>NZ_JACHJO010000026.1 GCF_014203695.1 Nocardiopsis algeriensis | reverse complement strand
CAGGGCTGTTTCATTCTCGGCATGCAGTAACGTTCGCGCTGGTCACGGCAACCCGATCACGTCTAGCGGGCGGGTGAACGCCTCATACGACACCCACCGGATCGCGTCGGGCACCGTGTCCTGACCCAACCGGCCCAAGAACACCAAGGCAAGAGCACGCAACGCGGCCAGGTTGTCGGGGGCATGGCCGCAGCGGACCTTGCAGGCGTCCTCGCCCAACGACACGTCCTTGACGTGATGCCAGGCCTCGATGCCCCAATGTCCCCGCACCAAAGCGCTGATCCGAGCCGCGTCCGCCTGCCCGAGCTCCAGCGAGGTCACCGCATAAGCCAAGGTCCACGACACCTTCCCAGTACGCAGTTCCCTGACGTAGCGGCGCACGCGCACCGCCTGGGCCACGTGCGGAAAACCGGTGGCCCCGGCCAGGTCGATGACCTTGACGGTACGGGTCTCGGCCCGCCCGTGGCCGCGGTCCCGGGCGGTGTCCAGCGTGGGGGCCTGAACCCAAGGCAACGTCGCTACCTGCTCGAACAGGGCCCTCTGATTGCGTTTGACGGTCAACACGTAGTCGGCGTGCAGGTCCTCCACCAAGTACGAGGCGGTGTCGGCCTGGGTGTGCAGGGCATCGGCGGTGACCACCACGCCGGTCAGGTCCATGCCCTCCAACAACACGGCTAGGGCGTCGATCTCGCTGGTGCCCGCCGGCACTCGCACCTGGGCGACCAGACGCCGGTCCGGGGTCAGGGCGGCCAGCAGGTGCACTGCCGGACCGGTGGCCGTGGCCGATCCGCGCAGGGACTTGCCGTCCACCGCCACCACTTGGAGGGTCTCGGGCCTGGACAGGGCGGCCAGGGTTTCGGGATCCAGGGCGAGCAGGACGCGGCGGATGGTCGCCGGGGACGGAGCGGAGCGTGCGCCCAGAGCCGCGCAGGAGATCCGGCAGCCCAGCCGGGCCAGTGTGTGCTGGGGTGCGGCATCGGCCCACTGGCCGATCGCCCGCAGGCAACGGGCTCCGGCCACCATCGCGCACAGGGCGCACAGCAGGACACTGGCCAGGCTGTGACGGCGACCCTGCGGCGAGCGAGGGTCCTCCAGATGGGCGAGCTTGTCGGCAAGGCCGACGGGGACAGGGGCGGGCATGGCAGACTGGGAGCGCAACGGAGTCCCTTGGAAGTCAGAGATGTGGAAGTCCCTGATCTTCTAGCGGGCTCCGTTGTTCGTTGGTGAGGGCTTCGACCAGATCGCTACAAGGCCGTGATCAGAGCCGATGGCTCACGATCCCGACTTTGAAACAGCCCTG
>NZ_JACHJO010000025.1 GCF_014203695.1 Nocardiopsis algeriensis | reverse complement strand
GGGAAGCATTCCCTAGTGAACAAGCATGCGCGAACATCCAATTATCTGCAGCGGACAAGCCCTCGACCTATTAGTACCGGTCAGCTCCACCCCTCACAGGGCTTCCACACCCGGCCTATCAACCCCGTCGTCTACAGGGAGCCTTACCCTCTCAAAGGAGGCAGGAGACCTCATCTCGAAGCAAGCTTCCCGCTTAGATGCTTTCAGCGGTTATCCCTCCCGAACGTAGCCAACCAGCCATGCCCTTGGCAGGACAACTGGCACACCAGAGGTTCGTCCGTCCCGGTCCTCTCGTACTAGGGACAGCCCTTCTCAAGTCTCCAACGCGCACAGCGGATAGGGACCGAACTGTCTCACGACGTTCTAAACCCAGCTCGCGTGCCGCTTTAATGGGCGAACAGCCCAACCCTTGGGACCAACTCCAGCCCCAGGATGCGACGAGCCGACATCGAGGTGCCAAACCATCCCGTCGATATGGACTCTTGGGGAAGATCAGCCTGTTATCCCCGGGGTACCTTTTAGCCGTTGAGCGACACCGCTTCCACACGCCGGTGCCGGATCACTAGTCCCAGCTTTCGCTCCTGCTCGACACGTCCGTCTCACAGTCAAGCTCCCTTGTGCACTTACACTCAACACCTGATTACCAACCAGGCTGAGGGAACCTTTGGGCGCCTCCGTTACCCTTTAGGAGGCAACCGCCCCAGTTAAACTACCCACCAGACACTGTCCCCGAACCGGATCACGGCCCAAGGTTAGATGCCCGAAACAGTCAGAGTGGTATTTCACCAACGCCTCCACCACCACTAGCGTGGCGGCTTCACCGGCTCCCACCTATCCTACACAAACCATCCCAAACACCAATGTCAAGCTATAGTGAAGGTCCCGGGGTCTTTCCGTCCTGCTGCGCGAAACGAGCATCTTTACTCGTAGTGCAATTTCACCGGGCCCATGGTTGAGACAGTGGGGAAGTCGTTACGCCATTCGTGCAGGTCGGAACTTACCCGACAAGGAATTTCGCTACCTTAGGATGGTTATAGTTACCACCGCCGTTTACTGGCGCTTAGATTCCCAGCTTCGCGAAGGCGAACCCCCGCTAACCAGTCCTCTTAACGTTCCAGCACCGGGCAGGCGTCAGTCCGTATACAGCGTCTTACGACTTCGCACGGACCTGTGTTTTTAATAAACAGTCGCTTCCCCCCGCTATCTGCGACCCCACCCAGCTCCAGAGGCAAAGCTCCTTCACCAGACAGGGCTCCCCTTCTCCCAAAGTTACGGGGACAATTTGCCGAGTTCCTTAACCATGGTTCACCCGAACGCCTCGGTATTCTCTACCTGACCACCTGCGTCGGTTTAGGGTACTGGCCACACACGAACTCGCTAGAGGCTTTTCTCGACAGCATGGGATCACTCACTTCACCAAAAACGGCTCGGCATCACGTCTCAGCCT
>NZ_JACHJO010000024.1 GCF_014203695.1 Nocardiopsis algeriensis | reverse complement strand
CAGCGGAGTTCGAAGCCGACTTCTACCAGCACAATCCCGCATCGGCACCCGCCGATGCGTTGGTTCCAAGCCTCTAAAAAACCCGGCACGAAACAGCCTCCAGGGTTGAACTATGGGCCCGGTATCTCGCTACCGAGAGCCGGGCCCATGGCCGGGATGGCCCAGGTGGCAATCACACAGCGGTATATATGACCATTCCGGTGGAGTCGGGAACCGTGGCCACGCCCCTCAGTTTCCCAGGGCCAGGCTTTCTGCATTTCAGAGAGAACTGCTCAGTGGAGCTTCTGGCTTTATTTCTCCACGGCTGTGCTTGGCCAGAAGGCGATTGCTTAACTTCAGCTCCGTGGCTTGTTAAGCCTTGATGCGGTTCTCTTCTTTTTTGCCCTTGTTCCACTCGGTGATGATGAGCTGGTAGCACGTGCTTACTCTTGAACCAGTTCCGCTGTGGCGGGTCCCGCCTGCAGATGCCAAGGCTGTTATATTAGCGCGCCAGCGAAATGCAGGGTCCTTCTTTCCGATTTTCTCGGCCAGCACCCTGTCGTTGATCTCATCGCCATGTCTCCCTAGAAACATGCCGATTCCGCTGAGCAGCATTCCATCCCAGGTCTCCTTGGTCCTACCCCAAGCATCCTCGGCAACTTTGAGTGTTCTCTCAAGTGTGTCGGGGCCATAGAGATCAGTGATGCGGAGCACTCCGGCAACTGCCCCCACGGTGTTTGTGCCAGTCGATCCCATGGCTAGATTGCGTTTTCCCAATGCCGCTTCTGTATCAACAAAGAGGGGGAGTCCAGCTGTGAGGCCGATCTTGTACTCATCGAGTGGCGTAGGCTTGCTTGATTCTCTGTTCTTGATCAGGAAGAGGACCGCTTCTTCTTGCTGATCTAGGCCATGGTGAACTTCGGATATCAGAGTCGGAATATCATTCAGCTTGCACGCGTGCCATCGGTGCATGCCATCAACGATATAGCGATCACCGTTGGAACGCTGAGAAACGACGATGGTGCCAAGGGCTTCAGGGACTAGGTTTTTGGCGATACCCATGGCCCGCTGCTCGTTCAGCGTTCGCTGGGCCTTCTCGTCGATTTTGAGGTCCTCGATCGGGATGGAAACCCCGTGTTCAACCTTGTGCTCTCGAAGCTCATACGGGTACCTCTTGGGCATGGCTCTGCCTTCTCTGCGTCACCTTCAGGAGGATGGGCTTGTTGCCGCTGTGTGGGATGTGACGCAGATTTCATTATACTGAGCCGGGAAAGAAAGGCAACTGTTAAGTGGGCTGTGGGCGATCGCTCCGTTGTGGACAACCGGGTCCCGGCGGGTGTCCACGTCCATGCGGGTGGAGCGTTCGCACAGCTCATCGGGGTGCTTCTTGATGGTGCTGCCGTGACTCTCATCCTTCCCAGGAATGAAAGCCTCCATCAGACCCGGCATGGAACACGGGCCACCCGGTGGCCCTGCCGGTTGAGTTCGGCATGGACCTTGCGCACACCGTAGACGCCGTAGTTGTCGGCATGCACCTTGGTGATCTCCGC
>NZ_JACHJO010000023.1 GCF_014203695.1 Nocardiopsis algeriensis | reverse complement strand
CCGGAAAAACACCGATTTGGTGGCGGACCGGAACGCTGATAAAGTGAAGACACAACAAAGCGGAAACGCAGACGCCTTCTCCGGAAGAGCAACCAGACGCAAACTGGGGCTTGTACGGGAAGAGTGGTTGCTTCTTGAGAACTCAACAGCGCGTGTTTGATTTTCTTTAAGCCATGTTTGTTTTGGCCCCGTCACACGACCACCCTGGTGGTGGAAGTGGACAGGGTTCCTTTGAGGACCACGAGAGTGGTCGTCAGGACACCTTCTAGGTTTACCCGCCGGCTTCGGCCGGTGTGGTTGCATGACCTTTATGGAGAGTTTGATCCTGGCTCAGGACGAACGCTGGCGGCGTGCTTAACACATGCAAGTCGAGCGGTAAGGCCCTTCGGGGTACACGAGCGGCGAACGGGTGAGTAACACGTGAGCAACCTGCCCCTGACTCCGGGATAAGCGGCGGAAACGCCGTCTAATACCGGATACGACCTCCTGTCTCATGGCGGGGGGTGGAAAGTTTTTTCGGTTGGGGATGGGCTCGCGGCCTATCAGCTTGTTGGTGGGGTAACGGCCTACCAAGGCGATTACGGGTAGCCGGCCTGAGAGGGCGACCGGCCACACTGGGACTGAGACACGGCCCAGACTCCTGCGGGAGGCAGCAGTGGGGAATATTGCGCAATGGGCGAAAGCCTGACGCAGCGACGCCGCGTGGGGGATGACGGCCTTCGGGTTGTAAACCTCTTTTACCACCAACGCAGGCTCCGGGTTCTCTCGGGGTTGACGGTAGGTGGGGAATAAGGACCGGCTAACTACGTGCCAGCAGCCGCGGTAATACGTAGGGTCCGAGCGTTGTCCGGAATTATTGGGCGTAAAGAGCTCGTAGGCGGCATGTTGCGTCTGCTGTGAAAGACCGGGGCTTAACTCCGGTTCTGCAGTGGATACGGGCATGCTAGAGGTAGGTAGGGGAGACTGGAATTCCTGGTGTAGCGGTGAAATGCGCAGATATCAGGAGGAACACCGGTGGCGAAGGCGGGTCTCTGGGCCTTACCTGACGCTGAGGAGCGAAAGCATGGGGAGCGAACAGGATTAGATACCCTGGTAGTCCATGCCGTAAACGTTGGGCGCTAGGTGTGGGGACTTTCCACGGTTTCCGCGCCGTAGCTAACGCATTAAGCGCCCCGCCTGGGGAGTACGGCCGCAAGGCTAAAACTCAAAGGAATTGACGGGGGCCCGCACAAGCGGCGGAGCATGTTGCTTAATTCGACGCAACGCGAAGAACCTTACCAAGGTTTGACATCACCCGTGGACCTGCAGAGATGTGGGGTCATTTAGTTGGCGGGTGACAGGTGGTGCATGGCTGTCGTCAGCTCGTGTCGTGAGATGTTGGGTTAAGTCCCGCAACGAGCGCAACCCTTGTTCCATGTTGCCAGCACGTAATGGTGGGGACTCATGGGAGACTGCCGGGGTCAACTCGGAGGAAGGTGGGGACGACGTCAAGTCATCATGCCCCTTATGTCTTGGGCTGCAAACATGCTACAATGGCCGGTACAATGGGCGTGCGATACCGCAAGGTGGAGCGAATCCCTAAAAGCCGGTCTCAGTTCGGATTGGGGTCTGCAACTCGACCCCATGAAGGTGGAGTCGCTAGTAATCGCGGATCAGCAACGCCGCGGTGAATACGTTCCCGGGCCTTGTACACACCGCCCGTCACGTCATGAAAGTCGGCAACACCCGAAACTTGTGGCCTAACCCTTCGGGGAGGGAGTGAGTGAAGGTGGGGCTGGCGATTGGGACGAAGTCGTAACAAGGTAGCCGTACCGGAAGGTGCGGCTGGATCACCTCCTTTCTAAGGAGTCTTTTTCAG
>NZ_JACHJO010000022.1 GCF_014203695.1 Nocardiopsis algeriensis | reverse complement strand
GGGGCGCGCTGTTCGTCCCCGACCTGGACACCAGCAGCTGGCACCTGGGCCGCTCCCAGATGCAGACGCGGCGCGACGCGGGCACGCGCTACCGCAGCCCGTACGTCTCCAACCGGGTGCCCGACTTCCACCTGCGCCGCAAGAGTCCCGAGCGGATCTGGGAGGTGCCCCTGGTCGACGTGGTCGTCGACGCGGCCAGCGCCACCCTGGAGGAGGCGGGCACCACCGTCTCGGCACTGCTGGCCGGAACCACGCCCGACATCCGCCTGTGGCTGGTGGGTCCCTGGAGCGGCATCGGGGACGGGAGGCGCTCGCCGCTGGACGAGGCGCAGCTGGACCTGCGCCTGATCCGCGAGACCTTCCGCGGCGATCCCCGGGTGCGCTTCTCCGAGGAGGCCCCCGAGGAGGACCCGCAGGTGCCCTTCCGGCTGTACGTCCCCGCCGGCACCGCACTCACGGGGACGGCGGTCGCCGACATGGTCGACACCGCGAACAAGGAGAAGGCCGGCCTGCTGTGCGCACCCCTGCCCGGGGCGACCCGGGAGGGGGACGGGGTGCTGCGCATGGAGCGCGCCCAGGCCTTCGCACGGGCCCGCCACCTGTTCCCCGGCGCCCGGGGCCGGGATCTGGACCGCGCCGTGGAGGAGGTCTACGGCACCCACTGGATGCCCGGCGGAGCGCTCGTTCCCGCAGAGGGAGAGGGGAAGGGAGAGAGCCCCGAGGCCCTGCGGCGCAAGCTCGACCAGGCCCGGACCGAGGTGGAACGCCTGCGGGCCCGCGCCCGTCGGGCCGAACGCAAGCTGCGCTGGTTCACCCCCGGTGTGACCCGCAGGATCGCGCGCAAGTTCGTCCGCTGACCCGGAGCCCGGGCCGCCCCCGCGAGGCGGTCCGGGCACATCCGGCCCCGAATCACCACGTGGTGCACGCGGATGTGATCGCAGAGTAATTAGCCTGGTCGTGCTGGGGATCCGCCCAGGGCTTCCGGGGGCCCGGAGCCGAACCGTACCGCCAACCGAGTCGGGGATGTTCCGTGATTCTTTCCGCTCTGCGCCAGGCATTGCGCACCTGTGGCCGCGAACCCGCTCTGCTCTGCCGTGCCGGTGGTGCCGGTGCCTTGTGGGGGGAGGTTGCCGGTGTGCGGTTGCGGCCGTGTGACCGGGTTGTGGATCTGGATGTCCATCCTGTGGGGGAGCGGGTGGAGGTGGAGGGGGTCGGCGGGGAGGGGGAGCCGGGGTCGGTGGGTCTGGTCGCGGTGGTGGCGGCGAGTGTGTCGGATCTGCGTCGGGCCGTTGCGGTGGCGGGGGAGTTGCCGCGTGCGGCGCATCTGCTGGTGGCGGTGGAGTACGTGCCCGCTCATCTGGGGCCGTTGGCTCCGGTTCCGCCGGGGATGGACGAGTGGAACGACCTGTACGAGCTGCGGGTGCGCAGGGTCGGCCGCCGGGGGTGGGTCTGCGAGGCGTTCTTCCCCGGCGGAACCGGAGCGGCCGAGTTCCTGTCGGCTGTCGTGCACGGTGCTCGCGGCCGGAGGAGGGGTTCGGGCACCGGTTTCTTCGGTGGGTTGCACGGTCGCGGTGCGGGTGCGTGGTTGCCGGGTGAGCTCTCGGCGCGGGGTGCTCCTGCGTCGGGGCCGGTGGAGATGGACCGGGTGACGCCGGTGTCGGACGTGGTGCTGCGGCTCGACGAGGGGCAGGGGCTTCCCTTCTGGGAGGACGTGGAGGTTCCCGCTCTGGACCGTTACACCGCCGAGGCCGCCTATCGGCCGGCGGCCGGGACCCCCGACCGCGCCGCCCCGCGCGTGTACGGTCCCGACCCGGTCGGGCGGATCGCCCCGGTCGACGAGCGCCTCGTCAACCCGTCCGGCTTCCGGCCCGAGAGCGGAGGCCCGATGGGCCTGCTCACCGTGCACGACGGGAACGTGGTCCTGTACGACGGCCGGAAGATCCGGGCGGAGGTGCCCCGCGACGGCACCGTCACCGATGCGGGCCTCGACCACGTACGGGACCTGCGCGGCGTGCGGGTGGACTGGTCGGAGAACACCGGGACCGCCATGGTGCGCGCGGTCGCCTCCCTGGCCGCCGGCGGGGTGCCGCTGGTCGGCGGACCGGTACCGGTCTGGGCGGCGGGCCTGGGCGAGGAGCTGTCGGAACTGCTCTCCTCGACGGAAGAGGAGCACCTCGCCGACGCCCTGCGTCGTGAGGAGCACAGTGTGCGGTTGCGTCGGGCTGCTCTGCGTGCGCACGGGGTGCGTGCGCGGTGGCGTGCGCTGGCGGCCGAGGCCGGTCTTGCGGTGCCGCCGGAGCCGCGGGTGTCGGTGGTGTTGTGCACGCGGCGTCCGGGGATGGTGGGGTTCGCGCTGGCCCAGATCGCCCGCCAGCGAGGTGCGGAGGTCGAGGTGGTGCTGGCTCTGCACGGCTTTCCGGCCTCTCTGCCGGAGGTGGCCTCGGCCGTGGCCGAGTACGAGGCCACGGGAAGGCCGCTGGTCGTGCACGAGGCCGAGGGGGACACCGTTTTCGGTGCGGTCCTCAACGAGGCGGTGGCGCGTGCCTCGGGAACGCTCGTGGCCAAGTGGGACGACGACGACTGGTACGGGCCCGAGCACCTGGCCGACCTGCTGCTGGCCCGCACCTACTCCGGAGCCGACGTCGTCGGCATCAGCCACAGCTACACCTACCTGGAGACGCTCGACCTCACGGTGCGGCGTACCAGCTTCTCGGAGATGCCGCACAAGGGCATCCTCGGCGGCAGCATCCTGGCCGACCGCGGAATCCTGGAGGAGGTCGGCGGTTTCCGTCCGCGGCCGCGCGCCGTGGACAGCCAGTTCCTGCTGGCGGTGGGCCGCGTCGGCGGCCGGGTCTACCGGACGCACGGCCTCGGCTACGTGCTGCGCCGGTCCGGCGAGGGACACACCTGGAACGTCGACCTCGGTTACTTCCTGGGAGGCCGGACCGAGCAGTGGACCGGCTGGCGGCCCAGCGCCCTGCTGGAGGGCGTGCCGGAACCGTTCGGCGGCAGGCGGGACGCCGGGCGGTGACAGCCCTGCTCGGAGCGGTCGCCAGGTATCGAATGCCCCAAAAGTGACGACACGCGCATGAGATAGCACTCATTGTGATACCTGGTCTTACGCTGGGCTTTTGTGGTCGACAAGCGTCCGCGTTCTGTGCCGCCGACCTCCGGAGGTCGCCCGATGATCACCTCAGCCGTCCGCCAAGCCCTGAACAACCGCGGTGACGAGCCGGCCGTCCTCTGCCGTGCCGGTGGTGCCGGTGCTCTGTGGGGGGAGGTTGCCGGTGTGCGGTTGCGGCCGTGTGACCGGGTTGTGGATCTGGATGTCCACCCTGTGGGGGAGCGGGTGGAGGTGGAGGGGGTCGGCGGGGAGGGGGAGCCGGGGTCGGTGGGTCTGGTCGCGGTGGTGGCGGCGAGTGTGTCGGATCTGCGTCGGGCCGTTGCGGTGGCGGGGGAGTTGCCGCGTGCGGCGCATCTGCTGGTGGCGGTGGAGTACGTGCCCGCTCATCTGGGGCCGTTGGCTCCGGTTCCGCCGGGGATGGACGAGTGGAACGACCTGTACGAGCTGCGGGTGCGCAGGGTCGGCCGCCGGGGGTGGGTCTGCGAGGCGTTCTTCCCCGGCGGAGGCCCCGTCGCCGAGATGCTGTCCTGTCTCGTCCACGGCGCACGCGGGCGCAGGCGCGGCCCCGGCACCGGTTTCTTCGGTGGGTTGCACGGTCGCGGTGCGGGTGCGTGGTTGCCGGGTGAGCTCTCGGCGCGGGGTGCGCCGGCGTCGGGGCCGGTGGAGATGGACCGGGTGACGCCGGTGTCGGACGTGGTGCTGCGGCTCGACGAGGGGCAGGGTCTTCCTTTCTGGGAGGACGTGGAGGTTCCCGCTCTGGACCGCTACACCGCCGAGGCCGCCTTCCTGCCCCCTGGTGACCTGAGGGCCGCTGCACTCCACGTCCACGGTCCCGACCCGGTCGGGCGGATCGCCCCGGTCGACGAACGCCTCGTCAACCCGTCCGGGTTCAGGACCCGCGTGAAGGGACCGGTCGGGGTGCTCGCGGAGGAGGAGGGCCGCGTGCTGCTGAGCGACGACCGGAAGGTCCGCGTGGAAGTGCCCCGGGACGGCACCGTCACCGAGAACGACCTCGCCCGACTGCGGGACCTGCGCGGCGTCCGGGTGGACTGGACCGGGCGCGGCGGACCCACCATGGTGCGCGCGGTCGCCTCCCTGGCGGCCGGCGGGGTGCCGCTGGTCGGCGGACCGGTACCGGTCTGGGCGGCGGGCCTGGGCGAGGAGCTGTCGGAACTGATCTCCTCGATGGGGGAGGAGCACCTTGCCGACGCGCTGCGTCGTGAGGAGCACAGTGTGCGGTTGCGTCGGGCGGCTCTGCGTGCGCACGGGGTGCGTGCGCGGTGGCGTGCGCTGGCGGCCGAGGCCGGTCTTGCGGTGCCGCCGGAGCCGCGGGTGTCGGTGGTGCTGTGCACGCGGCGTCCGGGGATGGTGGGGTTCGCGCTGGCCCAGATCGCGCGTCAGCGGCATGTGCGCCTCGAGGTGGTGCTGGCTCTCCACGGTTTCCCGGCCTCTCTGCCGGAGGTGGCTTCGGCGGTGGCCGAGTTCGGGGAGACGGGGATTCCGCTGGTGGTGCACGAGGCCGACGGCGGCACCGTTTTCGGTGCGGTGCTCAACGAGGCGGTCGACCGTGTCTCGGGAACGCTGGTGGCCAAGTGGGACGACGACGACTGGTACGGGCCCGAGCACCTGGCCGACCTGCTGCTGGCCCGCACCTACTCCGGAGCCGAGGTCGTCGGCGCCGGACACAGCTACACCTACCTGCAGGAGATCGACCTGACCGTGTGGCGCCCCGCGCGGTCGGAGGCGATCAGCCCCGCCATCGCGGGGGGGACCATTCTCACCGACCGCGGAGTGCTGGAGGAGACCGGGGGCTTCCGTCCGCGGCCGCGCGCCGTGGACAGCCAGTTCCTGCTGGCGGCCGTCCGCAGCGGGGGGTGCGTCTATCGGACGCACGGCCTCGGCTACGTGCTGCGCCGGTCCGGCGAGGGACACACCTGGGACACCGACCTCGGCTACTTCCTGCGCCATCACACCGAACAGTGGACCGGCTGGCGGCCCAGCGCCCTGCTGGAGGGTGCACCCGCACCCCTCGGCGACCGGCCGGACCAGTACACCGAGCACACAGGGGGACACCGTTGAGCACCCCGGAGAGTACTTCAGACCGTCGTCCGACGACCGAGGAGAAGGCCGTGATCATGCCGCGGCTGCGACCGGAGAAGACCGACGGACCACCACTCGGCCAGGGGGAGGCCGGGCCACCCGACTTCACCGACCAGCCGCGCGTCCGCCTCAACGACCACGGCGTCCTGGACGTCCCCCCTCTCGGGGGGTGGAGTCCGGTGTTGTCGGTGTCGGTGGTGGTGCCCGCGCATGGTCAGCCGGAGAAGTTGGCGTTGGTGTTGGCGTCGTTGGC
>NZ_JACHJO010000021.1 GCF_014203695.1 Nocardiopsis algeriensis | reverse complement strand
CCACCTACCAGGGGCTTCTTGCTGTTCAGAAGGGGTTCAGGGAGACCGGTACGGGGCTGTGACCTGCACCTTCAGCATGAAAAAGGCTCACTGTTCGAGGGCGATTCCCACCCCGACACTGCCGAACTCCAGATATGGCAGAGTCCGCCAATCGTCGGAGACCTCGAAAGTGCCATTCTTGGTGACGACACATTTGTCGAGATCGCGTTCCAGAGCCTGTTTCGCGAAGTTGGCCATCATGACCTCGCCAGTGGTCTCGTACAGCTGAAGGAATAGCAGGCACGCGCCGGACCAGCCGTGCAACAGGCCGGCCCGGGCCAGGTCCAGGCCCTGGGAGCCCTCCGACAAGGCGGAGGCGATCGGTTCTGCTGCCCTCAAAGCTGCTTCGCCGAAGTCTCGGTCCCCGGTCCTCCTGGCGAAGTGCAGGAGGTTGAGACCTTCTCCAGCCAGACCGCGGAAGAGCCCGAAACCTTCTGCCGCTGTCGCCGGTGTCGCAGTCCCGATCCTCTCCATGACCTTCAGAGCGTCCTCGTGCCGCCCCAGCCGGTCGAGGGTGTACGCGATGCCGTGGGCCCCTGTGTAGAAACCCGCGCCAAGACCGTCGACTTCCGCAGTTCGGCGCAAGAGCCAGTCCTCGTGCTCAGGGACACGTTCGATGCCCGCCTCGGCAAGAGCCAGCAGAACACCTGCTGCACCGAAGGCAAGCCCGAGACCATCACATGCAAGGAACTGCTCGATGTCTCCCGGGTAAAGGCGGTCCGCTCGCTCTGGTGTGGCACTGCCCTTGATGCCTTCTGCGATGAGTCTTTTCTGGTCTTCCAGCGCGACTTCACCGCCCTCCAGGTAAAGGCGTGCCAACGGTGTCGGCTGAGCCGGGGGACCGACGGATATCGGAGCAGTCGCCTGCCCCAGGTCCTCGAGAAGGCCCCGCACGAACACTTCGGGAAGGTCGTAACGGCGTTCGGCGGTACGCACGAGTTGTCGAATCTTTCCCGGTGCGCGCATCAGCATTGCAGTGAGGGGGACAAACATGTCCAGCTTCAGGCAGGCGAGCACCCACCGGTCAGCCTCAACTCCGCGAAGATGGGGCGGAGCCACGAACCCGGGGCCCCCTGCGGAGCCCGCCAATGGGGATCGTCTACGGCACTGAATTCGAAGTCGATGAAAACTGGAGAGTCGTCGTTTCGCAGGAGTACGTTCTTCGGGTGGATGTCACCGATGACCACTCCGCGGTCATGAATCTGCGCGACCACCTCCTCCACCGAGGAAAGGACACGCAGTGCCCATTTCGTGTACTCGCCGTCGGACTCTGAGGGAGCACCCGGAACCAGGATCGGCATACGGTCCATGGCGGCACGTTTGAGAGCAACGCCGTCGATATATTCCATTGCCAGGAAATCGTGTTCCCAGGCCCGAAAGCGTCCGTGGAAGACAGGAACGCCACGCAGCCCCGACAGCCGTTCCAGGACCGAGGCTTCCCTCCTCAAACGCCAGGGGGCGTCCTCGCCTCGCTGGTCCACTCCCGCGTAGGGCCTGGCCTCCTTGAGCACCACGGTCCGGTTGTCCCGGTGATCGCGTGCCTGATAGACCCCGCCTGCGTTGGAGAAGTGGAGAGCCAATTCCGGAGTGAAAGGAAACGACTGCTCGTCCGGTTCGTCTTTCGAAAATTCTCGTTCCAGGAACTCTGGGATCTCAACCCAGTCGGGCGGAAGGAAAGCAGGTTCTCGGCGGTCGGGGACCAGATCCCCGTTCGGGGACATAATCGCAGGCACCCGCCGCCCATCCGAGGTGACGCAGTAGCGTTCCCGAAAGCCACCGTACCTGACATGCAGGGGGCCGGCCCCCCAACGGAGATCACTGAGGATGTAGGGGCCTGGAAAGCCCGCCAGACGGTCACCGAGCTCGATCAAGGTGGAGTGGAGCTCATCCTCGTTCCTGGTGTAGATCGTGCAGAACTTCCCACTGGAACCGCGATCCGCATATTTTGCATTCTGCCCCCGAAGAGCCTGACGGCTGCCCAGGAACTTAAATGAGAGATCGTGAGAGAAACAGTGGGCAGCAACTCTACTCAAAATTTTCTGAGCGTTCTCCTCAGATGAACTCACATGAATCTTCCAACCCTGGTCAGGGATCGGCAGGGGAGAGAAGAAGGAGACCCAAGGATGACGGAAAGCACGCTTCCATCCACTGGGCTCAGAAAAATCTTTCAGAGAAAACCTACCTCCCTGCCCATCGTCCGGGATGTCGTAGAAAACTGTCCCCTCTGGGCTGAAAAGTAAATACCGTCCGTCCATGAGCTCCACTCCCGGACAACGCACAGGGATTAAACCGCACGCTCTTGCCTCGGCAAGAAAATCCAAATACTTACCGAGAGACATTGGAGCACGCCGACACGGGTTTCCCGGGGGGACCGACCAACCTCCGACCAACCTCCGACCAACCTCCGACCAGGCCCGAATTGGCCTGTCCGACATTGCGCGGCAGTACCTCACCCGTGAGCTGCCACCACGTGCAGGGGCCGGGCGCGCAGGGCGGCGGCTGCCGGAACCAGGTTGGCTGCCAGGCCCAGGATCAGAACTCCGGCGGCGACGAGGGCGTACCCTCCCGCGGGTACGGCCAGGACCACCGTGTCACCGGTGAAGGCGTAGCCGGTGGCCGCAAGCCCGGCCAGTGACGTGACCGTTCCCAGCACCACGGCGGCCGCCGACACCGCCACCGCCTCGCCGGCGACCATGCCCGCGACCTGCCTCCTGGAAGCCCCCGCCAGGCGCAGCAGGGCGAAGTTCCTCGCCCGCCCAGCCGTGGAGACGATGAGCGTGTTGACCGTGCTGATTCCGGCGAAACCCGCCACCAGTGCCACCATCAGAAATGTGATCCAGTCATCGCCCTCCCCCTGCCTCTCCAGGAGGGAGAGGTGCCCGGCGCGGTCGGTGACCACGAGTTCGGGTCCCCCGTCGATCGCCTCCTCGAGCAGGCGTGCAACCTGAGCCGGGTCGGCAGCGGGATCGAGTGTGACGTGGACGGCGCTCTCCATCGCGTCCAGCATCCTGGGAGCGAGACTCTGTCTGGGAAGCAGGACCTGGGGGAAGTCGAGCCCTGCCTCGTAGAGGACCGCCACCTGAGCCCGGATCGGTTCCCCGTCCGGTCCGGAGAGCGTGACCGCATCGCCCGCCCGCAGGCCCGCCGACCGTGCGACATCGGTATGGAGCGCGACTCCGTCGGCGCCGAACTCCTCCCATCTTCCTTCTTCGGTGTCGAGCCGGTAGACGTCCGCGACGGTCTCGGGGTCGACGAGATAGGTCGTCAGGGTCGCACCGGTGATCGTCGTGACCGTCTGCCGGAACCCCCCGGCGGAGGCCACCCCGGGGACGCGGGCAGCCGTCGGCGCCGCGGTGACGGGAAGGCCGATGCCCACGGGGCCGGCCACCACGAGGTCGGCGGCCAGGCGCTCCCCGTAGGAGTGCAGGCGTGCCTGGTCGGTGGTCGGCCCCTGGAAGAGCAGCACACACGCCACCGCGGTGGTCACCAGGAGAGGTGTCATCACCCCTGCCACCCTTCCCGTGTCGGCGTACGCGTCCCTGTGGGCCAGGAAGAGCACCGCCCCTGCACGAGACGACGGTCGGCACAGACGCAGCATGCCTCGGACAAGGACAGGGGAGAGGAGAGCGGCTGCGAGGACGAGGAGCGCAGTGGCCGCCAGTGCCGCCACCACAGCCCCTTGGTTCCCCGAGAACCCCCACGCCACCAGGAGAAGTACCGCAGTGCCACCGAGAGCCGCCGCACCGAGAACAACCCGTCCCCGGGGCCGGGCGGCCGATGCGGTCCGAGCCGTACGCATGGCCTCGACGGGAGCGATCCGGCCCGCCGAGCGCGCGGGCTTCCACGAGACCAGCAGCGGCACGGCCAGCGCCAGAACCGTTCCGGCTGTGAGAGCGGACCATCCCACCAGCAGCTCGAACCCCTGCGGGAGCACCCCCATGGCCCCGAAGAACCGGGCCAGGAGCACCGCCAGGAGCACACCCGCACCCCAGGAGAGCACGGCCGCGACGCATCCCAGGACCAGTGCCTCGCCCACGACCAGACTCCGTACCCGGCCGGGTGTCGCCCCAGTCAGGCGCAGGAGAGCGAACTCACGGGAACGGTCGCGTACCGCTGTGGTGAGCAGGCCCGCGACCAGAACTGCGGCCAGCAGCAGGACGAGGCCGGACACCGTCCCGAGGAAGCGCCCCATGCCCGAGGCCAGCTCGCGGTCGGCCACGTCCAGGACGAGGGCCTCACCCCGGTCGGCCCCGGTGAGCACCCTGACCCCCGGAACGTCCTCCCGGATCGCCTCGGCGAGCCGGGAGGAGTCCGTCCCCTCCTCGGGCCGGAGCGCAGCCAGAACCGGAGCACCTCCTCGCACTGCGGCCTCTTCCGGAGAGAAGAGGACGACTCGGCTCCGAGGGCCGTCGTCACCGCCGTCCACGACTCCGGCGACAAGCACGGTGTCGACCCCGTCGGCGGTGAGGATCTCGGTACGGTCACCGGATTCCAGGGCGGCCTCTGCCGCGGTTCGCTCGTCGATGACCACCTCCCCCTCCTCCTCGGGCGGCCGCCCCTGGGAGAGCGTGAGGGATTCGATGCCGGCCAGCACCCAGGAATGTCCCCAGGAGCGGTCCGCCTGACCGCCCAAGGTGCGGTCTCCGGCCACCACGTAGGCGGGGAAGGGCGCCTCCACCTCCATCCCACCGACCTCGGGAAGTCCCGCCAACATCTCCACCGTGGCGGGGTCCAGCCTGGCGGGCTCCCCGGAAGGAGTTGTGGTGAGCCCGGTCTCCTCCGGTACGGCCACCACGACGACAGGCGCCCCCGAAAGCTCCCAGGAGGCACCGGCCCCTGCCGCCGCCACCCGGTCGGCCGAACCCTGCAACGCCAGGGCCGCCACGGCCAGGCCCGCACCGAGGGCCACGGTGAGGACCGACAGCGCGAGCGAACGCACACGGGCGGCAGCACTGCGTACGACAAACCTGATCACGCGGACTCCAGACGCACGATCCACTCCAGCACGGTGTCCGGGGCGGGACTGCGCAGTTCACCCTCGACACCGCCGTCACGCAGGAACAGCACCCGGTCGGCGCGGGCCGCGGCCACGGGGTCATGGGTGACCATGACGACGGTCTGCCCGTGATCGGACACCGCCCGCCGCAGTGCCTCCAGCACCTGGCCACCGGAGCGGGAGTCGAGGTTCCCGGTGGGTTCGTCGGCGAAGAGCACGCTCGGCCGGTGGACCAGTGCCCGCGCCACGGCGACCCGCTGCTGCTGTCCCCCAGAGAGTTCGGCGGGGCGGTGGTGGATACGGTCGGCCAGACCGAGCGATTCCACGAGTTCGTCCTTCCAGTCCTCGTCCAGGGGCAGCCCGGCCAGGCGCTGCCCGAGCGTGATGTTCTCCTCCGCATCGAGCACCGGGAGCAGGTTGAACGACTGGAACACGAAGCCGAACGCACGCGCGCGCATGCGGGTCAGATCCCTCTCGGAGAGTCGGGTAATGTCGTGGCCCTCCACCAGCACGCTGCCGGCGTCAGGACGCTCCAGCCCGGCCATGCAGTGCAGGAAGGTGCTCTTCCCCGAACCCGAGGGGCCCACGACCGCGGTGAAACCACCCCGGGGAAAGGCCGCATCCACCCCTCTCAGGGCATGGACAGGAAGAACTCCCCCTGCATAGGTTTTGGCCAGCCCTACGACCCGCAGTACCGTAGGATCCTCCCGACCTTCTCCATATGGCCGGTTGTGGCCACCCCACACCGTTTTTTCGGCTCGGCCTCCATCGCTTCTCCTCATGCCGACATCCAACTCACTTCCGCAGGCTGAAGGGACCGGGCCCGCTCCGATCCTCGTTTGAGGAAAAGTCAAACAAATCAACCCTTGAACGTCACTGGCCCTGGTGAGAGAAGTCAAGTAGAGAAACCTCTACCGCGGAGGTCGGATTTTCTGCTTGTCAGTAGGATCTCATCCGGCAACCGCTTCCCTTCTGCGATCGTGAGCCCACACGACTGATGTCTTCGATAGCCGCAACCACTGTTCCTGAAGCCTCTCAGCCGGCAGGGAGTCCACAGGGATCGCGTTCGTCCGAGATATCCGGCACAGCGATACCTCCTAAGCAACCGAATCATCGGGCCTTCTGGCGTGCTGCCGCATCCAGGCCCTTCCTGGTCCTGGCCACCGCCTGGCCGTGGCGGTCCCTGGCCTACCTGGCCACGTCGCTGCCCGTGGCCGCCCTGTGGGCACTGCTGTGCTGGCCGCTGCTGCTCTTGTCCGGGCTCCCCTTGGGCGCGGTGGAGCGACGCAGACTCGCACTGATGGAGTCGGCGCCCACACCCTCGCCCCATATCCCCTTCCCTGGCCCCATCGGCTCCCCTCGCTGGGTCAAGGCCCGCCTCCGAGAGACTGTCACCTGGCAGGAACTCGCCTATGGACTGCTGCTTCTACCACTCGCCCTGGTGGAGGCGGTCACGGTCATAGTTCTGGTCGCGATACCGCTCACCCTGCTGGCCTCCCCGCTACTGCAGACCACCGGTGTGTTGAGTCCCAAGGAGGCAGACATGCTGGTAGGAGCCCACCTCCTACCAGCCGCCCCGTGGGTTGCCGACATCGTCGTCGGAACGGTGGCGCTCGTGGCCTCGGCCTACTTCGCCATGGTCCTGGCTGCGGGCCGCGCGCGGCTGGTCAGGCTGATGCTCACTACCGGCCGAGAGGAGGAGCTGGACGAGCGGCTCGGAGAAGCGATCCGCTCCCGGTCACGGCTCGTGGACGCCTTCACCGCGGAACGGCGGAGGATCGAACGCGACCTTCACGACGGCGCGCAGCAGCGCCTCACCGCGGTGGTTATGCGCCTGGGCATGGCCCGCACCCGGTTCGAGACCGACCCGGCCAGGGCCCGAGCACTCGTCGAACAGGCCTACGAGGACGCCCGGGCCACCCTCACCGAGCTCCGTGACCTGGTGCACGGAATCCACCCGGCCGCCCTCACCGAACGCGGTCTGGCCGCCGCCCTCGACGAACTGGCCGACACCTGCCCGATCCCAGCCGGCGTCGACACGGAAGGAGCGAGACGGATGCCGCCCGCGATCGAGTCCACTCTCTACTTCTGTGCCGCCGAGGCCGTCAACAACGCCGTGCGGCACTCCGGGGCCGACGAGATCGAACTCTTCCTCAGGGCCGTCGGCGGCCCGAGGGGGCGAGTCCTTCTCCGGGTGAGCGACAACGGCGCCGGAGGTGCGGTCCCGAAGGCCGGGTCGGGGCTGGCCGGGCTGGCGGACCGGTCTGCGGCCTACGGAGGGGAGGTTCGCCTGAGCAGTCCACCGGGCGGTCCCACAGTGGTGGAGGTGGAGATCCCGTGCGTGTCGTAATCGCCGAGGACTCGGCATTGCTCCGTGAAGGTCTGGTACAGCTGATCTCCATGGTCGGGCACGAGGTTGTGGCCGCGGTGGGCGACGCCCCTGGACTACTCCGAGCGGTGGCCGAACACGAGCCCGACGTGGCTGTCACCGACGTACGGATGCCCCCGGACAACCGCGATGACGGACTCCGGGCGGCGCTCCGGATCACCCGGACACACCCCGACGTGGGGATCCTGGTCCTGTCCCAGTACGTCGTGCCGGGCGCGGCTGCCGACCTCCTGGAAAGCACCGCCTCCGGCATCGGCTACCTGCTCAAGGACCGGGTCAGCGACGTGGACGAGCTGATCGACACCCTCGAACGGGTGGCCTCGCGCGGAACAGTCATCGACCCGGAGGTGGTGCGCAGGCTCCTGGGCCGTCGGCGCAATCGGTCAACATTGGACCGGCTGAGCCCGAGGGAGAGGGAGGTTCTGGCACTGATGGCCCAGGGCCGCTCCAACGCCGCCATCGCAGCGCAGCTAGTAATCACCGAGGCCGCCGTGGCCAAGAACATCAGCAGTATTTTCACCAAACTCGGTCTCCAGGCCGCGGCGCAGGATAACCGCCGGGTACTGGCCGTCCTCGCCTATCTGGGGAATTGATCCGGCCTCCACGAATCACGTAAGAGTACATGAGGAGCCGATTTTGCCCTCCATGAACAACCCACATGATTCTGCTTCTCCCGCTCAAAGAATTTCTGCTCAGGTGCGCCTGGGAATCGAGACCAGACGCCAACGGATGGCGAAGGGACTGTCACAGCGACGCTTCGTTCAAATGCTCGGACTGAGGGCACACAGCAACCTCGTCGACTACGAACTCGGACGCCGACTTCCCCCTGCAGACATCGTCATGGCTTGCGAGAAGGAACTGAGCTTGAATAGCGGAAGGCTTCGCCTCCTGCATTCCATGGCCATGTCCGAACGTGCACAGGAATGGTCCAGAAAGGCAGAAGAGGAAGCAAAAAAGAAAGCGTGATCACAGGCTTGAAATAACAGCTCCAAGGAAAATTTTGGGCCTGACCGCAAGGGTGCAACTGAACCTTTTTCATCCTGAAGGTGCAGGTCACAGCCTCGCACCAGCCCGCTTGAACCGCCTCTGACAGCAAGAAGCCCCTGGCAGATGGATCAACGACGAAGAAAACCCAGCACCAGAGGCTCCACATGTTGTTGTACCGTTCCTGCCTGCCGTTGTCACGCCGGACCTTGAACCCGGCCGCCCGCACCATCCGCGTCCACCGCAAGAACACCGGTTCTCGATGGCGGCGCCTGGACCCCGCACAGCAGGCCCTGCTCGTGCTGGTCCACCTGTACAAAGGCGGGACCTTCACCCAGATCGCGGCCGGTTTCGATGTGGGAACCACGACCGCCTGGCGGCCGACCGTCCGTTCTATTCCGGCAAGCACAAACGCCACGGTATGAACATCCAAGTGGTGGCCGCGCCCGATGGGGAACCCCTCTGGACGGCGTGGTCGCTCCTGGGGTCAGTGCACGACACCCGGGCCGCCCGGGTGTGGAAGATCGCCGAGCGCATCGAGGCCACCGGCCTCATCAGACTGGGGACAAGGGGTACGTGGGTCTGTCGGGGGCGGTGTTCTGCCCGTTCAAGGGACAGGGCAAGCCGCAGTGAGGTGATCTCAGCAGCCGGAAAGCAGTAGAAAACCGGTAATAAAGACGAGAAGTGCATCCATGGGTGAATTTCCGTTCCCCTGACACAGACGTGGAGCCCCAGGTAGAAGGCGAGGTGTCGAATCTCCACCTGACCACCTGAAAGGCTCCACGTGGTTCCCTATACTGCCACCCTCGACGTGGACCAGGCCACCGTTTGGCACCTTTCAGCCCTGCTGAACGCCGAACGCCAACGCCGCGGCACCCGCACGGGCACCCGCGCCCTGACCTGCTACAAACAAGCGGTCCTGGTCGTGCGGTGGTTTCGCGACGGCACCGCCATCGACGCCCTGGCCAGGGACAACCACATCTCCCGAGCCACCGGCTACCGCTACGTCGACGAGGGCATCGACGTGCTCGCCGACCAGGCCCCCGACCTGCACCAGGTCCTCGAACACGCCCGCACCACACCCGATACCCCCCTGATCCTGGACGGAAAACTGTTTGTCTCCAACCGCTGTTCGGAGCCTGGCCCCTCCGGCCGAAGCGACCTCTGGTACAGCGGCCACAAACACCGCCACGGCGGCAACCTCCAGTTCCTGTCCGATGCCCGAGGAGAACCGCTGTGGGCGTCCGACGTCGAGCCCGGGGCCACGCCCGACATCACCGCCGCACGCCGGCACGTGTTTCCGCTTGTGCACAAGGCCACAGCCGGCGGGGTGGTGTTGGCCGATCCCGGCTACGACGGCGCCGGAGCCGACGTGCGCACCCCGATCAGGCGTCCGCCCGAGGTCGACAAGCATCGCCGGTATGTCGACGACCGGGCCCACAACCGGCTGCTACGCGGCCTGCGGCGCATCGGCGAACGCGCGATGGCGATCCTGACCGGCCGGTGGAGAGTACTGCGCCACACCACGATGAGCCCGTCCAAGATCGGCACGATTGTGCACGCCGCGCCGGCTCTGACCAATATCGAGAAGCAAACTCACTGAGATCACCTCAGTGGAAGAAGGACGCCAACTCCGAGCACGCCAAGCTCCGCAGTCCCGGGGAGCGGGCTTTCGCCCAGCTCAAGAACTGGGACGTTCTACGCCGGTTGCGGTGCTGCCCACACCAGGTCGGCCAGATCACCCGAGCCGTACTCGTCCTTCAACTCCGAGAAACAGGACGAAAAAGGCTCACTGATTGCCTTGGCAGTAATGCTCTCGATGGCACTCGCTGCCCCAATATTATGGAACCAGGGAAGATTCATCATGGCGGGCGGCGCACTCGCGGTCTTCTGTGTTGGCCTTGCTGCCGCCGTGAACGCCGCAGCCCGGCGGCGCAGCGGAGGAGAATAAAATGCGGTTCGACCCTTGATCTCAGCAAGAAAAGGGTCGGGTCGCATCTCAATCCCGCCATGAAATCATCTCAAAACGCTTGCAAGGCAACTGAATCTCGACGCAATCTGCGTGCCGCATGCCGATTTCTCCTAAAAATACCAGGAGCCCGCACGTCTTCGTATCCAGACAGGAAAGATCATCATTGCAACTTCCTCTACATGTCCCTCAACACGACCCCGAACCCATTTGCAAAAGCATGCCCGCTACCATATTTAATCTATGTTCCACATGGCGTTTGGGGCAAAAGTTGGATATACAGCCCCACTCCGAGCAGGGCTGTTTCAAAGTCGGGATCGTGAGCCATCGGCTCTGATCACGGCCTTGTAGCGATCTGGTCGAAGCCCTCACCAACGAACAACGGAGCC
>NZ_JACHJO010000020.1 GCF_014203695.1 Nocardiopsis algeriensis | reverse complement strand
TCGCGCAGCTCATCGGGGTACTTCCTCGGTGCTGCCATGACTCTCATCCTTCCCAGGAATGAAAGCCTCCATCAGACCCGGCACGAAACAATCGGCGGTTCATACGTGGCGATGGCAGGCCTCTGCGACATCGTGGCCGCCGAGGTGTGGCTGCGCACGCTCCAATGTGGCCCGACCCTTCCCCAATCCACACAGCACGTACTCCTCACGGAGGGAGACCGATGACGGGCTTCACCCCTGCACCCGGAGTCCGGTACGCCGGAACCGACGACGGCGCGATGCTGCTGGACCTGTCCGCGGGAAAGTTCTTCGGGCTCAACCCGACCGCTGCCACCATGTGGCGGTTCCTTGCCTGCGGAACCTCACCCGAGGAAACGGCTCTCAGGCTGGCCTCAGATCTGGGTGTATCCGCGGAGCAACTGGTCGAAGATGTCCGTTCCCTCACCGCGGCACTGCTCGACCGCGGTCTGCTCTCCGAGGAGGTCTCCGCTCCGTGAGCTCGCACATGGCACTGCCCCTTCCCTCCGAAGCACGTCTGCGCCTGCGCGACCGCTGTGCGGGGCTGCTCGGTTTCACGCTGGCCGTGGTCCTGCTGCGTCTGCCTCTCAAGTACAGCGTGGCCGTGGTCGCACAACTCAAGCGCCGAACCCCTGGGCCTGCCACCGTGGCGGAGACAGAAACCGCCGTGGTCGCGGCCCGCCGCGCCGCACGCTGGTTCCCCGGTCGGGCCGCCTGTCTGGAGAACTCCCTCGCCGCCGCACTCACCGCCCTTCTGATGGGACACCGTGTGGACTGGTGCATTGGTGCCCGCCTCATGCCCTACGCGGCGCACGCCTGGGTCGAGGCCGAGGGCGTTCCGGTCGGTGAACCCGCCGAACCCGACCGCCCCTACCTCCTGCTTCAGCGAACGTGAACACCGAACCCGAAAGGACATGATGAGTGACGATCCGCAGGTGAGGGCCGCTCTCACGGCCGTGGACGAGGACCACTACACGCTCCATTCCGACGGCAGCCTCGTCCGGCAGAGCACGGCGGCCTCCTCGATCGCCAGGATGCTGGAACGGCTGGACGTGCGCCCGGGGATGCGGGTGCTCGAGATCGGCACGGGTTCGGGCTTCTCCAGTGCCCTGCTCGGCGAACTGGTGGGACCCGAGGGCACGGTGGTGTCCGTGGACGTCGTGGCCGAGCTCACCGAGAGGGCCCGAGACCTGCACAAGGCCCAGGGCCGCAGCAACATCGAACTCGTCACCGGGGACGGCGCTCTGGGAGCACCCGGCAGAGGACCGTTCGACCGGATCGTGGCCTGGGCGACACCGCGCCTCCTTCCCGAAGCATGGATGGAGCAGGCCGAACCGGGGGCCGTGGTGCTCACACCGGTTGAGCTGGCGCCAAGCGTGCGGACAGCCGCCATCCTGCGCGCCCGCGTGAACCAGGCGGGTGTTCCGGAAGGAGAGGAGTTCTTCGCCGGGCGCTACGTGGAGATGCACGGCCAGGAGCTGGAGCAGTGGCTGGTGCCCCCGCGCGGAGTGAACGCCCTGGTACATGCTGAGGACGGCCGAGAGCTGTGGATCTCGGCTCCTTGGGCGGCCGAGGACGGCGATGCCGCCTGCGACATGCTGGCGGCCCTGGCGGACGAGCCCACCGAGGAGGTTCCCATACTGAAGCCGGAGGAGTCGGCCGCAGACCTGACCGCCTACCTCTACGCCCGCCATGCCGAGGACATCAGCGTGATAGGGCTGGGCGGCTACGCCTGGGGCGTGGGCCGCGCGGACGCCGACGGCGCGGCGGTGTTCGCTGCTGCTACCCCGGGAAGCGTTGTACACGGCGGCGGCCCCGGACCGCTGGAGCAGCTCCGTGCATGGATCGCCGCGTGGCGCGAGGCGGACCGCCCGGGCTACGCCGACCTGAAACCTGTGCTCACCCGCAAGGACGAGGGCTGGCGCGTTCGCGCGCAACTCTCGAACACCTGAGGACCTGGCCAGGAAGAGGTCTGGGTGTTCGGCGCGGAACTGCGCCGAACACCCGGACCTCCGTACCTGTTCAAGAGCGGAGGTATGCAGACGGGTTACCATCCTGATCGCCTACCGCATATCCGCCCTGGAACAAATTCCGAGTCGAAGTCTCCGGAGCAGGTGGATCTGAGCTGCTGCCCGGCTGGAGCCGTCCGGTCAGACGTTGTGCCTTTCCAATGCCGTACTCAAACGGGCCGGCGTACGCTCGCGGCCCAGTAGTCCCAGGAATTCGAACAGTGGCAGACCCACCGTGCGCCCTGTCACCGCTACGCGGACCGGGACCTGAGTCTTGCCGAGCTTGGGTCCGTGAGCAGCGCCGACCTGTTCCAGGGCGCTCTTGAGCGACTCGGCGGCTCGAACCAACTGCAGCTCGCTCCAGTTGCTCGGGCCTCGGCCCACGCCGCGTTTCTCGTAGAAGGCGCGGGTGGAGTCAACCAGTGGGAGCAGCCGAGGGTCGATCATCTGCGACAACCCGAGCTGCATGGGCCACCCTATCGATCCGCCATGGCCGAATGAGAGCAACCCGGCAGTTGGGGCGTGCTACACCCATGGGAATGCGGCAGCGAGGCCGAGCTCGCCCCGCCGTTGCGCCAGCGACTGTACCTTCTCCAGCGCCCACGCCCAGACTCCTTGTTCGGCCCACCGGTTGGAGTTCTTGTAGATCGTGTTCCAGTTCCCGAACCGTTCAGGCATGTCCCGCCAAGGCGTGCCCGTGCGGAACCGCCACGCCGTGGCCTCCACTACCGTCCGTCGATCCACCGGCGGTCGGCCCGCCGCCTTCGTTTTCGGGAACGACGGGCCGATCACAGCCCACACCCCATCCGAGACCGCACCACGCGGCACGACCCTGGGTCTCGCCCGCGACTTGCCACATCAGGTTCGGCGACACGGTCCAGGGTGATCGTGTCCGAGCTCTCCGCTCTCCTTTTCAGAAAGGAGAATCCATAGACCGCGGTGAGTCCGCTCCAACTCTCCCCGCCCTCGACATCCGACTGATCGAGCAGGATGCCGACGTGGTGCAGCCGACCGATCTCACCGATGACAGCTGCGGCTCCGGCTGTTCTCGGAGCTGACCGGACATCGGGGACAGTTCCCTGCTCCGGGATCGGTTCTGGATCGGTCCATGCCATTGCCCCGTCACCATCGGGCTGCCGCAGACTGGTCGTCCTTCCGGCCCGGGGCCGCGCCTCTGTTCCAGCCGGTCTTCCGAGGCTGGTGAGGCAATCGCCTGGAAGCGATGCGCCGTTCTTGGTCTCGCTGCGTAAGGGAGCCGGGTTCCTCCCTGGCCCGAAAAGGCCGAAGACATCCTCCGGGACAACTGGTGACCAGCCTCAGTCAGACCCGGGGACCGGTAGGGCGGGCAGGCCGTCGATACTGGTGGCGTTGCGGGTGCGGTGGTACTCGTCGAAATAGTCGGTGCCGCGGTGCTCGTGGTGGCGGTCCAGGAGGTCGCGGTCGCCGCGCAGGTCCATGAGCGGAACCGAGAACCCGCAGGAGTCGGAGATACGGTGCACGTCGACCACGATGACGGCGCGCTGGCCCAGGGTGCGTTCCTTGGGAAAGTGGGTCCGCAGCTCACCGAAGTCGGGGTCGGCGGGTGTGGCGACGCGTCCGCGGCCGTGCAGGCGGACGATCTTGGGCGGTCCGTCGAAGGCGCAGAACATCACCACGATGCGCCCGTTCTCACGCAGGTGCGCGATGGTCTCGGCGCCTGATCCGGTGTAGTCGAGGTAGGCGACCTGCCGCTCGCCGAGGACGGCGAAGGTGCCGCTCATGCCCTTGGGGGAAACGTTGACATGACCCTCTCCCGACAGAGGTGCGCTGCCGACGAAGAACACCGGTTGCGCCAGGAGAAAACGCTCCAGCCGGGCATCGATGGCCTCGTAGATCTTGCCCATGATGGTGAGTCTGCCATGCGAAGGGCTGTAGGTTTCCTGCCCGCTGATCCAGCAGTGCGTGGTTGTCCTGCGGCTCCCGGCCGAGGCGGTCGGGAGCCGCACACGTGTGCGAGACCGGTCACCGCCCGTGCGTCCGCGCGCATGCGCCCTTGGTGCGCAGGCGAAACCGGTTCCGTCGCAACGGGGTGTCCACCCGCCCACCAGGCACCGTATTTCTCGGGTCCGGTGGGCGGGTCTCAACAGCAGTACGGGCGTCAGGCCGCAGCCTGAACGCGGGGGCCGGTGAGCGGTTGCGTCCAAGAGCGGGCGGTGGGCGATTCGGTGTGCGGCCACAGCGCCAGGAGAAGAGCGTCGACGTCACGGCCTTCCACCAGGCCGGTGGGGGTGACGGCCCAGAACGACTGGGTGGCCTCGCCGTAGTAGACGATCAGGTGCGGGTACTGGCGCTGGAGTGCGGCGGCGTGGGCGTGCTCGCGTGCGTACTCGGCGCGGTGGCCGCCCAGGCGGGGCAGGCGCTGGGCGCGGCGTCGGCGACAGGAGGGGTGGTCGCACCCGGGAAGGGGCTGCGCCGAAGGCGACCCTTGAGGGTGGGGGGAGACGGGCGGGCAGACGGGTCCGGGGAGGGGTCGGCGCCAGGGCAGTGGTACGGGGGCGGGTCCGGGGTCGACGGGCATGCGCGGGGCGGGGATAGGATTCCTCATTGATCCTGACTTTCTACATATCGCAAGTGTGTGGTTTTTGGGATCGGGGCCCGGGAGGTGTTGGCGCACTTCCTGGGCCCGTTTCACGTCGTGGGCGTGAAGGTGTTTGTCGCGCTGGTGCCGTCTACGGCTGGGTGTTCCAGGCGCTGTCGCGCAGGCTGTAGGCGAGGAAGAACCAGACCTGGCGGTAGTCGGGGATGCCGTTGTCGCCCCAGCTGGTGGCGAGGGCGTCGATCATGGCCAGGCCGCGGCCGGATTCGGCGTCCAGGTCCAGGCCGTTGGGGTCGGCCTTGAGGTGGACGCGGCGGTGGATGTCGGCGCGCCGGGTCTCGTTCTTGCTGCCCTGGTCGCGGCAGGTGAGCCGGAGCCCGTCGCGGGTGCGGTCGCAGCGCAGCGTGTAGACGCCGAAGGGCTCGCCCGACTTCGAGTGCTCCAGGGCGTTGTTGGCCAGCTCGCTGCCCAGGAGGGTGAAGAGGTAGCGGTAGTCGCGGTCCTGTCCAGCGGCGCAGGTGTCCAGGAAGGCGCGGACCAGTGGCATGTACTGGGTGGAGGACCCGAACTCGTAGCGGCGGCTCCGATAGGCGGCCCGGTCGGCGCCGCCGTTGAAGTAGTGGCGGCAGCGGGACGGGACCATCTCGCTGAGGGAGACGGTCACCTCGGGCAGGACGGGCATGGGCGCGGGCGCGTTTGCGGGCATGACGAACAGACTCCTTTGCGCAGGAAGAGAACAAGGGGTTCGGTGTGCCCGCAGGTGTAGGACCTTCGCGTTTTCCCACTCAGGGGAAGGGGCACGGCGTAGCCTGACCGGCAGGGACTCTCCGTGAGACCCCGGTCACTGCCACACCCCCATCATGAGCTCGATAATGTCGCCAGTCAAGCAGATCGCGACAATATCGAGAAAGTTCGTTAGAGTGTCCCCATGCGCATCCCTTACAGCCCAACCCTCCGCCTCCGCCGCCTCGCTGCCGAACTCAAGCAGGGACGGGAGCGTTCAGACCTGACCGTCAGCCAAGCCGGCAAGGCCCTCGGGTGGACCGCCTCCAAGATCAGCAAGATCGAAACAACCGAGACCCGCAGGATCACAGCAGGCGATCTCGACAGGATGATGGATCTCTACAAGATCCACGAGCCGTCGAAGCGCCAAGCGATGCACGCCTTAGCACGTGATGCCAGAGAACGCGGCTGGTGGTCCAAGTACAAGGAGATCTTCGGCTCACAAGCGCTCCCCGACTTCGAAGCCGAAGCCTCGGTGATCAAGAGCTTCCAGGCACTTGCCATCCCTGGCTTGCTGGAGACCAGGGAGTATGCCGAAGCGGTCTTCCGCGGCGGCCGCTACACGAGCCCGGACGAGATCGAACGTCGGGTCGAAGCAAGAATCACGCGACAAGAGATCCTCACCAAAGTCAATCCTGTGCACTTTCGCCTGGTCATAGACGAAGCAGCTCTGCGCAGGACGATCGGCAGCCCAGACGTGATGGCAGGCCAACTTCGTTACATGCTGCACATGGCCGAGCTTCCGAACATCGACATCCAAGTGCTCCCCTTCTCAGCAGGCTCCCATGCCGCTTTGGTGGCTCCCTTCAGCATCCTGGAGTTCCCCGACCACCTGGCTCCGCCCATCGCCCATGTGGACGCGGTGACCGACTCAGTATTCTTCGAAGAGCCCGATGAGGTCTCGCGCTACAGCGCAACGTTCGGCGACATCCAAGGCACTGCCCTCAGCACCGCACAGAGCGCTCAGTTCATAGCCGAAGTGCTCAAGACCCTAGAAGAGGAAGCATGATCCAGCAGCTGGTGTTTCGAAAGAGCAGCTACAGCGGCCAAGGGCCAGACTGTGTGGAGGTCGCCGAGCTCCCCCGTGGTGCGGCCATCCGCGACTCCAAGCACCCCGACGCCGGGCACCTTCCCTTCCCCGCCGACGAGTGGGCCGGTTTCCTCAGCGCCGCTCTCTCTCACTAGCCGACAGAACCGACTGGTGCCCGATCGCTCCCGTAGGGGGACAGATCGGGCACTGAGGTACTTCGAAGCTTCCGAACAGCGGCGGATTCAACCGGGAGACCGTCGGGTGCACCGGAGAACCTCTTCTGCAATGTGTACGGCCTGCGCCAAGGATCTGAACGAAGCGCGCGACATCCCCTTCTGCCCCAGCCCTGCCGCGCGGATGCGCCGAGCCAGTGTGTGCTTCTGCTCCGCTGCCGCTCGTGCACAGGTCAGCGGGTGCTCGAGTGCTTCCCTGGCGAGGAAGGCATCGTCAGACGCCACAGCTTCGGCAAGCAGTTCCGTGCACCACTGGCCAACCTGGGCCGGATGCTCTACGAGCAGTTCAGCCGCCACCAGTCCGAGCCGGAAACCGAAGAGCGCAGTCGCCGTCTCTGTCATTATGCGAGCTTCTTGGACCGCCTCGCGCAGGTGCGCGCCTTCAGAAGGACCGAACCTGCCTTGGAGGAGGCTGCCGTAGCCGCGCAGGCAAGCGATGACCGCGTGCTCCCACAGCTGAGTCACCGGCGCGGCATCCACGAGTGTGCGGGCCTCCTCGAACCGCCCCTGGGCCAGGTGGGCAATCACCTGGGCCTGGAAGTGTTCGCCGGCCTTCCCCCCGCTTCGGTCGTAGGTGTGCGCGTGCTCTGCGGCACGGTCCCACTGGCCGGTGCGCGCCAACAGTCGTGTGCCGTCCTCGAGCATGGCCACATCCAGCCACCGGGACACCTCCTGGTCCTGGCTCCTGCCCTCGCACAGGTCGTCGAAGTCGACGGCCAGGCCGTGGATGTGTGTGCTCCCACCATGCAGCGCTCCCTCGTACAGGGCGCACAGTTCTCGGTGGGCCTGGTGCAGGTCTCCGGAGCGTGCGGTCAACCGGATGAGGTTGAGCAGGGGCTGGAGGGTGTGGATCGCGTCGCGCCTTTGCACAGGCCTTTCCTGTTGCAGAAGGCGAAACTGGCGTTTGCACCACCGAGCGGCCACGCCGGGAAGACCGCAGTCAGCGGCGATCAGGGCCGCCAGGTTCCACGCCGCGTGGGCACTGCGCCGCTGCCCCTCTCCATCCCGGCCGTGTTGTGCCGCCTGGGCGTAGGTGTTCACCTGATGGATACGACTGCCCAGGTCGGGACAGGCCAGACGGGGGCGACGCACCAGAGGGAAGCGATCCGACAGAGGAGGACACACCGACCGCTCGTGTGCGGATGTGCTCATGGCTGTACCTGCCCGCCCTGATCCGGGATGTCGAGAACGGCTGCACGCGCTGCCCATGCCATCGCGGCTTGAGCGCGTGCCGAGAGACCGAGCCGGTTCCAGTGGAAGATGACCTGGTAGGCCAGGATTCGGCGCAGTCCTCGTTCCAGAATTCCTTCACGGGCTGCGGCCCCTAGCCGGCGGCCTGCCTGGTCAAACGCCTTCACCCAGCCTGCAGACGTCTCCAGGGCGCGGCCGGGGCCGAACATCGACCCGTGCGGGGAGGTGTCGGCCAAGAGCAGGATGCGTACATCCTCGGCCAGGTCTCGGAGTCCCGGTGGTGCGCTGCCACCGGGCAGGGGGCGTTCGCGGCACACGTGGTTCCACACGTCGCCCTGCTCGTACCATTCCAGGCCGGCGGAGCGCATGAACTGCACGCACAGCAGCAGTGACAGCTCCCGGCGTCCCAGTTGGCTGTGTGCTCCTGTGCCCAGGGCCAGGACGGCGCTGCTGTCGGCGCAGAAGAGCTGGTGCGCTGCGTCCATTCCCTCCTGTCCGCCGAACGCCGCGGTTTCCGGCTCGTACACATTCGCCCACCAGCGCCGCAGGCATCCGGCACGCACCAGGTGGTTCAGGACCGAGTCCAGGTCAGTCCCTGGCCGGAGCTGGTGCAAGCGCAGCCTCCAGCAGGGGTGTTTGCGGATGAACCACCAACCGGCGATGTCACCACGTGCGTGGGCGCCATGAAGTGCCGGACTCAGATGGTGGGCTGCGGTGTGCTCGGCTGCGGCCCAGTCGCTGAACTCCAGACAGAACTGAGACCAGTCCTGGGCGGTGTGCTCGGCCAGGGCCTGGCGTCCAGCCCGGCTGAACACCTCCACCAGCCTCTCCAGGTCGGCGGGGTCCATCCCGGCATTCTGAGCTGCTGCATGGAGCGGTGCTCCGGCCAGGACAGAGGCGATGGCGTGCTCGGTCGCCTTATCCGCTTCAGTCACGGTCGGTGGGTTCAGTCGATGAGCAGGCATGCGTCCCATCCCGAGAGCGGTGCGGTGCGTGCGGCGGCTGTGGACAGGGCCAGGGCCGGTCCCGCACGGCCTTCGAGAAAACCCGGCCCCGGGGTGTCCGGGGCATGGCGCGCCAGGAACGTGGCCAGCCGAGGCAGATGAGCGGCCAGCGCGGGGGTACTGGCATCGCGGGCCGCGCGCCAGGTGGTCTGGTAGACCCCGGCCCATCCGTGGCACAGGCTCGCGTCATGCAGGCGTTCCATCTGGGCAGCATCGGACAGACACGCATGTAGGGCGTGTTCGTAGAAGTGCTGCCGTTTCAGGTCTCCGATAGCCAACGCGGCGAGCTGGCCGGCGCGGGCAATGCCGGGAGTGCCGTAGCACCAGGAGGGGCGTGCCGGACCCTGCTGGTGGGGATGGTCGGTGGCCAGGTCGCGGGCGGTGAGGTGCTCAGGCCACCACGGTCCGGCTTTACTGTCCTGGCGCCACTGGTCGAGGTGGTCCAGGATGGTCTCAATCGCCTCGTACTGACCGGTGACGATGATGCCGCGCCGTTGGGCCTGGCTGAGCAGCATGAGCGGCCCGGTGATGCCGTGCGCGGCGCCCAGGTTGCCGTGCCCGTCCGCGTAGTGGACCGAGGCGCCCCGGCTGGGGTCGTGGCCTACCCACCATCCGGGACGGGACCGGCCTTCTGTCACCAGAGGGCGGGTGAGGGCGACCAGGTAGTCCAGGATGCGGCCCAGCGCGCTTCCGCCGGGGTCTTGGCGCAGCAGATGGGCACCGATTCCGGTGAGCCCGTAGAAAGTATCGTACTCACCGAAAGTGGCGAGCTCACCTCTGCGGATGCGTTCCATGGCGGTCTCGACGCGCCGATGGGCAAGCGAGCTCACATGGGCCTCCAGTTCGGCGCGGGCCGGTGCATAGCGGCCGGTGCCGGAGTCGGCGGCGGCCAGGACGAAGGCGACCGCCGGCGCTCCCAGGAACAGACCGGTGGTGTCGGCAGCACTGACCTGTTCGAGCACTGCCGCTCGGATCCACCGGTGCGCCTGCTGCCAGGTGCCCTGTCCGTTGTGGGCGCGTTCGATGTGAACCAGAGCGATCCCTGCCGCCCCCTGGGCCAGGGACTGGCCCGTCCACGGCTCCTCCCCCGGATCCGGACTGTCCAGTCGGGCGGCCAGACGGTCGGCGGCTGCCGCGCTGTCCGGGTAGGACGTGGGTGTGCTCACTTCGGCCTCCGAGCGGTGTGTGCCAGCGCCACGGCCCGTGCGGCACGGATCGTGGCGGCCTCCTGTTCGGGATCCGCCCCGAGCGTGCGTACCTGGTGCAGGTGCAGCAGGGACCGTAGGACCGTGGTTGGTTCGCGCTCGGCGGCCAGGTGCTTGCGGTAGTCGGCCAGGGCTCGGGCGCGCGCCTGCCAGGCCTGGGCCACGTGGGTTCCGCCCACCAGTCGGTGCAGCGTCGCGTATCCCTGTCCGGGGGCGGACAGGGCCAAGGCTTGGCGGCGCACCTCGCGGTCCACCGGGCCGGGGGTGTGGGCCAGGTCGTGCACCAGCCACGCCAGGCCTTCCGCTGGGGTGGAGGTGAAGCAGGTGACGAGGTCGACCATGCCTGCTGCTGTCAGTGCCTGAGCCTCGATGCCTGTGCTGCGCGATGCACGAATCTGCGCCAGAGCCGTGTCGGAGTCGGCTCGCCACACCTCCTCGGCCGCCTCCATCGCCGCTCCGTGCCCGTACCGGCCGTGCTGAGGGTGGTAGGCGGCCAGCTCCATGTGCGCAAGGAGGTGTTCGCGGCGCAGCTGCTCTGCCCAGGTGTGCAGGTCCTCCAGTGCATCACCGTAGCGGTGGCTTTCGGACGGGCACACGGACAGTTCCAGGAAGGTCGGTGCGTCGGGACGGGTCAGGTCGCGGTGTCGGCTGAACCACCACCGCGCCGAACCCGATGCCACAATGCCCAGTACGGGCAGGTGGTCGGTGAGGATCTCGTCGACGCGCTCGGGGTGGACGTACAGGCGCGTGTGCAGTACACGGCTGCCGGGCAGCTGCATCTCCTGTGCTTGCACCTGATGCGCCGGTTCTGCCCCGAACACGGGTCCGAGGCAGGACTCGGGCGTGCGCAGGGACACCACGAGCTCATGGGCACGCCCGAGCCAGCCCGCCTGCTCGGGGCCCCAGGCTTCACTCAACTCCACACGCCCGGCTCGGCCCAGGCGCTGATGCAACAGGTGGCGGTGCAGCGGTTGGGACAGGTCCAGGGGCAAGCGCCGGTCGTGCTCGACCAGAGCCACTCGTGCAGGCACCCGCCAGCGTGCGCGCCACTGCTCCAAGTTCGCCTCCCACAGCGTCTGGGAGTCGCGGGAATCCGGTAGGTCGTCGTCGGACAGCAGCCAACGAGCCGGCGCCACGACGGTGTTGCCGTAGCGCACTCGCGGCAGGTAGGGCAGGCGCGCAGCAGCGCCGAAGTCGAAGGCACCGTAGGCAGCACAGCGGGCTGTGGCGACCTCCGCTAGGAACCGGGCCAGGGGCGGGGTGTGGGTACCCGCCTCCAGTGCATGGGCCACCCTCAGTTCGATGCGCTGGCCCGTCGAGAGTCGGCGCAAGTGCATACCGGTCGCGTCGGCTCCCACCCCCAGGTCAGCGACCTCGATCACGTCCTGGCCATCCGGGTGGTGTTCGGCCAGCGGGACCACGTGGGATGCCAATCGCCGGGTGCGGACGATGTTGTCGTTGCGGCGCTTGCGTGCTGGAAAACTCAACTGGGCCACGACCACGTCGTCAGTGGCGGGCGAGCGATAGGTGGTGGCAAGGGCGTCGCGGGCCTGGTCGGACAGCAGGTGCGCGAACCGGCCAAGCAGGCTGCTGCCCGGGCGTGGGGCGCCGGTCACCACGGCGGTGAATTCCTCTCGTGCCAGGGCCTGCACCGTGGGGGCGTGGAGCTGCACGCACAGCTCCACCCGTGGCGGCGGCGCGATCTGCTCTCCCTGGGCCGGCCCCAGACGGGTGATCAGCTCCTCGGTCAGGACGATTTCCTCACCTTGGCGGGCTGTGGTCTGTTGGACCAGCTCCAGAAGGACGGCATCCCGCTCGGTGAACAGCGTGTGCGGACGCCGTCGGCCTGCTCCCAGGTACTCAGCAGGCCATCCCAAACCGCTGTCGGACACCAGCTCCAGGACCGGCACCACGGCACCGGGCCCATAGCGTGCGCGGAAGCGATGGTGGTAGTCGCGCCATTCAGGACGGCCGAACGGGTGGGCCGAGACACGGGCGAGCACGTCGGCGGTCTTCTCGATGGTGCGTACCACGCCGGTGGGCAGTTCCACCCGGCAGTCCAGAGCCGTGTCGACGATGACAGGCAGCGGTGCCACGCCGGTGAGCGTTCTCATCCGCTGCAGGGTCGGTTCCTGAAGCGGCCAAGCGGTGTGCGCTGTCGGTCGGGCCAGATCGTGGTGGATGCTGTGCAGCTGCCCGACCAGGTCGGTGATCTGGCTGATGCGGTCCGCACCTGCTTCGGTGAGCTGGATACACAGGTGTCCCAGAGCGTCGGTGCATGTCATCGGCGCCCACAGGTTGGACAGCAGCAGGTTCTGGGACAGCAGCTCTCCCAGCAGTGCGTCGATCCTCTCCCTTGGGGTGTCCGGGAAGCGTCGGACGAGTGCTCCGCGCACCCCGCTGTAGGGCACCGAGGTGCGTGCGGCTTCCAGAGCCATGGCCACCGGCGGGGTGCGGCGCACGGAGACCTCCACCGGCGAGGCCAGGCGCTCGTGCCCATCTGCTGACTGTCCGGCGACAACGACCCTTTGGCCGCGGATCTGGGCGGTGTTGTTGGCCACCACGTGCAGGCGCTCGACCAGGGCGGGACACTGGTGCAGGCGTGCGATGACATCGGCAAGCCATTCGGTGTCGGCACGCAGGCAGACTCGGTGGTCGCCTCCCCAGAGCACCGCCGGATCAGGGCCGAAGGTGATCGGAGCGACGCCCGCGAACAAGCCGAACGGGGTGGGCCGCTGCCACCGAGCGAGGTAGGCGGCCATCGACAGTACGGCTTTGCGGAGTCGGCGCTCATCGGTGTACTGCCCCCTCGTCATGGCTTCGACCTGGGCGTACAGCACCGGGCTGGAGGCGCTTACGGCGTTCCTTGCCTGCGGGTGCTCCCACAGGATCGACAGCCACTTCCGGCTGGCCGAGGGCTCTCGCAGGTCCGGCATGTCGTGGAAAGCAGGGAGGTCGCCGGGGTCGGTGCTGGCACGCAGAAGCGCTGTGCCTTGCCACTGGTACCCCGGGGCGGTGGGTTCGGGCACGATGCCTTCTTCCGTATACACGGATACAGGGGTGGAAAGACAAAGGGGTGCGCCAGGTGCCGTGTCAACGGCCCCCCCGGCGCACCCGCGCCGGGAGGGTCAGACCGGGTCGCCGACGTAGGAGTTGCAGGCCGAGGCGCTGCCCGCGCAGGTGTTGCCGCACCCGTCACCGGTGTTGCACATCAGCTTGCCGACCGGGTGGGTTGCCACAACGACGCGCACGTCCAGCGCGAAGTCGTCGAGCGGCCGCTCGGCCAAGGCGGTGGCACCGATGGTGGAGCTCTGCATGTGGATCACTCTCCTTGTCCTCGAATGGGGTGGTCCTGGCTCTGAGCGGTGTCCGGCTCGGGCCAGGAGAATGTGATACGGCTGTACCGCTTGGTAATGACGTGCCTGCTGGGAAGCTGGCCGTCGGGGGTGTCGGCGGGGTAGGCATCGATGTGCGGACCGGGACCGCCTCGCTGTTCACGTCCCCAGGCCTGCACGTGCTCGGCCACTGCGGCGGCGAACACCTCGCCTTCGGGACCGAAGGCGTGGACGCCGTACTCGACATCGTTTTCGGGGGTACGGCGGGTGACGAGGTAGGCGAAGTTGCCGCCCTCGACCGCGGCCAGGGAGAAGCGGGGGTTGTTCGGAGCGACCAGTCCGGTGTCCAGGTCCGGGTCCACCGCCATGGTGCAGAACCCCGGCAGTGTCGTGGCCAGGTACAACTGCAGGGTGCCGATCAGCTCCTGAGGAGCGACCGTGACTCCGGTCCACACCTCCACCCGCGCAGTACGTACCGCGTTGTCCAACAGGCGGGGATCGGCCGGGGTCTCGTCGTCGAACCGCAGTCCGATCTCTTCGGTACCGTTGACCAGCACCAGGGTTTCGGCGTGCTCCCCGCTTCCTTGCATGGGCACGAACCCGCACACCTGGGGGTCGGAACCGGCCAGATGACCTGCGGCCTTGGTGAAGGCGATCGACCGGGTCAGGTTGCGTATCCGCAGCGGCACCACCAGTCGGCCGCCCTCGGCCAGGTTGTCCGCCCACCCTGGAGGAATGTCCCAGGCGCCGGCGGTGACGATGATGCGGTCGTAGAGGCCGTACTGGGGCACACCGTCGTCGGCGTCCGCGCACACCACCCTCACCTGGGGATAGCCGGCACCGGCCAGAAAACGCCGGGCCCGGTCGGTGACCTCCGCGTCGATGTCGACCGTGGTGACCTCTCCAGCGTCTCCGACGATTTCTGAGATCAAGGCGGCGTTGTAGCCGCCCGAGCCGATTTCCAACACCCTGTGCCCGGGCTGCAACTGTGCCTGTTCGAGCATCATCGCCTGGATCTGCGGTGCCGACACCGAGCTCACTGCAACCCCGTACTCGTCGGTCTTGGTGATCACCGCGTCGTAGGGTGCGTAGACCTCTTCCAGCTCGGCGCCGGGGGCGAACTGCTCCCGGGGCACGGTCCGCATGGCCTTCTCCACGTCCGTACAGGTGATGAACCCATCCTGGAGAAGTTGGTCAACCGCCTGCTGGCGGAGGCGTCCGGCCTGGCCGGAGGCCGCGGTGGCCATATCGGTCATAAATATCCCCTTTGTATCAAAAAGGTCTCTGCAGAAAAGGCTTCAACTTCTCAATGGCGCCCCTCTTTGGCTGACAGAGCGCTCTGCGGTTCAGTACCGAACCCGCGACAAGGACCGCGCCGACACAGGCACCCCCACATACGTTGGTAGCGCATGCGGCAGCCCGCCCTGAAGAGCTTCCACCAGTTGGGCAGCCTCATGAATGGTCTGGGCAACTGCGCATCCCAGCTGGTCAGCAAGGCCAGGCCTCCGCCAGGGGCCGCTCCCATCACGACCAGGCAGGATGTACTCATACGAACGACCACATGTTCGACACCGCCGCGCTGGGCGAAGCCGACAAAACCACCTGCCATGGCGAACAGCTGGCTCGCTATGGCTACCCAACGTTCTACGTCCCCCAAAGCGAGGTTTGCGAAGAACGCCCGGATGAGCTGGTCCCGGGCGAAGAGCAGGACACCTTCAACACCGCCATGGCATTGTTCGAAAGAGGTCAACCGGCCTGTCAGCGCACAGCCACCGGCACGGCTCTCTTCAAGAGAAGAGCGGCTGGAAGGGATCATGGAGATACTGTTGCCAGAGCTTGCGCATAAGTCTATGCACGGGGACTTATTCTTCTGATGCGCGAGCATATGCCTATCGGCATGAGGGATATTCTTCGTGCATACCCTCTCCTCCACAACCTGGAAAACGGCCATGACCTGCGGAAACTGCGGACTGTACCGCTCTGGGAGACCCCCGATCTGCTCTTGCATCCCTGCGTGGTTCTGGGAGAAGTCCGAGGTGAGGCGAGCACTGGACGAGCACAGCGCCGCCGAAATCGTGCGACTGCTGCGCCGCATGGTGCCCCACCTGGACCAGATGAGCATCGGAAACATGGCTGGCCTGGCACAGAGCACTGTCAGCCGCATCGAAGCCGGACGCAGCCTGGGTATGGAACGCTCCTTGCAGGCGCTGGAAGCCCTCGGAGCCTCTACAGGGCACCGATCCGTCGAGTACGTCTCCTCAGACGGCATGCAGGCCAGGGACTCCTCCCTGGGCCAGCTCCCAGGCGGAGGCGTCAGCCATCCCTCTCGTACCGGACCACTGCGCGAAGCACGCACCGGCACGACTCCTGAGCGCGTATCGCGCCCAGCGGGACTGCGCCCGCACATCGAGCGCGCCTTCGCACAGGAAACGGTCACCATCGACTTCGCCGGCTTCAGCGGTGAGACTCTGCACGGTGCGCTGCAAGAGCCCCTCGACCTGGTGCGCGAGGGCAGAATGTCGCCCCAAAGCATCCACATCCGCATTCTCGTGCCCGATCTATCCGATCCAGTAGGGCTTCCGGTGCGCGCCGACACTCGGGAAGACGATCCCCAGGTCCGCGCTCGGATGCGCCGGATCATGCACCGTCACACTCAGGGCGTGGAAGACGTCGTACGCGAGCTTGAGCACCTCGGCATCGTTCCTGAGGCCCGCGTGGAGATACGGGTATACAGGTCAGTGCCCATGTTCAAGATTTACATCATCAACGGCAAAGAGGTCTTCTTCGGCTATTACCCGGTCAAGGAGAATGTTGTCCTTCTCGGCCATGAGAAAATCGAGATCCACGACCTGATGGGCAGGGACTCAACCCTCTTCCGATATATCGACGACGGAAACCCCCTGTCCATCGAATCCCAATACGTCAACCAGACAAAGATGTGGTTCACCAGCATCTGGGATTTCTTCTCCAAGGAGCCTGCGGAGTGATCGCAAACGCTGTTGATCTCATGCGCCGCGTACGCGCCGTCCTGCTTGACTTCGACGGTCCTGTGTGCAGTGCTTTCGCGGGATACCCCGCTCATGAAGTTGCCGACCACATACTCGACAACGCCAGACAAGCAGGGCTTCCCATCCCCTCTGAAGCCTCCGAGCAGACCGACCCCATGCAGGTGCTTCGCCACCTCCACCAGATCGCACCGCAGTTCCACATCCATGCTGAGAGGCTCCTCCGCGATGCCGAAGTCAGATCAGTGCGCGAAGCGAAACCAGGGCCAGGGGCCGTAGATTTCCTGGAAGCCTGCAAGGAGACAGGGCGTCCGGTCGCGGTGGTGAGCAACAACTCTCCAGAGTCGGTCACTGCCTTCTTGGACCACCATGGCCTGAGCGGTTACATCACCAGTGTCCATGGCAGGGAGAAAACCTCGCCCGAGCTGATGAAACCACACCCCTACCTACTGAAAAACGCTCTCCAGGCCCTCTCATCCAGCACTGATCAGTGTCTCATGGTCGGCGATTCGACCGCAGACATCGAAGCTGCCCACACCATCGGGATACCGACAGCCGGATACGCCAACCGTCCAGGCAAGGCCTTTCTCTTCGAGCAACTGGGCAGCGAGATCATCATCCACCGCATGGAAGAACTCGCCGACATGGCCCGCCGAGGAAGCCCATACCACTTCTGACAGCAACCAGCAAAAGAAAGAACGATACATCAAATATCTCAAGATCTATAAAATAACTTCGTACCGAGGTCGCGGCAAGTACTCTCTTGAGTCGTGACGAGACCGGCTTCCCTTCGCGTCGATGGCGACGTTGGTCCAACCGAAGGCCGTTGCGTGCAGGTTGCGGTCACTACCGAGGCTCTCGGCTGCAGGTGGGCTTGGCGGAGGAAGCGGGGTGCCGCGGCCCTGTCGAACTCGGCAGCGGCAACTGTCGCCGCCGCAACGGACAGATCACCGTAGACACTCAGTTCCTCAGGGGTGCCAGCGCACATACGGCGTTCAAGTGCATCTGCCGCGCCCATGGCCGGTTCGGCAGCTTCGGTGGGGGCCGCTCCGTCTCGTGCGGGCGGGTTCTGGCGGGCTTCCACAGCCATGCGGGTGGCGCGTTCGCGTAGCTCATCGGGGTACTTCCTCGGTGCTGCCATGGCTCTCATCCTCCTCAGGAATGAAAGCCTCCATCAGACCCAGGGCTGTTTCATTCTCGGCATGCAGTAACGTTCGCGCTGGTCACGGCAACCCGATCACGTCTAGCGGGCGGGTGAACGCCTCATACGACAC
>NZ_JACHJO010000019.1 GCF_014203695.1 Nocardiopsis algeriensis | reverse complement strand
TGCGCCGCCTGCGCTGCTGCCCCAACCGGGCCGGCCAGATCACCCGCGCTGTGCTGATCCTTCAGCTTCGAGAAGCAAGATGAAAAGGGCTCAGTGGCCGGCCGAGGCGTTGTGCGAAGCTTCGGGTGGCGCACCGATGGTGCTCACCGGGCGAGGGCACCGGGTTGGGAGATCGGCGGCGGGCGATCTCGCTTCGCGTGTGCACGCCTTGCGGTAGGCCGATGATGTGATCGCGGGGCAGGATCTCATCGGGCCTGCGGTTCGCGAACTCGATACCTCCATCGCGTTTCTCAGGGAGAGTACGCAGACAGAAGAGGCCGGGCCCTGCGTGTGGCGGTGGGGCAGCTGGCGCAGATCGCCGGATGGATCGCCTCTGATGCGGGGCGACATGAGCAGGCGGAGGGAATCTACCGGCTCGGGTTGGCGGCTGCACGTGAGGCGGAGGATGCCACGCTGGCCGGTCAACTGGCGGGGCCCTTGGCGTACCAGTGGGCCAGTACCGGTCGGGAGCATGAAGCGGTGTAACTGGCGGAGGCTGCTCTTGCGGAGACGGGGTCGGGTGCTCCTGCGCGGGCTCGGGCACTGTTCTGGGACCGGGTCGCCTGGGCGCATACCAAGGTCGGGGACGCGCGTGCGGCCATGCGTGCTCTGGGAGAGGCGTCCGAAGCCCTGGCTCGCCGTGGTGATGAGGAGGAACCAGCCTGGTTGTACTGGGTCGATGAGGGCGAACTCCAGATCATGGAGGCTCGCGTGTACACCGAGCTTCACCGGCCTTTGCGGGCGGTTCCGCTGCTCAACGATGTGCCGTCCCGGTACGACGCCACTCATGGTCGGGAACTGGCGCTGTACCTGTCCTGGCTCGCGGTTGCGTACGCGGACGCCAATGAGCCCGAAGCGGCAGTCGAGGTCGCCCGCTGCATGCTGGAGATCGCCGATGATCTGGGCAGCGAGCGCACCGACGAACGCACCCGCGTCGTCAGAAACGCTCTGGAGCGGTTCCGTGATGTCCCCGAGGTGCACGATGCCCTCGGCGCGGCATAGTCACTCCCATCCGCAGACCCGTGCCCTCCCAGTAGCTGAGTTTGCCCGTGGATGTGTCGCTCGGTGCACCAGTCGGGTAACCCGTATGACGGGTGCACCCTTGCGGACGCGTTTCCCCTGATCAAAGCATGCTGCACCCCGGTCAATGAGTTGCCCGACATGCGTCAACTCTAAAACTCTTGCTGTCGAAAATTCTCCGGGGCGTTCGTTGGTGCCCCGTCTACCATAATTGGGTGGATGCATGGTAAAAAATGACCAACCCTGCGCATATTCCGAAGATGATGCCTCGGAAGAAATATGTCCAGCGCCCTTTGTCTCTGATGATGATCTCGGAATCTAAATTGTTGATGGAGTCAATTTTTCTTTCGATTGCCTCGGCAGTCTCGAATATCCCCTGCTCTGCCGCTTCCCAGGGGCGTTCGTGGATTGTGCTACGTAGGACATGGTTAATTTTTTCCGTCGACCTGTTTATGTCGACAGTCATTGATTGAAGGCTTGAGATTGCTGAGACGTAGTGCTCGAGGTCTTCGGCGGCTTTGGAGAGCTGGGGTGTTGTGTCTTGCAGGTGTCCTAGGTCGTGGGCTGCCTCGCGCAATAAGACGGTGGTTTCTTCGAGATGGGCGAGTCTGTGGGTCGAGTCGGCGAGGGATTCTACTGCGTCTATGTCGATGTAGGGTCGGCTGAAGTTTTCTTTGGCGAGTTTCTTGAGTATTGCTGCGGACTCTTCGCTGATCTCTGATAATTCTCCAATTGCATGCATTATTTCTTCTTTGCTCTGCGTGACAGCTGAAGACATCATTTCTTGGAGCTTGTTTGGTGTGAGGTTTTCAAGGCCTGATAGTTGCTCGAACAGTTCCCCTTCTCGATTTTTCTTCCACTGAAGCAGGAGCTTGGTTGGGTATTTATTTGGATTATTGTCTATGGCTGTGTGGTGGGGGTTGCAGAGTAGGATGAGGTTTGCGAAGGACTTTCTTTCACCGTTCCCCATTTTTGGGTCGAAGCGAGGGCCGCCGGGGCTGTGTGCGCGTATGTGTGCAATTTCGACGTCTACAATCGGCTCTCCGTCAATTTCTCGGATTACTGGGCGGGGGCAAGAAGGCTCGTAGCAGCGTCCTCTGCTGAGTAGGAAAAGAGCCTTGCTGACACCGGATGCATAGTTGCGCGCCTTCTGATTCTGTGTGCGCTTGCTTGCTTGGTCTGGCCCTTGGGGGCGGGGTCCCGTGGCTGATTTCGGTGAAGGGGTGGTGTTCACCATGGCGCATCTCTCTGTTGCGGAGGGTTGGTGTGACAGCACGGTAGCTCTGGGTGCTGACAATCTGGGTGGGGTCGAGGTGGGGTTGGGCGAGGGGCACCTGTGGGCGCCCCTCGGCGACCGGTCCCGTTGCTTGGTGGCCGGGACGGGTGGCCCCGGCCTGCGGGTTCGTGTTGTGGGGTGACTGGGGTCAAGGGGTCGTGGGTTCAAATCCCGCCGTCCCGACAGCGAAGTAGCAGGTCACGAAGGGGCTCGTCGTCAGACGGGCCCTTTTCTGCGTCCTCGGTGGGGTGCAGGTGGGGCTGAACCGGGGCCGGGTGGGCCGTCAGCCCACGTCGTGCGGGACGGCTCCCCGCCCTGGCCGCTGACGCGGCCCCCGGCTCCCCGGCGCGCGGGGCCGGGCCCCTCCCGCGCGCCGGCCCCGCAGATCCGGAACAGGGCCCCGCCCGACCCCGTGCCGACCCCTCGGACCTGCGTCGTGTAACTTGCGTCTCATAAGTTACTTCGGGGTAAGCCACGGCCCGGAACACCTCCCGCCTCTCCGCCGCGGCCTTCGCACCCCGCGTCACGAGGAGGAAAGATGGACCTGTTCGACCTGACGGGCAAGAACGCCGTCGTCACCGGAGGCACCCGAGGCATCGGCATGATGATGGCCCGCGGCCTGCTCCAGGCGGGCGCCCGCGTGTGGATCAGCTCCCGCAAGGCTGACGCGTGCGAGCAGGCCCGCGCCGAACTGGCCGAGTACGGCGAAGTCACCGCCATCCCCGCGGACCTGTCGAGCGAGGACGAGTGCCGACGGCTCGCCGCCGAGGTCACCTCCCAGGCCCCCGAGGTGCACATCCTCGTCAACAACGCCGGCGCCACCTGGGGCGAGCAGCTGGAGACCTACCCCGAGTCGGCCTGGGACAAGGTCCTGGACCTCAACCTCAAGTCGCCCTTCTTCCTCGTGCGCGCCTTCCTGCCCGCGCTGGAGGCCGCGGCCACGCCCGACGACCCCGCCCGCGTCATCAACGTCGGCAGCATCGACGGCATCCACGTGCCGTCGCTGCCCACCTACGCCTACTCCACCAGCAAGGCGGGCGTGCACCAGCTCACCCGCCACCTGGCCCGCGAGCTCGGCCCCAAGGCCGTCACCGTCAACGCCGTCGCCCCCGGCCCCTTCCCCTCCAAGATGATGGCGGCCACCCTCGACGCCTTCGGCGAGCACATCGCCCAGGCGGCACCGCTGCGCCGCATCGGCCGGCCCGACGACATGGCCGGCGTCGCCGTCTACCTGTCGAGCCGCGCCGGATCCTACGTCACCGGCGCGGTCATCCCCGTGGACGGCGGTATCGCCACCACCGCCACCGGGATGTGACCCGGCGGGGGAAGGAAGGGGGAGGCGCCCGTCCGGGCGCCTCCCCCGCGCACACCTGCGCCGGCTCCGGGGCCCGCCCGGCTCCCTGCTGCCGCAGGAGCACGGCCGACCGGACCCCCTCCACGCCCCGGCGTGCTACCGGCCGGTAGCCTCGGTGCCGGTCACCACCAACGATCAGAGAGGGCCCCATGAGCGAGGAGCTGTCCGTCCGCGTCGACGGGCACGTCGGAGTGCTGGAGATCCGCCGGCCGCCCAACAACCACTTCGACCACGCCCTCCTGGAGAAGCTGGCCGACACCGCCGAGGACCTCGCCGAACGCTGCCGGGTCCTGGTCCTGTGCTCGGAGGGCAAGCACTTCTGCGCCGGCGTGGACTTCGCCGCCGGTGGTGTGGGGGACAACCCGGTCAAGGGCCTCACCGCCGTCTACGGGCAGGGACTGCGCCTGTTCTCCCTCCCCGTGCCGGTGATCGCCGCCGTCCAGGGCGCCGCCGTGGGCGGCGGGCTCGGACTGGCGTGCGCGGCGGACTTCCGCGTCGCCGAGCCCACCTCGCGCTTCCACGCCAACTTCGGGCTCCTGGGTCTGCACCAGGGGTTCGGCCTCACCGCCTCCCTGCCCCGGATCATCGGCCGCCAGAAGGCCGCAGACATGCTCTACACCGCCCGCCGGGTCACCGGAACCGAGGCCCACGAGATCGGCCTGGCCGACATCCTGGCCGACACGGGCTCCGTGCGCGAGGCCGCCCTGGAGCACGCCCACCGCATCGCCGCCTCCGCCCCGCTGGCGGTGCGCTCCATGAAGGCGACGATGCGGGCCGAACTGCTCGCCGAGCTGCCGGCCGCCCTGGAGCGCGAGATCCTCGAACAGACCCGCCTCATGGACACCGAGGACCATGCGGCGGGCGTCGCCGCCTCGCTCGGGCGCGTCCGGCCGGCCTTCGGCGGGAAGTGACCCGGAAAGGCCGCCGGCACCGCTCCCGGCGGGCGGTCCGGCGGCCGCGGTGTCCCCGCCCGGAGTCCGGGGCACGGGTTCAGGGTGTGTAGCAGTGCCCGTTGCAGACGGAGAGGAACAGCGTTCCGCAGCCCAGGTTGTACTTGCAGCCCGAGAGTCTGCACCAGCTGGTGCCGCGGCACCAGTCGCTGTGGATGGAGCAGGTGCAGTTCTCCTTCGCGGCCATGACCGAGTTCTCGGACATGACCGCGCTCTCGGGTGGGCCGAGGGTGGCGAGCAGCGCGTGGGCCTCCTGCTCGCCGTAGGCCGCGATCGCGCTCCTGGTCAGGTCGTCGAGCTCGGCGTCGGGACCGGTGCGGACCTCGGAGAAGAGGGCCGGCTCGGCGGCCAGCTCCTCGGCGCGCTCCAGGACCTCGCGCTGGGCGCCGGTCAGGTTCGGGTGCTCCCTCCGGTAGCGGCCCAGGTGCTCGACCCACAGGCGGCTGCGGGCCTGGGGTGAGAGCTCGGCGAAGATCGCCCGCCGATAGGCCATCGGGTGGGACCCGAAGGTGTCGAGCCGATCGGGGAGGCGGCCCCGGTTCGCCTTCACCCAGGTCTGGATCTCGTTCGCCTCCGCGCTCTCGGCCAGCGCGGGGGTGCGTCCGGCCAGGACCAGGCCCACCGCCACACCCAGCCCCGTGCCCAGACGCAGGAAACCCTTGCGGTCCACCGCGGCCGGACCCGCGCTCCGGGGTGCCCGCAGGCTGCTCAGCGCGCTCACCAGGCGCAGGGTCGAGGCAGGACCCAGGCGGGCGAGCAGGCGCATGCCGAGCATCGGCCCGGTCCACGCGCGGGTGGGGCCCTCGCCGACCCTGATCAGGGTCGGAGCCCAGGGGGCGTGCTCGCCCAGGGCGTCGCGGCGCCACCGCTCCACCTCGGGGTGGAGCAGGGGGAGGAGTTCGATCCTGTCCGCGCAGGCGTCCTCGACAACGGCCGACACCGCGCGGCAGCGCTCACAGGAGGCGTCGAATGCAAGGACCCAGCGGGAAATGTAGTGTGAGCTCATTCTGTGTCTTCCGCAAGTGATTCGTCACGGGCTTTGGGCGGTTGTAGTTATCTCGCGGAACCGAAGATCACGTCAAGGCCGCAGGAACAGGGGGAGAAGCGCGAAGACACAGGTCATCAGCGGCTGTGGGGCGTGTGGAAACACTGTGACCAGGGAGGGGAGAAAAACGCATCGGCAAAAAAAGGAGGGGGTGCCGGGAAAACACAGGCCGGTGTCGCGGAACATCCCCCGGGCCCGGGCGTGCGGCTCGGTGGCCAGGTGGTTCGACGCATTCGACAGGCTCTGGGAGGAGGATTCGCGCCTGCCGCTCCGTGAGGGTTTCTCCAGGTCACCGGTGGTGTAATTTTGGCCGTAACCTTTCCCGCTTTCCGGTTGGGGGCGTTGGTTGCCGGTCGTCGCTGTGAGGGCATGGCATATCTCCCCGGAAAAGAAGTCCCGGTTCTTCGAGGGGCTTCCCGCCGACCCTGCCGGGATCTGCTGCCGCTGCTCAGGGCAAAGCGCACGGCTTCCCCGAGAGCGGGGATCAGAAACGGAAAACCCGAGGTGTGCGCATTGCGCCGGTACCCCTTTTCCGTCCTGCGGGGAGCGGGCCGGGAGCGGGCCTGTGTGCGGTTTCCCGGAGCGGTGAAGGCGGACAGGGCGAGACCGGCGCCCTTTTCCTCCGCCCCGGACTGGAATCAGCTGATTTCGCACTGTTACCATGACCCGTGCGGTCGGTGTGAGGGCCGGTGCTCGCAGCCGAGCAGCGCGACCGCGCCGGCACCCGACCTGGTGATCGCATCCGTCCCTCCGCGAAGCGCCGCCCCGCCGTTCCTCAGCGACAGGAGCTTCGACGGAGCAGCGGAGAAGACACGGAGAGGACACCCCCCATGCCACCTGTCCCCGACACACCCGTCCCCGACACGTCCGAGATCGACCTCGACGCGCTGCGGGCCCGATACGCGCGTGAGCGCGACCGGCGCATCCGACCCGACGGTGCGCTCCAGTACCGCTCGGCCGCGGGCGAGTTCGGCTACTACGCAAAGGACCCCTACACCCCCAGGACGGAGCGCGAGCCGCTGACCGACACCGTGGAGGTGCTCGTGATCGGCGGCGGGTTCGGCGGCCTCGTCACCGGCGCGCGGCTGCGCCAGGCGGGTGTGGACTCGATCCGGATGACCGACGAGGCCGGCGACTTCGGCGGGACCTGGTACTGGAACCGCTATCCGGGCATCCACTGCGACATCGAGTCCTACTCCTACATGCCCCTCCTGGAGGAGGTCGGCTACGTACCGAAGTGGCGCTATGCCCCCGGCGAGGAGATCCGCCGCCACGCCGTGGCCATCGCCGAGACCTTCGGCCTGTACCGCGACGCGCTGTTCCACACCCGCGTCACCGGCCTGAACTGGGACGAGCAGACGGACACATGGGTGGTGGAGACCGACCGCGGCGACCGGATGCGCGCCCGGTTCGTCATCACCTCGTCGGGCACGCTGACCCAGCCGAAGCTGCCGGGCATCCCCGGGATCGAGACCTTCCGGGGCCACACCTTCCACACCAGCCGGTGGGACTACGGCTACACCGGCGGCGACCAGGACGGCGGCCTCACCGGCCTCGCGGACAAGAGGGTCGCGGTCGTCGGCACCGGAGCGACCGGCGTGCAGGTCGTTCCGCACCTGGCGCGCGACGCCGAGCACCTGTACGTGTTCCAGCGGACACCCTCCACGGTGGACGTCCGCGACAACCGCCCCACCGACCCGGAGTGGGCGGCCTCCCTCCGGCCCGGCTGGCAGCGCGAGCGCATGGAGAACTTCCTCGCCGTCGTCTCCGGGGAGCAGGTGGAGACCGACCTGACCCAGGACGGCTGGACGTCCACGGCACGGCTCCAGCGCAAGATGATCTCCGGCGCACTGGACACGAGTGTCTCCGCGGAGGAACGCGAACGCATCGACGAGATCATCGACGCGCAGAAGATGAACCAGATCCGGGCGCGCGTGGACGAGGTCGTCGACGACCCGGAGACGGCCGAGCTGCTCAAGCCCTGGTACCGGTACATGTGCAAGCGGCCCTGCTTCAGCGACCACTACCTCCAGGCGTTCAACCGGCCCGATGTCACCCTCGTCGACACCGCCGACCACGGCGGCATCACCCGCATGACCGAGGACGCGGTCGTCGTCGGCGAGACCGAGTACCCCGTCGACTGCGTCGTCTTCGCCACCGGCTTCGAGGTCGGCGTCTCCGGGGTGCTGTCCGGTACGCTGCCGGTCCGCGGCCGCGGCGGGCAGGACCTGCTCGCCTCCTGGAGCAGCGGACCCCGCACCCTGCACGGCTTCTACAGCAACGGGTTCCCCAACCTCTTCCACCTGGGCGCGCTGCAGAACGCCAACTCCGTCAACTTCACGCACATCCTGCTGGAGCAGGCCGAGCACATCGCCGCCGTGGTCGCCGAGGCCCGCAAGACCGGGGCCCGCGTGGTCGAACCCTCCCGGGAAGCGACCGAGGCGTGGGCCCGGACCGTCCGCGAGACCGCGCACGACAACTCCGCGTTCCAGGCCGAGTGCACACCCGGCTACTACAACCTCGAGGGTGCGGGCCTCCCCGGCGGCTTCTCCTACAGCCCCGGACCCGTGGCCTTCCACCGGCTGCTCGCCCGGTGGCGCGCCGAGAGCATGCACGAGGTCCTGGAGCCGAGGCCGTGACCGCGGAGGAGAGGCGCGGGGAAGCGCACCGTCCCCTGACCCGGCGAGCGGCCGCTCCCCGCGCACTCGCGGCCCTGGCCCTGGCCGCCCTGGCAGCGGGATGCTCCGCGCCCGCCCCGGGGCCAGCTCCCGCCCCCGACCCCGAGCAGGGGCCGGAGGGTCCGGACCGGACGGCCGAACTCCTGGTCCAGGTGACCTCCGTCCACGAGGAGACGGGGATGACCCTCCTCGAGGGGCCGACCTTCGCCCCAGACGGCGGCCTCCTCGTCGTCGACGTCACCGCTCCCCCGGAGAAGCCCAAGGTCCTGCGGGTGGACACCGGCTCCGGTGAGGTGTCCCCGGTGTTCAGCGGCGGGGACGGCGTCTACACCTCCGCCCAGTTCGGCCCCCGCGACGACCGGCTGTACCTGACGGACTTCCTGAACGGCCGGATCGACAGCATCACCCCCGACGGGGAGGACCACACCACGTTCTTCTCCGGGGACGTGGACGGCGCGCCGATGCACCCCGACGACCTGGCCTTCGACGAGGCCGGGAACATGTACGTCAGCGACTCCACCGGTTTCTCCGGGCCCGCCTGGGAGGCCCGGGGCCGGGTCGTCCGGATCGACGGGGAGACCGCGGAGGCGACCGTCCTGGCGGAGGACCTGCCCGCACCCAACGGCATCTCGTTCAACGAGGACTTCACGGCCCTGTGGGTCGGCCAGTACGCCGCGAACCGCATCGACCACTACCTGCTGGGCGAGGGCGGGACGACGGTGGAGAGCTCCCACGCCGCCGTGTACTTCGACGGCGGCACGAGCCGGATCGACTCCATCGCGGTCGACGCCGACGGGAACCTCTACCAGGCCGTCCACGGCCAACCGCGCGTCTTCGTGTACAGCTCCACGGGCGAGCACCTGGCCACGGTCGGCGTTCCCGACGACGCGGCCGGCGGGCTGGACACGGCCACGAACGTCGCCATCGCACCGGGGACGACCGACGCGTACATGACCGTCAGCGGGGAGGACGGCGGGTTCGTCTACACCTTCGACGCCCTCGCCGAGGGGATCCGCCAGTCCAACGGCGGCTGACCTCCGGCAGCGCCGGGAGGCGGGCACCGGGCCCGCCTCCCGCGCGGGTCGGCCCCGCCGAGGTCCTCGCGCGAAGGTGCGAACGACTGCGGCGTTTCTTCGGATGTGCTGTCACGTGAGGGGCTGAGGAAACAAGACATGCATATGACGTCTGATGTCTGATGCCTTGAGAGTGAGATGTTAGTTACAGCTTGCGACCGGGTCAAGGGGTGTAAGGGAAGCCGGTGACCCCCGAGGCGCCCGCAGCCCTCTGAGCAGGCGCAAGGCGGTACAAGAATTCGGGCGCCGGCCCGCGCGGCGGAACCTTCGCCGCCGCCCCCGCCTGCCGGCGCCAGGCCCGGCACCCGATACCACGTGCCGGTCTTCCGGCGATTTCGAAGGGACAACGCCCCAGAGGGTTGACTTGAGCGGGTTCGCGCTTTAGCGTCCAAGACGTCTGATGTCTGATGCCTCCGTCTCCCACGACACGGAGGTACCCGTGAGAAAGTACGCAGCCCCCGTCGCCATGGCCCTGGGCCTGGCGGTCGCCGGCCCCCTGGCACCGCCCGCCGCCGCCGACAGCACCAGCGCGGCCGACCAGCCCCTCCTCGAGAGAACCGACCTGGCCACCGCGGGCGAGGGAGCGCCCTCCTGGCGCATCCCCGCCCTGGAGGTCCTCGAGGACGGCACCCTCGTCGCCGCCTACGACCGCCGCAACGAAGGCGCCTCGGACCTCCCCGGCAACCTCGACATCATGGTCCGCCGCAGCTACGACGACGGCCGGACCTGGACCGAACCCCAGGCGGTCGTCGACTACGACGGCGGCGTCGGCGCAGGCGACCCCAGCCTGCTCCTGGACCGCGAGACCGGCCGCCTGTTCCTGTTCCACGCCTACGCCCCTGCCGGGGTCGGCTTCCGCAACTCCTCGGACGGCAACTCCAACGACAGCGACACCATCCTCCACGCCGACTACTCCTACTCCGACGACGGCGGAAGGACCTGGCGGACCCGCCGCATCACCGAGGACATCAAGGACCCCGCCTGGTTCGGCATCTTCGCCTCCTCCGGGACCGGCATCCAGCTCTCCGACGGCCGCCTGGTCCAGCAGTACGCGTTCGACTCCGGTGACGGCATCTACGCCGTGAGCGTCTACAGCGACGACCACGGGCAGACCTGGCAGGCGGGCGAGCCCGTGGGACCGGGCATGGACGAGAACAAGACCGTCGAGCTCGCCGACGGCCGCGTGATGCTCAACAGCCGCACGCCCCAGGGCCCCTACCGCCTGGTGGCCTACTCCGAGGACGGCGGCGTCACCTACAGCGACCCCGTCCCCGACACCACCCTGGTCGACCCCACCAACAACGGGGCCGTCCTGCGCTACGACGCCGACGCCCCGGCGGGAACCCCCGAGGCGCACCGGCTCCTGTTCACCAACACCGCCCATGCCACCTCGCGGCAGAACCTGACCGTGCGGATGTCCTGCGACGACGGCGGCACCTGGCCCGTGTCGAGGACCCTCGAGGCGGGGGCGGCCGGCTACTCCACCGTCGTCGCCCTGGACGACGGCGAGTTCGGCGTCCTCTACGAGCGCGGCGGCACCCAGCACATCACCTTTGCCCGCTTCAACTCCGCCTGGCTGGGACAGGACTGCCCGGCCTCCTAGAAGGCAGGAAGCGCCGCCCGGAGCCGACCCGTTACCGGCCCCGGGCGGCCGCTGCCTGCCGGACACATCCCGGCAGGTGTCGCAGAGTCCTCTCGGGGCGTGCCGGTGCGAGGGGCGGACACGCCAGGAGAGGAAGGCCTGTCTAGGCTGAGCTGATGCTCCTTCGCAATCGTTGGGTCATCCTGTCCATCGGCATGGTTGCGCAGGTGGCCAGTGTGGGCGCGATGTTCGGGGTCCCCGTCGTCCTGCCCCAGCTGCGGCAGGTCTTCGACGTCACCACCGCACAGGCGGGCCTGCTGGCAGGAATCCCCTCCTTCGGCCTCCTGCTGACCCTGCTCCTCTGGGGGCTGGTGATCGACCGCGCCGGCGAGCGGGCGACGATGACGCTGAGCCTCGTCCTCACCGCCGGCGCGCTGGGGCTGCTGTGGATCGCCACGGGCCTGTGGACCGCGGGCGCGGCCCTGCTGCTCGTGGGAGCCGTGGCGGGCCCGGTCAACGCGGCGAGCGGACGGCTCGTCCTCGTCTGGTTCTCTTCCCGAGAGCGAGGCCTGGCCATGGGACTGCGCCAGTCCGCGTTCCCCCTGGGGGTGGGTCTCGCCTCCCTGGTGCTGCCCACCGCCGCCGACGCCTGGGGGTTCGCCGGCGCGATGTCCCTCCCCGCGGTGCTCGCCCTGCTCACGGCCCCACTCGTCCTCGCGATCCCCGCGGCCCCCTCCGCCCCCGTCCGCTCCGGCCCGGCCGGGGGAGGCGAGGAGCGCGAGGCCGCATCCGACTCGGGGTCGCCCTATCGGCAGTGGACCATCTGGAGGGTCCACGGCGTCAGCATGCTCCTCGGGGTGGCGCAGATCACCATGATGACCTACGCGCTCATCTACCTGGTCGAGGAACAGGGATGGGACCCGCCCGCCGCCGGCGCCGTGGTCGCCCTGGCCCAGATACCGGGAGCGGCCGGCCGCCTGCTGTTCGGCGTCTGGTCGGACCGCCTGGGAGACCGCATGCGCCCGGTCCGGTGGCTCGCGGTGGCCGCGACCGGCTGCCTGCTCCTGCTCACCGTGCTGCCCGCCGTCCGGTCCTGGACGGCGGTGCCCCTGGTACTGGCCTGCCTGTCCCTGACCAGCTGGCACAACGGCCTGACCTTCACCTCGGTCGCCGAGACCGCCGGAGCGGCGTGGGCCGGCCGGGCCCTGGCCGTGCAGAACTGGCTCCAGGGCGTCAGCACCACCCTCACCCCCGTGCTGATGGCGGCGGTGATCACCCTCGCCGGCCTGCCCGCCGTCTTCGCCGTGGGCGCGCTGTTCTCCGCCGCCGCCGTCGCCGCGGTCCCGCTCACCCCGAGGGCCGCGCCACGGGAAGAGGCGTGAGCGGGAGCCGCAGGCCTGTTCCGCACCGGCCGCAGAAACACCACTACCGGGGCTGTGCGCGAGGCGGCCGCGGGGCAACTCCCGCCGGGGCTGCGGAAGAATCGGTGCCATGGCAACCGGACCGGGTGACTTCGAGCTGACCGCGGACGAACTGCGGACCGTGGCCCGCTATGCGGCGCAGAGCGCACAGGAGGTCCTCCCCCTGTTCGAGGCGGCGGTCCCGGGGGACCTCCGCCCCCGGGCCGCGATCGACGCGGCCCGGGAATTCATCGGCGGCACCAGGAGGACCAGGCTGCAGCGCGCCACCTCCCTGGACGCGCACCGGGCCGCGAAGGAGGCCCCCACCGAGACCGCCCGCCTCGCCGCACGCGCCGCCGGCGACGCCGCAGCCGCCGCGTACCTGCACCCGATCGCCAGAGCCACCCAGGTGGGCCACATCCTGCGCGCCGCCGCATGCGCGGCGCGCATCGCCGAACTGGACGCGGACGGCGATCCCGCCGCCGGGGCCGAGGCACTCGAACGGGCACGCGAGCGCGCGACACCGGCCCTGATCGACGTCCTGACCCGCTACCCGCCCGCACCGGCGGGCGGAAACCGCCTGGCCCAGCTCATGGCCGCCCTGGACACCGCCCTGCGCACACCCCGCTGAGGGGAACCGCACCGCTCCCGCGGAGCCCGGCGCGCGGCAGCCGTACTTTCGGGGCTCGGCTCCCTGCCTGCCCGGGGCGATACCCGAGAGGGCCCACCGGACCGCCCCACGCACCGTGGTCTTGGACGTGCAGCCCACCTGGGGCGCTGAGCTGCACGTACAAGACCATCGACTGCAGGGTTCCTCGTTCCACCGGCAGCGTTTTCCTTCCACCTAGGATCGCGGCATGGATCCTGATGAACTCCTGGAACTGGAGCACCGAGGATGGCAGGCGCTGTCCGACGGGACCGGGGCGGCTTTCTACGGCCGCCTGATGACGGACGACGGGGTCATGGTCCTGGCACACGGCCAGGTCCTCGACCGGCAGGCCGTCATCGCCTCCCTCGATGACGCGCCCCCGTGGCGGTCGTACGAGATCGACGAGGAACGCGTGATCCCGCTGGGCACGTCCGCAGCAGCCCTGGTCTACCGCGCCGCCGCCCGCAGGGACACGGGGTCACCCGTGTTCAGGGCATGGATGTCGAGCACCTACGTGCGCCGGGACGGGGAATGGGCGCTCGCCTCCTACACGCAGACCCCGATCCCGGACCGACCGACACCCGCCGGGATTCGTGACGCCGAGATGTAGGGGAGGGCCGGTAGCCTGCCGCCATGAGCGACCACGGCGACCGTGTTCCCCGTCCCGACGAGTTCGAGGACCTGATGCGGAGCTTGTCCGGCTCCGGGGATCGGTCTGATCCGGATGCGGCGAACGCCCTGCACAGCCTCTTCGACCCCCTCGCCGAACCCGCGCGTCCGTCCCGGCGCCGACCCCGACGGGAGGAAACGGTGACCTACCGGGTGCGGGTGGAGGTCGCCGGCACCGAGCCACCGGTGTGGCGCAGGCTGGAACTGGCCTCGGACCTGTTCCTGAACGAGGTGCACGCAATCCTCCAGGCCGCCTTCGCCTGGGAGGACTACCACATGCACGGGTTCGCCTCCGGCCCGTCCTACTACAGCCGCGAGGCCGAGTACTACCTCTCGCCGTTCGAAGCCGACGGAGGGAAGGCCGGCGTCCCCGAGGAGGAGGTGCGGCTGGACGAAGTACTGGCCCAGCCCGGAGATCGCATGTCCTACCTGTACGACTTCGGCGACAACTGGGAACACCTGCTCACCCTCCAGGAGGTCGCCCCCCGCCAGGAGGATGCACCCCCGGCGGTGTGCACCGCCGGAAGCAGGCCCGCCCCGCCCGAGGACTGCGGCGGAGCGCCGGGGTACGAGCTCGTCAGCGCCGCCACCGACCCTGGACATCCGCACCATGCCGAAGCCCTCGCCGAGTACCGGGAGCTCTACGGGGAGAACCCCGCACCGGACCGGGCACCGGTCCCGTTCGACATCGACGCGATCAACGCCGCCCTGACAGCGGTGTCCGGACCGCTCCCCGACAACCTCCCCGGGCCGGTCGGGGAACTGCTGGCGTCCATACGCGATCCCAGGGTCCGGGGGCGGCTGCTGACCCTGGTGGCCAAGGCGACCGCCCAGGGCGACGACGAGCCGACCGCGGCCACCGTCCGCGCGGCGGTGGGCGCCTACGCCTGGCTGCTGGACCACGTCGGCGACGACGGCGTGAAGCTGACCGGGGCGGGCTATCTGCCTCCGGCGAGCGTGCAGGAGGCCGCCGGGGCGCTGGGCCTGTCGCAGACCTGGATCGGCAAGGCCAACCGGGAGAGCCAGACCCTGCCGGTGCTGAACCTGCGCGAGTCCGCGCAGCGAATGGGGCTGCTGCGCAAGTACAAGGGGCGCCTGCTGCCCACCGCGGCGGCCAAGGCGGTGCGCGACGACCCCCGGGCGCTGTGGGACCACCTGGCCGGACGCATGCCGCCCCAGCCGAGAGCCGAGGTCGAGCGGAAGGGATGTCTGCTGATGGTGCTGGCGGTGGCGGCCGGGAGCCGGGACGTGCCGGGGGAGGTCGCCGAGGCACTGACCGGCCTGGGATGGCGGATCGATCAGGGCCTGCCGGTGGACCCGGCCGCGGCCCGGGACGCCGCGTACGAGGCGTGGATTGTGCTGGACACCCTGGGCGGTTGGTCGAAGAGCTCGTTCGGCCGGGGCGCCGCACCGACCGCGCGGGGAGTGGCGTTCGCCCGCGCGGCACTGCGCCACCGGCCCTGACCCGGCGTTGGGGATCGCCGCGGATCATCCTCCGCCCAGCACGGCCGGGGCCGCCCCGGTGCGGATCCGCCACTTGTCCTCGCCCCAGGTCACGTTTCGCACGTGGTGCACCCGGTCCTCCACCGTCCAGCGCCCGCAGGCATGAGCGGTCAACTCCACAGGTGAGATCTGGTGGGCGTCCAGGTCGGTGGATGCCGGTCCGCGTGCCGAGAGCACGGACGTTCCCCGAGTGGTCGACGCGCCACCGCAACCTACTGCGGGGCCAGCGGGCTGGCGAGGAGAAGCCCGGCCCCCGTGGCCGTCCCCGCGCCGATGCCCTTCAGGCACAGCTCATGGAGCGCCTCGCTGTCCTGTACCACGGCCTCCCCGGTGAAGTGGTACCGAGCGGGTCTGCCACCCAGGTGCTTCCATTTCACCGCGGTGACGCTCACGGCGCCCGCGAACTTGCCGTCCAGCCAGTTCTCGAACTCCTCCTCCGGAAGGGGGACCCGTTTGCCGCGCGGGCGCTGTCCTTCCTCGGCGCGCTCTGTCCTGCGCTGCGTGGTGGGCGCGCTGATGAGTTCCCAGCGGATGGTTTCGCCCTCGGGATACCGCGGCATCGGGTGGATCGCGGCGGAGACCGCACCGGGGACCTTGCCCCAGGCCGGAGCGGTGTCGGAGCTGACCACCAGCGTGTTCGGCGAGGTGCGCGCCCACAGCACACGGGCGTCGGATTCGGGATCGGGATCGACCGCTCTGCGTACGGCCCGCCCCATGGCCGCCCACTGGTCCATGCCGGTACTGCGCTTGGGGTCAAGGTTGATGCGGGCCAGGTACAAGGGGTGTTCCTCCGAAGTCCCCCGCTTGAGCGGGGCTTGTGTCCGGGCACGGGCCGGCGGTGATCTCCTACGCCCGAGGTGAAGTTCCCACTGTACGAGGCACGGGCTCCTGGTCGGCGCGCCTTGGCCCAGCACGAGTCCGCCCCTGCAAGGGCCTGGGTGCAGAGACCGAGCGTGTGGTGCGCACCGCCATGGGCAGCAGGTCCGCTTCTCCGGTCAGCTCGTCCAGCGCGATGACGTCGGACGTGACGGCGCGGACCCGGACCGTGTTGCTGTGCGCCACCGGTCGTTCCTCGAACGTCCCCGTATCCATCTGGAGCACGCGCGCCGGCAGGAGGCGGTACCGTTCACGGATGGTGCTGCGGCCTGCTTCCCATCCCCGGATGCGCCTGGTCAGGGACTCGGAGGTGGCATCGGGATCGGCGGCCCGCACCGTCGCTCCGCCCAGGACGTGTCCCTCTACGTCGATACCTTCCGGCTTTTCGAAGAGCGCGCCTTGTTCAGTGAACAGGCGCGGAGTTCTGTGCGCCAATGGGCAGAAGCGTTCCTTGATCGATGGGTGGTGTCAACTCGTTGAAGCAACACCCTCGTCCTGGCCCTCCAACAGTTGCCCGTGGAAGACCTCCTGCGGAGTGTAGAACCCCAAACACGCCCGCGGCCGGTTGTTCAGCTCCTCCGCGATCGCGGTCAGATACGGCTGGTGCTGAGGAATCTCGGTCCCCTTGGGCAGGTACTCCCGGATCAGCCGGTTGGTGTTCTCGTTCGTGGGCCGCTGCCAGGGCGAGTGCGGGTCGGCGAAGAACACCGGCAGGTCGGTGGCCACCGTCAGCGCCGCGTGCCGCCCCATCTCGGTGCCCTGGTCCCAGGTCAGGGACTTGCGCACCAGCTCCGGCAGCCCCGACACATGCTCGATGAGCACGTCGGCGACCTGGTCGGCCTTCTTCCCCTCGGGCAAGGCCCCGATGGCGGTGAAGCGGCTCTGCCGGTCCACCAGGGTGATGGCGGCGCTCTTGCCGTCCTTGCCCAGGACGAGGTCGCCCTCCCAGTGTCCGGGGATGCGGCGCCCCTCGGCTTCGGCGGGGCGTTCACGGATCGAGCGCATCCCGACGATCCGGGCGCCGGACAGGCCGTTCCTCCTCCTGGGGCGGCGACCGGTCTGCTTGGAGCAGAGCATGACGCCCAGGCGGGCGAGTTCGCCCTTGGGCAGGGCGTAGATCCAGGTATAGATCGCCTCGTGGCTGATGCGTTCGCCGTCGGCGGGGAGGGAGCCTTCCATGGGCTCCACACTGGCGTTCTCGGCCTCCAGCTTCAACCGGCCCGCGATCTGGCGGGGTGTGCGGCCCCGGCCCAGGTCGGCCAGAACCCGCTGGCGGATCACTGGGTCGGTGTCGATGCGCCGCTGCTGGGGGCGGGATTGGCGGGTCTTGGCGCGCTTGTGGGCGGTGGTGGCCCGATAGCCGCGTTTGCCGGTGTTGCGGCGGATCTCGCGGCTGACCACGGACGGGTGGCGGCCGAGTAGACGGGCGATGGAGCGCACACCCTCACCCCGTGTGTGCGCGAGCGCGATCTCCTCGCGATCCTCTAGGGTGAGCGTCCGTCGTGTCTCCATCGGCAACCCTTCTGACCTGCAATGTTGCTACGACGGTATGACACCACCATGCCTTGCTTCGATGTGGTGTCCTGGTGGTGCGGATCTCGCGCCGCCCAAGTGGTTTTACTCCATAACGGGAAACCCGTGTCTTGTTCACCGGTCCGTGTATAAGGTCTTGATTGTTTCTTCGCTGCTGGGGTCGAGGTTCCCCGACGGCGGTGAGCGTGATTATCCCCTTCGGACGAAGGTCGGTTTTCGCGTACCCGCATTCCGATGGAAACGCATGGCCAGGAACGAGTGGATATGACCGATATCGCCAAGCAGAGTGCCCGCGCCCTCCTCTTCGACGATCACCGGCGACTGGTGTTCATCAAGCGCACCAAACCGGGACAGGAACCTTACTGGGTCTCCGTGGGGGGAGGGCTGGAGCCGGAAGACGCTGATGCCGAGGCCGCGCTGCACCGCGAGGTCTTCGAGGAACTGGGCGGAAAGATCGACGGGATTCGCCAGGTTCTGCTCATCACCGACGATCTCCCCGGAGACGTGGGCCTTCAGCACGTCTTCGTTGCCCGGCTGGTCTGTATGGACCTGGACCACCGTACGGGGACCGAGTTCACCGAACCCGGCCGCGGCACTTACGAAGTAGTCAGCATTCCCGCCACACGTGATGCTCTCGCAGGCATCCGTCTCCTGCCGCCCCAGCTCGCCGAGTTCGCTCAGGCGAACGTCCACGGCCTTCTCGCACTGCTGCCCCAGGCCGACGAGGTACCTGAGAAGAACGAGATGTTTCCTGCCGGGTCTGATGCAGGGCTGTTTCAAAGTCGGGATCGTGAGCCATCGGCTCTGATCACGGCCTTGTAGCGATCTGGTCGAAGCCCTCACCAACGAACAACGGAGCCC
>NZ_JACHJO010000018.1 GCF_014203695.1 Nocardiopsis algeriensis | reverse complement strand
TTAACCCACCTACCAGGGGCTTCTTGCTGTTCAGAAGGGGTTCAGGGAGACCGGTACGGGGCTGTGACCTGCACCTTCAGCATGAAAAAGGCTCAGTCGGGGCTGATGCCGAAGACGCGCACGGCTTCGGCCTAGGGCATGCCGTCGTTGACCGCGACCATCACCCACATCCGCAGTATAGCTGTTCTGCCTTCCACAAACCTACTCCCCATGATGTCCGAAATTGTCCCTCTATCCGAATTGGGAAAAGTTTGGGCATTCCTGTATCTATCGGGTAACAACAGCACTCTTGGGGCTTGCGGGGAGATCATCACTCTCTGTTAAGTTTCAGCCGTTTGGTTCTCGGAACGGCGTACCGGATCCACGGGCTTAGGGAATCTTGCGCACCTGGAGATACAGGTGTGTCTTCTGTGCCTGGTTCGCCTTGGGTTAGTCCGGAGGTGACCGGTCTTGTCGACCGGCCGTCAGTTGCCCCTGCTCAGCGGCGTGTTCAAGCGCCTAGCTCCCCGCAGGTCCGAAGAGGGTGTGCGAGGACTGCTCCGCAGCAGCACGCTGAAGCTCACAGCCGCTGGTCTGATACTGGCGCTGGTGCTCTCGGACTCAATCTCCCCGGTTCCCCCGTACTTCACCATGCCCAGACTGGAACCGGTTTCGGCTGCTGATGTGGAAACGCCCGGGCAGGGCGATGGTTCCGCTGCGGGACTGTCCCATGAAGCGGACAGCGCCGTGGTTGCTGACGTATCCGAGGGGCAAGGGCCCGATGTTGACGCACCTGACGGTGCACTCCCTCACAACTGGCCTGACCTTCCAGAGGATGCCGATTCTCTGCGTCCACCCATGCCGGAGGGTGAAGAGGAAGCTGTTCAACTAGCCGAGGTAGAACCCGAACCGGAGATTACAGGTTTCGACCCCGACATCAGTGAGGAACTGGTGGAGGAGCGCGACGAGTTCTCTCGCACCTACGAGAACGAGGACGGGAGCCTCTCGACGGACTTCTCCCTCGAACCGATCCACTTCCAGGAAGAGGACGGCTCCTGGGAGCAGATCGACACCAGCTTGGTTGAGGAGAACACCGAGACCTGGACTAACGCAGCGGACTCACGCAAGGTCGAATTCGCAGCTCGAGCCGACGGTGACGAGCTGGCCCGTATGGAACTCGATGGTGACCACAGCCTGTCCTTCTCCCTCGAGGGGGCTGAAGGAACCGAAGGGCACGTTCTCGAGGACGAGAACAACACCATCGTCTACGAAGAGGCCCTGCCCGGTGTGGACGTGGAGCTGAAGTCCCTCGTCGGTGGCGTAGTCAAGGAAACCATCTGGCTCAACGAGGCGCCCTCCAGCCCCGAGGAAGCCGTCTGGCGTTTCCCGCTACAGCTCCAAGGGCTGGAACCGGTCCTGCTGGAGGACGGCAGCGTTGACTTGGTGGACGCAGAAGGCGAGTCCATGGGCCACATCCCGGCCGGCTACATGGAGGACTCCGACATCGACCCGCACTCGGGGGACGGTGAGTGGTCCGAAGCCGTAGAGTTCTCCCTTCTTCAGGAAGAAGGCGGGTGGGTCCTTGAGGTCACGGCCGATTTTGACTGGCTCACCGACGACGAGCGCGTGTACCCCGTTGGGGTCGACCCAACGACCGCTTGGAACTACAACGCCTCACATGACACTTATGTCCAGACCGGTTACAACACTTCGCGCTACAGCGAGCAGGAGCTGAAAGTAGGAACCTACAACGGGGGCTCCACCAAGACGGCTTCCTACCTGAAGTTCAACTCCCTTGTCAGCGAGCTTCGGCATCACGAGATTTACGAGGCCGAGCTTTATCTTTTCAATCACTGGTCCTACTCCTGCACGCCTAAACCCGTCTATGTACACGAGGTGACGCAGTCCTGGGACCACAAGTCCATCTCCAGTTACCCTGGCCCCAGCTACAGTTCCACGGCTCTGGGCAGTGCGAGCTTTGCCCGTGGATGGATGCCCGCTGGAGCGAGCAGCAGCTCATGCCCTGGCAGGTATGAAGCGATCAACCTGGGCACCAGGGGGCGTGACCTGGTCCAGGCATGGGTGGACGGCGACAAGCCCAACCATGGAATCACTGTTCGCGCCTCAACCACGGACAGCTCGGCATGGAAGAAGTTCGGCAGTCGCGAGTCATGGGGCGCTCCGTACATGACGGTAACCTACAGCCCTTACCGCGCCGAATACGATTTTGTAGAAGGAGAGAATTTCAACCCCCCTCCCCAGGCAAACCAGAGCACAAATATCAAAATTAAGGTAACCAACCGAGGTCGGGAAACCTGGACTCCCACTAATGGCTACAGGCTCAGCTACCAGGTTTTCGACCAGGACGGCAAGCGGGTTTACCACATCGCGCCTAATACACCCATGCCCAGGAACGTAGCGACAGGGCAGACTGCGACCGTCACCGCGAAAATCGGCCCGCTCCCCCCGGGAACGTGGACCATCAAGTTTGACATGACGCACAAGTCCCAGTCGTTCGCGGCCTGGGGTGTTCCTATGTCACTTTCCGCTGTTCTGACTGTGCCAGATCTCCCTCCGCAAATTTTGGACTACAGCCCTCGTGACGGAGCCACGGTCGCAACCCTGACACCTGAGTTCACCGCTCTGGGACGCAACAACGATGCCTGGCCCACGGACGGAATGGAGTTCTGGTTCAACTTCTGCGACGGTGAATGGCCTGACTGGGAATGTGTGGACTCGGGGTGGCAGAGCGGGACGTCCTGGAAGCTGCCTGAAGGCCGGATGCAATGGGGCAACCAGTACTGGTGGAACGTTTTTGTCCGTGACGGCAGCCAGCTGACGGAGAGCGGTTGGCTGAGGGTGATCGCCAACGCTGATCAGCCGGCCGTCACTTCCAACCTGTCCGGCTCCGGCAGCACTGAAGGCACCGTCAACGCTCTCATCGGCAACTACACCGAGACGGTCACGGACGCCGCCGTGCCCGCCGTGGGGCCGCCGCTGTCCATCACCCGGACCTACAACTCCTCCGACCCGCGCCAGGGCGGGATCTTCGGCTCAGGCTGGTCCACGCGCTTCGACATGGACGTGCGCACCGACGTGGACGGTACTGGAAACGCGGTGGTGACCTACCCTGACGGACGCCAGTACCGGTTCGCACGCAACGCTGACGGTAGCTACAGCCCGCCTATGGGCATGCACGCCGTCTTGGCCCGTACCGATGACGGCTGGCGGCTCATGGACAAGGCCTCCACCTCCTACGTCTTCGATGGCTCCGGCCGCCTGCTGGAGGTGAGTGACCACCAGGGACGCTCCCAAAGCATCGACTACAACTCCGAGGGACGTATCTCCACCGTCACCGCCGACGGCGGACGCCACCTGGAGTTCGCCTGGGCCCAGGGCCGCGTCGCCACGGTGACCGCGCACGGTGAAGACACCAGCGCGCAGTGGACCTATGCCTATGACGGGCAGCGCCTGACACAGGTGTGCAACCCCGAACAGGAGTGCACCGACTACAGCTATGTCGACGGATCCCATTACCGGGCCGCCGTCATGGACGCCAACCCCTACGGCTACTGGCGTTTCGAAGAAGGAGAAGGCACTTCTTCGGCCAACGAAAAGCCCCAGGCCGTGGGCGGTGAGCCGGCCACGATTACCGGCTCCGCCCTGGGAGCCCAGGGCGTGCTGGCCGGTGTGGACACCCATGCGCTCACCACAGGGCAAGGAGCCTACGCCCAACTGCCCGAGGCAATCCTGCACCGGGTCGGCACCCGTATCACGGTGGAAGCCTGGTTCTCCACCACCGGGCACGGAACCGTCATCGGAGCCGTGGACAAACCGACCGCCTCGACCCAGCGCAACCAAATCATCTATGTGGGCACCGACGGCAAACTGCGCGCCCAGTTCTGGACCACCGACAACACCGTCGACCCAATCACCACGACCAGTGCGGTCAACGACGGCCAATGGCACCACGTGGCGCTGACCTCCGACGGTATGACGCAGACCCTCTACCTCGACGGTGAGAAGGTCGGCACCAAGTCGGGCCAGGTCGAGCATCGCAACACCAAATTCGTCTATGTCGGCCACGGCATCGCCGGCTCGGGCTGGCCCTCGACCCGTTCCACGACTGGTGACTTCCCCTTTACCGGCACGATCGACGAGGTCGCGATCTACCAGCGGCCCCTGCACGCCGACACGATCACCCTGCACCACACCTCCGGCCTGGACACCGCCGACCGCCTCCGGCAGACCACGACCCCCGAAGGCAATCAGGCCACCCTGCTGTCCTTCGACGAGACCACGTCACGGGTGAGCTCCCACACCGACCGCAACGCAGGCACCTGGGCCTACTCGGACCTGCGCTACAACGGCGACGTCAAGGACGAGGACGCCGAGGTGACCGGCGAGATCACCATCACCGACCCCCGCGGAGCCACCTCCACCACCCGCTACGACGCCCTGAACGGCTACCGGCGCGTGGCCGACATCGACCAGCTCGGCTACCAGACTTCCTACACCTACGACATCGGCGGATTCACGGCAGGAACCACCCTGCCCAGCGGCGCCCAGCTGCGTTTTTGGAACGACGCGCGCGGCAACCGGCTGGGCCGGATGAGCTGCCGCGATGTGGAAGCCACCAACTGCCAATGGGAGTGGTACTCCTACTCCTACAACGCCGATGACGTCTTCGACCCGCGCAACGACCAGCTGGTCGCCTTCCACGACGCCCGCTCGACCGACTTCCTGGACACCACCTACCGCACCTGGTGGGCCTACGACGAACACGGCAACCAGACCTCGGAAAGCACACCGGCCAGCGAAGGCTTCCCCGACGGGCGCACAACCCGCTACCTCTACACCGACGGCACTGAAGCTGCCACTGGCGGCGGCACCGTCCCGGCTGGGCTCGTGGCCGAGTCCTGGGACGCCGACGGCCACATCACCCGCTATTCCTACAACGCTCACGGCGACACCACCAGGGTTCGTCAACCCTCCGGGCTGGTGACCGAGTACACCTACGACGGACTCGGTCAGATGCTGACCTCCACGGTCATCACCTCAGACCACCCTGATGGCGTCACCACCACCTTCACCTACGACGACTCCGGACGTGTTCTGACCGAGACAGGCCCCCGCGTCGTCAACGAGATCACCGACGCCACCCACCAGCAGCGGGCCACTCATCTCTACGACAACGACGGCAACCGGATCCGCACCACCATCAGCGACCTAACCGGGGACGACCCCGACCGGGTGACGATGTGGGCCTACAACCAGTACGGCCAAATGGTCTCCCAGACCGACTCCGAAGGCCGCACCGAGTACTACGGATACGACACCACTGGGGCCCAGACCCACCACCAGGACGCGGCCGGAACCATGTTCCGCACCGTCTACACCGACCGCGGACAGGTAGCCGAACGCCTCATCGAACGCTGGGTCGGCCACCCCGACGAGGACAACGACCCTGCCCCACTGGTGCTGGAGTCCAACGCCTACGACCCCGACGGCAACTTGGCCTCCACCACCGACGCCGTGGGCCGCACCACCTCCTACACCTACTACGCCGACGGGCTGCTCGCCCAGGTCATCGCCACCGGCGCCATGCTCAACAACGCAGACGCACCCCAGGACGTGGTACTGGAGTCGCACACCTACGATGCCGCCGGCAACCCCATCCGCACCATCACCGGCGACGGGAAGGTGCGCATGGACCAGACCTGGAGCGCCGACTCCCTCCTGACGAGCCAGACCCTGGACCCCGAAGGCCTGGACCGCACCACCACCTATACCTACGACGGACGCGGCAACGCCATCGAAACCGTTTCCACCGACGGCGACGCCACCGAGAGAACACGCTCCACCTACGACGCGGGCGGCTTCCTCATCGAGGAAGCAGTCGTGGTGGGCGACGAAGAGCTCCTTACCAGCTACGACGTCAATGAACTCGGCCTGACCACCGCTGTCACCGACCCGCGCGCACACCAGGACGGCGCACGCGCCGCCGATTTCACCTCGCTGATGCGTTACGACACCCTCGGCCGCCTGATCGAGGAACGCCTCCCGGCCGTGGACATCGAACGCTACGGCGAGCCGACAGTGACCGAGCGCCCCACCATCCGCTACGGCTACGACCTGGTCGGCAACCTCACCCACCAGCAGGACGCCGAGGGGCACACCTCGATCTTCGGCTACGACCTGGTCGGCCAGCAGATCTCCAGCCAAGCGCCCGACTTCACCGGGGTGGGAGGCGTCACCCTTACACCGACCGCCCACACCACCTATGACGAGCTCGGCCGTATCACCGACCACACCGACGCGCTGGGCAACACCCGCAGCTACACCTGGGACCAGCTGGGCAACCTCGCCCGCATGACCGACCCCGAACTGGAGGGCCACTCCGCCCCCGGAGAGTGGACATTCCTGTACAACCCGGTTGGAGAACTGCTCGCTGTCACCAACCCCGTGGGGGCGCGCACCGAAGCCACCTACGACGACCTGGGGCGTCAGGTCACCGACACCCAGATCGAACGCGTGCCGATGGCCGCGGCCTACACCACCCGCTACACCTACGACGTCTCAGGCAACCCCCTGACCGTCACCGACCCGCTGGACAACACCACCACCAACACCTACAACCCCGCCGGTGAACTGGTACAGACCACCAACCCAGTCGGAGAGACCACCAGCTTCACCTACGACCTGGCCGGCCGCCCGACCACGGTCACCGACCCTGCCGGGACGCAGGTGCTGACCACCTACGACCAGGCGGGCCGCGCCACCGCCACACGCGTGCTGGACACAGAGGGCACTGAGCTGCGCACCCAGTCCACCGCCTACGATGCTGCCGGGCTGGCGATCGCACACACCGACGCGCTCGGCAACGTAACCAAAACCGACTACAACGCGCTCGGCCAACCCATCCGCCGAGTCGAACCGGTCGGCGACAACGACACCATCACCACCACGTTCGGCTACGACGCCAATGGCCAGCGCACCCGCATCACCGATGGCCGCGGCAACAGCACCTACACGATCTACAACCCCAACGGGCAAGTTGAAAAGCTGATCGAACCGGCCACCAGCACACACACCGACGCCTCTGACCGCACCTGGACCACGTTCTACGACGCGGCCGGCAACCCCGTCCGCCAGCACGTACCCGGCGGCATCGTGCGCGAGCGCACCTACAACGCCTTCGGCAACCTCATGCTCGAGACCGCTACCGGTGCCGAAGCCGAAACCGACGATCGCGGTTTCCACTACGACCTGCTCGGCCGCCCCAGCGGCTTCAGTACCCCTGAGGGCGGCATCGAGATCGTCTACGACGACCGCGGCAACCAGGTCCAGTTCCTGGGCCCCAACACGGTCTCCTTCAACGGCATCGCCCCCGGCACGACTCTGTCCTACGATGCTGCCGGACGCCTGGAGTCCCGGCTGGACATGACCGGCACCACCACGTTCAGCTACGACGCAGCCGGACGAGTGATCGGCCACCACGATGCGGTGACCGGAACCGACCTGACCATCGACTACACCCCCACCGGCCTGCCCAGCTCCATCACCACCGACGACGGGGCGATACGTACCTACACCCACGACCCGCTCGGACAGCTGGTTGAGGACACCCTGGAAACCGCGGGCGGGACTCAGGCACTGTCCACGGCTTACACCTACGACACGGCCGGTCGCATTACCGAACGCACCAACAGCGGAACCGGCTCTGCCGGCAGTCACCGGTACGGCTACGACCAGGCCTCCCGCCTGACCTCCTGGACCGCACCGGACGGAACCGTCACCGAGTACGGCTGGGATGATTCGGGCAACCGCGTCCAAGCGGGCACGGAGACGTTCACCTACAACGAACGCAACCAGCTGACTTCCTCCAGCGAGGGAGATGCCTGGTCCTACAACCCCGACGGCACTGTCTCCAGCCAGTTCGTCGACGGCCAGCTGCGCACCCCCGCCTTCGACGGGTTCGAGCGTATGGTCGACCCCGGTAACGGATCCGGCACCTACGCCTACGACGCCCTGGGACGCATCGCCGAGCGCACCACCACGGGCGGTGACACGCACACCTTCGTCTACTCCGACCTGAGCAACAACCAGACCGGCATCCTGGACGGCACCGACACCCCCATCTCCGAGTACGGACGCGACCCGTACGGGCAGCTGGTGAGTATCGCCGACCAAGGCCAGGCGCCGGCACTGGCTTACAGCAACGCCCACACCGACCTGGTCGCCACCTATACCAGCACGGGTGCTCTGACCAGCTCCGCCGACTACGGGCCCTTCGGTGAGGCCATCGGCAACGGGGCCGTGGCCTCCCTCGGATACCAGGGCGAATGGACCGACCCGTCCACGGGCGATGTGAACATGCACGCCCGCTGGTACCAGCCGGGCACAGGCCGATTCGTCTCCCGCGACACCATGACCCTGGAACCGTCTCCGTCGGTGCAGGCCAACCGGTACACCTACGCCAACGCGAACCCGGTTCTATACATCGACCCAAGCGGACATTCTGTCTGCTTGACAAAAAAACTCTGCGTCTCAATGCCTTCGCAGGAATATGTCGAGAGAGGCATACAAAAGCTTGAAGATTACGCCAACCGCGGTGTGCAGAAGGCGGGAGATGCTGTCAAGACAGGCCTCAGGATCAGGAGAATCCTGAACCCTATTGATGTTTTTTTGGGAGTTCTTTTTCATGCGGATCCGCTTGCTGATGCGACTTGTAATGGCCCTTGCGCCCTTAATTTTAAGGCAAGACTTGGCTTCACTCCTCAGAAGCCACAAATTGGAAGTGGCACTGCTGGCCCGGCTTCCTGGGGTGGCGGTAAGGGTGGCTGGACGGTAACCCGAGTTTCTGTTCCCGGTGGCGGAAGCAGGATCGTCTATGTGCCAATCATCGTTGACAATAGGAAGGATATTCTTCTTGGTATACTGAACACGCCGCAGGAGCGGCCCCCAATCAAAAATCAATGGACTCAAGATAAGCTAGATGAATATCGGAAAAAGCGAGAAAAAGATATTGGCAAGGAAAAGATATTCAACTTCGACCTCGCGGACTATTCGGACTATGACCAGGCCCTTCAGGGGCTCGATGGGGTGTCCGATTTTGATATCACCGGAGACAACGGTGAATGTAGATCCTTCATCAATTTGAGCGAAATCAACAAGAAGGGCCAGCGGGGCACGGCGGTTGCCAGGCTGTGCGGATGGATGGATGTGAACGCAAAAAACAAGGTTGACTCGCAAGGAAATTCATACAGCGACAAAAATGAAAAGCGCTACAACCCAGGCAGCAACCCACCCGGATACGTTACAAGACAGGACAATCGGGCACACTTGATCGCCAGTCTCTTTTATGGGCCTGGCTGGCGGCAGAATATCGTTGCTACTTATGCGGTAACTAATACTTCAGCAATGGCGGGTGTTGAGACGAGGGTGCGCAGGCGGCTGGAAGCTGGGAATGAGGTAATCTACGCCGTAACTCCTATCTATGAAGGTGATGAGGGAAGGCCTTGGGCGATTCGGATGACCGCAATTGACGATGGCGGGGTAACATATGACTACTGCATCCTTAACAATGGAAAGTACTGGGACGATGGCGGAAGGGCGGCATCGGCCAGCGTGTGCGATGGGCCCAAGCCAGGATATATTCCTACTCCCTGAATTCAAATATTAGAATTATTGCCCTGGAGGCTGCTATGGAGGATTTCACCGATCGAATTATTGATCTGGTCGGGCCAAGTCGTGTTCCGAATCGAGCCCCGATCGACTGGGATGCAGTAGAGGCCAAGGTCGGCACTTCGCTCCCACGGGACTATAAACGACTGCTGTCTGAGTACAACCAGTTGGCATGGGGAATTTTTTGGGTTTTCAACCCACGAGATGAGGGGATTACGTTCTCCAACCCACTGGAAGCCACTGAATCAACGAAGAGGGTTATTGAGAGCTTGTGTGAAACCAAGCGCGATGAGGAAATCCTCAATGACATCAGCGACTTGAGGGGGAAACCCCTTGTGTCTATTTCTCCGCCTTTAACTTTTTATCCATCTGTCCCCGGGCTGCTGCGCTGGGGTAAAGATGCGAACGGTGGCGATTATTTTTGGGTAGTGGAAGGCCCCGCCGATGACTGGCCGATAGTGTACCGGACCGAAGCTGGTGAGTGGTGGGATGAGCATGCAGTTTCAATGAGTGAATACCTATATCGACTGCACACAGAGGGGCCCCTATGTGACTCCTGCCCTGAAATGGACGAAGGCTTCCCGGAGTTTGATGAGATGAGCTCGTGAATAGAAACTTGGAGTGTCGTCACACCAGGGCGTTTTCAAAGTTGATCATCTGGTCGATGTCCCGCGCGGCATGGCATGGCACGGGGCCGATGCGCAACCGGTCAGAAGCAGGGCATAAGGACGGGCGCGGACCTATGGCCTGTGGCCTGTAATGATGAAAGTTCTCTACGCCTCCGTCAACACCTACCGAGATACCGCGCCCGTGCCTACTGTGAGGTGATCTCAGCAGCCGGGAAGCAGTAGAAAGCCGGCAATAAAGACGAGAAGTGCATCCATGGGTGAATTTTCGTTCCCTGGGCACAGACGTGGAGCCCCAGGTAGAAGGCGAGGTGTCGAATCTCCACCGGACCACCTGAAAGGCTCCACGTGGTTCCCTATACTGCCACCCTCGACGTGGACCAGGCCACCGTTTGGCACCTTTCGGCCCTGCTGAACGCCGAACGCCAACGCCGCGGCACCCGCACGGGCACCCGCGCCCTGACCTGCTACAAACAGGCAGTCCTGGTCGTGCGGTGGTTGCGCGACGGCACCGCCATCGACGCCCTGGCCAGGGACAACCGCATCTTTCGGGCCACCGGCTACCGCTACGTCAACGAGGGCATCGACGTGCTCGCCGACCAGGCCCCCGACCTGCACCAGGTCCTCGAACACGCCCGCACCACCCCCGACGACCCCCTGATCCTGGACGGAAAACTGTTTGTCTCCGACCGCTGTTCGGAGCCTGGCCCCACCGGTCGAAGCGATCTTTGGTACAGCGGCCACAAACACCGTCACGGCGGCAACATCCAGTTCCTGTCCGATGCCCGAGGAGAACCGCTGTGGGTGTCCGACGTCGAGCCCGGGTCCACGCCCGACATCACCGCCGCACGCCGGCACGTGTTCCCGCTTGTGCACAAGGCCACGGCCGAGGAGGTGGCGGTGCCGGCCAATCCCCGGCTACGACGGTGCGGAAGTCGGCGTACGCATCCTGACCAAACGTCCGCCCGAGGTCGACGAGCATCGCGGGCATGTCGATGACCGGGCCCACAACCGGCTGCTACGCGGCCTGCGGTGCATCCGCGAACGCGCGATGGTGGTCCTGACCGGACGGTGGAGAGTACTGTGCCACACCACGATGAGCCCGTCCAAGATCGGCGCGATCGTGCACGCCGCGCTGGCTCTGACCAATATCGAGAAGCAAACTCACTGAGATCACCTCAGTAGATCTTCCGCATACGCGGAACCCGGTGGAGGAGGTCTGGTCCCATCTCAAAGGCACGGGGTTGGCAAATCTCGCGGCGCTGTTCTTCGCGGAGCTGAGCGAAGCGGTCCGGTTGGGACTGCGTCGGCTGCGCTATCGCCCGGACCTGGTGGACGGGCTCCTCGCCTATGCCGGACTCCAGCTCGGAACCGAATAATCAAACCTGAGTCAGCTGTCCTTTGTGCTGTTGACGAAGGACTGCCACTCCTCCTTGGGGAAGTCCAGCAGGGCTCTCTTCGGATGCACCGAGTCTCGAACGCCAATGCTCTCCTCCTGGCGCCTGACCTGGACACATTGACCGTTCCCGCTGCTGTAGCTACTTGTGAACCATTCGCCGGGGTTCGCGGTGTTCCTTCTCATCTTGTCCTCCTAGCTTCCTTCCATCATGCCCGCTGTGAGGTCTCCGACGAGTCGTCGCGATTGCTTAGGACTGAGGGCTACGCCTACCAGGTGCTCCATGATCAGCGAGTACCGGTCGACTTCGACCTCGCCCTCCAGAAAGAGGTCGCCAGCCATGCTGTCGATATAGACCACGGCAGGGTCGGCCAGGTCGGGGAAGTCGATCAGGACGAAAGAGCCCGGCATGCCCGGGTGCGCGCCCGCTTCGAACCTGATGACCTGTAGTTCTACATGGGGCAATCTGGCCATGGTGGCCAGGTGGAGTAGCTGTTCACGCATGACGCGCTGCCCGCCCACCACACGATGGAGCACGGCCTCATCCACGACAGCGCGGAACCGCAGAGGCTCAGACTTGTGCAGCAGCTCCTGGCGTTGGAGACGGGCACGGACACGGGCCTCAACCTGTTCATCGGTGGCCAGAGGAAGAGTGCCCCGGATGACAGCACGGGCGTAGTCCTCGGTCTGGAGAAGACCGGGCACGAACAGGGACTCGTAGTTGCGGACGGTCCGAGCCTCTGACTCGAAGAGGATGTAGTTGGTGTACTCCGCAGGCAGCTCTGAGGGATAGGTTTCCAGCCACCCCTGCTTTCCTGAGTCCTTGGCGAGGGCCAGCAGCTCGCTCCGCTTGCCATCGTCCACCCGGTAGAGGTCGCACAGCGTATGGAGAGTGCGGACCTGGGGCCGGGTCTGAGCCGACTCGATGCGGTAGAGCGTCGAAGCGTTGATCTTGGTCGCTTCGGTGACGTCCTCGCGGCTGAGATCAGCGGATTCGCGCAGCCTCCGCAGTTCGGCGGAGAGTCGCCGCATGCGCAGCGTGCGTGTGGGCTTCTTGGCGGGCACAGCTGCTCCCTTGCCTCGGCATGACTACGCGGGCCTGTACTCCAGTGATGCTTGGGGGCCAGGCTACCCAGGTTTCTGCATCAGTGCTAATGCAAGCCTTGCATTCGCAGTCTTGCGTGGTCATGATGGTTAAAGAGTCAGACTTCTGACTCTGACGCCAGCCGCTTCATCGAGGGCGGCTGCATGAAAGCGGGCTCTGGGGGCGATTGGCGCGCCTCCAGAGCCCAAGCCGACAACCACACCTGTTTGCACACAGAAGGAGCTTGCCGACATGACTATTGTGCCTCGTCCTCCGGTGCCGTTCCACACCCCCACTCCGGGGTTTGCCGGGCGGCGCTGGCCCTGCCGCGTCTACCCCGGCGACCCTGCCCAGGCGGTGTGGGTGCGCAAGGACCTGCGCGCCGACCTGCACCGGCTGGAAGGCCTGGGCCCGGACCTGGCCGAGACGGTGGTGCTGTGTGCCAGTGAGATGTTCGCCAACGCCTGCGCCCACTCCCGCAGCGGCGAGCCCGGCGGCCGGGCGGTGCGCACCCTGTCCATGCCCACCGCCCACACCCTGCACCTGTCCGTGATCGACAACGGCGCCCGAGCCGAGGGCCCCTCCCGGCCGCAGATTCCGCGCCGGCGCACCGTCAAGGAGTGGGAGGAGGCCGAACGCGGCCGGGGACTGCTGATCATCGACGCTCTGGCAACCTCCTGGGGTACCCGCGCGGTGGTGGACTTCCCGCTCTGCCAGGGCCTGGGCAGGGCCGTGTGGGCCGACTTCACCCTCACCGGCGCCAACAGCAACGGGGGCGCGCGATGAACGCCGCGCCCGTCCCTGCCCGGATACGCCAGGTACTGGACGCACCTCCAGGCTGCCGCTTCTCCCGCCCCGGCGCCACAACCCCGCCCACTCCCGGGCAGTCGGCCCTCACCCGCGAACAGCACCTCCTGACTCAAGGACAGCTCCCGCCGTGGAAGCACCTCCAGGCCCAACGCCTGGCCACCCAACCTGAGCCGGCCCGTCCCGACCGCCCCGACACGGCCCCGGTGCCGCGCCCCCGCTCGGCTCCCGACGACGGCCCGCCACCCGCACGGACCCCCAAGCGCCCGGTCCGGCCCCGGCCGCCGCTGCCGCGCCGCCACCCCGACCGCCCGCGCAGTCACCGCAAGCCCGCGCCCCGCCCAGGCCTGGTCCTGATGGTGGCCGCCCACATCCTGGCCCTGGGTGTGGGGGTCCTGGCAGCTCACCTGCTCTTCTTCCTCTGACCCCCGACACAACGGCCGCGCCAGGGCCCCCGCCCCGGCGCGGCCCACATGCTGTCGGGCACCGATCGGTGCCTTCACGGGCGCGTACAACCGGCCCCGGTCGTGGAACCGGGGCCGAAGGACCCCGCGCCCGTCCATGGCCGGCGCCCCGGGCTCGTTCCGCCTCCGCAAGGCGGAATCGGGGCCTACCGCCCCTTGCCGCTGCGGCCTGTGCCGCAACAGGATGGGGCCGTGTTCGCGCCCGCCCCGGCCGGGCGCACCGACGACAGCGGAAGCGGGCAGCCTTGGACATGATCACCACCAGCACCGTCGACGCGGTCCTGCGCCGGAGCGCGGCGCGCACCCCCGCACGGACCGCACTGGTCTTCGGCGATCGCTCCTGGACCTACGCCGAACTCGACGACGCCGTCACCCGCGCGGCCGCCCGGCTCCTGGAACTGGGGACGGCCAAGGGCGACCGGGTGGCCGCCTACGGGCGCAACTCCGACGCCTATCTCATCGGCTTCCTGGCCTGCGCGCGGGCCGGGCTCGTCCACGTGCCCGTCAACTACGCGCTCCAGGGCGAGGAACTGGCCTACCTGCTGAAGCAGTCGGGCAGCACCGTCGTGCTCGCGGACCCGGCGCTGCGCTCGGCCGTGGACGCCCTGCGCGGGCAGACCGGGGTGGAGCAGGTCCTGGAACTGCGCGACCGCCCCGGATCCCTGCTGGCCGACAGCAGGCAGGGGCCGGTCCCCGAACTCGGCGTGCACGTGTCCGACACCGACCTCGTGCAGCTGCTCTACACCTCCGGCACCACCTCGCGCCCCAAGGGCGCGATGATGACCCACCGGTCACTCGTGCACGAGTACCTGTCGTGCGTCACCGCCCTGGACCTGCGCGCCGACGACGAACCCCTGCACGCCATGCCGCTGTACCACAGCGCGCAGATGCACGTCTTCCTCATGCCGTGGCTGATGGTCGGGGCGCGCAACACCCTGGTGGAGACGCCCGATCCCGCGGACCTGCTGCGCCGGATCGAGACCGGCAGGCACGGGGCCTTCTTCGCCGCGCCCACGCTGTGGGTGGCGCTGGCCAACCGGCCCGACTTCGCCGGACACGACCTCACCAGTCTGCGCAAGGCCTACTACGGCGCCTCGGTCATGCCCGGGCCGGTGCTGGACAAGCTGCGCGGGGCCCTGCTCGACCTGGGCTTCTACAACTGCTTCGGGCAGAGCGAGATCGGGCCGCTGGCGACCGTGCTGCGGCCCGAGGAGCACGAGGCCCGGCCCGCCTCCGCCGGACGCGCGGTGCTGTTCGTGGAGCTGCGGGTGGTCGACGACAAGGGCGAGGACGTCGGCCCGGGCGGGCTCGGCGAGGCCGTCTACCGCTCGCCGCAGCTGTGCGAGGGCTACTGGGACGAGCCGGAGGAGACCGCGAAGGCCTTCCGCGACGGCTGGTTCCACTCCGGTGACCTCGTGCGTGTCGACGAGGAGGGATACATCGAGGTCGTCGACCGCATCAAGGACGTCATCAACACCGGCGGTGTCCTGGTGGCCTCCCGCGAGGTGGAGGACGCCCTGTACACCCATCCGCACGTGGCCGAGGCCGCGGTGGTCGGCGCCCCGGACGAGAAGTGGATCGAGGCGGTCACCGCCTACGTCGTGCCCACCGCCGACGCCGACCGCGACACGCTTCCCGCACGGTTGGTGGAACACGTACGGGCCCGGCTCGCGCCCTTCAAGACACCCAAGCGGGTGGAGGTGGTGGCGAAACTGCCCCGCAACGGTTCCGGCAAGATCCTCAAGCGCGAACTGCGCGACCGCACCCCCTGACCCCCGCCGGTGGTCCGTGCCGGCCAGGCCGCGACCCGGGCCGCCCTCCGCCCGCGACCGGGCGGTGCGGCGGTGTCCCGGGGCGCCGGTGCCGCGGTCCCTGTCGGAACCGGCGCCGGATGTGCCAGACTCGCGGAATGCTCGAGCCCGATGGCGCCCCCTCCGTGAACGGCCCCCCTTCGCCGGCAGACGGTGCTCTGCCGACGCGTCCGGTCCTCAGCGGCTTCCACCCCGACCCCACGGTGTGCAGGGTGGGCGACGTGTTCCACCTGGCGTGCTCGAGCTTCGAGTACGCGCCGGGTGTGCCGCTGTTCCGGTCGTCGGACCTCGTCTCCTGGGAGCCGGCCGGCTCGGTGATGGAACGGCCCTCGCAGCTGGAGCTGTCCGGAGCCGGGCCGTCCGGAGGTGTCTACGCCCCCACCCTGCGCCACCGCGACGGCACGTTCTTCCTGGTGACGACCAACGTCTCCGACGGCCCCGGGCACCTGCTGATGACGGCGGGCGACCCCGCGGGCCCGTGGTCCGACCCCGTCCGCATCCGCGGCGCGGGCGGAATCGACCCGGACCTGGCCTGGGACGAGGACGGCACCTGCCTTCTCACGTGGTCCGACGGCGGGATCCGCCAAGCGGTCCTGGACCCGGACACCGGGAAGCTGCTGTCCGAACCGCGCCGGCTGTGGAGCGGTACCGGGGGCCGGGACCCCGAGGCCCCGCACCTCTACCGGATCGGGCCGTGGTGGTACCTGATGGTCGCCGAGGGCGGCACCGGTCCCGGCCACGCCGTGTCGATCGCGCGCGGCCCCTCGCCGTCGGGGCCGTTCGAGGCCTGTCCGCACAACCCGGTCCTGACCGCCCGGGGCAGGCCCGGGCCGGTGCAGAACACCGGCCACGCCGACCTGGTCGAACGCCCCGACGGGTCGTGGGCGATGGTGTTCCTGGGGGTCCGGCCCGCGGGATCCTTCCCCGGCTGGCACGTGCTGGGAAGGGAGACGTTCGCCGCCGACGTCCTCTGGCGGGACGGCTGGCCCGTGGTGGCCGGGCCCGTGGAACCGGCGGCGGTACCGGAGGTGCGGGTGTCTCTGGGCGAGGGGCGGCTCGGACCCGGCTGGGTCGGTGCCGGAGTGTTCCCCGACGAGGTGCTGCGGTGGTCGCGGGACCGGTGGCGGATGTCGCAGCGCGGGGACGAGCGGGTTTTCGTGGGCCGCCGCCAGGAGCACGCAACCGTCACCGTCCGGGCCGAGATCGAGGCCGACGCGGGCGTCGGCGCTCTGGAGATCCGTGTCGATCCCTGTCACGCGGTCGCCCTGGAGGTCGACGGGGACCGGGTGCGCGCCCTTGTGCGTGTCGGCGCGCTCGCCACCGTGCTCGGGGAGGCCCCCGCGGAGGAGGGCACGGTGCTCGAACTGAGGGTGGTCCCGTCCACGGCACCGCTGTACAGCCGGGAGCGGGGCCCCGACGTGATCGTGGCCGCCGTGCACTCCGGGGGAGGGGGCGTCGAGCTGGGCCGGGTGGACGGGCGCTACCTGTCGACCGAGGTCGCGGGCGGCTTCACCGGCCGCATGGTCGGGGTGAGCTGCGGCGCGGGGGAGATCGCCCTGCGGCGCCTCGAGTACCGCTCCGGGGCCTGGCGGGGGTGAGAGGGGACCTGCCCCGTCTCCCCTGTGCGCCCTCGGAGGCGGCCTGCGGGGAGGGCGGCGCCAGAGGGGGTGCCGGGGACGGGCGGTCCCGCCCCCGGCCCGCCGGGCTCAGCGCACGCTGGTCTGGCCGCCGTCGACCGGGATGAGCTGTCCGGTGATGAACCGGGAGCCCTTGCCGGCGAGGAAGACCATGACCGGGCCCAGGTCGCGGTCGGGGTCGCCGTAGGCCTGGCCCATCGCGATGGACTGCTCGTTCTGCCAGAAGTGCGCCGTGAGCTGGGCCTCGTCCATGCGGTCCTTGGCCTCCTCGTACATGGGGGTGGCGATGGCGGGCAGGATCGCGTTGACCCGGACGCCGTCGGCGCCCCAGGCGGCCGCCGCGGTGCGGGTCCAGGAGTGCACGGCCCCCTTGGAGGCGGAGTAGGCGGGGGCGACCGGTTCGGGACGCAGCCCCGAGACCGAGCCGAAGTTGATGATCGAACCGCCGTTGCCGCCCTGGCGCATGAGCCGGTGGGCGGCCTGGTTGGTGATCATGGTGCCGCGCACGTTGACGGCCATCATGAGGTCCCAGTCCTCGACGGTGACCTCGGAGGCGTCGCCGGGGCGCTGGATCGCGGCCGGGTGCGCGAGGGCGTCGAGTCCGCCCAGGCTCTGCGCGGCACGGTCGAAGGCGGCGTCGACGTCGGCCCGGTCGGAGACGTCGACCCTGGTGAAGGAGGCGGTTCCCGGGCCCTGCGCGGAGGCCTCGGCCGCGACGCGCCCGCCGTTCTCCTCGTCCACGTCCATCCCTACGACATCGGCCCCGGCGGCGACGTAGGAGCGGACCGTGGCGGCCCCCATGCCGCGCGCGCTTCCCGTGACGATGATGCGGTATCCGTCGAGTTCCATGGACTGCCCCCGTGTGCTGATCCGGTGTTTCCGTGCAAGGCCCCATCGTCCCAGTTCGGAGGCTTTTCCTCTGGGAGGAGAAGCGGTGTCGGGACATCCGCCCGTGCTTTCCGGTTCCCGTGGCGGCCGCTCAGGCGGTGGCGGTGCGGGTGCGCAGGGCCGTGAGGGCGAAGACGGCGGCCGCACCGACGGCGGAGGCGAGCATGACCGCGGTCATGTTGGCCAGGGTGACCTGTCCGCCGATGCCGGGGACGGCGGCCAGCGTGGCGCCGATGCCGAACTGCAGGGAGCCCAGCAGCGCCGAGCCGCTTCCGGCGACCTGCGGTGACTGCCCGGAGAGGGCGAGCGCGGTCGCGTTGGGCGAGACCAGGCCGGTGAAGACCATCATCACGAACAGGGCGGCGCTGACCGTCACCAGGCTCGCGGTGCCGGTGCCGTCCAGGACGGCCAGAGCGCCGACCGAGGCGATGGAGCCGACCAGGCCCAGCAGCAGGCGCCGGGAGGTCTCCACGCGGCGGATGAGGGCCACGTTCACCTGGTTGCCGAGGATCATGCCGAGGGTGGTCACGGCGAACACCATGCTGAACTGCTGGGCACTGGCGCCCAGCTCGTGCTGGGAGACGAACGAGAAGGTCGAGATGTAGGTGAAGCTCATGCCGAAGCTCAGGGCCAGGGTCAGCGTGGGCACGATGAACCGGATGTCGCGCAGCAGCCCGGCGAAGACCCGCAGCTGGTCGCGGGCGCCGACCCGCTGCCGCTGCTCGGCGGGCAGGCTCTCGGGCAGGACGAAGAAGATGAGGACCAGGGTGGCCAGTCCGGCCGCTCCGAGCACCCCGAAGATCAGCTGCCAGGGGCCGAGGAGCAGCAGCTGTCCGCCGATGACCGGGCCCAGCATCGGGGCCAGGCCCGAGAGCAGAACCAGCCGGGAGAAGAAGGTGGCGGCGGCCTCGCCGTCGAAGACGTCGCGCACGATCGCGCGGGCGATCACCAGGCCGGCCGCGGCGGACAGGCCCTGGACGAAGCGCAGGAAGCTGAAGGCCTCCACGCTGGTGACCATCGCGATGGCGAAGGTGGCGGCGGTGAACCCGGCGGTGCCCACCAGCAGCGGCAGGCGGCGGCCGAAGCGGTCGCTGAGCGGGCCCACGACCAGCTGGCCCAGGGCCATGCCGGCCATCACCGAGGTCAGGGTGAGCTTCACGCTGGCCTCGCTGGTGCGCAGCCCCGAGGCGATCTCGGGCAGCGCGGGCAGGTACAGGTCCGTGGCCAGCGGGCCGATCGAGGACAGGACGCCGAGCACCACCACGAGCATGAGGGTGTGGCCGCGGCGGGGCCGGGGGGCGTGGTCGGCGGGACGTGCCTGGGTGGGGACGGTCAGGGTGCGGCTGTCAGGGCGCGTGGCGGCAAGGGTCACCGAGGATTCTCCAACACGGGACGCAGAAAAACGGGAGTGGGATGTCACGGGTGCGCGATTCGCGCGAGTGCCTGGACGCCGTGAACCGCCTTCGGGCGGGGCGCCGCAAGATGACCCCTCAGGGCTGCACGTTCGTCTCCAACACGAAGCCAGCCGGGGGCAATCCCATTTTTACCCAAGGAATCCGCGTGATCCGGATTACGAACGGCGGATCCCCCTGGCCGCAGGGGATTCAGCGGCTTTTGTGACCTCACCCATGCCGTGGTCCGTAGCGGGCATCCGGAGGCCTCGGGTAAAGGGCGTTCCTCGGGGCGTGAAAGGAGTTCCCGGCAGCTCCGGACAGCGGCTCCCGCCCTGGCAGGGGCCCGCTTCGGTGCCTGCGGACGCCAGACCGAGCCGCGTGTGAAGAAATGTCGGGGCATGTGAAATGTCGGGCGTCGCCTTGATCATTAATTTGAATATTTGTTCTCCCCTTCCGGGAGTGCAGAAGCGAGCATGGAGGTGAGTCCGGAGAGGCCGGTCGGCGGTTCCGGAGAGCTTTCCTTCTCGAAGGCGGTGCGCCGTGAACGATCCGAACCGGCCCCAGGAACCCTGGCAGCGGCCTCCCGAGGGGCAGCAGCCCTACGGCGGTCAGCAGTACCCCGGAGCGCCCCAGCAGCCCTGGCAGCAGGGGCAGCCGCCCAAGAAGAGGAAGGTCTGGCCCTGGGTGCTGCTGGGATGCGGCGGCGCGGCGCTGATCGTCCTCCTCCTGATGGTCGGGTGCGGGGTCGCGCTCTTCTCCGGGGACCCGGAGGAGAGCCCCGGGCAGTCGGGAGGCGGGTCGGCCGAGGAGAGCCAGAACTCCGTGGCCGTGGGCGAGCCGGGGAACGTGAGCCAGTGGCAGGTCACCGTCAACAGTGTCGGGAGCGCGGCGACCTACGACGACGGTGTCTCCGACCAGCAGCCGCAGGGGGAGTTCCGGGTCGTGGACCTGACGGTGGAGAACACCGGCCAGGAGTCGACGACCTTCGACAGCACCGCCGTCAGCCTGGTCGACACCGAGGGGAACACCCACTCGGCGAGCTTCTCCGGTGACATGTTCCTGGAGCAGATCAACCCGGGCAACCAGTTGAACGGCACCGCGGCCTTCGACGTCCCCGAGGGCACCGAGGTCGAGTCCGTGCAGATCGAGGACACCTCCTCCTTCGAAGGGCCGCTCGTCGTCCGGGTCGAATGAGGTGATCTCAGTGAGTTTGCTTCTCGATATTGGTCAGAGCCAACGCGGCTTGCACGATCGCGCCAATTTTGGACGGGCTCATCGTGGTGTGG
>NZ_JACHJO010000017.1 GCF_014203695.1 Nocardiopsis algeriensis | reverse complement strand
CCCGCCTCGAACAGCAGGGCCCCGAGGTTGTTCATCGCGGCGGTGTCGCCGGCGTCGGCGGCCTTGCGGTACCACTGCCCGGCCTCCCCCGTCCGGCCCTGTTCTGCCAGCAGGATCCCGAGGTTGTTCATCGCGGCGGTGTTTCCGGCGTTGGCGGCCTTGCGGTACCACTGCTCGGCCTCCCCCGCCCGGCCCTGTTCTGCCAGCAGGATCCCGAGGTTGAACATCGCGTGGGTGTGGCCGGCGTCGGCGGCCCTTTGCCACCAGGCCTCGGTCTCCTCCACCCGCCCCGCCTCCCTCAACAGAGCCCCGAGGCCGAACATCGCGTCGGTGTCCCCGGCGTCGGCGGCCTTCCGGTGCCAGGCCTCCGCCTCCCCCACTCGACCCGTCTCCTCCAGCAGGAGCCCGAGGTTGACCATCACGAAGGTGCGGCCCTGTTCAGCCAACGGGCGCCAGGCCGCTTCGGCGATGTCGGTTCGCCCGGAGCTGTAAGCCGTGATGCCAACGGTGAAGCGGTCCTGGTCGGTGGCCATGTCCAAGGCCGTGTGCCACACCGCCTCGGGCAGGGGGTCTGGGGTGGTGAGGTAGTCGAAGGCCCGCCACCGGCGGCCGTCGTGGTCGGCGGGCACCAACAGCCCGGCCAGGCCACTGCGCGGCCTGGTGGCCCACTCCCAGGCCCGGTCGGCCTCCTCCGGCAAGGGCGGTGGGTCGGGCAGGTAGCTGGTGTGGGCGGTGTGGAGCTGCTCGCGGGTCAGCGGGCTGGACACCCCGGCCTGGGCCAGGCCCACCGCCGCGGCCACCAGCGCGTACCCGCGCGGGTGACCGCTGTCCGGGCCGTTGACCCAAGTCTGCTGGAGGCGAGGGCCGGCGGCCAACTGCTCGGCCACGCCGAAGCGCTCATCGGTGGCGGCCCGGACTAGGCGCGCATCGCTGCTGGTGCGGGCCCGTTCGCGCTCCTGCCTGCTCCAGCGGCGGTCAAGGGTAATGGGCGGGGTTTTGAGCACCGCATAGCCCACCCCCTCGGTACCCGGGATGGGGTCGGTGGTGCTGGGGCGCAGGGCGTCCAGCCGTTCTTGGCGGATGGTGGCGGCCACCACCGCGTTGGCTTGGCCCAGTTCGGCGACCAGGGCCGGGGTCAGACCGGAGGTGCTCAAGTGGCGGTCCACATCGTCCAGCCACACCACCCATCCCCGCGGTGTGCTTGCGGCCCGTTCCCTGAGCCAGGCGGACAGGGGACGCAGGTCGGCGTCCTCGGGCGGGGCCACCAGCATCCGCTCAGGCAGGGTACGGGCCAACGCCTGGGCCAGGGCTCGGGTCTTGCCTGCGGTCGAGGCACCGGCCACCAGCACCATCCCCCCGCGCGGCGCTGCCGCCGCCGCTGCCAGACGCCGGTCGAGCTCGCCGTCCACATCCCGGGGCACGTAGGGAGGCAGGTCTTCGCCGTCGGGGCCGGGCGGAGCGTGGTGGGCACCCAGCTCGCGCGGATCGGCTTGGCCGGCGGGCAGGGCGGTGTCCACCCACCCCGGCACCGGCAGAGCCAACGGGGTGGGTGGGGAGTGCACGGTGACCGGGCCGCGGATGGTGCCGACCTGGACCGCGGTGCCGGAGTTGTCGCCCATACGGTTGCCCACCTGCTGCGCGCCCACCGGAGCGGGGGAGGGTGCCGGCGTCGGAGGTGTGGGGGTGCGGCGTGGCCAGGCCAAGGCCATGACCCCGACGACCAGGGCCGCAGCGGCCAGCACAAACGACCCGGTCCCCGCCGCCCAGGACACCTCCTCCAGCCCGGGCAGCATCAGGAAGGCGCCCAACACCATCAAAGAGGCCGTCCCGACGGACACGAGGGTCCACGCCCAGATTCGTCGCATGTGCTGAGTCTGGCGCCCTTTCAGCCTTCTGGCGATGCCGTCAAGGAATTTGGCGTTATCGAATGAGGCGGACGCGACCACCTCGGTACCAGGGCGCAAGGAACATCCGACCGGGAACCCGAACTACCTAAACCACACCCCTGGCGCGAGAAGCATCGAACCAGACCCCGGCATTCCCTAAACCGCACGGGGGAAGCCGTGGAATCGCCTTACCTAAAAGGCACGTGTGGTTTAGGATAGACACGGATGCTCCTTCCCGACCCGAGAGGACCCGACACCGTGTTCATCCAGACCCGCACCGCCCGCCACCCCCGCCGGTGCGACGACTGCCCCACCCCGATCCTCGCCGGGGAGCGCTACCAGGTCACCACCATCCCCCCGCGCGGCCACGACCTCCTGAGCTTCGACACCTGGGTGCGCCTGTCCCGCCACGCAGGCGACTGCCCCGACCCGGCCGAGCGCGGCGCGGCCGCAGACGCCTACCTCGCGCACCTGCGCACCCGGGTCGATGCCCTCACCATCGGGTCGGCCTGATGGCGCGCGGGAAGGGGCTGCCCCTGGACCCGGGTCGGCTGCGGGCGGCCCGCACCGCCGCCGGGCTCAGCCAGCGCCAGGTCGCGGAGATGTTGGGCACCACCCGCCAGCAGCTCATCCGCTACGAGTCCGGGGCCGAGCGCCCCGAGGTAACGCGCCTGGCCGCGCTCGCGGCCGCCGTGGGTGTGGGCGTCGGCGACCTGGTCGATCCCGGCTCGCTGCCCGCCGGCCTGGCCGGGCTGCGGGTGCAGGCCGGGCTCACCCTGGCTGCCGCGGCCGACGCGGTGCGCGCCCAGCTGCCCGCCGGGGCGGGCATCGCGTGCTCGCGCCCGGTGCTGGCCGCCGCCGAACGCGGCGTGCTGCCGCCCTCGTGGGCGCCGCCCCCGGCCGCCGGGATGGTGCAGGGCGCCCTCGGTGTGGCCTACGGGGCCGGGGGCGAGCAGGTCGCGGCCGCCTGGTCGGAGACCTTCGGCGCGGCGGCCGCCACCGACCAGGAAGCGGAGGGGGCCGGTTCCGTAAACGGCACCCCCGCGGAGGGGGTTTCCGAAACCACACCCCCTGCGGAGGTGCCGGTTCCGCCGCGGTCGGCAGAGCTGCCGGTGTGCCCTTACTCGCCGTCCGAACTGCACGCCGCCCACGTCAAGGACCACGGGAACGGGGTCTACCAGGTGCGCGTCGACCACACCCCGCAGGGGTGGGTGCGCCGCGACGGTCCCGGGCGGTGGAGCTATGCCGCCCACGACCCCGACACGGGCCGCCCGCGCACCTGGACACCGGTGCTCGCCTCCTCCCCCACCCGCGCCCGGGCCGTGGAAGCGCTGCTGTCCGCCCCCGGTCCGCTGTGGTCCGCCCCCATGCCCGGCTTGGAAGAAGGCGCTCCCCGGCCGGTCACGCCGCCGTCCGGGGCGGTCGAGCTGCCCTTCGGCAACGACGGCCAGGAGCTGACCACCCCACCCCAGCGCCCGGGGCCCGCCCCGGCCAGGGTCGAGGTGGTGGTCAGGCGCTTTTCCGCTGTGGTGAACGGCCACGTCCAGGTGCGCTACCACGTACACGTGGACGGTGCCTGGATCGGCACCATCCACCACCGCGCAGACTGGGACCTGCAAACGGGCTGGGTCTTCCAGGCGCACCTGTCCTCCGCCGAGCAGGCACAGCTCACCCCCGCCGAACAGGCCGCCCCCGACGCGCTCTCGACCCAGCCCGACCTGGCCGACGCCGTCCCCGAACTGCTGGCCGCCCACTACGGCCACCAGCTGGAGATCACCTCGCTGTGGGGAGAGCGCACCGACCTGCCCCTGCGCCCCCGCGACATGGAGCAGTGGGAACTGCGCCGGGGCCGCGTGAGCGGCCGCGAGGACATCTACGTCCGCTCGCGCTGCTGGGGATGGCTCCAGCCCGCCACCGGCGGCGGGTTCACCGCCCACACCGTGGACGGGCCGGTACCGCACTCGCTCTCACCCACCCGCGAAGAAGCCGCACTGGCACTGTGGACGCACCTGTACGCTCCGCTGCCCCCACCCAACCTGGGCGAGCGCGCCCACACCAAACGCCGGCTGCGTCCGCGCGCCAAGAAGGACCGGCCGCTGTGCCCCTACACCCCCGCCGAGCTGGCCCGGGTACACCTGGTCGAGGACCCCGCCTCGGAAAAGGGCGCACGCCTGTACCAGGCCACCGCCCACGACGGGACTGTGCTGGGGTTCGTGTGGCGCTCCGGAAAGACCTGGCGCTCCTGCGCGCCCCAGCGCGGCCGGATGCCCCAGCCGCCGCCGGTGGTGCCCGCCGCGCCCACGCGGGCCGCAGCGCTGGAGCGGCTGCTGGCCCAGCCCGGCCCGCTGTGGGCAGACCCGGCCGACACCATCGTCCACTGACACGGTGCTCCCCCGCGGGCCCACAGTGCACAAGGGTGCGAACTTACAACAGCCGGCCCAGGCCGGTGGGTGGTGTCTTGCGCCATGGCGCAAGACACCACCCACCGGCAAGAAGGAGAGGCAGGAAGAGCAAGAAGGGGGTACTACATGGGTAGGCTGAGGTGCATGGAGCGCACACTGCACCTGGCCGTCACCGTGACCCCTGACCTGGAACTGGGCGGGTTCGTGGCGCGCGCGGTCGATGTGGAGGTGGCCTCCCAGGGCGAGACCGAGGACGAGGCCCTGGCCGCGCTCACCGAGGCCTTGGAGCTGTACCTCGAAGACGAGGACGCGGCCGAGCTCGTCCACAGGTTGACCGCAGGCCCCAGCAAGGCCCGAGAGATCGGCATACGCTTGCCTGCGTGAGTCCTTCCCACATCCCCATCGCCTCTGGCGCCCAGGTCGTGGCCGCTCTGGAAAAGGCCGGGTTCGAGCACGTCAAGACCCGGGGCGACCACGCCAAGCTCAGACGGAGCCGGGACTCACGGACCGTCATCGTGCCGCTGCACAAAGAACTCAAGCGCGGCACCACCGCCTCCATCCTCAAACAGGCCGACATGAGCGCCCCACAGCTGCGGGCTCTGCTGCAGGGCAGGCCCTGATGAGACAGCCGCGCCCGCGAGGCGGCCTGGGCGCCAGCGGCCTGCGCGAGGCCCGCGCCCGCCTACGCCAGACCGAGCCGCCCGGCGAAGTCGATCTCGTTGACGATCTCCTGGCTCCGGGCAGCACACCCCCGCTGCTCACCGTGGACGAGGGCCACGATGTGCTCGCGGTGCTGGCGGCGGCCGCGGCCGCTGCCCCGCACACCCCCGCCGGCGCTCGCGTCAGAGAGTTGGCCGACCGGCTGCGGGTGCGGCTCTACGCCGCCACCCACGACAGCGAAACATGACGAAGCCCCGCCCCCTGCTGAGCAGGGGGCGGGGCTTTTCTGCGTCCAGGACCTCCAAGGCCTCAGGCGAACTCGAGAATCTGAAACCAGCGGGCGCCGTCAGTACGTCATGCCGTACCTACGTCACCCTCCCCTTCCCAGCCGCGGCACGGGCATCCTGGACAGATGACCCACCACCAGCCCAGCGATCCCGAGGTCGAGCACCTGGCCACCACCCTGCGCCGCCGCCGCGCCGAGCTGGCTGACGCAGCCGGCGCCCGCATCGGCCGGGGCGCGGTGGTGCACGGGCTCACCACACACATGTGGGCGGGGGTGCCGGTGCCCGCCGTCCAGTGCCACGCCGCTGTGGACGGGAAGGGGCTGGTGCTACGGGTCAGAAGGTTTGAGTGAAAGAAAATCAGAACCTGGCCGAAAAAGGCCCTTGGCATGCTGCTGTGCGGAATTTTCACGCCGAAGGAGCAGCATGAAGAACATCTTCAAGAAAGTGGCAGCCGTTGTAGCCGCGACCGCAGTGGTGATGGCCGGTAGCGTGGCGACTGCCGTTCCGGCCTCGGCCGCTTACCTCACCTGGATCAACGAGGACCAGGTCCTCAGCATCAGCAACTCGCGCACCGCCGTGTCCAAGGACACTTCAGTCGGTACCGTCCAGGTGCGCTTCGGCACCTACCAGGGGCGCCAGTACGGCTGGGGACGTGTACTGAACGGGCGATCCAACTACGTCCTTTTCTTCGAGGTCGACACCAATGGCGACCGTGTCATGGATGAGGGCGACACGGCATACATCACGGGCGGCAACCCCATATGGACCTGGGGGGCTCCCACCTCCTCCAGCAGTGCCCGCGCCTTCCGTGCGTGCCTACTCAGCCCCTCGCAGTTCTCATGCTCGGAGACCAGCAACCGAACCGCGTGGTGGTAACCGGCACGCAGGCCACCGCCGGGGGGTGGACTCCCCCTCCCCGGCCGCACCCAAGGCATCCTGAACAGATGACCGACCAGCACCCTGAGCAGCCCCGCGACGCGGAGATCGAGCACCTAGCCGTCACATTGCGCCGACGGCGACGGCGACACCGACGTGGACGGCCCGCGTTGGGATGACGCCTACGGCCGAGGTGAGCGCGTGGTGAAGGCCCTGCTGCACCGCATCCGCCCCGGCGTCGAGGAGCTGAGCTGATGATCACCACGGCCCGTATGGAAGGCAGGAAGTAGCACCGAACTGCAAGCACGCGGCTGACCCCGGACACGACCAAGCCCCGCACTCTCCCGCTCGGGGAGGGTGCGGGGCTTTTCGTGTTCCAGGGCGCCTCGGTCGAGGGCGGAAATCTGAAACCCGCGCAGGTCAGACACCTGACGGACCTACGTCATGCCGTGGGCACGTCATGTTCCTTTCCGCCTCGGGGGAGGCCCTGGGCGGTGCGGGGCATCCTGAAGGACATGAACCCACAGCATGAACCGGCCGGGTTGGACGAGTCGACCGTGGAGCACCTGGCCGCGACCCTGCGCCGCCGCCGCATCGAGCTGGCCGACGCCGCCGGGGTGCGGATCGGCCAGGGCCAGGTGGTGCACGGGCTGACCACGCACATGTGGGCGGGGGTTCCGGTGCCCGCCGTCCAGTGCCACGCCGCTGTGGACCCGCTGCGGCTCACCCCTTCCGCCGGGCCGGTGACGTGCCGCAGATGTCTGGGCCGCGGCCGCCAGGAGCAGACCCAGGTGCCCGGACAAACCGCACTGGAGATGTGAAGGGTTCCGCAGCCGGGGTGCCGTGTGTCCGTCATGGCGCTGGAGCATCTGCGGCGAGCGCTGAGCGCAAGATCCGGTTCGGTGACAATTTCTCCCTTTGAGGGCTGCGGTTGGCCGAGAGGAAATGTCGGATGTGACTGCTATCACTTCAGCCCCTCCGTTCCGACGTCTTCCCCTCGTGGAATCTAGGAGGTCCCGTGGCCAGGGAGCTCGCACGTGTCCGCTGGGTCGGCACGCCCGTCGTGCTAGACCCCAACCTCGACAACTTCGGTGTCTCCATCGACGTGATCCATGCGCTGCGCGGCGCCCCGGGAGAACCGCGCCGCAAGATCAAGGCCGGCGTGCTGGAGTGCCAGCGGTGTGTGCAGATGAACCGCTCCTCCACCTGGGTGTACCTGCGCACCTACCGGGACCGGCTGATCGTGGCTCACCACGCCTCGGGAGAGGGCCCCTGCTACCTGCCCGAGGGGCCCGAGCACCTGGCGTGGAAGGAGCGCATCGCCGCCGACGCCGAGCGGGCCGGGTTCGCGGCGGTGATGGAGTCCTCGACCAAGGACCGTTCCTCTCGCGCGGACGTGCTGGTCACCTGCGCCGACGGCCAGGAGTTGGCCTGGGAGGTGCAGATGAGCCCAATCCAGGCCCGCCAGGTGCTGCAGCGCAGCCACAACGCGGTGCGCCAGGGCCGGCTGCCGTCCTGGTTGACCACCGATCTGCGGGCGGGCTCGCCCACGCGGGCACTCATCAACCGGGCCCCGTGGTCGATGGTCACCCAGATCGTGCCCGAGCAGATTCGCGCCGGGCGCGCAGCCCGGGTGCTGGGCGGACTGCGCAACTTCGCCTGGCGGCGCTGCATCGAGCTGCCGGGCAGGTGCCCGTTGTCGACCGGGATCGGGGGCTGGAGCTACGACTGCGGGGACTGGCACGGGGTGTGGGAGAAGGTAACCGTGCCGGTGGAGGACTTCGTCGGCAAGACCGCCGCCGGCCTGTACGTGCCGATCGCGATCCCCGGGGTGGACGGGTCCGGGGTGATGCGGATCTGGGTGCGCCCCCAAGACCACGATGCCTACGCCGAACAACACGGGCACCGGTTCACCGAGCAGGACCTGCCCGAGGGACTACGGATCGGCCCGCCCGTCCGCAAGCGCAGCACGTCCTCTCGGCGGGGCCGGTCCAAGGACTCCAAACTGCACGTCTCGCGATCGGCCTCCACCGCACGGCCCCGGCCGCGTTCGGCCAGCACAACAGTGGAACAGATGGAGACGCACCTGGCCGAGGAAGTCCAATTGCCGGTGCTGACGGTGTTACGGCCGCCCTCGAACGCACCCGAGCCCGTGGCAGCCGACCAAGCGGATACCTGGTTCGAGGCTGCCGTGGCCGAGCCGTGTCGGTTCTTCATCGGCGACGAAGCCCGCTACTGCCAGGCCAGTCCGACCCGCCTGTACGCGCGGGGACGGCGGTGCTTCGAGCACGCGCCCGATCCATACACGCCCCTCTCGCACTCGTAGCACGCTTGCGAGGCGTATCACTTCAGTTCGCAGGGGTGCACCGGGAGTGGTGCTCTCATTCCTCAGCGACGGGTTCGACCGCGTGGGCGGGAACTCGTACCTCATCGATGAGAGCATGGATCATGTCGGCTTGCCACATGACCTTGTAGAAGAAGACCTCGCCAAAGGCCGTCAAGGGCAGGTTCCAGGGCAGGTTGAAGGACTTGATGTCCCAGCCGTTGGCGCGGACTCGGTCGGCACTACCGCTGATGCGCCCGACCGTGCTGTTGGCGGCCTGGCGCTTGGTGATGCCGCCCCGCTGGTAATAGGCAGCCGAGTCCCGGGTGGCCCGGTAGATGAGGTTGAAGACCTGGCCCAGGCTGAAGGTGGCCAATGCATCCTGCAGGGCGGTCAAAGTCCCCTCACCCTGCTTCATCTCCAGGTGGTGTTCCCTGAGCTTCATGTCGAGGTAGGCCGATGCATAGGCAAGGGTCAGCTCCTCCCATAGGGGGCGCCACTGTTCCAGCCAAGTGGCTGGCCAGGGGCCTTGACGGAAGACGCGGTTGAGGTCTTGGAGAAGTTGAGGGCTGCGCTCGGCTGGGTCAGGCTGAGGTCCGATCAGGTAGTAGCTGATGTTGCCGAGGTAGAAACTGCCGGTGGGTGCGTCGTCCTCCCAGACGAAGGCGTCGATGTGAGAGTCGTGGTGGGCGAAGATCGTGGCCGGGTTGGAGTGGATGAGGCGGCGCTCATAGTCGAGCAGGAGGCTGCCCGGACACCAGGGGCGCTCCTTGGGCCAGCCGCGGGTGGGGGTGGTCATGCCGGAGTCTTCGACTGCGGGATCGCTGAAGAGCGTATGCAACCCGATGGCTTGGAACAGGGAAAGTTCCTCCACGGATGGCTGGTCGTGAGTGTTGGTAGGGAAGGTCTCGATCAAGCGGGACCGCTGGTGTTGTTTGCGTTCTTTCGCTGCTTGCAGGCGGGCCGCCTGTGCCAGGGCATGGCAGCTTTCACAGACTCCGTTATCGGCGCGCAGAACCTCGGCGTACTCGGTGCGGTTAGCGACGGTCCAGCTCTCACCGCATTTGGAACAGGTGATGTCGGTCAGGCGTGCGCTTCCGCAGGTCCGGACGAGCTGTGTCATCTCCGGGGACGTCAGCTGATGTTGCGCACGAACCTCTGCCACCGTTTGAGCCCAGCCGTGGCCATCTTCGTTCAAAGTCCAGTAAGAGCGCAGTGCGGCGGCCCAGGCAGGGTCGTCGGTGTAGAGCTCAAGTTCGATCCGGGGCACTGATCACCTCCGAAGGGGGCGGAAGGGAATCCCAGGTTCCCATAAGAGGTGCTGCTTCTGGGGGTGTATTCCCCTGACTGCCCCCGGGGGGCCGGGACCCTCACTCTAGCCCGCACCCCGACGGCGACCTGGTGTGTTGAGTCCCTCAGCGATAGAAACACCAGCCCATTTTTACGGCGTAAAGGCAACAGGTTGTTACAGAGACCTCACGGGGTTGGGGCACAGCGCTGGCAGCGCTTGTAGTAGCGGCCTCCTTTGGGCCCTGTGTTCTCGGCCATCCAGGCGCGGGTCTCCTCGGCCGACATGTGGTCGTCACCGATGTGTTCGAAGTGGTCTTCGGAAGCACTCACCGGCAATCTCCTTCTCGTGGGGGTGGAGGGCCACTCAAGCACAGACAGTGGGGGCCGGCTTTCTGTTTCGCTGCACACAGCGGCCCCGCACCAGCACGTGGTGCGGGGCCGCGTGGTTCGTCGAGGTTCACCCCGGAGGCAGGTCCGCGAACTGGGCGTAGTGGCCCTTGAAGGCCACGGTCACCTCGGCGGTAGGTCCGTTGCGGTGCTTGACCAGCAGCAGGTCCGCCTCCCCCGCCCGCGGGGAGTCCTTGTCGTGCACGTCCTCGCGGTGCAGCAGGACCACCAGGTCGGCGTCCTGCTCGATCGCCCCGGACTCGCGCAGATCCGACATCTGCGGCTTCTTGTCCGCCCGCTCCTCACTCTTGCGGTTGAGCTGGGACAGCGCCACCACTGTCACGTCCAGCTCCACAGCCAGCAGCTTCAGGGCCCGGGAGATCTCGGTGACCTCGGCGTTCTTGTTGTCGTAGCGGCCGTCGGTGGTCACCAGCTGCAAATAATCGATCACCACCATCCGCAGCCCCAGCGAGCGCTTCATCCGCCGGCACGCGGCCCGGATCTGCGCGAGCTGGCTGATCCCGGTCTTGATGACCAGCTGCGAGTCGGTGATCGAGGGCAGCACCTGCGACATCCGGTGCCACTGGGCGTCGTCGACCAGCCCGGACTTGATGGTGTGCAGCGGCACCCTGGCCTCGGCCGAGAGCAGCCGGTCGGTGATCTCCTCCTCCCCCATCTCCAGGGAGAAGAACGCCACCGGGGCCCCGGCCCGAATCGCGGCCTGGCGGGCCCAGTCCAGGGCCAGGGTTGTCTTGCCCACCGACGGCCGGGCCCCGATGACCACCATCTGCTTGGCCAGCAATCCGTTGGTGAGCGCGTCGAAGTCGGCGAAACCCGTGGGCAGGCCCTGCAGGCCCCCGCCCCTGGTCGCCCGTTGCTGGATGCGGTCCAGGGCGCGGGGCATGTAGTCGGCGGGCAGGGGGTCGTCTTCCTTGGTCTGGGTTTCGGTGATGGCCAGCATCTGGGCCTGAACCGCATCGACCAGGTCGACAGGGTCACCTTGACCGGTGTAGCCGAGCTGGGCGGCCCGAGTGCCCACCTCGACCAGGCGGCGCAGCAGGGCCTGGTCGGAGACGATCTTGGCGTAGTAGCCGGTGTTGGCCGCGGTGGGGATGGTCTCGGTCAGGGTGTGCAGGTAGAGAGCACCGCCCGCCCGGGTGGCCTCGCCGCGCTTGGTCAGCTCGGCGTTGACCGCGATGGCGTCGCAGGGCTCGCCGCGGTTGGTCAGGGCACAGATCGCGGCGTAGATGATCTGGTGAGCGGGCCGGTAGAAGTGGTCGGCGGTGAGCATGCCCATGACGGTCACGGCTGCGTCGGCGTCGAGCATCATGCCGCCGAGCACGCTCTGCTCAGCCTGGATGTCGTGTGGAGGTACGCGGGTTTCGTCGGTCATGATGAAAGGGCTCCATCTCTATGCAAGGGGTGAGCGGGCGGCGGGCCCTCGGCTACCAACCGGGCCCGCCGCCGTTTTCGTGGAAGGGTCAGACCCCGACCGAAGCGGTCGAGGCGGGGGCCGGCGCCACGTGCGCGGCCAGGTCCGGACGGCGCATGGGACCGAACCGTCGCAGCAGCTGCTTCTGCTGCAGCGGCGGCAGCCCGGCGCACGCCTCGCAGGGCACCGGTTCGCGGTGCTCACCACAGACCGGGTCCGGCCCGGCGGCCTGAGATGCCGCTGCACGCACCTGAGACGCACGCTGACGGCGGATCTCACCGAGTCGATAGGCCAGGTCCCCGTTCTCAGCCATGTGGCGAATCAGGCCACCTGGAGTCTTCTTCACGTCTGGGCGGATGTTCTCCCACAGAGCGAGCGCCTCGTCTGCGGTGGCGTCCGTGAGGTCCTGGATTAGGTCTGTGGGCTGTACCCCGCGCGGCGGGGAGGTGTTTTTAGCCGAAGGCGACTCCTCCTCGTCCTCCTTGGCCGGCCTACCTCCTGAGGAGGATGAACCTGACGGTTCATCTGATGAATTAGGGGTCAGATTGACCTCGCCCTCTGGTGAGGTCAGATTGACCCCGGGTCCGGGGTCAGATTGACCTATCCGCAGGTCAGAGGCGGGGTCAGATTGACCTATCCGCAGGTCAGAGGCGCTTTTAGAGGGTGTCTCTTCGGCCTCGAAAGTCAGCTCCTCGATGACGTTGTCGTCGTACTCACGCGGGGCTCGCTTCATGGACGCAAGGAGATCGAGGTTGATCCTCGTGATGTTCGACGTGGACCGCCCAGTGCGAGGGTCCACCCGGCGCTTAGTGGCGAGCAGGCCGCGCTCCTGGAGTTCCTTGCGCACGCGCTTGACGGTGCTTTCAGAGGCTCCGGTGTCGTCGCTGACGCGAGGGACACCTGCCCACACATAGCCGTGGGCGTCGGTGTAGTTGCAGTACGCGAGAAGGACGCACTTCTCGCGGGGGGAGAGGCCTTCGGCATCGAAGACCATCTGCATGTGCTGGATGCTCACGGGTCTGCCTTCTAGGCCGACACCGCAACGTCAGGACACTCACATGTGGCTCAGTCGCACCCAGTGGGTACGATGGACCTACAGCGTTTGGGTGAGAGTGTCCTGGTCGTGGCATCGACCAGTCTCATCTGCGGAGGCGGGGACCTGGCTGGCACCAGTGCCCCGCCTTTTTACTTGGGTAATGCCATTGAACTTAGAGCTTGTGGCGCTCGGAGGCCGTTTCGGCCATCTGCGATGCCTGAAAGGGCCTGGATCGGCGAACCGTCCAGGCCCGTCTGCTTCACGCAACACGCTCTGCGAGAGACCGCAGTTCTTCGATGTAGTCCTGTGCTTCCTGCTCGTTCTTGTACTGCTCGGTGAGTACCTGTCCTAGCTCCTGGCTGACCATCACCAGTGACGGGACGGATTGTCGGGTGCCGTCTAAGGCCTGGCGGCCGTAGCTGATGGCTCCTTCCAGGTCTCCAGAGCGAGCCGCGACCACGCCCTTGGTTACGTAGGCCTCAGCAGCTCGCATGGGTGCCACCAGGCGCCCCGACCAGTCGGTGGACGTGGACAGGACTTCGTCGGCCAAGCCGTCAGCGAGCTTGTCGTTGCCGGACCTTCTGAGCACGTCCATCGCGTAGAAGTCGTACTTGGACGGGTCAACGACGAAGTGGTGTGACGGGTCCATCGGGGGTGGCAGCTTCTCCAGCAGCTCCCGGCCGCGGTCGAGGGCGATCTCGACTCGTTGCTGGTTACCGATGCGCGCCCAGGCCTTTGCTTGCTGGGCGTAGAGCTGCACGCTTACCGACTGGTTTCCGGCCGCCTCGATGCCTGCCTCAGCAGAGGTCAAGACCGTGCGGTAATCGCCCTGGGTCAGGGAAAACCAGCAGCGCATCTCGTGTGCCCAGCCGACGACGTTGGTGTTGCCGGCCTCCGTGCCTAGGGTCAGGGCGGACTGCCGCGTACTTTCTGCTGCGGGGCTACGACCGATGTCCTGCTCCAGGCAGCCCACTAGGAGCGCGAGCATCCCTGCCAGGGACAGGATCTCGCGGTGCTGCGTCAGGCTGACCCGCAGCTCCAGGAGGTCCGCCAGTCGGGCCAGCCAGGCTCGGCCTTCGGTCAGGAGTTGGTGTGCGTTGATCACGGGGTAGTCCGAGCAGAGCCGATCCACTGTGAGCCGTAGGGACTCCAGGGTCGCCTGGTCCACGGCGGAACGTCGTAGTCGTGCGAGCAGCTCTGGTGTGTCCGATCCAGGGGCGGCGGCTTCCAGGACTTCCTGCGGGCTGCGAGGAGCGGCGAAGAAGGCGCCCGACACTGAGCCGAAGAGGCTGGCAATCATGCGCTGATATTCAGCGCTGGGCATCACTCGGCCAGCTTCCCAGCGCTTCCATTGGTCCAGCATGGTGCTCTGCTCGGGGAGTTCGCGGGTGGTCTCGTACCGCAGGCGCTCGACGCATGCGCGCTGAGTCCAGCCACGAAGTTCACGCTCTTTCTTGATGCGCCGCGCCCACGGGGCTATCGAGGTGCTCATGCCTCCACGCTCCTCATGCTGTGCTCGCTCTGTCTAGGTGGCATTTAGGGGGCATCTGGGTGCCCCCTGGCTGCCTCTCGTGGGCTCTGTATGGGTCACGACACCCTGGAGTCCAGTTGTTCACGCAGTTCGCGGACCTCGACTTCGAGGGAGGCGACACGCTCTTCCAGGGTGGCTTGAGGCGGAGGAGGCACAGTGACGAACCAGCCGATGCCGTGGCGCGGCTCCGCGATCCCTGCTTCTTGGAGCTTCGTGAGCGCGCGCCGTGCAGTTGTAGGTGCAACGCCATGCTCCTTTACCAGTTCGTTGATGCTCGGGTACTTGTCCCCAGGTGAGAGGCTCCCCGAGTCGACAGCGCTACGGAGCGCATTGAGGACCTTCAGGTAGGGCTGCTCAGGTGTGTTGGCCATGATCTGAGGCTACTCCTCTACCTCATTCAGAATCAGTTGCTCTTCCTGCTTGACATATCTAGTGTGCTCGCTCATCCTGGGAAATGCAAGCACAGTTGCAGGGCATGCAGCCCGCTTCTTTGGGAGGAACCATGCTCACGATCGCGCAGATCAGCGAGGCCACCGGCGCCACCCGCGCCGACATCGTGCGCGTCCTGCGCGGTCAGAGCAGCAGCACCACCCACGACTGGGAGATCGCCCACGCGATCGAGGCCGCCGGCGGCCGCAAGGCAGCCGAGCTGATGCTCACCGCGGGCCGCGAACACATGATCGCCACCATCTGGGGCGACTCCGGAGCTTCGGCCGAGGCCCCGACGCAGACCAACCCGAACGCGGTCTACGACCCCGAGGTCACGGTCTATCCCGAGGACACCGCCCCCGACGGGCCCAACCGGATCAGCCCGCACCATCCCCACGGCGACGACCAGGCCCAGGACGAGCCCGAGGTCGAGGATCGCGCGGCCGCCGAGGAACTGGCCGCCGAGGTCCACGCCGACCTGGCCGAGGTCCTGGACGACCCCGCCGCCGGGATCGACGGCGCCACCGCGGCCTCCCGCATCACCGCCGCCTGGACCACCCCCGCTGAGGCGCGCCAGGTGCTCCTGCGGGTACTGCAGACCGCTCCCCGCACCCGCGGGCAGATCGCACTCCACACCACCGTGTTGGCTGCCTGACCAGCACACCCACACCCACCTGAGAGGGGACACCCATGCCCATGACCACGACCGAGACTGCTGATCAGCAGCGGCGGCGCCCCATGGTGCTGCACCCCCGGCGCCGACCGCAGGAGGAACGCGAGGTCCCCGCGCCCGGCGCGGCGGTCACCGCCACCGCCCAGGCCGCGGAGATCCGCACCATCGCAGCGATGTTCTGCGGCGACACGCACATCTACAAGGTGTGCGCCACCAGCGGCGGAGTCCTGCTCCAGTACTCCCGCGACGTCGACTCCCCGGCCCCTGCGCTGGAGGCGGTGGGCTACACCACCACCGTGCTCCGCGCGGGTCTGCTGCTGGTGACCGGCGGTCTCGACCTGGTCGAGCTGCTGGATGCCCAGATCGCTGGGCTGACCGCTCTGCGCGAGGCCATAGCCGAAACGCGCTGAACCCCTGGGGTGCCCGTCCGCCCCGACCCTGCGCACCACGCGCACGGCCGGGGCGGTCTGGGGGACCACCAGGGTCCACCACGAGAACAAGCGAGCCCGCCCGGGATCGGACCCCGGGCGGGCTCTCGCACACCCAGTCCCACCAGCAAAGGAGAACACCGTGATGCGCACCATCGATCCTACCGATTCCTCTCCCCCGTCCCCGTTCACGGGCGTGCAGCGCCGTGAGTGCACCCTGTGCCAGTGGGAGGTCGTCTCCGGCTCTGCCCTGGTGGCAGAGCTGGAGGCCGCCACCCACCGCGTGGAGGCACACAGCACCACCGGCCAGCGGCAGCACCTCGCGGCCTTGCTCCAGGCCTACCGCGAGGTGCTGGGCCCCCTGCCCCGGAACCTGTTGGTGCTGGCCGTGCAGCAGGTGCTGGGGCCGGCCCCGGCCCCGCTGGCCACCGTCTGCGGCCCCCGCACCACCACCAGCCAGGAGCAGGGGGTGGCGGCATGAGCATGAAGTGGCTCGTTCCCCTGGGGGCGCTGACCGGGCTGGTGGGGATTCTGATGCTGTCCCAGTCCTGGGCAGTCTCTGCCATCGCGGTCGTGGTGGCGCTCTACGCGCTGCCGGACCTGGAGCGCCTCGTCGACAGCGGCGACCAGGAGCCGGAGGTGGACGCATGAGCCACTTCGCCCGCTTCCTGCGTTGCTGCGCGACCTACTGGCACTGCGGACAGCAGATGGCCTGGGACGTGATGCGCGCGGCCTACGTGTGCGCCAGCTGCGGGGCCCGCCGGTGATCGCCGTGCTGATCATCGCCGCGGCCGCCTTGACGGCTGTGATCCCCGCGCTGCTCCTGGCCGCCACCGGCGGCCCCGCCCTGATGACCCACACCACCCACTCCCGCCCCCGCACCCCGAAGGAGGGCTGACGATGAAGCTCTTGAAGAAGACCACTGACCCGATGCCGACCGCGCCGACCGCCGCTTCCGGCCTGGCCGGGTGGTTCACCCCGACCCGCCTGGTGGTGGCCGCCGCGGCCGTTCCCTCCCTGCTGTCACTGATGTGGGTGGCCAACACCGCCGCCGACATCATCGGCAACGGCCCCGCCGGGTGGGCCGCCGGAGTCTTCGCCGACGTCCTGATCGTGTCCACCGTCCTGGTGGCCTGGGTCGCGCCCGACGTGCGGCGCTTGGCCAGTATCGGCGGGTGGATCGCGGCGGCCGCCGCCGGTCTCCTGCTGGGCTGTCACCACTGGGGCACCGAGCAGGTCGCGTTCGCGCTGGTCCCGATCGGCTCCAAGTTCCTGTGGCACATCGCGCTGGCTGCCCGCACCGCGTGGGAGCAGCGCCGCGATGCCGACCGGGCCGCGGCCGCCCAGGCCGCCGAGAAGGAGCGCCTGGAGGCCGAGGAGGCTGCTCAGGCCGAGCGGGACGCCGATCGCGAGCGCGAGCTGGCGCTGTCCACGGACCTGACCGAGGACGAGAAGCGCGAGCTGGCTGAGATCCGCCGCCAGGCCGCCTACGCCCGCGCCAAGGCCGAAGCGGAGATGGAGCTGACTGCCGCCCAGGCCGAGGCCGACCGGATGCGCCAGCAGGCCGACGCCGACGCCGAGCGCATCCGCCAGGAGGCCGAGCACCAGATGCGCCAGGAGGCGCTCCAGCGCCAGGTGGAAGCGCAGCTGGCCGCCCAGCGCGCCGACGCGGAGTTGCTCAAGCAGCGGTTCGCGCTGGAGCAGGAGCTGACGCTCATGCGCCCCATCGGGGCCGGCCCCGCCATCGGTAACGAGCGGGTGCCCGACGACGCCTCCGCGATCACCGATGGGCCCTTCACCGCGGGGTTCGGGTTTCCGCAGAGCACCCCGGCCCGCCGGGTGCCCGCCGTCGACGACCGGACGGTGCCCAGGGTGCCCACCCCGGGCAGCGAGGGTGAGCGCAACCGGGCCGCGGTGCTGGCCGCCTACAAGCGCCTGGCCGCCACCGGGGCCACCCCGTCGGTGTCGGCGATCGCGACCGAGGCGGGGGTGTCCCGCCGCACCGTGAACCGCCACCTGCCCCCGCAGATGCGGGGCTGACTCGTACCCCCTGGGCACCCCTGGGCACCCCTCCTGACCTGGAGGTGCCCAGGGGTGCCCACCCGCCTGCTCCGGCGGGTGCCCACACCTGCCCGGCCCCTAGCGGTCGGGCGGGTGCGGGCACCACTCCGGTGCCGCGCGAACCACTGCCACCCCCGTTGCGCGGGGTGAGGTGGCGCCGCGCGAACCCTGGTGCCCACCCGCACGCCCCTCACAGGAAGGAGACCCCGATCCCGAGACCACCTTCAGCTCGTGGCCCGCCCGTGCGGGGCGGGCCACCACGATCCACGGGCCGCCGCCCGCACGGGCGGCGGCCCCACACATGGAAGGAGAAGACTCTGTGGCCGCCTTGCACCCGTTCCTCGACCTGACCGGCGAACGCTTCGGCGTCCCCACGTTCCCGTGGGGCTGGAGCCGCCTCTTCGACCCGGACCTGCGCACCAAAGCCCAGCTACGGGCCGAAGGCCTGAGCATCGCGGGCCTGGAGGTGGCCGGCCAGCTCAAGTGGCGGTCCAACCGGGCCGGGAACATCGGCGGGGTTCGCACCGCGAACCTGTACCGCCGCAGCCTGGCCCGTCCGGTGCGCCCCTTGAGCCCGGCTCGCGAACGGTCGCTGGCCCGCGCCTATCTGGCGCGCTGCACCTGTACCTCGTGCGGGGAGCTGCACCCCTACTGCCTGCCCACGGGCAACGGGCGCAGGTGCCCGCAGGGCTGTCAGAGCACCTCGCCCCAACCGCAGGCGGCGGCATGAACCACCGCACCCGCATCGAGCCGGTGCCGGTCCCTGACTGGGTCCTGCACTGGCCCCAGTGCTCCTGCTCCTGGCGCGGAGACATCGTGCGCACCCGCCCGCTGGCTGAGGACCAGGTGGACGAGCACCTGGCCGAGCACTACCCCGACGACGTCGTGCAGCCTGCGCTGTTCGATACCTGACCTGCACACATCACCGAATTGGAGGGGCCGATGGGTGCCCTACCCGACCCCGCGTCCCCGATCCCGGGCACGCACCACGATCATCGCCGGAGCCCTGAGGCCGCCCCGCCGCTGCGGGCCGTGCCCGGGCCCCGGCCCGCTACCGCCCCGGAACCGGAGCCGACCACGCCGCCGGCCCCTCCGCCCCCGGCCCCCGAACCGGAGCCGCCCGCTGCGCAAAAGCCTCAGGCCCGCGCACCCAAGGAGACGGGGGGCCTGGACCTGGAGCGCATCGCCAGGCTGCGCGCTTGGGCTGGTGAGCACCTGCGCCCGCCCGACCTGGTGCACCAGGCCGCCCCCGGCCTCAAGCACCTGTGGGAGCAGGCCCTCAAGGGTGACCACTTGCCCGACCACCGCCTGCTGCGGGCCGCGGAGGTGGTGCGCCTGGCCGTATCGCTGCCGGTCATGGCGGCCGCCATCCTCCTGGCCTGGTCGATGGTCTCGGCCGCGCGCACCGCCGCGCTGCTGCTGGGGGCCGCCGCGCTGTGGATCGTGCTCGGCTCGCTGGCCGGAGCGATCACCGAACTCCTCTGAAACCGCCTCTACCTGCGTAGACAGGAGAACCACCCATGTACTTCATCACGGCTGTCGGCCTGTTCGCCGCGGCCTGGCTGACCAACAAGAAGTGGGGCAAGCACTGGTGGCTGCCCATTTCCCTGGCTGCGCTGGGCTCGCTGGCCCTGGCCGCCTCGGAGGTCGGCGGCTGGATCGGCTACATCCTCAACCTCGGTGCCGGCGCGATCGCGGGCGCGGTCGGCGGGCTCTTCGGCGGCGGGGTCTCCCCCTCGATGATCCTGGGCGTGGGTGCGCTGATCGGCACCATCGTGATCATCGCCGACCTCATGGTGGACCGGACCTGCAACAAGGCCGCGATCATCAGCTTCGTCCTGACCCCGATCGCTGCCATGTACGCGGGCGGCATCATCGGCTCCCTGCACGGCGGCCTGCGTGAGGCCGGTGCCGGGGCCGCCACCGGGCTGATGAGCGCCCTGATCGGAGGCTGAGCGTGGACCCGTTCAGCGCCATGATCCTGGCGGCCCTGGTCACCTGGGGCACCGCCGGGGGCGGCATCAAGGACACCTCCGCCATCCTCAAGGGCCAGACCCCGCCGTCGGTGGCCTACCGCACCGCCCGCATGGCCGCCGACAAGGAGCGGCTGCGGGCCTGGGAGAAGGCCCTGTCCGAGGGCCGGCCGCTGCCGCCCGCTCTGGAGCCGCGCCGGATCCGCATCAAGGACCTGGTGCGGCACTGGTGGGAGGACGCCCTGGAGGACGCCGACGCCTGGCGTGCCCGGCGGCGGCTGTCGCGCCCCGAGCGCAAGGCCGCCCGCAAGGCCCGCAAGCAGGAGAAGCAGGGCCTGGTCAAGAAGGGCTACGCCCTGCTCAAGGCCCGCGGGCACAAGCGTTCGGGTGCGGATGCGCACCCGGACGAGCAGGAGCCGGCCGCCCGCTCCGATGCCGCTGACAGCGAGGTGCCCGACAACGTGGTGCCCCTGCGCCGCAAAGAGGCTCCGGACCAGGGCCGGGAGGAGCCCGAGGGGCCCCAGGAGCCCCCGGTCGCCGACGGCGACCGGCCCGCAGGCACCGCCGAGGAGGAGCTTGCTGACCTTGCCCGCCACGACCGTGACCGCGCCCTGGCCCGCGAGCTGGTCGCGGGCCTGCGCACCACCAACAAGGAGATGGTTCCCGTGATCGATTTGTCCGACGCCGAGACCCTGGACGCGCACCTGGCCGCCCTGGACTCCTACGCCCTCTACATGGACCGCATCGCCGCCGACATGGACGCGCTGGCGGCCGGCATGGCCTCCCACGCCATGGGCGCCATCGCGGTCACGGAGGTTTCCGCCGCCGGTGCGGCCAACACCGAGGCCGCCATCACGTGCCGGGCGGTGCGCGAGGAGCTGGAGCGCACCCACACCGTGGTCGCCGACGCCCGCTCCGCCACCCCCGACGCCGCCGACGGCGACTACCTCACCCGAGGACGGTAGACGCAGCGTCACCGACCAAACGGCGACCGAACCCCGACCGAACGGGATTCGGTCGCCTGTTTTCTACCGGTTTCCACCAATTTTTTTGGTCGTTGGGCCCCCAGACCGGGGCCCGGCCGGTTCGGTCGCGTCCGCGACCACACCCGTGATGTCACCCGCAGTCAAGGAGCTGTCCCATGTCCGAGAACACCCCCGACTCCGCCGGCCCCAGCCAGGCCGCCGCCTCCGGCGGCACCGCGACCGCCACCCAGCAGGCCGTGCAAGTCGTGGTGGACCTGCCCTCCTTCGAGGGCGACGTCGCCGCGATGCGCGCCCACACCACCTTCGTCGACACCGTCGTGCTGCCCCACTACGAGGGGCTGCTCAACGCCGCACGCCGGGCGGGCATGGGCGAGGAGATGCTCGCCCGCCTGGCCCAGGGCCAGGAGGCCGTGGCGATGGCACGCACCCAGGTGGCCCACGCCACCGACGCGGTCGTACGGCTCAACGCCGCCGTGGCCCAGGCCCACGCCGACGCCGCGGCGGCCGCCACCAAGAAGTCCTACTACACCGCCGACTGACCCCGGCCGCCCCCGCGCAACCGGGTGTTGCGCGGGGGCGGGTGCCCGCCACGCGGGCGCCGGAAGCATTCCTCCGGCGCCCGCGTGACCGACACCCGCCCCACCATCGACCCAAGGAGGCCGACGTGGCCACGACCACCGCACCCCCCGCTGCTGCCCGCCAGCGAAGCTGGAGCGCCGAAGGCATCCTCACCCAGGCCTGGGACGGACTCACCCGCCCCGGTGAAGGGTCGCTGCGGCGCATGTACTCCCACGTGTTCACCCCCTGGTACTGGGGCGGGGCCGTGTTCGCCTCCAGCGCCCTGTACACCGGCATGGCCGCCCAGGCCGGCCTGGCCCCGGCGGCGGCCTCCCTCATCGCCGCCGCCGGGGCGGGCCTGGCCGCCGCGGTCACCCCGCAGGTGCTGCGCTCCCGCTGGGCCCGGCGCCGCTACCCGCTGGCCTCGGCCTGGGCCGCCACCGAGACCGGCCACACCCGCGTCGTGGCCGGTGCGGCGGTGGCCTACACCGCCGTGGTGGCGGCCGCCGCCCCCGCCACGGCGCAGGGGTGGAGCACCACCGCCGCCGCCGGGATACTCACCCTGCTGGGGGTGTCGGCGCGCTGGTGGCAGCACCACCGCCACGCCCTGGTGGTGCGCCGCCCCGGCCTGGAGAAGATCTTCACCGGCCCCCTGCCCGACCCCGAGGCCTCCGGCGCCGCGGTCCCCGCCGACCTGCACGGGCGCATCACCACCCGCTGGGACAGCCACGTGGCCGCCCAGGGCAAGATCTTGTCCGGCGCCCGCCTGATCAAGGCCGAGCCGACCACGTTCGGGGTGCTGGCCAAGGTGGAGACCGTCGCCGACGGCCAGGGCGCGGAGATGGTGCGCGCCAACATCGGCCGGCTGGGCACCGCGCTGAAGATCAGCCCCTCCCAGCTGGAGATCGAGGACGACTCCCCCGCCGACGGCGCCGAACCCGACCCGACGGTGTTTTGGATCCGCGCGATCAGCCGCCAGATCATGGACGTGCCCGTGCCGCTGGAGGACGGCCGCTCCCGGGTGGTCGAACGCCAGGGCAAGACGCTGATCCGGCTGGGCCGCTACGTCGACGGCGACGGCGAGCCCGAGTGGCTGCTCTACGACGGCACGTCCATGTGGTCGGGCTATATCGGCGGCGTCACCGGCTCGGGCAAGTCCTCGCTGTCGGAGGGGCTGATGCTGGGGATGATGCAGACCGGCTGTACCTACACCATCTACGTCGACCCCAAGGGCGGTCAGTCCTCCCCGCTGATCGCCGAACACGCCAACTGGTTCATCGGCGACTCCGAACCCCAGACCTGGCACACCCTCATCGACGGGCTGATCACGCTGGTCAAAGAACGCGGCCGCTACCTGGCCGCCCAGGGCACCAGCGGATTCGCTCCCAGCCGCGACTTCCCCGGCATCGCGCTGCTCTTCGATGAGTTCTACGAGGTCGCCGCCGACCCCGACCTGGCCAAGAAAGTCGGCTGGCTGTGCCGCAAGGGCCGCTCCTCAGGGGTCACGGTCGTGGTCATCACCCAAGGGTTCGGACTGGAGGACTTCGGCCACGACAGCGTGCGCGCCAATGCCACCGCCGCCAACGCCGTCTCGCTCAAGATGAAGGCCAACCAGGCCAGCATCTTCATGCGCGACTTCCCCAAGTCCAACCCCGCCCGCCTGCCCGACCCCGAGAACGAGCCCCGCAACAAGGGCCTGGCCGTGAGCCTGAAGGGCCGGGACTGCGTGATGCGCACCGCCTACTCCGGCGACGAGGTCACCGCCCGCCTCATGGCCCAGGCCGCCCAGGTCCAAGTCAAAGACCTGGACCCCTTCAGCGCCGATGCGTTGGACGAGGGCACCAGCGGCATGTTCGCCTCCCGCCTGCACGACGCCGACGCCGCCGAGGCCGCCGCGGCCGAGGAGATCGCGGCCCGCATCGCGCGCGGCCGCCGGCTGCTGACGGGACAGGCGGTGGAACGGGCCCCCCGCACGCCCGCCCCCGCCGGGGACGCGCCGGGCGGCCCGGCGGTGGGGGTGACCCTGCCTCCGCAGGTGCCGCACCGGGTGCTGGTTGACCTGGGCCTGGCGCGGCAGGAGAAGGCGGCCGCGGCCCAGACCGCCCGGGACCAGGTCGCCGCCCCGGCCGGGGTGAGCGGGGCAGCCGCCGAGGTCCTGGCCGTGCTGCGCGAGCGCAAGGTGGCCACCACCAGCGAGGTGGTGGAGCAGCTCCAGGGGCGTCCCGGCTGCGGGGCGACCGCGGTCAAGGCGGCCCTGGCCGAGTTGCGCGAGGCCGGTCACATCATCAAGCCGGGCTCACGCAAGGCGCCCTGGCGACTGGCCTAGATCACCCGCTGTCACCGACCAGACGGCGACTGAACACCGATTCGGTCGCCGTCTTTGTGCCGCTTTCCACCGATTCTTTCGGCCGCTGGGCCCCGGAAACCAGGGCCTGGCCGGTTCGGTCGCGCCCGCGACCACACACCCGAGCACCACCCACTGTGAGGAGACCACCATGCTGATCTACGCCGCGCTGCTGTCTGGGCACTGGCTGGGGGACCACTGGGCCCAAAGCGACCACCAGGCCGCCACCAAAGGCCAACAGGACACCGCCGGGCGGCGCTCCTGCGCCGCCCACGTGGCCACGCTGACCGTCTGCCAGGGCGTGATGCTGGCCCTGGTCGCGGTCGCCGGCGACGAGGTCGTCGGCCCGCTCCAGGCCGGGCTGGGCCTGGCCGTCAACGCCTTCAGCCACTACTGGGCTGACCGGCGCCGCACCCTGGAGGGCCTGGCGTGGGCGCTGGGCCGACACGGCTACTACACCCGCGCCCCCGGGGCGATGGACCAGGCCTGGCACATGGGCTGGATGCTGCCGGCCGCGCTCATCATCGCCGAACCGGACCCGGCCGCCGCGGCCGCGTTGGCCGCGCTCTGTCTGCTGCTGCTCTACCTGGCGGAGATGGCCTCCCGCGCCGGATGGGACAAGGCCCGCACCGTTCGTTCCTGACCCGGGTGCTCGCTCTGCCCACCAGCCCCGGCTGGTGGGCGGGGGGACCACCCGGTCCACGTCACGCTCGTGCGCGTGACGAAAGAAGCATGCGGCCCGCCCCGATTCGACCAAGGACCTGGGCGGGCCGCACTCACTCTCGAAGGAGCACACCCAGTATGACCACCATGAAGAAGGCGAAGCGGTGCTGCGGCACGTCCGTGGGCGTCCTCATCGAGGACCAGCAGGATCGGCTGCTCATGGTCACCCGCGGCTGGTGGCCGCGCGGCACGGCTCCCGTGGCAGGCCACGTGAGGGACTCGCACGCCAGCGTCGCGGAGGCCCTCGTGGCGGAGGTCCAGGAGGAGACCGGGCTGAGGGTCACCGGCTCGGGGCTGCTGTGGCAGGGGCACCTGCCGAACCTGTGCGCCAGCTTGCCCGCGGTGCCCACGCCGGGCCACTACTGGTGGGTCGCCACCGCCACTGCCGAAGGAACCCTCACCCCCGCGCCGGGGGAGACGACGGGCGCCGCCTGGTACACCCCCGACCAGGTGCGGGCCCTGGCGGAGGCGACCCTGGCCCACTACCGGGCCGGAGGCGTCCCCGCCCACCAGCCCGACGCCTCGATGGAGGCTGTCTGGCTGCGGCTGCTGCACGAGACCGGCCGCCTGGGCTGGCTCACCAGCAAGGACCTGGACCTGGTCGAGACCGCCTACAGCACCGCCCCCGGCGAGTACTGGTTGGGAGGGCGCCCGTGACCCCCGCCCAGGCCCTGGCTCTCGTTGAGGGCGGCTCCCTGGAGCTGTACCAGGAGATCGAGGTGGAGACGGTGGAGGCTGCTCCGGTGAGCGGCCTCCTGGCCGACATCAGCGGCCGCCACCTGTGGCTGTCCGGCCACGACCACGAGGAGACCCACCACGCCCGGCCCTGGCGCACCCGGCTGAGCGCCGTCACCGCCATGCACCGCGTGGTGGAACGGCGCTGGCCCTGGGAGCCGCGCCTGACACAGGTGTGGCCGGCCCCGGCCCCGCAGGCCTGAGTTTTCGCACCACCCCTGACCCCGAGGGGCCTGCCGCAGGCGCGGCAGGCCCCTCTTTTTCCGCAGAAGAAAGGGATTCACCATGCCTATCCGCTGCACCTGCGCTGCGGCAGCTGAGCGCGCCCGCGAGCTCTACGGCCACCTGGAAAACCAGGACGTGTGGATCACGTTCTCCTACGCCCCCAACGGCTGCTACCGCGGCCGCCTCCGCATCTCCAAGGACCGGCCGGGCTACATCCTGCTCGACCGGGGCGAGGCGGACTACAACCGAGTGGGCCACATCGACCAGATCGTGTACGCGGCGACGCACGAGGAGCACACGCGCGCCCGGGCCATCCGGTGCGCCCAGTCGTACAGGACCTAGGCCCGCCCTTTCTCGCGGCCGCCCCTTCCCCTGGGGGCGGCCGCTTTATCCCTGACGAAGGCCTGCCTGGAGCTGTGTGCTCCAGGCAGGCCTTTTCCGTTTCCAGAGTCCAGAGGAGCGCCAAGCAAAGAAGCTGAGCGCGACTCCAGGACGCCACCACCCCAAGGCACCAGACCCAGCACATATCGACACTGACGAATCACACCAAGGCACTAGCAGTGATCCTGGTCGAACGCCGCCCCGCGCCGCGTTCACCGCCGTGTCGAGGCGGCACGCCATCCCCGCCGCGACACCGACCCCCGCACGCCAGGGGACGCGGAGATGGTGTGCCGCGCCCTGTCCCAGACAGTCGCCTGGGACGCGCCAGCGTGCGCCGGGTGAACAAGTAAAGGGGAAAGAGGCAATGCGTCACTGACGTAAGTCAGCCTGAGTGAGCCTTTGTATCTCTGCGAGATACCTGCGCTCATGCGGACGGACCTTCGTCAGTGTCGATAGCGTCCTTTCATGACTCAGACCCCCACGGCCGACGACGGCCAGGAGCACGACGACGCCCGCGTGATCGAGACCGTCCACCGGAAAGTGCTCCGGCGCACCTGCGGATGGTGCGGGAAGGAGATCTCTCCCCGCGCAAACGGGAAGGGCCGGCCGCGTCTGTACTGCGGCCGGTCCTGCCGCCAGCGCGCCTACGAGGTGCGCACCGCGCACCAGCGCCTGGCGCGAGACCAGGCAGCCGGCCGCGCCCGCAGCGAGGACGAGCCGGTGCGCGAGGTGGTCCGGGAAGTGGTCACCCGTACCCGGATCGTGCCCAGCGGCCCAGGCGCGGGCATGCCCAACCCCTGGCAGCGCCAGGAAGACGTCCCCGCATCCGAAGCGGGGCCGCCGCGCCCGCGCGAGCTGCAGCGGCTCCTGGCCCGTGCCGCGGCCGCCATCGCCCAGGGCGAGTACAGCCACTCCGCAGTCGAGCGGATCATGCGCGGTGTATCGCAGGTGCAGACCGCGTCCGACCGATATCTGGATGCGGTGGAGGCCCGCATGCGCAGGCGTCCGGGAGACGAAAAGAGGAATCGTCACTGACGAAAAACAGAAAAGCGTATGTACCCAGGTATCGCAGATACGGCGTGTCGGCGTGTCGCGCTCGGTAGAACAGGCGCGTCCTGCCCTCTACTCAGCAGCCGTTCGTACTCCGAGGACCGCTACCGCCAAATCCTGTAGTAATCCTCCTCGACCCCCTACTCCTCGGAGCGCCTGGTGCCGCGCAACTTCCGCGGCCAGTTCAGTGACTGGCCGACCTCAGTGATCTACCTCGTCGTCATCGTGCTCGTGCTTGCGTGGCTGGCTCGCAACTGAGCGTCTGGTGGTACCCGGGGCTCGCCGCCCCGGGGCCCCGCTTCCCCGGCCGGGAACCCGGCGCGCACCGCGTGCGCGGGGGCCGGCCGCCGTTCGCGCCGGAACCCCGCCCGGTCCTCGGAGCATCAGGTACCTGCGTGGTTGAGTTGTGTCTGGCCTGGAGTGATACGCCTCGCACTTGCAGCACGCGTGCGAGGCGTATCACTTCCTTCTAGGCCGCTGAAGGGTTGGGTCCGCTCGAGGTGCTGCCCCGGTCACGAGGCGCCAGCGGTGCACGGCGCTTGGCGATGGCGATGTGCGAGCACGCCTTCTCCCAGGCCGCCAACTCAGTGGCGTCAGTGACCCCGCATCCGCGTACGAACGCCAGCACCGGGATCATCTGTGGACCGCTGGCCTCGACCCGCAGGACCTTGTTGATGGTGTTGTAGGAGCGGGGCTCGTGCTTGGCCGGGTCTACTCCTTCGGGAATGTGTACGGACCGATCGGCGATGGTGCGCAGTGACGGGTTGCCCGCTCGGATACGCAAGCACTTCAGCGCCTCGACCAGTTCGGCGTGTGTGGTGACCAGACGCGGGTCGGTTGCGGCCTTCGTGGGATCCACCAGGAAGGTCTGTGCGCTGTGCTGGTACCCGCGCCGCTCCAACATGGTGCGGCTGACAGGCAGCAGACGCCGATCCCTTGGACGCATCATGACTTCCTCGTACTCGGCCAAGGCCGCAGCCAAGGAGCTGTAGTCAGCGGCCAGCCCACCGCCGTAGGCGAGCAGGGAGGCCAGCGTCGGCCACCCGTGCTCCTGGGACGCGGCGCGCAGGGCGTGGATGTCGCCGTGCACGACCGCGGTCACCACCGGCTCGGGGATGCCCAAGTCGATGGTGCTGGTGCGGCGGAAGGTGCTCTCGTCGATGCCAGCGCGGGCGCGCAGGTGGAACAGCAGTGCCCGCAGACGGTCCTCAGGCGAGAACTCCGAGAGGGGATGGGTCTGGTCAAGGATCGTCCTGGTGAGCTCTAAGCCGCGCGCGGCGTGCTCTCCCACAGGGCGGCTCTAGCGTGCAGCCAGACGGCGAGCAGCTCTGACTGCTGCGTAGGCCAGAGCCGATGCCGCAGCAACGGCCACTGCCACGTCGTGGCCGACGTGGATGGCGTAGACGGCGAAACAGACGATGACGATGACCACGATGACCTTCATGGCCGGGCGCCCCCGGTCCGGGGTCGCGGGCAAAGGGTGGCAAGTATCCACCAGCTTGTCTCCTCATTGAGAACTGCATCGAGCGCAGGGGCACACCGCGCATGGGGCGGTCCTGCCACCTGGGCAACCGGGTTGAAACGGCTCGGGAGTCGCGGCCCCGAAAATGCCGTTCCCAGCACTATGCCAGCTCGGAGGCGCTCAAGAGAACAACGGCGACATCAACGGCATCTAGGACCACATCGACCACGCTAAAACATGCCCTGACCTGCGGTTACATGTCTTCTCGCGCTGGTGTGCACAAGAATTAATCTTTGTCACGCAGACGCTGGTGACGCCGGATATCAGCGAGGTGTGTTTTACTGCTTTCGGGCACCCACATACGTCCTCTATGTCCGATTATTGAGGGCATGGGTGCTTTGGGAATGTCATCGACCGGGTGATGTCTCAAAAGTGTGGTCAGCAACCCGTCGCGGGGGAGCTGGCGAACCTGCGAGCCGTCAGAAAGCTCCCCCTCTTTCTGGCGGCTGAGCAGTCTGTGGTCAGCGGTGTCACGCCGAGCTCTGCGCACGGGGCCGCGAAGGCGCGTGACAGGGGGTCGAGGAGGATTGCTACAGGATTTGGCGGTAGAGCCGTGACCTGGGCGGCGGTTCGGTGACGGCGTCGTTTTGTCCGATCTGCGGCCCCTACGTTCAGGGCCATGCCGCATGAATACCTCTCCGACGAGCAGATCGCCCGCTACGGCCGCTTCCCCGAGGAGCTGTCGGTGGGCGACCTGGAACAGTGCTTCCGCCTCACCCCCGATGCGCTGGCCCTGGCCTCGAGCAAACGCACCCCCGCCACCCGGCTGGGATGGGCCGTGCAGTGGGGCACGGTCCGCATGCTCGGGGTGTTCCAGCCCGACCATCCCACCAGCGTCCCCGAGCGGGCGGTGGCCTTCGTCGCCGACCAGCTCGGCACCGACCCGGGGTGCCTGCCCGAGTACCGGTCCCGCGAGAAGACCGCCTACGAGCACGCCTGGCAGATCCGCGACACCTTCGGCTACCGCGAGTTCTCCGCCGGGGAGGAGGACCTGCGCGCCTACCTGGCCGCGCGGGTGTGGGCCAGCGAGGAGGGCCCACGGGCGCTGTTCGACCGGGCCGTGCTCTTCCTGCTCGAACACCAGATCCTGCTGCCCGGGCTGACGGTGCTCTCCCGACTGGTACGCCAAGTCCGCAAGGAGGAGAACGCCCGCCTGCACACCGTGCTGACCGAGCGCGTTCCGCACCCGGTGCGTGCCGAGTTGACCGGGCTGCTCCAGGTCCCCGACGGGGCGCGTTTCTCGGAGCTGGAGCGGCTGCGCACCGAACCGGACCGCGTCTCCAGCCCCGGCATGGTCCAGGCCCTGGACCGCACCAGCCAGATCGCCGGGATCGGTGCGGGGAAGGTAGAGGTCGACGACGTCCCGCAGGTCAAGCTGGACGCGCTGGCCCGCTACGGGATGCGCGCCAAGGCCCCGACCCTGCACGATCTGGCCCCGCAGCGGAGGAGCGCGACCCTGCTGGCCACCGTGCGGCCATGATACGGGTCGCACGCGTGCTACCTCACGCACCTGTGCGAGGTGTGCGAGGCATAGCACCCGTGCGAGGTTTACGCTTCCTCCATGGACATCTACGCCGTGATGAACCAAAAGGGCGGGGTAGGCAAAACCGCCAACACCCTGAACCTGGCCGCCGCGATCGCTGAACGCGGCGAACGCGTGCTGGCCGTGGACTTCGACCCCCAGGGACACCTCACCGAGGCCCTGGGGCTGAATGAGTCCCCTGACGAGACCACCCTCAAGCAGAAGGTCTTGGGCGAGTGGTCCGGGGACCTGCGCGAGATCGTGGTGGAGTACCGGCCCAACTTCTGGGTGCTTCCCACCAACATCGACATGTTCCTGTTGGACCGCGGCCTCTACCTCAGCCAGGGACGCGAGTTCCGTCTGGCCCGCGCGCTGGAGGAACTGGAGGACCTCTTCGACGTCGGCCTGCTGGACTGTCCACCCTCGCTGGGAGCTGCCAGCGACGCAGCGCTGATCGCCGCCCGACGCCGGGCCGGCCGTGCGGGTGGCGCCATCGTTCCCGTGGAGGCCGAGGACTCCTCCATCCGCGCTCTGCGGCTGCTGCTGCGGCAGATGGGCACCCTCACCGACGTCATGGGGGTGGAGATCGACGTGCTGGGCCTGGTGCCCTCCCGCGTCGACATCCGCGGCGGCAACATCGTCACGAGCGTGCTGGAGGCGTTCCGCTCGCTCGGAGATCCCCCGGTGCTCGCCGAGATCCGGGCGCGCAAGGAGATCCGCGAGGCCTGGCGCGCGCACGTCTCCGTGCTCGAGTACGCCCCCACCTCCGACGCCGCCGCCTGGTACCGGGACCTGGCCAAGGCGGTGCGCCCGTGAGCGCCGCCAAGAAACCGAGCCCGCCCGACATGAGCGGCCTCAAGGATGACTGGAACAGGATGAGCGGCCTGCGCCGCGCCGAAAAGACCGGGGAGGCGGCTCCGCCGCCCGTGCCACCGAAGCCGGCCCGCCAGGCGAAGCAGCAGCCCGCCAAACCGGTGGAACAGCCCATGATGAGCCGCCGCAGCTGGTATGCCGAGCAGGACGCCGTCGAGGCCCTGGCCGCCGCTGTGGACGAGGTCCACTTCGCCACGCGGGTGCCCAAGCACACCATCGTCAGCGAGCTGTTCCGTGTGGCGGCTGCCGCGGCCCCGAAGGTCGAGAAGAAGCTCAAGAAGTAGTCGCACACGTGATACGCCTCGCACGAATCGCACTCGTGCGAGGCGTATCACTGCACGCCAGAAGGTCTAGAGCATGACCGAAACCGCCTCCACTGCCCCCCTGTACCGGAACGGGTCCTGGGAGGAGACGACCGACGTGGTCTCGACGCTGTGGGACGAAAACCAGGACCAGGACTACGACGTGGTGCTGCGCCGCGCCGGGTTCGCCCCCTCCCCCTGGACGCAGGTGGGCAACACCGACTTCACTCTCCCCCTGGCCCTGGTCGTCTATGCCCGCCACGGCGGGGAGGAACCCGCCTTCCTCGTGGAGGTGAACCCCTCCAGCAGCTTCGTCCACCATGTCTACGCCCACCAGGTGCACGACGTGATGGACCTGATCACACGGTGGGGGCCCGCGCTCCAGGCCGGGGCCGTCACCGAAGCGGTCCAGCAACTCTTCCAGTCCGGTCCCGAGGACCAGGACAAATCACAGCTCGTGCGGTCCCTGGAACGGATCGCACGCGGGTAGCACCCGTGCGAATCCTCGCACCCGTAGCATGCGTGCGAGAAGTATCACCCCAGTTCACGAACGGAAAAGGCCCCTGCGGATGCGTCGCAGGGGCCTTAGCTGTGCAGTTCGACCTACTGGCCGTCGTCGGCGGCGGGGAGCGGTCCGGCCTGCCAGAGGTCTCCGGGGAACTGGAACAGCTCCCAGTCGGATGCGCCGGCGCGCACGTGCCACACATCGGGGGCAAGCTGGTCCTCTCCCGAGGTCTGCCAGTGCGCCAGGATCCGGTCGACGCGGTAGCGGCCGCCGTCGTCTGTGACCCACCCGGCCGGGAGCTGACCGTCGATGTCGACATCGACCGGCACGTGGTGGTCGGCGCGGCGGTGCTCGGGGTCATCGGGCCCGTAGGGGAACCAGCCTCGGAAGAACCACATGCGGGGGTCGGCGGGTTCGGCGTCGGGCTCGTAGACCGCGCGCGCTCCCGGATCGGGGTGGCCCACGGGGACGTGGTTGCTGATCAGGTAGGTGCCCAGCGACTTGCGCGGGCCCGCCAGTTCAGCGGCGGTGTGGATGGCCAAGGTCGTCTCGTGCCAGTCGGCCGGGCCGCCGATCAGGCGCACCGGCACCATGGCGGAGGGGGTCGTGGTCTCGCTCATGGAACTGAGCCTGCCACCGGGAAACGACGCCCGTCCCGCGTTTGGCGCATATGGCCGCAGCAGAGGCCTCGCACGGGTGCGAGGCATAGCACGCGTGCTACGGGTGCTACGTACTCTACGCCGAGAAGCGCGCGCAGGTGCTTGCGTCGGACTGGCCTGCAGACGCCCTCGCGCAACTGGTTGCACGGACGGTCGGCAGGCGGCCGTGAGCGCAACGCTGTGCACAGCTCCATGCCCCTGGGCGTGCAGGCGCAGCGGAACACACGCCCCACTGCGGCCAGTTCACTCGCGGAAGGGTGGACTTCACCGCGGCCCGGTTCGCCGGCGGAGAGGTGTCCTTCAACGGGTCCTCCTTCACCGACGGGACGGCGGACTTCATGGACGTCTCGGGAAAGCGCCCTCGGGGTCTGCCCTCCCACTTGTGGCAGCCGGCGGAACCTCCGTGGTAGACGGGACCCCGGTAGTTTTCGCGGAAAATCCAACGCTTGGCGTTTGCTCCTCTCCCGTGACGGGATCTCCGTGGGTGGGGTAGAGAGACGACTCAGCCGTGGTGATCCGCAGTTCCCAGGGCCGCTTCCTCATCGAGGGAGCGGCCCTTCGCCACGGCGTCCTCTGTCCTGCTAACTCGCCGTTACCACGAAACCTGAACGGTCGAACAGCTCGTCGAATCCCTTGTGCTCTGCGGAGTGCACCAGCCGAACCAGGGACACCTGGAAAGGCGTCACCTCATACCGCTCCACTCCCGACGAGGCACCGTGCTCATCGCGTGCGTGCACCGCCTTCGGAGCTGGCAGGCAGACGTACTCCAAGCTGTCGAAACCGTACACCGGCTCTCGGTGGATCAGGTTGCCGTTCCAGAAGACATCCGCGAAGAACACCTCCGCTTGCTCGGCGGAGGGATACGGCTCCAGGAACTGCGGAGTCATCCCGTCGCAGTACTTAATGCCCCAGGCGATGGTGAGAGCGACATTGTCCTGGAAGACCAGCTGGTGCGTGTGTCGGTCGAAGTAGAGTTCCCAGTTCTCCCCTTCCGACTTGTCCCACACCTGGTGAAAGCCCGCTCCCGTGTTTGCAGCCCACAACGGGATGTGCTTCCAGTCGTGCGGGCGGGACTCGGTGATGGCTTCATACACCTCGGACAGTTTCAAGGAGACCTCCTCAAGGTCGGGGTGCCGCGAAGGCCGGCTAAGGGCAGCATGGCAGCGAAGGCTGTCACTTCGTTCGTGGTCTCCGCCAGGCGTTCCGGTAAGGGGTGCCGTTAACGAACGTGGCACCAGCCGCAAACGCGAGGTCTGCGGTGCGCAGGTGCTTGCGCCGAACTGGGCTTAGGCCCCGCTCGCGCAATCAGGTGCGCAAGCGGGCAGGGAGCGGCCGATCGCGCACCCTCGTGCGACGAATCGTTTTGGGGGTCGAGGAGGATCGCCGAAGAAATTCCCGTTAGCGATGAGCGGTGTATGCTTCTGACTTTCGATAAGCTGACTTGTCGCAACCCAGAAACGGACACCAGGCACACGGGAACGAGGCGGGCGTGACGGACGAACCTGAGCCGGTGGTGCTCTTCGACGACGGCCAGGGCCCGCCCACCACCGTTCCGGTCCCCGTGCCGCCGCCCCCGGAGCCGAGGGCGGTGTTTCGCCCGGCCGACGCCGAACTCACCCCCTCCGCGGCGGCCCGCGTCGCCGACGGCTGGGCCCCTTCCACCCGCACCGGCTACGCCCGCGACTGGGCCACCTTCACCGCCTGGTGCACGAGCGCGGAGCGCACGGCGCTGCCCGCCACCGCCGAGACCCTGGCCAGCTACGTCGACCACCTCGCCAGCGCCGGGGCCGCCCCGGCCACCATCGACCGCGCCCTGGGCGCCATCGCCTCACGCCACCACGCCCAGGGCCAGGCGCTGACCACCAAGGCCGCCCGGATGGCACTGCGCTCCTACACCCGCCAGTGGGCCCAGGCCGGCGGCCGCCGCCGCCAAGCCCCCGCCCTGACCGTCGACCAGCTCCGGTCGATGCTCGAGGCCACCGGTCAGGACCTGCGGGGCCTGCGGAACCGCACCCTGCTGCTGCTCGGGTACGCGATGATGGCGCGCCGCTCCGAGCTCGCCGCCCTGGACGTGGGGGACGTGCGGATCGTGGCCGAGGGGCTGGAGGTGTTCGTCGCCACTTCCAAGACCGACAAGGACGCGCACGGGGTCACCGTCGCCATCCCCTACGGCACCCACCTGACCACCTGCCCCGTGCGCACCACGGCCGCCTACCTTCAGGCTCTGGCCGAGAACGGCGTCACCACGGGCCCGCTGCTGCGCTCGGTGGACCGCCACGGCCACCTCGCAGGCACCCCCGCCGCGTCCGGACGCGGCGCCGGGCGCATGTCCGGGGCCGGCGTCAATCTCATCGTCAAGCAACTCGCCGAGCAGGTCGGCCTGAACGGGGTGACCGCTCACTCGCTGCGCGCCGGACCTGCCACCGCCGCCGCGGCCGCCCGCGTGCCCCGCGCCTGGATCGCCCGCCAGGGCCGGTGGGCCGAGCGCTCCACCGCCATCGACACCTACATCCGCCCCGCCGACGCCTGGAGCGACAACCCCCTGCGCCACCTGGGACTGTGAGGCCTGGTCAGGACCCTCCCGGGGAGCGGTCGTGCTTGACGACCAGCACCAGCACGCCCAGCGCCGCGCCGAACGCGGCCCCGGCCGCGAGCAGCGCGTCGGGCCAGGAAGCCCCCGCTGCCAACCGCAACGCACCTGCCAGGGCCGCGCACCCCGTACTGGCCACCAGAATCAGCGCCGCGCGCACCTCAATCATCTCCGCTCCCTCCATGCCGGGACCTCCGGTCACGATCCAGCCTGGGACCAGCGAAAACCGGATGCTCCGACCGCACCCTGCGGCCCCAGCGAGAGCACGGGAAAGCCATAGACGCAGGCGATCCAGTCCTGAAGAGCTTAAGATTGCCACAAGCTGTTCAAGATTGCTGAAGATTGCTCAAAGGAGTCCCGGCATGGCGAGATCGATCCGGATGCCCTCGCAAGAGGAGCTGCCCCCGGGGCCGCAGCGCAGGTTCATGGAGACACTCTTTCGCCTGTGGGTCGATGCCGGGATGCCGACTATGGAGGCGGTGAGCCAGGCCGCCAGGGCCGCGCCTCCACAAGAAGGGGCTGCAAGCAAGGAGACAGTGCGCAAAATGCTCACCGGCAAAACTGTTCCCCACGACTGGCAGAACGCTGAAGCGGTCTTCCTGGGCCTGTCGACGATGGCCGGCTTCGATCCGGACCGGTTGGTCGTGTACACCGATGACATGAACGGCTACGGTCCCGATCCTGAGCCGGAACCCGCGCGTATGGTGTTCCGCCGGTTCTGGGCCGACGCCCGCGGCGTCACGGACTACCAACACGGCACCATGGAGGACTACACCCCTCCCCCTCCCCCGCCTCCGTTTCAGAGAAGCACCTTCGGGAGCGGGGGATTCGGAAGCGGCTTCTCTGAGGAACCTCCGTTCTGACCACGATCAGCCTCTGTTGGCAGAACCAGCACGGACAGCGGGGACCCTAACGGCTCCTATATATAGGGCGTCCGATCGCATGAAACGGAAAACCGGAGCGCCAGGCCCCTCCTGTTGGGGATCATGTGAGGATGCGCCGCAGCGAAGCCGAGTACGTGAGTCTCGCCCGCCAGCGTCTCCTTGCGCTTGCCCACGAGCACCACGCCCTCACCCACGTCGAGATCCAGGCCCGGATCTCCGACGTCCCCTGGAAGGGGGAAGCCATCGACCCCCACCATGTGACTCGTGCACTGCGCCAGCTGACCGACAACGGAGACCTTCTAGTCGACCACGCCCCCACACGTGGCGGCCGCGACGTGCAACTCTTCCTGTCCACCGCACCCCGCACGAAGACCGCAGTTGAGAAAGCAGCCCGCCGCAAACGGCTCCTTCTGAGCCGGTACTTGGGATGGGCCCAAGGAACACCCTCCCGGCCCGGTCTCATCGGCCCCGCCGCAGAGCAGGTCTTCCACGCCTCCATCGTCAGCACCGGAGCCTTCACTCTCGCTCGCCCCGAAGGAGGAGACGTGAAGAGTTTTCTTGGGCTCGCCCTGCCAGGTCCACTCGACAGCGCTGGCTTCTTCCTTCCCGTGGCCAACGGCATCCCAGGACGGGCTATCGCAGTACCGATCGAGATCAAGAACCTGCGTGACTGGATCTATCCGGCCAACGCCGAGCCCTACCAACTCCTGGACAAAGCCGCTCGTCTGCATGTGAAGGTTGATGGCCAGGTCCCCATAGCACCAGTGTTCGTCTGCAGACGAGCGCACTACACGACCTTCCTGATGGCCAAGCAGTTCGGCTTCTTCGTGATCGAAACCAAGCGCCAGTTCATCGGCGATGTGGACGAGGACAAGCTCAACGAGGTCCGTGCTGAGCTTTGGCTCACGGATCTCATCAACCACCAGGGCGCAGACGAAAAGATCGTCCGAGCTCTCGCAACGACCTTCCCCAAACAAGCCCAGGTCACAGCAGAACGCTGGGCAGTGACTGCTGAAGACCCGGACATGCGGGACTACTTCGCTCGGATGCGAAACGCCACGTCCGCGCCACGGCGGTCCCGAATCCTGGAGAAGGCACGCGAACATGCATCGAGCATGGGATTCGACGGAGGCTGGTGATGCCCAAGGCGCTCCTGACAACCGACTTGGCCCACTTATCGGAGGTCAGAAACCGGACGAAACCATCCTCCGCCCCGAGGCCCGGCAGGAGGTCACTCCTCGGCCTCACGCGCCCGACGGAACCACTGCTCGGCCTCTCCCGCCCGGCCCGCCTCCTCCAACAGGACACCGAGGTTGTTCATCGCGGCGGTGTAGCCGGCGTCGGCGGCCCTGCGTAACCACTCCTCGGCCTCCCCCGTCCGACCCGCCTCCCTCAACAGGTTGCCGAGGTTGTTCATCGCGGCGGTGTTTCCGGCGTTGGCGGCCTTGCGCCACCAGGTCTCGGCCTCCCCCGTCCGACCCGCCTCGAACAGCAGGGCCCCGAGGTTGTTCATCGCGG
>NZ_JACHJO010000016.1 GCF_014203695.1 Nocardiopsis algeriensis | reverse complement strand
CGCGGTTCTTCGTCGCTGCGCTCACGCCCTCGTTCCTCGGGCGTTCGCTCCACTCCTGCAGAACCCCGCCGGCGCCCTCACGGCACACCCCCTGGAGCGCGGGTGGGCTTGCGGGCGACCGGCGCTTCGGTCCGCACCTCGCCCGCCACCACCCTCGTCAGAGGAAGCGCAGCACCAGCATCGCGGTGTCGTCGGTGTGGCCGCCGGGGGAGTACTCCTCCAGCTCGCGCTCGATGCGGCTGATGACGGCCTGGGCGGTGAGGCCCGCGCAGCCCGAGAAGATGCGCTCCAGGCCCGTGTCCCCGAGCATGTCGGAGTTGCTGCGCCGCTCGGTCACGCCGTCGGTCACCGCCAGCACCACCTCGCCCGGGCGTATGTCCACGCTCTCGGTGGTGAAGCTCACGTCCTCGAACGCGCCCAGGAGCGGCTGCGAGGTGCCGAACTGCTCCACCTCGCCCTTGCGGTTCAGCCGCAGCGGTAGCGGATGCCCCGCGCACACCATGCGCACCCGCATGCCGCCCTCGTCGTCGGTGGCCGGGGCCATCTCCCCGTACAGCATGGTCAGGAACCGGGTCGAGGTGTTCTCGTCGAGGATCGCCGTGTTCAGCCGGTGCATGATGTGCGACGGCGCGAACCCCTCCTTGGCTAGGGCCCGCAGGGTGTGCCGGGCCAGCCCGGTCACCGCCGCCGCCTCCGGGCCCGTTCCGCACACGTCGCCGATCGCGAAGCACCACCGGCCGCTGGCCGCGAACACGTCGTAGAAGTCGCCGCCGACCACGTTCTTCTCGTCCGCCGGGTTGTAGAACACCGCATGGTCCACGCCCGGGATCGTGGGCTCCTTCTCCTTGGCGGGCAGGAGGCTGCGCTGGAGCGCCACGCTCATGGACGCCTGCCGCTCGTGCAGCCGGGCGTTCTCCATCGCCGAGGCGACCCGGCGGCTGAGGTCGTCGGCGACGTCCACCTCGTCGCGGGTGAAGTCCTCGCCCTCGTTCTTGCCGATGGTCATCCTGCCGAGCTCGCGCCCGTGCGCCACGAGCGGGATGCTGATCGCCGGGCCGTGCGCCAGCTCGTGCACCAGCGGTTCGTCCAACCCGTGCTCGGCCAGGCCGGCCGCGGTCCACAGGGGCTGCGGGTCGCGCTGCTCGCTCGGCGGAGGGCCCTTCAGGAGCTCCCGCAGGACGTCGTTGTAGTTCTCGTTGCCGTGCATGACGTGTGTCAGCTTCGGCACGCCCAGCTCGGTGACGGTGTGGATCGCGCACCACCTGCCCAGCCGCGACGTGATCAGCTGCGCCGTCAGCGCGCCGGTCATCCGCTCGTCCAGCGTGCCGGCGAGCAGGTCGCTGGCCTCGGCCAGGAAGCTCAGCGACGCCCGCCGGTTGCGCTCCACCTCCGCCAGGCGGGCGCGCTCCACGGGCAGCGCGATCAGGTCGGCGCCCTCCTGGAGCCGCCGCGCCGCGGACTTGCCGAAGTGCCGGGCCCGCCGCGAGGCCACCCCCAGCAGACCGGTCACACGGCCGTCCACGATGAGCGGCGCCGTCACCAGGGAGCGCATGCCCGCGTGCGCCAGGCGTCCGCGGTGCGCACGGGCGGTGGCCAGGTCGTCGTTGATCACGGCGCCCGGCTCCGGCGCCGCCGACGCGAACGCCTCCTCGGTCCGTATGCGCAGCGGGCGCCACGGCAGGCCCGACGAGGAGAGACCGATCGCCGCGCGCACCTCCCACATGGTCTCGTCGGAGGTGGCGAGAGCGATGTAGGCCGCGTCCCCGCCCAGTGCCGTGGACGCGTACTCCACGGTCCGCTCCAGGAGCTGCGGCAGCGTCAGCCGCGAACCCAGGGCCGCGTCCAGGGCCGACCACGCGGCCGGGCGCGGTGTACGGACCTGCTGGGCGCGGCGCGGCACCGAGGGCGCCTCCAGGGTGGTCCGGCCGCCGCCGGAGTCGTCGATGCGGAACCACACGGCCTTGTCGGTGTGCCCGTAGCTCACGCCCCAGCTCGTCGCGATCGCCGACGCCAGGGCCAGGCCCAGTCCGCCGACGCGGCCCTCGCCCGCCGGTCCGGAGGCGTCCACGCGCAGTGGTCCCGCCTGGGGGACGGAGCGCTCGGGGGCGGAGTCGGTGACCATCACCTCGGTGGATCCCTCCAGCCGCCGCAGGACCACCTCGAGAGGGGAGCGCGCGTGTACGACCGCGTTGGTGACCAGCTCGCTCACCAGGAGGATCACATCGTCGAACGGAGTGGGCACACCCCAGAACAGAAGGGTGTCGTGGACGAACTCCCGGGCCGCGGACGCGGTCTCCGGAGCGGGTGGGAACTCTCGTCGAGCGACCTTCAACGCGTCGTGTGCTGGCAAGCCCTCGGGTCCTTCGTCGCTGGATACGGGGTTCGGAAAAGAGTGGTCGTTGACACGATACGCCGACTTCCCGGGCCCGACCGGACGGTATGCCCGCACGGCGGAGCAGCTCGGCGAAGGGACTGCCGACAGGAAGCCGCCTCTGTACTGTGGGATCGGCGGTTAGTGTAAGTCGACACTCCGCTCTTTCGGGCGGTGGTCCCGACGGTGCACTGGGAGGGATTCTTCGATGCCCGAGGCGGTCAACGAGGTTGCCGACGACCAGCTCGACGAGATTCTGCGTGCCCTGTACCGCATGCGCGACGGGGACTTCACGGTGCGGCTGCGCAAGCGCGGAGACGGCACGATGCGGGAGATCGCCTCTGTGTTCAACGAGGTCGTCGACAACAGCGAACAGCTCTCCAGCGAGCTGAAGCGGGTCGGCGACGTCGTACGCAACGAGGGGCGCCTCAACGAGCGGATCGTCATCAACTCGGCCCAGAGGGGCGCGTGGGACGAGAGCTCCAACGCCCTCAACAGCCTTCTCGACGAGGTCGCCGAACCGGTGACCGACGTCGCCCGCGTCCTCGACGCCGTCGCCGACGGCCAGCTGACGCTGCGCGCCTCCACGCAGGGGCGGCGCGGTGAGCTCAAGGGCGACCTGCTGCGCCTGGCCACCACCGTCAACCGGATGGCCGACCAGATGAGCGGCTTCACCCACGAGGTCACGCGCGTGGCCCGGGAGGTGGGCACCGAGGGCAAGCTCGGCGGCATCGCCAGGGTGGAGGACGTCTCGGGTGCCTGGCGCGAGGTCACCGAGGCGGTCAACCAGATGGCCTCCCGCCTCACCGTCCAGGTGCGCGACATCTCCGCGGTGACCACCGCCGTCGCCCGGGGCGACCTGAGCAAGAAGATCACCATCGACGTCCAGGGCGAGATGCTCGAGCTCAAGGACACGGTCAACACGATGGTGGACCAGCTGTCGACGTTCGCCGACGAGGTGACCCGGGTGGCCCGCGAGGTGGGTACCGAGGGCAAACTCGGCGGTCGCGCCAACGTGCGCGGGGTGCAGGGCATCTGGAAGAACCTCACCGACAACGTCAACTCCATGGCCGACAACCTCACCAACCAGGTGCGGGACATCTCCCAGGTGACGGCGGCGGTCGCCCGGGGCGACCTGACCCAGAAGGTCCAGGTGGACGTCCAGGGCGAGATGCTCGCCCTGAAGAACACCGTGAACACCATGGTCGACCAGCTCGACTCCTTCGCCGACGAGGTGACCCGGGTGGCCCGCGAGGTGGGTACCGAGGGCAAGCTGGGCGGTCGCGCCAACGTCAAGGGCGTGTCGGGTATCTGGAAGGACCTGACCGACAACGTCAACTCCATGGCCAACAGCCTCACCTACCAGGTCCGCAACATCTCGCAGGTGACCACCGCCGTCGCGGCCGGCGACCTCACCAAGAAGATCACCGTCGACGCCCAGGGCGAGATCCTCGAGCTCAAGGACACCATCAACAAGATGGTCGACCAGCTCGACTCCTTCGCGGGGGAGGTCACCCGTGTGGCCCGCGAGGTGGGTACCGAGGGCAAGCTGGCCGGGCAGGCCCACGTCCGCGACGTCTCCGGCGTCTGGAAGGACCTGACCGACAACGTCAACTCCATGGCCAACAACCTGACCTACCAGGTGCGGCAGATCTCCATGGTCACGCGGGCCGTCGCGGCCGGCGACCTCACCAAGAAGGTCACGGTCAACGCCAAGGGCGAGATCCTGGAGCTGAAGGAGACCATCAACGTGATGGTCGACCAGCTCGACGCCTTCGCCGACGAGGTGACCCGGGTGGCCCGGGAGGTGGGCACCGAGGGCAAGCTGGGCGGTCGCGCGGACGTCAAGGGCGTGTCGGGCATCTGGAAGGACCTGACCGAGAACGTCAACTCGATGTCGCACAACCTCACCACGCAGGTGCGCAACATCTCCGAGGTCACCACCGCGGTCGCCGCCGGTGACCTCACCAAGAGGATCGACGTCAACGCCCAGGGCGAGATCCTCGAGGTCAAGACGACGGTCAACGCCATGGTCGACCAGCTGTCGGCGTTCGCCGCCGAGGTCACCCGCGTCGCCTACGAGGTCGGCACGCTGGGCCAGCTGGGCGGGCAGGCCAAGGTGGAGGGCGTCTCCGGAACCTGGAAGCAGCTCACCGACAGCGTCAACGGCCTGGCCGGCAACCTCACCACCCAGGTCCGGGCGATCGCCGAGGTCGCCAACGCCGTCGCCAAGGGCGACCTCACCCGCAGCATCCAGGTCGATGCCCGCGGCGAGATGGAGCAGCTCAAGGACAACATCAACCTGATGGTGTCCAACCTGCGCGAGACCACCGCCACCCAGCACGACGCCGACTGGCTCAAGTCCAACGTGGCCCGCATCTCCGGCCACATCCAGGGACACCGCGACCTCAAGGAGCTGGCGCGCCTCATCATGACCGAGGTGACGCCGCTGATGAACTCCCAGTACGGCGTCTGCTACCTGCCCGAGGACATGGACGACCAGGAGGTCTTCCGCCTCTACGCGGGCTTCGGCTTCGACCCGGGGGAGGAGCGCCGCCGTATCCGCAAGGGCGTCGGGCTCGCCGGCGAGGCGCTCGCCCAGCAGACCGAGATTCTGGTCAGCTCCATCCCGCCGAACTACGTGACCATCAGCTCGGGGCTCGGCCAGGCCCCGCCCCGCCACGTGTACATCCTCCCGATCATCTCCGAGGAGCGGGCGCTGGGCGTTCTGGAGTTCGCCTCCTACGAGGAGTTCCACGAGATCCACAAGAACTTCCTGCGCCAGCTGGTCTCGCTCCTCGGCACCACCATCAACACCATCCTCGCCAACAAGCGCACCGAGGACCTGCTCGAACAGTCCCAGCAGCTCACCAACCAGCTGCGCGAGCGCTCCAACGAGCTCCAGCGCCAGCAGGAGGAGCTGCGCAACAAGAACGCCGAGCTGCGCCAGAAGGCCACCCAGCTCGCCAACCAGAACCGGGCGATCGAGCTCCAGAACCAGCAGATCCAGCGCTCCAGGAACGCCCTGGAGGAGCGCGCCCACCAGCTCCAGGTCTCCTCCAAGTACAAGTCGGAGTTCCTGGCGAACATGTCGCACGAGCTGCGCACGCCCCTCAACAGCCTCCTCATCCTGGCGCGCCTGCTCGCCGACAACGCCGAGCAGAACCTCACGCCCAAGCAGGTCGAGTTCGCCCAGACCATCCACAAGGCCGGCAGCGACCTGCTGCTGCTCATCGACGAGATCCTCGACCTGTCCAAGGTCGAGGCCGGCCGCGCCGAGGTCCAGCCCAGCGAGGTCTCCATCTCGCAGCTGGTCGACTACGTCGAGGCGACCTTCCGTCCCGTCACCGGGGACCAGGGCCTGGCCTTCACGGTGGACGTCTCGCCCGACATCCCCGACACCCTGTGGACCGACGAGCAGCGCCTCCAGCAGATCCTGCGCAACCTGCTGTCCAACGCGGTCAAGTTCACCCCGCAGGGCGAGGTGCGGCTGCTCATCGAGCCCGCGTGGGCCCTGGAGGAGGCCGACCTGGAGATGTTCGTGGAGGACGAGGAGGTCATCGCGTTCACCGTCGCCGACACCGGTATCGGTATCGCCGAGGACAAGCTCCAGGTCATCTTCGAGGCCTTCCACCAGGGTGACGGCGGCACCTCGCGGCGCTTCGGCGGAACCGGGCTCGGCCTGTCCATCAGCCGCAACTTCGCCCGTCTCCTGGGCGGTGAGATCCGGGTCCAGAGCGTGGCCAACCAGGGCTCCACGTTCACCCTCCTGCTGCCGGTGAGACTGCCCGAGGACGCGGGCGACCGGGCGGGCGAGGACACCGGCCTGGACGCGGTCCCGGTCCTGTCCTCGGTCCTGGGCACCGACCAGGACGACTACGTGATGCCGGCGGAGGACTTCGACGAGGCCATGGCGGCCCTCACCGACCTGGGTACCGAGACACTGCCCACGGTCCCGGTGCTCAAGACGCCCGAACTTCCGGCGGCCGGCGGGGAGAGCGGGAGCAGGGAGAGGTCCGAGCCGCGTTCCGACCCCGAACGCCAGGCGGTGCTGGCCGGGCAGCGCGTGCTCATCGTCGACGACGACGTCCGCAACGTCTTCGCGCTCACCAGCGCCCTGGAGGCGCAGGGGCTGGAGGTCCTCTACGCCGACAACGGCCACGAGGGCATCGCCAAGCTCGAGGCCAACGAGGACATCTCCCTGGTCCTGATGGACGTGATGATGCCCGAGCTGGACGGCAACCAGACGACCGAGCGCATCCGCCAGATGCCGCAGTTCGCCGACCTGCCCATCATCTCCCTGACCGCCAAGGCGATGCAGGGCGACCGCGAGCGCAGCCTCGCCGCGGGTGCCACCGACTACGTCACCAAGCCCGTGGACCTCGACCACCTACTGGACGTCATGCGCCGCTGGCTCACCGCCGGCCGGGAGGAGACCATCGCCGGTGCCGCGGCCGACGACGCGCGGGCCGCGCTCGCCGAGGAAGCGGACGGCCCGGCGGGGGAAGGCGATCCCGGTGAGGGGCACAATGGCGCCTGAGCCCCCTGCCGCCGCACCGGGGGCAACGAGCACAGAAGTGGGGGCGCCGCCGCCGGGGCCCCCACCGAGGACCTGGAGTAATCAGCCGTGACCCAGAAGGCCAACATCCTCCTCGTCGACGACCGCGACGAGAACCTGATCGCCCTGGAGGCGGCCCTCACCTCCCTCGACCAGAACCTCGTCCGGGCCAGCTCGGGCGAGGAGGCGCTCAAACAGCTTCTGGGCACCGATTTCGCGGTCATCCTCCTCGACGTGGTCATGCCCGGCATGGACGGGTTCGAGACGGCCGCGCACATCAAGCAGCGGGAGAAGACCAAAGACGTCCCGATCATCTTCCTGACCGCCCAGGAGATCGACCGGCACGAGGTCTTCCGCGGCTACGCCTCACGCGCGGTCGACTTCCTCCTCAAGCCCTTCGACCCCTGGGTGCTGCGCTCCAAGGTCGAGGTGTTCGTCGAGCTGCACCACCTCAAGGCGCAGATGCGCGAGCAGGCCCGGACCCTCCAGCGCGACCTCGGACAGGAGACGGGCGAGCCCGGCAAGATCCTCGCCGACCAGCTCGCCCAGCGCGCCCGCCAGGTCCAGCACGACCTCGCCGCCCTGCGCGACCACGTCGTGGCCCACTACCAGGAGGGCGATCAGCCGCTGGTCGAGGGCGTGCGCCGGGTCGACCAGGCCGTGGCCCGCCTGACCACCCTCGTGGACGCCCTCCACGGCCCCGACGCCCGCCCCTGATGCCCCCCACTCATCCCTTCAGACGGCCGACCGGGGCGGCAGGGCGAGGCCGATGTGCTCGCCGATCTCCTCGATCACGCCCAGGTCGGCGAGGCGGAAGCTGCCCCGGTTGCTGCGGCGGATCAGGGTGAGCGCTCCGCGTACGCCCCGGCTGCCCCGCAGCGGGACCGACAGCAGCGAGCCCGCGCCCAGGAGGGCGAGCAGGGGGGCGCCGGAGGAGGCCCGGCCCAGAACCTCCTCGTCCTCGATCAGGGGGAACAGCAGCGACTGCCCGCGGCCCAGGACCTCCCCGGGGATGCCTGAGTCCCCCGGGGCCGCCTCGGCGACCTCCCGGTGCTGGTCGGGCGTGGCGTCGGGTGGGCCCGCCACGGCGGCCCGCCGGGCCGCCTCCGGCCCCGACGGCAGGTCGCACACGTCGACGATCACCCAGTCGGCGTACGAGTCGGCGAGCAGTTCGGCGGCGTCGGCGAGCGCCGGCGGCCGACCCTCGCCGCCCGGTCCCGCGGAGCGCAGCAGAAGCCGGGTCATCCTCGTCAGCACGTCCAGGCGGCGGGCGGCCAGGACGACGACCTGGTCCTCCACCTCCGGTTCCAGGGGCGCGGGACCCTCCTCCTCGCCGCCGTTCATCGGCGGTGACATCGCCACCAGCACCAGCGGGTGCGCCTCGGTGGGCAGGTCGAGGCGGGTCATGGACAGGTGCACGTCCTCGGCCCAGCCGCGCTGGGCCAGCCTCGACTCCAGGTCGGCGTCGCCGTCGCCGCGCAGCACCGCGGCCAGCCACGACTGCATCGCCGCACGCCTGCGCAGGTCCACGAAGTGGGCGAAGGGCTTGCCGGTGAGATAGCCGGGCGCGCTGCCCAGCCGCTCGGCGCCCGCGTTGTTGATCCTGCGGATGTAGCCCTCGTGGTCGAGCAGCACCACGGGGACCGGCAGCTGGGTGAACAGCGCCCGGAGCAGCGGGCGCTCTCCCTCGTCGTCGGAGCGGCGCGGCTCGGGCTGCTCCGCGTGCACGCGGGCCAGCTGGTTCCCGGCCTCGCCCAGCAGCCGTTCGGCGTACTCCAGCTCGGCCAGTGCCGCCTCGGCGGTGCCCCGGGCGTCGTCGGGGTACATGGTGTGCGTGTCGCGCAGGGCCGCGATGCGCCCGCCCAGTGCGGTGATCTCCTGCTGCAGCCCAGCGAGGTTCACGCTCGGGTCTCCCTGTCGTGCCGGTGTCTGTGCCTTGCTCCGAAGCTAACGGATGTGCGACCCCTCGGCGGTACGCGGCTACCTTGGTGATGACGAGAAGCAGGGAGGCCGGATCGTGTGGACCGAGCGCCTGGCCCGGGAGATCGGCGCGCTGGTGCAGGCCGAGGGCACCACGCTCGAACGGGCCCTCGACCAGATGAGCAGGGCCGCGGCGCTCGGCGTCCCCGGCTGCTCCGCCGCGATCGTCGTCCTGTGGCGGGAGGTGGAGGGTGCCGACGGGTCGGTGCGCCACGTCGTCACCGAGTACGGGGCCTCACATGCCGACCTGTCCGCCGCCTTCGAGCACCAGTACACCACCGACCAGGGCCCCACGGTGGAGGCGGTGCGCGAGATGCGGCAGGTGCGTGTGAGTGACATCCTCCGGGAGTCCCACCGGTGGCCCCGCTACACCAGCATGGCCGTCCAGTCGGGTGACCGGTCCTCCCTCACCCTGCCGAGCCTGCTGCCGGGCGAAGGCGCCGACGACGACCGGGTGGTGACCTTCGGCGTGCACTCGGGGCGGGCCGACTCCTTCGACGAGAACGTGGTCGCCCCCCTGACGGCGCTGCTGGCCGAGCACGCCGCGGCCGCCCTGTACAGCGTGGGCCGGGCGGCCGACTCCGACCGCCGGACGGCGCACATGCGGCGCGCGATGTCGGCGCGGGCGGTCATCGACCAGGCCAAGGGCATCATCATGCACGCCCGGGGATGCGATGCCGACACCGCGTTCGAGGCCCTGCGCGAGGTCGCCCAGCGCAACCGCAAGAGGGTCGTCGACGTGGCCCGCGACCTCGTTCGGGAGAACACGGGGCCGCAGCAGGGCATGCGCAGGAGCGGTCGTGCGGGAAGGTGACAGTGGCCTTCCGGAGAGGAGGCGCACCCGCCCTGGCCGGGGACGAAGACCCCTGCGACATCAGGCGGGTGAGTCCCGAGCGTGACAGAAAAGCGTAATGATGATCGCAGGGGTGTTCCCGGTGCGGCCTCGCCGGTGGCAGTGCCGGGACATCCGGGGCCCGAGAGCGATCAAGGAGAACCGAGCGTGACCTCAGACATCTCGATCCGCCGAGAGGACGATGTCGTGGTCGTCACCCCCGCCGGGGAGATGGACGCGGTGACCTCCCCGGCCCTGGCCGAGGCCATCGACGGCGTCCTCCTCCCGGACACGCCGACGGGGGTGGTCGTCGACCTGTCCAAGGTCGGCTTCTGCGACTCCCGGTGCATCGGGGTCCTCGTGGCCGCCTACCGGCAGGCCCGGGACCTGGGCGCCGGCCTGATGGTCGCCGAACCCCAGAGACAGGTCCTGCGGCTCTTCGTGATCGCCGGGATCGACCAGGTGATCCCGATCGCGGGGACCGTCGGCGCGGCCGTCGAGGACCTCAGAGACTGAGGGGGAGGACGGCCTCCGTCCGGTCCAGGAAGTGCAGCCGTACCAGCGAGCCCTCCCTGCCCCCGCAGATCTCCACGAGATCGCTGGTCTGCCGGGCGATCCACAGGCCGTAGCCGCGCGTGCGCCGGCCGTCGGAGGGCCGGTAGCCCGTCAGGGGGTCGGTGAGCCGGCCGTGCTCGTCGAACACGTCGCACACCCAGCGGTCGGGCGCGCGCCACACGTGCAGGGTCCCCTTGCCGGCGCCGTGTTCCAGCACGTTGGCGGCCAGTTCGTTCACCGACACCACCATGCGGTCGGTGTCCTCCTCCGACAGGCCCGCGGTCTCGGCGAGCGCGATCAGGTCGCGGCGCACGCGCGGAAGCGGCTCGCGGATCTCCAGCCGGTGGACCGGTCCGCGCACCGGCAGCGGTTCGGGCGCGGACGGCAGACCGCGGAAGGCGGCCGTGCCCAGGTAGCGCGGATTGCGGTGCGGCCCGTGCGGCCCGGGGAGGACCGGGTGCGTCGCCAGGACTCCGGACCGGGCCTCCGGGGACAGGGCGTCCTCCTGGTGGACGCACAGCAGGCGCAGCCGGGTCTGCGCCAGCGCCGTGCAGAGCACCGACTCCAGCCGCTGCCACTCGCGCAGCTCCAGCGGGTCGGCGGGCACCACCGGCTCGGCCAGCACGGCCACGGGTGAGGGCTCGTGGGCGAGGGCGAACCGGTGCAGGAACGCCAGGGTGCGCCCCGGGGCGTCGTAGAGCCGGTTCCGGTCGACGACGCGCACACGGGCGCGCTCGGCCTCGCCGAGCAAGCCGGTGAGCGCCTCGGCGCGCCCGCCGGCCACGGCGAGGACGACGGGGCCGCCGGTGCCCAGTACGGAGCTCAGCCACGCGTCGGCCACCTCGAGGAAGTGTCGCTCGTGGCGGAAGAGCAGGCCCTGGTGTTCACAAGTCATGGGTTCATACGCGGGAGGTGTTGCCCGGGTCGGTGGTCACGGTACCCCCGGGCGGGGGCACCGCGAAAGGGTGTACCCGCCCCCCGGTGCTTCCGCACCGGGAGCGGGTACACCCGACCGGGGTGGGACGCGCCACGGGGCTCAGCGGTTGCTCCCCGAGAGCAGGAGACCGTCCGCCGGGTCCTCCTCGTGCTCGCCGGCCTCCGCCTGCTGCGGGCGGGACTGCTTGTAGGCGAGCTCGGTCTCCACCGCGATCCTCTGCCAGGTGAAACGGGAGCGGGCGCGGTCCACCGCGGCGATCCCGTACGCGGTACTCATGGTCGGGGTGCCCAGCACGGCGCGCACGGAGCGCGCGACCTCGTCGGGGCGGCCGGAGCGCATCAGCACGCCGCTGGTGCGGTGCAGCACCGCACCGGGCACGGCGCCCGTCGCGGTGGCCACCACGGGAAGGCCGCAGGCCATGGCCTCCAGCACGGCTCCGCCGTAGGGGTCGTAGGCGGCGGCGGACACGTACACGTCCGCGGAGCGCAGCAGCCGGGGCAGTTCCTTGCGCTCGACCGGGCCGGTCATGTGGAGGCGGTCGTCGACGCCGGCCTCCTTGGCCCTCAGCTCGATCCGGCGGGCGTTCTCGTCCAGGGACACGTCGGTGTGCTCGGAGGTGGACACCAGGAGCAGCTCGGCCTCGGGCAGGCGGACCAGGGAGTCCACGAGCCGGTCGGCGCCGCCCTCCTCGGACAGGGAGGTCACGGACACCATGCGGGGGCGCTCGCCCCGGCGCGACCGCCAGTACTCGGAGGAGGCGCTGCCGTCGGTCGTGAACTGGTCGGTGTCCACCCCGAAGGGGACGACGCTGACGTGCTGCCGGGGCACGCCCAGGCGGGCGAGCTCGTCCTGCTGGTCGGCGGAGCCGACCAGGACGCGGTCGGCGCGCGAGGCCAGGATCGCCTCCATGCGGGCACGCTGGGGCTCCTGGGCCAGGCCGGAGCGCTGCTCGCCCGCGTTGAGGGAGTGGAAGGCCTGGACGATCGGGATGCCGCTCTGGTCGCGTTCGCTGTGCGCCTGGGCGTGCAGTGCCGCCAGGCCGCTGGTCCAGCCGATCGCGTGGAGCACGTCCGGCACGTCCTCGTCGAGGACGGAGGCGAGGGCGGTGCCGAAGGCTCCGGTGTGGTCGGCCTGTTCTTGCTCGGACAGCGGCCTGGCGGGCCCTGCGTCCAGGTGGGACACGGAGACCCCGCGCGCCATGCGGGTACGTCCCTCGGGCTGGTCGGGGTCGCTGCGGCGGACGTAGACGGTCACCTTGTGGCCGCGCTTGGCCAGCTGGCGGGAGAGCGCGCACAGGTGCAGGCTCGCGGGGCAGGAGGGCTCTCCCCGGTGGGCGGGCAGGGGATGGGCGTGTTCGGCGACCATGGCGATCTTCACTGGGTCTTGACTCCTAGGACACGTGTGTCCGTCATGGGGCCCGAGGGGACTTCGGAGCGGGGAGCGAAGCCCGGGCGGGACGGGTGGTTCGGGAAAAAGGGGGGCCGGAATCCGTTACGGAGACGGCGGGGCAGCACGAGCACCCGAGTACTCGGTGAGTACACGGGTGAGCTGACGAGATAAGGGAAAGAGGCAGGGGAGACGCATGGAGACCACACCAAACGACCGTCGACAAAGGGACATCGCTCGCCACTGTGCGCAACCGGAGAGAGTCGCGCAGGGCGGGTCGTGTGTGTCTGCGTCTTAGACACCCAACGGGTTCATTGTGCCAGACCCCGGGGGAAGCGACAACGGGTGGTTCGGGCCCGTCTCTGCAACGCAGGTCGGAAAGGGCGTTCGGGTTCGGCCGCAACCTGGGTACCGAGGGACCCTGCTGAGCACAGAGCGCTGCCGTTACTGTCGGATCCGGGCACGTCCTGTCGCGCTCCGTACATCCGGCCGTGAAATCCGCAGCGGGAACTGCATATCCGGGCGTTTTCCGCCATGATGTACGCGGATTTCGACCGTCCCCGGCAACTGCTCGGTACGGTTGCAGGATCCGGACGCTGAACGGGATTCGACCAAGGTCCGGCGCGAGCCGGGAACCGGCCACGGCCGACGAAACGGGAGGAAGGGCGTATGGGTGTCGCTGGTGGGGAAGTCATTGTCACGGCCCTCACGCACCGGGGCGCTATCCGTCCCGCCAACGAGGACGCCGTCGTCATGGGAGCCCTGACCGTCGCCAGTGCGAACATGACCTCGCCGGTGCGCTGCGTGCTGCCGGTCGGCGAACCCGTCATCCTGGCGGTGGCCGACGGCATCGGAGGTCAGGCGGCGGGAGAGATCGCCTCCGAACACGCCGTGCACCGCATGGCGGAGATGGGGCCGCGGTTGGAGGGTCCCGAGGAGATCGCCCAGCTGCTCGTCAACATCGACGAGGAGATCAAGGACCACGCCCTCCAGCACACGGAGTTCGCCGGTATGGGCACCACCGTCGCCGGTGTCCTGCTCAACAGCGAGGGCAACTTCTGGTTCAACGTGGGCGACTCCCGGACCTATCGCCTGGAAGGGCGCCGCCTGGTCCAGCTCTCCGAGGACGACTCCCCCGCGCTGCCGCCCTCCGAGGACGGCCGCCCGGTCACGACCAACTTCATCACCCAGTCCCTGGGCGGCAGCTCCGGCGGGACGATGGTCCCGCACGTGGGACGCGACGACGCCGCCGACCCGAGCACCTGGCTGATGTGCAGCGACGGACTCTCGGACCTGGTGCTCCCCGAGGAGATGGAGCGCATCCTCGCGGAGGCGGGCAGCGACGAGGCCGCCGTGCACGCACTGTGGCAGGCCGCGATGGAGGCCGGGGGCAAGGACAACATCAGCATCCTTCTGGCCCGCCGTGTCTAGGCCGTCTTTTTCGGGCGCTCCCGCCGCATCGGCGGAGCCGATCGCCCGGCCGTGCAGCCCGAGATGATCCGCGGAGCAGGGCCTGGGGAGTGTCCGGGAACACCGCCGGTCCGGCGGACGGGGCCCGGCCCGCGACGGCGCTTCTTGTCCCTGGTGGCACTGCCGGCTCCGGCAGTGCCACCAGGAGCAAGACCCCGAGGGCGGGCCGGGACACCTCCGCGGCCACCGCGGTGGACGGAATTCCCCCCGCACCGTGCGGGCGGAGCGTCGACGGGCGGGGGCCCGGACACCGACCGGCGTCCGGGCCCCCGCGCTCGGTGCTACTCCTGGGAGCGGCCGCGCATGCGCAGCGCGACCACCGCCACCGCGGCGACGGCGATCACGCCGACCGCCACGACCACGATCAGGGCCGTGGGCACACCGCCCTCGTCCTCGGCGGCCTGGGCCTCCTCCTCGGCGGGCGCCGGTTCCTCCTCGGGGACCTCCTCGGCGGCCTCGTCCGGCGCGGGGGCCTCGGTCTCCTCCGGTGCGGCGGCGGCAACGGCCTCCTCGGTCACCGTGAAGACCAGGGAGTCCTGGATCGGGTGGCCGTCGGAGGAGACCACGCGGAAGCCGATCGTGTACTCGCCGGCCTGGTCCAGCGGGCGCAGGCCCACGGAGACGTCGGTGCCCTCGTAGGTGAGCTCCCCCTCCTCGTAGGTGGTCTCGCCGTCGGGACCGGTGACGACGACGGCGCTGCCGCTGCCGGCCTCCATGGGCGCGTTGTTGAAGGTGAGGACGATCTCCTCGGGAACGGCGTCCAGGGTCGCGCCGTCCTCGGGGTCGGAGCCGGTCAGGGTGTCGTGGGCCAGCGCGGGGGAGGGCGCCAGGGCCAGGACCGCGGCGGCCAGGAGCGCCGGCAGGGCGGCGGCCGCGCGGCGGCGGAGGGCGTGGGTCATTCTTCTCTTCTCTCGGGTTCGGCTCGTGCCCGGACGGGGTCCGGGCTCCTGCGTGCTGTGGTGGGGCAGGCGCGGGGGAGCGCGTGCCGGGCACGTCGGAGGAGCCGTGCGGGACGGCGGTGCCGGGAGCGGCGCGACCGGGCGTCCCGAGGAGGGGCGGAGGCGGAGTACGCGGGCGCGCAGCGGGGGGAGCGCGCGGGCCAGCAGACCGGCCAGGAGCCACAGCGCGGCCTCGCCGTGGGCGAGCAGGGCCGAGGCCAGCAGGGCCGCCCACAGGTGGGCGAGCAGCATTCCCGGAGCGAGACCGGTCATGTGCGCCGACAGGTCGTGTCCGCCGTGGCCGGACGCCGGCAGATGGGCGGTCGACCCCTGGAGCACCAGGTGCGCGGCGACCTGTGCGGCGGCCATGACGGCGAAGATGTCGCCGAAGCTGCGCATCCTGCGGGTGAAGGGAAGCAGCAGGGCGAGGAGGACCGCGGTGGCCGCGAGGAATCCGACCGCCCCCGCGGGAACCTCCGCCCACGCGTTGTGCCCGCCCCAGGCCAGCCCGGTGCACGCCGCGGCGAGGAACGCCGTGCGCAGGAGGCGGAGGGGGCCGTGAGCGGGTCGCACGTGAAGAAACCTAGGTCCTGTCCCGGGGGCCTGCAAGGGGTGGTCGGGCGGTCGGCCCCGCACCTCCCGGCGGGTTCGCCGGGGTACGGAGAAGCCGCCGGGCGAGGGTTCCTCGCGTCCGGCGGCTCGGGCTGTCCTGTCTCAGACCGCGGGTGCCAGTTCGCGGCGCATGTAGCGGCGTTCCTCGGGGGTGGTGCCACCCCAGACACCGTGGGCCTCGCCGGCTCTCAGGGCCCAGCGCAGGCACTCCCGGCGAACGGTGCAGCCGCGGCAGACGGCGAGGGCCTGCTCGGTGTCGGCCCGGCCGATCCCGGTGCTGCTCACCGGGAAGAAGATCTCCGGGTCGTAGGAGCGGCAGCTTCCCTGGATGACCCAGTCCTCGCTGTCGTGGTACAGGCGGTTCACGGTGCCTCCGATCCGTGGCTGGTGTGGTCCATGGTCAGGGCCCGCACCGTGGTGCACGGCGGGCTCGACGTTCGCGCCCTTCCGCGGTTCCGGACGCCGGACGGGCCGGCTCCGAGGGGTCGGTCGACGGGTGCCCGACCGGTTCGGAACTGCGGTGAAGCGATGCGACCAATTGTAGTACTACATGAGGTCGTACTACGCAGAGTCTGCTGGAACTTCGGCACATGATCAAGGGTCGGTCGGCCCCGTGTGGCCCTTTTCACCGGTTCCGCGGGCGCCGCGGTTCCGCGCCCGCCCCGTCGCGCGCCGAAGGGGGGCGGAGAAAAACCCCGGCACACGCGGGGGTGCGCGACTCCGCTGCCCTCATATGTGACACTCGTGTAACTGGGGTGTGACTTTCGGGCCGAGCGTCATAAAACGAAGAGGAAGTTATGTCGCGAGGTTCCCACCGAATCGATGTGACTTAACGCACGCCCAATACGGCCGCTTCAGGATCTATGTTTGACTCCGACACCTGCTTCCGCGCCTGTCGGCGTACTGCCGCGCCCCGGCCCGAGGCCTGCGGGCACCCCTTCGGGATTTCGGCCTGAATCGCCTGGTGGGCAAGGTGTGCGCGTAGCGCACGGCCTCCGAGCTCCCGTGTTCGTCCCAGCGGGACCGGCCCTCCGGGCGCCGATAAAAAGACTGGCCATACCCGGATTCTTTTTCGTGAAACATGCGCGCGGAATCTCGCTCGAACTTCTTTGCTCTTCGTTCGCTAAGTTCAATCGACGTGCCACATATACGAACGAACCTCCGAGCCCGCGACCACATCGACGACATCGAGACCGGGGCTTCCGCTGCCGGCGGAGAAGCCGGTGCCGCGAGCCGCGGAGGCGCGCGTCCCCCCGAGGACGACGGACTGCGCCTCGCGCACCCGTCGCTCGAGGACGGGCCGCACATGTGGCGGCTGGCAGGCGCCACGGGGATGGACGTCAACTCCCCGTACGCCTACACGCTCTGGTGTCGGGACTTCGCGTCGACGAGTGTCGTCGCCCGTGACGGGGACCGCGTGATCGCCTACGTCACCGGCTACGCCCGTCCCGACAGCCCGGACACGTACTTCCTGTGGCAGGTCGCCGTCGACCCCGACTACCGGGGCCGCCGCCTGGCCCGCCGCATGCTCGACTTCATTGGCGACCGGATCGCCGCCCGGGGACTGCGTCACCTCGAAGCGACCGTGACCCCGGACAACACCGCCTCGCGCGCCCTGTTCGCATCGTTCGCACGGGACCGCGGGGCGCAGATCATCTGGTCGCCCCTCTTCACCCGGGAGCACTTCCCCGCCGGTGAGGGAGCACCACACGAGCCCGAAGACCTCGTGCGCATCGGACCCCTTGGTCCCACCGAAGAAGCACACGCGTGACCGGCCGACCGCACCGGAACGATCACAGCCCCCGTCGTCCAAGCCAAGAGCCCACGAAACTGGGGAAAGGAACAAGGGAACCCACCATGGAGACCTTCGAGCGCCTCGAGTCCGAAGTCCGGGGATACTGCCGCAGCTGGCCGACGGTTTTCGACCGGGCCTCCGGAAGCCGTGTGTACGACGAGAACGGGCGCCCCTACCTGGACTTCTTCGCCGGGGCGGGCTCGCTGAACTACGGGCACAACAACCCCGAGCTGAAGGCGTCGCTCGTCGAGTACCTCACCGACGACCGCATCGTCCACAGCCTGGACGCCTACAGCGTGGCCAAACGTGACTTCCTGAAAACCTTCGAGGAGATCGTCCTCAAACCCCGGGGCCTGGACTACAAGGTGCAGTTCCCCGGCCCCGCCGGCAACAACGCGGTCGAGGCCGCCCTCAAGCTGGCCCGCAAGTACACCGGTCGCGAGACCATCGTGAACTTCACCAACGGCTTCCACGGCATGACCCTGGGCGCCCTGGCCGTCACCGGCAACTCGATGAAGCGCGGCGGCGCCGGCGTGCCGCTGGGCCACGTCGCCACCATGCCGTTCGACAACTACATGGACGGCCGCACGCCCGACTTCCTGTGGCTGCGCAGCCTGCTGGAGGACAGCGGCAGCGGCCTGGACAAGCCCGCCGCCGTCATCGTCGAGACGGTCCAGGGCGAGGGCGGCATCAACGTCGCCAGTGCCCAGTGGCTGCGCGAGCTCTCCGACCTGTGCCGCGAGTACGGCATCCTCATGATCGTCGACGACATCCAGATGGGCTGCGGCCGCACCGGTGACTTCTTCAGCTTCGAGGAGGCCGGGATCACCCCGGACATCGTCACGCTGTCCAAGTCCATCAGCGGTTACGGCCTGCCCATGGCCCTCACCCTGTTCAAGCGGGAGCTGGACGTGTGGGAGCCGGGCGAGCACAACGGCACCTTCCGCGGCTTCAACCCCGCGATGGTGACCGGTACCGAGGCGCTGCGCCGCTACTGGACCGACAACTCCTTCGCCGAGGCCACCAAGGCCAAGGGCGAGATGGTCGCCTCCCGCCTGGAGGAGATCGCGGCCGAGCACGCCGAGTTCGACGCGCACGTGCGCGGCCGGGGCCTGGCCCGCGGCCTGGCCTTCGGACAGGCCGGCATCGCCAAGGCGGTCGCGGCGGAGTCGTACGAGCGCGGACTGCTCATCGAGACCTCCGGCCCCGAGGACGAGGTCGCCAAACTTCTGCCGCCTCTCACCACGAGTGACGAGGATCTGCTGGCCGGCCTTGACATCATGGCCGAAGCGGCCCGTGCGGCGACCAAGGTGGCCCAGCCGGCCTAGGCTCTGTTTTCCTGATTGCCTCGGGCCGCACGGCCGCCGGGCGCCCCCTTGCCGCGTCGGAGGAACGTGAGAGGGAGCGTCCGGTCGGCCGTTCGCCGGGGCATCGGCTCCGCCGATACGGCGAGAGCATCCGAGGAACACGGCCCGGGGGCATCCGGCGGACCCCGGCCGCGGCCGGGGTCCGCCGGCGCGGAACCCGAAGTCGGGGCGGGGCCGGACCGGTGGCTTCGAGAAGCCGGAACGGCCCCGCTCCGCGTCAACCACCATCCGATGCGCATCGAGCGTGTAAAGGGGAGAGACCAGTGATCGTTCGCAGTCTGGACGAGATCAACGACACCGAGGCCGACATCAAGACGGAGAACTGGCGCAGCCGCCGGATCGTCCTGGCCAAGGAGAAGGTCGGTTTCTCCTTCCACGAGACCGTCCTGTACGCCGGTACCGAGTCGACGTTCTGGTACGCCAACCACGTCGAGCTGGTGCACTGCATCGAGGGCGAGGCCGAGCTGACCAACGAGGAGACCGGGGAGAAGCACATCATCACCCCGGGCACCCTCTACCTGCTCAACGGCCACGAGCGCCACACCGTCCGGCCCAAGACGGACTTCCGCGTCCTCTGCGTGTTCAACCCGCCCGTCACCGGGCGCGAGGTCCACGACGAGAACGGCGTCTACCCCCTCGTCCTCGAGGAGGAGAACGCGTAGCCGGACCCCGACGGGGCAGGATCCGCGACCCGCGGGTCCTGCCCCGTCCGCATGTGCGGTGCGTGATGCACCATCCACTCTCAGCTGCGAAAACGGCTCCCCGGTCACCCGTCTGTATGGCCCCCATAACCAGTGCATAACGGAGCAAAGAGGTTCCGTTACCCCCGGGCGGCCCCGGGGAGGGAGAACCCGCAGCTGATCCCGCCGAGCCCTGAGCCGCCCGGCGGACGACCTTGCCGCGGACCTGCCGCGGCCGCGCCCCACGGCGTACCCCCAGCGCGGCGCACCCCCGTCCCCCCGGGCGAGGCGCATCGATCGCGCGAGTCATGCGAGGAGTAGAAGTGAACAAGTCTGTCGCACCCATGATCCGAGGCACCTGGGGCCGCAGGGACGCACTCCGCCTGGGCGGCCTGGGCCTGGCCACCCTGGGCCTTGCCGCGTGCAGCCGGGTGGACGGAGGAGGAGCGCAGGAAGGCGGCCAGAGCACTCTCGACCGCCTCCGCGAGAAGGGCTTCGTCGCCGTCGGCCTGGCCAACGAGATCCCCTTCGGCTTCGTCGACGGCAGCGGCGAGCCCGCCGGCCAGTCCCCGGCCGTGGCCCAGGCCGTCTTCGAGGAGCTGGGCGTCCCCGAGATCCAGGCCTCCCCCGTCTCCTGGGACGGCCTCATCCCCGGTCTGCAGGCCAACCGCTTCGACGTCATCGCCGCGGGTGTGTTCATCACGCCGGAGCGCTGCGAGCAGGTCGCCTTCAGCGAGCCCACCGCCACCTCGCCCGAGGCGTTCCTCGTGGCCGAGGGGAACCCGCACGGCATCGAGCACTTCACCTCCTTCGTCGACAACCCCGACATCAAGCTGGCCGTCCTCAACGCCTCCGTGGAGCAGGGCTACGCCGAGTACTTCGAGGTCCCCGAGAGCCAGCTCGAACTCATCCCCGACCAGACCACGGGCTACGAGCTGCTCGAGGCGGGCCGGGTCGACGCCATCTCCATGCTCAAGGTCTCCCACGAGTACCTCCTCCTCGACCGCGGCGGCCCCTTCGAGGTCACCGAGGCCTTCTTCCCCGAGATCGACGGCAAGGAGGAGAAGGGTTGGGGCGGCCTGTGCCTGCGCCAGCAGGACACCGAGCTCCTCGACGAGGTCAACCGCGTGATCGCCGAGTTCAAGGAGAGCGGCCGCCTCCTCGAACTGGGTGAGGAGTGGGGCTTCACCGAGGCCGACCTGCCCGACGAGATGACCACCGCCGAACTCTGCGAGGCATGATCCCGCCGTGGAGTTCCTGATCGAGCGGCTACCGCTCTATCTCGAAGGCGCGTGGGTCACCGTCCAGCTGACCGCCGGAGGCATCGCGCTGGCCTTCGTGCTGGCCATGTTCTTCGGCATCCTGGGGACCCGGAGCGGCCGGTTCCCCAGGGCCGTGTCCACGGTCTACGTGGAGGTCTTCCGGGGCATCGCCGCCCTGGTGATCATGTTCTGGATGGCCTACGCGCTGCCCATCGCCACGGGCTTCCAGCTGGAGGGCAGGTTCGCGGCGATCCTCGCCGTCGGCCTCAACCTCGGTGCCTACGGTGCCGAGGTGGTGCGCGGCGCGATCAACGCCGTTCCCAGGGCCCAGGTCGAGGCGACCGTCGCGCTCAACATGTCGTGGTCGCAGAGGATGCGCCTGGTGGTCCTGCCCCAGGCGTGGGCGCAGATGCTGCCGACCTTCGGCAACCTGTCCATCGAGCTGATGAAGGCCACCGCCGTGGTCTACCTCATCGGCGTGGCGGACCTGACCGCCGTCGCCCAGCAGATGCGCCAGGGCACCGGCGAGACCGTGCTCGCGTTCATGGGGGCCCTGGTCCTCTACTACCTCATCGCCCAGGTGATGATCCTCGGCATCCGCCTGCTCGAACGGCGCGCCAACCGCAGGCTGGGCCGCATCCCTTCCGACGGCGGGGGACTGCTGGGCCTGCTCCGGCCGCCGACGCCCGCGGCAGGAGGGGGTAAGTGATGTTCTGGGACTTCCAGTGGACCTGGGAGGTCATGCCCGACCTCCTGCAGGGCCTGAAGGTCACCGTGCAGGCGACCCTCCTGGGCTACCTGATCGCCCTGGTCCTGGGCCTGGGCGTGGCCATGCTCCGGCGTGTGCCGGTCCTGGGCACCCTCGTGCACGCGGTCATGGAGTTCATCCGGACCACCCCGCTGCTGGTCCAGCTGGTCTTCGTGTTCGCCCTGGTGCCCTCCACCGTGACGGCACTGACCGTCGGCATCGTCGTGCTCGGCGTGCACTACTCGGCCTACACCGCCGAGGTGTACCGGTCGGGCATCGAGGGCGTGGCCAAGGGGCAGTGGGAGGCCGCCCGCGCCCTGAGCCTTCCCGCGTACCGCACCTGGGGGGCCGTCGTGCTTCCCCAGGCGATCCGCAAGGTCATTCCGGCGCTGGGCAACTACCTCATCGCGATGTTCAAGGACACCCCGCTGCTGCTGGCGATCACGGTGACCGAGCTGCTCGCCATGGCCCAGCGGGTCGGAAACGACGAATTCCGCATCGTGGAGGCCTACACCGTGGTCGGGTTCCTCTTCCTCCTCGTGAGTATCCCGTCCGCGTTCATCATCCGACGACTGGAGCGACGCTATGCCGCCGTCTGACAACCGGGCCGCCCCCGCGGCGGCGGACACGGACACGCCCGACACCGGTTCGCTGATCGTCTTCGACCAGGTGGTCAAGCGCTTCGGCGACCTCACGGTGCTCGACCACCTCGACTTCTCGGTGGCCCCCGGGGAGAGGGTCACGCTGATCGGGCCGAGCGGTTCGGGCAAGACCACCATCCTGCGCCTGCTCATGACGCTGGAGAAGGTCACCGAGGGCACCATCCTGGTGGGCGGTGAGCCGTTCAGCCACATGCGCCGCGGCGACCGCCTGGTTCCGGCGAGCGAGTCCTACCTGAGGGCCCGCCGCAAGACCATCGGCATGGTGTTCCAGCAGTTCAACCTGTTCCCGAACATGACGGTCCGCAAGAACCTCACCGAGGCCCCCGTGCACGTGCTCGGGCTCGGCAAGGAGGAGGCGAACGCCCGGGCCGAGGAGCTGCTGGACCTGGTCGGCCTCTCCGACAAGATCGACGCGCACCCCACTCAGCTCTCGGGCGGCCAGCAGCAGCGGGTGGCCATCGCCCGGGCGCTGGCGATGCGGCCGGAGATCCTGCTCCTGGACGAGGTCACCTCGGCCCTGGACCCCGAGCTCGTCGCGGGTGTGCTGGACGTCCTGCGCACGGTCGCCGAGACCACCGACATCACCATGCTGTGCGTGACCCACGAGATGGGTTTCGCCCGCGACGTGTCGAACCGGGTGCTCATGTTCGACCAGGGCCGCATCGCCGAGGCGGGCGCTCCGGAGGAGATCTTCGGCGACCCCAAGGAGGAGCGCACCAAGGCCTTCCTCAGGTCCGTCCTGGACAACGGCTACTAGGACCGGTGCCGTTCGGATCACCTCGAACCGCACGGCCGCCGACCGCATCGGCCCCGCCGATGCGCCGAGGGCCTCCGAGGAACACGGCCCAGGACGGCGTACACCGGACCCGCTCCGGTGCTCGGACGGCCGTTCACCAGGGAAATTCCCCTGGTGAACGGCCGTCTTTGCGCTATGCGACATGCCGTGCACGCTAGGTAACTTTTGGTGTCCCCTTGAGCAGAATGGGTGTTCTGAGGCTGGGGGGACTCTTGTGACCATGGTGCGTAGATGGGGCTTTGTTGCATCCGTAGCGACAGCCGTTCTGGTCCTGGGGGTGGCGATGGCCGCCCACCCGTCCTTGCGGAACGAGATCGCGGCGGAATTCGACGTCCTCTTCCTCGTCTCCTGGGCGCCGCCCGTGTTCGGCGGGCTGCTGGCATGGATCCTGGTCAAGGCGCTCGGTTCGCGCGAACAGCTGGACCGGCGGATCGAGGCCGCGATGGAGGGCCACCCTCTCGACCGCGAGCTGGGCTGGCTCGCCCTGTGCCTGCTGGGGTTCCTGGTCTGCCTGGCCGGGCTGACCGAGATCCTGCGCGTGTACGAGACGGCCGTCAACACCGACGTCGCGGTGGCGGCCTCGTTCGCCTCCCGGATGCTGTTCCTGCTGGTGCTCCCGATCCTGGTCATGGACCGCTCGGGGATCACCCTCGACGGGCGGGGCACCTCCATGCCCGGCATCGCCATGGGGGCCTCCGAACCGTGGCGGTGGCTGGGCCTGGTCCCCGTGGCCGCGGCGGTGGGGCTGACCGGGTACGTGCTCGTCCCCCACACCGGACTGCCGGAGCCGTCCTACCTCCTGATCGGCGTCCTTCTGGCGTACGCGGCCGTCTCGGTGTGCGAGGAGGTCTTCTTCCGGAGCATGGTGCAGACCCGTCTGGAGACCCGCATGGGCCGCTGGGGCGGGATCATGGCGACGTCCCTGCTCTTCGCGCTGGTCTACACCCTCCTCACGCCGTTCGACAGGTTCGCCCAGCTGCCCGGCGCGGGCATGGTCCACGACCTCGGCCTCGCGATGCTGACCTACCTGCCGTCGAGTGTGCTCTACGGGTACCTGTGGACGTGCTTTCGCAACGTGTGGGTCAACGTGCTGCTGCGGATCGGGCTGTTCGTCCTCCTCGTGCCGTCCGGCCTGGGAAGCGCGGTCGTCTGACCCTTCTCCGGCAGGACGGGTCGCGGACGGCCCGGCCTCTTCTTCCGTTTTCGCACGTCACTCGGAGAAAACTGACCGAATGTGCGTCTCCAGGGGCAGAAGTTCCCTTCGAACTGGGTACAAGATGGTGCATATAAGCCGCATTGCGGTCATTTTCCCATCATGGATGTGTCACCGTGCGGTCATCGAGGAGGGGGATTCTGGCCACTGTGAGTACGGAAACGGCACCGGCACCAGTACCCGCGGCGACCGGCATCATCGACCTGCCCGCGGACAGGTTCATGGACCGCGAGGAAGGGTGGCTCCGCTTCAACCAGCGTGTGCTCGAACTCGCCGAGGACGAGGACATCCCGCTCCTGGAGCGCACGCGCTTCCTCGCGATCTTCTCCAGCAACCTCGACGAGTTCTTCATGGTGCGGATCGCCGGGCTCAAGCGGCGCGTGGCCACCGGCCTGTCCGTCGCCCTGTCGAGCGGCCACCAGCCCCGTGCCCTGCTCGAGCGCCTCTCCGAGGTCACCCACGAGCTGATGCTCCGGCACGCCGCCTGCTTCGAGAAGAGCGTCACCCCCGCCCTGCGCGAGGCCGGTATCCGGATCGTGCGCTGGAGCGAACTGGAGGGCGACGAGCGCGAGTACCTGCGCGGCTACTTCGGGCGCTCCGTCTATCCGCTGGTGACCCCCTTCGCCGTGGATTCCGCCCACCCCTTCCCTTACGTCTCCGGGCGCTCGCTCAACCTCGCGGTCACCGTTCGCGACCCCCGGGACGGCCGCCGCATGTTCGCCCGGGTCAAGGTACCGAGCTCCCTGCCGCGCTTCTTCGAGCTCACGAGCCACGGCGGCAGCCGCTTCGTACCGGTCGAGGACATCATCGCCGCGCACCTCCCGCAGCTCTTCGAGGGCATGGAGATCGTCGAGCACCACGCCTTCCGCGTCACCCGCAACGCCGACCTCGAGGTCGACGAGGACGAGACCGACGACCTCGTCACCTCCCTGGAGAACGAGCTGCTGCGCCGGCGCTTCGGGCCCCTGGTGCGCCTGGAGGTCGAGCAGGACATCAGCGCCGAGGCCCTGGCGATCCTCACCGAGGAGCTCGGTGCGGAGGAGGAGGAGATCTACCGGGTCCCCGGCCCGCTCAACCTCGCCGGTCTGGCCCAGATCGCCGACCTCGACCGCCCCGAGCTGCACTACCCGCCCATGGTCCCGGTCGAGCCGCGGGCACTCACCTCCGGCGACCTGTTCGCCGCCATCAGGGAGCGGGAGGTGCTGGTCCACCACCCCTACGAGTCGTTCGCCACCACCACGGAGCGGTTCCTGGCCCTGGCCGCCAGCGACCCCGAGGTCGTCGCGATCAAGCAGACCCTGTACCGCACCAGCGGCGACTCGCCCATCGTCGAGTCCCTCATCGAGGCCGCACGCGCGGGCAAGGAGGTCGTGGTCCTCGTCGAGATCAAGGCCCGCTTCGACGAGCAGAACAACATCCAATGGGCGCGCAAGCTCGAACAGGCCGGCTGCCACGTCGTCTACGGCGTCGTCGGGCTCAAGACCCACTGCAAGCTCTCCATGGTCATCCGCCGCGACGACGACGGAACGCTGCGCCGCTACTGCCATGTCGGCACCGGCAACTACAACCCCAGCACCGCCCGCATCTACGAGGACCTCGGCCTGTTCAGCGCCGCGACCGAGGTGGGCGAGGACGTCAGCGGCCTCTTCAACAGCCTGACCGGGTTCTCCCGCAAGAAGCACTACCGCAGGCTCCTCGTCGCTCCCGGCGCCCTGCGCAAGGCGCTGCTCGGGCAGATCGCCGGCGAGATCGACAACGCCCTCAAGGGAGACCCCGCCCACATCCGCATCAAGGTCAACTCACTGGTCGACCAGGAGATCGTCGACGCCCTCTACCGGGCCTCCCAGGCCGGGGTGAAGGTCGACCTGTGGGTCAGGGGCAGCTGCGTCCTGCGCGCCGGCGTGCCGGGGCTGTCGGAGAACATCCGCGTCCGCAGCGTTCTCGGCCGCTTCCTCGAGCACTCGCGCATCTTCGTGTTCGCCAACGGCTGGCGCCCCCAGGTGTGGATCGGCAGCGCGGACCTCATGCCCCGCAACCTGGACCGACGGGTGGAGGCCCTGGTGCGCATCGCCGACGGGGAGCAGTGCCACCGCCTCATCGACCTCATGGACCGGGCGATGTCCGACGACACCTCGACCTGGCGGCTGCAGCCCGACGGGACGTGGGACCGCGTCACCCGCGACGAGGAGGGCCGGCCCCTGACCGACATCCAGGACCACCTGCGCAACAGCAGGCCGGGCCGGGCGGTGGAGGTGTGAGCGGGACCGCCGGTGACGCGCGTCCCGCCGGCGGCGCCCCCTGCCGGGCTGCGGAGCTCGGCGGCTTCCTCGAACCTGTCCGTTCCGGGGGAGCGCTGCTGTGGCGCGAGGGCGCCGAGGGGGTCAAGGTGGTCCTTGTCCGCCGTTCCGGTCGCGGCGACCTCACCCTGCCCAAGGGCAAGCTGAAGGACGGGGAGCACCTGGTCGCCGGCGCGGTCCGCGAGGTCGTGGAGGAGACCGGTCTCACACCGGTGCTGGGCCGCAGGCTGCCGCCGCAGCACTATCTCAAGGACGGCTGGCCCAAACGGGTGGAGTGGTGGGCGGCCACCCCGGCCGGGGGGAGCGGGGAGATCGACCGCCTTCCCGACGAGGAGATCGACCTCGTGGAGTGGGTGCCCGCCGGAAGGGCCCGCACCCGCCTCACCCACGACCACGACGTCGAGGTGCTCGACCACTTCCTGGCCGGCCCCGCCGAGACCTTCCCCGTCGTCGTCCTGCGGCACATGTCGGCGGGGGACAGGCACACGTGGGAGGGCGACGACCTGCTGCGTCCGCTGGACGCGGTCGGGCGGGCCGATGCCCTGGCGCTGCCCCCGCTGCTGGGCGCCTACGGGGAGTTCCGCGTGGTGACGTCGGCGGCGGCGCGCTGCGCGGAGTCGGTGCTGCCCTACACGGTGCGGTCCGGGATGACGGCGCGCACGGAGCGGGCGTTCACCGTCCTGGACGGGCACGGCCCCGACCGGGAGGCGGCCCGCGGGGCTTTCTCACGCCTCCTCGGGGAGGGTCTGCCGACGGTGGTGTGCACGCACGGCGAGCTGGTCCCCGATCTCGTGGAGGAGGCGCTCACCCGCCTGGGGGCGCCGGTCCCCCGGCAGCTGGGCCTGGACAAGGGGGCCTTCTGGGTGCTCCACGTCTCCGTGCCCGGCGGGGAGCTGGTGTCGGCGGAGCGGCACGGGGTCGGCGGCTGAGGTCCCGGCACCCCCGGACCGGCGTCCACCGTTTCGGGAGGAGCGGTGCCATCATGGGCCCATGGCCAGACACAAGGTTTCCCGCATCATCGTGATCGACGCTCCCGCCGCGCGGATCTTCGAGATCCTCACGACCCCCGCCCTGCACCCCGAGTTCGACGGCTCGGGGAGCGTGCGCGGCAGCATGGCGGGCCCCGAACGGCTGGAGCAGGACTCGGAGTTCGGCATGGACATGAAGATGTTCGGCCTGAGATACCGCATGCGCAACCGGGTGGTGGAGTACGAGAAGGACCGCCTCATCGCCTGGCGCCACGTGGGTCCGCACCGCTGGCGCTACGAGCTGGAGGAGCTGCCCAAGGGCGGCACGCGCGTCACCGAGACCTTCGACTACTCGTACGGGTTCCCGGCGTTCTACGTGCTGGGGGGCATGCCGGCGCGCAACGCCCGGGGCATCGAGGAGACCCTGGTGCGGCTCAAGGACCTGGCGGAGGCCCGGCAGGACTGAGCATCCGCCGCAGGCACTATCCACCGGACACGCCCTTCATGCCCTAAAGTTCGGGCAAGGGCCGGTGTTCTCCGCGTCTCCCAGCCGCCCGTGACGCGTACCCGGGCCCCGCACGACTTCGGAGAGTGGGGAGCGCTGGTGGAAACGACGTTGGGTGACGTCTGGCGTGAGGTCCTGTCGACGCAGGAGGAACCCGAGAGGTGGATCGTCCTGGGAGCGGCGGTCCTGGCCCTCGCGGCCGTCCTGTTCACCCCGGTGTGGCGGGTGGCGCGCAACGTCGTCACCATCGCGCACGAGGGCGGCCACGCCCTGGTCGCCCTCCTCAGCGGTCGCCGGCTGACCGGTATCCGGCTGCACTCCGACACCTCCGGGGTCACGGTCTCGCGCGGCCGGCCGACCGGTCCCGGCATGGTCCTGACCGTCTTCGCGGGCTACGTCGCCCCGTCGCTGATCGGCCTGCTCGGCATCGTCATGCTGATGTCGGACCGCATCACCGCGCTCCTGTGGCTGAGCCTGGCGGTGCTCGCCGCCATGCTGCTGATGATCCGCAACATCTACGGCGTGGTGTCGGTGGTGGCCACGGGGGCGGCGGTGTTCCTGGTCAGCTGGTTCACCCCGAGCGAGGTACAGGGGGCCTTCGCCTACCTGTTCATCTGGTTCCTGCTCTTCGCCGGGGTCAGGCCGGTCTTCGAGCTCCAGTCCCAGCGCCGGCGCCGGCCCTCCCCCCAGTCCGACGCGGACCAGCTCGCCAGGCTCACGGGAGTCCCCGGAACGCTCTGGGTGGGCGTCTTCGCGCTGGTGAACCTCGCGGTGACCGCGCTCGGTGTGTGGCTCCTGCTCTTCTGACGGTCGCGGACCCGGGGCGCGTCCTCCGGCCGCGCCCTCCTGCCTGCGCCGGGTCAGCCGGTGTGGGAGGCGTCGAGCGCCTCCGACACGGTGTCGAAGACGGGGATGCGCGTGTCGAGCGCGGTGACCCGCAGGATCTGGGCCACGCGAGGAGGCGGAGCCGCGATCGCCAGCAGGACCTGCTGCTCCTTGGCGGCCTTGTGGGCGCGGATGAGCACGCGCAGGCCGCTGGAGTCGATGAAGCGCAGGTCGGAGAAGTCCAGGACGACGCGCCCCCGCGGCTGCGTGGTGATGGCGTCGGTGGCCGCTTCCTGGAAACGGGCCTCGGTGGCCATGTCGATCTCGCCGTCCACGGCCAGGACGTGCCCGGACTCGTGCAGGGTGGAGGAGATGGTCAGGTCGGGCATGGCGACTCCGGCGTACTCGGGGCGAACCCGATGGGTCGGCGAGGCAGGCCGCGCACCGCGCGGGGAGTGGGCGTTGACCGGCAGGTTCAGTGCGTTACCTCGGTAGCCAAGCTGATGTCTCATCAATGTCCTCGCATGGGGCCCGTCAAGGGCCGGGTGTGACGCCTTTCCCTCTCCGCCTCGCATGCTGCGGGCGCCCTCACAGAAGTGAACGCGCCGACCCCGGCGGGAAGTTCCTGGCTGCTCCGGTGCGGCCGCCGGGGCGGGGACCGGTGCTGCGTCGTGGGAGGCCACTCCCGTGCCCTCCGCAATCTGGGAGAACCCGGCCGCTGCGGCGGGCATTCCCTGCGGGACGACGTGGGATCTGTGGCTGGGCCGTCGGAGCCGGCGTCGAGCCGGATCGTGGATCCTCGGTCAGGGTCGCCCGACCTGGGATCCTAGCACAGGGATGTAGCCGTTTCGTAACGCGAGAGACGCAAGGTCGTGCTCCTGGCGGTTTGCGCCGGGCGTGTCCGATGAGGTAAAGATCACAGGCGTTGGGCGGTCTGGGAGGATGCACGGCCCGGTGCCGTGTCCGTCCCCTCCTGCTGGAGGGTCCACACACAGGCCGACAGCGTCAGCGGGACCGCCACCGTCAGGGCGATCGCCGGGATGGCCACGCCCGAGTCGTTGACCGCGAACCCCACCAGCGCGGTGACCAGGGAACCCGTCAGACCGGCCCGCAGCGCGGGGGCGTACTCGTAGGCCCGCTGCAACGACCCGATGCGCCAGCTCGTCGGCCGGTTGAGGACCGCGAACAGGAACACCAGCGCACACGCCGCCAGCAGGGTCAGCTGCCAGTTGCCCAGGGTTCCCAGCATCGCCCCGAGCTTGCGGGAGAGCACGGTCCCCGCCTCGCCGTCGGCGACCTGGGCCGCGAACGCACCCAGATGGCTGCGCCGGTGCGGCGGGCGCAGGTGGTCCAGCCACGACATCGCGCCGATCGCCGCGACGGCGGCCGCACCCACGAGGACCAGCCGTCCCGGGGTCACCCGCGCTCCCGCGATCATCATCGAGGTGACGGCCAGCCCCGGCACCAGCGCGATCACTCCGCCGAAGTCGGTCCCCAGACCCGGCCATCCGACGATCAGCACCACCGCCGTCCCGACCACCAGGGTGACCACCAGGGCGGTCCGCCGCCGCCCCCGGACGACAAGCTCGTGGGAGACCCCCGCCACCGCCATCAGCATGCCGGTGGCGAAGGTCGCGAACGCGATGTTGCCGATCCCGTAGAACCGGCCGCCCACGATGGGGGAGTACCCCGTCGGTGAATTCATCTGCAGGTTGGCGCCGAAGCACAGATCGGCGAAGAGCACCGCGGTGGTCGCCCCCGCCACCACCGTCATCGGCCCGAGGATGCCGCGCCGCCACGGGCCCGCCACCGCCAGCGCCACCACCGCGGCGTCCGCGGCCAGCACACAGGCCAGCAGCGCGACGCCCGGGGCGGAGGAGGCCCACCACGGTATGAGGTTGGCCAGGTAGCTGGCCACGGGGAAGGCCGCGCTCGCCAGCGCCACGGTCCGCGTCACCGACAGCACCGTGGCGCGCTTGCCCCGGTGGCCCGTCCCGTACCGGTGCAGGGCCAGCGCGGCGACGGCGTAGATGAGGATCTGGAACGCCACGAGACCGCTGAAGAACCCCGGGATGGCCGCGCCCACCACGACCGCGGCGGTGTTGAAGTCCACCAGCCGCGCCACGGCCTCCCCGGTGTCCGCCGGGCGGTGCGCCACGTGCCAGGCCCGGCCGCTGGTCGGCTCGGTCGCCCGCAGCCCCAGCGACGTCAGAACGGTCGGTGTCGTGTCCGTGAGCGCCACCAGGCCGCGGCGCCGGGTCGAGTCGGAGGCCAGATACCCCCCGGGGCCGGTGAAGCCCTCCTCGGTGACCTCCCCCGACAGCGCCGCGGTGAGCCGGGAGGACCCGCTGTCCATGGACACCCCCACCACCATCAGGGACGATCCGGCGGGCAGACGCTCCACCAGCGCACGCAGGCGGCCGTCGATCGAGGTCAGCGCCCTGTCCCGGGCCCAGGCCGGCACGTCGTCCTGTTCGGCCTCCTCCTCGGGCCCGCCGTCCTCGGCCGGCTCCGGGTACAGGCGTGTCAGCCCCGGCAGCTCGACCGCGGCCAGCGACACCTCGGCCAGGAGCTCCGGGGACAGGTCGCCCACACCTTCGACGTAGTGGTCGACCCGTCCCTGTTCGTCGGCCACCCCCAGCGCGGCGCCGTGGCCGACGGCGAGCGTGCTCCCGCCGGCCTCCCGCACCGCCCGGCCCAGGAGGCCCACCGGCGCGGCGAAGGAGGACCGGGCGTTCTGGCGCACATAGGCCTCGAACCCGGGCACCACGGCGCCCGAACCGGTGCGCTCCGGCTCCGGTGCCGGCTCGCAGACGGTGAACTGCTCGCGCACGGACAGGGCCCGCTGCCCCGCCGACACCGACAACCAGCCGTCGGTGGGACAGGTGCGCGAGGTCGCCGTGCGGATCGACACGTTGCCGATCGCGGCGGTATCGGCCATCCGCCACAGCGTGGGCGTGTTCTCCTCGGTGATGTCCTGCCACAGCAGCCCCGGCACACCCACCAACACCACAGGTCCCTGCTGTCGGCCGAAGGCGTCCGGGTCGCGCGCGGACGTGTCGGCACCCTCCTGCGCGGACGCCGGCGCGGAGCACAGGGCCACCGCCAGCAGCAGGGCGCACCAGCGCACCGCACGCCGGATTCCCCCGGACACGGCTGAGGCGGACCGTCGTGGCATGGCGTAGGACCTTCCGTCGAGCGCTCGGCCGGTGGCCGGACCCCTCCGGTCGTCCCGGAGGCCCGGACGGCCGCTCGCGAAGGTCCCGGGATGCCGGGGCATCCGAAATACGGCCTGGTCGATCACCCTAGCGACGCGCGGTGCGAAGCCGGGGGAATCGGCGCCCCCCAGCGTGCCGTCAGCGCAGGCCCCACTCCCGGAGGACGTCCTCTGCGCCCGGACGGGGGAGTCCGCGGGTGACACCGCCCGGAGTGCGGCCGAAGCGCGGGGCCGGCCCCGGCACGACCCGGCCGCCCTCGCGCACCAGCGAGCCGCGGGCGCGCATGTGCGGGTGGTCGGGCGCCTCGTCGGGCGACAGCACCGGCGTCACACAGGCGTCGACCCCGTCGAAGACCTCCGCCCACGCGTCCCGGGTACGGGTGCGCAGGACCTCGGCGAACCGCTCGCGCAGCCGCGGCCACCCCTCCCGGTCCCACTGGTCGGGCAGGTCCTCCTCGGACAGCCCCGTCCCTTCCAGGAAGGCCGCGTAGAACTGGGGCTCGATGCATCCCACCGACACGTGCCGGCCGTCGGCGCACTCGTACACGTCGTACCAGGGAGCGCCCGTGTCCAGGTAGTTCGCGCCCCGCTCGTCGGACCAGAAGCCCCGCGCGCGGTCCTCGTGCAGCATCGACATCAGCAGCGCGCTGCCGTCGACCATCGCCGCGTCGACGACCTGGCCGCGCCCCGAGGCCTGCCGCTCCACGAGTGCGGCGAGGATCCCCGTGACCGCGAACATCGTGCCCCCGGCGAAGTCGCCGAGCAGGTTGACCGGGGGAACCGGTGGGCCGTCCGCACGCCCGACGACATGCAGGGCGCCGTTGACGGAGATGTAGTTCACGTCGTGCCCGGCGGTGTGCGCCAGCGGACCGTCCTGCCCCCAGCCGGTCACACGGGCGTACACCAGGCGCGGATTGAGCTCCAGGCACTCCTGGGGCCCCAATCCCAACCGTTCCATGACACCGGGCCGGAAACCCTCCAGCAGCACGTCGGCCCGCCCCACCAGCTCCAGGGCGCTCCTCCTGCCCTCCTCGGACTTCAGATCGGCGCCCAGCACGGCCCGGCCCTCGCTCAGGTGGGGCCCGGCCGCTCCGGTGCCCACCGCCTCGGCGGCCTGCGGCCGGTCGATCCGCACCACGCTCGCCCCCAGGTCGGCCAGGAGCATCGCGGCCATCGGAACCGGACCGATCCCGGTGAACTCGACGACGCGGATTCCGTTGAGGGGTCCCATGGGCACGACCTCCAGAGGGGGACTGGCCGGAGCGGTCCGGTCCATTGTGCGGTCCCGCTCCCTCCCGGGGCCATACCGCATCCCGCCGCGGCGGATCGGGCCGGACGGAGCTGGCACTATGTGGGGGTGACACAGACACCCGCATCCGACGACCGCTCCCGCCTGCTCACGCCCGCCGACGTGCGGGCACTCGCCGAGCGGTTCGGGATCCGGCCCACCAAGACCCTGGGCCAGAACTTCGTCATCGACCACGGCACCGTGCGCCGCATCGTCCGGGTCGCAGGCGTCACCGAGGACGACGTCGTGGTCGAGGTCGGACCGGGCCTGGGCTCGCTCACCCTGGCCCTGCTTCCGCACGTGCGGCAGGTCACCGCGGTCGAGATCGACCCGGCCCTGGCGGAGGCGCTGCCCGGGACCGTCGCCGCCCACGCGCCCGAGCTCGCCGACCGGCTCACCGTCGTGCACGGGGACGCGATGCGCGTCTCCGAGGTGCCGGGCCCCGAGCCCACCGCCCTGGTGGCCAACCTTCCCTACAACGTGTCCGTCCCGGTCCTGCTCCACATGCTCGAACTGCTGCCGAGCCTGCGCCGGGTCCTGGTCATGGTCCAGGCGGAGGTCGCCGACCGCATCACCGCCACCCCCGGCGGGCGGATCTACGGCGTGCCCTCGGCCAAGATCGCCTGGTACGCGCAGGCCCGCCGGGCGGGTGCCGTCGGCCGCAACGTCTTCTGGCCCGCACCCAACGTCGACTCGGGCCTGGTCGAGCTCGTCCGCCGTCCCCGGCCCGACACGAAGGCCTCCCGCGAGGAGGTCTTCCGGGTCGTCGACGCCGCCTTCGCCCAGCGCCGCAAGACCCTGCGCGCCGCGCTGGCGGGATGGGCGGGCTCCGCCCCCGCCGCCGAGGCTGCCCTGCGGGCCGCGGGAATCGATCCGTCGGCCCGCGGCGAGTCCCTGACCGTCGAGCAGTTCGCCGCCATCGCGGAGCAGGGTCCCTGATCCTCCCGCCGGCCCGTGGCCGCGGTTCCCTCCGGCCGCCGCCCACCGACCTCGGAGGGCCCGCCCGTCACTGCTCGGGGAAGCGGGCCGTCCTCTCCCCGGGGCGCCGGGGCCGCCGGCTCAGCGCCCGGCCGACCAGCCCCGCGGTCACGGCCGCGGCCAGGACGGGCAGCACCCACAGCACGTTGAACTCCCAGTCGCCCGTCCCCCGCATGACGAAGGCGAACGCCAGCCCGAGAAACAGCAGACCCGCGACCAGGGACCCCCAGTCGGCTCTACGCTTCGCCATGCCGCACCTCCACAACTCCGACCGCCGAGACGGTACTCACCCTGACCACCGGGGGGTCGTCCGACTTCCCGGCCCCGCCCTCCACCGCTCCCAGGTTCTCCTCGACGAGAAGCCCGAAGCCGGTCTCGGCCACGGTCCTCTCCGGCGAACCCACGTACACCGCACCCGCTCCCACACGTGAGCTCAGCTCCACCCGGGCGTCCCCCGGCAGGAGCAGCTCCGTACGGCCGGTGTCCACCCGCAGCGACACGTCCACCTCCTCTCCCGGGCCCAGGTCCTCCATACCCGTCAGGTCCAGGACCGCCGTCCCCCCGTGCAGCCGGTGGTCCCCCGCCTCGGCCTCGGCCACCGTCCCCGGCCGCCACACCTCCTGCCCGAGGCGTGCCTGGGTCAGGTCGGTCACCGACACCAGCATCAGCAGTGCCGTCAGCACCGTCCCGATGAGGAACAGCCCGCGGGTGCTGCCCGCCCACGTCCCGACCACGGCGAAGACGCCGACGACCGCCAGCGCGCCCGAGAGGAAGAACACCCCCGTCCCGGGCCCCAGCAGGAGCTGGACCGTCTGCGTGCTCCACACCGACGACCAGCCGAGAACGGCCGCGGAGGACAGCACCCCCGCGACCACGAGCACCCACAGCGCGAGCGAGCCGAGCGGGGCCCCGCGGCCCCGGCACCTCTCCGGCCCGGGCTGCCCCGCCGGCTCGTCCTCCTCCGCCTCGACGTCGGCGACGCGCTCGGCCACCGCGGCCAGGTCCACCGGGCCGGGCTGCGCCGAGGCCCACGGCTGGGCCGGGTTGTAGTAGGCGGGCTTCGGTCCCGGGGCGGGCGTCTGCGGCGGCGGCTCCTCCGAGGCCAGGTCGTCGCGCAGCTCGGCGAACGCCGCCCGCAGGTCCACGCCCCGGTTGCGCGCCGCCAGCACCCCCACAACCAGGGGCACCGCCAGCACCAGGGTCGACCAGCCGAAACCGCCGACCAGGCTGAACGCCGTCGCCACGGCGAGACCCACCCCGAGCAGCTTCGGCACCGCACGGGACGGGATGCTCCGGTTCAGCATCTGCTCGACGGTCGCCGGACCGCCCTGCGCGTCGCGCATGGTCATCCACGCACCGACGTACAGGATCACCCCCGCGGCCCCGCCGAACGCGGTCAGCACGAACCCCGTCCGCCACACCACCGGGTCGATCCCCGTGTAGCGGCCCAGGCCCGCGCACACACCCGCGAGAACGCGGTCGTCGTCCCCCTTGCGGAGCACCGGATCCGGTGACACCGTCTCCGCGGCGACCCCCGAGCCGTCCGGACCCGGACGGGCGAAAGCGGGTTCCTCGCTCATGGTCACTCACCGCACCCTTCTTCCCCACCCATGGTCATCCGCGCGCCCGCGAATGGGAATCGGGGACGACCCTGAAGACACCCTGACCGGGACCAGGGCGCGACCAGGGGCACGCCCCCGATGCCGACCCGACCCCCACCGGGCATTCTGGAGGTACACGGAAACGGAAGCGGTGATCGGACGATGTCGGCAACAGCCGCGGACAACCCGCAGCTCACCCGGGCCGCCGACGGCAGGCTCCTGGGCGGTGTGGCCGCCGGCCTGGCCCGGCACCTGGGAATCGACCCCGTCGTGATCCGCCTCGCCCTCATGGCCCTGAGCGTCGGCGGCATCGGTGTCGCGGTCTACGTCGCCCTGTACTTCTTCGTGCCCGCGGAGAAACCCGAGGAGGGGACCGGGGCCGAACCCGGCGCGGACAGCCGCCGCAAGGGCCGCGACATCTCCCAGCTCATCGCCTACGTCGGCCTCGCCGCGGGGCTGGGATTCCTGTTCCTGCTCTTCGGCGGCGTCTTCGACCCGCTGCTGTGGTTCGTCGTCTTCGGCACGCTCGGCGGCGTCATCCTGTGGCAGCAGGCCAACCCCGGCCGGCGCGGACAGTGGATGTCGAGCACCGTCGCCAACGGCACCGGCAGGTTCCTCATGCGCACCGGGACGGGCGTTCTGCTCGTCGTCGTCGGCGTCATCGGCTTCCTCGCCTTCCAGGAGCAGCTCCAGAACGCCCGCGCCGGACTCACCTTCGCGTTCACCCTCATCGCCGGGATCGGGCTCATCGTCGCCCCCTGGATCATCGGACTGGTCCGCGAGCGCGACCAGGAGCGCCGCGAGCGCATCCGCAACGCCGAACGCGCCGAACTCGCCGCGCACATCCACGACTCCGTCCTGCACACCCTCACCCTGATCCAGCGCCGCGCCGACGACCCCCGCGAGGTCCAGCGCCTGGCCCGAGTCCAGGAGCGCGCGCTGCGCAGCTGGCTCTACCAGCGGCCCGCCGACGCCGAGACCACCGTCTCCCCGGCCCTGGAGCGCGTGGCCGCCGAGGTGGAGGAGGAGCACGGCGTGCCCATCGAGGTGGTGTGTGTCGGGGACTGCCCCATGGACGAGGCCCTGGCCGCGATGCTGCGGGCCGCCCGCGAGGCCATGGTCAACGCCTCCAAGTACGCCGGCACCGACAGCATCTCCGTGTTCGGGGAGGTCGAGCAGGAGGAGGTCCTGGTGTTCGTCCGCGACCGCGGGGAGGGGTTCGACCTCGATGCCGTCCCCGAGGACCGCATGGGCGTACGCGGGTCCATCCTCGGCCGGATGGACCGCCACGGCGGCTCCGCGCGCATCCGCACCGCGCCGGGCGAGGGCACCGAGGTGCAGCTGTGCATGCCGCGGATCCCCGATCTCCGGAACGGGAGGGAGCATGGGTAGAGTCCAGGATGTGGAAGAGCAGAGCACGACCTTCAGCGACGGCGCGATCCCCCGCGTCGTGATCGTGGACGACCACCGGTTGTTCCGCAGCGGTGTGCGAGGGGAGCTCGGCGACGCCGTCGAGGTCGTCGGCGAGGCCGGCGACGTCGACTCCGCCGTGCACGTCATCGGGCAGACCCAGCCCGACCTCGTCCTCCTGGACGTCCACCTGCCCGGCGGCGGAGGGGTCGAGGTGCTGCGCCGGGTCCTGGCACAGCACCCCCGGATCCGCTTCCTGGCCCTCTCGGTCTCCGACGCCGCCGAGGACGTCATCGGCGTGGTCCGCGGTGGCGCCCGCGGCTACGTCACCAAGACCATCTCCGGAAAGGAACTGGCCGACGCCATCGTGCGTGTGGCCGACGGAGACGCGGTGTTCTCCCCGCGCCTGGCCGGGTTCGTGCTGGACGCCTTCTCCGCGACCGACGCGCCGCCGGTGGACCCCGAGCTGGACCGCCTCACCCAGCGCGAGCGCGAGGTGCTCCGGCACATCGCCCGGGGGTACGCCTACAAGGAGGTCGCCAAGGAGCTGTTCATCTCCGTCAAGACCGTGGAGACCCACGTGTCCTCGGTGCTGCGCAAGCTCCAGCTCTCCAACCGGCACGAACTCAGCAGGTGGGCGACCGCGCGCCGCCTCGTCTGAGAAGCGGTCCGGTGCCCGCCGCGGCGGACACCGGAACCGGTCAGCGCAGTAACCGGTCAGCGCAGCGCGTCGAGCATGCGGGTGAGGAACTCCTCCTCGGCTACGCCCGTGACCACCCGCACCGGACGGCGTTCGTCCTGCCCGGGGCGCGGCCGCAGGTCGGCCACGGTCATGCCGCGGGTGAGCCCGCCGGACAGCTCCACGCGCACCGGGGCGTCGAAGGACGCGGTGACCAGGTGCGCGTCCAGCAGCACCGCGGCGGCCAGCGGGTCGTGCATCGCGCACTGGCGCGAGCCGAAGATGCCCGTGTAGAAGTCGGCGTAGAAGTCCAGGAACTGCGAGGTGCGCCGCGCGCGCTCGCCCGGAACGGTCTTCAGCTCGTCCAGCCACGCCGTGGTCGCCACCGTCCGCATGGTGATGTCCAGCGCCACCAGGTCCAGGTCGAACCCGGCCCCCAGCACGGCCTCCGCGGCCTCGGGGTCGTTGGCGATGTTGGCCTCGGCGTGTGAGGACACGTTGCCCGGCACCTGCACCGCACCGCCCATCACCACCAGTTTGCGCACCAGACTCGGCAGGTTCGGCTCCAGTCCCAGCGCGATCGCCAGGTTGGTCAGCGGGCCCACCGCGAGGACGTCCAGCTCACCCGGGCTCTGCCGGGCCAGGCGCACCAGCAGCTCGGCCGCCGACTCCGCCACCGGCTCACGCGACGGCGCGGGCAGCTCCACGCCGCCCAGCCCGTTGCCGCCGTGGACGTGCGGGGCGAGCCGGGGCGGCTGCACCAGCGGCCGCGCGGCACCCACCGCGACGGGTACGTCCGGCCTGCCGTACAGCTCCAGCAGCCGCAGGGCGTTGTCGGCCGTGGCGTCGACGCCGCTGTTGCCGAACACGGCTCCCACGCCGGCGATCTCCACGTCGGGCCGGGCGGCGAGGTAGGCGAGTGCGACGGCGTCGTCGATCCCCGGGTCGCAGTCGACGAACACACGCATGGTCAAGGAAACTCCCCCGAGAACGGTGAATGGCCTCCTCATGGGAGGACCGGGACCAAGACAGACTAAACCGATGGTGAGAGGGGTCGGAGCGGTGCTCGGGGGCACTTCGTCACCGGGCGGCCGTAACCTGGGGTGCGTGTCCTCCCATGAGCAGCTTCTCGAAGGTCTGAACGGTCCCCAGCGCGACGCCGTCACCCACAGCGGCGGTCCGCTCCTCATCGTGGCGGGAGCGGGGTCCGGCAAGACCCGTGTCCTCACCCACCGCATGGCCCACCTCATGGCGGCCCGCGGCGTACGCCCCGGCGAGATCCTGGCGATCACGTTCACCAACAAGGCCGCGGCCGAGATGCGCGAGCGCATCCAGAACCTGCTGGGCACGCGCGCCGCCCACAGCATGTGGACCATGACCTTCCACTCCGCGTGCGTGCGCATCCTGCGCCGGGAGGTCCACCGGCTCGGCTACCCGAGCAGCTTCACCATCTACGACTCCGCCGACTCCGCGCGCCTGATGCAGTTGGTGTGCAAGGAGATGGACCTGGACCCCAAGCGGTACCCGCCCAAGTCGTTCTCCGCCCAGGTGTCCCACCTCAAGAACGAGCTGGTGGACTACGACACGTTCGCGGGGCAAGCGCAGAACGACCAGGAGAAGAAGCTCGCCGAGGCCTACAAGCTGTACCAGCGGCGCCTGCACGAGGCCGGCGCCATGGACTTCGACGACCTGATCATGGTCACGGTCAACCTGCTCCAGATGTTCCCCGACGTCGCAGAGCACTACCGGCGCCGGTTCCGGCACGTCATGGTCGACGAGTACCAGGACACCAACCACGCCCAGTACGTGTTCGTCCGCGAACTGGTGGGGGTGAACGAGGACCCCGCCTCGGCGGTGGTCCCGCCCTCGGAGCTGTGCGTGGTCGGTGACGCCGACCAGTCCATCTACGCGTTCCGCGGCGCGACCATCCGCAACATCCTGGAGTTCGAGCGCGACTTCCCGAACGCGCGCACCATCCTGCTGGAGCAGAACTACCGCTCCACGCAGACCATCCTCTCGGCGGCCAACGCCGTCATCGAGCGCAACGAGGGCCGGCCCGACAAGAACCTGTGGTCGGAGCAGGGCCAGGGAGCGCCGATCATCGGCTACGTCGCCGACAACGAGCACGACGAGGCGGCCTTCGTCGTCGGGGAGATCGACAAGCTGACCGACGACGGCGCGGTCACACCCGGGCAGGTGGCGGTGTTCTACCGGACCAACGCCCAGTCCCGCGTCTTCGAGGACGTGTTCGTCCGCACGGGGCTGCCGTACCGGATCGTCGGCGGTGTGCGCTTCTACGAGCGCAAGGAGATCCGCGACATCCTCGCCTATCTGCGTGTCCTGGCCAACCCCGAGGACACGGTCAGCCTGCGGCGGATCCTCAACGTCCCCAAGCGCGGCATCGGCGCCCGCGCGGAGGAGTCGCTGGAGCTGTTCGCCGCCCGCGAGCGCATCTCGTTCGCCGAGGCCCTGCGCCGTGTCGATGAGGTCCCGGGCATGGCCGCCCGCTCGGTCAAGGCGGTGCAGAACTTCACCGCCCTTCTCGAGGAGCTCGCGGCCCTGGTCCCCGAGGGGAGCCCGTCGGAGATCGTCGAGGGTGTCCTGGCCAAGACGGGTTACCTGTCGGAGCTGACCGAGTCCAAGGACATCCAGGACGAGAGCCGGGTGGAGAACCTGGAGGAGTTCGTCGACGTCGCGCGCGAGTTCGAGAACGGCTTCTCCGCGCTGCTGGAGGACGAGGCCCTCCTCGAGGAGGGGGAGGCCCCGGCGGAGGCCGATCCCACCCTGGTCGACTTCCTGGAGCGGGTCTCCCTGGTTGCCGACACCGACCAGCTTCCCGACGCCGACGCCGAGGGCGGGGTGGTCACTCTGATGACCTTGCACTCGGCCAAGGGGCTGGAGTTCCCGGTGGTCTTCCTGACCGGTATGGAGGACGGGGTGTTCCCCCACATGCGGACCCTGGGGGACAAGACCCAGCTGGAGGAGGAGCGCCGACTCGCCTACGTGGGGCTGACCCGCGCCGAACGGCTGCTGTACGTCAGCCGCGCCGCGGTGCGCAGCGCGTGGGGGAGCCCGTCGTACAACCCGGCGTCGCGCTTCCTGGACGAGATCCCGTCGAACCTGCTCGACTGGCGCCGCTCGGAGTCGGTGCTGTCGGCCCCGCCCAGCCGCACCATCGGCCGCGGCGGGAGCGCGCGCGGCGGCTTCGGCGGTGAGGGCTTCGGCTCGACCTTCGGCGGTGCGAGGACGCGGCCGGCCCGGAAGAAGGAGGCGCCGACGCTGAGCGTGGGGGACCTGGTCAACCACGACTCCTTCGGTATGGGGCGCGTGCAGCTGGTCGAGGGCGGCGGCGACAAGACCAAGGCCCGCATCGACTTCGGCGCGGACATCGGGGAGAAGGACTTCCTGGTGAAGTACGCGCCCATCGAGAAGCTCTAGGAACGCCACACCCAAGGTTCGGCAAACGTGTCCCGAGCACTCCGGTACCGGGGTAGAGTTGGTGACGACCGAGCGAGACGAACGCGTGTCAGCGGGCGTGCCGGTCCATCTCTTCCCCGGTTTGGCCGGTCCGAGCAGTGGCTCGGACAGGATAAACTCGG
>NZ_JACHJO010000015.1 GCF_014203695.1 Nocardiopsis algeriensis | reverse complement strand
GGGTGTCGTATGAGGCGTTCACCCGCCCGCTAGACGTGATCGGGTTGCCGTGACCAGCGCGAACGTTACTGCATGCCGAGAATGAAACAGCCCTGCACTCCGAGGAGAACAGCGCATGACCAGCCAGCCGCTAGCCCTGGGCCCGCAGGGCCGGTACGAGCGGGCAGCGTTCTCCCAGGAGCCTGCAGATCCCGGTCAGAGCCGCGACCACGGCAGCGCCGGCCACGAGGATCCCGCCGAGCGGTGCGGGAAGTTCCTGGGTGAGCACGAAGACACCCATGACCAGTACGAACACACCGAACACCTTGCGCAGCAGGGCCTCGGGAACCCGTGAGGTCAGGAGCGCACCGGCGAGGGATCCCACGACAGCGGCGGCGGTGACCGCGGCGACCAGCGGCCAGTCGAGGCTCACCGCGGTGAGGTATCCGGCGAGTCCGGCGAAGGACTTCATCGCGATCACGAGCAGGGATGTCCCCACCGCGACCGGCATGGGCAGCCCGCCGAGCAGTGCCAGGGCCGGCACGACGAGGAAACCGCCTCCGGCTCCGACGAGACCGGTGACCGCTCCGACGACCAGGCCGTCCAGGACGATCCGCCGCACCGGGAGCTCTCCGTCCCGCACCTTTCCGCTGCCGTCCGGGGTCTTGTTCCTGCCGCGGATCATGACCGCGGCGGTGGCGACCATCATGAGGGCGAAGGCCGCCATCAGCACGGCACCGGGGACACGGCCGCCGACGAGGCCGCCGAGGAAGGCACCCGCCATGCCCGCGGCCCCGAAGACCAGGCCGGTGCGCCATCGGACGTTCCCCTTGCGGGCGTGGACAGCCGCGCTGATGAGCGAGGTGACGCCGACGACGACGAGGGAGGTGGCGACGGCCTCCTTCGGCCCCGCCCCCGCGACGTAGGCCAGCAGCGGGACCATCAGGATGGAGCCGCCTCCCCCGAGCAGCCCGAGCGCGAGCCCCACCACCACGGCGAGGCCCACGGTCAGGACGAGCTGGAATTCCACCATTTCCTCTTTTCCGTGGCTGGGATCTGCGTGTCCGCCCACCGGAGACACCGCTCCGGGGCGGACGGGTCGGCCGGGAAGGGGGCCGCCCGGCCGACCTGCGGGAGGGGCGCCCGGTCGGCCGGGCGCCCTTCCCGCGCCGTGTTCAACCCGCGGTGCCCTCGGCCGGAGCACCCTGGTTCCGCATCCGGTCCATCCAGCCCGCGTAGCTGCCGTCGAGTTCGGCGACGTCGTATCCCGCACGGCGCAGGGCGGCGGCCGCGACGGAGCTGCGCGCGCCGGACTGGCAGTAGGTCACGATGGTGCCGTCGGCGGGCAGCTCGTCGAGGTGCCACAGGATCCGGCCGGCGCTGAGCTGCCGGGAGCCGGGGATGTGTCCTGCGGCGTGCTCGGTCCTGTTGCGCACGTCCAGGACCAGCACGGCACCGGAGTCCTCCAGCTCCTCCGGGGAGACGGTGGCCGGCACGGCCTCCGGCAGTCCTTCCGCGGTGGTGGTGTAGCCGCTGACGCGGTCGATGCCGACACGCAGCAGGTGGTCGCGCACCGCCTGGGCGGTGTCGCCGTCGGCTGCGAGGAGCACCAGGGGACGGGACTCGGCCTCGGGGTCGTAGGCCCAGGCCCCGAAGCTCGCGGCCTTGGCCGGGCCGGGGATGTTCAGTGCCCCCGCCACGGTGCCCCGGTGCACCTCGGTGTGGGCCCTGGTGTCGACGAGGACGGCCTCGTCCTCGCGCAGGGCCCTGCCGATCTCCTCGTTCGGGACCTGGGGCAGCGGGTCGAGCGGACCCAGGACCTGAGGCCCTTCCTTGTTCTGGCGCTTCATCCGGGCGAAGTAGGCGTGGGCGTCGGGCTGCCCGGCGAGCAGCTCGGCGACGAACCCCTCCTCGTCGTTCTCGCGCAGGTAGGGGGCCCACCAGGCGTTGAGCCGCTCATATCCGACCGTGGTGGCCGGGAGGGCGCCCAGGGCCTTGCCGCAGGCGCTTCCGGACCCGTGCCCGGGGTACACCTGGACGTGGTCGGGCAGTGCCAGGAAGACGTCGCGGAGGCTCTCGAAGAGCTGGTGCGCCCCCTGGAAGCGGGTGTCCACTCCCCCGGCGGCCTCGTCGAGCAGGTCGGGACGGCCCAGGTCCCCGGCGAAAACGAAGTCCCCCGAGAGCAGGTAGCCCGGGTCCTCGCTGAACGCCCCGTCCGTGATGAGGAACGACAGGTGCTCAGGGGTGTGCCCGGGGGTGTGGCGCGCCCGGACCGTGATGTTGCCGACGGTGATGGCGTCGCCGTCGAGGAGCCGCTCGGCCTCGAAGCCGTACTGCCAGTCCTCACCGCCTTCCCCGGAGACGTACACCTCGGCCCCCGTGGCCGCGGCGAGCTCGCGGGTTCCCGAGAGGTAGTCGGCGTGGATGTGCGTCTCGGTCACGGCCACGATCCGCATGCCGTGCGAGCGTGCCAGGTCGAGGTACTCGCCGATGTCGCGGCGGGCGTCGACCACGACGGCCTCTCCCCTGGCCTGGCAGCCGATGAAGTAGCTCGCCTGGGCGAGATCGTTGTCGTAGATGCGTTCCAGCAGCATGGTTTCTCCTTGCAGGTGGTGGTTCTCCACCGCCTCCGCATACCCTGGGGAGTATGTACGGGGCGGAGTGCGGCGGTGGTCGCGGAGGGGCGCCCGGCGAGGGCGCCCCTCACCTGTGCTCAGGCGGCCGAGGTCACCGGCGGGCACCGATCCGTTCGAGCGAGCCCTCGATGTCGACGTGGTTGCGGGGCTGGTTGTAGGGCAGACGCGCCAGGGCCATGCCCATGGCACAGGTGTCCGTGACCGCGGCGAACGTCAGGCCGGCGCCGATCAGTCCGGCCACCGCCACCGCCGGCGGCCACACCAGCGAGGCGAGGACGGAGACGAGGACGATACTCCCCGCCACCAGGCGGACCTGGCGCTCCAGGGACCATCGCTGCCGGCCCCGAACGACCGGGGCTCCTTGCGCCTCCCACGCGTTCATGCCGCCTTCCATCACCGCGGTGTCCCGCCGCCCCGCGGCGGCCAGCTTGTCCTGGCACTGGCGGGCCCGGTTACCGGACTGGCAGATCAGGACGAGGCGGCCTCCGGCGTCGGCGACGATGCGCTCCAGATGGGCGTCGACCTGCTGCAGCGGAAGGTTGACCGCGCCGGGGATGTGGGCGTTCTCGTACTCGGCGGGGGTGCGTACGTCCACCAGCAGGGTGCCGGGCTCGGTCTCGACCAGGCTGCGCACGGTGTACGCGTCGATGGTGTTGTCGGTCATCGTTCTCCTCATGGTGTCCTTGAACCCTTCCGATACCCCGGGGAGTATCGGAAGGAGAGAGCGGTGCCTCACTCGCAGAAAAGAGGCGGGACGGCTTACCGAAACCGGCAGCTGATTCCCTGATACAGGGGGGAGTATCCAGGACCCGCAGGTCTCCCCTCGCCGAAGGCGGCGCGGTCCACTCGAGAGCGGGGGCCGCACAGCGCCTGGCGGCAGGGGGAAAGCCTGTGTCCCTAGGTCCCTGTTTTTGGATGCTCTCGCCGCATCGGCGGAGCCGATCCTCCGGCGAACGGTCGGCCAGGTGTCTCCTTGCAAGGCGGGGAGCGCAGCTCAGCCCGGTGGGCTTCGCAAGCTCTCCGGCGCAGCAAGGGGGCGCCTGGCGGCCGTGCAGCTCGAGATGATCCGAAAAACAGGGCCTAGGCCAGGGACAGGAACAGCTTTTCCAGCTCGGCCTCGGTGATGTCGGGCTCGCCGCCGTTCTCACGGGCGGTGGCGCAGTGGCGCATGCCGCTCGCGACGATCTTGAACCCGGCCCGGTCGAGTGCACGGGAGACAGCCGCCAGCTGCTGGAGCACGGCCGCGCAGTCCTCCCCCTCCTCGATCATCGAGATCACCCCGGAGAGCTGACCCTGGGCGCGCTTGAGCCTCGTAAGGGCGTCGCCGACCATCTCGGGCTTCATCCCGGCTCCTTTCCGTCAATGGTCCCAACATACCCGGGGGTGTATCTATTTCAGATGTGACGGACATCACGCCCGACGGCGGGAGTACGTTCGAGATCCACGGCGGGACGGGGCCTCCCGAATCCCCCGGACGGCTGCGCGGACGCCGGGGCGTCATCAGGATCCCTGTCGCCCTCGGAGGGGGTCCGAGGGCGACAGGTCCCCGAAGGTACCCCGGCGCGGGACCGCCCGGCGGGTCGGCCCGCTGCTTCAGGAGCGGCCGGTTCGGGACTCCGCCCGTTCCGGGCTGTCGGCGCGGTGCCGCTGCCACCCCCGAACCCCCAGCACGAGCAGCACGAGGCCCGCAGCGGCCAACAGCACCGTGTCGGCCCCCGATCCACCGATCCCGAAGATCCACTCCTGAAGTCGGTGGGCTGTCTCGCCGAGCATCTCCGTTCCCCCGAAGAGGGTCGCGGTCCCCTCCGAGACCAGGAAGAGAATGCCGATCCCGATGAACAGCAGCCCCGACAGCAGTGCGGTGGTGTGCAGTTCCACAGGTCCCACCCGGAAGGAGCGCCCTCTCAGCCAGCGGCGGGAGCCGAGATCGTAGCGGTCCCACAGCAGGGCCAGCAGGAACAGCGGAGCGACCATACCCAGGGCGTAGACCGCCAGGAGCAGGGCGCCGCGCACGGTCCCCCCTGTGGCGGCCACGGTCAGCACGGCGCCCAGGATGGGGCCGGAACAGAACCCGGCGAACCCGTACACCGCTCCCAGCGCGAAGATCGAAGCCGTGTCGGTCCTGCCGGCCAGGCGCCCCTGGAGGCGCTGCGCCAGGCCGGACGAGAAGCCGAAGCCCGCGATCTGGGCGACGCCGAAGGCGATGACCAGCCAGCCGGCGATGGTGATCAGGAGTTCCCGCTCCCCGTAGACCAGGCGGCTGATGAGCGCGGACCCCGCCCCCAGGGGAACCAGGGTCGTGCACAGTCCCGCGTAGAACACCGTGGTGCGTGCGACGAGGTGGCGCGGGTCACGGAAGGCGTAGCCGAAGAAGGAGGGCAGCAGCAGCGCGCTGCAAGGGCTCAGCAGGGCGAGTACCCCGCCGATCAGAGCAGCCGCGAACCCGATGTCGGTCACTGCCCCTCACCTCCGCCCCCGGAGGAGGCCAAGGAGCGGTCGATGACCTCTTCGAACACCTCCGTCGGCTGGGCCCCCATGACGGCCTGGCCGTTGATGAGGAACGTCGGGGTGGAGGTGACGCCGATCGCCAGCCCTTCGGAGAAGTCGTTCCCCACCAGTTCGGCCGCGGCATCGCTGTTGCGGTCCTCGTCGAACCGCTCGAGGTCCAGTCCCAGCTCCTCGGCGATCCGGACGAGGAGCTCCTCGGGATCGCTCGGACCGGTTCCCTCGACGGCGGCGTAGTAGGCCTCGTGGAACTCCCAGAAGGCGCCTTGGGCGGCGGCCGCGCGGGAGGCCCGGGCGACCGTCTCGGAGGTGTCGGTGATGACGGGGAAGTCCCTCCACTCGATACGCAGGTCCCCGGACTCGACGTAGTGCATCAGCTCGGGCTGGGTCTCCTCCACCCAGCGGCCGCAGTAGGGGCAGTGGTAGTCGGAATAGGCCACCATGACGACCGGCGCCTCGACGCCGCCCATGGCGGTGGGGTCGTCGGCCTGCCTTCGGACCACGGGGTCGTCGGCTTCGTCGGCCTCGCCGGCGTCCGCGGCCGCGGTGCCGTCCTCCGCGGAGGTGCTCGGCGCATCCGCTCCGGCAGCCCCGGACTGCCCCTCGCCGTCGTCTTCCCCGTACCGCCCCCACGCGACGGCGGCGGCGATCAGGATCAGGACCGCGCCCGCCGCCAGGAACACCTTCCAGGATGCGCCGCCGCCCGCACGGGTACCGCTTTCGGCCGGATGGCCCGAGGGCCTCGTTCTCTGCTCCGGGGTGTCCGGCATCGTGTGCCCCTTCTGTCGGCCGACAAGTATTTCTATCTTTGATAGTAGACCTACTAAGCTTGATAGAGAAATTGGGGCCGGCGCTGCGGAGCGGATGCCGCCCCGCCCCGTACATACTGACCGTGAACCATGGCACCGGACAGGTCCACAGACAGGGAAGGGCGGTCGCACGACCATGAACGGCAAGGGCCTGGGGCCACTGGAGTCCGCGGTGATGGACGCGGTCTGGGACTCGGACGGACCGGTGACGGTGCGAGCGGTCACCCGGCTCCTCGGCGAGGACGGCCCGGCCTACACGACGGTGGCCACGGTGCTCGGCAACCTGCACACCAAGGGATGGGTCGAACGGGAATGGCAGGGACAGGTCTGGTTCTACCGGCCTGCGCGCGACCGGAGCGAGCACGCTGCCAGGGCCATGGAAGACGCCCTGGCCCTCAGCGACCTGCCCCAGGCCACCCTGCTGCGGTTCGTGGACACGATGTCACCCCGCGACGCGCACACGCTCAGGCGCCTGCTCGACGAGGTCGGCGAAAGAGCGACCGAGCCCGAGGGGTGACGCGCGGCCGGACGCGGCGGCCTTCTCCGGGACACCTCGGGCCCGGGTGGCGCGACCGCGGCGGACGCGAGCGGGCCCCGGCGCACGGACCGGTCAGCCGGCGCACTGGCAGTGGGGGATGAGCACAGCGGCCAGCGCCGAGGTCAGCGTCAGCACCAGCGGAAGCGTCACCGCCACGGACGTGGCGGCCACCAGGACGCGGCCCCTCCAAGGCCGGCACCCCGCGGGGCGCCGGACCTGCCGGCGCACACGTTCGACCGGGCACGCACCGCCGATGGACAGGGTCTGCGGCGCCCCGGCCGGCGCGGCCTGCGCGAGGGACCCCAGCGCGTGGACCAGCGGATGCATCCCGGCAGCACGCACGGCCCGGTCGTCCGCCGCCCACTCCACCAGCACGGGCACGTCCTGCGCCGCGGCACGGAACAGCGGAACCCCCGGAAAAGCGCGGTCCAGGAGCCGAACCCAACCCACGATCAGATGGTGCCGCCCCCGCAGATGGGCCTGCTCGTGAGCCAGAACCGCGCGGGCCTGGGCATCGGTGAGCATGTCCAGCGCGCCGCGTGTGATGACGACACCGCCCCGGGACCCGGGAACGCAGTAGGCATCGGGCGCAGCCGTGTCGAGCAACCACACGGGCTGGTCGTGCAGACGGCGGCGCTGCGCCCTGGCGAGAAGGCCGCTGTGGTGCGTCCGCCTCCAGGACAGACCCGCGCGCCCCTGCCGGGCGGCGGTCCACAGAAGGCGCAGAAGCGCGACCACGGCCAGAGCGGCCCCGGCCCCGATCCCCCACCCCGCGTGGTTGCGCTCCAGTGCCTGGAGCACATCGATGCACGCTGCCAGGACGCCCTTGACCGCAGGGCCGAGGAGCTCCGCCGCGAGCAGGGCGAGCAGAGCGGCGCAGGAGAGCACCCAGGCCGCGGTCGCCGCGACCCACAGCGCCAGCATGGTACGCGGAGCCGAACCGCAGACACGGGCGGCGCGGCGCAGGACCACCGGCCCCCTGGCCCCCACCGCGACCACGGCGCACAACGCGGCGAAGGACCAGATCACGGGTCCTCCCCCGTCGGCAGGTCCGCGAGCAGGGAACGCAGGGCGCGCACGTCCTCGGACCTCATCCCGTCGACGAAGCGCAGCAGTGTCGCCTCGGAGTCGCGGCTCCCGGTCAGCGCCTCGTGCATCAACTCGGCGGCGTGCGTGGAGCGGTCGCGCAAAGGCCGGTAGAACCACAGCCGGCCGATCCGCTCACGGTCGACCCACCCCTTGCGCCGCAGATTCTCCAGAACGGTCGAGGTGGTGGTGTAGGCGACCTCGTGGTCGGTGAGCCCTTCCAGGACACCGCGCACGGGCAGGGGCTCGGGCGCGCGCCAGAGCACGTCCATGACCGCCGCCTCCAGCGGTCCCAGTCCAGCGATCACGGCACCCGCACCCCACCGTTCGACATCCGATCCTCCCTCAGCATAGTGATCACCTGTTCTCCCGTTCCCGGTCGGTATCGGGCGAGGGGAACACGGCGTAGGAGCCACCGGGCACCGCCACCGCGGCGACCCCGCCTGCCGTCCCGGCCACAGGCACCTCCCATCCCCCGCTGCCCAGGAGCGCGCCATCGGCCGTCGACCGAACGCGGTTCTCCTCACCGAGCGCGGTGTAGAGATACCCGGAGACGATACGCAGGGGCCGCTCGTCCGGGTCCGCACCCACTGTCCACACCTCGGCCCCGGAGACGCCGCCCACCCCCACCATCACGGGCCGGCCGGACTGCGCGGAGATCCCCGCCACCACCGCGCGGCCGTGGTCGTCACCCACCGGCACGGGCCGGGCCTGCGAGGAGAACTCCGCCAGACGGCGGCCGTCCCGCAGGTCGTGGACGGTGAACACCGTGGACGTCCCCCGGGTCCAGGTCATCACGACCAGCGGGCCCGAGTCGGTCGCGGGCCGGGGACCGTAGGCGAGGGAGACCTCCTCCTCCGCCTCGCCCCCCAGGGAATCGGGGACCGCCAGGTCGCTGCCGCGCCAGAGTTCCTCACCGGAAAGGGTGTCGACCGCGCGCAGCGCCCCGTCCCGGTGGAGTACCAGGGCGCCCTGGTACTCGTGCAGAACGGCGTCCCCCTCCTCCTCGTCGGCCACGACCGCTCCGGTGTCGGCGGACAGGGCCACCGCGGGACCGGTCTCGGCGTTCATGACGGTATGGGCCATCCGGGCGAACACCAGCCCCGGCCCCACCCAGGTACCGGGAACTTCCGTGGGCCCCCACACCTTGCGCCCGGTCGCGGGATCGAAGGCGGCCGCCGTGGTCCGCGTGGCCAGCAACCCGCGCTGGGGAGCCGCATCGCTGTCGAGCAGCACCACCAGGTCGTCACCCTCCTGTGTACGGGTGAGGGTGAACCCGGTACAGCTCGGGTTGCGCTCGGTGGACCAGCGGGTGCGCCCGTCGGCGTCCATGCCCACGAAGTGCAGTTCGCCCCCTCCCTCCGGTGAGACCGGGCCGACGAACCCGCTGTCGGATCCCTTGGGTTCGGAGGAATAGGGCGTGGCCCATCCGGCCGAACCGTCCACGGTCCCGGGAAGCAGGTCCGGATCCACCGCCTCGGCCGGCGTCGGCGCCCCCTCCAGGGGCAGGGCGTCCTCCGGGTCGGCGAGTTCGGGCCTCCCGCAGGCCGCGACGACCAGGACCAGGCAGAGCAGAACGGCGGCGAAGGGGCGCCGGTCGGGCGTCGCGCGGCGCTTCGTGCCGCCGTGGTACGTGTGCACGGCTACCCCTCCGCGTCGCTCAGCGCGAGGTCGACGGAAGCGGTGAAGACCTCCAGCGGTTGGGCTCCCAGCACAGGGTCCCCGTTGATCAGGAAGGCGGGTGTACCGCTGATCCCCATTCCCTGTCCCTCGACGAAGTCCGCCTCGACCGCCTCCTCGGCAGCCGTGCCCTCCATGTCGCGCACGAACCTCGCCGCATCCAGGCCCAGTCCCTCCGCCACGTCTTCCAGGTCCGCGCGGAGCCGCGTGTCACTTCCGGTGAAGTCCTCCGGGGAGTTGTAGACGAGGTCGTGGTACTCCCAGAACGCGCCCTGCTCGGCTGCGGCCATGGCGCCGAGGGCGAGAGTGCGGGAGTTGTCACCCAGGTAGGGGAACTCACGCCACTCGATCCGCAGCAGCCCGTCGGCGACGTAGGTGTCGACGAGGTCGGGCTGGACACCGCGCACCCACTCCCCGCAGAACGGGCACAGGTAGTCGGAGTACACGACCATCACGACCGGGGCGTCCACCTCCCCCATCGCGCGGGGATCTCCCTCCTGCCTCCTCGCGAGTTCCTCCCCCGCATCCCGCATGTCCTCGCTGACGGTGCGCGCCGGCTCCCCGGCGGACTCCCCAGAGGGGTTCTGGAGTTGTTCGGCCCTCACGAACAGGAACGCGAGGAGCAGCATCGCGCAGGCCGCTCCCGCAAGCATCAACACCTGTGCGATCGGGCGGCCGGACCGGTCCGGCATGAGCGGCACCTCGCATTCACGTACTTCCGCGGACGGCAGGACCACGTGGCTCCGCCCCGGCACACGGCCCGGGCCCCGCTCGCGCGGATCCTCCCGCGTCGGCGGCCACCATGGTTCTACCCTGGATAGAAGTCATACTATCCAGGGTAGAAAAAGAGCGCATCCGCCCCCTCGAATCCACTTGGGCAAGAGGCGCGGGGACGATCGGAAGCACCGGCATGCGGGCATCCGCGCTGCTGCGCGGAGGGCCCGGCCGCACTGACCACCCTCACTCAACCGGCGCCAGGGACGTCCCCGCGTGCGCGAGGAGCAGTCGAAGGCCCTGGAGGCGAACCCCTGTTCGTTGAGTCCATCCCCGCGTGCGCGGGGAGCAGACGGCGGTCTTGGGGCTGCCGGTGTCGTCCCTGGGTTCATCCCCGCGTGCGCGGGGAGCAGTCTTCGTGACCTGCGACGTTACTCGGCCCGTAGGCCGAATTCTGCACGTTTGCAAGAAACAGACACAGACATCCAATCCACGTAAAAAGCACCGCAGCCCATAAAAAATCTCACGCGTGCGCTTACCCTGCCGGTCCGCGCGGCTTCGCACAACTGCTCCAATTCCCGTGCACCATATGCCCGCACGAGGCGCCAGGGGTACGGTCCGATGCTTCTCGGAACCGGACACCCGGCGGACCCCATGCACTCCTTCAGATGCCCTCAGGGCTCTGCAAGGCGGCCAGTTCGCGGATCGCGTCCGCCACGGCCCGGAAGTCCTTGCGCAGGATGTGCGAGTGGTTGCTCAAAACCTTCGCGCCGACCTCAATATTCGGGTTGCGGTCGAGCACGGGGTCGAGTGCGGCGCGCACCTGCTCCATCTCCCCCTCTTCCGCGCCGAGGTTGTCGCCCGTGGCCAGGACGTATCGGACGGGGCAGGCCACACGGTCCAGGACCGGGGCGATGGCGGCGTTGACCTCGTTGATCTCGATGTTGACCTCGGCGTGCTCGTCCGCGGTCATCCGGGCGGCCAGTCCCAGCGGGCGCACCAGCGGCAGCAGCGGTCGTATGCGGCGGAACAGGCCCCGGATCCGCTCGCGGCCCTCCTCTCCGGTCAGGCCGTACGGGATGGCACCGTCCACGCACACCACCCCGGCGACGCGGTCGGGGTTCCGCTCGGCCCAGTGCACCGCGATCGCAGCGCCGTAGGACCAGCCGGCCAGGATCGGCCGTTCCACTCCCCTGGCCTCGAGGACGGCGTCGACGTCGCGGACACACGCTTCGAAGGAGTAGTCCGCCGATGTCGCGGACCGGCCTCGGGCCCGTTCGTCGTAGGTGATGTGCCGGTATCCGGTGCCGAGTTCTCCGGTCACGTGGCGCCAGTGCCGTCGGCCGGCGTAGGCGCCGTTGAGGTAGAGGACGGGGTGTCCGGGGCCGCCGGTGTCGGCCGCGGCCAGTGCGGTGTCGTCGACCGGGACGGTGCCGGTCCAGGCAGGGGTGGTCGGGTCGGCTGTGGTCACGGGGGTCTCCTTCAGAGGCTGCGGGCGGTGATGTCGCCGTGGGAGGTGGTCGCGTGGATGTCCAGGGCGGGGGTGCCGCCGGTGTTCTTGAGGGAGTTGTGGATACGGCCGTGGGGGGTGCCGGCGTCCAGGGAGGCGGAGGTCTCGGGGGCAGCGGAAATCGAGATGTCGCCGGCCTGGGTGGTCAGGTGGGCGCTGAGGGTCTCGTCGAGTTCGACGGTGGCCTGCTGTCCCGTGAAGGTGACGTCTCCCAGGCGGCCCACGCCCCGGAGTTCGGCATGGGCGGCGGTCGCCTCGACGTGGGAGCGGGTCGGCAGCTGGACGGTGACTTCGACGGCTCCGCGGGCGCCGAGGAGGCGGTTGGGCGCCGGCGGGGCCTCGATGCGCAGGACCCCGTTGCCGTGGGTGGCGGTGACCTGCTGTGCGGCCTGCACGTCGCGGCTCCGGGTGGGGTCGGCGGGCAGGATCTCGACCGTGGTGTCGGTGCGGTCGGCGGCGATGAGGCGAATGCGTCCTGCGGGGATGTCGAGGACGGCCGTGACGGGGGTGGGGGTGGGGAACTCGTGCATTTCTCTCTCCTACTCCTCTGTGTTTCCGACAATGGAAAAGCTACGTTGCATTCGCAATATTGGCAACGGAACTTACGAGGCAAACTTACATACCCAAAGGCTAGAGCAGGGAAATTGTTGCAATGGCTCTGAATTCAATGCAACAAGCCCTGCCCTTTCGTTGCAATGGATTGGAGATGAACGCTATAGTCGCGCCACCCGCGACCCACGGAGGAAACCGCGATGCCCGGTGGCAGGCTCACCCAGCAGGAACGCCAACAGATCGCCCTGGGGCTGGCCGACGGCCTGGCCTACGCGGAGATCGCCAGGCGCCTCGACCGTCCGACCTCGACGGTCACACGCGAGGTGGCGCGCAACGGCGGTCCCGCCGGCTACCGCGCGGACCTGGCCCACCGCGCCACCCAGCAGCGCGTCCGCCGCCGCAGGCAGGCCGCGCCCGCGGACACGGGCCGGAAGGAGCCGCAGGCGCACGGGCGCGACGCCGAGGCGGTGCGCGAGTACGAGGAGGCCTTCACCGAGGTCCTGGTGCAGTCGGGCTTGCCCAGGATGGTGGCGCGGGTGATGGTGTGCCTCTACACCACCGACTCGGGCAGTGTCACCGCCTCCGAACTCGTCCGCCGCCTCCAGGTCAGCCCCGCTTCCGTCTCCAAGGCGGTCGCGTTCCTCGAGGGCCAGGGCCTCCTCCGCCGGGAGCGCGACGAGCGCCGCCGGGACCGCTACATCGTCGACGACGACGTCTGGTACCAGTCCATGATGGCCAATGCCCGGGCCGAGGCCCGGCTCGTCGAGACCGCGCGCCAGGGCGCTCGCGTCCTGGGACCGGGCACCCCTGCGGCCGTCCGCCTGGAGAACATCGCCGATTTCCTCGGGTTCGTCCGCGAGAGCATCGTCCGTGCCGCGGAACAGGCCCGCGGGATCCTCCACACCGGTCCCGACACGCTCCCGGGGAGCGCCGCCGAACCGGAGCCCGAGCCCGGTCGGCAGGGATGACCCGGGCCGTACCGCGGGAAGGCTGCTTCGCGCCGACGACCCTGTTCCCCGGGTCCAGAGGCAGGCGCGCCCGGTCCGGGACCGGGGGCCGGGGCTCCGAGACCGGGGCGCTCCGGCCGGTGCCGCGACACGGCGGCCCGCACCGGAAATCCCCGCTTCTCCCCCATGGGGGATTTAGCCTTTGACCTGCGAAAACAATATTTTCGCGCGGAGACGCCCCATGACTGCACCGGTGCTCTCCGAACACCGGGCCCGGCCGGCTTCGCGCCTTCCCGGGCAGAGGCGGCCCCGGGCGCCGGGCCGCCTTTCCAGCACTCCCCGGCGCGGTCGCCGCCGTACGGCCGATCCGCCGCGGACGCGTGGTCACGCGGCCCGCCTCGGTCCGCCCGGACACCGATGCCGCGACCGGACCGATCTCGGAGGAACCATGCACATGTCCAGGCGCTCCCTGCTCGCGGCGGCCGGAGCCGTCGCCCTCGCCGCCGGCCTGCCGGGTGCCACCGCGATGGCCGCACCCCGGCTCCGCCCCGGCACCGCACAGCCGGGGCGGAGCCGGTACGTCCGCAAGGACGTGAGCGGGCTGTTCGACCCGGAAACGGGGGCCTGGGCCCCGGAGCTGTACTGGTACGCCAAGGCCGTCGGGTGGATGAAGGAGCAGCAGCAGTCCGACCCGCGGTCCTGGCGGTTCCAGTGGTACACGCACGGCCGGACCGAGCGGTCGCAGGACGATCCCCCCGAGTGGCACCAGTGTCCGCACCGGAGCCCGTACTTCCTGCCCTGGCACCGCTGGTACCTGTACCACTTCGAGCGGATCGTGCGGAGCGTCATCGTCGCGGAGCTGGGCCGGGACGACATGTCCGACTGGGCGCTGCCCTACTGGAACTACGCGCATCTGGCGGCCGGCGGTGCGCCGGAGGACTCGCAGGAGTGGCGCAGGGTCCCGCTGCCGTTCCGGCAGCGCCGTATCCGCAGTCCCCAGGGCGCGGAGGAAGAGGAGAACCCGCTGTACCTGCCGGTCGACCAGCAGGGCCGCTGCCTGGGGGACGACGCCCTGGACTTCGACCAGGTCGATCCGACCGCGGCGATGCGTGAGGACTTCTTCTGGCCGCCGGAGGGCGAGGAGGGCGGCCGGGTCGGCTTCTCCCGTTCGCTGGAGCGCTTTCCGCACGGTCTGGTGCACAGCGGCATCGGCGGCCTCATGGGGTCGGTGCCGACGGCCGCCGGCGATCCGGTGTTCTGGCTGCACCACGCCAACGTCGACCGCTTCTGGAACGCCTGGATGACCAGGCATCCGATGCCCTCGGACTGGCTGTGGCCCGAGACGCGCCCCAAGCACGATCCCGACGACCCCGACCTCCCCTACATGCTCCGTGACGAGAACGGCGAGCGGCACACCTTGCGGGGCCCCGTCTTCGCCTTTCCCCAGAACGCCTACGTGTACGAGTCACTGACGGACGGCTTGGGGACCGACGAGGTGCCGTCGGCCTTCCTCGTCACCGGAATTCCGCAGGAGGACGTCTCGGAGACGTTCGTGCTCGTCGACGAGACGACGTACCTGGGTCCCGATCCGCTCGTCCTTCCACACGAAGGCGGGGGCGCTGCGGATGCCTTCGCCACTGCGGTGGGGCCCGACGACCGGGTGGTTCTCGCCTTCGAGGGTGTGCGCGCCGATGCGACACCGTGTGCGGCCTTCCGCGTCTTCCTCGGCGACGACGAGTCGGACACCGATCCGGAAGGTCCCGCCTTCGTGGGCCACCTGCCGTTCTTCGAGAACGTCGGTCCCCACGCCGCACACTCGGAGGGTACCGAGGTGTTCTTCGACGTGACCGAGACGCTGCGGCAGCTGCCCGACCGGGCCTGGGACCGCGAGGGGGTGCCGGTGGTCCGGGTCGTCCCGGACCCGGCTGCGGAGGCGGGAGGAGCCGTCGAGGGTGATCCCCGTCTGGCCTGGGCCGCTCTCACGGTGCTCTGAGGCCCGGACGAGCCCTCGGCCGCCCCGGACCGGCCGGCAGCGGATGCGCGCAGGCACCCGCCGCCGGCCGGGTTCCGGAACTCCGCGCCTCCCGGCGCCGCCGGGGATCAGGGACGGGATGAGGCGCCCCGAGGGGTGAACACCGCCTCGCGCGCCCTCCGAGGAGTGACCGCTCCCCGAAGGGCGGGGTCGGTGAGCAGCACCACCGGGGCGATCCGGTGCGGCGAGAGCGGGCACCACTCGGCGAGGGCCTCCTCCAGGACGTTCCAGGCGTCGTCGTCGGCCCCGTGGGCGGCCAGTTCGCGTGCCGTTGCGAGGGCTCGTTCGAAGGCGGGCGGCTCGGGGGTCCGCCGCTCGGCGAGCCATGCCGTCCACTCCTGGTCGTCCGACGGCAGGCCGAGCCCGGGCAGAGCCTCGTCCAGGAGGCGGAGTTCACGGGCCGCGTCCGCGAAGGTGTCCAGTCCGGCGCTGCGCAGGAGGAGCGGGACCGCCTCGGCACGGATCTGCTCGGTGCCGATCTCGGCCACGACGTGAGGGCGGCGCAGCAGGTCCCTCAGCTTGTGGTGGACCCCGCGGAGGTCGAGGAAGGCCGAGAGCACGACCTTCAGGTAGGCGGCGGCACCCGATCCCTTCTCCTCGGCCCGGCGGAACACGTCGAGCGCCTCGTGGGCCTGGCCCTCCAGTGCCGCCCGGCGCCCCTGGGCCAGCAGGTCATCGGCGGCCTCGGGACGTACCGGGCGCCCCTCGTCCCTGCTCAGCTCCTCGAACGAGGCGCGTTCGGCGGCGACCAGCTCCGCGAAGGATCCGTGGCGCTCTCCCAGCCCCGGATACCAGCTCGCCCAGATGTAGGCGGCCCATTCCCCGTCGGGGGAGACGTCGCCCGCGTCCAGCAGCCAGTACTGGGCGTCGGTCTCGTCGGAGACCAGCAGCGTCGGTCCGACCATTCCCTCCTTCTTCAGATGGTGCTCACCGAGCCCCCAGTCGCTGCCGAGGTCGCGCATCCAGCCGACCGAGGAGGTGCCGCGCAGGCTGTACACGAACGCGCCCATGACGTTCCAACCGTCGGAAGCCGCGAGGAAGGACCGGTAGCTGGGCGGCAGCCGGGTGCCGAGCCGCTCCTCCAGGGCCTCGATCTGCTCCTCGGTGGCGCCGTCGAACCCCAGCCAGGGGGTGGGGTGCTCGCCGGCGCCGGTGGAGTCCTCCTTCTCGTCGAGGAGGGCGAGGATCTCCTCCTCGTCCATGACCCGCAGCATGTCGGCGCTGTACCCGGCCAGGTAGCTCCGCCAGTCCTCGGCGGTCCGTGGAATGCCGACCGCAGCTTCCCCGGCGGTGCCGGTGTACGGCATCGGCGCCTTCCCCGCCTCGTAGCGGTGTCCGGCGAAGGACTCGTAGGTGCGCTCCGCCGAGGAGAAGCGCACACTCTCGAGCTGAAGTTCGGAGGCGCCGCAGTTGCGGGTGATCTCCAGGCGGAGGTAGCGGTAGGGGGTGTCCGCCGCGGGGCCGGTGACCTGGAAGTCGCGGGCGAAGTGCCGCCTGGGGAAGAACTCGTCGGAGCGGGTGTCGAGCACGTCCCACCTCCGCCTGTCCACCGACCCCTTGAGCACCCAGTCGCGGGGGTCCCGGTCGGCGAAGTCGTTGGCGGACACCAGGGTGTAGTGCCGGACGCGGACAGGCCGGGCCATGGTGAACTCGACCCGGTCGGCACAGCGCCAGGAGAGCCACTTGGTGGAATCCTCGTCGAGCAGGTTCTCGGCGACCTCACCCGCGGAGAAGTGTTCGTTGCCGGCCTTCACCTCGCTCACCTCGTTCGCCTCGCCGACCCGGTCCAGGTCAATCGAACGGAGGACGATCACACCTCCCCCGCCCTCCCTGTCGGTCCAGTCGACCCGCGCGACCGGCGCGCCGCCGTCCTCGATGAGCAGCTTCAGGTCTTCCTGCGGCTCCTCCGCCCGCCCGCTCCGGAACCGGTGGACAGGGCGGGCGGTGAGGCGTTTCTCCAGGCAGCCCTTCCACGCGTAGGACGTGCCGTCGGGGCCGGTACGCACGCCCGTGAAGGTGGTCATGGCGGGATCGAAGCCGACCGTCGACTCGTTGCCGTCGCGGTCCCGCCAGCCGAGCTGGGCCAGGGAGACGGCCTTTCCGGGCTCGAACCCGACGGTCAGCCGGCTGCCGGGAACCCACCCTCCTCCGGGCCGCTGCTGTTCGGTGCGGAAGACGAGGGCGGGCGCGGTCTCTGGCACAGGGGCTCCAAACGGTGAGGGGTTCCGTCGCAGAAGCCGAGAAAAAAGGGTGTCGGCCTCTGCATCCGCGCAGAAGCTATCCAGGTACTCCGACATTCGGCGCCGGCAGCGGTGCACCCTCGCCGCCCGTGCGGCGGAAGGAGGTTCCCGGTCTCCCCCTCGCCCCGGTCAGGCCACGGGCGGCAGGGGAACGCCCAGAACCATCACCACCGGGGAGCAGAGCAGCGCGCCCACCCGGATTCCGGTCTCCACGGGGCTCTTTCCGGTGTGGAAGGCCAGCGGGGAGCTGAACATCCACCAGCGCTTGCCCCGGACCCGGAACGGCCAGGCCAACGGAACCCCGGAGCGGGTCAGCCAGTCGCCCAGGACGTGCGTCAGCGCCCCGGTGGACACCGTCAGACCGACCAGCCACGGCGCGGGACCGGAGTCCCCGGCCAGCAGCATGCCGGCGCCGAAGGCCGCCGCGATCAGCAGCGCCACCCGCTTGCGCTTCCTCCGGGTGCTCCATCTCCTCAGCGACCGCGCGACCGTCCCCAGCCCCAGCGCGGACATCGCGAACACCAGCAGGGCCGCGCCGAGCGGCACGAACGCCAGCGCCGCGGCCACCAGGCCGAACACGAGGCAGGCCGGAACCGTGTGCGTCAGGTGGCGGTGCCCGCCGTCCTTGGGGTCGGCGGCCTCCCACTCCGTCGCCGTACGGAGGTAGACGCGGCGCGACAGGTCCCGCAGTCCCGTCGACACCAGTTCGGTCACCCGCCCCAGCGAGCGGCCCACCGTGGAGCCCGGCTCGTCGAGATCGGGCAGGAGGGCCGCGCCGGCTCCGATCGCCGCGCACATCAACGTCACCAGCGGGCCTGCGTCGCAGAGCACGCCGACCGCGCTGCCCGCGAGCACGCCGGTGGCGGCGTGCGAGGTGCCCATCATCAGCATCTCCAGGTGTCCGAGGGGAAAGGGCGTCCTGATTCTTTCTCGGACCGGCGGCGGATCCCACCTGTTCTCCGAGGACGCCGGGGGTCGGCCTCCGGTGTCACGGCCCGGTGGCGGCTCTCCGGCGTCCGGCGAGGCTCACCACGTCCGCTGTCATCTGCGGGGAAAGCCTCCGCGGGCTGCGCAAGGGGTCGTCACAGAACCGGCCTCATACCCGCTCCAAAGGGCCCTCCGGTCCCATGAGCGCATCGAAGTGGCCGACCAGCCCGCTCACCTGTTCGGGGCTGCGGACCAGCACACCCGCCTCGATGTTGTGGCGCAGTGCGTACCCTTCTCACAGGTCGAGTGCACCATGGCCAAACTGGCCGGATGCCGCCGCCTACACCGCCGCTACGAGCGCAGAGCCGACCACTTCCTGGCCTTCGCCGACATTGCTTGCATCCTGATCTGCTACCGCAGACTCACCGAATGCGACGAGCTCTCAAGGGAATATGGAGACCCGGGTCCATCCCCGCGTGCGCGGGGAGCAGTCTGGCCCCGCGAGAAGTCGACCCGATACCGCGGGTCCATACCCGCGTGCGCGGGGAGCAGATAGGGGAACCCCCACCCCGGTGGGAACCCGGGGGTCCATCCCCGCGTGCGCGGGGAGCAGTCTTGCTGACCTGCGACTTTACCCCGCCAGGATGCCTGATTTTTCAAGTTTGCGAAAAACAGACACCAACAAACAAAAGGAATAAAACACGACAAGCCCCACAGAATTACCCGCCGACCCGGCCACTGACCAGCCTAAAAGGCTCCACGCCCCCAGAACCTACTCCCCGCCGCAGGCTGCTTTTCTCTTGTCAGGCGGCAGCCACCACCCCGGCACCGCCTGTCACCTGCCTCTGGCCGCCTCGAACAACAGATCCCTGGATGTGCGGCCACAGCGCCAACAGGAGGGCATCGATGTCGCGGCCCTCCACCAGGCCGGCGGGGGTGACGGCCCAGAAAGACTGGGTGGCCTCGCCGTAGTAGACGATCAGGTGCCGGTACTGGCGCTGGAGCGCGGCGGCGTGGGCGTGTTCGCGGGCGTATTCAGCGCGGTGTCCGCCCAGGCGGGGCAGCTGCTGGGCTCGTCGGTGCCGGCAGGAGGGGTGGCCGCAGACCGGGCAGACGGGCCCGGGGAGGGGGCGACGCCAAGGCAGCTGCATAGGCTCGGGCCATTGAGCGCGAGCCTGCCGAGGGTGTAGCGGTCGGTGACGCGCTCGGCTGTGGGCGATTGCTCGTGCTCGTCACCGCCGACCGGAGCGTAGAGATCACCTACGACCAACTCTTCCAGCTCGGCCCGGATCTCACGTGCTGTCGGGGGTGTGAGGCCCCTGTCATCGCCCGTGGCACATGGCTAGAGGTCGGTGGGGACAGGGTGTTTGGTGTTCTCGGGTCGGCCCTCAAGCAATCTGGAATCTCTGGTCCCCGAGCTCGACCTCCACGTGCAGCGAACCACCGAGTGCCTCGACATAGCGCCGCAGGGTATCGATCTGGGTACGCTCGATGCCACCTCTCTCGATGCTGGACACCCGGTTCTGGCTGACGTTCAGCCGCTCGGCGAGTTCGACCTGGGTGAGTGCGGCTTCTTCGCGCAGCTCGCGCAACCGATGGACGATGACGTCTTCCAGTATTCGCCTCTTGTGCGCGTTCACCGCTTCCCGGTCGACGGGCCGTTCGTTCAGCATGTCCTGGAGGCTTGTACCCATCACTGCCCCTTCTCGAGCCTGCCGATGTGCTCATCGAACAGGTCGTCGGCGACTCGGATATTCCTGGTGTACCACTTGTTCCAGTCTCGGGACTTGTCCCCCGCCACGAGCATGATCGCTTGACGCCGGGGGTCGAACGCGAACAGGATCCTCAGTTCCGAACGACCGCTGGAGCCGGGGCGGAGTTCTTTCATGTTCTTGTGCCGTGAACTGTGGACCGTGTCCACCACAGGCCGTCCCAGTGCCGGCCCGAACTCACTGAGGACTTCGAGCGCCGCAATCACCTGTTCGTAGGACTCCGCGTCGAGTTGCCGCAACCATTGCCGTACCAGTCCAAGTTCGATCTTCCACACGATGATAACGCTACAACACAGGTGTTGTAAACCATGTGTGTTTTGGAAAGAGCGAAGCCCCCCTGGATCCGGAGTCCGGGAGGGCGCGCGAGAGGGGTCAACAGGCAATGGGAGCAGGGCTCCAGTCGGCGAGCGGCTCGGTGTAGGGCCACAGCGCCAACAGGAGGGCATCGATGTCGCGGCCTTCGATCAGGCCGGTGGGGGTGATGGCCCAGAAGGACTGGGTGGCCTCGCCGTAGTAGACGATCAGGTGCCGGTACTGGCGCTGGAGCGCGGCGGCGTGGGCGTGTTCGCGAGCGTATTCGGCGCGGTGGCCGCCCAGGCGGGGCAGCTGCTGGGCGCGTCGGTGTCGGCAGGAGGGGTGGTCGCAGATCGGGCAGACCGGTCCGGGGAGGGGTGGCGCCAGGGCAGCTGCGGAGGTTCGGGTCGGGGGTCGGCAGCCGGGCGGGGAGCGGGGATAGGATTCTGCATCAGATCCTCTTTTCCATCCTGTATGTGTGGTTTGGGTTTTGGGGGATTCAGGGCCCGGAAGAGCGTTGCCGCGCTCTCCTGGGCCCGTCTCATGTCATCGGCATGTGCAGCGTGAGCAGCTCAGCTGGTGGTGAGGGTGTTCCAGGAACTTCCGGCCAGGTCGTAGGCCAGGTGGAACCAGACGCTGCGGTACTGGGCGTTGCCGTTGTAACCCCACTCGGAAGCCAGGGCGTCCACCAGAGCCAGCCCCCGCCCGGACTCAGCGCCCAGGTCCAGACCGTCGGGGCTGGGGGCCAGGTGAACATCGCGCTCACACAACCCGCCCAGGTCACGGCAGGTCAGACGCAGACCTTCGCGGTTGCGCTCGACTTTGAGGACGTAGCTGCCGCCCGGCCGCCCTGAGAGGGAGTGGCAGATGGCGTTGTTGGCCAGCTCCGAGCCCAGCAGGGTGAACAGGTAGCGGTAGTCGCTGCTCTGGTCGGCGGCGCAGGTGTCCAGGAACGCGCGCACCAGCGGCATCACCGCGGGGGTGCCGGCGAACTCGTAGTGGCGCATCCGGTAACCGGGCCGCTCCGCCCGCCCGGAGAAGTAGTGGCGGTGCGCGGAACGGATGAAGCACGAGAGCGGGACGGTGGCCTGGCCCAGCTCGGGCATCGGGGCACGGGTGGTCGAAGGCATGGCGGATGCACTCCTTGGCATGTGTGAGCAGGGGTTGAGCGGGCCCGTTGAAGGAGTCTCACGGTTGCTGTGATGCGCGGAACGGGCAAGGCGTAGCCTGACCGGCAGGAACTCTTGGTGATGCGCCGGTCACTGGCCACACCTCCATAGTGGTACTCGATAATCGAGCTGGCAACGATTATCGAGAAAATCTGGATAGGATCCAGCCATGCACAGACCTTTCAGCCCCACAGTGCGGCGCCGACGCTTGGCGCGAGAGCTTCGACGGCTGCGCGAGTCACAGGGATTGAAACTGTCGGCGGCAGCGAAGGCAGCCTCCGTCCCTCAGTCCACACTCAGCAACATCGAAGGTGCCGATGCGCGTCGTATCAAGGCACGCGACATCGACGCGCTCGCGGATCTCTACAAGACTCCCCCGGAGGTACGTGCAGCTCTCCATGAGCTTGCCCGGGAATCCAAAGAGCAGGGATGGTGGTCCAGCTACAAGGATGTCTTCGGCACCAACGCCATACCCGACTTCGAGGCCGAGGCGTCCATGATCCGGACCTACCAATGCCAAGTCATCCCTGGTCTCCTGCAGACGCCCAGATACAGCGAAGCCGTCTTCCGAGGTGGGCGCGCGTACTCAGATGACGAAGTCAGGCGCAACGTCGATGCTCGGCTGCAGCGCCAGCACGTGCTGGGACGCTACCAAGCACCGCACTTCTGGGCCGTGATCGACGAAGCCGCCTTGAGAAGGCGACTCGAAGACCCGGAGATCATGAGAGAGCAGCTGCACCACTTGCTCGACATGGCCACCCGAAGGAACGTGGACATACAGGTGCTCCCCTTCGATGCAGGCATGCACGCCGGTCTGTCCGGCTCCTTCGTTCTGCTGGACTTCCCCGATCCGGCAGACCCCTGCATCGCCTACACCGAGACCGCCACTGCAAGCCTTTTTATCCAGGACCCTGATGATGTGCAGCGCTATGTCACAATCTTCTCTCATCTGAACTCGGCAGCACTGCAAGCTTCGCGGACCACACGTTTCATCCAACAGATCCTTGAGCAGGAGGAAGGTTCATGACCACCAGAACCGGGCTGCGGTTCTTCAAGTCCAGCTACAGCAGTGACCGAATCGAGTGCGTCGAAGTCGCCCACATCCCCACTAACTTCCGCAAGAGCAGCTACAGCGGCCAGGAACCGAACTGCGTCGAGGTCGCCGACCTGCCCTGCGGTGCCGCTGTCCGCGATTCCAAGCACCCCGACGCCGGGCACCTCCCCTTCCCCGCCGACGAGTGGGCCCGCTTCCTCCACGCCGCTCTCCAGTAGCCCCGCACACCGGCAGAGCCGGCCGCGGCCCCGTGGACCACGGTCGGCTCTGATGTCAACCCTGCATCCGGAACGGTCAGGATCGCAGCGGAAAGCCTGTCCTGCCGGTCCCGCCGATCCGACACGGTCCCTGCTGCCCGCCACGGGCAGGGCCCCGGCGCCCCGGTCAACCGGCACCGCTCCAGCGCCGCATCCACCAGGACGGGACAGGTCCGCCGACTGGAGTCCGGTCTTGGCACCCCTCCAGAGTGTTCGGGTACGGTCACCCGGCCGCCCCGGTTGCTCCAGCGCAAGTTCAGGCCGGCTCGGAGCCGAAGCCGAGCCGCTCCAGAAGGAGCTCCATTCTCTTCCTGATCTTGGGGTCCGGCTCCTCGCGCACTGCAGAGCGGAGCAGAGACACAATGCCCACGGAGAGCGGCCGGTCCTGCCACGCCTCCAGAACTCTGACCGCACTCGCCCGCACCGCGACGCACCGGTTGCGCAGGCCGACGCGAACGAGCGACCGACCTGATCCCGGGATCCGCGCCATACAGCGCAGAACCTGCTCCAGCACCTGCTCGTCCTCGTACCCCGGCCCGACCGCCGCCACGTCGGTCGGCCCCGTGTCCAGCCGATCGAGCGGCAGCAGCGTCTCGTCGAGCTCCACCAGGCCGGTGGCCCGCTCCTGGGAAGAAGCCCACCGGAAAGCCCAGGCCCAAGCGGCGGCATCCCGCGGGGCGACACGCAGACGCCGGAGAACGTCATCGAACGGCCGCAGGCCCAGCTCGTGGGCCGGCCACAGCGCGGCGCCGAAGTCCTCCCGTTCAGGGTCGGCCAGATGGGCGCGGACCAGGTCCGTCCATTCGGGGTGTTCCAGCAGTCGGGAGAACCGCCTGCCGAGCCGGGCCACCTCTTCCGCCGGGCGCCCCAGATCTCCGGGGATGCCGAGCAGGTAGAGGCGGATCCTCGTCAGATCGGCGAGTCGGCCCAGGGGGGCGGGCACGCCTTCGACCAGCTCGGCATAGCGTTCGAGTGCAGTGAAGGCGCCTGGGTAGTCCGCCAGGCCTTCGGCCACTCCACCCTCGGCCATGGCCATGGCGCTGAGGAGCCTGCCGGCTCCGTCGAGCAACACCTCGTCCGTCCCTGCCTCCGGCCCTTCGCCGGTGAGGGCTTCCACCAGCCCGAAGTTCACCGCAACGAAGTGGGCGAGGTAGCTGTCCATGACACCGTTGCGGAACCCCTCACGCAGTAGCCATGCGCGGATGGCGGGATCGGCGGCACCGCGCAACCGCTTCACCGCGTGGATCCGGCCCCACCCTGTGGTTCGCCGGGCGATCAGGAACAGGTCCGGCTCGGGATCGGGCACGGCGCGCCACAGGGCGACCGCCGCATAGAGCGCGAACTCGTCGAGCGACCCGAGCAGCACGAGCAGGTCGCGTTCACGTTCGTCGCCGCACAGGCCCAGCAGCACCAGCGCGATCTTCAGGGCGTTCCGGTCGGTGCCGTATTCGGCGATCCACCGGGCGAGTTCTCGCACACGCGCTGGGGGCGCCTTCCGTTCGGCAAGCGGATCGGCGAAGTGGTCGGCGACCGTCAGGGCGTCGGTCCCGGCGAACACGTCGTGGAGGTGTTGGAACACAGCGGTGCCGACAGGGTTCTTCACGGCCCGAGCGATGGCCTCGACCAGGGTGTCGGCCTGTCGCGTGTCTGCGTCGATGCCCGAGTGATGTGTGCGGACCCCGTCGAGGAAGACGCTGCTCATGGCGACGTTGGCCCAGCCGGGCAGATCGTCGGGAAACGGCCGACCGCCGTCGGGCCAGGGTGGTTCGCCGTGCTCGTCGAAAAGGGAGAGGACGTGCTGGAGAAAGGTGGACCGTCCATCGGCGGGAGCACCGTGGGTCCGCTCAAAGGCGCTCAAAGGCCCGGGCGGAGGCCGCCCTTCCGTGAGATGCGGGTCGTCATTTCAGCAAGTGTGGCCCCTTCCGCTCCTCGCTGCAAGGCCGGGCCGGTCCAGGTTCCGGAAGACGGCACGCGCGGGCAGCGGCTCGGGCAGGGTAAGTTGCCGAAGGACGGCATCGAAGGGCCTTGGGCCCGGTCCGTCACGCTCCACCGTGACAAGCACCGCTCGTCCAGAACGCTACGCGTCCCGGCAGGCCGCACCAGGTCGACGTGATCATCGGCTCTGGCCTCGGCACGGCTTTCCCCACCTGAGCGGTGAACCGCAGCGCCCCACCTCGGTGCCGAGCATCGTGATGGCCGTGGCCGTCCTGTCCGGACATCGCGTGAAGGGTTCGGAAGCGGGGGCCGATCAGGGACCCGGGTGCTTCGGCAGGAGCCACGGGCCGACGTTCTGCCGGACACGGCGTACTGCCTCGGACCTGCGTGTCGGCGTTCGTCCATAACACGGCCAGGATCCGGGAACAAGACCGTTGACGCGCCTGCGACGAGCATTTAGCTTCTGCAAAAGAAAGCGCTTTCCAAATGTAGGCACGGACTCCGGAGTTCCCACCCCCCACCTGGAGACAGACGATGCAACTGAGACCCTCCCTGGCGTGCGCGGGCCTGCTGGCCGCCGTGCTCGTCGGCCTGCCCGGTACCGCCGCGCAGGCCGAGACCACCCGCTACGAGGCCGAGGCCTCCCCGGCCGTCTGCACCGGCACCATCGACTCCGACTGGTCGGGGTACACCGGCAGCGGGTTCTGCAACGGCACCAACGCCGTGGGCGCCCACGCACAGTTCACCGTGACCGCCCCCGCTCCGGGCACGGTGACGCTGAAGGTCCGCTTCGCCAACGGCACCGGCACCGCGCGGCCCGCCGACGTCGCGGTGAACGGCTCGACCACCGCCTCGGCGTCCTTCGAGAGCACCGGCCGGTGGGACGCGTGGCGGACCAAGACACTCACTGTGCCGGTGAACGCCGGCAGCAACACGATCCGCCTCACCCCCACCGGTTCCGAAGGCCTGCCCAACATCGACCACCTCGACGTCGAGACCGACGGTGGCGGCGACGTCCCGCCGCCCCCGGGCGCGGAGCTCTACGTGTCCCCGACCGGCAGCAGCAATGCCTCGGGCACGCAGTCGGACCCGACGACGCTCGCCTCGGCGATCGACCGCATCACCCCCGGCGGGACGATCCACCTGCGCGGTGGGACCTACCGCTTCTCGGACACGGTCACCCTTCCGCAGGACAGCGGAGGCACCTCGGGCGACCGTACAGAGCTGTGGGCCTACCCGGGCGAGACGCCGGTGCTGGACTTCTCGGCCCAGAGCGAGGACTCGGCCAACCGCGGCCTGGCCCTGGAGGGCTCGTACTGGCACATCCGCGGCATCGTCGTGGAGCGCGCCGGCGACAACGGCATCTTCGTCAGCGGCAGCCACAACGTCGTCGAGCGCACGGTGACGCGCTTCAACCGCGACACGGGACTGCAGATCTCCCGGCGCGACTCGAGCACCCCCGAGAGCCTCTGGCCGTCCCACAACCTCGTTCTCAGCGCCGAGTCGCACGACAACGTCGACTCCGACGGCGAGGACGCCGACGGCTTCGCCGCCAAGCTCACCTCCGGCCCCGGAAACGTCTTCCGCTACGCCGTGGCCCACAACAACATCGACGACGGCTGGGACCTCTACACCAAGTCCGAGACGGGCCCCATCGGAGCCGTGACCGTCGAGGACTCCCTCGCCTACGGGAACGGCACCCTCAGCGACGGCTCCCAGGCCGGGGACGGCGACCGCAACGGCTACAAGCTCGGCGGCGAGGACATCGGCGTCGACCACGTCATCAGGCGCAGCATCGCCTATGACAACGGCAAGCACGGATTCACCTACAACCGCAACCTCGGCTCGATGACGGTCTCGGACAACGTCAGCATCGGCAACGAGGAGCGCAACTTCAACTTCGACGGCGGCTCCTCGGTGTTCCGGGGCAACACCTCGTGTGACAGCGGCTCCAAGGACCGGATCATCGGCAACTCCGACAGCTCGAACCAGTTCTGGTCGGGGACGAACGGATCCCGGTGCTCCTCCTACAGCGGCTCCCTGGACTGGTCCTTCGCGGCGGACGGGCGTCTCGTCGTGACCTTCGGCGGTACCCCGGTGACGCCGTAGCCGGTCACCCCCTGTCGGCCCGCCCGGTTCCGCCGGGCGGGCCGATCCCTGTCTCGGACCGCCCGCCTACCGCGCCGTCTTGTCCGCTCTTGTCCGAAACACGCGCAAAAAGCAGTCACTCCTCCGAAAGGAAATCAATTCCTGCAAAGAGGACCAGCTGCGGAAACCCCTACTACGGTCGCATTCGCAGAGAAATCAATGCTTTCCTTGCCGCATTATCCGCACAACCGGATGTGTATCTTGGGAAACCGCTGACGATTGCCGTCTCAAGGCTTTACCTTCATGGTGAAACGTTTGCCGGAGGACAGGAGACCTGCGGGATGACACAGAGCGTGAGCGGACGTACCGGGTGGGATCGGCAGCAGGTGGCGTCGCACCGACAGGCCGGGCGCGGCGTGGGGGAGGCCAAGGGCCCCCGTGAGCAGCACGTCGAGTCCCGGCAGCGGCTCGCCGCGTCCCGCACGGCGGAGGTCAACCACCGCGTCTCGTGCCTCGACTCCGTTCTCACCGACGCCCTGAAGCGTGCTCCCCTCACCTTCGACGACCTCGCGGTGAAGCCGGAGTTCCCCCGCTTCCGGCCCGGCCACCTGGCCGTTCCCGAACCCGAGCCGACCTGGGCCGGGTACGAGCCCGAGCCGCCCGGGCCGCTGGAGATGCTGTTCGGCGGCGCCGGCCGCCACAAACAGGTCGTGGCCCGGGCCGAGGAGGTCTTCCGGGAGGCGCTCGACGAGTACCGGCAGCGGGAGGCCCGGCGCGTCGCCGAGCTGGTGCGGGCACGCCGGGAGCACGACGAGCGCGTCCGGGAGATCGAGAACCGGACGCGGGCGGAGAACGAGGCCCTGCGGGCGCGCGCCGAGGAGTTCCTCGACGGCTGGTACGTGGCGGTCGAATGGTTCGTCGAGCGGGTCCTGGAGCGGTCGGCGTATCCGCCGGGGTTTCCGAAGAAGGTCCGGGTGGCCTACCGGTCGCAGAGCCGCGGTGTGGTGATCGAGCTCGAACTCCCGCCCGCGTCCGTGGTCCCCGACGTGCGCGGCTACGAGTACGCGGCGGCCCGGGACGTGATGGTTCCGGTGCCCCGGTCGTCGGGCGAGGTGCGCAGGCGCTACGCACAGCTCGTGGCCTGCATGGCCCTGCGCACGCTGCACGAGGTGTTCAGCGCGACCCCGGGGGAGGTCGTGGAGACGGTCGTGTTCAACGGGAGGGTGAGCGCCCCGGACCCGGCCCCCGGCGGGGAGTCCCGCCCCCACCTGGTCAGTGTGCAGACCGGGCGCGCCGAGTTCGAGGAGCTGGTGCTCTCCAAGGTCGACGCGGTGGCCTGCCTCAAGCGCCTGGACGCGCGGTTCTCCTCCGACCCCTGTGAGATGGAGGCCGTCGAGCCCTTCGTCGAGTTCGCGCCCGAGGACTTCCACGACAGCGGCGCCACCGTTCCCGGTGTCGTCTCGGGGGACGTGCTCCATCCCTAGAAGGGCCGCGGTGGACGTGGTCCGGGCCGTGTTGTGTGGATGTTCTCGCCGTGTCGGCGGAGCCGATCCTCCGGCGAACGGCCGGCCAGGCGTTCCCTTGCGAGGCGGAGAGCGCAGCTCGGCCCGGTGGGCTTCGCAAGCTCTCCGGCGCGGCAAGGGGGCGCCTGGTCGGCCGTGCGGCCCGAGACGATCCGAAATAGCAAGGCCTAGGGTCGGCGTGCTCGCAGGTGGTCGCGCAGGGCGCGGGCGACCCTGGCCATGAGGGCCTCGGCTCCGGGTTGGTGGACGGCCGGTACGAGCGACTCGGTCAGTGCCGCGACGGCGAAGGACTGCCCGTCGGCGTGCTCGACCACGCCGATCTCGTGGCGCAGGTTGAGCACCGTGCCGGTCTTGGACGACCAGGTGGAGGCGTCGGAGGAGAAGTCGGGTGCCAGCCGGTGGCGCAGCACGTTGTGGCGCATGAGTTCGCGTACGCGCGCGGCCACCTGGCCGTCGATGTGCCTGGGCCGCCACAGTTCCTGGAGCAGGTCGGTGAAGGCCTGGGCGCTGCCGGAGCTGGCGCGGGTGGTGTCGAGTTGGGGGATGCGGTGGCCGCGTCCGGCCGTTCCGCCGCCGATGGCCAGGGAGTGGGCGAGGTGGATCTCGTCGCGGTCCAGCTTGTCGGCGGGGGTCTCGTTGAGGTCGCGGGTGTCGCTGCGCACGGTGATGCCGCGCAGGCCGATGCCGCGCAGGAAGGCGGTGACCTGGGCGGGCGGGGTGAGTCCGAAGAGCGCGCCGGCGGCCACGCCGTCGCTGAGGCAGGTGCTCAGGTAGAGCAGGTCCTCGACGGCGATGCGGGCCGGGTGGCGGAACTTGCTCATGCCGGTGCTGCCCGAGTCGAGGTCGCGGCCGGGTTGTACGAGCAGGGTGCGGGCGCCGTCGATCTCGCCGGTGCGGATGCGTTCGAGGGTGGCCAGGGCCAGGGGGACCTTGACGAGGGAGGCGGAGGAGAAGTCGAGGTCGGGGTCGAGGCCGAGTTCCTCGCCCGTGTCCAGGTCGCGGACGAGGAAGGAGCCGCGCAGTCCGGCCTCCTGCAGCTCGTCGCGCAGTGCGTGCAGCAGGGCGGTGGTGTTCACCTCGGTCCTCCCGGGGAGCCGAGGCAGCGGGCGATGTCGCGGTCGAGCAGGTGGCGCAGGCGTTCGGCCTCGTCTCCGGTGCCGGCGGCGAGGTCGTAGCCGCGGGCCAGGTCGGTGCCGCCCAGGGGGCGCCAGTAGAGGTCGAGTTCGTCGGCCTGGGCGGGCGAGCACAGGAGGAGGTCGGCGCCGGCCAGGACCTCGGTGGCGGCCGCGGCCAGGGAGGGGGCGGTGGCGACCTGGGTGGGGCGCAGGCCGAGGGCGTCGCGCATGCGGGTGAGGGGGTCGCGGATGTGGGGCACGTCGTCCTCGGGTTGGAGCCACAGGCGCCGGGGGCGGGTGCCCAGGTCGGTGCGGCCCAGGCGCAGGGTCTCCAGGTGGAGGGTCCCGGTGGCGGGCCCTTCGGTGGCGGCCGCGCCGAGGGGGACGGTCCAGTCGGCCTCGGCGGACGGTACGGCCAGGAGGGCGGCGCGTACGTCGCGGTCGCGCAGGAGGGTGCGGCGTGCGGCGGGGGCCGCGGGGACGGGGTCGGCGGCCACGCCGGCCTCGCGGGCGCGGGCGCCCAGCAGGGCCAGGTCCAGCGGGGTGCAGGTGTCGGGGACGGCCAGGCGCAGGGGGCGCAGTGCGGCGCGGGCGGCGTCGTGCTGGAGTTCCTCGGCGGCCTGGAGCAGTCTGCGGGCGGCGGGGAGCATGTCGCGGCCGAACTGGGTGAGTACGGCCCGGCGGGTGGAGCGGTCGAACAGGCGCCCGCCCAGGTGTTCCTCCAGGGCGGCGACGCGCCGGCTGGCCACGGGTTGGGGGATGCCGGCGGCGGCCGCGCCGGGGGTGAAACCGGCGTGGTCGCTGACGTGGACGAAGGCCAGGCAGGCTCCGACGAGGTCCATGGCACCTGATCTTATGCAGAAAGTGCATGGAACCACGCACTTTCGTCTTGGACAGCATGATGCGGCCGGGACAGACTTCTGTCCGGTGCCTCCCGAGGGGGAGGTGCCGGCGCCGGGCCCGGTGTGCCGCACTCTCGTAAAGGACGAAAGACATGTTCCAGCACCCTGTGCGCCTCACGGTTCCGGCCGTCGTGGCACTGATGGTCCTGCCGCTGGCCGCGTGCGCCTCTTCGGAGCCGGCCGCCGATCCGCAGGGCGGGTCTCCGTCGGCCGCCGAGGCTGCGGTCGACGGGTTCGCCGCTCTGGAGGAGGAGTTCGACGCCCGTTTGGGGGTCTACGCGGTGGACACCGGGACGGGCGAGGAGGTGGCCCACCGTGCCGACGAGCGCTTCAACTACGCCTCCACGCACAAGGCCCTGTCGGCCGGTGTGGCTCTGCGGCAGAACTCGCCGGAGGAGCTGGAGGAGGTGGTCTCCTACTCGTCGGAGGATCTGGTGGAGTACTCGCCGATCACGGAGGAGAACGTCGCGACGGGTATGACGCTGAGGGAGCTTCTGGACGCGTCGGTGCGCTACAGCGACAACACGGCGGGGAACCTGGTCCTGGAGGAGATCGGCGGGCCCGAGGGGTTCGAGGACGCGCTGGAGGAGATCGGTGACGACGTGACCGATCCCGAGCGCTGGGAGACCGAGTTGAACGAGGCGGTGCCCGGGGACGAGCGCGACACCAGTACACCTCGCGCGATGGTCGGGAGCCTGCGGGCGTTCACGCTCGGGGACGCGCTGCCCGAGGACCGGCAGGAGATCCTCAACGACCTGCTCGTGCGCAACACGACGGGGGACGCGCTGATCCGCGCGGGTGTCCCCGAGGACTGGACCGTGGGCGACAAGACGGGGTCGGCCGGCTACGGCACCCGCAACGACGTCGCCGTCCTGTGGCCGGACGAGGGCGACCCGATCGTGCTGGCGGTCATGTCCAGCCGTGACGAGGCCGACGCCGAGCACGACGACGCGCTCGTGGCCCGGGCCGCGGAGGCCGTGGTCGACGCCCTGGGCTGAGGGGTCCGGCGGAGCCCGGGCATGCCGGGCGGGGCCCCGCGGCCGGTCGGCCGCGGGGCCCGCGGGTGTCAGTCGTCCTCTTCCTGGTGGTGGTCGAGGTTGGTGGTGCCGCGGCGCCAGTAGCCGTCGACCTCGCAGGTGGCGTTGCGGACGAAGCCGCGCTCCTTGAGCAGGCGCCGGATCGGCTTGAGGGTGTCGGCCTCGCCGGCGGCGTAGACGAATCCGTCGCCCTGGGGCAGTTCCAGGGCGCGGAAGGCCTCCAGCAGCAGGTCGGTGCTGCCGGGCTGGGCGTCGCCGCGGTGCAGCCAGGTGATCCGGGCCCCGGCGGGGGCGTCGAGCTTCTGCTCCTCGGCGGCGTCGGCGACCTCGAGGAAGGCGAAGACGCGGGCGTCGGAGGGCAGTTCCTCGATGTAGCGGGCGGCGGCAGGCAGGGCCGTCTCGTCGACCAGGAGCACGTGGTAGTCGAAGTCGCCGGTGATCCAGGCGGTGCCGCGGGGGCCGAGCACGCCGATGCGGTCGCCGGGGCGGGCGGCCTGGGCCCAGCGTCCGGCGGGGCCGTGGTCGTGGGCGACGAAGTCGATGACGAGGCGGTCCTCGTGCAGGGCGCGGACGGTGTAGTCGCGGTAGACGACGCCGGGGTCGCGGAAGTTGAGGCAGCGGTCGTCCTCGACGACGGGCAGGACGTGCCCGCCCTCCTCGTTGGGGAACCAGAGCTTGACGTGGTCGGCGAAGTGGTCGCTCCGCATGCCTTCCAGGTCGGGGCCGGCGAGGTGGAGGCGGACCATGCGCGGGGTGATGCGTTCGGCGTGGGCCACCTCGAGCACGCGCCGCCGCAGCGGGTACATCTCGATCCGGCGCTCGTGGTCGGTCATGTCTTCCAACTCCTTGTGGGTGCGGTTCCGCTACGGGGCGGAGTGTTCGGGCTCGGTGAGGACGCGGGCGGTGCGCAGGCCCGCGAAGAGGGCGGCGGCCGCGGCGGTGCAGGCCACGGTGAGGGCGCCGCCCGCCAGGAGGGCGCCCGCGGCGCCGACGAGGGGGGCGAGCGCGCCGAGGGTGAGGGCGCCGGTGGAGTCGCCGACGGTGGCCTGGGCGGTCCAGACGGCGTTGACGCGGCCGCGCAGGCGGTCGGGGGTGTGTGATTGCAGCAGTCCGTAGCGCAGGATCTCCCCCACGACCTGGCCGAGGCCGAGCAGGGCGAGGAAGGCGAAGGCCGCAGGTGCCCAGGAGGAGAGGCCCAGGGAGGCGACGGCCAGGCCGCACAGGGCGACGGAGGCCAGGAGTGCGGTGCCGGTGCGGCGGGCGCGTCCGGCCCAGCCGCTGGTGAGGGAGCCCAGGAGGGCTCCGGCGGCGGGGGCGGTGTAGAGGAGGCCGACCAGGGCCTCGCCGCCGCCGAGGACCTTGTCGGTGAACTCGGGGACGAGCACGGTGGGCGCGGCGAAGAGCATCTGTACGAGGCCGAGCAGCAGCAGGGGGCCGACCACGCGGTGGCGGACGGCGAAGGCCGCTCCTTCGCGCAGGGCGGCGGGGAACGGCTGGCGGCCTGCGTCCCCGCCGGCCTCCAGTCGGGGCAGGCGCCAGACGAGGGCGGTGGTGACCAGGGACAGTGCGGCGGTGACCGTGTAGTTGGCGCCCATGCCCCACAGGGCGATGACGGAGCCGCCCAGGGCGGGGGCCAGGACGGCGCCGAGTTCGCCGTTGAGTGCGAGGAGGGCGCCGGCGGCGGGGAGCTTGCTCCGGGGGACGAAGCCGGGTGCGGCGGCCTGGAGGGCGACGGCGCTGAAGGAGCCGAAGAAGCCGTTGAAGGCGGCGGCCGCGTAGATGACCCAGAGCCAGGGCTGGTCGAGGAGGAGGGTGTTGGCGGCCAGGGCGCCGAAGCCGACGACGGCGGAGCCGCGGCCGAGGACGATGAGGCGGCGCCGGTCGCCGCGGTCGGCCAGGGCCCCGCCGACGAGGGTTCCGGCCAGGACGCTGAGGGCGCTGGTGGTGTGGACGGTGGCCACGGCCAGGGAGGATCCGGTGAGTTGGTACACCTGGAGGGGCAGGGCCACCGCGGCGAAGCCGAGGCCGAAGACGGAGACGAGCCGGGCGATGAAGACGGTCCTGAACTCGGGGCTCGTGCGCAGCGGGCTGACGTCGACCATCAGCTGGGAGAGCTTCACGGGTACCTAACTGGGTGCGGTGGTGTCCGGGCGGGGCCGGAGCCCCCCATCACGTTGGCACACCCTGCGGCCTTCCGGGGAGGCCGCAGGGTGCGGGGGCGTCAGGCCATGGCCTCGCGCAGGCTCCGGGGCCGCAGGTCGGTCCAGTGCGTGTCCACGTACCGCAGTGCCTCGTCGCGGCCGGTGGGGCCGTGGACGGCGGTCCAGCCGGCGGGGACGGGGGCGAACTCGGGCCACAGCGAGTGCTGGTCCTCGTCGTTGACCAGGACGAGGAAGGTGCCGTCGGGGTCGTCGAACGGGTTGGTCATGCCGTGCTCCTTGCGGGCTACAGGTCCTGGAGGACCGTCTCGATCTGGTCGAGGACGTCGTTGGCCTGGGCGTAGGTGCGCGAGAAGCTGTAGCGCAGGGGGTGGACCTGCTCGTTCTGCGCGGCGGGCAGGGTGCTCCACAGTTCGTGGCCGAGGAGTTCCTCGGTGAAGGCGTCGGGTTCGAGGGTCACGTCGGTCTCGTAGAAGACGACGTCGGCGTCGGCGAGGGCGTCGATGTTCTCGTAGGAGTACCAGGCGGCGAAGTCCTCGCCGGCGGGCTCGATGGCTTCGGTGAGCCGGGCGCCGAGGCCGTCGAGGGTGGAGCCGCCCCAGGCGTTGGAGTTGACGACGGCGAATTCGTCCTCGACGGCGAAGACGACGGCGAAGGTGTGCTCCTCGAGCTGTTCGGCGTAGGTCCGGCCGATCTCGTCGGAGCGGGTCTCGAAGGTCTCGCGTTCGGCTCGGGCGCGTTCGCCGTCGCCGATGATCTCGGAGAGTTCGAGGGTCATGTCGCGCAGCTGGGAGTCGGCTCCGTCGAAGTCGAGGAGGACGGTGGGGGCGATCTGCTCCAGGTCTTCCTTGCGGGCCTCGTAGTCGGCGTGGCTGACCTCGCGGACGCCGCCGATGATGAGGTCGGGTGCGGCGGTGGCGACGGCTTCGAGGTTGATCTCCAGGGACGCGCTCTGGACGACGGGGGCCTGTTCGAGGATGCCCATCTGCTCCTCGGTGTAGAGGGAGGGGGTGGGTTCGATGACGCCGGCGGGGGTGATGCCCGCTTCGAGGAGGACCTCGTTGCCGAATTCCAGGGCGACGATCGACTGCGGGTCGGCGGGGATGTCGACGTTTCCGTAGTCGGTCTCCACGGTCACGGTGTCGGCGGCCGCGTCGGCGCTCTCCTCGGTGCTGCCGCCGCCGCAGGCGGTGAGGGTGAGGAGGAGGGCGAGTCCGCCGGCGGGGAGGGCGCCGCGCCCGGGGTGGGTGGTCCTGTGGATCACGGTGGTGTGCTTCCTGTGTCGGTACGGGGGTCGGGGGGGAGGGCAGGAAGGCCCGCGGGGGCGGGCTTTCCCTGACGAACAGGCAGTATGAGGATAGCCTTACCTAAGGCATTGGGCCAGTGGGGTCGGGCATTCCGTCGGACCTGTTCGCTCCTCCCCTGGTCAGAGGGGTGCGGAGGCGGCGCGCAGGGCGCGGTCCAGCTCGGGTCCGATCACCGCCAGCGCGGCGGGGCCGGTGAGGTCGTCGTGGTGGTGGTCCACCTCGGTGTCCAGGACCTGGCCGCCGACGTGCCGCTTCCACAGGTGCGCGCCGATCCCCGAGGCGGGGTCGCGCCCGGCGGTGGCGGTGAAGAAGTGCACGTCGCCGTCGAAGACCCGGTAGCGGCAGCGGTACATGGCGTCGCTGGTGTACGTGTACGCCCGTACGACCCGGTCGATGGTCTCGGCCTCGAAGTCGGCCCAGACCCCGTCGCCGTCGCGGAGGAACTCCACGACGTCCTCGCGCCGGTGGGGCGGGGCGAGCCGCGCGGGCAGGTCGCGCCCGGAGCTGGAGAGCAGGAAGCCGAGCGCCTCCTGTTCGGCCTCGTCCTCACCCACCGGGCCTCCGGCCGCGCGCACGGGGTCGGAGTCGGTGGGATAGGTGTCGAGCATCGCCAGGAGGGCCACCTTCTCCCCCTCGGCCTGCAGGCGGGTGGCCAGGGCGTGCGCGATCTGCCCGCCGAAGGACCAGCCGAGCAGGTGGTAGGGGCCGCTGGGCTGGACGGTGCGGATGTGGCGGGCGTAGAGCTCGGCGAGTGCGTCCATCCCGGCCGGGGGCTCTTCGCCGAGCAGACCGGGGAACTGGATGCCGACCAGGGGCCGGTCGCGGTCGATGTGGGGGGCCAGGCCCGCGTACCCCCAGCTGAGGCCGCCGGCGGGGTGGAGGCAGAACAGCGGTGCCTTGCGTCCGCCCTCGCGCAGGCGCAGCACGGTGGCCAGCAGGTTCTCCCGGCGCGGCGACTCCAGGTACGCGCGCAGCCGCGCGGCGGTGGGGGCGGCGATGAGGTCGCCCGCGCGCAGGCGCTGCCCGGTGCGCTTGCGGATGCGCCCGACCAGGCGCATGGCCAGCAGGGAGTGGCCGCCCAGGTCGAAGAAGTCCTCGTCGGGGCCGACCTCGGGCACGCCCAGGACCGCGGCGAAGTCCGCGCACAGGGCGCGTTCGGTGTCGTCGCGCGCAGGCCGCCCGGCCGGTCCGCGTCCGGAGGGGGCGGGCAGGGCGGCGCGGTCGAGCTTGCCGTTGACGGTCAGCGGCAGGCGGTCGAGGACGACCAGGGCCGAGGGCACCATGGCGTCGGGCAGGGACGCGCGCAGGTCGCGTCGGATCGCCTCGGAGTCGGGATCGGGGCCGGCGGGGACAACGTAGCCGACCAGGCGCTGGGGGCCGGGGGCGTCCTCGCGGACGGCGACGGCGGCCTGGGCGACGGCCGGGTGCCTCTCCAGGGCGGCCTCGACCTCGCCGGGTTCGATGCGCACGCCGCGGATCTTGACCTGGTCGTCGGTGCGGCCGAGGTAGTCGATGCGACCGGCGGCGTCCCAGCGCACGAGGTCGCCGGTGCGGTACATGCGCGATCCGGGCGGGCCGTAGGGGTCGGCGACGAACCGCTCGGCGGTCAGGGCGGAGCGGCCCGTGTAACCGCGGGCCAGTCCGGCGCCGGTGACGTACAGCTCGCCGGGGACACCGGGGGCGACAGGGCGCAGCGCGGTGTCCAGGACGTGCACGTCGGTGTTGGCGATGGGCCGGCCGACGGTGGGGGTGCCGCTGTCGGCGGTGCCGCCGCCCAGGGTGTTGATGGTGTACTCGGTGGGGCCGTAGAGGTTGTAGCCGAGCACGCCGGGGGTGTCGCGCAGGGTGTCCCACACGGTCGGGCCGACGGCCTCGCCGCCCAGCAGGACGAGCGGGGGGCGGTGGCCTCCGGCGTCGAGCAGGCCGTCCTCGAGGAGCTGGCCGCAGTAGGAGGGGGTCACGTTGACGACGTCGATGCGCCGCGCGGCGCAGTAGGCGACCAGGGCGGCGGAGTCGCGGCGCAGCTCCTCGTCCATGAGGTGGACCTCGTGGCCGTCGATCAGCCACAGCAGTTCCTCCCAGGACATGTCGAAGGAGAACGACACGGTGTGCGCCACGCGCATCACCCGGCCGCCCTGGGAGGCGACGACGGGGCCGAAGATCTCCTCGCGGTGGTTGACCAGCATGTTCACCAGGCCGCGGTAGGGCACCTGGACGCCCTTGGGTCTGCCGGTGGAGCCGGAGGTGTGGATGACGTAGGCGAGGTGGTCGGGGCGGCCCGCCGCGGCTGGGCGCGGTGCCGAGACGTCGGCGGCGGCCGGCTCCTCGCGGGTGCGGGGATCGTCGAGCAGGACGCGGTGCCCTCCCCCGTGCCCGGGAAGGCCGCGGGCGGCGGCCGAGGTGGTGACGGTGACGCCGGGATCGGAGTCCTGGAGCACGTGGCCCAGGCGCTCGGCGGGGTGCTCCAGGTCCAGGGGGACGTAGGCGGCGCCGAGTTTGAGCACGGCCAGCAGGGTGGCCACCCAGTCGGCGGAGCGGGGCAGGGCGATGGCCACGCGCACCTCGGGGCCGACGCCCAGGCCGGCCAGGAGCCGGGCCAGGCGTTCGGCGCGGTCGTCGAGCTCGGCGAAGGTGAGGGCCTCGTCGCGGGTGACGAGCGCGGTGCGGTCGGGGTGGCGGGCGGCGGAGGCCTCGAACTGTTCCGCGAGGGTGGAGGGGGGCAGTGCGCGCCGCGTTCCCCTGCCCAGGCCGAGGGCGGCGGCCTCGGCATCGGGTTCCAGGACGCCGAGGCCGGCCAGGGGGGCGTCGGGTGCGGCCGTGATCTGCTCGAGCAGGCGCACCGTGCGGTCGAACAGCTCCCGGGCCCGTTCGGCGGGGACGGCGTCGGTGCGGTGGGCCAGGCTCAGCCGCAGTTCCTCGCCGGGCTGGACGACGAGGGTCAGCGGGTAGTGGGTGGCGTCGGATCCGGTGACCGACTCCAGTCCGGTGAGGCGGCGCACGCGCTGGTAGTTCTCGTCGTCGCGGGGGATGTTGCGCTGCACGTACAGGGTGTCGAAGAGGCGCTTGCCGCCGACGGTGCTCTGGATGTCGGCCAGGCCGACGTGGTGGTGGGGCAGCAGGTCGGCCTGCTCGCCCTGGATGCGCTTGAGCAGTGCGCGTGCGCTCTCGCCCGGGCGCACCCGCACCCGGACGGGGACGGTGTTGAAGAAGACGCCGATGACGGAGTCGACGCCGTCGATCTCGGGCGGGCGCCCGGCCACGGTGCTGCCGAAGACCACGTCGTCGCGGCCGGTGAGCGAGCGCAGGACCAGACCCCAGGCGGCGAGGAACACGGTGTTGGGGGTGACTCCGGTGTCGCGGGCCAGGGCGGTGACGCGCCCGGCCAGGGCCGGGTCGAGGACGCCGTCGACGGTGCGGGGCATGAGGGTGGTGTCGCCGCCCTCTCCGGGGGCGAGGAGGGTGCCCTCTTCCACTCCTTCCAGGGCCGACCCCCAGGCGGCCAGGGAGCGGGCGCGGTCCTGGCGGGAGAGCCAGACGAGGTAGTCGCGGTAGGGGCGGGGGGCGGGCATGCCGGTGTCGTCGCCGCCGCGCAGGTAGAGCTCCATGAGCTCGGCGTTGTAGAGCTCGCCCGACCAGCCGTCCATGACGATGTGGTGGAAGGTGAGGATCAGGGCGTCGCGGTCGGGGCCCAGGCGCACGAGCACGTGCCGGATCAGGGGCGGTCGGGTGAGGTCGAAGCGGCGTTCGCGCTGGGCGACGCGGATGTGCTCGAAGCGGCGGCGCGCCTCGGCCTCGGGCAGGTCGGACAGGTCGGCCTCGTGCCAGGAGACGGGGACCTCGCGGGGGATGAACTGGACGGGGCGCTCCACGCCCTCGTGCATGAAGCCGGCGCGCAGGGACGGGTGGCGGCGCAGGAGGGTGCGGGCGGCGGCCTGGAGGGCGTCGGCGTCGACGCGGCGGGAGAACTCGAAGACGTTCTGGACGGTGTAGACGTCCAGGTGCTGCTCGTCCTTGACGGAGTGGAAGAGCAGTCCTTCCTGGAGGGTGGCCAGGGGGAGCACGTCCTGGATCTCGCCGGTGCCCCCGGGTGCGGGTGCCATGGTCTGGTCTCCTTCGGTGGTGTCGCGGGTGGTGGGGGCGTTCACTGGCGGGGGTTCCACAGCTGCTGGAGCTGGTCCATCTCGCCCGCGTCGAGCAGGTCGGCGAAGGCGTCGGGCCCGGGTTCGGGCTCGGGTTCCGGTGCGGCCAGGGCGGCGTGGGCGGCGAGGCGCTCGGGGGTGCGGTGGGTGAATACGTCGCGGACGCTCAGCTCCAGTCCGGCGGCGCGGGCCCGGCCGACCAGGCGGATGGAGGTGACGCTGTCGCCGCCCAGGGCGAAGAAGTCGGCGTCGGCGGCCACCTCGTCCAGGCCCAGGAGTTCGGCGGCGGCGGCGCACAGGGCCTTCTCGGCCGCGGTGGCGGGGGGACGGCCCGGGGGCCGGTCGGCGGCGGGCCGGGGCAGGGCGGCGCGGTCGAGTTTGCCGTTGACACCGAGCGGGAGGCGCTCCAGCACGGTGACGGCGGCGGGCACCATCGCCCGGGGCAGGAGGCGGGCCAGGTCCTCGCGCAGCCGGTCGGGGTCGAGGTCGTGTCCGGGCCGTGGGACGGCGTAGCCGTCGACGCGGCCCGGACTCACGGTGGCGGCGGCCGCGGCGACGCCCTCCAGACCGGTCAGGGCGGCCTCGATCTCGCCGGGTTCGACGCGTACGCCGTTGATCTTGACCTGGTCGTCGGTGCGGCCGAGGTAGACCACGGTGCCGTCGTGCCAGCGGTGGACCAGGTCGCCGGTGCGGTACATGCGCGACCCGGGCGGACCGAAGGGGTCGGCGACGAACCGCTCGGCGGTCAGGTCGGGGCGGCCGGTGTAGCCGCGGGCGAGCTGGAGGCCGCCGAGGTGGAGTTCGCCGGGGGTGCCGGGGGCGACGGGCCGCAGCCAGGGGTCGAGGACGTACAGGGCGGTGTTCCACACGGGGGAGCCGATGGGCACGGTTCCCGGGCCGGAGGGGTCGGCGGCGGGGTGGGAGGAGACGTCGATGGCGGCCTCGGTGGGCCCGTAGAGGTTCTCCAGGCGGGCGTCGAACACGCGGGTGAAGTCGCGGGCCAGGTCTGCGGGCAGTGCCTCCCCGCTGGAGACGACCAGGCGCAGTGCGTCGGCGCGCGCGGCCGTCGGCTCCTCCAGGAACAGGCGCAGCATCGAGGGAACGAAGTGGCAGACGGTGACGCCGCGGCGGGCGAACAGGTCGGCCAGGTGGGCGGGGTCGCGGTGGCCGTCGGGGCGTACGGGGACGATCGCGGCGCCGGCGGCCAGGGGCCAGAAGAACTCCCACACCGAGACGTCGAAGCCGACGGGGGTCTTCTGTGCGACGCGGTCGCCGGGGGTGAGGCGGTGGGCGTGCTGGGTCCATTGCAGGCGGTTGGCCAGCGCGCGGTGGGTGATGCCGACGCCCTTGGGTCTGCCGGTGGAGCCGGAGGTGAAGATCGTGTAGGCGAGCTGGTCGGGGTGGGGGCGGGCCCAGGGCAGCGGGTCGGCGGCATCCAGGCGCTCTCGGACGGAGGGGGCGTCGGTCTCCACGACGGCGGGTGCGGTGCTCCGGGGGGCCGGGCCGCTGCGGGCGGCGAGGGCGGGGGCGAGGTCGCGGTGGATTTCCGAGGTGGTGACCAGGACCGCGGCGCCGGCCCGGGCGGCCGTGTCGGCCAGGCGGGCCGGGGGGTGGTCCAGGTCCAGGGGCAGGTAGGCGGCGCCGGTGCGCACGGCGGCGAGCAGGGCGGTCACGAGGTCGGTGCCGCGCGGGAGGGCGACGGCGACCACGGTCTCGGGGCCCGCGCCGTGTTCGGCGAGGACGGCGGCCAGGCGCGCGGCCTCGTCGTGGAGTTCGCGGTAGGTGAGTTCGCGGTCCTCGGCCACGACGGCGGTGCGGTCGGCGTGGGCGTCGGCGGCCGCGATGAGCATCCCGGTGAGGGTGGTGTGTTCGAGGGGGTGGGCGGTGTCGTTGTGGCGGCGCACGAGCGCGTGCTGTTCGGCGGGGAGCGGGTCGAGTTCCCGTACGGGCCGTTCGGGGTCGGCGCAGGCCTGGTCGAGCAGGCGGGTGAACGTTGCGAGCAGGGCGCGTGCCTCCGGCTCGGGCAGGGCGTCGGGGCGGTGGTCCAGGCGCAGCAGCGGGGCGCCGCCGGGGCCGTCGTCGGGCAGGAAGGTGAGGGTGGCGGGGTAGTGGGTGGCGTCGCGGACGCGGACCCGCTCCAGGCGCAGGCCGGCGTGGTCGGCCTTCTCGGTCTCCCGGTCCAGGGGGTAGTTCTCGACGACCAGGAGGGTGTCGAAGAGGGTTCCGTGGCCGGCCTGGCGCTGGACGGCGGCCAGCGGGGCCCACTGGTGGTCGAGCAGGTCGGCCTGTTCCAGGCGCAGCCGGGTGAGGAGGGCGGCGACGCTCTCGGCGGGGTCGAGGCGTACGCGTACGGGAAGGGTGTTGGTGAACAGGCCCACGGTCTCCTGGGCGCCGGGCAGGTCGGCGGGGCGGCCGGAGACCGGCTGTCCGAACACCACGTCGGTGTTTCCGGTGCGGGCGGACAGGGTCAGCGCCCATACGGCCTGCACGACGGTGTTGACGCTGGTTCCCGCACGGGAGGCCAGGGCACGCAGGCGCTCGCCCGCCGCGACCGAGGGTGCCTGTTCGATCCGCTGCGGGGAGGCGGCCGCCTCTCCGGCGCCGGGTACCGCGAGCGTGGGTCCGGCCAGACCGTCCAGGGCCCGGTGCCAGGCGCGCAGGTCGGCCTCGGCGTCGCGGCGCGTCAGCCAGGCCAGGTGGTCGCGGTAGCGGGGCGCGGGCGGCAGGGCGGTACCGGCGTACAGGCGCAGCAGGTCCCGCACCAGCAGCGGCAGGGACCAGCCGTCGAGCAGGACGTGGTGGGCGGTGACCAGCAGGACCGTGCGGCCGGGTTCGGCGGTGAGGGCGCGGAAGCGCATCAGCGGAGGTGCGGCCAGGTCGAAGCGGTGGCCGAACTCGGCGTCGGCGATCTCCTCCTCGCGGGCGTCCCGCTCCGGTGCGGGCAGGGCGGACAGGTCGGTGTCGTTCCAGTGGACGTCGGTGTCGGCGGGTACGAACTGGACGGGCTGGTCGAGTTCCTCGTGGAGGAAGCCCGCGCGCAGGTTGGGGTGGCGTTCCAGCAGTGCCGCGGCGGCGCGGCGCAGCCGGGCGGTGTCGGCGGGGCCGCGCAGTTCGAGGCGGACCTGGATGTTGTAGCCGTCACCGCCGCCGCTGAGGGCGTGGTGGAACAGCAGCCCTTCCTGCAGGGGGCCGAGCGGGAGCACGTCGGCGATCGCGCCGGTGTTCTCCTGTGTCATCGCCGCTTCCTCCACATCGATTCGAGCTGGTCGAGCTGGCCGGGTGCGAGGGAGAGCAGGGGCTCCTCCTGCGCGGGCGGGGCCGGGTCGGGTGCGTGCGCGGGCCGGGCGAGGGCGGCCAGGTCGGCGACCACCGGGTGCCGGAAGACCTGGCGGCCGGTGACGGTCCATCCCTCTCGGCGTGCGGCTCCCACCAGGCGCAGGGTCAGGACGCTGTCGCCGCCCAGGGCGAAGAAGTCGGCGTCGGCGCCGACCCGGTCCAGGCCGAGGACCTCGGCGTAGACGGCGCACAGGGCGCGTTCGGCGTCGGTGGCGGGTTCCCGCCCGGGGTGGCCTCCGGTTGCGGGGGCGGGGTCGGGCAGGGCCTTGCGGTCGATCTTGCCGTTGGCGGTGAGGGGGAAGGCGTCGAGCAGTACGAACGCCGAGGGGATCATGTAGCCGGGCAGGGTGCGGCCGAGTTCGGTGCGCAGTCCGGTGTCGGTGACGGGGCCGTCGGTGACCGCGTAGGCGACGAGGCGGTGGTGGCCGTCGTCCTCCCGGCGGGCGGTGACGACGGCCTGGGCGATGCCGTCGATGCCGGTCAGGGCGGTCTCGATCTCGCCGAGTTCGATACGGAAACCCCGGACCTTGACCTGGAAGTCGGCGCGGCCCAGGAAGTCGAGCGTCCCGTCCTCGCGCCACCGGGCCAGGTCACCAGTGCGGTACATGCGTGTTCCGGGCGCTCCGAAGGGGTCGGCGACGAACCGCTCGGCGGTCAGGGCGTGCCGGCCGTGGTAGCCCAGGGCCACCCCCTCGCCCGCGATGTACAGGTCACCGGCCACCCCGGTGGGGACCGGGTTCAGGAAGGTGCCGAGCACGTAGACGCGGGTGTTGGCCATGGGACGGCCGATGGTCACGGGCTGTCCGACCGTCACCGGCGCGGTGGTGGACCAGACGGTGGTCTCGGTGGGCCCGTAGACGTTGGTGACCTCGGCCGCGCAGGATGCGAGCCGGTCGGCCAGGTCCTGCGGCAGCGCCTCGCCGCCGACCAGGACACGCAGACCGCGCAGCACCTCGGGTTTGGTCTCCAGGAGCATGCGCCACAGGGTGGGGGTGGCCTGCATGGTGCCGATGCGGCCGGATTCGAGAAGTTCGGCCAGGGCGATGCCGTCACGGACGGTGTCCTTGTCGGCCAGGACGACGGTGGCACCGGACAGCAGCGGCAGGTACAGCTCCAGCACCGAGATGTCGAAGCTGACCGTGGTCACCGCCAGCCACCGCTCCCCCTCCTTCAAAGGGAAGCGTCCGGCCATGTCGGTGAGGAAGTTGGCCAGGTTGCGGTGCGAGACCACCACGCCCTTGGGACGCCCCGTCGACCCCGACGTGTACAGCACATAGGCCGCACCGTCCGGAGCGGAGGACCGCACGGCACCGGCGGAGAGGGCGGTGCTCCGTTGCGGACCGCGGTGCGGGATCTCCGGGTCCCCGGCCCGGGGCGCCGCCGGCACGTGCGCCGCGCCGGCGGCGGTCGCGCCGGTGACGGTCGCGCCGGTGACGGTCGCACCAGTGACGGTCGCGCTGGTGTCGTGTGTGTCCAGGTCCAGGACAGGAACCCCCGTGCCCTCGGGCGGAACCACTCCCCCGCCCGTGACCAGCAGCACCGCACCCGAGTCCGACAGCATGTACGCCAACCGGTCCCGCGGAAACTCCGGATCCAACGGCAGATACACCGCACCCACACACTGCACCGCCAACAGCGCCGCCACCAGATCCACCGACCGGGGCAGCGCCACCCCCACCACCTGGCCCGGACCCACACCCGCCCCGCGCAGCAGAGCGGCGACCCGCTCCATACGCCCGCACACCTCGGCATAGGAGTAGGAACCCGCACCGTCCTCCACCGCCACCGCATCCGGAGCACGCACCGCCCACCCGGCCAACGCCTCACACGGACGCGGCGCCCACACCTCCACCCCGGTCGCATTGAAACCCTCCACCAGGACATCACGCTCGGCGGTTCCGAGGATGTCGACATCCGCGATCGGCAGTCGGGGGTCCTGGACCGCCTGCCGGAGGACCCGTACCAGGCGGTGGGCGAGCCGCTCGGCGCTGTCGGGGTCGAACAGGTCGGCGGAGTGGTTGAGTGCCAGCCGTGTTCCCTGTGCGGGGTCCTCGACGAAGGCGAACTCGAGGTCGAACCTGGCCGTGTCCAGCGGTGTCTCCACCAGCTGCGTGCGCGATCCGAAGAGTTCGCCCGTGCCCTCGGGGCGCCTCTGGTAGGACACCATCGTCTGGAACAGCGGGTGCCTGGCGACCGAGCGCTCGGGGGCGAGCGCCTCCACGACGGTGTCGAAGGGGGCGTCCGCGTGGGCGAACCCGGCCAGGTCCACAGCGCGCACCCGCGCCAAGAGTTCGGCGAAGGAGGGGCGTCCGGACAGGTCCAGGCGCAGGACCAGGGTGTTGAGGAAGAACCCGACCGCGTCCTGGGTGCCCTCGTCGGCCCGGTCGGCGACGGGGCTGCCCAGGGGGATGTCGTCCCCGGCCCCGAGCCGGTGCAGCAGGACGGCGACCGCCGCCTGCACCACCATGAACACGGTGGCGCCGTGCCCGGTGGCCAGGTCGTGCAGGGCCTGCTCCAGTTCCGGGTCGATCGGCACCTGGACCAGGCCGCCCCGGTGGGAGGGCACGGCCGGGCGCGGCCGGTCGGTGGGCAGGTCCAGTTCCTGGGGCAGGCCGGACAGGGCCTGCTTCCAGTGTGCGAGGCGGCGGGCGAGCGGGCTGCCGGGGTCGGCGGCGTCGCCGAGCCAGTCGCCGCGCGAGGCCGCGTAGTCGGAGTACTGGACCGGCAGCGGCTCCCAGTCGGGGGCGCGTCCCTCGGCGCGGGCGCGGTAGGCGGTGTCCAGGTCGGACAGGAGCGGGCCGAAGGACCACTCGTCGGCGGCGATGTGGTGCACGACGAGCAGCAGCAGGCATCCCCGGCCCACGCCGGGGCCAGCGAGCAGGCGCACCCGCAGGGGCGGGCGCGCGGCCAGGTCGAAGGGGATCGCGGTGAGACGGGCCAGTTCCTCCTCGGGAGAGCCCTCGACGCGGACGGTCGCCACGTCCTCCGCCGCGGCCCGGGCCGGAAGGAGCTCGGCCTCGGGCCCGTCGTCGCCGGCGCGGACGACCGTGCGCAGGACCTCGTGCCGTTCGGCGAGGTCGGCGACGGCGGCGCGCAGCACGTCCTCGTCGAGCGGGTCGGCCACGCGTACGGCCAGCGGCACGTTGTAGGCGCCGCCGGGTTCGTGGACCTGGTCGATGAGCCAGAGGCGGTGCTGGGAGTGCGAGAGCCTCGGCCGCCGGTCCTCGCGCGGCCTCACCGGGGGCCGGTCCTCCTGTCCGTCGGCGGTGCGGCGGGCGAACCCGGCCGGGGTGGGCGCCTCGAAGAGGTCGCGCACGCCCACGTCGGCGCCGAGGAGGGCGCGGGCCCGGGCGACGACCCGGGTGGCGAGCAGGGAGTGGCCGCCGAGGGCGAAGAAGTCGTCGTCGGGGCCGACGTCGCGGCCCAGGACGTCCCCGAAGAGGCCGCAGACGATCTCCTCGCGGGCGTCGGCGGGGACGCGTCCGGCCGTGTCCGGGCCGCCGGGGTCGGGCAGGGCCTTGCGGTCGATCTTGCCGTTGGCGGTGAGGGGGAAGGCGTCCAGGAAGGCGAACGCCGACGGGATCATGTAGTCGGGCAGGGTGCGGCCGACGTGCTCGCGCAGGGCGGCCGGCGAGGGCGCCGCGGCCCCGGGCTCGGGAACGAGGTGGGCGGCGAGCCGGGCCGACCCCGACGGGTCCTGGCGGGCGGTGACGACGGCCTGGGCGATGCCGGGCGCGGTGAGCAGGGCGGTCTCGATCTCGCCGAGTTCGATACGGAAACCCCGGACCTTGACCTGGAAGTCGGCGCGGCCCAGGAAGTCGAGCGTCCCGTCCTCGCGCCACCGGGCCAGGTCACCAGTGCGGTACATGCGCGTCCCAGGCGCTCCGAAGGGGTCGGCGACGAACCGCTCGGCGGTCAGGGCGTGCCGGCCGTGGTAGCCCAGGGCCACCCCCTCACCCGCGATATACAGGTCACCGGCCACCCCGATCGGTGCCGGGCGCAGCGCGGTGTCGAGCACGTAGACGCGGGTGTTGGCCATGGGACGGCCGATGGTGACGGGCTGTCCGACCGTCACCGGTGCGGTGGTGGACCAGACGGTGGTCTCGGTGGGCCCGTAGACGTTGGTGACCTCGGCCGCGCAGGATGCGAGCTGCTCGGCCAGGTCCTGCGGCAGCGCCTCACCGCCGACCAGGACACGCAGACCGCGCAGGAGGCGGGGGTCGTGCTCGGCGAGTGCGCGCCACAGCGACGGGGTGGCCTGCATGACGGTGGCGCCGCTGGAGGCGAGCAGCCCGCCGAGCAGGCGCGGGTCGCGGACGGTGTCCTTGTCGGCCAGGACGACGGTGGCACCGGACAGCAGCGGCAGGTACAGCTCCAGCACCGAGATGTCGAAGCTGACCGTGGTCACCGCCAGCCACCGCTCCCCCTCCTTCAAAGGGAAGCGTCCGGCCATGTCGGTGAGGAAGTTGGCCAGGTTGCGGTGCGAGACCACCACGCCCTTGGGACGCCCCGTCGACCCCGACGTGTACAGCACATAGGCAGCACCGTCACCATCGGCGGGTGTGCCGGGCGCGCCGGGTGCGGCGGTACCGGTGGTGGTGTGGGTGTCCAGGTCCAGGGCAGGAACCCCCGTGCCCTCGGGCGGAACCACTCCCCCGCCCGTGACCAGCAGCACCGCACCCGAGTCCGACAGCATGTACGCCAACCGGTCCCGCGGAAACTCCGGATCCAACGGCAGATACACCGCACCCACACGCTGCACCGCCAGCAGCGCCGCCACCAGGTCCACGGATCGGGGCAGCGCCACCCCCACCACCTGGCCCGGACCCACACCCGCCCCGCGCAGCAGAGCGGCGACTCGCTCCATGCGCCCGCACACCTCGGCATAGGAGTGGGAACCCGCACCGTCCTCCACCGCCACCGCGTCCGGAGCACGCACCGTCCACCCGGCCAGCGCCTCACACGGACGCGGCGCCCACACCTCCGCCCCGGTCGCATTGAAACCCTCCACCAGGACATCACGCTCGGTGCCGGTGGTGACGGGCAGGTCGGCGACCCGCAGACCGGGGTTCTCGGCCAGGGCGGTGAGGACCTCCAGGAGGCGCTCCAGGAGGGTTCCGGCGAGGGAGGCGCCGACCGCGTCGGGGCGGTGGCACAGGCGCAGCCCCAGTTCCCGGCCGGGGAAGACGTTGAGCGAGACCGGGTAGTGGGTGGCGTCCTCGACCTTCACGTCCGTCAGGCGGACGCCGCCGTGGTCGCGGTCGGCCAGGGCGTCGCGCAGGGGGAAGTTCTCGAACACCAGCAGCGTGTCGAACAGGGGCGAGACGCCCGCCAGCTCCTGGGTCCGGGTCAGTGCGGTGTGGTGGTGCTCGGCCAGGACGGCCTGGCGCCGCTGGAGGTCGGCGACCACGTCGGCCAGGCGCGCGGCCGGGTCGGCGCGCACCCGCACGGGCACGGTGTTGATGAACAGGCCCAGGGCGGACTCCGCGCCGGGCAGGTCGGCGGGGCGGCCGGAGACGGTGGCGCCGAACACGACGTCGGTGCGTCCGGTCGCGCCGCCCAGGACCAGTGCCCAGGCCGCCTGCACCAGTGTGTTGACGGTGACGCCCAGGTCGCGGGCGGTCTCGGCGGCGCGGGCGCTCGCCTCGGGGGAGAGCGCGGCGGTGAGCACCCGCTGGCCCTGGCCGCCGTGGGCGGAGGCGCCGGGGGCGATCAGGGTGGGGCCGTCCACGTCGGCCAGTTCGGCGCGCCAGGCGTTGTCGGCCGCCTCGGTGTCGCGTGCGGCCAGCCAGGCGAGGTGGTCGCGCAGGCCGGTCGGCGGCACGGGCGCGGCGGGGTCGGTGTAGCGGTCGAACAGGGCGCGCAGGAACAGAGGGGTGGACCAGCCGTCCAGGAGGGTGTGGTGGTCGGTGGCCACCAGGGCGTGCACCTCCTCGTCCAGCCGGACCAGGGTGAAGCGCACCAGCGGCGGGGAGGTCAGGTCGAAGGGTGTGGCCAGTTCCCGGGCGCACAGTTCTTCCAGAGCGCCGGGGTCCTGGGACAGGTCGGTCTCGTGCCAGCGCGCGGCCACCTGCTCGGGGACGAACTGGACGATGTCGTCGCCGTCGGCCCAGAATCCGGCGCGCAGGTTCGGGAAGTCGCGCAGCAGGGCGTCGGCGGCCCGGCGCAGGCGCGCGGCGTCCAGCGGCCCCTCGACGCGGGTGACCGACTGGGCGGTGTAGGCGTCGTGCCCGCCTCCGTAGAGGCTGTGGAAGACCAGGCCGGACTGGAGCGGCGTGGGGGGCCACAGGTCGGCCAGGCGTGCGTCGGGGTCGCCGCTGCGTTCGGCCCAGGCGCTCTCGATCTCGGCGATGCGTCCGGCGTCCAGGCCGGTGAGCGGGACGTCGGAGGGGGTCAGGACGTGGGCGCCGGGGGCGCGGGCGGCCTCGGCCATGGTGCGCAGGGCGGTGGTGAGGCGGTCGGCCAGGGTGTGCACGTCCTCGTCGCGGTGGACCCCGGGGGCCCAGCGCCAGGTCAGGTGCAGGCGCGGCCCGTCGGCGCCCTCGTGGGCGACGGCACCGAGTTCGAGACCGCAGGTGAGCGGCTGTGCGGGGTCCTCGCCGAGCATGATGCGGGCGGAGACGGGGGCGGACTCCCAGGGCTGTTCGGTGGCGGCACCGAAGCGGCCGAGGTAGTTGAACAGCACGTCGGGGCGGGCGCGGTCGGCCAGGAGGGGCGCGGTGTCGGGGTTGAGGCGGCGCAGCAGGCCGTGGCCGAGACCGTCGCCGGGGACCGCGCGCAGGATCTCCTTGACGTGTTTGAGCACGTTCGCGGCCGTGGCCGGGTCGGTGAGGGCGCGGGCGGGGTCGGCCCCGCCGGTGTCGAGGGCGACGGGGTGGGAGCTGGTGAGCCAGCCGACGGTGCGGGACAGGTCGGCCGAGCCTCCGACGTGCAGTTCGCGCCGGCCGTGGCCCTCCACCTCGGCCAGGAGGCGGGCGCCCGGGCGTGCGGCGGCGATGGCGAGGGCGGCCAGCAGCACGTCCTCGGCTCCCGCCCGGTAGACGGCGCCGATGCCGGTGAGCACGTCCCTGCTCAGGGCGGTGTCGAGTTCGCGTTCGAGGGTGCGGCGCACGGCGACGGTGTCGCGGGCGGGGTCGAGGGCGCGGGCGCCCAGGGGGCGGTGGGCGGGGTCGGTCTGCTCCAGCCAGTGGTCGAGTTCGGCGACCCGGTCGGGGTGGCGGGCCTCCTCGTGCAGCAGCTGTGTCCAGCGGCGCAGCGAGGTTCCGGCCGAGGGCAGCCGCACGGGGCGGCCCGCGCCGAGGGCGGCGACGGCGGCGGCCAGGTCGGGGCCGATCACGCGCCAGGAGACGCCGTCCACGGCCAGGTGGTGGACCTGGAGCAGGAGCTGCCCCACCCGGTCGGGGCCGGCGTCGAACCATACGGCGGACAGCGGGCGCCCCCGGGTCAGGTCGATGCGGGTGTGTGCCCGGCGGGCCTCCCGCTCGACGGCCGCGGCCAGGTCGGCGCCGCCGGTGCCGGCGGCGCCGATGCGTACGATCTGCGGGTACTCCCCCTCGCGGTGCGCGGGTGGTACCTCCATGCCTCCGTCGGCGGGGTCCGTCCGGAGGCGCAGGGCGCCGTGGTGGGCGACCACTGCGGCGAGGGCCTCCCGCAGGAGGCCGGCGGTGGAACCCGCCGGGGTCCACAGGACGTGGGACTGGGTGAAGGCGGCCGGCACCGGCCCCTGGTCGAGGAGTTCGGCGGCGACGGGGGTGGGGGCGACACGGCCGACCGGGTTGTCGGGGACCTTCTCGGCGGGGCCGGCGGCGCGGGCGCGCCGGGCGAGTCCGGCCGCGGTCGGGGCCTCGAACACGTCGCGCACCGTCAGCTCCAGACCCGCCTCGCGGGCCCGGTTGACGGCCTGGATGGCGAGGATGCTGTCACCGCCCAGGCGGAAGAAGTCGTCGTGGACCCCCGCCTCGGTGGCGAGCACCTCGCGCAGCACCCGCACCAGGGCGCGTTCGCGGTCGGTGGCCCCCTCCTCCCCCGAGGCCCGCGCCCCGCCGGGGTCGGGCAGCGCGGCGTGGTCGACCTTGCCGCTGGAGTTGAGCGGAAGCCGGTCGAGCACGACCACGTGCGCGGGGACCATGTAGTCGGGCAGACGGCGCGCGATGTGGGCGCGCAGCTCCTCCCCGTCGAGTTCCCGCCCGTTCCAGGGAACGGCGTAGGAGACCAGGACGGCGCCTCCGGCGGGGGTACGGCGCACCGCGGTGGCGCACCGGGCGACACCGGGGAAGGCCTCGGCCGCCGCGTCGACCTCGCCCGGCTCGACCCGGTGGCCGCGTACCTGCACCTGGGCGTCGGTCCGGCCGAGGTAGGCGACGGTGCCGTCGGTACGCACCAGCACGCGGTCGCCGGTGCGGTACATGCGCGATCCGGGCGGGCCGTAGGGGTTGGCGACGAACCGCTCGGCGGTCGGGCCGGGTCGGTCCACGTAGCCGCGGGCGAGCTGGTCGCCGTCCAGGTACAGCTCGCCGGGCACGCCGCGCGGTACCGGGCGCAGGGCGCTGTCGAGGACGTGGGCGCCCACGCCCGGCAGGGGTGTGCCGATGGCGGTGCGGGCGCTGTCGCGCACGTCGCAGACCAGGGCGTCGACGGTGTTCTCGGTGGGGCCGTAGAAGTTGAGCGCGCGGGTGGCGGGCAGTGCGCGCAGCCGCTCCCACAGGCCCTGGGGGCAGGCCTCGCCGCCGAAGGTGAGCAGCCCCGGTACACGGCTCATCCGCCCCGAGTCCAGGAGCGCCTGCAGGTAGGAGGGGGTGGCGTCGAGGTGGTCGATGCGGTGCTCGGCGGCGTAGGCGCCCAGGCGGGCGTGGTCGAGGACGATGTCGGTGTCGACCAGGTGCAGCTCGTGGCCGTGGACCAGACCGAGCAGGGTGTCCCAGGAGGCGTCGAAGGTGAACGATCCGGTGTGTGCGACGCGTGCCCGCTCGGGCAGCGGGAGGCGGGCGCGCTGGGTGGCGGCCAGCGCGGCCAGGGCCCGGTGCTCGACCACCACGCCCTTGGGGCGGCCGGTGGAACCGGAGGTGTGGATGACGTAGGCGGCGTCCTGGGGTCGCAGGACCGGCAGTTCCGCCTCGGCGGGGTCGTCGTCCTCCGTGTCGGGGTGCACCACGCGGGCCCCGCCGGGGTCGGGCAGGGCGGTGCCGGCGCCGGCCACCACGAGCGCGGGCCGGCATGCGGCGAGCACTCGGGCCAGGCGTTCGGCGGGGTGGTCGGGGTCCAGCGGAACGTAGGCGGCGCCCGCGCGCAGGACGGCGAACACCGCCGTGAGCAGTTCCACCGACCGGGGCAGGGCCAGGGCGACCAGCTCGCCGGGGCCGGCGCCGAGGGCGCGCAGGCGGCGGGCGAGCCGGTCCACGCGGTCGGTGAACTCGGCCCGGGTCAGCCGCTGGTCCCCGGCGACGACGGCGACCGCGTCGGGTTCGGCCGCGGCCGAGCGCGCGAGCAGTTCCGTGACCGGGGTGAAGCCCTCCGCCACCCGGGGGACGGGGGGCAGCGCGTCGGCCGGCGCCGCGGTGTCGAGCGCGGCGACGGCGGTTTCCGGGCGGGCCGCGGCGAAGGCGGTGAGCAGGCGCGCGAAACCGGACAGGTGGGCGCGCACTCCCTCGCGGTCGTAGCGGTCGGCGTTGGCGTTGGCCTCCAGGGCCAGTCCCCCGGCGCGGTAGACCGACACGGCGATGTCGTCGACGGGCCCCTCGGACAGGGTCGTGCTGGTGGAGGGGCAGCCGTCGAAGGTGAGGGCGTGGTCGAACAGCTTGACGTTGAGCTCGGGCCCGAACAGGCCCCGGCCCACCGCCGACAGGTCGCGGCGCAGCTGCTCGGACCGGTAGCGCTGGTGGGAGCGCAGTCCCCGGGAGGCCCGCGCGGCGGCCGCGGTCGCCTCGGCGACGGTGTCACCGGGGCGTACGCGCAGCCGCAGGGGCAGGACGTTGACCACCATGGCGGGGGTGCGTACCGCGGCGGTGCCCATGCGGACCATCGCCGGGGAGCCCAGCACCAGGTCGCGCGCACCCGTCATCCGGTGCACGTAGGCGGCGAACGCTCCGGTCAGCGCGTCCACCCATGTGGCCCCGGTGCCCCTCACCAGTTCCTCGAGCCCCGCCGTGACCGCCGGCGGGATCTCCAGGCGCTCGCGGAGGAACCCGGCGTGGGGCGAGGGGGGTGCCGACGACAGCTGCGCCGGCTCGGGCCGGTCGGCCATCGCCTCCGTCCAGTAGGCGCGGTCGGTCGCGTATCGCGGCGAGGCGGCGTAGGCCTCCTCGTCGGCCACGACGTCGGCCAGCCGGCCGAAGCCCGCGGGTGCCGGCTCCTCCCCCCGGCCCAGGCGGGTGTACACGTCGGCGACGCGGCGCGCGACCATCGCCACGGCGTAGGCGTCCACCGCCAGGTGGTGGTAGCGCTGGTACCACAGCCACCGGCGCGCGCCCACCCGCAGCAGCGCGAACCGGTACAGCGGCTCGGCCGCCGGGTCGACGGGGCGTCCGGTGTCGGCGCGCATCCAGGCGCGGGCGCGCTCGAACGCGCCCTCCTCCCCGCCGTCCCCGGTCAGGTCCGCGACCTCGAGGTCGCGGGGCACCTCCCCGCGGACCACCTGCACGGCCCTGTCGCCGTCGGCCGCCACGCGTGCGCGCAGCGCGTCGCTCTCGGCCACGGCGGTGCGTACGGCGGCGGCGAACCGTGCGGTGTCCAGGTCGGTGGGGATGTCGGTGTACTGGCCGACGTTGAACACCGGGCTGTCGGGGGCCGTCTGCTGCGCGTACCAGACACCGGCCTGGGCGCCGGTCAGGCCCATAGGGATGCCGTGGGGGTCAGCCATGGGTCGGTTGCTCCTCGGAAAGTGCAGGGGTGCGCCCGGGTCCGGCGGGCCGGACCGCGGGCAGGGGACGCGCGGACGAGGGGGTCGGGTCAGCGGGAGAGCAGGGCGGCCCAGGCGCTGACGGTGGGGGTCTGGGCGAGGTCGGTGAAGTCGGGGTCGGCGCCTGCGGTGCGCCAGGTCTCCATCAGGCTCATGAGGCGGACCGAGTCCAGGCCGCGGTCCATGAGGTTCTCGTCGGGGTCGATGCTCTCGGGGGGCTCTCCCAGGACGGCGGCGACATCGTCACGCAGGCGTTCGGCGGTGAGGGTCGGGGCCATGGCGGCCTCCTTCTTCCGGTGGCTGTCAGGCGGGGACGGGGGTGCGGGCCTGGATCGAGTCGATGATCTCGGCGGAGCGGACGGCGACGTTGGACAGCAGCGACGACGACACCCCGTGCGTGTGCTCGGTGCCGCCCTGCAGGTAGAGACCGCAGGTCAGTTCGTCGCGGGTGGCCATCCGGTAGTCGCGTTCCACGGCCGGCAGCCCGTCGGGGGTGGTGTGCAGCAGGTCGGCGACGGAGCCCAGGAGGGGGCGGGGGTCGGCGGGGTGGTAGCCGGTGGCGAAGACGACGTAGCCGGCCGCGACCGGTGTCTGCTTCCCGGTGACCAGGTCCTCCAGCACGACGGCCACACCGTCGGGGCTCTCGGTGAGTCCGGCGACCCGGGAGGTGTTGTGCAGGTGCAGGCGCTGCGTCCCGTGGACCTTCTCGGCGTAGTGGCGCCGGTAGAGGGCGTCGATGAGGTCGGGGTCGACCACCGAGTAGTTGGTGTTGCGGTGGTAGCCCAGAAGGGTGCGCTTGACCTCCTCGGGGGCGGTGTGGAACGCGTCGACGGCCTCGGGGTCGAAGATGCGGTTGGCGAACGGGCTGTCGTCCGAGGGGCTGTATCCGTAGCGGGTGAACACCGAGTGCACGTGGGCGGCGGGGAAGCGCTCGTGGAGGTGCTCGACGACCTCGGCGGCGCTCTGGCCGGCGCCCACGACCACGAAGGAGTGCGGTGCGGCCTTGGGCGGCAGCTGGGCCAGGTTGGTGAGCAGGTGCTCGTTGTGCCACACGCGGGCGGACTGCTCGACGCCCTCGGGCATGCGGGGGCGCAGGCCCGGGCCGAACACGACGTTGCGGGTGCGCAGCACGGTGCGCCGGCCCGCCGTGTCCTGCGTGACCACGTCCAGGTGGGTGATGCGTTCGCCGGTGCGCACCGGCAGCACCTCGACCACCTCGTGCCCGTAGCGGACCTGGTCGGAGACCCGGTCGGCGCACCAGGACAGATAGTCGTGGAACTCCTGCCGCAGGGGGAACAGGGTCTTGTGGTTGATGAAGTCGTTCAGCCGGCCCACGTGGTGCAGGTAGGACAGGAAGCTGAAGTCGCTGGCGGGGTTGCGCTGGGTGACGAGGTCCTTGAGGAAGGACACCTGCATGGTGGCGTCGTCCAGCAGCATGCCCCGGTGCCAGCCGAAGGCGGCCTGGCGTTCGAGGAACACCCCGGTGGGGGCGGCCTCTCCGCGCCCGCGGCGTTCGGCCAGGGCGATGGCCAGGCCTACGTTGGAGGGGCCGAAGCCCACGCCGACCAGGTCGGAGACAGGGGGGTCCTGCTCTGTGGCGGACACGGTGTTCCCTTCGTTGCGGTGGTGCACGTCAGTTCCCGGCCCGGGCCGGGGCGCCGCTCAGGGCGGACAGGGCGTCGGAGGTGCGCAGTACGGAGGCGCACCGACCGGCGGCGTAGTGCAGCGCGGACCGGTGGTGGTCGGCGCTGAAGTCGGCGACGGCGTCGGCGACCAGGAACGGCTGGATGTCGCGCATGAACGCGTCGGCCGCGGTGAGCTGGCAGCCGATGTGCGCGTACAGGCCGGTGACCACGATCTGGTCGCGGCCCTGGGCGGCCATGCGCTCGGCCAGGTCGGTCTGGGCGAACGCGCTGTAGCGCCACTTGGTGAGCAGCACGTCGGCCCCCTCGGGTTCCAGTCCGGGGTCGATGGCGGTGTGCTCGGCGACCGCCTTCATCCCCGGGCCCCAGAAGTCGTTCTCCAGGCCGCGCTGCTCGGGGGTCATGTCGCCGGGTTTGGCCGTGTAGACCACCGGGACGCCGGCTCGGTGGCAGGCCCGGCGCAGGTCGGCGATGTTGCCGCGCATCCGGGAGACGGGCTCGCGGTCGTGCCGGTAGGGGCTGAGGAAGTAGCGCTGCATGTCGTGGACGAGCAGGACGGCGCGCTCCGGGTCCAGGGTCCAGTCCACCCGGTTGCGGGGCAGCTCCTCGTCGGCGGGGAGCGGGTAGGGCGCGATGGTGGGCAGTGCCATCAGTGGTCCGATCCGGGTCGGGTGGAGGCGGCGCGCAGGTCGCGTTTGGCGACCTTGCCCACGGCGGTGGAGGGCAGCTCCTCCACGAACTCCACGAGGTCGGGGATCTTGTAGGCGGCCAGGCCGCGGCCGCGCAGGAAGGCCAGGAGCTCGCTCCGGGCGGGCGCCTGGCCCCGGGGAACGACGTAGGCGCAGGTGCGTTCGCCCAGGAACGGGTCGGGGACGGCCGCGACGGCGGCGTCGCGCACGGCCGGATGGGCCAGGACGTGGTTCTCGACCTCGGCGGCGGCGATCTTCTCGCCGCCCCGGTTGATCTGCTCCTTGGCGCGGCCGGTGACGACGAGGTTGCCCGAGGGGTGGCGGCGCACGATGTCGCCGGTGCGGTAGAAGCCGCCGGGGGTGAACGCGGTGGCGTTGTGCTCGGGCGCCCGGTAGTAGCCGCGGATGGTGTAGGGGCCGCGGGTCAGCAGGTGGCCGGATTCGCCCTCGGGTACGGGCCGGTCCTGGTCGTCGACGATGCGGATCTCGTCGTGGGGGCTGATGGGTCGGCCCTGGGTGGTGGTGACGACGTCGTCGGGGTCGTCCGCCCGGGTGTAGTTGACCAGGCCCTCGGCCATGCCGAACACCTGTTGCAGGGAGCAGCCCAGGACGGGGGTGACGCGGCGGGCGGTCTCCTCGGCGAAGGCGGCGCCGCCCACCTGCAGGACCCGCAGGGAGGACAGGTCGCGGGTTCCCTGGGAGCCGTGCTCGACCGCGTCGAGCCAGAGGCGGGCCACGGGCGGCACGACCGCCGTGTGGGTGACCCGCTCGGCCTCGATCAGGGCCAGCGCGGTGCCGGGGCCGGGGTCGGGTGACATGACGACGGTGCCGCCGGCATGGAGCACGCCGAGGAAGCCCGGGGAGCTCATGGGGAAGTTGTGCGTGGCCGGGAGCGCGGCGAGGTAGACGGTGCCGGTGTCCAGACCGCAGATGTCGGCGCTGGCGCGGACCGAGTACAGGTAGTCGTCGTGGGTCCGGGGGATGAGCTTGGGCAGCCCGGTGGTGCCCCCCGAGAGCTGGAGGAAGGCCACTCCCCCGGGGTCGGGTTCGGCCGGGGTGAAGGGTCCGTGCCCGCTCCTCAGGGAGTCCAGCGGCACCTGCCCGGGGCCGGGATCCCCGTCGACGACGACGTGGGTCAGCGAGGGCACGGCCGCGCGCACCTCCTCGGCCATGCCCCGGTGGTCGAACCCCGTGGGGGAACCGGGGATCACGAGGGCGGCGGCGCCGGTGGTGGCGGCCATGTGGACGACCTCGCTGCGCCGGTGGGCGGGCAGGGCGTACACGGGCAGTGCACCCAGGCGGAAGAGGCCGAAGACGGTTTCGAGCAGTGCGGCGGTGTTGGGCAGCTGGACGACGACGCGGTCGCCCTCGGCCAGGCCCAGGCGCGCCAGCCCCGCGGCGAGGGCGTCGGCGCGGGCGTCGAGTTCGGCGTAGGTCCAGCGGTCCCCGCCCGCGACGACGGCGGTGCGGTCGGCGAAGCGGCGGGCCCGCTCGCGCAGGAACGCGCCGAAGGTCTCACCGGTCCAGTAGCCGGCCTCGCGGTAGGCGGCGGCGAACTCGGGCGGGTACGGGACCCAGCCGTCGAGGTGCGGGGGGCGGTCTGCGGTGCCGGTCACGGTCAGGCCCCCTGGTCCACGCCGAGGGCGAGCAGGAGGGTGCGCAGCTTGGCGGAGGTCTCGGCGAGTTCGGCTGCGGGGTCGGACTCGGGCATGATGCCGCCGCCGGCGAACAGGTCGAGGGTGCGTCCGGAGGTGTCGGCGCAGCGGATGGTGACCACCCACACGCCGTCGCCGCGGGCGTCGGTGTATCCGACGGTACCGGTGTAGAAGCCGCGGTCGAAGGGCTCGATCCCGGCGATGGTGTCGAAGGCCCGGCCGGTGGGGGTGCCGCAGACGGCCGGGGTCGGGTGCAGTGCGGCGGCCAGCACGTGGGCGGGGGTGTCGGCGTCGCGCAGGCGTCCGGTGACGCGGGTGGACAGGTGCCACATGGTGGCGGTCCTGAGCAGTTCGGGCCCGTCGGGGACCGAGAGTTCGCGGCAGTAGGGAGTCAGGGCGTCGGCGACGGCCTCCACGACGACGGCGTGCTCGCGGCGGTCCTTGTCGGAGGTGAGCAGGCCGACGGCGGCGCGCTGGTCCTTGGTGGGGTCGGCGCTGCGGCGCGCGGAGCCGGCCAGGGGGTTGGACACGACGGCGTCGCCCCGCCGGGAGACGAGGAGCTCGGGGCTGGCCCCGATGAGGGTGCGGGGGCCGGTGCCGCGTTCGGGCAAGGGTGTGGCGAACACGTGGGCGCCGGGGTCGCGTCGGAGCAGGTTGGACAGGACGGCGGCGACGTCGACGTCCTCGGTGCTCTCCAGGCGCAGGCAGCGGGCGAGGACGACCTTGCGCAGTTCGTCGTCGTCGGCCATGAGTTTGAGGGTGCGCTCGACGGCGGCGGTGTGCTCCTCGGGGGCGGGGACGGGGGTGAGGGTCCACTCTCCGCGCAGGGGGCGCCAGCGGGGGCCCGTTCCGCCGTCGCGGGCGGGCGGTGCGGTGGACACGCTCTCGGGCACGATCAGGTGGGCGGGGCGGGAGGCGTCGAAGGGGACGGCTCCCACGGCGACCGCGTCCTTCCCGGCGGAGGCCAGGGCCGCGGGGACGGCGTCGAGGCTGTTCAGGACGGCGAGGCTTCCGGTTCCGTGCAGGACACCTTCGGGCGAGGAGAGGAAGACGTCCCCGGGCCGGTAGGCCCGGAGGAGGTCGCCCGCGCCGGGGGCGGGGGTCTGGGCGCGCTGCTGGGACATGGGGGCGATCGGCCTTTCTGTGTCGGGCACGCGAGCGGGGCGGCCGGTGGGCCGTGGGGTGGCGAGGGGGTGTCAGCGGAGCGTGGCTCCGCCGTCCACGTGGAGCTCGTGCATGGTGATGTGGCGGGCGGCGTCGGAGAGCAGGAAGCGCACGGCGGCGGCGACGTCCTGCGGGTCGGCGATGCGGCCGAGCGGAATGCCGACCTTGAAGGCGGACGGGTCTCCCTCCAGGAGGGGGCCGAAGCCGGTGCCTGCGGTCATGGCCCGCAGCATGGGGGTGTCGGTGGAGCCCGGGGAGACGACGTTGCAGCGCACGCCGCGCGGGGCCAGTTCCAGGCCGAGGGACTTGGTGAGGGCGACCGCGGCGGCCTTGGAGGCGGCGTAGGCGGCCATGCCGGCGCGGGGGACGCCGGCGGCGTTGGAGGCGACGGTGACCAGGCTCCCGTGCCCGCGCGGTCCCATGCGGCGGGCGGCGGCGCGGCCGACCGTGAAGACACCGGTGGCGTTGACCGCCAGGACGCGGTTCCAGTCGGCGTCGGTGCAGTCGGTGACGGGCCCGGTGGCCAGGACGCCGGCCGCGCCGACCACGGCGGTGACAGGTCCGAGGGCGGCCTCGGCCTCGTCGAAGAGCGCCTCGACCTGCGCGGTGTCGGTGACGTCGGTGGGCAGGGCCAGGACCTTGCAGCCCCGGGACTCCAGGTCGCGCACGGTCCGGGCGAGGCCGTCGGGGTCGACGTCGGCGGCTGCCACGCGGGTGCCGTGCGCGGCCAGGTCGGCGGCCACGGCACGGCCGATGCCGCTCGCGGCACCGGTGACCACGGCGGTGCCGCTGATCCCGAACTCGCTCACCTGGGGTTTCTCCTTTCGGCACGGCTGCGACCTGGGCTTATTTAGGTAATGCTTACCTAAGAAGCCCGCGGCAAGTCTCATCGGACCCGCGCCGGACTGTCAATAGGCACACCTAAGTGACCCAGGTCACCTTCAATGTGCCGGGAAAGCGGGCCGCCGGGGCGCCGGGCCGGACGGAGAAGGCCGCGCGAGGGCATCCCCGCAGGCCAGAAACGGTTACCGTGCGTCAACAAGGAATGACCCGGACCTCTCCGCGGCGGAGGGACCGGCCTGCCTCCCCGCGTCTGAAACATGCGAGAAGTGAGTCCCTTGTCACTTTCCTGCGGGACTTTCGCCAGGGGGTTCCGGTTCCTCAGAACTCAACCCTGGTCCCGAAACGGGCAGCCGAAACCGTGCCCTAGCCTGGGACCGGCCCCGTCCCGTGAACCCGAGCAGAGGAACCCGTGAGCATCACTCCCCGAACAACCGCGATCGCCTTCCGCGTGGTGGCCGTCTTCGAGGCCTTCACCTGGGTGGGCCTCCTGGCCGGCATGTACGTCAAGTACCTGGGCAGCGGAAGCGAGGCGGGTGTGCAGTTCTTCGGCCCGCTGCACGGCGGCGCGTTCGTGCTCTACGGCCTCGTCGCCCTGGTCGCGGCGCTGCACCTGCGCTGGGGCCTGTGGCCGACCCTGGTGGCACTGGCCGCCTCCGTGCCCCCGCTGGGCACGCTCGCGGCCGACCTGTGGCTGCACCGCAGCGGCCGCCTCACCACCGCCCCGGGTCGGCGGGAGGCCGAGCCCGTCGCCTGAGCGCTCGGAGCCCCGACCGGCTCCGCCTCGGGGGGCGGCCGCGCGGCCGCCCCCCGAGGTGCTCTCGGCCCGGCTTCAGACCTCGCAGGAACCGGCGGGGTTGAAGGGGGCGAACATGCCGCTGGGGTTGTGCTGCCACAGCCACACGTGCAGCGTGTAGTTCACCGGCAAACCCGGCCCCTGAGCCTCGTCGGGGCCGTCGAAGGGCTGCCCGAAGAGGGAGGGCCGGTCGCCGTCGGTGGAGGGGTCCTGGTCCTCGTCGACGAAGTAGTACTCCAGCGCGACCAGCTTGTGTCCCCCGTAGCCGTCGGGCTGGTAGACGAGGACCTCGGGTTCGCGCACGTCCAGTTCGCGGTCGATCAGGTCCCGGTTGGCGTAGTGGAACCCCATGGCCCCCTCGGGGCTCTGCACGCACTCGTCGTCGGGCACGTAGCCGTCGGCGATCGCCCGGGACACGTCGCGGTACTTCTCCCCTGCCTCCTTCGCCGCGGCCAGCTGCCGCTGCACCGCGTCGTGGCCGTCGTGGGCGAGCGCGGCCGCCGGCGCGCCGACGGCCAGGGAGACCCCCGTCATCACGGCCGCGGCGATGCGGCGGGTGGGTCGAGACATCGTCTTCCTCCTCATCCCGGGCGCCTTTCGCATACCCGGAACCAGCGGGGCCGTCCGGGGAGGGCACCGGTTCGGGTCCGATGCCCGGTGTGCGGACCCGAACACCGGGTCACGGGCGCGTGTCCGGGGACAGCCTCTCCGCATCCTCCGCTGTCCCGGCCTCCGCGACGCCCGTCATGGAGCAAAGCCGGGCAACTGTTGACCCGGCCGTCGACCGGCCGGACGGGAGCGGATCGGCGAGGCCGCAGTACCCCTGGTCGGCACCGCGTCCTCAGGCCGGAGAAGGCCTGAGCTCGGCGCCGTACTCCATCGCCGCCAGGACCGCATCGGCCGTCCCGGTCAGCGTGGAGAGAGGCCGGAAGCGGCGCAGGGCGCCGGGCGCGAACGTGTCCAGGGACCCGCGCACGAGCGGCTCTTCCCGCCGTTCCCGCAGCACGGCGACGCTGCCGGGCCGGTACATCTCCTGGAGGGCACCGAAGGCCACCGCGGTCAGCCACAGCTCCAGCAGCGGGCCGGAACCGCCGCCCAGCCGGTCAGCGCAGCCGCGCCGCAGTTCCCCTTCCTCCGCTCCCCACTTCAGGAGGACCTCCAGCAGCGGCCGGTGCGCCTCGGGAACGTCGTTCGCGGTGTCGATGAGGACCGCCTTGCCCAGGTTCCACCGCAGGAACGGCAGCAGGGGCGGCAGGTCGAGCACACGGCCGTCGAAGCGGGCTCCCCCGCTCGCGAAGCAGGTGGCGCGGCGGACACCGTGGTCGCCGTTGCCCTTGAGGCTGGGCAGTTCCCTGTGCTCGACCAGGTTCGGTACGGCGGCCAGTGTCCGCACGCCGCGCCCGCGCAGGAAGGCGAGGGCCGCGCGGTCGTCGGAGCGCCCTTCCGCACACGCCATGTGGCGGCCCATGTCCACCGCGATGTCCCGGGGAAGTGCCAGGGCGGGCGTGGGCATGTAGGGGTTGACGACGGGTACCGCGCCGACTCCGGCGAAAGCCGCCCAGCGCGCGAGGCAGGCGGTGCGCGATCCCCATTCCACGAAGAATGCGAGCGCCGCACCGGGATATCGGCGCAATGCGTCGCATACCGACGCGGTGAAATCAGCACACAGGATCACGTCGTCCTGGAGCACCAGGTGGTGGGTGCCCTCGTGCAATTCGGCGTGGGAGAAGGCCACGGCCGCCGCGCGCAGGGAACTGGGCGGCCCGCCGGGGTCGGGGTCCACGGCCAGGCGGGCGCCGGGAAGTCCCAGGGCATCGAGGACCTTCCGCGCCTCGCCGGCTCTGCGGGGGTGCGTCATGACGGACACGGAGAAGCGGGGAGCGTTGTCTTCCACCCCTGGAGAATAACCATGGCAAAGAAAATACAAAAGGGTGCGGAAAAATAATTTCCGCGCCCCTTTTGCTTTACCCGGCCAGAATACCACGCTTCTGATTCGACGTGCACCGCTCTCATTGAGGTGATCTCAGCAATCGGGAAGCAGTAGAAAACCGGCAATAAAGACGAGAAGTGCATCCATGGGTGAATTTCCGTTCCCCTGACACAGACGT
>NZ_JACHJO010000014.1 GCF_014203695.1 Nocardiopsis algeriensis | reverse complement strand
AGGCGTCTGCGTTTCCGCTTTGTTGTGTCTTCACTTTATCAGCGTTCCGGTCCGCCACCAAATCGGTGTTTTTCCGGTGTGCTTCACAAGTGAAGGGGTGCTTCCTCTGTTTCCTTTGGAAGCGACTCTCCGAGTTTATCCTGTCCGAGCCACTGCTCGGACCGGCCAAACCGGGGAAGAGATGGACCGGCACGCCCGCTGACACGCGTTCGTCTCGCTCGGTCTGCGCCGCCCCGGGGCCGAGGGCCTTTCGGAGGCGACTCGGAGAACATTACCCCCGCTCTTCCCCGGAGGCAAACGCGGAAGAGCATGTCGCGCGTCACATTCGCGCGGCCCTCAGTTGAGCAGCCGTCCGGTCCCCGTGCCGGGGGCCGTGTAGAGCCACTCCACCTCCAGATCCACCGCGGCGACCGTGGCCGGCGAGTACGACATCAGGGCCTCGCCGCCCACGAACGCCGCCGCCAGCTGGGCGATGGTCGGGTTGTGGCCCACCACGAGGAGCGTCTCCACGTCGGCGTCCACGTAGGTGATCAGTTCCAGGAGCGTGTCCACACCGGCCGAGTACGCCGCCTCCGAGTAGTCGATCTCCGGGGAGGTGCCGAGTGCACCGAGGACCCCTTCGAGGGTCTGGCGGGTGCGCCTGGCCGAGGAGCAGATGACGTGGTCCGGGCTGTATCCCTGTTCGGCGAGCAGGCGGCCGACCGCCTCGGCCTGGACCTTGCCGCGGTCCGTCAGGGCGCGGTCGAAGTCGGCGAGGCCGTAGCCGTTCTCGGCCTTGGCGTGCCGGAGCAGGAGGAGGGTGCGTGCCATCACGACACCGACATCGAGACGAAGGCGAGGAGGAGGATGAAGCCCATCATGACCCCCACGATGACGAACAGACCCTTCATGCCGGACACCGGCAAGCACCCCCTGTAGACGCGTTCTCCCCCCAGGGTAGGCGCGGCCGCCGGGTGCCCGCCCGGCGGCCGCGTCCGTGCCCGCCCGCTGCCGCTACTTGGTGCGGGCCTCCTCCTTGCCGTCCTCCGGAGCGGCGTCGGGGGCCGTGGCGCCGGAGTCGCCCCGGGCCTGCGGTCCCTCCCCGGCCGGTGCGCTGCCGCCCGTCACCGGTTCGCCGCCGGCGAGGCCGGCCAGTTCCGTTCCGCTGTCCGCGCTGCGGCGCTTGGACCACAGGATCGCGCCGACCAGCACCCCGACCGCGACGACGGTCACACCGATGCGCAGGGCGACGTTGTCGGCGTAGACCACCACGCTGGGCGCGACGATCAGGGCGACGAGGTTCATCACCTTGAGCAGGGGGTTGATCGCCGGGCCGGCGGTGTCCTTGAACGGGTCGCCGACGGTGTCGCCGATGACGGTCGCCTCGTGGGCCTCCGAACCCTTGCCGCCGTGGTGGCCGTCCTCCACGAGCTTCTTGGCGTTGTCCCAGGCCCCGCCGGAGTTCGCGAGGAAGACGGCCATGAGCACGCCGGCGGCGATGGCGCCGCCGAGGAACGCGCCGAGCGGGGCGTACCCGAGGGCGAAGCCGACCGCGATGGGGGCCATGACCGCCAGGAGGCCGGGGGTGACGAGCTCCCGCAGGGAGTCCTTGGTGCAGATGTCGACGACGCGCGCGTACTCCGGCTTCTCCGTGCCGTCCATGATCCCGGGGCGGGTGCGGAACTGCTCGCGCACCTCCAGGACGACGCGGCCGGCGGCCCGGCCGACCGCCATGACGGCCAGTCCGGAGAAGAGGAACACGACACTGGCACCGATGATGACGCCGACCAGCACGTCGGGGTGGTCGAGGGAGAGCGAGAAGACCTGGTCGTCGCCGAGCCGCTCCTGCACCGAGGTGCGGAACGCGCCGAACAGGGCGGTCGCGGCCAGGACCGCGGTGGCGATCGCGATGCCCTTGGTGATGGCCTTGGTGGTGTTGCCGACGGCATCGAGGCCGGTGAGGATCTCGGCGCCCTCGCCCTTGACGTCGCCCGACATCTCGGCGATGCCCTGGGCGTTGTCGGAGACGGGCCCGAAGGTGTCCATCGCGACGATGATGCCGACGGTGGTGAGCAGACCGGTGCCCGCGAGGGCGACGGCGAACAGGCTCAGGGTGATGGACCCGCCGCCGAGGAGGAAGGCCGCGTAGACGGCGCCCGCGATGAGCAGGGCGGAGTAGACGGCCGACTCCAGGCCGACGGAGATCCCGGAGAGGATGACGGTCGCCGCCCCTGTCTCGGAGCTCTCGCCGATGTCGCGCACCGGCCGCTTGTCGGTCTCGGTGAAGTAGCCGGTGAGCAGTTGGATGGCGGCGGCCAGCGCGAGGCCGATGAGGACGGCGGCGACGGCGACGACCCGCGGGTCCGGGTTGCTTCCGGCCTCCTCCAGTTCGGCGAGGATCTGCGGGCTGACCCCGGACAGCTCGGTGAAGCTGCCGGGCAGGTACCAGTAGGCGGTGGCCGCGACCAGGGCCGCGGAGATCAGCGCGGAGATGAAGAAGCCCCGGTTGATCGCCGACATCGCCGACTTGTCCCGGCTGCGCGGGGCGACGATGAAGATGCCGATGATGGCGGTGACCACGCCGATCATCGGGACGAGCAGCGGGAAGACCAGGCCCTCGGTGCCGAAGGCGACGCGGCCCAGGATGAGGGAGGCGACGAGCACCACCGCGTAGGACTCGAACAGGTCGGCGGCCATACCCGCGCAGTCGCCCACGTTGTCACCCACGTTGTCGGCGATGGTGGCGGCGTTGCGGGGGTCGTCCTCGGGGATGCCCTGCTCGACCTTGCCGACGAGGTCGGCGCCGACGTCCGCGGCCTTGGTGAAGATGCCGCCGCCCACGCGCATGAACATCGCCAGGAGCGCGGCGCCGAAGCCGAAGCCCTCCAGGACGACGGGGGCGTCGCCCCGGTAGACGAGGACGACGAGGCCGGCTCCGAAGAGGCCGAGGCCGACGGTGATCATTCCGGCCACGCCGCCGGTGCGGAAGGCGATGCGCATCGCGGTGCGGCTGTCGGCCTCGGTGCCGCCGCGGGCCGCCGCCGCGACCCGGACGTTGCCGCGTACGGCCAGCCACATGCCGATGAAGCCGGTCGCCGCCGACAGCAGGGCGCCGAGGGCGAAGAAGACCGAGCGGCCGACGGCAACGGCCCAGGAATCCGCAGGGAGCAGGAGCAGCAGGAGCGGGATGGCGACGGCGAACACCGCGAGGGTGCGGAACTGCCGCCTGAGGTAGGCGCTCGCCCCCTCTTGGACCGCGAGGGCGATGTTGCGCATCCGCTCCGTGCCCTGCCCTGCGGCAAGGACCTCACGTACCAGCATCCCCGCGACGGCGAGGGCGAGGAGCGCCACCGCCATGACGACGACCACGAGTGTGAGATCGATGCCTTCCAGAACCAGGGCTGTGCCGCTCGAAGCGGCAAGGTTGAGCCCAGACAATCCGTCCTCCTTGAGACGGGCACGTCCATTTGTTCCCCGGCCGTGCAGAACACGCGAAATCATTCGCCGGATAGACGAAAGGCTTCCGCGCGGTCGTGGACGTACCGCCGCCCGAAAAGGACCTGACCTGGTTCGACGGCACGCTTTCCGGGGTAGGAGCAGTGCCTCCTTCGGTTGTGTCGCACACCGTCCGAGGCACCGGACCGCGGGCGGTGATCCGGGAATTCTACGCACGCCCGAGAAGAAAGAAGAGGGCCCATTGACGGTTTTCTGGGGCGGCTTTGAAGATGTGATCTCCCAGTGATCTCAGGGAGCGGATAAATTTCTTTATCAGCGACAATAGCCTTGTATAATGAAATAGCATGCCATTGCTGACAAAGCGCTCACCCGGGAAGATATCCGGAACCTGCCCCGTCCGTCACAGATCCGGTCGGCGCAGACGCATGCCGGAGGGGTCGATCCCCTCGCCCGGACGGGCCCGGCCCGCGTCCAGGTCGTCGGCCAGCGAGCGGGCGAACGCCGCCACGGCGGCGGTGTCGATCCCGTGCGGGGCCCGGGGGCCGAACGGCTCCACCCGGTCGGCCCCCCGCCGCAGCAGGCGGGCGGCACCGAGGGTGTTGCCGCGCTGGGCGTGCGTCACGCCCACGGCGGCCTGCGCCAGGCCGCGCCACAGCTCGCGCTCGGGTTCGGGGGAGGATTTCCACACGGCTTCGAGAACCTCGTGGGCGGTGAAGGCATACCCCTCGTCGAGCAGCCGCTGGGCCGTCTCCAGCCCCTCCTCCGCGGTGAACACGGCATCGTCGGGCACGCGCTCGACCTCTCCCGCGCTCCCGTGGGGCAGCGGGCGGCCGTAGCGGTCGCGGGGGCGCTGGTTCTGCGCCCTGCCCGAGGAGTCGCGGTCCCTCTCCCTGTGCTCACCCGTCACCATGTCCGTCCCCGCCTCTCAGGAGTGTGTCCGGTCCTCTCCGGCGTCCGCCGCTCCGAGCTGCGCGAGCCATGCCAGGAGCTCCTCGGAGACCGCTTCCGGCCTCTCCTCGTGGGGGAAGTGCCCGGCGCCGGGGATCTGCCTCCAACGGTAGGCCCCCGTCGTCACGCCCTGCGGGGCGCGTGCCGCCGGGGGCGGGCACACCGGATCGAGGGACCCGTGCAGTTGCAGGACGGGGACGTGCACGGGGGCGCGCATCCGGGCGCTGTAGCGCAGTCCGTCGGGGCGGAGCCGGGAGCGCAGGATCCAGCGGTGGTACTCGAGGGAGCAGTGGGAGACCTTGGGGATCGCGAACGCCTTCCGGTACTGCTCCTCGACCTCCGTACCGGGCCAACCGGGGCCGGACCAGTCGCGCAGCAGCTCCCCGATCCGGACGCAGCCGTCGGCGAGGAAGCGGTGCTCGGGCAGGATCGGCAGCTGGGCCCGGAGCATGTGCGCCAGGCCGGCGCCTCCGGAGAGGAAGGCGCGGAGGGCACCGCGCGGGTGCGGGGCGGAGACCACCGCCAGTGCGCGGACCGCCTCGGGGTGGTGGACGGCCGCGGTCCAGCCGATGAGGCCGCCCACGCCGTGGCCGACGACGACGGCCTCCCGCTCCCCCAGCGCCCGGATCAGCCCGGCGGCGTCCAGGGCGAGGGTGAGGGGGTCGTAGCCGCGCGGGGTCTTGTCGCTGGCGCCGTAGCCGCGCAGGTCGGCGGCGACCGCGCGGTGGCCCGCCTCGGCGAGGGCGGTCAGCTGGTCGCGCCAGGCCCACCAGAACTGGGGGAAGCCGTGCAGGAGCAGGACGAGCGGGCCCTCTCCCAGCTCGGCGACGTGGAAGCGGGCGCCTGCCGCGTTGACGGTCCTGTGGGTCCAGGGTCCGTCGACGTAGGCGGCCGAGTCGTCCAACACCTCGGTGTCTACCGCCGGTGGGTGACGGCGGTGGCCGCGCTCTGCGCCGTGGCGGCGGTGGCGACGGAGGTGTCACCGGGGCGGGGCGGGCGGATCTCCCTGCGCAGGATGGCGCGCAGGCGGGTCATGGTCAGGCTCGTGCGCTCCAGGCCCCGCATCTTGCGGAAGCTCAGCACGCCGAACAGCGCGAAGGCGAGGGCGATGAGCAGGTAGGCCAGGGTGACGATGCCGAAGCTCGCCCAGCCGGGCAGCGGGGTCAGCTCGTACAGGGCGAACGCGGCGGTCACCGAGAGGAGGATGACGAAGATGTGGGCCAGGACGGCGAAGACCGCGAAGCCCGCGATGCCCTTGCCGGCCTTGGTCGCCTCGGCCTTGGCCTCCGCCTTCGCGAGCTCGATCTCCAGGCGTACCAGACGGGAGAGGTTTCCGGTGGCGTCCGACACCAGCTCACCGAGGGTTCGGTCGGCGCTGGAAACGCCAGGTTCACCGGCACCCGGCTTGTCCACCATTGCGGGGTTTCCCTTCTCTCGGTCCGAACACGCGGATGATCCTCCGCATCCTCGCACATGCCCATGCTCGTATGTCCCTTACGGCACGCACAACGGGAAGGCTCGGTTTCGTCACACGCGTGAGCGGACCCGGCCGCGGGCACGCGGCGGGGTCTCGCGGAGCCGGCCGGTTCCGGGAGGCCCCGCCGGTGCGGCGGACGCGGCGCGGATCAGTCGCCGGGCTTGACCGAGGGCAGCTGCTTGGCGATGACCTCCATGATCGAGGAGTCGGTGAGCGTGGAGGTGTCGCCGACGGCCCGGTTCTCGGCGATGTCGCGCAGCAGGCGGCGCATGATCTTGCCGGACCGGGTCTTCGGCAGCTCGGGCACGGCCAGGAGCCGGGCGGGCTTGGCGATCGGGCCCAGCGACGTGCCGACGTGGTTGCGCAGCTCCTGGAGGAGGTCGTCGGGGACCTCCTCCTCGCCGCCTCGCAGGATGATGAAGCCGACGATGGCCTGGCCCGTCACCTTGTCGGTCGCGCCGACCACGGCGGCCTCGGCGACCCGCGGGTGGGAGACCAGGGCCGACTCCACCTCGGTGGTGGAGATGTTGTGGCCCGAGACGAGCATGACGTCGTCCACGCGGCCGAGCAGCCACATGTCGCCGTCGGCGTCCTTCTTGGCCCCGTCGCCGGGGAAGTACAGGCCCTCGAAGCGCGACCAGTAGGTGTCCTTGTAGCGCTGCTCGTCCCCCCAGATGCCGCGGAGCATGGCCGGCCAGGGGTCGCGGATCACGATGAAGCCGCCCCCGCCGTCGGGCACGGGCTTGCCCTCCTCGTCCACGACGTCGGCGGTGACGCCCGGGACGGCGCGCATGGCCGCGCCCGGCTTGCCCGCGGTGACGCCCGGCAGGGGGCTGACCATGATGGCGCCGGTCTCGGTCTGCCACCAGGTGTCCACCACGGGGGTGCGGTCGCCGCCGATGTTCTTGCGGTACCAGACGTAGGCCTCGGGGTTGATCGGCTCACCGACCGAGCCGAGGATGCGCAGGCTGGAGAGGTCGAACTGCGCGGGGACGTCGTCCCCCCACTTCATGAAGGTGCGGATCGCCGTGGGCGCCATGTAGGCGATGGTGACCTTGTACTTCTGGATGATCTCCCAGAAGCGGCCGCGGTGCGGCGTGTCCGGGGTGCCCTCGTACATGACGGACGTGGCGGCGTTGGCGAGCGGGCCGTAGACGATGTAGGAGTGGCCGGTGACCCAGCCGATGTCGGCGGCGCACCAGTAGACGTCGGTCTCGGGCTTGAGGTCGAAGACCGCCCAGTGGGTGTAGGCGACCTGGGTGAGGTAGCCGCCGGTGGTGTGCAGGATGCCCTTGGGCTTGGCCGTGGTACCGCTGGTGTACATGATGTACAGCGGGTCCTCGGCGTCGTGCGCCTCGGGGGTGTGCTCGGTGCTCTGGGAGCCGACGGCGTCGTGCCACCACACGTCGCGGTCGTTCCACTCGACGTCCTGGCCGGTGCGGCGGACCACGAGGACGTTCTCGACGAAGGGGCGCTCGGCCACCGCGGAGTCGACGGCGGGCTTGAGGGCGCTGGGCTTGCCGCGCCGGTAGCCGCCGTCGGCGGTGACGACCAGCTTGGCCTGGCTGTCGTCGAGGCGCTGGCCGAGGGCGTCGACGGAGAAGCCTCCGAAGACCACCATGTGGACGGCGCCGATGCGGGAGCAGGCCAGCATCGCCACGACGGTCTCGGGGATCATCGGCATGTAGATGGCGACGCGGTCGCCCTTGCGTACGCCGAGTTCGGTCATGGCGTTGGCCGCCTGGCAGACCATGTCCTTGAGTTCGGCGTAGGTGATGGTGCGGGTGTCGCCGGGCTCGCCCTCCCAGTAGTAGGCGACCCGCTCGCCGAGCCCCGCCTCGACATGGCGGTCGAGGCAGTTGACGGAGGCGTTGATCTTGCCGCCGGAGAACCACTTGGCGAAGGGCGGCTCCCATTCCAGGACGGTGTCCCAGGGCCGCTCCCACGTGAGTCGGCGCGCCTGCTCCTCCCAGAAGCCGAGGCGGTCCTCGGCGGCCCTGTCGTAGGCCTCCGCCTTGACGTTGGCGTTCTCGGCCAGGTCGGCCGGCGGGGGGAAGCTCCGTGTCTCGTGGAGGAGGTTGGACAGTGTCTCCTGGCTCTGGGAGGTGCTGTCGGCCACTGTGATGCTCCTTACGTCGGCTGGTCCGTACCAAACTAATCATGTGGCCCACGTCTCCGGAACAGCGGAGGCGGGTCCGGCGGCGGGAAACGGCCGGCGCGCGACGAACGGCCGGTGAGCGGTCGTCCGGCAGCGGTGAACGGTCCGTCCCCCAGGTGTGGGATCGGTGTCGGGAGGCGGTGTTACCGGCGCGTATGTTGGGTGCCGTGAGCGAATCGACTTCTGCCGCCCAGACCGACCCGCTGGCCCGGATCGCAGCACTGCCCGGCGTGGCCGAGGCCGTCCAGGAGACGCGGACCCTCGTGGACCGCCTTCTGGGACACCGGATCCTGCGCCGCCGCAGCAGCGACGTGTCCATGGAGTCCTCCCTGCGCGGTGCGTGCGCGTCGGCGGCCCTGGAGGGCGCCGAGGTCGCGATGGACGAGATCCGCGAGGGGCACGTCTACGACACCCGGATCAAGGGCGCGCTGCGGGTGTCAGGCGAGCTGGGGAGCCTGGTGGAGACCTGGCCGAAGGCACCGCGCCAGGTCCTGGCCCGCCTGCACACGCTCGCGGCCGCGGACGCGGTGGGCGAGGACGCGCTGGGCCGTCCGCGACGGGAGGGGGAGCGGGTCGAGGACCCGCTGGGGCTGGGCCCGGCGCCCGCCCCCCAGGTGGCGCACGCCCGGCTGGAGGGCCTGTACGCGCTGCTGGCGGCCCGGACGTCGGTGCCGGCCCTGGTGACGTCCGCCCTGGTGCACGGGGAGCTGATGGCCGTCCGCCCGTTCGGGTGGGGCGACGGTCTGGTGGCGCGCGCGGCCGAGCGGCTGACGCTGATCGAGCGCGGACTCGACCCCAAGTCCCTGGTGCCGTCCGAGCTGGGGCACCGCACGCTGGAGGACGGCTACGCCTCCGCTCTGCGGGGCTACATGAGCGGGACGCCCGAGGGTGTGGCGGAGTGGGTGGTCCACTGCTGCGAGGCCGTCCGCGCGGGCGCGCAGGACTCCCTGGCCACGTGCGAGGCGCTCAAGCGCGGCTGAGTCCGGTGGTGCGGCCCTTTTCCGCGTGACCCGCACCACTTCTCGCCGGAGGGCGAGAGGAGGAGGGCTCTCCATTCGGCGACGAACGGACGATAAAAGGATATCGTTTCGGTCACGCTTTTCGTCCGACGCTGTTTCCGTTTTGCCGCGCGCAGCGGAACGCACAAGCCGAACGGCGCTCCGGGATTGCTCCCGAAGCGCCGTCTTCGACACGTTCGCCCGGGTTAGCAAGCGTCCATGTTCTCTGGTCCGACCAGGCGCTTCTCGAACGCTCCGGCCTGGACAGGCCCTATGGGGCCGCGTGGCGCGTGGGTTCCCGGTTCACATGTCGGGGTGGTTCTCAGCCACCTGCTGCTTTCTTTCTACGCCCGCCCCTGGCTGCTGAAAAGGCTGTTTAACCAACCTTTTGCCACTGATTCCAGAACCGATACTCAGCGTCACGTGGTAATGTCACCTCAGCGCTCCCGAGGAACTTCTTCGCACCGCTTTCCCATGGCGGTGGCGTGTCCTCGGACCCGTGCGGCGAGAAGCCGCCCGGGGCGTACGCACGACACGCTTTCCGATGGTCCGGGACCCCCTCCCGTCGACCTTCCCGGAGGGCGGGCCGGTCCTCCCCCCAGGGCCGAATCGCGGCCGACCCACGCATCCCCCTGCCGTGGGCCGTAGACGCACCAGCCCGTCCACGGCACCTGTCGGGCGGGAATGCGTGCCTGCCCCCGTGTGCGCATCCCGCCCGCCAGGTGCCCCGCCGCCGGACGACCGGCCTCCCCACAGGACAGCCCTCCCCACAGAACGGCCCAGGTTTTCCACAGGCCGGGAGAAGGGCTTCTCCCCGGCCGCGGCGTCGGCGAAGGTCGGAAGGGTAGCCGAACCCTTCGGAGGCCTTTCCGTGAACGCCCCTCCCCTGCTCGCCACCGGCGATCCCGCGCTCCTGGAGGACCTGCTCCGGCTGGCCGCCGCGGCATCCACACCCGTCGAGACCGCCCGGACGGTCGACCGGGCGCTGCGACTGTGGCCGCGTGCCCCGCTGGTCGTCCTCGGGACGGACCTGCAGGGGTTCCTGCGCGGTTCCGACCCGCCGCCGCATCCGCGGTTCGTGGTCGTCGGCCGACCTGGGTCCCCGCCCGCGGCGGGAGGCGCCGCACCGATGCTGCTGCCCCGCGACGAGTCCGCCCTCGCCGGCATGCTCGCCCGGGCCGGAACCGCCCGGCCCGCAGCTCCCTCCGTGTCCGTCGTCGGCGGCCGGGGCGGTGCGGGCGCCAGCATCCTCTGCGTCGCTCTCGCGCTGGCCGCGGGGCGCTCCGGGCGCAGCGCCGCCCTGATCGACGCCGACCCCTTCGGCTGCGGCCCCGACCTGTACCTGGGGCAGTCCGTCGAACCGAAGCAGCAGACCGGCTGGCACGACCTCGTGGAGCGCCGGGGCCGGGTGCACTGGCGCGACCTCGGCGAGGGGCTGCCGGGCACGGCCGGGGTGTCGGTGCTCACGTGGGCGCGCGATCCCGGCCGGCCCAGGAGCCCCCTGCCCGCCGACGCGGCCCGGGCCGCCCTCGCCTCCGCCCGGTACGGGACCGACCTCGTGGTGGCCGACCTGCCGCGCTGGCTCGGTGCGGCGGGCACGGCGCTCCTCAACAGGTCCGACCTGGCGCTGCTGGTCGTTCCGGCGGAGGTCCCCGCGGTGGTGGCCGCGCACGCCCTCGTCCCCCGGCTGCGGAAGGAGGCACCGCAGGTGCGCGCCGTGGTGCGCGGAGCCTCGGGGGAGCTGACCGCCGACGTGGTGGCCCGCAGTCTGGGGGTGCCCCTGGCGGCCGACCTCCCCGCGGAACCCGGGCTCGAACGCCTCCTCGCCGCCGGCCGCGTTCCGGCCGACCATCCGCGTTCCCCGCTGGCCCGCTTCTCCGACCACCTGGTCTCCTCCCTCCTCGCGGAGGCGGCCCGGTGAGCGCCCCCGCGGCGGAGCGGTCGCTCACCGAGGCCGTACGCAACCGGCTGGCCGCCACCGGTGCGCCGGTGAGCCCGTCCAGCGTGGCGGCCGCTCTGAGGGCGGAGGGCGGCCTCCTGGGCGACTCCGAACTGCTGTCCATGACGCGCAGGCTCGCCGCGGACCTGGCCGGCGCGGGACCGCTCGAAGAACTCATGACCGAGAACGTGACGGACATTCTCGTCAACGGCCCCGACGAGGTGTGGGTGGACGACGGCGGCGGGCTGCGCCGGACCCGGGTCAGGTTCGAGTCCGCGGACGCGGTGCGCCGCCTGGCCCAGCGCCTGGCCGCCCAGGCCGGCCGCCGGCTGGACGCGGCCGTGCCCTACGTGGACGCCTGCCTGCCCGGAGGAGCTCGTCTTCATGCCGTGCTTCCCCCCGTGTCGCCGGCGGGTGCCTGCGTGTCCCTGCGGCTGCCGCCCCGGCGAACGTTCACCCTGGCGGAGCTGGTCCGGCGCGGCACGCTGGTCCCGCGCGGGGCCGCGCTGCTGCGGGCACTCGTGGAGTCACGTGCCTCCTTCCTGGTGAGCGGGGGCACCGGCACCGGGAAGACGACACTGCTGTCGGCCCTGCTGTCGCTGGTCGACCCGGGCGAGCGGATCGTCCTCGCCGAGGACTCCCCGGAGCTGCGCCCCGACCATCCCCACGTGGTGCGCCTCCAGAGCCGCCCCGCCAACATCGAGGGCAGCGGTGAGATCTCCCTGGAGGTCCTGGTCCGGCAGGCCCTGCGCATGCGCCCCGACCGCCTCGTGGTGGGAGAGGCCCGCGGACCGGAGATCGTCTCCCTCCTCGCCGCCCTGAACACGGGCCACGAGGGCGGGGCCGGCTCCCTGCACGCCAACGGCGCGGGGGACGTCCCGGCGCGTGTCGAGGCGCTCGGATGCGCGGCGGGGCTCGACCGTGGCGCCGTCCACAGCCAGCTGGCCGCCACGGGGGCGGTCGTCGTCCACCTCGTACGCGGCGCCGCCGGACGCCGCCTGGCCGAGGTCCGCGTCCTGCAGCGCGCCCCCTCCGGTCTGGTGCACGCCGTGCCCGCGGTGTCCTTCTTCCCCTACCGGGAGCACGCCGGGGCGGAGCAGCTCGTGTCCCGCCTGGGCGGAGGGTGGCGCACGTGCTGACCGCGGCCCTGTGCTCGGCCCTCCTGGCCCTGCTGTGCCTCGTCCCCGGGTCGCGGCCGGTCCGGTTGTCCCGGGCCCTCCCTCCGAGGTACCGGGACCCGCGCCGGCGCCCGGGGCGCACGCGGAGGAGGGAGCGTGTCTCACCCGTCGCGCTGTGCCGGGTGCTGGCCGCCGAACTCCGTGCCGGACAGCCCCCTGACGAGGCCCTGCGGCTCTCCGCCGCCGAGGCGGGGCTGCCCGGTGTCGCAGGGGCGGACGATCTGCGCCGCGCCGCCTCCGACGATCCCGAGCTGTGGGCACTGGCCTACCTGGCGGTGTGCTGGGAGGTCACCGCCGACACCGGCGCGGGACTGGCCGACGTGGTCGACTCACTCGCCGCGGAGCTCACCGAGCACCAGGAGCGGAGGGCCGAGGCGGTCGCCCGCACCAACGGCCCCCGCACCACCGCAGCCCTCCTGTGCGTGCTCCCCGCGATCGGCATCCTCCTCTCGGCCGGTATCGGTGGATCCCCGCTGGAGTTCCTGTTCACCACCCCGCTCGGGCTCGCCTGCCTCACGGCGGGGGCCGCCCTGGACGCGGCAGGGGTGTGGTGGACCCTCCGCATGGTGAACAGCGCGACGGCGGAGGTGTGAGAACGGTGTTTCCGTCCCTTCTGGGAGCCGCGGCCGTCTGGCTGCTCCTGCACGACGGCCGGACACGGCGGCTGCCGGTACGGCGGCGCCGCACCGTACCGGTGAGGCGGTTCCTCGGAGTGCTGGTGGCGGCCGCGGCCGCCGTCGCCGCCACGGCGGCGTTCGGGGTGGTGGGCCTGCTGGCCACCGCCGCCGGCTGCACCGCCCTGTGGCTGCGCACCCGCCGGGCCGTCCCGGCGCGGCTGCCGGTCACCGGTGAGCTGCCCGTGGTCGTCGGTCTCCTCTCGGCGGGTATCCGCGCCGGCGCGACCGTTCCCTCCTGCCTCTCCTCGATATCGCGCGCCGCCCGGGGGGACCTGGGCAGGGAGCTGGACCTGATCGCCCAGAGGCTGCGGCTGGGTGCCGACCCGGCGACCGCCTGGAGCGACACCGCCCTCCCCGAACCCCTCACCGCGATCGGCCGCGACCTGGCCCGCGCGGCCGACACCGGTGCCCCGGTCGCCGACCTGCTGGACCGCCACGCGGCCGATCTGCGCCGCGCCCTGCGGGCGAGGGCCACGGCCCGCATCGAACGCCTGGGGGTCCTGGTGGTGGCACCGCTGGGGGTGTGCTTCCTGCCCTCGTTCGTGCTGATCGGCGTCGTCCCGATGGTCGCCCAGCTCCTCACGCGGGTTCTCGGTGACTAGGCCTGTTTTCTGGATGCTCTCGCCGTATCGGCGGGGCCGATCCCCCGGCGGTACCGCCGGTTCCCGGCGGCGCCCCGGGAGCAGGCGGGGCCCCGGGAGCAGGCGGGGCCGGAGCAGGTCAGCTCTCGTCCTCGCTCAGGCCGTCCATGATGTCGTCCAGGACCAGGGCCCGGTCGCGCATGGGCATCAGGCGGAGCTCTCTGAGGGCGGAGGCGGTGTCCACGCTGGTTCCGCACGGGCCCTCGACCAGGCACACGCGCATGCAGTGCTGGGTCGGGCCGCGCCAGAAGTCGCGCTCACCGACCGGTGCGAGGCGGTAGGCCGTGGCCGGATACTCGGGTCTCCGCACCGGGGAGCGCCAGTGCTGCAGCCGGGCGAGGACGAAGCCGGTCATCAGCGAGTCGAACACACCCCTGGCCGCGAGGTCCTCCAGGGCCTCCCGGTCTCCCTCGGTCCGGCACTCCGGGCACCCTGCCAGCTCGGCCCGCAGCAGCCACCGTGCTCGGGCGTGGCTCACCTCGGTGTTGTTGAGCTTGCTCGGGTGTCGATGTCCCATACACCGGAGGTTACGGCTGTCGGCGCCCGGGCGCCCGTGACGCGCTCAGAACCTCCTCCACGTCTCTGACCAGGGCGGTCACGGCGTCTGCTCCGTGACGATCCCGGCCCGGGAGCGCACATCGACGGTGAGGTCCAGCACGGAGGCGACCGAGACCGCCACCTCCGCGGTGTGGCCGTCGATCTCGCAGCTGTCGAGGGACGCCCGGTTGGCCTCGGCGGTGCGGCGGGCCCGGTCGCAGGCGGCCTCCGTCCCGTGGACGGCGTTCGCGGCGGCCGCGAGGGCGGCGAGATCGGCCGCGGTGGCGGCGCGGTCCCGGTCGAACCGGGCCGTCGCCGCGAGGACGGCGGTGAGAGCGGCGAGCCAGAGCAAGGAGCTCGCGGCCACCCCCCAGACGGTGGCGGATCCGGAGTCGCCGGTCACGGCACGTCCTCCGGTGGTGGAGGGGACACCCCCGGCTCCAGGAGGACGGCCGCGCTGCCGCCGACCTCCAGGCCCGCGACACGGGCGGTCACGGTGACGTGTGCTGCTCCCCCTTTCCGGGAGAGCCGGACGACGGCCCCCGGAGGGGCGGTGTCGAGGGCCAGCGCGCGGGCGTGTTCCCCGTGCTCGCCCCGGGCGAGGGCGCGGGCGCCCACGCGGGCGGCGTCGGAGCAGGCGAGCCGGGCATCGGCGGCGGTGACGGCTCCGACGGCCACCGCGAGGACGAGCACGAGGGAGGGCAGCACCATGGCGGCCTCCGCCGTGGCGGCGCCCCGGTCACCGGCCGGACGAGAGCGCATCGACCACGATGGCGGTCAGGGCGTCGTTGACCGCGGAGCTCTTGAGGACGGCGTAGAGCACTCCGGCGAACGCGATGGCGGCGATGATGCACAGCGCGTACTCGGCGGTGGTGCTGCCCCGGTCGGGGCCCGGCGGGACGAGGAGGCCCGGGAGACGTCGGAACGGGCAGGGGAACATGGAACCTCCCTGGTCAGGGGCCGAACGGCCCTGATTCCAGGGTGGGGTGCGGGCGGCACCGGCAAAAGCCCTTTCCGGAACCTGTGGACAACTCCGCCGCCCCCCGGACCGTCCACAGGCTGTGGACGGTCCGGCGCCTCAGCCGAGCACCTCGTCCAGGAGCCGCAGCGCCCCCGCCTTGCTCAGCGGCTCGTTCCCCGTACCGCACTTCGGCGACTGGATGCACGAGGGGCATCCCTGCTCGCACTCGCAGTCGCCGATGGCCGCCCGCGTGGCGCCGAGCCATTCCCGCGCGGCAGAGAACCCCCGCTCGGCGAACCCCGCGCCGCCCTCGTACCCGTCGTACACGAACACCGTCGGCCGGCCCGTGTCCATGTGCAGCGAGGTGGAGACTCCCCCGATGTCCCAGCGGTCGCAGGTGGCCAGCAGGGGGAGCATGCCGATCGCGGCGTGCTCCGCGGCGTGGGCGGCGCCCAGCAGTCCCACGTCCCCCTTGCGCAGCCGCTCCTCGCCGGCGGGCGACAGCGTCCACCACACCGCGCGCGTGCGGAGCGTGCGCCGGGGCAGGTCCAGCTGCTGCTCGCCCAGGACCGTGCCGGTGCGCACGTCCCGCTTGAGGAACCCGACGACCTGCCGCACCACCTCCACCTCACCGAAGTGCACGGTGGCCCCGCTCTCCCATTCCTCCGTCCGCAGCACCGAGCGGACGGCGATGTCGGTGGTGTCGCGCGCCCACGTGCTGTACGGGGGCTCGGCCGCGCGGACGAGGGCGACCCCCTCCTCCAGGTCCAGGTCCTCGACCAGGTAGCTCTCCCCCCGGTGCAGGTACACCGCTCCCGGATGGACGGTCCCGTGCGCGGCTGCCTCGTCGATCTCCCCGAGGAGCTGGCCGCTGCCGACGTCGACGATCTGGACCGGGGCCCCTCCCGAACCGCGGATATCGGCGAGGTCACTTGCCCTTTCGCTGCTGGTCCAGAACCACCCCCTCGGGCGCCTCCTCAGCAACTTCCGGGCCACGAGTTCGGCGAGCCGCTCCTCCGTCGTGTCTCCGAAGAGCGCGAAGTCCTCCTCCGTGACCGGCAGCTCCTGGGCCGCCGCGCACAGGTGCGGCCCCAGGATGTGGGGGTTTTCCGGATCGATGACCGTCCTCTCCACGGACTGCCCGAAAATGGCTTCGGGGTGGTGCACCAAGTAGGTGTCGAGGGGGTCGTCCCGGGCGACGAACACCGCCAGGGCGTCGTCGCCCCGCCGGCCCGCGCGCCCCGCCTGCTGCCACAGCGAGGCCCGCGTCCCCGGCCACCCCGCGATGACGACCGCGTCCAGGCCGCTGACGTCCACCCCCAGTTCGAGGGCGTTGGTGCTGGCCAGGCCCAGCAGCTCCCCGGTCCTCAGCGCCTCCTCCAGCCCACGCCGGTCGGAGGCGAGGTAGCCGCCGCGGTAGGCGGCCACCCTCGCGGCGAGCTCCGCTCTGCCGCGCTCCTCCAGAATCCGCTGCGCGCCGAGGGCGACGACCTCCGCCCCTTGGCGTGAGCGCACGAACACCAGGGTCCGCACCCCCTCCCCGACCAGGTCGGCGAGCATCTCCGCGGCCTGCGAGGACGCGGTGCGGCGCACAGGCGCCCCGTGCTCCCCGGTGAGGTCGGTCAACTCCGGCTCCACCAGTGCCACGGACATCCCGGGCCGGGGCGATCCGTCCTCGGTCACGGCGGTGACCGGAACCCCCGTCAACCGCTCCGCGCTCTCCTCCGGGCTGCCCGAGGTGGCGGAGGCCAGGAAGAACACCGGCTCGGAGCGGTACCGGGCGCAGATCCGCCGCAACCGCCTCAGGATCTGCGCCACGTGCGAGCCGAAAACCCCCCGGTAATGGTGTGCCTCGTCGATCACCACGTACCGCAGCCTGCGGAGGAAGCCGGCCCACGCCCCGTGCCTGGGCAGGATGCCGTGGTGCAGCATGTCCGGATTGGTCAGCACGTAGTTGCCGTGCTCACGCACCCACGCCCTCTCCTGGGGAGGGGTGTCCCCGTCGTAGGCGGCCGCCCGCAGCCCGGGCACCCCCAGGTCCGTAACCGCCCTCAGCTGGTCCCGGCACAGCGCCTTGGTCGGTGACAGGTAGAGAACCGTCCCGCCTGCGTCAACCGCGTCCACGGCGGGTAGGAGGAAGGCAAGCGACTTTCCCGAGGCGGTGCCCGTGGCTATGATCACATCGCGGCCCGATCGTGCGAGGTCCGCGGCGGTCACCTGGTGCGACCACGGCTTCCCCACCCCCTGGGAGGAGAGCCGCTCGACCAGGTGGGGCGGGGTCCAGACGGGCCACTGCCCGGTCTCCCCGTCACTGCGGTCCACACGCTCGACATGGGTCACCTGCGGGTACCGGGTATCGTCACGCCACACACCGGGGAGCACGGGCTCCGATCGCCTCATCCGAGACCCCTCCTCACTGGACACGTTCCCGACCGACGGCCCCTCCGACGAAGGACGGCGCACTGATTGATGGACACCGATGGTTTCAGTGTGACATCTGGGGGAACAGAGCCGCGGAGCCGTGTTTTTCTGCGCTGGGCAGGAAGACACACGCCACACCCGTGGTTGAATGCGTGCTGGTGGGGTAACGCCCGGCAGAGATCATTCGTGAATTTTCGCGGTTCGGCGCTGGAGGACTAGTGGACTTGAAGCTTGATCATTACACCGAGGGCGACACCGAGATCGTCGTCGTTGAAGGTGAGATCGACGTCTATACGGCGCCCAGGCTCCGCGAGCTGCTGATCGACCTGGTCAACAAGGGCAACTTCCACCTCGTGGTCAACATGGAGAAGGTGGAGTTCCTGGACTCGACGGGTCTCGGCGTGCTGGTGGGCGGCCTCAAGCGCGTCCGTGCCCACGACGGCACCCTCGACCTCGTGTGTACCCAGGAGCGCATCCTCAAGATCTTCCGGATCACCGGTCTGACCAAGGTCTTCGGTATCCACAACACTGTGCAGGAAGCCATCGACAAGCGTTCCGCGAAGTAGTACAGAGCGAGCGATGGCAACCATCACGCTCACGATCAGCGCGCTCCCGGCCCACGTGCGCACGGCCCGGCTCATGGCCGCGACCGTGGCCCGGCGGGCCGGTATCGCCGCCTCTGCGATCGACGAGATCAGGCTGGCGGTCGGTGAGGCGTGTTCCCGGGCGGTGGCGGCCCACAAGGTCCACTGCCCCGCACAGCCGATCCTGCTCCAGCTGATCGACGGCAGCAGTCCGGACACGGTCCCGGTCTCCCTCCCCGATGCCGCGGGACTCGTTCCGCACACCGACGGAACCGGAGCGCAGCGCTTCGAGGTCATCGTCTCCGACCGCGCTCCGGCCCAGGACACGGTGGAGTCCGTCGGCCCTGCCGAACCGCTGCTCGAAGGGCTCTTCCTGGACGGCGAGGACACGCCTCCGGGCGGTATCTCGGGGTTCTCCCCCGGGCTCGGCCTGGCGGTCATCACCGGTCTGGCCGACGAGGTGAAGATCGACCCCAGCGACAGAGGCACGATCGTGCGGATGAGCTGGCCCCTGATGTCCCAGCCGTCCCACGACCCGAGCGCCAACTAGGACGGATGTCCGCGGCACGCGTCCCGGTCCCGAGAGGGCCGGGGGCGTCCGGAGACGTCCCGCAACGCGACGAGGGCGCCCTCCCCGCCAAGGGGAGGGCGCCCTCTCCACATTCGGAGGCCGCCCGGGACCTGGTCAGTCGCAGGTCTGGGAGGAGACCTCGGCGGTGGTGGCCAGACCGCGTTCGGCGTTCTCGGCGACCTCGTCCGCGGTGAGCACGTAGCCGGTCTCCGGCTCGTTGGTGGCGGCCGCGAACACCACCCCGTACACGTTCCCGTCGGGGGCCAGCAGCGGGCCGCCGGAGTTGCCCGGACGCACCACCGCGCGCACCTGGTAGATCTCCCGGCTCACCTGCTGCGAGTGGTAGAAGTCCGGCCCCTGGGCCGTCTGGCGGGCCCGCACCCGCGCCGGAACGGCCGTGAACCCGCTGTTGCGCGGGAAGCCGGCCACCACCGCGTCGCTGCCCTGCGGGGCGTCGTGGGAGAACTCCAGCGGTTCCAGCTCCAGGTCGGGCACGTGCAGCACCGCCAGGTCCTGCTGGGCGTCGAACAGGACCAGGGTGGCATCCAGCTGGTAGCCGTCCCGGGTGACCACCCTCAGGTCGTCGGTGACCCCGGCGACCACGTGGGCGTTGGTCATGATGCGGTCGTCGGCATAGGCGAAACCGGTGCCCTCCACACGCCGCTGGCAGGAGGGGGCCGTGCCGAGCACCTTGACCACGCTGTGGCTGGCCTCGATCAGCTCCGGCGTGGTGAGCACGTCCGGGTCGGGCGGCGGCACCTCGGCCAGCTCCCCCGTCCCCAGGCCGCTGAACACCTGCGGGAACGCGCTCTGGTCCACCGCCCTGCGGAAGTCGGAGAGCCCGCTGTGCGCGGACTCGGGCATCAGCGTGTCCACCGAGTGCAGGATGCGCGAACCGCGCACCTGCTCGGCGACCAGGGGCAGCGCCGAATTGGCGACCGTGCTGCCGATGAACCAGGTGACGAGCAGCACCGCCGTCCCGCTGACCAGGGCTCCGCCGATGGCGTCCACCACCCGGGCCGAGTCCCACGTCACCCTGTTGCGCACCATGGTGCCCACGTAGGAGCACAGGAACAGCCCGAGCGCCGCGGAGAGGAACACCACCGTGATGGCCATCAGTGCCTGACGCCCCGGATCGTCCACCCATTCCTGGATGTGGGCGGGCGCGTGCAGCGCGGCGACCACACCGCCCCCGATGAACCCGGCGAAGCTGAAGACACCGACGATGAAACCCTGCCGGTACCCCGCCACCGCGAACAGCAGCAGCAGGACGACCAGGATCACGTCGAGCACATTGCCCTCCAAGAGTGAGCGCCACCGGCAGGCAGGGGCCCGCCTCCGGCCGGGGTGGCGGGTCCGCTCATCCGACCGGCCGAAGCCCGTGCGGAGTGGCCTCGAACACATCTGTGAGACCCTCGCGGCGCCAGGGAAGTTCCCAACCCCCCAGGACGAGCAGGCGGTCGACGATCGCGCCGGTGAAGCCCCACACGAGCATTCCGCCGACGCGGAACCCCGGACCCCAGCCGCCGCGGTCGCCGTAGCGCACCATGACCCGGTTGGCGGGCTCGGCGAGGTCGGCGACGGGCACCCGGGAGACCGCTGCGACCTCGTCCAGGTCTGTGGGGCGGACCTCGCTGGGCTCGCGCCACCAGCCGAGGACGGGCGCCACCCGGAAGTCGCTGAAGCTCAGGTACAGCTCGGGCAGGCGGCCGACGACGTCGACACCCGCAGGCACCAGTCCCGTCTCCTCCGCGGCCTCGCGCAGCGCCGCAGCCTCGGGGGAGGCGTCGGAGGGCTCGATGCGGCCACCGGGGAAGGCGGGCTGCCCGGAGTGCCGGCGCAGCCCCTCGTTGCGCTGGATGAAGAGCAAGTCGGGGCCGGTGTCGGCCTCGCCGAAGAGAATGAGGACCGCCGACTCGCGGCCACCCGTGCGGGGCGGCCGCATCGGCGGGGGCACAGGCATGTCCTCGGCGGCGTCCGCGAGCGCGGCCAGCCAGGACGGAGGCGGGTTCATAGGGACCTGTTCCAGTGGTCGTCACGCCGTGGCGGAATGGTTCTGACCAGAGTACAAAGCGGCACCCCGTACTCCTGCGGCCTCAGGAGAAGGAGCGCATCCGCAGGAGCTTGGCCGCGGCCTCGGGGTCGGTGGGGCCCTCACCGAAGGACGGGCACCAGCGGGCCAGGCCGCAGGCGCCGCAGGCGGGCCGGCGGGCATGGCACACCCGGCGGCCGTGCCAGACGATCCGATGGGAGAGCATTGTCCAGTCCTTCGGCGGAAAGAGGTCGCCCACGGCGAACTCGACCTTGACCGGGTCCTGCTCGTCCGTCCAGCCGAAGCGCCGGACGAGGCGGCCGAAATGGGTGTCAACCGTGATTCCCGGCACATCAAAGGCGTTACCGAGCAGTACGTTTGCCGTCTTTCGTCCCACTCCGGGTAGTTTGACCAAGTCAGCGAGGTTCCCAGGAACCTCACCGTTGTGCTGCTCGCACAGCGCCTGTCCGAGGCCGATGAGGCTGTTGGCCTTGGCCCGGAAGAAGCCGAGCGGACGGACGATCCCCTCCAGCTCCTCGCGGTCGGCCGAGGCATAGGCCTCCGCGTCGGGGTAGCGGGCGAAGAGCCTTGGAGTCACCTGGTTGACCCGCTTGTCGGTGCACTGGGCGGACAGGATCGTCGCGACCAGCAGTTCCAGCGGTGTCGTGAAGTTCAGTTCGCAGTGCGCGTCCGGGTAGAGCTCGGTGAGCTCCCGGTACATCTTGCGCGCTCGGCGGACCAGGGCGAGCCGGCTCTCGCCGGTGGGTGTGCCCATCTCCGCGGGCGCGGCGGCTGTGTCACGGGGCATCGTCACAGGGTAGGCGCACCTTGGAGGGGAGGGGCCGTGTTCACCGGAAGTCCGGCTGCCACCAGGGCTTCCCCCATCCGGCGGGCAGCGAGCGAGATTATGTAACCAATGTCCGGTGGCACGGCGAGGACAGCCCTGCTACGAGCGGATGACGACTAAGATCTCATGGACTGGCGCCGGCTGGTGTGGGCACGTTGTCTTCCGGCGGACGAGCCGAGACAGCGACCTGGCCTCACACCCAGGTGCGATATACGTCACACTGTTGGCGGTCAGTTCTTAGGAGGACGTGTGGTGGACGACATCAACGAGGTACTGCGCAAGGCCCCTCTGTTCGCGGCCCTGGACGAGGAGGACACCGCGGCACTGCGCTCCTCGGTGAACGAGGTACGCCTCGGACGCGGCCAGACCCTGTTCAACGAGGGCGACGAGGGCGACCGCCTGTACGTGATCCTCAGCGGCAAGGTCAAGCTGACCCGCACCGCCGTGGACGGCCGCGAGAACCTTCTCGGTGTCCTCGGCCCGAGCGAGATGTTCGGCGAGCTCTCCCTCTTCGACCCGCACCCGCGCACCGCGAGTGCCGTCGCCGTCACCGACTCGGTACTCGCCGGCCTGGGCCACGACGACCTGCGCCCGATCCTGTCGAGCCGGCCCCAGGTCTCGCTCCAGCTGCTCAAGGCCCTGGCCACCCGCCTGCGCCGCACCAACGACGTCATGGCCGACCTCGTCTTCACCGACGTCCCCGGCCGTGTCGCCAAGGCCCTCCTCGAACTTGCCGACAAGTTCGGCAAGGAGGGCGACGACGGCCTGCACGTCCACCACGACCTCACCCAGGAGGAGCTGGCCCAGCTCGTCGGCGCCTCCCGCGAGACGGTCAACAAGGCCCTCGCCGAGTTCGCGCTGCGCGGATGGCTGCGGATCGAGGCCAAGGCCGTCGTCCTGCTGGACGTGGAGCGGATGCGCCGGCGCGCTCGCTGACCCTCCCGCCCGTCGCCCACCACCGCCCTCAAAGGACGGCCACGGCCGACAGCACACCTGCCCGTCGCCCACCACCGCCCTCAAAGGACGGCCACGGCCGACAGCACACCTGCCCGTCGCCCTACGGCTGACACCCTCCGAGCCGTCGTCCGCCACGGTATCCACCGGGGCGGACGGGCGACCGCGCCCCGGGCTCCGTCGAGGACCCCCGGTCCCGGGCCTCCGGCCCGGGACGGGTCCTCAGGCGTCGATGCCCTCGGGCAGCTCCCCCCGCCCCGAGAGGTAGCGCAACTGGGCCCGCACCGACGACTCCGCGGCGAAGCGGATCGTCTCGTCGACGTCCGGGTAGACGCGGTCGACGATGTCGTCCACCCCGGCGGCACCCGCCGCCACCGCGTCCCGCACCTGCCCCAGCCGGGCCTCCCGGTGGTCGATGTAGGAGTCGAGCACCGCGGCGGGCGCCGTGATGACGGGCCCGTGCCCCGGCAGAAGGGTGCGCACCCCGTGCTCGCGGACCAGGTCGCGCAACCGGTAGAGCGTCTCCATGTACGGGGCGAGGCCGTCGTCCCCGTCGATCACCGTGGTGCCGTGCCCCAGGACCGTGTCGCCGGTGAGGATCGCCTTGTCGGCCTCCAGGTACAGGCACACCGAGTCGTCCGTGTGGCCCGGCGCGGCGATCACCTGTACCTCCAGCCCGTCGCAGGAGAGCGTCTGGCCGTCGGTCAGCCCGTCGCCGCCGATCCGCATCGCGGGATCCACCGCGTGCACCGGGGCGCCCGTCAGCTCCGCGAAGTAGCGGGAGCCGTCGGTGTGGTCGGGATGCCGGTGGGTCACCATCACCATCTGCACCTGGGCACCCTGTTCCTGCACGCTCCGCGCCACCCTCTCCAGGTGGCGTTCGTCGTGGGGGCCGGGGTCGACCACCAGGACGCCGCGCGAGCCGGGCTCGCGCAGGATCCAGGTGTTGGTCCCCTCAAGGGTCATCGGTCCGGGGTTGGGGCACAGGACGCAACTGGCGCGCAGCGTGCCGGAACCGTCGATCCTCATCGCACCTCGCTCAGCCGGGAAGGGGATAGTCGATCCCGTCGGGGAGAACGACGCGGACCTGACCGTCGACCCTGCGAATTTCGGGCTCGATGGCGACGATATCCCTTTTCTCCCTCCTCACACCCGAGAGGGTCCCGCACTCCGCGACCTGCACGCAGTTGGCGACGGTCGGCGGCAGCATCGGCATCCGGCCCGCGCGCCACTCGCCCTCCACCCGGGCGGGATCGATCCACAGGGTGAGGTCGGCCTCCCCGCCGACGTCGCGGGAGGCCTGCCCCGGCGGCAGCTCTGCCGTGAAGAACCAGGTGTCGTAACGGCGCTTCTCGACCGCCGGGGTGATCCAGCGCGACCACGCGCGCAGCCACTCCGACCTCAGCACCAGGCCCCGGCGGGACAGCACCTCCGTGAAGGAGCGGGACCGGTCGACCAGGCCGATCCGGTCCCGCTCCCACTCCTCGGAGTCCGTGTCGAGGGTGACGTCCTCGTCCCCCGGCTCGCTTGCCAGGAGGACGCCCGTCTCCTCGAAGGTCTCGCGGACCGCCGCGCAGACCAGTGCCCTGGCCTGCCGCACGTCGGTGCCGAGCACGTCCGCCCACTCCTGCGGATCGGGCCCGGTCCAGGGAAGGTCCCCGTCGGCGTCCCGTGCGTCCACCCCTCCTCCGGGGAAGACGTAGGCGCCCGGCGCGAACCCCATGGAGCGGACCCTGCGCATCAGCAGGACCTCCATGCCCTCCCCCGCGGACCTCAGAAGCATGACTGTGGCTGCCGGACGGGGCACGGCTGCGGCACTCGGCTCAGGCATCGGTTCACTCCTTGCTCAGCGGACCTCCACGATCATGTCAACCTCGACCGGGGCGTCCAGAGGCAGGGCCGCCACACCGACGGCGGCACGGGCGTGCACCCCCGCGTCACCGAACACCCGGACCAGCAGGTCACTGGCGCCGTTGATCACACCGGGCTGGCCGGTGAAGTCGGGCGCACTGGCCACGAAACCGCCGACCTTGACCACGCGCACGACGCCGGAGAGGTCGCCGATCTCGGCGCGCACGGCCGCGACGGCGTTGAGCGCGCACACCGCGGCCAGCTCCTGCGCGGTCTCCGGGGAGACCTCGCCGCCGACCTTGCCGGTGGCGGGCAGCTTGCCGTCGACGAACGGCAGCTGGCCGGACACGTACACGTGGTCGCCGCTGCGCACCGCCGGGACGTAGGAGGCCACCGGGGCGGCCACCTCGGGCAGGGTGAGGCCGAGCTCGGCGATCCGCTCCTCAGGAGTCGCCATCTAGAGCTCCCGCTTCATGTAGGCGACGTACTGCTGGTTGCGCGGGTCGGTGCCCTCCGGCAGCGGGGCGGGCACGACGCTGACGAGTTCCCAGCCGTCGGAGCCCCAGTTGTCCAGGATCTGCTTGGTGGCGTGCGACAGCAGTGCCACTGTCTGGTACTCCCACTTGCTCATGTGTTCCCATCCCACTCGCTCGGTGTCCCGACCGCCGGTCGCGGCCGGGCGCGCCAACGCCGCCACCTTACTCACCCGGGCACTCTCCCCGGGTCCGGTGCGAACGGCCCGCATAGACTCCGTGGGGTGAGCGAGCGTGAGGACGGACCACGGCTTTCCCCCGGAGCGTTCGCGGGGGTGCGGTTGCACATCGTCACCGGCAAGGGGGGAACCGGCAAGACGACGGTGGCGGCGGCACTGGCCCTCGCCCTGGCCGCCGGCGGGGGCCGGGTGCTGCTCGTGGAGGTGGAGGGGCGCCAGGGCGTCGCCTCGCTCCTCGGACTCCCGCCGCTGTCCGCCGAGGAGCGCCCCGTCGCCTCCGCGCCCGGCGGCGGCCGCGTCCTCGCCCTGGCCGCCGACGCCGAGGCGGCGCTCCTGGAATACCTGGAGATGTTCTACGGGATCCGCCGGGCCGGGCAGGCGCTGACCAGGCTGGGTGCCGTGGACTTCGCCACCTCCATCGCCCCGGGGCTGCGCGACGTGCTCCTCACCGGCAAGGCCACCGAGGCGGTGGGGCGCCGCGAGGGCGGGCGCCGCCGGGGAGAGGGCCCCTTCCACTACGACGCGGTCGTGATGGACGCTCCGCCCACCGGCCGGATCGGCCGTTTCCTCAACGTCACCTCCGAGGTGGCCGGGCTCGCCCGGGTGGGTCCCGTGCGAGGCCACGCCGACAAGGTGACGGAGGCCCTCCGCTCGGAGCGGACCCTGGTGCACTTCGTGTCCCTGCTGGAGGAGATGCCCGCCCAGGAGACCCGGGACGGGGTCGCGGAGATCGCCGCACTCGGCCTGAACCCAGGGGCGGTCGTGGTGAACATGGCACGCCCGCCGCTGCTCCCGGAGGCGGACCTGTCCTCCGCCGCGGAGGGGCGGCTGGACAGGGAGGAGCTCGCCGCGGGGCTGGAGGCGGCCGGCCTGGAGGACCCCGCCGGCCTCGCCGCGTCGCTGGCGGGCGAGGTGGACGCGCACGCGCGCCGGGTACTCATGGAGCGGCGGATCCGCTCGGAACTGGAGGAACTGGGGCGGCCGCTGCTGGACCTGCCCCTGGTGGCGGACGGTGTGGACCTTGCCGCGCTGGAGGGCCTGGCGCGGCACCTGGCCGATCAGGGGGTGCGGCGGTGAGCGGACCTGAGGCCGGCGGACGGCTGGACACGGACGCGCTGCTGGACGACCCGAGGACGCGGATCGTCGTGTGCTGCGGCGCCGGCGGGGTCGGCAAGACGACCACGGCCGCCGCCCTGGGCCTGCGCGCGGCCGAGCGCGGCCGCCGTACCGTGGTCATCACCGTGGACCCGGCCCGGCGCCTGGCGCAGTCGATGGGCCTGGAGTCGCTGGACAACACACCGCACCCGGTGCCGCTGAGCGAAGGGGCCCGGGGCAGCCTGCACGCGATGATGCTCGACATGAAGCGGACCTTCGACGAGGTGGTCGAGGAGTACGCGGACCCCGGCCGGGCCGAACAGATCCTGGCCAACCCCTTCTACCAGGCCCTCTCCACGAGCTTCTCCGGGACGCAGGAGTACATGGCGATGGAGAAGCTGGGCCAGCTGCACCGGTCGGGCGACTGGGACCTCATCGTGGTGGACACGCCTCCGAGCCGGTCGGCGCTGGACTTCCTCGACGCGCCCAAGAGGCTGGGCCGGTTCCTGGACGGGAAGCTGATCCGCTTCCTGAGCGCCCAGGGCAACGGCGCGTTCCGGCTGCTGGGTGCGGGGTTCGGCCTGGTGGCCTCGGTGATCGGCAAGGTCGTGGGTGCCCAGCTGCTGAACGACGTGCGGGCGTTCGTGGCCTCGTTCGACGCGGTGTTCGGCGGCTTCCGGAAGCGCGCCGAGCAGACCTACCGGCTGCTGCAGGAGTCGGGGACCGCGTTCGTGGTGGTGGCGACGCCGGAGAGGGACGCCCTGCGTGAGGCGTCGTACTTCATGGAGCGCCTGTCCGGGGACGCGATGCCGCTGGCGGGGCTGGTGGTCAACCGGACACATCCGCTGCCGGAGGGGCCTGCTGCCCGGCTCGGGGCTCAGGAGGCCCTGGCCGCGGCGGCGTCCCTGGAGGCCGCGGGAACGCATCCGGCGGCCGCGGCGGCGCTGCGGCTGCACGCCGAGCGCGTGGCCCTGCGCGGACGCGAGATCGCGCTGCGGGACCGCCTCCTGGCCGAGCACCGCGGCGTACCGACGGTGGAGGTGGCCGCCCTCGCCGAGGACGTGCACGACCTGGCCGACCTGCGCGCCGTCGGCGACGCCCTCGCCGACACACCCGACCACCCGTGAGACCGCCGGGCGGGATGAAGCGCAGCGGAGGCCCCAAGGGGCACACCGTCAGGCGGCCCGCTTTCCGTGGTCCGCGGCGTGGCGGTCGAGTTCGCGGGCGAGGTCCTCGTCCCCTTCGCGGACGACCTCCTCCAGAAGGGGGGCCCAGCTGTCCACGCCGGGGTGCTTGCGCAGGAGGGCGCGGCGCTCGCGTTCCGTCGTACCTCCCCAGACACCGAACTCGACCCGGTTGTCCAGGGCGTCGGCCAGGCACTGGACGCGCACCGGGCAGTCGCGGCAGATGAGCTTGGCCCGGTTCTGTGCCGCGCCCTGGACGAAGAGGGCGTCCGGGTCGACCCGGCGGCACCTGGCTCTGGTCGTCCACTGGTAGGTCCGCATGTGCGCTACTCCCCGTGTGCGGTGCACCGTGATCATGGGATGGCGAAGGAGAACCGTGTGCTGTGAGGGGGATGGGAAACGGTAGGCTCCCGCTAGCGGGCGAGGTGGATGGTCACCGTCCCGCCGTTTCGAAGTTACGGACCGGCGCGCTGTTCCGACAGAACCCACTCGGCCCACTTTCCGTCTCCTTGGATATGGCCCGCTCGGGCCATTGCGCGGAGACACGGCCCCTCCTCCGAGGGGGGTCGGAGGGGTGTGCGCCGGCGAACCGTACAGCGGCCCCGCTGCGTTGACACGTGAAAAGATGCCTTGGGGGCACTGCTCGTGCCGCAACACGGGCGATTCGTCGTGTTCGCGCACTATCCGTTCCACAACGCAACGCTCGGGCGCGTTCGTGGTCACTTAGTCTGATGGGGTGGGTCAGGGGACATTGCTTCAAAGAATCAGCCAATTGGTCGGCGTCAGCGCCATCGCGGGCCTTCTCGTTGCCGCACTGGCGCTGCCTGCGGTCGGCGGCCTGGGAATCACGGCCCGTAACGTCGCCAGCGGCTTCCTGGACATGCCCAGCAATCTGGAGACCCCGCCTCCTCCTCAGCGTTCGACGATCTACGACAGCGAGGGCGGTGTCATCGCCGAGATCTTCGACCAGAACCGCGAGCTCGTCTCCATCGACGACATCTCCCCGGTCATGGTCGACGCGATCCTGGCCATCGAGGACTCCAGCTTCTACGAGCACGGCGGCATCGACATCACCGGCACCATGCGCGCCGCCCTGCGCACACTGAGCGGTAACACCGAGGGTGCCTCGTCCATCACGCAGCAGTACGTCAAGAACGTCCAGATCGAGGCGGCCACCTCCCAGGAGGAGCTGGAGTACGCCCGCGAGGAGACGATCTCGCGCAAGATCCGGGAGCTGCGCTACGCCATCGCGCTGGAGCAGCGGATGACCAAGGACGAGATCCTCGAGGGCTACCTCAACATCGCCTACTTCAGCGACGGCGCCTACGGCATCGAGTCGGCGGCGCAGCACTTCTTCGGTATCCACGCGAGCGAGCTGGAGCTGCACCAGGCCGCCACCATCGCGGGCCTGGTCCGCTACCCCTACCTCTACAACCCCCGGTTCTTCCCCGAGCAGACCGAGGAGCGGCGCAACGTCGTCCTCGACCGCATGGTCGCCACCGGCGCCATCACCGAGGCGGAGGCCGAGGAGGCCAAGGGGATCCCGCTGGAGGTGGACCTCAGCACCGAGCCCAACGGGTGCGTGCCCAGCGACCAGCCGTTCTTCTGCGACTACGTGGTGCAGGAGATCGAGAAGGACGAGCGCTTCGGCCCCAACGAGACCGAGCGGGCGCGCTGGCTGCGCACCGCGGGCCTGGAGATCCACACGACCCTGGACCCCCAGACCCAGCAGGCCGCCCAGGATGCCGTCGACAAGTGGGTGCCGCGCACCAACGAGTCACGCAAGGTGGCCGCGGAACTCGTGATCGAACCGGGGACCGGCCACATCCTCGGTATGGCGCAGAGCCGCAACTACGGCCCCGACGAGAGCAAGCTCGGCGAGACCTCCATCAACTTCACCACCGACGCCGACCGGGGCGGCAGCATCGGCTTCCAGGCGGGGTCGACGTTCAAGGCGATCACCCTGGCTGCGGCACTGGACGAGGGCCTGCCCTACAGCACGGCGTTCAACTCTCCGACGAGCGTGTCCGTCTCGGGCCAGCGCAGCTGCAACGGCGGCACCCTGGCGACGTGGACGCCGAGCAACGCGGGTGACACCAAGTCGAGCACCGTGCACAACATGGTGTCGGGCACCAAGGCCTCGTCCAACACCTACTTCGCACAGCTCCAGGCCAGGGTCGGCATCTGCGACGTGATGGAGATGGCCGAGAGGCTGGGTCTCAAGCGCGCCGACGGCACCCTGTTCACCGAGAACGAGAACTCGCTGGCCAACAGCAGCTTCACCCTGGGCAGCGAGGAGGTCTCCCCGCTGCGGGTGGCCAACGCCTACGCGACCTTCGCCTCCGGCGGCATGTACTGCGAGCCCCAGGCCATCAGCACGATCGTGGACAACCAGTCGAACACCACGATCGAGATCGAGCCCGAGTGCGAGCGGGTCTTGGACGAGGAGGTCGCCGACGGCGTCAGCTACCTGCTGTCGCAGACCTTCAACGGCGGTACCGCCAGCGCCCTGGGCATCGGCCGCCCGACGGCCGGCAAGACCGGCACCACCGACGGCTCCGCGGCGGCCTGGTTCGCCGGCTTCACCCCGCAGATGTCCTCGGCGGTGTTCGTCGGCGACCCGCGCGGCCCGCAGCAGTACCCGCTCCGCAACGTCACCATCGGCGACCGCTACTTCGGCGTGGTCTACGGTGCGACGATCCCCGGCCCGATCTGGCAGGAGACCATGCGGGGCGCCCACGAGGGCCTCGAGGTCGAGCAGCTGGCGTCGGCGCCGTCCCAGTTCGGCTCGACGTCCCCGCCCCGCCAGCCCGAGCCCGAGGCCAGCGCCGACCCGGCCGCCGACGCCGGCGGCGTGCCCAACGTGGTCGGCCAGAGCGAGTCGGACGCGGTGGCCGCCCTCCGGGCCGCAGGCTACGAGGTGAACGTGTCCGGCACCCGGATCCGCTCCGCCCAGCCGGAGGGCACGGTGGCGGCGGTCAACCCCGACGCGGGTACGCGACTGCCGGAGGGGGCCACGGTCAACGTGTTCCTCAGCTCGGGCGGCGGCACGGCCGGTGCTCCCGAGGAGGACGACGAACACTGGTTCCAGGTCCAACCCGCGACCACGCCGATGGCGCGCGCGGACGACTGACACCGGACACGAAAGGGGGCCGCGGCACAATGCCGCGGCCCCCTCTCCGTCGGATCAGCCCGCCAGCTGCCGCTTGACCTCGGCGGCCAACCGGGAGCCCTCGGCCCGCTCGCCGACACGCGGCTTGACGGCCTTCATGACGAGCCCCATACCCTTGGGCCCCTCGGCGCCGGTCTCCTCGATCGCGGCGGCGACCAGCGCGGCGAGCTCGTCGTCGGTGAGCTGCTGGGGCAGGTAGCCGGCGATGATCTCGCCCTCGGCCCGCTCGGCCTCGGCCTGCTCGGGGCGGCCGCCCTTCTCGAACGCCTCGGCCGCCTCCCGGCGCTTCTTGGCCTCGCGGGTCAGCAGGCGCAGGAGGTCGTCGTCGGTGAGCTCACGGGGGCTGTCACCGGCCACCTCCTCGTTGGAGATCGCGGCCAGGACCATGCGGAGGGTGCCGGTGCGCACCTTGTCACGCGCCTTCATGGCGGTGGTCAGGTCGTTCTTGAGGCGGTCTTTGAGTTCGGCCATGGCCTGATCCTACGGGGAGCGGGGAGGCCCCCACCAATGGTTTGTCCGCGCTGCGGCGCGGATCTGAGACGATCGTTCGACAACGAAGGAGGACTGATGGGGACCGACAGAGGAAGGCTGCTGCGCCGGGCCGGACAGGCAGCGGCGGTCACGGGCGCCGTGGGTGCGGCAGGCCTGTTCTACGCGTCGGTCATCGAGCGCAACTGGTTTCGGCTGCGCCGCTACGAGCTGCCGCTGCTGCCTCCGGGGAGCCCGCGTCTGCGCATCCTGCATCTCTCCGACGCGCACCTGACACCGGGGCGCAGGATGCTCATCGACTGGATCCGCAGGCTGGCGGAGTACGAACCGGACCTGGTGGTCAACACCGGCGACTCCTTGGCGCACCCGGACGCCGTGGGCCCCTTCATCGACGCCCTGGGACCTCTGCTGGAGAAGCCGGGCGCGTTCGTGTACGGATCCAACGACATGTTCTCGCCGCAGCTGAAGAACCCCGCCCGCTACCTGTGGCGGACCAGCAAGAGCGACTACAAGAAGCGCCGGCATCCCGACCTGCCCTGGCGGGAGCTGGGCGCGGCCATGTCGGACGCCGGCTGGCTGGACCTCAACAACCGCAAGGGGCACCTCAAGGCGGGCAGCCTCGAAGTGGCCCTGGCCGGCGTGCACGACTCGCACATCAAGCTGGACCGGTACGAGAAGGTCGCGGGCCCGGCGGACCCGACGGCGGACCTGCGCCTCGGGGTGATGCACTCCCCCGAACCGGCCAACCTGGACCGCTTCGCGGCCGACGGCTACCAGCTCCTCCTCGCCGGCCACACGCACGGCGGCCAGCTGTGCCTGCCGTTCTACGGGACGCTGGTCACCAACTCCGGGATCGACCGCAAGCGGGCCTGGGGCCTGCACGAGTACGCGGGAGCGTGGCTGCACGTGTCCGGCGGCCTGGGCACCTCGCCCTACGCGCCGGTGCGCTTCTGCTGCCGCCCGGAGGCCTCACTGCTGGACCTGGTGGCCGCCTGACCGTGTGACGCGTCTCCTCCGAAACCGGGTGCGCGACCACTCCCGATGTCCGCTAGACTTGGGGACGTTGCTTCGGGGTGTAGCGCAGCTTGGCAGCGCGCTTCGTTCGGGACGAAGAGGTCGTGGGTTCAAATCCCGCCACCCCGACAAAGGAACGGGTGTCCATACAAGTGGGCACCCGTTCTTCGTTTCCCCCGCCCGAGCCCTCAGGGGGCGCGGTGGTCCGGTGTCGGCGCTGCCAGTGCGGCTGCGCCTCTGCCCAGCACGGGCGGCTTTGGCGTGGGGTAAGGCCGGCCTTACCCCACTCCGCGGCCAGAAATCCCGGTCACCATGTCCCCCGCGTGGGGTGTGGAGTTCCTCCGGTTGCGGAAGCCTGTGGGCGAGGTCCCCGTGTGGCGTTCGGCTTGTCCTCACAGGTTGGCCACGATTCGAAGAACGGTCCGCGTGCCCTGGGCCCCGTGGTCTCGGACAGACAGCAGGGCACGCGGGGGTCTTCTCAGTACGGCCGCCAATCCTTGGCACGCTGCACGGTGTACACGGCGAGGTTGTGCACCGTGGCACCGCACACCGCGCGGCGTTCTGCCTCCACCAGCGCTGCGGCCACCAAGGTGACGTCGTGGCGGGCTGCTTCGTCGGCGGCGGAGAGCACCGGGGGCACGACGCGGCGGACGTGGTTGCAGACCGCCCCGCCGGCGTCGTGGCACAGGCCGACCACGTAGGTCAGCCGCAGCCGTCGCAGCGCCATAGCCGGGGGTAGCACGCACCGGTACCGTCGCACGACCGAGGTTCCGTCCGGTCCGGAGGTGGTGGCTTCGTAGGTGATGGACTCCCAGTCCTCACCAGCCACCCGCACCCGCACGCCGTGTTCCCGCGCCCAGGCGGTCAGGGCCTCCCGATCGGCCATCAAGTGGAAGGGGTCGGGGGTCATCGCCGCACCGCCCCAACCGCGATGGCTGTACGCACCAGATCGCGCAGCTCGGCCATGTCATCGAAAACGGGAGCGGAAGGCGAGGTCTGCACCAGCAGGTCGCCCCTGCGCCGATTCTGCTCTGCCTGCTGTGCCCGGCGCTGTCGCTCCAGGTGCAGGTAAGGGCCGCGGTGGAGGTTGTAGGCGCGGGTGATGGCTCCTGCTGGCCGAACCTGACTGAGCACCCGCGAGCGATCCCATCGTGTCCAATCAGTCGCTGCTCACAGGCGTTCTGAGGGCCGTCTCGTAGCCTCAGTTTTAGTCTCATTCCCAGCGGTCCGGGGCCGTTTGGACTGGTCCGCCCCAAAGTTCCGTTCCTTGGTCAGCACACTGCCGACCGGCGGCGAACGCCCGTATGCGGGATTAGAAAGCGTGTTGGCGCGGAGAGCTACTCAGAGGCCTGCTCAACCCCGGATCGGTAAATGTAGGAGACGACCGTGAGATCTTCCTCTTCGATCTCCCACGGCGAGGTGCAGTGTAGGACGCCACCGCTCGCCGTGGGTGGTGACACGCTCCGGTCCAGGCCGATCGAGTGGACGACCACCAGGGCGTTCTCGGGCGCGAGCTCGCGCTGCTTGTCGACCTCGGCACGTGTGAGGATCACCTGGGTGCCCTCGGAGGTGGTCCCCTTCACCTCCACATGCAGGCGTCCCCCCGCTTCAACAGCAGGTCGTAGGACTCCGTGGCCCCGACGTCCTTGACGGACCACCCCTGAGCCTCGAAGTAGGCGGTGGACATACCGACGCTGTGCAGTTCCAGCGCGCGTCGATTGGGTGCACTCAGAGTTCATCTCATTTGGTGAGTCTGCGGTAGCAGATCAGGGTGCAGGCGATGTCGGCAAAGGCCAGGAAGTGATCAGCTCTGCGCTCGTAGCGGCGGTGTAGGCGACGACATCCGCTCAGCCAGGCCATCGTGCGTTCCACCTGCCACCGGTGCCGCCCCAGCCGCTGCGAGGACTCCACACCCCGGCGGGCCAGGCGGTGCACGATCCCGCGTTTGCGCAGCCGGCGGCGCAGGTGGGCGTAGTCATAGCCCTTGTCGCCGTGCAGCTTGTCCGGTGTGCGTCGGCTGGGTCCGCGGCAAGAGCGGATCGGGGGTATCCCCATCACCAGGGGTTGCGGGGCCTGGCTGTCGTGGGTGTTGGCCCCCGAGATCGCTATGGACAGCGGCAGACCGGCCCGGTCGGTGATCAGATGGATCTTCGACCCCTTCTTGCCCCGGTCCACAGGATTCGGGCCCGTCAGGTCCCCCCCTGTGAGGGCCCGCATGTTCACCGAGTCGATGGCGCACCGCGACCGGTCCACCTCGCCACGGGCACCGAGTTCGTCCAGTACCACTCGGTGCAGCTTGGCCCAGACCCGGGCCCGGGTCCACTCGGTGAACCGCCGGTGCGCGGTCGGACCGGAAGGGGCCGAACACCGGTGGAAGCTGGGCCCAGGTGCAGCCGGTGGTGGCCACGAAGATGATCGCGGCCAGGACTTGGCGGTCGCCGTATCTGCGCCGCCCGCCGCCCTGGGGACGGGTGGGTGCTTCGGGCACCACTCGCTGGAACAGTTCCCACAGCTCGTCCGGCACCAGCCGTTCCGCCATCGACACAGGAGCAGGTTACCGAGAACCCAAATGAGATGAGCTCTTATCAAAGAGGCAGGTTATCGGGCTCCTTGGCGCCCGTGCGCGCATGACCAGCGCCCCGTTCTGCGAACTGACACATGGCAGGCCGTACCTGAGGCATCGGCAAGGGGCGCGTCGCCAGGCAGCGAGAATGTTCGCTTGAGTCAGACGAAGTCCCTACATCCGCTCGATGTGTAGGGCCTTCAGCACGCCATCGTTTCGCTGAACTCAGCCCGGCACTGCTGCACCCATCATCAAGGCAGAGCAGACTCCGCCAACGACACCTTCACAGACGCTGGCAACCACCTGGCGACCAGCATCCCTCAGGGAAACCACCATGGCCATCATCCTCTCGCGAACGGTCTGAACAGCACCGACAGGCTTGGGAAGGTGACGGAACATGAGAGCCACGAGTACAAACAGTCCGGAACCCAGCAGTGCTGAGCTCAATTCAGCGCTCTCTCAGTATCGCAACAGCGAGAACCATCGACAAGCTACTCACCGGTTGCTTGGCACCTGGTGACACACTCCGCTTACCGACACCCCCTATCTGCCAAGCCTCCTGACCCCTTGAGTGGACAACTGCCAGCTTCAGCGAGCGACGACAGTGGCCCTTGAGGATCCGTGTGCGCAAGCCCGAGAACCGACCTCCTGAGATCACGCCTACCAGGCGAAGGTGTTTCCATCATGGCCGTGAACTTCCCGCGCAGGGGTCTTATGAGGAGACCATATGGGGGGCCACAGGAGACGTACGCATGCGGACCGGGGCGGGCCCTGCCGATGTCCTCTGGGCAGCTCACAATCGGTTCACCCAGAAAGCTCTCCCACTGAGGTGATCTCAGCAATCGGGAAGCAGTAGAAAACCGGCAATAAAGACGAGAAGTGCATCCATGGGTGAATTTCCGTTCCCCTGACACAGACGTGGAGCCCCAGGTAGAAGGCGAGGTGTCGAATCTCCACCGGACCACCTGAAAGGCTCCACGTGGTTCCCTATACTGCCACCCTCGACGTGGACCAGGCCACCGTTTGGCACCTTTCAGCCCTGCTGAACGCCGAACGCCAACGCCGCGGCACCCGCACGGGCACCCGCGCCCTGACCTGCTACAAACAGGCAGTCCTGGTCTTGCGGTGGTTTCGCGACGGCACCGCCATCGACGCCCTGGCCAGGGACAACCGCATCTCCCGGGCCACCGGCTACCGCTACGTCGACGAGGGCATCGACGTGCTCGCCGACCAGGCCCCCGACCTGCACCAGGTCCTCGAACACGCCCGCACCACCCCCGACGATCCCCTGATCCTTGACGGAAAGCTGTTTGTCTCCGACCGCTGTTCGGAGCCTGGCCCCTCCGGTCAAAGCGACCTCTGGTACAGCGGCCACAAACACCGCCACGGCGGCAATATCCAGTTCCTTTCCGATGCCCGAGGAGAACCGCTATGGGTGTCCGACGTCGAGCCCGGGTCCACGCCCGACATCACCGCCGCACGCCGGCACGTGTTTCCGCTTGTGCACAAGGCCACGGCCGACGGGGTGGTAGTGCTGGCCGATCCCGGCTACGACGGCGCTGGTGTGGGGGTGCGCACGCCGATCAAACGTCCGCCCGAGGTCGACGAGCATCGCTGGCATGTCGATGACCGGGCCTACAACCGGCTGCTACGCGGCCTGCGGTGCATCGGCGAGCGCGCGATGGCGGTCCTGACCGGACGGTGGAGAGTGCTGCGCCACACCACGATGAGCCCGTCCAAAATCGGCGCGATCGTGCAAGCCGCGTTGGCTCTGACCAATATCGAGAAGCAAACTCACTGAGATCACCTCACTGATTCGAGTTCAGGACAAAAAGGTCGTGGGTTCAAATCCCGCCACCCCGACAAAGGAATGGGTGTCCACACAGGTGGACACCCGTTCTTCGTTTTCCCCTGTCCGAGCACTCAAGGGCGCGGTGCACATGGCAGGGGTGAGGCCGGTCCGTCGGTCAGGCGGCGAGCATCGTGCACAGGGCGCACAGCACGACGCTGGTCAGGCTGTGGTGGCGGCCCCGCGGCGAGCGGGGATCGGCCAGGGGCGAACTTACCGAGAAGGCCGATGGGCCCGGTGGCGGGCATGACAGGCTGGGGGCGCAACGGAGTCCCTCTGGAAGTCAGAGATGTGAGAGTCCCTGATCTTCTCGCGGGCTCCGTTGCTCGTCGGTGCAAGCTTCGACCGGATCGCTACGAGGCTGTGATCAGCGCTGATGGGTCACGACCCCGACTTTGAAACAGCCCTGACCGCCGAAAGCCATGGCACGCGGGCCGGCTCCTCCCTACGCTGTGCGGATGAGCCGACGCCACCCGTGCCCTTGCTGCGGACATCTGGTCTTGGACGAGCCGCTCGGTTCCCATGAGACCTGCCCTGTGTGCTTCTGGGAGGACGACGCAGTCCAACTCCGCTGGTCCACCATGGAGGGCGGAGCGAACAGACCCTCCCTGGTCGAGGCTCAACGCAACTACCAGAGCTTCAGCGCATGTGACCAAGTCGGTCGACTGTTCAGCAGGCCCCCGACAGCCGACGAGCCGCTCGATCCGGCATGGCTCCCGATCGATCTCACACGCGACTCCTTCGAAGACTGGGAAGCAGAGGAACGTCTCCCATGGCCGGAAGACCGCTCCATGCTCTATTGGTGGCTCCCTTCGTTCTGGCACAGTGGCCACGCGTCGTCATGAGGCTCTGGTCTGCAACTTCTCTCTTCGTTTGTTGTGCTACATCAGACGGACAACCACGGGGAATTACCGAGAGACAGACCGCGTCAGCGCAGGTAGAAAGGCCGCGAGGTCACTCGACCGAGGCGTTCTCGGCTTCCCAAGCTGAAGCCCTGCGTGACGCCGGGGTCGATGGGGCGTCGAAACGGCTCGTACAGCGCTGGGAAGCAGGCACTGTCGTAACCCCGAGGCCCAGCTACGCTCGAGCACTGGAGGACGTTCTAGGAGCACCCATCGAAGCTCTCGGGTTCGCTCCGTCGGTGCCGGGGGTACGCCCCGTCAATCACGACCGAGGACAGGACATGGCCCCTCATGACGAGTTTCAGCCAGACACCGCTGTGACCCAGGTCAGCCAATACGCCAACTATTCAGGAGTTTGGCTCTCGCGCTACGAGTACGTCAGCACCGGCCGAGGTTCCAGCTTCACCGGAGAGCACTACGTAGTCCTGCTTCAGCACGATGAACGACTCACCGTGCGCAGCATCCCCGGCTCATCGGAATCTTCGTTGACGATGGATCTCACCCTTGACGGCACGGTCTGCACCGGCACCTGGACCGAGCAGACGTCCAAGGACGGCTACTATCGCGGCGCGCGCTATCACGGAGCGATCCAGCTGCTGATCGAACCGACCGGACGACGAATGGCCGGAAAGTGGGTTGGCTTCGGGAAGGATTTCGACGTGGACACCGGCCCGTGGGAGCTGGTGTTTCAAGACGCCTCCACCACCAAATCCACGCTCGATCGGTATCAGCACCGTCCTGGCTCTGGGTAAGGCCTCCTCGGCACGGCCGCAGCCGACCGAGCGCGAGATCCGTGTTACTTCGCAGCCCGCGGAAAGGCCGGCAGGCGCCCGTCATGCGTGCACTGTCGTGCGCCATGGACCGTCTACACGGTGTCCAGGCAGGTGAGCACCCGTTCTTCGCTTCCCCAGTCGGGGCCTCAGGGATCGGTGGGCCGGTGTCGGCGCTGCCGGGGTGACCGAGCCTCTGCCCAGCACGAGCGGCCGTGGCATGGGAGTAAGACCAGCCTTACCCCCCGCCACGGCCAGAAATCCCGCTCACCATGTCCCCCGTGTGGGGTATGGAGCTCCTCCACCAGGAGGCCAGGGCCCGCCAGTTCTCAGCGTACGGAGAAGGAAACGAGAGCATGCGTGTCGCGGTGGCCGGCGGGACCGGTGTGGTGAGGAAAGGCCCCGCCCCGATCCGGTGCGGGCCGGGCCGGGACGGGGCGACGGTCCCCGCTGCTTCCGGGGCGGGGGCCTCCTAGTAGTTGCGGACGTCGACGTCGACGCAGGCGTAGAAGGCGTTGGCGGTGTCGGCGACGTTCCACACGGCGAGGATCTTCTGCCGGCCGCTGTAGCCGGACAGGTCCACCGTGTGCTGGACGATCTCGCCGGGGCGGGCGCCGCCGTCGTCGAAGACCGCGACGCGCTGACCGCCGATGAAGTACTCCCACGTGGCGGTGGCGTGCATGGCGGTCAGCCTCCAGGTGAAGGTCTGAGAGGTGCCCACCTGGGTGACGTGCCAGCCGCGGCTGTCGTCGTCGAGCTCGGAGAAGCGGGCGTTGCCGCCCGAGCAGCTGGTCAGGCCCTTGGGGCCCTCGACGCTCTGCGGCTCCCACTGGATGCCGCCGCACGGAACCATGCCGGCGGCGCACTGCGCCTGGCGGCTCATGGGGGAGGAGATGTAGCCGTGGGCACTGGCGGCCCCGGCGGGCATGAGGGTGAAGAACAGGGCGGTCGCCGCGGCGACGGCCGACACCGAACGGAACCTGCGGCGGCTCCGGGGGGACGTGGTGGTCTGCATGGAAGGCCCTTCTGGGTCACGGCCCCCGGCACGCGGGGGCGGGTAGCGGGATGACCAGGACCGGAACCGGTCCAGGACGGGCACGGGAGGGGTTCGGACACCCCTGTGCGCCGACGGCCCACGGGGACCCCGCCCGCTGCCGAGAATGTAGGTAGGCGGTGACGGGGGGTCAAGGCCGCTGGTGGGGGCGCCGGGGACCGGGCGACCGGACCGGTGGAAGAGCCAATCCGCGCGGCCGCGGCACTGGTACGGCCGTCGGCGCCGTGCCGCTTCGCCTGTGAACAGGAGTGACACAGGGGCAGGAGGGAACCGGTCCTGGAGGGCGGCGGGTGGACCAATCGGTTCAGCCCAAGGGTGGAACGGCAGACCTGTCCATGCCGCCATATTCCCCTTACCGAGGGCAGGGTTTCCCCTGGTCCGGGGTTCCGAAGGGCCTGCCGGATTTGTGCAAAAGGCCACGTCAAAAGCCTTTTACTTCGGTATGGGGTACTGACGTACGATCCGAGGTATGGTTCGTTCCTCCCGCGAGTCACCCTTGCGTCAAGTCACCGCCGAGGCCTCTCTCCTCGGTGGCGCCGGCTACGCCGTGCTGCTCCAGATCGCCCACCCGAGCGTGGCGCGAGGGGTGGGGGACCACAGCACCTTCGCCACCCGACCGTTCGCACGGCTGATCGGCACCCTCTACTACGTGTACGGCACGGTCTACGGCACCGACGCCGAGCGCGAGCGCCTGCACGCCATCGTGCGGGCGATGCACAAGAAGGTGACCGGCCCGGGTTACCGCGCACTCGACGACGACCTCCTGCTGTGGGTGGCCGCCACCCTGTGCCACCAGGGCGCTCGCCTGTACGGGATGACCATGGGCGGGCTCGACGACGAGGAGTACGCGGCCTACGTGCGGGAGGCTGCGGTGCTCGGCACCGCACTGGGCCTGTCCGAGGAGGCGTGGCCGACCGGCCCCGCCGAGTTCGACGCCTACTGGGCGGAGCAGACGGCCCGCCTGAAGATCGGCGACGAGGCGCGGGAGATCACCCGGCAGCTGTTCCACCCCCAGCAACCGCTGCTGCGGATCCTGATGCCGCTGCAGCAGCTGCTGACCACCGGACTGCTCTCCCCCGAGATGCGGGAGGCGTTCGGACTGCCGTGGTCCGACCGCCGGCAACGGGTGTTCGACGCGGTGGTCGCGACGACCCGGACGGTCTACCCGCGGCTGCCGCGCTCGGTGCGGACCCTGCCCGCCACCCTGTGCCTGCGCTCCATGCGGCGGAACGGCGGATGGGTGCGCCCGCGCCGCCGGGGTCGCGGCTCCGGGCGGGTCGCGTCCGGTCAGCCGGCGGCCGCCGGGCCCGCGGGCGCCTGACGGGCCCGCTCCACGCCGGCCAGGCCCAGGTCCGCGAAGATCTCCTCGGCCTCGCGCAGCAGTGCCGCCGCCCGGTCCGGGGGCGTCACCGACGCGGGAAGGGAGCCCAGCGCGAGCGCGGCGCGCGCCACGGCGTAGCGCTCGGCGCGCTCCACCGCCACGGTGTACGCCTCCCCCAGCGCCGCCGCGGCCTCCTCGTGCCGTCCCGCCGCGGCGTGGGTGATGCCGAGGTCGGTGAGGATCTCGGCATCACCGCTGCGGTCCCCCGACCGCTCGGAGAGCACGAGCGCCTCGGTGTGCGCGCCGACGGCCTCGTCCCAGCGCCCGGCGGCGCGGTGGGCGATGCCGAGGGAGTTGTGAACGTAGATCTGGTGCCCCACCAGGCGCAGCCTCAGTGTCAGCTCCAGTGCTTCCTTCAGCTCCCGAAAGGCGGTGTCGAGGCGGCCCAGTCCGGTCTGCGCCTCGCCCATGACCCGCTTGGCGACCGACCTGACCTCCCCCAGCTCCTCCTCCGAGGCGCGGAGGAGGGCCTTCTCCGCGCACTCCAGTGCGTCCTCGTACTCGCCCAGGGTCTGGTGGAGGACGGCGAGGCTGCTCCACTGCAGCGCCTCGATCTTGGTGTTGCCGGTCTCCACCGCGTGGTCCAGCACCTTGCGGATGGCCGCCATCGAGTCGCCGAACCGTCCGAGGCGTTCGTAGACCATCCCCAGGTTGGACAGGGCGCGGATGACCCCCCGCTCGTCGCCGACCTCCTCCAGAAGGTCGTGGGCCTCCCTGAGGAGGTCGAGGGAGTCGTCGAAGCGCCCCGACAGGTAGTGGGCGATCCCCAGGCCGATGAGGGTCACCGCCCGGCCGCGCCGGTTGCCCTGCCGGTCGCTGATCTGCAGGGCTCTCTCGTGCGAGCTGACGAAGAGCCCCATCTGCCCGTTGATGGCGTAGAACCGCCACACGGCCTCGGCCATCCGCCAGGCGCTGTCGCCGCTGTCGCGCGAGGCGAAGTAGTCGATCGTGTTCGCGAGGTTCTCGCGGTGCAGCGAGAACCAGTTCTCCGCGTCCTCGCGCCCCGACAGCTCCGTCCGGTGCACGGGCCCCGCGGTGCCCGGGTCGTCGCGCACGCTCGGGCCGAGGAGCTCGGCCGCGCGCTGCGCCGTGGCCAGGTAGTACTCGGCCAGCCGGGTCCTGGCGGCCTCGGCCTCCCGGTCGCCCAGCACGTCGGCGGAGCGGTCCAGGGCGAAGGCCCGGATGAGGTCGTGCAGCTGGTAGACGTCGCCCTGGGGCTCGTCCAGCAGGCACACGCCGACGAGTTCCTGGAGGACGTCGTCGGCGTCCTCCACCGTCATGTCCAGCATGGCCGCCGCGCCGGCCAGGTCGAGGTTCTTGCCGATCATCAGCCCCAGCTGGAGGAACACCCGCCGCTGCTGCGCGTTGAGGCTGCGGTAGGAGAGGTCGATCGCCGACTCGACGCTCTGCCCCTCCACCCTGAGCTCGCGGAACTTGCGGTTCTGCTCACCCAGGCGCCGGGCGACGTGGGCGAAGGACCACCTGGGCCGGCTGAGCATGCGGGCCGCGACGACCCGCAGCGCCAGGGGCAGCCCCCCGCAGATGCGGACGATCTCCCTGGCCTGGCGCTCCTCCCGCCGGACACGCTCCTCTCCCAGGACCCGGCCGAGCAGGACCAGCGCGGAACGCTCGTCGAACATGCCCAGGGAGAGGAAGCGCGCACCGCTGAGGCCTGGGAGTTCGTTGCGCGTGGTGATGAGGGTGAGCGATTCGGGCGAGGAGGGCAGCAGGGGGCTGACCTGCGCGTAACTGACGGCGTTGTCGAGGACGAGCAGGGCCCTGCGCCCCATGAGCGTCGCCCGCCACAGGGCGGCCCTCTCGTCGAGGGAGTCGGGGACCGCGTCCGGTTCCACGCCGACCGCCCGCAGGAGGGCGCCGAGCGCCGAGAAGGCGTCCAGGGGCTCCTTGTTGGCCGTGTACCCGTACAGGTCGAGGAAGAGCTGGCCGTCGGGGTAGCGCTGCGCGGCCTCGTAGCCGAAGCGCACCGCGGTGGCGGTCTTGCCCACGCCCCCCGCCCCGGTGATGACGCAGACCTTGGCGTGGCCGTCCTCGCCGGCGGCCGCCTCCTCGAGCGCGCGGAGGTGTTCCCGGCGGCCGGTGAAGTCGGGCAGGTCCCGGGGCAGGTCGCTGCGGGCCACGTAGCGGAATCCGGGTTCGGCCGTCCGCTCGTGGAGTTCGCGCACCTGCTCGGCGTCCTCCCGCAGGATGCGGCCGTGCAGTGCCGTGAGTTCGGGCCCGGGGTCGATCCCGAGTTCCTCGGCCAGCCGGGAGCGGAACCCCTCGTAGACGGACAGGGCGCGGGCGCGCTCGTTGTCCCGCCACAGCGCGGTGATGAGCAGGTGGTGCAGCCGTTCCCCCAGAGGGTCCTCCCCGACCAGGGGGGTGAGCCGGGAGACCACGTCCGGGTACCGGCCGAGTTCCAGCGCGCAGGTGGCCCAGGCCACGACCGCGCTCCAGCGCTCCTTCCGCAGGGGGGCGACCAGGGAGTGCTCGAGGGCCTCGGAGCCGACCCCCGAGAAGGGCACGCCCCGCCAGCAGGCCAGTGCCCGGTCCAGGAGTTCGAGGGCCTTCTCCGGCTCTGCGTCGGCGGCGGCCCTCCGCAGTCGGCGGAAGCGGTGGAGATCGACGCTGTCGGGGTCCACGTGGATGGCGTATCCGCCCGAGGTCGTGGAGATGGTGTCGGGGAGCACCCTGCGCAGGTGGGAGATCTGCACCTGGATCACCGAGCGGGCCGTGCGCGGGGGGTGGTCGCTCCACAGGTAGTCGATGAGCTGGTCGACCGTGACCTCGCGGCCGACGTGGACCAGGAGTGCTCCGAGCACACAGCACTGGCGGGGGCCGCCGACCGGGACCGGCTTGCCCCCGGACCACACAGCGATGGGGCCGAGCACTCCGAATTCCACAGGGGAACCCTAGCAAGGGGGATTTCGGCGGAATGGAATCCCGCACGGCAAAAGCTCCGAGCACCTCCTCCCTCGGGTACTCGGAGCAATTCGGGAATCACCCTGCGGGCGCCTACCGGTCGCCGGTCCCCTCCTCGGCGGGAGCGCCCTCGGCGGGCGCCTGCTCGGCCGGGGTCGGCTTCTCGGGGTCCGGCTCCTGCAGGGGGACCATCTTCGCCTCGGGCCCGATCTCGGCGACGAGCGCCTCGAACCGCTCGTCCACGGTCAGCATCTTCGGCACGCGAACTCCTTTTCTCACAGCACTCGTGTAGAGCCGCAACGTGGCTCTGCGCCGTCTACGCAGCATCATGGGGGAACCTCCGCCGTCCCTCACCGGACGGGTCACCCGCGGCGGCCTCCGCCTCAGGCTCACCGCGGGTGCATGTGTCCGACGAACGCCGCGCCGGTCCAGGAGCCCCCGAGCCGTCCTCTCGGGGGGGGAACCGGCCGCGCCGAACGTGTTCAACACTAGAGAGATCCTCTTCCACCCCGCTTTCAGTCTCCTTACAGCCTCCGAACAGGGATTTCGTTCGAATCCCGCGAGTAATTCCCCCCGCCTTCCAGAACCGTTCACGCACACCGTGTCACGAGTTTTCCGACACAAGTCCCGAAATGCACTCCGCGATGGTGCCCAAGAGCACGCGGTGTCGCGGCGTCCGTCCACCGCCCGCCTTCCGATGCGCACGGTCTCGGCCGAGGGGCTGCGGAAGCTGTGTGCTGGGCCATAGGTTCGGGGATGGCGGGCATGAAACACCGGTGTTGGTTGGTTGTCCACAGGGAGTGGACAGCGCCCGCGACACGGTTCGTGAAGGAGGATGCCCCGATGCAGGACGGCGACGGGAACGGCTGGGTGAGCCTTCCGGACGGTTCCCGGAGGTGGGGTCTCTACGGGGCCGCCGGGCTGCTGCTGTATGCCGACGACATGTCCGGAACCGGCCACGTGCTGCTCCAGCACCGAGCGGAGTGGACACACATGGGCGGTCTGTGGGGAATCCCCGGTGGCGCCCGCAACCGGGACGAGACCCCGTTGGAGGCCGCTGTACGTGAGTTCCGGGAGGAGGTCACGGGCGACCTGAGCGAGTACACGGTACTGGGGGTGCACGAGCACGACCTCTCGGTGTGGCGCTACGACACGTTCCTGGTGCGCATGCCGGAGCTGGTGCCCTTCCACCCGGGGAACTCCGAGAGCCTGGAGGTGCGCTGGGTCTCCCTGGACGAGGCCGGAGGGCTGCCGCTCCTGCCCGCCTTCCGAAGCGCCTGGCCGCAGCTGCTGGCAGGCCTGGGCGCCCCCTCGGAGACCTCAGGGGCCTGACGCCCGGACCGGATTCACGCGCCGCGGGCACTTTGCGGCACCTCCGACCGTTGTCCCTCCGAGAGGGCCGCACCGGTGCCCGCGGCCCCACCCCGGGAGGGTGGGGCGCGGACTCGGGGGTAGATCAGGGAAGGGCCCTGATGTGCGCGGGGCCCCGGTGGTGCACGCTGGAGGGGACGGCCCGGCGAAGAGCGGTCGTCACGCGATTCGACTGGAGCAGTGGACATGACGCTGGAGCGCGGTAACGCATTCACTCCCGTCGCCTCGGCGACGATGATCTGGCCTTGGACGACGTCCCTCCTGGGAGGTGCGGCCGGAGGTGCCCTCGGTTTCCTGCTCAGCCTGAGCAGCGGTCTCCTCCCCGCCGTCATGGGCGGCCTGGGCACGGCCGTGATCTTCTTCTCCCTCGTGGGCGGAATCGGCGGTGTGCTCAGCAAGAAGTCGGACCGCCGCGGCAGGCGCTACGCGGCCTCCTACCCGTTCCGGTACGCCGCAGTTCCCGCCGTGGTGGGCGGTGTGGGCTACGCCCTGGTCAATCTGGCGCCCTTCGGCGGCCTGTTCCTCGGCCTGGCGATCTGGGCGATCGTGGGAGTCATCGCCATGGTGGCCGGCAGCAAGAACTAGGCTCGGTGTTTTCCGCTCACGTGCGGACGTGAGACGACATCTACGGGAGACGACCGGGCGCCCATGACAGAAGCTGCTCGTCAGAAGATGGTCGAGCGGGTCCGAGGGCTCCTCCGGATGGCGGAGGACCCCTCGGTCACCGATGCCGAGAGCCAGGCGTTCACCGCCAAGGCCGCCGAGCTGATGACCCGCCACGCGATCGCGGAGGCCGAGGCCCGCGCCGAGCGGGGCGAGGAGCCGGACGCGATCAGCCGGATGGACTACACCGTCCCCGGAGTCGGCGGCCACGGGAAGGCCCGGGTGCGGGCGCTGGCCGACATCGCCGCGGCCTACGGATGCCAGTCGGCGGTACGGGGCAACAACTCGGAGAACACCGAGCGCGTGATGATCCTGGTCGGCACGGTGAGTGCCCTGGACGCGCTGCGCATGCTGATGCCGTCGATCTCCATGCAGATGAAGGCGTCGGCGAAGTTCATGAGTTCGGCGCACGTGTCCGACATCCGCGAGCTGCGCAACTACACGCGCTCTGAGCTGGAGACGGAGCGCAAGCGCTACTACCGGTCGTTCGTGCGGGCCTACGGGCAGGCGGTGGCCGAGCGTATCCGCGAGTTCCGGGCCCGGCTACACGAGTCGGCATCGTCCGGAGAGGGTGCGGCCGGCGCGGCGGAGGGATCACAGGCCTCGGCCCGCGGGGCGGACCTGGTGCTGCGCGACGACGTGCACCGGGTCCAGGAGGAGTTCCAGAAGCAGTTCCCGCAGCTGCGCAAGCACCGGCCGGAACGGACGCACAGCGCGGCCGGATATCGGGCGGGGTACCGCAGGGGGCGCCAGGCCGATCTGGGCCTGGACACACCCGTCACCAGTGGCGGTACGTCCGCACTTCCGAAGAACGAGTAGTTCGAGCCGCTTCGCACTTTTGGCGATGCCTTGGTGCGCCTTCTCCACATTTCCACATGGGCGTGCCGAAGAGTTTTCCACAGGCTGTGCACAGAGCCATCCTGAGGAGCATTTCTGCATGCCACAGGGCATAGGCGAAAGCAGAAACGGGCCAACAAGGCCGTTACGGGGCCCGATCGCCCCAAGTTATCCACAGGAAGACTCTTCCTCCTGTGGATAACTCTGTGGAAAACTCGACGCCGCTCCGGAGAGGGACCGGAACCCCTGGTCAGGCCACCCGCAACGGTTGCACGAGGTACCGGAAGGAGGGCTTGTCGCCCTCCTTGGCCGGGGCATCGGTGAACACGGCGGGTTTGGTCGGTTCGGTGAAGTTGAGATGGGCGGTGTCGGTCTCCACCGCCGTCAGGCCGTCCAGGAGGTAATCCGGCCGGAAGGCCAGCCGCAGCGGCTCCCCCTCGTAGGCCACGCCGATCGCCTCGATCGCCTGGGCGTCCTCACCCGAGCCCGCCTCGAGCACGACCTCCCCCTCGGAGAAGGCCAACCGCAGCGGGGTGTTGCGGTCGGCGACCAGCGCCACCCGCTTGACCGCCGCCACCAGGGGCGCGACCGCGACCTCGGCGCGCCCGGCAAACTCGGCGGGGAACCACGACGCGTACTTCACGAAGTCGCTGTCGATGAGCCGGGTGGTCGTGCGGCGCCCGCCGTTCTCGAAGCCGATCATGCCCTCGCCCTGTGCCTGCGGTGCACCCAGTGCGATGTCGACGTCGGACCTGGCGATGAGGCTCCGGGCCATGTCGTGGAGGGTACGGGCCGGCACCAGGGCGGAGGCCCCGATACCGGGGTCCTCCGGCTTCCACCACAGTTCCCGCACCGCGATCCGGTAGCGGTCGGTGGCCACCACGCTCAGGGTGTCGCCGCGGAAGTCGAGGTAGGCACCGGTGAGCATGGGCAGGGTGTCGTCCCGGCTCGCGGCGGGGGTCACCTGGCGCACCGCCTCGGCGAAGGCGTCGGAGGAGACCGAGCCGATCCGCCCCGGCATTCCGGGCAGCGTGGGGTAGTCCTCCAGAGGCATGGTGATGAGCGTGAAGCGCGCGGCGCCGCCGGAGATCCGCAGCCGGGTGCCGTCGGTGTCGATGTGCACCGATCCCGACGGCAGGTTGCGCACGATCTCGGCGAGCAGCCGCCCGGGGACCAGGGCCGCACCGCTCTCCTCCGCCAGGACCTCGACGGAGGCGCGGCTGGAGACCTCGTAGTCGAAGCCGGACAGGTGCAGGGACGGGCCGTCCTGCGCGACCTCCAGCCGCATGCCGGCGAGCACGGGCACGGCGGGCCGACCGGGGAGTGCCCGGGCCGTCCACGCGACCGCCTCGGCGAACGCGTCGCGGTCCACACGCAGTTTCACGATCGGCCTCCTCAAGGGTGGTTACCAGGGCAACCTACCCAGAGGCACCGACATTCAGAGGGGGTTTCGGCCGAACGATCCGGGCTCCCGGCCCCACCCGCCCCTACCGGCTCTGGAGGCGCAGGGTCGAGGTGACACGCACCCGGCCGACGACACCGCCGCCGTCGCGCAGCTCCACATCGAGGGGGATCTCGGGGTTCCTCCCCTCGTCGAGCTCGGCGAGGATCTCCTCCCGCGGCCGGGCCAGTACGGCCTCGGCGGTCACGTCCCCGACCGCGGACCTGTCGTAGCGGGCCTCCACGCTCACCACCACAGGGAACGCACGGCCCAGCTGGTCGCCGAAGCTGCCGAGGACGACCGCACCGGCGGCGGACTCCGCAAGTGTGAACAGGGCGCCGGCGTGGGGGGAGGCGAGGTGGTCGTGATGTTCGGGCCGGTCGGCCAGGCGCATCACGGCGCGCCCGAAGTCGATGTCGTCGAAGGCGACACCGAGAGTACGCGCGAAGGGCACAGTCCCGAGGAACCCGGACTGGGTGAGCTCCGCCGTCTCAGCGTTCATCTTTGCCATGCGCGGCATGCTACTCAGGCGCCGGTCGGATGCGTCACCCGGTCCGCCCCGACGTCCGCGGGGTGTGGGCTACCATGACACGCGGAGGAGACAGGGTCTCCCCGTGGAGGGTTCGCATAGCGGCCGAGTGCAGTGCTCTTGAAAAGCACCAAGTCCTTGACGGGGCTTCGTGGGTTCAAATCCCACACCCTCCGCAAGGTCGAGGAGCCTCCCAGGTGGAAGGCTCCCGGAAGACACGGCGAAGGCCGGAGGTCCACAGAGGACCTCCGGCCTTCGGTGTCCCCCGGGCCGGTAGGGCTCATCCGGCGGGTACCCGCAGGCGCGCGGTGTTCCTCCCTGCCGGCACGGTCGTCCAGGGATCGGACGTCGAGGGCGTTCGCCGGCGGCGCGGCCGGCAAACATTCCGGAAAAGCGCCGCGTCTGCAGAGCGAGCGGCGTCATGCGCGCGAAATCCCCACGTCGGGAAAGCTCCACGTCAGGGAATCACCACCCGCCGGATCCGTCCGTCTTCGTGAACGCCACCGGGCTGTGCCTCGAAACCAGCTTCCCTGCTGCACGCTCGAACTCCTTCTCACCTGCCCGAACAGAATTGGTCCTGAAAAACATTTTTCCCGTGCCCACCCTGTCCGCTACGATCGCGGAGCCTTTTCATCGTTGAGGGGCCATGGAATTCTCATGCGCTCCCTTCGGAAATCCCCAGCTCGAGAGCAGATTGTGTCCATGGCGTGTCGTATCAGCGAACTCGTACTCGGTTGCCGCGACCCCGAGTTGCTGGCGCGGTTCTGGTGCGAGGTCCTGGACTTCGTCGTGCTCGACCGCGAGGACGACGGCACGCTGGAGATCGGGCCGCGTGAGGGGTTCGGTGGTCCGCAGCCGACGATCATCCTCAGCTACAGAGAAGAGCCGGAGCCTGGAAAATCCCGGCTGCACATCGACGTCAACGCCACCGACCGCGATCAGGACGCCGAGCTCGAACGCCTTCTGGAGCTCGGTGCACGCCCGGCCGACATCGGCCAGACAGGGCAGGAGCCATGGCATGTCCTGGCCGACCCCGAAGGCAATGAATTCTGCCTGCTCAAGGCCCGCCTCGACCCGCTCTGACCCCCACTGGCCATATTCCGGTACCAGACGTCCAGGGTCTCCCTCCAAGTCCGAAGAGAACCGGACCAGGGGTCTCGCCGTACTCGATCAGGTCGGTGGACACCATCGACCTGGTCGAAATGGTCCAGCTCCTTCGGTGCTCGGAAAAGCGCTCCCGGACAGCTGAGGCGATCCTCGCGGCGGGGGTGAGCGTTGTTCTTCACACGATCACGCACTCCCCTGAGCAGGACACACCGTCGGCGCGCCCACCGGTTGTGGACGCCTCGTCGGTTGCCGTACTTCTCCGGCAGGTGGACCCGCCGGCGATCCGGACCGACGATCCATTGGGCGGAACGAGGCCCCAGTCTGCTGCCATGGGCCTGGCAGGCATCATCCGCAGCACCGTTCGGGAGGCGGTCGCCGAGTACAACCGACTCGGCCAGGACGACTTCCTGAGCAACTACGGCTACAAGCCCGCACGCACCTACGCCCTGCACCGCCAGGGGAAGAGGTACGGCTCCAAGACGGTCTGCACCGGGTGCCCGAAGGCCTGCCCCGCACCCCTCAAAGTGGTACGGCAAACCTGTACGTCTTCTCAAGGAGTATGGACATGGCCATGAGCGCGAGCGAGGCACGTGCCTCCTTCTTTCCCCTTCTGAAGAGAGTCAACGACGACCACGACGTCGTGCACATCACCTCCCGCCAGTACGGCAACGCCGTGCTGATGTCCGAGGAGGACTGGCGCGGCTGGCAGGAAACCGTCTACCTTCTCCGCTCACCCGCCAACGCCTCCCGTTTGCTGGAAGCCATCGCCCGTGACCAGGAGGGTGACCACACCAGCACTGTCACCATGGCCACGGACGAACTGACCGGCTTGGCGGATGACGAGTGAGGGATATCCGCTTCGACCCCAACGCCTGGGAGGATTTCACCTACTGGCCGGCGACAGACAGGAAGACCGCACGGAGGTTGGCCCGTCTGATATCCGAGGCTCAGCGGAGTCCTTTCGAGGGCATCGGCAAGCCCGAGCCCTTGAAAGCGAATCTGTCCGGGTACTGGTCGCGCCGGATCACCGATGAACACCGATTGGTCTACCGAGCCGATGACAGTGAGCTGAGGATCATCAGCGCCCGGTACCACTATGAATGACCGAATTCCCCTGAATTCGCGTGTGCGAGGGCTTCGGGGCGCGTGCCGGCGGGGTTGGGGAGTCGGCTTCCGGGAAAACCGCAGGCATGATCGGACGACTGCACGCCCTGGCCATCGACTGCCCCGATCCCGATGCGCTCGCGGAGTTCTACGGGGAACTGCTCGGCCTGAGCGTGGTGCGGCGGAGTGAGCACTGGGTGGTGATCGGCGAGGATTGGCCGCAGATCGCCTTCCAGCGCGCGCCCGACCACAAGCCTCCTGCGTGGCCGGACCCCGAAAGGCCGCAGCAGATGCACCTCGACGTGTGGGTGGAGGACATCGAGGCGGCCGAGGCGCGGGTCCTGGAGCTCGGCGCCCGCAAACTGGGGGTCTCGGAGGACGACCCCGACGACCTGTTCCGTATCTATGCGGACCCCGCCGGACACCCGTTCTGTCTGGAGTACTCCGCATGAGCCTTCCGAGCGAGGAATCTGCCGAACCGCTGCACCCGGAGGAATCTCCCGGCCACCGCAACTGGAGGACCGACCACCAGAAGCCCCCTGCGTGGAGCCATCCTGCTCTGGAACGAATCTCGGTCCTTCTCCACCTGGTCTTCGCCACCCTGTGCGGCGTCATGTCGGCCAGGGCGTTGAGCCGCGAAAGTACTGATGAGGCCCTCATCTACGGGGCCTCGGCAGCTCTCCTCTTCCTGGCCGTCGGCGTCACCTGGTTTCTGCACATCCGCAAGAGGCGGCACAGCGACACGGCGGAGTGAGTTCTCGGCTTTCCGCCCTTGGCCCTGCTCAGTTTGTGTCCGGGCGCCCCGGGTAGTGGCGCGGGCAGCCGAGCTGGAGGTGCCGCCATGCCGTCCAAGGACCGGATCGCCGAACCGTGGGGCACGCGGACGCCCTACGGGCCCGGGGAGGAATGGCCGACCCGGGTGGACACCTATCTCGGGGACGGAAGCTCCCCCGACCAGGTGGACGCGTGGGTGCAGAGCGCGTCGATCCTGCACTCCAACGGCGACGCCCTCGACATCGCGGTCCGCGAAGGGCGGATCGTCGGGGTCCGGGGGCGTGCCGAGGACCGGGTCAACAGGGGGCGACTGGACCCCAAGGACCTGTTCGGATGGCAGGCCAACAACTCCCGTGAGCGGCTCACCCGCCCCCTGGTGCGTGAGAACGGCGAGCTGGTCGAGACCGACTGGGACACCGCCATGGAACGCGTGGTGCGGCGCAGCAAGGAGCTGCTCGACGAGCAGGGCGCGAGCGCGATCGGTTTCTACACCAGCGGGCAGCTGTTCCTGGAGGAGTACTACACCCTGGCGGCGGTGGGGCACGGGGCCATCGGCACCAACCACATGGACGGCAACACCCGCCTGTGCACGGCGACCGCGGCGGCGGCGCTGAAGGAGTCGTTCGGCTGCGACGGTCAGCCCGGGTCCTACGCCGACATCGACCACGCGGACGTTCTCGCCCTCTACGGCCACAACATGGCCGAGACCCAGACCGTGCTGTGGGCGCGGGTGCTCGACCGGCTGGCCGGCCCCGAGCCTCCCCGGGTCCTGTGCGTGGACCCGCGTGCGACACCGGTCGCCCGCGCGGCCGATCTCCACCTGGCACCGCTGCCGGGGACCAACGTCGCGCTGATGAACGGCATCCTGCACGAACTGATCCGCCGGGACATGGTCGACCACGAGTACGTGGAGTCGCACACCGTCGGCTACGAGGAGCTCGCCCGGCAGGTGCGCGACCACCCGCCCGAGACCGCCGCGGAGATCTGCGGCGTCCCCGCCGCGCGGATCCGGGAGGCCGCGGAGATGCTGGGGAGCGCCGAGCGGTTGTTCTCCACCGTGCTCCAGGGCTTCTACCAGTCCCATCAGGCGACCGCCGCGGCCGTCCAGGTCAACAACGTGCACCTGCTGCGCGGCATGCTCGGCCGACCGGGGGCCGGGCTCCTGCAGATGAACGGCCAGCCCACGGCGGAGAACACCCGAGAGTGCGGCGCCGACGGCGATCTCACCGCCTTCCGCAACTGGAACAACGACGAGCACATCACCGATCTGGCCGCGGTGTGGAACATCGACCACATGCGGATCCCGCACTACACACCGCCCACGCACGCGATGCAGATCTTCCGCTACGCCGAGAAGGGCTCGATCCGCTTCCTGTGGATCAGCGGCACCAACCCGGCGGTGTCGCTGCCGGAACTGGCGCGCATCCGCTCGGTCCTGGAGAAGGAGAGCCTGTTCCTGGTGGTGCAGGACCTCTTCCTCACCGAGACCGCCGAGCTCGCCGACGTGGTGCTGCCCGCGGCCACCTGGGGGGAGAAGACCGGCACGTTCACCAACAGCGACCGCACGGTCCACCTGTCCGAGAAGGCCGTCGAGCCGCCCGGCGAGGCCAGGCCCGACCTGGACATCTTCCTGGACTACGCCCGGAGGATGGACTTCCGCGACAAGGACGGGAACCCGTTCCCGCAGTGGCACGACCCGGAATCGGCCTTCGAGGCGTGGAAGCGCGCCACCGAAGGTCGCCCCTGCGACTACACCGGCATCACCTACGACAGGCTGCGGGGCGGCAGCGGCATCCAGTGGCCGTGCAACGAGGACCGGCCGGAGGGCACCGAGCGCCTCTACGGGGACGGCCGGTTCTGGGCCGCACCCGACGTCTGCGAGAGCTACGGCCGCGACCTGGTCACCGGTGCCCCGATGGAGGAGGTCGAGTACCGGGCGATGAACCCGGAGGGCAAGGCGATCCTCCGAGCGGCCGAGTACCTGCCGCCTCACGAGGAACCCGGCGGCGATTACCCCTTCGCACTCACCACGGGACGCACCCTGTACCAGTTCCACACCCGGACCAAGACCGGCCGCGCACCGCAGCTGAACGAGGCGGCACCCGAGGTGTGGGTGGAGGTGTCGGGGTCCGACGCGGAGGAGCTCGGCATCGGCGAGGGGGACCTCGTCGAGGTGGCCTCTCCCCGCGGGGTGGTGCACGCCCGGGCCCGGATCTGCGGCATCCGCCCGGGGGTGCTGTTCCTGCCGTTCCACTACGGCTACTGGGACGGCGGCCACGACCGTGCCGCCAACGAGATGACCGTCAACGACTGGGATCCGGTGTCCAAACAGCCTCTCTTCAAGACCGCCGCCGCCCGGATCCGGCTTCTGGAGGCCGGCGGCGGCACGCCCGCCCCCGCGCCGACGACCACCGCTTCCCGGCCGCTGGACGCAAGGGTTCCGCGGACCAGGGGAGGCGTGCGGGCGGAGGCCGGGGAGCACATCGCCGGAGGTGGGGAATGGGAATCGAGATCGCGCTGAGAGAGCTGTACCGCGCGGAGGGCCACATGGTCGAGGCGCTGCTCGCGCTGTCGGAGCGCCACAGCGGGGAGCACGAGATCGTCCACGTGTCCAAGGACCTGGCCCGCTGGTCGCGCGAGCACATGCGCGAGCTCGCCCGGACGGGCGAGCGCTACGGGATGGACCTGGGCGGCGAGGGCGGGGAACCGCTGGCGGAGGAGCGCGACGCGGTGGAGGGGGGACCGGGCGACCCGGACCTGGAACTCCTGGCCGACCTGCGCCAGCTGCACCGCATGGCGTCCGGGGTGTCGGTGGACTGGGAACTGCTGGGCCAGGGGGCCCAGGCACTGGGGGACCGGGAGCTGCTGCACCTGACCGAGCGATGCCACCCGCAGACGGTGCGCCAGGCCACGTGGGCCAACGCGATGCTCAAGACCACGTCGCCCCAGGTCCTGACGAGCTGAGGCGGCGTGCCCGGCGGCACGGGCCGCCGGGCACGGTGTCCCGGAAGGCGGTGGCGCCGCCGGGCCTACTCGTCCTCGTCGGCGTGCCTGGGCAGAACCACCACGGGAATGCGGGAGCGGTGCAGGATCCCCTGGCTCACCGAGCCGAGGAGGAGGCCGCGGACCGTACCGCGCCCGCGCGAGCCCACCACGATCGCGTCCGCGCCCTCGGCCGCCTCGAGAATGGCGGTGGCGGGATCCTTCTCGCTGCGTACCACCGTGACGTCGACCTGGGTGTCGTCGCGCTTCTCGTCCATCGCCTCGGCGATGAGCTCGGCGACGAGACGCTCGGACTGCTTCTCGAAGAGGTCGTCCTGGGGCATGTAGCCGGCCGCCGTCATCACGAGCGGGTCGTAGGGGTAGGGCACCTGCCAGCTGTGGACGACCACCAGTTCGGCGTCGTTCTCCGCAGCCAGGTCGATGGCGTGGCTCAGGGCGCGCCGGGCGTGCGAGGAGCCGTCGACGCCGACCACGATCCGCTTCATGGAGGTGGAGGCGGGCTTGCCGTCCTTGTCGGGCACCACCACGACGGGGCAGGGTGCGTGGGCGGAGACGCGGATGCTCACCGAGCCGACGAACATCGACTTGAACGAGCTCATGCCGCGGGTGCCGACGACCACCAGGTCGTGGGGGTGGCTGTTGCGGAGCAGCGCCAGCGGCGCCTCCTCCAGGGCGGTCACGGTCCGCACCTCGACCGAGGGCTGGAGCTTGGCCACCCGGTCGCGGACCTCCTCCAGAAGGCCGGCGGCCTGCTGGTCGATGTCCTCGGAGGGCGCGAAGCGGGCCGGACCGCCGTAGGCGGACACGATCACCGGCATGCCCAGCGCGTACACGACGACGAGCTCCTGGTCACGGCGGGCTGCCGCGGCCGCGGCCCACTCCACCGCCGCCTGGGCGTGCTCGGAACCGTCGACGCCCACCACGACCCTGGGTGAACGCTGTTCAGTGTGTGCCATCTCTCCCCCTTCCGACGGTGTCCACCGTCGTCTTCGAGTACATCAGTTCCGACCGGAAGGCGCCTAGGACCAAAGCCCCGACTCGCGGGACATGGGTCGTCGGCCGCGGAGGCGGACCGTCCCGGGCCCGCGGGACCCGCCCTCTGCTTCCCGACCCTCCTCCCCCCTGTCCGAACGGGGAAGAGGAAAACGCGCTCTAGCGGTGCCTGCCGAAGAACTCCCCCACGGTCGCGGCGAGTTGCAGGTAGGCGTCCCGGGTGGCCGGGGCGAGCTGTGCGAGGTCCACCTCCGCTCCCTCCTCCAGGTGGTCGTCCCACGGAACGCGGACGACGGCCCGGCACCGGGAGGCGAAGTGCTCCTCCAGACGGTTGAGATCCACGCTGCTCTTGCTGTTGGAGCGGACCATGGACAGCACCACCACCGCGCCGCGGACGAGCTGCCCGTACCCGTGGGCCTCCAGCCAGTCGAGGGTGGCGCTGGCGCTGCGGGCGCCGTCCACAGACGCCGAGCTGACCAGGACCACCTGGTCGGCCAGGCCCAGCACACCGCGCATGGCCGAGTGCAGCAGGCCGGTCCCGCAGTCGGTGATGCAGATGGAGTAGAAGTGCTCGACTATCCGGGCGACCTCCCGGTAGTCCTCGTCGCTGAAGGCCTCCGACACCGCCGGGTCGCGGTCGGAGGCCAGGATCTCCAGCCTGCTGGGGGCCTGCGACGTGAACCCGCGGATGTCGGCGTAGCGCGAGACCAGGTTCCGCTCGTTGAGGAGGTCGCGGATGGTCGCGGCGGTCTCCAGGCGGACCTTGTCCGAGAGGGTCCCGCGGTCGGGGTTGGCGTCCACGGCGAGCACCCGGTCGCCGCGCAGAGAGGCCAGGGTCGCGCCGAGGGCGACCGTCGTGGTGGTCTTGCCGACCCCGCCCTTGAGGCTGAGCACGGCGACCCGGTGGTGCCCGGTGGCCACGGGCGTGCAGGCGCGCGCGGTCAGCTCCCGCTGCCGCAGCACCTTGGGCGACTCCCCCGGGTTGACGAGACCCAGGGTGACGGCGTGCACGGCCTTGCGCCAACCGCCGCTGGGGCCCTGGTGCCGGTTCCGGACGAGGGTCGCGGCGCTGAGGGAGTCGGAGGTCTCCCGTGCCCCGCCGGCGGGTGCCGACTCGGCCGGCGGTGAGGAGGGAGACGGGTCGGGGAGGGGGCTCCGCCCGGGCCCCCGGTCCGACCCGGGCTCGCGCCAGGAGCCACGATCGGGTGCGGGCTCGCGCCAGGGGCCGGGGTCGGGTGCGGGTTCCCCTCGGGGATCCGGATCCGCCGCGGGCTCCGCCAGCGGCTCCGGCCCGGTCCGTGACAGGGGCGCCGACACCGGCGGCGGTGCCGCGGCCCAGGGCGCCGGGGCACTCTCGTCGGCGGGGGGTTCCTCGGCGCCGGCGGGTTCCAGGGGCGGCAGCTGCTCGGGCTCGGGGACGTCGGGGTCGGAACGCAGCCTGCGCGGGCCGAGGGGATCGGTGTCGCCGGGCCGGGGGCCTCCGGGACGTGTCGGACGGCGCAGGGAGCGCTTGCGGCCGCCCGGCATCAGCCGCACGGTCGGTTCGGCCTCGTCCGGCTCGGTCCCGTCCGGCGCGGTCTCCTCGATCCTCTCGGCGGGGTGCTCCTCCGGCTTCCGCTCCTCCGCCGCGTACTCCTCCGCGGGCCGGTCCTCCGGCTTCTCCTCCGGTTCGCGTTCCTCGGCGTCCTCCTCCCGTCCGACCGGGCCTTCCCGGAACGCCGGCGGTTCCTCTCCACCGGGGGGAGTGTCCTCGGGCATCCGCGCGTACGGGGGCGGAGGCGGCGCCTCACCCTCGAACCCGCCGAACCACTGCTCCCTCGGAGAGGGCGCGTGGGCCGTCCGGGGCGCGGTGTCGGCCGTTCCCGTACTGCTCGGGTCGTCCTCGGACCGCGTCCAGAGCGGCTCCGGGCGCTCCTCGGGGTCCTGTTCGAAGCCTCGACCCGGCCCGTTCTGATCCTGGTGTGACACCGGAACTCTCCTGAGTGAAGGGGGTGTGCTGTGGAGGGAGGGGAAACCACCGCCAAGGAGCGGGAACGGCGTTCCCTTGGGATCACTCTTACCCGTCCCGCACCAGCAAAGCATCACTTTCCCGGGCGTGAACAGAGTGCGCTGCAAACGGTCCCTTTCCTCCGTTGCTGGGTACTGTCGGCTCCATGCACGCGATTCTCATCACCGAACCCGGCGGCCCCGAGGCCCTGACCTGGTCAGAGGTGCCCGACCCTGTCCCCGGCGAGGGCGAGGTCCTCGTGGAGGTGGCCGCCACCGCGGTCAACCGCGCCGACGTCTCCCAGCGCCAGGGCTCCTACCCGCCGCCGCCCGGGGCCCCGGAGTACCCCGGCCTGGAGTGCTCGGGAACCGTCGCGGCACTGGGCAGGGGCACCGAGGCCTCCGGCTGGTCCGTCGGCGACCGGGTGTGCGCTCTGCTGTCCGGAGGAGGCTATGCCGAGAAGGTCGCCGTGCCGGTGGGTCAGCTCCTGCCCGTGCCCGAGGGCGTCTCCCTGGAGGAGGCCGCCGCCCTGCCCGAGGTCTCCTGCACCGTGTGGTCCAACCTGGTGATGACCGGCCGCCTCACCGAGGGCGAGACCGTCCTGATCCACGGCGGCGGCAGCGGTATCGGCACCTTCGCCATCCAGTTCGCCCGGTCCCTGGGGGCCCACGTGGCCGTCACCGCGGGCAGCGACGCGAAGCTGGAGCGCTGCCGTGAACTCGGCGCGCAGACCACCGTCAACTACCGCACCGAGGACTTCGCCGAGCGCATGCGCGAGATCGGCGGCGCCGACGTCGTCCTCGACATCATGGGCGGCTCCTACCTCGACGCCAACCTCCGCTCGCTCAAGGTGGGCGGGCGCCTCGTGGTCATCGGCCTCATGGGCGGCCGCAAGGCCGAGGCGGACCTGGGCCGCATGCTCGTCAAACGACTCTCCGTCCACGCCACCACCCTGCGCTCGCGCCCCCGTGAGGAGAAGGCGGCCATCGTCTCGGGAGTACTGGAACAGGTCTGGCCGTTGGTACAACAGGGAGCGATTCGCCCCGTCGTCGACCGCGTGCTCCCCATGCGGAACGCGGCGGAGGCGCATCGCGTCATGGAATCGAGCGAGCACACCGGCAAGATCCTCCTGACCCGCTGACAGCGTGCCGGAGACATCCACGTAAGGGAACCGATGAGCAACACGGACGACCAGAAGGAACAACCGAAGATGCTGGTCTTCGGCGCGGACCAGCGCACCGACGAGGCCGAGGAGCAGGAGGAGCCGCGCTCCCTCGCCGAGATGGTGGAGCAGCCCGCCAAGGTCATGCGGATCGGCAGCATGATCCGCCAGCTCCTGGAGGAGGTGAAGGCCGCTCCCCTGGACGAGGCCAGCCGCACCCGCCTCAAGGAGATCCACACCTCCTCCATCAAGGAGCTGGAGGACGGACTCGCCCCCGAGCTGATCGACGAGCTGAGCCGTCTGACCCTGCCCTTCGCCGAGGGCTCCGCCCCCAGCGAGGCGGAACTGCGCATCGCCCAGGCGCAGCTCGTGGGCTGGCTGGAAGGCCTCTTCCACGGAATCCAGACCACGCTGTTCGCCCAGCAGATGGCGGCGCGCGCCCAGCTGGAGAACATGCGCAAGGCCCTCCCGCAGGGCATCGCCGGTCTCCAGGCTCAGGGTGGCCCGGCCTCTTCCTCCGGCCAGGGCGAAGACAACGGCTCGGGCCTCTACCTCTGATCCGGAGGGCCCGGAACCCGGTCTCTCCTCCCCCGCAGAAGACGAGAGGAGCCCGCCCCGAGGGGCGGGCTCCTCTCGTGCCAGGGATCCGGATCCGCTAGCGGATCGGCTCCAGGACGTCGCGGCCCAGGTAGGGGCGCAGGGCCTCGGGAACGACGACCGAGCCGTCCTCGCGCTGGTGGTTCTCCAGGATGGCGACGATCCACCGGGTGGTGGCCAGCGTGCCGTTGAGGGTGGCGGCGAAGCGCGTCTTGCCGTCCTCGCCCCGGAAGCGCACGTTGAGGCGGCGGGCCTGGAACTCCGTGCAGTTGGACGTGGAGGTCAGCTCGCGGTAGGCCTCCTGCGAGGGCACCCACGCCTCGCAGTCGTACTTGCGGGCCGCACTGGTGCCGAGGTCGCCGGCGGCGATGTCGACGACGCGGTAGGGCAGTTCGAGCTTGTCGAGCATCTCCCGCTCCCAGGCGAGCAGGCGCTTGTGCTCCTCGTGCGCCTGGTCCGGGTGCGTGTAGACGAACATCTCCACCTTGTTGAACTGGTGGACGCGGATGATGCCCCGGGTGTCCTTGCCGTAGGAGCCGGCCTCCCGGCGGAAGCACGGCGACCAGCCGATGTACCGGTGGGGCAGGGCGTCGGTGGGCAGGATCTCCCCGGCGTGGTACCCGGCCAGCGGCACCTCGGAGGTACCCACCAGGTACAGATCGTCGGCGGGCAGACGGTAGACCTCGTCGGCGTGCTCGCCGAGGAAGCCGGTGCCCTCCATCGTCTCGGGCTTGACCAGCACCGGCGGGATCATCGGGGTGAAGCCCGCGGCGACCGCCTGGTTCATGGCCATGTTGAGCAGGGCCAGTTCGAGCTGCGCACCCACACCGGTGAGGAAGTAGAACCGGGCACCCGACACCTTCGCACCGCGCTCCATGTCGATGGCGCCGAGCTTCTCCCCCAGCTCCAGGTGGTCGCGCGGGGTGAAGTCGAAGGTACGCGGGGTGCCGACGGTCTCGAGGACCCGGAAGTCGTCCACGCCGCCCTCGGGAGCACCCTCCTCCACGAGGTTGGGCACCCCGGACACGAGGGCGTCCAGCTCGCCGGCGAGGCGGTCGGCCTCGGCCTCGGCCTCCTTGACCTCGGCGGCCAGGGCCTTGGCCTTGACCAGGAGCGTCTCCCGCTCCTCCGGAGAGGCCTTGGAGACCGACTTGCCCACACTCTTCTGCTCCGCACGCAGTGTCTCGAAGCGGCTGAGCGCGGCGCGGCGGCCGGCGTCGAGCTCGAGCAGCCGGTCGGCGACGGAGGGGTCCTCCCCGCGGGCGCGCTGCGAGGCGCGGAGCTGTTCGGGGTCTTCTCGGAGAGCGCGAAGGTCGATCACGTCTTGCAGGTTACCGTCAGGCCGGCTCTTCCCCCACATCTTTCCCGTGGGGGCGCCCTGAAAGCAGCCCGGGAGGGAAGCCAGGGCCGAAAACCGTCCGTCGAGGGCGCCGACGGGCGACGGGCGGGCCGACGCACCAGTTCCCCGCAAAGCACACCCGCACCCCAGGGGGTGTGCCGTGAGGGCGCCGGCGGGGTTCTGCAGGAGTGGAGCGAACGCCCGAGGAACGAGGGCGTGAGCGAGCGACGAAGAACCGCGCCCCAAAGGCGCCCGAACAAGGGGGCTGCGGCCGTAGGCCGTCCGTTGAGGGTGGTGGCGGGCGACGGGCGGGCCAAAGCGAAGCGGAGGCCCCAAAGCAAGCACAGACGCCGGATCAGCTACGGCCCTCGCGGACGCGGGCGAGCCAGCGCTCGGACTCGGCGAAGTCGGCCTCGGTGGCGGGCCGGGCACGCAGCCGCGGAACGGTCTCGTCGGGCCGCCCGCTGCGCGGATAGCTGCCGAGGAAGCGCACGTCGCGGCAGACGCGGCGGACCCCCATGAGGGCCTCCCCCACGCGTGCGTCGGCGACATGCCCCTCGGCGTCGAGGAAGAAGCAGTAGCTGCCCAGGCCGTCGCCGGTGGGCCGCGACTCCAGCCGGGTGAGGTTGACCCCGCGCAGCGCGAATTGGGTGAGCACCTCAATGAGCGCGCCGGGGTGGTCGTCGGCGATGAAGGCGACCAGCGACGTCAGGTCCGCGCCGGTGGGCTCGGGCAGTGCGCCGGGCCGGGACAGGTAGACGAATCGGGTGGCGGCGTCGGAGCGGTCCCCCACGCCCGTGGCCAGGGCGTGCAGCCCGTACCTCTCGCCCGCGATGACCGCGCAGATGGCCGCGTCGTAAGGCGCGCCCGGCTCGGCCACGGCACGCGCCGCCGCGGCGGTGGAGGAGACGGTGTGCGCCTCGGCGCCGGGGAGGTTGCGGGCCAGCCAACCGCGGCACTGCGCCAAGGCGTGCGGGTGGGTCGCCACGCGCTTGACGTCCTCCAGGGCCGCGCCCGGACGGGCGAACAGTGCGAACTCCACCGGAACCGCGGTCTCACCGGTGATGAGCAGCGGGTCCCCGTTGACGAGTTCGGCGACGGTCGCGGTGACCCCGCCCTCGACCGAGTTCTCCAGCGGGACGACGCCTCCGGCGACCGAGCCGGAGCGGACCGCGTCGAAGACCGCGGCGACGCCCTCGCAGGGGACGCGCGCCTCGGCCGGCGCATCGGGCCGCAGGCTGCGCAGCGCTGCTTCGGTGAAGGTGCCCTCGGGGCCGAGGTAGGCGTAGCGGTTGGGCATGTGCCCAGGCTATATGCCGCCGGGGCACCCGGGTGCGCTCATGCCTCCTCGCGGGCCGCGGGCACCGCACCCCTCCGGCCCCGCTCCAACCCTCGGCGCACCGGCGGCGGCAGCTTGCGGACCGCCAGCGCCCGGGCCACGTCGACGAACTGGTGCGCGCGGTGCAGCTGAGCCCGCAGGTCGGTACCGGTGGCCCGATGCTCCAGGGGCACCTCCACCTCGATCACCCGGAAACCCGCCCGCAGGACGTCGATGGTCAGTCCGGTCTCGACACCGAACCCCGAGGCCAGCGGCACGGCCGCCTCGAACGCCGCGCGCGTGATGCAGCGCTGTCCGCTGAGCGGCTGTTCGGGCTCCCATCCGGTGGCTCTGCGCACCCCCTCCCGCGAGAGACGGACCACGAACCCGTGGCCGCCCAGGCGCATCCGGGTCGCGGGGAACAGCGCGACGGACATGTCGGCCTTGCCCTCGGCCACCGGTTCCATCAGGGGCGCGGCGCCGGCGGCGGTCGCCTCCAGGTCGGCGTCGAGGAAGAGCAGATGCCGGGGCGGCGCCCCGTCGCGGACCTCGTGCTCCTCGGCGATCCGGACCTCCGCGGCGCCGGTCTCCATCGCGCGCCCCTTGCCGCGGTTGCGGCCGTGCCGGACCACGCGCGCCCCCGCCTCCGACGCGATGCGGGCGGTACGGTCACCGGAGCCGTCGTCGACCACGACGACCAGGTCCACCCCCGGCAGGGCGCGGGCCGCCGTGACGGTACGTCCCACGCGCTCGGCCTCGTCCTTGGCCGCGATCACCACGGCGACGCGTGTCCCCCCGAACCCGCTGTCCTCCCCCTGTGCCACGCCGCTACTCGGCGCTGCCGGTTCCCGCGGGCACGGGCAGCGCGTCGGTGTCGGGGTGGATGACGAAGACGGCGTCCAACCCGGTCACCTCCAGGACCCTCATGACCGCCGGCCGGGGAGCCGCGATCTCCAGATCCCCGCCCTTGTCGCGGGCGCGCTTCATCGCCGAGAGCAGCACGCTGATGCCCGTCGAGTCGCAGAACTCCGTCCGCGACATGTCGACCACCAGCCGCCGGGCCTCGTCCTCCAGGGCCCCGACGAGCTCGTCGCGCAACCGGGGTGCCGTGTACAGATCGATCTCACCGCCCACGGTGATCACCGCGACGTCGTCCTGAGATCGGCTCGATATCTTCAACTCCACAGTCGCGACTGTAGCGTCCAGCTCAAGAGCCCGGCCACCTCGATGGCGGCGTTTCGCGGCATCGCTGCCCGTTCCTCCACACCGGCCGTCGGACATCCCCGCCATAACGGCAGATTCAGTGCAGCACGCTCCAGAAACGCGTGCCCTTCGCGAGGTCCCGGGCGGTGAGACCGCTGCTCTCCCGGCCCGGCGAGCTCTCCTGCTGGGGCGTCCCGTCGGTCCCGTCGCGCGGTGCGGGGCCCACGTCCGACGCGGAGAGGTCCAGAACCGCCCAGACCGTGGTGGTGGTCGCGTCCATCTCGGTACCCCACCGCCCCGACAGGTGCTGAACGATGTCGAGCCCCCGGCCGCCCAGGTCGGAGACGGAGGGTCTGGCCAGGCGCGGCATGGTGCCCGACCCGCCGTCGCGTACGGATACCTCCAGCCAGCCGCCGCTCCCCGCGCCCCGGTCCACCTCGATCCTCCAGGCCACCCCGAGGGTGTTCTCCGGGTGGGCCGGGACCGGCAGGGGTCCGGCGTGCCGTAAGGCGTTGCTGACGAGTTCGCTGAGCACCAGGGCCGCGTCGTCGATCCGCTCCTCGACGATCTCCATGGCGCGCAGGTCACCGCACAGGTGCCGTCGGGCACCCGCCACGCTGGCCGGGACGTAGGGGAGCACGACGCTCCGCTCGACCTTGTGCAGGTTCGCCCCGGCGTCGAGTGGGTTGTTGTCTCCAGACACGGATCGGTCCCTGCGCTTCGTTGCTTCTCGGGCAGACCGGAACTCGCCCGAAGTGCGGCAGCGAATTCCGCAGGGGTGGAAGTGCCCCGATCACCGGGGAAGGAAACCCTGACCCCGGCGAATCAGCGGTGCCGACCGGTACCGGAACCCCGAGAACGCTGACGTGGCAGGGCTTCAGGGCTTTGAGATATTTTTGGTACTTCATGTGCATGTGGTGACCCATGGGACTTCTTCAGAGAAGGCATCCCCCCGGTCACCCCCGCCCGCACCGCAGCCACGCCCGGCTCCTCCACCACGCTTTCGGGCGGACCGTCCGGCTCCGCGCCGGCACCGGGGAACAGGGGAAGCGTGAAGCACATGCGGGTCCCCCGCTCCAACCGCACCACCCTGACGTCGCCGCCCTGGTCCCGGGCCAGCTTGCGCACGATGTACAACCCCAGGCCCAGCCCGCCGAACCTGCGCCTGTCCCCGCGGACCCCGCCCTGGAAGAAGCGGTCGAACACCTTCTCCTCGTCCCCCGGACCCAGACCCAGGCCCTCGTCGTCCACCGAGACCGCGACGAACCCGCCCTCGGGCACCGCGGAGACGCGGATGGTCCCACCGTCGGGGGAGAACTTGATCGAGTTGTCCAGCAGCTGGTCCATGATGATGCCCGTGGCCAGCGGGTCCGCGAACACCTCGGGCACCTCCTCGGGCGGAGAGCTCAGGACCACCTCGTGCCGCTCGGACAGGGAGCGGAAGGTCGTCACCGCCTGTCTCAGCACGCGGCCCAGGTCGAACATGCCGGGGTCGACGTCCATCTCCCCGCGCACGGCCTCCGACCCCAGGCTCAGCCGCTCCACCAGCAGGGTCAGCGCCGTGGACCGGTCGACGATGTTGCGCACCGCCTCCAGCTGGGCCTCGGAGCTCATCCGGGACCACTTGCGGACCAGGGTGGTGGCGAAGCCGTGGATGGCGGTGATGGGGGTGCGCAGTTCGTGCCCCGTCGTGGCCAGGAAGGTCTCCCGCTCGTCCTCCATGGCCTTCTGCGCGGTGATGTCGCGGAAGTCCACCACCCACTCGTGGGTGGGCGGGATCCGCGCCATGAGGATCTCCAGCCAGCGCCCGTCCTCCAGGCGGTGCTTGATCGGCCGGCCGTGGCAGGCGGGGAGCGGAAACGGCGGGTGCCTCCCCTCCACCGTGTCGGCCGGATACCCCGTAAGTTCCACTGCGGAGCGGTTCCACTTGCGCACGCGGCCGCCCGCGTCCAGGACCGCGATCCCGTCGGCGCTGGAGTCCGCCACGGCCTGCTCGTGGACGCGCTGGCGCTGGAGCTCCTCGTAGGCCTGCGCGTTGCCGATGGCCACCCCGGCGTGCGCGGCGAGGAGCTCGAACAGCTCCAGCTCGACATGCCCCACCTTGCGCCGGCTGTAGAGCGCGTACAGGGCTCCGTAGGGTCTTCCGTGCACGTTGGACACGCACAGGGCGATGGTGTGCAGACCGGGCAGGTCGGCCCAGGCCAGTCCCTGGAGGCCCCGGGTGTCGTCGTTGGCCAGCAGCACCGACTTGCCGCTGCCCAGCAGCTCACCGAACAGGCTGCCCTCGAGCGGGGTGCTGTACCCCCGGAGGTCCTTCGGCATCCGGGAGGTGCTCACCAGTTCGACCCGGTCCTCGTCGAGCAGGACGAATCCCCCCGCCTCCGCACCGGTCAGCTCGGTGATGCCGTTCGAGATGCGGTCCAGCACCGAGCCGAGGCTGAGATCGGCGTTGATGTCCGCCAGCACGTCGGTGAGCCGCCGGACCAGTCGGGCCCGCTCCATCGCCGAGGCCTGTGCCTGCACCTCGGTGTCGGTCGGGTAGACGTTGAGCACCCAGCCTCCGTGCCCGCCGTCGGCAGCGGGCACGGAGCTGGTGCTGATCCGGACGTCGATGGCGCTGCTGTCCCGGCGCACGCGGCGCGTGTGGATGGTCAGAGGCGTTCCCGCACGCACCTGTTCGAGCACCGCGCCGTGCTCGGCCTTCAGCTCCGCGGGGACGATCGGCAGCTCACCCCCGAGCACCTCCTGCTCCCGCCAGCCGAACAGGCGCTCGGCGGCCGGGTTCCACAGGCAGACCCGGAGCTCGCTGTCGAGACCGACCACCGCGTCCGCCGACGAGGCCAGGACGGCTTCGGCGCTGAGGAACCCGCGCTCGGAACTCACGTCGTCATAGTGCCACCCGCAGCCCCGGTGAGGCAGGGCTTTGGGCAATCGGGCCGCCTTCAGCCGAAGATGCGACTCAGATCACTCTCGGCTCGCCGTCGGTGTCGGCCACCATGTCGAGCCCGGCCCGCTCCCAGGCCTGCATCCCGCCCGACACGTTGACCGCGTCCCAACCCGCCCGGTTCAGCGCCGCGGCGGCCTGCGCGGACCTGCCGCCCGCGCGGCAGACCACGTAGACCTTCCGGTCGCGGGGGATGTCGTCCGCACGCTCGTCGAGCCGGCCGAGCGGGACGTGCACGGCGCGGGGTGCGTGGCCCGCACTCCACTCGTCGTCCTCGCGCACGTCGAGCAGGTAGCCGTCCTCGGGCACCTCGGTCACACCGGTCTCGGGAACACCATTGCCGAACATGTAATTACCCCCTATATCTGGTCTGTGATGAAATGTAGGGAAGAAGGGGAACCCGATGCGGTGGTGAGGCGTCCAAGGACCATGGCTCAGCACACCTTCACGGCGGCCCTGCCGGCCCGCCTCACCGCACTCGCCGCCGTCGTCCTGCTCGCCGCGGCCTGCGGCAACGGACCCTCCGGGACGGCCCCGGGCTCCCCCGGGGACGGCGGTTCCGCTCCTTCCACCACTGAACAGGATGCCCCTCCCGGGGAGGGAGAGGGCACCGAGCTCGCCATCGAACGCTCCCTCGACGGGGAGGCGGCCCCCGGGCTGGACTTCCAGGAGGGGACCTGGACGCTCACCTGCGCTCCGGCGGGCGGCGATCACCCCGCCCCCGAGGAGGCGTGCGCCCGGATCGACGAGGTCGGCACGGACCCCTTCGTCTCCGACGGCCAGGACGAGGACGTGCCGTGCACCCTGCAGTACGGCGGGTCCGAGGTCGTCCGTGTGACCGGACACATCGACGGCACGGAGATCGACACCGAGTTCACCAAGCAGAACGGCTGCGAGATCGAGCGCTTCGACACGGTGGCCGAGGTTGTCGACCCCTGACCGAGAAGCCGGAGAAAAGGGGATACCCGGCCCGGACCACTGCGGGTATCGTGGCAGGTGACAGAAGTATCCACGCAAAGCAGATGCCCGTGCGGCTAACGATCTGCGATCGTTTTCCGCACGGGCCTGTGTGGGCGAGGAGGGATTTGAACCCTCACATCCTTTCGGACACACGGACCTGAACCGTGCGCGTCTACCGTTCCGCCACCCGCCCGAGTGACATGCATTCACTTGTTTTGTCTGGTGATCCGGGCTTTCGTCCGGTTCCCCTGGCGACATGGATAAGGCTAGCACGGTCTGGACGCAGGTCGCACACCCGTTTCCGAAGGGGGACGGACGCCGCCCCGGCCGGCCCTTCCGGAGGCTGCGCGGGGGTACGCATGAAACCAGGGGCACCGCTACCCGGTTACGATCGTCTACACATACGGATGTGGAGACAAAAGGAGGTACCTCGTGGGAGTGCTCCAACGCTTCGAGCGCAGGCTTGAGGGCATGATCGAAGGCACCTTCGCGATGGCCTTCAAGTCGGAGCTTCAACCGGTCGAGGTGGCGAGCGCCGTCCAGCGGGAGATGGACGAGCGCGCAGCGATCGTCGCCCAGGGCCGCACGCTGGTGCCCAACGACTTCATCGTCGAACTCGCCGCCAGTGACAAGGAGCGCCTGGAGGTCTACGCGGACAGCCTCGGACAGGAGCTGTCCAAGCTCGCGCGGGACTACGCGACAGAGCAGGGATACTCCTTCGTCGGACCGGTTCGGGTCCACTTCAGGTCCAACGAGGACCTCAAGACCGGCCGCTTCCGCATCCGGTCCGGTGTGGTGCGCGGGACCATGGTCAGCAAGGAGGGCGAGGTCCGCCAGCCGGTCGGCGACCCCGGTTCGGGTGCCCCGCGCCAGCCCGGTCGCCCGCGCCTGCTGATCTCCCCCGGCGGTGCCACCGCGGAGGGCAACATCGCCGGCCAGGGGATGCAGCAGTCCTTCGAGCTGACCACCCCGGTCACCCTCCTCGGCCGCGGCACCGACTGCGACCTCCGCCTGGTGGACAACGGGGTCTCCCGCCACCACGTGGAGATCCGCCTGGACGGCGACGAGGCCATCCTCGTCGACAAGGGCTCGACCAACGGCACCTTCGTCAACGGCCAACAGGTGAGCCAGGCCCGGCTGGTCGACGGTACGAGGATCAGCCTCGGCCGTACCACGATGACCTTCCGCCGGGACTGAGGCCGGCCGCTCCGAAAACGGGCGACCAGGGCACAACCAACGGCTCGGCGCCGGCGTCTCAGAAACCAGATCCGGGTCGGGTCGATACGGACCTGCTGTCGGATATCCGGCCAGGAAGGTAGTCTCCGCAAAGACCCGACCGATCGGGCAAAATGGCCGTGACCACAGGTTGCGGCCGGCGACCCCAACTCACCGGAACGAAGGTGGGGAAGACACGGTGACGGCTCCGACGACCGTCACCCCGGCCGGAGCACGACAGGGGCTGAAGAGCAGTTCGATGTCCAACTTGACCCTCATACTGATCAAGATCGCGTACCTCGCGGTGCTTTGGCTGTTCATCCTCATGGCGATCGGTGTGATCCGCACCGACCTCTTCGGCCCCTCCAAGAGGAAGGCCAGGAAACCGCGTCCCGCCGCCCGGCCGGCCCCACGCAGATCCGCCCCTTCGCACTCCTCCGCACGGCCCCAGCGTTCACGCCGCAGCGGGCCCAGCGTCCTGGCCGTGACCCAGGGGCCGCTGTCCGGCACCACGGTACAACTGGGCTCTCAGCCCATCCTCATCGGCCGCGCCCCCGACTCGACCCTCGTCATCACCGATGACTACGCCTCGGGCCGCCACGCGCGCGTCTACTCCGAAAACGGCCGCTGGTTCGTCGAGGACCTCAATTCGACGAACGGCACCTACCTCGGACAGCAGAAGCTGAACCGCCCCCAGCCCATCACGGTGGGTCAGCCCATCCGTATCGGCAAAACTGTCCTGGAACTGCGCAAATGACAATCGCTCTCCGATACGCGGCGTACTCCGACGTAGGATGCCTCCGCGAAGGCAACGAAGACTCCGGCTACGCCGGCCAGAACCTCCTCGCGGTGGCGGACGGTATGGGCGGCTACGCGGGCGGCGAGGTGGCCAGCTCCATCGCGATCTCGTCGATCCGCCGCCTCGACAGCGTGACACACCGCGCCGACGAGATGGCGGAGACCCTCCAGAAGGCCGTCGAGCAGGCCAACGCCTCCCTCTCCCGGCGCATCATGGAGGAGCCCCAGCTCGAGAACATGGGCACCACCCTGACCGCCATGCTGTGGTCGGGTTCGCGCGTGGCCCTCATCCACATCGGTGACTCGAGGGCCTACCTGCTGCGCGGTTCCCGGTTCGAGCAGATCACCCACGACCACACCCTGGTGCAGACCCTGGTCGACGAGGGCAAGATCACCGAGGAAGAGGTCGCCACCCACCCGCAGCGCTCCCTCATCCTGCGGGCCCTGGACGGCAAGAGCCCGGTCGACCCCGACATCTCCGTCAGCGAGGCCAAGCCGGGCGACCGCTACCTCCTCTGTTCGGACGGCCTGTCCGGCGTGGTCAGCAAGAAGACCATCCACGAGACCCTGGCGACCGAGAGCGACCTCCATGCGGCCGCCCGGAAGCTCGTCGACCTGGCCATCCGCGGCGGCGGCCCGGACAACATCACCGCTGTCGTCGCCGACGTGATCGAGATCGAGAACGACCGCGAGGGCCCCACCCGCGACTCGCAGGTGGTCGGTGCCGCGGGCCAGCGCTCCGAGGGTGTCGAGTCCACCGACACCCCGGCCCGGCGCGCCCAGGAGCTGCGCAGCGGCGACACCGCCGAGATGGACCCCATCCGCGACGACGGTTCCGACGGGCCGTCCTACTCCGGTTCCTCCCAGGACTCCTACGACGACTCCTACGAGGACTACGAGGCGCCCCCCTCGGAGCGCCGCGCCCCTCCGGCGGGGGCGCCCGAGTACCGCACCCGCCGCTGGTGGCCGATGGTGCTCGTGTTCCTCGTCGTCGTCGCGGTCGCCCTGGGCGCCGCCTACTACTTCGGCCGCCAGTACGTCGACAGTCAGTTCTACGTCGGGCCCTCCCGGTCCGGTGAGACCGTGGCCATCTACCAAGGCATCGACACCGACATCGCCGGCTTCAGCCTCTCCGAGCAGCGCGAGGACACCGGGATCGCCCTGAACGACCTCTCCGAGGCCGACCGCGAGCACGTGTCGAACAACATCCCGGCCGACAGCCTGGAGAACGCGCGCGAGACCGTGGAGGCCCTGCGCGAGGGCACGGCCGCTGCCGCCGAGAAGCCCGGGAGCGAGGCCGGCGACCGGGGCGGGGCTCCCGAGGAAGGAACAGGGTGAGACCTCGTGAGTGACACTTCCGCACCGGAGGCTCCCACCGCGCTTCCGCCGGTCAAGCGACGCAACGCCGAGCTGGTCCTCATCATCCTCGCCGTCGTCATCACGATGGTGGGCATCGCGATCGCGGGCATCAACCTCAACGGACGCGTGCCCGCGGCCACCTGGACGGTGGGCCTGACCTTCGGTGCCTTCGCCGTCGCGGCACACGTGGCGATGCGGTTCGTGGCACCCTACGCCGACCCCCTGATCCTGCCGTGCGCGCTGTTCCTCAACGGTGTCGGCGTGGCCATGATCTGGCGGCTCAACGCGATCACGACCGAGGACATCGAACGCGCCGGCGTCGGCATGCAGCTGGTCTGGACGGCCATCGGCCTCATCTGCTGCTTCCTCATCATCGTGTTCATGAAGGACCCGCGCGTCCTGCAGCGCTACACCTACATCAGCGCCCTGGTCGCTCTGGTTCTGCTCATGCTGCCGGCCCTGCCCGGTCTGGGCCACGAGGTCTACGGCGCCCGGCTGTGGATCAAGCTCGGCCCCTTCACGATGCAGCCGTCGGAGTTCGCCAAGATCGCACTGGTGATCTTCCTGGCGTCCTACCTGATGAGCAAGCGCCAAGTGCTCCAGATCGTCGGCAAGCCGATCAAGGTCGGCCGCTTCACCCTCATCGAACTGCCCCGCGCCCGCGACCTCGCCCCGATCCTGGTCGGCTGGGTGCTGGCCATCGGCATGCTGGTCGTCCTGCGCGACCTCGGCACCTCCCTGCTGCTGTTCGGCACGTTCCTGGCGATGCTGTACGTGGCCACCCAGCGCTCGTCGTGGGTGACCATCGGCCTGGTGATGTTCGGGGCCGGCGCCACCATCGCCTACTTCCTGTTCTGGCACGTGCGGGCCCGGGTCAACATCTGGGTCAACGCCTTCGACCCGGAGGTCTACGAGCAGGTCGGCGGCAGCCAGCAGCTGGTCCAGGGCATCGTGGGCATGGCCTACGGCGGACTGTTCGGAACCGGTATCGGCGCGGGCAAGGCCCACCAGATCTTCGCGGCGGACAGCGACTTCATCCTCGCCTCCATCGCCGAGGAGCTGGGCCTGACCGGCCTGCTGGCCGTGCTGATGGTCCTCCTGGTCCTGGTCGAGCGCGGCATGCGCGTCGCCCTGGCCTCCACCGGAACCTTCAACAAGCTGCTGGCCAGCGGTATGGCCTTCGTGCTCGTCTACCAGACCTTCATCGTCCTCGGCGGCGTCTCCCGGGTCATCCCGCTGACCGGTTCCACCACTCCGTTCATGTCCGCGGGCGGTACCGCTCTGATGACGAGCTGGATCATGATGGGCATTCTGCTCCGCATCAGTGACAACGCACGTCGGCCCGCACCGCAAGCGATCCAGGACGAGGGCGCGACCCAGGTGATCCGACGATGAACACGACGATCCGCAGACTGAGCATCTTCTGCCTGCTGATGTTCCTGGTCCTCATGGTCAACGTCACCTGGGTCCAGGGCTTCCAGGCCCAGAGCATCCTGGAGGACCCCCTCAACCGGCGCCAGTTCAGCGAGCGGCTGAGCGAGCCCCGCGGCCCCATCCAGGTCGCGGGTGAGAACGTCGCCTACTCCGAGGACATCGCGGAGGAGGGCAAGCCCGCCCGCTACCAGCGCTTCTACAACGAGGGCGGCCTCTACACCCCGATCGTCGGCTCGTTCCGGCAGTACGGGGCCTCGGGCATCGAGGGTGCGGAGAACAGCCTGCTCGACGGCACCGACGACCGCCTGGCCGTGCGCAACTTCCGCGACATCATCACCGGGCGGGAGCCCGAGGGCGCCCAGATCCAGCTGACCCTGAACCCCGACGTCCAGCAGGCCGGCTACGACGCCTTCGCTGCCCTGGGCGACAAGAACGGCGCTGCGGTGGCCCTCGACCCCGAGACCGGGGCGATCCTGGGTGCGGTGTCCTACCCCTCCTACGACGCCAACGAGGTCGTCAGCATCACCGACGAGATCACGGCCGTCAACAACTACGTCGAGCTGGAGAACGACCCGCGCAAGCCGCTGCTCAACCGGGCGCTCAACGAGCGCTACGCCCCGGGCTCGACCTTCAAGGTCGTCACCGCGGCGGCGGCCATCGAGTACCTGGACGCCGGCCCGGACAGCGAGCAGGACGCGCCGGACATCCTGTCGCTGGGCGTCGACCTGCCCAACGCCATGGGCAGCTGCAACGGCGGTGCCCCGGACACACTGGCGCACTCCATCCAGATCTCCTGCAACACCTCGTTCGCCAACTGGGCCATCGACGTCGGCGGGGAGAACCTCAGCGAGCAGGCGAGCAAGTTCGGGTTCAACCCGGAGGAGACGCTCACCGTTCCGCTGGAGGTGACCGAGAGCTACGCGCCGGTGGAGACGGACCGCAACATCCTGGGCCGTGCCGGCATCGGCCAGTCCAACGTGGAGTCGACCCCGCTGCAGATGGCGATGGTCGCCGCAGGTGTGGCCAACGACGGTGAGGTCATGCGACCCTACGTAGTGGACACGGTGCGCGACTCCGACCTCTCGGTGGTCACCCAGACCAGCCCGGAGACCTACTCCGAGGCGGTCAGCGCCAGTACCGCCGAGCAGCTCACCGAGATGATGGTGCTGGTCACCGGGACCAACGGGTCGGGAACCAACGCGGCCATCCCCGGTATCGAGGTGGCGGGCAAGACCGGTACCGCGGAGAACGGTACCGACCTGACCCACAACTGGTTCATCGGATTCGCCCCCGCGGACGACCCACAGATCGCGGTGGCGGTGGTGGTGGAGTTCGGCGGCGGCAGCGGCAACGAGCTCGCGGCACCGATCGCACGCTCGATGATGGAGGCAGTGGTTCAGTAGTGAGCGCCTACGAACCGTCTTCCCAGAACGGTCCCGGTGATCTGACCGGGACCGTTCTGAGCGACCGCTACCGGCTGGAGGAGCAGATCGGCTCCGGCGGTATGGGATCGGTCTGGAAGGCCACGGACACACTGCTCAACCGCCCTGTGGCAGTCAAGCTGCTGCATCCGGCGCAGATGGCGGAGCCCACCGCCAGAGAACGTTTCCGCACCGAGGGCCGGATCACCGCCGGCCTCTCGCACCCGGGGATCGCCCAGGTCTTCGACTACGGGGAGGAGAACGGCCGGGCCTTCCTCATCATGGAACTGGTGGTCGGCGAACCGCTCTCCCAGATCCTGAAGGAGAACGGCGCCCTCTCCCCGGACACGACCCTGGACTTCGTCTGCCAGGCCGCCAAGGCCCTGGCGGCCGCGCACGCGCGCGGCGTGGTGCACCGCGACATCAAGCCGGGAAACCTCCTGGTCACCCCGGAGGGCAAGCTCAAGCTCACCGACTTCGGCATCGCGCGCGGGGACATGTCGGTGACCCTCACCCAGACCGGCATGGTCATGGGCACGGCCCAGTACATCTCCCCCGAACAGGCCTCGGGGCGTCCCGCGACACCGGCCTCGGACCTGTACGCGCTCGGCGTGGTGGCCTACGAGTGCCTGACCGGGCAGCCGCCCTTCACCGGGGACACCCCGATCGCCCTCGCTCTCGCACACACGCGGGACGAGCCGCCGGAGCTGCCCGAGGACATCCCCGACGAGGTGGACGAGCTGGTGTCCCTCCTCCTGCTGAAGGACCCGCAGGAGCGCCCGTCATCGGCCGGCGAGGTCGCCCACATGGCCGCGGTCCTGCGCTCCAACGCCGGCACGGGCCCGCCGACCCCGGCCGCCGGTCTGGAGGGTCTGGCGCCGACCATGATGGTGCGCCCTGTGCCCGACTCGGGCCGCAGGACCGGTTCGCTGCCCCGGCGCACGTCGGGCCAGCAGGTCGTGACCGAGGACGAGGAAGGGCAGCAGGCCGACCGGTCCGAGCAGCGCCGCATGGGCCTGCCCGTGGTCCTGGCGGCCCTGGGTGCCGCGGTCCTGGTCGTGGTCGCGGTCCTGGCCGGTTACTTCGGCAGCACCTCCGAGGCCGACAACGTGAACGACTCCGTCGAACCCCCGGCCGCGGTGGACAGTTCTCCCTCGCCCTCCGCACCCGAGCCGGAGGAAGAGGAGACGGACGGCACGGACGTCCCGCAGGTGGAGCAGGACACACCCCAGTGGACCCCTCATGTGCCCGACGTACCCACATACGAACCCAGTTCGGAACCCACTGACGACGCGGCTGAGACCTCCGAGCCCGAAGATGGCGAGGACGGCGCGGAAGAGGAGGATCCCGGAGGCGGGACCGAGACCCCAGATCCAGGAGGGGACCCCGGTGACGGCTCCGGCGGAGGTACGACCCCTCCGGCGGACAGCGGAGGCACCGGGGGCGGACAGAACGACACCATGACGAGGCCATGAGCGAGAGACGCTCGGAATAGGCGGTGGCCGCGGGCCACCGCCGGATGAACAAGGATCAGTGCACGACATGTCCCAGCCCCGGCTCCTTGGCGGACGCTACGAACTCGACACCATCGTCGGGCGCGGCGGCATGGCCGAGGTCTACCGCGCCCGCGACCTACGGCTCGACCGCCTCGTCGCCATCAAGACCCTCCGACACGATCTGGCCCGCGACCACGTGTTCCAGGCCCGGTTCCGCCGGGAGGCCCAGTCCGCCGCCTCCCTGAACCATCCCGCCATCATCGCCGTCTACGACACCGGCGACGACATGGTCGACGGGCTCTCGATCCCGTACATCGTCATGGAGTTCGTGGACGGCCGCACCCTCAAGGAGCTGCTGGACGGGAACCGCAAGCTGCTCCCCGAGCGGTCCGCCGAGCTGGTCGACGGCATCCTCAAGGCGCTGGAGTACAGCCACGACAACGGGATCGTCCACCGCGACATCAAGCCCGCCAACGTGATGCTGACCCGCAACGCCGAGGTCAAGGTCATGGACTTCGGCATCGCCCGGGCGATGAACGACGACCAGGCGACCATGACCCAGGCCTCCCAGGTGATCGGTACCGCGCAGTACCTGTCGCCGGAGCAGGCTCGGGGTGAGCGGGTGGACCCGCGCAGCGACATCTACTCCACGGGGTGCGTGCTCTACGAGCTGCTCACCGGTCGCCCGCCCTTCACCGGTGACTCCCCCGTGTCGATCGCCTACCAGCACGTGCGCGAGGAGCCCGTACCGCCGTCGCAGGTGGACCCGCAGGTGCCCGAGTGGCTCGAGGACATCACGCTGCGGGCGATGACCAAAGACCGCGACCAGCGGTACCAGAACGCGGCCGAGATGCGTGCCGACATCCAGCGGGGCCTGGCGGGCATGCCCACCCAGGCGGGCACCATGGCGATGGCCGCGGCGGGCTCGACGACGATGATGCCCCCCGCGGAGGGCGGTCGCTACGACGACCGCTACGACGACGACTACGACGACGACTACCGCGACGAGAAGGGCAAGGGGGGCAAGACCGCCCTGTGGGCCCTGCTGGGCGTCGGTGTGATCGCCTCGCTGATCCTGGTCTTCGTCCTCCTCAGCGGCGGAGGCTCCGACGAGGCCGAGCAGGTCGCGGTGCCCGACGTGGCCGGCTCCACGTTCGAGGAGGCCGAGGCCGAACTCACCGAGGCCGGCTTCGAGAAGGTCGTGGAGGAGACCCGGGCCGATCCCGAGGCGGAGGAGGGGACGGTCATCGAGACCGACCCCGAAGCCGGTGCCGAGGCCCCGGTGGACGAGGAGATCACCGTCTTCGTCTCCAGCGGCCCGGGCGAGGTGGAGATCCCGAGTGTGGACGGCCAGAGCCAGAGCAATGCCGTCACCACGTTGAACAACGCGGGCCTGGAGAACGTCTCCGTCGAGGAGCAGGCGAGCTCCGAGGTTCCGGCGGGCAACGCGATCAGCACCGACCCCGCGGCGGGGGAGCTGGTGGCCCCCGAGGACCAGATCACGCTGTACGTCTCCAGCGGTCCGGAGCAGATCTCGGTGCCCGACCTGACGGGTATGACCCGTGAGCAGGCGCAGTCGGCACTGGAGTCGGCCGGTCTGGCGGTGTCCTTCCACGAGGTGGAGGACCCGGCCAAGGCGCCCAACACGGTGGTGAGCCAGTCCATCCAGCCCGGCCAGACGGTCAACCCGGGAACGACCGTGACCGTGACGGTGGCGATCGCTCCTTCAGCGCCCGAGGAGCCCCCGACAGAGGGCGAGGGCCCGCCGAACGGCGAGGGCCCTCCGGGTGAGGAGCCCGGAGAGAGCCCGGAGCAGGGCGGACCGGAGAACAACGGCTTCGTGTTCCTGAACCCGGGCGTGTGACGGTGATCGGGCCGCTCCCTCGGAGCGGCCCGGTTTCTGTGCCCGGTCCCTTCGGGGTTTCCGGCCCAGGAGCGGAGCGTCCACAGGGTGTGGCCCACCGGTGACGTAGGTGCCTCCTGGGGCGTAGACTGTGTTTCCGTTCTGATCGGCCCCACCCGTACTGGAGCAGCGACCGTGCCCAAGTCCCGCAGCGATCGCAAGAAGAAGGTCGTCTACACGCCGCCTCCTTCCAAGGAGAAGCCGAAGGTCAGCCCGCGCTGGCTCGTTCCGACGATGCTGGGCTTCTTCATCGCGGGCATCCTCTGGATCGCGGTCTACTACATCGCCGGATCCTCCGTGCCCTACATGCAGGACTGGCAGAACTGGAACCTGCTGATCGGCTTCAGCGGCATCGTGGTCGCCATCGTGCTGGCCACACGCTGGCACTGACCCGGCGGCGGGGGCCGCGGACCGGGCTCCCCGTGTTTTCCACAGGGTTGTCCACAGGCTGTGGGTAACTCTGTTCGACGTACTCCGTGCCGGGGTCGGTCCGAGCGCACGGGCGAAGGCCCCCGGAGAAACGCAGTTCATGCGTCTCTCCGGGGGCCTTCGGCCGTCTTCGGGGCCCTCAGGGCACGAGGGCCCAGAGCATGAGGTGGGGTGCCGCCACCACGAGGGCCGTGAGCACCACGGCGAGAAGGGCGATGGCCGCGGTGTGGACGGCCGTCCTCACCGCGGGCCGGGCCGAGCCGGAGGGCAGGTACGTGAACACGGCCCCCAGCAGCAGGCCGGCCGCCAGGCCGCCGATGTGCGCGGTCCAGGAGATCTGCGGGAACACGAACGTGATGACGAGGTTGATCGCCAGCACGATGCCGATCACCCGCATGTCCGCCCCGAGTCGGCGACCGACCAGGAACACCGCGCCGAACAGGGCGAAGATCGCTCCGGAGGCGCCGATGGAGAACTGGTTGGGCGGGGCCAGCAGGAGCGAGAGCACCGAACCCGAGAGCGCGCCGAGCAGCCACAGGGCAAGGAACCTGCCGTGGCCCAGCGACCGCTCCAGCGGGCTGCCGAGGACGTACATGGCCCAGCCGTTGAACAGCAGGTGCCACAGGCCGCCGTGCAGGAACGCGGAGGTGATCAGCCGGTACCACTCCCCGGCGACCACTCCCATCGGGCCGTCGGAGCCGATCCCGTACCCCAGCATGCCGAAGTTCCAGACCAGCCTGGATCCCCCCGCCTGCAGGAGGTTCTCGGAGGTGAGCATCTGCCCGACGTATCCGACGCCCATCAGGATCAGGATCGCCCATGTGACGTACGGCTTGTCGACGCTCCGCCCGCCGAAGGCGGTACGGGCCCGGCGGAGCCCGCGGTTCCCCTCGGCGACGCACGCCGGGCACTGGAAGCCCACGGACGCCTCGACCATGCAGTCCGGGCAGATGGGCCGCTCGCACCTGGTGCAGCTGACGCCGGTCTCACGACGGGGGTGCCGGTAGCACGTGCGCGGAGACGTGCCCCTGGGCTCTGCTCCGGAGGGCGGTGGGGAAGCACTCATGGACCTGTTCTCACTCCTCGGAGGCTCGGTGGGGAGATGCCCGAGCGCGCCGGCACCCCCGACCGTCCCGGCGAGGGGTGCCGGCGCTCACCGAACGCGTCCTAGCGGACGATCTCGATGCTGTTGATCACGACATCCTCGCGCGGGCGGTCCGAGGCGTCGGTGTCGACCTCGGAGATCGCCGTGACGACGTCCTGGCCCTCGACGACCTCACCGAAGATCGTGTGGCGGCCGTCCAGCCAGTACGGCTTCTCGACGGTGATGAAGAACTGGGAGCCGTTGGTGCCCGGGCCGGCGTTGGCCATGGCGAGCAGGAACGGGCGGTCGAAGCGCAGCTTCGGGTGGATCTCGTCACCGAAGCGGTAACCGGGACCACCGCGACCGTTGCCCAGCGGGTCGCCGCCCTGGATCATGAAGTCCTTGATGACACGGTGGAAGATCGTGCCCTCGTAGAGGCTCTTGTTGGACAGCTTGCCTGTGGCGGGGTCGCTCCACTGCTTCGAGCCATCGGCCAGACCGATGAAGTTGGCCACCGTCTCGGGCGCCTCCTCCTCGAACAGCCGGACGACGATGGTTCCCATGGAGGTGTTCAGCCGCGCGGTGGGCTGGGCCTTGTCCGACACCTATGTGCCTTTCCGTTGACTTCGCTTACGTGCTCACGTTACCCGTACGACCACGGACTTCGGCTGCTGCGGGCGGCAGCGCGGCCGGGACGGCGCGGAGCGGTCGATGTTAGGCGGGAGGCCTCCGCGGTTAGAGGGTCCCCAAGGCATTCTCCGTCGGCGGTGTCCGAACGGCGGACGCCGGCGGAGAGGACGTATGTTGAGATAACACCCCGATAACGGGAGGGGCGGCGGAAAGCCGCGCCCGGGATCCCCGAGGCGGGGCGGACCGTACGGTGAGCGAACGAAGGAGCGACGGACGTGCCCATCACTGCCAAGCGCCACAGGGCCCGCAAGGAGACCGAGGCGGCTTACGCCCGTCTCCAGGGGCTGGCCATGGAGCAGGCCGAGAAGCTCGGCCCCTACGCCGGACAGGCCCGGGACCAGGCCGCCCAGAAGATCATCCAGGCCCGCGGCTGGACCGCTCCGCGACTGGAGGCCGCCGCCCAGCAGGTCGAGAAGACGGTCGCTCCGCGCGTGGCCGGCGCCCTCACCGCCGCCGCCCAGCGGGTCAGCCCCCGCCCGGCCCGCCGGGGTCTGCTCGGCATGCGCCGGGCCGGGCTCCGGATTCCCCGCGGCGCCGTGGTCGGAAGTGCCGTCGTGGTCGGCGGAGTGCTCGTGTACTCGCTGATCCGCATGCGCCAGGCCTCGCAGGACGCCGAGTGGCAGGAGCACCTCGACAGGGCCCGCGAGCAGGTCCGGGAGACCCGCGAGAACCTGGAGGACAAGGCCTCGGAGACCGTGGCCAAGGCCGCCGACACCGCCGAGACCGCCACGGGCAAGGTCAAGGAGAAGGTCCGCAGCACGTCCGGTGACCGCTCCCAGGAGAACGGCAAGGCCGACCTCTGAGACCGAGGGCGTTCTCCGCGGGCCCTTCGGCCCTGCCGGGGCGCGCGGGGACAGCCGGAGACCTTCTTCCGAGGAGCGGCGGGCGGCGGACGACGATGTCCCCGCCCGCTCCCCTCGTCAGTCCTTGAGGAAGCGGTAGGGCATCGGGTAGCGCCAGTCCTTGCCCATCAGGGCCGCGATCGCGGCGACGGCGGGAAGGAACGCCCAGGCCACACCGATGACCACCAGCACGAAGAGCGGCACGACCAGGAAGAAGAGGAGGGCGCTCACGAGTGCCCCGACCAGGCACAGCAGCTGGAAGTTGAGCGACTCCATGGCCTGCCGCCGGATGTAGGGCGAGACGCGGTCGCTGACCACGAGCAGCAGCAGGGGGACGACGACCGGGAAGAAGTAGTTCCCCGCGTGCCCGACAGCCGCCGTCACCCGCTCCACCGGTGTACTGGCCGAAGTCCCGCCCGCTGCGCCCTGCGCCGCGCCGGCCCCTGCCGGCCGGAACCCCGGGCCGCCCTGGGGTTCGACACCCAGGTCCCGGGTGAGGGGCTCCAGCTCGGCGCCGACCTTGGCCTTCATCGCCAGGTCCAGACGCTCCTCGAACTCGTCCTCGTCCAGCTGACCCTGGCTGTAGGCCTCCCGTAGGACCTCCGCCACGGCGTCGCGGTCCGCATGGGTCAACCTGATCTCCGGCTGGGGCCGATCCCACGGACGCCTCGCCGGGTACTGAGGGTTCTGCACAGCCACTCCCAATTCCCCCCGTGCCGGGAGTGCGGCCGGTACGACCGCACTCCCTTCATGATGCGTGACGGGGGACGGCCGATGCCATCGGGAACGCCCCTGATTCTCCCCTGATCTTCCCGTAGTACTTGCGGTGGGGACACCACCGACCTTCGTACGGGGGAAGGCCGCGCATCCTGGCCCGGGCAGCGGACCGGAACTCCTCCCGGCGGTCCGCCGACCGCCCTCGCACGGCCGCAGGCTCTCCCCTCCCCGGCGGCCTGCCCGGCCTACTGACCCGCCGCCACCGCTTCGGCGCTGCGGGCGGCCTCCTTCTCGGCCTCCTGCTCCTGGTAGTGGCGCTCCGCGCTGGTGAGCAGGTCGTACCAGCTCACCACGTCCTTGCGCCGGCGCAGCAGCGCCCGCCGCTCCCGTTCGGTCATGCCTCCCCAGACACCGAACTCGATACGGCTGTCCAGCGCCTCGGCGAGGCACTGGGTACGGACCGGACAGCCCCGGCAGATCAGCTTGGCCCGGTTCTGTGCCGCGCCCTGGACAAAGAGGGCATCCGGATCGATCTCACGGCATTTGGCGCGGACCGCCATCTTCTCATTCCACATGTTGCCCCACTCCCAAGATCAGCATGTGTGGTGAACGGCCGCGCCCAGAGCGCGGCCTTTTCGATGAAAGAGGAGGCAGCAAACCGATTCGAGGACAGGAACGGGCGCGGACGGGGGGCCGCCCTACCCGGGTTCGGGGGTCGATCGTTTCGGTGTGCTGTCTTCCTCGATGTCGTTGGTGTCGAAACTACGGACCGTCCCAGTTCACCAACAGACCCCAACTGGCCTATTTCTTATATGGCCCAGTAGGACCATTGCACCTAGATGGAGTGTCATCATACACACACGGAGAGTCACGTCATGTGATAGAAGCAGCCTACAGTGACCGCATTGGGAATCCGGTGCGGACCGACCGCCTCAAGGCCGCCGCGACCTGCGGTTTCTCCGATTCACAAAAGTAGAATCCGCCAGAAAGACATACCCGGATGAATCAGACCCTTCGCCCAGGAAGTCACCCGAACGGGCTATGCGGACCGGTCGGAGCACACGCTCCGCAACCGCGCGTTCCTTCTCTTTGCCTGCAGTTGCGGGCAATACAGAACTACCGTTTAGTAACATAATCGGATTCGCCCCCCTGGGCGCCGAACGGTATTACCGTCGACCACCGAGGCCCATTCTGCCTTTCGCCGGCCGGGACCCATAGGTACCAGAGACCCAGGGGAGGACGACCAAGCTCCCGAGATCCGCATATCGCCCAAGGGGGACAGCCTGGCATGAGAACGACATATCCGCGGGCTCCTCGGTCACGGGACCGGGGCAACAGAAAGCGCCGTACCCGAGCTCCCGAGGCATCTTCCGATGCCAGGAGTCGGGTACGGCGCACAGAGTGGAGCCAAGGGGAGTCGAACCCCTGACCTCCGGTATGCAAAACCGGCGCTCTGCCAGCTGAGCTATGGCCCCTCGCGGCCGGGCGCACGCGCCTGCCACTACGCAGAGCATACCCTCATCGAGAAGCGGTCCCGCTCACATGGCCGGGACCAGGAGGTCGGGGGCCACGCTTCAGGGACCGGAAACCACAAAGCCGTGGGTCGCACCCCGGGATCGACGGCCCACCCACGTCTTCGTGTTCGGCCGAGAGCGGCGCGGTCCGCGCCGGCCCCTGATCAGCTCTCGCTGGCCGCCGTGGCCTCGGTCCACAGGTCGAGCTCGGCGCGGTCCGCCTGGATCTTGCGGTAGATGGCGAAAGCCCCGAGGGCCACCAGCGCCAGAACGATGATCTTCTTCACTGTCTGGACCCTTTCGTTGATCCGGTTTCCTCCGAAGCCTCCGATGGAGGCTCCACAGAGAACTTTATGAGGTTGTCACCTAGCAGACTAGCAAGCCATCAGGTAAGCAACATCATCCGGCGCAGGATCGCCACCGTGGTCTGCGGAGAGACCGCGACACGGGCCAGATCACCCCATACCGCCTTGCAGGCGTCCACGGCCTCCTCCGCCTCGACGATCGAGCCCCCGGTGGTGGCCTCGACGTAGACCAGGTCCTCCTCGCCCTCGTCGAACTCGAGGATCGTGAAGGGCCCGGCCGCCCCGGGATGGGGACCCGCCGAGGTCGGGATCAACTGGACCGTGACCCGGTCCGAGCCGGTCGCCAGTTCGACGATCCGCTCCGCCTGCTCCCGCAGCAGCCCCCGGTCGTAGGAGATCTTCTGGAGCGCGTCCTCCTCCAGGATCGCGTGGAGGCGGGCGCTCTCCAGAACCTCCTGGCGTTTGAGGTAGGCGGCGACCATCCGGTCCACGGAGCGCTCCGAACGCCCGAGGGAGCGGCCCACCGCGGCCGTGTAGTCCGGCACCTGGAGCAGGTCGGGAACGAGGATGCCCGCGTACACCCGGAGGGCGACCGCGCCGGCCTCGTTGCCGACATAGGCGGAGGAGAGGACATCCTCGTACTCGGTCCACCACGGCCGCAGACGCGACTCCCGCACGAGGGTGAGAATCGCCTCCCTCCGCCCGCCGGTGACGCCGTAGAGCCGCAGGAGGGCGGAGATCTCCATGACGGACGGCCATTTGCGGATGCCCGTCTCGATGTGGCCCAGCTTGGCGGGAGACCACTCCAACTCCTGGGCCACATCGCTGAGGGTCATGCCGGCCTGCATCCGATGGCGGCGGAGTTCGGCGGACAGCCGTCGGCGGCGAACCGTGGGACTGGTCATAGCACTGATCCAATGACGCTGAGTGTCGGGAGTATGGGACCAGCGAAACACGGTGTCTAGCATCTAGCAATGCGTTTCTAGAAAACAACCCCTGATTTCCTGCATTAAGACCTGACCAAACAGTTCGTTTGTCACCAGACGTGACTATGGTGACAAAATATGAAAACACAGGTCACATGAACCCCAACCCTCACCTGTCTCGTATGCCTTGACCTGATGCCGGTGGGAAGAAACCACGTACGATGCATGAGGTGCCCGCTCCGGCGGGCTCTCCCGCAGACACAGAGGAAACCCATGAACTACCCCATCGACGATGCGGAACAGCTGATCGAGAACGCGGAGGCGGAGATGCCGCCCAGCACCAGGTCTCGTCTCATCGCGAAGCTCCGCATGGGGAGACACATCGACGAGGCGGCCGCAGAGCTGGATCTCAGCCCGGGGAAGGTCTTCTCCACCGCCAGGATCCTGAAGCCGTTCGGAGAGCAGCTGGACGCCACCCTGACGGACCAGAGGGACCCCTCCCTCCCCCACGGGACGGTCACGGGGTACAACAAGCGCTGTCGCTGCCCCGAGTGCAGGAGCGCCCTTCAGCGTCGCGTCTGATCCGTCTCGAACCCACAAGGGAAACAGGAGGCCACGCGGGGCTGCAGGAGGCCGACCCAGACTTCTCCCACCAATTCGACCAACGGAGGCTTACCGGTCGGTGGTTCGGGGGAAACCGCAGGTATGAACGATCACGTGGACTGGTCGGCCATGAGCGACGAGGACTTCGTGGCGCTGCTGCGCCAGCTCGTCGAGTCCCCCGAAGCCGACGAAGACTAGAGCCCTCTTTCGCAGTCCCCTTCACGCGGGCACCCGCCGCCCCGGCCGCTCGGCACCCGCGTTCCTCCGTTACGCCCGGAAGGAGCGCGGGCCGCTTCCCCCGGAAGCAGCCGGGAACACGGGACAGGAAGCGATGGCGGCGTTCCTCCCTCGGCCATGACTCGGGAACCCACTTCTCCCTGCGCTCCAGGGGGTGAGGAACAGGTGCCGGGCTCCACCCGGGTCCGCTGTCCGAGGCGATCCCGGACGGAGGCCTGGCCGCAAGGCCGGGGCCGCGGAGCTGCGTTCCACCACGGCCGAGACGGCGGCGAGACCCTCCTGCGGGGCTCAGGCCCCGGAAGCGGCCCTTCCCCACAACCACAACCACAAAGCCGGCACCCCGCACACAACAAAAAAAGGGGCCCGCCAGGACCCCCCACACACCACACACAAAAAAAGAGGGGCCGCCCGCAAAGACGACCCCCCTCAAGAAAAACCGTGGCAGCAACCTAC
>NZ_JACHJO010000013.1 GCF_014203695.1 Nocardiopsis algeriensis | reverse complement strand
AGGGGGTGTGCCGTGAGGGCGCCGGCGGGGTTCTGCAGGAGTGGAGCGAACATCCGAGGCACGAGGATGTGAGCGCAGCGACGAAGAACCGCGCCCCGAAGGCGCCCGAGCAGGGGCCGAAGCGAAGCGGAGGCCCCAAAGCAAACACAGTGAGCGCAGCGACGAAGAACCCCGCCCGAAAGGCGCCCGAACCGGGGCCGAAGCGAAGCGGAGGCCCCGAAGCAGGCACTATCTCTCAGCGGTCCTTCGTCAGCACGGTCAGCTCGGGGCGCTTGGCGGTGACGGTGTCCCCCGAGGAGCGGCCGGTCAGCCGGCGGCCGATCCACGGACCGAGCGACTCGCGCACCCAGGCCAGGTCCTCCTTGCGGGCGCGGGCCCAGGACAGCGGTTCCTGCTCGGGCCACGGCTCGTCCCAGCGCTCCGCCACCGGCACACCCAGCACCTCGGCCGTCCTCAGCGCCAGGCGCCGGTGCCCCTCCGGGGACATGTGCAGCCGGTCGGCGTCCCAGGCGCGGGCGTCGGTGAGGACCTCCATCGACCACTGGTCGACCAGGTAGCAGCCGTACTTGTCGGCGATGGCCCGGATGTTCATGTAGTGGCGGGCGAAGAGGCCGATGGTGCCCCGCATGTAGCCCGTCGCGATGTTGACCCCGGTGAAGAGCACCACCTGGCTTCCCGCGGCACGCAGGCGGCCCACGGTCAGGTCCAGGATGCGGGCCATCCGCTCGGGGTCACCGCCCGGGCGCAGCAGGTCGTTGCCACCCGCACTGAGCGTCACCAGGTCGGGGGCCAGTTCCAGGGTGGGCGGAATCTGGTCGGTGACGATCTGGCGCATCAGCTTGCCGCGCACGGCGAGGTTGGCGTAGCGGATCTCGCCCAGGTGGTCGGCCAGGTGCTCGGCGAGCCGGTCGGCCCACCCCCGGAAGGTCCCGTCGGGATAGGGGTCGCCCACACCCTCGGTGAAGCTGTCGCCCACCGAGACCAGGGACATGCCCGGTCGGAGCAGGGGCTGGTCGTCGGACTGGATCACTTGCTCTCCTCTGTGACGGGGTTGGGTTCGGCGCCGCCGTAGCGGCGGTCGCGGCGGGCGTAGGTCTCGCAGGCCTGCCACAGGTGGCGGCGGTCGAAGTCGGGCCAGAGCGTCTCCAGGAAGACGAACTCCGCGTAGGCGGACTGCCAGAGGAGGAAGTTGGACAGCCGCTGCTCCCCCGAGGAGCGGACGAACAGGTCCACCGGGGGGATGTCGGGGGCGTAGAGGTGCTGGGCCAGGGTGTCCTCGGTGATCTTCTCCGGGGAGATCTGCCCGGAGGCGGCCTTGCGGGCCAGCTCGCGGACGGCGTCGACGATCTCGGCCTGTCCGCCGTAGTTGACGCAGAACTGAAGGGTGAGCGCGGTGTTGTCGCGGGTCCTCTCCTCCGCGTCCCGCAGCTCCTTGATGACGCTCTTCCACAGCCGCCCGGCGCGCCCCGCCCACTTGACGCGCACACCGCGCTCGTGCAGCATGTCGCGGCGGCGGCGGATGGTGTCGCGGTTGAAGCCCATGAGGAAGCGCACCTCGTCGGGCGAGCGCTTCCAGTTCTCGGTGGAGAAGGCGTAGGCGGACAGGTTGGGGATGCCCAGCTCCAGGGCCCCCTCGATGACGTCGAAGAGGGAGGACTCCCCCGCCTTGTGGCCCTCGGTGCGCGGCAGCCCGCGCTGCTTGGCCCAGCGCCCGTTCCCGTCCATCACCACGGCCACGTGCCGGGGCACCAGGTCTGCGGGGATCTGGGGGGGACGCGCCCCGCTGGGGTGCGGCTCGGGAGCGGCGTACTGGCGCCGCTTGCCGGTGTCGAAGCTGAACAGACTCAAGAACGCTCCACGTGGCGCAGTGATCGGATTCCGTTTTCCAGGTGCCACTGCAGATAAGCCGCGACCAGACCGCTGCACTCGGAGCGGTGTCCGGGATCGCTGGCGTCCGCATGGGACCAGTCCCCGCTGAGCAGGGACAACATCAACCGGAGGGTGTCCGGGGAAGGGTGAACGCTGCCGTGCGGGCGGCACACCGAGCAGACACTACCGCCGGCGTGCACGGCGAACGCACGGTGCTCCCCGCGGCTGCCGCAGCGGGCGCACTCGGTCAGGGCCGGGGCGTACCCGGCCACGGCCAGGGAGCGCAGCAGGTAGGCGTCCAGGACCAGGCGTGCGTCGTGGCTGCCCTCGCCCAGGGTGCGCAGTGCGCCGATGAGCAGGAGGAACTGCCTCAGGGCGGGATCCTTCTCCACGGCGACGACCTTCTCCGCCGTCTCCAGCATGGCGCTGGCGGCGGTGTAGCGGGCGTAGTCGCCCACCACCGCCTCACCGTAGGGGCGCAGGGTCTCGGCCTGGGTGATGACGTCGAGCGTGCGTCCCGCGTGCAGTTGCAGGTCGACGTGGGTGCAGGGTTCCAGCCGGGCACCGAACCTCGACCGGGTGCGGCGCACACCCTTGCCGACGGCGCGGACGAGGCCGTGCCTTCGGGTCAGGAGGGTGATGATGCGGTCGGCCTCGCCCAGTTTCTGGTTGCGCAGCACGACGCCCTCGTCGCGGTAGAGACTCACTCCCCTATTGTCGCGGATGCGGAGGACCGTCCCTGCCCCCGGGGGGTGCCGTTCCCCATTTCGGCCCACCCCTCTGACCTGGTTTGTTATGTTTTGGATTCCCTTTTTAAGATATTTGGTCTAATCTCACCCGCTAGGTGTCCGGCGTCGCCCCTCCCCCCCCCTGCGGCGGCCGGAACGACCAGTGCCTGCGGGCACGACCCACGGGAGTCCGCGAACCGCCGGCAGAGGGAAGAGGATCCCCCGCCGGAATCGAGTGCCCCGCGGAGGAACCCGACCTTCATCCATGCAAGAGGAGAGCGATATGGCGCGTGGACGCCGGGGCAAGCGCAGAGCGAGTGCTCGCAGCTCCACCCGGACCCGCCGGAGACGCCCGGTACCGCTCCTGGTCACACTGGCCGCAGTCCCCGTCGGGCTGACCGTGGCGGGGGCACTGCTGTTCTCCGGAGCCGGTGGCGAGCTGAACCCCTTCCGCACCACCGCGGACGGCACGGCCGTTCCCGAGGACATCGGTGAGGCCACGGCCTCGCCCTCGCCCTCGCCGGAGGCGGTCGACAACTTCTTCGTTCCCCCGAGCGAGGACCCCGCCTCGGAGCCGGAGCGGACGCCGCCCTCCGAGGGCGAGGAGACGCAGAGCGCCGACGTGACGGTCACCGCCTCCCCCGAGGACGAGGAGGAATCCGCCGAGGAGTCCTCCCCGGACGGTGGGAGCTCGGGCGGCGGCCAGAGCAGCGGTGGCGGCCAGAGCGGTGGCGGAAGCAGCGGCGGCGGGAGCGGCAGCTCCTCGGGTTCCGCGGTGACCGACGCCGTCGTCACCCTGGTGAACCAGGAGCGCGCGGAGGCGGGCTGCGGCGCGCTGCGCGTGGACTCCAGGCTCACCGCGGCCGCTCAGGAGCACAGCGAGGACATGAACCGGCGCAACTACATGAGCCACCACAACCCCGAGGGCGAGGGGCCCGGCGAGCGGTCCCAGCGCCACGGGTACAGCTCCTGGGGTGCCGAGAACGTCGCCAAGGGCCAGACCAGCCCCGAACAGGTGATGCAGGCGTGGATGAACAGCCCCGGACACCGGGCCAACATCCTCAACTGCGGCCTGGTCGCGATCGGCGTCGGCGAGTCCGGCAACGCCTGGACACAGAAGTTCGGCTGGCAGTAGACACGGGCATCGGGCCGCGTCCTCCGGGGCGCGGCCCTTTCGCGTGGGCGGGGAAGACGTGGCCGCGGTCCCCCGCGTGGGCTGTCGCGAGCTACCGGTAACGTGGTCCCCCGTTGCGCGCCTTCCCCGAGGTCTGACGGAGGACTCCCCCGATGCGCGAGCTGAGCGAACTGGTCGACGTGGAACGCCCTGCCTGGCCGGTGCTGTCCGAGCACCTGGCCCGGAGCGGCGTCCCGGTGCGCGTGCTGCCCGTGGACTCCGCGCGCGGGCGTACCTGCCTGCACCGGCTGCAGGTGACCGCGCGCTCCTTCCTGGGTGCGATGGCCCTCGAGTGCGGCGGCCTGGTCCTGGACGACGGGTGGGTGCGGGTGCACGGCGGAGGGGGCCGGGAGCTGCCGGGGCTGGGCGACGTCAACGACCTGAGCACCGCGGTCGTCTTCGGCCCTCCGCTGCGGCTGACGGTGGGCCACGACGTGCTGGGCGGGGTGTTCGCCCTCAACGGCCCGGGCAGCGAGGGCGACGAGCACCCCGGCAAGCCCGGGGAGATCGTCTACTTCTCCCCCGGCTCACTGGGCTGGGTGCCGCTGGAGATGCCCTACTCCGCATGGCTGCTGTGGCTGCTGGAGGGCGGGGCGGCGGACCTCTACGACGGTCTGCGCTGGCCGGGCTGGCGCGAGGAGGCCCGGGCCCTGGACACCACGCAGGGGCTGTCGTTCGCCCCGCGCCTGTGTTCGGCCGGGACACGGGAGAACCCGGCGTCCGCCTCGCGCCGACCGGTGGCGTTCGGCGAGCTCACCGGCGCCCACCGCGCGCTGTGCGCCACCAGGGGCCTGCCCGACCCCGGACCGTTCGGCCTTCTCTGAGGCGGGACGGGCAGAGGGGCCCGCGGCGACCGCGGGCCCCGTCCGCTCAGACGCGGCCGATGGCGCTGCACAGCGCCTTCAGCGACGCGGTGGTGATGCTGCTGTGGATGCCCACACCCCACACCACCGTGCCGTCGATCTCGGCCTCGACGTAGGCGGCGGCGCGGGCGTCACCGTCCCCGCCCATGGAGTGCTCCACGTAGTCCATGACGCGGACCTTGACGTCGACGTCGGCCAGGGCGTCGCAGAACGCGGAGATGGGACCGTTTCCGGTGCCGGACAGTTCGCGGATCTCACCGCGCACCCGGGCGTCGGCCTCGATCCGGTAGGTGCCGTCCTCCCCGGTGGAGGAGCGGTGCGCCAGGACCGCGACCGGGCCGCTGTCGGACAGGTAGGTCTCGGAGAAGATCTCCCAGATGCGCTCGCCGCTGAACTCGCCGCCCTCGGCATCCGTGTACTTCTGGATGACCTGGGAGAACTCGATCTGCAGGCGGCGCGGCAGGTCCAGGGAGCGGTCGCGCTGCATGATGTAGGACACGCCGCCCTTGCCGGACTGGCTGTTGACCCGGATGACGGCCTCGTAGTTGCGGCCGACGTCCTTGGGGTCGAGAGGCAGGTAGGGCACGTCCCAGCCGAACTCGTCGACCGGGGTCCCGGCCGCGGCCGCCTCGGCCTCCAGCGCGGCGAAGCCCTTCTTGATGGCGTCCTGGTGGGAGCCGGAGAAGGCGGTGTAGACCAGGTCTCCGCCGTAGGGGTGGCGGGGGGCGACGGGCAGCTGGGTGCAGTGCTCGACGGTACGGCGGATCTCGTCGATGTCGGAGAAGTCGATCCTGGGGTCCACGCCCTGGCTGAACAGGTTCAGGCCCAGGGTGACCAGGCAGACGTTGCCGGTGCGCTCGCCGTGCCCGAACAGGCAGCCCTCGACGCGGTCGGCACCGGCCATCACGGCCAGCTCGGCCGAGGCCACGCCGGTGCCGCGGTCGTTGTGCGGGTGCACGGACAGGACCACGTGCTCGCGGCGCGACAGGTTGCGGCTCATCCACTCGATCTGGTCGGCGTAGACGTTGGGGGTGGCGCGCTCGACCGTGGCGGGCAGGTTGAGGATGATCTCGCGGCCCGGGCCGGGCTGCCAGACGTCCATGACCGCCTCGCAGACCTCCAGGGCGAAGTCCAGCTCGGTGTCGACGAAGATCTCGGGCGAGTACTCGTAACCGAAGTACTCGGTCTCCCCCAGGTACTGCTCGGCGAAGCGCATGACGTGGCGGGTGCCCTGGACGGCGATGTCCTTGCACTCCTGGCGATCGACCCTGAAGACGACCCGGCGGAAGGTGGGCGCGGTGGCGTTGTACAGGTGCACGGTGGCGCGCTTGGCGCCGACCAGGCTCTGCACGGTGCGCTCGATCAGGTCCTCACGGGCCTGCGTCAGCACCGAGATCTGCACGTCGTCGGGGATCAGCCCGTCCTCGATCAGATCGCGGACGAAGTCGAAGTCGGTCTGGCTCGCGGCGGGGAAGCCGACCTCGATCTCCTTGTAGCCCATCCCGACCAGCAGCTGGAACATCTCACGCTTGCGGGCGGGGTCCATCGGCTCGATCAGCGCCTGGTTGCCGTCGCGCAGGTCCGTGGACAGCCAGCGGGGCGCCTCGGTGATCACCTTGGACGGCCAGGTGCGGTCGGGCAGGTCCACCGGTGTGAAGGGCGTGTAGCGGTGGAAAGGCATGGGGCTGGGTTGCTGCTGCGGCACCATCTGGGGCTCCTGTGGATGTGGCAAGTGGTCACTGGTCGACCAAGGCAAGCCGAAGTCCCGCGGCGAGGGAGTCGACCTCTAGCGACCCCCGCCGCGGCCGCTAAGGAGGAGCAGCTCGCGCAGCATGATGTTCGCAACGCTAGCAGACGGTTCCGCGAAATCGGTACTCGCGTCCAACAGGTGGGACACACATCACCTGACCTGGACCTTCCCGGCTGGACAGAAGTGAACGCCGACGGGCCCCGCCGCGCAATTGTCTCGATTTCAAGGCAAATCAGTACCTCGACTTCAAGAGACCGATAGAGGTCTGTACCATTCCAGATGAACCCTTCAGTGCTAGGGGGGTCGTTTCGAGTCCCGCCGGAGTACCCAGGATGCGGCCAACATCCGAGGCCGCCGCCGATCCGCGCTGAGCCAGACGCGAAGGCGGCGCGCCGGTACCCCGGCGGGATTTCTCCTTCCGCCGCCGGCCCGTCAGGCGCCCAGCGCCGCGTAGTCGGTGTAGCCCCGCCGTCCGCCGCCGTAGAAGGTGGCCCTGTCACCCTCCTGGTAGGGACCGCCCGAGCGGACCCTCTCCACCAGGTCGGGGTTGGAGATCCAGGCCGTGGCCACGGCCACCGCGTCCGCCCTCCCCTTCTCCACGGCGGCCGCGGGGGTGTCCAGGTCCAGCCTGGAGGCGGTGTTGAGGACGAAGGTGCCCGACCACCGCTCGCGGATCCACTCGGTGTGCGCGGCCGTTCCCGATTCGGTCAGGTGCAGGTAGGCCAGGTCCGTGCGGTGCGCCAGTCCGTCCAGCAGGGCGAGGTACTGCTCCAGGGGGTCGCTCTCGGAGATGCCGTTGAAGGTGACCCCGGGCGAGATGCGCAGGCCCGTGCGGTCGGCACCGATCGCGTCGGCGACCGCGTCGACCACCTCGACGGCGAAGCGGGAGCGCTCCTCCGCGCCGCCCCCGTACCCGTCGGTGCGCCGGTTGCTCCCGTCGGCGAGGAACTGGTGGATCAGGTAGCCGTTGGCCCCGTGCACCTCCACCCCGTCGAAGCCCGCCTCGATCGCGTTGCGTGCGGCGGAGACGAACTCCTCCGTGGCCCGGGCGATGTCATCGGCGTCCATCTCGCGCGGCACCGGGTGCGGGACCATCTTCTCGCCGTCGAACATCGACTGGCCCGAGGCGATCGGGGACGGGCCCACGGGCAGCCCGCCGTCGGGGTAGAGGCTGGGGTGGCCGATGCGGCCCGCATGCATGAGCTGGGCGAAGATGTGCCCGCCGCGCTCGTGGACGGCGTCGGTGACGCGCCGCCACGCCCGCACCTGACCCGCGCTGTGGAGGCCGGGGGTGTCGATGTAGCCCTGGCCCCGCACGCTGGGCTGGACCCCCTCCGTGATGATCAGACCGGCCGAGGCGCGCTGGGCGTAGTACTCGGCGACGAGGTCGCCCGGCTCCCCCTCACCGGGGACGCGGGAACGGGTCATCGGCGCCATGAAGAGGCGGTTGGGCAGCTCCAGGCGGCCGATCTTGACGGGGTCGAACAGTGTGCTCACAGCAGGTCTTCCATGTCGGTCGAAAGGGGGATCGTTCCTCGGGAACCCCTACACCGTAGGGGAAGCGCTCATCCCGTTCGCCTTCGCGGTGCCCCAACGGGCCTTGCACACAAGTGCCTGTCGGCCCACCCCCGTGGCCGGATCCGGCCACGGGGAACTCCCCGGCACCGGCCTCACCTGGAGCGCTCGGCGCCCTGCGCACCCGACCGCCCCCATAACACAGGGTTATGCCCATTGACAGAAAGTGCCGACGTTTCGTGCAATGTCGTCCATCTGTCCGAAGCCTCGAACCCGCTCCTGGAGGCATCGTGCTCCGTCCCCCGTCCCCCCTGCGCGCGCTCACGCCCCTGGCCGTCTGCGCCCTCCTCCTCAGCACACCGGTCGCCGGCAGCGCCTCCGCGGAGGCCGGCTCCGGCCTCTACGAGGTCCGCGGTGCCGACACTGCTCAGGACCGCACGGCGGTCGCCGCCACCGGCGCCGCCATCGACCACGTCGAGGGCGGCACTCTCCTGGTGACCGCCACCCCCGCCGACGCCGACGAGATCGCCGACCTCGGCCTCGACGTGCGCGAGGCCTCCGCCGTCACCGCCCTCGCCTCGCCCGACCCGGGATACACCGACCACGCCGAACTGCTCGACATCGTCGAGGAGGTCGTGACCGAGCACTCCGGCATCGCCCGGAGCACGGTCATCGGCACCTCCTACGAGGGCCGCGACATCGTGGCGGTCAAGATCAGCGACAACGCCGCCACCGACGAGGACCAGCCCGAGGTCCTGTTCGTCCACGCCCAGCACGCCCGCGAGCACCTGACCGTGGAGATGGCCGTCCACCTCATGCACATGCTCACCGACGGGTACGGCGAGGACGCGCGGATCACCGAGCTGGTCGACAGCCGCGAGATCTGGATCCTGCCCAACGTCAACCCCGACGGCAGCGAGTACGACATGGCCGGCGGCACCTGGCGCAACTGGCGCAAGAACCGCCAGCCCAACGCGGGTTCCCGCTCCGTGGGGACCGACCTCAACCGCAACTGGGACTACAGGTGGGGCTGCTGCAACGGCTCCTCCGGCAGCCCGAGCAGCGCCACCTACCGCGGCTCCGCACCGGAGTCGGCGCCGGAGGTGCGCGTCATCGCCGACTTCGTGCGCAGCCGGGTCGTCGGCGGGGAGCAGCAGATCACCTCGGCCGTCGACTTCCACACCTACAGCGAGCTCGTCCTCTGGCCGTTCGGCTACACCTACGGCGAGGTCGTCCCCGGCATGACCCGCGAGGAGTACGACACCCACGAGGCGCTGGGCACCTACATCGCGCAGGCCAACGGGTACACGCCCCAGCAGTCCAGCGACCTGTACATCACCGACGGGTCGATCGGCGACTGGCTGTGGGGCGACCAGCGGATCGTCAACTTCACCTTCGAGATGTACCCCCGCAATGCCCGGCAGGGCGGCTTCTACCCGCCGTCGTCGGTGATCGAGAGGGAGACCGCCCGCAACGAGGAGGCCGTGCTGCGGCTGCTCGACTACGCGGACTGCCCCTACCGCATCGTCGGCGCGCAGGCCTCCTACTGCTCCTGACCGGAGCGGGCCCCGGGAGCCGAGGCTCCCGGGGCCCCGGGGCCCGGCTCAGAACTCGCCCTCGCACGCCTGGCTCATGCGGTCCGCGCCGAAGCCTTCCAGGTACGTGGTCTCGGGCGCCGGGTGGAAGTAGCGGTCGGCCTGGGCGCCCACGATCACGGGTTTCTCACCTCCGTCCCACGAGATGTGCAGTTCGCAGCCCTCGTTCACCTCGTAGACCGCGATGAACATCCCCTCGCTGTCGGGTCCGGTGATGCGGGTGTGCTCCTGGCTCACCCCGTTGGCGGTCAGGATCTCCGTGAAATCCTCCTCGGTCGCCTGGGACGAGCAGGCGGAGAGCATCAGGATCGCGGCCACCGGCACGGCCACCGCGAGAAAACGCGTCTGGGGGAACATGCTTCTCAACTTCCGGTCTCCGACAGCGGCGCCGACACGTGGTTCCCGACTCCGCGCGGGGCGGTGCCGCTGTCCGCTGGTTCCCGGTTTCCCGGTTCCGAAGGGAGAGCAGACGTGAACCGGGTCACTCGGGAGCCCTCACTGTAACGAGGAACACATCCCACAAACCGGGATGATCCGCCATCCGTCTCCCATTCGATACGCCCCGTGACTCTCCGGGCATACCTGCATACCAGCGGTTTCTGCCGCCCCACCGCTTCCCCGGACACGGACGGTCGGAGGCGGTCGCGTGCTATAGAAGACCTGACAGCGGGAAGTGCTTTTCACATCGCAAAAGCCGTGTCCCACCACCGTGCCCGGAGCGTGACCGTTGCCAGTCCCACAGACCCCCATCCACGACGACCAGGGCAGGCGCTCCGGCGGCGTCCAGTCCCTGGACCGCGCGTTCGCCCTCCTGGAGATCATGGCGGAGGTCGGCGGCGAGGCCTCGCTCAGCCGACTCGCCGAGGCGTCGGGGCTGCCCCTGCCCACCATCCACCGCATCATCCGCACCCTGGTCGGCAGCGGGTACGTGCGCCAGCTGCCTTCGCGCCACTACGCTCTGGGCCCCCGCCTGATCGGCCTGGGGGAGAAGGCCTCGCGCATGCTCGGCGCGTGGGCGCGCCCGCACCTGGCGCAGCTGGTGGAGGAGCTGGGCGAGACCGCCAACCTGGCGATGATGGACGGGGACAAGGTCGTCTACGTGGCGCAGGTGCCCTCGCCGCACTCCATGCGCATGTTCACCGAGGTGGGCCGCCGGGTGCTGCCCCACTCGGCGGGCGTGGGCAAGGCACTGCTGGCGCAGCTGGACGACGCCGAGGTACTGGCGACCGTCCGCCGCACGGGGATGCCCGCGGCCACCGAGCGCACCATCACCGACCCCGAGCGCTTCCTCGAGGAGCTGCGGGCGGTGCGCCGCGACGGATACGCCGTCGACGACGGCGAGCAGGAGGTCGGCGTGCGCTGCGTGGCGGCACCGGTCCCCGGTGCCCCGTCGGGGATGGCGGTGTCGGTGTCGGGCCCCGAGGCCCGGGTGGGCCGGGGCTTCGTCGAGCGCGCCGCACCGATCGTGCAGGAGTGCGCGGCGCGCCTCGCCGAGGACCTCGACAGCCGGAGCTGATCGCGCTTCCCCCCGGGCCCGATGCTCACGTCTGCTGGTCGAAACCCAGCCTGCGCAGCTGCTTGGGGTCGCGCTGCCAGTCCTTGGCCACGCGCACCCGCAGGTCGAGGAAGACCCTCCTGCCCAGGAGGGCCTCGATCTGCTTGCGCGCCCGCGAGCCCACGTCGCGCAGGCGTGAGCCCTTGGTGCCGATGACGATCGCCTTCTGGCTGGGACGCTCCACGTACAGGGACGCGTAGATGTCGACCAGGTCCTTGCCGCTCTTGCCGGGTTCGCGCTCGCCCATCTCGTCGACGACGACCGCGATCGAGTGCGGAAGCTCGTCGCGCACGCCCTCCAGGGAGGCCTCGCGGATCAACTCGGCCACCAGCATCTCGTCGGGTTCGTCGGTCAGGTCGCCGTCGGGGTACAGCGGCGGTCCCTCGGGCAGGTGGGAGCACAGGACCTCGGTGACGGTGTCGAGCTGGAAGCCCCCCTGCGCGGACACCGGGACGATGTCGGCCCAGTCCCCCAGCTCGTTCACCGCCATCAGCTGCTTGCCGACGGTTCCCTTGTCGGCCAGATCGGTCTTGGTGACCAGTGCGACCACCGGGGTGTCGGTCTGCGCGGCCAGCTCCTTGGCGATGTAGGTGTCCCCCCGGCCGATCGGCTCGTCGGCCGGCAGGCAGAAGGCGATCACGTCCACCTCGACCAGGGTGGACCGTACCAGCGAGTCCAGCCGCTCCCCCAACAGGGTGCGCGGCTTGTGCAGGCCGGGGGTGTCCACGATGATCAGCTGCGCGTCGGGGCGGTGCACGATGCCGCGCACCGTGCGCCGGGTGGTCTGGGGACGGCTGCTGGTGATCGCCACCTTCTGCCCCACCAGCGCGTTCATCAGGGTGGACTTGCCCACGTTGGGGCGGCCGACGAAGCAGGCGAACCCGCTGCGGAACCCCTCCGGGTGCGAGGGCATCGGCAGCGGCATCCGCAGCTTCTCGAGGTCGAGGTCGTTCATCGGGCCTTCCCTAACGCCGGGTGATGCTCGCGGGCACGCCGTCGGGTGCCGCGATCACCACCGTCCCGGTCTTCAGGTCGTCGGCCACCGCACGGTCGGCCTCCGACAGCTCCCCCGCCTCGGTGACGACCACCGCGGCCTCCAGCTCGGTCGCCTCACCCGAGACCGCGGCGGCCACCGCGGCCTGCAGGGCGCTCAGCCGCAGCGAGGGCAGGGACACCGTGGAAGCCACGTAGGTGCGCCCCGTCTCGTCGCGCACCGCGGCACCCTCGGCTGCGGAGTTGCGGGCCCGCGAGGCCCGGGCGAGGGTGATGAGCTTGCCGTCCTCGGGACCCAGCCCCGTTGTCTCCGTCACTGTTGCGTACTCCTCGTGTCCTTGTCCTCGTCCCCGGCGGCGCCGCTCTCGGGCAGGCGCTCCACCAGGACGGTGGTCATCCTGTTGCGGCGGCTGCTCTTGCCCTCCAGTGTCAGCCGCAGACCAGCGTATTCCGCCTGGGCCCCGCCGGCGGGCACGCGGCCCAGCACGTAGGCGACCAGTCCGCCGACGGTCTCGACGTCGGCCACCTCCAGGTCCCGCTCGGGGAACAGCTCCGCTAGCTCGCCCAGCGGCAGGCGCGCGGTCACCCGCACCCGGTCGGCGTCCAGCAGCTGCACCGGCGGGATCTCGTGGTCGTACTCGTCGGTGATCTCCCCGACGATCTCCTCCACGATGTCCTCGATGGTGACGAGCCCGGCGGTGCCGCCGTACTCGTCGATGGCCACGGCGACGTGGTTGCGCTGCTTCTGCATCTCACGCAGGAGCTCGTCGATCGGTTTGGTGTCGGGGACGAACACCGCCCTGCGCATCACGTCGGCGGCGGTGAGCGGGACCTCCGTGCCGGGGTTGCCGGCGGCGGCGGCCCAGCGGTCGCGCAGCTGCTCCACCAGGTCCTTGAGGTAGACGATGCCGACCACGTCGTCCTCGTCCTCACCCGTCACCGGGATGCGGGAGTAGCCGCTGGCCAGCGCCAGCGTGAGGACGGCGTCGGCGTCGGCGTCGCGGCCGGTGAAGACGATGTCGGGCCGGGGCACCATCACCTCGCGCACGGAGGTGTCGTCGAGCTTGAACACGGAGTGGATCATCTGGCGCTCCTCGGCGTCGATGACCTCCCCCTCCTCGGCCAGGTCGACGAGCCTGCGCAGTTCCACCTCGGTGCTGAAGGGGCCTCCCCGGTCGCCCTTGGCGCGCGGGGTGAGCGCGCGCCCGGCGCCGACCAGGAGCTGGGCGAGCGGTCCCAGCACCACCTGCACGGGATACAGGACCGTCGCACTGGTCCGGGCGATCGGCGCCGAGAACTGGCGGCCGAGAATACGCGGCGCTATGGCGATCAGCACCGCCTCGACGGCGACCATCACCACGGCGGCCAGCACCAGCGCGGGCCATCCGAGTCCGAGCAGGAACACCGTGCCCAGGCCTGCGGACAGAACGGCGCACACCTCGCACACCACGCGCAGGAGCAGCAGCACGTTGAGGTGGTGTGCGGGGTCTGCCGCCACCCGGTTCCAGGCGCGGCCGCCCTCGGCCCTGCGCTCCGAACCGGAGGCGGCGGACAGCCCCACCGACATGACCCGGGTGACGGCGACCTCCGCCGCGACCAGGAACGCCGCCGCGGCGGTCAGCGCCAGCGCGACCGCGAAGGCCGTGCCCCAGTGGGCGGGGTCACCGCCGGCCGACGCGATGTCCGACCAGGCGCTCATCGGCCGTCCTCGCCCCCCGCTGCGGTGCGGTCGGCCTCGCTCTCCCTCCAGGAGGCGAGGATCTCGCCCTGGAGGCCGAACATCTCCTTGTGCTCCTCGGGCTCGGCGTGGTCGTAGCCCAGCAGGTGCAGGATGCCGTGCGTGCACAGCAGGTCGATCTCGGCCTCGGTGCTGTGTCCGGCCTTCTCCGCCTGGCGCTCGGCCACCTGCGGGCAGATGATGACGTCACCGAGGACGCCCGGCTCGCTGGTGCGGCCGGGGCCACCGGGGCGCAGTTCGTCCATGGGGAAGGAGAGCACGTCCGTGGGTCCGGGCTCGTCCATCCAGCGGACGTGCAGGTCGGCCATGGGCTCCTCGTCCACCAGCACCACGGATAGCTCGGCCAGCGGATGGACCCGCATGGCATCGAGGACGTACCGGGCCAGGCGGGAGAGCCGCTCCTCATCCACGGTGGTGACGCCGGACTCGTTGGCGACGTCGATACTCATCGGTTGCGGTTGCCTCACTTGGTCGTCGGACCGGGCGCAGGGGCACCCGGGCACCCGAAACCGGTGAGCCCGCACACGCGGGCCCACCGGCTCGGACACTGTACTGTTCTCAGTCTGCCTGCTGCCGGGGGCCGTCGGTCCCCGCACCGGTGCCCCCGGGGGTGTCACGGCGGGGCCCGCGGCCGCGCCGCTCGCCCCGGCGGGTGCCCTGGCGCTCCTGCTGCACGGCGTCGTAGCGGCCGTAGGCGTCGACGATCTGCCCGACGAGTTTGTGCCGGACCACGTCCTCGCTGGTCAGCTTGCAGAAGGCGATGTCGTCGATGTCACGCAGGATGTTCTCGATGGTCCGCAGGCCGCTGCTCTGCCCGCTGGGCAGGTCCACCTGCGTGACGTCGCCGGTGACGACGATCTTGGACCCGAAACCGAGCCGGGTGAGGAACATCTTCATCTGCTCGGGCGAGGTGTTCTGCGCCTCGTCCAGGATGATGAAGGAGTCGTTCAAGGTGTTGTGCGTGAGCAGGAAGTCCTCGGTGACGTAGAGGGAGTCCTCCGCCGCCACCTGGATGCACACGCACTCGGCCTCGCCGGCGGGCTCGACGGAGTCGACGAAGCGCACGGGGCGCCCTCCGCCGACGTCGTACGCGTCCGCCTTGCTCCGGACCCGGAAGGGCATGATGCCTTCCGGCAGGCACAGGTCGAGGACATGGGTGCCGGGTCCGCGGGAAACCTCGCGGTCCCGGGACGGACCGGGTGTCCCTTCCGCCGCCGGAGCGGTGCGGACCACGCCCCCGAAGGACCGCACGAGGAACAGGACCGCGTCGCGCAGCACCGGCGAGCCGGTGCCGTACCGGACACGGCAGGTGCCGTCCTTCCCGGAGACCGGTTCTCCGCCCGCGTCCAAGAGCCCTTGGAGCAGGGCCAGGCGCACCTCGGCGCTGTTGTACAGGTAGCGGTCCGGCACGGATTCCGTCCCGGGGGCGGCACCCTCCGGACCCGGTTCCCGCAGGACGGCGGTCGCGGTGCCGACCGGGGTGCCGGCCTCCGTTCCCGGCAGCCCGAGCGCCCGGGCCGGTCCGGGGCCTCCGGTGGAGAGGCCCGGTGCCGTCCCGCCGGAGACATGCTCCCCGCTCAGGAGCAACCCGAGGGCGTAGGGGTCCGCGGGGACCTCCTGCCCGGGAAACTCCACCGGCCCGCTGAGCAGCGGGAGTTCGTACGTGTGGCCGTGCGCGCGGCGCAGACCGCTCTCCGCGATCTCCTTGGCGGTGAGGACACGGGACGCACCGTCGCGCGTGCGCACCGTCCAGAGATGGTCCTCCGAGCACAGCGTCGAGGCGCCGTCCTGCGAGGAGAAGCGGTAGATCGCCTTCCTGCCCTGCGGGTGGACCCCCAGCACCGGGGTGGGCCTGCCGTCGGACCCCACCACGAGGTCGCCGACGCCCAGCTCACCGATCGGCCGGAAGCCGTCCGGGGTCAGGACATCGGTGTCCACCGGCTGCGCGCGTCCCCGCATGTAGGCCAGGGGTGCGACCTCGATGGTCCCGGCCGCCATCAGCTTGGGGATGGAGTCGGGGTCGAGCATGTCGTGCAGCGCGTCGTAGAGGGGCCGCAGGTAGGGGTCGATCTTGTCGTAGAGGCTGCCGGGGAGGAAGCCCAGCCGCTCGCCCGCCTCGACCGCGGGGCGGGTCAGGATGATGCGGTTGACCTGCTTGTCCTGGAGCGCCTTGACCGCCTTGGCCATCGCCAGGTAGGTCTTGCCGGTACCGGCGGGGCCGACACCGAAGACGACGGTGTACCGGTCGATGGTGTCGACGTAGTGCTTCTGGTTGAGCGTCTTGGGCCGGATGGTCTTGCCCCGGTTGGACAGGATGTTGGTGGTGAGCACCTCCGCCGGGCGCACCGCCCCCGGGGAGCGCAGCATGGAGACCATGCGCTCGACGGTGTCCGGGGTGACGTGGGTCCCGCTCTTGGCGAGCTCGATCAGCTCCTCGACGAGGCGGACCACCACAGCGGTCTCCTCCGGGGCGCCGCTGATGGTGAACTCGTTGCCGCGGACGTGGATGTCGCTGTCGAAGGCGCGCTCCAACACCCTGAGGAGCTCGTCCCCCGATCCCAGCAGGCTGATCATCGTGTGCTCGTCGGGCACCACGACCTTGACCTGTGCGTCGTGCTGCGGGTGCTCGTGCGTTGTCTCGGCCATGGTGTGGCCTTGCGGCCGCTGTCCCTGCCCTTCGGGTCGGACGCCTCGGGCCTCGGCCGGCGGGGCGCCTCATGTGACGGTCCGGGCGCCGCTTCCTTGCACGTGCGGCGCCGGGTGCTGCTTCCCGCGGTCGGCCCGAGGGCCGCTGCCGGCTGGGGAAAGCCCACTGGACACGAGTCTACCAAGGCGCCCCGCCCGGCTCGATCCCTTTTCCGGCTACCCGGGGGGCCACTCCAGGCCGCGGCCGCCGAGGACGTGTCCGTGGAGGTGGAACACCGTCTGCCCGGCACCGCTCCCGGTGTTGAACACGAGCCGGTAGCCGCTGTCGGCGATGCCCTCCTGGACGGCGACCTCGTGGGCGTCGCGCACGACGGCGTCCACGAGGCCCGAGTCCTGCGCGGCGGCCTCGGCGACGTTCTCGTGGTGGTCGCGGGGAATCACGAGGACGTGCGTGGGCGCCTGGGGATTGATGTCGCGGAAGGCGACCGTCCGCTCCCCCTCGCGAACGATCTCGGCCGGCACCTCCCCTCGCACGATCTTGCAGAACAGGCAATCGGCCTGCTGGGACATCGGTGACCTCCGTCGTTCTCGTCGGCAGCCGCGGCGGCCTTGCGACGACCATGATGCCGCAGGTGCCGGGCAACCGCTCGTGAGAGGCCGGATGCGTCCCGTTCCACCCGGGAAACCGCGGTTGCGCGATGATCGGTACCGTAAGCGCGATAGTCTTTCCCTCCGTGCGCGTCCGGTTTTCGGTGAGCGTTCGTCCCGACCGGCCCCCGACGTGTTCGGACCGACTCGCGCGTCTACCTGGAAATGAAGAGGTATGCCCTTTCGTAAACCCCGCGACAAGGGTGTGCGTCGAACTGATGTGACGACAGAAACCCTGGTGGCCAGAGCCACCGCGGCTCCACTTTCGGTGGAATGGGACGCCGACCACGCGGTGACGGAGCTCTACAGGGAGCACTACCGTCCGCTCGTACGCCTGGCGGCCCTGCTCGTCCGCGACCACGCCACAGCGGAGGAAGTCGTACAGGACTCCTTCGTGGCGATGCACGGAGCGTGGCGACGCCTGCGCGACCCCAGCAAGGCCCTGTCCTACCTGCGCCAAGCGGTGGTCAACAAGGCGAGGTCCGTGCTGCGCCATCGGGCGGTCGTGGAGAAGCACGCCCCCAAAGCCCTTCCCGACGCCCCCAGCGCCGAGCACGGCGCACTGAACCTGCTGGAGCGCGAGGCCGTGATCCGCGCCCTGCGCAAGCTACCCACCCGTCAGCGAGAGGCCATCGTGCTCCGGTACTACGGCGACCTGTCCGAGGCGCAGATCGCGCATGCCATGGGCATCAGCCGAGGTGCGGTGAAGAGCCACACGTCCCGCGGCATCTCCGCGCTGCGCTCTGTTCTGGAGCAGACGACATGACCAGCCCGACAGATCCGATGAACGACGAGTTCGAGGCCAAGCTGCGGCAGCTCCTCAAGGCCGAGGCCGACACCGTCACGACCTCGCCCGAGGCCCTGAACCTCATCCGCGAACGCGCCGAGCGCCGCCGGGGCTCCGCCTGGTTCGGTCTTCCCTGGCTGCGGCCGGCGGTCGCCGTCGCGGGAGCGGCCCTCATCGCCGCCTCCGTGCTCATGTCCACGCCCCAGGTGCGGGAGCAGGTCCTGGACATCGTCCCGGCCGGCGCGGACCGGGAGGGGACGCCTCCGGAGGCGGAGGTGGAGACCGAGGACCCGGCCGAGCCCGCGGTCCCCGCACAGCCCCTGCCCCCGCCGCAGCAGGAGCACGTGGAGGAACCGACGGAGAGCCCCAGTCCGTCGGCGGAGGCCTCCGCCCCCGCCGAAGACCCCTCCGCCAAGCCCTCGTGCCCGCCGAAGGAGGATGCGAGCGCGTCCCCCGAGGGCGCGCCCGAGGACTGCGAGCCGGACGAGGAGCCCAGTACCGGTACCGGCGGCGAGAACACCGGTGACAGCGGCGGCTCCGAGGGGTCGGAAGGCAGCGGTGACAGCGGCGGCTCCGAGGGGTCGGGCGGCGGCGACACCGGTGGGTCCGCGGACGGCGGCGCGGCCCCCGAGGGCACCACCCCCCGGGCCACGGCCGAGCAGTAGTCTCCCCCGCACGGAGAAGGGCCCCCGACCGCTGAGCGGTCGGGGGCCCTTCTCCGTGCTGCGGTACCGCTGTATCGCCCTACCAGCGGCCGGTACGGGACTGGAGCACCGCCAGGGCGGCCACCCCGGCGGTGGAGGTGCGCAGCACGCTCGGTCCCAGAAGGGCCCGCACCGCACCCGCGGCCGCGAAGGCCTCGAGCTCGGCGTCGGAGAAGCCGCCCTCGGGCCCGACCACCAGGACGACACGCGCGCCCTCTCCCCGGGGCGGTTCCAGCTCGGACAGCCTGCTCGCCCCGTCCTCGTGCAGGACCACGCCCAGGTCGGCGGCGGCCAGCAGGGCGGCGACCGCTTCGCGGTCGGCCTGCTCGGCCACCTCCGGCAGGCGGGCGCGGCGGGCCTGTTTGGCCGCCTCCCTGGCGGTGGCCCGCCACTTGGCCAGGGATCTGGCCGCCCGATCGCCCTTCCAGCGGGTGACGCTGCGCTCGGCGGCCCAGGGGACGACGGAGTCGACGCCGGCCTCGGTCATCATCTCCACGGCCAGCTCACCGCGGTCGCCCTTGGCCAGTGCCTGGACCACGGTCAGGTGCGGGGCGGGTGCCGGCTCCCGAACGCGTTCGAGGACCTCGCACACGACCTCGTCCCTGCCCACGCCGACGACCGTGCAGCGGGCGCGCAGGCCCTCGCCGTCGGCCAGGTCGACCGTCTCCCCGGTTCGGATACGCCGTACCGCGGCCGCGTGGCGGCCCTCCGGGCCGGAGACGGTCACCCGGTCGGCGGCAAGGTCACCGGACGGGACCAGGAAGACCGGTGGGGTCACTTGTTCGCACCGAAGGCGTCGCGGAGCTTGGAGAAGAGGCCGCCGTGCCCGGGGCTGAAGCGGCCCGGGTTCTGGTCCTCCCCGCGCAGTTCGGCGAGCTTGCGCAGCAGGGCCTCCTGCTCCTCGTCGAGCTTGCCCGGCGTCTCCACGTCGATCCGGATGCGCAGGTCGCCGCGCCCTCCGCCGTCCAGGTGGGTGACGCCCTTGTTCGGCAGGGTGATGACGTGGCCGGAATTGGTGCCCGGGCGGATGTCGATGTTCTCGGTTCCGTCGAGGGTCTCGAAGGAGAACGAGGCGCCCAGCGCGGCCGCCGTCATCGGTACCGAGACCGTGCAGTGGAGGTCGTCGCCGCGCCGTTCGAAGGTGGGGTGCGGCCGCTGGACGATCTCCAGGATGATGTCGCCGCGCGGACCGCCGTTGGGACCCACCTCGCCCTCACCGGCGAGCTGGATCCGGATGCCGTCGTCGACGCCGGCCGGGATCGTGACGGTCCGGGTGACCTTCTCCCGCACACGTCCCTCACCCGCGCAGTCACCGCACGGGCTGGGGATGACCGAGCCCTGGCCGGCGCACTGCGGGCAGGGGCGCGAGGTCATGACCTGGCCCAGGAAGGACCGGGTGACCTGCGAGACCTCGCCCTGGCCGTGGCACATGTCGCACGTGGTGCGCTGGGTGCCCGGGGACGTCCCCTCGCCCTGGCACGTCTCGCACAGGATGGCGGTGGGGAAGGTGATCTCCTTGGAGACACCGAACGCGGTCTCGGCCAGGTCGAGCTCGACCCGGATCTTGATGCTGCGTCCCCGCCGGACCCGGTCGCGCGGTCCCCGGCCGCCGGTCTGCCCGCCGAAGAAGGCGTTGACGATGTCGTCGAAGGGGAAACCCGTCGCGCCCCCGAAACCGCCCGCGCCGCCGCCACCGGGGGCGTAGGGGTCCTGGCCCATGTCGAACATCCGGCGCTTGTTCTCGTCGGAGAGGACCTCGTAGGCCTGGGTCACCTCCTTGAAGCGGTCCTGGGTCGCAGGATCGGGGTTGATGTCGGGGTGCAGCTCGCGTGCGAGCCGCCGGTACGCCTTCTTGATCTCGTCCTTGGACGCGTCGCGACGCACCCCGAGAATCTGGTAATAGTCTCTGGCCACTGAGTTAATGTCCTGCCAAAATCTGTCCGACATACCGAGCCACGGCGCGCACCGCTCCCATCGTCCCCGGGTAGTCCATCCGGGTGGGTCCGACGACACCGATCTTGGCGAGCGACTGGTTTCCCACACCGTAGTCGGCCGACACGATGGAGGTGGAGCGCAGACCCTCGTGGAAATTCTCCGCGCCGATGCGCACCGTGAGCATCGACGGGTCCTTCGCCTCACCCAGCAAACGGATGAGCACCATGTTCTCTTCCAGCGCCTCCAGGACGTCTCTCAGACTGGCGGCGAAGTCGACGGCGGCAAGGTTGGCGGTCCCGGCGAGGACGATCCTCTCCTCGTGCCGTTCGACCAGGCTCTCCAGCAGGACGGAGAGGACCGACGCCGCCATCCGGCGCTCCTCCGGACGGACCTGGGAGGGCAGGTCCTCCACCGCTTCGGGGACGTCGCCCAGGTGGAGTCCGGCGATGGCGCGGTTGAGCATCGTCCGCAGATCCGCGACCGCGCTCTCGTCGATCTCCCCCAGTCCGTCGATGACGCGCTGCTCGACCCTGCCGGTGTTGGTGATGACCACCATCATGAGGCGCTGTCCGCCCAGGGGCACCAGTTCCACGTGCTGCACGGCGGACCTGGTCAGCGACGGGTACTGGACGATCGCCACCTGGCGGGTGAGCTGGGCCAGCAGGCGGACCGTGCGGGCGATGATCTCGTCGAGGTCGACTGCGCCGCTGAGGAACGACTCGATGGCGCGCCGCTCGGCCTTGGAGAGCGGCTTGACCGAGGAGAGCCGGTCGACGAAGAGGCGGTATCCCTTGTCCGTGGGGACCCGGCCCGCACTGGTGTGCGGCTGGGCGATGTAGCCGTCCTCCTCCAGCGCGACCATGTCGTTGCGGATGGTGGCGGGGGACACCCCGAGCTTGTGGCGATCGGCCAATGCCTTGGATCCGACCGGTTCGTTGGTGCTGACGAAGTCCTCGACGACAGCACGCAGGACCGCGAGCTTGCGCTCATCCAGCAACTCGCCACCTCCTGGCACTCCATGGTTCCCAGTGCTAATTCTATGCCCGGACGCAAACCCGACGGTAGCAATCATGTGGCCGCGCGGCCGCTTCGGTACCGGCCGCGCGGGCGGCGGCCGGGCCGGGTCGTCCCTTGTGTGCGCTGCGCCACCGGGATGTCCGGGTGCCCCGCCGGTAGAATGCGCCACCGTGGCTACCAAGGGATCCGGCCGCTACGGCCGCGACGTGCTCGCCGGCGACCGGCGGCGTCCGGGGAAGTCTGCTGTGCGGGAGGTGCCGCTGAGCCGGGACCTGGTCGTGGAGGACGCCGGAGAGGCGTTCTGCGGCGCCGTCGTCGGTTGGGACAAGGCGACCGTGACCCTGGAGGACCGGCACGGCCGGCACCGCGTGTTCGAGCTGGGACCGGCCGCGTTCCTGATGGACGGCGAGCCCGTCACCCTCGTACGTCCCGCCGCCGCACCGCGCGGTCCCCTGCGCAGCGCCTCGGGCTCCGTGGCGGTGCCCGGCGCCAGGGCGCGCACGGCCCGGGAGAGCCGCATCTATGTGGAGGGCGTGCACGACGCCGAGCTGGTCGAGAAGATCTGGGGCCACGACCTGCGCGTGGAGGGGGTGGCCGTCGAGTTCCTGGAGGGGATCGACGACCTTCCCTCGGTCGTGGCGGACTTCTCCCCCGGACCGGGCCGCCGCCTGGGCGTGCTGGTGGACCACCTGGTCCCCGGTTCCAAGGAGTCCCGGATCGCGGGCCGAGTCGGCGGGGAGCACGTGCTGGTGGTCGGGCATCCCTTCGTGGACGTCTGGCAGGCGGTGCGGCCCGCCGCGGTGGGTATCCCCGGCTGGCCCGAGGTGCCCTACGGCATTCCCTGGAAGGAGGGGGTGGTGCGCGCACTCGGCTGGCGGATGGAGACGGGTGAGGCCTGGCGCAGGATCCTGGGATCGGTGCGCTCCTACGCCGACCTGGAACCGGCCCTGCTCGGCCGGGTGGAGGAGCTGATCGACTTCGTCACCGCACCGGGTCCGGACAGGCGGTATCCGCCGAGGACGTCCTAGGATCTGTCCAGGCAACGGGCCCCTCCGGTCAGGACACCGCCGCTGCCCGCCCCGGCGGTACGCGGCCGCCGGCAGACGCCTCCCGACAGCGGAACCGAGGAAGAGCATGAGCGAGACCCCGACGAATCCCCCGACCCCGGAGGACCCGGCCCCGGGGGACCCCACCCCGGGGCAGCAGCCCCGGCCGCCCCGGGACGCGCAGCCCTCGGGCGGACAGCAGCCCGCCGCGGACGCCCCCTCCTCCCCCGCACCCGGGCACGACCGGCCCGCAGCACCCCCGTCGCAGCCGGGGTACGCGCAGCCCTCCGGAGCCCAACCCGGATACGCGCAGCCCTCCGGAGCCCAACCCGGATACGCGCAGCCCTCCGGAGCCCAACCCGGATACGCGCAGCCCTCCGGAGCCCAACCCGGGTACGCGCAGCCCTCCGGAGCCCAACCGGGGTACCCGCATCCGCCCCAGGCGTACGGCCGGCCCGGTTTCACCCCGCCGCCCGCCGCCCCGCCCCACGGGCAGCCGTATTCCGCCCATGCCGCCCACCAGCAGTACGGGCAGCCGCATCCGGGGCACCCCCAGCCTCAGCAGCCGGGGCCCTACCCGCAGCAGCCGGGCCCCTACCCGCAGCCCCAGGCCCCCGCCGGGGACGGCGGAATCCTCGCGGCGATGCTCGCCCACCTGGGCGGTTTCGTCGTCGGCTGCCTGGGATGGGTCCCTCCGCTGGCGGTCTACCTCGCCAGGCGGGACGCGTCTCCCTTCGTCCGCCACCACGCCTCGGAGGCGGCGAACTTCCAGATCACCCTGCTCATCCCCTACGCCTTCGCCTGGGTGGCCTTCCTCGGACTGGGTATCTTCCTCCCGAACCTGTCCTGGATCGGCTCCTTGTTGATCGCACTGGTGTGGATCCTCTCGATCGTTCTCGGCGTCATAGGAGCGAGCAGCGCCAACAAGGGGACGTGGTACCGCTACCCGGTGAGCATCCGCCTCCTGAAGTAGGCGCCCCCGCACCGCAGATCCGAGCCCCGGCCCGAAGGAAAGAGCATGTCCTACCCGAACACACCTCCTCCGGAGGACCCCTACGGCCAGGGCCGGCAGCCCTCGGGAGGGCAGCCCGGCCACCAGGGCCCGTCCGGCGGCCACCCGCCTCCGCCCGGCGGTTACCCGCCCCCGCCCGGCGGCTACCCGTACCAGGGCGGCTACGAGCAGACCGGCGGCTACCAGGCCCCCGGTTCTCCCCAGGGCGGTTACGGCATGCCGCCCCAGGGCGGTTACGGGCCGTCGTCGGCCACGACCGGCCAGCCCAACGCGGAAGAGCGGCAGATGGGTCTGTTCGCCCACCTGGGCGGCGGCCTCCTCGGCCTCCTGTCCGGCGGCGGCCTGAGCTTCCTCGTCCCGCTGATCATCTACCTGGTCAAGAAGGACGAGTCGCCGTTCGTGCGCGACCAGGCGGCCCAGGCGCTGAACTTCCAGCTGCTGGTCCTGATCGGCACCTTCGTCTCCTCGCTGCTGACGGTGGTCCTCATCGGCGCGCTGCTGTGGCCGGTCGTCGTCGTGATCTCCCTCGTCTTCGGCATCCTGGGCGGTATGGCCGCCAACCGGGGAGAGTGGTACCGCTACCCGTTCAACGTCAACTGGGTCACGTAGGCCGCCCGGACGGCGGGAGGGCCCGGCTCCGGCCGGGCCCTCCGCGTGTCTCAGGTCTCAGGTGAGGTCGCGCACCACCGCGTCGGCGAGCAGGCGTCCGCGCCGGGTGAGGACGGCGCGTCCCTCCCCGAACGCCGCCGCGTCGAGCAGGCCCTCGCCGACGGCCCTGCGGGCGGCCTCCCGGCCGGCGGGTTCCAGGAGTTCCAGCGGACACCCCTGCTCCACGCGCAGCTCCAGCAGGATCCGCTCGAAGCGGCGCTCCTCCTCCGTGAGGACCTCGCGGGCGTGACCGGGGCTGTCCCCCGCCGCCAGGCGGGCGGCGTAGGCGGCGGGGTGCTTGACGTTCCACCAGCGGGTGCCGCCCACGTGGCTGTGCGCGCCGGGCCCGACACCCCACCAGTGGCCGCCGGTCCAGTAGAGCATGTTGTGCCTGCTCCGCGCCTCGGGGCCGCGCGCCCAGTTGGACACCTCGTACGCGGTGAACCCGGCCGCCGTGAGGGCGTCGTCGGCCATGAGGTAGCGGTCGGCCATCGTGTCCTCGTCGGGCTCGGCCAGTTCGCCGCGGCGTACTCTCGCCGCCAGGCGGGTGCCCTCCTCCACGATGAGGGAGTAGGCGGAGACGTGGTCGGGCCCGGCCGCGACGGCGGCCGCCAGGGAGGCCCGCCAGTCGTCGTCGCCCTCACCGGGGGTGCCGTAGATCAGGTCGAGATTGACGTGTTCGAACCCGGCCTGCCGCGCCCATGCCACGCACTGTTCGGGGCGGCCCGGCGTGTGCCCGCGCTCCAGGATCCTCAGCACGTGGGAGCGGGCGCTCTGCATGCCGAAGGAGACCCGGGTGAAGCCGGCCTCGCGCAGGCGGGCCAGGTAGTCGGGGGTGACGGTCTCGGGGTTGGCCTCGGTGGTGATCTCGGCCCCTTCCGCCAGGCCGAAGCGCTCGCGGACCGCGGCCAGGATCCTGCCCAGGTCCTCGGCGGCGAGCAGCGTGGGGGTGCCTCCGCCGACGAACACCGTGCTCACGGGCGGCCGGTCCCCCGCGAGCACGCGGTCGGCGAGGGCGATCTCGGCGACGGCCTGGTCGGCGTAGGTCTCGCGGGAGGCGGTGGCCGTCCCGTCCCGGGACACCAGTTCCTCCGCGGTGTAGGTGTTGAAGTCGCAGTATCCGCAGCGGGTGACGCAGAAGGGCACGTGGACGTAGAACCCCAGCGGCTGCCCGGCGAGTTCGGCGAGTGAGGCTGCGGGCAGATCCCCGGTACGCGGTACGGGGTCCCCGTCGAGGACAACGGAAGGCATGCCTCCAGTGTCACCGACCCCGAGGCCTGCCCCGTACCAGGGGAGACAACGGTCACACCGCACCTGCCGGAGGGCGTGTGCGGGGCCGCTGACCTGCGAAACAGGTGGAGGTCCCGAGCCGGAGGGCCTTCCGGCCGCCCACACCGCTACAAGAGGGCCTCGGCCCGGGAGCCGCGGAGGGATTGGCTGAAGGGGAGAGACCTCCACAGAACAGGAGAGGACAACGATGTCCACCGTCACCCCCGGGGTCGCACCTCAGAGGACCGGGCCCGTCGTCGGCTCGGCCGCCGCCCGCAACGTCTTCGCCCTGATCCGCCTGTCCATCGGGTGGGTCTTCCTGTGGGCCTTCCTCGACAAGCTCCTGGGCCTGGGGTTCTCCACCCCGGCCGAAGGGGCCTGGCTGTCGGGCGGAAGCCCCACCGCGGGCTTCCTGGGCAACGCCGTCTCGGGCCCCTTCGCCGGGGCCTTCGGCTCCTTGGCGGGGGTGGCCTGGGCCGACGCCCTGTTCATGGCGGGGCTGCTCGGCATTGGCGCGGCGCTGATGCTGGGCATCGGCGAGCGCGTGGCCGCGGCCAGCGGGGCGCTGCTGCTCGTGCTGATGTGGGCGGCGGTGCTGCCCCCCGCCACCAACCCCTTCATGGACGACCACATCGTGATGGCCCTGACCCTGGTGGGCCTGGCCCTGGTCAACTCGGCCGACACCCTGGGGCTGGGGCGCTGGTGGTCCGGTACGGCGCTGGTGCGGCGCTTTCCCGTGCTGCGCTGACCGTTCGCGCGGATGAGGAGCGCCCGGCCCCGAGGGGCCGGGCGCTCGGCGTCAGGAGGTGGCGGGCGCGGGCCGGTTGCCGGGCGCGGGAGCGGAGGAGACGACGGCGGGGGTGGCGGCGCGGGGGGCGACGGCGGTGGAACCGCGCACGACCAGCTCGGGGTCGAACATGTACTCGGTGTGGGAGACGGGGTGCCCCGCGATCTCGTCGCACAGGGCGCGCGCGGCCGCCAGCGCCATCGCGTTGACCGGTTGGCGGACGGTGGTCAGCGGCGGGTCGGTGAAGGCGACGAGCTGGGAGTCGTCGTACCCCACCACCGAGAAGTCCTCGGGGACCCGCAGCCCTCGCTGGCGGGCCGCCCTGATGGCCCCCAGGGCCATCATGTCGGAGCCGCAGACCATGGCGGTCACCCCGCGCTCGATGAGCCGGACCGCGGCGGCGTGGCCGCCCTCCACGCCGAACAGGGACAGCTGCACGAGGCCGTCGGCGTCCAGCCCGTACTGGGCCATCGCCTGGTGGTAGCCCTCCAGCTTGCGGTGCACGGGGACGTAGCGCTCGGGACCGCTGGTGAACCCGATCCTGGTGTGCCCGAGGGCGACCAGGTGGTTGACGGCCAGCCTCCCCGCCTCGCGGTCGTCGCAGGAGATGAACGCGGCCGGGACGGACTCGGTGAACCCGTTGACGAGCACGATGGGCAGCCGGCGGGAGACCAGGGACCGGTAGCGCTCGTGCGGGGCGGTGCTGTCGGCGTGCCGCCCCGAGACGAAGAGGATGCCCGAGACGTTGCGCTCCAGCAGCAGTTCGACGTACTCGTCCTCGGTTATGCCGCCCGGGGTCTGCGTGCACAGCACCGGGGTGTAGCCGCGCTGGGCCAGGGCTCCCTCGGCGGCCTGGGCGAACATGGGGAAGACCGGGTTGTCCAGCTCGGGGATGACCATGCCGACGAGGCCGGCGGAGCGCTGGCGCAGCCGGGCGGGCCGTTCGTAACCGAGCACGTCGAGCGCGGTCAGGACGGCCTTGCGGGTTTCGCTGCCGACACCGGGTTTGTCGTTGAGCACACGCGAGACCGTCGCCTCGCTGACGCCTGCGTGCCGTGCGATGTCGGCAAGTCGTGGACCCATGCGGGCAACTCTAGTCGAGATCGCCGTCACATGGTTGAAAGTTGACGGTAACCTTGCGCAAGAACTTGCAGACATCCACTGGGAAGGACCCCGCAGATGACGAACGAGTCCCACTGGTGGCGCGATGCGGCCATCTACCAGATCTACGTGCGCAGCTTCGCCGACTCCAACGGGGACGGGGAGGGCGACCTCAACGGCATCCGCGAGCGCCTCCCCCACCTGGCCGAGCTCGGCGCGGACGCGATCTGGCTCACGCCCTTCTACGTCTCACCGCTCGCCGACGGCGGCTACGACGTCGCCGACTACCGCGACGTCGACCCCCGCTTCGGCACCCTGGAGGACTTCGACGCCCTCCTGGAGGCCGCCCACGGACTGGGCCTGCGCGTCATCATCGACGTGGTGCCCAACCACTCGTCGTCCGAGCACACGTGGTTCCGCGAGGCCGTGGCCGCCGAGCCGGGCAGCCCCGCGCGGCAGCGCTACATCTTCCGGGACGGTCGGGGCGCGGACGGCGAACTGCCCCCGAACAACTGGAAGTCGATCTTCGGCGGGCCGGCCTGGACGCGGCTGACGCGCCCCGACGGCACCCCCGAGCAGTGGTACCTGCACCTGTTCGACCCCGGACAGCCCGACTTCGACTGGACCAACCAGGAGGTGCACGACGAGTTCGACGACGTGCTGCGCTTCTGGCTGGACCGGGGCGTGGACGGCTTCCGCATCGACGTCGCCCACGGCATGGTCAAGGACCCGGCGCTTCCCGACATCGCCGAGGACGCCAAGGCCGACATGCTCGACGGCAGCACCACGCTGCCCTACTTCGACCAGGACGGGGTCCACGAGATCTACCGCCGCTGGTCGCGGATCGCCGCCTCCTACCCGGGTGAGCGCGCCCTGGTCGCCGAGGCCTGGGTGGAGAGCGCCGACCGGATCGCCCGCTACCTGCGCCCGGACGAGCTGCACCAGGCGTTCAACTTCGAGTACCTGACCGCGCCCTGGGACGCGGAGCGGCTGCGCGAGGTGATCGACGGCTCCCTGGCCGCCAACAGCGCGGTGGGCGCGACCACCACGTGGGTGCTGTCCAACCACGACGTCGTCCGCCACGTCACCCGCTTCGGCGGCGGTGCGCAGGGCCTGCGCCGGGCGCGCGCGGCGACGCTGCTGATGCTGGCGCTGCCCGGGTCGGTCTACATCTACCAGGGCGAGGAGCTCGGCCTGCCCGAGGTCACCGACCTGCCGGAGGAGTCCCTGCAGGACCCGACCTGGGAGCGTTCGGGCCGCACCGACCGCGGCCGCGACGGCTGCCGGGTGCCGCTGCCGTGGTCGGGTTCGGAGTCCCCGTTCGGGTTCGGCCCCGCGGGGTCGACCCCGTGGCTGCCGATGCCCGAGGAGTGGAAGACCTACACCCGCGAGTCCCAGCGGGGCGTGGAGGGCTCCACCCTGGAGCTGTACACCCGCGCGCTGGGGCTGCGCCGGGAGCTCGACGCCCTCGGCGACGGGTCCATGGCCTGGCTCGACGCGCCCGAGGACGTGCTCCACTTCGAGCGCGAGCCCGGCGTGCGGGTCCTGGTGAACCTCGGCGAGGAGCCCGTGGACGTGCCCGCGACCGGTGAGCTGCTCCTGTCCAGCAGCCCCGTCGAGGCTCCCCGGAACGGCTCCATGTCCCTGCCCGCCGAGACCGCGGTGTGGCTGCGGAGGGCCTGAGGCCTCTCCCCCGCCACCACCTCGACGGACGGGCCGGCGGCCGCAGAACCGCCTCTGCCGGCCGCCGGCGCCCTCCGCCGCCCGCCACCCCCGCCGGGGACCGGCGGGCGGCGGCCCCCTTCCCCGCCGCCCGCCGGCGGCACCCGCTGTGCTTCGCCTCGGACCACCGGAGCCGCCCCCGACGCGGCGCCCCTTCCACGGGCCGCCGCCGCTCTCCGCATCCCCCTGGGTCCCGACGGGCCTTCCACCGGAGGTACGACATGAACCCCTTTTCCCGCTTCCCCCGCCGGCGTCCGCTCGCGCCGATCGCCGGAGCCTGCGCCGCGGTCCTGCTGGCGACCGCCTGCGGCGGCGGCGAGACGGAGACCGACATCGGCAGCCAGAACCTGGTCATCTGGGCCGACGACGAACGCGCCCTCGCCCTGATGACCTTCGCCGAGGCCTACTCGCGCACGTCACGCCTCCAGGTCGACGTGATCTCGGTCGAGAACGCGGAGCTGCGCTCCAGTTTCAAGAGTTCCCTGGAGAACGGCATGGGACCGGACATCCTGGTCGGTCCGCACGACTGGACCGGCGAGCTGGCCGAGGCCGGCGCCATCGCCCCGGTGGCCCTGGACCCGGCCGAGGACGGACCGAAGTTCGTCGAGGGCGCGCTGGACGCGGTCACCCGGGACGGGGAGGTCTACGGCATCCCCTACGCCACCGAGAACCTGGCGCTGCTGCGCAACACCGACCTGGCCCCCGAGGCGCCCGCGACCTTCGAGGAGATGGTCGCGACCGGCAAGGAGGCCGTGTCCGCCGGAAGCGCCGACCGGGTGCTGAGCCTCCAGGTCGGTGAGACGGGCGACGCCTACCATCTGCACCCGCTCTTCACCTCGGCGGGCGGCTACCTGTTCGGCGAGGACGCCGCGGGCGACCCCGACCCGAGCGACCTGGGGGTGGCCGCGCCCGAGTCGGTCGCCGCCTTCGAGCGGCTGGCGGAGCTGGGGGAGTCGGGGGTGCTCAGCAGGAGCGTCGACGCCGAGAGCGCGGGGGTGCTCTTCACCGAGGGCGCGGCACCGTTCTACATCACCGGCCCGTGGAGCCTGGCGACGGTGCGGCAGTCGGGGATCCCCTACGAGGTCAGCCCCGTGCCGGCGTTCGCCGACGGCGACCCGGCCCGGCCCCTGCTCGGTGTCCAGACGTTCTTCGTCTCCTCCGCGGCGAAGGACCCGGAGCTCGCGGCGCGCTTCGCGTCCGATCTCGCCGACAACGCCGAGCTCTCGGTGATCCTCTACGAGGCCGACCCGCGCATCCCCGCGCTGGAGGAGGCCCTTCAGGTCGTGGCCGAGCAGGACCCCGACGTCGCGGCGTTCCAGGAGGCGGGCGAGGGCGGTCTGCCGATGCCGGCGATCCCCGAGATGGAGGCGGTGTGGAGCCCCTTCGGCCAGGCGAGCGCCGACATCATCGACGGGGCGGACCCGGCCGGCGCCCTGGCCGCGGCGGAGGCCCAGATCCGCAACGAGCTGGGGTGAGCACACCGGGAGCGGAGGTCGATCCCCTCCTTTGCGAAAGATCACCCCATGGTGTGACGAATTGAGCTTCGCTCACAGAAATCATCAGCGCACCGTCATGGTTTCACCACGAAGAGCACGCCGTCACACCACCGTTTCCATGGCGTTTCCACATCTTTATCCCAGTAGCCTGCAAAGACTTTCAAAGATTGCAAGTTATTGCTAACGTCACATCACCACGCATGCCGACGCCCCATCCGGGATCTCCGGAGCACTGCATGCGCAACCTGGTCACCAAGGCCTCCCGGAAGGAAGACACCATGAGATTCCGCAGTGCGTCCGCGGTCACCGGAATTACCGCGATCGCCTTGATGGCGACCGCGTGCGGTGGCGGCGCCAGTGACTCCGAGGACAGCGGGACCGCGGCAGAGGGCACCCTCGTCGTCTGGTCCGACCCCGAGCGCGCCGACGCCATCAAGGCCGCCTCCGAGGCCTTCTCCGAGGCCAACGGCGTCGAGGTCGAGGTCCAGGAGCTCGCCTTCGGCGACATCCAGGGCGACCTGCTCAACGCCCACCAGGCGGGCAACGCCCCCGACGTCTTCATCGGCGCCCACGACTGGACGGGCAACCTCGTCCGCAACGGCGCCATCCAGCCCATCGAGCTCCCCCAGGACCGCGCCGACGGCCTGAGCGAGACCTCGATCGAGGCGCTCACCTACGACAGCCAGCTCTTCGGCGTTCCCTACTCCCAGGAGAACCTCTTCCTGATGCGGAACGCCGACCTGGCCCCCGAGGCCCCCGAGACCTTCGAGGAGCTCGTCGAGACCGGCCAGGAGCTCAAGGACGACGGCGAGGTCAGCGAGGTCCTGTCCATGGCCGTGGGCCAGGAGGGCGACCCGTACCGCATGAACACCCTGTTCACCTCCGCGGGCGGCTACCTGTTCGGCCAGGACGACGAGGGCAACTGGAACCCCGAGGACCTGGGCGTGGGCTCCGACGAGTCCATCGAGGCCATGGAGAAGGTCGCGGAGTACGGCGAGGAGGGCGAGGGCGTCCTGCGGCGCTCCATCGACACCCAGAACGACGCCGCCCTGTTCTTCGACGGCGAGGCCCCGTTCTTCGTCGCGGGCCCGTGGAACATCGGTGACGCCAACGAGTCGGGCGTCAACTACGAGATCAGCCCGATCCCCGGCTTCGAGGGCATGGACCCGGCCAGCCCGTACATCGGCTACCAGGCCTTCTTCGTCACCAAGGACAGCGCCAACAGCGCGCTGGCCCAGGAGTTCGTCGCCAACTACGCCACCGACACCGACTTCATCCTCAGCCTCTACGAGGCCGACCCGCGCATGCCGGTCCAGACCGAGGCCCTGGAGTCCGTCTCCGCCGACGACCCGACCATCGCCGCGATCTCCGAGGCGGGCGCCGACGGCATGCCGATGCCCTCCATCCCGGAGATGGGCGAGACCTGGGAGCCCCTCGGCAAGGCCGAGGCCGCGATCATCGGCGGTGCCGACGTCCGCGAGACCATGGAGAGCGCCCACGACACGATCGCCGAGAAGATCGGCGGATAGTCGTGGCGTCCAAGAACCACGACAGCGCGGGCGCCCCCACCACGGGGGCGCCCGCCCGTCCCCCCCTTCCGGGGGGCCGGTTCGCGGGCGGCGGATCCCTCGGCGGCCAGATCCTCAAGATCGCTCTGCTGAGCCTGTTCACCGCGGTGGGCGTCTACGCGGCACTGCCGCTGTACGTGGCGGGCAACTGGCTCGGCATCGCCGTGGTGGCCGCCGTCGTCGCCCTGGTCTACTGGATCTACCTGTCCAAGCGCACCGTCCCCGCCAAGTACCTGCTTCCGGGCGTGCTCTTCCTCATCGCCTTCCAGATCCTCCCCGTGCTCTACACCATGAGCACGTCGGTCACCAACCTCAGCGACGGCCATCGCGGAGGCAAGGAGCAGGCGATCGCGGCCATCGAGGCCTACTCGGTGTCGCGTCCCGAAGGCGGCGCGGAGTACACGCTGACCGTGGCGACCACCGGGTCGCCCGAGACCGGTGACCTGGTCTTCCTCCTCACCGACGGCGAGGGCAACACCTACGCGGGCGACAGCGAGGGCATGACCGAGCTGTCCGGCGCCACCGTGGACCCGGGCAGCGGCAAGGTCACCGAGGCCTTCGGGTACACGCTCCTCACACCTGCCGAGGTCAACGCGCGCAGCGGCGACCTGGAGGACTTCGCGGTACCCACCGGCGACGGCACGGGCATCCGCGCCAGCGGCCTGTCCGCCGCCTTCGAGGGCACCGCCACCCGCGTCTACGACGAGGAGTGCGACTGCATCACCGACTCCGCGACCGGCGAGGTCTACCACGCCGACGAGGAGCGGGGCGCCTTCTACAACGACGAGGGACAGCGCCTGGCGCAGGGCTGGCAGGTGGGCGTCGGTTTCGACAACTTCGCCCGCTTCCTGTTCAACCCGACCTTCGCCGGCTCGTTCTTCTCCATCCTGGTGTGGAACGTCGTCTTCGCCACCGCCGTCACCTTCCTGGTGTTCGCGGTGGGACTGGCGGTCGCACTGACCCTGCACGTGCCCAAGCTGCGCGGGAAGACCGCCTACCGGCTCCTGGTGGTGCTCCCGTACGCGATGAGCTCTCTGGCCATGTACCTGCTGTGGCGGGACATGTTCAACACCGACTTCGGTCTGTTCAACCAGCTGCTGGGCACGGAGGTCGACTGGCTGGGCGACCCGTGGACCGCGCGCGCGGCGGTGATCCTGGCCAACGTGTGGCTGGGGTACCCGTACATGTTCCTGGTGGCCACCGGCGCGCTCCAGGCCATTCCGCGCGAGCTGGGCCAGGCGGCGCAGCTGGACGGCGCCGGCCCCTGGCAGGCGTTCCGGCACGTGACGCTGCCCATGCTGATGGTCGCGATGACGCCGATCCTCATCTCCACGTTCGCGTTCAACTTCAACAACTTCAACGCGGTGTGGCTGATCACCAAGGGCGGCCCGTTCTCTCCCGACGACCCGACCGCGGGGGCCACCGACCTGCTCATCACGTACACGTACCGGATGGCCTTCAGCGAGGCCACCGCGCAGTACGGTTACGCGGCGGCCCTGTCGGTGATGATCTTCCTGGTCGTGTCGGTGATGTCCGTGGTCAGCCTGTGGCGGAGCAAGACCCTCAAGGAGGTGGACTGATGGCGGCGGATGCCCCCGGCGCTACGCGCGGTTCCTACCGGCGCAGTCCCGCCGCCCGGTTCGCCCTGTGGGCGCGCAGGCTCGGCTGGCGGCACGTGGTGATGATCGTGGTCGCGGCGTTCGCGATCTTCCCGGTCCTCTTCGTGGTCTCGGCCGCGCTGAACCCGCTCGGCACGCTGAGCAGCGCGCAGCTCTGGCCGACCGGGGCGAGCCTGGCCAACGCCCAGGACCTGTTCCGGAACACGCCCTTCACCACCTGGTACGCCAACTCGCTGTTCTTCGCCGTGTCCAACGCGGCGGTGACGGTGCTGCTGTCGGCCCTGGCCGCCTACGCGTTCAGCCGGATGCGGTTCCGGGGGCGCCGGGTGGGCCTGGTGGGGCTGCTCGTCATCCAGATGTTCCCGCAGTTCCTGGCGATCGTGGCGATCTACCTGATGTTCAGCAACATCGGCGAGATCTGGCCCGTGGTCGGCTTCGACACCCGCTGGGGCCTGCTGCTGGTCTACCTGGGCGGTGCGCTGAGCATCAACACCTGGCTGATGAAGGGCTTCTTCGACACCGTGCCCAAGGAGTTGGACGAGTCCGCGCAGATGGACGGCGCCACGCACGCCCAGGTGTTCTTCCGCATCATGCTGCCGCTGGTGACGCCGGTGCTGGCGATCGTGGGGCTGCTGGTGTTCATCTCCACCATCAACGAGTTCCTCATGGCGAGCGTGTTCCTGCGCGACACCGACGCCAAGACCCTGGGACTGGGCCTGTACCAGCTGGTGGAGTCCCAGCGCAACGCCAACTTCGGCATGTTCTCCGTGGGCGCCATCATGCTGTCCCTGCCGACCCTGGCGGTGTTCTGGTTCCTGCAGCGCTACATCACCGAGGGCCTGACCTCCGGAGCGGTCAAGGGCTGACCGGGAGCCGGGAAACCCGGACCTCGCAGAAGGGGGCGCCTCCCGTACCGGGAGGCGCCCCCTTCGCCGTCGCACGGCGGTGGACTACTTCTTCTTCTTGTCCTCGCCGCTGGTGTCGGTGGACAGGGCGGAGATGAAGGCCTCCTGGGGCACCTCGACCCGGCCGACCATCTTCATCCGCTTCTTGCCCTCCTTCTGCTTCTCCAGCAGCTTGCGCTTGCGGCTGATGTCGCCGCCGTAGCACTTGGCGAGCACGTCCTTGCGGATGGCGCGGATGTTCTCGCGGGCGATCACCCGCGCGCCGATGGCCGCCTGGACGGGCACCTCGAACTGCTGGCGCGGGATGAGCTCGCGCAGCTTCTTGGTCATCTCCACGCCGTAGGCGTAGGCCTTGTCCTTGTGGACGATCGCGGAGAAGGCGTCCACGGCCTCGCCCTGGAGCAGGATGTCGACCTTGACCAGGTCGGACTCCTGCTCGCCGCTGAGCTCGTAGTCCAGGGAGGCGTAGCCCTTGGTACGCGACTTGAGGTGGTCGAAGAAGTCGAAGACGATCTCGGCCATCGGCAGCGTGTAGCGCATCTCGACGCGGTCCTCGGACAGGTAGTCCATGCCCTGGAGGCTGCCGCGGCGGTCCTGGCACAGCTCCATGATCTGGCCGACGTAGTCGGAGGGGCTGAGCACGGTGGCCTTGACCACGGGCTCGTGGATGGAGGCGATCTTGCCGGTGGGGAACTCGCTGGGGTTGGTCACCGTGTGCTCGGTGCCGTCCTCCATCTCCACCCGGTAGATGACGTTGGGCGCGGTGGAGATGAGGTCGAGGTTGAACTCGCGCTCCAGGCGGGCCCGGGTGATCTCCAGGTGGAGCAGGCCGAGGAAGCCGCAGCGGAAGCCGAAGCCCAGGGCCGCCGAGGTCTCCGGCTCGAACACCAGGGCGGCGTCGTTGAGCTGGAGCTTGTCCAGGGCGTCGCGCAGCACCGGGTAGTCGGTGCCCTCGATCGGGTACAGGCCGGAGAACACCATCGGCTTGGGTTCCTGGTAACCGGCGAGCATCTTCGTGGCGGGGTCGGCCAGGGAGGTGATCGTGTCACCGACCTTGGACTGGCGCACGTCCTTGACGCCGGTGATGATGTAGCCCACCTCGCCCACACCCAGACCGTCGCACTTGACGGGCTCGGGCGAGCTGACACCGATCTCCAGGATCTCGTGGGAGGCCTTGGTGGACATCATCTGGATGCGCTCACGCGGACTGAGCCTGCCGTCCACGATGCGGACATAGGTGACCACGCCGCGGTAGGTGTCGTAGACCGAGTCGAAGATCATCGCGCGGGCGGGCGCGTCGGCCTCGCCGACGGGCGCCGGGATCTGGCGGACGATCTCGTTGAGGAGCTCCTCGACGCCCTCGCCGGTCTTGGCGCTGACCTTGAGCACGTCGGAGGGCTCGCAGCCGATGATGCCCGCGATCTCCTCGGCGTACTTCTCGGGCTGGGCGGCCGGAAGGTCGATCTTGTTGAGCACCGGGATGATGGCGAGGTCGTTCTCCAGCGCCATGTAGAGGTTGGCGAGGGTCTGCGCCTCGATGCCCTGGGCCGCGTCGACCAGCAGGATGGCGCCCTCACAGGCGGCCAGGGAGCGGGAGACCTCGTAGGTGAAGTCGACGTGTCCGGGGGTGTCGATGAGGTCGAGCGTGTAGGTCTTGTCGTCCAGCGCCGTGAAGGGGATGCGGACGGCCTGCGACTTGATGGTGATGCCGCGCTCGCGCTCGATGTCCATCCGGTCCAGGTACTGGGCGCGCATCTGGCGGTCCTCGACGGCGCCGGTGATCTGGAGCATCCGGTCGGCCAGCGTCGACTTGCCATGGTCGATGTGCGCGATGATGCAGAAGTTGCGGATCAGCGCCGGATCGGTCCAGTTCGGCTGTGCCACCGTGCTCCGTTCAACGAGGTCGGGGTTCGTGTGCGCCGTCGGTGGCGCCGTGCCGCGGCCGGGACCTGCGGCATCCTCCATCATCCCATGGCAACCGCCCCGCTCTCTCCTGGGCCGGCGGGCGGTGGGGCAGTATGGGTGCCGCGGATGCGGGCGTACGGTGTCCAGGTTATGCGACGCCGGGCCGAGAGCGGGCCCTCGGCGGGAAGGAGCGGATCTGGTGAAGTGGCTGCTGACACGGCTCCTGGCGGGTGTTGCCGCGATCGCGGTCGTGGTCGCGGGGGCCGGGATCCTGCTCGCCTCCCGCTACTCGGGCGAGCCGGCGCCGTGGGCGGTCTCCCGGGGCACCGATGCGGCGTGGGTGGGCTCGTGGGAGGACACCGGGGCGCTGGCCCGGGTGCTCGGCACCGGCGGGGTGGACACGGTGTACGTGTACGCGGGTGACATCGCCGAGGACGGCACCGTCGCGCGGGTGGAGGGCACCGGTGAGCTGCTGTCCTGGCTGGCCGGGGAGTACCCGGACGTGCGCCCGCTGGCGTGGCTGCGCCACACGGCCCGGGGCTCCTCGCTGGTGCGCGACCGGTTCGGCGAGGAGGCCCGCGGGGCACTGGCCCCAGCCGCCGCCGAGGTGGCCGCGGACGGGTTCGCCGGAGTGCACCTGGAGGTCCGCCCGGTGACCGTCAACGACCCGTCGATGCCCGCGCTCGTGAAGGCGGTGCGCGAGGAGCTGGGCGAGGATCCCGTGCTCTCGGTGCAGGCCCAGCACGTGGAACTGGTGCCGGGCGGCCGGGTGCCGTCGTTCGTCGTGGAGCGCGAGGAGAAGTACTGGTCCCAGGGCTACCTGGAGCGGGTGGCCGAACACGCCGACGAGGTCGTGCTGCCGGGCGTGGACACCGGCATGGCGGGGGACGCCCTGTACGGCGGTTTCATGGTCCGGCAGGTCACCCAGTCGGTGTCGGCCCTGCGCCTGCGCGACGAGGTCGCCGTGCGCTTCGGGGTGCCGACCTACCACGACGCCGCGTGGGGCCCGCTGGACGGGGCCGAGACCCCCGGGACCGCCCTGGCCGCCGTCCGCCTGGGTCTGACGGAGGCGGAGGCACCCGAGGGGATGACCCTGGGCGTGGCCCTCTACCTGGGCGACCAGGCCGACGAGGAGGACCTGGCGGCCTACACCGCCGGCTGGCTCCTCACCTGAGAAGTCGGTGCACGGAGCGGTTGCACGGGTACGGCATACTGGAAGCCCGTGTCTCGGACTTCCACGTTCGAATTCGAGCCCTGTGGACTCACACACCCTGCGCCGGAGATCACGCCGGCCGCTCTCGGAACGGCTGCCCTTGAGCTGAGCCGCCTGTTCGTCCGGCGCGCAGAATCAGAACAACTGGAGCACGTTTTCGCATGGCCAACATCAAGTCGCAGAAGAAGCGGAACCGCCAGAACGAGAAGGCCCGTGTCCGCAACCAGGCGGTGCGCTCCTCGCTGAAGACGGCCGTCCGCAAGTTCCGTGAGGCTGCCGAGGCCGGGGACGTCGAGCAGGCCACCGCCACCCAGCGCGCCGCTGCCCGCGCCCTGGACAAGGCCGTCAGCAAGGGCGTCATCCACAAGAACCAGGCCGCGAACCGCAAGAGCGCGATCGCCAAGCGCCTGCACGAACTGCAGTCCGCCTGACCCCCGCCGCCCGCGACGGGCGGTCGGAGGCCGAGAGGTTCTTCCGGGGCCCGGCCGGCACATGATGCCGACCGGGCCCTCGGTGTGTCCGGGGAAGTTGTCCACAGGTACGGAGGACGCCCTGGCACGGAGCCCGCGGCCTTCCTACCGTGGGTTCATGACCTCTTCCCGCGCCGGCCGGCGGCACCGTCCCTGCGCCGCCCCCGCCGAGCAGCGCCTGCGCGCCCGCATCCCCCGCCCTCCCGCCCCGGCGGGTGCCCCGCGCCCCAGGCCGTCCCCCGACGACGTCCCCACCGTCCGCGTCCCCGCCCCCGGGCACGGCCGCAGCGGCCCTCCCGGCACCCCCTGCCCGGAGGACGACCTCGAGAACGCCCTCACCGTCCGCACGCCCGCCCCCGCAGGCACCGCCGCGCCTCCGCCCTGGGCCGCACACCACCGGGGCAGGCCCCAGGAGGCCCGGCAGGCACCGCCCCGCACGGCCCCCGAGCGGCTTCCCGAGGGCATGTGCGCACCGGGAGGCCCGCAGGAGGGCGTCCCCCGCGACACCTCCGTACAGCCCCGCCCGGCACCTCCTTCCCCGGAGCATCGCGGCCGGGCCGCAGCGGACCCGCCGGCTCCGACCCGCACCGGCCCCGACCGGCTTCCGAGCGCCCCCTACGCGCTGGCGGTCCCGCTCCGGCACGATCCCCGCAACACCTCCGACCCACCCGCTCCGGCGCCTCCTCTCCCGGAGCCGGGCGGGGCGTCCGCGCGGGTGCGGCGCCGGGATGCGGGGCGGAACGGGGAGCCCGCGGTCCGGCCGAGCCGGCCACCGGTCGGCTACACGGAGTTCCTGCCCGATCGGCAGGGCACCCTCCTGGAGCGGCTGTCGCGCCGGTGGGCACCCGAGGCGACCCTGTCCCGCCGTGCCGTGGCCGCCCTTCTCACCCTGGGCGCGCTGGCGGTCGCCGCGGTCCTCTTCCTCGGCGGCCGGCCGACCGCGGTGGAGGCCCCCGAGGCGGTCACCCCGGTCGCGCCCGCCGAGGTGTCCCCGGCGGCCTCGGCCGCCCCCGCGGCGGACCTGGTGGTGCACGTGGGCGGCGATGTCCGGGAACCGGGCCTGTACACGCTGCCGCCGGACTCCCGTGTCTCCGACGCGGTGGAGGCGGCGGGCGGCCCGCTCCCCCACGCCGACCTCGACCTGCTCAATCTCGCCCGCCCCCTTGCCGACGGCGAGCAGATCCTCGTGGGCGTCCCCCAGGCCGCGGCAGCACCCGGGAGCCCCGGGCCGCTGGTGAACCTCAACCTGGCGACCCAGGAGGAACTGGAGTCGCTTCCCCGGATCGGCGAGGTGACCGCCGCCAACATCATCGCCCACCGGGAGGCCAACGGCCCCTTCGCGAGCGTCGACGACCTCGCCTCGGTCGACCGCGTCGGCCCCAAGACCCTGGACGCCCTCCGCCCCCTCGTGACCGTGGGCTGACCTGCCGAGGAGGACCGGGTGGTCGCCTGGCTGGGAACCGACGGACACGGGCTCGGGCGCCCGGCGGACCTGAGGCTGGTGGTGCCCGCGGCGGCGGCCTGGCTCACGGCACTGGCCGTTCCGGGCATTCCGCCGCAGGTGGCGTGGTGGGCGGGCGGAGCCGCAGGGGCCGCGGCCCTGCTGCTGTTCCTCACGGCACGCGTGCCGGCGGAGGCGCTGGTGCTCGGCGTGGTCGCGAGCCTGGGGTGCGCGGCGACGGTGGCGGTGGTGACCGGGATCCACGTGCACCGCGTGTCGTCGAGCGCGGCGAAGGAGGCCGCGGTGCAGCGGGCGCAGACGGAGTTCTCGGCGGTGGTGAGCGCCGATCCGCGCGCCCGGACGGGAAACCCCCGGCCGGGGCGGGCGGAGTGGGTGGTGGAGGCGCGCACCGCACGGGTGGGGGACGGTGCCCCCGGCCCACGGGTTCCGGTCGTGGTGATGGCCTCGGGAGAGGAGTGGGCCCGCCTGCTGCCGGGGCAGCCCTTCCGGGCGCGGGGCCTGTTCGTCGAGGCCGAGGACGACCCGTTCACCGCGGCGCTGGTGCTGGTGCGCGGGCCGCCGGAGGAGATCGGCGCACCGTCGCGGACGCAGGCGATGGCCGGGCGGGTGCGTGCGGGGCTGCACGAGGCCGCCGCGGGGCTGGAGCAGCCCGAGCGCGGCCTGCTTCCCGCACTGATCGTGGGCGACGACTCGGAGATCCCGCCGCGGACGGCGGAGGACTTCCGGGCCACCGGGATGACGCACCTCCTGACGGTCTCCGGGGCCAACCTGGCGGTCCTGACCGGGTTCGCCCTGGCCGCGGCCCGGCTGGTACGGGCACCGCCGTGGTGCACCGTGCTCGGCGGTGCCGCGGTGATCTGGCTGTTCGTCCTGGTGTGCCGCCCCGAACCGAGTGTGGTGCGCGCGGCGTTCATGGGTTCGGTGGGGCTGCTGGCGCTGGCCACCGGACGCGCCCACGCCGGACTCGGCGCGCTGGGCGTCACCGTGGTCGGCGTGCTGTTCGTCGCCCCGTCGCTGGCGTCGTCGTTCGGCTTCGCCCTGTCGGTGCTGGCGACGGCGGGCATCCTGCTGCTGGTGCCGCCGTGGAGCAGGGCGTGGTCGCGGAGGCTGCCCCGGCCGGTGGCCGAGGCGTTCGCGGTCGCGACGGCCGCGCAGGTGGCGGTCGCCCCGGTCCTGGTGCTGCTCTCGGGCGAGCTGTCGTGGGTGGCCGTCCCGGCGAACGTCCTGGCCTCCCCCGTGGTGGCGGCCGTGACCGTCGCGGGGTCCGTGCTCGCCGCCCTGGCCGCGGTGGCCCCGGGGGCGGCGGCCGTCGCGGCGCCCCTGCCGGGGCTCGGAGCGGCGTGGATCGCCGCCGTGGCCGAGGCGGGGGCGCAGGTCCCCCACGGGGCGGTGCCCTGGCGCTCCGACGCCGCAGGCGCGCTGGCGCTGACCGCCGTCCTGTGCGTGCTGCTGCTCACCCGCGGGCGGTGGCGCCGCACGGCCGCCGCCGCCGTGGCGGCGGTCCTGGTCCTCGGCCTCGCCGTCCGCTGCCTGCCGGGCGGCTGGCCTCCGCCGGGGTGGGCCGTGGCCGCCTGCGACGTGGGGCAGGGCAGTGCGTTCGTGCTGTCGGTGGGGCGGAGGTCTGCGGTGGTCGCCGACACAGGGCGGGATCCGGGGGCGGTGGACGCCTGCCTCGAGCGCCTGGGGGTGCACGAGGTACCGCTCCTGCTGCTCAGCCACGACCACGCCGACCACGTGGACGGCGCCCCCGGTGTGCTGAGGAACCGCGATGTGCACACGGCCCTGGCTCCGCCCGGGTTCTCCGACACCCCTGTGGGCGGCCTCCTCACCGAGGCGGGCGTGCGGGTGGAGGACGCCGAGCGCGGCCGGTCGCTGCGCCTCGGCCCCTGGCTGCTCCGGGTGCTCTGGCCCGCCCCGGGGTACCGCGGGTCGGTCAACAACACCTCGGCGGTGGTCCGCGCCGACAGTTCCCACCTGTCGGTACTGCTGACGGGGGACGTCGAGCAGGAGGCCCAGGCCCGGCTGCTGGCAGGGCCCGACCCCGACCTGCTGGCCGTGACCGTGCTGACCACCCCGCACCACGGTGCGGGAACGCAGATCCCCCGGTTCCTGGAGGCCACCGACGCCCACGTCACCCTGACCTCCGTGGGCGCCGGCAACCCCTACGGGCATCCGGCGCCGTTCACCGAGAACGTGCTGCACGGAATCGCGCCGGTCAACCTGCGCACCGATCTGCACGGCGACATCGCCGTCCTCGGCGGAGACGGCACGTCCCCCGCGCGGGCCGTCGTCCGCGGTCCTCGGGAGCGGCACGGGCCGGGGAGGGGCCTGCCTGGGGCCGGTCGCCGCGGACGCGGGCAGTTCCCCTGCCGCCGAACGCCCGGGAGCGCGTACGGGTGTCCGCGGGACGTGGCATGCTCGGGGTATGCCTGCACCCGCCCCGATCACGCTCATCGTCGGCGACGAGGAGCTCCTCGTCGACCGGGCCGTCGCCGCCGTCGTGGCCGCGGCTCGGGAGGCCGATCCCGACGTGGACGTCCACGACCTGCTGCCCTCCCAGGTGGGCCCCTCCACCGTCGTCGAGGTGACCTCGCCCTCTCTGTTCGGCGACCGCCGGGTGGTGGTCCTGCGCTCCGCCCAGGACCTGGTCAAGGACCTGGCCGAGACCGTCACCGCCTACCTCGCGAACCCTGCCGACGACGTCAGCCTGGTCCTCACCCACGCGGGCGGCAACAAGGGCAAGGCCCTGCTGCAGGCCGCGGTCAAGGCCGGGGCCCGGCGGGTGGACTGCAAGGGCCCCTCCAAGGGGGCGGAGCGGCTGGCGTTCGTCAAGGGCGAGTTCTCCGCCGCGGGGCGGCGGATCTCCGCCGACGCCGCGCAGGCGCTCCTGGACGCGGTCGGTACCGACCTGCGCGAGATCGCCGCGGCCTGCACCCAGCTGATCGCCGACACCGAGGGGCAGGTGGACGCCGCCGCCGTGGCCCGCTACCACTCGGGCCGGGCCGAGGCCTCGGGGTTCACCGTCGCCGACCGCGCCGTGGAGGGCCGCCTGCCCGAGGCCCTGGAGCAGCTGCGCTGGTCGCTGTCGGTGGGTACCGCGCCCGTGCTCCTCAACAGCGCCCTGGCCGGTGCGGTGCGCGGTGTGGCGGTGGCCGCCTCGCCTCCGCGCGGTACCGGTGACGCGGAGCTGGCCAAGCGCGCCAAGGTCCCGCCGTGGAAGCTGCGCACCCTCCGGCAGCAGGCACGCGGGTGGAGCCCGGCGGGGATCAGCCGGGCGATGGCGGTGGTCGCCGAGACCGACGCCCTCATCAAGGGCGCCGGACGCGACCCCGAGTACGCGCTGGAGCGCGCCGTCATCGAGATCGCCCGGGCCCGCGGCATGCGCTGACCCCCGCTCCCGAGAGATCCGGGCGGGGCCTCTCCGCCCCCGGCGCCTGCGCTTCCCGGCCCTTCCGCGCGGGGCCCCGTGTCAGCGGATGGTGCGGCCGCCCTGCCACACACGCAGCGCCGGCAGGCCCATCGACCAGGCGAAGGCGCCCTCGTGGTCGGCGTCCCACTGGACGAGGTCGGCCAGGCTGCCCGGGGCGATCATGCCCCGGTCGCCGAGGCCCAGGGCGTGCGCGCTGCCGACCGTGGCGGCGTGCAGCGCCTCCTGGACGGTCATCTCGAACATGGAGATGGCCAGCGACATCACCAGCGGCATCGACATGGCCCCGGTCAGTCCGGGGTTGTGGTCGGTGCCCAGGCCGACGGGCACCCCGTGGTCGAGCAGTGCCCGTACCGGCGGCGTACGGCGCTCGTGCAGCGACGTGGTCGGGCACGCCACGACCGGGGTGCGGGTGGCGGCCAGGGCGAGGACGTCCTGTTCGTCGGTCTCGTGCAGCAGGTCCACCGAGGTGCAGCCGAGTTCCGCCGCCATCCGCACCGCACCGTGCCGGGGCCGCGAGCACGCGTGCATGGTGGTGCGCAGCCCCGCCGCCCGGCCCACACCCAGCAGCATGCGCGCGTCCTCGGTGGTGAACTGCTGGTTGTCGCAGTAGACGTCGACCCCGTCGGCACCCGCCATGGCGGCGTCGCCGAGCCAGGAGGCGACGGCCGACACGTACTCCCGCGGCCGCCCGAAGAACTCCGGCGGTACGCCGTGTGCGGGGAAGAAGGTGACGTGCAGGCGCGGCATTCCCGGTTCCTCCTCCAGGGACCGCAGCAGCCGCACGTCGGCGAGCTCGCCGTCGCGGGTCAGGTGGTAGCCGGTCTTGGCCTCCACCGTGGTGGTGCCGGTCATCACCCAGTGGCGCAGCCGTTCCCGGACCGCGTTGCACAGGGTCCAGGGGTCGGTGCCCCGGGTGATGGTGACGGTGGTGGAGACGCCGCCGCCCGCCGCGAAGATGTCGCCCTTGGAGGCCCCCTTGGCCCACATGTTGACCTCGGCGTAGCGGTCGCCCGCGTACACGGGGTGGCAGTGGGCGTCGACCAGGCCGGGGGTGATGAGGCCGCCGCCGATGTTGACGAGCTCGTCGACGTCGGTGATGTCCTCGTACACGCCGGGAAGCCGCTGCGGCAGTTCCGCGGCGGGCCCCGCCCACGCCACGCGGTCGTTGTCGATGAGCAGCGCGGCCCTGGTCAGCATCTCTCTACCGGTCCACAACCGACCGATGTTGCTGAGGAGTACGACCGTCATGGGATGCCCGCCGGTCAGTACGGCCGAACAGGCCGCGAGGCGGGATCGTGGGGGACACGGGCGGGCATGGCGACCTCGTTGCTGTTCTGGAACGATCCGGTGGGAGCCGGTGGCGCGGCCTGGGCACCGCCGCGGAGCCGTGACGACGACCGCGGGGTCGCGTCGGCTGCTCGGGGAACAGCGGCCGGTGTCCAGAACGGTAGACCATCCCCGGAGCCCGTGTACACCTCTCCAGAGACCTCGATACCGATCTCCGGGTCCCGGAAGGGGATGTTCCCGCAGGTGGGTCCGGTTCGGAACCAGGTGCCTTCCGCCTCCGGCGCCCCTTCGGAAGAGGGTACGGGGACGGCCGGTACGCCCGCCTTCTGCCGCATCGCGGCGGGGCCGGGGAAGGTGCGCGCATCGGTGTGCGGCACCGCGGGCACGGCAGGCCGCGAGGGCGGACGCCGCTCCCGGAGGCGGTGGGGCCCGCACACGCGACCCGGCCCGGGCGAGGTGCCCGGGCCGGGTCGCGGAGACGTCGTCAGGCGGTGCTGAGGACGTACTCCTCCAGCTTGCCCGCGAGATGCTCGGGGACGAAGGCATGCAGCTCCGTGCCCTCGGGTGTGTGCTCCTCGCGCAGCACACGGCCCGTCTCGTGCGCCTTGGCGATCAGATCCCCGCGCGAGTACGGGACGAGTGCCCTCACCTCGTGCGCCAGCTCGGGCAGCGCCTCGGCGAGCGCCTCCACCAGCTCGGGGACCCCCTCGCCGGTGCGGGCGGAGACCCCGACCATGCCGGGATGGCGCGTGCGCAGCGCCTTGAGGACGTCGGGGTCGGCGGCGTCGACCTTGTTGACCACGATCAGCTCGGGCACACCGGTGGCCTCGATGTCGGCGAACACCTCCCGCACGGCCCTGATCTGGCTCTCGGGATCGGGGTGCGAGCCGTCGACCACGTGGAGGATCAGGTCGGCGTCGGCGACCTCCTCCAGGGTGGAGCGGAACGCCTCCACCAGCTGGTGCGGCAGGTGCCGGACGAATCCGACGGTGTCGCTGAGCGTGAAGGCCCTGCCGTCGGGCGTGCGCGCCTGGCGGACGGTCGGGTCCAGGGTGGCGAACAGGGCGTTCTCCACCAGGACGCCGGCACCGGTCAGCCGGTTGAGCAGGCTCGACTTGCCGGCGTTGGTGTAGCCGGCGATCGCGACGGAGGGCACCTCACGGGTGCGCCGGACGTCGCGCTTGACGTCGCGTGCGGTGCGCATGTGGCCGAGCTGCCGCCGCAGCTTGGCCATCTTGTCGTTGATGCGCCTGCGGTCGGTCTCCAGCTTGGTCTCACCGGGACCGCGCAGGCCCACGCCGCCGCCGGAGCCGCTTCCGGATCCGCCGGCCTGCCGGGACAGCGTGGCACCCCAGCCGCGCAGCCGCGGCAGCAGGTAGTTGAGCTGGGCGAGCTCGACCTGGGCCTTGCCCTCGCTGCTGCGCGCGTGCTGGGCGAAGATGTCGAGGATCAGCGCGGTGCGGTCGACGACCTTGACCTTGACCGTCTCCTCCAGCTGGCGCAGCTGGCCCGGTGTGAGCTCTCCGTCGCAGATGACGGTGTCGGCGCCGGTGGCCTCGACGATGTCGCGCAGCTCGGCGGCCTTGCCCTTGCCGACGTAGGTCGCGGGGTCGGGCCTGGACCGGCGCTGGGTGAGGCCCTCCAGGACCTGCGCACCGGCCGTCTCGGCCAGCGCGGCCAACTCGGTGAGCGAGTTGTCGGCGTCGGCCTGGGTGCCGTTGCTGCCGGCCCACACGCCAATGAGGACGACGCGTTCCAGCCGCAGCGCGCGGTTCTCGACCTCGGTGACGTCGGTGAGTTCCGTGGACAGCCCCTGGACCCGGCGCAGTGCGTGCCGGTCGGCGAGTTCCATCTCGCCCTGGTTCGGGGCGTCGTCCCTGAAGTCGTGTCGGTCGCCGCCGGAGCCCGGCGCGTCCTCGGTGTCGATCCCGTCCCTGACGGCGATCCCCTCGCGGAGCTCCTCCCCGGCCTCCTGGCCGTCTCGGAAGCCTCCGCGGGTGTCAGCAGTATTCATATCCCTCCAGCTGGGTCAACGCGCCCACCGCCGCGATTCTTCCCGCGGCTGCGAGGCCGCGGCGTCTCGCGTCGATAGTGACACGTGACCGCCTCGGGGGCACCTGAATTATCGCAGGCCGCGCGCGGCGTGCCACCGGGCCCCGCGGGTCCCGCTCCGGACCGGCGGAGGAACGCAGACGGCAAAGAACACCTGAAGTTCTCCCGAGAACTTTGAGATGCTTTTCCGGACCTGAAAAATTCGGTGTTGTCCGAGGTGGGGTCGCCGTTGACCCCGCCCACCCGCAGCGGTACCTTCATATTCCACATACCAGAAGCTTATTTCGTATTGCGGAAGGTTTGCCATGGGCGCCACCAACGGGGTCGAGATCACCGGCCCCCTCCACGAACGGTTCGACGAGATCCTCACCGACGAGGCCCTCGCCCTCGTCGCCGAGCTGCACCGGGCCTTCGAGGACCGGCGCCAGGAGCTCCTCGCCGCCCGCAGGACCCGCCAGGAGCAGATCTCGGCCGGCGCCGACCTCGACTTCCTCCCCGAGACCAAGCACATCCGCGAGGACGATAGCTGGAAGGTCGCCCCGCCGGCACCCGGCATCACCGACCGGCGCGTGGAGATCACCGGTCCCACCGACCGCAAGATGACCATCAACGCGCTCAACTCCGGCGCCAAGGTGTGGCTGGCCGACTTCGAGGACGCCAACACCCCGCTGTGGGAGAACATGATCGGCGGGCAGCTCAACCTGCGCGACGCCCTCGACCGCACCATCGACTTCACCTCGCCCCAGGGCAAGACCTACGCCCTCAAGGACGACGAGGAGCTGGCCACCATCGTCGTGCGCCCGCGGGGCTGGCACCTGGACGAGAAGCACATCCTCGTCGACGGCCGGCGCACCAGCGGCGGCATCGTCGACTTCGCGCTCTACTTCTTCCACTGCGCCCAGCGCCAGATCGACAAGGGCCGGGGCCCTTACTTCTACCTGCCGAAGATGCAGAGCCACCTGGAGGCCCGCCTCTGGAACGACATCTTCGTGACGGCCCAGGAGCGCCTCGGCATCCCGCGCGGCACCATCCGCGCCACCTGCCTGATCGAGACCATCCCGGCCGCGTTCGAGATGGAGGAGATCCTCTACGAGCTGCGCGAGCACTCGGCGGGCCTCAACGCCGGCCGCTGGGACTACCTGTTCAGCATCATCAAGACGCACCGCACCCGCGGCCGCCAGTTCCTGCTGCCCGAGCGCAACGCCGTCACGATGACCGCCCCGATGATGCGCGCCTACACCGAGCTCCTGGTCAAGACCTGCCACAAGCGCGGCGCCCACGCCATCGGCGGCATGGCCGCGTTCATCCCCTCGCGCAGGGACGAGGAGGTCAACAGGACCGCCTTCGCCAAGGTCCGCGACGACAAGTCCCGTGAGTCCGGCGACGGCTTCGACGGCTCCTGGGTGGCCCACCCCGACCTGGTCCCGGTCGCCATGGAGATCTTCGACGGCGTCCTGGGCGAGCGCCCGAACCAGATCGACAAGCAGCGCCCCGAGGTCGAGGTCTCGGCCGCCGACCTGCTCGCGGTCGACAAGACCCCGGGCGGCGTCACCCTGACCGGTCTGCGCAACAACATCAACGTGGCCCTCCAGTACCTGGCCACGTGGATGGGCGGCAACGGCGCGGTGGCCATCCACAACCTGATGGAGGACGCCGCGACCGCCGAGATCTCCCGCTCGCAGATCTGGCAGTGGCTGCACAACGACGTCACCCTCGACGACGGCCCGAAGGTCACCGCCGAGCTGGTCCGCGAGGTCATCGACGAGGAGCTCGCCACCATCCGCGAGACCCTCGGCGAGGCCTTCGACGAGGCCCTCTACCAGCAGGCCAAGGAGCTGTTCTCCGAGGTCGCGCTCGCCGACGAGTACGTCGACTTCCTCACCCTGCCGGCCTACGAGCGCATGCCGTAGCCCCCGCGGAACCGCAGCGGCGCCCCCTGTCCGAGGACAGGGGGCGCCGTCGTACCGCGGGGCGCCCGGACCGCACAGCGGACGGGACACCCGCGCCGTCTCAGACCAGGGAGGTCTCGCCCTCGGCGACGACGACGGCGGGGCCGCTCAGCCGGACCCCGTCCGCGTCCAGGGTCACGGTGCACTCGCCACCGGGCACGCGCACCCGCCAGACGGCGTTCTCCCCCGGCGGGGTGGCGGCCGCGGCGGCGGCGACGATGCCCGTTCCGCAGGAGCGGGTCTCCCCCGAGCCGCGCTCGTGGACGCGCATCTCCAGCACACCCGGCGCGACCTCGTTGTAGATCTCCACGTTGGCGCCGTCCGGAAACGCCTCGGTGTCCAGCACCGGCGGTACGGACAGGTCGACCTCCGAGACGGGCCCGGGCACCTCGCACGCCAGGTGGGGGTTGCCCACCGAGATCTGCGTCCCGTGGACCACCTGCCGGGCGAGCTCGGCCGAGGAGGAGCCCTGCATCTCCACCAGGCCCATGCCGACGGTGATGTCGCCGTCGGTCTCGACCGTCACCTGCTTGGCACCGTCGCGCGTCCCCACCTCGAAGCGGTCACCCTCGACGTACCCGGCGTGCAGCAGGTAGCGGGCGAACACCCGCACCCCGTTGCCGCACATCTCCGCGACGCTGCCGTCGGAGTTTCGGTAGTCCATGAACCACTCGGCCCGCTCGGCCGTCCGGGCGGACGGGGCCAGCCCCTCGCCGAGGGCACGCGTGCGCACCACCCGCAGGACACCGTCCCCGCCGATGCCGGCGCGCCGGTCGCACAGCAGGCGGACGGTCTCCTCCGTGAGATCGAGCTCCCCGTCGGGGTCGGGGAGGATCACGAAGTCGTTCTCTGTTCCGTGGCCCTTGGCGAATCGCATGCCGTCAGCCTAACCGGCCGGTGCCGTGCCCCGTGCGCCGAAGGCGGGGCCGCTGCCGGGCGTCCCGCGGGGGTCGGGCGGCCGTCGGGGAGATGCCGCGGTCCGCACGCCCCTCTCCGCACGCACCGGCCGGAGCGGGCGTTGCCGACCTCCATGGTCACTGCACCCAGGCCCTGTTGTGTGGATCATCTCGGGCTGCACGGCCGCCAGACGCCCCCTTGCCGCGCCGGAGAGCTTGCGAGGCCGACCGGGCCGAGCCGCGCTCCCCGCCTCGCAACGGAACGCCTGGCCGGCCGTTCGCCGGAGGATCGGCTCCGCCGATGCGGCGAGAGCATCCACACAACACGGCCTAGGCTGGAGGGATGATCAAGGTGATCGCGGTCGTGGGACCGACCGCAGTGGGCAAGTCGGACCTGGCCGTCGAGATGGCCCTGCGACTGGAGGAACGCACGGGGCGGCGCGGCGAGGTGATCAACGCCGACTCGATGCAGCTCTACCGCGGCATGGACATCGGCACCGCCAAGCTCTCCCCGCAGGAGCGGCGCGGCGTCCCCCACCACCTGCTGGACGTGTGGGAGGTCTCCGAACCCGCCGACGTCGCCAGCTACCAGGCGATGGCCCGCGATCGCGTCGAGGACTGCGCCGACCGCGACGTCCTGCCGATCCTGGTCGGCGGTTCGGGCCTGTACGTGCGGGCGGTCCTGGACCACCTGGAGTTCCCCGGCACCGACCCGGAGGTGCGCGCCCGCCTGGAGGCCGAGCTCGCCGAGGTGGGATCCGGTGTCCTGCACGCCCGCCTGGCGGAGGTGGATCCCGCGGCGGCGCGCGCGATCCTGCCGGGCAACGGGCGCCGGATCGTGCGGGCGCTGGAGGTCGTCGAGCTGACGGGACGGCCGTTCACCGCGAACCTGCCCGACCACACGCCGTTCTACCCGTGCACGCAGATCGGGCTGAGGGCCCCGCGCCCCGAGCTGGACGAGCGCATCGACGTCCGGGTGGACCGCATGTGGGACCGCGGCCTGCTGGAGGAGGTCCGCCGCCTGGACGAGGCCGGACTGCGCGAGGGCCGTACCGCCTCGCGCGCGCTGGGCTACTCCCAGGCACTGGCCCAGCTGGACGGCCGGATGACGGAGGAGGAGGCCCGCGCGGCCACCGCGCAGGCCACCCGGCGCTTCGCCCGCCGCCAGGAGTCGTGGTTCCGGCGCGATCCGCGCGTACGCTGGCTGCCCTACGACGCCCCCGACCTGGTGGAGCGTGCCCTGAGCCAGGTCGAGGCCGCCCTGTCCGGTGCTTCCGAGGCGCCCGAGGAGACGCTGGTCGACGTGGCGACCATGATCCCCTTCCACCGCGGCTGACACCTGCGCCGGCGGCCTCCAGGCTTCACGCCGGGGGCCGCCGGGACCGTGTCAGGTGTCGCAGCAACCGCCCGCCGGGGCGGGCTGCTCGGCGGGGGCGCCGATCCCCGGCATGCCCAGCAGGACACCCGGCTGCTCCTTGCCGGAGAGGCCGTTGCGGGCCGCCCAGGCGTCGCCGGCGCGGGTGCGGCGCAGGTTCCGCACGCCGGAGTCGGCCACCAGGTGGTGCGGCGCGGCGTAGGTGACCTCCACGGTCACCATGTCGCCGGGGCGCGGCTCCTCGCCCTCGCCCACCGCGAAGTGCACGAGCCGGTTGTCCGGGGCGCGGCCGGACAGGCGGCGGTGCTCGCCGTCCTTGCGGCCCTCGCCCTCGGCCACCAGCAGCTCCACCTCGGTGCCGACGAGCTTCGTGTTCTCCTCCCAGGAGATCCGCTCCTGGAGGTCGATCAGGCGCTGGTAGCGCTCCTTGACGACCTCCGGCGGCACCTGGTCCTCCATGGTCGCCGCCGGCGTGCCGGGGCGCTTGGAGTACTGGAAGGTGAACGCCGCCGCGAAGCGGGCCTCGCGCACCACGTGCAGCGTCTCCTGGAAGTCCTCCTCGGTCTCGCCGGGGAAGCCCACGATGATGTCCGTCGTGATCGCGGCGTGCGGCAGGGCGGCGCGGACCTTCTCCACGATGCCCAGGAAGCGCTCCTGCCGGTAGGAGCGGCGCATGTCCTTGAGGACCTTGCTCGACCCCGACTGCAGCGGCATGTGCAGCTGCGGCATGACGTTGGGGGTCTCGGCCATCGCCTCGATGACGTCGTCGGTGAAGTCGCGCGGGTGCGGCGAGGTGAAGCGGACCCGCTCCAGTCCCTCGATGTCGCCGCAGGCGCGGAGCAGCTTGGAGAAGGCCTTCCGGTCGCCGAACCCGCTGCCGTAGGCATTGACGTTCTGGCCGAGCAGGGTGATCTCGCTGACGCCCTCGGCGACCAGCGCGCGCACCTCGGCGAGCACGTCGCCGGGGCGGCGGTCCTGCTCCTTGCCGCGCAGTGCCGGGACGATGCAGAAGGTGCACGTGTTGTTGCACCCCACCGAGATCGACACCCATGCCGCGTAGGCGGACTCGCGGCGGCTGGGCAGGGTGGAGGGGAAGTGCTCCAGGGACTCGGCGATCTCGACCTGGGCCTCGCGCCGGACGCGGGCGCGCTCCAGGAGGGCGGGCAGGGAACCGATGTTGTGGGTCCCGAACACCACGTCCACCCAGGGCGCCCGGCGGACGATCTCCCCCCGGTCCTTCTGCGCCAGGCAGCCGCCCACGGCGATCTGCATCCCCGGGTTGGCGTCCTTGACCGGGCGCAGGTGCCCGAGGTTGCCGTAGAGGCGGTTGTCCGCGTTCTCACGCACCGCGCAGGTGTTGAAGACGACGATGTCGGCGGTGGTTTCCTCGGCTGCGCGCGCGTACCCAGCGTCCTCCAGCAGACCGGAGAGGCGCTCGGAGTCGTGGACGTTCATCTGGCAGCCGTAGGTCCGCACTTGGTAGGTACGACTCTGGCTCACCCGACCAGGCTAACGGGTGCCGCGGACCGCGCCGCTCGCGCGGCGTCCCGCCCCGCGGCCTTCCGCCGCCCGCGCCCAGGCGGCCGTCCCGAGGCGGGGAGAGCGGGTCGACACAGAGAGAATCACTACTCTGTGTCACGGATCGTGCAAGATATTTGAGCACGAAACCGGCACATTCCAGGACAAACGCTGATTTAACCCTCTGGATCAGTAACAATTTGCATTTTGCATCGTAACAAGTGCGCTACTCCGGGCGGCGCCCCCGCCTTCGTGATGACAGGGCAACGCGAACCCATTAAGTTCCCAACATGACCTCAACTCCTCTCGTCGTGCTGGAGAACGTCAACAAGCACTTCGGCGACCTGCACGTGCTGCGCGACATCGACCTGACGGTGAACTCCGGTGAGGTGGTGGTCGTCATCGGCCCGTCGGGGTCCGGCAAGTCGACGCTGTGCCGCACGATCAACCGCCTGGAGACCATCGACTCCGGTGTGATCACCCTGGACGGGCAGCCGCTGCCCGCCGAGGGGCGCGGGCTGGCCCGTCTCCGCAGCGACGTGGGCATGGTCTTCCAGTCCTTCAACCTGTTCGCGCACAAGACCGTGCTGCAGAACGTCACCCTCGGCCCGATCAAGGTGCTCAAGCAGGGCAAGGCCGCCGCCGAGGCGCGCGCCATGGAGCTGCTGGAACGCGTGCGCATCGCCAACCAGGCCCACAAGTACCCCGCGCAGCTCTCGGGCGGCCAGCAGCAGCGCGTGGCCATCGCCCGTGCCCTGGCCATGAACCCCAAGGTGATCCTCTTCGACGAGCCCACCTCCGCCCTGGACCCCGAGATGGTCCAGGAGGTCCTCGACGTCATGACCGATCTGGCCTCGGAGGGCATGACCATGGTCGTCGTCACCCACGAGATGGGCTTCGCCCGCCGCGCCGCGAACCGCGTCGTGTTCATGGCCGACGGCCAGATCGTGGAGGAGAACACCCCCGACGAGTTCTTCACCAACCCCCGGTCCGAGCGCGCCCAGGACTTCCTGTCCAAGATCCTGACCCACTAGGCACAGCGTTCCCCGCACGAACCAAGAAGGAAGAAGAGGTACCTCCCATGCGATCTCGTCGTGTCAGCACAGCTCTGGGCAGCGCAGCAGCCCTCGCCCTCGCCCTCACCGCCTGCGGCACCGCCGACGTCGGGGGTGACGGCGGAGAGGGCGGCGGCGACGGCATCGTCATCGGCGTCAAGTACGACCAGCCCGGCATCGGCCTCCTCGAGGGCGACGCCCCCGTCGGCTTCGACGTCGACGTCGCCACCTACATCGCCGGCGAGCTCGGCTACTCCCCCGACCAGATCGAGTGGAAGGAGGCCGCCTCGGCCAACCGCGAGGCGTTCCTCCAGCAGGGCACCGTCGACATGATCGTCGCCACCTACTCGATCACCGACGAGCGCCGCCAGGTCGTCGACTTCGCCGGCCCCTACTACGTCGCCCAGCAGGACATCCTCACCCAGGCGGGCGACGAGGAGATCGGCGCCCCCGACGACCTGGCCGACAAGGTCCTGTGCTCGGCCTCGGGCTCGCGCTCGGCGCACAACATCGTCGAGGACATGGAGATCGACGCCGAGCTGCGCGAGGCCGGCAACTACTCCGAGTGCCTGCAGCTGCTCACCGACGGCACCGTCGACGCCGTGACCACCGACAACATCATCCTCGCGGGCTTCGCCGCGCAGAACCCGGACGACTACCGGATGGTCAACAACGCCTTCGGCGAGGAGCGCCTGGGCGTCGGCCTGCCCGAGGGCTCGACCGAGCGCTGCGAGGAGGTCAACGCCGCCATCACCAAGATGTGGGACGAGGGCAAGACCGTGGAGTTCCTCGAGGCCCACTTCGGCGAGACCGACTTCGCCTACCAGGAGAGCGCTCCCGAGTTCGACACCTGCGAGTAGCCCCCTCCTCCACCGACCGCACGCCGGGAGGCGGGGCTCCGGCCCCGCCTCCCGGCGCCTGACCAGCTGGGACCCATGGAAGCCTTTCTCAGCAATATCGACAGGGTTGTCGACGGTTTCTCATGGACCGTCCGGCTCACCCTCATCAGCGCGCTCCTGTCCTTCGTGCTCGGCATCCTCCTCACCGCCATGCGGGCCTCCCCCGTCCCGCTGCTGCGCGGTATCGCCACCGTCTACGTGGAGGGCATCAGGAGCACGCCGCTGACCCTCGTCCTGCTCTTCTGCGGCCTGGGCCTCAACAGCGCCCTCGGCGTGGCACTGGCCGACAGCGTCCAGTGGGACGTGTTCTGGTGGGCGGTCATCGGCCTGTCCGCCTACACCGCCTGCTTCGTGTCCGAGTCCCTGCGCGCCGGCATCAACACCATCCCCCTCGGCCAGGTCGAGGCCGCGCGCTCCCTCGGGCTGACCTTCACCCAGAACCTGCGGCTGATCGTCCTCCCCCAGGCCCTGCGCACCGTCGTCGGGCCTCTCGGCAGCGTGCTCATCGCACTCACCAAGAACACCACCGTCGCCTCCGTCGCGGGGCTGGGCGTCCAGGAGGCGTCCCGGGAGATGAAGCTCATGTTCGACCAGGGCGTCGCACCGGTCCTGCCGACCTTCGTCGGCTTCGCCCTGGGCTTCCTGATCCTGATCCTGCCGACCGGTTACTTCTTCAACTGGCTGTCCAAGCGCGTGGCGGTGGTCCGATGAGCACCCAGAGCACCGTACTGTTCGACGCGCCCGGCCCCAAGGCCCGCGCGCGCAACGCCGTCTACACCGTCGTCACCCTGATCCTGGCCGCGGTCGGACTCGCCGTCCTGTACCTGGGCTTCAACCAGACCCTCACCGACCGCGCCACACCCCTGTTCCACCCGGACACCTGGGCGGTCAACCCCGACGGGCAGTGGGCGGCGGACATGTGGTCGCCGTTCCTGCGGGCCGAGACGTGGACCGCCTACGTGATCCCCGGCCTGCAGAACACCCTGACCGCCGCACTGACCGCCTCGGTCCTGGCCCTGGTCTTCGGCCTGGTGTTCGGCATCGGGCGCCTGTCCGAGCACGCGTGGATCCGCATCCCGGCGGGGGCCGTCGTGGAGTTCTTCCGCGGTATCCCGCTGCTGATCCTCATCTTCTTCACGATGGCGCTGCCGATCGTCGCCTGGCAGGTCTTCGACATCCCCACCGGCACCTTCCAGGTGACCGCGCTCGCCGCCGTCGTCACCGGCCTGACCCTCTACAACGGCTCGGTGCTCGCGGAGGTCTTCCGCGCGGGCATCCTGGCCGTGCCCAAGGGCCAGTCCGAGGCCGCGCAGGCCATCGGGATGAGCCGGAACCAGACCATGTGGGTCGTCCTGATCCCGCAGGCGGTCACCGCCATGATGCCCGCGATCGTCGCCCAGCTCGTGGTCCTGCTCAAGGACTCCGCGCTCGGCTACATCGTCGCCTTCCCGGAGCTGCTGCGCAGCTTCACCCTCCTGGCGACCCGCGAGAGCAACGTGATCCCCGCCGCGATCGTCTGCGCCGTCATCTACATCGTGATCAACCTGGCCCTGAGCCGGCTGGCCATCTGGCTGGAGCGGCGCAACTCCCGCCGCGGCCGCGCCACCGCCAAGCCGGTCACGACCGAGGGCGGCCCCATCGACCCCGCCGGCAGCACCGGCACCGCCGTCGAGACCAAGGTCCAGGAGCCCCTGCCCCGCACCCTCGCCGAGGACGACGGGGACACCTCCGCCAAGAAGGAGTGACCCTCCCCGCCCCGGAACGGCCCCGCCCGCGCCCACAGCGCCGGCGGGGCCGCCGTCCTTCGGTACCGCGAGGGCCTTGGGGACTGCACAGGCGGGCACGCGAGGACTAAGGTCGACATGTCACCAGATCCGACCCACACACCTCCTGAGCGGACATGTCTGAACTGTCGAGCCCCTACGGCTCCTGGCCCTCGCCCATCAGTGCCGACGACGTCGCCCGGGGAGTGCGCGCGATCGCGTTCCCCTCCGTCGTGGGCGACGAGATCTGGTGGGAGGAGAGCCGCCCCGACGAGGGACGCCGCACCCTCATGCGGCGCGGCGCCGACGGCCGGGTGACCGAACTCCTGCCCGCCCCCTGGAGCGTGGGCACCCGCGTGCACGAGTACGGGGGCCGCTCCTACCGCCCCGTGCCCCGGCGCGACGACAAGGCCCTGGTCCGGATGGGCGTCGTCTTCGCCTGCGCCGACGACCAGCGCCTGTACCTGCTCGAACACGGCGCCGAGACCCCCCTCCCCCTCACCCCCGAACCCGCGGAGAAGGCCGCGCTGCGCTACGCCGACCCCGTGCTCGGCCCCGACGGGCGCAGCGTCCTGTGCGTGCGCGAGCAGCACACCGCGGGCACCGTCCGCCGCTCCATCGTGTCGGTGCCGCTCTCCGGCCGCGGCGCGACCGACCCCGCCGCCGTCCGCGAGGTCGTCTCGGGCGCGGACTTCTACGCCTCCCCCACCCCTTCGCCCGACGGCACCCGGCTGGCCTACGTCCGCTGGAACCACCCGCGCATGCCCTGGGACGGCACGGAACTGCGGGCCGGGATCCTGGAGGAGGGCGGACTCACCGGCGAGTACACCCTCAAGGGCGGCGTCGAGGAGTCCGTGCTCTCCCCCGTGTGGGCCGACGACAAGAGCCTGTACGTGGCCTCCGACTGGCCCGGCTGGTGGAACCTCTACCAGGTGGGGCTCGTGGGGCCCGCCATCGCCCTCTACCCCGCCGAGGAGGAGTTCCACGCTCCCCCGGGCCTGCTCGGCAACCGCTCCTTCTGCCTCCTCGACTCCGGGAAGGTCGTCGCCCTCCACGGCGGCGCCGACCTGGTTCCGTGCGTGTACGACCCCGACACCCTGGACCTGGAGCCGGTGGCGACCGACCTGACCACCTGGTCCATGCTCGACACCGACGGCACGTCGGTGGTCGCCGTGGCCTCCTCGCCCACCGTCCCCCAGAGCCTGGTGCGCCTGGACCCGGTCACCGGCGCGGTGGAGGTGCTGCGCCGCTCCGCGGAGGACCCGCCAGACCCGGCCTACCTCCCGGTCCCCCGCCAGGAGACCCTGCGCAACCGCTACGGCTCCCCCGTCCACGCCCTTGTCTATCCGCCCCTGAACCCGGAGGCGGAGGCCGACGGTCCGGCACCCTACGTCGTGTGGGTGCACGGCGGCCCCGTCTCCCACAGCACACGCGCCTTCGACCCGGTCAAGGCCTACTTCACCAGCCGCGGCATCGGCATCGTCGACGTCAACCACGGCGGCTCCACCGGCTACGGCCGCTCCTACCGCAAGCGGCTGCACAAGGAGTGGGGCGTGGTCGACGTGGAGGACGCGGTGGCGGTCGCCCGGGCCCTGGTCGAGCAGGGCACGGCCGACCCCGAGCGGCTGGCGATCCGCGGACCCAGCGCCGGCGGGTACACGACGCTGATGGCGCTGACCGGCGACACGTTCGCCTGCGGCGCCTCCTACTACGGCGTCACCGACCTGCTCGCCCTCACCCGCACCACCCACGACTTCGAGTCCCGCTTCCTGGACTCGCTCGTGGGCATCCTGCCGGGATATGTCGAGCGCTACCGCGAACGCTCCCCCGTCAACCGGAGCGGGGAGATCGACGTCCCCGTCCTGCTGCTCCAGGGTCTGGACGATCCCGTCGTCACCCCTGACCAGGCCTTCGCCATGGCCACCGCCCTGGGGCGCCGGGGCGTGCCGTACGCGCTGCTGGAGTTCGAGGGGGAGGCCCACGGGTTCCGGGGCCGGGAGGCCCTTCGGCGCTCCCTGGAGGCGGAGCTGGCGCTCTACGCCCGGGTGTTCGGCTTCACGGCCGACGTGCCGCCCCTGGAACTGTCCACCGCGCCGCCCGAGCCGCGCCCCGAGCCCGATCCCGAGGCGGACGCCGCCGAACCGCTCGCCACCCCTCCGGAGGGCACCCCGGCGGAAGAGGCCGGGGCTCCCGCCCCCGCCGACGGGTGAGATCAGGCGTCGGGGCCGTACAGGTCGGCCTCGACGCCCTCGTGTTCGAGCTCCTCGCGGACCAGGCGGTAGGCCAGTCCCGAGGGGTAGCCCTTGCGGGCGAGCACGCCGAGGGCGCGGCGCACGCGGGTCTCGTAGGGGCGGCTCCGACTGGTGGCCAGGCTGCGGCGGACCAGGTCGCGGGCGGCCTCCTCCTCGTCCCCGTCGCCGATCTCGGCCACCGCCTCGCGGACGGTGTCCTCCTCCACACCTCGGGTGCGCAGCTCGCGGGCCAGCGCGCGCCGGGACAGGCGCCTGCCGTGGTGGCGGGAGGAGACCCAGGCACGGGAGAAGGCGGTGTCGTCGACGTAGCCCGCCTCGTCGAACTCCTCCAGGACCGCGGCGACGACCTCCTCGTCGTGGCCGCGCCGGGACAGGGCGGCCGCCAGCTGGGCGCGGGTGCGCGGAGAGTGCGTGAGCATCCGCAGAGCCAGGGCGCGGGCCTTGCCCACCGGGTCCTCCCCGGGCGGCTCGGCGCCCGGGGAGAGGTCGGCGGAGGAGTCCACGGCCCGCTCCGGCTCACGCATCCGGCGCGGGCGCCTTGGCCGGGGTCCTGGCCGCGGCCCGCTTGGCGGGGGCCTTGGCGGCGGGCTCCTTGGCCGGCTCGGCCGGAGCCGCCTCCGCGGGAGCGGAGGAGGCGCTGTCGTCGCCCTTGACGGCCACGCCCAGCTTCTCCTTGATCTTCTTCTCGATCTCGTCGGACACGTCGGTGTTCTCACGCAGGAAGTTGCGCGAGTTCTCCTTGCCCTGACCGAGCTGGGTGCCGTCGTAGGTGTACCAGGCCCCGGACTTGCGCACGATGCCGTGCTCGACGCCGAGGTCGATCAGGCTGCCCTCGCGCGAGACCCCGACACCGTAGAGGATGTCGAACTCCGCCTGCTTGAACGGCGGCGCCACCTTGTTCTTGACGACCTTGACGCGGGTGCGGTTGCCGACCGCGTCGGTACCGTCCTTGAGCGTCTCGATGCGCCGCACGTCGAGCCGCACCGAGGAGTAGAACTTCAGCGCCCGCCCACCAGTCGTGGTCTCGGGAGACCCGAACATCACACCGACTTTTTCGCGAAGCTGGTTGATGAAGATCGCGGTGGTGTTGGTCTGGTGCAGGGCGCCCGCGATCTTGCGCAGGGCCTGGGACATCAACCGGGCCTGGAGGCCCACGTGGCTGTCGCCCATCTCGCCCTCGATCTCGGCGCGGGGCACCAGGGCGGCCACGGAGTCGACGACGATGATGGAGACCGCGCCGGAGCGGATCAGCATGTCGACGATCTCCAGCGCCTGCTCACCGGTGTCCGGCTGGGAGAGCAGCAGGTTGTCGGTGTCGACGCCGATCTTCTTGGCGTACTCGGGGTCGAGCGCGTGCTCGGCGTCGACGAAGGCGGCGATGCCGCCGGCCTTCTGCGCGCTGGCGACCGCGTGCAGCGCCACGGTCGTCTTTCCGCTGGACTCGGGGCCGTAGATCTCCACGATGCGGCCGCGGGGCAGCCCGCCGATGCCGAGCGCCACGTCGAGGGCGATCGCCCCGGTGGGGATCGACTCGATCGGCGGGCGGTCGTCGTCGCCCAGGCGCATGACGGAGCCCTTGCCGAACTGCCGCTCGATCTGCGCGAGGGCTGTTTCGAGAGCCTTGTCTCGGTCTCCAGATGCCACGGGATACCCCTGTTGGGTTGATGCCTTTTTCTTCATGGTGCGCACGACGCTACGCGGTCGGTGCGACATTCGCGACGCCCGGCGTTCGCCTGTGGACAACCCACACTACCCGAACTCGTGTTCGATATGGGGGCGAACGCAGGAGGGCGCGGCGTGTCGCGGGGCGGGTTCAGCGGGCGGCGGCGGGAAGGTCGAAGGCGTCGCACACGGCCCGCCAGACCTCCTTGGCGGCCACGCCGTCGGCGAGGGCCTGGTCGACCGTCCGGGAGCCCAGGCCCTCGAGGACGTAGTCCTTGGCCAGGCTCTCGGCGTAGGCCTCGCCGAACTGATCGTGCATGTTGCGCCAGAACACAGTGAGTCTCATCGGCCCCAGTATCGATGATCGGCGCACCGGCCGCGTCCCGCCCGCCGGGCCGCCAGAATGGAGGGCATGGAGATACGGGAGATGCGGCCTCGGGACGTGCCCCGGCTGGTGGAGGTCTCACTGGCCGCGGACACCCTGTTCGCCGACGCCGGGGTGGTGCTGCCGCCGGACGACCCCCGGGAGCTCCTGGAGCATGCCGGGCGGGTGCTGGTGGCCGTCTCCGGCGCGGCGCCCGTCGGCCTGGCGGCGACGGTCGCCGTGGACGGGTCGGCGCACCTGGAGCAGTTGGCGGTGCACCCCTCGTCCGGCCGGCGCGGTATCGGGTCGGCCCTCCTGGAGGCGGTGTGCGCGGAGGCCGCGGCCGCGGGCGGGGACCGGATGACGCTCACCACGTTCCGCGACCTGCCGTGGAACGCCCCCTGGTACGCGGCACGGGGCTTCTCGGTGTGGGCGCGCGAGGAGTGGGGGCCGGGCCTGGAACGGGTGTGGGCCGCGGAGGCGCCGATCCGCGTACTGCCGCGGGTGGCCATGGTGCGCAACCTGGCCCGGACCGGTCCCGCGGCCTGACCCCGCCCCGCTCCGGCGGGGCGGGAGGCGGGTCAGACCGTGGAGGAGAACACCTCGTCGCGGGCGTGTTCGAGGGCGTGCAGCAGAGCGCCGCGGACGACGGGGCTGCCCTCGACCGCCCCGAGGCCGATCTCGGTGTCGTTGGGCGCGATACGGGCGGTGGCGGCCTGCACGCGCTCGGCCAGCCGGGTGCCCCCGGCGCGGGCGACGTCGCCGCCGAGGACGACCAGCCCGGGGTCCAGGATGACGCTGACGGCGGCCACTCCGCGGGCGATGCGCTCGGCGAAGGCCTCGAGGAAGGCTTCGGCCCGGGGGCTGTCGGAGGACGCCGCCCGCTCGACGACGGTGACGACATCACCGCCCTCGATGCCGTGCTCGGCGGCGAGCTCGACGATCTGCCCGGACCTGACCAGTGCCTGGAAGCCGTGGGGGAGCTCGCGGCTGTCGCCGCGCGGGGACCCGTACCCGGCGGGCAGTCCCAGATCGCCGGGCATGGGGGCGCCGGGGACGGGCAGGTAGCCGATCTCGCCGGCGCTGCCGGAGCGGCCGCGGTGGATGCGGCCGTCGATCATGGTGGACATGCCGACGCCGCCGGCGGCGCTGAGCCAGATGAGGACGAACTCGGAGACGCCCGCGGCGATCCCCTCGGCGTGCTCGGCGAGGGCGGCGAGGTTCACGTCGTTCTCGATCATCACCGAACGCCTGAGGTCGGTGCGCAGCGCCTCCAGGATGCCCTCGTGCCAGGTGATGAGGTCGAAGGAGAAGCGGATGTCACCGGTGCGGGGGTCGACGACGCCGGGGGTGCCGATGACGCAGGCGCGGAGCCGGTCGAGGGGCACCCCGGCCTCGTCCACGAGGCGCATGACGGTGGTGTGCACCAGTGCCACGGGGTCGTCGGAGGCGCTGGGGTCGACGGTCGCGTCCCCCACGATCCGCCCGGTGATGTCGGCGATGGTGGCGGTGACCCTGCGGGCGCTGACGTCGAGGGCGGCGACGTAGGCGCTCTCGGGGACGACCGCGTACAGGGCGGCGTTGGGTCCGCGCCCGCCCGCCTGGCTGCCGACCACCCGTACCAGGTCGCGCTCCTCCAGCCGGGCCAGTAACTGGGAGGCGGTCACCTTGGACAGTCCGGTCCTCGTGCCCAGCTGCGTCCGGGTCAGGGGCCCGTCCGACAGCAGCAGCTCGAGCGCCGCCCGGTCGTTGAGTTGGCGTAGCAGCCGGGGAGTCCCCGGGCGTTGAGACATAACCGTGACACCTCACCCTGTTTTTATTAGGAAAGTTTGTTGTTAATTTAGCTCACAACCTCGCAAGAGGTCACGTCCCGGCAGGTCGGGGGTGCGTCCCCGGTCCTTCCCGGTTACCCGCGCCGGCGGGGCGGCAAAGCGTGCGATCCCAGCACACCCCCACACAGACTGCGGACCGACAGGGATTCGGCTCCATCATCCCAGGCGGTCCGGGCACAGGCGTCGACCACCGGCGCGACGTGCGAAGGGAGAAGAGGTACACCATGAGGCTTCCCAAGATCGCCGCGGCCACGGCCGTGGTCCTGCTGGCCGCTGCCTGCGGCGACGGGTCCGGGGACGACCGGCCCGACGGCCTGACGGTGTGGGTCATGGGCACCTCCCAGGACGCGCTGGTCGAGTACTTCGACGGAGTCGAGGCCCGCTTCCAGGAGAGCAGCCCGGACACCGACGTGCACGTCGAGTTCATCCCCTGGCCCGACGCCCAGGAGTCCATCACCAACGCCCTGGCCGGCGGCGACGCCCCCGACGTCATCGAGATCGGCAACGACCAGGTGGCCGGCTGGGCCTCCCAGGGCGCCCTGCTCGACATCACCGACCAGGTCTCCGGCTGGGACGCCGCCTCCGAGATGGACCAGAACGCCCTGGAGTACGGCACCTACAACGGCGTCCAGTACGGCGTCCCGTGGTACTCGGGCGTGCGCACCCTCTACTACCGCGCCGACTGGCTGGGCGAACTGGGCCACGAGCCGCCCACCACCTGGGACGAGCTCGTCACCGTCGCCGAGGACATCCAGGAGGAGTACGGGGTCAGCGGCTTCGGCGCGCCGACCGACTTCACCAACGGTATCGCCAGCTTCATCTGGAGCAACGGCGGCGAGATCGCCGTGCAGAACGGCGAGGAGTGGGAGGGCCGGCTCACCGACCCGGCCACCGTCGAGGCGGTCGAGTTCTACGCGAGCCTGTCCACCGACGGCATCTCCCCGCAGGGCTACGTCGGCGAGAACGAGCTCGTCCCGCTGGCCGACATGGCCAACGGCGAGCTCGGCATGTACATCGACGGCGGCTGGGCGCTGGCCTCCATGGAGGAGCAGGCCCAGGACCCGGCCGTCCTGGAGGACATCGCCGCCGCCCCGATCCCGGGCGCCGACGGCATCGCCCCGGCCTTCGCCGGCGGATCGGCCCTGTCGGTCTTCTCCACCACCCAGCAGCCCGACCTGGCCTTCGAGCTGCTGACCGTCATGGGCGACCAGGAGGGCGGCAAGGGCTTCGCCGACGCCGCGGGCTTCTTCCCGGCCTACCCGGAGCTGCTCGAGAGCGACGAGTACCAGGAGGACCCGAACCGCGCGGCCGCCGCCACCCAGATGCAGAACACGCGCTTCTTCCCGACCACCCCGCGCTGGACCGCGGCCGACCAGGACAACAAGATCCTGCCCGCCGCCGTGCTGGAGATCGTCCGCGGCGGCGACGCCGAGGAGGTCCTGGCCGAGGCCGACGAGCAGCTCACGGCCATCCTCAACGAACCGGTCGAGTAACCGCCCCCCCACCACTGTGCCGGGCCGGCACGGGCGGGGCCCGTACCGGCCCCGCCCTCCGGCCGCCCACACCCTGATTGCGAAGACCATGGTTTCCACCGTCGAACGAGAGACCGGCCGCGGGGCCGCAGGGCAGGAGCCTCCCGGGGGCCCCGCACCGCACCGCCGCCGCAAGCTCCCCGCCCCCTACCTGCTCATCGCACCGGCGCTGATCCTCCTGGCGGTCGTGCTCCTGTGGCCGATCGTGCAGATGGTGTGGTACTCCCTCACCGACTTCACCACCCGCAACCTGCTGCCGAACCAGCCCGGACCCGCATGGAACGGCTTCGCCCACTACCGGGAGCTGCTGGGCGACACGGAGTTCTGGACGATCCTGCGCAACACCGTGGTGGTGTGCGCGGTCATGGTCGGCACCACGATGGTGCTGGGCACCCTCGTGGGCCTGCTGCTCCACAGACTGCCCACGTGGTTCTCGGGCTTCGTCTCCGTCGGCATGATGCTGGCCTGGGCCACCCCGGCGCTGAGCGCCTCCCTGGTCTTCCGCTGGCTGTTCCTGCCCGAGCGGGGCCTGGTCAACGTCGTGCTGGACCGGCTCCCCGACCGGCTCGTCGGGGACGGCTGGCTGGAGTACAACTGGTTCCTCGAACCGCTGCCGCTGTTCACCATCCTGATCACGGTGATCGTCTGGCAGTCGTTCCCCTTCGTCGCGGTCTCCGTCCTGGCCGGCCTCAAGAGCATCCCGGGCGAGCTCTACGAGGCCGCGAAGATGGACGGGGCCACCGCGTGGAAGTCCTTCTGGAGCGTCACCTTCCCGATGCTGCGGCCCCTCTTCGCCCTCCTGCTGATCCTGCAGATCATCTGGGACCTGCGGGTGTTCACCCAGCTGTACATCCTGGCCAACAGCTTCCAGAACAAGGACGTCTTCCTGCTCTCGTACTACATCTACCAGCAGGGCTTCAGCGCGACCCCGGCCGACTACGGCATGGGATCGGCGATCGCGGTGGTCATGACCGTCCTGATCCTCGCCGTCACCGCGTACTACCTGCGCATCATGATCCGCCAGGGGGAGACCCGATGACCGCGACACGTCCCGCCCGCCGCCGCAGCACCGCGCGCCGCCTGCGCTCCCTGCCGCTGTACCTGGCCGGCCTGGCGGTGTTCCTGTTCTCCGTCTTCCCCGTCTACTGGATGGTGGCCACGGCGTTCAAACCGGTGGGCGAGATCTTCACCCGCGACCAGACGCTCCTCCCCCAGGCCCCGACGCTCGAGCACTTCGACCGCGTGGTCAACGGCGAGCTCATCCCGGGGGTGAACTTCTGGCAGTTCCTGGCCAACAGCCTGGTGGTCACCGTCGGCGCCGTGGCCATGGGGGCCGTGCTGTCGCTGCTGGCGGCGGTGGCGGTGGCCCGCTTCCGCTTCCGGCTGCGGACCGCGTTCGTCATCCTCCTGATGGTCATCCAGATGGTGCCGATGGAGGCGATGATCATCTCCATCTTCATCAACTTCCGCCACCTGTCGGAGGCCACCGGCACACAGCTGCTGGGCAACCTGTCGGGCCTGCTCGTCGTGTACACGGCCGTGTCGCTGCCGATCACCGTTCTGATGCTGCGCGGCTTCGTGGAGGCGGTGCCCAAGGAGCTGGAGGAGGCCGCCGCCATCGACGGCGCGGGCAGCTGGACGGTGTTCTGGCGCATCCTCATGCCGCTGGTGGCCCCGGGGCTGGTCGCGGCGAGCATCTTCGCCTTCATCACCGCCTGGAACGAGTTCATCGTGGCCCTGACGTTCCTGGGCCGCAGCACCGACAGCTACACCCTGCCGCTCACCCTCTCCTACTACTTCGGCCGCTTCGGCACCGAGTGGGGGCCGATCATGGCCGCCTCCACCCTGCTGACTCTCCCGGTCATGGCCTTCTTCCTCTTCGTCCAGCGCCGGATGGTCTCCGGTCTGACGATGGGTGCGGTCAAGGGCTGACGCCCCGCCGCGTCCGGGGCGGAGCCGCGCGGGGCGCCGCGGCCCCGCCCGGCTCCCGTGCGCCCGCCCCGCCTTCGTCTGCCCCGCAAGGGGCACCCATGCCCACGAACGGAGTTCGCGATGTCGCACGATCCGGCCCTGGAGCGCCTGGCCAACGCCACGCTGCTGGTGCCCTTCGAGTCCCACCACGCCCCTCGCTGGATTCTGGAGGGCCTGGCGGACGGCATCTCCGGTGTCTGCCTGTTCCACAACAACCTGGACACCCCCGAACAGGTGGCCGCACTCAACGCCCGGCTGTCGGAGGCCGCCGACACGCCCCTGATCTCCCTGGACGAGGAGGGCGGCGACGTCACCCGTATCGGCCAGGCCCACGGCAGCGACTACCCGGGCAACGCCGCTCTGGGCGCGGTCGACGACACCGACCTGACCCGCCGGACCCTGCGCTCCCTGGGCGGGCGCTTGGCCGAGCTGGGCCTCAACCTGGACCTGGCCCCGACCGTGGACGTCAACGTCGCCGACGACAACCCCGTCATCGGGACGCGCTCGTTCGGCTCCGACCCCGAGCTGGTGGCCCGCCACTCCGCCGCGGCCGTGCTCGGCCTGCAGGAGGCGGGGGTGGCCGCGTGCGCCAAGCACTTCCCCGGACACGGCGCCACCTCCCAGGACTCCCATCTCACGCTGCCGCGGGTGGAGGCCGACGCCGACCTGCTGCACCGGCGCGAGCTGCTGCCCTTCCGGGCCGCCGTCGACGCGGGGGCGCGGTCGGTGCTGACGGCGCACATCGAGATGCCGGGGCTGGGCGTGGAGGGGCCGGCCACCCTGGCCCCGCACGTCCTCAACGAGCTGCTGCGCGGCGAGCTGGGCTTCACCGGGGTCGTGGTCAGCGACGCCGTCGAGATGCAGGGGCTCAGCGGTCGGATCGGCATTCCGGAGGCCGCCGTGCGCGCGGTGTCCGCAGGATGCGACCTGCTGTGCCTCGGCCGTTTCGTCTACGCCGACCGGGTGGAGCAGGTCCGCGCCGCCCTGGTGGCGGCGGTCCGCGAGGGCCAGCTCCCGGGCGAGCGCCTGGAGGAGGCGGCCGCGCGCAACGCCGAGCTGCGGGCGTGGATCCGCTCCCGGGCCGCTCTCAGGGCCGCGGCCGCGGAGGACACGGAGGTCGGCCTGGCCGGTGCCCGCCGGGCGCTGCGTGTGGACGGGGTGCTGCCGCGGTGGGCCGACCCCTGCGTGGTGGAGGTGGACGCCCCGGCGGGGATGGCCGTGGGCGAGGTTCCCTGGGGCCTGGCGCCGTGGTTCCCGGGCACGGAGCGGGTCTCCCCGGACACCGCGCACGCCGAGCGCCTCCTGGCCGCCGCACAGGGGCGCGGCCTGGTGGTGGTGGTGCGCGACGCGCACCGGTATCCGCAGGCCCGGGGCCTGGTCGAGCGCCTCCTGGCGGAGCGCCCCGACGCCGTGGTGGTGGAGATGGGCCTGCCCGTCTGGCGGCCCGCCTGCGGCGCCCACGTGAGCACCTACGGGGCCGCCCGGGTCAACGGCCTCGGCGCGGCCGAGCTCCTGGGAGGCGCGGTGGGAGCGGCTGCGAGGGGGTGATCCCCGCCGGGCCCGGCGGGAAATGTCCCGTCAACCCGGTAGGAGAAGTACCCTTGAGCTGCAGCATCCCGACCGCCGGCGCATCTTGTCGGCACTCGGTGCCCTATTCGCCCTTCTAACCACGGCATAATCACAGCATGCGCCTTTCAGCCCGGGTCGACTACGCGTTGCGTGCCGCAGCGGAGCTCGCTGTTGCCGGCGAGGGGCCGGTGACGGCCGATCAGCTGGCACGAGCACAGGCCATCCCCGGAAAATTCCTCGAGAACATCCTCACCCAGCTCCGGCGCGCGGGGCTCGTCCGCAGCCAGCGCGGTCCGGTGGGCGGCTACTGGCTGGCCCGGCCCCCCGAGGAGATCTCCCTGGCGGACATCATCCGCGCGGTCGACGGCCCGCTGGCCCACGTACGCGGCGAGCGCCCCGAGCACGTCGACTACGACGGTGCCGCGCGCAGCCTCCAAAAGGTGTGGATCGCCCTGCGGGCCAGCGAGCGCTCCATCCTGGAAGGGGTCAACCTCCGCCATCTGGCCACCAACGAGCTTCCCGAACAGGTCCGCGTGCTGGCCGAGGACCCCGACGCCTGGGTCAACCACACGCACCGGTAGGGCCCCGGACACACGGAAGGAGCCGGCCACCTCGGGTGGCCGGCTCCTTCCTCACTCTCGGCGATGCCGTGATGTGACAGGACGGACGGGGAGCGCTCAGACTCCCACCATGTCGGGAACCTGGGGAACGCGGTCCGGTACCGGGTCGATGCCGAGTTCGCGGGCGGGCACGGGATCGGCTCCCACCGCCTCGCCCAGCAGCGCGGCCTCCTGCAGCTCGGCCAGCGCCAGCTGGTCGGAGACCTCTCTCAACACCTGCGAGAGCGGGACCCCGAGGGCCCCGCAGATCGACGAGAGCAGCTCGGAGGACGCCTCCTTCTGCCCTCGTTCGACCTCTGAGAGGTAGCCCAGGGAAACACGAGCATCGGCCGACACCTCGCGGAGGGTGCGGCCCTGGTGCTGCCGCAGCTGCCTGAGCACGTCACCAAGTAGGTGACGAAGCAGGACCATCATTCGCGCTCCCTCCCGCCGGTAGCGACCTTCATATACAACACCGTACCTGCCCCACGCCCGATTCGGGCACCTCTTGTCGTCCTGTTCGCTTGAGGGGGAACCAGCTCCCGGACCGATTTTGTTCCCGGGCGAAGCAGGGCGGAACCAGCCAAAAGGCTTAGATGGGGATGTTTCCCGCCACTTCTCCGCGAACTGCGGAGTCCAGGAGCGCCAGTGCTCCCTCGACCGTGCGGTATCGGATACCCGCGCGATCGCCGGTGAAACGGAACAGGCGGACAGCACTCCCTCCTCCCGGGAGGGCGACGGCCGCGTAGACGGTGCCGACGGGCTGCCCGTCCTGGGGCTCGGGGCCGGCCACGCCGGTGACCGCGACCCCGTAGTCGGCCCCCAGGAGGCGGCGGACACCGAGTGCCATGTGCTCGGCGACGTCCGGGTGCACCGCGCCCGAGTCGGCCAGCAGGTCCCGGGGGACCCCCAGCAGGGACGCCTTGGTGTCGGTGGCATAGGTCACGGCCCCGCCCCGGAAGGTGGCGGAGGCGCCGGGGACCGCGGTCAGGTGGGCGCCGACGAGACCGCCGGTCAGCGACTCGGCCGCCGCGCAGGTGGCGCCGCGCTCCAGCAGGGCGCGGTGGACGGACTCCGCGGCGGCCGAAGGCCCTCGGAGGAGGTCCGCCCCCGTGCTCACTCCCCGCTCTCCTTGCGGGCGCGCACCGCCCGGACGGCGTCCCTGACGTAGACGGCACCGGTCCAGAGGGTGACGGCCAGGGCCGCGGCCATGACCGCGTGGGCGGGCCAGACGAGGAGATGCCCCAGCGGCAGCACGTGGAGCGGGAACAGGTAGATGCTGATGGCGACGATCTGCAGGACCGTCTTGAGCTTGCCGCCACCGCTCGCGGGCATGACGACGTAGCGCAGGACGGCGAGGCGCAGCAGGGTGATGCCCCACTCGCGGACGAGGATGGCAGCCGTCACCCACCACCACAGGTCCCCCTGCAGGGAGAGCACCACCAGCGCGGCACCGGTGAGCGCCTTGTCCGCGATGGGGTCGACGATCTTGCCGAAGTCGGTGACCAGGCCGCGCCGCCGGGCGAGCTCGCCGTCGATGCGGTCGGTGACGGCGGCCAGGACGAAGACGGAGAAGGCGGCGAAGCGCCACCACGAGCCGTCCAGGAACATGAACCACACGAAGACCGGCACCATGACCAGCCGGCTCATCGTGAGGATGTTCGCGATGTTCCACAGCGGAACCTGGGGGGCGGGCGACGCCGCGGAATCGTCGGTGCTCATCATTCTCCGGCTTCTCCGGACTGCGGGTCCTCCTGCTCGGCGACCAGGTCGGCACCGACGGACTGGAGGACGGTGGCCCGCACCAGGTCCCCCACGGCCAGGTCCTCACCGTAGAGGATGGTGCTGCCGTCCACCTCGGGCGCCTGGTGGTCGGAGCGGCCCTCGTAGGCGCCCTCCTCCAGGACCGACTCCACCAGGACGGTGACCTCCTCGCCGACGCGCTCCTCGGCGCGCTGGGCCATGAGCTCCTCGGCGAGGCGGTTGAGCCGCTCCAGGCGCTCCTCCACGACCTCCTCGGGCAGCTTGCCCTCGTGGCCCGCGGCCTCGGTCCCCTCCTCGTCGGAGTACCCGAAGACGCCGATGGCGTCCAGGCGGGCCTCCTCCAGGAAGGCGACCAGGTCCTCGAACTCGGCCTCGGTCTCGCCGGGGAAGCCGACGATGAAGTTGGAGCGGGCGCCGGCCTCGGGCACGCGCGAGCGCACGGTCCCCAGCAGCTCCAGGAACCGCTCGCGGTCGCCGAAGCGGCGCATGCGGCGCAGGAGGGTGCCGCTGGCGTGCTGGAAGGACAGGTCGAAGTAGGGGACCACCCCGGGGGTGCCGGTGAGCACGTCGATCAGTCCGGGCCGGACCTCGGCGGGCTGCAGGTAGCTGACGCGGATCCGGTCCAGGCCCTCCACCTCGGCCAGGCGCGGCAGGAGCTTCTCCAGGGCGCGCACGTCGCCCAGGTCCTTGCCGTAGGAGGTGGAGTTCTCGCTGACGAGGAAGATCTCGCGCACGCCCTCGGAGGCCAGCCACTCGGCCTCGTGCAGGACCTCCTCGGGGCGGCGGGAGATGTGCGCACCCCGGAAGGTGGGGATGGCGCAGAAGGTGCAGCGCCGGTCGCAGCCCGAGGAGATCTTGAGGTTGGCCACGGGCCCACCGGTCAGGCGGCGGCGGGGGACGGCGCTCCGGTAGGGGAGCTCGGTGCCGTCGGCCCCCGCGGAGTCGGCGAAGTGTCCGGGGACGTGGACCGAGGCGCCGCCGCGCTCCACCGGGCTGATCGGCAGCAGGGTGCGCCGGTCGCGGGGCGTGTGCGGCACCAAGGGGCGTCCGCTCAGGACGTCGTCGAGGCGGTCGGTGATGGCCGTGTAGTCGTCGAAGCCGAGAACCTGCGCCTCGGGCAGGGCCTCGGCGAGCTCGGATCCGTAGCGCTCCGCCATGCAGCCGGCGGCAACGACCTTGCCCCCGTTCTCGGCGGCCTCCAGCAGGGTGTTGATGGAGTCCTGCTTGGCAGCGTCGATGAACCCGCAGGTGTTGACGAGGGTGACGTCGGCGCCGGTGTCGCCGTCGACCAGTTCCCAGCCGCCTGCGGCAAGGCGTCCGGCCAGTTCTTCGGAGTCGACCTCGTTACGCGCGCACCCGAGGGTGACGAGTGAGACAGTACGGCGCGATGACATGGCTTCCAAGCGTGTGGAGAGGGCTACTGACGGAGCGGGAGGCGGGTCGGGCCGGAGCGGGATCCGGCCGGGCCGCGCGCACGGCGCGGCTGCGGTCGGCGCCGCCCGCAGCCCTCCACATTACCCTGGCCGGTTCACCCGACCGTACGCCGGTGGGCGGCCCGTCCCCCGGGTCGGGGATCACTCCTCGGAGAAGCCGGAGGCGTCGACGTCGACCTCCTTGACCTCGCCGGGAAGGCCGATCGTGCCCAGGTCCCTGCCGTTGACGGAGACGTTGACCGCCCCGGCGTTGGCCGTCCACAGGGTGATGCTCCCGTCCGAGGTGTAGGTGCGGGTCTCGTCCTCCATGATGTAGCCCGTGTAGAGCTCCTCCCCCTCGGAGCCCGTGAGCTGGACCCAGCTGCGCGCGGTGGCATGGATCCGGACCGCGAGCTCGCCGTCGGCCCCGGCCTCCTCGCCGGTCCCGCTCTGCGCCTCGACGGCCTCGGCCTCCGGGGGAAGCACGGTGGTGCCGGTGTTCTCCCCTCCGTCGAGGACGGCGCTGAGCGGGCCCGCCTCTCCCCAGTCCTGCCAGGCGCGGTAGCCGACGAGGACGCTCAGCGCGAACAGGAGCACGATCACGGCCCAGGGCCAGTGCCGCCGGACGGCTCCGGCCCGGCGCTCCCCGACCAGGGCCGGGCGCGGCCCGGAGCGGGCGGCGGCCGGCGGGGGCTCGGGGCGGGCGGCGTGGCGTCCCCGGCTCTCGTAGGGCGGCTGCGCGGCCTCGGGGGAGTTCTCGATCGTGCGCCGGGGTTCGGGGACCCCGGCCGGGGCCCCGGCGCGGTCCGGGTGGCCGCGCACCTCCTCGAGAAGGTGGCTCCGGCGTTCGAAGTGGCCCCATCGCTGGACACCCGAGAGGGGGTCGTCGTGCTCGCCGAGGACGCGGCGTGCCCGGTCACCGCCGTCCTGCCCCTCCGCTCCCGCGCGGACGGCCCGGGCGGCCAGGCTCCGGGGCAGAGGTGCGTAGGGGCTCTCTCCCTCGGCGTGCTCGCGGTCGAACTCCTCCAGAAGGGGCACCGGGTCCAGGTTCAGCGCCCGGCACAGGCTCTTGATGTGCCCTCGGGCGTAGAAGTCGCCCCCGCACGAGGCGAAGTCCTCCGCCTCGACGGCGCGCAGGACCGGTTCCCGGATGCGGGTGCGGGCGCTGAGCTCGGCGACGCTGTAGCCTGCCGCGACGCGGGCGGAGGACAGCACGTGTCCGATCGTCGCCATACGCATTCTCCTCGCGACTGGGTGTGCATTGCTCGTTCCACTCTGCAACGCGTCCCGCGTCCGCGCAGGTCACCACGCCCCATGAGGTGTCCAAGATCCCGCCAAATCGGGCCGAACCCCTCTCGGGCCGGGCATGCCGCCCGTGTCAGGCCCCCCGGATGCCGGCCAGGACCTCGGGGAGGTCGTCGGGTGTGACCAGGACGTCGCGCGCCTTGGAGCCCTCGCTGGGGCCGACGACGTCGCGGCTCTCCATGAGGTCCATGAGGCGGCCGGCCTTGGCGAAGCCCACGCGCAGTTTGCGCTGGAGCATGGACGTGGAGCCGAACTGGGTGGTGACGACCAGCTCGACGGCCTGGAGGAGCAGGTCGAGGTCGTCGCCGATCTCCTCGTCGATCTCCTTCTTCGCGGTCCCGGCGGCGGCGACGTCCTCCCGGTAGCTGGGTTCGGCCTGCTTCTTGCAGTGCTCGACGACGGTGCGGATCTCCTTCTCCGCCACCCAGGCGTTCTGGAGCCGGATGGGCTTGCCCGCGCCCATGGGGAGGAACAGCGCGTCGCCCTTGCCCACGAGCTTCTCGGCCCCCGGCTGGTCGAGGATGACCCGGCTGTCGGAGAGGCTGGAGGTGGCGAAGGCCAGGCGGGAGGGCACGTTGGCCTTGATCAGGCCGGTGACGACGTCGACGCTGGGCCGCTGCGTGGCCAGCACCAGGTGGATGCCGGCGGCACGGGCCAGCTGCGTGATGCGCACGACGGCGTCCTCGACGTCCCGGGGGGCCACCATCATCAGGTCGGCGAGCTCGTCGACGATGACGAGCAGGTAGGGGTAGGGCTCGTAGTCGCGTTCGCTGCCGGGCGGGGCGACGAGCTCCCCGGCGCGCACGGCGGCGTTGAAGTCGTCCACGTGGCGGTAGCCGGAGGCGGCCAGGTCGTCGTAGCGCCGGTCCATCTCGCCGACGACCCACTGGAGCGCCTCGGCGGCCTTCTTCGGGTTGGTGATGATGGGGGTGATCAGGTGCGGGATGCCCTCGTACATGGTCAGCTCGACCCGCTTGGGGTCGACGAGGATCATGCGCACCTCGTCGGGGGTGGAGCGCATCATCAGCGAGGTGATGAGCCCGTTGATGCACGTGGACTTGCCCGCGCCGGTGGCGCCGGCGACGAGGAGGTGCGGCATCTTGGCGAGGTTGGCGACGACGTTGGAGCCCTCGACGTCCTTGCCCAGGCCCACCAGCATGGGGTGATCGTCGGAGGTGGCCGCCGGGGAGCGCAGCACGTCGCCCAGGCTGACGACGTCCTTGTCGGTGTTGGGGATCTCCACACCGATGGCGGACTTGCCGGGGATCGGCGACTGGATGCGCACGTCGGCGCTCTTGACCGCCAGGGAGATGTTCTTGGCCAGGGCGGTGACCTTCTCCACCTTGACCGCCCGGCCCAGCTCGATCTCGTAGCGGGTCACCGTGGGCCCGCGGGTGAACCCGGTGACCTGGGCGTCGATGCCGAACTGGGTGAGCACGCCGCTGAGCGCCTCGACCACGTCGTCGTTGGCGCGGGTGCGCGGCTTGACCGGGCTGCCCGGCTCGAGCACGGCGGGCGGAGGCAGTTCGTAGTCGCCGTCGACCACCCGCGAGGGGAGGGTGAGCTGTTCGGAGACGGCGGGCGGAGGGGTGTGGTCGGGCACGGTGAGCGGTGCCTTGCGGGCCTTGCCCTTCCCGGTCTCCTTCGCCGCCTTCCCCGGTCCGGCCCCGGCGGAGGCCGCGGCGGCCGCGGCGGACTCGGCCTCGGAGAGGACCCGGGTCTCCTCCTCGTCGGTGAGGGCGGGGGCCGGGGGCGCCGCGGGCAGGACGGGGTCGTCGTAGGGGCGCTCTCCGCTGCCGGCGACGGTGGTGCCCCGCTCCGCCCGCGGCCGTGTCCGGCGCCGACGCGGCTTCTCGGGCTCGGCTTCCGCGTCGGGGTCGCGCTCCATGAGGACGCCGAAGAGGTTCTGGAGGCGTTCGGGGATGCGCCGGATGGGGGTGGCGGTGACGACCAGGATCCCGAAGACGAGCACCAGGGCGAGCAGCACCCCGGTGAGCCAGGGGGAGATGACGGCGCTGAGCGGGCCGGAGGCGACGAATCCGATGAGCCCGCCCGAGTTCTGGAGGGCCTCCACACCGTCGGAGGGTCCGGGAAGACCGGAGGCGATGTGGACGAGGCCGAGCACGCCCAGCATGATCGCGCAGGCGCCGATGAACAGCCTGCCGGCGTCGCCCTCGCGCGAGGTGTCGGGCGTGCGCATGAGGCGCACGGCCAAGGGCAGGAACAGCAGCGGCAGGATCGGGGAGACGGTGCCGACGGCGCCGACCACGACCAGGCGGGTGTACTCCAGCAGCGGCCCCTCGCTCTGCCACCACACGGCGGCCGCGACGAGGACCCCGGCGGCCAGCAGGAGGAGTCCGATGCCGTCGCGCCGCAGGTCCGGGTCGAGGTCGCGGGCGCTGCGCCCGACGGCGCGGGCGGCCCCGCCGACGGTGTGCGCGACGAGCTTCCACAGCACGAGGAGGAACTGGCCGAACAGGGTGACCGCGAAGGCGATGGGTCCGTCGGGCATGCGCTTGGCCGCCGCGGGCCTGCGCGCGGCCTTCTTGCCGGCGGCGGGCTTCTTGCGCCCGGAGCCGCCTGAGGAGACACGCGCGGCCATCGGAAGGTCACCTCCAGGGGACGTGGGTTGGGCAGGGGTGCCCGCACGGCGTGCAGCCTACTGGGGGCCGGCGCCCGAAAGGCGTACTCGCACGGCGTGTCGCGCGAAAAGCCGAGCGGCCCGGGACGTGCCCGGGCCGCTCGGCTGTGCTGTGCCCCGAGGAGGCGGTACCGGTCAGACCTCGACCAGGACGGGGATGATCATCGGGCGGCGGCGGTAGGTCTCGTTGACCCACCGGCCCGTGCTGCGCCGGATGAGCTGGCGCAGCTGGTGGGGGTCGTTGACACCTTCCCGGGCCGCCTTGTCGAGCGCGTCCTGGATGCGGTCGATGACGTCGTCGTAGGCGTCCGCGCCGATGCCCGCGCCGCGGGTGTGGATCTCCGGATCACCCAGGATCTTGCCCGTGTTCGAGTCGACGGCCACGACGATGGAGATGAAGCCCTCCTCGCCGAGGATGCGGCGGTCCTTGAGCGCGGCGTCGGTGACGTCGCCGACGGAGGAGCCGTCCACGTACACGTAGCCCGCCTGGACCGCACCCGTGATCCTGGCCCTGTGCTTGTACAGGTCGACGACCACGCCGTCCTCGGCGATGACGATCCGGTCGTCGGGCACACCCGTGAGGCGGGCCAGGTCGGCGTGGGCGCGCATGTGCCGCCACTCGCCGTGGACCGGCATGAAGTTGCGCGGACGCACCATGTTGAGCACGTACAGCAGCTCCCCGGCGGGGGCGTGCCCGGACACGTGCACGAGGGCGTTGCCCTTGTGCACGACCTTGGCGCCCCAGCGGGTCAGGCCGTTGATCACCCGGTTGACGGAGTTCTCGTTGCCGGGGATGAGCGAGGACGCGAGCAGGACGGTGTCGCCCTCCTCGATCCGGATCTGGTGGTCGCGGTTGGCCATCCGGCTCAGTGCCGACATCGGCTCGCCCTGGGAACCGGTGCAGATGAGCACCGCCCTGTCGGCGGGCATCTCGTCGAGCTGGCGCACGTCGATGATGGTGTCGCCGGGCACCGTGAGGTAGCCCAGGTCGCGGGCGATGTTCATGTTGCGGACCATGGACCGGCCCACGAAGGCGACCTTGCGGCCGTGCTTGGTCGCCGAGTCGATCACCTGCTGGACGCGGTGCACGTGGGAGGCGAAGCAGGCCACCACGATGCGCTTGTCGGCCTGCCGGAACACCTTGTCGATGGCCTCGGTCAGGTTGCGCTCGTTGATGATGAAACCGGGCTGCTCGGCGTTGGTGGAGTCCGACATCAGGAGGTCCACGCCCTCGTCGCCGAACCGGGCGAACCCGGCCAGGTCGGTGAGGCGGCCGTCCAGCGGCAGCTGGTCCATCTTGAAGTCGCCGGTGTGCAGGACCGTCCCGCCCGGTGTGCGGATGCCCACGGCCAGCGCGTCGGGGATGGAGTGGTTGACGGCGAAGAACTCGAGGTCGAAGGGGCCGAACTCGCGCCGCTCGCCCTCCTCCACCTGGATCGTCTCGGGCTTGATGCGGTGCTCGCCGAGCTTGGCGGTGATCAGCGCCAGGGTGAGCTTGGATCCGACGATCGGGATGTCGGAGCGCTCGCGCAGCAGGAACGGCACGCCGCCGATGTGGTCCTCGTGCCCGTGGGTGAGCACGACCGCCTCGACGTCGTCCAGGCGGTCCCGGATGTGGTCGAAGTCGGGCAGGATCAGGTCGACGCCGGGCTGCTCCTCCTCGGGGAAGAGCACGCCGCAGTCGACGATCAGCAGGCGGCCCGCGTACTCGAAGACCGCCATGTTGCGGCCGATCTCACCGAGGCCGCCCAGGGCGACGACGCGCAGGACGCCCTCGCCCAGAGGCGGGGGCGAGCTCAGTTCGGGGTGCGGGTGGCTCATACGGATCCCTCCGTGAGACGCTCGACGCGCACGGCGCTGGCCGGGACGGCCTGGTGCGGGGCCAGGCCGATCGGGCCCTTGACGCCCGCGGCGGCCAGGTCCTCGCGCAGCAGCGTCTGGAGCTCGACCGAGGCGTCGGTGAGCGGTGTGCGCACCGGGCCCGAGGGCAGGCCGAACTGGTTGAGGACGGCCTTGGTGGTGATGACGCCCTGGGTGCGGAACATGCCGGTGTAGACCGGGGTGAGGCGGCGGTGGATGGCCAGCGCCTGGGTGACCTCTCCGGCCTCGTAGGCGTCGATCATCTCGTGCAGGTCGGCGCCGACGATGTGGCCCACGACGCTGACGAAGCCGGCGGCCCCCACGGACAGCAGCGGCAGGTTGAGGATGTCGGTGCCGCTGTAGAAGGCCAGGTCGGTGCGCTCCATGACCCAGGAGCTGGCACCGATGTTGTCCTTGGCGTCCTTGTTGGCGACGATGCGCGGGTGCTCGGCCAGGCGGACCAGGGTCTCGGAGGCGATGGGCGTGCCCGAGCGGTGCGGGATGTCGTAGAGCATCACCGGCAGCCCCGTGGAGTCGGCGATCGCCGTGAAGTGCCGGATCAGGCCTTCCTGCGGAGGCTTGTTGTAGTACGGGGTGACGGTCAGGAGGGCGTGCGCCCCCGCCTTCTCGGCGGCCTTGGCCAGCTCGATGCTGTGGCGGGTGTCGTTGGTGCCCACACCCGCGATGATCTTGGCGCGGTCCCCGACGGCCTCCACGACGGTGCGCAGGAGGCGGTCCTTCTCCTCGTCGCTGGTCGTGGGCGACTCGCCGGTGGTGCCGCTGATGACGAGACCGTCGTTGCGCTGCTCGTCCACCAGGTAGGTGGCGAGTCTGGCGGCACCCTCGTAGTCGAGTTCGCCGTCCTCCAGCATCGGGGTGACCATCGCGGTCAGCATCTTGCCGAAGGGGCGGTACTTGGTGTCCATCATGTGTCCTCGGGCTCTCGGTCCCCCGCCGCAGGGCGAGGGGGCCGTGCGTGCCCCTCCTCCTCTCGGTGTGCGCGGCACCGCGCGTGGGCGGTGCCGTCGATATGGCGTAGTGGGCGTGTGACGCCGCTGTGGGGCGGCGTCGGCGTACCTCGTGCGTGTACGCCGGGCGGGGCTCACCGGCCCGCCACCGCGACCGGGGACAGTCGTCGTGCGGCACTGCGGCCGTCCGGTCGCGGAGAGGTCTGTGTCGGCTGCGGGCACCGGCCCGGATCAGCCTTTGTCGGCCACCGTCCTCGTGGGCCGAGGTGGGAGGCCTGTCTGTGAACCTACCCGGCCCGCGTCCCGACCGTGCAGCCGGGACACGGGTCCGCCCGCGGGGAGCGGGCGGAAGCGGGGGTGGTGGAGACGGGGACGCCTCTCGGGGGGACCGTTCGGGGGTCAGTCGTCGCCGTCGGGCAGGAACATGCTGAGCAGCCAGCTGACCACGGTGACGACGAGCGCACCCCAGAAGGCCGGCCAGAAACCGCTGATCGTGAAGGGCAGGTCGAAGAGCCCGGCGATCCACTCGGTGAGCATGAACAGCAGGGCGTTGACGATCAGGCCGATCAGGCCGAGGGTCAGTGCGTAGAACAGGCAGCCGACAGCTTTGACGATGGGTTTGATCACGGCGTTGACCACGCCGAAGATGGCTCCGACCGCCACGTAGACCAGGATCGTCCCGGCCAGGCTGTCGGTGTTGACGTCGATTCCGCTGATCAGGGTGACCGCCGCCCAGACGGCGAGCGCGTTCACGATAACTCTGATAATGAGGCTCACAACGTAGATGTTCCCATGCCGTGGCAAGCTCCGGAAACTCCGGCGTGTCCGCCTCCGGCACGGGAACGCGCTCCGAGGAGGCCTGTCGTGTCCGGTGCACAATTCGTCCGTCCCGCGCGTGTCGCCGATGTCGACACCGTGGTCGACCTCCAGGTGGCCTCCTGGCAGGCGGTGTACGGCGCCCTCCTGCCCGGCGGGGTCGCCGCGGAGCTGGAGGGCGAGCAGGCCCGCGAGCAGTTCCGCGGGCAGTGGACCGCGGCTCTGGAGTCACCGCCCACCTCCCGGCACCGGCTGGTGGTGGCCACCGACCAGGAGGACGGGGAGCGGGTGGTGACGGGGTTCGCCGCGTTCGGTCCCGCCGGGGACCCCGACCTGTGGCCGGCCACGGACGCGGAGGTGTTCGCCCTGCACGTGGACCCGGAGCGGACCGGGGCCGGACACGGCAGCCGCCTGCTGAACGCGTGCGTGGAGCACCTGCTGGAGGACGGCTTCACGACCGTGCACGTGTGGGTGCCCGAGGCCGGCAACGCGCTGCGGAAGTTCTTCGAGTCCTCCGGTTGGCGGGCGGACGGGGCCCGGCGTGAGATCGACATGGGCGAGATCGTGCCGATGGTGCGCCTGCACGCGGCGATCTCCGGCTGAGGCTGATGCGGGAAAGCCTCCTGCCAGGCACTACCGTGGGGTGGTTCGTCGCGGCGCGGGTGGTGCGCCGCCTGTCAACGGTGGAGGACCGGCTCGTGGCCACGGTCAGTGAATGGGTCGCGGGGATGCGCCCCCGCACGCTTCCGAACTCGATCGTCCCGGTGGCGGTGGGCACCGCGGTGGCGGTGGCGCTGGACGGCTTCGTCTGGTGGAAGGCCCTGCTGGCGCTGGTGGTGTCGCTGGCCCTGCAGATGGGGGTGAACTTCGCCAACGACTACAGCGACGGGGTCAAGGGCACCGACACCCCGGAGCGGACCGGACCGACCCGGCTGACCGCCACGGGCCTGGCCACCCCGCAGCAGGTGCTGGGGGCGGCACTGGTCAGCTTCGTGTTCGCGGCCCTGGTGGGCCTGGCGCTGGCAGCCACGACCTCGTGGTGGCTGCTGCTGGTGGGCGCGGCGGCGATCGCCGCGGGTTGGTACTACACCGGCGGACGCTCCCCCTACGGCTACCGGGGTCTGGGGGAGGTCTCGGTGTTCGTGTTCTTCGGCGTGGTGGCCGTGGTGGGCACGGTGTTCGTGCAGATGGGGACCGCACCGTGGCAGGCCTGGGTCGCGTCGGTCCCGGTGGGCCTGCTGTCGTGCTCGGTGCTGGTGATCAACAACCTGCGGGACATCCCCACCGACCGGGAGACCGGCAAGATCACCCTCGCGGTGCGCCTGGGCGAGACGGGCACCCGGCGCCTGTACACGGGCATGCTCGCGGGCGCCTACGCCGTGGCGCTGGCGATGACCCCGTGGTCCTGGTGGGTGCCGCTGGTGCTGCTCTCCGCGCCCCTGGCGGTGCGGCCGGTACGCCGGGTGCTCGGCGGCCAGGTCGGCCGCGACCTCGTCCTGGGCCTGGGCGAGACGGGCAAGCTGCAGATGGTCTTCGGCATCCTGTTCTCGGTGGCACTGCTGCTGGGCTGAGCTCCCCGTGGCCGGTTCCGGCCGGAATCCGTGACCGGGCGGAGACCGCACCGCCCTAGTTTCGGAGTATGGCCACCCCCCGCAAGCCCCTCACCGCACTCGCCGCCGCGGCACTGGCGCTCGCCCTCGTCTCCTGTTCGGGCGGCGGTCCGGGCAACTCGCCGGGCCACGGGCAGGAGGCCGAGGCCCTCCGCCCCGGCGGTTCCGAACCGGTTCCCCCGACCGCCCCGGAGGAGGGGTCCGACCGCGAACCGCCGCCCTCCGCGGACCCCTCCCCCGCAGAGGAACCGGCCCCGGACGCCGACCGGGGATCGGAGACCGTGGTCCTGCACGGGGCCCGCCTGGAGGTGGTGGTCCAGGAGCTGGTCCGCTCCGGTGAGACCGCGGAGCTGACCCTGGTGCTGAGCAACAGCGGGCAGAGCAACTCGCCAACGATGGAGGAGATGTTCGGCGGGACGGAGGAGGGCCGGGCGGACCTGTCGTCGGTGGAGCTGGTGGACAGCGTGAGCGGAAAGGTCCACAAGGTCGCCCGGGACGAGCAGGGCGCGTGCGTGTGCTCCCGCCTGGACCCGCACCTGTCCCTGTGGCCGGGCGACCGGATCCGGGTGAGTGCGACCTTCCGCGCCCCGTCCGAGGACGTGGCGCGGGTCGACGTGCGGGTCCCGTTCGCGGGCACCTTCAGCGGGGTGCCCGTTGCCTGAGTCCGAGGCCCTCGGCGGAATCCGGTGGTGGACCGGCGTGGTCCTGGCGTCCGCGGCGGGTGCCCTGCTCGTGTCGGGAGGGGCGTTCCTGGTCGTGCTCCAGGCCCTGCCGGAACCCCCCGGCGGAGAACCCTCGGCGGAGGCGCCCTCCCCCGAGGAGTTCCCCATGCCCGGAGGCCCTCCCGCTCCGGAGCCCCGCGACCTCGTGCCGGAGACCAACCCCTCCCCCGCGGCCACGGCTCCCGTCCTGGAGCTGGAGGGCGGTCCCGAGGAGCTGGACGCCCCGGGCGGGGAACTCACCGGACAGCGGTGAGCCCCGGCGCTCTCCGGCCGGGGCCCGCGGAGTACGGGAGGTCAGTCCAGCCCGAGCAGGGGCTCCAGGCCGATCGTCAGAGGGTCGGGCAGGTCGGCGACCCTGCGCACGCCCAGCAGGACGCCCGGCATGAACGACGTGCGGTTCATCGAGTCGTGGCGGATCTTGAGGGTCTCGCCCTGGGTGCCGAAGACGACCTCCTGGTGGGCGATCAGGCCGGTGATGCGCAGCGCGTGCACGCGGACCCCGTCCACGTCGGCGCCGCGGGCACCGGGGATCTCGGAGGTGGTGGCGTCGGGCATCGGCTCCAGGCCGGCCTCGCGCCGGGCACCGGCGATCAGCTCGGCCGTGTGGTGGGCCGTGCCGCTGGGAGCGTCCACCTTGTTCGGGTGGTGCAGCTCGATGACCTCGGTGGACTCGAAGTAGGGCGCGGCCTTCTTCGCGAAGTTCATCATCAGCACGGCCGCGATGCCGAAGTTGGGCGCGATGAGGACCTTCGAGCCGGGCGTGGCGGCCAGCATCCCGCGCACCCGGTCGAGTTTGGCCTCGTCGAAGCCGCTGGTGCCGACAACGGCGTGGATGCCGTTGGCGATCAGCCATTCCAGGTTGTCCATGACCGCGCCGGGGTGGGTGAAGTCGACGACGCAGTCGGCCCCCCGCACCTTCTCACGGTCCTGCCCGGCGTCCACGCCGGCCACGAATTCCATGTCGTCGGCGCCCTGGACCGCCCTGACGACCTCTGACCCCATGCGCCCGTCGGCGCCGAAAACTCCTACCTTGAACACGGCACACGAGCGTAGCGGATGTGGCACCTCCGCACGTGGTGGCAGGCACGGAGCCTCCGTGTGTCAGGATCGGCGCATGGCGAAACCCCGACGTGAGGAAGAGACCTCTGCTGCTCACAGCGCCCAGAAGCGGCTCGGTTCCCTGACCAACAGCCTGCGGGCGGGTGTGCTGGGGGCCAACGACGGCATCATCTCCACCGCGGGCCTGGTCGTCGGCGTGGTCGGGGCCACACCCGACCGCGGCGCCCTGATGGTGGCCGGGATCGCCGGAGCCCTGGCGGGCGCCCTGTCGATGGCGGCGGGCGAGTACATCTCTGTCAGCACCCAGCGCGACACCGAGCGGGCCGCCCTGGCGCGCGAGCACCTGGAACTGACCCAGGACCCCGCGGGGGAGCTGGAGGAGCTCGCCCGGATGTACCGCGACCGGGGCCTGAGTCCGGAGCTGGCGCACCGTGTGGCGGTGGAGCTGACCGAGCACGATGCACTCGCCGCGCATGCCGAGGTGGAGCTCGGCCTGACCCCCTACCGGGTGAACCCGTGGCAGGCCGCGGGGGTCAGCATGGCCGCCTTCACCCTGGGTTCGCTCGTGCCCCTGGCCGCGATGCTGCTGGGGCCCGACTCCTGGCGGCTCGCGGCGACCGTGGGCTCCGTCCTGATCGCCACGGGGGCCCTCGGCGCGGTCAGCGCCCGGATGGGCGGGGCACCGCCCCTGCGCGCGGCGGCCCGCTGCGTGCTCAGCGGGGTCTTCGCCATGGCAGTGACCTATGCCGTGGGCACCCTGCTGGGTACGTTCGCCCCGGTCTGACCGCTCTCACACCGCGCGCGAGAGGCCGAGGGAGAAGTCGCCGTCGGGATCGGTCCACCAGTGCTCCGGGGCGAACCCCGCGTCGGCGAGCTCGGCGGCGAGCCCCTCGCGGCGGAACTTGGCCGAGACCTCGGTGCGCATCTCCTCCCCCTCGGCGAAGTCCACCTCCAGGTCCAGTTCCCGCACGTGCACGCGCCGGCCGGCGCGCGAGCGCAGCCGCATCTCGATCCACTCCCGTTCGGGGTCCCACAGGGCGACGTGGTCGAACCCGCCCGGGTCGAAGTCGGCTCCCAGGCGGTGGTTGAGGACGGACAGGACGTTGCGGTTGAAGGACGCGGTGACCCCCTGGGCGTCGTCGTAGGCCGCGACGAGCCGCTCGGGGTCCTTGACCAGGTCGGCGCCCAGGAGGAAGGAGTCCCCGGGGCGCAGGGCGGCGCGGACGGCGCGCAGGAGGCCGGCCCGGGGGCCGGGCTCCTGGTTGCCGAGGGTCGACCCGAGGAGGGCGATCATCCGGCGGCCGCCCTCCTCCCCGATCGGCAGGAGGCCGAGGTGCTGCTCGAAGTCGCCGACGACGGCGTGCACGTCCAGGTGGGGGAGGTCGTCGGCCAGGCGCCGGGCCGAGGCGGCGAGGAAGTCGCCGCTGACGTCGACCGGGACGAACCGCTCCAGCTTCCCGTGGCGGCCCATGGCGTCGATCAGCAGGCGGGTCTTGGCACCCGACCCGGAGCCGAGTTCGACGAGGGTGTCGGCGTCGGCGGCCCGGGCGATCTCGTCGGCGCGCACCTCGAGGACGGCGCGTTCGGCGCGGGCGAGGTAGTACTCGGGCAGCCGCGTGATCTCCTCGAACAGCGCGCTGCCGCGTTCGTCGTAGAACCATTTGGGGGGCAGGCTCTTGGGCCGGGACGTGAGGCCCTCGGCGACGTCGGTGCGCAGGGCCTTGTCCAGGTCGCCGGCGCTCAGGTTGTGGTCGATGCGGAACACGGGTCGCCTCCCGGGGTCGGACGTGTCTGGCGTCGTCGGTCGATCGGTACCGCCTCGGTGCCCTCGCGGGTGGCGGTGACCACCGACCCGTCGGGGATCTCCTCCCAGGCGTCGGAGTCGTCGAAGGGCTCCGACGCCAGGAAGACCCCGCCTCCGGGTTCCCGCAGCGTGTAGAGGGTGTCGCCCGCGGCGGTCGCGGCGATCGACTCCCCGTCGGAGGCCAGGAGGTTGTAGCGGCCCTCGGAGAGCTCGCGGGCGCGGCGCACCGTGTCCGCGAGGGCTCCGGCCAGGTTCCCCGACCTCCGCCACAGGCGCACGGTGTGGCCGAACAGGGGGGCCGAGTCCAGGGCGCCGCGGGCCTCCAGCACGCCGGGCGGCGGCGGGAGGGCGGCGGCCAGCGCCTCGTCGTCGGCGACCGCCCCGTTGTGGCTGAAGAGCAGGCGCCCGGCGCGGAGGGGCTGGGCCCCCGACTCGTCGGATCCGAACCCGGGGGTGGCGTCGCGCACGGCCGCCACCACGCAGCGGGAGCCGAGGGCCCGCGCGGCATCGGCGAAGGAGGCGTCCCCCCACATGGGCATGGCGCGCCGGTACCGCAGCGGCTCGGGCGCGTCCGGCAGGTACCATCCGGCGCCGAAGCCGTCGGCGTTGACGGTCCCGTACCGCTGCTTGCGGGGCGCCCAGGACTGGACGTGCAGCGAGTGGGGCGCCGCGTACAGGAGTTCGTGCAGTGTGCGCGGCGGTCCCAGGTAGGCGAGGTGCCGGCACATCAGTCGGTGTCCGCGTCGCGTGCGCAGCGGAATCCGCTGAAGATCTGGCGCCGGACGGGGAGGTCCCAGTTGCGGAAGGTGGAGCGCGCCGCGACGGGGTGGGTGGCCCACGAGCCGCCCCTCAGCACCTTGTAGCCGTCGTCGAAGAAGACCTCGGAGTACTCGGGGTACGGAAAGGCCCGGAACCCCGGATAGCCGGTGAAGGTGGTGGAGGTCCACTCCCACACGTCGCCGATCAGCTGCTGCACGCCCAGCGGCGAAGCGCCCTCGGGGTGGCGTCCGGCAGGTGCGGGGGCCAGGCGGCGCTGCCCCAGGTTGGCGTGGCCGGGCCCGGGCTCGGTGTCGCCCCACGGGTAGCGGCGGGAGCGACCGGTGGCGGGGTCGAAGCGGGCCGCCTTCTCCCACTCGGCCTCGGTGGGCAGCCGCTTGCCCGCCCACGCCGCGTAGGCCTGCGCCTCGTGGTGGCAGACGTGCTGCACGGGCTCGTCGGGCGGCACCATCTCGCGGCGCCCGAAGCGCCGCCGGGACCAGCCCCGTTCCTCCTTGCGCCAGAAGGCCGGCGAGGAGGCGCCGGTGCGCTCCTTCCACTCCCAGCCCTCGGGGCTCCACCAGCGGCGGGTGTCGTAGCCGCCCTCCTCCATGAACCGCTGGTACTCGGCGTTGGTGACGAGCCGGGTGTCGATCCGGTAGGCGGGCAGGTCGACGGTGACGGCCGGGCGCTCGTTGTCGTAGGCCCAGGCGGTGTCGTCGGTGCCCATGGTGAAGGGACCCGCGGGCACGAGCACCTCCGGTTCCGCGGGCGGGTGCAGCGACGTGACGGGGGCGGGCTCCTCCAGGAGCACGGGGGTGCCCCGGCGCAGCTGGTGGGTGGACAGCATGGTCTCGCTGTGCTGCTGCTCGTGCTGGACGACCAGGTGGTAGACCAGGCCGCGGGCGGCCAGGTCGGGCTCCTCCGAGCGCTGCTCGGGCACGGCGATGTCGATCTCGTCGAGGATGTCCAGGACCTCGCGGCGGACCCGCTCGTTGTAGCGGCGCGCCTCCTCGGGGCGCAGCAGCGGCAGGCGGACCCGGTCGGCCCGCGAGTTCTCGAAGGCGTCGTAGAGCCCGTTGATGTCGGGGCGCAGCGCCTCGCGCCCGGCCAGGGCGCGCAGCAGCCACAGCTCCTCGTAGTTGCCGACGTGGGCCAGGTCCCAGACGAGGGGCGACATCAGCGGTGAGTGCTGGGCGAGCAGCTCGTCCTCGTCCAGGACCTCCAGGGTGAGGGCGTTGCTGCGGCGGCGGCTCCGGTCGAGTTCGGCGGCGATGCGTTCCTTGGCTCGGTCCTGTTCGCGGCTCAACGTGTGCCTCCACGTGTGCGGCTGTCGGTGCGGGCCGGCCGCGGTGCGGGCACCTGCGGCCGGGTGTCGGCGGGGCAGAGGCCCCGGCGGGTGTACTGCTCGGCGTAGGAGTCGGTGAGGACGGCCAGCGACGCGGCGCCCATGCGGGGCAGCGCCTCGACCGCCGCGTCCAGGCAGGTGCGGGCGCACGCGCCGACATCGGGGTCGGCCGGGCCGAGGCGGGCGGCGCGCAGCGACAGGACGCGGTCGGGGAGGCGCCCGCCGCACAGGCGCGCGGTGGCCTCCTCCGCCGCGGCGCGGGCGTGCGGGTCGTCCAGGAGGGCGGCGGCGACGGCCACGGGGACCGGCCACCACCGCTGCGGGAGGGCGTCGATCATGCGCACCTCCCACCATCCGCGCGGTCGCACGGGCGGGAAGAGCAGGCTGGCGTGCAGTTCCAGGTCCGCACGGGCGGGCGGGCGGGCGCCTCCGCCGGCGATCCACTCGGCGAGGGTGATGCCCGGGTCGACGGTCCAGGCACCGCCTCCCCCCGGTTCGGCGGGGATCGCCAGGACGTCGGCGCCCAGGAGGTAGCCGGCCCAGTCCGCGGCGGGATCGGAGGAGGCGGTCGGCCCCGGGACGGGGCGGGTCCGGTCGGCGTCCATGCCCGCCCACACGGCCCAGCGGGTGGACTTCCAGCCGGTGGGGCGGCCGCGCCAGAAGGCCGAGTTGGCGAAGGCCGCCACGAACACGGGTCCGAGCCGGTGCAGGAGCTCCCAGCGGGCGCGGACGTCGTCGGCGTCGGCGCCGGTGTCCAGGCACACCTGGAGCGAGGCGGTGCTGCACATCATGGTGGTCCCGCTCGGTCGGCTGCGGCCGGTGAAGAAGCGGTCCATGGACGTGTAGCGCGAGGTGTGTCTCTGTCTGAGCGGACCGCGCAGGGGGTCCAGCCCGCTCTCCCCGAGCACCAGGCCCTCCTGGGCCAACGCCTTGCGCACGTGGCCGATGTCGGCGGCCAGGGCCTCGTGGGTGCGGGCCGGGCCGGGCAGGGCGGGCGAGCTGAGTTCGACCTGGCCGCCGGGTTCGAAGGACAGGCGGCTCCCGGCGGGAGGGGGGCCCGCCTCCTCCAGCAGCGCGGCGAGGCGGTCCAGGGGCACAGGGGCCGACGGGTCGGCGGTGTCGGTCACGAGCCATTCGGTCTCGGCCCCGACCTTTCCCGGGAGAGCGGGCCTGAAGCAGGTCCCGCGGGCGTACTCGTGGACGTCGTCCACGGTCAGGTCGGTCATGGTCGCTCCCCTTCCGCTGCCGGGACCGGCGTCTCACAGACCCTGCCCAGGGAACAGCGGGGACGAACGTGCCGAACACCACCCCTCCCCGTACGTGACCCGTCCCGCCGCCTCCGATGCGCGCCCGGCAGGCGCCGGCCCGGGCGGGCCCCGGTTCCGACGGGCGCGGGCCCGGCCACCGGCGGAGGTCAGGCTCCGCCGGTCCTGAGGGCCCTTCCGGCCCTGCCCTCCTCCGGACCCAGGTGGCAGGCGGCGCGGTGGAGGGGGCCGGAGGCGGCCAGGACGGCCGGGTCCTCGGCGCGGCACCGCTCGGCCACCGCGGCGGCCCTGCCCGAGGCCAGGGCCGGGCAGCGCGGATGGAAGCGGCAGCCCGGCGGGACGCGGCGCGGGTCCGGCGGTTCCCCCGGCAGCGGCGCGGGCCGCCCACCGCGCCCCGGCAGAGCCGACAGCAGAGCGCGGGTGTAGGGATGGGAGGGGTCGGACAGGACGTCCTCCGTTCTTCCCGTCTCCACCACGCGGCCCAGGTACATCACGGCGACCCGGTCGGCGATGTTCCACGCCAGGCCCAGGTCGTGCGTGGCCACCAGTGCCGACAGCCCCAGGTCGGCGCGCAGGTCCAGGAGCAGCCGCAGGATCTCGCCGCGCACCGAGGCGTCCAGGGAGGCGACCGGCTCGTCGGCGACCAGGACCTCGGGTTCCAGCACCAGGGCCCCGGCGATCACCACGCGCTGGCGCTGTCCACCGGAGAGCTCGTGCGGGTACCGGGACAGGAAGCGCTCGGGCGGGCGCAGCCCCGCGAGGGAGAGCGCTCGGCAGACCCGCCCGACCTCGTCGGCGGTCGTGCCCTCGTGGATGCGCAGCCCCTCGGCGACGGACTCGTGGACGGTACGCCGGGGGTTGAGCGACCCCGTCGGGTCCTGCTGCACCAGCTGCACCCGGCGCCGGTAGGCGCGCAGGCCGCGCGCACTGCGGTCCAGCGGTCTGCCCTCGAACACCACCGCGCCCGCGGCGGGCCGCTCCAGCCCGAGCAGGGTGCGGGCCAGGGTGGTCTTGCCGCACCCCGACTCCCCCACCAGGGCGACGATCTCCCCCCGGGCCAGGTCGAGGTCGACCCCGTCGACGGCGCGGGCGGTGCCGCCGCGAGCCCCGCGGAGGACGACCCGCAGGCCGCGCGCGCTCAGGACCGGCTCCCGGTCCCCGCTGCCCTCGGCCCGGGGTGGCGGGCCGGTCTCCGTCGCGCTCAACGCACACCCTCCCCCGTCGTCGGCCGGGCCGGGCCCGCGTGCACACACGCGGCGCGGCGCGGGGGGCCTCCGCTCTCGCGCGGCTCCACCGGCAGCAGGGGCGGGTCGACCGTGGCGCACATCGTCTCCGCGACCGGGCAGCGGGGCCGGAACACGCATCCGGGGGGTGGAGCGGCCGGGTCGGGCGGGTCGCCCGGCAGGCCCCGGGGGGCCAGGCGCGAGGCGGGGTCCCCCACCCGGGGGAAGGCCGCGCCGAGCGCGGCCGCGTAGGGGTGCGCGGGCTCGTCCACGACCTTCCGGGCGGGACCCTCCTCGACGATCCGGCCCGCGTACATGACCGCGAGCCGGTCGCAGGTGTCGGCCAGGACGCCCAGGTCGTGGCTGATCATGAGCATGCCGATGCCGCGCTCCGCGACCAGGCGCCGCAGGAGGTCGAGGATCTGCGCCTGGATCATCACGTCCAGGGCGGTGGTGGCCTCGTCGGCCACGACCAGGCGCGGTTCGCACGCCAGGGCCATGGCGATCATGACGCGCTGCCGCTGCCCGCCGGAGAGCTGGTGGGGGTGGTCGCGGGCCCGGGAGGCGGGCAGGCCGACCTGTTCGAGGAGCTCGGCGACCCGGGCGGGCGCCCGCCGGGCGGGGACGGTGCGGTGGACCAGCAGGGGCTCGGCGATCTGGTCGCCGACGCGCCGGACGGGGTTCAGCGCGTGCATGGCGCCCTGGAAGACGATGGCGGCCCCGGCCCAGCGGACGGCGCGCAGGCGGCCCCAGCGCATGGTCAGGACGTCCTCGCCCTCCAGCAGCACCCGCCCCCGCGTCCTGGTGCCGGCGGGGAGCAGGCGCAGGAGCGCCAGGGCGGCGGTGGACTTTCCGCTGCCGGACTCCCCCGCCAGGCCGAGGGACGCACCGGGGTCCAGGGACAGGTCCACGCCGCGGACGGCCGGGACCTCGCCGGAGCCGGAGCGGTAGGTGACGTGCAGGTCGCGGACGTCGAGCAGGGGGGTCAACGCGGCTCCCGGGGTCGGGCTTCGAGGACCGCCTCCAGGGCGCGTCCGCACAGGGTGAAGGAGAGCGCGACGGCGGCGATGGCCAGACCGGGCGGAATCATGTACCACCAGATGCCGGAGCTGATCGCCCCGGCGGTGCGCGCCGCTTCCAGGATCCCGCCCCAGGAGACGGTCGTGGGGTCGCCCACGCCCAGGAAGGCCAGGGTGGACTCGGCGATGATCGAGGTGGCCACGAGCAGGGTGGTCTGGGCGAGCACGACGGGTGCGACGCCCGGAAGCACGTGGTGGAGCATGACGTGGAGATGGCCGCCGCCCAGGGCCCGCGCCCGTTCGACGTAGGGCCGGGACTCCACGGCCAGGGTCTGTGCGCGGACCAGGCGCGCGGTGGCGGGCCAGACGGTCAGGCCGATGGCGAGGACGACGGTCGCGGTGCCGCGCGGCAGCACGGCGGCCAGCGCGACCGCCAGGACCAGCGTGGGCAGCACGAGGAACCAGTCGGTGACGCGCATCAGCGCCGCGGAGAGGACCCGCCCGCCCCGGCCGCCGGAGGCGCCGAAGTGGCCGGCGGCCACCCCCACCAGGGTGCCCAGGACGACGGAGACGGCCGTGGCCAGGAACCCGACGGCCAGCGAGACGCGCGAGCCCCACACCACCAGGTCCAGGACGGAGCGGCCGAAGTTGTCGGTGCCCAGCGGGAACGCGCGGCCGGGCGGCTCGTAGGGGCTGCCGGGCGCGCCGGTGACGGTGAGTTCCCCGGGCTCCACGAGCAGGGGCGCGGCCAGGGCGAGGACGACGGTGCCCAGCAGGGCGGCCAGGCCCGCCATGCCGGCCCGGTGGCGGGCGTAGTCGCGGGCCAGGCGCAGCAGTGCCTCGCGGCGGCGCCGGCGGGCCGGGGAGCGCCGCGAAGGTACGGCGGTTCCGGTGCTCACGGCCGCACCCTGGGGTCGAGGAGCGGATAGACGAGGTCGGCGAGCAGGTTCATGAGGATCACCGAGGCCGCGAACAGGACGAACAGGCCCTGCACCAGGCCGAGGTCGGGGACGCGCAGGCCGGAGTAGAAGAGCTGGCCCAGGCCCGGCCAGGAGAACACCGTCTCGACGAGGATCACGCCGGAGACGACCTGGCCCAGGTTGAGGAAGACGAGCGTCACGGTGGGAAGGAGGGCGTTGGGCACCGCGTGCCTGCGGCGGACGAGGGCGTCACGCAGTCCCTTGGCGCGCGCTGTGGTGAGGTAGTCGGCGCCCCTCTCCTCCAGAAGGGAGGAGCGCATGATCATCAGGTACTGGGCGTAGACGACGGCGGCCATGGTCGTGACGGGCAGCACCATGTGCCGGACGGTGTCGAGGACGGTCCCGCCCCCGGCGGGGTCGGCCATGCCGCCGGTGGGGAACAGGCCGGGTGTGATGCCGCGCCCCGAGGCCAGCAGGACGATGAGCAGCAGTCCGAGCCAGAACGTGGGCACCGACCAGAAGAACAGGGCGACGGCCGTGTGGGCGCGGTCGGCGGGGCTGCCGGGCCGCCATCCGGCGCGGGTGCCCAGGAACAGGCCGAGCGACACCGCGACGGCGGTTCCGGTCCCGGCGAGCAGGAGCGTGGGTCCCAACCGGTCGAGGACGAGCTCGGTGACCGGTTCGCGGTACTGGAACGAGGTGCCGAGATCCAGGCGCAGCAGGCCGAGGGCGTAGTCGGCGAACTGCTGCCACAGGGGCTGGTCCAGGCCGAACTGGCGGCGCAGCTCCTCGCGCTGCTGCGCGCTGACCTCGCGGCCCTCGGTCATGGCGCGCACGGGGTCGCCGGGCAGGATGCGGAAGAGGAAGAACGCGGCGACGACCACCGCGGCCAGGGAGGCCAGCGCGGTGGCCAGGCGCCCCGCGACGTGGCGCAGTGCCCGCCGCAGGCCGCCGGTGTCCTCCCGGCCCTCCCGCCGCGGCGCGGCGGGGTCGCTCACTCGCGGTCCTCCTCGGTGGCCTTGCGGTGCAGCAGGACCGCGGTTCCCGCGGCGGCGGCCAGCAGGGCCGCGGCGCCGATCCCCGCCCGGGCCACCGGGGGGAGCCCGTCGCCGGAGGCGCCTCCCGTCCAGGCCGCGGGCCGGGCCGACCAGAGCGCCCAGTAGCCGTCCTGTCCCCAGATGTTGCCGCCCGGGTCGGGCTGGACCTGCACGGAGGAGGGGTCGATGTGGTCGGTGCGGTAGGCCTCCCGGATGTCGGGGTAGGCCAGGACGTTGACGACGGCCTCCCGGTGGAGGATGCGCTGGAGGTCGCGGACGATCTCGGCGCGCCGGCCGGGGTCGTACTCGCGCAGCTGGGCCTCGTAGAGCTCGTCGTACTCCTCGTCGCAGAAGTAGGCGTCGCCCTGCATGGTTCCGGGTTCGAGGGGCAGCGCGTCGCAGGTGTGGATGCCGAGCACGTAGTCGGGGTCGGGGCTGACGGTCCACCCGGTGAAGATCAGGTCGTACTCACCGGCGTGGAGGGCGTCGCTGAGCACACCGGGGTCGACGGTGAGGTTCTCGACCTCGATGCCGATGCCGGCGAGGCGCTCGGCGACGATCAGCCCGGCGTTGACGTTGTCGGGCCGGTCCTGGTGGACGTGCATGCGCAGCCGGAGCCGGTCGCCGTCGGGTGAGACGCGCACGCCGTCGGCGCCTCTCGCGTACCCCGCCTCGTCGAGCAGGGCGTCGGCGGTGTCGGGGGCGAAGTCGGGATCCGTCTCGCCGCCCTCGGGGGCCCAGTGGAAGTCGGTGTAGCGGGCGGGGATGTAGCCGCCGGCCGCGACGGCGCGGCCGCCGTGCGCCTTGTCAACGATCTCCTGGTTGTCGACGGCCATGGCGATGGCGCGGCGCAGGGTGCGGTCGGCCAGGGCGGGGTGCCCGTCGCCGAACTCCTCGCCGTCCCGGGTGCGGGCGCCGGGGTTGACCGTGAAGGCCTGGAACCGCTTGCCGTCGGCGAAGTTGACCGCGATGTCCTCGGCTCCCTCCAAGGAGGTGGCCTGGGCGTCGGTCAGGTCGGGGACGAAGGAGACCTCGCCGCCGCGCAGGGCCTCGACGGCGGCGTCCTTCTCCGAGTAGTAGCGGAGGACGATCCGGTCGAAGCCGGGGGCGCCCCGCCAGTGGCCGGGGTTGGCCTCCAGGGTGATGGAGCGCCCGCGTGCGTGCTCGGTGAGGACGAACGGTCCGCTGCCGACGGTGGGCAGGTCCTCGCCGGTGTGGCCGGCGAAGCCCTCCCCCTCGCGTTCCAGGATCGGCTCCCACACGTGGCGGGGAACGATGGGGACGTCGAGCGAGGTCATGGTGGCCTGGGGCCGGGCGAGCTCGACGACGACGGTGTGGTCGTCGGGTGCGGTGACCTTCTCGAACCCCGCGACGTAGTTGCCGCCGGCCACCGCGGCGGCCTCGTTCTCCATGACGGTGGTGAGGGTCCAGACCACGTCGTCGGAGGTGAGGGGCTCGCCGTCGCTGAAGACGGCGTCCCGGCGCAGGTGGAAGGTCCAGGTGAGGCCGTCCTCGCCGGTCTCCCAGGACTCGGCCAGGGCCGGCGCGGGTTCGCCGCTCCGGGGGTCGTTGGTGAGGAGGCGGTCGTAGACGTGGCCGAGGACGGTGGTGGTGACGGCCAGCTGCGCGGTGAAGGGGTTGAAGGAGTCGACCTGCTGGGAGACGGCCACCGTGAGGGTGGAGACGGTGCTGTCGGCCGCCGCGGGGACGGCGGGGGCCGCGATGAGCAGGGCCGCCACCGCGACCGCCGGATGTCGGGCGGAAGCCGCCGGGGGAGGGTGGTGGATCATGTCGGCACCTGTCGGGTTCGGGGTGGGGGCGTGTGCCACCGAGGGGGTTGTTGGTTGTCTACCAACGGACAGTGATGTACGTCAATGACTTTCGTGGCGCGGCGTGACCGGACAAGTGCACTGGGAATTCGGCGCAGGTCCTGCTTTCCGCAGGTGGAGAAAGGTGTCAGCCGTAATGCGCTCGTATTGGCAGTGTTTCCCGCACTCCGCTACCGTTCCGGCCATGATGGGGCACTCTCACGCTCTGAGCGGCGTGGTCGGATGGATGGCGGTCGTTCCGCTCGTCCAGGGAACAGAATTCCTGGGACTCAGTTTTCACCTGGGTCCCGGTGAGATCATCGCGGGTTCTCTGGTGTGCGCGGGGGCGGCTCTCCTCCCCGACATCGACCACAAGAGCGCGACGGTGACCAAGACCTACGGGAAGATCACCGAGACGCTGAGCGACATGGTCGGCTTCCTGTTCGGCGGCCACCGCATGGGGACGCACTCGCTGTTCTTCGCCGTGCTCATGGGCGTCCTGGTCCAGGTCCTGGCGCTCTGGTCGGAGATGGCGGTCCAGGTCTTCGTCTTCCTCCTCATCGGCATCGCGCTCCAGGGCCTGGGCTTCGGCCTGGACAAGAACCGGGTGGCGTCGGGGATCATCAACGCGCTGGCGACAGCGGCGATCACCCTGGCCCTGTACGCGTCGGGGGTCAACTACTCCTGGCTGGGCCTGGCGGTCGCCTTCGGCGTGATCCTGCACTTCCTCGGCGACATGATCACCAAGATGGGCGTGCCGATCTTCTGGCCCTTCTGGAAGAAGCGCATCGGCCAGAAGGTCGGCTTCGTCACCGACGGCCCCGTGGAGAAGAAGGTCGTCACCCCCCTGCTGACGGTCGGCATCATCGTGGGCTCGCTCTACCTCTTCGACTGGCCGACCCTCCTGCCCGACCGCTGACCGCGCACGGCCTACCCTGGGGCCGTGACGAGAACCACAGAGAGCATCACGCCGGAACTGTACGCCTACCTCGTGGCCCAGGGCGAGCCCGTCGACGCGGTCCTGACCGACCTCGCCGAGGAGACCGCCCGCCTCTTCCCCGACCGCAAGGGCATGCAGATCGGCCCTGAGCAGGGCACCTTCACCACCCTTCTCACCCGGATCAGCGGTGCCCGCGACGCCGTGGAGATCGGCACCTTCACCGGCTACTCCTCCCTCTGCATCGCCCGCGGTCTGCCCGAGGACGGCCGCCTCCTGGCACTGGACATCAGCGAGGAGTGGACGTCCGTGGCACGCCGCTACTGGGAGCGGGCGGGGGTCGCCGACCGGATCACCCTGGAGCTGGGCCCGGCCCTGGACTCGCTGCGCGCCCTGCCGCAGGAGCCGCAGTTCGACCTGGCGTTCGTCGACGCCGACAAGGAGGGCTACGTCTCCTACTGGGAGGAGCTGGTGCCGCGCATGCGCCCCGGCGGGGTGCTCCTGGCCGACAACACGCTCTCCCACGGGCGCGTGGTGAAGGAGTCCGAGACCTCGCCCGCCGTGCAGGGCATCCGCGACTTCAACGCGCACCTCCTGGGCGACGACCGCGTCACCCAGGTCCTGCTCCCGATCGGCGACGGCCTCACCCTGGCGCTCAAGAACTGACGACCGGCCCCGGACGGGGGCCCTCCGCGGACGGTGCGACAATGACCGGCGTGAACTTCCTGGTCAACATCGCCTTGTTCGGAATCGTGGGCGCCGTCATGGCGGCGGCCCTCATCGGCCTGCTCCTGGTACTCTCCGGGCGCTCCAAGGAGGCCCCCGCAGGTCTGCGCGTCGGCTTCGCCGCCGTCTCGGTCCTGCTGCTGGTCGCCGTCCCCGCCCTGGCCGCGGCGGCCACGCTCTCGGGGGGCGGCGGCTTCTGGGCCGGGTTCGCAACGGCCGCGTGCGTGGCCGCGGCCGTCCTCGCGGTCAACGTGCTGATGCTGCCGATGGTGGCCCGCCGCCAGGCCGCGGTGAGCGGGGGCGGCGTGCCGGCCGCGCCCCGGCCGAGCCTGCCCGTCCTGGCCGTGGGCCTCCTGCTCTGCCTGCTCCTGGGCCTGCTCTGCGCCGGAGCGGCCGCCCTCGTCGTCTGACGCCTCCCGCGCGCCCCGGCCCCCGCACGGCGGGGGCCGGGGCGTCTCTCTTCCCGCGGGGAGGACAGGGCGGCCCCGGCACAGCTATTCGGTGCGGTCGCCCCCGCCGCCGCTCCCGCCGTCGGTCCCGGACACCGGCGCCGAGGTCTGCGCGGCCTGCATCCGCCGGGCGCGTTCGGCCAGGTAGGCGTTGTAGGCGTCCATGTCGGAGTCCTCGGAGCCGTCCCGGCGGGCATGCCGCTCCCGGCGGCGCTCCTCCTTCTCCTCGTCCCGGGACCACTGGACGACCAGGGCGACCATCACCAGCAGGGTCGGGATCTCGCCCAGTGCCCAGGCGACGCCGCCGCCCGCGTACTGATCCTCGGCGAGTCCGTCCAGCCACGGCACCTCGAACCGGTTGTAGAAGTCCATGGCCATCGGGGCCGACTGCATCATGATCGAGATGCCGAAGAAGGCGTGGAAGCCCATCGCCAGCAGCAGGAGGAGGATCCGCAGCAGGTAGGGGACCTTGCGGGGCGCCGGGTCCACGCCCACGATCACCCAGTAGAAGAGGAACCCGCTGAGCAGGAAGTGCACACCCATGAACAGGTGGCCGAGATGGTCGCTCATCAGCGTGGGGAACAGCGGCGTGAAGTACAGCACGTAGGGGCTGGCCACGAAGATCGGCGCGGCCACCGCGGGGTGTGTCACCACCTTGGAGTAGCGGCTGTTCAGGAGGAGGTTCAGCCACTCGCGCGGCCCCCGGTCGCCGCGGCGCCGGGCGGGTCTGAGCGCCCGCAGCGCCAGGGTGGCGGGCGCGCCCAGCACCAGCAGGATCGGAACGAGCATGGCCAGGATCATGTGCTGGATCATGTGCGCGGAGAACAGCACCATGGCGTAGGTGGCGTATCCGCTGAGCTGTACCGCCACGATCGCCAGCAGGCCTGCGGCGAACGCGACGGTGCGCCCCACGGGCCACGTGTCGCCGCGGCGCACGAGCCGGGTGACGCCCGCCCCGTAGAGGCCGCCCGCGATCACCACGAACATGATGAAGAACAGGTCCGGGCGCCACAGGGTGAGCAGGTTGGCCAGGTCCATGGGGGGCGGGACCGGGAAGCCGAGGATGAGCGCGGCCGGGTCCACCTCGCTCTCGCGCGGCGGGGGCGGGGCGCTGCGGCCCAGGCCGACGGACACGCCCATGACCACGGCCATGATCAGCACCTCGACGGCGGCCAGGCGCAGGAAGAGCAGCTTGGACCGCGAGGGCCAGGAGGGCGTGCCCTTCTCCGCGGTCCGCAGGCCCTTGAGGGCGTGTTCGCGATGCATGTACCCGAACAGCCCCAGGACCGCGAACAGGAAGATCTTGACCAGGATGATCAGCCCGTACTCGGTCAGGAACAGGTCCCGCAGCGCCTCCAGGCGGGCCGCGGCGCTCGCGATGCCGCTGACGGCCACCCCGACGTAGGCCCACAGGGCCAGCCGGCTGAAGCGGTCGGCCGCGATCGCGGGGTCCTGGGCGTCCGACCGCATCGCGTGGTAGCCCACGGCGGCCACGCCGCCGATCCACACGCTGATGGCCACCACATGCATGGCCAGGCCGGTCACCGCCAGCTCGTGCGAACCCGAGGAGGCCGCGTGGCCGGTGAGCGCGGGCGGGGTCAGGGCGACCAGCGCGGCGGCGAGCAGCCACATGGTGCCGGTGGCACTGGTGACGGTGCGGCCGAAGAGGAGGATGCCCGTGGTGAGCAGGATGACGAACATGAGCGCGATGCCGCCGGCGATCGACCCGGCGTACGCGGTGACCTCGTCCACACTCGCCTCGCCGAAGGGGCGGGCCAGGTACTCCGAGGTCTGGAAGTAGAGGAGGAACACCGCCGCGACGGCCCAGGCCAGGGCCGCCCAGGTGGCCGCCTGCACGTATCCGACGGCCTGGCCCGAGAGGCGGCCCTTCTCCGACGGCAGCAGGACCACGGCGAGCAGGAGCAGGCCGACGGTTCCGGCCGCCGCGGTGTTCATGACCGTCTTGGCCAGGGGCAGGCCCCAGCGCACCGCCTCGCCGGCGTCGGGCAGCCCCGGGATGACCTCGGGGAAGGCCGCTCCGCCGAGCACCAGTGTCAGGCTCAGCCCGACCAGGCACAGAACCGCGGCCAGCACGGACAGGAATGGAACAGAGGCCGCTCTCGGCACGGCCGTCCGGTCCGGGGGACTGGTGTTCTCAGCAGGAGCCACGCGCCACTTCCAGGTCGTTCGGGTCGGTTTGTCGTTTACGAGGCAGGTCAGCGCCCTCAAGGGTATTCCGTCTACTACAGCGTGTCGGACTGGGGCCGCCGCGCACACCCCCGCAACGGGATCCCGTGTTCCCCTCTTCTCTCCGTGCCCTTCGCGATACGCTCGGTTCCCGGCCGGGACCGAGGTCTCCCGGCTGTCCGTCCCCCGTACCGCACCCGGCCTCCGCGGTCCCTCTGCCGCGCGGCATCCTCCGCTGTCCAGGTAAGGGCGACACCCATGACCGAGTTCGACACCGTGTTCCGTTCGCTGCGCGTGGTCACCCCGGCCGGGGTGATGCCCGCCGCCGTGGGTGTCCGCGACGGCCGGATCCGGGCCGTGGCCGGTCACGGCGCGCGACTGCGCGCGCGCTGTGAGACCGATCTCGGCGGCACCGCGCTGCTCCCCGGCGCCGTGGACCTGGGGACCGGTGTGCACACGCCGGGACTGGAGCTGGCCGAGGCCTACCGGAGGACGGCGCGCGCGGCCCTGGCCGGCGGGGCGACCACCCTCGTGGTGTCCCCCGCACCCGGGCGGCCCGCCGTCACCCGCGCCGACGACCTCCAGGTGCACCTGCGGGCCTCGGCGGACAGCCCCGTGTCGGTGTACCTGATGGGCGGGGTCCATCCGGGCAGCGGCCCGCTCGACCTGACCGACCTGCGGGCGGCGGGGGCGGTGGCCTTCCAGTGCTCGCTGTCGGACGGCGGCGAGCCGGGCATGGCAGGGCTGGAGGAGTCCCGGCTGCGCAAGGCGATGGCGGAGATCGCGGCACTGGACGCGCCCCTGCTGGTGCACGCCGAGGACCCCGTGGAGCTGGGTCCGGCGCTCACCGGACAGCGTCCGCCCGTGGCCGAGCGCCGGGGGCTGGAGCGCGTGGTGGCGGCGGCCCGCGCGGTGGGCACGCGCACGCACGTCTCGCCGTTCACCGCGGCCGAGTGCGCCGCTCTGCTGGCCGCTGCGAGGTCGATCGGGGTGGGTGTGGGCGCCCAGACCTGCCCCCACTACCTGTGCCTGCCGACCGAGCTCCTGGAGCCCGGTTCCCCCGCGCACGCCTTCCGCCCCCCGCTGCGCTCGGACGCCAACCGCAGGGCGCTGTGGAGCGCCCTGTTGGAGGAGAACTCGGCGATCACCACCGTCTCCTCCGGTCACCTGCCGGCCCGCGGGCTGTTCACCCTGGAGTGGAGCCTGCCCGCACTGTGGACGGCTGCCGCCCGGCGCGGGCTGGGCCTGCACCGCCTGGCCCGCTGGACCGCGCAGGGCCCGGCGGAGCTGCTGGGGCTGGTCGGCAAGGGGCGGATCGAGGTCGGGTGCGATGCCGACCTGGTGGCCTTCTCCGCCGAGGAGGAGATGACCGTACCCCGGTCGGACCCCGGCCCCTACGCGGGTAGGACAATCGCGGGAAAGGTCGGTCCCGTCTGGGTTTCCGGGCAGCGGGTCCGCTGAGAACGGCGTCGCCGCAGACACCGAGGAGGAAACCGTGCGCATCGGCGTACCCCGCGAGACGAAGAACCACGAGTACCGGGTGGCCATCACCCCCGCCGGCGTACACGAACTCGTCCGGCGCGGGCACGAGGTGTTCGTCGAACGGGGTGCCGGTCGGGGCTCCTCCATCCCGGACGAGGACTACGAGGCCGCGGGTGCGCGCGTGCTCGACTCGGCCGGCGACGTCTGGGGCGAGGGGGAGCTCGTCCTCAAGGTCAAGGAGCCGGTCGAGTCGGAGTACCCGTACCTGCGCGAGGGCCAGGTGCTCTTCACGTACCTGCATCTGGCGGCCTCCGAGAGCTGCACGAGAGCGCTGCTGGAGCGGGGGGTCACCGGTATCGCCTACGAGACGGTGCAGCTCCCGGACGGTTCGCTGCCGCTGCTCGCCCCGATGTCGGAGGTCGCCGGGCGCCTGGCCCCGCAGGTGGGTGCCGCCGCCCTCCAGCGGTCCAACGGGGGCCGGGGTGTGCTGATGGGCGGTGTTCCGGGCGTGCGCCCGGCCCGCGTGACCGTGATCGGCGCGGGCGTGTCGGGGCTGAACGCGGCCCAGGTCGCGGCGGGCATGGGCGCCGAGGTCACGGTGCTGGACCTGAACGTGGACAAGCTGCGGCACGTGGACTCCCTGTACAGGGGCCGGGTCAAGACCGTGGTGTCGAACACGTTCGAGCTGGAGTCGTCGGTCCTGGAGTCCGACATGGTCATCGGCGCCGTCCTGGTGCCCGGGGCCCGGGCACCCGAACTGGTCTCCAACGACCTGGTCGCGCGGATGCGCCCGGGCTCGGTCCTGGTCGACATCGCCGTCGACCAGGGCGGATGCTTCGAGGACTCCCGGCCCACGACCCACGACGACCCCACGTTCACCGTCCACGACACGGTGTTCTACTGCGTGGGCAACATGCCCGGTGCCGTGCCCAACACCTCCACCCACGCCCTGACCAAGGACACCCTGCGCTACGCGGCCGCCCTCGCCGACAAGGGCTGGCACCGTGCCCTGTGCGACGACGCGGCGCTGGCGGGCGGTCTGAACACGTTCGGCGGCGAGGTCGTCAGCCGCCCGGTCGCCGAGGCCCACGGACTCGGGCACCGCCCCTTGGAGGAGGTCCTCCTCCGGCGGTGAGGCAGGTCCGCGCCCTCTTCGGGGTGGTCGGGCCGGTCGGGCGCGGGTACCGTCGAAGGAGAGCCCGCCCCGGCCCGCAGGCCGGCGGCGGGACGGGCGACACCGAGGTGGGGACACGTGGCACACACCGGATCGGCGACCGTGACGCGGATCGTCGAACTCGAGCTGGTCCGGCTGCGGACTCCGGCGCGGCGGGGCAGCGGCGCCGCCGGGTCCGTGCTCGTACGGGTGGCCGACAGCGAGGGGGTCAGCGGCTGGGGAGAGCTTCCGCGTGCCACACGCTCCCAGTGGGAGGCGCTGTCCGATGCGTACGCGCCGGCCCTGCTCCGCCACTCCTGGTCCCGCCCGACCGAGGCGTGCGAGGCCTGGGCGGACCTGCCGTGGGATCCGGCGGCGGCCGCCGCGCTGGACTGCGCCTGCTGGGACCTGTGGAGCCGCCGGCGCGGCATGCCCCTGGCGCACGCGCTGGGAGGAAGGCGCACGGCGCTCACCGCGGGGGTGACCCTGCCCCGCCAGAGGACCGTGGAGTCGCTGGTCACCGAGGTCAACCGCCAGGTCGGCGCGGGTTTTCGGCGGGTGCGTCTGGAGATCGGCCCCGGTTGGGACACCGACGCGGTGCGCGCGGTGCAGACGAGTTTCCCGTTCCTGGTCCTGCAGGTGGACGCGGGCGGCCGCTACAGCGAGTCGCCGGCGCACCTGGAGGCGCTGCGCGCCCTGGACTCCCTGGGGCTGCTGGCGGTCGAGGACCCCTTCCCCCCGGACGACCTGGCGGCGTACGCCCGGCTGGCGGCGGAACTGCGCACGCCGGTGGCCCTGGGCCGGCCGCTGGAGTCGGTCGAGGACCTGGCCGAGGCGATCCGGCTGGAGGCCGGCGGTGCGGTGAACGTCGACGTCTCCCGTCTGGGAGGGCTGACCCCGGCCCGCCGCGCGGTGGACCGCGCGGTGGACGCGGGCTGGCAGGTCTGGTGCGGATCGTCCGCTGCCACGGGGGTGGGCCGGGCCGCCACGGTGGCGCTGGCCTCGCTGTCGGGCGCGTCCCTGCCGGTGGAGGTGCCCGGCGCGGGCAACCGGGGCTCCGACCTGGCGGTTCCGCCGGTGCGGGCGCACGACGGCGTGGTTCCGGTCCCGCTGGCGGAGAACGGCCTGGGGCACGGGGTGGACCGCACGGCTCTGGCGGGCCACACCGCGCAGGCACTCCTGGTGGACTCCTCCGGCAGCCGCGAGCTCCGCAGCGGCCGCAAACACCGCTGAGCCCTGTCGGCGCCCCCAATAACCGAACGGCGTTAGGTACAACCGAACATTGTTCGGTAGAGTTGCGCCACCATCCCGGTCCCCCTAGTACGTGGAGGCATGGTGCGCGAGTTCGCCGACATCCACGAGGTCATCGCCACCCAGGGCGAGCCCCTCGGCCACACCGACTGGTTCACCGTCGACCAGGAGCGGATCTCCCTCTTCGCCGACGCCACCGAAGACCACCAGTGGATCCACATCGACCCGGAGAAGGCCGCTTCCGGCCCCTTCGGCTCCACCATCGCGCACGGTTACCTGACCCTGTCGCTGCTGGCCCACTTCTCCCAGTCCTTCCTCAAGGTCAGGAAGCGGCCCAGCATGTCCGTCAACTACGGCCTCGACAAGGTGCGCTTCCTCCAGCCCGTCACCGTGGGCTCGCGCGTGCGCGACCACCTGGAGCTGTCCTCCGCCAAGGAGACGCCCAAGGGCCATCTGCTCTCCTTCTCCCACACCGTGGAGATCGAGGGGCAGGAGCGTCCCGCCCTCGTCGCGCAGACGCTCAGCCTCTGGGTGCCCTGACCCGGAACGGCAGGGGCGCGCCCGGGCAGGCCCGGACGCGCCCTCCGCGTGTCAGCGCGCGATCCTGCGCAGGACCCTGCGGGTCAGCCCCGGCGTGAACCAGCGCAGCTTGCGCTCGGTCCGCTCGACCTTGTGCTTGAGCCGTGCGACCTCGGCCTGCGCCCGGGCCAGCTCGCGCCGCAGCTCGGCCGGGGACAGGTCGGCCCCGGCCCTCCTCCGGACCGCCCCGGCCCGCACGGCCGACCAGGTGGTGTCCGCGCCCTCGGGCACGTCGACGATGTCCTGCGCGGACGCCCACCGGATTCCGCTGACCGCCTCGACCACGCGGTCCAGGTCGCCGCCCCCCGCCCCGGGTTCCAGGTGGCGGGCCCGCGCGAAGGCGGCGGCGCGCTCCATGCGCAGCACCCCGTCCCCCTCCCGGGTCGCCCCGGGCACCGGGACGCACACCAGTCCCGCGCCGTCGGCGTCGGCGAGCTTGACCAGATCGGCGACCATGCCCCGCAGGGGCAGCGAACCGGTGGGCACGTACAGCCGGAAGGGCACCTGCGGGTCCTCCTCGGGGACCTCCTCGGAGAAGCGCACCCGGGGATCACCGCGGAAGGCCTCGCGGATCAGGCGCAGGTCCAGGCACTCCTCCTCCAGCGGCGAGCACCGCCCGTCCCCGATACCGCTCCAGGGACCCACCAGCCACAGGCGGATGTCGGGTGCGGTCCCCGCCAGCACCCTGGCCGCGGTGGCCTCCACCTCTTCCAGGGAGAACCCGCCGGCCTGGACGACCACGTCGGCCCGGGGCACCTCCCAGATCCGCTCGGGACTCTTGCGGCGCAGATGGTAGTCGGGCACCCGGTTGGCGATGTGGGGCGAGCGGTAGCGCGTGCCCGCGTCGCGCCGCGTCTGCATCTGGGAGCGGCCCAGGTGCCAGCTGCTGGTGTCCAGGTCGGGGACGAACAGCGCGCCCCGCTGGGCCAGGCGGTACCCCAGTTCGCTGTCGCCGCCCAGGACCATCGCGGGGTCCATCCCCCCGGCCTCGTCGAACAGGGTGCGGTGCATCGATCCCGTGGCGCCGATGAACACCCGGTAGGCCTTGTGGCCGGAGTCGCGCAGCCCGTTGCCCCGTTCGATGACGGCCTCGACCCAGTGGGGGTCGGCGCTCTCACGGTCGAACAACCGATCCGCCCGACCCGCCCGCACCTCCTCCCGCACCCGCCCGGGAGAAAGCTCAC
>NZ_JACHJO010000012.1 GCF_014203695.1 Nocardiopsis algeriensis | reverse complement strand
CCACACCACGATGAGCCCGTCCAAAATTGGCGCGATCGTGCAAGCCGCGTTGGCTCTGACCAATATCGAGAAGCAAACTCACTGAGATCACCTCACTGCCATCCGGACTCCCCTCCCGGCCCCACCAGAACGGGATCGAGCCCGAGACCGGAGAGGCTCCACGACTCGTAGTCGGGATCAGGGTCGACGCTCAGCCCGGTGCCGTCGTCGAAGCCGAGCCGCAGAGTGCCGCGCCCCGTGACCTCCACCTCGGTGACGGTCCTGGTGAACAGATCGAGCAGCGGGGCCAGGCGGCTGCCGGTCCCCGGAACCAGGAGCACCTGTCCGCCGTCCGCGTCCGTCATGGACAGCTCGGTTTCGACGACCAGCTCAGCGCCGAGGCGGACCCGCCCGTCGGGGCCGTGAGCGGTGAAGGTGATCCGCACCTGGTGGTCGAAGGCGGTCCGTGTGACCTGGGCACCGACCAGTTCCACAGGGATCCCCACCGCACCTCCGACCGTGCTCCACCGCGCGCCGATGGCAGCGACGACGCTGCCTGCGGGGTCGGAAGCAGTGTAGGCAGACACACGGGCACGGACGCCGTCGCCTTGGCCCCCGCAGCCCAGCGCGGCGGCTTCGCGGCCACACCAGCGGCCTCCCCCCAGCCTCGGACCCAACTGCAAGATTTGGCGCTACTTGCAGTTCGCTGGCAGTTCGCAGACACAGCGAACAGGTACCACGACCTCACTTCCCCGCAAAGGGGAGGCCGAACGGATCACCCCTCAGCAAGTCCGCTCACAGAAGCGGCGAGGGGCCCGCACGGCTGCCCGGGCGCGCCGGCCGTCGTGGTGACACCAAAAACGCCCGGAGCCAAAGGCTTCCAGGCGTCGGTACTGCTCAGTATGTGTGGCTCGGGGCGGGGGCGATCCGCTGACCTTCCGCTTTTCAGGCGGGGTAGGTGGTGGGTCGCCGTGCTGGCCCGCGGGGTGGATGTCCGCTTGGGTCCGGGTGAGTCCAGCCCCGGCCACGGGCCTTCGGCAACCACGGTTCCGGGCCGAGGCGCCCGATATCGACGCGACGGTCACCCGGGACAGTCGCACTTCGCTATCGGGTGCCTCGGGATCTGAGCACGTCATCGACCTTTGGGACCAAATGCCCTGACAGGCGTGTATGCCCTACGTCACCATAGATGTGTCGGACAGCTATGGCCCCGCTCGCCGTACGGATCTGTCCAACAGTTGCTGCGCACGGCCGTAGGCCGCTGCGACGGTGCTCGTGCCGTCGCCTTGATTCCATACAGCTCAACTCGGCAAAGGCAGGATCCTGAAACCAGGTTTTCTATAACATTAGAGAAGACAAATTTTTCAAAAACCTACCCAGATTCGACCACCCGAGCAAAAAACTTAACACAGAACATACAAGACCAGCAGCATCAGAGAAAAGAAATTATACAACAGGAGTAGAAAATTGGAAAATGAAAAGAAGAGCACAATTGAGCTAAATAATGAAATTATTTTGATCGAGAATTACATCGACTCCGCAAAAAGGAAATCTCTGTACGGAACGTTGCTGATAACACTTGGCGCATTGGGCGCCCTGGCTTTCGCCGTTGACTACTTCGCCATAAAATGGGATGGGATCGCTCCTTTTTTTAAATTCGTCATCCTTGCTTCTTTTGCGGTCGTGCTTTTTTGGGGGTCAGCGCTCAGGGCTAATCCAGGAGTAAAGATTCACGAGCCGCAGGTTGCCAACTCCATGGTGACCACAGCGAAAGATGGCTACAGGACCGTCCGCCAGCTTGAGATCGAGCTAAGAAGGGTTAGAGATGAGAAGAAAAAGAAAGCATCCACCAAAGAAACGAATGTCCAGGAGAGAAGAAAATCTTACAGGGAAGACGCAGCATTCTACGTGGAAGAACTGCGGCGGGAAAGTGCGTTCTACCGCCGGGTAAGCAATCTAGTTCAGGCTGTTGTAATCGTTGGCTCCCTGGTAGGTTCTTTTGCGGCAGCTAGTTCGTTTTTTGTAAGGGAGTATTCTTGGTTTGTTGCTGCAAACAGCTTGGCCATCGGCATCGCCTCTGGCTTTGCAGGATATTGGAAGTACAAGGAACGAAGCTTCTATGCCCAGCAAACCGCAGACCTAGTCGAGCATGAAATTGAGTCATTTGATTTGGAAGTTGGCAGGTACGAGAGTGGGGAAGAGGACAGCAAAGTTCTCACTTTTTCCAAAGAAATAATCCGCTTAAGGCAGGATCAGAAGATGAGGGAACAGAATCTCGACCAACCCTCCTCTGGCGGAGAGGAGTCTAAGAAGTGAGTTTCTCCACTATGGGGCGCTTCGGTTCCCTGTTAATGCTATTTTTCATCGTAGGCTGCAATGCAAACTATGGTGACAAGGTCAGTTATTTAGAAGAGGTTGCGCAACGGGGCGTAGAATTTCACAAGATCATTGAAGACACAGAAGGAGAAGAGGCAACCGAAGAGCGGTGTATAGAAGCAAGCAGGCTCCTAAATAGAGATCAACCCTCAATCGAAACTCGGCAAATCGAAGATAGGGAAGAGCTCAAGGAAGACTGGGAAAATCTTATAGAAAGAGTTTTCGTCGGCGCCTGCACATCTGGAAAATATTAGGGGGCGGTTGCCGTGCGCACTAGTTTTCCAACCAGAGTTTTTCTTGCACTGATTTCTTCTGCAATCACCACTGGCTGCGCCGCAGATTATGATGACAGAAGTGCATATCTACTCGAGATGGCACAGAGAGGCGTTGAGACGAACAAGCTTTTCAGGGGACAAGGACAAGAAATAACAGAAGATCTGTGCCTGGCTGCAAACTCTGCACTGAATGACGATATTCCCTCAAACAGATCATGGGGATACGGCCCTACACCCGAGTGGGAGGAACTAGTTCGCGAGACTTTCGTTAATGCGTGCGTCTCTGGCGAATACTAGGAATTCCCGAGTCACCCAGGCCCCCATCTCGCTAGATGGGAATTTAGGGATTAAGGTTTCTGCAATCCGATTCATCTATACAGATTGACCAAAAACTTACTCGTCAATAAGAAACCAGGTCTTGCGGCCGGAGAGAGTGGCGTGGCTGCCCCATGAGGTGGCCAACACGTCAACGAGGAACAGCCCTCGACCGTGTTCGGCGTCGGGTTCGGGCTGTGCCACATACGGGGCGTCCAAATAAGAACCGCCGTCGTGGACGGTTATGCGCACGCTGCGGCCGTGCTCGTGCTCGATGAGGACGCCGAATCCGGCCTCGGGCAAGCCGGACGGCGAGTGTTGAATCGCGTTGGTCGCGAGCTCGCTCGTGAGTAGCACCGCGTCGTCCACCACCGGGCAGCCGCCCAGGCGATCGGCGACGAACGCGCGCACGGCCGCGACCTGGTCGGGACGGCCGTAGAACCACCCGTGGTGGACGGTCACCGTGCTGTTGGACCTGTCTGCATGGAGGGGCATGGGGTTTCACCTCGTGCTCTAAGCGCAGAGGGCGGGCACCGAGCTGCATGACTAGTACTATTAGTGCGGCTACCGTACATGGGATGCGCTTGTGGTGCATCCGTTTGCACGCACAATAAGTACGGGTCTTGTAGTCGAAGTGAGGAGAGCGCCCCATGTTCGGACTGTCTGTGCGGTTCACGCTCAAGGACGAGACCGCCGCCGACGGCTTCGACGCCCTGGTGGCGGAGACGCTTCCGCACATCCGCCGGAGCGAGCCGGGCACGCTCGTGTACGCGGTCCACACGGTGGAGGACAGGCCGCTGGAGCGGATCTTCTACGAGCTGTACGCCGACCGCGCCGCCTTCGAGGCGCACGAGGAGCAACCGCACGTGAAACGCTTCCTGGACTCTCGCGGCGCGTTCCTGGCCTCGGTGGACGTGGACTTCCTGGACCTGGTGGACGCCAAGGGTGTGCAGGAGTGAGTACGGACTACCAGAAGGCGCTGGGCCGCAAGGTCGCCAAGCATCGCAGGCAGCGCGGACTCTCCCAGCGGGAGTTCGCCGGGCTCGTCGGCCGTTCCGAGACCTGGGTGTCCCAGGTCGAGCGCGGGGTCCGCAAGGTGGACCGGATGGTGGTCCTCGAAAAGCTGGCCGAGGTCCTGGATGTCCCTGTCTCCGAACTCGCCGCCGAGGCCCCTGTCGTCGCCGCCTCCAACGCAGAACCTCCGGGCATCAACCGCCTGCGCCTGGTCCTGAGCGAATCGCACGCCTTGGCCGCGCTGCTGAGCCGCAATCCGGTGACGGTCGATCCGGACGACCTCCGCCGGCGGGTCGATCACGCCTGGGAGCTGACACACGCCGGCGCCTGCACGGAGCTGACCGAGGTCCTGGAATCACTGATCCCCGACCTGGAGTCGGCCGCACGTTCAGTTCCCGACAGCGAGCGTCCGGAGCTGTTCCGGTTCCTCAACGCCGCCTACGGAGCCTGCTCCTCCGTGCTCTGCTGCCTGGGTGAGCACGAAGCCGCGTGGATCGCCACCGACCGCGCCATCACGGCGGCCGAGCGCGCGGAGGACCCGCTCCTCATGGCGGCCGGCGAGTTCCGCCTGTGCCTGACCTTCCAGGGCGCACAACGCCACGACCAGGTGGAGGCCACCGCGCGGACCGCGTGCGAGGCGCTGGGTGACCTCGTTGAGAAGGGCAACCCCGAGGCCATGTCCGTCTACGGGGCTCTGACGCTGCAACGGGCGGTCGCCGCAGCCCGAAGCGACAAGGCGACGATCGCCTACCGCCACGTGGCCGAGGCCAAGCGGATCGCGGATGCCGTCGGCGGAGGACGCAACGACTTCAACACCGAGTTCGGTCCGGCGAACGTGGGCCTGCACGAGGTGTCCGTGGCCGTGGACCTGGGCGACGCCGGGATGGCTCTGCGAGCGGCGGAAGAGGTGGATGTGTCGGCCCTGTCGCCCGAACGCCGGAGCCGCCTCCTGATCGATGTCGCCCGCGCCCAACTCCAGCGCCGCAACGTGGACGATGCCGTGGCCGCTCTGGAGGAGGCCGAGCGGATCGCCCCTGAACAGGTCCGCTCGCACCACCGCGTGCGGCAGGTCGTCGGTGACCTCATGGTGATCCAGGACCCCGCCGGTACGGCGCTCACCGGGCTCGCAAGGAGGATGGGCGCGCTCTGAGGAGCAGGCGGCCCCGCTGCCTCCCCGGTCCCTGTCCCGGAGCGCGGCACCCTCCCTGCTCCCCAGTGACGTAGGAGCCGCGAGGGGGTGTGAGCGGGGCGCCCCCTGTCCCTCATCGGGGCGCCCCCGCGCCGCGGGGGTCTCCACTCCCCCACGGTGCGCTTCCGCGCCGGCACAACCGGACCGGCGCGGAAGTGGGTCCCGCGCGCCCGGGGCCGGGGCTCACCCGGGCGCGCGGGGGATTGTGGGGACTATCCCTCCCGCAGCAGAGGGATAGCCCCTCCCCCCGGGTCTCCCTGCCGGGGGGTGGGGCCCGGCGGCTCCCCTGCCGCCTGGGCCCCTGGGATGCACCTGAAGGTGCGGGTCATCGGGGGGCGGGGATGGTCGGGGGGCTGCCCCTGTGGCGGAGGCGGTCCTCCAGCTGAGCCGGGGTCGGTTCGATCTCGGTCCTCCAGGGCGCGGCCTGGCTCCGCGCCGTGGCGATCCACAGGGTCCCGGTCCACGCGATCCGGTGGGTGCCGCCCCAGGTGTCGCGCAGGCGCCGCAGCGCCACGCCCGGCGGCTCCCACCGGTACCCGGCCGCGTCCTCGTGGTCGCCGTCGTGGCCGCGGTCCAGCCAGCAGACACAGGGCCGCCCCTGGGGGGTCCGGGCCTCTTCCCGACAGGTGGGGGTCGGTCGCCAGATCATGCCGCCACCTCCCCGGCGGGACGGTGGTGGCGGCCCTGGGCCGCCGGCCACAGCAGCGGGCCGGGGACGGCCGCCGCCGGGGGGAGGGGGTTCTGCGCGTAGCGGCGGACCCGGGCGGAGCGGGTACGGCGCGCGGTCGGGTAGCGCACGAGGCGCCTCCTCGATCTCGGATGCCGCTGGATGAGGGCGGCGCGGATGAGTACAGTGCCCATGCTGTATTTAAAACTTTCGATTCGCAAGACCCAGAACGATAACCGCCATAGAGAGTGTTTCGATAGAGGAGTTGCGAAATGCCCAGTTCCGGATCATCGGCGATACGATCAGCGACGTCCCTACAGGAGGTCGACGTGAGCAGCCCACCAGTCGCCAGACGCCAGCTGTCCGCGCAGATGCGAGCAAAGCGCCTGTCCGCGGGCATGACCGCAGAGCAGGCCGCCGCGGCTCTGGAGTGGTCCACTACGAAAATCTCCAACATCGAGACTGGCCGCTCAAAGCATCCGGCCGTGACCGACATCAGGCTTCTCCTGGAGCTGTACGGCGTCACCGACACGCGCGAGCGCGACGCCATCCTCGACCTCACCCGGCAGTCCCGGCACCGAGGCTGGTGGGCCCGCTACGATGACGTCCTCACTGGCGCGTACACCGCTCTGGAGGCCGGGGCGACCCGGCTTCGACTGTGGGAGCCCCAGTTCATCCCCGGCCTGCTCCAGCTCCCCGAGTACGCCGCTGCGGTCGCACAAGCGACCCTCATCCGCGACCCGGACGCGGTCGCCCGAGTGGTTGAGGCACGCGCGCACCGGCAGGAGCTCCTCACCCGCGAGGACCCGCCCGAGGTGTGGGCGATCATCGACGAGCACGCCGTCAGGCTCCTCGCGGCGACCGACACGTCTCTCTACCACCGGCAGGTGGGGCACCTCGCTGATCTGGCCGAGGACACAAACTCGGTCACGATTCAGATTCTCCGGTCCGAACGTCTGGGGTTGCACCCCGGGATGGGCGGTCCGTTCGCCATCCTGGAGCATGACGACCCTGCAGGCCCGGGGATGGCGACGGTGTTTCTGGAGACGGACACTGATGGCCTGTATCTCGACAAGCCACCGGAGATCGATCGGTACCGGGCGCTGTTCGACCGGCTCACGGCGAAGGCGATGGATCCGGACAGCGTAGGTGCCTACCTACGGTCCCTGATCAGCTAGGAGACAGCATGTACTCATCCGAAAGCGATTTGCAGTTCCGCAAGAGCAGCTACAGCAACCCGCAGAACTGTGTGGAGGTCGCCGACCTGCCCGGCGGCGACGCGGCCGTCCGCGACTCCCAGAACCCCGAGCTGGGGCACTTCACGATCCCGGGGGCGGAGTGGTCGGCGCTGCTGGGTGCCGTGCGCCGGTAGAGGGTCCAGGCAGCAGAGAGGCCCCGGGGGTGATCCCCCGGGGCCTTCCGCGTACTCATCCGCCGATGACTCTACCTGTCCGGGGCGGCCGAGACCACCCCGGGCAGCGCCGGGGACAGCAGGGAAACACCGCGTTTTACAACGTCTCCCAGGCGCCCACCGCACCGCATCCACCAGGCGAGGCCATGACGATCGGTGTGCGGTGGGCAGCACGGTCCTCCGGCCCCCTGCTGCGGAGGGGCGCGATCCACCACACACTCTTCGCCTGCGCCCACGGGAGCGAAAAGAAGCCCGCACAGCTGTCCGGGGCGCGCCTACCGCCGTGGTGACACCAAAAACGCCCGGAGCCAAAGGCTTCCGGGCGTCGGTACTGCTCAGTATGTGTGGCTAGGGGCGGGGTCGAACCGCCGACCTTCCGCTTTTCAGGCGGACGCTCGTACCAACTGAGCTACCTAGCCGCGTTCGCCGTTGCCGGCGACGGCGGTCCTGACGGGATTTGAACCCGCGGCCTCCACCTTGACAGGGTGGCGAGCACTCCTAACTGCTCCACAGGACCTTGCTTGTCGCACCAGGTTTTCGGCCTCGTGCTCCGTTGCGGTTTCCATTCTGCCAGACGTCCGACAGTGGTTGAACCGCTTCGTACCCCCAACGGGATTCGAACCCGCGCTACCGCCTTGAAAGGGCGGCGTCCTAGGCCGCTAGACGATGGGGGCCCGTGTGACAGACCAAGCATAGGGGAGGAACACCACCAACACCAAAGGGGATTCCCCGGAGGTGTCGGATCCCTCTCCGCCTGCGGGGATCCTCCCGGAGAGCCGGCCCGGGAGACCCGCCGTGATCTTGCTCCTGGTGGCACGGTCGACGACCGACGCTGCCACCAGGAGCAAGATCACGCGCAGATCGAGCCCCGTCCGCCCCCGCCCCACCCCTCCCGCGCCGCGTCAGTCGGTCGGGGCCTCCTCGGACGGCTCCTCCTCCGACTCGCCGACCGGGCGGTCGGGGTCCGCCTCGATGTGGCGCTCCACCTGGGCCGACGTCAGGCCGAGGCCGCCCAGGTCGATGTCGTCGCGGGCCTGGAGACGGCCGGTCTCCGCGTCGAAGTACAGCACCGACGCCTGGTACGGGGTGGGGCGGCCGCTGCCGTGGTCGAGGCCGCTCAGTCCCGCGCCGCCGGTGGAGCCCTGGATGAGGAAGCGCGTGCCCAGGGAGGAGAGCTCCGTGGAGCGCAGGTGCTCGTCTCCGGTCAGCACGAGGGGCACCATGCCGTCGAAGGCGTTCGCCTGCGTGCGGGTGTGCATCAGGACCACGTCGACCTCGTCGCCGGAGTCGGCCAGTTCCTCCGCCTGCTCCTCGCCGAGGGCCGCCACGCCCTCGGCCGTCGGGTTGAGCCGTGTCGCGTCCGGGGTGAAGCGCGGATCGCCCGCGCCGTAGACGGTGAGGCCCGCCACCTCGCGGACCTCGTCGTCGAGCACGACCGCGTTCGGTTGGGCGGCCACGGCGCGCTGGGTTCCGGCGGAGTCGTGCTGTCCCCGCACCCACACGTAGGGGACGTCCAGCTTGCCGATCTCGTCGGCGAAGGCGTCCTCCGCCGCGCTGCCGCGGTCGGTGAGGTCGCCCGAGTCCAGGATCAGGTCGACCCCGTACTGGTCCATGAGGGTGCGGATGATGCTCCACGACGCCGGGTTGAGCTGGATGTCGGACACGTGCAGCGCCCGGACGACCGTCTCGTCCTCGTCGTAGACCGGCAGGGTGGACGTGGCCTCGTAGAGCATGGAGACATTGCCCACCAGCCCGGCGAGCTGCTCCTGGTACTCGCTGAACCTGCCCACGACCTCCTCCGCGCTGCCCACCACCTGCGGGGCTCCCGCGATCAGACCGGTGTACCGGGGCTCGGCGATCGCGCTGGGGTTGAAGGTGTTGACGGCGAGGAGCCCCGAGCCGGCCAGCACCGCCAGGGAGACGGCCGCGCTGCCGAGGGCGCGCCACACGCTGCGGAACAGCAGCAGCCCCATCAGGGCCGCGCCGACCCCGGCGGCGACCAGCGCGCGCACGACGAGGGCGATGACTCCCGCTTTCAGGTCGGCGCCGATCCCGGCGGCCATCCGGTTGATGGCCTCGGGGTCGGCGAACATCTCCTGGGCGGCGGAGAGGCGGATGTCGGTGATCGTCGCCTCCAGGCGCAGCGGGGCACCATGGGTGTCGAAGGCGAGCCGTCCCAGGGGCGCGACGTCGACGACGGTCTCACCGTGCCACTGCGGGCTCAGCGTGAGAGTGACGTCGGCCGGCCCGATGGGGGTGACGACCTGGCCGGCGAGGGCCAGGCCGAGCCATCCGCCGACCAGGCCCGCGGCGGCGACGCACGTCCACCTCCAGGCCCGGCCCCGGCGCAGCCGCGCCAGGCGCCCCCGGAGGCGTCCGGCCGCCCCCCGGTAGTCGTACCCGCGGATCGCTTCCCAAGAGAACACTCCCCCATCATGCCGCTGACGGGGACCGTTCCCCATGTTTCCTCCCCATCCAGAGTGTTATGTCGCCTCTCCTCACATTGTTTCCACAGGCCGCTACCGCCCGAACCGGCCAGGCAGCACAATGGCAGACGTGGTGGAACTGACACGCAGGGAGTTCGAGGAGCTGGTCGCCGACGCCCTGGACGAGATCCCGGCCGAACTGGCCGCCCTCATGGACAACGTGGTGATCACCGTCCAGGAGGAGTCCCCGGAGGGCCTCCTCGGCCTGTACGAGGGAATTCCGCTCACCGAGCGCGGCGACTCCTATTTCGGCGTCCTTCCCGACCAGATCTTCATCTACCGGAACAACATCTGCGCGATCTGCGAGACCCGGGAGGAGGTGGTCGAGGAAGTGCTCGTGACCGTGGTGCACGAGGTGGCGCATCACTTCGGTATCGACGACGAGCGCCTGCACCGGCTCGGCTGGGGGTGATTTCGGTTCCCGAACCCAGGATGAATACTCTCCGCACACAAGCAGGAACTCAGTGCGCACAAAGCCTGTCCACATATTTCCCGGAAGCCCCAGCAGAGACTGCCCCGACCTGGGGAAACGCGCCTTTTCGCAGGTCGTTCGCCCCTGGCGCCCTTCCCTTTTTTCCACTACCCATAGCAACGAATCAGACACGAATTTGCCGCGACGGCTTGCGAGCCAGGCCACATTCCGGGACGGTTGGTCATTGAGACACGACACAGAGTGATTTCAACCCTGTAACAGTAAGGGAGTGCCGGATGGCCAATCCGCGCCTCGACAACGCGTCTGACAACGAGGGCTCCGAGCCCTCGGGGTCCACCCCCCAGGGCGACTGGCGCAGCAGTTACCGCGACGTCATGTCGATCGGCGAGTTCCGTGCCGTCTGGCTCGCCCACGCACTCTCGATGATCGGCGCCAACCTGCTGAACATCGCCACCAGCCTTCTCGTCTTCCAGCTCACCGGCTCCCCCCTGGCGGCCGGGATCACCATCGCCGTCACCTTCCTGCCCCCCGTCATCGGCCCCTTCCTCTCCGGGCTGGCCGACCTCTTCCCCCGGCGCCGGGTCATGATCGTGTGCGACATCGTCCGGGCCGGGTTCATCGTGCTCATCGGCATCCCCGGAATGCCCGTGTGGGCCATCTGGGCACTGCTCGTCTGCTCGGTCCTGCCCTCGCTGCCCTTCGCCGCGGCCCGGGCGGCGATGATGACCGAGATCGTCCAGGGCGAGCGCTACGTGGCCAGCACCGCCATCATCCAGCTCACGTCCCAGGTCGGAATGCTCATCGGCCTGGTGGCCGGCGGTGTCGTCGTCGGCCTGGTCGGCCCCCACCTGACCGTCATGTCCAACGGCGTGCTGTTCTTGCTGTCCGCGCTCATCGTGCTGATCGGGGTCCGCGCGCGTCCGGCACCCGACCCCGAGGGCAGGGAGCACACCGGGTTCCTGGCCATGGCCGTCGGCGGCGCCAAGCTGGTCTTCGGCCGGGCCGACCTGCGCACCCTGGCGCTGATGGCCTGGCTCGCCGGCCTGTACATGATCCCCTACGGGCTCGCCACGCCCCTGGCCGCGGAGGCGGGCGGCGGTGAGGCCTCCGCCGGTCTCATCATGGCGGGTTCGTCGATCGGCGCACTGGTCGGCGGTCTCGTGCTCACCCGCCTCGTCGCGCCCACGACCCGGATCCGGCTGCTCGGCCCGCTCGCCGTGTTCACCTCGGTCCCGCTGCTGCTGTGGCTGACCGACCTGCCGCTGTGGGCGATGGTGGGTGCCCTGATCCTGTGCGGCGCCGCGGGCTCCTACCAGTTCGTCGCCAACGCGGCGTTCGTCCTGTGCGTCCCCAAGGAGGGCCGCGCGCTCGCCTTCGGCCTGGTCGCCGCCGGGCTCCAGGTCGTGCAGGGCATCGGGATCCTCATCGCGGGCGCCGCCGCCGAGTACTTCGGGACGAGCGCCGTCGTGGTGGCGGCGGGGGTCGGGGGCATCTCCTGCGCCCTGCTGCTCGCCGTCCAGTGGTCGCGGACGGCCGCGGACACGGCCCGCATGATGGAGGAGACCGAGGCGTCGTCCTGACGGCCCGAACCACGCCGGGAGCGCCGGCACCGCCCTCCATCGGCGGAGGTCAGCGCTCCCGGCGCCCCTGCTCGCGCCCGTCCTCGCGGGGCCGCCCGTCCCCGCGGTCCCCGCCCGGGGCCGGCAGGTCGCGCCTCTTCCATCCCGGGTGCGCCCTGAGGCTCCACATCAGCTCTGCCCCGGCTTCCCCTGGAAGCTGCGGACGATCTCCTCCAGCAGGGAGTACTGCTCGCCCTCGGCCGGCATGATCAGCCAGGCGAGGATGTAGACGAACACCCCGCTGAAACCGAGGAGCGTGAGGACCACGAAGACCAGCCGGACGACGGTGGCGTCGATACCGAGGTAGTCGGCGATGCCGCCGCACACGCCGGTCAGCATGCGGCTGTCGTTGCTGCGCCTGAAGCGCTTGCCCTGGAAGTTCTGGTTCATACCTCCACACTGCCCGCCGGACACCGCACCGCACATCCGGGAACGCCCCTGGAGCGCCCCTGACATCACCCCCGAGACCCTCCGGTCCCCGGGCCTGAGGGGTCAGCGTCCGACGAACCTCTCCGGGCGCACGTAGACGATCACGCGGGTCTCGTCGTCGCTGTGCCACGGGTAGTCGGTGCCCAGGTACTTCCTGGCCATCCTGTCGATGAAGGACTTGTCCGGGTCGTCCTCCACCCGATCCACCACCCCGCGCACCTCCACGTACATGTAGGGGTCGTCGGGGTCCGTCGCCGAGACGGAGATCCGGTTGTCCCGCCTGAGGTTCTTCAGCTTCTGCCGGGTGGTGGTCTGGCTGAACACGAGGAACTCCCCGTCCCAGTCGATCCACACCGGGCTCACCTGGGGTTCCCCGTGCGGACCGAGCGTGGCCACGTGCCCGAACGAGGGCTTGCGCAGCACCGCCAGCTGCTTCTCCGTACCCACCATGCCTCCTCCTCTCGCGACGCGGACCGGGCTCGGGCCGCGATGCGAGTACACCAACCCGCCGCGCCCCCGCCAAGCACTGCGGCCGCGACGTGTCGCCCGGCGTTTCCGCGGGGGCGGCTCGGGTAGTGGCGGTTCCACGGCTGCCTCGGGGCAGCTCGGTTCTCCCCGGGGCAGTTGTCCATGACCGGGCTCCTGCGGCTCCGCGGGTGCGTCCGGAGAAGACCACACCTGGGGGAGACATGAAGGCAGTCGTGTGGAACGGGACGAGGGACGTCCGGACGGAGACCGTCCCCGACCCGCGGGTGGAGGAGCCGGGGGACGCGATCATCCGGGTGACCAGCTCGGGCCTGTGCGGATCGGACCTGCACCTGTACGAGGTCCTCACCCCCTTCATGAAGGAGGGGGACATCCTCGGCCACGAGCCCCTGGGCATCGTCGAGGAGGTCGGCCCGGAGGTGACCTCCCTGGTACCGGGGCAGCGGGTGGCCGTCCCCTTCCAGATCTCCTGCGGCCACTGCACGATGTGCGGGTCGGGCCTGCAGACGCAGTGCGACAACACCCGGGTGGACGAGCAGGGCACGGGAGCCTCGCTCTACGGCTACAGCGCGCTCTACGGTTCGGTGCCCGGCGGGCAGGCCGAGTACATGCGGGTGCGGCGCGCGGACGCCAACGCGATCCCGGTCTCCGACATCGGGCCCGACGACCGCTACCTCTACCTGTCCGACGTGCTGCCGACCTCCTGGCAGGCCGTCAAGTACGCGGACGTGCCCGAGGGCGGTTCGGTCGCGGTCCTGGGGCTCGGTCCGATCGGCGACATGTGCTGCCGCGTCGCCCGCCACCTGGGCGCCGGCAAGGTGTTCGGTGTGGACCCGGTCCCCGAGCGCCGGGCGCGCGCGGAGACCTGGGGCGTGGAGGTGTTCGACCCCGCCGACGACGACTTCGCCGAGCAGATCCGCGACCGCACCGACGGACGCGGCCCCGACGCCGTCATCGACGCGGTCGGCATGGAGGCCTCCGGACACGGCACGGCCAAGGCGCTCCAGAAGATGGCATCGCTCCTGCCCAAGGGCGTCGCCGCCAAGTTCATGGAGACGGCCGGCGTGGACCGCCTCGACGCGCTGCACACCGCCGTCGACCTGGTGCGGCGCGGCGGGACCGTGTCCCTGTCCGGCGTGTACGGCGGTATGGCGGACCCGATGCCGATGCTGACGCTGTTCGACAAGCAGATCCAGCTGCGCATGGGCCAGGCCAACGTCCTCCGCTGGGTGCCCGAGATCCTGCCGCTCCTGGACGACGCCGACGTCCTCGGGGTCGACACCTTCGCCACGCACCACGTTTCGCTGGACGACGCCCCGCGCGCCTACGAGATGTTCCAGAAGAAGCAGGACGGCGCCGTGAAGGTGCTCTTCCAGCCCTGACCCGATCGGCCCGAGAGAGGAAGTACAGATGGCGCAGAACGTCGCCAACCACCTCCTGCGGAGGCTGTCGCAGTGGGGTGTCACCGAGATCTTCGGTTACCCGGGGGACGGGATCAACGGCCTGATCTCGGAGATGGGGCGGATCGACGACGGCCCGCGGTTCGTCCAGAGCCGCCACGAGGAGATGTCCGCCTTCCAGGCGGTCGGCCACGCGAAGTTCGGCGGACGCCTGGGCGTGTGCCTGGCCACCAGCGGGCCGGGGGCGATCCACCTGCTCAACGGCCTCTACGACGCCAAGCTCGACCGGGTCCCGGTCCTGGCGATCGTGGGCCAGACCGCTCGCACGGCCATGGGCGGCAGCTACCAGCAGGAGGTGGACCTGCACAGCCTGTTCAAGGACGTCGCCGGCGCGTACCTGGAGACGGTCAACGTCCCCGAGCAGCTGCCGAACGTGCTGGACCGGGCCGTGCGCACGGCCCTGGGCGAGCGGGCTCCCACGGCCGTCATCCTCCCGGCCGACGTGCAGGAACTCGACTACGCGCCGCCCCGGCACGAGTTCAAGCACGTCCCCTCCAGCGCTCCGCAACCGGGCCCCTGGCTCGGCACGGCGCTGCCGCCCGGGTCCGAGCTGGACCGGGCCGCCGAGGTGATCGGGTCCGGTGAGCGCGTGGCGATCCTGGTGGGGCAGGGCGCCCGGGGCGCGGCCGAGGAGGTCCTGGAGCTCGCCGACGCCACGGGTGCCGGAATCGCCAAGGCCCTGCTGGGCAAGGACGTCCTTCCCGACGACCTGCCCCAGGTCACCGGTTCCATCGGGCTCCTGGGCACGCGCCCGTCGTGGGAGATGATGCGCGACTGCGACACCCTGGTCGTCGTCGGCTCGAACATGCCCTACTCGCAGTTCCTGCCGCCGTTCGGGCGGCGGGCGGTCCAGATCGACATCGACCCGTCGGTGATCGGGATGCGCTACCCCACCGAGGTCAACCTGGTCGGCGACGCGGCCGCCACGCTGCGGGCGCTGCTGGACCGGCTCCCGCAGCGGCCGGACCTGGCCGGGGCCCGCGAGAGCTGGCGGAACACGATCACGGAGAACGTCTCCCGCTGGTGGGAGGTCCTGGATGCCCAGGCCCGGGTGGAGGCCGCTCCCGTCAACCCGATGCTGGTGGTCCACGAGCTCTCCCCGCGGCTGCCCGACGACGCCGTGGTCACCGCCGACTCCGGGTCGGCGACCAACTGGTTCGCCCGGTTCCTGAAGGTGCGGCCGGGGGTGCGGGCGTCGCTGTCGGGGACGCTCGCGACGATGGGGTGCGGCGTCCCGTACGCGATCGGTGCCAAGTTCGCCCTGCCCGACCGCCCGGCGATCGCCCTGGTCGGCGACGGCGCCATGCAGATGAACGGGCTGGCGGAGCTGCTGACGGCACGGCGCTACCACCATCTGTGGGAGGACCCGAGGCTGATCGTGTGCGTCTGGCATAACAACGACCTCAACCAGGTGACGTGGGAGCTGCGCGCCATGGGCGGTTCGCCCAAGACGCCGTTCTCCCAGGACCTGCCGGAGATGTCCTACGCGGAGTTCGCCGCGAACATCGGGCTCGTCGGCATCGAGGTCGACAGCCCCGGCCAGGTCGGCGCCGCCTGGGACCGCGCCCTGGCCTCGGACCGCCCGGTCGTGATCGACGTGCGGTGCGACGCCGACGTCCCGCCCATTCCCCCGCAGGTGGAGCGGGACCAGCTGGTGGACACGGTCAAGGCCCTGCTGAGCGGGGACCCCGACCAGCGCGAGGTGATCGAGAGGGGCCTGGCCGTCAAGGCGCAGGAGTACCTCTCCCGCTGACACGCGGGCGCGCGGAACGGGTGGGGCCTCCGGCCCCACCCGTTCTCCCTTCCGCCTTCTCCCCGTGGCCCCGCAGGTCCTCTCAGCTGGGCTGGATCTCCCCGCCCACCGGTGCCAGCGTCTGCCCCGTGTAGAACGACGACAGCCGGTCGCTGGCGAAGAAGACGTAGGAGGGCGCGATCTCGTCGGGCTGGGCGGCACGGCCCATCGGGGCCTGCTCGCCGAAGCCCTGGCTCCCCTCCTCGCCGAGGGTGGCGGGGATCAGCGGGGTCCACACCGGCCCCGGTGCCACGCAGTTCACGCGGATCCTGCGCTTCATCAGCGACTGGGACAGGGACTTGACCAGGTTCATCGCGGCGGCCTTGCTCGCCGCGTAGTCGATGAGCGTGTCGTTGCCCCGGAGCCCGTTGATCGACCCCGTGACGATGATCGACCCGCCGTCGGGCATGTGCGGCAGCGCCTCGCGCAGGGTCCAGAAGACCCCCATCACGTTGACGTCGAAGGTGCGCCGCAGCTGTTCCGTGGTCAGGTCGGCGAAGTCGTCGACGGGCTTCTGCGTCCCGGCGTGTTCGACGACGATGTCGATCCCCCCGAGCTCCTCCACCGTGCGCCGGACCAGGTGCGCGCAGTCGGACTCCTCGGCGAGGTCGCCCCGGATCCCCACTCCGCGGCGGCCCTCCTCCTGGATGAGATCGGCCGTGCGCTGGGCGTCGGCGTCCTCGCTGAGGTAGCCGAACACCACGTCGGCCCCCTCCTTGGCGAAGGCGACCGCGACCGCGCGGCCGATGCCCGAGTCACCGCCGGTGACGAGCGCGCGCTTGCCCTCCAGGAGTCCCTTCCCCTGGTAGCCGCGCATCTCGTCGCTGGGATGCGGCTCCATGGGTTCGGTCCGCCCCGGATAGGGCTGGCTCTGGGCAGGAGGCTGCTTGTCCGTCATCGTGTCCTCTCCCTTCCTCTGCGGGTGCAACTGCCCATGTCGCCCCGCTCCACGCGTCATCCCACGTAGCTGCGGGCCGACGAGCGCTTCCTGGGGCCGGCGAGGGCGCGCAGCCCCCGCTCCACCCGGGGCGGCACGGGTGAACGCTCGCGCAGCACCCAGGGGAGCCCGCCCACCGCCTCGGCGACGGCCAGCGCCGTGGCAGCGTCGCACGGGGAGGAGCGCAGGACCCACCAGGTGTGGCCGAGCGCAGCCGGGAGCGGGCGGCGCAGCCACGCGGTCCACAGCGTGTTGCGGATGCCCGAACGGCGGCGCCGGCGCGGATCGCGTACGGGTGAGGCGGCGTGCCGCACGACCATGTCCTCGTTCCAGCACATCCACCATCCGGCGGCGGCCATGTCCAGGGCGAGCAGCTCCTCCTCGCCGCCCAGCAGCAGCCGCCGCGAGAAACCGCCGGCCTCCTGGAAGGCCCGGGTGCGGAACACCGTCGCGCCCGCCAGCACCCCCAGGAGGGCGGGCCCGGGGAGCCAGTCGGGCCCCTCCACGGGCGAGTACCGCAGCTCGGGGGTGATCGGGTCCTCCTCTCCCCCGGGCTCGACGAGGATCCGTGCCGTCACCGAGCCCAGCCCGGGGTGCGCGTCCAGGAGCGAGGCGGCCAGGGCCAGGGATCCGGGTTCCCACCACGTGTCGTCGTCGCAGAACGCGACGTAGGGGGTGCCCAGCGCCTCCACCGCGACGTTGCGGCCCACGGCGCCCAGGTTGGCTCCGGCCCGGATGAGTCCGACGCCGGGGTGCTCGCGCGCCACGGCCTCCGCGGTCCCGTCGGTGGAGGCGTTGTCCACGACGACGACCGGCGGGTCCTCTGGCAGCTCCTCCAGCCGCCGCAGCGTCCGCAGCAGCTCGTCGCGGCGGTCGCGGGTGATGACGGCGACGCCGATCCTGTTCTCCGTGCTCATGTCCGCTCCAGCAGCGCCAGGTCCCGCTCCACCCGTTCGGGGAGCCGCGTGCGCCGGGCGACCGCGCGCGGCAGCCGGAGCACGGCTCCCGCCAGCGCCCTGCGGCTGACGGGGTCGCGCAGGGAGCGGCCCGCGGTCCGGGCCGTGCGCTCCCACGCGACGGCGGGGCTGCGGCGCAGCCAGGCGGTGAGCAGGGCGTTGCGTTCCTGGAGGGACCTGCGCCACAGGTCGGGCGGGCGGGCCTCGGAAGGGTGGTGGTGAACGACCGCACGGGGCAGGTGGCGCAGTTCCCAGCCCCGTGCGGCCAGGTCCAGGGCGAGCAGCTCCTCCTCGCCCGCGAAGAACAGCAGCGGCTCGAACCCTCCCGCCTGTTCGAACGCCGAGCGGCGCAGCACCGCGGCGCAGGCCAGGAAGCCCAGCACGCGCGGTCCGGGCCGCCCGCCGTCGGACAGGGGGCTGCGGGCCATCTGCTCGTTGACCGGGTCGGGCCGCTCCTCGCTCCCCACGAGCACGGAGGCCGCCACCAGGGCCAGCCGCGGGCAGGCGTCGAGCGCGTCGGCCGCCGCCTCCAGGGAGCCGGGCGCCCACCAGGAGTCGTCGTCGCAGAAGGCGACGTAGGGCGTCCGCGCCAGGGCGGCGCCGGTGTTGCGGGCCACGCAGCCGGTGTTGTGCTCCTGGCGCACCAGCCGCACCCACGGAAACCTCGTCCGGACGGCCTCGGCGGTGCCGTCCGTGGAGCCGTTGTCCACGACCACCACCGGCGGCCGCGGCTCCAGCCCGCCCAGGCGGCCGAGGGTGCGGCACAACTCCTCCGCCCGGTTCCTGGTGGCCACCACGACCGTCACCCGGGGTTCCCCGCTCCCCATCTTCCTCCGCCCTTCTCCTCGGCCCTTCTCCCGGGCGCGGGGTGCGCCGGGAAGGGCTCTTCCCGGCGCACCCCGTCGGCCCGTCAGTACAGCTCGCGCACGGCCTCCGCGTTCAGGTCGCGTCCGCTCCGCAGGTCCGCGAAGTAGGCGACCGTGCGCCGCAGCCCCTCCGCCAGGCGCACCCGCGGTTCCCAGCCCAGCTGCTCGCGGGCCAGGCGGATGTCGGGGCGCCGGAAGCGCGGGTCGTCCTGCGGGCGTTCGACGAAGGTGATGCCCGACTCCGACCCGGTGGTGTTCAGGACGACGCGCACCAGCGACAGGACGCTCAGCTCCTCGTCGCTGCCGATGTTGACCGGCCCGGTCACCCCGCTGTCGGCCAGGGCCATCAGCCCCCGGACGGTGTCGTCCACGTAGCAGAGCGACCGGGTCTGCATCCCGTCGCCCGCCACCGTCAGAGGTTCGCCGGCCAGCGCCTGGTTGACGAACGTGGGGACCATGCGGCCGTCGTCGGCGCGCATCCGCGGCCCGTAGCTGTTGAAGATGCGGGCGATCCCCACGTCGGTCCCGTAGGCGCGGTGGTAGGCCATCGTCAGCGACTCGGCGTACCGCTTGGCCTCGTCGTAGACACTGCGCGGGCCGACGGGGTTGACGTTGCCCCAGTAGGTCTCGCGCTGCGGGTACTCCAGCGGGTCGCCGTAGACCTCGCTGGTCGACGCCAGCACGAACCTGGCACCGTACCGGCGCGCCACCTCCAGCGCGTTCCTGGTGCCCAGGCTGCCGGCCTCGAGCGTCTCGACGGGCAGCCGCAGGTAGTCGGGCGGCGATGCCGCCGACGCCAGGTGGAACACCGTGTCGACGGGCTCCCCCGGGTCGAACGGCCGGGTGAGGTCGGCCTCCCTCAGCTCGAAGCCGGGCAGGTCGGCCAGGTGTGCGAGGTTCTCCGCGCGTCCGGTGGCGAAGTTGTCCACGCACACCACGCGCATGCCCTCGGCCATCAGCCGCTCGCACAGATGGGAGCCGAGAAACCCGGCGCCTCCGGTGATCAGGGCGACCCCTCTCGCGGGTTCGCGCATGTCGTCCACCTCCTCGGAATGGTCGGACAAGTGGGCACCCCGGAACCGGTGCCGCCGGTGGGCCCTGCGGCCGCTCAGGGCCAGGAGGTCTCCTCGGAGGGGCACACCACCATCTCGCGCACCTCGCACCCGCGCGGCTGGCTCAGCGCGAAGACGACGGCCGCGGCCACGTGCTCGGGGTCGTTGAGCTTGGCGTCGGCCCCGGGCTTGTACTGCTCGGGCCGGCCGTCGAAGAACGACGTGCTCATGCCGCCGGGGATCAGGGTGGTCACCCCGACCTCCCCGGCCAGCTCCGCGGCCAGGGCCCGGCTGAAGCCCACCACGCCGAACTTGGAGGCGCAGTAGGCGGTGGCGTCGCTGAGCGCGCGCAGGCCCAGGGTGGAGGCGCAGTTGACGACCGTTCCACCGGAGTCCCTCAGGTGGGGCAGCGCCGCGCGGGTGACGGCCACCGTGCCGAGGAGGTTGACCCGGACGACCCGCTCCCAGTCCTCCGCCGACACGTCCTGGAGCTTTCCGCAGGCGTCGATCCCGGCCGCGTTGACCACCGCGTCGATGCGCCCGTGCTTCTCCACGACCCGCTGGACCGCCACCTCCACGTCCTCGCGGTGGGCGAGGTCGACCTGCTCGAAGGGCAGATCCGTGCCCGGGTGCTGCCGGTCGAGCACGATGGGCTTGCCACCCGCGGCCTCGACCGCCCTGGCCGTGGCCGCCCCCAGTCCGGAGGCCCCTCCGGTGATGAGCGTGTTTCCCAGTGAGCGCATGTGTTTCCCTTCTTCGCCCTCGGTTGTTGCGCGGAGTCCTCAGCGGGCGCGGAGCCCGTCGCGGCCCCGGTCCTGGATCCGGGTGATCAGACCGGTCGTGGAGTGGCCGGGCACCAGCGGCACGGTCACCACCGCTCCCCCGGCCCGTCGCACCACGGGTGTCTCCGGCAGGCTCTCGACGTCGTAGTCGCCCCCCTTGACCCAGACGTCGGGCCGCAGCCTCTCCAGCGCCCGCACCGGCGTGGTCTCGTCGAAGACCTCGACCGCGTCCACGCAGTCGAGCGCGGACAGGACGCGGGCCCGGTCGTAGGCCCCGACGACCGGACGGCCCTCGCCCTTGAGGGCGCGCACGGACGCGTCGCCGTTGATGAGCACCACCAGGCGGTCGCCGAGCCGGCGGGCGCGCCGGAGCAGGTCGATGTGGCCGGCGTGGAGCAGGTCGAAGCAGCCGCCGGTGGCCACGAGGCGTTCGCCCCGGCGCCGCGCCCGGTCGGCCACCTCGGCCGCGTCGGGGCCCTGGCCGGGCAGGGGTCGGACACTCCCCAGACCCGGGTCGGGAAGTGCGTAGGCCCCCGCCCCGCCCTCGGCGACGAAGGCCGACGCCGCCGCCACGCCGGCCCGCACCGCCTCGCCGGCACTGCCGCCGTCGGCGAGCGCGGCCGTGCAGGCCGCGGCGAAGGCGTCGCCCGCTCCGCAGGTGTCGACGGGGCCGGGGACCGGCTCGCCCGGCACGTGCCCGCGCCCGCCCGACCCGTCGGCCCAGGCCGCCCCGTTCCCCCCGAGGGTGACGGCGACCGAGCGCACCCCCCAGCGGCCGGCCAGTTCGCGGGCGCGGTCCAGTGCCTCGTCCGGCAGGTTCCCTCCGACGCCCGCCTCGGCCGCGTTGGGCGTGGCCAGGTGCGTCCCGAGCACCGGGTCGGCCCCGCGCGGGTGCGGATCCCACACGACCGGCACGCGTCCGACGCACTCCGCCAGCACGTCGCGGACGGCGCGCTGGCCGACCAGCCCGTACCCGTAGTCGGACACCAGGACGGCGGAGGCCTGCCGCAGGACGCGTTCGAGGACCTCGGCCGGCGCGGGCTCGGCCCTGCCCCCGCTGCCCTCGTCCATCCTGGCCACGGTGCGGCCGTTGGCCTGGATCCGGGTCTTGACCGGGGTCCGTTCGAGCAGCGGCATCCCCACCAGTCGGATTCCCGAGCCGAGGATCCCCGCGAGGGTCTCGGCCGCGGGATCGCGGCCCAGGGCGGTCACCAGGACGACGTCGCGGCCGTCGCTGCGGGCCCGGTGCGCGGCCAGGGCGGCGCCTCCGGGGCGGTACCAGGCCGAGGTGCCCTCCAGCACGGGCGCGGGCGCGTCGGGGCAGTCGCGGAAGGACTCGCCCCGCAGGTCGGCGTCGAGCAGCGCGTCCCCGACCACGACCACCGGTCCCCGGGCGGTCACGACCTGGCCCCTTCCCTCGGCGAGGGCACCGCGCGGGCGGCCACCTCCCGGTCCACCGCCGCGCAGAACACGTGGACGAGCGCCAGGTGCACCTCCTGCACCGTCGAGGTGCTGTCCGCCGGGACGGCGACGGTCTCGTCGCTGATCGACTCCAGGACGCTGGGCTCGGGCCCGGTCAGCGACCAGCAGGTGACCCCGAGCTCGTGCGCGGCCTTGGCCGCGGCGACGACGTTCCCGCTGGTGCCGCTGGTGGACAGGCACACCAGCAGGTCGCCCGGACGGGCGTGGGCACGCAGCTGGCGCGCGTACACCTGCCGGTAGCCGTAGTCGTTGGCGACCGCGGTGAGGCTGGAGGTCTCGGCGTGCAGCGCGATGGCCGACAGGGGCTCGCGCTCGTCCTCGAAGCGACCGGTCAGCTCGGCGGTCAGGTGCTGGGCCTCGGCGGCGCTGCCCCCGTTGCCGCACGCGAACAGCCTGCGGCCGTCCAGCAGCGCGCGGGCGGCGCGGCGGCCCCACTCCTCGACCCGGGAGGTCTCGGTCAGCTCCAGGGCGGCGCAGAGCTTCCTCAGGTGCTCGTGCATCAGTCCTCCCCCCTCCGGGGCGCGGTGGCGACGGACTCCTCCGATTCCCGCCGGGGCTCGGGAAGGCTCACTTCCTCTCCTCCGACGACCCGCAGGAAGCACTCCTCCGTGAGCCGGGCGACCTCGGCCCACGAGTACCGCTGCTGCGCCCTCGCGGCGCTGGCGGCGGCGAAGGCCCGCCGGGACTCGTCGTCGGACAGCAGCCACCGGACGGCGCGGCCCAGGCGCTCGGGGTCCCTGGGCGGCACCAGCAGTCCGGTCTCTCCGGGCACCACCGTGTCCAGGTGGCCGCCGACACGCGAGGCGACGACGGGTGTGCCGCTGGCCATGGCCTCGATCGTGGAGATGCCGAACGGCTCGTACCAGGGGACGTTGACCGCGACGTCGACCGAGCGCAGCAGCGCGGGGACGTCGGAGCGGTCGACGCAGCCCAGGAAGCGGACCCGGTCGTCGACGCCGAGCCGCTCGGCGAGCATGCGCAGGCGGACCGCCTCGGGCTCGGTCCACAGGCGCCCGGGCCGGGCGCCCCCGGCGACGACGAGTTCGGCCCCGGGCACCTCGGCCAGGGCCTCGATCACGGTCTCCACGCCCTTGCGGCGGACGAGCCGTCCCAGGCTGAGGATGCGCGGCCGGCTTCCGCGGCCGGCGGCGGGCCCGTCCGGTGAGAAGCGCTCGGTGTCCACCCCGCAGGGGACCACGGCGACCCTGTCCGGACTCACCCCCCACGAGGCGAGCTCCCTGCGCTCCTCCGTGGAGGTGGCCACGACCAGGTCGCAGCGGCGGGCCACGGCCCGCTCCACCGCGATGCGCTCCACGGGGCTGGTGTCGGCGATGCCCTGGTGGCGGCGCTTGACGACGCCCAGGGCGTGGAAGGTCTGGAGGACCGGCAGGTCCAGCGGGCCGGCCGCCTGGAGCGAGGCCAGGCCGCTCATCCAGAAGTGGGCGTGGACCACGGTGGGCCGGTCGGCGCGCCAGTAGGCGCGCAGCCGCCGCGCGAACTCGGGCATGTGGCGCGGCAGGTCGTCCTTGGGCACGGGCGCCGCCGGTCCGGCTCGCACGTGTTCGACCCGCACACCCGGACCGAGCGAGACGGTGTCGGGCCGCCACGGGTCGCTGCGCCGGGTGTAGACGGTCACCTCGTGCCCCCGGTCGGCGAGCGCCAGGGCCAGCTCGGCCACGTGTACGTTCTGTCCTCCGGCGTCCTCTCCGCTGATCGCCGCCAGCGGGCTGGCGTGCTCGGAGACCATGGCGATCCTCATGACGTCACCTCCTCGATCACCCGGTCCCAGTCGTCCAGGAACCGGGTGAGTCCGTAGCGGCTCAGGGCGGCCCTGCGGGCCGCCGCGCCGGTGCGGAGGGCGAGGTCTCGGTCCTCCACGAACGCCCGCAGCGCCTCTGCCAGTACCCCCGGGTCGGTGGAGACGGCCCCCGCCTCCGGCGGCACCGCCCGGTAGGCCTCGGTGGTTCCCAGGACGACCACGGGAAGGCCGAGCATCATGGCCTCGATCAGGGAGAGTCCGAGCGAGGTCCACCGGATCGGGTGCGCGTAGGCGCGCAGCCGGGCGAGCCCGTCGTGCATCGCGTCCTGCGGAAGGTCCTCGTGGACCCGCAGCCGGGACGGTGGCAGCCCCAGCCGGTCGGGCACCCCCTCCACGGACATGCCGAACAGGTCCAGGGGAGCCCGTTCCGCCAGGGCGGGGAGCAGGTCGGTGCCGGTGACACGCCATCGGCGCAGGGGCTCGTTGAGCACGACGCCGGCCCGGGCCTCCTCACCGGTGAAGCGGTAACCGGGATCGGGGACGCCGTGCTCGACCACGCGGACGGGGGCGCGTCCGCAGTCCCAGAAGAGCGCGTTGAAGTGGGTGACGTGGACGACCGGGATGTCGCTGCGGTCGGCCACGGGGTGGCGGGTGGCGGGCACGTCGCCGCGCGGGGTGTTGTGCTCGACGTAGACGGCGGGGACGTCCCGGCCGAGGCGGCGGCCGAGCAGGCGCTCGGCCAGGTCGATCTCGTGGGGGCGCTGGAGCACCACCAGGTCGGGTTCCCCGTCGCGGATCTCGTCGGGGGCCAGCTCGACGGCGTTGGCGGGCCAGTCCCAGGTGCGGGCGCGGCCCCGGCCGTCGGGTCCGCGGTCGGGCGTCACCGGCAGCAGGCAGGTGTGCCCGCCGTGGACGAAGGCCGTCGTCCACGATCCGTGGACGTGCCAGAGCAGGATGCGCCGCGTACGTGCGGGAACACGCGCGCCGCCCTCCTCCCCGTCGAGGATCGCGGCGGCGGAGCTGTCGTGTACGGTCATCTCTCCTCCAGCAGGTCGTCGACGGCGGACAGCACCTCGTCGGAGGTGACAGAGGCCAGGCAGGGGTGGCCGGGAACGGGGCACCTGCGGGCACGGGTCCCGGCGCAGGGCGCGTCCTGGTCGCCCAGGACGCGGACCCGGGGGCCGTGGGGGGCCCACGCGGACGCGGGCACCACGGGGGAGAAGAGCGAGACGACGGGGGTTCCGACGGCGGCGGCCAGGTGGGCGGGGCCGGTGTTTCCCGCGACCGCGACGGCGGCGCGGTCGAGCACGTCGGCCAGCTCGGCGACGGTGGTGCGCCCGGCCAGGCTCACCCCGCCCGCCTCCGCCACCTCGGCGGCGCGGTCGGCCTCCCCCTCGGTTCCGGTGACGACCACCCGCATGCCGCGCTCGGCAAACGCGACCGCGGTCTTGACCGCCAGTTCCTGCGGGAGCTCGCGGGAGGGCGCGTCGGCGCCGACGTGGACGACCGCGTAGCCGTCGGGTCCGGTCAGGTCCCTGGTGTCGGGCAGGGGGCGGCGGACGGCGGGCAGCCCGTCGTCGCCGGGCGGGAGCGGGAAGCCGCAGGCGTCGGCGAGCGAGAGCATCCGCCGCGCCTCGGGGATCCCGTGTTCCACGTGGTGGCGCACGTCCAGCAGACTGCCGGGGTAGTCCTCGCTGACCGCCCCGATCCAGGGGACGCCGGCCATGCGCAGGAGCAGTGCCAGCGGCAGCGGGGACTGGTGGAAGGAGGTCAGGACGACGGCCCGGTCGATCTCCAGCCCCGCCAGCAGGCGGACCAGCCGCTGCACCCGTGCGGGGTCGACCGGCGGCGGGTCGGCGACGACCCAGGGCGCGAGCCAGGTGACCACGCGGTCCACGCCCGGCAGCAGCCGCGCGGCCTCGGCGCCGCGCGGGCCGGCGAGGTAGACCAGCCGGTCGGCCGTGTGCGCGGCGGCGCGCACGGCCGGGCCCGACAGCAGGACGTCGCCCATGCTGTCCAGGCGGGCCACCAGTACGGTTCCACCGCTCACAGGCGCCCTCCCAGCCGTCGGACGGCCGACTCCAGGTCGGGGGCGGTCTCGGGGGCGGCCCGGCGTTCCTCGTCCAGGGTCACGGCGGTGGGGACGAGCACCCCGCGTGCCCCGGCGGCCGCGGCCGCGGCCATGTCGGAGCCGATGTCCCCGACGAAGGCGCACTCCGCGGGGTGCACCCCCAGGCGCTCGGCGGCCTCCAGGACCATTCCGGGCAGCGGCTTGCGGCAGTCGCAGCCGTCCTCCTCGCCGTGCGGGCACACGCACCACACGTCGAAGGGGCCGAGGAGCTCGTCGACGCGCCGGTTGACGGACTCCACCTGCTCTGCGTCGATGAGGCCCCGGGCGATGCCCGACTGGTTGGTGACCACTCCCACGGCGAGCCCCGCCCTCCGGGCCAGGGCCACGGCCCGCTCGGCGGTGGGCCGGGCCCGCACCTTGTCGGGGTCGCCGTTGTAGGGGACGTCCTCGACAAGGGTGCCGTCGCGATCGAACAGGATGGCGCGGATGCCGGGGCGCCGGCGGGCCCTCGCATGGCGGACCTCTCCGGCGATGCGGTGCCAGACGGCCAGGGGCGGGATGAGCGCGCTCGTCACCGCCATGTCCGCGACCTCTCCCGGCGTTGCGGGCCCCGGGCGGATGCGGCGGCGGGCGAACGCGGCGGTGCGGCCCAGCCACGCGAGGCCGAGGACGGCGGCCTCGGTCCGGTGCCCGGTGATCCCGGCCGCGGCGGCCCCGGCCAGGAGCCCCGCGGTGACAGCATGGCCGCGCAGTCCGCCGGGGCCCTCCCCGACCCGGGCGCGCCAGTCCCTCCCGTGGAGGCGGCGCATCAGCGCGTTGTCGGCGTTGCCGCGCTGGGCGGCCAGGCTGACGAGGCGGCCGCCCTCCTTCAGCGGGTGCACGCACTCGCGGTCGCCGACCGTGAGGGAGAACCCGGCGTCGAGGACGCGCAGCGCCAGGTCGGTGTCCTCGCGGTAGGCGCGCGGGAAGCGGGTGTCGAAGCCGCCGACCGCCTCCAGGGCGGTCCGGCGGTAGGCCATGTCGGCGGTGATCCACCGCGCGCCCTCCAGGCCGAGCGTGGCCCGTTCGGCGTCGGTGGGTGCCCGGCCCTCGGGGCGGGGCACCGTGATACGGCCCTGGCTGCCGCCGGTCGCGGCGGGCAGGCCGGACAGGTCGGCGCACAGCCTCTCGGGCCAGTCCGGCGGCGGTGCGACGTCGTCGTCGAGGAAGGCGATCCACTCGGCGAAGCAGGAGTGCCACCCGGCCTGGCGCGCGGTGGCGGGCCCGGCTCCGCCGGTGCGCAGGACGCGCACGCGGGGGTGGTCGGCCCCCGGCAGGGGCCCGGTCGCGCCGGGCCTCCGGTCGTCGACCACCACGACCTCGCGCGGGGCGACCTCCTCGGCCGCCTCCAGCAGCGGCCGGATCGCGCGTTCCAGGCAGGGACGCCCCACCGTGGGCACGACCACCGCGTAGTCGGGGCGGTTCATCGGCCGCTCCGTCCGCGGCGGCGGACCAGGAACGGTCCGAGGGCCAGGACGTCCACGGGCGCCGACCCGAAGCACTCCAGTGCGTCGCGCGGCGAGTCCACCATGGGGCGCCCGGCGGTGTTGAGGCTGGTGTTGACCAGGACGGGCAGGCCGCTGCGCCGCTCGAACTCCTCCAGGAGGCGTGCGGTGAGCGGGTCGTCCTCGCCGTTGACGGTCTGGACGCGGGCGGTCCCGTCCACGTGGACCACGGCCGGGATGCGCTCGCGCCATTCCGGTGCCACCTCGTGGACGAAGAGCATGTAGGGGCTGGGCAGGGGGCCGCCGGAGAAGATCTCCTCGGCCCGGTGCTCGGCCACCATGGGGGCGACGGGCCGGAACTGCTCGCGGCCCTTGACCCGGTTGAGCCGCTCGAGGTTCTCGGCGCGGGACGGGTTGGCCAGCAGGGACCGGTGTCCCAGGGCGCGCGGCCCGTACTCGGCCCGGCCCTGGAACCACGCCACCAGCGCGTCCTGGTCGAGCGCCTCGGCGACCGCGGCGGCCAGGTCGTCCGGGCGCTCGTAGGCGACCTCGGCCTCCTCGAGGACGGCGCGCAGTTCGTCCTCGCTCCACGAGCGGCCCAGGTCGGCACCGCGCATGGGCTCGACCCGGTCCCCCGCGCGGACCGCCACCTCCAGGGCGGCGCCCAGAGCGGTGCCCGCGTCGCCGGCGGCCGGCTGCACCCAGATGTCCTCGAAGGGACCCTCGCGGAACAGGCGGCTGTTGGCGACGCAGTTGAGGGCCACGCCGCCGGCCATGGTCAGGCGGCGCATGCCGGTCCGCTCGTGCAGCCACCCCGTGATCTCGAGCAGGACCTCCTCCATCACGGTCTGGAGACTGCACGCGAGGTCGGCGTGCTCGGGGCCGGGCTCGGCCCCGCGGGCGCACGGTGCGGTGAGGGACTTCCAGTCCACGCCGGAGGCGCGGATGAGGCCCTCGCCCTCGTAGCGGACGTACTCGCGCAGCCGGTCGGCCATGGAGGGCTTCCCGTAGGAGGCCAGGGCCATGACCTTGTACTCGTCGCTGGAGCGGTGGAAGCCCACGTGCTCGGTCAGCTCCTCGTAGACCAGGCCGAGCGACTCGGGCAGCGGCTGGCGCGCCAGCACGTCGAGCTTGCCGTCGACATAGACGCCCGCCAGGTGCGAGGCCGCCTCGCCCCGCCCGTCCGCGACGAACACCGCGCCGTCCCGCTCACCGCGGAAGGGCGGCGCCGCCAGTCCCGCCGACGCCGCGTGCGCGACGTGGTGGGGGACGTGGACGACCTTGGCCGGATCCAGTCCGGGAAGGGCCGTGACGAGGAAGTTCGGGACGCGCTCCACGTAGAAGACACGCAGCTGCTCCCAGTGGGAGTCCTGGCCGGGCCCGTCGGGGTCGGCCAGCGCCGGGTCGTACGAGTAGGCGACCGCGTCGAGCTCCTCCGGACGCAGGCCCGCCTTCTCCAGGCACCAGCGCATGGACTGCACCGGCAGCTCCCATGTGGAGAAGGGCACCGCTTCCTTCCCGTGCTTGCGCCGGGAGAACCGCTCCTCCTCCGCCGCGGCCACCGTCCTGCCGTCGACGACGAGCGCCGCGGCCGGATCGTGGAAAACGGCGTTGACACCGAGGACGCGCATGGCACCGGCCTCCTTCCCCTGGGGTGGTGTACTTCAGTGCGGAACGCATTGGACCGACTACCAGGCGAAGCGTTGACTAAACATGGGCGCGGGCCCGCGAAGCCCGCGTGAACAGCCGCGACACCGCTGTCCGCGATGCCTTCCGCGCGCGGGACGCGCCCTGCCCGGTGCCCGTGCACAGCGCCTGCGATTCGATGTTTGCGCTGCGGTCTCCGGGCAAGAGGGGCGGGAGAAAGGATGAAGTGACATCCGTTCACGGGGGGAACAAGATGGCAGCCAGAAGCATCGCCGACGTGATGAGCACGTCCGTGCGCACCGTCACGCCCGACGCCACACTGCGCGAGGTCGCCGAGATCATGCGCGACTCCGACATCGGTGACGTGATCGTCGCCGAGGGCGACAACCTGGTGGGGATCGTGACCGACCGGGACATCGTCGTCCGCTGCGTGGCCGAGGGCGGCGACCCCGCCACGCGCACCGCCGGAGAGGTCCGCAGCTCGCAGATGGTCACCGTTCCACCGCAGAGCGGGATCCGCGACGCGGCCGACACCATGCGCAAGAACGCGCTCCGCCGCCTGCCCGTGGTGGAGGGCGAGAAGGTCGTGGGCGTGGTCTCCATGGGCGACCTGGCCGAGGTCGCCGACCAGGACTCGGCGCTGGCCGATGTCAGCGAAGCCGAACCGAACCGCTGACGGTACTCGGGGGGGCCGGTCCGTCCCCCCGCCCGGGCACGGGGGCCCGGACGGGAACGGACCGGCCCTTCTCGTGTACCGGGTGCTGAAGCTGGGCGACTTCGCGACGGCGGTCCCGGCTCTGCGCGCCCTGGAGCGGGCCCGGCCGGAACGGCGCCGGGTCCTGGCGGGGCCTTCCTCCTACCGGAGCCTGGTCCGGCTCGCGGGGCTGGACTGGGAGGTCCTGCCCACGCCGGAGCTGCACACCCCCGCGTGGGACCGCCGGCGCCCGCCCGAGCTGGCGGTCAACCTCCACGGCCGGGGTCCCCGGAGCATCGAGGCGCTCGACGGTCTCCGGCCCCGGCAGCTGTGGACCCACGGGCACCCGTCCCTGCCGGATCGGCCCGGGCCGCCCTGGCCCGGCGACGTCCACGACGCGGACATCTGGTGCCGCCTGCTGGAGCACCACGGGGTGGCGGCCGATCCGCGCGACCTGTACTGGCCCGTACCGGAGGACGTCTCCCGGGAAGAGCGGGTGGTCCTGCACCCGGGCGCCTCCGCGGAGTCCCGCTGCTGGCCAGTGGAGCGCTTCGCCGCGGTCGCACGGCACCTGTCCCGGCTGGGGCTGGAGGTCGTGGTCACCGGTTCCTCCGAGGAGGAGGGGCGCGCCCGGCGGGTGGCGGAGGAGGCCGGGCTCGCTCCGGAGTCCGTGGTGGCCGGCCGGACCTCGCTCGAGGAGCTGGCCGCGCTCGTGGCCGGCGCACGCCTGGTCCTGTGCGGGGACACCGGGATCGCGCACCTGGCCACCGCCTACGCGACGCCGTCGGTGCGCCTCTTCGGCCCGGTACCGCCGGCGCTGTGGGGGCCGCGGGTGGACGGGGACCTGCACGCGTGCCTGTGGGCGGGCCGCCGGGGGGATCCGCACGCCGCCGCTCCCGACCCGGGCCTTCTGGCCCTGGAAACGGACGAGGTCGTGAAGCGCTGCACCGAAATACTGAGTCGGACGGAGCCGGGGTCCGCTGCGGAAGGAATTCTCTTTCCCTCCTCTGAGGTGGGATAACAGCGACTCAGGCAAAGAGATCGCCAGGATTTCTCCATGAAGGTGTTTAAGGCGCTCTCCCACAGGTAGATGGTGAAGTACCGGAGCGGCCCAGCCGCCCGGAACACAGGGGGATATGGCCGTCGCGCCCAGGTTGACCTGCAGGGGGAAGGGTCCCGGGTGCGGCGGCCTTTGTGTTCCCCGACACTCTTCTTGCTTTCCTTAGATGCTCTTTACATCCCAGGGCAAGGCTGCGTATTACCGACATTCCCCTCGGGGAAGCCAGCTATCTTCAATAGTTTCCGAAATCACACTGTGACCGCTTTTGAAGTGTTCTCAGTGGGCACGTAGAAGCAGAGCCGTCACCACCGGTCGCCGAGACGGCACCGACAGGTGACACTGCCGGCCCGGAGAGGCCCGACGGAGCGCACCGGCCCGAGCGGAGCGCACCGCGGCCCCACGGACCGGCAGACAGGGGAGACGACGAGCAGGACAGGAGCAGTGGCCATCGCCCAGCGAACCGAACCATGTGGCTCCTGTGACAAGAGTGACGGATTTTCATCAACGACACGGAGGACCTTGATGTCCGCAGTGATCGACGCCCAGCCGAGTGCCCCGACGGTTGTCCCGCAGCACCGCCCCGACTTCGGCGAGGACCAGCCGGCCGAAGAACTCCTCCGCATCATGAAGAACCTGCCTGAGGGCCACCCCTCGGCTGCCGCCCTCCAGGAGCGGGTCATGGAGCTCTACCAGCCCCTGATCCACAAGATCGCCCGCCGTTACAGCGGCCGCGGCGAGCCCTACGAGGACCTGCGCCAGACCGGCCACCTGGGCCTGGTCAAGGCCATCCGGGGCTTCGACCCCGACCGCGGCAAGAAGTTCATCTCCTACCTCCTGCCCATGGTCACGGGTGAGATCAAGCGCCACTTCCGCGACCACACCTGGGCCGTCCGTGTGCCCAGAAGACACCAGGAGAACCGCAACCAGCTCAACCGCATCAGAGGCGAGTTCCAGCAGGAGCACGCCCGGCCTCCGAAGATCTCCGAGCTGGCCGAGGCCATGGGCCTGCCCGAGGCGGAGGTGCTCGAACTGGTCCAGGTGTCGGAGTCCTACAACACGCTGTCCCTGGACGTCCCCGACCTGGGGGACGACGACGGCTCCACCTTGGAGGACCGACTCGGCCAGGAGGACGCGTCCTACGACCTGGTCGTGGAGCGCGAGTCGCTGAGGCCCGCGCTGACGTGCCTCGACTCCCGCGAGCGCACCATCCTGCACCTGCGCTTCTTCGGCGACTGCACCCAGGCGCAGATCGCCGAGGAGGTCGGCTGCTCCCAGATGCACGTGTCCCGTCTGCTCGCCGCCACCATCGAGAAGCTGCGGCAGCGGATCGGCGAGGAGGTTCCCTCCGGCTCCGGCCGTTCCTGAGAGGTCGGCAAGCGCGATGGGGAAGAGCAGGGACGGGCACCTCGCACGCGCCCGGAAACGGCTGGCCGGGGTGGCCGAATCGAGCGGACGCGAGCGCGGCGCGCTCGCGGTGGTCCTGAAGGGGACGCTCGCGGCCACCCTGGCCTGGGCCGCCTCCTACTACCTCATCCCGTCCCCCGCCCCGGCCTTCGCCCCCTTCACGGCCCTGATGATGGTGCAGGCCACCGTCTACCAGTCGGTCGTCCAGTCCCTGAGCTACGTGCTCGCGGTGGTGCTGGGGATCGCGCTGCAGGCCGTGCTGGCCGTACTCGCCGGCCCCGACATCGTGACGTTCGCCCTGGTCTCCGCCGCCGCCCTGGTCATCGGCCGGTGGCACATGCTGAGGGACCAGAGGAAACAGGTCGCCACCGCCGCCTTCTTCGCCTTCTCCGTCTACGTCGGCGCCTCGGGCCTGGAGCAGCGGCTCCTGGAACTGGGGCAGATCGTCCTGGTCGTCCTCGCGGGGTGCGCGATCGGCGTCGCCGTCAACCTCACGGTGTTTCCTCCCCTGCGCCTGCGCGGCGCGCGCTACGCGGTGCAGACACTGGCGGAGACCCTGCGCCGGCTGTGCGAGGAGATCGGGCAGGGACTGCGCGAGGGGGATCTGGACGAGTCGTCCACGTCCGACTGGATGCGCCGGACGAGGGAGGTCGAGTCCATCACCCGGCAGGCGAGGGCCGCCGTGGCGATGGCCAGGGAGAGCACCTACTTCAACCCGCGCAGGCTGCTGCACCCGATCCGGGGGCCGGGCTACGACGGGTACGACCAGATCATCGACTCCCTGGAGAGGGTCACCCACCAGGTGACGTCGCTGACCCGCAGCCTCGTCCGCTGGCGCGAGGACGACCGCAGCGACCCCTACCGGTCCTTCCTCGTCCGCTGCGGCGAGTTCCTGGGAAGGGCGTCCGAGGCCATGGGGATCCTGGAGGAGCTGAACCCCGAGCACCTGGCGCGGCAGTCGGAGGAGTTCCGCTCCGTCGTGCGGCGCGCCCGGCGCCTGGAGGAGGGTCTGGAGGAGACCGGCGGCGAACAGGGGGCCGTTCCGCTCGGCGACCCCTGGCGCCCCTATCCGGTCCTGCTCATCGAGGCCAGCCGCCTCATGGACGAGCTGGAGGGCCTCGACGACCTCCTCGCACACCACCGGGGAACGCGGCCCACCTGAACCGGCCCGGCCGGGCCGGGCATACCGAACGCCGTTCGCTATATTCGGGGGTCATCCCACCTCCGGAGGACTGCGCATGAGCGAGACGACGTTCTACCACCGGGTCGACTCCCCCGGACCGGAAACCGGCGCGGAACGCTTCCGCCCGACCGAGCACACGGTCAGCACCTGGGCCGACACCATGCAGCACGGGGCCCCGCCCTCCGCGCTCCTGGTCCGCGCGCTGGAGCGCTGCGAGCCCCGGACCGACACGCGCCTCTCACGCTTCTGCGTGGAACTCCTCGGCCCGGTCCCCATGTCGGAGATCGAGGTCCGCGCCAGGGTGGAACGCCCCGGCCGCCAGATCGAGCTGCTCACCGCCGAGCTGTGGGCGGAGGGACCCAAGGGGCCCAGGGCCGTGGCCAGGGCGAACGCCTGGCGGCTGCAGACCCTGGACACGTCCGAGGTCGCCCACGCCTCGGACGCCTCGCTTCCGGCCCCCGCCCCGGACGCGGCCCCCGGCGAGGAGATCAACGAGCTGTTCCGGGCCGCCGGCTACGTGCAGACCGTCGACTGGCACGTGGTCACCCCGCCGGGCTCCCCCGGCCCGGCCTCCGCCTGGATGCGCACGCGGGCGTCGCTGGTCCACGGCGAGGAGATGACGCCGCTGCAGCGGGTGTTCAGCGTGGCCGACGCGGCCAACGGCGTCGGGGCCCGCCTCGACGCGACGCGGTGGACCTTCATCAACACCGAGCTGACCGTGCACCTGTTCCGCGCACCGCGGGGCGAGTGGACGGGGGTGTCCGCCGAGTCCTCCGTCGGACCCGACGGCATCGGCATGACGGCGGGCGTGCTCCACGACGTGCACGGCCCGATCGGGCGCATCCACCAGAACGTGCTGGTGCGTCCGAGGTAGTCCTCAGGCCTCCTTGACGGGCAGCGCCAGGGGATCCGCCGGCGGCACCGCGAGCAGCGGCCGCAGCGCGGACCTCTCCCGCAGGTGGACCACGGCCGCCCCCACCGGCCCGCGCGCGAGCGGAACCGCCACGGCGGCGACGAGGGCGCCCACCACCAGGCCGGCGAGGACGTCGTGGGGGTAGTGAACCCCGACGAACACCCGTGAGAAGGCCTCCAGCAGCGCCAAGGGGGCGGCGACCAGCGCCCACACCCCCCGCACCAGGACGACCGCGACCGCCGCGGCCCCGGCCACGGCGGCGTGGTTGCTGGGGAAGGACCAGTCGCCCGGCGGCGGGCAGGAGGCGATCGCCGCGGCGACGTCGGCCACCACCGAGCACGGCCGCTCCTGTTCGAACACGCCCTTGAGCGAGCGGCTGACCGCGTACGCGACGGTGGTGACGGCAGGGGCCAGCAGCGCCGCGGCCATCACCCCCGCGCCCTCTCCCCTGGCCCGCCACCATCCCGCCAGGAACAGCAGCGCGAAGCCGAGGAGCAGGAGGTCCGTCCCCGCCTCGGCCGCCTCCCGCAACCATCCCGGTGCCCCGTGCGCCAGCAGCGCGACCTCCCGGTACAGGCGCTCACTGGCCGCGAACACGGCGCCCGTCTCCGTACCTTCCATCTCCCCCGCCCCCATGCGTCGTATCCCCGAGGGCCACCCGCTCCCGAAAAGGGAGCAAAGCAGAAGGAAGGGATTTCTTCCCCCTCAGGAAATTTCTCCCGGGAGCCGAGATCATAAAAGATGCGCATGCACAGGAGAAGCGAAGGCACTGTTTTTTAGGGCTCAATCAAAAAATAAATGACACACCGAGACAGCAGATCTGAACAGGCAAAACACGATAATCTCCCCTAAATACACACCGACCCAGGCCCACCCGAAATAATAGAAGGAGAGATATTCTTCCCCGACTCGCAGCGATGCCCACAAACGGGGAACGCGCGGAATGCATACGCGCAGCCGACAGGGCACGCGACGAGGGATCGGGGGGCCGATGGCCCGAACAGCGGCGCGGCTCCTCCGATGCATCACCCCCGCCGAGGGCGTGCCCCGGCCCCGCCGGCCCGGCACCTGCCTTCGGACAGCACCCGAGGATCCGGTCGGTTGCCGAACCGGAGGGGTCCCGCCGGGGCGAGGAGCCGGTGATGACTCGCGGACGGTGGCTGCGCCGTCTCCGCAACGCCTTACCGGGACGGGGAGCGGGCGCGTGGGAGCGGCGAGCGGCCGCGGGTTCCGCCGGACTGCACCAGCCACCGAGACCCCGTGTGCCTACGGTAGAGTTGGCTCCGGCGACGGCCAGGACCACACTCCGAGCCGCATCGCGGGCCTCTAGCTCAATTGGCAGAGCAACGGACTTTTAATCCGTGGGTTCAGGGTTCGAGCCCCTGGGGGCCTACCCTTACCCACCTGGGCGTTCCTCTTCTGCAAGGAACGCCCTTCGTCATCCTTCGGGTCCTTGGGAGCCCACAGGGAGCCCGGGGGTGCGGAAAGTGTTCCCGGCAGCCGCGCGACGGGAGAGCCCGCAGCAGCGGCTTCGGCTTCGCGCTTGACCACCTCGATCACCATCAGCGTGCGCATGTCCGCCGTGATGATGATCGAGGAGTACCACAGCATCGCCTGAACCACCTTCATGTCCACCCCCGCGGCAAGGGCGATCGCAAGCTCGTGGGCAGGTCTTCGCCGCTGCGGCCATCGAGCACCCGGACCTTGGCGGACACCCTGTTCAGAGGACCTTCCTACCGCACTCGCGGCACGCTCGAAGGCCGGCCAGAAGACAAGGAGTCCGCCAGGACACGGCCGGTGGAGGATAACGAAAGCCCTGATCACAAGAGGTGCCGATCCCTTGTGACCAGGGCTTCGAGAACCACGAGAGGCCCATCAGGCAAGCAATGGTCGTGATGCCTCTACTACGTGCCCGAGCGCTTCTCCCAGTACCGGCTGAGCATTTCCCCGGGCCAAGAGGGCTGGGTGGTCCCTCCGCGCGGTCCGAACTCGGTGAACCACGGAGCGATGTCGTAGACCGGTGTGCCGTCAATCGCGTCCAGGTCCTCGACATGGAGGTCGCGGCCTTCGATGCCCAGCAGGCGGGGTCGGGAGATCGCGATCCTGGCCGGGCGCCGGTGGTTGCGGTGGACGAACGTCCCCGTCTCCGGCCAGTCCGGGTTGTTCCGCGGGTGACGGGAACCGAGATGCACATCGGCATCAGAGCCTTTGCTGAAGTGCCACACGACCTCGAGGTGGCTGAACTCCTCCAAGCCCTTCAGCGCGGCCAGGGGCAGATCCTCGTTGAGGCGGATGACAGACCGAACACCGCCCCAGTAGTCGTCGCTGACCTCGGACCGGCCGCCGATGACGGTGGCAATGGGGGAGAGCGTGATCTCCACGGTGTTTCCCTTCGCGCTGGAGGCCGGATCAGGGTATATCGCGCAGGATCTCGGCCACACGGCGATCGAGCTCGCCGACCGCACGAACACCTCGGTCCCGAAACGTACCGAGGGTTGACCTCATGGTTCGTACCGTGTTCATCGCCCGACCGGAACGCACCCCTTGCATGGCATCCAGGGCTTGCGACCATGTCGAGCAGGCAGTCTCGATCTCACCCCGGGCCGCCTGGACCTCACCGAGATACCCGAGCGTCACCGCGTGAGTACGTGAGAACGCGGTCACGCAGGACGTCCCGGTAGCCGCCGGAGGGAACCGGCCGGTCTGCGTTCCTCGGTTCGTCGGGAGGCAGCCGCCACCAGATCATCAGACCGAACATCACGCAGACGACGGCGTCGACCCAGAACAGGAGCGTGAAGTCGCGTTGGGCGAGGGCCCCGCCCAAGACAGCCGCCACGGAAAAGCCGATGTTGACCGCCCAGTAGAGCAGGCCGTAGGCGCGGGAACGACGCTCCTTGTCCACCACATCCACGACGATCGCGCCAGCCGCAGGTTGGTAGAGCTGGCCAGGAACGCGGCTGCCAGGGTCGCGAAGGTCCCCTGTACGTAGCCCAGGGTCAGCAGGGACCCGCCCGTGGCGACGGGGCCAATGGCGAAGGCGACCCGGCGTTCCCAGACATCGGTCAGCACCCCGCCGACGACCTGGGAGCAGGTACCGCCCAACCCCAGAACCGCCACCACCGTACCGGCCATGGCGACGGACATGTCCTGCTCGCTGGACAGGAAGAGTGCCAGGAAGGGAACGACCATCGTTCCGGCGCGGCTGATGAGGACACCACTCCAGACGACCCAGTCGGTTCGGGGCAATCCACCGAAGAGGCCGCTGAAGACGGTGGAGAACCCTTTCCGGGGTCCGTGTGTAGCCTATTTCTCGCTCACCACGGCAACTCTCTGGGCACGGAGTGTGCGAGTTCGGAGTGGGACACGTGGATGGAACCGGGGTCCAGACAGGCGAGGAAGGGTTCCGCCCGGGGCTCCTCGCGAATCGCCCGCGCCGCCTCCTGTGCCGATTCCAGGTCCTTCCACCACACGAGGTCCATTCGTCCGCCGTCCTCCGCCGTCATGACCTGGCGGGCCAGAAAACCGGCCTGTTCCGCCAGGAACTCATCGACGGAGCGGACGGCCGCAGAGAAACGTTTCTCGGACACGTCGTCCATGAGCCGAAAGGTGACCAGTTCGAGAATCAACTGTCGTCCTGCCAATCGTTGTCCAGCTGAGCGGCGAAGCCCTCCGCATCCTCGTGGCTCGGCGCAGTGAACACGATGAGGCCGTAGCGCTGGTTGGGGATGCGGATGTTGTCCAGCGCACCGGGTTCGTGTCCGTCGCCTCCACCGACCACCATTTCCGCCCGAACCCCGTGTGGGGGCCTGGGGATCCGTAGACCCGCGTCTTCGAGGGGACGGCAGAGGAAGCGCACCCCCGCCACACGTGCGGGACCGGAGGGGGGTTCCGGCAACCGACCGTACAGTAGCGCGTCGTAGAAGTAACCGAAACCCCTGATATCCAAGGCCTTCTCCATAAGGGCGGGGACGAGGTCCCCGCCGAACCGCGTGTGAATCTCGATGAGTTCGATGGCGTCGTCACTCGCCTTGACCTCGGCATGGACGGGAGCGGTGTCGATTCCGAGGGCGGACACTATTTCCTGGAGATACGTCCCGAACCGGGAGCCGCTCTCCTGGGCGGGGTCCGGCAGCAGGTGACCGGTTTCGTAGAAGTAGGGGAATCCGCTGGTCCGCTTTCCCGTCACGGCAAGCAGATGGAAGGTACCCCGAACACAAATACCCTCCACGCTGCACTCGGCACTGGGAATGAAATCCTCCACCAACAGAGGTCGGCCCCGCCCCGCTTCAAGGGAGGGATCGTCGAACTGCTCGGTGTAGGCAGGGCCCCGGAGTTCTCATGTTTCAGATCCATAACCGAATACCTCGGCGGCCCGGAGACGGAGGAGCAGCTCATCGAGCGGCATCGGAGCTACCTCGGCCCCGATGCGAACGGAAACATGTTCCGGGTCGTGCTGCTGCCGGAAGGCCAGGTCGTGGGACTGACCGGCTTCTGGGACCGCGAATGGAACGGAGAGCCGGCCTACGAGACGGGCTACGCGATTCTGCCGGAGTTCCAGGGGCGCGGCCTGGCGGTGGCTGCGGCCCTGGCAGCCGCAGACAAGGCCAAGGCCGACGGCAGTCATCGCCTGCTGTATGCCTTTCCCTCCATCCACCACCTCGCATCGAACGCGGTCTGCCGGAAGGCCGGGTTCGAGTTCGCCGAAGAGTGCGATTTCGAGTATCCGAGGGGACACTTCCTCCCCTCGAACGTGTGGCGGATGGATCTCTCGGCGGCCGATGAGCGGTAGCCGCCTTGATGTACCGGTGGCACTGCACCACCCCGAGGTTCCCCGATATTTCCGAGCAGCGGTCTCACCGCGGACAGCGACACCTGAAGACCGTATCCGCAGTGATCCGAGGACCGCACCGAATGGTCCTGAGCACCTGAGACGAATATCCCCAGGTGGAAGGGCGTGGCGTTAACCACGTCAGCATTCTCGGGTAAATATCGTTTCCGCGTGGGATACGATGGCGCCTGCGCTTCCATGGGTCATGGGAGCAGTTCTCCGCCCGTTCATGCCGGAAAAACCGAGCATCAGCAGATCGGCCCCTCGGTCGGATCGGATCCGCTCGCGCCCCCTCCTCCGGAAGAAATCCATGCCGATCCGCGGTATCGCCCTCGCACACACGGCCTTTCTCGTGCTCTCCGCACTCTTTTCCTTCTTGGTTTCCAGAGAGCTGCTGGAGGCCACACCGGATCCGGGGGCGACGCTCGTGCAGGTGCGGGGCGACAGCACATCGGCCGGGCAGGACGGGATCTCGGAGGCGATCGCGTCCTTCGCCGCGGAACACCGGGTGAACATCGCTCTGGAAACCGCCGACGTGCGCGATCCAGGAGGCCTGCGCCACCTCCACATGGTCGTGGGAAACCCCGAACAGCCCGGCGCCTCCTGGCTCGGCGAAGGCTATCCCGGCCTCTCCCTGGACCATCGGACCGAGGTTCACCCGTGGCACGAGGCCGCTGACCTGGATCCGCGCGGTACCTACCACCTCTTCGGCGAGGAAGCCCACGCGACGGCCTTCCTCGACGCCCTGTCCGTGTACGGGCTGGACGGCCAGATCGCTCCGGAGTACCGGACGGTCGAGTGGTTCGAGGTCGTCCGGGACGCCACCCTGTTCGACGCCTTCACCGTCGCCCTCCTGTGCGGAGTGGCCGGTATCGCCACCAGCGTGCTGCTCGGCGCCCGCTCCTACGCCGTCCTGCGGTTGCACGGCGTACCGCCGTCCCGCATCCTTCTGCGTGATCTGGGGAAGCTGGCACCGTACTGGTCGGCCGCCGCCGTGACCATCGCGCTGGTCATGGCGGGGCTCCTGCATACCCACGGGGCTCTGCCTCGCTGGGGGCTGCTTCTCGAGGTGTCCTTGTTCTATCTCTCGGTGTTCAGCACCGCGGGGATCGCCGCACATGTCGCCGCGCTGGCCCTGGTGCACGCCACCGGCATCCTTCCGGCTCTCAAGGGCCGGCTGGCCGTGCGTTCGGCCGTTGTCTCCACCTACGCCGTCCGGGTTCCGGCCCTGGTCCTCGTTCTCGGGCTGACGGCGAACCTGGCGCTGAGCCTTCAGCTTCTCCATGGCCGGGGTCAGGCTCATGAAGCCTTCACCGAGGCCGGTGACATCTCCCGGTTCCACTTCTCCGAGTCGGTGGACGAACTGCAGGAGCAGGAGACCACGCGGGCGTTCGGCGAGTCGCTCCGCGCTCTCGACGCGCACGGGCAGCTTCTCCTCGCGGCTCCCGGTGAGAGCGGTTCCGTCCTGGGTCCGACGGCCGTACCCGAGGACCTGCTTCTGATCGTCGTCAACGACACGTACCTGCGAAGGCATCCTGTCCTGGACGCCGGGGGAAGTCCGTACGGCCCCTCCTCCGACGGCGGCGAGGTGCGCGTCCTGGTCCCCGAGGTCCACGCCGACCTGGCCGACGTCCTCGAGGAGGAGGTAGGACTGTGGCTGCGTGAGTCCTGGGAGGCGGACAGCGGCGTGCCCCCGCGTATCCGGGTGGAGACGGCACCCAGCCAAACCGGGCAGCGGCTGTTCACCTATGGCGCCACACCTCTGGGGACCCAGAGCGGGGTGCCCTTCGCCCAGGATCCCGTGGTGGTCGCCGTACCCAACGGTTCCGCGGCTCTGCATCCCTTCGTCCACTACCACTCCTACGCCACCATGGGTGCGGCTCTTCTCCTCGACCGGGAAGGGGCCGTCCAGGCCGTGGAGGATCAGGCACTGCCTGCCTACGTCGACAGCGTCCAACCGGTGGCACTGGCCGCCGCCGACGGGTACCGGGAGATCTCCGCCCAGGTCCGCATGGAAGCAGCGACCCTCGTCGCCGCGTTCTGCGTCCTCCTCGTCACCGGAGTCACCGTGTGCGTCGTGTATGCCCGGGCACACGGCCAACGGGTCCTGGCCCGGCACCTCCACGGTTGGCGTTTCCTGTCCACACACCGGTCGCTGGTGGCGCTGGAAGCGGCGCTCGCCGTCTCCTTCGTCGGGTGGGCCGGGTGGAACACGATGGGCAACCTGGCGTTCTTCGAGACCTCGCCAACGGCGGTTCCGAGTGGCATCGCCGTGCGGGCCGTGGTCCTGGAGCCCTTCATGGCAGCGGGGATCTCCGTGTCGGGCTTGGGGCTGATGTTGGCGGTGCTGGCCCTCTTCCATCACCGCATCGTTCGCGAGACATCGGCCGCCGCATAGCCGGGTGCCGTGCTGCGCCGGTGTCCGGTACCCGTGGGCGCCGAGCGGAGCGCAGCCCTCAGGGCCCCTCCCCTCCTGCGGGGGCGGGAACCGTGGAGGGGGTGAAGCCCGTCTCGGTGCCCGGGGACCACAGGACGGACAGCGGCTCCTCCGTGAGGGGGCTCAGCCCCGCGCTCCGGAGCAGATTCCCCTCGTAGTGCAGCAGTTCCGCCCGGTACAGCGGCCACGGGCGGTGGCGGTTGCGGATCCACAGCGTGGCGCCCAGGTGGCGGACGTGCAGGCCCCAGCGCGCGGTGAGGAACTCCTCCAGGGGCGGGGTCTCCTCCAGCCGCTCCCCCACTCTGAAGGACCACCGCGCGGCCGCGCCGGCCGGAAGGCGGCGGCGCACCGCCCCCGCGTGCCGCTCGGGCCCCTGGCGGAGGGAGACGTCGGCCCACAGGTAGGGCACACCCGCGATCGCTCGGCCGGCGGCGGCGATGTGGGCGGAGCTGACGTCCATGGTCAGGAAGACGGTGCTGCGGCGCCCGTGGCCGTCGACCGCGTAGACCCGGACGTTGACCTCGTCGAAGGAGCCCGCGGGAAGCACCCCGGCGACACGGGTGCCGGGGACGTGGAAGGCGACCAGGCCGACGTGGGCGGCGCCGTCCAGCGTGTCCGGGCGGGTGTGCGGAGGCAGGAGCGGCGCGACGTCCTCGGGGTCCACCGGCCAGTGGACGAAGAGGACGTCGCGCCAGGACTGGTGCATCAGGGCGGGGCCCGGCAGCGGAGGGGCAGGGGCCGTGTCACCCGGTTCCTCGGACCGCCACAGCCGGTGCACCCTCATACCGCTCCTCCCGCCCCTGTCCCCTAGTCCAGGGCGTCCTTGATCTTGCCCATCATCCCTTCTCCTTTGGCCGGCTTGGTGGCCTTGGACGGGCCCTGGACCGATCCCTCACCGATCCTGCCGTCGACGCTGCCGTACAGCTTCGGGTCGGGCGGCGGGGCCGAGGCCGGGCCGCCGAGCGGGTCGGGCTGGTCGAGGTAGCGCAGTTCGTGCTGCCCGTCCGGGGCGGGCCTGTGCGCCCACCGGCCCTGGGCGGCCTCGGTGCCGTCGGAGAGCCCCCAGATGGTGTTGGCGTGCTCCTGGTTCTCCTCGTCGAAGAGGGCCGTCGGGGCGATCTCGCCCTCGATGCCGTCCTCCTGGAGCTCCTCGATCGCGGCCAGCCACATGTTCTGGTGGACGGTGTCCCTGGCCAGGTTGAACTTGAGCATCTCCTTGACGCCGGGGTCGTCGGTCATGTTGTACAGGCGGGCGGTCTGGAGCCTGCCCTGGGCCTCGGCCGCCACGTTCGCGCGGAAGTCGGCGAGCAGGTTGCCGCTGGCCACGATGTACTTGCCGTTCCACGGCGTTCCGACGGAGTCGGCCAGGGTGGCGCCGCCACCGCTGACGATGGCCTGCTGGGGGTCCATGCCGCCCACGACGGCGGCCACGGCCGGGTCCTTCACGGCCTTGGCCACGGTTTCCGAGGGCGCCCCCTCCAGCAGGCGGGCGACCATGGTGGCGAGCATCTCGACGTGGCCGATCTCCTCGGTGGCCACGTCCATGATGAGGTCCTTGTACTTGCCCTCCATCCGGCAGTTCCACCCCTGGAAGAGGTACTGCATCGTGACGGTCATCTCCCCGTAGGCGCCGCCGATGAGCTCTTGGAGCTTCTTGGCGAAGAGAGCGTCGGGTGCCTCGGGTCTGGCTTCGAACTGAAGGTGCTTCGTGTGACGGAACATGACTGTTCCTTTCCGCGGCGGCCCTTCCACCGCTGGCCTCCTGCTACCCGGCGTTCCGGGTCGGACACGCTGCTTTGCGAGCTCTTGAAGCAGCTCAGAGGCCTGGCCACAAGTCCCGAAAAAGAGGACCGAAAGTCCCTTCACCCTTCTCCGGACAACTCCCCGCGGACCCGGATCCAGGAAATTCCTCGGTTCCGCCTGCGAAATACCTGAGCAGGGATCTGGTCAAAATACCCGCCGAACAGGCAAAAGACGGAACCAGGGCCTCGCCCGGGCAGCCGCGGCGGCCGGGGCTCGGGAACGCCTACCCCGTAGGGGTTTCTCCTCCGGCCACCCCCACACCTCAAACCTGTGAATAAGGTCACACCTCGATCCGACAAAGCCCAGGTAAAGACATACCGGAACGGCCGCAACAAGAGGTGCACCGCGCTCACCAGACACGAACGCCCTACATATGCACTAAAGTCTCGGTGACATGGGGGAACCAGCGACACAACCGTCCACGGACACCCTCGCCCGGCCCTCGCGCTCGGACAACTCCGAGCTGGCCCGCGTACTGTCCGCACAGCTCGGCATCGACCTGACGCCGCGAGAGTTCACTCTCGCCGACGGCACCAGGGTCGGGGTCGACGCTGCCGACGGCAACCCTCCGAAGCTCCTGGTCCAGTGCTCACCGGTACAGGGCCAGGTGAAGTCGGCGCAGCGCAACAAGGTGATCGCCGACGCCTTCAAGCTCTCGTGGCTGCGAGACACGCACTTCCCCGACGCACGCCTGCTGTTGGTCCTCGGCGAACCCCTCGCCAGGCTCTTCGGCCGCGGTGCCTGGCTGCCAAGTGCACTCGCCTCCCACGGGATCACCGTCGCACTCGTCGACGAGGGCCAGAACGTGCGGATGCTCGATATCGGTACGTGACGGAGCCTTCATGACGGGTTAACCCAAGCCCCCTAACTTCACACATCGTCCCAAGACTCCCGCGGGCCGTCGACACGTCTTCCACCCGCTCTCCACACCACTGTCCCTGGTGCAAGGTGCCCACGGACTGATCCTTGGAGGGTGTTGCCGTGGAACTCCACACCCGCGGAGCGGTGAGCTTCCGCGTCTCCCGTTCCCTTTTCCGGCGCCTCTCGGGCTGATCCCCGTGCCGGCCGAAGACATGCCTCCAATGAACACGCTGTGCAATTATGCGTTCACACAAGACGAGGAGCGGGCATGACACCCTTCCCTACCAACAGCGGGGAGAGCCGCCCCGCAAGCGACCTGATCCGGGTACGCGACCTCACCAAGACCTACGCCGGCGGGGACCCCAGCCGGCCGGCGCTCGACCGCGTCAGCATCGACATCCCCCGCAGGCACTTCGTGAGCCTCATCGGTCCCAGCGGTTGCGGCAAGTCCACCCTTCTCCGGGTCATCGCCGGCCTGGAGGGTTACGACAGCGGTGAGGCCACCGTCTTCGGCACCTCGCCCAAGGCCATGTGCGCGAACAAGGCCGTCGGTCTGGTCCCGCAGACCCCCGCCCTGCTGCCCTGGAAGAACGTCCGGCGCAACATCGCGCTTCCCCAGAAGGTCAACCGCCGCGCGGGCCGGGGCGGCGAGGACCCCGACGACCTGCTGCGCATGGTCGGCCTCGGGGAGCTCGGCCACCGGTACCCGCACGAACTCTCCGGCGGTCAGCAGCAGCGCGTCGCCATCGCCCGCGCCTTCGGCATGCGCCCCGAGGTTCTCCTCATGGACGAGCCCTTCTCCGCGCTCGACGAGTTCACCCGCGAGTCCCTCCAGCTCCAGCTTCTCGCCATGTGGGAGCGCATGGCGACCACGGTCGTCTTCGTCACCCACTCGGTGCGCGAGGCGGTCACCCTCTCCGACGAGATCGTCGTCATGTCCGCCCGTCCGGGCCGCATCCACGAGGTCCTGCCGGTCGACCTCCCTCGCCCCCGGGACACCGCGCTGGTCAACAGTCCGCGCATGCACGCCATGGAGGACCGGGTCCGAGCCTCGCTCGAGTCCGCCTGGCAGGCCGGTGCCGCCCCCGACGACCTCGTAGCGCTCTGAGCGGAAGGCAGCCACATGACCACCCAGACCCCTGCCAGGACCGTGCCGGCCCCCTCGCGTCCCGCACCTCCGGCCCGCCGTCCCCGGCGCCGGGGCAACCGCTCCCCGTTCCACCCCGCCACGTGGACGCCCGCCGTCGCCGTGCTCCTCCTCCTCGGCGCCGCCTGGACCGCGGTCGCGGCGGAGCACCCCTACATCCTCCCCGAACTGGGTGAGGTGGGCACGGCGCTCGTCACCAGCCCCCTGGTCTTCCTCGAGAACGCCTGGCGGACCCTCCGCATCGCCCTGCTCGGTGCCCTCATCGGAGCGGGAAGCGCGTTCGTGCTCGCGCTGGTGATGTCGGAGATCCCCGTCGTCCGCCGTGCCCTCATGCCGTTCGCCGTGGTCCTGAACGTGACACCGGTCGTGGCGCTGGCGCCTCCGCTGGTGGTCGCCTTCGGGTTCGGCATGACCCCCAAAGTCGTGGTCACCGCGATCATCACCTTCTTCCCGGTGCTGATCAACGTGGCCACCGGGCTGCGCTCCGTTCCTCCGCCGGTCCTGCATGTCTTCGAGACACTGCACGCCTCCCGCCTCGAGGTGCTCCTCCGGCTCAGGATCCCCAGCAGCCTCCCCTACACCCTCGCGGCGCTGCGAGTGGTCCTTCCCCTGTCCATCGTGGGCGCCGTGGTCGCCGAGTTCGTCACCGCCGGGTCCTCCGGAGGCCTCGGCACGGTGATCAGCAACGCCGCCTCGACCGCCCGCCTCGACTTCGTCTACTCGGCGATCTTCTGCCTCGCCGCGCTGGGCGTGCTCCTGCTCGCTCTCGTCACCGCGATCGAGCACCGACTTCTCTTCTGGCACGAGTCGCAGCGCCGCGCCTCGTCCTGAACCGTCCCTCCCTCATCACGAAGGAATCCCCTTATGACCTTCCCCACCACTCGCCGCCATCTGGGTGCGGCGGCAGCCACAGCCGCGGTACTGCTCACCGCCGCCTGCGGCGGCACCGCCGAAGGGGACCAGACCCCGGTGGCCACCGTCATCGACGACGAGCGCTGCGCGGCCAACGAGGAGGCCGGGAAGCTCACCTACATCTCCGGCTACTTCTACCAGGCGTCGGTGACCCAGCTGGAGGTCTTCGCCGCCGAGAGCCTCGGCTACTTCGACGCCGTCTGCCTGGACGTGGAGATCCAGGGCGGCACGGGCGACGTCATGGCCAACGCGCAGCTGGTGTCGGCGGGCACCGCGCACTTCACCGCGCTGAGCAACGAGGCCGAGGTCGTCCAGGCCTCCGAGGCCGACCACAACATCATCGGCATCGCCACCTACGGCCACGTCCCGATCTCCATCCTGCTCACGAGCCCCGAGGTCGAGGACCTCAAGGAGCTCGAGGGCCAGATCATGGGCCACCAGAGCATGACCCCCGCTCCGCTGGAGGCGATGCTGATCTCCGAGGGCGTCGACCTCGACAAGATCGAGCAGGTCGACGCCGGCTACGACCCGAGCATCCTGCCCCGGGACGAGGTCCAGGCCCTGACCGCGTTCCGCTCCAACGAGCCGCACCAGCTCGCCGCCATGGGCGAGGAGTACAAGGAGTGGCTGCCCGAGGAGTTCGGCGTCGTCGGTTCCTTCGGCGTCATGACGACCAGCCCCGAGTTCGCCGAGGCGAACCCGACCGTCGTCGAGGACTTCCTGCGGGCTCTGGCCAAGGCCTCGGACTACTGCCAGGGCGAGGGCAACGCCGAGGAGTGCGTCGGTTACGCCGCCGAGCTGGACGAGAGCGGCACCTACGACGCCGAGCACAACGCGAAGGTGTGGGCCACCGAGAGCGAGCTGGTGCGGGCCTCCACCCCCGACGACGCCATCAACGGCTACATCGACCTGAACCTGACCGAGGCCGAGGTGCAGAACCTCGTGGACAACGGCGCCCTCGAGAGCGTGCCCGACCTGGAGCCCCTCTTCGACCCGCGCTACCTGGAGGCCGTCCACGTGGCCGGCGACGTCCTCTGGTCCAGCGACGAATAGACCTGCCCCCCAGCCACACAGCACAGAAGCGAACGAGGAACCCACGTTGTCAGCACAGAGCGGGACACCCACCGCCGAAACCGAGTACGGGATCTTCCTGCCGATCGGCAGCGGCGGCTGGATCGTCTCCGAGACGGCCCCGCACCCCGAGGCGTCGTACGAGTACAACCGCAAGGCGGCGGTCCTCGCCGAGTCCTACGGTCTCGACTTCATCATGTCCATGGGCAAGTGGCGCGGCTACGGAGGCACCACCGCCCACTGGGAGCACACCCTCGAGTCCATCACGATGATGTCGGGACTGGCCGAGGCCACCGAGCGGGTCAAGGTGTGGGCGACGATCCACACCAACCTGTTCAACCCGGCCATCGCGGCCAAGATGTACACCACGATGCAGGAGATCAGCGGCGGCCGGGCCGGGATGAACATCGTCGTCGGCTCCTACGCCGACGAGTTCCGCCAGATGGGCATGTGGCGCGAGGACCTCGCACACGCCGACCGGTACCGGTACACCGAGGAGTGGACCTCGCTCCTCAAGCGCCTGTGGACCGAGCCCTCGGTGACCCACGACGGCGAGTACTTCCAGCTGGACGACTGCCGGTCGCTGCCGCACCCGTCGCCGATGCCGACCCTCATCAGCGCCGGCCGCTCCGACACCGGGCTGAACTTCCAGGCCCGGCACTGCGACGGTTCGTTCCTCACCGCCGAGACCCTGACCGGCCTGCGCGACGCCAGCCGCGACGTGAAGAAGCGGGCGGAGAAGCAGGGCCGGAGCATCCGCACGTACTCGATGCTCACCGTGGTCATGGACGAGACCGACGAGAAGGCCGAGGAGCGGCGTCTGCGGTACGGCCGCGGCGCCGACATCGAGGCCCTCGTCAACATGAAGCGCTCCTGGGGCCTGCCCCTGGACAAGGCGCTGTCCCTGACCTCGGAGCGTCCCGAGGACGAGGCCTTCCAGGCGCCCTTCGCGACCGGCTCCCCCGAGACGGTCGCCGGGCGCATCCGCGAGATCGTCGAGTCGGCCGAGCTCGACGGCCTGATGCTGATCTTCCCCGACTACCACGCCGACCTCGCGGCGTTCGGGGAGGCCGTCATGCCGCTGCTGCGTCCCGGAGGAGCCACCGGGGTGTCCGCGGAGTGACGGAGCACATCTCCGATGTGACGGGCCGCCCGCGGCCCGTTCCCGGTCCGCCGGGGGAGGCCGCGCTCGTGGTCGTCGACGTCCAACGCGACTTCGCCGACCCGGCGCACCTCCCCTGGCTGTCCCCGGCCGACCGCGACCGCGTCCTCGCGGCGGTGGAGCGTACGGCCGATCTGGTCGGGCGCGCACGCGCCGCGGGGGTGCCCGTGGTGTGGGTCCGCCTGGAGCAGGACCTGGCCGAGCCGTGGGGGTCCTCGCGGTGGCACCGGGGACTTCTCGATGCCGACCCCGACACGCTCCTGAGCCGGGAGCCGTGCGTGGCGGGTACCTCCGGGGCCGAGTGGTTCGGGGTGGAGCCGGAGCCGGAGGAGCCCGTCGTGGCCAAGCGCCGCTACTCGGGCTTCCACGGCACGGACCTGGAGCGTGTCCTGCACGGGATCGGCGCCACCTGGGTGACGGTCTGCGGTCTGACCGCGGACTGCTGTGTGGACTCCACCGCACGCGACGCCTTCCAGCTGGGGTTCCGCGTGGTGGTGGCCGCGGACGCCACCGCCTCCTACGAGGAGGACCGCCACAGCAGCGCGATGCGGGCCTTGGCCCTGCACGCGGCGGTGGTGGCGGGGTCCGAAGAGACCGCAGCCGCCTGGACCGCTCCCTCCTCCGACCGGGGTTGAGAACGCCGGGCCCGGGTAGTCGCACCTACGTGTCTGCACAGGCCAGGCCGCACGCCACGTCGGTGCGGTCCGGGCCCCACCCGATGCGGAAGGAGACCGGCATGGGCGTCAAGCACGGCATCGAGGGACTCAAGGACATCCTCGGAGAGGTGTCCTTCCCCGTGGGCAAGGAGCAGGTCGTCGAGCACGCCCTGGAGGCGGGCGCGGACAAGGAGTTGATGAGCGCCCTGCGCTCGATCCCGCCGGCGGACTACAACCAGCCCGAGGAGATCCTCCGCTCGGTGCCCATTCCCAGGTCCGACACCGACGCCCGGCCCGAGTCGGCCAAGGCCCAGACGCGGCGGGAGCACACCAAGCCGGGGATGGCCTCCTCGATGAAGGAGACCCGCCCGGTCAACCCCATCGAGGAGGAGACGGGCGAGAACCGCGGCTCCTGACCGGCCCGCCCGGGGCGGGCTCAGCGGTAGTAGACGCCCACCCGGGTGCCGCCGACCTCTTCGATGCGGACATCCAGGTCGAACACCTCCTTGAGCACCTCCGGGGTCATGATCTCCTCGGGGGTGCCCGTGTGTACGACCCGGCCGTCCCGCATCGCCACGATCCGGTCGGAGTAGGCCGACGCGAAGTTGATGTCGTGGATGACGATGACGACCGACTTGCCGAGGGTGTCGGCGGCGCTGCGGATCTGCCGCATCATCGCCACGGCGTGCTTCATGTCGAGGTTGTTGAGCGGCTCGTCGAGCAGGACGTAGTCGGTGTCCTGGCACAGCACCATCGCCACGTAGGCGCGCTGGCGCTGGCCGCCGGAGAGCTCGTCGAGGAACCGGTCGGCGAGCGGTTCCAGGTCGAGGAAGCCCAGGGCGGCCTCCACGTGCCGGTGGTCCTCCGCCGTCAGGCGGCCCTGCGAGTGCGGGTAGCGGCCGAAGCGCACCAGGTCGCGCACGGTCAGCCGCGTGGTGAAGCGGTTCTCCTGGCGCAGGATGGACAGCCGCTTGGCCATCTCCCGGCCGGGGGTGCGCTCCGTGTCCAGGTCGTCGACCGTGACGCGGCCGCCGTCGGCCTTGAGCAGGCGTCCGATGATGGTGAGCATGGTGGACTTGCCCGCGCCGTTGGGGCCGATGATCGAGGTGACCCCGCCGCGCTCGATCCGCAGCGAGACGTCGCGCAGGACGGTGTCGTCCCCGTACACCTTGCGGAGGTCGGTGAGTTCGATCAACGGGCGGCCTTTCGGAGCAGGAAGTACAGGAACAGCGCGCCGCCGGTGAACTCGATGACCACGCTGAGCGTGCCGGCGTGCCCGAGCAGGTGTTCGAGGAAGAACTGCCCGCCGACCAGCGCGCACATGCCGATCAGGAAGGCGACCGGCATGACGTGGCGGTGCTCGTGGCTGCCGGCCAGCTGGTAGGCCAGGGTCGCGGCCATGAACCCGAAGAAGGTCATCGGCCCCACCAGCGCGGTGGAGGCGGCGGTGAGCAGCGCGACGATCATCAGGGTCTGCAGTGCCACGCGGCGGTGGTCCACACCCAGGTTGACGGCGCTCTCACGTCCCAGCGCGACCACGTCCATCACCCGGTGCATGCGCCACACGTAGACGGCGACCAGCACGACGGCCGCCGCCACCCACGGCAGCAGTTCGGGGTCGGCCCGGGTCAGGCGGGCGAACAGGCGGCTCTGCAGGGCGGTGAACTCGTCGGGGGTCAGCAGCCGGCGCATCAGCTGCGACAGGCTCCCGAAGAGCACACCGAAGACGATGCCGACGAGCAGGGTCAGGTGCAGGCTGCCGATGCCGCCGGTGAAGAGCCGTTGGAACAGCAGCACCGCGAACAGCAGCATGAGCGCCGTCTGGGCGAGGAACTCCACGGCCGGCGGGAACATGTTCAGCCCCGCGATGCCGAAGACGAACACCAGGCTCGTCTGCACCAGCGTGAACAGCGCCTCCATCCCCATGATCGAGGGGGTGAGGATGCGGTTGTCGGTGACCGTGTGGAACAGGACCGTGGACACCGCGCCGGCGAACGCGACCACGACCATCGTGAGCACGACCGTCGACCGGCGCTCGATGACGTAGGCGACGTTGCCGGTCACGTCGTAGGTCAGGTAGGCGGCGGCGAAGCCGGCGGCGAGCACCGCCAGGAGGGTGATCCGCGCCCACGGCGGCAGGGAGCGGGGCCCGCGTCGGGCCGGGACCGGCGTGCCCTCGGGCCTGGCGGCGGGATCCGCGGAGGCCTCGACGGGGCCGGTGCTTCGTTCATCGAGCGCCATGGGCGTTCCTCCGCAGGAGCATGTACAGGAACACGGCCGCGCCCACGACACCGAGGACGCTGCCCACCGGGATCTCGAACGGCATCCGGATGACGCGCGAGACGATGTCGCACAGCACGAGGACCCCTGAGCCCAGGAGGCACACCCAGGGCACCCCCCGGCGGACGTGGTCGCCGACGGTCATGCTGACCAGGTTCGGGACGACGAGTCCGAGGAACGGCAGCATGCCCACGACCACCACCGTCACGCCGCTGATCACGGCGACGATGCCCACACCCACCGCCATGACGGTCCGGTGGTCGAGCCCCACGTTGACGGCGATGTCGCGGCCGAGCCCGGCCACGGTGAGCCGGTCGGCGATGAGGTAGGCGGTGACGGCGAGAAGGCCCACCAGCCACAGCTGCTCGTAGCGGCCGCGCATGATTCCGGAGAAGTCACCGGACTGCCAGACCCCCAGGCTCTGCAGGAGGTCGAAGCGCAGCGCGATGAACGTCGTGACCGCGCCGATGACGGCGCCGAGCATGATGCCCACCAGCGGCACGATCAGCGAGGACTTGAGGGCGATCCGCTGGAGGATGCCCAGGAAGAGTCCGGTGCCCAGGAGCGCCGCCACGCAGGCCGCGGTGATCTTCACCGTGAGGGGGGCGCCCGGGAAGAAGAGGGTGACGAGCAGGATGCCCAGTGCCGCCGACTCCGCCGTGCCGGCCGTGGAGGGCTCGACGAACCGGTTCTGGGTGAGCATCTGCATGATGAGGCCGGCGACGCTCATCGCCGCCCCGGCGAGCACGAGGGCGAGGGTGCGCGGGACCCGGCTGAGCAGGAAGATCTCCCGGGCCTCGGGGTCCTCCAGGAGGCGCTGGACGGAGATGTCGCTGGCGCCGACGAACAGGCTCAGGACGGAGAGCGCCAGGACCGCGGCGAAGGCGGCCGCCAGGGGCAGTGCGGCCCGAAGGCCCGGGGACCGCGTGCGGTCCCCGGGCTCGGGGCGGGAAAGCGTCGTGGCCACGGATCACTACTCGCTGATGGCGGCGTCGACCGTGTCCATGGCGTTCATGTAGGCCTGGATGCCGCCGACCAGGTAGAGCTCCTGGGAGTCCAGGTAGACGATCTGGTCCTCCTCGGCGGCGGTGGTGCGGTCGACGAGCTCGTTGTCGAGGACCTGCTCGGCCGGGGTGGCGCCCTCGGTGGCGATCGCGGCGTCGCGGTCGAGCACCAGCAGCCAGTCCGGGTCGGCCTCGGCCAGGCCCTCGAAGGACATGACCTCGCCGTGGCGGCCGTCGCTCTCGACCTCGACGGAGGCCTCCAGGCCGAGGGAGTCGTAGAAGAAGCCGTAGCGCGAGCCGGGGCCGTAGGCGCTGAACTCGCCTGCGTTGGTCATGATGACCAGGCCGTCACCGGCCTCGGAGAGCTTGGCGGAGACCTCGTCGACGCGGGTCTCGAAGTCGGAGACCAGCTGCTCGGCCTCCTCGGTCTTGTCGAAGATCTCGCCGTAGGTGCGGGCGCGCTCGGCGAGGCTGCCGGCGAGGTCGGCCGTGTCGACGCTCATGTCGATGGTGGGGGCGATCTCCTCGAGGTCGCCGGTGACCTCGGCGCTGCGGCCGCCGCTGATGATCAGGTCGGGCTCCAGGGCGGCGACGGCCTCGAAGTCGGGCTCGAAGAGGCTGCCGACGTTGGCGACGGACTCGTCCTCGGCGTACTCGGAGAAGAACTCGGGGACGACCTCGGCGCTGGGGATGCCCGCGATCTCGACACCGAGGGCGTCGAGGATGTCCAGCTGGACGTTGTCGAAGACCACCACGGTCTGCGGGTTCTGGGCCACCTCGACCTCACCGTTGGCGGCGGTGACGGTGACGGTACCGCCGGACTCGGCGGACGCCTCCGCCTCCTCGGAGGTGTCCTCGGCGGAGCAGCCCGCCAGGATCAGGGCGGAGAGGGGGATTGCGGAGAGGAAGGCCGCGGAGCGTGGGGACACGACAGGACTCCAGGGGTCGACGAACAAGCCGCACCAAGTTTGGTAAGGCTTCACTTAGTAAGGCAGTCCTAAAGTTACACGTGAGCAAAACGGGACACAACGGCGCCCCTGCTCAAAAGCTGTGGTCGTGTGTCTCCCGGCACAGAAGTCCTGAATCCACCGGCCTTCCCGGTTCCGGCACCGGCTTCCGCACGCGTGGATGTGCCCCTCGGCACAGGGGCCGGGCGGTGCCCCTGACGCTCAGTCCAGCGAGCGGAGCAGTTCGGCGACACCCTCGGGCTGCTCCAGCAGGGACAGGTGCCCCGCGCCCTCCATGACCTCCACGTCGGTGTTCAGCAGCCGGCGGGCGGGGCCGTGCAGACGGGCGGGCGAGTAGAAGGCGTCGTCGGATCCGGTCGCCACGAGCACGGGCGTGTCCTCCCAGGGGCGCAGGCACTCCATCGGCAGAGGCCCCGGCGCCAGGCTGGTCCGGCAGCTCCGACCCACCAGCGTCATCCACGGGGCGAAGGGGTGGACGCCCTCGGTCCTGTGGGCCGGACCGCTCATGTGGTTGAGCAGGCGGGTGCTCTTGTCGTCGCGGGGGTTGACCATCCACGGCAGCGAGACCCGCATCAGTTCGGGTGTCATGGCCGCGGAGGTCAGCCCCGCCGGCCCGACCAGCGCCACGCAGCGGGCCAGGTCCGACGGCTTGGCGGCCAGCACGACGGCGGCTCCGAGGGAATGGCCCAGAAGGATCGCGGGGCGCCCCGTGACCAGGGGCAGGATCTCGTTGAGCCAGCTCCCGTAGGCGTGGGCGCGGGCGGCCCGCGGCCGGACGCCGCAGCTGAGACCGGGCTGGCCGGGCAGGTCGACCAGGATGACGGGGCGGTCCCGGGCCAGGACGCGCGCGGTGTCCACGCAGGTGGCGGAGTTGAAGTTGGTGCCGCTGAGGACGACGACCGGGGTCCTGTCACCGCCCGGGGCGCTGAACGCCCGTGTGGGGCCGAGCTGGGAGTCGAGCTCGGGCAGGGCCCTGAGCTCGGGCCATGAGGCGAGCCGCTCCTCGCACCAGGCGCGGACCTCGCGGGCCCCTGCCTCGGAGCGGTAGATGCGCGCGCCCTGGAGAGTCGTGTCGGGCATCGGGGACCTGCCTGTTTCGCTTGGACGAATACGACCGCCGACCAGTCTTCCCGGCACACCTTCTGAGCACTGTACGTCTGTGCCCCGTGTCGTGCCCTCGCATGGGCACTCTCGCACACGCGTGACCGAATCGTTGTCGCATGTCCGCTTCCGGAGAAGCAGTACGGCCCCGGGTGCTCCCGTTTCCCTCCCGTTTCTCGGAAAACGCACGGGGCGTCCCGACCCGGGCCGGCCGACCGCCCGGCGGAGCCGCCCTGCCTTTGGGGTCCGCAGAGCGCCCCACACCGCGTCTGGACTGGACATTTCACCCTCCTTCCACCACCATGGGCGAGGCGCCGAGAGCGCCACAGGTGTGCCGGGAAGACTGGTCGGCGAAGTCCTCAGCCGTCGTCTCCCGGAAAGCCGTCCATGAGCATCGACCCGTCCTCCAGTGACGCACGCCCGAGTTCCCTGTCCCGGTTCGCCGATGTCCTGCGCAACGACACCGTGGGCGGCTTCCTCCTGATCGCCGCGGCGGTCCTCGGCATCATCTGGATCAACTCCCCCTTCGCCGCCTCCTACGAGGAACTGCGCTCGCTGACCTTCGGTCCCTCCGCCCTGCACCTGGACCTGTCCCTGGAGGTCTGGGCCGCGGACGGGCTGCTGGCGATCTTCTTCTTCGTGGTGGGCAACGAGCTCAAGCAGGAGTTCGTCAACGGCGAGCTGCGCAACCCGCGCCGGGCGATGCTGCCCATCGTCGCCGCCGTCTGCGGCATGGTCGTGCCGGCGGCCATCTACGTCGCCATCAACTTCGGCTCCCCCGAGACGATCAACGGCTGGGGCATCCCGATGGCGACCGACATCGCGTTCGCCATCGCCATCCTCGCGGTCGTGGGCCGCTGGCTGCCGCCGTCGCTGCGCACCTTCCTGCTGACCCTGGCCATCGTCGACGACCTCGGCGCGGTCATCGTCATCGCGGTGTTCTACACCTCCGACATCAACTTCCTGTCCCTGCTGGCCGCCGCGGCCGGGCTGGCCGTCTTCTGGTACCTCCAGCGCGGCCGGGGCGTGGCCGCCAAGCTGAACGCCTCGCCGGTGCCCAACTGGATCGTCTACATCCCCCTCGCCCTGGTGATCTGGTTCCTCGTCCACGAGAGCGGGGTGCACGCCACCATCGCCGGTGTGGCCATGGGCCTGCTGATGCGCACGCGCGCGCTTCCCGGTGAGAAGCAGAGCCCCAGCCACGGCGTCGAGCACGTGCTGCGCCCGTGGTCGGCGGGCCTGGCCCTGCCGATCTTCGCCTTCTTCTCCGCCGGTGTGGTCATCGACGACTTCGGCGCCATCGTCAGCGACCGGGCCTCGCTCGGTATCATCGCGGGCCTCATCCTCGGCAAGGTCATCGGTATCGCCGGCGGTTCGTGGGTGACCACCAAGGTGACCCGGGCCGAGCTCAACCCGAGTCTGAGGTGGATCGACATCGTCGGCATGTCCCAGCTGGCGGGCATCGGCTTCACCGTGTCGCTGCTCATCTCCGAGCTCTCCTTCGCCGACGACCCGGTCCACCTGGCCCACGCCAAGACCGGCGTGCTGGCCGCCTCCCTCATCGCCACCCTGCTGGCCACCGTTGTCCTGGGGGCCCGGTCGCGCCACTACCGCAAGCTCATGCTGGCTCTGGGCGATCAGGAGCAGGGCAAGGCCTCCTGACGCACGCGGGTCGGCACGCACGGGCCGGGGGCGGCTTTTCCCTTCCCGGCGTGGCGGTCCGGGCCGCCCGCCTCCGGCTGCGGGCGGCCCGGGAACGTACGGCTACACGGAGTCGGCCACGCGGGTCCCGCGGCTGCGGCCGCGCCTGCTCCACGGCATGAGGCTGTCGAGGGCGAAGCGGCCGCCCGCGAAGCCGAGGGCCAGGGAGGTGGCGGCCAGCACCAGCAGGAACTCGTATCCCCCGACGAGGGGGTCGCCCAGGTGGGCGAAGAAGTAGGCGTTGGCCATCATGAACGCCAGGGCGAGCCCCGCGAGGGGGAGGGCGAGACCGACGACGAGCGCGATCCCACCCCCGACCTCGATCACCGCGCCCAGCAGCGCGGAGAATCGGGGAAAGGGGATGCCGAGGGCGGCGAACCCCTGGGCGGTGCCCTCGGCGTCGGCGAGCTTGGGCCAGCCGTGGGCGATGAAGACGATACCGACCGCGACCCTCGCGAAGAGGGCGGCGGCGTCGCCGAGCACGGGCGGCAGCGCGGTGGTCCTGGAGGCGATTGACTTCTCGGCCATCGGGTTTCCTGTTCTGTGATCGGGTATCCCGGAAGGACCGCGCTCTCCCGTCGGATCGGGACCCGGCTCCCCGTCCAACATTTGAGACCGCAACCTTTTTCCGGGAAGGCAGATGCTAACCCGCGATCACCCGAGCACATAGAGTGCCGACGCCACCAATTTCTCCCGCTCCGCGTTCCTCCTGCTCAGGGCGCGCAACAGAAAGTGGTTCAGTTCCCACTCTCGGTACGCGGCGGTTCCGCGTACCGCACTTCCTTTCCGCAGGGGTCGAGCACACCGAGCACCGCCTCGGAGATGCGCCGCAACTGGTCCACCTGCTCCTTGTCGAGCACGTCGAACAGCACGCGCCGCACCTCACCGGCGTGCCCCGGCGCGGCCGCCTCCAGCACCTCCATCCCGCGCGGCGTCAGCTCCGCGACGGTGGTCCGGCGATTCCCCTCCCTGCGGGAGCGGCGGATCAGCCCTTCCTCCTCCAGACGGGCCGCCGCGTGCGAGAGGCGGCTCGGCGACGACCGCAGCAACCGGGCCAGCTCGCCCATCGCCAGCGAGCGTCCAGGCGCCTCGGAGAGCATCGCCAGCGCCTGGTAGTAGGTGTGCGGCATTCCGGAGTCCTGCCTGAGCTGGCGGTCGAGCGAGGACTCCAGCAGGCGGACGGCGGCCAGGAAGGTCCGCCAGGCCCGCTGCTCCTCGTCACTGAGCCACACGGGTTCAGCCATCGGTCCTCCGCCTCGGACACGGAAATGCCTGGGGGCACAACTTTTCTCTGGTCACCATCTGACTCTTCCGTGGAGGGCCTGCCATGACACGGCTCCCGGTGGGACCTCCGAGCGATGGGGCGTCCCTGCCCGAGGCACCCGCTCCGACACGTTCCCGACGGTCCCCGCCCACGGCGGAGGACGCCCGGCTCACCGCCGGCACGGCGGCGGACACGGCCCCTGACCTACGACTTCTGGGGTTCCCCGCAACGCTACTACGGAGTTTCCCGCCCTGCCCCGGGAGCACCGCAGCTCGCAGGGCGGGTGTGCCCACCGGCCGCCGGTCGCCGGTCGCCGGTCGCCGGTCGCCGGTCGCCGGTCGCCGGTCGCCGGGAAAAGCGGTACCGGAATGTCGGCGGCCTCTGCCAGGCTGCCCCCATGAGCGAAGGACCCGGACCCGAGGACGCACGGTCGGTGGCGGACCTGCTGGCGGTGCAGGGGCGGATCAAGTACCTGCACTTCTGGGGGCACAGGCCGCCGGCGGCAGGTGGGCTGTCGACAAGCTGCCTCTCCCAGTGGTGGCCCGCGGAGTTCACCGCGGACGGAACCTCCTACCGGACCGCCGAGCACTACATGATGGCCGGCAAGGCGCGGCTGTTCGGGGACGAGGAGATCCTGGAGGAGATCCTCCGGGCGGACCATCCCAGGCAGGCCAAGGCACTCGGCCGCAAGGTGCGCGGCTTCGTCCAGGAGGAGTGGGAGGCTGCCCGCTTCGGGATCGTGGTGGAGGGCAGCGTCGCCAAGTTCGGCCACGACCCCGCACTGCGGGACTACCTGCTGGGAACGGGGAAGCGGGTGCTCGTGGAGGCCAGTCCCCGCGACCGCGTGTGGGGCATCGGTATGGGTGCCGCCCACGACGACGCCGAACGTCCCGAGAACTGGCGGGGGCTCAACCTTCTGGGGTTCGCACTGATGGAGGCCCGGGCCCGGCTCGCCGCGGTCTGAATTCCCGACACCCCCCGACACTTCTCCTGTCGGGGGGTGTTCCGTATTTCTCCCGAGGCAGCCTTGCCGCCCACTCGGAAAACATCGAAAATTCACTTCCCTCTTGTCCGTTTTTCGGCTCGGAGCACCTCCGGACGGAGGTAGAGTCCGAAGACGCGGACAGCACGGTGCCCCGGCACCCGCGCCCGTCCCGGAGCATCCCGGGTCCCGGCTCCACGCTGCCACGGCACTTCTGCGGCCCTTCACGGGCCCCGCCGCGCGCACCGGGCAATTCGCTTCTCCATCGCATGTGTCATGTCTGCTGTTCTGTTCCGGACAGCACCGTTCTTCCCCTTTTCAGAGAACGCAGCGAACCCAGGGAATTCCCATGGCCTATTACCGCATCCAGCTGAGCAACGGCACTTCCCGCACCGTCCAGGCGGTGCGCATGCGCACCGACGCGCGCAGCCTCTACCTGGAGGAGCGCGCAGCCGGGAACTGGCGCGAGGTGCTCGCGGAGCCGCTCGCCGAGGTCCAGCGCGTCCAGCGCCGCTTCACCGAGAACAACGGCACGTGGACCTGGCTCAACGAGCGGCTCCCCGCGCCCGTCGGCGGCATCCGGGCCTGGTGACCCGCACCGTTCCCGGGGCGGCTCCACCCCGGGAACGGCACCGCCCCTTCTCCCGCCTCCCTTTCCGTGACCCGGGGCAGCGCCGTGCTCACCGAGAGCGTAGGCTTCGTGCGGGTGACAAGTGAAGGGAACGCCGATGGACCGTCGTACCGGTACGGGTAGGCGTCCCACCGTGCGGGCCGGACACCTGCGGGACCTGCTCACCGCCGCCGTCCTCCCTCTGCTGCCCGCCGCGCTGCTGACCGCCGCGGCGTCCGCGGCGTTGTCCGCCCACGAGGTCTCCGGAGACGCCTCCGCGGTCCTCACCGCCTTCACCGCTCTCGCGCTGGCGGCCCTGGCCGCAGGTGTGCCCACGGCCCTCAACGCCGCACTGCTGACCGTTGCCGGAGTGCTCCTCGGCCGGCGGGTGGCCCCGCGCGACGCCTGGCGCCGCGCGTGGCGCCTCCTGCCCTGGACCCTTCTGTGGGCGGCTGCTCTGGGCTGCCTCGGCTGGGCCGCGATCGCGTTCGTGCCCCGGCCGGCCGCCGCCGGGGCGGAGTGGGTCCTGCTTCCGGCCGCGGCGGCCCTCGCCGCGATGCTGCCCGCCCTCCTCCTGCCCGTGCCGGTGAGCGTGCTCACCGGTCGCTCCCCGCTGCGGGAGCTCCCCGGCACCTTGGGCCCCCGCCGGGCCGCACGGCTGCTCGCGGGCCTGCCCGGCCGTGTGCGCCTGCCCGAGGCCGCGGTCGCGGAGGGCCCGGTCTCGGAGGGCGCGGTCCCCCTACCGGTCCTGGCTGCCGCGCTGCTCCTCGTTCCCCTGGCCCTGACCGGTCCTCTTCCGGACACGTCGGCCCCCTCCCCCGCGGCGGAGAGCGGCCGGACGACGGTGCACATCGCGGCGGCCGACGGCTCCCGGCACCTCGAGGTCGATCTGGCCGCCCCCGGGCACAGCACCCGCACCCGGATGGGCGATCACGTGGTGGGCGCCTACTGGCGCAGCGGACCGGTGGGCGCGGGCTCCACGCTGTACCTGCGTGTGTGCGCCGCCGACGAGGCCTGCGGCGGCCCCGTGGTCGGAGCGCAGCCCGCCTCGGCGTCCGTCACCGTGGAGGTGGACGGTCCTGACTCCGTGCGCCTGGTCCTGCTCTCCTGCGGCAGCGACCCCTGTCCGGGACACTCCCCCGGCGGGACCGCGGACCTGGCGTCCCCTGGCGGCGAGGAGGCCGGGGCGAAGGCAGCCGGCACGAGGGGCCCCGCCCCGCCCTGCCCCGACTGCGCCTCCGACACCTGAGCGGTGGGGCGGGGCTTCCCCGCCGTTCCACCGGGAACGGAACGAGGGCGCCGGGAACCCTGCGGTTCCCGGCGCCCTCGCGGCGTTCGTTCGGGGTCCTGCCCCGAGGCCTACTGGGCCCCGTGGACCGGGCCGGGGGTGCCGGAGCCGTCGGTCACGTGGGCCTCACCGGTGGCGCTGTTGGCCAGCCACTCGTCCCAGGACATCTGCCAGTAGCCCCAGCCGTTGTGCCACTCCAGCTCACGGGAGGTACCGGTGGTGTCGAGGATGTCACCCATGAGGGTGTTCTCGAAGACCCACCTGGCGTTGACCATGTCCAGGTTGGTGCAGCCGTTGGAGGTGTTGGCGGTGCCGATGTTGCCGTTGTAGGACGCCTCGTGCAGGAACTCGCCGCTGTTGGTGGTGCGGACCGCGTACTGGACGTCCACGTTGTAGGCGCCGGGGGAGTCCTCCGGGATGCCCACGGTGGTGGAGTCCATGGTCAGGCTCTCGTAGCGCTCCATCAGCACGTGGACGCCCGTGGTGGTGGTGTCGAAGTTGCGGCTGCCCTTGCCGTTGCTCACGGGGATCGTGCGCTCGTGCTCGCCGTCGACGGTGACGACCATCTCGTGGTCGGGCACGTGCATGGTCATGATCAGCTCGCGCCCGATCTCGAAGTCGAGCTGGTAGTTCTTCACCCCGTAGACGCCCTCGGAGGCCTCGACGCCCGCCAGGTGCATGTCGACCTGGACGGACTGGTAGGGCTCCCAGTAGGTCTCGGGGCGGAAGACCGCCATGGTGTCGCTCGGCCAGTTCCAGGCGCCCTGGATGCCCTGCTCGGAGATGACCTCCATGGAGTTCTCGACCTCGGCCTTGTTGGTCACCGGGAGGTCGAAGTTGACGACGATCGGCATGCCCACGCCGACGGTCTGCCCCGAGCTGGGGAAGTTGGAGAGGAGCTCCAGGCGCTGCCCGGGGACGGCCTCCTCGGTGGTGAACTCGTGGACGAGCTCGCTGGTCTCACCCTCGGCGTTCTCGGCGGTGGCGGTGACCACGACCTCGGCACCCGGGCGCAGGTTCCAGTCGCTGACCCACAGCGTGCCGTCCTCGTTGAGGCTCCCGGTCATCTCGTAGAGCGACGGGTCCTCGGCCTCGCCGCCCTCGGCGCCGGCCTCGGCGGGGACGACCTGGTCGACCTTGACCTCGGTGATGGTCCCGCCCTCGGCGGTGACCTGGATGGGCGTGTTGGGCGCGAGCGCCTCGGTGCCGTCCGCGGGGGTGATCGCCAGCTGCGCCGCGTCGTCCACCTCGGGCTCGGCGCTGCTGCTGCTCTGCGTCTCCGCGTCGTTGGACGAACAGGCGGTGGCGACGAGCGCGAGCGCCGCCAGTCCGATGCCGAACCGCCGGACCACCGATGGGTGGGACTTGCCCCTCACGTCTGGACCTCCATGTTTCACCTCGAACGCCGTGGGTCTCGGGTACTAGGACGCGTCGGCACGGAAAAGGTTCAGAAATTCCGTACTTCGGTATGGAGCGGTTATCCGGCGCGGAGCACGGGCACCGAGGTCGCCGACGATACACACCTGAGCAAAGGACAAACGCACCGGATACGAGATTACGGCCAACTCCGACCCCGACACGCACGCGGGGGTCCGGTCCCGGCATAGAATCTGGAGCGTTCGCTCAGCTTTCTCTGCAGACGGGTCTCCCCATGGCATGGTTGTGGCTGCTCGGCGCGATCGCCTTCGAGGTGACCGCCACCTCCGCGCTCAAGCTCTCCGAGGGCTTCACCAAGCTCGTCCCCTCGGTCGTCGTCGCCGTCGGCTACATCGGCGCCTTCGTCATGCTCAGCCAGTCCCTCACCCGCGGCATGGACCTCGGCGTGGCCTACGGTGTGTGGGCCGCCGTCGGCATCGCCCTGGTCGCGGTGATCGGCACCGTCTTCTTCGGGGAGTCCCTCACCTGGGTCCAGGTCGGCGGCATCGCCCTCGTCATCGCGGGCGTGATGGCCCTGGAGATGGGCGGACGGCACTGACGCGGGAGGAAAACCGGTGGAGGAACCCGACGGCCGCAGACGCAAGGGGCAGCAGCGCCGGCAGCTGCTGCTGGACGCCGTCATGCGCCTGGTCGAGCGCGGCGGCACCGCCGCGGTGACCCAGCGCCGCGTCGCCTCCGAGGCGGGGGTCCCGCCCAGCGCTGTCACCTACTACTACGCCACCGTCCAGGACATGCTCGTCGACGCGCTCGTCCGGGTCAACGACGACTACGTCGAGGCCGTTCGGTCGCTGCCCGGCGACCCCGCCACCGCCCTGCGCGACTTCTCCGCGCTGCTCACCGCGTCCTCCCCGGGGGACCGGATCCGGCTGACGGCCGAGTGGGAGCTCTTCCTCATGGCCGCCCGCCATCCGGGCCTGCGGGCCGAGGCCGACCGCTGGAACCGCGCCGTGGACGCCTTCCTCTCCCGCTACCTCCCTGATCCCGTGGACCGCGCCGCGGCCGCGGCCGCGGTCGACGGCCTGTTCCTGCGCGCCTGCACCGAGGATCCCCCGCCCGGCGCCGACCAGGTGCACCGCGTCCTCAGGCGCCTGGTGCCCCTTCCGCCGCATAGCGCGCCGGCGGAACCCCGATGACGGCGGTGAACTCGCGGGTCAGGTGCGACTGGTCGGGCGGCGCACCGCGCCGGGCCCGCTCGGCGGCCGCTCCCGGTGGCGGACGCGTGTGAGGCCCGGAACAGCCGCGGCCACCGGTCCTGCGGTGCGCGGGGCCCGGACGAGGCGTCCCGTCCGGGCCCCGCGCCGTCAGGGACGGCCCGCCGTCAGCAGGTCAGCTCCCACGAGCATTCCAGCTCCCCGCCGGGCTGCGGCGCCCGCGCGCTGAGCGGGCTCACGCCCTGGGACGCCGTGTTGCCCAGGTACTCGGCCAGCCGGATCGCCACCGCGTCCTGCACCCCGGTCGGCGCCGGGCCGGTGTGGCCGTTGTTGAGGACGCTGAACACCAGCTCGCCGTCGGGCCCGGAGACGTACCCCGACAGGGCGCTCACCCCCGACATCGTCCCGGTCTTGGCCCGTACGGCACCCTGCGCCGCGGTGCCGCCCATCCGGAACCTGAGGGTGCCTCCCGTGAACTGGTCGGCCTCGCCCGCCACGGGCAGCGCCTCGCGGAACACGGGGTACCAGTCCTCGTCGCGTGCCTCGGCCAGCAGTCCGGTGACGGCGTCGGCGGTGGTGCGGTCGGTGCGCGAGAGGCCCGAGCCGTCGTGGAACACCATGCCGCTGGTGTCCACCCCGAGCCCGGTCAGGGCTTCCTCCACACCGGTGAGCCCGGCCTCCCAGGTGCCCTCCCCCGCGGTCTCCCTGCCGATGCTCTTGATCAGCATCTCCGCGTGGCCGTTGTTGCTGAGCTTGAGGAAGGGGACGAAGATCTCCGACAGCTCGGGCGAGGTGTGGCTGCCCAGGACCTCGGTCCTGCCGCGCCCGGGCACCGCGCCCGCCTCGACGTCCCCCTCCACCGTCACGCCGTGCCGCTCCAGCGCCTGCTCGAACAGGTGCCCGGCCAGCAGGGCCGGCTCCTCGACCGTGCGCAGCGCCGTCACGGGAGAGGCGCCCTCCGGGATCGAGCCGCCGACCACGACGGTGTTGGCCCCGGCCGGGCGGTCCACCCGCAGCGTGTTCGCGCTCCCGGGCGCACCGGTGACGGCCCGGTTGTCCAGCTCCGCGTAGCCCGCGGCCGCGCCGAGGTCGACCCGCGGGGCCTCCCCCCGCGTGCCCGGCGAGACGACGACCTCCGTCACCCCGGTGTCGTACCGCTCCCCGTGGGCGACGGTGAGCGCGGAGATCTGCGCGGAGTAGGCGTAGGGCTCGTCCTCGGGCCACCAGTCGTCCACGAGGCGCTCGCCGTCGAACCACGTGTCGTCGGCGTACACGTCGCCGCGCACGAGGCGGACCCCCGCGTCGGCCACCTCCTCGGCGAGCGCGTCGATGTCGTCCGCGGTCAGCGTGGGGTCCCCGCCGCCGACCAGGTACAGGCTGTCGACCGCGCCGCGGTATCCGCGCCGCTCCCCTGCCACCACCTGTGTGGAGAAGGTGTGGTCGGGCCCCAGCACCTCCAGCGCGGCGGCCGAGGTGAACAGCTTCATGTTGGAGGCGGGCAGCAGGGACTCCGCCGCGTCGCGCTCGTACAGCCGCTCGCCGGTCCCGGGGTCGAGGACGACGACCCCCGACACCGCGAGGGAGGGGTCGGACAGGATCTCGTCGAGGTCGGCGCGCAGCTCTTCGGCCGCCTCGTGGGCGGAGGCGGGCGCGGAGATCAGTGCCAGGGGGAGCACGGCGGCCGCTGCGGCGGCGCGGAGGGCGCCCCTCCGGCGCCCGGAGGAGAAGCCGGGGGCAGCGTTTCTCATGGGTCTCCTACATGTCGTACGGAAGACCACGAACCTAGCCCGATCTCACCTTGTGTCGCCACATCCACACGCGGGGCATTCGGGTCTCTTCCGCACCGTTTTCGCAGGTCACACGAAACGGACAGAAGTTCTTACACCCCGCCCATGACCACAGCTGGACATTCCGGGCACGAAAAAGGGCCGGCCCCGGGACACCCCCGGAACCGGCCCCCTCCGGGTCAGAGCAGCTCGCGCGCCTCCGAGTAGTGGCAGGCGTCGCGGTGGCCCGTGCCCCGGTCGATCAGCTCGGGCGGTTCCTCCACGCACTTGGTGCGCTCGGCCTCCGACAGCACGCCCGCGAACTTCGGGCAGCGGGTCCGGAAGCGGCAACCCGACGGCGGGTCGGCCGGGCTCGGCACGTCACCGGTGACCACGATCCGCTCGCGGGTGCGCTCCTTGACCGGGTCCGGCAGCGGGATCGCCGAGATGAGCGCCTGCGTGTACGGGTGCGCGGGCGCGCCGAACAGCTGGTCCGTCGTGCCCGTCTCCACGATCTTGCCGAGGTACATCACCGCCACGCGGTCGGCGATGTGCTTGACCACCGACAGGTCGTGCGAGACGAACAGGTACGACAGGCCCAGCTCCTCCTGGAGGTCCTCCAGCAGGTTGATGACACCCGCCTGGATGGACACGTCCAGCGCCGACACCGGCTCGTCGAGCACGAGCACCTTCGGGTTGAGCGCCAGCGCCCGGGCGATGCCGATGCGCTGCCGCTGACCGCCCGAGAACTCGTGCGGGTAGCGCGACCCGTGCTCGGGGCTGAGCCCCACCAGGTCCAGGAGTTCCCGGACCCGCGCCCGGGCCTCCTTCGCGTTCCGGCCGTGGATGCGCATGGGCTCGGCGACGATGTCGGAGACCGTCATGCGCGGGTCCAGCGACGCGAACGGGTCCTGGAAGACCAGCTGGAGGTCGCGGCGCAGCGGACGCATCTGGCGTGCCGACAGCGTGTGCAGGGCCTGCCCCTTGTAGGACACCTCCCCCGCCGTCTGCTTGATGAGCTGGAGCATCAGCCGGGCCGTGGTCGATTTGCCGCAGCCCGACTCGCCCACGAGGGCGAGTGTCTCGCGCTCGCGCAGCTCCAGGGAGATGCCCGAGACGGCCTGCACCTCGCCGATCTTGCGCTTCAGGAGGCCCTTGGAGCGGATGGGGAAGTTCTTCACCAGGTCCTGCACGGTGAGGATGACCTCGCCGGCCTTCCCGCTCCTCGCGGCGCCCTCCTCCGCTGCCTTCTCGGCGGATTCCTGGGCGGCGTCCTCGGCGACCTCCTCGAGCGCCTCCGCGGCCCTCTCCTCGGCCTCGGCCGCCTCCTCGACCGTGGCGGCGTCCGCCGCCATGCCCTTGAACAGGTCGCCGGGGCCCATCCCCTCCAGCTCCTCGCTGAAGTGGCAGGCCGCGGCGTGGACGCCGGTCTCCTCCGGGACGGCGGGGCGGCGCTCGCCGCCGCCGGCGGCGGTGAGGAGCCGCGGCTCTTCCTCGCGGCAGATGTCCCGCGCCATCGGACAGCGGGGCGCGAAGGCGCACCCCTTGGGCAGGGCGAGCAGCGAGGGCGGGGTGCCCACGATCGGGGTCAGCCGCTCGTGTCGCTCCTCGTCCAGGCGGGGCAGGGAGCCCAGCAGTCCGAGGGCGTAGGGCATGCGCGGCCGGTAGAAGACGTCCTCCACCGACCCCGTCTCCACGAGGCGGCCGCCGTACATCACACCGACCCGGTCGACGTGTCCGGCCACCACACCCAGGTCGTGGGTGATGAGCACCATGGCCGCTCCGGTCTCCCGGCGCGCCGCCTCCAGGGCCTCCAGGACCTGGGCCTGGACGGTGACGTCCAGGGCGGTGGTGGGCTCGTCGGCGATGATGACGTCCGGCTCGTTGGCCATCGCGATGGCGATGACCACGCGCTGGCGCATACCGCCCGAGAGCTCGTGCGGGTACTGCTTGATCCGCTGCTCGGGGTGGGGGATGCCCACCAGCTTCAGCAGCTCCAGGGCGCGGTCCATCGCGGCCTTCTTGCCGACCTTGCGGTGGGCCAGCACGGCCTCGGAGATCTGGTAGCCGACGGTGTAGACGGGGTTGAGCGAGGTCAGCGGGTCCTGGAAGATCATCGCGATCCTGTTGCCGCGGACCTTGCTGATCTGGGCGTCCTTGAGGCCGAGGACCTCCTGGCCCAGCACCTTCGCCGAGCCCTCGACGCGGGCGTTCTTGGGCAGCAGGCCCATGATCGCCATGGAGGTCACGGACTTGCCCGAGCCGGACTCGCCCACGATCCCCAGCGTCTCGCCCCGGCGCAGCACGTACGACACCTCGCGCACGGCCGGCAGGGGGCCGTCGTCGGAGGGGAAGGTCACGCTGAGGTCGCGCACCTCCAGCACGACGTCGCTGTCGGTCGGGGCCGTGGCCTCTGTGGTCTTCTGGTCAGTCGTGGTCATCGCCGCACCATGGTCTGTCGTGGGTCGAGGGCGTCGCGCAGCCCGTCGCCGATGAAGTTGATCGTCAGGCAGATCACCACCAGCAGCACACCCGGCGGGTAGAAGAGCCAGGGGCGGGTGGCGGCGGCCGTACGCGCGTCGTTGATCATCTGCCCGAGCGAGATGTCGGGCGGCTGGATACCGAACTGGAGGAAGGACATGCCTGCCTCCAGCAGGATCGCCACGGCGATCAGCAGGGTGGCCGCGACGATGATCGGGCCGGCGGCGTTGGGCAGCAGGTGGCGGACGATGATCCAGCCCGGCGATGCGCCGGCGGCCCGGGCGGCCTCCACGAACTCCTGCTCCCGCAGCGACAGGACGACGCCGCGCACGACACGGGCGATCTGGGCCCAGGAGAAGAAGCCGATGATGAAGGCCACCGCGTACCAGGTGGTGCCGGCCTGGGCGTTGCCCGCGACCGCGGAGACCATCACCAGCAGCGGCACGATCATGAACACGTCGACGACGCGCATCATGATCGCGTCGACGCGTCCGCCGTAGTAGCCGGCGGCGGCACCCCACAGGGAGCCGATGACCGTGCCCATGATCGAGACGGTGAACGCGACCTTGAGGGTCTGCTGGGCGCCCCGCATGAGCTGGCCCAGGACGTCGTGCCCGGCGGTGGTCGTGCCGAGGGGGTGGTCCGCGCTCGGCGGCTGGTTCGGCGGGATGTCCAGGTGGATGGTGTGGCCCCACTTCCAGAAGAGGGGGCCGATGAACGCCGTGAGCGCGATGAGGACCAGGACGACGAGGCTGATCATCGCGGCCCGGTGCCGGAGGAACCGGGACAGGATCATCTGCATCTGGGTGCGCTCGGCGCCGCCGACGCTCTCCGCGCCGGTGCTCTCGGGCGCCGCGGAAACCTTCATCTCACTCATAGCGGATCCTCGGGTCGAGCACGCCGTACAGAAGGTCGGCGATGAGATTGGCCACGATGACCATCGTGCCGCTGAGCAGCAGCCAGGCCATCAGCGCGTAGGAGTCGTTCTTCTCCACGGCGGTGATGAAGAACTCGCCCAGTCCGCGCCACTGGAAGACGCGCTCGGTCAGGATGGCTCCGTCGATGACCCCCGCGACCCCGACGGCGACGACCGTGGTCAGCGGGATGAGTGCGGTGCGCAGCGCGTGGCGGCGGATGACGACGCGGTTGGGCAGTCCCTTGGCGCGGGCCAGGCGGACGTAGTCGCTGTTGAGCACCTCCAGCATGGAGGTCCGCTGGTAGCGGCTCCACGAGGCGAAGCTGGTGAGCATCAGCACGATCGTGGGCAGCGTCATGTACTTGAAGGTGTTGCCGATCTGACCCCAGAAGTCCAGACCCTGCGCCTGGAACTGTCCGTCGCCGATCGTGGCGAAGACCATGCTCCCCGCGAGTTCGTTGAAGCCGACGCCGGCCTGCTGGATGATGCCGGCGAACCAGAAGACGGGCATCGCCAGGGCGAGGAAGCCGATGAAGGTGAGGCTGTAGTCGAGCTTGGAGTACTGGCGCATCGCGCTGACGACGCCGGCGATGACAGCCAGGCCGAAGGCGAACACCATGGCGGCCCCGACGAGGCGCAGGGTGGTGCCCAGGCGCATCATCAGGTTCTCGCCGATGTCGTAGGTGGTGCTCTGGGTGGAGGGGCCGAACTTGCCCTGGAGCAGACCGATGTCGCCGTGTCCGCCGATACCGGTCATCCAGAGCCAGTACCGCTCCGGCATGGAGCGGTCGAGGTAGAGCCTTTCCTCCGCCAGCTGGATGACCGACGGGTCCGGCGGTGGCTGCTGCATCCTGAGGTCCGAGAGCGGGTCTCCCGAGACGTCGATCAGGACGAAGGTGAGGACGGACGCGAGGATCAGGATGGGGATCGAGCTCAGGACGCGCCGCACCGTGTAAACGAGCATGGGTGTGATCCTTCAGGGGTGGACGAGGACCGGCCCGGGCCCGGGATGTGTGTGTCCCGGGCCCGGGCCATGGGCCTGGGTCGCCTACTGGGCGATGTCCCACTCACCGATGTTGTAGGTGGCGCGGTAGCTGGACTGCAGGTTGTCCTGGACGTTGGCGAGGCGGTCGTTCACGAAGAAGTAGTTCGGCTCGGCCATGATCGGCAGGACGTAGGCCTCCGGCACGACGGCGGCGACGGCCTCGTTGGCCTTCACCGCTGCCTCGTCGAGCGTGAGGGCGGTGGCGGAGCCCTCCGCGGCCTCGTCCACGTCGTCGTTGGCGAGCCCGCCGAAGTTGCTCTCGCTCTCCGAGTCCCAGAACTGGGCCGCGGAGGTGGCGAAGTAGGGGGTGCCGCTCCAGCCGAACTGGACGATGTCGTAGTCCCTCTCGGCCAGCATCGTGCCGAGGTCGTCGGTCAGCTCGATGGTGGTCTCGATGCCGATCTCGTTGAGCTGGGCCTGGATGAGCTGGAGGGAGTTGTTGCGCACCACGGTGTCGGTGCTGCGCAGGCGGAAGGGGCCGACCTGCTCGCCGTCGAGGGTGAGGGTGCCGTCCTCGATCTCGTAGCCGGCCTCCTCGAGGATCTCGGTGGCGGCCTCGACGTCACCGCTGCCCTGGCCGGACTCGGTGATGTGGTCCTCGAAGTACTGGCTGTCGCTGCCGAAGATGTGGTTGTTCTTCAGCTCGTACTCGGGGTAGGTGGCACCGAAGTTGCGCTCGGCGATCTGGTCGCGGTTGATCGCGGTGAAGATCGCGGTGCGCAGCTCCTTGTCCTTGAGGAACTCGTTGCCGAGGTTGATGTCGACGTGCTCCCAGATGTTGCCCTCGGCGATGGTGAGGGTGACGCCCTCGCCCATGTCCTGGAGCTGGGTGACGATGTCCTCGCTGTACTGGGCGGGGTTGGCGCCGTCGATCTCACCGTTCTGGAAGGCGTTGATGAAGGTGCCCTCGTCGGTGTTGTACGTCATGATGATGCGGTCGAGCTTGGGCTCCTCGCCGAACCACTCGGGGTTGGGCTCCTTGACGACCTGGTTCTCCAGGTCGCCGTCGACGATCATGTACGGGCCGCCGGAGAACTCGGGGCGGGTGTCGTGCAGCCAGGTGTAGTACTCGCCGAGCTGGTCGGGGTCGTCGATGTCCCAGCCGTTCTCCTCGGCCAGGTGCGCCGGGTAGAAGCCGCCCGCGACGTTGTGGGCGTCGAACATGCCCATCCACTCGGGGTCGGCGAGCCCCTCCTTGAGGGTGACCGTGGCGGTCTTGCCGTCGACCTCGATCTTCTCGATCATGTCGGCGGTGGTGGTGCTGCGCGGGTCGCAGGTGGTGCAGTAGCCCTCGTCGGGGGAGGCGCCCATCATCCAGGTGACGCGCAGGTCGTCACCGGTCATGGGGGTGCCGTCGCTCCAGACGGCGTCCTCGGCGAGGGTGATGCTGTACTGGAAGGGCCCGGCGTCGAGGTCGTCGTTGATGACCTTGGGCTCTTCGGCGAGCACGGTCAGGTCGTACTCGTAGGTGCCGTCGGGCTGCCACTGCCCCGTGTAGGGCAGGACGCCGGAGAGCATCTGGACGGTGTAGACGCTGCCGCCGGCGCTGCTGATCGCGGCCCAGGTGGAGGGCAGGCTGTTGATGACCCAGGTGACCTCCTTCGTGCCACCTTCGTCACTGCCGCCGCCACCGCCGCAAGCGGTCAGCGCCAGGACCGCCGAGGTTCCCGCCGCGGCGAGCGCGAGGGCCTTCCTTCGTTTGTGCATCGGTTACACCCTTGATCACTAATACGAACCCATGACGCGAACGGGCAGTTCGCACACGCCCCGTCAAACTTAGGCGATTAGTCGATCAGAAGACCATTGAGCGAAATGTCTGTATAGGCCTAATGCCGGATTCGTGACCCATCCGCAACCGGTTCGCGGCCATCGGCCCCGGCTGTCGACCTGAAACCTCGACCCTCCTGAAAGATAACGGAAAAGACACCGTCCCCACGGGAAGGCCGTCCGGCGCGCGGATCCCGGATACGGACACGTTGGAAAAACATTTTGTCACCCCAGAGAGTAAACGCTGATTACTTCTAAGTAAACGGTGATTAACCACGGAAAGTCGCCAGTCAATCACCGAAAACGAAGCGGACAATACGCTCATCTTCCTACACTGGGAACAAAAGACAACTTTTTTCTCTTCAGCCACTTGCGTGCACACTCACACCTCGGTTTTCCAATACATGGGATGACCGGATGACAGATATCTCTTTCTCCTGGAAGGCCGAAAGGCCCCTCCCCGCCGAACCACCGGCCTCCGGGGCGCCCGGAAGCGCCGTCCGTACCGTGCGGTAGCCGATAGGCTCGTGACAGGCACTTCCCGCCACCCCCGCCATCGCACCCAGTGAGAGAGGCATCCGCCGTGTCCGAGACAGTGCGCCTGGTCTGCCCCGTAGGCCGCAAACACGTAGAGCTGTTCTCCGGTTACGCTCTAGTGGCGCTGGGCGTGGTGGCGATCGCGGTCGACGTCTCCCACTGGGCCAACATCACGCTGGGCGTCCTCCTCGTCCTCCTCGGCGCCGCGGTGGCCGTGCACGGGCACACCATCAAGACGCCCGTCCTGGAGGTCTCCGACGGAGAGTTCCGCTACCGTCGCGGCGACTACGAGATCGGCGTGCCCTTCAGCGACATCGGCTCCTACTACCTGCTGCCCGGCAGCATCCGGTCCCTGGGCCTGTGCGACAGAGCGGGCCGGCCCAAGCGCTTCCCGTCCCTGCAGAGCAGGCGGACCTCGCGCACCTACCTGCCGCTGACCGGTATGACCAGCCCGGCCAAGGTCGAGTCGTTCATGGCGATGGCGGGCATCCCGCCGCGCAAGCGCTCGCTCTCCTCCTGAGCGGCCGGCAGGTCCGGCAGAGCTGACCGAATCCTCTCCGGCCAATCGGCCGAAACCCGGTCCGGCAACTGCGACTACGGCGGAACTTCAGGACAGATCAGACAAATCTGCACCACGCGGTGCACAGACATACCCGTGCAAGGCCGGGTCATCTACCCTCGATGGGGTGACGCAGTCCAGAATCACCGCCATCCTGACCGTAGCGGGGATGCTCGCGGCCATGTGGGTCTTCGAGATCCTCGACACCCTGATGCTGGGGACGCTCGACCATCAGTTCGGCCTGCGCTCCTGGGACACCGACGCGCCCTGGACCGTTCTCACCGCGCCGTTCATGCACGGCAACTTCCAGCACCTCATCGGCAACTCGCTGCCGTTCCTCGTCCTGGGCTCGCTCGTCGCCTTCAGCGGCCTGAGCCGGCTCCTGCTCACCACCCTGATCGTCACGCTCGTCAGCGGCGTGGGCGTGTGGCTGTTCACCGCGCCGCCCTCCGTCACCGTGGGCGCCAGCGGCCTGGTCTTCGGCTACTTCGGCTACACGGTCCTGCGGGGCATCATCGAGCGCAAGACCATCGACATCGTCATCATGATCTGCGTCGTCCTCTTCTACGGGACGATGATCTGGGGGGTCCTGCCCCAGTACCCGGGAGTCTCCTGGCAGGCCCACCTGTTCGGGTTCCTCGGCGGCCTGCTCGCCGCGTACCTGCTGCCCCGCCGCGAGAAGCGGCGCCAGATCAACCCGTGGACGCCCGGCGCCCAGGGCGGCTATCACGCACCCTGACCCGCCGCCACGGCAGAGGGGCCGCTCCCGCGGGAGCGGCCCCTCTCTCTGTGCGGAGGCGGACAGGTGGACCTGTGCCTGCGACGGGCAGGGGCACGATGGCCCGCCCTGTGCGCCGTGACCCTGTACCTACAGCTCACCTCGAAGGTCGAACCGAGCTACAAGTGCAAGATCATCGAGGCCGGGGCCCTCCCGCTCGACCGGTGGGTTTCCCGGCCTGCGGGCTGGGCCGTGCAGCCCGAGACGATCCGAAAGGCAGGGCCTAGAACTCCAGACCCTCGGCGTCGTCGCCCAGGACGCGCTCGACGAACTCGGGGTTCTCCGACAGCCAGACGCGGGCGCCCTCCTCCGGGCTGTCCTGGTACTCGCTGTCCTCCGAGACCGTCAGCGCCTCCAGCGTGGCCAGCTCGTCGTCGCTCATCTCCCAGCCGCCCAGCCACTCGGCGAGCTCCGGGTAGTCCTCGGTGAAGCCGTCGCGGCCCACGGCGTGGACGGTCTCGGCCTCACCCATCAGGCCCTCGGGGTCCTCCAGGTCCTTCAGGTCGTGCTTGGCGTAGGCCGGGTGCGGGCGCCACAGGGTGACGACGATGGGCTCCTCGTCGGCGATGGCCGAGTCCAGCTCGGCGAGCATCGCGGCGGTGGAGGACTCCACCAGTTCGAAGTCCTCCTCCAGGCCGTAGCCCGGCATGGCCTCCTCGCGGGTGACACGGGTCAGGCCGGCGCCGGGGTCGATGCCGACGATGCGGCCGTCCAGCTCCTCCGCGTGGTCGGCCAGGTCGGCGATGCTGTTGACGTCCTCCATGTAGGAGGGCACGGTGATGGTCAGCTTGGCGTTGTCGTACCAGGCACCGAGGTCCTCCAGCTGGTCGCCGTAGTCCTCCCAGTAGTCGGCGTGCGTGACGGGCAGCCAGGTGTCCAGGAACAGGTCCACGTCGCCGTTGGCGGCGCCCTGGTACATGGGGGCCACGTCGACGTCGGTGACCGTGACGTCGTAGCCCTTCTCCTCCAGGATGACCTGCCACATGGCGGTGGTGGCGATCGCCTCCTCCCAGGCGATCAGCGCGATGTTGATCTCCTTGGCGTCCTCGCCGCCGCCGTCGGCGGGGCCGGTCAGGTCCTGGTCTCCGCCGCCTCCGCAGGCGGTCAGCAGGAGCGCGGCACTCATGCCGGCTGCGGAGAGGGCTGTCATGCGCTTGCGGCTGTGCATGGTGGGACTTCCTTCCCTCGGGGAACTTCGTGCTGCGGGATCGGGGGCGGGCTCAGGCGGCCGCGGTCGCGGCGCCGGGGCCCTTGCGGGTGACGGCCGCGGTGAGGCGGTCCAGGAAGATCGCCAGGATGACCACGGCGATGCCGGCCTCGAAGCCGAGGGCGCCGTCGTTGCGGGTGATGCCCTGGTAGACGTCGCTGCCCAGACCGCCCGCGCCGACCATGCCCGCGATGACGACCATGGACAGGCCGAGCATGATGACCTGGTTGACGCCGGCCATGATGGTCGGCAGCGCCAGGGGCAGCTGGATCCCGGTGAGGATCCGGCGGCTGGAGGCACCGAACGCCTCGCCCGCCTCCACCAGTTCCCTGTCGATCTGGCGGATGCCGAGCTCGGTCAGGCGCACGCCGGGCGGCATCGCGAACACGATCGTGGCGACCACACCGGGGACGGCGCCGATGGAGAAGAAGAAGATGGCCGGGATGAGGTAAACGAAGGCGGGCAGCGTCTGCATCAGGTCCAGGACCGGCTTGACGATCTTGCTCACCAGGTCGCTGTAGGCGGCGAGGATGCCGATGGGGATGGCAATCACGACGGCGATCGCGCTGGCCACCAGCACCAGTCCGAGGGTGTCCATGGCGTTGGACCACTGGCCGACCGAAGCGACGAGGGAGAGCGCGAGCAGGCCGAACAGGCCCAGCCGCCACCCGGCGACCGCGAGCGCGAGCAGGCTCATCAGCAGGATCATCAGCAGCGCCCGGGGCTGGGTGACCAGCGCGGGCAGGAGGAGCCAGCCGAGCACGACGGCGATCAGCCAGCCGCCCGCCACGGCCGCGGTGCGCACACGGGCGGGCGCGTCCAGCAGGCCGATCACGGTGACGGCCGCCAGGAAGAGCAGGGAGATGCAGAACCAGGCGTCGACGTACTGCTGGTCGAACAGGTTCATCGCCCACAGGAAGAGCTGCGGCGGCAGGCTGTTGATGATCGTGTTGCCCAGTGCGAACAGGGCGTGCGCCAGGTACAGGAGCACCGCGGCACCCACGGTCACCAGCACCGGCAGGCGCCGGGTCCGCAGGAGCGGCACGGCGATCAGCGCGGCGGCGATGACGGCCAGCTGGCCGGCGGCGGGCTCGGTGAAGAACCCGGAGAGGGCGGCGACGGCCCAGCGGACGAAATCACCGACGGCGTCGAAGAACCAGGCGAAGTTGTCCTTGAGCCAGGCGTTGAGCGCCTCGAAGCCCTCACCGACGGGCAGGGCGGGCGGGAAGTCGACGGGGTTCACCGCTCACCTCCGCGCGCTCCGGAGAGGGCGGCCATGACGGAGGCTCGGGACACAGATCCGATCACGCTGCCGTCCTCGTCGACCACGCGGAGGTGCTCGGCCTCGGCCATGCCCGTGCACAGGTCGGCCAGGGTGGTGTCGGCACCGACCTCGGGGCAGTCGTCCCCGGCCTCCGCCCCCGGTTCGAGGGCGCTGGCGGCGGTGAGCACGCGGGTGCGGTCCACGTCCTCGGTGAACCGGGCGACGTAGTCGTTGGCGGGCTCGTCGAGGATCTCCTGGGCGGTGCCGATCTGGGCGACGCGGCCGTCGCGCAGCACGCAGATGCGGTCGCCCAGGCGCATGGCCTCGTTGAGGTCGTGCGTGATGAAGACGATCGTCTTGCCGAGGCTCGCCTGGAGTTCCAGGAGCTGGGTCTGCATGTCGCGGCGGATGAGCGGGTCGAGCGCGCTGAAGGCCTCGTCCATGAGGACGATGTCGGTGTCCGCGGCCAGCGCGCGGGCCAGGCCGACGCGCTGCTGCATGCCGCCGGAGAGCTGGTGGGGGTACTTGTCCTCCCAGCCGGCGAGCCCCACGAGCCCGAGGGTCTCGCGGGCCTTCTCGGCCCGCTCGCCGCGGGACAGCCCGCGCAGTTCGAGGCCGTAGGCGGCGTTCTCCAGGACCGTGCGGTGCGGCAGGAGCGCGAAGTGCTGGAAGACCATGCTGATCCGCTCGCCCCGCAGCTTGAGCAGCTCCTTGCGGCTCAGGCCGGTGATGTCGGTACCGGTGACCTCGACGGTTCCGGAGGTGGGCTCCAGGAGTCCGTTGAGCATCCGGATCAGCGTGGACTTGCCCGATCCCGACAGGCCCATGACGACGAAGATCTCGCCGGGCTCGACCTCGAAGGAGACGTCGATGACGGCGGCGGTCACGTCCAGGTCGGCGACGGTGTCGCGGTGGCTGCCGTCGGCGAGCCGCTTCACGGCGGCCGGGGCCTGTCTGCCGAACACCTTGTACAAGTGGTCTGCGCGTAGTGCTGGCACGGTCTCCTCAACGGGGCTGGTCCCGACCAGGCCCGAAACGCTGCCGGCCGGACCCCGGTCTCCTCAGGCAACCGGTCCGCGCAGAGCCCCTCTGCATGCACCCCACAGGGCGTGACCAGCACCTTGGTTCACATCGGGGCGCAACCTTACCGAGATCCCCTCGACAAGGTCGGAGACTGTGTCACTAGCAGATAACAGGTTTAAACCTCATAAAAACGGTCATCCGACCGCACAGCACCTTCCTGACCACACATAACGCATAAATGTGATCTATACCACCCATCCTTGAGGGGTGATATCGGTCACATAGTGAGGACAGGAGCGCTTTGTGACCGTATGCTGCCGCGACCGAACCGAGAGTGCCCGTTTTCGGGCATGGCAAACTCCGTCCTTCACGGAGAAGTTCGGTTCAGGACTCGATCCGGGTACGGGCGAAATTGAGGTGCGACCTCGACGGCGTCGGCCCCCGCTGCCCCTGGTAGCGCGAACCGTAGACCGCGGAGCCGTAGGAGTGCTCGGCCGGCGAGGACAGCCGGAACATGCACAGCTGGCCGATCCGCATGCCGGGGTAGAGCTTGATGGGCAGCGTCGCCACGTTGGACAGCTCCAGCGTCACGTGCCCGGAGAACCCGGGGTCGATGAAGCCCGCCGTCGAGTGCGTCAGCAGTCCCAGACGCCCCAGAGAGCTCTTGCCTTCCAGCCGGCTCGCGATGTCGTCGGGGAGTGTGACCGCCTCGTAGGTGGACGCCAGCACGAACTCGCCCGGGTGCAGGATGAACGCCTCGTCGGCGTCGGCCTCCACCAGCCGGGTCAGGTCCGGCTGCTCGACCGAGGGGTCGATGTGGGGGTACTTGTGGTTCTCGAACACCCGGAAGAAGCGGTCCAGCCGCACGTCGATGCTGGACGGCTGCACGAGCCCGGGATCGAAGGGGTCGAGTCGAACCCGGCCGGCATCGATTTCGGACTTGATATCGCGATCGGAGAGCAACACGCTCCGAACCTACCGGCACCCGCCACCGCACGGGCCCACCGCGTCGGCCACAGCCCCCCGAACCAGCGGGAACGTCCGGTTCCGGTCACCGAGTTGCCCGAGCGACCGCAAGTTGGGCTAGGATGGCAGCGTTGCAACCGGTCCCCACCGGTGGACAGCGCGGATGTAGTTCAATGGTAGAACTTCAGCTTCCCAAGCTGATAACGCGGGTTCGATTCCCGTCATCCGCTCCAGAAGGAGAACGGCCAGGTGACTCGGTGAGAACCGAACACCTGGCCGTTCCGCTTTCCCCGGGTGGGTGCCGGAGTCCGTGCCACATACGTGCGACAAGCCCGTCAGGGAACCGCTGCGGCGACCGGCGGAGGGGGTCGTCGCCGTCCCGGTTCCGCCGCTTGGCCCGTAGTTCCTCGGCGGCCCTCTCCCCCAGCCGGTCGGCGATCTCGCATTCGCGTTCGTCGCGCGCGTGGAGGTAGATCATCGCCGCCCTCGAGCTGGAGTGCCCCATCCGCTTCATCAGCTCCGGGACGGAGGCCCCGGCCTCGGCGTCGAAGGTGTTGCCTGTGTGCCGGAGGTCGTGGAGGTGGACGTCCTCCAGGCCGACGCTGTGAAGGGCGTCGGCCCAGTACTTGGAGAAGTTGCTCCGGCGCAGTTGGTTGCCGCGCACCCCGACGAACACGAACCCGTTCGGCCCCGGGGCAGCGTACTCCTCCAAGTGGCGGCGCAGGTCCGGAACGACCAGCCCCGGCAGGAAGACCGTCCGGTATCCGGCCTTGGACCTGGGCTTGCCCTTGTAGAGTCCGCCCACGTCGGTGACCGTCTCACGCACGGTCACGGTCCGGGCTTCGAGGTCGAAGTGTCGGCGGTGCAGGCCAGCCAACTCGCCCCACCGCATACTGCCGAACGTCGCCGGCAGCACGAGCGCCCGGTAGCAGGGTTTGATGGCGTCGGCCAGCTCGAAGACCTCGGCGACGGACAGCACCGGGCGTTCCTCGCTGTCCTCCAGGCTACGCCGCGCCGCCACCGGATTTCAGGAGCTTGCGAACGGTTCCACAGTCCCTCAGGAGCACGGGGCGAGATCACTACATGGCTGGACGTCTCGATAATGTGAGCGCGTCCCCAGACATCCAGCGAACCCCCGAGGTCCATGCCGAACGAGAGGTTGCGAGCCGCGTTGCTCCAGCGCGGGGCCACCCCGGGCGACCTGGCCGAGGAGATCGGCGTGGACGCCAAGAGTGCGGAGCGCTGGATCACCCAGGGGCGCACCCCCTACCGGCGCCACCGGTACGCCGCCGCGGCCTTTCTCGGCGCGGAGGAGACGTACCTGTGGCCGGAGGCACTGACCCCGGAGCAGAGCAAAGCCGCCTCACAGAGCGAGATCATCGAAATCTACCCCCACCGGGGGAGCATCCCGGCAGAGCTGTGGAAGCGCATCTTCCAGGAGGCCAGGGAAGAGATCTCCATCCTGGTGTTCAGCGGGTTCTTCCTGGCCGACGACCCGAGCATGATCCGGCTACTGGCTGAGAAGGCCAAGGCCGGCGTTCGTGTGCGCATCCTGTTGGGAGACCCGGACAGCGAGGCCGTCGCCCAGCGCGGCGAGGACGAGGGGTTGGGCGAGCTGTTCGCGTCCAAGATCCGGAACGTCATCCTGCTGTGCCGCGGACTGCGCGAGGTGGAAGGCGTGGAGTTCCGGCTCCATGGGACGACGCTCTACAACTCGATCTATCGGGCAGATGACCAGGTCATCGTGAACACCCACGTCTACGGTGCGATGGCGTCCGAGGCCCCGGTGTTCCGCCTGCGCAAGATCCCCGGCGGGACCCTGGTCGGCACCTACCTGGAGAGCTACGAGAAGGTGTGGGAGCAAGCGTCCCCTTTTGAGTGATCCAGGAGCCCAGGCCATGTTCGAAAGGTTCACCGACCAGGCGCGGAACGCGGTCGTGCATGCGCAGAACGAAACGGTCGCGCTCAAGCACAAACGCATCGGCAGTGGACACTTCCTGTTGGGGCTAGCTCAGGAGGGCAACGGTCTGTCCGCCAGCACGTTGGCAGCTCTCGGCTTGGAGTACGCGGCCGTTCGCGCACAGGTAGCGCAGCTCGGCGGACGGCAGAAGCGGATTCTTCGTCCCTACCGCAAATTCGATCGTGAGACCAAGAAGGCTCTGGAAGATTCTCTCACTGCCGCGCTGAAACGAGAGCACAACTTCATCGGGACAGAGCACATGCTTCTGGGGCTGCTGAGCGGTAAGGGCAACACTGCCTGCCAAGTCCTCCAGAACCTCGGGGTCCCTCCGGAGCAGGTCGTCCAACATGTGAACAGGACCCTCGATGAGCTGGCGAAGCACACGCAGGACCCTGGCCAGGGGCATGAAACCCTACCCAAGCTGATGGGTGAGCAGTGACCCTCATGTCACCGCACCTGGGGTGACCCTGCCGACTGAATCCGAGGAAGATTCCATGGGAAAGCGGATGGGATCAAGGCGGCGGCGCAAGCGCCGCCGGTGGTGTCAACTCGTTGAAGCAACACCCTGGCCGACCATGAAGGGAGAAGCGAACAGTCCCTCCCTGATCGAGGCTCAACGCAGCTACCGGAGCTTCGGACAACCCCTGCTCGACCTGGCGTCACAGGTCACGCCCCGAGATCCGGTTGGTCTCCTGAGGTTCCCTGCGGGTCAGGCCCTCTCACCCAGGGCTTCCAGGACTTCTTCGACCGGAGGCAGGGACAAGCGCTTGCGCAGCGCCTCGGCCTCGTCGTCGGGGACGACCTTGCGATCTGAGATCGGGTCGGTGAACCGGTCCTCCTCCCAGCCGAGGGGGATGGTGGTGAAGCTGGCGGGGCCGATGTCGTCGTAGTAGGAGAAAGGGCCGTAGTGGGCGTACCACTCACCGGCGATCAGGGGCTCGGGGCCGGGAAGAGCGAGATCCTTCTGGAGAATCGCGGCCAGCTCCGGCACACGAGTGACCAGGCCCGTCTCCATCGGGTTCGACTTGATCTCGGTGAGCACGTACACGTCACGCGCCAGCTTGCCGCCCGTGAAGATCTGGACGAGACCCCGTCCTTCACCCAAGAACGTGGGGAACCCCAGGATGAACGCCTTCATCCTGACTCCGTCGCGGGTTTCCTCGTCGATGATCCTGCTGACGATCAAGGCTTCCTCCAGTAACAGGGGGACATGTCACGGCCATCGGATTCGGCCACCTCACCCAGGCCTATACCGAGGCCTTGCAGTCCCGGCACAACGTCCTCGGTCCTGAACACCTGCTCCTGGGGGCGCTGCACGACGAGCGTCGGGCTGTCCCGGTACACCCGTGAGTAGGCACGCGGACCCTGAGGCCGCATAATCGGCGCACGAACTCAGGGCGTGTTCCACGTGCCCTTGAACAGCGGTGATCTTGCTCCCGGGGTGACCTCGGCGGGGGTCCCGTCCACCGGGAGCAAGATCGTCGACGACCGGCCGGCGTGCGCCGGAGAGTTCGGTCAGTCGAAGAGGTCCTCGGGGGCCTGGACGGTGACGGCCTTGGGCACCCAGGCCTCCAGCACACCCAGGTCGGTGCAGGACCGGATACGGGCGCGGACCTGGTCGGAGACGGTGAACCCGCGGGCCTCCAGAACCCCGATCACACTACGGGCCACCCCCTGGGCGCGGCCCTCTTCCCGGCCTTCCTCACGGCCTTCTTCGCGGCCTTCCTCACGGCCGATGCCGACGTACTTGCGGGCGAAGTCGCTCTGCCATTCGTAGGTTTCCACGGACATCAGGCCCTCCAGTTCCCGGCGAGCCGCCTCGTTGAGACCGCTCAGCACATAGTCATAGTAGAACGCACGGTTACGGTCAGCAGTGGCATCCAACGCCTCCACCAGCGCCTTCAACGTGCGCACATCACCACTGCCATGGGCACGGGCCGACAGCACCGCCAGCTCCGGCAGCTCCCGTGCCCGCTCCACCTCGGCCACCACCGGCAGGTCATCGGGACCGATCACCAGCGGACGCAGCACGAAGCCGGGATGGCCCACATCCACGGGCCGGGCACACCAACGAGCAGCGGCCTCATCGGGGCACAGCACCACCAGCACCACCGGACAGCGCAGCCTTCCCCGCAGCAGTCCCAGATAGGCGGGCCAGCTGTAGTGCTTGTCGGGATCGGCCCGGCCCTGGCTCTCGACCGCCACCCCCAGAACAGTGCGGGTCCCCTGGCGCAGCACCACCGCGCTGTCGACGTTCCATTCCTTGGGGTCGCAGTTGGTCAGGGCCTCGGAGGTGGAGGCCACCTCCGAGTATTCGGGCAGCGGATAGTCCAGGACCTCGCGCAGCAGCACCGGGGCCAGGGCGGGTTGGTTCTGGACCAACCGCAAAGGGATCTCATGGGATCGGCTGGGCATACAACTCCTTTTCTGGAAGAGAGGACCAAAGTAGGGACCAGGGCCCAAGTAGAGGTGCGGATGCGAACGCAGGATCCGAGCACGGGCGCAGGAATGGCCAAAGGTTTCCGTCTATTCCACCCTGGCCAGCGACTTTTCTCCCCGTGATCTTGTACCTACGGACACTTTCACTGCATGCGAGAGGGCAGAAAAACAGGGTGAAGTTGACCCCAGGTACAAGATCACGGGAAATAAGACACAGCCAAGAGAGAAAGCGCCGACTTCCCAGTCGGTTCGAGATCCCAGGCGCCTCAAGGGTCTCAGACCTACCCCCTGGCTGGTTCGGTTCGGGACCTTCCTCACCTCGACCAAATTCAGCCTTCCCCTCTGGCCAGCGGATTTTCTTCCCGTGATCTTGTACCTACGGACACTTTCGCTGAATACGGAAGGACAGCAGGGTGGGGTGAGGTTGGCGCTAGGTACAAGATCACGGGAAATAAGACACAGCTGAGAGAGGGAGCGCGGGTTTTCCGGTCGGATCGAAGACTCAGGTCTACCCCCGGGTTGGTTCGGTTCGGGGGCTTCCTCGCCTCGGTCGGAATTCGGCCTTCCTCTCTAGCCAGCGGATTTTCTTCCCGTGATCTTGTACTTACGGACACTTTCGCTGCATGCGGGAGGGCAGGAAAACGGGGTGAGGTTGTCGCTAGGTACAAGATCACGGGAAATAAGACACATCCAAGAAAGGGAACGCGGGTTTTTCTGGGTGTGGAGGAGGGGGTGGGGGCTCCTCGGAGAGGTCGAGGAGTCCCCACCGTGTCAGCGGGTGAAGATGTAGGGCCTCAGGCCCGGCGGAGGTGTGGTGCCGCTGGGCAGGGGGACCAGGGCCCAGGTGGAGGTGCCCAGGTCAGCCCAGGGGCAGGTGCGTGAGTATCCCCAGGCTGTGGACAACTCCTGGATCATGAGGAGTCCGCGCTGGCCCTCGGCCTCGTCCCACTCGTCATCGCTGCGCTCGGTAGGGATCTGCGGAGCACTGCCGCTGCCTCCGTCGTCAGTGAAGCCCAGGCGCAGCAGGCGTCCCCGGCGCAGGCACAGCGTGCGGAGAACCTGGCCGTCTTTCTGGCCGGAGGCGGTGTACTTGCAGGCGTTGGCGAACAGCTCACTGGCGCACAGGGCGAGGGTTTCGACCGCCTCGTCGGGGAAGCCGGCCAGGTCGGCGGCCAGATCGCGGCGGACCTGCCTGAGCTGGGCCAGGTCACCCGGGTAGGTGCGGTGTTCCCAGAAGGCACGGCGCACGCTCATGCGGGCACCCCCATCCGGAGGTTCTGCCGCTGGACGTGCCACATGCGGGTGAGCCGGGCCAGTTCACGGTCCAGCTCGGCCTCGTCCACACGGTGGTGACGACCCCGCGCAGGAACGGGCGCAGGGACAGACACCGGCACAGGGGCGGACGCAGAGCCGGACTCAGGCTTGAGCTCGGGTACAGGCGCGGACACGGGTGCAGACGCAAGTGCGAGTGCGGGCTCGGGGAGGGGGCGGTTTCGCAGGCGAGCAGGTCGCCCTCCAGGACGCGCGGCTCGGGTAGCTGGGGAAGCTGAGGTGCCTGGGGCTGCTGGGGTGCCTGGGGGAGCTGGGGCGGGCGAGACGGTTGGGGCTTCTGCTCGGATCCGATGTCTGCCTGGAAGGCGGCGCGCATGCGGGCCACGTGCTTTTCGTGGGCCTCGTAGTAGGGCCGCACCAACGCCACATCGTCGGCGCTCAGCACCTGGCGGGGCTCGGACAGACGAGGCTCGGCCAGACGGGGCTCGGCCGGACGGGGCTCGGCCGGACGGGGCTCGGCCGGACGGGGCTCGGCCGGACGGGGCCGGGACTGGGACTGGGAAGGCGCGGGGGTGTGTCGCGAAGCGGTCGCCGGGGCGGGGCCGGCCACGTAGCGGCGGACCCGCGTCGACCTGCGGCGACGGGAGAGAAGACCGGAACCGCAGTGGCGGCCGCGGGGCGGGAAGATCAACGCCAGGAGCGTACCGAGGGTACGGCTCACAAGCGCAGCACTAAACTGGTGCACGCTGGCAATCCTGTTCTTCAAGTGGTGAGTTGCTGGCCACGACCCCGGGCGCTTGATGGCGTCGCGGGGTCACGTGTTCAGTTGTTGGATTCGAATAAAGAATAGAGGATCCAGGGAGCGCTATGGAGAGATAGCGGGAAAAAATTTCGGGAAGACGCATCTCCCCAGGCCAGAACTTCGCCGAGAACATCCCTGGCGAATGCCATCAAAGTCATTTGATTGGACATTTCACCGCTAAACGGCGCCCCCCTTGGACCCCAGCACCCGACCGAACATCCGGCCGACCACACCGTGCGCGGGAGCGACCCGCACCCTCCGGCGCCCTGGTCAGGAAGCCCTCTCCCCCTTGGCGGCCTCAGATGTGAAACAGATAAAGGTCGAGGTCAGCACCGGAAAACGGACAAGTCCCATGGCTCACCGAGGGCCCCGACGCACTCCCCGGCCCCTGTCTTCCCTCCCCGGCGAATGGAAACCGAGCGTGTTTCGAAATGGCTTCCATGGGCAGAGGGGCCTCCACAGGAGGTGCCCCCTTGGAAACATCAACCATAGTTCTCATAGCTGTAGTGGTACTGGCCGTCATCGCCATCGGATTGGCGATCGCCGCGTACCTCAACCTTCTCCCCGGCAGCAGGTCCGGCAAGCTGAAGAAGCACTTCGGTGACGAATACCAGTACGCCGTGGAGTCCCACGGGGACAGGGAAGCCGCCGAGCGCGACCTGTCCGAGCGGCTCCGGCGGCGCCGGGGCATGAAGCTCCGCGACCTGACCAGCAACGAGGTCAAGGCCCACGACGACGCCTGGGCCGCCGTCCAGCAGGAGTTCGTGGACAACCCCGTCCGCGCCGTCCGCGACGCGCAGGCCGTGGTCGAGTCGGCCATGGCCGACCGCGGCTACCCCGACGTCCGTCCGGGTGCCGAGGGTGGTGCGGGCTTCGAGCAGCGCATCCGCGACCTGTCGGTGGACCACCCCGCGGCCGTCGCCGCCCTGCGCCGCGCCCAGCGCGCCGGGCGTACGGCCGACCAGAGCGGTACCGAGCACCTGCGCGAGGAGCTGGTGGCCTACCGCGGTCTCGTGGACGCCCTGGCCGGCGGACTGCCGGCGGCCCACGGCACGGCCGAGCACTCGGGGAGGAGGCTGTGATCAACCCCGGAGACAACCCGCGACAGCACGCACGAGGTGAGGAGGACCGCATGGTGGACCACACGAACGGCACCGGCGAGACCCGGCACGGCGAGCACCGCTGGGAGACCGGCTCCGCCGAGACCCGTCCCGCCCACGGCGACGTGTCGGTGGTGGACGCCGAGGTGACCGACCCGGGCGCGTCCACGGGACACCACGGCGGCGCCGGCAGCCAGTACGCGAACATCCCGGGGCAGCGCAGCTCCGACGCGGAGGGGCAGTGGCAGCTGCGTCCGCGCGGGTTCGAGCCCGAGGAGCTCCAGCTCCGCTGGCGCGAGGCCCAGGGCGAGTTCGTCGACGACCCGCAGCGGGCCGTGCGCGAGGCCGACGCCCTGGCCGAGAAGGTCGCCGGCGCGCTGGTCTCGGAGATCGAGTCCCGGCAGGCCGCGCTGCGCTCCGCCTGGGGCGACGGCCGCAACGACACCGAGTCCCTGCGCGTGGCCCTGCAGGACTACCGCTCCTTCCTGGAGCACCTGACCGGCAGCCGTGTCTGACCGCCCTCCACCGCATCCGGACAAGCGAAGGCCCTGACCTCCCGGTCGGGGCCTTCGCCATGTCCGCCCCGCGTCTCCGGGACATCCGCTCCTGCGCCTGGCCCGGTTCCCGTGGCCGCGTGAATCCTTGTGACATCTCGGGTGCGGCCCCCGACGCACGGGACCCGCGCACCTCTCCAGAGGGCTCCGGAGCTCTCCCGGACACCTCATGGGCCCTCCGAACAGGGAGGACACAAAAAATTTTTGCCTCCGTTGGACCTCCCGGAACCCCTGCGGTTACGGGGCTCTGACCCAGTGCGGGCCCAAGGTCCCGAAGTTCTCTTGTGTTCCATCCGTTGACACGTGTCACATAATGACTCAACCTGGTCAACAGTTAACCGTTAACCGAAGGGAAGCCATGTCGGAGATCCTGCCGATCAAGCAGCAGGCTCTCGGCGACAAGGTCGCCGGCGAGCTCCGGCGCCTGATCGTCACCGGGCGCTACGCGCCCGGGACGGCCCTGGTCGAAGGCCACCTGGCCGAGCAGTTCGACCTGAGCCGCGGCCCCATCCGGGACGCACTGAAGATCCTGGCCTCGGAGGGCCTCATCGACACCAACCGCCGCAGCGCGACCGTGGTCGGGCTCGACGGGGACGACATCGACGAGCTCTTCTCCCTCCGGGAGTCCCTCGAACGCCTGGCGCTGGAGATCGGTCTCCAGCGCGACCGCTCCGCCCTCGTGCAGGGCCTGCGCGGTCCGCTCCAGCAGATGCGGAGCGCGGGCGAGTACGGGGACGCGGACGGCTTCACCGTCGCCGACGTCCGCTTCCACTCGGTCTTCTACGAGGTCGCCGGTCACCGCCGTCTCGCCGACGTGTGGGCGCAGTACCGGCCGACCATCGAGGTCCTCCTCCTGGCCTCCAACGAGCGCTACGAGGACCTCGAGCCCTCGGTCACCGCCCACGAGGTGCTGGCCGGGCTCATCGAGTCGGGAGACCCCGACGCCGTCTTCGCCGAGCTGCACGACCACCTGGACAACGCCCGGCTGAGGCTCCGAGCCCCCTATTCCCGTCCCGGGTCGGACTGATCCGGCGGGAACCACACCCATTCACCGAGGCACGGCCCCGTGCGGGCCGGCACCGAAACACCGGAGACAACATGCGCCCCACATTCTTCAAACTGGCAGCCGTCGCGACAGGAGCGGTGCTCCTCACCGCGGGTTGCGCCGACCGCGGGGGCGTCACCGAGGACTCCTCCGAGTACCCGAGCGAGGACGTCACCCTCGTCGTCCCCTACGACGCCGGAGGTGCCTCCGACCTCGCCGCGCGCACCCTCGCCGCGGAGATGGAGGAGACGCTCGGGCAGAGCATCATCGTCGAGAACCGCAGCGGCGGCGCCGGCTCCGTGGGCCTGGAGTACCTCGCGGGCCGCCCCGCCGACGGCTACACCATCGGCTACCTGCCGGTCGAGACCGTCATGCTCGGCCACCAGGGCTACGACGTGGACCCGGCCGACTACGACCTGATCGGTCAGATGGTCTCGGTTCCCGCGACCGTCGCCGTCCCCGCGGACAGCCCCTACGAGACCCTGGACGACCTGGTCGAGGCCGCCAAGGAGGACCCGGGCTCCATCACGGTCTCCAACTCCGGCGCGGGCTCCATCTGGGAGGCCGCCACCACCGAACTGGGCAACGCCACCGGCAGCGAGTTCAAGCCCGTGCCCTTCGACGGTGGCGCCCCCGCCGTGACGGCGGCCGTCGGCGGCCAGGTCGACGCGGTCGTCGCGGGCATCTCCGAGACCGCCCCGTCGCATTCCGAGGGCCAGCTGCGCGTCCTGGCGGTGTTCGACTCCGAGCCCTCCGAGTCCCTCCCCGACGTGCAGACCGCCGCCGAGCAGGGTGTGGACGTCACCATCGGCGGCTGGGGCGGCATCGGCGCGCCCGCCGGCCTGCCCGAGGACGTGCTCCAGAAGCTGGAGGAGGCGTTCGCCGCGGCCGCCGACTCCGAGGAGTTCACGACCATCATCAGCGACTCGGGCAACATCCCGGTCAACGTGCCCGCCGCCGAGTACGCGCAGTTCGTCGAGGACGAGCACAAGCGCTTCGGTGAGCTGCTCGGGAACCAGGACTGACACCCGTGTCCCCGGAAGCACCCGGCACCGGCGCGCCCTCTCCCGCCGAGGAGGGGGCGCGCTCCGCCCACCCGCTGCGCGACCTCGTCCCCGCCGCCGCGGGTGCCGCGCTCGCGGTCGGCGCGTTCGTCCTCACCCTCGGCATCCCGGTGAGGGAGGGCCTGACCCAGATCGGTCCCCGGTGGTGGCCCGAGGTCCTGTCGGGGGCGCTGCTCCTGCTGGCCGTCCTGCTGGTCGCAGGCACCCTGCGGAAGCGGTCCGCGAAGGCGGTCGCCGCCGACACCGACATCCCGGACCCGGCCACCCGCGAAGGGGCCTGGCGGCTGGTCGCCATGCTCGGCTCGATCCTCGGCTACGGCGTGCTCTGGTACTTCGTCGACTTCCGGGTCTCCACGGCGCTGCTGTTCGCTGCACTGACCTGGATCGGCGGCGGCCGGGGATGGAAGGCCCTGCTGCTCTTCCCCGTGGTCGTGACCACGGTCCTCCACCTCTTGTTCGGCGTCCTCCTGAGAGTGCCACTATGAGTCCGATCGTCGAGGGTTTCGGCGCGCTGCTGGACCCCACCATCCTCCTGTGCATCGGCGCGGGCGCCCTCCTCGGAATGCTGGTCGGAGCCTTCCCCGGTGTGACCGCGACCATGGCCGTCGCCCTGGCCAGCAGCTTCACCCTGGCCCTGGACCCGCTTCCGGGCCTGGCCGTGCTGCTGACGATCTACGTGTCGTCGAACTTCGGCGACCGGGTGCCGGCGATCCTCGTCAACACCCCGGGGACCCCGGCCTCGATCGCGACGACCTTCGACGGCTACGCCATGGCTCGCAAGGGCCAGGCCGGCCTGGCCCTGACCGCATCGGCCTTCGCCTCGGCCTGGGGCACCGTGGTGGGGCTCGTCCTGCTGATGGTCGCGGCGATCCCGCTGTCGCGGCTGGCCCTGAACTTCGGCCCCGCCGAGATGTTCGCCCTCGTCGTCTTCGGTCTCACGATGATGATCGGCGTCTCGGGCGGCAAGATCGTCAAGGGGCTGATGGCGGGTGCCCTGGGTCTGCTGCTGGGCGCCGTCGGGCGCGACCCGATCACCGGCACGCCCCGCTTCACCTTCGGCATTCCGGAGCTCTCGGACGGCGTCCCGTTCATCGCGGCCATCATCGGCCTCTTCGGCATCGCCGAGGTGCTGAACCAGATCCTCACGCACCGCCGCGGGCACAAGGTCGAACCGATCAAGGAATTCGGCCGCTGGTTCCCGAACAAGAGGGACTGGCGCACCATGCTCAAGCCGCTGGCGGTCGGCAGCGGGGTGGGCGGTGTGGTCGGCATCGTCCCGGCCACCGGCGGCGACATCGCCGGCATCCTCGGCTGGGACCAGGCCCGCCGTGTCTCCAAGCGACCCGACAGGTTCGGCAAGGGCTCCCTGGAGGGCATCACCGCCGCGGACACCTCGTCCAACGCCACCCTGGGCGGCTCCGTGACGACGACGCTGGCGCTCGGCCTTCCCGGTGACTCGGTGATGGCCGTGATGATCGGCTCCATGGTCGTCTGGGGCATCCAGCCCGGCCCGTCCCTGTTCACCAACCAGCCCGACCTCGTCTACAGCATCGCCGGCATCATGCTGATCGCCACGGTCGTGGCCCTGCTGGCCAGCATCATGCGGATGCGCGGTGTGGCCAAGCTGCTGGAGCTGCCCCAGCACTTCCTGTGGGCGGTCATCCTCGTCTTCTGCATGGTCGGCACCTACGCGGTGAGCAACAACGTCTTCGACGTCGGCGTCATGCTCGTCCTCGGCCTGGTGGGCCTGTTCCTGAAGCGCTTCGGCATCCCGCCGGGGCCGGTCGTCCTGGGTCTGATCCTGGGCTCCCTCGCCGAGGGCAACCTCCGCCGGGCGCTGGAGATCGGCGGGCCCGCGAACATCCTCACCAGTCCCATCGCCGTCGGTCTGCTGCTGGTGAGCCTCCTGGCTCTGGTGGGTCCGCCGGTGCGCACGGCCCTGCGCAACCGCCGTGCGAAGAAGGCCCTCGAGACCCCCGCGCCCTGATCCGGCCGGCGGCCGGGCGCACCCGGCCGCCGCCTCCCCACTTCCCTTCCAAGGAGAACCATGCCTGCGTCCGCCAAGGTGATCACCGCACTGCCCACCCCGTTCCTGGCCAACGAGTACCTCGACCCCGCGGGTGCGGCCGAGCTCTTCACCGCGGTGCGGGACAAGGGCGTGGACGGCGTGTTCGTCGCGGGTACCACCGGTGAGTTCACCGCGCTGGACGACGAGGAGCGCCTGGAGACCATCCGGACCGCTCTGGAGGTCTTCGGCCCCGAGGGCGTCTACGCCCACGTGGGTGCGGCCGCCCCCCGCCAGGCCGAGGGCCTGGTCCGCAGGGCGGTCGAGGCCGGCGCGGTCCGCCTGGCCGCGATCACCCCGTACTTCCTCCCCGCGCCCGAGGACGCGCTGCTGCGCTACTACGAGCGGCTCGTCGCTGCGGCCGGGGACGCGGAGGTGTACGCGTACCTGTTCCGGCTGCGCTCCACCACCCCGGCCGCGCCCTCCGTGCTCGACCGCCTGGCCGGCATCGGCGTGCGCGGTGTGAAGATCAGCGGCGAGTCCGACGCGTCGGTGGCGGCCTACCTCGCCGCGGCGCCGAGGGGCTTCTCCGTGCTGTCCGGCAACGACATCGCCTTCGAGGAGTTCGTGCGGGCCGGCGGCGCGGGCGTCGTCTCGGGTGTCTCCTCCGTGTTCCCCCGCCCGTTCGTCGCGATGCGCGACGCCCTGAACAGCGGTGACGCCGAGGGCGTGCGGGCGGCCCAGCCGCTGATCGAGCGGGCCGTCGCCGCCGTTCGGGCCGGGAGCATCCCGCACCTGAAGGCGGGCCTGGCCCTCCAGGGCCTGGCCGCGGGCCCGGCCCGCGTGAGCGAGGGCTCCGTCTCCGAGGCGGACCTGGAGGTCCTGCGGGAGACCGCCGAGGCCCTGGCCTGAGACCTGTTCCGAAGGCATGCCCGAGGAGGCGGCAGTGGTACTGAAGAAGATCATCAACCGGCCCGAGGACTTCGTCGACGAGGTGACCGAGTCCCTGCTCATGGCCCACCCCGACCGCCTGCGGGCGGTGACGGCCGACCGGCGTGCCCTCGTGCGCGCCGACGCGCCGGTGCCGGGCAAGGTGGGCATCGTGACGGGAGGCGGCTCGGGCCACCTGCCGCTGTTCCTGGGATACGTGGGGCAGGGCCTGGCGACGGGGGTCGCCGTGGGGAACGTCTTCTCCTCCCCCTCCTCCGAGCAGATCGCGGCCGCGACCCGGGGCAGCAACGGGGGCGCCGGGGTGCTCTACCTGTACGGAAACTACGGCGGCGACGTCTACAACTTCGACCTGGCCGCCGACGTCGTGGCGGCCGAGGGCATCGGGACGGCGACGGTGCTGGGCACCGACGACGTGCTCTCGGCGCCCCGCGGCAAGGAGTCGACCCGGCGCGGTGTGGCGGGGCTGTTCTTCGCCTACAAGACCGCGGGTGCCGCCGCCGAGCGCGGTGACGACCTGGAGGCCGTACGCGCGGTCGCCCAGCGCACGGTGGACCGCACCCGGACGATGGGTGTGGGCCTGTCCCCCACGATCCTGCCCGCCGCGGGAGAGCCCACGTTCACGCTCGGCGAGGGCGAGATGGAGGTGGGAATCGGCATCCACGGCGAGCCGGGGAGCCACCGGGGCGCCCTGGAGACCGCGGACGAGATCACCGACCGCTTCCTGACCGAGATCCTCGGCGAGCTCGACCCGAAGCCCGGGGAGCGGGTCGCCGTCCTGGTCAACGGCCTGGGCGCGACGCCGCTGGAGGAGCTCTACCTGATCTACCGGCGCGTGCACCAGGTGCTCGGCGAGCGGGGCGTGGTCATCCACCGCCGCTACATCGGCGAGTTCGCCACGAGCCTGGAGATGGCGGGGGCCTCGGTGTCGCTGCTGCTGCTCGACGACGGCCTCGCCGAGCTCCTCGACGCGCCGGCCGCGTCCCCGTTCTTCTCCCAGGGCGACACGGGTGCGGTCCCGGAGGCGGCTGTGCGGGATGCGGAGGACGGTGCTCCCGGGGCGGTCGGCCGGGCACCCGAGCCGCGCCGCACCGGCACGCCCAGCGCTCTGCGATCCCTGATCGCCGACGTGCTGGAGCGCATGCCGGCGCACGCCGACGAGCTGCGCGAACTCGACTCCAGGCTCGGCGACGGCGACCTGGGCATCACGGTCTCCGCCGGGGCCGCCGCCGCCCGTGAGGCGCTGCTGGCCCTGCCCGAGGACGTCCACCACGCCGACGCGCTGAGGGCCGCCGCCTCGGCGTTCGCCGCGGCGAACCCCTCGACCTTCGCCGCGCTGGTCGGCACCGGCCTCCTGGCCGCGGCCGCCGCGTCGGAGGAGAGCGAGCGGCTGTCGGCGGCGGACGCCGCGCGCCTGACCTCCGCCCTGACCGCGCGGGTCCGCGAGCGCGGCGGTGCCCGGCCCGGGGACAAGACGTTCGTCGACGTCCTGCTGGGTGTCGAGCGGGCCCTGGAGGGAACCGCCGGCGCGGGAGCCGCCGCCGCTGCCGCGGCCGGGGCCGCGGAGCGGACCGTGGAGGAGACCCGCGGCCTGACCTCCTCGCGCGGCCGGGCCGCCTGGGTCGGCGAGCGCGGCGCCGGCGAGCGCGACCCCGGCTCGGTGGCCGTGCTGCGCTTCCTGGAGGAGCTGCGCGACCGCCTGGCCTGACCGGACCGCCCCCGCCCCGCCGTGCCGTCCTCGCGGCGGGGCGGGGGCCCGAAGCCCTGTGTACCAGGCCTGTTCCCGCGCGGGCACCTGTAGCATCGACTTCCGGAATTCCCCTGTACCCCGGTCTCCCATGACCGTGCGGCAGGTTTTTCGGCACACACGGGAGCGGATGTTCATGGACACTGAAGACACCCAGGTCATGACCAGGACGGGCGAGTTCACGACCACCCTGAGCTGGCAGGAGTCCGTCCGCAGCCGGGTCGCGGCCGCGATGGACCGCTTCGCGGGCCCGCTGGCCGAGCTCGCCGAGCGCGATGCCAACGACGGCGACACCCGCATGCTCGTCGCCGACTTCTTCAGTGTGGCGCTGAACTTCAGCAAGTACCAGGACCTCACCACGGAGTACCGCACCAGCGGCGACTCCAACGACTACGCGATCCTGATGGACGAGAAGCTGTTCGCCCCCATCGAGGTCCGCCGGATCAACCAGGAGCTGGACCAGCGCAGCATCCAGATGGCCCGCCGCCTGGCCAACAAGGAGGGGGCCGAGTGGATCTACCTGACCAACGGCCGGGTCTGGAAGGTCTACCACCTGCCCGAGGGCAAGAACAACCGCCCGGTCGAGGTGGTCAGCGCCGACCTGGGCGACCCCGAGGCCTACTACCGCAACCTCGACCAGATCTTCCACATCACCCGTGAGTCCATCGTGCACGGCCGTCTGGAGGCCCTGCGGCGCTGGCGCGAGGCGGTGAACGCCGACCCGATCACCGAGGCCCTGACCGGTGACGCCGTCGTCGACACCGTGCTGCGCGAACTGCGCGAGGCCACCGGCCACCCGGGGCACGCGGGCGACGCCGACGAGGTGCGCCGCGCCCTGGCCGAGCAGGTGGTCGCCCGGACCCCGGCGTCCGAGGAGGAGTAACGGGGGAACGGCCCGGAGCGGGGCCGGGGACGCCGTGCCGACGGCGTTCCCGGCCCCGTTCGCGTGATTCCCCTGAGGAAAGCGAAAACCCTGGTTAACCTGGGGTTATGGGCACCCGCACCTCCCCCGTCACCGAACTCCTCCGGGCCGACACCGAGGGGGTCCTGCTCCCCCTCGTCGACGCCGCGCTCCCCTGCGGTCCGACGGAGGTCGATCCCGGTACCGCCGGGCGCATGGTCCGTCCGTACACGTGGCTGGTGGAGCACGTGGGGCCGGACGGCCTGCGCCTCACCGGTTCGGGCTACCTCCCGCCCGCCAGCGTGGCCGCGGCGGCCGAGGAGTTCGGTCTGAGGCGCACGTGGACGGGCTCGTTCGCCCGCGAGGAGACGGCGCTGCCCGTCCTGGTCCTGCGCGAGTCCGCACAGCAGCTGGGTCTTCTGCGCAGGCGCGCGGGCGTGCTGCGGCGCTCGGTCCCTGCGGCCCGGGCCCTGGGCGATCCGGTGGCGCTGTGGCATCTGGTGGCCGAGGGGCTGCCGCTGCGGTCTTCGGGCGAGGACGGCGGCCGAGCGGGCCTGCTCCTGCTGCTGGCCGTGGCGGCGGGCTCGGACTCCCCCTACCGCGACGTCGCCGCGGGCCTGTCCGCACTCGGCGGTTCCGGAGGAACGGCGGTGACCGCCAGAGCGGCCGCCGACCTGTGCGCCGCGACCGCCTGGGTTCTGACCTGGACGGGCGCGATCCGCGGCAACGACCTCCTGGGCACCCTGCGCCCCACACCGGACGGAACCCTGCTGGCCCGCGCGGCTCTCGGGCACCTTGCCTGATTTCCGACGTACTCTCCGTGCCCCCATTGACACCTGTGAGCGAGGACACAAGAATGGTCACACTTTTAGTGGGAGCGCTCCCAGCTTCGCCCCCCAGCGGAAGGACGACCCCCCTTGAGCCCGCAACGAACCACGGCCGTATCGCTGAGCGCCACGGCGGCGCTGGCGCTGGGCCTGCTGCATCCCCCTGCTGCCACGGCCGACGACGCACCGGTCGAACAGATCACCAACGGCGACTTCGCCGACGGCACCACCGGCTGGTGGGGCACCGAGCAGCTCACCCTCGACGCCTCCGACGGCGTCCTGTGCACCGACGTCCCCGGCGGCACCGGTGACCCGTGGGAGGTGATCGTCGGCCAGAACGACGTCCCCCTCGTGGCGGGCGAGACCTACGCCTTCTCCTTCTCCGCCTCGGGACTCGAGGGCCGCCCGGTGCGGGCCCTCATCCAGGAACCCGTCGACCCCTGGCGCACCGAGCTCGACGAGCGGCCGATCCTCGGCGCGGAGACCACCCGCTACGAGTACGTCTTCACCGCCACCACCGACCGGGAGGACGGCCAGGTCGCCTTCCAGATCGGCGGCTCCGACGAACCCTGGACCTTCTGCCTGGACGACGTCTCCCTGCTGGGCGGGGCCGAGCCCCCCGTGTACGAGCCCGACACCGGTCCGCGCGTGCGCGTCAACCAGGTCGGCTACCTCCCCCACGGCCCCAAGGGCGCCACCGTCGTCACCGACGCCGAGGACCCCCTGCCCTGGACCCTGAACGCCGCCGACGGCTCGGTCGCCGCCGAGGGTGAGACGACCCCCTACGGCACGGACGACACCTCGGGCCAGAACGTGCACACCGTCGACTTCGGCGGCGTGACCGCCGAGGGCGACTACACCCTGACCGCCGACGGCGAGACCAGCCACCCCTTCGCCATCGCCGCCGACCCCTACTCCGCCCTGGCCGCCGACGCGCTGGAGTTCTACTACACCCAGCGCAGCGGCATCGAGATCCTCGACGAGATCGCCCCCGGCTACGGGCGAGAGGCAGGGCACGTCGGCACCGCCCCCAACCAGGGCGACACGGACGTCACCTGCCACCCCTCCCACCCCTGCGACTACTCCCTCGACGTGTCGGGCGGCTGGTACGACGCGGGCGACCACGGCAAGTACGTGGTCAACGGCGGCATCTCCGTGCACCAGCTCATGAGCATCTACGAGCGGGCGCACACCGCCCCGACCGGCGACCCCGACCGGTTCGGCGACTCCACCCTCGCCCTCCCCGAGCAGGGCAACGAGGTCCCCGACGTGCTCGACGAGGCCCGCTGGGAGATGGAGTTCCTGCTGGCCATGCAGGTCCCCGAGGGCGAGGAGCTCGCGGGGATGGCGCACCACAAGGTGCACGACGAGCGGTGGACCGGACTGCCGCTGATGCCCGCCGACGACCCGCAGCCGCGCTACCTGCACCCGCCGTCGACGGCCGCCACGCTCAACCTGGCCGCGACCGGCGCCCAGTGCTCGCGGGTGTTCGCCCCGTACGACGCCGACTTCGCCGCGACCTGCCTGGCGGCGGCCGAGACCGCCTGGGACGCCGCGGTCGCCCACCCCGACCGCCTCGCCACCGCCGGCGGCGAGGGCGGCGGCCCCTACGACGACGACACCGTGGCCGACGAGTTCTACTGGGCGGCCGCCGAGCTCTACCTCGCCACCGGGGACGCCGCCTACGAGGAGGCGGTGACCTCCTCCGAGCTGCACACCGGCGACGTCTTCACCGAGGGCGGGTTCGACTGGCGCTGGACCGCGCCCCTCGGCCGGCTCCAGCTCGCCACCGTCCCCAACGGCCTGGAGGACCGCGGCGACGTGCGCGCCTCGGTGGTCGAGGCCGCCGAGGAGTACCTGGCCAACGTGGCGGAGCACCCGTACGGGCTGTCCTACTCCCCCGACAGCGGCGTGTTCGCCTGGGGCTCCAACGCCCTGGTGCTCAACAACATGGCGGTCATGGCCACCGCCTACGACATCGGCGGCGACGTCCGGTTCCGCGACGGCGTGCTGGAGGGCCTGGACTACATCCTGGGCCGCAACGCCCTCAACCGCTCCTACGTGACGGGCTACGGCACTGCGGACACGGTCAACCAGCACAGCCGCTGGTACGCCCACCAGCTCGACCCGGCCCTGCCCAACCCTCCGGCGGGCACCCTGTCGGGCGGGCCCAACTCCGACGCCGCGACGTGGGACCCCGTCGCCCAGGCCAACCTCGCCGGGTGCGCGCCGCAGTTCTGCCACATCGACCACATCGACTCGTGGGCGACCAACGAGCTGACCATCAACTGGAACGCGGCCCTGGCCTGGGTTGCCGCGTTCGCGGCCGACCAGGGTGACGCGTCGGCGCCGGCCTCCTCCAGCTGCGAGGTGGAGTACACGGTGCACGACTCCTGGCCGGGCGGGTTCAACGCCCAGGTGACGGTCCGCAGCACGGGCGGCGGGCTTCCCGAGGGCGGAGAACTGGTGTGGTCCTTCCCCGGCGGACAGGCGGTGTCCGACTCCTGGAGCGCCGAACTCGCGCAGTCCGGCCGGGTCGTGACCGCCGGTTCCCTCGGCTGGTACTCCGGGAGCAGCGACAGCAGCGAGGCGACCTTCGGATTCCTCGGGTCGACGGGGCCCGGGCCGAACGCCTCCCCCGAGCGGTTCACGCTCGACGGGTCCGTCTGCGGCTGATCCCTTCCGGCGGCAGGGTGTCCCGGTGCCCTGCCGCCTCCCGGAGCGGGTGTCCTCCCACCGCGCTCCTTCCGGGAAGGGCGGGGCCCCGTTTGGAGAGCACGGGGCCCCGCCCGCACTCATTCCAGGGGCACGTGCAGGATCCGGTCGTCGCCCTCCGCGGGGTCGCCGCGCCCGTCGAGGTTGCTGGTGGCGACCCACAGGCCGCCGCCCCCCGGTGCGGGGAGCACGGTGCGCAGGCGCCCGTACTCGCCGGTGAGGTGCGCCACCGGCTCCCCGAGCTCACCGTCCCCCTCCAGCGGTATCTCCCACAGGCGCTCGCCGGCCAGCCCGGCCACCCACAGGGAGCCGCCCGCGACCGCCGCCCCGCTGGGCGAGGCCTCGTCGGGCTCCCAGGTCACCAGCGGGTCGGTGTACTCCTCGCCGCCGCCCGGGCCCTCCACCTCGGGCCAGCCGTAGTTCGCACCGGGTTCGATCAGGTTGACCTCGTCGAGGCGGTCCTGGCCGAACTCGGTGGCGTACAGGTTCCCCTCGCCGTCCCAGGCCAGCCCCTGCACGTTGCGGTGTCCGTAGCTGAGGACCGGGCTGTCGAAGGGATTGTCCTCCGCCGGCTCGCCGTCGCGGTCGACGCGCAGGATCTTGCCGCCCAGGGAGTCGCGGTCCTGCGCCAGTCCGGGCCGCCCGCCGTCGCCGGTGGCGACGTACAGGAACCCGTCCGGTCCGAACGCGATGCGCCCGCCGTTGTGGTTGCCCGCCGAGGGGATGCCCTCGACCAGGACCTCGGGCTCTCCCAGATCGCCGTCGGCACCGTACTCCATGCGCACGACCCGGTTGTCCGCATCCGTCGTGAGGTAGGCGTACACGTAGGGCTCGTTGGGGAAGGCCGGATCGAGCGCCAGGCCCAGCAGGCCGCCCTCGCCCGTGGCGTCGACGCCCTCGACCTCTCCGACGGAGGAGGTGTCCCCGTTCGCGGCCAGGCGGACGATCTCTCCGCCCCGCTCGGAGACGAGTGCCGACCCGTCGGGCAGGTGGGCGATGCCCCAGGGGACCTCCAGACCGGTCACCACGGTCTCGGGGGTTCCCGCGTCCAGCTGCTCGGGCGCGGGATCGCCGTCCTCGGCGGAGGGCGGTGCGCCGCCGCCCGGCTCCTCCCCGCCCTCGCCGGAGCAGGCGGCCGCCAGGGAGAGGGCGGAGGCCGCGGCCAGGAGGCGTGCTGCGGTGGTGGCGTTCCTCGGTCTCATGCCGTCCCCTTACCCGGTTCTCGGGGCGCCACGTGTGAGGCGGGGCGTTCGGGCAAGGGGGAAGAGCACTGTCACCACCGGGAGGGAGAGGGACATGGGCAGGAGCAGAGGCAGCGGTTCCCCACCTCGGCGCCCCTGGCTGCGGGGCGCGATGAGGGGTGCCGTGGGTGCGATGGCGATGAGCGGTATGCGCCAGGCGTCGGTGGGGCTGGGGCTGATCAAGCGCACACCTCCCGAGGCGATGCTGAGGGAAGGGGTGCCGGCGCTTCTGGAGATGGTGCCCCCGAAGCGGAGAATGGCCGCCATCGAGCTGGCCCACTGGGGGTACGGGGCCGCGGCGGGCGCGGTGTTCTCGGTCCTGCCGCGCAGGCTCCGCCACTCGCGGCTCACCGGCCCCGTGTACGGGCTTCTCGTGTGGGGGGCGTTCGAGCTGGTCGCCGCCCCCGTCCTCGGGCTCGAGCACGCCCGGCGCTCGCGGCCCGAGGACCGCTGGGCGCTGCTGGTCGACCACGTGTTCTTCGGGTTCGTGGTGGGGGCGCCTCCCGAGGTGACCGTCGCGCGTTCCGCCGACGAAGGCTCCCCCGACGACGAGGCCGCACCGCAGGGCTGAACCCGGAGCCGCGGGGACGGGAGCCGCCCCCGCGGCCGACGGGTCCGGTTCAGGAGGCCTGGGCCTTCTGCAACCGCACGTAGGCCAGCTGGAGCCAGTCCGAGACGGCCACGGCGCTGAACACCGCGCCCGCGCTCCGGGTGAAGCGGGGGGCCAGGACCAGCCCGAAGGCGTAGCCGGTGGCGATCCACTGCGCGGTGCAGAAGGGGCAGCTGATCAGCTCGCCGACCGCCTTGCGACCGCCCTCGCCGCGTACCTCCTCCTTCAGTTCGGAAGGGGCCGACACCCCTTGGAACCGTGTGAAGAACGCCCTGAGAGGGCTGGTGATGGGGTCCTTGGCCACCATCCGGGACAGCTTGTGCGTGGACAGGCCCATGAGTGCCAGGTCCCAGGGGCTCACCGTGCCGGTCGGGCGCCGACCGGACAGCTTCACCGCGGCCAGGCCCGCGGCCACCAGGGCCCCGTAGACCGAGACGGTGGCGACGTATCCGCCCAGCGGCTGGTCGCTGCCGTCGCGATAGGCCTCCGCCTCCTGGGCCAGGGTCTCCTTGATGTCGCCGTTTCCGTTGCCGTCGCCCATGTCTCCTCGTTCCTCCGCTCGCGGATGTGCGTCTACTCGTCGTCGATCCTGTGTTCGGCCCAGGCGTGCAGGGCCTCCACCTCGCTCGCGTCGTCGAGGTTCAGGGCGGCCTCGATGAGTGCCAGGTGGGTGAAGCTCTGCGGGAAGTTGCCGAGCATGGTCCCGTCCTCGGTCATCTCCTCGGCGTACAGGCCGAGCGGACCCGAGCGTGCGCACAGCTCGTCGTACCGCCGGCGGGCCTCGTCCCTGCGTCCGGCGAGGACCAGCGCGGAGACCATGTCGAAGGAGCAGAGCAGGAAGGCGCCTTCCGGGGTGCCCAGGCCGTCGTCGGTCCGGGCCGGGTCGTACCTGCGGACGAGGAAGCCTCCCACGCCGAGTTCGGCCTCCACCCGCTCCAGGGTTCCGACCACCCTCGGGTCGTTCCCCGGAAGGAAGCCCAGGAGCGGGATGCACAGCAGCGACCCGTCGGTGTTCGCCGACCCGTAGGTCTGGCGGAACGATCCGGTGTCCGGGTCGTAGCCGAGTTCGAGGATCTGTGCGCGGACCGCGTCGCGTTCGGCGCGCCACCGGTCCAGGGGAACCTCGTCCTCCACCCCGAGGGCCCGGGCCAGGCGGACGGCCCGGTCCAGGCAGGCCCACGCGTACACCTTGGAGCTGGTCCAGTGGCGGCGCTCGCCGCGCACCTCCCACATGCCCTCGTCGGGTTCGCGCCACAGCCGCACCGTGGCCTCCACGAGCGGGACGAGCTGGTCGAACTCCGCGCGGTCCAGGTCTCCCGTCACCTGCTGGTAGGCCAGCGTGGCGTCGAGCACGTGCCCGTAGACGTCGAGCTGGCGCTGCCCCCGGGCGTCGTTGCCGATCCGGACCGGTCGGGAGCCGGCGTATCCGGACAGGTGGTCGAGCTCCTCCTCACTCGGCGGGTCCTCCAGTCCGAGCGTCTGGACCGGTGGTATCCACTCGGAGCGGCTGCTGCACATGCTCAGCACGAACTGCCCGTGCCGCCGGGCCTCCGCCAGGTGGCCCAGGCGCAGGAACGCCAGCACCACGAGGGCGGCGTCCCGGTACCAGACATAGCGGTAGTCCCAGTTGCGGGGCCCGCCCGGCCATTCGGGCAGCGAGGCCGTGGGGGCGGCGATGAGACCGCCCGTCTCCTCGTGGAGCAGGCCGCGCAGGACGATGGCGCTCCGCCGCACCTGGGCGGCGCCCAGGCCGTCGTAGTCGGTCCGGTCGGACCACTCCTGCCAGGCCGCGATGGTCTCCGCCGTCAGGGTGTCGGCCCCGCTGCGGTCGACGGTGCGCTCCCCGTTCAGATGGTCGAGGGCCAGGAACGCGCTCTCCCCCGCGGCGAGCTCCATCCGGAACTCCGGGTCGCCCTCCTCCGTGAGGACGGGGGCAGGGTCCCCCGACAGCATCAGCCCCGAGGCCTCGCGCAGCCCGCCCTCGACCGGCTCCCAGGAGGGAGCCGAGCGGGCGTAGTCCGGCCGGGCCGCCAGCCGCGACCGCACGAAGGCCCGCCCGGCGCGGCATTCCACGATCCTCAGCAGGAACCCCTCGCGGTACAGGCCGGTGCCCCCGTCGTAGCGCCGCAGGGCCATCAGGTCGCGCACGGCCACCTCCGTGCCACCGCCCCGCCAGACCGTCTCCAGGACGAGGGTGTCACCGACGTAGGCGCGTTCCTCGACGCGGGCGCCCTCGACCTCGACCGTCCACGCGCCGCCGCGACCGGTGTCGAGGAGGTCCGTCAGGAACGCGGGTCCGTCGAAGGCAGGGGCGCACATCCACACGATCGCCCCGTCGGGAGCGGTGATCGCCGCGGTGTGGCAGTCGGAGAGGAAACCGTGCTCCCCGATCCCCGCTTCCGCACGCTCCATACGCCCCCCTGACACACTCCGGTTCCCGTGGCTTCCCGACTGCCCGTGGAGGCCGGTGGCGAAACGGCAGGTGGGGCGCGCGCCGCCGTACATGAGAGGGACCGCTCCGGGGTAGCGGGAAGGCGAGGAGCACGCCGAGCACCGAGGGGGAGCCGATGGCGGAGAAGGTCGCGGTGGTCTGCGGGGCCAGTGCGGGCGTGGGGCGGGCGACCGCCCGGGAGTTCGCCCGCCGGGGGTACTCCGTGGGCCTGATCGCACGCGGCCGGGCAGGGCTCGACGCCGCGGCGGCGGAGGCCCGCGCCGAGGGGGTGGAGGCCGTCGCGATCGAGGCGGACGCGGACGACGCGGCGGCGCTGCGCGCGGCGCTGGAGCTCATCGAGGACGAGCTGGGGCCCGCCGACGTGTGGGTCAACTCGGCCTTCGCCTCGGTCATGGCGCAGTTCACGGAGATCGAACCGGAGGAGTACCACCGGGTCACGGACGTCTGCTACCACGGCTACGTGCACGGCACGTGGGCGGCGCTGGAGCGGATGCTCCCCCGGGACCGCGGGGTGATCGTGCACGTCGGCTCGGCGCTGGCCTACCGGGGCATCCCGATGCAGTCGGCGTACTGCGGTGCCAAGCACGCGATCCGGGGCTTCACCGACTCCCTGCGCGTCGAGCTGATCGCGCGCGGTTCCAAGGTGAGGGTGACCGAGGTGCACCTGCCCGCGGTGAACACGCCGCAGTTCACGTGGGTGCGCACGCGCTTGGACGGCCTTCCGCAGGAGCTGGGCGGCAGGACGCGCCCGGTGGCGCCGGTCTACCAGCCCGAGGTGGCGGCCCGGGCGATCGTCTGGGCGGCGGAGCACCCGAGGCGCCGGCGGTCCTGGGTCGCGCCGTCGACGGCGGGCACGGTGCTGGCGCAGCGGTTGGCACCCCGGATCCTCGACCACTACCTGGCGCGTACCGCTTTCAAGGGCCAGCTGCGCGATGCCCCGCCGCCCGAGCGGGACAACCTGTTCGAGCCGCTGGACACCGACCGCGACTTCGGCGCGCACGGCGAGTTCGACGGGGAGTCGCGCGACCGCAGCCTGTCCACGGAGCTGAGCAGGCACCGCCGGACCCTGGCGCTCGCCGGGCTCGCCGGGCTGGCCACGGGCGCGTGGGGGCTCGCGGCCGTACGGGCCGCCCGTACCTGAACACCTTTTCCGGCACACACGAGGAGGAGAGATGGCCGAGTACAACGAACGCCTCGACGAGGTCTGGGACAGCTTCCACACGGTGGTCAACATGAACAGCGAGGAGCTGCGGGAGTGGCTGCTCACCGAGGCTTCGGGGGAGACGGCCTTCGACGCGTCCTCACCCGACCTGGGGGTGCCGCGCCGGGGCGAGGAGATCGTGGAGGTGCTGGGCAAGCGCCGCACGGACGTCACCGACGACGACGTGGACCTCATGGAGGACGTGACCGAGTTCGTCCGCAGCCGGCTCGTCCAGCCCCGGCGCGAGGACCCGGAGTGGCGCCGCGAACTGATGTCGGTGGGCCACGACCCGCTGCGCCCCGACTCCGTCCGCCCGGACGAGGAGGACCTCTAGGGCGTGTCGGAAAGGCGCTGCCCGCCGTGAGCGTTGCCCCGGTGCGGCAGGACCGGAGGAAGGGGGGCTCCTACGGTCGCCGGCGGGGACGCGGCGGGGCCCGATCCCGACTCCTCGGACGGGGGCCGTCACCGGGTGGTGACGGCCCCCGTCCGGCTTTTCCGGGCCGCTGGGCGACGTGGATGAAGTGGGCGACCACGGGAAGCCTTCCCGGCGGCGGTGCGTGGAGCCCGGCCCTGTCGGGGAGGCCGGGCCGGACGGGGTCGGTGGTCATCGGACCGACCGAGTGGATATCCACAGCCTGTGGACAATTTCCCCGGCGAGGCCTCGGAGGAATCCGGTGGAGACACCGCCCGTCACCCCGCCCCGGGCTCGGCCTCCGCGGAGAGCAGGTGGTCGGTGAGGGCGCCCTCGGCCGTCCGGACCCGCACCTGGAGCAGCAGTCCGCGTTCGGGGTCCAGGAGCATGTCCAGAGTCCGCCCGTCGGGCACCGCCAGGCCCTGGTAGGACGGCGTCCGGTCGCCTCGGGGCAGGGCGCCGAGGCGCATTCCCACGCCGCAGGGCCCCTCCTCCACCGAGGTGACCCGGATTCGGGCCAGGAGATCGGCCGGGCGCAGCATCTCCACCAGCCAGGTGTCGACAGCCTCTGTCCAAGGGGAGCGGCAGAAGTCGTCGACGCCGCCGCGCCTGGGCGCCGGAACGCCCAGGGAACCGTCCGTGGACGTCCTCGCCGCTTCCTGCCCCTCACAGAGCTGCCGGAACACGGTGGTTCCGCCCTCGGTGACGGTGTACTCCCAGTCCAGCAGGCCGCGTGCCGCCAATCGGTGCCGGCGCGTGGATCCCGAGGCACGACCCCCGTCTTCCGTACGCATGACCAGACCACACGCGCGGGCACTCTCACGCGTCATCGGGCCCAGCAGCAGGGCAACGTCCATACTCACGGTTTCCTCCCCCGAGGTTCGATTTCCTGGCAGCCGGGAACCCGGCACAGAGCCCGCCCCGCCCCGCCACTTCCGGCCTGGCCGGCCGTCCGCGCCGGCCGGGGACGTCACATGCTCCGGTCGCACCGGCGCGAGAAGGAGGACCGGAGCTGTCGACACGGCCATCGCGCGGAAAAGAATGCGCGCCACACGTCTTCCGGACTCTCAGACAATTCCCTTCGAATTATCCATGAGACCAGGGAGAAAGGAAAAATCGTAAATTCCCCAGGACATGGGAAATCATGGCAAATCATCAGAAAATTCTTCAGTCGGGACCGACCTCGGACAGGAGATGCCCAGGCCAGGAGACACACTTCCCCCTGGCAGGCAGCGGCATCGAGGTGTTCCGCAAGGCGGCCGGCCATCACCTCGACCCTCCAGGGCGGCGCAGAACGGCACGTGCTTTTCCCTTCAGAGATTCAGCTCCGGAACCGGACGCGACGGCGTTTCTCCGGAAAAAGACCACAGGAATTCTGTGGCTCGGGAGTGCTCCCACGCCCTTCTGACACATCGCACGCCTGTGGGCTTCCGGGCTCCGCGTGGCGGCGTCAAGGGGTTCGCCGAGCCTGCCTTCGTCCGGTTGGCCTGCTCGCCCGTTTCCGAGCCGCGGGCGGAACAACCGAGTCTCTCCGCCCGCGGGATAGCCGTCGGAGGTTACAGCAGCCCGTAGAGGTGGTGGCCCAACGCACCGAACGCCGAAGCGAGGACATAACCGGCCAGGGTCAGGCCCGTGCGCCGCTTGCGGGGCTTGCGGTGGCTGGCCGGGCGAGGCGGCCAGTCGGAGCGGCGGCGGCCGGACCTGCGCGGCAGTGGCGGGGCCGGCTTCTGCTCACGCCGGGGCCGGGGGATGCGCACGGGCTCGGACGGAGGGCCGTCACCAGGGCCAGGGGCAGGGGCTTTGCGTGGACGCAAATCTGGCGGCTCGACCAGCTCGGCCTCAAAGGTGACGTTGTCCATCCACGCCGGCAGCTCGCCGTGGATCAGGCGGCGGCGCACCCGGGGGTCGTCGGGCATCTGCGCCAGCAACGCACGCTCGCGGGGGGTGCGGCCCAGGCACACCAGGGGGATGTGCCCGTGCCGTGCCGCTTGCGGCGACTGTGCTTCAGGAGCTGTGGCCGTCGGGTTGGCCGAGCTGCCGGAAGGGCGGTAGCCGGGCTGGGAGGCCGGACGCGAAGCCAGCCGGGAAGCAGCCGGACGGACGCCGGTCCGGTCGGACTGTGCAGCGCTTTGGGCTGCTGTGCGGGCGCCGGGCCGGGCGAAGCGCCGCCCGCGCGGAGCGTCGAAGACCCGGCGCAGCTCGGCAGTGGTGGTGGCCGCTGCGGTGTCGGGGGGTTCCGTGGCAGCGGGAGGGGTGAGGGTCCGTGCGGCCCGGTCGCCGCTCAAGGCGGCCGGGGCTTTGGTGTCCAGGCGGAGTCCCTGTCGGGAAAGCGTGGCGCTCATTCGCCCATCACCCCGCCCAGGGTGGGGAACTGCCGTCCGATGCCGCGCAGCGTGGGGGTGGTGTCCTCGCTCTCGTGGCGCCGGGTGAGCAGGCGGTGCATGGCGGCGTGGTCGTCGGCCACCAGCCGCTCGTACGGGTCGCCGGGGCCGGTCCAGCCCACGGGGCGGCGGGCGACGATCTTTTCGTTGCCGTTGCCGTCATCCTCCAGCGTGAGGATCCACTGTCCGGCGATGAGGGCTTCCAAGGCCCGGTCCAGGCCGCTCACCGCTCCTCCTTCAGGTTCTCCAAAGGGCTGACCCACACCAGCGGGCACAGGTGGGGGTCGCGCTCGGGCACAACCGCGACCCGGGTGACGTGACCACGCGTGGCGGCGTAGACGGGGTGGCGCTCCAGGGTGGGGCCCAGATAGCGCACGCGGGCCCCGTGGCTGCGGGCCCAGACGCGGAGGGCTTCCAGGTCAGGAACCTGGCGGATGTCGCACACGCGCTTCATGCCGCCGCCGTCCCGCCGTGGGTGAGGGCGGCCTGGCGCTTGGCCAGGGCCGGGGAGGCCAGGTCCCCTGCCGGGTGGGTGATGTAGGGGCGGGGCCGGGCCGCGCGGCGCGGCCTGCGCCAGGGAGGTGCATCAGCGACCGAGCGGCGCACGGCCGCCGGCACCGGGGAAGCCAGGTAGGACGCCACGAGGCGACTCCTTCGAGACGTGCCGGATGGGAGGTCCGGCGGGATTGACCAGGTGAGCCCCATGTTCACCCGACCAAGCAAAAAATGCAAGACCAACTTATAGATTAGTCAGGAGGCAAGTTCGGCGTGACTTAGCTTTAGGTTGGTGATGGGCGTAATGTCCGAAAACCCAAGGACAGACGTAGGATCAAGTTCTGGAAAGAGGCGAGCCTCGGAGCAAGGAGTCCTGATGGCCACTTCACCTCCCTTGAGCAAGCGACGGCTCTCACGTCTGCTACGGGAAAGTCGAGAAGCGGCAGGACTGACGGCGGACCAGGTCACCAGCAAGGCTCGCGAGTTGGGTGCTGCCCGGTGGTCGGCATCCAAGATCACGAGGCTGGAACGTGATGAGTGGGTGCGCCCCAAGCTGGAAGACGTCGAGGTCCTGCTCGACATCTACGGCGTCACCGAACTGGCTGAGCGCGAGGAATACATCCGCCTGGCCAAGGAAGCCAGGCAGAAGGGCTGGTGGTCCTCCTACACCGATGTCCTTGGGCAAGGGGAACTCACTGGCCTGGAGCCTGGCGCCTCACGCATCCGAGAAGTTGCCCTGACAGTCGTTCCCGGTCTGTTGCAGACTCAGGGTTACGCTCGTGCGGTCGTTGTCGGTGGCGGTATAGCCGATCAGGAGGAAGTCGAGCGGCGAGTTGAGGCACGCATGCTCCGCCAAAGGATCCTGGACCCTCAGGCAGAAGGGCCTACGTACTGGTGCATTCTCGACGAAGCCGCTCTGCGCAAGATCCCTGAGTCGGTGCGCGAGCAGCAGATCCGCCACCTGGTCAGCGTTCAGCGCCCGAACCTACGAGTACAGATACTCCCTGACAGCGCCGGTCTCCATGCTGCGGTGAGCGGCGGGTTCACGATCCTTGACTTCGCCGAGGACTCCGGCTTGGTCTACACAGAGAACGCTGCCAAACAGCAGGTGTACGAAGACATGGAAGACACCGAGGCTTTCGAGCTCGTATACCAGTACGTGAGTGCATCTGCTCTGAGTGTCCAGGAATCCACCGTGTTCCTGGAGAGTGTCCTGGCCGACTCATCCAGCAAGGAATCCGTATGCAAGCCCACGACCTGAAGTTCCGTAAGTCCAGCTACAGCGGGGCACGCACCGAAAACTGTGTGGAGGTCGCCGACCTGCCGGAGGGAGCTGCTGTGCGCGACACCCAGAACCGCGATCTGGGCATGCTTGCCTTCCCCGGCGCCGAGTGGTCCGCGCTGCTGCGAGTCCTCCGTTCCTAGGTCTTGAAGTACGACAGAGGCCCCAGCCGATCGGCTGGGGCCTCTGCGTGCATTACCTGATGCAATCCCACCACCACTATAGCTGTGTATTCCTCCGCTGTACTGACAACGATGGTCGACCAGGGCGTCGATCACCGTGCTCCAAAGAATGTCGAAGTAGCTGCCCAGACCTCTGATGTGTGGTCCGAGCAGTCGGCGACCCGTGTGAACAGTGCCTTGTCTGCGCCTAGGGCAAAGCTTCAGTTGGAAAGCTGAACTCTCCGCCTGCCGGAGTCATCCTGGAACCGTGCCACCGGGGGAAGGGAAACCCTCGGATCACCCCTACCAGGAGGCGATAACTTGGGTGAGATGAGAGTGAGGCATCGGCGTGCGGTGATGCGTCGCAAGAATCAGATCACCCTGCCCCGCGAGGTCGCTGAGGCCCTTCACATCCGTGAGGGGGACGAGGTCGAGTTCGACATCACCGACAGCGGCCAGGTGCTGCTTCGGGGCATGATCGCCGTGTCGGCCGACCAGGCGTGGTTCTGGGACCGTGACTGGCAGCAGGGTGAACGGGAGGCTGGCGAGCAGATCACCGCGGGCCGGACCGAGGAGTTCGAGGACGCGGAGTCGATGTTCGACGCTCTGGAGAATGAGAAGCGCTGAGTCCTGGCCACGTTCGCTACCACCCCTGGTTTCGAGCCGACTTCAAGAAGCTGACCCGCCGGCAGGCGGAACGCTTCCGTGCGGTGGTCACCACCAAGTTCGCTCCCGAGGTGTAAAAGGGAGAATTTCTTCTCTGCCTGCGGGTCAAAGGAGTTCAGGGAGCTCCAGGGGTCTATGAGATGACGTGGGCGGAGGACGGGCGGGGACCGCCACGGCCCCGCCCGTCCGGATCGAGTATCCCGGCTGTGAAGGGTGGATGAACACCCCAGGCCCAACCAGGTGGCCGGGTTCAGGCGTCCTGCTCCTTGTCCACCCACGCCGTGAGGGGCTGCCCCTGGATCGCCGCCGCCATGAGCTCGGGGAACATGTCCGGGGTGCAGGCGAACGCCGGGACGTCCATCGCGGCGAGTGCGGCGGCGTTGTCCCGATCGTAGAACGGCGCGCCCTCGTCCGAGAGCGCCAGCAGCACCACAACCTGGACGCCGGCGGCCTTCATCGACGCGACACGGCGCAGCATCTCCTCTCGGACACCGCCCTCGTACAGGTCGCTGATCAGGACGAAGATCGAGTCGTTCGGCTTGGTGATCAGGCCCTGGCAGTAGGCGATCGCCTTGTTGATGTGCGTGCCTCCGCCCAGCTGTGTGCCGAAGAGCACCTCGACCGGGTCGGTGAGCTGCTCCGTCAGGTCCACCACGGAGGTGTCGAAGACGACCAGGGACGTACGCAGCGTCTTCATGGAGGCCAGAACCGCGCCGAACACGCTCGCGTACACGACCGAGGACGCCATCGAACCGCTCTGGTCGATCGCCAGCACGACGTCCTTCTGCACGCCGCGGCTGCGGCGGCCGTAGCCCACCAGGGTCTCGGGCACGACCGTGTTGTGCTCGGGCAGGTAATTGGCCAGGTTGCGGCGGATCGTGGCGTTCCAGTCGATGTCGGCGACCCGACGCGGACGGTGGGTGCGCACCGAGCGGTCGATCGCGCCCTGCACCAGGGAGCGCGTCTTCTGCTCGACGCGGCGCTCCAGGTCGTCGACGACCTTGCGCACCAGGGCGCGGGCGGACTCGCGGGCCTCGTCGGGCATCACCTTGTTCAGCGACAGCAGGGTGCCCACGAGGTGCACGTCCGGTTCGACGGCCTCCATCATCTCGGGTTCGAGGAGGAGCTGGTGCAGGCCGAGCCTGTCCATGGCGTCCTTCTGCATGACCTGTACGACCGAGGTCGGGAAGTACTCCCGGATGTCGCCCAGCCAGCGCGCCACCTTGGGGGCGGAGCCGCCCAGGCCGGCGCCGCGTTCGCTGCCGCCCCGGTTCCGGCCGAGGCCGCGGTCGTTGTACAGCGCCGCCAGGGCGTCGTCCATGCCCCGGTCCGCGGCGCCGAGGCCGCCCGTGCAGCGGGCCTCGCGGCCCAGGACCAGACGCCAGCGGCGCTCCCGCTCGTCCACGCCGTTCATGCGCCCTTCCTTCCGTTGGTGAGGAGTGCCAGTGCGGTGGCCAGGGCCGGGGCGGCCCGCTCGGCGTCCACCGGCACGTGCACCTTCTCGGCGGCGGGCTCCGAGGTCCCGAGCCGGGCCGCCGCCTCGCCGATCTCGCGGCGCTCGGCGCCGTCGAACCCGCCGAACGTGCGCCGCAGCAGCGGCAGCACTGCGGTGAAGCGCTCCTCGGGCAGCCCGAGCAGCCAGGTGTCGATGAGGCCGAGCATCTTGTCGTCGTGCACGAGGATCAGCCCGCTGCCCTGGAGGAAGCCCTCCAGCCAGGCGGCGGCCTCGGCGGGCTCCGTCCCCTGGGACATCGCCAGCCCCAGACGGCGCCGCAGCTCCTCCGGTGCCAGGTGTCCGGCGTCCGACAGCATCCGGTTGACCCGGCCCGCGATCCGGCCCGGCAGGGTGTCGCGCAGCGCCAGGGCGCGCAGGGCCGACTCCCACTCCGCCAGGGCGTCCCCGCCCAGGAGGGTGGCGGCGGTGTTCGTCCGGTCGATGTGCCGGACGAACGCGGCCGCCGCGTCGTCGTCCAGCCCGTGCGTCGCCGGCGCCAGTCCGACGCACACCCGGCGCAGGATCTGCTCGGCGACCGTCCGCAGGTGGCCGGAGTCGGTGCCGCGGACGTCGCCGTAGCGGGCCGAGCGCGCCAGCGGCAGGAGGGCCTCCATGAGGTGGGTGACGTCGCTGTCGGTGGCCGCCCGGTCGGTGATCAGGGCCAGGATCCGGGGCAGGGCCTCACCGAGGTCGGCCATCAGGCACTGTTCGGTGACCGCGGTCAGCACCGGGAGCTCGGCGCCCTCCGCCTTCTCGACGGCGCGGGCCGTGGCCGCCGTCTCCACGGTGGTGCCCCACCTGCTGGCCTCGATGAGCGCCACGTCCAGCTCGGGCTCCCAGACCAGCCGCCACGCCTCGCGGAAGGTGCCCTTCTTCCCGGTCTCGGACACCATGGGCGATCCCCACGGAACGCCGAGGATCCGGAGCCTGTGCAGCAGGACGCTCCGCTCGCGCTGGCCCTCCTTGCGCAGGTCCAGTTCGAGGTCGCGGGCGAGCGGCTCGGGCTTGAGCCGCATCCGCTTCTGCGCGGCGATGACGTCGCGCTGGAGCGGCACCATGGGCGTGGACGGCGGGACCGAGCCCATCCGCTCACCGATCGCCATCCTGCCGTGCACGAGCGCGGCCGGGGCGGGCTCCCCCTCGCACAGGACCGCGGTGAGCGCCTCGGCCACCTCGTCCAGACCGGCGAGCGGGCGCCCGCGCAGCACGGCCAGGCTCTCGGCCAGGCGCACACCCTCGATGACGTGGGAGGACGACACGTGCCGCCCCTCGTCGCGCAGTTGCCGCGCGGCCTCGGTGAGCCACCGGTGCACCGGCAGGTCGGGCGCGGTGTAGAGGTGGTAATACCAGCCCGGCGCGCTCACCCCGGCGCCGTAGCCGCTGGAGGAGGCGAGTCTCCCGTGCGTCCACGGCACCCAGGTGACGTTGACCTTGGCCTTGGGCAGCCCCTTGAGCAGGGCATTGTCCGCACCTGCGGGATGGTCGGCCACGTCGCGCAGCGCAGGGGCGTGCCAGGCGCCGCAGACCACGGCCACCCGCTCGTGCCCCTTCCTGAGGGTGGCACGCAGGACCTTGCGCATGTAGGCCTCGCGGCGCGCCTCGCGCCCCTCGGCCGGCCCGGTCTCCTCGCGTACGGCCGCCATGGCGTCGGCGATCGCGGGGAAAGGGGAGGGCTCGCCGTCGCCGCGCTGCTCGACGACATCGTCCCACCAGCGTTCGGCATCGTCGTAGCCGGCGGCCTCGGCCAGGACCCCGAGGGGGTCCAGGCGCATGCGCTCGGTACCGGGGGCGGCAGGGCCGTCGATCTCCCCGGGGACCTCCGGGGGATCGGCTTCCCTGTCCTCGGCCGCCTGCTCCTCGGCCTCGGCGATGCGCTCGGCGAAGGTGTGGGCGGCCGGAAGGTCGCAGAAGCGCACTTCGGCGCCGTGGGCGACGGCGTAGCGCAGGGCCTCCCACTCGGGGGAGAAGGAGGCGAAGGGCCAGAACGCCCACCCGTCACCCGCCGCCCTCGAACGCCGGCCTTCGGCCGCAGCCCCCTCCTCACCCGCCGCGGCTTTCCCCTTCGGGGTGTCGGCGAGGTAGGCCAGCAGCGCCACCGGCGGCTCCAGCTCTCCCACCAGCGGGATGAGCGCGTCCGCCTCGGGAGGCCCCTCGATCAGCACCGCGTCGGGCTTGATCTCCTCCAGGGCCGCCCGCACGGCCCGGGCCGAGCCCGGGCCGTGGTGGCGCACGCCCAGGACGTGCAGCCCGCTCGTGTCCAGCTTGGCCATCAGGCTCCCACCTCGCGGCAGGCGCGGTAGAACTCGTCCCAGCCCTCGCGGCCGCGGGCGACCGTCTCCAGGTACTCGCGCCAGACCACGCCGTCGGACACGCGGTCCTGCACGACCGCACCCTGGATGCCGGCGGCCACGTCGGCGGGGCGCAGGACGCCGTCGCCGAAGTGCGCCGCCAGCGCGATGCCGTTGGTGATGACCGAGATCGCCTCGGCGGTGCTGAGGGTGCCGCTGGGCGACTTGACCTTGGTGCCGTTGTCCTCGGTCATGCCCGACCGCAGTTCGCGGAACACCGTCACCACGCGGCGGATCTCCGCCAGGCTCGCGGGGACCTCCGGCAGTTCCAGCGACCGGCCGAGCTGCTCCACCCGCTGGGTGACGATGCGGACCTCGTCCTCGGCGCTGTCGGGAACCGGCAGCACCACGGTGTTGAAGCGGCGCCGCAGCGCGCTCGACAGGTCGTTGACGCCCCGGTCGCGGTCGTTGGCGGTGGCGATGATGTTGAACCCGCGCCGGGCCTGGACCTCGATGCCCAGTTCGGAGACGGGAAGGGCCTTCTCCGACAGGACGGTGATGAGGCCGTCCTGGACGTCGGACGGCATGCGGGTGAGCTCCTCGATGCGGCCGATCGAGCCGCGGGCCATCGCCGTCATGACGGGGCTGGGCACCATGGCCGCCTCGGAGGGGCCCTCGGCGAGCAGCCGGGCGTAGTTCCAGCCGTAGCGGACGGCCTCCTCGGAGGTGCCCGCGGTGCCCTGGACCAGGAGGGTGGAGTCACCGGAGATCGCGGCGGCCAGGTGCTCCGACAACCACGTCTTGGCGGTGCCGGGAACGCCGATCAGCAGCAGCGCGCGGTCGGTGGCCAGGGTGGCGACGGCGATCTCGACGACACGGCGGGCGCCGATGTACTTGGGCGTGATCTCGGTGCCGTCGTCGAGCGTGGTGCCCAGGAGGTACTGGGTGACCGCCCACGGGGAGAGCTGCCAGCCCGGGGGGCGCTGACGGTCGTCGGCCTTGGCCAGGGCCTCGAGCTCGGCCGCGTAGGTCTGCTCGGCGTGCGGGCGCAGGGCCTGCGCGGCGTCGGTGGAGAGGGCCGGGGTGGAGGGGGAGGCGGTCACATGAACTCCCTGTGCATGTCGAGGCGGAAAAGAAGGGTGTCGCGAAGAGCGGCGTAGGAGGGCTCGGCGTTGCCGTACGAGCCCCGGATCTCGGGAAGGTCGGGAGGAAGGTCGTCGATGCCGTCCACGGGCATGCGCTCGGCGGCGATCTCGCAGACGGGGCCGTAGGCCCTGGCGTCCCTCTGCCACTTGGGGGCGCGCAGGCGTCCGGCCACCTCGGCGGAGAGCTCCCTCGTCCAGGGGCCGGCGGTACCGGCGAGCAGGTCGTACAGGTCCTGCATGCTGCTCTTCTCGGTGAGGGAGCCCAGGACCCAGGCGCAGCGCTCCTCGACCGGCAGGAGCGACAGCAGCGCGCGCAGAGGGAACGAGGGGTGCCGGCGCGCGAAGTCGTTCGTCCGGCCGAGGGCACCGTCCCTGAAGACGGTGAGGAGGGCACGGGCCCATTCCGCGTTGCCCTGGTGGGTGATGGCGTTGGCGAGCGCGTCGAACAGCGGTCCCTCGTGCTCCTCCGCGTACCGGAAGATCCCGGCGGGGTCGCGGCCGGTCAGCTCGGTCCAGACGTCCAGGGGCGTGTTGGTGACCAGTGCCCACCGGTGCTCGCGGTCGACCTGCGCCCCGGGCTTGTCTCCCGCCGGGACGAGGGCGAGGTCCCGGAGCGCCTGCGGTCCCAGGGAGGCGACCTCGGCGCCGTCCATGAGGCCCTGGGGGAACGTGGCGAGGTCGCGGACGTAGCCGCGCAGGCGGTGGGCGTGGGCGCTGTCGGGCAGGCGGACCAGGAGGGACAGCGCGAGGCCGCGGACGTTGCCGCCCTTGTCGTCGAGGGCCTTCTCGACGAACTCCTCGTCGGCGGGGCCGAGGCCGGTCGACAGCGCCTCCAGGAGGTGCCGGCGCAGCTCGGCCCTGCCCAGGTCCGGCCATGCGGCGGCCAGGAGTTCCCTGGCCCGGTCGGGGTCCACGGCGCGCAGTGCGGCGAGGGCGTGGGAGCGCTCGACGGCGGAGCCCCGCTCCCAGGTGTGTTCGTCGAAGACCCTGTCCCGGGGGTCGAGGGCGTTCACGTACCCCCACCCGGGGTTGACCCGGGCCAGCCACCGGCCCCGGGGGCCGGCGACCGCGGCGATGGCGGGGCGCAGGCTGCTGTTGTAGGCCCCCTTGGCCAGGAGGGCGGGCAGGGTGGAGGGGGCGACGTGCAGGCCTGCGGCGCCGGCGAGGCCGAGCCATTCGGGCAGAAGCTCGGAGGGCCCGGCGAGGATGCGCTCCAGGCGCCGGGTCACCTCCGGGCCGGCGACGGAGGCGTCGTCCTCACCGTCGGGGGCCACGACGGCCTCGGCGGCCACGGTGGCGGGGACATGTCCCGCCAAACGGCGTACGACGGCCAGGGCCGCCCGGTCGAGGAGGGCGGACGCACCTGCCTCGGCGTCCTCGTCCGCGGGGGTCGGGGGGAGGTCCGGGGTGGGGGGCGCCGGGCGGCGCGAGGTCCCGACGAGCGCGGCGGAGACCAGCTTGTCCCAGGAGGTGTTCGCCTCCAGGGGGTCGGCGGGGGAAGAGAAGCCTGCGGGGGACGGGGTGCTCACAGGGACACCGCCTTTCCGTTCCGGTCCCACACGGTGAGGGGGGACAGCCCCGTGCGGGGCGACCACTCCGCGGCGACCGTGGAGGGCCTGCCGCCGGTCACGGCGAGAAACTCCCAGGGGTCGCCGCTCTCCAGCGGCAGTGCGTTCCCGGAGGCGTCGGCCAGGAACCAGCCGCCGTCGCGGGCGGGGACCGCGTCGGCCAGCACCACGGGCCAGGCGTCCAGCCACGGGTCCTCGGCGAGCGCGGCGGCGAAGGCGTCGAGGGCCTCGGGGACCGAGCTTCCCGGGGGCGGGCCCGAGGGCCGCATCTCGGGCGGCTCCGCCGGGGCCGCGCGGTGACCGTCGGGGTAGAAGGCCAGTTCGGTGTCGGTCTCGCACGCCGAACGGAAGGGGGTGGGCGGCGCCTGCTCCCCCCGGGCGTGGCTCAGCGACAGGGCGACGCGGCCGGTCCTCCTGCCGCGCAGCCACACCCGGCGGGTGGTCGTCTGCTCCTTGAAGGAGGAGCTCATGCCCAGCACCTGCCACGTGTCGCGCACGCGCTCCCCGTCGGCGAGGACCTCCTCGACCCGGGTGGTGATCCCCGCACGGGCGCGGACGGCGCCCCGGACGCGGGGGCCGGCCGCGTCACCGGCGCGGAACCCCTCGACCAGAAGGTGGAGGAGGGCGAACCGTTCGAGCACGCGCTCGGGCCAGTGGTCCCCGCGGGCCTCGGAGGGCATGTCGGTGACGAGTGTGGCCGCGGCACCCGCCTTGGCGTCCACCAGGCGCTTGGCCATCCGGTCCCAGTGGCCGTAGCCGTGCTTGGGCACCTCGGCGAGCCCCGCGTCGATCTGGTCCCGCAGCCACAGACCGAGTTCGTCCATGCCCGCGCCGACGGCCTCCTCACGCTTGCGCAGGGTGGCGGCGGCCTTCTCCGGGTCGACCGGCTTGGAGGCGGTGCCCGCGGCCCGCTCCTTGCGGGCGGCACGGCCGCCGAGCCACTTGGCCACCCACTCGGGCCTGTCCTCGCGGTCGGCGACCTCGCCGCCGGCCCACAGGGCGAGCAGGCCGAGGACGTGCTTGCAGGGGATCTTGCGGCTGGGGCAGCTGCACTTGTAGCCGGGCCCGGCCGGGTCGTCCAGGTGGACGGCGGACAGGTAGGGCTTGGACCCGCTCCCCTTGCACTCCCCCCAGACGGCGGCGGTACCGCCGGCCTCGGCGGCGACAGCGCCCCGCTGCGGCCAGGAGCCGTCCTTGGCCACCTTGAGGGCCGCCTTGCGGGAGGAGGCGTCCGGAGCCAGCGCCCATACGTCGTCGGTACTCCATCGATCGCTCACGGGAAGAACACTAGGGACCGGCGGTGACAAAAAAGGGGGCCTCCGAGAAGGCTGCGAACAACTGTCCGTGTCCGCCGGAGGGACCCGCACAAGGGTCCCCGGAACTGTCGCTGCGGGGTGGGAAACTCGCAGGGGGAAGCTGCGTCCTCGCGCTTCGAATACCGGAAGATCAACCCAAAAACTACTCACAAGCATTATAAGGGCTTTATCCGGAATGCGCGGGAGAGAGAGTGGAACTTCTCCGAATCTGTTGATGGACCGCTCGCCATCCTTCTAGAATGCCGTGACCAGGCAACACCGCGATCAGGCAATGCCGCGGTCAGAGAATATGCCCCTGCCTCCCCTCCCATTTCCCGCAGCACGTCTTGTCTCCTCGAAGGGAGGGAAGCGGTCCTCCCGGCCCGGGCCGCGCCCACGATGACTCTCCACTCCCCCGACGGATCAGCGGTCGGAGGTTGTCCCGTCGAGGTCTTCCGGCTCGGCGGGGGCCCCGGCGAAACCGGCGGTTCCGGTGACCACGACGACTGGTGGGACCGGCTGCGCGAGCAGCACGGACCCGTGGTCCCTGTCGCGCTGGAGTCCGGTGTGACGGCGTGGCTGCTCCTCGGCTACCACGAGAACCTCACCGTCCTGCAGAGTCCGCACCTGTTCTCCCGTGACACCCGGCGGTGGAGGGAGGTCACCGAGGGCCGCGTCGACCTGTCGGCCGGCCGCCCCGCGCTGTCCTGGCGCCCCAACGCCCTGTACGCCGACGGCAGCGAACACGCGCGTCTGCGCGCCCCCATCGCGGACAGCATCGCCAGGCTGGACATGGGCGCGACCTCGCAGCTGGTCCGGCAGATCGCCGACGACCTGGTGGACGCGTTCGTCGCCAGGGGCAGCGCGGACCTCATCGCGGAGTACGCCGATCCGCTCCCCGTCCTCGTGATCAACCGGCTCTGCGGACTCCCCGACAGCTACGGGCGCATGCTGGGCGACCTCACGTCGATCATCTTCGGCGAGGACCCGCGCGAGGCGGAGGACGCGGTCATCCGCCTTCAGCAGTACTTCGCGGGCCTGGTCGTGCGCAAGCGCAAGAGGCCCGGTGCCGACCTGGTCTCGTGGATGCTGGAGCACCCGGCCGGCCTCACGGAGCACGAGGTGGCCCATCAGGCGGCACTCATCAACAACTCCAGCCACCAGACCACAACGCACCTCATCGGCAACACGATGCGCACGCTGCTGACCGACACGCGCATCCGCTCGGCGTACGCCGACGCACGGATCTCGGCCCAGGACCTGCTCGACCACGTCATGTGGACAGACACGCCCTTCCAGATCCTGCCCGCCCGGTTCGCCCTCCAGAACATGCTGCTGGGCAACGCGCGGGTGCGGGCGGGGGACGCCCTGCTGATCGGGTTCCATGCCGCCCACCGGGACCCGGCCGTCTACAAGGGCCGCCGGGAGGAGACCGGGGTGGCGGGCGGCAGCCGGGCTCACCTGATGTTCGGTGCCGGCCCGCACGCGTGCCCGGCACGGGACCTGGCCAGGATGATCGCGGCGACCGCGGTCGAGGTGCTCAACGAACGGCTGTCGGGGCTCCGGTCGGCGGTGGCGCCGGAGGAACTGCGGTCGGTGCGGTCACCGTTCGTGCGGGGGGTGGAGGCTCTCCCGGTCCTCTTCCGGCCGGGAAACGCCGTCGGCGAGAAGGCGAAGGGCGAAGGGACCGGGACGGCCGGGCGGAACGGGACGTCCGGGCACGAGAAGGAGTCGGAGGACGACATCCTGGGGCGCCTTCTCCGGTGGTGGCGCGGGTCCGGTCGCGGACGCAGGTAGGGGGCCGCGAAGGGACCGCTTCCCCTACCTGCGGTCCACCGGGGCCCGCGCGGCCACTGCGGCCGCGCTCCCGGCGACTAGTGCGGCTTCGCCTGCCGGCGGCTCGCCTTGCGCAGTGCCTCCACCAGCTCCTGCTTGCTCATCGTGGAGCGGCCCCTGATGTCGAGGTCCTGGGCGAGCCGGTACAGGTGGCTCTTGCTGGAGGCCGCGTCCACACCGGCGTCGTTGTCGTCCGAGGTGCCGGACCGGGGTTTGGGCACCCAGCGGTCGCCCTTCTTCTGAAACCTGTGCTTGACCGCCGCGAAGGCCACGCGGTGGGCGCGCTCACCCTCTCCGTACTGCTCGACGGCGGAGTCGTGCGCCTCGATCCAGGTGCGCTGGGCCTTCTCCGGGGACCTGCGGAGAGTACTGGGCAGTTCCTTGCGGCCTGGCACGGCTCTCACCTCCTCTTCCACCGCCCCGGGACGGACGGGTACACGGCCCACTGCCCCGGCACCCGGCGGACAAACACGGCGGGGAGCGTAGCAGCGGGTGCCCGCTCCCTCACAGCGCACTGGTGAACCAACCGATGCACATTCACCCTTTCGTCATCATAGTGAAAAGAAGAAAGGCAACGGCTTTACAGTCGGACGCAAATGCGGTACAGCGTTCCTTTCTTTGCACATCGACGCCGCATTGCAAATACCCCCCGGTCCGCGTGCCGTGAAAAGCGCGTGGATTCCCGCTAGAAACAAGGTGGACCGTGCAGACCCAGACCCCCTCCCCCGAAACGGAGACGCGCCCCCCGCGCCGCTCCTTGGTGGCCCGGATATTCATGGCCGCGGCCCTCAGCATCGGACTCGCGGCCGGCGCCGCCGCCCCCGCCCAGGCGGCGAACCCCTACGAACGCGGCCCCAACCCGACCGAGCAGAGCGTCACCGCCCTCCGCGGCCCCTTCAGCACCAGTGAGACGTCCGTGTCCTCGCTCCGGGTGCGCGGCTTCGGCGGCGGCACCATCTACTACCCGACCACCCGCAGCGAAGGCACCTTCGGCGGCGTCGTGATCTCCCCCGGGTACACCGGAACGCAGTCCTCCATCGCCTGGCTGGGCCCCCGGCTCGCCTCGCAGGGCTTCGTGGTGTTCACCATCGACACCAACACGATCTACGACCAGCCCAACAGCCGGGCCCGCCAGCTCGACGCGGCCCTCGACTACCTGACCGAGGACAGCTCCGTCGCCGACCGCGTCGACCCGAACCGCCTCGCCGCGATGGGCCACTCCATGGGCGGCGGCGGCACCCTCGCCCTGTCCGAGGACCGCCCCGAGCTGCGGGCCGCGATTCCGCTGACCCCCTGGCACACCCAGAAGCGCTGGTCCTCCCTCCAGGTGCCGACCATGATCATCGGCGCCGAGAACGACGCCATCGCCTCGGTGCGCACGCACTCCATCCCGTTCTACGAGAGCCTGCCGTCCTCGCTGGACCGGGCGTACGTGGAGCTGCGCGGCGCGAGCCACTTCGCCCCGAACCTCTCCAACACCGTCATCGCCAAGTACAGCATCTCCTGGCTGAAGCGGTTCGTGGACGAGGACACCCGTTACAACCAGTTCCTGTGCCCGCCGCCCCGTACCGGCTTCGGCACGGACTTCTCCGACTACAGGGACAGCTGCCCGCACTAGGGGAGAGCAGCCCGGAGGGGCGGTACCCGGCCGCAAGGCGGGGTACCGCCCCTCTCGCGTGTCCGGCAGGGGGGCCGCCCCGTACTGCCCGCCCCGTGCTGCCCCCGGCCGCGGCGCCGCGGGCAGGCAGACACTCCTTCCCCGGCCGGGGCCGCGGAATCCGGCCCCCTCGGCTCCGGTGGCAGGCCAGACCCCGGTGGCGCGTCAGGGCCTTCCGGCCGGGGCTGCGGGAACGGCGCTCCCCCGGGTGCCTGAGGACGAAGGCGTGTACCGGGACCGCCTCCGCCCGCCTCTGGGAAGGTGCGGCCGGCGGCTGCCCGAGGCCCGGCGGCAGGGGACGGTGCAGAACGGCCCGGGGACACCGGCCCTCCGGAAGCGCGGCGGCAGGTGCCGGAACCCGTCCGCCCCCGGTACCGGGGCCTCCTGCCGGGGGCGGATCCGGGGTCTCCGGCCCGGGAAGAGAGGCGGCGGTCCTTCCCCTCCTCCGCGGCCGGGCGCCGAGGCGCCGGCCTCCGGTCCCTGGTGCGGTTCCTCTCCCGCACGGCTCCCTGCCTGTGCCGAAAGGCGCGAGGCAGGACACAGGGACAACCACGCGGACCCGCCGCGAAGGCGCGGCCCGAGGTCTCCGGTCGGCCCCGGCCGCAGCGCCGGACACCGGGACATGGGAAAGGGCGCCGGCACGCCGGCGCCCTTTCAGTCGGTTGTCACTCAGTCGTGGAAGTCCAGCTCCGTCGGGGGCAGCGGCTCGTAGTCCGTGGCCTCGATCGGACCGCCCTCGCGGTCGGTGACCATCGGGTCCTGGACCATCTCGATCTCGCCGCCCGCGTTGTAGCGCAGGACGTACACACCCTGGTGGCCGCCGCGGTCGTCCTCGGTCGAGGAGAACGGAACCGGGCTCGGGCCCTGCCACTCCTGGGTGTGGAGGGCGTCGATCAGGCTCTGGCGGGTGAGGTCCTCACCCGCCGACTTCAGGACCTGGGAGAACATGACCGCCTGGGTCATGCCGAACACGTGGGTGTTGGTGAGGGGACCGCCGTCGCCGTACTCCTCCCAGACCGCGTTGAAGAACTGGGACCACTCGTCCTCCTGGTCCTCCACACGCGGCATGTAGCTGGTGATCAGCACGCCGTCCAGGAACGCGTCCGCGGGCACGTCCTCCGCGTCGGTGTCCTTGGTGAAGTTCGCGAGCAGCGCCTGGAGCGTCGCGGTGTCGCCGCCGATGCTGGACAGGACCCACTGCGGCTCGTAGCCGATGCTCGCCGCCTCCAGCATGGCCAGGGCGACGAAGGCCGGGATGCAGGAGCAGACGACGACCTCGGCCTCCGCGTCCTTCAGGGAGGAGAGCTGGGCGCTCAGGTCCGTGACCTCGGACTCGTAGTGCTCGCGCGCCACGACCGTGTCGGCCAGGTACTGGTCCAGGCCCGCCTGGGAGTCCTCGCCGACGTCGTCGTTCTGGAACAGGTAGCCGACCGCCTGGCCCTCGAAGTTGTCGGCGATGTACTGACCCTGGATCTTGGCTTCCTTGGTGTAGTCGGTCTGCCAGCCGTAGGTCAGCGGGTGCTCTTCGGGGTTGTTCCAGGCCAGGGCGCCCGAGGACGGGAAGACGTCGGGGACGCCCTCGTCGTTCAGGTAGTCGAGGACACCGCTGTGGGTGGGGGTTCCCAGGCCGCCCATCATCGCGAAGATCTCGTCCTCGATGACCAGCTGACGGGTCACGTCGATGGTCTGCGCCGGGTCGTAGACGTCGTCCTCGACCCGGTAGTCGATGGTGCGGCCGTTCACGCCGCCCTGTGCGTTGACGTGGTCGAACACCGCCCTCGCCCCCAGGGAGATGGACATGTATCCGGGAGCGGCGGGGCCGGTCAGGGGCTGGTGGGTGCCGATGATGATGCTGTCGTCGGTCACACCGGTCGACACGTCGAGGTCGGCCGCGTCGGATTCGGCGACCTCGCCTGCACCGGTGCAGGCGGTGGCCGTCAGGGTGAGGGCGAGTGCGATTGCGCCCGCTTGTTTCTTCATCTCGGGTCTCTCCTTCAACGGGGGGCGGACTTCTTGCGGAGCGGGGCGGTAAGGCGCTGGACCGCTCCGTGGACCCCGAGGGGCCAGAAGCGGAGGATGAGGATGAGCAGGACACCGAAGACGACGACGGGGAGGTTGTTCTCCACGTCGCGGTCCAGGTTGAGGGCCCGGGTGGCGTCGGAGGCCCAGATCTCCAGGTAGACGACGGCCAGGCCGGCCCACAGCGCGCCCCACATGCTGCTGATGCCGCCGAGCACGAGGGCGGCGATCAGGGTCAGGGACAGGGCGAGGGTGAAGCTGCCCGGGGTGATGGTGCCGAGGACGTAGGCCTGGAGGCCCCCGGCCAGGCCTCCGGCGGCGGAGGCGATGACGAAGGCGACGACCTTCGTCCGGCCGACGGGGATGCCGGCCATCGCGGCCGCGTTCTCGTCGTCGCGGATGGCGCGCAGGCGCCGGCCGAGCCGGCCGCTGTTGACGGTCGCCAGCAGCGCCATGGCCAGGAGCACCGTCGTCCAGACGACGAGGGCCTTCCACTCGCTGTTGGTGACGACTCCCTGGAGGAAGGGCGGCGCGCCCGCCGTGCGGATGGTGAGGCCGTTGCTGCCGCCGAGCACCTCGTGGTAGCGGTGGGCCAGTCCGGGCAGGCCCACGGCCAGGATCAGGGTGGCGCCGGCGAGGTAGGGGCCGTGCAGGCGCGCGGTGGCGGCGCCGACGGCGATGCCCGCCACGACCGCGACGAGGACGACCAGCAGGAGGTCGGCCGCCAGCGGCAGCATCGGCATGTGGATGACCAGCAGTGCCGTCGTGTAGGCGCCGATCATCATGAAGGCGCCGTGGCCCAGCGACACCTGGCCGCTGCCGCCGACGAGGAGCTGGAGCCCCGCGATGGAGAGCATCGTGTAGCCGACCGCCGCCATGCGCAGGGCGGTGAGGTCGCCGGTCACCAGGAGGAACCCGGTGAAGACGGCGAGCCCGAGCGCGGCCAGCAGCAGGTGGCGGACCGGGGAGGGGAGCGCCCGCCACCCGCGGGGCCGGGCGGGGGGCGCGGGTGCCTCGACGGCGTTCGAGGAGGTGGAGGTGGTGGTCATGGCAGCTACACCTTTCTCGCGGCCGGGCGGGACAGGATGCCGTCGGGGCGCACGCTCAGGACCAGCACCACGATGGCCAGGGCGGCCAGGGTGGCCAGCTCGGGGCCCGCGTAGCCGGACACGTAGGACATGCCGAGGCCGATGAGGACCCCGCCGAGCACCGCGCCGAAGGGGTTGTCGAGGCCGCCGATGACCGCTGCCGTGATGCCGTAGACGAACACGCCGTCGAAGGCGTTGGGGGAGATGAACGGGGGCCCGGCGAGCATGCCCGCGAGGGCGCCGATGAGGGAGGCGATCGCCCACCCCGCGGTGAGCATGAGGCCGACCTTCACCCCGCTGAGCCGCGCCGCCTCAGGACGGAAGGCGGCGGCCCTCATCCGCAGGCCCAGCGGTGTGAACTGGTAGAGCCCGAACAGCAGGAGCGCGGTGACCGCGACAGACGCAACGGCGAAGACGTCCGCCGGGGAGAAGCGCCCCACGTAGTCGAACGCGTAGGGGAACCCGTGCTGCCGGTTGCCCCAGATCATGCCGACGCCGCCCTGCACGATCAGGAGGAGCCCGAGGGTGACGATGATGGCGTTGAGCTCGGAGCTCTTGGCGATCGGCCGGATGACGACCCGTTCGACGAGCGCGCCGGCCACCAGGCCGCTGAGCAGGCCCGCGACGAAGCCGATCCAGTAGGAGCCGGTCATCTGCGAGACCGTGTAGGCGATGTAGACGGCCACCAGTGCCAGGGCCGGCTGGGCGAAGTTCACCAGGCGGGTGGCCTGGTAGATGATCACGAGGGACAGCGCGAGGGCCGCGTAGACCGCGCCCGTCGCCAGCCCGTTGAGGGTCAGGTTGAGAAATGTGGTCATGGGGGTCTCTCCTCAGAAGCCCAGGTAGGCGTGGCGCGTGCGGTCGTCGGAGAGGAGTTCGGCCGAGGGCCCGGAGGCGACCACGCTGCCCTGGTTGAGGACGAAGCCGCTGTCGGTGACGGCGAGTGCGCCGTTGGCGTTCTGCTCGACGAGGACCACCGTGAGCCCGGTGCTGCTCCTCAGTTCCCTCAGGAGGTCGAAGATCTGCCGGGTGACGAGGGGCGCCAGGCCGAGCGAGGGCTCGTCCAGCAGCAGGACCTTGGGGCGGGACATCAGGGCACGGCCGATGGCGAGCATCTGCCGCTCGCCGCCGGAGAGGGTGCTGGCGGACTTGGAGATCCGCTGCGCCAGGGGCGGGAAGAGGTCGAGGACCTCGTCCAGGGCCACCCGGTCGCGGCGGCGCCGCCACAGGCCGCCCAGGCGCAGGTTCTCCTCGACGGTGAGCTCGGTGATGACGCCGCCGCCCTCGGGGACGTGGGCGAGACCGCGGGTCACGACGCGCTCGGCCGGGAGCCGGGTGAGGTCCTCGCCCTCCAGCAGGACCCGGCCGCCGGCGGCGCGGTGGAGTCCGGTGAGGGTGCGCAGCAGCGTGGTCTTGCCCGCGCCGTTGGCGCCGAGGACGGCGCAGAAGCCCTTCTCGGCGACGCCGAGGGAGACGTCCTTCAGGGCGCGGACCGCCCCGTAGGAGGCATTGAGGTTCTGGACTTCGAGGATCATCGACCGCTCCTCTCGGCGGTGCCGAGGTAGGCCTGCATGACCGCGGGGTCGGCGCGAACCTCGTCGGGGGTCCCGGTGGAGATGACCTTGCCGAAGTTGAGGACCACGATGTGGTCGCACACCTCCATCACCAGGTCCATGTGGTGCTCGACGAGCACGACGGCCATGTCCTCGCTGAGGCCGCGGATCTGCGCGGCCAGGTCGTCCAGCTGCTTGCCGGACAGGCCGCTGGCGGGCTCGTCGAGCAGCAGGAGCTCGGGGGCGCCGACGCAGGCGCGTGCCAGCGCGACCTGCTTCTGGATGCCGTAGGGAAGGGTGGAGGGGTAGTGGTGGGCGGTGCCGGCGATACCGAAGCGCTCCAGGGCCGCCAGGGCCCTGTCCCGCAGCTCCGCCTCGTCGCGGTGGTGGTGTCCGAAGCCGGTGAGGAGGGAGAGGGGCCCTCCCCTGGCCAGGCGGTCGGCGCCCGCGACGACGTTGTCGAGCACGGTCATCTTGTGGAAGAGGTTGAGCCCCTGGAACGTCCGCGAGATGCCGGCCCGGGCGAGGCGGTGGGACTTCTGCCCCGAGACCGTGCGGCCCTTCCACGTGAGGCTGCCGGCGGTGGGGCGCAGGACCCCGGAGAGAACGTTGAACAGGGTGGTCTTGCCCGCACCGTTGGGTCCGATGAGTCCGACGACGGTGCCCGGGGCGACCCGTAGCCCCACGTCGTCGAGTGCGGTGAGGCCCCCGAAGCGGACGGTCACTCCGTCCGCTCTCAGGAGGTCCTCCGTTGCGATCGCTGTCATGACTGCCTTTCTGCCCCACCTGCATACCGACTGGTTGGTATTGGCAGGTGACTCGTTCTTTCCGCCGGATCCCTGTCAGTTGAAGAGGCGGGCCAGGTCGACCCGGGAGCGGATGTTGAGTTTGCGGAAGATCCCCCGCAGGTGGTGCTCGACCGTCCTCGGGCTGATGAAGAGGTGGGCGGCGACCTCGCGGTTGGTCGCGCCCTCGGCCACCAGTCGGGCGATCTGCTGCTGCTGTGCGGTCAGCTCGCTGATCATCGACGAGTCGGCCTCGCGTTCGCCGCGCCCGATGGCGCGCAGTTCGGCGCGCGTCTGGCGGACCCACAGCCGGGCGCCGAAGCGCTCGAAGGTCTCCAGCGCGTTGTGCAGGTGCTCGCGTGCCCGCCCCGGAAGGCGGGCCCGGCGCAGGAAGGCGCCGAAGAGCAGCTGCGTCCTGGCGTGCTCGACGTCGTCGTCGCCGCAGGAGCGGTGCAGCGCCAGGGCGTTCTCGAAGTGGTCGGCGGCCTCGTCCGGAGGGGCGAGCAGCCCCGATCCGCGCGAGGCGAGGGCGAGCGCGCTGGGGCTGCCCACCGACTCGGCCCAGCGCCGGTATCCGGACAGGGAGGCCCGGGCCCACTCGGTCTCGCCCATGCGCACCGCCGCCTCCACGAAGTGCGGCGCGGTGACCAGGCGCATCGTCGGGTGGCCGTAGCCGGGCCCGGCGTGGACGAGGGAGCGGAGCCGGAAGAAGGCCTCCGCGGCGTTGCCGCGCGACAGCTCCAGGACGGCGAGGGCCCAGGAGGCCACGGCCGCGGCCAGCCCGATGCTGTTCTCCCCCGCCTGGGTGGCGACGGCGCGGGCGCGGATGCGGCAGGTGTCCACGTCCCCCTGGATGGCGGCGACCATCGACAGGGCGGCGAGGTGGTGGGTGACCCAGATGCTCTGGCCCGTCTCACGCGAGATCCGCAGGCCCGTGAGCGCCGTCCCCGCGGCGGAGGGGAAGCGGCCGGTCCAGAACTCGGTCATCACGAGGAACCCGAGGGCGGCCGGGACGGTCGCGAGTTCGCCGCGCGGGCGCGCGTTGTCCACGGCCCGGGTGACGGCCTCGCGGACGAAGGGCGTCTCACCGATGCGCATGCCCGCGATGCCCGCCCAGATGAGCTTCGAGGGGTCGTCGTACTCGGCCAGGCGCATCGCCTCGCGCAGCAGGGGCGTCGAACGCGGGTAGTCACCGCGGAAGGAGATCTCGCAGCCCCGGAGGAAGTCGCCCACCAGGCGCATCTGCTCGGGGTCGTCGGGCCGGATCAGGGACACGGCCAGTGCGGACGCCCGCGCGTGGCGCTCGGGGTCGCCGGCCAGGGAGGCGGAGTCGGCCGAGCGGGCCAGGGTGCGCACCGCCAGGTGCCGGTCGTGGGCGACGAGCGCGCGGCCCACGGCGTAGAGGCGTTCGGCGGCGTCGATCGTGTTGCTGCCGCGCATGGCGATGTGGGTGTCGACGAGCTCGACGGCCGCGCGGTGCCGTTCGGTGACGGACAGGGGCCGGGCCCGGTCCAGCAGGCGCAGGGCCCGGTCCGAGCGCCCGGCCATGTAGGCCTCGTAGGCGGCGTTGGCCAGCCGGTGGGAGCGCATGCCGGGGTCGGGTGTGATGCGCGCGGCCCCCTCGTGGGCGTGCGAGGCGGCCAGGCGCCCCGCCAGGCGCCCGGCCCGACGGGCGGCGGCCTCGACCGCGTCGGCGAGTGCGCTGTCGGGGGCCAGGGCGCCGGCCGCCGTGTGCCGGGCGAACTCGACGGGGGTGTGGTCGGGGTCGGCCACGGAGGCCAGGCGGCGGTGCGCCTCGCGCAGCCGGGCGTTGGGGGCGCCCTGCACGATCGCCTCCCGCAGGAGGGGGTCGGGGAAGCGGAGGGTGTCGTCGGAGATCCGGACCAGTCCGAGTTCCTCGGCGGGCTCCACGTCCTCCAGGGACACGCCGTCGCCGGCCCGTACGAGCGTGTGGAGGTCGGGGTCCTCGCACAGGGCGGCGAGGAGGAGCAGGCTCGCGGTGCGCTCCGGCAGCGCGCGGCAGGGGGCGAGGAGGCTCTCCCGCAGCCGGTCCGGGAGCCGGAGGGGGTCGGGGAGCGGGTCCCGGCCGCGCAGCTCGGCCTCGTCCAGGGAGGAGAGGTGTCCGAGGACCGCCGCGGGGTTGCCGTGCGAGGCGCGGACGAGAGTGGCGCGCACGGCGGGGTCCAGGGTGGTGGGCGAGTGGTCCGTGAGGATGTCGTGGACGGCCCGGTCCTCCAGAGGGGCCAGGACGTGCTCCTCCACACCGGGGACGAGCTCTCCGGCGGTTCCCTCCTTGCCCCGGCCGCCGCGGGCCGCCAGCACCACGGCCAGGGGCGTTCCGGCGACCCGGCGCGCGACGAAGGCGAGCGCGTCCAGGGAGGGTTCGTCGAGGAGGTCGGCGTCGTCCACGCACACCAGCACCGGGCCCGTCCCGATGAGGAGGTCGAGGAGGGCGGTGTGGAGGGCGAGCCGGTCGCCCGGGACACCTCGCTCCAGGGCCTTGCCGAGCACCCCGTCGTGGGGGGCGAGGGGGAGCAGGAGCCGCTGCAGGCCCGCGAAGGGGGTCCGGGCCTCGTCGGCGACCCCGGTGCAGCGGAGGACGGTGATGTCACCGGCCTCCTCCGCGGCGTGGTCGAGGAGCGCCGTCTTTCCGGCTCCCGCCGCTCCGGTGAGGATCAGGGACGTGCCTCTTCGGGCCCTCACCCCCGCCAGTGCGTCGGTGAGGACCTGCAGCTCTGTGTCTCGGCCCCGGAGCCGAACGGGTCGGGGGCCGGTGGTCCCGCCGGTCACGTGCCACACATTCGCACAGTGTGTCCAGAAGCGGCAGGTGCGGACACACATACTGGTCGTTTCACCGATACCCGCACCGAGTCGCACGAGACGCCGCGAAAGGGACGTTCAGCCCCTCCTCGGAGAGACGTGCATCACACGGGAACGCCTGCCCCACCTGGGCTTCGACACTGTGCGTGTGTGACCGGCCTCACCGGAAACGAGCTCGGGGGAGCGCTCCCGGCGGCAGGCGGGGTTTATCAAGACGTGACGTCGCGACGGCCCGCACCCGCGAACCCGGCAAAGCGGACTAAATACTTATATCGCGCGAAACAGGGGCGTGCGCGGCCCCGCTCCCCCGGCGCGGCGCCCGGCGGCCACCGAGGCGGCGGCCGGGAAGCGGGTGTGCCCCGCGGGCACCCCCTGCCGCGCGGCGCACCGGTGTGCCGCCCGCGGCGGGCGGCACACCGGGACACGCCCTACAGCTCCGCGCTCGTGGGCGGATCGGCTCCCTCGCGGGTCACCGTCACCGCGGCCACCGCGCAGGCGAAGCCGAGCAGGGACTCCAGATCGGCCTCGGACAGCCCCGCCAGCCGGGCGCGGGGATCCTCGCCCAGGCGGCCGTGGCGGTCCAGCCAGTTGAGCAGCGCCCCCATGAAGGAGTCGCCCGCGCCGACCGTGTCGACCACCTCCACGCGGGGCGCCGCCACCTCGACCTCCGTCCCGCCGGCCAGGGCCAGCGCGCCCTCCCCGCCGCGGGTGACCACCACCAGGGACGGGCCCAGCCCGGCGACGGCCCGCGCCGCCTCGACCGGGGACAGCCCCGGGTACAGGAACTCCAGGTCCTCGTCGCTCGCCTTGACCACGTGCGCCCGGGCGATGTGCCCGCGCGCCAGTTCGCGGGCGTGCCCGGGGTCGCCGATCACGTCGGCGCGGATGTTGGGGTCCAGGGTGACGGTGACCCCGCCCCGGTCGTGCTCGCGCCGCAGCAGCTCGCCGACCAGCGAGGCCCCCGGCTCGCGGAACAGCGCCAGGGAGGCCGCGTGCAGGGCGAGGACGCCCGGCTCCAGCTCCTCGGGCAGCTCCTCGGGCCGCCACCGCCAGTCGGCGGCGTCGTCCATGCGGAAGTCGTAGCGGGCCGACCCGTCGCTCCGGAGCGTGGCCAGCGCGAGGGCGGTCGGCTCCTCGGCCGCCACGAGCCCGGCGGGGTCGAGCCCCTCGCCGACCAGGCGCTCCCGGATCATCGCGCCGAACCCGTCCGACCCGATGCGGGCCAGCAGCCGTGTCGGCGTGCCCAGCCGGGACGCGGCGACGGCCGTGTTGGCCGGCCCGCCTCCCGGCGCCGCCTTCAGCGTGCCGGGCTCCGCGCCGGGCAGCAGGTCCATGACGTTCTCCCCGACCACCGCGAGCCGGATCCGCTCCGCGCTCATGCGGGCTCCTTCCCCGTCGTTTCCAGGACCCCGGCCGCGAGCGAGGTCGACAGAGCGGTCTGGGGCAGCAGAACCGCCTGATAGGCGTGGTAGACGTCGGGCTTGCCCGGCCACACCGTCCCCGCCGGGCGGTTGCCGGGGTCCAGCTCGTGGTGCCAGCTGCCGTGCTCGCGGTCGACGTGGTGGCGCTCGGCGTAGTCCCACCAGCGCCGGGCGTGCTCGGCGTAGGCGGGGTCCCCGGTGCGGGCGCCCAGGGCCCAGGCCGCCATGACCGCCTCGGCGACCACCCAGTGCATGCGCTCCCGCACCACGGGGGCGTCCTGCCAGTCGAGGGTGTAGACGAACCCGTCGGCGCCGTCGACCGCCCAGCCGCGGCGGACCGCGTTCGAGAACAGGCTCTCCGCGTCCGCGCGCAGCCAGCCGGGGACGGGCTCCCCCGCGCGCTCCAGCGCCACCTCGAGGTGGACGAGCAGGCGCGCCCACTCCAGCAGGTGCCCGGTGGTGCTGCCGAAGGGCCGGAACGGGTGGTCGGGCCGGTCCCGGTTGTAGTCGGGCAGGGGCTTCCAGTCGGCCGTGAAGTGCTCGGGCAGCCGCCAGTCGTGCTCGGCGGCCACACCGTGGACCAGCCGCTCGGCGACGGCCAGGGCGCGCCGGGTCCACAGCAGGTCACCGGTGGCGTCGGCCGCGGCGAGGAAGGCCTCCACGCAGTGCATGTTGCTGTTGGCGCCCCGGTAGTCCTCGGTCTCCTTCCAGCCCGCGTCCCAGCTCTCCAGGACGGCGCCGGCGGACTCGTCCCAGAACCGGGTGTCCACGACCCTCAGGGCGTCGTCGAGCAGCTCACGGGCTCCCGGCCGTCCGGCCAGGGTCGCGCTGGAGGCGGCCAGGACGACGAACGCGTGGGGGTAGGCGGCCTTGCGGGGCGCTTCGGCAGCCTCCCCGGCTTCGCCATGGGAGCGCTCCCGGAAAGACGCGGCGCCCGCCGGGACCTCCTCGAACCAGCCTCCGTGCACCGTGTCGCGCAGCGGCCCCTCGGCCAGCGCGGCCACGCCGTGGTCGGCCCAGCGGGCGGCCCCCTCGTCCCCGCGCAGGTGTGCCAGGGAGAACACGTGCGTCATCCGCGAGGTGATCCAGGCGGCCGTTGGCCGCCCCTCCTCCACCTGGCCGCGCGCGTCCGTCCAGCCGAACCCGTCGGCGACCGCGGACCCCTCGGCGAAGGCTCTCAGCCTCCGCTCCTCGGCGCGCAGCCACCCCGGTCCACCGGGGTCCGGTCGTGTCGATGCCGTCACTGCTCCTCCTCAGGGCGTCGTTACGCTGGTACACGCTATCCGCCCCGGGATCACCGCGGTAGTGCCGGACCCGGCAGGTCAGCGCCCGGCCCGCCGCTCCGCCGAGCGGCAGGTCCACCGGATGTGCCCGGCCACCGACACCGGGTCGTCGGCCATGGGGATGTGGCCGCTGCCCAGGAGCGAGACCATCCGCGCGTTCGGCACCCTGCGGTGCGCGTGCTCCGCGCTGGAGGGCAGGAGCGTGCGGTCACGGTCCCCCCACGCGATGGTGACCGGGCAGTCGATCGGTCTCTGCTCGAACTCGTACTCGGCGATGCTCGGCAGCATCCGCACGAACGGCGCCCCCTTCTCCAGGCCCCGGACGCTGAACCGGACCGACTTGGCCCGGGGGGACGCCGGATCCCCCCTCAGCACGGTCCGCGCGATCGCCCTCGCCGGGGCGGTGCTCGCCAGCCGCTCCTTGACGTGCAGGGGGATCCGGGTGGCCAGGTCGGCGAGGGAACCGAGCACGCGGAACCCCAGGCGGGCGAGCTCGCCGGAGAATCCGGCCGGTGAGAACACCGTCACCGACCCCGCCCTGCCGCGGACACCCAGTTCCAGGGCGATCGACCCGCCCAGGGAGTTGCCCGCCAGGTGCGGCCGCTCCAGCCCGTGCAGTTCGCAGAACGCCTGGACGTCGTCGGTCATCGTGAGGATGTCGTAGGGGTCGCCCTCGGGCGGGGCCGGGGTGCGCCCGAACCCCGGCAGGTCCACGCACACCACCCTGTACTCCTCTGCCAGGAGCGGTACCACGGCGCTCCAGCTCTGGCGGCGGTCCCCCAGCCCGTGCAGCAGGATCAGGGGCGGGCCGCTCCCCCACTCCTCGAAGGCGATACGTGCGGCGTCCATATCGACTGTCTACCGCGGGACGGCCGCCCGACACCGCACGCACGGCCGGTCGCGGGCGGATCCGTTCTCGGGACGACCGTCACGCCCTGCGCAGCGCCCGGGTCAGCAGCAGACCGGACAGGACCGCGAGCAGGCCCAGCAGGGGCATCCACCCGACCCCGAGGCCGGACACGGTGAGCAGCAGCAGACCTCCGGCGACCAGCGCCGCCGCGGCCAGGGCCCGCGGCAGCCCCGGGGAGCCCTCCAGGGCACGCGGCGGGGTCTCGAACCGCATCGCCCAGTGCGCCAGCGGGACCACCATCGGCACCAGGACCGCGACACCCAGGACGCCCCACAGCAGCCACAGGCCGGTCATCGGCTCGGGGGTGTTGATCTCGAGGCCGTAGACCAGGACGCCCGCGACCACGCTGATGGGCAGCATGTGCCACAGGTAGACCGTCATCAGCTGCGGGCAGATCCGGTCCAGCAGCCGGGCCGGTCCGGGCCGGTTCACCCAGGCCGAGACGCGGTCCCGCAGCAGTGCGGCGACACCCACCTGCATCGAGCCGAGTGCGGCCAGGACCAGGGTCGGCGGGGCCACGTTGGAGTCCTCCGCGGCGAACACCCCCGTCATGTTCGCGGAGTAGGGCCCGAACACCGTCAGCAGCACCGCGGCGGCCGCGCCGGTCACGGCCAGCGCCACCGCGTACCGGCGGCGGATCCCGGTGGTCGCGTAGCAGAAGCCCAGCTGGTGCACGCCCAACCAGACGAACGCGACGTTCAGGTAGCCGACCCAGTCGGCGCCGGTGGTGAAGCGCACCAGGTCGACGGCGACCGCACCGGTCAGCAGCGCCGCCGGGACCAGCCACCCGAACCGCTCCTGGGCCCGCGCCAGTACCGGGGTCGACACGACCACGAGCACGTAGGCCGCCAGGAACCACAGCACCATGCCGGCCGCACCCGCGCCGACCAGCACCGGCTGCACCGGGGCCCCCATCAGCACCAGCACGTGGCAGGACACGATCCACACCAGCGCCAGCGGGACCACCGGCCAGGCGAGTCGGCGCAGTCTGCGGGCGAACCAGGTCCCCGCCGGGACCCCCTTGGCGGAGGCCGACCGCCAGCTGATGAGGTTGGCCGCACCGCCCACGAAGAAGATCAGGGGCATGACCTGGGCGACCCAGGTCAGCAGGAACCCGCCCTCGGTGGCGAGCACGCTGCCGGCCTCCAGGCCGTCCTGCTGCTGGACCAGGACCGGAAGCCACCAGTGCTGCACGACCACCAGGACCATGACCAGCAGCCGAACGGCGTCGAGGAAGCGGTCCCGGCCGGGCGGCCGCTCCGCCCCGGGCCGGACGGGGGCGGGAACTGAATGCACCGGCGGCGTATGCCAAGGGCCGGTTTCCGTGGTGGCGGTCATCGGTGGCTGCTCCTCGGAGGTGTTCCGGCGGGCGCGGCCGCGGACACACTGGTGTCCGTGCCTGCCGCGCTGACCGGGATGAGGGGATGACGACACGCCTGCGCGCCCTGCCGAGGGTGCACCGAGGGCCGGGGGGACCGGGTGTCCGCGCCGTCGAGTACGACCCTAGGGGTTACCGACGGGTGTACGCGATGGATCGGGCCCCCCGTTACGGAGGGCAGCCCACCCGACCCCGGACGGTGGTGCACGCACCACCATGCCCCGCCGAGGAGCCGGAGCGAGGGCACGCTGCGGCCGAGCAGGCCCACCCCATGCCCGTGATCCTGCCTCCAGGAGCAAGACCACCGAAGTTCGGACGGAAGCCGGACACACTCTAGGGAGCTGTGGGCACGGAGCGCTTGTGCGCCGTGGCGCGGTAGCGCGCCACCAGGGTCTCCTCGACCTCGGCGGACACGGGCAGACCCTCCAGGAAGTCGTCGATCTGATCGTATGTCAGACCGAGGGCCTCCTCGTCCGGCTTCTGCGGGGAGAGCGACTCCAGGTCGGCGGTCGGCACCTTGTGCACCAGGTCCTCCGGCGCGCCGAGCTCGGCGACGAGCGCGCGCACCCGGCGCTTGGTCAGCCCGGCGAGCGGGACGATGTCCACCCCGCCGTCGCCGTACTTGGTGAAGAACCCGGTGACCGCCTCGGCCGCGTGGTCGGTGCCCACGACCAGGCCGCCCAGGCCGCCGGAGACCGCGTACTGGGCGATCATCCGCTGGCGGGCCTTGACGTTGCCGAGGACGAAGTCCTCCGAGGCCCCGCCGGTGTACCCCATGCCCGCCTCGCGCAGGGAGGCGGCCATGGCGTCGGTGGCGGGCCGCACGTCGACGGTGAGGCAGAGGTCGGGCTCGGTGAACGCCGTGGCGCGGGCCGCGTCGTCCTCGTCCTTCTGGGTGCCGTAGGGCAGGCGCATGGCGACGTACTCGGCGCTGCCTCCTCCGGCGCGGACGCGGTCCACCGCCAGGCGGCACAGGCGGCCCGCGGTGAGGGAGTCCACGCCCCCGCTGATGCCCAGGACCAGGGCCCCGGATCCGGTGGCGGTCAGGCGCTCAGCGAGGAAGGCGGTGCGCCGCTCGATCTCGGCGTGCACGTCGAAGGACGCGGCGACCCCGAGGTCGCGGATGATCTCGCGTCGGGCCTGGCTCAGTTCGGTACCGGTCACGTGCGTTCCCTCGTCGATGCGGTGCTCGTACCCGTCCAATTATCCCGCTCGGCGTGTTTCCTGCGTGTATCGGGGGCATCACCGGCGATGCGGCGCGCGAAGCGCTCGTAGTCGACGACGAGCCCGTCGCCGTCCACCGTGAGCAGGTACTCCCCGTGGAGGGGGTCGCGGTAGGTGTAGCGCTCCAGCCCGTCCTCGGCGGGGTGGCGGGTGTAGCGCTGGCGGACGCGGCGCACCCGCAGCGAGGGGATGTCGATCCAGGCCACCGCGATGTCGCGGTACTCGCCGGGCCGCAGCCCCAGGCGGCGGATGGGCAGCGTGTTGGTGAGGGGGGTGGCCGCGACGTCGGCGTCCAGGCAGCCGACCAGTTCGGGGAGGGGCTGCCCGTCGGTACCGGTCCAGTGCCCGCCGCGCATGGAGAGGAGGAGCGTCCGCGGCCCTCGGGCGGACAGGACCTCGACGCGCACCTCGCGGGTCGCCCACGCCAGGTCGGTCCGGACGCTGAACCGGGTGAAGTGGTGCTCCGCCCCCTCCGCCACGGCCTCCCCGGCCTCCAGGCGGTAGCCACCGGGCTCGGGGAGGAGCGCGCCCAGGCCGAGGCCCTGGAGGACGTCGGTCCGCGACCAGGCGGCCGAGTGTTCGATCGGTGACGGCATGCCACCGTTCTACCGTTCCCTCCCAAGTCACGCCAGTGCGGAAAAAGGGCACAGACCAGTCTCCGACCCCAGGAGTATCCCCACGTCACACCAGAAGACAAAAAGGTGTGCCCGGGGCCCGTGCGATGCGGGCCCCGGGCAGCACAGGGGGATCAGACCTCGGCGCCCTTGACCTCCGCCTCGACGCGGTCGAAGTCCTCCACCATCTGCCTGGAGGGCCTGGCCAGGCCGTTGAAGACGACGATCGCGACAAGGCTCAGCGCGACGGCCGGGACCATGGCGTACAGGCCTGTGCCCAGGACCCGCTCGTCGAGGACGTCCCACGCGATGGCGGTCGCCCCGCCCGCGATCATCCCGGCGAGGGCACCCGCCCAGGTCATGCGCTTCCAGAACACCGCGAGCAGCAGCACCGGGCCGAAGCCGGCGCCGAAGCCCGCCCAGGCGTAGCCGACGAGGTCCATGACGGACGCGTCGCCCCACAGGGCGATGGCCGCGGCGGCCAGGGCGACGGCGACCACCGTGACCCGGCTGACCCACAGCAGGACCTTCGGGTCGGCGTCCCGGTTCACGAAGGCCCGGTAGCCGTCCTCGGTGAGGGCGGAGGCGGCCACCAGGAGCTGGGAGTCGGCGGTGCTCATGACGGCGGCGAGGATGGCGGCGAGCAGCACCCCGGCCACCAGCGGGTGCGAGAGCGCCTCGATGAGCTGCGGGAAGACCTGCTCGGGGTTGCCGAGCGGGGTGTCGAAGTAGGCGATGCCGATGAAGCCGACCGCGACGGCCAGTGCCATGGCGGTGACCGCCCAGGTCACACTGATCGCGGCGGCCTTGGGGATGTCCTTGGCGGAGCGGATGCCCATGTAGCGCGCGAGGATGTGCGGCTGGCCGAAGTAGCCCAGGCCCCAGGCCAGGCCCGAGACGATGACGACCCAGCCGAGGGTGTCGGTGGAGACCCACTGTCCGAGATCGGCGTCGAGGGAGGTGCCGCCGACCGCCGAGAGCAGGCCGTCGCTCTTGGCGGCGACGCCGTCGGTGAGACCGCCGAATCCGCCCAGGGCGGTGATGGCCAGGACGGGCACGATCAGCAGGGCCAGCCACATCATGGCTGCCTGCACCACGTCGGTGAAGGACACGGCGAGGAAGCCGCCGAGCACGGTGTAGAGCACGACGATGCCGACGCCGATGCCGATGGCGGGGGCCGGGTCGAGCCCGAAGACCTGGTCGAACAGGGCGGCCATGGCGACCAGGCCGGAGGCGACGTAGAAGAAGTAGAAGACGATGATGAGGACCGCCGAGACGCCGCGCAGCAGGCGGGTGGGGTCGTCGAAACGGTTCTCCAGGAACGAGGAGAGAGTCAGCGAGTCGGAGTCGCCGCCCGTCCGCGCGTCGGTGACCCTCTGGGTGTACACGCGCAGGCGCGGGGCCAGCAGGATCCAGCTGCCCGCGAATCCGCAGGCCAGGCCGACGGCGATCCAGGCCTCGCCGAGGCCGGAGACGTAGACGGCACCGGGCAGGCCGAGCAGGAGCCATCCGCTGAAGTCGCTGGCGTTGGCGCTCAGTCCCGCCACCCAGCTGTTGAGCTGCCGTCCTCCGAGAACGAAGTCCGACTGGGAGACCGTGCGTCTGTAGGCCCACAGGCCGATGGCCACCATCGCGGCGAGATAGACGCCGAAGGTGGCGACCGACCAGAGCATGGACTCGTTCACGGGCATTTCCCCTCTCCGTTGCCGTGTGCGCCGACGCGCACATGTTCCTTGCGGATCCAGCCCGGCCCGCGAGCCTTATTTGTCCACTGGCGAGGCTCTTATGGGGAAAAGCGCATGTTCGAGACCGCATCGAGTCCTTGGTCGGCACCGGTTGTCCCCCCGGCCAGATCCGGAGCGTGACATATGTCCTTCCGGACAAGGGATGTATCCGATGATCGAATCTTTTTGCCGTTCCCGGTATCCGTCCCTCCTGTTCCGCCGCAACGCGGGGGCGGCCCGGACCACCGGTCCGGACCGCCCCTCGGCCCCGCTCAGTCCCAGTCGAGGCCGCCGCCGCTCTGGTACTCGATCACGCGGGTCTCGAAGAAGTTCTTCTCCTTCTGCAGGTCCATCACCTCACTCATCCACGGGAACGGGTTCTCCGTCTCCCCGAAGACGGGCTCCAGGCCGATCTGCTCGGCACGGCGGTCGGTGATGAAGCGCATGTACTGCTCGCACAGCTGCGCGTTGAGCCCCAGCACGCCCCGCGGCATCGTCTCGCGGCCGTAGGCGACCTCCAGCTCGCACGCCTCCACGAGCATCTGCCGCACCTCCGCCCGGAACTCCGGCGTCCACAGGTGCGGATTCTCGATCTTGATCTGGTTGATCACGTCGATGCCGAAGTTCAGGTGGATCGACTCGTCGCGCAGGATGTACTGGTACTGCTCGGCGATACCCACCATCTTGTTGCGCCGGCCCAGCGACAGGATCTGCGCGAACCCCGTGTAGAACCACATCCCCTCGAACACCACGTAGAACGCCACCAGGTCGCGCAGGAACGCCTGGTCGGCCTCCGGTGTGCCCGTGCGGAACCCGGGGTCCTCCAGGTTCCGCGTGTACTCGAGCGCCCAGGCGTCCTTGGCGGTGATGGACGGCACCTCGCGGTACATGTTGAAAAGCTCGCCCTCGTCCAGGCCGAGGCTCTCGCAGATGTACTGGAAGGTGTGCGTGTGCACGGCCTCCTCGAACGCCTGGCGCAGCAGGTACTGGCGGCACTCGGGGTTGGTGAGCTGCCGGTACACCGCCAGGACGATGTTGTTGGCCACCAGCGACTCCGCGGTGGCGAAGAAGCCCAGGTTGCGCTTGAGCATGAGCCGCTCGTCCTCGGTGAGGCCGTCGCGCGACTTCCAGAGCGCGATGTCGGCCTGCATGGCGACCTCGGTCGGCATCCAGTGGTTGTTGCAGCCGGCGAGGTACTTGTCCCACGCCCAGGTGTACTTGAGCGGGAGGAGCTGGTTGACGTCGGCCCGGGCGTTGATCATCGCCTTGTCGTCGACGCCGATGCGCGCCGCGTCGCGGTCGATCTCGCCCAGGCCGCTGCCCGTACCCGCGGGGTTCTCGGTGGTCGCGGTCATGGTGTCCTTCCTTTCCCGGCCGGGGCCGGGGTCGAGCGGCCGGGGCCGTCCGCGGAGGGGCGGACGGCCCGCACGGCCGGAGGGTCACTGGCAGGCTTCGCACTCGGGGTCGTCGATCGAGCAGGCCGCGCCCGGGGCCGGGTCCGCGGGGACCGGCGCGGGGGCGGCCGACACCGCGTTCAGGCGGCCGTCGGTGCCCTTGAGCGTGCTCTTCTCCACGTGCGTGGCACTCTGCGAGCGCAGGTAGTAGGTGGTCTTGAGACCGGAGCGCCACGCCCGGCGGTAGAGGGCGTCGAGCTTGCGTCCGCTCGGCTCGGCCATGTACAGGTTCAGCGACTGGGCCTGGTCGATCCACTTCTGGCGGCGGGCCGCGGCGTCCACCAGCCACTCGGGGTCGATCTCGAACGCGGTGGCGTAGAGCGCCTTGAGGTCGTCGGGCACCCTCGCGATCTCCCCGAGGCTGCCGTCGTGCAGCTTCAGGTCGGAGACCATCTCCTCGTCCCACAGACCGCGTTCGCGCAGGTCTCGGACCAGGTGCGGGTTGACCACGGTGAAGTCGCCGGACATGTTCGACTTCACGTACAGGTTGCGGTAGACCGGCTCGATCGACTGGCCGACACCGGTGATGTTGGCGATGGTGGCGGTCGGTGCGATGGCCATCACGTTGGAGTTGCGCATCCCCGTGGCCCTGACGCGCTCGCGCAGGGAGTCCCAGTCCAGGGACTGGCCGAGGTCGATGTCCGGCTCACCGCCGCGCGCCTCGGCCAGCAGCTGCACGGAGTCGATCGGCAGGACGCCCCGGCTCCACAGCGAGCCTTCGAAGGTCGCGTAGGCGCCGCGCTCGGCGGCCAGGTCCACGGACGCCTCGATGGCGTGGTAGCTGATCAGCTCCATGCTCTCGTCGGCGAAGTCCACCGCGTCCCGGGAGGCGTAGGGCAGGCGCAGCGTGAACAGCGCGTCCTGGAAGCCCATGAGCCCCAGGCCCACGGGGCGGTGGCGCATGTTGGCGCGGCGCGCCTCCGGAATCGTGTAGAAGTTCACGTCGATGACGTTGTCGAGCATGCGCACGGCGGTCCTGACGGTCCTGCGCAGCCGCTCGGCGTCCAGGCCCTCGGGACCGACGTGGCGCGCGAGGTTGACCGAGCCCAGGTTGCAGACGGCGACCTCGTCGGCGTCGGTGTTGAGCGTGATCTCGGTGCACAGGTTGGACGAGTGGACCACACCGACGTGCTGCTGGGGGGAGCGCAGGTTGCACGGGTCCTTGAACGTGATCCACGGATGCCCGGTCTCGAACAGCATCGTCAGCATGCGCCGCCACAGGTCCACGGCCCGGACCCGCTTGAACACCTTGATCCGCCCCTCGTCGGCGGCCGCCTCGTAGGCGGTGTAGGCCTTGGCGAACGCGGTGCCGTACGTGTCGTGCAGGTCGGGGACCTCGTCGGGCGAGAACAGCGTCCACTGCCCGTCCTGCTCCACGCGCTGCATGAACAGGTCCGGCACCCAGTTGGCGGTGTTCATGTCGTGGGTCCGGCGTCGGTCGTCACCGGTGTTCTTGCGCAGGTCGAGGAACTCCTCGATGTCGACGTGCCACGTCTCCAGATACGCGCACACCGCCCCCTTCCGCTTTCCTCCCTGGTTGACCGCGACGGCGGTGTCGTTGGCGATCTTCAGGAAGGGCACGACACCCTGGCTCCGGCCGTTGGTGCCGCGGATGTGGGCCCCCAGGCCCCGGACGGGGGTCCAGTCGTTGCCGAGGCCGCCCGAGTACTTGGACAGCATCGCGTTGTTGCCGATGCTGTGGAAGATGGACTCGAGGTCGTCGCCGACGGTGGTGAGGAAGCACGACGACAGCTGCGGACGTGTGGTGCCGGCGTTGAACAGGGTGGGGGTGGAGGCCATGAAGTCGAACGAGGACAGCAGTTCGTAGAACTCGATCGCGCGGGCCTCGCGGTCGTCCTCGCGCAGGGCCAGCCCCATGGCGATCCGCATGAAGAACGCCTGCGGCAGCTCGTAGCGCACCCCGTCGTCGTGGAGGAAGTAGCGGTCGTAGAGGGTCTGCAGACCGAGAAAGGTGAACTGCCCGTCGCGCTCGGGGCGCAGCGCGCGGCCGAGCCGGTCCAGGTCGAACCCGGCCAGGGCGGGGTCGAGCCGGCCCAGCGCGATACCGCGTTCGACGTAGGCGGCCAGGTAGGAGGCGTAGCGGTCGGCCATCTCCGCCTGCCCGGCGGTGTCCGGGGCCCCGGCGAGGAAGGTCAGGGCCTCGCGGCGCAGCTTGTCCAGGAGCAGGCGGGCCGCGGCGTGGGAGTAGTCCGGATCGGCCTCCACGTAACTGCGGGCGGCCATGACGAGGGCGAGTTCCACCTCGGCGTCGGGAATGCCCGGGTAGAGGCCGCGGCGGGCCTCGGCCAGGATCCTGTCCGCCGAGGTACCGGGGAGCCCGTCACAGGCCTCCGCCACGACACGCTCCATGCGGTCGAGCGCGGACGGGGGCCCCGCTTCGGCCGTGGGGCGGGCGAAGGCGGGCAGGGCCTCGGCGTCAAGGGTCATACAGCGGCTCCAGCTTCGTCGGAAGAGATCCCGGGGGGACGGGGAGACGAGAAGCCGGGCAGGCGCGAGACACACCGGAGGACCGCGGTACCGGGTACCCGGCCGTCCGGAACGGATCGCGGCGGCTCGCTCTCGAAGCCCCGTCGACGCGCACTCTGGGTGCGCGCTGATGGCAGGTCTTCGGACTCGTGGGCCACCTACGTCCGTCGCTTCCCAGGACCTCGGAGGTCCCAGTGCCTGTGACGGCTTCGCTCCCACTCACCGCTGCGGGCCAGTCCCGGATTCGCACCGGGTTCCCTCTTGCCTCACCCCGGAAATGGGGTGAACCACCAGCGGGAGCGATCCTACATCTTGTGGGAGGAGAACGGCACCGCCACAAGATGAGGGCGCGCCGCGGCCTGTTGCCCTGTTTTCAGGCATGCCGAAAGGCCTCGGGAACCGGGCCGGAGCCGGTCAGTCCGTGTCGGTGCAGCGGTCCAGCGCGTCCTCCGCCAGGCCGAGGTCCGCCCGGATGCGGAAGCGGATGCGCAGCAGCTCCTGGAGCAGGTCGTCGACGTAGGGGTCGCCGACCTGGTCGAGGAAGAGCCGCGCCCCCTCCGTCGCCCAGCGCTCCGCCCCGGCGAGGTCGTCGTGGGCGTACAGCGACTCGGCCACGTGCAGGTAGGTCTGCAGGCTGCTCGGCTCGTCCGCCTCCAGGCGCTCGAACTCGGCGTAGGCCTGGCCGATCTCGTCCAGGTGGAGCAGCGCGCCGGCCCGCAGGGCACGGGCGTCGACCACGGTGGCCGCGCCGTCGTCGATCGCGCGCTGGTACGCGGCACAGGCCCGCTCGTACTCCTGGGTGAACTCCCACTGCTCACCCGCGCGCACGAACAGCTCGGCGCGGCTGATCTCGCTCCCGGCGTCGACCTGGTTGGCCAGCTCCAGGAGCTGGGCGGCGACCTTCGCGTGCTCGCCGGACCGGACCGCGTGGAATTCCAGCCGGTCCAGTTCCGCCGTCGTGACCCGGGTCAACCGCATCGCCCCATCCCTACCTTCCGCGCTCGGGCGCGGTTCTAGCGCCGGGCACGCTCCAGTGACTGCCAGAAGCCCTGGCGGAGCCCGTCCCGGACCTCGTCGCGCAGCAGATGGTCGATCGGCAGCGAGGACCCCTGGAGCAGGCGCGCCTCCAGGTCCGAGGGCATCCTCGGACGGCGGGCGAGCACGGCCTCCACCCAGAGGGCGGGTGCCTCGCGTGCGATCGACTCAGCGAAATCGCCCCCCTCGCGGTGGGCGACACGCACTGCTTCGTCAACGGTATTCGGGACGGCGCCCGTCCGTTGGGGATATCCCGGACCGGGCCGGGTTTCCTCGTGGCCGGCCGGGCCGAACCGGTTGTCGTGTTCGGGACCAGTAGGTGGCGCTCCCCTGTGTGCGGGGCCCGCCCCACCGCTGTGTGCGGTGTCAGTTGCCGTACTGGTCCCATAGGTAGGGTTTGCGTCGTTCGCACCCCCATAACCGGAATTTTCACCGGTCCTGAACCGTGGATCGGGGGCCTGTCCGCCTCGTGGTGGCGCGTGGCCCGGCTGTCCGTCGGCGAAGGACTGCTGCGGGCCCGTCCCCATCGCGAAGGACTGCTGCGGTCCGGTCATCGCCTGACCGGGTTCCTGCCGGTCCGAAAATCCGTAACCGCCCTGGTCACGCATCGACGCGTGACTCCCGGTCGGTGGATAGGCGGGCTGCCCGTTCTGCGGCGGGTAACCGCCGCCTCCGTGCCGGGACTGCCCACCGGAGGGGAACCCGTTGGAGTCGATGCCGCCGGAGGGCTGGTCGTCGTTGCCCGCGAGGTGGTCGCCGCGCTGCTGGGCCAGGGAGCGGCGCATGGCGCGCAGCTGGTCCATCGCGCTGCCCTGAGGAGCGGGCTGGGGCCCCGTCCCCGCGAACATCGCCTCCAGGCCGTCGGTGGAGACGGGCTCGACCCGGCCGCTGCCGGCCTGCGGCGTGGCGACGGGGCGGCGGGGGGTGTCGGGCGCCGACTGGGCGCGGCCGTTGGTGAACGGCGTGGTGCTCTTCGCGGCGTTCTCCTGGGGGGCGCCGCTGCCGGAGAGCAGGCTGACGTGCGGACGCAGGTGCCCGGCACCGATCTCGATGAGGTCGTCGCACTCCCGGCGCAGGGCGCGGGAGATGGTCCAGTTGCCCTCGACCGAGATGTGCACGACGGTGACGCGCAGGCCCAGTTCCTGGACGTCGGCGACGACCGGTGCCATGTCCTCGTCCCCGCTGACCAGCACGGCATCGCACACCGCTCCGGTCCGGGCGAGGGTGGTGAGGTCGCGCTGGACGTAGCTCTCCACGCCCTCGCGGCGGCCGGGCCGGATCCGGGCCGCCCGGAACTTCACCCCGGGGATGTCCGCGATCCCGTCCTGCTCCTGGGTCCGCCTGTCGTCGGCCACGGCCTCGTACCAGTAGCAGCGCAGCAGCGGCAGGCCTGTGCGGTCCCGCGCCACCTCGTTGAGGAACTGGACGAGACCGGAGTAGTCCCAGGAGACGGAATCCCGGTTCCGGGTTCCGTGCACGGCCATCGCACCGTCTGCGAGAAGGTAGCCCGCGTCGACGAACAACGCGCAGCGGTCCACGTGCCACCGCCCCCTTCCCTTTGTTCTGGGCCGTGTCCACGACCGGGGCACAGCCTAACCAAGTCTGTCTGGTTTTGCGTGTCCGCTCCTGAATGCGGACGGTTACGGTTCTTGTACGCCGACGTGTTCCCCGGGAGCAATGAGAAGCCCCCTGGCGGCGGTCCGCAAGAGGCCTTCCGCCCGAAACCGGGGGCCGGGACCGTACCGAGGCCGTCAACGCGACGGTACCGGCCCGTGCAGCGTCCTGTGCGAGCGGGATTCGGTTAGCCGTTTTCCGTCCGGGCAGGACGCCGAATCCCGGAATCCCGCCTTCTCCGGCCCCGTCGTCGACAGTGCTCCACAACCTTCCGCCCGCTCCGACCGGACCTGAGCCGCCGGCGCGGGAGACTCCTGCGGGCACGGTCCACCGCTCCCGCGCCGAGGATTCGGGGACACCTTCCCCCAGCGGTCTTCACCGAAGGCGGACCGGCGTCCTCGAGAAAAAGGACCCACACGAGCACCGAAGTCAGCAGCCTCGCCGCGAGAATCCAGGTGACCGACCGGAGTACCGACGTCGGCTCGCCCGCTCTCCGGTCCCTGCACGGACAGGGGGAAGGACTGAGTTCGCGGACTCGACCGGGAGAGCCCGAAGAACCATGCCGGAAGACACGCCCCGGTGAATTCGCGACGAGGAGGCAAAGAGAGTACAACTTTCGGAAGTATTCGACAGAAAACAGGTGAGACGCCTCGGAAGTCGGCTCAGACGGAAACCTCACCACCGAGGCAATCGATCTTCCGAAGGCCACCGACCTGCTGAACAGAGGAACGCACCCGCGAGCGGAGACCATCAGCTGGACCCGACCCGCCTGATTTATGGAGGCAGATCATCGCCGTGGAGGCAAAGAAGACCGAGGGAAGGAGAGACCACTTCCGTGCGACTTCGACAACATGACCGAACACGGAAAGACCGACACCGGAAAATCGGCAAGCCATTCGGCCTGGGATACATCGAAGAACGAGACACGATCTGAGAATTATCCATACCTTGGACCCGGAAAAACCGCTATTCGAAGACCGAGGACCCTTCCATTCCCGCGGGGAGCGCAAACGGGTGAGACCGTCGAGCACGCCATCAACCAGAAGCGCCGCACACTGCACCACCTGCCCCCGGACCCCGAGTGCGATGCGGGCACCTGGCTGACCGCGTTCTTCCTGGCCGTCTCCTGCCGTGACGAGAACCGAGTCACGTCCCTGTGCCGGATCACGCCCGCCTTCCGCAAAGAAGCGAGAGAGAAGCGCGGCGGAGCCTACGACGAGTACGTCTACCCCTTCATCGCGGCCCTCCAGCACTTCGTCCTCAATCAACCCACACTGGGCGGCAACCTCCTCCGCACCATGGATCTGTCCCGCCCCGAGAACTCCTCCGTCAGCAGCCCGGAGAACCTCGACCACCTGGTCTTCCCGGCCATCGACTGCTTCTACCGGCTCGCCGAGCAGAACACCGAGAAGTTCGACGAGGCCATGGAACAGGGCATTCGCCTCTTCCGTACCTACTACACCGCCAACGAGGAGCGTTCCAAGGACACCGCCGACGCCGTTCCCCTCCGCCTCCTGGGGGTGGCGTGCATGACCTACGACCTGGCCCAGGTCGTCCCCGGCTTCAACTCCGACCTGGAGAGCAGATACCTGCCCGAGTACATCCTCGAACGGCCCCGGTACGGTGAAATCGAACTCTGACCGGTCTGCGCGGGCGCCTTGCGCCACACGAGGTACCGCGTCGGAAACCGGTCATGGGAGCACGGAGGCAGAAGGCGGCCTCCCTCTGCCTGCGGTGTTCACAGCCGCCGGCTTCCGGACCGGCAAGACCCCCGATCCGTATGTCTGTCCTCGCGACGCTTCCACCGGACAGGAGACGGCTGATGAACCGAGGCCATTTGGCCCCCCGAGAGCAGCAGGAACTTCTCACGAAGCTCGGCATGGAGCTGCTCCCAGCCGCCAGTGACGACTGGGAGACGGTCACCTACACCTTGTGTGCCCTCATCGGGCAGTTGTCCGAGCGGTTGGAGGAAGTTCGGCAGGACGGCACGACCTCACGCAAGCACGCCCCGCTCGGGGTGATCGACCTGGTCAAGGAACTGCGTGCAGGCATGTACCGCGAGGGAAGGGGAACCTGGTACTCCCTCACGTACACCATCAGCCGTCCGGGGAGTTTCAAGGCCGACTACGACTACGACAGCCGCCCCGGTTTCACCTTCTACCCCGAGGCCTCGGCTTTCGCCGCAGACCTGGAGTTCTTTCCCCGCAACGACGAGCACATCCCCGACTGGCTTCAGGAACACCTGGACGAGGCCCGGCGCTCGGGTGAGGATTCGTAGGGGCAGCCTGTCGGCCCATTCTCGTAGCTGCGGTTCCGGTAACGGGTCCACCATGTGGTGGCCCAGGTGTCATTCCGGACAGGAACGCACCTTTCCCTACGTCATGCCCGGCCGTGGCAAGAAAGGACCATGATGAGCACCCTCCCGAGGGCTCCCGAAGCAGTCGGGTCATGGACATGGTTCGTCAACGCAGGTGGGAGAGCAGAGACCTCCGACTGCCTCGCCGCCCTGGACACCGCTGCCGAGGTCCTGGAACGCCACAGGCTACTCATGGCCGAAATCGTCGAGATCTGCTGGGAGCACCCCCGGAGTGACAACAGACCCGACACCTTCCGAACCGTCGAGGCCACGGGCCCCCTCGACAGCCCCGAGCACACCCGCCTCCTCCTGAACACCTGCCCCCAAGACGCTTCCGATGCCCGCATGAAGCTGCTGCGGGTACACGGCAGCGGCAAATGGGTCGACGCCTCGGGGAACACCCGTTCAGAGCCCGATCTCGTCGTTCTGGAAGCCATGCCGCTGTTCGACGACGTCTCCGTGGAGATAGCCGTACACCACGACGTCTGGGCCCATCACGCCTTCTCCGGCGAGCCCCATCCCGAGGTTCACTTCGCCAACGCCCCTCGCCTGGCCGCCGCCCTGAAGGAACTCGAAACCACTCTGCGGGCCGAGACCGAACCAGGTGGACCCACCTACTTCGGCGCGGTGGACGGCTACGGGATCCAGGCACCCGCCCCCTACGAGATCGTCGACGGACGGGCCCCGGACCTCACGGACAAGATCCCCTGACCGGCCTGCTCAGGATCATGCCGACCTCGTCGAAGGGGAAGCATTGAAATATCGTGTTCCGAGCCACAGAATCGATGAACCCGCCTACAGGCTCAAGGAGAAGGAGTTCCAGGAGAAGCGGGCCGAGAAGATCGACAGCCTCTCCCAGAGCACGCTCTCCGCCTCCATGACCGCTTCAACGGTGTACCGGTACGCGCAGATCGCACTCACCCTGGACCCCGAGGCCGGAGAACTGGAGACCTGGGAGGCCTGGACAGCCGCGATGCAGGTCTACAACGCCCTCTTCGAGCTGAGTAGCGCACCCGAGGGCACCGAGGTCAAATGCATGATCGACCACGGGACGCATACTCTCACCGCCACTGGACCCCGTCACTTCACCAACGCCGGGAACTGGGAGGTCGCATTCTTCCTCGCCCTCACCTGCCGTGACGAGAAGCGCCTGCGCGCGCTGTGCGAATTTCCTGTCGATGTCCTGCGTGAATCCGCCCGGAAGGGCGGGATCTCCTACAACGAGTACGCCTACCACTGGGTGTCCGCACTCCAGGCGTTCGTTCTGAACCGCCCTGGAACGGCCGAGCACCTGGCCAGGGCCATTGAGCTCTCCGACCCCCGAAACGGGGCTTTCGGCGGCGATATCTTGGACAAGCTCGTCTTCCCTCAGATGAACGCCTTCCGGCACTTCGCCGGCGGGGATTCCGCCGCGTTCAACGAGGCGCTTGCCGAAGGGCTCACAGCGTTCGGCTCTTACCACACCGCGACCCCCGAGCGGGCCGAGGACATCGACGGAGTCGTACCCCTGGGCCTGCTCGCTCTGGCCTGTTGGGCACATGACCACCACCAGCACCACCGCGAATTTACTTTGGAGGTCGAATCCGGCTACCTGCCCAAGTACATTCTCGACGGCGGCTGGGTCGGCGAATTTCCCGTCTGAAAGGCGATGCCCGATGTCGGTGGACATCCCGGCGCATTGCAGGAGTCCCGTGCAACCGCCAGTCGGCGAAGAGCCGCAGGCACAGCGGTTGTCAGGACCGTGCACCGAAGCCTTCCCGAACTGTGGTCAGAACCAGGTGCCGGAGCGTGCGCGGGGCCGGGGCATCGGCTCACCCGCCAGGAAGGCGGCGGCCACCGCGTCGGCCGCGTGGACGCGCGGTCGGCGCGGGATCCGGTACACCGCTCTCGGTGCCGACCGGGCCGGCGGTGCCCCCGGCCCGGTCGGTTCACGGGGTGCCGGGCGGTGGATCGCGTAGGGGAACTGGAGGCCCGGCGGCAGCAGCGGTACCGCCGGGCGACCGGCGGGCTCGTTCTCGTACAACGCCTGTGCTCCTTCCGGCCGGCCCCGGGATCGGGCGGTCTCGGCAGCCCTGTCGGCGATGAACGATACCCTTCCGTGTCCGATCCGTCACGGGGTGTCGGCGTCCTCCGCGGCGAAGAAACTCCGACAGGCCTCCAGGCCCTCCACGGCGACCGCGACGGTCCTGTGTCCCTCCCAGTCCTCCCGGGACAGTCGCATGCGGCGCTCCAGGGCGCGGCGTCCGCGGTTGGAGATCACCTCGACGCCGTCGTGCCGGTATCCGAGGCGGCGCGACACCCCCTCCGAGCGGGCGTTGCCCTCGATCAGCGCCGTCTTGGCGGACACCGCCCCCAGTTCCGCGAAGGCCAGGTGCAGGACCGCCGCACGCATCTCGGTGCCGATGCCCTTGCCCTGGTGGGCGCGGCCGAGCCAGGATCCGGTGTGCACCTGCCGGGCGACCGCGAAGTCCCGCGCGCCCAGGTCCTGGATCCCGACGGCCTCGCCCTCGTACAGGACGGCGAGGTTGAGGCTCCACGACTGCGGGGTCCACTCGGCCGCCTTCTGCAGGTGGTGCTGGACCACCGACAGCCCGAGCCGCTCCGGCGGCTGGTCGGTCCAGGGCTCGGAGAACGGCTGGTCCTCGGGAGGGTGGATGCCGGCGCAGGCCACCGAGGCCAGCTGCCCCAGTTCGTCCAGGGTGGGCAGGCGCAGCTCCAGGCGCGGTGTGCGCAGCCGCAGGCCGTATAGCGGGAGGTGCTCGGTGATCATGCGTCGATGATCACCGACGGCACTCCGGCTGTCACCGGGTTTTTCCTCCGTCAGCCCCTGCCGCGCAGCTCGCGGAGGAGGCCGGCCAGGGCCTCGGGGGCCTCCTCCGGCCGCGTTCGCCGCACGGGCCAGCCGCGCATCCGGGCCAGACGCGCGAGGTGCGCACAGGCGGGGTCGGTGAGCAGGTAGCCGCACGGCGCGTCGGGCCAGTCCGCGACCGCGGGCAGGTGCTCGGTCCGGTAGCCGGGCGGTTCTCCCGGCTCGGCGGGCGAGGCCTGCGCGCCCTCGGCGCTCTGCGAGGCGGCGATCTCCGCGCGGGTGGAGCCGCCGGGTCGGGGGAGGAGCGCGTCCACCAGCACGTAGCCGAGCACGGGCCGGTGTGCGGCCCGCTGCGCCGCGCCCACGGCGCCCACCAGCGGTCCGGCGTCCCCCTCCGCGACGAGGGCGACGGGGGTGCCGGGGGCCGCCAGCCGGGAGATCTCCAGGCTGGCGCGGGCGACGTAGCGGGCCGCGTGCGGCGGCAGTTCGTCGCCCTCGATCCGGGGGCGGACCGCGGAGACACCGTGTGCGTCGAGCCGGTCGGCCAGGGCGGGCAGGCGCGAGGGGCGGCCCAGGGGCGGCGGGAGGAGGACGGCGATCATTCGGCGACGTCCCGCCGCGTCTCGTCGCACACCCACTCCAGGTACGCGGGGTTGCCGCCGGCGACGGGCACGGCGACCACCTCGGGAACGTCGTAGGGGTGCTCGGCCACGACGTGTCCGACGAGGTCGTCCAACCGGTCGGCCGCCGTCTTGGCCACGATCATCCACTCCTCGTCCCGCTGGTTCTCGCCCTCCCAGCGGTAGTGGCTGGTGATCGGCCCGCCCACCTGGGCGCAGGCCGCGAGCCGCCGCTCGACCATCGAGGCGGCGAGCCGGTCGGCGCCCTCCCGGCTGTCGACGGTGATCTCGACCCTGAGGACCTGCGGGGAGCCTGACATGTCGTCCCTCCGTCCGGGCACCGCCGGTGCCGTGCCGCGTCGCCCGGTGCTCTAGGCTCATGCGTCATGAGCGAACGTGATGAACTCCTGCGTCACATCAACGATAAGGCGGTCGTGCGCGGGAAGGTCGTGCTGTCGTCCGGGCAGGAGGCCGACTACTACGTCGACCTGCGCCGGGTCACCCTGGACGGGGAGTCCGCGCCGCTGGTCGGTTCGGTCATGCTGGACAGCGTCGCCGACCTGGAGTTCGACGCGGTCGGCGGTCTGACCCTGGGCGCGGACCCGGTCGCCACCGCGATGCTGCACGCGGCCGCCGCGCGCGGACGCAGGCTGGACGCCTTCGTGGTGCGCAAGGCGGGCAAGGCGCACGGCCTCCAGAAGCGGATCGAGGGACCCGACGTCCGCGGCCGCCGGGTGCTGGCGCTGGAGGACACGTCGACGACGGGCGGTTCGGTGCTGACGGCGGTGGAGGCGCTGCGCGAGGCCGGTGCCGAGGTCGTCGCGGTCGCGCTCATCCTGGACCGGGGCGCGCGCGGGCGTGTGGAGCAGGAGGGCCTGGAGTACCGGGCCGTCTACCAGGTCTCCGACCTGGACATCTGACCCCGAGCGGAACAGCGGAAACCCGCCCCGCCCTCCCTTGCCTGTGAGGACGTCGGGCGGGCCGAAGCGAAGCACCGGTTCCCCGCAAACCCACCCGCGCCCCAGGGGGTGTGCCGTGAGGGCGCCGACGGGCGACGAGCGGGCCGAAGCACCGGTTCCCCGCAAGCACACCCGAGCCCCAGGGGGTGTGCCGTGAGGGCGCCGGCGGGGTTCCGCAGGAGCACAGCGACGAAGAGCCCCGTCCTCAGGCCCCGCTTGAGGAAGCTACGGCCGAAAAGACCGACGGGCGCGGGGCGAAGCGCCGGTTCCCCGCAAGCACAGCCGCACCCCAGGGGGTGTGCCGTGAGGGCGCCGGCGGGGTTCTGCAGGAGTGGAGCGAACATCCGAGGAACGAGGATGTGAGCGCAGCGACGAAGAACCGCGCCCCAAAGGCGCCCGAACCGGGGCCAAAGCGAAGCGGAGGCCCCAAGAGGCAGGGCTGCCCGAATCAGCCGTCGATGGTGAAGCTGTAGTCGGCCCCGCGGTCGGAGATGTCGCGCTCCTCGCCGTGGATGTAGAGCTCGACGGCGGCCGGGTCGCTGATGGTGACCTCCAGCCCTTCGTCGGGGACCGAGGCGTAGCTGATGGAGCTGCCCTGTCGGATCTCCTGGTCGTGCATCACGTCGCCACCGGGAACGCGGACGAAGACGTTGCTGGACTCCCCGATGACACGGATGTAGAGGGCGCCCATGTTCTCGGGCTCCTCCCCCTCCGCGGCGGCACCGGAGGCGTTCGCGCCCACGTCGGTTCCGGAGTTGCCGGGCAGGGCCTGGTACAAGAAGTACCCGCCGAGGGCCACCAGTGTGACCAGGAGCACCACGGCTCCGACGACGGCCATCACCTGACCGACGCCACGAGGATCATTCCTATGCCTACCCACGGCGTTGAATGTAGCGCGTATCACGGCAAAAAGCGACAGTAGCCGTCTGCAACCACCCCATCTCCAGCAATCCAGTCAAGTCGGGGCAAAGTTAACCTCGCCACACGGACGCGGAGACCCCGCACACTTCACCTCTCCCTTCTGAACTGGGACGACGCCGGAGCCACTTCGTAGTTTGGTCTAGACCTTTCATGCACCCAGGGGATTCGGGATACTGGTCCACAACGCCTGGTGGACACATCCGGCCACACTGCTCCGGAGGCCCTTTCCGACGGTCGGGGCCGTCCGCCCGGCAACGCACGCGGAACGCCGCCGGCCCGTCCGGCGGACGCTCGCTCCAGGTCGAATCCAGGGAGAACCCATGCCCATCGCCAGCCCCGAGGTCTACACCGAGATGCTGCGCCGCGCGAAGTCCGAGGGCTTCGCCTACCCGGCGATCAACGTGACCTCGAGCCAGACGCTGCACGCCGCCCTGCGCGGCTTCGCCGAGGCGGAAAGCGACGGCATCGTCCAGATCTCCACGGGCGGTGCGGAGTTCCTCTCCGGCGCGACGATCAAGGACATGGTCACCGGGTCGGTCGCCTTCGCCGAGTACGCCCGCGTCGTGGCCGCCAAGTACCCGGTCAACGTCGCGCTGCACACCGACCACTGCCCCAAGAACAAGCTCGACGGGTTCGTGCGCCCGCTTCTCGAGATCTCCAAGGAGCGTGTGGCCAAGGGCCAGGAGCCGCTGTTCCAGTCCCACATGTGGGACGGCTCCGCCGTCGAGCTGGAGGAGAACCTCCAGATCGCCGAGGAGCTGCTGGCCGCCTCCAAGGCCGCGAACACCATCCTCGAGATCGAGGTCGGCGTGGTCGGCGGCGAGGAGGACGGCATCGTCGGCGAGATCAACGAGAAGCTGTACACCACGCCGGCGGACGCCCTGCGCACCGCCGAGGTCCTCGGCCTCGGCGAGAAGGGCTACTACATGACCGCCCTGACCTTCGGCAACGTGCACGGCTCCTACAAGCCGGGCTTCGTGAAGCTGCGTCCCGAGGTGCTGAAGAAGGCCCAGGAGGCCGTCGCCGAGAAGCACGGCAAGGAGAAGGCGTTCGACTTCGTCTTCCACGGCGGCTCCGGCTCCAGCATGGAGGAGATCCACGAGGCCATCAGCTACGGCGTGGTGAAGATGAACGTCGACACCGACACGCAGTACGCCTTCACCCGCCCGATCGTCGACCACGTCATGAAGAACTACGACGGTGTTCTGAAGATCGACGGCGAGATCGGCAGCAAGAAGGCCTACGACCCGCGCTCCTACGGCAAGGCCGCCGAGGCCGGCATGGCCGCCCGCGTGGTGGAGGCCGCCCAGCACCTCAAGTCCGCGGGCAACAAGATGAAGTAACCGCGCCGCCACCGGACAGGTGGGACGCGGCGGGTGCCCGGCTGCCGGAGACGGCCGCCGGGCACCTCCGTGTCCGGGAGCGCTCGGCTTCCGGCGGCGCCTCGGGCACGGTGGCAGGATGGGGCCATGAACCTGCACCAGAACCTGCTGGGCGAGCCGCCCGCCACCCGCCTGCCCGACAGCCCCGAGGCCCGCGAGGCCCTGGCCGCCGCCGACGACCCCACCCCGGTCGCCGGCCGGTTCCCGGAGTACTCGGCCGCCTGGGCGCGGCTGGCCGAGCTGGCCCTGGCCGACGGCCGGCCGGTGACCGCCTACGCCTACGCACGTACCGGCTACCACCGGGGCCTGGACCAGCTGCGCCGTGCGGGCTGGAAGGGCCACGGGCCGATTCCGTGGGAGCACGAGCCCAACCAGGGCTTCCTGCGCGCCCTGCACTTCCTGGGCCGCGCGGCCGGGGAGATCGGCGAGACCGAGGAGGCCGAGCGCTGCGCGACCTTCCTGCGCGACTCCAGCGCGGAGGCCGACAAGGCCCTCAACGGCTGACCTCTCCGGAGCACTCCGGAGCACACCGCCCTTCCGGCCGCCTTCGAGGCGCTGGAAGGGCGGTGCGGCCTCCGCCCCGGAGCGGGTGCGGAAGGCCGGAGGGGCCGTTCCGCCTCCGCCGCGGCGGTCCCCCCGCCCGGCGCCCTGCCGCCACCGCGAAAAGCGCCCTGTGCCCCACTCAACCCGGATGGGCTGGTCGTGTAACCTCAAGACGCAAAGGCCCCTGTCGCTGCCTTGCGTCAGGGGCTGTTCCATGTCCCGGGGCAGAAGACCCCGGTACAGGTGTCGAGCGAAGAGGTAGAGACCAATGCCGGCGATCACGCTCGTAGGCGCCCAGTGGGGCGACGAGGGCAAGGGCAAGGCGACCGACCTTGTCGGCGACCGCGTGGACTACGTGGTCCGGTACCAGGGCGGCAACAACGCCGGGCACACCGTGGTCATCGGTGATCAGAAATACGCCCTCCACCTGCTGCCCTCGGGCATCCTCTCCCCGAACGTCGTCCCCGTGATCGCCAACGGCGTCGTCATCGACCCCGGCGTCCTCATGGAGGAGCTGGCGGGCCTCCAGGCGCGCGGGGTGGACACCTCACGCCTGCTGATCTCGGCCAACGCGCACCTGATCATGCCCTACCACCGGGCACTGGACAAGGTCAGCGAGCGCTTCCTGGGCAAGGGCAGGATCGGCACCACCGGCCGCGGCATCGGCCCCACCTACGCCGACAAGGTGTCCCGCCAGGGCGTGCGCGTCCAGGACATGTTCGACCCCAAGATCCTCCGCAAGAAGATCGAGCTGGCCATCCACGACAAGAACCAGCTCCTCACCAAGGTCTACAACCGGCGCGCCCTCGAGGCCGAGCCGATCATCGAGGAGTACCTGGGCTACGCCGAGCAGCTGCGCCCCTACGTCGCCGACACCGCGCTGCTCCTCAACAAGGCGCTCGACGAGGGCAAGACCGTCTACCTGGAGGGCTCGCAGGGCACCCTCCTGGACATCGACCACGGCACCTACCCCTTCGTCACCTCCTCCTCGCCCACCTCGGGCGGCGCCGCGGCCGGGTCGGGCATCGGCCCCACGCGCATCACCAAGGTCGTCGGCATCCTCAAGGCCTACACCACCCGCGTCGGCTCGGGCCCGTTCCCGACCGAGCTGCTCGACGAGCAGGGCGAGTGGCTGCGCAAGCAGGGGCACGAGTACGGCGTCACCACCGGACGCGACCGCCGCTGCGGCTGGTTCGACGCGCCCATCGCGCGCTACGCCACCCGGATCAACGGCATCACCGACTTCTTCCTCACCAAGCTCGACGTGCTCACCGGCCTGGACCGCATCCCGGTCTGCGTGGCCTACGAGGTCGACGGGGTCCGCCACGACGAGATCCCGATGACCCAGACCGACTTCCACCACGCGAAGCCCGTCTACGAGTACCTGGACGGCTGGAGCGAGGACATCACCGGCGCCCGCAGCTTCGACGAACTTCCCGGGAACGCCCAGGCCTACGTGCGTACCCTGGAGGAGATGGCGGGCGCTCCGGTCTCCGCCATCGGTGTCGGCCCCGGCCGCGACCAGACGCTGGAACTGCGCTCCCTGGTCTGACCCCTCCCGGGCCGCCTGTCCCTCTGTCAGCCCTCCAACACGAAGAGGCCCCCTTGAAAGCCCTCGTCCTCGGCGGCGGAGGGCGCGAGCACGCCCTCGTTCGCGCCCTGTCCCTCGACCCGGGTGTCACCAGCATCCACTGCGCGCCCGGAAACCCCGGTGTCTCGGACCTGGCCGAGAACCACGTCATCAACGTGACCGACGGACTGGCCGTGACCGAGCTGGCCGCCCGTATCCGGGCGGAGCTGGTCGTCATCGGTCCCGAGGCACCCCTGGTCGCGGGCGTCGCCGACGCGCTGCGGGAGCGGGGCATCCCGGTGTTCGGCCCGGACAAGGAGGCCGCCCGCCTGGAGGGCTCCAAGGCCTACGCCAAGGAGGTCATGCTCGCCGCGGGCGTGCCCACCGCGAGGGCCCGGGTCTGCCGCAACGCGAGCCAGGTGTCCGACGCGCTGGACGAGTTCGGCGCCCCCTACGTGGTGAAGAACGACGGCCTGGCCGCGGGCAAGGGCGTCGTGGTGACCGAGGACCGCGCCGCGGCCGAGCGCCACGCCCGCGAGTGCGGGCGCGTGGTCGTCGAGGAGTACCTCGACGGCCCGGAGGTCTCCCTCTTCGTGCTGAGCGACGGCGCGCACGCGCTGCCGCTGCTGCCCGCGCAGGACTTCAAGCGCGCCTACGACGGCGACCAGGGCCCCAACACCGGCGGCATGGGCGCCTACGCCCCGCTGCCGTGGGCCCCGGCCGGCCTGGTCGACGAGGTGATGGAGTCGGTCGTCCGGCCGACCCTGCAGGAGATGAACCGGCGCGGCAACCGCTACCAGGGCCTGCTGTACGTGGGCCTGGCGCTCACCTCGAAGGGTCCGCGCGTGGTGGAGTTCAACGCCCGCTTCGGCGACCCGGAGACCCAGGTGGTGCTGGACCGGCTGGCCTCCCCGATCGGCGCGGTGCTCCAGGCCACCGACACCGCCGGTCTGAAGGAGATCGGCTCCCTCCAGTGGAAGCCGGGCGCGGCGGTCACCGTGGTGGTGGCGGCCGAGGGCTACCCCGGCGACCCGGTCAAGGGCGACGTCGTCGGCGGACTGGACGCCGCGAACGCCCTGGAGGGCGCGTACGTGCTCCACGCGGGCACGTCGTGGCGGGGCGCGAGCGACGTCGTCGCGAGCGGCGGCCGGGTGCTCAGCGTGGTGGGAACCGGAACCGACCTGCGTCAGGCCCGCGAGCGGGCCTACGAGGCCGTGTCGAGGATCGAGCTGCGCGGCTCCTTCCACCGCACCGACATCGCCGAGCGCGCCGCCGCGGAACTGTAAGAGCCACGAGGAACCTGGGAACGCCATGAGCGGTTTCGTCGTCACGCCCGAGCCCGTCCGGGTCGAGGGCCTCACCCACCTGCACACCGGCAAGGTGCGCGACCTGTACGCCACCGCCTCCGGTGAGCTGGTGATGGTGGCCAGCGATCGCGTGTCCGCCTACGACTGGGTGCTGCCCACGGAGATCCCGGGCAAGGGCCGGCTGCTCACGCAGCTGTCCCTGTGGTGGTTCGACCAGCTGGCCGACCTGGTGCCGAACCACGTCCTCTCCGACACGCCGCCGGAGGGCGCCCCCGCGGACTGGGCCGGCCGCACGCTCGTGTGCCGGAGGCTGGACATGGTGCCGGTCGAGTGCGTGGCCCGCGGGTACCTGACCGGCTCGGGCCTGGCGGAGTACCGCGTGGACGGCACGGTGTGCGGGATACCGCTGCCCGAGGGGCTGGTGGACGGTTCCGAACTGGACGAGCCGATCTTCACCCCGGCCACCAAGGCCGAGGTCGGCGACCACGACGAGAACGTCTCGTTCGAGGAGGTCGCGCGGCACCACGGCGGGGAGCTCGCCGCAGAGCTGCGCGACCTCACCCTGCGGGTGTACGCGCGCGGCCGGGAACTCGCCCGGGAGCGCGGGGTCCTCCTGGCCGACACCAAGTTCGAGTTCGGCCGGGACGCCGACGGCTCCCTGGTGCTGGCCGACGAGGTCTTCACGCCCGATTCCTCCCGGTACTGGCCCGCCGACGCGTGGGTCCCGGGGCGCCCGCAGGAGTCGTTCGACAAGCAGGTGCTGCGGGACTGGCTCACCTCCGCCGAGTCGGGGTGGGACCGGGCCTCGGACACCCCGCCGCCGGGCCTCCCGGAGCCGGTGGTCGAACACACTCTGGGCCGCTACACGGAGATCTACGAGCGCCTGACCGGGGAGAAGCCGCGTCTCTAGGGGGTCCGGCGCCGTGATACCGAACACCTGCTCGGTATCACGGCCGGCGGAAGCACGTATGGTTGAAGGCACTGTGTGCGGCCCCGCGGCGCCGGTCGGCCAGTCGCACGGTGATCCCCTCCGAACTCGGTCTTTCCCGTCAGGCGAATACCTCTTTGGACGATTGGCAGGGCTCCGTTCCGGTTCTGCGGGTACAACCCGTTCCGGGCCGGTCCCGGCCGACCGGTGCTATAGAGTCGTCGCGAATCAACGGTTCACTGGCCGCGCAGGTCACACACGAGATCGTCGCAACGTTCCAGGGGAAACCCGCGTCTAAGAAGCACATAGGCGAAACCCGACGAGGGTGACCTTTTTTCACATCTGCCTCACAAAGGAGCACATGAGCATGGGCCAGGAGGTTCGTTACCGCGTCCGCGGCGGACGCCCCCTCAATGGAACGGCGTTCGTCCAGGGCGCGAAGAACGCCGTCCTGCCGATGATCGGGGCCGCCCTCCTCGCGGCCAAGGGCCGTACGGTGCTGCGGAACGTCCCAGTCATCGAAGACGTCTACCGCTCCCTCGAGCTCGCCGAGCACGTGGGCGCCAAGGTCGAGTTCCACGAGGCGGAACGCACCGTCGTCATCGACGCCTCCTGCCTGAACGACCCCGAGCGCGCGGTCCTGCCCGCGGACATCGCGGCCCGCTTCCGCGGTTCGGTGCTCTTCGTTCCGGCGCTCATGCACCGCACCGGTCGCGCCCGCATCGAGGGCGTGGGCGGGTGCAACCTCGGCAGCCGCAACCTCGACTTCCACTACCGGGGCTTCGCGCGCCTGGGCGCCGAGGTCACCGAGGACCTCGAGCTCAACCACATCAACGTCGTGGCCGACAACCTCCGCGGCGGCCGCCTCTACCTCGACACCCCCTCGCACACGGGCACCGAGAACCTCATCATGGCCGCGGTCCTGTCCCCCGGCACGACGGTGATCGAGCACGCCGCGCTGGAGCCCGAGGTCCTGGACGTCATCGACTTCCTGACCGCCATGGGCGCCAAGATCAGCGGCGGCGGCACCGGCCTCATCACGGTCGAGGGCGTCGAGGAGCTCACCGCGGTCGAGCACACGATCATGTCCGACCGCATCGACGCCGGCGTGTTCGCGATGGCCGTCGCGGCCACCGGCGGCGAGGTCAGCCTGGTGGGCGCCCACCTGGACCACCTGGGCGTGGCCCGCTGGAAGATGGAGCAGATGGGCGTCGAGTTCGCCCAGCAGGGTGCCGTCCTGCACGTGCGGCGCGACCCGCAGGCCCCGCTGCGCCCGATCAACGCCGTCACGTCGCCCTTCCCGGGTTTCGCCACCGACCTCCAGTCGCCGCTCATGGCGCTGGCCACCATGGCCGAGGGTGAGAGCTACATCCACGAGGCGATCTACGACGGCCGGTTCGCCCTGGCCGACGAGCTCAACAAGATGGGCGCGAAGATCGAGGTGGAGGGCACCCGCGCCATCGTGCACGGCCCCACCAACCTGCGCGGCACCGAGGTGATCGCCCACGACCTCCGTACCGGCGCCGCCCTGGTGCTCGCCGGACTGGTCGCCGAAGGTGAGACAATCGTGGCGCCCGGCTATCTGGTGGACCGAGGTCACGCACAGTTCGCGAACCGTCTCGCTGCGCTGGGTGCCGACGTGGAACGCGTCAGCGCCTCCTAGCGGGTCGAAAGCGCAGTTCAAGCCGGGGTGGGGGGTCTCCTCCCACCCGGGCCTTCGGCGTTGATATCGAAAACGATCTTCTTTGGCCCCGCACAATGGGTACGATCTCGGCAATCATGCCGTGACAGAGATCGGATCGGGTCGGAAAACCAGTGGGCGCACATAGTGAAGAGCGTGGAATGGTAGCGGGGAGCAACCCGAGGTGAGTGCCCAGCGTACTGGCGATTTGACGATCGGCGTCATAGGGCCCCATGAGGTGGTCGAGCGGGTCATGCTCATGGGTCCTGGGTCCACGGGCCCACTCAACGCCAGACTCATCGCCGCCGCGTACCGAGATGAGCAAGAGGCGACCGACAAGGTCGTCAGGCTGGGGTCGGCGATCGACGCCTACCTGTTCGCCAGCCCTGTCCCCTACGAGTTCGCGCGCAAGGCGGGCGTTCTCACGATGCCCGCCACCTACGTACCGCTCGGCGGGGCGAGTCTGCACGAGGCACTGCTTCGCGCCACCCTGGACGAGCGCTACGACCCGACCAGAGCGAGTCTGGACGTGCTCAGCCGCGCCGACGTGGTGGAGGCCTACTCCGAGGTCGACCTGCCCGTGGACGGGATCCACGTGCACGAGGAGCTGACCAACACGGCTCAGCTCACGTCGTTCCACGAGGGGCTGTGGCGCCGCAAGGCCACCAAGATGGCGATCACGTGCGTGCGCGGGGTCGCCGAGCGGCTGGAGGCCATCGGGGTTCCCGTGGTCCGGCTCCGGCCGACCAACGCGGGTGTGCGCAGCGCCCTGCAGACCGCCGGTCTGCTGGGGGCGCACCACCGCCTGGAGGAGGCGCAGCTGGGCGTGGTCATCGTCGACGTGCCCACCCTGCGCGACTCCTCCCGGCGCTCCACCCCGCGCTACTGGAGGGAGGAGCTGCGGCTGTCGCTGCACCGCCTGCTGCTGCAGGAGGCGCACCGGATCAACGCGACGGCGCACCGGTTGGACGACCACACGTTCATGATCACGGCGACCCGCGGGTCCCTGGTCACCGCGACCGAGGGCTTCAGGCAGCCCCCGTTCGTGGAGCGGATCAAGGCGGAGCTGGGCATCGCGATCGAGGTGGGCATCGGCATGGGCCGCACCACCCAGGACGCCGAGGCCCACGCCCGGGCGGCTCTGAACCGCGCCCAGGCGTCCCGTCAGAGCTTCGCGGTGGACCGCGAGGGTCGTTCCCTGGTCCCGGCCCAGCGCGCGCCCGCACGGCAGTCCTCGGAGCCTCTCAGGACCAAGGGGCGGGAGACCCTCGTCCGCCTCTCGGAGAAGATCGCGGAGGAGGACGGCCCCCTCGTCGTCGACGCGGAGAACGCCGGGCGGATGCTGGGTGTCACCTCCCGGACCGCGCGCCGGCTCCTGCGCACCCTCGTCGAGGAGGGGCTGGCCTGGCCCCTGCCCCCCAACCGCACCCTTCAGCCGGGGCGCCCCCGCCAGCTGTACCGGCTGATCGTCGAGAAGCTCGACAAGGACTCCGCGGGCAAGTAGCCGCGGACGACGGAAAGGAGCGCCCCGAGGGGCGCTCCCTTCACGTGCGCGGACCCCGCCGCGCCTGGTCCCGAACCCCCTGGAACACTTCTCGCATGCGCCGACGCCTCGTCTCCCTGGCCGTGCTGGAACTGGTCAACATCCCGCTGTTCGCGTTCGTCCTCTTCGGTCTGCTGGACGTCCCGCCCTCCGCCGCCAACCTGGCGGGCTTCGGGCTGTTCGCGCTCCTGCTGGTGGAGGGGAGCGCCTACTGGTGGCTCAAGCTGCGCCAGCTGCGCACGGGCACGCCGCTGCCGGCGGGGACCGGGGTCTTCCGGGTGCTGCTGCGGGTCAACGTCGCCCTGCTGGCCGCCGGCGGCGCGCTCGTGCTGTGGCAGCTGTCCGGCGGTGCCCGCTGGATCCAGGTGCTCCCCGGACTGGGGCTGTGGCTGTTCGCGATCCTGGAGCACGTCAACTACTTCCACGTGCAGTTGATGCACGACACCCGCGCCGACCTGTCCCGCCTGCTGCGCTCGGGCCTGCACCGCTCCCACCTGTGGCGCGACATGGACCGCCACCGGAGGGCGTCCGCCGCGCGGACCGCCGGGTGAACGCGGGCGCCTCCGTCCACAGGCTGTGGACGGAGGCGGATCCAGGCTCAGGAGGGTGCCGTCAGCGGCGCTTCCCGTAGGCGGTGGCGACCGACAGGAACAGGTCGTTCTCCTCCGGGGTGCCCAGGCTCACCCGGGCGCCCTCCCCCGCGAAGGGCCGCACGGACACGCCCACCTCGGCGCAGGCGGCGGCGAAGTCCAGGGTGTCCTCCCCCAGGCGCAGCCACACGAAGTTGGCCTCGGTGGGCGGAACGGTCCACCCGGCCTCGACGAGCGCGTCGCGGACCCGGCCGCGTTCCCCGACCGTGGCGGCGACCCGCTTCAGCAGCTCTCCCTCGGCCTCCAGCGAGGCGATCCCGGCCGCCTGGGCCAGGTGGTTGACCGCGAAGGGGACCAGGGTCTTGCCGACCGCGGCGGTGACGTGCGGGTGGCCGACCAGGAAGCCCAGCCGCAGCGCGGCCAGGCCGTAGGCCTTGGAGAACGTGCGCAGCACGGCGACGTTGGGGCGGTCGCGGTACAGCGTGACTCCGTCGGGCACCTTCGGGTCGCGCACGTACTCGCGGTAGGCCTCGTCCAGGATCACCAGGACGTGCTCGGGAACCCGGTCGAGGAAGGCGGTGAGCTCGTCCTCGCGGACGGCCGTCCCGGTCGGGTTGTTGGGGTTGCAGACGAGCACCATGCGGGTGTCGGCGGTGATCGCGTCCGCGATCGCGTCGAGGTCGTGCACCTCGTCCTTGAGCGGCACCCGCACGGAGGTGACCCCGGCCAGCTCCGCCAGCAGCGGATAGGCCTCGAAGGAGCGCCAGGCGTAGACGACCTCCGCACCGGGCTCGCCCACGGCCTCCAGCAACTGCTGGAGGAGGCCGACGGAACCGGCGCCGAGGGTGACGTGCTCCTCGGGGACGTCCAGGCGGGCGGCGAGCGCGGCCTTGAGCTCGGTGGCACCCGGGTCCGGATAGCGGTTGAGGTCGGCGGCGGCCCTGGAGACGGCCTCGCGGACCGAGGCGAGCGGCCCGTGGGGGCTCTCGTTGGAGGACAGCTTGACCGAGCGACCGTCAGGCCCGACGACCTTCTGTCCGGGCTTGTAGGCGGGAATGCTCTCCAACACCGACCGCAGATATTGCGGTTTTGACTGCGACACCGTTGTCCTTCCTCAATACTTTGAGTTACCCCCGCTGCACAGTGAGCGATCGCACGCGGAATGCACGCCGCTCCCAGCGGAAATATCGCACAAACGAGGAGATAACACCATGCAGTTGCGCCCCCACCTCATCATTGGGAAGCACGTTTCGGCTGATCAGGCCACCCCCGAGCCGAAGCGCCGCACGGCTGTCCGGTCATGGGCCCTCCCGGTGATCCTCCCTCTGGCCTTCCTCGCCAGTGCGTGCGGCGGGGCCGAGGAGACCGGGTCCGAGCAGGAGCAGAACACGGCCGCCGTCGGCGAGGAGGCCCCCGCCGAACCGACCGCCGACCTGCACGCGGCCCAGCCGGCGGAGTTCGACGGCGCCACCCTCGTGGAGGAGAACAGCGAGAGCGGCGTCTACTCCGAGCTCGCCACGGTCAAGTACGGGGAGGAGCTCAAGGCCTCCACCGAGCTGGACAAGCCCGAGTGCCTGGAGGCCGCGCCCAAGTGGGCCAGCCTGGACACCGTGCAGTCGGCTCCCGCGTCGGTGGCCTCCTACGAGTGGTCCGAGGGCACCGTGACCCACATCTTCGTGCAGATGGGCGAGGAGAGCGCCGCCCAGGAGGCCATGGCCGCCGAGGTGGAGAGCGACTGCTCGACCTACACCGCCACCTACGAGAACGGCACCACCGCGGAGTACTCCCTGACCGACCTGGACACCGTGCCGCAGGTGGCCGACGAGTCGCGGGCCTTCTCCGTCGAGACGTCCTCCGACGCGGGCGACAGCCGCATGTACAGCATCACCTACCGCAACGGCGACATCCTCGGCACCACGACCGTCATGGGCTCCGGGGAGCTGGCGGACTACCAGGAGATGCTCGTCGGCTTCACCGAGGCCGCCGTCGAGCTCCAGCAGCAGAAGCTGGGCTGACGCCGACGGCGACCCCGCGTGCCGAGGCCCTCGGGTCAGCCCTGCACCAGCGGATCCCCGGAGGCATCGGTGCCGACCGCCTCGCCGGTCCCCGGACCGGCGAGGCGCCGCTCCGCGGATTCCGACGGGTCCGCCGAGGCGGCTCCGGACGTCTCCGCCGGGACGGGCGCGGGCTCTTCCGCGGGCCGACCCGCCCTGCCGACACGTCTCACACCGGACTCCATGCCATCGGTGCTTCCGGACAGGCCCCGGCCGGACGGATGCTCCCGGGCGGCCCTGAGGCTCGCGGCCGCCGCGTCGGCGTCGAAGCGCTCCTTGTCCCTGCGCGCCGCCACCCAGGGGTCGGGCAGCCCGCGCGAGGGCCAGGGAAGGTCGTCCGCGGCCGCCGCACCGAACGAGGCGAGCAGCGCGGCACTCTCACGGTCCACCACGACGGCGCGCACGTCCGCGCGCCGCGGGCCGTCGACGTGCACCGCGTACACCACGTCCACGGGACGGTTGTCCCGCATCCCGTCGTAGCGCAGGAAGCGCCAGCAGCCGTGCCGCCACACGTCCTGGGCCTCCTCGGAGGTCATCACCTCCTCGTTGGCGCGCCACACCGGGCTCCGGCGCAGTCGGCGCACGCTGGTGTTCAGCGGCACCTCGCGCAGCTCGCACGGCTCGCGGTGGCGGATCCGCCGAGCCGCCTCCCGCAGTTCGGGGCTGAGCAGGCCGAGGACGAGCAGTTCCACGCCCAGCACGGCGGCGTGCACCGGCGTCGGCGAGACGACGACCTCCCACCCGGAGGAGGCGATGCCGAACGTGGCCAGGGCGGCCGCCGACAGCAGTCCCGCGCGGGTCAGCGTGCGCCATCCGATCGGGGCCCGGCTGAGCCCCCCGAAGCAGCCGCAGCTCGCCTCCGGGTCGCGTCTGCGCGCCAGCAGCAGCACCGCCACCGACGCGGCGAACACGACCGCCGTGAGGATCCTGGCGGCCTCACCGGGCAGCCCCGCCAGGGCGAGCAGGCCGACGCCCAGCGCGCCCTCCAGCAGGCCCGTGCCGGCCGCGGCCGGCCTGCGCAGGCGCTCGGGCAGCAGGACCGCCGCCCCGGATCCCGTGTTCCGGGACACCGCCTTGGCCGCGGCTCCGAGCAGCAGCAGCACCGCCAGGAGCGGCAGTTGGACCTCGCGTGCCGCCTCGACGATCTGGAGCATGTCATTCCTCCCCGTTGTGGACCGTCATGGTCGCGTTGAAGCACCCGTCCTCCAGCCGCCCCCCGAGGGCGACGAAGGCCGTCATGGTGAGGGAGGCGATCCGGCCGGCTCCCCTGCCGCCGCACGCGGGGCACAGGTCGCACAGCCGGCTGTCGGCGGAGGCGCAGCCGGTGACGGGAACGGCCGCGGACGCCCTCGTGCAGTCGTTGCGCAGGTTCAGGACCGCCCCCTCGGACAGCAGCGGCAGCGGGAGGCACGGCGTGCCCCGGTCGCAGGCGGGATCGTGGCCCGCCCGGTCCAGGGCGGGGTAGGCCGCGCCCCGCACGTGCGCCCGGGGGTCGGTGTGGGAGGAGCGCCCCCAGGCCGGGTCGTACCAGGTGGCGATGCCCGAGAGCGTCGGGGAGAAGCGGCGCACGGGCGGTCGGCGGGGGGCCGCCGCCAGGGGGTGGGGCGGCTGGGTGGTCGCGGGCCGCACGGCCCACACGGCGCCGTCGCGCCACACGCCCACGGCGTCGAAGACGTAGCCGGGTTCCAGGCGCGGATGGCGGACGGTGATCCGGCCGGAGGAGCGGTAGGGGATGACGACGGTCAGCGGCGGGCGCCCGTGTCCGGGGTCGATCGACAAGGTGTCCCCGCTCCGGTCGGTGATGACGCCGGTGGCGCGGGCCGCCCGGGCCCACACGCGCTCGGCCACGAGGCGGCTCTCCGGCGAGCAGCGCACCACGGCGTCGTCGCCCGGCCGCAGTTCGCGGGGCCGGACCTCTCCCCCGCGCCAGAACACGGTGCCGGGCTGGAGCAGGAAGCGCTCCTCCCCGCCCGGTACCGCCAGGAGGAGCATGCGGTCGGTGGCGTCGACGACCACACCGCGCGCCACCCGGCCTCCCAGTTCGGTGGGCTCGGGCGCGGTCCCGGCACCCAGGAGCACGGCGGTGAGCCGCCTGCGGTCCCCTCCGGTCACCGTCATCTCCCCACCCCTTGTCGCCCGGCTCGTCCCATGTGCCCATTGTCGCGACCGGGTGCGCAGCCGGCACCGGCACGGGCCCGGCCGCACATCAGGACGAGCACAGTGGGTCACGGAACGCCTACAGCATGTTCCAGGAGAAGGCGCAGAAGCCAACACCTCCTGGCAAGAAGTCCGAAAAATACACAGAACCATGCACCGCGCACGCCTTGCGACTGCCGCGTTTGTCGGCACCTGGGACATATCTGCCTGTGTGTTTGCCTTTGCTGTGTGACAGTTGTGGGAAGGGGCGGAACGACAGGGCAGCTCAGCAGAGGTCGGTGGTCGAACGTGGCGGGAGGAGCGACCCACAGCCCCCGGTACGAGGAGTTCAGCCGCTACGTGTCCGAACACGGCCCCGCCCTCCTGCGCATGGCCCGCTCCCTCACCGGCAGCCACGCCGACGCCGAGGACCTGCTCCAGGCAGCCCTGGTCAAGACCTTCCTGGCCTGGGACCGCATCGCCGACGCGCGTGCCCGCGACGGATACGTGCGCCGGGCGATGGTCAACACCCAGATATCCGAGTGGCGCCGCAGCCGCCTGGACGTGTACCCGACCGACGAGATCCCCGAGCAGCGCGTCGACGACCCCACCTGGCGCAGCGACCTGGCCGACGTGGTCGGCCGGGCCATGGACAGGCTGCCCGAGCGCCAGCGCACCACGGTGCGCCTGCGCTTCTACGACGACCTCACCGAGGCGCAGATCGCGGCCCGCCTGGGCGTCACGCTCGGCACGGTCAAGAGCACGCTCTCCCGTGCGGCCGACAAGCTGCGCCGCGACGCCGACCTCGTCATCGAACGCACCGGCAGGGGGTGACACCGCCGGCCCCGGTGCGGTGCCGGAGTGCTCGTTTTGCACAGCACCCCCCAAGGTCTGTACTCTGGGTACCGCCAGGAGGATTCGCCTAGTCAGGTCTATGGCGCCGCACTGCTAATGCGGTTTGGGTTTACGCCCATCCGGGGTTCAAATCCCCGATCCTCCGCGCACCGGCCTGGGGCTTCCGTGTCACGGAAGCCCCAGGTCTCTTTTCTGGGCGGTTGGCACGCACGAGGCACGCGCATCAGTCGACATCGAGGACCTCCTCGGCAGCTTCCCCCAGCCCTCGGCTCGGCTTCACGGTAGCCTCTACACCGAGACAGCGCGCTGTCCTTCAGCAGCCTCGCGCTCCTGGTGTGGCATCGAGCACCCGCAGGAGTCGCCGGTGAAGCTTGGCTGCGCGTGTCCCGGAGTCCTGCTGATGACCTTCGTCCGGACATTGGCGGCCAGGCTCGGACTGGCAGATTCGTGCCTCGACCCGTGAGGGTCACCGGCGGCATCCCGGACCGACGCACCGACTCGGCCATCTGAGCAGTGACGTTTCCCAGCCGCAAAGGGCTGCCCGGTTCCGCAGTGAAGACGAGGCCGTTCTCCTCCCACAGCTCACCGACTGCTACGCGCTCCTGTGCCTGGCGATCCTTCCATGCACGCCGCACATCGACAGTCGTGGTGTCCAGATCGATGTAGCGGTAGCCCGTTTCGCTCTTGGGCTCCCCCACCTCGCCATCACCCTGGCATGCCTCACGTATCGGCACGGAGGCGTTCTCCAGGTCCACGTCCGGCCACTCGAGCGCCAGGAGCTCACCACGGCAAGGGACCCACGGACGATCGCGATCCGGTACGCGCCAGGCAACTTGAGCGACCGTCATCGCTGATCGTCGCCCGTGTCCGCTCACTCGGGGCGCGTCAACACGTCCAGGAACTCGTGGTTCACGAAGAGGCGTTCGCGACCGACCTTGACATCGCGGAGAAGCCCTGCTTTGACCAGGGCGTGTAGCCAGGACGACGCGGTCTGGCGCGAGACCTCGCATCGGTCGGCGACGGTGTTGATGCGGCAGTAGGGCTGTTCGAACAGGACGGCCAAGAACTGTGCGTCCCGACCGCCCGGGGTGGCGGCACGAGCTCGCTCGGCGATGTTCTCCTGGCACGTGCGGATGGCTTCGATCTTTCGCGTCGTCGATACGGCGGAGTCGCGGACCACGTCGAGCATGTAGAGGACCCATTCGATCCAGGCACCGTCAGCCGTCACGGCTCGCAGGAGCCGGTAATAGTCGTTCTTACGGGCGATGACAGCGCGTGAGAGATAGAGGATCGGGTCGTCCAGCAGACCGGCCTCGATCAGCATCAGGATGTTGATGACGCGGCCGGTGCGTCCGTTGCCGTCATGGAAGGGGTGGATCGCCTCGAACTGGTAGTGGGCCACCGCCATGCGCACCAGCGGATCGAGGTCGTCCTCGGCGTGAACGAACCGCTCCCAGGCCGACAGCTTCTCGCGGATGAGGTCGGCGCCCTCGGGTGGGGCGTACACGACCTGCCGTGTGGTCGGGTTCGCGATGCGCGTACCGGCCACCGCGCGGATGGTCATCTCCCGGCCCTGCAACTCGGAACAGATCCGGACAGCTGTCGCAGACGTGAGTGGCCGGTTCCTGATCGATTCGACTCCTGCGAACAGCGCGCTCCGGTAGCGCAGTGCCTCCTTGGTGGCGTGGTCTCCCCCGCCCGAGTCGGCGTGCTTGAACAGTTCATCGGCCGTGGTCACGATGTTCTCGATCTCGGAGCTGGCTTGCGCCTCGAGCAGCGGAACGGCGTGGATCAGGACGTTGGGGTTCGGCAGCAGTTGGCCGGCCTGGGCAAGTGTCGCCAGCGCCGTTCGGGCTTGGACGGTCGACTTGAGCACGGGCTTGGGCTCGAGGTCAAGGCCGGCCGGCGGCAGCGGGGGCAGATCGTTGAAGGGAACGTCGGGGCTCCAGGACACGCGTCAACTCCTTCGACATGCCCACACCACGTGTTAAGAATCCTGGATAAACCTAACACGTTCTTGGGATGTGTCAGGTGTCTCGACATGTCCTCATCACGCGCCGATCCGTCCCGAGTGATACACGAAGCCCCGTCGCCTGCGGCGGGACGGTACTCGGCCTGAGCCGGCACCCCCACCCAGAGGCGTTCGGACCCCGCCGCGGCCAACAGCAGCTCCAGGAACTGGTCCGACATCAACGTCTCCCTCACACGGCAGGAGGGTTGCGTGGTGATGGCGGTGACCAGCGGGGTGGGGTCCTGCCGAGGATGTGGGGAGCACCGGACCACACGGAAGGAGCGAGGTCCGACAGAACCGAGCGTTGGCCTGCCGATCCGACAATCACCGTGTGCCCGGCGGAGCGAACCGATCCGCGCGAACCTGGAGTGAGCATGAGAGCCCCAGAAAGTCCCCAAGCAGCAATACCTGAGGAAACCGGGGGAGGCAGAGAAACTCCTGAAAGGACCGGGGAAGCAGGCCCACGCCGACATGAAATGGAATGCTTTTCTTCTTCCGGCACCTCGGAGCGGGAGCAAGACAGCAGAACATCCAGCGGCAAAATTTGACGCCACACCGTTCTTGTGTGCTATTTTCCTTCACGTATCCGAAAAGACACGGGGGGTACCATGGCACAGAGGGTCCAGGTATTTCTGATCGACGACCTCGATGGCAGTGACGCAGAGGAGACGGTGACGTTCGGGCTGGACGGGTCCGTCTACGAGATCGACCTGAGCAGCGCCAACGCCGCCAAGCTCCGGGAGGTCCTCACACCTTTCGCCGAGGCAGGACGCAAGGCGCCCGTCAAGCAGGCCAGGGGCGGCAAGCGGCGATCGCGCGCCACCGCATCGCGTGAACGCAGCAGCGAGATCCGCGCATGGGCCAAGGCCAACGGCAAGCCCATCAACGAAAGGGGTCGTATCCCGCAGTCCATCGTGGACGAGTACGAGGCGGCCCAGAAGTCCTGACTCCGCACAGTGGTGGGGGAGGGCACATCATGTGCCTTCCCTCACCTCCGGAGACCCAGGCACCTTTTGCCATGGCATGGCGAAACTCCGACCCCGAGCACCCAGGGAGGCCACCGATTTCCCTGTGAATGCCCACGCCGGGCATGTCAATTCTTTCCTTCTGCAACGGAATTTCTTTCCAGGAAATCACACCCGGGAAGGGCCAGGGCTGTTTCAAAGTCGGGATCGTGAGCCATCGGCTCTGATCACGGCCTTGTAGCGATCTGGTCGAAGCCCTCACCAACGAACAACGGAGCCC
>NZ_JACHJO010000011.1 GCF_014203695.1 Nocardiopsis algeriensis | reverse complement strand
AGACCCTGCTTTCCGAGGAGGCCTTCCGAAGCTTACACGGCTTCGGGCACTGCCCGGACCGAGCTTGTTCGGAGAGGAGGTTCGCCGCCGATCGCGGTCCGGGATCCGAGCCGTCCCCGTGTCCGGGGCGCTCGCCGTTCCGCGGCGACCTGGTGAACATTACCCGCCTCCTCCACCCTCGGCAAACCGCAACGCCTGTGTCCCCACTCACACCCGCCGGCGCGCCCCGCTGCACCGCTGTCCCTTCCACCACTCCGACCCCGGCATCAACACCCCGCCGGGGCGGCACTCACTCCCGCGCGGGTCCGGGGCTCCTTCCCGCTCACCCGGATGACAAGGCGTCTCCTTTTTCGGATGACCGCCTTGGTCGATTCGCAACCTGTCCGCGACATTCCTTCTCCTTCCGCGAATGCACACTCCTCCACTCCCCCTCCTTTCCTCCGTCCTCGCACGTCAGGGCGCCCTCCATCGCACTTCACCCCCCCTCTTTCCCCCCATCTCGTGAAAATTCTCGAAGCTCTCTTGAAATCCCCGGTCGGCCGATACATCATTGTCCGCATTACCGGAGCCCTGCTCCCGGTGCAGCCCCGGCACGACGGGGGACGCACACCAGGGCCGCGGGCCGGATTGTTCGGGGGGACACCGGCGGGCGCAGCGCGGCCATGCATGACGACGTACTGACCTCTCCATGGAAGGACATGCATGGACAGCACATCCCCCGAGGTCCTCGAGGACTCCGTCGCGGAGGCACCCGGGAGCCACACCAGCTGGAAGCGCTTCGCACTTTTCTCCCTCCCGGCCGGCGCCGCCGTGGGCGGAATCCTCATCGCCATGGCCCAGGGCGCCCTCGCTGCTTCCTTCACCGTGTCCGGCCAGGACTTCAAGATCTCCGCCGACAGCCTGCACGGCGAGGGCTTCGTCCAGTACGGCTGGCTCGACCAGACCGTCCGCGAGGATGCCGTCCCCGTCGGTGTCGCGGGAATCAAGGAGGCCGAGCTCGTGGGCCTCTGCCAGTCCGTACTCACCGAGTTCCCCATCGTCGGCAAGATCTCGCTCCGGCTCACCGCCGGCGACCAGGGCACGCCCGTCCAGGCCGAGAACCTGGTGATCGACATGTCGCAGATGGCCGGTGACGCCGAGTTCCAGAACATCGAGATCGGGCGGGACGCGGGCACCCTCGACAAGGGTCCGGCCCGTGCCCACGGCTTCAACGACCTCTTCGGTATGCAGTCCGACGTGATCATCGTGGAGGACCTGGAGCAGACCGCCCGGGCCGCGAGTGCCGGCACCTTCCGGCTCTCGGGCCTCAACCTCGGTATCACCCTCGGGGAGAACGAGTGCTTCTGAGATCGTTGCGGAGCCTGGGACGCAGCTGGCGCACCTGGCGCAAGAAGCGGCCCTTCGCGGGAGGGCTCCTGATGATCTTGTCGGGCATCGTGATGGCCTCACTGGTCGCGATGCCGGTCGAACTGATGCTCCACACAGGCATCGGGGCGGTCTCGTCCCTGATGTTCGGCGGCATGCTCGCCGTCCTCGGCCTGGTCACCTGGTTCACGCCGAACCAGCACGTCATCACCGGCTCACTGGCGGGATTCCTCGCCCTGGGAGCACTCGTCCTGTCCAACCTCGGAGGACTGGTGGTCGGCACCCTGCTGGCCCTGGTCGGCGGTGGTCTGGCCTTCTCCTGGAGACCGGTCGCCAAACCGGTCAAGGAGAAGCGCCGCGGGCGCCGCAGGCGCAGGGCCGAATCCACCGGGGCCTGAGGAACCGGAAGCTGTCACAGACGTCCGGGGGCACGGCATCGCGCCGCGCCCCCGGGTCCACCCAGGAAAACCACGTCTACCGATCGGCGCGTACACCCCCCGAAAGTGTCGTCCGCCGTGCTTGCGCATGCCTGCGGGCGACTACAGAAAAGGAGTACTCATGTCGGTTCCGCGACCGAGATCCCGCACTCGCTCCTTCGCCGCTCTGGCCGCCGCCGGAGTCCTCGCCCTGTCCTGGGGCGGCAGCGCCCAGGCCGCCGCGGGCTCGACCACCGTCGAGCCCGCCGGGGACGGGTTCACCGCGACCCTCGACGGCGGCGCGGTCTTCGACGCCGGCGGTGTCGTGGTCACCTGCGACGTGTCGGTGACCGCCCCCGGCAACGGGAACAACCTCGTTCCCGAAGCCCCCGGCAACCACAACCCGGGCGGTGCCGTCACCGGCCCGATCAACGCGCCCACGTTCCAGAACTGCTCCACGAACATCGTGCTCGTGAGCGCGAGCGTCCAGGTCGTCGACCCGGTCTGGGACATCACCATCCAGCACGGCTCCCCGTCGCTGGCCACCATGGTGATCCCGGCCGGCGGCATCGTGGTGACCACCAGAGGCCTGGCCTCGTGCACCGCGGTGGTCAGCCCCGATGCCACCGCGCACGTCCAGGGCAACTGGAGCAACGGCAACCCGGCGTCGACGCTGGACTTCGACACTTCGGTGCCCGTCGACGTCGATGGCGGCTTCGGCTGCCCGACCAGCGCGTCCCACGCGTCCTTCGACGCGACCTACAAGGTGACCAACGCCGACAACCCCTCCTCCCCGATCACGGTGACCAGCTGATCCCCGGGGAAGCCCGTATGACGCCTTATCCCCTGTGAGGGGGACAAGGTGTGGGGGCCGCCGCGCACCGCGCGGCGGCCCCTCGTCTCCGGTTGACAACTACGCACCGGTAACGCCTCACTCCGGTACGGAGAAACCAGGGCCGTCCTCGCCTAACGTCGCATTACCCCGGGGAGTCACGAGGCGAAGGCTCTCCGGCAAGGCGCGGAACGCTTCGCCCGTCCCCGTCCCTCCCCGGAGACCCCCATGGCGTCCGACAGCTCCACCGCTTCACCCCCCTCCCGCATCGGCCGGCTCCTCGAGACGGTCCGGATCCTGGTCCGCGCCGGTGTCCTCGCGCCGGGACGGCCCGACCGCGTCGTCCGACAGCTACGCGCGCTGCGTACCTGGGGAGCGACGATCGCCGGGGGCTACGCCGCGGCGAGCGAACGCGTGCCGGACGGTGTCGCGATCGTCGACGACCACGGCCCCGTGACCTTCCGCGATCTGCATCTGCGCGGCCGCCTCCTCGCCCTGGAGCTGCACCGCGCGGGTGCGGGCGAGGGCTCCCGTGTGGGACTGCTGTGCCGCAACCACAGCGCCTTCGTCCAGACGATGATCGCCTGCGGCCGGCTGGGCGCCGACACCGTGCTGCTGAACACGGGCATGTCCGCGGCGCAGCTCTCCGCCGCCGTGGCGGCCCACGATGTGTCCGTGCTCGTCCTCGACGACGAGTTCGAGGCGCTGTGCGCGGACATCGACCTGCCCAGGTTCAGGGCGTGGACGGACTCCGAGGGCTCCGGCCCTCAGGTGCCCTGGAAGGCCGGAGCGGTCGCCGGGGAGGAACCCGCACCACCGCGGACCCCGAGCAGGCTGATCGTCCTGACGTCCGGGACGACGGGGGCACCCAAGGGCGCCCGCCGCCCGACCCCGAAGGGACCGCAGGACGGGGCCTCGGTGCTGTCCCGGATTCCGCTGAACTCCTCGGACCGGATCCTGGTCGCGGCCCCCGTCTTCCACACGTGGGGACTGGCGGGCGTACAGCTGGGGATGGCGATGAGGTCGACCCTGGTCATGAGGCGCCTGTTCGATGCCGAGGACGTGCTCCGGACCGTTCAGGAGCAGCGGTGCACGGCGCTGTTCGCGGTGCCGGTGATGCTGCGGCGGATCATGGAGCTGCCCGCGTCGGTGCGGCGCGCCTACGACACGTCGTCGCTGCGGATCGTGGCGTGCAGCGGCTCCGCGATGGATCCCGGCCTGATCACCTCCTTCATGGACGAGTTCGGTGACGTGCTCTACAACCTGTACGGGTCGACCGAGGTGTCGTGGGCGACCATCGCGACGCCCGAGGACATGCGCCTGTCACCGACCACGGCGGGCCGGCCCCCGCTGGGAACGCGGATCGCGATCCTGGACGACAGCGGCGCGGAGCTGCCCGCGGGCAGCGAGGGCTCCATCTACGTCGGCAACGACATGCTGTTCGACGGGTACACGAACGGTCAGGGCAGGAAGGTCGCGGACGGCCTGATGGAGACGGGCGACCGGGGTCACATCGACACCCACGGCCTCCTGCACGTGTCGGGTCGCAACGACGACATGATCGTCTCCGGAGGGGAGAACCTGTTCCCCCGCCCGGTGGAGGAGGCCATCAGCGCGCTTCCGGGCGTGCGGGAGGCCGTGGTGGCGGGCGTGCCCGACGAGGAGTTCGGACAGCGGTTCGCCGCGTTCGTGGTCGCGCACGAGGGGGAGACGCTGGATCCGGAGGAGATCCGGGCCCATGTGCGCCAGGTCCTGGGCCGTTTCTCGGTGCCGCGTGATGTCGTGCTGGTGGACGAGCTGCCGCGCAACGCCACGGGGAAGGTGGTCAGGCGCAGGCTTCCGTTCGACGCGTCCTAGGCCCAATGCCGGTCCGGGCGGACCGCTTCCCGATCCGCCCGCTCTCCTCTCCGACTGCCCGTTCAGCAGGGTCCGCGGTCGACCCAGGGGCCCCACGCGGAGGAGTCTCCGGGCGAGAAGTCGTGAATCCACCAGAGGGACTCGTACACGCGGCCCTCGTAGCTCACCCGGTCGCCCCTGTCGTAGACGGTGCCGGGGTCCCAGGGCGCAGCGCAGGAGCTCTCGTCACCCTCGTCCCGGCCGTCACCGCGACCGTCGCCGCGGCCGTCGCCCCTGTCCCCGCCGTGGCCGCCGTCCTCGTCCGACGCCTCGGGCTCGGAGGGCTCCTCCGGCTCGTCCGAGGGCTCCTCCTCTTCCTCCTCGGGCTCGGGTCCGGCGGAGACGGTGAAGGTGACGGTTCCCTCCTCGGGGAGGATCGATCCGGGTTCGGGGGTCTGGGTGCTGACCTCTCCCTGAGGAACGGTGTCGTGGTGCTCCTCGACGGCCGAGGCGCCGAGGCCCAGATCCTCGAGGGCGGTCGCCGCCTCCTCCTCGGTCATGCCGAGGAGCGTGGGGACGATGACGCCTTCGCTGACATGGACGGTGACGGCGGCATCCCGGTCTCCTTCCTCCCCCGCGGCGGGCACGGTGGACAGGACCGTTCCGGGCAGCTCGTCGGGGGAGTGCTCCTGGACGACCTCGATCATGGTGAAACCGCTCTCCCGGAGGGAGGTGCGGGCCTCGTGCTCGGTGCCTCCGACCACGTCGGGAACCTCGGTGAACCGGGGGCCGAGGGAGAGGCTCAGCACGACCTCGTCGCCCTCCCGCAGGACGCTGCCGACCTCGGGCTCGGTCCCGGCGATCTCCCCGGGCCCGACGGTGTCGCTGTAGACGTCGCCGTAGTGGACGATCAGCTGGATACCGAGCCCGTCCAGCCGCGCCTCCGCCTCGTCGGTGGTGGTGCCGACCACGTCCGGAAGGGTGACCTCCGGCTCGGGAACCAGGGCCCACCCGACCGCGAACAGGATCGCGGCGACGGCCCCCGCGGTCAGGAGTACGGGCACCCGGCGCCGTCGGGGGCGCCGCTCCCGCGCCGCCGGCGGGAGGGCCGCGGTCGCGGCGGGAGCGGCCGCGACGACGGGAATGGGCCGGGTGTCGTCGGCCCCCGGCTCCCCCGGCGGGCGCGGCAGGGAGCGCAGCACCTGCTCGACGAGGGTGAGGTACTGGCCCGCGTCCCGGGGCCGGTAGCGGGGGTTGGGGTCGGTCGCTCCGGCGACCAGCATGTCCAGGTCCGGCGGCAGGTCGGGGTCCACGGAGGAGGGGCGCAGGGAACGGCCCTCCCCGGTGGCGGCGCTCTCGCCGGTCATGAGCGTGTACAGAAGGGCGCCCACGGCGTACACGTCGCTGCGGGGCTCGGGGCCGGCGTCCTCCTCCGCGTCGAAGAGGAGGGGGAAACCGGTGAGGCGCGCCCCGCCGCTGCCGTCGGCGACGACCTGGTCCGCGCCGAGGTCGCCGTGGACCAGGCCCGCCCGGTGGACGGTGTCGAGCACCGACAGCAGGGAGGCGGCCATGCCGAGGGCGATGTGCGGGGCGTAGCGCAGGCCGCCCCCGCCGAGGGCCTCGGCGAGGGTCTCGCCCGGTACGTACTCGGTGACGCAGTAGACGCGGTCCCCGTCGCGGCCGTGGTCCAGGATCCGGGCCATGTCGGGGTGCGAGATCTCCGAGAGGTCCTGGGCCCGGTTCTGGAAGGCGTGGACCGCCGCGTGGTCGGTGAGCAGCCACGGGTGCAGCACGGTGACCGTGACGGTGCGCCCTTCGGCCCGGTCGTGCGCGAGGTACACGCTCCCCGAGGCGCCACTGCGGATCCGCTCACCGAGGACGTAGCGGCCGTCCAGGGTGGTTCCGAAGTGGGGGTCGGGAGTGGGGGTCTCCATGGCTGGAATTGTACGAGTACAAACTGCCGCATATTCCTCTCCGAAAGACCTGTTCCGATCACGCCTTCCCGCTGCGCCCCCGTGGGAGAGCGGTTAATGTCGGATCCGACATGCGGATGCCGCAGGTCCGCTCCCCCCGCAGCCCTTGGAGAGAACCCGTGCACATGCCCGTCCCGGGAAGCAGAGAAGACCGTGCCGCCGGTGTCCTGCTCGGCACCGCGTGCGGTGACGCGCTGGGAGTCCCCTACGAGTTCTCCGTGCGGCTCTCCGAGAGCCAGGTGCCCCGGATGCTCGGCGGCGGCCTGGGAGACTACGCGCCCGGCGAGTACTCCGACGACACCCAGATGGCGGTGTGCATCGCCGAGGCCGTACGCGAACACGGCGATCCCCTGTCCCCGCAGGCTCTGCGGCAGACCGCGGACAACTTCCTGCGGTGGGCCGAGGAGGGTGCCACCGACATCGGCGCCCAGACACGCCGGGTCCTGCGGGGTTCCGGGCACGCGCAGGGCAGGCCCGAGGTCGCCGAGGTGATGACCGCGTTCTCCGCGCGGGAGTTCGCCTCGGGTGTGCGGTGTGCGGGCAACGGGTCGCTGATGCGTACCGCGCCGCTGGCGCTGGCCCACCTGGACGACCCCGAGCTCCTGGCGCGGTCCGCCCTGGCCTACAGCGCCCTGACCCACGGCGATCCGCTGGCCGGCGAGGCCTGCGTCCTGTGGTGCGAGGGGATCCGCCGCGCCGTGGTGCACGGTGACACGGAGGGGGTGCGCGCCGGACTGGAGCTGCTGCCCGCGGACCGCCGCGGGCAGTGGGGAACCTGGCTGGACGAGGCCGAGGCCGGCCCTCCGCACTCCTTCCCGAACAACGGGTTCGTGGTGACGGCGCTGCAGGCCGCGTGGTCGGCGGTGACCCGCAACCCGGAGGGGTTCACCCCGGCACTCCACGCCGCGGTGCGGGCGGGCAACGACACCGACACCGTCGCGGCGATCACCGGCGCCCTCCTGGGCGCCCGCTGGGGCGTCTCCGCGATCCCCGCCGAGTACCTGGACGCCGTGCACGGATGGCCGGGCCACCGCACCGGAAGCCTCGTCGAGCTGGCCCTGTCCCTGGTCTCCGGCGAGAAAACCGGAAGGTGACGCCGGGGAAGGCCGCGGACCGCGCGGCCTTCCCGGTGAAAACGCAGGTGAAGGACGCTCTCTCCCTTCGGGACCTATTTACTGAACGATCGGTCTGTAATACTGTGCCGAAAGACCCATCCCAGAGGAGAGGACGCACGGTGCCCGAGACACTGGAGAGCTACGTACAGGGGTCCTGGTTCACCCCCCGGGAGCAGGGCGAGCCGATGTTCGACGCGAACACCGGCGAGGTGGTGGCCCACCTCTCGAGCGCCGGCCTCGACGTGGCGGGGGCCATCGACCACGCGCGCCGCGTCGGCGGTCCCGCCGTCCGCGCGCTCACCTTCCACCAACGCGCGAACCTCCTCAAGGCGCTCGCCCAGCACCTCATGGGGTACAAGGACGAGTTCTACGCGCTCTCCCACCGGACCGGCGCCACCGCCCGCGACAGCGCGATCGACATCGACGGCGGCTTCGGCACCCTGTTCAGCTTCTCCAGCAAGGGGCGCCGCGAGCTGCCCAACTCCACCGTGATCCTGGACGGCCCGCTGGAGCGGCTCGGACGCGGGGGCACCTTCGTGGGCCAGCACGTGTACACCTCCCGTCCGGGCGTGGCCGTGCAGATCAACGCGTTCAACTTCCCCGTGTGGGGCATGCTGGAGAAGCTCGCACCGGCCTTCCTGGCGGGCATGCCGAGCATCGTCAAACCCGCACCGCAGACCGCCTACCTCACCGCGGCGGTGGTCCGGCGCATCATCGAGTCGGGCATCCTCCCCGAGGGTTCCCTGCAGATGATCGCGGGCGGCCACGAGGGCATCCTGGAGAACCTGGGCCCGCAGGACATCGTGGGCTTCACCGGCTCGGCCGACACCGGGGCCCTGCTGCGCCACCACCCGGCCGTGGCCGAGGGCGGCGTGCGACTGAACGTCGAGGCCGACTCCCTCAACTGCTCGATCCTCGGCCCGGACGTCTCCACCGACGACCCCGAGTTCGAGCTGTACATCAAGCAGGTCGTCACCGAGATGACCTCCAAGGCGGGCCAGAAGTGCACCGCGATCCGCCGGGTGCTCGTGCCCGAGGCGATGGCCGGCGCCGTCGTCGAGGCGCTGTCGGCCCGGCTGTCCAAGGTCGTGGTCGGTGCCGCCGACCACCCCGACACCCGGATGGGGCCGCTGGCCACGCCGGCGCAGCGCGAGGAGGTCCGCAAGGCGGTCAAGGCGCTGCGCGGCTCGTGCGACATCGTCTTCGGCGACCCCGACCACGTGGAGGTCGTGGGCGCCGACGCCGAGAAGGGCGCGTTCGTCTCCCCGGTCCTCCTGCGCGCGCGGCCGGGCGCCGAGGAGCCGCACGACGTGGAGCCGTTCGGCCCGGTCAGCACCGTGATCACCTACTCCACAACGGCCGAGGCGGTCGAGCTGGCCGCACGGGGCAAGGGGTCACTGGTCGGCTCCCTGGTCACCGGCGACCCGGACGTGGCCCGCGAGGTCGTCCTCGGGGCGGCCGCCTGGCACGGCCGCATCCTGGTGCTCAACCGCGACAACGCCAAGGAGTCCACCGGCCACGGTTCGCCCCTGCCCGTGCTGGTGCACGGCGGCCCCGGCCGCGCCGGCGGCGGCGAGGAGATGGGCGGTGTGCGCGGGGTCAAGGAGCACATGCAGCGCACCGCGATCCAGGCCTCCCCCGACATGGCCACCGCGATCACGGGCTTCTGGACGACCGGTTCCAAGCGGACCGTGGAGGAGGTGCACCCGTTCCGCAAGAATCTGTCGCAGCTGCGCATCGGCGACACCATCGCGTCGGCGGAGCGGACCGTCACCCGGGCCGACATCGACCACTTCGCGGAGTTCACCGGCGACACGTTCTACGCCCACACCGACGAGGAGGCCGCCGCCGCCAACCCGCTGTTCGGCGGAATCGTGGCGCACGGCTACCTGGTGGTGTCGCTGGCGGCGGGCCTGTTCGTCGACCCGGACCCGGGCCCGGTGCTGGCCAACTTCGGCGTGGACAACCTGCGCTTCCTCACCCCGGTGAAGGAGGGCGCCACCATCAAGGTGACGCTGACCGCCAAGCAGATCACCCCGCGCACGAACGCCGACTACGGCGAGGTGCGCTGGGACGCCTCGGTCACCGACCAGGACGGTGAGACCGTGGCCACCTACGACGTCCTCACCCTGGTCGCCAAGGGCGAGGAGTAGCGGAGAGGAGGAGGCGCCCCGGGAACTCCTTCCCGGGGCGCCTCTCCGTGTGTCCCTACAGGACCGCGATGGCCGCGGCGGGGTCCTCGATCGCGTCGGCGACGACCCGCATGAAGCCCGCGGCCGTGCCGCCGTCGCAGACCCTGTGGTCGAAGGCGAACGACAACTGGGCGATCTTGCGCACGGTCAGCTCGCCGTCGACCACCCACGGGCGGTCGATGATGCGTCCCAGGCCGAGGATGGCGACCTGCGGATGGTTGATGATGGCGGCGCTGCCGTCCACGCGGAGCGAACCGTAGTTGTTGAGGGTGAAGGTGCCACCGGTCATCTCGGCCGGGGTCGCCCTCCCCTCGCGGGCCGCCTTCGTGAGCCGTCGGATCTCGGCGTCGAGTCCGGCGGTGGTGAGCCGGTGCGCGTCCAGGACCGCCGGGGCGACGAGCCCGCGGTCGGTCTGGACGGCCAGGCCGAGGTTCACCCCGTCGTACTGGACGAGGTCCCCGCCGTCCACACGCCCGTTGAGCTCGGGGTGGGCGCGCAGCGCCGCGACCGTGAACCGGGCGACGTAGGCGAGCAGGCCGGGCCCGTCGGGGCGGGCTGCGCGCAGGCGGACCAGCTCGGTGGCGTCGACGTCGACCCACACGGTGGCCTCGGGGATCTCCCGGCGGCTGCGTCCGAGGGCCTCGGCGACGCTCCGGCGGAACCCGCTCATGGGAGTGCGGGCGGACTCGGTCAGACCGGTGCGCGGGTCCACCGCGCCGGAAGCGCCCGGGTGCGGCGCGGACGCCGGCTCGGGGGCGGGCGCCGGCGTCGCGGCCGCGGCGACGGCGGCGGCCACGTCGCGGCGGGTGACGAGCCCGTTCGGTCCGGTGCCCTGGATGTCGGCGACGCGCAGCCCGGCCTCGCGGGCCATCTGGCGCACCAGCGGCGAGGTGACCAGCGGGACGTGCCGCGCCGAAGGCACCGCGGGTGCGGTCGGCCGGGCGGGCGGGCGGCGGCGGGGGCGGCGGCGCCGTCCCGCGCTCTGCGCCTCGGGGGTGCCGTAGCCGATGAGGACGTTGCCCGAACCCGTACCTGCGCGCTCCTCCTCGCGGTAGCGCTCGCCCTCGGGGGAGACCGGTTCCCGGTCGCCGGAGGCGATGCTGATCAGCGGGCTGCCGACCGCGACCACCTCTCCCTCGGCGCCGTACAGCGCGCTGACCGTGCCGCCGTAGGGGGTGGGCACCTCGACGACGGACTTGGCGGTCTCCACCTCGACGACCGGCTGGTCGACGGCGACCGTGTCGCCGACGGCGACGAGCCAGCGCACCACCTCGGCCTCGGTGAGTCCTTCCCCGAGGTCGGGGAGGTCGAAGGTCTGTGTCGTCACTGGTCGTCCTCCCACTGAAGGTCGTCGACGGCGTCGAGGATCCGGTCCACGCTCGGCAGCTGGTGGCGTTCCAGCTTGGGCGGCGGGTAGGGGATGTCGAACCCGGTGACCCTTCGGACGGGGGCGGCCAGGGAGTGGAAGCAGCGCTCGGTGACCCGGGCCGCGATCTCCGAGGCGACACTGGCGAACCCGGCGGTCTCGGCCACGACGACGGCCCGTCCGGTGGCGCGGACCGCCTCGCACACGGTCGCGTCGTCGAACGGCACGATCGAGCGCACGTCCACCACCTGGAGGCTGCGCCCCTCCTGGGCTGCGGCCTCGGCCGCCTCCAACGCGGTGGGCACCGACGGCCCGTAGGCGATGAGGGTGGCGTCGGTCCCGGGCCGGCAGACCACGGCCCTGCCGATGGGCGGGCGTGAGGTACCGGTGTCCACCTCCTCCTTGGCCCAGTAGAGCTTCTTGGGCTCCATGAAGACCACGGGGTCGTCGCAGGCGATCGCCTCGCGCAGCAGGTGGTAGGCGTCGGCCGGGGTGGCGGGGGTGACGACCTTCAGGCCGGGGGTGTGCGCGTAGTAGGCCTCGGAGGAGTCGCAGTGGTGCTCCACCCCGCCGATGCCGCCCGCGTAGGGGATGCGGATGACGAGGGGCAGGCCGACGCGCCCCCGCGTGCGGTTGCGCATCTTGGCGATGTGGCTGGCGATCTGCTCGAACGCCGGGTAGGCGAACGCGTCGAACTGCATCTCGATGACGGGGCGCATGCCGTTCATCGCCATGCCGACGGCCAGGCCGGCGATGCCAGACTCGGCGAGCGGGGTGTCGAAGCAGCGGTCCTCGCCGAACTCGGCGGTCAGTCCGTCCGTGATGCGGAAGACGCCGCCCAGGGGGCCGACGTCCTCTCCGAAGACGTACACGCTCTCGTCCTCGGCCATGGCGTCGCGCAGTGCCCGGTTGAGGGCCTGGGCCATGGAGAGCTTGATGGGTTCGGCCACGTCAGTTGCCCTCTCTGCTCAGTTCGTCGGCCAGCAGGGCGGCCTGTTCCTCCAGCTGCGGCGTCGGCTCGGCGTACACGTGCGCGAAGAGCTCGGAGGGGTCGGGATCGGTGTCGCGGGAGACCCCCTCGCGCATGGCGGCGGCCACGGCCTCGGCCTTCTCGGCGATCTCGGCGGCGCGCGCCTTGGTGAGCACCCTCTTGCGGCGGAGGAAGGCCTCCATGCGCAGCAGCGGGTCCCGCTCCACCCAGGGGTCGACCTCCTCGGAGCTGCGGTAGCGGGTGTCGTCGTCGGCGTTGGTGTGCGCCTGCATGCGGTAGGTGTGCGCCTCGACCAGCTGGGGCCCCTCGCCCGCACGGGCGGCGGCCACGGCGCGGTCCAGCACGGCCAGGACGGCGGGGGTGTCGTTGCCGTCGACGCGTTCGCCGTTCACGCCGTAGCCGATGCCCTTGTGGGCCAGGGAGGGGGCGGCGCTCTGCCGGGCCAGGGGGACGGAGATCGCGTACTCGTTGTTCTGCACGAAGAACACGACAGGGGTCTTGAACACCGCGGCGAAGTTGAGCGCCTCGTGGAAGTCGCCCTCGCTGGTGGCGCCGTCGCCGCACAGCGCCATGACGACCGTGTCCTCGCCGCGCAGCCGGGCGGCGTGGGCGACGCCCACGGCGTGCAGCAGCTGAGTGGCGAGCGGGGTGGCCTGGGGGGCGACCCTGTGCTCGTAGGGGTCATAGCCGGCGTGCCAGTCACCCTTGAGAAGGGTGAGCACCTGGACGGGGTCGACGCCGCGGGCGACGGCGGAGACGGTGTCGCGGTAGGTGGGGAACAGCCAGTCGCCCTCGGCCAGGGCGAGGGCCGCACCGACCTGGCAGGCCTCCTGCCCGTGCGAGGAGGGGTAAACCGCCAGGCGGCCCTGGCGGACGAGGGCGCCGGCCTGGTCGTTGACGCGGCGCCCGATCACCAGCGCGGTGTACGCGGCGAGGAGGCGATCGGTGCCGGGAAGGGGGAGGGCGGGGTCGTCGACCGGCTTCCCCGACGGGTCGAGCAGCTGCAGGGGCTGCTCGGAGGGAAGCAGATCCCGGGGATCGGCCATGCCTGACTCCTCCGTGTGTCGCATCTGACATGTTCAGGAACATGGTGCATTTGAACGCCATATGTTTGCCATAGGCCACGAAGAATCGAGAAAACGTCGCATTTCTCCGGCCCTTTAGTGCCACTTCGTCCAGAACTGTGACGTGGCGCACCCCGCTGGGTGGACAAGTGGCCGAGGACCTTGCCGGAGGGGCCGCCGGCCTCTTCCCCTCCGGCGCGGCAGGTTCTGTTTTCGGCAAGGATCCGGCCAAGATCGCGTTGCCGCGCCGCCTCCGGGGCAGGAGGTCAGCCGAAAGTCCGAGGCGATGTGCTGAAAGGCCGGTTCCATGACGGACGTATCCAGCCAGGGCCCCCAGAAGGGCGACAACCGCGAGGTCCTCACCAACCGCCAGGGCCACCAGGTCTACGACAACCAGAACCAGCGGACAGTGGGTGAGCGCGGCCCGGCGACCCTGGAGAACTACCAGTTCCTGGAGAAGATCAGCCACTTCGACCGGGAACGCATCCCCGAGCGCGTGGTGCACGCACGCGGGACCACGGCGTTCGGCTACTTCGAGTCGTACGGCGCGTGGGGAGACGAACCGATCGAGCGCTACACGCGCGCCAAGCTCTTCCAGGGAAAGGGAAAGCGCACCGACGTCGCGCTGCGCTTCTCCACCGTCATCGGCGGCCGCGACTCCTCCGAGTGCGCGCGCGACCCGCGCGGGTTCGCCGTCAAGTTCTACACCGAGGACGGCAACTGGGACCTGGTGGGCAACAACCTGGCGGTGTTCTTCATCCGCGACGCCATCAAGTTCCCGGACGTGATCCACGCGCTCAAGCCCGACCCGGTGACGTTCCGTCAGGAGCCCAACCGGATCTTCGACTTCATGTCGCAGACGCCCGAGTGCCTGCACATGCTGGTCAACCTCTTCAGCCCGCGCGGCATCCCCTCCGACTACCGCCACCAGCAGGGCTTCGGCGTCAACACCTACAAGTGGGTCAACCAGGACGGCGACACCGTCCTGGTCAAGTACACGTGGATGCCCAAGCAGGGTGTGCGGAGCATGACCGCGGCCGACGCCGCCAACGTCCAGGCACACGAGACCGGGCATGCCACGAAGGACCTGCACGAGGCCATCGGCAGGGGGGACTACCCCGAGTGGGAGCTGCTCGTGCAGATGATGAGCGACGACGAACACCCCGAACTCGACTTCGACCCGTTGGACGACACCAAGACCTGGCCGGAGAACGACTTCCCGCCCAAGCCGGTGGGGAAGATCGTGCTGAACCGGACCGTGTCGGACAACTTCGCGGAGAACGAGCAGATCTCCTTCGGTACCGGCGTGCTCGTGGACGGCCTCGACTTCTCCGACGACAAGATGCTCGTCGGCCGCACCTTCTCCTACAGCGACACACAGCGCTACCGGGTGGGGCCCAACTACCTCCAGCTGCCGGTGAACCAGGCCAAGAACGCGTCCGTGCGCACCAACCAGCGCGACGGCCTGATGACCTACCACCAGGACAAGGGCGGCGAGAACCCGCACGTCAACTACGAGCCGTCCATCACCGGCGGCCTGCGGGAGGGGCAGTTCCCCACCCACGACGAGCAGGGGCCGGAGATCCGCGGCCGCCTCACCCGCAAGCGCATCGCGCGCACCAACGACTACAAGCAGGCGGGGCAGCGCTACCTGCTGATGGAGGACTGGGAGCGCGACGACCTGGTGCACAACTTCACCGACCAGCTCTCTCAGTGCGAACGCCCCATCCAGGAGCGGATGGTGTGGCACCTGCTCCTGGTGGAGGACGACCTGGGCAAGCGCGTCGGCGAGGGGCTGGGCATCTCCCCGCAGGACGTGGCGCACCTGGAGCCGCTGGCGAGCCAGACCCTGACCGACGAGGACCGCGAGCGCCTGGCCAACCTGGGCAACAACGGTCCCCGCGACGTGTCCGGGCTGACGATGACCCACTGCGTTCCCAACCAGCGGCACGTGGTCGAGCGCTGACACCCGCGCACCGGGGCGGCGGGCACAGGGTCCGCCGCCCCTTCCCGTGTCCGAGAAGGACTGTCGGAAAACAATCTGGCCCGCTGGGGAACAGCGTGAGAAACTGCCCGAAACACAGCGGTTGTGTTCCCGGCCCTGCCCCGCCGTTTCCCCCCGGCACCGATCCCCCCAGGAGCCTCGGATGTCCCCCAGCACCGAACCGTTACCAGATCCCGCAGCTGCCTCCGGCGAAGTCCGCTGGGGGGACGAGGGCGGGTACTAGTGGACGAGAGACTTGTCGCGGAGGTCTGGGCCAGGACCGGCCGCGGCCAGAGAACCGGCTTCGGATACATGGTCGGTCCCACCCTCGTGCTCACCGCCGGGCACCTGGTCGAGGGTGCGCGGGACATCGATGTGCGCGTGGGGCCTTCGCACGGGGCGGAGCACCTGACCGGCACGGTCTGCTGGTCGGACAGCGAGTCGGGTACCGCACTGATACGGGTGGAGGAGGTTCAGCACTCCGTCCCCGCAGTGGCCTGGGGATACGTCACGGGAAGGTGGCGGCGCCGCTACAGGACCGCCGGACGGCCGGTCCCCGTGGTGGACTCCGGCGAGCTCCTGGAACTGAAGAGCCCCCGGGGCACCCTGAGGCCACTCGGCGGCGCGCACCCGGGCATCCTCGAGCTCAGGCGCGGCCGCGGCTCGGGCAGGGCCGGACCGTGGACGGGTTTCCTGGGTGCCGCCGTGTTCGTCGGGGACCGCCTGGTCGGCGTGGTGACCGGCTGCCCACCCGGCAACCGGCTGCACGCCTGCCGCGTCACGCGCTGCATCGAGGATCCGGAGTTCGTACGCCTGGTGGAGGAGGACACCGGCACCGCCCCGGACCCGGCCGAGGTCCCGGGCCCGCCCCGGGCGTTCCGGTGGCTGCCGGCGCCGCGTCGCCTTTCGACGGCCCGCCGCGGAGTCGTCCTGGGCGCTGCCGGCCTCGTCGTCCTGCTTTCGCTCTCCTTGCTGCTGCTCCCGGACAGCAACCCCTTGCAGGTGGCGCTGAAGGGCTGCCCGCCGCCCACCGAACTCAGTGTGCTCACCACACCCGACCAGCAGGAGGTCGTGCGAAGCGCCGCCGAGGACTTCTCCGAGGACCGGGCCCGAGAGGAGATGAGGAACTGCATACCGGTGCGCGTCAGCGTCAACGTGGTGGGGGACCCCTCCAGGGCCCGCGAGCTGCTCCGTAAGGGGTGGAACGATCTGCGGGAGGGCCCGCGCCCGCACATCTGGCTGCCCGACTCCACGGCGGACGTCGCACTGCTCCGGCACGGCCGGCAGGGGCCGGAGACTCCCGGCCTGGTGCAGGAGGGCTCCACCCGGTCCACCCCCCTGGTCCTGGGGCTGCCCCCGTCCGCCACCGATGTGCCCGCCTGTGCGGGGACCGACCCGGCCGGGGAACCGTCGAGCCTGGACGAGTGCGCCCGCGCGGTCACCGAGGCCGGATTCCTGCTGGCCCGCCCCTCGCCCGAGGTCTCGGCCTCCGCCCTGCTCCACACCGAGGCGCTCTACTCCGCGCACCGCGGGCCCGAGCGCAACGGCGCCATCCGCATGACAGAGGCACGGGTGACCTCGGCCGCGCTCGACGCCGAGGGCGACCTCGGCCTGCTGTGCGCCCTGCGCTCCGGAAACACCGGCGCCTCCTCGGTGGGTGTACTGAGCACCGAGTACGCCGTCCGCGCCTACAACGGCGAGGACGGCACCGACCTGGACTGCGGGTCCGGTTCCTCCTCCGAGCCGCCCGAGGAGCCCCTGGTCCCCGTCTACCTCTCCGGGGTCCCCGGCCTCGACCACCCGTTCGTCCGCCTGGACTGGGGAGAGGACGGCGGTGTCAGCCAGGAGGCGGACCGATTCGGGGAATGGATGCTGGACTTCGCCAGGGGTGACAGGCCCTCGGACGCCCTCGACGGCTACCGCACCGCTACCGGAGAGATGATCGGCAGCGACTCCGGCCCCCTCCGGCAGGAAACCTCTGTCCAGGAAAGCAACCTTCGACAGTGGCGGGAGAAGTTGGAGGAGACCCTCGCGTTGCAGAGGGATTCCCGCACCCCTGTCGAGGTGCTGCTTGTGATCGACCGCTCGGACTCCATGGCCGCTCCGGGAACCCGGGGCACCCGGCTGGAGAACGCCCAAGAACTGGCGGGAGACCTCGTGGGCCTCCTGGGGCCACAGGACAGAGCAGGGCTCTGGGCCTTCCCGGACCGCTCCGGAGAGAACGCCACCGGCCAGGAACACGTCCTGGATCCGGTGGCGGACCCGCAGCGTTCGGAGGCCCTGGCCGACGCTGTCGGATCCCTTTCCGCCGAGTATGCGTCGACCCCGCTGGCCGACGCGCTCCGGGACGGAGCCGGGGAACTGGACCCGTGCACCTCCCGGCCCGAAAGTCCCGAGGCCTGCGCGGTGGTCGTGTTCACCGACGGTGTCGCACTCCCCGAGCCGCGCGGGGGAGCCTCGTCGAACGACGTGGCCGAACGCCTGAACGGCCTGGACGAGCGGGTCCGGGTGTATGTCGTCTCGGTGGGCAGCGAGGGTTGCGGCGGAGACGGCCTCCTCGGCCGCCTGGCGTCCGCGGGGGTTCGGTGTCACCATCCGCGGCCCGACGAGCTGGACCGGGTCGCCCACGTGATCATGGCCGGGGTCAGGGCGGTGAGTGAACATTGATCCGGTTGCCTTCCCCCATGACGGCGGTGTGCGCGAGCCTCCTCCTGTTGCTGGGCACCTGTGCGTGCACCGGCGGGGAGGACGAGCAGGTGCTCCGTATCGCCCTCCCCGTGGACGTCACCGCAACGGACGTGAACGGCGACGGCGGCGTGTACACACAGCTGGTCCGGCGCTGGGAGGAGCAGAACCCGGGCTGGGACGTCGACATCCTGTGGCTCTCGCCGAGGGCGGACGAACAGCGCTCGCAGCTGGCCGTGGCGATGCAGACCGACCCTGCCTCCTACGACGTGGTGCTCATCGACAACCAGTGGGTACCCGAGTTCTCCGAGCGCAGCTGGATACGGGCCGTGGACACCGAGCACGACGACCTTGCCTGGAACGGTTTTCTCAGCCGGGCCCAGCAAGCGGTGTGCCACCTCGACCGGCCATGGGCGGTCCCACTGCACATGGACGTCGGCCTGCTCTACTACCGGGCCGACCTCGTGGACCCCGACGATATCGCCGAAGCGATCGAGGCGGATGACGCAAACAGCTGGCAGGAGCTCCTGGAACTGGCGGGTGAGGTGCGCGACGAGCACGGGCTGCCGTACGGGTACACGGGCCAGTTCGGTAACTACGAGGGCCTGACCGTCAACGCCCTGGAGTTCCTCCTCCACGATGCGGCGGGACCGGACGGCGGGCAGGAACTCTTCATCGGGGAGGACGACGGGGCCTGCGCCACGGCCGTCGCCACGAGCACGGAATTCGGAGGGCTGAGGCCCCTGGAGGACGAGTTCACCCATGGCAGGGCAGGGGAGAGCGTCATCCCCGCCTCGGCCCTGGAGGAGACCGAGACGGAGAGCCTGAACCGGTTCCGCGACGGCGACGTGGTGTTCATGCGCCACTGGCCGAGGGCCGTACCCCAACTCCAGGCCGACGCGGGAGGCACCGAGACCCTTCAGGAGGGCCTGGAATGGGTCGGATGGGGAGGCAAGGCCGAGGGCGCAGAACCGGCCTTCGGGGTGCTCCCCCTGCCGACCGCGGTGCTCGGCGGCAACGGCCTCGCAGTCACCGAGGGGACACGCCACCCGGAGGAGGCCTGGAGCCTGGTCCGGACAATGACCGACGAGGACGCCCAGGAGGACCTGCACGCGTCCGGGCTCCTGCCCGCGCGCAGGAGCGGCTACCAGCTGGAGACCGGCAGCAGCACGGACGCCCACTACTGGGAGAACCTGCGCAAAGTGATCGACCAGGGGTACTTGCGCCCGCGCACCCCCTACTACCCGTACGTGAGCGAGGTCCTGCGTCGCCACGTACACCTACGGCTCCACCCCACCACCCCCGATCCCTCCTTCGAGGACATGTCCTGCGAACTGAACGCGGCACTGGAGGGAATCGCGGTCACCGACGGCTCCTGCGAGAGTGACAGTTGAGCATGCGCACGTGCCCCGGCCGACGGCCGGGGCACGTGCGCCGTGTGTATCGGAGTGTGTTCCGCGGGTTTCCCGGAGCAGGCGCAGCGGGGGCGGTCCTTCCGCGGTCCCGCGGGGAACGTATCGGGACGCCGCCCGCGAAGGGCGGCATCCACCGGATACGCTCCAGGCTCTGTTTTTTGGATGCTCTCGCCGTATCGGCGGAGCCGATCCCCCGGCGAACGGCCGGCCAGGTGTTTCCTTGCGAGGCGGGGAGCGCAGCTCAGCCTGGTTGGCTTCGCAAGCTCTCCGGCGCGGCAAGGGGGCGCCTGGCGGCCGTGCAGCCCGAGATGATCCGAAAAACGGGGCCTAGCGGCGCGGGCTGACCGGTCGGCGCAGGACGAAGCCGAGTCCGATCATGCCGATGGCCAGGAACAGGTGCAGCCAGTTGTCGGCGTCGTTGAGCGGGACGAAGTTGGCCGCGCTCTCATAATCGATGATCAGGCCGTAGAGCCACAGCAGCAGATAGACCAATCCGCCGCCCAGGAGGTAGATCCGGGCCAGCGAAGCGGTCCGCGACATGGCCAGGCCCACCACACCGAACAGCAGGTGGACGATGTTGTGCAGGATCGACACCTGGAAGATGCCGAACAGGAACGACTCGGAGTGGTGGCCGGCGAACTGCAGCTGGTCGTAATTGGTGGTCAGACCCGGAATGAAACCGGCGATACCCACCAGCAGGAAGACGATGCTCACGATGACGGTGGCGAGTCTGATCGGACTTCCGGTCAGTCCACCCTTGTTCGACTGCGGTGTTGCCACTGCGATCTCCTCCGTCCAATACATGCGGTCGCTTCTTCCGCCTCACGGGCAACGGTTGTGCGTTCTTGCGACTACCCCCCGTCAGGGAGCTCACTCACGATCGCATCAAGCCGGAAAAATAGCGGCCGAATGTGGGTCCGTCCGGAGAACGCGACGGGGCGGTGGGCCGGTACACCGGCCCACCGCCCCGTTTCCCACCTACTCGGAGGCCGGTCCCGCGGCGCCGACGTGCAGGTCGACGCCCTTGGGCTCCTTCACCAGGGAGACACCCAGGAAGGAGACGGCGGAGGCCACGACGATGTAGGCGCCGATCGACCACGAGGCTCCGGTCTCCGTGAGCAGGAGCTCGGCGATCATGGGCGCGAACGCGCCGCCGAGGATCGCGCCGAGGGCGTAGCCGATGGAGACACCGGAGTAGCGGACCTCGGCCGGGAACATCTCCGCGTACAGCGCCGACTGGGGTCCGTAGCTGAAGCCGAGGGTCAGCGTGAAGACGAAGACGCCGGCGAAGTACATGTAGATGTTGCCGGTGTCGACCATGAACCACATCGGCACGGACCAGGCCGCCAGGAGCAGGTAGCCGAGCTGGAAGGTCCTCACCCGGCCGAGCTTGTCGCTGAGGATTCCGCCGTAGAGCGTGGAGATGAGCCAGCCGAAGGAGGCGAGCGTGGTGGCCAGGAGGACGGGGCCGCGCTCCATGCCGAGACCGAACTCCTCGACGGGCCGGGACGCGTAGGTGGCCAGGAAGGCGATGACCAGGTAGCCGGCGGCGTTGTTGGCGATGAAGATCAGCGCGGAGAGGACGACCTCTCTGGTGTGGTTCTTGAACAGCCGGCCCAGCGGAGCGGAGGACTCGGTCCTGCGCTGCTGCATCAGCTTGAAGACCGGCGACTCCTCGACGGACTTGCGGATGAGGTGGCCGATGATGATCAGCAGGAAGGAGAGCAGGAACGGGATGCGCCAGCCCCACTCGAGGAAGGCGTCCTGGCCGATGGCCGCGGTGATCACCCACATGACGAAGGTCGCCAGGATCATCCCGCAGGGAACACCGATCTGCGGGTAGGCGCCGAAGAAGCCGCGCTTGTGGACCGGCGCGTGCTCCACGGACATGAGGGCGGCACCTCCCCACTCACCGCCGGCCGAGAAGCCCTGGAGGATACGAAGGATGATGAGGAGGACCGGCGCGGCCATGCCGATCTGCGCGTAGGTAGGCAGCAGGCCGATGAGGCAGGTGGCGAGTCCCATCATCACGAGCGTGACGACGAGCATCTTCTTGCGGCCGATCCTGTCGCCGAGGTGTCCGGCGACGATCGCACCGAGCGGGCGGAAGAGGAACGAGATTCCGATGGTGGCGAAGGACAGCACCTGGGCCAGGGCGGGACTGGCCGCCTCCATGGGCGCCAGGAAGAGGGGCGCCAGCACCAGACCCGCGGCCTGCGCGTAGATGAAGAAGTCGTACCACTCGATGGTCGTACCGACCATGGTCCCGGCGAGGACCTTGCGCTTCTCCCTGGTGTCCAGGGTGCCCGGTCCGGAAGCCGTGGCGTCGGAAGTTGCCATTGGTGCTCCGTAGGTTCTCTGCCGACCTGGGGGTCGGTCGCTGCCGGCGGGACCGCCGGACGGCCGAGGGGCACGGGCCGTCCGGCCCACGGATGAGGGGACTTCGTCCGTGCGCCTCAGGACACTATGCCATGTGACTCAACACACTTAAAGGTTTATCCATCCCTTTTTCCTGTTCAGGACGGTTGAACTGACCGAACGTTCGGTGAGTGTGCAGGTACCGACGGACATCCGCCGCAGCTCACGCGGGAAACTCCTACCCGCAGGTAGGTCCACGGGGTGGCGCCGGGGCACCGTAACGACTCGGTGAACACCGCGGCTTCGGGAAGGTCCACATGCGGCGGGACCTTCGAGAAGGCGCATCCGCCTCGGTCGGGTCGGCCCCGGAGCACGGGGACCGACCGGCCTAGCCGGCGGAGGGGAGCATCAGCATCACCGGGCGCCCCGGAGCCTGGCCGTCGAGCGCGCGCCACGCGGTGGCCCATCGCTGGAAGTACTCCCCGGTTCCGCCCAGCGACACCACGAAGGCGTTCAGCAGCGCGAAGGTGGGCAGCCGGTCCTGCTTCAGGGCCTCGCAGAACCTGCTCGGCGACCCCACACCCACCCGGCTCGCCATGTCGCGGAACGACGGGTTGCCCGCCCAGCGGCGGTAGCGGCGCATCATGTCCACGAACTCGGCCGGGGTCGAGGCCCCCAAGGGGTCGGGCTTGCAGTTCCACCCGGGAACGTCCTCCGGGACCGCGGGCACCGGCTGGGGGAGGGCCCCCTGGTGCGCCTCCCCGGCGGCCAGGACGAACACCGGGTGGTTCGGCGAGACGGACCCTCGGGTGGGGACGATGCGGAACTCGGCCCAGACGGTGCCGTCGGGCTCCACCCTGACGTTGCGCGGACGCACATCGTTCCTGATCACGTACTGGGTGTCCTTGAGAGCGCTCCGGTACCCCATCAGCGCGCCTCCCCCGCCGGAACGGCCCGGCGTGCGGTGTCCGCGGCAGCGCCGAGCACCGCGGCGGCCAGGATGAGCGCGGTGGCGAGGTCCTGGCCCTGGCGGTGCAGGACCAGGGCGGTGACGACGACGAGAATGACGATGAGAACGCGCCCGGACAGGGAGTCCAGGACCAGTGATGCGGTCATAGCAGACCTTTCGTGTTGATTGTTCCGGCTGGACGAGCCGCTCTCCCCGATTTCACGGCAGCGGCTGTTGCCTGGAGAAACCGCGGCCGGGTGGAAGTGGCTGATGGACCGGTGCCAGGAACCTACATCACAAGGTCACCCTCCAAAGAGAAAAAAATCAGCGAATGTCCTGCTATGGGCCCGTGTGGGGCCAAAATTACTCCAGTAGCCGAGCTTCCCCTTTGAGGCCTGTTGTGTTCGGCAAGGCACTCATCAGTTCGGCAGTGTTCGGATAAGTTCGGATACCGTTCGAAAGTTTTGGAAATCCTCCTCACGGGGAAGAGGCGAGAAGGAATCAGGAGCACATCGGCGCGCTTTTCGGCTCTACCCTTAACCGAATTGAGGAGCGCCGATCATCGTGAGGGTCCGGCTGGACGCCGGCGGGCCGGGGACTGGAGACCCCTTCCCGCCGGCGATGGGCCCTCCGGGCAGGGGCCGCCTCCGCGCGGAGGCGGCCCCTGGGACCTCGCACCGCCGCCCCGTCTCACGAAAGGTCCCACAGCAGGCGGTAGTAGGCGATCCGGTCCGTGTCGGGCGCCACCCCGTAGCCCTCGAAGAAGGCTTCCTCGTGGCCGGGACCGTAGTTCCACTCCAGGCTCCACGACGCCACCGCGAGGTCGGCCCACCGATCCGCCGTTCCCAGTCGGCCCAGGTCGACGTGGCCGAGGAAGCGGCCGTCGTCACCGAGCAGCGTGTTGGGGGCGCAGGCGTCCCCGTGGCACACCACCGGAAGGTCCGCGGCCGGAGGGTTCTCCAGCCGTGCCAGCGCCTCCTCCACGGACAGGCCCCGATGCTCCGGCGCCCACCGCTCCGGTCCCTCGCCGGCGGCCAGGCGTTCGCGCACCCGCTCCAGGCGCTCGCCGTCCGACCAGTCGAAGGGGCACTCCTCGCAGGGAAGCGCCTCGTGCAGCACCCGAAGGCCCCGGCCGATCTCCGCCGCCACCGGTCCGGGATCGGCCGACCAGTGAGGTGCGACGGCGCTGGTGCCCGGCAGTGCCTCGGTGAGCAGCCACCGTCCCGTCCCCTCCTCCCCCGAATCGAGTACACGCGGCACGCGCACCCACCGCGCGGCCCATTCCATGCGCCGGCGTTCGGCCTCGGGGTCCAGGTGGAGCGCCTCGGCCGGTGCCCACTTCAGATAGCGATGGCGCGGCGTCCCCTCGGCGATGCTCCACGTCACCCCGCCGAGCCTGTTCACCCACACCGCCCGTGCGGGGTCCCCGCCCACCAGCCGTGCCAGGACCCGGGGCACCGGGATCTCGTGCTCGGGCGCCTTCGCGGCGAAACTCATGGACGTGACTCCCTCGGTGTCGGGCAGGGCCCCGGCTGCCCCGGAACGCCGACACGGTACTCCGCCTTCTCCCCTCGGTACAGAGAATTACAGAGGGTGGAGGGTCCGCTGGGCGGTCTCCGACCTCGCGGGCAGTGAGGTGGCTGCCTCCGGTGAAAGCGACGGCTTGTCCCGCAGGTGCGGTAACGAGGCGCCGCCGGAGAAGAGCAGGTCCACGGTGCGCGGACCACCCCTGCGGGCGCGAGGCCGAGGGTCACCACCAGAGCGGCCCGCTCCAGGGCGGGGATACTCCTCGGTCAGATCGGCCATGGCCACCCTTCGGGGGCAGGGCGTCGTCACGGTACAGCTTGCCTGAGGCGAGCCGGGGAATGGCCACATTTGCCCGGACGTGGTCATCCCCCGGGTTCAGTCGTCCAGGGTGCCGGGGAGCAGTGAGCGTTCCAGGAAGGACCGGACGATATCCCGGTCCAGCGCCATGGCTTGGATGAGTGCGTAACCCACCACGTCGGGGGCGATACCCAGCTTGTCCTGTGCGTCGCGCACGATGTCACCGACCATGCGTTGCGCGGCAGCGGGGTCGTGGCGGATGACCCGGTCCACCATGGTGTCCGTGGTGGCCCACAGGTGCAGCGCCCCCTTGGAAACCGGCTGCCCCTCCTTCGCGCACCTCTGAGTGTCCCCTGAGAACTCCAAGGCCACGGCCATGCGCACCACCGCCGTCAGCACGGGCATGGGGATGATGCGGTTCAGCGACACCGCGACCGACCAGGCCAGGCCCTGCGAGGTCCGCTGGACCTGTTCAGGGGTGCGGTGACGCAGGGCCCAGCGCTTGCGCCGCCCGGGGTTGTCCCACAGCTCGGAGGTGAAGGACTTGGCGAACCTCTCCTGGACCCGGTGCTGACCCACGCTCAGGGAGAACTCGCTGGCCTGCTGGGCCAGTACCGACTCCGAGCCTTTCGCGCGTCCTGGCGCGGTTCAGAACCGGTGGACGCGGTCGATCATGGGCCGCGCGACTGATCGCCGCGCGACCCCGGTGGGCTCAGGGCAGGCCCAAGGCCGCTTTGAGACCGGTGGCCACCGTGGTCATCGTCGCGTGGCTCAGCGCCCCGATGTCCTCCAGCAGCTCGTCGTTGAACAGCAGGGTGATCTCGTCACACAGCACGTACCCGCGCAGCGGGGCGTCGGCCGGCCCCAGCGGAACGACGGTGGTGTACGCCTCCTTGCGAGTGGTGGTCAGGCGCACCGCCAGGCAGTCCCCCAGGGCCCGGTTGCGTTGGTTGTTGGAGACCACCACATAGGGCTTGCGCTCCTGCTCGCCTTCCTCGGTCTCCATGTACACCCAGTAGACGCGGCCCCGCACCGGGGTCACCGGTCGCCCCGAGGCGAGGTCCGGCGACGTCGGCGCAGCGCGGCACGCACCGCCCGGTCCTCGTCGGTCTGCTCCGCGGCAATGGCCTGGTACTCGGCCTCCAGCACCTGTTCCTGGAGCGCCTTGCGGCCCATCTCGATCAGGGCGGCCAGGGTGGTCGCCTCCGAGAGCTGGGCGGCGCCGATGGGGAGGGGGATGCCGTTGCGGGCGGCGAGCACGGCCAGGGCGTCGTGCTCCGGGGTGCCTGCGGTACGGGCGGCCTGGACCGTGCGTTCGGTGTCGGGGTCGATGGGCACCGAGGGGCGCCGGGTTGTCTGCGTCATAGCCATGCCTCCCATCATGCCGCAAATCATGCAGCACAATATGAAGTTTCTAGTATCGCACAAGCCCCTGGCGTGCACCGGGCAGGCAGGACGGGCGTCAGGGACGTGCCAAGTGGTCCGGGACACAGAAAAGTCCGCTCCTCCACTGGGGAGGGCCGGGCTGTGCCCACTCAGCGCAGGGCGGGGTCGATGTGGTGAGTGCGCACCAGGTACAGGCCGAGCGGGTGCGGGTGCTGGAACAGGCCTATGTGGCCCAGCCGCACCGGTTCGCCTCGGTACCCGTACCACCGCCGCTGCCGAAGGTGGTCCACACCAACCCGCTCCGGATCGCGCGCGAGGAGGAAACCGCTCCCGGCCTGGGAGAACCCGCGGCATAGAACGCCTCAGAGAGATTGACAGGTTCCGGTGCCGCACATGCCGGGAAAGTACGGGTTCTGACGGGGGGTCCCGTGGGGTTCTCACGGTCAGATGGCGGTCGAAAGAGGAAGAGCCCTGCTCTCCGAGGTGGAGAACAAGGCTCTCGACTGCACAAACTGTGTGGGCGTACCAGGACTTGAACCTGGGGCCTCATCCTTATCAGGGATGCGCTCTAACCGACTGAGCTATACGCCCTTGCTCCGTGTGGAACTCTACCGTATCCCGGGGGCCGGAGCGAACCGGCTTCCTCGGGGCGGGGGAAGGCGGGACACGGCGTGCGCCTCCCGCTTCACCTCCCATTTTACCGGCGTTCCGGAGTGCTCGGGACAGTGTGCGGTGGGGGCCGGCCGCGCTGTGCGTCCGGCCCCCACCGGCGGGTGCTACTCCGCCTCGGAGAGCGTGACGTCGACGCCGCCGACGAGGTCGGCGACCAGGTTGTAGACCATGGCGCCCACCGTGGCCAGGGCGGTGATGAGGACGACGTTCAGCGCGCCGACCACACCGGTGTAGCCGAGCACGCGGCCCGGGGAGAACCAGTCGGCCGGGTTGAGGCCGAGCTCGCTCTCGCCGCCGTCACCTTCCATCAGGGCGGTGACCATCTTGGTCATCTCGTCGAAGACGCCGAGCATCGACAGTGTCGCGTAGATCACCGCGACAGCGACGAACAGGACGATGAAGCACACCAGGGACACGACGAAGCTGAACTTCATCACCGACCAGGGCTCCACCCGGGAGACGGTCAGGTGTGCCTTGCGGCTGCTGAGAGACGCCTTGCCCGCACGCGGTCCCCGGGGGGCGGAGGTCTTCTCCTCCGTCTTCTGCTCGGCGGACTCGGCCGGCGCAGACTCCGCCGAGGCGGACTCCACCGGAGTGGACTCGGCCGAAGCGGATTCCACCGATGTGGACTCGGCCGAAGCGGACTCTGCCTGTTCGGCCTCGGTCGGCGCCTCGGCGGTCGCCCCATCCCTCTCCTCGGCCTGTTCGGCCTCGGTGACGACCGTGTCCGGGGCGGATTCGTTCGTGGTGGTGTTCTGGCTTTCAGACATGAAGCGCTACCGCTGGACTTTCGTTGAGAACGGATGGTGGACGCGACCGTGGCCCACGGGGTGCCGGCCCCGCGGGCCACATGGAGATGTGATCCCCACAGGTCCCTTTGGGCTTAACGCGAAGTCTAGGCCTCAGGGTTGCGTTCTTCCGAAACCGTCTCCTCGGCCGTGTCCGTGTCGCCCTCGTGCTCCTCGTCGGCCTCGGCCTCGGCGTTGCGGGCGATGGCCACGACCTTGTTGCCCTTGCTCAGGTTCATCAGCCGGACGCCCATGGTGGTGCGGCCGGACTGCTTGACCTCGTTGGCACCGGTGCGGATGACCCCGCCCGCGGACGTGATCGCGAAGATCTCGTCCACCTCAGGGTCGACCATGAGCGCACCGACCAGCTTGCCGCGGGCCTCCACGACCTTGGCCGTCAGCACGCCCTTGCCGCCCCGGTTCTGCACCGGGTACTGGTCGGCCGGGGTCCGCTTGGCGTAGCCGTTCTCCGTGGCCACCAGGACGTCCGTCGAGCCGTCTCCGGGCCGGATGACGCCCATGCTCAGCAGGTAGTCGCCCTCCAGGAAGCGCATGCCGATGACACCGCTGGTCGCACGGCCCATCGGGCGCAGGGACTCGTCGGAGGCGGAGAAGCGGATCGACTGGGCGTCGCTGGAGATCAGCAGCAGGTCGTCGTCGGGGAAGACCAGCCGGGCGGCGATGAGTTCGTCGCCCTCGCGCAGGTTGATCGCGATGATGCCGGCCGCGCGGGCCGAGTCGAAGTCCTGCAGGCGGGACTTCTTGACCAGGCCCTCACGGGTGGCCAGGACCAGGTACGGCGCGGCCTCGTAGTCGCGCAGCGCCATGATCTGGGCGATCTCCTCGCCCGGCTGGAACGGCAGCAGGTTGGCCACGTGCTGGCCGCGTGCGTCGCGGGCGGCCTCGGGCAGCTCGTAGGCCTTCGTCCGGTACACCCGGCCCTGGTTGGTGAAGCACAGGATCCAGTGGTGGGTGGTGGTGACGAAGAAGTGCTGGACGATGTCGTCCTGCTTGAGCTGGGCTCCGCGCACGCCCTTGCCGCCGCGCTTCTGCGCCCGGTAGTTGTCGATCCTGGTGCGCTTGGCGTAGCCGCCGCGGGAGATCGTGACGACCACGTCCTCCTCGGCGATGAAGTCCTCCATGCGCATGTCACCCTCGAAGGGGATGATGTGCGTGCGCCGCTCGTCGCCGTACTTGTCGACGATCTCGCCCAGCTCCTCGCGGATGATGCCGCGCTGGCGGACCTCGGATTCCAGGATGTCGTTGTAGTCGGCGATCTGCGCCATCAGCTCGTCGTACTCGGCGGTCAGCTGGTTGCGCTCCAGAGCGGCCAGCTTGCGCAGCTGCATGTCGAGGATGGCGCGGGCCTGCACGTCGTCGATCTCGAGCAGGCCCATCAGGCCGGTGCGGGCCTCGTCAGCGGAGGCGCTGGCCCGGATGAGGCTGATGACCTCGTCGATGCGGTCCATGGCCCTCAGCAGCGCGCGCAGGATGTGCGCCCGCTCCTCGGCCTTGCGCAGCAGGTACCGGGTGCGGCGGACGATGACCTCGACCTGGTGCTTGACCCAGTAGCGGATCATCTGGTCCAGGCGCAGGGTGCGCGGAACGCCGTCGACCAGCGCGAGCATGTTCGCGCCGAAGGTCTCCTGGAGCTGGGTGTGCTTGTAGAGGTTGTTGAGGACCACCTTGGCGACGGCGTCGCGCTTGAGCACGATGACCAGGCGCTGGCCGGTGCGGCCGCTGCTCTCGTCGCGCACGTCGGCGATGCCGGTGATCTTGCCGTCCTTGACCAGGTCGGCGATCTTCAGGGCCAGGTTGTCGGGGTTGACCTGGTAAGGCAGCTCGGTGACGACCAGCGTCTGCCGGCCCCGGCTGTCCTCCTCGACCTCGACCACGGCGCGCATGGTGATGGAGCCGCGCCCGGTCCGGTAGGCCTCCTCGATGCCGCGCTTGCCGACGATGAGGCCGCGGGTCGGGAAGTCGGGGCCCTTGACGCGCTCGATGAGGGCGTCGAGCAGCTCGTCGTCGGAGACCCCCGGGTTGTCCAGGTACCAGTAGACGCCCTCGGCGACCTCGCGCAGGTTGTGCGGCGGGATGTTGGTGGCCATGCCGACCGCGATGCCCGAGGAGCCGTTGACCAGCAGGTTCGGGAAGCGGGCCGGCAGCACGACGGGCTCGGAGGAGCGGCCGTCGTAGTTGGGCCGGAAGTCGACGGTCTCCTTGTCGATGTCCCGCAGCATCTCCATGGCCAGCGGCGCGAGCTTGCACTCGGTGTAGCGCATGGCGGCGGCGGGGTCGTTGCCGGGCGAGCCGAAGTTGCCGTTGGGATCGACCAGCGGCATCCGCATGGACCACCACTGGGCGAGGCGCACCAGGGTGTCGTAGATCGCGCTGTCGCCGTGCGGGTGGTAGTTGCCCATCACGTCCCCGACGACGCGGGCGCACTTGAAGTACCCGCGGTCAGGGCGGTAGCCGCCGTCGTACATCGCGTACAGCACGCGCTGGTGGACGGGCTTGAGGCCGTCGCGGACGTCGGGGAGGGCGCGGCCGACGATGACCGACATCGCGTAGTCGAGGTAGCTGCGCTGCATCTCGACCTGGATGTCGATGGGCTCGATCCGGTCGGTGGTGCGCGCGAGGGCTCCCACCGCGGCCTCCGGACCCGGGGTCTCCGCTCCCTCAGGGGCGTCGGGGTTGTTCGCATCCGTCACGGATGTCGATCCCTTCTACGAAGCTTCGTTGAGCGTGGGCGCCCGGGCCGGGCCCGGGCGGGGAGGGGTCAGATGTCCAGGAAGCGGACGTCCTTGGCGTTGCGCTGGATGAAGGAGCGCCGGGACTCGACGTCCTCGCCCATCAGCACGCTGAACATCTCGTCGGCCTGCGCGGCGTCGTCCAGGCTGACCTGGAGCAGGACGCGGTGCTCGGGGTCCATCGTGGTCTCCCAGAGCTCGTTGGCGTTCATCTCACCCAGGCCCTTGAAGCGCTGCACGAGGTCGCGCGGGCGCGGGTCCTTCTTGCCCGCGGCGACACCGGCCTCGATGACCCGGTCGCGCTCCGCGTCGGAGAAGACGTAGTCGGCGTCGATACCGCGCTGGTCCCACTTGATCTTGTAGAGCGGCGGCTGGGCGAGGTAGACGTTCCCGGCCTCCACCAGCGGCTTCATGAAGCGGAACAGCAGAGTGAGCAGCAGCGTGCGGATGTGCTGACCGTCGACGTCGGCGTCGGCCATGAGGACGATCTTGTGGTACCGCAGCTTGTCGGCGTCGAAGTCCTCGTGGATGCCGGTGCCCAGGGCGGTGATGATCGCCTGCACCTCGGCGTTCTTGAGGATGCGGTCGACCCGTGCCTTCTCCACGTTCAGGATCTTGCCTCGGATGGGCAGGATGGCCTGGTTGTGCGGGTTGCGGCCGCCCTTGGCCGAACCGCCGGCCGAGTCGCCCTCCACGATGTAGAGCTCGCACTCCTCCGGCACCGTCGACTGGCAGTCGGACAGCTTGCCGGGGAGGGAGGTGGACTCGAGGAGGGTCTTGCGCCGCGTGAGATCGCGGGCCTGGCGGGCCGCGATACGGGCGCGGGCGGCCTGGCTGGCCTTGGAGACGATGTCCTTGGCCTCGCCGGGGTTGCGCTCGAACCAGTCGCGCAGGTGTTCGTTGGTGACCTTCTGGACGAAGGACTTGGCCTCGGTGTTGCCGAGCTTGGTCTTGGTCTGGCCCTCGAACTGCGGGTCGGCGAGCTTGACCGAGATGATCGCGGTGAGACCCTCGCGGATGTCGTCACCGGTGAGGTTGTCGTCCTTCTCCCGCAGCAGCTTCTGGTCGCGGGCGTACCGGTTGACCAGGGTGGTCAGCGCGGAGCGGAAACCCTCCTCGTGGGTGCCGCCCTCCGTCGTGTTGATGGTGTTGGCGAAGGTGTGCACGGACGAGGTGTAGGACTGGTTCCACTGCATGGCGATCTCAGCGGAGATCCCCTCGCCGTCCTCCTCGAAGGAGATGATGGAGGCGTGTGACGGGTCCTTCTTGGCGTTGATGTGCCGGACGAAGTCGGACAGGCCCTCCTCGTAGTGGAAGGTGTCGACCGCCGGGCCGCCGTCGGTGTACTCGGGGCGCTCGTCGCGGATCGTGATGGACAGGCCCTTGTTGAGGAAGGCCATCTCCTGCATCCGGCGCGACAGCGTCTCGTAGGAGAACGCCGTCGTCTCGAAGACGTCGCCGTCGGGCCAGAAGGTGAGCTGGGTACCGGTCTCCTCGGTCTCCTCGCCCTTGGTCAGCTCCCCGGGCACGGTCATCTCGTAGTGCTGGCGCCAGACGTGCCCGTCGCGGCGCACCTCCACGTCCATGGCGGTGGACAGCGCGTTGACGACGGAGACGCCGACGCCGTGCAGACCGCCGGAGACGGCATAGGACTTGCTGTCGAACTTGCCGCCCGCGTGCAGCGTGGTGAGCACGACCTCGACGGCCGGCCGCTTCTCCACGGGGTGCAGGTCGATGGGGATGCCGCGGCCGTTGTCGGCCACCCGCACGCCGCCGTCGGCCAGCAGGGTCACCTCGATGGCGTCGGCGTATCCCGCCAAGGCCTCGTCGACCGAGTTGTCGACCACCTCGTAGACCAGGTGGTGCAGGCCCCGCTCCCCGGTGGAACCGATGTACATCCCGGGGCGCTTGCGGACTGCCTCAAGCCCCTCCAGAACCGTGATTGATTGAGCGTTGTAGGCCAAGTGGGTACACCCTCCTGCTGGGAACGCCTGCCGGCCTGGGCCGGGCTGGCGACGGCCGGTCCACGGCGGCGCGATCAGGAAGAACCGCACCCCGCGACACCTGGGAAATCGCCGTCCGTCGCACGCGGCGTACACCCATCCCGTCCTGGGGGCCCGGCACCGGCTACAGGCGTCTGAAGAACCTTGTCCATGATACCCCGCGCGGTGTGACAAAGTGGCATCGTCGGCGCTGTGGCGCATCACAACGAACGTTCGGGGCGGGAGACGACTCCCCACACGCGGGCAGGCCTCCCGACAAGTTCCCGCGCACTTCAGATGCCTTGGACGGGCTCCCGGGATCGATCGCGTCCGCCACCGGGGATCCGGCACCCCTGCTCCCGAGAGGAGGGCGGGCCCGCGGAACCCCTCCCACCTGCGCCTGTCCACAGCCTGTGGAGAAGAAGGCGCCCGTCAGCGGCGGCGGTTCCCGGGCCCCTTGACCTTGATGGAGACGACCGTGCCCTCGCCCAGTTCGGCGTTGAGGCGCCGCATCAGGTCCCGGGTCATCGTCCGCGCCTGGGCGGCCATCGTCGGGGACTCCGCCACCACGACGAGTTCGCCCTCCGCGTAGCTCTCCGGGCGCAGGCGCCGGCCGATGACCTCGCCCACGATGTCGGACCAGCGTCCGAAGACGCCGCCGATGGCCACCTGCTCCTGCCATCCGTGCTCGATCAGCCACGTCCGGACCGCCTCCCCGAACATCTGCGGCTCGTTGCGTGACCGCATCCGGCCACGGCGGCGGGGACCGGTTCCGCGCGGGACCGCACCGCGGTTGCGCGCCTCGGCGCGGGCACGTGCGAGCGCCTGGCGGGCGAGGTCGGCGCCGGAGGCCGCCGGGGCGGCGGACGGCACCGGCGCGCCCGAGGGCCCGGAGGCAACCGGGTGGCCGTTCACAGGCTGTGGAAGACTCCGGCCGACCGCACCGCGGTCCACAGGCTGTGGATAACCCTCACCCACCCTCGACCACTCCCTCTCTCACCTCGAAGCGGGCACCGTCCAGCTCGGCGGGGACGTCCTCGGGCACGGCCGCGGTCACCAGTACCTGCTCGGCATCGCGCACCCGGGCGGCGAGGCGCCTCCGCCGCTCGCCGTCCAGCTCGGCGAAGACGTCGTCCAGGATCAGCACCGGGTCGTCGCCGTCGGCTCGCAGCAGTTCGAACGCGGCCAACTTGAGCGACAGCGCGTAGGACCAGGACTCCCCCTGGCTGGCGTATCCCTTGGCGGGAAGGCCGCCGAGGCTCAGGTGGAGCTCGTCCCGGTGCGGCCCCACCAGGCTGACCCCGCGCTGGAGCTCGCGCTCGCGCGCCTCCGCCATGGCCGTGCGCAGGACCTCCACGAGCTGGATCCGGTCGCGGGGGAGGGAACCGCCCTCGGGGGCCGCCCCGCTGCGGTACTCGGGCACCGCGGGCCCTCCGGAGTCGGTCAGTCCCGCGTACGCCTCCGCGATCAGCGGCGTCAGTTCCGCCACGAGGTCCAGACGGGCCGCGAGAAGCTCGGCGCCCTTCTCGGCCAGGTGGGCGTCCCACACCTCCAGCGTGCCGAGGTCGGGGGCGGAGCGCTGCCGGAACATGCGGCCCGAGGCCGACTTCAGCAGGGCGTTGCGCTGCTTGAGCACCCGGTCGTAGTCGGAGCGCACCCCGGCCATCCGCGGCGACCGGGCCACGAGCAGGTCGTCGAGGAAGCGGCGCCGGTCGCCGGGGTCGCCCTTGACCAGGGCGAGGTCCTCGGGGGCGAACAGCACGGTGCGCAGGATCCCCAGGACGTCGCGGGGCCGGCCCGCGGGAGCCCGGTTGATCCGCGCCCGGTTGGCCCGGCCGGGGTTGAGCTCCAGCTCCACCAGCATGGACCGCTCGTCGCGCACCACCTTGGCACGCACGATTCCGCGGGGCGCCCCCTGCCGCACCAGGGGAGTGTCGGACGAGACCCGGTGGCTGCCGAGCGAGGCGACGTAGCCGACGGCCTCGACCAGGTTGGTCTTGCCCTGCCCGTTGGAACCGAGGAACACGCTCACACCGGGCCGGAGTTCCACCAGCGCCTCGGCGTAGGAGCGGAAATCGGCCAGTTGCAGATGGGACACGTACATCCGGCCTTCTTCCTGGAGCAAGACGGGAGGTGAGGGAAGGGGGAGGGAGAGGACGCAAAGGGCCCGGGAACGCCGCTCGCGGCGGACGTCCCCGGGCCGGTGCCGGTCAGTCCCGGAAGGCCTCTTCGGGGCGGTGGGCGACGCGGGTGACCGCGTGCCCGCCGAACTGGTTGCGCAGGGCCGCGATGACCTTCATCGCCGGGCTGTCGTCCTGGCGCGAGGCGAAGCGGGCGTAGAGCGCCGCGGTGATCGCGGGGGCGGGCACGGCCAGGTCCACGGCGGTCTGGACGGTCCAGCGCCCCTCGCCGGAGTCCTCGGCGTAGCCGCGCAGCTCCGACAGGTCGGGGTCCTGCTCCAGGGCCCGGGTGAGCAGGTCCAGCAGCCAGGAGCGGACCACGGTGCCCTCGCGCCAGCTCTCGAACGTGCCCGGGATGTCGTCCACGAGGCCGGAGGCGGCCATGAGCTCGTAGCCCTCGGCGAAGGCCTGCATCATGCCGTACTCGATGCCGTTGTGGACCATCTTGGCGAAGTGCCCCGCCCCCACGGGGCCGGCGTGCACGTAGCCGCCGCTGTCGGGGGTGAGGGCCTCGAGAACCGGCCGGATCCGTTCGACGTGCTCGGCGGGACCGCCCACCATGATGCCGTAGCCGTTCTGGCGGCCCCAGACGCCGCCGCTGACGCCGGCGTCGATGTAGGTGATGCCCTTCTCCGCCAGGTGCACGGAGCGGGCGTGGTCGTCGACGTAGTGGGTGTTCCCGCCGTCGATGACGGTGTCACCCTCCTCGAGGAGGCGGCCCAGCTCCGCCACGGTGTCCTCCGTGGGGTCACCCGAGGGGACCATGACCCAGACGACCCGCGGTGCTTCCAGACGCCCCACCAGCTCGGCCAGGGTGTCGACGTCGCGCTCCTTGGAGGCCACGTCGTAGCCGACGACCTCGATCCCCTTCTCACGAAGCCGAGCGGCCATGTTGCCGCCCATCCTGCCGAGGCCGACCATTCCGAGCTGCATCTCTGTGCTCCCCTTCACGCCACCTGTGGATTCTTCGGAACCGCTACCCGGATCAGCTGGGCTGACGCACCGGCATGATCAGGTAGCGGTACTCGGGGTCCGCCCCCTCGGCGGCGGGCTTGCCGGTCAGGATGGAGGGCCTGGTGGAGGTCGTGAAGTTCATCCGGGCGACGTCGGTGCCGATGGCGCCCAGGCCGTCCAGCAGGAAACCCGAGTTGAAGGCGATCTGGATGTCGTCGCCCTCCAGCTCCGCCTCCAGTGCCTCGACCGCCTGGGCCTCCTCGCCGGTGCCCGCCTCGAGGACCAGCTGTCCGGAGGTGAAGGACAGGCGCAGCGGCGTGTTGCGCTCGGCGACCAGCGAGACGCGCTTGACCGCCTCGATGAACTCGGAGCGGCTGACCTCGGCGACGGAGTTGAAGGTGTCCGGCAGCAGGGCGCGGTACTTGGGGAACTCGCCGTCGAGCAGACGGGTGGTGGTGCGGCGTCCGCCGCCCTCGAAGCCGATCATGCCCTCGCCGGAGCCGCTGCTGGAGAGGGCGATGGAGACCTCGGCACCGGAGGTGAGCGACTTGGCGGTGTCGTGCAGGGTCTTGGCGGGCACCAGCGCGACGGCGGACAGACCGGGGTCGGCGGGCTTCCAGCTGAGCTCCCGCACGGCCAGCCGGTAGCGGTCGGTGGAGGCGAGCGTGATCTTCTCGCCCTCGATCTCGACGCGCACGCCGGTGAGCATGGGAAGGGTGTCGTCGCGCCCGGCGGCCACGGCCACCTGGCTCACCGCCGCGGCGAAGGCGTCGCTGCCGACGGTCCCGCTCACACCGGGCATCTCCGGGAGCGTGGGGTAGTCCTCCACCGGCATGGTGGTGAGGGTGAACTTGGCACTGCCGCCGGTGACCACGACCTTGGTGCCGTCGGTGGCGATCTCCACGGTCTGCGGCGGCAGGTTGCGGGTGATCTCGGAGAGCAGTTTGCCGGTGACCAGGACGGTGCCGGCCTCCTCGACGTCGACGTCGACGACGGCCTGGGTGGAGACCTCGTAGTCGAAGCCGGACAGGCGCAGCTGCTGGCGGCCGTCGAACTCGCCGGCCTCCAGCAGGATGCCGACGAGCACCGGGACCGAGGGGCGCGTCGGGAGTGTGCGCGCGGTCCAGGCGACTGCGTCGGCCAGTACGTCGCGTTCGACCCGGAACTTCACTTTCCGACTCACTTTCCGCCAGGTCGGGGTGCCCGACCGAAGCCTCAACATGTGCAGCTGCTGGATGTCTGGTGGGGGCTGTGAAGGCTCTGTCAACAGGTTGTGGACGGGAGTGTCCGCATCCGCGAGTAGTGTCCCACCGCCCCCGGAGCCGACTCCGGTCCGTGGGGACGGCCGCCCGGACCGGGCGGCGGAGGACAAGAGCGAGACCCCACGTTACCCGGATTCCTCCGCTGCCGCTGACAGCTCGCCGGGAGCCTCGGTTCACGTCCGTCCCGGCCGGTTGTCCACAGATTTTCCGCGTCGCTGTTTCGAAGCCACATTTGGGCTTATGAAGGTGCGCAGTAGTAGTAGGGCCTGTGGATAATGTGGATAACCCTTGTTTCCGCAGGTCACCCCACGGATTTTTGTCCACAGGCCCTGTGGACGGCCCTGTGGGTAACTCGGGCTTCCTGTGGACGAACGAGACCGTCCCCAGGTTTTCCACATCTCGTCCACAGGCTTGTCCACAGGTTTTCCCCAGGTTGTCCACAGGAGCCGCTGACCAGGTCATGGGATGACCGTCTTCGCTGTCCACAGACAGACCCCGGGTTACCCACAGGCTCGGCGCGGTTTTCCACAGGTTGTCCACAGGGTTGTCCACAGATTTGAGGGGCCTCCTGTGGATAACTTGGCCGGGGAAGGCCAAAAATTTTTTTCTGGGCCGCTCCCACACCACACGAACCATGACAAAGTGTCCCGCCGTCCTGTTGTCCACAGGCGCAGGGCGGCTGCGAGGAGCCGCGGTTGTCCTGGCCTGGGGATGTGGGCAGTGCAACAGTGCTTCGTGCCCCCGGAAAAGCGGACATCCAAGGCCGTCGGGGCACGTGAGTGGCCTTCCTGTGACGCTACGGGCCTCTGCCGCGAAGCAGGGCGAAGCTGGGCACAAGCCTGTGGATAACTTCCTGTGGGCGGCGCCGGCCTGTGGATAACTCCCTGTGGACAACGTCGGGAAGGTCCACAGGCACCTCCGCATCGTGGGCTGGGCCCTGTTGTGTGGATGCCCTCGCCGGAGGATCGGCTCCGCCGATACGGCGAGAGCATCCACACAACAGGGCTTGGGGCGGTGAGGGAGGAACGAAGAAGGGAAGGACCGCCGACGGTCCTCCCCTCCGCATCGGTCGGGATGCTCAGGCCAGGGACGGCTGGTCCTTGATCCGGCTCGTGAGCTCGTGCACCTGGTTGTAGATCGACCGGCGCTCGGCCATCAGCGCGCGGACCTTGCGGTCGGCGTGCATGACGGTCGTGTGGTCGCGGCCGAACTGCTGGCCGATCTTGGGGAGGGAGAGGTCCGTCAGCTCCCGGCACAGGTACATGGCGATCTGCCGGGCGGTCACCAGCACCCGGGACCGGGAGGTCCCGCACAGATCCTCGACGGTCAGGCCGAAGTAGGCGGCCGTCTGGGACATGATCGACCCCGCCGTGATCTCCGGCACCTCGCTGCTGGGCACGAGGTCGCGCAGCACCTGGCCGGTGAGGTCGAGGTCGACCGACTGCCGGTTGAGGCTCGCGAACGCGGTGACACGGATCAGCGCGCCCTCCAGCTCCCGGATGTTGGTGGAGATCTTGCTGGCGATGAACTCCAGCACCTCGGGCGGTGCGGCCAGGCCCTCCTGGGCGGCCTTCTTCCTCAGGATGGCGATCCGGGTCTCCAGCTCGGGCGGCTGGACGTCGGTGAGCAGTCCCCACTCGAAGCGGCTGCGCATCCGGTCCTCCAGCGTCGTCAGCTGCTTGGGCGGGCGGTCGCTGGAGATGACGATCTGCTTGTCGGAGTTGTGGAGCGTGTTGAAGGTGTGGAAGAACTCCTCCTGTGTCTGCTCCTTGTTCTCCAGGAACTGGATGTCGTCCACCAGGAGGACGTCGATGTCCCGGTAGCGGCGGCGGAACCCGTCCGCCTTGCCGTCCCGGATCGAGTTGATGAACTCGTTGGTGAACTCCTCGGAGCTGACGTAGCGCACCCGGGCCCCCTCGTAGAGCCGGTGCGTGTAGTGCCCGATGGCGTGCAGCAGATGGGTCTTGCCCAGACCGGAGCCGCCGTGGATGAACAGCGGGTTGTAGGCCTTGGCCGGCGCCTCCGCTGCGGCCACCGACGCCGCGTGCGCGAAACGGTTGCTGGAGCCGATGACGAAGGTGTCGAAGGTGTACTTCGGGTTCAGCCGGGCGTGCTCACCCGGAGGGGTCTCCTGGGAGCGTCCCGGGGGCGCGTCGACGGGAGCGGGGGAGAAGGCCGGCGTCTCGTCCGCGGTTCCACCGGTCCCCCTGGCGGTGTCGGCCTCGGGAGCGCCCTGTGCCTCCGGTGTGCCCGCGGCGGCCTGCGGAGGGGCCTCCCAGCGCTCCTGCCGGCCCCAGGCGGCGTCGTCCCCGGCCCAGGTCGGCTGCTGCCAGGAGGGGTCCTCCGGCTTGGTCAGGGCGGACGGCTGCTCCCAGAGGGGAGGGGGCTGCGTACCGCGGGACGCGGACCAGGGCCCCGGGTCCGCGGCCCCGAGCTCGTCCTGGGTGAACTCCGGAGGCGCGGACGGGGCCGAGGAGCTCCCGAGCGGTCCGGGCTCGAGCAGGTCGGCCCCGGCCTCGGCGTGCGGAAAGGCCTCGGCGCCGGACCGGGGAAGGGCGTGCGGTTCTCCGGACGCGGGGCGGTACGGCTCGGGGGAGGGGCTCGGGACATCCTCGGGACCGGGCCGGGTGCTCTCCCTGGGCGCGTAGGAGGTGGCGACCGAGGGCGGGGGCGGCGGCGTGGGAACCGCGGTCGGGTCGACCGTGACCGCCAACCTGATGTCCCTTCCCAGGTGGGCGGAGAGGGCCTTGCTGATCGCCGGGTAGAGGCGTGTCTCCAGCACCTTCTTGGTGAACTCGTTGGGCGCGGCGATCAGAGCCGTGTCCTCGATCAGGCCCAGGGGACGGGTCTGGGGCAGCCAGGCGCGCTGGTGCGGCGGGAGGGAGTCGTTGTCGATCCCGTCCAGCACGCTGGACCAGACCACTGCGAGGTTGACCTGTGCGTCAGCCAAGGTGACCTGCCATGGTTGCTGTCCCTTCGATGCGGGTCTGTTCGGTGCGGGTACGGGCACGGGAAGGAGGGGGCGCACACGTTCCGTGCGGTCGGACGCGGTGTCCCCGCCCCTCCGGCCGGGGCGGCGGCGGGCAGCTTCCCATTGTCCTCTCCTCAGGGAGGTACCGGGGCAGGTGAGGGAGATTTGTCCGTTGTGAAGATGACCGACAGGCTGTGGACAACCTCACTGGTCCGAACTCGGCCCCATCTTTGCCTACTGGCCGGTATCCACAGCTCCCGTCGGTTGTCCACAGGTTGTCCACAGGGTTTTCCACAGGATGACAGGTCTCTGTGCACAGCGCAGAGTTATCCACAAAACGCACGTCAGGGCATGTGGAACCTGGTTGGTCGGGCGTCGCGTCGGCGGCGTGGCGGGGAAAGGGGTGAGTTATCCACAGGCTGAGGTTATCCACAGGACCCCCGGGCTGGGGAAGTCTCACACGCCTGTGGACAACGTGTGTCCACAGGATCCTCCCGGTACTCCCGCGTGGGCAGGCTCTGCGGTTCCCGCGGGCGCGGGGGAAGAGCCCCGCTCCCCACGGCCCCCGCACTTTCTCCCGGAGGGCTCGCCCCGGCCTGATTTGACCGCGTCACGAGCAGGCCGTATCTTTTTTATGCTCAGCCGTTGATCTGCCTGCGTCCGCCTCCGAGCGGTGACGCGGCCGCGGCCCACGCACCACAAGGCCCCACGTATCCTGGGGGTCTTCAGTATTTTCCTGACACGCCCCTGGAGCCAGCAGTGAGCAAGCGTACGTACCAGCCGAACAACCGGCGTCGCGCGAAGGTCCACGGCTTCCGGCTGCGCATGCGTACGCGAGCCGGACGCGCCATCATCGCCTCGCGTCGTCGCAAGGGGCGCGCTGCGCTGACCGTGAGCCACTAGGCCACGCGCAGCCCAAACTTCGGGACCGGTCCGGCCTCTGCCGGCCGGTCCCTTTGTCGTGGGAAGGCACGCCACGGGGAGGCCTGATGCTGTCGCCGAGGAACCGGATGCGCCACAGCACCGAGTTCGGCTCCGTCATGCGCTCGGGGCAGCGCGCGTCCCGGGACGACCTGGGTGTCGTCTATCTGCCCCCGCCCTCGGGGGATCAGGGGAGCGGGGGAACCGGAAAGGACCCCCACTCGTTCTCTGAGGGCGGCACCGCCGACGCGCCCCGCGTCGGTTTTGTCGTGAGCAAGGCGGTCGGTGGCGCGGTGGTGCGCAAGGGCGTCCAGCGTCGGCTCCGTCACCTGATGCGCCCCAGACTGGCCTCTCTGCCGGACGGTAGCCTTCTTGTGGTGCGTGCCAAACCCTCCGCGGCCGTCGCACGGTACGAGGACCTGGCCGCACAGCTGGACAGTGCGATCACCGCGGCGATGCGGCCCCGAGGGGGCTCGCGCCGCCGGCGCGGCCGCGGCGACACACGGCCGCCGGGTCCGGCACAGACCCAGGCGACAGGCGACCGTCCCCCGAGCGGGGACGGGGAACGGCGGACGGACCGATGACCGAGCAGAGACCGACGGTGTTCGCACGCGCGCTCATCCTCCCCATTCGGGGCTACCAGCGCTTCATCAGCCCGCTCCTTCCGCCTGTCTGCCGTTTCTATCCCTCCTGCAGCGCATACGCCGTCGAGGCCCTGCGCGTGCACGGAGCCCTGTACGGGCTGTGGCTGGGCATCCGGCGCATCGCCCGCTGCCACCCCTTCACCAGGGGTGGCCTCGACCCGGTCCCGCCACCCAGGCGCGGCCGGAGGAACCAGGAGTCCGAGGAGTCTGCGGGCGGAGCCGGGCACCCCGGTACCGCTACCGGGGACCAGTAGCTGAACCGAAGTACATAGGAGTTGGCCGGTGCTGGACTGGCTTTACAACATCGTCGGCTGGATCTTGGTCCAGATCCACGCAGGTCTGGCCTTCGTCGGCCTGGACCCCGACAGCGGGTGGGCGTGGGGCCTGTCCATCGTGCTGCTCACCGTCATCATGCGCCTCCTGCTAGTGCCGCTGTTCGTCAAGCAGATGAACACCCAGCGCAAGATGCAGGAGATCCAACCCAAGCTCCGCAAGCTCCAGGAGCGCTACAAGCACGACAAGCAGCGGCTCCAGCAGGAGTCGATGAAGCTCTATCAGGAGAGCGGCACCAACCCGCTGATGGGCTGCCTCCCGCTGCTCCTGCAGATGCCGGTCTTCTTCGCGCTGTTCAACGTGCTGCGCAGTGTCGCCGAGGGCAAGGTCGACTACGGCTTCACCGAGGAGCTGGTGGAGAGCGCCGGTCAGGCCCTGATCTTCGAGGCGCCGATCGCGGCCCACTTCAACAGCTCCACGGAGGAGCTGCTGGCCCTGGGTGCGAGCAACCCGATCATGGCCAAGGTCGTCATCGCGCTCTCCTGCGTGGTCATGGGTACGACGACGTTCCTCACCATGCGCCAGAGCATGAAGCGCAGCACCGCGCAGATGCCTGACAACCCGATGATGCAGACCCAGAAGATCATGATGTACATGGCGCCCCTCTTCGGGCTCTTCGGTCTCATGATGCCGGTGGGTGTGCTCGTCTACTGGGTCACCTCCAACGTCTGGACGATGGGGCAGCAGCACTTCCTCTACCGCAACCAGCCGGTCCCCGGTGAGGAGGCGAAGGGCGCCTCTGCCGTCGCCCCCGCCAAGGGCATGCTCGGCCGCAAGAAGAAGGAAGCGGAATCCGCGCCGAAGCCGGTGGAACAGCCTAAGATCGAACGCAAGCAGCCGAAGAAGCAGCCCCGCTCCAAGCGTTCCGGTGGCGGATCCCGTTAGGCCCTGTTCTTTGGACCATTTCGGTGGGACACGGCCTGGGACGGGTGCCTGCGTCGGCAACCGAGGCCTCGGGTTCGGCGTCCGAGTGTGCAGACGCCTCCGTGGCGTACCGATGCGTGAGAATGAGGAGACGGGATCGCTGTGGCAGCTAGCGAGGAAGGAAGCGGTGGAGTAGCGGTGGCTGAGGCGCCTATCGACATCGAGGCCCTGGAGAACGAGGGCGACATCGCCGCGGACTACATCGAGGGGCTCCTCGACATCGCGGACTTCGACGGTGACATCGACATGGACGTCGAGGGGGACCGGGCGCTGGTGTCCGTCGTCGGAGCCACACTCGACGAGCTCATCGGAGAGAACGGGGAGGTGCTGGAGGCGCTCCAGGAGCTGACCCGACTGGCCGTGCACCGGGCCACGGGGGAGCGCAGCCGTCTGATGCTCGACATCGGCGGTTACCGGGAGGGGCGGCGCAAGGAGCTCTTCCAGGTCGGCGCCGAGGCGGCGAAGAAGGTCAAGGCATCCGGTGACGCCTACGAGCTGGAGCCGATGACCCCGTTCGAGCGCAAGGTCGTCCACGACGCGGTCGCCGCGGCGGGCCTGCGCAGCGAGTCGGAGGGCGAGGAGCCCCACCGCTACGTGGTGGTCCACCCCGCCTCCTGAGGGGCGGAGTCCCGGGCCGAGGGGCGGCGGTGTTTCACGTGAAACACCGCCGCCCCTTTCTGTGTGCCCGGGGCGGAACCCTCGCCGGGCCGCGGGGGGCGTGCGCACGCGATGTTTCACGTGAAACGCGGCCGTCGGCTCTCGCCGGTGTTTCACGTGAAACACCGGGGGATCGGGGAGGGCGCCTGTTTCACGTGAAACATCGACAGGCCGTGCGCGTAGGATCGGGGAGGGCCTTTCCTGTCCCGCGCGGCGTTCATCCGGCCGGTGCGGGCATCCCTTCGCCGGCCGGTGCGGTGGAACGCTCCTTCGGAGGAGTGAAGGACCGCACCGCGGGCCCGCCGGTGAGCTGAGCTTGGAAGTGAAGATGGACGAGTTCCGACAGGTGGTGACCCATGACCTCGGGGACTGAGGAAGCCGGAGCTGTCCCGCCCGCACCCTCGGCAGCCGCGGAGGAGGTCTTCGGCGAGTTCCTGCCGAAGGCCCGGCGCTACGCCGAACTGCTCGCCGACGACGGTGTGCGACGTGGCTTGATCGGGCCGCGTGAGGTGCCCCGTCTGTGGGAGCGGCACCTCATCAACTGCGCGGTCGTCGAGGAGCTCCTGCCCGAGGGGGCGGAGGTGGTCGACATCGGTTCGGGGGCGGGCCTCCCGGGCCTGGTGCTCGGCCTGATGCGTCCGGACATCCGGATGGTCCTGCTGGAGCCGCTGCTCCGACGGACCGTCTTCCTCGACGAGGCGGTCGCCCTCCTGGACCTGCCCAATGTGGAGGTGCGTCGGGGGAGGGCCGAGGAGGTCCACGGGGAGCTGTTCACCGACTTCGTGACCGCGCGGGCCGTGGCACCGCTGCCCCGCCTGGCCGGCTGGGCGCTGCCGCTCCTGCGCAAGGGCGGCAGTCTTCTGGCGCTCAAGGGTGAGCAGGCGGAGGCCGAACTCGCCGCCGCGGAGAAAGACGTTTCGAAACTGCGTCCTGGCGTCAGCGATGTGATCCGGGTCGGGCGGGGTAAAGTCGAACCCGCTACCACGGTCGTTCGCGTCACGGTGACATCCGACGGTGGTCCGCCCCCGTCCGCTGGTTCCCAGAAGAAGACCGGGGGCGGCAAGAAGAAGCGCGGACGGAAGAGGTGAACTCATTCGTGTCCCAGAACCCAGCCGACAACTTCGATGTTTCACGTGAAACATCCGCGGGTGCCTACGGAGACCTCCTCGATGTTTCACGTGAAACATCGACATCCGGCTCCTACAGCGGCGCCCCCGACACACCGCTCGCCCGCGCTGCCCGCGCCGCGATGTCCTCCCGTGGACAGGAGGAGGTCTGGCCCCGGCCGGAGTCGTGCCGGGTGATCAGCGTCGCCAACCAGAAGGGCGGCGTCGGCAAGACCACGACGACGGTCAACATCGCCGCAGCCCTGGCGATGCACGGCCAGCGTGTCCTCGTCGTCGACCTGGACCCTCAGGGCAACGCCTCCACGGCGCTCAGCATGGAGCGCGACAACCGGACCCGCTCCATCTACCACTGCTTGGTCGAGGACGAGGAGATCCGCAAGCTCGCCCAGCCGGTGCCGGACATCCCCAACCTGTGGTGTGCCCCGGCGACCATCGACCTGGCGGGGGCGGAGATCGAGTTGGTCTCGCTCGTGGCGCGCGAGGCCCGTCTCAAGCGCGCCTTCGCCGCCTACGACACCTCCGACCTCGACTACATCCTCATCGACTGCCCGCCGTCGCTCGGCCTGCTCACGGTCAACGCGATGGTGGCGTGCGACGAGGTCATGATCCCGATCCAGTGCGAGTACTACGCGCTGGAGGGCCTGGGGCAGCTGCTGCGCAACGTCGAGCTCGTCCAGTCCCACCTCAACCCGGGGCTGGCGGTCAGCACCATCCTGCTGACGATGTACGACGGTCGCACCCGCCTCTCCCAGCAGGTGGCCGACGAGGTGCGCTCCCACTTCGGAGACACGGTGCTGAAGACGCTGATCCCGCGGAGCGTCCGCGTCTCCGAGGCGCCCAGCTACGGCCAGTCGGTGATGACCTACGACCCGGGATCCAGCGGCGCCCTCGCCTATCTGGAGGCGGCTCGGGAGATCGCCCACCGGGCGAAGCGGCACTGAGGGCGCGCCGCGATCGCGGCCTCCCGGCAGGTGCCGCCGGACGAAGTTCTGAGAAGTGTGGAAGGGAATTGCCGGTGAGTCAGCCACGGCGCGGACTGGGCAAGGGACTGGGCGCGCTCATACCTCAGGGGCCTCCGGCCCCGGTGGCCCCTGGCAGCGCGGTCGGGTCGGCCGCGAACGGGACAGCGGATGTGGGCGTGCGGGACGAGCCTCCGGGCCCGCTGCCCCTGCCGGACGGGACGTACCTGGAGGAGGTCGCGCTCACCGACATCCGCCCCAACCCCCGCCAGCCGCGTGTCCACTTCGACGAGCAGGCCCTGGAGGAGCTTCGGGACTCGATCGTCGAGGTCGGTGTCCTGCAGCCCGTGGTGGTGCGCAAGCTGCCGCCCGGGCAGGAGGTCGGCTACGAGCTGATCATGGGAGAGCGCCGCTTCCGGGCGAGCCAGTTGGCCGACCTGGAGCGTATCCCCGCCATCGTCCGCGGTACCGAGGACGACCAGCTGCTGCGTGAGGCGCTGCTGGAGAATCTGCACCGCCAGCAGCTCAACCCCCTGGAGGAGGCCGCCGCCTATCAGCAGATGCTGGACGACTTCGGGACCACCCACGCCGAACTGGCCCAGCAGGTCGGCAAGTCCCGTGAGTACGTCGGCAACATGCTGCGCCTGCTCCAGCTCCCCGCCTCGATCCAGCCGAGGGTGGCGTCCGGTGTGCTGAGCGCCGGGCACGCGCGGGCCCTGCTGCGGGTCAAGGACGACCCGGAGCTCATGGAGCGCCTCGCCACACGCGTGAACACGGAGGGGCTGTCGGTCCGCTCCCTGGAGGAGATCGTGGCCCTCCACGCGAAGGGCCACGAGATCGAGGAGGCCGAGCGCAAGCGCCGTACCTCCCTCAAGGCGGTCAACCCTCCGCATGTCGAGGACTGGGCCTCACGTCTGGCGGACCGGCTGGACACCACCGTCAAGGTGGACATCGGCAAGCGCAAGGGCAAGATCGTGGTGGAGTTCGCCTCGGTCGAGGACCTGGAGCGGATCATCGAGCAGATGGGCGGGCACTCCGCCTGACGGTGCGCCGACGGCGGCGTTTCACGTGAAACACCGCAGCGGAGAAGACGAGAGGCCCCCGGACTCCGGGGGCCTCTCACATGTACCTGTGTGCCTGGTTACAGGAACTCGGCCAGTTCCTTCTCCAGGACGCGCTTGGGCTTGGCGCCGATCAGCTGCTTGACGACCTCACCGCCCTTGTAGACGTTCATGGTCGGCAGCGACATGACGTTGTAGGAGCGGGGGGTCTCCGGGTTCTGGTCGGTGTTGAGCTTGACGATCTGGATCTTGTCGCCGTACTCCTCCGCCATCTTGTCCAGGATGGGGGCCATCTGCTTGCAGGGACCGCACCAGTCGGCCCAGAAGTCCACCAGGACGGGCTTGTCACTGGTGAGGACCTCGTCCTTGAAAGTCGCGTCGGTCACGGTCTTGACAGCAGACATTCTTCTCCTTGGTTCGAAGCAAGCGGGATGCGGGATCGGGGCCGCTGTACGGCGGCCCCGGAATTTCAGTTGCCGATGTCGGCGAGGTAGCGCTCGGCGTCCAGGGCGGCGGCGCATCCGGTACCGGCCGCGGTGATCGCCTGGCGGTACTGGTGGTCCACCACGTCGCCGGCGGCGAAGACGCCCGCGACGCTGGTCCGGGTCGAGGGGTGGTCGACCTTCAGGTAGCCCTCGTCGTCCAGCTCCAGCTGGTCGCGGAACAGGTCGACCCGGGGGTCGTGGCCGATCGCGACGAACACACCGGTGACGTCCAGGGTGCTGGACTCCTGGGTCTGGTTGTTCACGACCTTCAGGCCGCTCACGCGCTCCTCGCCCAGGACCTTGACGACCTCGGTGTTCCACAGGAACGAGATCTTCTCGTTGGCGAAGGCGCGCTCGGCCATGATGCGGCTGGCGCGCAGCTCGTCGCGGCGGTGGATCACCGTCACGGACCTGGCGAAGCGGGTGAGGAAGAGGGCCTCCTCCATGGCGGTGTCGCCGCCGCCGACCACCGCGATGTCCTGGTCGCGGAAGAAGAAGCCGTCGCAGGTGGCGCACCAGGACGTGCCGCGCCCGGACAGTTCCTTCTCACCGGGCACACCCAACTCGCGGTAGCCGGAGCCGGTGGCGACGATGACGGTGTGCGCGCGGAAGGTCTCGCCGCCCGCGGTCACCTCCTTGACCGGTGCGGACAGGTTCACGGAGGTGACGTCCTCGGGAACCAGCTCGGCGCCGAAACGCTCGGCCTGCTTGCGCATGTTGTCCATGAGGTCGGGGCCCATGATGCCGTCGGGGAAGCCGGGGAAGTTCTCCACCTCTGTCGTGTTCATGAGGGCACCGCCCGCGGTGATGGAACCCTCGAACACCAGGGGGCGAAGCTCGGCCCGGGCGGCGTAGACCGCGGCGGTATATCCCGCCGGTCCCGAACCGATGATGATGACATTGCGGACGTCACTCACGCTCGTTGGCCCTTCACGATTGCTGCCCGGGCCACGAGATGTGGCCAGCGGGGGAGTCGGTTAACCACAACCGATGGTAGGTGCCGCGCATTCCCTGCCCCGCAGCCCGTCGCCTACGCCGAGGCCCTGCCGCTGCTGCGGACCCGAGGTCCTCGGCCGTGCGGCGGCGGGCCGGTGCGAGACGGCCGGAGTGGCGGGCGGGCGTCGGTGGGGGAGCGCGGGTGCTGAGGATCTCCTGGCGGCCGTGCAGCCCGAGATGATCCGGGAAGCAGGGCCGGGGCCCTGTTTCGTGGATGCTCTCGCCGTATCGGCGGAGCCGATTCCCCGGCGAACGGCCGGCCAGGTGTTCCCTTGCGAGGCGGGGAGCGCAGCTCAGTCCGGGAGGCTTCGCAAGCTCTCCGACGCGGCAAGGGGGCGCCTGGCGGTCGTGCAGCCCGAGATGATCCAAAAAAGAGGGTCTAGGGAGCCTCGACGGTCTCGAAGGCGAGGACGTCGGTGTTGGCGTCGCCCGTGCAGTCCGTCCCGACCACGTACACGTCCACCTTCTCGCCCTCGGGGGCGAAGAGGACCCATGCCGGGGCACCCTCGTAGCCGGCGTCGTCGACCAGGGTGAAACGGGTGCCGAGTTGCTCGCCGAGGGCGGCGGCGCAGCCCTCGGGGGAGTACCGGGTGTTCTCCTGGATGCCGGGCCCCTGCTCGAACGCTGTGCCGGCGGCCAGCACCTCGGCGGCCTGGTCGGCCAGCCCGGCCTCGGTGTAGGCGGTACCGCTGCCGACGACCACCGGTCTGTAGGACTGGGCCGTGTCCGGCTCGCTGTGCTCGGGACTGCTCTCCATCAGCGGCGCGGCGGCACCGGTCTCGGCTCCCCGGTCGGCCAGGACGCCGTTGTACAACATGGCTCCGCCACCGCCCACGACGACCGCCGCCGCGGCGACCAGCAGCAGGCCGGGCATGTGGAACCCGCGCCGCCGGGCACGGGAGATCGGGACCACGGTCGCACCGCCCGGCCTTTCGGCGGGCGGCGGTCCGGCAGGAGCGCGCCCCTCCTCGGTGCGCTGCGCCGAGCGCTCGCGCACGGCGGTCGCCACCCGCTGGTCGAGGAGGTCGGCGACGTCCTGGGGCAGCGACGGCAGCGGCACGTCGGCCAGGGCGCGGCTCACCTCGGAGAGCTCGTCCAGGGCGGTGGCGCAGGCCGTGCAGGTCTGCAGGTGGTCGGCCACGGTGCGTTCCTCAGCGGGCTCCAACAGCTCCTCGGCGAAGAACGCGAGTGCCTCCACATCAGGGTGGGACGTCACGATGGGTTGGCACCTCCTCTCCCACTTGTGACGTCTGGGGGATGATGAGGGTTCCTCAGATGAGCCAGAGACGGCAGAAGTTTGGCGCGACCTCGAGCACACCTGCTCTTGACCGTGCCGGTCGCCACGTCCAGGATCCGCGCGGCCTCCTCCACCCGGTAGCCGAGCATGTCCACGAGGGTCAGAGCCATGCGCTGGTCCAGGGGCAGGGTGTCGAGGGCGGCGTGCACGTCCAGGCGTGCCTCGGTCTGCGAGGCGTGGTCGGGCGCCCCGCCGGAGCGGCCCAGACGCTCGTTGGACAGCACGTCGAGGGTGTCGTCCTCGGTCGGTGTCGCGGGCCGCACCTTGCGTCGGCGCAGGCGGTCGTGGCAGGCGTTGACCACGATGCGGTGCAGCCAGGTCGTGACCTGGGACTCCCCGCGGAAGCGGTCGGCGGCGCGGAACGCGGACAGGAAGGCGTCCTGAAGGGCGTCCGAGGCCTCCTCGCGATCGCCCGTCATGCGCATCGCGACAGCCCAGAGGCGCTCACGGTGACGTTTCACCAGGACCGCGAAGGCCTGTTCGTCACCCTGAGCATGCCTCTCGAGGAGCTCCTTGTCAGGAAGCTCGTGGACCGCTTCCATCAGCGCCGATCACATACCTCACAACTAGGAACCGCGTACCTCGATCTCGTTGACCAGACCCCGGTAGTCCCCGTCACTCTGCTGTGGCAGTTCAGTGAACCAGATCAGGAGGTAGCGTCCGCTGGCGGGCTCCTCCAACTCGATCGTCTGCGAGCCGCCGGAGGCCTGCTGGACGACCTCGAAGTCGTTCTCGGACGCTCCCTCGACGTCACCGACCCGGATGTCGAACTCGTAGCCCTCGCCGCCCATGTCCAGGACGATCTCCCCGATCTCATAGCTCTCACCGAGGTCGAGCCGCAGGCCCACCCCCGGTTTGATGATGCTGAGCGGGTCGCGGTACCCCTGGGTCTTCCAGGCGGACGACGGATCGCCGTCGTAGGAGCGGGGGGCGGTGTCGCTGTGCTCGTCGGTGTTGCCGTGCGGGTTCAGTCCGGCGGACGCCTGGATCGCCACGGTCTCCAGTTCGACGGGTTCCTCGGAGGGCTGGGCGGTCTCCGTGCCGGTCGGGTCCTCCTCGTCTCCGGCACCGCTGATCATGCTGCCGACGGTCCAGGCACCGATGATCACGGCCGCGAACAGGACGACCGCCATCGCGCCGACGGCGATCTGCCGCGGCGACACACGGCCGCCGGTGGCGCGCCGCTCCGTCCGGGAGGGCTCGGCGCGCTGGTCCCGGGCCTGGGAGGAACGTGCACTGCGTCGGGGGCCGGTGCTCCCGAACTCACCGGTGCGCCGGGAGGTGCCGGGCTCGGGCGGCGGCACCGTCTCGGTGGGCGCCACCGGCAGGGGGATGATCCTGGGGACCTCCGCCATGGCGGCGCAGAACTCGGCGGGTGAGGTGATGGCCGGTCCGGGGACCATCTGGCCGACGAGGTGGGGCAGGGCGGACCGGATGGTGATGGTGGACAGGGGTTCGTTGACACCCTGGCGGATCTGCCCCGGCGGGTAGGCGCCGGCGGGGCCCTGGGGAGCCGCCGGAAGGCCGTTCGCGGGGCCGCCGGGCCACAGGCCGGTGAGGGCCGCGTAGAGCAGGTTGCCCAGCCCCTGGGCGTCGCTCGCGGCCGGGTCGGCGCTGCTGACACCCTGGAGGGCGGCGTCCACGCCGATACCGGTCACCTTGACCGCTCCGCCGTTGCTCCACATGAGCTTGCTCGGGGTCAGGCACAGGTGGTGGAGCCCGCTCGCGTGCGCGGCTGCGATCGCCTCGGCGGCCTCGGCGACCAGGCCGGCCGCGCGCTCGGGCTCGAGGGGGCCCTGCCGGAGCAGGTCGGCCAGGGAGGAGCCGACGACCCACTCCTCGACCACGTAGGGGATGGAAGAGGTGTCGTCGGCGTCGAAGACCTGGGTGACGCGTGCGTCGGTGACGCGGCTGGTGGCTCGTGCCGCGCGTACGACCTCGGAGGTGCGGGGGAAGCCCTCGGCGAAGGTCCACACCGCCACGGGCCGGGCGAGGGTCTCGTCGGTGGCCTTCCAGCGGGTCGCCCCGCCGGTTTCGCTCACCACCTGGTCAAGGCGGTACCGGTTGGCCAGCTTCGCCCCGGGCTCGATCAAGAAGGTGCTCATGATGGGAGTGACGGGCGCCAGTGCCGGTGTCCTCCGCGCGCGGCGATGTGCCGGACCGCCGTGGTCCGGGACTTCTCGGGGTGCGCATGAGGAAATCGGCCCTGCTTGCTGTCCCCAGCCTCCCTTCGGGCAGCTCGGTTGAACAATGCTGTGACGGTAAAGCTTTGCCTGTCCATGCTAGGACGCCTGAACAGCAACTTTGGAGGACACGGAAGAGAGATCCGTCTTTCGGGACGTAGAGGTGTCCGGTTACCCAACGTCATCCATTCCTGGTAATCAGCGACGTCGTAGGCGGCTCTTGATCAATTCGACGAAAGATGTGACTTCGGACACATTCAACAGCTTGGCGCTGACAAGGAACAGCACAGCACCTCCGACGCCTCCTGCCGCCATCGACGCGAGCCCCGGCCACATACTTCCGGGCAGGTTGTCGAAGAGGTGGATCATCGCCACCCCGAAGACGGCGGAGGGCACGGTGGCCAGGTGGAGCTTGAACAGCGTGAGTGCGGTGCGGCGACCGTCCAGGCCGTTGAGCCTGCGCCGGAGCAGGAACCACATGATGACCGAGCCCACGATGTAGTACAGACCGTAGGGCACCGGGAGCCAGACCACCACGTGCTGGGGTTCCACGACGAAGAGGAGACCGATCGCGGTGACCGCGTGGGCGATCTCGGAGGGGATCGACACCAGGGCCGGGGTCCGGGTGTCACCGAGAGCGTAGAACACGCGCATCTGGAGTTGGAACAGCGTGAACGGGATGAGCATCAGGCAGAACACCATGAGGATACGCCCGATCGCCGCGGCGTCCTCCTCACCGGTGCTGCCCTGCGCGTAGATGAGCACGCAGAACGGGATCGCGAAGACGATCATCGCCACCGAGATCGGCGCGATCAGCGCCGAGGAGAGGCGGAAGCCCCGGGAGAAGTCGCTGCGCACCTGGTCCTTGCGGCCCGCCGCGACGTGCTCGCTCATCCGCGGCAGAAGGGCGGTGATCACCGACACCGCGATCACGGCGTACGGGAGCTGGAAGAGCATCGACGCGAACTTGTACGCCGCGATGCCGGACCCCGACTCGAAGCCCAGTTCGGCGGCACGGGCGCCCGCCCGGCTCGCCACGTTGGTGGAGACGAGCGCGCCGAACTGCGCGACGACGATGTACAGCATCATCCACGACGCGGCACCGGCCGCCTCGCCCAGGCCCGACCCCCGCAGGTCCAGACGCGGGCGCCAGCGGAATCCCGCCGCGGCCAGCGCCCACAGCAGTACCGCGGCCTGGACGACCTGTCCCGCGGCCGTGCCCAGGCCGAGCAGCATCACCTGGACGTCGGTCACCGACTCGGGGGTGCTCCCCGGCCCGGCGATCGCCAGGAACCAGGCTCCGACACCGATGATCACGAGGTTGTTCAGCACCGGTGCCCACATGGGCGCGCCGAACTTCCCCCGTGCGTTCAGCATGGCACCGGCCACACCGCTCGCACCGATGAAGAAGATCTGGGTGACCAGGTAGCGGGCCAGGACCACCGAGACGTCGAACTGGGCCCCGGAGAACCCGCCCGCGTAGATCCGGATGAACCACTCCGCCAGGAGGAGGGAGGCCAGGGTGATGACCAGGAGCGCCGTCAGCATCAGCGTGAACAGGCGCTGCTCGGTCCGGTCCCCGCCGTCGGCGTCCAGCTTGCGCCTCTTGACCAGGAACGGCACGAAGACGCTCGCCAGCAGACCGCCGATGAGCAGGTCGTAGACCATGTACGGGACCATGCCCGCCACCTGGTAGGCATCGCCCAGCATCTGCGTGCCGATCGCCGCCGCCAGGACGATGGTCCGCACGAACCCGGTGACGCGGGAGAAGATGGTGCCCAGCGCCATCACCGCGCTGTTCCTGGCGAGGTTGCCGGGAGCGGTGTGCGCGCTGCCGCCGATCTCGTCGCCGTCCTCCAGACCGGCCCGGTCGGCGGTGCCCGCGTCACCGATGTCACTGGGGTCCCGGAGCGTGCGCAGGCCCGTTTCGGGCTCGCCCTCGGGCTCCTGGCGCTCGTAGAGGTCCAGGACGTCGTCGGGCATCACCATCTGGGGACGCCGCGCCTTCTCACCGGGCCCGGACCCGGAGGCGGAGTCCTGTTCTCTGGGGGGATCGATGGACACCGTCGGATCCGTCCTTCTCTTGTACGGGGCCTGGGCCCGGTGGAGGGTGGGTCTCGGAACTCGTGTCTAACGACGCAGGCGTCCCCGGATCAGTTCCGTGGCGGCGCCGAGTTCGGGTACCCGCAGCAGGCGCGCGGCTCCGAGGAAGAGGAGTGCACCGACGAGGCCGCCCGCCACGGGCGCCCCGATGTAGGACACCAGACCCGGGCCGACGTAGGCGTCGAAGAGCAGGTTCACACCGATGCCCGCCGCGACGCTCGGGACGACGGCCAGGTACAGGCGCAGCAGGGTACCGAGGATGTTCCTGCCGTCGAGGCCGCCGAGGCGCCGGCTGAGCACCAGGCCGGCGATGGTCAGACCGACGAGGAACGAGAACATGAACCCCGCGGCGATGCCCACGACCACCCGCTCGGGCGGGAGCAGCATGTAGGAGGTGAAGGCCAGCGCGCTGTGCACGGCCAGGTTCGCGATGCCGATGAGCGCCGGGGTACGGGTGTCGCCCATGGCGAAGAACACGCGCAGCATGAGCTGGAAGATCGTGAACGGCACCAGGCCGAGCGACATCACGGCGAGGATCTGGCCGATGTTGGCGGCGTCGGCCACGGAGATCGAACCGCGGGCGAAGGCCAGGACGGCGACGTGCTCGGCGAACAGCGCGATCGCGAAGGACAGCGGCACCAGCACGAACGCGGAGATCCGCAGGGTACGCGAGAAGTCGAAGCGCACCGCCTCCCAGTTGCGGTCGTCCGCGTGTGCGCTCATCCGGGGCAGCAGCACGGTGATCAGTGAGACCGCGATGATCGCGTACGGGAGCTGGAACAGCTGGTAGGAGAGGTTGTAGGCGCTGATGCCGGCACCGACCTCGCGGCCCTCGGCGATGGCCGACACGTTGGCGGCGTTGGCGATGTTGGTGGTGATCCACAGGCCCGCCTGGGTGAGCAGGGTGTAGAGCATCATCCAGCCGGCGGTCCCGACGGCCTGGCCCAGGCCCGAACCGCGCAGGTCCAGACGGGGGCGCCAGCGGTAGCCGGTGCGGTACAGCGCGGCGAACAGCACCAGGGCCTGCAGGGCCATGCCGCCCGCCGTGCCCGCTCCCAGGAGGGTCAGCTGGCCCTCGGTGACGGTGCTCGGGGTCTGGTTCGCGCCCGCGACCCACAGGAACATCCCGAACACGGTCATGATGACCAGGTTGTTGAGCACCGGTGCCCACACGGCCGCGCCGAAGTAGCCGCGGGTGTTGAGCATGGCGCTCAGCAGGCCGCTCAGGCCGACGAAGAAGATCTGGGTCATCAGGTAGCGGGCCAGGTAGACGGAGACCTCGAACTGGTCCGCCGTGAACTGGGACCCGTACAGCCAGATGAGGAACTCGGCGCCCGCCACCGCGATCGCGGTGATGACGAACAGCCCCAGCGCCGTGGCGGTGAACAGCCGGTCCTCGGTGGCCTTGCCCCCGTCCGCGTCGCGCTTGCGGCGCTTGACCAGGAAGGGGACGACGACGCTGGCCATCAGGCCGCCGATGAGCAGGTCGTTGAGGATGAAGGGGATGGTGTGCGCCGTGTTGTAGGCGTCGCCGAGCAGATGGGTACCGATGGCGGCACCCAGCACGATGGTGCGGACGAAGCCGGTGAGGCGTGATGCCATGGTGCCCACGGCCATGATCGCGCTGGAGCGCATCATGCCGCCACCGCCACCGCCACCGCCGCCGCCGTCGGGGTCGCCGGAGCCCGTCCCGTCCGCGGAGGTCCCGCGCACCTCCTCGGCGGGCGGGGCCTCGGGGAGCTGACCCTCCTCGTAGGAGGGCACCGGACCGCCGGTGGGACGCAGGGGGGCCTCACCCGGCAGGGGGCCTTCTGGCTGGGCGGGGCGGCGGTGCCTTCCGCCCGTGTACGGGGATTCGTTGACCACCTGGGATCAGGCTTCCTTTCGTCCGACTGGGGATGGGCCGGCGGAGCCGGGGTCCGGCATCCGGCCGGACGGGCCGGATGCGCCGCGGCCTGCCGCGCGCGCCGGCGTGGAGATGTTCGGATGTGTCGACACGGCACCCCGTCGGTAGGGGATCATGCCGGCCGGCCCGCGCGGAAGAGAGGGGTCACTTTCCCGTGCCCTTCGGTTCGGGCTCCGCGGTGGTCGCGGGGACGTCTCCGTCGTCTTCGGCGGTGTCCTCCGCCGCTCCTGCCGTTTCCGCCGCCTCGGTGTTCCCTGCGGCTTCCGACGCACCGGCGTCCTCCGCCGGTCCGGTGTCCTCCGCGGCCTCGGACGGTCCGGCCGCCTCGGCCTCCAGGATCGCCTCGCCCCTCTTGCGGCGGACCCACTTGCGCAGTGCGCGCGGGGCCAGCGCGGCAATCAGGATCAGTGCGCCGACGCCGCTGATGAGAAGTGCCTGGGTGCCCAGACCCGTGGCGTTCACGGGGATCTGGACGGTCTGGGCGTTGATCGGTTCGCCGTCGGCGTTGTGGAGGCTGGCGTGCACCACCGTGCGGCCGTTGATGCGGGCCGACAGGGGGACGTACACCGTGGTCTTGGCACCGGGCTCGATCTCGAAGGTGACGTTGTAGTCGCCGATGCTCAGCCGGCCCGAGTTCTCGGAGAACACCGACAGGTGGACGAAGACGGCCTCGTCCTCGAGGTCGTTGGCGACCAGGATCCCGGTGGTCCCCTCCCGGCTGACCAGGGTGATCTCGTCGGCGGGGATGACGCGCACGTCCGAGAGGCGGGCCTCCACCTCGTCCGAGACGAGGGAGCGAGCGGCGCCCGCAAGCACCTCCTCCTCCCGCCAGTACGCCGTCTCCAGCCGCAGCAGTGCCCGTCGGAACGGGTCGTCGTCGTCCACCAGGATGCTGTTGAACAGGCGCACGTCGCGGCCGACGTCCTCGACCAGGGCGAGATAGGTGGAGCTGAGCTCCTCACCGCGGGCGCCGTCGGGGTAGGTGAGCCGCCGGCGGGTGTTCTCGCGGTCCTCCTCCGCGGGCAGCTCGACGTCGTCGAGGGAGGTCGCGGACAGCCACGGAAGCTCCTCGGACGACTCCAGCACACCCGAGGCGAATTCGGGGCTCGGATCCCATCCGGAGTCGGGAAGGGCGACGACGACCCGGTCGTCCCCCGCGTTCTCCCCGGCGATCATCGCGGTTTCGGCGGCGAAGCGCTGGAGCGCCAGCTCGGTCTGCCCCGCTCCCCGGGTCGGTGCGGAGAGGACACCGCTGATGCCTGCGTCGGCGACCAGGGCGAGGGCCTCGGACTCCCCGTCGGCGGAAGGCAGCGGCGCCTGGGCGGTCGGGGTCGTGGACAGCCACGACACGGCGGGCAGGGACCCCTCGGAGAGGAGGAAGCGGGTGGCGCCGCTCTCGGAGAGCAGACCGTGGACATTCTGGTCCATCAACCCGCCGGGCGGCAGGGCGTAGGACTCGTCGGCCTCCAGCTCCAGGGCGCGCAGCACGGCCTCACGGCCGATGCGGACGGCGGCCTCGGCATCGCCGCCCATGTCGTTGCGCAGCAGTGCCGCCAGGTCGGCGTTGGCGTAGGGGGCGGCCACGACGGTGTCGCCGGCCAGGACCCGGCGTGCCTCACGCAGCCACACCTGGGCCGCGACGGAGGCCTCCCGCTCCTCACGGGAGGGCTCGGACTCGGCAGGGACCGCGAGGGCGTCGTCGACCACCTCGTACTCCTCCGACGCCATGCGCAGGATGTCGTCGAGGGTGCCGGGGTCCACGGCCCAGGTGACGGGCACCCCCTCGCCGCCGGAGGCCTCGGAGTCCTTCTTCTCGGCCTCGTCGGAGGGTTCCCCGGTCTCCTCGCCCTCCTCGTCCCCACCGTCCTCCGAGGGCGCCTCGGAGGGCCCGTCCGAGGGCAGAGGAGAAGCGCTCTCCTCCGCGGCGGCCGATTCCTCCTCGCCGGTCGCCTCCGGGTCCTCGTCCAGGCCGAGGAGCTCGACCAGGTCCTCCTCGCCGGGCTCGAAGGACACCTCGGCCCCCGCACCTGCGGCCAGGAGGCGGGCCAGGCGGCCCTCCTCCGAGACGGCGTCCTCCAGACCGCCGCCGAGGAAGGTGCCGTCGTCCGCCCGCTGGGGGGATTCCATCAGCGGCCACACCCACGCGATGTCGACGGAGGGAACGTCCTTGCCGTTCCCCGTGTAGGGGAGAAAGGTGTACTGGGCCCCCACCACGGCGCCGTCGGCGTCGACCGCCTCGACCACCAGCGGGTACACGCCGTAGGACTCGAGTCCGAGATCCTCCGCCGGGACACTCAGTGTGTAGGACTGCCTGGTGCCGGGCGGGAGTTCGGCGGTGATCCTGTCGTCGGGCCCCGAGGCGCTGGGCTGCCAGCCGTCGCCGGAGGCGAACTCGTCCAGCTCGTCCCGGCTGGTGAAGGGGTGCCGCGAGTAGCGCATCCGGACCGTGACGTCGGAGATGCTCTCCGAGGTGGTGTTGGTCACCTCTCCGGACACCTTCAGGGTGCTGTCCTCGTCGATCGCCTCCGGGGTGATCTGTTCGACGACGAGAGGTTCGGCCTGCCCCTCGTCGGGCTCGGCGGACGCGGGCGGGGCCGGGAACGGCAGCAGCGCGGCGGCCACGGCCATGGCCGCCGGTACGGAGGCAATTCGACGCAACGCTTGACCGGTTTCCTGATTCGGGTCCGTATGGACGTCCCGCCGCGGATGCGGTGCCGAGGGGCGGGAGCGGTCGGCAGTGCCCGCACGGCGTACACGGCGTTCGCGGGCCGGGAGGACACGGGGCAATCGCAGCGTCCTACCACTACTGCACCCGAAGATACCGCCTTCCCCGGCCCCGGAGTCGGGGAAGACCTCCGTGTGGCGTGCGGAAGGGGATGTTTCTCCAGGGAACGGGCGCCTGAGGCGGGGCCCGCCGACGAGCTGTCACCGTACGGCCGCTTCGGAGCCGCCGTCCCGCACGATTCGCCGATTGCACTTCGCGGCCCCTAACCTGCGTGTGTGCCGAACACAGAGTTTTCGAGTGGAAGTGACGACTCCCCGGTGGAGGAGCCGACGCCTGAGCAGCGGGCGTCGATCAGCGCGCTGGTCGATTCCGTGCGCACCGTCTCCGAGGGGCTGGGTGGAATCTTCGCCGCGGAGGGCCAGGAGCTCGCCCTCGTGGGGGGACCCGTACGCGACGCCCTGCTCGGAAGACCGGCCCACGACGTGGACCTGACGACCGACGCGGTGCCCCAGCGCATCCTCGAACTCGTCGAGGGGTGGGCCGACTCCGTGTGGACGGTGGGCATCGACTTCGGCACCGTCGGCCTGCGCAAGAAGAACCTCCAGCTCGAGGTCACCACCTACCGCAGCGAGTCCTACTCGCCCAAGTCCCGCAAGCCCGAGGTGGCCTACGGCACCGACATCGAGGACGACCTCGTGCGGCGGGACTTCACCGTCAACGCCATGGCGGTGCGCCTGCCCGAAGGTGAGTTCGTCGACCCCTTCGGCGGTCTGGCCGATCTGCGGGCCGGCGTGCTGCGCACCCCCGGCCGGCCCGAGGACTCCTTCAGCGACGACCCCCTGCGCATCATGCGGGCGGTCCGCTTCGCCGCGCAGCTGGGCTTCTCCCTCGCCCCGGAGGTCGCCGAGGCGGCTCGGGACATGGCGGAGCGGCTGTCCATCGTCTCCGCCGAGCGCATCCGCGACGAACTGGTCAAGCTCCTGCTCAGCCCCGACCCGCGCCGCGGCATCGAGCTGATGGTCGAGCTGGGCATCGCCCCGTACGTGCTGCCCGAGATCCCCAAGCTGCGCCTGGAGATCGACGAGCATCACCGGCACAAGGACGTCTACGAGCACTCGCTCACGGTGCTGGACCAGGCCATCGGACTGGAGAGGTCACGCGGCCACGAGCCCGATCTGGTGCTGCGCCTGGCGGCCCTGCTGCACGACATCGGCAAGCCCAGGACCCGTGCCTTCGAGGGCGCCGGCCGGGTCACCTTCCACCACCACGAGGTCGTGGGCGCCTCGATGAGCCGCAAGAGGCTCACCGCGCTGCGCTTCCCCAAGGACGTGGTGTCCGACGTCAGCAGCCTGGTCGCCCTGCACCTGCGGTTCCACGGCTACGGCCGGGGGGAGTGGACCGACTCCGCGGTCCGCCGCTACGCGCGCGACGCCGGTCCCCTGCTGGAGCGGCTGCACATCCTCACGCGAGCCGACTGCACCACGCGCAACAAGCGCAAGGCGGCCGCGCTGTCCCGCTCCTACGACGACATCGAGCGGCGCATCGCCGAGCTCGCCGAACAGGAGGAGCTGGACCGCATCCGGCCCGACCTCGACGGCAACGAGATCCAGGAGATCCTGGACATCGGGCCGGGGCCCGACGTCGGCAAGGCCTACCGCCACCTGCTGGAGCTGCGCCTGGAGAACGGTCCCATGGGCAAGGAGGCCGCGACCGAGGCGCTCCGCGCCTGGGCCGCCGAACACCTCGCGGGCTGACCGCCTAGACGGGGATCCCCGGAGCGGGGAGGGCGGTGCGCCGCTCGCGCACCGCCCACGCCGCTCCCAGCAGCAGGTAGGCGGCGACCATGCCCGCCACCACGGGGACACTGACCCCGGACGGTGGGACGAGGAGGGCCACCAGGGCCGCCCCGAGGACGAACGTCGCGTTGAAGAGCACGTCGTACACGGAGAACACCCGCCCCCGGAAGGCGTCGTCGACATGGCGCTGGACCAGCGTGTCCACGGTGACCTTCACGCCCTGGGAGACGAAGCCGAGCACGAACGCCGCCGCGGGGAACAGCGCCGGGGAGAACGGCAGCGCGAACCCCGCCAGGGCCGCCGCGGCCACCAGGAGCTGGAGGCGGATCCAGGCGCCGGGGGACATCCGCGCCGTCGCCCATGGAGTGGCCACCGCACCGAGGAAGAACCCGGCGGCCAGCAGCCCCGCCGACACGGAGAACCCCGCCAGCCCGGCCACACCTCCGCCGGTGAACGTGTTGTTGTACAGCAGCAGTGTCAGGAGCGAGGAGATCCCGAAGAGGACCCGGTGCGCGCCGATCGTGGCCAGGCCGTCCCGGGCCGGGGGACGCGACCAGATGTGCCGGACGCCCGAGACCATGCCCCGGACGACGTCGCCGACCGCTGCCCGTACCTCCTCGGGCTCCTCCTCCAGGTGCGGACCCAGTTCCCGGCGGCCCAGCGAGAGCGAGACCAGGCCTGCCGCGGCGAAGCCCAGCGCGGCGGCCGTCAGAATCCCCGCGGTGCCCAGGGGGCCCGTGCCGACCAGCAGACCGATCGCCAGGCCCGCCCCCGTGCCCAGCGAGGAGGCCACCGTGCCGCAGGTCGGCGTGACCGCGTTGGCCATCATCAGCTGCTGCCGCGGCACCACGTAGGGCAGCCCTGCCGACAGTCCGGACAGGAAGAACCGGTTGACGCTCAGCGCCACCAGGGCGACCGCGAAGAACGCGGGGCCCTCGCCGTCGTACACCAGCGCGGCGCAGGCCAGGGTGAGCCCGGCCTTGGCCAGGGAGGAGAGGAGGAGGACCTGGCGGCGCGGCCACCGGTCGATCAGGACCCCGGCGAACGGCGCCACCACCGAGAACGGCAGGAGCAGCACGGCGAAGGCCATCGCGACGGCGCCGGCGCTCGTGTGCTGCTCGGGGTTGAAGAAGACGAATCCGGCCAGGCCCGCCTGGTAGACCCCGTCGGAGAACTGGGAGGCCAGCCGGGTGCCGAAGAGGCGGCGGAACCGGGGTCCCCGGAGGACCGTCCGCAGATCGCCGAAGAAGGACATTCCACCAGGGTAGAGGGGGGCGCCCGGGGCCGGAGCGGCCCCGGGCGGGAGACCTCGGGGGAGGGCCCGCCGGTGCGGGCCGGGCGGTGCCTACTCTCCCGCGATGAAGCGCTCGACCGCCTCGTGCGCCTCGGCGTCGCTGTACTGCTCGGGCGGCGACTTCATGAAGTAGGAGGAGGGGGCCAGGATCGGACCGCCGATGCCGCGGTCCTTGGCGATCTTGGCGGCGCGCACCGCGTCGATGATGATGCCGGCGGAGTTGGGGGAGTCCCAGACCTCCAGCTTGTACTCCAGGTTCAGCGGCACGTCGCCGAACGCGCGGCCCTCCAGGCGGATGTAGGCCCACTTGCGGTCGTCGAGCCACGGCACGTGGTCCGAGGGGCCGATGTGGACGGCGCCGGCATTGAGCTCGTGGGGGATCTGCGAGGTGACCGACTGGGTCTTGGAGATCTTCTTGGACTCCAGGCGCTCGCGCTCGAGCATGTTCTTGAAGTCCATGTTGCCGCCGAAGTTCAGCTGGTACGTGCGGTCCACGATCACGCCGCGGTCCTCGAACAGCTTCGACAGCACGCGGTGGGTGATGGTCGCGCCCACCTGGGACTTGATGTCGTCACCGATGATCGGGACGCCCGCGTCGGCGAACTTCTGCGCCCACTCGGGGTCGGAGGCGATGAACACGGGGAGGGCGTTGACGAAGGCCACCCCGGCGTCGATCGCGCACTGGGCGTAGAACTTGTCGGCCTCCTCCGAGCCCACGGGGAGGTAGGAGACGAGGACGTCGGCCTTGGTCTGCTTGAGGACGGCGACCACGTCCACCGCGTCCTCGGGAGACTCCTGGATGATCTCCTGGTAGTACTTGCCGAGACCGTCGTAGGTGGGGCCGCGCATGACGGTGACGCCCGTGGGCGGTACGTCGCAGATCTTGATGGTGTTGTTCTCGCTCGCCGTGATGGCGTCGGCGAGGTCGTGCCCGACCTTCTTGGCGTCCACGTCGAAGGCCGCGACGAACTCGACGTCGCGCACGTGGTACTGGCCGAACTGGACATGCATCAGGCCCGGTACCCGGGACTCGGGGTCTGCGTCCTTGTAGTAGTGCACTCCCTGCACGAGAGACGCAGCGCAGTTGCCGACACCCACGACGGCTACACGTACCGAACCCATTGGTTCTTGCTCCTTCTTCTTCGCGAACGTGGATTCCACGGCGCACGGCGGCGGTCCCGTACCGGGGCCGGTGCGGGGAGTGCCGTTCTGCTTTCGTTTTCCGTATGTGATCAGCAGCTTGCCGGGCGTTTCTGTTCCCACCCGGAGCGGTCGGCCGCATGTCGGGACAGCGAGTGGAACGTGCATGTATGGCTGGTTTGTTCGGGTATGACTCTATCCCTGGGCGTCGTGGGATCGACGTCCGCTCCTGAGTCCCCGGGGACGCCGGTTGCCTGTGCTTCCATGCGCTGCCCAAGAGTACGTGCGCCGATGAGCGCGGAATGTCACACACCACGTCGGCCGACCCGCCGGTGAGCTGGTGCTGTACGTCCGTCGGTGGACACATCAGTACATGTCCGAGCTCTGAGGGGCAGGCGTGGCGGGCGGTTCTTGACAGAGGATGGCAAAGTGTCCTATCACACGCGATACGCTCACGCGTGGGTTGTGCTATACCGTCCGATCGCTTTAACGTGACCTGTGATTTGCGTGCGTAGCCGGTAGAGCTCCCGGATGATGCCCCGCCGCGGCGTTCGCGCCGACAGGGCGGTGACGGGGCCCTTGTTCCCCAGGCCAACGATCAGGAGGAAGAAGCGGCCAACGTCTTCGCGGTCTGTCTGAAAACCTCTGCCCGCGGCTGAGCGTCCTTCTCCGGGAGTCCTGAACGACAGGCACGACGGTGGAGGCGGCCGTACCGCCCGCCCGCTCCGAGGGCCGGGCGAAGAGGACAGATCGCGGATCACCGATCCCCCCGGGGGAGCCACCCCCGTCTCCACCAAGGAATCGTCAGGCCGACCGGCCGTGAAAGGCAATCGAGGACCACGTGAGTACCGAAAGACGACGGAATGCCGACGGCGGCCGTCGCCGGGCCGAGGGCCCGGTCGACGGTCCGCGCGGCAACGGCGGAAGGCGCCGGGCCGACGGCCCGCCCCGGGACGAACGTGCCGGAGGGCGCCGACGTCCGGAAGCGGACAGCGGATTCTGGGGTGACGAGGGCCAGGAGCGCCCGCGCCGTCCCCGGCCCCCGGCGAGCGAGGCGCGCTCCGGGGGCGGCGGCCGCCGCCGTGCGGAGGACGACCGCCCGCGCCGCCCGGAGGGCCGGCGCAGGCCCCCCGAGGAGGAGCCCCGGCGCCGTCCGGAAGGTCAGCGCAGGCGTCCCGAGGAGGGCGGTGCCCCCCGCCGGCGCCCCGAGGGCGGTGAACGCCCCGGAGGCCGCCGCCGACCCGACGGCCCGCGCGACCCCCGCGACCGGGAGCACGCCTCACGCTCCGAGGCCCGGCGCGGCGGCCGGGGGACGCGTGCGGCGGCCGGGGGACGCGGCGGAGGCGGCGGCGGTCGCCGCCGCTCCCGCGAGGAGGAGCCCGACGACCGTCCGTGGTGGAAGCGGTTCCTCGCCAAGGCCTGGAAGCCCGCCCTGGCCGTGTTCGGCCTCATGATCATCGGCGGCGTGGCCGCCTTCGCGGTCCTGTACGCACAGGCTCCAGACGCGGACGAGCTCGACGCCAAGGCCGAGAGCACCATGTCGGCCAGCCAGATCCTCTGGGAGAACGGCGAGACCGCGATCACCACGGGCGAGGTCCAGCGCATCGAGGTCCAGCGCGAGGACATTCCCGAGCACGTCGTCGACGGCGTCCTGGCCGCGGAGCAGCGCACCTTCTACGACGACCCCGGCATCAACCTCATGGGTATCGCCCGCGCGGTCGTCACCGGCGGTGAGGCGGGCGGCGGTTCCACCATCACCCAACAGATGGCGCGCAACTACTACAGCGACCTCGACGGGCAGAACCCCTACGTCCGCAAGGTCCGCGAGATCTTCATCTCCATCAAGCTCGGCCAGCAGGAGGACCACGACAAGATCCTCACCGACTACCTCAACACGATCTACTTCGGCCGCGGCGCCCTGGGGATCGAGATGGCCGCCCAGGCGTACTTCGACAAGAGCGTCGGCGACCTGACCCCCGAGGAGGGGGCCTTCCTCGGGGTCATCATCCAGATGCCCGCCAACTTCGAGGGCGAGATGGGCCCCTGGACCGAGACCTACCTCAACAAGGAGCGCTGGCCCTACATCCAGAACCAGCTCGCGCTCATGCACGAGGAGACCGGTGGGGAGCGGGGCATGCCCAGGTCCGAGGCCGAGGCCCTGGAGATTCCCGAGCGGGTCCCCTACGGCAGCACCGAGGACGGTGAGGAAGAGGCGTTCGACCCCAAGTTCGGGTACGTGCGCACCGCGGTCATCGAGGAGGTCGAGCGGCGCTACGACATCACCGCCTCCGAGATCGCCACGGAGGGCTACGTCGTCAAGACCTCCCTCGACCCCGCTCTGATGGACGCGGCGCGTGCGGCCTTCGACGTCCTGCCGGGCACCCCGGAAGACACGATGATGGGCCTGACCGCCATCGACCCCAAGACCGGGCGGATCATCGCCTTCCACGGCGGTGACGACGTGGCGATCGACCTCAACAACTCGCTGACGCACCGGACCCAGGCGGGTTCGTCCTACAAGCCGTACGTGCTCGCGGCGGCCCTCCAGGCCAACATCAGCCTGGAGAGCATCTTCGACGGTGACTCCCCCCAGGAGTTCCCCGGCCTGCAGAGTCCGGTCCAGAACGCGGGCAACGCGAGTTACGGCCCGGTCAACCTGATCGACTCCACCGCGGACTCGGTCAACACCCCGTTCGTGCAGCTGGCCTCGGACCTCACCCCGGCGGTCGTCGACGACATGGCGGTGAACCTCGGCGTGGCCCAGGAGCAGACGACCACCTCCGCGCAGGGTCCGCTGGTCGCTCTCGGCACCCACCAGGTCAGCTCCCTGGACCAGGCCACCGCCTACGCGACCTTCGCCTCCGGCGGCGTCCGCTACCCGGCGCACATGGTCGTCGAGGTGCAGACCGCCGAAGGCGATGTCGTGGAGCCCAACGACGCCGACCAGCTGGCCGGCGGCGAGCAGGTCATCAGCTCCGACATCGCCGCGGACGTCACCTACGCCCTGACCCAGGTGGTCGAGGCCGGCGGTGGCAGCAGCGCCGCCCTGCCCGACGGCCGCCCCGTCGCCGGCAAGACCGGTACCTCCAGCGGCGCGGTCTCCGCGTGGTTCGTGGGATACACCCCGCAGCTGTCGGTCGCGGTCGGCCTGAGCCGGGCGTCGGCCGAGGACTCCTTGCAGTTCGAGGGACAGTCCGAGAACGAGATCTTCGGTGGTACGACCTCGGCCAAGGTGTGGCGCGAGTTCATGGTCCAGGCGACCGAGGGCCAGCCCATCGAGCAGTTCCCGCCGCGGGCCTCGGTCGGTATGGACCAGAACTTCGCGCCCACGCCGAGCCCGTCCGCCGAACCCTCCGAGGAGCCCTCCGAGGAACCGTCCGAGGAGCCCTCCGCCGAGGTGCCGGAGGAGATCGAGTGCAACCCGTGGACGGGGGAGGGCTGCGTGCCGGAGGACTCGGAGTCACCCGACTGCGGTCCCTTCGGCCTGGGCTGCGAGGACAGCCCGGAGGAGCCGACCGCCCCGGTGGACTGCGAGCAGTGGCCGTACGACCCGTCCTGTGTCGGGAACGGCGGCGGTGAGGGCGGCGCCGGCGGTGGCGGCGCCGGCGGCGGTGGCGGTTTCGGTACGCAGGACAACAGCCGGGCCGCGGTTCTCGGCAGCCGCGACGACTGACCGCCGACACGGCCGAGGGGCCGGTGCGCCCGGGGTTCCGCCCCGGGGGTGCCGGCCCCTTCCGCGTGCGGCCTTCCGTCCACAGGTTTCCGCCGCCGCCTGTTCCGGTCCCGGGCTGCTGGTAATCTTGGCTCCCGTATGGCTCAGAGCCCGTGGGAGACCCCGCGCCCCTCGGTGCGGCAAGGACCAGGGCTCCTGCCCTCCTGCCATGGAGATTCCATGGCCGCGACAGTCCAGAGGAGGAACGTACGCCTATGCGTCGTTACGAAATCATGGTCATCCTCGACCCCAGCCTCGACGAGCGCACCGTCGCCCCGTCGCTGGAGAACTTCCTCGCCGTCGTCCGCAACGACGGCGGTTCGGTCGAGAAGGTCGACATCTGGGGCAAGCGCCGCCTCGCCTACGACATCGAGAAGAACGACGAGGGCATCTACGCCGTCATCGACCTGTCGGCCGAGCCCGCCACCGTCAAGGAGCTCGACCGCCAGCTCGGCCTCGCCGAGGCGGTGCTCCGCACCAAGGTGATCCGGCCCGAGGCCCGCTAGCGGTCCCCGCGCCCGCGATCCCCTGCCCCCGAGACATCCGCTTTTGTCAGAACCGACACGGATGATCGGGGAAGCAGGCGAAACCGCCTGAGCCCGACTATCTCGAACCGGAGCCCGTACATGGCAGGCGAAACCCAGATCACGCTCGTCGGCAACCTTGTCGACGACCCTGAGCTGCGCTTCACGCCCAGTGGAGCCGCGGTCGCCAACTTCCGAGTGGCCTCGACGCCGCGCACCTTCGACCGGCAGTCGGGGGAGTGGAAGGACGGCGAGTCCATGTTCCTCACCTGCACCGTCTGGCGGCAGTACGCGGAGAACGTCGCCGAGAGCCTCCAGCGCGGCATGCGCGTCATCGTCCAGGGGCGGCTCAAGCAGCGCTCGTACGAGACGCAGCAGGGTGAGAAGCGCACCGTCTTCGAGATCGACGTCGAGGAGGTCGGCCCGGCCCTGCGCAGCGCCACCGCGAAGGTGACCAAGACGCAGCGCCAGGGCGGCGGCGGCTTCGGCGGCCAGCAGGGCGGCGGTTTCGGTGGCGGCCAGCCCCAGGGCGGCGGCTACGGGAACCAGGGTGGTGGCTTCGGCGGCCAGCAGGGCGGAGGGCGTCCTCCCGCCGACGACCCGTGGGCGACCGGCGGCGGCGCCGGTGGCGGCGGGGGCTTCGGCGGCGGATCGTTCGACGACCCGCCCTTCTAGGCCGCCAGGGTCCGCTCCCCGGAGCGCACCACGCAGCAAAACGGCCCGGTGCCCCGTGGCGCCGAGCCGATGTCCACTTGTCCTCAGACCATCCCCGGGAGGACCCCGGGGCTCTTGCGAAGGAGCACCACGATGGCGAAGCCGGCAGTGCGTAAGCCCAAGAAGAAGGTTTGCCTCTTCTGCCAGGAGAAGCAGTCCTACATCGACTACAAGGACACCACGCTTCTCCGCAAGTTCATCTCCGAGCGCGGCAAGATCCGCGCCCGCCGCGTGACGGGTAACTGCACGCAGCACCAGCGCGACGTCGCGACCGCGATCAAGAACGCGCGCGAGGTGGCCCTGCTGCCCTACACCAGCACCGCTCGCTAGCGGGGATTCTCCGAGGGAGGTTTTTGTCATGAAGCTGATCCTGACCCACGAGGTCAACGGTCTCGGAGCCCCTGGCGATGTCGTCGAGGTGAAGAACGGCTACGGCCGCAACTACCTGCTTCCCCGCGGGTTCGCCATCCGGTGGACGCGCGGCGGCCAGAAGCAGATCGACCTGATCCAGCGTGCGCGTGCCGCGCGTGACATCCGGTCCCTGGACGAGGCCCGTCAGGTCGCCGGCCAGGTCAACGCGCTCACCGTGCGTCTCAAGCAGCGCGCCGGCGAGGGTGGCCGCCTGTTCGGTTCGGTGACGCCCGCCGACATCGCCGAGGCCGTCAAGGCCGCCGGCGGTCCCGAGCTGGACAAGCGCCGCATCGAGGTCAAGAACCCGATCAAGTCGGTCGGCAGCCACAAGGCGCAGGTCCGCCTGCACCCGGAGGTCGCCGCGACGATCAAGCTGGACGTCGTCGGCTCCTGAGTCCGGCACACAGCACCGGTCCGGTCCCGTCTCTCCTCGGAGAGGCGGGACCGTTCCCTTTTCCGGGGAGACTTCCGGGGAGGAACGGGGGGAGCCGGACACGCCGAGATGTTCCGACAGCCCGTTTGGTAACTCTTTGTAACTTATCGTGTTCTCTGTGTTGATGTCGCGCGGAGAGGACGACAGAACCATGGCTGGACGGCAGGAATACGTTCCGGACCGCAGGACGGTTCTCCGGGGGGCGGTGCTCGTCGCGGGAGGGCTGCTTCTCGGCGGGCCGGCCGGGTTACCGGGGCCGGCCTCCGCCGCCGTGATTCCCAGGGTCTACACGCGGGAGGAGTGGAAGGCGCGCTCCCCGCGCCACACGATCCAGGTCCTGGACAGGGGGCCCACCCACATCGTCGTGCACCACACCGCCACGCAGAACTCCTACGACACCTCGGCCGAACACGCCGGAGAGCTGTCCCGCATCATCCAGAGCTACCACATGGACTCCAACGGCTGGAGCGACGCCGGACAGCAGCTGACCATCAGCAGGGGCGGCCACGTCATGGAGGGCCGGGACAGGACGATCCAGGCGATCCGCGAAGGCAGGCACGTGATCGGCGCGCACACCGCGGACCACAACTCGCACACCATCGGAATCGAGAACGAGGGGACCTACGCCACGGTGGCTCCTCCCGCGGAACTCATGACGTCTCTCGTGGAGACCTGCGCCTGGCTCTGCCTGGTGTACCGCCTCCACCCGGAGGAGGCCATCGTCGGGCACCGCGACTTCAACTCGACCAGCTGTCCGGGCGACAAGCTGTACTCGATGCTCCCGAAGCTGCGTGACGACGTCACTGCGCGGCTCCGCAAGCAGCTCGACCACCTCAGCGAGCCGGCGGGCACCGAACTCAGCCTGGAGCAGCTGCCCGACCACCCGCCCCGGCCTGCCTCGGAACGGGTGGCGAACTTCTACCACGGTCCGGCCATCGGGGAGCGGGACACCTCGCTCTGACCGGGGGCCTCCTCCCGGCCGAGGCGCCGCTCAGCTGCGGATCGCCCCGGTGACGAGCCAGGCGCTTCCCCGGGCCCGGACGCCCAGTGCGACGGCCCGTGCCAGGATCCACACGCCGAAGGCGGCCCACAGACCGACCAGTCCCCACATCGCGGAGTTCGCGAGGGCGGGCAGGGCCACGGCGAACGGCAGGAAGACCAGCATCGTCCACAGGGAGGCCCAGGCGAGGTAGCGCTGGTCCCCGGCGCCCATGAGCACCCCGTCCAGGACCATGGTCACCCCGCTCAGCGGTTGCAGCAGGGCGACCACGACCAGGGACGCCGTGATGAGCAGGCGCACCTGCGGGTCGGAGGTGAAGGGGACCCACGCCCACGGCAGCACCGCCAGCACCAGCACGGTGAACACGAACCCGAGGCCCACGCCCCACTCGACCATGCGGCGTGTGGACTCCCGTGCCCCCCGGGCGTCGCCCGCGCCCAGGTAGCGGCCGACGATGGCCTGCCCGGCGATGGCGATCGCGTCCATGGCGAACACCAGCAGGGCCCAGATGTTGTTGCTGACCTGGTGTGCGGCGATCGGGGCGTCACCCAGGCGGGCGGCTACGGCCGTGGTCACCAGAGCCACCACACGCATCGAGACGCTGCGAAGGAACAGGGCGAACCCCGCCGATGCCGACGCGCGCAGGCCCGCGGCGCTGGGGGCGAGGGACACGCCCTCGGCCCGGGCCCGGCGGATGATCACCGCGATGTACCAGAACGCTCCGCCGCCCTGTGCGGCCACCGTCGCCCACGCCGAACCGGTGATACCCCAGTCGAGCACCAGGACGAACAGCGCGCACAGGACGGCGTTGCCGGCGAAGGAGGCGACCGCCACGACCAGGGGCGTGCGGGCGTCCTGGAGACCGCGCAGCACTCCGGTGCCCGCCATGACGACGAGGAGGAAGGGCGTGCTCAGGAGGCTGACGCGCAGGTAGGCCACGGCGTAGGGTGCCACGTCGGACGAGGCGCCGAGGACCTCCACCATCGCGGGTCCCAGGGGCCAGCCGATCGCGATCGCGGCGGCCCCGAGGACGGCGGCGAGCCAGAGACCGTCGACACCGTCGCGGATGCCTCCCGCGATGTCACCGGCTCCGAACCTGCGGGCGACCGCGGCGGTGGTTCCGTAGGCGAGGAAGATGCAGACGGCGGCCAGGGTGAGCAGGACCTGCCCGGCCACGCCGAGGCCGCCGAGCGCGTGGGTGCCGAGGGTGCCCACGATCGCGGAGTCGGTCAGCAGGAAGAGCGGTTCGCTGACGAGCGCGAAGAAGCTCGGCACCGCCAGCGCGAGGATCTCGCGGTCGTGGCGGTGCCGGAACGGGGCGGCGGAGAGAAGTCTGCGCATGTCGAGGTCACCGTATCGGACAGGCGTCCACAGGGCGTGTGAAGTTATCCACAGGCCCCTGAAAGCCTGTGGATAACTCGGTCTGGCGGGCCCTGTGAGGCATCCCGCACGCACCTGTCGCAAGGGTTGTCTTCGCAGGTCAGGCCATATATCCACAGGTTGCGTGAAAGTTATCCACAGGTGATGTGTACAACTTGTGGTCCCTCTGCCCTGCAAAGACCTCCGGCGAGTGGTAAAAGCCCGTCCGAAACCCGTGTTCCGGCGTCGGTGCGTGATCCACAGCCCGTCCGCCCCCGGCCGGTCGGGCACCTGCCATGGGGCATCCTGGAAAGGTCGGTCCACGCCTGGGCCGACACGGAGCACGGTCCAGGGAGATTGTTCGTGAGTGTCGCCGAAGAGCCACCCGAAGAGGTCGGATACGAGCGCACACCGCCCCACGACATCCAGGCGGAGCAGAGCGTGCTGGGCGGCATGCTCCTCTCCAAGGACGCCATCACGCAGGTCGTGGAGATCGTCCGGTCCGCCGACTTCTACCGGCCGGCCCACCAGATCATCTACGACGCGGTCGTCGACCTCTTCTCCCGGGGCGAACCCGTCGACGTCATCTCGGTCAACGCCGAGCTGACCAAGCGCGGCGAGGCCACCCGGGCGGGCGGTGCCCTCTACCTCCACACCCTCACCGAGTCCATCCCCACCGCGGCCAACGCGGGCTACTACGCCAAGATCGTCTCCGACCGGGCCGTTCTGCGCCGCCTCGTGGAGGTCGGCACCCGCATCGCCCAGATCGGCTACTCGGGCGACGGGGAGGTGGACGACCTCGTCGACATCGCCCAGGCAGAGATCTACAAGGTCGCCGAGAAGCGCACCGGAGAGGACTACCTCCCCCTCTCCGACATCATGCCGGGCGCCCTGGACGAGATCGAGGCCATCTCCACCCACGACGGAACCCTCACGGGCGTTCCCACCGGCTTCGCCGACTTCGACGCCCTCACCAACGGCCTCCACCCCGGCCAGATGATCATCATCGCCGCCCGACCCGCTGTCGGAAAGGCCCTCGCCCTGGACACACCGCTGCCCACCCCTCAGGGCTGGACCACGATGGGAGAGGTGGAGGTCGGCAGCGAACTGCTCGCCGCGGACGGGACCCCGACCCGGGTGGTGGCCGCCACCGAGGTGATGACCGGGCGCCCCTGCTACGAGATCACCTTCGACGACGGCACCACCGTCGTCGCCGACGCGGAGCACCGGTGGCCGACCCACACGAGGGCCTCGCGGCGGGCCGGGCAGGAGGCGGGGACTCATGGCGGAGCCCCCTGCCTTCCCGAGATGCGTACCACGAGCGAGATCGCCCGTACCCTGAGCACGCCCGGGGCCGACCACGGGCCGAACCACTGGGTACCCACCACCGAGCCGCTGGACCTGCCCGAACAGGATCTCCTCCTGCCGCCCTACTTCCTGGGTGCCTGGCTCGGTGCCGGGGACGCCGGAGAGGCCCGGATCACGACCACGGACCCCGAGGTCCTGCTCGGCATCGAGTCCGAGGGACTGGTGGTCAAGCCCGTCGGTACCGACCGCGCCGCTCACAGTGTCTTCCTCCCCCAGGAGGAGCCCGGGAACGACGCGCGGGAGCGCACAGGCCGCCACGGCGGTGTCCGGGCCCTGCTGCGTACGCTCGGGGTGCTGGGGGACAAGCACATTCCTCCGGCCTGTCTGCGCGGCTCGGCGGAACAGCGCAGGAAGCTCCTGGCCGGCTTGCTGGACACCGGCGGAACGGTGGACGCCGACGGGTCGGTCCGGTTCGAGGTGGCCGACGAACGTCTGGCGAACGGCTTCCGGGAGCTGGTGCACAGCCTGGGGTACCGCACCGACATGTCGACGAGGCGGCCGGCGGGCCGGCCCGAGGCGCCCTCCACCCGCTACACGGTCACCTTCGAGCCGGAGCAGGAGATGTTCGGGCCCGACCTCGGGCGCGGAGCGCACGAGGAGCGGAGCGCGGGCCGCAGCCGCAGGAGAACCGGTTCCCGCTTCATCACCGCTGTCCGCCCGGTCGAGAGCGTTCCGGTCCGCTGTGTGCAGGTGGACCATCCGGGCCACCTGTTCCTCGCGACCCGTTCCATGGTGCCCACCCACAACTCGACCCTGGCCTTGGACTTCGCCCGTGCGGCGTCGATCAAGAACGACATGACGTCGGTCTTCTTCAGTCTGGAGATGGGGCGCAACGAGATCGTCATGCGCCTGCTGTCGGCGGAGGCGCGGGTACCGCTGCACACCATGCGCTCGGGTCTGATGACCGACGACGACTGGGCGCGGCTGGCCCGGCGGATGGGCGAGGTGGCCAACGCTCCGCTGTTCATCGACGACTCGCCCAACATGTCGATGATGGAGATCCGGGCCAAGTGCCGAAGACTCAAGCAGCAGCACGACCTCAAGCTGGTCATCGTCGACTACCTCCAGCTGATGAGTTCGCCCGGTCGGGTGGAGAGCCGCCAGCAGGAGGTCTCGGAGATGTCCCGGTCGCTCAAGCTCCTGGCCAAGGAGCTCGAGGTACCGGTGGTGGCGCTCTCCCAGCTCAACCGAGGCCCCGAACAGCGCACCGACAAACGCCCCCAGGTGTCGGACCTGCGGGAGTCGGGCTGCCTGACGGCCGACACCCGCGTGCTGCGGGCCGACACCGGTGCCGAGACCACGTTGGGAGAGCTGTACGAGGCAGGGGAGAGGGACATCCCCGTGTGGTCCCTGGACGACAAGCTCCGCCTCGTGCCCCGGACCATGACCCATGTCTTCTCCAGCGGGGTGAAGCAGGTCTTCCGGCTCCGCCTCCGGTCGGGAAAGGAGGTCACGGCCTCGGGGAACCATCCCTTCCTCGCCCTCGACGGCTGGCGCGCCCTGGAGAAGCTGGAACCCGGCGACAGGGTCGCCGTCCCCAGGCACGTGCCGGAGCCCCGGGAGACAGAACCGTGGCCGGAGTCCGGGGCCGTGGGACACCACGGAGCCCGCGCGGTGAGCCCGAGAAGCTGCGGCACCGGCCTTGCCGAGAGCACGGCCTGCACGACCACGGACACCGTTCCCCTTGAGGTTCGGGAGAGAGTGCGTACCGCGGTCGCGGACAAGGACGTGCTGGTGCGTGTGGCCCGGGTCCTGGATGACGCCGAACTCGACCTGGTGGCCACCAACGATGTCTTCTGGGACGAGATCGCGGAGATCGAGCCCCTCGGGGATCAGGAGGTCTTCGACGCGACCGTGCCCGGGACCCACAACTTCGTGGCCAACGGGATCAGTGTCCACAACTCCATCGAGCAGGACGCCGACATGGTCATCCTGCTCTACCGCGAGGACGTGCACGACAAGGAGTCGCCGCGCGCCGGTGAGGCGGACCTGATTCTCGCCAAGCACCGCAACGGTCCCACCGCCGACGTCACGGTGGCCTTCCAGGGGCACTACAGCCGCTTCGTCGACATGGCACCCGGATAAAGCACGCCCGCCGGGTGCGGAAGCACCCGGCGGATGCGCTGCATTCGGACATTTTCGGTCGGCTTCTCTGGCGCTTTGCGGTCATGTCGACTTGTCGACAAATCACTTCATGTTCATGACGTCGACCAGACGGCCTCCGTGCATCGCCAGGCGGCGGCCGGAAAGGCGGCGCCGCATCGTCCGGTCGTGGGTCACGATCACCACGGCTCCGGTGTAGTGCGACAACGCTTCCTCCATCTCTTCGATGAGCCCGGGGGCGAGGTGGTTGGTCGGCTCGTCCAGCAGGAGCAGTCCGTACACACCCGAGGTCAGCCGGGCGACCTCGATACGCCGCCGCTGGCCGACCGAAAGGTGGGCCACAGGCTGGTCCAGTTCTCCGGGCCGGAACAGTCCCAATGAAGCGAGCTCGTCCCGGTACTCCTCGGCCGGCTCGAGGCGCCCGGCGGCGTAGGCCTGGAGCACGGTCCGCCCGGCGGGTGCGTCGCCGTCCTCCTGGCGCAGGTGGCCGACCCGGACGGGTACGGACACACGGCCCGTGTCGGGGGCCAGTTCACCGGCGAGGACGCGCAGGAGCGTCGTCTTGCCGGCGCCGTTGGGACCCGTGACCACCACGCGCTCTCCCGGGGCGATGCGCAGCGCGGGAACGTCGAGCCGACCGCCGACACGCACCCCCTCCAGCTCCGCGGCGGACACGTTCCCTTCCGTCCGCTCCTCCCCGTGGAAGGCCGCGGTCATCCGCAGCGGTACCGGCGGGGGAGGGACCGGATCGGCGGTGAGCCGTTCCAGCCTTTCCTTGGCCTGGCGGATCCGGCTCATCGCTCCGTGCGCCCGCCCCCGGGCCCGGAAGGCTCCCGACCCGAAAATGGCCTTCTCCATCTTGCGGGGAACGGCCTCCAGACGCCGGACGTTGTTCTCGGCGAGCCTGCGCGAGCGCTCCCTCTCCCGGCACCATGCGTCGTACTCCCTGATCCAACGGGTGCGCTCGGCGGCCTTGGCCGCGAGGAAGCCGTCGTAGCCGTTGCCGTACCGGTGGACCCGGTGCAGGTCGCGGTCGACCTCGAGAACGGTGTCGGTCACCGCGGCCAGGAACGCGCGGTCGTGTGTGACGGCCACGACCGTGCCGCGGTGGCCGCGCAGGCGCTCCTCCAGCCAGGCGACGGCCCGGTCGTCCAGGTCGTTGGTGGGTTCGTCGAGCAGGAGCAGTTCGGGCGAGGCGGCCAGCACCGATGCCAGGGCAAGGCGTGAGCGCTCGCCGCCCGAGAGTGTGTGGAGCGGACGGGACCGGTCGAGGCCGGGCAGGCCGAGCGCGTACAGCCCGGCCTCCACCCGGGCGTCGGCGTCGTATCCGCCCCGGGCCTCGAACTCGGACAGCAGGTCCCCGTAGGCGTTCAGCTGGTCGGGGCGGGCGGTGCCGAGGCAGGCCTCGGCGGTGCGGATCCGCTCCTCCAGCTCCCTCAGGTCGTACAGCGCGTCGTCGATGGCGTCGCCCACGGTCCCGGTCGCGACACCGACGTGTTCCAGGGTCTGGGGCAGGTGGCCGATACCACCGGGGGCTCGGACCAGGACATCTCCGTTGTCGGCCTTCTCCTCGCCGGCGAGCAGGCGCAGCAGCGTGCTCTTGCCCGAGCCGTTGTCGCCGATGATGCCGACGCGTTCGCCGGGGCCGATGGTGAAAGTGACGCGGTCGAGGACGGTGCGGTCCCCGTAGCGCTTGGTGACCTCGGCCAGGGTGATCTGGGAACGGGAAAGCGGTCGGGCGGTGCTCATGCGCGGCCTCCTGTCTCTGAAAGGGGGTGGTGGGCCGCGGTTGTCCGGAGAGGGCACCTCGGAACGGTCCTTGCGGACACAGGAATGCGAGGTTGCGGACTGCCGTCGGGGAGCGGCACGGATGTGCACGCTCCCGCGCGAGGCCCCTTCCGGATCGACCGCGGCGGAGAGTACCCGCGGAGCGGCGCGGCACGTACGTGCGGCGCGGAACTCGACGCGGGTGCGGAGCGCGGGATTCACAGGAAGAAGTAGAGCCTCATGAGCGAGACGATACGTTCCGTCTCACGTGGTGTCAAGCGCCCCGGGCGGTCGGCGCACATGTTCTGGCACGGTGACCGGAAAGTCAGGCCCCCTGGCCGCCGGGGGCGGGTGGCGGGGGTGTTCCCGCACCGTGGTGGTGCGGTACGGGGAGGCCGGGTCCCTGAAGGGGATGCTGCCGTCCGCCGCTGGTCCGCCCTTTCGGGCGGTGCGGCTGGGGCGGGAGCGGCAGGGCACTTATCGGTTGGCCCTTATATCCCTTTATCGTCAAGCCGATTTGTCGACATGGCCAGGACATGCGTGAGGGGCCGCCCCTGGTGGGGCGGCCCCTCGGTTGCTCGGTCGTCCGGGACTCCTCACCGAACCGTTCGGCGAGGGCGTGCCGCGGGTGGCACGTCGTGGGCGGACGCTCCTCGCGGAGCGGGACTCTCGTACAGCGGGCCAGGAAGACGCCGCGCCCTGCGCGGAGACGCCTGAACCGCTGCTCGCAGATTCTCGGCTCCGCCGGAGATCGCGAGAAGTCGCGGCCTAGAGCCAGCGAGCCTCGGGTCGCGTGCGCCCGTTCTCGTCGGTGACCAGCACCCAGTGCATGATCGGGTGCTGAGAGCTGATGGTGTCGGCGTCCTCGCGGGGCCGGGGAACGTGCACGGGCTCCGCCGCCACGCCGGAGAGGCGAAGGGCCTCTTCGGGGGTGCGGACGGTCCGGCCGGCCTGGGGGGAGCGAGTGGGATGCACCGCACGCTCGATGTGGTGTGCCATGTGCCCTCCTCGTTTCCTTATCAGATGATATGAGTTAACCCTATGTTCACCTTGAAGTCAAACCTCGCCGTGACGCGGTTCGGTGCATGGGTGCTCAGCTGCCCCCGGAGGGCCGGTTGAAACCCCAGGAGAAGGCGGGGTCGGAGGCGTGGGGCTCGCCCGGGCCGGGGGACGCGCGGCGAGTGGCTCGGGAGCAAGGTGAACAGAAGGTGAACGAGCGGGGAATCCGGGGCCGGTGGAGGTGGCGGGACAGACGGGAAAACGGAGAGCACCCGCCCGGGGGCGGGTGCTCTCCGTCGGAGGCAGGGAGGGCTACTCCTTGAAGATGAGCCCCACGACCTCCAGGTAGAGCTGTTCGGGATAGGGGATGAAGTCGATCTTGCTCAGGGCCTGGTCCTGACCGGCCGACTCCATCACGAAGGTTCCGTAGCCGAGGAAGCGCCCCAGGAGGGTGCGCTCGAACCTCATGTCGGTGACCTTGCCGAGCGGCATCATGTTGACCTGGCGGGTGATCAGTCCGGTCGTCAGCAGCAGCCGGGCGGAGGTGATGACGAAGTAGTCGACCGACCACTCCGCGACCTTCCACACGAACCACACCAGCACCAGCAGCCAGAGCCACCAGATGATGGCCACCGCCGCGGCGGTATCCGCGATCTGGGTGTTGCTGAGGATTCCCGCGAGGATCAGTGCCCCGAGGACCGCACCCACCGGGCCGATCAGGATCGCGGGATGCCGGCGGATGGTCACCACGTCCTGCTCGTGCGGGAGCAGGTAGCGGTTGACCGACGCCGGAGCGCTGTTACTCGAGGCCACGAGCCGCATGTGTCCGCCTACGGCAGCAGGGCGTTGACGAAGCGGGACATCGATTCCGCACCGCCGACCAGGCCGCCCAGCGCACTCTGGATCACGCCTGCCGCGCTCTCGGGTTGCGTGAGCAGATAGAACGCCACGAACCCGATGAGCGCGTAGCCGCCCCATTTCTTCAACTTCGCCACGACTGACTCCTCTGGGAATCCACCTGACCCACCAACCCAAGAGTGATTGTCGCATTGGGAATGCTGCCCCGTAAAGCCTGCCAGGTACTTCCGGCGTGGCGGTATGTCGGGACTTCCGTGCTTGCGGGTTGTGTCCGGTTCCGTTGCTGTTGGTGCCACAGCGTTTGGTGATTGCAATACGGATATCCCCGAGCGCAGGTCAGGGTGGTTGGGGGCCGGTGTCGGGGTGTCCTGGGGAAGGGGTGGGAACCGAAACGCCGAAGAAAGTGTCGGACAGGCCGAAAATCGAGCTCTGTACAGGTCGAATTCAGAAAAACTGAACAGGCACGGTGTCCGGGTGCCCGTCCGTCAGCGGCGTTCGGCAAAAGCCATCGCGAGCACCTGGAGGTGCTGGCGGGCGATCCGCTCCACCAGGTCGGGGGTGGCGCGACCGGTGACCTCCAGGGCGCCGTGCCTGGCCGCGTCCACGCACCGGGCCACGGTGGCCTCGTGGTGCACCGCGGCGAACTCCGACGTCAGTCGCTCGACGACCGGGGAGAAGCGGGGATCGGCGATGGTCGAGGAGGACGTGGTCTCGGGCATCTCGCTCCTTGGAGGTCGCAGGGGTGGTGGCGCAGGGTGCCCGGTCAAGGGCGTTCGGTGATTCCTGCCGGTTCTCCGGACGACCGCACCGGGGGTGGGTGTGGGGATTCGGTGTCGGTGAACCGCGGGGTTGGTTTCGGTCTGAGATCTCTGCCCTGTTACGGGCCGTCATGAACCATGATCACTGCTGTCGGTTACGTTCTCATCTCGAAATGAATTCGGATAATGCCGATCAGTGGTCCATCTCGGGCTACCACCTGGGGTGATGATATCGCCACTGTAGATGCATGCCCGCTTTTCGGACGTTCATTCACTCTGTGCTGAAATGAGCCGAAAAAGCGCCCGACTGGTGATCCAGTCGGGCGCCGGCGTCTGTCGCGAAGGGGGGAGAATCAGGTGCAGCCGTACAGGCGGTCGCCGGCATCCCCGAGCCCGGGCAGGATGAAGCTGTTCTCGTCCAGCCGCTCGTCCACGGCCGCGGTCACCACGCGCATGGTCGCGCCGTGGTCCGGCTCCAGGGTTTCGGACAGTTTCCGCTCGAGAGCCTCCAGGCCCTCGGGGGCCGCGAGAAGGCAGATCGCGGTGATGTGGTCGGCGCCGCGCTCCACCAGGAGCTTGAGTGCGGCGGCCAGGGTGCCCCCGGTGGCCAGCATGGGGTCGAGCACGTAGCACTGGCGGCCCGAGAGGTCCTGGGGCAGCCGGTCGGCGTACGTGGCGGGCTGGAGCGTCTCCTCGTCCCGGGCCATCCCCAGGAATCCCACCTCGGCCGTCGGGAGCAGGCGCGTCATCCCGTCGAGCATGCCCAGGCCGGCGCGCAGGATCGGCACCACCAGCGGGGTGGGGCGGCTCAGCTGCGTCCCGGTGGTCTCCGTCAGCGGGGTCCTGACGGTGACGTCCGTCACTCGCACGTCGCGGGTCGCCTCGTAGGCGAGCAGGGTCACCAGCTCGTCGGTCAGTCGGCGGAAGGTGGGCGAGTCGGTCTGCACATCGCGCAGGGTGGTCAGCTTGTGCGCGACCAAGGGATGGTCGACGACCAGGGTTTCCAAGACAGTCTCCGGATGAGCTGGGACAACGGACGGTGGCTGGGGAGCTGGGCCAGGCAGAGTCTAGTCGTGCCCGGATCCTCCGCCGGGTGCCTCGGACCGCGTCCGGAGGACGGGCGGGAGAGGCGCACACCCGTCGTGGGGAGCTCGGTGGAGCACGCCGAGCCGGAGTCGTGAGAGCGTTGTGCGGAACTGAAGCGGACCGGGACCGGAGTGATCGTTACCATGTCACTCGCACGGGCGGTTCCTTCGTCCGCACCGATACACCGGCCGGGTTGGGGTGGCGATGACAGTGCTCGATCATGGTGACGACGACTCCGGTGACTTCGCGGCCGTCGCGTACCGGGAAGAGGAGTACTGGGAGGTGGACCTCCTCCCAGTGGCCCTGGCGCACGACGTCAAGGGCCTGATCCACGCCCTGCGCCAGCAGCCGAGCATCAGCGGCTCCATCGGCCTGGTCTCGGTCGGCGACGACTTCTTCGTCCTCGTCCGGGTGTACGGCGGCGAGGTGTCCCTCTTCCTCTCCGACGTCACCGCCTCCGTCGAGTGGCAGGTCGCCCGGGACGTCCTCGACCACCTGGACATCGACCTGCCCGACGACGACCTGGACCAGGTGCTGCCCGCCGGCGACCTCTCCATCCTCGCCGATCTCGGCCTGGACGAGATGGAGCTCGGTGCCCTCGCCGGCGACCTCGACCTGTATCCGGACGAGGTGCTGGCCAGCGTCTCCGAGCGTCTGGGATTCGCACAGTCGTTCCAGCGTGTCCTCGACTCTCTGGGGTAGGGACACCTGGGAAGTCACCCCGGAGAACAAGGAGAGCAAGCGGTGCCCACCTTCGCAGCTGTCTTCGCTCCCGACGGGAAGGCGTGGCGTGGAGCCGAGGTCGAGCTCGGGGAGGTGAACGTCATCGACGACGTCACCGACCTGATGCTCGACCACGCTGCCGAATCGGGAAGCGATCTCGCCGTCCTCCTGCTGGAGGTCGACGACGAGTGGTTCGCCATCGTGCGCACGGACGACGGCGGTGAGCCCCGGGTGTTCCTGTCCGACGCCCGCGTGGTGGAGGACCATCACCTGGCCGAGGTGCTCTCCGAGGCGGGAGTGGCCGGAGCTCCCCCCGCGGAGGGGGCGGGCTCCCGCCCCGACCCCTCGCCCGACGGTGACGCCGGACTGCTCACCGACCTGGGAGTGACCGCGGACGAGCTGCGGTCGCTGTCCCACGACAGCAGCGGAGTGCTGCCGAGCGACGTCCTCGCGGCCGTGGCCGAACGGGCCGGCTTCGGCGACCTCCTCGACAGCATGAGGCTGTGACCTCCTACGACACCCCCCTGAGAACGGCGGTCGCCGAGGCCGAGCTGGCCCTGGCCACCGGTGACGTCCCTGTGGGCGCCGTCGTGCTCGATCCCGCGGGCACCGTCATCGGCCGCGGCCACAACGCACGCGAGGCCGGGGGCGATCCCACCGCCCATGCCGAGCTGCTCGCCCTGCGCGCCGCCGCCGTGGTCCGCGGCGAATGGCGGCTGACCGGTTGCACGCTGGTGGTCACCCTCGAGCCCTGCGTGATGTGCGCGGGCGCGATCGTGCTCTCGCGGGTGGACCGCCTCGTCTACGGCGCCCGCGACGCCAAGGCGGGTGCGGCCGGTTCCCTGTGGGACCTGGTCCGCGACCCCCGTCTCAACCACCGCCCGGAGGTCGTTCCGCCCGACATGGTCGGCACCGAGGTCGCCGAGGAGTGCGCGGCCCTCCTCACCCGCTTCTTCACCGAGCGCCGGGGGCCCTGACCCTCCGACCGGAGTCCTTCCTCCGCCGCCCGCTCCCGCCCCCGACCGGCGGCCTGCGGTCGCAGGATCCGTCCTCGGCGCCCCGCCGGTTTTCCGCACTCCCCAGGATCCGGTAGAGTTGTCCGCGGTGGAGTCGCCTAGTGGCCGATGGCGCCCGCCTCGAAAGCGGGTAAGGGGCAACCCTTCGAGGGTTCAAATCCCTCCTCCACCGCCACCAGCCGCCCCCGGCATCGCCGGGGGCGGCTTTTTCGTGTCCCGATGTCACCCCTCGGCCGGGGCGGGGCCCGTGCTGCCGCGGGAGACGAGGCGGGCGGTGGGGGACCAGCGCTCGGTGGCGGGGTGGCCGTCGGCGCACTCCAGGGCCGCCTCGGCGACCGAGGTGCCGTACCGGTGGACGTCCACGCTCATGGCGGTGAGGGTGGGCGAGGCCAGCCGGCACAGCGTCGAGTCGTCCCAGGCGATGAGGCTCAACCGCCCGGGGACGGCGACGCCGAGCTCCCGAGCGGTGTCCAGCCCCGCCACCGCCATCACGTCGTTGTCGTACAGGACCGCCGTGGGCGGGTGGTCGAGTCCGAGCAGCTCGGCGGTGCGCCGGGCGCCCGACTCGCGGGAGTAGTCGCCCTCCAGGACCACCGGCGCGGGGAGCCCCGCCTCGCGGCAGCCCTCGGCGAGCGCCTCGGTGCGTGCGCGGGTGTGCAGCAGCTGCGCGGGACCGCTCACCCGGGCGATGCGCCGGTGCCCCAGCTCCAGGAGCCGCGACAGCACCTCGCGGACCGGGGCGGTGTTGTCGGTGTACACCGCCGGGGCGTCGGAGCCCTCGTGGGCCCCGGCCACCACGAAGGGCAGCCGGAGCTCACGCAGCAGGGCGGGACGGGTGTCGTCGACGGCCGGGTTGACCACGGCCACGGCGTCGACCAGGCGGCTCTCCGCCCAGCGGCGGTAGGCCTCCTCCTCCGCCTCGGCGGTGGTCACCAGCTGGAGCAGGACCGACATGTCGCGCTCGGCCAGCCGTTCCTCGATCCCCGCGATGAACTCCATGAAGAACGGCTCCGCGCTCAGGAGGCGGCTCGGCCGGGCCAGGACCAGCCCGACCGCTCCGGCGGGTTCGCGTTTTCCCACGGGCGTTCACTCCCCTCCGGAGCCGTGCAGGGAATTGGCGGTGCGCAGCACCTCGCGGGAGGTGAGTGCGGCGTGGTCGAGCTTCGTGCCGGACCTCACGGTGAAGGTGTGCCGCTCTCCCGGGAGCAGGTCGACGAGCATGTCGTCGACCTCGGCGCCGGGGTCGAGCCGGTCGACCAGGAGGGAGACGTCGCGGGCGAACGAGGTGGCGCTGACCTCCACCGAGCAGCCGTCGGGCGTGTCGGTGACCTTCGCGGTCAGCGGCTCGGGGTCGTAGGCGAGGTGGCGGTCCTCGCGGAAGGGCCGCACGGTACGGACGCCGGAGGCGGTCGCCGTGAGCACCTCCCTGCGGTCGTCGGCGGGCGCGAGCAGTTCCCGGGGCAGCTCGTACTCGCCCACCGCGCGCGGCGGGACGGAGAGCGCCGCCGTGTCGGTGTGCAGGGTCTCGCCGGTGAAGGTGGTGCGCTCCAGCCGGACCTCGTCGGCCCACTCCTCGTCGGTGTCGTTGACCGCGACGAGGACGAGTCTCCCGTCGCGGGGCTGCACGGTGAGCAGGCGGGGGGCGTAGGCGTCCCGCAGCGCGTACCACAGGGGCTTGGGGCGCTCGTCGCCGTCGACGGCCGCCCAGGAGGTGACCGGCCAGCAGTCGTTGAGCTGCCACACCAGCGAACCCGCGGTGCGGGGCCACCAGGAGCGGAAGTGCTCGACGCCGAAGGCCACGGCGCGGGCCTGGTTGAGCTGGGTGGCCCAGTGCCAGTCCGCGAAGTTCTGCGGTGCGCGCAGGTGGGCGGAGAAGCCGCGGTCGAGCTTGCCGTTGCCGTCCTCGGCCTTCTGGTGCAGCAGGAAGGCCGGCGAGGTCGGGGTCATCGGCTCGTCGTGCACCCACGCCGTGAGGGTGGACCAGGTGGGTGGGCCCTGGAAGCCGAACTCGGAGCAGAACCGCGGGACGTGGTCCTGGTAGGCGCGGTAGTCGGTCTGGTTCCACACGACCCACTCGTGGCGGGTGCCGTGCGCCTCGTCGTTGGGGTGGACCTCAGAGGCGGGCAGGCCCGGTGAGTAGGGGCTGCCGTCGGAGTAGAAGCGGGTGGGGTCGAGTTCGGCGACGACGGACGGGAAGAGCTCGGTGTAGTAGCGGTGTCCCCAGGTGAGGTCGCCCAGCTGCTCCTTCCAGCCCCAGTCCTCGTGGCCCCACAGGTTCTCGTTGCCGCCGTTCCACAGGGCGAGGGAGGCGTGCGAGCTGAGGCGGGCGACGTTCTCGCGGGCCTCGGCCTCGAACTCGCTCCACAGCGGTTCCTCCTCGGGGTAGGCCGCGCAGGCCAGGAGGAAGTCCTGCCAGACGAGGACACCGCGCTCGTCGCAGACGTCGTAGAAGTCCTCGGACTCGTAGATGCCCCCGCCCCACACGCGGAGCATGTTCATGTGGGCACCCAGGGCCTGGTCGACGCGGCGGGCGAGGCGGTCGCGGGTGATGCGGGTGAGGAAGTGGTCGTCGGGGATCCAGTTGGCGCCCTTGACGAAGATCGGCTTGTCGTTGACGGTCACGGTGAACGGCGTGCCGTGCTCGTCGGGGGTGGTGTCGACCTCGACGGTGCGGAAACCGATGCGGCGCTCGGCGGAGTCCAGGATCGCGCCGCCGCCGGTGAGGGAGACGGAGAGGTCGTAGAGGGGCTGCTCGCCGTGGCCCGCGGGCCACCACAGCCGCGCGTCGGGCACCTCCACCACGACGGTCCCGCTGTCGCCGTCGACACGGGCCTCGGCCCTGCGCCCGGCGACCTCGGCGGTCAGCAGCAGCTCGGCTCCGCCGTCGCGCTCGATGTCGGCGTGGACCTCGACGCGGCCGGTGCCGTCCTCACCGACGGTGACGAGCGTGCGTACCTGCGCGAGCCGGGCCTTGGTCCAGCGCTCCAGGCGGACGGGCTTCCAGATCCCGGCGGTCTGGAGGTCGGGCCCCCAGTCCCAGCCGAAGGAGCAGGCCATCTTGCGGATCATGTTGAACGGGTGGGTGTTGACGTGCGGTCGGGCGCCGAGGCGCTCACGGGTCTCCTCGGCGTGCTCCAGGGCGGAGCGGAAGGAGACGGTGAGCTCGTTGGAGCCCGTGCGCAGGGCCTCGCGCACGTCGAACCGGTGGCCGCGGTGCATGTTGGCGGTGCGGCCCAGCTCCCGGCCGTTGAGCTCGATGGTCGCGACGGTGTCCAGGCCGTCGAAGGCCAGGTCGACGCGCTCGCCCCCGCCGGCGGCCTCGGCGTCGAAGACGAGGGTGTAGCGCCAGTCCGTGCGGTGGATCCAGGCCAGCTCGGTCTCGGCGGTGTCCAGGTACGGGTCGGGGATCAGGTCGGCGGCGAGCAGGTCCGTGTGGGTGCTGCCGGGGACCTGGGCGGGGATCTCGCGGCCGGCGATGTTCTCGGGGACGGGGCCGGCGGTGGCGGTCAGGCGCCAGCCGTCGTGCAGGGTGTGGCGGATCATCCTCAGCCTCTCGGAAAGCGGGGCCGGCGCACCGTGCGCCTTGGCACGAGATTCTTACTTAAGTGAACAAACTAAGTCAACGCCCCTTATCCTCGTGGGTACGCTGGTACGCGCTGTGCGGCCACGAGTCGGCGGAGGTTCCCTTGAGCGGTTCGGCGCGCGCCGCCACCCACGCGACGAGCAGGGGGGCGATCCTCGACGTCATCCGGGCGGCGGGCACCATCAGCCGGGCCGGCCTGGTCCGCGCCACCGGATTCACGGCGGCGACGATCTCCAACGTGGTCCGGGGGCTCCTGCGGGACGGGCTGGTCGTGGAGACCGGGCGCGCCGAGTCCACCGGCGGCAAGCCGCGCGTGCTGCTGCGCCTCAACGGGGACGCGCGCTACGCCGTGGGTGTCCACCTGGACCCGATCCGGACCTCGTACGTGCTCACCGACCTCACCGGCGCGGTGGTCTCGCGCCTGACCCGCGCGGGCCGCGCCGAGCCCTCCGTCACCGCCGCGGAGGCGGCCGACCGGATCGGTGTCCTGGTCGCGGGCGCGGGGGTCGACCGCGACCGGGTCCTCGGAGCCGGGGTCGTGGCTCCCCCGGGGACCGCCCTCCCCGGCACCGGAGACCTCGAACGCGCCCTCGGCCTGCCCGTCGTCCTCGGCCGGGACGCGGCGGCCGCGGCCCTCGGCGAGTACTGGTCGGGGGAGGCGGGCCGCGCCTCGGTCTTCGCCACCGTCTACATGGGCACCGGTATCGGCGCGGGTGTCCTGGTCAACGGCATCCCCTACCAAGGGGCGGGCGGTGCCGGCGAGATCGGCCACGTGTGCCTGGACCCCGACGGCCCGGTGTGCTGGTGCGGGGCCCGCGGCTGCGCCGAGGCCGTGGCCGGACCCGCGGCCGTCGTGGCGGCGGCCCGTGAGGACGCCGTCCTGCGCGGGGAGCTGTCGGGGCCCTCGGTGGCCGCGCAGTTCACGTCCGTGGTCCGCGCGGCCCGGGCGGGACGGACCGGGGCCCGCGTCCTCCTGGAGCGCTCGGCCCGGCACCTGGCGGTGGCGGTGCGCACCCTCGCCAACCTCATGGACCCGGAGCTGATCGTCCTCACCGGTTCCAGCCTGGCGGTGGCGGCCCCGGTCTACCTGCCCGCGATAGAGCACGAGCTCGGCCGGGCGCTCTCCGCGCGCGGCCGCCGTCCCGTCCGGGTGCGCATGTCCACCTCGGCCTCCACCGCCCCCGCCATCGGCGCGGCGGCGATGGTGCTGCGGTCCCGGCTCGTCCCGTTCCACCCGCCGGGCCTGCACCTGCCCGACGACATCTCCGAGGCGGTCCCGGGCTCCTGACCCGCGGTCGCGGTCCCGTCAGCCTCCGCCGAGCTCGTCGACGGCCCGCGTGAGCCAGGAGACCCAGCCCCGCTCCATGTCGATGCCGCCGCGCAGGACGAGCAGCTGCACCCGCTGCTGTTCGGTGAGCGCACCGCCCGGGAAGTCGCGCCTCTCGAACTCCTCGTACTCCCGCAACCGCGCCAGGTGCAGGTCCCGGTGGCGGGCCAGCTCCGGCACCAGGTTCCGCAGGCCCACCACTCCCGCCGCACGCAGGCGCAGCGGCAGCGGGTCGCGTCCCACCTTCGGGTCCTCGCGCCGCTCCACCCAGCGGCACAGCTCCCGGCGGCCCTCCGGCAGCACCTCGTACTCCTTGCGCCGACCGCGTGCGGGCACCTCCGAGGGCAGCGCCCGGATGAGGCCCGACTCCTCCAGCTTCCCCAGCTCCCGGTAGATCTGCTGGTGGGTGGCCGACCAGAAGTACCCGATCGACCGGTCGAAGCGTCGGGTCAGTTCGAGGCCCGAGGACGGTTTCTCCAGCAGCGCGGTGAGGATGGCGTGGGGCAGTGACATGTGCGCATTCTAGGAAGCCCTGCCCTTGGCCACCTCGCCCCGGAGGCGGACCTGCACGCGGCCGCCGTCCACCCGGCACTCCAGGTGCTCGGCCCCGGCGGTCGCCGGACCGCGGGCCACGCTGCCGTCGTCGAGGCGGAACTCGCTGCCGTGCCACGGACAGCGCACACAGCCGTCCACCAGCTCCCCCTCCGCGAGCGGGGCGCCCATGTGGGTGCACGTGCCGAGCAGGGCGCGCACCGCGACCCCCTCACGCACGACCACGACCGGCACCTCGCCGACCTCGGCCGCCGCGGGCTCGCCGTCGGGAAAGCCGTCGAGGGGGCCGACGTCCTGCCAGCCCTGGGGAAACAGGTCGATGTGGTGGTCGGCGCTGTTGGCGCCGCCCGCCCGGTAGTAGGCGATGTGCCCGCCGAGGGAGCCGCCCAGCGCCGCGACCCCCATGCCGGCCAGGGCCAGGGCCCGCCCGACCCCGTGGCGGCCCCGGCCGCGGTACAGGGACGAGGCCCCGAACAGCAGCAGGGCGACGGTGTTGGCCTCCGCGTGGACCACGCCCACGCGCTGCTGCCGCTCGTGCTGCTGCGACCAGTCCGCCAGGCCCGACACGGCGGCGGGCAACGAGGCCAGGATTCCGACGTTGACCAGCGTGTGCGCGCTGCGCCGGTGGTCGCCGGGCAGCATGTCGAGCACCACCGCCGACAGCCAGGAGCCCAGCGGCACCTGCACGGCGATCGGGTGGAGGGGATGGCCGAGCGGGACGCCGTGGAGCAGGTCCCGTACCTTGCCCGACGGAATCAGCCCCGCGGCCTTCTTGAACTTGGCCACCACCGGGTCGAGGCGCTCGGAGCGCTCGATGTCGCGTATGCGTTCGCCGAATCTCATGCTGGTGCGGCTACCCCGGCGCGTCCCCGCCATGCCCCGGACGGGGAACGCGTCAGGTGTCCTTTGCCCCGGCTTGGGTCAGAGCGCCGCGGCCAGGCGCGTGCCCTGGTCGATGGCGCGCTTGGCGTCCAGCTCGGCGGCCACGTCGGCCCCGCCGATCAGGTGCGGGGTGATGCCCGCGGCCTCGAGGTCGCCGACGAGGTCGCGGCGCGGGTCCTGTCCGGCGCACACCACCACGGTGTCCACGTCCAGTACGCGCGGCTCGCCGTCCACGGTGATGTGCAGGCCCTCGTCGTCGATCCGGTCGTAGGAGACGCCGGACAGCATCTCCACACCCCGGTGCCGCAGCTCCAGGCGGTGGATCCACCCCGTGGTCTTGCCGAGGCCGGCGCCGACCTTGCTGCTCTTGCGCTGGAGCAGGTGCACCCGGCGCGGCGGCGCGGGGCGCACGGCCTCGCCGAGGCCGCCCGGGGTGGTGTGCCCGGTGTCCACGCCCCACTGGAGGAAGAACTCATCGGGGTCCTGGGAGGCCTGCTCGCCGCCGTCGGTGAGGAACTCGGCCACGTCGAAGCCGATGCCGCCCGCGCCGACGACCGCCACGCGCTCGCCCACGGGCGCCGCCTCGCGCAGCACGTCGACGTAGCCCACGACCTTCGAGTGGTCGATGCCGGGGATGTCGGGCGTGCGCGGGGTGACACCGGTGGCGAGGACCACCTCGTCGTACCCGGCGAGGTCGGCGGCGCCCACCTCGGTCTTGAGCCGCACGTCCACGCCGTGGCGCTCCAGCTGGACCCCGAAGTAGCGCAGGGTCTCGTCGAACTCCTCCTTGCCGGGCACCCGGCGAGCCATGTTCAGCTGCCCGCCGATCTCGTCGGCGGCGTCGAACAGGGTGACCTCGTGCCCCCGCTCCGCGGCCGACACGGAGAAGGCGAGGCCGGCGGGGCCGGCGCCGACCACGGCGACGCGCTTGCGGGTCCGGGTGGGGGAGAGCACCAGCTCGGTCTCGTGGCAGGCGCGCGGATTGACCAGGCACGAGGTGATCTTGAGCTGGAAGGTGTGGTCCAGGCACGCTTGGTTGCAGCCGATGCAGGTGTTGATCTGCTCGGGCGTCCCGGCGGCGGCCTTGGCCACGAAGTCGGGATCGGCGAGGAACGGCCGCGCCATGGCCACCATGTCGGCCTGGCCGCTCGCGAGGATCTCCTCGGCGACCTCGGGGGTGTTGATGCGGTTGACCGCCACGAGGGGGACCGAGACCTCGCCCATGAGCTTCCTGGTCACCCAGCTGTAGGCGCCGCGCGGCACGGAGGTGGCGATGGTGGGGATGCGCGCCTCGTGCCAGCCGATGCCGGTGTTGATGATGGTGGCCCCGGCCGCCTCGACGGCCCCGGCCAGTCGCACGACCTCGTCGAAGGTGGAGCCGCCGGGCACCAGGTCGAGCATGGACAGGCGGTAGACGATGATGAAGTCGTCCCCGACCCGCTCGCGGGTGCGGCGCACGATCTCGACGGGAAAGCGCATCCGGTTCTCGTAGGAACCGCCCCACTCGTCGTCGCGGCGGTTGGTGGCGGCGACCACGAACTGGTTGATCAGGTAGCCCTCGGACCCCATGATCTCGACGCCGTCGTACCCGGCCTCGCGTGCCAGCACCGCGGCGTTCACGAAGTCCTCGACGGTCTGCTCGACCTCCTCGGAGGTGAGCATGCGGGGGGTGAAGGGGTTGATGGGGGCCTGGATCGCGCTGGGCGCGACGAGGTCCTCGTTGAACGCGTACCTGCCGGTGTGCAGGATCTGCATGGCGATCCGCCCGCCCTCGCGGTGGACGGCCTCGGTGACGACCCTGTGCTGGGCGACCTCGGCGGCGTTCGTCATCTTGGCGGCGCCCTTGAAGGTGGCGCCCTCGGCGTTGGGTCCGATGCCGCCGGTGATGATGAGCCCCGCACCGCCGCGGGCGCGTTCGGCGTAGAAGGCCGCCATCCGCTCGAAGCCGCCGGGGTGCTCCTCCAGCCCCAGGTGCATCGAACCCATGATCGTCCTGTTCGGCAGGGTCGTGAATCCCAGGTCCAGGGGTTGCAGCAGGTGGGGGTACTCGCCCATGGTCTCTCCTCGCGCGGAAAACGCCTCTCGGTCCGGCGGCCGGCCGTCCCGAGCACATTATGCAACAAGTTGCAAAATGGGTCGGAGGCGACCGGGGAAACCCGCCGGCTCCACCGGCCCCCGGAATGCCGAAGGGCCCGACCGCACCGCGGTCGAGCCCCTCTGTGGCGGAGGATAGGGGATTCGAACCCCTGAGGCGTTGCCACCAACACGCTTTCCAAGCGTGCGCCCTAGGCCACTAGGCGAATCCTCCGCCACCAACTGTACATGCCGGGAGAGGGTGCTTCGAACGGGTTTCCCCGAACGCTCACCCCTGGCTGGACCGCACCCCCGCGATGCGGTTGTTGCGGAAGGCGTCGACGAAGAGCGCGTAGTCCGTGCGGACCTGGGCCGCATAGGCGTGGGCGAACGCCGTGCACCAGTCGACGAACTCCTGCTCGCGCCCGGCGAGCACCTCCGACAGCGCCTCCTCGACCTGGCTGCCGGTCAGCGCGTCGTCCGCGTGGGAGTCGGACACGCAGTGCGCCTTGGCCGTGGCCCGGCCCAGGTAGTCCAGCACCGGCGCGATGTCACCGGGCTCGGTCAGCCCACCCCAGTCCAGGTCGTTGGTGTACGGGGAGACCTCGCTCACCACGAAGCCCTTGCCGTCGATCTCGGTGTGTCCGAGCAGCGGGTCGGCGTGGGCCTGCAACGCGCGCTGGGACACGGCGGTGCGGTGCCCGTGGTGCTCGAACGCCGCCATGATCTCGGGGTCCTTGACCACCCGCGACGGCGCGGCGACGTTGCCCTGCTTCATCGACAGCACCAGGTCGTTGTCCCAGGCCTCGGACTGCCCCTCCACGAGGAAGGTGTAGGCGGGCAGGCCGGCCGAGCCGATGCCGAAGCCGCCGCTGCCCACGACGTCCTTCACCTCGTAGCTCATCGAGCTGTACCGCTGGTCCTGCGGAATGGTCTCCAGGTACCGCCGGTAGGCGGCCATGACCTTCTCCCGCTCCTCGTCGCCGAGACGGCGGGCGCGGGGACCCTCGCGGAACAGGCGCCGGTAGCCCTCGCTGCGGGTCATCGACAGGAGCATGTCGGCACGGCTGTTGAGACGGGCCCTCTGCAGGACGTCGTGGACGGTGCCGTCGGTGGTGTCGAGCTTGAGCGAGAACTCGGAGTCGCCGCCGTGCACGGCGAACTGCGCCACCTGGGAGACATAGGCGTTCACGTACCGGGCCACCAGGGCGCTGATGTCCTCGTCGGACAGGGCCTTCTGCCACCCCAGCAGGGCGATGCTGGCCGACAGGCGCAGCACGTCCCAGGTGAAGTGGCCGAGGTAGGCCTCGTCGAAGTCGTTGACGTCGAAGACGAAGCGGCCGGTGGAGTCCATGTAGGTGCCGAAGTTCTCGGCGTGCAGGTCGCCCTGGATCCACACGCGGGAGGTGCGCGCGTTGGCCCAGGGGTCCTCCAGGGGGGCCACGTCCGCGTAGAACAGCGCGGCGCTGCCGCGGTAGAACGCGAACGGGTTGGCGGCCATCTTGCGGAACTTCACCCGGAACGCCGAGGGAGCCTCGGACATCAGCTCCGAGAAGGCGTCGTCCAGGACGGAGACGATGAGCTCCTGGCGGGCGGGAGAGCGGTCGACGGGGGTCTGAAGGTCGAACATGACCTCTTGGACGCTCCGGCGGCCCCTCCCAGTTCCGCGGATTCACGGGGGTGTTCCCCGCCTCCGCCGCGCCTTGCCAGACCACCCCCGGCTTCGGATAGACTCTGTGCAGACCCCTCGTGCGGCGTCACCCTATGAACCTCCCCAGGGCCGGAAGGCAGCAAGGATAAGTAGGCTCTGGCGGGTGCGCGGGGGGTCCTTTCTGTTTCTCCGGCCCGGTCCGGCCCCCCTGGCACCGAGGCCAGGCCGTGTTCCGCAGACGGGGCGCGGGCTGTCGGTGCTTGCGGGTTGAATGGACCCGTGGCAGGGACCAGGGGAGTGATCACACCGTGAGCATCGCGCTGTACCGCAAGTACCGCCCCGCGACGTTCGGTGAGGTGCGCGGCCAGGAACACGTGACCGACCCGCTGCGCCAGGCGCTGCGCAGCGGACGGATCAACCACGCCTATCTCTTCAGCGGCCCCCGCGGCTGCGGCAAGACCACCAGCGCCCGCATCCTCGCGCGCTCCCTCAACTGCGCGGAGGGTCCCACCCCCGACCCCTGCGGCACCTGCGACTCGTGCGTGGCGCTGGCCCCCGACGGCGGCGGCAGCATCGATGTGATCGAGATCGACGCCGCCTCGCACGGCGGTGTCGACGACGCCCGGGACCTGCGCGAGCGCGCCTTCTTCGCGCCCGTCAGCTCGCGCTACAAGGTCTACATCATCGACGAGGCGCACATGGTGACCCGCGAGGGCTTCAACGCGCTGCTCAAGTTGGTGGAGGAACCCCCGCCGCACCTGAAGTTCGTGTTCGCGACCACCGAGCCCGAGAAGGTCATCGGCACGATCCGCTCGCGGACCCACCACTACCCGTTCCGACTCATTCCGCCGAGCACCCTCAAGGAGCTCATGGAGGACCTCCTCGCGCAGGAGGGCGTCCCCTACGACCCGGCGGCCCTGCCGCTGGTGGTGCGCGCGGGCGCGGGCTCGGCGCGCGACACCCTGTCCGTCCTCGACCAGCTCATCGCGGGCTCGGACGAGGGGGGCATCACCCGCGAGGGGGCCGTCTCCCTGCTCGGGTACACCGACTCCAGCCTGCTCGGCGAGATGGTCGACGCCCTCGCCGCCCGCGACGGCGCCGCCGTGTTCGGCCTGGTCGACCGCATGGTGGAGGGCGGCCACGATCCCCGCCGGTTCGCCACGGACCTGCTCGAGCGCTTCCGCGACCTGGTCGTGCTCGCGGCCGTCCCCGACGCGCTGGACAAGGGACTGATCAACGTCGCCCCCGAGGCGGTGGAGCAGATGAAGGCCCAGGCCTCCCGGCTGGGGCCGGCCGAGCTGACCCGGGCCGCCGACATCCTCAACCAGGGTCTGACGGAGATGCGCGGTGCCACCGCGCCCCGGCTGGTGCTGGAGCTCATGTGCTCGCGCATCCTGCTGCCCGCCGCCGACGGGGACCAGGGGACCGCTCTGCTGGCCCGCCTGGAGCAGATGGAGCGCCGCATCGCCTCGGGTGCGGTCGCGGCCCCTGCGGCTGCCGCGGCTCCCGCGGTCCCTGCCTCCCCTCCTGCACCTGCGGCCCCCGCCGCGCAGGCGGCCCCGGCTCCCGCACCGCCCGAGCAGGCCCGGCCCGCCGCGCCCGCCCCCGTCGAGCGGCAGGCTCCCCGGAACTCGCAGCAGCCGCCCCGCCAGGCCGATCCGGCCGGCTGGGACGCTCCCGCCCCGGCGGCCGCCCCCGCCCCCGCGCAGCGCCCGGTGCAGACCGGCGGAGCTCTCGACCTCGGAAGGCTCCAGGGAGCCTGGACCCAGGTCCTGGAGGCGGTCAAGGGCCGGCGCCGCTTCACGTGGTCGGTCCTGGTCGGCAGCAGCATCCAGCCGGTCGGTGTGGAGGGCAACACCGTCATGCTCGGTTTCTCCCGCCCCGGGGAGGCCAAGGGCTTCGGCAACAGCGGCAGCGACCAGGTGGTCGCCGCCGCGATCCAGCAGGTCTTCGGCGTGGACGTGCGCGTGGTCGCCGCCGGTGCGGGCGGTGCCACCGCCGTCGCACCGCGCCGGCCGGCTCCGGTCGCGGAACCGGCAGGCTGGGACGCCCCCGCCCCGCAGCAGCCCGAGCCGCAGCCGTCCGCCGCACATCCCCCCGCCGCGCCCCGGCCCGAGCCCGCCGCGCCTCCCGAGCCGGCTCCGGCGGGCCCGCCGCCGGACCGGATCGTCACGGGGCTCCAGGAGCCGCCGCCCGACCCCTACGAGGACGCCGCCGCGGCCCCTCCGCCGGAGGAGCCCGGCGAGCCCCGGGACCGGGCGCCGCGCTCCGTTCCCGCGCCGCAGGAGCCCGTCGCGGCCTCCGCACCTCCGGACTCCGCCCCTCTGCCCCCGGGAGCAGGAGCGGCCCTCATCGAGACCGAGCTGGGCGGCCGGGTGATCGAGGAGATCGAACACGAGGCCCCGAGCGGACTCTGATCCGGGGGAGCCCCTACCCCGGAGGCCGCATGCCGCGCAGCGCGGTGTCCACGAGCGCGTCCACGTACCCGTGGGTCAACGGCGCGGTCCGCTGGAGCCAGCGCTGGTGGAACGGCCCCGTGAGCAGTTCCACCGCGATGTCCAGGTCGAGACCGGGATCGATCTCCCCTGCCTCCTGGGCGCTGCGCAGCCGGGCCTTGTACGCCTCCAGCCCCGGCCGCAGCTGCTGTTCCCGGACGGCCTCGGCGAACGCCGAGTCGTGCTGGATCTCGGCGGTGAACGCCCGGGCGGTGCGGTCGATCACAGGGTCGTTGAACTCGTCCACGGTGGCGCGCAGCACCGCCTTGAGGTCGGCGGCCAGGTCCCCGGTGTCGGGCAGCCGTTCCTCGCTGCCGCTGCCGGTGAGCTCGGTGAACACGTCGAGGAGCACCCCGGCCTTGGAGGGCCACCAGCGGTAGATCGTCTGCTTGCCGACCCCGGCCCGCGCGGCGATCGCCTCCACCGTCATCTTCGCGAACCCCACCTCGCCCAGCAGCTCCGCCGCGGCGGTGAGAACCGCCCGGCGGGCCCGCTCGCTGCGGCGGCGGGGATCGGGACCGACCGGGCCGTCGGTGGGGGCGCTGCGCTCTGCCATACCGACACGTTAGCGGCTCGATAATGACGAGACGTTTCGTCTCGGAGGGGTTACCCTCCAGGAAGCGGTTGTTGCGGGGCATGGTGCCCCGCACGCGAAAAGGGGGCCCTCATGGCCAGAAACAGCGACAACCTCCTCGGCCTCGGCGGCCAGCGCGGCACCTTCTCCCGCTCCGCCCTCCGCGGAGGGAAGGGGAGCGTTCCCGGCGGCCCCAGCGCCGACGCCCGGCAGAGCAAGCAGGAGCTCCTGCGCAAGATCAAGGAGAAGAGCCAGGCCCAGGAGGCCGGCGAGAACACCGCGGAGTGAGCGGAGCGGGTCCCGGCCTCCGAGGCCGGGACCCGCCGGCCGCCGCCGGCCGGGGGACGGGTGGGGTCAGCACCGCCACGTACGTCCCTCCGGGGAGTCGAGCCACACCCGGTGCGCACCGTCGGGGTCCACCGACAAACCGAACCGGTCGGGCTCCGGGGAGCCCAGGCCCCTCCACTCCTCCAGCGCCTCCTCGAACTCGTCCCAGATGCTGCGCGGGCCGCCCTGCTCGACCATCCACGAGGTGCCGTAGGGGTAGATCCGCACCCACGACTCGCGCGTCCGGTCGCACACCCAGAGGCCCGAACCGGTTCCGATCCAGCGCCGCCGCACCCTCCAGTCGGGCACCATCACCGACAGCGCGAACGCCGACGGGAACGCCATCAGCGGAGCCACGGGGTCGGTCTGCGTGAGCCGGTACTCGTCGGGCTGCTGGCCGGAGTCCCGTACCGGTGGCAGGGGCGGCCCGGGGACCCGCAGCGGCACGAAGCCCACCCCGCCGTGGAAGTCCGCGCACATCGACCCGTCGTCGAGGCGTGTCGCGCGCGCCAGCACCCCGGCGCCCTCCAGCAGCCCCCAGGGAAAGACGACCCGTCCGTCCGGCTCCAGCTGTTCGAGCCAGGAAGGAGGCAGCCGGCGTACACCGCAGGCCGTGATGATCCGGTCGTAGGGAGACTCCGGGGCGAAGCCCTCGTAGCCGTCGGCCGTGTGCACGGCGGGTTCGTACCCCTCGGCGCGCAGGGTCTGGACGGCGGCCCGCGCCAGGTGTTCGTCGATCTCCACCGAGATGACGGAGCGGCTACCCACGCGGTGCGACAGCAGCGCCGTGTTCCATCCGGTCCCCGTGCCGATCTCCAGCACCCTCCGGCCGCGTCTCAGCCCGGCCAGCTCCAGCATCCGGGCCAGGACGGTGGGCGCGGTGCTGGAGGAGGCGGGCCGGTGCCGCTGCGCCCGGCGCGGTTGCGGCGCCCGGTACCTGCGGGCGACGGGAAGGTCCTCCCCGAACAATTCCTCGCGTCCGCCCGGAGGCTCGGCCTCGTCCATACGCGTGACGATGGCGTCGTCGGCGTAGACCGCCGACAGCCACAGTTCGTGGTTGCCGGTGGCGTCGAGCGCGGTTCCGTGCGCGGTCAGCGCGCCGGTCTCGGGGATGAAGCGGTGCCGGGGCACGGCACGGAACGCCTCGACGAGTGCGGGGTCGACGAGTGTGCCGTCCGCGACCATCGCCTCGATCAATGCCGAATGGCGCTCCTCTGCGGTCAACACTTTTCCGGACCCCCGTGCTGTCGGTGCTGTCGGCGGGGCCTGCCCGCACAGCCGCGACGGCGGTGCCCGCCAGACCCCATGTCCACCAGCGGTGATTTTATCGCTACTCCCTGCTCATGCCTTGTGTGCCCTCCTGCCCGGAGAGTCGCCGCTGTCCGGCCGACCTTCCCCTTCGGCCCAGGCTGTCCCGCACATCCGCCCCTGACCGGTTACGCTCACACGGAGCAAGGCATGACAGCGACGCCCGCACCGAGAGTGCGGCGAGGAGGCGGCCGTGAACCCCGGCGGAATGGACATGCAGGCGCTGCTCCAGCAGGCCCAGCAGATGCAGCAGCAGCTCGTCCAGGCCCAGCAGGCCCTGGACGAGACCGAGGTGGAGGGCACCTCCGGCGGTGGCCTGGTCAAGGTCAAGCTGAGTGGGCGCGGACAGGTCGAGGACATCACCATCGACCCCGAGGCCGTCGACCCCGACGACGCCGCCGACACGGCCGAGACGATCGCCGATCTCGTGCTCGCCGCCATCCGCGACGCGGAGGCCCAGGTCGAGCGGATCCAGCAGGAGAAGATGGGCCCCCTCGCGCAGGGCCTCGGAGGCGGCGGGATGCCGGGACTCCCCGGCTTCTAGGCCGTTGGACCGTGTTTTCGGATGCTCTCGCCGCATCGGCGGAGCCGATCCCCGGCGAACGGTCGGCCAGGCGTTCCCCTGCGAGGCGGGGAGCGCGGCCCAGCCCGGGAGGCTCGGCAAGCTCTTCGGCGGGGCAAGGGGGCGTCTGGCGGCCCTGCGGTCCGGGGTGATCCGAACAACAGGGCCTGGAGCTGCGGAAACCTGTTTCACCGCAGACGGCGGACGGCGGCCGACCCGGTGTGCCGGGGAGGCCGTCGCTGCCTATACGGTGGAGGTGCGGGGCTGAGGACCGAGCCCGTGAGGAATCCGGTCCGAACCGAATGGGCAGGCGATGTACGAAGGCGCGGTGCAGAATCTGATCGACGAGCTGGGGCGGCTGCCCGGCGTCGGTCCGAAAAGCGCGCAGCGCATCGCCTTCCATCTGCTGTCCGCCGAGCACGCGGACGTCAAACGCCTCGTGAACGCGCTCGTCGAGGTCAAGGAGAGGGTGCGCTTCTGCTCCGTCTGCGGCAACGTCGCCGAGGAGGAGCAGTGCCGGATCTGCCGCGATCCCCGCCGCGACGCCGCGGTCATCTGCGTCGTCGAGGAGTCCAAGGACGTCGTCGCCATCGAGCGCACGCGTGAGTTCCGCGGCCGCTACCACGTGCTGGGCGGCGCCATCAGCCCCATCGAGGGCGTCGGACCCGACGATCTGCGCGTCAAGGAACTCATGACCCGTCTGTCCGACGGCGAGGTGACCGAGCTGATCCTCGCCACCGACCCCAACCTCGAGGGCGAGGCGACAGCCACCTATCTCGCCCGCCTCGTCAAACCCATGGGTCTCAAAGTGACGCGGCTGGCCAGTGGGCTGCCCGTCGGCGGAGATCTCGAATACGCCGACGAAGTCACTCTGGGACGCGCCTTCGAGGGGCGCCGCAGTCTGGAGTTCTAGCTCACATTCGGCTTTTTCTGCCGGAGATGACGAGTACTCTCCCGCGCACCGGGTAAGCCCGACCGCTGGTGTGCCATGCACATACGTGTGCTCCCGTCCCAGGTCGGACGGGGTCGACGACGACGTCGCTGGCTACACTCCTTTCATTGTCTGATCCCAACTCCTCAGGAGCATCGACCGTGGCCCTGATCGTGCAGAAGTACGGTGGGTCTTCCGTCGCCGACGCGGAAGCCATCAAGCGAGTAGCCCAGCGGATCGTCGCTCAGAAAAAAGCGGGATATGACGTCGTCGTCGTCGTTTCTGCAATGGGCGACACCACCGACGAACTCATCGACCTCGCCGAGCAGGTGTCCCCGATGCCGCCCGCGCGCGAGCTCGACATGCTCCTCACCGCAGGCGAACGCATGTCCATGTCGCTGGTCGCCATGGCCATCGCCAACCTGGGGTTCGAGGCCCGCTCCTTCACCGGTTCGCAGGCCGGTGTCATCACCACGTCCCTGCACGGCAACGCCAAGATCATCGATGTGACCCCGGGCCGGATCAAGGAGGCCGTGGACGAGGGTGCGATCTGCATCGTCGCCGGCTTCCAGGGTGTCTCCCAGGACTCCAAGGACATCACCACGCTCGGCCGGGGCGGCTCCGACACCACCGCGGTGGCGCTCGCCGCCGCGCTGGAGGCCGACGCCTGCGAGATCTACTCGGACGTGGACGGCGTCTTCACCGCCGACCCGCGCATCGTCCCGGGCGCCCGCCGCATCCCGCAGATCTCCTACGAGGAGATGCTGGAGATGGCCGCCTGCGGCACGAAGATCCTGCACCTGCGCTGTGTGGAGTACGCGCGGCGCTACAACATCCCGCTGCACGTCCGTTCGTCGTTCAGCCAGAAGCCCGGGACCTGGATCGTTCCCGAAGTCGAGGAAAGCGAAGGCATGGAACAGCCGATCATCTCCGGGGTCTCCCACGACCGGAGCGAAGCCAAGATCACCGTCGTCGGCGTGCCCGACCGCATCGGTGAGGCCGCGACCATCTTCCGCGCGCTCGCCGACGCCGAGATCAACGTCGACATGATCGTGCAGAACGTGTCGGCCGTCTCCACCTCGCGCACCGACATCTCCTTCACCGCTCCCAAGGACTCGGGCAAGGAGGCCCTGTCCGCGCTGAAGAAGGTCCAGGACAAGGTCGGCTTCGAGTCCCTGCGCTACGACGACAAGATCGGCAAGGTCTCCCTGATCGGCGCGGGGATGCGTTCCTACCCGGGTGTCACCGCCCGCTTCTTCGACGCCGTCGCCGGGTCCGGCACGAACGTCGAGATGATCTCCACCTCGGAGATCCGCATCTCGGTCATCGTCGAGGAGGACCAGATCGACGCGGCCGTCCAGGCCGCCCACACCGAATTCCAGCTCGACGCGGACCAGGTCGAGGCTGTCGTCTACGGAGGTACCGGCCGATGAGCAACCGTCTTCCCACCCTCGCCCTCGTCGGCGCCACCGGCGCCGTCGGCACCGTGATGCTGGACATCCTCAGCCGGCGCGAGAACGTCTGGGGTGAGATCCGCCTGGTGGCCTCCGCGCGCAGCGCGGGCAAGGTGCTGCGGGTCCGCGGCGAGGACGTCGTGGTCCAGGCCCTGGCCCCCGAGGTCTTCGACGGCGTCGACGTCGCCATGTTCGACGTCCCCGACGAGGTCTCCAAGGAGTGGGCGCCCGTCGCCGCCGCCCGCGGCGCCGTGGCCGTCGACAACTCCGGCGCGTTCCGCCTCGACCCGGACGTCCCTCTCGTGGTGCCCGAGGTCAACGCCGACCAGGTCCGCAACCGGCCGCGCGGCATCATCAGCAACCCCAACTGCACCACCCTGTCGATGATCGTCGCCATCGGCGCCCTGCACCGCGAGTTCGGTGCCACCGACCTGGTGGTCTCCTCCTACCAGGCCGCCTCGGGCGCCGGCCAGGAGGGCATCGACACCCTCCGCGACCAGATGGCCAAGGTCGCGGCCGACCGCACCCTCGGCACCGAGGCGGGTGACGTGCGCGCCGCCGCCGGCGAGCTCGGCCCCTTCCCGGCGCCGCTGGCCTACAACGTCGTGCCGTGGGCGGGTTCGCTCAAGGAGGACGGCTGGGCCTCGGAGGAGCTGAAGGTCCGCAACGAGTCCCGCAAGATCCTGGGCCTGCCCGACCTGCGCGTCTCGGCGACCTGCGTCCGCGTTCCGGTCATCACCACCCACTCGCTGACCGTGCACGCCACCTTCTCCCAGGAGGTGACCGCCGACGCGGCCCGCAAGATTCTGGGCGCCGCCGACGGCGTCGAGGTCCTGGACGACCCGGCCAAGGGCGAGTTCCCGACCCCCGCCGACGTGGTGGGCACCGACCCGACCTGGGTGGGCCGCATCCGCCAGTCCCTGGACGACCCGAGGTCGCTGGACCTCTTCCTGTGCGGGGACAACCTGCGCAAGGGCGCCGCGCTCAACACCGCGCAGATCGCCGAGGTCGTGGCCCGGGAGTTCACCTCCTAGGGGGCCCTGGTCCGCCCGGTCGGCGGACGGCAGGATCGTGAGGGGCGGCCGCCCGTCGGGGCGGCCGCCCCTTCCCGTGTTCTCAGGGGCGGGCCAGGGCGAGCCGGTAGAGGAGCCGGCAGTGCTCGGCCGAGCCGATGAGGTCGGAGGTCTCCACCGCGCGGTTGCCGCTGAAGTGGGTGCGCTCCACCACCAGCACGGGTGTGCCCGGGGCCGCACCGAGCAGGCTCGCCTCGGAGTCGTGCAGGGCCCGCACGCCCACCTCCTCGATCACGCGGTCGACGGGGTGGCCGACGGAGCAGAGGCGGTCGAGCAGCCCGGAGCCGGGCGAGGTGTCGAACGGGGTGCGCAGCGTGCCCGCGGTGAGGGAGGCCGGCTCCCACGAGCGGTGCAGGGTGACCGGCCGGTCCGAGGCCAGGCCGCGCGAGGTCGTGCGGTACACCGGTTCGCCCTCGCGCAGCCGGAGGCGCCTGCTCAGCGGCGGTGCGCAGGGCTCCTGCTCGGTGCCGACGAGCTCGCGGGAGAGCAGCCCCACACCGGAACCGGAGCTGCCGTCGGTGCGGCAGATCCGGAACACCTCGGGGGCGGACCGCACGTAGTACCCCGACCCGGGCCTGGCCTCGACCAGCCCCTCGGTGACCAGGAGTCTCAGTGCGGTACGGGAGATCTGCTCGCTGACCCGGTAGGTGCGGGCCAGGCGTGTGCGGGAGGGGAGCCGGGTCCCGGGGGGCATCTCACCGCGCAGGATCGGCTTGCGAAGCTGTTCTGCCAGCCACAGGTAACGGGGTTGCCTGTCCACGGTCACACCGCTCCGGTCGCGGTGGCCTCCCTCCGGGCTCTGCGGGGCCAGGGGGGAAGGGAGACCTCCCCGTGCGCGGCCGGCCCGCCGTCGACCCGGACGGCGGGCCGGCCGGGTGGGAGGGGAGTGAACCTGCCAGATCGCCGAAGCTCGCCCATGCTCTTAGTAAAGCAGCGGAAACCCCAGGTGGGGGGCGTTACCGAGGAACAGCAGCATCCTTTCTGCTCCGGGCGGCCCGATCCGCCGGCTCAGACCCATTTCTCCAGGACCCGGTCGATGTCCTCGGCGATGCGGGAGCGCGCCTCGTCCCGGGGGACCCCGGCCATGAGCAGGTCGTCGTAGTCGGTGTCCTCGTGCCGGATCGACGCGACGACCGCGCGGCGCACCGCACCCGGATCCAGGGCCCGGCCCGCCGCGGAGCGGCCGACCCTTCCGCTGCCGCGCGCCCCCGCGTGCTCCGCGATCCGCCGGGCCCGTTCCACGGGGCAGCCGGGGAACTGGCGGACGACCTCCTGCGCGAAGTGCTCCTGGAACACGACGTCCTGGGCGGCCCGGCGCTCCGCGTCGCGCTCGCGCCGGCGTGCCCGGGCGTCCTCGTCGGCCAGGCACTGCTCCTCCGCCGCCTCCAGTGCCGCCTCCTCCACGAGGATGCCCGTCCGGCGGTACTTCCGGCGGGAGGCGACCCAGCGCATGACCACCGCCGACAGGCGGCTCCCCTTCTTGGCCCGGCGGGTGAGGGCGGCGTCGCCCGCCGGGAGGAGGACGAGGTGGTCCATGTCGGCACAGGCCAGGCAGTGCGGTTCACCGCCCTCCATCTGCAGCAGGCCGGTGTCCTCCTCGCCGCAGGAGGCGCACTTCCACGGCCGCGACGGCTCCAGGACCACGAGGTCGGGCGCCTTGGTGCGCCGCTGCTCCTCGCGCCTGCGCTGGGCCTCCGTGGCTGCGGGCGACACCCAGTGGGTCCGGAAGGCCCGCTCCTCGGAGGCACCGCCCCCGGCGGTGAACCTCAGTTCGCGGCGCTCGCGCGAGGCGGCGCGGTACTCGCCCTCCTCGCACCGCATGGAACGGGACTCAGCCCAGGCCCGCAGCAGTGCGACGGCCTCGCGCTGCCGCTCCGCCGGGGCCTGGAGCAGCTCCTCCAGGGAGTCCGCGCGCCCCTGGTGCCACGATGTGAGAGCTCTGTCCGTGACCCATCCCAGGGCGGTGAAGGTGTCCAGCACGGACACCGCTCCGCGCCGCTCGACAGCGGCGGCCGCTGCCGCCGCCACCCGGCGTCCCAGCCGTGTCTCCAGGTTCGGTGCCATTGCCGTGTCCCCGTCCGTCTCCTCGGCCGATGCCCCGGTCCAGGTTAAGGTGCCGCCGCCGTGCGGGTGGCCGGACGTCCACAGGCCGCGGACGCGAAGGCGCCCCGGCCGCAGGGCCGGGGCGCCTCGGAGACGCGGAGGGCTACAGGATGATCCGCATGGGCTCCTCGAGGATCTCCGCGAGGTCCTTGAGGAACGCGGCGCCCACGGCACCGTCCACCGCGCGGTGGTCCACCGACAGCTCCAGGGAGATCCGGTGGCGGGGGACGATCTCGCCGTCCACGACCGCGGGCTCCTGGCGCATCGCGCCCACCGCCAGGATCGCCGCCTCCGGCGGGTTGATGACCGCGGAGAAGCTGTCCACGCCGAACATGCCCAGGTTGGACACGCTGAACGTGCCGCCGCTCATCTCCTGCGGCTTGAGCTTGCCCTCGCGGGCCTTGCCCGCCAGCTCGCGGGTGCGCGTGGAGATCTCCGACAGGGTGGTCCTGTCGGTGTCGTGCAGGACCGGGACCACCAGGCCGGCGTCCACCGCGACGGCCACACCGACGTTGATCCGCCGGTGCCGCAGCAGGCGGCCGTCCACCCACGAGGCGTTCACCGCGGGGTTCAGCTTCAGCGCGGTCGCACTCGCCTTGACGATGAGGTCGTTGAAGCTGACCTTCACGCCCGTGCCCGCCAGCTGCTCGTTGACCCGGGAGCGGAATTCCCTGAGTGCCTCGGCGTCGATCGTGCGGCGCAGGTAGAAGTGCGGCACCTCCTGCTTGCTCTCGGTCAGGCGGCGCGCGATCACCTTGCGCACGTTGCTCACCTGGAGCTCCTCGGAGTCGCGGCCGTCGTCGAAGGACGGAGCCTGCTTCTCCTGCGGGGCCGGCGCGGCGGCCTTCTCCGGCTCCGGAGCGGGCGCCTCCTGCGCGGCGGCCCCCTCCTTGGCGGCGGCCTCGATGTCGGCGCGCACGATCCGGCCCTTGGGGCCCGATCCCTTGATCTTGGTGATGTCCAGCCCGTACTCCTTGGCCAGGCGGCGGGCCAGAGGAGAGGTGCGCGGACGCTCGGAAGGAGCTTCGGCGGCGGGCGCCTCCTGCTCCTCCTGCTTCTCCTGCTTCCCCCCGGAGGGAGCGGCCTCCTCCTTCGGGGCGGGCTCGGCGGCCTTCTCCTCCGCGTCCCCGGCCTCGGGACCCGAGTCGTCGGGCACCGCGTCGGGGGAGTCGGCGATCACGCCGATGACCGCGCCGATCGGCACGGTCTCGCCCTCGGAGACCGACTGCCGGACCAGGTAGCCGTCCTCGTAGGCCTCGTACTCCATGACGGCCTTGTCGGTCTCGATCTCGACCAGGACGTCACCGGAGGCGACCTTGTCGCCCACCTTCTTGACCCAGGTGCTGATCACGCCCTCTTCCATGGTGTCGGAGAGGCGCGGCATGTGGATCTCGCTCATGGAATGAACTCCCTCTACCCGACCCGCTTGCCGACGGCGCTCAGGGTCTCCTTGATGACGGTGCTGATCGACTCGACGGACGGCAGGGCCGCGGTCTCCAGGGGCTTGGCGTAGGGCATCGGCACCTCGGCCATGGCCACCCGCCGAACCGGTGCGTCGAGGTAGTCGAAGGCCCCCTCCTGGATGGACGCGGCGATCTCCGCGCCGATGCCGTAGGTGAGCCAGTCGTCCTCGCAGACCACGGCGGCACCGGTCTTCTTGACCGAGTCGACGAAGGTCTGCCGGTCGAGGGGGCGGAGGCTGCGCAGGTCCACGACCTCGACGCTGATGTCCTCCTCGGCGAGCTTCTCGGCGACCTGGGTGGCCACCGCGGCCATGCGCGAGTAACCGATCAGGGTGATGTCGCTGCCCTCGCGGGTGACCGCGGCGCGGCCGATGGTCGCCGTGTTGTCGTTGTCGGGCTCGGCGTAGTCGTCGGGGACCTCGCCCTTGGAGTTGTACAGGCCCAGGTTCTCCAGGAACAGGACCGGGTCGTCGTCCCGGATGGCCGCGCGCAGCATCGACGAGGCCTCCGCCGGCGTGCTGGGGGCCAGCACCTTGAGGCCGGGGATGAAGGAGTAGAACAGCTCGATGTTCTGGGAGTGGGTCGCCCCGAGCTGCTGGCCGCCGCCGCCCGGGGTGCGGATGACCATCGGCACGCTCGTCTGCCCGCCGAACATGCCGTAGATCTTGGCGGCGTGGTTGACGATCTGGTCGATGGCGATGAGCGAGAAGTTGATGGTCATCAGCTCGACGACCGGGCGCAGTCCCAGCATGGCCGCGCCGATCGCCGCGCCGACGAAGCCCTCCTCCGCGATCGGGGTGTCCTTGACCCGGCGGGGGCCGAACTCCTTGAGCAGGCCCTCGGTGATCTTGTAGGAGCCCTCGAAGAGGCCGATCTCCTCGCCCATGACGAGGACGTTCTCGTCGCGGACCATCTCGGCGCGCAGTGTGTCGCGCAGTGCCTGGCGGTAGGTGATCACAGACATGTCGTACTTCCTTCTCTACTCCGCGAACACCGGGTCGGCAGGCATGCGCCGCGACTCGTTGGGGACCGGGGTGGCGTATGTGTAGTCGAAGAGCGTCGACACGTCGGGGTGCGGGCTGTTCTCGGCGAACTCGGCGGCCTCGGCCACCTCGGCCTTGACCGACGCGGCGATCTCGTCGCGCAGCTCGTCGGTGAGGATTCCCGCCTCGGTCAGCTGCCTGTCGAAGACGAGGATGGGGTCGTTCTCCTCCGACCGGGCCTCGTCCCGCTGCTCGTCGGTGCGGTACTTGGCCGGGTCGACGACCGAGTGCCCCTTCTGGCGGTAGCTCCAGGCCTCCAGCAGGAACGGCGTCTGCTCCTTGCGGGCGCGTTCGACGAGGCGCGAGGCGGCCTCGCGCACCGCGAGCACGTCGCGGCCGTCCACCCGCTCGCCCTCGATGCGGAAGGCGGCGCCGCGCTTGTACAGGTCGGGCTCGGCCGAGGACATCTCGACGGTCGTGCCCATGCCGGTGAAGTTGTTGATCACCACGAAGACGACCGGCAGGTTCCACAGCTTGGCGATGTTGAGGGACTCGTGCCAGGCGCCGATGTTCGTGGTGCCGTCGCCCATCTGGCACATGACGACCTCGTCGCCGCCGCGGTAGGAGATGGCCAGTGCGGCTCCGGTGGCCAGCGGCAGCTGGCCGCCGACGATGCCGTAGCCGCCGAGCATCCGGGTGGCGGTGTCGTACATGTGCATGGACCCGCCCCAGCCCTTGGCCACGCCGTCCGAGCGCCCGTAGAGCTCGGCCATGACGCGCTTGGGGTCCATGCCCTTGCCGATGGCGTACCCGTGGTCGCGGTAGTTGGTGAAGAGGTAGTCGGTCTCCTTCAGCGCGCTCATCAGGCCGACGACCGTGGCCTCCTCGCCGAGGTTGAGGTGGCAGTAGCCGCCGATGCGGGCCTGGGTGTAGGCCTGGGCCGTGCGCTCCTCGAAGCGCCGGATGAACAGCATCTGGCGGTAGTGGTCGAGGAGGACCTCGGGCTTCTCGCCGCCGAGGCCGGAGGAGGTGTTCTTGCGGCTGGTGCGGCGCCGGGTACCGGAGGACCTGGCGCTGCCGCTCTTCGGCTTGGCCGTGTCAGCCATTGTCTGCCTTTCTTGCGTACGAGGAGGCCCGCGCCCCCGGCCTGTGGGCCGGAGCGCGAGGCCTGCCGGGAACGCGCTGTCGGGCACGGTCCCGGATCGCGCCGCCGCCGGGCTCGAACGACGGTGGCGCTCTGTGGCTGTCGGGGTGTGCCCCGGGGAGCGTGGCTCGTTCTCCCCGGGACACGAAGGCCGGCGGAATCTCGCCTGCGGTTGTCACCCGGACCCCTGACCGGATGCTTCCCGGTCTCCTCCGCCCTATGCATCCGTGTCGTGCGGGGCGGCGGTCGGTGCCCGGGTTCGTTCACCGGCCGGATGAACGATTCCGGACGCCCGTAAGAGTCCGTCTGGGTGTGACGTGCGTCGCGCACACTCTACGGTCTGATCGATGATCGATCAATACGACTTTACGGCAGATACCGGAAAAAGACACGGCAGGGGTGCCTCCTCACCGGGCCCGCAGGGCCGCCTCCACGTAGTTGAGCACGTGGTCGCTGACCATCTCACCGACCGACGGGTCCCCTTCACGGAAAGCGCGGGTGATCTGCTCGTGGTCGGCGGCCTTGGCGTGCAGCTCCATGTCCAGCCAGCGCACCGACAGGGTCGTCCACACCTCGACGCCCAGGGACTCCCACGTGTGCAGCAGCACGCTGTTGTGCGCCGCCCGTACGATCTCGCGATGGAACTCGACACTGTGCCGGATCTGCCCCGAGACGTCGCCCTCGGCGGTGGCCAGCCTGAGCAGCTCCACCTCCCGCTCCAGGGGAGAGGGGTCGGCGGCCAGCCGCGGCGCCGCCAGCCGGGCCGCGACGAGCTCGAGTCCGGCGCGCACGGGATAGATTTCCGCCATGTCCCGGACCCCGAAGTCCCTCACCCGGGCGCCCTTGTTGGGCACGGTCTCGATCAGCCGCAGCGTCTCCAGCTCGCGCAGGGCCTCCCGGACAGGGGCCTGGCTCACCTTGAGCTCGGTGGCGATACGGCGCTCGACGATGCGCTCGCCGGGCTTCCAGCGCCCCGACAGCAGCCCCTCGACCAGTACCTGCCGGATCTGCTCCCTCAGCGGCTCGCGTGCCAGTCTCGAGGGATCGTCCGGCAACCTCGGCAGGTCGACCATCCAGGGCCCTTCCCGTTCGACGGCCCGCACACGGCGTGCGCGGGCCGGTTCGCTCAGCGTCTCTACAAGCTCATTGAAGGGTGCCACACGGGCGCGGGCCTCCTGTACAGCGGGACTCGGGCTGCCGGAGGAGGGGCAGCGAGCGGGTCGCGCGGCGGTGAACCCTTCCTGTCCAGTATCCGTTCCCCGGCAAAGTGCAAGGCAGAAGAGTCACACTTGAGCCCTTGGGACGGAAGGGAGGGGACGTGTGCGGGTAGGCTCGTCTGTCGGCAATATTCACACAAAACCGCACAGAGAGTGATAGACGCAACGGCGAACGAGTGAACGAGGTGTCCCCACCCGCGCCGATGATCCGCCGCGGGGTGTGCGAGCACCTCGGAAACGACCACTGCTGTCGAGCATCCGCGCCCCGGATGCCGGTCCTGCCCGGTGGACGGCCGCCCAGAGGCGAACCGTCCGGAAGGACCGGCCGTCGAACCGGAGGGAGGCACCCTCTCTCCCCGATTCGGCCGGAGGAAGTCGGTGAACCACGTCCGCAAAGGCCGAGCCGTGTTTTCTGGATGCTGTCGCATCCCTCGGCACAACCGAGTCCCCACCATCCGAAAAACAGGGCCCAGCCGTTCCCCCGCCCAGCCAGTGCTGCAGGCGAGCCCACACATCGTGAGACGAGCGCTGAGCACATGACGCACACTTCGAGGATCCGGCACCCGAGGGCGAGACACGTGAGCATGACACACGGCAGGGAAGAGGGGGCCACCCCGGCTCCCGGGCCCTACAGCGGCCCCATTCCGGTGGTACGCGGCGAAGCATACGCGCCCGGCCCGCCCGTCGTGCGTTCGGTCACGTGGCCGAGCGTGAGCGAGATCGCCTGGGGCCTGGCCTCGGACCGGATCGCCATCATCCTCGCCGTGGCCCTCATCGCGATGACGATGCTCGCGGCGGGCCCGCTCCACCCGGTGGACAACTTCCTCAACGAGCTGCCCCGGCCCTTCTGGGACACCCTGCGCGAGCCGCTCATCCACTGGCCCGACAACGTGGCCTCCCGTTACGTCGCGCTGCCGGTCCTGGGGGTGACCGCTCTCCAGCTGGCCTACTGGCACCGGAGCTGGCGGCCGATGGTGCTGAGCGCGGTCGGCGTGGTGGGGATGATGTCGCTGGTCTCGATCATGAAGCTGGCGTTCAACCGCGGCCACGCCAAGAACTACGACCCCGACTTCTTCGCGGGCATGGGGAACGTGGCCTTTCCCTCGGGGCACGGCGCGAACGCGATCCTCATCTACGGGTTGGTGCTCTACCTCATCGTCCGCTTCGGCGCGGCTCGGCCGCACATCATCCGCCGGCTGGCGTACTGCATCGTCGCGATCGCGGCGCTCCAGGCAGCGGTCTCGATCTACCTGCACTTCCACTGGTTCACCGACCTGCTGGCGGGGATGATCGCGGGCGGATTCGCGCTACGCCTCACCGTCCGCCTGGACCGGATGTTCCCCTCGGGGCGGACGGTCGAGTGGTGGCCCTGGTACGGACGCCAGGAGGAGCCGCCCCCCGGCGAGTGAGACACGAGGCGCCCACCGGCAGGTGGGCGCCTCTTCCGTGTGCGGGATTGCCCGCTTCCGCGCCCCCGGCCGGGGAAGGACGCCCCGGAGGCCGTGACGCCGTGCGCCGGACCTGGCAAGATCTGGAGCAGCCGGACGGCCCTTCTTGTAGCGGGGAGGGTCCCGGCCCGGCCACCGTCCCGCATCGGATACGGGACGGTGGCCACCTCCGGCGTTTCACGTGAAACGTCAGGCCGAGAGGTCCTCCACCAGGTCGTCCGCCCGGGGCCGGTCCAGGTGTGCGGCCATCGCGCGGTGCCAGGGGTTGCCCCGCATGCCCGGTTCCAGTGCGGCAACCGTCGTTGTGTACTTGCTGAACCTGACCTCGCGGAAACCGTGCCGGTGCAGACGGCGTTCGGTCGGGGTGAGGCCGCCCCGGGTCTTGACCTCCAGCAGCACCGTGTCCGGCCGCATCCGCACCGACCGGCCTCCGCGCCTGCCCACCAGGTCGGTGTCGACCGTCACCCGCTCCTCGCCGGAGAGCGCCACGATCGTCGTCCTCCGGTAATCGGTCACCGCGCTCGCGACCAGGGGTCCGGGCGGGGAGATCCCGTACCCGGCGAGGGTGTCCTCCAGAAACCGCCGCATGGCGGGGACGAGCTGGTCGGGCGGGCCGTCGTAGGCCGTTCTGACCTTCTCGGTGAGCCCCCGGGCCCCTTTCGCCTTGACCTCGAACATGCGCGTCCCCGTGTCCAGGTAGGTCCGCACCCTGGCCTTGAAGCGCAGACGCCGTCCCTGCCGGTGGTCGCGGAAGGTCTGCAGGCACGGGGTGTCCAGGTAGGTCGACGAGTAGCGGAAGGAGCGCAGGCCCTCGATCTCCAGCACTCCGAACTGCCCCGTGAACAGCTCGGGCAGCAGGTCGGCGGGAAAGAGGTACTTGCGGCAGCTGCGCGTGATCAGGGCCGCGCGCTCGTTGACCTCCTCCAGCGACAGCGGAGCCAGGTCGCGGAGCTCGGCGGGGGACAGCCGGGGAGTGCTCACCTGGCACCTGCCCGGGCGTTGAAGAAGGAGCGGCGGGGAGCACGCTCGTGCGGGGCCGCCTGGAAGCGCACGTCGACCACCATCAGGTCGCGCACGTAGTCGATCTCCATCACGTCCACGCGGGTGACCTGTCCGTGCAGCCGCGCCGAGAGATCCTGCCGCAGCGACACGGGGTCCTCGTGCACCACGTCCAGGGTGAGCATGCGCCGCCCGTGCCGGGAGAGGAGCAGGGGGTGGTCCGCCGCGTACAGCACGCCGAGCATGAGCGCGTTCATCCCCAGCAGCATCCAGGGTGAGGAGGCGACCGCATTGATCAGACCCAGGGTGATCGAGGTGAAGTAATAGCCGATCTCCCCCTGGCTGATGAGGTCGGACCTCAGGCGCAGGATGGCCAGGACACCGAACAGACCGAAACCGACGGCCATTCCGACTTGCTGGTTGCCCAGGACCGAAACGACGGCGAAGATCCCGGTGTTGAGGGAAATGTAGGCCAGCAGCAGGTCCCGGCGCCCGTGGCGGCGAAAATAAATGGCGTACGACAGAATCATGATTGCGGTCAGGTCGACCGACAGCGCGAACCAGAACATGATCTCATCCTAAAGAGCTGGGATGATGTATTCATGAGTATTGGATGAAAAGGGTCTCATGGAAAACAGGGTTGAGGTGGAAATACTTGTTTCACCCCGATTTATGTCAATTGTTCTGTGCGGCTGAAAGGTCCCCGCAGGCCGGGCTCAGGACCGGTCCTCGAACCGATATCCCATGCCGCGCACGGTGACGATCCGGTCGGCCCCCACCTTGCGGCGCAGGGCGCGCACGAACACGTCGACCACGTTCGACCCGGGATCGTGGTCGTAACCCCACACGTGGGACAGCATCTGCTGGCGGCTCAGCACCTGGCCGGGATGGCGCATCAGCAGTTCCAGCAGGGCGAACTCGCGCGCGGTCAGGTCGACGGTGCCGCCTCCGACCGCCACCCGGCGGGTACGCAGGTCCAGAGCGAGCCCTCCGGCGCGCAGCACCGTGAGGTCGACCGGGCGCTCCCTGCGCATCCGCAGCCGCACCCGCGCCAGCAGCTCCTCGAACCGGAACGGCTTGGTGACGTAGTCGTCCGCGCCGATCTCCAACCCGGTCACCGTGTCCCGCACCCCGTCGCGCGCGGTCAGGATCACCACCGGCATGTCCACACCGAGCGCGCGGATCCGTCGCAGCACGTCGAAGCCGTCGGTGTCGGGCAGCCCCAGGTCCAGGAGCATGAGGTCGAACCCGCCGGTCACCGCGTGGTCGACCGCCTCCGCGCCGGTGGCCACGACCGTCGTCGCGAATCCTCCGGCCGCCAGGCCCTTGCGGACGAACGAGGCGATCCTCTCCTCGTCCTCGACGATGAGGATGCGGCTCACGCGTGCTCCCTTCCCCGGGGGACGACGAGGGTGAAGGTGGACCCCTCCCCGGGCGCCGAGCGCAGGTCGACCCGCCCCCGGTGCGCCTCGGTGATGGCCCGGACGATGGCCAGGCCCAGGCCGGCGCCCCGGTCGCCCCGGGACGTGTTCCCGACGCGGGAGAAGCGCTCGAAGACGCGGCCGTGCTCCTCGGCGGGGATCCCGGGGCCGTGGTCGGTGACCCAGAACAGGACGTCGGAGCCGACGACGACCGAACCGGTCCGCAGTACCGACCCGGTTTCGGTGTGCCGGACGGCGTTGGCGGCCAGCTGCACCACGGCCTGGGTGATGCGCTGCGGATCGAGCCGCCACGTGCCCTCGGCCACCGACTCCAGCCGCCAGTCGCGGTCGCCGAGCGTACGCACCTTGGCGTCGATGTCACTGGTCAGCTCCGCCAGCGACACCTCCCGGGGACGCACGAAATCGGGCTGCTGCGACTTGGCGAGCAGCAGCATGTCCTCCACGATCCGCCCCATCCGGTCCAGCTCGTCGGTGACCAGGCGCACCACCTCGCGGCGCTCCTCGGGGTCGTCGCCCATCAGCTCCAGGTGCCCGCGCACGATGGTGATGGGGGTGCGCAGTTCGTGCCCGGCGTCGTCGACGAACCGCCTCTGCTCGGTGAAGGCGGCCTCCAAGCGGTCCAGCATGCTGTTGAACTGCTCGGCGAGGGCCGCGATGTCGTCGCGTCCGGAGACGTCGATGCGCTGGGTGAGGTCCTCCTCGGTGATCTGCGCGGCCGCTTCGCGGACCAACCGTGCGGGTGCGAGGATGACGCCGGCCACCCACCAGGCGGCGGCGCCGGCGGCGAGCAGCCCCACCAGGCTGACGAGCACGATCGTCCGCACGGTGGAGTCCACCGTCTCCTGGTCGCGCTCGGTGAAGTAGCCGATGACGAACCAGCCGGCGGCTCCCGTCCCGTCGGGCGGCAGCACGCGCACCTTCGCCCACTCCACCGGCCCCGCGGGGGTGTCGAGCACGCCGCGTCCGCCCGGGTCCCCGAGGACCTCCTCGACCATCGCGGGTTCGGCCGACAGGTCGAAGGGCGGTTCCTGCCCCTGGCGGATGCGCCCGGGCCCGCCGGCGTCCGAGGCGTCCTCCGTCCAGCCGAAGAGGATCTCCGACTCGTCCGGGTACTGGCGCTCCAGGTACACCCGTACGAGCGAGGACACGTCGGTGAAGGCCTCACCGGTCGCGGGGTCGACACCGACCCCGGCGAACTCCTGGAACTCACCCAGTTCCTGGGTGAGCGCACGGTCGACCCGCTCGTCCAGCTTTGCGGCCAGCGCGCTCCAGGTGACGACGTTGACGAGGGCCAGGACGAGGGCCATCAGCAGGACGACCCACGCCATGATGATGAGCCGTGCGGGGATCCGCCGCCGCTGTCCGGGCTCCGGTACGGGGCCGCGCAGGACCATGGTGGGGAACAGGGCGGTGGTCGACGACCGGACCCGCGAGGCGGCAGCTCCCGCGCGGCCCTCGGCGGAGGAGTCCGCGCCCGCGCCGGGGTCAGTCGTCATCGTCGTCGTCCTCCTCGCAGTCGTCGTCCTCGCCGTCGTCATCGTCGTCATCGTCGTCACAGGGAACGAGGGGGGAGCCGGCCGGTTCCTCCCCGGTGGAGGGCGGAGGCTCGGCGGAGTCGGGACCGCGACCGTCCGGAGCGCCGTCTCCGGTCACCGGCGGCGGGGGCGCGACCACGCCCTCCGGCGGCGGGCTCCCGCTCGGCGCGGACCCCGGCGACCCGCCCACCACGACCTCGGCGGGGGAGGAGGACTCCGGTGCCCCGGGGGACATCGCCCATGCGAGGGCGACTCCTCCGGCGAGGAGGGTCGCGATCGCGGCGGTGACGAGCGGAACGAGCGGTGATCTCATACCTGCAGCGTCCCGTGCCGACGGGAACCCGGGATGAAGCGAACATGAGGATCCTTTCATCCTCGGTCCGCGCCTCGCCGCGGCCGCGGCTTACTCCGCGGCCGGGACCCTTCCGTCCTCCGCGGTGCGGGGCGTGACGGTCAGCAGCCGGACCCCCTGGGCCGCGGCCAGGGCGCTCACCAGTGCCACGGCGGCTCCGGCCCAGCCGCCGGCGTAGGACTTGCCCATGAACCCGATTCCGACGAGGGTCGCGGCGGCGGGGTTGGCGAAGATCGTGATCCCCAGCGGAGCGCCCAGGTCCATCCCCTGGTAGGCGGCCTGGGACAGCAGCAGGCCGAGCACGGCGATCACCGGCGTGGCCAGGGTCGACGGATGCAGCAGCCCGGCGACCCCGTCGGCGGCGATCACCGCCACCGCTGTCTTGGTGGTGGCGGAGGAGACCCCGAACGCCACCCCGGCGGCCCCGGCCAGCAGGTAGCTGCGCCACCGCGCCGAGGGCACCCGGCCCGCCGCCCAGGCGGTGGCCAGCAGCAGCACCGCCGTTCCGCCCCCCACCACCAGCGAGCCGGCGTCGTCGAGCACGCCGCCCGTCCCACTGGTGACCGCCACCGACAGCAGAGCTCCCAGAGACACCACGGTGAGCGCGGCACCGAGCCACTCGGAGCGTCTGACCCGGCGGCCGCCCACCCGGGCCGACAGGGGAATTCCGAACACCAGCACCATCACGCCCAGCGGCTGGACCACGGTGAGCGGTGCGTTGCTCACCGCCGCCACCTGGAAGCCTGCCCGGCCGCAGTTGAACAGCAGGGACACCCACCACAGGGGGTGCCGCAGCAGCATCCCCAGCCGGCCTCCCCCGGTGAGCGGACCGTCGATGCGTGTGGCGAGGTGGCGCTGCGCCACCGCGGCGGCGGTGTAGGAGGTGCACGACAGCAGGGCGAAGAGGACGCCCCACCAGATCGGGTCCGGGTTCGTCACCCTGACAAACTACGCGTTCCGTCGGCACCGGTGCGGGCCGAGCCCCGATACAGAGCGGCCACCACGCCCTCGATGTCGGGTTCGCGCAGTGTCAGGTCGGTGACCCCGTGGTCCCGGGTGACCCGCGCGATCACCGCGGCCGGGTTGTCGGACAGCTCCAGCCACTGTCGGGGCCCCTCCACGCGCACGCACCGGGCGCCTTCCACCTCCAGGGCCGGTGCGGGGACGGCCAGGTCCACCGTCAGGACCCGGGGAACGGGCATGCTCGCGCGCAGCCCGTCGAGGCTCCCGTCGTAGGCGAGGCTGCCCCGGTCGATCACCACGACGCGCTCGCACAGGCGCTCGACGTCGCCCAGGTCGTGCGTGGTCAGCAGGATCGTCGTGCCCTCCTCGGTGTTGAGCCGCAGCAGGAACTCGCGGATGGCCGACTTGCTCACCACGTCCAGCCCGATGGTCGGCTCGTCCAGGACCAGCAGGTCGGGGCCGTGCAGCAGGGCCGCCGTCAGGTCGCCGCGCATGCGCTGCCCCAGGCTGAGCCGGCGCACCGGTGTGTCCAGGAACGGCCCCAGTTCCAGGAGTTCGGTGAGCCTGCCCAGGCGCCGGGCGTGGTCGGCGGCGGGGACCCGGTACATGTGCCGGGCCAGCTCCAGGCTGTCGCGCAGGGGCAGGTCCCACCACAGGGTGGTGCGCTGACCGAAGACCACCCCGATCCGCCGGGCCAGGCGGGTGCGGCGGCGCGACGGCTCCATGCCGAGCACGCGCAGACTGCCCGACGTGGGGGTGAGGATGCCGGTAAGCATCTTCATGGTGCTGCTCTTGCCGGCGCCGTTGGGGCCGAGGTAGCCGACGATCTCTCCGGAGCGCACGGTCAGGTCGATGCCGTGCACGGCGCTGACCGTGCACCTGCGGCGGCGCAGGAAGGGACCCTCGGAGACGGTGAAGTCGCGGCCGAGGCCCCGGGCCTCGACGACGGTGTCGTGTGCGGTCATCGGTCAGCTCCCGGTGGATCGGTAGTGGCGCAGACCCAGGCGCCACAGCAGGGCGGCGGCCGCGCACGAGACGAGGGCGACGAGGGGCGGGGCGAGGCGCAGGGCGTCGGGCAGCCCGGTGGGGTCGGGGCGGTCGAGCAGGTACAGGACGGGCTGCCAGCCGACGAAGGCCAGCGGAACCGCGAAGGTCACCGCGAGCACGACCTCCTTGGCGTAGATCGCGAGCGGGTACTCGGTCAGGGCCTGCCCGCCGTAGGTGAGGCTGTTGGCGGCATCGCGGGAGTCGGTGGCGAAGAACTGCACGCAGGCGCCGGCCACCCACACCGAGGCGGCGACAGCGGTCCCCGACACCAGCAGCACCGGCAGCATCAGTACCTTGCCGAGTGTCCAGTCGATGTCGCACAGGTGCAGGGCCGCGCCGGTCGTCACCGCGGCCGGCACGATCTTGCCCAGGCGCCGCAGCGCGAAGTGGTCGGTGGCCAGCTGCACCAGAGGGGGGACCGGGCGCACCAGCATCGTGTCCAGGCTTCCGGCCCGGATGTGCACGCCCAGCCGCTCCACCGCGCCCATGAGCAGGTCGGCGCAGCCGAAGGCCAGGTTGGCCGTGCCCGCCAGCAGCAGCCCCTCGGCCACGGTGAACCCGGCCAGGACCCCGGCGTGGTCGAACACGACCAGGACGGCGAGGATCTCGCTGACCGCGGCCAGCCCGGTGCCCAGGGCCGTCAGCAGCAGCGACACGGGGTACTGGGCCTGGGCGCGCATCCACGTCCGGGCCAGCAGGAGATAGGAGCGGAGCGGCCACAGCACGGAGTCGGCGGCCTGCCGGAACGAGGTGTCAGCCACCCTGGACCACCACCCTGCGCGTGGCCCGCGAGGTGGCCCACGCGCCCAGGGCCAGCAGGAGCGCGGCCCACGTCGCCTGCAGGAGCAGCCCGCCGGCGGCGCCTTCCCCGAGCAGGCCGTCCTTGCCCAGGACGATCTCGGTGGGGATCTGCGCGATCGACGCCCACGGCAGCGTCCGCAGCACGTCGGACACCCCGGGCGGGAAGAGGGGAAGCGGGATCAGCATTCCGGCTGCCACCGGGCCGAACACCCCCATGACCGCCCACACGCCCCGGGTGTCCAGGAGCCAGAACCCGGCCACCTCGTACAGGTAGCGCAGGGCGAAGGAGACCAGCGCGGCCAGCGCGACGGAGGTCAGGACCAGCAGCCAGCGGCCGGCCTCCCCGGGCAGGCGGAGGTCGAACAGCAGCGCCCCGGCTCCCAGGATCGGCGCCGACCGGAAGAGGAGGTTGAACGAGGCCCGGCCCAGGTCCTCGGCCAACCACCAGCCGAGCAGGGACACCGGGCGCAGCAGGTCGGTGCCGACGTCGCCGCTGCGGATGCGCTCACCCAGCTCCAGCGGCGGTCCCATGACGGCGACCACGCCGAGGAGGGCCTGGCAGACGAAGACCTGGGTGACGGCGTCTTCCGCGTCGTAGCCGTTGATCTCGGGACGGGCGGCGAACAGGGCGAGCATGACGGCGGCGTTGATGCAGCCGAAGACGGTGTTGGTGAAGAGCCCGCCGAGCGTGGCCGCACGATATGTGGAACGGCGGCGCAGCCCTCGGACGTACACCTCTGTGTAGACGCGCACGGGAAAGGAATCTCTGTTTCGGAACGTGCAGGGCAGGAAGTCCGGCACGTCCCTGATGCCTTCGTGCTCAGGTCCGGGGCGCCGCAGGGAGTGAACATAGCACAGCCGACCGTGGCCGCGGGGGTGTTTTCCGGTCCGGGGCCTCTTCTGTCCACAGTCGGAAAGTCCCGGAGGAAACGGCGGACATGTGGGTAAGCAGAACGTATGGAAACCCCCCTGTCACTCCCCGTACGGAGAACGGCGACCGCGCTCCTGTCCCTGGTCGCGGCGTTCGCCCTGCTGGCACTGTCCGCCCCGGCGGCGTCCGCCGCTCCGGCCTCGGAACTGCGCCGGGGCAGCAGCGGCGCCCAGGTGATCGAGGTCCAGGAGCGCCTGGCCGACCTGGGCTACTGGATCGACGGTGTGGACGGCGAGTTCGGCCTCCACACCGAGCACGCCGTGGTGGCGCTGCAGAAGGCCGCCGGAATCGCCCGCGACGGGATCGTGGGCCCCGACACCCGCGCCGCGCTCGCCGAGGGCGTGCTCCCGCAGGCGCAGAGCACCTCGGGCGACCTGGTGGAGATCGACCTGGAGCGCCAGCTGCTGCTGGTGGTCTCCGACGGCGAGGTGGAGCGCGTCATCCACACCTCCACCGGCTCCGGCAAGCCCTACGAGGGCTCGGACGGCTCCGAGCGGATCGCCACGACCCCGACCGGCACCTACACGGTTTTCCGCGAGGTCGACGACTGGGACCCCGGGCCCTACGGCGCGCTGTACCGGCCCCGGTACTTCAACGGCGGCATCGCCGTGCACGGCTACCCGGTCGTCCCGGCCCAGCCCGCCTCCAAGGGGTGCGCCCGCGTGAGCCTGGCCGCCATGGACTGGCTCTGGGAGAGCGGAAACCTCGACATCCACACCACCGTCCTCGTCCGCTGATCCGGAAGGCGGATGACGTCACGTCGGCGCTTGCCGCCCATGCCCTTGTCCGACCGGCCCGGAGGGCAGCCGGAACACGATCTCTCAACCCTTGACGCAGAGGAACAGCTCGGAGCGGTAGGGAAGGCCGACCGCTCCGTCCTGTGCGTACTCCTCGCACAGGCTCCTCACGCGCCGGAGGAAGGCATCGCCCTCCCGCGCCACGGCCCGCTGGACCTGGGTCGACGAGGAGGACATGCGCACGAAGTCGTCGACCCCCATCGACCGCGTCCACCGCTCGACCGCGGTCCGCACCCTGCCGCCGGACGGGCGGAAGACCGCCCCGAGTTCCGCCTCGATGTCGAAGTCCCGGTAGTGGCGGCTGTAGCCGGGGCTGTGCTTCTCCAGCAGCTCCTCGTAGGCGTCCAGGAAAGCACTGGCCGAGAAGTCCCGGTTGTTCTGCAGGACGGCCAGTACACCGCCGGGCACCAGCGCCGCGAGGGCGGCGTCGGCGTAGCGCGCCCGGTCCATCCACTGGTAGGCCTGGGCGGCGACGATCAGCTGCACCGGCTCACGCAGATTCTCCAGGAACTCCTCGGCGGGACCGACCGCCCACCGCACCTCCGGAAACTTCTCCCGTCCCCGGTCCACCATGCCCTGGGACACATCGACCGCGAGGTGGCGTGCGGAGCCGCCCAGGGCCGGAATCATTCCCTCCAGGGCGATCCCGGTGCCCGCACCGGTGTCCACGGCGGTCACCTCGTCGAAGGGGGCGAGTTCGTCCGCGACGGCCCGGAGAAGACCGCTCGGATACCGGGGCCGGTACCGGTCGTAGTCGTCCGACAGGCCGTCGAACTTCTGCTGCACGCTCATCATCGTCCTCCCGTGGCCATGTCCCCGTGCGGGAAGGAGGGAAACACGGGAACGTGGAACGAGAAGCCTCCTGCGGTGAGAGGGACGGGCGGTATTTCCTCTGCTCGGTCGGTGGAGCCCTGTCCGCGTCGCCGCCTCTGCCGGGGCCACCGGCCTGCCCGCTGCGGTGGAGGCCCTCTTTCACTGCCACACTGCTGCCGGGCCGCACCTGGTCCTGCGGGCGGTACGCCGGCACCGTTGCCGACAGCTTCTGACCTGACCGCAGGCACAACCGAGAGGACATGGGGATGCACAGAAGCGTCGATGTGAGCGTGGACGCGATGCTCCACGACCTGCGGGCACTTGTCGAGGTCGAGTCCCCGTCGCGTGATCTCGATGCCTTGGGCGCATCGGCCAGGACCGTGGCGGCGGTCATCGAGAGCAGACTGGGTGGTCAGGCCGTTCTGGTGGGAAGTGAGGCGGGGCCGCACGTGCACTGGTCGGGCGGCGGCGAACCTCGGGTGCTGATCCTCGGACACCACGACACAGTGTTTCCGCTGGGCACACTGGAGCGGCGTCCGTTCCGGGTGGAGGGCGGACATGCGACGGGCCCCGGGGTCTTCGACATGCTCGGTGGGCTGGTGCAGGCCGTTCACGGCCTGGCGGCACTGGAGGATCTGTCGGGTGTGGAGATCTTGGTGACCGCCGACGAGGAGGTCGGTTCGGTCTCCTCCCGGCCCCTGATCGAGGAACGGGCTCGTGCCTGTGGTGCCGTGCTGGTGTTCGAGGGCGCGGCCGAGGGCGGAGGGCTGAAGACGGGCCGCAAGGGATGCGGCACGTTCCGGGTGTCCGTCACGGGGAGAGCCTCGCATGCGGGGCTGGAGCCGGCCGCGGGGGTGAATGCGTTGATCGAGGCGGCGCACCAGGTGTTGGACATCGCGGCGCTGAACAACCCGGAGGTCGGGACGACGGTGACGCCGACGGTGGCCTCGGCGGGGACCTCGGACAACGTGGTTCCCGCCGAGGCGACGATCGTTGTCGACGTCCGGGTGGAGTCGGCCGAGGAGAAGGAGCGGGTCGAAACGGCGTTCGCGGCGCTGACCCCGCACCTGGACGAGGCCGAGATCGCGGTCCGAGGGGAGATCGGGCGTCCTCCGATGCAGGAATCGGCGTCGGCAGGACTGTTCGAGATGGCGCAGCAGTTGCTGCCGGGCATCGAGGGGAGAGCGGTCGGCGGTGGCAGCGACGGCAACTTCACGGCCGCGCTGGGAGTGCCGACACTCGACGGTCTGGGGGCAGTCGGCGGCGGTGCCCACGCCGACCACGAGTACCTGGTGGTCGGTGCGATGGAGGAGCGAGCCGAACTCGTCACCGGACTGGTGGACGCGATCCGGAACTCTCGCCTCGAGTGAGAGCGAACGATCTGCCCTCGGTCACAGCCGCCATCTCCTCGTCCTTTGCCGCCCAGGGTGCAGGCGATCTGCCTGCTGTCCATGCCTCCCCGGCCGACCTGCTGTACGTGCTCTCCTCCCGGGGTGTTGCCGCTCGGTGGCCGTACATCATCCGTTGCCGGTGGAGAGAGGACGCGCGAAGGTGATGATCTCCTCGCTGGTGTCGGTGAGCGGGCTCCGGTCCCAGTACCCGTACTGGGCACTCACCCGCAGCCCGGCTTCTTCCAGGAATCCGTTGAGAGTGTCGGCGTCCAGGAACCGCAGCGTGCTGCGGCTGGTCCTGGGGCTGTCCCAGCCCTCGACGCTGTAGTCGGAGGTGAAGGTGATCAGGTCGCCTTTCACCTCACGGAGTCGATGGACGCAGGTGGCCCTGCGTCCGCCGGGACCGTCCACGGTGCGCACCCGCTCAGGGTTCCAAGCCTCCCAGGCCCGCGCGCCCGGGTTGCGGGTCTCGAAGACGAAACGGCCGTCCGGAGTCAGCGCCCGGTGTACGGCTGCCAAGGCTGCGTGCAGCTCCTCGTCGGTGGTGAAGACCTGGAAAGCGTGTCCGGACATGGTGATCAGGTCGAACTCACCGATGAAAGGGGTCCCCTCCCCACGGCTGGGACCCGAGACCAGGTCGCCCTGTATCCACTCGATGTCGTCCCGCTCCCGGCGGCCGATCTCCAACATCGCACCGGCCGGGTCCAGTCCCACCAGCCGCCCCGTGTGCCCGCACTCACGCGCCACCCGCTGGAGCTTGCCCGTTCCGCAGCCCACGTCCAGCGCGCAGCGGGCGTCCATGACCAGTTCCAGGTAGAAGTCGTCCTGGGGTGAGCTCTGCCAAAAGCTGAAGTGGTCGTAGAGCTCGGCCAGCTCCGGTTCGGAGAAGTGTCTGTCAACCATCCAGGGATGGTGGTCAACCGCTGTACCGCAGTCAAAGGGTTTTCCGCTGCCGCTCATGTCGGTCGGCTCCTGCGGGGGTGCCGAGCCGAGCTGCAGGTGCAAGACCATCGAGGTCGGGGCTCGTGCACCTCACCGGGGAAACCGACGGCCGCCCCCGCTCGGGAGGAGTGGTGCGGGGACGGCCTGCTCTGTGTTCTCCGGGTCCGTGCTCAGGCGCCGCCGAGGACGACGGCGACGAGCACCACGCCCACCGAGGCGAACACGCTGGTCAGGGCCAGCACCCGCGCCAGGGTGGGGTGCCCCTTGCTGCTGGCGATGCCGTGGGAGGACGCCGCGGCCATCACCAGGCAGAACAGCAGCAGCTTGGCCACCAGGATGCGCCCGTACCCCGGTTCGGCCAGCGACTCCCAGGTCACTCCCGCACCCCAGGCCAGCAGGGTCCCCGTGATCAGCTGGATCGGCAGGAACACGGCCATGGTGAGCACGCCGAACCGCTTGCCCACCGCGGTGAGCATGGTCGCGCGGTTCTTGTCGTCCAGGCTGCGCGCGGCCAGCGGCCGCACCACCAGGGACACGGCCAGCTGTCCGCCGACCCAGAGCATGGCCCCGATGATGTGCAGGAACCGGACGACGGTCCAGGCGGTGATCAAGGCGTCCTGCCTTCCGTGTGCGGGAGGAACCTCACCGGTCCTCCACCTCGAAGTAGCCGTGCGCGCCATTCTCGGCGTGCCTGAAGTCGTGGTCGACGAACGGGTAGGTGCCCGCCTCCGGGAAGACGGTCTCCACGAACCCGCCCTGCGCGGGCGCCAGGTCCAGGGCCTGCGAACCGCCCGGGTCCTCCGGCCGCAGCAGGTAGTTCCCTTCCTTGTAGACGGTGTCGAAGCGCGCCCCGACGATGTGGAAGGCGGTTCCGCTGGAGGGCCCCGCGGCCACCACCCAGACACGCACCCGCTCGTCGACCTCGGCGGTCAGCGGGGCGTGGCCGTATCCGTTGGCCGATCCGTTGAAGACCCACGCGTCGGGCTCGGCCGCCGCGATCTTCTCCACCTGCTCGGCCCCGCCCGGTTCTCCCAGGTACAGCTCGCCCTGCACCAGAAGGTACTCGCGGTCCACCTCCGGCAGGTCCGGGGGGTCGACGACGACCGCGCCGTACATCCCGTTGCCCAGGTGGTGCGACATCGGCATGGTCGAGCAGTGGTAGAGCCAGGCCCCCGCCATGTCGGCGTGGAACCGGTAGGTGAGCTCCTCCCCGGGCGCGATGGTGCGCATCGGCTCGTCCGGTGCCAGCGATCCGGCGTGGAAGTCGATGCTGTGTCCCATGGTCCCGTCGTTGACCAGGGTGATCTCGAAGACGTCACCGAGCTTGCCGCGCAGCACGGGCCCCGGCACGGTTCCGCCGAAGGTCCACACCGGTTGGCGCACACCGGGGGCGACCTCGGACTCCGACTCGGTCACCACGATCTCCACCTCGTGGACCTCGCCGCCGGGCGCCGGCTCCAGCGCTGCCTCGAAGGGCTCCCAGCCCTCGGACCACTCGCCGCCCGGGTCGATGCCGCCGGAGGTGTCGCCGTGCGCGGCGTGCCCGCCGTGCTCCTCGCCTCCGGCGTCCGCACCGCCGGCCTCCGTGCCGCCCGCGTCGGCCAGGGCGACGTCGTCGCCGGTGGTCACCACGTTCATGGTCATCCCTGCGGCCCGGTGCCCCATGACCGTGCACCAGCCCTCCAAGGGGCCCGTCACCACACCCACCTCGAGGACGGCCTCCTCGCCGGGGGAGAGCAGCGGGGTCTGCACGCCGTTGCCCATGCGCAGGTCGTGCGGCTGGGAGTCGTTGTTGACGACCTCCAGCACGAGGCTGTCGCCCGGGTCGAGGCTGACGGTGCCGGGACTGATGGTCATGGCACCGAGGGACACCTCGACGGTGCGGGTCCGCCCCGTCGGTTCGACGCCCTCGGAGGTGCCGCCGCCGCTGAGGGCCAGCATCAGGGCCAGGGCGGTGGCCGCGGCTCCGGCGGTCGCTCCCATGGCCGTTGCGGAAGGGCGGGGCAGGTGCCCCGAGCGGATGACGGCCGTGGCGGCCAGGACCACGAAGGCCAGGACGGAGGCCGCCACCGCGACCCAGGCGAGGGTGCCCGCGACGCCGGGGAGCAGGGTCAGCAGGAGGGCGGTGTTGAGCACGGCCAGGCGTGCGGGCCACCACTTCTCGACGAGCCCGGAGTTGCGTATCAGCCTCTCGGGGCCTCCGCCCAGCACCACGGGGAGCAGGAAGGTGAGCGAGCCCAGCAGGATCTGCCCCGTGAACCCCACGAGGAAGACCGGAACGTAGGGCCTCAGCACCGTGTACACCTCGTGCGCCGGCACGAGGGAGATGACGGCGGCGTCGGCCACCAGCGCGACCGCGAACCACACCTGCGCGGCCAGCACCGTCCAGGAGGCGGCGGTGTGCGGCCTGCGCCGGAGGGCCACGCGCACCAGGGGCGCGGTGGCCGCCGCGAACGCCGCCGCGTAGACCAGCACGCCCGCGACCGCGGCCCACCGCCATCCGTGGGCGAGGCCGGCCACGGTGGCGGCCAGTCCCAGCGCGGCGGGCAGCAGCGTCCGGTGCGCCGTCTTCTCGCTGCCCTCCGCGACCCGCGTCCGCAGGAGGGTCGGCCAGAGGGTGAACAGCGTTCCGATGACGGCCAGGCCCACCCAGCCCAGCAGAGCGGCGTGCGCGTGCGCGGCGATGAGCTGCTCATGGGTCCGCGAGGACACCGAACCGAACAGCATGACGGCGCCCGGTACCGCTGCCACCACCAGGAACAGTCCGGCGGCGGTGTACCAGCGCGTCACATGGGCGAACCGGCCCCCCATCGCACTGCGGGCCCGCACCACCAGCCATCCGGTGTGCCAGGCGACCGTCCCGGCCACCACGGCCGCACCCGCCAGTGCCGTTCCCAGGACCGGTACGCCACCGGACGTGGTCGACAGCGCCACCGCCCCGGCGATCAGGGCCGCGATCCCCGCGTTCAGGACGGCCAGCCGGACGGACTGCATCCGCGCCGTGGGCTGCGCCATGCGCAGGAGGGCCACCGAGAAGTGCTCGGTCCAGGTGACGATCGCGTTGGTCACCGCTCCCAGCAGGAACAGGTGCACGGGCAGCCAGCGCGGGAGCCCCAGCCCCTCGCCGAACAGCAGCGCGAGCACGGCCAGCGCCGCCCAGGCCAGGACGACGGTGTTGGCGCGCGAGTGCCAGGAGGCCCGGGGCAGCGTCGGCGGCCTCGTGTGGCTCTCGATGCGGATCTGGACAGGAGGCATATCGGTTCCGTTCGGGTGGGTGGATCGCCCGTGGCCGAGGCGGCCGGATCAGGTGACCGCGGGTGGGGACGTCTTCGCGCGGCGGCGTGCGGGTCGCAGCTCCGCGACGCACCGGCCCGGTTCGGCGAAGGGGTGCAGCCCGACCGCCTCGATGGGCGCGCGCAGGCCGCTCAGGACCCCGCGCACCACGCCCAGGTGGACCCCGCAGACCACTTCGGGACAGGTCCGGGTCAGTTCTCCGAAGGGGCAGTGGTGCAGGACGATGCGGCGGCGGTCGGCCGTGGCGTAGGGCCGGAACCCGCACTCACGCAGGACCTCCACAACCCTGTGGACCGCCTCGTCGGCACTCACGGGGTGCTCCGGCCGACCGGAGATCCGCACCCCTTGCGCGTGCCCCGCCGCGATGGCGATCTGCGTCCGGTCACCGTCCATTCCGGAGATGTGGGCGACCAGGGCCTCGGCGAGGATCCGGTAGTCCCTCCAGCCGTTGTCCTTCTCCCGGGTGCTGTAGAGCATGCGGGGCCGCCCGGGACGGTCGCGGGACTCTGGTTCGACCGTCACGAGACCCCGTTCGGCGAGCAGCGCCAGATGAGCGCGGACGGTGTTGACGTGCAGTCCCACGGCTTCGGCGATGGCGCGGGTGTCCAGAGGCCGGTCCGACTGCCGGACCGTCTCCAGGACCGCGACCCGGCTCGCGTCGGCGAACACCCGGTGCTCGCCCGGGTCGATCGCTCTGTGCTCGGTCATATTGCGACGTTTACACGGTGCCAGTAGTAAATACAACGCCAGATGTCAATAAGGGCGAACAATGGGGCCAATTCCGAGCAGAAGGGGTCATCGGTCCCCTGTCTCCCAGGGCCTTCGCAGCTCAGAGGCGGACACATGCCCCTCACGACACGCCGATCTGCGCTGATGGGGTGGTGATGCAGGAGAAGACCGCACCCACACCCATCGGTCTCTCCGGAAAACCGAAGGAGAGAGGACCACCACGTGTCCCGCCGTAATCCGCGCAAAGAAGCCGAGAACGGGCCCGCACCGGGCCTGGACGGTCCGCTCTCGGAAGCCCTCCTCCGCACCCGGAGGTTCCTCAGCCCCGACGAGGTCTCCGAGGACCTGCGCACCGTCCACCGCGTGGGCGGCCGCGACGCCGACACCTTCTACCGGGACCGCTGGAGCCACGACAAGGTCGTGCGCTCCACGCACGGCGTCAACTGCACCGGATCGTGCTCCTGGAAGGTCTACGTCAAGGACGGGATCATCACCTGGGAGGGCCAGCAGACCGACTACCCGTCGGTGGGTCCCGACAAGCCCGAGTACGAACCGCGCGGCTGCCCCCGCGGCGCCGCGTTCTCCTGGTACACCTACTCGCCCACCCGCGTCCGCTACCCGTACGTGCGCGGTCTGCTGCTGGAGATGTACCGCGAGGCCAAGGAGCGCCTGGGCGACCCCGTCCTGGCCTGGGCCGACATCGTGAACGACCCCGAGCGCTCCCGCCGCTACAAGGCCGCCCGCGGCAAGGGCGGTCTGGTGCGCGCCACGTGGGAGGAGGCCCTGGAGATCGCGGCGGCCGCCCACGTCCACACGATCAAGGAGTACGGCCCCGACCGGGTCGCGGGCTTCTCCCCGATCCCCGCCATGTCGATCGTCTCCCAGGCGGTGGGGTCGCGGTTCTACGCCCTCATCGGCGGCGCGATGCTGTCGTTCTACGACTTCTACGCCGACCTGCCCGTCGCCTCCCCGCAGATGTTCGGCGACCAGACCGACGTCCCCGAGTCCGGTGACTGGTGGGACGCCGGCTACCTCGTCATGTGGGGGTCCAACGTCCCGGTGACCCGTACGCCGGACGCCCACTGGATGGCCGAGGCCCGCTACCGGGGCCAGAAGGTCGTCGTGGTCTCGCCCGACTACGCCGACAACGCCAAGTTCGCCGACGAGTGGCTGGCCGCCCGCCCCGGCACCGACGGCGCGCTGGCCATGGCCATGGGCCACGTGATCCTGCGCGAGTTCTTCGTCGAGCGCACCACGCCCTACTTCGACGGCTACGTGCGCCGCAACACCGACCTGCCCTTCCTGGTCCGCCTGGAGGACACCGGGGACGGCACCTACCGGCCGGGCAAGTTCCTCACCGCCGCCGACCTGGGCCAGGAGGGCGAGAACACCGCCTTCAAGACCGTCGTCGTCGACGAGGCCACCGGCGAGCCCGTCGTGCCCAACGGCTCCCTCGGCTTCCGCTACGGCAAGGAGGGCGAGGGCCGCTGGAACCTCGAACTCGGCGACATCCGGCCGCAGCTGACCCTCCACCCGGGTGAGGGGGAGGAGCCCGCCGAGGCCGCCGAGGTGGTCCTGCCCCGCTTCGACACCGGCCGCCCCGAGAGCCTGAGGCGCGGCGTCCCCGTCCGCAGGGTCGGCGGACACCTCGTCACCACCGTGTTCGACCTGCTCATGGCCCAGTACGGCGTGGGGCGCACCGGCCTGCCCGGCAGCTGGCCCGCCGACTACGACGACGCCGACCAGCCGGGCACCCCCGCCTGGCAGGAACTGCACACCGGGGTCCCGGCCGCCCGGGCCGCCCGCATCGCCCGCGAGTTCGCCGCCAACGCCGAGGAGTCGCGCGGCCGTTCCATGATCCTCATGGGCGCCGGCACCAACCACTGGTTCCACTCCGACACCATCTACCGCACCTTCCTCACCCTGACCACGCTCACCGGCTGCCAGGGGGTCAACGGCGGCGGCTGGGCCCACTACGTCGGCCAGGAGAAGTGCCGCCCGGTCACCGGTTACGGCCAGCTCGCCGGCGCACTGGACTGGGGGCGCCCGCCCCGGCAGATGATCCAGACCGCCTACTGGTACCTGCACACCGACCAGTTCCGCTACGACGCGTTCGGCGCCGACACGGTCACCTCCGCCGCCGGCGGCAAGGGCCTGTTCAAGGGCATGACCACCGCCGACGCCATCGCCCAGTCCGCCCGCATGGGATGGATGCCCTCCTTCCCGACCTTCGACCGCAACCCGCTGCGGATCAGCGAGGACGCCGCCGAGGCGGGACTCCCGGTCAACGAGTACGTGCCCCGCGAGCTCAAGGCCGGACGGCTCCGCTTCGCCGCCGAGGACCCCGACGCGCCCGAGAACACCCCGCGCGTCCTCACCGTGTGGCGGGCCAACCTGCTCGGCAGCTCCGCCAAGGGCAACGAGTACTTCCTCAAGCACCTGCTCGGCACCGACTCCTCACTGCGGGCCGAGGAGACCCCGCCCGAGGCCCGTCCCCGCGACGTGGTCTGGCGGGAGGAGGCACCCGAGGGCAAGCTCGACCTGCTGCTGTCCCTCGACTTCCGGATGACCAGCACCACGGTCTTCTCCGACGTCGTTCTCCCCGCCGCCACCTGGTACGAGAAGCACGACCTCAACACCACGGACATGCACCCCTTCGTGCACCCGTTCAACCCGGCCATCACGCCGCCGTGGCAGGCCCGCACGGACTTCGACTCCTTCCACTCCCTGGCGCAGAAGTTCGACGAGCTGGCCGCCGACCACCTGGGCACCCGGACGGACGTCGTCGCCGCGCCCCTGGCCCACGACACGCCCGACGAGATGGCCACCCCGCACGGCGCGGTCCGGGACTGGAAGGCCGGCGAGTGCGAGCCGGTCCCCGGCATCACCATGCCGCGCCTGGTCGAGGTGGAGCGCGACTACACCGCCATCGCCGCCAAGCTCACCTCGCTCGGCCCCCTCGCCGACAAGCTCGGCGCCACCACCAAGGGGATCACCTTCGACCTCACCAAGGAGATCGCCTACCTGGGCGAGAAGTGCGGCATCGTCCGGGGTGGCCCCGCCGACGGACGGCCCTCCCTGCGGCGCGACTCGGACATGTGCGAGGCCGTCCTGGCCCTGTCCGGAACCACCAACGGCCACCTGGCCACGCAGGGCTTCAAGACCCTGGAGAAGCGCACCGGCACGGAGCTGGCCGACCTGGCCGCCGAGCACGAGGGCAAGCAGATCACGTTCGCCGACGTGCAGGCCGCGCCGGTGCCGGTCATCACCTCGCCCGAGTGGTCGGGCAGCGAGACCGGCGGACGGCGCTACTCGCCCTTCACCATCAACGTCGAGCGCGCCAAGCCCTGGCACACCCTCACCGGCCGCCAGCACTTCTTCATCGACCACGACTGGCTCTCCGAGGCCGGCGAGTCCCTGCCGGTGTACCGGCCGCCGCTGGACATGAACGCCCTGTTCGCCGAACCCCGGATCGGTGAGGGCGACAGCAGCGCGGGCGTGGCCGTGCGCTACCTGACCCCGCACAACAAGTGGTCCATCCACTCCGAGTACCAGGACAACCTGCTCATGCTCAGCCTGTCCCGGGGCGGGCCCACGATCTGGATGAGCAAGCCCGACGCCGACCGGGCCGGGGTCAAGGACAACGACTGGGTGGAGGCGGTCAACCGCAACGGCGTCGTGGTGGCCCGTGCCGTGGTCACCCACCGCATGCCGGAGGGGACCGTGTACATGTACCACGCCCAGGACCGGCTCATCGACGTCCCGCTGTCGGAGGCCGCAGGCAAGCGCGGGGGCATCCACAACTCCGCCACCCGACTGCTGGTCAAGCCCACCCACCTCATCGGCGGCTACGCCCAGCTCTCGTACGCGTTCAACTACACCGGCCCCACCGGTAACCAGCGCGACGAGGTGACCGTGATCCGCCGCCGCTCCCAGGAGGTCGAGTACTGATGCGCGTCATGGCCCAGATGGCGATGGTGATGAACCTCGACAAGTGCATCGGGTGCCACACCTGCTCCGTCACCTGCAAGCAGACGTGGACCAACCGGGCCGGTATGGAGTACGCCTGGTTCAACAACGTCGAGACCCGACCCGGCCAGGGCTACCCCCGTACCTACGAGGACCAGGAGAAGTGGAAGGGCGGCTGGACGCGCCACCCGAACGGGCGCCTCTCGCTCAAGGCGGGCGGACGGCTCAAGAACCTGGCGACCATCTTCGCCAACCCGGTGATGCCCTCCATCCAGGACTACTACGAGCCCTGGACCTATGACTACCGGATGCTCACCAACGCCCCGCTCCAGGAGCACACCCCGGTGGCCCGGCCCAAGTCGCTGATCAGCGGCAAGGACATGCGGATCACCTGGAGCGCCAACTGGGACGACAACCTGGCGGGCGGCCCCGAGCTGGCCACGCAGGACCCGGTGCTGCGCAAGATGTCGGAGAAGGTCAAGCTCGAGTTCGAGCAGTCCTTCATGTTCTACCTGCCGCGCATCTGCGAGCACTGCCTCAACCCGGCCTGCGCGGCGGCCTGCCCCTCCGGCGCGATCTACAAGCGCAGCGAGGACGGCATCGTCCTGGTCGACCAGGACAAGTGCCGCGGCTGGCGCAAGTGCGTCACCGCCTGCCCCTACAAGAAGATCTACTTCAACCACAAGACCGGCAAGGCCGAGAAGTGCACCTTCTGCTACCCGCGCATCGAGGTGGGCATGCCGACGGTGTGCTCGGAGACCTGCGTGGGAAGGCTGCGCTACCTCGGGCTGGTGTTCTACGACGCCGACAAGGTCCTGGAGGCCGCCTCCGTCGAGGACGAGCACGACCTCCTCGACGCCCAGCGCGACCTCGTCCTCGACCCGAACGACCCCGAGGTCGTCCGGGCGGCCGAGAGCGAGGGCATCTCCCGGGACTGGATCGAGGCGGCCCAGCGCTCACCGATCTGGCAGCTCATCCACCGGTTCCGGGTCGCCCTGCCCCTGCACCCGGAGTACCGGACCATGCCGATGGTCTGGTACGTGCCGCCGCTGTCGCCGGTGGTCGACTCGGTCGCCCAGACCGGGTTCGACGGCGAGGACGGCGACAACCTGTTCGCCGCCATCGAGAGCCTGCGCATCCCCGTGGAGTACCTGGCCGAGCTCTTCACGGCGGGGGACCCCGCACCGGTCACCGAGGCGCTGCGGCGCCTGGCGGCCATGCGCTCCTACATGCGCGACGTCAACCTCGGACGGGAGAACCCCGACGCGTCGGTGGCCGAGGCGGTCGGCATGAGCGTCGAGGACGTCCACGACATGCACCGGCTCCTGGCCCTGGCCAAGTACGAGGACCGGTACGTCATTCCGGCCGCGCACACCGAGCAGGCCCACCGGCTGGAGGCCATCGCCACCGGCTGCAGCCTCGACGGCGAGGGCGGGCCGGGCATGGGCGGTCCGGGATCGTCCGGCGGCAAGGTCGGCCTGGGCATGCCGCGCCTGCGCCCGGGGAGCAAGCGGTGAACGTGCTGACGCGCCTGGCGCGCAAGGAGCAGGTCCCGGGCACCGCCCGGGACCGGGCCCTGGCCCGGCGGATCGCCGCGCTGGTGCTGGACCACCCCGACGAGCGGCTCCTGGCCGACCTGCCGGTACTGAGGCGGGCCGCCTCGGAGCTGCCCGAGCCGCTGCGCGAGGGCCTCCTGGAGACCATCGTCCACCTGGAGGGCAGCCCGCTGCCGGTCCTGGCCGAGGACTACGTCGAGATCTTCGACATCCAGCGGCGCTGCTGCCTTTACCTCACCTACTACGCCCACGGCGAGACCCGCAACCGCGGCGCGGCACTGCTGTCCTTCGCCAGCACCTACCGGACCGCGGGCTTCCTGCCGCCGACCGACGAGCTGTCCGACCACCTGTGCGTGGTGCTGGAGTTCGCCGCCACGGTCGACCCCGCCACCGGCGAGCGGCTGCTGCTGCGCTACCGGGCCGGCCTGGAACTCCTCCGGCTGGCCCTGCTGGAGGAGGAGTCCCCCTACGCGGGAGCGGTCGCCGCCGTGAGCGCCACCCTGCCCCCGCCGACCGACCGGGTCGCCCGATCCGTCGTCAAGCTCGCCGCCGAGGGGCCGCCCGGAGAGCAGGTCGGACTGGCCCCCTTCGCCCCCCAGGACACAGGGAGAGTGCCTCAGTGAACACGATCGACCTGGTGCTGTGGGTGATCGCCCCCTACACCTGCATCGCCGTCTTCGCGGTGGGCCACTACTGGCGCTACCGGTACGACCAGTTCGGCTGGACGACGCTGTCCTCGCAACTGCGGGAGAGCCGCCTGCTGCGCTGGGGCAGCCCCCTGTTCCACTTCGGGATCCTGGCGGTCATCGGCGGGCACGTGGTCGGCCTGTTCATCCCCAAGTCGTGGACCGCGGCCGTGGGCATCACCGACGAGATGTACCACGTCGGAGCGGTGGGCATGGGCCTGGTCGCCGGTGTGGCGACGGTGACCGGACTGGTCCTGCTGATCATCCGGCGCCGCCTGGTGGGTCCGGTCTTCCGGGTCACCAGCCGGATGGACAAGGCCATGTACCTGGCGCTGGGGCTGGTCATCCTCACCGGGATGATCAACACGGTCCACGGCAACATCATCGGCCACTACGACTACCGCGACGGCGTGGCGGTGTGGATGCGGGGCCTGTTCGTGTTCGACCTGCACCCGGAGCTGATGGCGAAGGCGCCGCTGAGCTTCCAGGCGCACACGGTCGCCGCCTACCTGCTCTTCGCCCTGTGGCCCTTCACCCGCCTCGTGCACGTCTTCAGCGCCCCTGTGGCCTACCTGTGGCGGCCCTATCTGCCCTACCGGTCCAGGGACACCGGGTTCGGCGGGCGGCGTGAGCGCCGCGGCTGGGAACGAATCGACGGGAGCACCCGATGAAGAGCGGTACCACGACCAACCTGGTGATGGCCACGGCGGCGTTCGCGCTCACGTTCTGGGCGTGGAACCTCGTCGGGCCGCTGGCCCCCTCCTACAGCGAGAACCTGGGGCTGAGCCCCACGCAGACCTCGGTGCTCATCGCGTTCCCGGTGCTCATCGGCGCCGTGGGCCGCATCCCGGTGGGCGCGCTGACCGACCGCTACGGCGGCCGCGTGATGATGGCGGCGGTGTGCTTCGTGTCGGTGCCGCCGGTGCTGCTGCTGGGCATGTTCAACGACTCCTACACGGCGCTGCTGGTGCTGGGCTTCCTGCTCGGCGTGGCCGGAACGTCGTTCGCGGTGGGTGTGCCGTTCGTCAGCCGCTGGCACGCGCCCGAGAAGCGCGGGTTCGCCACGGGCGTGTTCGGCGCGGGGATGGGCGGTACGGCCCTGTCCGCCCTGTTCACGCCCCGACTGGCCGAGTCGGTCGGCGTGTTGTGGACGCATGTGCTGATGGCCGCCGCCCTGGTCGTCATGGGTCTGGCGGTGCTGGCGGTGTGCCGCAACGCCCCTGACTGGGAGCCGTCGACCGACCCCGTGATGCCGCGCATCCGCAGCGCCCTGGGACTCAAGGCCACCTGGCAGAACGTGCTGCTGTACGCGGTCGCCTTCGGCGGCTTCGTGGCCTTCTCCACCTACCTGCCGACCCTGCTGGTCAACACCTACGAGTTCGCCAAGACCGACGCGGGTCTGCGCACGGCCGGGTTCGCGCTGGTCGCCGTGGCCGCGCGCCCGGCGGGCGGCATCCTGTCGGACAGGATCGGCCCGGTGAAGGTGTGCCTGACCTCGTTCCTCGGCACCTCGCTCATGGCTCTGGTCCTGCTGTTCGAGCCCCCGGCGGAGCTTCCGGCGGGCACGGTGTTCGTGCTGACGGCGGCCTTCCTCGGACTGGGGACGGGCGGCGTGTTCGCCCTCGTGGCCCAGCTCGTGGAGCCGCGCCAGGTCGGTACGGTCACCGGCCTGGTCGGCGCGGCCGGCGGCCTCGGCGGATACTTCCCACCGCTGCTGATGGGGATCGTGTACCAGTCCACCGGCGGCTACGCCCTCGGCTTCGGCCTGCTGGCGGCGGTCGCCCTCGGAACGGCCGCCTACACCGCCGCCGCGTTCCGGACGAGGAGAGCGGTACCCGCCTGAGAGCAGGGCGCCCCGGAGCGGCCGACCGCTCCGGGGTCCTTTCCGTCCGGGACGTCCTTCCTCCGGGGGACACTCTTCCGGGAGAGCGTCCCCGCGCGGGAAGGAGACCGCATGCCGTTCCTGATCGCCACGGAGCCGGCGGACCCCGGCCGCCCCAACGAGGACTTCGCCGCGGCCGGAGAGCGCTGCGCGGTGGTTCTGGACGGGGTGACCGAGGCCGCCGGCAGCGGCTGCTCCCACGGCGTGGCCTGGTACGTGCGGCGGCTCGGCGCACTGCTGCTGGCCGGAGCCGACACCGGGCTCCCCCTGCGCGAGGCGCTGGCGGAGGCGATCCGGGACGCCACCGCGCTGCACGCCGGCAGCTGTGACACGTCCCTCCAGGAGACGCCGTCCGCCACGGTGCTGGCGGTGCGGGTGGGTGAGAAGGGGACCGAATACCTTGTGCTGTCGGACTCGGTGCTGCTGGCCGAGACCCCGGAGGGGGTCCGGGTCGTGGCCGACACCCGCCTGGAGGAGCTGCGTGCCGAAATTTCCCGGCGCGGCGGGGCGCCCGGTGCGATCGGGACCCTGCGCAACGTGCCGGGAGGGTTCTGGACGGCCGGATCCGACCCGCGTGCGGCAGAGGAGGCACTCACCGGAACACTGCCTCCGGGCCGGCTGGCCCTGCTCACCGACGGGGCCTCCCGAGGGGTGGAGGTGTTCGGCGACCACGACTGGGGCCAGGCGTTCGCCCTGGTGGCGGACAGCGGACCGCGGGCGCTCCTGGACCGGGTGCGCGCCTTGGAGGAGGCCGATCCCGAACAGCGCCTCCATCCTCGCGGCAAGGTGCGTGACGACGCGACCGCGGTGCTCTGGAATCCGGGTTGCGGTCGGTCCTGATCCGAGGCCAGGCCCTCCCTCTGTCCCGAAAGTGAAGAACGTCATACATATTCACCGGGGGTGGTACAAGGGTCTCGAATTCAGGACGGGAGGAAGTTTTCCCTGGCCTTCAGGCCACATTCGACATACTTTTTCAGGAAAGTCAGACAGGAGCCCGGGTACCGGCGCGGACGGGACGGAACGACACCGGGAGCCCCTGACAGCAGGCACTTTCACTTGTCGTGATCATCCGGTAGATTTCCGTGTAACCGATCGACCGGAGCCGCTTCCCGGCCCGGTTCGGATCGTTCTCCCCCGCTTCCCCGCCGCGCGTGCGGCGCACATGCGGTCGTTATGTGGAAGAACGTCGAAGACCCTGTTCCCCGAGGAGAAAAGGAGACGGTGTGAGTCCCACGGGCGTCCTTGAGCCGACCGGCCCGAACCGTGCCCTCGGCGGCACGAGATGGCTGGACCATTTCCTCTCCACCCCTGTCAGCGCGCCCGTCGAGCGTCCCCGGGCGCTCCGCGACCGCGACGGTTACGACCGGCGGCCCAACCCCCTCCACGCCCGCACCACCGCCGAGTTCCTCCTGACGATGCGCCGCTACGTCGTCTGGACGGGTGACTGGTCCTACCGCGAGCTGGAGTACCTGTGCGGCGGAGCGGTCAAGAGCACCACCTTCCAGGAGGTCCTGGAGGGCGACCAGCTGCCCCGCTACGTGTTCCTGATGGCCTTCGTCACCGCGTGCGCCGGCGAGGACGAGGCGGAGCGGCAGCGATGGGTCACCGCCTGGCGCAGGCTGCGCGCCTCCTAGGCTCTGTTTTTTTGGATGCTCTCGCCGTATCGGCGGAGCCGATCCCCCGGCGAACGGTCGGCCAGGTGCTCCCTTGCGAGGCGGGGAGCGCAGCTCAGCCTGGTGGGCTTGGCAAGCTCTCCGACGCGGCAAGGGGGCACCTGGCGGCTGTGCAGCCCGAGATGGTCCAAAAAACAGGTCCCGGTCGTACCGGCCGCGGCGAACAAGACCGCCGGTACGAGCACGCCCCGGGCCCAGGCCCGGTCTCATGAGCGGCGACCTGCCCGCTGCCCGGATCGGGTACCGCGAGGGCGGAGATGCCCGCGCCTTCCTCCGGGCGGATGCACCGAGAGGCCGTTCACCCCGGCCGGGGAAGGGACTCGGCCGCCAGGATCCTGATCACGCCGTGCCCCCTCGCCCCGGGCCCGGGTCAGGAGGTACTGCGGGGCATGCTGTCAGGGGCCCTCCTGGAGCTCCCATTCCTCCACGTCGTCGCCGTCCTTGACCGTCAGGGTCTGCCCGTCCTCGGAGAGGGTCGCGTTGAGGTCCGGCAGGGAGACGACGCACTGGGTGAAGGCGAGAACGTAGGAGCCGTTCCCGAACGGCGACGCGTCCCCGGTGCAGTAGTAGGGGCCGGTCTCCAGGGAGACGACCCCGTGGGGGTAGATCGAGAGCGTCGGCCGTGCACCGTTCTCGTCCTCGGGTCCCCGCCAGGTGCCTTCGAGGGGGTGGGGAGCCTCGGCCCCCGCTGCCGGAGAGGCCTCGGCGAGGTTGGGGGACGACTGCTCCGAAGGAGCGGAGGAGGGAAGGTCGGCGGTAGAACCGCCGGGTCCTCCACAGGCGGTCACCGTGCAGAGGGCGGCAAGGGTGAGGGCGAGCCTTGAGCGCTTCATTCGGTTCTCCGGTGATGGCCACCTGCTGTCCGGGAGAACCCGGGCAGGTTTTTCTGAATTGCGGAAAGAGCGTGCTCAGACTATCCCTGCTTCGGAAGAAGGAACCGGATTCAGCCACCAAGAGTGATGTGACATATGCAAACCCGTGGGAAGCGAGGGGATTTTATCGCTGTGAACTCGCGAAACGTCCTCTCTTTGCCCAAGTGGCCGGAACCGGCCAACTGTAAGGGCTTCCAGGGGTCGAGCCGCTGTGGCATGTGTGCTTCGGATACCTCCGGCAGGACGCGGCCGCCGTTCCGCGAAAAGCGGAAACGCCCGGACCCGATCGCGGCTGGTCACGAATGTGCGCCTTTTCCTCTCCGGCCCCGGAGGGGCCGGGTTCAGCCGGGGAAGAGGTTCAACTCGTACGCGACGATTGGGACGGACAGCGCCGCCACGGCCATCTGCAGGAAGATCGCCCAGACGCGCAGGATGACTCGGGGGTCTCTCTGCGAGAGCTCTTGTTCCGAGGCGCGCCTGATGGCGTTTCCGTGGCCGAGGAGACCGAGTTCGAAGACCAGCAGGAGGTAGGACGCGAGCAGCAGGGCGGAGGACACCATCGGCCCCGGGGGCAGGTGCCGGAAGCCGAGCAAGCACAGCAGGGGCAGGGTCGTCACCATGACCAGCGCGGGAAGGCGTACCCGGTGTCGCCTGCCAGGGGAGTACCAGGAGGTGGCGAGCAGGAAGAGGAATGCTGCCGGCACGGCGTAGACGACCGCGAAGAAGAACGGAGAGGTGTCGGCAATGGGGAACACGGTGGCTCTTTCCGTCGCGAGGTCAGCCGGGGATGTGGAAACCGGGGACGAGATCCCAGTGCCCGGCAGCGAGCGCGATGAGCACCGCCGCCGCGGACATCTGCAGGACGGCGACCCAGGAACGCCTCCTGACCCGCGGGTCGTCCTGCGAGAGCCCTTGCTTTCCGGCCTTCCTGAGGAAGCTCCCGTGGCCGAGGAGGCCGAGTGAGACGACCAGCAGGATGTAGGTCGAGAACACCAGCGCTGCGGACAGCCTCGGCCCCGGAGGCAGTTCCGAGTAGCCGAGCCAGGACATCAGCGAGAAGAACGACGCGATCAGCACGCCGCCGACCGCGAACCACCATCTGTGCCGGGTGATCAGAGAGGCGAGGACCGCGAGCATGATCGCCGCCGCCAGGGCGTGGACGACCGCGAGAAACGCCGGAGGGGTGTCGGCGAGGGGGAACATGGGGCCCTTTCCACCGGGTCGCGCTGCCCGGAGTGTTTCCGTTCCCCTTCAGACCCTCCGCAACCGCCGCTGGTTCCCCGGTTCGGGCCGGAGGAGGGCGGGCGCGCTACAGGGCGTGCAGCGCCGTGATCTCCGAGGAGTGCCCGAAACTGCCGGGTCGGTAGGCGCACCAGGGGTCTTCCGCGTAGGGGTCGCCGCTCAGGGCGAAGGCACGTGAGCGCGAACCGCCGCAGAGGGAGCGGAACTCGCAGGCCCCGCAGCGCCCCTTCAGCTGCCCGGTGTCGCGCAACCCGGTGAACAGCGGCGAGGACCGGTAGATCCTCCCCAGCTCCTCACCGCGCACGTTGCCCGCCGAGAACGGCAGGAAGCCGCTGGGGTGCACCTCCCCCCGGTGGGAGACGAACACGAAGCCGCGGGCCGCGTTGACGTCCATGGGCGGGCGCCGGACCCGGCGCCGCGGCAGGTCCAGGGCGTCCAGCCGCCTTCGCAGGTCCGTGTACAGCGGCCCCAGACCCAGGGCGGAGACGTGGTCCGCGCCGCGCCGCTCGAGGACCTCGCGCTGGAGGACGACACGGCGGAAGTGGTGCGCCTCGGTCGTGCGGGCGGGGACGAAGGCGCCCGCGTCGTGGACGAAGTTCAGCACGTCCTCGACCTGGTGCGGTTCGAGCCCGGGGAGCAGGCGGCCGCGGCCGGTCGGTACCAGCACGAAGGCGCTCCACGTGGTCGCGCCCAGGTCGTGCACCATGCGGACGATCTCCGGGAGGTCGGTGAGGTTGTGCCCGGTCACGGTCGTGTTGATCTGCACTCTCAGGCCCAGCTCCCGGGCCGCACGCCAGGCGTCCACCGTCCAGTCGTACACGCGGGGCGTCGCCCGGAAGGCGTCGTGGATCTCCGCCGTCGACCCGTCCAGGCTCAGGGAGAGGGCCCGGGCGCCGGCCTCCTTGAGGCGCACCAGGCTCTCGCGGGTCAGCGTCGGGGTCCCGGAGGGGGAGACGGCGACGGGGAGGCCGATCTCCGACCCGTGGCGCACCAGGGAGTACAGGTCCGGGCGCTGGAAGGGATCGCCGCCGGTGATGACGAAGAGCGGGGAAGGCGGACCCAGGGCCACCACCTGCTCCATGAGCAGGCGTGCCTCTTCCTCGGTGAGTTCACCCCTGTCCCGGTCCGGACGCGCCTCGGCGCGGCAGTGCAGGCAGGCCAGGGGGCACGCCTGCGTGGCCTCCCAGATGACGATGAAGGGGCGCTCGGCCGTGTCGTGGCGAGGTGTGCGTATGTGGCTCATGTTCATCTCACATCGGTGGTGGACCGCGCGTGCAGGGAGACACCCGCGGCGCACAGCGCGAAGACGAGCAGCGCCGCCCCGCTGACCGCGCCGCCGGCCACGCGCAGCTCCGCCGCTCCGGTCAGGCCTCCGAGGATCCGCGCGGCGAGAGCGGTGTGCAGCAGGACGAGGGGGCCGTACAGCACGGGGTGGTAGGGCAGACGCACCCGCAGGACCGCGGGCAGAATCACCGGCGCGTGGCCGAAGACCATGGAGACCGCGAAACCGAGGAACAGGGCGTGCAGCGCCGCGTCGTAGCCGTCCCCGTTCGCGGGTACGCCCTGGACGGCCCACAGGAGCCCGGCCACCGCCAGCCAGGCGTATCCGGCCAGGAGGCACACGGCGGTGTAGCGCGGCAGACCGCGTGAGCGCACGGTGCGGCGGGCGACGTCGTGGACGGCCAGCCACGCCGCCAGGCCGAGCATGGCCGTTCCGGCGATGCGCCATCCGGCCTCCGGCAGGAGCAGCGACGTCACGGCTCCGGCCCCGAGCAGGGACGCGAGCGCGGTCACGACCGCACCCGTTCCGCGCCGGGCCAGGGTGATCCGCGCCAGTTCGAGCCGTTCGCCGACGATGGTGAGCACGAGGAAGGCAGCCAGCCACGGCACCATGTCGAGGACCTCGCCGCCGCGCAGCCACAGCAGGCCGCCGACGTACCACGCGAGCGCTCCTGCCGCCTCCACGGCCGTCTCCCGGCAGAGGCGGCGGTGCAGCAGGACGAGGTAGACGGCCACCAGCCATCCGCCGGCCGAGGTGAGCAGCACGCGGCCCGGCTGGTCGAACCCGGAGGCGACGGTGATCGCACCCAGGGCGGAGAGCGCCGGAGCCGCATAGCCCCACGGCAGCGCCAGGGCGACCGCGCGTTCGAGGCTGATGAGAGTGCCGAGGAAACCGAGGGCCATCAGAGGCCCGTGCTGGGCGGCGAAGGACACAGGAGGAGGCGGTACCTCCGCCCCCAAAAGCCCCAGCCCGCCCCACATTCCCGCGGCCAGGGACAGCGCCGCGCCCGCGAACAGGGGGAGGCGCCTCAGCCCGGTCATGCGCGCGGCGGTCCGTGCCGGGCCCGTCGCGGTTTTTCCCTCGCGTCGGTGCGCGTCGACACGCACCCGCCGGATCCCTGGGCCCTTGCCGCCTCCGCTGTCTTCCACGCCTTGATTTTGCATGATGTACGTTGTAATTACAACGGAGGTAGTAAAAAAGGTCCGGTGCGGCCGGAAGACAGATCGGAACAGCCATGACACTCTCCGCGAGAGCTCCCCACGACGCCGGCAGCCGCCAGGACGCCACGGTCGCGGCGATCCGCTCCCACCACGGGCGGATCGGCCGGACGGTGGCCGACCACGCCCTGACCGTCCAGAACGCCATCGACCGGCTCTCGTCTCCCGCGGAGCGGCGCGACCAGCTGCTCGACTACTGCGTCACCGAGGTCCTCCCGCACGCGGAGGCGGAGGAGGCCGTCCTGTACAAGGCGGCGGGGCAGCACGACCACCTGCGCCTTCTGGTGAAGGCCATGTGCGACGAGCACGTGCTCCTGCGCGGCCTCGTCGACCGGCTCGCCGCCGCACGGACCCCGGCGGAGGTCGGCGGAGCGGCCGCGGCGCTCGATGCGCTGCTGCGGTCCCACCTCGACAAGGAGAACGACGTCCTGCTGCCCGCCCTGGTCGACGCGGGCACCGATCTGGCCGCCCTGCTGGAGGGGATGCACGAGATCCTCGGCCCGGACGCGGAGGAGGCCGAGGGCGGCTGTGCCTGCGGCGGCTGCGGGTGCGGAGCGGCAGAGGCGTACCCGGCCGACGGCGCCGACGGCACCGGTGGGGCGGACGAGCTGGACGTACGGGTGCTGCCCCACGCCCAGCGCCACGAGCGGATCTTCGCCACGTTCGCGGCTCTGGCGGTCGGCACGTCCTTCGTCCTGGTCAACGACCACGACCCCCGGCCGCTCTACAACCAGTTCGCGGCCAGGTTCCCGGGGGAGTTCTCGTGGGAGTACCTGGAGACGGGACCGCGCGAGTGGCGGGTGCGCGTCGGCCGCCTCTGACCTGGGGGAAGTACCCGGCCCGGGGGTGCGCGGCGGCGCACCCCCGGGCGGTCAGTCCGCCTCGTCGCCGTCCGTGCGCAGCTCGGTGATGCACCGGTCGTTCTCGGCGAACGGACGCAGGCGCACGGCCTGGACGGGTGCGCTCATCTCGGCCAGCGCACCCTGCATGATGCCCAGGTGTACGCCGCACACGATGTCGGGGTTGGCCTCGGCGAGTTCCCGGAACGGGCAGTGGTGCAGGTCGATGCGGGTGCCGCCGTCGCGGGAACGGGGCCTGAACCCGGCCTCGTCCAGGAGCCGCACGACCGTGTCGACCGCGGAGGAGGCGTCCGTCCGGGGAAACGGCCGCTCCCCGCGCACGCTGCGCTGCCCGTAACCGCGTCCGGCGGCGACGGCGGACGCCGCCTGGTCGTCGCTGTGTTCGGAGAGGTAGGCGACCAGCGTCTCGGCGAGCAGCCGGTAGTTGCGGGTGTCACCGCTGTCGACGTCGGCCGCGGAATAGAGCACACGGGGGCGGCCCGGGCGGCTCCGCTCCTCGGGGGAGCCCACCGCGAAGCCGTGCTCGGTGAGAATGGCCAGGTGGGAGCGCACGGTGTTGGCGTGCAGCCCCACCTCCTCGGCGAGCTCCCGGACGGACATCGGTTCCTCCGACCTGCGGAGAGTCTCGAGGACGGCCACCCGGCTCAGGTCGGCGAACACCCGGTGTACGCCCGGGTCGATGCTGCTGTTGTCACGGTGATCAGCCACGCTTCGAGTTTGCACGGCAGCCAGTGTAAATACAACTCATGACGTGAAAACCCGACCCGCGTCGACAGCCGGAGGACGCCGCGATCCGTCCGTGCCACGCCTGTACGGCACAGGAGCAGAGTCGGACACGCCTGCCGGCGCGGTATGCCCGGTGGGCGCAGCGGTCACCCCCCCGTGCTCGGTGTCGAACGACTCCCGGGCGCGCTCCACCTCCGGCATGTTCACCGTCGCCCAGGTCAGGAGTGCGTCGATGAGGTCCTGGAGGGTCTTCCCCAGCGCGGAGATGCGGTACTCGACGGCGACCGGGCGGGTGGTGATCACTAGCCGGTCCACCATGCCGTTGCGTTCGAGCCGGCGCAGCGAAGCCGTCAGGGACTTCTGCGAGACGGTCGGGATCGCGCGGCGCAGTTCGTTGAAGCGCCGAGGTCTCTCGCAGAGCTTGTCCAGCACCAGCAGCGACCACTTGTCGAGCACCTGGTCCAGCAGCTCGCGGTGCTCGCGGGAGATCTGTGAGTGGCCGCCCTCGGCCGTGGTGGTTTCGTCCATGACACCTGGTCTCGTTGAAGTTCCTTTTCTCCCCCAGGTATACATCCGATACCTGGTGTTTGAAGAAAGGGCATTCCGTGACCGTTGAACTTTCCACCCCGGAGGGCATGTTCCAGCCGGTTCCCTACCACCACGTCTCGGTCGCCACCGGGACGCGACATGTCCACATCGCCGGCCAGATCGCGCGTGACGAACACGGGAACAAGGTCGCCCCGGGAGACCTGGCAGGCCAGCTCGCCCATGCCCTGCGCAACACGGCACGGGGCCTGGCCGGCGCGGGGGCGAGCTTCTCCGACGTCGTGCGCCTCCGGTTCTTCGTCACCGACTGGAAGCCGGAGAAGTACACCGACTTCATGGCGGGCATCGAGAGCGTCGCCGACGAGTTGGGCATCCCCCGGCCGCTGCCGCCGCTCTCGGCGATCGGTGTGGACTACCTCTTCGAGCCCGACGTATTGGTGGAGGTCGAGGCGGAAGCGATCCTCGACTGAGACCGGTACCGGCGGAGTCCTTCGGGCCGGGCCCCGCCCGAAGCGGCTCGCTGTTTCCCGGGGATGCCGTCCTCGTTCGAGGACACTTCTCCCTTGTCCTCGAACGAGGACGGAGGATGGGCGATGCCGGAAGAGTTCGCCTTGACAGGTACGAAGTGAACGATTCCCCTGCCGACCCCAGGAACGTGCTGCTCGGCCGGGTTCGAGAGCTGGACGGCGGGCGTGTCCCGGCGCTGCTCCGGTCCAGTACACGCCGGTGCGGCTGTGGACCACAGGTTGCTCACTAGGTTGCTCATTTGCCCGTATGGGCAACCTAATGGGCAACCTAGTGAGCAACCCGGTGACGAGCCACTGGGCTCGGAGCGTGCACGATCCTGGAGCCCGGCCGCCGGAGCAGCATCAGGAGGCGACGACCACCGGTTGGCCAGGACCTTCGAAGCCCCGAATCGGACAAGCACACTTCCCGGACGGGGATCCGTCGCTGCTGGCTCCGCTGGTGGAATGCCGGGAAGTGTCGGTACCGGGCCCGTCGGCCCGAAAGCAGCCCTCTGGCAACTCACACGGAGACGAGGTGGATCCGGTCGCCGCAGAGCTTGGTCATGTCGTCGATGTCGGAGGTCAGCATGATCACCGGCCGGTGCTGCCGGAGTGCGGTCTCGGCCACGGCCGCGTCGATGGCGTACTTGTGGCCGTGCAGCCCGGCCCCCGTCAACAGCGCTGAAGCGGCCTTCGCCTCCTCGTCGCCCACCGGGACGGTACGCAGTCCGGACAGCACCCAGTTCAGCCGGGCCTTGTTCGTGCGGGCGTGCACGGCCTCGATGATGGTGAGCGCGCAGATCACCACCTCCATGCCGCGCGAACGCGCCTCCGCGACCAGGGCCACCACGGTCTCGTCATCGGCGAGCAGCTTGGAGAGCCCTTCGCTGTCCAGGACCAGTGTCCCCTCGTGGCTCAGCCGACGGCGGGCCACTGGTCCTCCTCGGCGAACACCTCGTCGAAGACCTGCCGCGCCTGGGACCTCGCCTGCTCGGATACCGGTCCCTTGCGGTTCTCGTAGTCGGCCAGGTACTCGTCCAGCACCTGTCCCCGCAGTTCCCGCTCGACGGCCGCGGCGATGAACGCGGAGAACTCTCGCTTGCCGACCCGGGCCCGGATCGCCTCCGCGGTCCCCTCGGGCAGGGACAGGCTGACCCGGGTCGCCGGCCCCTCACCGATGCTGTACGTCTTCTCGGACATGATGCTGATTGTGTCAAACAAGTAGGAAACCAACAAGCGTCCGCGAGCGCCGCCCCGGCTGCCGACGATGATCAACGCGGCGCCGTGCGAAGCCACAGAGGTTCGGCTCCCTGCGCGAGAAGCTTGCCCTGCGGCTCTCCGGGGCCCAGAGGCAGCGGGTGATCACGTCCGCCCGAGCGAGACGACCGGTGACCGCGGTCCGATCCGCTTCAGGCGGGAAGGAGATCTTCGGCCAAGAGGTGCTGCTGCGGGTCTACGCCAAGTGCATCGACGGAAACGAGGAACGGGACGAGCGTCGTGGGGCGAAGGGCTCTGAGGGATTCTGCCCATCACGACCCGCATCGATCGACCGCTCCAGGCACAGAAGTGCGTGCGTGGCCAGGCCCACAGGCCGGGTCGGCTGAAGCTGTTCCCGTGGAGGCCCAGGCTGAATTCTCCGCCACGTATCCGCCACAGCCACCCGTGAGCGACCGGATCCGGTCGCTGCCGACCGGATGTCCTGCTCTGGTGCAAAAGAGAACGCCCGGCCTGTTTTCGCAGGTCCGGGCGTTCTCTCCACTGTCTCAAGGTGGCGCACTCGGGAGGATTCGAACCCCCAACCTTCTGGTCTGCCGGTGGGGGTCCGGAGCCTGCGGGGGAGAGGCCGAAATCCGCGCTGACCTGCACGAACGTTCCGAGGGCTTCCCGACGCTACCGGCCCCTTCCCGGAGCCGTGTGCAATGGATGTGCACTGACTCCGGTGCCTGGGGTCTGGATCAGTCCTTCTTCGGGCGCTGCTTCGCCACGAGCGCGCTCAGTTGGTCGACGGTCAGCCAGGGCTTGGACACGTGGACCATGCGGTGGCAGTTGGCGCACAGCAGGGCGAGATCCTCAAGGCGAGTCGTACTCTCCCCTACGTGGTGGAGGGGGACGATGTGGTGCACCTCGATGTAGCCGTCTCCGCGGTCGCCGTAGGCCTCGGCGAAGTCGAAGCTGCACGCCTCGCAGGCGATGGGCCTGCCCTGAGCGCGGGTCTGCTTGATCTTCTGCGTACGGAGCGTGCGGCTGCGCTCGCGGGCGTAGTGCTTGCGGATGAGAAGACGGCCCTCGGGGGCGCTGATCTCCTCGTCTGCTTCCTCCTCGAAGGGGGGAAGCTCAGTCAGTTCCCCGGAGATGACGCCTTCGCGGATGCTCCTGGCCGCGGCGTGCATACGCTCGGGGTCCTCCACGAAAGCCTGGTGGATATCGCGGTCCAGGGCGCTGCCGTTGGTCTTTCTGTTCTTGTTGTCCTTGTGCCAGTTGTGGATGTTGGCCATCTTCAGACGGACGCTGGAGGGGCTGCGGAAGTTGGCGGGGCGCTTCTCCTGCGGGTGCAGGGGGAGAAGTTTCAGGATTCTGGACAGCTCGACCACTTCGGGCCTGGAGGTGTCCAGCGGCGTCCAGTCGTGTCGGGCCAACAGGTCGCAGGCCAGGATCAGTTCGTCCCAGGCCCAGGGGATGCTGAGGTTGGAGCGGACTTCGAAGCCGAGTGCACTGAGCTTCTTGCCCACAGTGGCCGCTCCACCGGAGAACTTCGAAGCGGGGAGGGCCTGTCCGGTGACGTATTTGTGGGCGACGCCGCAGATGGCTTTGGAGTCGTACGTCCTGCCGTTGTGGACGAGGTCGTATGAAACCGCGCGCTTGAAGCCGTAGGTGTCGAGGAAGTCGTCCTGGCCGAGGTCGTCGTACTCCGCGATCGCCTGGAGGACCGCGTCCCGGGTGATGTCCGTCAGGGGCATGGCGCCAGCCTAGACGCGGCAGACGACACCTGAAGGTGTGGAACCGGCCGGATGGGCTGCCGCGGCCTGCGGTCTTCCGGACTTGTGCGCATGGGTCACCACGGCTTCGAGCCGAGGTGCCCGGCAGCGCTGGGGCCGTGACCCCAGACAGTACTTGCCCGCGCTCCGAGAAGCCGCAGGATTCCCGTGTCGTCGGCGATGAACAGGCCGCTGTAGACCAGGATGCCGATCTCTTGTTCCGCTGAGAAGAAGCCGGACGCCGAGAAGCGCCAGACCGAGATCGAGAACAGCCTTCACGAGGGCAGTTACCGCAACCCGCACGACGCCAAGGCCACCGTGGCGGAGATGGCTGAGAAGTGGCTGAGCACGCGCACGGACATCAAGCGGTCCACCTGGTGGAAGTACCGCTCACTCCTGGACACGCACGTCCTTCCCCGCTGGGGAGACCTCCCGCTCTCGGCAGTTCATGGTGAGGACGTGGCCGTGTGGGTGGCGCAACTCCAGAAACCGCGGGACGAGGGCGGCGCGAACCTCGGGGCCTCCCAGACCAGGCGGGCGCACGGGGTGCTGTCGATGGTGTTGCAGTGGTGCGTGCCGCGGCGTCTGTCCTCCAACCCCGCCCGGGGCGTGCCGCTGCCCAAGCCGAGTGAAGCCGAACACGTCTACCTCGACCATGCCCAGGTGGAGGCGCTGGCGACCGCGGGCGGTGCTCTGCACACGAAGTACGGTCAGGTCACCGCCGCCGCACACGCCAACCGCGCGCTGATCCTGTTGCTGGCCTACACGGGTCTGCGCTGGAACGAGGCCGCCGCGCTGCGCGTGGGGCGAGTCGACCTGACCGGGCGGCGTGTGCGGGTGGTGACGGCCTTCGCCGAGGTGGAGGGCGAACTCATCGAACAGCTCCCCAAGACGGGCAGGTTCCGGACGGTGCCCCTGCTGCCGTTCCTGGCCGAGGAGCTGCGCCCGTTCGTCCAGGGACGCCCCGATGACGCACTGGTCTTCACCACGCGGCGGGAGGCGCCGCTGCGGCTGCGCAACTGGCGCAACCGGGAGTTCGGCAAGGCCGTGAAGGCGGCGGGCCTGGACGGGCTCGGGCTCACGTCGCACAAGCTCCGGCACACCGCCGCTTCCCTGGCGATCGCCGCGGGGGCCGACGTGAAGGTGGTCCAGGCGATGCTCGGGCACGCCACCGCGACCATGACCCTGGACCGCTACGGGCACCTGTTCCCCGACCGCCTGGACGAGGTCGCCGAGGCCATGGACGCCGCCCGGACGCGGGTACTCGCCGCCTGAGGGTCCGTGTGCAATGAATGTGCACTGCGGCCCTGATCGCGTCTTCGCACGGGGTGGCACAAAAGAGAGCGCCCGGCCTGTGGTTAGCAGGTCGGGCGCTCTTCTCCACTGTCTCAAGGTGGCGCACTCGGGAGGATTCGAACCCCCAACCTTCTGATCCGTAGTCAGATGCTCTATCCATTGAGCTACGAGTGCTTGTTCTGTTGTCCCGCCCGGGCTTCCTTGCGGCCTCCCTGGCGACGTCTCCGACTCTATCACGGCCATGGAGTGGGTTTGCGCCATGTGCTGCTGTGAGCCGCGCCATGGACCGCCTCGCGGCGGCCCATGGCGGGCCCATGGCGATCCATGCCCGGGAGTCAGCCTCCGACGGCCTCGGCGACGGCGGTCTCCCACAGGGAGAGGGCCGTGTCCACCTGCTCGCCGTCGACGATCAGCGGCGGGATCATCCGCACCACGTTGCCGGCCGGGCCGCAGGTGAGCAGGAGGAGGCCGTGGCGGGCGGCGGCCTGCTGGGCGCGCTGCGCGGTCGCGCCGTCGGGCGTTCCGTCGGGGGCGGTGAACTCGTTGCCGAGCATCAGCCCGCGCCCGCGCACGTCACCGATCTCCGGGTGGGACCCGGCCACCTTCTCCAGTCCCCGGCGCAGTCGGTCGCCCATGCGGGCGGCGTTCTCCACCAGGCCCTCCTCCTTGATCACGTCCAGGGTGGCCAGGGCTGCGGCGCACGCCACGGCGTTGCCGCCGTAGGTGCCTCCCTGGGAGCCGGGCCAGGCCTTCTCCATGATCGCGGCGGGCGCCGCGATGGCCGACAGCGGAAAACCGCTGGCCAGGCCCTTGGCCGTGATGACGATGTCCGGGCGGATCCCCGAGGGCTCGTGCCCCCAGAAGGTGCCCGTGCGCCCGAAGCCCGTCTGCACCTCGTCGGCCACCAGCAGGAACCCGTGCCGGTCCGCGCGCTCGCGCAACCCCTGGAGGAACGCGTCGGGCGCGGGGACGTAGCCGCCCTCGCCCAGCACCGGCTCCACGAACACCGCCGCGGTGTCCAGAGGAGAGGTCACGGTGGCGAACTGGAGGTCCAGTTCGCGCAGTGCGAACTCGGTCGCCTCCTCCTCCGACATCCCCAGCCGGTAGGCGTACGGGAAGGGGGAGACCACCACACCCGGGACCAGAGGACCGATGCCTGCGCGGATCTTGGTGCCGGAGGTGGTCAGCGACGCGGCGCCCATGGTGCGGCCGTGGAACGAGCCGAGGAACACGATCGCGTTCTGCCGCCCCGTGGCCTGCCTGGCCAGGCGCAGCGCCGCCTCCACCGCCTCACTGCCGGAGTTGACGTAGAACAGGCGGTCCAGGCCCTCGGGCAGGACCTCTCCCAGCCTCTCGGTGAGTCGCAGCAGCGGCCGGTGCATCACGGTGGTGTACTGGCCGTGGATGAGGGTTGCCACCTGCTCCTGGGCGGCTGCCACCACCTTCGGGTGGCAGTGTCCGGTGCTGGTCACGCCGATGCCGGCGGTGAAGTCGAGATAGCGGCGGCCGTCCTCGTCGTGGATGTGGACACCCTCGCCGCGCGCGGCGACGACCGGGGTCGCCTGCTTGAGGGCAGGGGAGAGCTCCGCCATGCGATGCCTCGATTCCTTGTCGGGAGTCCGTAGGATTGTTGACAATCGACAGGACCATGGAAACATCCGTGACGCGGCGTGTCCAGGGGGCGCTCCTCGGGCAGGTCTGATCCCACACGAATTCTCTCGACCGGGAGCTGTGAACATGTCGGAACAGGAAGCACGGGTCGTCGCGCAGGTGGAGAAGCGCCTGTTCGTGGGTGGCACATGGCGCGACGCCGCCTCGGGAGCCACCTTCCCCGTCGAGGACCCCTCCACCCGCGAGGTGCTCTGCGAGGTCGCCGACGCGGGCAAGGAGGACGCCTTCGACGCCCTCGACGCCGCGCACCGGGCCCAGGAGAGCTGGTCCCGCACCGCGCCCCGCCACCGCAGCGAGATCCTGTACCGGGGCTACGAACTGCTGATGGAACGCCAGGAGGACCTGGCCGTTCTCATGACCCTGGAGATGGGCAAGCCCGTGGCCGAGGCCAAGGGGGAGATTGCCTACGCCGCCGAGTTCCTGCGCTGGTTCTCCGAGGAGGCGGTCCGCATCGGGGGCGGTTTCTCCGTCGCGCCCGACGGCAGGTCGCGCTTCCTCGTCATGCGCCAGGCCGTGGGCCCCTCCATGCTCATCACCCCGTGGAACTTCCCCATGGCGATGGGCACCCGCAAGATCGGCCCGGCCGTCGCCGCGGGGTGCACCATGATCCTCAAACCCGCCCAGCAGACCCCGCTGTCGGCCCTCGCACTCGCGGGCATCCTCTCCGAGGCGGGCCTTCCCGAGGGCGTCCTCAGCGTCATCCCCACCACTGATGCCGGCGGGATCACGGAACCGCTGCTCACCGACGGCCGCATCCGCAAGGTCTCCTTCACCGGCTCGACCCCCGTGGGACGCAAGCTCATCGAGCAGAGCGCGCCCCAGGTCCTGCGCACCTCCATGGAGCTCGGCGGCAACGCGCCCTTCCTGGTCTTCGACGACGCCGACCTGGACGCCGCCGTCGACGGAGCGATGCTCGCCAAGATGCGCAACATCGGCGAGGCCTGCACGGCGGCCAACCGCATCTACGCCCAGGCCGGCATCGCCGAGGAGTTCTCCCGGCGCCTGGCCGAGCGCATGGGTGCCCTCCGCGTGGGGCGCGGCCTGGACGAGGGCGTCGACGTCGGCCCGCTCATCGACGAGAAGGCCCTCCAGAAGGTGCAGAACCTGGTCGACGACGCGGTCTCGCGCGGTGCCCGCGTCGTCGTGGGCGGTGGCGCCGGAGAGGGCCCCGGCCACTTCTTCCAGCCGACCGTGCTCGCGGACGTGCCCGTCGAGAGCGAGCTCTCCACCACCGAGATCTTCGGCCCGGTGGCGCCCGTGCTGCCCTTCGAGACCGAGGAGGAGGCGGTCCGCCTCGCCAACGACACCGAGTACGGCCTGGTCAGCTACCTCTACACCCGCGATCTCGACCGCGGGCTGAGGGTGAGCGAGAACCTGGACGCCGGCATGGTCGGCCTCAACCAGGGCGTGGTCTCCAACCCCGCCGCTCCCTTCGGGGGTGTCAAGCACTCGGGCCTCGGCCGCGAGGGAGGCAACGTGGGCATCGACGAGTTCCTCGAGACCAAGTACGTGGGCATCGGCGGCCTGAGCTCCTAGGCCCTGAACTCCGATGATCTTGTACTTGCGGCCAAGTTCGATGCCTTGGGCCGGGCGCCAAGGCTGCAGACTCCGGAGACTTTCTGCTCCGGGTGTGCCGTGGACACAAGACCACGGGGAGCGGGGGAGGACTGCCGCTCCCCGTGGAGTTCAGGAGTCCCCGGCGGCCTCGCCGTTGATGCGCTCGACGGCCTCGAGCATGTGGGCCTCGATGAGTTCCAGGAGCCGCTCCTCGTCGCCGTCGGCGATGGCGTCGAGGATGCGGCGGTGCTCCTCCAGGAGTTCGCCGGGCTCCGGGTAGGCCTGCTGCATCGCCGCCAGGCACATGCGCGTCTCCACCAGCAAGGTCTGCGCCATGCGCTCGAGCCGGGTGTTGCCCGAGCAGCTCACCAGTGTCCGGTGGAACTCCTGGTCGGCGTCGCTCATCTCGTCGCGGTCGCCGGTGCCGGCCGCCTCTGCCAGCCTCTCCACGGCCGGGGTGAGCCGGGCCACCGCCTCGCCCCGGTTGCCGCGCACCACCAGCTCGCACGCGGCGCGCTCCACCGCGAGCCGGGCCACGTAGATGTCGCGGACGTCGTCCGGGGTGAGCTCGCGCACGAACAGGCCCCTGTGCCGCTCGCTGCGCAGCAGTCCTTCCTGGGAGAGCCGCTGCATGGCCTCGCGCAGCGGGCCGCGGCTCACGCCCAGCCGCGCAGCCAGGTCCACCTCGCCGAGCTGGTCCCCCGGGGCGAGCGAGCCGTACATGATCGCCGACCGCAGCTGGTCGGCGATCAGTTCGGCGGTGGACCGCCGGGGGACAGGGCTGAGTCGGCCTCGGGCAGACATGGGCCGCCTTCCTTCCTGGGGGGACGGACGATCCGGGATTGTCTATTGTCGACAATGGTACAAAACCTCCTCCGGGGGCGGCCATAGACCCCCGTGTTCGGGGCAGTGATGCCCGTGAGGGGGTTCGGAAAGAGCGTTTCGCCCGAGACATCCAGATTGTCGATTGTTGACAATCACATGTCGGCTACCTAGCGTGGCCGGTGCGGGACACCTCTGCCCGGACGACCTCCCACAACCGCCGTCTCACACCGGAGAAACAAGCCCGTGAACAGTTCCACCCCGCCCGCCGACACCAGCGTTCTCGTCCTTCACGGGGATGCCCTGCCGCCCGGGCACGAGAAGATCGACAGCTTCCCCGGCCTGGGGCGGGTCGACTACGCCACGGCCGACGACCTGGCCGCGAAGCTGCCCGGAACACACGTCCTCCTGGTGTGGGACCTCTTCTCCGAGGCGCTCGCCGACGCCTGGTCGGCCGCCGACTCCCTCCGGTGGGTGCACTCCGCCACCGCCGGGGTGGACAACCTGATGTTCCCCGGCCTGATCGGCAGCGACACCGTGGTCACCAACTCGCGCGGCGTCTTCGACGAGCCCGTCGCCGAGTACGTCCTCGGACTCGTCCTCGCCTTCGCCAAGGACTTCCACCGCACCTGGCGCTTCCAGGAGGAGCACCGCTGGGAGCACCGCGAGACCGAGCGGGTCGCCGGCAAGCACGCCCTCGTCGTGGGCACCGGGCCGATCGGCCGGGCCGTCGCCCGCAAGCTCCGGGCCGTGGGCATGACCGTGTCCGGCGCGGGGAGCCACGCGCGGGGAGGAGACCCCGACTTCGGCGACGTCGTGCTCTCCAGCACGGCCGGAACCGCCGAGGCGGGGGAGTCCACCCTCGTCGAGGTGCTCCCCGACGCCGACTACGTGGTGATCGCGGCGCCCCTCACCGACGCCACGCGCGGTCTGGTCGACCGCCGGTTCCTCGAACTCATGAAGCCGACCGCCCGCTTGATCAACGTCGCACGCGGTCCCGTCGTGGTCCAGCCCGACCTGGCCGCCGCCCTCGACTCCAGGAGCATCGCGGGTGCCGCCCTCGACGTGTTCGAACGCGAACCGCTCAAGGCGATCAGCCCCCTGTGGGGGCTCCCCGGGTCGGTGGTCTCTCCGCACATGTCCGGCGACGTCGTCGGGTGGCGCGAGGAACTGGTCGACCTGTTCCTGGACAACCTCGCCCGCTATCTGGACGGTCGCGAGCTGCGCAACGTCGTCGACAAGGACCGGGGCTACGTGCCCGGCTGAGGTCCGCACCAGGGAGGCTGAAGTGACGATCCGTTCCACACGGGCCGCGACCGGTGGGGAGACCGCCCCCGCCACTCCGGCCGACCTGTCCGCCGAACGCCTGCTCGCCGCGTACGCCACCGGGGCGCTGTCCCCGGTGGAGGCGGTCGACGCGGTCCTGGACCGCATCGCCGAACGCGACCCCGAGCTCAACGCCTACTGCCTCGTCCTCGAGGACGAGGCGCGCCGGGCCGCCCGCGCCTCGGCCCAGCGCTGGCGCCGCCGCGAGCCGATCGGCCCCCTCGACGGCGTGCCGACCGCGGTCAAGGACGTCCACCTGCTGCGCGGCCACCCCACGCTCAAGGGCTCGGTCACCACGCCCCGCGGCGGCCCCTGGGACGAGGACTCCCCGGTGGTGGCGCGACTGCGCGAGGCAGGCGCCGTGTTCACCGGCAAGACCACCACCCCCGAGCTGGCCTGGAAGGGGGTCACCGACAGCCCGCTGACGGGCATCACCCGCAACCCCTGGGACCCCTCCACCACCCCGGGCGGCTCCAGCGGCGGCGCCTCGGCTGCCGTCGCGGCCGGAATGGGGCAGCTGGCCACCGGCACCGACGGCGGCGGCTCGATCCGCATCCCGGCGAGCTTCGCCGGTATCTTCGGGATCAAGCCCACCTGGGGCCTGGTCCCGCACTACCCGGCCAGCCCCTTCGGCTCCCTCGCCCACACCGGGCCGATGACCCGGACCGTCGGGGACGCCGCGCTCATGCTGGAGGTCGTCTCGGCAGCGGACTCCCGGGACTGGGCGGCGCTGGCTCCCCCGGCGCCCGGACTGGCCGAGGTGCGGCTGCGCGACGACCCGGCCGAGCTCGCCCGCGGCCTGCGGATCGCCTACAGCCCCACGCTGGGCGGAATCGACGTCCACCCCGAGGTCGCCGGAGCCGTCGCCGACGCGGTCGCGGTCCTGGCTGCCCTGGGGGCCCACGTGGACGAGGCCGAGCCCGGCCTGCCCGACTCGCGCGACGCGTTCGAGGTCCTCTGGTACTCCGGTGCGGCCAAGGCCACGGACCGGCTCTCCCCGGAGGAGCGGCAGCTGCTCGACCCCGGGCTGAGGGAGATCGTGGAGAGGGGGCTCACCCTCTCCGCGCAGGACTACCTCACCGCCATGGCGCTGCGCATGGAGATGGGTGCCCTGATGGGCCGCTTCCACGAGGGGTACGACCTGCTCATCACCCCGGCGACGCCGTTCCCCGCCTTCGCCGCGGGCCTGGAGTCGCCGCCGCACATGGCGGGGGAGAGGTGGACCGCGTGGGCGGGGTTCAGCTATCCCTTCAACATGACGCAGCAGCCGGCGGCGAGCGTGCCGTGCGGATTCACGTCCGAGGGGCTTCCGGTGGGCCTCCAGGTGGTCGGCCCGCGCCATGCCGACGTGAGTGTCCTCGCTGCCTGCCGGGCCCTGGAGCTCGCCCGGCCCTGGGCGGATCAGCGCCCGTGATCCCCCTCATGGCAGGAACTCTGTCCACAAACAGGGAATTGTCAGAGTGTAGGACCTTTGTCGGAGCACTTGTGTGCCATAAGACCCCCGCACCGTTCGTGGAGCGTACTACCGTTCTACGTCGGAGACGTGTCGACACGTGTCGGCGGCAGTGCAGGGGATGAGGAGGCTCGGTATGGCGGGCGGAGGAACCGAGGGCGCCCACGGGCAGATCAGGGTCTTCCTCGTGGACGACCACGAGGTGGTCCGTCGCGGGGTGGCGGCCCTGCTGGAGACGGAGGAGGACATGACCGTCGTCGGCGAGGCCGGGACGGCGGAGCAGGCGCTGGCGCGCATTCCGGCCGTGGTGCCCGACGTCGCCGTCCTCGACGTCCGCCTTCCCGGCGGTTCGGGTGTCCAGGTGTGCCGGGAGATCCGCTCCGGACATCCCGGGATCGCCTGCCTGATGCTCACGTCCTTCGCCGACGAGGAGGCCCTGTACGACGCCGTCATGGCGGGCGCCTCGGGGTACGTGCTCAAGCAGATCCACGGAGCCGACCTGGTCGGGGCCGTGCGCACGGTCGCCTCCGGCGGCTCCCTGCTCGACTCCGGCAGCACCGGCGCGATGATGGAGCGCCTGCGCGGTGCCCAGTCCGAGCCCGACCCCCTGGCCGAGCTCACCCCGCAGGAGCGCCAGATCCTCGACCTCATCGGCGAGGGTCTGACCAACCGGCAGATCGGCGAGCGCCTCTACCTCGCCGAGAAGACCGTGAAGAACTACGTGTCGGCCCTGCTGGCCAAGCTCGACCTCAAGCGCCGCACCCAGGCCGCCGTCCTCGTCGCCGAACTCCGTACCCGCCGCTACTGACCCCACCGCTGCTGAACCCGCTGCGGCCGGCCCCGCCACCGGCCCGCAGCGGTCAGAAGGCGTCCACCGGAAGGCTGTCGTCGGGGACGGGGACCCTCCAGGACAGCACCGTGCCGCAGGTCTCGCCGCGGCGGGCGAAGAACTCGCCGTCGAGGGCCCGGGCCCGGTCCTCCATGTTGCGCAGGCCGCTGCGCCGTCCCTCCTCCGGAAGGCCCACGCCGTTGTCGGTCACCGTCAGGGCCAGCGTGGCGGGGCGGCCGGCGTTCTCCTCGACCGCCACCGACACGTGCACCTCGGTGGCCCGCGCGTGGCGCGCCACGTTGCTCAGGGCCTCCCCCAGCACCGCCAGGAGCTGCTCCCCGATCTCGTCGGGCACCGAGGCGTCGATCGGCCCGTCCAGGCCCACTCCCGGGTGGCAGCCCAGGCTGTAGGCGGTGCTCTCGGCCAGCTTGAGGATGCGCTCGCGCAGCGACGTGTCCTGGTGGCTCGGCGGGTTCTGCAGCGCGAAGATCGTCGAGCGGATCTCGCGGATGGTGGAGTCGAGCTCGTCGATGGTGCGCCGCACCCGCTCCTCCGCCTCGGGTGAGGAGAACAGCCGCATCGTGCTCATCAGGGTCATCGCCGAGGCGAACAGACGCTGGATCACCACGTCGTGCAGGTCCTTGGCGATGCGGTCGCGCTCCTCCAGCACCACGAGGCGCTCGGAGGCGCGGCGGGCCTCGGCCAGTTCGAGGGCGACCCCCGCCTGCACCGAGAACGCGTGGAGCATCCGCCGGGTCGAGGCCGTGAACGGCGCTCTCTCGGCGAGCTTGCCGAGCAGCAGCACGCCCCGGGTGTTGCCCGGTGTACCGAGGGGGACGGTCAGGCCGGGGCCGTACCCCCGGTGGGTGAGCATCGGGCAGTTGGCCTGCCTCAGGTCGGGAATGCCCTTCGGCTCCCCGGACTCGTACACTTCCCCGCACACGGAGTCGTGGATGTCCACGGCGGTGCCGAGGATCTCCTGGGCGATGGGCCCGTCGGCGATCTCCGCGAACAGGTGGCCGCGGGCGCGCGGGTCGGGGAGCAGGATCGCGGCGGTGTCCGCGCTGCCGATCTCGCGGGCCTGCCGGACCAGGTAGGCGAGCACCTCGGGGCTGTCGGCGCCCGAGAGCAGGCGGGTGGTGATCTCGGTGGTGGCGGCCAGCCACCGCTCGCGCTGCCGCGCCTCCTCGTACAGGCGGGCGTTGTCGATCGCCACGCCGGCGGCGGTGGCCAGTGCGCTCACCATCACCTCGTCCTCCTCGTCGAACTCCGCACCCCCGGACTTGTCGGCGAGGTAGAGGTTGCCGAACACCTCCCCCCGCACCTGGATGGGCACGCCGAGAAAGCTCGACATGGGCGGGTGCCCGGCGGGAAAGCCGATGAACTCGGGGTGCTCGCGCAGGTCGGCCAGGCGCAGGGCCCTCCGCTTCTGGAGCGGGACACCGAGGACGCCCTTGCCGTGCGGGAACCGGGTGATCTGCTCGGCGTGCTCCTTCGTGAACCCGACGGGGATGAACTCTGCGAAGCTGCCGTCCTCATCCACCACGCCCAGTCCGGCGTAGGCGGCGCCGACGAGCTGTGCGGCCGCCTCCGTGAGCCGCCGCAGCACGGTCTGCAGGTCGAGGTCGCTGCCGATGGCGAGGACCGCCTGGAGAAGGGAGTGCATGCGCCCCTGGTCCGACAGGCGGGGGGACAGGGAGTGCACTTCGGTCAGGAGGTCGTCCAGCCGTCTGTGGGCCAGTTGGGGGCCCTGAGGGAGTTCGGTCATGTCTCGGTCAACCTCCGCGGAGCCGATCGGTCTCGCAAGGTGTGTTTTTCCTTGAAGGGCAATCAGGGGAATTGTCGTTGGTTTTATCCGGGTCTGCCACATCTGGCTGCGCAGACACTGCCCGACCCGACCGGGGAATTCCTGAAGAAGCGGGGACCGGCCGATCAATTCATGCTAACGTCGCGACCAGTCGGCGACACGAGGACCAGGTGTTTTTCCCGGTCGCCCCCTTGAGTCCGGTGCATCGCGCCCCGCGCGCCGGCTCCCTCGTCCCACGGTGGAAGGAACCCCCGGTGTCTGGAACCCACGGCTCCTCGAGCGCTCCCGGCGCTCGCGCCGCCGTGCTGTCCGCACCGCTGCGCAGGGCCTTGCTGCTCGCCGCGGCCGTGGCCGGGGTGCTGTTCACCGGATGGCTCGCCTCGCCCGACCCGGCGAGCGCGGACGAGATCCCGGGCGTGGTGCCCGCCGTCGACGAGGTGATCGGCCGGACCGCGGCCGTGGAGGATCCGCTCACCACCGCGGTCACCGGGGCCGACGACGGCCTGGACGACGTCGCCGCGGTGCCCGACACACCCTTGCCCCTCGTCTCCGTCACGCCTGCCGCAGAGATGGCCGAGCACGTCCTCGACACGGTGGGCGACGTGTACGGCGGCGGAGCCGACCGGGCCCGGCCGAAGACCGCGCCCGAGCCGGTCGAGCCCGGGCCCGTCACCGAGGCCCCGGCTCCCGAGCCCGCCGCAGCGGTGGTGGAGCGCGATGACCCCGGTACCGCCCCGGCGTCCGTCGGCGACACCGCCGCGGAGGGCGCGGTCTCCGGCGACGCGGCGACCCCCGAGCCGTCGGCAGGCTCGGCGGGTTCCACCGAGGGCGCGCAGCTCTCGGGCGGTGAACGCGCCCCGCAGCACGGCGGCAGCACCTCCGCGCCCTCGTCCGCCTCCTCCGGCGCCCCGGCCGTCGCCGCTCACCTCCCCACCGCAGGTGCTCCCGCACCCGAGCCCGGCCAGGTCCAGGCCGCCCGGCACGTCCTGCGCTCGGTTCCCGCCGAGAACGCGGACGAGCCCACCTTCTCCCCGGACTAGCGCAGCCCTCCCGGTCGCGTCGCGACCGCCTCCCCGGCATGCCCTGCCCAGTCCCGGGACACCCTTCTCCCGACACGGAGAGAAACCACTCCCGTACTCCCTGGGGATCGACGTGAGCCCCGTTCCGCGAGGTTCACGCCGGTCGACGGCCCGCCAGGTCGAGGACCGAGGGCCCGCGTCCGCCCGTTCCCGGCGCGACCGGCCACTCCGTGAGGAGCCCCTCCCGCGAGGGAGGGCTCCCTCCCCCGAAGAACTCCAGACTCCGCAACCCGGAAGGACACTCCATGCACACCGCCACCCGTATCCCGGCCAGGATCCTGCTGCTCTCCGTCGGCGCGGCCGGCTTCGTCGCCCTCGGTTCGGGCATCGCCGGTGCCGAGACCCTCGACGGGACCGACGGCCTGCCCCTCGACGACCTGGGCATCCAGGTCTCCGACACGCTGCTCGACGGCTCCTCCACGCCCTCCGGCGAGCTGGTCCGGGTCGAGCCGAAGCAGTCCGGCGACGACGTGCAGCACCAGTCGAGCCCCGCCCCCGGCCAGGAGGGCGGCTCGGACCAGGGATCCGGCTCCACCGACCTGGTGGACGGTCTGCCCCTGGTGGAGAACCTCGTGGGCGGAACCTCCACGATCCCGATGAGCGCCGCCTCCGGTGACCCCTCCCTGGAGGAGGCCGGCGGAAGGCTCGGCGAGCAGGCCGGGGCCTCGGGCCACGGCAGCCACGAGGTCCGCCCCGACCTGTACGGCCTCGACGCCGGGGGATCCTCCTCGGGCGGCGCCACCGTGAGCCAGTCCGCCACCGCCTCCGACGGCACCGCCTCCGAGGGCGCTCCCTCCTCCGGCGGCACCACCACGGAGCGGCTCCAGGAGACGGCCGGCGAGCTGGACGGGGCCGTCCCGTTCTCCGACCTGCTCGGTGACTCCGTCGAGGTGCTGCCCATGGCCGCCTCCTCGGAGCCCTCGTCCACGCTGCCCGCCTCCGAGGAGGAGAGCTCCTCCGAGGTGCTGCCGTCGGCCGGTTCCTCCGAGGACAGCTCCCTCGGCGGGCTGCCCGACACCTCCGCCGCGCTGTCCGAGATCACCGGGACCCTCGGCCTGGCCTGAGCCACCTGAAGGTGCGCCCGCCGCGCGGGCGCACACCGTCCCGGGTGGTGACCGGGTCGCCGACCGGTGCGCCGGGAGACTGTGGGGGGCTCCGGCGACGGCGGCAGGGGAGACCGGTCCCCGCCCGGGACACACCGCGGCCCCGGGCCCACTGCCAGTGGGCCCGGGGCCGTTGCCGTGCTCCGGAGCGGTCCCCGTTCCGCGGACCGCCTTCCGGGCCTCGGTCAGTCCTCCTCGGTGCCGAAGCCGAGGCCGTCCTGGCAGGGGTTCGACGTGGCATCGCGTCCGCCACCGGGAAGTGTCTGCACGTCCTCCTCCGGAGTCTCCGTCGGCACCTCCACAGGTGACGGCGAGGCACCCGGCGGCTCCTGCGGCCCGTGGGAGTCGTCCGCCACGGACAGCGACGGCAGCGGCCGGTCCTCGCGGACGGCGGTGAACAGCTCCGCGGCCTGGTCCTCGTACCAGAGGATGCGGTTGGGGTCGAAGGGCGCCTGGTACCAGGGCACCGTGTGGAACTCGATCTCGGTCAGCTCCACGTCGGAGAGGGAGACCGCGACCGACAGCATCCGGTCGAGCGTCAGCTGCTCGTCGGTGGCGCTGTGCTCGGCCACCGACCTCAGGACGCCGTTCAGCTTGGTGGGGCTGGTCAGCACGTCGTTGCTCATCACCTGGTCGGCGAGCGCGGCGAGGAACATCTGCTGCCGGTCGATGCGTCCGATGTCCCCGCCGTCACCGATCTGGTAGCGGGCCCGGACGAACGAGAGCGCCTCGTCGCCGTCGAGAGTTTGCTGACCGGCGGGCAGGTCGAGCTTGGCCCGCTCGTCCTTCATGGGCTCGGGGATGCAGATGTCGACGCCGCCGATCGCGTCCACCACGTCGCGGAAGCTCATGAAACTCAGATGGACGAAGTGGTCGATGCGGATGTCGGTGAGCGACTCGATGGTGCGCACCACGCAGGGCGGACCGCCGTGGTACATCGCCGCGTTGATCATGCCGAAGTAGCCGTAGGTGCCCTCGGTCGTGCCGTAGGGGTCGCACTGCGGCAGGTCGACCAGGGAGTCACGCGGAAAGCTGATGACGGAGACGCGGTTCTCGGGTGAGATGTGCGCCAGCATGATCGAGTCGGAGCGCTCGCCCTCGAACTCGGTGGTGTAGGCGGTGCTGCCCTCCTCGTAGCCGTCGGAGCCGATGAAGAGGATGTTGACCGCGTCGCTGATCTTCTCGGGGCGTTCGGCCTCGTCCAGCAGGCCCTGGAGGTCGTGCCGGACCATGCCGGAGCGCAGCGAATGGTAGTAGCCGTAGGCGGTGGCGGCTCCGGCGACCAGGGCCAGGGCCAGCCCCGCGGCGGTCCACAGGAGGACTCGGCGCAGGCGTCTCCTGCCCCTGCCGGACGGATTCTGCCCGTCGTCGGAGGAGCCGTCCCCGCCGCCTCCGCCGGTGCCCCCGCCTCCGGACGATCCGCCGTCCCCGGGCGGCGCGGTCCGCGGAGCGGTGGAGATGACGACGACGGAGGGCTCCTTCCCGGTCGGCGCCTCTTCCTCGGCGGGAGGCTCCTTCCCGGTCGGCGCCTCTTCCTCGGCGGGAGGCTCCTTCCCGGTCGGCGCCTCTTCCTCGGCCGGCGGTTCCTTCCCGGTGGGCGGCTCCTCCTCGGCCGGCGGTTCCTTCTTCTCCGACCGGTCGTCGGCGGTGGCATGGACGAGCGCCATCACGTCGTCCTCCTCGCGCGTCGGGGCATCTGCCCTCTCGAGCCTTCCGGCCTTCCCGATCCGCCATGAGGCCTCGGGCCTGTGTGCCCGGTCCCGGGGAGCGGCCGCAGCCTTCTCTGCCGCGGCGGAGCCGTCTCCCGCGGTCTGCTCTGGTGTGGTGTCCGCGCGCAGGTCGGCGGAGGATTTCTCTTCAGAGTGCATCGTGCAATCTCGTCTGTTCGGACAGCGGGACGTGCCGACGGCCGGACACCGGACCGGGAGGAGAGTCACGCGTCCGTGTTCGGGGAGGGCGGAGGTCGCGCAGGGTGGCGGCACGGGGCACCGCGCTGCCGGGCGTCGCGGCGGCCGGTGGACCGGGGGAAGGGGGAGGCGCCGCGAAGGGGGAGCAGCCGTCGGCACGGGAGCCCGTGTGCGGCAGAGGACCCGCGCCGTGTTCCGGGGGTGCGTGCGCGCCTTCCGGCGGTACCTGGGTGCTCTGCGGAACACACCCTAGATGATGATCCCTGCGGCCGCGCGTCCGGGATGTCGTTGAACAAGGCTGCTGACCGCAATTGTCCCCCACATTTTCCTTCGCGGTTTACTCGTCGGTCGGCACTCGTGCGCCCGACTTTCTCACCAGTGCCCGCAAGGAACACATCTGACCCGCCGCCCCTGACCAAGGTTTGGGAACGGCGGGTCAACTCAGGAGAGGGAGGCGAAAGGGATCAGTCGTCCCAGAAGGCACTCTCCTTCTCGGACTTGTCCTCGGTGGCCGCCGAGCTGCGGCTGTTCTTGGCCGTGGTCTTGGAGGCGGTTCGCGGAGAGGAGCTCTTGGTGGTCTTGCGGGCGGTGCCTCCGGCGCTGCCGGTGCTCCCGGCCTTGGTTCCGGTGTGCCGGGGACGCGGGGTCACCGCACCCTTGGGGATGGACCCGTCCGGCTTCGGGGCCTCGCCCGAGCGGATGCTCAGCGCCTCCTCCTCGACGCTCAGCATCCGGCGGATGTCGGCGGACAGCTCGGGGATGCGCTCGGAGCGCAGGTGGGCGCCGAGGACCTCCAGCGCGTGGTCGCACAGCAGCCGGCGCGCACGGTCGGCCTTGACGCCGCTGAGCTCCTCGACCTCGGGCAGGGAGCGCTCGCGCAGCAGGCGGATGACGTCGCGCAGCCGATCGCGGGTCTTGCGGTCGGTCATCGTCATGACGGTCATCTCCGCCTCGGCCAGGAAGCTCTCCCCGTTGCCGTCGGAGTCGCGTTCGGCGATGAAGGCGCTGGTCAGGCTGCGTGCGGAGGAACGGGAGGAGTTGCGTACGTCACTGCGCCGCAGGAGTCGGGCCTGGAAACCGGTCACGGCGACGCTGGTGACCAGGCTGATCGCGGCGCCGAGCAGGATCAGGGCGACAGGGTTCTCGAGAACGTCAGGCACGGATTCGGGGACCTTTCCGGGCGGTGGTCCGCACGGGACAGGGTCACGGGCGTGACGGAGTGTGCGGGGGTGGCGTCAGTGCCAGATGGTGCGCGACTATCTGACACGAAAGGGGTTCTTGTCAAGGGCAGGCAGAGGCCCGGCGCCCGCTCGACGCCGCGTCGGTACAGGTGGCGGACGTGTTCGGGAAATCGGCGGGGACATCGGCGAACAGGGTGTCCGGGGGCGCGGACCTGCCTCTGGGTGAAGGACGTCTCCGGGCGAAGGTGCCTTCTCCTCGTGTCTACCCCGCCAGGAGCTTGTTCACCGCCTCGGGGGAGAGGATTTCCTCGGTCACCATGGCCGCGCAGCCGCGCACCCCCGCCTCGTCCCACAGGGTGCTGGCCACGACGCGCAGGCGGCGGGTGGCGAGTGCGGTGCACTGCTGGAACACCACCTCGCGCACGCCCGCCACGAGGTGGTCGTAGGCCTCCGACAGGTCGCCGCCCAGCACGATCACGTCGGGGTTGAGCAGGTTGACCGCTCCGGCCAGGGCCTCGCCGAGCCGCCGCCCGGCCTCGCGGACGAGAGTGACCGCGACCGGGTCGCCGGAGACGGTCAGGGACACCAGCTCCTTGAGGTCGGAGAGCTCGCGCCCCTGCTCGGCGGCGAGCGCCAGCAACCGGGGGCCGCCCGCGACGGTCTCCAGGCAGTCGGTGTTGCCGCAGCGGCAGGGCAGCCCGTCCCCGTCCCGGACGGGGACGTGTCCGATCTCCCCCGCCGCGCCGAGGGCGCCGCGCAGGAGGCGGCCGCCCGAGATCAGGCCGGCGCCGATACCGGTGGAGATTTTGACGAACACCATGTCGTCGGTCTGCCCGTGGCCGCCCGCGAGGTGCTCGCCCAGTGCCATGACATTGACGTCGTTGTCGACCAGGACCGGGACGGGGAAGCGCTCGGCGATCAGCGGGGCCAGTGCCACGCCCGCCCACTTGCCGAGGAAGGGGCGGTCGTCGGCGCGCCCCGTGTGGAACTCGACGGTGCCGGGCAGGCCGATCCCGGCCCCTCGCACGTCGGCGGGGTCGCGCCCCAGGGAGCGGATCTGCTCGGACCAGGTGTCCAGGAGCCAGGGGACGGTGGCGTCGGGGCCCAGGGACATGTCGGGGGAGCCGGGGGTGCGGGCGAGCACCTCGCCGTTCAGGTCGCAGACGGCGGCCTGGCTCCGCGCCATGCCGAGGGCGGCGGCGAGGACGAGGCCTCCGGCGGCGTTGAACTCCAGGACGGAGGGTGGGCGCCCGCCGCTGGAGACGGTTCCGACGCCTTCGGTGACCAGCCCGCCCTCCATCAGTTCGGCCAGGCGCAGGGCCACCGAGGGGCGGGAGAGCCCCGTGGCCCGGGAGAGCTCGGAGCGACTGGTCGCCTCACCCGCTCGGATGAGCTCCAGGATGTGACCGCTCGTGGTCGCGGTGGAGGACAGCCGTCCAGGAGTTCTCGCCATACCTCATTCAACCACTCAGTCTAGTTGTGAAACGTGGGATCTTATGTAAATAAGTGTTCTAAAGTGTGCTTGGTTTTTTACCATAGTCGGGCTTAAGGTCGAAAGGGACGAACGGACCACACCCCTGGCGTCCGGCCTCCTCCGCGCCCACGACGCGCGCATCACCCCCCGACGCCCATCCCGTCACCTCCCCCTTCACGCTGGAGCAGACTGAAATGCCGCAGTTGTCCGATCCCCGCCCCACCGATCTGGTGGTCTTCGGAGGCACCGGCGACCTGTCCATGCGCAAACTCCTCCCCGCCCTGTACCTGCTGGACCGCGACGGGAACCTGGACGGCAGGACCCGGATCGTCGCGGTGTCGCGCAACGGCCTCACCGATGCCGACCTGCGCGGAAAGGCCGAGTCCGCCGTACGCGGCCACCACGCCGTCCAGGTCGTCGAGGCCGGTGTCCTCCGGCGCTTCCTGGACCGCCTCTCCCACGTCACCGTCGACCCGGGCGGCGACCCCTCCGGCTGGACCGACCTGGCCGCCGCGCTCCTCCCCGGCCGCGACCGCGTCTTCTACCTCGCGGTCCCCCCGATGGCGTTCGGTGCGATCTGCACGGGCCTGGACGGGGCCGGCCTGGTCACCCCCGACTCCCGCGTGGTCATGGAGAAGCCCCTCGGCCACGACCTCGCCTCCTCGCAGGCCCTCAACGACGAGGTCGCCCGGGTCTTCCCCGAGGACCGGACGTACCGGATCGACCACTACCTCGGCAAGGAGACGGTGCAGAACCTGCTGGTGCTGCGCTTCGCCAACGTCTTCCTCGAACCGCTGTGGAACTCGCGCTGGATCGACCACGTCCAGATCACCGTCACCGAGACGGTCGGCGTCGGCGGGCGCAAGGGGTACTACGACACCTCCGGCGCCATGCGCGACATGGTCCAGAACCACCTGCTCCAGCTGCTGTGCCTGACCGCCATGGAGCCGCCCGCCAGCTACGACCCCGACGCCGTGCGCGACGAGAAGCTGAAGGTCCTCCAGTCCCTGCGACCCATCACCGGTGAGCAGGTCCTCCAGGACACCGTGCGCGGCCAGTACGGGCGGGGCGTCGTCAACGGCGTCGAGGTCCCCGGCTACCTCGACGAGCCGGGCGGCTCCGACACCAGCAACACCGAGACCTACGCGGCCCTGCGCGCCGAGATCTCCAACTGGCGCTGGGCCGGCGTGCCCTTCTACCTGCGCACCGGCAAGCACCTGGACCGCGCCCGCTCCGAGATCGTCATCCGCTTCCGCGAGGTTCCGCACCCGATCTTCCCCGGCACCAACGCCGCGGGCACGGGCAGCCTCGTCATCCGCCTCCAGCCGGACGAGGGCATCAACCTCACGATGCTCACCAAGATGCCCGGTGCCGGCGCGCTCCAGCTGCGTCCGGTCCCGCTGGAACTGAGCTTCGCCGACACCTTCGCCACCCGCTCGCCCGAGGCCTACGAGCGGCTTCTGACGGACGTGCTGGCCGGGGACTCCACCCTGTTCATGCGCCGCGACGAGGTCGAGGCCGCCTGGCGCTGGGTGGACCCCGTCATCGAGGCCTGGAACGGCCTGAGCACCGGACCCGAGACCTATCCGGCCGGAGGCGTCGGCCCCGCGGGCGCGCACCGGCTCATCGGCCGCACCGGCCGTACCTGGTACGAAGAGGAGCAACCCCGATGACCGCGCACACCCCCGCAGTCCACCCCGTCGTCTCCGAGGTCACCCGTCGCCTGGCCGAGCGCAGCGCCGAGTCCCGTTCGGCCTACCTCGCCCGGATCGACGAGGCCGCCGGCAAGGGCCCGGCCCGCTCCGCGCTGGGCTGCGCCAACCTCGCCCACGGCTTCGCCGCCTGCGGCGTCTCCGACAAGCTCGCGCTGTCGGGCGACGCCACCCCGAACCTGGCGATCGTCTCCTCCTACAACGACATGCTCTCGGCCCACCAGCCCCTGGAGTCCTACCCGGCGGTCATCAAGGCCGCCGTGTCCGGGGCGGGCGGCGTCGCCCAGTTCGCCGGCGGGGTGCCCGCCATGTGCGACGGCGTCACCCAGGGCCGCCCGGGTATGGAGCTGTCCCTGTTCAGCCGGGACGTCATCGCGATGGCCACCGCGATCGCGCTGTCCCACGACATGTTCGACGGCGCGCTCATGCTCGGCGTCTGCGACAAGATCGTGCCCGGACTGCTCATCGGCTCCCTGTCGTTCGGCCACCTGCCCGTGGCGTTCGTGCCCGCCGGCCCGATGCCCTCCGGCCTGCCCAACAAGGAGAAGGCCCGGGTGCGGCAGCAGTTCGCCGAGGGCAAGGTAGGCCGCCGCGAGCTGCTCCAGGCCGAGTCGGCCGCCTACCACTCGCCCGGCACCTGCACCTTCTACGGCACCGCCAACTCCAACCAGATGCTCATGGAGGTCATGGGCCTGCACCTGCCCGGTGCGAGCTTCGAGCAGCCCGGCACCCCTCTGCGGGAGGCGCTGACCGCCGAGGTCGGCCGCCGCGTCCTCGGCCACACCGCCCTCACCGGCGAGTACACGCCGCTGGGCCGGCAGATCGACGAGAAGGCGGTCGTCAACGCGGTCGTCGCCCTACTGGCCACCGGCGGCTCGACCAACCACACGCTGCACCTGGTGGCCATCGCCCGCGCCGCCGGGATCGAGCTGACCTGGGACGACTTCGCCTCGCTGTCCGAGGTGGTGCCGTCGCTCACCCGCATGTACCCCAACGGCTCCGCCGACGTGAACCGCTTCCACGAGGTGGGCGGCATGGCCTTCCTCATCGGCACCCTGCTTGACGCCGGGCTGCTGCACGAGGACGTGCACACGGTCATGGGCCGGGGTCTGAGCGCCTACCGCCAGGTCCCCCAGCTGGTGGACGGGGTCCTGACCTGGGTGGACGGGCCCAAGGAGAGCGCGGACACCACCGTGCTGCGCGGCACCGACGATCCCTTCGCGGCCGACGGCGGCCTGCGCATGCTCTCGGGCAACCTGGGCCGCGGCGTCATCAAGGTGTCGGCCGTCGACCCCTCCCGGCACGTGGTCGAGGCGCCCGCCCGCGTCTTCTCCGACCAGGCCGAGCTGCAGGCCGCCTTCACGGCCGGCGAGCTGACCGGTGACTTCGTGGCGGTCGTGCGCTTCCAGGGCCCGCGCGCCAACGGCATGCCCGAGCTGCACAAGCTCACGCCGCCGCTGGGCGTCCTCCAGGACCGCGGCCAGAAGGTCGCCCTGGTCACCGACGGCCGCATGTCCGGCGCGTCCGGCAAGGTGCCCGCTGCCATCCACGTCTCCCCCGAGGCCGAGGCCGGCGGGCCGCTGGCCTACGTGCGCGACGGCGACCTGATCCGCCTCGACGCCGGCGCGGGAACGCTGGAGGTGCTCGCCGACCTCTCCGGCCGCGAGCCCGCCCGAGCGGGCACCGACTCCTCGACCGGGACCGGGCGCGAGCTGTTCGCCGCCCTCCGCGCCTCCGTCGGCCCGGCCGAGGCCGGAGCCGGGGTCTTCGGCCTCCAGCTCTAGGCCCTGTTTTTTGGATGCTCTCGCCGTATCGGCGGAGCCGATTCCTCGGCGAACGGCCGACCAGGCGTTCCCGTGCAAGGCGGAGAGCGCAGCTCAGCCTGGCGGGCTTCGCAAGCTCTCCGGCGCTGCAAGGGGGCGCCTGGCGGCCGTGCAGCCCGAGATGATCCAAAAAACAGGGCCTGGGCCGTGATCGTGTACGGGTGGCTCAGGTTCGGCGCCCGGTGTCCGGCGGATGCCGAACGGCGAGCGCCGAGCCGTGCCGCACGTACAAGATCACCGAAGTCCGAGGCCTTTCGACCACACCTGTCGCACACCGACACAGGAGAGACAACCCATGACGACGACGCCCCGCTCGGGTGCGGACATCCTCGACCTCGCCCCGGTCATGCCGGTGGTGGTCATCGACGATCTTGAGGCCGCTGTGCCCCTGGCCCGGGCACTGGTGGCGGGTGGACTCCCCGGCATCGAGGTGACCCTGCGGACTCCGGCGGCGCTCTCCGCGATCGAGCGGATCGCCGCGGAGGTCCCCGAGGCCGTGGTGGGTGCGGGAACCGTGGTCACCCCCGACCAGGCGCGGGCCGCGTCCGACGCCGGCGCTCGGTTCCTGGTCAGCCCCGGCTGCACCGCCTCCCTCGCCTCGGCCATGGCCGACACGGGCCTGCCGTTCCTGCCCGGTGCGAGCACCGCCTCCGAGGCCATGGCCCTGCTGGAGCGCGGTCTGACCGAGCTGAAGTTCTTCCCGGCCGAGGCCTCGGGCGGCGCCGCCTTCCTGAAGTCGCTCCTGGGCCCCCTGCCCCAGGTGCGCTTCTGCCCGACCGGCGGAATCACCTCCGCATCGGCGCCGGACTACCTGGCCCTGGCCAACGTCGGCTGCGTCGGCGGCAGCTGGCTGACCCCGGCCGCCCTGGTCGCCGAGGGTGCCTGGGACCGCATCGAGGCCCTGGCCCGCGAGGCCGCCGCCCTCTGAACCCCTGTGCCGCGGTTGTGGGACGCCGCGGCACAGGCACAACACGGCACCGCCCCGGCCGCATGGTCGGGGCGGTGCCGTGTTGTGTCCTGTACGCCAACCTTGTTTTCTCGGACCTTTTCTGCGGCTGAATTAAACAACTGTCTGTTTTGTCGGAATTAGATTCCTCCATAACGCATGTAGCATAAGCTGCTGAAACTGTTATAAATCAAGAGAAAATGCGCATCATGGGTCGATGGTGAGCAGGTACCGGCGGAGGAGAGGACCGGGTTGTGGCGAGGGGCGCGGTACCGACCGCGAACGACGAGGTGCCGGTGGGGCAAGAGCTCCAGGAGGTCGACTACCAGGAGCTCGTTGACCCGAGGTGGTCCGGGCCTGTCGGGCTGAGGCGGCCGATCCTCCTGGTCCACGGCCCGCAGGGGTTCGGCAAGTCCCACTTCCTCCTGTTCAAGGCACACGAACTCGAGCGCATCAGGATCCCCTACGCCTATCTCGACCTCGCCGACACGCGGTACCGCACCAGCGCGGAGGACGTCTTCACCGCCATCTCCTCGCACCGGGAACGGGGACTGGCCCGCGTTCGCGACTTCTATCCGGGCATGAGGTTCCCCCTGCTCTGGATCGCCTTGATGACCGCCCGGCTGGAACTCGAGGGTGGGCCCTCCGAGGAGGACGGCACCGACAAGGCACGTGCCGAGATATCCCAGCTCGTGGACAGCGTCTGGCCCGGTGGCAGCCAGGGGTGGTTCGGTCGGGCCGGCGGTTTCCTGGGCCGCCTCGGTGAAGCGCTCCCGCCTCCGGAGATGGCGGAGGCAGCCGCGCTTCCCATCGAGACTGCCAAGTGGGTCGCCTCGGTCTCCCAGATCGGCGGAAGCGGCCTGGACCGGGCCTTCGAGTGGATTCGGGGACGAGGACAGGGCGCCCAGGGCAGGGAACAGGCCACCGACTCCCTCTACCACCTGTGGCTCCAGGCGCAGGAACCCGACGAGGTCGACCCCGTCACCGGTGTCTCCAACCGGGAGAAGACAATCCGCTTCCTGTGCGAGGCCCTGTACGCCGACATCCAGAACCTGCCGAAACAGGTCGGTCGGCAGCCCACCCCGGTCCTCCTGCTGGACAATGCCGACCAGGGAATCGGACCACTCGTCCTGCGCTGCCTGGCGGCGGTTCCCGCTCCCTCTCCCGGGCGCGCTCTTCCCGGCAGCAACCGGTTCCCTGAACCGCTGACCGTCGTCGCGGCCACCGGAGAGACCGTCGAGGGCCTGGACCTGGACACGCACTTCCGGGACACCCGCCAGTACATGCGCTTCTCGGGTCTGACCCGGCTCCAGCGCAGGCACGTGAGCGAGCTGTTCTCCCGCTCGGCCGGCGGCGATCGCGTATCCGGAGAGGTGGTCGAACTTCTCGCCGACTTCACCGGCGGACACCCCGGCACCACCGCCCAGCTCGTCGAGGCGTGGGTCGCGGTCAAGGGCAGCAGTCTGCACGGCGCTCTCACCCACCGCCTGGCGGATCCTGCGAGCGGGCTCGAGTCTGCCGTGACCGTCGAGGAGCGTATGCTCGCCACCGCGCTGGGTGCCGACCCCGGCGATCTCGACACCGGGCTCCGCGAGGCCCTCACCACCTGCGCTGCCGCCCGCGACTTCGACGCAGGTCTGTGGCTGCACCGCTCCAGCGATCTCATCGGGGAGGTCGACAGGGACCGGCTCCTTGCCCATCCGCTGTGGGACGGCGAGGGCCCCGAACGGATCACGGTGCTGCGTCGCCTCCTGCTCCGGCGCCTGGCTCGACGCCCCGAGAGCGACCCTGCTCACTGGAACGCCGTCCACCAGGCGCTCGCCGACCACTACCGGGATGGCGGAGCGGGTGTCCCTGACGCTGTCGAGCGTGAGGCCTACCACCGGCTCTGCGCCGGCCAACTCGGCTGGGTGGCCCGGCACCTCGAGGACTGGCTGGCGACCTCCGACATCGACGGTCAGGAATGGGTTCGCCGGCTGAGAAGTGTCACCGCGGCGCCGATGCGTACGCGCCCGGCCCTGCCGCTCGTGGACTCGTGGAGCGCCGCGTGGCAGGCCGAGGCCGAGGCGGGGACGGACACCGAGACCGTCCTCAAGCTCGTGGCGGCCCGGCAGATCCTCGGCGACCCGGATTTCTTCCGTACCAGGGACCTGCACGCGCGCTGCCACAGCGCACTGAGTGAACTCGCCGAGCGGATACCGGTGGGGGCGGTCCACGTCTTCGACGAGGCGGCCTGGCATTTGCGCCAGGCCAACAAGTTCGACAACTAAGCGGACACCAGGGAAGAGAGGCGACCTTGCCTTCCGAAGAGAGAGCCACGACTCCGGCCAGACCCGGAAGGCCCCGAGAGCCCCGATCCCGGTCGGCCGCCTTCCTCAAGGGGTGGTGGCATCTCCTCACCCTGGGCCTGGTGCTCGTGCTCGGGGCGGCCACGTTCCTCTACGGGAATGTGCTCACCTGCGGAGGCCCCGGAAGCGGGGTGCGCTCGGTCGGCGGCCAGTGCGTCGGTGTCACCGACGGCAGCTACGTCTACCACGACGACTTCCACCGGATCCAGGAGCTCATCACCAAGGAGAACGACCGGGTCGCGGGCCTGACGGACCGCCACGTCGTACGCGTGGCGCTCCTGAGCACATTCACCTTCGGCGACGTCAGCCCCATGGACCCGGGGCGTATACGGCGTGCCCTGGAAGGTGCCTACACCGCACAGATGCGGGCCAACCACACTCGCCGGCTCGGTGACAGCAAACCCGCCCTACAGCTGTATCTGGCCAACACAGGAAGCCGACAGGAGCACTGGGAGCCGGTCGTGGACGATCTCGTCGCCATGACCGAGGACGAGGAGAACCCGCTCGTCGCTGTTGTCGGGATGGCGGTCAGTATCGAGTCCACCCAGGAAATGGCCACCCGCATGAGCCGGCACGGCATCCCCATGGTGTCGACCTCGGCGACCGCCGACGGACTGGAACACGGCTCCATCGACGGGCTGGTGCGTGCCGCGCCCAGCAACACCGAGATGGTGCGAGCACTGCGTCGCTACCTCGACGGGTTGGAGGAGCCCGCACGGGCCACCCTGGTCTACGATTCCACCGAACCCGATCTGTTCACCACCACCTTGCGCGATGCTTACCAGACCCACCTCGGTGGATACATGGAGGGCCACCCGCAGGAGTACGCCGGCACGACCGTCGGGGACACTCCCCGGGCCGGTTTGTTCGACACGGTGACACTCAACGTGTGTGCCTCGGAGACCGACACGGTGTTCTTCGCCGGCCGTGCACCCGATCTCTGGGAATTCGTCGCCTCGCTCGAGAGCAGGGGCTGCTCCGACGACCCCCTCCGGGTGCTCTTCGCCACCATCGGCCTGACCGCCATGGACGACGAGGATGCCATGGGCATGCTGCGCGACAGCAACATCACGCTGGTCTACGCATCGGGGATCGACCCCCGATGGGGCGATCCGAAGGCTGGAGAGGACGCGCCCCCGCACTACGGGCACTTCACGGAGGCCTTCGACGAGTACGTGGGGGACGAGGGCGGTTCCGCGTTCAACAACGGGTACGCGCTGGTCCACCACGACGCGCTCGCCGTCGTGGCCCGGGCCGTGAGGATGACCAACGGGATGGACCTCGGCGACAGGCCTCCTCGGGCGGAGGACGTCCTTGCCCAGCTGATGCTGGTCAACACCGCCCACGAGGTGCCCGCCGGCGGCGGAACGCTCAACTACAGCGACGAGCACGGAGGCGAGGCGGTGGGCCGGTACGTGCCCGTGGTCGAGCTGCCGATGGAGGGCGAGCGGCCCGCGGCCGACCCCTATGTGATCGGCGGCACCGGGCCGTGACCGCCGCCGGTCAGTCGAGGGGACCGCGCTGCCGGGGCATCCGGAAGTAGATCATGGGGTTGTTCCTGCCGGTGTGCACGGGCTTGTCCAGCCCCAGTTCCTCCCGCAGCTCCAGGAGGGCGGTGTGGGGAGCAGGCGCCCTCCTGCGCGAGGGGGTGAAGAACTCCGTGTCCCTGCCGCGCAGCCAGGACAGCACTGCGGCGCCCTCGGTCAGCGGCAGGGCGTACCTGCCGTGGAAGACGTCGTGGACACTGACGGGGGTGCCGGGAGCGATCATCGGGAACAGCTCGGCCAGGTACCACTTGGCGAACCTGCCGTTGTGGGCGGCGTCCACGAACAGGTACTCGATGCTGTCGGGCACGGAGGCCAGGTTCTCCCGGATGTCGCCCTTGTGGAACTCCCAGCGGCCCAGGGACAGCTCCTCGGGAACGTTGGCGACCACGTTGTCGACGATGTCGAAGGAGTGCAGGGTGCCCTTGCCGTTGTCGCGCAGCGCCGACAGGATCCAGGTGGTGGACCAGCCGTGGAAGGTGCCCAGCTCCATGACGGTCTCCGGGCGGGTCTCACGCAGGAGCAGGTAGGTGATCTCGGCTTCGATGTCGTCGAGCTGGGGCGTCATCCTTCCCCGCATCCCGTCGAGGAAGGCGCGCTGGGCGTCCCGGACCTCCGCCAGGGGGTCGCGGTACTCGCGGTACAGGCTTCCGATCAGCCTCAGGTCGATCTCCGTTCCGGCAACCATGGCAGCCCCCTCGTCCCCGATCACACTCTCACTCTGTGTGATGACGTTTTTACTGTATCTGCTGCGTGTTTTTTCTCCACCGTTCCCCAGGTGCGTTTCCCGTGTGCTTTCCCGGTGTCAGGAGGGTTTGGCCGGGCAGCCGATCAGATGGTCGTCCACCACCCCGACGGCCTGGAGGTAGGAGTAGACGATCGTGGTGCCCACAAAGCTGAAACCGCGCTTCTTCAGGTCCTTGGAGATCCGGTCGGACAGGGAGGTGCTCACGGGTACCTCTGCCTGCTCGGTGAAGCGGTTGACGACGGGCTCGCCGCCCGTCCAGCCCCACAGGTAGTCGGCGAAGCTGCCGTACTCCTCGCGCACCTCGCCGAACGCCCGGGCGTTGCGCACGAGGGAGGCGACCTTGAGCCGGTTGCGGATGATCCCCGGGTTGCGCAGCAGCGCGTCGAGCTCGTCCTGGCCGTAGTCCGCGATCCTCTCGTGGTTGAAGCCGTCCAGCGCCTGGCGGTAGTTCTCCCTCTTGTTCAGCACCGTCGCCCACGACAGGCCGGCCTGGGCGCCCTCCAGCACGAGCATCTCGAACAGGTGCGCGTCATCGCGCGAGGGGCGCCCCCACTCCTGGTCGTGGTAGGCGGTCATCAGCTCCGAGGCGCCCCGCGCCCATCCGCAGCGGCGCTCGTCGGGTTCGGTCATGGGGAGGTTCTCCTTCGGTGTGCGGCCGTGGCCACCCCATCCTGCCCGCCCCCGCAGACGGTTCCGAGGCGTTCAGGCCACCGCGCCGTACCCGGCGCGGAATCCCCGGGCCTTGCGGATCCAGTACCAGGAACGCAGGTTGAACCCGACCAGGAAGAAAAGGAGGAGGGGGAAACCGGCCAGCATCATGGCATGGGCGGGGTCGCCGGCCAGGATCGCTCCGGCCATGAAGGGGAGGACGAGCAGGGTGGCGAACAGCACGGCACCGGCCAGGACGGCGGTGAGCGGTCCGACGAACGCGGCAAAGGGGTTCTTCAGGAAGAGCTTGGCCATCTCCCCGGCGACCAGGACGGTCCGGGGGTCGGCCTCCGCTGTGCCGGTGCGGAGCAGGCCGTGAGCGGCGCGCACCTCCTCGGGGGTGGTCCCCGCAGGCAGAAGGCGGGGGCCGGGCCAGTGCCCGATGAGAGAGTGGATCGCCATGCCGGTTCCGGCGACCACGATCGGGTGTGCGTAGCAGAGCAGGGTGCCGAACTCGCTCCGCACCTGTGCGCGCCGGCCGGGGAGGGGCGCCGCCAGGTCGGGCAGGAAGAGCCCGAACACGAACGTGCAGATCATGACGCCGAGCATGACGAAATAGAGGACGCCGACGACGGCGATGCGCAGGCGGAACGCCCGCGTGTACTCCGGGGAGGCGCCTGGGACGGGGGAGGACGGCACGGTTTCTCCGGTCTTTCGGGGGGAGGGAGCGGAGCGGCCGCCCGCCGGAGCGGGCGGCCGGAGGCCGTCAGGCCAGGACGCAGTGCGTACCGCTGAAGATGGTCGGCATGCACTTGTTGCAGTGCACGCACAGAGACCTCGTCCCCGGTTCGTCCCGGAGCCGGTTGACCAGGTCCGGCTCGCGCAGCAGCGCGCGGCCCATGGCCACGAACTCGAACCCCTCGGCCATCGCCGCCTCCATGGTGGCGCGTTCCGAGATGCCTCCCAGCAGCACCAGCGGCAGATCGACGGCGGCCCGGAACTGGCGGGCGCTCTCCAGGAGGTAGGCCTCCCGGTAGGGGTAGCTGCGGAGGAAGGCTCCCCCGGCCAGCTTGACGCCCAGCCGCAGCGGCTGGGAGACGGCCGCGGCGAAATCCTCGAGCGGTGCCTCCCCGCGGAACAGGTACATCGGGTTCAGCAGCGAGCTGCCCGCGGTCAGCTCCAGCGCGTCGACGCTGCCGTCGCGCTCCAACCGGCGCGCCACCTCGACGCTCTCGTCGAGCCAGAACCCGCCGGGCACACCGTCGTCCATGCCGAGCTTGGCCAGGATCGCGATGCGGTCGCCCACCGCCTCCCGGACCGCGCGTGCGACACCGAGCGCGACCTTGGCCCGGTTGTCCAGCGAGCCGCCGTACTCGTCCTTGCGCTTGTTGATCTTCGGGCTCAGGAACGAGCTGGTGAAGTAGCTGTGTCCCATGTGGATCTCGACCGCGTCGAAACCCGCCTCGACGGCGAACCTGGCGGCGTCACCGTGGGCCCGGGTGATCCGCTCGATGTCGTCCTTGGTCGCCGCGCGGACGGTACGCATGCTCTGACGGCTGAACAGGCGGGAGGGGCCCAGAGCGGGAGCCCCCGTCGAGGCGCTGTTGGCGACCGGGCCGGCATGGCCGATCTGAGCCGAGGCGGCGGCTCCCTCGGCGTGTACGGCGTCGGTCAGGCGGCGCAGACCGGGAATCGCCTCGTCGCGCATCCAGATCTGGTTGCGCTCGGTGCGCCCCTCGGGGGCGACGGCGCAGTAGGCCACCGTGGTCATGCCGACGCCGCCGGCCGCGTGGCGGCGGTGGAACTCGACGAGTTCGTCGGAGACCACGGCATCCTTGGTCATGCCCTCGAACGTGGCGGCCTTGAGGATGCGGTTGCGCAGAGAGACCGGCCCGAGCTTGGCGGGCGCGAAGACATCGGGGACGGGGGAAGTGGGGGGCACGGGTTCTCCTGGGGATCAGAGGGTCATGGCCGAGGGCTGGGCGTCCGGGCGCATGGCCGCGTCGGTCCCGCCGTCGACGTAGAGGATGGAGCCGGTGGTGAAGCGGGCCTCGGGCCGCAGGAACTGGTGGACCCAGAACGCGATGTCCTCCGGCTTGCCGAAGGTACCCAGCGGCATCGGGGTGTGGAAGGAGTCGGGGTCGAGGTCCTCACCGGTCGAGCTGAGCATGAGCGGGGTGACCACCGCGCCGGGGGCGATGGCGTTGAGCAGCACGCCTTCCCGTCCCCACTCCGGGGTGACCGCGGTACGCCGCACCCAGTGGGCGAGCGCCAGCTTGGAGGAGGCGTAGGCACTGATCGAAGGCGCGAAGGCCGTGACCTCCGCGGGCATCGCCGCCTGGGCCTCGCGGGCGTGCCGGCGGGCGCTCTCCTCGTCGCCCTTCAGGCAGAGTTCCACGAGGGCGTCGTCGACGAGGGGCACGGTGCTGGCCGAGTTGGAGCTGATGACCACGGCGCGTCCGGCCTCGGAGCGGGCCAGCGCCAGCCGCAGGCCCTCCAGGAGGGCGACCGGGCCGAAGTGGTTGACCGACACGACGGTCGCGGCGTCCTTCATGCTGGCGCCCACGCCCGCCACGGCGGCCACGCCGTCGAGTGTTCCGCCGCAGGCCCCGAGGATCTCCTCGACCGCTGAGGCCCGGCCCTCGGCCGTGCCCAGGTCGGCGATGACGTCCGCGTCGCGCAGGTCGACCCCGATGACCGTGTGTCCTGCCTCGGTCAGGAGGGCCGCACTCGCGGCCCCCATTCCGGACGCGCTTCCGGTGACGGCGTAGGTTCCCAAAGCCCTTGTGCTCCTTCGCTTTTCGTCGGCATTTCCTTCAACGGTTGAAAACACTAGGGCATGGAATTCGGGTCCGCCCGGTGCCCTCCCTCCCGCGTTTCCATGTGTGTTCGGACAGGCCCCGGGTAGTCGCAGGACACGGTGGCGCCCCGACGGAAGAGGGCTGTCCGCACGTACTGACCAGGGGGTAGTGATGGGCATCATCCGCGCCGAACACGTGGCTCGACTGCTGTGCGCCGAGGACGGGAACCCGGTGCTGATCGTCCACGGAGGGCGGGCCGACGTCATCTCCGCATCGGATCTCGACGACCCCCGCTACAAGGGCGCGATGCGCCTGGCTGACCGCTCCGACCTCGTTCCGGCCCAGGGCGGCGAACCGACCGACGCGGAGATCGAGGCCCTCGCCCAGCGGCTGGACACCGCCGTGAGCCGGCAGGGCGGCTGACCGCGGCGCCGCGCCCGGTACCCGTGCCGCGGCCCCGCCGGGTCGGAACCCGGCGGGGCCGCCGTGCGCTCGGGGAAGGCGTCAGCCCCGCTTCGCCTTCTCCTTCTTGATGGCGTCGACGAGCTCCTCCTTGTTCATGTTGGAGTGCCCCTTGATGCCCAGTTCCTTGGCCTCGTCGTAGAGCCGCTGCTTGGGGATCTGCTGCATGGACCCTTCCTCGTGCTTGCGCATCTCCTCGGCGCGCCGCTCGTCGAAGGCCCGGCCCAGCTGGCGGAGCATCGAGGCGTCGACCGCCTCCTTCAGCGCGGGCAGGACCTCGTTCTCCTCCTCCTCGACGTGGTGTTTCACCGCGCTGACGAACTTCTCCAGGAGCTGGTCGAACTGCTTGCTCTGGGAGTCGGTCTGCTTCAGCTGGTCGAGGATCTCCTCGGCCTCGTGGTGCTCGTCGGCGCCGTGGTGGACCTCCTCCTTCTCACCGGCCTCCTCGGCGATCGTGGGGTAGACCTTCTCCTCCTCGGCCCGGTTGTGGGCGAGGAACATGGCCTCGACCTTCTTGAGGAGCTGGGGACGGTGGTCGCGCTCGGTCTTGAGCCGCTCGAACAGCTTCTCCATCTCGCGGTGGTCACGGGTGATCAGGGTGATGGCGTCTTCGGCCACGGTTGCCTCCGGTCGGCATCGGGTTACCTGCGAAGCACCCCACTACCCAGGGCCTCGGCTTCCTAGCACCGGTACCCGAGCCCTGTACTCCCTTGACCGGGATTTCAACCGCGTCTCCGAGGCGGTCAGTCCCGCCTGGCCCTGTTGATGGCGTCGACGAGCTCCTGCATGTCCATGCCGGAGTAGTTGTCGATGCCCAGTTCCTTCGCCTCGTCGTAGAGCCGCTGCCTGGGGACCTGCCCTGTCGAGGTGCCGCCGAACTTCCGCATCTCCTGGGTGCGCTGCTCGTCGAAGGCCCGGCCCAGTTCGCGGAGCCTCGTGTCGTCGACCGCCTTCTTCAGCGCGGGCAGGACCTCGAGTTCCTCCTCCTGGACGTGGTGGGTGACCGCGGTGACGAACGCCTGCAGCCGCTTGCCGAACTCCTTGCTCTGGGGGTGGGCCTTCTTCAGGCGCTCGAGGAGTTTCTCGGCCGCGTGGTGCTCGACGGCACTGGTCTTCATCCCCTTGTCCGGATCGCCCTCCTCGGCGATCACCGGGTAGACCTTGTCCTCCTCGGCCCGGCTGTGGGCGACGAACACGGCCTCGAGCTCGTCGAGGAGCTGGGGCCGCTTGTCAGGCTCGAGCCTGAGGCGGGCGAACAGCTCCTCCATCCTGCGATGGTCACGGGTGATCAGGGTGATGGCGTCTTCGGCCACGGTCGCCTCCGGTGGGTGTCGGGTGCCTGCGAGGCAGCCCACTACTCCCGGTCCCTGTTTTCCAGTACCGGTGCCGAGGCCTGTGCTTCCTTTGCCCCGCCTTGGGTGCCGGCTGGAATGCACCGCACGGCGTCACCGGAAGAGCCGCGACCTCACCGGTTCACCGACTCACCGGCCCGGGCCCCGCCCGGCATGTGCCCGTGGCCGACGCCCGCTCGGTGACGGTTTCCCACCCTCTCAGGGCACGGCATCGGCGGAAGGACTTCCACGGGTATGAGTGCGGGGAAGCTCCATCCGTCCGGGTAGGAGCTTCCCTGTCTCGCGTTCAGAACTCCTCGCGAGTCGCCCGCACCGCCGCTGCCCACTCGGCGCTGGGGAAGGCGAGCGCTTCAGCGTGGCGGTGCTGGGTATCGCGGACGATCGAGGCTCGAGGAGTGTCGGCCACCTCTGCACATGCCGACTCGTTCGCGCTGTAACTGCTTTTGCGGAAGCCCAGGGATGAAGACACAGAGGTTCTCCTCTACTCGGCGATGAGATTCTTCAGCAGCTCGATCGTCTCGGCCTCGGGCAGGGACTCGTGGTGGTCGACTACCTGGTCAACCGAGCTGCCGGGAGTCATCGACCGACAGGGCGGTTGCGGTGATGTGCCTCCACAGGCTCTCGTACCGGGGCACTGAAGAAGTTCTTCCCTGCAAGTCCGAAGCTGGTCGGTTGACAGCGCCCAGGGGTACAGTGAGTGCGGGACATGCATCGGGTATGCATGACGCGAAACCCCCGGCCAGAACTGGGGGTTTCGTGTTGCTGGGCCTATCGGCGAGTGGCTATGAGCAGCGCTGACCACTCCTGCTTCGGGAACGTGAGGTGCCCGAGAGAGCGGTTCTGTGTGTCGCGCATGGCAGCCCCGGAAGGGGTTTCAGCGACCTCGACGCAGTTCTCCTGCCGACCGCTGCTGTAGCTGCTCTTATGGAACGCGAGTTCGTGTTCGTAGGGCATGTCGAGCATGGGAATCCTTCTCAGGTCACGGATTCCAGCACCTCAGCGATGAACGCCATGGAGTCGTCCACCGAGAGCGCCGAGGCCTGGGCGTAGTCGTACAGCAGCTCGTGCTGTCGGACGTCGTCATCCTCCTCCAGGAAGAGGGTGTTCACCCCGCTGGTCTCCAGGTATACACAGCTCGGGTCCTCAGGAAAGTACCGTGGCCCGCCGTCCTGTGGGTTGGAGTGGAGCCGGGGCCCGTACGATCGGTTGGTGGCCGATGACCACGCCGCCATGCGCCGCTTGTTCACCCAGCGCTACACCGCAGAGCAGGACACCACTCCCACGCTGCGGGGGATCGGACGGCAGTTCCCCGCTCTGGGAGGGGCAACGAGCTCATGAACACCATTGCCTCCCCGGAGCGGGCGGCTGTCATACCGCCTGAGCTGTGCCCACGCAAGGCCCATGACTCTGACCCCGGTGACGGCCTCAAGCCCGAGCCCGCGCGCATCCCCCGGCCTCGGCGTGAACAGAAGCTAGCCCCGTCGCTGCCGCGCAGGTCTGACCGGCGCCGCTCCGGCCTGCCGCCTCGTCCGGCCAGTCACCGCAAGCCCAAGCCCCGCCGCACGGGCATGACCTTGGCCGGTTACGTCCTCGCCTCGGTGTTCGGTGCGCTGGGCCACCACCTCTACGGGCTGCTGTAACCTCCGCGGACAGCCGCACAGGCGGAGCGCCTCACATTCGGGCGGGGGAGCGGAATAGCCCCCGGGGACCTTCCGTTACACCTTTCGCAGGCTGGTGCGGTAGCAAGTGTCCCCCGGGCTCCAACTATTGCCTTCACGGAATACCGCGCCCTTGTGGTGGTCAGGAGCCGTGTTGTGCCCCGCGCCGAGAGGCGACCGCCGTACCGGCCTCGCACACGTGGCGGCCCCGCCGAGTTCCGACTCGCCGGGGCCGTTGTGTTTCGGGCGCCTTGGTCCGGCGACCCGGGTTCAGAAGGCCCGCTTCCGGGCCTCTGCGTGGGGAGCCACGAGGACGGTGATGTCGGATGCGGACGGCGGAATAGCTCCCGGGGGTCTCCCGTTACACCTTGCGCAGGCTGGTGCGGTTGTAAGTGTCCCCGGGGGCCACCCATTGCCTTCACGGAATACCGCGCCTCAGGGCGGCAGGAGCCGTGTTGTGCCTCACCCTGGAGGTGACCGCCGTACCGGCCTGTCGCACGTGGCGGCCCCGCCGAGTTCCGACTCGGCGGGGCCGCTGGTGCATCTGCCTCCCGTGGCGGGCTCAGTCGAGTTCGCGCCGCGCCTCGTCCACCGCGCCGGGGAGGTCCTTCGGGTCCAGCTCGGAGAGGTCCTCGAACCCCGCTTCCCGGGCCTCCGCGTAGAGCTGCTGGTCGGGAGCCTGCTGAGCGATGCGCTGCTCGTGTGCCCTGATCTCCTGGGCCCGCCGCTCCTCGAACACCCGGCCCAGTTCGCGGAGCCTCGCGTCGTCGGCCACCTGCTTCAGCGCGGGCAGGACATCGCTCTCCTCCTCCTCGACGTGGTGGTTGACCGCGTCGACGAACTCCTTCAGCCGCTGGTCGAACTCCTCGCTGTCGGGGTCGCACTCCTTGAGGCGGGCGAGGAGCCGTTCGGCCTCGTGGTGCTCCTCGGCGCCGTGGTGGGCCTCCTCCTTCTCCCCGGCCTCCCGGGCGATCACCGGGTAGACCTCCTCCTCTTCGGCCCGGCTGTGCGCGAGAAACATGGTCTCGACCTTGCCGAGGACGTGGGAGCGTTCGGCGCGGTTGGTCTCGAGCCTCTGGAACATCCGCTCCATCTCGCGGTGTTCGCGGGTGATCAGGGTGATGACGTCTTCGGCCACGGTCGCCTCCGGTGGGTGTCGGGTGCCTGTGGACCACCCCACTACCCACGGCGTGCGGTTCTCCAGCACCGGTTGCGGAATATCGCTCCGGGGGTGTCCGTTGCACCCTTCGCAGGCTGGTACGGAAGTGTCCCCGGGCTCCAACTATTGCCTTCACGGAATACCGCGCCTCAGGGCGGCAGGAGCCGTGTTGTGCCCCGCGCCGAGAGGCGACCGCCGTACCGGCCTCGCACACGTGGCGGCCCCGCCGAGTTCCGACTCGGCGGGGCCGCTGCTGTTTTCCGCACCGTCTTTCCCGGGCCCGACCGGCCTCGCGGTCCGCGGCGGGACACCTATTTCTCCGGAGTGCCTTCCGGCCGGGGCCGGACGGAGAACCGCACCCCCGCCCACAGGGCCGCTCCGATCACGGCCAGGGCGAGTGCCCACGACCCCACCGGCGCCATGACCGTGTCGCACGAGTCGATCCAGGAGAGTCCGTCCCTGGGCAGCTCCTCGTAGGCGAACCAGCCGAAGACGGCATCCCCACCGAGCGGTGGTCTCCACCACCCGGCCCCGCACGATCCTGTGGGAACCAGCCCGAGCGCTCCGCCGCCGGCGATCAGGGCGACGGCCACCGTACGGACGATCTGGACAGGGGACATGGGAACTCTCTTCGACGCAGGGGGTCTTCGATCGCCTCCACAGTGGCACGGCCACCGCTCGCAACAGCACGGTGTGCACGGTCGAGGGGCTGAGCGGCAGGGAGGGGCGTTCCGACCGCCGACAGGAGAATCCCGGCGGATCGGTCGCCGACTCCTTCCGGGCCTCCCGGGCCTTCCGGACCGAACACCGTTCGCCTAAGGTCGTTGCCCACTGGCCGACACGTCGAGGAGAACGCGATGCACCCCTTCCGCAAGGCTGTTGAGGAGCGCGACCTGGAGGCCGTCGAGGCGCTGCTGGCCGACGACGTCGTCTTCACCAGCCCCGTCGCCTTCCGGCCCTACCCCGGCAAGGCCGTCACCGCGGCCATCCTGCGCGGTGTGCTGCGTGTCTTCGAGAACTTCCGCTACGTCCGCGAGATCGCCTCCGCCGACGGGCGCGACCACGCTCTCGTCTTCAAGGCCGAGGTCGACGGCCGAGAGGTGCACGGCTGCGACTTCCTGCACTTCGACGACGATGGCCTCATCGACGACTTCACCGTCATGGTCCGCCCCCTGTCGGGCGCCACCGCCCTCGCCGAGGCCATGGCCGCCCAGTTCGACCGGATTCAGCAGGAGGCCGCGGGGAGCTGACTCCGTCCGCCCCCGGCTCAGGAGCCCTCGACGGAGCCGAGAAAGGACTCGAGCAGCCTGACGACGGCATCGGGTTGTTCCAGAGTGCTGCTGTGGCCGCAGTCGGCGATCACCTCCAGGCGGGCGCCGGGAACGGCCTCGGCGATGCGGCGCGCCTTGTCGGGCGGGGTGGCGATGTCGTCGGCGCCGACCGCCACGAGGGTGGGAACGGTGATGCCGGGGATCTCGGGACGGATCGGCTTGCGGTCGGCGACGCCGAGGACGGCCTTGCGGATGCCGGCGCGGTCGCAGGAGCGCAGGCGCGCGGCCCACTCGTCGGCGATGGCGCGGCCCTCCGGGGAGGACCGGAAGGAGGGGCCGAACATCAGGGCCTCCACACGGCCGCGCACCGGGGTGAGGCCGGCGACCCGGTAGAGGGCGGCCATCAGCCGGTAGCTGCCGGATCTGCTCGGGTCCTCCTCGTCGGCGCTGGTGTCGAGCAGGGTGAGCGAGCGCAGCAGGTGCCCGTGGCGGGCGGCGATGCGCTGGCCGACGAACCCGCCCATGGACAGCCCCACGTAGTGCACGGGCGCGGCACCGAGCTCTTCGATCAGGGCGACGGCATCGGCGGTGAGGGTGTCCATGTCGTAGCCCTCCCGGGAAGCGGGTGTCCCGCCCTGGCCGCGCCAGTCCAGGGTGACGCAGCGGTAGCGGTCGCGCAGTGCCTCGACCTGGGGGCGGAACATCCAGCCGCCGAAGAGCAGGCCGTGGCCGAACACGACGGTGGGGGCGTCGGGGCGGCCGGCAGGTGCTCCGGTGTCGGTGTAGGCGATCTGGACGCCGTTGACGGTCGTCAGGGGCATGGGGGGACTCCGTTCCGCCAGCGGTCGGGCACCGTGGCGGCACAGCGTACGCCCTTCCCGAATCCCGTTCAACGGCCGGCCCGGGACGGCGCCCCGCAGGGCGCCGTCCCCCTGGCTACAGCGGCGAGGCGGGGCGTTCCAGACCCAGGTGGCCGCGCAGTGTCCGCGTCTCGTACTCGCGGCGGAACCGGCCCCGCTTCTGCAGGACCGGTACCACGTGGTCCACGAAGTCCTCGATCCCTCCGGGCAGGGACGGCGGCATCAGGTTGAACCCGTCCGCGCCCTCGTCGTCCACCCATTCGGTGATCCGGTCCGCGATCTGCTCGGGCGTCCCGACCACGGTGCGGTGTCCGCCGCCGGCGGCCAGGCGCCCCAGCAGCTGCCGTACCGTCGGCCTCTCGGACTCGATGATCCGCAGGACCGTGGCGTAGCGGCCCTTGGGGCCGGTGAACTCCTCCAGCGGGGGCAGCTCGGGGACGGGGCCGTCCAGGTCCCAGCCCGTGCAGTCCTGCTCCACGAACATGCCCAGCTGCCGCAGCGACTCCTCCACCGGAAGGAGCATGTCCAGTTCGCGCTGCTTGGCCCGGGCCTCCTCCTCGGTGGAGCCCACGTACGCGACCAGCCCCGGCATGATCGCCACCGACCGGGGGTCGCGGCCCGCCCGGCGGATCCTCGACTTCAGGTCCCGGTAGTACTCCTGGGCGCCGGCCAGGTCGTAGGCCACGGAGTAGATCGCCTCGGCGCGGCGCGCCGCCAGCGCCCGGCCCTGCTCGGAGGCCCCCGCCTGGAAGAGCACCGGGTGCCCCTGCGGCGGGCGCGGTACGTTCAGCGGGCCGTCGACCCGGAAGTGCTCCCCGCGGTGGTGCACAGGCCGCACCAGGCCGGGGTCGGCGAACACGCCCTCCCGGTCGTGGCGCAGGGCCGTGTCACCCCAGGAGTCCCACAGCCGCAGCACCACGTCCACGAACTCCTCCGCCCGGGCGTAGCGCTCCTCGTGAGCGGGCATCGCCTCGTATCCGTGGTTGCGGGCCTCGGTGTCGAACATCGAGGTGACCACGTTCCACCCGACCCGGCCGCCCGAGATGTGGTCCAGGGAGGCCAGCATGCGCGCGGCGTGGAACGGGGTGTAGAAGGTGCTGGAGACCGTGCTGACCAGGCCGATGCGCTCGGTGGCCCTGGCCATCGCGGCCAGGGCGGTCAGCGGCTCCAGGAACCACCACGGCCCCTCGGCCACGGCGCCGGCCGCATGGCCGTCGGCGAAGAACACCGCGTCCAGGCAGCCCCGCTCGGCGGTGCGGGCCAGCTCCTCGTAGTAGCCGATGTCCCCCATCCGCTCGGCGGGGGAGTCCGGATGGCGCCAGGCCGCCTTGTGGTGGCCGGAGCCGAAGATGAACAGGTTCAGGTGCACCTGGCGTTCGGGGGCGGGCATCAGCCGTTCACCAGCCCGCCGTCGACGACGAGGTTCTGCCCGGTGACCGCCCGCGCCCAGGGGGAGGCGAAGAACAGGGCGGCGTCGGCGAACTCGGCCGGGGAGGTGACCCGGCGCAGCGGGGTGCCCGACGCGATGAGGTCGAAGACCTCCTCGGGGGTCGCCGAACTGGCGTCGGTGGTGCGCAGCAGGCCCCCCGAGACCATGTTGACGGTGATGCCGTCGGGGCCCAGGTCGTGTGCGAGCGTGCGGGTCAGGGACAGCAGCGCCGCCTTCGCCGCGGTGTAGTCGTGGTAGGGGACCACGGGGTGCTGGAACAGGTTGGTGCCCACGTTGACCACCCTGCCGAACCCGGTCCGGCGCATCCCGGGGAGCGCGGCCTGAACGGTGTTCAAAGCGCCCTGGACGGTGCCGCTGAACTGCTGCTCGAGGTCCTTCCAGGTCAGCGTGTCGGCATGGGGTCGGGCGTCGCCGTTGAAGGAGAAGTCGACGAGGGCGTTGTTGACGACGGTGGTGACCGGTGCGCCGAAGTGCGCCTCGGCCTCGTCCGCCATCGCGGCCACCTGCCCGGCGTCGCGCACGTCGGCCCGGACCGCCAGGGCCCTGCCGGGGTGCTGCCCGGCCAGGGCGCGGGCGGCCGCGGAGCTGGAGAGGTGGTTGACCACCACGCGGGCGCCCTCGCGCAGGAACGACCGCACGAGGTGGGCGCCCAGGCCCCGGGCTCCGCCGGTGACGAGGACGATCTGCTTGTCGAGGGGGATTGCTGCGGCCGTGGAGTCGGAAGGCATCGGCTCCCTTTCTGCTCACGGCAAAGGGGGCCCGTACAGACCGACCGCCCGTCGGAACGGGCGTGGACATCCCTTCGCCAGCTTTACCTGGATCAGGTTCGACGGGTGTCATCTCAGCCCGGTGTCCCCGTGGGACCCGAGCACCCCGTGTCACTGCCGCACAACCTAGCCCAGCGAACCCGGCGGGTCCACCCCCGGGGAGGACTCTTCACGGGGCCGCCGGGGGATACGTGATTCATTGCACTCGGTGCTTCGATGCACTCAGTGCAAACATGCATTTAGCGTAAGAACATGGATGATCGAATCACCCCCCCTCGGAGCCGCCACGCCGCGCTCAAGGCGCGGCACCGCCGAGCGATCATCGATGCCGCCGCAGCTCTCATCCACGAGGCGCAGGGGCCGAGCTTCACCGTCGACGCACTGGCGGAACGGGCCGACGTCTCCCGGCGCACGGTCTTCAACCACTTCGCCTCGGTGGACGACATCGTGCTCGAGGTGTGCGGCGAGGTCATCGAGGCGGTCACCGACAGCCTCGAGGCCGACCTCGCGGCCCGCGCCGCCGGAGGAGCCGGCTCCGCTTCGGTGTTCGACCAGGTCGCCGACGCCCTGCGGGAAGCCGATCTCGTTCCGCCCATCACCTACCTCACGAGGATCCTCGGCAGCGAGGACCGCGAGCCCTCACCCAGGCAAGCGGCGCTGCTCGAGCGCGTGATGGGCGATCTCAGCGCACGTCTCGCGGCGACGGTGACACGCCACCACCCCTCGACCGACACGCTCGTGGTGGACCTGATGTTCGCCGCGCTCGTGAGCGGCCTGCTGGTGATCCACCACCGCTGGAACGCGGCGACCGGAGGCGTCGACACCGAGGAGTCCAGGCGGACGTGGGCGGAGCTGCTGGAACGGCTGATCGAAATGACCCGCACCGGTTACGGGGCGGTCGGCCCCGGCCTCTGACCGCACACTCTCTGCGCAAGCACCTGAAGGAACCATGGCTGAATTTCTCTACCGACTCGGCTCGGGCGCCGCACGGCGCGCCTGGGCCGTGATCGCCCTCTGGCTGGCGGTTCTCGTCGCCGCCGGAGCGGCGTTCGCATTCTTCTCGGGGGAACTCGAGGAGAGCTTCTCCATCCCCGGCACACCCACCTCGGAGGTCAGCGACCGGCTCTTCGAGGAGTTCTCCGGCCTGGGAGGAGGGACCGGTACGGTCGTCCTCCGGACCGACGACGGGTCGGCCTTCACCGAGGAGCAGCGCTCCGCGATCTCCGAGAGCGTCGCCGAGGCCTCGGACCTGAGCGGTGTCGAGGCCGCCGTCGACCCGTTCGTGACCGAGGCGGCCCGCGCCGAGCAGCAGCGGGAGATCGACGAGGGGCGGCCCGAACTCGAGGCCGGCCTCGAAGAGCTCCGCCTGGCCCAGCAGGGGCTGGACGGGCTCCGCGAGCAGGCCGAGGCGGCCGGCACGCTCGAGCAGGTCGAGGCCGGACTCGAACCGCAGCAGACCGAGATCGACGAGGGCCTCGCCGAGCTGGAGAGGCAGCAGGCGCTGCTGGAGGAGGGCGAGAGCCTGCTGGAGATGTCCTCCGAGATCCGCACGGTCTCCGAGGACGGCAGCACCGCGCTGGTCACCGTCGCCTTCACCGAGGCCCAGGAGGACATCTCCCAGGAGACCCGGGACGCCGTGGTCGCCACCTTCGAGGACGTCCCCGCCGAGGGTGTCACGGCCGACTTCGGCTCCGACATCACCACCGGCATGCCGAACCTCTTCGGCATCGGCGAGATCGTCGGCCTGGCCGTGGCGGCCGTGGTTCTGGTGATCATGCTGGGAACCCTGGTGGGTGCGGGCCTGCCGATCCTCACCGCGCTGGTCGGCGTCGGCGTCGGAACCCTGGCCGGAATGGCCCTGTCGGGCGTGTTCCCCATGGCCTCGGTGACCCCGATCCTGGGCGTCATGCTCGGCCTCGCGGTCGGCATCGACTACTCGCTGTTCATCATCAACCGGCACCGCCGCCAGCTGAAGCTGGGACAGGACGTCAGGGAGTCCATCGGCCTGGCCAACGGAACCGCGGGCAACGCCGTGGTCTTCGCCGGCACGACCGTGCTCGTCGCCCTGCTGGGCCTGAACCTGACCGGGATCGGCTTCCTCGGCCTGATGGGCACCGTCGGTGCGATCTCCATCCTGATCGCCGTGCTGGTGGCGGTCACCCTCACCCCGGCCCTGCTCTCCCTGGTCGGCACGCGCATCCTCTCCCACCGCGAGCGCGCGGCCCTGGACGCGGCGCCGTCCGGGAGCCAGGACGCCGGGACCGAGGTCCGTCCGATGTCGACGGGCAAGGCGATCGGCAGTGCCCTCCTCGGCACCGCCGCGCTGCTGCTCGTCGCGGTGCCGGCGCTCGACGTGCGCCTGGGCCTGCCCGACGGCTCCTCCGAACCGCACGAGTCGACGCAGTACCAGGCCTACGCGACGATCTCCGAGCAGTTCGGCGCCGGCCAGAACGGCACGCTCCTGGTACTGGCGGAGCTTCCGGACTCCGCCACCGAGGAGGAGGCCCTGGCCCACCAGGCCGAGGCCGCCGAGGTGATCCACGGCCAGGACTCCGTGACCGCGGTCGCACCCATCGCGCTCTCGGACGACCGCTCCCTCGCGACGTTCCAGGTCGTCCCGGCGGAGGGCCCGACGAGCGAGTCCACCGAGGAGCTCGTCCACACGCTGCGCGGACTGTCGCCCTTCGACGACGGCGGCACGCTCGGCGTCGCGGGCACGGCCAGCGGCAACATCGACATCTCCGACAAGCTCAGTGAGGCGCTGCCCACCTACCTCGCCGTCGTCGTGGGCTTCTCGCTGATCATCCTGGCCCTGGTGTTCCGGTCCGTCTTCGTGCCGGTCGTCGCCACGCTCGGGTTCGTCCTGTCCTACTTCGCGGCACTGGGCGGTGTCGTCGCCATCTACCAGTGGGGATGGCTCGGCGGTGTCTTCGGAGTCGACAGCCCCGGACCGATCCTGAACTTCCTGCCGACGATCCTCGCCGGCATCCTGTTCGGCCTGGCCATGGACTACATGCTCTTCCTTGGCACGGGCATGCGCGAGGCCTACGTGCACGGGGCTCCGGCGCGGACCGCCGTCGTGCAGGGCGTGCACGCGGGACGGGCCGTGGTCACGGCCGCCGCGATCATCATGATCTCGGTGTTCGGCGGCTTCGTCTTCTCGCACAGCGCGATCATCCGGCCCGTCGGGTTCGCCCTCGCCTTCGGCGTCCTGCTCGACGCCTTCGTCGTGCGCATGATGCTGATCCCCGCCCTCATGCACCTGGCCGGGGACAAGGCGTGGTGGCTGCCCCGCTGGCTCGACCGGATCCTGCCGGACGTCGACGTCGAGGGTTCCGCCCTCGCCCGGCGCCACGCGCAGGACTCCCCGGCCGAGAAGGAGCTCGTGGACGCCTCCGCGGGGACCTCGAAGGACTGATCTCCGCACCGGACGCGGAACGGCGGCCCCGCCGGGCACCTGCCCGGCGGGGCCGCCGCGCGGGTTCCCGGATTTCCGGGGAAGCACTCCGCCGGTCCGCTATCTTCTGGGGGACGACTCGGCACCCCGCCCCCCGGAGGTTCGGCGCATGACCCTCATCGAGTTCCTGAACGCCCGTCTGAACGAGGACGAGGCCGCGGCGCGCAAGGCCCTCCCCGGGCCCTGGCACGTCGTCGACGGCGACACCGATCGCGCGCAGGTGCGCGACTCCTCCGGCGGGTACGTCGCCGCGACCGGGAGCGCGGAGGCCTCCGAGGAGAGCCTTCCCGCGCCCGGCACTGCCGCCCACATCGCCCGCCACCACCCGGAGCGGGTGCTGCGCGAGGTGGCCGCCAAGCGGGCGGCGATCACCGAGATACAGCAGCACTCCGACTTCTTCGGCCGCAAGAGGAAGCCCGTCGAGGAGGGCCTGACCGGCTACACCCTCCGCGTGGCCGCTGCCGCCTACAGCGACCACCCCGACTTCGACCGGGAATGGGCCCTCTGACCCGCACGCCCCCGGTCCGCCTCGGGAAGAGGCGCATCACCGCCGGGCCGCGAAGTTCCTCTCGCTCCGCTCGTGCAGCGCGATGCCGACCGACACCGAGACGTTCAGCGACTCGGTCGAGCTGAGCATCGGGATGGACACCGTGGCCGAGGACGCCTCGTCGAAGACGTCCGAGGGTCCGCCCTTCTCGCTGCCGAAGAGGAGGGCCAGCTGCTCGTCCGCCTTTCCGAGGGACTTGAGCTCGACATCGCCGTCGGCGTCGAACACCACCAGCGGAATTCCGCGCTCGCGGACGAAGGAGATCGCGCTCTCGCGGGTGGAGAGGACGACGGGAAGGGAGAAGATGTATCCCCGGCTCGCCCTCAGCAGGCGCCGGTCGGCGATACCGGCGAGGTCGCTGTCGACGAGGATGATCCCCGAGGCGCCGAGCGCGAGCGAGGAGCGCACGATCGCGCCGATGTTCCCCACGATCTTCACCCCGTCGAGGACGACGATGTCACCGCCGCGCTCGGGGATGTCGCGGAGCTTGGCGGGCCGGGGGACGCGCGCGACACCGAACGTCTTGGGCTTGCGCTCCCCCTTGAAGACCTGGTTGACGACCGTCGATTCGACGAGGCGCACCGGAATGCCGCGCTGTGCGCACAGCTCGAGCAGCTCGGGCGAGACCTGAATACTGTCGCTGGCATAGATCTCGATGAACTCCACTCCCGCGCGAATGCACTGGAGAAGGGGTTCGGCATCCTCGATCAACGTGGTTTTCACGTTGGCCCGCGAATTCTTGGTGATATCGACGATGCGCTGAATCGCGGGTTCGGATATACTTGAAATTGTTTCCAATTCACTCATGTATCGATTCTAACAGGGGATACACGGTGGCGCGGTGGAGTCGGATACCCGAAGCCGCGTTCATGGCGAAATCGGATTGTGTGCTCCCTCGGAAGCAGCATCGGCGCGTCGCGACTTCCCGCCCCTCACCGCAAGATCTCCGGGCCGGGTGGCTCCTGCCGGCACCCCTGGAAGGGCCCTCAGCGCAGGGTCTCGTCCTCAAGGGCGAGGCACGCCGGCACGTCGTCGTTGACCGCCTGCTGGAGGCCTTCCGCGTGGGCGGCGTGCTCGTCCGCATCGTGGTCGGTGAACGAAACCAGGTACTGCGCGTAATCTCCGTAGACCTGTGCGTTCGGGGTGTCGGTCTGCCCCAGCTCGCCGTAGCCTTCGACCATCGCGCTGCTGATCTGCTCCGGATTGGTGACGAACCCGGTGGCGGGCGCGGTTTCGGCGACCTCGCTCAGCACACGGCAGAACTCCTCGTCGAGGAGCCCCGTGCTGGGGCTCTCGGCGATCGCCTCACGCAATTGTTCCCGGGCCTGCTCCTCGGCAGCCGCCAGCGCCTCGATTCGGGCCACTTCGTCCTGATAGCCCAGATAGATCAGCACCCCGCAAGAGCTCAGCACCGTCATGGTCCACCCGGCCCTGATTGCCAGCCGAGAGAGGCCGAGTCGCCAATAGGTGCGTCGCACCGCGATGTGGCCCAGTACTGCCCCCGCAGGCGGGACGAGAAAGGCCAGGATTGCGGCGAGCGCGGGCAGCCGCGTGGGTGCCAGGTCCGCGGCCGGCTCCACGGTGTCTCCCGTACCGTCTTCGGGCGTACGGTCCTCACCGAGGTTCTCCGCGGCCTTCTCCGCCGAGGCCTGGTCCGGACTCCGGTCCGCTTCATCACCCATGTCCGTCATCGCCATTTCTCTGTGCCCTTCCACGTGTGCTGCGCCATGGCGGCTGTGCGGCGTGCTGCTGTGGTGTGCCCGCTCTTCCTGGCCCACCGTGCCGCCACACTGCTGGGAGGAAAGGGCCCGGCCCCCACCTTTCGGGTGAGCTGTGGAATCCATCATGGCACCTCGGGGGAAGAGAAAAATGGTCGGCGCCGACCCCGGAACGGAAACAGGAACGGCTCGACGCCCCTCGCGGCACCCTCGTGCACGACACCGGAAACCTTGACCACGGCCCGGGGACGGCAGACTGTGTTGCGTCCTCGCGCGGCTGCTGCCACTGCCTGCTCGGCGCCCTTTCCCGCGACAATGCCCGCCTGGACCGTTACAGCCGCCGCTTTCGCGGACCCTGCCCGGAAGAGACGAACCGATGAGCCCGGATACGACGGAGAAAACCGCAGCACCGGTCCGACCGGTGAGCGCGTACACCCGCAGATCGGTGTGCCACACCCCCCGGCCCTCGGACTTCGGCCGAGCTGATGGTGGAGCTCGGTCCTCACCGTCCGGTCGCGGGCGCAGGGGCCTCGGCCCAAGCGGCCCTCCCGTGTGTCCGGTGGCTGCCACGGGCAGTCGGCCAGGGCCGCAAGCGCGGCCTGATCGGTCCCCCGGCATACCGCGACTTGCCTGCCGGACGAGTGTCCGGACCACAGCAACGCTTGCCCGGCCCGGAGCGGGGGCCTGGCGCGGCTTCGTGCGGGGACGATGCTCCGCGGCTCCGACGGCATCGTGTTCCTACGGGTCCTTGGCCGGGATCTCGCGGAAGACCCTCGGGGAGACGACGAGGCCCGGGAGCGCGGATGAGTGACCGTGGCAGCCGGTTCCGGTCCTGGCCGGCGATCATCGCCTTGTGTGCTGCCGGGCTCGCCCTCTACGTCATCGCGTCGTTCGCGGCAGGGCTGCTCTCGGGCTCACCGGTGCTCGGCGCAGCCGTCGCGGGCCCCGTGGTGCTCGGCGCGGTCGCGATCTGGCGACGCCGGACCTTCGGCGCATGGTCGTCCCGAACCGTTTCGGGACAGGCACAGGAAGCCCAGTTCTGGGTGTTCGCCCTCCTCGGCCTGATGATGTGCTTCCTCGGCGGGCAGTCCCTGGCCGTATGGCTCTACGCCCGATACGGCTCTCCGGTGTTCGACGCGGCCCAGAGCGCTCAGGGTGCGGTGCCGGCGGCTCTGCTGCTGTTTGCCCTGATCGTGGCCGCCCCGGCGGGTGAGGAGGCACTCATACGCGGTCTGATCCACCCGCTGCTGCGGTGCCGTTGGCCGGTGCTGCCCTCGGCGCTGGTCAGCTCGGTCGTGTTCGCCGCCCTGCACGGCAACCTCGTGCAGGTTGCCGTGGCACTGCCCCTGGGGATGCTGTTGGCCTTCGTCTACGAGCACGTGGGAAGGCTCTGGCCGGTGGTCGTACTGCACGCGCTGTTCAACCTCACCTCGGTCCTGGTGCCCGTTCATCTGGTCGAGGCGATGGCGACCCCGGTGGTGTTCTCCACCGCACTGGTGGGCGCGGCCTCGGTCCTGATGGTGCTGCACCCGGCCCGTGGCAGGGGCGATCGTGACGAGAAGACCCCTTCTCCGCGGTGACCGTGTAGCGGAACCCGTGTCCGAGTCGGGTTGCGGAACCCGCCACTCACCTCGGACACGGCAAGAGGACGCGAACCGGCGCCCTGGCTTGCCCAGGACGATCGGCCGCTACGGGCCATGCCGTGGGGACCTGGTCGGCCCTGGTCACCGTGCGGCGCAGAAGACCGTCATCACCGCACACCCGAGGCCGCCAAACGGCGCAGCACCTGTTCAGCGGGTCCCTGAACTCCGTTTCGCTCCATGAGGGAGCAGGTGAGCACCGAGGCCGACCAGACGGCGGCTGCGACGCACAACTGCCAGCTCAGGGCCAACGCCCCGACACCGCATACGCGCAATGTTCCGGCCGTGAGTGCCAGGAGCACGGTCTGCGACAGATAGGCCGACAGGGAGCGCTTCCCGGTGGCTGCCAGTGCCCGGCTGAGAGCTCCCGTGCCTGCTGCGCGGTAGGAGGCGGACAGAGCGATGAGCGCCAGGTAAGCCGTTCCCGCCATCAGTCCGGCCAGGCCTTGGTGCCAGGCGACCAGGGACCGTGCCAGCACACCGGTTCCGCCCATGTCTTCCCAGAGCAACAGGAGGACCGCTGTGGGCACGATCAGCCCGACCAGAACCACTCCGGCAAGCTCTCTCCGGTATCGGTGCGGCTGCTCGATCGGTCCCCGGCCCGCCAGCCACGCCCCCAGCAGTGCGCTGGGCAACGCCATCGAGGACAGGACCGTTGCCGGTGTCGCGACGGTCCAGATCACCAGGTTGGCCGCGACTCCGACGAGCTGCTCGTCGAACAGGGCCTGAGCCGCCTGACCGTGGCTGCGGGCCAGGACCGCCTCGGGCCCGACCACCGCCAGGAAGGAGGTCGACAGCGTGCAGACGAGGACGGCCAGTACCAGTGCGGTTCGCCGACGGGCGGAGGCGACAACACCGGCGACCAGCACCGTGATGAGCCCGTAGGTGCCCAAGATGTCCTGGGTGAAGGCGAGGGCGTGCACAGCTCCGAAGGCCAGTAGCCACAGGCCCCGCCTACGCAGCATCTCTGCGGCGCGTCGCTCGGCCTGCTTGCTGTCGAGCCCCGTGGCCAAGCCCGCCCGGATGGATCCGTGAGCGCTCCTCGCCAGGCCGAAACCGAGCAGAAGCGCGAAGACCGGGTAGACCCGCCCGTCGACCAGCAGGTTCATCAGGGCCGAGAGGAGACCCTCGTAGATTTCGGATGCTTTTGGGTCCGGCCGGAACCAATAATGAGTATTGGCCGCAGCAATGAGGGCCAGCATCGCTCCTCGCGCCAGGTCCGGTACGAGCATGCGCCTGTCGAAAAAGTTCCTGGTGGCTGGTGCAGGCGTTCTTGCTCTTTCACCAGGGCACATGGCGAAAAGCTACCAGATACGCGTATCTTGGACAGCTGTGCGGCATGGCAAGGCCGATGAGCAGACCTTCTGCGGAAGCCCTTCGTCCTTCGTGGAACTTTCAATGTCGATATGGCATTTTCGGCACATCATGTCCGAAGCACCAAGAACGTGTCGACACGGCAAACCAGGCGGAGCTGGAACCACTGGCTTTCCACCAGACCAAGGAGACCCCCACCGTGACCTCCTCCGACAAGACCCCCACCAGGACACTCGCGGCCGCAGGTGCGGCCGCTCTGCTGGCCCTGACCGGGTGCTCGGGCGGAACAGCCGTCTTCGACTTCACCGAGCCCATGGTGGAGCCGGCGCAGAGCATCGAGTTCCGCGTTCCGGACGAACTGATCGAGATGAGCGAAGACTACGCCGAGATACGCGTGCAGGAGTCCATCACCGTGAGCTCGGTCGAGTCCGAGGATCCCTCGCAGTGCGCCGTGGGATACCGGTTCGAATACGTCGACGGCGGCTTGGAGCGCCTCCTCGCCTACCTCGAGGAGGAGGGCGAAAAGGACGAGAGCGAGGAAGAGCGGATGGCTTACGCCCTGGTCGGCGAGCCGCTGGATTCGATCGAGCTCAGCGAGGACTACAGCTCCGCGGTGGTGCCCGTGGGCTGTGCCGTTTCTCCGAACGACACCGAGAACACCGTGAAAATATGGTTCGAGCAGACCCCTGAGAGTGGGGAAAGGAGTTTTGCCTGGGCCGAGATCACCGTCATGAAGAGTGGTGATCTGTTCGTTCACGAGTCCGAGATCATCGATGGCTGGCAGCCCGACTCCGACGGCAACTGGATCCAGGTCGACTAGACCCCGGCCTCAGCTGGTGAGAAACACGGTCGTTGTTCCGTGTGACGGGAGCGCCCCCGCGCAAGGGTGCGGGGGCGTTCGTCTGTCGGGGCTTGCCGGGACGCGTTGCAGCCCGTGGACCGCTACTCGCCGTACCCCCGATCGCCCGACTCGGCCTGGTGCTGGTCACGTTCGTATGCCGCGCCTGTGCTCGGGTGCAGCAGTGCTTCGTAGGGGCCGGGTGCCTTGGACGGTGTTCTCACCGTGAGCGTCCGGTGGCGCCGCCCGTAACCGTGCAGATCGTCGTAGAGCGCCCATTCGGTCCTGTGCGCGACCAGCGACTTGATCGGCGGCTTCGGTGTCTCCCAGATCGCGCTGGCAGTTCTGGTCCCGGACCGGAGGTCCGCGTCCTGGTGGTGTTTCGGGGTGTTCTCGGGCTTGTCGGACAGTGTCTGGGAGGCTCGGAGGGGTTCCGGGACCATGGCCGGCTGCTGCGCCCTCTCCGGGGAGGTTTCCGGGGTGGTGTGCTCGGCCCCGAGGCCGGCCTTGCGTTCCCGTGCGGTCTCCGGTTTGCCCAGCGCTTCCCATGCGGAGATCGCAGCAGCGGTTTCCTCCTCGCTCATGCCCGTGAGCAGCATGTCGAATCGGGAGGCTTCACGGTGACCGCGCTGTGCGAGCAGGTCGTTCACGACCACCCGGTCGGCCAGCGCGCGCTTCTGCTCCTGCCCGACCGCGTCTGTCTGCCGTTGTTCTCCAGGGGTGTGCGAGGGCCAAGGCTTGTCGGTGTTGTGGATGATCCAGTCGGTGTCGCGGAAGTGACCGGAGATGCTACGGCCGAATTTGGTCGCGTTGATGGGACCGCTGGACTCGAAGGCACCCAAGGAGAGCTCCCGGCCCAGCTTCTTCTCCCATCTCTTCGCCCAGCTGGCCAGTGACGGGAAGCTGTCGTGGACCGCCTGCTTGTCCAGGTACCCGTGCCCGCCCATGAAGTCACCCGGGTATCGGTCGGGATGCTGCTCTCGCCAGTACCTGCGGGCGATCCGGATCATGTGCGTGCTGTTGATGTCGAGGTCGAAGTCACTGGGCACCGATTCGAGGCCAAGGCGCCACATGGCGTCGTGCGGGCGACGCAGCGGGCGGTCCCGGCTGTCGCCGAACCATTCCCGGAGGTGCTGTGCCGCCTCGGGGGCGTCTACCAACTCCTCTTCCCTGGGCAATGTCTTGTGCATTCCCGAGAAGAACTCGGCACCGGTTCCCTTGAGTCGGATGTCAACCGTCGAGGGGTCCACCCCGTCCTGGCGCAGGGCTTCCAGCATCTCCGTGCCGAACTGCTCGTAGAGCTCCGGCGTCATCCCCATCGGGGCCTTCCGCTCGGCGAGCCACTTTATCTGGACCGGGTCGATGCCGAGGAACTCCAGGTCGCGCTTGGTGACGGCGTATCCGGAGTCGTCGCGCGGCCACCAGTCGGGGTAGGGTTCCTCGCCCTCGAGAACCCGGATCATCCGGCTGTCGAACGGATCGGTGGGATCGAGCCGATCCGTGATCTCGAGCGGCTGCCACCGAGGGGTCGGCCCCGGACCCTGCCCGTCCGGATGGCCCGCGGAGGCGCTCAGCAAGGTTGTCGCCTCGACCCCCAGCGCGGGTGCGCCGACGTTGACGCTGCTTGCTGCGGTCTGCTCCGCAGCGAGTTCCTGGCTCCTGCCCATGGAGACGCCGTCAAGCGTGCTCGGGCGGTTGCCGGGCAGGGTAACCCATTCCTTCTGCCCAAAATACCCCATGCCTGTCATCGGGATGGACAGAACGTCCCGTGCGGGCGTACGGTCGACCAGGATCACGCCGGGACCTCCACGTGTCTCCAACCAGTCGGCGACGATTCGGCGGTCCGCCGACCAGCTCGCCAGCGGTCGGTGGCGAGCCTGGAAGCTGTCGCCGACATCCAGGTCGAACCAGTCCGGCCGGGGCGCCCCCTCCGGCCAGCTCATGGCCCGGTAGCCGATCAACTCCGAGATGTCGCGCTCGGCAAGGACCTCCTGGGTCATCTCGTACTGGGTGCGCACGAAGTCTTGCAACGTGTCGCTGTTGTAGTTGAGTTCTCTTCTTACCGCCCGGCGTGTTCGTGCGTCCATGGTCCAGTCCAGGGCCTGGGTGAGACCGAACTCCTCCTTGGTGGCCTCCTGCAGCGCGAGCACGCGCACGTTGTTGTTGGAGCCGTAGGCCCAGGCTCCCATGATTTCGCTGACCGAGATCTGGCGAACCAGGGTGTCGGCCTCTGGCTGATCCATCCGCACGACCCTGTCAGGAGCGTGTTCGGGCCGATTCGGGTCGAGCTCGTCGACGTGGAGGACGTCGGCCCCCATGGAGGGGTAGCGCTCGTTGTGCGGAACAAGGACGTATCGATGGTTTCCCAACCTCTCCGACATGTCGGTTCCGACATTCAGGCCGATCGCCGCACTGACGAGCTGGCTGGTCGAGGACCGCATGCGCCTGGCGAGGGCTTCGATGGCGATGGTTTTGGCCTGGCTGGTGTGCCTGATACGACCGTCGTCGCTCAGCAGGGCCTCGCCGATGTGCTGCTGTCGAATTCGTTCCGGCGAGTCCTGAGTGGGCGGGGGAACGTACGGCTCGGACACGGGGCCGTGCTGCTTCTCTGATTCACGTTCTTGAGGAGGCACAGGTGTCTTCTCTGGTAACTGGGGGGCAGAGGATCAGAAATTCAGGGGACGGGGGGTCTTACGAGGAGGATGCTGGAGCCCGTGCGCTGGTTCTGCTGCGGGGAAACAGGCACAGGAACCGAAGGGGGAGCCTGAGTATTTTTGGAGTGGTGCTCACGTTTTTACGCTTGTGGTGGTGCTCGTGGACAAGGTCAACCCCGGCGAAGTCAGGCGACGTTGGGCGGGCTTGAGAAGAATGGGACATGGGTTCTGGGAGGGAGGTGACGGACGGGAGGGCTTGATGGTGCCCGTGGCGAGTGCTGATGCCCTCGTGCATATGCCTGACGCACCCAGCATCATGGAGCACCCGCGCTGACACATGGTGCTGTGCGCGGTTCTGTCGGACTGGCGAAGCCACGTATCAGCCGAGCCGATAACCGCAGGTGCAGAGGACACTGGATGCGGGGGTGGTCTGTGCGGAGAGTGGGCGAGAAGGCACGGCACAGGGGCTCATGCACTGCCCGGTGACTGGGTGTCCGGGTACGGGCGATGGTGGCCCTGGTAGCGCGCCGTCACCGGGGGAGCAAACGGCTTTCGCGGTCTTGGCGGAGGCGCAGGTCGGGTGCCCATGACGTTACGGGCACCCCGTCGGCCGGGTGGCAGCGGAACCATCCGGCCGACCACCGGCTCGCCCGGGAGTAGCCGAACTGCCATCCGGACGCCGGTCCCGTTCCTGCGGTCAGATGCCGCGGAGGAATTCCTCGGCCTCGTTGCGGAGGCGTTCGGGAGCCACGGACCAGACCCGGGTGCCCATCACCTCGCGCAGCCTGACCGCCTTCACCTCCCGGGGAGCATCCCTGGGCAGGCCGAGGTGGAACCACATGTGGTCGAGCCTGTCGTAAGGAAGGTCCCAGACCGGGGCGAAGGAGCCCTCCTCCGGGTTGCCGGGCTGCGGGTCGACGAACATCTTTCCCACTTCGTCGGCGGTCGCGGGCGGTTCGATCTCGAGGAGTGTGAGCCCGAGTTCATCGATGAGGCCGCGAAAGAGCACCCGGTGGTTCTCGACGAGCTCGCTTGAGGGACGCCCGCCCTTTTCGAACCACAGGGCGAACACCCATTCTGTCTCATCTGTTCGAGCGAGTTCCAGGATCAGGGGGTGCCCCTCTTCATCGGTGAAGGGGCGGTGCGCGATGCTCGGCTTCGCTCCGTAACCCTCGGTGCGGGGTGTGTTCTCCTCGAGTTGGAGTGCATCGTGCAGCCGCCGCACCTGTTCGGGGGTCAGGTCTCCGGAGGAGAACGCCATGAGCGCGGGCAGGAGCATGAGGGGTTCCTTCTTCGTTCTGGTGTGTTCGGAGGCTGGGAGGGCCAGGCCGATCGATGGGGTTTCCTGGCAGCGTGGTTGCCGTTCATCTTGGCCGCTACTCCGTGGAAAGGGAGGCGGAGAGCGGTGTGGCGGCACTCAGCGTACTGACACGGGGACCGGATCGGAACTCCTCCGCTCATGCTCTCCACGGCAGGCGACCATCCTGCCCCCTGTCCTTGGGGCACTGCAAGGGCCGATGGCCCATGGAGTGTCTTCCCGATGTTTTCCTGTCACTGTCGAGTTCTCGTACCGGTCTCCCTCGGCCGAACCATCGCACCGGCTTCGGCATCTCCCTTGTAGCAACCCCCTGCCCCCTGTCCCTCCCTCATGGAGAAGACACCTGTGCCTCTTCGAGAACGCGAACCGGAGAAGCGGCACTTCCCGGTATCTGAGCCGTACTTCTCCCCTCCGTCAGGACTTGCCGGAGCGCATTCGACAACAGCCGGCCGACTCGGTGATCGATCCGGGCCCGGCCTCCGAGGTGTGGGCCGGTGGCGGTGATGTGCCGGTAAAAGAGCACCTGTCACTGTCCGACCACAAATGTAAGGTGTTGCTCATAGACGAGCAGAAGCGGAGTGTCTGAGCGATGGCCAAGAGCGTCTTCAAGATCCCCACCAGCCTGGATCGGTCGTTCCTTGACCATGAGGTCTCGCTGTCGGGTGGCGGATGGCAGGTGCGGCCGCTGCCGATGAAGGTGATTCTGTTCTGGGCAGGTTCTCTGCTGCTGCTGTTTTGGGTCACCACCTCCACCTTCGTCTCCAGCGCCGAGGGGTGGCTCATCCTCCTGGTGGTCGTCTGGTGGCTGGCGACCACAGCCTTCTTCGGCCAGTACTCCAAGACCAAGGAGATGCGCTTCACGTCCCTGCCTGCGCTCCTGGAGTACCTGCCCCGGCCCGCGCGCCGCGTCATGACCCGGCGCGGGTCCAATCCCAGTGGCTTCTACTCCATCCTGGGTGTCAAGAGCATCGACGAGACCGGCTATATCGAGTGGTTGGACGGCACCGTCGGCCAGGCCTACCTCGTCGTCGGGTCTGCCTCGGTACTGGTTTTCGACGAGGACAAGAAGGCCATCCTCAACCGGGTCGACGCCTTCTGGCGCAAGGTCGACACCAACGCCGAGTTCATCTGGGTCACGACCAAGGAGCCCCAGCGGGTCTACCGCCAACTCGGCAACCTGGAGCTGCTCAACCGCAACCTCGAAGTCCGCGATCCCGAACTGTTCGATCTGCTCGACGAGCGGTACTCGATCCTCAAGGACTACGTGGGCGGGCAGTTCACCTCCATCCACCAGTACCTGGTGATCAAGGGGGACAACCTGGAGGCGCTGCGCCGGGCGCACGCCCTGGTGCGGGCCGAGGCCGAGGGGTCCAGCCTCATGATCAAACAGGCCGTGATGCTCGGCGCCGACGACCTCTACGACATGCTGCGGACCGTCTACACCGCCGCACGGTAGGGAGACCCCGACGACGCACGGGTGCCGGAACACCCCGGTGGCAGCGGCGTGGAGCATCGAATGTCCACCGATGTACAAGGAGAAGGTGAGGGGCGCGGATGACCGGTTCACCGTACCGAAGCAGCGCGACCGGGACCTCGCAAGGGCACCTGCCCGGCTCGCTCTCGAGGAGCGCCCGCGTATCGGGGCAGACGGACGGGACCACTTCCGGTGTGAAGGAGAACGAGGAGGGCGCCGCGAGCGTCCCGGTCCCCGGCACCTTGTTCTCCCGACTGAGGGAGAGCGGGAAGCAGGAAGCCGGGCAGACCGTCCAAGGTGAACAGGGCGACGACCCGTCCACCGGAATGAGTGCTGCCGAGCGCCGAGCAGAACGGAAGAAGGAGCGCCAGCTCGGCGGTACCTTCGACGACCACCCGCATCTGCTCGCGCTCAAACCGCGAGAGCGCTACGTCTTCCGCAGCGACTACTTCCAGATCGACGACCACCACGCGTGCGTCCTCGGCTTCTTCCACGACGACGGTGCCCGCGACGACTTCAGTGCGTTCTGGGGCATCAATCGCATCCCCGCCGGCCTGCCCGAGGACGTCACCGTCGTGGTGCTCGAACAGGTCCGACGCATGGGCGAGAAGTGGATCGAGGACCGGATCAAGACCGCGGAGAAGCTCGACCGCCTGGAGGAGGGAGAACAGGCCCAGTCAGGCACCATGAGCTCGCGGCGCAGGGCCGCCAAGGTCAGTGACGACATCGAGATCGTCTCCGGCGAGATCCAGGACGGTGCCAGCTACCTGCACGTACACAACCGCCTTCTGGTCAAGGCCCCCAGCCTGGAGGTCCTCGACGACGCGGTCGAGCGGATCGGGCGCCTGTACATCGACCGGTTCGGCACCCTCAAGGTCGCTGCCTACCCCGGCGAGCAGCGCCAGGAACTCAGCAATCTCTTCGGCAAGAACGAACGCAAGCGCGGCAGGGGCTTCCATTTCACCAGCGTGGAATTCGCCGGATCCCACTCTTTGGTCACCAACGGGCTCAACGACCCGGCCGGCGAATACGTCGGTTTCATGGTCGGTGACGTCAACAACTCCGCGGTGCTCTTCGACGTCAACGCCTACGATCACCACGTGGTCGTCGCCGACAGCACCGTCAACCCGGTGCTGGACCGGGCACACGTACCCGACATGTGGGGGTCGAAGATCTCCCAGGCGGCCCTCCTGTCCAACGCCCGCACCGTACACATCGTTCTGGACGGTGCCCGCCTGGACGATCTGGGTCCGCGGTTGGACGCCCTCACCGCACGGCTGGACATGAACTCCGGCGACATCAACATGTTCGAGATGTTCGGTTCCCAGGAGAACGAGCTCAGCATCTTCCCGGCGCACCTGGAGAAGGTCGTCCTCATGGCTGAGCAGGCCTACGAGACGACCGACCAGGACCGCTCCATCATCCGCGGTTCCCTCAAGGAGACGCTGACGCAGTTCTACATCGACAAGGGCATGTGGGCGCGCAATGCCAAGCACAACCGGGACCGCCTGCGGGTGGTGGGCGTACCTCATACCCAGGTGCCGCGCCTTCAGGACATCGTCACCTATTTCGACACCCAGTACCGCGCGTTGGCCAATTCCACCGCGCGCGACGACGAGGCACTGCACGCCTACAACATTCTGCGCCTGGTGTTCAAGGACCTGCTCGACAACAACGGCGACCTGTTCAACACCCATACCAACGACGAGATCGACGGGGTGGCGGATGCCCGCCGCGTGCTCTACGACTTCTCGCGGCTGCTCAAGCGCGGCAAGGGGGTGGCGATGGCCCAGCTGGTCAACGTCATCGGATTCGCCGTCGACAACCTCGGCCTGGGTGACACGGTGATCATCCACGGCACCGAGAGCATCGACAACCGTGTCAAGGGCTACCTCACCGAACAGTTCGAGCACCTGTTCCTGCGCGGCGGCCGGGTCGCCTACCTGTACAACGACGTCGACAAGATGCTCGCGGACTCGGCGTTCAACCGCTTCGACGCCGCCGACTGGACGGTGCTGGGGCCGATGCGTGACGCGACGGTCACCGAGTACCAGCGCCAGCTGCACCAGGACATTCCCCCCGATCTGGAGCGTCTGGTGACCACACGCGGTGAGAACCTCGCCTACCTGCGGCGGGGACACACCAACGTCGTGTTCCACATGGACCTGGCACTGGGCGTCAACCCGGCTCGGGCAGAGCGGCGGGCCGAGCTCCTGGCGGCCGGCCGACGCGGGCGGACCGAGAGGCAACAGTCCTCGGCGGTCATGGCAGCCAAAGGTGAAATCGCCGAGCAGCGCGCCCAGCGCGTGGCCGCGACCGGGGCGGAGGCGCGGCTGCGCGCCGAGCGTATGAAGCCGGCCAGGAAGCCGACCCGGCGACTGGGCAGGCAGGACCAGTTGAAGCCGGGCGACCGGACCATACGCGACCAGTGACGACGCGAGAGGGAAGGAACAGATGATGGAGCAGGGCGTCCCCTCGCGCGTACGGCGAGGCGTGTCCTTCCGCGGGAAGGGCCCCGACCTCCTTGCACGCCTCATCGTGTGGGCACTGGTGTTGGTGTTCCCGCTGACGCTGTTACTGGGGACGACAGGTACCGCGCATGCCGACGACAAGGACGACCTCGACCGTTTGTCGTTCTACCGGCTCTCCTCGTCGATGACGGCGCTGTTCTCCACTGCGCAGGAACCCGGCAGCGAGATCAACCTCGAGGAGGACGGTTGGTACGAGCTCCTGGACAATCCGGCCAGCGCCGGGTCGATGCTCGGCTATGCCGACTCCAACTACAACCCGATCATGGGATGGCTCAACTCCCACATCGCCCAGTCGTCGGACAGCGTCGGTTACGACACGCTGATCGGTACCGAGGACGCAGGGATCTCCGGGGTACAGGGCGCGCGTGAATATGCGCTGTTCGGCGCCACGCTCAACGGGTTGGGGCTGGATTCCACCAGTACGGGGCTCTCGCTGGGGTTCTTCAACATGGTCGCGGGCGGGATCATCTTCATCCTGTTCATGTGCACCGCCGCCGTCGATCTCCTGTGGTCGGTCCTCATCTCCGGGCTGGCCTGGCTCAACCCCTTCAAGCTGTTCTACGGGGCGATCCATGTGCTCAACCCGGAGTTCGCGAACGGGATGACCGGAGGAGAGGGAGGGCCCCCGGGGTTTCTCACCAGTCTCTCCGAATGGCTCGGCTCCTGGTATCTGGTCCTGGTCGAACTGTCGTGGATGGTGATGGTCCCGCTGTTCATCGGTACCTTCCTGTTCAGCATCGTGATGTTCAAGAAGTTCGACAAGGGCTCGGCGCTGAAGAAGTTGTTCATCCGACTGCTCTTCCTCGGGCTGGGGTTGCCGCTTCTCGGATCGATGTACACCGGCATGCTCGACGCCATGAAGCAGGCTACCGAGGAGGGGAATTCGGGCTCCACACGCGTGGTGCTCTCCACGTTCGTCGACTTCGAAGGTTGGGCGATGCAGCAGCGCCTGCGCGTGCCCGACCGGGATACCCATGACGTGCACATCGAATGGGACCACCGCAGGAATGCCCCCTCCGGACGCTCACAGGCGAGCGTGCGCGAACTGGCCCTGCTGATCAACGCCCAGGTCATGGGGCTGGAGGGCCGGATCGACCCGGTGACTGCCGGCGACGGCGGCTCGTGGAACCAGACCGCGCTGGAACCGGCTGCGGAATCGTCCTTCACCGCGAGCGAGTACTCCCGGGTCGCGGACATCCTCTTCCGGTACATGGGCAATGCCCATGTATCTGCCTCGTCATTCGAGACCCAGTCCAAGGCCACTCTGGACTGCGATGGCGACGAATGCAAGGCGCGTGACTGGTTCGAAGACTACATCGGAGATCCGGAAGACGTCGCGAAAATCGATGCAAAGGAAGAGGTTGAGGTCACCAAAAATCCATTGATCTGGGTGAACGAAAACACGGGCCTGGGTGCTTACCGGGAGATGCCGGATGAGCCCATCGAATCCTTCTTCGACTTCTTCACCATCTTCCGGTACACCAGTTTTCACACCAGGGGTGACGTCAGCGACTGCGGATTGAGGTTGGCCAAGCCCGATGGTTCTCCCGAAGCTTGCAATCTCGCGCCGCTGGCGATGTACAACTACCTCAACACCGATTTCGGTCCGACGTCCTACACGGCCTATTCCTCAGGAAAAACTACCAGCGAGGCCACCCGGTCCATCCACAACTCGGTGTCGATGGTGGGCACCGGAACGATGAGCTTCGTGTACTGGACCAACGCTGTCGTGCTGCTGGGCGCGTTCATCACCATCGGCTTCGGTTACGCCATCGCGATGCTGATCGGCAACATCCGCAGGAGTTTCCAGCTGATGACAGCGATTCCGTTCGCGACACTGGGCGCTATGGCGGGTATCGCGAAAGTGATCATCTACTCGATCGCCATGATCATGGAAGTCGTGATCACGCTCTTCCTGTACAAGTTCGTGCAGGAGTTCCTGCTGAGCATTCCGAACATCATCGAGATCCCGTTCTCGCGGGTCCTCAACAGCAACGGCGAGGACGATGATCTGGGGATGATCGGCTTTCTGATGTCCGGAGGGTTTGTCGCCATGGTCGTCACCTTGGTGTCGATCATCGTGGTCGTCCTCTTCACGATCATGGCGATGCGCCTGCGCAAAACCTTGGTCAAGGCCGTGGAGGAGGCCTCCACCAAGCTGGTCGAGAAGCTCACCGACTCCCAGGTCGCCCCTCCGGGCGGCGGGGGCGGTCGGATGCTGCCCGCCATGGCCGGAGGAGCCGCCGGCGGCGCCGGTTCGGCGATGGCCAACCGGATGGTGGGCGGTGGCACCCCTCAGGGCGGGAGGAGCCCGAACGCGGGCGGCACCAACGGCGGAGGCCCCGAGGGCATCAGCACTTCGGCGTCGAACAGCAGCGACACCACGGTCGGTGGAGAGGTGGACACGGACGGAACGCTGGAGGGGCCCGAAGGCGGTGGCGGTCAGGACGACCGCCAGCCGGGTCCGGGTCTGGATCTCGGTGGACAGGAAGGGGACGCCGAGCGGGAGGCCAGACTCGGCCGGCACGTCGAATCCCACGGCCTGTCGCTTCCCCCGGGCAGCGACGAGCCCGGGCCTTCCGACCCGGACAACCCGCGTGTCGGTGACGACAGCGATCCGATGGATGTCGCGGTCGGCTCCGCCCAGCAGTCCGCCGACAGCTACAGGGAGTCCGACCAGGCGAGGCTCGGCGCGGCGAAGGACGGTGCCGCGGCGGGTGTCCATGCCGGGGTGGCTGCCGGCCGGGCTGCGGCAGGCGACAGTGCCGGCGCGGCCAAGTCGGCAGGTGAGGCCGCGAACAAAGGTGGTTCGGCCATGGCGAAGAATGCCCAGGCGGATCAGCACAAGGAACAGGCCGGAAAGTCCTCCCTCGACAACCCGGCTCCGAACCCCAAGCACGAACGGCGCATTCAGCAGGGACAACAGATCTCACAGGCCGGGCGCACCGTGTCCGACACCGCGGGTATGGCCGGCGGAGGCACCGGTGGCAAACCCGATGGCGGTGGCCCCAAGCCGAGTGGTTCCACTTCCCCGACCGGCCGAAATACAGGTAAATCGAGCTGAGGCAGGAGAAGGGGAACGCAGGGGCGGACGAGGAGTGGGGGCGGAGTTTGCAGGCCCCGCCCCACTCGGGTCCTTGCGCCGAGCCGGTACCGTTTGTCCTCATATTTCATGTGACAAGGTATAAAAGAGAGTTGTTGGCATCTATGTTCGATGGATAGAATCGACCTATATTCCGATTAGTTCCCTACCCCCGCCCCCCGTAACCCCCAACAGATCCTCATCAGACTTCGCAGGGCTTTGCTGCGCCTTCCGCTGCCCTGCGTTATGTGAAGGATCCGAACAGGACAAGGACAAGCATGAACATCACCAATCTCCCCGCTGCGGGTTGGGACCTCGTCTCCTTCTTCGAGAACGCCCGCGAGTACGTGGGCACGGCCGGCGGTGGTCTCCTTGCGCTGATGGGCACCGTCGGCGTCGTGTGGGGCGGCGTCCTGCTCATCAAAAAGTTGATGGCGTCGCATCAGGACCAGACGAGCTGGATCAAGATCATCAGCCTGATCCTCATCGGCGGCGCGCTCATGGTGGGTGGATTCTCCCTCATCTCCAACATCGCCGCGGGCGGCCGCACCACGATCGAGGACCTGGGGGGCGGCATGATCCTCCTCCAGAGCCTTCTCTGACCCACGGTCCGGCCGAGCCCCGATCGGCACATGCGGGAGGGCCGGCGGTCAACGAGGCCGTCGGCCCTCCCGTGCCTCCGGAGCCTTCCGCCGACGGGACAGCGCTGCCGGGGCACCGACAGGCCACATGCACCTGAACAGCGGAGCAGTAGAAGGGCTGGCATGAAAGAGACCGCGAAGACCTACGCGGCGAAGTTGAAGCTGGGTCCCCACCATGCCATCGAGCGGTTCGGGGTCGTCACCGGCGTCATCGCCACCACGTTCGCGATGCTGCTGGTGGGCACTCTTGTCTCGGCCACCGCCAACAACAGGGCCCGCCTGGACGAGACCGCGCTGTACACGCCCTCCTTCACCACGTCCAGGACCGAGCTGTCCGGCAGCGTCGACGGGGTGTACACCAACGGCGAGCGCACCCGCGCTCTGGTTCTCATGCGGTTCGACAGCTCCGCCGCCGGGTCGTTCTCGACCGACGCCGCCAACTACCAGGCCTTCCTCACCGGTTCCAACGAACAACTCGACACCCAGGCGCTGGCGACCACCATCACCGGCTCGATCATCGTGTTCGGCTCCACCGGTTACCTGGGGGTGGTGCTCGACTCCGACGCACCGTTCGAGCAGCAGATCGCGAGCCTGACCCTGCGGGCCAACAGTGAGCTGGTCTACAAGGAAGGCTCGGGGCGCGAGCTCCGCGAGGACCTGAAGGACGACGGCAGCTTCACCGAGTTCGACCAGTGGCGGCTGTTCATCAACCCCGGGGCCTCGGGTACCGAAGAGGCGGAATCGCTGGACAGCGAGCGCATCGACCCCGCGGCCCTGTACTACGAGCTCGTGGTCGCCGAGCAGGAGCAGGAGATCCGTGAGTCGATGGACGAGCAACTCATGGAGATGCGCGCCGTCCTCAACCGGATCGACGAGTACGACGGCGAGATGAGTCGGGTCAACGTCGACGGGGTGTTCATCGAACCGCCTGCGGTGCCGGTGCAGGTCGACGGGGACACCGTGACCGGTGATCCGGCCGATGACGAGGCCGAGTCCACACTCTCGCTGGAGAGCGCATGGGTGGACCCACGGGGTTACGACTTCGACTGGCGTTCGGGCTCGGTCGAGGAAGGCTATCTGGACGCGATCATGCCCCCGGGCGAGACCTCCTACGTCACGTTCCTGGGAGACAAGGCCCGTGCGGAGGACGAGGAGAATCCCGGGTTCGCGGCCAACGACATGGAGTGGCTTCTCACCGACGGCAGCAACCTGAAGGAGTACGGGCAGACGAGCCAGGCGATGGAGCCGCTGGTCAACATCATGAACAACACCACGCAGGCCTACCAGGACTACTACCACATCAAGACCGCCTACCAGGTCGACTCCTACAGCGAGTTGCTGGAGCTGGAAGTGATGTTGCGCGGTGTCGACTCGTCCGGATCGGTCAACGCGGACGAGGAGGCCCTGCTCACATACTGACGCGAGGCGGTACGGGCGCGGTACAGGGAATGCGGACGAAGGCGTCCAGAGGTGAGAGGAGAGGGCGCCATGGCGGTGACCGGTGGTGGCGGGGCAGGAGGTGTGCAACCTCCGGGTTCCGCTTCGGACGCGTCGGACCAGGTCGGCCAGGCCGCCCGGAAGGTGGCGCCCGATGCCGGCGATACCGCTCGCACCGATGGGGCACAGGGTGTCCCGGGAACAGAAGGGGCCGACACCGAGCAAGCGGCGAATCCTCTGAAGGACCCGACCGGGGCTGCAGGCCGGGACACCCCCGAGCTGGGTGCCGGGGGCACCTCCGAGGCGGCCAAGGGCGGTCCTGAGTCCGACAAGGGCGGCGTCGCCAAGGGAGCGGGCGCGGTCGCTGCGGTTCCGGCGATCGGTGTCGGTGCTCAGCTCATGGTCCTCATGATGTTCCTCAACTGGCTCAAGGGCCTGCTGCTCGCGATCGCGGCCATGGTCATGAACCTGTTGAACCTGCTCTGGACGCTGGTGGTCGCGGCCTTCAAGGCCGTCGCGGGTTTCGCCCTTGCGGTGGGCGCGGCCATCGCCTCGGCCGTGGGCGGAGCGATCAGCGCGGTCACCGGCGCAGCTCTTTCGATCGGTGCGGCCGTCATGGCCGTGATCAGTCTGGCCGTCGGCACCTCGCACACGGTCCAGGAGGGCCAGGCCATCGCTCAGCGCGACGCCCTGCCGGAGGATTGCCGTCCCATGACGGAGGCGACCGTGCGTGAGATCGATGGCAACACCCGGTCCGGGGCCGATACCGCGGACATGGAGGCGACGGCCGAGGAGATCTATTCGATCCTGGCGGGGATGGGCATGCAGGACGAGAACATCGCGGGCGTCCTGGGCAACTTCCAGCAGGAGTCGAGGATCGATCCGACGGCCGTCGAGACGATCTACACCGAGCCCTACAAGGTCGGCCCGCGCAAACGAGAAGCCGAGGAGAACGGTTTCCAGGTCGAACTGATCGACTCCGACTACGCCGCGACATGGCCCGCCATCGACCTGGTGGGCATCGGTCTGGGTCAGTGGACGAACGGCCGCAACACCATGCTCACCGACTACGCCGACAGCACCGGCGGGAAGTGGTGGGATGTCGAGACCCAGCTCAGCTTCATGATCTCCGACGACGACCCCGCGCGTGTGCGCTTCGTCAAGGAGCTCATCGAGGACTCCTCCGGCTCGATCGAGGAATCGACCCGGGACTGGATGGTCGAATGGGAGGGCCTGTCACTGAGTGTCGCGGTGAACCGGCCGCGGCTCACCGAACGCCAGGAGTACGCCGCCGTGTGGTTCGCCAAGATGGAGGACTGGGAGGCCGACAAGGAACGGGCCGGGTCCATCCTTGACCAGGCCCGGACCACGGTCGACGCCGCCAACCAGGATCGCCGCAGCGCTGTGGTGCAGGAGTGCCGCACCGCCGATGTCGATGGAGCCAAGGGCGACGTGGTATCGGCCGGCGAACAGATTCCCTGCGCCTCCCTGGGACGCATGCACCCGGACGCCTGCCGGCTGCACGAGCACCTCCAGGAGGAGTTCGGCGGCTTCTTCCTGTCGGCCGGCGGCCAGCGCAACGAGCAGGGCAGCAACCACAACAACGGTCAGGCCATCGACTACATGATGGCGCCGCTCGGCTCCGTCCCCAGTGAGGACATGCACGAGACAGGGATGACGATCGTCAACTACCTCATCCCGCGGGCCGAGGAGTTCAACATCAAGGGCATTCTGTGGGACGGCCGCAAATGGGCCACCGGGAACGACCCGGTCGGGCCGTGGAACAACGAGACCACGCGGTACGCAGGCGGGCGCGGGAACAACACGCAGAACCACGTCGACCACATCCACATCAGCGTAGGGCCCGACCGTTTCATGTAGCCGGGCCAGGGCGGTCCTGCAAACGGAGAGGAGCGGTGGAACGGGTCGGGACTTCCTCCGCGCCGGGACCGAACACCAGCAGGGAAGGAGCGCGGCGATGGCCGACAAGGGCGCACCGGACAGCGGTGGCGGTGCTTCGCGGGAGACGGCCCCGAGGAAACCCTGGCGCGAGATGAGCAGAGAGGAGGTGATGGAGCGCCTCGACGCCTACCACGCCGAGCAGCGCGCCAGGCGAAGGCGGATGACCGGTGACGACGTGCAGGAGATGCTGCGCGATCGCCGCGCCAGACGGCAGGAGCGCAAGCGTGAGCGCGCAGAGCAGCGAGACAGCGGCCAGGCGATCCGGCGTGAGCCGGGCCGAGTCGTGCGCCTGGCTCTGGGCGGTGTCTTGATGGCCGGCGCCATCGGGACCGGGGCGCTGGCCGCATCCAGTACCGATGCCGCACAGGTCCGGAGCGAGAACAACGATCTGGAGATCGCCCTGCTCGAAGGCGAGGTCCGTGCCTTGGAAGCCGCCTCGTGGAACGACGAGGACGCCGTCGCGCTCGAGGAGCAGCTGGACCAGGCCGTGGCGCAGGCCAGGGAGAAGGGCGAGGAGGTCGCCGAGCTTCAGAACGCCTACCAGGAGATCCTCGCCGACCTCAACGACGTGCAGCTGCCGGGGGACGGAGACGGGAGCGAGGCGTTCGCACCCGTGGGCGAACTCCGCAAGGAGCTTGTCGACCACTTCGACGAGTCGGCCCGGATCATCGAGGACGAAGAGTCCTACCGCCCGGGTGCGGATGTTCCGTACGGCCCTGGCGAGATCGATGTGCTCTCCCCCTGGTACATCCGCTACACGGACGAGAACCGCAGTGAGTACGCCGAGGCGTCACTGAATTCCTGGGCATTGGTCTCGGCCACACCTCAAGCGGAATCCCCCGGAGCCGTGAGCGTGGCCTGGCTCAACCGCGACGACTCCAGCGGTGACCTGCTGGCCTGGGCCCGGGGCGTCTACGACGCCGACGCGGGAACGTTCCACAGCCTGTACGTCGGCCAGACCACGCTCGGCGACCTTCCCGCAGACAAGGCGGACGAGGGGGGCCAGAGCTGATGGGGTTTCTCCGACGCAACGCCTTCCCGTTGACCGCGGCCGCGCTGCTACTGGTGGCGGGTGGTTCCTTTGCCGCCACCCGAGGGGAACAGGAGGCGTCCCTTGTCGACCAGGAGCGGCGGATCGAGGAGCTGCTGGTGCGCAAGGCCGAGCTCGAGGAAACACAGGGGGAGAGGGAGCGTGAGGTCGTCGGCCAGGTCATGGGCGCCGACCGCGCACGGCTGGACGCAGACGAAGAGCTCATCGGCCGCTTGCTGGACACCGCTCTGACGTGGGAGAGCCACGCCGAGTACGTCGACGCGCGCAGCTCCATGGTGTCTGTCTACGGCCTCGCCGAGGACTCGGCGTTCATGACCGTCTTCCTGCCCGAGCCGACGGTGAACGTCGATGCCGAGGGCACCGAGTACGCGCTGATCGACCTGCTCGGGCTGGACTCGCGAGTGGAGGACTTCCGTGCGGAGCTGTTGTCGGTACGGGGCACCGAGTACAGCTACTTCCTCCTGGTCGACGTTCGGAGCACCTCCGACGACGGCCAGGCCGGTGCCCGCAGTACGTCGGCAGTTCTGCTGACCACCGACGGCGACGGTGGCGTCTCCGGTGTCGAAGGCTATGCCTCCACGTCCCGGGTGCGCTCCTCGGGTCCTGACTGATGTTGTGCGGACCTGGCGGTACAGCGACCCCCGGCCTGGGATTCGCGGCAAGCCGATTGTCGTCCGTCGGTGGTAGAACTGTGTTGGTATACGAGGAAAATATGAGTTCTACCATTGCCGGTGAGGGGAGGAGGGCGACGTGACCGGCAGCTCCCCCGACCCGGGCCAGGGCAGCCGCCTGGCCCGACGCCTGGTCGCGGCCTCCCAGACGGAGCAGGACCAGAGGAAAGATCCTTCACCGCGTCGTCCGAGCTCCGGGGCCAGAGTCCTTCTGCTCCGTGTCGGGTACTGGTCGGCCACCGTCCTGGCGATGCTCGGCGCGCTGGTGCTGATGGCCATGGCCGGCACGATCAGCACCCAGCACCAGGACGAACTCGAGGAACAGGCCCAGGACGGCTTCGACGCGCAGGACCGCACCATCGCTGCCCGGCAAGGACTTGAAGGTCTGCCCAGCAGCGGTGAGGCCCAGCGCTGGCTGCTCCAGGCCGCGACCGCGGGCGAGAACGTCGCCGCGGCACAGAACATCTACCTGGAGAACGCCGGGCCGATCAACGCCGACGACCTGCCCGCACAGACGCCGGGGCTGGGCGAACACGACGAGTGCACCCCCTACCTCGGCCCCCCTCCGCCCAGTAGACGTGAATACACCGAAGAGGAACACATCACCTGTGCCGAAGGACTGCGGGAGAGCGCCGTCAGCGGTCTGGAACGAAAGCTGACACCGCACTTCGCAGCCGGTGCTCGAGATTCCGACGGCTTCAACGCCGTGAGCCAGTGGCACTCGTGGGTGTCCACCCTCGACGACGACGCCTCGCTGAGCGGGTACACGTGGGTCGCCCACCAGGCCCAGGTCTTCGAGAAGGACATGACGATCCACATGGTGTGGACCCTGGCCGAGGACGAGACGGGCCGGACCGTCGCCTGGCTTCGGGGCCGGTACGACCCGGTGGTCAAGAAGTTCGACGACCTGGTGCTCGGCACCGTCGCCGATGGTGAAGGCGCTGGTGAGGACGATACCGGCAGCCCTGTCGAAGACAGCAGGGAGGACGCGCAGAGCGACGATCCCGAGGGCGGTGAGTGATGAGTCTGGCAGAGATCGAGGCCTACGAGCGCGAGCGCCGGCTCCGCCGCCAGAGAATTCGGCGCGCCGTGTCCTGGGCCCCGTTGGCGCTGGCTGTCCTGATGCTGGCTGCGGGTGGGCTGTTCCTGTGGTCGGCCTCCTCCGGCCACGAAGCCGACCGTGCCGAGGTCGCGGCCCTGGTGGAGGAACACCGGACCGAGGCCGAGGAAGCGGAGGAGGAGTTCCACGCTGCCTGGTCCGGAGTGCTGGAGAGCTCTTCGGCGGTTCGCGTCGAGCGGCTGGAGAGCGACGGCGAGGCGATGCGCGATCTGCTGCACGAGACGGTTCTGGGAGGCGGGACGGTCCCGGCGTCGCCGGCCGTGACGGGCGACGGGGAAACCTCGGACCTGTGGGAGGACCTGGCTCGCGACGGTGTTCCTGGTGCGGACGACGCCTCGCAGGCGCAGCTGGGACCGTTCGAGCCGGTACTGGTCGGCATCGAGGGCACCACCTACGCCTATTTCGCGTTCGTCGAGGTCTACGAGGCCGGTGCCGGGGAGCATCCGATCGCGGCGCTGTCGGTGGCGTGGTCGACCGACACCAGGGGCGCGATCACCCGGACCGACGCCCACTGGACCGAAGGGCCCCTCGAACGCTCCTAGAGCACATACCTGAGACGTCACTCCCAGACAGGAGAACCGATGAGCACCACCGGCACCGGGGCCAAGGGCAAGCGGAAACCGCGAGCGAGGAAGAGCGCCGCGCAGCGGGCCGCGGAGGCCAAGCAGGCCGACATCGGCGGCAGCGCGCCGTCTCTGGGTACTCGCATTCGTGCGCGCGTGGGGGATTCGGGAGCGCGCTCGGTCCTGGTGGCTGTGCGTGCAGGCCTCGCCATCGCGTCCGGCCTTGCCGGCTACGTGTTGGCGATGTTCGCGGCGGTGACCGTGGTGCCCAACCTGTTCGTCGTGGTGTCGACCGGAACCGGAGTCGGTCCGACATCTCCGCTGGAGCTGCAACTGATGCACTGGCTGGCACCGTCGCTGTTCCTCATCGGCCTTGTCTTCGTCCTGGTACTGGTCGCGGTGCGCTCGCTCTGGTCCGCTCAGCGACGCCTGGGCGATAAGGCCCGGAGCGCCCTGCTGGGTGACGAGGCGGACCCAGCCCCGGCCACCGACGGCGCCGGCAGCTGACAGGTCAGCAGAACTCCGACACGAAAGCGAACCCCCCGCATGAAGATCGCGCCTCTGAAGGCCACTGATCCCTGGTTCCACCGCGTGGCTCGGCACGGCAAGGCCGACGTGCAGACTCTGAGTGCTGTGTCCTGCGACATTGCCGTGCGTATGGAGGCCGTGTCGCTCCTGCACCACGGAGCGGACCAGAACTACCGTCCCTACCTGCACCTGCGAGGTCGGCTCACCCAGATCCAGCCCGACGTCGAACTGCCTTACGGCATCACCGGACTGCCGTTCCACCGGGGATCCGAACCTGTCGTCGACGCCTTCTACGAATTCGATTCCGCCCAGCTCGCCGAGCTGGTCAGCAAGGGCTACTTCAGTGCCCGGTTCCGTGTGCCCGAGTCGATGGTCGGCATCGTGTGGGAACTACCTGCCGAGGTGGATTTCCTCGTGGTCGCCCCGGAGAGCGCCGAGCAGCCTCCGATCGTGTTCGTCGACGTGCGCGACCAGAACAGTGCCGTGCTCACCGAGGAGACCAGCGGCTACAGCCTCGCCGAATATTTCCCGGACTATTCCTCTGAGGACCTGGTACAGGCCTCGGCGGTGAGTGAGACACCGGTGCCCACCCATTCGGGCGCGATCCAGGACCTGTTCGCCGATGAGGAGTTCGAGGACGTCGAGTACAGCCGGCCGACGGAGCCGGACCACCTCGGCACGGCTTCGAGTCGGGCCGGGCAGGTCCCGGAAGGGGTGTTCGACAGGCTCATGGCCGAGGTCGAGGCCCGGCGCCGGGTCGAGGAGAACGCGAAGGAACCCGAGGTGGACTACGACCCGGAGGCTCCTGAAGGTGTGCTGCGGGAGAGGATCATCCCCGGCGTGGAGAAGGCGCTGTCGGGCATGCCCGAAGAGATTCTGGTCGACTCCTTGAGGCGCAGCACCGAACATACGCGCTCCGCGGCCTCCGGGACCGGTCTCCTCGACCTGGAGGAGGAAGACACGGCCGAGGCCGGCGCCGCCCCGGCCCGTGCGAGTGTCCACGAGAGGGTTGCAGGCGAGCGGCAGCTCGAGATGGACGACCACCAGCCGGGAGACTGATCTCCGGTCGCAGCCTGTGCTGTGCTCGGACCTCCCTTTTCTCCCCTGCGCCTGTCCGCGGATCGTCGCCCACCTGGTGGAGAAGGGGTCCTCCGCTGCATTTCAGGTCATGACCGAAAACGCTTTGAACCTGGTATCTAACGTGCGTAAAATATTGAAACAATACTGGTTTATGAGCAAGGGCGAGACGAGCCCGTGTTCCTTCCGTCCGTGGAGGCGGTAGCAGTTGTTCACCAGGTCGGACGGTTCCCCCGATGACAGGCTCAACGAGCGCTACCCCAAGTTGGCCCGGTACAGTGACCCCCTCAAGGCCCCCGAGCGGGAGATCGTCGGCCGCGAGCGTGAGATATCCCAGCTCATGGCCGCCATGGCTCGACCGGAATTGTGCAACGCCCTGCTGCTGGCCCCGGCCGGCGCGGGAAAGACCGCTCTGGTCCAAGCGGCGATGCTCGAAGACACCAAACGGGTGTACATGGAAGTCGATCTGGCCCGGATGATCGCGGGACTGAGCACACCCGACGAAATGGCAGCGCTGCTCAAGGGACTGTTCGACGAGGCCGAAAGATTCAGCGCCGACGAACACGTCGAGCTGGTGCTGTTCATCGACGAGTTCCATCAGGTGGTGCAGCTCAGTGCCGCCTCCGTCGAAGCGCTCAAACCGGTTCTGGCAGCCTCCGGTGCCCGCGGCATCCGCGTCATCGCGGCCACGACCTTCGACGAGTTCCACAAGTACGTGGCGCCGAACCAGCCGCTCATGGAACGCCTCCAGCGCATCAACGTCAACCCGCCTGACCAGAAGACCACGGTCGAGATCCTCAAGGGAATGGCCAAGCGCTACGGGGTGGCTGAACAGTTCTACGACGACCACATCTTCGAGCTGATCTATGAATACACCAACCGCTATATTCCGGCCTCGACGCAGCCGCGCAAATCAATTCTGGTACTCGACTCGATGGTGGGTTGGCATCGCTACAACGGCCGACCGATGGACCGGAACCTCCTGGCCGATGTCCTGATGGAGTCGACCAACGTCAACGTGGCATTCCGTGTCGACGCGGTACAGATCAAGAACCAGCTCGACAGTGCGGTGTTCTCCCAGGACTTCGCCACCAGCGTGGTTGCGAAAAGACTGCAACTGTGTGTCGCGGACCTGAACGACAAGACGAAGCCCATGTCTTCCTTCCTTTTCACGGGAAGCTCCGGAGTGGGAAAGACCGAGCTCGCCAAACAACTTGCCCGCCTGCTTTTCGGTGACGACCAGCGCCATTTGGTCCGCTTCGACATGTCGGAGTTCGCGCGTGAGGAGTCCCTGGATCTGTTCCGATCGGAGCTGACCAAGCGCGTGTGGGACATGGGGCACGCTGTACTGCTGTTCGACGAGATCGAGAAAGCCGCATCGGCGATCACGCGTGTGCTGCTCCAAGTGCTCGACGACGGCAGACTCTCCGACGACAACGGCCGTCAGGTGTCGTTCCTCAACACCTACATCGTGCTCACGACCAACGCGGGCTCGGAGATCTACGAGACGATCGCCCAATACAACGTGGACGACAGCGGCTCGGGCAAACAGTTGGTGGAGAAGATGAAGGAGATCCGTCGTTCCATCTCTACCACGCAGGGTGACAACAAGTTTCCACCCGAGCTGCTGGGCCGCATCGACGTCATCGTCCCCTTCCAGCCGCTTTCACGCGAGACCCAGCGCAAGATCGTGAAGAACAAGCTGCGTCAGATGCGGCGTGAGGTCATGGTCAAGCACGGTGTCAGGGTCGAGATCGCTGAACGGGTCCTCCAGTACCTCATCGACGACCATGCCGACACCGACTCCAACGCCGGTGGCGCGCGAGCGGCTATCGCCAAGATGACCGACGAGGTCACCACCGCCGTCGCCGCGTTCGTCAACGCCCATGCGCACGAGAGGGTCCTGCGGGTGGACGTGCGCGGCACGATGCGCAGCGAGGACAAGGGCCTTCTCAAGAGTGAATCCCACATCGAGGTGGCTGCCGCACGCTGAGGCGGCATGTGGGGCAGCAGTGGGGCATCGAGTGACGGGTGCCTGATACAGCTCGGCAGACGAGCGGTCCGATACGCCATGGCCAGAACGAGAGGATGTGCCGATGGGTCTCATCGACAGCATGTGGAAGAAGGGGACGGTCGACAGCAGGTCCTCGGACGGCTCGAAAGATGTTGCTGCGTCGAACGGTGACAGCGGGAAGCGGGCCAGGCGGCGCAAGCCTGAGGAGATGCTGGCGAGTGTGGTGCGGGAGAGCACCGTCAACGCCGCGATCGACCTGCTGAGCCGTAACGATCCCTTCGTCCTGCCCGGGCGCAACTCCTGGGTGGTCCTGGCCCTGCCGGTGGAGAACATCGGCGGACTGAGCAAGAAGCAGCAGAGGGACGAGGCCAAGGGCTCGCTCATCGAGCTCATCAACCACGACCACATCCAGACCATCACCACCCGTCAGCTCCTCGACGAAGAGGTCCTCGGTATCATCCCCACCCCTCAGACGCTGGAGCGTATGGGGGAGTACTCGCTGCTCACCGGCACCACGTACTACTGGATGATCCTGGGCCCGAGCCAGGACCGCCAAGAGCTGCTGGTCAATGCCGTCATCGATGAACCGGTCTCCTACACCGAGGCGGTGAGCATCTCCAGCGGCGACCGGAGCCTGGCCGACCGGTTGCCGCAGGTATGGGCCTGGACCCAGGCCATCGAAACGACCGCGACCTCCGTGGACACCGAGGACAGCGCTGACGCCGATGCGTTCGATGATGCCGTCGCCACGGCACCGCAGCCCGCTTCGGCCACCGAAGGCGAAGACGTCCCTCCGGCCGGGCCGGAGGCCGCGATGCCTGCCCAGGACGAGGACATCGACCGCCACGAGCTGGAAGACGATTCCCCGGCGGTCGGTGAGTCCGCGGCGACCACGTTCGACGAAGAGCCGAGCGAGGATGTGGCATCTTCGGTTCCCGAGAACCTGGACGGTGACGGAACCGGTGGCCTCGAGCACGAGGACGAGGACTTCACGACGGGGAGTGCGCAGGAGCCGGCTCCGCCTTGGCGGGACTATGCCGAGCAGCACCAGGAGCAGGAGTTCACCGAAGAGCAGGTACGTCTTACCATCGCGCGGCGCTTCCTCCCCGACGACCTGGACCTGGAGATCCCGCTCGCCGACTTCGAGGCCACGTTCGGTACCGGGGCACGTCCGGTACGGCTGGAGTTCAGTGACAACTCCAGCGACTGGCTCGGCGAGCAGGTCGCCCTCATGGCAGGCCAGGCCAACGCCGAACTGGAGAAACTGCACAGGGACCACCGCAAGGATCTACGTCAGTTCTTCGTCGAGACGATGAGCCTGCATGCCGAGTCGGTGATGCGCGAGGTCGACGAACGGCGCGAAGGCACGGTCTACCACATGCTCTCGAAGGCGGCCGAGGAGGAGTTCGCCGAGCTCAGGTCCAGAGCACACGAGGAGGTCAGCGCCCAGCGCGCGGAGATCACCCGGCGTTACGAAAAGGACGCCAGCGAACGAGCCGAGGTTGCCGCGGCCCAGGCCAGACAGGCGTTCTGGGACCGGTTCCGCCCGGAGCTGGAACGCAAGATAGCCGACGTGGCCCCCGAGATCGAGCGTCGCAACGAGGAGCGCTACGCCCATCAGCGCCAGCTCGTGCTGGAGATGCGCCGCAAGGACGCGCACACGCGGATGCAGCTGGGCACCACACGCGCCCTCCGGCTTCTCTCCGAGCGCGAAGCGGCACAGCGCGAAGCAGAGATGGAGTTGCTGAAGCAGTGGAATGCCAAGGTGACGCGCTTCATCGACGACAACCGCAAGCACGACATCGTCCGCGCCAAGGCGCTGTCGGAACAGCTGCGGTTGGACAACCGGATCGAGGAGATGCAGGCCGAGCACTCCGCCCGGGTGAAAGAGCTCAAGGCCGAGCAGGAGGACCAGGCGCGCAAGCTGGGGGCCGAACTGGAGCGCGATCGCGAGCGGGCCGAGGCACGGTTGCGTGAGCGTGAAGGGGAGTGGAAGCACGAGATCGACATCAGGGACGAGAAGCTGCGCTCGGCCCACCAGCTGTACACGGACCTGCAGGCGCAGATGCAGGACATGGCCGACAGCATGCACCGGCAGTATCGCAGCAGGATCGAGGAGCTCGAGGGCGACAAGCGCTCCTATGCGGAGGAACTGAATCGGACCAATCGCGTCCACAGCCGCTTCAACAAACTTCTCCTGGTTCTGGCAGCGGTTCTGGTGCTGATTTCCATCGCCGTGGGAGTCATCCTCGGATGGACGATCGGATACGGGTCGGCCGGCACGGCCGTCAGCGCGATGGCCGTTCCCGTACGGTCCGTCTAGGGAAGCCGTGCGCCGCGGTATGTCCCGCAGCAGGGCACCGCCTTCATCGATGAAGGCGGTGCCCTGTTCTTTGTGAATCGCAGCATCCGGACAATCTGTCATATCCACTGATAAACCAATAGAATCAGCGAATCGCAGTGCGCATGTCAACAGAAAGGCGCGCCTCATGGCCAGGAGGAGTTCCAGTCCCAAGGCGAGCGCATGGGACAAGCTCTCATCGCGCAAAGCCGGGGAGACGCTCGCCAATCGCGACATCTACGAATCCCAGCAGCTCGACCGCAGTCGCATCGGACGCAAACGGACCCGCACCACACGCACCGTCCTCGCCGTTGCAGCGGGGTCGATCATCACCGTGCTGATGTGGGCGCTGTGGTCGACAGGCCAGTTCACTGCGAGCATCGCGGCAGCCTCGTTCAGCGGGCCTGTACCTCCCGATTTCGTCGAACGCGAGAAGCTGTCAGCGGCCCAGTACTGCTACCGGGTTCTCGACGAGACCGGGCAGGCGGTTTCCGACCAGCCGTGCTACGACACGGAGGACGAGGCCCGGCAGAACCCGCCGCAGTGGGTGCTCGACGACGTCGCCGAGCAGCAGGCGGAGATCGAAGCCGAACGTGAGGGCGAGCCCGACACGCTCCTGGGGTGGTTCCTCCACCTCACCTGGTTCAAGCTCACCGTCTCAGTCGGTACGGGCCTGTTCACGTTCGCCGTGCTGTACCTGTGGCTCATGCGCAACCGGGATGCGCAGAACCTCCTGCACGACACCAGCGACATCAACCAGTATCAGGGTGACCAGCACATCGCCCTGCCGGAAGAGATCGTGCGCAAGTTCGACTGGTTCCCCGACGTGGGTGCGCACAGCTCCGTACAGCCCTCGTCGATGATCAGCCACGTCATGGTGGCCCGCAAGGGCATCAAGTCGATCGAGGTCGCCCAGCGTGCGGAAGAGGACGTCCTCGACTCCGAGGGTGACGTCGAACACCTCAAGGGCGAGATCCTGCGCGACGAAGATGATCGGGCGATCACCAAGAGGATGCCGCTCGTCGACGAGAAGTTCGGTGATGACCTGTTCGAGGCCTCGGGGCTGCCGAAGGACAAGAACATCCGCAAACGGTTCGACACCACCAAGATCCCCTACAACCCTGAAGGCAAGGACCGGGACAAGCTCGGGGCGCACAAAACCGTCGCGGACATGATCAATGACGACTGGGAGTTTCCCGAATACGAGGTGCAGCGCCCGGCAGGTGCTTACATCGTCGACACCGCTCCGGTCAACACCATGGTGCTGGCCATCACACGTGCCGGCAAGGGGCAGACCTACATCGAACCGATGATCGACATGTGGCTGCGTGAGAAGCGCCCCAACAACATGGTCATCAACGATCCCAAGGGCGAACTGCTGGTCAAGAACTACGTGCGGGCCACGATGCGCGGCTTCCAGGTGGTGCAGTTCAACCTCATCAACGCGATGAAGACCGACATCTACAACCCGCTCGGTATGGCAGCCGAGGCCGCTCGGGAAGGTGACTCGACCAAGTGCGCGATGTATATCGAGAACATCGCCGATGTCTTCTTCCCACTCGACGGCGGTGAGGACCCGGTGTGGCCCAACGCTGCCAACAACGCCTTCAAGCGCGCCGCCTATGGGCTCATCGACTACTACCTGGAGGAAGAGCGCGAACTGCGTGCTTATGCCGCCCGGGTGGACATGGACCCTGCGGTGCTGGAGACCAAGCTCGACGAGAAGTGGGGCAAGGTCACGCTGTACAACTGCTACCAGCTGTTCGTACAGCTTTCGGCGAAGAAGGTGAAGAACCCGGTAGACCTGATCGAGGAGAAGATCCAGGCGGGCGAGTTCGGAAACCTGGAGGACGGCACGTTCCGCGAGGCGGAGGCCGAGGCCGCGCTCGAAGAAGCGGAGAGCAAGAAGTTCCTGTGGGAGGACAAGAAGGAGCTGGACATGCTCACCTTGTTCTTCAATGCCACCAAGGCCCTGCCGACCAACTCGATGCGCACCCTGGTCGGTAACGCCGACAATGCGCTGCGGGCGATGGGCGCGGCCGAGAAAATGCTGGCGAGTGTCTACGGTATCGCGATCACGGCGATGAGCTTCTTCACCGATCCGACAATCTCCACGCTCACCTCCGGCACCCCGAGCCAGAACACCGACCTGGGAGGGTTGAGCTTTCCGCGCCGCATGGGTGTTCGCTTTTCCGTGAACTACCTGAAGCGTGACCATTTGATCGGGGCGCAGGCCAAGTGGGACGCTTATGCCGACGAGAAGTACGAGAGGGAACTCGGCGAGGACTTCGAGCACGAGGACATCGTCTCCCGTGAGGGATGGGCTCGCTACTACTTCAAGGGGAAGTTCTCAGGGAATGTCGCCTACATCCGGTTGCGGCTGTTGAACCCGCAGACCGGTATGCTGATCCGGACTTTCTACTTCAAGTTCACCAAGGGATACCAGACCTCTCTCAACGGTCGGTTCTACGTCACTGACCCGGTGACCGGTGAGAAGATCATCAGAAACGGCATCCTGCTGGAGTTGAAGAAGCAGGGAGACGGTTCGTTCGCACCCGGTCACACCACTTATCCGCAGATGCGCCTGACCAACATCACAGAGGAACTGCCGAAGAAGGAGATGGGGCAGGCCAACGCGATCACGCAGACGATGGTGCGCTATTCGGAGCAGCCCAAGGCAGTTTTCCTGGTGACGCCGCCGCACCTCATGAAATATGCCAAGCTCATCCTCATTCTGGTCAAGCAGCTGGTCGATCTGAACTTCGACAAGTCATACATGACCAAGGAGAACCAGAAACCGCTCTACAAGACCCGGTTCATGCTCGATGAGCTGGGCAACCTCCAGTCGGAGGGGCACGGTATCGCCGGGTTCGAGACGATGCTCTCGATCGGGCTGGGCCAGGAACAGCAGTTCACGCTCATCCTCCAAACCCTTCAGCAGCTGCGCGACGTCTACGGCGAGTCGGTGGACAAAATTGTGCAGGGAAACACCTCCAACATCGTTTTTCTCAAGAGCACCGATGACTCGATGCTCGACACATTGGAGAAGATGTCCGGCAAGCGCCACACCACCTACATGGACTCCAAGACCGTGACCCAGGACAAGGGGCAGCTGGTCAAGGGTATGAGTGTGGAGGGCAAGGTCTCCTACACCATGTCGACCAAGGAGGAGCCGGTCATCTCCTACAACGACATGGCCTTCATCTCCGAGCGCAACTCGATCGTCTTCAGGGCCGGGGACCCGCCGGTGTGGAACCGCAACGAGACGATCCTGCCGATGTCGTGGCGGATGTTCAAGGACACGATCGTGCACCCGGGACACGACTACACGCTCCAGACCATCCCGACGCTGTCCAGCGCGGTGGACTTCGACGTACGCATGAACCAACCCGACTTCGAGGCGATGCTGGCCAAGCGCATGCAGCAGGCCGAGCTGACCGTCGAATGCCGGGAGAAGTACAAGACGGCGCACGGCCTCACCGAGGTCGACGTCGCGCGGCTGGACCCCGACACCTACGCCAACGAAGTCATGGAGCTGGTTGATGCCGCCCGCGGTGAGGCCTACGCCGAGGAGCACGACCTGGGCGGTTCCGACGAAGTCGACCTCGAGGATCTGGAGGGGGCCATCGACCTGGACATGTCCTGGGAGTACGACGTGGCGATCCAACAGGTTGTCGACATCCAGAAGGGGAGGATGGACGAGTTCCGCCAGATGCGCTATGCCGACAAGCTGATCAGCCGCGACATGCTGGTCCATTTCTCCTCCGATCCGGGGCGGCCTCACGCGGGTGCGCTGGACGGTCCTTTGGACACTCAGATCACAGAGGCGTACAAGGCGGTACGTCCGGCACTCGAACGGGACAGCGCCCATTTCTCGGTGGGCGGCGACGGCTCACTGCGCAGCGCTGACGGCTCGCGGGTCTACATCTCCCCCCAAGACGAGTCCGAGGCGATGCAGCGGCTCCAGCAGGCCGGCGAGAGCGAGTCCGAGCGTGTGTTTGCCGAGGACCCCGAGCAGCTGACCGACCTGCACGGATTCCGCGTGCACGGAGCGTTCTACGAGTTCCTCGCTGAGCAGGAGAGCTGGCTGGGCCTGGCACGCGGAGAATTCGACCGGGCCATGGCCGACGTGATGCGCAACCAGGGATAAGGGAGGCCGGTGGGCAAGGGCGGGGTCCGGAGCTCCCCGCCCTTGGCTGCTTCCTCGATGTTTCGCGAAGAGTTGGGTGCGGATGTATATGCCGGGGAAGGCCTCGGCCTCTCGCCCGATCCCGATCACGCAGAGGGCTTGTCTCCGGGCTGCGCGGAAACGGTTTCGAGGGCCTGGCCGAGGTGGTGAAGAAGAACGTGGGCATGTTCACTGGTGGGATGAGCCAATGATTCACCTCGTGCCAGGCGCTGGGACGGGACGGAGAGGAGAGGGACCGGAGCCACCGGATGATACGGGATCAGAGATACGCAGTCCCTTTGTGAAGCAGAGCCAGGGGTGGTGACGAGCCTGCGGGCAACTGTGCCTGCGGTCCGGAACGGGCGTCGATCCAGGTCATACGCAGTGGTGTCAGGAACGTTCCTGCCGGGGCCGCGGCAGCAGAACATTGCGGGTCAGCCGGGCGTGCGTGCCGATCGGGATGCTCCGGAGAAAAGCATCCTGGTGAAACTCCACATTCAGCAGCGACCGGAAGAGATCCATTTATTCTGATACCGATGGACCCGAGTGCACAGCCCAGTCCCGGGGTAGGGTAGGGGACGGTGAGCGAGTTCATATGCCACAAGAAGGCGGTGGGCACATCGGTGCACCTCCAACCGATGGGGGCCGGGGCCGACGATGGGAGTTGCCTCCTCGTTGCCGATTTCGGTGGTGAATGCTTTTACGTGCAACGCAGCGGGCTTCGCGCACGGCGAGGTGTGTTCTCCGCCAACCGGACCGTCCGCGATGGAGCAGCCGACCTCCGAGATTGCTCCAGGAACTGGGGAGCGAAGTTGTCCCGATGGACGACAGGAGCGAGCGACCGACGTGTCGGGGAGCAGTGCACACCAGGACCGTCGGCGCCTCCTTTCGAAAATGGTGGCCTCGTTCTGCCATTGCCACGGCCCCAGGTACTGGACCGTGTTCGTGAGCAGCGGATATTCGTGCCGGGGCTGCGTCAGGCGCGGTCTGAGAGGGAACGGATCAAAGCTGCGACAACGGACCTTCGCTGAGCTGAGACGAGACAGGAGAGGTCGTGGCGACGGGGAAGAAAAGGACGTTAGGCGCTGAAAGGTACCCGAACCCGGACGAGGCAGTCGGTGAACGGAAGGCCGGCTCCCGAGCCGGTGAGCGGGTACGTCGGCGTCGCAAGGAGCATGAGACCAGCGCCCCGCAGGGCCGGCGCAGACAGCACGAGCGCGGACAGCGGCAGAACATGCGCGGCACGTTCGGAACCGACGGTGACCAGATTGCTCGGCTCAAGCTCCAGACACAGCTTGCACGGGATCAGTTCATCAACAGTCTGCGGGCCTCGGGCATCACCTCGTCGGCCGAGGCCAGGCCTACCCAGCGCAAGAAGATCAGCGACCTGCATCAGGCCTACGTCTCGATGATGGTGCTTCAGTGCCTGGATCCGCTCAAGCGCGGAGTCACCGCAGAGAACGTGCTCCGCACGGTGGGCATGGGTACGGCGATGTGGCTGCTCTCGTCCAACTTCCGCGCCCAGGTGGGGGACCAAGCGGGAAAGATGGCCACCGCTGTCGGAGCCCGTCTGGACCTGCGGGCCCGGCGCGAGGCGAAGATCGCTGCCAAGGGCGAGAAATCACGTGAGAAAGAAGCCCGGCACTTCAACAGGACCGGCCAAGGCCGTGAAGACATGCGAGGCCTGTCCGGATGGCGCCACCGGAGGCGCCTGGAACGCGTCGAACGGATGGAACGCGGCGGCCGCGACCTGTTCACCGAGCACAGCGCCGCACTGACACACGTGGGTATCGCCCAGAGCGCCTACGACGAGATGCGCAAGCCCGGCGCCGACCGGGAACTGATCAGGCGGAACTACGAGAGCGCCCTCAGCGCACTCTACGGCTACGTGGACGACGACGGCTTGGATCGCAAGGCAGTGGCGCGCAACATGCGTGTCATTGTCGGTCAACTCGTCGAGCAGAACCCTGAGCAGGCGGCGGTCTTCTCCGAACTGGGTCACGGGCAGTTCGTCAAGACCGAACCGCAGAGGTTCGTCCTGCCGGGCACCACCCAATGGGTGACGGCTTGGACCGGTGACTACGTCGACGCCTACCGCGGTGATGTGATCACCGACGGAACCTTCGCCTTGCGTGATCCGATGGAAGCCGATGAGCACCGGAGCGCGGTGGCTCGGACCATGTACGGCGAACTCGTCAGCGCAAAAAACCCGGACGAGTTCAGCGAGGTGATGGAGCAGTACGTCATCGGCTCCGTCACTCGAAAGTATCCCGAAGCGGTCGAGCTGACCGAGGATGCCGCGGAACGGGCACGACTCAACCGGTCCCGGGCGATGTTCGCGTCCATGCGCGGGGACGGACTCAGCGAACAGGAACAGAAACTGGCCTATGTGGGTGGGTTCGTCGAATCCTTGCGGGTTCTGGGCCGTACGCACCCACAGACGGTGGCCCAGTGGCGCCGGAACCTGACGCCCGAACGGGAGCAGCGAATACGCGATCTGATCGCGAGGTACAGCGATTTCGGTGAGCAGTTGGCACGTGACCACGGGCATGCGGGAGAGCGAGACCGAAATGGACCAGGGGAGACCTCTCCCCCTGGACCGGAGGAAGCCGATATCGTCGATGCCGTCATCGTCGACGATGCGCCGGGGGGTGGCCGGCAGAATTCGTCACCGACTCCAGCCGCAGGCTCTTCAGGAGCCATGGAGGTGTATTCGAGGACTCGTGCCCCGGAGGGGATCGATGTGCGAGACGCAGGGAGCACGGAGAGGAAGAAGTCGGTCTCTTTGCGTCGGGCATCAACCTCTGCTTCCCCAGAAGCAGGAAGTAGTCCAGAGTTCGAGGGCTGAGCGGTTGCTCGAACAAAAATATGGAAAAAGAAGGAGAAAAATAAATGCATGAGATCGATTGGCTGGACGTCTTCGGTGTAGGTCCTGAGGACCGCAAACGCTGGGAGGAGATGGAGGCTGTTGCGCAAAAGCGCATCGAGCGGGGGGGAGGCATTATTTCCTTTGCCAAGGAAGCGGCTGATTCGGGTCTGAACCTGGCACAGCAGGCGGCCGAGGCGAAGACGCAGGCGGCTCAGAGCGCACGGCGGGACGATGCGCGCGCAACGCGGCCCAGGCGCCGAGTGGTGGAAGAGCGAATCGAGTTCCTCGACGATGACCCCGAGTTCGGCTGAGAGTCCGACCGGCGCGCGGAGCAGTGCTTTGCCCCTTCCAAGCGGCGCTGGATACACTCGTCTACGAGTGAAAGACGACATCATGCCCTGATCGACACGGAGGACCGGCCATGGCGGCGCCCCAGACTCCCGCAGACCCGGAACGCGTGACCAAGCGCGTGTACATCGCTTCGGTGGCGCGCCGTGCCGGGTTGCCGAAGAGGGTTGTCTCGCAGGTCTACGACGCTGCCATGGCCGAGCTCCTGGACGTGGTCGGCCGAGGCAGCCGCCTTGTCCTGACCGGCTTCGGAAGTTTTGAGCGACAGTGGCACAAGGGGCATCCCGTGAGGTTCACCGGGGCTGGAAATACCAGGGTCGACGACTACTCCGTGCTGAAATTCAGCGCGACTCGACAGACAAACCAGTACATCGGGAAAGATTCATGGTGATGGAGCTCAGGTCGCCTGAGATCGCCAGAAAAAGGCCTCTGGCAAATTAATTTCTTCGCCGCCCTCTCTGGGGGGCATTTCCTCCCTGCCTTCAAGGGTGCTGCTGTGGTCCCTTGGGGGCTCGCATTTTTGTGAGTGCCACGGAGTTGGAATTTCCTTCAGGTTCTGCTGTCATTCTTTTTTGAGAAGATGCTTGATGCAGTTCTTGACTTTCCTCCTTGGGCTCCTGGAAAATGCGGGAACTTATTCCCGGGCATGCCTGAAGAGATCGAGAAGAAAAATATTTTCTGTTGAGCTATCATTATTCGTATGGTCGTAGCGGCATTCCCCTCCGGGGTCGGAACGTGGCTTCCGAAGAAACTGTTCCGTTGCTGCCCGGTCAGCCGAAGCCGGATGGATGTGCTCGGTCGAGCTGTTGTGCTGAGGTTGCTCCCGGTCCCCGTCGTCAAAGCAGGGGAGCCGACTGAGCGGGGCGGTGTCACCTGGTTGGTGCCGCCGACGCAGCAGAAGGAGGTGTCAACTTCTTCTGTGAAGCCGATTGGGATCCGTGGGCCTTCTGCCCGCAGTGGTCCGGGGATTCTTCTTCCGAGTCGTCACCGATAGCGAAGATCGGTCGGATGCATGCACCCATCTCGTATCGAGATCGATGGAATGAAGAACATACATTGGACTCATTCGCCGTCGGCAGCGATGCTTGTCCCTGGACAGCAGCGGCGAAAGGATGTCGGCGTGCAGGAAAAGAAAACGGTGTTGGTCACGGGTGCGACCGGTGGCCAGGGCGGTGCCGTTGCCCGCAGGCTGCTCGACGGCGGCCAGGCGGTGCGCGCCCTCGTCCGCGACACCGGGAAGGCGGAGGCCAAGGAGCTCGGCGCGCTCGGTGCGGAGCTGGTCGCCGGTGACCTCGACGCCCCCGAGTCGCTGAGGGAGGCGGCGCGGGGCGTGGACGGGGTCTTCGCCGTGGTGCCCGCCGATCTGGGGAACCCGGAGCCGGAGGTCGAGGTGAGCCGGGGCAGGCACCTCGTCGACGCCGTCCGGGACGCGGGCGTCGGCCACCTGGTCTACAGCTCCGTGGGAGCCGCCGGGCACAGCTCCGGCGTCGCCCACTTCGAGACCAAGACGGAGATCGAGGCGTACATCGGCACCGCCGGTGTTCCGACCACGGTGCTGCGTCCGGTGTTCTTCATGGAGAACTGGCGGTACATGCTGCCGGCGGCGGAGAACGGGGAGCGGGTCGTCCCGTTCGCCCTGGGCGCGGACACCTCGTTGCAGATGATCGCGCTGGAGGACATCGGCCGGATCGCCGCCGAGGTGTTCGCCGAGCCGACCGAGTTCCTCGGCCGGAAGATCGACATCGCCGGCGACGAACTGACCGTGCGGGAGATCGCCGAGGTGTTCACCGGGGTCGACGGTGTCCCGACCCGCTTCGAGCAGCAGCCCATCGAAGAGGTGCGGGCCGCCAGTCAGGAGTTCGCGGCGATGTTCACCTGGCTCGGCGACAAGGGATATCAGGCCGATGTCGCCGCGCTCCGCGAGCGGCACCCCGGACTGCTGACGCTGGAGACGTGGCGGCGCCGGGAGACCTGACGCCCCTGCGGGCCGACGGGGCGGGGTGTCAGGGACGGCCTCGCGTCCGAGGGAGCGAGCCCTGGGAGGTGTGCCGGCCGGGCCCGCACATGTCCGGTTCCTGGCAGGGCGGGAGCCTGTGTCCGTGAGTGCCGGAACGGCCCGACCGCGGTCTCACTCCGCAGCCACGCGTACGCTGCTGCCCGGCACGGGCCCACGATCCGGGGTCCCCGGCCCGGTGGAGATACCGAGGATGGCGAGGAAGGCACTGGCCGCAGGCGTGCACACGGTCCGGCTCCAGATGACGTACTCGGCACGGCTCGGCGCGTCGATCACCTCGATGGTGGTCACACCGGTCAAGCGGGGCACGTAGGCGGAGGGGAGCAGGGCGATACCGAGGCCCTCCCCGACCAGGCGGGCCATGTAGTCCGCAGAGGTCACCTCGAAGGCGACGTCGCGGCTGAGCCCGGCGGCGGAGAAGGCCAGGTCGGACTGGATGCGCCCCGCTGTTCCGGCAGGCATGTCCACGAACACCTCGGCGGAGAGGCGCCGCAGGTCGACCGTCGACTCCTCGGCGAGCGGATGGTCCGGCGCGACCACGGCGACGTGCCTGTCGCGCGCGAGCTCGTAGGTGTTGACGCCCTTGGGGACCACCGTGGTCGGCAGCCCCAGGAAGGCCACCTCCAGCGCACCCTCCCGGACCTGCTCGACGAGGTCGTCGCTCGCGCCCACGCACAGGCCGATGCGCACGTGCGGATATTTTTGGCGGAAGTCGCGGAGAGCGCCGGGGACGTCGACCGCGGCGACGGTGGGAATGAGGCCCACGGCGAGCCGTCCGCGTACTTCACCGACGGCAGCGGCGGCCTGGGCGGCCGCGCGCTCGGCGGCGTCCAGGCACTGGCGGGCGGCGGGCAGGAACGCGGCACCGGCGGGGGTCAGCCGTACCCGGCGGCTGGTGCGCTCGAAGAGTTTGGCACCCAGCTCCCTTTCCAGACGCGCGATTTGATGGCTGAGCGCGGATTGGGCGACCAGGCAGCGTTCAGCGGCCCTGGTGAAGCTGTTCGTCTCGGCGATGGCGACCACATAGCGCATCTGCTGGAGTTCCATGGGCTCCTCGTATCGGCCGTCCTCCCCTCGTCCCGCTGCTTGGAAACGGTCGGAGAACGAGAGGTTCGGCGGAGTCGTACGGATCTTATGGCTGTGCCTCCGGATCGGAGCCAGAGTTTTCCTTCGGTCCACGGCAGGTGCGAAAGCTTTCGGAGAGCCGCGGGATTTTTGTCATCCGGGAAAATCGGTGACAGGGAGGTCAAAGAGCCTCTGTGTATCAGGGCCTGAGGACGTGGCGCGTGCCGTGTTCCCTCTGCCCGTGGCGGTGCGTGAAAGCGGCGGCAAGCAGGCCGAGCCCCGTGATCGCGACACCGAGCAGGCAGGTTCCCGTCCAGTGGGCACTGACCCAGACGATGGGCGCGAGGACCCCGCCGACGGCGCCGCCGGCGAAGAACAGGGTCATGAAGACGGCGTTGATCCGGCTGCGCGCCTCCGGTCGCAGCTCGTAGCAGGTGGTCTGCGACGCGTTGAGCATGGCTGTCTGGCCCACGTTGATCAGGACCACGCCGACGACGAGCCAGAAGACCTGACCGTTCTGCGCCGGCAGCATCACGGCCCATCCCGCAGCGGCTGAGGCCAACCCCGTGAGGAGGACGGCCCGCGAGTGCCCGCGGTCGACGAAGCGTCCGGCCAGCGGCATGCAGAGGGGGCCGAGCACGCCGAGGAGGCCGATGAGCCCGATGGCGGCGGGGGACCATGCGTAGGGGCGGCTGATCAGGAGCAGGCTGATGGCCGTCAGATGGATGGTGAAGGAGGCCATGGCCAGCGCCGCGATCGCGATGGGCCATCGCAGCGCGGGGAGTTCGACGAGCAGCGTCGCCGTGGACCGCCACAGACGGAGCGGCCGGGTCGCGTCGCTCGTGTCGCGCTCGCCTTCCGGCAGGGCGCTCAGGACGACGAGGGCGATTCCCACCAGCAGCGCGGCGGTGATCCAGTAGACGGCACGCCATCCGGCGAGTTCGGCCACGATGCCGGAGAAGGCGCGGCCGATCAGCCCACCGGCGAGGACCCCGGCCATGACGACGCCGATGCTGCGGGCCCGGCGGTCGGGAGGGCTGATCTCGGCGGCGAACGGGACGAGGACCTGTGCGCCGACCGAGGTGACGGCCGCCAGACCGGTGGCCATCAGCAGCACCGAACCGCCGGGCGACGCGCCGGCGACCCCCAGGAGCAGACCGGTGCCTGCCAGCAGAACCGCGGCGAGGCCCCGGCGCGAGTACCGGTCCCCGAGGGGGACGAGAAGTCCGAGCCCGACCGCGTAGCCGACCTGGGCCATGGCGACGGTGAGGCCGGCGGCCGTGGTGCTCATGTCCAGCTCGGAGCGCAGCAGCCCGAGCAGCGGCTGGGCGAAGTAGTTGCCCGCCACCGACAGGCCCGCCGCCACGGACATGATCAGCAGCACGAGCACCGGGCGCGGTGCACGGGCCGGCACCGATATGCCTGCGGGGGCATCGATATTGGTCATGCCTCCATAATCGGCAGGGCGCGACCGCGGGTCCAACGCATTCTCTTCATGGATGGCATCTCGGTTTTCGATGCTTGGGCGGTACGTGCCCGAGTTCTCCGCGCGACGGGTTCGAGGATGTCCGCTACGAATGCGCCTTCCCTGTGGAGGTGGGGTGATCAGCCCAATCCTTCTCGGGGGCGGAACGGATGTGACCTCTCCTCGCCGCGACGGGAAAGAAACCCTTCCGTGATATCCGGAGATTTCCGTTACGCTGATCCGGCGCGTTCGGCCGGGAAAAAAGAGGAGGACCGGAGCGGTGGCGGAATATTCATGGGACCACAGCCTGGACACCGTGGACTTCGAGGAGCTGTCGCAGCTGTACCGGATCGCACCGCTGGGGAACAAACCCCCGGAGGAGCTCGAGGTGGTGTTCGGGAACAGCAGGTTCTTCTGCTTCGTCCGGGACGGCGGGGCGCTCGTCGGTGCCGGACGGGCGCTGGCCGACGGCAGGGACTGCGCCTACATCGCCGACGTGGCGGTTCACCCGTCCCACCAGGGGCGGGGCCTGGGGTCCGACATCGTCCGCGGGCTCGTGGAGCTCGCACGCGGCCACAAGAAGATCATCCTCTACGCGAGCCCCGGCACCGAGGCCTTCTACGAAGAGCTCGGCTTCCTGCGCATGAACACCGCGATGGCGATCTGGAACGACCCGGACCGCGCGGTCCGGTCCGGTCTGCTCGGCCGGAGCCCTCGGTAGCGCGGCGGGGGAGCGTCGGGCGGGCTGCGGTCGTCCACTGTCGTCCGGATCGCTCATCGGCACGCCCCCGGGCAGGGCTTCTCCGGTGCCGGCGTCTCCCGCCCTTCCCCAGGGCTGTTTCATTCTCGGCATGCAGTAACGTTCGCGCTGGTCACGGCAACCCGATCACGTCTAGCGGGCGGGTGAACGCCTCATACGACACCC
>NZ_JACHJO010000010.1:97744-261758 GCF_014203695.1 Nocardiopsis algeriensis | reverse complement strand
CGCCCTCACGGCACACCCCCTGGGGCGCGGGTGGGCGTGCGGGGAACCGGCGCTTCGCCTCGGCCCCGGTTCGGGAGTCTTGAGGGCGGGGTTCTCACTGTGAGCTGGAGCTCAAAAATGCTCGGGGCATCAACCTACTGTCGCGTAACCAGGGCTTTGAGTTGCATGATCGGGTGCCATGAGCGGTTTTGGTGCGCATCTGGTGAAAGAGGACATCGTCTCCTACGTGGCCCTCGGTGACAGCTTCACCGAGGGCATGAGTGACCCCTACCCCGACAGCGACACCGTTCCGAACGGGCGCTACCGGGGGTGGGCGGACCGGCTCGCGGAGCATCTCGCCGACCACGTCGCGGAGGTGCGCTACGCCAACCTGGCCGTGCGCGGCAAGCTCGTCGGGCAGATCGTCGACGAGCAGCTTCCCCGGGCCGTCGAGCTCGCTCCGGACCTGGTCACCCTGTGCGCGGGCGGCAACGACATCATCCGCCCCGGCAGCGACCCCGACGCGGTGGCCTCCGTCTTCGAGGGCGCCGTACGCGAACTGAGCCGCACCGGCGCGCACGTCGTCGTCTTCACCGGGTTCGACACCAACTGGCAGCCGGTCATGCGCCACATGCGCGGCAAGATCGCCACCTACAACATGAACGTGCGCGCCGTCGCCGACACGTACGGCTGCGACGTCGTCGACCTGTGGAGCATGCGCATCCTCGACGACCAGCGCGCCTGGAGCTGGGACCGGCTCCACCTGTCCTCGGAGGGCCACCGCCGGATGGCCCTGAGGGTGGCCGAGGTGCTCGGCGTACCGGTCGAAGGGGACTGGAACGAGCCCTGGCCGCCGGTCGCCGCGCGTCCCTGGCGTGCCGCTCGCCAGGACGACCTGTACTGGGCCCGCGAGTTCCTGGTCCCGTGGATCGGCCGCCGGCTGACCGGCCGCTCCTCCGGCGACAACGTCCGGCCCAAGCGCCCGGTCCTGGAACCGCTCCGCCGCAACTGATCCGCTGGTCCCGTACCTGCGGCCGTCCTCACCGCGTCTCGCGCGGTGGAAGGGGCCGCAGGCACGGGATCACGGCCTGACGGGGCTCAGGAGCGGGAGCAGCGGGCGCAGGTACCGAAGACCTCCACGGTATGGGTGACGCCGGTGAAGCCGTGCTTGTCACCCATCTCCGCGGCCCAGCGCTCCACGGTCGGCCCCTCGATCTCGACAGCGGTGGAGCACACCCGGCACACGAGGTGGTGGTGGTGGCTCTCCGTGTCGCAGGCGCGGTAGACGGCCTCGCCGTCGTCGGTGCGCAGCACGTCGACCTCACCGGAGTCACTCAGGGCCTGGAGCGCCCTGTAGACGGTGGTCAGGCCGATCTTGGAGCCGCCGGCGCGAAGGGCGGCGTACAGCTCCTGGGCGCTGCGGAACTCCGGGGAAGCGCTCAGGGCCTCACGGACGGCCTCACGTCGTGCACTCATTTCCTCACCCTCCCCCAGTTGTTGCGGGCATCGTACCGACAGTCTCCCCGTCCCCCCTCGGCGGGGCCGTCGGGGGGCGGCGCCCCAGTGTGCGGCGCAGCACGCGGCCGACCGCCACGCAGACGCAGAACACGGCCAGGGCCAGGAGCACGATCGTGGCACCCGGGGAGAGATCGGAGTGGAACGCCGTGGTCAGGCCGCCCAGTGAGGACAGCAGTCCGATCAGGACGGCCAGCCCCATGGTCACCCGGAAGCTGCGGGTGAGCTGCTGGGCCGCGGCGACGGGGATGATCATCAGTGCGCTGACCATGAGCACACCCACCACCCGCATCGCGATGACGACGGTCAGCGCCGCGGTCACCGCCAGGAGGATGCTCAGGAAGCGCACCGGCAGCCCGTGTGCCTTGGCGACCTCCTCGTCGTGGCACAGCACGAACAGCTCGCGGCCGAACACCGCCACGACCAGGGCGACGCAGACGGCGAGTCCGCCCACGATCCAGACCTCCTCCTCGCTCACGGTGCTCACCGAACCGAAGAGGAACGACGTCAGGGTGGCGCTGCCGGCACCCGGGGCCAGGCCGATGAGCAGCACGCCTCCCGCGATACCGCCGTAGAACAGCAGGGCCAGTGCGACGTCGCCGCTGGCACGGGTGTGCTCGCGCACCACCTCGATGAGGACGGCCCCGAGCGTGGCCACCACGGCGGCGGTCAGGACGGGGGAGGTGTTGGTGAGCACTCCCAGTGCCACACCGGTCAGGGCGACGTGACCGATGCCGTCTCCCAGCAGGGAGAGGCGGCGCTGGACGAGGTAGGTGCCGATGACCGGGGTGGCCAGGCCGACCAGCACCGCGGCGACGAGCGCCCGCCGCATGAAGTCGTACTGGAGCAGTTCAGTCACGGCCGGGTACCTCGAGTCTGATCAGGTCCGCGGGGCTCTGGCTCTCGGCCGCCTCCGGGGCGTTGGGATCGGGATGGGGGTGTTGGTGCTCGTGCCCGGGCCGGGCGCACTCCCCGGAGGGCTTCGGCGGGATGCCGTCGTGCACGACACGGCCGCCTTCCAGCACCACGGCGCGCTCGATGACGTCCTCCAGCGGCCCCAGCTCGTGCAGGACCAGGACGACGGTGGAACCGGAGGCGCGCAGGCGGGAGAGGCTGCGGGCGAGCGCGCCCTGGCTCTCGGCGTCCACGCCGGCCATCGGCTCGTCCATGACGAAGGTGTCGGGCCGCCCGGCCAGGGCGCGGGCGATGAGCACACGCTGCTGCTGCCCGCCCGACAGTTCGCGCACCGAGGCCCCGGCCCGGTCGGCCAGGCCGACGGCCTCCAGGGCCTCGTCGACGGCGACCCGGTCGGCGCGGCCGGGGAGGGAGAGGCGGCGGCGCGCGGCGACCCGCCCCGAGGAGACGACCTCGCGCACGGTCGCGGGCACACCGCCTCCGGCGGTGAGCCTCTGGGGGACGTAGCCGATGCGCCTCCAGTCGCGGAAGCGCCGCAGCGGTGTGCCGTGGAGGCGGATCTCGCCGGAGGCGAGCGGCACGATGCCGAGCATCGCGCGCATCAGGGTGGACTTGCCCGAGCCGTTGGCGCCCAGCACCGCGACGGTCTGACCCGCCGGTATGTCGACGCTCACCCCGTCGAGAACGAGGTCACCGTCGTAGGCGACGCGGGCGTCGACGGTTTGGAAGGCGAGGGGTGCGGGAGCGCCGCTGGACTGGACAGACACACCCTCAGTATCGCGAAAACGAAAATGGTTGTCAAAATACGCGCGAGGTGGAACGACGTCCTCCGCGCAGGTCGGAGGCTCAGTGGCCGAGCGCCCGTGCCAGTGCGAGGAACAGCACGACCACGACGACGAGGACCCGGGGAAGCCGCTGCCGCCGGTCGAGGGAGGGCCATGCCAGGAACGCCAGCCACCCGAGGAAGGCGGCGACCAGCACGAGGCAGAGCGCGCTCGCGGGCCCGGGGGCCGCCAGCCCCGCGATGAAGAGGAGACCCATGGCCGGCAGCACCAGTCGGCGCGGGCCCCGCGTCAGCCACACGAGCGGCACCGCGCTGCGGCGCTCCACCATCCGGCGCACCGCGCCCCTGGGGGCGCTCCCCGAGGGCGGGGCGCTTCCCGGGTCCTGACTCTGCTGCTCGTCGCCGTGCTCAGGAAGGGCCATGCTGTCCGTTCCGCTCAGGGGGCCCGTGCCTCGGGCCGGTCCAGGTCCGTCCTACCCAGAACCTACCGGTCTTTCATGCGCATTTCGCTCACGCGAAGTAGGTAATCCTCTACAGTCGGTTGTCATAGCCTGTCAGACCACATCAGCCCGCCTCGCATGCCCCCCGCGGCGGCCGCCCGGAGAGTGCCAACTTTCGTGACCCCGACAGCCATCGTGACGTTCGACGTCACCGAGCCGCACCTGCAGTACTGCCTCGACTCCCTGGCCCGCCAGAGCGCGGCCGCGGGAGCCTCCGGCGGAAGCCCCCGTCCGGGGGAGAGGACGGAGGTCGTCCTCGTACCGGTACGCACCGACGCGGAGGAGGATCCGGGGGGCGGGGAGGACGAACACGGGGACGAGACGACCGACACCGCCCGTGAGAACGGGCTCGCGGCCGCCGAGGCCTGGGCCGGGACGCCGCCGCCCGGCGTCCTCGCCGTCCTCCTGGCCGACGGCCCCGCCTCCGACCACGCCGCCGCCCGGGCCCTGGGGGCCGCCGCCGCGCACGGCACCCACCTGCTCTTCCTCGAAGGCTGCGACGCGCTCACCGGCTACGCCCTCTCCTACCTCGCGGGCAGCGCCGCCGACACCCGCTCCGACCTCGTCGTCGGCAATGTCCACAAGTTCAACGAGCTGGGTGCCGCGCCCTCCAAGCGGCACCGCAGGTACTACGGGAGGCACCGCGTCGCCGAGGACCCGCGCCACGTCCCCGGGCTGGCCGCCGACCGAGCCGTCGGCAACAAGCTGTGGCGCCGGGACTTCTGGGAGTCCCTTCCGGATCACGGACTGGCCCCCGAGGACGCCGACCTCGCCCTGCGGCGCGCCGCCATGGCCGCCCGCTCCGTCGACGTCCTGCCCGGCCCCGTCCTGCTGCGGCGCGAACGGCAGGCGTCCGGGCCCCGGTTGGAGGCGAGGGCCCTCACCCGGCGCCTCACCGCGATGACCCGGCTCGCGGCCACCCTTCCCGGAGCCGACCGCGAACTGTGGGACCGCACCCTCCTGAAGGGGGAGATCCACCACCTCCTGCTGCGGCTCGGCGACGCGGACGAGGAGGCGCGCGCCGCCGCGGTCGTCCAGGTCAACGCCTACCTCGACCACGTCCCGGACTCCCTCCTGCGTGGTCTGGGCACTCTGGACCGGCTCCTCTACCACCTCGTCCGCAGGCACCGCGTCGACGACCTGATGGAGGTCGCCACCTTTGCCCGCAGCGTGGAGATCACCAAGGCCACACTCGCCCGCCGCGGCCTGTCCTACTACCTCCGCTACCCCTTCTTCGAGTCCCGCGACCCCGCCAAGGCGGTGCCCCGCGAGATCTACCGGGTCGACGAGGAGATCAAGGTCCGCCAGAAGACGGAGCGGATCCACTGGGAGGAGGGGCGCCTGCACGTCAGCGGCAGACTCGGCATCCGCCACCTGCGCGCCCACCGCCGCTGGCACCAGCACGTGGCCGCCTTCGCCGTCGGACCCGGAGGCCGCCGCCTCCGCCTGCCCGTGCGCGTGCGCCGTGCCGCGGAGTACCGCCTGCCCGACGTCGCCGATGCCGCCCGCCACGACCTCGGCGGCTTCACCGTCGTCCTCGACCCCCGCAGGCTGCGCTCCTCCGGCCGGTGGGCGGAGGGCGCATGGAAGATCGAACTGGTCGTCCGCAACCGCGGCCTGACCCGCCGCCGGTTCGTCTCCAACCCCGTCCCGGGGCCGCCGGAGCGCCCCGAGGCCCTCCATGTCGGCGACGGGGTGTGGATCCGCCCCCACTGGGACCGCGACCACCACCTGGCCGTGAGCGTCGAGCACACCCGTGCCCGCGTCACCGCCCACCGCCTCGACGCCGCGTCCCGGACCCTGGAGATCGAGGGAGACCTGCTCTCGCCCCCCGCCGGTGAGGCGGTCGAGCTGCGGCTCGTCCGCCGCCCGGGGACCGCCGTCCTGGTCCGCCCGCTCACGGTCGACGGCGACCGCTTCACCGCCCGTGTCGGGGCCGATGAGCTCTTCGCCCTCGGCGTCAGCGAGTGCGGCGGTGTCATCCGCCAGGAGGAGTGGGACGTGCACCTCCTCACCCCGGCGAGGGAGACCGTCGACCTGATCCTGGCTGGGGACGCCGGAACCGCCTCCTACACCGGGGTCGGCAGCAGGCAGGAGCTGGCGGTGCTGCGTACGGTCACCGGCCGCATGAAGCTGCGCGCCGGACACGCCCGTCCCGTCGTGGACAGCGCGGCCTGGGAAGGCCGGGCCCTCCTGCTGTCGGGGAGCTTCCGCGCGGACAGCGGGATGGAGATGGTGCTCCGGGCCCGGGGCCGCGACGCCGAGCACCCGCTCACCGTCGAGCGCTCGGGGGACCGCTTCACCGCCCGCTTCGCCCCCGCGGACGTCCCGACGCTCTCGGGGGTCCTCTCCCTGCCCGCGGGCACCTATCAGCTGTGCGCGCGGATCGGCCCTCCCACGGGCGCAGCCGACATCGACGCGGGCGTGGACTTCACCGACACCGTGATCAGCGGCATGCCCCTGGAGATGCGGACCTCCGAGCGCGCCTACACGCTCTCCTACCACGGGGCGGGCATCCCGGTGCTCCAGGTCGCGAGCGACCTGCGGGCCTCCGAGCGCGGCACCTTCGCCCAGCGGGAACTGCGCGAGACGTTCTACCCGGCCCGGCGCGGGGAACCGATCATCGAGGACGTCCTGTTCGACAGCTACACCGGCCGCCAGTACTCCGACAGCCCCAGCAGCATCCACGCCGAGCTGCGCAAGCGGGAGCGCTGGGCCGAGTACCCGATGTCGTGGCTGGTCGCCGACGGGCAGGTGCGCCCGCCCGCGGACCTGAGGCCGGTACGCCACCGGGGACGGGAGTACTACGAGGCGCTCGCGCGCAGCCGCTACCTGGTCACCAACTCCCGCCAGCCCGCCTGGTTCCACCGCCGCCCCGGCCAGGTGGTCGTCCAGACCTGGCACGGGTCGATGCTCAAGCGCATCGGCTTCGACGTGGAGAACATCCGGGGCAAGTCCCGCGACTACTTCGACAAGCTCGCCTGGGAGACCCGGCAGTGGGACTACCTGGTCTCGCCCAGCCCGTGGGCGACCCCCATCCTGCGCAGCGCCTTCCGCTTCGAGGGCGAGATCCTGGAGACCGGCTACCCGCGCAACGACGTCTTCCACTCACCCGAGCGCGACGCGATCGCCGAGCGCACCCGGCGCAGGCTCGGCCTGCCCCAGGGCAAGAGGGTCGTGCTGTACGCGCCCACCTGGCGCGACGACAAGTACTACACGCGGGGCAAGCACAAGCTCGACCTCCACCTCGACCTGCAGCACATGTACGACAAGCTCGGCCGGGACCACGTGCTGCTCGTGCGCCGCCACCCGCGCGTGGTCGACAGCGTCCCCGTCGTGGGCCGGGACTTCGTCCGCGACGTGTCCCTCTACCCCGAGGTCATGGAGCTGTTCCTCGTCACCGACGTGCTCGTCACCGACTACTCGTCGATGATGTTCGACTTCGCCAACACCGGCCGTCCGATGCTCTTCTTCACCTACGACCTGGAGAGCTACCGGGACAACCTGCGCGGGTTCTACTTCGACTTCGAGGAGACCGCGCCGGGGCCGCTGCTGACCGAGTCCGACGACGTCGTCTCCGCCCTGCTCGACATCGACGCGGTGGCCGAGCGCAGCCGCGGCGCCTACCGCTCCTTCGTCGAGCGGTTCTGTCCCCTCGACGACGGAGGCGCCGCCACCAGGGTCGTGGAGAGGGTCTTCGGCGGATAGGGGAGAATGGGCGGCGTGATCGTCATCACCCGCTACTCCGTGCCCGAGGCCGAGACCGAGGCCTTCCGAAGCGACGCCGCGGCGGCGGTGGAGGTGCTCTCCCGGCGACCCGGCTACCGGGGCCACCGGATCGGCCGGGCCGCCGACGACCCCTCGCTGTGGACCGTGGTCACGGAGTGGGACGGCGCCGGGTTCTACCGCAGGGCGCTGTCCGACTTCGAGGTCAAGGTGACCGCCGTGCCGCTGCTGTCGCGCGCCGTCGACGAGCCGACCGCGTTCGAGGTCCTCGACGGGCGCGAACCGGCCTGAAACCCCCCTGCGGCCGGGCCGCCGGGGCCCGGGCATCCGGTTCTTGCCCTAGCCTGGGGGAACACGGGCGATCGCCGCCGCTTCCTGCGGTGGCGTACCGCCCTCCCGTTCCCTTAACCGAGCGATGTATCGCGCACCGCGATCCACCGACCGCCAGCCGGATGGAGAGTCACGCCATGGCCGTCAAGTCAGAGGCAGTCGACGCACTGGTCAACCTCGCCAAGCGCCGAGGACTGGTCTACCCCTCGAGCGAGATCTACGGTGGCCTGCGCGCCGCCTGGGACTACGGCCCCCTGGGTGTGGAGCTGAAGAACAACGTCAAGCGCCAGTGGTGGCGCGCGATGGTGCAGGAGCGCGAGGACGTCGTGGGCCTCGACTCCAGTGTCATCCTGGCCCGCGAGGTCTGGGAGGCCTCCGGCCACGTGACGGCGTTCGTCGACCCCCTCACCGAGTGCCAGTCCTGCCACAAGCGCTTCCGAGCCGACCACCTCGTCGAGGCCTACGAGGAGAAGCACGGCAAGGAGCCCGAGGGCGGCCTGTCCGCGCTCGCCTGCCCCAGCTGCGGCGCGAAGGATTCCTTCACCGAGCCGCGCATGTTCAACGGCCTGCTGCGCACCTTCCTGGGCCCGGTCCAGGACGAGAAGGGCCTGGCCTACCTGCGCCCCGAAACCGCGCAGGGCATCTTCGTCAACTACAAGAACGTCGAGCAGAGCTCCCGCCGCAAGATCCCCTTCGGCATCGGCCAGATCGGCAAGTCGTTCCGCAACGAGATCACGCCCGGCAACTTCATCTTCCGCACCCGCGAGTTCGAGCAGATGGAGATGGAGTTCTTCTGCAAGCCGGGCAGCGACGAGGAGTGGCACGAGTACTGGATCGACACCCGCATGCAGTGGTACGTCGACCTGGGCATCGCCAAGGACGACCTTCGCCTGTACGAGCACCCGCAGGAGAAGCTGTCCCACTACTCCAAGCGCACGGTGGACATCGAGTACCGCTTCAACTTCGTGGGCAGTGAGTGGGGCGAGCTGGAAGGCATCGCCAACCGCACCGACTACGACCTGAAGACGCACTCCGAGGCCTCCGGCGTCGACCTGTCCTACTTCGACCAGGTCAACAACGAGCGCTACTTCCCGTACGTCATCGAGCCCGCGGCGGGTGTCGACCGGGCGGTCCTGACGTTCATGCTGGACGCCTACAACGTCGACGAGGCACCCAATGCCAAGGGCAAGCTGGAAAAGCGCGCCGTCATGCGCCTGGACCCGCGCCTGGCCCCGGTCAAGGTCGCGGTGCTGCCGCTGTCGCGCAACACCGACCTGTCGCCCAAGGCCCGCGACCTCGCCGCCCAGCTGCGCCGCCGCTGGAACGTGGAGTTCGACGACGCCGGCGCGATCGGCCGCCGCTACCGCCGCCAGGACGAGATCGGCACCCCGTTCTGCGTGACGGTGGACTTCGACACCCTGGAGGACGGCGCGGTCACCGTGCGCGAGCGCGACACCATGTCCCAGGAGCGCGTCTCCCTCGACCGGGTGGAGACCTACCTCTTCGAGCGTCTGCCCGGCTGCTAGGGCCTGTTCCCGGGATCATCTCGGGCCGCACGGCCGCCCGCCCCGGCGAAGGGGCGGGCGGCCGCTGCCGTTTCCCGGTGCGGGAGCCGGCCCCCGTGCGTCGGTGGCGCGCCGCGTCCGTTCCGCCCCGGAGCGGTCAGCCCGCGGTGTAGACCACGAACGACACCGCGATGTAGTGGCACACGAAGGCCGCGATGGTCAGCGAGTGGAAGATCTCGTGGAAGCCGAACCAGCGCGGTGCCGGGTCGGGCCGCTTGAGGCCGTAGACCACGGCGCCCACGCTGTAGAGCACACCGCCGACCAGGACGAGGATCCACGTCGCAGGGTGCGTGCCGCCGACCAGGTCGGGGATGAACAGCACGGCCACCCAGCCGATCGCCAGGTACAGGGCCGTGGACAGCCAGCGCGGCGCACCCAGCCACAGGAGCTTGAACCCGACCCCGGCGATCGCCCCGCCCCAGATCAGCACGAGCATGGCCGTGCGCAGGCCGCCCTCCAGGACCAGCACCACGAAGGGCGTGTAGGTTCCCGCGATGATGAGGTAGATGTTCGAGTGGTCCATGCGGCGCAGTACCTTCTGCGCGCGCGGGGACCAGCGCCCCACGTGGTAGATCGCCGAGGTGCTGAAGAGCATCACCGAGCTGAGCGCGTACACCGCGCTGGCGAAGAACGCCGGCGGTGTGGGGGACAGGCACACCAGGACGATGCCCGCGGCCAGGGCCAGCGGCGCCGTACCCAGGTGCAGCCAGCCGCGCAATCGCGGTTTGACCGCGTCCAGGAACTCCCCGGCCGCGGCGGCGGCGCGTTCGGGCGCCGACACGCTGCCGCGCCCCGGCCTCTCCTCGTTCGCGTATCCGGCATCTTCCCCTGACACGTCACGTCCTTCCCTGCCGGGGTCCGCGCCGCTGCGGACCTTGCGAGAAGCCTAACTTACGCAACCGTAGGTTACTTGACGGTAGAGGTGTGTCCCCCCGCACAACGGACTCCGCCGGAGGGGTTGTCGGAAAATTGGTCGGACGGCCCGAGGAAGCCTTCCCCGGAGCGGTGGGGACCGTGGGGTTTGCCGTCCTTTCCCCCTGGTGACCTGCGCAGAAGCCGGTGTCCCGATGCGCGGGGTGCTCGGGAGGGCGCGCGTCGCACGCGCTTTTCCCGCTGGACCATTGGTATAGACCTCTACGATGCTTCTGAACTGGGAATATGCTCGGAAGGGGGAGTTCATGGGGCTTCTTGCCCGCAGAGAATGAGTAGAGTCTCGCCCATTCGGACAGGGGTCGGACCGCACGGCTCCGACGAGTCGAGGAGGAGAGCCCCCGTGGCCAAGTACGTCTACAAGTTCACCGAGGGCAACAAGGACCTCAAGGACCTTCTCGGCGGCAAGGGCGCGAACCTGGCGGAGATGACCAATCTCGGCCTGCCGGTACCGCCCGGATTCACCATCACCACCGAGGCCTGCCGCCACTACCTCGACAGCGGAAGCGTCCCCGACGGACTGGACACCGAGATCGAGGAGCACCTCGCGGAACTCGAGAAGGCCATGGGGCGCCGCCTCGGTCAGCCCGACGACCCCCTGCTGGTGAGCGTACGCTCGGGTGCGCGCTTCTCCATGCCGGGCATGATGGAGACCGTCCTCAACATCGGCCTCAACGACGAGTCCGTGGTCGGCCTGGCCCGCCAGGGCGGTGACGAGCGCTTCGCCTGGGACTCCTACCGGCGCCTGGTGCAGATGTTCGGCAAGACCGTCCTGGGCATCGACGGCGAACTGTTCGAGGACGCCATCGACGAGCGCAAGGCAGCCAAGGGCGTCACCAGCGACCTCGACCTGGACGCCGACGACTTCCGCGGCCTTGTCGACCGCTTCAAGGACGTCGTACGGGAGCAGACCGGCCGGCCCTTCCCCACCGACCCCCGCGAGCAGATGGACCTGGCCGTCAAGGCCGTGTTCGACTCCTGGAACGCGCCCCGCGCCGTCCTCTACCGCCGGCAGGAGCGCATCCCCGCCGACCTCGGCACCGCCGTCAACATCTGCTCCATGGTCTTCGGCAACCTCGGGATGGACTCCGGCACCGGTGTCGCCTTCACCCGCGACCCCGCCTCGGGCCGGCAGGGCGTCTACGGCGACTACCTCCAGAACGCCCAGGGCGAGGACGTGGTGGCGGGCATCCGCAACACCGTCCCCCTCGCCGACCTGGAGGACATCGACCCCGACAGCTACCGCGAGCTGATGGGGATCATGGAGACCCTGGAGAACCACTACCGCGACCTGTGCGACATCGAGTTCACGATCGAGCGCGGCAAGCTGTGGATGCTCCAGACACGTGTGGGCAAGCGCACCGCCGCCGCGGCCTTCCGCATCGCCGACCAGCTCGTCGACCAGGGCATGATCACCCTCGACGAGGCGGTCCAGCGCGTCACCGGCGACCAGCTCGCCCAGCTGATGTTCCCCCGCTTCGACGAGAAGGCCGTCGCGTCGGGCGGTGTGCGGCGCCTCGGCCGCGGCATGAACGCCTCCCCGGGCGCGGCCGTCGGAAAGGCCGTCTTCGACTCCTACACCGCCGTCAAGTGGTCGCGCAGCGGCGAGAAGGTCATCCTCTGCCGCCGCGAGACCAACCCCGACGACCTCGAGGGCATGATCGCCGCCGAGGGCATCCTCACCAGCCGCGGAGGCAAGACCTCCCACGCCGCCGTCGTCGCCCGCGGCATGGGCAAGACCTGCGTCTGCGGAGCCGAGGAGCTCGACGTCGACACCAAGAACCGGCGCCTGACCGCCCCCGGCGGCCAGGTGATCGAGGAAGGCGACGTCATCTCCATCGACGGGGCCAGCGGCGAGGTCTTCCTCGGCGAGGTACCCGTGGTCGACTCCCCGGTCGTGCGCTACTTCGAGGGCGAGATCGACCCCGCCTCCGATGAGGCCGACGACCTGGTGTGCGCCGTCGACCGGCTCATGCACTACGTGGACGCCGCCCGCCGCATGCGCGTGCGCGCCAACGCCGACACCCCCGAGGACGCCGCCCGCGCCCGGCGCATGGGAGCCCAGGGCATCGGCCTGTGCCGTACCGAGCACATGTTCCTGGGCGACCGGCGCCAGCTCGTGGAGAGGCTCATCCTCGCCGACACCGAGGCGGAGCAGGTCGAGGCCCTCGACGCGCTGCTCCCGATGCAGCGCGCCGACTTCACCGGCATCCTGGAGTCCATGGACGGCCTGCCCGTCACGGTGCGCCTGCTCGACCCGCCGCTGCACGAGTTCCTGCCCGACATCACCGAACTGTCGGTGCGCGTCGCCGTGGCCGAGGCCCGCGGCGAGAGCCACGAGAACGATCTGCGCCTGCTCCAGGCCGTGCACAAGCTCCACGAGCAGAACCCGATGCTGGGCCTGCGCGGAGTGCGTCTCGGCCTCGTGGTGCCCGGCCTGTTCACCATGCAGGTGCGGGCCGTCGCCCTGGCCGCGGTGGACCGGATCCGGGAGGGCGGACGCCCCCGCCCCGAGATCATGATTCCGCTGGTGGGCACGGTCCAGGAGCTGGAGATCATCCGCGACGAGGCCCAGCGCGTGCTGCGCGAGGTGGGCCGGGAGCACGGTGTGGAGCTCGACCTCCCCGTCGGCACCATGATCGAGCTGCCCCGGGCCGCGCTCACCGCCGGGCAGATCGCGGAGAACGCCGAGTTCTTCTCCTTCGGCACCAACGACCTCACCCAGACGGTGTGGGGATTCTCCCGCGACGACGTCGAGGCCTCCTTCTTCTCCGCCTACCTGGAGAAGGGCGTGTTCGGGGTGTCCCCGTTCGAGTCGCTGGACGTGGACGGCGTGGGCCGACTCGTCCGCATCGCCGCCGAGGAGGGCCGGGCCGCCCGCCCGGACATCAAGCTCGGCGTGTGCGGCGAGCACGGCGGCGACCCGGCCTCGGTGCACTTCTTCCACGAGGTCGGTCTGGACTACGTGTCCTGCTCGCCGTTCCGTGTCCCGGTCGCCCGCCTGGAGGCGGGCCGCGCCGCCGGCCGCACTGCGGGCTGACACCGGGGGAGGGGCCGGAGGGGCGGCGGCGGGGGCCGCCGCCCCTCGCACCCGGCGGGAGACCTGCCGCCGTGCGGGGGCTCCGCCCCCGTGGCCCGCGCAGGTCCCGGTGGAAAAATCCCCTGTGACCTTTTCGTGATATTGTTCTGGGGGTCGATACGGCCACCGTCCCCCGCTCTCCCCCTTCCGGCGCCGATCACGGGCGTCGTTTCCGCATCACCGGGCCCGCGCGGTCCGGAAGTCCCCGGAACCAGCAGCGGGCCGGTGCCGTCCCAGTCGCGTGATGACCCAGGTCAGGAAGCAGTGCGGAGGTGGGCCGGTGCGAACGGCGAATGACGGAGGCGGAAACGAGCCGCGGAGCGGTTTCGCCGCCGGGGCCTCCCCCGATGACGAGGCCACCCGTGTCTTCACCAGGAAGGACCACTGCCCTGCCGACCCCGACGCCACCCGGGTGATGGGACGCGGGGAGGCCGCGGACCCGGCGGCCACCCGCGAGTTCTCCCGCCCCGATCCGGAGGGCGACCCCGGCCCGGGCGCCTCCGCCTCCCTCACCCGCGAGTTCGTGCGCGACCGGCCCCTGCCGCGCAGTCTCGGCACCGACGAGCCCGGCAACCCCCGGCCCCGCCGCTCCCGGCCCGAGGGGGCGCGTCCGCGCGGTTCCCGCCCCGGAGGGCGCCGCCCCGCGCCTCCGCCCGGTCGTCGCACCACCGTTCCCCGCCCGCGCAGGCGCCGCTTCCGCCTGCGCTGGGCCGTCGCCCTCCTCCTGGTCCTCGCCCTGGCACTGCCCGCGGGGACCTGGGGCACGGTCTGGTACGTCGCCCGCCAGGACGAGCGCGTCCCCACCGACGCCCTCGTCGTCCTCGGGGCCAGCCAGTACAACGGCACGCCCTCACCCGTCTTCGAGGCACGCCTGCGCCATGCCCAGGTCCTCTACCTGGAGGGTGTGGCCCCCGTCATCGTCACCGTCGGCGGCAAGCAGCCCGGTGACAACTACACCGAGGCCGCCGCCGGACGCAACTGGCTGATCGAGGTCGGCGTCCCCGCCGAACAGGTGGTCGCCGTCGAGGAGGGGAGCGACACCCTCCAGAGCTTCCGCGCGGTCTCCGAGGTCTTCGAGGCCAACGGCTGGGACACCGCCACCGTGGTCTCCGACCCCTGGCACAGCCTGCGCTCGAGCGTGATGGCCTCCGACCACGGCATCGACGCCACCACCTCGCCCGCACGCTCGGGACCGGCCGTCATCGAACGGCGCACCCAGCTCTGGTACATCACGAGGGAGACCGCCTCGCTCTGGTACTACTGGATCTTCAACGACAGCAGCGACATCCGGGTCAACGCCGCCTGACCGGCGTCCGGACGAGAAGCAGTTCCGCTGCGCAACAGGGGCCACGACGATGCAGACCACCCCGCCGGCCGAGGGCACCGTTCCCGGCTACACCCGTGCCGACACCGAACGCAGGACCCGGGAGAACCGCAAGAACCGGGCCCGCGGCCCCTTCGAGCGCGACCGGGCCCGCGTCCTGCACAGCTCCGCCCTGCGCCGCCTGGCCGCCAAGACCCAGGTCGTCCAGCCCGGTGTCAGCGACTTCCCCCGGACCCGCCTCACCCACTCCCTGGAGTGCGCCCAGATCGGTCGCGAACTCGGCCAGGCCCTCGGCTGCGACCCCGACCTGGTGGAGGCCGCCTGCCTCTCCCACGACCTGGGCCACCCGCCCTTCGGGCACAACGGCGAACGCGCTCTGGACGAGGCCGCCGCCGCGTGCGGCGGCTTCGAGGGCAACGCCCAGAGCCTGCGGCTGCTGGTGCGCCTCGAGGGCAAGATCGTCGGCCCCGACGGGCGCAGCGCCGGCCTCAACCTCACCCGCGCCACGCTCGACGCCACCGTCAAGTATCCGTGGCGCCGGGGCGAAGGCGGCCGCACCGGCAAGTTCAACTGCTACCCCGACGACACCGAGGTCTTCGACTGGCTGCGCCGGGACGCACCTCCGGGGCGCACCTGCTTCGAGGCGCAGGTGATGGACTGGTCCGACGACGTCGCCTATTCCGTGCACGACGTCGAGGACGCCCTGCACGCCGGACTCGTGAGCATGGCCGCGCTCCGCAGCCCCGCGGAGCGCGCCGAGGTGGTGCGCACGGCTGCCGAGCGCTACTGCGACGCCGACCCCGCCGAACTCGAACAGGTCTTCGCCGATCTGCTGGCCCAGCCGGTCTGGCCCGACGAGTTCACCGGCGACCTCGCCTCGCTCGCCGCCCTGAAGAACCTCACCAGCGAGCTCATCGGCCGCTTCTGCCGGGCCGCCGAGCACGCCACCCGTGCCGCCTCCGGTCCGGGGCGCCTCACCCGCTACGGCGCCGACCTCATCGTCCCCCGCCGCACCCTGCTCGAATGCGCCCTGCTCAAGGCCGTTGCCGCCCACTTCGTCATGTCGCGCGAGGAGGCACTGGCCTACCAGGCCGAGGAACGCCGCACGGTCACCGAACTCGTCGACGCCCTGTGGAGGGAGGCGCCGGGGGCCCTCGATCCCCAGTTCCGCGGCCCCTTCCTGGAGGCGGCCGACGACGCGGCCGCCCTGCGCGTGGTCGTCGACCAGGTGGCCTCCCTCACCGACACCTCCGCCACCGCCCTGCACGCCCGCCTGGTGGACTGAGGAGGCCGCCGCCCTTCATCCGGACGGGGGTTGACATGTGTGATGTGAGCGCTAACACTGTTGTCTGCGTCACAGATGCGCCCCGCGCGGAACGGAGGTGCCCTCCGCATGAGCCCCCCAGGCGGCCGTACCCCGGTCATGGCGGACGTGGCCCGGCTGGCCGGAGTCTCCCACCAGACGGTGTCCCGGGTCGTCAACGGACACCCCAACGTCCGTGAGGAGACGGTGCTGCGGGTGCGGCGCGCCATCGAGGAGCTGGGCTACCACCGCAACTCCACCGCGCGTGCCCTGGTCACCCGCCGGACCAACGTGCTCGGCGTCATCGCCTTCGACACCACTCTCTTCGGCCCGGCCCGGACCCTGTCCGGGATCGAGCGTGCGGCACGCGAGGCGGGCTACTTCGTCAGCATCGTCAGCCTCGACGACGTCTCCCCGGGCGGCGTCGTCGCGGCGGCCGAGTACCTCGTCGAGCAGTCGGTGGAGGGCTGCGTGGCCATCGCCCCCCAGCGCAGCCTGGTCGAGGCGCTGGCGGGCCTGCCCGGCCCGCGCCCCCTGGTCGCGGTGGAGGGCGGGGAGGGGTCGGGGCTGCCCGTGGTGTGCGTGGACCAGGTCCAGGGCGCCCGCGAGGCCGTCCGCCACCTGCTCGACCTCGGACACGCGACCGTCCACCACATCGAGGGCCCTCCCTCCTGGCTGGAGTCGGAGGCCCGGGCCTCCGGGTGGCGCCGGGAGCTGGAGCGGGCCGGAGCGCCGGTTCCCGAACCGCTCCAGGGCGACTGGAGCCCCCGCTCGGGCTACGACCTCGGCCGCCGCCTGGTGCAGCGGCGTGCCGCGGGGGAGCGCGTCACCGCGGTCTTCGTGGCCAACGACCAGATGGCCGTCGGGGTGCTGCGCGCCCTTCACGAGGCGGGGCTGGACGTGCCGGGGGACGTCAGTGTGGCCGGTTTCGACGACGTGCCCGAGGCGGAGTTCCTCACTCCCTCGCTGACCACCGTCTTCCAGGACTTCGCCCAGGTGGGAAAGGAGAGCCTGGCGCTGCTGCTGGGCCGGATCGGCGCGGAGCGCGGCGGTTCGGCGCCGCCCCCCGGGGACGTGCGCCGGGTCGTCCCGGCACGGCTGCGGATCCGGGGCAGCAGCGGCCCCCCGCCCCCGTGAACCCGATCACTCCCGACCCCCGTCCGACCCCGGCCCCGACCCCGACCCCCTCCGGCCCCCGACGACCTCCGCCCTCTCGCCGACCCCCGACCCGCCGAAAGGGACCTTGCCGTGGACCAAGATGTTAACGCTAACAATTCGCCTCCGGCCGAGCGGAAGCTCCCGCGCGACGCCGTGGCCGTCGGGGTCGACTTCGGAACCCTGTCCGGCCGCGCCGTCGTGGTGCGCGTGAGCGACGGCGCCGAACTCGCCTGCGCCGCCCACACCTACCGGCACGGCGTCATCACCGACCGCCTTCCCGGAACGGACATCGACCTGGAACCGGAGACCGCGCTGCAGTCTCCCGAGGACTACCGCGAGGTCCTGCGCACCGCCGTCCCCGAGGCGCTGCGTGCCTCGGGAGCCTCCCCCGAGCAGGTCGTCGGCATCGGTACCGACTTCACGGCCTGCACCGTCCTTCCGGTCACGGCGGACGGCACCCCCCTGTGCGAGCTGCCCGGGCAGGCCCGGCGCCCGCACGCCTGGCCCAAACTCTGGCGCCACCACGCCGCCCAGCCCGAGGCCGACGAGATCAACGCGCTGGCAGCCGAGCGCGGTGAGAAGTGGCTCGCCCGCTACGGCGGCAGGGTCTCCTCCGAGTGGCAGTTCGCCAAGGCCCTGCAGGTCCTGCGCGACGACCCGGAGGTCTACCGGCGCACCGACCGCTGGATCGAGGCGGCCGACTGGATCGTGTGGCAGCTGTGCGGGCGTGAGACCCGCAACGTCGCCACCGCCGGCTACAAGGGCCTCCACCAGGACGGGGCCTGGCCCTCGGAGGACTTCCTCGCCGCGCTGGACCCCGGCTTCTCGGATTTCGTCCGGAAGATCGACCACCCCCTGTCCCAGCTCGGCGAACGCGCGGGCGGCCTGACCGCCGAGGCGGCGGCCTGGACCGGCCTGCCCGAGGGCCTGCCCGTGGCCGTCGGGAACATCGACGCCCACGTCACCGCCGCCGCCGCGCGGACCACCGGGCCCGGCCGGATGCTCGCCATCATGGGCACCAGCACCTGCCACGTCATGAACTCCGACGTCCGGGCCGAGGTGCCCGGCATGTGCGGGCTGGTCCTGGGCGGCATCACCCCCGGCGCGTGGGGCTACGAGGCCGGACAGAGCGGTGTCGGCGACATCTTCGGATGGTTCGCCGACAACTACGTGCCTCCCGCCTACCACGACGAGGCCCGCGCACAGGGCACGGGCCTGCACGAACTGCTCTCCGCCAAGGCCGCCGTCGCACCCGTGGGCGCCCACGGACTGGTCGCCCTGGACTGGCACAGCGGCAACCGCTCCGTCCTGGTGGACCACGACCTGTCCGGCGTCCTGGCCGGCATGACCCTGGCGACCCGGCCCGAGGAGGTCTACCGGGCCCTCGTCGAGGCCACCGCGTTCGGCACCCGGACCGTCGTCGAGGCCTTTTCCGCCTCCGGCGTCCCGGTGCGCGACCTCACCGTCGGCGGCGGTATGGTCCGCAACCCCTTCGTCCTGCAGGTCTACGCCGACGTCCTGAACCGGCCGCTGCGCGTCGTGGCCTCCGAACACGGCTGCGCGGTCGGAGCCGCCGTCCACGCCGCCGTCGCCGCGGGTGCCCACCCCGACATCCACACCGCCTCCGCGGCCATGGGCCGGGTCCGCGAGGAGACCGTCGACCCCGATCCCGTCCGGGCCGCCGCCTACGAGGAGCTCTACGCCCTCTACCGCGAGCTCCACGACCACTTCGGCCGGGGCGGCAGCCGGAGCCTGCACCGGCTGCGCGCCCTGCGCAACGCCGCCCTCGCCGGGGGCGGCACCGAGAAGGGAGACCGATGAGCACCCCGACCCCCCGGGCAGTCCCCGAGGAGCTCCGCGAGGAGGTGGACCGCCTGCGCGCACGGGTGTGCGGCCTGCACGCGGAGCTGCCCCGCTGGAACCTGGTCGCCTGGACCAGCGGCAACGTCTCGGCCCGGGTCCCCGGGGCGGACCTGATGGTGATCAAGCCCAGCGGTGTCCCCTACGGTGACCTGTCCCCGCAGGACATGGTGGTGTGCGACCTGTACGGACAGGTCGTGGAGGGGCACCGCACACCCTCCAGCGACACCGGCTCGCACGCCTACGTCTACCGGGCCCGACCCGACATCGGCGGGGTCGCACACACCCACAGCCCCTATGCCACCGCCTGGGCTGCCCGAGGCGAGGCCATCCCCTGCGTCCTCACCGCGATGGCCGACGAGTTCGGCGGTGACATCCCCGTCGGCCCCTTCGCCCTCATCGGGGGCGACGACATCGGCAGGGGGGTGGTCGCCGCCCTGGAGGGCCTGCGCTCGCCCGCCGTCCTCATGCGCGGCCACGGCGTCTTCACGGTCGGTGCCGGCGCCGAGGCCGCGGTCAAGGCCGCGGTGATGTGCGAGGACGTCGCCCGCACCGTCCACATCGCCCGTCAGGGCGGTCCCCTCGAACGCCTGCCCCAGGAGCACATCGACGCGCTCCACGACCGGTACCAGAACGCCTACGGCCAATAAGGAGCGCGCACCGTGCCCGTACCCGCAGCCCCGGCCACCGAGCACCCGCCCGTGCGGGTCGCCAGACCCCGCATCGGACTGCTCGGCGTCATGCAGCCCCTCTACGACGACATGATCCCCGGTATCACCGAGCACCAGGCGGCCTATGCCGCCAGGGTCGCCGAACAGCTCTCCGAGGTCGCCGACTGGACCGTCGGCCCGCCGGTGCGCGGTCGCGCCGACGCCGAGGACACCGTGCGCGGCTTCGAGGCCGCCGGGCTCGACGGCGTCCTGGTCGTCATGCTCACCTACGGTCCCTCCCTGCGGCTCACCCCGGTACTCAGCCGGATGCGCCTGCCCGTGGCCCTGGCCAACATCCAGCCCGACCCCCGGGTCGGGGCCTCCTGGGACATGGCCGACATGACCTACAACCAGGGCATCCACGGAGCCCAGGACACCGCCAACGCCATGGTGCGCGCGGGCCTGCCCTTCGAGGTCGTCACCGGGGACTGGCAGGACCCCGCGTTCGCCGTCCGCATCGACCGCTGGGCCCGTGCCGCCCGCGCCGTCACCTCGCTGCGCTCCCTGCGCGTCGGTGTCTTCGGCTACCCCATGAACGGCATGGGAGACGCCCGCGTGGACGAGACCGCCCTGATGCGCGTGCTCGGCCCCGAGGTCCACGTCATCGCACCGGGCACCCTGCACCGGACGATGGCAGGTCTGCCCGAGAGGGCGGTGGCGGACCTCATGGAGTGGGAGGATGGTGTCTTCGAGGTCGACGGACGCCTGTCCGCGGAGGAGCGCACCGACCACGCCCGCATGCAGCTGGGCATCGAACAGCTCCTGGAGGAGTCGGGGTGCGGCGCCTACTCCACTCATTTCGACGCGATCGGGGAGGACGGCCGCTTCGCCCGCCTGCCGATGGCCGCCGCCTCCACCCTCATGGCCAAGGGGTACGGGTTCGCCGGCGAGGGCGACGTCCTGGCCGCCTCCGCGGTCTACGCCGCACACCAGCTCGCCGGGGACGGCCACTTCACCGAGATGTACGCCATGGACTTCCCCAGCGACTCCGTCCTCATGAGCCACATGGGCGAGGGCAACTGGCGCATCGCGCGCGAGGACGAACCGGTCCGCCTCATCAAACGGCCCCTGGGCATCGGCGGACTGGACGACCCGCCCACGATCCTGTTCCGCTACCGGCCGGGGCCGGCCACCCTGGCCTCCCTGGTGGCCCTGGGAGGTGACCGCTTCCGCCTGGTCGTGACCGAGGGCGAGGTCATCGACGCCCCCGAACTGCCCTCCCTGGAGATGCCCTACGGCCAGTTCCGCCCCGAGAACGGCCTGCGCGCGTGCATGGACGCCTGGCTGCGCGCGGGCGGCACCCACCACATGGCGATGAACACCGGGGCCCGCGCCGAGGACTGGCGGGTCCTGTGCGAGCTCACCGGTGTCGAGTACGTCCGTGTCTGAACGCACGCGGCGCTTCCGCACGCCCTGTCCGGGTCCGGCCACATCCCGTGGCGGTCGGGGAGAACCGGGCCGCCGGCGGGCAGTATCGCAGGCGACCGCATGAGGGGCCCGAGGCCTCACCGACCGGACCCGATGTTTCCGAGCCACCCCCGCGACGAACGAAAGGCACCCCCCATGACCCCCCGTACCACCAAGGCGACGGCGCTGCTCGGTGCCGCGCTCCTGCTCACCGGCTGCGGCGGCGTCGGCGACGCCGCCCGCCCCGAGGGCGAGGCCGGCATCGTCGGCATCTCCATGCCCACCCAGTCCTCCGAACGCTGGATCAGCGACGGCCGGAACATGGTCGCCGAGTTCGAGGCCCGCGGCTTCGGCGCCGACCTGCAGTACGCCGAGGACGTCGTGGAGGACCAGGTCGCCCAGATCGAGAACATGATCACCCGGGGCGCCGACGTCCTGGTCATCGCCGCCGTCGACGGCGAGGCGCTCGGCGACGTCCTGGACATGGCAGCGGCCGGTGACATCCCGGTCATCGCCTACGACCGCCTCATCCGGGGCAGCGAGAACGTCGACTACTACGCCACCTTCGACAACTTCGAGGTGGGCGTCCTCCAAGGCCGGTACATCGCCGACGCCCTGGACCTGGAGAACGAGGAGGGCCCCTTCGACATCGAGCTGTTCGGCGGCTCGCCCGACGACAACAACGCCTACTTCTTCAACGACGGCTCGATGTCGGTCCTGCAGCCCTACATCGACGACGGCACCCTGGAGGTCCGCAGCGGCCAGACCTCCATGGAGCAGATCGCCACCCAGCGCTGGGACGGCGCCCTCGCCCAGGACCGCATGGACAACCTGCTCAGCGCCCACTACTCCGACGAGGACGTGGACGCGGTGCTCTCGCCCTACGACGGCATCAGCCTCGGTGTCATCGAGTCCCTGCGCGCGGTCGGCTACGGCACGGAGGACAAGCCCCTGCCGGTGATCACCGGCCAGGACGCCGAACTCGCCTCGGTCAAGTCGATCATCGCCGGGGAGCAGACCCAGACGGTGTTCAAGGACACCCGGGCCCTGGCCGAACAGACGGTCGACATGGTCGAGGCACTCGTCGAGGGCGAGGAGGTCCCGGTCAACGACACCGAGACCTACGACAACGGTGTCAAGGTCGTCCCCGCCTACCTGCTCGAGCCCGTCTCGGTCGACGCCGGCAACTACAGCGACGTGCTGATCGGCAGCGGCTACTACGAGGAGTCCGACCTCCGATGACAGAACGGGAGAGGCGGCCCGCCTCCCCGGGCGGGCCGCTCCTGCTGATGCGCGGCATCCAGAAGGAGTTCCCCGGGGTACGCGCCCTGGACGGGGTGTCCCTGAGCGTGGGGCACGGCCGCATCCACGCCCTCATGGGGGAGAACGGCGCCGGCAAGTCCACCCTGATGAAGGTGCTCAGCGGCGTCCACCCGGCGGGTTCCTACACCGGGGAGATCCTCGTGGACGGACGTCCCTGCGCCTTCTCCGGGGTCGCCGACAGCGAACGCGCCGGAATCGCCATCATCCACCAGGAACTGGCGCTCATTCCGCAGCTGTCCGTCAGCGAGAACATCTTCCTCGGCCACGAGCGGTCGCGCTTCGGCATCGTCGACTGGGGCTCCACCCACGCCCGGGCCCGGGAACTGCTGCGCCGGGTCGGACTGGACGAGAACCCGGCCACACCCGTCTCCGCGCTCAGCGTGGGCGCACGCCAGCTCGTGGAGATCGCCAAGGCCCTGGCCAAACGGGTGCGGCTGCTCATCCTGGACGAACCGACCTCGGCGCTGAACGAGGCGGAGAGCGCCCGCCTGCTGGAACTGCTCCTGGACCTGCGCGAACAGGGTGTGACCTGCATCCTCATCTCGCACAAGCTCGGCGAGGTCATGCGGGTGTGCGACGAGGTCACCATCCTGCGCGACGGGCGCACCATCGAGACCCTGGAGGTGGAGCGCGACGCGGACGGGACACCCTCCGTGGACGAGGACCGCGTCATCCGGGGCATGGTCGGCCGCGCACTCGACCAGCGCCACCCCGGCCGGAGCGGGGAGATCGGTCCGGTGCGCTTCGAGGTGCGGGACTGGACCGTGGACCACCCCACCCAGCTCGGGCGGCGTGTGGTGGACGGGGCCTCCCTCACCGTCCGCGCGGGGGAGGTGGTGGGGATGGCGGGCCTCATGGGCGCCGGGCGCACCGAGTTCGCCATGAGCCTGTTCGGCCGCTCCTACGGCCGCCACGTCCGCGGCAGCGTGCTCAAGGACGGGAGGGAACTCGACACCGGCGACGTCGCCGCGGCCGTCCGCGGCGGCATCGCCTACGTGCCCGAGGACCGCAAGACACTCGGCCTGCTGCTCGACGGCGACATCCGCCACAACACCACGATGGCGGCGCTGGGCAGGGTCTCGCGGCACGGGGTCCTGGATCCCGGGCTGGAGGCCGTGGAGGCCGCGCGGATGAGCGAGCGGATGCGGGTCAGGAGCCACGGCACCACGCAGATCGTGCGCACCCTCAGCGGCGGCAACCAGCAGAAGGTCGTCCTCGGCAAGTGGATGTTCACCGAGCCCGACCTGCTGATCCTCGACGAGCCCACCCGGGGCATCGACGTGGGTGCCAAGTACGAGATCTACCTCATCGTGCGCCGGCTCGCCGCCGCGGGCGCCTGTGTGCTGCTCATCTCCTCCGAACTGCCCGAGATCCTCGGCATGTGCGACCGGATCTACACGATGTGCGAAGGGCGCATCACCGGAGAGGTCCCCCGGGCGGAGGCCGACCAGGAGACCCTCATGAGACTGATGACACGAACCGGGGGCCACCCGTGAAAGAGTCGACCGCCAGCTCGCGCCTGTCCCGGCTCGGAGCGGCCCTGATGCGGGACAACGTCCGCCAGTACGGCATGGTCATCGCCCTGGTGGCCATCGTCGTGCTGTTCCAGATCCTGACCGGGGGACTGCTGCTCACCCCGCTCAACGTCACCAACCTGATCATGCAGAACTCCTACATCCTGATCCTGGCGATCGGGATGATGCTGGTCATCATCACCGGGCACATCGACCTGTCGGTCGGCTCGGTGGTGGCGTTCACCGGCGCGGTGTCGGCGGTCATGCTCACCTCCTGGGGCCTGCCGACCCTCGCGGTCGTGCCCCTGGCCCTGCTCCTGGGCGCCCTCATCGGCGCCTGGCAGGGCTTCTGGGTCGCCTATGTGCGCGTGCCCTCCTTCATCGTCACCCTCGCGGGGATGCTCGTGTTCCGCGGCGCGACCCTGGCGGTGCTGGGCGGCGAGTCCATCGCCCCCCTGCCCGAGGCCCTGCGCTCCCTGTCCAGCGGCTTCCTGCCCGGTCAGGGCGAGGGCCTCCACCTGCCCACCCTGCTGCTGGGCGCGGCAGGCGCCGCCGCCATCGTGTGGATCCGGTGGCGCGCGCGGTCGCGCTCGCTCGGGTACGGGCTGCCGGTCCCGTCCGCGGGGGCCACCGCCGCCACCTCGGCGGTCGTGGTCGCGGCCGTGCTCGCCTTCACCTACGTCCTGGCCCGGTACAACGGGCTTCCCGTCGTGGGCGTGCTGCTGGTCGTGCTCATCGCCGGGTACTCGTTCCTCATGCGCTCCACCACCATGGGTCGGCGCGTGTACGCCGTCGGCGGCAGCGAACAGGCCGCCGCGCTGTCGGGCATCCGCACCCGGCGCACCGCGTTCTGGGTGTTCGTCAACATGGGCGTGCTCTCCGCGCTGGCCGGACTGGTGTTCACCGCCCGGCTCAACGCGGCCACACCCGGTGCCGGGACCATGTTCGAGCTCGACGCGATCGCGGCCGCCTTCATCGGCGGCGCCTCCGCCTTCGGGGGAGTGGGCACCGTCGTGGGAGCCGTCATCGGCGCCCTGGTCATGGGCGTGCTCAACAACGGCATGTCGCTGATCGGCCTGGGCGTGGACTGGCAGCAGCTCATCAAGGGGCTCGTGCTGCTGCTCGCCGTGGCCTTCGACATCTACAACAAGCGCCGCGCCACCTCCGGGCGCCCTGTCCGCCCGGCCCGTGCGCGGCGGCGCGGCGGGGGAGAGGCCGGGGGAGGGCGGGACGGCGCCGGGTCCGTGCCCGGTCCCGCCCGGGCCGCCCCCTCCTGAGGCCGGGTGCCCGGGGCCGCCGGCGGCCCCGGGCCTTGCGCCGGAACTCCTGCGCGGGTGCGACGCCACGGCCCCGGCGGTGTCCGTCCACGGGAAGAACTACCCTGAGGACCGTGGCAGGCCGGATCAGAGACGAAGACATCGCCCTGGTGCGCGAGCGCACCCCCATCGCGGACGTGGTCGGCGAGTACCTCCAGCTGCGCAGCGCCGGAGGAGGCTCGCTGAAGGGACTGTGCCCCTTCCACGACGAGAAGTCCCCCTCCTTCAACGTCACCCCTTCGAAGAACCTCTACTACTGCCTGGCGGGGGAGACCGGGGTCCTCACCCGTGAGGGGGTGCGTCCCATCCGGGAGCTGGCCGGAGGCAGACACACGGTCCTCACCAGGAGGGCCACGTGGGTGGAGGCCCCGTTCCACTCGTTCGGCGAGCAGGCGCTCATGCGGATCACCCTGAGCCGCAACGACCGGACCAAGGTGATCCACGCGACCCCCGAGCACCGCTGGTTCGTCCATTCCGGCGGAGACCGGCACGAACTGCGGGAGGTCGTCACCCGGGATCTGGAACCGGAGCACAGGCTGGCCCACGTCTCTCCTCCCCGGCAGATCACCGCGCCCTCGCCCTCCGGTGTCTGCCACGGCATCGCCTTCGGCCGCGGTACGGGACAGGGACCCGGCGGCACGGTCCGGTTCGACGCGGAGGAGGACGCCGCGCTGCTGAGGTGGTTTCCCCGCAGCAGGGCCGACCGGAGCGGGCGCCAGGTCCTGGTGCACGACCTTCCGGCGTCCTTCGGGGACCCGCCCTCCCCGGAGGAGCCCGCGTCCTATCTGTACGGGTGGCTCGCCGGCCTGCTCGCCGTGGACGGACACGTGGCCGAGGACGGCGCCGTGGCGCTGCACCGCCCGGACCGGGACGTCCTGGAGCACGTCGGAGCGGTCTGCGCCCGCCTGGGGATCGGCACCTACGGCATCACCGAACAGGTGCGGGAGGAACCCCCTGCCGGAGAACCCTCGACGACCTTCCGCCTGGACCTCGCCGACGGCGACCTCACCGAGGAGGCGTTCCTCCGCGAGGAACACCGCGTGCTCTTCGCCTCGTCGACAGGGAGGCGCGCGCACCGGGGCTGGACCGTGCTCTCGGTGGAGGAGACCGAGCGGTTCGAGGAGGTGTACTGCGCCGTCGTCGACGACGGGCACGCCTTCGTCCTCGAGGACAACATCCTCACCGGGAACTGCTTCGGCTGCGGAGAGGGCGGGGACGTCATCTCCTTCGTGCAGCAGATCGACGGGCTGAGTTTCGCCGAGGCCGTCGAGTCACTGGCGCGGCAGATCGGGGTGACGCTGCGCTACGAGGAGGGCGGGCGCAGCACCCGCCGCGACGAGGGGCAGCGCCGGCGGCTGCTGGACGCGCACCGTGCGGCTGCCGAGTTCTACGCCGAGCAGCTGCTCTCACCGGGGGCGGTCGAGGCGCGGCGCTTCCTGTCCGAGCGCGGGTTCAACCGCGTCCACGCCGAGCACTTCGGGCTCGGCTACGCCCCTGCGGGATGGGAGAACCTCACCTCCCACCTGCGCCGCAAGGGATTCACCGACCAGGAGCTCGTCACGGCCGGACTGGCCAGCCAGGGTCGCCGCGGTGCCTACGACCGCTTCCGCAACCGGCTGCTGTGGCCGGTGCGCGAGGTGACCGGCGAGGTCGTGGGGTTCGGCGCCCGCAAGCTCGACCCCGACGAGGACGGGCCCAAGTACCTCAACTCACCCGAGAGCCCCATCTTCCACAAGGGGCGCTTGTTGTACGGGCTCGACCTCGCCAAGCGCGACATCTCCCAGAAGAGCCAGGCGGTCATCGTCGAGGGGTACACCGACGTCATGGCCTGCCATCTGGCCGGGGTGACCACGGCGGTCGCCACCTGCGGCACGGCCTTCGGTGAGGACCACCTGAAGATCCTGCGCCGCCTGCTGCTGGGGCGGTCCAACCAGGGCGGCCGGGTGGTGTTCACCTTCGACGGCGACGCCGCCGGACAGAAGGCCGCCGTGCGCGCCTTCGCCGAGGAGCACGGCTTCGCCTCCGAGACCTTCGTCGCCGTCCAGCCCGACGGGCTCGACCCGTGCGACCTGCGCATCCAACGCGGCGACCAGGCCGTGGCCGACCTGGTGGACCATCCCGTGCCGCTGTACGAGTTCATGATCCGCAACGTCATCGAGGGTTACGACCTGTCCACCCCCGAGGGGCGCATCGCCGCGCTCGACGCCGCTGCCCCCGTGGTCGCCGGCATCCGCAACGCCGGGGTGCGCAAGCTCTACGGCATCAACCTGGACCGCTGGCTGGGAATCCTGGACGAGTCCTTCGTGCTCAACCGGGTCGCCCGGCACATGCGCCAGGGGCCCTCGCGCGGCAGGGCGGCCCCGGCGCGCCCGGCACCCACCCCCGACGCCCGAGAGGCACCCTACGACCTGCGCGACCCGTCGGTGGCGCGCGAACGGCAGGCCCTCAAGATCGCCGTGCAGTTCCCCTCCCTGGCCGCCGGGTTCGACGCCTTCACCGAGGACGACTTCACCGTTCCCCAGCACAAGGCGGTGGTGCGGCTCGTCGCCGAGCAGGGCGGAACGGCCTCGGCCCAGGACCCGGCCGCGTGGGTGAGCGCCCTGCGCGAGGCCGCCCCCAATGAGGTGCAGCGCGATTTCCTGACCCGTTTGGCGGTGGAGGAGCTGGAGTTCTACGGAGAACTCGACGAACATTCTGCCCGGCAAATTCTGGGCACAGTCAGAACTCATTCCATCAACCGGCGCGAGGCAAACCTGAAATCGGAGCTCTCGCGGCTGGAGGGTGCCGGCCAGATGGAGGAACAGCAGCGGTTGCTGACCGAGCTCATCGCTCTTCAACAGCAGAAACGAGCACTTCAGGAAGAGTCCTACCGCGGCATGTAGCGAAGGGGTGACAATAATAGCCCTCCCCTTTCCGGTGCCGTGAAAGGCACAATGGGTGCGTGCCTCCCTCCGCTGCAACCAAACGAATTCCAGCAGTTCGCACCCCGATTTCGGAGAACGTCCCCGTCTGGCCGGACGAGCCGCAGGAGACCGAGCCGGTCCTGGAATCGGGACGGCGTCCGGGCTCGGACCTGGTGCGCCTCTACCTCCGCGAGATCGGTCGGGTCCCCCTGCTCACGGCCGAGCAGGAGGTCGACCTGGCCAAGGCGATCGAGGCGGGGCTGTACGCCCGCCACCGCCGTCCGAAGGAGGGCGAGTGCACCGCCGAGGAACTCGCCGCCCTCGTGGAGGAGGGACGCAGGGCCCGGCGGAGCCTCATCGAGTCGAACCTGCGCCTGGTGGTGTCGGTCGCCAAGCGGTACATGGGCAGGGGACTGCTGATCCTCGACCTCGTCCAGGAGGGCAACCTGGGGCTGATCCGCGCGGTGGAGAAGTTCGACTACACCAAGGGCTTCAAGTTCTCCACCTACGCCACGTGGTGGATCCGCCAGGCCATCACCCGGGCCATCGCCGACCAGGCCCGCACCATCCGCATCCCGGTGCACATGGTCGAGGCCGTCAACAAGGTCGTCCGCGTACGGCGCCTGCTCCACCAGGAACTCGGCCGTGAACCGGATGTGGAGGAGATCGCGCACGCCGCCGGCCTGGACCGCGACCGGGTCCTGGAGATCCAGCGGGTCTCCCGCGATCCCGTCTCCCTCCAGGCGCCCATCGGCGAGGAGGAATCCGACCTCGGTGACTTCATCGAGGACACCGACGCGGTCGTGCCGCTCGAAGCGGCGGCGTTCACCCTTCTCCAGGAAGAGCTGCGGGCCGTCCTGGAGGGCCTGTCCGAGAGGGAGAGACGGGTCATCGGGCTGCGCTTCGGGATGGCCGACGGCCACCAGCACACCCTGGAGGAGGTGGGCCGGGAGTTCGGGGTGACCCGCGAGCGCATCCGCCAGATCGAGGCCAAGACCTTGGCCAAGCTCCGGCACCCCTCCCGCGCCGGAACCCTGCGGGACTACCTCTAGGGGATGCCTTCCGGGCCTCTGTCCAACGTGCGGGCAGGGGCAGGGGTTCCCGTACGCGGCGAACGCGGCCTCATGTGGCCGCTTCGGCGTGGGCGCCGCGTTTTCGTGATCTGCCGAGCCTACGGTCGTGCTGTGAGACCCAGCCGTTCAGGACACCACGGACCGCGCGCAGGCCGGCGCCCCCTGCTCGCCGCAGGGGCGGCGGCCGCCGCCGGGGTGCTGATGATCGGTGTGTTCGCGGCGGTGGACACGCACAGGCCCCAGCGCATCGGCTACTTCGCCGACTGGAACGTCGCCAACCGCGGGTACACGATCAAGGACGTGGACGACAGCGGGGCGGCTCGGCGTCTGACCCGCCTCCTGTGGGCCTTCGGCGACGTCAGCGGCGACGGCCTGTGCCACGTCCCCGACGGGCAGCGCTGGGAGCTGTACCAGCGCCGCTACGAGGCGGACGGGAGCGTCAGCGGCGAGGAGGACGCCTACGACCAGCCGCTCGCGGGAAGCCTCAACCAGCTCCGCCAGCTCCGGGAGCGCCACCCCGACCTGGGGGCGAGCATCTCCCTCGGCGGATGGAACTGGTCGCGCCACTTCTCCGTCGCGGCCCGTACCGAGGAGTCCCGGCGGGCCTTCGTCGACTCCTGCATCGATCTCTGGCTGCGCGGCGACCTGCCCGAGACCGATGACGAACCCCAGGGGGGAGAGGGCAGCGCCGAAGGGGTCTTCGACGGCATCGACCTGGACTGGGAGTGGCCGGGGGGAGGCGGGAACTCGCACAACGTCGAGCATCCGGACGATCCGGCCAACTTCGACCTCCTGCTGGCCGAGTTCCGCCGCGGGCTCGACGAGCTCTCCGACGAGACCGGACGGGAGTACACCCTGTCCGTCTCCGTCTCGGGGTCGGCGTCGCAGACCGAGGCGCACACCGACGAGATGTTCGAGTACGCCGATTTCGTCTCCGTCCAGGGCTACGACTTCGCCGGGTCCTGGAGCGACGAGACCGCTCCCCACTCCAACCTCTACCCGACGGCGAGCGACCCCGACGCCAACAGCGCCGACGCGGCCGTCCGGCGCTACCTCGACCTGGGCGCGCCCCCGCACAAGCTGGTGCTGGGCCTGCCCGCCTTCGGCCGCGGCTGGCAGGGGGTCGAGGGCGGCGGTGACGGCCTGGGCGTGCCCGCCGATCCCGCGGACGACGTCTACGACGGGGCGACCATGGCCTTCTCCGACCTCGAGGAGCTCGACGGCGAGCGCCATCTCGACGAGGAGGCGGGCGCCTACTGGATCCGCGACGGCGACCACTGGTGGGCCTACGACAACCCCGACGTCGTCGCCCTCAAGGGCGAGTACGTGCTGGATCACGGTCTCGGCGGCCTCATGGTGTGGAACCTGGACATGGACGCCGACGGGGAGCTCGTCCGCGCCATGGACCGCTCCCTGAACGGCTAGGCCGTGTTCTTCGGACCCTCTCGCCGCAGCGGCGGAGCCGATCCTCCGGCGAACGGCCGGCCGGGCGTTCCCCGGGGAGACGGGGAGCGGGCGGCGGGACCGGATCCGGGCCGGGTCCGCGCGGACGGTTGCGGCACCGGCGGCGCGAGGACAGTCTGTGCAGCATGGCCGACCCGCACTCCGCTCCGTCCCGCACCGCCGATCTGTACCGCGACCTGGAGGCCGTGGTACAGGGCACGGTCTCCTCGGACCCCGGCACCCTGGCCCTCTACACCTCCGACGCCTCCAACTACCGCTGCGTCCCCCTCATGGTCGTCGTTCCGCGGACCGTCGAGGACTGCGTGGCGGCCGTCCGCGTCTGCGCCGGACACGGGGTCCCCGTGGTGCCGCGCGGCGGCGGCACCTCCATCGCCGGCAACGCCATCGGAACCGGCGTGGTCATCGACACCTCACGCCACCTGCGTGCCGTGGAGGCCGTCGACCCCGTCGCCCGCACGGCGACCGTGCAGCCCGGCGTGATCCTCGACGACCTGCAGGCGGCGGCGGCCGAGCACGGACTCACCTTCGCCCCCGACCCCTCGACCCACAGCCGCTGCACGATCGGCGGCATGGTCGGCAACAACGCCTGCGGATCCCACTCGGTGGCCTGGGGCACCACCGCCGACAACATCGTCTCCCTCGACCTGCTGCTCGGCGACGGCACCCGGATCACCGTCGGCTCCTCCCACACCGCGGAGGAGTTCGAGGCGCTCACCCGCCGCCCCGGACGCGAGGGAGAGATCTACAGGGGCCTGGCGCGCCTGGTGGCGGAGCACCGCGCCGAACTGCGCACCGCCATGCCCGACTTCCGGCGCCGTGTCTCGGGCTACGCACTGGACCGGCTCCTGCCCGAGAAGGGGCGCAACGTCGCCGCCGCGCTCGTGGGCACGGAGGGCACGTGCGCGTTCGTGCTGGGCGCCACCGTGCGGCTGGTCGAGTCGCCGCCTGCCCGGGCCCTGGCCGTCCTGGGGTATCCCGACGCCCCGTCCGCCGCCGACGCGGTCCCCGACCTGCTGGGGCACTCCCCGCTCACCGTCGAGGGCATCAACGACCGGATGGTCGCCGCCCTGGACCGGGCGGGGACGCGGTCGCGCGTGCCGCTGCCCGACGGCGGCGCCTGGCTCCTGGTGGAGGTCGCCGGCCCGGATCCGGAGGAGGCCGCCGCTGCGGCCGAGCGCATGCTCGCCGACCTGGAGGGAGCGTCCCGGCCGACCGACGCGGTCGTGGTCGCCGACCCCGCCCACCGCAAGGCCCTGTGGCGCATCCGCGAGGACGGCGCCGGACTGACCCAGCGCACCCCCGGCGGCGAGGAGGCGTGGTCGGGCTGGGAGGACGCCGCGGTGCCACCGGAGAACCTCGGCGGCTATCTGCGCGACTTCGAGGACCTGATGGAGCGCCACGGCCGCTCCGGGGTCGTCTACGGCCACTTCGGCGACGGCTGCCTGCACGTGCGCATCGACTTCGCCCTCACCCACGAGCGGGGCCGTGCCGAGTACCGGGCGTTCCTGGAGGAGGCGGCCGAGCTCGTCGTGCGGCACGGCGGGTCCCCGTCGGGGGAGCACGGGGACGGCCGGGCCCGGTCCGAGCTGCTCGCCCGCATGTACCCGGCGGGCCTGCTGCGGGCCTTCGGCGAGTTCAAGAAGCTGTGGGACCCCGCAGGGATCATGAACCCCGGCATCATCGTCGACCCGCTGCCGCTGGACGACGACGTCCGGGTGGGCGCCCGCATGAATCTGCCTCTGCTGTCGCAGACGTCCCTGGCCTACCGCGACGACCACGGTGATGTCGCGCGGGCACTGCGCCGCTGCTCAGGGGTGGGCAAGTGCCGGCGCCAGAGCGGGACCGGCGTCATGTGCCCCAGCTACCAGGTCACCCAGGAGGAGAGGCACTCCACCCGGGGGCGGGCCCACCTGCTGTTCGAGATGGCCAACGGGGAGGTGATCACCGACGGGTGGCGCTCGGAGGAGGTCCGCGAGAGCCTCGACCTGTGCCTGTCCTGCAAGGGCTGCCTGAGCGACTGCCCGGTCAACGTGGACATGGCCTCCTACAAGGCCGAGTTCCTGCACCGGCACTACCGGGGCAGGGTACGCCCCGCGGCGCACTATTCGATGGGGTGGCTGCCGCTGTGGGCGCGCCTGGCCTCGGCGGCGCCGTCCGAGGTCAACCGCGCGACCCGCCTGCCGGGCCTCTCGCGCCTGGCCAAGAAGGCCGCGGGGGTGGCCGCCCGGCGCGACCTGCCCCTGTTCGCCCGTACGACGTTCACCAGGGCCTTCCGGCGGCGCGCGGCCCGGGGCCGCGCGCGCACCGGCGGGCCGCGTGTGGTGCTGTGGCCCGACACCTTCGGCAACCACTTCGACCCGCAGATCCCCGCCGCCGCGGTCCGCGTGCTGGAGGACGCGGGGTTCACCGTGGTCCTGCCGGAGGGACAGGTGTGCTGCGGCCTGACGTGGGTGTCCACCGGCCAGCTCGACATCGCGCGGGCGGTGATGCGCCGCGCGGTGCGGGCGCTGGCGCCCCTGGTCGAACAGGGGCTGCCCGTGGTGGGTCTGGAGCCCAGCTGCACCGCCGCGCTGCGCCACGACCTGCTGGAGCTGCTGCCCGGGGAGGAGAGCGAGCGGGTCGCGGCCGCCGTGCACACCCTCGCGGGCTTCCTCAACCGGTACGCGCCCGACTGGGAGGTGCCGCGGGTCGCGGGTGCCGCGCTGACCCAGGTGCACTGCCACCAGCACGCCGTCATGGGCTTCGGCGACGACCGCGAGGTGCTCGCCCGGGCGGGCGTGGACGGCGAGGTGCTGGACGCGGGCTGCTGCGGGCTGGCGGGCGACTTCGGATTCACCGAGGGGCACTACGAGGTGTCCGCCGCGATCGGCGAGCGCGAACTGCTGCCCCGGGTGCGTGAGGCGGACGCCGGCACGGTGGTCCTGGCCGACGGCTACAGCTGCCGGACCCAGATCCTCCAAGGCGCGGGCCGCAGGCCCCTGCACCTGGCGGAGCTGCTGGCCCGGGGTCTGGACCGGGGGCGACGGCAGGAGGCGGGAACCGCCGACCGCTGAGTGCGTACGGGTGCGTACGGGCGCCCGGGGACGCGGGGCGGCGGTGGCCGGTGTGCGGACCGTGCGCCACCGTCCGGGAGCCGGCGCGCCCGCGACCGCTCGGGAGGCGCGGGCGAACGGGGCCGGCTCCCGAACGGTCCGCGGGAGCGGTCAGACGCCCATCTGGTCGCGGAGGACGTCCAGGGCCCGCGAGACGGCGCCGGACAGGCGCGGGTCCCCCTGGTCCACACCTTCGCCCAGGTGGACGCGCCAGGCGACCTCGGTGCCGCCGGGGGCGCGGCGTGCCACGAGCCGGAACCCCGTGGACGCCTCGGGGGAGGGGAAGGGCACGAAGCGGTTCACCAGAATGGTCGCGGTGACGCGCTCGGAGACGGTCTCGGCCAGGCGGCGGTAGTCCACCGCTCCCTGCGCGCCGGCCGGGCGCAGGCGCACCGTGCGCTCCCCGGCGCCCTCCTCGGTGAAGGTGAACTCCTGCTGCGACCACCGGGCCTGACCGATGTCCTGCCACGCCACGGCCCGTCCGCCGGGCAGGTGCAGGGCGCGGGTGGTGGCCACCAGGGCCGCTTCCTGCCCGGCCACGGGTGCGTGTGCCAGAACGCGCTCGCCCCGCTCCAGCCGGGAGCGTACGGAGTCGGGGACACCCCTGCGGAGGAAGGCCACTACCGCTCCGCCGATCCGTTCCGATGCGATGCGCTGCCGTTGGCGGAGGCGTCCCAGCCGACGATCTCGGCCTCCTCCTCCGCCGTCGGCCGGGCGAGGAAGTCGCGCAGCGACGTGACCGGCATCTTCTCCACGGTCTTGTCGTAGACGAGGCGGCCGGCGTTGCCCACCTGGGCGCCGACGAGACCGGCGACCTCCTGGACGACGGGGTTGTCGGCCACCTTGCGGGCGGAGCGGACGAGCTGCTCGTAGCGGGCCCTGCCCGCCTTGGCTCCCAGGACGTATCCGACGGCGAGTCCGGCTGCGAATGTGATCCGGTGGCGCATGGGTCCCTCTTCAGATGTCGGTCGGAGGCTTTCGCCTCGCACGCTACCCCGAAGCGTTCCCGCCCACACGGGGCATCACTGGTCACGAGCACTCCGGAAGAGCGCTAGTCTATGGGTGTCGCCCCGGAGCGAAGCGCCCGGGGGACAACGCGATCCCGCGTAGCTCAATCGGCAGAGCAGCCGGCTGTTAACCGGCAGGTTATTGGTTCGAGTCCAATCGCGGGAGCCACGAAAGGCCGTGGCGGTCACTCTTCGGAGGCGCTAGGCTGTCTCGTGAACCCCGGTCCTCGATCGGGACAACGCGATCCCGCGTAGCTCAATCGGCAGAGCAGCCGGCTGTTAACCGGCAGGTTATTGGTTCGAGTCCAATCGCGGGAGCAGAGCAGGGCCCGTCGTTCGCGGCGGGCCTTTTCCGTGTCTGCGCACAAGTCTGTCCGCTGTCCTCACGGAGGAGCGGTCCGCCTCCCGCTGCCGGGCCGCGAGGGCCCCGGCGCGGGGCGGAGAGAGGGGACGGGCGGGTCAGATACGGGCGAGGGCCCCGACGAGCAGGCGGCGGTTGCGGTGCGGCATCTGGTAGCTGCCGGGGACCGGCGGGGCCACAGGGAGGGTTCGCCAGGACTGGACCTCGATCAGGCCCGGCGCGGTGACGTCCCAGCCGTCGAGGAAGCCCTGGATCCGGTCCTTCGTGCGCCAGTAACCGGTCAGCCGGTGTTCGCGGAAGACCCGCTCCAGCTTGTCGGCGCGCGCCGCGTCGCGGGGGAAGGGGCCGGCGTCGGGGCGGCAGTAGTGGCTGAGGACCAGATGGCTGCCCGGGGCGAGGAGATCGCGCAGTGCGGCCAGGTGCTCCCCGGGAGCGTCCAGATCGGGGACGTGGGAGAGCGTGCCGGCGAGCAGGAGCCCCACGGGGCGCTCCAGGTCCAGGAAGCCGCGGAGCTCGGCGGCGGACAGCAGCGCGCGGGGTTCGGTGAGGCGGCCCTCCACCGCGATGGTGCGCTCGTCGCGCAGCAGGGCGCGGTGGTGGGCCAGCACCATGAGGTCGTCGGTCGCGTAGACCACACGGGTGTCCCCGGCGGTGGGATGCTCCGCCTCGTGTGCGATCTCGTGCGGGTCGCCGGGGGCGGGCAGCCCGCAGCCGATCTGGACGAACTGGCGGATGCCGACCTCCTCGACGAGGTGGCGGACCGCCCGTTGGAGGAAGGCGCGCTCGCCGAGGACGAGGTCCTGGAAACCGGGGACGGCGTGTTCCGCCTTGAACGCCAGTTCGCGATCGGCCTCGAAGTGGTCCTTGCCCTTGAGGTGGAAGGAGTGCAGCCGGGCCAGGCTCGGCCTGGTGAGGTCGACGGCCGGCGGGGGATTGGCCCGGGTGCCCTTGGCCCCCGCCCGCCTCAGGAAATCGGGGGAAGTGAATCGCGACATCGACGTCCTCTGTCGGAGGTGGGGAAGGTGCTCGACACCAGGATTCTATTCATCGTTCGGAGTGTTGTTGACCACACTCGGCACTTCGGTCGGAAAAGAGGACGCGTGTGTGTTCGAAGTGCACTTGGCTGCATGTTGAGGCCTTCTTGGGGTGCCTGGCTCTTATATACCCGATGTTCTTTTTGTGAGGAATTCTGTCAAGGGTGACCAGGTGGCGAAACCCTGTGTGCCGCCGTCGGTTCGTGTGACTGTAGACGTCTTATGTGGCTCATGTGAAACATGTGGTGACCTTGGGGTCTCCTATGTTTTCTGTGTGCTCCGACAGCGGGACGTGTCCTCCGGAGTGCGCCGAAATATGTTCATGCCGAATACAGGGATGCGGCCGGTGAATTCCGGGTGTGCCTGCTTCCTGCGGCAATGGTGTTGTGAATGCGCTGTTCCCGCAAGGGGAACACCCGGAGAACGGCCGGACGCGCCCCGGGGCGGTGCCCGCGACGGGCGACATCCACCGACACGGCCTAACCTGGAGGGATGGACCGCCCCTACACCATCCTGAGCTGCGCAGTGTCGGTCGACGGCCGTATCGACGACACGGGCCCCGAGCGGTTGCGTCTGTCCAACGAGGCCGACTTCGACGAGATCGACGAGCTGCGCGCCACGTGCGACGCCATCCTCGTCGGAGCGGGCACCCTGCGCGCCGACGACCCCCGGCTTCTGGTGCGCTCACCCGAGCGGCAGGAGCGCCGCCGCGCCCGGGGCCGGACCGCCCACCTGCTCAAGGCCGTGGTCACCCGCAGTGGTGATGTCGACCCCGGCGCCCGCCTCTTCGCCACCGGAGACGCGGGGGCGGTCGTCTACACGGGAGGGGACGGAACCGCCGTCGCACGGAGCAGGTTGGCCGCCAGGCCCGCCGGAGACCCGCCCGCCGACGTCGTGGACGCCGGGGACCCGCCCTCGGCGGCTGCGATCCTGGCCGACCTGGCCGCCCGCGGGGTGGAGCGCCTCCTGGTGGAGGGCGGCGGCCACATCCACACCATGTTCCTCACCTCGGGGCTGGCCGACGAGCTGCGGCTGGCCGTCGCGCCGTTCTTCGTGGGAGAGGAGGGCGCACCGCGCTTCGTCCTGCCCGGCGCCTATCCGCACGGCCCCGCTGCCCCCATGCGCCTGCTGGAGGCCCGTGCGCTGGGCGACGTGGCCGTCCTGCGCTACCGCCTGGGAGAGCGGAGATGAAGGGGCCCGTGCCCGCCGAGGGCGCCGCCGACACCTCCTGGCTGCGCCGCACCGCCGAGCTGTCCCGGCTGTGCCCGCCCTCGGACACGGCCTTCTCCGTCGGCGCCGTCGTGGTCGCCGCCGACGGCACCGTGCTCGGTGAGGGGTACTCGCGCCGCGACGACCCCCGCGACCACGCCGAGGAGGCCGCTCTGCGCGGCGTCGACCCGGACGATCCCCGCTTGGCCGGGGCCACGCTGTACTCGTCCCTGGAGCCGTGCAGCTCCCGCTCCTCGCGTCCGCGCTCCTGCTCGGCCCTCGTGCTGTCCACGCCCGTGCCGCGCGTGGTCTTCGCCTGGCGCGAGCCCGCCGTCTTCGTCGACTGCGACGGCGCCGAGCGCCTGCGCGCGGCGGGCCGCACCGTGGTGGAGCGCCCCGACCTCGCGGACGCCGCCCGCGAGGCCAACGCGCATCTCCTCCGGGGACCGGGAGCGTGCGGCGGGGCGCAGCCGCCACGGGTCGGCTAGGCCCTGTTCAGGGTCTAGAGCCGGTCGACGTCCACCACGCGTACGACCGCGCGGCCCTCGGCGTCGGAGGCGGCCAGGTCCACCTCGGCGCCGATGCCCCAGTCGTGGTCGCCCGCGGGGTCGGCGAACACCTGCCGGACCCGCCAGAGCCCGGTCTCCTCCTCGATGAGGAGCATCTTGGGGCTGCGGGCGTCGGGACCGATGCCGATCTCGTCGTGCTCCTCGAAGTAGGCCTCCAGTGCCTCCTCCCAGTCCTCGGCGTCCCAGTCGTCGCCCTCCCCGAGGGCGGCGAGCTCGCTGTAGCGGCGCCGGGCGGCAAGCTCCACGCGGCGGAACATCTCGTTGCGCACCAGCACGCGGAAGGCGCGGGCGTTGGCGGTGACCGGGCGGACCCTCTCCTCGACCGGTTCCTGGTCGGGGACCTCCTCCTCCGGGTTGGTCAGCTGCTCCCACTCGTCCAGCAGGCTGGAGTCGACCTGGCGGACCAGCTCGCCCAGCCACTCGACGAGGTCGCGCAGCTCCTCGGTCTTGGCGTCGTCGGGCACGGTCTGGTTGAGCGCCTTGTAGGCGCTGGCCAGGTAGCGCAGCACCAGCCCCTCGGAGCGGGCCAGCTCGTAGTGCCCCACGTACTCGGTGAAGGTCATCGCCCGCTCGTACATGTCGCGGGCCACCGTCTTGGGCCGCAGCGGGTGGTCGCCCACCCACGGGTGCCCGCGCCGGTAGGTCTCGTAGGCGTGGGTGAGCAGGTCCTCCAGCGGCTTGGGGTAGTCGACGTCCTCCAGGAGCTCCATGCGCTCCTCGTACTCGATCCCCTCCTCCTTCATCCGCTGGACGGCCTCGCCGCGCGCCTTGTTGAGCTGGGCACCCAGGATCTGGCGCGGGTCGTCCAGGGTCGACTCCACGACGGTGAGCACGTCCAGCGGGTAGGTGGGGGAGTCCTTGTCCAGCAGCTCCAGGCACGCCAGCGCGAAGGTGGACAGCGGCTGGTTGAGCGCGAAGTCCGACTGCAGGTCCACGGTCAGGCGCGCGGTGCGCCCCTGCGCGTCGGGCTCGGGCAGGGTCTCGACGATTCCGCCGTCCAGCAGCGAGCGGTAGATCGCGATCGCCTCGCGGATGTGGCGGCGCTGCTGCTTGCGGTCGTCGTGGTTCTCGGTGAGCAGGTGCTTCATGGCCTTGAAGCAGTTGCCGGGCCGGGCGATCACGCTCAGCAGCATCGCGTTGCTCACCCGGAAGCGGGAGGTCAGCGGTTCGGGCTCGGCCTCGATGAGCTTGTCGAACGTGGACTTGTCCCACGACACGAATCCCTCGGGCGCCTTCTTCCGGACGACCTTGCGCCGCTTCTTGGGGTCCTCGCCCGCCTTGGCCAGTGCCTTCTCGTTCTCGATGACGTGCTCGGGGGCGAGGGCGACCACGTTGCCGACGGTGTCGAAGCCGGCCCGGCCCGCGCGGCCGGCGATCTGGTGGAACTCGCGGGCGCGCAGCCGGCGCACGCGGATGCCGTCGTACTTGCTCAGGGCGGTGAACAGCACCGTGCGGATGGGGACGTTGACGCCGACCCCCAGGGTGTCGGTGCCGCAGATGACCTTGAGCAGGCCGGCCTGGGCCAGGCGCTCGACCAGGCGCCGGTACTTGGGCAGCATGCCCGCGTGGTGGACGCCGATGCCGTGACGCACGTACCGGGACAGGTTGCGGCCGAACTTGGTGGTGAAGCGGAAATTGCCGATCTCCGCCGCGATCGCCGCCTTCTCCTCCTTGGTGCACATGTTGATGCTCGTGAGCGACTGGGCGCGCTCCACGGCCTGCGCCTGGGTGAAGTGGACGATGTACACGGGGGCGTCGCCGGTCTCCAGCAGCTGTTCGAGCGTCTCGTGCAGCGCCGTGACCCGGTAGTCGTAGTAGAGGGGGACGGGGCGCTCGGCGGAGACGACCACGGCGGTGGAGCGGCCGGTGCGCTTCTCCAGGTCCTCCTCGAAACGGCTGACGTCGCCCAGCGTGGCCGACATCAGCAGGAACTGCGCCTGCGGCATCTCCAGCAGCGGCACCTGCCAGGCCCAGCCGCGGTCGGGCTCGGCGTAGAAGTGGAACTCGTCCATGACGACGGTGTTGATGTCCGCGTGCTCGCCCTCGGCCAGCGCGATCTGGGCCAGGACCTCCGCGGTGCAGCACACGATGGGGGCGTCGGCGTTGACGCTGGCGTCGCCGGTCATCATGCCGACGTTCTCCGTGCCGAAGATCTTGCACAGGTCGAAGAACTTCTCCGACACCAGGGCCTTGATGGGCGCGGTGTAGAACGCGCACTCGTTCCGGGCCAGAGCGGCGAACAGGGCGCCGGTGGCGACCATGCTCTTGCCCGATCCGGTGGGGGTGTTGAGGATGACGTTGGACCCGGAGACGACCTCGATGAGGGCTTCCTCCTGGTGGGGGTAGAGCGTGAGGCCCCGCTCTTCGGCCCAGGAGGCGAACGCCTCGAAGAGGGCATCGGGTTCTGGTTCGGCCGGAAGCGCATCTATGAGACTCACGGTCTCTATACTGCCTGCTCCCCCACCCCCTTCGGGACGCGAAGGGGCACGCCCCGGAAGGGACGTGCCCCGGACCGCTCCTCCTCGGGAGCCCTGTCCGCTCCTTCGTGAGCCTGCCCGCTACTTCACGAGGCCGAGCTTGCGGACGGTGTCGCGCTCCTCGACGAGCTCCTGGACGGAGGCGTCGATGCGGCTGCGGGAGAACTCGTCGATCTCCAGGCCCTGGACGATCTCCCACCTGCCGTTGCGGGAGACGACCGGGAAGGAGGAGATGAGGCCCTCGGGCACGCCGTAGGAGCCGTCGGAGGGGATGGCGGCGGAAGTCCAGTCGCCCTCGGGGGTGCCGTTGACCCAGTCGTGGACGTGGTCGATGGCGGCGTTGGCGGCCGAGGCGGCCGAGGAGGCGCCGCGGGCCTCGATGATGGCGGCGCCGCGCTTGGCGACGGTCGGGATGAAGTCGTTCTCCAGCCAGGCCTGGTCGTTCACGGCCTGGGCGGCGTTGGCGCCGTTCACCTCGGCGTGGAACAGGTCGGGGTACTGGGTGGCGGAGTGGTTGCCCCAGATCGTCAGCTTCTTGATGTCGTTGATCGACACGTCCAGCTTCTTGGCGAGCTGGGTGAGCGCGCGGTTGTGGTCGAGGCGGGTCATCGCGGTGAAGCGCTCGGCCGGGACGTCCGGGGCGTGGTTCTGCGCGATGAGGGCGTTGGTGTTGGCGGGGTTGCCGACCACGAGGACGCGGATGTCGTCGGCGGCGCCGGCGTTGATGGCCTCGCCCTGGGGCTTGAAGATGCCGCCGTTGGCCTCCAGCAGGTCGCCGCGCTCCATACCCTTGCCGCGGGGGCGGGCACCGACGAGCAGGGCGATGTTGGCGCCCTCGAAGCCCTGGCGGGGGTCGTCGAAGATGTCGATGCCCCGGAGCAGGGGGAAGGCGCAGTCGTCGAGCTCCATCGCGGTGCCCTCGGCGGCCTTGACGCCCTGGGGGATCTCGAGCAGGCGCAGCTTCACCGGGGTGTCGGCACCCAGGAGCTGACCCGAGGCGATGCGGAACAGCAGGGCGTAGCCGATCTGGCCGGCCGCGCCGGTGACGGTGACGTTGACAGGTGCTGTGGACATGCGTGAACTCTCCTGACGACGATGTGCGACCCGAGATGTTACCAACGGGTAGGGGTGGCCCCGGTCCGGGACCGCGCGGCGCCCGGACGCGTTCCCCGCTGCGTCCCCACCGGTCGGCAGGGGAACCGCCGCGACCTCTTCTCCGGCCCTTGCGACGGCCGCCCCGGGACACCGCTCGCGAGGGGCGGCATCCACCGAACACACCCTAGACCTCCTCGCTCCGCCGACCGAGCCCCAGGGGCGGTTCAACACGCCCCCGGCCGGCACGGTGCCGGGAACCCCCGTGCCGTCGGGTATTCGGAGTAATGGCGCCGGACACACCCTGTTAGGATGGCCTGGCCGATGACGGCGGGCCGGTAGCTCAGTTGGTCAGAGCAGGGGACTCATAATCCCTGGGTCGCGGGTTCGAGTCCTGCCCGGCCTACCCCCTCCACGTACGCGAAAAGCGCCGCCGACCTGCGGATACAGGCCGACGGCGCTTCTGTTGTGCGTGGTGGCGTGTACGGCTTTCCAGGGCCCCGGCCGGGTGGCTGCGGGGAATACACGTTGAAGTTCTGCGGGAGACGGAGAGCGGAAGAGGCGGCGGTGGGCGCGGAACGCACACGGGGGCGGCACGGGGGCGGCCGGACGCGCGGACCCCTGGCGGTCGCCGCGGCCGTGCTCGCGGTCTGCGTCGCCGCGGGCCTGACCTGGGTCCTGCGGTCGGGCGGAACCGAAGAGCCGACGGACGGTGCGGCAGCTCCTCCGGTGCCTCCTCTCGCCGTCCTCCTCGACCGGATCGGCATCTCCCGGGACGGCTCCCGGGCCGGCGCCGACCTCGACGGCCGGGGCAACAGCCTGTCCGCGCAGCACCTGGCCGCCGCCGGCTGGACCCCCGGCCGCGAGGTCGTGCTGCTGGGTGCCCCGATCGAGCTCCCCGACTACGCGCTCGGCCGCCCCGACCACGTGGTCTCCGACGGCCAGCGGGTGGGACTGCGGGGGCGCCACGACGCGGTCGTCGTCCTCGCCACCGCCACCGGCGCCGGCGGCGCCGCCGTCACGGGCACCGGCCGGATCGTCTACACGGACGGCACGGAGGAGGAGTTCCGCCTCACCGTCCACGACTGGCTCGAGGGCCCCGCGGGCGACGCCGCCCTCGTGCTGCCCGGCGTCAACTCCGCGGCCGAGGGCGGTCCGAGTCTGCTGCTGGGGTCGGCCCGCCTGTACGCCCGCAGTGTGCCCGCCGACCCCGGGCGGGAGGTCGACCACGTCGTGCTGCCCCGTACCGGTCAGGGTTCCCTCCACGTCTTCGCCGTGGGCGGCCGCGCCGCCGACCGGCAGTGGACCGGGACCTGGGCGCGGGCGGTCTCCGGCTACACGGAGGTCGGCCCCTGGCAGGACCAGACCCTGCGTCTGGCGGTGCGCACCACCGCCGGCGGGCACAGGGTCCGCATCCGGCTGGAGAACACCTTCGCCGCCGAGCCGGTCATGATCGGTGCCGCCTCGCTGGCCCTGCGCGGCACCGGCGCCGCTCCCCTCGGGGAGCCCGTGCCGCTCACCTTCGAGGGCCGCGCGGACGTTTCCCTGCCTGCGGGCGGACAGGTTTTCAGCGACCCTGTCGAGATCCTCCTGCCGCCGCGGAGCGACGTCCTGGTGAGCCTCCACCTGCCCGAACCCGTGCACGCGGCCCCGGTCCACTCCGCCGCGGGGGACACCAGCTACACCAGCGAGGCCGGCAGCGGCGACCGGACCCTGGACGCCACGGGCGCCCCCTTCACCGGCCGCCTGTACACGTGGCCCTTCCTCACCGGTGTCGAGGTGCTCGGCGGGCCCGGGGCCGTCGTCGCCCTCGGGGACTCCATCACCGACGGCGCGGGATCCACCCGCGACGCCCACGCCCGCTGGCCCGACGTGCTCGCCGCGCGCCTGGACGCCGGGGCCGGCCTGCCGACCATGGGCGTGCTCAACGCCGGGATCGCGGGCAACCGCGTGACCCGCGACCTCTACCCGGGGGAGGGGGTGGCCCCCCATGTGGGCGGGGTCTCCATGCTCCACCGGGCTCCGCGCGACGTGTTCGCCCACAACGGGGTGCGGGCCGTCGTGGTCTTCGCCGGGATCAACGACCTGCGCTCGGGCGTGCCGGCCGAGACGGTGGCCGCCGGTCTGGAGGAGCTGGGCCGCCGGGCCCGGGAGCGCGGCCTGCGGGTGTTCGTCGCCACGCTGGCCCCCTGCGGGGGCGAGGCACGCTGCACCGAGGAGGTGGAGCGGGGCCGTCAGCAGGTCAACGCCCGTCTGCGCGCCGCGGCCGAGGACCCCGGATCCCCCTTCGACGGCGTGTGGGACTTCGACGCGGTCCTGCGCGACCCCGAGGCACCCGAACGCCTGCTGCCGGCCTACGACTCGGGCGACCACCTGCACCCCGGCGACGCCGGGCTGCGGGCACTGGCCGAGTCGGTGAACCTGTACCAGCTCGTCGGCTGACCGGGGTCAGACCCCGGACACCTGCACCTCGTCCTGGGCCCGGCCGCTCACCACCGCGACCAGGTCGTCCAACCTCTCGGCGGCGATGGCGTCCACGCCCGTGCCGACCAGGCGCGCCATCTCCGAGAAGTCCTCCACGTCCCAGGCCGCGACCAGGTACCCCGAGCGGTGGGCCTCGACGATCCCCTCGCGGGTCAGCAGCGGGGAGCGCATTCCCAGGTAGGTGGGCCGCAGCCCGTGCAGGGCCGCGGCCGAGGGCAGCACCTCCTGGTCCCAGGGCAGCAGGAGGCGGGCCGAGGGGTTCTGGGCGCTCAGGCTGCCCAGGGCCTCCACGGAACCGGTGTGCAGCACGTGTTCGGCGAACCCCCGCTCGCGCAGCAGCGCGTCCGAGGCCAGGGCGGCCTCGGCGGAGGCCGAGTCGAGCACGAGGGCGGGCACGTCCCCGTCCCGGAACTCGGAGAGCACCTCCAGCAGTGTGGGGATGCGGTGCTCCACGTCGTCGCGGGCGGCGGCCAGCTCGGCGAGGCTGAGGTCGGCCAGCGGGCGCGGCGGCCGGTTCCGGAGCTCCGCGGTTCTCTCACCGGCCAGGACGGGGTAGCCGTCACGGGTCAGGTGGACGTCGACCTTGACCAGGTCGGCCCCGGCACGCCAGGCCGCGCGCAGGGCCGGAAGCGTGTTCCCGGGGAAGCGGGCGGTGTCTCCGCGCAGGGCGATGGACAGCGTCATGGTGACCAGGGTGGCAAAGATCCCCGTCCCATGTGGCGCGAACAGCGAAAACGCCCTTTTGAGTGAGTCGTCCGCTCCTCCGCCGCCCTGCCCGTCCGGGGCCGTCGGCCGAGTGCGAGAGGATTCACGTCCCCTGAGCACCGAACCGGGGCGCCGAGCTGGGAAACTTTGTTACAAGGCGCCGTGGCTGCACGGTGCCCGCCCCGGCCCCTAGTGTGAGGCGAACGATGATCCCGGACCAGCGGCGAGAGCACATCCTCAAGCTCCTCCAGGAGCGCCACGTGCTGAGTATCAACGAGCTCACGTCGATGCTGTCGGTCTCCCACATGACGGTCCGGCGCGACATCCAGGCACTGGAGAACGACGGCAAGGTCCTGTCGGTCACCGGAGGGGTGCGGCTCGCGGCGCGGCTCAAGAGCGAGCCGTCCTACCTGGCCAAGGCCCAGCTGGAGGTGCCGGCCAAGCGCGCGATCGCGCGGGCCGCGGCCGACCTGGTGCGGGAGAACTTCACCATCTACCTGGACGCGGGCACCACCACGCTCCAGATGGTGCCGCTGCTGACCGACAAGGTGGGGCTCACCGTCATCACCAGTGACTTCAACGTCGTCGGCCACCTCATGGAGTACCCCGGTATCGAGCTCATCCACACCGGCGGCCTGGTGTCGCACTCCGACCACTCCTCGGTGGGGCGGTTCACCGCGGAGTTCCTGCGCCAGGTGAACGTCGACCTGGCCTTCATCGCCAGCAGCTCCTGGGACGCCGAGCGCGGCTCGACCACCCCCTCCGAGGCCAAGGTGATCGCGAAGCAGGAACTGCTGCGGATCTCCTCCAAGAGCGTGCTCACCGTCGACAGCACCAAGTACGGCAAGTTCGGCACCTTCAGGGTGGCCCGCCTGGAGGAGTTCGACCTGATCATCACCGACGACAGGCTGCCGCGCTCGGCCGTGGACGAGCTGGCCGAGCGCGACGTGCGCCTCGAACTCGTCGAGTGCGAGGGCTGACCGGCCCCTACCCCTCCTCGTCCAGCTCGGCCGGGGCGAACAGGGCGAGCTCGGTGCCGTCGGGATCGTAGAAGAGGAGGGTGGAGCCCTCCTCCCTGTGCACGATCGGCAGGTGGTCCACGTCCATCTCGCCGAACCGCTCCTCCCACGCCTCCAGCTCGCCCAGGTTGGCCACCCCCAGGGTGAGGCGGTCCAGGCCGCAGTGGCGGCGGTCGAAGCGGTTCTTGAAGTTGTCCCTGTGCTGGATCAGGGCCAGGAGCACCCCCGAGGCCTGGTGGCGGCACTCCGTGCGCAGCGTTCCGTCCTGATCGCGTCTGGCACGCACCTTGAACCCGAGGACGTCGCGGTAGAACGCCACGCTCGCGTCCCTGTCGCGCACCGACAGGGTGATGCGGGCGAGTCCGGTGAGCTGGGGCACTTCTGCCTCTCTTCGACGGCGCGGGCTTCTCTGATGGAGACTGGTCAGAAGTTCGAGCACGGTCCACGAGCCTAGGGGCGGAGGAGTAACTGTCGGCCGCTCTTTAACGTGTGCTTAACGCGATATGTTCCCCGTCTCACGTCGGGGACCGCGGTCCCGGTCGAGGGTGTACCAGCGGCTGCGCATCACCGCGGTCGACACCGCCAGCGACACCAGGCCGCCGATCGTGGCCGGTACGAACGCCGCCATGTGCCCGGAGCTCTCGGCGAGCGGCCCCGACAGGGCCGAACCCGCTGCCTGGCCCAGGATGAGGCAGCTCAGGATGATCGCCATCGACTGGGACAGGCGGCTGGGCGGCGCCGCGCGTTCGGTGAGTGCGAACAGGGTGACGATGTGCGGCCCCACGGCGGCGCCCAGGACGAAGATCACCCCCGCGAGCGTGGCGGCGCTGTGGTCCAGGTACAGCGGCAGGGTGAGCAGGAAGAGGCCTCCCGCCGCGACCCGCGCGCGTGCGGTCAGGCCGAATCCCACAGGCAGCGAGGCCATCAGCAGCCCTGCGGTGGCACTGCTGATACCCATCACCGCGTACATCAGGCCCGACAGCTCGCTGTGGCCCGCCTCGTCGGCGAAGGCGGTCACGGCGGTGGACATCGCGCCGAAGAACATCCCCTGGCAGAACATGGGCACGGCCAGTACCAGCAGGGCGGGTGTGGCGATCCGGCTGTTCTCGCCGTGCACCGGAAGAGATCCGGGCGGGGCGGTGGGGTGCAGGGCGAAGACGGTGCCGAACACACCGATGAGCACGGACGCGCCGAGCACGCTCGCGGCAGGGGAGACCGCGACGGTGAGCAGGCCCACCAGCGCCGGCCCGAGCACGAACGCGGCCTCGTCGAGCACGCCCTCCACCGACATCGCCGCGGACAGGGACCGCTCCCGCTCCAGGCCGGTGTGCGGACCCTTGCGGATGAGCACCACCCACCGGGTGCGCGCCATCGGGGCGATCTGGGGCAGGCACGCGCCCGCCACCGCGGCCAGGACGGCCAGGACCGGCGTCGGTCGGCCGGTCAGGACCGCCGCCACGAGCAGGGCGATGAGGACGGTGTCCACGAGCGACATGACCAGGACGGGGAGGCGCTGGCCGTGGCGGTCGGCGAAGCGGGCGATGACCGGTCCGCCGACCGCCTCGCCGACCGCGAAGGCGCCGGTCACCATTCCGGCCGTGGCCACGCTCCCGGTGGTGACCGTCACCAGGGTGAGGAGCCCGATCAGGGACATGGAGACGGGCAGGCGGGCCATGAAGGTCGCGAGAAGAAGGGGCCATCCGGCGATCTCGTGCATGCGCCGCAGGGTCTGCAGTGGTGACATCCGCCCTCGTTCGTGTCTGTTCCGTGCCGGTCCTTCCAGGACGTCGGCACGGCGGTCGGCGGATCGATCGAGGAGGGACCAAATTCGTCCCATGATATGGCGCTTCTTCTGCCGTCGGCCCCGAACACACCCCGGCCCGTGCGGCGGGCGGCCTGCCCGGGAAGACCGAGGGGAGAGGAAGCGGTGCACCCCGACAGGAAGGGCGGAAGGATGCGGAACGAGGAGGCGCCCCTGCTCCGGGCGGCCTGGGAACGTCTCGTCGGGTCCGGACCGGAGGCCAGGGCGGTGGGGGAGGAGCTCCTGGACCGGTGGGGGGAACCGCACCGGCGCCACCACACGGTCCGGCATCTGTGGCAGGTGCTCTGCGCGGTCGACGTGCTGGCGGAGGAGGCCGCGGATCCCGATCTGGTCCGCCTGGCGGCCTGGTTCCACGACGCGGTCCACCAGGGCTCCTCCGACGACGAGGAGCAGAGCGCGGCACTGGCCCTGGACCGGTTGCCCATGACGGGCACCGACCCGGCACGGACCCTGGAGGTGGCGCGCCTGGTCCTGGTCACCCGCGACCACCGCCCCGAGCCGGGCGACGCCGACGCCGCGGTGCTCTGCGACGCCGACCTGTCGGTCCTGGCCGGTCCCGCCGACGAGTACCTGACCTACAACGCCGCGGTGCGCGCCGAGTACGGCCGCTTCTCGGACGAGGAGTTCCGGCGGGGCAGGGCCGGCGTGCTGAGGCGGCTGCTGGATTCCCCGCACCTGTACTCCACCGGTTTCGGCCGTCTCCACTGGGAGCCCCGGGCGCGGGCCAACATGTCCGCCGAGCTCGAACGCCTGGAGGCGGACGGCCGGTCCGAGCCGTCGGGGTTCAGGGGGCCTCCGGCGCGGTGACCGGGCGCCAGGGCACCGGGCTGGACAGGATCATGGTGCTGGAGGGGCGGCCGTGCGCCGCGAGGCGGTCGATGACCTCCTCGAAGTGCTCCATGGAGCGCACCGCGATGAGCAGCACGCAGCAGTCGTCACCGGTCACCCGGTGGACCTGCAGGATCTCCGGAAGCTCCAGCGACTCCGGTTCGCGCAGCAGGCAATGTGCGCCGAAGCACTGCATGCGCACCAGCGCGGTCACCGGCAGGCCCGCCGCGGCCGGGTCCACGTGTGCGTGGTAGCCGGTGATCACGCCCCGGTCGGTGAGGCGGCGTACGCGGTCGGCGACGGCCGGGGCCGAGAGGTTCACCCGGCGCGACAGCTCGTTGAAGGACAGCCGGCCGTCGCGCTGGAGCTCGGTGAGAATACGTCGGTCCACCCCGTCGAGGGGAGTTGTCAGGTGCAAGGCCGCGCCTTTCGTCTGCAAAGCAATGTTGCTGGATACACAACGAACACTAGGTTCGAACCCCGTGGGAGGGGCCGACGTCCATTCCTTTCCGAGTCGGACTGTCCGATCATGTGACCACATGGCACTTGACCGCCGCAGCAGTTCCGTACCACGAGGGGTCCTTCCGATGCTCTCCACGACCACCGCCCAGCAGTGCCCCTACCTCCCCGGCGACCCGGAGGACGAGGGGCGGCCCACGCTCTCCTTCGAGCGCACCACCCCCTACGTCGACTACGTGGGTGTCGACACCCTGCTGCGGCTCCAGAACCCGCGCACGGACGAGCCCGCCGAGTCCGCTTTCATCATCGCCACCCAGGTGATGGAGCTGGTGTTCGTGCTCGTACGGGAGCGCTGGGAGGAGGCCCGCGACCGCCTGGAAGCGGACGACGTGCCCGGGGCCCTGGCCTGGCTGCGCCGCGCGGCCGCCGCCCAGGACGTGCTCAACGACTCCTGGAAGCTGATCTCCGACATGAGCCCCACGGAGTTCAACCGGTTCCGGGACGCCTTCGGCCAGGCCTCGGGCTTCCAGTCCTACGGCTACCGGAAACTGGAGTTCGTGCTGGGGAACAAGTCCGCGGCCATGGTCCGCCCGCACAAGGCCATGGACCGCGTCGCGGAGGAGCTCACCGGTCTCCTGGAGCGGCCGAGCCTGTACGACGCGGCGCTGCGGCTGCTGTACCGCCGCGGCCTGCCCGTCCCCGCCGACCGCGTCGAGCGGGACTGGACCGCCGGCTACGAGGCGAGCCCGGAGGTCGAACGGGCCTGGGCGCTGGTGTACGCCGACGACAGGCCCGGCAACGAGCTCTACCTCCTGGCCGAGGCCCTGGTCGACGTCGCCGAGAGGATGACCAGGTGGCGCCACCTCCACTACACGGCGGTCAAGCGCGCGATGGGGGGCAAGACGGGCAGCGGCGGCTCCAACGGCCTCACCTGGCTGGCCCGCATCGTCGAACAGGACGTGTTCCCCGAGCTGTGGTCGCTGCGCAGCTCCCTCTGAGGCGAGCTCCCCGAGGAGCCTGCCGCACCCGCCACCCGAGAAGGAAGAACGAGGCACCGATGACACCCACCACCCGTGAGGAATGCGCCGCGCTCGACGCGGCCGACCCCCTCGCCCCGCTCCGCGACGAGTTCGTCCTCCCCGAGGGCATGGTCTACCTCGACGGGAACTCGCTGGGCGCGCTGCCGCGCGCCACCCCCGGGCGGATCGCCGACATGGTCGAGCGGGAGTGGGGCCAAGGCCTCGTCCGCAGCTGGAACGACGCCGGATGGTGGGACAAGCCGCGCACTCTGGGCGCCCGGATCGCCCCCCTGGTCGGGGCCGGCCCCGACGAGGTCGTCGTCGGCGACGGCACCTCCGCCAACCTGTTCAAGACACTGGTCGCCGCGCTGCGCATGTCCGACCGGTCGGTCGTGCTGGGTGAGGCGGGCAACTTCCCCACCGACCTCTACGTCGCCGAGGGAGCGGCCTCGCTGACGGGCGCCGTGCAGCGGCGCGTGGACCCCGACGGCCCCGGCCTGGCCGAGGCGCTGGCGGCCGGCGACGTCGCCGTGCTGCTGCTCAGCCACGTCGACTACCGCAGCGGCACGATGCGCGACATGGCCGGCATCACCCGCCTGGCGCACGAGCACGGCGCCCTGGTGGTCTGGGACCTGTGCCACAGCGCCGGCGCGGTCCCGGTCGACCTGTCCGGCAGCGGAGCCGACTTCGCGGTGGGGTGCACCTACAAGTACCTCAACGCCGGTCCGGGCTCTCCCTCGTTCCTGTACGCGGCCCGGCGCCACCACGCCGCGGCCGAGCAGCCGCTGAGCGGCTGGCACGGGCACGCCCGGCCCTTCGAGTTCAGCGCCGACTACGAGCCCGCTCCGGGGGTGTCCCGCTTCCTCAGCGGTTCGCAGCCCCTGCTGGCCGCCGCCGCCCTGGAGGCGAGCCTGGACGTGTGGGCCAGGGCCGACATGGCGCTGGTGCGGGCCAAGAGCCTGGCGATGACCGACCTCTTCCTGGACCGCGCCGCCGCGGCGGGGATCTCCTCGATCACCCCGGCCGAGCACGGGCGGCGCGGGAGCCAGGTGGCGCTGGTGGAGCCCGAGGAGGGCGCCGGCTACCCGATCGTGCAGGCGCTCATCGCCCGCGGGGTGGTCGGGGACTTCCGGGCCCCCGACGTCATGCGCTTCGGCTTCACCCCGCTGTACCTGCGCCACGTGGACGTGTGGGACGCCGCCGAGGCGCTGCGCGAGGTCGTGGAGACAGGGGAGTGGCGCCAGGAGCGTTTTTCCCTGCGGTCCGAGGTGACGTGACCCGGGCTTGACCGTGGCCCCGGTCACGGCCCTCCGCCCGACCCCGGTGCGCCCGCCACACCGTGAGCCGCGCCACGGACGGGCGCGTCCGCCGTCACCGGGCGAACGCGCCGAGCCCCTGTGTGCAGGGGCTTTCGGCATTTTCGGGGGTGGGCGGGGGAACTCCGAAGAGTGCCGGTCAAGTGTCTTTCTGTCATTTTACCTGGCGGGCTTGCCTTTTTTGCCTGAGCGTGGGTTAGTGTCCTTCGTGACCGGTTCGTTATTGGTCTTTGACGAACCGGTGCCGAGCCCTTGATCGGCCAGAGTGCCGCAGGGGAATCGAGACCCTTCCCGGGAACTGAGCCGTGCGCGTTCGAGCGCCCGAGCCAGAGGAGTGCCGAAGTCCATCGGCGCGACCCGTTCCCACCCCGCACCTCGCAGCCAGCGACGCGGGAGATCCCTGCACGACACCCGGACCGGGGTGTGCCCCGAGGACGCCTCGGAACCCGGCCCAGCCGTGTCCACGGTCTTCTCGGCCCTGTCGCCTACCTGGCTATTTCTCTCATGAGCAACGACACTCCCATTCAGTACGGCAAGGTCACCGCCACCTATTTCTGGGACGACGGTTCCGGCATCAACGGTGACACCGGCGCGCCCGCGAGCGGCGAGCCGATGCAGAAGGGCCTCTTCTCCAGCCCGAGCTGGCCCCTCGGCACCGAGGGCTACGTGGTCCACGAGGGCAAGAAGGCGGAGTTCTTCATCGGTGACCGCGGTCCCGGTGTCCCCTCCCACGACTGCGACGTCCTGCTCGACATGGACGGCAAGACCTTCGCCGAGCTGACCGGTGAGACCTGGAACGACACCAACTACACCGTGAGCGGCGGCAACGGCCACCTCTACGACGTCGAGTACTACATCACCGAATGGGGCGACGGCGCGGGTACAGAAGGCGCTCCCCACCCCTTCATGCAGCCCGAGAACAAGTGCGAGAACGCGGTCTCCCCCATCCCCGAGGAGGCGCTCGACACCTCCCAGGCGGACGAGAAGGAAGACAAGAAGGACGACAAGAAGGAGTCCGGGGGCAAGGACTCCGAGGGCGGGGAGAAGTCCGAGGACAAGGACTCCGAGGACGCCGAGGAGCAGGCCGCGGCCGCCTCCGACGACGGGGGCGAGGGCGGAGTGACCGCCGAGACGGCCGTGAACGACCTGTCCGGCGTCGGGCTCACCGGTGCCGACAGCGGTGTCCTGAGCAGCACCGGCCTGCTCGCCCTGGCCCTCGTTCCGGCCATCCTCGTCGCCCTCTTCTTCGCCTGGAGCCGCCGCCCGGCCGGCGCCCACGCGGGTGAGGCCGACGACCAGGGCCGCGGCCTGCTGGCCGCGAGCGCGGGTGACCACAGCCTCGGCTCCCTGATCGACCGCGTGCGCGGAAAGAAGGACGGCGAGGACGACAAGTAGGCAAGGGTTCTCCCGCACAGGGGGCCGCGGCCGGATCCGGCCGCGGCCCCCTGCCGTGTCCGGGCCGGGGCCCGGGTAGAGATCGCGCATCGATGCGCTTCCTGCCTTGAACCGGAAGTGAAATACCCCATAGTGTCGATGCTTCCATGCTGATACTGGACGAACTGCTCAGTAAGGCCACACAGCGGTCTCTATGCTCCCGACCGGCCGCCACATGAGCGGTATGAGGGAAGACACATGGCTGTGCCGCTGGACGAGACCGACCGCCGGATCATCTCCCTGCTGCGCGAGGACGGGCGGATGTCCATCCGCGCGGTCGCACAGCAGGCGCACATCTCCCGCGCCAACGCCTACTCCCGTTTGGAACGCCTCCGCGAGGAGGGTGTCATCCGCGGCTTCACCGCCGTGATCGACCCCGAGAAGTACGGCACCGGACTGTCGGCCTACGTGTCGGTGCGTATCGAACAGCATTCCTGGGAACGCTTCCGGGGCTATCTGCGCGACATCCCCGAGGTCGACCACGCCGCCCTGGTCTCCGGCGACGTCGACCTGCTGCTCCTGGTCCGGGTGGCCGACGCCGCCGCGCTGCGGACCTTCGTCCTCGAACGCCTCCAGCGCCTGCCCGAGGTCAAGAGCACCCAGACCATGTTCATCCTGGACGAGCCGCCCCTGTGAGGCCCGGTCCGCCCGGCACCCCGCCCCGGCCCGCCCCGGCAGGCGAGAATGTGTCCATGCCCGAGTACCGCGTGATCGACGCCTTCACCGACCGCCCCCTGGCAGGGAACCCCGCAGCCGTCCTCGTCATGGACGACGCCTACCCCGACGCGTGGGCACAGGCGGTGGCCGCCGAGTTCAACCTGTCCGAGACCGCCTTCGCCCGCCCCGTCGACTCCCCCGACGCCGACTACGAACTGCGCTGGTTCACCCCGACCGTCGAGATCGACCTGTGCGGTCACGCCACACTCGCCACCGCACACGCCCTCACCGAGGCGGGTGTGCCGGGGCCCTACCGCTTCACCACCCTCAGCGGCGTGCTCACCGTCGAGCAGCGCGACGGCCTCCTGTGGATGGACTTCCCCGCCAAGCCGCCCCGGCGGATCGACACCCCCGAGAGCCTGGCCGACGCCCTGGGAACCGAGCCCCTGTGGACCGGTGTCGGCGGACAGGACGACCTGCTCGTGGAGGTCGCCGACGAGGCGGTGCTGCGCGCCCTGGAGCCCGACCTCGCGGCGGTCGCGCGCCTGCCCTACCACCTGGTCGTCCCCACCGCGCGGGCACGGACGGGCCCCGACTTCGTCTCCCGCGTGTTCGCCCCCCGCGTCGGCGTCCCCGAGGACCCCGTCACCGGCCGCGCCCACACCGTCCTCGCACCCTTCTGGTCCGAACGGCTCGGCCGCACCCGGCTGACCGCCCACCAGGCGTCGGCCCGCGGCGGCGACCTCCTCCTGGAGAACCGGGGGCAGAGGGTGCTCATCGGCGGCCGCGCCGTCTCGGTGGCCCGCGGGCAGCTCGACCTCTGACGCGGCGGGGCGCGTCCCGCTATCGTGCGAGGCGCATCCGACGTGAGGGAGGACCCGTGGAGCAGTGGGCCACCAAGGAAGAGATCGCCGCCGCGCGGGAGCGGCTGGAGTCCGGACACGAGGGCTGGCGGCGCCCGGCGGCCTACGCCGTCGGTGTCGACCGCGACGGGAGGACGGGGTTCGGCCTGGTCAACGAGGCCGCCAACCACCTGCCCGCGATCGTCCTCGCCCGCACGCTGGGACACACCTCCGGCACCGCCACCTACCCGATGTCGGCCGAGCAGCTCAGGACGGCGATCGAGGGGCTCGCCCCGGCCGAGGCCTGCACCGACTACGCGCACCCCAACCTCCACCACTGGCGGGACCTGCTGGAAGAGATCGGGGAGAAGGGCGGGCAACTGGTCGCGGTGTTCGTCGGCGACATCACCGACGAACCGGTCGACCGACACGACCGCGCCCTGCGCGAGGCACTGCGGCGCTGACCTCCTCCGCCCCGCCCGCCCCGCCCGGCGGATCCGCCGGGCGCGGCGGGGAGCGCCTACGCTGGCCTGGACGGCCGACCGGAGAACAGGGGGAGCGATGTCGGGACGGTACGGGGGAGGGCGCCGCGGCGGAGGCGGCGGAGGGGGCCGCAGGCCCGAGCCCGAGCCCATCCGCGGGGTGCGCGACGACGCGCGCCTGTCGCAGGAGCTGCTGCGGATGGACGGCGAGTCCTACGGCCGCTACAAGTCCCTGCGGGGGGACTGGGACTTCGGCGACTTCACCCTCACCGTGGAACGGGTCCAGGCCGACCCGTTCGCGCCGCCCTCGCGCGTGCGGATCACCGTGGCCGACCTCGGCGTCCCCGAGAGTGCCTGGGGCGATCCGGTCCGGCGCCGCGCCACCGCCGACCACCTCTGCCGGCGGGCGCGGCGGCTGCTCAGGGGGTCGCTGCTGCGCATCGACGCGGGCGGCCAGGAGGTGATCGAGCGCTCCTCGTGCCGGATCACCGAGGGCGGCGGAATCGAACTGCGCCTGGGTGTCGACCTGCCCGGACGGGGCAGGCGCATCGACGGCCGCACCGCCGAGCGCGAGCTGTGCGAGACCGTCCCGAGGCTCGTCGACGGCCTCGACTGGGACGCCGTCGACCGGAAGGAGGCCGTCGCCTTCGCCGACGGCGTCGCCGACACGGTCGCCCTGCGCGCCGCCCTCGAGGACCTGGGACTGGTCGCCTTCGTCGCCGACGGCGCGATCCTGCCCCGGCGCAGCGGTGTCAGCGACGAACCCCTGGCCGAGGGCGCGGTCCCCTTCTCGTCGCCCGAGAGCCTGCGTGTGAGCGTCGACCTGCCGCATCGGGGCACCGTCACCGGCATGGGCATCCCCGAGGGCATCACCCTCGTCGTCGGAGGCGGCTTCCACGGCAAGTCCACCCTGCTGCACGCCTTGGAGCGCGGCGTCTACGACCACGTCCCCGGCGACGGCCGCGAGCTCGTGGTCACCCGGGCCGACGCCGTCAAGATCCGCGCGGAGGAGGGCCGCCGCGTCGAACGCGTCGACGTCAGCCCCTTCGTGCGCAACCTGCCCACCGGCGCCGACACGGCCGACTTCCGCACAGAGAACGCCTCGGGGTCCACCTCGCAGGCCGCCAACATCTGCGAGGCTGTGGAGGCCGGATCGCGCACCCTCCTGGTCGACGAGGACTCCACCGCCACCAACCTGATGATCCGCGACGAGCGCATGCAGGCCCTCGTCCACGGCGAACGGGAGCCCCTCGTCCCGTTCGTCGACCTCGTCCGGCCCCTGTACCGCGAGCACGGCGTCTCCACCGTCCTGGTCATGGGCGGCAGCGGCGACTACTTCGACGTCGCCGACCACGTCGTCATGATGGACTCCTACCGTCCGTACGACGTCACCGGGCGGGCCCGCACCCTCGCCCGTGAGCGCACCGACGCCGCCTTCTCCCCGCCCCGGGCGCGGATCGTCGACCCCGCCTCCGTGGACGGCACCGGAAACCGGGGGCGGGGCAGGGTCAAGCGCCGCGACACCGACGTGCTGGTGTTCGGCGACAGCGACATCGACGTCCGCTCCGTCGAGCAGTTCGCCGACCCCGGGCAGATCGTCGGGGCCGGGCTCGCCCTGCGCGAACTCGTCCGCGGCGGCCACCTCGACGGCAGCCGGACCCTCGCCGAGGCCCTGGACCGCCTGGACCGGGCCCTGGCGGAGAAGGGCGTCCTCCTCCTCGGCACCGACTTCGCGGGGGACTACGTCCTGCCGCGCCGCCACGAGGTCGCCGCCGTCCTCAACCGGCTGCGCACCCTCGCCGTCGCCGGACAGCGCTGAGGGACGAGGCCGGGTTTCCCCGGCCGCGGGTCGGTATTGTGGAAAAGCAGGACAGAGCGGCCCCGAACCCGACCATCCGGACCTTTTCCCGGGCGGGGGAGGACGGCCCCGGAGCTGCTGCGGGCGGAACACAGCGCCCCCTCCCGTTGTTCGGACAGCAGAGCCGCCCCCCGCGACCCCGACCCTTCTTGGAGACGAGACACCGGTGCGTGACCCAGCAGATCTGTACGAACTCCATCCCGGTTTCGACGGCGTCGCCGGCCTGGTGATGCTGGTCTGCCTGGACGGCTACATGGACGCCGGGCACACCGGACGCCAGATGGCCGAGGAGTTGTTCGAGCGCTTCTCCGCGGAGGAGGTCGCGACCTTCGACGCCGACCGCCTCGTGGACTACCGCGCACGCAGGCCGACGATGACCTTCGTCGAGAACACCTGGACCGACTACCGGGCCCCCAAGCTGGCCCTCTACCGGATGCACGACCAGGAGGGGCAGCCCTTCCTGCTCCTGCACGGCCCCGAACCGGACCGGGAGTGGGAGGCCTTCACCGCCGCCGTCATCGCGCTGGTCGAACGCTTCTCGGTGTCGCTGGCCGTCAGCGTCCACGGCGTGCCCATGTCGGTGCCGCACACGCGGCCGGTCACCTCCACCCCGCACGCCACCCGGCCCGAGCTGGTCGAGGGGCACACCCCGTGGATCGGCAGGGTGGAGGTCCCGGGCAGCGCCGCCGCGCTCCTGGAGTACCGCATGGGGGAGGCGGGCCACGACTTCCTCGGCTACGCCGTCCACGTCCCCAGCTACCTCGCCCAGTCGCAGTACCCGCGCGCGGCCCTGGCCGCCCTGGGGTACGTCGCCGGCGCCACCGGGCTGGCCCTGCCCCTCGGGGAACTGGAGGAGGCCGCCCGTTCCACCGACGTCGACATCGCCGAGCAGGTGGCCGCCTCGGAGGAGATCCAGCGCGTCGTGGTCAACCTGGAGCGCCAGTACGACGACATCATGTCCTCCAGGACCGACCCGCAAGAGCGCACGGTGCTCCCCCTGGCCGACGACGAGGCCGCCCTGCCCACCGCCGACGAACTCGGCGCGGAACTCGAACGCTTCCTCGCAGAGCGCGAGGGCGACGGAAACGGATGACCGTGTTCTACCAGATCCTGTTCAGCTCGATCCTGCGCCACATGGACGCCGAGACCGTCCACCGCCTGGCCTTCGCCGGGCTGCGCGGTGCGACCGCCGTGCCCGGTGTCGCCGCCGCGGTGGGCAAGGCCCTGGGCCCGCGCGAGCCCGAGCTGAAGGTACGCGCCCTGGGCCGCGAGTTCCCCGGTCCGCTCGGGCTCGCCGCCGGGTTCGACAAGAACGCCGAGGCCCCCGAGGCCCTGGCCGCCCTCGGGTTCGGGTTCGTCGAGGTCGGCACGGTCACCGCCCAGCCGCAGCAGGGCAACCCCGCACCGCGGCTGTTCCGCCTGGTCCGGGACCGCGCGATCGTCAACCGCATGGGCTTCAACAACGAGGGCTCGGCCCTGGTCGCCGAACGCCTCCACCGCAGCCGCGGCACCCGCCGGCCGGTGCTGGGCATCAACATCGGCAAGACCAAGGTCACCCCGGAGGAGGAGGCCCCGGCCGACTACGCCCTCAGCGCCCGCCGCCTGGCGGGGTACGCCGACTACATGGTGGTCAACGTCAGTTCGCCCAACACCCCGGGCCTGCGCGACCTCCAGAGCGTCGAGCGGCTCCGCCCGCTCCTGGCGGCGGTGCGCGGCGCGCTGGCCGAGGCCGGGCGCCCCGATCTGCCGCTGCTGGTCAAGATCGCCCCCGATCTGGCCGACGAGGACGTGGACGCCGTCGCCGACCTGGCCCTCTCCGAGGGACTGGACGGCATCATCGCCACGAACACCACCATCTCCCGCGAGGGCCTGTCCACCCCGGCCGAGGAGGTCGCGGCCGCGGGGGCCGGCGGCCTGTCGGGCGCCCCGCTCAAGGAACGCTCCCTCCAGGTCCTGCGCCGCCTGCGCGCCAGGGTCGGCGACCGCGTCACCCTGATCGCGGTGGGCGGTATCGAGACACCCGAGGACGCCTGGGCCCGCATCCGCGCGGGCGCCACCCTCGTCCAGGGCTACACGGGTCTGATCTACGGCGGACCTCTCTGGCCGCGCCGTATCCACCGCGGCCTGGCCCGCCTGGTCCGCGCCTCGGGGCACCGCTCCGTCGGCGAGGCCGTCGGCACCGATGTCCCGGCCCCGGACCCGACCCGGGTCTGAGACGGCCGGGCACGAACGCGCCCGGGCCCTGTTCCTCGGAACAGGGCCCGGGCGTTTTGTCCGTCCAGGGCGGCTTCCGCCGGACCCGCCCGGCCGTGCGGCCCGAGACGATGCGGGGAGCAGGGCCGAGGCCAGGGCCTAGACCTCCGGAGCCTCCTCGGCCTCCGCGGAGGGGGCGTCGGGGATCCCGTCGGTGTAGACCTGGCCGGGGACCGTGGTGCCCAGCAGCTGGGAGACCGTCACCATCGTGTAGCCGCGGGAGTCCAGCTCACGGATGATCTCCCGCGAGGCGTCGACGGTGCTGCTGTGGATGTCGTGCATGAGGACGATCGTCCCGTGGCCGGCCTCGACCGCCCGGTCGGCCACCAGCGAGGCGTCGCGGTCGCGCCAGTCGTTGGTGTCCAGGTTCCACAGGATCTGGGCCAGGCCCATCTCCTCGGTCACCGCCGCCACGTTGCCGTTGGTCGATCCGTACGGCGGGCGCATCAGGTCCATGGTGTAGCCGGTCTCGCGGTACACCAGGGCCTGTACGGTCTCCAGCTCGGCTCGGACCCCCTCGGCGCTCAGGCCGGCCAGATCGGGATGGCCCAGGGTGTGGTTGGCCAGCTCGTGCCCCTCGGCGTAGGCGCGCCGCACCGTACCGGGGTGCTCCATCACCGGGACCCCGGTGAGGAAGAACGTCGCGCGCGCGTCGTGCTCCGCGAGCATGTCGAGCAGCTCGGGGGTGCGTCCGCCGGGCCCGTCGTCGTAGGTCAGGGCCACGCACCTGACCTCGGGGGCCGAGCAGTCCACGGACGGGTCCACCGGGGGCAGCACGCCCGGCACGGGCCCGCCGGAGGCCTCCGACGGCGCCTCGGGCGCCTCGGGGACCGAGAACTCCGCCACGCCGACGGTGGCCGCCTCGCGCGCCCGCAGGCCCAGTTCCGACAGCAGGGGCTCGGCCTCGGCGCGGTCCACGACGGCGGACACGCGCTCGCCTCCCTGCCCCACCTGGCCGGCGTCGAACTCCACCACCAGGTCGCCCCCGGGGTTGAAGCCCACCGAGTCGTACAGCGCCGCGACCGGCAGGACCGCGCCGGGGTCGGCGTCGCCGGAGAGCTGCTCCCCGACGAGCCCGTTGAGGGCCTCGAGTGCCCCCTGGTCGGCCAGCAGCGACTGCGAGCCGTGGGTCTGCCCGGTCTCGGTGTCGTACCAGTAGGTCGTGTATCCCTCCCGAGGGCCTTCGGAGTCGGTCTCGACGCTGGTCACGCGTATGCCGAGCAGCCCTTCGGCGGCAGCGGTGACGTTCCACTCCGCCTCGTAGGAGCTCGCACCCGGGTTGGCCGCCTCGAAGGCGCGGACCCGTGCGCCCAGCTCCTCCTCCAGGAAGGAGGACAGGGGCTCGGCGTTGGGCACGACCGGGTAGGACACCGCCGTCGGGACACCCTCGTGGGTGATCTCGGCCTCCTCCAGCCCGGTCAGGGCGGAGGCGTCCACCACGGTCAGACCGTCGGGCTCTCCGGAGGCGGGCAGGTGCGTCGAGGCGGGTTCGGCGCTGTGGGAGACACCGTCCGCCGAGACGGGTTCGGTGTCACCGGGGGGCCGGACGGTGAACAGCACCATGCCGGCCAGGACCACCATCGCCGCTGCGGCTGTGACCAGGGGGCGGTCGGGTGCGGTGGTGGGTTTGCTCTGCTTGTTCACCAGGGGTTCTCCGCATTCCATATGCAGGTGAACGCATGCGGGGGAGCCGAGGGAGGCTCGTTCCCGCAACGCTTTGTGCTCTCTGTGATGCCGCCTTCGCGGCGGGGGTTCCGGCGGGTCCGCGCGCACTCGGAGGAAAACGGGGAAGTGCTCGGCGCGGAGCGGCCGGCCGCTCCCTATACTCGCAGCAGTGGAAGGTTCATGCGCCTTTCCGCGCCGGGAGTGTCCCGGCGGGGAGGGCGTGTGTCGCAAGAGGGAACCCGGTGCGAGTCCGGGACTGCCCCGCAGCGGTGAACGGGAACGAACGTCGCCAGAAGCACTGGCCCACCCGACGGAGAAGGTCGGAGGCCGGGAAGCGGCGACCAGTAGGCGGTCGGTGGAAACCCCACCGGCAGGGCCCGTGAGTCCGAAGACCTGCCTCCACCCGCAGGCGCACCGCGCCCGCGGCGGTCCCGTGCCCCGAGGGAGGGTGCGAGGAAGGGCGTCGCCCCGCGTCTTGCGCGAGGCCGCGCCCTCCTCCCCGTCCCCGGGCCCGGTACCCGGCTTTCGACGAGGGAGAGAAGCTTTCATGACCACCCCCGGCCCCACCGTGCGCACCGCGGTGCACGGCTACCCCAGGATCGGCCCGGACCGCGAGCTCAAACGCGCCTGCGAGTCCTATTGGAAGGGCGAGACCACCGCGGCCGAGCTCGACGAGGTCTCGGCCCGCCTGCGCAAGGACGTCTACGCCCGGCTGCGCGCGGCCGGTGTCGACGACATCCCCTCCAACACGTTCTCCCACTACGACCACGTGCTGGACACCGCGGTCATGTTCGACCTGGTTCCCGCGCGTTTCGCGTCTCCCGCGGCCGCGGGGGACCGCGACGAGGAACTGCGCCGCTACTTCGCCCTCGCCCGCGGGCTCCAGGGGGCCCCGCCCCTGGAGATGACCAAGTGGTTCGACACCAACTACCACTACCTGGTCCCCGAACTGGCTCCGGGGACCCGCCCCCGGCTCGTCGGGGACAAGCCCGTCGCCGAGTTCCTCGAGGCGGCCGAAGCCGGATACCGCACCCGGCCCGTCCTGGTCGGACCGCTCACGTTCCTCATGCTCTCCAAGCCCGCCGACGAGGCGCCTCCGGGCTGGGAGCCGGTCGAGCTGCTCGACCAGCTCCTGGACGCCTACGGTCAGCTGCTGGTGCGGCTGGGGGAGGTCGGGGCCGAGCAGGTCCGGTTCGACGAGCCGATCCTGGCCACCGATGCCGGGCGCCGCGCCACCGACCGCCTCGGGCACGCCTACCGGACCCTGGGCGCCCTCACCGGCCGCCCCCGCATCCTGGTCTCCTCCTACTTCGGCTCGATCGGGGCCGAGGCCCTGCGCGTGCTCAAGGAGTCCCCGGTCGAGGCGGTCGGCCTGGACCTGGTCACCGACGCCGAGGGCATCGCCGACCTGGCGGCGGTCTCGGGGCTGGGCGGAACCGGCCTCGTGGCCGGGGTCGTCGACGGCCGCAACGTGTGGCGCACCGACGTCCCGGCGGCGAGCGCCACACTGGGCACCTTGCTCGCCCTCACCGACGAGCTCACCGTGAGCACCTCGTGCTCGCTGATGCACGTGCCCCTGGACCTGGACGCCGAGACCTCCCTCCCGCCCGAGCTGCGCGGCGCCCTGGCCTTCGCGGAGCAGAAGGCGCGGGAAGTGGTCCTGCTCGGGCGCATGCTGTCGGGACAGGCCGCGGAGGAAGGTGCCGGGAGCCCACCGCCCGCTCCCTCCTTCACCGACGCGCGGGTGCGCGCCCGCCTGGACGCCCTGCGTCCCGAGGCCCTCGAACGCCCGGCGGACCGGGACGTGCCCGCGGTCGGCCCCCTTGCCACGACCACCATCGGGTCGTTCCCGCAGACCTCCGAGCTGCGCCGGGCCCGTGCCGCGCACCGGAGGGGGGAGACGACCCGCGAGGAGTACGACGAGGTCCTGCGCAGGGAGATCGACCGCGTCATCGCGCTGCAGGAGGACATCGGCCTGGACGTACTGGTCCACGGGGAGCCCGAGCGCAACGACATGGTGCAGTACTTCGCCGAGCAGTTGGAGGGCTTCGCCACCACCGAGAACGGCTGGGTGCAGTCCTACGGCTCCCGGTGCGTGCGCCCGCCGATCCTGTTCGGGGACGTCTCCCGGCCCCGGGCGATGACCGTCGAGTGGACCTCCTACGCCCAGTCGCGCACCGACAAGCCGGTGAAGGGCATGCTGACCGGACCGGTCACGATGCTCGCGTGGTCGTTCGTGCGGACGGACCAGCCGCTGGGGGACACGGCCCGGCAGGTGGCCCTGGCCCTGCGGGACGAGGCGGCCGACCTGGAGCGCGCGGGCATCCGGCACATCCAGGTGGACGAGGCGGCGCTGCGGGAGCTGCTGCCCCTGCGCGAGGAGCACCGTGCGCGGTACCTGGAGTGGGCCGTGGGGGCCTTCCGCCTGGCCACGTCCGGGCTCTCGCCGTCCACCACCGTCCACACGCACATGTGCTACTCGGAGTTCGGGGCCGTCGTGGGGGCCGTCGAGGCCCTCGACGCCGACGTCACCAGCATCGAGGCCGCGCGCTCCCGCATGGAGCTGGTGGAGGAGCTGGGGCGCCGGGGCTACAAGAGGGGCATCGGCCCCGGTGTGTACGACATCCACTCGCCGCGTGTGCCTTCGGTGGAGGAGATCGAGGCCGCGCTGCGGCTGGCCGTGCGGCACGTCGGCCCGGAGCGCCTGTGGGTCAACCCCGACTGCGGTCTGAAGACACGCGGCTACGAGGAGGTCGGGCAGGCCCTGCGCAACATGGTCGAGGCGGCCCGCCGGGTCCGCGCGGCTCTGGGGCGGTGACGCGAGAGGGGGCCGCGGCGTGTGCCGCGGCCCCCTCGTCCCGCTGTCGCGGTGCCGGGTGCTACTGGCCGACGATGGACAGGGCGGCCTCACCGGCACCGAGCATGATCTCCTCGGTGTTGTCGGGAAGCTTCAGGTCCTCGGCCTCGCCGCCCTCGTACCCCTCGTGCAGCTGGTACTCGATGAGGATGTTGAGGTTGGCCGTGCGGATGAGCAGGATGGAGACGGGGATGCGGCTTCCGACGAAGTCGTACTCGGTGGTGATGTACTGGGCCTCGTCCCCGAGGTCGACCTCCTTGTCGTCCTTCAGGCCGTCGGCGAAGTAGAGGGTGTAGCTGCCCTCGCCCCGGACGTAGGACAGCTCGTCGTGGTAGTCGGAGCTGGCGGCGTCGACGGAGTCGGCGGCCGAGTAGGGGACGCTGTACTCGATCGAGAAGGAGCCGTAGGCGCCGTCCGGGTTGCCCTCGGGCGCGCCGGCCATGATGAGGTCGCAGTAGGAGGTCTCGTTCTGGACCGACTTGCTGGGCTCGTCCTCGATGTGGAAGTCCGCGCGCACCTGCTCGGTGAAGGCGTCGCAGGGCTCGGTGGGCACCGCGTACGGGGGCTCACCCGAGGGGGTCGTGCCGCCGCCGGCGGGTGCCTCGGTCTCGTCCCCTCCGGGCTCGGTGGTCTCCTCGGCCGGGGTGGACGGGGTCGGGTCCCCGACCGCCACGTCGCCGCCGCGGTTTCCGTTGGTCGCGAGCATGACGACGACCGCGATCACCAGGACGACGATCACCACGCTGCCGGCGATCACGAACCACAGACCGGCCTTGCTCCCGTTCTTGGGCTGCTGCGGCGGCGGATAGGCGCCGGGCTGCCCGTAGCCGGGCTGGCCGCCCGCGTACATCTGCTGCTCGTGGCCCGGGTAGGGGCCGCCGGGAGCGCCCGGACCCATCGGGGCGCCGTACCCCGGCTGCCCGCCGGTGCCCGGGTCGCCGCCGTAGGGGCCGCCCCCCGGGGGAGGACCGTAGGGCGGCTGGCCGCCGGTCCCGTCGCCACCGCCGTAGGGATTGTGCGGTGGCTGGTTGTAAGGTCCGTTTTCACTCATGGCTTCCCTCGCCCGCTGCTGTACTGGCTGTTGTCTGAGACGCGCGTGCGCGCCCCCGGGTTCGTGCGGGTTTCCGTGTGTCCTGTGCCTCGGGCGCGTGCCGGGACAGGGGAGACGCCGACGCCGGGGCGCGCCTGCCATGGTCCGGAGAAGGACAAGACCGCGGAGCAGGGCGTCCCCTGTGCCGCCGGGAGGCCCGGGCGGCTCCGGGGCGCCGACCGCCGGGAGCGGGGGGCGCCCCCATCCCGGACGGGACTCCCAGCATCCTAACCGTGCCCTCTTGTCCGAAGACAGGCAGGACCAGGGATAACGAGGCGAATCGTCACTGTTTCGTGTCGCCTGCGCAGAATCCGCCACGTCGCGTGATCTGACCGTGATCTCCGCGCCGTGCCGGGCGGAGAGCGGTCAGAACATGGAGATGTGGACGTGGTCGAAGTGGTTCTCGGTGACGCTGCCGCGGTCGGCCATCTGCCGCCATCCCTCGCCGCCGCGCCGCACGTCCCAGATCTGCTGGCGGTAGATGATGTACATGATGCCCAGGCGGTCGGCGTTCTCCTGGGCCCACTCGGCGATCGCCCAGCCCCGGTCGACCTGCTCCTGCGAGGGCATGCTGCCGTTGGGGTCGACCATGAAGTCGCAGGCCCGGCCCAGGGGGTGCTCGCCGACCACCCAGCCGCCGACGGCGCGGTAGCAGCCGACACCGCCGACCTCGTCGCCGCGGCCGAACTCCTCGATGACCAGGTCGCGCATCTGGCGGGTGCGGGGGGTGAGGTTGTCCGGCGGCTGCATCGTCTGGACCGGGTGGTCCGCGATCATCTCCTGGACCTCGCTGCGGCGCCCCTCCAGCTCCTCCAGGTCCTCCTTGGCCTCCTGGAGCTTCTCGTCGGCGCTCTCCTGCGCCTTCTCGTCGCGCTCCAGGGCCTCGGTCAGCTGGTCGATCTTGTCCTGGTTGCTCGTGGACAGGTAGTTGACCACCACCGCGCGCTCGATGATCTCGTCGGGGTCGGACTCGACGAACAGCGACATGGACGGGTCGATGCCGCTGCTGGTGTAGGTGGCGACGGCGAGGGCGCGCACCTGTTCCCGGGCCTTCTCCACCTCTTCGCGTGTGCCGTCGGCGCGCTCCTCGGCCCGTTCGGCCTCCTGGATCACGCCCTCCATGTCGCGAAGCTCGCCCTGGTACTCCTCGCTCAGCGTCTCGGCCTGCTGCCGCAGGGAGTCCAGGTCCTCGGGCTGCATCGGTGCGGCCAGGGCGGGCGCCTGGGGAACGGCGGTGAGCATCGCGCCCAGGGACAGGGTGAGGGCCGCCGCGCGCACGCGCTTCCAGGTGCCGCGCGGGCGGACGACGGCAGCTCCGGCCGAGGCCGCGGCCTCCTGCCACGTGAGGGCCGGCGGGTCGGGCGCCCAGAAGTCGGCGAAATCGTCCACTCGGCTCAGATCGTCGGACTGCACGGTGTGGTCGCTCCTCGAGCCCGCGCGGACCCTCGAGGGAGGAGGGACGGAGCGGGCACTGCTCTTCGTTCTTCTCTGACGGGACCCGGACCCCGGCGCGACAGCTGATCGTCGGGCCCCGGGCCTCGCACACACCACGGACCGGGGGCGATGACAACGGGGACGGTCATGAGTGTAGGCACTCCCGGAGAGCGGTGGGGGAGACGGCACAGCTTCATAACGGACGAAGAGGTCGATGTGGCGCAAATAACCATCTTTGGCCGGGGAATTTCGTCGGGAAGGCCCGCGCTCCGTGGTTGGGTGGAAATCGTGGAGGTCTCTGACGGTACGTCCGCCGCCATCAGCGCGAACGGCTCCGGTCGGGAAGCGTCCGCCGCCGCGAGGCGGCGCGCCGCCCCCGCCTCCCGGCCCTGGCCGACACCGGCCTGCATGTAATATTCCGGGCTCCCGTGCACGGCACCGCGCCCGGCGCGTCGCCACCGCCCGCGCCGAGCACGCTCCGTACGCTCGGACACGAGCCCACGCCGAATCCCGCCGCCCGCTCCTCCGAGAGGCGCCGTGACCACCGCCGAGACGTCGATGGGAAGACCGTGATTGACGCAGTGGGCCTGCACAAGGTCTACAGGTTGAAGAAGAGCCGGGTGGCCGCGTTGCGCGGGGTCGACCTGCGCGTGGAACCCGGTGAGATCTTCGGGGTCGTGGGTCAGAGCGGTGCGGGCAAGAGCACCCTCCTGCGCTCCGTCAACCTCCTGGAGCGCCCCGACACGGGCACCGTCACCGTGGACGGCGAGGAGCTCACCGCCCTGCGCGGTGCCCGGCTGCGCGCCGCCCGCCGCGGCATCGGTATGGTCCACCAGCACTTCGCGCTGCTGTCCTCGCGCACCGTCGCGGGCAACGTCGGCTTCCCCCTGGAGGTCTCCGGGGTCGGGCGCGCCGAACGCCGTGCGCGCGTGGGAGAGCTCCTGGAGCTGGTCGGCCTGGCCGACAAGGCCCGCGCCTACCCCTCGCAGCTCTCCGGCGGCCAGAAGCAGCGGGTCGGCATCGCCCGTGCCCTGGCCTCACGCCCCAAGGTGCTGCTGAGCGACGAGGCCACCTCCGCGCTCGACCCCGCCACCACCGACTCCATCCTGTCCCTGCTGCGCAGGCTGCGCGACGAGCTGGGCCTGACCATCCTGCTGATCACCCACGAGATGGACGTGATCAAGAAGATCTGCGACTCCGCCGCGATCATGGAGGACGGCGCCTTCCTGGAGTCGGGCCGGGTGCTGGACCTCATCGGCACCCCCGGCTCCCTGCTGGCGCGCTCGCTCTTCCCCCTGCCCGAACTCGGCGGATCCGACACGGTGGTCGTGACCTACCCGCGCTCCTTCGACATGCCGGTCATGTCCGAGCTCACCCGCCGCTTCGACGTGGACGTCAACATCCTCGGCGGCGGCGTGGAGCAGGTCGCCGGCCAGTCGGTCGGCCGCCTGGGCGTGGCCATCCGCGGCGACCGCCGGGCCGAGGCCCTCAGCTACCTGTCCACCAGCGGCCTGCTGGTCGAGGAGGTCGGAAAGTGAACACCCTCCCTGCCGATCTCCTCCTTGCCGCCGGGGCCGGACCCGTGGGCGCCGTCACCGACTTCCTCCGCGAGTGGCCGAACATGTGGCCCGACCTGTGGCTGTCCACCCTGGACACCGTCTACATGGTGGTGTGGGCGACCCTCGTCAGCCTCCTGGTCGGCCTGCCGCTGGGCGTGCTGCTGGTCACCACCGACAAGGGCGGACTCACTCCGGCCCCCGCCGTCCGGGCGGTGCTGGGCGCGATCGTCAACATCGGCCGCTCGCTTCCCTTCATCGTGCTGATGGTGGCCGTGCTGTCGCTGACGCGGTTCCTGGTCGGCACCACCCTGGGGCCGACCGCCGCGATCGTCCCGCTGAGCATCGGCGCCATCCCCTTCTTCGCGCGCCTGGTGGAGACGGCCCTGCGCGAGGTGGACCGCGGCGTGATCGAGGCCGCGCACGCCATGGGCACCCGCCGCGCCACCATCGTGGGCAAGGTGATGCTCCCCGAGGCGCTGCCCGGGCTCATCGCGAGCCTGGTCATGACCGTGGTCACCCTCATCTCCTACTCGGCGATGGCCGGCGCCATCGGCGGCGGGGGACTGGGCGACCTGGCCATCCGCGAGGGCTACCAGCGCTTCAACGACCACTACCTGTGGGCCACCGTCATCCTGCTCGTGGTCATCGTGCAGGCCGTCCAGAGCCTGGGCGACCTGCTGGTGCGCAGGCTCTCCCGCCGCTGACTGACCCCCTCCTCCCTCCCCCCACCCCGCCGATGCCGTCCGAGACCGAACCGGAAGGAGACAGGGATGACAGGGAGAACGAGGGTGCGCGCGGCGCGGGCCGCCGCTGTGACGGGCGCGGCGGTCCTGCTGGCGGCGTGCGGCAGTCCCAGCGAGCGGGCGGGCGAGGGGACCGGGGAGGACGGGCTCACCCCGCTGCGCGTGGGTGCCACGCCGACCCCCCACGCCGAGATCCTGGAGTTCGTCGCGGAGAACATGGCCGAGGACGCGGGTCTGCGGCTGGAGATCGTGGAGTACACCGACTACAACCAGCCCAACGCGGCCCTGGCCGAGGGGGAGCTGGACGCCAACTACTACCAGACGGCGCCGTTCCTGGAGGAGTACCTCGAGGGCAACACCGGTGCCGATCTCACCTACGTGTCGGACGTGCACCTGGAGGCGTTCGGGCTGTACTCCCGTACCGCCGCGGAACTGGACGATCTGCCGGAGGGAGCGGAGATCGGGGTCCCCAACGACGCCTCGAACATGGGGCGGGCGCTGAACCTGCTGGCCGAGTCCGGCCTGGTCGTGCTGGCCGAGGACGCGGGGGACTCGCCCACGGAGGACGACGTGGAGGAGAACCCGCTCGGCATCACCGTCACACCGGTGGAGGCGGCCCAGCTGCCGCGTTCGCTCGAGGACCTGGACGCCGCCGTGGTCAACGGCAACTACGCCCTGGAGGCGGACCTGCCCTCGTCGGCGGACGTGCTGGCCTGGGAGGAGACCGAGGACAACCCGTACGCGAACGGCCTGGTGGTGCGCTCGGAGGACGCGGAGGCCGAGGACGTCGTCCGCCTGGACGAGCTGCTGCACAGCGCGGAGGTCCAGCGCTTCATGGAGGAGCGCTGGGAGGGAGTGGTCATTCCCCTCGGGGGCCCGGAAGGCGCTCCTCCGTCCGCGCGGCCGGGGGAGTAGCCGGTTCTTCCCGACGGGCGGCCCGGCGGCAGGGCCGCCCGTTCCGGAGTCGTAACGGTTGGGTTTCGGGGTACACCGAGCCGATTGACACCCGGGGTGCTTCTCTGCTTCTTTTATGGGAGCGCTCCCATAAAGATTCCCCCTCGTCCTGGAAGGTGCTACCGAAGCAGTGAGCAACCGCAACGATTTCCCTGAGGGCTTCCTCTGGGGGGCGGCGACCGCCTCGTTCCAGATCGAAGGCGCGACCACGGCGGACGGCCGCGGCCGCAGTATCTGGGACACCTTCGCCGAGACCCCCGGCAAGGTCCTCGGCGGCGACACCGGTGACCCCGCCGACGACCACTACAACCGCTACGCCGAGGACGTCGAGCTCATGAAGAGCCTCAACCTCGACGCCTACCGCTTCTCGATCGCCTGGCCCCGGATCCTCCCCGAGGGCAGCGGCAAGGTCAACCAGGCCGGCATCGACTTCTACGACCGCCTCGTGGACACACTGCTCGAGGCCGGGATCCGGCCCTGGGCCACCCTCTACCACTGGGACCTGCCCCAGCCCCTGGAGGACGCCGGCGGCTGGCCCGCCCGCGACACCGCCTACCGCTTCCAGGAGTACGCGCGCGTGGTGGCCGAGGCCCTCGGCGACCGCGTCAACGACTGGATGACCATCAACGAGCCCTGGTGCTCGGCCTTCCTGGGCTACTACGACGGCCACCACGCGCCCGGCCACCAGGACCCGGCCGCCGCCCTGGCCGCGACCCACCACCTGCTCCTGGGCCACGGCCTGGCGGTCGAGGCGCTGCGCTCCACCGGGCACCCCGCCCGGGTCGGCCTCGCCCACAACCAGGCGGTCATCCGCCCCCACGGCCCCAGCGCCGCCGACGCGCGCGCCGCGCGCAGGGCCGACGGGGTGCGCAACCGCATCTTCACCGACCCCCTGTTCAAGGGCCGCTACCCGGCCGACGTCGTGGCCGACCTCGCCGAGATCAGCGACTTCTCCTTCGTCCGGGAGGGGGACCTGGAGACCATCTCCGCGCCGCTGGACTTCCTGGGCATCAACTACTACTCGCCCGAGTTCGTGGCCGCCTCCGCCAAGGGCCTGGACCCGGCGCTGGTCAGCGGCGAGGGCGGTGCCTGGCTGGGCGCCGAGCCCGAGGAGGTCCACGTCTCCCAGGGCCTGCCCGTCACCCACATGGGCTGGGAGATCGACCCCACCGGCATGTACGACGTCCTGACGAGGATGGCCGCCGAGAGCGGCGGCATCGACATCTACGTCACCGAGAACGGCTGCGCCTTCGAGGACACCGTCACCCCCGAGGGGCGCGTCCACGACACCGACCGCCTCGACTACTACGAGGGCCACCTGCGGGCCGCAAAGGAGGCCCTGCTGTCGGGTGTGCCGCTGCGCGGGTACTTCGCGTGGTCGCTTCTGGATAATTTCGAGTGGGCATGGGGATACTCCCGCCGGTTCGGGATCGTGCACGTGGACTACGAGAGCCAGGTCCGCACGGTCAAGGACAGCGGGCTCTGGTACTCCCAGCTGGCCGCGACGGGACGGTTCCCGGAGCGCTAGACACACCCTTCTGCACCGACGGTCGGGGCGTCCCTCCGGGGCGCCCCGCGCCGTCGCGGCGGGGGTGTGGCCCGTCGATTCCACCGCCGCTTCCGGAGGAGTGCCGGCGCGGCGGAACACGACTTCCCAGAGGGAGACCAGAAGTGGCCAAGAACGGAGGCGGTCGGCAGCGCCCGACCCTGGAGATGGTGGCGGAGCGCGCCGGAGTCGGCCGCGGTACCGTCTCCCGGGTGATCAACGGATCCGCCCAGGTGAGCCCGCGCACCAGGGAGGCCGTGCACAACGCGATCGCCGAGCTGGGCTACAGCCCCAACCAGGCCGCGCGCACCCTCGTCACCCGCCGTACCGACACGATCGCCCTGGTGGTCTCCGAACCCCGTGACCGGCTGTTCGCCGACCCGTTCTTCGCCGACATCATCCGCGGCGTCAGCTCGGTGCTGCACGAGCGCGACCTCCAGCTCATGCTCACCACCGCCCGGGGGGAGAGCGAGCACAAGAGGGTCGGCGACTACCTCACCGGGTTCCACGTCGACGGCGCGCTGCTGGTCTCGCTGCACAGCGACGACCCGCTCTCCGCCCGGCTGTCGGCGGCCGGCGTGCCGGTCGTGCACGGAGGCCGGCCCCACTCGCCCGACCAGCCCGCCCCCTACTGCGTGGACACGGACAACGCCGGCGGTGCCGAGGAGGCGGTCCGCTACCTGCTGGAGAGCGGCCGCCGGCGGGTGGCGACCATCACCGGCCCCCTCGACATGAACGCCGGGGTGGAGCGCCTGCGCGGTTACCGGAAGGTGCTGGAGGAGGCCGGGATCGGCTTCGACGAGCGCCTCGTCGTCCAGGGTGACTTCAGCTCCGAGGGCGGCGCCCGGGCCATGGAGGAGTTGCTGGACGGAGGATCCCGCCCCGACGCCGTCTTCGCCGCCTCCGACATGATGGCCATCGGCGGCCTGCGCGTCCTGCGGTCCCGCGGCCTGCGGGTGCCCGAGGACGTCGCCCTGGTCGGCTACGACGACACGATCATGGCCCGGCACAGCGATCCCGCCCTCACCACCGTCCACCAGCCCACGGTCCAGATGGGGCGGGAGATGGCCCGCCTGCTCGTGGACGTCGCCATTCCGCGCACCTCCGACTCCGAGACGGTCATCCTGGAGACCGGGCTGGTGGTGCGCGAGTCGGCCTGATCCGGCCGCCCCTCCCGAACACGGGCCCCCGGGTGGACGTGTGCACGTGCATGTGCGAATCTGGTCGCGATTCGCGGGAGACGGTGGGGGCGCATGGAGCCGATGCGGGAACCGACGCACACGCGGTGTGCGATCTCTTCGTGCACCTGGTGCGACAGGGACGGCATGGAGTGCCGCTTCTGCTCGGGAACCGGCTGGTGGCGTCCCGAGCGGCCGCACCGGGACGGCAGCGGGGTGATCGTCTGGCTCAGGGTCGACGAACCCTGCCGCGGTTGCGCGGGCACGGGCAAGGAGCACAGCCCGGTCGCCGCCCTCTGAGGTGTGTGCGGGGCCTTCCCGCTCCCGCTCCGAACGAGGGAGGACGACGATGCGCTGGGTGACCTACCTGTCCCCGAGCGGCGGCGGCGAGCGCGCCGGGGCCCTGGACGACGGCGACGTGCTCGGCAGCCCGGACCGCAGGGCACTGGCCGACCTGGTGGCCGCCGGCGGCGACGCGCTGGCCGAGGCGTTCGACCGGGCGGTCGCGGAGCCGGTGGAGATCATCGTCGAACCCGAGGCGCGGATGTGCGCGCCCGTGTCTCCCGCACTGCCGGTACCGGTCCGCTCGGGTGACGACGCGTGGGAGATCGCCCCCGGACTGGTACGCGCCGTGGACGACCCGGTCCCGGCCGGGACCCGCTCGGCCCGTGTGGGCGCGGCCGCGGTCGGAGGAGCGGACGGGACCGCCGCCTACACACCCGCCTGCCTGTGGCTGGACGGCGGGGGCCGCCCCCTCCAGCTGTGCCTGGGGCCGGTCCTGACCACCGCCGACGAGGTGTCGGGCCCGCTGCCGGTCGGAGCCGAGGACGACGAGCGGGAGCTGGGGCGCGGCACGGTCGACCTCGCGCATTCGTGGCTGGCCCCCGGGCCGGGCGAGGTGCGCGCCCTGCTCCCGGTGGCCACTCCGCCGCTGGAGCAGGGGGACGAGTTGTTCGTGGACGCGGGGGAACTGGGCTCGTTCGAGGTCAGGGTCGGATCACAGGTCTGAGGTGTCGCGGGGGTCGCGGGAACCCGGAGACCCGGGGCGGGCCCCGTTTCGGGCCGGGGGAAGGCGGTGTCCGAAACAAGAGTCACCGCGGTTCTGCCCGGCCGGAGCGCCCCGCTTTTCGGTCATCACGGAGAGTGCCTGCGGAGGTGCCGTGCGAGCATCCCTTCCTCCTCTTCCCCGGGACCTGCGTATACGTAGGATCACAATCCCGTGTCGGAGGGGCCGTGGTGGGGCACCGATCGTGTGCTCAAAAAGTTACCTACCTCCCGGACGGGATTTCGGTCCCTGTACCTGACCAGGAAAATTGGTCATAATGCTGACAAGGTAGGCACTATGGGGCAGGGCGGGCGAGGATGATCCTGCCGGTGCTCCGCCGATGGACCGAAGCGAACCCTTCGCACCCATTGATACGCTATGCACCGCACGCGCACCCGCTGGAATGTTTCGTCGGGTGGGCGGCTCTTCTCTTCCCAGGCGAGTCCGGCGGACAGTCTTCACATTCCCCACACTCCCACCGCTTCTCTGCCAGGCGGCCCGGTGGCGCACCGCTTCTACGGGTCCCCGCGGCCCGAAGCGATCGTTCCTGGGTACCGACAGCCGTTCCCAGCGGTGACACGAAAGGTTGCGAGGGTCCGTGTCGACACGAGCGACAAAAAACGGGGCCAGCGCGCAGAGCGAGGCAGCGCAGGCCGAACACGCCGATGCCACGCCTCAGCGCAGACCCGACTGGTGGCGGCCACGTAACTGGCGGGTGCGTTCCCGACTGGTGGCACTCATCGTCATCCCCACTGCCGTCGCGCTCGCGCTCGGCGGTCTACGGGTCTACGAGGCTTCGGTCTCCACGGTCACCCACTCCCAGATCCAGGACCGTGCCGAGGTCGGCGTCCTCATCGTGAAGCTGGCCAACCAGCTCGGTCGTGAGCGCAGCGCCAGCGCCATCTACATCTCCGACGACGCCGACCCCACCCGGCGCTCGGACGAACTGAGGCAGACACTGGAGGAGGAGCGGTCCGAGAGCCGCAGCCTCCAGCAGTCCCTCACCGCACGTCTGGACGACCTGGGCGAGGTCGACGGCGACCTGGCCAACAGCCGGCTCCAGAGCGTGCGTACCCAGCTCAGCACCTTGGAGGCGCTGCGCACCGAGGTCGACGAGACCCGCATCACGGTCCTTCCGGTCGTCACCAAGTACCGCACGGTCACGCGCTCGCTCGCCGAGTTCAACCAGACGATCGCCGACGCGACCGACGACCCGGACCTGCGCGAGAGCGTGAACACCCTCGACGCGCTGTCCAACGCCCGTGACCAGCTGTCCTACGAGACCGCCCTCATGAGCCACGCCCTGGTCCGCAACACCATGACCGGCGGTATCTCCGAGGCCATCGACTCCAGCCGCGCGCGCTACGACAACGAGATCTCCAACTTCGTGGAGTCCGCGTCGCCGGAGCAGCGGACGATCTTCGACACCCACTTCACCGGTCTCGAGGTCAGCCAGGTCTCCACGATGCGCATGCGCGTCATGTACCGCGCGGAGCGGGACGCCGACCTGAGCGGCGTCACCTCCAACGACGGTCCCGAGGACTACCAGAAGGTCGCCGACACGGCCCTGGAACGCCTCCAGACGGTCGAGGAGCAGATCGCCGAGGGCATCGCGGCCGAGGCCGAGGACCTGCGCGGTGCCGCTCTGGTCCGCGCCCTCATCGACCTCGTCGTCGTCGCGGCCGTCCTCCTGGCCGTCTTCCTGCTCACCTCCCTCGTGGTCCGCTCCCTGGTGCGCCCCCTGCGCACCCTGGAGGACGGTGCCCGCCGCGTCGCCGAGCGCGACCTGCCGGACGCCATCGCCCGGATGCAGGAGGAGGGAGCGGTCCCGGACCAGGTCAAGATCACCCCGATCGAGGTCGACACCAACGACGAGATCAGCGAGGTGGCGCACGCCTTCGACGACGTCCACCGCGTCGCCCTCACGCTGGCCTCCGACGAGGCCGCGCTGCGCAGCAACGTCAACGCGATGTTCGTCAACCTGTCCCGCCGAAGCCAGACCCTGGTGGAACGGCAGCTGCGCCTCATCGACGGTCTGGAGCAGTCCGAGCAGGACTCGGACCGCCTCTCCGACCTGTTCCAGCTGGACCACCTCGCGACGCGTATGCGCCGCAACAACGAGAACCTCCTGGTCCTCTCCGGCCAGGACAACACCCGCAAGTGGGCCCAGCCCGTCCCGCTGGTCGACGTCCTCCGCGGCGCCGTCTCCGAGGTCGAGCAGTACGAGCGCGTCAACGTGCGCGCCCCCTCCCACATCTCGGTGCTCGGCCGCCCGGTCAACGACGTCATCCACCTCGTCGCCGAGCTGGTGGAGAACGCCACCTCGTTCTCCCCGCACGACACCGAGGTGCTGGTCAGCGCCAAGGCCCTCGACAACGGCAGCGTCCAGGTCGAGATCACCGACAGCGGTATCGGCATGGCCGCCGAGGACCTGGCGGCGATCAACGCCCGCCTGGCCTCGCCGCCGGTCATCGACGTCGCGGTCTCGCGCCGCATGGGCCTCTTCGTGGTCTCGCGCCTGGCCCACCGCCACGGCATCAAGGTCAACCTGAAGGAGGCGCACGGCGGCGGCACCACCGCGGTCGCCATCGTGCCCCCGGACCTGCTCATCACCCCGGTCGAGGGCCAGCACGCGCTGGGCGGTGCCGACAGCCGCCTGGAGCTGGCCTCCGGCGGACCCTCCACCTACGCCGACGCCGAGGCGGCCTTCGCCTCCAGCTCGGCTCCGGCCGACCCCTCCGACCCCTGGCAGAGCCAGGAGGGCGGCGTGGGCGACATGAGCGGCCTACCCAAGCGCAACCCCGGAACCTCGCGCGCCGACGAGCACCCGCCCAGCGGCCAGGACCTGTGGAGCAGCGGCTCCTCCGGCTCCACCTCGGTGTGGGACAAGCCCGAGCGCCCGTCCGCCGGCCCCTCCCCGGTCGCCGACTCCTACGACTCCCAGGAGGAGCAGCAGGAGAGCACCGGTCGGAGCCTCTTCGACCCGGCCCCGCGCCAGGACAGCGGCGGGTCGCTCTTCGACCGCCCCGCCGAGCGCTCCACCGACACCGGCTCCTTCAGCCGGACCTCGGACACCGGTTCCTTCAGCCGTCCCTCCGACACCGGCTCCTTCAGCCGGACCTCGGACACGGGAGCGTTCCGCCGTCCCACCACCGAAACGGGGGCGTTCCGCCGCCCGGTCGGGGCCGACGACGCCTTCGGCGGCTCGGAGTCCGGCCGCGACTCCTCCTCGGACGTCCTCTCCGGCGGCGACGCCTACCGCGGGGACGAGACCGAGACCTTCCCGGCCGTCTCCCCGTCGTCCTCCGACAGCTGGGGTACCGACTCCCGCAAGCCGGAGCGTCCGGTGGCGGGCAACGCCTCCGACAGCACCGGCGGTACGGGCGGCAGCGCGGGCAACTGGCGCTCGGGTCTGGGAGAGACCCGCGAGGGCTACGGCTCCACCGCCTACCTCTCGCGCCGCTACGGCGCGGCCCAGGGACCGAGCAACACGGTCGTCCCGCCGAGCCCGGCGGGTGAGGACAACGACTCGCTGCCGATCTTCGACGCGATCGAGTCCAACTGGTTCAAGCGGCGCAGCGGCAGCCCCACCGTGGACACCACCGAGACCGGCCCGATCAAGCAGGTCTCCCCGGAGCCGAAGCAGCGTCCGGAGGCCCAGCGCCCCGAGCCGCAGCAGAGCTCCCGCACCTCCGCCGCCTCGGAGTCGGAGTGGAACTCCGCCGCCGACCGCGGCTGGAAGGCGGCGCGCTCCGTGGTGGAGCCCACCGCCGGCGGCCTGACCACCTCGGGCTTGCCAAAACGAGTTCCCAAGGCAAACCTTGTGCCGGGGACCGCCCCCAAGCCGGAGAACTTCAAGCAGATGCCCGTGCGCAGCGCGGACCGCGTCCGCAACCGGTTCTCCGGGTTCCAGAAGGGCGTCAGGGAAGGCCGCAGCAGGCTTGGCGAAGGCTCGACGGAGGAGTGAGATCTCAGTGGAAACCGGTGGGACAGGGTCCCCCTTATCCCTGGGCGCGGGATGCAATAGCATCTACCGAGCTTCTCGGACGCGCCACACCCGTCGCATGACGAGAGCGGAGCACCAGATTCCCGGTCGCCATGAGGGGGACCGGGCAGTTCGCAGAGGCAGTGCTGTCACATGCCGTGCCGGCGGTAGCAGTGCCGAAAGACCAGCCGGTGAACTTGGACAGGAGATCAGATGAGTCGACAGATCAATGAGCTCAACTGGTTGATCACTGACTTTGCCGATCGGGTTCCCGATGTCGCGCATGCGATCGTCGTCTCCTCGGACGGCCTTCCCCTGGCGTCCTCCGCGGGGTTCCCCACGGACCGGGCCGACCAGCTGGCGGCCATCGCCTCCGGTCTGTCCAGCCTCACGCAGGGCGCGGCCCGGGTGTTCGAGGGCGGCGCGGTCGCGCAGACCGTCGTGGAGATGGAGCGGGGGCTGATGCTCATCATGGCCATCAGCGACGGCTCCTGCCTGGCGGTACTGGCGGCGGCGGAGAGCGACCTCGGCCTGGTCGCGTACGAGATGACCCTGCTCGTCGAGCGGGCGGGGCGGGCGCTGACACCAGCGGCCCGCACCTCGGGAATCCACTGATCCACCACACCGACAGGAGGAAGTGGTGGCACCTCACAGTAGAGATGCCGGGAGCGCCTCGTGGTTCGGACAGCAGCCGGGCGGTCCCCCCACCGGGGGGATGCCGGCGCTTCCGGGCGGCGGAGATGTTCCCCGACCAATCCAACAACCGTACGATCAACGTTCCGCGGCAGGTAGCGCGCCCAGTTCTCTGGTCCGCCCCTACGCGGTGACCAAGGGCCGTACCAAGCCGAAGTCGCAGCTTCCCCTGGAAGCTCTGATCTCGGCGACCCCGGCGGCCCGAAACGAGTCAGGGACGCTGACGCCCGAATGGCAGGCGATCAGTGACCTGTGCCGGGAATGGCGTTCCGTGGCGGAGATCTCCGCGCTTCTGCGGATGCCGCTCGGTGTGGCGCGGGTGCTTGTGGCGGACATGTCCGAGCAGGGACTGGTCCAAATCAGGTCTTCGCTCAACAACGACGCCCGCCCGAACACCAACCTGCTTGAAAGGGTGCTCAGTGGACTTCGCAAGCTCTAGCCCAGCCGAGGAAGGCGGTGCTGGGGGCAACGCGATGACATCTGTCAAGATCGTCGTCGCGGGGGGCTTCGGTGTCGGAAAGACGACATTCGTTGGCTCTGTCTCCGAGATCGTGCCGCTGACCACCGAGGCGGTCATGACCAGCGCCAGCGTCGGGGTCGACGACCTCGCCAAGACGCCGGACAAGCAGACCACGACCGTCGCGATGGACTTCGGCCGTGTCTCCCTCGACTCGGACCTGATCCTGTACCTGTTCGGTACCCCCGGTCAGCACCGGTTCTGGTTCATGTGGGACGACCTGGTCAAAGGCGCCATCGGCGCCGTGGTCCTGGTCGACACCCGCCGTCTCGCGGACTGCTTCCCCGCGATCGACTACTTCGAAGAGGCGCGTCTGCCCTTCATCGTGGCGATCAACGGGTTCGACGGGTACTACCCGCACGCCGCGGACGAGGTCCGGGACGCTCTCACGCTGAGCCCGGAGATCCCGATCGTCCAGGTGGACGCCCGTGACCGGGCCTCCACCAAGTCGACGCTCATCACCCTCGTCGAGCACGCCATTACGGTGGGGGACCCCGAGGGCGCCGCAGGACAGCAGCCCACCTCCACCGGAGGCCAGAACTCCTGGCGCTAGGATCCGGTTCCGGGCCGGGGTCCCGCACAAAGCACGGCCCGGTTCCCGCACTGCGGGAACCGGGCGTCCGTGCTGGCATCATGGCGGGATGAGCTCTTCCTCCCGGACCGACATGACCCGCCGCTTCCGCGAGGTGGCCGAACGGGTGATCGACGCGCTTCTCGACGATTCCCCGGAGTGGGCCCTGGACCTCGGCGACGCCCGCGGGGCCTCACGCCTGACGGACCGCTCCCCGGAGGCGGACGTGCGCCGGGCGGGGATGCTCGGTGACGCCCTGGCCTCCCTCGACGACATCGACGACGACCTCCTTCCCGAGGGGGACCGCGTCGACCTCGAGGTGCTGCGCACCCGGGTGAGCGCCGACCTGTGGCGCGTCTCCGAGCTGCGCCCGCAGTCGTGGGACCCCCTTCTGTACTCGCCGGGCGAGGCCGTGTACGCGCTCCTGGAGCGCGACACCCTGCCGATGCCCGAGCGGCTGCGTGCCCTGGCGGCGCGCTGCTCCGCACTTCCGGACCACCTGGCCAACGCGCGTGCCCGCCTGGCGGACGGCCCCGGCATGCCCCGCGTGCACGTCGAGACGGCCCTGGCCCAGATCGACGGGGCCCGCACCCTCCTGGCCGACACGCTGCCCGCGCTCGCCGCCGGAGAGCCCTCCGCCCCCGGTGTCCTGGAGAGCGCGCGCCTGGCTGCCCTGGCCGCCGTCGAGGAGTACGGGGCCTGGCTGCGCGGGCAGCTGCCGGGGGCGACCGCCGACCCCCGCCTCGGTGAGCGCACCTACGCCGCCCAGCTGTGGTACACCCTCGACTCCGAGCTGTCCCCGGCCTCCCTGCTGGTCCGCGCGGAGAGCGACCTGATCGCCACAGAGGAGGCCCTCGCCGAGGCCGCCGCCGAGTACGAGGGCGGGCCCCGCCGCCCGGGCCAGGCGGCAGAGGTCCTGGACCGGCTGGCCAGGGAGGGCGCCACCGGCCCGGACACCGTCCGCCAGGTCTGCGCCGACGCCCTCACCGCCCTGGACCGCCGCGTACGGGAACTGGACCTGGTCACCGTGCACGACGACCCGGTACGGATCATCCCCATGCCCGAGGCCAGGCGCGGCGTCGCCGTCGCCTACTGCGACCCGCCCGGGCCGCTCGGCCCCCGGGCGTACGGCCAGGACACCCTGATCGCCGTGGCGCCGCCTCCCGAAGACTGGCCCGCCGAGCGCCGCGACTCCTTCTTCCGCGAGTACAACTCCCACATGCTGCGCAACCTCATGGTTCACGAGGCCCTGCCGGGACATGCGCTCCAGCTCGCCCACGCGGCCCGCCACAGCGGCGGGACCCGGGTCGGGCGGGTCCTGTCCAGCGGGACGTTCACCGAGGGCTGGGCGGTCCACGCAGAGGAGCTCATGGCCCGCCACGGCTGGTCCGAGAACCCCCGCGAGAACCTGCGGCTGCGCCTGTTCCAGCTCAAGACCCGCCTGCGCGTCGTCCTCAACGCCGTCCTGGACGTGCGTCTGCACGCCGGCGACCTGACCGAGACCGAGGCCGTCGCCCTGCTCACCGGACGCGGCCACCAGGAGGAGGGGGAGGCGGCGGGCAAGTGGCGCCGCGCCCAGTTGACCAGCGCCCAGCTGTCCACCTACTACGTGGGAGCCGTCGAGGTCGCCGACATCGCCCGTGACCTGGCCGAGGCCCGGCCCTCCCTGGGCGAACGCGAGCGCCACGACGCGATGCTCGCCCACGGCTCCCCGCCGCCGCGCCATCTGCGCACCCTCCTGGGCCTCTAGGCCCTGTTGTGTGGACCGTAGAACACGGACCGGACCGCCCACGGGGGTTGTGGCGAGGGAGGCGGCCCGCGGGGGTGGGGTGGGCGCCGTCGATGCGTGTGCCGGGGACACCTGGGGTCTGTCCGGCGGACACCCGTCCCGGTACGCGGTGTCCGGCGCGGGTACGGCGGGGCGCTTCTATGCTTGAGGGGACAGGGCGGGCGACGGGAACGGACGGGCCATGATCGGTGCCGAGAACGGGGCGGGCGGGGGACAGGCCGGCCGACCGCACCTCCCCCGGGCGGTGGTCGGGACCCCCGACGGGCTGGAGCGTCTGTGGACACCCCACCGGATGGCCTATGTCGAAGGGGAGGACAGGCCCACCGGAGTCCGGGCGCAGGACGACTGCCCGTTCTGCCGGGCCCCCGGCCTGGAGGACCCGGAGGGCCTCGTGGTCGTCCGCGGCGAGAGCGCCTTCGTGCTGCTCAACCTCTACCCCTACAACAGCGGCCACCTCCTGGTGTGCCCCTATCGCCACGTGTCCTCCTACACCGACCTGGACGCCACCGAGACCGCGGAGGTCGCCGCGCTCACCCAGGCCGCGATCCGCGCGCTGGCCGCCGCCTACGGCCCCCAGGGCTTCAACGTGGGGATGAACCTGGGCGACGCGGCGGGCGCCGGCATCGCCGCGCATCTGCACCAGCACGTGGTCCCGCGCTGGGGCGGCGACGCCAACTTCATGCCGGTCATCGGCCGCACCAAGGTGCTGCCCGAGCTCCTGGAGCAGACCAGGGCCAGAGTGGCCGAGCACTGGCCGACGGGCTGACCGGCGGCCGGAACCCCCGACCCTCGCCGTTCGTTCGCACCACAGGCATTCCTCCGGGCGCGGCTCCCACCACCGCGGCCGGTCCCGTCCTACGATCACAAGAAGCCATGCTGAGAACTCTTCGCCCCCTGGTCTCCCGGGTCACCGCTCCGCTCGGCAGGAGCCTGGCCCGGATCGGACTGACGCCCAACGCCGTCACCGTCATCGGCACGGTCGGAGTCGTGGCCGGCGCCCTCTACTTCTACCCCCGGGGAGAGCTGTACGCGGGGTCGGTGGTCGTCACCGTCTTCGTGCTCTTCGACATGCTCGACGGAGCCGTCGCCCGCGCGAGTGACCGCGCCAGCGCCTTCGGTGCCTTCCTCGATTCCAGCCTCGACCGCATCGCCGACGCCGCGATCCTGGCAGGGCTCATGTGGTGGTTCGTCAGCGGAGGGGAGGATCCCCTCCTCGCCGGGCTCACCCTGTTCTGCCTCGTCAGCGGTTTCATGGTGTCCTACCTCAAGGCCCGCGCCGAGGGACTGGGTGTCAACTGCGACGTGGGCGTTGCCGAGCGCACCGAACGCCTGGTGGTGCTCCTGGTCTCCGTCGGCCTTGGCGAGCTCGGGGTTCCCTACATCCTGGCCGGAGGCCTGTGGGTGCTCGCCGCGATGAACCTGGTGACCGTCCTCCAGAGGCTCCTGGAGACCCGCGCCCGCCTGGACGAGGTCGCCACGGCCGACGGCCCGGGGGTCGACGAGCCCGCGGCGGAGAACTGACGACAGGCACACGAGACGGACGAGGAGTCGGGACACGACGTGGACGAACGCACAGCCGCACTGGCCTACGCCGCCGGATGGGCGGCGGTCCGCCGTGCACCCGAGGGTGCGGGCAGGGCGGTGTTCCGGCACATCGCGGACCGCTCGTGGCGCGCCCATGACAGCGGTACGCGCGGCCTGGAGCGCAACCTGCGCCGCCTGGTCGGGCCCGCCGCCACCGACGCCGAACTGCGCGCCCTGTCCCGCGCGGGCATGCGCTCCTACATGCGCTACTTCTACGAGATGTTCCGACTGCCGGCCATGGACCGGGAGTACATCCTCGGCCGCACCCGCTCCAGCGGCGAGGAGGTCCTGGAGAAGCACGTCCGCGACGGGCGCGGCGTGATCGCCGCCCTGCCGCACATGGGCAACTGGGACCACGCCGGGGCGTGGATCACCCTGCGCGGGACTCCGCTGACCACGGTCGCCCAGCGGTTGCGGCCCGAGAGCCTCTACCAGCGGTTCACCTCCTACCGCGCCTCCCTGGGGATGGAGGTGCTGCCGCTGACCGGCGGCTCCACCGACACCGTCAGGACGCTGTCGCGGCGCCTGCGCGCAGGCGGGCTGGTGTGCCTGCTCGCCGACCGGGACATCCACGGCGCCGGGATCGAGGTCGACCTCTTCGGCGAGCCGGCGCGCGTGCCCCCGGGGCCGGCAGCCCTGGCCCTGAACACCGGTGCCGCCCTCATGCCGGTCTCCCTCTGGTACGACGGCCCGTACTGGAACATCCGGATCCACGACGAGATCCCCGTCGCCGACGGCGCCACGCGCTCCGAGCGGATCCTGCGCACCACGCAGCAGCTCGTGCGCGTGTTCGAGGGGGCCATCGCCGAGCATCCCGAGGACTGGCACATGCTCCAGCCGGTGTTCAGCCGCGACATCGAGGAGGACCGGGCCCGCCTGCGCGGACGGGAGGAAGCCGCGGAGCCGGGTTCCCCGGACCACGGGCGGGTGTGAGCCGTGGGTATCCGGGTCGGTCTGGTCTGCCCCTATGCCTGGGACGTGCCCGGCGGGGTCCAGCAGCACGTCGGTGACCTCGCCGAGGCCCTCACCGGCATGGGCCACGAGGTGTCCGTCCTCGCGCCCTTCGGCGGCACCGCACCGGTTCCCGACCACCTCGTCCCGGCGGGGCGGCCGATCCCCGTGCCCTACAACGGGTCGGTCGCCCGGCTCAGCTTCGGGCCGCGCACCGCCGCCCGCGTGCGCCGCTGGATCGCCGAGGGCGGGTTCGACGTCCTGCACGTCCACGAGCCCGCGGCGCCCAGCGTCTCGCTGCTGTCCTGCTGGGCCGCCGACGGCCCGATGGTGGCGACCTTCCACACCTCCAACCCGCGGTCGCGGGCGATGGCGGCCGGATCGAGGGCGCTGCGCTCGGCCCTGGAGAAGTTCGACGCCCGTATCGCGGTGTCCGAGGCGGCCCGCCGGACCCTGGTCGAGCACATGGGAGGCGATGCCGTCCTCATCCCCAACGGGGTGTCGGTACGCTCCTTCGCCGAGGCCGAGCCGCTGCCCGGCTGGCCCGGGGAGGGCGGATCCATCGGCTTCCTGGGGCGGCTGGACGAGCCCCGCAAGGGCCTGGCCCTCCTCCTGGAGGCGTTCACGCTCCTGGCACCCCGCCGCCCGGGGCTGCGGCTGCTGGTGGCCGGCCCCGGAGATCCCGGACCCGCGCTCTCGGCCGTCCCCGAGGGACTCAGGGAACGGATCTCGCTCCTGGGCCGCCTCGACGACGCCGACAGGGTGCGCGCCTACCACTCCGCCGACGTCTTCTGCGCCCCCAACCTGGGCGGGGAGAGCTTCGGCATCGTCGTGGCCGAGGCGATGGCGGCCGGGGCCGCGGTCCTGGCCAGCGACATCCCCGCCTTCACCGCCGTCCTGGACGGAGGCCGCGCCGGCCGGCTCTTCGCCGCCGGCGACGCCGCCGACCTGGCGGCGCAGGCGGCCGACCTGCTGGACGACCCCGCTCGGCGCGCCGAGCTGTCGCGGGCCGCTTCCCGGGCCGTACGCGCCTACGACTGGGAGACCGTCGCCGCCGACGTCGTCCGCGTCTACGAGACGGTCCTGCTGTGGGACGGCATCCGGCACGGACGCCCGGCCGGCGTCCGCCTGGACCCGGGCCTGCGGACCGGGGCCCTGCCCGGGCTCGGTACGAGGAGGGGTGTCTGACGGTGTCCTCCGCCTTGTCCTCCGCCTTCGTGCTCCTTCCGGCCCTGCTGCTCTACGGGGTCTACCTGTGGTGGAGGGCCACCCGGCTGCACCGGCTGCACCAGAGGGTCGAGCTGTCCCGGACCGCGCTGGAGACCGCCCTGGAACGCCGCCGCCGGGCCGCCCGCGACCTGGCGGAGGCGCTCGGCCCCGAGGCGGGCCGGGAACTGGCGGCCGCGGTCGAGGAGACGCTCGCCGGTGCCGACGGCGACCTGGCCGAGAGCAGGCTCTCGCGTGCGCTGCGCCGTGCCGCTGCCGGAAGCGCCGGGAGCAGCACCCCCCGCCGGCGCGCCCTGGTGGCCGCGGCCGGAGACACGGCCAGGTCCCTGCACATGGCCCGCACCTTCTACAACGACGCCGTCGCCGACACCCGCCGGGCCCGCCGCTCCCGGACCGTGCGGCTGCTGCGGCTGGCGGGCGGAGCGCCTCTTCCCGACTTCTACGAGATCGACGACCAGCCGCCCCGCGCCCCTGTTGCCCCGGCGCGCTCCGAGGCCTCGTGAGGAAGCGCTGCGCGGACCGTGTCGGACCGCGCAGCGACAGGCCCGCCCCGGGGAACACCGGTCTGGCCGAAAGTCCCGAAAGGGCGGGAACTAGCATGGTGGCCCGGTAGACCCCGGGTGCGCTGAGCCGACGGCGTCCGCGCACCCCTCGCGCGTACGGCCTCGGCCGCCGGCCCGGGACCGCCGCCACCGGAAGCACCCAGCGGGACAGGAGTCCATCACCGTGGCCGACAACACCACTTCCGACGCCGCCGTCGGTACCCAGCGTGTCAAGCGGGGCATGGCCGAACAGCTCAAGAACGGCGTCATCATGGACGTCGTCACGCCCGAGCAGGCCAGGATCGCCGAGGACGCCGGCGCCGTCGCCGTCATGGCGCTGGAGCGCGTCCCCGCCGACATCCGCCGCGACGGAGGCGTCGCCCGCATGTCCGACCCCGACATGATCGACGGCATCATCGACGCGGTCTCGATCCCCGTCATGGCCAAGGTCCGCATCGGCCACTTCGTCGAGGCCCAGATCCTGGAGTCCCTGGGTGTCGACTTCGTCGACGAGTCGGAGGTCCTCACCCCCGCCGACGAGGTGCACCACATCGACAAGTGGGCCTTCACCGTTCCCTTCGTGTGCGGGGCCACCGAACTGGGCGAGGCACTGCGCCGCATTGCCGAGGGGGCGGCGATGATCCGCTCCAAGGGCGAGGCCGGTACCGGCAACGTGGTCGAGGCGACCCGGCACATGCGCTCCATCCGCGCGGGGATCCGGCGCCTGAGCACCCTGGACGAGGCCGAGCTGTTCGGCGCCGCCAAGGAGCTGCGCGCCCCCTACGAGATCGTCAAGGAGGTCGCCCAGCTGGGCAGGCTCCCCGTCCCGCTGTTCTCCGCCGGCGGCGTGGCCACCCCCGCCGATGCCGCGCTCATGCGCCAACTCGGTGCCGAGAGCGTCTTCGTGGGGTCGGGCATCTTCAAGTCCGGTGACCCCGCCAAGCGTGCCGAGGCCATCGTGCAGGCCACCCTCCACCACGACGACCCCGCCGTCCTCGCCCGAGTGTCCCGCGGCCTGGGCGAGGCCATGGTCGGCATCAACCTGGACGAGCTCCCCGAGAGCCCGCGCTACGCGGGCCGCGGCTGGTAGCGCCACCCGGGCGGCCCTGACCCGCCGCTCCGCCCTTTCACGGACCGACCCGAGCGAGATGCGGATGACCCGACCCACCATCGGCGTACTGGCCCTGCAGGGCGACGTCGCCGAGCACATGCGCGTCCTGGAGGAGTTGGAAGTGCGCACCGCCGAGGTGGTGTCCCCCGGGCACCTCGACGCGGTCGACGCCCTCGTGATCCCCGGCGGCGAGTCCACCGCCATGTCCCGGATTGCCGTCCGGCAGGGCCTGCTGGAGCCGCTGCGGGAGCGCGTCCGCGCCGGGATGCCCGCCTACGGAACCTGCGCCGGGATGGTCATGCTCGCCGACCGTATCCTGGGAGGTGCCGACGGGCAGCGGACCGTCGGCGGGATCGACATGACGGTGCGCCGCAACGCCTTCGGCCGCCAGAGTGCGTCGTTCGAGGCGGCCGTTCCCATCGACGGCCTGGAGGGCGGCGCCTTCGACGCGCTGTTCATCCGGGCCCCCTGGGTGGAGGAGGTCGGGCCGGGTGTCTCCGTCCTCGGCCGCGTTCCGGGCGGTGACGGGGCCGGTAGGATCGTCGCCGTACGGCAGGGCGGCCTGATGGCCACCTCCTTCCATCCCGAACTCACCGGAGACGCGCGCATCCACCGACTTTTCGTCGACATCGTGAAAGGACTCCCATGGCCGGCCACTCCAAGTGGGCCACCACCAAGCACAAGAAGGCCGTCATCGACGCCAAGCGAGGCAAGCTCTTCGCCAAGCTGGTAAAGAACGTCGAGGTGGCAGCCCGCACCGGGGGAGGTGACCCCGAGGGCAACCCGACGCTCTACGACGCCATCCAGAAGGCGAAGAAGAACTCGGTGCCGCTCGACAACATCGAGCGCGCCCGCAAGCGCGGTTCGGGTGAGGAGGCCGGCGGCGCCGCCTGGGAGACCATCATGTACGAGGGCTACGCCCCCGGTGGTGTGGCGCTGCTGGTGGAGTGCCTGACCGACAACCGCAACCGCGCCGCCTCCGAGGTGCGTGTGGCGGTCTCCCGCAACGGCGGCAGCATGGCCGACGCCGGCTCGGTGTCCTACCTGTTCAACCGCAAGGGCGTCGTCATCGTGCCCAAGGAGGGCACGAGCGAGGACGACGTCACCCTGGCGGTCCTGGAGGCGGGCGCCGAGGAGGTCGAGGACATCGGCGAGGCCTTCGAGATCGTCTGCGAGGCCACCGACCTGGTCCCGGTCCGCACCGCGCTGCAGGAGGCGGGCATCGACTACGAGTCGGCCGACTCCAGCTGGCTGCCGACCATGGAGGTTCCGGTGGACGCCGAGACCGCCAAGAAGGTCATGCGCGTGGTCGACGCGCTGGAGGACTCCGACGACGTGCAGAACGTCTACACCAACGCCGACATCCCCGACGAGGTCCTGGCCGAGATCGGCTGACCCGTCCGCGTCGGCGCCGGCGGCCGCACCCCCCCGGGGTGCGGCCGCCGGCGTTCTCATCCGCGGTCCACCTCGCGCAGCAGGTCGCGTACGCGCTCGGGCGCCTCGTAGGGGGCCAGGTGCCCGGCGTCCTCGATCACGTGCACGTCCGTGCCCAGGAGCCGGCGCGCGGGGCTGCCCAGCAGCGCCGGTGTCATGAGGCGGTCGTGGGCGCCTGTGGCCACGACCACCGGCTTGCCCGTCCAGTCGCGGAAGTCCTCGCCGCGCAGCAGACCCGGGACCGGGCAGGAGCGGCAGTGGCGGCCCACCAGCGTGGCCCATCCCGTGAGCGGATGGGAGCCCGAGCCGGCGGGACGGGGCGCGCTCAGCGTGTCGAGCAGGCGGGACCCGGCCCGCCAGGTGGGCGAGATCCGCCAGGCCAGGGAGGCGCGCATGTACTCGGCGTCCGAGGCGGGAGCGGCCAGGCCCGCCGGGTTGACCAGGAGCATTCCCGCCACGAGCGGCGAGGGCAGGGCGGTCAGGGCGGCGGCCGCACCGGTGGAGTGTCCGAGCACGATCACGGGATCGGACGTGACCAGGGGTAAGAGGGCGTCGAGCCAGTCCCCGTAGCCGATCGGACGGGAGGGCCGACGGGAGTCGCTCGTGCCCGGCAGCCCGGGAAGGTCGGCCATGAGCACGGGCCGGTCGGCGGCGAGCACGCGCGCGGCCCCGATCAGGTTCGCCGATCCCAGGAAGGCGCCGGACAGCAGCAGGACCGGCGTCGCGGGGCCGCCCGGCATGGTGTGGACGCGCGTGGGGCGGCCGTCGGCCACCACCGCGCCCAGCGAGCTCAGGTCACGGGCACGGCCCAGTTCCTGCTCGCACCACGAACGCACCGCGATCTCACCGGCATCGGACCGGTAGACACGGGCGGGGGACAGCGTCGGCATCGTTCACCTTCTTGGAAAACAGGGACGCCCCCGGCCGGGCCGGGGACGCTGGAAGAGGTGCGGGTCGGGCACCGAAAGGGCCGGTACCCCAGGGGGGCACCGGCAGGCGGGAACAAGGATGTCAGCGCAGAGGGTCGAGGGCCTCCAGGGCACGCGGGCGCACACCCGTGACGATGTGCTCGGCGAGCAGGCTTCCGGTGGCGGGGCCGTGGGTGAGCCCCCACATCCCGTGGCCTCCGGCGACGTAGACGCCGGGGGTGCGGGTGGCCCCCACCAGGGGGATGCCGTCCGCGGTGACCGGACGGGGCCCCACCCAGGTGTCGGTGCGCTCCTCCCAGCGCACCCCCGACAGGTAGGGGCGGGCCGAGCGTTCGATGGCCTCCACCCGCCGGGGGACGATCTCGTCGTCGGGACCGCGGAACTCCATGGTCCCCGCCACCCGCAGCGCCCCCTGGTAGGGGGTGCAGGCCACGCGGACCTCGGGCAGGTAGACGGGGCCGGTCACCGGCTCCTCGGTGGGGACGGTGAAGGAGTAGCCGCGGCCGGCGCGTACGCCGGCGCGCACCCCGTGCCCGGCGACCAGGCCGTCGAACCAGGAGCCGGTGGCCACCACGACCGCGTCCGAGCACAGCGGCTCGTCGGCGGAGGAGGTGGTGACGACCGCGTTGTCGGCCCGGTGGATGTCGGTGACCTCGAAGCCGGAGCGGATCTCGCCGCCGCGCTCGCGCACCGCCTCGGCCAGGTTGCGCACCAGCGTGCCGGGGTCCACGTAGCGCTGTCCGTCCAGGCGGACCGCGGCCTCCACACCGGTGGAGGCGTGGGGCAGGAAGGCACGTGCGTCCTCGCCGCTGAGGGCGGCGTGCTCGATGGTCAGGCCCGAGGCGCTGATCCGCTCCAACTCGCGCAGCAGGCCCACGGCCGCGCGCGGGGAGCGGAAGAGGGCGGTGATGGGACTGGACGTGGCCGTGGTCTCCACCCCGCCCTTGTACAAGGCGTCGAAGGCGTCCAGGGAGTCGGTGTTCAGCGGCAGGTTGGCGCGCACGGCGCGCTCCCAGGCGTCCCAGCGGCAGTGCGCGGCGAAGCGCAGCAGGAACATCCACAGCCCCGGCGACGCGGTGGCCGGTACCGACAGCGGCGCGTTGGGGTCCAGCAGGGCGCGCATGCCGTAGCGCAGCACCCCGGGTTCGTTGAGGGGGATGGCCAGGCCGGGGGAGACCCATCCGGCGTTGCCCCAGGAGGCTCCGGCGGCCGGCTCGTCGCGGTCGACCACGGTGACGCGGACACCGTGCTCCTGGAGGAACCAGGCCGTCGACAGTCCGACCACACCCGCGCCCACGACCAGTACGTGCCGGACCTCGCCCGCACGTCCCGTATTCGCCATCGCCCCTGGTCTCCCTAGTCTGTGTACGCCGGTCCGCCCACCACCATGCTTCCTTCCCGCGCCGGGGGTCTTGTCGACACGCCACAATCGATCCGAGCGTTTCTGTGTCGCGCATACAAGCTGGGCGGACGGGGCTCGGGAAGGCATCGCTACCCTGTCCCGATGACGCTGCTCAGACCGACCTACCGCACCTCCGACGGCGAGCGCATCCCCGGAAGCGTGCGGAACGTGTTCATTTGCAACATGGGCACCTACTTCCTCACGGACCTGGTGGTGTACGCCGACGGGCTGGTGGACTGCTGGGGACTGATGACCCTGGAGGAGTTCGCGGCCAAGCTGGAGAGCGGTTGGGTGGCCACCGAGTTCGAGGAGGGCGCGGAGGGCTCCCTCCACGGGATCGTCGCCTGGCGGTTCTCCGAGCCGGACTCCTACATCGACGCCGAGTCCCTGCTGGCCGAGGTCCGGGACACGGTCGAGGAGCTCAACGGGCGCCCCGACTCCTCCGGGCGCTGCCTGGAGGCCCTGGACGCCTTTCTCGCCGATCCGACCGAACCGAACCGGGCCGCGCTCCGCAAGGCCTATCTGGAGATCCCCCCGACACAGCGGCGCTACGTGCTGGGGGACATGGACCTCAAGGACGGCCCTCTGCGGGCGCTGGTCCACGGCCCCGGCGGCACCGACCCGCTGGGGGGCCGGGTGATCACGGAGGAGTACTACGAGGGGGCGCTGGAGTACTTCGCCGAGCGGAAGAGGGGAGCGGCGGAGATCCGGCGCCGGGACGGGGTCGACGAACCCCGTGAGCGGCGTGCCGCCGCGATCACGCTGGAGCAGCGTTTCTTCCCCGACGTATGGCCCGACGATGCCGGTGTCCTGGTGCTGCGCAACGAGTGCCCGGCGCCGATCGAGGTCGACGGCGCGGTCCACCGCACCGTGTGGCACGCCTACTGGGCGCTGGCCACCGACGACGAGCGGCGGCGCGAGCAGATCCGGCTGGCCCCGAACGGGTACCAGGCGCAGCGGCTGGGCCGGGAGTCCCCGCGGCGCGGGGACTGGGCCGACGTCCGGCTCGCCGTGATGACCCGCCTGCTCAGGGCCAAGTTCGACCAGCACCCGGAACTGGCCGAGGTGCTGCTGGCCACAGGGAACGCCACGCTGCTCTACAACGAGGGCGACTCCCCGTTCTGGGGCGGGGGCGGACGCAACTGGCTGGGCCGGCTCCTGGAGCTGGTCCGCGCCGAACTGCGGGCGGCCCGCCCGGATCGGTGACCTCCCCGGACGCCGGCGGCACCGCGGCCTCACGGAGCGGCGGGGATCCGGGCGTCGGCGCGGGTCGGTCCCGAGAACACCGCCTCCAGGGGGAGGCCCAACGCGCCGGCGAGCGCGGACGCGGGATCGTCGGGGGCCGCGGACAGCACCGGCCGGGCCCCTTCCAGGGCGGCGGTGAGCCGGGCCTGGCGGTCCAGGTCGGGGGAGGTGCCGGGGGAGAGGGCGAGCGGGGTGCCGTCGGCGCCGGTGTAGGCCGTGCACCACCGCAGCCGCCCGTGTGCCCGCGCGGGGGCGTCGGCGTGCGTCACCACCAGTGCGTCCACCCCGCCGGTGGCCTCCAGCGCGTACCGGTGGGCCACCAGGTCCAGGTGGCCCACCCGGAAGGCGCCCTGCCACGGGTGCGTCCCGTTGTGCCGCTCGGTGAGCAGCGGCGCCAGCTCCGGGTCCTCGCTCACGAACGGGCCCGCGCCGTGCCGGGTGGTGTAGGTGCGCAGCACCCCGATCCGGCGGGCGTCGCCCGGCCGCCCCGCCTCGGCCAGCAGCGCCAGCGGGTTGGCGGTGGTCGTGGTGGACCACGTGGTGTACGGGTGGAAGCCGTGCCACTCGTCCAGCAGTACGCCCTGCGCCCCTTCGAACACCACGGGGTCGCGGGCGAGCAGCCGGGGCAGGTACTCCTCGTCCACCAGCCGCACCCGCCGGGCGAACGCCAGATAGGCCTCCAGGCACTCCTGCGGGTCGGGGTCCTCCTCGTCCCCCGCGTCGCCGAGCGTGCGGCGCACCGCGTCGAGGTGGTCGGCCAGACGGCGCAGCTTGCGGCGCAGCACGGCGGGGTCGGCGCAGTCGCCGACCGTGGGCGCGTCCTCCGGCCGGGCCAGCGAGTAGGCGACCGCCTCGCCCACGCCCATGCCGCACGAGCCGTGGCGTCCGCGGCCCCGGGCCCGCTCCCGCGCCCGGTTGGCGGCCTGGTGCCACGGGGTGGCGATCAGGGCCCGCCGGTCCACCGTCACCAGGGAGAAGGGGTCGGCGACGCCGAGCGAGGCCAGGTGGACGGCCTCGGCGGCCAGGGCGAACGGATCCACCACCGCGAACCGCGACAGATGGGTGGGCACCGGCCCGCCCGGGGCCAGGGTACCCGCGCCGAACTGGGCGAAGGTGTGGTGGCGGCCGTCGGGGGTCACCACGTTGTGCGCGGCCTGGGCGCCCCCGTTGGCGCGCACGACGGCACCGTAGCGCCGTCGTGCGCACAGCAGGTCGACCGTCACGCCCTTGCCGGCGTCGCCGAAACCCAGGTCGGTGACGACGACGTGCTGGTCGGCCCGTCGTTCGGCAGCGGTGCTCACAGCCGCTCGACCCCCGCGCCGCCGGGCGTACCGGGCAGCCGGCCCGAGCGCACCACCGACCCGCGCGCCTCGGCCAGGGGCCGAAGCGCCCTGCCGACGACGTCGCCCGCCTCCGAGCCGGCGTCGGCCAGGTCGGCCAGCCCCCGGTCCAGGTCCACGGCCTCCTCGGCCATCCCGATGGTGACCGCGATGGTCTCCGACACCGCGTCCAGGTCCTCCAGGTGGATGACGTTCTGGCCCAGGTGGGTGTCCCAGAAGCCGCGGATCTCGTCGCTGAGGTAGTGGGCGCTGCCGCTCGGCATGACGAAGTACACCTCGAACCTGCTCCGCAGCTCGGCGAGGATCACCGGGAAGGGGATGTCCTCGGTGAGGTCGTCGCCGATCACCGAGCGCACCTCCCGGGCCTTGACGGCGCCGTAGGCCCTCTCGTCGCCGATGAGGAACAGGTAGCCGCGGCGGCCGCGCTTCTCCAGGCAGTCCATGGAGGTGTGCCGGGCCATGAAGTACATGGCCAGCTCGTAGGACTCGGTGTTCTGGCCGCCTCCTCCGCCCTCGAGCACGATGTTGCCCAGGTCGTCCTCCAGCTCGTTGCCGGACTCGAACTGCCCCACCTGGAGGGGGACGCGGTCGCAGGTGGCGTCGCCGACGGCGCCGAACAGGATCTGGGGGTGCTCGACGTAGCCCTTGCGCAGGAGCAGGCCGAACAGGTCGGGCAGCTTGCGCTGGAGGGTGCGCGGAACGCGACCCATCGAGCCGGTGACGTCGAACAGGACGGAGACCGCCAGCGACTCGGGGTGCGCGTCGGAGTCGCGGCTCTCGCGGAAGGCCACCCCCCGGGGGTCGAGGGTGGGGTGGGCCTTCCAGGACGAGCGGGGGACGCCCGACAGGACGTCGTCGGTGTAGCCGAAGTCGCTGCGTCCGGCCGAGGCGTTGTAGGCGCGGCGGGCGCGGTAGGCGTCGGTGGACCAGTGGCTGCTTCCCATGGTTTCTCCTTCTTCGCCGGGGACGTCTTCTCGGAGACGTCCTCTCAGGTGCGGGGTTTCGGGGGTCGGACGGGGGAGGGCATGTGGAAGGGGCGGAACCGGCGCGGGCCGTAGAGCCGCTCCAGGGCCTCGTCGAGTTCGCCGAGCACGGCGAATCCGTCGGAGGGGCGCCGTTCGGGTGCGGGCAGGGTGCAGCCGCGGGCGAAGGCGCGCAGTGCGCGGGGCAGGCGGCCGGCGGTGACGTGCTCGATGCACCGGGTCGCCATGAAGATGTCGGTCTCGGGGCGGGCGGGGCGGCGCGCGGCCACCTCGGGCGGGTAGAACTCCTCCCGGCCGGGCACCGTCGCGGGGATGTGCGGGGTGCTCCCCGGTGCGCCCGCGGCCACCGAGCAGCACCAGCCGACGAGGACCAGTCCGTGCTTCTCGGGGTGGATGAGCACGTGCTCGGGCACGACCGCGCCGTGCACGACCCCGGCCGCCGCCGCGGCGCCCAGCGCGACCAGCAGGCGGCGCCACATCCAGGCGGCGTCGCGCGGGTCGATGCCGCCGGGAAAGGCGCGGCGTACCTCGTCGAGGCCGCGGAAGCCCTCCAACCGGTCCAGGACGTTGACCCGCCGCTCGGTCCCGGTCCCGGGGTCGCGGTGGCGGAAGCTCTCCACCAGTTCGGGGAAGAAGGCGCGGGCGCGTTCGGGCCCGTGCTCGCGGATCCGGCGCAGGGAGGCGGCCTCGGCCTCCATGAGGTCGTTGTCCCGGGGGGAGCGGGGCACCTTGAGCAGGACCTCGTGCCGGACGCCGTTCCTCTCGTGGTGCGCGGGGTGGAGGTCGGCGACGTGCCCGGAGAGGGGCGGCTCCCCGCTCGTGCGGTAGGTGCGCTCCCGGGTGACGAGGGTCTGCTCGGCGACGCCCGCCCTCCCGGTGGCGGCGGCGCGGTACCGCGCCCACAGCTCCGCCAGGCGGAGGAAGGCCTCCGCGCCCCGGCCGTCCCCTCGCGCGGTGTCGGGGTGCAGCAGCAGGGCGAGCCTGCGGTAGCGGGCGGTCGCCTCCGGGGGGACGGTCCGGCCGTCCGCGGGGAGGGGGCCGAACAGGTCGGTGGGGGCGGTGGCCGCGGACAGCGCGCGCAGGGCGTCCTCGCGGCCGTGGACGGGGGCGGTCACGGGGACCTCCTTCCGGTTCACTGCGTACTGCGCAGCAGGGGAGGGTGGAGGGTGGCGGCGCCGCCCGCCCGGTAGAGGCGGGGGCGGCGTCCGCCGCCCGTGCCGCCGCGCTCGGCGAGCTCGCCGGTGTCCTCGACGAAGCCGGGGGTCGCGAGGATCTTGCGGTGGAAGTTGGCGGCGTGCAGCTCCCGGCCCCAGACGGACTCGTACACCCCGCGCAGCTCGGTGATGGTGAACACCGGCGGGAGGAAGGCCGTCGCCAGGGAGGTGTACTCCAGCTTGGAGCGGGCGCGCTCGACGGCGTCGGCGAGCACGCGGTCGTGGTCGAAGGCCAGTGCGTGCCGGGACCGTCCGCCGATGCCGTGGCCGAGTTCGCGCAAGGGGACCCAGGCGGCCTCCTCGATGCCGCGTCCGCGGTGCGGTTCGGGCAGGTCGGGAGCCATGAGCAGGTAGGCCACCGAGACCACGCGCATGCGCGGGTCGCGTCCGCGTGCGCCGTAGGTGGCCAGCTGCTCCAGATGGAGGGGGCCGGGCAGCAGGGTCTTCTCCGACAGGACGCGCAGGGCGGCGTCGGGGAGGTCGTCGTCGGCGGGCCCCTGCGGGGTGTCCTCCGCCCGGACGAACCCTCCGGGCAGGGCCCACCGGCCGCGCTGGGGGTGCTCGCCGCGGCGGACGAGCAGCACGTGCGGCTCCCTGCCCCGTCCGGCGGTCCCGGGTCGGATCGTGAGCGCGGCGACGTCGACGGTGACCGCCACGGGTGCGAAGGCGTGCGGGTCGTAGCCGGCGAGGAAGCTGCCCTCGTCCCCGCCCGCCGCTCCGCCGTCCTCGGTCGCCATGTCCGCCTCCGTTTTTCTCAAGCTGAGTGTTTCTCTGAATGAGTGCAACTTAGCGCGGGTTCGCCCTCGCGTCCACCGCCTTTTCGCGGCCCGGTTCCACTAGCATGGTGCGAACTGGCGTTCGAGAGCGATGGGGTGTGGAGCGTTGCGCGTGCTGGGGATCGACCCGGGACTCACCCGCTGCGGCATCGCCGCGGTCGACGGGTCGATCGGGAGGCCGCTCTCCCTCGTGGGGGCCGACGCCCTGCGCACCAGCCCCGACGCCGACCTGCCCCAGCGGCTCCTGGGCATCGAGCGGGGCATCGAGGAGTGGATCGACCGGGTCCGCCCCGACGCCGTCGCGGTCGAGCGCGTCTTCGCCCAGCACAACCTCAGCACCGTCATGGGCACCGCCCAGGCCAGCGGGATCGCCCTGGTCTGCGCCGCCCGCCGCGGCCTGCCCGTCGCCCTGCACACCCCCAGCGAGGCCAAGGCCGCCATCACCGGCAGCGGGCGCGCCGACAAGGCGCAGGTGGGCACCATGGTGGCGCGTATCCTCGGACTGGACAGCCCTCCCCGGCCCGCCGACGCGGCCGACGCCGTCGCCCTGGCCATCTGCCACATCTGGCGCGGCGGGGCCCAGGCCCGCGTCGCCCAGGCCCAGCAGGACTTCGCCCGCAAGGTGGAACTGGCCCGGCGCGCCCGCGGCCGGTGACCTCCGCCCCCAGGAAGGAGAAGGGCACCGCCGGTGCCCGTACAAGATGATCGCGTTCCTCACCGGCCGGGTGGCCGCCCGCGGCGCGGGCAGCGCCGTCCTCGACGTGGGCGGGGTCGGCATGTCCGTGCAGTGCACCCCCAGCGCGCTCTCGCGCCTGCACGTGGGCGAGACCGGCACCCTCTCCACCAGCCTCGTCGTGCGCGAGGAGTCCCTCACCCTCTTCGGGTTCGCCGACGACGACGAGAAGCACCTGTTCGAGCAGCTCCAGACGGCCTCCGGGGTCGGACCCCGCCTCGCCCTGGCCATGCTCTCCGTGCACAGCCCCGCCGCCCTGCGCCAGGCCGTCGCCACCGAGGACACCGCGGCCCTGACCCGGGTCCCCGGCATCGGCAAGAAGGGCGCCCAGCGGATCGTCCTCGAACTGCGCGGCAAGCTCGACGCCCCCGTGCTCACCGACGGCACCCTCCCGCCCGCGGGCGGCTCCGCCGCGGCGGCCGGACCGGTCGGGGCCTGGCGCACCCAGGTCGTCTCCGGCCTGGTCAACCTGGGCTGGTCGGCCAAGGACGCCGAGGCGGCGGCCGCCGCCGTCGCCGATGAGGCCGAGGAGACCACCGACGTCGCCGTCCTCCTGCGCAGCGCCCTGCGCAGGCTCAGCCGCGCCTAGGAAAGGAGGAGGACCGTGTACGACCCCGACGACGGGCCCCACCACCGGCGCGAGGCCGTCTCGCCCGAGGCCGGGATCGACGAGCACCAGATCGAGGGGGCGCTGCGCCCGCGCGCCCTCGACGAGTTCGTCGGCCAGGAGCGGGTGCGCGAACAGCTCTCCCTCGTGCTCGACAGCGCGCGCCGCCGCGGCCGCGCCCCCGATCACATCCTCATGTCCGGCGGGCCCGGTCTGGGCAAGACCACTCTGGCCATGATCATCGCCGCCGAGCTCGGTGCGCCTCTGCGCATCACCTCCGGTCCGGCCATCGAGCGCTCCGGAGACCTGGCCGCCGTGCTCTCCACCCTCCAGGAGGGAGAGGTCCTCTTCCTCGACGAGATCCACCGGATGGCCCGCCCCGCGGAGGAGATGCTCTACGTCGCCATGGAGGATTTCCGCGTCGACGTCGTCGTCGGCAAGGGGCCCGGTGCCACCGCCATCCCCCTGGACATCGCGCCGTTCACACTGGTGGGGGCCACGACCCGGGCGGGCATGCTGCCCGCGCCCCTGCGCGACCGCTTCGGCTTCACTGCGCACATGGACTTCTACACCCCCGAGGAGCTGGAGCGGATCCTGCACCGCTCGGCGGGCCTGCTCGGCGCACCCCTGGACGACGACGCCGCCCGCGAGATCGCCGGCCGCTCGCGCGGCACGCCCCGCATCGCCAACCGGCTGCTGCGCCGGGTCCGCGACTACGCGGAGGTGCGCGGGGGCGGTGCCATGGACCTGGAGAACGCGCGGGCCGCGCTGGACCTGTACGAGGTCGACGCGCTCGGCCTGGACCGCCTGGACCGGGCCATCCTCGACGTCCTCCTCCACCGCTTCCGGGGCGGCCCCGTGGGCCTGTCCACCCTGGCGGTGTCGGTGGGGGAGGAGGCCGAGACGGTCGAGGTCGTCGCCGAACCCTTCCTGGTCCGGTCGGGCTTCCTGGCCCGCACCCCGCGCGGCCGGGTCGCCACGCCGATGGCCTGGCAGCACATGGGCCTCACACCTCCGCCGGACGCGGCCTTCGGTGCGGCAGCGGCGGCCGGGGGAGGCGCGCCGGCCTCTCCGTGAGGGGGCCGAACCGTTAACACTCCGATCCCGGGCGGTGGGGAATCGGTGACCGCCGCCACGTAGTCTGGCACGAACCGGTCAGCAGTCCCAGGAGTGTTATCGGGCACCGGCGGAACGAGTTGGGCCCCCGCTGCGTTGTACCTGCGGGTACCGCTCCGAGCAGGTCGGCACCCGGTACCAAGAGCGTGGCCGCTGCCCCGTCCGGGCGGTCGGCCACCGACCACGTCGTCAGGAAGGACGCCCCCGTGCAGGGCCTTTACCACTTCGCCGCCGAGGCCGACCCCGCCGCCGGCGGCGGGATCTTCGGCATGCTGTTCCCGTTCCTGCTGATGCTTCTCGTGTTCTGGCTCCTCTTCTGGCGCCCGGCCCAGAAGCGCCGCCAGCAGGAGGCGCAGATGCAGAACGCCCTGGTCCCCGGGGTCGAGGTCATGACCAAGGCCGGGATCTACGCCACCGTGATCGAGGTGCAGGACACGGACATCGTCCTGGAGATCTCTCCGGGCACCCGCATCCGCATGCTCAAGGCCGGTGTGGGCGACGTCCTCACCCCGCAGGCCGACGACACCCCGGTCGAGGACCGGCCCGACTTCGGCGACGACGACAAGCCCGGCAAGGACTGACCCGGCCGGATTTCCCAGGGGCGGTCCGCGGCCTCCGGCCGCCGCCTTCGGAGGACGGCCGCGACCGCAGCGCCTCTCCGGGGCGGGAACGGCGTCCCACCACAGGTTTCGGTACCGGCCCCGGCGGGGCCGGTACCGCCATGACATCAGAAGGTCCGATCCACACATGGCCCACGACACCACGATCGCGGACGGCGCCGCGGCCCTGGAGCTGATCCAGGCCCACATCCGCGACGTCCCCGACTTTCCCCGGCCGGGTGTCCTGTTCAAGGACATCACGCCGCTGCTCAACCACCCGCAGGCCTTCGCAGCGGCCGTGGCCGGACTCGTCGACCCCTTCCGGGCCGGGGGAGTGGACCACGTCGTCGGCCTGGAGGCCCGGGGGTTCATCTTCGGGGCGCCGGCCGCCCTGGCGCTGGACGCCGGCTTCGTCCCGGCACGCAAGGCCGGGAAACTGCCCGCGGACACCCTCGGCCAGGCCTATGATCTGGAGTACGGGACCGCGGTCCTGGAGATCCATGCGGACGCGATCACACCCGGCAGCCGCGTACTCGTGCTCGACGACGTGCTGGCCACCGGCGGCACCGGCAGGGCGGCGGTGGACCTGGTGCGCAGAGCGGGTGGTACGGTCGTTGGATTCTCCGTCCTGATGGAGCTCTCCGCGCTCCCGGGGCGGGAGAAGCTGTCCGACGTGGAGCTGCACGCTCTCCTCTCGGTCTGAGTCCCTTGCCGATCCGCACCGCCGCCGTTCCCAGGAATGCGCGGGGGCGCCTCGCCGTTGAAGTGATCCCGTACAAGGCGTGACGTGCATGTGACTTACGTCACAGGCGCTTCCGCGGTCCGGGGCACGGCGCGGACACCTGACTGTTCCCGGGGCGAGGGGGAAGAATTCGGGACGGGGGACCGCGGCGGCCACATCGAGGACCGGCCCTGACAGACGCACGTGTACCGGTGCGGACGGGCGGCGCTGACGACGCCCGCGCCGGCCGGGAGGAACCGCGGGAGGTAGGCATGCCAGGCGAAGTGGTCTCGACCGGGGCGACGCGCGTGACACACCGGGACGCCTCCGAGGCCTCCCGTGCCGAGACACCGGCCGCGCACGAGGGCGGCCGGCCCGGCACGCCCGCCGCCCGGACCGGGAACGAGGAGGGCGCCGCTGTCCTGGCGGCGCCCTCCGACGTCTCCGGGACGGGTGCGACGCGTGCGGACGCCCTCTCCACCACGCCCTCCACCGTGCGAGTACGCAGGAGGCTCGCCCGACTCGGCGCCCAGCGGGGAGTGACGATGAACCCGGTGCTCGAACCACTGATCAAGACCGTGCGCGCCACCCATCCGAAGGTGGACGTACGGCTCATCGAGCGCGCCTACGAGGTGGCCGCCCACCACCATCGCCACCAGAAGCGCAAGAGCGGCGACCCCTACATCACCCACCCCCTGGCGGTGGCCACCATCCTCGCCGAGCTGGGCATGCAGGAGGCCACCCTCGCCGCCGCCCTCCTCCACGACACCGTCGAGGACACCGAGTACTCCCTGGACGAGCTGCGCGCCGACTTCGGCGACGAGATCGCCGAACTGGTCGACGGTGTCACCAAGCTCGACAAGGTCAAGTACGGCGAGGCCACCCAGGCAGAGACGGTCCGCAAGATGGTCGTGGCCATGGCCCGCGACATCCGCGTCCTGGTCATCAAGCTGTGCGACCGCCTGCACAACATGCGCACCCTGCGCTACCTGCCCGCCAAGGCCAAACGAGAGAAGAAGGCCCGCGAGACCCTGGAGATCTACGCCCCCCTCGCACACCGCCTGGGCATGAACACCATCAAGTGGGAGCTGGAGGACCTGGCCTTCGCCACCCTCTACCCCAAGCGCTTCGACGAGATCGCCCGCCTGGTGTCCGAGCGCGCGCCCCGCCGCGACGTCTACCTCCAGGAGGTCGTCGAGGCGGTCTCCGACGACCTGCGCGAGGCCAAGATCAAGGCGACGGTCAAGGGCCGGCCCAAGCACTACTACTCGATCTACCAGAAGATGATCGCCCGCAACTGCGGCTTCGAGGAGATCTACGACCTCATCGCCGTGCGGGTCCTGGTGGACAGCGTCCGCGACTGCTACGCGGCCCTGGGCAGTATCCACGCCCGGTGGAACCCGGTGCCGGGGCGGTTCAAGGACTACATCGCGATGCCCAAGTTCAACATGTACCAGTCGCTGCACACGACGGTCATCGGTCCCTCGGGCAACCCGGTCGAGCTGCAGATCCGCACCCGGGCCATGCACCGGCGCGCCGAGTACGGCATCGCCGCGCACTGGAAGTACAAGGAGGACCGCAACAGCAAGGGCGCCGAGAAGCCCAAGGGCACCTCCGACATGGCCTGGCTGCGCCAGCTCATCGACTGGCAGCAGGAGACCAAGGACCCGGGCGAGTTCCTGGAGTCGCTGCGCTTCGACCTGTCGGTGCAGGAGGTGTTCGTCTTCACCCCCCGGGGTGACGTCATCTCCCTGCCCCAGGGCGCCACCGCGGTCGACTTCGCCTACGCCGTGCACACCGAGGTCGGACACCGGACTGTCGGCGCCCGCGTCAACGCGCGCCTGGTGCCGCTGGAGAGCGAGCTGCACAACGGCGAGACCGTCGAGATCATCACCTCCAAGGACCCCGACGCCGGGCCCAGCCGCGACTGGCTGGGTTTCGTCAAGAGCGCCCGCGCCCGCAACAAGATCCGGCACTGGTTCACCAAGGAGCGCCGCGAGGCCGCGATCGAGCTGGGCAAGGACGAGATCGCCAAGGTCATGCGCAAGCAGGAGCTGCCGGTCAAGCGCCTGTTCAGCGGAGAGGCCCTCATCGGCCTGGCCGGCGACCTGCGCTATCCCGACCTCGACGCCCTCTACGCGGCCGTCGGCGAGCGCCAGATCAGCGCGCAGAGCGTGGTGAGCAAGCTCGTCGAGTCGATGGGCGGGCTGGAGAGCCACACCGAGGACATCGCCGAGTCCGCGCTGCCGACCCAGACCCGCAGCCGCCAGCCGGGCAACCCCGGTGTGTCCGTGGAGGGCGACGCCGACGTGTGGGCGCGCCTGTCCAAGTGCTGCACCCCCGTCCCCGGCGACGACATCGTCGGTTTCGTGACCCGGGGCCACGGGGTGTCGGTGCACCGGGCCGACTGCGTCAACGCCGCGACTCTCGACGACGACCGCAAGATCCGGGTGGAATGGTCGCCCACGGAGGACTCCTTGTTCCTCGTGGCGCTGCAGATCGAGGCCCTGGACCGCTCCCGGCTGCTGTCGGACATCACCCGGGTGCTGTCGGACCAGCACGTCAACATCCTGTCGGCCACCGTTCAGACCAGCCGCGACCGCGTCGCGCAGAGCCGCTTCACCTTCGAGATGGCCGACCCCGCCCACCTGGGCAGCGTCCTGCGCGCCGTCCGCAACGTCGACGGCGTCTACGACGTCTACCGGGTCCGCAACTGACCCGGGTCCCGCCGCGCCGCGGCCCCGGCCCCCGCGCGGGGACCGGGGCCGCGGCGCCGGTCAGATGCGGACGGTGGTCGAGCGCACGATCTCGAACACCGGGTGGCGGTCGGCCTCGGCCGTGAAGGCCTCCTCCGGTGCCTCGGGCGGTGCCTCGAAGTAGGGCGCGACCACGGCGGTCCGCGGAAAGGCGACGTACTCCCGCAGGACCGGGCCGGCCTCCTCGGGTGCCAGCTCGCGCACACTGACCAGTTCGATCCAGCCGCCCTGGCGCAGGGTGGCGAAGCCGTCCGCGCGGATGTTGCGCACCCAGCCGACCTCCCCGTAGGGGGAGACCAGGAAGCGGCCGCGGTCGCTGTCCAGCACGCTGACGGGAGTGGTGCGCAGGAAGCCCGACTTGCGCCCGCGCGTCGTGAGCAGGTGCACCTCGGACGGGCACACGCCGTACTTGACGAAGCCGCCGATCACGGCGTTGGCCACCCGCCGCAGCCGCGTCATCTCGAACCGCTTGGTCGGTTCGTCCACCATCTGGCTACTCCCTTGGTCGGATGCCCCCATTGTGGTGGCTCCCGGGCCCCGGCGGCACGGGGCCCGCCCGAAAAGGCCTACCTGAAGGCGGAGACGCCCGTCACGGCCTGGCCGATGCTCAGCGCGTGGATCTCCTCGGTGCCCTCGTAGGTGGCCACCGTCTCCAGGTTCACCATGTGCCGCATCACGGGGTACTCCAGGGTGATGCCGTTGGCGCCGTGCACCGACCGCGCCGCGGCCGCCACCCGCTGGGCGGCCGCCACGTTCGCGAACTTGCCGAAGCTCACGTGGTTGTGGTGCGCCCTGCCCTCGTCCTTGAGCCGGCCGATCCGCAGCGCCGTCATACCTGCGTGGTTGACGTCCACGACCATGTCGGCGAGCTTGCGCTGGGTCAGCTGGAAGCCCGCGATCGGCCGGCCGAACTGCTCGCGGCTCAGCGCGTACTCCAGCGCGGCCTCGTAGCAGGCGCGGGCCGCGCCCGCCGCCCCCCACACGATGCCGTAGCGGGCCTCGTTGAGGCAGGACAGCGGTGATCCCAGCCCCCGGGAGCCGGGCAGGACCGCGTCGGCGGGCAGCCGCACTCCCTCCAGGACCAGTTCGGAGGTGATGGAGGCGCGCAGGGACAGCTTCTTGTGGACGGTGTTGGCCGAGAACCCCGGCGTCCCGGCGGGCACGACGAAGCCGCGGATCCCCTCGTCGGTGGCGGCCCAGACCACGGCCACGTCGGCCACCGAGCCGTTGGTGATCCACATCTTGGTGCCGTCGAGGACCCAGTCGGAGCCGTCCCGGCGGGCCCGGGTGCGCATGGAACCGGGGTCGGAGCCCGAGTCGGGCTCGGTCAGGCCGAAGCAGCCGATCGCCTCGCCGGCGGCCATCCTCGGGAGCCACTCGCCCTTCTGCTCCTCGGAGCCGAACTTGTGGATCGCCGCCATCGCCAGGGATCCCTGCACGGACACGAAGCTGCGCAGGCCGGAGTCGACGGCCTCCAGCTCGCGGCAGGCCAGGCCGTAGGCGACGGCGCCGGACCCGCCGCAACCGTATCCCTCCAGGTGCATGCCGAGCACACCGAGGTCCCCGAAGGCCTTGGCGAGGCCGCGCGGGTCGGGCAGCGTCCCGGCCTCGAACCAGTCGGCCACGTTCGGCAGGAGCTCGCGCCGGGCGAAGGTGCGCACGGCGTCGCGCACGTCGCGCTCGGTGTCGGACAGATCCGAGTCCACGGCCAGGAAGTCGTGCGGGTCCGGTGCGGGAGGCTTGCGGTGGTCGCTCATGGGCGGTGTTTCCCTTCGTGCTTCGGTCGGTGGGGAGGCAGGTCGGCCTGCTGGGCGGCACCGCGCCCGACCATCGCCTCGATCATGTCCGGTGCCAGGTCCAGCTCGGTGAGCACCTCGCGCGAGTGCTGTCCCAGCAGAGGCGGGGCGGTCATCGGGGCGGGAGAGCCCTTCAGGCGGAATCCGGCGCGCACCTGCTCGATCAGGCCGGCCGTGGGGTGCTCGACGGTTCGCAGGACGTCGTCGCCGGCGGCGTCGGAGCTGCGCAGCGCGTCCAGCACCCCGCGCACCCGGCCCACGGGGACCCCGGCCTCCACCAGCAGCGCTAGCCAGTGCTCGGCGGGCCGGGTGCGCAGGGTCGCCCCGATCTCGCCGACCAGCTCCTCCCGGTGGGCCACCCGGCCGGGGTTGGTGGCGTAGCGCGGGTCCTCGGCCAGGTCGGGCCGCTCCAGGGCCCGGCACAGCCTCTGGTAGAGGCCGTCGTTGCCGGCGGCGACGACGATCTCGCCGTCGGAGGTGGGGAAGGCCTGGTAGGGGACGATCGTGGTGTGGGCGTTGCCGGCCCGGGCCGGCTCCGTGCCGGTCACGAGCGCCTGCTGGGTGAGGTTGACCAGGCCCGAGAGGCTGGAGTTGATCAGGGAGACGTCGACCTGCCCGCCCTGACCCGTGGCGCGGGCCCGCATGAGCGCGCCCAGGATGCCCACGGCGGCGTTGAGCCCGGTCAGCACGTCGGTGACGGCCACGCCCACCTTGCTCGCGGGCCCCTCGGCCGGACCGGTGGACGCCATCAGCCCGCTCTCGGCCTGCACGACGATGTCGAACCCCGGACGCGTGGGCGGCTCGTGCTCGGGGCCGAACCCGCTCACCGAGCAGTAGACGACCGCGGGGTTGCGGGCGCTCACCGCCGGATAGCCCAGGCCGAGGCGCTCGGCCACGCCGGGCCGGAAGTTCTGGACGACCACGTCGGAGCGCGCGCACAGCTCCTGGACGGCGGCCAGCCCGTCGGGGTCCTTCAGGTCCACGGCCAGGCTGCGTTTGTTCCTGTTCACCGACAGGAAATAGGCGGCCTCCCCCGAGGAGCCCGCCCAGGGCGGCCCCCAGGCGCGGGTGTCGTCGCCGCGGCCGGGCTGCTCCACCTTGACCACCTCCGCGCCCATGTCGGCCAGGAGCATGGTGGCGTAGGGCCCCGCCAGGATCCGGGACAGGTCGGCGATCCGCACGCCCGCCAGCGGCAGGGGGCTGTCGGTCTCGGTCACTGGTGCGCCTCCTCCTCCGTGCCGGGTCGCCGCCGCGGGGACCCCGCACCAGGAGTTCCATGCCCGGCGGGCGGCCGGGGAAGCCGAACACCCGCGACGCGAGGGCGACCGGGGACCAAGTATGTCCTCCTCCGCCGCCCGCGGCGGCCTCGGGTGCCCCCGAGACAGTGGTACCGGACGAGGAGGAAGGACCGGTACTCGGGGGCGAGTTGTCTTGTTTTTCGCCTTTCTTCTTTTTTGTGTTCTTTATGGCGGTTTGCAGCCAAAGGCTGGGAAAAGTGGTGGCGCAGTGCCCGGCAAAAGATGAAATGTGGCACATATGGCACACCCATGTGCTGGGAATCACTTTCCCTGGCTGTACCATCAGCCGTTGACGGCAAGGCGCGTGCCGCGGATCCGACCGGTCCCCGGGGGCGCGCTCTGCCTCCCGCGAGCGAACCGGCTGGGGGAGCGACAACGTGACGGACGTCCGAGGAACCAAGGCGGGACTGCTCGCGGCCGTGAGCAGAGGCCGGTTCGGGCTCCGGGGACGGCGGACCCGCGTCGTCGGCCTGAGGAACTCGGCAGAGCCCGATCCCGCCTCCGCCGAGCGCACCCGCGTGCACCAGGCCTTCCTCGGCCGGGTCGTCGCCTACCTGTGCGCCGACGCGGGCATCCGCCAGTTCGTCGACTGGGGCTGCCCCGTCCCGGGAACCGCCGAGCGCATCCGCGCGGCCGCACCCGAGGCCTCCGTCGTCCACATCGCCCCGGCAGGCACCTCGGGGGTGCTCTCCGCGGCCGACACCGCCGTGGTCGCCGCCGACGGGGCCGGTGTCCCCGCCCAGCTGGACGAGCTCACCGCCCGCGGGCTCCTGGACCTCGACGAGCCCGTCGCCGTCCTCATGACCCGCCCCTTCGCCGCAGGCGAGCCGCCCGAGGGGATCGCCGACCTGTACCGGGCCATGCGCGGGGGCGGCTACCTCGTCCTGTCCGCCGCGGTCCCGCACCGGGAGCTCGTCCGGGCGCTGGGCCCCTTCGCCCCCGTCGACCCCGGTGCCGCCGACATCACCTGGTGGCCCTACCCCGACGAGGACGTCTCCGCCCGGGGGAGCGGGACCCTGGGCGCGCTCGGCCGCGCCCCGGCCCGCCGCCCCCGCTGACCCGGTGCGGAACCGCCTTCCTCAGACCACGTGCAGGGGGTCGACCCGGACCTGGGCCAGGTGCTCGTCGCGCCGCGCGCTGCGCGCGGAGGCGGCGGCCTTCAGCGCCCGTGTCAGGGCGCCCACCCCGCCGCGCGGTACCCGCAGCAGGGCCCGCTCCACCGGCCGGGTCTCGCCAGGGCCCTCGGCGCGGCCCTCGACCGGCACCGGCCCCAGGAGCTCGACACCCTCCGGAAGGTCGATCTGGTCGAGCAGCTCGCGCACGTGCTCGGGAGCCCCGGTGACCGAGGCCATCGACACCGCCGGCGGAAAGCCCAGCTCCCGGCGCTCGGCCAGCTCCCGCTCGGCGAACCCCGCCGGGTCCCAGCGCACGAGCGACTGCACCACCGGCAGCGTTGCCTCCGCACACACCACCACCGTGCCACCGGGCCGCACCAGCGCCGACGCGTTCAGCCACCGCCGCAGTGCCTCCTCCGAGGCGCGCAGGTCCGCGCGGTTGAGCAGCGCCCAGCCGTCCAGCAGCACCGCCGCGGCGAACCCGCCCTCGGCCGAGGGTTCGGCGCCCGGCGTGGACACCACCAGCGAGGGGGAGTCCGGAACCCGGTCCAGGACCTCGTCCCGGCCGGAGGTGCGCACGGCCAGCGACGGGAACGCCCGTCCCAGTTCCTCCGCGGTGCGCCGGGCGCCCACCACGGTCGCGCGCATCCGCGCGGCACCGCACTCGGGGCACGCCCACTGCCCCGCCATCCGGCCGCACCAGCCGCACGAGGGCAGGGCATGGGCACCGCGCACGGCCAGCGGGCCGCGGCAGGTGCCGCAGCGCGCCGGCTCGCGGCACCGGGCGCACGCCAGCGTGTTGAGGTAGCCCCGGCGCGGCACCTGGAAGAGCACGGGACCGGTCCGGGACGCCTCCCGGGCCACCCGTAGTGCCAGGCTGGGTATCCGCGCGGTCCGGGCGGCCCCGTCCCGGGCCAGTTCGCGGTCGTCACCCGCGGCCCGCACGATCGGTGCGCGCCGGCGCAGGGTCGCCCGGTCGGCTGAGAGCGGCAGCGCCCAGCCCGACTCCACCAGCATCTGCGCGTCGGTCGTGCGGGTGTGGCCGCCGATCAGCATCCCGGCCCCGGCCCTGTGGGCGCGCATCGACAGCACGGTGCGCGCGTGCGGGTAAGGGGCGTGCGGTTCGGCGTGGACGTCGTCGCCGTCGTCCCAGAGCACCGCCAGGCCCAGGTCGCGCACCGGCGCGAAGACCGCCGCCCGGGTGCCCACCACGACCCGGACGCGGCCGCGCAGCACCGACAGCCACCGCCGGTAGCGCTCCGCCGGACCCAGCCCGGCCGTCAGCGCCACGTGCCGTCCCTCGCCGAGCCGCGCGGTGAGTGCGGCGTCCACGGCCTCGACGTCACGTCCGCCGGGCACCACCGCCACGGTTCCGCGACCGGCGGCCAGGGCCGCGTGCGCCGCGGCGGCCACGGCGTCGGCCCATCCGCCGCCCGGCAGCGCGTTCCACACCGCCCGGGCGGGGCGGCCCTCGCGCAGCGCCTCCAGGAACGCCTCGCCCTCGGGGTAGTCCGACCACGGCCCGGGCCCCTCGTCGCCGGGAGGCCCGGCAGCGGCCTCCCCCGGCTCCTCCTTCTCCACGCGGGCGTGGCGCGGCGGGATCGCCAGGCGCAGGACGTCGCTGAGCGTGCCGGCGTAGCGGTCGGCCACCGCTCGGGCCAGGCCCAGGACCTCGGGGGTCAGGACCGGCTCGGGGGAGACCACCGCGTCCAGGTAGGCCAGCCGGCCCGAGAACTCCGAGCTCTCCACCCGCTCGACGAGAAAGCCGTTCAGCTTGCGGTTGTTGAACCGCACCCGCACCCGGCATCCCGGCACCGCCGCCTCGTCCATGTCGGCGGGTACGCGGTAGTCGAAGGGCCGGTCCAGGTGGGGCAGCGGCGTGTCCACGACCACGCGGGCGACGGGCAGGTGCTCGGCGGGCCGGCGCGGGGACGGGCGCTCGGACCCCTTCTTCTCCGGAGCCTGTGCGGGCAGGTCGAACAGGGCCCCTCCGGGTTCACCGGGCTGTGCTGTCATCGGTCCCAGGTCTACCAGAACCCCCCGACACCTTTCCCGCGCCGCGGCGCCCGCGCCGCCCGGCGGCTGGTAGAACTGGAGACCCAGTGCCCACAGAGAGGGCCGCGGCCGACGGGCACGCGCTCCCCGCGGGCCGGGGGGTCCTCGGGGCGATGAGGAGGGGACCATGAAACTCGTCTTTGCCGGAACACCGCAGGTGGCGGTGGCGTCCCTGCGGGCGCTGCTCGACTCCGACCACGAGGTCGCCGCCGTCGTCACCCGTCCCGACGCCCGCTCCGGGCGGGGCCGCAAGGTCTCGGCGAGCCCCGTCGCCGAACTCGCCGAGAGCGAGGGCATCGAGGTCCTCAAGCCCGCCAAGGCCTCCGACCCCGAGTTCCTGGAGCGCCTCACCGAGATCGCCCCCGACTGCTGCCCCGTGGTCGCCTACGGCGCCCTCCTGCCCCGGGAGGCCCTGGACATCCCCCGCCACGGCTGGGTCAACCTGCACTTCTCCCTGCTGCCGGCCTGGCGCGGCGCCGCCCCCGTCCAGCACGCGATCATGCACGGCGACGACGTCACCGGGGCCTCCACCTTCCGCATCGTCGAGAAGCTCGACGCCGGCCCGGTCTTCGGCACCCTCACCGAGACGGTGCGCCCCACCGACACCAGCGGCGAGCTGCTCGACCGCCTCTCCGTCTCCGGCGCCGAGCTGCTGGTGCGCACGCTCGACGGCATCGCCTCCGGGCAGCTCACCCCCGTCCCCCAGCCCGAGGCCGAGGTCTCCTACGCCGCCAAGATCGACTCCGAGGACGCCGAGGTCGACCTCACCGCCCCGGCCATGCGCGTGGACCGCCTCGTCCGGGCCTGCACGCCCGCACCCGGCGCCTGGACCACGTTCCGCGGAGCGCGTCTCAAACTCGGCCCGGTCACCCCCGTCACCGACGCCGACACCCCGGCGCTCGAACCGGGCCAGGTGCACGCCGACAAGAAGCGCGTCCTCGTCGGCACCAGCACCCACCCCGTCCGGCTCGGCGAGGTGCAGCCTCAGGGCAAGCGGGCGATGGCCGCCGTCGACTGGGCCCGCGGCGTGCGTCCCGCCGAGGACGACCGCATGGGCCGCTGAGCTGCCGTAGTCTCACACTGGCGGGGCGTTTCTCTTTCCGCCCCGCCCGTCCAGATCCCCGGTTCCCGTGAGGCAGTCCACGTTGAGCGAGCAGTCCCGATCCCCCTACCGCGGTCCCCGGCGGGGAAGGAAACCCGGCGGCGGTGCGCGGGGAGGGCCCGGGCAGCCGCCCGCGCCGCGCGACCCGTCCCGCCGCGTCGCCTACGACGTCCTGCGGGCGGTCGACCAGCGCGACGCCTACGCCAACCTGCTCCTCCCCTCCCTGCTGGGCGAGCGCGGCATCAGCGGCCGCGACGCCGCCCTGGCCACGGAGCTCACCTACGGCACCCTGCGGCACCAGGGCACCTACGACGCCGTGCTGGAAACCTGCGTGGACCGCACACTGGCCTCCGTGGACGCCGAGGTGCTGCCCCTGCTGCGCCTGGGCGCCCACCAGCTGCTGTCCACCAAGATCCCGCCGCACGCCGCGGTCAGCGCCACCGTGGACCTGGCCCGGCGCGTGGTCGGGCAGCACCGCTCCCGGTTCGTCAACGCCGTCCTGCGCAAGGTGGCGGCGCGCGACCTGGACGCCTGGACGGCCGTGGTGGCCCCCGACCGCGACCGCGATCCCAGCGGGTACCTGTCGGTGGTGCACAGCCACCCCCGCTGGATGGTCAAGGAGCTCGCCCGCGCCCTCGGGGAGCGCTCCGCCCAGGGCCTGCCCGAGACCGAGCGCCTGCTGCGCGCCCACAACGAACGCCCCAAGGTGACGCTCGTGGCCAAGCCGGGCCGCGCCACCGTCGCCGACCTGGTGGCCGCCGGTGCCGTCGAGGCCCGCTACTCGCCGTTCGGCGCCTACCTGAACGAAGGCGACCCGGCCGCGATCCGCGAGGTCCACCAGGGCCGCGCCGCGGTCCAGGACGAGGCCAGCCAACTGGTCGCGCTCGCCCTGACCCGGCCGGAGGTCCCCGGGGACGACACCCTCTGGCTGGACATGTGCGCCGGTCCGGGCGGGAAGGCGGGACTGCTGGCCTCCCTGGCCGGAAAGCGGGGAGCCCGCCTGGTGGCCTCCGAGGTGCAGCCCGCCCGCGCCGGCCTGGTCGCCAGGGCGGTCCGGCGGGCACCGCGCGACGCCGGCCGCGCGATCGCGGCCGACGGCACCAGGCCCGCCTGGCGCCCGGGTGTGTTCGACCGCGTCCTGGTCGACGCCCCCTGCACCGGGCTGGGTGCCCTGCGCCGCCGCCCCGAGTCGCGCTGGCGCCGCACCGAGCACACGGCGTCCGAGCTCGCCTCCCTCCAGCACGACCTGCTGACGAGTGCCGCGGAGGCCGTCCGGCCCGGAGGCGTGGTGGCCTACGTGACGTGCTCGCCGCACCTGGACGAGACCGGCGGCATCGTGGGCCGGGTCCTGTCCGAGCGGGACGACCTCACCCTGCTGCGGGCCGCCGACCACCTGGACGGGGTCCCCGACCTGGCCGCCGGGCCGGAGGGGCGCTACGTCCAGTTCTGGCCGCACCGGCACGGCACGGACGCGATGTTCCTCGCCCTTCTGCGCAAGGAGTCCTGAACCGGACAGGGCGCTCCCCGATGTCGTGGCGCGACATCGGGGACAAAGCCCGCAAATCGGAATCTACGCCGTCAGGGTGGCGGGTCGTGTGCGATTTCCGCCGTGCTGACCGCGGTGGCTCCCCCTCCCGTGGCTACACTGCCTGACGTGGCAATCCAGATCTCACCCAGCATCCTCAGCGCCGACTTCGCGCGCCTCGCCGACGAGGCGGACGCCGTCTCACCGTCCGCCGACTGGCTCCACGTCGACGTCATGGACGGGCACTTCGTCCCCAACCTCACTCTGGGGCTGCCCATCGTCGAGAGCCTGCTCAAGGCCACCGACACCCCCTTGGACTGCCATCTCATGATCGAGGACCCCGACCGCTGGGCACCCGCCTACGCCGAGGCCGGGGCGGGCAGCGTCACCATCCATGCCAAGGCCGCCGGCGCTCCCGTGCGCACACTGCGCGAGATCCGCCGCCAGGGAGCCCGCGCCGGGCTCGCCCTCAACCCCGCCGAACCCGTCGAGCCCTATGCCGACCTCGTCGGTGAGATGGACATGCTCCTGCTCATGACGGTCGAGCCCGGTTTCGGCGGTCAGAGCTTCCTCGACGTGGTCCTGCCCAAGATCCGCCGTGCCCGCGAGATCCTCGACAGCCGCCAGGCCTCCGTCTGGCTCCAGGTCGACGGCGGCGTCAGCACCGAGACCATCGAGCGCGCCGCCGAGGCGGGTGCCGACGTCTTCGTCGCCGGATCCGCCGTCTACGGCGCCCAGGACCCGGCCAAGGCCGTCGACTCCCTGCGCGCCCTGGCGGCGAAGGCCTCGCCCCTCGCATAACGATCGCGGACGGCACCCGTGTGCCCCTGGCCACGCGGGTGCCCCACCCCTATGCTGGCGCACCGTAGTCGTTGATTTCGCTTGGTCGCGGCTCCGTCTTCCCCTGCGCGTGGGCGCGGGCCGGGGGAGCGGCGCGGCGTGAGCGCGTTGCCAGGCGCGGACACGTGGAGTTGCGCGTTGAACGCTTGGAACGCCGGGCACCTGGCCATGGACGCCGTGTGGGAGGCCGAGATCGGCCCCATCCTGTGGTTCCAGGGCCTGGGCGACTGGCTCGCCCACCCCTTCGGGGCGATCACGGAGCTGGGCTCCCTGACCTTCACCATCCTCCTGATGGCCGTCGTCTTCTGGTGCGTGCATCCGGGCACCGGAGCCCGGCTCTTCGCGGTCGTCGTCACCTCGGGGGTGCTGAACTTCCTTCTCAAGGCCCTTTTCTACGGTGCCCGCCCCTCCTGGTACAGCGCGCACGTGACCCGCCACGTCGCCGAGTCCAGCTTCGGGATGCCCTCCGGCCACGCCCAGAACTCCACCGTCCTGTGGGGCTACCTCGGTGTGCGCTCGGGCCGCCGCGCGTGGCTGTGGGCCGCCGCCGGGCTCGTCCTCCTCATCTGCCTGTCCCGGATCCACCTGGGTGCCCACTTCCCCAGCGACGTCCTGGTCGGGGTGCTGCTGGGTGCGGCCCTGCTCTGGGCGGCCCTGCGCTGGGAGGACAGGATCCTGGCCTGGTGGCGCGGCCTCGACACCCCCCGCTGGGCGGGTCTGGCGGTCGCGGCGTCCGTGCTGCCCTGCGTGGCCGCGACCCTGTGGCACCACCTGGTGCGCGGTGACTGGACAGTTCCCGCCGAGTGGATCGGGGCCGTGCCCACCGATCCGGCCGGCGCCACCCTCACCGACCTCTACGGGGTCTGCGGAGCGCTGCTGGGCGGCCTCGTCGGCTTCACCCTCCTGGCCGGCCGCGGCTGGTACGGCGCGGACGGCACCCTGCTCTCCCGCGCGGCCCGCTTCGCCCTGGGCATCTCCGGGGTCCTGTGTGTCCAGGTGGTCCTCGACGTCCTCACCGTGCGTGCCGACGGCCTGGCGGAGGCGGTCGCGTCGTTCGCCGCCTACGCGCTGATCGCGTTCTGGGCGTCGTTCGGCGCACCCGAGCTGTTCGTCCGCAGCGGCCTGGCCGAGCGCCCCGAAGCCGCTGGTCAGGGCGCGGACGAGAACACGGAGCGCGGGTGATTCGCATCACCCCGGCTGTACGCCGGGGCCCCGCAGGGCTAGGATCGGCCCTCAGACGACAGTCATACGCGTGCTCCGGGGTCGGTGAAAGTCCGAACCGGCGGTTACAGTCCGCGACCCGGCCGGATCCATCGGCCGGTTGAACCGGTGAAATTCCGGTACCGACGGTGAAAGTCCGGATGGGAGGCAGTACGCGTCGGACCGGTCCGTCCGCCGTGGCGCGCGCCCTGCCTCCGGCGTAGGCCCGGTCCTGCCGTGGAGGCTTCTCCACACCCTCGCCCCGGAGCCCTCAGAGGCATCGGAAGGACGAGGGCATGTTCACCGGAATCGTGGAAGAGCTCGGCGAGGTCGTTTCCCTCGAACCGGCGGGTACCGCGGGCGAGGCCGTGCTGCTCACCGTGCGCGGCCCCCTGGTCAGCTCCGACGCCGGACACGGCGACTCCATCGCGGTCAACGGCGTGTGCCTGACCGTCGTCGGCCGCGGCGAGGGCACCTTCACCGCCGACGTCATGAAGGAATCGCTCGACCGCTCCTCCCTCGGCTCCCTCGCCCCCGGCTCCCCCGTCAACCTGGAACGCGCCACCCCCGCCGACGGCCGGCTGGGCGGCCACATCGTGCAGGGCCACGTCGACGGCACCGCGCGGCTCCTGTCCCGGAATCCCGGTGACAACTGGGACGTTCTACGGTTCAGCCTGCCCGCGGAGCTCTCCCGCTACGTCGTGGAGAAGGGCTCGATCACCGTCGACGGCACCAGCCTCACCGTGTCCGCCGTCAGCGAGCCCGGCGCGACCGAGGAGTTCTTCGAGGTCAGCCTCATCCCCGAGACCCTGCGGGCCACCACCCTGGGAGCTCTCACCACCGGCGCCACCGTGAACCTCGAGGTGGACGTCGTCGCCAAGTACGTCGAGCGCATCGCCGCCGTGTCCGCGGCCGAGCGCGCCTGACACACCGCCACCGACACCATCCCACCCGCAGACCGACCTGGAGCCGTCATGACCGCCATCGACACCACCCCCGAAGAGACCGCCGCGCCCGTGGTCCTCGACCCGATCGAGGAGGCCGTCGCCGACTTCGCCGCCGGCCGCGCCGTCGTGGTGGTGGACGACGAGGACCGGGAGAACGAGGGCGACATCATCTTCGCCGCCGAGCTCGCCACTCCCGAGCTCCTGGCGTTCATGATCCGCTACACCTCGGGTGTGGTGTGCGTGCCGATGGAGGGCGGGGACCTGGATCGCCTCGACCTGCCGCTGATGACCGCACGCAACGAGGAGAGCCTGCGCACCGCCTACACGGTGACCGTGGACGCCCGCGAGGGGGTCAGCACCGGTATCTCCGCCGCCGACCGCGCCCGCACGATCCGCCTGCTGGCCTCGGAGGGGAGCCGGCCCTCCGACTTCGTCCGACCCGGCCACATCCTGCCGCTGCGCGCCCGCCCGGGCGGTGTGCTCGCCCGCCGCGGACACACCGAGGCCTCGGTGGACCTCGCCCGCCTGGCGGGCCTGCGTCCGGCGGGGGTGCTCGCCGAGGTGGTCAACGACGACGGAACGATGGCCCGCCTGCCCCGTCTGCGCGAGTTCGCCGACGAGCACGGCCTGAAGCTGGTGTCGGTCGAGCAGCTGGCCGCCTACCGTGCCGCCCGCGGCGAGCGCCTCACCGAGGAGCAGGGTCGCCCGCCGCTGGTCGCACGCATGGTCGAGACGCGCATGCCCAACCGGCACGGCGAGTGGCGCGCGGTCGGGTTCAAGGGCACCGAGGACGGGGCCGAGCACGTCGCACTCGTCCACGGCGACCTCGGCGACGGCACCGGAGTGCTGGCCCGCCTGCACTCGGAGTGCCTCACCGGCGACGCCTTCGGCTCCCACCGCTGCGACTGCGGTGCCCAGCTGGACGCGGCCATGGCCGACATCGCTCGGGAGGGCCGCGGCGTGGTCGTCTACCTCGGCGGCCACGAGGGGCGCGGCATCGGCCTCCTGCACAAGCTGCGCGCCTACAGCCTCCAGGACCGCGGCGCGGACACCGTCGACGCCAACCTCGACCTGGGCCTGCCCGCCGACGCCCGCGAGTTCGGCGCCGGGGCGCAGATCCTCGCCGACCTGGGGGTGACCTCGGTGCGGCTGCTGTCCAACAACCCGGCCAAGGCCGAGTCGCTGGAGCGGTACGGCATCCAGGTCAAGGAGCGGCTGCCCATGCCCGTGTTCGCCACCCCCGACAACATCGCCTATCTGCGGACCAAGCGCGACCGCATGGGCCACGACCTGGCCGTGGCCGCCGAGTGAGCGCGGCGGCCGGGTACGAGGACGAGACGAGAGGGAGCAGGACCCATGAGCGGTGAAGGACGTCCCGAGCAGCAGGAGACGGACGCCTCCGGCCTGTCGGTGGGCATCGTGGCCACCCGCTGGAACGCGGAGGTCGTCGAACCGATGCTGGCCAACGCCCTGGAGGCGGTGAAGGCCGCCGGCGCGGCGGATCCGGTCGTGGTCATGGTCGCCGGGGCGGTCGAGATCCCGGTGGTCGCCCAGGAGCTGGCCCGCAGGCACGACGCGGTGATCGCCCTGGGCGCCGTGATCCGGGGCGGCACCCCGCACTTCGACTACGTGTGCCGGTCGGTGACGCACGGGCTCACCGAGGTGGCCCTCCGCGAGTCCACCCCTGTGGGCAACGGTGTGCTCACGTGTGACACCCTGGAGCAGGCGCGCGACCGCGCCGGCCTGCCGGGAAGCGCCGAGGACAAGGGCGCCGAGGCGGCGCTGGCCGCCCTGGACGCTGCGCTCGCCCTGAGGAGGCTGCGCCGGTGAACGCCGCCGCGCGGCCAGGCGTTCTGTGAAGGAGCAGTTGTGCGGACGAGGGAACAGCCCGTGGACGATGCGTCGAAGCGACCGGTTCCGCCCAGGACCTGGCGGCCCCGGGCGATGAGATGGGTCGCCTACGGTCTGGCTCTGCTGATCGTGGCCACCCTGGCGGTGCTCGCGGCGCTCCTCCCGGAGAACTGGTCGGCCACGGACCGGGTCATGCTCGTGGGCATGGGCCTGCTGATCGCGGCCGGGCTGCACCTCATGGCCCGGCCCCGCCTGGTCGCCGGCGAGGACTCGGTGACGGTGGTCAACAGCATCCGCACGCACGTGCTGTCGTGGGCGGAGATCGTGGACATCCGCATGCCGGTGGGAGAGCCCTGGCCGTCGGTCGACCTGTCCGACGGCACCACCCTGGCGGTGATGGGTATCCAGAGCGCCGACGGAGAGACGGCCCGGCGCGGGGTGGAGGAGTTCCGCGACCTGCTGCGCGAGCGCGGCGAGGCGCAGGAGCCCGACCGCCCCTGAGAAGGCGGCTCCAGGCCCTGCCGTACAAGGGATTTCACGCCCGGGCGCGGGGGCACGTAGTTTGGTGTCCGAAGCCATCAGGGCGTGTGCGCCGAACACCCCCTGGCCCTCTGGCGCCCCGGGAGGTATTACGTGCGCGACATCCGAGCGGCCGTGTCGGACCTGTACTCCTCAGGTGAGAGATTCGCCCTGGCCACGGTGGTCGACACCTACCGGAGCGCACCCCGCGAGGCCGGCGCGGCCATGGCGGTCAGTGCCTCGGGAGAGGTGTTCGGCAGCGTGTCGGGGGGATGCGTCGAGGGAGCGGTCTACGAGGAGGCCGTGGCGGTCATCCGCACGGGCGTCCCGGTGCGCCGCACCTACGGGGTCAGCGACGAGGACGCCTTCAGTGTCGGCCTGACCTGCGGAGGCACCCTCCACATGTTCATCGAGCCGGTCGACCGGGAGAGCCACCCCCACCTGGGCGCGGTCCTCGGCGCGATCGAGGAGCACCGGCCGGTGGCGGTGGCCACGGTCGTGTCGGACCCCTCCTCGGCCGACCGTGCGGGGCGCCGCCGCGTGGTGTGGCGCGGCCGTGCCGAGGGCGACCCGGGGAGCGAGCGGCTGGCCGCGGCCCTGGACGACGACGTACGCGGGATGCTGGCGCAGGGCAGGACCGGGCTGCTGCGCTACGGCACGGAGGGCCAGCGGCGGGGTGACGGGCTGGAGGTGTTCGTCCAGAGCTTCGCCCCGGCGCCGCGGATGCTGGTGTTCGGGGCGATCGACTTTGCCGCCGCCGTGGCCGACCTGGGTTCCTACCTCGGTTACCGGGTGACGGTGTGCGACGCCCGCCCGGTGTTCGCCACCCCGAGGCGGTTCCCCACCGCCGAGGAGGTGGTGGTCAAGTGGCCGCACGTGTACCTGGACGAGGTCACCGACCAGATCGACGAGCGGACCGCGATCTGCGTGCTCACCCACGACCCCAAGTTCGACGTGCCGGTGCTCAAGGCCGCTCTGGCGACCCGGGCCGGGTACGTCGGCGCGATGGGTTCTCGCCGCACCCACGACGACCGGATGGCGCGGCTGCGCGAGGCCGGGGTGGGGGAGGAGGCGCTGGCGCGCCTGCACTCGCCGATCGGCCTCGACCTGGGCGCGCGCACCCCGGAGGAGACGGCGGTCTCGATCGCGGCCGAGCTGGTGCGCTCGCGGTGGGGCGGCACCGGACGGGAGCTGCGCGAGACCTCGGGGAGGATCCACCGGGACCGGCCTCTCGTTTCGGCCGGTTCCGGCCAGCCTGATGTGTGAACCGAAAAGGGATCATCGGAGGAGCGGCAGGTCATCCCGCACGCGGCAGGGGTTTCGGGAAAGGTCGTCGCACACACTTTTCGGGGTGGCACACCGGAGGCATGTCCCCGTGGCATCATCGCGTCATGGGAAGTGGGGACACTGAGGACATCCGGGAGCCGGTGGCGGGACTTCTGCTCGCGGCGGGGGCCGGCAGCAGGCTCGGACGGCCCAAGGCCCTGGTCGAGGTGGGCGGTGAGCGTCTGGTCGACCGGGGAGTGCGCACCCTGCGAGAGGGAGGCTGCGAGCAGGTCCTGGTGGTGCTCGGGGCGGCGGACACCGATGTCACGGACGCCTGCGCGGTGATCAACCCCGACTGGGCCACGGGCCTGGGCTCGTCGGTGCGGGCGGGAATCGACGCGGTTCCCGACGAGTTCGACGCCGTCATCGTCGCCCTGGCCGACCAGCCCCTGGTCACGCCCCAGGCCGTGCAGCGCCTGCTGGAGGCCCACCGGCAGGGCGCCCGGGCGGCGGTGGCCACCTACCACGGCAACCAGCGCAACCCCGTCCTGCTGGGCCGCGAGCACTGGTCGGCGGTGCACGCGATGGCCCACGACGACGTGGGGGCGCGCCCCTTCCTGCGCGCCTACTCCCACCTGGTGACCCCGGTGGAGTGCGACGACGTCGCCAGCCCCGAGGACATCGACACCGCCGAGGACCTGGCCCGCCTGGCCGGCCTCCTGGGCAGCCCTTCCGCCTGAGGCCTCCGCTGTGTTTGCTTGGGGCCTCCGTTTCGCTTCGGCCCCGGTTCGGGCGCCTTCAGGGCGCGGTTCTTCGTCACTGCGCTCACATCCTCGTACCTCGGATGTTCGCTCCACTCCTGCAGAACCCCGCCGGCGCCCTCCCCTGCTCCTTCGGGGGCCTCCGCTTCGCTTCGGCCCCTGCTCGGGCGCCTTTCGGGCGCGGTTCTTCGTCGCTGCGCTCACATCCTCGTTCCTCGGATGTTCGCTCCACTCCTGCAGAACCCCGCCGGCGCCCTCACGGCACACCCCCTGGGGCTGAGGTGTGCTTGCGGGTGGTCGGTGCTTCGTCCCACCCGTCGCCCGCCACCGCCCTCGACGGACGGCCTACGGCCGCAGCCCCCTTGCTGGGGCGGGGGTGGGGCTCCTGCTTTACTTCGGCTCGGGGCGGGTGGGCTCGGCGGTGATGCCGAAGGTGTGGCGGGTGGAGGAGCCGGGGGCCAGCACGATGAGGTCGGTACCGGTGGACAGGGCGTCGGGCGGGCAGGTCATCGGCTCTACGGCGAGGTGGGCGCGCCGGGCCTCGCCCCCCAGGGTGTCGGCGCTGAACAGCTGGAGCCAGCCGAAGCTGTTGTCGCACCACAGCGAGACGCGGCGGTCGGGGCAGCTCACCCGCACCCACGCGCGGCCGTCGCCGTCGCGCTCCAGCCCGGTGAAGGCGGTGTCCAGCACCGTCCCGCCCGGTCGGCGGCCGGGGGAGCGGAAGTCGTACTCGCCCTCCACGGGCACGGGGTCGCCGGAGGGCAGCAGGCGGTCGTCGACCGGCTGGCGCAGGGACGCGGGGACCTCCAGGAGCAGCTCTCCCCGTTCGGCCAGTTCTCCCAGGGGCTCGCCGAAGGCGAGGTAGGGGTGGAAACCCAGGCCGAACGGTGCGGGGGAGCCGCCGGTGTTGCGTGCGAGGGTGGTCACGGTCAGGCCGTCGCCGTCCAGCCGGTAGGAGACCGTGAGCGCCAGGGGGAAGGGGTAGCCGGGGACGCCCTCGAAGTCCAGCCGCAGCACGGCCGTGTCCCCGGAGACCTCCTCGGGTGTCCACACGCGGTCGTGGACCAGGCCGTGGATCGCGGAGCCGGTCGCGGGCTCGTCGACCGGAAGCCGGTGCTCGGTGCCCTCGAAGCGGTAGCGGCCCCCGCTCAGGCGGTTGGGCCACGGTGCGAGCACCTGGCCCTGGAAGGCGATCGGGGCGTCGGTGTAGGGCCACACCACGTCGCGCCCCTGCCAGGTGAGCGCCTGCAGTGCCGCGCCCACGAGGCCGATCCGCGCCCGGAACTCCCCCGAGTGCAGTTCGATCGTCTTCCCCACCTTGCCGCCCTTCGACCGGTGCCCGGCCCCGCGCCGAACCGGGAGATCATAGCCCACCGGTCCTGGCGGGGCCTCCGCCGGGATCACCCGTGGAGCCCGCGCGCCTGGGACAGCCAGTCGGCGAACAGCTCGGCGTCGACGTCCTCCGGCGAGCGGAGCCTGACCTGGGCCATGGAACGGGCCCCGGCGTCCAGGCGGCCCGACGGGTCGGACAGCTCCTGCCCCTGCCAGAAGCCGAACGAGACGTGGGACCTGTGGGCTCGGAGGTAGCAGACGGGAGACATGCCCGGCCTGTCGCCCAGGCTCCACACGGGGTGGCCGTGCCAGACGGCCCCCGTCCCGGGCAGGGCCTCCTCGACCAGGGGGAGCAGCAGGCCGGCGATCTCGCGCTGGGTCTCGGGCAGGCCTGCGACGTAGTCGGTGACGGTGGTGTGCTTCACGGCAGATGTCCTTCCGGTGTTCTTCCTTGCCTTCCACCTCCACGTCGTCCGGGGCGATGTGGCAGGGAACGGCAGCGCGTTCCCTGTCACATCACCCCGGACGACGTAAGGGTGAAAGCAGCACAGAACACGCCGAGAGGACGATCCACCATGCGCTTCCTGATGACGACCCGCCCGTCCGAGAACGCCCGCAACGACGAGGAGATGTTCGCCGAGATGGGCAGGTTCGTCGAGGAGACGACCGCCGCCGGCATCCTGCTGGCCACCGGGGGCCTGGAGCCCGGCGGGGTGCACATCGACGCCAAGGGCGGGGAGATCACCTTCACCGACGGCCCCTTCACCGAGGCCAAGGAGGCGGTTGCCGGATTCGCCCTGGTGGAGGTCTCCTCCCGCGAGGAGGCGATCGAGATCGCCCGCCGCTTCTACCGCATCATCGGCGAGGGCGAGGGCGTCATCCAGCAGGTCTTCTGACCTCCCCGCCGGATCCGCCCGCACCGCCCCGGCTTGCCGACGACCCCGGGGCGGTGCTGTCATCGTCGGGTGATCGATGTGCACAGCACCGTCGACGCGGTCTGGAAACTGGAGTCGGCCCGCATCATCGCCGCCCTCACCCGGATCACGCACGACGTGGGGGCCGCCGAGGAATGCGCCCAGGACGCTCTGGTCGCCGCGCTGGAGCAGTGGCCGCGCGAGGGGGTGCCGGACAACCCCGGGGCCTGGCTCACGACCGCGGCCCGGCGCCGGGCCCTGGACCGGCTGCGCCGGGAGCAGCGCCTGGACCTCAGGCACGAGCAGGCCGCCCGCGACGCGGAGCGGCGCAGCGGGGACGGGGAGCCCGACCCCGACGACGTCCTGCGCCTGCTCTTCGTCACCTGCCACCCGGTGCTGCCCGAGGCGCAGCGGGTCGCCCTCACCCTGCGGCTGGTGGCCGGGCTCACCGCCGCGGAGATCGCCCGCGCCCTGCTCACCGGTGAGCAGGGCGTCGTCCGGCTCGTCGCCTCGGCCAGGAGGACACTCGCCGAGAACGGTGTCGGATTCGAGCTGCCTGCCGGGGCCGAGCTCGCCGAACGGCTCTCCTCGGTGCTCGGTGTCGTCTACCTCGTCTTCAACGAGGGCTACACGGCCACCTCGGGGGAGGACCTCCTGCGGCCGGGCCTGTGCCTGGAGGCACTGCGTCTGGGCCGGACGCTGGCGCAGCTGGTGCCCGACGATCCCGAGGTCCACGGCCTGGTGGCGCTCATGGAGCTCCAGCAGTCCCGTGCGGGGGCGCGTACCGGACCCGGTGGCGAGCTCCTGCCCCTGCACGAGCAGAACCGCGGACGCTGGGACCCCCTCCTCGTCCGGCGCGGCTTCGCCTCGATGCTGCGCGCCCGCGGCGCGAGCGGCCCTCCGGGCCCCTACGTCCTCCAGGCGGCGATCGCGGTGTGCCACGCCCGGGCGCGGAGCGAGGAGGAGACCGACTGGACGCAGATCGCCGCGCTGTACGACCTGCTGGCCGTCCGCCTGCCCACCCCCGTGGTGCGGCTCAACCGGGCTGTGGCGGTCGGCCGCGCACGGGGCCCCGCCGAGGCACTGGAGCTGGTGGACGAGCTGGTCGCCGATCCGGCCCTGCGCGACTACCACCTGCTGCCCGGCGTGCGCGGTGACCTGCTGCTGCGGCTGGAACGGCGGGAGGAGGCGCGCCGGGATTTCGAGCGCGCCGCCGCGCTCACCGGCAACGCCGCCGAGCGGGCCTTCCTGCTGCGCCGGGCCGAGGCCGCGGCCGGGGCCGGGACCGGGCCCGCCCTGGGCGAGAGGACGCGTGCGTTCCTCGCCGGGAGCGGCCTGGGCGCGGCCACCGTCCGCTCCTACCGCCAGACGCTGGAGCGCCTGTGCCGATCCCTCGGGGAGGGGCTGCCGCTGGCGGACCTGACCGCCGAGCACGTGGAGGGCGTGTTCACCGCGGCCTGGTCCGGGGCCGCGCCCCGCACCTGGAACCGCCACCGCGCCGCCGTGCGCTCCTTCGGGACCTGGGCCGGCCTCGAAGGCCTGGACGCGGGGCTGGAGCGGCGGGCCGAACCCGTGCGCGCCGACCGCGGGACCGCCCCCGCGTTGCCGGCACGTCTGTGGGAGGACACCGCGACCTCCCCGCGCGAGCGCGCCCTGTGGAGGCTCCTGCACGAGTCGGGTGCCCCGGTGTCCGCCGTTCTGGGCCTGAACGTGGAGGATCTGGACCTGCGGGCGCGCCGCACCTTTCCCGGCGCGGTCCCGGTGGCGTGGGGGCCGGAGACCGCCCGGCTCCTGCCCGCACTGGTGGAGGGGCGCACACGCGGCCCGCTGTTCCTGTCCGACCGCCGCCCCGGACCGGCCCGTACCCCGGCACCCCAGGACCTGTGCCCCGAGACGGGGCGGCGCCGGCTCTCCTACGAGCGGGCCGAGTACCTGTTCAAACAGGCCACCCGCAGCCTGGACCCGGACGGTGAGGGACACACGCTCGGCTGCCTGAGGAGGCGGCCCGGGATCAGCCCAGCAGCCCGTCCAGCGGAATGAGCACACCCGAGCCCAGCGCGATCAGGCCCGTGGACAGCAGCACCACCACCATCAGGAGGGACCCGGCCACGGCCAGACGGAACGCGGCCAGGCGGCGGCGTGCCCGCGAGGTGTTCCTCGTCGAGGCGGCGGTGCGGCCCAGCAGCACCAGGACCACCGACAGCAGGACCGGGAACCACCAGCCGTCCCCGCCCGGAACCAGACCGGTCAGCGCGCCGGCGATCTCGGAGGTCCAGCTCAGGACCGGTCCCCGGGCGGTCTCCAGGAGCCCTGTGTAGGCGTCCAGGACGACGTCGCTCTCGGGATAGAAGCCTTCGGCGGGCCGCAGTGCCCTGCCGAGCCCGTCGACCATGCCCAGCAGCGCTGCCGGATAGGCGAAGCGGCGGCACCGGCCGGCCCTCATCGCCTTCTGGATCTGCTGCATGGTGCGCTCGACCCGGCGCCGGGACCGCTCCTCCAGACGGCGGCTACGGTCGGAGCCCCGCGCCCCCGGGTCCTGGCGGCGCCGTCCCCACCGGAGGCCGGGAGACTCCTGCGGCCCGCGTACGGCGGGATCGCCGGCCGCGGCCTCGGCGCGCCTGCGGCGGGCGTCGGCCATCCTGTCCCTGGCACCGTCCCAGCGCTCGCGTGCCGACCCGGCCAGCGACGCCCAGCGGTCCTGGCGGCGGGCCCGGCCGTCGGCGCGCTCGCGTTCGGCGATGCCGGCACCGATCCTGGCGGCCTCGGGCAGCAGCAGGACGGCGGTGAGCAGGGCGGCCGGGGCGGCCAGGGGATCGGCGCCGCCGTCGCGCAGGGCTGCGCGGCGCAGTTCCGCCCACCAGGTCGCCTGCGGTGCGGAACTGCGCTGGGTCGGGTGCCAGGACTGGCGGCGCAGCAGGGCGCGGTGCCGGGAGGCGGCCTCGGGTTCCAGGACGAGCTCGACGGCGCGCGCCCACGTGGTGTCCGTCTCGTGCCCGGCGGGCCGCTGCGGTGCGTGCCCGCCCGCGCCGCACAGGCGGTCGACGGTCTCGGTGACCCGGCCCATCAGCAGCGGGACCTCGTGCTGGACGCGTTCGAGCAGGGCGCAGCGGCCCGAGCCCCCCGCTCGGCAGCCCGGGTGCGGGCACCAGTGCTGGGCGGCCAGGCCGACGGCCCCCGTCTCCACGGCCTCGTGCACCACCGCGTGGCGGCTCGCCTCGCCGGTGGCCAGTGCCAGCAGGCCGTCGGCGCTGATCTCGTGGCCCCGGTAGCGCGGCGGCATCCCCGGGACGTAGCGGGCAGCCAGGGCGCTGATGGCCACGTGCGCACGGTCGGGACGGGCCTCCAGACCGGTGAGGTGGGCCCGGTCGAAGGTGTGGTCCTTGATCTCGCGGTCCAGCCACGTGCGCAGTTCCGTCCAGTGGCTGCGCAGCCACACCGCGCCGGCCTCGGAGCGGTCGAGCAGGTCGAAGGCCAGACTGGGCGGGTCCTCGTGGCTGGTCCCCGCGAAGGTGATGGGGCGCCGGCGGCCGGCGGTGCGGATCTGCGGCCGCTCCCCGGCCAGCCACTGGACGACCTCCTCGTGGCCCCAGCGGGCGGAGGGGGCCGGGGTGAGCAGGCCGCGCACGAGCAGGCGCCAGCGCTCGTCGGTGACGGCGGAGATGTCCACCTCGGTGTTGCGCGCGGTGAGCCAGTTGCCGCCGCGCTCGGGACGGCGCCCCGCCACGAGCTCGTGGGCCATCACACCCAGGGACCACCAGGCGGCGGGGGCCTCGCGGCGGCCTTCGACGACCTCGGGCGCGGCGTAGTCCTCGGTGATGGCCAGGCCGCCGTAGACACGGCTCATGGTGGCGCGGACCGCGCCGCCGAAGTCGGTGAGGGCCAGCACCGGCGGGTCGAGCGAGCGGATCAGGAGGTTCTCGGGCTTGACGTCGGTGTGGTTGTGCTGGAGCTCGGCCTGCCAGTGGTGCAGGCACTCGGCGACGGCTGCGACGACCTGCCGGGCCCGCTCGTCGTCCAGCGGTGCCCGGTCGATCAGGCTGCGCAGCGATCCGTGCGCGAAGTACTCCTGCGCCTCCCAGGCCACGTCCTCGCCCCAGGAGCTGGCAGCGGTGCCGTAGCCCTGGATGGCGGGCACGTGGGGGGAGGCGGTGCCCCGGGCGCGCAGCCGGTCCAGGAGTTCGCGGTTGATGTCGTGGCCGGGCCGGTAGACCTTCAGGGCCAGTCTGCGCCCGGGGGAGTCGGTGGGCTCGACGAGGTAGACGACGGCCTCACCGCCCGCGCCGATGCGGTCCAGGACCTGGTAGCGGCGGCGCAGCTCGGCCGGGACCGCGTGGTCGAGGTCGCTGGCCGGACCCACGACCACGCGGAAGAGCACGCGGGACAGCCAGTCCAGGAGGGGGCCGAACAGGGTCCGCCACCACGGTGCGTGCGGCCCCGCGCCGGGGGCCGCGGCCCCCGGCGCCCGGGCGGTCGGGGTGGCGGGCCCTTCTCCGCGGGTGTCCTCCGGGGCGAGGACCTCGGTCCGGTCGGCGCCGGTGACACGGGTCGGTGCGGTTCCGCCGCCGGTCGGACCCGGGCGGAGCACACGTGTCACCCACCGGGTGGCACCCGCTGCGGGGCCGCTCCGGGTCGTGTCGGGATCGATCCGCTGTGTCGGCGCGCTGTCGTCACCGGGGTCGGGCGTGACCATGGAGGCCTGGGCCGTCCTTCGGGTAGGAGTCGGTGTCGTGTGCGGGGGGGAGGACCTTCGGACCGGGCGCCCGTGCGGGCCACCGGTGGCGGAAAGTTTCCCCTTCACCCTGGTGGGACTCCCGGGAGCGGCTCGGGGTTCCCGGTGCCTCAGTGCCTGCCGCGGGGGACCACGCCGAGCTCGGCGCAGGCCGCCTCGTACATGCGCACGACCTCCTGGCGGATCTGGGCGCGCTCGGTGAGCGGTCGGCCCCAGGGGATGCGTACGGTGCGCTCGGCCCCGTCGACGGTGGCCGCGTAGTCGCCGCCCTCGCCGTCGAGGCCGGTCATGCGGGCGGCGGTGGCCTCCGGTACGCCGCCCAGGGCGCGGCAGATGAGAAGGGTGTCCTCCGGGTGGTCGCCGTTCATGTGGGCGGTGACGGCGGTGACGACCTCGGGGGAGAAGGGGTTGGGCACGGTTCCTCCTGCGGCGGGTCCGGGCACACGAGAGCGGGGGAGGGCACGTGCCCTCCCCCGCCGACGATAGCCGAACGCGGTCCCCGCCGGTGGTGGGTCACCGGATCGGGCCGTGTCCCGGGGGTCAGGCCTGGCGGGTGAACTCGGCGTCGATCTCGATGGTGATCTTGTCGCCGATGACCACGCCGCCGCCGTCCATCGGCATCTCGATGTCGACGCCGAAGGCCTTGCGGCTGATCTGGGTGGTGGCGGAGAAGCCGGCGCGGTCGAGGCCGTAGGGGTCCAGGGTGGAGCCGTTGAACTCCAGCTTCAGCTCGACCGGCTTGGTGTTGCCCTTGACGGTCAGGTCGCCCTTGAGGACGAAGTCCTCGCCGTCGACGGCCAGACCGGTGGAGCGGAAGGAGAACTCGGGGTGGTCCTCGACACCGAAGAAGTCGGCCGAGCGGACGTGGTTGTCGCGGTCGGCGTTGTCGGTGTTGATCGAGGCGGCGTCGATGGTCGCGGTGACGGAGGACTGCATCGGGTCCTCGGGAACGGTCAGGGTCGCGTCGAACTTCTCGAAGCGGCCGCGGACCTTGCTGACCATCATGTGCCGCACGGAGAAGGCGACGGTGGAGTGGGACGCGTCGATGGTCCAGGTGCCGGTCTTCAGTTCCTGCGCTGCCATGGATGTCTCCCTGGTTCGGATCCTGTGGACCCGTGATCCGGGCCCGCTTTCACTGATGTAGAACAAAGCTCTTTGGAAGTATCTTCCCGGGATGGGAAATTTCTTCCTGGGAAGGAAAATACACGCCTCCTCCCGGCGGCACAAGCCCCGGAACGGCAGCCGTGGAGGGCGCGGCGGGGCCGGACGCGGGGGAGCGGCCGATCCGCCGGCGCCCCGAGGGCGGACGCGCGGAGCCGCGAGGAGGAAGGGGGAGCCCGAGCGCCGTTCCTGCCCGCTCCCGCCGGACCGGGCCGAGTCCGGGGCCGCGCGGCGGTAGAGTCGGAGGTCGTGAGCAGACCAACGATCATCGGTGCCCAGAACTTCCGCGACGACGACGGCAGCGCCGACCCGGAGGTCGCCTCCCGTCTGCGTGCACACGCCTCCGGTGAGATCGGCGACCGCCAGGTACTGGCCGCGTTGGGCGGCTCGCGTGTCCTCATCCCCGTGGTCGCGGTGGCCACGGAGACCGAGCAGGGTGCGGACGGGCTCACCAAGGACAAGAACAGCGAGGTCGCGGTCCCCGTCATGACCGGCAAGGACGGGCGGCGCGGGGTCCTCGCCTTCACCTCCGTCGACTCCGTCCGCCTCTGGCGGTCCGACGCCCGGCCGGTGCCCTTCACCACCCGGGACGCCTGCCAGGCCGCGCTGGAGGAGGGTGCCGACGCCCTCGTCGTCGACGTCTCCGGGCCCGTGCCCTACACCATCCAGGGCCGCTTCCTCACCATGCTCGCCGAGCAGGGGACCGTTCCCGAGCCCAAGGACGACCCCCAGGTCCTCGCGCTCGTCTACCGGGTCACCCACACCGAGTTCGGGATCGAGCGCGTGCGCATCCACACGTCCGAGCGCGCCGACATCGGCATCCGCCTCGAGCTCGACGAGCGCGACGACGCGCAGCTGCGCCGACTGGCCGAGCGCCTCGCCGCCGAACTGCGCCACGTCCTGCCGGGAGGCATCGAGCTGAGCGCGGTCGTGCGTGCGCACCGTGACGGTGAGTGACAGGCCGGAAGTTTTCCACAGCCCGAACCCGGAACTGTCGCCGGGGTGCGGTGGGCGGTAACTTCACACTATGCCCACCCCCTCGGCCGCAGCGATGCCTCCGCAGCTCTGGACATCCGCTGTCGTCATCTCCCTGGCCCTGCTCGGACTGGCCGTCGGTCGGCTGAGCGGCCGCCTCGTCCCCCTCTTCGGCCCCGCGCGCCCCGACGCGCGTACGGCGGCCAACACGCACAGTAGCGGTCTCGGTTCCTCGGGTCGGGACGGTCCCGCGGCGGCCCTTCCCGGTCCGGGGGGCTGCGACGCCGTGTGCGACCGGGAGGACGACGACGAGGGGCCTCCTCCGCCGCGCTGCCCCCACTGCCGGGCGGAGCTGGTCTTCCTGCGCCGGCTTCCCGCCGTCGCGGCGCGCGCCTTCCACAGGCGGGGGACCTGTCCGCACTGCGAGCAGGCCGTCCGCTCCCACCCGGCAGTGTCCGCCATCACCGCGCTGCTGTTCGCGGCCGTCGGCCTGGCCGCGGTCCGCCAGCCCGAGTGGGACGTCTTCGGAACCCTGGCCTGCCTGTGGCTGGCCGCCGTCGGGGCCGTGCTGTCGGTCGTGGACGTGCGGGTCATGCGCCTTCCCGACGCCGTCGTCGCCCCCTCCTACCCGGTCGCCGCGCTGCTCCTCGCCGGCTCGGTGCTGCTCCCGCCCGGCGGCCCCGACCCGGGGCGCGGTGCCGACGCCCTCGTCGCGATGGTCCTGGTCACACTTCTCTACTGGCTGCTGTGGCGCGTCCAACCCGGGGGGCTCGGCTTCGGGGACGTCAAGCTCTCCGGCCTCACCGGCCTGTACGCCGGCTGGGCGGCCGGCCCGGTCGGCGCCCTGGTCTCCGTGTTCTGGGCCTTCGCCGCCTTCTCCGCCGTCGGCCTGGTCCTTCTGGCCCTGCGCCGCCTCACCCGCCGCGACCCCTTCCCCCTGGGGCCGTTCATGCTCGCCGCCACACTGGCCACCGTTCTGGCCGGGCAGCCGCTCCTGCCCTGACCGCGGCTCCGCCCCGTCTCACCATCCGGGCCCGGATTCCACCCCGGGGACCCATCCGTGAAAAGATCGTGCACATGTTGCGTTGGCTGACCGCAGGGGAGTCCCACGGACCTGCACTCGTCGCGATTCTGGAGGGCCTCCCGGCCGGTGTGTCCGTCACCTCTGACGACATCGCCGCCGCGCTGCTCCGCCGCCGCGCCGGGTACGGCCGTGGCGCCCGGATGAAGTTCGAACAGGACCAGGTCTCCGTCATCGGAGGCATCCGCCACGGCCGGACCCTCGGCGGTCCCGTCGCCGTCGAGGTCGGGAACACCGAGTGGCCCAAGTGGGAGCAGGTGATGTCCCCCGACCCGGTGCCCGCCGAGGAACTGGAGCGCCTCGCCCGCAACGCGCCGCTCACCCGTCCCCGGCCCGGGCACGCGGACCTGGTCGGCATGCAGAAGTACGGGCACTCCGAGGCCCGCCCGATCCTCGAACGCGCCAGCGCCCGCGAGACCGCGGCCCGCGTCGCCCTCGGGGAGGTCGCCCGCCGGTTCTGCCGCCAGGCGCTCGGCGTGGAGATCCTCAGCCACGTGGTGTCCATGGGACCCGTCGCCGTGCCCGAGGACGCACCCGCGCCCCGCCCGGAGGACCTGGCCGCCGTCGACGCCGACCCCGTCCGCTGCTTCGACCCCGACACCAGTGCCCGCATGGTCGAGGAGGTCGACGACACCAAGAAGTCCGGGGACACGCTCGGCGGCGTGGTCGAGGTCCTCGCCTACGGGCTTCCCCCGGGCCTGGGCACCCACGTGCACTGGGACCGGCGCCTGGACGCGCGCCTGGCCGCCGCGCTCATGGGCATCCAGGCGATCAAGGGCGTCGAGGTCGGCGACGGCTTCCGCACCGCCGCCCGCCGCGGCTCGGTCGCCCACGACGAGATCGAGCCGGGCCCCGACGGCGTGCGCCGCCGCACCAACCGCGCCGGCGGCGTCGAGGGCGGTATGAGCACCGGCGACCCGCTGCGTGTGCGCGCCGCCATGAAGCCGATCGCCACCGTGCCCCGTGCCCTGGACACAATCGACACCGGGACCGGCGAACCCGCCCAGGCCCATCACCAGCGCAGCGACGTCACCGCGGTTCCGGCCGCGGGCGTGGTCGCCGAGGCGATGGTCGCCCTGGTCGTCGCCGAGGCCGCGATCGAGAAGTTCGGCGGCGACTCCGTCGAGGAGACCGCCCGCAACCTCCGCGGCTACATGGACTCCCTCGCCGTCCGCTGACACCCGGCTCCCCGCCCGCTTGGACCGGGGGCGGGGAGCACTTCCCTGCCAGACAGGTGGGCGCAGGCACACAGCGGCACACCCCGCGCCGCGGGGCGCGCCGCGGGACCCCGGGGCGTGTCCGGCGGGCGCCGCCCGCGGCCACCGGTGTCCCGATGCGTCCCCGCAACGCCGAAGAAGGAGTCAGAGTGGTTCCCCAGTCGACCGACGAGAACGCGGCGGGTGGCGCGCCGGGACACCGAGCAGCAGAGCGGGTGCCCGGAGAACACGCCCCGGACAGGCCGGACGCGGCACGAGCGGTCGCGGTGCTCATCGGTGCGCCGGGGTCGGGCAAGTCCACGGTGGGGGAGGCCCTGGCCAGGCGGCTGGGCGTCGACCTGCTGTGCACCGACACCGAGATCGAGAAGCGCGCGGGCAAACCCATCGGCGACATCTTCGTGGAGGACGGCGAGGCGCACTTCCGCGCCCTCGAGCGCCAGGTCGTCGCCGAGGGGCTGCGTTCCTGGGAGGGGGTCGTGGCCGTCGGCGGTGGAGCCGTCCTGGACGAGGACACCCAGGCCGACCTCGCCGGGCACCACGTGGTCTACCTCCAGGTGGAGTTCGCCGAGGCCGCCCGGCGCGTGGGCATGGACACCGCGCGGCCGCTGCTGCTGGGCAACCCCCGCACCCAGCTGCGCCGGCTGCTGAACGAGCGCCTTCCCGTCTACGAGCGCCTGGCGGACACCACGGTCCCCACCACCGGCATGCATCCCGAGGAGGTCGTCGACGCGATCCTCCCCGAACTCGCCGACGACTCCGGAAAGGCCGACACGTGACCGTCACCCGCATCGGGGTGGGAGGCCCCGCCGACCGCTACGACGTCGTGATCGGCAGTGGAATCCTCTCCGAACTTCCCTCCCTCGTCGAAGGGGCTGCCCAGGTCGCGGTCGTCCACCCCGAAGGCCTGGAGAGGCTCGCCCGCCCCGCCGTCGAGGCCCTGGAGGCCGCCGGACACCGGGTCCACCCCATGCCCGTGCCCGACGGAGAGGCCGCCAAGAGCGCGGCTGTGGCCACCGACCTGTGGTCGCGCCTGGGCCGGCTCGCCTTCACCCGCAGCGACGCCGTGGTCGGGCTCGGAGGAGGCGCCACCACCGACCTGGCCGGGTTCGTCGCCGCCACTTGGCTGCGCGGCGTGCGCGCGGTCCTGGTCCCCACCACCCTGCTCGGCATGGTCGACGCCGCTGTCGGCGGCAAGACCGGCATCAACACCCCCGAGGGCAAGAACCTCGTCGGTGCCTTCCACCCCCCGGCCGGTGTCCTGTGCGACCTGGACACCCTGGCGGGCATGCCCCGCGCCGACTACATCGGCGGCCTCGCCGAGGTCGTCAAGGCCGGCTTCATCGCCGACCCCGCCATCTGCGACCTCGTCGAGGACGACCCCGAGGGCGCCGCCGCCCCTGAGGGCAGGCACACCCGCGAGCTCATCGAGCGCGCCGTCCGTGTCAAGGCCGACGTGGTCTCCGGTGACCTCCGGGAGAGCGGGCGCCGCGAGATCCTCAACTACGGACACACCCTCGGCCACGCCATCGAGCGGGCCGAGAACTACACCTTCCGGCACGGGTACGCCGTCTCCATCGGCATGGTCTTCGCCGCGGAGCTCGCCCGCCTCGACGGCAGGATCGACGACGCCCTGGTGGGGCGGCACCGCTCCCTGCTCGCCTCGGTCGGCCTTCCCGTCTCCTACGCCCCCGAGGCCTGGCCGGAGCTGCACGCGGCCATGAGCGTGGACAAGAAGGCCCGCGGGACCACCCTGCGCTTCGTCGTCCTGGAGGGCCTGGGCAGGACCGGCGTCCTCAGCGGCCCCTCCCCGGAACTGCTCGGCGACGCCTACCGTGCGCTCACACACGGCACCCGGGGCCCGGGGAGCCACTAGACTTGCACCCTGGCGGCCTGCGCGCCGGTGCATCCGAGAAGGCTTCCGGTGCACCCGCGGGCCCGGCCCCACCGAATCCGGACCGGTCCCTGGCGTCCGGTACCGCCGTGTCAGACCCCTGGGAGAGACGACCGAAGTGGCCACGACGAACGACATCAAGAACGGCTCGACCCTGCGCCTGGACGGCGTTCTGTGGAACGTCCTGGAGTTCCAGCACGTCAAGCCGGGCAAGGGCGGCGCGTTCGTCCGTACCAAGCTGAAGAACGTCATCACCGGAAAGATCGTCGACAAGACCTTCAACGCGGGTACCAAGGTCGAGTTCGCCAACGTCGACCGCCGCGACATGGAGTACCTGTACAACGACGGCGAGTCCTACATCTTCATGGACACCCAGACCTACGACCAGATCCCGGTCTCCGAGGCCGTCGTCGGCGACGACAAGGACTTCCTCCTGGAGAACACCAAGGTCACGGTGGCCACCAACGAGGGCAACCCGCTCTACATCGAGCTTCCCGCCGCGGTCGAGCTGGAGATCACCCACACCGACCCGGGCGTCCAGGGCGACCGCTCCACCGGTGGGACCAAGCCCGCCACCGTCCAGACCGGCGCCACCATCCAGGTGCCCCTGTTCATCTCCACCGGCGAGCGCGTCAAGGTCGACACCCGCACGGGCGACTACCTCGGCCGAGTCAACTGATGAGCGGAGCACGGCGCAAGGCGCGGCGCAGAGCGGTCGAGGTCCTCTACGAGGCCGAGGTGCGCGGTATCTCGGTCGAGGAGGTCATCAGGCGCCGCAGGGCCCAGCCCGAACCGCCGATCAACGAATTCACCGAGAACCTCGCCCGCTCCGTCGACGGGCGCCGCCCGCGCATCGACGAGCTCCTGGACGAGTACGCCATCGGCTGGACCCTGGAGCGCATGCCGGTCGTGGACCGCAACATCCTGCGCATGGGGGCCTATGAGCTGCTCTGGGCGGAGGACATCCCCGACGCCGTGGCGATCGCCGAGGCGGTCGGGGTGGCCAAGGAGCTCTCCACCGACGAATCTCCCAACTTCGTCAACGGGCTCCTGTCCAGGCTGATGGAGAACAAGACGACGCTCGCGCTCTGACCCCGCGGGCAACGTGATGGAGGGGACGCAGGTGACTGACAGGACCAGCGCCGCAGCCGGCGGTGCCGGCAGGGCAGGGTCGGACGGCCCCGCCCGGGCGGCCAACACGGCGCGGACCGCGGTCGTCTGGGACGCCCTCTCCGGCCTGCTGGAGAAGCTGGGGCGGGGCGGCCCCCTGGACGTCGTCGACGCGGGAGGCGGCACCGGCGGTGCCGCGGTTCCGCTCGCCGAGCTGGGTCACCGCGTGACCGTGGTCGAACCGAGCCCCGACTCTCTGGCCGCACTGGAGCGCCGCGCCGCCGAACGCGGCGTCCGGGTGCGCGGTGTGCAGGGGGAACTCGGCGACCTGTCCGGGCTGTTCGCTCCTGGCAGCACCGACCTGGTCCTGGTGCACAACGTCCTGGAGTACGTGGACGACCCGGCGGCCGCCCTGGGCGATGTCGTCGGCGTCGTCCGCCCCGGCGGCGCGGTGAGCGTGCTGGCCGCCAACGCCGTGGCCGGCGCCCTGCACCGGGCCCTGGGCGGACACCTCACCGATGCCCGCACCCTGCTCGGCGACGCCGGGGGGCGCTGGGGCGAGACCGACCCGATGCCGCGCCGCTTCACCCGGAGCGGACTTCTGGAACTGGTCGAGCGCTCGGGACTGACCGGCGCGTCGATCCGCGGGGTGCGGGTGTTCACCGACCTGGTCCCCGGCCAGGTCTGGGAGGGCGACGCCCAGGCGGGCCGCCATCTGGTGGAGCTGGAGCGGGCCGCCGCCGAACACCCCGAGCTGCTGGGCATCGCCTCTCAGCTGCACGTCCTCGCCCACCGCTCCTGAACCGGGAGCGGGACGCAACGCCCGCAGGACGCGTGCCGAGGCGGTGACCGGGAAGCTTCCTCTGCCCGGCCCGCGGAAGCGTCCGGCCCGGGGTGTGTCCGGTGGGCGCTCCCCCTGGGTCGTGTTTTTCGGATCGTCTCGGGTCGCACGGTCACCAGGCGCCCCCTCGGCGCGTCGGAGGAGTGTGCGGGGCCGGCCGGGCCGAGCCGCGCCCTCCGCCTCGGGCGGAGCCTCCCGGCCGGCCGTTCGCCGGAGGACGGGCTTCGCCGATGCGGTGAGAGCGTCCACACGACACGGCCTAGCCTGGGTGCATGAGCCGACGTCAGTTGGAGCGGGGGACCGCGCTGCGGGGGATGGTCTCGCCCGAGGGCATCGTGCCGCTGGGCGCGGACTTCCCGCCGGACGGGTCGGGGCCGGACGCCGACTGCGACATCCTGCACCTGGACATGGACGCGTTCTTCGCCAGTGTGGAGCAGCTGCGCCATCCCGAGACGCGGGGCCGCCCCGTCGTCATCGGCGGAACCGGGCCGCGCAGCGTCGTCGCCGCGGCGAACTACGCCGCCCGTGCCAAGGGCGTCCACTCCGCGATGCCCATGGCGCAGGCGCTGCGCCTGTGCCCGGACGCGGCGGTGTTCCCGCCCGACGGGCCGGCCTACCGCAGGGTCTCGGAATCGGTCATGGAGATCCTGCGGTCGGTGACGCCGCTGGTACAGCCGCTCTCCCTCGACGAGGCCTTCCTCGACGTGTCGGGGGCCCGCCGCCGCCTGGGCGGCCCGGTGCGGATCGCCGCGCGCATCCGCGAGCGGGTCCGACAGGAACAGGGGCTGACCTGTTCCGTGGGAGTGGCGGCCACCCGCTTCACCGCCAAGCTCGGCTCCACCCACTGCAAGCCCGACGGACTGCTCCTGGTACCCACCGCGAGCGTCCGCGCCTTCCTGGACCCCCTGCCGGTGGGAGCGCTGCCGGGGGTCGGTGACAAGACCGAGCGCGTCCTGGCCCGGATGGGGCTGCGCACGGTGGGCGCCCTGGCGCGCTACGACGCGGACCTGCTGCGCCTCGAACTCGGTGACAAGGCGGGCACACGCCTGTCGGAACTGGCCCGCGGGATCGACGAGAGTCCTGTCGAGCCCGAGAGTGCCGACAAGAGCATCGGTACGGAGGAGACCTTCGACGAGGACGTCAGCGACCCCGAGACGGTGCGCAGGGAGCTGCTGAGGCTCTCGGAGAAGGTGGGGCACCGCTTGCGCGCCTCGGGGCAGGCGGGGCGCACGGTGAGCGTCAAGCTCCGCCGCGGCGACTTCTCGACGGTCACGCGTTCGCGAACCCTGCCCGATGCCACGGACGTAGGACGTGAGATCAACGCCGTCGCCAGGGAGCTCTACGCCGCTTCCGGGCTGGTGGGGGTACCGCTGCGGCTGGTCGGGGTGCGCGTGGAGGGGGTCCTTCCCGCGGACAGGGTCCATCGCCAGATGGCCCTGGGGGAAGAGGACTCCGGATGGCGGGACGTTGAACGGGTAATGGACCGGGTGAGGGAACGATTCGGACCCGGGGCGATACAGTCGGCAGTACTGGCAAAGCGTGATGAACGCGACGTATGATGCCGCAACTTTCCGGGTTCGGGAAGCGTTCACAGCAGTAGGACCGGAGTCGGACGGCAGAGAGGCATGGAAGCCGGTGTTTCCGAGACAGGGCGGGGGTATCGTGGCCTCAGTGGGCCCGGTACGCACGCAGCTTTTCTTTCCACCATGCGCTAGTGCGACGTATTCTGGGCATATCACTGAACAAGAGACCGATCACCAGTACCCGTCACCCCAACCGGGGACTGCCGTAGGGAGGCGCCGTGCCGCTCTCTGAACACGAGCAGCGTATGCTCGACCAGATCGAGCGGGCGCTGTATGCCGAGGACCCGAAGTTCGCCGACACCGTTCGACAGACGAACCCCGTGGTCCATCACAAGCGCCGGATCGTCAAGGCCGGAATCGGATTCGTGCTCGGCGTCGTCCTGCTCCTGGCAGGGCTCCTGATCGGCAACGTGGTCGGTCAGGTCGTCGTCAGCGTCAGCGGATTCCTGGTCATGCTCGCCTGCTTCCTGTGGGGTGCCGCCTCGTGGCGCAGGGCCTCCGGGGGGCCCGAGGTGGTGATCGCCGAACCCCGTCCCAAACGCAGGGACGGCGGACGCCCGGGCATGATGAACCGTTTCGAGGAGCGGTGGCGCCGACGCCAGGAGGGCGAGGAGTAGCACCGTCTCCGACGGCGTCCGCACCGGGCGCTCGGCCATGACATCGCGGGGCCACGCACATCTGTGCGGGCCCCGCAGTCGTGTCGGGGGTGCTGCCCCGGAGACCGCCGCCCCAGAGGTGCCCGGCGGGTACCGCTCCCGGACGCGGTGCCCCCTGTCCGGCGCCGGCGGCTGCCCCGCACCCGCAGACGGCCCCGCGTGCCCGGGCGGCGGGGCCGGCACCTCTCAGGCCGGGCTCGGTACCGCGCCCGGGCGGCGGACGAGAAGGGACCGCGGCAGCAGCCGGGCCCGCAGCCTCACCCCGGCGGGGGATGCGGCCTCCAGGGCGGCCACCGCCGTGCACAGGTCCGCGCGCAGCCCTTCGCCCCCGGGAGCGGCGGGCGCGTAGCGCGCCTCCTCCTCCGCGGCGGCCAGCCGCCGCAGCGCCTCCCGGGCCTCCTCGGGCAGCGGTGCGCCCTTCGGGTCCCGGACCTGCACCAGCCGCTCGGCCACCGCCCGCGGGCTCTCCGCCGCGCTCCAGAGGATCCCCAGGTCCAGGCAGGTGTCGTGCAGTTCCCGCCAGGCGGTGTGCGCCCCCGTCCCCGCCGGCCCCGGCAGCGCCGCGGTCCGGGACCGGCGCAGTGCCGCGCGCACCAGCGCGGGTGCCGCCGCGAGCAGGAGCACCGCGGCCAGAGCGCCTGACACCGGCAGCCACCGCGGCATCCCCGCCCCTGTGCCGGGGCCTGTGTCCGCATCGGAGGCGGCCGCCGGATCCGTCGGTTCCTCCTCGGGCCGCTCGCTCTCCTGGGAGGGCGAGCTCGGCCGGTCCTCCTCCGGCGGACTCTCCCGCCCCGATTCCTCCGGGGACGGTTCACCGGGGGAGCCGCTCGCCTCCTCCCCGGGTTCGTCGGGCACCTCCGGGGCCCGGCCGTCGGCCGTGTACTCCGGTGCGGAGGCCGAACCCTGGCCGGAGGAGCCGGCCGGCGTCGGCTCGAAACGCACCCACCCCGCGCCCTCGAAGTACAGCTCCGGCCAGGCGTGCGCGTCCCCGGTCGTGACCTTCCAGCTCCCGTCGTTGAGGCGCTCGCCCGCCGTGTAGCCCACCGCGACCCGGGCGGGGATGCCGGCCTGGCGGGCCATCACCGCCATCGCCCCGGCGAACTGCTGGCAGTAGCCCACCTTGTCGACGGTCAGGAAATGCAGGAGCGGGTCGCTGCCCTGGGGCACGGCCGGAGGCGCCAGGCTGTAGGAGAACTCCCCGGAGGTGAAGAACTTCTGGAGGGCGAGGGCGCGCGCGTAGTCCGAGTCGGCGTTCGCGGTCACGGCGTCGGTGAGGGTCCGTACCTGCGGGTCCAGGCCGCCGGGCAGCGACAGGTGGTCGCCCCGCAGCGCCCGGGGCGCGCCGGACCCGGCCAGGTCCTCCGCGGAGACCCTGGGATCCAGCGCCTCCACCGTGAAGCTGAGACCCGTCGGAGGTGCCTCGGTGGTGAACACCATCAGACTCTGGGGATCCACGTACCACTCGCCCGAGATCTCCACCGAGCGCGCCCAGTAGGGCAGCGGAAGGAACTCCGTGCTCGGCGTGTCGGAGTCCAGCGAGATCCTCGTGGACACGGTCCGCCCCTCCGGTGCCGGTTCCTGTCCGGCGGGAGGCGGCAGCTCTCCCGCGACGCGGGTGTCGGCGGAGGCGTCGAGCGGCAGCATGGTCCAGTTCTCGCCGTCGAACTCGTTCAGCACGTGGCGCCGCAGGTAGCCGGGGTTCTCGGCCTCGGTGCGGTAGGTCAGCACCGTGCGGTCGTGGGAGGACATCAGCTCCCGGCGCATCGACACCAGCGGATGTGTGGTCGTGATGGCGTCCTCGCTCCGACCGGTGTAGGTGCCCTGGCCCATCGAGTGGAGCACGTCACTGCGCAGCGACGGCACGGCGAGCGGTACCGCCAGCGCCAGGAGCAGCGCCGCGCCCGACACCAGTCCGGCCCATCCGGCCCGGTAGGCGGCTCCGAGGAACCGCCCGCCCTCGCGGTCGGGCACACGCATACCCCACTCGCGGCCGCGCAGCCACATGTCGACCGCCAGCAGCTGGAGGAATCCCAGGACGCAGACCGCCACGGGCAGCCAGGACAGCCCGCCGTCCCCCACGAACAGCGGGATCGCGGCCAGCAGCAGCAGGGGGCCGCCGACCATGCCGGGGCAGCGCGCGGTCACGGCGAGGAAGTCCGAGGAGAGGAGGAAGAGGGTGAAGAGCAGCGCGATGAGCAGCTTCACCCCCGCGGTGGCCGGCACCGGGGGAAGGCCGCGGTCGATGGTCACCGCCCCCTGGAAGAGGAGCTCGGCCACGTGCTCCAGCACCGCGCCCGAGGGCAGGAGGCCCAGCGGGGCCACGTGGGAGGCGAACAGGGGGGCCATCAGGAGGGTGACCGCCAGTAGCTGCAGGAACGGCACCGGCAGCGAACTCCGGCCGACGAGCCGGTACAGCGCGGACACCGCGGCGGCCGCGCACATCAGGACCGCCGCGGGGAACCACCACCCGCCGCCGTGCACCAGGGCGGAGAGCAGCGGCAGCGCCGACAGCAGGCAGACCAGGGTGGACAGGGGCATCAGGGCTCTCAACGCGGACCCTTCCCGAAAGAGTGTGACAGGACGGCGCCGTGCCACAGCGGGGGCAGTTCGGTGGGCGAGGCCAGAGCGGCGACCTGCCACCCGCCGGAGGACAGGATGTCGGCGGCGCCCGCCAAGGCACCGGGGGCGGCCCAGGCGGCCTCGGAACACAGAAGCGCCAGGCGGCGGCCGCGGCCCGTGCGAGCCAGCTCGGTCGCCTCCTCCGCGCTCAGCGCCCCCAGGACGGCCACCGTCAGTGCGGGGCTTCCGGGGGCGGCGCGGAGCCCGGCGATCCCCGGCAGCAGGCTGGTACCGCCGGAGGGCGTGAGGAGGGCGAGGTCGTCCAGGACCGCGTCGGTGCCGGAGGCGTCCATCCGCGCGCGGTCGGTGTGCAGGTGCAGTTCGTGGCTGCTGCCGAGCAGGTGCACCGCGACGGAGGCGGCCACCGCCACCGCGGTCTCCAGGGAGTGGTCGGCCCCGCGGCCGCGGTGGGCCGAGGCGCGGGTGTCCAGCAGGACGGCACCGAGGTCGCGCCGGTCCTGCTCCTCCCGGCGCACCATCAGTTCGCCGTGCCTGGCCGTGGAGCGCCAGTGCACCCGGCGCATCTCGTCGCCGTGGCGGTACTCGCGGGGAATCGGGTCCTGCTCACCGATCCCGCCCACCGGCCGCCGGGGCGGTTCCTCGCCCCGGGGGCTGTCGGAGGTCCCCGCCCGGGTCAGCGGCAGGGCGACGGGGGTGACCAGCAGGGGAGCCGGTGCGCCCAGCAGGCGGCTGACCCGGACACAGCCCAGCGGGTCGCTCACCGAGACCCACAGGGGACCGATCGGGTAGACGCCGCGCACCGCCGGACGCACCAGGTAGCTGACGTCGCGCGTGGCGCCCGGTCTCAGGAAGCCGATGCCGTAGCGCGGCTCGTGGCCCAGCAGGGTGGGCAGGGTGTCCTGGACCGACACCGAGGACACCGGCCAGGTCGCCGACATGTTGCCGATCCGTACGCCGACCCGTGCGTCGTGCCCGGCCGGGACGCGCTCGGGGGAGAGGGAGCGGTGGTGCGTGATCCGGCCGATCGAGCCGGACAGGGACAGGGCCGACAGCGCGGGGAGCGCGACCAGCAGCACACCCAGGCCCACGAGCTCGCGCTGGCCCACGAGAGACCCGAAGGTGAGCGCGGCCGCTCCCAGGGCCAGCATGCAGATACCTCGTGCGGTGAGGGCTCGTCGCGGGTGCATGGACCCTTTCCTCGGGGAACTCGCGGGGCGGTCACCGGGGCCGCGGAGGCGGCGCCGGACAGGGGCGGGGAAGAGCCCTATCGGGGACCCGGCACGGGCAGGCGGGCGACCGCCCTGGCGACGATCTGCTCGGGGGACAGGTGTTCCATCCGGGCCTGGGGGTGGAGCAGCAGGCGGTGCGCCAGAACGGGGACCGCCAGTGCCTGGACGTCGTCGGGGACCACGTAGTGGCGCCCTTCCAGGGCGGCGTGGGCCCTGGCCGCCCGCACCAGGTGCAGTGTCGCCCGGGGAGAGGCGCCCAGACGCAGCTCGGGGGCGACCCGTGTCGCCCCCACCAGGTCGACGATGTAGCGGCGCACCCCGGGGGCGACGTGCACCTCGCGCACGCGGTCGGACAGGTCGCGCAGCTGGGCGGCGCCGGTGACGGGGGCCAGGTCCTCCAACGGGGAGCCGGCGCTGTGCGAGTCGATCATGTCGAGCTCGGCCTGGGGGGAGGGGTAGCCCACCGAGACGCGGGCCATGAAGCGGTCCCTCTGCGCCTCGGGGAGGGTGTAGGTGCCCTCCATGTCGGAGGGGTTCTGCGTGGCCACGACCATGAAGGGCCGCTCCAGCGCGAGGGTGCGCCCGTCGACGCTGACCTGGCGCTCGGCCATGCACTCCAGGAGCGCGGCCTGGGTCTTGGGGGAGGCGCGGTTGATCTCGTCCCCCACCACGATGTTGGCGAACACCGGGCCGGGGTTGAACTCGAACTCGCGCCGCTCCTGGTGGTAGACGCTGACACCGGTGATGTCGCTGGGCAGCAGGTCGGGCGTGAACTGGATGCGCTGCACCGAGCAGTCCACCGCCCGGGCCAGGGCCTTGGCCAGCATGGTCTTGCCGACCCCGGGCACGTCCTCGACCAGCAGGTGCCCCTCGGCGAGCAGGACGGTGAGAGCCACCCGCAGCACCTCGGGCTTGCCCTCGATGACCGACTCGATGGCGCCGCGGACGCGGTCGGCGACCGCGGCGACCTCGCCGACGTCCGCCCGGACGTCGTCCCCTCGGTCGCCGTGGTGTGTGTCGAGTGACACGAGACCCCCCGCTCCTGTGTTCCGGTGTTCGGATCCGAGGCTAGAGCCAATCAGACCGGCTGCAAACCGAAGTGCCGGAATCGATCGCGCGGAAGGAGATGATGCCAGAAAAGGGGGAAATGGCTGGAACTGTTCCGACCCTCCCTCGTGCGCACGCCGAGAAACGCCTGCGGAGCGGAGGCGGAAACCGCGTCCCCTCTGCCGCCTCCGGCCCGGACCCGCGCACACTTCCCCCTTCGGCACGCCGAGGCGTGCTTCGCTTCCCCCACTTCGACACACCTGTCATGACCTGCGTATTTGCCCGGTATTCGGGGCGCGCGTACGGATTGGAGCTGTTGACGGTGGGGAAGAGTGGAGTAAGGTGGAGCACCGTGGAGAGGGCGAATTCTCCACTTCGGGGACGAGGAGGTCGGGCTTTTGTTTCTCGGGACCCACACGCCTCGCCTCGACCAGAAGGGACGACTGTTCCTTCCCGCGAAGTACCGCGACGAGCTGGCGGGAGGCGTGGTGATCACCAAGGGCCAGGAACGCTGCCTTTACGTCTTCCCGGTGAAGGAGTTCGTCCGCCTCACCGAGGCCCTCGCCGACGCCCCGGTCACCGACCGCACCGTCCGCGACTACGGCCGCATCCTCTTCGCCGGCGCCTCCGACCAGGCCTGCGACAAGCAGGGCAGGGTCACCGTCCCGCCCAACCTGCGCTCCTACGCGGGGCTCACCCGCGACTGCGTGGTGATCGGGGCCAACACCCGCCTGGAGATCTGGGACTCCGTGGCGTGGTCCGACTACGAGACCGAGCAGGAGCAGGTGTTCGCGCAACTCTCGGAGGAGGTGCTGCCCGGGGTGCCGTGAGGCCGGCAGCCGCCGGCGCGATCGGCACGACAGTCCACACCCTTGACAGCCGGAGCCCGGCCACGGCCTCCGAACGCGACGCACACGAGCTGGCGCGACTTCCCCGGTGCCAGACGTGAGCCCGCCGGAAGGTGGACAATGGCGAACGTGTTCGGAGGCCCGCCGGAGAACGGCGGCCCGCACGGAGAACACCCGGGGGCGCACCATCGGGGCGCGCCCCGCGGCGATTCGGGGGAGAAGGCGAGAGCGTGGAGGGGCAGCAGAGCATGGGGGACACCAGAGGGAACGGGGACGGGGACACCGGCCGCAGCACACAGGACCGGATCGCGGCGGCTCGCGCCGGACTCGACCCTCTCCACGTGCCGGTCATGCTCGACCGCATCGTGGAGCTGCTCGCCCCCGCACTCGACCGTCCGGGAGCGGTGCTCGTCGACGGCACCCTGGGTCTGGGAGGCCACTCGGAGGCCCTGCTCAAGGCCTGCCCGGAGATGCGCCTGGTCGGCGTCGACCGCGACACCACGGCCCTCGAGCGCAGCGCCGCCCGCCTGGCCCCCTACGCCGACCGCGTCCACCTGGTCCACGCGGTCTACTCCGAGATCCCGCGCGCCCTCGACGAGGCCGGCGCGGACCTGGCCGACGCCGTCCTGCTGGACCTGGGCGTCTCCTCCCCGCAGCTGGACGAGACCGACCGCGGCTTCGCCTACGCCCACGACGCTCCCCTGGACATGCGGATGGACCGCACGCAGTCCCTCACCGCGGCCGAGGTCGTCAACACCTACCCTGTTGCCGAACTGACCCGCGTCCTGCGCTCCTACGGCGAGGAGCGCTTCGCCCCCCGGGTCGCCCGCGCCATCGAGCGCCGCCGTGCCCAAAGCCCCATCTCCTCCACACGCGAGCTGGCCGAGCTCGTCCGCGAGTCCATTCCCGCGGCCACCCGCCGCACCGGCGGCCACCCCGCCAAACGCACCTTCCAGGGACTGCGCATCGAGGTCAACGCCGAGCTGTCCATCCTCGAGAGCGCCCTTCCCGCGGCGATCTCGCGCCTGGCCGTGGGCGGGCGCGCGGCCGTGCTGTCCTACCACTCGCTGGAGGACCGCGCGACCAAGAAGGCCTTCGCGGCCCTGACCGCCGACACCACCCCCGCCGACCTGCCCGTACCGCTCCCGGACCGGCAGCCGGAACTGCGCCTCCTCACCCGGGGAGCCGAGGTCCCCACGGACGAAGAGAACGAACGCAACCCGCGCGCCCGGTCGGCCCGCCTCCGTGCGGCCGAACGCGTACGGCCCGCGCGGCAGTAGGGAGACCACATGAGCCCGACCACGAAGGACAGGCGGGGAGCACCCGCCCGCAGCGGCACCGCGACGAGGGCGGCCCGGCCGCCCGCCCCCGGGAAGCGGGCGGCCGAACGTCCCGCGTCGCGTGCGCGCACCCAGGGCAGGGCTCCCAGGATTCCGTTCGTCCTCCTCGTCCTGAGCCTGCTGGGCGGGGCGCTGGTCGGCCTCCTCCTCCTGCGCAGCGTCATCGCGGAGGAGGCGTTCACCATCACCAGCCTCCAGTCGCAGAACCGCGAGCTGTCCTACGAGGAGCAGCGCCTGCGCAGCAGCGTCTCCCACCTGGAGAGCTCGGAGCGCATCGCCCAGGAGGCCGAGGCGATGGGTATGGAGCAGGGGGAGGCGCCGCTCTTCCTCGACCCGGACAGGGGCAGGGTCTCCGGAGACGCAGGGAGCGATGGTTGAGCACTCCCCGCGACAGACGACCCAGGGACCCCCGCAGGCCGGGAGCCACCGGGCGCTCGGGATCCCGACCGGCCAGGAGGCCGCAGCGGGCCTCGAACCGGCCCGAGGGCGCCCCGGCGGCCCGCGGCGGGGCCGGCCGCGCGCCGCGTGAGGCCCGCGGGGGCGCCGCCCGCGAGACCCGCAGGACCCCCCGCCGCCGTCCCGCGTCCCCGCCGCCGCCCCCGCCCCTGCTGCGCCGGACCTTCCGGCGGGGTGACCCGGCCAAGCGCATCCGCATCGGGGGCGCACTGGTGCTGGCCGTCCTGCTGCTCTTCGCCGGCAGGCTCGTCCAGATCCAGGGCGTCGAGGCCGAGGGCTACGCCGCGGCCGCTTCCGACCTGCGCCTGCGCAGCATCGACATCCCCACCCTGCGCGGGGCGATCACCGACGCCGAGGGCAACCCGTTCGCCATGTCGGTGGAGGTGCGGACGGTCTTCGTCGACCCCGAGGAGATCCAGGAGGACCAGCGGCAGGAGGTCGTCGACGAACTCTCCGCCCGCTTCGGCCTGGACGCGGAGGAGGTCGCCGAGAAGGTCGACGCCGAACCCAGCCGCTACCAGGTGGTCGCCCACGACGTCCCGCCCGAGGACTGGCAGTCCCTGCGCGAGCTCGGTCTGCGCGGTGTGGGCGCACAGGTCGACTACAAGCGCGTCTACCCCGAGGAGACCGGTGCCGCCGACCTGGTCGGCTTCGTCGGCTCCGAGGGCTACGGCCTGGAGGGGCTGGAGGGCTACCTGGACGAGACCCTCGCGGGGGAGGCCGGCGCGCACCAGGTCGAGGTCGGCCTGGACGGCACCCAGATCCCCATGGCGGGCGGCCTGGCCAAGGAACCCGTACCCGGCCAGGACGTGCGCCTGACCCTGGACCAGGACATCCAGTGGTACATGTCCCAGGTCCTGGCCGAGCGGGTGGAGGAGCTCGACGCCGAGGGCGGCAGCGCCATCGCCATGCGCCCCGACACCGGCGAGATCCTCGGCATGGCCGACTTCCCCAGCTACTCGCCCAACGACATCGACGCCAGCAGTGCCGAGCAGCGGTCCAACGGCGCGGTCGCCGAGACCTTCGAGCCGGGCAGCACCAACAAGGTCATCACGATCGGGGCGGCCCTGGAGGAGGGGCTGACCACCCCCGAGACGGTCTACACCGTGCCCTACTCGATCGAGTACTACGACCAGGTCTTCCGCAATTCCAGCAACGACGGCACCCAGCGCCTGACCGTCAACGGCATCATGGCGCAGTCCAGCAACGTCGGGACGATCAAGATCGCCGACCAGGTGGGTGCCGGTGTCCTGCACGGCTACATGGCCGACTTCGGACTGGGCGGCCCCACGGGCCTGGACCTCCCCGGGGAGGCGACGGGCGTCCTCACCGACCCCGACGACTGGTGGGGCACCCAGCTGCCCTCGGTGTCCATCGGTCACAGCGTCTCGGTGAACGCCGTGCAGATGGCGTCGGTCTACGCCACCGTCGCCAACGGAGGCGTGCGGGTGGAGCCCAACGTGATCGCGGGCACGGTGGACGCCGACGGTGCCTTCACCCGCGCCGATCCCCCCGAGCGCAGGCGCGTGCTCAGCGAGGGGACCGCCGCCGACCTCGCCCTCATGCTGGAGGCGGTCACCAGCGACGAGGGCACCGCGCCGCAGGCCCGCATCGACGGCTACCGCGTCGCGGGCAAGACGGGCACCGCCAACCGGATCAACCCCGAGACCGGTACCTACGAGGACGGCGGATACACCGCGACCTTCGCCGGGTTCGCTCCTGCCGACGACCCGCAGGTCGTCGTCCAGGTCGTCCTGCACAACCCCCAGGAGATCTACTACGGCGGTGAGGCGGCCGGCCCCGTCTTCAACGACATCATGTCGTTCGTGCTCAAGACCCTGAAGGTCCCCCCGACGGAGACCGACCCGCCCGCCATCCGCCTCCAGGAGAGCGGGAGCACACCCTAGCTGGATGTACTGCTCCGAGACGCCGGTGACGCGGGGGCGGGAGCGGGCCGCGGCGGTCGGTACCGACGACCGCGACCCCTCCCGCCCCTGCGTCACCGGGAGCGGGCGCCCGGGCCCGCGCGGTCAGTGCACCCGGAACTCCCTGTCCAGGTGGGCGCGTACCGAGCGCACGTGCTCGGGGCCGGTCCGGCAGCAGCCGCCCACGAGCACCGCGCCGGCACGCACCCACGACACCGCGGCCCTTCCGAACCCCTCGGGGTCGGAGGTGCCGCCCCAGCGCCGCCCCACGGGGTCCCAGACCTCACCGGAGTTGGGGTAGGCGACCGCCGGGACCCCGGCCGCCGCGATCTCGCCCAGCAGCTCGGGGACGAGGCGGGGCGGGACGCAGTTGACCCCGACCGCCACCAGACGCCCGGAGACGTGCAGCGGCGCCAGCTCGGCCGCGAGCGCGCGCAGCGCCGTGCCGTCGGCGATCCTCCGGCCGTCGCGGCACGAGAAGCTGATCCAGGCCCGCGCGCCGGGCGTCTCCTCCAGCAGGCGCGCCAGCGCCCGCGCCTCGGCCGCGGAGGGCACCGTCTCGCAGGCGATGAGGTCGGCCCCGCTGTCCGCGAGGACCTCCCAGCGCTCCCGGTGCCAGGCGTACAGCTCTTCCTCGTCCGTTCCGTAGTCACCGGTGTACTCCGAACCGTCGGCCAGGAAGGCGCCGTAGGGGCCGACGCCGGCCGCCACCAGCCCCGACCCGAAGGCGTCGCGCTCGGCCGCGGCCAGCTCCACCGACAGGGCAAGCAGCCTCGTGGCCCCGGCACGCGTCCGGCCCCGCGCGACCAGCGCCGGAATGCTCGCCTGGTATCCCGCGGCGATCACCACGTCGGCCCCCGCCCGCAGGTGGTCGCGGTGCACCCGCCGGATCTCCTGCGGCGCCTCGGCCAGCAGCCGCGCCGACCACAGTCCACCCGACAGGTCGTGCCCGTACGCCTCCAGGCCCGTCGCCAGGCCCGCGTCCAGCACCAGCGGGCGTCCGCCCGCGAGCGCCCTGTCCCACCGGTCCACGGTTCTCCCCTTCCTGCTGCTCCTGCTGCTCCGGCCGCTTCCCCGATCCGCCGGGGGCGTCCCCGGCGGCGGACCGGTGCGGGCACCGCGTGGAAATTACCGGCCCGCCGACTCCAAGGGTTAACCTCCACACGTGCCACCGGAAATGCGACCTGAACACACACCTCTCCGCCCCTTGTCCGACCTCGCGGCGCTGCTCGGTCCGGACGCGGAACTGCTGCGCCCCGACCTGCCGCCGGACCACCCGGTCCCGGCCGGCGAGGTCCAGGTGCGCGGCATCACCCACGACTCCCGCAAGGTCGGGCCGGGCGACCTCTACGCCGCCCTGCCCGGAACCCGCGCGCACGGGGCGCAATTCGCCGAACAGGCGGCCGAGGCGGGGGCCGCCGCCGTTCTCACCGACCGGGACGGCGCCGAGCGGGCCGCTGCCGCGGGCCTGCCCGTGCTCGTGGTCCCCGACGCGCGCGCCGTCCTGGGCTTCGCGGCCTCCTGGGTCTTCGAGGACCCCGTCCAGGACCTGCTGCTCATCGGCACCACCGGCACCAGCGGCAAGACTACTGTCACCTACCTGGTCGAGTCGGGCCTGCGGCACGCCGGCAGGGCCACGGGCCTGATCGGCACCGTCGAGATGCGCGTGGGCGACGAGCGCGTCTCCTCCTCCCTCACCACACCCGAGGCCACCGACCTGCACGGCCTGTTCGCACTCATGCGCGAGCAGGGCGTCACCGCCGCCGCCATGGAGGTCTCCAGCCACGCCCTCGCCCTGAACCGGGTCGGCGGTGCCCGCTACGGTGTCGCGGTCTTCACCAACCTGTCCCAGGACCACCTGGACTTCCACTCCGACCTGCGCGACTACTTCGAGACCAAGGCGCGCCTGTTCACGCCCGAGTACTGCGACATCGCGGTCGTCAACGCCGACGACCGGTTCGGCCGCGCCCTCGTCGACATGATCCAGGGCGAGGGAAGCGTCCCCGTCACCACCTACGGTGTGGAGGGCTTCTCCGACGCCGCCCCCGCCACGGCCATGGAGGCCGACTGGAAGGCCGTCGACGTGCGCCTGGGCGCCTCCGGCAGCACCTTCCGCATCGTCGGCCCGGGCGGTATGGAGGCCGACGCCTCCGTCGCCCTCCCCGGTCCCTTCAACGTCTCCAACGCCATGGCCGCCGTCATCGGACTGGTCGAGGCCGGGCTGCCCCTGGAGACCGCGATCGCCGGCGTCGCCGCGGCCCCCGGTGTCCCCGGGCGCATGGAGAAGGTCGTCGCCGACGGAGTCCCCGGCCAGGACTTCACCGCGCTCGTCGACTACTCCCACAAACCCGGCGCCATCGAGGCGGTCCTCAAGGCCGTGCGCACCGTCGCCGAGGGCGGGGTGACCATGGTCGTCGGATGCGGCGGCGACCGGGACCGGGGCAAGCGCCCGCTCATGGGCGAGGCCGCGGCCCGCCTGGCCGACCAGCTCATCGTCACCAACGACAACCCGCGCTCGGAGGACCCCGTGGCCATCGCGGCCGCGATGCTGGAGGGGGTGGCCAAGGTTCCCGAGGACCAGCGCGCCCGCGTCAGCGTCGAGCTCGACAGGGCCGAGGCCATCCGCCTGGCCGTGGAGAGGATCAGCCCGGGCGGTGTGGTCGTGGTCGCGGGCAAGGGCCACGAGACGGGCCAGTACGTCAAGGGCGAGGTGCTGCCCTTCGACGACCGCGAGGTGCTCAGGGCCGCCATCGAGGACCGCCTGCGGGTGAGCATGCGCGAGCGCCTGGGCGACGCCCTCCGCGACGTCCACCGGGTCACAGGCCAGACCCCTCCTCCCTGACCAGGGGAAACACCTGCGACATGCCCGGAAGCGGGAGAACCGGCGCGCGGGACGCGGGGACAGCCCCGTGCCCCGCGCGCCGTGCTCTCCGGCCGGCACCCAGGATCACGAAGTGGAGCATATTGCTCCGCACGGGCCCTGTCGGGGACTCCGGACGCCCCAAGATGTTCTAAGGTAGGTCCGGCAATCGCAGCCCGATACGTGCCGCCCACGGTGGCACCCACGGACACGGCACGAACCGTTGACCGTGGTGATGCCCGGCGCGGCACCGCGCGCACGGCAGTCCGCGGTGCCACCCCCTGCTTTCGAGAGACTTCCGGCCGGGTGGCCAGCCGTTCCTGTGGTCGCCGTGGGTCGGGCCTTACCTGAGGAGTGGATTTGATCGCGCTCACGCTCGATCGGATCGCCGAGATCACCGGAGCCGCCGTCGGCGGACCGGTGCGCCCCGAGAGCGTCGTCGACGGACCCGTCGTCATCGACTCCCGGCAAGCGGCGCCCGGATCGCTGTTCGTCGCCCTGAACGGGGAGCGGGTCGACGGCCACGACTACGCGGAGGCGGCCGTCGCGGCCGGAGCCGTCGCTGTCCTGGCCTCACGACCGGTCCCCGTGCCGCACCTGCTGGCCCCGGGCGGCGACGACGCGGTCGTCGAGGCGCTGGCCCGTCTGGCGCGCCACGCGGCCCGGGAGCTCGGTTCCCCCGAGCGCGGGGACCGGGCCGCCGAGATCATCGGCGTGACCGGGTCCTCGGGCAAGACCACCACCAAGGACCTCATCGCCCAGGTCGTCGGGCGGCTGGGCGCCACGATCGCCCCCGCCGGCTCGTTCAACAACGAGATCGGCCACCCCCTCACCGTTCTGCGCGCCGACGAGGACACCCGCCACCTGGTCCTGGAGGTCGCCGCCCGCGGCATCGGGCACATCGCCCACCTGTGCCGTGTGGCCCCGCCCCGGATCGGCGTGGTCCTCAACGTCGGCAGCGCCCACATGGGGGAGTTCGGCGACCGCGACGCCATCGCCAAGGCCAAGGGCGAACTCGTCGAGGCGCTCCCCGAGGGCGGGCCCAAGGGCAGCGGCGGCGTCGCGATCCTCAACGCCGACGACCCCAAGGTGTCCGCGATGTCCTCGCGCACCCGCGCACGCACGGTCACCTACGGTCTGGCGGAGGACGCGCAGGTACGGGCCTCGGACGTGGTCCTGGGCGACACCGGAGCGCCCTCCTTCACACTTCACCTGGGCGGAGAGAGCGCCCGAGTGCAGCTCGCACTCGTGGGCGCCCACCAGGTGCACAACGCGTTGGCGGCGGCCGCCGTCGCCGACGAGCTCGGTATGGACGCCGACGGCATCGCCGAGGCGCTCGGCGCCGCGACACCGGCCAGCCGGTGGCGCATGGAGGTCACCGAGCACGCCGGCGTCACGCTGGTCAACGACGCCTACAACGCCAACCCCGAGTCCATGCGGGCCGCGCTGGCCACCCTGGGCGCCCTCGCCCGGGAACGCCGCGCCGTCGCCGTGCTCGGCCACATGGCCGAGCTGGGCGAGGACGGCCGTTCGGAGCACGAGGGGATCGGCGAACTCGCCGCCGACACCGGTGTGTCCCACCTCCTGGTGGTCGGCGACGGGGCCGAGGGAATCGCCGTCGGCGCCGAGCGCGCCGCACAGCAGGGCCGGTGGTCGGGCGAGACCGTCCGGGTGGCGGACGCGGAAGCGGCCGCCGCGGCGCTGCGCGGCCTGATGCGCGCAGGAGATGTCGTCATTGTGAAGGGATCGCGGGTGGCAGCACTCGAAAGGGTTATCGACCTCATCACCAAGGGTGATGACCAGTGATCGGCATCTCCATCGCGGCGGCCTTGTCGCTGATCATCTCGATGGCGCTGATGCCGCCGCTGATCAAACTCCTCTACCGCTTCAAGTTCGGCCAGGAGGTACGCGACGACGGCCCCGAGGGCCACAAGACCAAGCAGGGCACGCCCACCATGGGCGGCATCGTCATCATCCTCGGCGCGGTGCTGGGTTACTTCGGCTCCCACCTGGTGCTGTGGCTGGTCCAGCCGGGGGCCACCGGGCCTACCGCCTCCGGCCTGCTGGTGATGTTCCTCTTCGTCGGCATGGGATGCGTCGGCTTCCTGGACGACTTCATCAAGATCTACAAGCGCCGCAGCCTGGGCCTGCGCAGCGGTGCCAAGATGGTCGGACAGGCCGTCGTCGGCGTCGGATTCGCCTACGGCGTCACCCAGTTCCCCAACGGCTACGGCTACACCCCCGCCGCCCCCAGTCTCTCCCTCCTCCGCGACTTCGGCCCCCCGCTGATGATCGGACTGTTCGTCCTCTGGGCGCTGTTCCTCATCGTCGGCTTCTCCAACGCCGTCAACCTCACCGACGGCCTGGACGGCCTGGCCACCGGCGCGACCATCCTCTCCCTGGTCGCCTACGTGATCATCGGCAACTGGCAGCTGCGCCAGTCCTGCGTGGCCTACCTGTCCAACAGCTGCTACACGGTCCGCGACCCCCTGGACCTGGCTGTGGTGGCCTCGGCCGTGCTGGGCTCGTGCATCGCCTTCCTGTGGTTCAACGCCCCTCCCGCGAAGATCTTCATGGGCGACACCGGCTCCCTGGCCCTGGGCGGCCTCATCGTCGGCCTGGCCATCACCACCCGCACCCAGCTCCTGCTGCTGCTCATCGGCGGCCTGTTCGTCGTCATCACCCTGTCGGTGATGATCCAGATCACGTCGTTCCGCCTCACCGGCAAACGCGTGTTCCGCATGGCGCCCCTCCAGCACCACTTCGAACTCAAGGGCTGGGCCGAACAGACCATCGTCATCCGCTTCTGGATCATCCAGGGCCTGTTCGTGGCGATCGCCATCGGTCTGTTCTACCTGGAATGGATGCCGAGGTGACGGCCGGCGGCGGCACCGCCGGGACCGGAGCGGGCGACCTCTCCGGCCGGAACGTGTGCGTTGCCGGGCTGGGGGTGTCCGGGCCCCCGGTGGCCAGGGCGCTCCTGGCCCGCGGGGCCCGCGTGACCGTCGTCGACGGGCGCGACGACGAGGCCTCCCGCTCCGTGGCCGCGGAGCTCACCGCGGCCGGCGCCGAGGTCGTCCTCGGCGCCACACCGCTGCCCCAGGACTGCGACCTCGTCGTCACCTCGCCCGGCTGGCGCCCCGACTCCCCGCTGCTGGTGCGGGCCGCCGAGGCGGGGGTCGAGGTCGTCGGCGACGTCGAGCTGGCATGGCGGCTCAAGCCCGCCGACCAGATGTGGCTGGCCATCACCGGCACCAACGGCAAGACCACCACGGTCCGGATGCTGGAGGCGATCCTGCGGGCCGACGGCCGCGACGCGCTTGCCGTCGGCAACGTCGGCACCCCCGTCGTCGAGGCGGTCCTGCCCGACGCCGGCGGACACGTGCACGACATCCTGGCCGTGGAACTCTCCAGCTTCCAGCTGCACTGGTCGGAAAGCCTGCGGCCCTTCGCCGCCGCAGTCCTCAACGTCGCCCCCGACCACCTGGACTGGCACGGCGGGCTCGAGCCCTACGCCCGCGCCAAGGGCCGGATCTTCGCCCGGGACACCATCCGCGTGGTCAACACCGCCGACACCTGGTCGGTGCGCCTGGCCGAGGAGGAGGGCGACCCCCACGCACCGCTGGTCGGCTTCGGTCTGGGGACCCCGCGCGCCGGGGAGCTCGGGGTCGTGGAGGACCTGCTGGTCGACCGGGCCTTCGTCGACGACCCCGGCACCAGCGCCGAGGAACTCGCGGGTCTGACCGACGTGCAGCCCCGCGCCCCGCACAACGTCGCCAACGCACTGGCCGCCGCCGCCCTGGCCCGGGCCGCGGGCGTCCGGCCGGAGTCGGTGCGCGCCGGGCTGCGGGACTTCACACCCGAACCCCACCGCATCGCCTTCGTCGCCTCGTCGGGCGGGGTCGACTACGTGGACGACTCCAAGGCCACCAACCCGCACGCGGCTGCCGCGTCGCTGGGGTCCTACAGGTCCGTGGTCTGGATCGCGGGCGGCCTGCTCAAGGGCGCCGAGGTCGACGACCTGGTCAGGGAGTCAGCGGACAGGCTGCGTGCGGCGGTACTCATCGGCGCCGACCGCGCCCGTCTGCGCGAGGCCCTCGAGAAGCACGCACCCCACGTGCCCGTCGTCGAGGTCGACGCGGCAGGCCTTCCCGAGGGCCGCACCGTCATGGACGCCGTCGTCGCCGAGGCCTCGGCCGCGGCGCGCGAGGGCGACACCGTGCTGCTGGCCCCGGCCGCGGCCTCCATGGACATGTTCGCCAACTATCCCGAACGGGGACGCCTCTTCGCCGAAGCCGTCCGACGGGCACTGTGAGCTCCTGAGGTGCGACCGCGCGTGAGAAAGCGCGCGCGGTCGCACCCGGTTGTGCCCTTCACCACGCATCCCTACGCCAAAGATGGCCAACACGCGGAAAATGTCCGCGCTTCCCGTCGTTGCCGTGCGCCACTATTGAGGCGCCGACGTGCGGAGGGTGTGGATGGCGACGACAGTGGTTCCCGGGGCGGCGGCCCCGCCCAGGGCAAGAACGGCGACCGGTTCTCGTGAGCGCGTCCTGTGGCGCGAGTGGGCCCGGTCCCTGGACCGCCCGCTCACCTCCTACTACCTGATCCTGGGCACGGCGGTCCTGCTCATCGCCCTGGGCCTGGTCATGGTGCTCTCCTCCACCATGGTCAAGTCCATCACCGAGACCGGCTCCTCCTTCTCCCTCTTCCAGAAGCAGCTGGTGTCGGCGATCGTCGGCCTGCCCCTCATGATCCTGGCCTCCCACCTGCCCCAGCAGGTCTTCCGCCTGGTGGGCTACCCGGCCATGATCGTCTCCGCGGCCCTGCTCCTGCTCACCGTCTTCCAGGGGGTCGAGGTCAACGGCGCCACCCGCTGGCTCGACATCGGCGGCCTGGTCGTCCAGCCCTCGGAGCCCGCCAAGCTGGCCTTCGTCCTGTGGGGCGCCGCGATCCTGGCCCGCAAGGAGGAGCTCAAGGAGCTGACCGAGTGGCGGCACCTGCTCTTTCCGCTGCTGCCCGGCTGCGGCCTGCTCGTCATGCTGGTGCTTCTGGGTTCCAACCTCTCCACCGCGCTCGTCTTTCTGACGACCTTCCTGGGCCTGCTGTGGGTCGTCGGCGCCCCGGGCAAGCTCTTCGTGGCCATGTTCGGGCTGGTCCTGGGCCTGGCGGTCATGGCCATCGCCGTGGAGCCCTACCGGATGACGCGCGTCACCACCCTCTTCGACCCCAACGCCGACCCCCAGGGCCCCGCCATGCAGTCCGTGCACGGGCTCTACGCCCTGGGCACCGGCGGCATCTTCGGCGTCGGTATCGGCGCGAGCCGGGAGAAGTGGGGGTTCCTGCCCTTCGCCGAGTCCGACTTCGTCTTCGCCATCATCGGCGAGGAGTTCGGCCTGGTCGGCACTCTGCTGGTCATCGCCCTGTTCGGTGTCCTGTGCGGTGCGGGCCTGCGCGTGGCGGGCCGGGTCAAGGAACCCTTCGCCCGCCTGACCGCGTTCGCCGTCGTGACCTGGATCATGGCCCAGACCATGATCAACATCGGCGCCGTCATCGGCCTGCTGCCCGTCACCGGGGTTCCGCTGCCGCTGGTCTCCTACGGAGGCTCGTCGCTGATCACGACCATGGTCGCCCTCGGCGTGCTGCTCTCCCTCGCGAAGGAGGAGCCGCAGGCGAGGAAGGCCCTGGCGGCCCGAGGTCCCGGACGGGTACAAAGGGCCCTAAGCTGGCTTGGTCTGGAAAACCTCGCCACTCCGGCACAGAACCGGGGCGGCGCGACCCCCTCCGGGCGCATCGCGGCGCGCCGCCCGCGCAAGCCGGGTCCCCGCGGTGACAGGAGCAAGCACAGGAACGGCCCGGTCCCGGCGGGAGACCGGCCAAGGAGGAATCTGCGACGATGAGGGTAGCCCTCGCCGGAGGCGGCACGGCCGGGCACATCGAGCCCGCGCTTTCCCTTGCGGATGCACTGCGGCGCATCGATCCCGGTACCGAGATCATCTGTCTGGGGACAGAACGGGGCCTGGAGACCCGGCTGGTGCCCATGCGGGGGTACGAACTGGGTCTGATCCCCGCGGTGCCCCTGCCCCGCAAGATCACCCCCCAGCTGCTCAGTGTCCCCGGCAAGCTCGCCGGAGCGCTCAGCGCGGCGGGCGACCACCTGGACCGGATCCAGGCCGACGTCGTCGTCGGCTTCGGCGGCTACGTCGCCACCCCCGGGTACCTGGCGGCCCGCCGGCGGCGCATCCCCATCGTCGTGCACGAGGCCAACCCCCTGCCGGGCCTGGCCAACCGCCTGGGCGCGCGGCTGACCCCGCACGTCTACACCGGCCACCCCCACACCCAGATCCGCAACGGGCGCTTCGTCGGCATTCCTCTGCGCCGGCAGATCAGCACCCTGGACCGGCTGGCCATGGGTGACAAGGCCCGCGCCTACTTCGGGCTGCGCCACGACCTGCCCACCCTGCTGATCTTCGGCGGGTCGCAGGGCGCCCAGCGCATCAACGAGACCGCCTTCGCCGCCCGGGGCGCCTTCCGCGACAACGGCGTCCAGGTCCTGCACGTCGTCGGCCCCAAGAACGCCGAGGAGCCCCAGGACCTCACCCAGGACGGCATCCCCTACGTCGCCGTGCCCTACGTGGACCGCATGGACATGGCCTACGCGGCCGCCGACATGGCGATGTGCCGCTCCGGTGCCATGACCTGCGCCGAGCTCACCGCGGTCGGCCTTCCCGGCGCCTTCGTGCCCCTGGCCATCGGCAACGGTGAGCAGGCCCTCAACGCCGAACCCATCGTCCAGGCGGGCGGCGGCCTGATGGTGCACAACGCCGACATCTCCGTCGAGTGGATCACCGACCGCCTCATCCCGCTGCTCACCGACACCGACCGGGTCGTGGCCATGTCCGAGGCCGCCTCGCGGATGGGCCGGCGCGACGCCGACATGGAACTGGCCCGCGAGGTGGCGGCCATCGCCCGGGGCGAGCGCCCCACACCCGACATGCCGATCCCCGCGGACGAGGGCGACGACGCCTTCGAGGACGACGGGAAGGACCTCCGATGAGCCTGGTGCAGCCGACCGACCCGGTCCCCGTCGACAAGCTGGGCCGTACCCACTTCATCGGACTGGGCGGCGCCGGGATGTCCGGCATCGCCCGCGTCCTCCTCCAGTCCGGCGCGGAGGTGTCGGGCAGCGACGCCCGCGACAGCGACACCCTGCGTGAACTGGAGGAGATGGGCGCCGAGGTGCACGTCGGCCACGCCGCCGAGAACCTGGGCGACGCCGAGACGCTCGTCATCTCCTCCGCCATCCGCGAGACCAATCCCGAGCTGGCCGAGGCACGCCGCCGCGGCCTGCGCATTCTGCCCCGCGCCGCGGCCCTGGGCGCCCTGCTGCTCGGCCGCGAGGGCATCGCCGTCGCCGGTACCCACGGCAAGACCACCACCACGTCGATGGTCACCGTGGTGCTCCAGCACCTGGGCGTGGAGCCCGGCTACGTGATCGGCGGCAAGCTGGTCACCACCGGTCTCGGCGCCGACGCGGGGATCGGCGGGCCCATCGCGGTGGAGGCCGACGAGAGCGACGGATCCTTCCTCATGCTCTCCCCGACGATCGCCGTGGTCACCAACGTCGAGGCCGACCACCTCGACAACTACAGCGGCATCGACGAGATCCACGCCAACTTCGACGCCTTCGTCGACCGCGTCGGGCGCACCCTCGTCGTGGGGATCGACGACCCCGGTGCCCGCAGGGTCGCCGAGACCGCCCGCGAGCGCGGCAAGAAGGTGCTCACCTACGGCGAGGCCGAGGACGCCGACTACCGGATCACCCGCATCCGCGCCCGCGGCTTCACCACGGAGTTCACCCTGAGCAAGGCGGGGGGCGTGAGCGTGGACGGGGCCGTGGCGGTACCGGGCCGGCACAACGTGCTCAACGCCGCCGCCGCGATCGCCGTCGCCGACGAGCTCGGCCACGACATCGAGGTCGCCGCCGAGGGCATCGCCGACTTCGCCGGAGCGGCACGCCGCTTCGAGCCCAAGGGTGTGGCGGGCGGAATCGCCGTCTACGACAGCTACGCCCACCACCCCACCGAGATCGAGGCCGACCTGAGCGCCACGCGCGCGGCCCTGGAGTCCTTCGCCGAGGAGGCGCGCGAGGACGGCGGCGAGGAGTCCGGGGGGCGGATCGTCGCGGTGTTCCAGCCGCACCTGTTCAGCCGCACCCGCATCTTCGCCGAGCAGTTCGGAGCCGCCCTGACCCTGGCCGACGAGGTCGTGGTGCTGGAGGTCTACGCCGCCCGCGAGGACCCCGAGCCCGGTGTCACCGGCGAGCTGATCACCTCCCGGGTGGGGCACGGCAACGTGTACTACACGCCCGACCGCGGCGACGCCGTGCGTCTGGCCGCCGACCTGGCCCGGCCGGGGGACATCGTCCTGACCATGGGCGCGGGCGACGTCACCGAGCTCGGACCGCTGATCGTGGACCGCCTGGCCGAGGCCGCGGAGCTGGGCGGGGAGTAACAGAGAGGGAGGATCGGGTGGGTGAGGACCGGGAGGCCGGGACCGGAGTCCGGACAGGCACGGCGGTCCGGGAACGGCGCCGGGACCGGCCGGCCCCGCAGGGCCGCCGGTCCGACCCCTGGAAGTTCACCTTCATGGCGCTGCTCGTGGTCTCCCTGCTCTGCGCGGTCGCCTGGCTCCTGCTGGGCTCGCGCCTGCTGGTGGTGCGCGAGGTCTCCGTCACCGGGACGGACAGGGTCTCCGACCAGGCGGTGATCGACGCCGTGGCCGTGCCCACCGGGACACCCCTGATCCGGGTCGACCTCGACAGGAGCGAGGGGCGGGCCGAGTCCCTGGAACTGGTGGAGTCGGCCACGGTGACACGGGGGTGGCCCGCGACCCTGCGGGTCGAGGTGGTCGAGCGCCGACCCGTGCTGGCCGTCCAGGTGGGGGACGAGTACCGCCTCGTCGACGGGGACGGCGTCCGCATCGAGGACTCGCCGACCCGGCCCGGCACCCACCCCCTGGTCCAGGTCACCGGTGAGCTGGAGGGGAACGACGGGGTGCGGGCCGCCGCCGACATCGTCGAGGGTGCCCCGGGGGCCCTGATCGCCCAGATCCAGCTCGTCGACGCCGCCGATCCCGACGCCGTCGTCCTCCACCTCGTCGACGGCGCGACGGTGGAGTGGGGATCGGCCGAGGCTGCCGCCGACAAGGGCGAGATCCTGCGCGTCCTCCTGCGTGAGCACCCGCCCGGTGCGGAGACCGTCTACGACGTGTCGAACCCCGATCTGGCCATCGTCCGGTGAAGCGGCGACCGTGCCGCGCGGAGGAGGAGCGGCGGGGCGCGCCTTCCCCCTGGCCCCGGCACGACACCCCCGCAGGGGCTCCCGAACACCCGGCGGGGACATTCCAGACGCGACGCGCCGGGCCTGCACATCGCTTCCCCGTGTTGGGCGACGTTAGGCTGAGGCCGTTACCGGTTGCCGGGGGTCGGTGCTCCGCCTACTGTCGGGAGGCACAACCAACGTCAGCCGAGTAGCACAACACGCTTTTCGGGGCGCGCAGCAACCGTTCCCTCCCGCCGATGCGTGCGGGAGGCGCCGGCCCTCCCCGGGCCGGTGCCCGCGGTACGCGCCGCCCCGGGTCCCCCGGTCCCGGCGCCAGCCTTTCCGGGGACACCCGAAACGCACACTGTAGAACCGGATGCCGGTCCGGTAGGCGCTCCCGGTGGCCACAGCCACCCGGAAGCGGTGACGGACCGGCGTATGCGAGCGGAAAGGCCCCTCGTCGTGGCAGCACCGCAAAATTACCTCGCGGTCATCAAAGTCGTCGGCATCGGCGGCGGCGGTGTCAACGCCGTCAACCGAATGATCGAAGAGGGGCTCAAGGGCGTCGAGTTCATCGCGATCAACACCGATGCCCAGGCGCTGCTGATGAGTGACGCCGACGTCAAGCTCGATGTCGGACGCGAACTCACGCGCGGCCTGGGAGCGGGGGCCAACCCCGACGTCGGCCGCAGGGCGGCCGAGGACCACCGGGAGGAGATCGAGGAGGTCCTCAAGGGGGCCGACATGGTCTTCGTCACCGCGGGAGAGGGCGGCGGCACCGGTACGGGCGGGGCGCCCGTGGTCGCCAACATCGCCCGCTCCCTCGGAGCCCTCACCATCGGAGTGGTCACACGCCCCTTCGGCTTCGAGGGCAAGCGGCGGGCCACCCAGGCCGAGTCCGGCATCGCGATGCTCCGTGAGGAGGTCGACACGCTCATCGTGATCCCCAACGACCGGCTCCTGTCCATCTCCGACCGCCAGGTCAGTGTCCTGGACGCCTTCAAGGCGGCCGACCAGGTCCTCCTCTCGGGTGTCCAGGGCATCACCGACCTGATCACCACCCCGGGCCTGATCAACCTCGACTTCGCGGACGTCAAGTCCGTCATGTCCGGTGCGGGGTCGGCCCTCATGGGCATCGGTTCGGCCAGAGGAGACGACCGGGCGGTGGCAGCCGCGGAGATGGCCATCTCCTCACCGCTCCTGGAGGCCAGTATCGACGGCGCCCACGGGGTGCTGCTGTCCATCCAGGGCGGGTCCGACCTGGGCCTGTTCGAGATCAACGAGGCGGCCCAGCTCGTCTCGAACTCGGCGGCACCCGAGGCCAACATCATCTTCGGTGCCGTCATCGACGACGCCCTCGGCGACGAGGTGCGGGTCACCGTCATAGCGGCAGGGTTCGACGAACCCGAGGTCACCGGGCCCAGTGTGCACAAGCGGGAGCCGGTGGACCCTCCTGAGGCCGCCGCCCCCTCTGCGGGTATCGCGTCCGGCGGGGGGGAGAGGCCGGCTGCCCCGGCCGCGACCGCCGCCGACGGGAACGGGGCGTCGGCCGGCAGCCTCTCGTGGTTCGGCCAGACGCGCCGGCCCGCCGCGGAACCCGCTCGCCCGCAGGTACCGCCGCTGTCCCAGCAGCCGGCCCGGTCGGCGGTTCAGCCGCCCGCGCAGCCGCCCGTGCAGCCGCCCGCCCAGCCCCGGCCGCCGGCCGCCCGCCCCGAGGCGCACCGCTCCGAGGAGCCCGTGCGGGCGGAGGAGCCCGCGGAGCCCGAGTCCCCGACGCCGGCGGCGCCCGCCCCTTCCACCGGGCAGGCGGAGCCGGAGGAGTCCCCCCGTACGGAGGAGCGCCCCGCCGTCCGCGAGGAGCCGCGGGAGGAGGAGCAGCCGAGCTCCGTCCACATGGTCTCCGACGCCTCCGCCGAGCGGCGCGCGGACATCCCGACGCCCCGGCGGCGGGTCGTCTTCGAGGAGCCCGACGACCTGGACGTGCCCGACTTCCTGAAGTAGCCCTCCCGTGCCCCCGGTACGATCGACGAGTCAGCGGCCCCGACCCACACGGCGGGGCCGTCGCCTCGTTCGGGGTGCGGGGCACCGCCCCCGCTCCCGGGCGCGGTGCCCCGGCACGTCCTCCGGTGCGCTCTTCCCGGTCGGTGGGGAACCGCCGGGGTCCCTGCCCTGCGAGGTCTGCGGGGCGGACGCGGTAGGAGGGCTCCTGCCGTGCGGTACGCACCGGAGTCCCGACCGCGACGGGCGGCACCCACCGAACACGCTCTGGAAGGACTGCGAACACACCGATGGGCAACGTCATCGATCTGGGCCGCGGCGTACGCGTCGCCGTCACCGAGCGCCGCGGCGGTGTCAGCGCCCCGCCCCGCGACTCGCTCAACATGGGTCTGGGCGTGGGTGACGAGAGGGAGGCGGTCCTGGCCAACCGGCGCATCGCGGCCGAGCTCCTGGGGTTGGACGCCGACCGGTTCGTCTGGATGGACCAGGTGCACAGCGCCGACGTCGTGGTCGCCGACGCACCCGGCGGGGTCGGCACCTGCGACGGGGTGGTGACCACGAGGAAGGGACTCGTCCTGGCCTCCCTGTCGGCCGACTGCCTCCCGGTCCTGGCGGCCGACGGTGAGGCCGGCGTCGTGGGGGCCGCCCACTCCGGGCGGTTGGGGACCGCGCACGGGGTGGCCGCCAACCTCGTCGGCGAGATGGTGGCGCAAGGTGCCCGGCCCGACCGCATCACCGCCTACCTGGGCCCCGCGATCTGCGGCAAGTGCTACGAGGTGCCGCCGGAGCTCCAGGCCGAGACGGCCCGGCACACGCCCGAGGCGGCCTCCACCACCCGGCAGGGGACCGCAGGCGTGGACATGGTCGCCGCCGTCACCGCCCAGCTGCGCCGGGCGGGGGTGTCCGACATCCGTTCCGACGGCCGCTGCACCCTGGAGAGCCCCGAGCTCTTCTCCCACAGGAGGGGCGCGCCCACAGGCAGGTTCGCCTCCCTGATCTGGCGTGAGGACGCCCCGGGGACCGAAGGCGCCGGAAGCGGTCCGGCGGACGCAGGAACCGAGGGCCCGTGAACAGGGCCGGCCGACAGGAGTTGAGGAGCACAGTGTCACGATCCGACCGCGCCGCGCAGATCCGGGCCAACCTGGAGACGGTGCGCGCACGCATCGAGGCGGCCTGCCGCAAGGCCGACCGCAGCCCCGAGGAGGTGTCGCTGATCGCGGTCACCAAGACCTACCCGGCAGAGGACGTGAGAATCCTCGCCTCACTCGGTGTCACCGATGTCGGGGAGAACCGCGACCAGGAGGCCGCGCCCAAGGCCGCCGAGACCGCGGACCTGGGGCTGACATGGCACTTCGTCGGCCAGTTGCAGACCAACAAGGCCAGATCGGTGGCCTCCTACGCCGACTGCGTGCACTCGGTGGACCGGGACAGGCTCGCCCGGGCGCTCGGGGACCGGGCCGAGGCGGCCGGACGCCGTCTGACCTGCCTGGTCCAGGTCAACCTCGACGACGACTCCCGGGCCGGGGTCATCGGCCCGCGCGGAGGGGTCGACCCCTCCGACGCCCTCGACCTGGCGGCCCGGATCGACGAGCACGACGCGCTGGAGCTGGGGGGCGTCATGGCCGTGGCGCCGCGGGAAGGAGACCCCTACACCGCTTTTTCCCGCCTCTACGGGGTCGCGAGCAGGATCCGTGATCGATATCCTCGGGCGACAGCGATCTCCGCGGGTATGAGCGGTGATCTGGAAGCTGCTGTGGAGCGAGGCGCGACACATCTGCGACTCGGCGCGGCGTTGCTCGGCAACCGTAGGTCGATCGTGGGGTAATGTCCCCACATGGACCTTGGGGCCTGTCTGTTGGAGTTCGCCCGAATGGGCGTCTTCCCCCGTGAGAGCGGGCAAGGCGGCCGAGTACGGAGGAGTCGGCTGCGTTGAAGGCCGCGGGGACGACGGAGGACATGAGATGGCCGGCGCGATGCGCAAGATGGCGGTCTACCTCGGCCTCGTGGAGGACGACCGTTACGATCACCGCTATGCGGACGAATATGATGAGTTCGACGAATTCGACGAGGTCGTGGAGGAGCAGCGCGAGGCCGGGGCTCCGCACGGCGAGGGAGCGCGGGGCGAGGCAGTGACCGACACCGGCGACCACCCGGGTGCGGGTGATCGCCGAAACGGTACCACCACGGCCCCCTCCACCGCCGACCTCGCACGGATCACCACGCTCCATCCGCGCACCTACAACGAGGCGCGTACCATCGGAGAACACTTCCGGGAAGGCACACCGGTGATCATGAACCTGACCGAGATGGTCGACAGCGACGCGAAGCGTCTTGTCGACTTCGCGGCTGGCCTGATCTTCGGTCTGCATGGCAGTATCGAGCGCGTGACCAACAAGGTGTTCCTGCTGTCCCCGGCCAACGTCGAGGTGACCGCCGAAGACAAGGCGCGGATCGCTGAGCGAGGGTTCTTCAATCAGAGCTAGACCATCACATTTGTCCAGAGATTGGGTCGAGGAACGACCGTGAGTTTCGTCCTGTCCGTGGTGCTTATCGCGCTTCAGCTGTTCGTCTTCGTGCTGATTGCGAGGGTTGTCCTGGAGATGGTGCAGTCCTTCTCCCGGACCTGGCGTCCCACGGGGTTCATGCTCGTGATCGCAGAGATCGTGTACACGATCACCGACCCACCGCTGAGGTTCCTGCGTCGGTTCATCAAGCCGGTGAGGCTGGGGAGCGTCATGCTCGATCTGAGCGTGTTGATCCTGTTCATCGGAATCTACATTCTGACAGGACTCATCGGGAGCCTGATGCAAACGGTCGCCTAGGGCTATGGGGGGCAAGAAGAAGCCCCCGATTCCGTTATGTGGTCTTGGTCATGAACGGCATTGCCGTAAGGTCACGATCAGGTAGCGTCCCTACGGACAGACTCCAAGCGCGCCAAGGAGACGAAGATGCCGCTGACACCCGCTGATGTGCGGAACAAGCAGTTCAGTACGACCCGGCTTCGGCCCGGTTACGACGAAGAGGAGGTCGACGCCTTCCTCGACGAGGTCGAATCGGAGCTGGACCGGCTGATCCAGGAGAACGAGGAACTGCGCGGCAAACTTGCCGAATGCCTGCGGGGCAAGGTGCCCAACGCGGGGATGCAGGACTTCCAGCAGCCCCAGGAGCAGCCCGAACCCCCGCGTCCGGAGCCTGTCCAACCACCCCAGGCCGTCGAGCAGCCCCAGCCTCCCATGCCCGCCCCGATGATGTCGCCCGGCATGGGCATGGGCGGCGAGGAGAACATGGACACGGCCGCCCGCGTCCTGGCCCTCGCCCAGCAGACCGCCGACCAGGCGATCTCCGACGCCCGCCGCGAGGCCGACGAGACCCTCGGCCGCGCCCGCCACGAGTCCGAGGACATCCTCGGCAAGGCCCGCCGCCAGGCCGAGCAGATCATCGGTGAGGCCCGCGCCCGCTCCGAGAACCTCGACCGGGACGCCCAGGAGCGCCACCGCCAGGTCATGGGCAGCCTCGTCCAGCAGCGCGAGGAACTGGAGCACAAGGTCAACGTGCTCAAGGACTTCGAGCGCGAGTACCGCAGCCGTCTCAAGGACTACTTCGAGCGCCAGCTGCGCGAGCTGGAGGAGGGCGCCAAGGGCATCGACCAGCCCAACCCGAACACCACGGGCGGCTTCCAGACGATGGCCCCCCAGGCCGGAGGCCCTTCTCTCCAGCACGGCCCCGGCAACCCGTTCGGCCAGCCCGAGCCCGCCCAGCACGGCGGTTTCCACCCCGGCGAAGCTCCGCACGAGCGCCGCTGACCCCGCGGTCTCTGGCACCGAACAACTGAAGACTCCGGCACAACACGTGTAAAGGTCCTCCGTGATCCTCAGCGTTCTCGCAACCGTCGCGGTGCTGGCGGCCCTCGCCGTCATCGCGGCTGCCCTGGTCCTCGCCGAACCCCTTCTCGTGTACATCGCACTGGGGCTGGCAGGTGTGAGCGTCCTCCTCCTCCTGGGCGCGGTCGTCCAGGGCAGGCGCGGCGGGACCGCTCCGGTCCGAACGGACGGTTTGGGGAAGTCGTCCGTTTCCGGGGCCGGGGGCGCGTACACGGTGCCGGAACAGGATTCTGTGCGCATCGCCCCCGCACCGGCCCCCGCGCCGGTGCGGGAGGGCCCGAGCTGGGGCGACCCGGAGGAGTCCGGGCAGGGGGAGCCCGAGTACGACGGCCCGCGCTGGCAGACGCCCACGGCCCAGCAGTGGTCGGAACCGGACACGGCGACGCCCGCCCCGCCCTTGCCCCGTGAGCCCGAGGACCGGATCCCCGCCGCGGACGAGGAGGATCCCCTGCCCGATCCGCCCGCCTCCGCCGTTCCCGACCGGGACGAGCACGACGAGGAGCCCGCCGTCCTCGCGGTGGCTCCCGCACACGAGTCCGCCGAGCCGGAGGCCGATGCCTCCGGTGACGGGGAGTCCACCGATGCGGTTCCCGTGGTGGAGACCGCGATGGTGGAGCCGTTGAACTGGTTCGCCCGGCGTGAGGCGGAGGAGACCGAACAGCCCGTCGACGCGGAGGCCGATGCCTCCGGTGACGACCCGGCCCCGGCCGCCCCCGCCGACCCCGAACCGGCGGTGGAGGCCGGCGAGCCCTCCGAGAGCCTTCGCGACGTGGAGGGCCCCGAGGACATCGGCGGGGAGACCGAGGAGCACGGGCTCCGGGACGCCGGCGCGTCCGAGGAGGGCGGGGAGCCGGACACGGCGGAGCTGCCCCTGGCAGCCGAACGCAACACCGGTGACGAGATCCGTGAGGACGACGACGCCGAGGAAAGCTCCGGGAAGGCCGGGCCGGCCGCCGAGGCCGCGGACGAGCCGGAGGACGGGTCCGAGCCGGACGGCGGTTCCGAGCGGGACGGCGGCGACGAGCCCTTCGCCTACAGCATTCCGGGCCGTGAGGACGACGACGCCGAGGAAGACTCCGGGAAGGCCGGGCCGGCCGCCGAGGCCGCGGACGAGCCGGAGGACGGGTCCGAGCCGGACGGCGGTTCCGAGCGGGACGGCGGCGACGAGC
>NZ_JACHJO010000010.1:11453-97647 GCF_014203695.1 Nocardiopsis algeriensis | reverse complement strand
AGCCCTTCGCCTACAGCATTCCCGGCCTCGACGACGACAAGGCCGAGGACGCCGACGCCACCGCGGTCTTCTCCTACCGGCTTCCCGCCTCCGAGGACACCCCGGACGGGCAGGAACCCGACGAGCAGGACCCCGACTCCACGGCCGTGCTCACCCGGGAGAGCCTTCCCGAGCCGGAGGAGGAACCGGACGCCGCCTACCCGGCCGCCCCCGAACGGGACGTGGACGAGGACACCGCGACCGCACGCTGACACGAGGAACGGGCGCCGCCCCCTCCGGGGGCGGCGCCCGTTCCTCGTGCGGAGGAGCGCCGCCCTCGGCGGCGCTCCTCCTGTCAAGCCTTGCGGAACCCGAAGACCACACCGAACTCCTCGGAGGAGGCGGTGTGGAGCTCCTTGCCGATCTCACCGTCCACGAACGCGTCCGCGAGCACCTCGCCCGCGATGGCGGCACCGTGCTCGGCGAGGGCCTGCGAGGTGGCCTCGTCCGTGGCCTTCCACCACACCTCGATGCGGTCCGACACCTCCAGGCCGCTGCGCTTGCGGGCCTCCTGGAGCATGCGGACCATCTCGCGGGCCAGTCCCGCCCGGCGCAGCTCCGGCGTCAGCTCCAGGTCCAGGGCGACCGTTTCACCGGACTCCGTGGCCACGGCCCAGCCCTCGCGGGGCTGCTCGGTGACCAGCACCTCGTCGGCGCTGACCTCCACCGTCTCGCCCTCGACCACGACCTTGGCCCAGCCGGTGCCGCGCACCTGCTCCACCAGCTCGGCGGGGTCCGCGGCCGAGACGGCCTTGGCCACCAGCGGCGTCCGCTTGGCGAAGCGCTTGCCCAGCGCACGGAAGTTGGGCTTCACCAGGTAGTCGACCAGGTCCCCGCCCACCGAGGACAGCGCCTCCACCGACGCCACGTTCAGCTCCTCGGAGATCTGGGCGCGCAGCTGCTCCGACAGCGAGGCGAAGCCGGGGGCGCCCACCAGGGCGCGCGCCAGCGGCTGTCGGGTGCGCACCGCAGACTCCACGCGGGCCGAGCGGCCCAGCTCCACCAGGCGCCGGGTCAGCGCCATCTGCGCCGACAGCTCCGTGTCGACGAGGTCCTCGCGGACCTCCGGCCACGACGCCAGGTGCACCGACTCGGCCGAACCGGGGCGGCGCAGCGCCGACCACACGTGGTCAGTCAGGAACGGCACGATCGGAGCCATCAGCAGCGTCACGGTCTCCAGGGCCTCGAACAGCGTCGCGAACGCCGCCGCGCCCTCGGGAGTGCTCGCCCCGCCCCAGAAGCGGCGGCGGGAACGGCGCACGTACCAGTTGGAGACGTCGTCGACGAACGCCGTCAGGCGACGGCCGGCCGTGGTCGTGTCGAAGGACTCCAGCGCCGCGGTGACGTCGCGCACCACCTCGTTGAGCTCCGACAGCAGCCACCGGTCCAGCAGCGGGCGGTCCTCGGGGGCCGGTGCGTCCGCCAGCCGGGAGTGGTCCCAGCCCTCGCCGGCGTTCGCGTACAGGGTGAAGAACGACACGGTGCTGTAGTAGGTCAGCAGCACCTTGCGGACGATCTCCTCCAGGGCCGCGTGGCCCACCCGGCGGGCCGTCCACGGCGAACCGCTCACCAGCATGAACCAGCGCAGCGCGTCGGCGCCGTGCTGCTCCATCACCGGGATCGGCTCCATGACGTTGCCCAGGTGCTTGCTCATCTTGCGGCCGTCCTCGGCGAGGATGTGGCCGAGCACGACCACGTTCTCGAACGAGTTGCGGCCGAACACCAGGGTGCTCACGGCCAGCAGCGAGTAGAACCACCCGCGGGTCTGGTCGATCGCCTCGGAGATGTACTGGGCGGGGAAGTTCTCCTGGAAGACCTCCTCGTTGCGGTGCGGCGCGCCCCACTGGGCGAACGGCATCGAGCCCGAGTCGAACCAGGCGTCGATCACCTCGGGCACACGGCGCGCCACCCGCTGCTCCTCGGGCAGGGAGGGGTCGGCGTCCGGGTCGGGGATGACGATGTCGTCGACGTAGGGGCGGTGCGGGTCCAGGTTCGACAGGTCCTGCCCGCTCAGCCGGCCCAGCTCCTCGAGGGAGCCCACGCAGATCTGGCGGCCGTCGGGGAACTCCCAGATCGGCAGAGGGGTGCCCCAGTAGCGGTTGCGGGAGAGCGCCCAGTCGACGTTGCCGCGCAGCCACTCGCCGAAACGCCCCTCCTTGACGTTCTCCGGCACCCAGTTGGTGGCCTGGTTCTGCTCGATGAGCTGGTCCTTGACCGCGGTGGTGCGGATGTACCAGGAGGGCACCGCGTAGTAGAGCAGCGCGGTGTGGCAGCGCCAGCAGTGCGGGTAGGAGTGCTCGTAGGCCAGGCGGCGGAACATCAGGCCGCGGTCCTCGAGGTCGCGCACCAGCGTCGTGTCGGCCTCCTTGAAGAAGGCGCCGCCGACCAGCGGCAGCTCCTCCTCGAAGGTTCCGTCGGGGCGGACCGGGTTGACGACCGGGAGCCCGTAGAGGCGGCACACCGCCATGTCGTCGGCACCGAAGGCCGGCGACTGGTGGACCAGGCCGGTGCCGTCCTCGACGGTGACGTAGTCGGCGAGCACCACGTAGTGGGCCGGCTCGTCGAAGGCCACCAGGTCGAACGGGCGCTGGTAGGCCCAGCGCTCCATCTCCGAGCCCTCGAAGCGCTCGCCGGTGAGCTCCCAGCCCTCGCCGAGGACCTTCTCGAACAGCGGGCGCGCCACGAGCAGGCGTTCGCTGCCGTCGGTGGCCACCACGTACTCGACGTCGGGGTGCACGGCCACCGCGGTGTTGGACACCAGTGTCCACGGGGTGGTCGTCCACACCAGGAGCGACGTCGGGTGCTCGGGAGAGGCGAGCGGACCCGAGGTCACCGGGAAGCGCACGTACACCGACGGGTCGGTGACGGTCTCGTAGCCCTGGGCCAGCTCGTGGTCGGACAGGGTGGTGCCGCAGCGCGGGCAGTAGGGGCTGATCCGGTAGTCGCGGACCAGCAGGCCCTTGTCCCAGATCTGCTTGAGCGCCCACCACACCGACTCCACGTACTGCGGGTCCATGGTGCGGTAGGCGTCGTCCATGTTCACCCAGTAGCCCATGCGCTCGGTCATGGCGGTGAAGGCGTCGACGTTGCGCAGCACGGACTCGCGGCAGCGGGCGTTGAACTCGGCGATGCCGAAGGCCTCGATGTCCTTCTTGCCGGACAGGCCCAGCTCCTTCTCCACGGCGACCTCGACGGGCAGGCCGTGGCAGTCCCAGCCCGCCTTGCGGTCGACGTGGTAGCCGCGCATGGTGCGGAAGCGCGGAAAGACGTCCTTGAAGGCGCGCGCCTCGACGTGGTGCACGCCGGGCTGGCCGTTGGCGGTGGGCGGACCCTCGTAGAACACCCAGTTGGGGCCGCCGCGGGTCTGGTCGAGCGAGCGCCGGAAGACGTCGCCCTCGGCCCAGCGGCCGAGGATCTCGCGCTCCACCGCGGGAAGGTCGATCTGCGCGGGCAGCCGCGGGAGCGCGGAGGACTGCGGACGGGGGTCGTCGGTCACCGTCGGTACCTTTCCATCAGGGCCGTTCCTGACGGAGGGACGAGGCTCGTGCCCCGCGGTACCACCCTCCTTGGAGCCGCGGCCGAGCCGCACGGCGGCGGGCTCGCGGTTCCCACTTCGTTGCACTGGTGCCGGTTCTACTGGGGGCGGGGCGCCCGCCCTTTTCCTCCGGCGGCTCCGGGGTGATCTTCGTGCCGGTCGTGCCCCCGGGCTCCCACCGCCCCCGGGTCGCTGGGACGGGCCAGGGCCTAAGCTGTCTCCGTCCGGTCGGGGCCGGCACTACTCGTCCCCATCGACGCCTGGGCTCAGGATAACGCAGCGCGGAGGAAGGCTTCGCGCCTTTTCCACGGGAGGGAGACCGCAGTGGCGGAGGAGGTGCTCGGCGCGGTCCTGGTGACGCTGTCCGACCGCGAGGACGCGCGGGAGCTGGCCGACCAGCTCCTGGAGCAGGGGTACGAGCCCTGCCGGGTGCACCGGGACATGCTCGCCGGGGAGGACGACGCCGAGGACGTGGACTGGGTCATCGAGGTCTGCACCGGCCCCCACGGCGGCCCCGCCCTCCTGGACGAACCCCACCTGGCAGCCCTCGCCGAGGACTACGGCGGCTTCACCGCCACCGGATAGCGGGACCGGGCTCGCCGCGCGGGCGCCGTCCCCTGGTGGCCTACAATTGCTGGTGGCCTGCCCGCCCGCGGTGAGCAGGCGACCGAACGGATGGACGCGGGAACCCACGGGGCCCGAGAGACATGCGGCCGGGCCATCGGTGGGCAGCGCCTCCGAGCGCCTCCCCGGATCCGCCCCGTGCACACCCGCACACAGCGCGAGGAGCGTCGCTGACTGAGGTAGAGCCCTCCGGGGACAGCAACATGGCCACGAACGGCGCGACAGCGGCGCGTCCGCGCAGGTACCTCCTGCTGCTTCTCGTCGCCCTCGCGGCGCTCGCCGTCGACTTCGGCACCAAGGAATGGGTGCTGGCGGTGTTCGAGGAGGGCGAGAGCGTCGACGTCGTCGGCAGCTTCCTCCAGTTCACCCTGGTGTTCAACACCGGAGCCGCCTTCTCGATGGGCACCGGGTACACCTGGGTGTTCACGTGCATCGCCATCGCGGTGGTGGCCGTGATCGCCTGGATCGGGCGCAAGGTGCGCAGCGCCTGGTGGGGAGTGACCCTCGGGCTGATGATGGGAGGCGCGGCCGGAAACCTGGTCGACCGCCTCTTCCGCGATCCCGCTCCCTTCCAGGGCGCGGTCGTGGACTTCATCCGGCTGCCCAACTACCCCGTGTTCAACATCGCCGACTCCTGCGTCGTGGTCGGGGCGGTCCTGGTGGTGGCGCTCACCTTCAAGGGCCTGAACCCCGACGGCACCTGGGCCAAGGACGGCAAGGACGAGGACGGCAAGGCCGGTCCGGAGACTGCAGAAGGGAAGGGCCAGTGAGCGACACCCGCAGCCTGCCCGTGCCCGACGGGCTCGAGGGCGACCGGCTCGACTCCGCCATCGCGCGCATGTTCGGCCTCTCGCGCACCCGCGCGGCCGAGCTGATCGGGGACGGCAGCGTCCTGGTGGACGGCGCCGAGGCCGGCAAGTCCGACCGCGTCCAGGCAGGAGCCTGGCTGGAGATCACCCTTCCGCCGCCGCCCACCGCCCCCGTGCCGCGGCCCGAGCCCGTACCGGGCATGCGGATCGTGCACGAGGACGCCGACATCATCGTGGTCGACAAGCCGATCGGGGTGGTCGCCCACCCGACGGTCGGCTGGACCGGGCCCAGCGTTCTGGAGGGCCTGCTGGCCGCGGGCGTGCAGGTGGCCACCAGCGGCGCCGCCGAGCGCCAGGGCATCGTGCACCGGCTGGACGCCAACACCACCGGGCTGATGGTGGTGGCCAAGAGCGAGACCGCCTACAGCGTGCTCAAGCGCGCCTTCAAGGAGCGCAGGGTCGACAAGCGCTATCACACGCTGGTGCAGGGCCACCCGGACCCGCTGCGCGGCACCGTCGACGCGCCGATCGACCGCCACCCCGCCGGGGACGGCCGCTGGGCCGTGGTCGCGGGCGGGCGCCCGTCGGTGACCCACTACGACACCCAGGAGGCGTTCCGCGCCGCCAGCCTGCTGGAGATCAGGTTGGAGACGGGCCGCACCCACCAGATCCGCGTGCACATGTCGGCCCTGCGCCACCCGTGCGTGGGTGACATGCTCTACGGCGCGGACCCCACGCTCGCCGAGCGCCTGGGCGTGCGCCGGCAGTGGCTGCACGCGGTGCGTCTGGGCTTCGACCATCCCTCCGAGCACCGCCCGGTGGAGTTCTCCAGCCCCTACCCCGAGGACCTGGAGCGCGCTCTGGAGACCTTGCGCGAGGACTGACCCGACCGCGGGCCCGTGTGCGTACCCCGGCGTGCGGGGGCGCGCCGGGGGAGGGCTCCGGCGGGGGCGGTCCCGATGCGGGACCGGCAGGCCGATGCGGCCTGCCGCCCCGGGCGGGGGCGTCATCGCCCGCCGAACGGGGCCGCGCGCCGGGTGCGCAGCAGGCCCTGGCACAGGGCGGCGCCCAGGACGATCACCAGCGCACCCAGCGGCTGGTTCCAGGACAGGCGCTCGCCCAGGAGCACGATGCCTGCCGCGACCGAGACCACCGGGACGACGTAGGTGACGGTGGTGGCCACCGTCGCGCCCGCCTCGCGGATCACCGAGTACTGGAGCATGAAGGCCAGTCCGGTGCCCACCGTGCCCAGAGCCGCCACCGCCCCGGCGACCTGCCAGCTCAGGGTGTCCGGTGCGTCGGTCAGCAGCGGCACCAGGACCGCCAGGGGCGCGGCGCCCAGCAGCATCTGGGTGGTGGCCAGCTCCAGGGCGCCGTGGGGGCTGCCTGCCACGAACCTCCGCGTGTAGGGGGTGCCCAGGCCGTAGCAGGCGGTCGCGGCCACCACGTAGGCCATGCCGAGCATGGCGTCGCGGTCGCTCACGTCGAGCCCGCCCAGCGAGTTCCACACCCCGAACACCACGAGCACGCCCAGGAAGCCGACGGCCAGGCCGAGCACGCGGTCGCGGTCGGGCCGCCGCTCGTCGGCGAGCAGCAGCATCGAGAACACCACTCCGAACAGGGGGGTGGAGGCGTTGACGATGCCCATCACCGCGGAGGGGATGAGCTGCCCCGCGTATCCGAACAGGGTGAAGGGGATCGTGTTGAGCAGCAGCGCGGCCACGAGGATGTGTCCCAGCAGCCTCGGCGAGGTCGGCAGCCGGCGGCCGCGCAGCACCACCACGAGCAGCAGCGGCAGGGCGCCGGCGGCGATCCGGCCGAAGGAGAGCTGCAGCGGCGCCAGGGACTGCGCCGCCACCTTGATGAACACGAAACTCATCCCCCATATCAGGGCAAGGAGGATGAACTTGGCGCGCCAGTCGGTCAGGCGCAGTGCGGGTGCCCCGGTGGGGGAGAGTACGGACATGGAATGTTTGTATCCCCCCTGACTTCTTAGGTCTACTTCTTTCTGCTTAAGGCATCCATTAGTGTTGCTTCATGCTCAGTGTCGACCGGCTCCGTGTCCTCCATGCCGTCGCGGTGCACGGCTCCCTCAGAGCGGCCGCCGAGGCCCTCCACGTCACGAACTCCGCCGTCTCCCAGCAGATCGCCAAACTCGAACGCGAGGTCGGCCGGCCCCTCGTCGAGCGCAGCGGCCGCGGCATCCGCCTCACCGACACCGCGGACCTCCTCGTCGAACACGCCGCCCGCATCCTGTCCATGGTCCAGCGGGCCGAGGCCGAACTGGAGGCCCACCACGACTCCGTCAGCGGTGACCTGCGGCTGTCGGCCACCCCCACAGCGGTCCGCGGCCTCCTCCCGCAGGCCCTGGCCTCCCTGCGCGAGGCCCACCCCGGCCTGCGCGTCGAGCTCCACGAGGAGGAGCCCCGCGAGAGCGTCCAGTCCATGGTCCGCGGCGAGATCGACCTGTGCGTGGTCATCGACTGGGTCGGCTCGCCCCTGACCCTGCCGGGCGGCATGAGCCGGGCGCCCCTGATGGAGGACGTCGGGGACATCGCCCTGCCCGCCGACCACCCCCTCGCCCACCGCGAGATCCTGGAGCTCGACGAGGTCCTCGACCTGCCCTGGATCAGCTGGACCAAGGGCTCGGTCTGCGACGACTGGCTGCACGGCACGATCCGCGCCCGCGGCGGGGAACCGGTCGTCGTCCACAACATCGAGGAGCACCAGACCAAGCTCGCCCTCATCGCCGCCGGGATCGGGGCAGCGGTCCTTCCCCGCCTGGGGCGGGGGCGGCTGCCCGAGGGCGTGCGCGTGGTCCCCGTGCAGCCCGCGCTGGTGCGCCAGGTGTACGCGTTCTGGCGCACCGAGGCCTCCCGGCGCCCCGCCGTCCGGGCCACGGTCCGCGCCCTGCGCGAGGCGGCCGCCGCCCACGACACCTGACGGCCGCGGCGGCGCGGACCCGGTGCCGGACATCCGCGCCCCCGCGCGGCCTCACGGAGCACGGCCCCGGGTCAGCCTCCGAGCAGACCCGACAGGGAGGACGAGGGGCTGATCACCTCCGGGTCGGTGCGCACGTCCACCAGCGTCGGGAGGTCGGCCGCGACCGCCTGCGCCAGCGCGTCCGCCAGCTCCTCCCGGGTGTGCACCGTGGCGCCCCGCGCGCCCAGGGAGCGCGCGTACCCGGCCAGGTCCAGCGGCCCGCTGATCCGCGTTCCCGCCAGTCGGCCCAGCTCCCGTGCCTGGTGCATGGCGATCGTGCCGTACAGGCCGTTCTGGAACACCACCACCGTGACCGGCGCGCCCTCGCGCACCGCCGTCTCCAGTTCCTGCCCCGTCATGAGCGCGCCGCCGTCCCCGGCCACCGCCACCACCGTGCGGTCGGGCCGGGCCAGCTTGGCCCCCACCGCGGCCGGAACGGCATAGCCCATGGCCCCGCTCGTGGGTGCCAGCTGGGTGCGCGGACGGCGGAACCACCAGCCCCGGTGCAGGAAGGAGGCGAAGTTGCCCGCGTCGTTGGTCACCACGGTGTCCCGGGGCAGCACCTCGCGCATCGCCGCCACCACCGCCCACGGGTGCAGCCCCGGACCGCTGTGCCCGGCGACCTCCTCGGGGACGGCGGTGCTCTCCACCCACAGCCGGCGCGCCGCGCTCCAGTCCCGGAAGGGCGCCCGGACCGGGGCGCCGGCCAGCTCGCGCAGCGCCGTGCCCGCGTCGGCGACGGCGCCCAGCCACAGGTCGGTGACCGCCCCCACCTGGCCGGGGTCGATGTCGATCTGCGCCACGCGCGCCCGCGCCGGATCGGGCAGCCGGTAGCCCTGGGTGGTGGTCTCGCTCAGCCGGCATCCCACGACCAGGACGGCGTCGGCGCCCTCCAGCGCGGCCAGCGTCTCCGGAGGCGACCCCAGGCCCAGATGGCCCAGGTGGAGGGGGTGGTCGTTGGGGAAGACGTCCTGGCGCCGCCAGGCCGCGTACACCCCCGTGCCGAAGCGCTCGGCCACCCGCACGAGATCCTTCTCGGCTCCGCGCACGCCGCCGCCCGCGATGATCACGGGCCGTACCGCCCGCACCAGCCAGGAGGCCAGCCGGTCGCGTACCTCGGTCCCCAGCGGCGGGCGCGGCGGTGCTGCCGGAGGAACCGCTTCCCGCCGTCCCACCCTCTGGCCGAACAGGTCGCCGGGCACCGCGACGGCCACCGGCCCGGGCCGGCCCGCGGTGGCCACCCGGACCGCCCGGGCCGTGGTCTCGGCGAGGCGGTCGGCCCGGTGCACGGTGGTGGACCACTTGGTGATCGGGGCGTAGAACGCGGTGAGATCCACCTCCTGGAAGGCCTCCCGCCCCAGGCGGTCGGTCTCCGCCTGTCCGAGGAACACCACCATGGGGGTGGAGTCCTGGTGTGCGGTGTGCACGGCCACCGCCAGGTTGGCGGCGCCCGGCCCCCGCGTGGCCGCCGCCACCGCGGGCACCCCGGTGAGCTTGGCCTCGGCCTCGGCCATGAAACCGGCACCGCCCTCGTGCCGGGTCGAGACCAGCCGCATCCCCGGGTGGCGGTCGACGGCGTCGGTCAGTTCCAGGAAGCTCTCGCCGGGGACGGTGTAGCACCGCCGGATCCCGGCCGCGGCCAGGACCTCGGTCACCGCGCGGGCGGCGGTGTCGTCGGGGTTGCGCTCGGTCTCTTCGGCCATGGGGGCAGGGTCCCTTCCCTCGTCGCGAGAGGTGCGCCCGGGATCACCGGGGGTGTGCGGCCGACTCTGGCAGGAGCGCCGAAGCAGGGTCAAGGACCGTTCCCCGGGCCTGTGGACAACCGCCCCCGGTCAGAGCCCGAGGGCGCGCAGGCCCGCGGTCACGGCCGCCGCGGTGACGATGACCACGAGGAAGGGGGCGCGCAGGACCAGGGCCGCCACGGCGGCGCCCAGCCCGCCCATGCGGGCGGTGTCCCAGGCCAGGGCCTGGCCGCCCTCGCCGCGCAGGGCCTCCACCGCGATCAGGGCGGCCAGGAGGGCCAGCGGCACGGCCGTGGCGAAGCGGCGCAGCCAGGGGTTGTCGAGCAGGCGCCGCGGCGCGGCGAGCCCCGCGTACTTGAGCAGGTAGCATCCCGCGGCGGTGGCCGCGAGCGCGATCCACAGGGTCACGACCGGACCTCCTCGGTCTCGCTCTCGGCCGGGGCACCGCCGGAGGCCTCCGGTCCGAAGAGGGCGATCAGCGCGGCGGACGCCGCCAGCAGTACGGGCACACCCGACGGCAGCAGCGGGGTGGCGGCCAGGGCCAGCCCGGCGCCCAGGCCGGCGATCAGCCACGTACGGGGCCCGCCCTCGCGCAACCGGGGCCACAGCAGCCCCAGGAAGATCGCCGGTCCCACCGCATCCAGCCCGAAGGCGCTGATGTCGCTGATCTGCTCGGTGGCCAGCGCGCCCACCAGCGTCGTCAGCCACCAGAACCCGCCCAGCACCAGATAGGTCGTTCCGAAGGCCAGCCGCGCCGACTCCCGGTCGGGTTGGGCCAGGGCCACGGCGGCCGTCTCGTCGATCACCCCGTGCGCGGCCAGCGCCCGGCGGGCACCGCGCCACCCCAGCAGGTCGGCCAGACGCAGCCCGTACAGGGTGTTGCGGGCGCCCAGCAGCAGCGCACCCAGCACCCCGGCCACCAGGCTGCCGCCTCCGGAGACCACCCCCACCAGGGCGAACTGGGACGCGCCCGTGAACATGAACACACTGGTGAAGACGGCCTGGGCCGGGGAGAGGCCGGCCGCCACCGCGGCCGTGCCGAACGCGAGCCCGGCGATGCCCACGGCGAAGCCGATGCCGAGGCTGTCGCGCACGGCGGGCGTACGGAGAAGGGAGATGGCTTTCACGTATGTGATGCTAGGCCCTGTTTTTTTCGGATGCTCTCGCCGTACCGGCCGTGCGGCCCGAGATGATCCGAAAAACAGGGCCCAGGCGCTACCAGGAGTTTTTCAGAAGGAAGGGCCCCTGGAGGTGGAGAACAGGCAGAGGTCCCCCTGTGCGCCGGCGGCCCCGAGGAGCACCGCGTCACCCTCCTTCCCACCGGGGCCGGGTGGCCCCGTTCCGCCAGGTGGGAGTGCGCCCCCTCACCGGGCGGATCGCTAACCTTCCGCCATGAGCACCACAGAGATCCGCCTGGCCCGCGGCGACCGCGACCGCGCCGCCGTCTTCGTCATCCGCGGCGCCGTCTTCGTCGCCGAGCAGCAGGTCCCGGTCGAGGAGGAATGGGACGCACGCGACACCGAGGCCGACCACTTCCTGGCCCTGACCGACGGCGTTCCCGCGGGGACCGTCCGCCTCGTGGACCTGGGCGGGGGCACCGGCCTGCTGGGGCGCCTGGCCGTCCTGCCCGCCGGACGGGGCAGCGGTACCGGCGCCGCACTGGTGCGCGCGGTCGAGGAGCACGCGCGCGAGCGGGGGATGAAGGAGGTGGAGCTGCACGCCCAGACCCACGCCCTGGGCTTCTACGAGCGGCTCGGGTACACCGCCCACGGGGAGGAGTTCCTCGACGCGGGCATCCCCCACCGGCACATGGTGCGCGAACTGGGGTGAGGCCGCCTCCGCCGCTCCCCGCACCCGCCGGCGTGTGACGGGGAGCGCATCGCCGGGGGAGATCTCCGGAACACAACCGAGTAGGATTCGGTTTGGTAGGGGTGCCCCGCCCCGTGACATCACCGATCCGACGAGGAACACATGACGGTCAACACGCAGCCGACCGCCGAACGGCCCGATCCCCGCGCCTACGGCCTTCCCGTGGTCCGGCAGTCCGAGATCCCTGCCGAGCTGCGCTCCCTGGTCTCGCGCGTCCACGACCTCATCGATGCCGTCGCCAACACCGAGGCCGACACCGAGACCCTCGCCGAGGCCGCCCGGACCGTCGAGGGCCTCACCGCCGGCCTCAACGTCGCCCGCCGCCAGATCGGCACCATGGTCAAGCGCGACGAGGACCTGCCCGAGGAGGCCGCCGAGTTCGGCACGATCACCAACATCGTCGCCGGGGACACCAACCCCGCCGCCCCGCCCCTCACGCTGCACCGCACCCCCGAGGGCCTGCGCGGCGAGGTCACCCTCAACACCGTCTACCAGGGCCCGCCCGGCCTCGTGCACGGCGGCTGGATCGCCGCCATGCTCGACCAGGCCCTCGGCAGCGCCTCCTCCATCGAGGTCCACCCCGGCCTGACCGCCAGGCTCGAGGTCAACTACCGCAACCCCACCCCGCTGTTCACCCCGCTGGAGATCACCTCCCGCGTCGACCGCGTCGACGGACGCAAGGTCCACGTCTCCGGTGAGATCCGCGCCCACGGCAAGGTCACCGCGGAGGGCACCGCCCTCATGATCCTGATCAAGGGCTGAGGGCACCCCTCGCGGGCGCCCCGGGACCCGCTCGCGAGGGCGCGTCCACCGAAGCCGCCTCAGACCAGCACGTCCGCCCACACCAGGCGGTGGTCGGAACTGGGGAAGGGGATTCCGCCCCCGGTCAGGCGGAACACCGGGTCGTCCGCGGCGGGCCAGAACACCCCCCGCGGTCCCACCCCCAGCTCGCGCGAGGGCAGCACGTAGTCCACCCGCAGATGCCCGTTCCAGGTGTCCTCGGTGAACGGACCGGGCCCGGACGCCTCCAGGGCACTGCCCCGGGGACCGCGCCCGCCCTGGGAGCAGGGGAGGGGGTCGGTCACGCGGGGGTGCGACAGCAGCCGGGTGATCGCCCCGGGCAGGCCCGAGCCGCGCATCGGATCGGCGTTCAGGTCCCCCGCCACCACGAACGGCTCCCCCTCCGCCAGACCGCCCCGGCGCCCCTCGTCGTCGTAGGCGTAGTCGGCGGCCCCCGGTGTCACGTAGTCGGCCCAGAAGCGGATCTCGTCGTGGTTGCGCAGCACGTTGCGCCGTTCGGGCCCGTCGAACGCGGGGGGCGTGGGATGGCTCGCCAGCAGGTGCACCGGGCGCCGCCCGCCGACGTCCACCGGCAGGTCCCAGTGGCTCTTGGAGGACAGCCGCGCCACCGCCAGCGCGGCGGGGGAGTGGAAGGGGCGATCGGTTCCCGGCACCGTGGGCAGCAGCGCTCCCGGCATGTCCGCCCAGCGGAACTCGCGGAAGGTGCGCGCCCGCTCGGCCGCCAGCGGGTATCGCGACAGGACCGCCATCCCGTACTGCCCGGGGAACAGGCCGAAGCCCAGGGCGTCCTCGGCGTAGGAGGTGCTGCCGGGCTCGGTCACCGCCTTCCCGTCCCCGTTGAGGTCCTCGCCCGAGGCCACCCCGGTGTTCACCGGAGCGGCGTAGGAGTACGGGAAAGTGATTCCTCCGGCACCGTTCCACCCCCGCTCCAGGTAGTTCTCCCGCAGGAACCGCAGGCCCCGCCCCTCCTCGTCGTGGTCGACCTCGTTGAGCAGGAGCACGTCGGGCCGCACCAGCTGGACGATCTCGGCCACGGCCCGTGCCTGCGCCCACCCCGGATCGGAGAGCAGCCGCACCATCTCCCCGGGCCGCTGCCGGGACAGCGCGGTGTTGAAGGCGGCGAAGCGCACCGCCCCGGGAGCCGGGGGCGGCGGGACCGACGGGGACACGGCGACGGGGGAGGGCGAGGCCCCGACCTCCTCGTGCACGAGGACGAGCGTGGCGGTCGAGGCCCGGGGAAGGCGGGAGTTCACGGCCCCATCCTTCCAGCCGGTGCCGGACGGCCCCGAGGGGCCACCGGGAACGCCGGGGGAAGGCTGTCCACAGGCGTCCACGGGCGCTGCGGGAAAAGCGTAGGCTCAAGGGACACCGTCCGTCCGCCGACCTCTCCGGGAGCACTCCAGTCATGGCAGACTCCTTCGCCCATCTGCACGTCCACACCGAGTACTCGATGCTCGACGGGGCGGCGAAGCTCAAGCCCCTCTTCAAGGAGGCGGCGCGGTTGGGCATGCCCGCCGTGGCGATGACCGACCACGGCAACATGTTCGGCTCCTACGAGTTCTTCCAGCAGTCCAAGGGCAGCGGGGTCAAGCCCATCATCGGCATCGAGGCCTACGTGGCCCCCGAGTCGCGCTTCCACAAGAAGCGGGTCTTCTGGGGGCGCGCCAGCGGGTCCGACGACGCCGCGGCCGAGGGCGGCAAGGACATCTCCGGCGGCGGCCGCTACCTGCACATGACCATGCTGGCGCAGAACGCCACGGGCCTGCGCAACCTGTTCAAGATGTCGACCCTGGCCTCCACCGAGGGCTATTACATGAAGCCCCGTATGGACCTGGAGCTGATGGCGGAGAACAGCGAGGGCGTGATCGTCTCCACCGGCTGCCCCTCCGGCGGTGTGCAGACCCGCCTGCGGCTGGGTCAGGAGAAGGAGGCGATCGAGTACGCCGGCACGCTCCAGGAGATCTTCGGCAAGGAGAACGTCTTCCTGGAGCTGATGGACCACGGCGTGCCCATCGAGAAGGAGGTCCGCGACGGCCTGCTGCAGGTGGGGCGGAAGCTCGACATCCCTCCGCTGGTCACCAACGACTCCCACTACGTCTACGAGTCCCAGGCCGACGCCCACGACGCCCTCCTGGCCGTCGGCGTGGGCAAGAACCTCGACGACCCCACCCGCTTCCGGTTCAACGGTTCGGGCTACTACCTCAAGAGCGCCGAGGAGATGCGCGGCCTGCTCAACTTCGAGGAGTGGGAGCAGGGCTGCCGCAACACCCTCCTCATCGCCGAGCGCATCGAGCCCGACGCCTACGACGAGGTCTTCGCCCACCGCGACCTGATGCCCACCTTCCCGGTGCCCGAGGGGGAGACCCAGTCCTCCTGGCTGGCCAAGGAGGTCGAGAGGCTCCTCCGGGGGCGCTACCCCGACGGCATCAGCGACGAGGTCCGCAGGCGCGTCGACTTCGAACTCGGCATCATCAACGAGATGGGCTTCCCCGCCTACTTCCTCGTCGTCTCCGACATCTGCCAGTACGCGCGCAAGAACGGCATCGCCCTGGGCCCGGGCCGAGGCTCGGCCGCCGGATCGATGATCGCCTACGTCCTGGGCATCACCGACCTGGACCCTCTGGAGCACGGCCTGCTGTTCGAGCGGTTCCTCAACCCCGAGCGCGTGTCCATGCCCGATATCGACCTCGACTTCGACGAGCGTCGGCGCGGGGAGATGATCGAGTACGTCACCCGCCTGTACGGCGAGGAGCGCGTCGCCCAGATCCTCACCTTCGGCACCATCAAGGCCAAGGCCGCGGTCAAGGACTCCACCCGGATCCTCGGCATGCCCTACTCGGTGGGCGACACGATCACCAAGGCCTTCCCGGCCGCGGTCGGCGGCAAGGAGATCCCGCTCGACGCGGTGTTCAACCCCGAGCACGAGCGCTACGCCGAGACCACCGAGCTGCGGAACCTGGTCGACAACGACCCCCAGGTCGCCAAGGTCATGGAGACCGCACGCGGCATCGAGGGCCTGACCCGGGGCACCGGCGTGCACGCCGCGGGCGTCATCCTGTCCAAGGAACCCCTGATCGATGTCATCCCGCTGCACAAGCGCGACACCGACGGGGCCATCATCACCGGCTTTCCCTACCCTCAGTGCGAGGACATGGGACTGCTCAAGATGGACTTCCTGGGCCTGCGCAACCTCACGATCATGGACGACGCGGTCAAGAGCATCAAGGAGTCCGAGGGGATCGACATCGACCTCGCGCAGCTCCCGCTCGACGACAAGAAGACCTACCAGCTCCTCTCCCGCGGTGACACCCTGGGCGTGTTCCAGCTGGACGGCGGCGCCATGCGCAACCTCCTCAAGCGCATGGAACCCAAGAAGTTCGGTGACATCGCGGCCGTCCTGTCCCTGTACCGGCCCGGTCCGATGGCCGCCAACGCCCACAACGACTACGCCGACCGGTCGAACGGCCGCCAGGAGGTCACCCCCATCCACCCCGAGCTCAAGGACGCCCTCGAGCCGATCCTGGGGGAGACCTTCCACCTGCTCGTCTACCAGGAGCAGATCATGGCCATCGCCCAGCAGCTGGCCGGCTACACACTGGGCGGCGCCGACCTGATGCGCCGCGCCATGGGCAAGAAGAAGAAGGAGGCCCTGGAGGCGGAGGAGGCCAAGTTCTTCCCCGGCGCCATGGAGCGCGGCTACTCCAAGGAGGCGGTCCAGGCCCTGTGGGACGTCATGCTCCCGTTCGCCGGCTACGCCTTCAACAAGTCGCACGCCGCCGGCTACGCCCTGGTCTCCTACTGGACCGCCTACCTCAAGGCCAACTACCCCGCCGCCTACATGGCCGCGCTGCTGACCTCGGTCAGTGACGACAAGGACAAGATGGCGGTCTACCTGGCCGAGTGCCGCGCCCAGGGCATCAAGGTGCTGCCGCCCGACGTCAACGAGTCGGGTCTGCGCTTCACCCCGGTGGGCAAGGACATCCGCTTCGGCATGGGCGCGGTGCGCAACGTCGGCGCCAACGTCGTCAACTCGATCCTCAAGACTCGCGCGGAGAAGGGCAAGTACACCTCCTTCACCGACTTCCTCTCCAAGATCGAGCTGGCGGCCTGCAACAAGCGCGTCATCGAGTCCCTGATCAAGGCCGGCGCCTTCGACTCCCTCGGCCAGCCGCGCCGCGAGCTGTACCGCCACCACGAGACGGCCGTCGACGGCATGATCAGCTCCAAGAAGCAGGAGGCGCACGGCCAGTTCGACCTGTTCGGCGGTGCCGGAGGGGAGGAGGAGGGCTCCACGCCCATCGGCCTCAACATCAACTGGGGCGACGAGGAGTGGGACCGCAAGACCAAACTGGCCTTCGAACGGGAGATGCTGGGCCTGTACGTCTCCAGCCACCCGCTGGCCGGGGCCGAGCGCATCCTGGCCCGCTCCCGTGACACCGCCATCGCCCAGATCGTCGCCGGCGAGCTGGCCCGCGAGCGCGGCGAGGTGCGCATCGCCGGACTGATCTCCAAGGTGGACAAGCGCGTCAACAAGGCGGGCAACCAGTGGGCCATCGCCACCGTGGAGGACCTCGACGCCTCCATGGAGGTGCTGTTCTTCCCCAAGACCTTCCCGCTGTACGTCGACGCCCTGGTCGAGGACACCGCCGTCACCGTCAAGGGCCGCCTCAACGACCGCGACGGCACCTGGTCGATGTTCGCCTCCGAGATGTCGATACTGGACATCTCGCACGTCTCCGACGGCGAGCCGCCGGTGCTGCTGACGGTGGACGAGAAGCGCCTCACCCCCGAGCTGGTCCACGACCTGCGCCAGGTGCTGGGCAGCCACAAGGGCGACACCCCGGTGCGCATCCGGGTGGACAACCCGGTCCGCTCCCGCATCTACGCGGTGGACCGCTACTCGGTGCGGATCTCGCCCGAGTTCAACGGCGAGGTCAAGAGCCTGCTGGGGGCCTACGCGGTCGACTACTGACCGGCCCTTCCGCCGTCATCCCCGTGCGCCCGCGGAGCGCACGGGGATTTTTCTGCCCCGGACGTCGACCGGCGGACCCCCGGTCCGCCGGGAGGTCGGAAGGCGGTCGCCCGGCCGCCGCCGAAGGGGACACCGCGGCACCGTGTGCGGGGCGCCGCCCCTCCGCCGCGGGTACGGTCCTCACTCGCCCCTGGCGCCGTCGGCGAGTTCGCGCAGGAGGTCGAGGTGGCCGTTGTGGCGGGCGGTCTCCTCAACCATGTGCATCAGCACCCAGCGCAGTGTGGGCCTGGACCCCGGTTCCCTCTCCCGACGGGCCGAGGAACCCAGTTCCAGCTTCGCGGTGATCTCGCGCGAACCGGCGCACTGGGCCTCGTACTCCTCCAGCAGCAGGCCCAGGGGCGCCTCGGCCCCGCGCCGCCACTCGGCGTCCGGGTCCCCCTTGCCGCCGGGGCCGAGGTCGGGCTGGTTGAGCATCACGGTCTCGAACCAGTAGGCCTCCACCCACCGCAGGTGGCTCACCACCCCGCCCACCGTCATCAAGGGCGAGGTCGGCAGCGGTGCCGCCGACGACAGCGACGGGTCCAGACCGGCGCACTTGGCGTGCACGGTGGCCCGGTGCCACTCCAGCCAGGTGGTGAGCATCGTGCGCTCGTCGGCGGCCAGGGGAGGGTCGACACGGGCGGGCGCAGGGGCACGAACCGTACTGCTCTGGTCATCCATGGCGGTATTCTCCCTTCCGGCCGATCCCGCAGCCAGTGGTTTTCCGGGCCGGCGGGGAAGAGGCCCGAGTGGACGGGGAGCGGAATGGACGAGCGCACACCAGCTGTGCGGCGGCAGCTGACCGTGGGGGTGTGCGTGTTCACGGCCCTGGCGCTGCTCGGCGCGGTCCTGGGCGTGCTGTGGTGGGCGCTGGCCCCGGAGCGGGCCGAGGGCGTCGCGCTGGGCGGAGGAGAGGTCTTCACCGGCACCGACGAGGCCCTGTTCGCGGGGGAGGGGGCCTTCGTCCTCGTCACCGCCCTGACCGGGCTCGTCACCGGCTACGTCGTCTACATGCTCCAGTTCCTCCTGGCCGAACGCCGCGCGCAGGACCTGAGACTGGCCTGCCTGGCCGCGGGCTTCCTGGGGTCCGCGGTCGGAGCCCTTCTCACCTGGCAGGTCGGCACGGCGCTCGACGCCCCCCTGCACGCGGCCCTCCAGGAGGCCGACCGGGGCGAGACCGTGACCGTGGGCCTCCAGCTCCGCGCCACGGCCTTCCTGGTCGCCTGGCCCTTCGTGTTCGTCCTGCAGTACGGGCTCCTCGACGCGGTCAGCCTGCTGCGCCGGGACCAGCCCGGCCTGCCCGGCAGGCCGGCCGCCCCCTCGGCGGAAACCGCTTCCGACACGCCTTGACGCGGCGGCCGGGGAAGTCGCCGGTGACCCCTTCCCGTCACCGCCGGGGGGCGGTCAGCGGGTTCGGGTGTCACCCTCGTACATGCTGTCGAGGACGTCCCGGTACTTGTCCTCGATGGCCCGGCGCCGCATCTTCAGGCTCGGCGTCATCTCCCCGCCCTCCACCGTCAGCTCACTGGGCAGGATCGTGAACCGCTTGACGGTCTCGTGCCGGGGCAGTCCCTCGTTGAGCTCGTCGATGGCCTCCTGCACCATCTCCCTCACCCGGGGCTCCTCGGCCAGGTCCGGATAGTCCAGCCCGCCCAACCCGTTCTCCTGAGCCCAGGTCGCGATGGCCTCGGGGTCCAGGGTGACCAGGGCCACGCAGTAGGGGCGGCGGTCGCCGTGGACGACCAGGTTGCCGACGTAGGGGCACAAGGACTTGAAGCGGCTCTCGATGCCCTGCGGCGCGACGTACTTGCCGCCGGAGGTCTTGATGAGCTCCTTCTTGCGGTCGGTGATGCGCAGGTGGCCGTGCTCCAGGACGCCGATGTCGCCGGTGGCGAACCAGCCGTCCTCGGTCAGGGCCTCCTCGGTGGCTCCGGACAGGTTGTGGTAGCCGCGCATCACGCCGCCGCCGCGGACGAGGACCTCGCCGTCCTCGGCGATCTTGACCTCGGTGCCGGGCAGGGGCAGTCCGACGCTGCCGAAGCGGATGTCGCCGGGCCGGTTGAGGAACGTGCCCGCGCTGGTCTCGGTGAGCCCGTATCCCTCCAGAACGGTGATCCCCGCACCGTAGAAGAAGCGGCCGATGTCGGCGGAGAGCGGGGCGCTGCCGGAGACGAGGAACTTCAGGCGGTCGCCGAACGTGGCGCGCAGCTTGCGGAACACCAGTGCGTCGGCGACCCGGTGCTGGAGCGCCAGGACACCCGAGGGCTCCTTTCCCCCCTCCCTGAGCCGGGCCACCCGGTCGGCCACGCCGGCCGCCCACCGGAAGACCCGGTACGTGGCGGCACCGCCCTCCTTGGCCTGCATGACGACCCGGTTGTAGACCTTCTCCAAGATGCGGGGAGCGGCCGCCATGAAGGTGGGCCGGACCACGGCGAGGTTCTCGACGATCCTGTCGATGCGCCCGTCGACGGCCGTGGTGAAGCCGAGACGCAGCTGGCTGACCTGCATGAGCTTGCCGAAGACGTGGGAGAGGGGCAGCCACAGGTACTGCACGTCGTCGGGGGTGAGCAGCTCCCGGCCCTCGGCCCTCAGCTCGTCGCCCAGGTCCTTCACGGCCTGGGACTCGTAGAGCCAGTTGGCGTGGTCCAGTCGGACGCCCTTGGGTCTGCCCGTGCTGCCGGAGGTGTAGATGAGCGTGGCCAGGTGGTCGGGTCTGACGGCGGCCACCAGCTCCTCGAACAGCTCCGGCCGTTCGCCGTGCAGCTCGGCGCCGCGCCGCGCGAGTTCGTCGAGGGAGATGACCCAGCCGTCCTCGCCGCCCTTGCCGTCGAGGACCACCACCTGGGAGAGGCCCGGCATCCGAGGCCGCTGCGCGACGAACTTGGCCACCTGCTCGTCGTCCTCGACGAAGGCGACCATGCTCCCGGAGTCGGAGACGATGTAGGCGCAGTCGGGGGGCAGGGACGAGGGGTAGATGGTGGTGGAGGCCCCGCCCGCGCACAGAATGGCGAGGTCGGCGAGGATCCACTCGATTCTCGTGCCGGAGGCGATCGCGCACCTGGCCTGCGAGGTCACCCCCAGGGAGTGCAGACCGAGCGCGAGGTCGCGTACGCGGTCCCGCGTCTGTTCCCAGGTGAGTTCCTCCCACGTCTCCGGGCCGCCGTCGGGGGAGGAAACGGGGTAGGTGAAGGCGACCGCGCCGCCGGAAGCGGCGACGCGGGAGAGAAACAAGTCGGGAACGGATGAAGCGGGGGATTTTATGTCATTCATATCACAAAATTACCTTTGAGTAGGTAAACCGGCAACATCCGTTTCCCGGGCGCGGAGAAATTCAGGGCGCGCCGATCGGCGCGGTGATCGCCTCGGTGAGCCGCACCAGATCGGTCGGCGCCAGCTGCATTTGCAGGCCCCGACGCCCGGCGGAGACGTAGACCGCGGGCAGCTCGGTCACCGAGGAGTCGATCACCGTCCGCAGTCGCTTGCGCTGGCCCAGCGGGCTGATTCCGCCGCGCACGTATCCGGTGATCCTCTCAGCCCTGACCGGATCGGCCAGAACGGCCCGCTTGCCGCCCACCGCGGCGGCGAGCGCCTTGAGGTCCAACGTGGTGCTGACCGGCACCACGCCCACGGTGAACGCCCCGTCGACCTCGGCGATCAGCGTCTTGAACACCTGCTCCCGGGGCACACCGAGCGCGTCGGCGGCGTCCGTTCCGTACGAGTGCCCGTCGCCTCCCGCCTCATAGGGGTGCAGGGTGTAGGTGGTCTTGGTCCGTCCGGCCGCCACGGTCGCGGGCGTGGCCTTTCCGCTCATGGGTGCCTCTTTCCGAAGAGTCCTGCTGACGTCGCACAGAGACACTAGTGCGGCGGCAGGGAGGGTTCACCGACCGTCCCCGCCCGCCGTGGCCTCGGCCCCCGCCGCACCGGTGGGCGCCGGCAGCGCCATCGGTCCGTCCGGCCGCGGGCGCTCAGTTGAAGGACACGCCGTTGTCGAGGAACGGCCCCGCGGGCAGGGAACTGAGCGTGGGCGTGTACACGATGCGGTTCTCCCGGCGCAGGAAGCGCGCGACCACCGCCAGGCGTGTGGCCGCGTCGTCGGTCTCCAGCAGCCGCTGCTTCTCCGCCTGGTTCAGGACCGAGGCCTCGGCGACGGCGTAGGACAGGGCGACGGGGTCCTTGGGCAGTTCGGAGAAGGTGCCCGCCGACAGGCCCGCAGCGGCGAGCCGGCCCCGGTAGGTCTCGAACAGCTCACGCACCCGTTCGGCGTGCTCCTCGGCGTCGGGTCCCGAGGGCTCGGGCAGGAAGGACACCGACGCGGTGGCGTAGGAGTCGGGGGAGGAGGCGTCGACGTCGGAGAGGTCGTCGACGGAGAAGCGGGTGCCGCCCTCGACGACGAGGTCGAAGCGCCCGTCCTCGTAGGGCCGCACGTCACGCACCAGCGCGGTGCACCCCGTGGCGCTCACCCGCGGCAGCCGCACCCGGTCGCCGAGGGTGGTGGGCTGCCCGGCTCCGGCCGGGGCCTGGCCGGAGGTTCCGGCCACCTCGTGCCCCAGTTCGATCCACAGCACCCCGAACCGCCGCCGGCCGAGCGCACCGCCCCCGCCGGCTTCCGGGGAGGGCTCGACCAGATCCGCGACCAGCTTCCGGTACCGCGGCTCGAAGACGTGCAGCGGAACGGTCACACCGGGGAACAGGACGGTGTTCAAGGGAAAGATCGGCAGAGCCTCGGCCATGTCCCAAGTATGCCCGCATCCCCGGCCGTCATCGCAGAATTCGCCCCCACCCGGTCATCCCCGAAGGAGCCGGGCGGGGGCGGACCCGCGGCGGCCGTGCGTCAGGAGACGGACGGGCCGGCGGTCGCGGGCGCGTTCTGGGAGCCCTCTCCCTCGCCCGGCATGTCGCGGGCGACGAAGGTCTCCACGTCGAACAGGTTCCCGTTCGCCCGGTCCACCACGTTGAGGAGCGTCGACATCTTGGCGACCTCCTCGACCTGCTCCTGGATGAACCACTGGAGGAACTGCTCGCCGGTGTAGTCGTCCTCGTCGCGGGCGACCTTGGCCAGCCGCTGGAACTGGTCGCTGACCTCGCGCTCCTGCCGCAGGGCGAGGGCGACGAGGTCGCGCGGGGAGGAGAAGGCGGTCTCGATCTCGTCGACGCCCGGAAGGGCGAAATCGATGTCCCTGTCCAGGAGGTAGCGCACGATCATCATCGCGTGGTCGCGCTCCTCGAGGGACTGCTCGTAGAAGACCCGCGCGAGCTGGGGCAGGTCCTGATCGTCGAACCAGGCGGCGAGAGCCACGTACTGATGGGAAGCAGTGAACTCGTGCCTCACCTGGTCGACCAGGAGACGGTGGAACTTGGAAAGGCCGCTATCGCTGTCGGTTGTCGAAGTCATGGACTCACCATAACATCGGACAAAAGCATTTAGCGAGCATTTTTGGGGTGTTTTGAATTACTTAGGCAAGCCTTCGGTTGCCTTTGTTAGGTTAGGTGTTCCAAACTTAGGTGAAGCTCATTGGGGAAAAGGAGCAATTTCCTTCCTCCCGTTCTCCCGCACCCCGGAGCGCGCACGTGCGGGGCGGTCCCGAGCGGTGTGTCGTCCACCATTCGGACACCGCCGCCCGCCCGCCGGGCGACTCCCCTAGACTGGGCCCGTGATCAGTAGAATCGACCTCCGAGGCAGCCAGAGCGACCCCCGCGACGCCCTTCCGCGCGCGGCGATGGACGTGGCGGACGCGGCCGAGCGCGTACGCCCCATCTGTGAGGACGTGCGCCATCGCGGGGTCGAGGCGCTGATCGAGTACACCGAGCGCTTCGACGGCGTCACCCTCACCGGCATCCGCGTCCCGCAGGAGGCCCTCGACACCGCGCTGGCCGAGCTCGACCCGGCCGTGCGCGCCGCCCTCGAGGAATCCGCCCGGCGCGCCCGCAAGGTCCACAGCGCCCAGCGCCGCGCCGACCACACCACCCAGGTGGTGCCCGGCGGCACCGTCACCGAGCGCTGGATCCCCGTCGACCGCGTCGGCCTCTACGTCCCGGGCGGCCGCGCCGTCTACCCCTCCAGCGTCGTCATGAACGTCGTCCCCGCCCAGGAGGCGGGCGTGGGCTCCCTGGCCGTCGCCTCCCCGCCCCAGAAGGAGTTCGGCGGACTGCCCCACCCGACCGTCCTCGCCGCCTGCGCCCTGCTCGGCGTCGACGAGGTCTACGCCGTCGGCGGCGCCCAGGCCGTTGCCATGTTCGCCTACGGCGCCGGTGAGTGCGCACGCGCCGACATGGTCACCGGCCCGGGCAACATCTGGGTGGCCGCGGCCAAGCGGCTGCTCAAGGGCGTCATCGGCATCGACGCCGAGGCCGGCCCCACCGAGATCGCCGTCCTGGCCGACTCCGGCGCCGACCCCGACCACGTCGCCGCCGACCTCGTCAGCCAGGCCGAGCACGACGTCGTCGCCGCCTCCGTCCTGGTCACCCCCGACGAGGCCCTGGCCGACGCCGTCGTCGAACGCCTGCGCGAGCGCGCCGCCGCCACCAAGCACGGCGACCGCGTCCGCGAGGCCCTCTCCGGGCCCCAGTCCGGCATCGTCCTCGTCGACGACCTGGAGCACGGCCTCGCCGTCGTCAACGCCTACGCCGCCGAGCACCTGGAGATCATGACCGCCGACGCCGCCGCGGTGGCCGCGCGTGTGCGCAACGCCGGCGCGATCTTCGTCGGCGCCTACTCCCCGGTCTCCCTCGGCGACTACGCCGCCGGCTCCAACCACGTCCTGCCCACCGGCGGCTGCGCCTGCCACAGCGGCGGGCTGAGCGTGCAGACCTTCCTGCGCGGCGTGCACGTCGTCGAGTACGACCGCGACGCGCTGGCCGACGTCGCCCACCACGTCATCGCCCTCGCCAACGCCGAGGACCTGCCCGCGCACGGCGAGGCCGTCGCCGCGCGGACCGGCCGAGCCTGAGAACGGCCGGCAATCGCCACCCGCCACAAGAGCACGAGCGTGAACCAGTGAGCTTCACCCTGAACGACCTGCCCCTGCGCGAGGACCTGCGCGGCCGCTCGCCCTACGGCGCGCCGCAGCTGGAGGTGCCGGTGGTTCTCAACACCAACGAGAACCCGCACCCGCCCTCCCCGCGGCTGGCCCGCGCCCTGGCCGACGCCGTCGCCGAGACCGCCCTCGGGCTCAACCGCTACCCCGACCGCGACGCCCTCCGCCTGCGCGAGGGCCTGGCCGCCTACCTCGGCCACGGCCTGAGCGCGCAGAACGTGTGGGCGGCCAACGGCTCCAACGAGGTCCTCCAGCAGATCCTGCAGGCCTTCGGCGGGCCCGGACGCACGGCCATGGGCTTCGAACCGTCCTACTCGATGCACCCGATCATCGCCCGCGGCACCGGAACCGGATGGGTGTCCGTGCCGCGCCGCGCCGACGACTTCCGCATCGACACCGACGCCGCCCTGGCAGCCATCGCCGAGCACCGCCCCAGCGTCGTGTTCCTCACCTCGCCCAACAACCCCACCGGTACCGCCCTGGAGATCGCCGACACAGAGCGCATCCTCCGGGCGGCCCCCGGGGTCGTGGTCGTCGACGAGGCCTACGCCGAGTTCCGCCGCGAGGGGACCCCCAGCGCGCTCACCCTGCTGGACGGGCACCCGCGCCTGATCGTCTCGCGTACCATGTCCAAGGCCTTCGCCCTGGCCGGGGCCCGCGTGGGCTATCTGGCCGCCCACCCGGCCGTGGTCGACGCCCTCCAGCTCGTCCGCCTGCCCTACCACCTGTCCTCGGTCACCCAGACCGTCGCACGCGTGGCGCTCGACCACGCCGACGAGCTCCTCGGCGCCGTCGCCGACCTGCGTGCCGAACGCGACGACCTCGTCGCCTGGCTGCGCGGCCACGGCTTCGCCGTCGCCGACTCCGACGCCAACTTCGTCCTGTTCGGCGAGTTCGAGGACCGCACCCGGATCTGGCAGGCCCTGCTCGACCGCCAGGTCCTCATACGGGAGGTCGGCCCACCCGGATGGCTGCGCGTCACCGTCGGCACCGCCGAGGAGACGGCCGCCTTCCGCGAGGCCCTGCTCGCCGCCACCGGCCGCTGACCCGGCCACCACACGTACCCGCCACCGCAGAGAAGGTATCGCCATGAGCCGCATCGGACGCGTCGAACGAGCGACCAAGGAGACCAAGGTCCTCGTCGAGATCAACCTGGACGGCACCGGTGTCGCCGACGTCTCCACCGGCGTCGGCTTCTTCGACCACATGCTGGACCAGATCGCCAAGCACGGCCTGTTCGACCTCACCGTGCGCACCGAGGGCGACCTGCACATCGACTCCCACCACACCATGGAGGACACCGCCCTGGCCCTGGGCGCCGCCTTCCGCGAGGCCCTGGGCGACAAGGCCGGCATCCGCCGCTTCGCCGACGCCAAGGTGCCCCTCGACGAGGCCCTCGCCGAGGTGACCGTCGACGTCTCCGGCCGCCCCTACCTGGTGCACAGCGAGCCCGAGGGCATGTCCCCCCTGATCGGCCGCGACTACGACACCACCATGACTCGCCACATCTTCGAGTCCTTCGTCGCCCAGGCGCGCGTGGCCCTGCACGTCCACGTGCCCTACGGCCGCAACGCCCACCACATCGTCGAGTGCCAGTTCAAGGCGCTGGCCCGCGCCCTGCGCCACGCCACGGAGAAGGACCCGCGCGTTACCGGTATCCCCTCCACCAAGGGCGCCCTGTAGATGGACGACATGTGGGGCCTCCTCCTCATCGTGCTCGGCGGCTTCCTCGGGGGCGGCGCCTACGCGATGTGGAGGATGAACAAGTTCGTTGCCGTCGCCCTGGCCGGGTGCACGGTGCTCGCAGTGGTCTCCGGCGTGCTGCGCCTGGGCTATTTCTAGGGGGAAGGGGTCAACATGCCGCCACGCGTGGTCGTCCTCGACTACGGATCGGGCAACCTGCGCTCGGCCCAACGCGCCATGGAACGCACCGGCGCCGACGTCACCGTCACCTCCGATCCGCACGCCGCACTGGACGCCGACGGCCTCGTCGTCCCGGGCGTGGGTGCCTTCAGCTCCTGCATGGCCGGCCTGAAGGCCGCCAAGGGCGACCGGATCATCGGGCGGCGCATCGCCGGGGGCCGCCCCGTCCTGGGCATCTGCGTCGGCATGCAGGTGCTCTTCGACACCGGGGTGGAGAGCACCGACCCCCGGACGGAGGAGGAAGAGGTCACCGAGGGCTGCGGAGAGTGGCCCGGCACCGTGGAGCGCCTGGACGCACCCGTCCTGCCGCACATGGGCTGGAACACCGTCCGCCCGCCCGAGGACACGCAGCTGTTCGCCGGGATCACCCCCGAGGACCGCTTCTACTTCGTGCACTCCTACGCGGTGCGCCGCTGGGAGATGGCCCCTCTCAACCCGCGCATCGCCCCGCCCCGGGTGACCTGGGCCGACCACGGGGGCCCGTTCGTGGCCGCCGTCGAGAACGGCCCCCTGTGGGCCACCCAGTTCCACCCGGAGAAGTCCGGCGACACCGGCGCCCGCATCCTGGCCAACTGGGTCGCCACCCTGTAGCCGCCCACCGACAGCCGCTCACCGACGAACCGGAAGAAGACCCATGACCGGCGTGACCACGCCCCGCGTACTCGAACTCCTGCCCGCCGTGGACGTCTCGGGCGGCCAGGCCGTCCAGCTCGTCCAGGGCAAGGCCGACTCCGGCGGCCGGTACGGAGACCCCTACGAGGCCGCCTCGGCCTGGCAGGAGGCCGGCGCCGAGTGGATCCACCTCGTGGACCTGGACGCCGCCTTCGGCCGCGGCCACAACCGCGACCTGCTGCGCGACATCACCGGCCGCCTCGACGTGAAGGTCGAGATGTCCGGCGGCATCCGCGACGACGAGTCCCTGGCCGCCGCGCTCTCCACCGGCTGCACCCGCGTCAACATCGGCACCGCCGCCCTGGAGAACCCGGAGTGGTGCGCCCGGATCATCGCCGAGCACGGCGACAGGATCGCCATCGGCCTCGACGTGCGCGGCACCACCCTGGCCGCCCGCGGCTGGACCCGCGAGGGCGGTGACCTCTTCCAGACCCTCGACCGCCTGGAGTCGGAGGGCTGCGCCCGCTACGTCGTCACCGACGTCCACAAGGACGGCACCCTCAAGGGCCCCAACCTCGACCTGCTGCGCACCGTGTGCGAGCGCACCGACAAGCCCGTCGTGGCCAGCGGCGGCGTCTCCAGCCTGGAGGACCTGCGCGCCATCGCCGGCCTCGTTCCCCAGGGGGTGGAGGGCGCCATCATGGGCACCGCGCTCTACGAGGGCGCCTTCACCCTCCGGGACGCGCTCGCCACCGTCGCGGAGGCCGCACGATGAGCGTCGCCGTCCGTGTCATCCCCTGCCTGGACGTCGACGCGGGACGCGTCGTCAAGGGCGTCAACTTCGAGAACCTGCGCGACGCCGGCGACCCGGTGGAGCTCGCCGCCGCCTACGACGCCGGCGGTGCCGACGAGCTGACCTTCCTCGACGTCACCGCCTCCAGCGGCAACCGCGAGACCACCTACGACGTCGTGCGGCGCACCGCCGACCAGGTGTTCATCCCGCTGACCGTCGGCGGCGGCGTGCGCAGCCCCGAGGACGTCGACCGCCTGCTGCGCGCCGGCGCCGACAAGGTCGGGGTCAACACCGCGGCGATCGGCCGCCCCGAGCTCATCCGCGAGATCGCCGAGCGCTTCGGCCGCCAGGTCCTGGTCCTGTCGGCCGACGTGCGGCGCGTGCGCGAGGGGGACGCCCCCACGCCCAGCGGCTTCGAGGTCACCACCCACGGCGGCCGCCGCGGCACGGGCCTCGACGCCCTCGACTGGTGCGAACGCGCCGCCGAGCTCGGAGCCGGCGAGATCCTGCTCAACTCGATGGATGCCGACGGCACCAAGGAGGGCTTCGACCTGGAGCTCATCCGCGCGGTGCGCGCCCGCATCGAGGTCCCGCTCATCGCCTCCGGCGGCGCCGGAGCCGTCGAGCACTTCCCCCCGGCGGTGGAGGCGGGCGCCGACGCGGTGCTGGCCGCCACGGTCTTCCACTTCGGGGAGTTCACCGTCGCCGACGTCAAGAAGAGCCTGCGCGAGGCCGGACACCCGGTGCGCTGACCTCTTCTCCGCGGCCCCGGAACCGGGAAGGTTCCGGGGCCGCGCGTGTGCCTGCGCCCGCCCCGGGGCCGGGCTCGGACGGCATCGGCGCCCCGCAGGGCAGGGCGGGGCGCGTCCGCCGGCGGAGAGGACAGAGGTGTCCTGCGCCGCGCTGGACGGAATAGCACGGATCGGAAGGGCGCTGAAACAATCTGGTGGAACCTCGGGGTGCCACTGGATAAGTTGACACGGGACCCGTGTGCCCCGCCGCAGTCCGGGGCGCTGCCGACGGTCACCGCCGGGACGTCCCAGGACGCCTCTCCCGGCCGAAGAGGAAACGGGGGAACGCATGGCCCAGGGTACGACCGCAGAGCAGTCGCGGACCGAGGAGGAGGCCTCCCCGCCCGACAGGAGCGGCAGAGGCGTCTTCGGCCGCGGGATGCGCGTCCTGTGGACCGCGGCCAGGACCGAACCCTGGATCTTCCTCGTCGCCGTGGTCGGCGCCGTCCTGCACGCCGCCACCACCGTCGGCTCGGCCAACGTCCTCGGACACCTCACCGACCACACCATCCTGCCCGCCTTCGCGCAGGGCGCCACCACCACCGCCGCGCTCGTCGCGGCAGCCGCCCTGCTCATGGCCGTGGGCATCGGCAAGGCCGTCGGCATCGCCATGCGCCGCCTGCTGGCCGCCCTCATGCAGTTCCGCATGCAGGCCCGCTACCGCCGCGCCGTCGCCCGCAAGTACCTCCAGCTGCCCCTGGCCTGGCACCATCGCCACCCCACCGGGCAGCTGCTGTCCAACGCCAACGCCGACGTCGAGGCGGCCTGGCAGCCCCTGGCGCCCCTGCCCATGGCCGTCGGCAGCGTCCTCATGCTCGTCATCGCCTCTGTCGCGATGCTGGTCACCGACCCCGTCCTGGCCCTCATCGCCTTCGTCGTCTTCCCCGTCCTGGCCGCCGCCAACATCGTCTTCCAGCGACGCGTCTCGCCCATGGCCTCCCACGCCCAGGCCCTGCGCGCCGAGGTCAGCGGCGTCGCCCACGAGTCCTTCGACGGCGCCCTGGTCGTCAAGACCCTGGGCCGCGAGGACACCGAGACCGAACGCTTCACCGGCGCGGCCCACCGCCTGCGCGACGCCCTCATCCAGGTCGGCCGCATGCGCGCCATGTTCGACCCCGTCATCGAGGCCCTGCCCAACTTCGGCGTCCTCGCCGTCCTGCTCCTGGGCATGTGGCGCCTGTCCACCGGCGCCATCGACCCCGGCGACCTCGTCCAGATCGCCTACCTGTTCACGCTCATGGCCCTGCCCGTGCGCTCCTTCGGGTGGCTCCTCGGCGACCTCCCCCGCAGCGTCGTCGGCTGGGACCGCGTCCAGCACGTCCTCGACTCCGAGGGCACCATGGAGCACGGCGAGCGCACCCTCGAGGACAGCACCGACGGCATCGCCCTGACCGCCCGCGACGTCACCTTCTCCTACGCCGACGCCTACACCGCCGACGGCGGGGCCCGCGACCTCATGGACGGCGACGCCGGACGGCCGCGCACCACCGTCCTCAACGGGGTCGACCTCGACATCGCCCCCGGCCGCACCGTCGCCCTCGTCGGTCCCACCGGCTCGGGCAAGTCCACCCTCACCACCGTCCTGATGCGGCTGGTCGACCCCGACACCGGAACCGTCGCCTACGACGGCACCGACGTGCGCACACTGGCCCCCGGCCAGATCCCCCGCCACGCCGCACTCGTCCCCCAGAGCACCTTCGTCTTCGAGGACACCGTCCGCGGCAACATCACCCTGGGCGCCGACGTCGACGACGCCCAGGTCTGGGCCGCCCTGCGCCTGGCCCGTGCCGACGGCTTCGTCGCCGAACTCGACGGCGGCCTCGACGCCCCGCTGGGGGAGAAGGGCACCACCCTCTCCGGAGGCCAGCGCCAGCGCCTGGCCCTGGCCCGCGCCCTCGTCCGGCGGCCCCGCCTCCTGATCCTCGACGACGCCACCTCCGCCGTCGACCCGCAGATCGAGGCCCAGATCCTCTCCGGGCTGCGCGAACGCGACAACTCCGCCACCGTCGTCGTGGTCGCCTACCGCCGCGCCACCATCGAACTGGCCGACGAGGTCGTCTACATGGAGCGCGGCCGCGTCCTGGCCCGCGGCACCCACACCGAGCTGCTGGCGAGCTCGCCCGGCTACGCCAAGCTCGTCACCGCCTACGAACTCGCCTCAGCAGAAGCAGCAGGAGCACCTGTGCCCGAACACCCCGGACCGGTCGAACCCGCCCGCCCCGGCAGCACCGAGGAGGCCGGCCGATGAGCGCACCCGCCCGCACCCGGGGCGAGGACACCGCCCCGCAGCAGGACACCGGCAGCTCCGCCCCGATGGGCCTGTCCACCGACACGGCCCTGGAGACGATTCGACGCGGCCTCCGGCTGTCGCCCGAGTTCGCCCAGGGCCTGTGGCTGACCATCGCCTTCGCCGTCGCGGCCACCGTCGGCAAGGTCGTCGTCCCCATCGCCGTCCAGCAGATCATCGACAACGGCATCTCCGGCGAGGGCGGTCCCGACCTTGCCTTCGTGGTGCGCGTCGTCGCCCTGTGCGCCCTTCTGCTGGCCGTCACCATGGTCTGCTCCTACCTGATGAACCTGCGGCTGTACCGCGCCACCGAGTCGGGGCTGGCCACCCTGCGCCGCAAGGCCTTCCGGCACGTGCACGACCTGTCCGTGCTCACCCAGAACAGCGAGCGCAAGGGCGCCCTGGTCTCCCGCGTCACCAGCGACGTCGACCAGATCAGCACCTTCATGCAATGGGGCGGCATCCTCCTCATCGTCAGCACCGGCCAGCTCCTCATCGCCACCACCCTCATGGCGATCTACTCCTGGCAGCTCACCCTCGTGGTGTGGGTCTGCTTCCTGCCGCTGCTCTTCGGTGTGCGCCAGCTCCAGAAGCTCCTGTCCAAGGCCTACCTGCGTGTCCGCGAGCGCACCGGGGACATGCTCGGCGTCATCGGCGAGACCGTCATGGGCGCCTCCGTCATCCGCGCCCACGGCATCGAGAAGCGCACCGCCGAACGCATCGACACCACGGTCCTGGCCACCCGCCGCGCCCAGGTCCGCGCCCAGCGCCTCTCGGTCGCCGTCTCGCCCTTCGCCGAACTCGTGGCCGCCGTCGGCAACACCGCGGTCGTCCTGGTCGGCGTCTGGCTCGGCGTCGGCGGCGACCTCACCGCCGGCCGGCTCATCGCCTTCCTCTTCCTCATGAACCTGTTCATCCAGCCGATGATCATGGCCACCGAGATCTTCAACGAGGCGCAGAACGCCATCGCGGGCTGGCGCCGCGTCCTGGGCGTGCTCGACACCACCCCCGACATCGCCGACCCCGGCGAGGCCGGCAAGGTCCTGCCCCGCGGTCCCGTCGACGTCGCCTTCGACAAGGTCACCTACTCCTATCCCGACGGCCCCGTCGTCCTCGACGGCATCGACGTGCGCATCGCCCCCGGCACGCGGGTGGCCGTCGTCGGCGAGACCGGGTCGGGCAAGACCACCTTCGTCAAGCTCCTGACCCGCCTGATGGACCCCGACGAGGGCGCCGTCCTCCTGGACGGCACCGATCTGCGCGAGGTCGCCTTCACCTCCCTGCGCAGCCGCGTCGTCATGGTCCCCCAGGAGGGCTTCCTCTTCGACAGCTCCCTGGGCGACAACATCCGCTTCGCGCGCCCCGAGAGCACCGACGCCGAACTGGACGCCGCGATCCGCGAACTGGGCCTGTCCGAATGGCTCGACAGCCTCGCCCACGGCCTCGACACGCCCGTGGGCCAGCGCGGCGAGTCCCTCTCCGCCGGAGAGCGCCAGCTCGTGGCCCTGGTCCGCGCCTACATCGCCGACCCCGACCTGCTCGTCCTCGACGAGGCGACCTCCGCCGTCGACCCGCACACCGAGGTGCGCATCCAGCGTGCCCTGGACCGGCTCACCCGCGGCCGCACCTCCGTGGCCATCGCCCACCGCCTGTCCACGGCCGAGGCGGCCGACCGCGTCCTGGTCTTCGACGGCGGGCGCATCGTCCAGAGCGGAACCCACGCCGAGCTCGTCGCGCGCCCCGGCGTGTACGCCGACCTCTACGCCTCCTGGGTGCGCTCCTCGGCGTGACCGCCGGAGCGCCCGGGGCGCCTCAGCGCCCCGACAGCCGCCACCAGTGCGCCGCCAGCAGCTCGGCGACCAGAGGCTCCGCCAGCAGGCTCACGTCCGGGTCGCCGTCACCCGGGTAGCGCACCACCAGCTCCGCCCCCGGCAGCCGCTCGCGGCCGGGGGTGGGGCCCACCGCCACGAACCGGCCCCGCAGTTGCAGCAGGTGCTCGGCGAAGCGCTCGTCGTAGGACGAACCCGCGAACAGCAGCGCCCGGTAGTCGGTCACCGCGGCCAGATAGCGGTCCGAGTGCGACCACTCGCCCGTCTCGCAGGAGTGCGCCACCACCACCGGCCCCTTGCGCAGCACCTGGACGCCCTGGAACGCCGACGCCGTCCGCTCGGCCGGGGCCACCAGGTGGATCCCGTCCGGGGAGCGCAGGACCTCATCGGCCCGGGGCAGCCACTCCGGCGCCCCCTCCAGCAGCGCACGCGCCGCGTTCGCCGCCCGGCGCAGCAGGCTCGGCAGGTTGCGGCTGGCCCCCGCCGCCGGCGCGCCCAGGCGGTGCCCCAGCAGCAGGAGCAGCGCCGTCGCGTGCTGGTAGGCCCGGCAGCCCAGGCCGGAGGCCTCCTCCCCGGCGTGCAGCGGCACCAGCAGGTCGGCGTAGCGCGCCACCACGGCGTCGGGGTCCGCGGCCAGCACGACCACGGGGGAGCGGCCCACGTAGCGGTCCAGTACCGTGCACAGCTCCCGCTGGCCGCCGCCCAGACTCACCCCCACCACCAGCGTCTCCGTCCCCGCCGGAGGGTCCTCGGCGGAGGAGGAGGACTCGGCGTAGGCCCCGATCCCCGCCCGCCGCAGCCGGGCCGCCGCGGTCTCGCACACCCGCCGGGCCGCCCCGATCCCCAGGAAGCGCACCGAGGCCGGCTCGTCGTCGAGCAGCGCGGGCAGCGCGGCGTAGGGGTCCCAGCGGGGAAAGCGGTCGGCGAGCGCGTTCAGCGCGGCGGGCATCCCCGCCAGGTCGGCGGACAGGGCCTCGGCGGTCACGGCACTCCTCACGGGTCCTCTCGGTCGGCGGGCCGCCCCCGGCGGGCAGCCCTCGCCGAGGCACTCTAACCCGCGCTCACCGCGCCCCGGTGAAGGGCGGTCGGCGGACCCCCCTAACCTTGGGGACATGAGCGTCACCAGCCTCTCCCCGGACATCGCCGCCCGCCTCACACGCAACGAGGACGGCCTCGTGCCCGCCGTCGTGCAGCAGCACGACACGGGAGAGGTGCTCATGCTCGCCTGGATGGACGACGAGGCGCTGCACCGCACCCTCACCACCGGCGCCGCCACCTACTGGTCGCGCAGCCGCCGCGAGTACTGGGTCAAGGGCGCCACCTCCGGCAACACCCAGCGCGTGGTCTCGGTCGCCCTCGACTGCGACGGCGACACCCTCCTGGTCCGCGTCGACCAGAAGGGCGGTGCCTGCCACACCGGCGACCGCACCTGCTTCGACGCCGGACGGCTCCTGTGAGCGGCGCGGCCGCCGGCGGGCGGGTACGCGGCGAGTACGCCGCCGCGATGCTCGCCCTGGTCGCGGGAGCGGGCCTGCTGCTGTTCTCCGCGGGCCGCGTCTGGGCCACCGGCGAGCTCGCCGCCCCGGGGCCCGTCACCGCGACCCGGGTCGAGATCACCGGTGCCGACCTCACCGGGACCCTGAGCGGCATCGGCTGGGCAGGCCTGGCCGCGGTCGCCGGCCTGTACGCCTCCAAGGGAACGCTGCGCCGCCTCGTCGGCCTCCTCGTCGCCGCGGGAGCCGCCCTGGCCCTGGCCGCGGTGTGGAACGCCACCCGCCCCGAGGCGCTCCTGGCCGCGGTGAACGCCGCCGGAGCGGCCGGGAACGCCTCGGCCGCCCAGGCGCCCGCGCTGTCCGCGGCCGGGCCGGTCATGTCCGCGGCCGGAGCCGCGCTCCTGCTCCTGGCGGGGGCCGCTGTGATCTTGCGCTCCCCCTCCTGGCCGGGCATGGGCAGCAGGTACGATCGAGTTGCCGCACCGCGTGCGAACCGGGCCGGGACACCTGCCGACCTGTGGAAATCGCTGGACGCCGGTGACGACCCCACACTCGACGCCCCTGGCGCCGGTGTGCCCGCGCGCCCCGCCTCCGGGGACGGGATCCCACCCGCACAGCCGACCGGACGGTCGGCCGAACCGAAGGAGAAGCCCTGATGGCTGCCGAACACCACGACGACCACGACGACCACGGCAACACCGTTTCCGCCTGGTTCCTCACCGGAACCTGGATCGTGGCCTGGACCGTGTCGGCCGTCGCCATCGTCGCCGGTGGCGACCTGATGCTGTGGGTCTCCGTCGGCCTCGGCGCGAGCATCGTGTTCGCGATCGTCGCCGGCGCGATGAAGAAGGCCGGCCTGGGCCGCAAGGCCCCGCGCCCGGTCCCCCCGACCCGCGAGGAGTGGGAGTCCTCCCGCCTCGCGGCCAAGTGACCGACGGACCCGGGGCGTGTTCCGCGGAACACACCCCGGGTCCGGGGCCCGTAGCCCAGAGCAGCTGAAAAGCCGCTGAGCACGGGGAAATGGACGAAGGTCCCGCAAGGCGGGTAGATTCACCCCACCGGCACTGAACAGCCGCAGCGGCCGTCCGGCGGAGCACTCCGCCGAACCGGCCGCGCAAGCAACTGCCTGCGGCGGACACGCTCCGGTGCCCTCGCCCCTGCCCCAGTGGGAACCGGTGTGCCGCGTGTGCGCCGCATCCAACCCTTGTCACAGGAAAGTGGTCTCATGAGCTACGGTCCCCCTCCCCCCGCAGGTCCTCCCGGCGGCGGCTACGGCCCGCCCGGAGGAGGCTACGGTCCGCCCCCCGGTTCCACTCCTCCCGACAACGGCCTGACCTGGGCCATCGTCGCCATCTTCTGCTGCTGGCCCTTCGCGATCCCCGCGATCGTCAACGCGACCAAGGTCAACGACCTCTGGAACCGCGGCGACCAGGCGGGCGCCCTGGCGGCCCAGGCCCAGGCGAAGAAGTGGACCAAGATCGCCTTCATCCTCGGCATCATCGGGATCGTGCTGTGGACCGCCGCCATGGCGTGCAGCGTCATCGTCGGCGGTGCCGCCACCACCACCACGTACTCGACGTACTAGCAGCCGGCGTTCTCCTGCCCCCGTGCGCACCGGGCGCCCGGGGGCAGAGCCCGCTTCCGCACCTCCCCGACCCTAGGCTGGTTCACGTGCAGCCCCACCACAGCGAAACCCCCACCCAGCCGTCAGGAACCCTGCCGCTGGGACAACGCGTCCTGCGCAGGCTGCACCGGGTGCCCCCCGTGCTCTGGCCTCTGGGTTTCGGAGGCCTCGTCCTCGCCGGTGCGACACTTCTGCACTTCGTCGACCCCAACGAGCCGGGCCACTACCCCACCTGCCCGTGGCTCATGATGACCGGCACCTTCTGCCCGGGCTGCGGTACCATGCGCGCGATCGCGCTGACGACCAACGGCGATATCCTCGGTGCCGCCAGCATGAACCCCTTGCTCCTGCTGCTGGGCCCCTATCTCCTGTGGGGCTACGCGCGCTGGGTCTGGACGGCGGTCAGGCCGCCCGCGACACCGCCCAGGCCCACACCGATCTGGTTCCTGTGGGCCCTCGTGGTGACCATCACGGTGTACTGGGTGGCACGCAATCTCCCCTGGTTCTCCTTCCTGGCCCCGGGAACCCCTCTGTTCCCCGGCTGGTGAACCCCCTGTGAATTCCTCGGAAAGGCCCACCACATGAGTTACCCGCCGCCGCCCTCCGGTTACGGCATCCCCCACGGACACGGCGGTCCCCCTCCCGGGGAGATGCCGAAGACCTATCTGGTGCACAACATCCTGGGCATCCTCAGCTGCGCGGCCGTCGCCGGGATCATCGGGCTCGTCTTCTCCCTCCAGATCAGCGGCAAGTGGCAGGCCGGCGACTACGCGGGCGCCCAGGATGCGTCGAAGGTCGCCAAGATCATGGGGATCATCGGCCTCGTCGCCTTCGTCCTCGGCGTCCTGTACGTCGTCGCCGTGCTCGGCATCATGGCCATCGGCATCATCGGTGCGGCAAACGCCCCCGATCCCGGTTACACCACCTACTGAGCGGGGCGGACGCGGCCCGTGCCGGGGGGTGGCGTCACTCCGTGCGACCGGGGTCGGTACGATGACCAGCACACGGCGCGACGGCCCGACAGCCGGACGTGCCGCGCGGCGGGCCGCCCCGGCGGCCGCCGCGACCGGCCACAACACGAGGGGGCAGTAACTGGTGAGCGTGCTCGACGACATCCTCGACGGGGTACGCGCCGACCTGGCCGAGCGGCAGGAGGCCCTCCCGCTGGACAGCCTCAAGGCCCAGGCGGAGTCCGTGCCCGCTCCCCAGGACGCCGAAGCCGCTCTGCGCCGCCCCGGTGTGCAGGTCATCGCCGAGGTCAAGCGGGCCAGCCCCTCCAAGGGGCCCCTCGCGACCATCACCGACCCGGCGGCCCTCGCCCGCGACTACGAGGCCGGCGGCGCCTCCCTCATCAGTGTCCTCACCGAGCAGCGCCGCTTCAACGGCAGCCTGGCCGACCTCCAGGCCGTCGCCAAGGCCGTCGACGTCCCCCTGCTGCGCAAGGACTTCGTGGTCAGCTCCTACCAGCTCTGGGAGGCCCGCGTCTTCGGTGCCTCCGCCGTCCTGCTCATCGTCGCCGCCCTTCCCCAGGAGGCCCTCGTCTCCCTCATCGAGCGCGCCCGCTCGCTGGGACTCATGCCCCTGGTGGAGGTCCACGACGAGGAGGAGGTCGCCCGCGCCGTCGACGCCGGAGCCACCGTCATCGGCGTCAACGCACGCAACCTCAAGACCCTGGAGGTCGACCGGGACACCTTCGCCCGGCTCGCCCCGCTCATCCCCTCCGACCGCGTCAAGATCGCCGAGTCCGGCATCCGCGGCCCGCACGACCTGCTGGCCTACGCCGGAGCCGGCGCGGGAGCCGTCCTCGTCGGAGAGAGCCTCGTGCGCGGCCGCAACCCGCGTGAGGCGGTCGCCGACCTCGTGACCGCAGGCGCCCACCCGGCGCTGCGGGACCGCAACTAGGAGACCGACAGCTCCATGGGAACGGCGACGGAACCGAACGCCCGCGCGGCCGCATCCGGCCGCAGACGGCGATGGCTCTAGGGAACCCGCACATCCACCGCGGGTTCCCGATGCCGCGTTGACCCATGTCAGAGCGCGCCCGGGCACGGCCCGCGGCGCCGTCCACCGGTCGGCGCGCGCACCCCGCCGCGTGCGGCCGCGGGGGAGCCGTCGGCCCTTCCAGAAAAGAACGTCCCATGAGCCACAACCGACAGATGCCCGACGCGCACGGGCACTACGGCCGCTTCGGCGGCCGCTTCGCACCCGAGGCGCTCGTCGCCGCTCTCGACGAGGTCGAGACCGAGTGGGAGAAGGCCCGCCAGGACCCCGCGTTCCAGGCCGAGCTCGCCGAGCTCCTCAAGGACTACACCGGCCGCCCCAGCGCCCTCAGTGAGGCCCGCAACTTCTCCGAGCACTGCGGCGGCGCCCGCATCCTGCTCAAGCGCGAGGACCTCAACCACACCGGCTCGCACAAGATCAACAACGTGCTCGGCCAGGCCCTGCTCACCAGGCGCATGGGCAAGACCCGTGTCATCGCCGAGACCGGGGCCGGACAGCACGGCGTGGCCACCGCCACCGCCTGCGCCCTCCTGGGCCTGGAGTGTGTCATCTACATGGGTGAGGAGGACACCCGCCGCCAGGCGCTCAACGTCGCCCGCATGCGCATGCTCGGCGCCGAGGTCGTCCCCGTCACCATCGGCAGCCGCACCCTCAAGGACGCCATCAACGAGGCGTTCCGCGACTGGGTGGCCAACGTCGACCGCACCCACTACCTGTTCGGCACCGTCGCCGGTCCGCACCCCTTCCCCAAGCTGGTGCGCGACCTGCACTTCGTCGTCGGGGCCGAGGCCCGCGAGCAGGTCCTCGAACGCGTCGGCCGCCTCCCCGACGCCGTCGCCGCCTGCGTCGGCGGCGGGTCCAACGCCATGGCGATCTTCGCCGCGTTCATCCCCGACGAGTCCGTCGCCCTGTACGGCTTCGAGGCCGGCGGCGAGGGTGCCGACACCCCGCGCACCGCTGCCTCCATCACCGCCGGCAGCCACGGCGTGTTCCACGGCGCCCGCACCTTCGTCCTCCAGGACGAGTACGGCCAGACCCTGCCCAGCCACTCCATCTCCGCCGGGCTCGACTATCCGGCGGTGGGCCCCGAACACGCCTACCTCGCCGAGACCGGCCGCGCCTCCTACGAGCCGATCACCGACGCCGAGGCCATGGAGGCCTTCCGGCTGCTGTGCCGCACCGAGGGAATCATCCCCGCCATCGAGAGCGCCCACGCCCTCGCGGGGGCCCGCAAGCTGGGCGAGAGGCTCGGCCCCGACGCCGTCGTGCTGGTGAACCTCTCTGGGCGCGGCGACAAGGACGTCAACACCGCGGCCGCCTACTTCGGCCTCGTCGACACGGAGGACCAGGCATGACCGGGACGACCCTGCAGACCAAGCTGGCCCAGGCCCGCAGCGAGGGCCGGGCCGCCCTCATCGGCTACATGCCCGCGGGATTTCCCGATGTGGAGTCCTCCATCCGCGTCGTCCAGGCCATGGTCGCGGGCGGCTGCGACGTCATCGAGGTGGGCCTGCCCTACTCCGACCCCATGATGGACGGCCCCACCATCCAGCGCGCCGCCGACCTGGCGCTGGAGGCGGGCACCACCACCGACGACGTGTTCCGGGTGGTGGAGGCGGGCGCCGCCACCGGCGCGGCCACCCTCGTCATGTCCTACTGGAACCCCATCGAGCGCTACGGTGTGGAGCGTTTCGCCCAGAACCTGGCCAAGGCGGGCGGAGCAGGCGTGATCACCCCCGACCTCCTCCCCGAGGAGGCCGAGGAGTGGATCGCCGCCGGTGACCGGGAGGGCCTGGACCGGATCTTCCTCGTCGCCCCCTCCTCCACCGACCGGCGCCTGGCCCTGACCGTCCGGGCCTGCCGAGGATTCGTCTACGCCGCGTCGCTGATGGGCATCACCGGTACCCGCGAGCAGGTCTCCGACACCGCCGAGGGCCTCGTGCGGCGCACCCGCGAGGCCGCCGGGGATTCCGGCCTGCCGGTCTGCGTGGGCCTGGGCATCTCCAACGCGGCCCAGGCCGCCGAGGTCGCCGCCTATGCCGACGGCGTCATCGTCGGCACCGGCTTCTGCCAGAGGGTCCTGGACGCCCCCGACCTTGAGACCGGTCTGATCGCGGTCGAGTCCTTCGCCCGGGAGCTCGCCACCGGCGTCCGCGCCCGCTGAGGCCGTACGCCCCCTTCCCGGGGGACGTCCGGGCAGGGGGTCCGGGGCCTCGGGCACTGGCGGTGGGACGCCCTCTCCGAAGGGCGCCCCACCGCTTTTCCGTGCAGGTCAAGCACAGGGTTAACAAGGTGAGAATCGGGTGAGAGGGCGCCCTCCCGAGCCCGGAAAAGCTGTCATCACGGGCACAGCGGTGGTGTGATGGCGCTGTCCCCGGCAGCGGCGGGCGCCCGCAGGCGCACCCTGTTCCCCTGACTCCGGGAACCGGGGCGGCCACAGCCAGTAGGATCGCTGGCATCACCCAGAGCTACCATGCGAGCACAACATGCGGCAGACCGAGACCCCCTCGTCCCAGACCCCTGCGACGGACACGTCCCCCACCTCCTCCCGGCCCGGCACCGGTGCACGCTGGAACACGGTCCAGCCCTGGCTCACCCTCGCCTGCCGGCTCGGCCTGGCCGGGGTACTCCTCTACTCCGCGGTCTCCAAGTACCCGCCGGCCCTGTCCGTGCAGGCGGTCGAGGCCTACGACCTCTTCCCTCCCGACATCGCCCGCCTCATCGGGTACACCCTTCCGCTCTTCGAGCTCGCCCTGGCCGTCCTGCTGCTGCTCGGCCTGGCCACCCGCTTCACAGGAGCGGTCTCCACGCTCCTCATGCTCGTCTTCATCGCCGGAATCATCTCGGCCATGGCCCGCGGACTGAGCATCGACTGCGGCTGCTTCGGAGGCGGCGGGCAGGTCGACCCGGAGGAGACCACCTACGGGCTCTCCATCGCACGTGACATCGGCTTCGCCGCCATGGGCGCCGTCATCGCCCTCTGGCCCCGCTCGCCCCTGGCCGTCGACCGGGCGCTCGGACTGTTCCGGTGACCCGTCCCTCGGCGGTCGGAACGCAGCACACCACCCCACACAGCAGAGAACCGGGAAAGAACATGGGCAGTGAAGCGCGCAGGCGCTCCCGCGAGAAACTCAAGGAACAGCGGGCCAAGGAGCGCAAGGCCGCCCAGCGCCGCAAGAACCTCATCGTCGTCGGCATCGCCGTGGTCGTCGTCCTCGCCATCGTCGGCATCGGCTATGCCGTCCTCAACGCCGACCGCCAGGAGGACTTCGCGGGCGACCTCGCCCCCCAGACCCTCCAGGAGGACGGCAGCGTCGTCATGGCGGCCGAGGGCGCCGAGGCACCCGTCGTCGAGGTCTACGCCGACTACCAGTGCCCCGCCTGCCGCCAGTTCGAGCTCACCACCGGTGACCTCCTCAAGGAGAGCGCCGCCCAGGGCGAGGCCGTCGTCCACTACCGGCCCATCAGCATCTTCGCCGAGCAGCAGGTGCCCATCAGCAGCAACTCGCTGCGCTCGGCGGCCGCCGCACGCGCCGCAGCCGACGCCGGGCTCTTCGTCCAGTACAACGACCTGCTCTTCGAGCACCAGCCCACCGAGGGCCGGGAGGGCTACACCCCCGAGCAGCTCAAGGAATGGTTCGCCCAGCTCGGGCCCACCCCCGAGCAGCAGGAGGAGTTCGACGCCCGCGTCGACGAGGAGGCCGAGGTCGTCTCCCGCTTCACCGAGGACTTCCTTCCCCCGCTGGCCCAGGACGCCCAGGAGCAGATCGGGCAGGAGACCCTCGGCACCATGGTCCTGAGCGATCTGCTGGCCTGGGGAGCCGACAACGGCCACGACCCCTCGTTCCTGGACGGTACCTACACGGGCGAGATCATCGAGGCCACGGGGAACGCCTACACTCGCTTCAGCGGAGACAACGCGCTCCGCGGCACGCCTTCCGTCTACATCAACGGCGAGTTGCTCGACAACGACACCGCCATGACGGTCCGGGGCCTCTCCGAGGCGATCTCCTCCGCCGAGCCCGGCGAGGTCGGGACCGAACCGATGGGCGACGGGGGCGACGCCGAGCAGAACTCCTGAAGCCACCCCCCGCACGCGGGGCGAACCCGAGAGCAGAGCAGTGACACCGTCGACAGCTATCGAGGGCGCGGCCGCGTACGGCCGCGCCCTCGCGGCCATCCCCAGTCCGCAGGTCAACTCGATCCCCCTCGGTCCGCTGGAGATCCACTTCTACGCCCTGTGCATCCTCGCGGGTGTCGTCGTCGCCGTCTTCTGGAGCGAACGCCGATGGGCCGCCATGGGCGGCGAACAGGGCACCATCATGGACATGGCCGTGTGGGCCGTGGTCCTGGGCCTGATCGGCGGCCGCCTCTACCACGTCATCAGCGACGCCCAGCTGTACTTCGCCGAGGGACGCGAACCCATCCGGGCCCTGTACGTGTGGGAAGGCGGCCTCGGTATCTGGGGAGCCATTCCCATGGGCGCCCTCGGTGTGTGGCTGGTGGCGCGCAAGCGCGGCCTGTCCATGTCCAAGCTGTCCTTCGCCATCGCCCCCACCCTTCCCCTGGCCCAGGCCATCGGCCGCTGGGGCAACTACTTCAACCAGGAACTCTTCGGCCGCCCCACCGACCTGCCCTGGGCCGTGGAGATCAGCCCCTTCCCCAACGGCGCCCTGCGCCCGGGCATGGAGTTCGGTGTCACCACCTACCACCCCACCTTCCTCTACGAGTCCCTGTGGTGCCTGGGCCTGGCCGTCCTCCTGGCCTGGGCCGGCCGCCGCTTCGAGGGCGCCCTCCAGGGCGGCCGCCTCTTCGCCCTCTACGTCATGGGCTACTGCGTCGGCCGTTTCTGGATCGAGTACCTGCGCGTCGACCCGGCCAACGACTTCCTCGGCCTGCGCCTGAACAACTGGACCTCCGTCCTGGTCTTCCTCGGCGCCCTCGCCTACTTCGTCTGGGCCGGCCGCCGCATCGACTCCTTCTCCAGCGCGGTGCTGCCCCACGGCGCCGACGCCGGAACCCAGGTGTTCGGCACCACACCCGACAGTGAGGGCAACGACAGCACCGTCTACAGTGCCCTGGACAGCGAGGATTCCTCTCTCCCCACCGGCAGCGAAACGGACAAAAACGCAGCTGAGGACGTCGGCACGGAATACCACCCGAGCCCTGAGCGATCTACTGGCGAGGGCTCGACCGAGAACGAAGCCGGTGACACGGGGACCGATTCCGGGGCGAAGCCCGAGTAGACACGGGGTGCTCCACGCGATCGAAGCGTGGACCGTACACGCACCAGCACCGCCCTCAGGCCCTTCCGAGGCCCCCGCGTGCCCCCGTACCTTTCGAGCAGAGCACGGGTTGACGATTGAGAAAGACCGTGAGCAGAGTCGATTCCGGTTACGGCCGACGTAGCCGACGAGCCGTCGCCGAAGCGCCCGGACAGGCCTACACCGACCACGACCTCGAGCAGGACCTCGTCACCGAGGACGAACACCCCACCGACACCGGGCCCGCCCCGCGCCGCCGCAAGGGCGGCAGCCGCCGGGCCAAGGGCGGCGCGAGCAGGAGGAGGCGCGGCGACAGCGCCCAGGACAAGGGCACCGAGAGCCCGCGCGGCGTCGAACGCGTCTCGGCCTTCTCCGCGTCCGCGATCAAGAAGGTCTCGGTCCTGGGCGACCGGCCCAACCAGATCGTGTACACGCTCGCCGAGCAGAGCAAGCGCAAGCGCGGTACCGCCGTCCTGGCCGCCGTCAGCGGCGCCTTCGCCGTCGCCCTGATCGCCCTTCTCGGACTGCTGGGATACCAGCTCTTCAACGGAGCGGGAACCGTGGCCGGGGGTGACGACAGCATCGTCGCCCCGCCCGCCGGCCACAGCACCCTCACCCCGGAGCTGTACCTGTCCGAGCCCAACCGCGACGACGTCTTCGGCCCCATCAACGAGCGGCCCGAGGGCCTGGAGCCGATGACCGCCGAGACCGTCTTCGGGTCCGTCGAGGAACTGGAGCTGGACGGTATCCGGCTCCAGCTCCAGGACAGCGATGTCACGGACTCCTGCACCTCCCTGGTGTGGGGTGACGAGCTCGGCCAGTCCCTGATCGACGCCAACTGCGTCAACGCCGCCACCGGGATCTACAGCGACCCCGGCCAGGAGTACGTCGCCCAGGTCACCCTGTTCGACCTCGCCAACGCCGACGGGGCGACCGAGGCCGAGGCCGCCCTGAACCCGACCGACCCCGACACCGGCATGGGCTTCCTCCTCGCGCAGACCGGCGACGGGATCGACGGCCTCCAGGAGGGTTACAGCCAGGCCAACGCCCAGGTCATGGGCCACTACCTGGCCGTGTTCTGGGTCGCGCGCACCGACGGCACGCCGCCCGGCGACGACGCCGACCTGGCCACCCTCAGCGTGGCCGCCATGAAGGCGTCGAACTACGTCTACCAGGAGGTCGTCGCGGCCAAGGAGGGCTGACCCCCTCCGGCCCGCGCGCAGCACCGCACCGCAGCGGCCGTGCTCCCCGAGATCCTCGGGAAGCACGGCCGTTCGTGTTCGTCGCGGCGACAGATAGGATCGCGGACATATCGACCCGCCCACCAGGGTCGTGGCGAGGCGGAGCGGCCCCCTACCGGCCTCCGTACCGCTGCCGGAAAGCGAGTGGCCCGGTACAGCCCCGCCCCACCGAAGCAGCCGGAAGCGCAGTGCGCTCCCGGCCTCCCGATCTTTGAGGAAAGGTCCACTGGGGTGTCCCCTTCTGAAGCGTCGGCGTCCGGCTCCGCGGGGCGTCGGAGGAAGAGCAGCGAATCCGACGAGGCGCCGGCGACCGCCGGCCGCACCGGCGGCCGCCGCAGAGCGGCGGGAGGACGCAGGAAGCAGCAGCCCAAGCGCTTCAAGGGCCTGATCGCCGTCGTCGTCGCCCTCCTCGTCGTCGCCCTGGCCGCCCTCGGTGCCGTTCTGTACATGCAGGGCGAAGACACCGGGGACAGCGCCGGTGCGGCCCCGCAGACCCGTCCGGCCACCTACCGGGTGATCGACGCCGGCGGCATGAACGACGTGCTGGCCACCCGGGAGGCGGACAGCCGCCCCCTCAACGAGGGGGAGCTCTTCGGGGAGCGCAGCGCCGAGATCTCCAGCCAGGACATCGACTTCACCCTGCGCGACTCGGAGCTGACCGAGGACTGCGCCGCGGCGGTGTGGGGCCAGGACATCGAGCAGGCCCTTGCCGCCGCCGACTGCACCCAGGCCGCGCGCGCCACCTACGTGGCCGACGACTACTTCGGCGTGGTCGCCGTGTTCAACCTCGCCGATGTCGGCTCCAGCCGCGACGTCGCCACCGCCATGGCCGAGCCCGAGCCCGCCCCGGGGGAGGAGTCGCCCGCGCCCGAGGATCTCCCCGGCTTCGTGCTCGCCCCTTCCGGTGCCGAGCCCTTCGACCGCATGGGCAGCGGCTACAGCTCCAGCGACGCCATCATCAGCGGCCACTACCTGGTGGTGGTGTGGGTCCAGCCGACCGAGTCGGAGTCGGTTGACGACCGCGTCAGCCTCTCCAGCCCCCTCGTGGCCCTGTCCAACTTCCGCGACCCGCTCTACCGGCGCATGGTGCAGCTGGAGGCGGAGCTGGGCGGCACGGGCGAGGACACCGGGACCGAGACCGACCCTGTCGGTACCGCCCCCGAGTCCGATGCCGCCGTTCCCGGCGCCGGCGGCTGAGACGAGCCCTCCGGGCCCCGGCGGAACCTTCCGCCGGGGCCCGCGGCGTTCTCAGGAGCCGCCGAGCCGCTCCCACAGATCGGCGGCCACCTCGCGCAGCTGTCCGAAGCGGTGTCCGGGCAGGTCGAGCAGGCGCTGCCCGCCGACCCACTCCGGGGCGCCGGCCGCGGCCAGCCGTGCCGTGCGCTTGTTGACCGGGCGCCCCCGGTGCGCAGCCGCGTCGGCCAGCGCACCGCGCAGCACCGACGTCAGCGTTCCGTGGGCACGGCCCTGCACACCGGCCAGGATCCGCTCGGCGGGGGAGTCGGGGGCCGGGCGCTCGGACAGCCGCACCGCGGTCAGTCCGGGAGCGCCGAAGCCGCGCAGGAAGCGCACCTCGAAACGCGGCTCCACCGCCGCGCGCAGAGCCGACTGCCCCCTCTCGTCGCGCACGCACGCAGCCGAGGAGGGAACCAGCACGTACACGGAGGCACCCGCCGGAGCGGCCAGAGCCGCACGGGCCGCCAGGCGGTCCCAGCCGCCGGTGAGGTCGACCACCGCGCACCCCGGAACAGGGACAGGGGACTCCCACCAGGTGGACAGCCGCACCCGGCCCGCCTCGGGCAGCGCCTCCTTCGGCCAGTCGCCCACGGGCAGCACGGCGGTACCCTCCTCGCGCGCCACCCGCTCCAGGACCCCGCGCGCCGCCTCCGGATCCAGCCGTCCCCGGGCCTCCTTGGCGTTGACCCCCTGACTGTAGACCCTCGACCCCGACTCGGCCGGAGCCGGCGGCGTACGCGAGAGCGGACGCAGCACGTACAGGTCCGAGGCGGCCCCGATCGACTCGGCGCCGTCGTAGCGGTTGAAGTCCGGCCACACGGCCTCCATGAGCAGGTCCATCCGCACCAGGCGCGCCTGCGTGGCCGCGGCCAGCCTCGGTGTGGTCTCGCTCGCCCCGTAGGCGACCAGGACCCGCCCCCGCCGGGGGTCGGCCATCCCCTCCAGGCCCCGCCGCACGAACAGCTCCACCCCGTCGGGCGTGTAGGGCGGATCGGTGAAGACCACGTCGGCCGCCCCGCGCAGTGCGGGAGGCAGCCCCAGGCGCAGATCGGCGAAACGGGTGCGTACCGCCAGGCCCAGCCGGGCCGCCACCGCGTCGATGTGCGCCAGGACCCGCTCGTCGATGTCCACGACCTCCACACGTGCCTGCGGCCTCACCAGGGCCAGCGCGACCGAGGTCAGGTCGTGGTCGCCCACACACAGCAGGGTGCGGTCGTGCAGGTCGAAGCGGGCGTCCAGGAACAGGGCCCGGCGCAGTGCCGTGTGCGCCGTCGCGGCGACGTGGTCCAGGTCCGTGTCGGAGGCCGGCCCCTCCGCCACGGCACGGGCGATCTCGGCGGCGGCACGCCCGTGGCGGGCCGCCAGATGGGCGACCGGGTCGGCGAGGCCCTCCGCGGCGGCCTGCGCGTAGTCGCCGGGCCGCACCAGGCGCACCCCGTCCCCGTCCCGGACCGCCTCGCCCGCCGCCACGAGCCGCTCCAGCAGGGACGACACCAGTGTGTAGGCCACGGCACTGTCGCGCACGAGCGCGTCGGCGCTCCAGGCGCGCCCGTCCGACAGCGCCGCCAGGACCCGCGCGGGCCGCGGAGCGTCCACCCCGTGCTCACGCAGCAGGGCGCGGGCCGGCTCGGGCAGGGGCGGAGGGCCGCTCGCGGACGCGGGCGGGGCGGGAGTGCTTCCGGGCACGCCGGAAGAAGTCGGGTCTGCCATGCCCCGATCGTCCCACGCCCCGGCGGCGGCCGGATCCGAGCAGGTCATGCCCCTGCCCGCGGCGGTGAGGCGGATATCACTTCCGTGTTGCGACACCTCCCCCTTGGGCGCGCGTCGGCACCGGAGTAATGTGTCCAGGCCGCGTACAGTGGTCGCACTCACCGAGGTGGGAACGCCGGAAAAACACCGGCTTTTTATCCTCTTTGAGGGGTTTAGTCGGTTTCTTCGGTGGAAAAACCCGCTAGGCCGGATCTCCTCGGGAACCACACCGAGAGGACATGCGGTCCCGCGAGGGACAGCGCGGCACATGGACGGCGGCGCGCCGCAGCGCCGCCCGGTCCGCACCCCGCGTTCCGCACAGGGCACACCGGCGTGTACAAAGGGAACCCGCCCGACGGGAGGCCCGCCTGACACCGGTCCACGAGGACGTGGCCATGCCACGGTGCAGATGAAGGCACCCGACACGGGCACACAACTTCACGCAGCAGGGCCAATGTCGTCCCGGATGCGCTTTTCGAAGCCGACCACAGACGACAGGAGGGCACATGCCTGCTGGCCAGGTGCAGCGTTCGACCGTCCGCACGAACGCAGAGACCGCTCCCCAGGGCCTGTACGACCCCACCTTCGAGCACGACGCCTGCGGAGTGGGCTTCGTCGCCGACCTCACCGGACACCGCAGCCACGACATCATCGACAAGGCGCTCACCGTACTGCGCAACCTCGACCACCGCGGCGCCTCCGGAGCCGACCCCGACGACGGCGACGGCGCCGGGATCCTCACCCAGATCCCCCATGAGCTCTACAGCCAGGTCTGCGACTTCGACCTGCCCGGAGCCGGCGCCTACGCCACCGGTATCGCGTTCCTGCCCACCGACCCCGAACGGCGCGCCGCTGCCGTCGACACGATCGACGCCATCGTCGAGGACGAAGGCCTCGCCCTCCTCGGCTGGCGTGAACTGCCCGTGGAGCCCCGCCACAGCGGCCCCGCCGCCCGCGCGGCCATGCCCCACTTCGCGCAGCTGTTCGTCGCCGGGCGCACCGGGACCCGCACCGAGGGCCTCACCGGCATCGACCTCGAACGCCATGCCTACTGCGTCCGCAAGCGCGCCCAGCACGAGGCCGACGTCTACTTCCCGAGCCTGTCCCCGCGCACCGTCGTCTACAAGGGCATGCTCACCACGCCCCAGCTGGAGCCCTTCTTCCCCGACCTGTCCGACCGGCGCTACCGCTCCGGTCTGGCACTGGTCCACTCCCGCTTCTCCACCAACACGTTCCCGTCCTGGCCCCTAGCCCACCCGTTCCGCTACGTCGCACACAACGGTGAGATCAACACCGTCAAGGGCAACCGGAACATGATGCGCGCCCGTGAGGCCAAGCTCGCCACCGATCTCCTCCCCGGCGACCTCGAACGCATCTTCCCCGTCGTCGACCCCGACGACTCCGACACCGCGTCCTTCGACGACGTCCTCGAACTGCTCCACCTCGGCGGACGCTCCCTGCCCCACGCCGTGCTCATGATGATCCCCGAGCCCTGGGAGAACTCCACCGAGATGGACCCGGCCGTCCGGGCCTTCTACGAGTACCACTCCACCCTCATGGAGCCCTGGGACGGCCCCGCCTCCGTCACCTTCTCCGACGGCACCCTCGTCGGCGCGGTCCTCGACCGCAACGGACTGCGCCCCGGCCGCTACTGGGTCACCGAGGACGGCCTCGTCGTCCTGGCCTCCGAGGCGGGGGTCCTCGACATCGACCCCGCCGCAGTCGTCCGCAAGGGCCGGCTCCAGCCCGGCCGCATCTTCGTCGTCGACACCGCCCAGGGGCGCATCGTCGAGGACGAGGAGATCAAGGCCGAGCTCGCCGCCCAGCACCCCTACCAGGAGTGGGTCGACAGCGGGATCGTGCGCCTGGCCGACCTCCCCGAGGCCGAGCCCGTCCCCGTCACCCGGCTGAACACGGCCCAACGGGTCTTCGGCTACACCGAGGAGGAGCTCCGCCTCATCCTCACCCCCATGGCCCGCACCGGTGCCGAACCCATCGGCTCGATGGGCACCGACACCCCCGTGGCCGCGCTCTCCGACCGCTCCCGCCAGCTCTTCGACTACTTCTCGCAGAACTTCGCGCAGGTCACCAACCCGCCCCTCGACGCCATTCGCGAGGAGATGGTCACCAGCCTCTCCACGCTGCTGGGAGCGGAGGGCAACCTCCTCTCCCACCCGTCGCCCGCCGCCACCACCCTCAACGGCCGGCCTGAAGACCGGGGCGCCGACCCGGGCGGTGCACGGCGCCTCGCCCTGCCCACCCCCGTCCTCGACCAGGCCGAACTCGCCGCCGTCGTCGCAGCCGGCCGTACCGACCCGGCCCTGAGGACCTTCACCGTCGACGGCACCTACCCCGTCGACGGCGGCGGCGCGGCCCTCTCCGACCGCCTCTCCCGGATCAACGCCGAGGTGTCCGACGCCATCGCCGACGGCGCCCGGATCCTGGTCCTCAGCGACCGCGCCGCCGACGCCGACCGCGCTCCGATCCCGTCGCTGCTGCTCACCGGCTCCGTCCACCACCACCTGGTGCGCGAGAAGACCCGCACCGAGGTCGGAATCGTCGTCGAGGCCGCCGACGCGCGCGAATGCCACCACGTCGCCCTCCTCCTCGGCTACGGCGCCTCCGCGGTCAACCCCTACCTCGCCCTGGCCACCGTCCGCGACATGGTCGAACGCGGCACCATCGGCGGCATCGACGCCGACCACGCGGCCCGCAACACCGTCAAGGCGCTCGGCAAGGGCGTCCTCAAGATCATGTCCAAGATCGGTGTCTCCACCGTCAGCTCCTACACCGGCGCCCAGATCTTCGAGGCCCTCGGCCTCGGCAGCGAGGTCGTCGACCGCTGCTTCACCGGCACCACCTCCCGCCTGGGCGGCGTCGGCTTCGACGTCCTCGCCGAAGAGGTCGCCGTCCGCCACCGCCGCGCCCACACCGCCGGCGCCGCCCACCGGCGCCTCGACACCGGCGGCGAGTACCAGTGGCGCCGCGAGGGCGAACCGCACCTGTTCGACCCCGAGACCGTCTTCAAGCTCCAGCACTCCACCCGCACCCGCCGGTACGAAATCTTCAAGGAGTACACCTCCAGGATCGACGACCAGTCCGAGAGGCTCATGACCCTGCGCGGCCTCTTCCGCCTCAGGGAAGGTGTCCGCGAGCCCGTCCCCCTCGACGAGGTCGAACCCGTCTCCGCCATCGTCAGGCGCTTCTCCACCGGAGCCATGTCCTACGGCTCCATCTCCGCCGAGGCCCACGAGACCCTCGCCATCGCCATGAACCGCCTCGGCGGCAAGTCCAACACCGGCGAAGGCGGTGAGGACCCCGACCGCTTCACCCCCGACGCCGACGGAGACCTGCGCCGCAGCGCCGTCAAGCAGGTCGCCTCCGGCCGCTTCGGCGTCACCTCGCACTACCTCACCAACGCCGACGACATCCAGATCAAGATGGCCCAGGGCGCCAAGCCCGGCGAAGGCGGCCAGCTGCCCGGCCACAAGGTCTACCCCTGGGTCGCGCAGACCCGCCACTCCACCCCCGGCGTCGGACTCATCTCCCCGCCGCCCCACCACGACATCTACTCCATCGAGGACCTCGCCCAGCTCATCCACGACCTCAAGAACGCCAACCCCTCCGCGAGGATCCACGTCAAGCTGGTCTCCGAGGCCGGCGTGGGCACCGTCGCCGCCGGCGTCTCCAAGGCCCACGCCGACGTCGTCCTCGTCTCCGGCCACGACGGAGGCACCGGCGCCTCGCCGCTCACCTCCCTCAAGCACGCCGGAACGCCCTGGGAGCTGGGCCTTGCCGAGACCCAGCAGACCCTCCTGCTCAACGGCCTGCGCGACCGCATCACCGTCCAGACCGACGGCCAGCTGAAGACCGGCCGCGACGTCGTCGTCGCCGCCCTCCTGGGTGCCGAGGAGTACGGCTTCGCCACCGCACCCCTCGTCGTCTCCGGCTGCGTCATGATGCGCGTCTGCCACCTCGACACCTGCCCCGTCGGTGTCGCCACCCAGAACCCCGTCCTGCGCGAACGCTTCTCCGGCAAGGCCGAGTACGTCGTCAACTTCTTCGAGTTCATCGCCCAGGAGGTCCGCGAGTACCTCGCACGGCTCGGGTTCCGCAGCCTCGACGAGGCCGTCGGCGCCGTCGAACTCCTCGACACCGCCGAAGCCGTCGACCACTGGAAGGCCAAGGGCCTGGACCTCTCACCCGTCCTCCACAAGGTCCGGCCCCGGAACGGCGACCACCCCATCCGGCGGCGCTCCCAGGACCACGGCCTCGACAAGGCCCTCGACAACACACTCGTCCAGCTCTCCGAGGGCGCCCTCGAACTCGGCCGACCCGTCAAGCTCGAACTGCCCGTCCGCAACGTCAACCGCACCGTCGGCACCATGCTCGGCCACGAGCTCACCAAGCGCCACGGAGCGCAGGGGCTGCCCGACGACACCATCGACATCACCTTCACCGGATCCGCCGGTCAGTCCTTCGGCGCCTTCGTCCCCAAGGGCATCACCCTGCGCCTTCACGGCGACGCCAACGACTACGTCGGCAAGGGCCTCTCGGGCGGCCGCATCGTCGTCCGCCCCGACACCGCGTCCCGGCTCGTCGCTGAGGACCACATCATCGCCGGCAACGTCATCGGCTACGGCGCCACCTCCGGCGAGATCCTCCTCCGCGGCATCGCGGGCGAGCGCTTCTGCGTCCGCAACTCCGGCGCCCTCGCCGTCGTCGAGGGCATCGGCGACCACGGCTGCGAGTACATGACCGGCGGCCGCGCCGTCGTCCTCGGCCCGGTCGGACGCAACTTCGCGGCCGGAATGTCCGGCGGCATCGCCTACGTCCTCGACCTCGACCGGAACCGCGTCAACACCGAGATGGTCGAGATCGAGGACCTCACCGAGGAGGACCGCGGCTTCCTCACCGACGTCCTCACCCGCCACCACACCGAAACCGGATCCGCCGTCGCCCAGCGCCTCCTGGCCGCAGGGGACGCCGGACTCGACCGCATCGCCAAGGTCATGCCGCGCGACTACAAGCGCGTCCTGGCCGCCCAAGCGGAAGCGGAACGGGAAGGCCGCGACGTCGACGAGGCCGTCATGGCCTCCGCGCAGTCCTGAAGACACCGGCACACGAAAGGAGGACGGACATGGCCGACCCCAAGGGTTTCCTGAAGATCACCGAACGCGAACTGCCCCGCCACCGCCCCGTCGACGTCCGCATCCAGGACTGGCGCGAGGTCCACGAGGACCTCGACCGAGGAACCGTCACCCGGCAGGCGTCCCGCTGCATGGACTGCGGCATCCCCTTCTGCCACAACGGCTGCCCGCTCGGCAACCTCGTTCCCGAGTGGAACCACCTCGTGTACACCCACGACTGGGCCGAGGCGATCGAACGGCTCCACGCCACCAACAACTTCCCCGAGTTCACCGGGCGGCTCTGCCCCGCCCCCTGCGAATCGGCGTGCGTGCTCGGCATCAACCAGCCCGCCGTCACCATCAAGAACGTCGAGGTCTCCATCATCGACCGCGCATGGGAGGAGGGCTGGGTCAAGCCCCTGCCCCCTGCCGTCCGCACCGGGAAGAAGGTCGCCGTCGTCGGTTCCGGCCCCGCCGGCCTGGCCGCCGCCCAGCAGCTCACCCGCGCCGGGCACGACGTCACCGTCTACGAGCGCGCCGACCGCATCGGCGGCCTCCTGCGCTACGGCATCCCCGAGTTCAAGATGGAGAAGCGGCACATCGACCGCCGCATCGCCCAGATGACCGCCGAGGGCACCGAGTTCAGGCCCGGCACCGACATCGGCACCGACATCACCGTCGAACAGCTGCGCGCCGGACACGACGCCGTCGTCCTCGCCGGCGGAGCCACCGCCTGGCGCGACCTGCCCGTCCCCGGCCGCCACCTCCGCGGCGTCCACCAGGCCATGGAGTACCTGCCCCAGGCCAACCGCGTCCAGCTCGGGGACCTCGACCGGGCGCCCATCGACGCCCGGGGCAAGCATGTCGTCGTCATCGGCGGTGGTGACACCGGTGCCGACTGCGTCGGTACCGCCCACCGCCAGGGCGCCGCGAGCGTCACCCAGCTCGAGATCATGCCCAAGCCCCCCGCGACCCGGCCCGACGACCAGCCCTGGCCGACCATGCCCATGCTCTACAAGGTCACCAGCGCACACGAGGAGGGCGGCAAGCGCATCTACTCCGTCAACACCCTCGAGTTCCTCGACGACGGCAACGGCAGCGTCCGCGCCCTCCGGCTCGTCCAGGTCAGGCGCACCGACAAGGGTTTCGCACCCGTCGAGGGCACCGAACGCGAGATCCCCGCCGACCTCGTCACCCTCGCCATGGGCTTCGTCGGCCCCCAGAGGGAAGGCATGCTCGAACAGCTCGGCGTCCGGCTCGACGCCCGCGGCAACGTCGCCCGCGACGACGACTACCGGACCAGCGTCGAGGGCGTCTTCTGCGCGGGGGACATGGGCCGCGGCCAGTCCCTCATCGTCTGGGCCATCGCCGAGGGCCGCTCCGCCGCCGCCGGCGTCGACCGCTACCTCACCCAGGACACCGCCCTGCCGGTGGCCGTCCCGCCCACGGCACGCCCGCTCGTCTAGGTGTGGTGACCTGAGAGGTTGGCAACCCGGGAGGGCCGCCTCGCGCCCGGTCAGGCGCGGGGCGGCCCGGTCGGCCGCGCAGGGCACGACCGGGGGAGCGGAGGCCGGACCACCGAGGGGCGCGGGACATCCCGCGCCCCTCCTCCGTCCACACCCCCTGGTACACCGCTCCTGTCCCTGAGAGGATGGGAACACTCCCCGACACCGAGGACAGACCCATGGTCTACCGGCTCATCGGCGACACCGCCCTGGTCCTCCATCTGGCCTTTCTCGCCTACGTCGCCCTGGGCGGCTTCCTCGCCTGGTACCGCCCCGCGGCCTTCTGGCCCCACCTGGCCTGCGCCCTCTACGGGCTGGGCATCACCGTCATCGGCTGGACCTGCCCCCTCACCACCGTCGAGAACTGGGCCCGCGTCAACGCCGGGCAGGCCGGCCTGCCCCCCGGCGGCTTCATCGACCACTACCTCACCGGCGTCGTCTACCCGGCCGAACACCTCGTCGCCATCCAGGTCGCCGTGGGCGCCGTCATCGCCCTCTCCTGGCTCGGCCTCGCCCTGCGCCTGAGCAGGCACCGCAGCGCACGTAAAGACTCCGGACGGATCGGGTAGCGGGGCCTCCTCTTCCCGCCGACCCCGACGTACCGTCGAAGTATGACCGTCGCGACCTGGGAATCCTTCCGGGCGGCAGAGCACTTCACCATGAGCTCCGCCCGTCTCGTCGACCGCTGCCGCTTCGCCCACATCTTCCAGAACGGGACCGCCGACCGCGTCCGCTCCGCCGTCAGCGCCTACCGCAACCTCGACGGCGGCTACGGCAACGGACTCCATCCCGACCTGCGCGGACACGCCAGCCAACCCGTCAGCACGGCGACCGCCCTGCTCTACCTCGACGAACTCGGCCCCATCCCCGGCGACACCACCACAGGCATCTGCCGCTACCTCACCGGGGTCACCACACCCGACGGCGGTGTCCCCGCCGTCACACCCGCCGTCCGCCACACCCCAGCCGCCCCGTGGTGGCGCAACCGCACCGACTTCACCAGCGACCTCGCCACCACCGCACGCATCGCCGGCTACCTCCACAAGCACACGGTCTCCCATCCCTGGCGGGACACCGCCACGGCCTACTGCTGGAGACACATCGACGCACTCCACTGGACCGATCCGCGCGAGGCCATCGGCGTGTGCACCTTCCTCGACCACGTCCCCGACCGCGAACGGGCCCGGCGCGCCCTCGCCCGGCTCACACCGATGATCCGCGCCGCCATCGACACCGAGCCCACCACCTTCGGGCCCCGCCACACCCACACACCGCTGGACCTGGCACCCGAGCCGGGCCACATCGCCCGCAACGCCTTCACCGACACCGAGATCGCCCGCAGCCTCGACAACCTCGAAGCCCTGCAGCGCTCCGACGGCGCCTGGGAGGCCCTTGAGCACCACTGGCACCCCACGGCCACCACCGAGCACGAGGGCATGCGCACGGTCCAGAGCCTGCTCGTACTCCGCGCCTACGGCCGCATCGGCCTCCGCCTGCCCAACCCTCGCAGGGACGCCTGATCCGACGACCGCAGTGCTTCCGCGAGCACCCGGGCAGGGCGGGCACCGCGCCCCGCCCGGAGGAGAGGGCCCCGGGGGCTCAGGACCCGCCCAGCGCCAGGAGACGCACCCCCGCGCGCTCCAGATCACCCCGGTCCACACCACCGCCCGGGAGGGCACGGCCCGTCACCGCGCGCACCGCCGACACTCCCGCCGACACGTCCGACCACACGCCCGGAACCACGGACTCCACCACATCCCTGTCCGCACCCCCGAACACCAGCGACCGGACCGCATCCAGCGCCTCCGGCGCCGTCCACGGCGCACGGCCCAGCGCATCCGCCATGTCCCAACCGTGCAGCACCGCCTCCACCACACGTGTCACCAGGAACTCCGACAGCAGCATCGGATCGCCGTGGCGCGTCACCACGACCCGGCCCTCCGCCTCCGCCGCCAGGCGCTCCCGCAGCGGTGTCCACCGCTCCCGCAGCACCCGACCCGGTTCGCCCGCGTCCGACCGCCGCGCCGCCGCCTCCACCGCCGACCCCACACGATCGGCATCCACCTCGGCGGAGAACCGCACGTCCGGCCGGTAGTACCCCGCCGCCGACACCAGCGGCCCCGGCGCCCTGGCACCGCCGTCCAGCATCGGGCCCACCCGCAGCACCGCGCCCACCGTGTGCATCGCCAGCGCAGCCACATCCCACGGCGCACACCGCGTCGGCAGCACCGCCTCCTCCTCCGACAACCCCGACAGCACACCCTCCAGTGCCGCGACCTCCGCCGCCAGAGCGGACAGGACACTCCCGGAAACCACCACCGACACCTCCATACCGAAAAGGAACACAACAGTCCGACACGCCGGTTCCGCCGTCCCGGGACCCGCTCCCGCGCCACACATCCGTGCACAGTTCCCGTTCGGCTTCCCGCAGCCTGAGATACGTCCGTTCGCAACCTGGTTTAGACCAATGCATCCCGCAGAAGCTCTAGAGTGTTACGCGTGACACGTCGAGCAAAGATCGTCGCGACCCTCGGTCCCGCAACCTCGAGCCCGGAGATCCTCCGCAAGCTCGTCGACGCCGGACTGGATGTCGCCAGACTCAACCTCAGCCACGGAACCCACGACGACCACAGCGCGAACCTCGCCGCCCTGCGAGCCGCCGCCGAGGAGTCCGGACGCGCCGTAGGTGTCCTCGCCGACCTCCAAGGACCCAAGATCCGGGTCGGCACCTTCGCCGAAGGCCCCGTCGAACTCAACGTCGGCGACGAATTCACCATCACCGTCGACGACGTCCCCGGCGACGCCACGCGGGTCTCCACCACCTACAAGGGACTTCCCGGCGACGTCCGCCCCGGTGACCGCGTCCTCATCGACGACGGCCGCCTCGCACTGGAGTGCACCAAGACCACCAGTACGGACGTCCACACCCGCGTCATCTTCGGCGGGACCGTCTCCAACCACAAGGGACTCAACCTTCCCGGCGTCGCCGTCAGCGTTCCCGCGCTCACGGACAAGGACGAGGAAGACCTCCGCTGGGCCCTGCGCAACGGCGTCGACATGGTCGCCCTCTCCTTCGTCCGCAGCCCCGCGGACGCCGAGGAGTGCCACCGCATCATGGACGAGGAGGGCGTCACCGTCCCCCTCATCGCCAAGATCGAGAAGCCCCAGGCGGTGGAGCGCCTCCAGGACATCATCGAGGTCTTCGACGCGGTCATGGTCGCCCGCGGCGACCTCGGTGTCGAACTCCCCCTGGAGAACGTCCCCATGGTCCAGAAGCGCGCCGTCGAGCGCTGCCGCGACAAGGCCAAGCCGGTCATCGTCGCCACCCAGATGCTCGAATCCATGATCGGCGCGCCCCGACCCACGCGGGCCGAGGCCTCCGACGTCGCCAACGCCGTCCTCGACGGAGCCGACGCCGTCATGCTCTCCGGCGAGACCAGTGTCGGAAAGTATCCGGTCGAGACCGTCGAGACCATGGCCCGCATCATCGGTGCCGCCGAGCAGGAGTCCCTGCGCGCCTCGCACATCCTCAACCGGGTGCCCGAGACCACCGGTGGAGCCATCGCCCGGGCGGCGGCCGAGATCGGCGCCACCGTCGGCGCCAAGGCCCTCGTCGCCTTCACCATGTCCGGCGAGACCGCCCGCCGCCTGGCCCGCTACCGCTCGCCCATTCCGCTGATGGCCTTCACCACCGAGCACGCCACCCGCGGCCGGCTCTCCCTCACCTGGGGCGTCGAGACCAACCTCGTCCCCTGGGTCGACAACACCGACGACATGGTCCGCCAGGTCGAGAGCGAGCTACTCCAGCTCGGCGACTACGCCAAGGGCGACAAGGTCGTCATCGTCGCGGGCAGCCCGCCCGGAACCACCGGTTCCACCAACTTCCTGCGGGTCCACCGCCTCGGCGACGCCGTCGCCCTGAACAACAACTGAGGAACCCGGCGCCTCGCAGGCGCCACCAGACGTGCCGCATCAGGTCCGATCCGGAGAGGAACCGGCGTATGAGCCGCGCCGCCCCCGGATCGGTACCGGATGCGGCCGATGTCTTCTCCGGGCCGGTCGGACGCCCCGCCCCGCGCTCCGGCCGCGAACGCCGCCGGAGGAATCAGCTGCGGCTCTCCTGCTGCTCCTGGCCGCCGGGCGTCCCGCCCTCGGGGAGCACCCGCTCCAACGGCATGTCCCAGGGCAGCAGGTTCCACGGGCTGCGCGGATCCTCCGTCAGCAGCCCCAGCGCCGTCCACACCCGGTCCGTGCCGCCGTCCTCGTCCCCCGCGGCCCGGTTCGGCCACAGCAGGTACCCCGCGTGGAACGCCGTCGACAGCTGCTGCCACGAGGCGTACCGCCGCTGCAGGTCCGAGGCCACCCGCCGCAGCATCGTCTGCGTCTCCACCGGACTCAGCCAGTCCAGGGACGCCCCCGCGCACACCAACCGGATCGCGTGGACCGAGCGCCACCACTGGTACGCCCCGATGATCACCGTCTCGTCGCCCTCGACCGCCCCGGTGACCTCACGCAGCCGCTCGACCTGCTCGGGCGTCAGCCGGACCTGCTCGCCGGTGTCCATCCCGCCCTCCTCGCGGGGCAGGCGCGACCGGGCGATCCCCGCGCCCAGGTCCACCACCAGGTCCAGCGTCGAGCCCGTACGCAGCTCCTCGACGTGCGCCTCGAACGCCGCCACCAGGGATTCGCGGTCGGTCACCTGCCACTGGTGTTCGAGCATGCGCCGATAGCGGCGCCGCAGCGTCCGCTGCGCCACCACGTCCCAGGGTTCGGCCAGCGCCACCCGGAACGGCGCCGCCACCGCGGCGGCCCACCGCTCGGTGCTGAGCGGCGCGTCGGGGTCCTTGGTGCGTACCGCGGGCGACTCCCGGACCCCGAGCACCAGTTCGGTGAACGTCCCCGCCACCAGTGCCACCGCCGGCAGGAACGACCAGCCGGGCATGTCCATGACGACGAGGAGGACGACGAGCAGCGCGAGGGGCGCCAGCAGCCACGGCTGGCGACGTCCCGACCCCCAGGCCACGACGACCCAGGCGCCGATCACCAGCGCGCCGAAGATCCCGGCCACAGCGGTCAGCACCTGCCGCTCCTCTCCTGAGAACTCGTCTTTGATCTTCAAGGATCGGGGACACCCGGCGGCGGGAGCGCCCGAACCGTCGGGTTGTACTCAGGTTGTGGCCGGGATGTGATCGGTTCAGCCCGCTCGCCGCCGGGAGAAAGCGACAAAAGGGCTATATCCAGCCGGGTGGTCCAAGGGGCCCCGGAGGTTTCGGCCTGTCTGCCCGATCCCCCGGTGGCCGGGCCGGGGAAGCCCTGCCCTCCGTGCCGCAGCATCCCCGCCGCGGCGGAGGCGGCAGCGATGCCGCGGCAGGGGAGCGGGACGCGGCACGGCTCTCGCGAGGGGGCCCGAACCGGTCGAGGGCCGAGATGCGCTCGCCGGCCTCCCGGGCCGCCAGGAGTCCGGGAGGGTCGGACGGGAGCGCCCCGGACCCTTTCCTCGGCACGGCTCGGCAGAACCGCGCGGTGGCGCCGAGCCCGGGCTGCAGCCACGGGCACTCCGTGCCACATGAGCACATGCCGGGAATGACGAAAGCCGCCTCATCGGGCGGCTTTTCGTCTTCAGTACCCCGAGTGGGACTCGAACCCACACTTTATGGACTTTGAAACCATTGCCTCTTCCGTTGGGCTATCGGGGCATTTAGTGCATATGTCCGATTTTTTCGCTCAGGGGTGCCCCTGGCTGTCCGGAGTGGCTGCGAGCGGCCAACAGTGATGTCACGATTGGCGCGCAGAGCAGGTCCCGACGCCCGCCATCCTAGCGGATCTCGGTAACCTCATCTACGTGACGACGAGGACGCAGAGCCGCGTGGTGATCGCGGAAGACGAGGCCCTGATCCGCCTGGACCTCAAGGAGATGCTTGAGGAGGACGGCTATGCCGTCGTGGGAGAGGCCGGGGACGGGGAGACGGTCATCCGGCTCGCCCAGGAGCTCAGACCCGACCTGGTGATCACCGACATCAAGATGCCCGTACTCGACGGCCTGTCCGCCGCCGAGCGGATCGCCGCCGAGCGGATCGCCCCCGTCGTGATCCTGACCGCCTTCTCCCAGCGCGAGCTGGTCGAGCGGGCGCGCGAGGCCGGTGCCATGGCCTACCTGGTCAAGCCCTTCAGCAAGTCGGACCTGGTGCCCGCCATCGAGATGGCCACCTCCCGCTACGCCGAACTCGCCGCACTGGAGGCCGAGGTCGGCAACCTCCAGGACCGCCTGGAGACGCGCAAGCTGGTCGAGCAGGCCAAAGGGCTGCTGCAGAGCCGCCACGGGATGAGCGAGCCCGAGGCGTTCCGCTGGATCCAGAAGAACTCCATGGACCGCCGCCTGACCATGCGCAAAGTGGCCGAGACCGTTGTGGAGACGCTCGGCGGGAAACAGTTCTAGGGCGATCGCCGGCAGGACTGACGCAGCTGTTCCGGCGGAACTGAACTCCACGGGGCCGCACCCTCCGGATGCGGTCCCTTTTCCATGTCCGCCTCCGCCCCGCCCGCACCCTTCTCCGTCCGACGCCTTGCCGCGGCCGCTCCGCCGCGCGCGGACTTCCTGCGTTCTGCCACGGAAGAGGTGTCGAGAGGGTGCACATCGTGCAGCCGCCGGGACGGAAATGAGACAACCGTCCAGGGTCAACCCACCTGGAGTGACGGTTGGATCTCATTTCCGCACGCCGCGATGACAGTTGGGTCACGTGACTTAAGCGAAGCTGAACGACCTGCCTAAACCGGGCTAAACTCGCCGCACCGAACAGCAATGGACAGTGGTGCCGAATGCGCGCATACGGTGCCGCTACCCCTCAGATGCGCAAGGAGCGCGCGTGCGCACACGCCTCGTGACCGTGCTGCTCGCCCTGATCACCGCCATCCTGGTGATCCCTGGGCCGGCGGCGACGGCGGACGAACAGGGCGGTGAGGCGCTGCACGGTCAGATCCGCCATCCGGGCGACCGGGATCAGGGTGTCGAAGGCATCACGATCACCGTGTTCGAGGATGAGGACGAGATCGGTGCTGCCGAGACCGACCCTGATGGAAATTGGGAAGTGGAGCTGCCCGGACCGGGCACCTACCGCGTCGTGGTGGACCAGGAGTCCGTCCCCAGCGAATTCGTCGTGAGAGAGACCGCCATCGTGGCGGGTGGGGAGAGCGAGGTGGAGGTCGAGGCGGGAGACCGCCGTCCCCTCATCATCGCTCTGGAAGCCCCAGGGGCCACCGGAGACGACAGCTCCGCCTCGCCGTCGGAGGATGCGACGGAGGAGTCCGGCTCCGACGGGGCAGCTCCCGCCGAGGAGGGGGAGATCGCGGTCGGGGTGGACAGCAGCGCCTCCTTCGGTGAGCGCGTCCTCCAGCTGGTCGCGGCAGGTCTCCTGTTCGGCCTGGTGATCGCGGTGTCGGCCATCGGTCTGTCCCTGATCTTCGGTACGACGAAGCTGATCAACTTCGCCCACGGCGACATGGTGACCTTCGGTGCGATGGCGGCCCTGGTGTTCAGCAGCGGTGCCGCGGGCCTGGGCAACTCCCTGCTGGCGATCTTCGCGGGCCTGGGCGCGGCGGTACTCGCCGGCGCCCTCCTCGAGACGAGGCTGGGCCGGGGCGCGCTGATCGCGATCCAGTGGTCGGCGATCCTCGCCGGCATCGTGCTGGCGACCGTCCTGGGCGTACTGGGCGACTCGGTCGGCTGGCAGGTCCCGCTCTGGATGGCCGCGGTGCTCGCGGTCCTGATGGGCGCGGTCCTGGGCGGGTGCATGGAGCGCTACATCTGGCGACCGCTGCGCGGCCGCAACGTGGCGCTGATCCAGATGTTCATCGTCTCGATCGGCCTGGCCCTGGTCCTGCGGCACGTGATCCTGGTGGTCTTCGGTTCGGGCCGCAGCCGCTACCCGGGCTTCCAGATCCAGGAGATGGTGAACTTCGGGCCGATCTCGATGCCGCCGCGCGACCTGGTGGTCATGGCGGTGGCGGTCGTGGTGCTGGTGGGGGTGGCCTGCCTGCTGCAGTTCACCCGCATCGGCAAGGCGATGCGCGCGGTGTCGGACAACCGCGACCTGGCGGAGTCGTCGGGTATCGACGTGGACCGGGTGACGCTCTACGTGTGGGGCCTGGGCGGCGGTCTGGCGGCGCTGGGCGGTGTGCTCTACGGCCTCAACCAGGTGGTCGAGTACGAGATGGGCTTCCGTCTGCTGCTGATGATGTTCGCGGCGGTCATCCTGGGCGGTCTGGGGACGGCCTACGGAGCGATGGCCGGCGGCATTGCGGTCGGCCTGGTGGCGATGCTGTCCACTCTCTGGTTCCCGTCGCAGTTCATGCAGGCGTGGGCCCTGATCCTGATGATTCTCATGCTGCTGGTCAGGCCCCAGGGCCTGCTCGGTCAGCGCGAGCGGGTGGGCTAGGAGCAACTGACGATGGACATACTTTCGATCCTTGCCGAGTCCATGCGGTCGGCCCTGGGCCCGGTCGCCGCGATCTACGCCCTCGCCGCCATCGGCCTCAACCTCCACTTCGGCTACACGGGCCTGCTGAACTTCGGCCAGGTCGGGTTCATGCTGGTGGGCGCCTACGGCGTGGGTATCAGCGTGGCGGTGTTCGACCTTCCGCTGGCGGTGGGCTTCGGTGTGGGGCTGCTGTGCGCGCTGGTCCTGGCGCTGCTGCTGGGTATTCCGACGCTGCGCCTGCGCGAGGACTACCTGGCGATCACGACGATCGCGGCGGCGGAGGTGATCCGGCTCGTGTACCGGTCGGGTTTCGCCGAACCGCTGACCGGCGGCGTCTACGGCCTGCAGAACCTGGCCGGCGACTTCCGGGCCCTGAACCCGATCCCGCCCGGGACCTACGGGGTGGGGATGCTGTCCTACAACGCCAGCCACCTGTGGGTGATGGTGACGACGTGGGGCCTGGTGCTGCTGATGGCGGGCCTGACCTGGATGTTGACCCACAGCCCGTGGGGGCGTGTGATCAAGGGCATCCGGGAGGACGAGGACGCGGCCCGCAGCCTGGGCAAGAACGTGTTCGCCTACAAGATGCAGGCGCTGGTGCTGGGCGGCCTGATCGGCGCGCTGGCGGGCTGCATGATGGCGGTCTACCAGGCGGCGATCCAGGCGGACCAGTTCAAGCCGCAGGTGACGTTCTTCCTGTGGGTGATCCTGCTGCTGGGCGGTGCGGGACGGGTGTTCGGGCCGGTGCTGGGCTCGATGATCTTCTGGTTCCTGATGAGCTTCACCGACGGTGTGCTCCGGGGGCTGGGGAACCTGGGTCTGCTGCCCTTCCTGGACGGTCCGGACTACGGAGCGATCCAGCTGGCCTTCGCGGGCCTGATGCTGGTGCTGCTCATCGTCTTCAGGCCGCAGGGAATCATCGGCGACCGCAAGGAGATGCTGATCAATGTCAAGTGACGAGACCGTGGTCGACCGCATGGGGGCCGCGGACGCGGTGCCGGGCAGTGCCAAGCCCGACCCCATCCTGGTGGTCGACGGCGTGCGGCGCTCCTTCGGCGGTCTGACGGCTGTGGACGTGGAGCACCTGGAGGTGCAGCGGGGGACGATCACGGCGCTGATCGGCCCGAACGGCGCGGGAAAGTCGACGCTGTTCAACCTGCTGACGGGCTTCGACCGGGCGGACAGGGGCCGGTGGTCGTTCGACGGCCGGCAGATCGGCGGCAGGAGCGGGCACCAGGTGGCGCGTGCCGGCATGGTGCGCACGTTCCAGCTGACGAAGGCGCTGACGCGGATGTCGGTGCTGGACAACATGCTGCTGGGTGCCCAGGGGCAGCTGGGGGAGCGGCTGGCGGGTGCGTTCCTGCGTCCGATGTGGAAGTCGCAGGAGAAGGAGAACACCGCGAGGGCACTGGAGCTGCTGGAGCGGTTCAAGCTGATCGACAAGCGCGACGAGATCGCGGGTGCGCTCTCGGGCGGCCAGCGCAAGCTGCTGGAGATGGCCCGCGCCCTGATGACGGACCCGAGCACGATCATGCTGGATGAGCCGATGGCGGGTGTGAACCCGGCGCTGGTGCAGTCGCTGCTGGGGCACATCACGTCGTTGCGCGACGAGGGCAAGACGGTGCTGTTCGTCGAGCACGACATGGACGTGATCATGGGCATCAGCGACTGGATCGTGGTGCTGGCCCAGGGTCAGGTGATCGCCGAGGGGCGTCCGTCCGACATTCGTTCGAACCAGCAGGTGATCGACGCCTACCTGGGTGCCCGTGAGGAGGACGGCGATGAGTGAGGACGGGGGCCTGAGGGCGGAGTCCGCGGAGGAGATCCAGGAGCACCGCGAGGAGCTTCTAGAGCAGGCGGTGGCCGAGCCCGCTGAGGCGGGTTCCCCCGGCGACCACCTGCTGCTGGCCAAGGAGCTGGTGGCGGGGTACGTGCCCGGGGTGAACATCCTCAACGGGTGCACGCTGACGCTCACCGAGGGCGAGGTCGTGGCGATCATCGGCCCCAACGGCGCGGGCAAGTCGACGCTGATCAAGACGGTCTTCGGCCTGATCCCGGTGCGCGAGGGCGAGCTGACGCTGCGGGGGGCGAGCATCAAGGGCCTGCCGGCGCACGGCCTGGTGGAGCGAGGGGTGGGGTACGTGCCGCAGACGCGGAACGTGTTCCCCTCGCTGACCATCGAGGAGAACCTCCAGATGGGGGCGTACCTGCGGCCGAAGGCGTTCGCGGAGCGGTTCGCGGTGGTGGCGGAGCTGTTCCCGCTGCTGGGCGGGCGCCGCAAGGCCAAGGCGGGCTCGCTGTCGGGCGGTGAGCGCCAGATGGTGGCGATGGGGCGGGCCCTGATGATGGACCCGTCCGTGCTGCTGCTGGACGAGCCGACGGCGGGTCTCTCCCCGATCTACCAGGAAGAGGTCTTCCAGCGGGTGAAGCAGGTCAACGAGGCGGGTGTCTCGGTGATCATGGTGGAGCAGAACGCCCGCCGCTGCCTGCAGATCTGCGACCGGGGCTACGTGCTGGACCAGGGCCGCAACGCGTACACGGGTACGGGCGCGGAACTCCTGAACGACCCGAACGTGATCGAGCTGTACCTGGGAACCCTGGCCAAGGCCTGAGCACCCGCGAGGGGGAGGGACGCGGGAGCGTCCCTCCCCCTTTCGTGTGCGTTCCTTCCCGCGGCCCCGTGTGTGCGGGCGGCGGCGGGTCCCGGAGGGCGCTCCGGCCCCGGTGCGGGCCGCGGGGATCCGGTGCGGTTCCCGCGGCGGGGCCCGGATTTCCCTGCGGCCTCGGTCCCCGGCCCCGGCACGCGCCTTTCCCCCGCGCCCGGAGGCCCCCGCGGTGCGGTTCCGGGCACAAAGGGGAGCGCCCCGGAGGACCGGGGCGCTCGTGGTGGTGCGGTGGTGCTGTCCGCTACTCGTTGACCGAGTACTCCTCGAAGCCGAGGGTCTCGTAGCCGTCCTCGCCGAAGTGGAACACCTGGAACGTCGCCGAGGTCGGGTCGCCGTTCTCGTCGAAGTCGATGTTGCCGCTCTGGCCCTGGTAGTCGATCTCCTCGCCCTCCGCGAGCAGGTCGCGGCACTCGGAGAAGGTGCTGCACTCCGTGCCCTCGGGGCTGCTCACGTTGGACATCTCGGCGGCGTAGTCGGCCGGGTCGGTGCTCCCCGCGGCCTCGGCGGCCAGGGCGATCGTGGTGACGCAGTCGAAGACCTGCGGGCCGAACTGGAAGGCCTCCAGCTCCGGGTCGAACTCCGTCAGGGCCTCGTTGAAGGCGGCGTTGTCGGCGCCGGGGGCGACACCGGTGATACCGGTGACGATCTCGGGCTCCTCGCTGTTGACGCTGTTGCCGAGCTCGGGGTTGTTGAGACCGTCGGTGATGTACAGCTGGTTGCCCTCGGCGCCGCTCTCCAGGAGCTGGGAGATGACCTGGGCGCCCTCCTCGAAGGAGATGAGGGCGATCGCGTCGGGCTCCTCGTTGTTGACGCCGGTGACGATCGAGTTGAAGGTCGTGGCCTCGGGGTCGTAGGTCTCGCTGAGGACGACCTCGGCGCCGAGGGCCTCGAGCTCGCCCTGGAGCCCGCCGGCGTAGCCGGAGCCGTAGTCGTCGGCGCGCGCGACGATGGCGACGCTCTGGTGGCCGTCCTCGACGATCTTGCGGGCCATGACGGGGCCGGAGAGCAGGTCGCTGGGGGCGGTGCGGAAGTAGAGGCCGTTGTCCTCGATGTTGGTGAGGTCGGGGGCGGTGTTGGAACCGGAGCACTGGACGACACCCGCGCCGGTGATGGTGTCGTAGGTCGCCTGGGTCATGCCCGAGGCCGCGGCGCCGATGACGGCGTTGACGCCGTCGCCGACCAGGCTGTTGGCGGCCTCGTTGGCCTGGGCGGCGTCGCCGGCCTCGTCGCCCTGGACGATCGCGGGGACCTCGGTGCCGAGGATGCCGCCCGCGGCGTTGATCTCGGAGATGGCGTACTCGGCGGCGGTGATCTGGGGCGGGCCGAGGAAGGAGAGGGAGCCGGTCTGCGGGTAGAGGATGCCGAAGGTGAAGGCGTCGCCGGAGGCTTCGCCGCCGCCCCCTTCGCCGCCCTCGCTGCCACACGCGGTGAGCCCGAGAACCAGGGCCGCGGTTGCGGCAGTGAGGCCTAGGACCTTCTTGCTTGCCATGATCGTGGTCACTCCGTTCAACCGGCGAGCACAGGCTGCGGGGTGCAGCTGCGCTGGAGGGTGCTCTGCCACCTGATGTTCGCGATGTGTGGCATGCCTTAATCAGGGGCGTTAGCGGAGCTTAATCACGGATGTTCTCTTTGGAGAAGCAGCGGGGGTGCGTTGGTGCCGACTCGCGTTCAGGCCGTTATGTCTCTGTAGTCTGCGAGAGCTCCGACTGAACGCCCGAGGGATTTGTGTGCGCGTTGCGCTGCAATGTGTCGCGTCAGAGGGCAGGAAAAAGCCCGGCCGTAAAGTTCAGCCGGGCTTATGGGGCGGTCGCAGCGGTGCTTCAGCTCCGGGGGACCTCGCGCAGCATGCAGGTGAGGCGGGCGGTGCACACCTTGCGCCCGCCGTCGTCGGTGACCGTGATCTCCCAGGTGGCCAGGGTGCGGCCGAGGTGGACGGGTTCGGCGACACCGGTGACGTGCCCCTCGGTCGCGGAGCGGTGGTGGGTCGCGTTGATCTCGATGCCGACGGCGACCTTGCCGTACTGCTGCGCGTGGAGGGTGGAGCCGATGGAGCCCAGGGACTCGGCGAGCACGCAGGAGGCGCCCCCGTGCAGGAGGCCGAAGGGCTGCTGGTTGCCCTCCACCGGCATGCGGCCCACCACGCGCTCCGCGGAGGCCTCCGTGACCTCGATGCCCATCCGGGCGTCCAGGCCCTTGCCGAGGAATGCGTGCACGGCCTCGGAGTCCGTCGCCATGGTGTGTCCCTTCCCGCCGCGAGATGTCTGCCCAGCATCCTAGGATTTGCCTGTGGTGACCAAGCGAGAGACCCCCGACCAGACATCCAGATCCAGGCTTCTCCTCCTGGACGGCCACTCGATGGCCTTCCGCGCGTTCTTCGCGCTCCCGGCGGACAAGTTCGGCACGAGCACGGGCCAGTCGACCAATGCCGTCTACGGCTTCACGTCGATGCTCGTCAAGCTGCTCAGAGACGAGGAGCCCACGCACGTCGCGGTGGCCTGGGACCTGTCGGGGCCGACCTTCCGGCACGAGGAGTACTCCGAGTACAAGGGGGGCCGGTCGGAGACCCCGCCGGAGTTCCCCTCGCAGGTGCCGCTCACCCAGGACCTGATGCGGCTGGTGGGCGTGGCCAACCTGTCGTCGCCGGGGTACGAGGCCGACGACGTCATCGCCACGCTGGCGCGGTGGGGCGAGGACGCCGGGATGGAGGTGCTGATCGCCTCGGGCGACCGCGACGCCTTCCAGCTGGTCACCGACTCCTGCACCGTGCTCTACCCGGGCAAGAGCCTGTCGGACCTGCGGCGGATGGACCCGGCCGCGGTGGAGGACAAGTACGGGGTCCCGCCGGAGCGCTACCGGGACCTGGCCGCCCTGGTGGGGGAGAAGGCCGACAACCTGCCGGGCGTTCCGGGCGTGGGCCCCAAGACCGCGGCCAAGTGGATCGGCAAGTACGGGTCCCTGGAGGAGCTGGTGGCCCGCGCCGACGAGCTCACCGGCAAGGCGGGCCAGAGTTTCCGCGACCACCTGGACGACGTGCTGCGCAACTACCGCCTCAACCGGCTGGAGACCGGGATGGAGCTGGGGGTCGCGCTGGAGGAGCTGGAGCTGGGCCGGGCCGACCGTCCGGGGATCGACGCCCTGTTCGACAACCTGGAGTTCGCCTCGAACCTGCGCGAGCGCCTCTACTCCGTGGTGCGCACCGACGGCGGCGCGGCGACCCCGGCGGCCCCGGCCGAGGAGTTCTCCGTGGACCTGACGGTGGCGGGGACCGGGGAGCTGGCCGACTGGCTGGTCCGGCACGCGTCCGCCGACGGCATCACCGAGGAGGCGCCGGCGGGCGTCGCGGTGGAGGGCACCAGGGGGCGTGTGGACGCGCTCGCGGTGAGCGTGCCCGGCGGCGCGTCGGTGTTCGTCGACCCCACCGTGCTGGACGAGCGCGACTCCGAGGCGCTGGCGGCGTTCCTGGCCGACGCGGAGCGGCCCAAGGCGGTGCACGAGTACAAGGGTGCGCTGCTGGCCCTGGACGGGCACGGCTGGACGCTGGGCGGGGTGGTCAGCGACACGGCCCTGGCGGCCTACCTGGTGCAGCCGGGGCAGCGCCGCTTCGACCTGGCGGACCTGTGCCTGAAGTACCTGGGGCGCGAGCTGGAGGAGGGCACCTCCGGCGACCAGCTGACCCTGGACCTGGATTCGGAGAAGGACGGGGGGCCCTCCGGCCACCAGCAGCTGCTGGCGGTGCGGGCGGCGGCGACCCGCGACCTGGCCGCCGTGCTGGCGGCGGAACTGGACAAGCGGGGCGGCTCGCACCTGCTGCGGGAGGTGGAGCTGCCGCTGGTGGGCGTGCTGGCGAGGATGGAGCGCGCGGGTATCGCGGCCGACCGCCCTTATCTGGAGGACCTGCAGGGGGAGTTCGCTTCGGCGGCGCGCGGCGCGGTGGAGCGGGCGCACGAGATCGTGGGCCGGGAGTTCAACCTGGGTTCGCCCAAGCAGCTGCAGCAGGTCCTGTTCGAGGACCTGGGGCTGCCCCGGACCAAGAAGATCAAGACGGGCTACACCACGGATGCCGACGCGCTGGCGTGGCTGGCCGCGCAGACCGACAACGAGCTGCTGGCGGTGCTGCTGCACCACCGCGACCAGACCAAGCTGCGCACCACGGTCGAGGGCCTGATCAAGACGATCGCCGACGACGGCCGCATCCACACGACGTTCAACCAGACGGTGGCGGCGACGGGGCGGCTCAGTTCCACCGAGCCCAACCTGCAGAACATCCCCGTGCGCACGGAGGTGGGACGCAGGATCCGGCGGGCCTTCGTGGTCGGCGAGGGCTTCGAGGAGCTGCTGACGGCCGACTACAGCCAGATCGAGCTGCGGATCATGGCGCACCTGTCCCAGGAGCAGGCGCTGATCGACGCGTTCAACAGCGGCTACGACTTCCACGCGCAGATGGCCGCCCAGGTGTTCGGCGTGGCGGTCGAGGACGTCGACGGCGAGGCCAGGTCGCGGATCAAGGCGATGAGCTACGGGCTGGCCTACGGCCTGAGCGCCTACGGGCTGTCGCAGCAGCTGGGGATCGCCCCGGACGAGGCCAAGAAGCTGATGGAGGACTACTTCGCGGAGTTCGGCGGGGTGCGCGACTACCTGAACTCCGTGGTGGAGGATGCCCGCCGGGCCGGCTACACCGAGACGATGCTGGGGCGGCGCCGCTATCTGCCCGACCTGACCAGCGACAACCGCCAGCGCCGCGAGATGGCGGAGCGGATGGCGCTCAACGCGCCGATCCAGGGCTCGGCGGCCGACATCATCAAGGTGGCCATGCTCCAGGTGGACGCGGCGCTGGCGGAGGGCGGGTTCGCCTCGCGGGTGCTGCTGCAGGTGCACGACGAACTGGTGGTGGAGGTCGCGCCGGGCGAGCGGGAGGCGGTGGAAAAGCTGGTGCGCCACGAGATGAGTTCCGCCTATGATCTGCGTGTCCCGCTGGGGGTGTCGGTCGGCAGCGGGCAGAGCTGGCACGACGCCGCCCACTAGGTCCTGTCACGCGGACCGGGGCGGCAGGAGCGGAAGGGGGAGCGGTGACCGGGGACGAGGGGTTGTCCGTGGGTCCGGTGACCGTTCCCGCCCGCGAGCTGGTGTGGCGGTTCTCGCGCTCGTCGGGGCCCGGCGGCCAGCACGTCAACACGTCGGACACGCGGGTGTCGCTGTCGCTGGACGTGGCCCGCTGCGGCGCCCTGGGGGCGGCGCGGCGGGAGCGGGCCCTGGAGCGGCTGTCCGGGCGCCTGGTCGACGGGGTGCTGACGGTGACGGTGCAGACGCACCGCTCCCAGGTGCGCAACCGGGCGGAGGCGCTGGAGCGGATGACCGCCCTGCTGTCGGAGGCGACGGCCCCGGCCGGGCCGTCGCGCCGGGCGACGCGGCCGAGCCGGCGGGCCAAGCAGCGGCGCACGGACGCCAAGAAGCGGCGGGGGGAGCTCAAGCGGCTGCGCTCCCGCCCCGTCGATGACGGAAAGTAGCTTTCCGGTACGTGTCCGTGTTCCCTTTTCTCCGTGGTGTGACCAGGTGGGACGCGGTGGTGCCGTGCAGTTGATCTTGGCCGCCGCACTCGGGTACATTGCCGCCATCGCGGCCTTCGCCGTGCCGCCTCGGGAATTTCGATTGACCAGAGCGCCCTTGTCTCATATGCTGGCAGGAGCGTTGTGGGTTCGTGCGCTGCCTGCTGTCTCCGCTGGGAGGCGGAAGTGCGGCACCACCTCGGTCAACACTCCGGACCCGGCGGCTGGTGGCCACGGAAGGCTCCTTTCCGTGGCAGGCCTGCTCCTCACCTCTGGATGACGGATCGACAAGCTCGAATCCGCGGCGTGCCCATTCCCTGAATCTGTCCGTATCCGGAGTCCACCCACAAATGACGAGCAGCACCGAGGCCACCTCGACACCCCAGGTAGCGGTCAACGACATCGGGTCCGAGGAAGCCTTCCTCGCGGCGATCGACGAGACCATCAAGTACTTCAACGACGGTGACATTGTCGAGGGCACCATCGTGAAGGTCGATCGAGACGAGGTCTTGCTCGACATCGGCTACAAGACCGAGGGTGTGATTCCCTCCCGGGAACTGTCGATCAAGCACGACGTCGACCCGGGCGAGGTCGTCGCCGTGGGCGACCAGGTCGAGGCTCTCGTTCTCCAGAAGGAGGACAAGGAAGGCCGCCTGATCCTGTCCAAGAAGCGCGCCCAGTACGAGCGCGCCTGGGGCACGATCGAGAAGATCAAGGAGGAGGACGGCGTCGTCACCGGCACCGTCATCGAGGTCGTCAAGGGCGGCCTCATCCTCGACATCGGTCTTCGCGGCTTCCTCCCCGCCTCGCTGGTCGAGATGCGTCGCGTCCGCGACCTGCAGCCCTACGTCGGCCGCGAGCTCGAGGCGAAGATCATCGAGCTGGACAAGAACCGCAACAACGTGGTCCTGTCCCGCCGCGCCTGGCTCGAGCAGACCCAGTCCGAGGTCCGCCAGACCTTCCTCAACACCCTGCAGAAGGGCCAGATCCGCAAGGGCGTCGTCTCCTCGATCGTCAACTTCGGTGCGTTCGTGGACCTGGGCGGCGTCGACGGCCTGGTGCACGTCTCCGAGCTGTCCTGGAAGCACATCGACCACCCGAGCGAGGTCGTCGAGGTCGGCCAGGAGGTCACGGTCGAGGTCCTGGACGTCGACATGGAGCGCGAGCGCGTCTCCCTGTCGCTGAAGGCGACCCAGGAAGACCCGTGGCAGCAGTTCGCCCGGACCCACCAGATCGGGCAGGTCGTCCCCGGCAAGGTCACCAAGCTCGTCCCGTTCGGTGCGTTCGTGCGCGTCGAGGAGGGCATCGAGGGCCTGGTCCACATCTCCGAGCTGGCCGAGCGCCACGTCGAGGTGCCCGAGCAGGTCGTCCAGGTCGGCACCGAGATCTTCGTCAAGATCATCGACATCGACCTCGACCGCCGTCGTATCAGCCTGTCGCTCAAGCAGGCCAACGAGAGCGTCTCGCCCGACCAGGTGGACTTCGACCCCACCCTGTACGGCATGGCCGCCGACTACGACGAGCAGGGCAACTACAAGTACCCCGAGGGCTTCGACCCGGAGAGCGGCGAGTGGCTCGAGGGCTACGAGGCCCAGCGCGACGAGTGGGAGCGCAGCTACGCCGAGGCGCAGGCCCGCTTCGAGGCTCACCGCAAGCAGGTCGAGGAGGCCCAGGCGGCCGAGGCCGAGGCGGCCAACGCCCCGGTGGTCGACGAGGAAGAGGACTACACCGGTGGTACTCAGAGCTCCGGCTCCGAGAGCTCCAGCGGTGCCCTGGCCTCCGACGAGGCCCTGGCCGCGCTTCGCGAGAAGCTGGCCGGCGGCGACGCCTGATCCAGGTCTGAGCGGTCCTCCGGGACCCTCTGAGCAGCAGTGGAGGGCCGCATCCGTGCACACGGGTGCGGCCCTCCGCCGTGTCCGGGTGCGGAACCGCCCGGAAGGATTCCGCAAGGTCGGACCGCGCCTCGGGGCGGGGCGCGCGAAGGAGATGACGTGTTCGAGATCCACCGGGCCCTCCCCGCGGACGCGGGTGAGCTGTTCACCCTGCAGAGGGCGGCGTTCGTCGACGAGGCGCAGGCCTGCGGCGATCCGTTCATCCTGCCGCTCACGGAGTCCCTGGAGCGCCTGGAGCGGCTCCTGGCGGACCCGGGCTCGCTCGTGCTCAAGGCCGTGTGCGGCTCCCGTACCGTCGGCGCGGTGCGGGCCGGTGTCACCGGTGCCAACGCCGTGGTGGGCCGGCTGGCGGTGGCGCCGGACATGCGCCGCCGCGGAATCGCCCGCGCCCTGCTGGAGAGGGTGGAGGAGGACCTGCGGGAGCGCCACCCGCAGTTGGCGGCGCTGACCCTCTTCACAGGGGCGCAGAGCGCCGACAACCAGCGCCTGTACCGGCAGCTGGGCTATGCGGTGACCCACCGCGAGCGCATCGCCGAGCACCTGGTCATGGTCCACATGCGCAAGGAGCTGGCGGTCCCCGCACAGGAGTGACCGGACCGTCCGGGCGGGGCGGACCGTCTGCGGGGGGACGGCGGGTTCGGGGCGAATGTCCGCGAAAGACGCTCTAGTGTCGTTTCCATGCTGAAAGTGGGACTCACAGGAGGGATCGGCTCGGGCAAGAGCGCGGTCTCGGCGGAACTGGCCTCCTACGGCGCGGTCGTCATCGACGCCGACGCCCTCGCCCGCGAGGTGGTGGAGCCAGGCACACCCGGCCTGGCGGCGGTCGTCGCCGAGTTCGGGGAGGGCGTCCTCGCCCCCGACGGAGGGCTGGACCGGCCCCGCCTCGGCGAGATCGTCTTCGCCGACGAGGAGAAGCTGGCCCGCCTCAACGCCGTGGTGCACCCCCTGGTGGGCGAGCGCAGCGCGGAGCTGATGGCCCGGGCCCGGGCCGACGGCGCCCGGGTGGTGGTCTACGACGTCCCCCTGCTGGTGGAGAACGGGCTGCAGTCGCTCTACGACGTGGTCGTCGTGGTCGACGCCCCCGACGAGGCGCGGGTGGAGCGGGTGTCGCGCGGCCGCGGCATGGACCCCGAGCAGGTCCGGGCGCGGATCCGGGCCCAGGCGGGCCGCGAGGAGCGCCTGGCGGCGGCCGATCTGGTGGTGGACAACTCCGGCACGCCCGAGCAGCTCAGGGAGCGCGTGGCGCGCCTGTGGGAGGAACTGGCGGCCCGCGCGGCCTGAGGCCGTGTCCGGCCGGTTTGTCGGCAGCGGTGGGTAGCGTTGGAGGGTGGCGGGCCCGCGGTGGTCCGCGGCTTCGACGAGGGGAGAGGGCGACGTGCGACCGGTCAGCGGGATCAAGCGCAGCGAGGCCCCGTTCAAGGTGGTCTCGGACATGGTCCCGGCGGGCGATCAGCCGGCCGCGATCGCCGAGATCACCAGAAGGGTGCGCGCGGGGGACCGGCACACGGTGCTGCTGGGGGCGACCGGTACCGGCAAGACGGCGACCGTGGCATGGACGGTGGAGCAGCTCCAGCGGCCGACCCTGGTGATGCAGCCCAACAAGACGCTGGCGGCGCAGTTCGCCAACGAGCTGCGCCAGATGCTGCCCGACAACGCCGTCGAGTACTTCGTGTCGTACTACGACTACTACCAGCCCGAGGCCTACGTTCCCCAGAGCGACACCTTCATCGAGAAGGACTCCTCGATCAACGACGAGGTGGAGCGGCTGCGGCACTCGGCGACCAACTCGCTGCTCACCCGCCGGGACACGATCGTGGTGGCGTCGGTGTCGTGCATCTACGGCCTGGGCACGCCGCAGGAGTACGTGGACCGGATGGCCGAGCTCGAGGTCGGCATGGAGATCGACCGGGACGAGCTGCTGCGCCGCCTGGTGGACATGCAGTACACCCGCAACGACGTGGACTTCTCGCGCGGCACGTTCCGGGTGCGCGGGGACACCGTCGAGATCATCCCGGTGTACGAGGAGCTGGCGATCCGCATCGAGATGTTCGGCGACGAGGTGGAGCGCCTGCTGACGCTGCACCCGCTGACGGGCGAGGTGCTGGGCGAGAGCGAGAAGATGTTCATCTTCCCGGCCTCCCACTACGTGGCCGGCGAGGAGCGCACCGCGCGCGCGGTGGCCTCGATCGAGGCGGAGCTGGCCGAGCGCCTGGCGGAGCTGGAGGGCCAGGGCAAGCTGCTGGAGGCGCAGCGGCTGCGGATGCGCACCACCCACGACCTGGAGATGATCCAGCAGCTGGGCAGCTGCTCGGGCATCGAGAACTACTCGCGGCACTTCGACGAGCGCGAGCCGGGCAGCCCGCCCCACACCCTGCTGGACTACTTCCCCGACGACTTCCTGCTGGTCCTGGACGAGTCCCACGTGACGGTGCCGCAGATCGGGGCGATGTACGAGGGCGACGCCTCGCGCAAGCGCACCCTGGTCGACCACGGCTTCCGCCTCCCGTCGGCGCTGGACAACCGGCCGCTGAGGTGGGAGGAGTTCAAGGAGCGGATCGGGCAGTCGGTGTACCTGTCGGCGACGCCGGGCCGCTACGAGTTGGAGCAGAGCGGCGGCGACGTGGTGGAGCAGGTGATCCGCCCGACCGGACTGGTCGACCCGGAGGTGCTGGTCAAGCCCACCGAGGGGCAGATCGACGACCTGGTGCACGAGATCCGGGTGCGGGCCGAGCGCGACGAGCGGGTGCTGGTGACCACCCTGACCAAGAGGATGGCCGAGGAGCTCACCGACTACTTCGCCGAGCTGGACATCCGGGTGCGGTACCTGCACAGCGAGGTGGACACGCTGCGCCGGGTGGAGCTCCTGCGCGAGCTGCGCATGGGCGAGTACGACGTGCTGGTGGGCATCAACCTGCTGCGGGAGGGCCTGGACCTGCCCGAGGTGTCGCTGGTGGCGATCCTGGACGCGGACAAGGAGGGCTTCCTGCGGTCGGAGACGTCGCTGATCCAGACGATCGGCCGTGCGGCCCGCAACGTCGCGGGGCAGGTGCACATGTACGCCGACAACGTCACCGACTCGATGCGGGCGGCGATCGAGGAGACCAGCAGGCGCAGGCAGAAGCAGCTGGCCTACAACGCCGAGCACGGGATCGACCCCCAGCCGCTGCGCAAGCAGATCGCGGACATCCTGGACTCGCTCACCCGCGAGGACGTCGACACCGAGCAGCTCATGGCGACCGGGTACCGCCAGGCGGGGAAGAAGGCCCCGGTCCCGGCCCTGGGCGAGCGGTCGGCCGACCTCTCGGCGATGCCGCGTGCGGAGCTGGCGGCCCTCGTCGAGCAGCTGAGCGAGCAGATGCACCAGGCCGCGGCGGATCTGCAGTTCGAGGTGGCCGCGCGGCTGCGCGACGAGATCAAGGAGCTCAAGCGTGAGCTTCGCGGCATGGACGCGGCCGGAATGCAGTGATCCGTGGGAATTCTCCGCCGACCGATCTCGCGGAGGGAACTTTTTTACAACGATAGAGTCGCGTAGTTACCTCCGCGTGACATAGCCTTGGCCTTGCGCAAGACGTATGTCGCAATTGCCGGGTGTCCGGGTGGGGGAGTGCATGAAGGTCCGTCTCGCAGCCGGCAGCACCGTGCTGCTCGGCACCCTCCTCGCCGGCTGCGGTCCCGCCCACGGCGGCGGTGAGGAGGTCGTCGGCCCCGCACCCTCCTCCGGCACCGGCACCGCGGCGGCCCCCCGCGAGAACGTCGACACCGACGACCTGCTGCTGGTGGTCGACGACGGGGCCCGGATCCACGAGGAGTGCCGGGACCGGGAGGTCGTGGTCGCAGCCGACGACGCCGTCGTGGTCCTGGACGGCGCGTGCTCGCTGGTGCGTGCCACCGGCCGCGGAACCACCGTCGAGGTCGGCTCGGCCGACAAGATCGTGCTGGTGGGGGTGGACAACACGGTGTCCTTCGCCTCCGGTGACCCCGAGGTGATCAACCAGGGCCGCAACACCACCGTGGTCGAGGGCGGCGCCGCGGCGGTGTCCTGAGGCGCGGCTCTGCCGCCGGTCACCGAGGAGGCCCTGCCGTCGCACGGACCCCCGGCACCGGGGAGCGACCTCGGATCGGCTACCGTGGTGCGGGTCCGCTCGCACCCGCGCGGGGCGCGGACACTGAGCCGGACGGGCGTGGCCACCCCGAGTGAATTATCGGTGTCGGTCGACGATTTCGTTCCCCTGTCCGGCTCTGAGGCGGTACGGTCGTGAAGTCCTGCCTTCGCTCGAGGCGGCGCGGTGCGAGGGGAGGACGCGACCGAGGTGAGGAATCGCTGGGGGAGGGGTGGATGAGCGGTTATGTCGCCCGCGTGCGGCGTGACGAGTCGCCCGGAGGCGATGCCGGGCTTGATCCGCTGGTGCGGTCGGTCGCCCAGCGATGGGCCGCCGCCGACCCCCTGCTGCCGCAACCCGTCGGTTTCGCCGCGGACTCCTACCCCCTCCTGACCGTCAGCGACGAGGACGGTCTCACGGTCGCAGCCGGGGCCATGCACTACACCTGGTACCAGCCCGGCGAGGTCGGCCGCATCTGGGGCGTCCCCGACCAGCACTGGCTGACGCCGATCGTCGGCGGGCCCGACCCCGCGCGCGCCCTCGACTCCCTGCTCACCACCTGGCGCGACCAGCTGGAGGAGCTGCCCACCGGCACCGGCTCGGAGTCCGCCGCCCTGGTGAGCTGGCCCGCCCGCGACGTGTGCGGGATCATTCCGCTGCAGCGCCACGGAATGCAGCCCTACACGGTGCTGGCGGCCCGTCAGCGCCGCCGCGGTGTTCCGCCCTCGCTCCCGCCGCGCGACGTGACCATCCGCCTCGCCGACGCGGCCGACCTGACCCAGGTGGTGGGGCTCCTGATGGAGGAGCACCGCTACGAGCAGAACTTCGGCGGTGTGTTCCTGCAGCCGGACACCGCCGAGCAGACCCGCAACGTGGCGGCCCGCGCCCTGAGCCGCTCGCGCTCGTGGATCTGGCTGGCCGAGCGGCGCGGACGTGCGGTGGGACTGCTGTGGGTGTCTCCGCCCGAGCGTTCCCGCTGGGCCAAGTCCCTGGTCAACGCCCGGCCCATCGCGCACATCGGTTACGGGGTGGTGACCGCCGACGAGCGCGGCAACGGCATCGGGACGGCGCTCGTGAGCCAGGCGCACCAGGCCCTGGACAGTCACGGCGTGGGTGTCTCCGTGCTCAACTACGCCGCGATGAACCCGCTGTCGGGCCCCTTCTGGCACCGCATGGGCTACCGCCCGGTCTGGACGACCTGGGAGATCCGCCCCGCCCTCGCCCTGCGCTGACCGCAGCGCGCCCGCCGTTCCCCGAGAAGCCTGCGCCGTGGCCGCCGGTACAGCGTGCGGCATGCCCTCCCGCCCCGCCGGCGCGCCCGCGGCGGTTCCGGCCGGTCCGCGGCCGTCCTCGCGGGGGCGTGCCCGGGGCGGCCCTGGCTCTCGGCTCGAACCCCCCACGTCCTATTCTGTGCGGACGTGACGGAGCGGAAGAGAGGCGGGGCGATGGCGGCGTACGACCGCGGGCCCGAGGGCGGGGAGCATGTCGAGGTCGTCGAGGTGGGGCCGCGCGACGGTCTGCAGAACGAGGCGCGCGTGCTCTCGGTGGAGGACCGCATCGAGCTGATCGACCGTGCGGTGGCCGCAGGGGTGCGCCGTATCGAGGCGGTCAGCTTCGTCAACCCCAAGAGGGTTCCCCAGATGGCCGGGGCCGAGGAGATCATGGCGGGCGTCGGGCGCGCTCCCGGGGTGTCCCACATCGGCCTGGTGCTCAACCGGCGCGGCCTGGAGCGGGCGGTGGCGGCCGGGGTGTCGGAGGTCAACGTCGCGGTTCCGGCCACCGACGGCTTCTGCGTGCGCAACCAGGGCTGCACGGTCGAGGAGATGCTGGAGACGCTCGCGGACATCGACCGCGACCTGGAGGGCACGGGGATCCCGCTGAGCGTCACGGTGTCCACGGCGTTCGGCTGCCCCTTCGACGGCGAGGTGCCCGCCGAGCGGGTCGTGGACGTGGTGCGCCGCATCGCCGACACCTCGGCGGTGGAGGTCGCCCTGGCCGACACGATCGGCGTGGGGGTGCCGCACCAGGTCTCGGAGCTGCTGGCCGCGGTCGGGGAGGTCGCGGGGGAGCGGGCGCTGCGCTGCCATTTCCACAACACCCGCAACACCGGTTACGCCAACGCGCTGGCCGCGGTGGTGGCCGGGGTCCGGGTGCTCGACTCCAGCCTGGGCGGGTTCGGCGGCTGCCCGTTCGCACCCGCGGCGACCGGGAACATCGCCACCGAGGACCTCCTCTACATGCTGCACCGCAGCGGATGGCACACCGGTGTGAGCCTGTCCGGCGCGGCGGCCCTGGGCGAGTGGATGGGGCAGAGGCTGGACAAGCAGCCGCCCGCCTACCTGGGCCGCGCGGGGGCGTTCCCCTCCTGAGCGGGCCGGTTCGGCCTGGTCGGGGCAGGGAACAGTTCGGGCCGACCGCACGTTCTGCGGACGAGGACCCACGGTCGGCCTGTTATCCTGGTGCCCCGTGGATGTCCGGCGGACCGAGCGCTGATCTCAGACCGCCCGGAACCGGACCGCCGCACGGCCGCTCTTGCTCGTTTGAGCCCGCCGTAGCCACTCAACCCACGGGAGCAACACTTTGGCATCCGCCGCGAGTACCAAGCACCTCTTCGTTACTGGCGGCGTCGCCTCCAGTCTCGGCAAAGGCCTCACCGCGTCCAGCCTGGGTCGGCTTCTGAAATCGCGCGGTCTGCGGGTGACCATGCAGAAGCTGGACCCGTACCTGAACGTGGACCCGGGGACGATGAACCCCTTCCAGCACGGTGAGGTCTTCGTCACGGACGACGGGGCCGAGACCGACCTGGACGTGGGCCACTACGAGCGCTTCCTGGACACCGAGCTGTCGGGGATCGCCAACGTCACCACCGGCCAGATCTACTCCAGCGTCATCGCCAAGGAGCGCCAGGGCGCCTACCTGGGCGACACCGTGCAGGTCATCCCGCACATCACCAACGAGATCAAGTCCCGCATCTACGCGATGGACGGCCCCGACGTCGACATCGTCATCACCGAGATCGGCGGCACGGTCGGCGACATAGAGTCGCAGCCGTTCCTGGAGGCGGTCCGCCAGATCCGCCACGAGATCGGCCGGGACAACTGCTTCTTCCTGCACGTCTCGCTGATCCCGTTCCTGGGACCGGCCGGTGAGATGAAGACCAAGCCGACCCAGCACTCGGTGGCCGCGCTGCGCAGCATCGGCATCCAGCCCGATGCCATCGTGTGCCGCTCGGACCGGCCCATCACCCAGAGCCTGAAGTCCAAGATCAGCCTCATGTGCGACGTGGACGAGGCCGGCGTGGTCTCCACCCCCGACGCGCCCTCGATCTACGACATCCCCAAGGTGCTGCACCGCGAAGGGCTGGACGCCTACGTCGTGCGCCGCCTGGGCATGCCGTTCCGCGACGTGGACTGGACCGAGTGGGACGGGCTGCTGCGCAGGGTGCACCAGCCCGACCACGAGGTCACCATCGCCCTGGTGGGCAAGTACATCGACCTGCCCGACGCCTACCTGTCGGTCACCGAGGCGGTGCGCGCCGGCGGGTTCGCCGCCGACACCCACGTCAACATCCGCTGGGTGGCCAGCGACAACTGCGCCAGCCCCTCGGGGGCGGCCGCCGAGCTGGACGGGGTGGACGGCGTCGTCATCCCCGGCGGCTTCGGGGTGCGCGGCATCGAGGGCAAGCTCGGCGCCATCCGCTACGCCCGCGAGAACAGGATCCCGCTGCTGGGCATCTGCCTGGGCCTGCAGGCCGTCGTGATCGAGTACGCGCGCAACGTGCTGGGCCTGGAGGGCGCCAACAGCACCGAGTTCGACGACAAGGCCGCCGAGCCGGTCATCTCCACCATGGCCGACCAGGAGGACGTGGTCTCGGGCGAGCGCGGCATGGGCGGCACCATGCGCCTGGGCCTGTACCCGGCGGACCTGGGCGAGGGCACGCTGGCCCGCGAGCTCTACGGGGCGGAGCAGGTCTCCGAGCGCCACCGCCACCGCTTCGAGGTCAACAACGCCTACCGGTCGCGGCTGGAGGAGGCGGGTCTGGTGTTCTCGGGCCTGTCCCCGGATGGCAAGCTGGTGGAGTACGTCGAACTGCCCCGGGACGCGCACCCGTTCTTCATCTCGACGCAGGCGCACCCGGAGCTGCGCTCCCGTCCGACCAAGGCCAACCCGCTCTTCCGGGGGCTGATCGCCGCGGCCCTGGACAGGAAGAGCTCCTGAGGGCGCGGTCGGGCGGGGCACGATCTGAGAGGCGAATCGGATGAGTGGGACCCGCCCGGCCGCAGAAGGCGCACCGGGGGCGGACGCGAAGATCGCGGACGCCCCCGAGTCGTGGCCCGTGGAGCGCTCCGAGGAGCGCTACAGCAGTGCCAAGGTCGGAGTCGGGATGCGCACCGACTGGGTGGAGACGGACGGGGACGGCACCGTGGCCGCGCGCGACTACATGGTGCACCCGGGCGCCGCCGCGGTCCTGGCCCTGGACGATCGCGGGCGGGTGCTGCTGCAGCGCCAGTACCGCCACGCGGTGCGGCACGCCCTGTGGGAGCTGCCGGCGGGCATACTCGACGTCGAGGGCGAGGGACCCCTGGCCACGGCCCGGCGCGAGCTGGTCGAGGAGGCGGGGATGCGCGCCGAGGTCTGGCACGAACTCGCCGACTTCTTTCCCAGCCCGGGGTTCTCCGACGAGCGCATCCACGTCTTCCTCGCACGGGAGCTGTCGTACGTGCCCGCGGAGGAGATCGACTTCGTGCGCGAGCACGAGGAGGCCCACCTGATCGCCGAGTGGGTCCCGCTGGAGGAGGCGGTGCGCCTCGTGGGGGCCGGAAGGCTGCACAACGGCGCGACGGTGATCGGAGTCCTGGCCGCCCACGCCCTGTCCCGAAACGGGTTCGCGGGCCTGCGCGAGCCGGGCGGCGGCTGAGCCGTGGGCGCGGGGCCGGACGGAAGCACCCCCGAGGCGCTGGAGAGGATGTGCGCGGCGTTCCTGGACCATCTGGGCGCCGAGCGGGCGCTGGCCGACAACACCCTGCTGGCCTACCGGCGCGACCTGCGCCGCTACACCGGATACCTGGCCGAGGCGGGGGTCTCCGACCCGGCCGGGGTCACGCCCTCCCACGTGGGCGGATACCTGCGGGCGCTGCGGGAGGGAGGGGAGGGCCGCCCTCCGCTGAGTGCGGCGTCGGCGGGGCGGGCCCTGGCCGCGGTGCGCGGCCTGCACAGGTTCGCGGTGCGCGAGGGGTGGACCGCGACCGACCCGGCGTCCGATGTGTCGCCGCCCGCCCCGCCTCTGCGCCTGCCCAAGGCCGTTCCGCTGGAGGAGGTCGAACGGCTGCTGGAGGCGGCGGGACCGGTGGAGGCGCCGGCGGCGGTGGACCGGGCCGCGGCGGTGGCACTGCGCGACCGGGCGCTGCTGGAGCTGCTCTACGGCACGGGCGCCCGGATCTCCGAGGCGGTGGGCCTGGACGTGGACGACGTCGCCGGCGCGGTGGCGGCCGGCGGGGAGGGGGCCGACCTGGTGCGTTTCCGGGGCAAGGGCGACCGGGAGCGGCTGGTGCCGCTGGGTTCCTACGCCCGCAGGGCCCTGGAGGCCTACCTGGTGCGCGTACGGCCCGTGCTGGCCCGGCGCGGGCGGGGCGGTCCGGCGCTGTTCCTCAACGCGCGCGGGGGGCGGCTGACCCGCCAGGGCGGGTGGGCCGTGCTGACCGCCGTCGCCGCCCGGGCGGGGCTGGAGGGGGTGTCACCGCACACGCTGCGCCACTCCTTCGCCACGCACCTGCTCGACGGAGGGGCGGACATCCGGGTCGTGCAGGAACTCCTGGGGCACAGTTCGGTCACCACGACACAGGTCTACACACTTGTGACCGTTGACCGTCTGCGCGAGGTCTACGCGGCGAGCCATCCCCGGGCGCGCGGCCGGGAGGGGCCCTGACCTCCGGGAAGGGGCCGATACGCGCTCCCGTCGGGGGAAAGGGCCTCGCCCGTCCGGTTCACCCGGGTGGCGCGGGCATGGGACGCTACCCGTACGGTTTCATGGAAGTGCGACGTGTCGGTGCTCCGGAGACGCCCGACAGATGTACGTTGCTGTCGACATATTGAGTTTCCGACGGGCGGCCAGGAGCCAAGGGCGAACGATCCTTCGGGCGGTGGCCGGTCCGTAGGGGAGGTCCTGGGTTGTGAACTGGTCGGAACGCGGCGCGGATGCGCACACCGCACCCGTCGGCGAGGAGATCGCCGGCCCGGCGGCCAATCCCTGGGGCAAGACACGCAACACGGGGGCCGATCTGCACACCACGAGACCCGAGCGGACCTATCCGGTACCCGAGCCCGTGGACGAACACGGTCCGGCACGGATTGTAGCACTGTGTAATCAGAAGGGCGGGGTCGGCAAGACCACCACCACCATCAACCTCGGAGCCGCCATCGCGGAGTGCGGCAGACGGGTGCTCCTGGTCGACTTCGACCCCCAAGGGGCGCTCTCCGTCGGTCTGGGCAGGCTCGACCCGCGCGAGCTGGACCTGACCGTCTACAACCTGCTCATGCAGCGCGACGTGACGGTCGAGGACGTACTGCTCAAGACCGACATCGAGGGCCTCGACCTCATTCCGAGCAACATCGACCTGTCGGCCGCCGAGGTGCAGCTGGTCGGCGAGGTGGCGCGCGAGCAGATGCTCGCCCGCGCCCTGCGCCCGGTCATCGACGACTACGACGTCGTCCTCATCGACTGCCAGCCCTCGCTGGGCCTGCTCACCGTCAACGCGCTCACCGCCGCCGACGGCGTCATCGTCCCGCTGGAGTGCGAGTTCTTCGCGCTGCGCGGTGTGGCCCTGCTGATGGACACCATCCAGAAGGTGCAGGAGCGCCTCAACGAGCGCCTGGTCATCGACGGCTTCCTGGGCACCATGTACGACCCCCGTACGCTCCACGCGCGCGAGGTGCTGTCCACGATCATCGACGGGTTCGGCGACAAGGTCTACAACACGGTGATCAACCGCACCGTGCGCTTCCCCGACGCCACCGTGGCGGGGGAGCCCATCACCAGGTTCGATTCCTCCTCTGCGGGCGCGAGCGCCTATCGGGAGCTGGCCAAGGAGGTGCTGGCGAGGTGGCCTCTCAGCGGTCGCGGCGCGTGACCCTGCCCGGAGCGGACGAGCTGTTCTTCCGCCCCAGCGGTACCGAGGACGAGCAGGCATCGAAGGCCGAGCCCTCGCCCAGGGCGCCCGAGCAGAAGAGGAGGGACCTCGGCGGATCCGGGACGCGGCGCGCGCCCAAGCCGAGCGGCCGGCAGCGGCACGACGAGAAGATCACCGTCTACATCTCGGGCCCCGAACTGCTGGCCCTGGAGCAGACCCGGCTGACGCTGCGCGCCGAGTACGGGATCACGGCCGACCGGGGACGCCTGGTGCGCGAGGCCGTCGCGGTGCTGCTCGCCGACTTCGAGGAGCACGGGCCCGCCAGCACGCTGGTGCGGAGGCTGGGCGAGGACTGAGTCCGGACGGAGGACAGGGGTGTCACCGGCAGGTCCCTGCCGGTGACACCCTTGTGTCGTGAGCACGACGAGGCGAAACCACTGCCATGGCGGCTGAGAAGGTGCGGGACGGGGACACAGAGGCCGGCGAGGGCTCCTTCCAGGTGCGCCTGGACAACTTCGAGGGGCCCTTCGACCTGCTGCTGGCGCTGATCTCCAAGCACAAGCTGGACATCACCGAGGTGTCGCTGTCCAAGGTCACCGACGAGTTCATCGCGCACATCCGCGCGCACGGGGACGAGTGGGACCTCGACCAGGCCAGCAACTTCCTGCTGGTGGCGGCGACCCTGCTGGACCTGAAGGCGGCCCGGCTGCTGCCGCGCGGCGACGTGGAGGACGAGGCGGACCTGGCACTGCTGGAGGCCCGCGACCTGCTGTTCGCCCGGCTGCTGCAGTACCGCGCCTACAAGCAGGCCGCCGAGTTCCTGCGCGGGCGGCTGGCCTCGCAGGGGCGGCGCTACGCGCGCGCGGTCCCGCTGGAGGAGCGGTTCGCGGCGCTGCGCCCGGACGTGCTGTTCCCGCTGGGCCCCCAGGAGTTCGCGGCACTGGCCGGAAGGGTCTTCACCCCCAAGGAACCGCCGAGCGTCCCAGTCACCCACATCCACCAGGCGAAGACCTCGGTGAAGGAGCAGGGCGAGATCGTGGTGCGGAAGCTGCACGAGCACGGCCGCCTGACCTTCGCCGAGCTCACGGCCGGCTGCACCGGTACCTTCGAGGTCATCGCCCGGTTCCTGGCCCTGCTGGAGCTGTACCGGGCGGCCAACGTGGGCTTCGACCAGCCCGAGCCGCTGGGCGAGCTGACGGTCACGTGGACCGGCGGCGCGGAAGAGGTCGAGGTGGACAGCGAGTACGACGGGGCCGGGGGCGGCCCCGAGGACGCGGGGGAGCAGAAGTGACCGTGGAGAGCGCCGGCGCGGGCGGGGAGGCACCGCCGACCCTGCGCCGCGACCTGGAGGCGGTGCTGATGGTCGTCGACCAGCCGGTGTCGGAGTACGACCTGGCCAGGGCGCTGGACGTGCCGGTCGGCGTGGTCGAGGACACCCTGGAGTCGCTGTCGCGGGAATACACCGAGCAGGGCCGTGGTTTCGACCTTCGGGCGGTGGCCGACGGGTGGCGTGTGTACACGCGGCCCGAGTGCGCCGGCGTCGTTGAGCACTTCCTCAAGGAGGGGCACGAGGTGCGGCTGACGCAGGCCGCGCTGGAGACGATGGCGGTGGTGGCCTACCGGCAGCCGGTCTCCCGTGGCAGGGTCTCCGCCGTACGCGGTGTCAACTGTGACGGAGTTATGCGTACCCTCGTACTGAGGGGGCTGATCGAGGAGGCCGGACACGACCCGGAGTCCGGCGCCCTGCTGTATCGGACCACCTCCTATTTCCTGGAACGGCTCGGCCTGCGCAGCCTTGACGAGTTGCCCGATCTGGCACCGTTCCTCCCCGACGACATCGAAGGTCTAGACGACACCGGTGAGCACACCTAATGACAGTTCCCGCGGTGCGCGGGACGACGCCCCGCGCGGTGGGCGCGGCGACAGCGACTTCCGAGGCGGCAGAGGCCGCCGCGACGACCGGGCCCCCCGGCAGCGGGGCGACCGCGGCCCGGCGGGCCGCGACTTCCGCGGTGGACGCGACGAGCGCGGCGGTGACCGCCGCGGCGGCTTCCGTGACCGCGACGAGCGGGGCCGTGACGACCGTTCCCGCGACGACCGCGGCGGTCGGGACTTCCGTTCCCGCGACGACCGCGGCGGTCGGGACTTCCGTTCCCGTGACGACCGCGGCGGTCGGGACTTCCGTTCCCGTGACGACCGCGGTGGTCGGGACTTCCGTGAGGGCGGTGACCGTCGCGGTGGATACCGCGAGGACCGCGGTTCCTTCCGGCGTGACGAGCGCGGCGGTGACCGTCGCGGTGGGTTCCGCGACCGTGACGAGCGGGGCCGTGACGACCGTGGCGGTCGGGACTTCCGTTCCCGCGACGACCGCGGCGGTCGGGACTTCCGTGAGGGCGGTGACCGTCGCGGTGGATACCGCGAGGACCGCGGTTCCTTCCGGCGTGACGAGCGCGGCGGTGACCGTCGCGG
>NZ_JACHJO010000010.1:0-11359 GCF_014203695.1 Nocardiopsis algeriensis | reverse complement strand
GCGCGGTGGGTTCCGCGACCGTGACGACCGTGGCCGTGACGACCGGGGCCGTGACGACCGTGGCGGTCGGGATTTCCGCTCCCGCGATGACCGCGGTGGTCGGGACTTCCGTGAGGGCGGTGACCGTCGCGGTGGCTTCCGCGACCGCGACGACCGGGGCCGTGACGACCGCGGCGGTCGGGACTTCCGTTCCCGCGACGAGCGCGGCGGCCGGGACTTCCGCGGTGGACGCGACGAGCGCGGCGGCGACCGCCGCGGGGGCGGCCGTGACGAGCGCGGCGGCCGGAACTTCCGTGAGGGCGGTGACCGTCGCGGTGGGCACCGCGAGGACCGCAGCTCCTTCCGGCGTGACGAGCGCGGCGACGACCGCCGCGGCGGCTTCCGCGACCGCGACGACCGGGGCCGCGACGAGCGGCGTCCCGCACGCAAGTCCGGCAACCGGCACACGGCCGACCTGCCCGGCGGGCGCAAGGTCGCGACCGGCGGCATCAGGAGCGAGAACCAGCTCTCCAAGGCCGCCCGCGAGCGGCTCGCCGCCCTGCGCTCGGAGTACGACCCCAAGGACGAGGACCGGCCCGACGACACGCGCGACAACTACGTCGACGTCGAGGGCGGCATCCGCCTCCAGAAGGCGCTGGCCGCGGCCGGCGTCGCCAGCCGCCGCGCCAGCGAGGAGATGATCGCCGCCGGACGCGTCAGCGTCGACGGCCAGACCGTCCGCCGCTTCGGCGCCCGTGTCGACCCCGAGAAGTCGGAGATCCGTGTCGACGGCATGCGGGTGGTCACGGACCGCGACAAGCTGTACTTCGCCCTGAACAAGCCGCGCGGTGTCGTGAGCACCATGTGGGACCCCGAGGGCCGCCCGACCCTGGCCGACTACACCGGCCAGACCGACGAGCGGATCTTCCACGTCGGCCGTCTCGACACCGAGACCGAGGGCCTCATCCTGCTCACCAACGACGGCGAGCTCGCCAACCGGCTCACGCACCCGCGCTACAAGGTCGTCAAGACCTACATCGCCAAGGTGCCCGGCCCGGTTCCCCACAGCGTGGTGCGCGAGCTGAAGGCGGGCGTGGAGCTGGAGGACGGCCCGGTCGAGGTCGACTCCTTCCGCGTGGTGGAGAACGACGCTCCCAAGGCGCTGGTGGAGATCCGGCTGCACGAGGGCCGCAAGCACATCGTGCGCCGCCTCATGGAGGCCGTGGGGCACCCGGTCTCCGACCTGGCACGCACCCAGGTGGGGCCGATCAACCTCAACGCCCTCAAACTGGGCACGATGCGCGCCCTGAACCCCCAAGAGGTGAGCGAGCTCTACAAGGTCGCGGGCCTCTGACACCCTCTCCCTCCCGAGGGGAGGGGCACCTCCGACCGGGACCCGGTCGCTACAGTTGACGGCAGCCGCATCCGGAGAACTCCGGGTGCGGCTGCCGTTCCCTGCTCTCCATCGGGGCGGCCGGAGAAGCAAGACGAAGGCGGGAAAGATCGTGGCGGTACGGGCCATCCGTGGTGCGGTTCAGGTCGATGCGGACGAACGCGAGCAGGTGCTGGAGGCCACGGCCGAACTGGTCTCCGAGGTGATGGGACGCAACGGGCTGACGGCGGACGACTTCATCAGCGTGCTGTTCACCGCCACCCCCGACCTGAAGAGCGAGTTCCCGGCACTGGCCGCGCGGGGGCTCGGATTCACCGACGTACCCCTCATGTGCGCGACCGAGATCGACGTCCCCCACGCGCTGCCGCACGTGGTGCGGCTCATGGCGCACGTGGAGACCGACCTCTCACGCGCGCAGATCCAGCACGTCTACCTGCGCGGGGCCCAGGCCCTGCGTCTGGACATCGCACAGTAGGAACGCCCCGGGGCGCCGCTCGCGGCGTGCGCCGTCCGGGAGGCACACCCTAGGCTGGGGGAACAAGCGTGTGTCGTGGGGCGGGGGAGCAGTGGAGAGCAGCAGGCAGACGGGACACCGTCCCGAGGTGCACCGGGTCGCCGTGATCGGCACCGGGCTGATCGGGACCTCGATCGCTCTCGCCCTGCGCTCGCACGGCGTCGACGTCCTGCTGTCCGACCCCGACCCCGCGTCCCTGCGCCTGGCCTGCGACCGGGGCGCCGGAAGGCCCCTGGACCGGGAACCGCAGGGGCGGCCCGCCGACGTCGCGGTGATCGCCGCTCCGCCCGCCGTCGTCCCGGCGGTGCTGCGCGAGGCCCAGGACCGCGGACTCGCCCACGTGTACACGGACGCCGCCAGCGTGAAGGCGAGCGTGGCGGCCGAGGCCGAGCGCCTGGGCTGCGACATGGCCACGTTCGTACCCGGCCACCCCATGGGAGGCCGTGAGAAGCAGGGGCCCGGCGCGGCACGCGCCGACCTGTTCCTGGGCCGCTCGTGGGCCCTGTGCCCCACCGGCAAGGCCGACGCCGCGAGCACCGCCCTGGTCGCCGAGATCGCCCGCCTGTGCGGTGCCGACCCCCTGGTGGTGGACGCCGCCGCGCACGACCGGGCGGTGGCGCTGGTCTCCCACGCCCCCCACGTGGCCTCCTCCGCGGTGGCGGCCCGGCTGCTGGCCGGTGACGAGACGGCCCTGTCCCTGGCCGGCCAGGGCGTGCGCGACGTCACCCGGGTGGCCGGCGGCGACCCCGCCCTGTGGACCGAGATCCTCGCCCACAACGCCGCTCCCGTCGCGGACGTCCTGCACGCGGTGGCGGCCGACCTGGCCGCGGCCGCCGAGGCGCTGCGCGGTGCGGCGGCCGGGGACGGCGGCCGGGACCCGTCGGCCCTGGAACCGGTGCGGGACCTGCTCTCGCGCGGGCGCGGCGGCCACGGCCGCATCCCCGGCAAGCACGGCACGGTCAGAAGGCCCGACTACACCGTCATCCCGGTGGTCATCCCCGACGAGCCGGGGGCGCTGGGCCGCCTTTTCGCGGCCGCCGCGGACGCCGGCGTCAACATCGAGGACGTGCGGATCGAGCACACCCCGGGCCTGCCGCTGGGTGTGGCGGAGCTGTACGTGCTGCCCGGTGCCGTGGACATCCTCGCCCTGGCACTCTCCGACGGGGGATGGTCGGTCCACCCGGGCGCCTGAGGCGGCCCCGGCCGGCGCGTGGTCGGCCGGGTATGTCCGCGGCGGTACGCTGTGGCGTGGCTTCGGCCGAGGACGGTGGGTCCCGGTCGCGAGGAACGAGGGAGTCAACGGCAGTGAGCGCGCAGGACACAGGCGGGGGAATCGTCATCGCCATCGACGGCCCCTCCGGGTCGGGCAAGTCGAGCACCTCCAAGGGTGTGGCCAGGGCGCGCAACCTGCGTTACCTCGACACCGGTGCCATGTACCGGGCCCTGACCTGGTGGATGCTGGAGAACGGCGTGGACGTCTCGGACGCCTCCGCCGTCGCCGCCGCGGTCGAGCGGCCCACGATCGAGATGGGCACCGACCCGGCCGCGCCCACGGTCGCGGTGGACGGCCGCGACGTGGCCGCCGAGATCCGCGGCAAGGAGGTCACCGGCAGCGTCAGCGCCGTCTCGGCGGTTCCCGAGGCCCGCGAGCTGCTGGTGCGCATCCAGCGCGAGATCATCGCCCGGGCCAGGGCCGAGAGTGCGGGTATCGTGGTCGAGGGCCGCGACATCACGACCGTCGTCGCCCCCGACGCACCGGTCAAGCTGTTCCTGACCGCCAGCGCCGAGGCCCGTGCCCAGCGGCGCAGCAAGGAGGTCCGCACCAGCGACGTCGCCGCCACGCAGGCGGCCCTGCTGCGGCGCGACCGGCTTGACTCCAGCCGGGCCCACTCACCGCTGACGCGGACCGAGGACGCCGTCGAGCTCGACACCACCGGGCTGAGCCTGGACGAGGTGGTGGAGCTGGTGGTCGGGCTCGCCGACGAGGCCGTCCAGAAGGCCTGACCCGCGGGGGAGACCCCGCACACGTACCCGGGCGCCGCCGGCGCCCGTTCCGACCGGGCGGATCCCGACAAGGGGCCGTCCGGTTCTTCACGCACTCCCCGCGGCACGCATCCTGGGCGCGCGGGGACCGAGGACCGGGAGCAGTACATGAGTGAGTTCGACGTCTCCGAGGCCGACTCCGGCGAGGAGCAGGCGCAGACACTGCCCGTGGTGGCCGTGGTCGGCCGCCCCAACGTCGGCAAGTCCAGCCTCGTCAACCGCATCATCGGCCGCCGCGAGGCCGTGGTGGAGGACGTGCCGGGTGTGACCCGCGACCGGGTCGCCTACGACGCCGAGTGGCAGAACACGCAGTTCACGCTCGTCGACACCGGCGGCTGGGAGACCAGCGTCAGCGGTCTGGCCGCGATGGTCGCCCGCCAGGCCGAGTACGCGGCGCAGACCGCCGACGTCATCCTGTTCGTGGTCGACGCCACGGTCGGCATCACCGACGCCGACGAGGCCGTCACCCGTGTGCTGCGCGCCACCAAGCGCCCTGTGGTGCTGGCCGCCAACAAGGTCGACGGCAGCATGCAGGAGTCCGACGCGCTCGGCCTGTGGAACCTGGGTGTGGGCGAGCCCTACCCCATCAGCGCCCTGCACGGCCGCGGCACCGGCGACCTGCTCGACGCGGTCGTGGCCGCCTTCCCCGAGCAGCCCCGGGGCGAGGACGAGACCGACAGCGAGGACGGGCCGCCGCGCGTGGCGCTGCTGGGTCGCCCCAACGTCGGCAAGTCCAGCCTGCTCAACCGGCTCGCCGGCGAGGAGCGTGTGGTCGTCGACTCCGTGGCGGGCACCACCCGCGACGCCGTCGACGAGCTCATCGAGCTGGGCGGCAAGACCTGGAAGTTCATCGACACCGCCGGTATCCGGCGCAGGTTCCGCGCCCTGCAGGGCGCCGACTACTACGCCACCATGCGCACCGGCGCGGCCCTGGAGCGGGCCGAGGTCGCGGTGGTGCTGATGGACGTCAGCGCCCCCCTGGCCGAGCAGGACATCCGCGTGGTGGAGCAGGTGGTGGAGGCCGGGCGCGGCCTGGTGCTGGCCTTCAACAAGTGGGACGTCCTCGACGAGGAGCGCCGCGTCTACCTCGAGAAGGAGATCGACCGGCAGCTGGGGCGGGTGGCCTGGGCGCCGCGCGTCAACATCTCGGCGAAGACCGGCCGCCACATGGAGCGGCTGGTCCCGGCGATCGAGACGAGCCTGGCGGGCTGGTCGCAGCGCATCCCGACGGGGCAGCTCAACAACTGGCTCAAGGAGCTGGTGGCCCAGACACCGCCGCCGGTGCGCGGCGGCAAGCAGCCCAAGATCCTGTTCGCGACGCAGGCGGGGGCGCGCCCGCCGCACTTCGTGCTGTTCACGACCGGGTTCCTGGAGGACAACTACCGGCGCTTCATCGAGCGGCGCCTGCGCGAGGACTTCGGGTTCGAGGGTTCGCCGGTGCACCTGAGCATGCGCATCCGGGAGAAGAAGAACGCGACCCCGGGCCGGGCCTCCAAGGGCAGCGTCCGCCCGGACCGCAAGCAGCGCCCGCGCAAGTAGCCGATCCGGCCCCGCCCGCCGAGGGCGGGGCCCCGCGAGCCGCCGAGGAGGACGCGGTGCACAAGGTACTGGTGAGCGCCTGCCTGGTGGGGCGCCCCGTGCGCTACGACGGCAGGGCCAAGGCCCTCGGCGGCGACCTCGTCGCCTGCTGGAGGGCGGAGGGCCGCCTGGTCGTGCACTGCCCCGAGGTCGCCGGCGGTCTGCCGGTGCCCCGCCCGCCCGCCGAGATCGAACCGGGGGCCGGTGCCGCCGACGTACTGGCGGGCCGGGCCCGCATCCTCACCCCGGACGGGGACGACGTGACCGCGGCCTTCGTCGCGGGGGCCCGCGCGGCCCTGGAGACCGCGCGCCGGCACGGCGCCTCGGTGGCGGTCCTGAAGGAGTCCAGTCCCTCGTGCGGCCTGCACGAGGTCTATGACGGCACGTTCGGGGGCCGCAAGCGGCCGGGCCCGGGCGTGACGGCCCGGCTGCTCCTGGACAGCGGGATCGCGGTCTTCAGCGAGGACGAGCTGGAGGCGGCCGCCTCCCACGTGCGAAGCCTGGAGGCTCAGAGCACCGCGTAGCGGATGCAGGCGAAGTCGCCCGAGCGGTGCACGTCCTGCACCCTCAGGTCCGCCCGTCCCGCCAGCAGCGGCTTCCCCGAACCCAGCGTGACCGGGGCGATGGAGACCACCACCTCGTCCAGAAGGCCCAGGCGGGCCAGGTCGGCGGCGATTCCGCCTCCGCCGACCAACCACACGTCGCGTCCGCCGGCCGCCCGCGCGATCTCCCGGTGCAGGTCCCGCAGCGCCTGGTCGCTGTCGGCGGCGGCCAGGCGCACGTCGCCCCCGGCCTGCGGCAGCTCCCGGTGGGTGAGCACCCACGTGGGCAGGTCGTAGGGCCAGGACGACTCGTGGCGCAGGGTCCACTCGTAGGTGGAGGCGCCCATCACCATCGCCCCCACGCCCTTCATGAACTCCGCGTGCTCCTCCAGGGCGGCGTCGCCCTCGGCGGCGAACAGCCACTCCAGGGAGTGGTCGTCGGTGGCGATGTAGCCGTCCAGGCTGGTCGCGGTGTTGTAGACGGTTTTCATGATGTGCCTCCGTGTCGTTGCTGAAGCCAGGCGAGCGGGTCCCCGTCGTCCACCTTTGTGCCCTCGCCGCGCAGCATGTGCCGCACGAGCAGCCTGCGGTGCGCCGAGAAGGTGAGCACATGGGCGACCACACCGCCCAGGGTGAAGCTCTCGGGCGGATCGCACAGGGCGTCCACGAGCCGGTCGCCGAAGGCGTCGCGGCGGCCGATGTCGGCGACCGCGGCGATCCACCGCGCTCCGGAGCGCTCGTGGCGCTCCAGCAGCGAGGCGGGGTCGTCCGCGCCCGGTTCGGGGGAGTCGGCGCCCTCGATGGAGGCCAGCCACATCTCCTTGGTCCGCACCAGGCGCTCCAGGACCGCGGCCACCGACTCCTCGGGCCCGTCCCACGGCAGGACCACCTGCCCGGGTGCGCGGACCCTGCGGTAGGCCTCCTCGGGCAGCTCGGCGGCCAGCCGCAGCAGGCGGCCGGTGTCGTCGACGTCGTGGTGGACCTGGAGGGCGACGAGGTCCATGCCGCTGTCCCTTCTCGGGTTCTGCTCGATCCACAGGTGGACCGGGGGGTGGAAGTGGATGCCGTTCGGCGCGGGCAGCCAGGTGGGGCTCCCCGCCGAGGTGGCCCCCGGAGGGTGCCCGAAGGCCCGCCCGAAGGCGCGGATGAACCCCTCCACCGACCGGTACCCGGCGGCGAACGCGGCATCGGTGACGCTCGCGCCCTGCGTGATCTGCCACGCGGCGCGCTCCAGCAGCACGCGCCGCCGCAGCGCCACGGGTGACTCGCCGGTGTCGCGCGCCAGCCGGCGCGAGAAGTGGAACGGGGAGGCGAAGGCGCGGCCGGCCATGTCGGCCAGGCGGGGGCTGTCCTCCTCCAGGACCGCGTCCAGCAGTTCCCGGAGCCGGTCACGTCCGGTGGTGGGCTCGCTCATGGAGCCAGTATGTGCGCGCGGGCCCCGTCCGCGCTTGACCGTTCTTGCCCGTCCCTCCGCCGGAAAAGACGGCGCGAGCGCCCTTCCGGATGCGGTAGAGTTTCGGGTGCCGGAGGCGCACAGCCACCCGGCGAACGGGACGTAGCGCAGTTTGGCAGCGCACTTGACTGGGGGTCAAGGGGTCGTGGGTTCAAATCCCGCCGTCCCGACAGCGAAGTAGCAGGTCCGAGAAGGGCCCGCCGTGAGGCGGGCCCTTTTCTGCGTCCTCGGTGGGGTGCAGGTGGGGCTGAACCGGGGCCGGGTGGGCCGTCAGCCCACGTCGTGCAGGATTTTGTCCGTCGCCCGTGCTCCGGATCGAAGTACCGGTCGGAGTTGGTGGCGGTAGACGCGTTCGGTGGTGTCGGTGCCGTTGTGGCCCACGAGGAGTGAGATCTCCTCGATGTTCACGCCGTGGTCGGAGAGCAGTGGCACGAAGGTGTGGCGCAGCTCGCGCGCTGTCCATTCGTTCTGGTCGAGTCCTACCTTTCTCATGACGGTGCGCAGGTCCCGCAGGACGTTGTGGTGGTCCAGCGGTGTCCCGTGCCTGGTGCAGAACACCAGGTCATTGTTCTGCCACAGTTCGGTGGCCGCGAGACGCTCTCGGGCCTGCATCGCCTTGTGGGCGGTGACCGCTTTGACGGCGATACGGGACAGTTCCAGGGAGCGCCGTGACCGTCGGGTCTTGGTGTCCCCGTCCCCGCGCACCGAGGTCCACACATGGATTGTGGGGACCGTGTCGTCGGTGTCGATCTGCTCCCACCTCAGCGCCCGGATCTCCTCGGTCCGGGCTCCGGTGACGATGGAGAGCACCAGGTAGGCGTACCACCGCGTGCCTTCCGCCGCCTTGAGCACCGCCACGGCCTGTTCCAGCGTCATGGACTTGGAGGGCCGTCCGGGCTTGTCGCCCTTGCGCCTGCCCCGCTGGTCCAGCCGGGCGAGTTCGGCGACGTTGCGGGCCACCATCTCCTGGACCTGTGCGTAGCGGATGGCGCGTTCCAGCAGGTTGAGCACCAGCCGCAGCGTCCGTGAGGACAGGTGCGGTTTGCGGCCCCGGAGCCAGGCGAGCACATCGGCCACCCGCAGTTCGGCCAGCAGGTACCGGCCGAGGTAGGGGGTGATGTGCGTACGCGCGAGCCGTGTGTACTTGTTGCGTGTGGTAGGTGCCAGATCTGCGGTCTGGTCTTGCAGGAACTCCGCCACGCAGTCGGCAACGGTGTAGCGGGCGGGGGAGTTGACCCCCTGATCCAGCTCTTCCAGGACCGTGGACAGCTTGTCGTAGAGGGTGTGCTTGTTCTTGCTGCTGACCTTCTTGACCTGGCAGCGGCCGGTGTGCGGGTCCTGGCGGAGGCGGATCTCCGCGCGCCAGAGCTTACGTGTCTTGTCGAGGTGGACCGACACGTCGGGCCGGTCGGCCAGGTCTGCCCTGGTGGGCTTGCGTGGTGTTCTGGGCGCCACTCCTCGTCTTTCCCGGGAACGGTCCCATCCAGCCTAAGCGGATGCCTGCTTCTCTACGAGGTGGTTGATGTAGGTCTCCAGGGCGGAGCGGAGGACGAGGCGTCGCCGGCCGATGCGGACGGAGGGGAGCTGTCCGTTGGCGATGAGCTTCTCGACGGTGGTGGTGCCCAGGTTGAGCGCTCGGGCGGTTTCCTGGACGGAGTACGCGACTTTGTGTTCCACACCGGGGTCCCTTCGTGCGGGTGGGCTTCACTTCCTGGTCGCGATCGGGGGCCTGATCGGGTTCAGGCGGGGTGCGGAAGGCGTGCGTACGCACTACGGGCCCTGCCGCTGGAAGCGGCAGGGCCCGAAGAAGAACGGAGATCCGTTGTGTTCATGCCACTGGTGGGGTGGTGTGTGGGGGGAAGGGGGCGGCTCTACGCGGCCGGACCCTTGACGGCCGTGAGGAGCGCTCCCCACTCCAGCCGGGATGCTTCGATATGGCCGAGGGAGCGGTTCTGGGTGTCTCGGATGGCGGCACCGGCGGATGTGCGTCTGGCCTCCACGCACTGTCCACCATTGCCGTGGGAGTAGGTTGACGTCCCCCACTCAGTCTTGAGACTCATCTTCGTGCTTCCTTCGATGGAGGTTGAGGAGTTTGAGGGACTCCTCCGGCGAGAGAGCGACTCCCAGGAGATCGCTGAAAATCCTATCCATCCTGCTGACCTCTGGATCTTCGTTCACCATCCTGCCCGTCACCCCGTCTTCCACGTACAGGGCGTCAGCCTCACCGTTGAAGCTGAGAAGGGTGAAACTCGTGGTGGAGGGCGGTTGCCTGGTCTTCGTGGGGATGATGTGTACCCTGATGAGGTCGCGCTCCACCATTTCCATCAGATGGGTGATCTGGGCTGACATCACATGAGGTCCGCCGGTGCAGCACATCAACACCGCTTCGTTGAGGATGAGGATCATCCGGGGAGGATCTTCGCGGTTCCAGATCTCCTGCCGGTCCATCCGGCCGGACACCAGCTCCTCGACGTCCCTGGCAGGGCCCAGTGAGTTGTTCGCCTTGATCAGCGTCCGTGCGTAGTCCTCTGTCTGGACCAACCCGGGAACCACCGTGGTCTCGAACTCCCTCATGAGGGAGGTGCGGCCTTCGGCCTTGACCAGATCCGAGGCCCAGTCGGGGTAGGACTTCTTGGAGTTGAGCCTGTCCCAGAGGGTAACCAGGGACTTTCCTTCGGGGAGGGCCTCGGCCAGCTTCACCGCCATGTCGCGGCCCGGCCAGTGTGTTCCCTGCTCGAATCCGCAGATCAGCGTGTCCGAGCACCGCACGGCAGTGGCGACGGACTTCTGTGTTCTGTTGGCCTTGGCCCGGAGGACCTTGAGTTCGGTTCCCCATTCCTTTGCGTGTGGCCTGACCTTGCGTTTCGCCATGACACCACCAAATTCCACCAAGCATCAACAACAGGCAACCGGACTTATCCGATGTTCTCACCTGTTCAGGCGCCCTAGGTTGTCTTTCCTTCCTCCCGGAAGATCTTCCTGTAGCCCCTCGAAGTTCGGTCCGGTGAATGAGGGAATTCAATAGCTCTTCGGGAGATAAGGGACATGAGTGAAACCAGGGAGGCCGCGAAGCGTCTGTGCCACTGGGCGGATGAAAACGGTCTGAAGGCGCTGCCGCACCCCGGCCAGGTGGTCGAGCTGAAGAAGGGGAAGCAGAGTCAGCACATCCGCCTGTCCAGGGCGGAGGGCGGTTGGTTCTGGTTCTGGCTCTGGGAGCCGTTCCGTACCGAGCAGGACGTGTGGGAGACGGAGAAGGGCCTGCCCATGGGACAGGAGCGGGACATGGTACGCCGGGCGCTGGCCGTGCTGGAGATCGCCGAGGCGGGGGAGAAGGTGACATGAGCTCACATGAGCTTCCCCGCTACCTCGCGGAGGTCCCGCCCGAGGTCGCCAACACCCTCGCAGAGACCGAAGGCGTCGAGAGGGTCACCTGCCGGCAGGTCCTGTGCTCGGCAGTCGGGCTGCTCAACCTCAAGGAGCGTGGCACGCTCTTCTTCGCCAACGGCGGCGCGGTACTCGTCCGCCCCGGCCAGAAGATGATCACCTTCTCAGAGCTGCGGAGGGACGATCTGCCCAAGCGCTACCTCTGACCTCGCACGGCTCGGAACCCCCAACCCCTCCCACCGGTTCTCCGCTGGGAGGGGTTTCCCTTGTGAGCATTTGCCGTTTTCCCGCATAAGCGACTATGAGGGGGTATCGAGTGAAGTCTTTTCTGAAGAAATGCTCAGGCGTTCCTGCTGCGAACGCGGCTGGTTGCAACAGTGAGCCTTTTTCATGCTGAAGGTGCAGGTCACAGCCCCGTACCGGTCTCCCTGAACCCCTTCTGAACAGCAAGAAGCCCCTGGTAGGTGGGTTAA
>NZ_JACHJO010000009.1 GCF_014203695.1 Nocardiopsis algeriensis | reverse complement strand
CGCGTTCGCGCAGCTCATCGGGGTACTTCCTCGGTGCTGCCATGACTCTCATCCTTCCCAGGAATGAAAGCCTCCATCAGACCCGGCACGAAACAGGTGGCAGTATAGGGAACCACGTGGAGCCTTTCATGGTGGTCCGGTGGAGATTCGACACCTCGCCTTCTACCTGGGGCTCCACGTCTGTGTCAGGGGAACGGAAGTTCACCCATGGATGCACTTCTCGTCTTGATTGCCGGTTTCCTGCTGCTTCCCAGTTGCTGAGATCACCTCATTGTTGCTGGTTTTGTAAGTGTTTCCATCGGGCCAGATAGCGGTATATCCCTGGCTGTGTATTAGTTCCATCAAATCGGGTCTGGGCTTGGATGGAATAAGGATGGCGCAAGTTGCATCGCTTGCAAATCTGCTGTAGTCGGCAAGTTGGCCGATGGCCATCCTTATTTTCTCTCTGGTCACGCTCCCTTTGGCTTCTGCAAGAAGGTTTATTTCCTTGACGTACAGGTCAGTGAATAGAGGGCGCCGTTCTCCCTTGGGGATGATCTGTAGGCGCTCGGCGGCAAGGCCTTTGCTGTGGAGGTATTCACTAAATTTGATGACCAGGTCAGCTTCTTCGCGTTCTGCTGTGTAAGCCTCTTGGTTTGGGCTGACGAAGTATTCTTCCGTTTTCTGTTTCTCGATAGGGATGCTCTTCACTCGCTCTTTGGTTGCGAGTAGCTTGCTCAGGAGGCTCTCAGGGGCAAGTGGCTTGGTGTCAACTGGTTGCAGCTTGAAGACAATGACCTTGCGCAGGGGGCCGTTATTTGTCTCGGGAGCGTCGGTTTCGTACCACGGGTCTTCGCCGTCAAGGGTGAATTCTCCCTTGTAGGTAACTATGTCTTTGCTTCCTTGAAAAACGCGAAGGGCGCGGCCGTCTTCAATATGGTTAAGTATGGCGAGGTTCCCCTTGGTCATGCTTTGGTCGCCATGCTGACCCTCGCCGGTGTAGTGGAAGCATCCATCTGACATCCATTCATCATGGTACCCGTGCTTCTTGCCAGACTCGGGATTGCTGAAGATGAGGATATTAGGACTCTTTGCGGAAGGGCAGATGCCACCTTGTCTGCTTCCGGCGTAGATGTCGTGAAGGTGCTTTCTCTTGATTTCTTCTTCTGGCTTAAGTGTCCATTCGGGGATGGCCTCTGCCATGAGGGGGCTCCTGAGGAAGGGGTATGGATCTTTTGTCCATGATCCCACGTATGCCTGGAGTGTCCAGGTTTGGAGCGAAACTCGGTTCCCTGATGTAGGCGGTAGGGGCACTCTCAACCGAGGGCAGGCGGGGCTTCTGTCCCCTTGTTGACAGGAGAACGGTGTTCCTACGGCAAGGATCTGATTCATGCCTCAGCGATCGAGCTGGCTGCCCTTGCGCTGAAACGTGCAGTTCAGAGGGCCTACAAGCTGGGAGGCTCAGGCAGACTCACGGAGAACCAGGGTTAAGGGGGATGGAAGTTCGGGAGCTTCAGTGGGGTCGGGGCGCAGGGCCAGAGCAGCCAGGTGACGGCCCAGGGTGTCGCCGTCCAGGTACACCGTGGACAGGGACGGCACGAACAGCGAGGCGATGGGGCTGTCGTCGTGGCCGACGACGGCCAGGTCCTCGGGGACGCGCAGGCCGGTGCGCAGGGCCGTACCAACGGCGAGGGCGGCCGTGTCGTCGTTGTAGGCCACCACGCCGGTGACCCCCGCGCGGTGCCAGGCGCGCACGGTGTCGGCCGCATCCTCGATGCGAAGCGTGTGGACCTGGGGCGGTTCCAGGCCCAGGCGGGCGGCGTGCTCGCGGGTGGTGCGGGCGCGCTCCTCGGCGAGGGAGCGCACGCGCTCTTCTTCCGGGGTGGCGAAGGCCAGGCGCCGGTGGCCGCGGGCGGCCAGGTGTTCCACCTGGAGGCGGGGCCCTTCTGCCAGGCCCGTCAGGAAATCGGGCAGAGGCTCGCCGGGATCGGGCAGAACGCGGCGCACGCCGCTCGCGCGCAGGGAGCGCGCCTGCTCGTCGGTGAAGGGTACGAAGCCCAGCACGGCCTCCGGGTCGAGCACCTCCCACAGCGGCCGGGCCGCGGCGCGGTGGGGCGGGGTGTGGGTGATGAGGGTGCGGCCCTGCTCCTGCAGAGCGAGGGAAGCGGCTTCCAGGGTGGTGCGCATGCTGAAGCCCATGGGCCAGTCCGGCAGCACGGCCAGCACGATGCGGCTGCTGCCGCTGGCCAGGGCGCGTGCCGCGCTGTGGGGGCGGTAGCCCTGGCGTTCGGCCTCGGCCAGGACGCGGCGGCGGGTGTCCTGGGAGATGGTCTGGCCGGGGGTGTCGTTGAGGACGAAGCCCACTGTGGCGCGCGAGACCCCGGCGGCACGGGCGATGTCGGCCGCCGTCACGCGGCGTCCCGCACCTCCGGTCTGTTTCTCCACATTCCCCGCCATGTCGCTGCTTCCAGGACCTTGCCTGTCCGAACGTGGAGAACTTAGCATCGCACCCAGAACTAGCGCGCGCTAGTGGTCGGTGACACAGTCTCTGCACCAGGCGCGCGACCTCGGTGAAGGAGAGAGCATGCCCGAGTCCGTCGACCCCTGTTCCCTGCCCCTGGAGAGAAAAGCCGCCCTGCTGTCGGGCCGCGACTTCTGGTCCACCGAGGAGATCGAGGAAGCGGGGATCCCCTCGGTCGTCCTCACCGACGGCCCCCACGGTGTGCGCATGCAGACCGGTGGCTCCGACCACCTGGGGATCAACGACAGCGAGCCCGCCACCTGCTTCCCGCCCGCCGTCGCGGTCGGCTCCAGCTGGAACCCCGACGTCGCCGCCCGCATCGGCGCGGCCGTCGGCCGGGAGGGCCGCGCCCTCGGGGTCTCGGTCGTCCTGGGCCCCGGCGTGAACATCAAGCGTTCACCCCTGTGCGGCCGCAACTTCGAGTACTACTCCGAGGACCCGCTGCTGAGCGGGGTCCTGGGCGCCGCGCACGTGCGCGCCATGCAGGAGGAGGGCCCGGGTGCCTCGATCAAGCACTTCGCGGCCAACAACCAGGAGACCGACCGGATGCGCGTGAGCGCCGACGTCGACGAGCGCACCCTGCGGGAGATCTACCTGCCGGCCTTCGAGCGTGTGGTCAAGGAGGCGAACCCCGCCACGGTCATGTGCGCCTACAACAAGGTGAACGGCGTCTACGCCTCGCAGAACCGCTGGCTGCTCACCGAGGTGCTGCGCGAGGAGTGGGGTTTCGGGGGCCTGGTCGTCTCCGACTGGGGTGCGGTGTCCGACCGGGTGGCCGCGCTGGCGGCGGGTCTGGACCTGGAGATGCCGGGCAGCGGCGGTGTCAATGACCGCAAGGTGGTGGAGGCGGTCCGTTCCGGGGAGCTCGACGAGGAGTTCGTCGACCGGAGTGTGCGCCGGATCGCCGCGTTGGCGGGGCTGCCCGCCGGGGGAGAGGGCTTCGATGCCGACGCCCACCACCGGTTGGCGCGGGAGGTGGCCGCGGAGTGCGCGGTGCTGCTGCGCAACGAGAACGGAACCCTGCCCTTGGGCGGCGCGGGTTCGGTCGCTGTCGTCGGTGCGTTCGCCGCTGAACCCCGTTTCCAGGGCGGCGGCAGCTCCCACATCGCTCCGACCCGGGTGGACACCGCTCTGGAAGCCGTCCGCGAGGCCGCGGCCGAGCAGGGGCAGGAGGTGGTGTACGAGCCCGGGTTCACCCTCGACGGGTCCGGGGACGCGGCCGAGCTGCGCCGTGCCGCCGTGGATGCGGCTGCGGGTGCCGGGGTCGCCGTGGTCTTCGCGGGGCTCGCCGACAAGCAGGAGTCGGAGGGCTTCGACCGCCAGAGCCTGGCGCTGCCCGCCGAGCAGGTCGAGCTGATCCAGGCCGTGGCCGCTGCGGCCTCGCGCACGGTGGTGGTGCTCTCCAATGGCGGTGTGGTGTCGCTGGAGGGCTGGCACGACGACGTCGACGCGATCCTGGAGGGCTGGCTGCTGGGACAGGCCGGCGGCTCGGCGCTGGCCGACCTGCTCTACGGCAGGGCGAACCCGTCGGGGCGCCTGGCCGAGAGCATTCCGCTGCGCCTGGAGGACAACCCCAGCTACATCAACTTCCCGGGTGAGGCGGGGCATGTCCGCTACGGTGAGGGCGTCATGGTGGGCTATCGCTACTACGAGACGGTGGACAGGGCCGTGCGTTACCCGTTCGGGCACGGGCTGAGCTACACGACTTTCGCCACCCAGGACCTGGAGGTGGAGGCCACCGGCCCCGACACGGCACGCGTGCGCGTCACCGTGGCCAACACCGGGCAGCGGGCCGGCGCGCACGTGGTGCAGGTGTACGTCTCCACGGAGGCCGGGCCGGTGCGCCGCCCGCTGCGGGAGCTGCGCGCCTTCGCCAAGGTCCACCTCGAACCGGGGGAGTCCCGGCGGGTGGAGCTGGAGCTCGACCGCCGTGCCTTCGCCTACTACGACGTCGAGGCCGCCCGCTGGGTGGTCGCCCCCGGCGAGTACCTGGTGCAGGTGGGGGAGGACGCCTCCACGGTCGTCGCCGAGCAGGCCCTGGCCCTGGAGGGCGAGCGCCGGAACCTTCCGCTCACGCTCGACTCCACCCTCGGCGAGTGGTTCGCCCACCCGGAGGCGGGTCCGGTGCTGGTCGAGGCGATGGGCAGCGCGATGGGCGGGCAGGCCGCTGCTTTCGAGATGAACGAGGAGATGCTGATGATGGTCTCCTCGATGCCGCTGCGGCAGCTCCTGGCCTTCGCCGGCCCTGGTGTTCCGCAGGAGGACCTGGACCGCGTTCTGGCGCTGGGTAGCGGCGCCGCCGCCGTGTGAGTCGGGGGGCGCGTGGGGCGGAAGAAGCCCCGGTGCCCCTCCGTGGCGACCTTGTCGGCCGCCGCTTTCCGATCGCGTCGCGGCCGGGCCTCCCCGGGTGTTCCTGTCCGGGGAGGCCGTCTTGTTGTGCTGTCCCTGCCGTCCCTGTCGGCTCGCGGGGGACCGTCCGGCCTGCTCCGGGATGCCTTGCCCGTCTCGATGCTCATCACAGTCGGTGACGGCTTCGTGCTCATTCATGCCGGCCTGAGAAATAACGGCAATGTCACGAGTTTATTGAGCAATATTGCCAATTTGTGACTTTTGTGACGTTTAAAACGCTATGGGGCTACCTCCCGTTTAGAGTCTTTTGACCGTTTTGCTATGGTTCCTTCTGCCGGCGTTCCCCCCGCCGTGCCTGCCCCCAAGAAGGGCGACACGCTGTTCGACAGGGAATCCGGCCATGGCCCGTCCGGTCCGAACCGGGGGCCGCACGCGTCTGTGAAACCGCAGCCGGAGGCCCTGCGCACCTGGTGTGCCGGGGTGGTGCCTCGAAGGCCGACGCGTGCCGAGAAGCTGCACAGGCCGTCCGGCGCCTGTCCGAGGGAAGGAATTCAATGGGTACGGAGAGCATGGCCAGTCAACAGCTCAGCGCTCCCGTCATCATTTTTCTGCTCGTGCTGTTCTTCGGCGGCACCCTCTTCATGTCGGTCATGATCGGCAAGAAGAAGGAAAATGCCGACGGATACATGAACGCCGGGCAGAATATCGGCTTCGGTATCGCAGCCACCTCCATGACCGCGACGTGGATCTGGGCGTCCTCGATGTACGCCTCGGCCACAGCCGGTTACACCTACGGGATCTCGGGCCCCATCCACTACGGGCTCTGGGGCGCCCTGATGATCCTGTTCATCTACCCCTTCGGCCGCCGCATCCGCGCGGTCGCCCCGCGGGCGCACACGCTCGCCGAGGTCATGCACGCCCGGCACGGGCGCTCCAGCCAGCTCATGCTGGCCGGCTCCAACGTGCTCGGCAGCCTCATCTCGCTGACCTCCAACTTCATCGCCGGCGGCGCGCTGGTGGCGATGCTCTCGCCCTTCAACTTCACCCAGGGCATTCTCGTGATGGCCGCCGGTGTGCTGCTCTACACGCTCTGGTCGGGCTTCCGCGCCTCGGTGCTCACCGACTTCGCCCAGGCCGTGGCGATGCTCGGCGCCGTGGCCGTCATCATCCCCGTCGTCTTCTTCGCCGCGGGCGGCCCCGGCATGTTCGAGGCCGGCGCCCAGAACCTCACCCCGCAGCAGTCGAGCTTCTTCTCCTCCGACGCCTTCCTCAACCAGGGCGCGCCCTACATCGCCGCGGTACTGGCCTACGCGATCGGCAACCAGACCATCGCCCAGCGCCTCTTCGCCGTGCGTGAGGACCTGATCAAGCCCACGTTCATCACGGCCACCATCGGCTACGGCGCCACCGTCATCGGTATCGGCATGCTCGGCGTCATGGCGCTCTACCTGGGCATGGAGCCCATGGGCGGAGACGTCAACAACCTCATCCCGCAGATCGCCACCACCTTCCTGGGGCCGATCCTGCTGTGCGTCTTCTTCATCATGATCATCGGCGCACTGGCCTCGACGGCCGACTCCGACCTGTCCGCGCTGTCGTCGATCATGATGGCCGACGTCTACGGCCAGAACGTCGCCGGACGCAAGAAGGCCAACCCCAAGACGATGCTCTTCGTCGGACGCGTCACGATGGTCGTCGCCACCGGCGCCGCGCTGTACTTCGCCAGCGGCCAGATGAACATCCTCGACCTGCTCGTGTTCGTCGGTGCGATGTGGGGTGCGCTGGTCTTCCCGGTCATCGCCTCCTTCTACTGGGGCAAGGTCACCAACGCCGCCTTCACCGTGGCCACGCTGGCGGCCCTGGCGCTGTTCATCCCGGTGCGCTTCGAGATGCTGCCCGACAACATCGCCATCGACCTCGGTGTCGACGTGCTGTCGGTCCTCGGCATCGGCGTCGTCCTCGGCCTCATGGCCTTCGGCTTCTTCGGACTGAAGCCCGCCCTGTGGATCGGCTCGATCGCCGCGGTCGTCTCGGCGCCGTTCGCGATCGGCTTCCTGCACGACTACCACGTGCTCAGCGGCTCGCTCGTCGCCTACTCGGTGAGCACCGTGGTCTGCTACCTGATGTCCTTCCGCAACAAGAAGGACTTCGACTTCGCGCTCATCGACCAGCGCATCGGCGAGTTCGACCGCGAGGAGAGCTCCGACGAGGACCCCACCCCGGCTCACTGACATCCCTCTGCCCACTGAAAGGAGACGACCATGGGAACCCTGGCTCTGACCGCCTACGTGCTGGTCTGGCCCGCCATCGTGGCCGCCGTGCTGTTCTTCCTGGTGCGCGGCTTCGTCAAGGACTGGCGTGAGGCCCGCGAGGAAGGCCGCTCGATCATCTGACGGCTGCCACCGCCTGACCTGAATCCACCGAGCGCTGGGCGCCGGTCCCCCGGGACCGGCGCCCAGCGCTCTGCGGGTGCCCGCCGTCCTCTCACGCCGCAGGGGACGCGGTGCGTCGGCGATCGGCCGGAGACGTCGACGGGCCTTCCCGGCCATCGCGCCGACGTGGCCGGACCGGACCCGGCAGCGGAGGGTGTACGCCGCTGCGGCGCGGGTAGCGCACCCCACAAGACGAAACGGCAGGTCGTCCGCCGCACAGGGGAGGCACACGGAGCCGAGCGGAGGGGGCGGCCTGCGGCGAAGGCGGGACACGTGACCGCCGGAGCGGGGGAGGCGAGATGTTCCGAGACCGAGCCGAGGCAGGAGAGCGCCTGGCCCGGGCCGTGGACGACCTGGACCTGCCGAACCCGTTCGTGCTGGCGCTGCCGCGCGGCGGTGTTCCGGTGGCCGTACGGGTGGCCGAGGGGATCGGTGCTCCGCTGGACGTGCTGGTCGTGCGCAAGGTGGGCGTCCCCGGGAGCCCGGAGACGGCGATCGGCGCGGTCACCGCGGAGGGGCCGCCCCTGTTCGACCAGGAGGCGCTGCGTGTGCTGAGGCTGTCGGAGGCGGATCTGGCCGAGGCGGTCGAGGCCGAGAGGGCGGAGGCCCGGCGGCGCCTGGAGTCCTACCGGCGCGGGGCGTCCGATCCGGAGGTGGCCGGACACGACGCGGTGGTGGTGGACGACGGCCTGGCGACCGGGATGAGCGCGAGGGCCGCCCTGGGACTGGTACGCGAGCTGGGACCGGCCTCGATCACGCTGGCGGTCCCGGTGGGCGCGCCGTCGGCCGTGCGCTCGATGGCCGGGCTCTGCGACGGGATCGTCTGCCTGGAGCAGCCGGAGGTCTTCCGGGCGGTCAGCCTCTGGTACGAGAGCTTCCCGCAGGTCGGCGACCAGGAGGTGCACGACCTGCTCGGAGCCGGTCGGGGAGAGGGGGGAAGGGCATGATCACCCGCGAGGTGAAGGTGGAGACGCCGGACGCACGGCTCGAGGGGGAGCTGACCACGTTCCCCGGCGCGACCGGGGTGGTGGCGTTCGCACACGGGAGCGGGAGCTCCCGGCACAGCCCGCGCAACCGGGCGGTGGCCAGGGAACTGCACGGCTCGGGCATCGCGACGCTGCTCTTCGACCTGCTGACACCCGAGGAGGAGCGGATCGACGCGGACACCGCGCAGCAGCGCTTCGACATCGACCTGCTCACCGCGCGGCTCACGGGGGCGGTGGACTGGCTGGCCACGGACGAGGAGGCCGCGGGGCTGCCGGTGGGGCTGTTCGGAGCCAGTACGGGGGCGGCCGCGGCCCTGCGCACCGCTGCGGAGCGGCCCCGGCGCGTGCTGGCGGTGGTCTCGCGCGGAGGCCGGCCCGACCTGGCGGGCACGGAGGCACTGCAGACGGTGCGGGCGCCGGTGCTGCTCGTCGTGGGCGGCGCCGACCCCGAGGTCCTGCGCCTCAACGAGGACGCGGCCGACCGGCTGGGGGCACCGCACCGGATCCATGTCGTTCCGCGCGCCACGCACCTGTTCGAGGAGCCGGGAGCGCTGGAGGAGGTGGCCGATGCCGCTTCGGACTGGTTCGTCGACCGCATGGGCAAACCGGAGTAGGGCCCGGACGGGGAGGCCCCGATGACGGCAGGCCCCGAGGCGGGCCTGCTGCGGCCGCTGACCGGGCCGCAGTCCCTGGACCCGCTGCTGGAACGCATCGGCGACGCCCGCTACGTGCTGCTGGGGGAGGCCTCGCACGGCACGGCGGAGTTCTACCGGTGGCGTGCGGAGTTGACCCGGCGCCTGGTGGAGGAAGCAGGGTTCTCCTTCGTGGCGGTGGAGGGCGACTGGCCGGACTGCCAGGACCTGCACTGCTGCGTGGTCGGTGCGCCGGAGGCGCCGGAGGACCCGCGGGAGGTGCTGGAGGGTTTCCGGCGGTGGCCGCGGTGGATGTGGGCCAACACGGAGGTGCTGGAGTTCGCGCGGTGGCTGCGCCGGTACAACCTGGGTTCGCGGAGGCGGCCCGTGGGGTTCTTCGGGCTGGACGTCTACAGCCTCTGGGAGTCACTGGACTCCGTGCTCGACTGGCTACGCGAGCACGAGCCCGGGCACGTGGAGGCCGCGCTGCGTGCCTGCGAGTGCTTCGAGCCCTACGCGCAGGACCCGCAGGCCTACGCGCGTGCGACACGGATGGTCCCCCGGAGCTGTGAGGCGGAGGTCGTCGACCTGCTCGCGCAGGTGCGCCGGAGGATGCGGGAATCGGGCGGTGCCGACGGAGGGCTCGCGGAGTTGGCCGCGCACCAGAATGCCGAGGTGCTCGCCGGCGCCGAGCGGTACTACCGGGCGATGGTGCGCGGGGGGGCCGGAGTCGTGGAACATCCGCGACATCCACATGGCCGACACGCTCGACCGCCTGACGGAGCACCACGGGCCCGGCGCGAAGGCGGTCGTGTGGGCGCACAACACCCATGTGGGCGACGCCCGCGCCACGGACATGGCCGACGCCGGGATGGTCAACCTGGGGCAGCTGGTGCGCGAGCGCCACGGGGACGAGGGCGTGGTCGTCGTCGGCTTCGCCACCTACGAGGGACGGGTGACCGCCTCCCGCGCCTGGGGAGAGGCACCGGAGGTGATGGCGGTCCCGCCGGCCCGGGAGGGAAGCGTCGAGGACCTGCTGCACCGGAGGGTGGGGAACACTGCTGCGTTGGCCGTCCTCACCGGCGGAGAGGGAAGAGGGGTGCTGGGCGGGGGCGCCCCGCTCGCGCACCGCGCGATCGGTGTGGTCTACCGTCCGGCCCGGGACCGGTCGGGCAACTACGTGCCGACGGTCATGGAGCAGCGCTACGACGCCTTCGTCCACATCGGACGCACGGAGGCGCTCACGCCGCTCCACCCCGTCGAGGAGGACGCGGGGGAGAAGGAGACCTGGCCCAGTGGGCTGTGAGGGCATGTGCTGTGCGAGCACCGCAAAAAGTGCGATACAGTTTCACCTGTTGGCGGCGCGGGGCGCCGCGCAGCACACGGGACGTAGCGCAGTTTGGCAGCGCACTTGACTGGGGGTCAAGGGGTCGTGGGTTCAAATCCCGCCGTCCCGACAGAGAAGTAGCAGGTTGGTGAAGGGTTCGCCGTCAGGCGGGCCCTTTTCTGCGTCTCCGGTGGAGATCGGTCGGGGTGGGGCGGAGCCGGCGGCCCATGCCCGCATGCACTGGATGGCGGAGAACCGGGTGCACTACGCGCGGGGTGTGACCTTTTGCGAGGGCGCGTGCCGCACCCTCACCGGGGCGGCTCCGCGCGTGCCGGGGTGTGTGACCGGCATCGTTCGCCAGGCGCCGGCTGCCGCGGGGTGGAAGAGTCTCGAGTCAGGGCCCAGAACCCACACCGACCCGGGTAAAACTTTCAAGCTCCACGGCATCACCGGGGACCGTGCTGTAGAGAGCCAAGCACGAGAACTCCAGGGTCCGGCCCCCGGCTACGTTTCATTCCCCGTGATATTGCACCTGGAACCAAATCCACCCCACCTTCCTGCCGTCCCTTAGCCGGCCAAAGTGACCGCAGGTACAAGATCACGCGAAGAAATGCCGTTGGCCGGGGTGGGAGCGACGGGAAACCTTCGGCCACGCCTGCGCCTGCACTCACTCCTGCGTCCACATCATGACTGCATTCCAGGCAGTATGAGCACCACTGCGGTTCGGATCGAACATTGTCGTGGGCCCGGGGTGTTGCGGGGTTTTTGTTTGGGCTGGGTGCGAAGAGGCTTCTGTTTGTCACGGGGATGGTGCTGCAGACGTGCCCAGTGTGGTTGTTTTGCAGCACGGTCGAGGTGTGAGGCGTGTGCGGGCTTCCTCGTGGATTTTCGGTTCTCAGAGCAGGGTGATCGATCCGCCTCCTTGCTCCTCCGGGGTCGGGTTTCCCGGGAGGATGTCGTTTTATTGGAAGGCCGCTAAGCATATTTTTGGAGTACTTTCGCCTTGCGGCAAGGAAATATCCGCCGCATACTTGCCGCTGCGGTGTGCAAATCTCCTCGGCTTCTGATGGGAACATCTTGGCGCCATTGGCAGATGTGTTGAACGGTCTCGTCCAGACGACGAATGTGTCGGTCCGATCGAATTCGGAGCTGGTCGGAGAGGTGGAGTCGGCGGCAGCGAAGGACGACAGGAGACGAGAGGAGAAGCTGGGGAAGGCAGGACCGCTGCGGCGGAAGCCGAAGCTGTCCCCGATCCTCGAAGGGGCCGATGATCTGCAGCTGACCCCATGGGACATCCTGCACACGCTGGCCAGAGCACTCACGCTCACACGGCGCGGGTCGGCACGCGGCCTGGCCGAGCACTGGGGAAGCCTCAAGTACAGTCATGCCCTGACCGACGAGGGCAAGGGACTGCGAGGCCACATGAGGCTCTCGGCGGAGGCGCGGGGCATAGCTGCCGCGTCGTACAAGAGGATCCAGTCCGAAGAGCTGGGCATCGGATTCGGGCTCGCCCTGGCCGAGCACATCATGCGCCGGCGCAAGCCGGATCACATGGTGTCGATCGTCCATGCAGATACCGCGCTACGGGCGGGGTGGGCATTGACCAGTGGGGACAAGGGGCCCAGGTCGGGATACCAGCACCGCCCCCTGTACTTCGTCGAGGCCTGGAAGCCCGGGGAACCGTCTCTGGTCCTTCCGGTCGACTGCCGTGGCAACCACGGCAACGCCGCCCGGTCGCACCAGCAGCTGGCTGCCGGAACCGCTCGAGTGGAGTCGGTGCATATCGGACCGTGGAACCTGACGCCGTGTCTGATGTTCAGTACAGAGCTGAACACGAAGCGGCCGCTCACCGTCCACGCCGTGCAGGCTCCCGGCACGGGAGGCCGACTGGGCCCTCTGAGTGGGAACCTGGACCAGAGGGTCGAACAGCGCAACAACATTCCGTTCATCCACCCGCCGACCGCAGACGGCGAACCTGCGGAGAGTCTGCCCGGCTTCCACATCAGGCCGAAGGACACGGAATGGTTCCAGCGCGTGCTGGCGCACACGGCCGCAGCCGAGGCGGCGGCCTTCTCGGGCGACGGCAAGGCGGCCTCCCAGTATCTGACCGAGCGGCAGGGGAGCAGGTACTTCTCCGCCTTCGTCCACGCGGCCACGGGCAGCGTTCGAGATGTCGAGTGGAAGTTCCTCGGCACCAAGTTCGTCGGTACGGAGCACATCTTCCGCTCGAACAGAGAGCGGGTGGAAGTCTTCTCCGGAGTGGCAGAGAGCTTTTTCAACCTTGTGGGACAGGGCGAAGTCGAGCAGTACCGCAGAGAGGTCTACGCCCGAAGGTCGGAGTGGCCCGACAGGGTCTGGTGGGACGAGAAGTGGGGAGGTCCTGTCTCCCTGCGACGGGACGGCTCTGTACTGGCGATACGCCCGCTGGCCCTGTGCTCGTCCGACTGCCGGGACAGCTGATCTGCTGGAGCGCTGCGCGCGTGGTACAGGGGCGCCGGTGAGCGCAACCTTCTGCGCCTTTGCCGCTGACGGGGATGACCGCCCCGGCGGCGAGCAAGGTGGAGGCGCTGCTGGTGGTCAAGGGCATCGGTGCTGTCATGGCCCTGGCGCTTCCCGGGTACACCTCGGGCCCGCTCGGAACGTGGGCACTGATGTCCGGAGGGTTGCTGGTGACCGCCGTCGCGGTGGCCGCACTCCTGCGGCGCACCGCCGGCAGGATCGACAGGGGATGAGCCAGCCCGGTGCGGTCACCGGGCCGGTGGGAGGTCAGGGCTTGCGGGCGACCGCGCCGAACTCGTCCATCACCTGCGGCTCACCGACATCGACCGGGTCGGGCCGCCACAGCGGGATCGACACCAGGCCGGGGTCGACCAGCTCCAGTCCCTCGAAGAAGCGCTCGATCTGCTCGGGGGTACGCAGGTTGATGGGGACGGACGAGGCCGCGTTCCACTGGCGCACCGCTTCCTCCATGGCCTCGCCGGTGGCGGCGTTGGTGGAGTGCGTGATGACCACGTAGCTGCCGGAGGGGAGGGCGTCCACCAGGTTGCGGACGATGGTGTACACCTCGTCGTCGGGGAGGTGGAAGAGCACCCCGAGCAGGGTGAGGCCGACCGGCCGGGTGAGGTCGAGGGTTTCTCCGGCCTTGCGCAGGATGGTGTCGGGGTCGCGCAGGTCCGCGTCCACGTAGGCGGTCCTGCCCTCGGGGGTGCTGGTCAGCAGGGCCCGCGCGTGGGCCAGGACCAGCGGGTCGTGGTCGACGTAGACGATCCGGGAGTCGGGGGCCGTGGCCTGGGCCACCTCGTGGGTGTTGTCCGCGGTGGGCAGCCCGGTGCCGATGTCCAGGAACTGGCGGATGCCCCGCTCGCCGGCCAGGAAGCGCACCGTGCGCTTGAGGAAGGCGCGGTTCTGGACGGCCATCTCGCCGATCATCGGCAGTACGGACAGGATCTGGTCGCCCATCGCCCGGTCGGCGGGATAGTTGTCCTTGCCGCCGAGCCAGTAGTTGTAGATGCGCGCGGAGTGGGGTTCGGAGGTGTTGAGAGTGCCATGAGGGGGGTGCGACATGTGTGCCTTCCGTTGGTCGTGTGCACAGGATAGGGCGCACAATCCCTTACGGCGTAGGGCTTTCGGGCCTTCCTCCGAGGCCCGGGCGGGGCCGCCTCGGTGGCGGCCCCGCTGGGCTCAGTTGCTCAGTTCGGGTTTGCCGAACAGGGTGGCATAACCCGAGGGCAGCTGGCTCAGGACGTTGTTGAGCTCGCCGCCCGAGATGCGGTGGGCCACGGCGGTGAGCACCGAGCTGGCGTCCAGCTCCGCGGTGGTCGGCCGGCTCTCGGTGGCGGCGGCCACCCGTCGCAGGTACTCCTCGACCCCGAACGACTCGGGCTCCTCGATCTCGCTCTCCCGCACCGCGTCGGACAGCGGTTCGGGCAGCTGCGCGGCCAGGTGCTCGGCGTTCTCGGGTGTCATCCGCGGGGTCAGCGTCGCCAGGACCGCACGGCTCACCTGGTCGGCCGTGTCCCGGTCGGCGTACTGCCCCAGTTCCTGGACGTCCTTCAGGAACTCGTCGTACTTCATGCCGTCCTCCTTCCGGAGAGAAACCCGTCCACCGGTCCCTGCCCGCCCGGACGGAAGGCGATTCCCACGGCACGGGAAAACCGGGCTCCTTCCTGCGGCCGGGCGGGGGTCAGCCGCCGAGGAGTGCGCGCATGGTGCTCAGGCGGGGGCCGAAGGCGATCCGGATCGCGGTGGCCGCGGCGAGGTCGCCCGCGGGCCCCAGCCCCGTGGAGAACTCCAGGTGGTCGCTGTAGCGGGTGCCTCCGCTCTCGGGCTCGCACAGGTGGGTGTGCCTGAAGTAGCGGAACGGCCCGCGTGTCTGCAGATCCGTGAAGGAGCGCCCCTCCTCGTAGGCGTCGATGAGCGCCTCCCAGGGCAGCCCCGCCAGGCTGAAGGACATGGCGGCCCCCTCCCGGAAGGGAGCCGGCCAGGAGTGGACGCGCACCCCCGGCGGCATGGCCGCCTCGAACCCCGAGCGGCTGACGCACAGGGCGAAGACCTCTTCCGGCGGTGCCGCGAAGCGGGTCGTGTACCGCAGCTTGGTGGTGCGCCGGGGACGCACTGTTCGGCTGCGTTGGGGTCCTTGTGGTGAAAAGAGGCTTATGAGTGGATTGTTTTTCTGTGTGCTTGTCTGTTCATTTCTCAAGGCACTTATCCTTCCCCCTCGACATGGGATGTATGCGCTCCCTCTTTGCATCCTCTGCAACTCTTGCATAACGCACTTCGGAGTGCCCGGTGCGCGGGGCCATGAGGCCGCGAACATGAATCCATGGTGATGAATGCACCCGTCAACGGGAAAAAGGGTGTCCGCGGAGGTGCGGAAGCGGTGCGACTGGGCTTCGGCGGTCTCCTGAGCGACGAGCAGTGGCAGCGGCTGCTCCAGGCCGGTACCCGCCGGGGCTTCCGGGGATCGGAGCGGATCATCCGGCAGGGCGACGAGGACGACACGGTCTACCTCCTCGCCCACGGGACGGTCAAGGTGTCCCTGCTGCGCAGCGACGGCATCGAGTCGCTCGTGGCCGTCCGGGGGCCGGGCGAGGCGCTGGGGGAGATGGCCGCCCTGTCGGGCCTGCCGCGCACGGTCACGGTCAGTGTGCTGACGGGGCCCTGCCACACCCGCGCGCTGTCGGGGGAGCGGTTCCGCCGGATCGTGCACGACATGGGGCTGGACCGCGTCCTGTGGGAGCACGTCGTGCGCCGGCAGCAGGAGAGCGAGGCGGTGCGCACCGAGACGGCCTCGCTGACCTCGCGCGAGCGCCTGGGGGAGGCCATGATCCGGCTCTCCTTCCCGCTGCACGGTGTCTCCGCCGGGGCCCCCGACGCACGGGAGCTGCTGGTGACGCAGCGCGAGCTGGGGGTGGCCGTGGGCCGTTCGCTCTCGTGGGTTCAGGGGGAGATCAGGAAGCTGCGTGACGAAGGTGTCATCGCGACGAAGCGTGGGTCCATAGTGATCCACAGTGAAGAGAGGTTGCGGAAAGCGGTGGAGTCGAGCACGAACAGTGACAATCGGCGGATAGTCGAATAAAAAGAATTCTCCAAGCCACAGTTCTGGGCAAAGGGCCGGGCCGAAACGGATGAAGGTGGTGCTGTGCGGCGGAGAGAGCCGCACATCCCTCATCTGCTTCAGGAGCCTGAACAGAACAATGTCGGACATTTCACGCCATGCGCGGCGCGCCAGCATCCTCATGGCGCCCTTTCGCGCTCTGATGGCGCTCGACGTGGAGGGGTTCTCCCGCACCTCCTCCCGTCACCAGAAGTTTCTCAACACCCTCGTCAAGGACGTGCTCGCCGAGGCCTTCGCCCGCAGCGGCCTCGCACGGGTGTGGGAGGGCGCCTCGTTCCCCCAGCACACCGGCGACGGCTACGTGGTCGGGGTCCCCTCCGAGTACCTGCCCCTGCTCGTCCACCCCCTGCTGGACCGGCTCCAGGAGGCGGTCGCCGACGTGCAGCCGGAGGTCGCCTACCGGGACCGCTCCCTGCACCTGCGCGTACGCGCGGCGATCGGGGTGGGGCCCCTGCCCGACACCGGCGGCGCCGAGTTCGGTGACGGGGTCGGTACGGCCATGACCGAGACCCACCGCCTGCTGGACGCACCCTCCCTCAAGAAGGCACTGGCCGCGAGCGACCCCGAGATCACGTTCGTGGTGGCCGGACTGACCGCCCGGGCCTACGAGGACGCGGTGCTCGGCGGCTACACCCCCCTCACCCCCCGCCACTTCCGCGAGATCGAGGTCAGCCACCCGGCGAAGGGCTACCGGGCCTCCGCCCGCCTGTACGTCCCCCGCCCCTCGGCCGGGCCCGTGCCGCCGACCGCTCCCGCCGCCCGTCGCGGGGCCGTCGTCTTCGAGGCGGTGCGGGATGTCTGACGCCCCGACCACGGGCGCGGCCTTCGCCGCGGCCCCGGCCCGGGGCACCTCTCCGGAGGTGACCCGGCAGATGTGCGTCAGCGCCTACCTCGATTCGGCCTTCCGCGCCTTGGTGATCGCCCTCCTGGTCGACGGACGCGAGCGGTTCGTCGCGCCCTCGCTGGGTTTCGACGCCGTCCCGGTGGTCGCCCACTGCCTGCGCGCCCGGAAGCTCGAACGCAAGTACGCGGCCCGGGCCCTGCTCGCCTGGGTGCTCGGCGCTCTCACGGGCGTGCTGATCCTGTTCCTCCTCGTCTCGGCCGTGTCCTCCTTCGCGAACGGCGAGAGCGCCGGGCTTCAGACCGTCCTGCTGTGCCTGGCCGCCGCGGCGGCGCTGGGTGCCTGCGCCGCTCCCCATGTCGTGGGGCAGGACCGGCGGGAGAACACCGTGCTGTTCCTCCAGAACGCCATGTCGTTCCTGTGGCCGCCGATGAGCGCGGTGGCCCACCGGGAGGAGGTCAAGCGCATCCTGGCCGACGAGCTCAGCGAGACGAGCTTCACCGGGATCGTCCCGGACGGCGTTCCCGAGGCCTGGTCCCCGCTCCTGTACAGGATCGGGCGGGAGCAGTACTCGCAGGTCGTCGTCTACGACCCGGACGTCCCCTTCGCCGGCGCGGGAACGGCGCTGAGGACCCAGGTCATCGCCCAGGAGCTCGTCCCCGACAAGAAGAGGGGCAAGGAGCCCGAGCCCCTCACCGAGCGCCGGATCCTCGAACTCGTACGGCCGCGCCTGGAGGCGCTGGCCGAGCCGCCCGAGGCACACAGCCTCGACCGGCTGCGGAAGCTGGAGCTCTGCGAGTGCGTCTTCCTGCCGGGGCCCCTGCCCTTCGGCTTCGACCGCGACGACGCCCCGCTGGGCAACGCCGGCGACCGCGGTGTGGCCGAGCACCTCCGGCGGTCCACCGGCGAAGGGGGCGAACTGCGGCGCCACTTCCTGCGCATCCGGGTGGGCGGCTGGGAGGAGCAGGTGGTGCTCACCTTCTTCGTCCGCGTCCACACCCAGGGAGGGGTGTTCCTCCTGGAGATCTCCCCCTACCTGCTGTCCCCGCTGCACGAGGGCTTCCGCCGCGACAGCCGGACCGTGGAGAAGCTGGTCGCGGGCAAGGACGTGGACCGGGAGATCTCCTCCCGGCTGGCCACCTACAGCAGGTTCGGTGCGCTCCTGAGGCCCGTGCCGGAGGAGGCGGAGGAGGGCTTCGACCCGGACAGCTGGGCCTTTCCGCCGTGGACCGGCATCCGCGAGCTCTCCGCGTCGGGCACCCTGTCCGACTTCCAGACCACGGACGTCGTCCGCTACGTCAGGACGATCCTCTCCCGCGTCAACAGGGGCGTGGAGGAGGCCCTGCGGGAGGCGGGCTACGCGACCGAGGACTTCAAGCAGCAGACCATCAACATGGGCGCCGGAGCGGTCTTCGTGGACGGTTCGATGTCCGGAGGGGCCCTCGCCACCGCGCCAGGAGCCAGCGCCCGGGACAACTCTGTCAACAGCGATCCGGGAGGGAAGCGATGAACGACGACAGCAGGGACGGGACGGAGACCGAGGACACCCCCCAGGGCCTCTACATCGCGAATTCGATGACCGGCGGGGCCGTCGCGCTCGGCGAGGGGAGCAGGGCCGAGGACCGGAGCCGGAGGGTGGGGTCCCCCGACCCGGCGGAGGCCGCGCCTCCCGCCTCCCGGGTCGCCTCGGCCCCGCCCGGCCAGATCGTCATCGGGGGGGACCTGGGCGGCGGGGCCATCGCCGCGGCCCGGAAGGCGGTGGCGGTGGACTCCTCGGTGCGCATCAGCGGGTCGGGGATCCGCGTCCTCGACGATCTCGGCCGGGTGCGGGAGCTGCTGGCCGAGCTCGACCGGACCTTCGAGGTCGAGGCAGTCGACCGGGAGCTGGAGGCCGCCGAGGAGGAGATCACCCGCGAGGGCGGGCTGCGGCCAGGGATGCTCCGCCGGCTGCTGTCCCTGCTCCGGGGCGGGAGCACCGTGCTGAGCGGGCTCTCCGACTCGGCCGGCGTGCTGGATTCCCTGCGCGCCGGGCTGGGGCTGCTGGAGGCACGGCAGGACGACAGTTGAGAGGGGAACCAGGAGTGACAGGCACGAGCACCGCGCAGTGGGACGAGAGCGGTCAGCGCTGGAAGGGATATCCCGAGAAGCCGCTGCCCGAGCCCAAGAAGTGGCGGGCCCCGTGGACCCCGGCGACGTTCCTGGCCCTGGCGGCGGTCTTCCTGGGGGCCGGCCCCACGGTCGCGGGCAGCTTCGAGCCGGACCAGGGGATCTCCGTGACCAGCGGCCCGGGGGCGGAATCCGGGGGCGGAGGGGGCGGCGCCTCCGAGGCCGGGGACGGACAGGAGGACGGTGACCCCGGGACGGTCCGGGCGGAAGACGGCCCCGAGCCGAACAGCGGCGGCTCCGGAGGCGGAGACGGCAGCGGCTCCGACCCCGGAGGACAGGGCGGGGGCACCGGGAGCCGAGCCGGGGAGGAATCCGGGCCGGAGCGCACCCCGCGCGGACCGGAGGAGGGCGACACCCCCGAGGGCGATGCTCCCGAGGGCGAGGAGCCCGACGGGCCCTCCTCCCCCCAGGAGTCGCCCTCGGAGGAGCCGGGACCCGACCCGCTCGGCTTCACCCTCTTCGCCGACGGGGACCCCGGCTGGGAACAGGTCGTGGACAGCAGCGAGCAGGCGGAGGTCCGCTACACCTCCACCGAGGACGAGACCCTCCTGCTGCGCGTCATGTGGGCCGAGGCGGACGGCACGTCCCCCGAGGACGCGGTCGAGGACCTCGTGGCGGTTCCCGCCCGGGAGCTGGAGGGCTACGAGGAGGTCGTCCCCGAGGACGGGGAGGAGGAAGGCCGGGAGGAGGTCCTCCTGGAGTACCTGTCCGGAACCGGGGAGGAGGACGCGCGCCGGACCATGGCCGGTGCGTTGGCCCCCGGGAACGGCCTGGTGTACGTCCTCGTCTTCTCCGGCCCCGCGCCGGAGGAGGACCGCCAGGTGGTGGAGGACCACCTGGTCGAGGCGGTGGAGACCTTCGAGCTGTCGCCCGGCGGGGCGCAGGCCGACTGACCGCCGCGAGGACACTGCCGGGTGGGCGAGGACGGCGCCTGCCCGGCAGTACCTCTTCCGGGGAAGATTCCGGCCCCGGCGCTGTTGCCCTGGGGGAGAGGCGTCGAGGAAGGGACGGTCGATGGCGGAGTCGCGGGAGAGGGCGCGGGGCGGCGCCCCGAAGCTGTCGGAACTGCCGGAACTGCCGGAGCGGACCGACGTGGTCGTGGTGGGCGCCGGGCAGGCAGGGCTGTCGGTGGCCTGGCACCTCAAGCGCCTGGGCCTGGAGCCGGGCACCGGCTTCGCGGTGCTCGACCGGGGCCCCGAGGCGGGAGGCGCCTGGCAGTTCCGCTGGGAGTCGCTGCGCCTGGGCACCGCACACAAGGTGGACGACCTGCCCGGGATGAACAGGATCGGGCTCAGCTTCGCCACCGCCGACCGGACCCGGCCCGCCCGCGACGTGGTGCGCGAGTACTACGAGCGCTACGAGCAGGCCTTCGGCCTGCGGGTGCTGCGCCCGGTGGAGGTCGAACGGGTCACCGAGGACGGGCACGGGTTCACCGTGGCCACCGACCGGGGCGACATCGCGACCCGCGTCCTGGTCAGCGCCGGCGGCACCTGGACCCGGCCGTTCGTCCCCCACTACGCCGGTGCCGCGGACTTTCGCGGCGTGCAGATCGCCACACCTCAGTACCGCTCCGCGGACGACTTCGCCGGAATGCGCGTCCTCGTCGTGGGCGGGGGCACCTCCGCGGTCGGATTCCTCAAGGAACTGGAGGGCGTGGCCGCGAGCACGCTCTGGACGACCCGCCGCCCCGTGGAGTTCGTCGAGGAGGTCCGGGGCACCGAGGCGGTGCGCCGGGCGGACGAGGCCGCCCGCGCCGGGCGGCCGCTGCCCAGCATCGTCAGCGGCACCGGGTTGCCCGCCACCCCCGAGAACCTGGCCGCGGCCGAACGCGGCCTGCTGGTGGCCCGGCCGATGTTCGCCTCGATGGAACCCGACGGGGTGCGCTGGGCCGACGGCTCCTTCGCGCCGGTGGACGCCGTCATCTGGGCCACGGGCTTCCGCGCCGAGCTCACCCACCTGGCGCCGCTGGGCCTGCGCGAACCCGGCGGCGGAGTCCGGGTCGAGGGCGGCCGCTCCCTGCGCCACCCGCGTCTCTTCCTCGCCGGGTACGGGCCCCAGGCCAGCACCATCGGGGCCAACCGCGCCGGGCGCACCGTCGCCCGCCAGGTCGTGGCCGAACTCGGGCAGCCGGTGCGGTGACCGGGCGGGGCCGGCGCGCGCCCGCCGCGACACCGGTGCCTTTCGTGGGACCGCCGGTGAGGCCTCCCCGCCCCCGAGGACGGGGCCGGTAGCATGCCGAGCGTCGACGGAACGCCGGAGAAGGGATGCGCATGCGGGCCAACAAGCTCCCCACCGAAGAGATCAAGCGGGACCCGGCGGCCTTCACCGACAGGGTGACCGCCGACGGGCGCTTCGGGCGCACCGCCGAGGCCGGGCGGTACCGGCTGGTGATCAGCCGGGCCTGCCCCTGGGCGCACCGGGTGGTCATGACGCGCAGGCTCATGGGCCTGGAGCGGGCCGTGTCCCTGGCGGTCACCGACCCGCGCCAGGAGATCATCGAGGGCGACCCCCACTGGGTGTTCACCGAGGAGACCGGCAGCCCCGGCGGTGTGGACCCGGTGCTGGGCATCCACGCGCTGCGCGAGGCCTACCTGGCGCGCGACCCCGGCTACGACGGGGGTGTGAGCGTGCCCGGTCTGGTCGACACGCAGAGCGGGCACCTGGTCACCAACGACTTCGACCGCCTGTCCCTGGACCTGGCGACCGAGTGGGAGGGCCTGGTGCGCGAGGGCGCCCCCGACCTGTACCCCGAGGCGCTGCGCGAGGAGATCGAGGAGATCGGGGCGCGCGTCTACCGGGACCTCAACAACGGCGTCTACCGGGCCGGGTTCGCCCCCGACCAGAGGCGCTACGACGACGCCGTCGCCGCGGTGTTCGCGTGCCTGGACGACCTGGAGGAGCGCCTGACCGACCGCCGCTACCTGGTGGGCGACTCCGTGACCATGGCCGACATCCGGCTGTTCGCCACGCTGGTGCGCTTCGACGCCGCCTACCACGGCCACTTCAAGTGCAACATCCGCAAGCTGACCGAGTACCCGGCGCTGTGGGCCTACGCCCGCGACCTCTTCCAGACGCCCGGGTTCGGCGACACCACCGACCTCGACCACGTCCGGATCCACTACTACTGGGTCCACGAGGGGATCAACCCCACGCGGATCGTCGCCGCCGGACCCGATCCGCGGGGCTGGCTCACCCCCCACCACCGCGAGGAGCTGGGCGGTTCGCCGTTTGGTGAGGGCACCGCCCCCGGCCCGGTCCCCGAGGAGGAGCGGGTTCCCGCCATCGGCTGAGCGCCCGGGGCACAGGGCACTCAGATCGCGGAGGCGGGACGGCGGGCGAAGGGCGGGGCGTGCTCGGGGCGCAGCCCCACCCCGAGGAGGCGTGCGGGGACGCGGGCCAGCGCGGGGACGCGTTCGGCCAGGAACAGCACGGGCCGGGGCGGACCGCCGCGCCTGCCCTGCAGGATGGGCAGGGCCACCGCCCGCTCCATCGCCCGCTGCAGGAGCTGGACCGCGACGGTCGGCAGGATCCGGCGCCGCCGTACCCGGGCCAGGGCGCGCGGCCCCGCCGTTCCCTCCAGCAGGGGCCGGGCCAGCAGGGCGGCGGCGGCCACGGCGTCCTGCACGGCCAGGTTGATGCCCACCCCGCCGATGGGCGACATCGCGTGGGCGGCGTCGCCGATGCACAGCAGCCCGTCGGTGTGCCAGCGGCGCAGCCGGTCGATCCGCACGTCCAGGTGTTTGACCTCCTCCATCGACGACAGCGCGCCGACCTGGTCGGCGACCTCCGGCACGAGTGCGGCGACGTCGGCGCGGAAGGCCTCGATCCCGCGGGCGCGCAGCTGCGCGTCGGTTCCCTTGCGGCCGACGTAGGCCATCTGGAGGTAGCCCTCGCGAGGGATCGCCACCACGAACCGCCCCTGGCCGGCGCGGGGGGTCAGGGCCATGTCCACCCGGGAGCGGCCCGGGAGGCGGAACCACCACACGTCGATCCCGACCGGGAAACGGCGCGGCACCAGGCCCGCCTCGCGGCGTACGAGGGACCGGCGCCCGTCGCAGCCCACGGTGAGGTCGGCGCGGATCTCGCCCTCCCCGTCGGGGCCGCGGTAGCGCACCCCCGCGACGCGGCCGGAGTCGCGGACCAGGCCGGTCACCTCGGTCCCCATCCGCAGGGTGAAGGACTCCTCCTCGCGGCCGGCCTCGGCGAGCAGGTTCAGCAGGTCCCACTGCGGAACCATCGCGATGTAGGGGTGGGGGACCCGCAGCTTCCGGAAGTCCGCCAGGGTCACCGAGCTGCCGTCCCCGGTCGGGAAGACGGCCCTGTCGAGGCGGCTCTGGGGCAGGGCGGCGAACCGCTCGCCCAGGCCGAGCTCGTCCAGCAGGGTAAGGGTGGAGGGGTGGACGGTGTCCCCGCGGAAGTCGCGCAGGAAGTCGGTGTGCTTCTCCAGCACGGTCACCGCCACACCGGCGCGGGCCAGGAGCAGGCCCAGCACCATTCCAGCGGGCCCGCCGCCGGCGATCACACAGGTCGTACGTTCACTCATGGGGACTCCCGTGGGTCCGGCCGTCTCCCGCTTCCGGTCGCGCGCGGACGGCCACGGCGCGCAGGAAGTTGTCGGCGAGCACCGCGCAGCTGTCCTCGGTGGAGGGGAGGTCCACCTCGGGGACGCTCTCCAGCACGGGGCGCATGAGGACGTGGAGGGCGACCGGACCGAGTAGCTGCTGGACGACCAGGGGCAGCGGCAGGTCGCGGATCCGCCCGGCGGCGATCTGCTTCCTCAGCCAGTCGCCCAGCCCGGCCAGGACGCGCGGGACGACCAGGCGGCGCAGGGTGTGCGCCGTCGGCCCCTGGGGGCGGGCGAAGACGTCGGCGAGGAGTGCGGGCAGGATTCTCGGCTCCCGGCCCAGGGCCTGGAGGGAGGCCCGGTACAGGGCGTGGACGGTGGTCTCCAGGTCGTCGCCCCTCTCCAGGATCCGGTCCAGGTCGGGGAAGGGGCTGTGCCGCTCGAAGACGGCGCCCAGGAGCCCGTCGCGGCCGCCGAAGGCGGCGTAGAGGCTGTGCACCGAGCAGCCGGCGGCGGCCGCCACGGACTCCAGGGTGGCGGCGGCCAGGCCGTGCTCGCCGATCAGCCGTGCCGCGGCGACGACCGCGCGCTCCCTCACCGGGGGGCGCCCGCCCGGGTCCACGCCCCGGGCGCGGACCGCATCGTCGAGCGGGCCGCGCGTGCCGCCCAGGCGCCGCAGCAGGGTGCTGCGGGAGATGCCCGCCTCCTGCGCGATCGCCACCAGGGGCACATCGGCCACGTCCTTGCCCAGGCGCTCGGCGGTCCGCAGTGCCGCCTGCGCGATCTCGTCGGGAACGCCGACCTCGTCTGGTTCTGACATCATCTTCAAGGTAACCCGTATCTGGGTTCCAGGCAAGGCGTCCGCTCCTGATGGGGCAAAATGTCCATTTGGGAAAAAGGGGATGTACCTCTCGTATTAGCGGTGCTTTGGCGTGGAAAGGTATGACCTGACCGTTTCCTGCGGTGCGGTGTGCCCTAGGGTGGGCCGCTGGAGGGGGAGGGGCCTTGGACGACAACTGGTTTGAACGCCGTACCTATCGGTCCGACGATTGGCCGCTGGAGCGACTCCTCGAACTCAAACGGCGGCGGGGGACGTCCGTCAGCCTGGTGATACCGGCCAAGAACGAGGCCGAGACCGTCGGGGGCATCGTCTCCCGGGTCCTGGCCGAACTCGTGGAGAAGGTGCCGCTGCTCGACGAGGTCGTCGTCATCGACTCCGACTCCACCGACGACACCGGTGCCGTCGCCCGCGCGGCGGGCGCCGCCGTCCACCGGGCCGCCGACATCCGGCCCGACCTCGGCCGACGCCGAGGCAAGGGCGAGGCGATGTGGAAGTCGCAGTTCGTGACGTCGGGCGACGTCATCGCCTTCCTGGACGCCGACCTCGTCGAATGGGGCACCCACTTCGTCTCGGGTCTGCTCGGCCCTCTGCTCTCCGAACCCGGAATCGCCCTGGTCAAGGGCTTCTACGACCGGGTCCTCGACACACCCGGCGGCAGCCGCAGGAGCTACGAGGGCGGGCGGGTCACCGAGCTCGTCGCCCGGCCCACCATCGCGCTGCGCTGGCCCGCGCTCTCGGGCGTGGTCCAGCCCCTGTCGGGGGAGTGGGCGATCCGGCGCGAGCTGTTCGCGGAACTGTCGGTACCCACCGGATACGGCGTCGAACTCGCCGTCCTGGTCGACACCCACCTGCGGTGCGGTGTGGACGCCGTCGCCCAGGTGGACCTGGGACAGCGCGCCCACCGCCACCAGTCCCTGCGCGGGCTGGGCGCCATGGCGGCCGAACTGCTGGCGGTCGCCGACCGGCGCACGGGCATCGAGCACGGCACCGACAGCGTGGAGATCCGCCAGTTCGACTCGGGAAAGCGCCGCGGTCGGCAGCTCACCAGCGAAGTCAGTATCGTGGAGCGGCCCCCGGCCGTCACCGTGGGGCGCATGAAGGTCCTGGGAGGGGTGGGATAGGCCGGTGCTGAGACTGCGCGGCCGGGAGTACGGACCGGACGAGAGCCTCGTGATGGCGATCGTCAACCGGACCCCCGACTCGTTCTACGACAGAGGAGCCACCTGGGACGACGCACCCGCTTTCGAGCGGGTGCGTCGGGTTGTCGCCGAGGGTGCCGACATCGTCGACATCGGCGGCATCAAGGCGGCTCCGGGCGCCGAGATCGACGCCGACGAGGAGAAGCGCCGCGTCGTGGACTTCGTGGCCGCCGTGCGCGAGGAGTTCCCCGACCTGGTCATCAGCGTCGACACCTGGCGCGCCTCCGTGGGGCGCGCGGTGTGCGAGGCCGGCGCCGACCTGCTCAACGACGCCTGGGGCGGCCACGATCCCGGACTGGCCGAGGTCGCGGCCGAGTACGGGGCCGCGCTGGTGTGCACCCACACCGGCGGGGTCACCCCCCGCACCCGGCCGCACCGCGTGCACTACGACGACGTGGTGCGCGACGCGATCGACGCCACGGTCGCCCTCGCCGAGCGCGCCGTCGCGCTGGGCGTGGACCCCGCGTCGGCGATCATCGACCCCGCGCACGACTTCGGCAAGAACACCTGGCACTCCCTGGAGCTCACCCGCCGCCTGGACGAGATGACCGCCACCGGGTGGCCGGTGCTGGTGTCGCTGTCCAACAAGGACTTCGTCGGCGAGACCCTCGGCCTGCCCGTGGGCGAGCGCCTGACCGGAACCCTGGCGGCCACCGCCGTGTGCGCCTGGCACGGGGCGCAGATCCACCGCGTCCACGAGGTGGCCCGGACCAGGCAGGTCCTGGACATGGTCGCCTCCATCCGCGGTGTCCGTCCCCCCGCCCGGACCGTGCGAGGTCTGGCATGAGGAGGCACCGTTGATCGTCGCGACCGCCGTCTGCCCGCACCCCCCGCTGCTCCTGCGCGAGCTCACCGGGAGCCGGGACGCGGCCGCCGACCTGCGCGCGGCCTGCGAGAAGGCCGTGGCGGAACTGCTGGCGGCCGACCCCGACACGGTCGTGGTCGTGGGCGGGGCCGACACCTCGGCCGAGGACGTGCGCGGCCGTGTCCCGGTGCGCTCCTTCGGCGGCACGGGAGAACGCGTTCCGCCGCGGGAGGCGCTCCCGCTGAGCCTGGCCGTCGCCCGCCGCCTGCTGGACTCGGCCGGCTGCCGCGCCCCGGTGGAGATGACCGCCGTCGCCTGGGACGCCGGCGCCGAGGAGACCGCCGCCCTCGGCAGGAGGATCGCCGCGCGGCCCGGACGCGTGGCCCTGCTCGTCATGGGCGACGGCGGTGCCTGTCGCGGGGAGAAGGCCCCCGGCCACCTGGACGAGCGCACCTTCGAGGTCGACGGGGCCGTGCGCACCGCCCTGGAGACGGGAGATCCCGCCGCCCTCACCGGCCTGGACCCCGACCTGGCCGCCGAACTGCTCATCGCCGGGCGCGCCGCCTTCCAGGTGATGGCGCACGCCGCCGGCCCCGGTCAGCGGGCCCGCCTGCTCTACGACGACGACCCCTTCGGCGTCCTGTACCTGGTGGCCCTGTGGCGGCCCGGGCACACCCCGGAGGCGTGAGGTGCGCGTACTGCTCAACGACGTCCTGCCCGAGGTCGCGGCCCCGGGCGGAGAGGTCGATGACGCCGGCCTGGAAGCCCTCTACGCCTACCCCGGCACCGGCCGGCCGTGGGTGCGCGCCAACATGGTCGCCACCCTGGACGGCGCGGCGACCGGCGGAGACGGCCGCACCGGCTCCATCAACACCCCGGCCGACAACAGGGTCTACCGCCTCCTGCGCGACCTGAGCGACGTCGTCCTGGTCGGCGCCGGCACCGCGCGCGAGGAGTCCTACCGCCGCCCCCGGCCCCGCAGCGGACCCCCGGCAGAGCGTGCCGCCGCCGAGGGCCGCGCCCCCTGGCCCGAACTGGCGCTGGTGAGCCGTACGGCCGCCGTCCCCCGGCTGCTGGCCGCTCCCGAGAGCGACCGGGGAGGCGTGCTGATGGTGACCTGCGCGAGCGCCGGCGAGGAGGCGCTCGACCGGGCCCGCGCCCTCCTGGGTCCCGAGCGCGTCCTGGTCAGCGGCGGCGACACCGTGGACCTGCCCGCCGCGGTCGCCGCCCTGGCCGACCGCGGCCTGCCCCGCGTCCTGTGCGAGGGCGGCCCCCGCCTCCTCGCCGACCTGGCCGCCTGCGGTGCCCTCGACGAGCTGTGCCTGACCCTCGTGCCCCTCCTGTCGGGCGGCGGCGGCCCCCGCATCGCCGTCGGGGCCCCCGTCGGCCGGCAGTACCTGCCCCGCCTCGTCCTGGAGTCGGAGGGCACCCTCCTGCACCGACTGCTGCGCACCGAGCCCTGAGAGGCGCCGGCGGACGTCCGGAGCGGGCGGCCCGTTCCCTGCCCGGAAACCCGGACACCGGCCGCGGCGGCCCCGGGACTCAGGAGGCGGAGCCGGCGGCGTGGTCCTCGGCGGTCGCGAGCATCGCGCCCTGCCGCTCCTGCACGGCGGGGCGCTCGGGGCGGGCGATCCGGCGCAGGGCGCTGCGCCGGCCGCGGCGGGTGGCCAGGGCCTCGGCGTCCGACCGCCGCATGCCCAGGTCCTCGCCCTGGGCGGCCAGGGACGCGCGCACCCGCCGGCGGTGGGTGTGCCGGACCACGAGGTACACCGCCGCCGCGGTCAGGAAGTTCACCGCGATCTTGACCGCCGTTCCCGCGGCGCCGCCCGGCAGCGGGGAGTCCAGCAGCCCGTGCATCGCCATCGCGAGCAGGACCAGGCCCGCCGCCCCTGCGGCGCGGCGGGCGCCCGGGCGCCAGGCCGACGCCGCCAGCAGGCCCACCGCGGTGCCCGCCACCGCCGACATCGTCCAGTGCGAGGCCAGACCGGTCAGGGCGACGCGCACCGCGGCCGAGCGCACCACCGCGGCGGCGCCGTCCACACCGCCCGCCTCCACCACGGCGTTCATCGCGGAGACGGCGTTCTCGGTCACCTCGAAGCCCAGACCGACCAGGGCGCCCAGGACGAACCCGTCGACCGGAACCCGCAACGCGTACGGGAAGGCGACCGCGACGAGCACGATCCCCGCCAGCTTGAGCAGTTCCTCGTTCAGCGGCGCGGTCAGGGACGGGCCCCACACCCCCGCGAGGTCCAGCCCGAGGACCGCGGCCCACAGCGAGCCGAGCGCACCGTTGGCGACGACCGCCGCGCCGGCCGCCGCGGTCAGGCCGAAGGCCGCCGCGGTGAGGGAGGCGGCGGTGTCGGGCTCGCGCACCGGACGGATCTGCCGCAGGACCCAGTATCCGAGGACCAGTGTCGCCGCGGCGAGGACCAGGGCCAGGGCGGCCTCGCCGAAGAAGGCCCGCACGGTGCCCGCGAACCGCGCCGCCAGGAAGACCAGCCCGAGCAGGCACAGCGCGGCGACGGCCGCCAGAGCCACCAGGGAGGGCAGGAGCGGCCGACCGGTGCCGGCCGTGCGGCCGCGGGCGCGGCCCGGCGCCGAGGTGCGCGAGGAACGCGGGCGGGGCACCGCGCCGAGGGTCCGCTCGCGGGGTTCACCGGGTGTGCGGCTCATCGCGCCTCCTCCCGGGTGAAGGAGACCGACTGCAGCACGTCGGCGACGGCGGTCAGGTCCGCGGTCGTGGCGTGCTCCCCGGCGAGCGTCATCTCCACGGCGAACACCCCGTCGGGGGAGGGGTAGACCACCGCGGCGCCCTGCTCGGTACGGCTGTGGAAGTTTCCCGAGAGCCCCTCCACACCCTCCTCGGTGGAGATCACCTCGGGGTCGTCGAGGCGGGCCGTGTGGTCGCCCGCCCGGGCGATGCGCCGCATCCCCTCCCACATCGCCATCAGGTCGGAGGCGGGTGTGGACACGGGGGCGACCGGGAGCAGGGTCAGCTCGACCGGGCCGCGGTGGAAGCGGTAGATCCGCCCCGCCCGGCTGGTGTCGGTGTCGAGCAGCCAGCCCTCCTGGGGCAGGCTCAGGGAGGCGCGGTAGTCACCCCGGCCGCCGACGGTGATCGGCTCGCCGGCCCGGACCTGCTGCAGACCCGGCAGGAGCGCGCCGATCAGCGGCCAGGCGGCGAGAAGGAGCGCGACGACGGCTCCGGCCGCGATCAGAGGGGCCCACAGGTCCCGTGCCCGGGTCCCCGGCCCGGTCGTCCTCGCCATGGTGCCCCCTTCGCCGCCCACCGGGATGAAGCCGTCACGGCAAGCGAAGCATCCACAGGTGCGGGTGCCGCGGCGAAGAGGAGGAAATGGCGCACGTTTACGGTTATTTGGCTGATTCGGGAGGTGCGGCCGCCGTGGCGGGGGACGCGTCCCCGTCGAGGTGGCCCCTGGTCTCGGCCCTGAGGATGCGCGCGCTGCGCCCGAGGGACCGGGCCAGGTCGGGAAGCCTCTTGGCCCCGAACAGCAGCAGGGCGATGACCAGCAGTACGAGGATCTCGCGGGTGCCGATACCCATGTCCCCGTTCCTTTCTCGAGCCGGCGGGGGCCGACTGCCGCCCGCGGGAGGTGGGGGATCGCGCACCCGGCGGGTGCGCCTGTCGATGGTACGCCTGCCGGTCCCGCGGCGGGGCCGGCCCCGGGTCAGAGCGTGGTGGGCATCGGGCCGCCGTTCCAGGCGACGGCGTCGGCGACGGCCGCCGCCAGGTCCATGGGGGTTCCGGTGAGGTCGGCGTGGGCGCGGTGCAGGTTGAGGACGATGCGCTCGGCGTCGTCCCAGCGGGCGAACTCGCCCAGATCGCACTCGCGCGCGCTCTCCAGGGGCGTGCGCCCCCGCGCGACGCCGGCGCGGGCGGTCTCCAGGACGAACCGGTAGTAGCGCTCGTGGGCGGCCAGGACCTCCTCCAGGTCCGCGGCCCCCAGCAGCGGCCCGTGCCCCGGTACGACGTGCTCGGGCCCGAAGCCGCGCACCCACTCCAGCGAGCGCAGCGCGCCCTCCAGCGACCCCATGAACACCAGCGGGGTGAGCCCGTGGAACAGCAGGTCCCCGGTGAACAGCACCCGCTCCTCGGGCAGCCACGCCACCACGTCGCCCGGCGTGTGCGCCGTGTACCCCGGGTGGCGCAGGTCCACCCTGCGGCCGCCCGCGTACACGGTCAGCTCCCGCTCCAGCACGACCGACGGGACCCGGCGCGTGACGCCGCCCCAGTCGGGGACCGGGGTCCACGCCGGAGGGCAGGCGTCGAGGATCGGGTCGTGCAGCAGGGCCTCGCGCATGGCGGAGTGGCCGATGAGCACCGCGGAGTCGGGCAGGAGGCTGTTGCCGTAGGAGTGGTCGCCGTGCTGGTGGGTGTTGACCGCCCAGCGCACCGGCGCTCCGCCGCAGGCCCTGTCCAGGGCGGAGAGGAAGCGCCGGGTCCGCTCCTCGGTCGCGCACGTGTCCACGACCAGCACGCCGTCGTCGCCCAGCACGGCGCCGGCGTTGTTGACCCACCAGGTCCCGTCGGGCTGCACCCACGCGTACACGCCCTCGACGACCTGTACCAGGGCCGCCGCCTGCGGCCCGGTCGCCCCTGTTCCACCCACGGTGTCTCCTCGCTCTCGGGGCCTGCGGGGGCAGGCCGGTGCTCAGGTGCGGGGAGGAACGAACACCCGCAGTGCCGCGGGCCTCTTGGCGAAGCGGACCGTGCGCGATCCCTCCACCACCTCCCCGTCCACCGCCAGCCGGCGCGGAAGGTCGGGGATCGTCAGCGTCAGCTCCGTCGCGGTGCGCTCGGAGTAGCCCTCCCCGTGCCAGTGCCGGCCCAGCAGGACGTCGATCCCGGCGCGCAGCCGGGGGAAGGGGCTGCGCGCGCCCAGGACGCGCACGTCCAGCATCCCGTCGACCAGGCTCTCACGCAATGCCGGGACACGGGCGTGGGTGCGGTAGCGGCAGTTGCCCACGAACGCCCACCACACCCGGGTCGGGCTGCCGTCGACCACCGCCGGGGTGGGGGAGAGCTCCCACAGGTCGCGGCACAGGGCCAGGACGAACGCCGGCCACTTGCCGATCTTGGGGGCCCACCGGTCGCGGCGCTCCACCATGCGCGGGTAGGAGCCGAACGAGGAGGTGTTGAGGAAGATCCGGCCGTCCACCTCGCCCACGTCCACCCGGGCCAGGCGGCCGTTGGCGAACGCCAGCAGGCCCTCGTCCACCGACGACAGGCCCAGGGTGCGGGCGAAGTTGTTGAGGGTGCCGTCGGGCAGCACGAGGAGGGGCCGGTCGTGGTCCAGGGCGGCCCGGGCAGCGGTGTTCACCGTGCCGTCCCCTCCGGCCACCGCGAGGATCTCGCCGGTGCGCGCGGCCTCGTCCATCACCTGGCCGATGTCGTCGTCCTCGGCCAGGACGAGCACGCGCGCCCGCGGCAGGGCCTTCTTGATCTTGGCGGCGGTGTCGAACGAGGCCGGGGCCGGCGCGTTCGCCGACACCAGGGCCGGCAGGCCCTCGGCCGAGCGCGGGTTGACCACGGCGGTCACCCCCTCGCCCTCCAGGGCCCTGCCGGGGTCCTCCACGTGGCCGGGATGGGCGCCGGCGGGCTCGGTCAGCGCGCCGGTCGCCAGCTCCGGACGGGGCGGCAGGGCGGCGCGGGCCAGGAACGCCGCACCCAGGCCGATGGCGGCGCCGCCCAGGACGTCGCCCGGGTAGTGGACCCCGCTGTGCACGCGGGAGAGCGCCACCGTTCCGGCGAGGGCGGAGACCATCGCGGTCAGGGGGCGCGGCGCGTCGGAGGCCAGGGCGGCGGCGAAGGCGGCGGCGGCCGCGGTGTGCCCCGAGGGGAAGGAGCTGCTCGGGTAGTTGCGGTAGGGGAAGCGCGCGGGTGGAATTCCCGTGCTGTCCGGCCGGGTGCGTCCGGTCGCCCTCTTGACCGACGCGGAGAGGGCGTTGGCGGCTCCGGCAGCGAGGATGGCGCGCAGCGCGGTGCGCCGCAGCGGCTTGCCTCCGGTGGCGGCGAGGGTGGCCGACACCAGGAACCAGGGCGCCATGTTGTCGGTGGCCTGCACCAGCTTGGGGGTGAAGGGGTCGAGGGCGGGTAAGCCCACCCGGGTGACCGCGCGGTAGACGCGTTGATCGATCTTCTGCAGACTGTCGAGGACTCTCATTCCCGTGGCACTACCCCGGCCCGGCGGCATGTCACCGGGTCCGCGTTGTCGGGGAGGCCACAGGCCCGGCGCGTTTGCCGGGCCCGGGCCCCGGCTCAGGCCCCGTGGGGCACCACCACGGCGCGGCCGAAGATCTCGCCCGCCTCGAGCTTGCGGTAGGCCTCCAGGGCGTCGTCCATCGAGAACCGCTCCACCTCGGGACGGATCTGCCCCGCGCGGTACATGTCCACCAGCTCCCACAGCTCCGCCACACTGCCCCAGTAGGTGTTGGTCACGTACGCCTCGTACGGGTTGGTGAAGAACGAGAATTCGTGCGTACCGCCCGCGATACCCACGACGTTCAGCCGTCCGCCCTGTGCCAGGCAGGCGGCCGCGGTCGCGACGGTCGGGGCCGCCCCCACGAAGTCGAACGCCGCGTCCACGCCCTTGCCGCCGGTGATCTCGCGGATCTCCTCCACCTGGTGCTCGCCGCCTCCGACGGTGACGGCCCCGTGCCGCTCCGCGTACTCGCGGGCCTCGGCCTTGAGGTCGGTGGCGATGACGGTCGCGCCGGTCAGGGCGCGCAGGATCTGCACACCGATCTGGCCCAGCCCGCCCAGGCCGATGACCAGCGCGTGGCGCCCGCCGCCCGCCAGGTGCGGAAGCGTCGCCTTGATCGCGTGGTAGGGGGTCAGTCCGGCGTCGGACAGCGGCGCGGCGTCGATCGGGTCGGCGTCGCCGAGCGGGACGAGGTGGTGGGCGGGAACCGACACGTACTCGGCCATGCCGCCGTCGCGGCCCAGCCCCACCGCCAGGTAGGGCAGGGAGTCGGCGTTCTCGCAGTAGGTCTCCACGCCCTGCACGCACTTGCGGCACAGGCCGCAGCCGATCGGCCCGTAGACCAGGCAGGACTCACCCACCTTGATCCGGTCGCTGACGCCCTCGCCGAGCTCCTCGACCCACCCCGAGTTCTCGTGCCCGAGCACGAACGGGGGCTTCTGGGCGCCCGGCTGGCCCTCCTTGAAGTGGCGGTACACGCTGATGTCGGAATGGCACGCGCCGGCCCCCGCCACCCGGAGCAGGACCTCCCCGGGGCCCGGCCGGGGGCGGGGGACGTCGGTGAGGGACGGGAACTGCTCGTAGTTCTCGAAGAGCACTGCTCGCATGGGTCGCTCCCCACTCAGCTTCTGCTGCATGCGGTTGTCCGTACACGGTCCGACATCCGACGCTAACAACGCGTGCGGCGGCATGTCTGCCAACGGACCGTCCGGAAAACGTCCGCATACCTTTGCCCGGTCCGACGGGTCCGGGGCAGGTGCGTGCCCCGTCGAGGAGGAGGCGTAGTGTGCCGACCGTGGCAGAACACGCCTTCTCGGGTGCCCGGCCCGGTCCCGGCGCGGTGAGGACCGCGGCGGCGGGGGCCGCGCTCGCCCTGGCCCTGGCGGGGTGCGCCGCGGCCTCCCCGGGGCCTCTGCCGGCGGGCGGCTTCGACTACCAGCTCGGCGGCGCCTACGACCCGGCGGAGGGCGTCGCGATCGTCGTGCGCGACTCCGAGGAACGGCCCGAACCGGGCCTGTTCTCCGTCTGCTACGTCAATGCCTTCCAGACCCAGCCGGCGGACCTCGGCCTGTGGGAGCGGGAGCACCCCGACCTGCTCCTGCGGGACGCAGGAGGCCGACCGGTCGCCGATCCGGACTGGCCCGACGAGCGCCTTCTGGACACCTCCACCGCCGACCGGAGGGAGCGCATCGCCGGCGTCGTGGGCCGTGCGGTCGCACGGTGCGCCGACAGCGGGTTCGACGCCGTGGAGTTCGACAACCTGGACTCCCATGTGCGGTCGCAGGGGCTGCTCACACTCGACGGCAACCTGGACCTGGCCGGCCTGCTCGTGGACACCGCCCACGGGCACGGTCTGCTCGCGGCGCAGAAGAACGCCGCCGAGGCCGCGCGGCGCGGCCGGGACGAGGCCGGGTTCGACTTCGCCGTCGCCGAGTCCTGCGCGGCCTGGGGCGAGTGCGGTGCCTACACGCGGGTCTACGGGGCCGACGGGGTTCTGGCCGTGGAGTATCCGGGGGCGTTGGCCGAGGCCGGCCTGGCCTTCGCGGAGGCGTGCGGTTCCGCCGGCGTTCCGACGAGGACGGTGCTGCGCGACAGGGAACTGGTGCCCGCCGGCCACCGGGACCACGTCTTCGCGTCCTGCTGAGCCGAAGCGGTACCGCCTTCCCCTCTGTGCGGAGAGCGACGGTCCGTGTACCCTGCCAGCGTTTGGGAGCGCTCCCAGCCTGAGAGAAGGAGCATCGCATGTTCAACGTCCTCCTCCGGACGGCCGCCGGCCTGGGCATCGCGGCGGCCCTCGTCGCGGCCCCCGTCCCCGCTGCCGCCGCCGACGCCGCCTGCACCGCCGAGTACACCGTCACCAACGACTGGGGCAGCGGCTTCACGGCCGAGGTCTCGGTCACCAACGAAGGCTCCGCCCCCGCCGACGGGTGGAGCGTCACCTGGACCTATCCCTCCGGCCAGAGCGTGACCAACGCGTGGAACGCGGAGATCGCGCAGACGGGCGCCACCGTCACGGCGACCAACGCCGTCTGGAACGGCGCCCTGTCCCCCGGCGCCTCGGCCGGCTTCGGCCTCCAGGGCACCGCCCCGGCGGGCAACGCCGCTCCCGTCGACCTCGCCTGCACCCTCACCGGCGGCGACGGCGGCGGCGACGGCGGGGACGGCGGCGGAGAAGACGGAGGAGAGGACGACGGCACCGTGCGGATCATGGCCCTGGGCGACTCGATCACCGGTTCACCGGGCTGCTGGCGCGCCTTGTTGTGGCGCGACCTCGTGGACGCGGGCCACGACGGCGTGGACTTCGTCGGGACCCTCCCCGGCGACGGCTGCGGCTTCGCCTACGACGGCGAGCACGAGGGGCACGGCGGCTACCTCGTCACCGACGTCGCGCGGCAGGGCCTGCTCGACGGCTGGCTCGACCGCTCCGACCCCGATGTCGTCCTCATGCACTTCGGAACCAACGACGTCTGGAACCAGATCCCCGCCCCGGTGATCCTGGACGCCTACACCGTCCTGCTCGACCGGATGAGGGCGCACAACCCCGACATCCGCGTCCTCGTCGCACAGATCATCCCCATGGACCCCGCGCGCAGCTGCGCCTCCTGCGGACAGGGCGTGCGGGACCTCAACGCCGCCATTCCGGCCTGGGCCGCCGAGCACGGCACCGCCGCGTCGCCGGTCACGGTGGTCGACCAGTGGACGGGCTTCGACACCGGCACCGACACCTACGACGGCGTCCACCCCTCCGCCTCCGGCGACCGCAAGATCGCCGATCGCTGGTTCGCGGCCCTGTCCGCCGACCTCGGCTGACGGTTCCTTCCCAGGTGGGGTGTGGTTCTCAGGGGGTGGGGTAGGGGCGCCTCCAGACAGATGCCGAGGAGGAGGTCCGCACATGACCGTGCCCGAGGAGTCCCAGCCCAAGACCACGGACACCGACCAGGTGGTCGAGACCGACCACAGCGATGATCCCCGTGGCGGGCCGGACGTCCGCAACGAGCTGGAGGCCGAACTCCAGGACCGGATGGAGGAGAAGGACCTCAGCCGGGAGGACTTCGGAAAGGAATGACGCACGACGGGAAGGAGCGCCGGGCGAACCCGGCGCTCCTTCCCCGTTTTCCTGTCCTCCGTGGCCGGCGTCACTGCCTCGGCGGATCGCCGCCCTCGGGCGGCGGAAGCCCGTCGTCCCCCTGGGACCGGCCTTCGTCGTCGGGGCGGGCGCTGCCCGCTCCGGGACTCTGGTCCCACCCCGTGGGGTAGGTCCGGCCGTCGGGCCGCTCCTTCCAGTAGTCCGGGGAGCGCACGGCCTTCTGCTTGCGGAGCACGTCCCCGCGCAGCACCCACACCACGAAGAGGATCACCAGGACCGGCAGGGTGATGCCCGCGAGCATCCCGATCAGCCAGGATGCGTCCATCGTCCTCCTCCTTCCCAGGTCGGCGGCCCTCACAGGGCCGCGAGGAGCTCCCTGCACGCCTTCTCGCAGCGCCGGCACGCCTCGGCGCACAGGCGGCAGTGCTCGTGCTCGTGCTTCTCGCACTCGTCGGCGCACCGGGCGCAGGCCTCGGCGCAGGCCTGGAGCACCGCCTTGACGAAGCCGTCGTCGTCCTTGCCGCGGCGCACGAGCACGCCCTGGGTGGCCTCGCACAGGTCCGCGCAGTCCAGGTCGGTGCGGATGCACCGGACGAGGTCGGCCACCATCTCCTCGCCCAGGCAGGCGTCCGCGCAGATCCGGCACACCTGGGCGCACTCCCCGCAGGCCTCGATGCAGGCCCGGATCTTCTCGCCCACACCCTCGGGGTCGCGGGGGTGGGCGTACAGCATCTGTCCGACAGCACTCATGACTTTCCTCCATCGATCGTGAACTTCAGTGCCAGGTGGTCCAGGGACGCGGGCAGGCCCGACGCGGGCAGCGGTGAGGCGTCGGTGCGCCTCGGTGTTCCCTCCCTGAGCAGGGCGCGCAGGAACAGGGACGTGGCCAACCGGACCACGTCCTGTGCGGGGCACACGGCGGGTCCCGCGCTGAACGGGACGAGCCCGGGGTCGGCGGCAGCCCGGCCGTCGAGCCAGGCCTCGGGTTCGAAGGAGTCGGCGTAGGACAGCCGGGAGGAATCGCGGTGGAAGAAGGAACTGAAGATCAGAAAGCCCGTCCCCGCCTCGAACTCCGCGCTCTCCCACGCGATCGGCCCGGTGCTCTCGCGCACCACCACGAACGTGGTCGGCCACAGGCGCACCGACTCCTGCACGGTGGCCCGCAGCATCGGCAGGTCCAGGCCCTCCCGGGTGGCGGCCTCCTCACGGGCCGCCCACGCGCCCGGGCTGAGCGAGGTGAGCAGCGCCAGGGCGCGGTAGGAGGCGATGGCCGCCGCGTCGAACGCGAACAGCCAGTGCGCCACCTGGTCGGGCGCGTCCTCGCGGTCGGGCAGCCCGGCGGCGAGGCTGCCCGGTTCGGCGCTCGCGATGTTCGCGCGCAGCCGCTCCAGGAGCTCGGCCCGGGCGGAGCGGTCGACGGGAGCCAGGTAGGACCAGTTCGCCCGCGAGCGCAGGTGCCGCAGCAGGGAGTCGGTGCGCCGGTCCTGCGCGGCCCCGGCGCCGAAGACCAGCCTGCGGGCCAGCGCGTTGTACGACGCCGTGTACCGCTTCCAGGTCAGATCCACGCCCTCACGGCGCAGGGCCAGGGCGAGGGCGGACGCCTCCTGGTCGGCCTGGGCGGCGATCACGTCCCCGTGCGGGTGGATGGCCTGGCCCGGGACCAGCGCCCTCTCGTTGGCCTCCCGGCGCCCGGCGCGGTCCTTCGGATCCGAGGGCAGGAGCCCGTGCGGCTGGAAGTGCGCCAGCGCGCCCCGCTTCTCCGTCCCCGCGGCGGAGAAGGGCTCGGGGGTCTGCTCCAGGATCCGTCCCACGTCCTGGGCGGAGAGCACGACGGCGAAGCGGCGCCCCGGCAGGTCGACCGGAAGCGGGTCGGGGCCGTGGCGTTCGCGCAGGTTCCGCAGGGTGGAGACGAGGAGGCCGTCCGTGTCGGCCCAGGCGGTGAGCCGCGTCGGCAGCGGGCGCCGCAGGATGACCCCGCGGGCGAGGACGGGTGCCACCACGGTACCCAGGAGGCGGGCGGTGTCCGCCGCGCCCGCGCGGCGCGTCCGGTGCTCGGTGCGCATGGTTCCTTCCGCTCTCGTCCGGCTCACAGCAGGTCCCGGGGCAGCGATTCCCGCCACTGGCGCGAGAAGATCCGCTCCTCGCCCTCGTAGGCGTCCAGGGTCGCGTAGACCCGGAACTCGTCCTCGGTGCACTCCATCGACGTGTGGGTCTCGGTCCGGGTGCTCCAGTCGCCCCGGGCGAAGCGCATCGTCCACGTGGAGCGCCCGCGCGGGGAGGTGAAGTCGGCCGCCACGGAGTCGTAGTACTCGTAGGCGCGCCGCCCCACGTCCAGGTCGATGTCCTCGAAGTGCAGGATGCCGCCGTCCTTGACGATCTCCAGCGACGAGCGGGTGTCCACCAGGTCCCTGTGCACCGTCCACCGGTGCTCGGGCATCTCCCGGCGGGAGGTGGCGATCTCCTGGGTGGCCTCGGGCCCGCCGAACGGCTCCGGATCGGACCCCTCGTCCTCGCGGGCGGGCCGCACCGGCAGCAGCAGGCTGCTCCCCTCCGGGTGGACGGTCAGCAGCACGGGCCGGGGCGGCGGCCAGGCCAGCGGCCAGTAGGAGGTGGACAGCGACAGCCGGATGCGGTGCCCGGCGGGGAAGGCCTGCGCGACACCGTTGAGGGTGACGCGCACCCGGTAGCGCTCGCCCGGCACCAGCGGCCGCGGGTCCTCGTCCCCGTCGCGGTGGGTCAGGTTGAGCAGGCCGTAGGTGACGCGGGTGGCCGCCCCGTCGGGCCTGACGTCGCTGAGCCGGGCGGCGATCATCGCCACCGGCTGGTCGACGCTCACCTCCAGCTCGGCCACCGCGGCACCGAGGATCTCCACGGGCTCGGACAGCGTCTCGCTGTCGAAGACCATGGAGCCGCCGTCCTCCTCCCTCTGGTCGTAGGGAAGATCCGGCGGGGCGTTGTAGGAGGCCCACTTCCCCGCGAACTGGCCCACCGTCAGCGGAGACTGGAGGGACAGCGCCTGCGATCCCGGCTGCTCGCCGGGTGCGGCGATGCGGTGCGCCGCCAGAGGGAACGCCGTCTCCTCGATCCTCGGCGAGGGCCAGGAGTCCTCGCGCACCCACCGCCCGGGGCGCTCCTCGTAGGAGGTGGACGGCGGCACGCTGTCCTGCATCCACGCCCACAGCACGGCCTCGTCGTCGACGCCGTTGTCGACGCCCTTGAGCCAGTGGTCGAACCAGCGCACGACCTCCTGGAGGTAGCCGATGGCCGGCCCCGGGTAGCCCATGTGCGGATACCGGTGCGACCAGGGCCCCACGAGCCCCTTGCGGGGCACGTCCAGGTGCTCCAGGACGCGGAAGACGGCGTTGGAGTAGCCGTCGGCCCAGCCGCTGGAGGCCAGGACGGGGCAGGCCACCGACGCGTAGTCCTCGCACACCGACGCGTGCCGCCAGTAGGAGTCGCGGCGCTGGTGGCGCAGCCATTCCAGGACCCACGGCTCGGTGGCCTCCAGCCGCTCCAGCCACATCTGCCGCCAGCCGTCACCCACCACGGCCGGGTCCGGGGGACAGGTGCCGTAGGCGAACATCGTCCCCGCCTCGGCGAGGTTGTCCGACAGCAGGCAGCCGCCCATGTAGTGGAAGTCGTCCCCGTAGCGGTCGTCGGTGAAGGAGCTGATGGCGATCGCGCCCAGGCTGGGCGGCCGTCGCGCCGCCACCTGCAGGGCGGCGAAGGCGCCCCAGGACAGGCCGAGCATCCCCGTGCGGCCGTCGCACCAGGGCTGCTCGGCCAGCCAGGCCAGGACCTCCTCGGCATCCTGCTGCTCGCGTTCGAGGTACTCGTCGACGAGCACCCCCTCGGAGTCGCCGGTCCCCCGGAGGTCGACGCGGACGCAGGCGTAGCCGTGCCCGGCGATGTAGGGATGGTGCATCGAGTCGCGCACCGCGGTGAGGTCGCGCCTGCGATAGGGGATGTACTCGAGCACCGCCGGAACCGGGGACCTCTCGGAGGACAGGGGCCGCCACACCCGGGCGGCCAGCCGCACCCCGTCCGACATGGGTATCCAGAAGTGCTCGTCAGCCCGGGTCTCGTAGGGCAGTGACGTGACCACGTGCATCGGAGACGCTCCTCTCAGAGTCCGCCGGTCTCGGCGAGCGGGTCCTCGTCCTCGAACTCGAACTTGAGCTCCTCCACGCACCGCTCGTACTTGGCGGTCATCTCGGTCTCGTCGCTCGCGCCGATGGTGATCAGGGCGAGTTCGTAGCTGTAGCTGTCCTGCGCGGGCAGTTCCGAGAGCCGCTGCCCCTCCTGGGGCACCACCTTGACCGTCACCCCGGGCAGCGAGGCCTCCAGCTCGGCGACCTCCTCCTCGGTGGGGACACGCGTGGTGACGCCGTCGTCGAAGCGGCGCAGGTACCACTCCGCGGCCACCTCGTAGCCGGTCGGGGTGCCGTTCGCGGGCAGGGCCGGGTCCTGGCCGAGCGCGAGCCTGAGCATGCGCTCGTGGTTGGCCACACCGTCCACCAGCTCGAACAGCTCGGCGTGCGCCTGGGAGTGGCGCGGGTTGACCTCCACGATGCCCAGTTCGTCCTCCAGCGGGTCGTAGAAGAACTCGACGCTGAAGGTGGAGTTGTCCAGTCCCAGCTTGCGCACGGTCCGCTTGGCCGTGTCGGACAGCCGCCGGCAGACGTCGTCGGACAGACCCGAGGGGTACTGGTGGCGCAGGAAGGTGGAGCTGCCGGGGTAGTCGACCGAGTCGAGGACGCCGTGGACGACCGGCTCGCCCTGGTACACGTAGCCCTCGACGGCGACCTGGAGCCCCTTGAGCGAGCCCTCGGCCAGGGCGGTGCGCCCACCGGCGGCCGCGATCTCCGGGGGGAGGTCGATGCGCTTGAGGATCTGCTCGAAGGGAAGGCCGATACGGTCCACGCCCTCGCGCAGGCGCTCGGCGGCGGCGCGGAAGGCCTCCTCGTCCTCGATCCGGTAGGCGAGCTCGGAGGAGGCCGACTTCACCGGCTTGAACCAGAAGGGGTAGGAGAGGTTCTCGGGAGGGGTGGGGTCGTCCAGCTCGACGAGGGCGAAGGGCGGATGGGCGTCGACGACCTCGCTCTGCAGGAGCCGGCTCCAGTACTTGTGCTCGCAGCGGACGACCGATTCCAGGCTGGGGGAGGGCAGCCCGCGGGGAGCGCACAGGATCGGCACGAGAAGGGTCACGGGGAAGTCCCAGTAGCCGACGATGGCGTCGACGCTTCCCTCGAACTCGTCGAGGACGCGCTCGGCCTTGGCCAGCAGCTCCTCGATGTCCACCTGCCCGAACTGCAGTTCCTCCTGGGTGAGGAGCTGGTGGAACTCGCAGTCCCGGGCGCTCGGCGTCCGCTCGAGGATCTTGCGGTTTTCCTCGTCCATTCCCAGTACAAAGACGTTCTTCACAGCTGTACGCACCGCTTTCTCTCGGCGTGGTGTGTACCGGTGCGACTACCCGCGATCGTGTTGCCAAACCGAGACCTGGTCCACAGGCCGACCTGGCAGGGGGCACGTCCGCGCCGCCGGCCCGGGCACGGTGGGGAGGCCGCCCGCCAGGGCTCCTCCCCATCTCCCCGGGAAGCGGTGGCCGCCACGCCGGTCCGGCCCCTGACGTGGGGCGTTCCCGCGCCCTCGCGGGGAAGGGGCCCGTTTCGCCCCGGGCCCCCCGGGTAGCGGGGCCCGTATCCGACGAGAGGTAGTGAATGCCGATGAACAGGGACACACCCCCGATCGAGGGCTACGAGGGACTTCCCGTCGCGACCCTGCAGCACCGCGTCCGCTCGCTCGACGCCGAGCAGATGCGCCGGCTGATCGCCTACGAGAAGAGCCACGCCGACCGCACCGCGGTCCTGGAGATCCTCCAGAACCGGCTCCGCGCGCTGGAGGAGGGGGCGGAGCCCTCGGGCGGCTCCCAGCAGTTCCAGCCCGAGCGGCCGGGGCCGGCCGAGGGGGGCTCTCCGGTGAGCGGCGAGACCGCCGCGCCGAAGTTCAACCCGCCGCCCCAGGGAGTGCCCAACCAGCCGGCCAAGCCCAAGGGTGACAGCAGGGCCTGAGCGGGGCCGGGGTCTCCAGAACCGACCACCACGACGGACGGAGTGCGCAGTGAGCCGCTGGAAGATGTCATCCGCACCGACCGGAGCACGCCGGGCGCGCTCCCGGGCCCGGGTGGAGCCCGGGGCCGGAAAAGGGCGCCGGGTCCCGGCGTTGCCGGGAACGGCGGTCGCGGTCCGGGCCGCGACCGGGGCCGCGGTCGCGGCCGCGGTCGGCACCGGGCTGATGGCGGCGGCCGGCGTCGCCGTCGGGGCCGGGGCGGTCGCCCTGGCCCTGCGGAGCGCACCCGCCCGCCTGACGGGCCGGGTCGCGCTCGTCACCGGCGGCTCACGCGGGCTCGGGCTCCAGATGGCCCGCGAGCTCGGCGACCGCGGGGCCCGCGTGGCCGTCTGCGCGCGCGACACCGCCGAACTCGACCAGGCCGTGGCCGACCTGCGCTCACGCGGGGTGGACGCGCTGGGCATCCGGTGCGACCTGCGCGACCCCGGTCAGATCGAGGACATGGTGGCGCAGGCCGTCGCGCACTTCGGCCACCTCGACATCGTCGTCAACAACGCGGGCATCATCCAGGTGGGGCCGCAGGAGGTCTTCGACGAGAGCCACTTCCAGGACGCGATGGACACGATGTTCTGGGCGCCCCTGCGCGTCTCCCGGGCCGCGCTCGGCCACCTGGAGGCCACCGGCGGGACCCTGGTCAACATCACCTCCATCGGCGGCCACCTGAGCGTGCCGCACCTGCTGCCGTACTCGTGCGCCAAGTTCGCCGAGACCGCCCTCTCCGAGGGGCTGGCGGCGGAGGTCGCCCGCACCGGGGTGAAGGTCACCACCGTGGTCCCGGGCCTGATGCGCACCGGTTCCCACCGGGCCGCGGTGTTCTCCGGGCGCGCCGAGTACGAGCACGCCTGGTTCTCCCTGTTCGCGGGGCTGCCGCTGGTCTCGACGAGTGCCGAGCGCGCGGCCCGGCGCATCGTCGAGGCGGCCGCCCGCGGGCGCTCCTACGTGATCCTCACACCTCTGGCGAGGGCGGTCGTCCTGGCGCGGGGGGTGTCGCCCGCCCTGGTCCAGACGACCACGCGGGTCATGGGCAGGATGCTGCCGTCCGCTCCCGAGGAGGTCGAGGAGCAGGCCGGGAAGGAGGCCGGGCGCGGAGTCGTCAACCGCGTGCTGCGGCTGCCCACCGCGCTCAACGAACGTGCCGCCGGGCGCCTGAACCAGCAGCCGCGGACGAACCCGGGGTGAGGGTCGTTCCGCGGAGCCGGCCACCGGCGCGAGAGAAGCGAGAGAGGAGAACAGATGTCCACTCCGACCCGCGGCGGCCTCCTGCGCCGCCCCGATCCCATGCCGCCCGACCCGTTTCCCCCGGCGCCCATGCCGCCCGGACCGGTGCCGCCCGAGCCCAGCCCCGAACCGGTGCCTCCGGGCCCGCTGCCCGAGCCGCCCGGGCCCGAGCCCGAACCCGAACCGGCCTGAGCGCGGTCCGGCGGGGGAGGCCCGCAAGGGGTGTTGACCCGGGAGCGGACGGCGTCTAGGTTTCCGGTAACAGTAAGGATTCCTTCCGGTTCGGTGCGGGTCCGGTCCGCACCGGATCGCTCCCCGCTGGAGGACGCACCGTGGCACACCCCCCGACCGGCCGGTCCCGATCACTCCGAGGAGCGCTCCTGGGAGCGCTCCTGCTCCCCCTCTCCCTCACCGCGCCCGCCGAGGCCTCCGCCACTCCCGCGGGCACCCACGGGCAGCTGCAGGTGTGCGGGCTCAAGCTCTGCGACGAGGGCGGGAACACCGTCCAGCTCCGCGGCATGAGCTCCCACGGGCTGCAGTGGTACGACCACTGCCTCACCGACGGTTCGCTGGACGCCCTCGCCACCGACTGGAAGGCCGACGTGCTCCGGGTGTCCATGTACATCCAGGAGGGCGGCTACGAGACCGACCCGCGCGGCTTCACCGACCGGGTCCACGAGCTCGTCGAGGAGGCCACCGAGCGCGGCCTGTACGTCATCGTCGACTGGCACATGCTCACCCCCGGCGACCCCATGTACAACCTCGACCGGGCCCTGGCCTTCTTCTCCGAGATGGCGCAGGTCCACGCCGGCAAGGACAACGTCCTGTACGAGATCGCCAACGAGCCCAGCTACGTCGACTGGGGCACGATCAAGGGCTATGCCGAACAGGTCATCCCGGTGATCCGCGACCGGGACCCCGAGGCGGTCGTCCTCGTCGGCACCCGCGGCTGGTCCTCGCTGGGGCTGTCCCAGGGAGGGGACCACACCGAGATCACCGCCGACCCGGTCGACGCCGACAACATCATGTACACCTTCCACTTCTACGCGGCCACCCACGGGAACTACCACCGCGAGGGGTTCCGCGCCGCCGCCCGCGAGCTGCCCCTGTTCGTCACCGAGTTCGGCACCCAGGAGGCCACGGGGGACGGGCCCGACGACTTCGCCTCCGCCCAGGCCTACCTCGACCTGATGGAGGAGGAGCAGATCAGCTGGGTCAACTGGAACTTCTCCGACGACTTCCGCTCCGGTGCCGTCTTCGAACCGGGTACCTGCCACGCCGGCGGCCCCTGGACCGGGGAGGACGTGCTCAAGCCGGCGGGGGAGTGGGTCCGCGACCGCATCCGCGAGGCCGGCGCCGCCTGACCACTCCTCCGGCCGCGCCTCCCGGAGCGGGCCGCCCCGCTCCGGGAGGAGGCCGCTCAGCCCGGGACGGAGAAGTCCAGCCTCCCCGACCCGTCCGCGTCCACCACGACGCGGTCGCCCTCGCCGATCCGGCCGTCGAGCATCATCCGCGACAGGCGGTTGCCCACCTCGCGCTGGATCGTGCGCGCCAGCGGCCGCGCCCCGTACGCGGGCTGGTGGCCGATCTCCGACAGCCGGCGCACCGCCTCGTCGGTGAACCGCACCGAGACGCCCCGCGCCCGGAGGCGCTCCTCCGTCTTCTTCAGCATGAGGCGCGTGATCTCGTCCAGCTCCTCGCGCCCCAGCTGCTGGAAGACCACGATCTCGTCGATCCTGTTGACGAACTCGGGCCGGAACTCCTCCTTCAGCCGCGCCATCACCCGCCGCTCGGTGTCGGGGTCCATGGCCCCGTCTGCCGTGAAGCCCATCGGGGCGCCGCCGGTGATCGCCTCCGAGCCCAGGTTGCTCGTCATGACGACCACCGTGTTGCGAAAGTCCACGGTCCGGCCCTGGCCGTCGGTCAGGCGCCCGTCGTCCAGCAGCTGCAGCAGCAGGTTGAACACGTCGGGGTGGGCCTTCTCCACCTCGTCGAGCAGCAGCACCGAGTACGGGTGGCGGCGCACCGCCTCGGTGAGCTGTCCCGCCTCCTCGTAGCCGACGAAGCCGGGCGGCGCTCCGGTCAGGCGGCTGGTGGTGTGGCGCTCCTGGAACTCGCTCATGTCGACGCGCACCAGGGCGTCCTCGGAACCGAACAGGGCCTCGGCCAGCGCCCGCGCCAGCTCCGTCTTGCCCACACCGGTCGGCCCCAGGAACAGGAAGCTGCCCACCGGCCGGCCAGGGTCGCCCAGCCCCGCGCGGGAGCGGCGGATCGCCTCGGCCACCGCCGTGACCGCCTCGTCCTGGCCGACCACCCGCTCGTGCAGCACCTGCTCCAGGTTGACCAGGCGCTCGCGCTCCTCCTGGGTGAGCTGGGCGACGGGGATGCCGGTGCTGCGCGAGACCACCTCGGCGATGTCGGCCCCGGTCACCTCGGGCACCTCCGAACCGGTGCCGCGCGCCCGGTGGACGGAGCCGCGGGCGGAGGAGATCTCGTCGCGCAGCTCCGAGGCCCGCTCGTACTCCTCCTGCTGGACCGCCCTCTCCTTCTGCTCCTCCAGTTCGCGCAGGCGCTCCTCCAGTTCCCGGAGGTCGGTGCCGGACGCCTTCAGCCGCAGCCGCACCCGCGCCCCGGCCTGGTCCACCAGGTCGATGGCCTTGTCGGGCAGGAAGCGGTCGGTGACGTAGCGGTCGGACAGCTCGGCCGCCGCGACCAGGCTCTCGTCGGTGAAGCGCACCTGGTGGTGGGCCTCGTAGCGGTCCCGCAGCCCGCGCAGGATCTCGATGGTGTCGGACACCGACGGCTCGGGCACCTGGATGGGCTGGAACCGGCGCTCCAGGGCGGCGTCCTTCTCGATGTGGCGGCGGTACTCGTCGACCGTGGTGGCGCCGATGACGTGCAGCTCGCCGCGGGCCAGCGCGGGCTTGAGCAGGTTCCCGGCGTCCACGGACCCCTCGGCCGCCCCCGCCCCGACGATGGTGTGGATCTCGTCGATGAAGACGAGCAGCTGGTCGGACCGGGAGCGGATCTCGTCGACGATCGTGGTGAGGCGCTCCTCGAAGTCGCCGCGGTAGCGGGTCCCCGCCACGATCCCCGACAGGTCGAGCTGCACCAGGCGCCGGCCGCGCAGGGTCTCGGGAACGTCGTCGTCGTAGATGCGCTGGGCGATGCCCTCCACGATCGCGGTCTTGCCCACGCCGGGGTCCCCGATGAGGACCGGGTTGTTCTTGCGGCGCCGCGCCAGGACCTCGATGCACTGCTCGACCTCCTCGTCGCGCCCCACGACCGGGTCGAGCCGGCCCTCGCGGGCCAGAGCGGTCATGTCGGTGCCGAACTCGTCCAGGGCGGGCGTGGGCGAGGGCCCCTCCTCGCCCTGCTCGGCGGCGCGGGAGGGAGCGGCCGTCTCCTGGAGGGCCTGGGGCGTGACCCCCGAGTCGCGCAGGAGCCGGCCCACGGGGCTGTCGGGGTTGACCGCCAGGGCGAAGAGCAGGTGCGCGGGCCCGATGGCGGGGCTGCCGGTGGCGCGGGCGATCTGGAGGGAGTCCAGGAAGGCGCGCTTGGCGGAAGGGGTGAGCCGGGCGGAGCCGTGTACGCTCCGGGGAGCCCGCGCCACCGCCTCCTCGACCACCTCCGCCAGCCGCCGTGCCTCGGGGCCGGTGCGCTCCACCAGTTCGCGGGCGGAGGCGTCGCGCAGCAGGGCCCACAGCAGGTGGACGGTGTCGACGTCGGCGCTGCCGCTCTCCACCGCGCGCCGGACCGCGGCGTCGGCCACCTGGCGCGCCTCCGGGCTCATCAGCCGGGACAGGTCCACCCGGCGGATCGGCCCGCGGGCACCGAAGAAGCGGGCCAGGAACTCGTCGAACGAGCCCGGCTCGCCGCCGCTGTCAGGGATGTCGTGGGTCATGTCGCGTCGCGCCCCCCGTACTTGATGTACTGACACCGACACCCTAAGTGATGGGCCGTGCCGGGCCCGGGAGGCGGTCGCGGCGCGCACGGCCCCGTGCGGCAAAGCGCCTGGTCGACGCGGGGCGACCGCGTGAAACCGCTGGTACTTCCGGCGTTTCGGGTGTTAGGCTGCGATCAATCCCTACTTTCCCTACCGAATTGAAGAAGAAGGGTGCGCCGTGGCCGCCGAACAGTCCTGGTCCTTCGAGACACAGCAGATCCACGCCGGAGCACAGCCGGACCCGGCGACCAATGCACGGGCCACTCCTATCTACCAGACGACCTCCTACGTCTTCCGCGACACCCAGCACGGGGCCGACCTCTTCAGCCTGGCCGAGCCGGGCAACATCTACACCCGGATCACGAACCCCACCCAGGACGTCCTGGAGCAGCGGGTGGCGGCGCTGGAGGGCGGCGTGGCCGCGGTCGCCTTCGCCTCCGGGTCGGCGGCCCTCACCGCCACGATCCTCAACCTCGCGGGCGCCGGCGACCACGTGGTGACCAGCGCCTACCTCTACGGCGGAACCCACAACCTCTTCCGCTACACCCTGCCCAAGCTCGGCATCGAGGTCTCCTTCGTCGAGGACCAGAACGACCTCCAGGCCTGGCGGGACGCCACCCGGCCCGAGACCAAGCTCTACTTCGGCGAGGCCCTGGCCAACCCCGGCGGCAACGTCCTGGACATCCGCGCCATCGCCGACCTCGCCCACGAGCAGGGCATCCCGCTGGCCGTCGACAACACGGTTCCCAGCCCCTACCTGCTGCGTCCCATCGAGCACGGCGCCGACATCGTCGTGCACTCGGCCACCAAGTACCTCGGCGGGCACGGCACCAGCGTGGCGGGTGTGGCCGTCGACGCCGGCACCTTCGACTTCGGGGCCCACGGCGACCGCTTCCCCGGCTTCACCGAGCCCGACCCCAGCTACAACGGCCTGCGCTACTGGGAGGCCCTGGGCCCGGGTGCCTTCGCCGCCAAGATGCGCGTGCAGGTCCTGCGCGACACCGGTGCCGCCATCGCGCCCCTCAACAGCTTCCTCATCCTCCAGGGCATCGAGACGCTGTCCCTGCGCATGGAGCGCCACGTCGCCAACACCCAGGCCCTGGCCGAGTGGCTGGAGTCGCGCGAGGAGGTGGAGAAGGTCTACTACGCGGGCCTGGCCTCCAGCCCCCACAAGGCGCTGGCCGACACGTACCTGCCGCGCGGCGCGGGCGCCGTGGTCTCCTTCGACCTGCACGGCGGGGTCGAGGCCGGCCGTGCCTTCGTCGACGGCACCGAGCTGTTCAGCCAGCTGGTCAACATCGGCGACGTGCGCAGCCTCATCGTGCACCCGGCCAGCACCACGCACAGCCAGCTCTCCCCCCAGGAGCAGCTGGCCGCGGGGGTCACCCCCGGGCTGGTGCGCCTGGCGGTCGGCCTGGAGCACCTCGACGACCTCAAGGCCGACCTCGAGCTGGGCTTCCGGGCGGTCAAGGCGCAGCAGTGAACGACACGACCGGCCGGCGTTCCACCGGTGGGTGGCGGGAGGGGGACCCCGTCGGGGGACGCCGGTGGATCAGCCTCGACAAGCCCCTGGAACTGGAATCGGGGCGCCTCCTGCCCGGAGTGCGCCTGGCCTATCAGACCTGGGGGGAGCTCGCCCCGCGCCGCGACAACGCGGTCCTGGTCCTGCACGCGCTGACCGGTGACTCGCACGTCACCGGTCCGTCCGGCCCCGGACATCCCAGCCCCGGCTGGTGGGAGGGGCTGGTCGGCCCCGGCCTGGCCCTGGACACCGACCGCTTCTTCGTGGTGGCTCCCAACGTGCTCGGCGGCTGCCAGGGCAGCACGGGGCCCTCCTCCCCGGCGGAGGACGGCCGGGCCTGGGGGAGCCGCTTCCCCCGCATCACCATCCGCGACACGGTCCGGGCCGAGGAGGCGCTCGCCGACGCGCTGGGCGTGGAGGCCTGGGCCGCGGTCGTGGGCGGCTCGATGGGCGGGATGCGCGCCTTGGAATGGGCCCTCACCTTCCCCGACAGGGTGGAGCGCGCACTGGTGCTGGCCTGCCCGGCCGCCACCAGCGCGTGGCAGATCGCGTGGGCCGCGCCGCAGCTGCACGCCATCCGGGCCGACCCCCACTGGCTCGGCGGCGACTACCACGGCACCGGCCGGATCCCCGCGGAGGGGCTGGGGGTGGCGCGGCGGATCGCGCACGTCACCTACCGGGGCACGGGCGAGTTCGACTCCCGGTTCGGCCGCAGCCCCCAGGCCGGGGAGGACCCCGACCGGGGCGGCCGGTTCGCGGTGGAGTCCTACCTCGACCACCAGGCGGCCAAGCTGGCCCGGCGCTTCGACCCGGCCAGTTACGTGGTGCTCACCGAGGCGATGAACACCCACGACGTGGGCCGGGGCCGGGGCGGGATCGAGCGGGCCCTCAAGGAGATGCCCGAACGGACCCTCGTGGCGGGGGTCGACAGCGACCACCTGTACCCGATGGCACAGCAGGACGAGATCGCCCGGCACCTGCCGGTGCCGGACCGGGCGCGGGTGATCTCCACCCCGCACGGGCACGACGGGTTCCTCGTCGCCGTGGACCAGGTGGCGGAACTGGTGCGCGAGCTGCTCGGAGACGCGCCCTGAGGAGCCGGTGCCGCGGCGTACCGCGGCACCGGCCGTGCCTCATCCGGCCGTGAAGGCCCCGGTCAGCAGTGCGGCCGACTCCTCGTCCAGGACCAGGCCGGCGGCGGGCATCAGTTCGGCCAGCTGCTCGGTGCTGCGCGCGCTGGCCAGCACCGACACCACGCCGGGGCGGGCCGCCGGCCAGGCCAGGGCCACGGCGGCGACGGAGGTGCCCAGCCGCTTCGCGACGGCGTCCAGCGCCTCCAGGACCCGGACGGCGCGCGGGTCCTCCAGGTAGGCGCGGGCGCCGCTCGCGCGGGGGCTGTCCACCTCGGGGCCGCCCGGCCGGTACTTGCCGGTGAGGAAACCGCGGGCCAGCCCGAAGTAGGGCAGCAGCGCCAGGCCGCGCTCGACCGCCAGCGGCACCAGGTCGGCCTCGATGCCGCGTTCGACCAGGTTGTAGTGCGGCTGGACGCACACCGGGGCGTGCAGGCCCTCCTCCTCGCACACCTCCAGCCACTCGCGGATCCGCTCGGGGGAGTGGTTGGACAGGCCGACGGCGCGGACCCTGCCCTCGTCCACGAGCCGGGAGAAGGCGCGGGCGCTCTCGGCGATCGGGGTGTCGGGGTCGTCGAAGTGGGCGTAGTACAGGTCGATCGCCTCCACGCCCAGCCGTGCGAGGGAGGCCTCGGCGGCGGCGCGGACGTTGGCGGCGGACAGGCCGGGGAACCGCGGGTGCTTGCCGACCTTGGTCGCCACGACCAGGTTCTCGGGGCGGCCCCGGTCGGCCAGCCAGCGGCCGATGACGGTCTCGGACTCGCCGCCGCTGTGGCCCTCGGCCCAGGCGGAGTAGGAGTCGGCGGTGTCGACGAAGTTGCCCCCGCCCGCGACGTAGTCGTCGAGGACGCGGAAGGACGTGGCCTCGTCGGCGGTCCACCCGAAGACGTTCCCGCCCAGGCACAGGCGCGAGACGTACAGGTCGGAGCCGCCGATCCGGCGGAGTTCTGTGTCGCTCATGCCCACCATGTTCGCCTGTGCCGGGTGCGGGCCCTGCGGCGGCCTCCGGAGAAGGGGTCGGCGGCCATGTGTCCCACGACACCCTGCTCAGGAGGATTTCCTACTTGGGGGGTGGGTTACTCTCGGAAAAGCGCATTCGTTTACAAAAAGGATGAACGGCGCTTGCACCGACCTGCCCCCCTCTCCGACCCACGACCCTGAAGGAGTGCTCATGCGCACGACCTCTGCCGTCATCGGCGCCGCCGCCGTCACCCTGGCGCTCGCCGCCTGCGGGGCCCCCAGCGAGCAGCAGGCCGCCTCGGGCGGGGGCGACGGGGACGTGCTCCGCGTGGGCGTCAACCCCGTACCGCACGGCGACATCCTCGAGTTCATCGACGAGAACCTCGCCGAGGAGGCCGGCCTGGAGCTGGAGATCGTGGAGATCTCCGACTACAACACGCCCAACTCCGCCCTGGTCGAGGGCGAGCTCGACGCCAACTACTTCCAGCACCGCTCCTTCCTGAACGAGTGGGTGTCCAACGCCCCCGACGCCGATCTCACCTACGTCACGGACGTGCACATCGAGCGCCTCGGCCTGTACTCCGACACCGTGGAGAGCCTCGAGGACCTGCCCGAGGGTGCCGAGATCGCGGTCCCCAACGACCCGGCCAACCTCAACCGCGCCCTGCGCATCCTGGAGACCGAGGGCCTGGTGGAGATCGACCCGGAGGCGGGGGAGAGCGCCACGGAGAAGGACATCACCGGCAACCCCCAGGACATCACCGTCACCCCGCTGGAGGCCGCGCAGCTGCCGCGCTCCATCGCCGACGTGGACGCCGCGGTCGTCAACGGCAACTACGCCATCGAGGCGGAGCTGCCGACGGAGAGCAACGTCCTGGCCTGGGAGCCCGAGGGCGACGACTACGTCGAGGCCTACGCCAACGGCCTGGTGGCCCTGGACGAGAACGCCGAGGACGAGCGCGTCCTGCTGCTGGCCGAGCTGCTGCACGACGAGCGCGTCCTGGAGTTCGTGAGGGACTCCTGGAAGGGCGTCGTCCTGGCGGTGGACGCCGACGGCAACGTCGTGGAGACCTCCGGGGAGTAGTCCCCGGACGCACCGGAACGGGGCGGCGGAGCCGACGGCTCTGCCGCCCCTCGCGTTCTCCTCCCCGTGCCGGGAGCTCCACCCGGCGCGGGAATGTGACTCACGACACTCTCGCCTGGCCTCGATATCCCTACTTATTGGGTAGGTTTAATTCGGAGTCGCCGCTCCGGCCGGTCCGGACGTGTCCGGGGGTGCGGCTCCGCGGGCCGCCGTCCGGATCTCGGCCGGAGCTGATGCCCCGACATGCCGGAGGCCCGCTTCAACAAAACCTACTCATTAAGTAGAGTTTCCCTGTCCGGAGCCGATCCGAAGGAACACCCGCATGCGCGCCGCACCACCGCCCAGAGCCCTCGCCGCGGCCCTGGCCCTCGGCCTGGCCGCGACCGGCTGCACCGCGGCCGGGGCGGGGGAGGACGGCGGCCTGACCCTCGGCTACTTCCCCAACGTCACCCACGCCCCCGCGCTGGTCGGCGTCAAGAACGGGATCTTCGAGGAGGCCCTCGGCGGCATCCGCCTCGACACCCGCACCTTCAACAGCGGCCCCGACGCGGTCAACGCGCTCTTCTCCGGAGAGATCGACGCCGCCTACCTCGGTCCCAGCCCCGCGGTCAACGGCTGGTACCAGTCCGAGGGAGAGGCGCTGCGCATCGTCGCCGGGGCCGCCACGCAGGGCACCGGCCTGGTCGTGGACGAGGAGATCCGGGAGGTCGCCGACCTGCGCGGCGCGCGCCTGGCCACCCCCCAGCTCGGCGGCACCCAGGACGTGGCACTGCGGTGGTTCGTCCGCGAACAGGGCTGGGACGCCGACACCGCCGGAGGCGGCGACGTGTCGATCCTGCCCCAGACCAACCACGAGGCCGTCAACGCCTTCGCCGCCGGAGAGATCGACGGCGCCTGGCTCCCCGAGCCCTACCTCGGCCGCCTCCTGGAGAAGGAGGGCGCCCACCAGCTCGTCGACGAGGCCGACCGGTGGCCGGGCGGACACTTCGTCACCACCCACCTGGTCGTCGGCGCGGACCTCCTGGAGGAGCGGCCCGAGGCGGTCGAGGCCCTGCTGCGCGGACACATCGAGGCCGTCGACCTGCTCGGCGAGGACCCCGGGGCCGCCCGGAGGGCGGTCTCGGACCACCTGGAGGCCCTCACCGGCAGCGCGGTCGATCCCGTCCTCACCGAGGCCGCCCTCGACAACGTCACCTTCACCGTCGACCCCGCGGCGGACTCGCTGCGCACGGGTGCCGAGCGGGCCGCGGCCCTCGGACTGCTCGACCCCGTCGACCTGACCGGAATCTACGCCCTCGACCCGCTCAACAGCCTCCTCGCCGAGGACGGCCGCGAACGGGTCACCGGGTTGGAAGGCAAGGCCACGCCATGACCACCACCGCGACCCCGGCACGCGTCCCGGCCGTGGAGATCAGCGGCATCTCCAAGGTGTTCGGCCACGGAACCGGAGCCGTGACCGCCATCGACGGAATGTCCATCACCGTCGCCCCGGGGGAGTTCGTGTCCCTCGTGGGTGCCTCCGGTTGCGGCAAGAGCACCCTGCTCTCCCTCGTCGCCGGCCTGGAGAGCCCCACCACCGGAAGCGTGGACGCCTCCGGCCACCGGGTCGCCATGATGTTCCAGGAAGCCGCCCTGTTCCCCTGGCTCACCGTCGGCGGCAACATCGAGGTCCCCATGAAGGCCGACCGGGTGCCCCGCGCCGAGCGCCGCAGGCGCGTGGCCGACCTCCTGGACCTGGTGCGCCTCTCCGGCTTCGACCGCAAACGCCCCCACGAGCTCTCGGGCGGCATGCGCATGCGCGTCGCCCTGGCCAGGGCCCTGGCCCAGGACGCCGACGTCCTGCTCATGGACGAACCCTTCGGAGCCCTGGACGCCATGACCCGCGACATCCTCCACGACGAGCTGGAGCGCATCTGGCAGGAGCGCGGCCTGACCGTCCTCTTCGTCACCCACAACGTCCGCGAGGCCGTGCGGCTGGGTGACCGGGTCGTCCTCCTGTCCAGCCGCCCGGGCCGCGTGATCGAGGAGTTCGAGGTCGAGGGCGAGCGCCCCCGGCGCATCGACTCCGCCCTGATCGCCGGGCAGGCCGCGGCCATCACCGACCGGCTCCGCGAGGAGGTCTCCCGCCATGCCTGACACCTCGGCCCGCGGCCGCGAGGTCCGGGGACTCGACGCCCTCGAGCTCCGGCCGCAGGAGGGGAGAGGCGAGCGCGGGGCCGCCGAGGCCCTCAAGGGGTTCTGGGCGGCCACCTGGCCCAAACTGGCGGCCGTCGCCCTGGTCCTGGCCGCCTGGCAGGCGGTGGTCTGGTCCGGCTGGCGCCCCGAGTACGTGCTGCCCGGCCCCGACCGGGTGCTGCCCGCACTGGTCGCGGAGGTGAGCACCCCCGAGTTCTGGACGGCCGTCGCGGTCACCGTGCGGCGCGCCCTCACCGGGTTCGCACTCGCCCTGGCGGTCGGCGTGGCCGTCGGACTGGCGGTGTCGCGCTTCCGGCCGCTGCGGGTGGCCATCGGCTCGCTCATCACCGGCCTGCAGACGATGCCCTCCATCGTCTGGTTCCCCTTCGCGATGCTGCTGTACGGCATCAGCGAGTCGGCGATCATGTTCGTGATCGTCCTGGGCGCCGCCCCTTCCATCGCCGGCGGCCTGACCTCGGGCATCGACTACGTCTCACCGACCCTGCTGCGCGCGGGCAGGGTGATGGGACTGAGCGGGGTGCGGCACTACTCGATGCTCGTCGTCCCGGCCGCGCTGCCGATGTTCGTCTCCGGGCTCAAACAGGGCTGGGCGTTCGCATGGCGCTCGCTCATGGCCGGCGAACTGCTCGTGGTCATCAACCAGCAGGACTCGATCGGCTGGGCGCTGAGCCAGGCGCGCCAGCTCAACGACGCCGACCGCCTGCTGGCCTACATCATCGTCGTGCTGGCCGTCGGCATCGTCGTCGACGTGTTCTTCACCTGGGCCGACCGCGCCCTGCGCCGCCGCTGGGGCATCGCCGCCTGAGAAGGGCGCACACGCGGTGGGGCCGGCGGAGGAATCTCCGCCGGCCCCGCCGCGCGCATCGCCCTGCGCCACCGGTCAGTGCACGAGCGGGGTGTCGACCAGGTGCTCGGCGACGAACCACGCCTGGAGCTCGTTGGTGCGCACGACCTCCGAGATCAGCAGGTCGTCGGTGCCGTCGTCACCCATCTCCTGGGCCTGCGAGGCCGCGTCCCGGGCGTCCTTCAGGATGGTCTCGTGCGCCTCCAGGAGCCGGGAGAGCATCGCGGGAACCTCCTCGACGCCGTTGGGCGGGCGCGGGATGGAGGTGATCTCCGCGACGTGGCGCGGGTCGCCCACGGCCACACCGCCCAGGTTCTGCACACGCTCGGCGAGGCTGTCGATGAGCTTGGCCTGCTCCTCGGCGTGCTTGTCCATGAGCAGGTGCAGCTGGTAGAAGGTGCGGCCGCGCATCAGCCAGTGGTGCTTCTTGTACAGGTCGTGCAGGATACGCGTGTCGCACAGCACCTGGTTGAGCCGACGGCACGAGTGCGCGCGCGTGTCCTCGGAGAGTCCCACCGGAATCTGGCGGACGGTGCCGAACTCCTGGATCTCCTCCCCCCTCTGGTGCAGTCGCGGTTGGCTGTCGGACGTGCTCTGCGTCTTCGCCACTTCTGATCCCCCTCCGTTCGGGCGGCCCCGCGGCGCGGGCGGGCGCGCCGCGCGGCCGTTCTCGAGACCTCCTGTGACCACCGGAGGCGTTCTCAAACCAAGGGCGGGCATTTCTCACCTTCCGGGCGCCGTCGCACGCCCTCAGGAGGCGATGGCGCAGGCAGTCTCCAGGACGAAGCGCGGCCACGGGCGGTACGGGTCGTGACCGGTCAGCTCGCGCACCCGCCGCAGGCGGTAGCGCAGGGTCTGGGCGTGGACGTGCAGGGAAGCCGCGGCCGCCGTCGCCGCCCCCTCGCGGAAGAAGGCCCGCAGCGTCTCCAGCAGGTGGGCGTGGGAGGTGTCCAGCAGCGGCCCGAGGACGGCGCGGCGGACCGCGGCGGGGGTGACCGGGCCGCCGTTGAGCAGGGCGAGCACGCACGCGTCGGCCTCGCCCAGCAGCCCGTCGGCGCCGAAGGCATGCGGCGGGGCGGTCTCCAGCGCGCCGTCGGCCAGCCGGTGGGCCGCCGACATGTCGGCCAGCGGGCGCGGCCCCAGCACGCACGCGCGCCGGCGCTCCCCGGCGAGGGCGGCGCGCAGCCGTCCCGCGTCCTCGGGGGACACCAGCAGCACCGCGCGCCCCGAGCGGACGGTCCGCAGCGGGCCCGGGAGCGCGAGGCCGGCCCGGTCGAGCAGCTCCGTACCCGCCGGCGCCGCGGCCGCGGGGGGTTCGGTGCCCTGCTGCACCCTCCCCGCCTCGGCCACCACCAGCACCCCCGGGTCGGGCGGGTCGATGCCGAGGGTCCGCGACCGGTCCCGGATCGCGCCCTGCGAGGACTGCCGGCCGACCAGGAGGTCGTCCAGGAAGGCGCGCCGGGCCTGCTCCAGATCGGCGTCGAGCCGGCGCGCGGTCTCGGCGTGCCCGGCGGTGAGGCTCTCCGAGATCTGGTCGATCGAGGTCAGCCACAGTTCGCCCAGGGCGAACGCGTCGGCGGGGTCGAGGACGTCGGAGCCGTACTCGGCCACGATCCGGGCCGCGGCCACCGAGCCGACGCGGTGCGCCCGCACGACCGCGTCGATGGAGCGCCCGTCGGCGGCCCGCGACCCGCCGATGTCGCGCAGCCGCTCCACGTCCTCGGGCGGCAGCCGGTCGGCCCCGGCCGCCCACAGATCCAGGGACCGGGTGACCAGCCACGAGACGATCGCCCGCACCTCGGCCAACTGGGATCCGTGCAGGGCGCGGTAGGCGGGCACCTCCGCGTGCACCTCGGCGACGATCCGCTCCACCAGGGCGACCCGGTCGCGCACCAGCTCGGCGCCCACCCGGGCCCGCTGCTCGTGTCCCACGGCCCCTCCTCCCGCACCGGCCCGGGAAGCCTACCGCCGCCCGGTCGGAGGAACCGTAAAAAGCCGCGCCCGACCGGCGCAGCCTGGGCCCGCACACCGGTGCCGCGTGGCAGTATGCGACGTGCGGTCCGGGGGGAGGGCCGTGTGCCCGCGGGGGCGGGCAGGAGCGTTCGGTGCCTACGGGGGATGAGGGCGATGACGGTTCCGTCGGTGACGCTGAACAACGGGATGCGCCTGCCGCAGCTGGGCCTCGGGGTCTGGCAGGTGCCGCCGGAGGAAGTGGCGGAGGCGGTCTCCGCAGCCGTGGACGCGGGCTACCGCAGCATCGACACGGCGGCCTCCTACGGCAACGAGAAGGAGGTCGGCGAGGCGCTGCGCCGCTCCGGGCTGAACCGCGGCGACGTCTTCATCACCACCAAGCTCGCCAACCCCGACCACGGATACGACACGACCCTGCGCGCCTTCGACGCCAGCCTGCGGCGCCTGGGGGTGGAGGCGGTGGACCTGTACCTCATCCACTGGCCGCTGCCGGACCAGGACCGGTACGTGTCCACCTGGAAGGCTCTGGAGCGCATCTACGCCGAGGGCCGGGCCCGAGCCATCGGCGTCTCCAACTTCCACGTCCCGCAGCTGGAGCGGATCATGGAGGAGGGCGGGATCATCCCCATGGTCAACCAGGTGGAGCTGCACCCGATGCTCGCCCAGAAGGAGCTGCGCCGCTTCCACGCCGCGCACGGCATCGTCACCGAGGCCTGGAGCCCGCTGGGACACGGCAGACTCCTGGACCACCCGACCGTCGTCGACATCGCCCAGGAGACCGGCCGCACACCGGCGCAGGTCCTGCTGCGCTGGAACGTCCGGCTCGGCAACATGGTGATTCCCAAGTCGGTGACGCCCGCGCGCATCCGCGCCAACTTCGAGATCTTCGACTTCGAGCTCTCCGACGGCCAGACCGAGCGCCTGGACGCACTCAACTCCGGCACCAGGTTCGGTCCCGATCCCGAGGAGTTCCGGGGCTAGACCGCGTCTTTCGGATGCTCTCGTCGCATCGGCGGAGCCGGTCCCCGGCGGCCGTGCGGACCGAGGCGATCCGGAAGACACGGCCCGGGGCGGATGCCCGACGGACCGCCCCAGAGGTCAGTCGCGCAGCTCCCGGCGCTTGCGGGAGGCGGCCAGGACCGCCTCGGAGCCGTGGCGGCGCAGGCGCAGGACGTACACGGCGCCGCCCACGAACATGGCGACGACCAGCGTGAGCACCGCGACGAGGGCCAGCAGGGACAGCAGGGAAGAGATCGACATGGGCCCATCGTAGCGCCGGGCCCCGGCAAGGGCACTGCGGCGGCACGGTGTGTGCGGGACGGCGGCGGTCGCCCCGCCCCTCAGAGGTAGCCCAGGCGGGACAGCTCCACGCCCGCGGTCTCCAGGACGTCGCTGTGCTGGTTCCGGGCGAGGCGGTCGCGCCACGAACCCACCCGCCACGACCTGGTCGTCATCAGCTCGGACGCCGACACCCTCGCACCCGTGAACTCGCGCAGCCGCGCCGCGGTCTCCACCTCACCGCCGTAGACGTCCTCGTAGCGCAGGGTCAGCAGCTGCTCGCTGCCGATGGAGCGGCGCAGTGCCGCCGACATGCGCACCGCGCCCCGCCAGCGCATCGCGCACCGGGTCGCCTCCGAACCCTTGCGGAAGGCCTCCAGGTCGGTCTCGTCCTCCAGGCCGAAGAAGTGGTTGGGCAGCTCGCCGTCGGCCTTCACCAGGCCCGGTCTGAGCAGGGCCAGCACCCGCTCGTCCTCCAGCATCTCCGCCACGACGTCGCGCCCGTCGCGGATCACCTGGACGAACAGGGCATCGGGGAAGGCCGTGTGCAGTACGGTCGCCGAGTACAGCAGGTCCGGGCTGGCGTCGCCGTAGCGGTGCGCCTGGGCGCTGTGCTCGCACGGCTCGCCCGAGGCCCTCGCCGGCACCCGGGCCCCGGGGCCGGGGCAGCGGGGGCAGGTGAGCGGCGTGAGCTGCCAGGCCTCGGCGAAGGCGTCCCGGAGGAGGTTGGCCGTTCCGGCGGCCCTCTCCTGGGCGAGGGAAGGGCGCCTGGCCACGGCGTACACGGTGTCGAGCACACCTGAGGAACCCGCGGCCAGGTGGAAGCCGGGCGCGCGGGACAGGGCCCGGGCGATCTCGGGGACTCCTGAGTGCGGGGCGCCCAGGAGGAACACCGGGCGCCGGACCTTGGTCCCGTTGACCACGAGAATGTAGGACGGCTGCTTCATGATTGTGTCGATTTTCGCACCCTCTGACCATCTCATGTGCATCGGTCGGGCATGAGCAGCCACTCCGCGCACAGAACCCGGGCCCGGAGGGGGAGCGGAGAAGAACCTTTCGCAGGCGGCCCCACGCGTTCACGGATTCGCTGATGTGCTCGACCCTAAAGGCGGTGGCGCCGCGGAGGCATCTCCCTCGCCGGGAAGCGGGGGCGGGGCCGCCGTACGGGGACACGGCCGACGGCGGACCGGAGCACGCGCCTTCCCGGCCGCTGCAAGAATGGGGGGCATGGCCTCGACGAGCACAGAATCCGCGCCGCTCTCGGACCCGGAAGGGTTCGAACGGGCTGCCGAGCTGCTGGAATCCGCCGAACGCATCACGGTCCTCACGGGAGCGGGCGTCTCCACGGACTCGGGCATCCCCGATTTCCGCGGCCCCCAGGGGCTGTGGACCAGCGACCCCAACGCCCAGGCGCTGTCGGACATCGACACCTACATGGGCGACATCAACGTCCGCCGCGAGGTGTGGCTCCAGCGCCGTGTCCACCAGGTGTGGCGCGCCGAGCCCAACGAGGCCCACCGGGCGCTGGCCCGGCTGGAGGGGACCGGCCGCCTGCGGGCGCTCATCACCCAGAACATCGACGGCCTGCACCAGCTCGGCGGTCTGCCCGCGGACCGCGTCATCGAGGTGCACGGCACGATGCTGCGGGTGATGTGCATGGCGTGCGGACTGCGCACCCCCAGCGCGACCGTCCTGGCCCGGCTGGACGAGGAGTCCGACCCGCGCTGCGTGGAGTGCGGCGGCATCCAGAAATCGGACACCATCTCCTTCGGCCAGCGGCTCGACCCCGAGGTCGTCGAGGAGGCGTCCCGGGCGGCCAGGGAGTGCGACGTGTTCCTGGCCGTGGGGACGTCGCTCACCGTGCACCCGGTGGCCGGGTTGTGCGACGTGGCGATGATGGGCCGAGCGTCCCTGGTGATCGTCAACGCCGAACCCACCCCCTACGACGACTACGCCGGAGCGGTCGTCCACGACTCCATCGGCAGGGTCGTCCCGGCCCTCGTCGAGCGGGTGGTCCGAGCCGCCGCTCCCTGACGGCCGGCCGGGCGCGCCGGCGGACCCTTCCGGTCACCGCTCCGGTCACCGCTCCGGTCACAGGTCGAGCCGGTGGTGGGGGAAGCGGCTCCGGTCCTCCTCCCCCGTGCCGCCGCTGGTCCACTCGCCGATGTCGGGAAGGCCGTCCCAGTGCGTGCCGGCGGTGCCCGCACCGTCCGCTGCCGCCACCAGCTCCCGCACCCGCCGGAGCTCCCGGCCGTCGACGTAGGGCTCCAGCATGCGCAGCACCGGTTCGACCGCATCGGGGGAGAGCCTGGGGCCGTGGACGACCTCGCGCACGCGGGCGAGGTAGCCGTCCACGAGCTCGGCGGTGCGCACCCGCACGTCCTGACCGGTCCGGCCATCGGTGAATTCGAGGGCCGCCCGGCCGAGCGCGTACAGCTCCAGGCGCCCCAGGGCGGAGGTGCCGAGCAGCCTGCGGTAGGCGTCGAGCCTGCGCGGGCCGTCCGCGCCGATCCCGACACCCAGCAGCAGCACCTCGTGCAGCTCGGACCAGGACCCGCCCGTCTCCGGGTCGCCGTACCAGGTGCCCAGGTCGGCGGAGACGTCCCGCAGGTAGGGCAGCAGCCCCAGGCAGAAGCGCGCGGCCGTGCCGTTGACCCGCATCGCCGCCGACCTGAGCAGGCGGGAGGTGGCCAGTTCGAAGGGCACGGTGACCCCGTAGGGGTCGGTCACGTGGGGAACGGCGTCCGTGTTCGCCCGGAGCTCGAACCCCACGCACTCGCCGACGTCCACGGGCGATCCGTCCTCCAGGCCGATGACGGTGACCACCCCCGTGTCCGCCCAGCCGTCCAGGTGGCGCACCCGCAGCGCGGACAGGATGCTGAACCACTCGGGCCCGGTCAGGGTGCGCCACAGCGTGGTCGTCTTCTGGAGGGCCTGGTGGGGCTCCTCCTCGCCGGGGTAGAGCTCGCGCACGTCGATCGGCTCCCGGCGCACGAGAGCCAGCAGGAGCACCAGGTTGCTCGTGTAGTTGGCCTCCCGGTGGACCGTCCGCAGGCGCTCGGGCTCGTACTCGGAGAAGGACCGCCCCGAGGCCGGGAAGGGCGCCGCGCGGAACAGCTCCACGAGGAGCTCCGCGTACTCGTCGCGCAGCCCCGGGTCCTCGGTGCAGCGCCGCTCCAGGATCTGGCCGAGGAACTCGGGGATCTTCTGGCGCCCGGCGAGGCAGGCGAAGGAGGTCAGGGCGTACAGGTACCCGTCGTCGACGCGCCGGGCCGCGCCGCGGCCGCGGCGGGTACGGGGGGCCGCTCTGCGGGCCGCGACCTCCTCCAGCGCCGCGGCCACGGCCCTGGCCACCAGGTACTCCCCGAAGGTGGCGTGCAGGAACTCGAACACGCTGGAACTGCCGCTGCCCGTCCGCGCCCGGGACTCGTGGACGAAGAAGAACCGGCCGAGCACCTGGTGGGCCGGATCGATCCGGCCGTGCAGGTCCGCGCCGTCGGCGCGCACGGCGGCCTCCGGCATGAGAACCGCCAGGTCCTGTTCCAGTTCGGCCGCGCTCACGTGCTGCCTGCGCCGGGTGAACATGGCCAGCGCCGCCGCCTCCAGACGGCGCATCTCCTCCTCCACCGCCTCGTCGAAGTCCTCCCGGGACAGGCCGGAGCGGTGCTTGTTCACCTCCCGCTCGGCGAACATCGCCAGCAGGCGCTCGTACAGCTCCACATGGGTGAGGGACTCCCAGGCGCGGCGCAGCGCGTTGTCGGCCGCGTCGTAGATGAGGAGCATGAGCAGCAGGAGCGGCTGCTCGGCCAGGTCGGGGTAGCGCAGGAGCACGTCGACGGTCAGAGGTGCGGTTCCCGAGGCGGCGAAGGCGGCGGCGTTGGCCTTGTTCCACACCTGGAGCAGCTGCCAGACCTGCCGCTCGTCGAAGGGCTCCAACCGGACCACGGTCGTGCCCTCGGGGAACCGGGTCCGGTCGGCCACCACGGTGCGGCTGGTGACGACCACCGCCACGGGCCGTCCCATCGCCTCCTGCTGGTGCTGGAACTCCTGCACCCGCTCCAGGTAGTCGGACCGGTCCACGCCCGTGGCCTGCAGGAGCTCGTCGAAGCCGTCGAGGATGACGACCGGAAGCGCTCCGTCGGCGGAGTCGGCCAGCTCCCGCCAGGACACCCGGTCGTGCAGGACCGCGGCCAGCCCCTCCTCGATCTGCAGGTGGATGGGCGCGTTGGGGGCGGCCGCGCGCAGCTCCACCCGGATCGGCACGAAATCGGCCGGGGGCAGCTGCGCGGCGAGCATCTCGGTGAGCTTGGACTTGCCGGCCCCGGGGTGGCCGAGGATGACGGTGGGGGCCTCCGTCGTGCGGGGGTGGACCAGGTAGCCGGCGAGGAACGGCTGCAGGTCCTCGACCAGGGGCTGCCTCTCCCACCACTGCTCCACCGAGGGGGCGTCGCCGGAGTGCTCGACGACCGCCACACGTCCGCGCGGAGGGATGTAGGCGTCGGCCAGGGACGGCAGGGACAGCCTGGGCGGGACGTCGGCCGAGCGCAGCACGGGCTGGCGCAGGACCGCCTGGTAGGCGGCGGCGAGCTCCTGGCGGCGCCGTTCCACGGTCCGCCCGGACCCGATCTCCTCCAGGCGGCGGTACAGGCCCGACAGCCCGGTGCCGACGGCCTCGCGCGTGCCCCGGTGCTCCTCGAGGTGCGCCCACATCCCGAACTCGGGCACCTCGGCGGCGAGCCTGAGGTAGTTCTCCTCGTAGCGCCGCCGGGAGAGCGACGGGAACGGGCCCTGGTCCAGCCGCCTGAGGAAGGGGTGGCCCGGATCGGTGATGCCGTGGGCCTCGGCCGCCGCGAGGCCGGGCACCAGGCGGCAGAAGGCCTGGAGCATGCGGAGGAGATCCGCGTCGGGTGCGGACCCGGGGGAGGCGGGCCCGGACGCGGGCGGTACCCCGCGGGATCCGCTGTCCAGCACCCGGCCGAACACGGAGAGCTGCTCCTCGGAGGTGATCTCCAGGTCCTTCAGGGGGAAGGGCGCCCCCGCCTCCTCCCAGCACTCCTCCAGCGCCTCGAAGAAGGAGACCACCACCAGGATCTTGTGCGCCGCCTCGATGCGCTCGGTCCGGGACAGGCGGCTGTGCCCCTTGAGCTTGTCCCGCACCCCCTCGATGGCCTCACGGCCCTTGCTCACCAGCAACCCCCGCAGCCCGAACAGGTCCGGTACCCCCAGGAGGTCCAGGCTGCCCTCCGTCAACCGCTCGGCCAGATTCGCCGACTCGGGGTCGCTGCCGCCGAGGAGCTTCAGGGCGTCCGCGTAGGAGAGCTGCCGTGCCATGGGGGCCTTCCTGGTGGGAGAGTGGGGGGGAGCCCGGACGGACCCGGAGCCGGCAGGCGGCCGGGCCCGCAGGTCAGGGGACGGGGGAGATCAGGGCAGCTGCCAGTTCACCGGATCGGCGCCCTGCTCCTCCAGCAGGGCGTTGGTGCGGCTGAACGGCCTGGACCCGAAGAAGCCGTTGCGCGCCGACAGCGGGCTCGGGTGGGCCGACTCCACGCACGGAACACCCGGCATCATCGGGCGCAGGTTGCGCGCGTCGCGGCCCCACAGGATCGCCACCAGCGGCTTGCCGCGGCCGGCCAGGGCCCGGATGGCCTGCTCGGTGACGGCCTCCCAGCCCTTGCCCCGGTGGGACCCGGCCTTGCCGGGGTGCACCGTCAGCACCCTGTTGAGGAGCAGGACGCCCTGCTCGGTCCACGGGGTCAGGTCGCCGTTGGAGGGCATCGGCGTGCCGATGTCGTCCTGCATCTCCTTGAAGATGTTGCGCAGGCTTCCCGGCAGCCGCATGTCCGGGGCGACGGAGAAGCTCAGGCCCACCGCGTTTCCGGGGGTGGGGTAGGGGTCCTGGCCGACGACGAGCACGCGCACGTCCTCGAACGGCTGCTTGAACGCGCGCAGGACGTTCTCCCCGGCGGGCAGGTAGGGGCGTCCCTCGGCGACCTCCTTGCGGAGGAAGTCGCCCATCGCGGCGATCTGCGGAGCGACGGGTTCCAGGGCCTTGGCCCAGCCGCTCTCCATGATCTCGTTGAGGTCCTTGGTCATGGCCAGAACCCTAGCGTCCGGCAACGACATCCACGTCCTGTTCGGGCTTTCCGCCGTGTTTGCTCCCGGCGGCCCCCGACCCTTTCCGCCTGAGTGCGGACGGGCGTCCGTTACTCGGCGCGCCAGGCGCCCTGGCGCGTGGCGAGGTTGAGGGCGGTGGTCACCAGCGGCACGTGGCTGAAGGCCTGCGGGAAGTTGCCCACCTGCCGCCCCGCCCCGGGGTCCCACTCCTCGGCGAGCAGTCCCAGGTCGTTGCGCAGGGACAGCAGCCGCTCGAACAGCTCGCGCGCCTCCTCCTGGCGGCCGATGGACAGCAGGGCGTTGGCCATCCAGAAGCTGCACGCCAGGAAGGCGCCCTCGTCCCCCGGCAGCTTGTCGGCCGAGCTCTCCATGTCGGTGCGGTAGCGCAGTACGAACCCGTCCACCATCAGGTCCTCGCGCACCGCCTCGATGGTGCCGATGACGCGGGGGTCGTCGTAGGGCAGGAAGCCGACCTCGGGGATGAGCAGCAGGGCCGCGTCCAGTTCCTTGCTGCCGTAGTACTGGGTGAAGGTGTTGCGCTGGGGGTCGTAGCCGTACTCGCACACCTCGGCGTGGATGGTGTCGCGCAGGGCCCGCCAGCGCTCCACGGGACCTTCCTTGCCGAACTCCTCGATGCTGCGCACCGCGCGGTCGGCGGCCACCCACGCCATCACCTTGGAGTGCACGAAGTGCTGCCGCGGGCCGCGCACCTCCCACAGACCCTCGTCCGGCTCGTCCCAGCACCATTCGAGGTAGTTGACCAGGGAGCGCTGCAACCCCCACAGGTGCTCGCCGCCCCGGATGCCCTGTCGGCGGGCCAGGTGCAGCACGTCCATGACCTCGCCGTACACGTCCAGCTGGTACTGGCCCACGGCGGCGTTGCCGATGCGCACCGGCCGCGAGTACTCGTACCCGGGCAGCCAGTCGGCCTCCCACTCGGTCAGCCTCCGCTCCCCGCGGATGCCGTACATGATCTGCATCAGCTGCGGCTCGCCCGCGACCGCGCGCGCCAGCCATTCGCGCCAGGCGAGGGCCTCGTCGGTGTAGCCCGAGCGGATCAGCGCCTCCAGGGTGATCGTGGCGTCGCGCAGCCAGCAGTAGCGGTAGTCCCAGTTGCGGACCCCGCCGATCTCCTCGGGCAGGGACGTGGTGGGCGCGGCGACGATTCCGCCGGTGGGGCGGTAGGTGAGAGCCTTCAGCACGATGAGGGAGCGTACGACGGCCTCCCGGTAGGGGCCCTCGTAGGTGCACCGGCCGGCCCATTCCTCCCAGAAGCGCTCGGTGCGCGAGAGCGCTTTCTCGGCGTCCAGGTGGTCGGACTCCTCCACCTGGGACGGGTGCCAGGTCATCACGAACGGCACCCGCTGGCCGGCCGTGACGGTGAAGTCGGCGTCGTGGGCGAAGTTGTGCCCCCGGAGGTGGATGGGCGTGCTGAGCCAGACCGCGTCGGGTCCGGCGATGCCGACCAGTTCGGCCCCCGTGCGGTGCATCCAGGGGACCACGTGGCCGTAGTCGAAGCGGATGCGCAGGGTGGTGGTCATCCGGACGGTGCCGGTGACCCCCTCGACGATGCGGACGATGTGGGGGGCGCCGCTGCGCGGGGGCATGAAGTCGATGAGGCGGACGGTCCCGGTGGGGGTGTCCCACTCCGACTCCAGGACCAGGGTGTGGCCCCGGTAGCGGCGCCGTGTGGCCCGGTGCTCGCCCTCCGCGGGCCGCAGGCTCCACTGGCCGTTCTGCTCGTCGCCGAGCAGCGCCGCGAAGCAGGCGGAGGAGTCGAAGTCGGGCAGGCAGGCCCAGTCGATGGAACCGTCGCGTCCGACCAGCACGGCGGTCTGCATGTCGCCGATCAACGCGTAGTCTTCAATCCTGCCGGGCACGCGGCTCACCCCGATCTCGTCGCATGAGTTCTTGCGGTCGGTGACTTCTGGATCGTCCGCCGCCTGCCTCCTACCCCCTGTACCTGCTCTACCCGCTAATGTGCCCAAGCGGCGGCAGGCCAAAAGGCGGGTGCGCGGAAGCCCTCCCGGACCGGTCCTCGCCCATACTCCCCTCTCCGGAGAGGGCGTGCCACCCGTATCTGCACGTGCATCGGTAGGTGCATGGGGATATATGCGCAATTGGGGGCCTTTGCCGGGTAGAAGTTGTGGCGCAGTGGCCGAACCCGGACAGCGCCGCTTCCAGGGCCTGTTCTTTGGATGCTCTCGCCGTATCGGCGGAGCCGATTCCTCGGCGAACGGTCGGCCAGGTGTTCCCTTGCGAGGCGGGGAGCGCGGCTCAGTCTGGCGGGCTTTGCAAGCTCTCCGGCGCTGCAAGGGGACGCCTGGCGGCCGTGCAGCCCGAGATGATCCAAAAGAACAGGGCCTAGCCCTCCGGCAGGGCAGAGGTCTCCGGAGTCTGCTCGGGCATCCGCAGCAGGGGGAGGAAGACCTGCGTGAGGGGGCCGATGGAGAGGGCGAACACCAGCGTCCCCACGCCCACGGTGCCGCCCAGGAGGAACCCCGTGGCCACGACCGCCGCCTCCAGGGAGGTCCGCGCCAGGCGCACCGACATGCCCCGGGCGGCCAGGCCGGTCATCAGACCGTCCCGCGGTCCCGGGCCCAGGCCGGCGCCGATGTAGCAGCCGGTGGCCACGGCGCACACCACGGTGCCCAGCACCAGCTGGAGCACCCGCACCGCCAAGGAGTCGCTCCCGGGCAGCAGCCACAGGAACAGGTCCACCGTGGTCCCCACGACCACCACGTTGCTCAGGGTGCCCAGGCCGGGTTTCTGCCGCAGCGGGATCCACAGCAGCATCAGCGCGGCGCCCACGAGAATGCTCCAGGTGCCGATGCTCAGACCGACCCGCAGCGACAGCCCCTGGTGGAGGACGTCCCAGGGCATCGTGCCGAGGTCGGAGTCGACCAGCAGCGCGCCGCTGAGGCCGTACAGGACCAGGCCCGTGTACAGCTGCACGAGCCTGCGCGGCCGGGGCGAAGGCAGGACAGGGGTGATCACCACCCTGCCCACGGCGGAGGAGAGGCGTTGGCCGAGACTGGCGGACACGGAGGCAGTCGCCCTTTCTGACGGTGACGGGAGGGGCCCGGTTGCGGCGGGGGGCTGTCCGCGCGAGGTGCCACCTCGTTATCGTGGACGATGCGGCACTTTCGGTGAAGTGCCAATTCTGGCAAGTGGCCCGGTTCGGTGGCCGGTTCTCCGGGCGCCCGCACGAGAGGGAGCGGTATGGCGGTGAGACGGGGCGGGAACCGGCGGACGGGGGAGAGGCCCGCCGGCGGGGCCCGGCGCATCAACGGGCGCCTCCTGGCCAGACTCATCGGCGAGGCCCCCGTCGAACGCCCCTACTACCTGGCCATCGCCCGGGCCGTCGGCGACCTGGTCCTGGACGGGCGGGTCCCCAGCAACACCCGCCTGCCCGCCGAACGCGACCTCGCCGCCGCCCTGGGGGTCAGCCGCAACACCGTCACCGCCGCCTACGCCTGGCTGCGGGACAACCGCCTCCTCGACAGCCGGCAGGGGGCCGGCAGCTGGACCGTTCTGCCCGACAGGGCCACCAGCGAGCCCTCCCCCTTCGCCCCGGGCGCCGAACGCATCGACCTCGGGGTCGCCGCGCCCCCCGCGGTGGAGGGGCTGCGCGAAGCCGCCCTGCGCGCCGCCGAGCAGCTCTCCGCGCACGTGGGAGGCCTCGGCTACCACCCCTACGGGCTGCCCGAGCTGCGCCACGCCATCGCCCGCCGCTACGTCGAGCGGGGCCTGCCCACCACCCCCGAGCAGATCTTCGTCACCAACGGCGCCCAGCAGGGCGTGTCCCTGGCCCTGGACCTGCTCGTCCAGCCCGGCGACGAGGTGCTGGTGGAGTCGCCCACCTACCCGCACGCCCTGGACGCCGCCCGCCGGACCGGGGCGCGCGTGCGCACCGTCGGAGTGACACCGCAGGGCTGGGACATGGAGTACCTCACCGACGCGTTCCGCCAGTGGAAGCCCGGCCTGGCCTATGTCGTCCCCGACTTCCACAACCCCACCGGCGCCCTCATGGACGACGACGAGCGCCGCGTGCTGGTGCGCGAGGCCCGGAGGGCGGGGACCTACCTGATCGTGGACGAGACGGCCGCCGAGCTGGCCATCGACTCCGGCGACCTGCCCGCCCCGGTGGCCGCCCACGACACCGACGGGCGGGTGCTGACCGTCGGCTCGGTGGCCAAGCTGCTCTGGGGCGGCCTGCGGGTGGGGTGGGTGCGCGCCACCCCGCCGATGGTCGCGCGGCTGATGGCCGTCCGCCAGCGCTTCGACCTGGCCGGGTCGGTGCTGGACCAGCTCACCACCACCCACCTGCTCGCCGACGTGATGCGCATCCGCGCCGAGCGCAGCCGCCAGCTGCGCCGCAACCGCGACGCCCTCCTGGCGGCCCTGCGCGAACGGCTGCCCGACTGGCGGCCCAGCGTTCCCGGCGGAGGCCTGGTCCTGTGGGCCGCCCTGCCGCATCCGGTGGCGAGCGCCCTGTCGGCCGCGGCGGTCCGCCACGGGGTGCACCCGGCCGCCGGGCCGGTCTTCGGCGTAGACGGGACCCTGGAACGCCATCTGCGGCTGGCCTACACCCGGCCGCCCGACGTGCTGGCCGACGCCGTCGACCGGCTCGCCGCCGCCTATGCCGAGACCACGGCCCATCCCGCGCCCCAGCGCGGACAGCTCTACGTCTGATCCCGGCCCGGGACGAAGCGCCGGGCGAAGCGGACCACCTCGGCGAGCACCTCGTCGCGGTCGGTCTCGTTGAAGACCTCGTGGCGGGCGCCGGGGAAGATCCGGGCGGTGAAGTCCTCGCCCTTGAGCGAGGCGATGCCCGTCCAGGTGTCCTCGACCGGCACGAGCCGGTCGTCGGAGCCGTGCACCCACAGCAGCGGGATCGCCCCCAGGCCGCCCGCCGCCAGGCCCCGTTCCATCTCGGTGAGCAGGGCCTCCACGGTGGGGCGCTTGAAGGGTCCGTGCCAGACCAGTTCGTCGGCGGTGTAGGCCTCGCCCACGGCCGGGTCGCGCGAGAGCGTGGACGGGTCGATGGGCTCCTCGGGGATCTCCTCGGCCTGCGCGATCCGCTCCAGCGCCCTCCAGCGGCCCAGGACCGGCCCCGAGAGCACCAGCGCCCGCACCTGCTCGGGGTGGGTCTGGGCGTAGCGGGCGGCGATCAGCCCGCCCATGGAGTGGCCCACGAGCACGAGCGGCAGCGTGCGGTAGGCCGTCCGCGCCTGGGTGACGAGCCGGTGCACGTCCTCCACCACGCCCGCGTAGTCGTCGACGAGCACCCGCTCGCCCGAGGAGCGGCCGTGCCCGCGGTGGTCGGCACCGTAGACCACCGCTCCCGCCGCGACCAGGTCCCGGGCCACCTGTTCGTAGCGGCCGAGGTGCTCGCCGTAGCCGTGGACCAGCACCGCCATCCACTCCGGCTCGCCTCTCTCGGGCGCCCACGCCCGTGCCGCGAGCCGCTCCGACCCGAGGGGGCCGCCCGCCAGGGACCATTCGCGTGCGATCACCGTTCGCCTCCTGTCGACGTCCTCGTCTGCGACGATTCCCGTGAGGCACCCTACGGCTTCGGGAAGCCATGTGTATACGGCGCTGCACGGGGCATCGGGGGCGTAGGGATCAGTGTGTACTGAACCACCCCATAGGGCGACAACGTTTGGTGCTGTGTAAGCAAACACAATTTCCGCCGCGATGTACGTACTTGATGCAAAAGGTGATCTTCTACGCTTAGCTACTGAAATTCCCTGAACGGGGACGTGTCGTGCCCGTTCAGGGACACGGACTGAGAGGGTGGCGCCCGTGCTGGCCGACTCCTATGGGCGAGTGGCAACCGATCTGCGTGTGTCGCTCACCGACCGCTGTAACCTCCGGTGCACCTACTGCATGCCACCCGAGGGGTTGGAGTGGTTGCCCAAGCCGGAACTGCTCACCGACGACGAACTCCTCCGACTGATCCGCATCGGAGTGACCCGCCTCGGCATCACCGAGGTCCGCTTCACCGGCGGCGAGCCCCTGCTCCGCCGCGGCCTGGTCGACATCGTCTCCCGGACCACCGCCCTGTCCCCGCGTCCGCACACCGCCCTCACCACCAACGCCATCGGGCTGGCGCGCACGGCCTCCGCGCTGGCCGAGGCCGGACTGGACCGCGTCAACGTCTCCCTGGACACCCTGCGCCCCGACGTCTTCGAGACCCTGGCCCGGCGCCGCCGCCTGGACGACGTCCTCGCCGGCCTGGCCGCCGCCGCCGACGCCGGACTCACCCCCGTCAAGGTCAACGCCGTGCTCATGCGCGGCGTCAACGACCGCGAGGCACCCGAGCTCCTGCGCCACTGCATCGCCCACGGCTACGAACTGCGCTTCATCGAACAGATGCCGCTGGACGCCCAGCACGGCTGGCGGCGCGACACCATGATCACCGCGGACGAGATCCTCCGGCTGCTGGAGGGCGAGTTCGAGCTGGTCCCCGCCGACGCCGACACGCGCGGCAGCGCACCCGCCGAACTGTTCCACGTGAGGGGGGAGGCCTTCCCCGACGGGAGCCCGGCCACGGTCGGGGTCATCGGCTCGGTCACCCGCCCCTTCTGCGGCGCCTGCGACCGGGTCAGACTCACCGCCGACGGACAGGTGCGCAACTGCCTGTTCGCCCGGGAGGAGTCGGACCTGCGCTCCCTGCTGCGGGGCGGCGCCACCGACGAGGAGATCGCCGCCGGCTGGCGGGCCGCGGTCGCCGGCAAGCGGCCCGGACACGGGATCGACGACCCCAGCTTCCTCCAGCCCGCCCGGCCCATGTCCGCCATCGGAGGCTGACCCGGGAAAAGCGTTTGACCTTCCCCCGCACGTCTGACTGGATGTCCGGGGCGCCCGCGGGCGCCCCGGACGACACAGGCCTTTTCAGAAGGGGAGGTGGCCTGCCATGCCCTACACCGAGGTTCCGGGGGATCGCGTACCCATCCGCATGTGGGCCGACCCGGACGAGGTCGAGAGCGCGGCCATGAAGCAGCTGCGCAACGTCACCCGCATGCCGTGGGTGCACGGACTCGCGGTTATGCCCGACGTCCACTACGGGAAGGGTGCCACCGTGGGCTCGGTCATCGCCATGCGCGACGCCGTGAGCCCCGCCGCCGTCGGCGTGGACATCGGCTGCGGCATGACCGCGGTGCGCACCGGGCTGACCGCCGAGCGGCTGCCCGACGACCTGGGGCGCCTGCGCTCGGCCCTGGAGGCCGCGGTCCCCGTCGGCTTCCACGCCCACGACGAGCCCGTCGACCCCGCCTCCGTCCCCGGTCTGCGCAGCACCGGCTGGGAAGGCTTCTGGGACGGCTTCGCCGACCTGGCCCCGGCCGTGCACTTCCGCCTGGAGCGGGCGCTGCGGCAGATGGGCACCCTCGGCGGCGGCAACCACTTCCTGGAGGTGTGCCTGGACGACGAGGCCGCCGTGTGGCTGGTGCTCCACTCGGGCTCGCGCAACATCGGCAAGGAGCTCGCCGACCACCACATCGAACGGGCCCGGGGGCTGGCGCACAACCAGGACCTGCCCGACCGCGACCTGGCGGTGTTCCTCGCGGGGACCCCGGAGATGGACGCCTACCGGCGCGACCTGTTCTGGGCCCAGGACTACGCCCGGCGCAACCGCGACGTCATGATGGGCCTGGCCTGCCGGGTCCTGGCCGAGCAGGTGCCCGGGACCACCTTCGAGCAGTGGATCTCCTGCCACCACAACTACGTGGCGGAGGAGACCCACGACGGGGTGGACGTGCTCGTCACCCGCAAGGGCGCCATCCGCGCGGGAAAGGGGGACTACGGCATCATCCCCGGCTCGATGGCGACCGGCACCTACATCGTGCGCGGACTGGGCAGCCCGGCCTCGTTCCACTCCGCCTCGCACGGGGCGGGGCGCCGCATGAGCCGCAGCAAGGCGCGCAAGACCTTCACCGCGGCGGACCTGGCCGAGCAGACGCGCGGCGTGGAGTGCCGCAAGGACCTCGGCGTGGTCGACGAGATCCCCGCCGCCTACAAGGACCTGGAATCGGTGATCAGCGCCCAGACCGACCTGGTCGAGGTGGTCGCGCACCTGCGCCAGGTGGTCTGCGTCAAGGGATAGTGGTCCATGCTGGGGGTGTGAGCACTCCACAGACACTGGACGCGGTGGTCCTCGCCGGAGGCGCGGCCCGCCGGATGGGCGGGGCCGACAAGCCGGGGATGGCCGTGGCGGGACGCACCATGCTGGAGAGGGTCGTCGGCGCGGTGCGCGACCACAACGGCGCCGGAAGCGAGGCCCGCGTGGTCGTGGTGGGGCCGCCCCGGCCGAGCCCCGCCGCCCTCTACGTGCGCGAGGACCCGCCGGGTTCGGGCCCGGTCCCCGCCCTGCGCGCCGGCCTGGCGCACGTGGCGGGGCCGCTCTTCGCACTGCTGGCCGCCGACATGCCCCATCTGGCCGCACGCCACCTGGAACTCCTGGCCGGAGCGGTCGGCGGGGACGCGGCCGGGGCGGTGTTCACCGACGCCTCGGGCCGGGAGCAGTGGCTGGCGGGGGTGTGGCGCACCGAAGCGGTCCGGGACGCCCTGGCCCGCTACACGGGCCGGTCCCTGTACGGGCTGCTGGGACCGCTGGGACCGCGCACCGTCGCCGCGGGCGAACGCGCCGTCGAGGACTGCGACACCCCGGGGGACCTGGAGCGGGCCCGCCGCCTGCTGGAGTGAGGTCCTGGAGACACGAAGACGGCGCCGGGTGGTTACGGGGGCAAACCACCCGGCGCCGCATGTGATGTTTCGACGGGGGCCCGAAACATCACCCGCGCCTCGACGGGGGACCGAAGCGCCTAGACCCAATGTACACCGCTGCCCCCTGGGGTACGTCAAGAGTCAATTACGACGTTGTCTCGGGACAGTCCCGTCGGGCAAAGAACCTCTGTCCCAGGTCGGAGGGGTGCGGAGGCGCCGTGAGCAGGGCGGGGAGCGGCTTCCGGGCGCCTGGGCCCGCGCCGGCCGCACCAAAAGAAGGTCAAGCGGGACCAAAGACTTTCTCTGCACAGGGCAAAGGGCGGAACTTTTTCGGCTGGTCACCGAACGGAGTTTCTTCATTTCCCTGTGTGATGCAGGGGGATTCGGGGGAGGCAGGGAACGGGGGTCGCGCCCGGCGCGACAGTGCAACCGACAACGCAGGGGGTCCCACATGTCCCACCACACCTATCGGGTCACGGAGATCGTCGGCACCTCGCCGCAGGGGATCGACCACGCCATCCGCAACGGCATCGACCGGGCCTCGGCCACGCTGCGCCAGCTGGACTGGTTCGAGGTCACGGAGATCCGCGGACACATCGAGGAGGGGGAGGTCGCGCACTTCCAGGTGGGTCTCAAACTCGGTTTCCGCCTGGACAACTGAGCGCGCGGGGCCCGGGCTCGCGCCCGGACCCGCCCGTCAGTCCTCCTGGCCCCGCTGCACGTCCACGTGCACGTGGTCCAGGTGGCGCAGGATCTCGTTGTCGGGGTCGGCCTCGTAGTGGCGCCATCCCAGCGACGGGAAGTAGGTGCTCCAGATGCGGTCGTCGAAGATGACGACGTCGATCTCGTAGTCGGGCGCGTGGGCGATCAGCCAGTGCGCCATGATCCAGCCCGCCCGCCGGTTGTCCTCGTTCACCGGCCGGTAGAAGATGTCGATCGCCCGGCCGTCGTAGTGCGCCGAGCCCTCGCCGTGGCCGGTGTCGTAGCCCCCGGGAACGTAGCCGCCCAGACTCAGGTCGGAGAAGTGCTCCTCCAGCCCGTCCTTGAGGTGCTGACCGCGCGGGGTCAGGCCCGAGGGTTCCAGGTCGGACTCCACCTCCAGATCGGGGTTCTTGACGGAGCGGCAGGTCAGCGAAGGGCCGGCGTCCTCCTCGGGGCCGTGGACCAGGACCTCCATCACCTCGTCGGGGATGTCGCCGGTGTCGGGCGCCTCGATCGGAGCGGCGTCGCCCTGCGCCTGGACCGCCGCGGCGGTGGTGGCCCGCCGGGCCTGGTCGCGCTCCAGCTGCACCTGCCCGTCCCCGGTCCACACGGAGCAGTCGGGCCCCCAGGGCGTGGAGACGGGGAGGATGTCGTTGCGGGCCGCCCAGCGGGCGCCCAGAACCGCGACGACGGCGAGGACGACGAGAATTCCGACGGCGATGATCAACCCGTTCCACCGGCTTCTCGGCAGCACGGTTCTGTGTGCCATACCCTCCGCTTTCACTCGTGCCGGGGTGTTCCGGCAGGGCTCTCACGGGGGTCAACTTCTGGAGGAGTCCGGAGATTTCCGACGTAAGGGATATTTTCGCGGGCGTGGCCGCCGTCACCAGACCGACCACAGCACGTACAGGCCGCCCAGAACCAGGGTCACCGCCCAGATGCGGTCCATGGTGACCCCGCGCCACCGCAGCGCGTGCACGCCGAAGAAGTCATGGGCGATCAGCGCGGCCGCGCCGCAGGCGGCGAGCATCGCCGCGGTGTGCACGCCGGCCGCGGCCAGGCCGGTCAGCGTCGCGTCCCACAGGCTCCAGGTCTCCCCGGCCGGCACGGGGGCCAGCTCGGGGGACGCCCCGGAGGAGACGGCGACCGGGGCCGTGTGCGCGCCGTGCCCCGCACCGTGTGCGGCACCGTGCCCCGCGCCGTGCGCGAGGTCGCCCGCGAACACGGGCATGAGCATCAGCCCGGCGCCGTGCGCCGAGGACATCACGAACGACCAGGCGGTCAGCTGCCACAGGGGCATCCGGATTCCGTCCCGGTGGAGGTGGCGCCGCGACAGCAGCAGCGCCAGCCCCGCCAGCACGACCGCGCCGCCGCCGATCACGGGGAAGAGCACCGACGCGGTGACCGACCCGGTCACGGTCACGGCGACCGCCGCGACAGCGATGCTCGCCGCGTGCCCGGCCGCGATCGCGGGAAGCGACCGTACGACCTCCCTCCGCCCGCCCTCCTGAAGTCCCCTGGCCACGGCCAGGAGCCACCCCATACCCGGGTGTACGCCGTGGAAGACGCCCAACGCGACGAGGGTGAGCAACTGCGCGGAGGTCACCGCGCCAGCGTCACACGGACCTTCGCCGCCCGGCAACGCCTCGCGTCCGTTTGACCGGCACCGGTCACGTCGTGTGCCCGGGGTTTCACGGCACGCTCCGCGGGGCACCGCGCCCCGCAGACGCGAAAGGGGCGCCGCCCGGACGGGCGGCGCCCCTTCAGCACCTCGCGGAGGCCTCGGCAGACCGGTCGGTCAGGGGCAGAGGGTGTCCAGGCTGGTGGCGTCGGAACCCACCTGGCGCCCCGGGTCGGCGGGTTCGGGCTCGGCCAGACCGGTGTACTCCTGCCATTCGGTCAGCTCCTCACCGGTGTCGTCGGTGGGCTCGACGGGCTCGGCGGACGCGCTCGGAGCGGAGTCGGGGGCAGACGGGTCGGCCGAGGGCGCCGGGGGCTCCAGGCCGACCGCCTCGGCGACCAGGGCCTTGACGGCCTCCCAGTCGGGGGCCGCCGTGTTGACCTGGGGCGGGGAGAGCTGGAGCGTGCTCATCTCCCCGCTGTCGGTGACGAGGTCGGCCAGTTCGATGAACGCGGGCACCTTCGACTGCGGGATGTCCGTGGTGAGTGTCCGCTGGGTCGCCCCGGCCAGACTCCGGTAGCTGGTGAGGACGGTGGTCGGCTCCACCTGCTCGGCCACGTACTTGATGAGGCAGCCCTGGCGGCCCATCCGCCCGTAGTCGTCGCTGTTGACGCGCGAGCGCCCGTACCAGAGGGCCTCGTGGCCGTCCAGCACCTGCCGCCCCTCTTCCAGCACCCCGCCGTGCACCCCGTAGGGGATCGGCTCCTCGATGAACACCTCGATACCGCCGATGGCGTCGATCAGGTCGCGGAAGCCCGCCATGTCGACCATCGCGTAGTAGTCGATGGCCAGGCCGATGTTGTGGCCGATGACCGCCTTGAGGGTGTCGGCGGAGGGGTCGGGCACGTGCGGGTTGACCGCCAGCTCGTCCGGCGCCTCGGCGACCGTCTGGTACACGTCGTTGAGCAGCAGGTCGAAGCCCATCGGCGCGGGGTAGAGCTCGGCCAGGGCGGACCCTTCCGGGAACTGGGCGTCCTCCAGGTTGCGGGGCAGCCCGACGAGTACGGCCTTCCCGGTCTCGGGGTCCAGACTCGCCACGATCATGGTGTCGGTACGCACCCCGTAGCGGTTGTCGGCCGAGTCCGAGCCGATCAGCAGGACGTTGACGCGCTCGGCGCCGTTCCAGGGGTCGGCGTCGTCGTGCGGGGGCAGGTCGTCGCGCTCGGGCCCGCCGAACACGCTGCTGAAGGTCTCGTAGGCGGTGTAGCCGCCGTGCAGGGCCAGGGCGGAGGGCACGCCGACCACGGTGCACAGCAGCACGACCACCGCACCGCTCAGCAGGCGCACTCCCCGGGGCGCGGTGTCCGGGCGGGTGATCACCCACGAGTGCACGACGACGGTCAGCCACAGCACCGTCACGGCGAACACCACGCCCATGGCGGTGAGCAGCCACCGGCTGCTCACCGCCATGCCGGCCACGGAGGCCAGGGCGTGGGAGCCGCCGCTGCCCAGACGCAGCATCCAGAAGGCCAGGGCGGCCACCCCCGCCAGGTACACGCCCAGGATCAGGGCCCCGGGCACCCAGCGGCGCATCCTCAGGTGGGCGATACCCGGGAGGGGGACCGAGGCCGCCGTCCACAGCAACGCCCGTCCCGCGCTCGGACGGGCGGGTCGTCCTGCCTGTCCCTCATCCTCGGCTGACACCAGTGTTTCCTCTCCAGGGGACGGTGATCCGGCCCCGAGTCCTGTGCCGTCCTCCGCCGCGGCCGTTCGGCCCGCGCCCGCTGCCGTCCGGCACCGCGGCCGCGGCAGGGCGGATGCGCGGCAGAAGCGGGACGGCAGGCTCTCGGAATCCTGTCATGTTTCGGACACCGCGCACTGCACCGTTCTCGTCCCCCACCGGGGTCCGCGTCTCCCTGGGGCATCCTGACGTCCCGTGCCATCAGTGTGGCGCTTTGCCGGGGTTGTGTGCACGGCTACTCCCTTATTAGGGATGTTCTATACGAGTCTGTTATGTGCTTTGGAATCCCCGGATGGGGGGTTGCGGAAGGCTTTCGGGCCGGTCAAAGGGGGGAATCGGCCGATTTCTTTGGCGATCTGTAGTGATACAGCTGCCGCAGCTGCGATGATCGGGCCGCAGGAGGGGGCATCGCCCGGGGGAGGGCGGTGTCATGGGAAGGAAAGGCACCACAGTGCTCGATGCGGTTGACGCGGCACTCATGCGCGCGTTGCAGGGAGACGGCAGGGCGACGTTCCAGGCCCTGGCCGACGGGGTCGGCCTCTCCCGTACGGCGGTGCGCGCCAGGGTGCGCCATCTCGTCCAGTCGGGGGCGATCCGGATCGTCGGCGTGCTGCACGCCGGGGTGGTGGGCATGGAGGTCCTCGGGTGTGTCTCGTTCCGTGTCACGGGTGCGGTGGGGCCGCTGATGGAGGCGCTGGGGGAGCGCGAGGCCGTGACCTTCGCCGCGCAGACGGCGGGCCGCTTCCCGGCGGTGGCCCAGGTCCGGGTGGCCGACGACGCCGCCCTCACCAAGGAGCTCGCCGAGCTGCGCGCGCTGCCGGGGGTGGACGGCGCGGAGGTCTTCCGGGCCAACTCCGTGTTCAAGGACGCCCACAGCAGTGTGCGCGAACTCCGTGACGTCGAGTTGGACGCGCTGGACTGGCGTCTGGTTCGCCACCTCCTGCGGGACGGCCGGGCCTCCTACGCCGACCTCGCGCGCCAGGTGGGTCTGTCGCAGGCGGCCGCGCGCTCGCGGGTGGTCCGCCTGATCGACTCGGGGGTGGTGCACGTGACGGCGGTCGTGGAGCCCTCGGCCGTGGGCGCCAACGAGCAGCTCGGCTTCGGCCTGCGCAGCCGGGGCGATGCCGAGGCGCTGGGGACGGTGCTGGCGAACATGCCCAGGGTCTCCTTCCTGGCGAGCGGGTTCGGCCGCTACGACGTGGTGGGGACCCTCACCGCGCCCGACCGCCGCCGGCTGGTGGAGGCCCTGGACACGGTGCGCTCCGTCCCGGAGGTGGGCCACGTGGAGACATGGGACCACCTGTGGGTGCGCAAGGAGCGGCGGGGAGGGGAGAAGCCGGCCGAGTGGCTGCGGGGATGAGTGCCGGGCCGGGGCCTCCGTCACCGGGGGTGCCCGGGAGAGCGCTCTCGGCTCCAAAGTGTAACCACCGGTAGCATTTTTACGTGTTTCCTCGGCGCACGCCTTGCATCGCGCTTAAGTTACCCATGAGTATGGAAGCGGCCGGCCCGAGTCGGCCGCACCGGGCGCGGGTGTGAGTGGGAGGCTGACGTGGCGCTTGCGGATACCTTGACGGCTGTGGGCACTGTGGCGCTGGCGCGGTGCGGCGCACGTCCCTTCGGCACCCACCTGTTCCCCTTGTGGCCCGGGGCCTCGTTCGCGGCCTCCGCCCTTCCCGTGCAGTGCACCCCCGGCGACAACCTCGCCCTCCACGTCGCCGTCGCCCAGGCCCCCCGGGACTGCGCCCTGGTGGTCGATGTCGCGGGCGAGTCCGAGTACGGCTACGTCGACGGGGTCCTCGCCGCCGCGGCCCGTGCCCGCGGCGTGCGCGGCATCGTCCTGGAGGGCTGTGTCCGGGACATCGGCGCCGTCGCCCGCCACCGCCTGCCCGTGTTCGGCACGGGCGTCTCGGTCAGAGAGGCCCGCCACGAGGCGGGCGGATCGGTGGGGCGCCAGATCAGCATGGCGGGGTCCGGGCCCGTCCCGCTCGCGGTGCGCAGGGGCGACTGGATCGTCGCCGACGACGACGGCGTCGTCTGCCTGCCCCGGGGCCAGGTCGGCACGATCATCTCGGAGACCGTGAGCAGCGTCTCCCGGGAACAGGAGATCATCGACGCGGTCTGCGCGGGGGAGAGCACGCTCGACCTGCTCGGCCTGGACCCGTCGCGGGTCGCCGGCTGGGAGGGCTCGGCGGAGCAGCGTGCCGGGCACGGGCGCCCCCGCTCCCTCGGCGGGTCGCGGCGCGACACCCCCGCGCGCACCGCCGAGGGGTGAGCGGAGCGCGGGTCAGACGCCGTCCTCGGTGAGGGAGAGCAGCTCGTCGATGTAGCAGGCCGCCTCGCGGACGGCGGCGGCCGGGTCCGCGGAGCGGATCGCCTCCACCAACTTCGAGTGGTCGACGCCGTCGGCGGTGAGGGAGGGGCGCTCGGCCCCCTCGCCCTGCCCGTAGGCGGTGTGTGCGATGCTCTCGTAGACGACCTGTGCGATGTCGTCGTACAGGTCGGTGAGCAGCGGGTTGTGGGTGGCGTGGACGACCGTTCGGTGGAGGGTGAAGTCCGCCTCGACGAAGGCGGCCATGTCGTTCTCGCGCCAGGCCTTCTCGCGCAGGCCCATGGCGCGGTCGATGCCGGCCATGTCCTCCTCGGTGCGCCGCATCGCGGCGAGGCGGGCGGCCTCCACCTCCAGGGCGCGGCGGACCTCCAGGTTCTCGCGCATGCGGGAGCGCTCCAGGCGGCGGCGCAGGGCGCCGCCGAGCTCGCTGGTGGCGCGGACGAAGGTGCCGGCGCCCTGGCGGATCTCCAGCAGGCCGGCGTGGGCGAGGGCGCGAACGGCCTCGCGGACCGTGTTGCGGCCCACTTCGAGCTGGTCGGAGAGCTCCGACTCGGTGGGGATGCGGTCACCGATGCCCCACTCGCCCGAATCGATCTGGGCCCTTAGCTGACTGATGACCTGGTCGACGAGACCGGTCCGGCGTGTCGAGGCGAGGGGCACGCGTAAACCTCCTGGGGGTGGGTCGCCGGATGACAGGACCAGCGCAGGTACGGAGTGTTAGGGCGGAGCTTAGACCAGTACCGAGAGGGAAGAGCCGCGGAGTGTCAATGCGTTATCCTCATGAAGTACATCGGGTCATCCTACGAATATGTGAGCGATCCTTCATGAGTACCCGATCCGCCTCCCGGACGGCCGGGGCGACGTCCCGCCCCGAGACCTCTGACCGCCTGCCGACCGCGGCCCTGCTCCTCCTCGCCGCGGGCATCGCGCTGGCGGCCCTCAACCTGCGCACCGCCATCACCAGTGTCGGCCCCGTCCTCGGCGAGGTCACCGCGGACCTGGGCATGAGCGCCGTGGGGGCGGGTGTGCTCACCACCCTTCCCGTCCTGTGCTTCGCCCTCTTCGGCGGCCTCACCCCCGTCCTGGCCCGGCGCCTGGGCCAGCACCGCCTCGTCGTGGTCGCCCTGGCGGCCCTCACCGTCGGCCTGGCGGCCCGCGCGGTGGTCTCCGAGCCCCTCGCCTTCCTCGCCCTGAGCGCACTGGCGCTCGCGGGCGGCGCGATCGGCAACGTCATCCTCCCCGGACTGGTCAAGCAGCACTTCCCCGACCGCGTCGGCCTGATGACCACCGTCTACACCACCGGCCTGGCCCTCGGCACCACGATCGCCGCCGCGGCCACGGTCCCCGTGCAGCAGGCGACGGGCGAGTGGCGGATCGCCCTGGGGGCCTACGCCCTCCTCGGCGTCGCGGCCGCCGTGCCCTGGCTCCTCGTGCTGCGCCACGAACCGGCGCCGGGCGACCCGGCGCAGGCGCTCGGCTTCCGGCAGGTGCTGCGCACCGGCATCGGCCTCCAGAGCGTCCTGTACTTCGGCACCCAGTCCTCGGTCGCCTACATCCTGTTCGGCTGGTACGCCGAGATGCTGCGCGACCAGGGGATGGGCGCCCAGGGCGCGGGCCTGGCCCTGTCCTACCTCTCCCTCCTGGGCGTGCCCGCGTCCCTGATGCTGCCCACCCTGCTCACCCGCACGCGCGACCAGCGGCCGTTCGTGGCCTTCTTCGCCCTGGCCTACCTCGGCGGCCTGGCCGGGCTGTGGTTCGCGCCCGTGGCAGGGGTGTGGCTGTGGACCACGCTCCTGGGGACCGGCATGGGCAGCTTCGTCTTCGCGCTGACCAGCTTCGCGCTGCGTACCCGCACCGCCGCGGGGACCGCGGCGCTGTCGGCCTCCAGCCAGAGTCTGGGCTATCTCGCCGGCGGTGCGGGACCGTTCCTGTTCGGGTTGCTGTACGAGCTCACCGGCGGCTGGCACGCGCCGCTGCTCCTGGTGCTGTTCCTGGTCCTGGTCAACGCCGGGGCCGGCGCGCTGCTGGGGCGGCCCCGCTACCTCGAGGACGCCGTCGCGGCGGGGCGGGGTCAGCCCGGCAGCCAGTCCAGGCGCCCGATCAGGTAGACCGAGCCGACGAAGGCCACCACGTCGATCAGGGTGTGTGCCACGACCAGCGGCACCACGCGGCCGAAGCGGTGGTAGAACCAGCCGAACACCAGGCCCATCACCAGGTTGCCGAAGAACATGCCCACACCCTGGTACAGGTGGTAGAAGGCGCGCAGGACCGAGCTCGCCAGCACCGCCTTCCACGGGGACCAGCCCAGCTGACCCAGCCGGTGCAGCAGGTACCCGATGACGACGACCTCCTCCAGGATGCCGTTCTTCGCGGCCTGGAGGACGAGCACGGGCACGTCCCACCAGTGGCCCTCCAAGGCGCTGGGCGCGATGGTGACGGTCAGGCCCAGGTGCCAGGAGACCACGTACACGGCCAGTCCGCCGGCACCGATCAGGGCGGCCAGCAGTGCTCCGGTGGCCGCGTCGAAGCGGGGGCGGCGCACGTCGAGGCCGATCGTGCGTGCCGACTCCCCCGAACGGTGCAGCAGGTACACCACGAGCAGGACGGGGGCCAGCCCGGCCGCGACCAGGTAGAGCTGGCGGGTCAGGTCGAGCCAGGGCCGCTGGTCGGCCTGCGGACGCACCAGCGAGGCGGTGTGCTCGGCCAGGGACTCGGGCGCGGTGAGCACGCCCAGGAACGAGATGAGGGCCGAGACCGCGGCGGCGCCGAGGGAGAGCGCCAGCACGCACACGATCTCCCAGGCCAGGAGGCGCCGGTCGGGCAGGGAGGCCGGTCGGGGCGCCGCTGCGGGGACGCCGCCTGTGTCGGTAGGGGTCTTGTCGCTCACCCGTCGAATCTACGCGCCGGCGCCCTCGGGCCGCATCCGGGCTCAGTCGTCCCCGTCGTCCCCGTCGTCCCCGTCCCCGATGTCGTCCCCGTCCGTGCCGGGGTCGTCGTCCGTGTCGTCCGTGTCCTCCTGCTCGGTACCGGGGCCGCCGCCGCCCTCGCCCTCGTTCTCCTGCTGCTGGGTGCCGTCACCGGCCGGGTCCTCGCAGGCCGCGGCGCCCAGGGCGAACGCGGAGGCCAGGGCCAGCGCGGCGAGCGGGCGGCCGAGCGCGGCCAGGAACGTGTTCTCGGTGTCGGGAAGTGCCACGGATACCTCCGGAGACTCGTCGGTCGGGCACGAGGGACGTGCCCGCCGCAAGCCTAGGCACCGGGCCAGGCGCCGTCGGGGGGACGCGCCGGGAGAACGCCCGCGGCCGCTCGCCGGGAGGGGGAGCGGCCATGGAAAAGCCGTCGGCCATGCGCGTGTGACACGGAGCGCGCATGGCCGACGGCTAGGGGGGTGGCGGTCGTCCCGCCCCGCCCCAGCCACGAAAGCGGGGAGGGACGACCGCCGGGGAACGAAGACCAGTGTCAGTGAGCCGCTGAGAACTGGTCTTCCTCGGTGGAGCCGGTGAGAGCCGTGGTGCTGGCCTCGGGCGAGATGGTCGTGCTGATGGTGTCGAAGTAGCCGGTGCCGACCTCGCGCTGGTGGCGGGTGGCGGTGTAGCCCTGGGCCTCGGCCGCGAACTCCGCCTCCTGGAGCTCGACGTAGGAGGTCATGCCGTTCTGGGCGTAGCCCTTGGCCAGGTTGAACATCGAGTAGTTCAGCGAGTGGAAGCCGGCCAGGGTGATGAACTGGAACTTGTAGCCCATGTGGCCCAGCTCGCGCTGGAACTTGGCGATGGTCGCGTCGTCCAGGTGGCGCTTCCAGTTGAAGGACGGCGAGCAGTTGTAGGCCAGCATCTGGTCGGGGTACTCGGCCTTGATGCGCTCGGCGAAGTCGCGGGCGACCTCCAGGTCCGGGGTGCCGGTCTCCATCCAGAGCAGGTCGGAGTGCGGCGCGTAGGCCAGACCGCGGGCGACGCAGGCGTCGACGCCGTTGCGGAAGCGGTAGAAGCCCTCGGCGGTGCGCTCACCGGTGACGAACGGCTGGTCGCGCTCGTCGATGTCGCTGGTGATCAGCGTGGCGGCCTGGGCGTCGGTACGGGCGATGACCAGGGAGGGGACACCCGCCACGTCCGCGGCGAGGCGGGCGGCGTTCAGGGTCTTGACGTGCTGGCCGGTGGGGATGAGCACCTTGCCGCCCAGGTGGCCGCACTTCTTCTCGGAGGCCAGCTGGTCCTCCCAGTGCACACCCGCCGCACCCGAGGCGATCATGCCCTTCATGAGCTCGTAGGCGTTGAGGACACCGCCGAAGCCGGCCTCGGCGTCCGCCACGATCGGGGCGAGCCAGTGCGGGGCGTTCTCGTCGCCCTCGGCCCAGCTGATCTGGTCGGCGCGCAGCAGGGCGTTGTTGATGCGGCGCACGACGGCCGGGACGGAGTTGGCCGGGTAGAGGCTCTGGTCCGGGTAGGTGTTGCCCGACAGGTTGGCGTCGGCGGCGACCTGCCAGCCGGACAGGTAGATCGCCTTCAGGCCGGCCCGGACCTGCTGGACGGCCTGGTTGCCGGTGAGGGCACCGAGGCTGTTGACGTAGTCCTCGTTGTGCAGGAGGTCCCACAGCCGCTCGGCGCCGAGCCGGGCCAGGGTGTGCTCCTCGGTGACGGAGCCGCGCAGCTTGATCACGTCGTCGGCGGAGTAGGTGCGCTCGATACCGGCCCACCGGGGGTTGGTCTCCCACTCTCGCTGCAGTGCCGCGCTGGCTTCCTGACGTCGAGCGCTGGTGCTCATGTGCGTTCCCGCCTTACGTGTAGTCCCCAAGGTGTTCGCACCGGTCGAGGGATGTCCGAACCCGGGCCAGGGGCTGAGCCCCAGGCGGTAAGTTCCCCGCCGGTAACTAGAATTCTTGGCGAAGAACCAAGGCTTTTCCACTCAAAATCGGGTGAAGATCGTCGATTCTTTCCGTACTATGAACGCATGGCGTACTTTGGTGCTGAAGAAATACCGTCTTTGACAGGTGACCTGGATCTCGTCACCTTTGGCCAGAGACTCCGTCATCTCCGCAGGGCGCGGGGCATGACCCTCTCCGACCTGGGAGAACGCGTCGGCAGGGCGCCCTCCCAGCTCTCCCTGCTGGAGAACGGCAAACGTGAGCCCAAGCTCTCCCTTCTCACTTCCCTCTCCAGCGCCCTCGGCGTCTCCATCGAGGAACTCCTGTCCAAGCAGCCCCCCAGCAGGCGCGCGCAGCTGGAGATCGCGGTGGAGGAGGCCCAGCGCGACCCCCTCTACCAGACGCTCAACCTCCCCCACCTGAAGGTCGGCAAGCGGGTCCCCAACGACGTGCTCGAACACATCGTGGGGCTCTACGACGAGCTCAAGCGGCGCAGCGCCAAGCCCACCGCGACCCCCGAGGAGGCGCGCCGGGCCAACGCCGACCTGCGCCGCCAGATGCGCGAGCGCGGCAACTACTTCGAGCACATCGAGAAGGCCGCGGCCGAGACCCTGGCCGCCGTCAACTACTCCGCCGGCGCCCTCTCCCAGGGCCAGATCCTGGCCATCGCCACCCACCACGGCTTCGGCCTCCGCTACGTCCAGGACCTGCCCCGCTCGGTCCGCTCCCTCACCGACCACGTCAACCGGCGCATCTACCTCAAGCGCGAGACCACGCTGGGCATGCACAGCCCGCGCACGATCCTCCTCCAGACCCTCGGACACGTGGTGCTGGGCCACACGCAGCCCGAGGACTTCGCCGACTTCCTGCGCCAGCGGGTGGAGGCCAACTACTTCGCGGCGGCCGTGCTCATCCCCGAGAAGACTGCGGTGGACTACCTGCAGGAGGCCAAGCACGCCCGGGACCTGTCGGTGGAGGACCTGCGCGACGTCTACTCCGTCTCCTACGAGATGGCCGCGCACCGGTTCACCAACCTGGCCTACCGCCACCTGGACCTGGTGTGCCACTTCATCCGCAACGACGAGACGGGCATCATCTACAAGGCCTACGAGAACGACGGGCTCATCTTCCCCACCGACGAGTCCGGTGCCATCGAGGGGCAGCGGATGTGCCGCCAGTGGTCGGGGCGCCAGGTCTTCGCCTCCCCGGACCGGTACTCGATCTACTACCAGTACACGGACAAGCCCAACGGCACCCACTGGTGCGTGGCCCACGTGGACCCCAGCCGCGAGCGCAACTTCGCCATCACCCTGGGCGTGCCCTACAAGGAGTCGCGCTGGTTCCGCGGGCGGGAGACGACCAACCGGACCAAGTCCAACTGCCCGACCGGCGAGTGCTGCGTGCGCCCGCCGGCGGACCTCGCTGCCCGCTGGGAGGGCAACGTGTGGCCCTCGGCCCGGGCGCACTCGCACGTGCTGTCGGCGCTGCCCACGGGACCGTTCCCGGGTGTGGACGACCACGACGTCTACACCTTCCTGGAGAAGCACAGCGAGGAGGTCTGAGGCCTCCCGCCGCCTTCGACCCGCGGCCTCCGCCCGCAGTGCCGTTCGACCCCGGGGACCGGTGTCCGAGGACACCGGTCCCCTTCGCGGGCCGGGAGGCATTGTCCGCCGGCACGTTTGACTGTTACCGTTGGTAACACGTGCTGGCCACCCTCCCCCGAGGGTCCGACAAAGGATGTAAGCGCATGAGTGAGGCCCCCGCGCCCGGCTTCAGCCTGGAGATGAGCGAGGACGTCCGCGAGATCAAGGAGTGGGCCCACGGGTTCGCCGCCGACGTCATCCGCCCCGCCGCCGCCGAGTGGGACGAGCGGGAGGAGACGCCGTGGCCCGTCATCCAGGAAGCCGCCAAGATCGGCCTGTACTCCCTCGACTTCTTCGCCAACCAGTGGCTGGAGCCCACGGGCCTCGGCATCCCCGTGGCCTTCGAGGAGCTGTACTGGGGTGACTCGGGCATCGCCCTGTCCATCACCGGCACCGCGCTGGCCGCGGTGGCCGTGGCCGGCAACGGCACCCAGGAGCAGGTGCTGGAGTGGACGCCGCAGATGTTCGGCACCCCCGAGGACGTCAAGCTCGCCGCCTTCTGCTCCTCCGAGCCCAACGCCGGCAGCGACGTCTCCGCCATCCGCACCCGCGCCGTCTACGACGAGGCCAAGGACGAATGGGTGCTCAACGGCACCAAGACCTGGGCCACCAACGGCGGCATCGCCGACGTCCACGTCGTCGTCGCCTCCGTCGAGCCCGAGCTCGGCTCGCGCGGCCAGGCCAGCTTCGTCGTGCCGCCGGGCACCCCCGGCCTGAGCCAGGGCCAGAAGTTCTCCAAGCACGGCATCCGCGCCTCCCACACCGCCGAGGTCGTCCTCGACGACGTGCGCGTTCCGGGCTCGTGCCTGCTGGGCGGCAAGGAGAAGCTCGACGAGCGCCTCGCCCGCGCCCGCGAGGGCAAGCGCTCCAAGGGCCAGGCCGCGATGAAGACCTTCGAGGCCTCCCGGCCCTCGGTCGGCGCCATGGCCGTGGGCTGCGCCCGCGCCGCCTACGAGTACGCCCTGGACTACACCCGCCAGCGCGAGCAGTTCGGCAGGCCGCTCGGCGACAACCAGGGGGTGGCCTTCCAGCTGGCCGACATGGCCACGCGCATCGACGCCGCGCGCCTGCTGGTCTGGCGCGCCGCCTGGATGGCCCGCAACGGCAAGGACTTCGACAACGCGCAGGGCTCCATGAGCAAGCTCTACGCGGCCGAGACGGCCACCTACGTCACCCAGAACGCCATGCGCCTGCTCGGCGGCAACGGCTACACCCGCGAGTACCCGGTGGAGCGCTGGCACCGCGACGCCACGATCTTCACGATCTTCGAGGGCGCCAGCGAGATCCAGAAGCTCATCATCGGCCGCGCCGTCACCGGCCTCCCGATCCGGTAGCGGGGCGCTCCGACGGGGACCTGTCCCCGGCCCCGCTTCCGCACGGGTGCGGCGGCCCTGCCGCCGCACCCGCCCTCGGCGTCACAGCACGGAGCGCAGCGCCTCCTCGCTGCGTCCGACCACCGCCGTCCCGTCGTCGGCGGTGACGATGGGGCGCTGGATCAGCACGGGGTGCTCGACCAGGGCGCCGATCCACCGCTCCCTCGAACCGGCGTCCCGCGGCCAGTCGGCCATGCCCAGCCGCCGCGCCTGCTCCTCTCCCGTGCGGGTGATGTCCCACGGCTCCAGCTCGAGCCTGCGCAGGACATCCTCCAGCTCGTCGGCGCTCGGAGGCTCCTTCAGGTACTCGCGCACGGTGTACTCCACACCCTCGCCGTCCAGCAGCGACAGCGCCGACGCGCACTTGGAACAGGCGGGGTTGATCCAGATCTCCATGGCGCCCATTGTGCCCAACCGGGCCACCGCCTCACGGGGCGGACGGCGAGCCGCAGCACTCCCCGTACGTGCGTCCCGACGCGCACCAGCACGCCTGGCCGCGCTCCGGAGGCCAGGCGAGCGCGCGGGGATCGCCTCCGACGGTCCACGCCCGCGCCAGCGTCAGGTACGTCTCGGGCTCGGCAGGGTCCAGGTCCTGCTCCGGCGCGGCCCCCAGGACCTCCTCGACACCGGTCAGGAGCACGCCCCTGCGCGCCTCCGGATGCCGGTGCCCGTGCTCGCGCAGGAGGTTCTCGGCGGTGCGGTAGTAGGAGTCGGGGCCCTCCCCGGCCGGCAGGACCTGCTTCCCGGCGCGGCCGAACTCCTCCCGGGACAGCAGCAGCTGCACGTTCTCCCCCGGCAGGCCCGCCGACAGCCCCTGGCGCAGGGCCTGCACGTGCAGGGAGAAACCCCAGAGCCGCCGCATGGCGGCCCGCGCGGCCCCGGCCGCCGCCTCGTCGTGCGCATCGGCCTCCATACCGAGCGCGGCGCGCGTGCGCGCCCGGCGGACGAGGACGTCCAGCAGGAGCGGGTCGGCCCCGGCGATGTCCTCCACGTTCCCCTCCAGCAGCGTGCGGCAGGCGATGTCGAAGCACCGCAGGGCCTCGGGCAGGCGCCCGATCTCCTGGAACCCCTCGCCGAGGTGGGCGGCGGGCTCCTCCAGCAGGTCGCCGGACCGCAGGAGCTCGTCGCCGATCCGGTCGGCCTCCGCCTCGTCCCCGCTCTCGCGCAGGCTCTGCGCCAGCTCGACCGAGGCGATCTGGCCCAGCTCGGGCGTCGGCGGATGCTCGCGCAGCGCCCGGAACAGTTGCCGAGCCGTCTCGGAGCACTCCTGGAACTCGCTCTCCAGAGCGAACCCCAGGAGGACGTGTCCCCTCTCCCTCGGGGACTTCTCCTCCGCGACCTCCTCCAGGAGGTCCGGCGGAAGGTCCAGGCCGCGGAGCGCCGTGATCAGGGGGTCGCCCCCGACGGGCGAACCGGAAGGCCAGGCCAGGGTGTGTTCAGTCATGGATCCGACGCTATTGCGCAAGGCCGGGGTGCGCGGGCTGTTCCCGGAAAAAGCGCTCTGCCACCGCCGGCGGCTCCGCCGCGTTCCACCCGGGGTGCCGGGCCCGGAGCGCGCGGGCCTCCCCCTGCTGCCGGGCGTATGCTGCACTGGTCCTTGAAGAGAACCCCCCTGGAGATCGGGAGCCCCCTGTGCCGGTCCGCAACGCGCACGAACGCCTCCTGCCCGCGCCCCCGGAGAGGGTGGGGGAGCTGCTGGACGGCCTGGCCTCCGACGGCGACCGGCTCTGGCCCCGCGACGACTGGCCCGCCATGCGCCTGGACAAACCCCTGGGCGCCGGGGCGCGCGGCGGACACGGACCGGTCCGCTACACCGTGGAGGAGTACGAGCCCGGGCGCAGGGTGCGCTTCCGCTTCCGGTCCCCGCGCGGCTTCGACGGCCACCACGAATTCGCCGTCCGCCCCGGCCCGGGCGGCGCCGTCCTGTCCCACCTCATCACCATGCGCCTGCGCGGATCCGCGATGCTGCTCTGGTCGCTGTTCTTCCGGCCCCTGCACGACGCGCTCCTGGAGGAGTGCCTGGACCGTGCCGAGCGCGCACTCACCGGAACCGTGCGGACGCCCGCACGCCGGAGCCCTCACGTGCGGTTCCTGCGCCGCCTCGCCGCGGCGGCCGGTGCGGGAGCCGCGCGCAGGAGGCGCCGCCCCTAGATCCTGTTGTGTGGATGCTCTCGCCGTATCGGCGGAGCCGATCCTCCGGCCGTGCAGCCCGAGACGATCCACACCACAGGGCCTAGGGTGGCGTCATGGATGTCGTACCGAGCCACAGCGCCTCCTCCCTCACGATCCCCCCGACGCACAACGGACCCGACGGTTCGGGCAACGGCGGCTACAGCGCCGGACTCCTGGCCGCGCTGCTCACCTCGGTCGGAGGGCCGGCCGTCCAGGTCACCCTGCGCGTCCCGCCGCCGCTGGGGCGGCCGCTCGCGGTGGAGGAGGGCCGGGACGGAGCGAGTCTGACCGACCCCGAGAGCGGGCAGCTGGTCGCCGAGGCCGCCGTCGTGCCCGTGCCCGAGGGATCGGCGGTGCCCACCGGGCCGGTCGGCGCCGAGGAGGCGGCCGAGGCCGAGAAACGCTACCCCGGCCTCACCCGGCACCCCTTCCCCCGGTGCTACAGCTGCGGCACCGAACGCGCCGAGGGCGAGGGCCTGCGCCTGTTCCCCGGCACCGTGCGCCCGGGGCAGGAGCCCGAGGGCGTCGGCCGCACCGTCGCCTGCACCTGGACGCCGCACCCGGGCCTGGACGACGGCACCGGACACGTCGGCCTGCCCGACACCTGGGCCGCCCTGGACTGCCCCGGCGGCTGGTCCAGCGGCATCGACGGGCGCCCCGCCGTCCTGGGGCGCATCACCGTCCAGGTCGTCGGGGCACCCCGCATCGGCCACCCCCACGTGGTCACCGGCCACCTGGAATCGGTCGACGGACGCAAGCTCCGCACCGGCAGCGCCCTCCACGGCGCCGACGGCCGCCTGCTCGCCCAGGCCTGGGCCACCTGGATCGCTCTGCGCCGCTGACGGCCGCACAGGCGCTACGGTGATCTGTCGTGGCCCTCGAACACGCGCGGCAGACCGCGCCGACCGACCAGAAGGCCCCCGGCCCCCGGCGGGGCAGGGGCGGGCGCGGACGCGACCCCGAGCGGCGCCGCGCCATCCTCGACGCGGCCGACGCCGTGATCCAGCGCGACGGCCCCGACGCCTCGATGCTGGCGATCGCGGCCGAGGCCGGGATCAGCAAGCCGATCCTGTACCGCCACTTCGGCGACAAGGGCGGCCTGTACCGCGCGCTCGCCGAGCGCCACGTCGACCCCCTCGTCGAGCGCATCCGCGAGGAGCTGCACCGCCAGGAGGAGTTCGAGAAGCGGGCCCGTGCCACGGTCGGCGCCTACCTGTCGATGATCTCCCAGAACCTCAACCTCTACCGGTTCCTCATGGACCGGGCCACCTCCGAGGACCCGCGCACCCGCAGCGACGTGGGCATGATGGTCCGCCGCCTGGGGGAGGAGCTCGCCGACCGGCTGCTGGCCGAAGGGCTGGTCGGCGGCCGGGTGCGCGCCCAGATCACCGCGCACGCCGTCGTCGGCATGGTCCAGGCGGCGGGGGAGTGGTGGCTGGACCACCCCGAGGTGGACGGGGAGAGGATCATCGACGACCTCACCGCCTCCGTCGTCGGCGCCATCCGGGGCAGCGGCTGACCGCCGGGGCTTGACCTGGAGCGCGCTCCAGGTCCCATGCTTGCCCCATGAGCGAGTACCACACGCCGGGCGAGGTCGCCGAGCGCTTCGGCCTCACCCTGGACACCCTGCGCTACTACGAGAAGGCGGGCCTGCTGCGGCAGGTGGAGCGCGCCCCCAGCGGCCACCGCCGCTACCGCGCCGACGACGTGGAGCTCCTCCACCTCGTCCGCTGCCTGCGCGACACCGACATGCCCATCGCCCGGCTGCGCTCGTTCGCCGAGCTCGTCCGCGCCGGGGAGCACACGGTCCCCGAGCGCGTGGAGGTCCTCCAGGAGCACCAGAGGCGGCTCGACGCGCGGATCGCCGAGCTGAACGACCGCAGGATCGCCATCCAGCACAAGATCGACCACTACCTCGGCGTCCTCGCCGTCCACACCCTCGAGGAGACCCCCTGATGCGCCGTACCACCGTCGGCGACCGCACCGTCAGCGCCCTGTGCCTGGGCGCCATGAAGTTCGGCAGCGAGACCGACGACGCCACCTCCGCCGCATTGCTCGACCGCTTCGTCGAGGCCGGCGGCACCTTCGTCGACACCGCCAACTGCTACCAGTTCTGGGTCGAGGGGTTCGAGGGCCACGAGAGCGAAACCTTCCTCGGCCGCTGGCGCCGCGAACGCGGCATCACCGACGAGGTCGTAATCGCCACCAAGCTCGGCGCCCGCCCCACCGTCCCCGGCACCGGCCTGGAGACCAAGGAGGGCCTGTCGGCCACCGCCGTGGCCGAGGCCGCCGAACGCAGCCGCGAAAGACTCGGTGTGGAGCGGCTGGACGTGCTCTACGCCCACCACGAGGACGCCCGGACACCGATCGAGGAGACCGTCGGCGCCTTCGCCGACCTCGTCGCCGAGGGCGCCGTCGCCCTGACCGGGCTGAGCAACCACCGCACCTGGCGGATCGAGCGCGCCCGCGCCGCCGCCGAGGCCGGCGGCCTGCCGCGCCCCCGCGTGCTGCAGTACCGCCACAGCTACCTCCAGCCGCGCCTGGACATGCCCCTGCAGTCGTCGGGCCACATGCACGTCACCCCCGAACTGCTGGACTTCGTACGGGCGGAGGCCGCAGCCGGGCGCGACCACACCCTGGTGGCCTACACGCCCCTGCTGTGGGGGGCCTACACCCGCCCGGACAAGGCACTGGACCCGGCCTACGACCACCCGGGGACGGCGCGCCGCCTGGCCGTTCTGGACGAGGTGGCCCAGGAGACGGGGGCGACCCGCAACCAAGTGGTGCTGGCCTGGCTGATGGACAGCGACCCGCCCGTCGTCCCGCTCGTGGGGGTGAGCAGCATCGCCCAGCTCGACGAGGCGATCGAGGCCACCGACCTGTCCCTGAGCCCGGAGCAGTGGCAGCGGCTGGCCGACGCCCGGTGAGATCGGCGGTCGGACCCGCAACCACAGTGGGACAAAATGCGCATAAATCCCCATAGATCGCGAGAGGAAGGCCTTTTTCGGCCTTGACCGGATACCGTGCCTAGGGCGTGTTCCCCGGAACACGCCCCGGGGCGGCGGCCGCCGCCGACGGCAGACCGACCCGTGGGGAGGGGCGCTTGCCCGAGAGCACGTACCACCAGATCCACTTCGCCTGGGCGGAACCCACCCTCCTGGGCCGCACCGGCCCCGGACCCTCGGCCTCCTCCCTCCCCGAGCCCGAACAGCCCGCCCTGCGCTCCTGGCGCGACCGGTTGCTCCCCGCGCTCACCGCCGACTACCGGGCCCTGCTGCCCGGCGGCGACCCCGCCACCCGCCCCGAGACCCTCTGGTCGCGCGCCTACCCCGACGGACAGGCCGCCCTCGTCTACCGCTGGCCCGGCGAGGTCCGCTCCGCGCATGCCTGGGCGATCGTCGGCCCGGCCCGCGGCCTGACCCTGCCGCGCATCCTGGCCCTGCACGAGAACCCCCACACCCGCCCCGACCCGCGGCGCCCGCCCGCCCCCGGCTGGTCGGCCATGCCCGTTCTGAGCATGCCCGGCCCCTGGGAGCGGACGGCCGCACCCGGGGCGGTCCGCACCCGCGACCGCCGCGCCGCCGAGACCTCCGTCGAGGGCGAACCCATCCTGGTCGGCGCGGTCGCCTCGGCCCTGCACCGGCCCGACCTGCCCGTGCACCTCACCCTCGCCCCCGAGCGGGCCGACCTCTGGCAGGCCGTCCAGCTGCGCTTCCTGTGGGGGATGCACCGCGTCCTGCACGACGTGCTCACCCCGCCGGACGCGGTCCCCGCCGCGGGATGGAGCTGGTCCTTCTCCACCTACGAACCCGCCCTCGGCGGCGAGGACAGCCCCCACCTGGCCTTCGCACCGCCGACCTCGGGCCGGGTCAGCCCCTTCCGGACCCCGCCCGCCGCCGACCACCGCAAGGTCGCCGAACGGCTCGTGGAGATCCTGCGCGACGAGGGCGGTGACGCGCTCGCCGCCCACCTCGCCGAGCGCGGCGTTCCCGACGCCCCCACCTTCGCCGACCGGCGCGCCCTGCTGTCCGACTGGCTCGACCCCGCGCCGCGCCCCGCCCGTGACCTGCCGCCCGTCGGAGACATGTCGACCGCCGAGGACCTGCCGCCCGTCGAACCGCTCCCCGACGAGCACGAGACCCTGCCCGACTCCCTGGACGGTCCCCCCGAGACCCTCGAGGACCTCCCCGAGGCCGAGCCCCCCGGAGAGGAGGAGACCGGCCCCCGCCAACCCCCGGGGACGGACGTCCCGGTCGGCCGCATCGCGGTGGAACCCGCCGGTACCGGCCCCGGGGAGCAGGGCCCGGGCGGCGACCGGGAACAGGGGGAGCTTCCGCAGGAGGACGACGTCCTCTGGCCGGAGCAGCCCAGGCCCCTCCACGACGAGCCCGCCCCCGGCCCCGACACCGAGCACCCGGTGCTCGCGCCCCGCCCCGACGAGCCGGCCGAGGACCGGACCCGCAGGCCGCGCCTCGCCCCGGCCGAAGGCGAGGAGCACCCGCTTCCCGAGCCGGACCGCTCCGACGCCGAGCCCTCGGTGCCCGAGGAGCCCGCGGTGCCGGAGGCTGCTGTTCCGGAACCGGCCGTGCCGGAAGCCGCTGTACCCGCTCCGGTCGGGGAAGCGCCGGCGGGTGGAGGCGGAGACGCCGACACGGACGCCGAGCTGTGGCGCATCCGGGAGGAGCGCGACCGCTACCACGCCGAACTCCAGGGCCTGCGCCGCGAACTCGCCCGCCTGGACCGCCCCTGGCCCGACCTCGACGGCGAGGAGCCCGGAACGGAACCCGCCCCCCGCCGTTGGCCCAGCCGCCTCGCGGCCGCCCTCCTCGCCCTCGTCCTCCTCGGTGCCGGCCTGGAGATCGGCGCCCGCTCCGGCACGGGCGCCCTGGACCTCCTCGGCATGCTCGGCGACCGCTTCGTCCAGTCCCTCTGACCCCGGCCGGGCGGACGAGACCCCCTCCCGCGGCCACGAAAGCGGCCGACGGTGACCGCGGGAGGGGGTCTCGCGGACAGGCCTCACCAGGGCCCGCCAAGGGCGAAACCTGGTGAAGGCGGACGAACGCGGACGTTTGCGAGCATCACCTCATCGCCGCGGGAGAGGATCTGCTCATGACGTCACCGAGAATCCCCCGCCCCGCATGGGCGACGACCCTGCGCCGAGCACGCACGGAAGCAGGATGGGACGTGCACCGCCTGGCCGTGGAGATGGTGCGCGCCGCCGGAACCGAGGCCACGGCCACCACCGCGTCCCTGGCCCGGCGCATCCGCGAGTGGGAGTCCGGCCGGAGCACCATCCGCGAGCGCTACCGGCTCCTGCTGGCCCGCGTCCTCCCCGTCGACCCCAAGGCGCTCGCCGAACAGCCCATGGGCGGCACCGAGGCGGACCGGGTACGGTCCGTCACCAAGGGGCTGATCGCGCTCGACGAGCTGACCGGCGGCGCCGACCTGCTGCCGGCCGCGGTGCGCAACGCGCGCACGTCCCACCGGGCGGCACTGGCCACCCAGGACAAGGGGATGGCCTCGGCCGCCGCCGAGGCACTGCAGGTCGCGGGGTGGCTGGCGTTCGACGCCGAGGAACTCCCCCTGGCCAGGCGGCTGACCAACGACTCGGTTCTCGTCTCCCGCGCGGGCGGCGACCACTTCGCGAAACTGTTCGCCCTGTCCCAACTGGCCATGCTGGACGCCCACGAGCGCCGTCCCGACCAGGCGCGCCCCGTGTGCGAACACGTTCTGTCCCAAGACCTGTCTCCCCGGGTCCGAGGATTGTTCGAGCTGAGACTGGCCCGCGCACAAGGCCAGGAGGGGACGCCCGTCCGGGCCGTGGAGACCTTGAACCGGGCACGGGCGCGGTTGCGGGAAGGCGTCCAGGACCGGGACCCGGCGTGGACGTGGTGGATCACCGACGCGGAACTTTCCTGGCACGAGGCCATGATCCACGCCGACAACGGGGACTGGGCCAGGGCCGTGGACCTGTTCGAACTCGCGCTCGGAGGCCGTCCGCCCGGTTACCAGCGGGGCGCGCTCTACGACGCCGCACACCTGGTGCACGCCCAGAGCCGGGTACGGGCCTGGCCCGAGGCGGAGCGGGTGCTGCGGGCCAGGATCGTGCCCGCGGTGGGCCGGGTGCACTCGGGAAGGGCGCACGCGCTGCTGCTTCGGACGGGAGCCGAGGTGAGCGCCGGCTCGGGGCCTCGCACACTGCGGGAACTCCTCGCCCAGGCGACGGAGTAGGGGGGTGCCGGTGGAAGGGAGGGGAGGACGGGCGCGTGGCTGGTGTCAGGTCCCGCCGGTCCCACGGAACCTGTCGGTGATCTCCTCGCGCAGGCGCACGGCCCTGGGATCGGAGAAGCCCTCCAGGGCCTCCAATGCCTCACGCCGGTGCTGCTGGGCTGCCGACCTCCCGGACGAAATAGCCTTCCAGGACCTCGGCGCTCGCGTGGAGGGCCGCGATCTCGGACCGGCACCGGGCGGTGACGGCATGGTCGGTGAACCGGACAGCCCCTTCGATCACGCCTTGTGTTTGACCGCTTCCGGACATCCGATGGTACTGACTTCCACCCGGACCGGCCGCTAAGGTTCCTGCTCGGTTTCCATGCCCCTACCGAGGTGAGGAGAGCGGTGCCCACCGAACGGATCTGGCTCGACGTCCCGTACGCGGAGAAGGACCTGGCGAAGGCGGAAGGAGCGCGCTGGGACCCCGGTGCGCGCCGATGGTACGCGCCCCGGCCGGGCATCGCAGGACTGGAGCGCTGGGCGGCCCGCCCCGACATCCCCGACCTGCTGCCGGGGGAGGACCGCTCGCTGGGTTCGGGGCTGTTCGTCGACCTGGTCCCCGCCACCTGCTGGTTCACGAATGTGCGCTCGTGCGTGTCGCAGCAGGACTGGGAACGGCTGCGCCGCATGGTCGTCGACCGGGCGGGGCGGGTGTGCGAGATCTGCGGAGCGCCGGCCGACCGCGAAACGCAGCGCTGGTTGGAGGTCCACGAGAGGTGGACTTTCGACGAGAGGTCCAGGACGCAGACCCTGCGGCGCCTGATCTGTGTCTGCACGCCCTGCCACACCGTGACTCACTTCGGCTTCGCGCAGGTGAGGGGGATCGCTGATCAGGCGATGGACCATTTGATCGAGGTGACCGGTGCCTCCGCGCAGGCAGCCCAGCGCCATGTCGAGGAGGCGTTCGCATTGTGGGAACGCCGCTCGCAGGTGGCGTGGGAGCTGGACCTGAGCATGCTGACGGGGGCGGGGGTCACCGTCCAACCGCCGCCCGACGCGCTGCGCCGTGCCGAAGAGGCCCGAGCCGAGCTCCGCCGCCAGCGGTCCGCGTGGTGACGCCGTCGGCCGGGTCCGGGCTCGGGTAAGTGCCGGATACGGATGTGGGCGGGAAGACAGGCAGCGCTTGGAAGGACGTGTGTCTGCGGGTGTACACGCAGGGGTTCCCGGCTCTGGGAGGGCTGGGGACCCCTGCGTATGCGCCCCCTGCCGGTCGGGCCGGGAAGAGCGGTGACCCCGTCGAAGCCTGTTCTCGGGTCTGCCGTGGCGGGGGGACTGGGGTCAGCGGTCGGGCTCTATGCGGTGCAGCCGCACGTCGAGTCGACCGTCCTCGACCTCGGCCGTCATGTAGGTGTGGTGGGGCTGCCTGCGGCGGTCGGTGGGCGAGCCGGGGTTGAGCAGGCGCAGGCCGGTGTCGGCACGGGTGTCCCAAGGGATGTGCGAGTGCCCGAAGACGAGTACGTCCACGTCGGGGAAGCGCTTCGCGCACCGGTTCTCGCGCCCCTTGGCCGGCCCTGTCTCGTGGACGACCGCGAAGCGTACGCCGCCCAGGTCCGCGCGGGCCACCTCGGGTAGCCGCTCGCGCAGCTCGGGGCCGTCGTTGTTGCCGTACACGCCGATGATCCGCTCGGCCCGCTCCTGGAGGGAGAGCAGTGAGTCGAGGTCGCACCAGTCTCCCGAGTGGATGACGGCGTCCGCGCGGTCGACCTCCTCCCACACCTGGGCGGGAAGATCGCGGGCGCGTCGCGGCAGGTGGGTGTCGGAGATGATCAGCAGGCGCATGGCCCGCAGAGTACCCAGCGCTACTTCTGGTGATGCCTGTCTGAGACAGGTGTTCCCAGGGCGCGCCCTGGAGGAGTGCGGGCCGGCCTCAGAGCTCCTCGGACGGACCCCCCTCCCACGGCCACGATCGACCGCTTTCTTGACCGCGGGAGGGGGCCCCGTCGGGGAACACCCGCCTGAGTAGCACAGCGGATCCCGCCCGGTGGTGTGAGAGCTGAAGCGCACCCCACCGAAGGTCAATGCTCCGAGGGTGTTATGTCCGCTTTGGCGGCCGCCCCCGGTGGGCTGAGGCTGCCCGTTCGGGTCACAGGGGTGGAGGAGGGGTGGAGAAGGGCGGCTTGTCCACAGGCGCCGGACCGGCCGTGGCGCAAGGGGCGGGGCGTGCGGATAGTGGAGGGATGAGCTCCGCCCAGTACCCCGCTCTCCCGAGCCCCGGCCCGCAGTGTGCCTCCGCTCCGGATTCCATGGAGGCGGCCGTCGCGGTCGCGGCTGGCCAGTACGGGGTCCTCTCCTGGCCGCAGGCACGGGAGTGCGGGCTGAACAGGTACGACATCCGGCGGATGGTCCGGCGGGGAGAGTGGCTGCACCCCCACCACCAGGTCTACGTGGTGCGCCGCCTTATGCCCGGGACCGGCACCCCCGAGCGGCTGCGCTGCCTGGTCATGGCCGCTCAGCTCGCCCTGGGACCGAGGGCGTGCGCGGCCGGACCGACCGCGGCGAGACTGTGGGGTATACGGGGTTTGGACCGGTGGAACGGTCACGGGATCCACATGGTCGTCCCTGCCCTGAAGAGGCCACGAGAGCTGGCCGGGGTCGACCTGCACGGCTGGAACGTGCGTCCCGAGGAGGTCGCCGTGCTCGGCGACGGGTTGAGGGTCACCGATCCGGGACGGACTCTGCGCGACACCGTCCCGGGCCTGGACCGCGAGAGCGCCGTGTGCCTGATGGACTCGGCCCTCAATCAGGGGTTGCTCGGGCAGGAGGACATTCCAAGGCTCAACGACCGGATGCGGGGGCGGGCGGGGTGCGTGGACATGCGTCGGTGGTGGGGGCTGACCGACGGGCGGGCGCAGAGCCCGCTGGAGACACGTATCCGGCTGATCTGTCAGGACGGCGGGATGCCCCCGGACGAACTCCAGCGTCGCTTCACCGACCGGGAGGGTAGGACCGTGGCGGTGGTGGACTTCTGGTGGGAGGGGTCCCGGCTCATCGGGGAGGCGGACGGGCTCGGTCCGCACAGCACCCCGCGTGCCCTGGCCAGGGACCGGGAGCGGCAGAACGCCCTGCAGATGCTGTACCCGGACGTGCGCATCGTCCGGTTCACCTGGGCGGACCTGAAGCGGCCGGGGTACATCCTGGCACTGGTGGCGGGGGAAGGGCGTGGGGGAAGGGCGGCAACGCTCCCCCCACCCGGGGCCACTGGAGACGGGTAAAGGTGGCCCCGGGTGGGGGTGCGGGCAGGATGGGGGAGGGCGCTGGAGGGGCAGGGCCGGGAAGCGGCGTCTCACTTCCTGTCGGGTGAGGCCTGGGCGCCACCACCCAGGTCGCGGCGCACCGCCTCCACCAGGCGGATGGCGGCCGGGCCCCGTAGCGCGGAACGGGACAGCTCTTCGAACATCCGCACGTAGGGCGCGATGGCGACGTCCTCGGTCAGGCAGAGCTCGGCCCCGATCGTCTCCACCAGCACCCGGTCGTCGTCGAAGACCCAAAAACCGTGTGAGGGCACCACGTCCATGCTCACGCCCATGGGGATCACACCGATCTCCGCCCTTGCCCGGGCGATCTCCGTGACGACACGGGACAGCTGCTCGACCATGACAGTGTCCGGGCCCAAGCGGATCCGTAGCGCGGGCTCCCAGAGCAGGATGTGGAAGGTCTTGCCCGGTAGGTCGAGAATTCCTTGCCGTTCCATTCGGGCGCGTACCGCTTCGTTTCCGTCGTCAGGCGTGCGATGCCGGCGAACTCCCCGGCGGAACATGTACGTGGCGTAATCACGGGTCTGGAGGAGCCCGGGGACGCACGCCGCCTCGAAGATCCGGAAGTGCCGAGTGCGCGCGTCCAGGGGCGAGTACGAGCGCTGACGTGGTCCGTGGCCACCGGCAAGCTGCCGGCGCCAGCTCGCGTAGTGGGTCTCCAAGGAACGGAGCTGGGCCAGCAGCCCTTCCGCCGCCTGCGGGCGCCCGCAGACCCGTGCCCACGAACGCAGGTCCTCCACACTCGCGGTCTGCCTGCCGTGCTCCAATTTCGACACCTTGGAAGGCTGCCAGTCCAGGCGCGCCGCGAGTTCCCTGCCGGACAACCCGGCCTCGCCCCGGAGTTCGCGCAAGCGGACACCGAGCGAGACCCGAGCTGTCTGGTAGTCGGTCATCGTGCCCTTGTCGCCATGTACTCCGTGAACGTCAGAGCATGATGCCACGCGGCGTCGCGTGCCTGGAGGGCGGCCAGTACGTGCTCGGCCTCCTCGCTGAGGGTCGCCCCCAGGAACCGGTCCCCGTCGAACTCCAGGCGGGCCACCGTACGGCTGTCGAAGACCCAGAAGTCGTGGTCGGGGAGTTCGGCGACGATCGGGTGGTCGCGGGGCAGGTAGCGGATGTCCTCGCCCACACCGAGGTTGTAGGGAGTTCCCCACAGCTCCCAACGCAGGTAGTCCGAGGGCGGATCGTCGATGAGGCGTACCCGTTCCATCCGTTTTCCGGTGGCGAGCTCCTCGCGCACCATGCGCAGCCAAGGCTTGAACCACTCCAGGCCGGGGTCCTTGCCAGCCAACCAGTCCTGAAAGGGTTGGTCCTCGTTGAGCTTTCCGTAGTGGGAGCGGGTTTCGAGCCGCCAGGCCGTGTGGCGGTAGCGGCGGAAGAGGTCGGTGAAGTCCTCTCCGCTGAGGATCGGGGGCATCTCACTCCTTGGGGGCGAAGCGCGTCAGCAGGGTGCGGGGGACAACGACGAACTCTTCACCCGCAAGGACGTCGCTCAGCTGGGCCAACGCTTCGGGAACGGTCAGCCGGTCGCCCTGGACCACGATGTCACCGGTGTCGGTCTCGTACAGCGTCGGGCATCCGCCGTCCTGCGAGGTGGTTCCTATCTTGCGCAGCTTCATGGGCAGGTTTCCTCTTCCAGGGAGTCGAGAAGACCAGTCTTGCCGACCGCCACCGCACGTTTCCAGGCTTCGACAGGGCCTGCGGGAGCAATTCCGAGCAACTTCCCGGAGCGGGACACCGCTCCGGTTCTACGGTCGGCGGTGACCTGGTTCCGGCCTTCGCGGCCCGACCGAAAGGCGGTTTCCCCCGGTGCATCCTCCCGGCATCGAACCCCCGCGAATACTCGCCCCCTATGTCCGTATCGGGGTGCAGGACGGCACACTCTTCCTCGGATTCGGCTCCATTCGGCAGAGCATCCGGGACCGACAGCTGTGGCGCCCGCTGATCCACCTCGCCGATCACTTCCGCGAGCCCCGGACCCGGGCTGAGGCCTTGGACTTCCTGCTCGGTCCTTGCCGGGTGGAAGCCGCCCGCGCAGAGGCGGCGATGTCGACCCTGGAACGTGGGAACTGCTTGCTCTCCGTCTCCGCCTACGACCCGCAGGACCGCTACAGCAGGCACGCCCTGTTCTACGAGTTGTCCGGCGCGGACGCAGAGCGCGTGCAGCGACGGCTGGCCTCTGCCCACGTGCTCCTGCTGGGCTGCGGGGGGATCGGCAACCTGGTCGCGGTCACCCTGGCCACTGCGGGGGTCGGCGCGTTGACTCTGGTGGATGCCGATCATGTGGAGCTGAGCAACCTGACCCGCCAGTTCCTGTTCACCGAGGCCGACGCCGGTTCGCCCAAGAGCCAGGTCCTGGCTCGGGAACTGCGCCGCCGCAACCCCGGATGCCGTATCCGCTCCGTCGTCGGCGCGCCGGCCGACACCGAAGACCTGAGAGCCCTTCCGGAGGCGGACCTGCTGCTGGTCTCCGCCGACTCACCGGGACTGACCGGTCTGGTGAATGCTCACTGCGTCGACTCCGGCCGGGCGTGGTTGAACGCCTGCTATGTCAACGACATCGCGGTGTGGGGGCCGTTGGTGCTCCCCGGGATCACCGGATGCTGGGACTGCCGGCCGCTCACGGCAAGCGCCCCCGCCGACGAACCCGAGCTGGCGGTGCTCATCGGACGGATCAACGCCCGCTACCAGGCGCCGTCCAACGGCCCGGTCAACATGCTCGCCTCCTCCCTGGCCGCCCTGGACGTCCTGCGCCATCTGGGAGGGTTCGGAGTGCCGGCGTCCTTGAACCGGCGTATGGGCGTGTGGTCGCACGACATGTCGATCCAGGCACAGCCCGCCGACCGCGACCCGTACTGTTCCACCTGAGCCGACGTCCGTCCCGCGACACCACGACACCGAGGAGTCCTGTGAGTACCGAGTCCCAAGCCCCCGAGTGCATCTTCTGCCGGATCGCAGCCGGTGACGCGCCCGCCCATCGGATCTGGGAGGACGCCGACCACCTGGCGTTCCTGTCGATCTTCCCCAACACCGAAGGCTTCTCGGTCGTGATCCCCAAGGCCCACCGACCCAGCTACGTCGTGGAGATGGAGCCCGAGGAGTACACCGCGCTGCATCTGGCCGCCCGACAGGTGGCCCGTCTGCTGGACCGGGCGTTCGAGGACGTGGCCCGCACCGGGATCATGTACGAGGGCTACGGGGTCGACCACGCCCACGCCAAGCTCTTTCCCATGCACCACACCGCGGGTAACCAGGGCGAGAACTGGCGTGAGGTGTCCTCGCCCATCACCGGCTACTTCGACCGCTATCAGGGTTACCTGTCCTCCCACGACCACGTCCGCGCGGACGACGCCTGGCTCGCGCGCGTCGCCGAGCGAGTGCGGGCCGAAGCAGCGACCTGACGCGACGCGCGTCGGGGGAGCGACCACGCTGAAGGGGCGGGGTGGACCTGGTCCGCCCCGCCCCGAAGGCGTTGGTGGATGTCAGTTGTTGCCGTCGTCGTTCATGGCCGCCTCCTCACAACAGGGGTGGGGGTCGTGTGGAACAGGGCGGTCCGAGGTAGCGGGTGATTGCCCTACATCCATCAAAGCCCGCGTCCGGTGACCGACCAACGCCCTTGCTCGAAGTTGCTTGCGAAGCGGAGGAACGTTGAAGGGGGCGGAGGGCCCCTCCGGCAGGGGCCATGGGGAGCGGGTGAGAGTGGCCCGGGGAGAGAGTTGAAGAGCGGGGTGGGGTGGGTGCCTGGGGCACGGAGGTGACATGACGCGGGGTGGCCGGCAGGGGCGTCCCTGTCGGCCACCCCGGGGTGTCGGTGTCAGAGCCGGTCAGGGCTGGGGGAGGCGGGCGGTGGTGAGCGCGCTGGCGAGGAAGGCACCCCACTCGGCGGAGGGGAAGGGCAGGTGGCCGTGGTCTGGGTGCTTGGAGTCCCGGACGGCCGCACCACAGGGAAGATCGGCGATCTCGACGCAGTTGTTGTTGACACCGCTGTGGCTGCTCTTGCGGAACATGGTGGGGATGTGGGCTACTTCTACACAGTTCTGGCTTTGAGCACTGCTGTAGCTGCTCTTCTTGAAAAGAAGCTCGTCGTTCATGATTTGCTTTCCAGGGTTTTTAGGACTTCTGTGATGAGCCTGGCGGACTGTGACGCGCTCATCGCAGAGCCTTGGACGTCACCAAAAGTGACGATGTGCGACTCCACTTCGTCCGATTCTTCCAGAAAGAGACCGCCTGAGGCAGTGTCCACAAACACGATCGGCGCATCAAGAGGGTCCGGGAAGTCCAGGATGCTGAATGGGGCGACAAAAGCGGCATGCGCGCCTGCGGCGAAGGGCACTACCTGAAGGTCGATGTTGGGAAGTTTGGCCATGTGGAGCAGATGACGCAACTGCTCAGCCATGACCGGAGGGCTACCAATCACCCGGTGCAGCACTGCTTCATCAAGGATCACGCGCAGGCTTGCCGGCTTGAAGCGTGTCAGGATGTCGCGTCGCTCCATGCGGGCCTTGACGCGTCGCTCGACCTCCTCCGCGCTGGTGTAACGACCGCCTTGGATGACGGCCTGGGCGTAGTCGGGTGTTTGGAGAAGCCCTGGGACCACCAGCCCCTCGAAGGTGCGGATCGCGGATGCTTCTGCCTCGAAGTCCGGCAAGGACTGAGGGCCGAACACCTCCTTGTACTTCGACCACCAGCCACGGACCTTGGCATCTCTGGCCAGAGCGTGTAGTGCCTCGCGTTTCGCTGGATCCTTGATCTCATACAGGTCAAGCATTTTGTCGAGATCGTCCGGTTTGACCTTCTGTGTCTCCGCGTTCTCGATTTGGCTGAGCTTGCCAGCGGCCCAGCCGAGGCTCTTGATTGCTTGAGTCGTAGTGAGCTTTGCCCTGGCGCGGGCGCGCTTCAGCTCGGCGGATAGGCGCCGACGTCGGAGTGTTGGACTGTGAGGGCGTTGCATGGCTCCAGTGTAAACCAGGAAAGGAGAGATTCGCTTAGTTGCGTTGACTTTCCTGAATCTCGGTTTTAAAGTCGGAGCGTAGCCGGTGACCAGGGCCTCACGCAGAGTCCTTGCTGGTCAGGCTACGCCGTGCCCCTTCCCGCTGGGCGGGAAACGCGAAGGTCCTTCACCTGCGGGCACACCGAACCCCCGTTCAACTCCCATGTGCAAAGGAGCCTGTTCGTCATGCCCGCAACCGCATCCTTGGCAGCCCTGCCCGAGGTGACCGTCCCGCTCGGGGAGCTGGTTCCGCCCCGAGCCCGCCACTACTTCACCGGCCGGGCCGAGCGTGCCCCCTACCGCACCCGCCGCTACGACTTCGGCGGCTCCACCCAGTACATGCCGCTGGTGCGCGCCTTCCTGGACACCTGCGCCGCCGACCGCGACAGCGACTACCGCTATCTGTTCACCCTGCTCGGCTCCGAGCTCGCCAACAACGCCCTGAAGCACTCGCGCTCGGGGGAGCCCTTCGGGGTCTACACGCTCACCTGCCGGCGTCACCGCGACGGGTTGCGCCTGACCTGCCGTGACCAGGGCGCCAAGCAGGAAGGAGATGCGCTGCCTCTCGGTCGACGCTCGCCCTTGAGGGTCGACCCGGGCAGGTTGGGTCTGGACGCCGAGTCCGGGCGCGGTCTGGCGCTGGTCGACGCCCTGGCCACCTCCTGGGGCGACAACGGCATCCCCGACCACCGCCAGGTGTGGTTCTTCCTGGCCTACGACCTGACCGGCAGCCGCTGGAACGCCGACTTGGAGAACGTCGTCCACCTCGTGTCGTAGACGCGAAACGGGCCCAGGAGAGCGCTGCAACGCTCCTCCCGGGCCCTTCAATCCCGAAATCCGCACACTTCCACATGTTCAGAAAGCAGGATCGATGACGCATCCTATCCCCGCTCCCCGAACTGCACGCGGCCCGCTGCACTACCCTGTGCTGCCCCTGCGCATGCGCCCCCTGCCGGCCGGGCCGGTCTGCTCTCGCTGTGCGCACCCCTCCTGCCGCAGGATTCGCGCAGAGAAGCTGCCCATCCTGGGAGGTCACAAGGCCGAGTACCGCGACGAGCACGCCTTCGCCGCCGCTCTCCAGGCCCGCAACCGGCACCTGGTGATCTGGTACGGGGAGAAGACCGGGTCGTTCTGGGTGGCCTCCTCCACGGGATTGGCTGAGGTTCCTGACGCTCGGACCCTCGCCCAACTCCTGGCGTCCTGATCAAGTGTCCGCCCATGTCCGAACAGGGCGGACGGCATTCTGGTGGTGACCGTTTTCAGGACGAAGCGGTCACCATCGCATTTCCACAGGATGCTCGGCTGTACGGTCATACCGGGACTGCTCGACCGAGCTGCTCCGCTTCTAAGCGCGCAATGCGCAGACCACACGGAAAAGGACACGATGCAACGCGAACTCGCCGCTGAGCTAGGGACTCAGGAGACCTGCACCCTGGAGTTCAAGCGAGTGGTCAAGGACCTGAATGTCATCCGCAAGGCGGTCTGCGCGATGGCGAACGACCTTACCTGCAAGGGCAGCGGTGACATCGTCATCGGGGTCCGGGAGGACGGAACCGTCGAGCCCGCTCTCGACACCTCCGACAAGGCTCTTCTGAACCTCGCCAACCTTCGCGATGACGGCAAAATCCTGGACCGCCCTTCCTTCACGGTCGAGAGAGCCCGGTTCAACGGGGAACCCGTCATCCACATCCATGTCGAAGCCTCGCCGGCGCCGCCTGTACGGCTCGATGGTGTCGCCTGGGTGCGTCCTGGTCCGACGACCCGTAGGGCCACAGCGGATGACGAACGAGTCCTTGCCGAGCGCAGGCGTTGCAAGTCCCTGCCCTTCGACAGCCATCCCTGGCCCGGAAGTACCACCGCAGACCTGGATCTACGGCTTTTTCGTAACACTTACCTGCCCAATGCGGTCTCGGAGGAGGTCCTGGAGGAGAACCACCGACCAGAGGAGCAGCAGCTTGCCTCGCTGCGTCTTCTCGATCCTGATTCAGGGCAAGCGACCGTACTGGGCCTGCTCCTGATCGGATTGGACCCCTCAGCCTCACTGCCTGGTGCCTACACCCAGTTCGTCCGCTACGAAGGGGATCACATGGACAGTGTCGTAGTGGACGACCAGGAGCTGCGTGCCAATGTGGTCGGCACGGCGCAGCAGTTGAACGCGCTGCTACGCGGGCACATCCATACCCGGCTCATGGAAGTAGGCGGATTCCGGGAGGAAACACGCCCGGATTATCCGCTCGCCGCGCTCCGTGAGGCCATCATGAACGCGATCATGCACCGCAACTACGAGTCATCCAACGCGCCCATCCGCATTCTGTGGTTCGCCGACCGTGTGGAGATCAGCAACCCGGGCGGCCCCTATGGCGCCGTACGCCAAGACAACTACGACAGGATGAACGACTACCGCAACCCCTCCCTGGCTGGCGCCCTCAAGAACCTCGGTTACGTGAACCGGTTCGGCAGGGGCATCAGCAGGATCAGGGAGGCGCTGGCACGCAACGGGAATCCGCCACCCGAGTTCGAGGTCGAAGATTCACACTGGGCCGTCGTGCTAAGGAGAGGCTGATGACGTCCATCGCGCTGTTCAACAACAAGGGCGGTGTCGGTAAGACCACGCTGGTCTACCACCTGGCCCACATGTACCAGCGGCAGGGCAAGCGCATCCTGGTGGTCGATCTGGACCCCCAGTCCAACCTCACCTCGTCCTTCCTCGACGAGGAGGACCTGTCCTTCCTCTGGGACGAGTCCGAACCGACGTTTCCGGATCGTCAGGAGCCGCTCTTCTCCCGCTTCGACCTCGGCGGAGTGTGGACCATAGCTCAGGCGGTCGAACCGATCGTCAAGGGAACGGGCGATATTCGGGCCGTCGACCCCATCGAAACGGCGGATAACCTCTGGCTGATTCCGGGAGACTTGGAATTGAGCCGGTTCGAGGATGAGCTGTCCACCAACTGGGCCAAAGGCTTCAGCGGTGACGAAAAGGCATTGCGTACCACCTCGGCCTTCCACCGCATCATCCAGGATGTCCGCCGGCGCATAGACCCCGACATCACCCTGATCGATGTGGGGCCCAATCTGGGCGCGATCAACCGTGCGGCTCTGCTGTCCTCCGACACCGTCCTCATGCCCTTGGCCGCAGATCTCTTCTCCCTGCGCGGTCTGCGCAACCTGGGGCCCACCCTCCGGGAATGGCGCCAGAAGTGGCAGCAGGTGGTTCTTCCCTGGGCACCGAAGGAACTCGATCTTCCCGCTGGACACATGACTCCTCTCGGCTACGTCATCATGCAGCCGGGCATGCGTCTGGACAGACCGGTGCAGGCCTACCAACGTTGGCTGAACCGGATTCCGGTGGTCTATGACCGCTTCGTCTTGGACAGTCCCACTCGCTCAGGGAGCACCGAGCACGAGATCGCCACCATCCGCAACTACCGCAGCCTCATGCCGTTGGCTCACGATGCCCGCAAGCCCATGTTCGACCTCAAGGCCGCAGACGGCGCGCTCGGCAGTACCCAGGCCTTCGTTCAGGTCTGCTATCGGGATTTCAAGGATCTGGTCGATAAGGTCGACGCCCGTTTGGCTCAGGTCCCGCGGGAGGAACCGGCGAGTGGTCCGGCGCTTGAGAAATGAGGTCCTGAACAGCGCGGTTCGTGTTCTGTTGACGCACTCGCACTCTCGTTGAGAGGTGGAAGCCCTGACCATGGGAGACATGCCCACCGAACCTGAGAACGGCCCGGATGTCGGACGTGACCTCACCGGGTACGTGTTGGTCCCCGCGAGATGGGTCGAACACTACGAACAGCTCCTCGAAGAGCACGACGACGCCGAGGCAGCGCGGATCCTGGAAGCCGTCAAATCGGGCCGGGAACAGGTCTTCACACATGATGAGGTGTGGGGAGACGAGAATTGAGCCGTAGGTACGAGCTTAAGTACGACGCGAGAAATCCTCGGCGAGGTGGACGCGGTGCAGTTCGCGCTGAACAAGGCGGGGGTGCGCGGGCGTCCCTGAGCAAGGAGGGGTCGCCCAGCGGGTTCGAGCAGGCGGTGCACGTGGGCACGCTGCACAGGTTCAAGGGGTTGGAGTACCAGCACATGGCCATCGCAGCGGTGAGCGAAGGTCTGGTGCCCCGCGCCGAGCTGGAGGGCCTGCGCGAGGGCGACCCCGACCGGTACCGGCACGAGCTGCAGAAGGCCAGGTCCACGCTGTTCGTGGCGGCGACTCGGGCCCGGGACTCCTTGGTGGTGTCCTGGCATGGGGATCCGAGCCCGCTGCTGCCCTCCAAGGCCGTGGCGGACTCGGCCGAGGGCGCCGACCAGGACACGAAGGAGACCGAGGTGGAGGATGGCGGCTTCGAGGACGGTGGTTTGTTCAAGCCCCCGGGTGCGCTGATCTAGGGGCAGGAGACGAACCTGGCACGGCCCCGATCTCCGTCCGAAGACGGGGCCGCGCCGTCCGATTCCGGGAAGCGGCCGGTCTGTGGAATCCTGGTGCGGACATGAGCCAGGACATGCAGACCGACCCCGCCACCTACCTGCTGGTCCTCAGCGAACGCCAGGCCGTTGCCTGGGTCCTGGGGAAGGAGCGCATGGCCTTCCCGGCCCGGCGGCGCGCCGAAGTGGACCGGCTCGCGGTGGGGGACCGGCTGCTCCTGCTCACCACCCGGGGATGCTGGCAGAACCCGACCCGGGGACCGGACCCGGATCATCGGCACGGCCGAGGTGACCTCACCCGTGCGCATGCTGGACGACCCGGTGACCATCGCCGGGCGCACCTTCACCCAGGGCTGCGACCTGAGAGTGGAGCAGGTAACGCCCTACCGCACCGGGGTGGAGATGGCGCCGCTCGTGCCGGAGCTGGAAATCTTCCCCGACACTCGGCCGGGAGCCTGGGCGATGCGCATTCGCCGGCCCCTGGTGAGGTTGGGCAGTGCCGACACCGACCTGCTCACCCATCGGCTGGAAGCGGTGGCCGGTGATCCGGCCGAACTGGTACCGGAGTACGTGGAGAAGATCCGCAAGGCCACCGCCCGCCGGAGCTGAGCGCGTAGAGATCACGGCCCCCCAAGGGCACGGCGACCGAAAGCGCTCCCGGACAGCCGGACAGCCGTGGCGCGGCCGCCCGGACTCACTGCGCTTTGAAGACCTCGTCCATGTGCCACTCCAGGGCGTCCGGTGACGGGCGGTCCCCCTTCTCCTTGGGAACGCGCACCTCTCGGCCGTCCAGCGCGCGATACTCCTCGGTGTCGGGGAAATCCATCCGCAGACGGGGGCTGACCCGGACCCTCAGCTGCGGGGACACCGACAGGTACCCCAGGTCGAAGAGTCTGTGCACGTCAGACCGGAGAAGCAGACCGTTGTCGAGGCGGTGCAGGCCGCCCGAGGACACCGGGTGGATGTGCGCGGCCTCCAGCACCGGGCGGACGCCCCGGTGGGTGATGGCGCACCGGCCGTCGTAGGCGTGCAGGAGAGCCAGTTTGAACGCATCCTGCCCCAACCGGCGGCGGGTGGGGACGGCCTCGGCGAACATCGGCCCCCGGTGTTCCCAGGTCGCCACCACGGCGTTCTCCTCCTCGGCGAGGATCTCCGCGGGCGGGCGGTGCAGGACACGTTCGACGATGGGCGCGAAGTAGTCGGCGAGCTCGTGCTCGACGATGTTTTCGTAGCGTTTGCCCTGGACAGCGCTGTAGGGCCAGTTCGGGGGCGGAGGAAAGGTCTCCTCCTCGGGGAAGAAGACCGGGTCGCGCAGCATGATGCAACCGATGAGCGGGTCCTCCCCCGGAGAGATGAGGGGCATCTTGTTCTTGGCGCGGTACCCGTTGATCGCCTCGCGCAGGTCCTCCGGGTCCTCCCTGCCGTTCCCCTCGCCGAGGTTCTCCCAGGCCTCGGACAGGGGGACGAGCGCGAAACCGCTGAAGACGGCGCCGCCCACGACCCGGTCGTGCGGCTTGTGGGTCTTGAACAGGAAGGGCTCTCCGGCCGAGAGCGCGGAGAAGGCCTTTCCCGAAGGGCGCCAGAAGTTGACCTCGTTCACGTGGGGGCGCTGAGCGAGAAAGTCGGCCCAGGCCTTGTCAGTGACGCCGACAAATGCCTTCATGTCCGACATTATGGGTTACGTGTTTGATCGGGATCGCCAAGATCGCGGGCATGTCAAGCCCCTGGACACGAAGGACCTGGCAGGGGAGGTGCACCCGCACGTGTCCACATCCGGCCAAGGGGCCGTCGGCTGCTCGCCGCCGCTTCGCGCTGAGCGAGCGGGAGACACCTGAAGCCCTAATTCCTGAAGGCGGACCACCAGGCCGATTCGCCTGAACGCCGGGCCGGACCTGTACGCCTGGAAGGCAGCCATGGAGCGGGTTGTTCCACCCGAGGTGTCCGTGCGCGCGCTGGACGGGCTCAAGCTCTATGAACCTCACCCATCCCGGTACCTACGACCAAAGGACCCCCTATGGCGGTAGACACCTTCAACAGCACCAAGGAATTCCTCACCGAGTTGCTGCGCAGAGTCCATGACGGGCGCATCCAACTCCCTGACTTCCAACGGGGATGGGTGTGGTCGAAGGACGGCATCGCCAGCCTGCTCGCCTCAATCTCTCAGGGTTATCCGGTGGGCACCCTCATGTTTCTGGGAACCGGTGGAGAGACCCAGTTCAGGGAACGCACGATCGAGGGAGTGGGTGAGGCGAGGAAGAACGCGGAGACGCTCATCCTCGACGGGCAGCAGCGTATGACTTCGCTGTACCAGGCGATCTGCCTGGACGCACCGGTGCGCACCCATGACGAGCGGGGCCGGAAGGTGTCCGGATGGTTCTACCTGGACATCGAGGCTGCGGTGCATCCCGATATGGACCGTGAACAGGCGATCAGGTTCCTGCCCGAGAACCGGATCGTCCGCAACCTCCGCAGGGAAGTGGAGCTGGACTGCTCCACGCCGGAGAAGGAGTACGAGGCCGGTTTTTTCCCGCTCGCACAGGTCATGGACTCCAGGGACTGGGCGGACGGCTTCCGTGAGCACCACGACTACGCCCGGCCGAAGCTCGAGCTGTGGAAGCGCTTCGACAAGGAGGTCCTGGACCGCTTCGAGAAGTACCAGTTCCCCATCATCGAACTGGACAAGGCCACCCCGCGCGAGGCTGTGTGCCAGGTCTTTGAGAAGGTCAACACCGGAGGCGAGCCGCTCACCGTCTTCGAACTGCTCACCGCCACCTTCGCCGCGGACGAGTTCGAACTGCGTCAGGACTGGGCCGAGCGTCAGAAGGCATGGCATGGCAATTCCCTGTACCGCGTGCTGTGGGAGGTGCGCGACACCGACTTCCTGCAGATCGTCACTCTGTTGGCGACCCAGGCCCGGTATCACCGATGGCTCGCGCAGGGGGGTGAGGCCGACAGGGCTCCCCGGATCGGCTGTCGGCGCGCCGAGATGCTCCGGCTTTCGTTGGAGGACTATCTGGAGTGGGCCGACAAGGCGGTCGAAGCGCTGCTGACCACGGCCAAGTTCCTGTACGGGCAATGCGTGTACGACACGAGATTCCTGCCCTACGGCACCCAGATCATCCCCTTGGCAGCCATCTTCGCGACTCTCGGAGAGGAAGCGGAGAGCCACGTCGCACGCACAGCGATCTCACGGTGGTTCTGGTGCGGCATTCTCGGCGAGATGTACGGCGGCAGCACCGAGTCGCGCTTCGCCAGGGACCTGCCCGATGTCGTCGCTTGGGCCCGGGGAGGGCATACACAGCCGCGCACTGTGGAGGAGGCCCAGTTCTCCGCCGGACGCCTGGACACCCTGCGCACTCGCAACAGCGCCGCGTACAAGGGCATCTATGCCCTTCTGCTTCGACGCGACGTCACCGACCTGCGGACCGGGGAGAATATCAAGGAGAACACCTACTTCGACCACGCCGTCGACATCCACCACATCTTCCCCCAGAAGTGGTGCGAGCAGCAGGGGATCGCCAAAGCGAGGTACGACAGCATCGTCAACAAGACGCCCCTGTCGGCCAAGACCAACCGAAGTATCGGTGGACAGGCCCCCAGCGTCTACCTGGAGAAGTTGGAATCAGTCACCAAGGTCGCCGGCACCGAGATGGACACCTACCTGGAGCGGCACCTGATCGATCCCGCATACCTGCGCGCGGACGACTTCGAGGCGTTCTACGAGGCCAGGGCTGCGCTCCTGCTCGACCTGGTGTCGGAGGCGATGGGTAAACCGGTCACACCCGCCGAGGAGTGAACAAGGACGGGTCCGGCCCTGTGCCCCGCCATGGTCTCAGACGATGCTTTCTGCCTCGCCGCAGAGGCTCATCCGGTTGCACATGGCCTCGGAACCCCACCCCAGGGCCACAAAAGCGGGCGAGAGTGTCCCCACGGTAGGGGTTCGCCGGGGCAACGGCCCAGAGCTCCCCACCCCAAGGACACTTCCCCCGCTTTCCCGTCCCCGGGGCGGGAGCCCGCCCTGCCTCCTCCCTCACCTGCGCGGGACCAGGCCGAACACCTCGTATGGTGGGTGGTGGTTTCAGGGCGCCGCCGTCTGCGCGGTGACCAGGGCGAGGAGCCGGGGCGGAACCCGCCCCGGTGGGAAAGACGGGTACATGCAGTTCTTCTCCGATCCGGTTCTCGAGACGATGGCCACCCGGCGTTCGCTGTCGAAGGTCGGACCGGAGACCCCCGGCGACGAGGAACTGGCGCGCCTGCTGCCGGCGGTCTCCGCGGTGGCCGACCACAAGGTGCTGCGCCCATGGCGGCTCATCACCCTGCGCGGCGACGACCGCGCCCGCCTCGGCGAGGCGCTCGACGCGGCGGCCGGTGTCGTGCGCGAGCCCGGTGAGTTCAACACCAAGCCCTTCCGCGCCGAGCTCCTCATCGCGGTCGTTGCCAGCCCGAAACCGCACCCGAAAGTGCCCGAGTGGGAGCAGCACGCCACCGCCGCCGGTGTCGGACACCTGCTGGAGCTGGCGCTGTGGCGGTGCGGCTGGGGCGTGATGTGGCGCACCGGGCTGCACGCCAACGCCCCCGAGGTGCGGGCCGTGCACGGCCTGGCCGACACTGAGCACCTGATGGGCTGGCTGTACGTCGGCAGCATCGACGAGCGTCTGCGCGCCCGCCTCGACAGGTCCAGGCGCCCGGCCCTGGACCCGCAGCAGTTCATCAGCCGCATGCCCGCGTGACAGTCCTTCCGGCGCGTCCCCGCGCCGGGTTCCCCGGAGCAGTGGCACACGCTACACTCGGGGCCATGCGAAACTCCTCCACCCCGGTTCAGTGGTGGCGCCGCCCCTAGGCGGTGCTCCGATTTCGCATACCCGTGCAGCGACCGCCCCGGACCGGCGGTCGTTTCTCGTTTCCACGGCCCCGGCCGGCGTAGCCCATACCGAACGCCAGCGCCAAAGGACCGGCCGTGAACTCCAGCGACGTACACACCACCACCTACCGCACCCAGGGCGGCGTCACCGTCCACCGCACCACCACCCCCTGCGACCCCGAGGTCCTCGACGACCTCGTCGCGTCGGTCGAGTACCACCGGGGCGGGGTCCTCTCCTCCGGCATGGAGTATCCGGGCCGCTACGACCGCTGGCACCTGGGCTACGTCGACCCCTGCCTGGAGATCACCACGCGCGGGCGCCGCGTCACCGCCACCGCGCTCAACGACCGGGGCCGGGTCCTGCTTCCCGTCCTGGCCGAGGCCCTGTGCTCGGCCGGCGTGCCCGACGCGGGCGGCGACCCGGCCGGCATCGAGGGCGGCGCGGTCACCGTCACCGTCCCCGAACCCGACCCGGGGGAGTTCTTCTCGGAGGAGGAGCGCAGCCGCCGCCCCAGCGTCTTCACCGCCCTGCGCGCCGTCATGGCGGCCCTGCACAGCCCTGAGGACACCGACCTGGGCCTGTACGGCGCCTTCGGCTACGACCTGGCCTTCCAGTTCGAACCCATCGAGCAGCACATCGAGCGCGACCCCGAGGATCGCGACCTGGTCCTGCACCTGCCCGACGCGATCATCGTGCGCGACCGCAAGCGCGAGACGTGCGTGCGCCACACCTACGACTTCACCGTCCCGGCCGCGGGCGCCCGCGCCGAGGCCACCACCCGCGGGCTGGAGCGCCGGACCGAGCCGACCCCGCCCGTGGTCGCCGGCGAGGTGCCCGAGGGACCCGAGCCCGGCTCCTACGCCCGGATCGTGGCCGAGGCCAAGGAGAAGTTCCGCCGCGGCGACCTGTTCGAGGTCGTGCCGGGGCACCGCCTCTTCGCCCGCTGCTCCTCGCCGGCCCGCTTCTACGAGCGCCTGCGCGAGCGCAACCCCGCCCCCTACGAGTTCTTCTTCAACCTCGGCGAGGGCGAGTACCTGGTCGGCGCCTCCCCGGAGATGTTCGTCCGGGTCAGCGGGGAGCCGGGCGCCGGGCAGCGGGTGGAGACCTGCCCCATCTCGGGCACCATCCGCCGGGGCGGCGACGCCCTGGAGGACGCCGAGAACATCGAGGAGCTCCTGGCCTCCCCCAAGGAGAAGTCCGAGCTCACCATGTGCACCGACGTGGACCGCAACGACAAGTCCCGGGTGTGCGAGCCGGGCAGTGTCCGCGTGATCGGCCGCCGCCAGATCGAGATGTACTCCCGCCTCATCCACACCGTCGACCACATCGAAGGTGTCCTGCGTCCCGAGTTCGACGCCCTCGACGCCTTCCTCACCCACATGTGGGCGGTCACCGTCACCGGGGCGCCCAAGACCTGGGCGATGCGGTTCATCGAGCAGAACGAGGCCAGCCCCAGGCGCTGGTACGGCGGTGCGGTCGGCGTCCTGAACTTCGACGGCTCCATGAACACCGGCCTGACCCTGCGCACCGCGCACATCCGCGACGGTGTGGCCGCCGTGCGCGTGGGCGCCACCCTGCTCTACGACTCCGACCCCGAGGCGGAGGAGCGGGAGACCTTCCTCAAGGCGCGGGCCCTGGTGGAGACCCTCGCCCAAGGCGAGGAGGAGAGTGCGGCCGGGCACGGCGCAGCGGAGCGGCAGGAGGCCGCCGCGGCCCCGGCCGACCTGCCCGGCGAGGGGATGAAGGTGCTGCTCGTCGACCACGAGGACTCCTTCGTCAACACCCTCGCCGACTACGTCCGCCGCCACGGGGCCGAGGTCACCACCGTCCGCTACGGGTTCGACCCGTCCCTGCTGGACCGGCTGGCTCCCGATCTGGTGGTGCTCTCGCCCGGACCGGGCCTGCCCTCCGACTTCGGGATGTCGGCGCTGCTCGACGAGCTGGCCTCCCGCCGCCTGCCGGTCTTCGGCGTCTGCCTGGGCCTCCAGGGCATGGTGGAGCACGCCGGCGGAGAGCTGCGCACCCTCGGCGAGCCCGTCCACGGCAAGCCCGGACAGGTGAGGGTCTCCGGCGGGGAGCTGCTCGCCGGCCTGGGGGAGGGGGGCACCTTCCAGGCCGCCCGCTACCACTCCACCTACTCGCTGCCCGAACTGGTGAAGGGTTACGACGTGACCGCGGTGCTGGAGGGGGAGGAGCCGGTGGTCATGGCCGTCGAGAACTCCGCCGCGCGCTGGTACGCGGTCCAGTTCCATCCCGAGTCGATTCTCACCGCGGCCGTGGGCGAGGGCATCGTGTCCCGCGTGCTGCGCCTGGCGCGGGGCTGAGACCAGGGGCGGTCCGGGCGTGTGCCACATCACTTCCGGGCCGCCTCACCTGCGGTGGAAGGCCTTTCTCCGAGCATCATCCGAAACTCGAAGTTTGGCCATTCCGTTATGGGTCATTGGTTGCGTATGGGTATTTTGCTTACGATCCTCGGAGTCATTCTCATCGTCGCCGGCGTTCTCGGGGTGCTGCGCAGCCAGCTCCTCTGGGGCATCATCGCCATTGTCGTCGGCCTGTTCCTGGTCCCCGGCTACTTCTACGGCTTCTAGCCGTGCGGGCCTCCCCGTCCGACGACGGGGAAACCGGGAAACGGCAGTCAACCCTTCAGCAGCGGGCCGGGCGCCCGACCGGAACTCTCCGGTGGGCGCCGGGCCCGCTTCCCGTGGGGCCGTCCTCCGCAGACCGCGCCGGCCCCCGTGTACCCTCGTGGAAGGCTGGTCAGCCCTGCTCCCCCTTGCGCCCCGTGTTCCCGGAACCCCGGTCCCGGCCGTGAGGTGTGCCCGGGAGCGGGACCGAGAACGGGAGGCATTGCTGTGAAGAGGGTCGAGCCGCAGGTGCGGTTGGTGGCGCGTCCGCAGGTGGACTACGACGCGATCGCCGACTACCTCCAGGAGGTCGGGGGCGAGTCGTGGCTGGAGCGCTTCGACCGCGGTGAGCTCGACGCCCACCTCAACGACCCCCAGAACCTCGCCGAGTTCGCCGGGCGTCTGTGCTACCGCTCGTGGGAGCCGGGCCTGAACCCCAACGTCACCCGGGTGCGCGCCGACCAGGACGCCTACCTCGGCAACATCCTGGCCAGCATGCACGGCTCGGTCCTGGAGCACATCAGCTTCAGCTTCGTCCTGCACAACGTGTCCCGTGTACTGACCCATGAGCTGATCCGCCACCGCCCGGGCGTGGCCGTCTCGCAGGAGTCGCTGCGCTTCGTGCGCCTGAACGACCTGCCCTTCTGGTTCCCCGAGTGGGCCCAGGAGGACTCGGAGCTGATGAAGCGCGCCACCGACATGCTGGCGCAGATGGAGGAGTTCCAGCTCTGGATGGCCGACCACTTCGGCCTGGACGACGAGGGCGTGAAGTTCGCCGAGAAGAAGCACAAGACGTCGTTCATGCGCCGCTTCGCCCCCGAGGGCGTCGCCACCGGCCTGGTGTGGACCGCCAACGTGCGCACCCTGCGCCACACCCTGGAGGCCCGCACCGCTCCCGGTGCCGAGGAGGAGATCCGCCTGCTGTTCAACCTCATCGGCGAGGCCCTGAAGGAGGAGGCCCCGGCGCTCTTCGGCGACTACGAGGTGTCCGACGGCGCCTGGGTCCCCAAGTGGCGCAAGGTCTGACCGCCCGGGTCCGACCCCGATGCGGACGGCGCCCGCCCTGGAAATCCTTCCGGGGCGGGCGCCGTCGTTTTCCGGGGCCGCTCTCTCGGTACGTGCAGGCGGATTCCCGCTACCGGTCGTGGGACGGGTTTTCACGGGGACCGAAAACCAGGACTTTCCCCCTTCCGTGACATGTGCTGTGTGCTCCGTTGCTCCTGGTCCGAGCGTTGCGTGACGGCTCCGGTGCACCAGTTGCTCAGGGGATGTCCGCAACACGAGTAACCGTGTTCACTTCAGCTGCATGCGGCTGGAGTGAGGCGGAGTGGTACCGACAGGTGCTCGCCTCTGATTCCTGTTTTTTGGATGTTGTCATGATGTGGCGGGAGAATTCGCAAAAGGAACTGCCTGTCTCCCATAAGGCACCGTTTGGACAACTTGGGCATTCTTCTTTTTTGCATCGGGTAACGGAAAACCGAAAACGGTGCCTGCCCTGGGCTTTCATGGTTTTTCTCTGGAGAGGTTGGAAGAATGCGGAGGGCGCCGGCGGGGATGCGGAACAACCGGCGCACATTTCCCGAGCGCATGGAAAAGGAAGAAGGTCATCAGGATGAGGGCTCTCGTATCCGCCTTGGCGGGATGTGCACTCGTGGCGGCCGGCACCCTGACCGGGGCCGCCCCGGCCTACGCCGCCACCGGAGAGGTGGTGGTGTTCACGACCGAGTTCGAGAACCTGCGGCACTACCAGAACCCCGCGTCGGGAAGCTGCCACCCGCTGCCCGCGACCGCACACGTCCTGGTCAACCTCACCGACACGGACGTGCACCTCCACGCCGGTCGCGGATGCCTGGGCCCGGGGGTCACGGTCGCGCCGGACCGCGGCTGGCACGCCCCGCCCAGCGGGCTGTTCAGCTTCTCGGTGTCCTGAGCGGCTCCGTTCCGCCGGCGCGTCCGCGCCCTCGGAACCGACCGCCGTTTTCCGCGCGCAGTGCCCCGGCACGTCTCCCCCGGGGCACGGGAGGGACCCCCGGGTTCTCCGGGACCTGACGCGCACCGTGAACAGGACGAACGGAAAGGCACCTGACCGCATGCTGCACACCCTCGTCGTCGGCCTGGGCAGATCGGGAGAAGGACTGCACCTGCCCTCGCTCGCCAAGGCGCGGGCCCAGGCACCCGCCCTCTTCGCCCCGGGGCCCGTCGTGGGGTTCGACCCCTTCCGGGGCGAGGTCGACGGAGTGCTCATGACCGACTCCCTGGAGGAGGCGGCGCGCTCCGCGCCGCCGCAGCGCACCGTGGTCCACCTGTGCACGCCTCCGCACCTGAGATCGGAACCGCTGGAGCACCTGGCGCGGCTCGGCTACCGCATGGTCGTCGTGGAGAAGCCGCTGGCCCCGGACCTGGTGGAGCTGGCCGCCCTCGCCCGGCTGCGGCGGCGCTGGGGGCTGGACATCACCGTCACCACGCAGTGGCTGGACAGCGCGCTCACCCGGCGGTTGCGCGCCGCGGTGCGAAGCGGTGCCTTCGGTGAGCTGCGCACCGTGGCGGTGCGGCAGAACAAGCCCCGCTTCACCCGCACCGCGGAGGAACCGGGCCACCCCACCGCCTTCGACGTGGAGGTGCCGCACGCGCTGGCCGTGCTGGTCGACCTGGCCGGAGGAGCCGACGTCACCTCGGCTTCCCTCGACGACATGGCCACCGACCGCACCACACTGCCCCGGATGGGCCGGGCCCGGCTCGGCCTGGTCCACCACCGCGGGGTGCTCAGCAGCGTCGAGTCGGACCTGACCTCCCCCGTCCGCGAGCGCCGGATCGTGCTGGAGTTCGACAGGGCGGTCCTCACCGGCCACTACCCGTGCAGCGCGGCCGACCACACCGCCCAGCTGTCGGTCCGGACGCCCGGCAGAGGCCCCACCCGCTCGGTCTTCACCGACGACGCGCTCCCCGCCTTCCTCCGCGCCGCCTACAGCCGCTACGCCGGTTCCTTCCCCGGGCCGGGGACGCTCCCCGTCCAGGTGGAGGCGGCCCGGCTGCTCGCGGAGGCCAAGAACCTGTGCGCCGCCGGGTCCCGGAAGCGGGAGGTGGACAGTGTCGTCGCCTGAACGCACCCGTCCGGTGTTCGCCGGCATCGGGGACGAGGCCGCGCCCGACCTCGCCGGACAGCTGGCAGCCCTGGCCGAGCTCGGCTGGGACCTGCTGGAACTGCGCTCCGTCGACGGGGTTCCGGTCGCGGCGATGGACGAGCGCGCCTTCGCCCGCGCCGCGCAGGAGATCGGCGACGCCGGTGTGCGGGTGGTCGCGGTCGACTCCCGTATCGGGAACTGGTCCCGGCCCGCCACCGGGGACTTCGCCCCCGACCTGGCCGAGTGGGAGGTGCTCGTGCGCCGGTGCGCCCTCCTGGGCGCCCGGCTGGTCCGGATCATGTCCTACCCCTCGGGCGGGCTGGACGACGCCGAGTGGGGCCGCCGGGTCCGCCTGCGCCTGCGCGAACTGGCCCGCCGCGCCGAGGACACCGGGCTGGTGCTGGCACACGAGAACTGCGCGGGATGGGCGGGCGAGAGCGCGGAGCGGGCCCTGGACCTGCTCGACGCGGTCGACAGCCCCGCCCTGCGGCTGCTCTTCGACACCGGCAACGGGATCGCCCACGGGTACTGCGCCCCGGACATGCTGCACGCCCTCGTCGAACACGTGGTGCACGTCCACGTCAAGGACGCCGTGGCCGGGTCCGGCGGCGATGCCGACTACGTGCCGCCTGGCGCGGGGGAGTCCGGAGTGGCCGAGTGCCTGGAGACGCTGGCCGCGCACGGCTACACCGGAGCGCTCTCCCTCGAACCCCACCTGCACATGCGCCCCCACCTGCGGGCCTCGGGCACCGACCCGGGCCGGGGCGATCACGGCGACTTCGTCCGCGCCGGACGCGCGCTGGAGCGGCTCGCGGCCCGTGCCTGGCACGGGGAGGCGGTCGGATGAGCGCCGCTCTCGCCCCCGAGGACCGCGAACTGCTGCTGCGGCTGCTCGCCCTGCCCACCGCGGGCCCCCTGGAGACCAGACCGGCCGGGCCCCGACCGCGCCTGCACGAGGCCCAGCTCCTCTATGCCCGGGCGCTGGCCGGCATCGGCTTCCGCACGGTGCACCACGCCCCCGCCGGGCCCGCCGACCTCGACCGCCCCGACGTCCCGGCCCCGGTGCGCGAGGCCGCGTCCGACCCCGCTTTCCTCGACTGCCAGCCCAGCCTGGTGGCGCGCCTGGGACCCGACCTGCCCGCCGGGCGCACCGTGATGTTCAACGTCCACCTGGACACGGTCGCCGGAGAGCTGCCGGTCGGTTTCGACGGGGAGGTCTTCCGCGGACGCGGCGCCGTCGACGCCAAGGGACCCGCGGTGGCACTGCTGGCCGGGCTTCGCGAGGCCCGCCGCCGGAATCCGGCGGTGGGGCGTGACGTCGCCGTGCTCGTCCAGGCCGTGTCCGGGGAGGAGGGCGGTGCCCTGGGGACCCTGGGCACCCGGCCCCTGGTCGAACGCGGCCACACCGGCCGGCTCAACGTCTTCTGCGAGCCCACCCGGATGCGCTTCCTCCCCCGCAGCACGGCGGCGATGACCGCGCGCGTGTCGGTCCGGGGGCAGGACGCGGTGGACGACCGCCCCCACACCGGGCACAACGCCTCCGTGCTGCTGGGCTTCCTGGCCCAGCACCTGGGACGGGCCCTGGAGCGGCACGCGGCGGCGGGCGCCGTGTGCGTGGCCGGGCTGCACACCGGCACCCTGCACAACAAGGTCTACGGAAGCGGCTCCCTGCTGCTCAACCTGTCCTACGCCGACCCCGCCGCGGGGCGCCTCCTGGAACGGGCGCTGGCCGAGGCGCTCGACGAGGGCCTCGACGTGTTCGCCAAGGACTTCGCCGGCACCGCGCTGCTCGGCCGCACGGCCGCCGACGCCCGCGCCCTCACCCGACTGGAGTGGCGCAAACGCGGCCTGCCGGTACTGGACGACCGCGACCCCTGGGGGCACGCCCTGCTGCGCCGGGCCGGGATCGAGCCCTGGCCGCAGGAGGAGCCGTCCTTCACCTGCGACGCCATCTGGATGTCCGGTGTCCCCGGGGCCTGCACCGTGGTCCTGGGGCCGGGTGACCTGGCCGCCAACAACGCGCACGCCGAGGGAGAGTTCGTCCGCGTCGCCGAACTCGACGGGTTCGCCGACGCGGTGGCCCGCATCGTGACCGCATTCGCCGAAGAGAGGAACACAGGAGCGTGAGCACCGCCTCCCTGCCGCAGGCCCTGCCGGAACACAGGACCGTGCGGGTGGACCACGACGACCTGATCGCCTTCACCGCGCAGGTGTTCGCCGACCGCGGCCTTCCTCCGGCCAGGGCGGACCGGGCCGCGCACGCACTGTGCCACGGCGACCTCACCGGGCCCCGCTCCCACGGTCTGGCCAACCTCACCCGGCTCTACCTGCCGCTGCTCGACGAGGGCAGGGCCGACCCCTCGGCCGAGCACCGGACCGTCACCGACCTGGGGGCGGCGGTGCTCCTCGACGCGCGCGGCGCGCTGGGGCTGTGGTCGGCGAGCGAGGCCGTGGAACTGGCGGCCGAACGCGCGGGGCGCCACGGCATCGGCCTGGTGTCCGTGCGCGGGGCCACCCACCTGGGCTGCGCCGGATACCACGCGCTGCGCGCGGTCGAGCACGGCATGGTGGGCCTGGTGGCCGCCAACTGCGGGCGCCAGCGCATCGCCCGCCCGCCCGGCGGGGCGGTGGCGATGCTGGGCACCAATCCGCTCAGTGTCGCGGCCCCGGCCGGGGAGCATCCGCCGTTCCTGCTCGACATGAGCACCACGGCCGCACCCACCGGCCGGATCCGCCAGGCGGCCCGCGAGGGCAGGACCCTGCCGGAGGGGCTCCTGTGCGACGACGGCGGGGCACCGGTCACCGACCCCGGTGCCTTCGACGCCGGACGGGCGCACCTGATGTGGCTGGGCGGGGAGGACGGCCGCTACAAGGGCTTCGGTCTGGGGCTCGCGGTCGAGGTGCTGGCGGCGCTGCTGCCCGGAGCGGGGACCGGTCCCCACCCCGAGGCCCTCGCCGCGGGTGGTGGGCCGAGCGGGCGGGACGACGACATCGGCTTCCTCGTCGCCGCCCTCGCCCCCGACGCCCTGAGGGAGAGTTTCGACTCCGACGCGGAGCAGATGTTCGGCGCGCTGCTGGACTGCCCGCCCACCGATCCGGCCGAGCCGGTGCGCTATCCCGGATGGCACGAGTACCACCGGGCGCAGGAGCGCAGGCGCGAGGGGGTCCCCCTGGAGGCGTCGCTGTACGCCGAGCTGGCGGATCTGGCCGCGTGGAGCGGCCTGCGGTTCCCGGCCCCGGTGGAGCACGGGGCGGGGGAGGGGCTGTGACGGGCGGGCCGCTGCGGGTGGGCCTGGTCGGGCTCGGTGTGATCTCCCGCTTCTACATCGCCGCGCTGCGGACGGTTCCGGGGATGAGCCTGGCCGCGGTCTGCGACCGCGATCCCGGGGTTCTCGCCGCGGACCGCTCCGGCGCGCCGGGCTATACCGACCACGTGCGGATGCTCGACGAAGCGGGCCTGGACGCGCTGGCGGTCACGGCGCCCAACGACACCCACGCCCGGATCTGCGCGGACGCGCTCGACCGGGGCGTGGCCGTGTGCGTGGAGAAGCCGCTCGCCCTGGACCTCGCCCAGGGGGAACCGCTTCGGGTCCTGGCCCGCGACAGGGACGCGGTGCTCTTCACGGCCTTCCACCGCCGCTACAACTCCGAGGTCGCGCGGCTGCGCGGGGAGCTGGCGGGCCGGCGGGTGGAGGAGATGACCGTGCGCTACCTGGAGCGGATCGAGGAGCACGCCGGCACGGACACCTGGTACCTGGACCCGGGCCGGTGCGGCGGGGGATGCGTCGCCGACAACGGGCCCAACGCCTTCGACCTGGTCGAGTTCCTGCTGGGGCCTGCCGAGGTGGTGGCGGCCCGCGTGGATCGGGACGCCGCGGGCACCGATCGGCGGGCCGACGTCGAACTGCGCGCCGGCGGGGCCCGGGTGCGGGTGCTGCTCGACTGGTCCCATCCCGGTGAGTGCAAGGAGGTCGAGGTGCGCACGGCCGACGGTGCGGTCCTGACGGCGGACATGCTGGCGGGCCGGCCGGGGTTCAAGGAGTCCCTGTGGCACGAGTACGAGGGTGTGCTGACCGAGTTCGGCCGGCGGGTGCGCGGCGGCCGGGTCGACGACGCGGGCGGGCCGTCCGCGCTGCGGCTGGTCGGGGACACCTACCGGCGGGCGGCCGTCGGCGGGGAGCAGGCGAGGGAGGGCGTGGGATGAACCCGCACGAGGACGGGCCCAAGCGCGATGTCACGGCGGTGCTGGTGAAGGTCCTGGTGCACCGCAGGGACGAGCGCGGCATGCGGCTCGAACCCCATGCCAGCCGGTGTGTCCGCGCGGGGGAGGTGCACGAGCTGGTCGCCACCGACCACACCGGGACCGAGACGGGGACCCGCATCGACCGGGTGGGGTTCCTCGGGTTCGCCGAGATCACCTCCGCGGGGGTGGTGGACCGCGGCGACGAGGTGTGGATCGGCTCCCGCAGGGTGGGGGTGGTGCTCGGGTTCGACGGATGCCACCTGCCCAACCACTACAACGTGCTGGTGCACGCCGATCCGGTGCCGACGGGGCGGGACCTCGGGCTGGCCCCGGAGGAGCCGCTGGTGTTCCGGCAAGGGGGGCGGGAAGCGGTGGGACAGCCTCGGGAGGAGCGGCCTCCGAAGAACCAAGCATTCGCCCATAAATGTCCCAATTAAGGGATCAAAAATGCCGAAGAAATTCTCGGGAAAACCTTTCGGTGGAGTGCTAAAGAGGTACCATGAGGGCGCGGAAAAAAGTTTGGCCCGGTCGGGTCGGACAATTGTTTTTCGCGTAGATGAGAAGTGTTGTCAGCGTGTTTTTTGTTGACCGAGAGGAAAAGTAGATGACGACTGCGACCAAGCCCGCCAACCGCCTGGAGAAGCGATTCAGCTTCTGGGACTCCAACGGCAACGGCGTGATCGAGCGCTCGGACTTCGAGAAGGAGGCGAACGGGATCATCGATCGCCTCGGAGCCGCGGGCAGCGCCGACAGCGCCGCCCTGAAGGACGCCTACCTGGGCATGTTCGACCTGTTGGCCCAGGCGGCCGGCACCCAGGAGATCAGCAGGGAGAAGTTCCTCGAGGTCGCCGAGAGGGAGATCATCGGCCGGGGCGACGTCGGCTTCGCCGAGTTCGTGCAGCCGACCATCCAGGCGATCGTCACCGTGCTCGACACCGACGGGGACGGCGAGGTCGACGCCACGGAGATGGGGAAGTGGTTCGAGGCCGTCGGTGTCGACGCCGACAGCGCCGCACAGGCCTTCAGTGCGCTGGACACCGACGGCAGCGGCCGGCTCTCCACCAGTGAGCTGGTCGCGGCGGTCCGCGACTACCACCTCGGCAGGAACGACATCCCCCTGCTCGGCGCCTGAGCCCGTTTCCGCCCCCCGTTCCGGTTCCGGTCGCGGCGGCCCGCCGCGGCCGGAACCGGCCCCCTGCGCCGCAGAAATACAGGAACGTGAAGAAAACACTTTCTCTCCCCGAAGACCCCCCCGTCGGAAGAACGCACTCCCCCCTCCCTTTCTTCGAACAGTCGAAGACATTTCGAGAACTGTGGCCCGACATTCGTGAGAACTGCCTGCGGGTCATGGACAGGGGGAAGTTCTCCCACGGTTCCATGGTCGCCGAGTTCGAACGCGAATTGGCTCGCTGGACCGGAGCCGGGCACGTCGTCGGCGTCAATTCCGGAACCGACGCGCTGGTTCTGCTGCTGCGGGCCGCCGGACTGCGGCCCGGGGACGAGGTGGTCGTTCCCGCCTACAGCTTCATCGCCACCGCCGGCGCGGTGGTGCTCGCCGGCGGCGTTCCCGTCTTCGCCGACATCGAGGAGCAGGGGTACGGCATCGACCCGGCCTCGGTGGACGCGGCCGTCACGCCCCGGACCCGCATGGTCATGCCCGTGCACCTCTTCGACCGCCTGGCCGACATGGACGGCGTGCACGAGGTCGCCCGGCGCCGCGGCCTGACGGTGCTGGAGGACAGCGCCGAGGCGATCGGCATGCGGCTGCGCGGAGTGCACGCCGGTCTGCTCGGAACCGGGGGAGTGCTGTCGTTCTTCCCCGCCAAGACGCTCGGCGCGATCGGCGACGCGGGCGCCCTGCTGACCGACGACGACGCCGTCGCCGAGACGGCGCGCGCGCTGCGCCACCACGGCCGCTCCGGGCAGACCCTCGACGACTTCCCCGGCATCGCCAACCCCACGGTCCTGCCCGGATGCAACAGCAAGATGGACGACATCCAGGCAGCCGTGCTGCTGGCCAAGCTCTCCCGCCTGGAGGACGCCATCGCCCGCCGGGCACAGCTGTCGGCCCGCTACGACTCCCGCCTGCGGGACCTGCCCGGTGTGCGGGCCGTCCCCTCCGGAGCCCCCGTGCACCCCGGCGGCAACCGGGTCGTCTACGTCCACCTGGTCGAGGTCGAGGAACGCGACGCCCTGGTCGCCCACCTGGCCGGGGCCGGGATCGGGACCGAGGTCTACTACCCGCTCCCGCTGCACCTCCAGCCGTGCTTCGCGCACCTGGGGTACGCGCGGGGAGCCTTCCCGCGCGCCGAACGCGCCTGCGAGGCAGCGGTCGCCCTCCCGCTCCACCCCGACCTGACCGACGCGCAGGTCGACCGGGTCTGCGACGAGATCGAGGACTTCTGCGTCAGGAGGCGCGCATGAGCACGGCGGCCGGACACACCGTCCCGTTCTTCGCCCCGGACCTGTTCGGGGCAGACCGCGGCGCCCTGCTGGAGGCCGTCCACGAGATCGGGACCGGGGCGGCGCAGAAGTTCATCCTGGGCGAGCGCACCGCCCAGCTGGAGCGCGCCCTGCGCGACCGGCTCGGCGCGGCCGACGCCGTCGCTTGCTCCAGCGGGACCTCGGCGCTCACCCTCGTCCTGTCGGCGATGGGGATCGGCCCCGGCGACGAGGTGGTGGTGCCCGCCTTCGGATGCGCCCCACTGGCCTCCACCGTCATCGCCTGCGGTGCGCGCCCCGTCTTCGCCGACATCGACCCGCACACCCTGACCCTGGACCCGGACGCCGCCGAGGACGCGGTCGGAGCACGTACGCGGGCGCTCATGCCCGCGCACATCTTCTCGATGATGGCCGACATGCCCCGCTTCCGGGCCCTGGCCGACCGCTACGCGCTGCGCCTGGTCGAGGACTCCGCCCTCGCCCAGGGAGGCACGCTGGCCGGGCGGCCCGCAGGACTCTGGGGCGACGCCGGCGTCTACTCGTTCGTCCAGGTCAAGACCTTCGGCATGCCCGGCGAGGGCGGCATGGTGGTCACCGGCGACGCCGAGCTCGCCCGGCAGGTGCGGATGCTGCGCAACCACGGCCAGGACGGCACGCGGCGCTTCGTCCACCACCGCGTCGGCCACAACAGCCGCTTCGACGAGGTGATGGCGACCTTCCAGCTGCACCGGCTGGACGGGCTGGAGGAGCGTCTGGCGCGCCGGGCCGAGATCTCCGCGTACTACTCGGCCCGCCTCGCGCCGCTGGCCGAGGACGGGATCGTCGCGCCGCCCACGGGCGGGGACGGGCGCTGCCACTACGTCTACACGCTCCTGGCCGAGCGGCGCGACGAGCTCCGGGCCCACCTGGCCGAGAACGGGATCGACACCCACGTGTACTACCCGCGGACGCTGCCCGCGCAGCCCGCCTTCGCGCCGTGCGCCCCGCCCGGTGCGCGCTGGCCGAACGCGGAGTCGGCGGCGCGGCGCAACATCTCGCTCCCGCTGTACCCGCACCTGGGCGACAGCCAGGTGGAGCACATCGCCGACACCGTGTACGCCTTCGCGAGGAGGAACCCATGACCGAACAGAGGGTCTCGCCCCCCGCCGCACCTGCCTCTCCTCCGTCCGCCTCCGACCCCGGGGCCTGTGTCCTGCCGGCCTCCACACCGCCCCCCTCCGCGGGCACGGTGCCCGTACGCGGCCGCCTGGCCGCCTACGCCCGTCTGGCCAAGCTCGACATCGTCGACTACTACATCGGCCTGCCCCTGGTCCTGGCCATGCTGGCGCCCGCTCTGCGCTGGGAGCCCTCCACGCTGGGACTGCTCCTGCTCGTCCTGCTCGCCGAGGTGGCCGTGGTGGCCGCGATGGTCGCCCTCGACGACGTCACCGGCCACCGGGACGGCAGCGACGCGGCCAACTACGGGTCGGACGCGGCCCGCCGCCGCCTGGCCCGCAAACCCCTCGTCGCCGGCACGCTCACCGAACCCCAGGCGCTGCGCTTCGCCTGGGCGGCGACCGGGCTGAGCGCGGTGCTGTGGACGCTCGTCGTGCTGGCCGCACCGCACCGGCCCGCGTGGGCCGTCGCCCTGGCCGCCCTGTGCGTGGTCGCGTCGATCCAGTACTCCTGGGGCCTCAAGATCAGCTACCGGGGCTTCCAGGAGGTCTTCCTCATCGGACTGGGCGTGGGCTGGGTCCTGGTGCCCTACGCGCTCCTCACCGGAGAGGTCGACGGCTTCGTCGTGGTCCAGGCACTGCTGTTCGGGTTCGGGCCGATGCTGTTCGGCCTGTACTCCAACACCAACGACGCCGCCGGCGACCGCGCCGCCGGGCGGATCACCGTCGCCGCACTGGTCTCCCCCCGCCTCAACGCCGCCTTCATCGTCGCGGTGACCGCGGCCGAGAGCCTGCTCATCAGCGGTTCCGCCCTGATCGGCCTCTCCCCCTGGTGGTTCCCCGCCGTGCTCGTCCCGGTCTTCGCGATGCGGGTGGCGCAGCTGGTGATCGGCTTCGTACGCGGCGACATCCTGCGCGCCCGCCGCATGGCCATCCACACCCACCGCGTCACCGTGGTCCTGCTCATTGCCGCGAACCTCCTCGCGCCGGTGCTCCTGGGGGCCGGGGGATGAGTTCGGAACTCGACGTCGCCGTGGTCGGCGCGGGCCCCGCAGGGCTGGCCGCGGCCCACGCCCTGGCCCGGGCGGGACGCTCGGTACAGGTCCTGGAGGCCGCCGACGCGGTGGGAGGCCGGATGCGCACCCTGCGCGAGCACGGCTGCCTCATCGACACCGGCGCGGAGATGATGCCCCCGGCCGGCGCCTATCCGGCCACCTGGCGGCTGATCCGGGAGCTCGGACTGGCGGACGGGGGCGCGGTGACCCGGGTCCGCGGCGCCCTGTCGGTGTGGCGCGGCGGCCGGGCCCGGCCGCACGCGGGCCGCCCCCTGGGCCTGCTCACCGGCGCGGGCCTGTCCCCGCGCGCCAGGGCGGACCTGCTGCGCCTCCAGGTCCGGCTGGCCGCGGCCCGGCCGGACCCCGAACACCCCGAGCGCTCCCCGCTGGGCGAGAGCACCCTCGCCGACCTGCTGCGCTCCTGCCACCCGGAGCTGCGCGACCGGCTGCTGGGGCCGCTGGCCGCGGGGTTCTTCGGCTGGGTCCCCGAGCGGACGGCCGCCGCCCCCTTCGCCGCCCACCTGGTCTCCGCCGGGAGCACCGCCCACTGGTGCACCTACCGCGACGGCATGGACACCCTCGCACGGGCCCTGGCCGACCGGCTCGACGTGGCCACCGGCCATCCCGTGACGGGTGTGGCCGCGGTCCCCGGCGGGGTCCGGCTGGACTCCCCGGCCGGCGCGATCTCCGCGAGGGCGGCCGTGCTGGCGGTCCCCGCACCGGTCGCGGCGCGGCTGCACCCCTCCGCCCCCGAGACCGAGCGCGCCTACCTGGAGGCGTGCGAGTACGCCCCCATGCTCCGCGTCTCCCTCGTGCTGGACCGCCCCCTGGAACCGGTCGGCGCGTGCGGGGGCTTCGCCGTCCTGGTGCCCGCCGCGGAGGACCCGCTGCTCAACGTGGTCACCGTCGACCACAACAAGCACCCCGGTCGCGCCCCGCAGGGGCGGGGCCTGATCTCCCTGATCGCCTCGCCCCGGGGCGCGGCCGAACTCCTCGACGCCTCCGACGAGGAGGCGGTGTACCGGCTCACCCTGCGGGCGGAGCACCTCCTCCCGGGGGTGTCCGACCGAGTCGAGGCCTCCCTCGTGCACCGCTTCCGCCACGGTCTGCCCGCCGCCACACCGCGGGCCCTGCGGCTGCGCGCCGCCTTCGCCGCCCGCGGGCCCTCGGCCGTGGACTACGCCGGGGACTGGCTCGCGCTGCGCCCGTGCAGCGAAGGCGCCGTCTCCTCCGCGGCGAGGGCCGCCGAACGGGTGCTGGCCTTCCTCGCCCCGGCGGCCGACCGCGCCCCGATCTCCAGTGAGGAACGATGATGCCGTTCACCAAACCCATCCACCTCGGGACCCTCTTCGACGACCTGGCCTCGCGCGGCAGCGGTACCGCCCTGCACCTGAGCAGGCCCCTGGACATCGACCCCTCCCGGGGCGTGGAACTCGACGTGCCCGGTGCGGCCGAACTGGTCACCGAGGCCGCGGGATGGTTCGCCGCGGCCGGGGTCCGACCCGGCGACCGCGTCGCGATCGCCAAGCGCAACCACTGGGACTACGTGCTGCTGTCCTGCGCCGCGGCGCGGCTGGGCGCGGTGCCCGCGTCACTGTCGGCGCACCTGGAGCCGCAGGCGCTGGAGACCCTGCTCAAGAGGCTGGAACCGGCGCTGCTGGTCACCGACACGGCACTGCTGGAGGCGGCCCGGGAATCGGGGGCCGGCCCGTCCGCGCACGCCGCACGCACCCTGGTCCTCGACTCCCCGCCCGGGGTGTACGGGCCGGACCTCCTCGGCCTGGACGACGTGCGCGGCTCCGCCGCCCCGCCGCCCCGCCGCCCGCACCTGGACGCACCGCTGGCGATCATGCACACCTCCGGCACCACCGGGGTGCCCAAGCTGGTCGTGCACTCCACCCGCACGCTCATGCGCCGCCTGGCGGGGTTCGAGTCGCACCGCTGGCCCGTGCTGGGCAGCCGCCCGAGCGACACGGTGACCGGTGCGTTCTCCTTCGCGCACGGCCGCGCACTCGCCTGGAGCGCCGGGGTGCTGTGGCTGTCCCCGGCCGCGCTGTCGGTGATCACCGGCCCCGACTGGGACGAGGCCGGCCCGATGCTGCACCGGTACCGCCCCACCACCCTGGAGGCCCAGCCCTCCACCTACGTGCGCTGGCGCCCGAGGGCCCAGGAGCGCGGGCACCCCTTCGGCCGGGTCCGGCTCTACATCAGCACCTTCGACGCCCTGCACCCCACGACCGCGCGCACCTTCCTCGACGCCACCGGCCGCAGGGCGCCGGTGTGGATGCAGGGCTGGGGGCAGAGCGAGACCGGGCCGCTGACCTTCCGCTTCCTCACCCGGCGGGCCCTGGCCCGGAGCGGGGAACGCCACCCGACCACCCGCGACCTGGGCCGCCCCGTGCCCACCCGCACCCGCCTGCGCGCGGTCGACCCGCGGACCCTGCGCCCGGTCCCGCCCGGCACGCCCGGCCTGCTGTTCTGCCGCACCGACGCCCTGTGCCTGGGCTATGTCGGGGAGGAGGAGCGGTGGCGGTCCAAGCTGGTGGGCGACTGGTGGAACACCGGCGACCTCGGGACGATCTCCCGCACCGGTGCGGTGCGCCTGGTGGACAGGGAGGTGGACAGCCTCCCCGAGGGAAGCTGCCTGGAGGTGGAGGACGTCGTGGACGACCGCCTTCCCCAAGTGCTGGAGTGCGTCGTCCTGAGCGTTCCCGGAGGCCCTCCGGTGCCGGTCGTGGTCACCGCGGACGGACATCTCGACGCCGATGCCTGGCGCAAGGCCGTCGCCGACCTGCCCCCGCTGGCCGAACCCGTGGTGACGACCTGGGACGGCGTGCCGTGCACGGCCACCGGCAAGGTCCGGCGCGCCGTGCTGCGCGACCGCCTGGGCCTGCGCCCCGACAGCTGCGGGACGGGAAGGTGGACGTGACGGAACGGCCCGCGCGGACGCTCCTGCCGCTGGCCGGGGCGGTCGCGCACACGGTCGGCGACTCGGTCGCGCTGCACATCGCGGAGACCCGGCTGCGGGCGCTGGGATGCTCCGTCTCCCGGCGCCCCGGCACCGCACCCCCCGGTGCCCCGGCCGGGCAGATCGACCTGGTCCGGGTCCCGGGCGGATTCCGCCGCACACCCCTGCCCGGCTGCGCCCTCGACTGGGCCGGTCCCGTGGGGGTGCCCATGGCGGGCGAGCACGACGTGCAGGCCGCCTGCGGCCTCGCCCACCTGCACGGCCGGTCCCGCGGCGGGCCCCGGTTCCTGGGTGTGGACTACGCGTCGGTGTGCGCGGGCGTGCTCGCCGCGCAGGCCGTGACGGCGTCCGTGCTGGCCCTGGCCCGCGGCGGACCCGCCCTGGACGCGACCGTCTCGGCCGCCCAGGCCGCCCTGCTCGCGGCGGGCCCCCACGTCGCGGCGGCCACCGCCCCGGGCCAGGACCCGCCCCGGCGGGGGGAGCCCGGCGCCGCTCCGCCCTTCCGGGCCTCGGACGGGACGCGCTTCGAGATCGAGACCCTGGACGCGGAGGCCTGGCTGGCCTTCTGGACCGACCTGGGGGCCGCCCCCTCGGCCATCGCCGCCGGCTGGCCGCACTTCCAGAGCCGTTTCGCCACCGCCGTGTGCCCGCTGCCGCCGGAGCTGGCCGCCGCTGCCGCCGCCGCGGACCTCTCCGGTGTGCGCGCGGCCGCACACCGCGCCGGGGTGAGTATCGCCCTGCTGCGTACCGCGGCGGACGCGGAGGCCTCCGCCTCCGCCTGGAGATGGCGGCTGCGCCCGACCGGGGCCAGGGGGAACCCGCTGCCCGCCCCCCGCGCGGCCGCGCCCCTGTCCGGACTGCGGGTGGTCGAGGCGACCAGCCGGATCCAGGGCCCGCTGGCGGGCCTGCTGCTGGCCATGCTGGGCGCCGAGGTGGTGCGGATCGAACCCCCCGGCGGCGACCCGATGCGCGGGGTGCCGCCGATGGTGGGGGAGTGCTCCGCCCGCTTCCTGGCCCTGAACCGGGGCAAGGACGCGGTCGAGGCCGACCTCGGGACCGCCGCGGGGCGCCGCACCGCACAAGAGCTGGCCGCCACCGCCCACGTGTTGCTCTACAACTGGCCGCCCGGGCGCGCCCGGCGCTTCGGGCTGGGACCGAAGGACCTCGCCGAATGCGCCCCCGGCCTGGTCCATGTCCACGCGGACGGGTGGGCCGGGGACGCACCCGGGCCCGGTGCGACGGCCACCGACTACCTGGTCCAGGCGCACGGCGGGGTGGCCGACCTGCTGGCCGGGCCCGGTGAGGAGCCCGCGCCGTCCCTGCTCACCCTCACCGACGTGCTCGGTGCACTCCTCGCCGCGGAGGGTGCGCTGGCGGCGCTGCTGGCCCGCGCCCGCACGGGCACCGGCATGCACGTCCGCACCGCCCTGGCGGACGCGGCCGGGCTGCTGCGCCGCGCCGGACGCGGCACCGCGCCCGAGGGCCGCAGCGGTCCCGCCCCGGCCCAGGACCTGGCGGCGATGGCGTCCGCACCGGAGTTCGCGGGGGCCTTCGACACGGTCGGCGGCATCTCCTGCTTCCGGGCCCCGTGGACCTTCGCCCCTGCCGGCGACCGCCCGCGGGACGCACCGCCGGCCGTGGCCGTCCCGGCGGGGGAGGTGCCGTGACGGTGCACCGTCCTCCGGCGCGAAGGCCCCTCCGGCGGAGGGCGGAGCCCGCCTTCCTCGCGCCCGGGCGCCGGTGTCCCGCCCCGTGCCGCGCCGACCACGGACTCCCCGGCCACGGACTCCCCCGCCACGGACCCCTCGACGACCTCTCGGAGACGCGATGACGTGGACCTCGTCCAACGGACTGGTGCTGGCCGACCTCGTTCCCCCCGGCCTGCGCGCGGAGTGGACCGCCCGGGGCTGGTGCCCCGGCAAGGACCTCTACACCCTGTTCCGCGAGCACGTGCGCGCCTTCCCCGGCCGGGAGGCCGTCGTCGACGACCGCGGAACGCTCGACTACGCCGCTCTGGACGCCCGGGTGCGGAGCGCGGCCGCCGCACTGGCAGCCGGAGGGACCGGCGAACGCGACGTGGTCGCCGTCCTGCTGCCCAACGGGCGCGAGGCGGTCGTCGCCGAACTCGCCGTCGCCGCCGTGGGGGCCGTCGCGCTCCCCGTCCCCGACGGCCGGTCCCCGGACGACGTGCGCGCCCTTCTGCGCCGCTCCCGGGCGGCCGGCCTCGTCACCGTGCCCGGCAGGGCACACGAGACGGACCGCGCGGACCTGCCGCATCTGCGCCGGGTGTGGACGTTCGGCCCCGCGCGCCCGGGGACGCACAGCCTGGACCGGACCGGTCCGGACGAGCCCGGCCGCTGGAGCCCGGCCCGGCCCGACCCCGAGTCCCCGGCCCGCATCCTGCTCTCCTCGGGGTCGGAGGGGGAGCCGTCGATGGTCGCCTACACGCACAACGCCATGGCCGGCGGCCGGGGCAACTACCTCGCGGCGCTGCACACCGGGCCCGAGCCGATGCGCAACCTGGTGCTCGTCTCGCTGGCCTCCTCCTTCGGCTCCTGCGGGGTGCCGGTGACCCTGGCCCGGCACGGCGGGACCCTGGTGGTCCTGCCCCGCTTCGACCCCGCCGCGGCCCTGCGCGCGATCGAACGGCACCGCCCCACGCACCTGATCGGGGTGCCCACGATGCTGCGGCGCGTCGCCGCCCTGCCCGAGCGGGCCGACACCTCGTCCCTGCGCGCGGTCGTGGCCAGCGGGGCGCCGCTGACCCGGGAGGTGCACGACCTCTGCCTGCGGCGCTTCGGCCGGCCGGTGATCAACGTCTACGGTTCCACCGACGGGGTCAACTGCCACACCGGCGGCCGCCCCGGGGCCTGGGAGCCCGGCATGGCCGGGCGCCCCGCCCCCGACGTGGCCGAGCTGAGCATCCGCGACCCCGGCGGCCGTCCGCTCCCGGCAGGGGAGACGGGCGAGATCTGGGCGCTGGGCCCGATGACACCGCTGTGCCACGTCGACGCACCCGGCCTGGACGCCGAACGCCGGGCCCCGGGCGGATGGGTGCGCACCGGCGACCTGGGCCGGCTGGACCGCGACGGCGTCCTGTGGGTGGTGGACCGCCTGCGACGGACGGTGATCCGGGGCGGGGTCAACGTCTTCCCCGCCGAGGTGGAGCGCGAGCTCGGCGCCCACCCCCTGCTGGCGGACGTCCACTGCGTCCCCGTGCCCGACCCCGACCTGGGCGAGCGCATGTGCGCGTGTGTGTCCCCCGTGGCGGGGGCCGTCCCTCCCTCCGGGCAGGAGCTGATCGCCTTCCTGCGCGAACGGGGCCTGGACCGGCGCAAGCTTCCCGAGCACGTGGTCGTCCTGCCCGAACTCCCGCTGGGCCCGACCGGGAAGGTGTGCACGGCCACCCTGGCCCGCATCGCGACCGAGACCGTCCGAGCAGCAGGGCGACCCCCGACCGAAGGAGGACCGATGACCGACACCACTACCGAGGCGGTGCCCGAAACCGGCGGTGCGGACCGCTATGTCTTCGACAACCACAGCGAGCACGCCTCCGACCAGCACCGCTTCCTGGCGGCCGCCTACGATCCGATGACCGTCGAACGCCTCGAACAGACGGGGGTCGGGCCGGGGTGGCGCTGCCTGGAGGTGGGTGCCGGGGGCGGCAGCGTCGCGCTCTGGCTGGCCCGCCGGGTCGCGCCCGCCGGAAGTGTCCTGGCCACCGACATCAAGCCGGAGCGCATCCCCGCCGCGGAAGGGCTGTCGGTGGTCCGCCACGACATCGTCCGCGACCCGCTTCCCGAGGCCGCCTTCGACCTCGTCCACGCCCGGCTGGTGCTGCTGCACCTGCCGGAGCGGATCGCGGTCCTGGACCGCCTGGTGCGCGCCCTCAAACCCGGCGGGGTGCTCCAGCTCGACGAGTTCGACATCACCTACGGCCCGGCGCTGCTCATGCCCGACGCCCGGGCGCAGAAGCTCTACGAGGAGTTCCAGGAGGCCAAGACGAGGCTGATGGTGAGGGCCGGAGCCGATCCGGCCTGGGGGCGCAACGCCGCCGATGCGATGCGCCGGGCGGGACTGGTGGAGATCGACCCCCGCCCCCGGCTGGAACTGTGGGACGCGGGGTCCCCCGGCGTGCACCTGATCGCGCACCACACCCGGCACCTGCGCGAGGCGTTCCTGCGCGAGGGGATGACCGACGGGAAGCTCGCCGACGTGCGCGCCCTCCTGGCCGACCCCTCCTTCCGGGCGAGCTCCTGCGCGATCTACTCGGTCCAGGGGCGCCGCCCCCGCTAGGCACTGTTTTTTGGATGCTCTCGCCGTATCGGCGGAGCCGATCCTCCGGCGAACGGCCGGCCAGGTGTTCCCTTGCGAGGCGGGGAGCGCAGCTCAGCCTGGTCGGCTTCGCAAGCTCTCCGACGCGGCAAGGGGGCGCCTGGCGGCCGTGCAGCCCGAGATGATCCAAAAACAGGGCCTGGAGGCGTCGGGGCGGGCGGACGCGTGCGCGGGCCGGTGCGGAGCCCCGGGCCCGCACCGGCCCGTTCTTGGTCTCCGAAAGTAGTTGCACGGATACCCGGAATGCGCATTCCGTGTTAGGTTCCGAAATCCGGGAGCGCTCCCACACCCCCCGAACCGCATCCCGGGGCACGCCCTGGGACCGCACACGAGGAGCAGCATTGCCTGACAGATCCCCCCGGTCCGGCGGCCCCGCCCCCGGACCCCGCCGTCGGGGGCACCTGCGCCACGTCCTGTACACAGCCCTGACCGCCCTGCTCTGCATGGGCGGCGTCTCCGCGGTGCCGGCCCCCGCAGCGGCCGCCGACATCGACACCGGCGCCTACTACGTGCTGGTCAACCGGCACAGCGGCATGGTCGCCGACGTCCTCAACGGCTCCACCGACAACGGTGCCGAGGTCATCCAGTGGCACCGCACCGACGCCGCCTGGCAGCAGTTCCGCTTCGTCTCCTCCGGCGACGGCCACTACCGCATCGTCAGCCGCCACAGCGGCAAGGCACTCGACGTGTGGGAACGCTCCACCGCCAACGGCGCCGAGATCCGCCAGTACACCGACAACAACGGCGCCAACCAGCAGTGGCGCCCGGTCGACACCGCCGGCGGGGTGCAGCTGATCAACCGCCACAGCGGCAAGGCCCTCGAGGTCTGGGAGTGGAGCACCGAACCGGCCGCCCGCCTGTCCCAGTACGACTCCACCGGCGGCAACAACCAGGTCTGGGACCTGGTCCGCGTCGACGGCGGGAACGGCTCGGGCGACTGCGGCAGCGGCAGCTACCACACCGAGGCCGTCCAGAACGGTTCCACCTGGACCGCTCGCCGCGGCGGGACGACCCTCTACAGCGGCGGTGACATGCTCACCGCCATGCGGGCGGCGGTCGACGGCCTGACGCCGGGCCGCAGCTCGCAGGAGCGCGTGGTGGTGCGCGGATCCGGTTCGATGCCGGCCAACACCTCGCTGGACCTGCCCAGCCACACCTCCCTGGAGGTGTGCGGCACGATCAACGTGACCGGCACACCCAGCGCCAACAACGCGGCCGTGCGCATCCGCCACGTCACCAACGTGTCCGTTCCGCACCTGACCCTGACCGGAAACCCGTACTTCGGCGTATGGGTGCGCACCTCGCAGAACGTCCACTTCGGGCAGATCGACCTGCGCCTGTCCGGCGGACTGGGCATGCGCATCGACAGCCGCGACAACGACGCCGTCCGCGAGGCGCGCAACATCCGCATCGACGACGTGTACGTCTCGGGCACCGGGAACCACGGTGTGGAGACCTACGGCGTCGACGGCCTGACCATCGGCACCGTCACCGCCCGCAACACGGCCTACTCGGGCCTGCTGCTCAACGACACCGTGAACGCCACCGTCGGCAGGGTCGACGCCGTCGGCGCGGGCACCGGTACGGGTTACGCGGCCTTCCGCATGGCCAACCGCAACGGCCGCGTGGGCAACTCCTACCCGGCCAACATCCGGGTCGGCGAGGTCCGCGCCCGCGGCGGCGGCCGGGGGATCTTCTGCGTCTCCGAGAGCGGCGGCGCGGTGATCGAGCGCGTGGACATCGCCGACACCGGCAGCAACGCGATGCTGATCGAGAACTGCTACAACGTCACCGTCGCAGAGCAGGGCGGAACCGTGTCCGGACCGGGCGACATCCGGATCGCCGCCCGCTCGGAGTTCGCCAACACGCGCGACGTCACCTTCCAGAACCTGACCCTGAACAACACGGCGATCAACGAGAACCCGTGTGCCTCGAACACGGTCGTCCGCAACATCACCTGGAACAACAGCCGGAACAACACCTGCTGACCGGCGGTCCCGGGGGGCGGACGCGCCCCCCGGGACACCGGCCGATCGTCGGTACCCCCGGTTAGTGTCGGAAGGAGGACACCGAAGAGGGCGGAAGAGGGTGCCGACCATGGAACCGCAGCAGCGCACCGACAGAGCGAGCCGCACCGTCCGCGCCCGCGCGGAGCACGTCTACGCGGTGATGACCGACCCGCGCGCCCTCGAGGCCTGGCTGCCTCCGGAGGGTATGACCGGCCGCATCGAGCGCTTCGACCCCCGCCCCGGCGGCGGATACCGCATGGTGCTGACCTACACCGACCCCGCTTCCGCGCAGGGCAAGACCACCGGGTCCAGCGACGTCGCCGAGGTCGAGTTCGCCGAACTGGTCCCGGGCGAGCGGATCGTGCAGCGGGGCGTCTTCGACTCCCCGGACCCCGAGTTCGCCGGCACGATGACGATGACCTGGCAGCTCACGGAGGTCCCCGAGGGCACGCTGGTGACCGTCGAGGCGACGGGCGTGCCCCCGGGCATCTCCCCTGCCGACCACGAGGAGGGGCTCGCCTCGTCCCTGGCCAACCTCGCGGCCTACGTCGAGCAGTGACCGTGCGTGGTGCGAGGCCCCGACGGAAGCAGCCGAGGCCTCGACCCGGGCCCGATCCGCGCCCTCACCCGCCGGTTGCCAGGCCGCTCAAGCGCTCCTCGACCTCTGCCGCGCGGGGGTCGCCGTGGTCGCGCAGGTGGTCCAGGGCGGCGCCCAGCGCCTCCCGGGCCTGTTCGGGTTCGCCGAGGTGGAGGTGGGCGTCACCGAGGCCGAACAGGGCGATCGTTCTGCTGTCCTGGTCGCCGTGGTCGGCGAACACCTCCTCGGCCGCACGGTAGGCCTCCCGTGCTTCGCCGAACCGGCCGAGCCCGGCCAGGACGCGGCCGAGGGTGCAGCGGCCCCAGGCCACGCTCCACACGTTCCCGATCTCCGTGAAGACCCGCACCGCCTCCCGGACGTGGACCAACGCCTCCTGGAAGTCCCCGGTGTCGGCGGCGAACTCGGCCAGGCTGAGCAGGCACATCGCCTCCCCGCGCCGTTCCCCGGCCTCGCGGAACGCGGTGACGGCGCGTTCCACGAGGCCGATCACCTCGGCACCGCGTTCGCCCCGCTGCCAGGACAGCAGGGCCAGCTGCCGCAACGCGAACCCCTCGACCCAGGGCTCTCCCGAACCCAGCGCAGCCCGGTAGTGCCCTGCGGCTTCCTCGACATCGCCGAGCAGCCACAGGGCATCACCCAGCCCCAGGTGGTTGCGCGCGAGACCGAGAGAACTGCCCGCCAGTTCGGCCGACCTCAGACCGATGACCTGCATGCCCCGCCACTCGTCCCAGTGGCGGTGCCGCTCGAAGAGCGGATAGACGCTCGCAGCCAGGCGCCAAGCGATGTCGTGGTGTCCGTGCCCGTGGGCGGAGTCCAGGGCGGCGAGCAGGTTGGTCCGCTCCTGCTCGAACCAGGTCAGCGCCTCGGAAGGAGAACCGAACTCCGGCAGCTGTCCGGACGGTTCCGCACCTGGGACGACGGGGAAGTGCGGATGCGCGGCCTGCTGGGCCCGGCAAGCGGCGTGCGTGTACCATCGAGCGGCACGCTCCGCCACCTCTCCTGCCGTGGCGGGACCGTCCTCGGCGGTGGTCCGCTCCGCCGCGTACAGCCGTACCAGGTCGTGCAACCGGTAGCGGTCGGGACGCGTCCGCTCCACGAGATGTGCACGGACCAGACGCTCCAGGAACCGTCGGGCAGCGGCCTGCGGGACATCCGCGAGAGCCGCTGCGGCAGCAGCGGAGAACTCCGCTCCCGGGTGCAGGCCCAGAAGCCGGAAGAAACGGGCAGTGTCGTCATCCAGAGCTGCGTAGGACGACGCCATCACGGCGCGCAGATCACTCAACTCGTCCTCCTCCGACAAGGCGTCCAGGCGGGACTCCTCCGCGGACAGTTCCGACACCAGATCCGACAGGGGCACATCCCGGCGGTCGGTCAGCCTCTCAGCCGCGACTCGCAGGGCCAGGGGGAGGCGAGCGCAGTGTTCGGCGATACGCCGTGCTTCCTCGGGAGCCTCGTCCACACGTGTTCCCACAGTCCGGCGGAGCAGCTCCACCGAATCGTCCATCGCCAGGACGTCCAGCGAGAGGCGTCGAGCACCTTCTCGGCTCACCAGCCCGGAGAGGCTGCTGCGGCTGGTGACGATCACCATGCAGCCGGGAGAGGCGGGGAGCAGAGGCCGGACCTGGGCGGGGCCGAGGACGTCGTCGATGACGACCAGCATGCGCCTGCCGCTGAGTTCGGAGCGGAAGAGGGAGGCGCGGCCGTCCAGATCGAGGGGGATACGGTCGCCGCTGACGCCGAGAGCACGCAGAAAGGAATCCAGGACCTGAGCGGTTTCTGTCCGCGGTCCCGGGGCGTGGCCGTGCATGTGGGCGTAGAGATCGCCACCCGGAAACCTGGCGCGCATGCGGTGCGCCCAGTACAGGGCCAGCGCGGACTTGCCTACCCCTGGCGGCCCGGAGATGACGGCGATGGGGACGTCGCACGTGGTCCCGCCGGCCAGTACGTCGAGATCCCGTAGGTGATCGACCCGGTCGACGAACCCGCTGGGCGAGAAAGGGAGCTGCCGAGGCACCAAAGGGCCACGGCCGTCCGCGGAGACGATGATGTCTCCGTGGACCGTGCCTGCCTGCACGACGGTCCCATCGGCCGTGTGGACGGTGTTGCTGGTGCTCGGGTGCTCTTGCTGATCTGTCACAGGGGGCGCATGTCGGCGTCGAAACGCTTCTCGTACTCGGTGAAGGGAATGGCCAGGTGCAGAGCTCGGTCGCGTATTGCGTTGGCCTGCACGATCTGCTCCGGATCGGTCACCAGTTCGGGGGTGAGCATGGTGCCGTCGGGGGTGTAGTTCATGCGCACCAGCTGGTGGGAGTCGAACAGCCAGTAATCGAACCGGGGGATGCCCTGCGGCCACTTGCCCTCGTCCACGGGCAAGATGTTGACATCCTCGCCCGCTTTGACATTGGAGCGATAGGCGCACACGCACTCGAACCGCAGATAGTCCGTCAGAGGTTCGACGACGACGTGGACCCGGCGGAACTGCCGCCCACTGCCGAGGAGGCGCGTCCACTCCTTGCGGGAGGCGGGGGCGATTACTTCTCCGTCGACCATGAAGCGGCGGAACGCCTCTTTCTCATAGCCGACGTCGTAGACCTGGAGTGTCTCCAGACGGAACGCGGTGTACCGGAACTCCTCGAAGAAGCGGTCGAACTCGGTCTCGCTGACCGGGCGGAGCCCCATGTCCCGAACAGTCACATCCCCCTCCGCCGGTAGTGCTCGACCGCGGCGAGCACGATCTCGGGGGAGATGCGGACCGCGGTCTCGCCCGGCAGGGGATTGGCCAGCTTCGCGAAATCGGAGTCGTTCAGGCCCGCGCCCTGGACGACGAACTCGCCCGTGTCGCTGAGATAGACGGAAGGGCAGCCTTTGTCGCCCGACTTGTCGTCCTTGGCGAGCAGCTCCAGTTCCATGGCACTCCGATCGGGCCTCGAAGGAACGTTTCCCAGAACTCGAAGCTAACACGGAAGCCTTGCCCAGTAGGGATTCTGGCCATGTCCGGCCTACCCGTCCACATACCTTTGCCGTATCCGTTCCACTTCGTCCCCGTCCCCCTCGCGCGACGCACGCACGAGCCGCTTGATGTCGGCGGCAGCGAGCGCATCGCGCAACACGTGCGCGGTCTCCTCCAGGGCGGGGGCGTCACGGTCGTGCTCCATGTCTTCCAGCACACCACACACGAGACCTTGTCCAGAAACCTCTCAGGCGTGTGCCCGCCGCAGAGGTCGAAGCAGGCACACACCTGTGGGACGGCCGATTCCACGGGCAGCTTCAGCCGCCGGCCGTCAGGCCGCTCAAGCGCTCCTCGACCTCCGCGGCGCGGGGGTCGCCGTGGTCGCGCAGGTGGTCCAGGGCGGCGCCCAGTGCCTCCCGAGCCCGCTCCGGCTCGCCGAGCCGGACATGGACATCGCCGAGGCCGAGCAGGGCGATCGTCCTGCTGTCCTGGTCGCCGTGGTCGGCGAACACCTCCTCGGCGGCGCGGTAGGCGGCCAACGCCTCCTTGGGCCGGCCGAGCGGGACCAGAGCGCGGCCGAGGGTGCAGCGGCCCCAGGCCACGCTCCATGTGTCTCCGGTCGCTTCGAAGACCTCCACCGCCTTCCGGGCGTGCTCCCGAGCTTCCTCGAAGCGTCCTGTGTCGGCGGCGAACTCGGCCAGGCTGAGCAGGCACATCGCCTCCCCGCGCCGCTCCTCGGCGCTCCGGAAGGCGTCGATGGCGCGCTCCACGTACCCGACCGCCTCGTCACCGTGCTCACCTCGCTGCCAGGAAATCGTCCCCAACTGCCGGAGCGCGAAGCCCTGGACCCAGGGGTCGTCCGCCTCCAGCGCTGTCCGGTAGTGGTGGAGAGCCCCGTCCAGCTCACCGAGTTTCCACAGGGCATCACCCAGCCCCAGGTGGTTGCGAGCCAGGCCGTAGGCGCTGCCTGCCGATGCGGCGGACCTCAGCCCGATGACGTGGATGCCACGCCACTCGTCCCAGTGCCGGTGCACCTCGAAGAACGGGTAGACACTCGCGGCCAGCCGCCAGACGGTGTCATGGTGACCGTGCTCGTGAGCGGATTCCAGAACGGCGATCAGGTTCGTCCGCTCCTGCTCGAACCAGCCCAGGGCCTCACCGGGAGACCCGAATTCCGGCAGATCGGCAGGGGGATCCCCACCCGGCACGACCGGGAAGTTCGGAAGCTCGGTCCGCTGCGCCTGGGCAGCGGCGTGCGTGTACCACCGGGCCACACGTCCCACCGCCCCGCGCGCTGCGTCGGCCCCGTCCTCGGCGGCTACCCGCTCCACCGCGTACAGCCGCACCAGGTCGTGCAGCCGGTATCGGCCAGGCCGGGGCCGCTCCACGAGGTTCGCCCGGACCAGACGCTCCAGGAACCGCTGGGCAGCGTCCTGCGCCACTCCGGTGAGGGCTGCCGCGGCCCCGGCGGAGAACTCCGTCCCCGGATGCAGCCCCAGTGTCCGGAAGAAAAGGGCGGTGCCGTTTTCGAGTGCTTCGTAGGACGCCGCCATCACGGCGCGCAGATCGCTCAACTCGTCCTCCTCCGACAAGGTGTCCAGACGAGATTCCTCTGCTGCGAGTTCCGACACCAGAGCTGAGAGGGGTGTGTTCCAGCGGTCGGTCAGCCTTTCCGCGGCGACACGCAAGGCCAGAGGCAGGTGGGCACAGTGCTCGGCGATATGGCGTGCGTCCTCAAGCGCATCATCCACGCGCGCTCCCACGAACTGGCGGAGCAGCTCCACCGAATCATCCGCCGCCAGGACATCCAGGGGGAGGCGCCGAGCGCCCTCTCGGCTGATCAATCCCGAGAGACTGCTGCGGCTGGTGATGAGCACCATGCACCCTGGTGAAGCAGGGAGCAAGGGCCGGACCTGGGCAGGATCGAGGACGTCGTCCATGACGACCAAGACGTTCCTGCCGTCGAGTTGGGAACGGAAGAGGGAGGCCCGGCCGTCCAGATCGAGCGGAATGCGATCGCCGCTGACACCGAGTGCGCGCAAGAACGAGTCGAGGACCTGGGCTGCCTCCACCCTTGGCCCCGGGGCATGACTGTGCATATGGGCATAGAGATCACCGTCAGGGAACCTGTCGCGCATACGGTGTGCCCAATGTAGAGCCAATGCCGATTTCCCCACCCCTGGCGGCCCAGAGACGATGGCGATGGGGACGCCGTTGTCAACTTCCCCGGCCAGCACGTCGAGGTGCCGTATGTGCTCGGTTCGATCGACGAACCCATTGGGGGAGAAGGGGAGCTGTCGTGGCACCGACGGCTTCCGGGTGCTCGGGGAGATGACGACATCTCCATGGACCACACCGGCCTGCACAACGGTGCCGTTGACATCGCGGACTTTGTTGTCAGTGTTGATGTTTTCTTGTTGATTTGTCACAGGGAGCGCATGTCGGCGTCGAAACGCTTCTCGTATTCGGTGAAAGGAATGGCCAGATGCAGTGCCCGGTCGCGTATCACGTTGGCCTGCACGATCTGCTGGGGGTCGGTCACCAGGTCGGGGGTGAGCATGCTGCCGTCGGGGGCGTAGTTCATACGCACGAGCTGGTGGGAGTCGAACAACCAGTAGTCGAACCGAGGAATGCCTTGCGGCCACTCGCCCTCGGCCACAGGCAGGATGTTCACGTCCTCGCCGGCCTCCACGCTGGATCGGTAGGCCCAAGCACACTCGAACCTCACGTAGTCCGTGAGGGGTTCGGCCACGACATGGACCCGGCGGAACTGCCGCCCGCTGCCGACCCAGCGGGCCCACTCCTCATGGGACCTGGAGGTGACCACCGCTCCGTCGGCAAGGAAGCGCCGGAAGGCCTCCTCCTCGTAGCCGACGTCGTAGACCTGGAGCGTCTCCAGGCGGAACGCGGTGTATTGGCACTCCTCGAAGAAACGGCTGAGCTCGTCCCCGCTGATGGGTTGGGATTCGCTTCTCTCCAGAATCACCTCCCCCTCCGCCGGTAGCGCTCGACCGCGGCGAGCACGATCTCGGGGGAGATCCGGACTGCGCTCTCACCCGGCAGAGGGTTGGCCAGTTTCGCGAAGTCGGTGTCGTTCAGTTCCAGACCCTGGACGACGAACTCGCCAGTGTCGCTGAGATAGACGGAGGGGCACCCTCCGTGTCCGGACTTGTCATCCTTGGCGAGTATTTCCAGTTCCATGGCGCTCCGATCGAGCCTCGAAGGAACGATCTCTGGGCCTGAAGCTAACACGAAACCCCTGTCCTGCAAGGATTTTGGCCATATCCGGACTGCCGGTCCACGTACCTTTGCCGTATCTGTTCCACTTCGTCTCCGTCACCCTCACGGGACGCGCGTGCGAGCCGCTTGATGTCGGCAGCGGCGAGTGCCTCGCGCAGCCGGTCGGTGTTCTCCTCAGGGACGCCGCCGTCGCTGTTGTGCTCCATGCCTTCCACCACCCACACACGAGATCTTGTCGAAAAGCTGAAGAAGAGAGTGCCCGCCCGGATGCCGACACAGGCGCACTGCTGCCGAAAGATCAGGAATGTTCCCCTGAGGAGACAGGCTGCTCAGATGCTCTTCGCCCCTGCTGCGCGGAGGTTGCCGTGGTCGCGCAGGTGGTCCGGTGCGGTGCCAGGTGCTCTGGCCCGTGCCGGTTCTCCGGTCTGGGCGAGGACGTTATCGGAGCTGAGTAGAGCGAATGTCCGGTTGCCCGATCGCCGTGTTCACCACCCCCTTTCTGCGCTCTGGAAGCTGGAGCCGCTGACGGACCGTGACCAGCCGCGACGTCCAACGCGACATCAGCAAGTGCGGCTACGGTCCACCACTTTCCACCAGCGAGCCAAGGCCCGCTGTGCCCGCGCCCAGCGGCGGCGCACCGACACCGACCGGGGGTTCCCTCGGCGTGACGCTTGTACTTGCAGCGAGGTTGGATATGCCTCGTGTTTCATGGTTTTGGAAGACGCATACTGATGCTGCATATTCGTGTGCTTTCTGGTCCTCCCGGAACATGTTTGATGGCTTCAAGAAACCCTGCAAGTCACTCAAGGAGGCGTGTGCTGCCGAGAAGGACAGAAGCCGAGGGCGTTCGAACTTTGCTGTAGGTACAAGATCACTGGAAATGAAGCCTCCCGGTCCAGACTGGCAGCACTTGAAGAGCAATTTCTCCAAAGCCAGTGGGGAGTGTGTCGAGGTGGTGGGTTGGGGAAGAGCGGTTGCAGCGGGGATGACCCCACGTGCGTCGAGGTGGAGTCCGATGCGTATGTGTGCGACTTCGAGCAGCCTGAGCTCGGGCATCTGGTGTTCGCCTCGGCAGAGTGGCACACCTTCGTTTCCTCGGTGAAGGCGGCAAGCACCGCTGAGCAACTCCGCCCGTGCAGCCCCGGCCCCCGGACACCTCTCTTCGGGGAGTCTCCATGGAGCATAGGGACTTTTCCGAGGCCGTCCTGTCCGGCCCCAGGCGGGGCAAGACGACCTCCTGCGTCTTCCGCTGCGCCGGAAGGCAGGACGCCAGCGGGCCCTGCCCATCTCGGGCTCGTGTCATGCCCTCCTCGGGGGAGGTTGACGGAGACCCGGATGAGCGCGCGTGCGCGCCTGCCGGTGCCGTTGCCTGGAATGCGCCCCTGGCCGCCGAGGGAGTCACCGTTCCAGTGGGGCAGGGCCCATCTCGGCCCCGACGGCACCCTGCCTTGGGAGGGGCGCCGGTCAGCCCAGGAGGCGGGTGCGGAGCTCGGCGAGGTCTTCGGGGGCGGCCCCGGCGGCCAGGAGGTAGCCCTGCGGGTCCAGGTCCGCGAGGACGTCGAGCACGGCGTCGCGCTGGGTCAGGCCGCGCTCGGTGAGCACCGTCGCGACGGCCGGGCCCTGGTCCGGCACTCCCATCGCGGCGAAGAGCGGGACGACCGCCTCCGTCGTGAGGTCGTAGTCGGCGGCCACCGCCTCGGCCTCGACCCCCGCCAGGGCGAGGAGCAGCAGGGAGACCAGGCCGGTGCGGTCGCGGCCGGCACCGCAGTGGAACAGGACGCCCCCGGGTTCGGTCCGGGCCAGGGCCGTGACCACCGCGGCGCACCGCTCGGCCTTGTGCTCGAGGAAGGGACGGAAGTAGAGCGGGCTCCCGTTCAGGCGTCTGCGGTTGGTGTCCAGCCAGAAAGCGGTGTCCTCGATGTCGTCGAGGGGCACCTCCAGGCGGGTCAGGCCGGGTGGGACGGAGATTCCTGCCGAGGCGGCGGTGAACGCGGCCGAACCGCTCCGCTCCGTCGCACTCTCACCGGTGACCGGCCGCATCTCGTCCTCGTTGCGCAGGTCGACGACGGTGCGGACGCCGGCGGCACGGGCCGCTGCCCAGCCCGCCTCGGTGACGAAGCGCGGGTCGGCGGAGCGGAGGAAGGCCCCGCGGCGGGTGAGGCCTCCCCCGCGGACGGGGAGCCCTCCGAGATCGCGGGCGTTGAAGAAGCCTTCCCAGCGGATTTCTCTCTCGTGGCTCATGGGAGAGGACGCTATTTCTCCGAACAGGGAAAAGTAAAGGCGGGGAATATATCCCCACATTTCTTTCCCATGGCGGATATGTGCAGGTAGGCGGGTCGGGGCCGGCCGGCGTCAACGGGACTTCCCGTTTGGGCCAAGGCTCGGAAAGTTCCGTTTCTCCAGGTCGATGCGGGTTACCGAAGGAGGGTGCGGCGGGTTGCGGCTCGCTGGATCGACACGGTGAGAGGAGAGCCATGGCACGCCACAGCGCGGAGGACCTCATCGGACATCACGTCCTGGACGACGAGGGCAACAACATCGGCAAGATCGGCCAGGTGTACCTGGACGACCAAACGGGCGTCCCCACATGGGCGTCGGTCAACACCGGTCTCTTCGGCATGCGGGAGACGCTGGTGCCCCTCCAGGGCGCGCGCCCCGTGGCGGAGGACATCCAGGTTCCCTACGACAAGGCCACGGTCAAGGACGCACCCAACATCGAGGCCAAGGACCACATCTCCCGAGACGAGGAGCAGCAGGTCCGCGACTACTACGCCATGCACGGCGGCATCCCCGGCCAGACCCGCACCGAGGGGATGGGCACCGAGGCGCGTCCCGGGGCCGGCCGGCGCGAGCGGACCGGGCGCCAGGAGGGCCGGACGCGGGGCGGGGCGGACGACGAGGTCGTGTACCGCACCGAGGAGCAGGTCGACGTCGGCGTCGAGCGCCGCGAGGGCGGCCAGGCCCGGATGCGCAAGCACATCGACCGGGAGCAGTTCGACGAGACGGTCCCCGTCAGCCACGAGGAGCTGGAGGTCGAGCGGCGTCCCGTCACCGACGCCTCCCAGGTGGGCCGGCACGAGCCCATGGAGGAGGGAGAGGAGACCTTCACCCTCTACGAGGAGCGCCCGGTCGTCTCCAAGAAGGAGGTGCCCGTCGAGGAGATCCACCTGCGCAAGAAGCGCGTGACCCGCGACGAGCACGTCCAGGGCGAGCGTCGCAGTGAGCGCATCGAGTTCGAGGGAGAGGACGAGGAGGGCCGCGGAGGCCGTCCGCCGCGCAGCTGATGCGAGGACCCGCGAGGGGGTGGGGCACCGGCCCCGCCCCCTCGCGGCCGTCCCGGGGCACACATCCGCCAGTAGCCGGTGACTACCGCAGAGGGGACCGCCATGACCGAACCGGGTGACACCGAGGAGACCGCCGCCCAGGGAGAGCCGGGGCGTATCGAGGAGACCGCGGCGCCGGAGCCGCGCGGGCGCGAGGCGCAACCCGGCCGGGGACACACCGTCGTGGTGGGCGCGGGCATGGCCGGCCTGGCCGCCGCCGACCGGCTCGCCGATGCGGGAGAGCGTGTCACCGTCCTGGAGGCCCGTGCGCGTACGGGCGGGCGCATCCACTCGGTGGGGGACTGGCACGGTGCCACCCTGGACACGGGCGCCTCCTGGATGCGCGGTGAGGAGAACAACCCGCTCACCGAGCTGGTCCGCGAGGCCGGCGTACGCACCGAGGTGTTCAACCGCGCCACCGAGACCGCCTACGACCCCAAGGGCCGGCGCCTGCTCTTCGATCGCCACCGCCGCAACATGGAGGACGTCCACCTCCTGCAGGAGCACATGTACTGGGCCAACGTCGGCGCCGGCTCCGAGGAGTCGATGGAGGGGGGTATCAAGCAGGCCCTCTACGAGGCGAACCTGGTGCGCGCCCGCGCCCGCGACGCCAACGAGATCGTGCACCGCATCGTCGAGTACGACCACGGCGCCGAGGCCGAGGAGGTGTCCTTCGCCGCCTTCGGCGCCCTGCACGAGTTCGGCGGCGACGACCTGGTGTTCCCCGACGGCATGTCCCAGCTCACCGACCACCTGGCCCGGGGCCTGGACGTGCGCCTGGAGCACGAGGTGCTCGGGATCTCCCACGACGGGAGCGGCGTGTCGCTACGGGTGCGCGTACCGGGCGGCGAGACCTCTCTGAGAGCCGACAGGGTCCTGCTCACCCTCCCCCTGGGGGTGCTCAAGGCGGGCGCGGTCGGTTTCGAGCCCGAGCTGCCCGCGGCCAAGCAGCGGGCCCTGGGCCGCCTGGGCAGCGGTCGGCTGGAGAAGCTGTTCCTGCGTTTCGACGAGGTGTTCTGGGGCGACGCCGAGGTGCTGGTCCACCTGGGCAACGAGGAGGGCACCTGGTTCAACTGGTACGCGGGTCAGAGGGTGATGGGTGTGCCTCTGCTGGTGGGGCGGAACGGCGGCAACGCCGCCCTGTTCCTGTCGCGGATGTCGGACGAGGAGGTCGTGGCCCACGCTATGGCGGCGCTGCGCACCATGTTCCGCAAGGCGCCTGACCCCGTGGACAGCTACCTCACCCACTGGATGGACGACCACTTCTCGCGGGGGTCCTTCTCCTACACCGCGGTGGGCTCCGGCGACGGCGACCGCGAGGTGCTGAGGGCACCGGTCGGTGACCGGCTGTTCTTCGCGGGGGAGGCCACGGAGGTCGAGCACATCGGCACCGTGCACGGGGCGCTGCTCTCCGGGCTGCGCGAGGCCGACCGGATCCTCGGCGGCTCCTGACCGGTGACCGGGACAGGGGCCCTCCTCTCGGCGCAGCAACGGTCGTTGCCGGACACTCGTCGCATAGCGATCAGGGGTACGATGTGCCTGGGAGCAGCCCTGCGTCCTCGGGACGGGCGGGGCGCTCCGAGGGGGAAACACGGCGGTCCCGCCCGTTATGGTGGGCGCCATGGGGCGATCGTTGGAAGACGACGGACATGGGGCGGGGGGCGATGTGGCCAGCCAGGCGGTCAGCGACCGCATCTGGACGGTTCCCAATCTGCTGAGCATGCTCCGGCTGGTGGGCGTCCCGCTGTTCCTGTGGCTCGTCCTGGTGCCGGAGGCCGACTGGTGGGCCCTCCTGGTACTCGCCTTCGCCGGGCTCAGCGACTGGCTCGACGGCAAGATCGCCCGGGCCTGGAACCAGACCTCCCGCCTGGGCATGGTCCTGGATCCGCTCGCCGACCGGCTCTACATCTTCGCCGCGCTGCTCGGCCTGGTCGTGCGCGGCATCGTCCCGTGGTGGCTGATGGCCATCCTCGTCCTGCGCGACGCGCTCATCCTGGGCGCCCTGCCGATCCTGCGGTATTTCGGCTACGGCCCGCTCCCGGTCAACTTCGCGGGCAAGGCCGCGACACTCTGCCTGCTCTACGCGTTCCCGCTGCTGTTCCTGGCGGGTTACGCGACTCTCGTCGGAGATGTGGCGAGGATTATAGGTTGGGCGTTCGCACTCTGGGGAACGGCTCTCTATTGGTGGGCCGGACTGCTCTACGCCGTTCAGGGACTGCGCCTGATCGCCCGGACCCGCCGCGACGACCGCGCTGATCACCCCGGTGCCCGCCAGGTCCCGGCCGACAGCGACGCGACCCGCGGCCCGGAGACGGATCGAACCGATCCAGCCACACCGGCGACCGCCGACGGCAGTTCCGCGGCGGCAGCCGAACGCCCGGGCGCGCCGGGCCGGGACCAGGGGCACAGCGGCCCCTGACCCCGCCGACGGACCGGCTCACCGCGAGTCCTGTCGGAACGAAAGGGAGTGTCGTCTCCGCTATGAGAACATGTCCCACCGCGCGCCGCGGCGCGCGCTCCGAACACCAGCCTCCGGCCCAATCCCCCGACCGCGCCGCCGTACGGAGGTGCCGGCGATGACCGCGTCCCACGACGCCGCCGAGACCGGCGCGACCCCGATGAAGGCCGTGGTGATGGCGGGCGGAGAGGGCACCCGCCTGCGCCCCATGACCGCCAACCAGCCCAAGCCGCTGCTGCCGGTCGTCAACAAGCCCATCATGGAGCACGTGCTGCGCCTGCTGCGCAAGCACGGCTTCACCGAGACGGTCGTCACCGTCCAGTTCCTCGCCACCCTCATCCGCAACTACTTCGGTGACGGCGAGGAGCTCGGCATGAAGCTCCACTACGTCGCGGAGGAGGTGCCCCTGGGCACCGCCGGAAGCGTCAAGAACGCCGAGGAGCACCTGCGCGGCGAGCCCTTCATCGTCATCTCCGGCGACGCGCTCACCGACATCGACCTCACCGACATGGTGCGCTTCCACAAGGAGAAGGGCGCCAAGGTCACCATCGCCCTCAAACGGGTCCCCAACCCGCTCGAGTTCGGCATCATCATCGTCGACGAGCAGGGCCGCATCCAGCGCTTCCTGGAGAAGCCCACCTGGGGCCAGGTCTTCTCCGACACCGTCAACACCGGCATCTACATCATGGAGCCGGAGGTCCTCGACCGCGTCGCCGCCGGAGAGGTCGTCGACTGGTCCGGCGACGTCTTCCCCGAGCTCCTGGAGGAGGGCGAACCCCTCTACGGCTACGTGGCCGACGGCTACTGGGAGGACGTGGGTACCCACGAGAGCTACCTCAGCGCCCAGGCCGACGTCCTCTCGGGCAAGGTCGACGTGGAGATCGACGGCTTCGAGGTCTCGCCGGGGGTGTGGGTCGGAGAGGGCGCCGAGGTCTCTCCCGAGGCCGTCCTCAAGGGCCCCCTCTACATCGGCGACTACGCCAAGGTCGAACCCGGCGCCGAGCTGCGCGAGTTCACCGTGGTGGGCAGCAACGCCGTGGTGCGCGCCGACGCCTTCGCCCACCGCACGGTGCTGCACGACAACGTGTTCGTCGGACGGGGCGCCAACCTGCGCGGTGCCGTCGTGGGCAAGAACACCGACATCATGGCGGCCGCGCGCATCGAGGAGGGCGCGGTCATCGGTGAGGACTGCGTCGTCGAGTCCGAGGCCTATCTCCACAACGACGTCAAGGTCTACCCCTTCAAGACCATCGAGGCCGGGGCGGTGGTCAGCACCAACGTCATCTGGGAGTCGCGCGGCCAGCGGTCGCTGTTCGGCCCCCGCGGCGTCTCGGGGCTGATCAACGTGGAGATCACCCCCGAGCTCGCGGTGCGCCTGGCCAACGCCTACGCCACCACGCTGAAGAAGGGGGCGGTCGTCACCACCGCGCGCGACGTCTCCCGCGCGGCGCGCACCCTCAAGAGGGCGATCATCAGCGCCCTCACCGCCGCGGCGATCGAGGTGCGCGACATGGAGGTGGTGCCACTGCCGGTGGCGCGCTTCCACACCTCCCAGAGCGGGGTCAGCGGCGGGATCGTCGTGCGCACCACGCCCGGTGATCCCGAGTCCGTGGACATCCTCTTCCTGGACTCCGACGGTGCCGACCTGTCCCCGGCCGCCCAGCGCAAGCTGGACCGGGTCTTCTCGCGTGCCGAGTACCGCCGCGCCTTCCCCGGCGAGATCGGGGAGCTCACCTTCTCCTCGCGCAACGTCGAGAGCTACACGCACGAACTGCTGCGGTCGGTGGACACCTCCGGTGTGGCCGAGGCGGAGCTGAAGGTCGTGGTGGACTGCGCGGGCGGCAGCGGGTCGCTCGTCCTGCCCTCCCTGCTGGGGCGGATCGGCGTCGACGTGCTCACGGTCAACAACCGGCTCGACGAGGCCGCTCCCACCGACACCGCGGCCCGGCGCAACCGGGACCTGGAGCGGCTGGGCGAGCTCGTGGCCAACTCCGGCGCGGACTTCGGGGTGCGGTTCGACCCTGTGGCCGAGCGCCTGGCGGTCGTCGACGAGCGGGGACGGCTCGTCGACGACGACCGTGCCCTGCTGGTGGTCCTGGAACTGGTGTGCGCCGAGCGCGGGGGCGGCCGGGTCGCGCTGCCCGTCACCACGACCCGGGTCGCCGAGGCGGTCGCCGCCAAGCACGGCGTCGAGGTGCACTGGACGGCGACGGCCACGCACGAGCTCACCAAGGCGGTGCAGGCCGACGGGGCGGAGACGGTCCTGGCGGGGGACGGCCGGGGCGGCTTCGTCGTTCCGGAGTTCAGCCACACCGGCGACGGTATCGCCGCCTTCGTCCGGCTCCTCGGCCTCGTGGCGCGGGACCGCCGGCCCCTGGGCCAGATCGACGCCTCGATTCCCCAGGCACACCTCCAGCGGCGTTCGGTGCCCACCCCGTGGGCCGTCAAGGGCAGTGTCATGCGCGCGGTCGTGGAGGCCGCCGGGGACCGCGAGCTGGACACCACCGACGGGGTACGGGTCATCGAGCCCGACGGCAGCTGGGCCCTGGTCCTGCCGGACACCGCGGAGGCCGTGACCCATCTGTGGGCCGAGGGGCCCGACCAGGACACCGCGCACCGCCTCCTGGACGAGTGGGCGGCCGTCGTGGAGCGGGCCGAGGGCTGAGGCCCCCGGGCAGCCGCACGGGTGCGGGCGGAGCTCTCCGCCCGCGCCCACACCGAGCTGGGAAAATCAAGGGACGAAATGACTTCTCCCGATCTCGACTCCTCTGGATAAACTTGGACATAACGGTAGGTCTTGGCGGGTTGGCGAAGTCGGAGGAAATCCGTGGGGCGCAGGAGCGAACCAAATCCTCCGGAGAGGCATCGGTACCAGAACGGGCCCCTCTTTCCGATGATCCGGCCGCGGACGGAGCCGGTGCTCCAGGCGCCGGTTCCGCCGCTCCGCAGCCCGTGCGGCGGGACCTCCGCGGCCCGGCCGAGAGAGGAGCCGAACCCTTCCTGGACAGGGATATGGTTTAGAGTCGAGTGTTCCCTGGAACACCGCGTCGCCCACCGCACCGGGCCTTTCGGTAACGGCGGACCCCCACCGGGGGCGGCGGGGACAACATGGGAGACGAGACTCAGCGACCGACCGTGCGAGGCGCGCCACTGCCGTGACAGCGGGACGCCTCGCCGCGTTCCGGGCGGTGTGCGGGCCGGGTGCCCGCACCGGATCCGGAGCGTGCCACCGATCAGCCGATTCAAGCACCGCCCCGTGCGGTAGGAGGCCGAGCCGACCTATGTCGAGCGTTTACTGCACGCAGTGCGGTCACGCCGTTGCGGATGATGCCCGTTTCTGCTCCCACTGCGGAACCCCCATCCGCAGGGCCGGACAGCCGAGCCCGCAACCCGCCGGCGGCGAGTCCGCCGCAGAAGCCGCGTCCGTTACTTCCACCATCTCCATCGCGGGTATCCAGGCGCTGGAAGAAGAGGAGACCGGGGAGGATGCCGGCGGCATGGACTCCTCCGGCGCCGACGCCCTGCCCCCGGGCACGGCGCTGCTGGTGGTCAAGCGCGGCCCCAACGCGGGCAGCCGCTTCCTTCTCGACAGCGACGTGACCACCGCCGGGCGCCACCCCAACAGCGACATCTTCCTCGACGACGTCACCGTCTCGCGGCGGCACGTGGAGTTCTTCCGCCGCGGCAACGGGTTCGGTGTCCGCGACGTGGGCAGCCTCAACGGCACCTATGTCAACCGCGAGCCGGTCGACGAGGCCGAGCTGGGCGGAGGGGACGAGATCCAGATCGGCAAGTTCCGGATGGTCCTGCTGACCAAGCCGCGCCGCTGACCGGCGCGGCTCGGGCGACGACGGCGGGGAGGCCCAAGAGGTTTGCGGCCCCCCGCCTCCGGAGAGCTTTGTAACGAAGGGTGCCGATTTCGCCCTCGGGTCCTGGTCCGACCGGGAGCAGGGACGAGCGCCCATCCGGCATGACGACTCGTGGACGGAGCCGCTGTGAAGCACATGGAGGTTGTCGGCGTCCGGGTTGAGATGCCCTCGAACCAGCCGATCGTCCTGCTCAAGGAGTCCGACGGCGACCGCTACCTGCCGATCTGGATCGGCAACGTGGAGGCGTCCGCGATCGCGCTGGCGCAACAGGGGGTGGCACCCGCCCGACCGCTCACCCACGACCTGATGAGGGACGTGCTGGCCGCTCTGGACACCACGCTCACCACGGTCAACATCACCAGCCTCAGCGACGGCGTCTTCTACGCCGAACTGGTGTTCAGCAACGGGGCGGAGGTCAGTGCCCGGCCCTCGGACTCCATCGCCCTGGCGCTGCGGACGGGCACCCCGATCTACGCGCACGAGGACGTGATCGCGGAGGCCGGGCTGCCGATCCCCGACGAGCAGGAGGACCAGGTCGAGGCCTTCCGTGAGTTCCTGGACAACATCTCGCCGGAGGACTTCGGACGCCGCACCGACTGAAGTCCCGCGCTCCCGGGGCGGTCCGGTGGGCGCGGCTCTCCTCCGTCCGGGCTCCGCCACACGGTTGCGACCTGCGGTTTCTCCAGTGGGGCTGATGATAGATTGGGTGCGGGGAATGGCTGTTGCGGTCATGACCGAAAAGCGGCGGGCGCCTGCGCGGCGCCGCCCTTGCGAGGGGTCGCATCCGCGTGCGCGCACTTCGGCGACGCGCCGGGGTGCGTCGTTGACGCTGCCATCCACCCGGCCTACGGTCGGTGCAGTGGAACCCGCGGCGCACACATTCCCCGAGTGGACATCCCCTGTCGAGCCCGCCGCGGGACGAGTAGCCGGAGGTCGGCGTGGCAGTGGCGAGCGGCAAGCGGGAACCCCATGACAGGCGGTCCGTGCTGCGGCTAGCAGGGCAGCAAGGCCTACTGTGCGAAGAGGACGTGGTGGCGCTGCCTGAGGACGTCGGGTACCGGGGACCCGCGGCGTGTACCGCCGCCGGGATCACCTACCGTCAGCTCGACTACTGGGCCAGGACCGGCCTGGTGGAGCCGAGCGTGCGCGCCGGAGCCCACAACGCCCCCCTCTACAGCCTTCCCGACATCCTCCTCCTCAAGGTGGCCAAACGCCTTCTGGACACCGGGATATCGCTGCAGCAGATCCGGACCGCGGTCGACCACCTGCGCGGGCGGCCCGCGCCCGAACTGGCGCGCATCACCCTCATGAGCGACGGCGTGAGCGTCTACGAGTGCACCACCCCCGAAGAGGTCGTCGACCTCATGCAGCGGGGCCAGGGCATGTTCGGTCTCGCCCTGGCCAATGTCTGGCGCGAACTCGAGGAGGCCCTGGGCGTGGTCCCGGCCGAGGGGCGTGCGGACCTGCCCGAGACGGCGCCCCAGCCGGTCGACGAGCTGGCCCGGCGCCGCCGGGAGCGCCGCACCGGCTGACCCGCGCGGCCCGAGGGGCGGCCACCGGATCCTCCCACCCCGAACTGTCCGAGAGTAGTGGCAGAGTAGGAGTTGGGGGGTCCGTGTGGATGGACGGCCACACGGCCTCCCCCTCCTCTCGCGGACACGGCGTGACGCGCCCAACGCACGGGTGGACTCCGCCTCGGGAACCGGTATCGAGTACGGTCGTTCTCACAACAGGGATGAAACCTGACATTCGCCCTGTCTTTGTATGCGTACACAGCGTCAACAGGCTGTCGATACCGCGTGGGAGAGACCCCGCAGGGGGCGCCGACGGGGCAATACTCCCCAGTAACCTCTCAGGCACCACGAACCGCGCGGAGGAGGCCGCTCTGAAGCCGGCACCGCCGTGCCCGGTGACAGAGGGGGAGACCGCAGGAACACCGCCGAGCAACTCGGCCCTGTCACCAGGAGGTCTCCGTGTCCGACCGTTCCGTGCCCGTGTCCGGCGAGCCCGCCCGCGTGTTCGCCGACCGCCATGTGGGCCCGTCCCCGTCCGAGGTCGACGAGATGCTCAAGACGGTGGGGTACGGCTCGACCGCCGAGCTCATGGCCGCGGCGGTGCCCGAGTCCATCCTCTCCGCTCCCGGAAGCAGTGCCCCGCTCGACCTTCCCGAGGCGCTGAGCGAGACCGAGGCCCTGGCCGAACTGCGCGCCCTTGCCGGGCGCAACCGCGTGCACACCTCACTGATCGGCCAGGGGTACTACGGCACGATCACCCCGCCGGTGATCCTGCGCAACATCATGGAGAACCCCGCCTGGTACACGGCGTACACGCCCTACCAGCCGGAGATCTCCCAGGGCCGCCTGGAGGCCCTGCTCAACTTCCAGACGATGGTCTCGGACCTGACCGGCCTGCCCGTCTCGGGCGCGTCCCTGCTGGACGAGGCCACCGCCGCCGCCGAGGCCATGACCCTGGCCCGCCGGGCCTCCCGCGCCGGCTCCGACACCTTCGTCGTCGACTCCGACGTCTTCCCGCAGACCCTGCAGGTGCTGCGCACCCGCGCCGAGCCCCTGGGCATCGACGTGGTCGTCGCCGACCTCTCCCGGGGCCTGCCCGACGACGACGCCTTCGGCGTCCTGGTCCAGTACCCGGCCGCGTCCGGTGCCGTCCGCGACCCGCGGGAGATCGTCGCCGCCGCCCACGAGCGCGGTGCCCTGGCCGTGGTCGCCGCCGACATCCTCGCCCTCACCCTGCTGCGCAGCCCGGGAGAGATGGGTGCCGACATCGCGGTGGGCTCCACCCAGCGCTTCGGGGTCCCGCTCGGCTTCGGCGGACCGCACGCCGGGTACATGGCCGTCACCGAGAAGCTGCGCCGCCAGCTGCCCGGCCGCCTGGTCGGCGTCTCGGTCGACAAGGCCGGCCGACCCGCCTACCGCCTGGCCCTGCAGACCCGCGAGCAGCACATCCGCCGGGAGAAGGCCACCAGCAACATCTGCACCGCCCAGGTGCTGCTCGCCGTCATGGCGGGGATGTACGCGGTCCACCACGGACCGGCCGGCCTGCGCGCGATCGCCCGCCAGGTGCACACCCGCACCGCGGCCCTGGCCGACGCCCTGGTCTCGAACGGCCTCCAGGTCGTCCACTCCGCGTTCTTCGACACCCTGCGCGTGCGCGTGCCCAGCGCCGACCGCGTCCTGGCGAGCGCGCTGGAGGCCGGGTACAACCTGCTGCGCGTCGACGACACCACCGTCGGCGTCAGCGTGGACGAGACCACGACCGCCGCCGACCTGGAGAAGGTGCTGGCCGCCTTCGGCGAGGGCGGGCACGGCCCCGCGGACGTGCCCGTCGACGGCAGTGCCGACCGGATCCCCGCACCGCTGGCGCGCGGCACCGACTACCTCGCCCACCCGGTGTTCAACACCCACCGCAGCGAGACCTCGCTGCTGCGCTACATGCGCCGCCTGTCCGACCGCGACCTGGCGCTGGACCGCACGATGATCCCGCTGGGCTCGTGCACCATGAAGCTCAACGCCACCGCGGAGATGGAGCCCATCACCTGGCCGGAATTCGCCGGGCTGCACCCGCTGGCCCCGCTCGACCAGGCCGAGGGGTCGGTCGCCCTCATCCGCGACCTGGAGTCCTGGCTGGCCGAGGTCACCGGCTACGACGCGGTGTCCCTCCAGCCCAACGCGGGCTCCCAGGGCGAGCTGGCCGGCCTGCTGGCCATCCGCGGCTACCACCGCTCCCGCGGCCAGGCCCACCGCGACGTGTGCCTCATCCCCAGCTCCGCGCACGGCACCAACGCCGCCAGCGCGGTCATGGCCGGGATGCGGGTGGCCGTCGTGGCCTGCGACGAGGGCGGCAACATCGACATGGCCGACCTGCGGGCCAAGACCGCCGAGCACGCCGAGGACCTGGCGGCCATCATGGTCACCTACCCCTCCACGCACGGCGTCTACGAGGACACCATCACCGAGGTGTGCCGCCTGGTCCACGAGGCCGGCGGCCAGGTCTACGTCGACGGCGCGAACCTGAACGCCCTCCTGGGCTGGGCCAAGCCGGGCGAGTTCGGCGCCGACGTCAGCCACCTGAACCTGCACAAGACCTTCTGCATCCCGCACGGCGGCGGTGGCCCGGGTGTGGGGCCGGTCGCGGTGCGCTCCCACCTGTCCGGGTTCCTGCCCAACCACCCGGGACAGCCCGACGCCGGACCGCACACGGGTGTGGGCCCGGTGTCGGCGGCGCCGTTCGGCTCCGCCGGGATCCTGCCGATCTCCTGGGCCTACGTGCGGATGATGGGGGAGGAGGGCCTGCGCGCCGCCACCGAGGTCGCGGTGCTGTCGGCCAACTACGTGGCCAAGCGGCTGGAGCCGTACTACCCGGTGCTCTACACCGGCGCGCACGGGCTGGTGGCACACGAGTGCATCATCGACATCCGCCCGCTGCAGAAGGCCACCGGCATCTCCAACGAGGACGTCGCCAAGCGCCTGATGGACTACGGCTTCCACGCTCCGACGATGTCCTTCCCCGTGGCGGGGACCCTCATGGTGGAGCCCACCGAGAGCGAGGACCTGGCCGAGCTGGAGCGGTTCGTCGAGGCGATGATCGCCATCCGGGGGGAGATCGACAGGGTCGCCTCGGGGGAGTGGGACGCCGAGGACAACCCGCTGCGGGGCGCTCCGCACACCGCCGAGGAGGTGAGCGCGGACGAGTGGACGCACGGCTACTCCCGTTCCGAGGCGGCCTACCCGCTGGCGTCGCTGCGCCAGGACAAGTACTGGCCGCCGGTGGGCCGGGTCGACCAGGCCTACGGTGACCGGAACCTGGTGTGCTCCTGCCCGCCGCCGGAGGCGTTCGAGCTCTGATGCCGCAGGGGGGACACGGGCCCGCGAGGGCCCGTGTCTCTTTTGTCCCACATGTAGATCTATGTCGTAAAGGTAGGGCTTTTTTCCTCCGAAACCCCCCATCGCCGCGCGACGGCAAAGCACTAGAGTGGCCGCCAGAGAAGCGTTCCCGCCGCGCAGCCCCCACGCAGAACACGGAGTCCATGACCGCCATGTCCGGATCCGCCGCACGCTCCGGCCCCGCCGAACCGCCCCAGGCCGTCGATCCCGCGGACATGGAACAGACCGGCCCCCCGCCCGGCCAGGACGCCGCGGAACTGTGCGAACAGGCCCGAGACCTCGCCGAGAGCGGCCACGTGGCGCGCGCCGCCGCGCTCTACCGCCGGGCGGCCGCCACCGGACCCGGCCCCCGGACCCTGGCCCGCGCCCTGCTCGGCCTGGCCGTGACCGAGGATCAGCGGGGCGACACCGCCGCCTCGCGCGAGGCGGCCCGCCGGGCGGTCGCCACGGGCGACGCCCGCTACGCACCCCGCGCCGCCTACCACCTGGCCCTGTCCCTGGAGCAGGGCGGCGAGCAGGAGGAGGCCGAACGCACCTGGCTCCGCCTGCTCGACCTGGGCGGAGCCGCCTACACCGCCGTCGCCCGCTACGGGCTGGCCAGGGCGGCGGAGGCGCGGGGCGACGCCGCCGCGGCCGAGGAGCACTGGGAGGCCGCCCTCTCCCTTCCTCCCGACCCGTCCGCGATGGACCGCCTGCACGCCGCCACCGTCGTCGAGGCCGCCCGCGACCTGGCCGGGCGCCTGCTGGAGCGAGGACTGCCCGGCGCCGCGGTCGCGGCGGCCGAGCGCGGTCTGGCCGTCACCGACGACCCCGGCCTGCGCCTGGCGCGCGCCGCCGCACGCCTGGAGCACGCCGTCGCCGACCTCGGCGCGATCCTCGAAAGGGACCCCGAGGAGACCGGCGGGAGAGCGGAACCCGGCACCGCGGGCGCGGCCGTGGAGATCCTGTCCGGGCTGCTCGCGCTGCGCGGAGATCCCCCCTCGGCCCACCAGGTGTGGCGCCGGGGCCTGGAAGACCCGGACCGGGACACCGCCGCCGAGGTCCGCCGCAGGCTGCGCCTGGGGTTCGCCTCGCAGGAGAGGGAGGGCACGCCGCCGTGGTGGGACCCCTACCTGGAGGAGGCGGTGGCCACGGTCAGCGCACCCGCCCTGGCGGGGGAGCTCTTCGCGGCCCTCACCCAGATGCACTCCTTGCTGGCACTGCCGCTGGCCGAGGGCGAGCAGGACCCCGCACGCCTGCGGGCGGCCATGCACCAGGCGCTGCTCACCCCGAGCGACCTGGTGTGGGGCCCGGATCTGCATGCCGACTTCCGCCGCCGCCTCGGGGCGGCGGCGGGCCGCGACGTCCTCCCCCAAGGCTGGCCCGACCACTCCTGAGGCTCTGGTCCGGAAAGGCCTCCGATCGTCGTCGCCGTTGCCTGGTGCGGGGCCCGGGCAGCCGGTGGACCTCCCGTCCGGGAACTCACTGGCCGTAGCCGCCGCGCGTCCGGTGGGCCGCGGGGCGGCTGCGCATCCCCGCGCCGGCCAGGCCGCCGCGCTGGAAGGCCCGCACCAGCTCACCGCCCAGGTTCACGCCGGCGCCCAGGGCCAGACCCACCATGACCGCCTCCACGAGGGAGAGCAGACCCGAGACCGCCGTTCCCTGGGTGAACTCGATCAGGCCCCGGTACAGCAGGCTTCCCGGCAGCAGCGGGGCGATCGACGGGATGAGGTAGGGCAGCACCGGCCGCTGCGCCCACCGGGCCAGCCAGTGGCCGACCATGCCGACGGCGATCGCGCCCACGACCGTGCCCACCACCGGCGGGACCTCCAGCAGCGAGCGCATGCTCGCGTAGATCGTCCAGATCATCACCCCCATCAGGGCGACCCAGGGCAGGATCCGCAGCGGCACCACCAGCGAGACGGCGAAGGCCACCGCGATCCCGGCCGCGCCCACCAGCACCGGGAGCTCCATCGAGGTGCCCGCCGACGGCAGGCTGTCCAGGTCGATGGACACCCCCAGACGCAGCGCCACGTAGGCGACCGCGCCGACCCCCGACACGATCGCGCCCAGGATGAAGAAGGTCTCCAGCAGCCGGGCCGACGCCGACACGTACGTACCGCTGATCCCGTCCTGGAGGCTGGCCACCAGTGGGCGTCCCGGGAGCAGCGCCATGATGTTGCCGGTGATGATCGCTCCTGCCTGCAACCCCAGCGCCAACTCGTTGCTCACCCACAGCAGGCCCACGCCGATCGCCGCGGCGACGGCCGCGGCGGCGGCCATCTGGTAGAACTCCGCGACCCCGCGCCGGGCCAGGAACACCGAGGTGCGGTCGCCCAGCACCGCGGCCAGGAAGGCCACCGTGGCCACGATCAGGCCGCCGCCCACCATCAGGCTCGCACTGGAGGCGATCAGTCCGAAGCCGACCACGACCACCCAGGTGGGGTAGGGCGGCCGGGCCCGGCGGATCTGCTCCAGGCGCGCGGCGGCGTCCTCCAGCTCCAGCAGCCCCAGCGCGGACTGCTGGACCAGGGAGTGCAGTTCGCTGACGCGGAAGTAGTCGAGGCTGCGGCGCCGCACCACGCGCTCCCCCGTGATGGGGGGCTGGTCGCCGCCGGGGTGTGTGGAGAGGGTGATGGTGGTGAAGGTGACCGACACCTCCGATCGCGGCAGGTTGAAGGCGACCGACAGGCTCAGCATCGCCTCGCTGACGGTCTCGGTGCCCTCTCCGCTGGCCAGGAGCAGTTCGCCCACCCGGAGCACCAGGTCGATGGCGCGCGCGTCGGGGAGCGCTTCCTCCTCGTCGGAGAGATCCTCGGAGATCGCGTCGTGCCGGCTCGCCCTCCAGTCCCGCATCCGGCTGAGCATGCGGTCCTCACCCGGTGGCACGGGCCGCTCCGGCTCACCTGACATGTGTTCCCCCTCCCCGCCGCTGCCCCCGTGGCGGCCGACGCGATGATCCCGACCCGAGAAGGGACGCAGTGCGCGGGGCCGGGGTTCGCGTGCACGGGGGTCGGGTGCCGGTGAGTTCGGTCACGGGCCATCCTGCCAAGGGCCGTCCCCGCCCGACAGCGACGCGCCGGAGACGCCGGCGATCGGTGCCTCAGTGGGGGGTGGGTCCCGCTCCGGGGCGTACCAGGCCGCTCTCGTAGGCGTGCACCACGGCCTGGACGCGGTCGCGCAGGCCGAGCTTAGTGAGGATGCGGCCCACGTGCGACTTGACGGTGGTCTCGCCCAGGACCAGGTGCTCGGCGATCTCGGCGTTGGACCAGCCGCGCGCCACCAGCCGCAGGACCTCGTTCTCGCGCTCGGTCAGCGGTCCGGGGGGCCTGGCCTCCGCGGGCGGCAGCAGCGGGGCGAGGCGCTCCAGGAGCCGGCCCAGCAGCTGGGGGGAGACGACGCAGCCGCCCCGGGCGACCGTCTCCACGGCCGAGACCAGCTCTCCGGGGCGCATGTCCTTGAGGAGGAAGCCGGAGGCGCCCGCCCGCAGGGCCTCTGCCAGGTGTTCGTCCCGGTCGGAGTCGCTCAGTACCACGACGCGGGCCCTGTGCCCCGGGGACCGGGGCCGTCCGGTGATCTCGCGCACCGCCCTGAGCCCGGCCGCGCTGTCGGCGTGCACGCCCAGGAGTACGACGTCGGGCAGAAGGCTCGCGGCCTCGGCCGGTGCCCGGCGCGCGTCGGAGAGCTCCCCGGCCACCGACAGGTGCGGGGCCGACTCCAGGATCATCCGGAAGCCGGCGCGTACGAGGGGCTGGTCGTCGACCAGCAGGACTGTGGCGGACACAGGGGAGATTGTGCCGTATGCGGCGGACTCAGGAGGTGCCGGAGGTGTCGGGGCGGGCGGTGGGCAGGGGCGGCGGGGTGCCGCCGAAGGCGGGGCAGAGGGCCTGGTGCTCGCACCAGTCGCAGAGCTTGCTCTTCCTCGGCTCCCACACGCCGGTGCGTCCGGCCTCCTCGATACGGGTCCAGATGCCGGAGATCTCGGCCTCGGCGGCGCGAAGCTCCTCCTCGGTGGGGTCGTACCAGCGCACCGCGCCGTTGCCGCCCAGGTAGACGAGCTGGAGGCGGGTGGGCACCACACCCAGGTCGCGCCAGATCATGACGGCGTAGAAGAAGACCTGGAACCTGGCCTTGTCCTCGAACCGGGGGGAGGGGGACCTGCCGGTCTTGTAGTCCACGACCCGGATCTGCCCGGAGGGTGCGACGTCGAGGCGGTCGACGTAGCCGCGCAGCCGCAGGCCGGTGGGCAGTTCGACCTCCAGGCGCATCTCCCGCTGCCGGGGCTCCAGGGACCTCGGGTCCTCCAGGTCGAAGTAGCGGCGCACCAGGGCCCGCGCGGACTCCAGCCATTCCCCGAGCTCGGTCTCGTCGGCGAAGAGCTCCGCGGACTCGGGGCGGCGCGTGCGCAGCTCCTCCCACTGGGGGTCGACCAGCGCCGCGGCGGTGTCCGGGGTGCGTTCCGGGGCCGGCAGCTCGTAGAGGTGCTCCAGGCAGGCGTGGACGAGGGTGCCGCGCAGGGCGGCGGAGCTGGGGGCCTCGGGCAGGCGGTCGACGGCGCGGAAGCGGAACAGCAGCGGGCACTGGAGGAAGTCGGAGGCCCGCGAGGGGGAGAGCGCGGACGGCAGGGGAGCGGTGGTCATGCCACGAGACTACGAGAAGGCCGCCGCCTCCGGTGCGGCCTCGGGAGAGGCGGGGCGCACCGTGCGGCGGCTGCCCGTACCCTGGGGGCGTGACCTCCGGTAGCGACCAGACAGAACCCGCCTCCCGCAAGCCTCGGGGGGGACCCGGCCTGCGGATCGGACGTCCCTTCGGCATCCCCGTGTACGTGACGTCGTCGTGGCTTCTCGTGGCCGCGGTCATCACCCTCCTCTACGGGGGGATCGTCCAGGCCAGGCTGGCCCTGGGGCCGGTCTCGTACCTGCTGGCGTTCGTCTTCGCGATCCTGCTGTACGCGTCGGTCCTGGTGCACGAGCTGGCCCACTCGGTGGTGGCGCGCGGCTTCGGGCTCCCGGTGCGCCGGATCGTGCTGCACGTGCTGGGCGGTGTCTCGGAGATCGGGCGGGAGGCGCCGACCCCGGGGCGGGAGTTCTGGATCGCGTTCGTGGGGCCGCTGTTCTCGCTGCTGGTGGCGGCGGGGGCGTTCGGGCTCTATCTGATGGCGGACCCCTTCGGCGTGCCGGGGGAGCTGCTGTTCCAGCTGTGGGTGGCCAATCTGCTCGTCGGTGTGTTCAACCTGCTGCCGGGGCTTCCCCTGGACGGCGGTCGGCTGCTGCGCGCCGGGGTGTGGAAGGTCACGGGGCGCCCGTTCGCGGGTACCGTGGCGGCGGCCTGGGGCGGCCGGGTGCTCGCGCTGGGCGTGGTGGCGCTTCCGCTGGTGGAGGCCTGGCGCAGCGGGGGACTCAACCCGTGGGGGACGGTGTGGGCGCTGGTTCTGGGCGGGTTCATGTGGATGGGTGCGACCGAGGCGCTGCGTACGGCCCGCGTCCGGGAGCGGATCCCGGGTCTGCGTGCGCGTGAGCTGGCCCGGCCTGCGGTGGCGGTCGTCTCCGACACTCCGCTGGCCGAGGCCCAGCGGCGGGCGGGTGCGGCGGAGGCGGACGCGATCGTGGTCACCGACCGGCAGGGGACGCCGCTGTCGATCGTGCACCCGGCGGCGGCCGAGGCGATCGCGGAGGGGCGCCGGGAGTGGGTTCCGGTCTCGGACGTGGCCCGTGCGCTGACCGAGCACTCGCTGGTGCCGGTGGGTCTGGAGGGCGAGGAACTGCTGGAGGCCCTGGCAGGGCATCCTCTGCCGGAGTACCTGGTGGTGGACGGTGAGGGTGCCGTGCAGGGGGTTCTGCGGGCCGGGGACGTCAACGCTGCGATGGCGGGCGAGGCCAGGCGGTGAACGGGAGGTCCGCCGACCCGGCCTGCCGGGTCGGCGGTGTCTCCGGTGGTCCGCGGGGGCCGTCCGGTGCGCACCCGTCCGGGAGTCGCTCTCAGCGGTGGGCGCCCTCGGGCCACAGCACCGTGACGGGCCGGTGCCGGGCGAGGGCGTGGGCGACCACGTCGGCGGTTCCGCCGGGGCCGCGGGCGGGGCGGCCGTCCCACACCGCCACGAGCCGGTCGCAGCGCTCCACCAGAAGCTGTCCGGCCTCCAGGTGGGCCTGCGGGGTCGACTCGGTGCGGTCGAGCTCGTGGACGAGGACGGCCCGGGAGAGCAGGCGGTCGTAGACGGGCCGGTGCTCAGGAGGAAGTGCCAGGCGGTAGCCGCGGGCGGGGACCACCGCCTCCAGGGGGGCTCCGGCGTCCAGGACCGCTTGGGCGAAGGCGGTGTCGGCCCCGTCGGCCAGGCAGGACAGGCCCACCATGTCGCAGCCGTAGGGCCGCAGATGGTCGCGGACCAGGGCGGTGACGGCGCGGTCCAGGTCGGGGGACAGGCCGCGGTGACCGGTGACGCCGATACGGATCACATGACCTCCCTGCAGCTCTCATCGTCCGTTTACCCAGATGTGTCGGTCCTGTCGGCCAGGACGGCGAGGCGGTCGTCGAGCTCGCGGACGCAGCGGGCGCCGGAGGCGCCGTGGGCGCTGCGGAAGGCCCGTACCCGTTCGAGGATGCGCGTGGAGCCGAACGCGATCGCGGTTCCCAGTGCCTCGGAGGCCAGGCGGAACGCCTCGTCGAGGTCACCGGCCCCGGCGTGCGCGGTGGCCAGTTCCACCCGCAGGATCGCCTCCTGCTTGGCGTTGGTGCCGTTGCGGGGCGCCTCGGCGAAGGCGGCGCGGGCCTGGTCGGGCTCGTCCAGGCGTACGGCGGCCAGCGCCCTGTAGCCGGTGACCTTGGCCGTGTCGAAGGGGAACACCCACGGCCAGGGCGGGTCGGTGTTGTCCGAGCGGCCGGCGTGCCTCTCGGCGCGGGCGAGGGCCTGTGCCGTGCCGGCGCGGTCGCCAGCCGCCGCGTGGGCGAGCGCCGTCACGCACGCCAGCCAGGCGTGCGCGGTGGGGTGGGCGGAGGAGGGCAGGACGTGCTCGGCCTCCTGTACCAGGCCCAGGCCGAGTCCGGGGTCCTGTGCGGTCTCGGTCTCGAACGCGGCCAGGGAGCCCAGCATGTAGCTGTCGAGCAGGCACATCCCGGCCTGGCGGGCGCGGATCACGGCGGTCCGGTAGTGCATCCGGGCCGCGTCGGCGTCTCCCTGGTCGGCGTGCAGCCAGGCGGCGAAGCCCGAGGCCTCGCTGACGGCGGCGCTGATGGCGGAGTAGTGGGAAGTACCGTGCGCGTTCGCGAGCATGTGCTCGGACAGATGCACGTGCGCCATCGCGCCGGGCAACAGGTGGCGGGCCGGGGAGTAGGCGTCCATGCGGCGCTGGCCGCCGGTGATGGAGCGCAGGGCCGGGGCGGTGCTGCGGTCCACCGGCTCGCGGCACGGCCCCGAGGGGAGGGCGGTGGCCAGCGCCCCTGCGGCCACGGCCTTTCCGAAGTCACGGCGTTTCGTCGCCTTCACCTCCTTGGGCGGTGTGGGCACGCCGCCGAAGCGAAGCAGGTACAGCGGGATGCCCAGTCGCACCGCCAGATCGTGGACCTGGGTGACCGTGAGGGCCTGCTGGCCGTTGACCACGCGCGAGACCCAGCTCTGCGAGTAGGCGATCTCGCTGGCGAGCTTGCCCTGGGACCACCCGTGGGCGGAGCGCACGCCTTCGAGGACGGTCGCCATGTCACAGGTGGCCAGGGCGTCGGCGATGGGCGGACGGAACCACAGATCCGGGGGGAGTTGGGGCATGGAGCTTAGATTAGGGAGCGTGCTCCTCGCCGGTGGGCCGGTTGGAGAAAGAAGCCCCCATGCGTGATTCGCATAGGGGCGGCTCCGGGGATCCGGGATGGGGCAGAGTGGGAGAAGCCGATGGCGGCCGGGGCAGGAGTTCGTCTCTCCACGGCGGGGTCCCACCTCCTCCGCGGGAACTTCTCCCCGCTCCTGTCCGTGCCGTTCCGGGCCTGCCCCTTCGGGGCCCGGGGCGAGCGCCGCCCGGTCAGGGGCGCGTTCCGGCAGCACTCCCCCCGCAGCCGGAACGTGCCCCGCACGGCTCGGGGGCGGGTTCCGCCCGGACCGCTCCTCCTCGGCGGCCCGGGCGGGGCCCTGTCCGGTGCCCGTCAGACGGTGCCCACCGCGGCGGCGGCCAGGGCGGCGCCCACGATCCCGGCGGTGTTGCGCAGGGTGGCGGGCACGATGGGGGTGCGGATGTCCAGCAGGGGCAGGAACTTGTCCGCCTTGCGGCTCACCCCGCCGCCGACCACGATCAGGTCGGGCCAGACCAGGTCCTCGACCACCCGGTAGTAGCGCTGCAGGCGTTCGGTGGCCCATTCCGCGTAGGAGAGGCCCTCCCTCTCCTTGGCCCCGGACGAGGCCCTGGTCTCGGCGTCGTGCCCGTCGATCACCAGGTGGCCGAACTCGGTGTTGGGCACCAGGTGGCCGTCGATGATCAGGGCGGTGCCGATGCCCGTGCCCAGGGTGGTCAGCAGTACGAGCCCGGGTGTGCCCTTGGCCGCGCCGTAGCGGGCCTCGGCGACGGCGGCGGCGTCCGCGTCGTTGAGGACGCGCACGGACCGGCCGGTGGCCCGGGAGAACAGGTCGCGGGCGTCGACGCCGATCCAGCTCTCCTCGAGGTTGGCGGCGGTGCGCACCACTCCGCCATGGACGACACCGGGGAAGGTGACGCCCAGGGGGAGCCCCCGCACCTGGGGGAAGTGGTCGGCGATCCGGGCGACGATGTCGGCGACGGCGTCGGGGCCTGCGTCCTCGGGGGTGGCGATCTTGAGCCGCTCCTCCAGGAACTCGCCCGTGGCCAGGTCGACCGGGGCCCCCTTGATGCCGCTGCCGCCGATGTCGACGCCCAGTCCGGTGGTTCCCTGTGACATGGGTTCTCCCCGCTCCTCGGTACGTTGGATGCAGGCTCAGATACTGCCCCGTGGAAGGGCGCTTCGCACGTCGCGGCCGAGTCGGGCCGCCTCGCGGGCGCGTGTGCGCGCGGGTGCCGGGGGCCGATACGCTGGGCGATTGCCCCGACCGAACCACGTGGGAAGACGAGAGCGACGTTGACCGGTATCCATGGCCGCCGCGGCCCCTTCACCGACGGCGACACTGTGCAGTTGACCGACCCCAAGGGTCGCATGCACACCATCACTCTGCGCGAGGGGGGCGCGTTCCACTCCCACAAGGGCAAGGTCGACCACGACCAGCTCATCGGGCAGCCCGACGGCAGCGTGGTGCGCTCCAACACCGGAACGGCCTACGTGGCGCTGCGCCCGCTGCTGATCGACTACACGCTGTCGATGAAGCGCGGTGCGACCATCGTCTACCCCAAGGACGCGGCCCAGGTCCTGGTGGAGGCCGACATCTTTCCGGGGGCGCGGGTCGTGGAGGCCGGCGCGGGTTCGGGTGCCATGTCGAACTGGCTGCTGCGCGCGGTCGGTGAGAACGGCATGGTGCACTCCTACGAGCGCCGGGCCGATTTCGCCGAGATCGCCCGCAAGAACGTCGAGAGGTTCCACGGCGGACCGCATCCGGCATGGAAGCTCACGGTCGGTGATCTGGTCGAGGAGCTGGACGAGACCGATGTCGACCGGGTCTTCCTGGACATGCTCGCTCCCTGGGAGTGCCTGGACGCGGTGGCCCGGGCGCTGATCCCGGGCGGCCTGGTGTGCTGCTACGTGGCCACGACCACGCAGCTCTCGCGCGTGGTGGAGGAGCTGCGCGAGGACGAGCGCTTCTACGAGCCGCGCTCGTGGGAGACGATGCTGCGCACCTGGCACGTGGAGGGGCTGGCGGTGCGGCCCGATCACCGGATGATCGGGCACACGGGCTTCCTCGTGGTGGCGCGGCGCCTGGCCGACGGGGTGGAGGCGCCCGAGCGCCGTCGCCGTCCGGCCAAGGGCGCCTACGGACAGGACTACGAGGCCGCGCGTGCGGCGGGGCGGCCGGAAGCGGACGGAGCCGCCGCCGGGAATGCCGCCGGGACCGCTCCCGAGGCCGCGGGGGAGTGAGGGCGGTTCCCCCTCTCCGGGGGGACGCAAACATGTCCGCTTCGTGCCCCCCGACGTGCGGGGAAAGAGCGGGCGGAGGCGTGGCGGATGCTTGCCCTCACCCCGGCCCGGAGGTTACTTTCTCATTACGCCGAACCCCTGTCTGGTGCTCTGACCTGCACCGATGCGAGGTTGAGAAATGAGGCCCGCCACACTCGGCAGGCCAGGGAGGTTAGGAACGGGACAGGGGTAGGTAGGACGTCGAGTAGTCGTCCTTCTCACAGGGAGGTGGCGGACGTGGCCGAGCGCGACGACGAGCGTCAGAGCGACCGGGACCGTGAAATCGCTGAGCTCACGGCCCAGGTCTCCTACATGGAAAAGGAACTCAGCGTGGTGCGGCGCAAGCTCGCCGATTCACCCCGGCACGTGCGCCTGATGGAGGAGAAGCTCCGGGAGGCCCAGGCCGCCCTCGCCGCCGCCGACGGCAAGAACGACAGACTGGTCTCCACCCTCAAGGACGCCCGCGAGCAGATCGTGGCGCTCAAGGAGGAGGTCGACCGGCTGGCCCAGCCCCCGTCCGGCTTCGGCGTCTTCCTGGGGGCGCGCGAGGACGACACCGTCGAGATCTTCACCAACGGCCGCAAGATGCGGGTCAACGTGAGTCCGTCGGTGGACGTCGCGGAGCTGCGCAGGGGCCAGGAGGTCATGCTCAACGAGGCCTTCAACGTGGTGGCGGCCGAGGACTTCGAGAGCGTGGGCGAGGTCGTCATGCTCAAGGAGATCCTGGAGGACGGCGAGCGCGCCCTGGTCATCTCCCACCACGACGAGGAGCGCATCGTCCGCCTGGCGGAGCCGCTGCGCGACGAGCCGGTGCGGCCGGGGGACTCCCTGCTGCTGGAACCGCGTTCGGGCTACGTGTACGAGCGCATCCCCAAGTCGGAGGTGGAGGAGCTCATCCTGGAGGAGGTGCCCGACATCTCCTACACCGACATCGGCGGCCTGGGCGGGCAGATCGAGCTGATCCGCGACGCGGTCGAGCTTCCCTACCTGCACAAGGACCTCTTCCGCGAGCACAAGCTGCGCGCGCCCAAGGGCGTGCTGCTGTACGGTCCGCCCGGCTGCGGAAAGACGCTCATCGCCAAGGCGGTGGCCAACTCGCTGGCCAAGCAGGTCGCCGAGCGCACCGGCCGCGACGTGGGCAAGAGCTTCTTCCTCAACATCAAGGGCCCCGAGCTGCTCAACAAGTACGTCGGAGAGACCGAGCGGCACATCCGCCTGGTCTTCCAGCGGGCCCGGGAGAAGGCGTCCGAGGGCACCCCGGTCATCGTCTTCTTCGACGAGATGGACTCCATCTTCCGTACCCGGGGCTCGGGCGTGTCCTCCGACGTGGAGAACACGATCGTGCCCCAGCTCCTGAGCGAGATCGACGGTGTGGAGGGGCTGGAGAACGTCATCGTCATCGGCGCCTCCAACCGCGAGGACATGATCGACCCGGCGATCCTGCGGCCCGGCCGGCTGGACGTCAAGATCAAGATCGAGCGGCCCGACGCGGAGGCGGCGCGGGACATCTTCGCCAAGTACATCACCGAGGACCTGCCGCTGCACGAGGACGACCTGGCCGAGCACGGCGGCTCGGCCAAGGCCACGGTGGACGCCATGATCCAGACGGTCGTGGAGCGGATGTACACCGAGGGCGAGGAGAACCGCTTCCTGGAGGTCACCTACGCCAACGGGGACAAGGAGGTCCTGTACTTCAAGGACTTCAACTCCGGCGCGATGATCGAGAACATCGTCTCGCGCGCCAAGAAGATGGCGATCAAGGACTTCATCGACAGCGGCTCCCGGGGCCTGCGGGTCTCGCACCTGCTCCAGGCGTGCGTCGACGAGTTCAGCGAGAACGAGGACCTGCCCAACACCACCAACCCCGACGACTGGGCGCGCATCTCCGGAAAGAAGGGCGAGCGCATCGTCTACATCCGGACGCTGGTCACGGGCAAGAAGGGTGCGGACTCGGGCCGCTCCATCGACACGGTGGCCAACACCGGCCAGTACCTGTAGGGGCCCGTCCCCTGCCCTCCGGGGCCGGCCGTGCGGCCGGCCCCGGAGCCGTTCCCTGACCTGCGGCGACGCGCCAGGGCCGTGCGAAACGCCCGGCAAGACGGCACTTGGGCCACAATCATCGCAAAGAAGTTCAAGACCGAGCACGGGTGGATAACCTCTCAGCATGAGTGTGCGGCGGATTATGGGCATCGAGACCGAGTACGGGGTCTCCGTGCCGGGCAACCCCGGGGCCAATGCGATGGTCACCTCCACGCAGGTGGTCAACGCCTATCTCGCGGCCTCGGCCGCCCGGGCGCGGCGGGCCCGCTGGGACTTCGAGGAGGAGAACCCGCTACGTGATGCGCGGGGCTTCGATCTGGCGCGTGAGGCCGCCGACCCCACACAGCTCACCGATGAGGACCTGGGGCTGGCCAACGTCATCCTCACCAACGGGGCGCGCCTGTACGTGGACCACGCCCACCCCGAGTACTCCGCCCCGGAGGTCACCAACCCGCGCGACGCGGTCCTGTGGGACAAGGCGGGGGAGCGGGTGATGGAGGACGCGGCCGCCCGTGCCGCGGCCACCCCGGGGATCGACCCCATCCAGCTGTACAAGAACAACACCGACAACAAGGGCGCCTCCTACGGCTGCCACGAGAACTACCTGATGCACCGGTCGACGCCCTTCGGCGACATCGTCCGGCACCTCATCCCCTTCTTCGTGTCCCGCCAGGTGGTCGTGGGCGCGGGCAAGGTCGGCATCGGCACCGACGGCCACGGGAGCGGCTTCCAGATCTCCCAGCGGGCCGACTTCTTCGAGGTCGAGGTCGGCCTGGAGACCACGCTCAAGCGGCCCATCGTCAACACGCGCGACGAGCCCCACGCCGATCCCGACAGATACCGGCGCCTGCACGTGATCATCGGCGACGCCAACATGAGCGAGATCGCCACCTACCTCAAGCTCGGCGCCACGGCCCTGGTCCTGTCGATGATCGAGGACGGCTTTCTGAGCGAGGACCTGTCCCTGGAGAAGCCGGTCGCCGATCTGCGGGCGGTCTCGCACGACCCCGGCCTCACCCACCGGGTGCGGCTGCGCGACGGCCGCCGGATGACGGCGCTGGAGCTGCAGGGCGAGTACCTGGACCAGGCGCGCAAGTACGTCGAGGACCGCTACGGCACGGACGTGGACCCCGACACCGCCGACGTCCTCGACCGCTGGGAGTCGGTCCTGCACCGGCTGGGCACCGACCCGATGGGCCTGGCCGACGAACTGGACTGGGTGGCCAAGCTCAAGGTCCTGGAGGGGTACCGCTCGCGCGACGGGCTGGACTGGTCGCACCCCCGCCTGCAGCTGGTCGACCTGCAGTACTCCGACGTGCGCACCGACAAGGGCATCTACAACCGCCTGGTGGCGCGCGGGCGCATGCGGACACTGCTGGAGGAGGCGCAGGTGCAGCGTGCCGTCACCCAGCCGCCCGAGGACACCCGCGCCTACTTCCGCGGCCGCTGCCTGGACAAGTACGCCGACTCGGTGGCGGCGGCCTCCTGGGACTCGGTCATCTTCGACCTGCCCGGCCACGACTCGCTCCAGCGCGTCCCCACCCTGGAACCCCGCCGCGGCACCAAGGAGCACGTGGGTGCCCTGCTGGATTCCTGCGACACCGCCGCCGAGCTCGTCGCCGTCCTCACCGGCGGCGGCTGAGGCGCCTCTGAGGCGCCTCTGAGGCGCCTCAGGCCCGGGGGCCGCCGTCGCAGCAGGGGCGGGGGTCGAGGCTGAGCGCGGTCCACAGCTCCAGGCGGGTGCGGGGGTCCTGGAGGGAGCGGCCCAGGACCCGTTCGGCCGCCCTCAGACGTGAGCGCAGCGTGTTGCGGTGCAGGCCCAGGCTGCGGGCGGTGCTCTCCACGTGCGCGCTGTGGTCGAGGTAGTGGCGCAGGGTGTGGGCGAGGTCGGTGCCGTTGCGCTCGTCGTGGTGCGAGAGCGGGCCCAGTACCGCGCTGGTGAAGGCCCGCGCCCCCTCGGCGGGGACGGAGGAGCGCAGCAGCGCCCAGGCGTCGGCCTCGTCGGCGTGGCGGTAGCCGCTCTTGACGGCCAGGGTCGTGTGGTGCGCCCGCTCCACCGCCGAGGCCAGCTCCGAGGGGCCGCGTGCGCGGCAGGCGCCCGCGGCCCGGGGGCCCTCCCCGTGAGCGGACAGCAGCTCCAGCAGGCGCTCGCCCGCGTAGGGGTGCCCGGTGTCGGGCAGGACCGCCACCAGTACGCCTTCCAGCAGGCACAGCCCCGCGCGCCGGGCCGCGTCGGTGTCGCCCAGGACGTCCACCAGCGCGTCCGCGGCCTCGTCCTGCAGGGACGCCCCGGCGGGCCGGTAGCAGACCACCTCCCAGGGCGGTGGAGGGAGGGTCAGGGGCACGCCGGTCGGGGTGCCGAGGGCCGCCGCGCGCAGCAGCGGGGCGCGTTCGCGAAACAGCGCCCGGCGGGTGTCGCGTGAGTGCAGCAGGTCGACCGCCAGCAGGGACACCGCGTGGTTGGCCAGCACCCGCACGTTCGCGTTGGGCCGTCCTTCGCAGTGCAGGGCCAGCCAGCCCAGGATCTGGCCCGTCGTCCCCAGGGTCTGGAGCAGTACGGAGTCGGGGCCGTCGGCGAGGATGCGCATTCCCCGGGCCTGCCTGCCGCCGGCGAGCGCCTCGCGGACCAGGGAGTGCCAGGGCGGCTCGGTGTCGGGGACGGCCTTGCTGGTCATGCCGTTGCGGTCCAGGAGCAGGCAGGCGCCTCCGGTGGCCGCCGCCAGCTCGTGCATCACCCCGGCGGGCCCCGAGCGCAGTGCCGCGCGGGCCATGGCGTCCTGGGACGACAGCACGCGGGACTGGGCCCGTACGCGTTCGGCCGCGTAGTGGTCGGCGACGGCCTCCACCACGGAGATGAAGGAGGTTCCTCCCTCCACCCGCATGACGGGGAAGCCGAGCCGCTCGCCTTCCTCCAGGATCTCGGCGGGGATGTCTCCGCCCAACCACACGTCGATGGCGAAGGCCAGGCCGGCGCATCCGGCCCGGTCCAGGCGGCGGACGTAGGCCCGCCTCTCCTCCTCCGAGGTCCCCATGCCCAGGCCCACGGACAGGACGAGCTCCCCGCCGCGCAGCCAGCGCACCGGGTCGGGAAGCTCGGTGACGTGGGCCCAGCGCACCGTGCGGTCCAGGCCCGCGAACCCCGCCACGGGGAACACCTGGAGGTCCGGCGCGGCCGCGATGTCCCGGACCGTGATCGGCATCTGTCCCTGCCCTCCGCCTCGTTGGTGTGCAACATGCACTTTTGTTACAGCTCACAGTGTGCGTGATGGCTCCCCGTAGGTGTCCCAGGAGTGTCTACCGTCACATACACACCTGAACTAACGGTTGTGGCCTGCGGGTTTTTCCAGCCGAACGTGCCAACGGAGTATCCATGTCTGAGCGGACCGCCCCCACGTCCACGCATCCTGCGCGTGCGGCAGTGGCGGCTTTCGTCGGCACCACCATCGAGTGGTTCGACTTCTACATCTATGCCACTGCGGCCAGCCTGGTGTTCGGCACGCTCTTCTTCCCGGAGGGCACCGACCCCTTGGTCGGCCTCATGGCCTCCTTCGCCACCTTCTCCGTGGGCTTCTTCGCCCGGCCCCTGGGCGGCCTGCTCTTCGGCCACTTCGGCGACCGGATCGGCCGCAAGTCGGCACTGGTCACCACGCTGCTGATGATGGGTGTGGCGACCTTCTGCGTCGGCCTGCTGCCCACCTACGAGCAGGCCGGCTTCCTGGCGCCCCTGCTGCTGGTGGTGCTGCGGTTCGTCCAAGGTATCGCCGTGGGCGGCGAGTGGGGCGGTGCCGTCCTCATGGCGGTCGAGCACGCCCCCGAGAACCGCAAGACCTTCTACGGCTCCTTCGCCCAGCTCGGCAACCCGGCCGGCGCCCTGCTGGCCACCGGCTCCTTCAGCCTCATCACGGCCTGGGACGCCGACCTGCTGTACACGTGGGGCTGGCGCCTGCCCTTCCTGGCCTCGGTCCTGCTGGTCCTGGTGGGCCTGTTCATCCGCCTCAAGGTCGAGGAATCGCCCGTCTTCACCGCGGTGCAGGAGCAGGACCGCACCGCCGAGCTGCCCGTGCGCGAGGCCCTGCGCACCTCGTGGCGGCCGCTGCTGCTGGGTATCGGCGTCCTGCCGGTGGCCGTCGGCGGCTACTACATCGTCACCACGTTCCTGCAGGCCTACGGTGTCACCGAGACCGGCATCAGCGAGCAGGTCATCCTCAACGGCCTGAGCCTGGCCGCGTTCGTCGAGCTGGTGGCCACGCTCGGTGTCTCCTGGCTGGGGGACCGCTTCGGGACGGTGCGGGTGGTCGTCATCGGCCTGGTCGGTGTGATCGTGCTGGCCCTGCCGCAGTTCCTGGTTCTGGAGAGCGGCAGCGTCGCGCTGGTCTTCCTCATGCTCTGCCTCATGCGCCTGGCCATGGCGGCGGTCTACGGCCCCATCGCCCGCGTGCTGGCCCAGATGTACCCGCCCCGGGCCCGCTACACCAGCATCTCCATCGCCTACCAGGTCGCGGGCGCGATCTTCGGCGGCCTGTCGCCCCTGGCGTGCACCGCCCTGTACGCGGCCACCGGCAGCATCCTGCCCGTGGTGGGCCTGCTCATGGCCATGGCGGCGGTCTCCATCGCCTGCCTGGCCTACGCCCCCCGCCACACCGACGAAGAGGTCGCCGTCGCCTGAGGCGGCACCACCCGGCCCGGAGGGCGGGACGTCCCGCCCTCCGGGCCGCGCACACCACAACTCGCAAGGAGAGGAACCGCCGTGTCCGGCATGCTCATCCACAACGCCGCCGTCCTGACCATGGACGACGCCCAGCCGCGCGCACAGGCCCTGGCCGTGCGTGAGGGCCGGATCCGCGCGGTCGGGACGGCCGAGCAGGCGCGGGCCGCCGCGGGACCGGGCGCGGTCGAGGTCGATGCGGGCGGACGCACCGTCCTGCCGGGGTTCATCGACCCCCACAACCACCTGCTGTCCACGGCCGAGTCGCTGGCGGCACTGGACGCCCGCTACCCGCGGGTGACCAGCGTGGCCGACCTGGTGGCCCTGGTGGCGGCCGAGGCCGAACACACCCCGCCGGGCCAGTGGATCCGCGGCTTCTCCATGGACGACGCCAAGTACCCGGAGGGCCGTCCGACCCGCCGCGACCTGGACGGCGCCACCACCGAGCACCCGGTGATCATCTACCACGTCTCGGGGCACCAGGCGGTGGTCAACTCCGCGGCCCTGGCCTGGAGCGGTATCGGCGAGGACGTGCCCGACCCCGTCGGCGGTTCCTTCCTGCGCGACGAGGGCGGGCGGCTGACCGGTATGGTCACCGACGCGGCGATGGAGCTCCTCCTGCCGCTGGCCGTCGACATCGGCTGCCACGGGCCCAACTTCCACACCGACCTGCCGGCCGAGCAGCTCCTGGGGTGGCTGTCCGACGCGGCCGGCCCCTACCTGTCGGCCGGTGTCACCACGGTGTGCGACCCCCAGGTCTCGGCCCGGGAGCTGCGCGTGTACCGCGCCGCCCGCGCCGCGGGGACCCTGCCCCTGCGCACCTTCGGCATGCCCCTGTCCCACCAGCTCGACTCCCTCACCGCGGTGGGGCTGGCCGGCCCCTTCGGCGACGACTGGCTGCGCCTGAGCGGCATGAAGTTCTACTCCGACGGCACCCTGCTGGGCGGCACCGCCAAGTTCTCGGTGCCCTACGGCGAGCACGGTGAGTTCCCCGGCAGCCTCTACCACCACCCCGACCAGCTCGTGGACCTGGTCACCCGGGCCGCCCGGGAGGGCTGGCAGGTGGCGATCCACACCCAGGGCGACGCCGCCATGGAGCACACGCTGAAGGCCATCGCCTCGGCGGTGCGCGTGTCGGGCCCCGACCCGCGCCCGCGCGTGGAGCACTGCGGTTACCCGACGCGGGAGCAGGCCAAGCGCTTCACCGACTTCGGGGTCATCCCGGTCAACCAGCCCAACTTCCTCCACGACAGCGGTGGCGACTTCCTGCGCCGCCTGGGGCAGCGTGCGCACCGGCTCCAGCCGATGCGAGAGGAGATCGACCTGGGGCTGCGCCCGGTGCTCTCCAGCGACTCCTTCGTCTCCAGCCTGCGGCCCATGGACACGGTGGCCAACGCGGTCGGGCGCACGACGCGCGAGGGACTGGAGATCGGGACCGACCAGGCCGTCACCCTGCACGAGGCGCTGCGCGCGCACACCCTCGACGCCGCCCATTCGCTGGGGGTCGAGGACCGCCTGGGCATGCTGCGCGAGGGCCACCTCGCCGACGTGGTGGTCCTGGACCGCGACGTCGAGGGCCTGTCGCCCGACGACCTGCGCCGGGTCGACGCCTGGATGACCGTTCTGGACGGCGAGGTCGTGCACCGGCGCGAGGACTGAGGGACCCCGCACACGGGGCGTCCCCGCCCGCGCGGTGCGCGGACGGGGACGCCGTGAGGGTGAGGGGAGGGTCAGCTGGTGCGGATGCGCACGCCCCAGGAGTTCACCATCGGGGTGACTTCCTGGTAGTAGGTCGTGCCGCCGGTGCGGCAGTTGCCCGAGCCGCCGGAGGTGACGCCCTGCGCCTGCGAGCCGGAGATGAAGGAGCCGCCGGAGTCGCCGGGCTCGGCGCACACGTTGGTGCGGGTGAGCGCGTTGACGGTGCCCTGCGGGTAGCGGACCGTCTGGTTGCGGGCCTGGATGGTGCCGCAGTACCAGCCGGTGGTGGAGCCGGAGCGGCAGACGGCGGAGCCGATGGCGGCCTGCTGGGTGCCGGTCACGGACTGGTAGCCGCCGCTGTTGTAGCGGTAGACCAGGTTGGTGAGGGTGAAGTTCGACGTGCCTCGCACGAAGGCGGCGTCGTTGCCGGGGAAGACGGAGCGCTCGAAGGTGCCGCGGCCGTTGCCGATGGTGACGGAGGCGCCCACGCGGCCGCAGTGGCCCGCGGTGACGAAGCCGGCCTGGCCGGAGCTGTTGGTCGCGGGGAAGCCGACCGAGCAGCGGCTGCTGCCGTTGATGTTGTAGGCGAGGCCGCCGATGATGTCGGCGTAGAGCTGCGGGGCCTCCTCGGTCACCACGACCTCGACGGCGGAGGCGTCCACGCCGGCCTCGGCCAGCAGGCCCGAGACGTCGGCGTCGCTGCCCTCGAGGACCTCGAGGACGACGGTGTCGGAGGCCGCGTCGGGGTACCAGCCCACGAAGCCGGCGTCGGGGTCGGCCGCCTCGAAGGACTCGATGATCTCGGCCAGGCCCTCGGCACCGTACTCCACGACCTTGGCCTCGGCGCCGGCGGCCTCGACCGCGGAGGCGGCGTCGGCGTCGGTCACCAGGACGGTGAGCTCGTGGGTGGTGGTGTCGAACAGCGAGCCGCCGTAGGCCGCGCCGGCGGCCTCGGTGGCCTCGGCGTCGATCTCCTGGGCGGCCTCCTGGGCCTCCAGGAGCGCCTCGGCCTCACTCGTGGTCAGGTCGAAGTCGCGCTCCAGTGCCTCCAGCATGCTGTCGGCGCTGTCGTCGGCGACGGGGGTTTGGGGGGCGGGGGCGGTCGCGGCGTAGGCACCGGGGGTCATGCCCAGGGACAGGCCGAAGGCCAGTGCACCCATGCCGACGGCGGAGATAACGGGGGAGGGTTTCATGATCCCTACTCTCCAGGGGGGGTTGACGGGGGAATGGAGCCCGTGCCGGTGGGCGAAGGCTCCGTTCGGGTGGTGGGTTGTCCCGCCACCCGACGTTCACCAAGACGCTCGGTAAACGATTCCAAACCATAAGTGGACACTTTGGTGAGGGAAAGCCCCAGGTCGCCGGAAGATCATTCAAGGCCGCAGGGGATCATCCCATGAAACGCGGTGCCGCCATGGCGGTAGGTAGTCGCGTATTGACAACCTGCATCTTTGGCGCGTTCGGGAAATTACCGGCGGTAACAGGACCCTTTTAGCAAGGGGGGCAAAGTGGCCAGATGCGGACACGGAACCGAGTGCCATGTGTAACCGGGTGGACACATGGAAGCAACACGCGAGGTCAGGGAGGCGAGATCTCGGCGGGTGGTCGCCGGGGCGCACGGGTTCCCACCGCGTGCGCCCCGGTTCCGTCTCCGGCCCGCGCCGCTCCGCCGCGGTGCCGAGCGCGGGCGGGTGCGGCTTCGCCGGGTCCGGCCCCGAGCGGGGCGGGGTCGGACCAGGGGCCGGCTTCCGGGGTGGCGGACAGGAACGCCTTCCCCGGGAATTTCACTGCCTGTCCCCAGCTGGGGACTCAGGGTGAACAATTTCCGACTCTACGTGGTTCCTACTGTCGAGGGAAGAAGAAGGAAATGAAGCTTTTATTCATGGGATGAAGGAAAAGTCGGATCACCCGACTTGCAAAGAGGCCGCAGTGGGTTCGAGTGGGCCGCTGACCTGCTTCTTTGCGTGGAGCCGCTGTTCGCCCGGAAGTCCTGGCTGCGTGTCAAGAGGTGTCGTCTGGCCGGATGCGGCCGCTTCCGCCCCGGAGGAGAGAGGGCTCCGCCGCCCTTCCCCGGTGGCGCGTCCGGGCGCTGGAAGCGGTCGGTGGCGCGCGTACGGGCGCACACAGTGCGCGATGTGAGGTCTCCGAGAGGTATCGGGCTCCCTGAAAGGGGTTGAGGCGCCCGGTGTTGGGCCAAGATAAGGGCGAGGGCTCCGAACGGGAGGTATCAGGTATGGCGACGAAGGACACCGGCGGCCAGAAGCACGCCTCGCGCCGCGACGAGGATGTCGAGGAGGTCGAGGCGTCGGCCGACGTCCAGGAGCGCAAGGAGGACCTCGACGAGGAGGTCGACGACATCCTCGACGAGATCGACGACGTCCTGGAGAGCAACGCCGAGGACTTCGTCCGGCAGTTCGTGCAGAAGGGCGGGCAGTAGCCCCCCGCGCGGCGGTCCGCCGGGAGCCGGCCGAAGGCGCGGTCGGCGCTGCCGCGGATACGACCGGGAGTGTCCGGTGGGTGCCGCCCGTCGCGGGCGGGGCCTCGGTGCGTTCCGTGCGGGGCCGGAGAGGAACCGCCCCCGCCGCGGGTGCTCCGCGATCCCGGCGGCTCCCCCGCCGGTCGGCGGGGGAGCGGCGGGGAACGCACCGGGGTGCCACGCGGCAGAGTGGGTATCCGCCGGACATGCCCTAGGGTCAGTCGAGAGGCCGCCGAGCGGCCTGCCACCAGCACACAGGAACAATGCAGGCGCCCCGCCCGTCCCCCACACCGGGGCGGGTCGCCAGTGGAGGGAATCGCGTGTTCAAAGGGTTCGAGGGCGGACAGTTGCCCGCCGCTTTCATGAGTGCGGGAACCTCGTCCTTCACCGAGTTCGTCCGTGCGGTCAGCCCCGAGCTGCTGCCCGGGCACAATCCGCCCCAGGGCGGCGGGGCCGAGCACCTCACCCCCGACGCGACGACCATCGTCGCCCTGACCTTCCCGGGGGGTGTCCTCCTGGCCGGCGACCGCCGGGCCACCCAGGGCAACGTCATCGCCAACCGGGACATGGACAAGATCTTCCGGACCGACGAGTTCTCCGCGGTGGCCATCGCGGGCTCCGCCGGGATCGGGATCGAGCTCGCCCGCCTCTACCAGGTGGAGCTGGAGCACTACGAGAAGATGGAGGGCCGCCCCCTCTCCCTCGAGGGTAAGGCCAACAAGCTGGCGCAGATGGTCCGCGGCAACCTCGGCATGGCCATGCAGGGCTTCGTCGTCGTCCCCGTCCTGGTCGGCTACGACGAGGTCACCGAGGAGGGCCGCGTGTTCAGCTACGACGCGGTCGGCGGCCGCTACGAGGAGCGCCGCTACCACTCCGTCGGCTCCGGCTCGGTCTTCGCCAAGGGATCGGTCAAGAAGCTCTACCGCGACGACCTCACCCGGACCGAGGCCGTCAAGGTCGCCCTGGAGGCCCTCTACGACGCCGCGGACGAGGACTCCGCCACCGGCGGCCCCGACCTGCACCGCAAGATCTTCCCCCTCGTCGACGTCATCACCGAGGACGGCCACCGACGCCTGCCGGCCGAGGAGGTCGAGCGCCTGGCGGTCGAGGTGGTCGAGGGGCGCTCCGAGCACCCCGACGGCCCGACGGCCCGGCTGGGCTGACCGTCCCGCCACACAGACATCTCCCGACTAGGTAAGGAAACGATCCGCGGTGTCGATGCCGTTCTACGTCGCCCCCGAACAGCAGATGAAGGACAAGGCGGACTACGCGCGCAAGGGCATCGCGCGCGGCCGCAGCGCCGTCGTCCTGCAGTACGAGGGCGGCATTCTCCTGGTGGCGGACAACGTGTCCCGCACCCTCCACAAGATCAGCGAGCTCTACGACCGCATCGCCTTCGCCGCGGTCGGCCGCTACCCCGAGTTCGAGAATCTGCGCCTGATGGGCGTCCGGTTCGCCGACGTGCGCGGGTACCAGTACGACCGCCGCGACGTCAGCGGCCGCCAGCTCGCCAACATCTACGCCCAGACCCTGGGCACGGTCTTCAGCGAGAGCCTCAAGCCCTGGGAGGTCGAGCTCGTGGTCGCCGAGGTCGGCGACACCTCCGCGGAGGACGAGATCTACCGCATCACCTTCGACGGCTCCATCGTCGACGAGCAGCGCTTCGTCGCCGTCGGAGGTTCGGCGGAGCAGGTCTCCACCGCGCTCAAGGACCGCTTCTCCCCCGACGCCACCCTCGGCGAGGCCCTCGGCACGGCCACCCGCGCCCTGGCCCGCGAGAACGGCGGCGACCAGGGACCGGAGGCCGCCAACCTGGAGGTCGCCGTCCTGGAGAGGAAGCGCGAGCACCGAAAGTTCCGCCGCATCCGCGGCCGGCGCCTGGCCTCCCTCCTGGAGGAGGCCGCGGGCGCCGCCGGGACCGCCTCCGGCGGCGGGACCACCACCGAGGACGAGGCCGACGAGTGACCTGCAAGCGATGAACACGGTGCGGCGCACCCTGGCGCCGCACCGGTCGGGCGGGTGTGGACGGCGCGGCCCGCCGTCCGCACCGGGCGACGGGAAGTTGGTGAGGCCGCGTGGAACGACGGATCTTCGGGCTGGAGAACGAGTACGGGGTCACGTGCACCTTCCGGGGGCAGCGGCGCCTGTCACCGGACGAGGTGGCCCGCTACCTCTTCCGGAGGGTGGTCTCCTGGGGGCGCAGCAGCAACGTGTTCCTGCGCAACGGCGCCCGCCTCTACCTGGACGTGGGCAGCCACCCCGAGTACGCCACCCCCGAGTGCGACAGCCTCGTGGACCTGGTGGCCCACGACAAGGCGGGCGAGCGCATTCTGGAGGGGCTGCAGATCGACGCCGAGCAGCGCCTGCACGAGGAGGGCATCGCCGGGGACATCTACCTGTTCAAGAACAACACCGACTCCGCGGGCAACTCCTACGGCTGCCACGAGAACTACCTGGTGGGGCGGCACGGCGAGTTCGGGCGCCTGGCCGACGTCCTCATCCCCTTCCTGGTCACCCGGCAGATCATCTGCGGTGCCGGAAAGGTCCTGCAGACCCCCCGCGGCGCCCTGTACTGCGTCAGCCAGCGCGCCGAGCACATCTGGGAGGGCGTCTCCTCGGCCACCACCCGCTCCCGCCCCATCATCAACACCCGCGACGAGCCGCACGCCGACGCCGAGCGGTTCCGCCGGCTGCACGTCATCGTCGGCGACTCCAACATGAGCGAGACCACCACCCTGCTCAAGCTGGGCTCCACCGACCTGGTGCTGCGGATGATCGAGGCCGGCGTGGTCATGCGCGACTACACCCTGGAGAACCCGATCCGGGCGATCCGCGAGATCAGCCACGACATGACCGGCCGCCGCAAGGTGCGTCTGGCCAACGGCCGCGAGGCAGGCGCGCTGGAGATCCAGCGCGAGTACCTGGAGAAGGTGCAGAGCTACGTCGACCGCCACGGCACCGACGCCACCGGCAAACGCGTGCTGGAGCTGTGGCAGCGCACCCTGGAGGCGGTCGAGACCCAGAACCTGGAGGCGGTCGCCCGCGAGATCGACTGGGTCGCCAAGTACCTGCTGCTGGAGCGCTACCGGGCCAAGCACGACCTGTCCCTGTCCTCGCCCCGCATCGCCCAGCTCGACCTGACCTACCACGACATCCACCGCGACCGCGGCCTGTTCTACCTCATGCAGAACCGCGGCCAGATGGACCGGGTGGTCGGTGACCTGAAGATCTTCGAGGCCAAGTCGGTGCCTCCCCAGACCACGCGCGCCCGCCTGCGCGGCGAGTTCATCCGCCGGGCCCAGGAGCAGCGGCGCGACTTCACCGTCGACTGGGTGCACCTCAAACTCAACGACCAGGCGCAGCGCACCGTGCTGTGCAAGGACCCCTTCAAGTCCGTCGACGAACGGGTGGAGAAGCTCATCGCCGGGATGTGACCGGAACCGGGACCCGGCGGTACTCCGGCCGCCGGGAAACCCGGTTCCGTCGCGTACTCGCAGAATTTTTCTTACCAATGTCCCACTTTTGGGGCGGTGGTTACGGTCGCTCTTTTCGGTAGTGTGGCTTCGTCCCGTGCCGGAAACCAGAGGTTGTGACTGATGCGCCGACGTGCCGCCGCCCTCGCGGTGCCCCTGACCGCCCTTGCGCTGGCGGTCTCCAGCTGCGGAAACATCCCAGAGGAGTGGCGTACCCCAGCCTTCCTCCGCATGGGTGAGGACCACCTCGACTCGAGGCTGCCCACCGTCACCGGCGAGGTGGGGGAGGCACCCGAGATCACCTTCCCCGACATCGAACCCCCCGAGGAGGAGATCGCGGGCGTGGTCGCCGAGGGGTCGGGCGAGGACGAGCTGGTGCGCGCCGACGACCTGCTCGTCGCCAACGTGGTCCAGTACCAGTGGACCGGACCGGGTGAGGGAGAGGCGGTCGAGGGTCAGTCCAGCTACGAGACCGGGGCCCCCGACCTGATCCGCATGGGCGAGATGCCCGAGCAGATCACCGACCTCCTGGTCAACCGGTCCGTGGGCAGCCGCGCCGTGTACGTCTTCCCCCCGCTGACCGAGGAGGAGGCCCAGCAGGCCGAGGCCGCGGGCCAGGAGGCCCCCGCCGGCGCCAGCGTGCTGATCATCGACCTGATGGCGCGCCACGGAACCGGCGCGGTCGTGCCGGGCGAGCAGACCACCGACGGCGGCGACGGCTTGCCCACCGTCGTCCAGGAGGGCCACAGCGAGCCCGTCATCGAGGTTCCCGAGGGCGATGCCCCGGAGGACCTCCAGGTCGTTCCGCTCATCGAGGGCGGGGGCGCCGAGGTGGAGGAGGGCCAGCAGGTCATCGTCCAGTACACCGGTGTGCCGTGGGCACCCGACGAGGACGGCGAGCACCCGGTGTTCGACTCCACCTGGAGCCGGGGCGGGGCGCCGTTCGACACCACCATCGGTGCCGGTGCCGTGATCGAGGGCTGGGACGAGGGCATCGTCGGCCAGAAGGTCGGCAGCCGCCTGCTCCTGGTCGTTCCCGGCGACATGGCTTACGGGGAGAGCGAGGAGGAGGCCATGGGCGCGCCGGCGGGCACGCTGGTCTTCGTCGTGGACGTCCTGGGCGCCTACGACAACCCGCCCCCGCCCGAGGAGGAGCCCGCCGAGGAGGAGCCTGCCGAGGAGGGTGGGGACGCCGAGGCCTCCGCCGAGCCCGCCGAGGAGGAGTCCTCCGAGGAGTGACCGCTCCCGAGCATGCTGCGCCCCCGCGGAGATTCCGCGGGGGCGCAGCGCTGTCCGGGGCTGTCCGGGAGGCCCGCGGGGCCCGGGGCGTGGGCAGGGCCGCGGTGCCCTTCGGGGGCGCCGGGGCGGACGCGGCCGCCCCGGTACGGAGAGCGGCGCCGGCGGTGATCCCGGCATCGCGGGTGGACACGCAGAGCCCTCCGACCTCCCCGAACGCCGCCCGAGCGGTACGTAGAGTCGGACGGGGGACCGGCCGACCGGACGAGGGGGGACTCATGTCGGAGCGGCGACGCTACTGCTACGTGTCGGGGCTGGGCCTCGGGGTTCCGGCCCTGGAGGAGCTGTGTGCGCGAGGGCGGCCGCCCTCCCTCGTGGTGTCCTACCCGGCCGAGCTCGCACACAGGTGCGGTTACGCCGACTACGGGGAGATCGCCCGCCGCTCCGGCCTGCCGCACCTGAGCACGGCCGACCTCAACTCCGACGAGACGCGTGAGGCGCTGGCCTCCCACGGCATCGACCTGCTCGTGGTGGCCGGGTGGTCGCAGCTGGTCCGCGAGCGGACCCTGGCGGCCCTGCCCCTGGGCGGGGTCGGCCTGCACCCGTCCCCGCTGCCGGTGGGGCGCGGATGGGCGCCCCTGCCCTGGACGATCCTGCGCGGCATGCGCTCCAGCGCCGTCACCCTGTTCCACCTCGACAGCGGCATGTGCACCGGCGACGTGGTCGACCAGTCCTGGTTCGACCTCGAGCCCGACATCACCGCCACCGGCCTGTACGGCCGGGTCGCGCGCCTGCAGAGTGAGCTGCTCGTCCGCCACCTGGACGGCCTGCTCGCGGGTACCGCGCCCCGCAGGCGCCAGAGCGGGCACGCGTCGGTGTGGCCGCTCCGGCGCCCCAGCGACGGGCGTATCGACTTCACCGCCTCGGGAACGGACGTGGACCGGCTCGTGCGTGCGCTGGCCGACCCCTACCCGGGAGCGTTCGCACTGTTCGGGGGAGCCCGCATCACCTTGTGCGGTGGAGAGATCGACGCGGACCTGGCCGGTGGCGCGCCGGGGCAGATCGTCGCCGCGGGGGAGGGGCGCCGGTGGGGGGTCTCCTGCGGGGACGGGAGCGTCTTCGTGCCCAGCGCGGTGCGGGTGGACGAGGGTGTGCGGGCCGAACCGACCTCGCTGGCGATGTTCCGCCCCGGCGCCTCCTTCGACGAGCCCTCGCCCACGACGGTCTCCGCGACCCTGCACCCGCCGGTCCCCGGCCAGGCGCCCGGCCACGAGAGCCTGCTGCGGGCCTGAGTCGGGGGCGAGCGGCGCCGAACACGGCCCGTCGGGCCGGGCGGAAAGAGCGCCGGTGCGGCGGACGCGGTCCGGCCCGCGGTGACCGCGCCCCCGGGCACCGCCGGCGTCGGCGCCGCCGGGGCAGGTGTCACGGCGAGCAGGACCGGGCCGGCGGACCCTGCCGGTCGCCGTGCCGGACGAGTGCGGCGGCGTGGCGGCCCGCGGCGGCGGCGCTCAGGAAGGCGGCGCGGTCCTCCTCCCACCCGCGGCCCATGGTGGACAGCTTCACCGGCAGGTCCAGCAGGGCCTCCTCCAGGCCCTCCACACCCACGTGCACCAGCGTGTGCCGAGCTCCCAGCGGTTCGGCCTGGGCGCGCACGGTCGCGCCGAACACCCCGGGCAGTACCGGGACCACCACGTCGGCGGGGGCCAGGGCCACCCGGCCGTAGGCGGTCAGGCTGTGGTGCGAGATCCCCCGGTGCCGCTCGCGCGGGTCGGCCTCGCTCATCCGCAGGGAGGCCACCGGGTGCCCGTCCAGCACCGACGCCGCGTTCACGGCCTCGCCGCAGGCCACGCCGGAGAACCCCCACGGGGTTCCGGTGCCCAGGTTTCCCGGCCCCTGACAGACCACGGCGATGTCGGCCCCGAGCACGTGGCGGGCCGCCAGCAGCCCCGAGTGCACGGTCACCGCCTCCAGGTCACCGCCGAAGGCCTGTCCGGTGGTCACGCAGCCCGCCAGCAGCCCCTCCTCGCGCAGGGTTCCCAGCAGGCGTGAGAACGCCGCGGGCAGGGCGCCGCCGTCGAGCATCACGTTGGCCACGCGCGCCTGCGGCCGGGCGGCGCGGATCCCCGCCAGGACGGCGGGCAGGGACGAGTGCAGGTCGGCGACCACCACCGGCATCCCCTGCACCCCCGCGGCGGCGCGCAGCGTCGCGTGGTGGGGGGAGTCCTGCTCGTCGGCGCCCAGCACCGTCGCCTGCAGCGGTGTGTAGCGGGCCTTGACGAGGTGGCCGGGTCCCCGGCGATCGGGGGGCAGCCGGTCGGGCAGGGCCACCACCATCGCGTACCCGCCCGTGCCCAGGCCCAGGTCCAGCGCACCGGTGTTGAGCAGGACCGTGTCGCCCTCCCGGGGCGAGCCGACCAGGTCGGTGTAGGCCAGTGCCCGCACCGGTGCCCCGCCGGGGGAGGGTCCGCCCTCCGGCGCCTCGACGGCCACCGTGCAGGCCGCGACCCCGGGCCAGGAGGGGAGGAGCTGAAGGACTTCGCCGCGGCGCCACCGGATCATGCTCGGCACGGTACCGTCGTTCCTGAACCGGGACGGGGAGGACGCGCCAGTCGGCCCGATCCCGGTACGGGCACCGAGGCGCGGGCTGACGAAGGGGTTGCGGACCATGTCGCGCAAGAAGACGGAACGGCAGCTGAACCTGGTCATCTGCCTGTTGTCCACACGGCGACACCTGACCGCCCAGGAGATCCGCGCGACCGTCCACGGGTATGCGGAGGCCGAGAGCGAGCAGGCGTTCAAGCGCATGTTCGAACGCGACAAGCGGGAACTGCGCGACAGCGGTATCCCCATCCAGGTCGGCACCGGGGACGCCGTCAGCGGCGAGGAGGGCTACCGCATCTCCCGCGCCGACTACGAGCTGCCCGAGATCGAGCTGCTGCCCGACGAGGCCCTCGTCCTGGGCCTGGCCGCACGGGCCTGGCGCCACGCGGCCCTGGGAGAGGCCGCCGCCAACGCCCTGTTCAAGCTGCGTTCGGCCGGGGTGCCGGTGGACACCGACGCGGCTCCGGGCCTCACCCCCGCCATGCGCACCGACGAGCCCGCCTTCGGTCCGGTCTGGCAGGCGGTCCGCGATCGCCGGCCCATCGCCTTCGACTACCGCAAGCCCGGACAGGTGCGGGCCGAGCGCCGCGAGCTCGAGCCCTGGGGCGTGGTCAACCAGCACGGGCACTGGTACGTGGTCGGCCACGACCGCCACCGCGGGGCCCGGCGCGTCTTCCGACTCGGCCGTGTGCGCGGCGCGGTGGAGATCGTGCGGGGAGGGCCCGACGTGGTCGTCCCCGAGGGGGTGGACCTGCGCTCGGTGGTCGCCGGGCACAGGGCCGATCCCGAACTCACCGCGGTGCTGAGGGTGCGTACCGATGCGGCCCACGCGCTGCGCCGCGGGGCCCGGCGCGTCGTACCCGGCGAGCGTGACGGCTCGGGTACGGGCTGGGACACCCTCGAGTATCCCTACACCGACGTCCCGGACCTGGTGGAGCACGTGGCCTCCTTCGGCTCGCGCGCCGTCGTGGACGAGCCCGCGGAGGCGCGGGAGGCGATGGTCGCCCACATGTCCGCCGTCGCCGAGGCCGAGGCGCCTTCGGGCACCCCCGTGCCCGCGGAGGGCGGCGGGGAGGGCGGCGCCCCCTCCCGCGGCCCGCGCTCGGCCGACCAGCTGCGCCGCCTGCTCATGCTGGTGCCCTATGCCCTGGGACGTGACGTGCGCGTGCCCGAGGTGGCCGCGCACTTCGGTCTCACCGAGAAGCAGGTGGTGTCCGACCTCAGCCTCCTGTGGATGTGCGGTCTGCCCGGCTACACCCCCGGCGACCTCATCGACGTCGACCTGGACGCGGCCAAGGAGACGGGCGAGATCATCATCGGCAACGCCGACACCCTCGCCCAGCCGCTGCGCCTGACCGCCGACGAGGCGGCCAGCCTGGTCGTGGGCCTGTCCCTGCTGGAGTCCCTGCCCGAGGGCCTGGGCTCGGGGGCCCTGGAGAGGGTCGGCGAGAAGCTGCGCTCGGCAGCCGGCTCGGCCCTGGGCTCCCTGGCCGACTCGGTCCAGGTCCGGGTGGAGGAGGACGAGCAGGTCGCCGCGACGCGGCGCCGGTGCACCGAGGCCCTGGAGACCGGGCAGCGCCTGCACCTGCGCTACCTGTCGGGCTACCTCGACCAGGTCACCGAACGCGACGTCGATCCGCTGGGTCTGGTCGTCCAGGACGGCCGCACCTTCCTGGAGGGGTACTGCCACCTGCGCGAGGACGTGCGCCTGTTCCGCCTGGACCGCGTACTGGAGCTCACGGTCCTGCCCTTCGCGGCCGAGGTGCCCGAGGGGGTGGGGCGGCGCGACCTCTCGGGCGGCCTGCTCCAGCGTTCGGACCGCGACGCCCTGGTGACCCTCGACCTGGAGCCGTCGGCCCACTGGGTGGTGGAGGACTACGTGTGCGAGTCGGTGGCCGAGATGCCCGGGGGCGGCCTGCGGGCCACGCTGCGCACGCCCGCTCCCGAGTGGGTGGTGCGCCTGGCCCTGCGGCTGGGGCCGCGCGGGCGCATCGCCGCTCCCGAGGTGCTCGCCGAGGAGGCGCGGGCCGAGGCCCGGCGTACCCTGGAGCACTACGGGGAGCTCCTGAAGGAGGGGGAGCCGGGCCGTGACCATTCCGTCGCCTGAGTGAGCCCAGGACGTTCACCGGGGTATTGGGTGCGGAAGGGTACGAAAGGGATAAAGTACAAGCGTGATCGCCCTGACTGTCCTGTTCGCTGCCGTCACGGTGGGAGCCTCTGCCGTAGGTGTCCTCGTCGCGCGGGCGAACCGCGCGGCGGATGCGCTGTCGTCGCAGGTGGAACGGGTGTCGGTCGGTCGCCGGACGAGCAGCACCGCGCTGCGTGAGCGCACGGCCGGAGGTGGCGCGAGGTGACGGTGCCGCCTGCCGGTGCGCGTACCATCGAAGGCGCCTGGCCGCGCCCCGAAGAGAGGTAGAACCATGGGACCGTTCAACGGACCTACCATCGCCATCCTGGTGATCCTGGCCCTTCTGCTGTTCGGCGCCAAGAAGCTGCCCGACCTGGCCCGCTCCCTGGGGCGCAGCGCGCGCATTCTCAAGGCCGAGAGCAAGGGCCTGATCGACGAGGACGAGCAGGGTGGCGCCCAGACGCAGCAGGCCTCTCAGCAGCCTCAGCAGGAGCCCGCTCCCCAGCAGCCGCACCAGCCCCAGCAGAGCTACCCCCAGCTCCCTCCCGGCCAGCGCATCGTCAACGAGGCCGGCGAGCCCACCCACCGCCCCTACAACGGCTAGGGCGCCCACCGGTGGACGCCCGCCCCGCCGTGCGGGGCCCGGGCACGTCCTCCGCCGTGTTCCCGTCGGCCGACGGAGAACGGCCACGGCTCCTTCGGCCCGGCGGCGAACGCACCGGGACACCGCCCGCGACAGGCGGTATCCACCGCACACACCCCGGGCACACGGCCGAAGACCTGGGACACGGCACGGCGGTGCCGTGTCGGACGGATGCCCGCGCGAACCGACGGCGCGGGCCCCTGAGGAGAAGAGAGTGACCGCACGATGAGGTCCGGACGCCGGGCGGCCAACCCCGAGGGTCGGATGCCGCTCATGGACCACCTGCGTGAGCTGCGCGGGCGCCTGGGGAAGGCCATGATCGCCATCGCCCTGGGCTGCGTGGTCGGCTATCTGACCTACGACTGGGTGTGGGAGTTCCTCAAGGCGCCCTACTGCTCGCTGCCCGAGTCCCAGGCGGTCGACCCCGAGGGCTGCGCCCTCATCGTCACGGGACCCTTCGACGCCTTCTTCGTCGCCTTCAAGGTGTGGCTGTTCGTCGGTGCGCTCGTCTCCGCGCCGTTCTGGCTCTACCAGCTGTGGGCCTTCGTGGCCCCGGCCCTGCACGGCAGGGAGAAGCGCTACGCCTACATCTTCGCCCCGCTGGCCGCGGTGCTGTTCGCCGCGGGGGCGGCCCTGGCGTACTACATCACGTCGCTCGCGCTGACCATGCTGTTCGGGTTCCTGCCCCCCGACGCGCTGACGTTCCTCACCATCAGCGAGTACCTCAGCTACATGCTCATCATGATGAGCATGTTCGGGGTCGGCTTCGTCCTGCCGCTCCTGGTGTCGCTGCTCAACCTGCTGGGGATCCTCCCGCACGCCGCCCTGGCCAAGTGGCGCCGGGTCATCATCTTCTGCTCCTTCCTGATCGCGGCGGTCATCACCCCGGCCGAGCCCATCTCCATGCTGGCCCTGGCCATCCCGCTCATCATCCTCTTCGAGATCGCCGAACTGTTCGCCTTCCTCAACGACCGCCGCAAGGGACGCAGCGATCCCTACGCCGGGCTGTCCGACGACGAGGTCTCCGCGCTCGACGAGACCCCCTCCGTCCTGGACGAGTCACCCTCTCCGCTGGAGGGCCCCGACTTCGAGGAAGAGTCGGGCAAGCGCCCCTGACGGCCCCCGCGCCGCGCTAAGGTCGGCGGTGGCACCCGTACGCCTTCTCGAGGAAGGCGCCCGGAGAGCCGGCAGCAGCCGACGCGGACGCGGGAAGAGGAAGGTCCGATGAGCGAGCAGACCAGGGAGGGGCGGGAGCTCCCGCCCGAGGCCAGAGGCAACGAGAAGTGGCACGACACCACCCACGCGGTGTGGATGCGCTCCTCGCTGTCCAAGGAGGAGTCCTCCGCGATCGTGGAGGTGGCCACCTTCGACGACGGCTTCCGCGCCGTGCGCGACGGCAAGTCCCCCGAGAAGGGCACCCTGTTCTTCACCCCTGCCGAGTGGGAGGCCTTCGTCCTGGGCGCCCGCGACGGCGAATTCGACATCCCCGAGGAATACCTGACCGAGGAGGAGCGGCGCATCCAGCGCGGCGAGGTCGACACCGAGGTCGGCTGGGTGCCCTCTCCCCTCAACTCGCCCGAGGCGATGGAGGAGTACCGCCGCCGGCAGCGCGAGGAGACCTGAGGGACCGGGACGCGGCCTCGGCCGCCGGGCCGAGCACGACCGGGGGCGTGCGGGAGGCCCGCGCAGTCCCGTACGCACCCCCGCCCCCCGCGTGTAACGAAGGACCGGTACATGCCCCCCCACATCGCCCTTCTGGTCAATCCGAGGTCCGGGCGGCGCCGAGCCGCCGTCACCGCTGTCCGGCTCAAGGACGCCCTGCGTGAGGCGGGCGCCCACGTGCACGTCTACGGCGGCGACTCGGCCTCCGACAGCCGCCGCCTGGCCCGCCTGGCCGCCGCCGACCGCCCCGACGCCCTCGTGGTCGTGGGCGGTGACGGTCTGGTCCACCAGGCCCTGCAAGGGGTGGTGGGCACCGGGGTCCCGCTGGCCGTCGTCCCCACCGGGACGGGGAACGACGTCGCCCGGGCCTTCGGCCTGCCCTGCGGATCGGCGCGGGACGTGGCCGCCGCGATCCTGCGCGGGCGCACCCGAGGGGCCGACACCGTGCGCCTCAGCCTGGCCGACGGCACCCGGCGCCACTACCTCAGCGTCCTGGCGTGCGGCTTCGACGCCCGCGTCAACGAGCGGGTGAACAGCTTCCGGTTCGGCATCGGCCGCGCCGGATACGTGCTCGGCCTGCTGGCCGAGCTGCGCTCCCTCCGGCCCCTCGACTACGAGATCGACGTCGACGGGCACGTCATCTCCGAGCCGGGCATGCTCGTCGCGGTGGGCAACACCTCCTCCTACGGCGGAGGGATGCGCGTGTGCGCCGGCGCCCGGCCCGACGACGGGCTGCTCGACGTGGTGTTTGTGCGCGAGTGCTCCCGGAACCGCTTCCTGCGCCTGTTCCCCCGCGTCTTCGACGGCAGCCACGTCGACCTGGACGAGGTCGTCGTCGCCCGCGGCCGCTCGGTGACCGTCCGCGCCGACGCGGGGGCCGCCTACGCCGACGGCGAGAGGATGGGCGAACCGCCGCTGGTGTGCGAAGTGGCGCCTATATCGGTCGAGATGTTGGAGCTGACCTCATAGGCTGGAGCCATATGAGTAGTCACGCTGAGCGGTACGCCGCCTTCCGTCGGCGCCAGAGCACCTCCAGCGCCGCCATCGAGGCCTTCCAGGGCCTCTACGGGTTCGATTTCGACCCGTTCCAGATCCGGGCCTGCAAGGCCCTCGAGAGCGGCCACGGGGTGCTGGTGGCCGCTCCCACCGGTTCGGGCAAGACGGTCGTGGGTGAGTTCGCCGTGCACCTGGCCCTGTCGGAGGGGACCAAGTGCTTCTACACCACGCCCATCAAGGCGCTCTCCAACCAGAAGTACAACGACCTGGTCAAGCGGTACGGCGCCGACCGGGTCGGCTTGCTGACCGGTGACAACAGCGTCAACGGCGAGGCCCCCGTGGTCGTCATGACCACCGAGGTGCTGCGCAACATGCTCTACGAGGGCTCGGCGACGCTCGGCGGACTCGCCTACGTCGTGATGGACGAGGTGCACTACCTCGCCGACCGCTTCCGCGGCGCGGTCTGGGAAGAGGTGATCATCCACCTGCCCGAGTCGGTGCGGATGGTCGCCCTCTCCGCGACCGTCAGCAACGCCGAGGAGTTCGGCGAGTGGCTCCAGCAGGTGCGCGGGGACACCGACGTCATCGTCGACGAGAAGCGGCCGGTGCCGCTGTGGCAGCACGTCATGGTCGGAAGGCGCCTCCACAGCCTGTTCGCCGAGGTGCAGGAGGAGACGGACGGGGAGAGGGACGAGGAATCGGAGCGGGGGGAGCGGCGCGGCAAGCGCAGGCGCGAGCGCCGCCACCAGGGCCGGCAGCCCCGCGAGATCCACGTCGGCGGGCGGACACTGCGGATCAACCCGTACCTGAGCCGCATCGCGGAGGAGGACTCCCGCATCACCCAGCTCGCCCACCGGCGCCGCCACCCGCAGTCGCGCGCCCGCGGGCCGATGCGCCCGCGCTCGAAGTACGCGCCGCCCACGCGGCCCGCGATCATCACCGAGCTCGACGACGAGGGCCTGCTGCCCGCCATCACGTTCATCTTCAGCAGGGCGGGCTGCGACGACGCCGTCCGCCAGTGCCTGGCCTCGGGGCTGGTGCTCACCACCCCCGAGGAGGCCGACGAGATCCGGGAGTACGCGGAGTCCCGCTGCGCCGACATCCCGGGCGCCGACCTGGCCGTGCTCGGCTTCGACCAGTGGCTGCGCGCCCTGGAGGCGGGCATCGCCTCCCACCACGCCGGGATGCTGCCCACCTTCAAGGAGATCGTCGAGCACCTGTTCTCGCGCGGTCTGATCCGGGCGGTCTTCGCCACCGAGACCCTGGCGCTGGGCATCAACATGCCCGCCCGCACCGTGGTCATCGAAAAGCTCGACAAGTGGAACGGCGAGGCCCACGTCCAGCTCACCCCCGGCGAGTACACACAGCTCACGGGCCGCGCCGGGCGCAGAGGCATCGACGTGGAGGGGCATGCCGTCGTCGTCTGGCAGGCGGGAACCGATCCCGAGTCCGTCGCCAGCCTCGCCGGCACCCGCACCTATCCGCTCAACTCCAGTTTCCAACCCTCCTACAACATGGCGGTCAACCTCGTCGGCCAGGTCGGCCGCACGCGCAGCCGCAACATGCTGGAGGCCTCCTTCGCCCAGTTCCAGGCCGACCGCTCCGTGGTCGGACTGGTCAAGCAGCTGCGCAAGCACGAGGAGGCGCTGGAGGGGTACGCCCGGGCCGCCGAGTGCCACCTGGGCGACTTCATGGAGTACGCCCGGCTGCGCCGGGCCCTGAGCGACCGGGAGTCGGTGCTGGCCAGGACGCGCTCGGCCCGCCGCCGCGACGAGGCCCTGGAGTCCCTGGAGAGGCTGCGCCCGGGCGACATCATCCGCATCCCCTCGGGCCGCCACTCCGGGCACGCGGTCGTCCTGGACCCCGGACTGCGCCACGACCTTCCGGCGCCGCTGGTGCTCACCGTGGACAAGCAGGTCAAACGGGTCAATGCCAGCGACTTCACCGTCGCCGTGGAGCCCTCGGGCCGCCTGCGCATCCCCAAGACGTTCTCGCCCAAGTCTCCGCGCTCGCGCCAGGACCTGGCCTCCAGCCTGCGCAACAAGCTCAAGGAGCAGGGCACCGAGCCCGTCTACGAGCGCGGCCGGCGCGGAGCCGGGGAGGACGCCGAGGTGCTGCGGCTGCGCGCCGAGCTGCGCGAGCACCCCTGCCACGGATGCGCCGACCGCGAGGACCACGCCCGCTGGGCCGAGCGCCACCACCGGCTGAAGAAGGAGGCCGAGGGGCTGCGCCGCCGCGTCGAGGGGCGCTCCCACGTCATCTCCCGCACCTTCGACCGGGTGTGCGGGGTGCTGGAGGACCTGGAGTACCTGTCCGGCGACGCGGTCTCCGACGACGGCGTGCGCCTGGGCAAGATCTACTCCGAGCTGGACCTGCTCGTGGCCGAGTGCCTGCGCCGGGGCGTGTGGAGCGGACTGGGCCCGGTGGAGCTGGCGGCCTGCGCGGCGTCCCTGGTCTACGAGGCGCGCCGGGGCGACGACGCCTACCCGCGCCTGCCGGGCGGGCGCATCGACGAGACCCTCGCCGAGATGGTGCGCCTGTGGGGCGAACTCAACGAGGTCGAGTCCCGCCACAGGGTGTCGTTCCTGCGCCGGCCCGACCTGGGCTTCGTGTGGACGGCGCACCGCTGGGCGCGCGGCGACCGGCTCGACGAGATCCTGCGCCAGGCCGACATGACCGCCGGCGACTTCGTGCGCACGGCCAAGATGCTGGTGGACATGCTGAGCCAGATCGCCGGGGCCACCGGGGACGCGGAGCTGCGCACCAGCGCGCGCAAGGCCTCCGACCTGGTGCGGCGCGGGGTGGTGGCCTACTCCTCGCTCACCTGACGTGACATGTGTCGGTGTGCCCGGCTGTGCGGAACAGCCGGGCACACCGGTGTGTTGGGTGCGTTGGGGGACCCCGGTGGCCGAAACGGGCTCGGGGGGACGTCATCATGGGAGGAGCACGGGACCCCGCACGGGGCCTGTAGTTCGCGAGAGACCTGAAACGAGGCTTGGCCAGTGCTGCGCACGCTCATCAACGGCAAGATCCACCGCGCGACCGTCACGCAGGCGGACCTGCACTACGTCGGGTCGGTCACGATCGACGCCGACCTGATGGACGCCGCCGACATCGTCGACGGCGAGCAGGTCCACATCGTCGACATCGACAACGGCGCGAGGTTGGTGACCTACGCGATCACCGGTGAGCGCGGCAGCGGTGTGATCGGGATCAACGGCGCCGCGGCCCGCCTGGTCAGCCCCGGTGACCTGGTCATCATCATCTCCTACGCCCAGCTGACCGAGGCCGAGCGGGCCGAGCACGTTCCCCACATCGTGCACGTGGACCGGGACAACAACATCGTGGCCCTGGGCGCCGACCCGGCCGAGCCGATCCCCGGCAGCGAGGAGCTCGTCCCCGGCCGCTGAGCCTCCGCGCGGCCTGCACGGACCGGCCCGGTCGGCGCGGGCCGCGTACTTTCGGGGAGCGTGTCCCGCATGCGGCCAACCCCCGCACGGTGGCCGGTTCCGGCCGGATCGGGCGGGTGCGCGCCCGGGTATGCCCTGTGTCGGCATGGACGCAGCAGATGAGGTGAAGCGCCGGATCGCCGAGCACGTCGAGTGGCAGAAGCAGGGCGCCTGGGTGGTGCTCTGGGGCTGCTACACGCGCGTGTTCTGGGCGTACGCGTGCTGGCCCGTCGTCCCCGCCGACGGTGTCGTCGTCAGCGCGGGCGACCCCGAGGTCCTCTACTCGCAGATGCGCGACGTCGAGCGCGAGCACGACTACCTGAGGTGGCGTCACCGCCGCGCCTGAGCGCGCCGCACCCGGACCTGCCGCGCCCGGATCCGGGCGGGAGAGCGGAGGGGCGGGCCGTGCGCCATCGCGACCGCCCCGCGCGCGGCGATGAGGACGGCCGGACTTTTTTCGGGAAACACCCCCGCGCCTTCCGGCTTCTGCGTGTCTGCGCGGTTACCGTGCGGTAGTGGGATGCCTGACGGTCGATGCCGTGCGGGCGGATGCCGCTGGACTAAGGGGTGTTCTCAGTGACCGGTCGACAACCCGAGGAAGAGCCGCAGGAGCAGTCGGGGCAGCAGGACCCGGTGAACCACCGCCCTCCGGAGGAGTGGCGCCCGGGCGACCCCGGCGATCCGATGAGCGGCGGCCCCCAGCCCCCGGGGGAGCCCCCGCACGGGTTCCCCGGTGACCGGGAGCAGCGGGCCGGTGGCGCCGGAGGGCGCCCGGGCTTCGCCGAGCCCTCCGGCGGGTATCCGCCGCCGGTCGGCCGCCCGGCGGGTCAGGAACCGTCCGGGCAGGAACCGTCCGGGCAGCTCTCGGAGGGGCCCAGCGGCATGTCTCAGGCGGGGTACGAGCAGGAGGGGTACGCGCCCGGATACGGGGAGACGGACGTGCCCGGTATGGGCGTGGGCAGTTTCCCCACGGCGGGCAGGCCGCCCGCCGACACGGGCGGGGACGTGCCCCAGGAGCCCGGCTCCGACGCTCCGGGCGGCGGAACCGCCAACTACGGCCCGCCCCCGGCCTCCGGCCAGGCGGGTGCCTACGGCCAGTACGGCCAGGGCCAGTACCCTCCCGGAGGTCCCGGTTATCCACCGCAGGGCGTTCACGGACCGCAGTCCGATCCGCCCACCCCGTGGGGCAAGATCCTCGGTATCGGGTGCGGTGTGCTCCTGCTCCTGCTGCTGGTCGGCGGCGGGTGCATGGCCGTGGGCATGTTCATGGCACAGAACCAGTCACCCGGTCTGGGCGCGCCTCCGGACCCGGGGGAGCGGTAGGCCCTGTTTTTCGGATCATCTCGGGCTGTACGGCCGCCAGGCGCCCCCTTGCCGCGCCGGAGAGCTTGCGAAGCCCACCAGGCTGAGCTGCGCTCTCCGCCTTGCAAGGGAACACCTGGCCGGCCGTTCGCCGGGGGATCGGCTCCGCCGATACGGCGAGAGCATCCAAAAAACACGGCCTCGGCCCTGCCTTTCGGATCATCTCGGGCTGCGCGGCCGCCAGGCGCCCCCTTGCCGCGCCGGAGAGCTTGCGAAGCCCACCGGGCTGAGCTGCGCTCTCCGCCTCGCGAGGGAACACCTGGCCGGCCGTTCGCCGGGGGATCGGCTCCGCCGATACGGCGAGAGCATCCAAAAAACACGGCCTGGCTACCTCAGGGGGCCAGCGCCGGATTGCTCAACCACTCGGAGAGGTCCTCCTGGCGCTCGCTGTCGCACTTGAGCGGACACGTGGTGCAGAACCCGTGTTCGGGATCGCCCTTGTAGTCGAAGCAGCAGGTGCCGCGCACCGCCCACGTCCCCCTGGGGTGCTCGGGGGCGAAGGGGAACAGGCGGGGTCTCTTGCGGGTGACCGCGCCCGCGGCGACCACCGCGTCGGCCAGCCGGGAGGCCAGTTCCCAGGCACCTTCGGCGTCGCGGCCCAGGTAGCGGGCGGGGTTGAGCATGTAGAAGTGCAGGGTGTCGAGCACCCAGCCCCACAGGGTGCGCTTGCCGGCCCTCGAGTGCCGGTGCAGCGCGTCGACGAGCGGTTCGAAGGTGGAGAACAGAGCCCGGCCCGCCCGTTCGAGCTGCTCGTCGGCATCGCGCACGGTCACCGTGCCGGGATGGCCGGCCGCGGGGTCGCCGGGCAGCACCGCCAGGCGGGCGTCCACCACGGTGGGGGTGGCGAAGCGCGAGGCCACGGTGTTCCACGGCAGGTACAGGGTCTCGGGGGAGAGCAGGGGGGCCCGACCGGTCAGGTACAGCGAGGCCGAGACCATGAAGACGGGCTCGCGCAGGGTGACTCTCAGGAAGTTGGTGGCGGCCGGGAGTCGGTGGCCGGGGCCGTGCTCGGTGCGGAGCTTGTCGAACAGGACGGGGACCCAGCCCTCGGAGGCCAGCTCTCCGGCGCTGTACCAGTGCTCGGGACCGAGCGGGCGGGCGCGGAGCTCCTCCGGGGAGAGCAGAACGGGCAGGGGCGCGAACTTCAGCGGCACACACGCGTCCTGAAGAGCTTCGAGCGGATCCTGAGTCACCTCTGAACCTGCCCTTCGTCAGGGATACCGTCATCCGGGGTGGCGCGGTCGCCCTCGGGCCGATATCACCTGCGCCTCTTAAGTGAGGCTATCCTAACGTCCGCGTCACGTGCAACGACCGGCTCCCCGCATACGGAACCTTTACGTCGCGAAACACCCAGTTCAGGATGCTTCGCGACGGTTCATTCCACTTCCTGCCCGCTGGAGGAGAGGGGTCACCTCGGGCGTCGACGCGGACGCCGGTACTGGAGCCACCACTCGGTGAACAGCAGCGGCAGCACCCACGACAGGAAGCTGCTGGCCGGGGCGAGGGCCACCCCCAGGGCATGGGCGTCGCCGCCGAAGGCGCTGTCCGCCTGGGGGAGCATGGCCATCAGCAGTACGACGAGCACCACCCGGTTGAGCGCGATACCGAAGACCAGGGCGAAGCTGCGCAGCATCCACGCCCGGTGTTCGGGGAAGCGGCGCTTGCGGGCCTTCATGTAGCCGAGGACCGTGAAGGACAGCCACAGCACGGCCCAGAGGGTGTTGCTGACCTGCGTGCTGGGGCCGGTGCTGCTGAAGGGGGAGATGAGCAGTGCGGGGACACCCATCAGCGGAATTCCGGCCAGAACGTAGACCCGGCCGCTCCAGCGGTGGACCGCCGGATGGCGTGTCCGGAGCCACGGCCACACCTGGAGGACCACCAGGACGGTCAGCACTGCGCCGCTGAAGATGTGGAGGACCATCACCGGGTAGTACCAGGTCGGCTCGTCGGGGAGGGGGAGCCGGGCCTGGGCGGGGTCCAGGCCGAGATAGGGCGGCAGTGCGTAGAGCAGGAACACCGTGCTGAACAGGGCCAGGGGCGCGATCCAGGGGCGCTGCCACCAGCGCGGGGGCGGGGTTTCGCGGCGGGGGCGGCTCGGGGGTGCGGCCGAGTCGCTCTCGGCAGGGGGTGCGGGGGGCTGCATGGTCCGGTTCCTTCCGGGGCGGGGGCCGTGTGTCGTCGCGGACGCGGGGTTTCCTCCTGTGGCGGAGGTGCTTCGGGACGGCCGGTGCGAACATCTGTGTGCGTCGTAAACTGTTTACGAAGCACACTATATAGTGTAAGTAATACACAGTTCTAGGATGGAGTCAACAACGATTTCGACGACTGGTGACCCATGACGAGCGAGCGCAAGCCCATGAGCAGGATGGCGAGGGAGATCGAACTCCTGTGGGGGCTGGACGAGCCGGGGGCTCCCCGGCGCGGCCCCAAACCCCAGTTGAGCCGGGAGGCCGTGGTGCGGGCGGCGATCACCGTCGCCGACACCGAGGGTCTGGAGGCCGTCTCCATGCAGCGGGTGGCCAAGGAACTCGGCTACACCACGATGTCCCTGTACCGGCACGTGGACAGCAAGGAGGACATGCTCGCCCTCATGGCCGACACGGTCATGAACATCCTGCCCCCGCCGCCCCGCGACGACGGCGACTGGCGCGCGGGCGTGGAGGCGTGGTGCCACGCCGTACTGGAGGCCTACCGCCGCCATCCCTGGCTCGTCTACGTCGAGATGGCAGGTCCTCCCAGCGGCCCCGGCGGTCTGCGATGGATGGAAGCCGGCCTGCGCGAGCTCGACAGGTCCGGGCTCGGTCTGGGGGAGTCCCTGCAGATGCTCGTCATGTTCTCCGCGGTCCTGCGCGAGACCGCCCGCATGGAGAACGAGATGAACCGCGCCGCACGCGCCCAGGGCGCCACGATGGCCGACACCGAGCGCGAGTACAGCCTGGGCCTGCGCAGGGTCGTCACCCCCGAGCGCTTTCCCACGCTCGCCCGCCTGCTGGAGGAGGATGTCCTGTCGGAGCAGCCCCGGGAGGAGGCGGGCGAGTGGGACGGCGGGCCGGCCCAGGAACTCGACCTCGGCCTCCACCGCATCCTTGACGGGATCGAGGTCCACATCGAGAGGCAGAGGGGGAAGAGGCGGGACTGATCCCGCCCGTCACCCACCACCACCCTCAACCGACGGCCTGCGGCCACGGCGCCCTGGGGATCGCTGTCAGCGGACCAGCACCAGGTGGTGGCGGGCGAGCGCGGACACCGCCCGGGCGGTCCGCTCCTGCTCCTGGCCCGCGCGCTCGGCCAGGTCGGCCAACGTCAGTCTCCGGTGCTCGGCGAGCACCTCCAGCACCGGCGCCACGGCCTCGGGGAACCGGTAGCGGCGCCCGGCCACGGTCACCGAGACCTTGCCGTCGGCACGGGAGAGCGGCGGCGCCAGGATCGGGACGAACTCCACCAGGGCGTCCGGTCCCGGATCCCCCTGCACCGGCCAGGGCAGCGAGAAGGAGGTGCGGCGCGGGAAACGTGCGTCCCGCTCGGCCAGGAAGTCCTCCAGGTCCAGTTCCTCGGCCAGCTCCGCCAGCCTGGCGGCCAGCTCACGCCGGTGCTTGCCGCGCACGTCGGGGTCGGCGAAGCGGGGCAGGTCGCGGCGGAAGACCTCCTCGTCGAACAGGCGCCGCACCAGTGCCTCCGCCCAGTCCACCCCGGTCGCCCGTGTGAAACCGAACGTCAGGTGCATGCTCACCTCGCCCGTACCGGTCACCGTGTGCCACCAACCGCGCGGAACGTGGATCACCTGGCCCGGACGCAGCACGCCCTCCCACAGCACCTGCAGCTCGCCCTCGGCGTCACGCGGAGGGGTGTGCGTGTGGTCCACGTCGTTCTTCATCGGGTACGGCCGCGAACCGGGCCCGTGCACCTGCCAGTGTTTGCTGCCCGCCAGCTGGACGATCACCGTGTCGTGGTCGTCCCAGTGGGTGTCGAAACCGCGCGACTCCCCCCAGATCAGGTACAGGTTGGCCTGCGCGCGCTCGCGCACCAGCCGCATCAGGTCGTCGGCCGCCGCCGCCACCGGCGGATGCATGCGGTCCACGCTGTCCAGGACCAGGCTCGCGCCCTCCCGCAGTTCGCGGTACAGCGCCTCGGGGCGCACCACCCGCCGCGGATTGCGCGACGACACCGCCGCCTCGGTGTAGCGCTCCACCGGTACGGGGGACCCGTCCCGGTGCAGCCGCAGCCGGGGCGGTTCGGGCGCGCACGAGGACAGCACCGCGTTGAGGTCGTCGAAGGTCAGGAGGGAGCGCACCGCGTCCGCGCCCACGTCGGCGAGGACGAACTCCTCCGACAGGCGTGAGGTCAGGGCCTCCCGGCCCACGGCGTCGCACAGGTCCTTGGTGAACAGCTGGCCGGGATCGGTCACGGGTCTTCCCTTCACGGTCGGGTCCGCCCGGCCCGCGGTCGGGCCGGGCGGACGGTAGGGAGTTAGATGAAGTCGGAACTGGAGTCGGTGCCGTCGTTGTCGCCGCCCGCGGTGATGTCGCGGGAGGTCACCTCGGCCAGGTCCTCGACCTCGACCTCGATCGGGTCCATACGCCAAGCCTCGCTTTCTGTGTACGGTTCCTCATGGCCAGGACTCCCCGCGCGCGGTCAGCGCGCGCAGAGCCCCGTTCTGTGGGCCGCGAAGGCGTGCACCTCCGCGGCGAGCCCCACCGCGCGGCTGACCGCGCGCGGGCCGTGGCCCACGTCGCGCTCGTAGCGCAGCAGGGCGGCGGGAGAGCCTCCCTCCCCGTCCGCCGCCAGCAGCGCCGCGCACATCTTGCGCGGGTGGGCGGCATCGGTGCGGGTGTCGCCGTCGAACCCGGTGAGCAGGACGCGGGGGAAGCGCTGCCCCGGTGAGCGCGCGGCGCTGTCCAGCACCCGGTGGTAGGGGGAGTAGGACATGAGGGCGGCGAAGTCGTCGGGGTCGGCGACGGTGCCGAACTCCCTCGTCCACATCCGGCCGAGGCCCAGAAGCTCGAACCGGGCCATGTCGGCCAGCGGGGCCGAGGCGATCACCGCCTCGCACAGGTCCGGCCTGGCGGCCGCGGCCGCCAGGACCAGCAGGCCGCCCGCCGAACCGCCCGACAGGCACAGCCGGCGCCGGGTGCACAGGCCTTCCGAGACCAGGGCGTCGGCCGCCGCGACCAGGTCCTGCACGGCACGCGGCTTGCCCCGGCCCGAGCCGGCCAGGTGCCACTCGCGCCCCGCGTCGCCGCCGCCGCGCACGTGCGCCACGGCGTAGCGCCCGCCCGAGGACAGCCAGGCCAGCACGGTCGCGCTGAACCCGAACTGGCGGGGCCGGCCGAACCCGCCGTAGGCGTGCAGCAGGGTGGGGGCGCCGGCCGGTGTGTCCGCGGCGGCGAACACGGTCACGGGGACGCGGGTGCCGTCGGCCGAGCGGCAGTGCAGCACGGTCCGCCCGATCTCGGGGGCGGGAGGAGGAGGGGTGCTGCCGGGCGGCCAGAGCTCGGTGCGGCCCGTCCCCGGCGGCAGGCGCAGGACCCGCTGCTGGGTGGCGACGTCGGCGTAGGCCAGGTACACCGAGCCGTCGGGGGCCGGGTCGGTGGGGGAGGAGGCCATGCCCTCCCCCGGCAGCTCCACCGCGCGCAGGGCGCCGCCGGTGCGGGCGTCGTGGACGGAGGCCTCGCTGATGCCCAGGCGGGTACGCACGACCAGCAGTTCGGCGGCCCGCTGCGAGCCCATCGGCGCGAACGCGTCCAGGGTCGCCCCCGGATCCTGCGGCACGATCTCGCGCCAGTTCTCCGTGCCGGGGTCCTCGGGGGAGACCGCGCAGATGCGCCGCCAGGGGGCACCCAGCGTGGTGCGCAGGTACAGGAGTCCGTCGGGGCCCAGGCGCGCCTCGGTCTCGGCCTCGGGTCCCACCTGCACCGGGCGCAGGAGGGGCCGGGCCGGGTCGGCGCCCGCCAGATCGGCCAGCCACAGGTCGGTGCGGTGCCCGGTGCCGTGGCTCTCGGTCACCAGCAGCCAGCGGCCGCCCAGCACCTTCACCCCGGGAACGGTGCGGGGCGCGGTGCAGGCGTGGACGAGGGTCTCGGCGCCGTCGCCGACCCGGCGCAGCCACACGCCGCGCACACCGCGCGCGCCGTCGCGGCGCACGTAGTAGAAGGAGGGGGCGCCGCCGGGCAGCCAGGCCACGTGGGAGTAGCGCACCCCGGTGACCTCGGGGCCGACCCGGGTCCCGGTGTCGGTGCGCAGCACGCGCAGGGTTCCGCGCTCGACGCCGCCCGAGGAGGTCTGGACGGCCACGAGGCGCCCGCCGGGGCCGGGTTCCCAGGCGTCCAGGGTGGTGCTGCCGCCGGGGTCTTCCGCGGCCGGGTCGTACAGGGTGCGCCGCGCGCCGTCGTCGCCGAGGACGACCAGGCGGGGGTGCTCGCTCCCCGAGGGGCGCACGGTGGCCATGGCCAGGCCCTCCCGGTGGATCGGCGGGGACCACAGGTCGGTGGCGACGAACGCGCGGATCAGCTCGGCCATGCGTTCGCGCAGCGGCCAGGACGCGGCCTCGCGTGTGTACTCGCGCTCGCGCTCGCGCAGCCAGCGCAGTGTCTCGGGGGAGTCTGCGGACTCCAGCCAGCGGTAGGGGTCGGGCACGGGACGGCCGTGCAGGATGTCCGCGGTCGGCCGGGGGTCGGCGGTGAGGGCGGCTCCGGGGGCTCGGTTGCGCACCATCACATGGTTCAGCGGTGCCGAGCCGGGGGTCAAGGAACAGCTGCCTTGCCCCGGGACCCGGCTGTTGTGGCCCGCGGGCAAGGTTTGTCCGGAATTGGCGAGGGAAGAGGGCCCTCCACGCTCACGGGGAGGGACTCATGTACCGGACCACCGACGAACACAGAAGGAGCGGGGTCAAACCCTGGGTGGCGCTGGCCGTCTACGCCGCCGCCGTGCTCGCCGCGGCGGTCGTCGGGGGGCAGGGCGCCGCCGGCTCAGGAGAGGTCTACCAGGCCCTCGAACTGCCGTCCTGGGCGCCGCCCTCGTGGCTGTTCGGGCCGGTGTGGACGGTTCTGTACGTGTTCATCGCGCTCGCCGGATGGCTCGTGTGGCGCGCCTCGGGGCTGGGAGGGTCCCGCGCCTTCCACGTGTTCTACGTGCTCCAGCTGCTGCTCAACGCGCTGTGGCCCCCGCTCTTCTTCGCGGGGAACCTGTACGGTGCGGCCCTGCTGGAGCTGGTCCTGCTGGTGGCGGCGGTGGCGGTCACCGCGGTGCTGGCGGTGCGGCACAGCAAGGTCGCGGCTCTGCTCCTGCTTCCCTATCTCGGTTGGAGCGTGTTCGCCGGCTGCCTCAACTTCGCCGTGTGGCTGGCGAACTGAGGCCGAAGGGGGCGGTGCCCCGCAGCAATCGGGGCACCGCCCGGCGGACGCGTCAGGGGCGGGTCCCGGCGCCGGCCGGTCGGGAGTGGAGGAGTGCCCGGCCGGCGCCGCCCGTGGGACCCCCGGCCCGTCGAGGGGCCGGCGCGTCCCGGGAGGGTGGTTCAGACGTTGTCGGGGTGGCCGATGGCCAGGCCGCTCTGCGGGTCGAAGAAGTGGAGCTGGCTGACGTCCACCGACAGGGAGATCTTGCTGCCCGGCCGGACCTGGCTGCGCGGGCTCACCCGGGCGGTGAACAGCGAGCGGTCCTCGTTCAGCAGACCGGAGTCGTCGCCCTCGTCGCCCGCGGCGTCCTTGGCCAGGGCGGCGGCGTCCTCGTGGCGCACCGGCGGGGCGTCCACGGCGAAGATGACGTTGATCTCGGTGCCCAGCTCCTCGGTGACACCCGCGGTGACCTCGATGCGCGGGTCGCCGTTGCTGTCGAGCTCGGCGTCGTTGAAGTCCGAGGGGCGGATGCCCAGGATGATCTTGCGGCCCAGGTAGTCGCGCAGGTTCGGACGCGCGTCCAGGATGTCGGCCGACACGGGGAGGCTGTGCTCGGCGAACTTGAGCACCGCGCCGTCCCCCTCGGCGGTCAGCTCGGCGTCCACGAAGTTCATGGCGGGCGAGCCGATGAAGCCGGCGACGAACAGGTTGACAGGCGCGTCGAACAGGCGCTTGGGGGTGTCCACCTGCTGGAGGCGGCCGTCGCGCAGCACGGCGACCCGGTCGCCGAGGGTCATCGCCTCGACCTGGTCGTGGGTGACGTAGACGGTGGTGACGCCCAGGCGGTCGTGCAGCTGATTGAGGGAGGCCCGCATCTGCACGCGCAGCTTGGCGTCCAGGTTGGACAGCGGCTCGTCCATGAGGAACGCCTGGGGCTCGCGCACGATGGCGCGGCCCATGGCGACACGCTGGCGCTGGCCGCCGGAGAGGGCGCCCGGCTTGCGCTTGAGGTAGGGCTCCAGGCCCAGCATCGCGGCCGCCTCCTTGACGCGGCGGGCGATCTCGGGCTTGGCGACCTTGCGCAGCTTCAGGCCGAAGGCGAGGTTCTGCTCGACCGTCATGTGCGGGTAGAGCGCGTAGTTCTGGAAGACCATCGCGATGTCGCGGTCCTTGGGCGGACGGTCGTTGACGATGTCCCCGCCGATGGTCAGGGTGCCCGCGGAGATCTCCTCCAGGCCGGCGATCATGCGCAGCGCGGTCGACTTGCCGCAGCCCGAGGGGCCGACGAGCACCATGAACTCGCCGTCCTCGATCCGCAGGTTCAGGTTGTCGACGGCCTTGACGCCGCCGCTGTAGATCTTGTCGACGCCCTCGAGGACGATCTCCGCCATGGCTCAGCTCCGCTGCAATCGGGTCGTGTGTGCGGCGGGAACCGAGAGTTGGCGGTTCCCGTCACTTCTCCCGGTCCTTGTGAACTTGATCGAACCGGACTGATTTGTCGATCATATGAGACACGATCCTGATCGAAAAGTCCAGAAGTGAAGGAGAAATGATCGGATTGCGGTCAGGTGTACACCCTGCGGCTCCGGCTGGCGCGGCGGCCCCAGGTGCGTTAGCCTGTCCGACGGTTCTTCACTTTCTCCCCGTCCGTGTGCCCGGCCCGGCGGCCACGACACGGCAGCCCGGTTGAGGCATCCGGTTGGGGAGTCTGGGTAACCTGACGACCAGTCCAGCACTGGACGGACCGGTTGTGCGGCCCCCACTCGTCCGATCGGACGCTGCATCACCACCAGGTGCAGCCGGGATCGGGTGAGGGGCGGAGCACCGCGGCCGGGCGGGGGGTTGGACCCGGAAAAGGCCCGGACATCCAGTAGACAACGGTCTTCCGAGCTCGCCGCCGACGGGACGGAGCCGGTCCGAAGGGTGGCTCGGGCCTTTTCCGCGTCCCCCCAATATGCTGACCGCGCACCTTCCTACGCCGTCGGAAAGCGAGCACCCACGTGGTTGCCGAGCACAGGGAACGGGGCGCAGCCCCCGCGGTCGACGAGATCTCGCGGCAAGCGCCTCCCCAGGAGCGGACGGACGCCCCGCGTCCCCCGCGCACCCTTCTGCCCCTGGGCCACCGCTGGGGCCGCCTCGACCTGCTCTGGCGCGTGCTCGCCGCGGTCGGCGCAGGCCTGGTGCAGCTCCTGTCCCTGCCCCCGTACGGGCTGTGGTGGCTGGGACCGGCCGGCGCCGCACTCCTGGCCCTCGCCGTCGCGGGCGCACGTATGCGCCGCGCCGCCTGGCTCGGACTCCTCTCCGGCGCCTCCCTCATGGTCCCGCTCGTCCGCTGGCAGGACGTCTTCGGCATCGACGTGTGGCTGGTCATCGCCGCCGCCGAGGCCGTCTACTTCGCACCCATGGCCATGGGCCTGGCGCTGGTCGTGCGCCTGCCCGGCTGGCCCGTGTGGACCGCGGCCCTGTGGGTGGTCCAGGAAGCCGTGCGCGCCCGCTGGCCCATGGGCGGCTTCCCCTGGGGCAAACTCGCCTTCGCCCAGCCCGACACCCCCTTCTCCGGATACGCCTCCCTGGGCTCCTCGGCCCTGGTGACCTTCGCCGTCGCCCTCGTCGGCGGCCTGCTGCTGTGGGCGGCCCTGCGCGCCGCCCGCTCGCGCACCGCGCGCGAGCGGGCCGCGGCGGCCCTGGCGCTGGCCTGCGGCGGCGCCGTGGTGGCGGGCGGTGCCCTGGCGCCCTCCCTCAACAACCTGGAGGAGGGGGAGGCCGTCGCGGTCGGCATGGTCCAGGGCAACGTCCCCGGGGTCGGTCAGATGTCCGTCGCGGGCGAGCGCATGCAGGTTCTGAACAACCACGCCGACGGCGTCCACCTCCTCGCCGACCTGGTCCGCGAGGGCGAGTACCCCCGCCCCGACCTGGTGCTGCTGCCCGAGAACGCCAGCGACATCGACCCCTTCCGCGACCCCGAGGCCCACGAGATCATCAGCGCCGCCGCCGAGGACGCCGGTGTGCCCCTGCTGTGGGGGATGAGCCGCTACAACGACGACGGCACCCGCTACGTCAGCAGCGTCGTGTGGGACCCCGAGACCGGCCCCGGAGAGATGTACGACAAGCGGTTCCTGGTGCCCTTCGGGGAGTACGTCCCCTACCGCGACTTCTTCACCCGCTTCGTCGCCCGCCTCCAGCAGGTCAGCTCCGACGCGATCCCCGGCGACGAGCCCGGGGCCCTGGACGTCGGCGGAACCACCCTGGCCGTGGCCATCTGCTTCGACGTGGCCTTCGACGAACCCGTGCGCGAATCGGTGGCCGAGGGCGGCGGAATCGTGGTCGTGCCCACCAACAACGCCAACTACAACTTCACCGGGCAGTCCGACCAGCAGCTGGCCATCACCCGGCTGCGCGCCGTCGAGCACGGGCGCCCCGCCGTCGTGGTCTCCACCAGCGGCATCAGCGCGGTGGTCTCTCCCGACGGAACGGTGGACTACCGCTCGCCCGAGGCCGAGCCCGACGTCCACGTCGCCGAGCTCACCCCCATGGAGGGCACGACTCTGGCCACCCGGGCCGGCGCGGCCCCCGAGGCCGCGCTGAGCGCCCTGGGCCTGGCCGCGGTCCTGGTCGCCCTCCGCCGTTCCCGGTCCCGGGTGTGATCTCCGGCGCCGGGGAACCGCGAGGGCCCCGAGCGCGTTGTCCTCAGTGAGGCAGGATCCCGTGGCCGTGCCCCGAGAAAGGTGACCGCATGCCGCTTCTGACAGTGCTGGCGCTGATGGCGCTGCCCTTCGTCGAGGTGGGGCTGATGATCGCGGTCGGAGGCCGGATCGGCGTCCCCTGGACCCTGGCCGCCCTGATCGCGCTCACGGTCCTGGGCGTCGCGGTGCTGCGCCGTGCCGGGACCAAGGCCTTCCGGGACGCAGACCTGGCGATGCGCTCGGGCCGACCGCCGCGCGGCGGCCTGCTCGACCCGCTCATGCTCATGGCCGGCGGCATCCTGCTGGTGGTCCCCGGCTTCCTCACCGCCGCGGTCGGACTGCTGCTGGTCCTGCCCTTCACCCGCCCCGCGCTGCGCTGGGCGTTCACCGGGTGGGTCCGGCGCCGGATGGAGCGCATGGAGAGCGAGTTCGCCGCCCAGGGCGTCACCATCTCGGGCCAGGACTTCGGCGCCCCCCGCGGGCCCCGCCACGACGAGCCCCCGACCGCCCGGGGCCGGGTCATCCAGGGCAGCTTCGACCCGGTGGAGCCCGACGACAGGACCTGAACCGCGGCCGCCCGGCCGCGGGAGCGATCTTCGGGAAGGCGCGCTCCCGAAGAGGCCCGCCGTGGAACTCTCCACGGCGGGCCTTCATCATGTCGGGGGCGGCCCGGGCCGCCCCCGAGACCTGTCAGACCGGTTCGGGGACCCGCTCCCGCTCCTGCTCCTCCCCGGAACGCTCCCGGGACCGGGCGATGATCCGGTCGTCCACCACCCGGATCACGGTGATCACGCAGATCGCCGCGGCCGCCACCGCCAGACCGGTGAGGACCTTGCCCGGGTCGCTCACGTCCAGATCGAAGAACCACTGCCCCAGCGGGGTGACCATCGCCAGGGTCAGCAGGCCCACCATGGAGCCCACCAGCAGCACCTTCCACCACACGTACGGCTTGGCCACCAGCAGCAGCACCCACAGCGTCGTCGCGCACAGCGTGATCACCACCGCGGTGCGGTCCGACGGGTCCGGCGCCGACCGGCCGCCGAGCACCAGCAGGTAGGTGGTCACCGCCGCCAGCCCCGCCACCAGACCCGAGGGCACGGCCAGGCGCAGCGTGCGCGCCACGAACCCGGGCCGGGCGATGTCGGTGTTGGGCGCCAGCGCCAGGAAGAACGACGGGATGCCGAAGGTCACCGCGTTGATCAGCGTCGCGTGCCTGGGGAAGAACGGATACGACACCGCCAGCAGGCCCACGATCGTGGCCAGCACCATCGTGTACACGGTCTTGGTGAGGAACAGGCTCGCCACCCGCTCGATGTTGCCGATCACCCGGCGTCCCTCGGCCACCATCCGCGGCAGCACCGCGAAGCGGTTGTCCAGCAGCACCAGCTGCGCCACCGAGCGCGACGCCGGGCTGCCCGAACCCATCGCCACACCGATGTCGGCCTCCTTCAGGGCCAGCACGTCGTTGACGCCGTCACCGGTCATCGCCACCGTGCGGCCCCGGTCGCGCAGACCCCGCACCATGTCGCGCTTGCGCTCGGGCGTGACCCGACCGAACGCCGAGTGCTCCTCCACCTCGCGGCCCAGCCCGGCGGGGTCCTGCGGCAGCGTCCGCGCGTCGACCGGGCGGTCCGCGCCCTCCAGGCCGAGGCCGCGCCCCACCGCGCCCACCGAGGCCGCGTGGTCGCCCGAGACGATCTTGACGTCCACGCCCTGGTCGGCGAAGTAGTCCAGGGTCGGGCCCGCGTCCTCGCGCACCCGCTGGTCCAGCACCACCAGCGCCACCGGCCGCACCGGCCCCGGGGCGGCCTCGGTGTCCACCCGCAGCTGCGCGCGGCCCAGCAGCAGCACCCGGTACCCCTGCGCCCCCAGTCGCTCGGCCTCGGCCGCGGCGGGGTCTCCGGCGCCCAGCAGCACGTCGGCCGCGCCCAGGACCCAGTTCTGCTCGCCGTCGGGGGTGGCGAAGCTCGCACCGCTCCACTTGCGGGCGGAGGAGAACGCCGCCAGCGCCGTCACCGGCCATTCGGGGGAGTCCTGCCCGGCGGCCGCACACCCCTGGGCGATCGCGGCCATGCTCGCGTTGTGGTCGGGATCGCCCGCGGCCAGCGCGGCCAGGACCTGTACGGGGGAGCCCGTCCCGCCGCCCAGGTCGCGGATCTCCGCCAGCTTCATGCCCGTCTCGGTCAGCGTCCCGGTCTTGTCGGTACACACCACGTCCACCCGGGCCAGGCCCTCGATGGCGGGCAGCTCCTGCACCAGGCAGCGGTGCCGGCCCAGTCGGATCACCCCTACCGCGAACGCGATGCTCGTCAGGAGGACGAGCCCCTCGGGAACCATCGACACCAGCGCCGCCACCATGCTCCGCAGCGCGTCCGCCAGCGGGCCCGAGACCTGCCCGCCCGCTCCCGACTCCTCCAGGGAGACGTGCCCGCCCATGAACAGCTGGCTGTAGATCAGCAGCGCGCCGATGGGGAAGAGCGCGTAGGTGATCCAGGTCAGGATCCGGTCGATCCCCGACCGCAGCTCCGAGCGCACCAGCGAGAAGCGGCTCGCCTCCTCGGCCAGTCGGGCCGCGTAGGCGTGCCTGCCGACCTTGGTGGCCCGGAACCGGCCCGTGCCCGCCACGACGAAGCTGCCCGACATCACCGTGTCGCCGGGCCGCTTGGCGACCGGGTCGGCCTCGCCCGTGAGCAGGGACTCGTCGACCTCCAGACCGCCCGACCAGGTCACGGTGCCGTCGACCACCACCTGGTCGCCCGCGCCCACCTCCAGAATCTCGTCCAGCACGATCTCCTGGGTGGCCACCCGCACCACGGTGCCCTCGCGCACCACCCGGGGCCGGGCGGCGTTGACGATGGCGAGCTTGTCCAGCGTCCGCTTGGCGCGCAGCTCCTGGACGATCCCGATCAGGGTGTTGATCAGGATGACCATCGCGAACAGGCCGTCCTGCACCGGTCCGATCACCGCGATGACGGAGAACAGTACCGCGATCATCGCGTTGATGCGGGTGAACACGTTGCCGCGCACGATCTGCCCCACCGTGCGGCCGGCCCGCACGGGGACGTCGTTGGTCCGGCCCGAGGCCACGCGCTCGGCGACCTCGGCCTCGGTCAGCCCGGTCTCCGCCGGTGGGCGGGCCGGTCCGCCGGGCGGTTCGATGACGTCGGGAAGCTCGGTCACGCGTGCTCCTGGAGAAGCTGGGTCGGGGAAGAGGGCTCCCGGAAGAGCAGGGAGTGCCACAAGGTTAGAAGAACCGGGGCGGTGGTCGCGGCGGGGTGGGCACCCCGGGGCGGGGGAGGGCTGCCACCCCCGCGGCGGTGCGGGCACCCGCCCCTCGGGGAGGCCGCCACCGCATAGAGTCCAGGTACTGTTTCCTGTCCACCTCCCGACGCCCGCCGGGGCCGGGACCGACACGCAGAGGTCGACATGTGCACCGTCATCGTCGGGTTCGACCCCGACGCCGACACCCCGCTGGTCGTCGCCGCCATCCGGGACGAGATGCGCGACCGCCCCTGGGACGGGCCCGGCCGCCACTGGGAGGACCGCCCGTTCGTCGGCGGCCGCGACCGCCGGGCGGGCGGCACCTGGCTCGCCGTCGACCCCGCCCGGTCCCGGGCCTGCGCCCTGCTCAACGGGTGGCCCTGGGACGGCAGGATGCCCTGGGAGGGCACCTATCCCGCCAGCCGCGGCGAGCTGCCGCTGCGGGCACTGGAACGCCCGGCCCGCGACCCGCTGCACGGCGAGGACCCGACCCTGTACGCGCCCTTCCACCTCCTGGACGCGGGTGCCCACCACGCCCACCTGTACAGCTGGGACGGCCGCTGCCTGGACTCCCGGCAGCTGGGCGCGGGGGTGAGCATCCTCGTCAACACCGGACTCGACCCGGCCGATCCGCGGGCGGTCCGCCACACCCCCGAGTTCGCCCGGACCCGCCCCGACCCCGCCCGCCTGGCCGACGCACACGGAGTCGAGGAGGTGTGGGGGCAGTGGCCCGAGCTGATCACCCGGGCCGCCCGTGACACGCCCCGCTCGGCGGGACTGGACGAGACCGGAGATCCCACGGGCCTGATCGCCCACGCCGACCTGCCCGACGGACAGGTGTGGGCCACCGGTTCGGTCACGCTACTGGCTATGGACAGGGACACGGTCCGCTACGCCTTCACCGACGCTCCCGCCGACCCCGGAGCATGGCGCACGATCGACCTCTGACCAGCACGGGAATCGCACATCGGGGTAGATAAAACTATCTCCGAAGGCTGATCACACAGCGTATTCCCGGGTATCGCTTGAGTAGGCGTCCCCTCCCCCAGGACGGTTCCGCCGATTCCAGCACTCCCGGAGGTCCGTGTGCCCCGACCCCCTGATTACGTGAGCCGGTCCCAGTTGGGCTGGTCCTCGACCTCTCCCGCCTCCTACGCCGAACCGCGTTCGGGGCTGGTGGTCCACTACGACAGCTCCGACCAGGGCCTCGCCGCCAAGAGCCACGACGCGTGCCTGTCCTACTGGAAGAGCACCCGCGACTTCCACACCGGCTCCGCCAGGGGCTGGACCGACATCGGCTACTGCGTCGACGAGGACACCCAGATCCTCACCGAGGACGGATGGAGGTCCTTCGAGGAGATCGGGGCGGGGGACACGGTCCTCACCCTCGACCACCGGACGGGCACGTCCCGGTGGCAGCCCCTCCTGGCGGTCAACGTCTTCCCGGCCCGGCCCCGCCGGCTGCTCAGGATGGAGGGCGTCGGCCACTCCTCCCTGACCACCGCCGAGCACCGCTGGCCGGTGGAGCGGCGGGCCCGGCGCGAGCGCGCGTGGGCGACCAGCGCGTCCCTGGACCGCGGGGACCGCATCCTCCTGGCGGCCCCCTGCACCGGGCTGCCGCAGGACCCGAAGTGGTCGGACGCCCTCGTCGAACTCGTGGCCTGGTTCTGGGCCGAGGAGGACGGCACACCCACCGGATCCGGAGCGGTCCTCCACCGCCCCGAGCGGAGGGGCCCGGGCGGGGCGGCCCGGCTCAGGGGCGTGCTCCACACCCTCTTCGGCCCTCCGTGCGAGGACTCCGCCGCAACGGCCGGGGACGCCCCCCACTGGAGGGAGGAACGCGGCCGCCGCGGAGCGGAGTTCCACCTGTCCGCGCGGGCCGAGCGGCTCCTGCGCGAGCAGGCGCCCGGACGCGTGCCCTCCCACGCGTTCCTGCGCTCCCTCACCAGGGCCCAGCTCGAACTGTTCACCGGCGTCTGCCTGGCGGCTCGCGGAAACGGCCGGTCGGCGCTCGGACACGGGACCAGGGAAGCGGCGGAGGCCTTCCAGTTCGCCGCGATCCTGGCCGGGCACGCGACCTCGCTGCGGCACCGCCCGCCCGGGCCGCGCACCGGGCCGAGGTGGAGGGTCGAACTGCTCCGCAGGGCGCACGTCTCGCCCGTGGCGGCCGCGGCGCGCACGCCGGCGTTCACCGTCGCCCCCGAGTCCTACGGCGGCCGCATCTGGTGCCCCACCACCCCGGACGGGACCTGGCTGGCCCGGCGCGCGGGGACGGTGTACTTCACCGGCAACTCCTTCATGTGCTGCGCCCACGGCTACGTCCTCGAAGGACGCGGGCTCTACCGGCAGCAGGCCGCCCAGCCCGGAGGCAACTCCACCCACTACAGCGTCACCCTGGCCACCGGGCCCAAGGACGAGATCACCGCCGCGCAGATCGACGCGGTCCGGGCGCTGCGCGAGTGGCTCGTGCAGGACCACGGAGTGTCGGGGCGGGTGCTCGGCCACCGGGACTTCATCTCCACCAGCTGTCCCGGGGACAAGGCCTACCGCATGGTGGAGGACGGCACGTTCGAACAGCCTCCCGGGGCGAACACAGGAGGGACGAATCCATTGATCGGACTCAAGAAGGGTGACTCCGGGGAAGCCGTCAAGGCACTCCAGGAACTCCTCCGGTACGCGGGGCAGAAGGAGGCCCTCGGCGAGCACGGCGTCGACGGCCACTACGGCGACGGCACCGCCGAAGCGCTGCGCCTGGCCCGCAAGAGCGTCGGATCCGCGGCCAAGCCGGGATACGGCGACAAGATGACCGGCCACGCCTACGCCCAGCTCATCGCGGCGGTCTCGCGCCACCAGTCCCGCCCCGAGAGCACCGAGGCAGCGGCGGCCTGAGCCGTTCGGCCTCCCCCCGGCCGTCCGGCTCCTCCCCGGTGCCGCGGGACCCGGACCCCCTTCCTGGGCCCCGCGGCACGGACCTCAGTGCCCCCGGTCGATCCACTCCTGGAGATGGGGCGCCTCGGCACCGATCGTGGTGGAGTCCCCGTGACCGGTGTGCACCACGGTCTCCGGCGGCAGGGAGAGCAACCGGTCGCGGATCGAGGCGACGATGGTGGGGAAGTCCGAATAGGAGCGCCCCGTCGCCCCCGGGCCGCCCTGGAAGAGCGTGTCCCCGCTGAAGAGCACACCCAGCCCCGGCGCGTACAGGCAGACCGCCCCCGGCGCATGCCCCGGGGTGTGCAGCACCGTCAGCTCCGTGCCCGCCACCGTGAGGACCTGCCCGTCCGACAGCTCCCCGTCCGGCGCGCGGCCGGGATGGGTCATGTCCCACAGCACCCGGTCCTCCGGATGCAGCAGCACCGGGGCACCGGTGGCCTCCGCCAGCGCCGGAGCGGCGTTGACGTGGTCGTTGTGGGCGTGGGTGCACACCACCGCCACCACCCGGCGCCCACCCACGGCCTCCAGCACGGGGGCGGCGTCGTGGGGCGCGTCCACGACGAGGACCTCCTCGTCGTCACCCACCAGCCAGACGTTGTTGTCGACCTGCCACTCCCCACCGTCCAGGGCGAAGACCCCTGAGGTGGTCAGATGCTCGACACGCGCACTCACAGCCTCACCACCGATCGCAGGACCTCGCCGCGTTCCATCCGGGCGAAGGCCTCCTCGACATCGTCCAGAGTGATCTCCTCGCTGACGAACCCGTCCAGGTCCAGACGGCCCTGGAGGTGGAGGTCGACGAGCATCGGGAAGTCGCGCGAGGGCAGGCAGTCGCCGTACCAGGACGACTTGAGCGCGCCGCCGCGGCCGAACACGTCGGCCAGGGGCAGCTCCAGGCGCATCTCCGGGGTGGGCACACCCACCAGCACGACGGTGCCGCCCAGATCACGGGCGTAGAACGCCTGCTCGTAGGTCTGCGGCAGTCCCACCGCGTCGATGACGACGTCGGCGCCGAAGCCGCCGGTGAGCCCCCGGATCGCCTCGACCGGCTCGGTGGAGGCGGCGTTCACCGTATGGGTGGCACCGAACCGGTTCGCCCACTCCAGCTTGCGGTCGTCCAGGTCCACCGCGATGACGCGCGAGGCCCCGGCCAGCCGGGCCCCGGCCACCGCCGCACAGCCCACACCGCCGCACCCGATCACGGCGACCGTGTCGCCCCGAGACACACCGCCGGTGTTGACCGCCGCACCGATCCCCGCCATGACCCCGCAGCCCAAAAGACCGGCCGCGGCGGGCGACACCCGGGGGTCGACCTTCGTGCACTGCCCGGCGGCCACCAGCGTCTTGTCGGCGAACGCCCCGATCCCCAGCGCGGGGGTGAGCTCGGTGCCGTCCTCCAGCGTCATCCGCTGCTCGGCGTTGTGGGTGTCGAAGCAGTACTCCAGCCGTCCCCGGCGGCAGGCCCGGCACTGCCCGCACACCGCTCGCCAGTTCAGGACGACGAAGTCACCCGGCTCGACCCCGGTGACGCCCTCCCCGACGGCCTCCACGACCCCGGCGGCCTCGTGGCCGAGCAGGAAGGGGTAGTCGTCGTTGATGCCGCCCTCGCGGTAGTGCAGGTCGGTGTGGCAGACCCCGCACGTCTGCACGTCGACCACGGCCTCCCCCGGGCCGGGATCGGGAACGACGATCGTGGTCAGCTCGACAGGTCTCCCTTTGGCACGGGAGACCACCCCCCGGACCTTCTGCGGCATGGCGTCGACACCTTCCCGTTGGCTGAGAGCCGCGCCCCGGAGCGGACGCGTCACCGCCACCCTGCCCGAACGCCGGGGGCATGTCCACGAGGAACCGCCGGGAGCCACAACCGGAGGTCATCGATCCCGCCGAAGTCGGCAAAAGGCGCCCGCGGCCCCGGCCCCCCGGCGCCGCGGATGGCATCGTGTACTCCTCGCCGACACGGAGGATTCCCGATGGTTGAGCCCAGTTGGACCGTCACCCCGTCCCGGGAGCGCGGACTGGGGGCCCTGTTCTCCTGGTCGTGGTCGTGCACCGCCCGGGACCCGGACGAGAGCGGCGGCGCGCGGTGCTCGCGCACGGGCATGGCCTTCTCGGAGGACGAGGCCCACGAGGCCGCCCGCAAACACGCCCGCGCCCACCGCCGGACCAACTGACCAGCAGACGAACGTAGTCCTGATCCATCCCCACGTGCGTGGGGATTACCCGCTGTGCGAGGCCGGCGGGGACGAAGGCGTCCCACAAGGCCATCGAGACGGCGACGCTGTCCAGGACATGGCAGATGTGCGGATGGCGTGCACCATCGAGGCCCCGCTCTTTTGCCCAGAGCCGGAGATCGATGTAGGAAGGGTGGCTCGGGCTGGACGTCACTATGGGCATGCGCTCCGTGTGACCATGGGGGATGGAATGTGGTGAAGACCGTAACGCTGGTGCGGGTTCCCTGTAGGACCTTTGGGGAGAGTGGCCGGAGACGGCCATTTTTCCTACTAAGGGGTAGGTCCCGCGGAGATAACGACTAGCGTTGTCGCAGGTCAAAAAGGGTGAGCCCCACGCACGTGGGGATGGGCCCCTCGCCCATTGGGCGAACCCTTAGACCTCGCCGTGAGCCCCACGCACGTGGGGATGGGCCCCCCCTACCCCCCGCCACCCCGAGGGGCAGCCGTGAGCCCCACGCACGTGGGGATGGGCCCACCAGGATGATCCCGTAGGCGCGCGCCTTGCGGTGAGCCCCACGCACGTGGGGATGGGCCCTCGGGGCTGCCCTTGATCCCGATCGCGGCCAGGTGAGCCCCACGCACGTGGGGATGGGCCCGGAATCAACGGCGCTCAGTACCTCTTGGAGAAGTGAGCCCCACGCACGTGGGGATGGGCCCCTCCCCCCCGATCTCGACCATGCGCGGCGCGGGTGAGCCCCACGCACGTGGGGATGGGCCCGTCAGGCCACAGTCGCGGGTCCAGCCGGGCAGGTGAGCCCCACGCACGTGGGGATGGGCCCTCGAGTTCGACGACGGACAGACCGTCGAGGACGTGAGCCCCACGCACGTGGGGATGGGCCCCCTCGATTCAGAAGCAGCGGATTCAGTTGCGGGTGAGTCCCACGCACGTGGGGATGGGCCCTTGCGCCAGCGAGCGCGCATCCGCTTGCCCGCGTGAGCCCCACGCACGTGGGGATGGGCCGTTGGGCGACCCTGAGTAGCGCCCGGCCAGGATGTGAGCCCCACGCACGTGGGGATGGGCCGAGCCGACGGGACTGGCCGGAGTCCTGGTGAACGTGAGCCCCACGCACGTGGGGATGAGCCCGGCGACCGCCAGCGCCCCGCTGGCCTGGATCGGTGAGCCCCACGCACGTGGGGATGGGCCCGGGGCGGGCCACGTACCGCGTACCTGCCAGCGGTGAGCCCCACGCACGTGGGGATGGACCGACGTAGGGCTGAAGTTCGCGTGTCACAGGCCCGTGAACCCCACCTACGTGGGCACGGACAGACCGGTCTTCCGCTCCTCGTCGGTGCCGGCCGGACCTCCCGTCTCCACGGCCCCCCGGGTTGGCACTGTCCGCGCCTTCGGTGGCGGGCACAGCGTCGGCCCCTGGGGAGCGTGAGGTGTCCGCCCCGTGCGGTGGCCTCCACGGGGCCGGGCGGGTCAGGGTTCTTCGGTGTCGGGGTGCTGCTGCGTACCGGTTGCGGCGGGTTCGGTGGAATCCGTGGTGGTTTCCTGCGGTCGGCGGGTCCGGGCGTTCCGGCGGTCGAGCGCTCCGGCGGTCAGGGCGATGGCCAGGCCGACCAGGGTCAGGGCGGCGCCGAGGGCGGCCGGGGAGGTCAGTCCCAGTCCCGCGCTGATGCCCAGGCCGCCGACCCACGCGCCGCCGGCGTTGGCCAGGTTGAACGCCGAGTGGTTGGCGGCCGAGGCCATGGTCGGGGCCGAGCCCGCCTTGTTCATCACCAGCAGCTGCAGTGGTGTGGTCACCCCGAAGCCGATCGCCCCCAGCGCCACCACGGAGGCCATGGCGGTCCAGGGGTTGTGCACGGTGTAGGTGAACGCGAGCAGCAGGACCGTCAGGGCTGCCATCGACCCGTAGACCGTCGGGCGCAGCGCCCGGTCGGACAGGGGGCCGGCGACCAGCGAGCCCAGGGTCATGCCGATGCCGAACAGGGCCAGGACCACGGTGACGCCGCGCTCGGGGATCCCCGCGAGCTCGGTCACCATGGGGGAGATGTAGCTGTAGACGGCGAACACCCCGGCGAAGCCGAACACCCCCGCGAGCAGGCCGAGGACGACCTGGGGCCGGCCCAGCGCCCTCACCTCGGACAGCAGGCGTCCGGTGCCGGCGCGGGGCAGGCGGGGCACGAACGCGGCGATGCCCGCCGCGGCCAGTGCCGCGATCGCCGTCACGACAAGGAAGGCGGCCCGCCAGCCCAGTTCCTGTCCCAGGAGGGTGCCCACGGGCACCCCGACGACGTTGGCGACGGTCAGGCCGAGGAACATCCGCGCCACGGCGCGGCCCTGGCGGGCCGGGCCCGCCATCTGGGCGGCGGCCAGCGCCCCGGCGCCGAAGAACGCGCCGTGGGGCAGTCCGGCCACGACCCGGGAGGCGAAGACCGCCTCGTAGGTGGGGGAGAGCACCGTTCCCAGGTTGCCCAGGGCGAACAGGCCCATGAAGAGGATCAGGACGCTCTTGCGGGGCAGGCGCGTGGCCGCGGCGGTCAGGAGGGGCGCTCCCACCACCACGCCCAGCGCGTAGGCGGAGATGAGGTATCCGGCGGAGGAGATGTCGACCCCGAGGCCGTCGGCGACCTCGGGCAGCAGGCCCATGATGACGAACTCGGCGGTGCCGATGGCGAAGGCCCCGACGGCGAGGGCGAGAAGGGCCAGGGGCATGGAGGGGCCTCTCTACAGGTGGGGAAGGACGGCGGGGGGCCGTCAGGCACAACCTGTGGAGAGGCCGCAGGGTTTCCCGGGAAGGGGGCCGGCGCCGTGTGACATCGGCCTCCTCACCCGGGGTGAGGGGCCCGCCGGGTCGGGAGGACCTGGCGGGCTCGGGTCAGGGCAGGTTCCACCGCTGGACGGCGCTGCCGTCGCAGTGGGCGATCTCGGTGCGGGTGCCGTCGGTCTGCGCCCGTCCCCGCGGTTGCAGGCAGAGGCCCGACTGCGGGTTGCGCAGCGCCTGGGTCCCGCTGTCGTGCACCCAGTGCTGGGCGCCGGTTCCGTTGCACTGCCACAGCTGGACGGAGGTGCCCGCGGTGGTGCCGCCGGCGGCGACGTCCAGGCACTTGTCGAAGGCCCTGAGCGTGCCGTCGCCGGCGACGGTCCATTCCTGGGCCTGGCTGCCGTTGCAGTGCGCGAGCTGCACGGGGGTGCCGTCGGCGGTCTGGGCCCCGGCGACGTCCAGGCAGATGCCGTTGGAGGCGGTGACGGTGCCGGTACCGCCGCCACCGCTGCCGTCGGAGTAGACCCGCACGTAGTCCACGAGCATCTGCTGCGGGAACTGGGTGGTGCCGTCGGGGTAGCCGGGCCAGTTCCCGCCGACGGCCACGTTGAGGATCATGAAGAACGGCTGGTCGTACACCCACGGGTTTCCGCGCGTGTCGGCCGAGGTGTAGGTCTGGTAGGCGTTGCCGTCCACGGACCAGGTCACCGATCCGGGCTTCCAGTCGACGGCGAAGGTGTGGTAGTCGTCGGCGAAGGACCAGCCCTGGGGGTGCATGTAGGACCCGGTCAGCGGGTTGCCGCCCGAGTAGCCGGGGCCGTGGAGGCTGCCGTGTACCAGGTGGGGCTCGCGGCCGATGTTCTCCATGATGTCGATCTCCCCGGCGTCGGGCCACTGGGTGTCGGGGTAGCCCGAGCCCAGCATCCAGAACGCCGGCCAGATGCCCTGGCCGCGCGGGATCTTGATGCGCGCCTCGATGCGGCCGTACTGCGGCTGGACCTTGCCCCGCGTGGTCAGCCGCGCCGACGTGTAGGAGCCGTCGGCCTCGCGGCGCGCGGTGATGACGAGGTTGCCGTTGCCGTCCAGGGCGGAGTTGGCGCGGCTGTCGGTGTAGTTCTGCAGTTCGTTGTTGCCCCAGCCGTGGTCGCCGGTCTCGTGGTTCCAGTGGGCGGGGTCCGGTGCGCTGCCGGCCGGGCCGTCGAATTCGTCGGACCACACCAGGGAGGCCTGGGCGGCGGGTTCGGGCGCGGGTTCGGCGGAGGCGCCGACGGGTGAGAGGAGGGCCAGCGCGGCGGCGAGGGCCGCGACGGCGGTCAGTGGTGTGCGCATGGGCGGTGCTCCGGGGTCGGGGGGGCGGCGGGGGTGATGTCGCCGGGGGAACACGACATGTGACCCACCGAATTGGAAAGACAATTTACATTTGGCTTCCCAGGTGGGCAAGAGGGAGCCGCCGGCCGTGTGGGAGCGCGGTTCCGCGCGGTTCGGAGGCCTCGGGGTGACGGAACTCACCCCTGAAGAGGCCGAAAGAATTCCGTAACCGTGTCATATGCGCCGAGCGGGAATGTACGGGGTGAACCGAAGACCGCGAACCGGGTCGTCCGTCCGACCCAGAAGGAACACCCATGAGCGCCATCCCCACCGCCGTACAGCCCCTTGACCGCCCCGCCGACCCCGCCGCCCTCGTCGGCACCTGGGTCCGCGCCGGCGACGGCCGCCCCGATGCCGTCGGGGTCCTGGTCAGGGTCGAGCGCCTCGGCCGGGGGTTCTGGAGCTGGGAACTGCGTACCCCCGCGGGCCCTGTCAGGGGCAGCGGCTCCTCGGCCCCGGCGCCCGTCACCGAGGCCGATGCCCGCGGCGCCCGGCGCCGCCTGCGCGCGGCCCGGGCCGACCTGGCCGAGTTCGGCGTCGGCACCCCCGGCTCGGAGCACGCGGCCGAGGACCTCGACCTCCTGGAGCTCCAGGCCGCCGCCTGCCCGTGAGCCCCTCACGGGCACACCCCCGCGCGACTCCGCGGATCCCGGCACCGGGGGCGGCGGAGGCGGGCGCCAGGCCCCGGAAATGCGGATACGACCGTTCACGGCCGTCCCGGATCCTCCCGGCCCTGACAACCTCGCGAGCACCCTGTGCGTCTTCCTTGGGACGGTGCGTACAACCGCCCCGGGACACGCGGGCACGGGGATGCACGGCAGGAGGGGACATGGAAGGCCGGAGAGGCAGTCTGTTCGAGACCGGGGCCTACTGGCTCCTCTACGTGGTGTCGGCCGGGGGCGCGCTGCTGCACTGGCGCCTGGGCAACGAGGAACTGGCGGCGCTCTGCGCCGCGGCCGCGGTCGCCGCCGTCCTCCTCATCACCCGCGGCCACCGCCGCAAGCTCACCGTGCCCCGCTGACGCCGCTGTTCCCGCCGGCCGTTGGGACGATCATCACCCGTACCACCTGTACCTCCCCGGGCGTTTGGCGGTGGAGTGCCCGGATAGGCTTCCGGCATGCGTTCATGGTCTGCGCCTGACATCGTCCCTCTGCCGGGTACCGGCGGCCCCTTGCGTGTCCACGACACCGCCACAGGTCGAACGAGGACCACCACTCCGGGGCCGCGGGCGGGGATGTACGCCTGCGGCATCACCCCCTACGACGCAGCGCACCTGGGCCACGCCTTCACGTACCTGGCCTTCGACCTGGTCAACAGGGTCTGGCGCGACGCCGGGCACGACGTGAACTACGTGCAGAACACGACCGACATCGACGACCCCCTCCTGGAGCGGGCGGAGGCCCTCGGCGTCGACTGGCGCGATCTGGCCCACCGGGAGATCGACGTCTTCCGCGAGGACATGGCGGCCCTGCGGATCCTTCCCCCGACCTCCTACGTCGGCGTCGTGGAGTCGATCGACCTCATCAGCGACCTCGCCGTCCGCATCCGCGACAGCGGCGCCGCCTACGAGCTCGACGGGGATCTGTACTTCTCCGTCGCCGATGCCGAGGACTTCGGCCGCATCAGCGGCCTGGAGCGCGCCCAGATGCTGGAGCTGTTCGGTGAGCGCGGCGGCGACCCGCAGCGGTCCGGCAAGAAGGACCCCCTGGACTGGCTGCTGTGGCGTGCCGAGCGCCCGGGCGAGCCCGCCTGGGACAGCCCTCTGGGCCGGGGCCGGCCCGGCTGGCACATCGAGTGCAGCGCCATCGCACTGGATCGCCTGGGCCCGGGGTTCGACATCAACGGCGGCGGCAGCGACCTGATTTTCCCCCACCACGAGATGGGCGCCGCCGAGACCCGCTGCGCCACCGGCTCCGCCAACGCCCACAACCACCTGCACGTGGGCATGGTCGGTCTGAACGGCGAGAAGATGTCGAAGTCGCGGGGCAACCTCGTGTTCGTCTCCAAGCTGCGCGAGCAGGGGGTGGAGCCGCCCGTGATCCGCCTGGCCATGCTCGCCCACCACTACCGCAGCCCGTGGGAGTGGACCGACGCCGAGCTGCCTGTCGCGACCCGCCGGGCCGAGCGCTGGCGCGCCGCCTTCGCCCTGGGCCAGGCACCCGACGCCGCGCCTCTGCTGGCCGCGGTGCGAGCCGCCTTGGCCGAGGACCTGGACTCGCCCGCCGCCCTGGCCGCCGTCGACGCATGGACCGACACCGCCCTGGCCGAGGGCGGCACCGACACCGGAGCCCCGGCGCTGGCCCGCGCCACCGCCGACACCCTGCTGGGTGTGGCCCTCTGACGGAGGGGACCTGGCGGAGGGGGCGGGCCCCGGCGGGGCCCGCCCTCAAGTCGTGAGGGTGCCGGGCCGGCGGGGCCCGGCCGGGACCAGGCGCACGACGGGCGTCCCGTTCTCGGTGTCCGCGCCGATCCTGGCGTAGGCCTCGGCGCTGTCGTCGGCCCTGTGGCCGAGGGCGCGCATCAGCGCGGCGGCGCTGCGCGGGTGCCTCGCGGCGTAGCGGGCCAGGGCCTGCCCCGACTCCTGCGGCGGCAGCGGCCGGGCGTGGCCCCGGTGCCGGACACCGCCGACCTGGAAGAGCACGCGCGGCTCCCGCAGGATGTTGCGGAACCACTGGGCCCTGGCCCCGTAGCCGGAGGCGACCAGTACCTCCCCGGTTCCGCGGTCGTGCTCCAACACCTCCAGCACGGCCTGGCGGGCCTGTCCGCTGCTGCGCCCCTTGTGGGTGAGCAGGACGAACCGGCCGCCCATGAGAGGCCCCAGCCCGGCCCGGTAGATCCAGACCGGGGCGCGGAACAGGGCCCTGGACAAGGGAGAGGTGGGAGGTTCGGCGAAGGACATACGACTCCTGTTCTGTGCTGCGGACGCGGAAAACGTCGTCGGCCGCTGCCACACTCCCTACCCATGCAGACAGGAGCGGACGTACTCCGCGGCACCGACTGGACCCGGACCTTCCACGCCTACGGGCAGGGCTCCGACGCCCCCGAACACCTCGCCCCTCTGTTCGGCGACGACACGGAGGGGCACGAGCGGGCCCTGGAGTACCTGTACGGCGCGATCCTCCATCAGGGCACCGTCTACCCGGCGACCGCCCCCGCCGCGCTGCTGGTCGCCGGGGTCCTCCCCGGTGCCCCGGCGGACCTGCGGCGGGACCTGCTCGGCTTCCTCTCCCGCGTCGGATCGGCCGTCGACCCCTCCTGCCCGGAGGAGCCCGTCCCCGACCCCCTCCCCGCTGCGGAGGTGGAGCGCATCCACACCGCGATGGGCTCCGAGGACGAGGAGGAGGCCGCGGAGGTGTGGGAGGAGGAGGCGGTGGGTGTCCTCATGTCCCGGGGAATGGAGGAGCTGCGCGCCGCCGCGCCGGTCCTGTACGAGGCGGTCCGGCCCTTCCTCACCCACACCGACCGGCGGACGCGCATGCGCGCGGTGGAGGCCGCCGGTGCGCTCGCCCGCCTCGGCGGCCTGGAACCGGACCTGTCAGGCGCGGCGGACATGGCCGAGACCCGGGACGAGGGCGCCGCGATCGTCCTGGCACTCGGGCAGAACGGCGTCGACACCGCGGAGTTCCTCTCCCACGCCGATCCCGCGATCCGCGCCTGCGCCGCGCTCGCCCCCGGGCAGAGCACGAACCCTGCGGCCACCCGGGAACTGGCGGCGGCCCTGGCCGACCCCGGCGCGGCCGACGCCTGGTTCGAGGACCGCCCGGACCGCTTCTGCGGCCATGTGCGCCTCACCCTCGTCGGAGTCCTCGCCGAGCGCAGCACCCCGGCCGACGCCGAACGCCTCCTGCCGGTGCTGCAGGCGCTGGTGCCGCTGTCGTCCACCTACACCGGTGCGGTGGAGATCTCGCCGCTGCTGGCCCTGGCCTTCCCCGACGGCGAGCCCGGGGCGCCGACCGAGCTCCAGCGCGCCTATCTGAGCGCCGTCGTCGACCACGGGCCGCTGTGGGAGGGCGGCGTCGCCAACTTCGCTCTCGGCCTCCGCCTGCTCGGACTGCCCTGCACCCGCGAGGGCCTCCTCGAACTCGCCATCCGCTGAGGGCCCTCGCGGCGGGTTCTGCGGGGCCGGCACTGCCCGCGCGGTGACCGACTGCGGTCAGAAGTCCGGTCGTTCACCGGTTTTCGTCCCCCCGGCATGGTGGGATGGCGCCATGACGATCCAGACCCCCGCGCGGCTCAGCTCTTCCGCGGAACTCATCCTCGACTTCGTCTCCAGCGGAGGGCAGCTCACCGACCGCGCCGATCTCGCCCGCTTCCTGCGCCGGCACCGGCTGGCCACCGAGGGAGCCATCCCCATCACCCTCGCCGACCTCGACGAGGCCCTGACCCTGCGCGACGGCATCCGCGCCGTCCTGTCGGGGGACCCCCACGGCCAGGAGGCGGCGGCCCGCGCGCAGAAGGTCCTCGACGGCCTGCGCGTCACCGTCCGGCTGGTGCCCTCCTCCGAGGACCCCGCGCCCCTCGCCCCGGCCGTGGTCGACGAGGTCCGCCGCGGCCTGGCCCGTATCGCGGGCGCCTGGGCGGTCCTCCTGTCCTCGGGGGAGTGGCGCCGCCTGCGCCCCGCCCAGGCCGCGGGGAGCGGCACCGGGAGCTGAGCCGGCCGGTGCCCGGGGCCGCCGGGCACCGGCGGCCTCAGTCGTCGTCGTGGCGGCGCAGGTAGCGCTCGAACTCGCGGGCGATCGCGTCGCCCGACGCCTCGGGCAGCTCCGCGGTGTCCTTGGCCTCCTCCAGGCCCCGCACGTAGGCGGCGATGTCCTCGTCCTCGGCCGTCAGCTCGTCGACACCGGCCTCCCACGACACCGCTTCCTCGGGGAGCTCGCCCAGGGGGACCTTCACCTCCAGCACGTCCTCCACCCACGCCAGGAGCGCCAGCGCGGCCTTGGGGCACGGCGGCTGCGAGACGTAGTGGGGAACCGCCGCCCACAGGGACACGGTGTCGATCCCCGCGCCGCTGAAGGCCTCGTGCATCACGCCCACGATGCCGGTCGCCCCCGAGTACGTGCTGGGCTCCAGGCCGGCCCGCGAGCCCAGCTCCACGGGCGAGGCCATGCCCGTCACCGGGACGGGCCGGGTGTGCGGGGAGTCCGACAGCAGCGAACCCAGCATCACCGCGCGCCGCACCCCCAGCTCCCGGGCGACGGAGAGCAGGTCGGCCGCGTACGACCGCCACCGCATGTTCGGCTCCGGCCCGGTCATCAGCACCACGTCGCGCCCGGCGCCCGGCGGCGAGGCCACCCGGACGCTGGTCGTGGGCCACTCGACCCTGCCCACCAGGCCCTCGGAGACCGCCAACCGGGGCCTCGTGACCTGGAAGTCGTAGTAGTCGTCAGGGGTGAGAGCGCACAACTCCTGAGCGTCCCACTCCTTGGCCAGGTGCTCCAGGGCCAGGCTCGCCGCCTCGCCCGCGTCGTTCCATCCCTCGAACGCAGCCACCAGCACAGGATCGACAAGCTCCCGGGTGAGCTTGGTCATCGGCGCCCCTTCCTGCACGCGAACGCAGTCCACCCTACGGGGTGGCACCCGGACCGGGAAACCGTCACCGGAAACCCTTCCGTGACCAGCGACGCGACGAACTGTGGGACACCTGTCTCACCTGTCGGGACGGGCGATGGGGTAGCCTCGCAGGCAGCGCCTGACCCGGACACCGCTGTCCCCGGACGCTCCGACCCGATCGCACCGCGGGCCGGCCCAGCGAGTCACCCACCCGCCCCGCGGCAGCGCCGCCACCGCCCCGAGGGCGGAGAGAGCCGGACACCCGCCGGCAGGGGCTCCCGCACATCCGGGAAACAGGGGGTCGCCTGCTGGGTCCCCGGGTGCCACGAGATTAGAGTTGCGGAACATGAGAGCTCGCCTGACCTTCCGTGAAGCACTGTCCCAGCGTGTCGTCGTGGCGGACGGAGCGATGGGCACCATGCTCCAGGCGCACGATCTCGACCTCGACCAGTTCGAGGGGCACGAGGGCTGCAACGACATCCTCAACATCACCCGTCCCGACATCGTCCACGGTGTCCACGCCGCCTTCCTGGCCGTGGGCTCGGACTGCATCGAGACCAACACCTTCTCCGCCAACTACGCCGGTCTGGCCGAGTACGGCATCGAGGACCGCACCTACGAGATCGCCCGGGCCGGGGCCGCCGTGGCCCGCGAGGCCGCCGACTCCTTCTCCACTCCCGACCAGCCCCGCTACGTCCTGGGATCGGTCGGTCCCGGCACCAAGCTGCCCACGCTCGGCCACGCCCCCTACGCACTCCTGCGCGACTACTACGAGCAGTGCCACCGCGGCCTGATCGACGGCGGCGCCGACGCCGTCCTCATCGAGACCTGCCAGGACCTGCTCCAGGTCAAGGCCGCCGTGGTCGCCGCCCGGCGCGCCCGCAAGGACGCCGGCCGCGACATCCCGATCATCGCCCAGGTCACCATCGAGACCACCGGCACGATGCTCCTCGGATCGGAGATCGGCGCGGCCCTGACCGCCCTCGAACCGCTCGGCATCGACATGATCGGCCTCAACTGCGCCACCGGTCCTGCCGAGATGAGCGAACACCTGCGCTACCTGTCCCACCACGCGCGGGTGCCCATCTCCTGCATGCCCAACGCCGGGCTGCCCCAGCTGGGCAAGGACGGCGCGGTCTACCCGCTCACCCCGGCCGAGCTCGCCGACGCCCACGACACCTTCACCTCCGAGTTCGGCCTGAGCATGGTCGGCGGCTGCTGCGGCACCACGCCCGAGCACCTGCGCCAGGTCGTCGAACGGGTGCAGGGAAGGGGCATCAAGGACCGCAGGCCCGTCGTCGAGCCCGCCGCCTCCTCCCTCTACCAGAGCGTGCCCTTCCGCCAGGACGCCAGCTACCTGGCCATCGGCGAGCGCACCAACGCCAACGGCTCCAAGAAGTTCCGCGAGGCGATGCTCGAGGAGCGCTGGGACGACTGCGTGGAGATCGCCCGCGACCAGATCCGCGACGGCGCCCACCTGCTCGACCTCAACATCGACTACGTCGGCCGTGACGGCGTCCGCGACATGCGCGAGCTCGCCGGCCGCTTCTCCACCTCCTCCACCCTGCCGCTCATGCTCGACTCCACCGAGCCGGCCGTCCTCGAGGCGGGCCTGGAGTCCCTGGGCGGGCGCGCGGTGGTCAACTCGGTCAACTACGAGGACGGCGACGGCCCCGGCTCCCGCTTCACCCGCATCATGGGCCTGGTCAAGGAGCACGGCGCCGCCGTGGTCGGCCTGTGCATCGACGAGGAGGGCCAGGCCCGTACCGCCGAGCGCAAGGTGGAGGTGGCGGTCCGCCTCATCGAGGAGATCACCGGCGACTGGGGCCTGGACACCAGCGACATCATCATCGACTGCCTCACCTTCCCCATCACCACCGGCCAGGAGGAGACCCGCCGCGACGGCCTGGAGACGCTGGAGGCCATCCGCGAGATCAAGCGCCGCTACCCCGGCGTCCAGACCACACTGGGCCTGTCCAATCTTTCCTTCGGTCTCAACCCCGCCGCCCGCGTCGTGCTGAACTCGGTCTACCTGCACGAGGCGGTCCGCGCCGGGCTGGACTCGGCGATCGTGCACGCCTCCAAGATCGTGCCGATCAACCAGATCCCCGAGGAGCAGCGCGAGACCGCCCTCGACATGGTCTACGACCGCCGTACCGCGGACTACGACCCCCTCGCCCGCTTCATGGAGCTGTTCGAGGGAGTCGACGCCACGTCCCTGAAGGCCTCGCGTGCCGAGGAGCTGGCGGCCCTGCCGCTGTGGGAGCGGCTGGAGCGCCGCATCGTCGACGGCGAGCTCGCCGGCATGGAGGCCGACCTCGACGAGGCCCTGGAGAGCAGGCCCGCCCTGGCGATCGTCAACGACACGCTCCTGTCGGGCATGAAGACCGTCGGCGAGCTGTTCGGCTCCGGCCAGATGCAGCTCCCCTTCGTGCTCAAGTCCGCCGAGGTCATGAAGGCCGCCGTCGCCCACCTCGAGCCCCACATGGAGAAGAGCGACGACGACGGCAAGGGCCGCATCGTCCTGGCCACCGTCAAGGGCGACGTCCACGACATCGGCAAGAACCTCGTCGACATCATCCTGTCCAACAACGGCTACGACGTCGTCAACATCGGCATCAAGCAGCCCGTCACGGCGATCCTGGAGGCCGCCGAGCGCGAGCGCGCCGACGTCATCGGCATGTCCGGCCTGCTGGTCAAGTCCACGGTGGTCATGAAGGAGAACCTCGAGGAGATGAACTCCCGGGGCCTGGCCGAGCGCTACCCCGTCCTGCTGGGCGGTGCCGCGCTCACCCGCTCCTACGTGGAGCAGGACCTGGCCGAGCTGTTCGAGGGCGAGGTCCGCTACGCCAAGGACGCCTTCGAGGGCCTGCGCCTGATGGACGCGGTCATGGCGGTCAAGCGCGGGGTGGAGGGCGCCAAGCTGCCCGAGCTGCGCCAACGGCGCGTCAAGCGGGGCGCCGTCCTCAAGGTCACCGAGCCCGAGGAGATGCCGGCCCGCAGCGACGTCGCCACCGACAACCGCATCCCCGTACCGCCCTTCTGGGGGGACCGGATCAGCAAGGGCATCCCGCTGGCCGACTACGCGTCCTTCCTGGACGAGCGCGCCACCTTCATGGGCCAGTGGGGTCTCAAGTCCGCCCGCGGCGGCAACGGCCCCACCTACGAGGAGCTGGTGGAGACCGAGGGGCGCCCGCGCCTGCGCATGTGGCTGGACCGCATCCAGACCGAGGGGCTGCTGGAGGCCGCGGTCGTGCACGGGCACTTCCCCTGCTACAGCGAGGGTGAGGACCTCGTCGTGCTGGACGAGGACGGGGTCACCGAGCGCACCCGCTTCACCTTCCCCCGCCAGCGCCGCGACCGCCACCTGTGCCTGGCCGACTACTTCCGGCCCAAGGAGTCGGGCGAGCTGGACGTGGTGTCGTTCCAGGTGGTGACCGTGGGTTCGGCGATCAGCCGCGCCACCGCCGAGCTGTTCGAGAAGAACGCCTACCGCGACTACCTCGAGCTGCACGGCCTGTCGGTGCAGCTCACCGAGGCCCTCGCCGAGTACTGGCACACGCGTGTGCGTGCCGAGCTGGGCTTCGCCGGCGACGACCCCGCGGAGCTGGAGGCGTTCTTCAAGCTCGGTTACCGGGGCGCCCGGTTCTCGCTCGGCTACGGGGCCTGCCCGGACCTGGAGGACCGCGCCAAGATCATGAGCCTGCTGGAGCCCGAGCGGGTCGGGGTGACCCTGTCGGAGGAGTTCCAGCTGGTGCCCGAGCAGGCCACGGACGCGATCGTCGTCCACCACCCGGAGGCCACCTACTTCAACGTCTGACACCGGCGCGGGCCCCGACCCGGGGCCGCCCCGGTGTGGGGCAACTCTCCGTCGGGGGCCCGTCGCCGGGCGGCGGCGGGCCCCCTTTGTTCGTACTGTGGAAAGAGCGGTGACAGGTCCCCGTCACACGCCGGTGCCTCCGGGCCGCCACGATGGGGACCGCAGCCGTGCCCGGGTGCCGTCGGGGGCGACCCGGGGACGACTTTCGGACGCACAGAGGGGGGAGCGGTGCCCGGCACCGCCGATCACATGACCGAGCAGACCACACAGCATCGCGACACCGTCCCCGCGGGGCGCCGCCTGCAGGCCGTCCTGCTGGACATGGACGGAACGCTCATCGAGAGCGAGCACCTGTGGGGCGCTGCCGAGGCCGAGGTCACCGCCGCGCTCGGGGGAGTGTGGACGGAGGAGGACCATCTGCGCAACGTGGGCGGGTCCGCCGAGTCCGTGGGCCGCTACATCGTGGAGCTGACCGGCCGCGACCTCACCCCCCGCCAGGCAGCGGACATGCTCTACGACCGCTTCCGCGCCGGGATCGCGGAGGGGGCCGCCCTGCGCCCGGGCGCCAAGGAGCTGGTGCGCATGCTCTCGGAAGCAGGGGTGCCGGTGTCCCTGGTGACCTCCACGGAGCGCGTGCTGGTCGCCGCCGCGATCGGCGGTATCGGCCTGGAGAACTTCGACGACTCGGTGGCCGGGGACGAGGTCGAGGCCAACAAGCCTCACCCCGCGCCCTACCTCACGGCCGCCGAGCGCCTGGGTGTCGACCCGCGCCGCTGCGTCGCCTTCGAGGACTCGGCGGTCGGTGTGGCCTCGGCGGCCTCGGCCGGATGTGTCACGGTCGCGGTCCCCAACCTGGTCGAGATTCCGCCGAGGGAGGGTGTCGTCTTCCGCGACAGCCTGGTCGGGGTCGACCTGGAGTGGCTGGAGTCGCTGGTGGCCGCCCACCCGAGCGGTGACCGGGAGGGCTCACCGTCCCGGTCCTGACCGACGTGACCCCGGTCCCGGGGTCGGGAGCGGGCCGCCGGGGTGCGGTGTCCGGCGGGTGTTCCACCGGGCGGGCGGTACTTTTCGCGTGCGTCCCGGCCGATCCGCCGGTCCGGGGACGGGTCGGCGGCCGCGGCACCGGGTAGGTCCTTCGACGGGTCCCGAGAATGCCCTAGGGGATCGGCCGGATGTGCGCCGCGGTACCGGATGGGAGACTGGCACCATGCCTGAGACTCTGACGATGACGACCGGTCTGATCGCGGGCGGCGGCCTCACCCTGGTGGGACTGGTCGTCAGCCTCCTCGTCTGGCGGGCCCGGGGCGCGGCCGCCGGGTTGCGCGGGGTGGCGTGGTCCCTCCTGCCCCTGGCGGCGGGCCTGCTCGGCCTGATGAACGCTGTCTGGCAGTTCCTCCTGAGCGTTGTGGGGATCCTGGTGGGCCTGGTCTTCAACCCGCTGGTCTGGGCCGGGGTGGCCGTGGCGGCCCTGGCCGCGGTGCTCTACGTCGTCTCGGGGTTCATGCGCGCACGGGGTGTGGGGACCAAGGACCGGGCCGGCGGGGGAGAGGTCTCCGCGAAGCGGCCGGAGCGCAAGGGCGCGGCGCCCGCCGCCGGCACCGCCGGGCAGGTGGGGCCGGCCGGGGGCGGTAAGAAGGACGACGACCTCGGCGACATCGAGGACCTGCTGCGCAAGCACGGGATCGAATGACAGCGCGGGCCCCTCGGGGCCCGTCGGAAGCAGGGCCGCACCGCTCCGGCGGGCGGCCCTCACTCTTTTCCCGAGGTCCTTCGTCGCTGCCGGTGCGCGGCCGGACACCGGAGAAGGACATAGCACTTGCCATAGCTTGTCCCACCTTGTGATGACTCGTAAGGAGCACAGCTCTAGGGTTGTCCCCGCGACGACCTCTTGCCCGCCCCTCTTGGGCCCCTGCCCCGAAGCAGAGGGGATTTTGTGGGCATTTCGGCCCATAAAGATTGTTTAACGGTGTTTGTCACAATTTAGCTACATGGGCAGATGTTGGACAGTGCGCCTCTGACTGGCGAGTAGGTTGGTCGCTATGTAACAGCCCGGGCGGAACGAACCCGGAAGTGCCGAATCTCTCCTGTGATCCGAGGCACCTCCGAGGGGAGGAGTCCGCGGCGGTGGGCACCATCCCGCCGCAGCGGCCCGACGCCCACGCCAGCCAGCGTCGAGAACCGACCGGCACCACCCGTGAGACCCCGATCGGGGTCCTGCTTCAGGCTCACGTGTGTGCCGTGTCCCTCGGCAGAAGCGATGAGTGGAGATGGTGGCCTGATGAGCGCGCCCTCGCATGCCCCTGAGTCGGTGGAGCAGCCGGAAGCTGCCGACACCGTCACGAAGGCCCCTGACGGGCGCGGCGGCTCCGACAACCGGTCCCTGCGCCAGATCGCCTGGCAGCGCCTGCGCAAGGACAAGGTCGCGATGATCTCCGGAGTGGTCGTCGTACTGCTCATCCTCGCCGCGATCCTCGCACCGCTCCTGGCCAAGTGGTTCGGGCACCCGCCCACCCAGTACCACCAGGATCTGCTCGAGCCGAACACGGGCCTTCCCTACAAGGACCCCGACAACCCTGTGCCCCCTGGTGCCTTCCCCAGCTCCGAGTACCTCGACAGGTGGGGAGCCATCAGCTCCGAGCACCTGCTGGGCGTGGAGCCGGTCACCGGGCGCGACCTGTTCAGCCGCATCCTCTACGGCGCGCAGATCTCCCTGCTGGTCGCCTTCCTCTCCACCCTGGTGTGCGTGGCCCTCGGCACGGTCCTGGGCATCATCGCCGGCTACAAGGGCGGCTGGGTCGACACCGTCATCAGCCGGGCCATGGACATCTTCCTGGCCTTCCCGCTGCTGCTGTTCGCCATCGCCCTGGTCGGCGTCATTCCCGAGGGCATCCTCGGGCTGACCGGCAACGGACTGCGCATCGGTGTCATCGTCTTCATCATCGGCTTCTTCAACTGGCCCTACATCGCCCGCATCGTCCGCGGGCAGACGCTCTCGCTGCGTGAGCGCGAGTTCGTCGAGGCGGCCAGGAGCCTGGGTGCGAGCAACCGGCACATCCTGTTCAAGGAGATCCTGCCGAACCTCGTCACGCCGATCCTCGTCTACGCGACCCTGCTCATCCCCACGAACATCCTGTTCGAGGCGGCCCTGAGCTTCCTGGGCGTCGGTATCAACCCGCCGACCCCCAGCTGGGGCAAGATGCTCTCCGAAGCGGTCTCGCACTACTCGACCGCTCCCTACTTCATCATCTTCCCCGGCCTGGCCATCTTCATCACCGTGCTCGCGTTCAACCTGTTCGGTGACGGCCTCCGAGATGCTTTCGACCCCAAGACCTCCGACTGACGTCGGGATCCCGGCGGGACCTGCTCTCTACCGCTGGGATTCAAACGTCCTATGGCAGGTTCATCCCATCCAACTGCAGGTTCGCAAGAGAGGTACATCCGTGAGGAAACGCACCCTCGGCTTCGTCGCGCTCGGCGCGGCGGCGTCCATCTTCCTGTCGGCGTGCGGCGGGGACTCCGGCAGCGGCGACAGCGCTTCCGGTGCCGCCTTCGACCAGGGCTCCACCGAGATCGTCAACGCCTCGGAGACGACCGGCGGCACGCTGCGCTACGCCATTTCCTCGGACTTCGACTCCACCGACCCCGGTGACACCTACTACGCGTTCAGCTGGAACTTCTCCCGCTACTACGCGCGTACCCTCCTGGCCTTCGCCCCGGCCCCGGGGCAGGAGTCCACCGAGCTGGTCACCGACCTGGCCGCGGGGATGCCCGAGCCCAACGACGACTTCACCGAGTGGACCGTCAAGATCCAGGAGGGCCTCAAGTACGAGGACGGCTCCGCGATCACGGCGCAGGACATCAAGTACGCGATCGCCCGCTCCAACTACAACGGCGGCGAGCTGCCCAACGGCCCGCGCTACTTCGAGTCCCACCTCGACCAGGAGCCCTTCAACGTCTACGAGACCGACGACCCGCTGGCGGCCTTCACCGCCGTGGAGACTCCGGACGACCACACCCTGGTCTTCCACCTCAAGGAGAGCTTCTCCGAGTTCCCGTACGTGCTGACCCAGCCGCAGACCGCCCCCGTGCCGGTCGACGCCGACCGGGGTGCGCTGTACAAGGAGAACGTCCTCTCCTCGGGCCCCTACAAGTTCGACGGTTCCTACGAGCCCGGCGTCAAGCTCGACCTGGTCCGCAACGAGAACTGGGACGGCGCGACCGACCCGATCCGCACGGCTCTGCCCGACGAGATCACCGTCGAGATCGGTGTCGACCAGGACGAGATCGACCAGCGCCTGGTCAACGGCGAGATCGACGTCGACCTCTCCGGCAACGGCGTCGGCCCGACCATGAAGAGCCAGCTGATCACCGACGAGGCCGCCCAGGCCAACCTGGACAACCCGTACTCCGGTGCGCTGCGCTACGTCAACATCCACACCCCGGTCATCGAGGACGTGGCCTGCCGCCAGGCGATCATGTACGCCGCCGACCGCGACAGCCTGCACCGCGCCTGGGGCGGCGACAGCGGTGGCGACATCGCCACCAACCTGCTCCCGCCGACCCTGGACGGCTCCGACCCCGAGTCGGACCTGTACCCCTCCGAGGACAACAAGGGTGACCTCGAGGCGGCCCAGGCCAAGCTCGAGGAGTGCGGCGAGGACGACGGCTTCTCCACCAACATCGCGGTGCGCGACGGCCGTCCCAACGACATCGCCACCGCCGAGGCCCTGCAGGAGGCCCTCAAGCGGGTCAACATCGAGGCCGAGATCCAGACCTTCCCGGCCGAGGACTTCTTCGCCCAGTACGCCGGCTCGCAGGACTACGTCCGCGAGAACGACATCGGCCTGAGCGTCTCGGGCTGGGGCCCGGACTGGGCGACCGGTTACGGCTTCGCCTACAAGATCACCGCGGGCGACGCCATCCAGGAGACCGGTAACTACAACACCGCCGAACTCGACGACCCCGAGGTCAACGAGCTGTGGGAGGAGGCCCTCCGGACCGAGGCCCCCGACGAGCGCGCCAACCTCTACGAGCAGATCGACACCCTGGTCATGGAGCAGGCCGCCATCCTGCCCGTCGTGTTCGACCGCTCGATGTTCTACCGCTCCGACGAGCTGACCAACGTCTACTACTCCGCCGCCTACATGATGTACGACTTCATGGCGCTCGGCGTGGACCGCGGCTGAGACACAACCCGCCTGAACTAGTACGAGAAGGCAGGTGAAAGCGGCGGGGGCCCCGCGGCCCCGCGGGTGCCCCCGCCGCTGACCGAGATGCTGAACTACATTCTTCGCCGCCTCGGCGCGGGGCTGCTGCTGCTCGCCGTCGTCACGGCCGTGACTTTCTGGATCTTCTTCGTCCTGCCCAAGTGGGCGGGCGTGACCCCGCGCGGCATGGCCGCCCTGTACGTGGGCAAGGCCCCCACGCCGGAGGCGCTCGACGCGACGGTGGAGCGGTTGGGCCTGGACCAGCCGGTCGTCGTGCAGTTCTTCAACTTCGTGAAGGACCTGATCTTCGGCACCGAGTACGTGTTCGGCCGCGAGACGGTGGAGTGCGCGGCGCCCTGCCTCGGCTACTCCTTCACCACCAACAGCCCCGTCCTCGAGCAGCTCCTGAGTCGGCTTCCGGTGACGGTGTCGCTGGCACTGGGTGCTGCGGTCATCTGGCTCATCGGCGGTGTGGCCGTGGGTGTCCTCTCCGCCGTCAGGAAGGGCAGCCTCTTCGACCGCCTGGCCATGGGAACCGCCCTCGTCGGCGTGTCCCTGCCCATCTACTTCACCGGTCTGCTGGCCCTGGCCTTCGTGGTCCACTCCTGGAAGCTTCTCCCGGTCCCGCGCTACGTTCCGCTGGCCGAGGACCCCGGCGCCTGGTTCACGGCGATGATCCTGCCCTGGATCACCCTGGCCTTCCTGCACGCCGCGCAGTATGCGCGCCAGACCCGCGCCGGCATGCTGGAGGTCCTGGGCGAGGACTACATCCGCACCGCCCGGGCCAAGGGTCTGAGCGAGCGCAAGGTCATCTTCAAGCACGCGCTGCGCCCTGCCCTGACCCCGATCCTCACCATCTTCGGTCTGGACGTCGGCCTGGTCCTGGGCGGCGCCGTCCTCACCGAGAAGGTGTTCTCCCTCAAGGGCATCGGCGCCTACGCCATCGACGCGATCATCGGCAAGGACCTGCCCGTCGTCCTCGGTGTGACGCTCCTGGGCGCCGTCTTCATCGTCATCTGCAACCTCGTCGTCGACCTGCTCTACCCGCTCGTCGACCCGCGGGTGCGGATCGCCGCCTGACCCCGCCGACAGACCAGACCAGCTCTAGCGAAGGAAATGTGACATGGCCACGACCGGGCCCGTCGTCCGCGTGGACGACCTGCGGGTGACCTTCCCGACCATGGACGGGGACGTCCAGGCGGTGAAGGGGCTGTCCTTCGAGGTGCCCGCCGGCGGTGCCCTGGGCATCGTCGGCGAGTCGGGGTCGGGCAAGAGCGTGACCTCGCTGGCGCTGATGGGCCTGCACCGGGGCAGCCGGGCGAAGATCACCGGTGCCATCGAGGTGGCCGGCAAGAACGTCGTGACGGCCTCCGACAAGGAACTGCGGCGCATGCGCGGCAACGACATCGCCATGGTGTTCCAGGACCCCATGCAGTCGCTGCACCCGCAGTACACCATCGGCAACCAGCTCGTCGAGGCCTACAAGATCCACAACCCGAAGGCCTCCAAGGACGCGGCCCTCAAGAAGGCCGTGGAGGCCCTGGACCGGGTGGGCATCCCCCAGCCGGAGAAGCGGGTCAATTCCTATCCGCACGAGTTCTCCGGTGGCATGCGCCAGCGCGTGGTCATCGCGATGGGGCTGATGTGTGACCCGAAGGTGCTGCTGGCCGATGAGCCCACCACCGCGCTGGACGTCACCGTGCAGGCCCAGGTGCTGGATCTGCTGGACGAGCTGCGCCGGGATCTGGGTATGGCCCTGATCCTGGTCTCCCACGACCTGGCGGTGGTGGCCGGGTCGGTGGACGAGGTCGTGGTCATGCGCCACGGCGAGGCCGTCGAGCGCGGTGACGTGCGCACCGTGCTGTCCGCGCCCGAGCACCCCTACACCCAGGCGCTGCTGGCGGCGGTGCCGCGGGTGGAGGTCTCGCGTGCCCAGCGCCGGGCCCAGGACCGCGCCGACCGGGTGGCCAAGGCCGGGGCCGAAGGAGGGGGCACTGTCCCCGCGGCCTTTGCTCCTTCGGCCGACGGTGGCCGCGGTGAGCCGCTGTTGAGTGTGCGGGATGTGGCGCAGCGGTTCAAGGTGCGCGGTGGTGCGTGGGGTCGGTCGACGGATTTCTGGGCGGTCAAGGGGGTGTCCTTCGACCTGTACCGCGGTGAGACGCTGGGTGTGGTGGGTGAGTCGGGGTCGGGCAAGAGCACGTTGTCGCGGACGGTGATGCGTCTGCTGGAGCCGACCCGGGGCCGGGTGGTGTTCGATGGGCGCGATATCACGCACATGAAGGAGCGGGAGCTGCGTCCGCTGCGGCGGGATGTGCAGATGGTGTTCCAGAGTCCGTATTCGTCGTTGAATCCGCGGTTGACGGTGGGCGATGCGATCGGTACGGCGCTGCGGGTGCAGGGGGAGAAGGACACCCGAAAGATTCGTGTGCGGGTGCAGGAGTTGTTGGAGCGGGTGGGGTTGGAGCCGGGGCATTACAACCGGTTTCCGCATGCGTTCTCGGGGGGTCAGCGTCAGCGGATCGCGATCGCGCGGGCGTTGATTCTCAAGCCGAAGTTGATCATCTGTGATGAGCCGGTGTCGGCGTTGGATGTGTCGACGCAGGATCAGGTGCTGCGGTTGTTGTCGGAGTTGCAGGATGATTTCGGGTTGACCTACATCTTTGTGGCGCATGATCTGGCGGTGGTGCGTCAGGTCAGTGATCGGGTGTTGGTGATGCGCAAGGGTGAGGTGGTGGAGTCGGGGGACAGCGACAGCGTGTACGAGAATCCGCAGAGCGAGTACACGCGTCAGTTGCTGGCGGCCGCCCCCGTCCTCGACCCGGACGAGGCCAGGCGCCACCGCGCCGAGCGCGAGATGCTGCGCGCGGGCCGCGTCGCCTGACGAGCTGTTCACGGCCGGGGCCGCCACGGAGAACATCCGTGGCGGCCCCGGCCGTTCGCGTTCCCGTCACCGGTCGGGGGAACGTCCGGTCGCGGCGGCGCAGAACAGATCGGCCAGCTCGCGGCCGTAGGCGGCGTGGGCGTCGGCGGGCCGAGCGTCCAGCGCACGGGAGACGGAGACGAGCACGGTCAGGAGGGAGTCGGCGAAGACCTCGGGGTCGAACTCGCGGAACTCCCCGTGGCGCTGCCCGTCGGCGAGGAAGGCGACGAGCTCGGCCCGGCCCGCCCGGTCCCCCTCGGCGATCTCGGTGCGCAGCCCGGCGGACAGGGTGGCCGCCGACTGGATCTCCCGCCGGGCAGTCATCTCACGAGGGTTGCGCGCGCAGTGGGAGACATGTCCGGTGACGATGCGCCGCAGGGCGTCCTCGAAGCCCTCCAGCGGCTCGGGCCCACCCTCCATGGAGCGGTCCAGACGGGCGTCGATGTCGGCGAGGACCCGGCGGATCAGGTTCTCCTTCGTCCTGAAGTGATAGGTGATCAGCCCCGGGCTGATCCCCGCCCGCTTGGCGATGCGAACGAAGGAGGCCTTGGCGTACCCCTCTTCGGCGATGGCCTCCACGGCCGCGGACACGATCTGCTCGCGCCGCGCGGCCTCGACGAAGGTCTCCTCCTCGCGGTCGCCGCCTTCGTCTGCCTTGTCGACTGGTTGCATGTATAGGATCCTATATGGTCAACTAGTAAAGTGGTGAGTGAATCCGCAGCGGCCCCGAGGCAGGACGTGGACGCAAGGGGCCCGCTCGCCCTGACCGGGGCCGTGGTGCTGGTCGGCGAAACACTCCAGTCACAGGAGAGCACAACTGCTGTGACGGACGGCGGTGATCTCGATCGCGGTGCGCGGCGCCCGCCTCGTCACCGACCGCCGACGACACACGAAGGGGACGACATGACCGACATCCGCAGACCCACCGCCGTCCGTGACGGACTCGGAACCCACCTGTTCCTCTGGACGGTGTTCCCGCTGCTCGGTGCGGGCACCGGGTGGGTGCTCTCCCAGGTGCCGTCCTGGCTCGCTCTGCTCCCGGAGTGGGTCCTGCATCTGCCCTTCCTGCCGGGGCCCGAGCCGGTGGCGGCCCTGGCCAACCTCAGCGGGCCCGTCCTGACCGGGGTCCTCACCGCCGCCGGCCTGCTCGCCGGAGCCCTGGTCACCCTCTCCTCCTACGACGAGATGGTCACGGTGGAGATCGACGGCGGTTCCGTGCGCGTCACCCGCAAGGAAACCGTGCGGATCGCTCGCGACCGGGTCGGTGCCGCCTTCGTCGACGGCAAGGACCTCGTCGTCCTGGGGCCGGATACCGCCGAGCTCGTGCGTGAGCGCACCGGCCATTCCGAGGCTCGGCTGCGCGCCGCCTTCGAGGAGCACGGCCACACGTGGCTGGACGCCGACCCCTGCCAGGACGACTATCGGCGCTGGTTCGACGGCGTGCCCGGACTGGAGCAGGGCGCTCAGGCGATCCTGCGGGCCAGGCAGGCGGCTCTGGAGGCCAAGGAGTCCGCGGAGGCGGCCGAGCTGCGCACGGAGCTGGCCCGGCTCGGCGTCGTCGTCCGAGACGAGGGAAAACGCCAGTACTGGCGGACCGTCCGCTAGGCTCCGCGGATGCCGTCCGTTGCGAGCGGCCCACTGCCGCAGCCGTGCGGCCGCGCAGGCTGATCCGGAACCGGCGCGCCCGCTCGGTCGGGAGTACCGACCGGCACGGCGAACAGGGACACAGGACCGCGGTTGTGTGCCACGAGCAACATTGCAAGTACTCGGAGTCCCTGATGTGGCCGCGCCGGACGCGGGGCGGCCCGACTGCTTTTCAGGGAATGAAAACGGCAACCATTTCCTTGTAGAGGGCGGGCAGCACGAAGGCAGTACGAGAGGAGACCTTGTGGCACGCAGCGAGACCCGCCCCGTCACCAAACTCAGGTCCACGGCGGGGACCGGCTACACCTACGTCACCCGCAAGAACCGGCGCAACACACCCGACCGGATCGTCCTGAGCAAGTACGACCCGGTGGCCCGCCGCCACGTCGATTTCCGCGAAGAGCGCTGAACCACAGTTCCGACCAGGAGGAGCTCATGAAGACCGGCATCCACCCCGGCTACCGAACCGTCGTCTTCCGCGACCGCGCGGCCGGCTCCGCCTTCCTCACCCGCTCCACCGCCGCCGGCGACGCGACGGTCGAGTGGGAGGACGGCAACACCTACCCGGTCGTGGACGTGGAGATCTCCAGCGCGAGCCACCCCTTCTACACGGGCAACACCCGTGTGGTGGACACCGCCGGCCGCGTCGAGCGCTTCGAACGCCGCTACCGGAGATGACACACAATCAGGCGAAACGCCCCACCACGGTGCTCGAACGGCGCGCTGTTCGGGCACTCTGGGGAGCGTGAACACCCCAACAGACATCCCCGTGGCCACGCGGGTACCCCGCAGACCCGTCGATCTCCTTCTGGGAGCGGCGGGTCTGCTCGTGGTCGCGGCGATCGTGGCCGCGGTCCGCGTGGCGACCGACGGCGAGAACACGGCGGGTACCGCCGAGCTGCGTACCCTCCTGCCTCCGGGGCTGCTGTTCCTCGCCGCGCTGGGCGCCAACCTCCTGCTTCTGGTGCTGGTGTGCTACTCGGTCCTGCGGACCCTGTTCGCCGGAGCGCTGCGCGACCTCGCCCGCGAGGGCGCCGCCGTGGTCTCGGCCTACGCCTTGTCCTCCCTCGTCAACGCCGCACTGGCCGTCCTCGTGGGGCCCCAGCGGGTCCCCGCCCCGCTGCCCGGCGCCCCCGACGACCTGTTCACCAGTGCCACCCTCGGCTACGTCGCCGCCGCCCTGGCCTTCATCCGCACCATGCCCCCCGGCCAGCCCCGTGTCCGGTCGCTGCTGTGGGCCTCGGGCACCACCGTCGCGCTGTGCGCCCTCCTGGCCGGGGTCACCAGCCTTCCCGCGCTCCTCCTCACCGTCATCCTCGGCCTGACCTGCGCCTCCCTGGCCCGCTACGCGATCGGGACGACCCCCGTACCGGCCCCCGGGGAAATGCTGTGCGAGGAGCTGCTCCGGTTCGACCTCCGGGTCCGCGCCGTCACCCCTGCCGGCAACGACGAGGAGGGCAACCCCCGCCACCTGGCCGAACTCGACAGCGGTGAGAGCGTCGAGGTGATCGTGCTCGGCTCCGAGAACACCTCCGGCTTCTGGCGCCGCCTGCGCGACCTCCTCCTGCTGCGCGGCCCCTTCGCCCCCCGCATGCTCTACGGTGTGCGCCGCCGTGCCGAGCACAGCGCGCTCATGGGGCTGTCCCTGCGCGAGGCGGGCGCCGCCGCCCCCCGCGTCCTGGCTGTCGGCCGGCTCGGCGCCGACCGGGTGATCCTCGTCCGCGACCTTCCGGACATGCGCCCCCTGGACGACCTCGCGGACGAGGATCTCACCGACGAACTGCTCGACGCCTGCTGGAGCGAGCTCGGGCGCCTGCACCGGCGCCGCATCGCCCACGGCAACCTCAGCGGCTCCACCGTCGGGGTCGTGGAGCGGAGCGGGCGCGTGGGCTTCACGGGTACGGACCGCGGCGCCGTGGCCGCGCCCCCGCTCAAGACCTCTCTCGACAACGCCGCGATGATCGCTCTCCTGGCGGTGCGGGTGGGGCCCCGGCGCGCCGTCGACTCCGCGGTGCGCGCCCTGGGGGTGCCCGCCACCGCGGCGGTCCTGCCCTACCTGCAGCTTGCGGGCCTGCCCTCCGCCGTGCGCTCCGCGCTGCGCTCCGAGAAGGGGCTGCTCGCCCGGGTGCGCGAGTGCGTGACGGAGACCGCCCCCGAGGCGCCGTCCGAGCCCGCCCGTGTGGAGCGTATGCGCCCGCGCACCGTCGTCACCTTCGTGGTCGCGACCGCCGTCGGTCTCGTGCTGCTGTACCAGCTCGCCGGCGTCGACTTCGGCTCCGTCGCAGCGGCCGATCCGCTCTGGGCCGGTGGCGCGTTCGCCATGGCCACGCTGTGCATGGTGGCCGCCGCGATGGTCCTGGTCGGGTTCGTCCCCGTGCCGCTGCCGTGGTGGCGCACCGTCATGGCCCAGTACGCGGCCTCGTTCGTGCGTATCGCCGCTCCTGCCGGGCTGGGGTCGATCGCGATCAACACCCGGTTCGTGATCAAGGCGGGCGCCCCCGCGCCGCTCGCGCTGTCCGCCGTCGGCCTCACCCAGCTGGTCGGCTTCCTCGTGCACGTCCCCCTGCTGCTGGTGTGCGCCTATCTGACCGGGACCTCCTACTGGACGGGCTTCACACCCTCGCCCACGGTCGTGGTGATCAGCCTCGCCGCCACCGCCGCCGTTGCCGCGGCCCTGTCACTGCCCCGGTTGCGCCAGGCGGTCGGCGCCCGCGTCCGCCCCTACCTGCACGGCGTCCTGCCCAGGTTGCTGGACGCCCTCCAGCGCCCCGCGGGCCTGGTGCTCGGTGTGGGCGGGACCCTGCTGCTGACCGTCGCGTTCGTGCTGTGCCTGCACTTCTCGGTGCTGGCCTTCACCCCGGAGGGCACGGAGGTGAGCCTGGTGGCCGTCGCCGTGGTCTTCCTGGCGGGCAACGCGATCGGTTCGGCCGCACCCACCCCGGGCGGACTCGGCGCCGTGGAGGCCGCGCTCATCGGCGGCCTCGCCGCGGTGGCGGGCGTTCCCGCCGCGGTCGCCCTGCCCGCGGTCCTGCTCTTCCGCCTGCTCACCTTCTGGTTCCCCGTCCTGCCGGGCTGGGCCGCCTTCGCCCACCTGCAGCGCCGCGAGGCCCTCTGACCGGATCCGGCGGAAGCGGCTGCGGCCTCCCCCGGACGGGGGAGGCCGCAGCGTTCCTCGGCGGGACGCGCCCGCGGGAGTCACTTCCCGCGGTGGCTCGCATGCTCCTCGTCGGGGGTGTCGCGCAGTTCGACGTAGGGCTCCTCGTCGCCGGGGAGTCCCTCACTCATGGCGCGGCCGCGCTCGATCTCGGCGTTGAACTCCTGGCCCAACAGGATCGCGATGTTGCTGATCCACAGCCAGACGAGAAAGATGATCACCGTCGCCATGCTGCCGTAGGTGTTGCCGTAGGAGGCGAAGTTGGCGACGTAGAAGGCGAAGCCGGCGGAGGCGAGCAGCCAGAGCACGACCGCCAGCGCGCTTCCCGGGCTGACCCAGCGGAACTTGCGCTTGGCGTTGGGCGCGGCCCAGTACAGGAATGCCACCATGAACATCACCATGAACAGCAGCACCGGCCACTTCGCGATGTCCCACACCATCACCGCCGTCGAACCCAGGCCCACCAGGTCGCCCAGCCATTGGGCGGCCGAACCCGTGAAGGTGACACCGAGCACCGTCAGGGTCACCAGGATCACGAGCACCACGGTGATGCCGACGCGCAGCGGCAGCGTCTTCCAGAAGGGTCGCCCCTCGGGGATGTCGTAGACGATGTTGGAGGTACGCATGAAGGCCGCGACGTAGCCCGACGCCGACCACAGGGCGACGGCGAGGCTGATCAGACCGAACACCCCTGCGGCCGTCTGGTTCCCCTGAAGGGTCGAGATCGCCGTCGTCAGCAGTTCGCCCGCGTCCTCGGGTACGGCCCGGGAGATGTTGTCGGTCATGGTCTGCGTCGCCTCGGGCCCGGCCATGCCGACCAGGGCCACCAGCACCAGGAGCGCGGGGAAGACGGACAGGATCGCGTAGTAGGTGAGGCCGGCGGCGAGGTCGGTCAGGTTGTCCTTGCCGAACTCGCCGACGGTCCGGCGCAGTGAGGCCCGCCACGAGGACGCCGGCACGTCGGTGGGGCCGTCGGGTTTCCGGGGAGAGGGCACCTTACCTGCGGTGGGTTTGTGTTCGGGCATCGTCTGGTCTCTCCTCGCTTCCCGGGGGCCGGACAGGGCGGGGTCCTTCGGCCCCAACGGCCGGCACCACCGCCGGACGGGTCCGGGGTGGTGCCGGCAGATCACGGATGTCGGGCATGCGCCTCAGGAGCGGCGCATCTCCTCCGCCGCGGACCGGGCCTCGCCGCGGGCGTGCTGCCCGGTGGTCTGCGCGGCTTCCGTCGCGTTCTCCTTGAGGTGCTGGCCGGCGGCCTGCGCCGACTCCCTGGCCTGTTCCTTGACGTGGTCGACCGACTCGCCCACGGCCTGCTTGGCGGGCTCGATCAGGTCTCCCGCGCGCTCGTTCACACGCTGGGCCGCACGCTTCTCGGCCTGGCTCTCGGACAGCACGGAGGCGGCCAGCAGGCCGGCGCCGAAGGCGATGAGCCCTGCGGCGATGGGGTTGCCCTGCGTCTGGCGGGCGGCCTGCTCCGGCGCGGACCTGGCCATGTCGACCGCCTGGTCCTTCGTGTGGCGGATTCCCTCGGCCGCCTGTCCGGCACCCTGGCGAACCCCTCCGGCAGCCTGCGACGACGAGCCCATGACCCGGTCCTTGATGCTGCGGGTCCTGTCCCGCATCCGCCGGGTGCGCCGCTCCACGACGTTCCTCGGCTTGGCGTGGTTCACCAGGCGGTCGGTGTCATGGGTCAGTTCCGAGCGGGTGCGCTCGATGTCGTGCTTTATCCGGTCGGATGTTTCGCCCATTGCGCGTCCTCCTTGAGCGTTTCGATGGTGCGTTCCGGTTTGGGAGAGACCTCGCGCATCCGGTTGCGTCCGACGACGAACAGGACTGCGCCCGCGATCGCCCAGAGTGCGGCGACGACCAGGGCGGCCCAGCCCAGTCCGATGAGTTCGGCCAGGCCGAAGACCGCCGCCAGGCTGAGCAGCACCACGGTCATGTAGCCGGCCAGTGCGGCGCCGCTGAGGAGGCCGGCCGCCTTGCCGGCCTTGCTCGCCTCCTCGCTGATCTCGGCCTTGGCCAGGGCGACCTCCTGCCGGAACAGCTTCTGCAGGTCACTGGTCACCGCACTGAGGAGTTCGGAGATGGACTCCTCCTCGCCGGGCCTCGCGCTGTGTGACGAGGTTGCGGAAGTGGCCGCCATGTCGTCCTCCTTCAGAGTGTTCGGCCCGGCATGCCGGGATCGCCGGGAGTCGTTCCGGACCCCTCGTGCCGGGGGGTACCGGGCTGCTGGAGATACGGGGTGGTTCCGCCGGAGTCGTCCCGGCTCTGGTGCGGAACCGACGGGGCCGCGTGGCCGCCGCTGCCGATCTGCCTGGGGTGGCCGCTGTCGGTGCCGCTGTCGTCCGAGAGGGCGGACGACACCTTCAGCACACGGCCCAGTGCGAAGCCGGCGACGGCCGCGCCGGCAAGGAAAGCCATCGGCTTGCGCCGGGCGAACTGCTTGGCCTCGTCGACCAGGCCCTCGAACCCCCGCTCCTCCAGGAAGTCGGCTGCCCGCAGGCCGCTCTGCGCGACCTGGTTCACGGCGTCGCGCACCGGGGACCCGGAGTCCCCGTTGTCGGCCATGGAGGACAGCTCCTCCGACCACTGGCGCAGGTTCTGCGAGGTGCGCCGGGTCTGCTCACCGGCCTCCTCGCGCAGACGGGCCTGGACGTCGCTCGCGACGTTCTGTGCCTCGGAACGGGCCTCACCGGCGAGGGAGCGTGCCTGCTCCCCGGCAGTGGACGCGACGCCCCCCGCCTTCTCGCGGGCGGTCGAGGCCAGTTGGCTGCTCTTGTCGCCCAACCCGCCTGTTCCCTCGTGCGACTGCATCAAGCCTCCTCGGAGCCGGCCTGTTACTCGGTTGTCATCGCGACTACCCGGGTGGCGCAGGGCTATACATGCGTGTCGGAGATGCGGTCCGACCGGGAAGAGAAAATGGGGCGGCCGTTGCCTCCCGGCCCACGCACGGCCGGGGGAGGAAGGGGTAGGGGGACGGTCGGAGGCGTCGGGGCCTCCGCCGAGAGGAGGTCCGTGTGTTCGTCTTCTTCAGCAGCCGCCTGGGCTGCTTCCTGTCACTCCTGGTCTCGGCCGGGCTGACGATCCTGCTCCTGCTGGTGCTGAACTCCTGCGGCTGACCCGCTCCGCTTTCCGGTCCGGTGGTCCTCCGGCCCGCGGTGGCCCGGCGGAGATGTCCTCCCCCTTTGCTAGCGTGCGGCCCGTTCCGAGGCACTGGAAGAAGAGGACGGTATGTCGGTGACCCATGAGCTGGGTGAGGTCGTGGCCGAGCGGCGGCTGGAGGCCGTGGCCGAGGACGGTACGCGCACACCGGTGATCGTGAGACTGGGCACGCCCGAGCCCGACCCCCACCCCGAGGCGCGCGGTGACTGGCACTGCCCCCGCCAGATCCTGGGGCTGGGGGACGAGGCCGTGGCGACCTCCTACGGTGTGGACTCCCTGCAGGCGTTCCTGCTGAGTGTGTACGCGACCCGGCTCCAGCTGGAGGAGCGGGCCCGGGTCGCGTCGGTCCGGCTGAACTGGCTGGGCCAGGAAGGTCTGGGCCTGGAGGTCGACCCGAGGATCTGACGGCGGTCGGGCACGGCGGGGGCGCGGCGGCCCCGCGGCCGCGGGACAGGGGTCAGGATCCGGTTCCGCGGGGCGGCAGCAGGCGCAGCACGGGGAGGCCGGTGGCGGGCTCGGGCAGATCGGGTCCTTCGACGACGACCAGTCCGGTTCCGGGCGGGATCCGCACCTCGGCCGAGGAGTCGGGGTCGACCCTGCGGAACCGGAACTCCGGTTCGTCCGCCTCGGCGCGCATCGCCTCCTCGTCCTCGGGGCCGGGCGGGCGGGCGACCGACGGGCTGGGCCGTCCGGCGATGCCCGAAAGTGCGGGGCCGCTGCGCGGTGCGGGCCGGGGAGGCGGCTGCCCGGGGACCAGCCAGAGGGTCTCACCCGGGGTGCACAGGCCGGCGAGCAGGCCCGGGGACACGTCGCCCGGTTCGGGCAGGTGCAGGCGCACGCTGCGCCCCGACACCAGCTGTTCGATCACGGCCGTGTGCGCGCCCCCGGCAGTACCCAGCAGCCTCTCGGCCGCCCCGATCTCCATCGGACCGGGACCGCCGCGCCTCAGAGGCCAGTACGGGAAGGCCGGCCGGGGCCAGACATAGGGCAGACCCCGGGGTGTCTCGGGGAACAGCGGCCGGTAGTGCTCCTCGTCCTTGGCCACCAGGTTCGAGCGGTGCGACCGGTGCAGGTCCTCCGCACCCAGCCACGGCGGGAGCATGTCCCGGTCCCACAACTCGGCCTCGTCGGGCGGTGTGCCCGCGGTGAAAGCGGTCAACGAGGGGAGAACGGCGTCGGCGCGGCCGCGTTCACGCCATTCACGGCACACCGCCGCGCCGTAGCAGACGAGCGCGGGCACGAAGCCGCGCCACATCGCCACGGCGGGATGGCGCTTCCATCCGTACCGGGGCCACACCAGTGCCCGCAGGATCTGCAGGGTCTCCACCCGCTGCTTCCCCAGGCGGCGGTCCTCCAGCACCCGCGCGCACTCGGCGAACGAGGCATGGGGCAGGAAGGTCTGCATCGCTCCCCCTCTTCGAACCTGCCCGGGTGCCGCCGCGGACCGCGGCGGCACCCGGAACACGGTTCCACCCTCTCACGGCCCCGCCCGCCTCCGCGGTCGTTCGGTCACAGGATGTCGGCGGGGGTGTCCAGGACGGTGCGGTCCCCGGAGGCGACCAGGTCGAACTGGGGGCCGGTGCGCGGCAGCTCGTGGCGGAAGAAGTAGGCGGCGGCCGCCCGCTTGCCGTCGTAGAAGCGGCCCTCGCGGCCGTGTGCCGCCACCAGCTGCTCCAGCCACATCCACGCGACCACCACGTGCCCCGTCGCCTCCAGGTAGGCGGTCGCGTTCGCCAGCGCCGTCTCCGGATCCCCCTCGGCCCAGGCCGCGGCCGTGGTCTGCGCGACGCGGTCCAGCGCCGCGGACAGCGCCTCGGCGCAGGCGGCCTCCTCCCCGCCCAGGGCGCGGGCGCGGTCGGCGGTGGCCCGCGCGGTCTCCAGCAGCAGCGCCAGGCGCCTGCCGCCGTCCTGGACCGCCTTGCGGCCCAGCAGGTCCAGCGCCTGGATGCCGTGGGTCCCCTCGTGGACGGGGTTGAGCCGGTTGTCCCGGTAGTGCTGCTCCACGTCGTACTCGCGGGTGTAGCCGTAGCCGCCGTGCACCTGGATGGCCAGGCTGTTGGCCTCCAGGCACCACTGGGAGGGCCAGCTCTTGGCGATCGGGGTGAGCACGTCCAGCAGCAGCGAGGCCCGCTCGCGGACCTGCGGGTCCTCCGCACTGGCGGTGTCGTCGACCAGCCGGGAGCAGTACAGCACCAGTGCGAGGGCGCCCTCGGCGTAGCTCTTCTGGGCCAGCAGCATGCGCCGCACGTCGGTGTGCTCGGTGATGGGCACCTGAGGCCGCGCGGGGTCCTTGGCGCCGAGGGGGCGGCCCTGAAGGCGCTCGCGCGCGTAGGCCAGCGACTTGAGGTAGCCGGTGTAACCGAGCGCCGCGGCGCCCGCTCCCACACCGATGCGCGCGCCGTTCATCATGTGGAACATGTACTTCAGCCCCTGGTGGGGCTCGCCCACCAGGTAGCCGACCGCGCCCGGCCGGCCGCCGGGGCTGTGCCTGCCCTCGCCGAAGTTGAGCAGGGCGTTGACGGTGCCGCGGTAGCCCATCTTGTGGTTGAGACCGGCGGGCACGACGTCGTTGCGCTCCCCGAGGGAGCCGTCGGGGCCCACCAGGTACTTGGGCACGACGAACAGGGAGATGCCCTTGACCCCGGGGGGCCCGCCGGGGATCTTGGCCAGCACCAGGTGGACGATGTTCTCGGCCAGCTCGTGGTCGCCGCCCGAGATCCACATCTTGTTGCCGAAGATCCGGTAGGTGCCGTCGCCGGCCTCCTCGGCGCGCGTGGTGATGTCGGCCAGGGAGCTGCCCGCCTGCGGTTCGGACAGGCACATGGTGCCGGAGAAGCGGCCCTCGGCCATGGGGCGCACCCAGGTGTCGACCTGCTCGGGTGAACCGTGGGCCAGCAGGAGCCGGGCGTTGCCCAGGGTGAGGAAGGGATAGGCCGAGGTGCCCAGGTTGGCTGCCTGGAACCAGGCGTTGCAGGCGCTGACGACCACGTGCGGCAGCTGCCCGCCGCCGACGGAGGCGGGCAGGCCCAGGGCGTTGAGGCCGGTCTCGGCGTAGACCTCCAGAGCGCGTTTGACCTCGGGGATGACGTGGACGCGCTCGCCGTCGAAGCGGGGCTCGTTGGCATCGTTCGTCTTGTTGTGCGGCGCGAAGTGGTCGGTGGCCACGCGCTCGGCCAGTTCCAGCGCGCCGTCGAGCGTCTCGCGCGAGTGGTCGGCGTAGTGGGGGCGCTTCGTGAGCGCCTCGGCGTCGAGCCACTCGTGGAGCATGAAACTCAGGTCGCGCGCGGACAGCAGGGTGGACGCCACGGGGCCGCCTCCTCGGGATCGGGTCCGGATGACAAGACCGACTGGTCGGTACGCTATCTGCGCAGAATACGCCCCCGCCACCGGGGACCGCGCCTGCGGGGCACGTGTGGCGGACACCCGTTCCGCCGTGGGGTGTCCCGGCGCGTTTCCCGCCGCGGTCCCTCCGGCCGGTGGAAAGCCGCTCCGGACCCGTGCCCGGCCTCGTACGGAACGCACCGGAACTCCGCTCGCGAAGGGCAGCGGCGACCACGATGATCAGGTCACTACATCTAGGCTGTCGGTGAGCCGAGAAGGAGCACCACCCACATGCCGCACGTACCTGCTGACCCCTCCCGCACCGTTCTGCTGCTCAACGGGCCCAACCTCAACCTGCTGGGCACCCGCGACCCGCGGCAGTACGGCACCACGACCCTGGCCGAGGTCGAGCGGCGGGTGACCGAGCTCGGCCGGGAGCTGGGCGTGGAGGTGGTGTGCGCGCAGAGCAACAGCGAGGGCGAGCTCGTCGACCGCCTCCACGCCGCCCGCCACTGGGCGGGTGTGGTGTTCAACCCCGGTGCCTACGCCCACTACGGCATCGCGCTGCGCGACGCGATCGACGCGATCGAGGCGCCGGTGGTGGAGGTGCACATCTCCAACGTCTACGCGCGCGAGGAGTTCCGCCACACCTCCGTCACCGCACCCGTGGCAGCGGGTTACGTCGCCGGATGCGGCGTCTTCGGCTACGAGCTGGGCCTGCGTGCCGTGCTCCGGCGCGCCGCCGAGCGCGGCTGACCGGCAGCCGGCCTGCGGGCCGACCGCCGGTACCGACCGGTCGGTTTCCGAGGGGCACGGATATCAGCGGTAGGTCATCAGATTCGCCCCCGGCCGCTCCAGGTGCGCGTGGTCGTTGAAGGAGAGCAGCTGGGTGCCGCCCCGGCCGTGGACGATCTTGCTCACCGAAGCGTTGACCACGACCCGGTTCATCGCCAGGAACCCGGGGACGGACGTGCCCAGGATCGTCGAGCACACCGCCGAGATCACCCCGGCGGAGGTGAACACCAGGGCCGTCTCACCCTTGCCCAGGCCCGCGGTCACGTCCGACAGCGCCGCCATCGCGCCGTCGCGGAACCCCGCCCAGGTGCCCGGACCGCTGCCTCCGGCGGCGGTCCACGCGCTCAGGGCGGCCTCCAGCCGCTCCTGCACGCTGCCCTCGCCGATCACGTGGCGGTCCAGCAGCTCCAGGTGCTCGTACTCGTTCCAGCGCGCGTCGGCGACCGGCTCCGCGCCGATCCCCGACTCGGCCAGCGCCGCGGCGGCCGTCTGCCGCTGCCTGCGCAGCGTGCCCGTCACGACCGGGCCCACGCGCAGCTCGCGCCGCTTGATCTCGGCGCCCAGGAGACGCGCCTGCTCGTGCCCGGGAGGGCTCAACTCGTCGTAGTCGTCCGCCTCGGGAGAAGCCTTCCCGTGGCGGATCAGGTAGATGGTCGGCATCGCCACAGGATACGGACGCCCTCCGGGCGGGGCAGTGCCGGGGCGCCCCCGCCGCCGCTACACGGGCCCGGACGCGGGCTCGAAGCGCACCACCACCGACTTCGACGTGGGGGTGTTGCTCACCTCGGCCGTGGAGTCCAGCGGCACCAGCACGTTCGTCTCGGGGTAGTAGGAGGCCGCGCACCCGCGCGCCGTCGGGTAGTGCACCACCCGGAAGCGGGCGGCCCGGCGCTCGCGGCCGTCGGGCCACTCGCCCACGATGTCGGTCAGGGAGCCGTCCGCCAGCCCGAGCTCCCGGGCGTCCTCGGGGTTGACCAGGACGACCCGGCGGCCGTTCCTGATGCCCCGGTAGCGGTCGTCCAGGCCGTACACGGTGGTGTTGTACTGGTCGTGCGAGCGCAGTGTCTGCAGCAGCAGGCGCCCCTCGGGGACCTCGGGCGCGTAGGAGCCGTTCACGGTGAAGTTCGCCTTCCCCGTCGCGGTCGGGAAGCGCCGCTCGTCGCGCGGGGAGTGCGGCAGGGTGAACCCGTCGCGGCGGCGGGCCCTGGCGTTGAAGTCCTCGAAGCCCGGGACCACCGCGGCCACGTGGTCGCGGATCCGGTCGTGGTCGGCCATCCCCGACCACTCCACCGGGCTGTCGCCGAACATCCTGCCCGCCAGGTCGCGGACGATGTCGACCTCGGAGCGCATGCCCTCCGACAGCGGCGGCAGCACCCCGTGGGAGGCGTGCACCCGGGACATGGAGTCCTCCACCGTCACCCAGCGCGCCCGGCCCTCGTGCAGGTCCCGGTCGCTGCGCGCCAGTGCGGGCAGGATCAGCGCCCTCGTCCCCGTCACCACGTGCGAGCGGTTGAGCTTGGTGGACACGTGCACGGTCAGCCCCACACGGCGCATGGCCTCCTCGGTGAATCCGGTGTCGGGGGAGGCGTGCACGAAGTTGCCGCCCATGGCGAAGAACACCCGCACCTCGCCCCGGGCCATCGCGTGGATCGCGTTGACGGTGTCGTGGCCGTGCCTTCGCGGCGGGGCGAAGCCGAACTCGGCCTCCAACGCGTCCAGGAAGCTCTCGGCGGGGCGCTCGACGATGCCCATCGTGCGGTCGCCCTGCACGTTGGAGTGCCCGCGCACCGGGCACACACCAGCGCCGGGGCGGCCGATGTTGCCGCGCAGCAGCAGGAAGTTCACGACCTCGCGGATGATGGGCACCGAGTGCCTGTGCTGGGTCAGGCCCATCGCCCAGCACACCACGGTCCGCTCCGAGGCGGCCGCCAGGGCGGCGATCTCCTCCACCAGGGACCGCTCCAGCCCGGTGTCCCTCTCCACCCGCGCCCAGAACTCCTCCTCGGGCTCGGACAGCAGCGCCTCGGCGAACGCGTCGAAACCGTGGGTGCAGGCGGAGATGAACTCCCGGTCCAGCACCTCCTCGCCGCGGCGGTCGGCCTCCAGGAGCAGACGGTTGACGGCGGAGAACAGCGCCAGGTCGCCGCCCAGGCGGATCTGCGCGAACAGGTCGGTCAGCCTGGTGCCCCTGCCCAGCAGCAGGCCGCCGACCTCCTGCGGGTTGCGGAACTCCCGCATCCCCGCCTCGGGCAGCGGGTTGACCGTGACGATGCGGGCACCGGCGCGCTTGGCGCGCTCCAGGGCCGAGAGCATGCGCGGATGGTTGGTGCCCGGGTTCTGGCCGGCGACGATGATCAGGTCGGCCTTGTACAGGTCCTCGAGGGAGACGCTGCCCTTGCCGACGCCTATGGTCTCGCTCAGGGCGGAGCCGGACGACTCGTGGCACATGTTCGAGCAGTCGGGCATGTTGTTGGTGCCCAGCTGGCGGGCGAAGAGCTGGTAGCAGAACGCAGCCTCGTTGCTGGTGCGGCCGGAGGTGTAGAAGACGGCTTCGTCGGGGGAGTCCATGGCCCTGAGCTCGGAGGCGACCATGTCCAGGGCCTCGTCCCAGCCGATGGGGGTGTAGTGGGAGGCGCCCTCGGCCAGGTACAGGGGCTCGGTGAGCCGGCCCTGCTGCCCCAGCCAGTAACCGGAGCGCTCCGCCAGCTCGCTCACGGGGTGGGCGGCGAAGAAGTCGGAGGTCAGGGCCCGCGAGGTGGCCTCCTCGGCGACCGCCTTGGCCCCGTTCTCGCAGAACTCCGCGCGGTGGCGCCGGTCTCCTTCGGGCCAGGCGCAGCCGGGGCAGTCGAAGCCCTCCTTCTGGTTGACGGCCAGCATCGCGGGAAGTCCGCGCCGCACCCCGGCGTGCTCGCCCACCAGCCGCATGCTGTTGAGCACCGCGGTCAGTCCGGCCGCGGCGTTCTCGGGCGGGCCGACGGCGGGCGAGTCCTGAACGGGGTCGGGCGCGGTGGGGCGTCGGTTCCTCATACCGAGATTGTGGCACCGGACACACGTGTGTCCAGCTCGCGGAGATCCTCCCCGGCTTGCCACCGGGGGCCTCCCCGGCGAGCCTGGTGGCCCGGCGGCCCGCAGCGGTCGGCGGCTTGACCCTGACACGGTGTCAGGGCCGACCGTGGAGGAGCCATGTACACGATCGGAGAATTCGCCTCGCTCGGACGGGTCTCGGTGCGGATGCTGCGGCACTACGACGCCGTCGGCCTGCTCACACCCGCCCGCGTCGATCCGCACACCGGATACCGCTTCTACTCGGAGGAGCAGTTCCTCCAGCTCGTGCGTGCCCTGGCCCTGAAGGACCTCGGCCTCACGCTCGGGCAGGTCGCCGCCGTCGTCCACGGACGGGTGGACCGGGAGGAGCTGGCCGCCCTGCTGCGTGAACGCGGCAGCGACCTCCGAGAGCGGATCCGGCGGGACACCGAGCGCCTGCACCGGGTGGAGGCCAGGCTCCGAGCTCTGGAGGGAGACGCCATGTCCCTGGAACACATCGACGTCCGGGCCTTGCCGGCCCGCACGGTGGCCGTCGGATCGGCTCGGGCGGAGGGCTTCAACCAGCCGCAGATCGGTCCCGTCGTGTCGTCCCTGTTCGGAAAGGTGGCCGCGGCGCTGCAGACCGCGGGCCTGACCTGTGACGGCGGCGCCGTCTCCTTCTACGAGGCGGTCGAGGCACCGCTGGGAGGCGACGGGGAGGTGCGCGTGTTCGCCGGATTCACGGTCCCCGCAGGAACCCCGGCCGGCGAAGGCTTCGAGGTCGTCGACCTGCCCGCCGTGGAACGCGCCGCGGTCCTCACCCACAAGGGGGCGATGGCGACGATCGGCGGGAGCTGGACCGTGCTCATGGAGGCGGTCGCCGAGAACGGCATGGTGCCCCAGGGCCGCGCCTACGAGGTCTACACGGTCTCCATGCCCGCTCCCGAGGAGGAGTGGGTGACCGAGCTGCAGGTCGGCGTGGCCGCCGCCTGACGGGTGCCCGGAGGACCCGGCCCCGCGCCGCCCGGGTCCGGGGCGGGCTCCGGCAGAGAAGCGGCGGGGGCCGGCGCGCCGCGCCGGCCCCCGCCGCCGAGACTTCAGTCCTGGAGGTGCTCCTGGACGAGCGGAACGATCCCGTCCAGGGCGTAGGAGACGCCCAGCGCCGAGCCGCTGGAGAAGGCGTTGGCCAGTTCCAGGTCGTCCATGACGACGAGGCGGCCGTCCTCCGCCGAGGGGATGCCCTGCAGCACCGGGTCCTCGTGCAGGTCCTGGGCGGTGTCGCCGATGGGGAAGACGATGGTCAGGTCCGCATCGAGGACCTCCAGCATCTCCTGGCTCAGATCGACGTAGAACGCGCCCTCGGCCATGTCGGTGATCTCGGACTTGTACTGGAAGCCGAGTTCCTGGAGCAGGTCGACGCGGGAGTCGCCGGGCACGTAGGCACCGTACTGGCCGTCGAAGTAGGCGCCGACCGCGATGGTCGTGTCGGCGAACTCGGGGTGGTCCTCCCGGATCTGCTCGAAGCGGCCCTCGAGTTCGGCGACGAGCTCTTCGCCGCGCTCGTCCTCGCCGAGCACCGCGGCGACCTGGCGGGTCTGCTGCTGCCAGGTGGTGCCGTAGGTGACCTCCACGCCGGGCGGCGGGCCGACCACCGGGGCGACCGGGGCCATCAGGTCGTGGCGCTCCTGGGTGTGGTCGGAGCGGGTGTCGAGGATGACGTCGGGCTCCAGGGCGGCGATCGCCTCCAGGTTCGGCTCCAGGGTGGCGAGCTGGGCGGGCTCCTCCTCGAACAGGTCGGCGGCCCAGGGACCCACACCGGTGCCGCCGTAGGCCTGCCAGTCGGCCACACCGACCGGCTGCACGCCCAGCGCGAGCGCGGTCTCGGCGTCCGACCACCCCATGGCGACGACGTTCTCGGGCCTGTCCTCGATCACCACGTCGCCGAAGAGGGTCTCGACGGTGACGGGGTAGCCTTCGGCGGTGGAGCCGGAGGAGGGCTCGGTTCCGTCGGCGGGGGTCCCGCAGGCGGCGAGCACGACGACGGAGAGCGCGCCGGCGGCGAGGGTGCCGCCGCGTGTCAGCGGACCGCGGTACATGGGGCCTCATTCGTTGGGGGTGAGCTTAGCCTTGCCTAAGCATCATAGTGGTGGAAAAGGTACATCAAGCGCAAGCCATCCCCGGTTGCCCCGCATCCGCACGGTACCCGGCCGCCCCGCGTTCGCCGCCGCCGGTCCGGCTGGCTAGCCTGACCTGGGCACGACAACAGGGGGTGGGGCACCGTTGGCTTCCTTGCCTCTCCGCGAGGAGGGGGCTGCGGCGGTCGGACGCCGGGCCGCCTTCCGCCCGGACACCTACCGCCCTGTCCGGGAGGGCGCCCGCCGAGGCCCCGCACCGGCCCCGCGGGCGGGCGACGCCGGCCCGCTCGCCGGTCACCGTGCCCCGGCCGGCCCCACGTTCCGTCCGACCTCCTCACAAGGCCGATCCGGGAAGGAGAAGGGCGTTCTCTTCCCCGCCTGAAGGCGGGGCCCCACGTCCGAACACCCGATGACCACACGTCCGACGGCAGGCGCACCCCCGCACCCGTGCGCACAGGGGCCCGCCGAGTGAACACACCCGCCGATCCCCGCGTCCCCGCAGACGTGCGCTCCCTGCGCACGCGCACCCTGGCCCGCAACCGGCGCGACATCGCCCTGGGCACCGCGCTGCTCTCCCTCCACCAGGCCGCCGAGGCCCTCGTCCCCGTCGCCATCGGCGTGACCGTCGACCGGGCCGTCTTCACCGGCGACCCCCTCGCCCTGGCCTGGTGCACCGCGGGCATCGTCGCCCTGTTCACGGTCCTGGCCACCGCCTACCGCTTCGGCGCCCGCTTCACCCTGCGCGCGGCGGAGAACGAGGCCCACCTGCTGCGCGTGGAGACCGCCCGCCGGGCCCTGGACCCCCGGGGTGAACGCAGCGGCCTGCGCGCCGGCGAGGTGCTCTCGGTGGCCACCTCCGACGCCGAGCAGGCCTCTCTGTACACGCAGGCCTGGGCGCGGTCGATCGCGATGGTCACCGCCATCGCGGTCACCACCGCCGCGCTGCTGGCCGTCGACGTCCCCCTGGGCCTCGGCGTGCTCCTGGGCGTCCCGCTGTTCATGCTTCTCATGCGCTTTCCCGCCGAGCACATCGCCCGGCGCAGCGAGGCCAAGCAGGCCGCCGCCGCCGGGGCCACCGCCCTGGCCACCGACCTGGTCGGCGGCCTGCGCGTCCTCATGGGGATCGGGGCCAGGCACAACGCCGCCCTGCGCTACCGCCGGGCCAGCGCCCGTGCCCTGGAGGCCTCGGTCTCCGCCGCGGCGAGCAACGGCCTCTACCGCGGCCTGGTCACCGCGGGCGGGGCGCTCTTCCTCGCCTGCGTGGCGGGTGTGGCCGGATGGATGGCGATCGAGGGACGGCTGAGCATCGGCGAACTCGTCACCGTGGTCGGCCTCGCCCAGTTCCTGGCCGAACCCGTCCAAGGACTGGGCATGGTCGGGCAGGCGTTCGCCACCGCACGCGCCTCGGCCCTGCGCATCGTCCGCCTGCTCAACGCCCCCGACGCGGTCGCCCCCGGCGGACACCCCCTGCGCACCGAGCCCGTCGTGGAGCTGTCGGGGGTCACCTACAAGTCGCTGCGCGGCCTGGACCTGAGCCTGGCACCGGGCGAGTTCGTCGGCGTCCTGGCCACGGACCCGCGCGACGCCGAGGCACTCCTCGAACTGCTCTCGGGATCCGCAGGCCGCGAGCAGGTCGGCGGCACGGCCGCCGTCGGAGGCGTGTCCGTCCACGACCTCGACCTCGCGGCGCTGCGCGGCGCCGTCCTGGTCGAGGACCACGGCGCCACCCTCTTCGAGGGCACCCTCCGCTCCAACCTGCTCGTCGGCGCCGACCTCGACGATCCCGGTCTGCTGTCCGCCCTGCGCGCGGCCGCGGCCGAGGACCTGGTCACAGGCCACCCCGAGGGGCTGGACCGACCCGTCGCCGACCGCGCCGCCAACCTCTCGGGCGGCCAGCGCCAGCGCGTGGCCCTGGCCCGGGCCCTGGCCGCCGATCCGCCCGTGCTCGTGCTCCACGACCCCACCACCGCCGTCGACGCGGTCACCGAGGGGGCCATCGCCGAGGGCGTGGCCCGCGCCCGGGCCGGGCGCGACCCGGCGGGCGCGACCCTCGTCATCACCTCCGGGCCGGCCCTGCTCGCCCGCGCCGACCGCGTCGTGGTCGTGGACGGGGGACGGGCCACCGCACAGGGCACCCACGAGAGCCTGGCCGAGGAACACCCCCGCTACGGAGAGGCGGTACTGCGGTGAGCGCGGCACCCCGACAGACCGAACTCCTGCCCACCGCCTCGGCCCGCCGCACCTGGGCGGTGCTCGGCGAGGGCGTGCGCGCCTCCCGGCGGACGGTGGCCCTGGCTGTGGCCGCCGTGCTGGCGGGCGGCGCCGCCGGGCTGGTCGCCCCCTGGGTGCTCGGCGACATCGTCGACGCCGTCGCGGCCGGTGAGGGCATGGACGCCGTGCTCCGGTCGGTCGCGCTGATCGCCGTCGCCGCGGTCGTCGGAGGGGTCTTCACCGGCCTGGGCGGTTGGTTCGTCGGCCGGGCCGGAGAGACGATCCTGGCCCGGCTGCGCGAGCGGGTCATGGACCGCGTCCTGCACATGCCTGCCGCCCGGCTGGAGCGCGTCCGCCTCGGCGACCTGCTCTCCCGGGTCGGCGACGACGTCGCCGTGGTCACCGCCGGCATCGCACGCAACGGGGCCGACCTCGTGGTGGCCGCCGCCACCGTGCTGCTCACCGCGGCGGGCATGACCGCGCTGGACTGGCGCCTGGGCCTGGCCGGACTGTGCGCGATGCCCGTGTACGTGCTGGCGCTGCGCTGGTACCTGCCGCGCTCGGGCCCCTACTACGCCCGGGAGAGGGTGGCGATGGGGGAGCGCTCGCACGCGATGATCGGGGCCCTGCGCGGGCGTTCCGCCGTGCGCGCCTACCGGCTCGAGGCCGAGCACGAGGGCCGTGTCGGCGACCGCTCCCGGGCGGCCATGGACATCACCCTGTCGGTGTTCCGCCTGTTCACCCGGTTCGGGGCGCGGCTCAACGCGGCCGAGTGCGCCGGCCTGGCCGCCGTGCTCGTGACGGGTTTCTGGCTGGTGCGCGCCGACCTGGTCACGGTCGGCATGGTGACCTCGGCCGCCCTGTACTTCCACCGGCTCTTCGGACCGATGATCTTCCTGGTCATGAGTTTCAACGAGGTGCAGTCGGCCGGGGCGAGCCTGGCCCGCCTGGCCGGGGTGGCCGACCTCCCGGCGGAGCCCGAACCGGACACCGGCCGGGACCCCGAGGACTCCTCCCTGAGGGTCGAGGAGGTCGTCCACACCTACGGGAACGGGGCTCCTCCCGCGCTGGACGAGGTGTCGCTGGAGGTGGCGCCCGGCGAGCGGGTCGCCCTGGTGGGCGCCAGCGGAGCCGGCAAGACCACCCTGGCCGCGGTGGTCTGCGGCCTGCGCGAACCGACCTCGGGCGGTGTGTACCTGGGCGGGGTCCCGCTGGCCGAACTGGGGGAGCGGCGCGTACGCGAGCACGTCTACCTCGTCAGCCAGGAGACCCACGTGTTCTCCGGGACACTGCTGGAGGACCTGGCGCTGGCCCGCCCGGAGGCCGGCGAGGCCGAGGCCCTGGCCGCCCTGGAGCGGGTCGGCGCCCTGGAGTGGGTGCGGGCGCTGCCCGAGGGCCTGCACACGGTGGTCGGCGAGGGCGGGCACACCCTGACGTCCGAGCAGGCCCAGCACCTGGCCCTGGCCCGGCTGGTCCTGGCCGACCCCCCGGTGGCCGTGTTGGACGAGGCCACCGCCGAGGCGGGCAGTTCGGGCGCCCGCCGCCTGGAGAGGGCCGCCCTCGCCGCGACCGAGGGGCGCACCACCCTGGTGGTCGCCCACAGGCTCACCCAGGCCCAGGCCGCGGACCGGGTCGTCGTCATGGACGGGGGCCGCGTCGTCGAGCAGGGAACGCACGACGGGCTGGTCGCCGCGGGCGGGCGCTACGCCGCCCTGTGGCGCAGCTGGCAGGGCGCCCCCGCGGGGCAGGGGCCCTCCGGCACGCCGGCGGCCCTCGGATAGGGTTGCCGGGGATCCGGACCGGCGGCCTCAGACCTCCCACCGCCGGCCATGGTCGGAGGAGGCCTTTTCCCGTGGACCGTGTCTTCCCGCCGGAGAGCCCGTGGCTCCGCCGCTTCCACGAGCGGCGGGGCGCGCCGCTCACGCTCGTGCTCTTCCCGCACGCCGGCGGCACGGCCAACTTCTACCGCTCGTGGTCGGCCGGGCTGCCGCCGTGGTGCGAGCTGTGGGTCGTGCAGTACCCCGGGCGCGAGACCCGGATGTCCGAACCGCTCGTGCCGCGGATGGAGGAGCTGGCCGACGGCGCCGCCGCCGCGCTCGCGGAGCACCTCCGGGGCCCCTACGCGCTCTTCGGACACAGCATGGGCTCCGCCGTGGCCTACGAGACCGCCCGGCGCCTGTCCGCCGGGCCGGCGGGAGGCCCCGTCCACTTCTTCGCCTCGGGCAGGAGCGCGCCCACCCGGCCGGTGACCAGCCGTGTCCACGAGTTCGACGACGACGCCCTCGTGGAGTCCGTGGTCGCACTCGGTGTCACGCCGCCGGAGGTGTTCGACGTCCCGGGTTTCCGGGAGATGGTCCTGTCCGTGGTCCGCAACGACTACCGCCTCATCGAGACCTACCGGCCGGCGGACACGCCCCCTCTGGAGGCGCCGGTCACCGCCCTGGCCGGGGACGACGACCCGCTGGCCACCCCCGACGACGTCAAGGAGTGGGCCGGCATGACCACCCGCGGCTGCACGGTGGAGGTGCTGCCGGGAGGCCATTTCTTCCCCGTCCGGCACCAGGACGAGGTGCTGGGGATCCTCGCCCGCGACCTGGCCCCTCACCTGCGGTCCTGAGCACTCCCCGGCGGGGCCCGGTCCGGGCCGCCGGTTGCGTCCCGGCGGCCCCTCCCCGGCCTAGGAGCGCGGGTCGACCGCCTCGCCGGGGGAGCCCTCCAACCGGTTGTCGTCCAGGGCGGTGACCACGTAGGCGCCCTCCTCGTCGGAGCTGTCGCTCCAGGAGGTCCGGCCGGTCACACCGAGCAGGTTGTCGGAGGACAGGGCCTCGTAGGCGTCCTCCCCGCCCGACTCCAGCAGTTCCACCTCGTCGGCGCCGAGCCGGTAGACGGCGTAGGAGCGCGCCCCCTCGGCCTCCTCCCACTCCAGCTCGGTGTCCCCGTCGGAGACGGAGGCCGAGAGGTTCTCCACCGCCCCGGTCCGGGGCTCGGTGTCGGCGGGCACGTCGGCGACCGGCGGCAGCGCGGGGTCGGAGTAGTGCTCCTCCGCCAGGTGCTCGAAGGCCTCCTCGGCCACGCCGGTCAGCGACTTGTAGGAGAAGTAGACGTCCCCGCCCACCTCCTCCAGGTCGCCGGAGTAGTCGAGCTGCGTGCTGAGGGCGTCCTCGCCCCGCCAGCCGGACTCACCGACCCGGTAGGCGCCCTGGCCGATGTACAGGTCCACGTCCGTGCCCTCGACCTCGCCGGCCCACCAGTCGGCCAGCTTCTCGTAGTCGGCGATCCCGAAGCCGCGCTCCCAGTACAGCTGGGGCACGACGTAGTCGATGCTCCCCTCCTGGATCCAGGTGCGGGTGTCGGCGTGCTGGGCCTCGTAGGACTGGAGGCCCGAGGTGGGCGAGCCGGTGGGGTCGCTGCTGTCGTTGCGCCAGATGCCGAAGGGGGAGATGCCGAACCGCACGTGCGGCTTGGTCTCCTGGATGCGCTCGTGCACCCCGGCGACGAACTGGTTGACGTTGTCGCGCCGCCAGTCGTCGCGGTCGTCGAATCCGTCGCCGTGGGCCTTCCAGGAGGCGTCGTCGTCGAACTCCTCCCCGTCCTTGGGATAGGGGTAGAAGAAGTCGTCGAAGTGCACGCCGTCGATGTCGTAGCGCTCGACCACGTCCGTGATCACCCGGGTGACCCACTCCTGGACCTCGGGGTTGCCCGGGTCGAGGAAGCCCTCGCCCCCGTAGCGGACCAGCCAGTCGGGATTCTCGCGCACGGGGTGGTCGTCGGCGAGCTCGGCGATGTCGGAGTCCATGCCGACCCGGTAGGGGTTGAACCAGGCGTGCAGCTCCAGGCCGCGCTCGTGGGCCTGGGCCACCGCGTACTCCAGCGGGTCGTAGCCGGGGTCGCCGCCCTGCTCGCCAGTGAGGTAGCGCGACCACGGCTCCAGGTCGGAGTCGTACACCGCGTCGGCGGTGGGACGCACGTGCAGGAACACGGTGTTCAGTCCCAGTTCGACGGCCTCGTCGAGGCGTCGGTCCATCTCCTCGCGCTGTTCGTCGGCGCTGAGGCCGGGCTCGGAGGGCCAGTCGATGTTGCCCACGGTCGTCAGCCACGCACCGCGCATCTGCCGCTTGTCGGAGGCCGTCTGGACACCCGCGTCGGCAAGGGCGGGATCGGCCTGGGCGGCGCCGACGATCGCGTACGCGGACAGCACGATTCCCGAAGCGGCAGCCACGGCCACCCATCGCCTGCTGCGGTGCGGTGCGGTGTCCTGTCGTCGCCTGGGGGTCATGGAAACTCCTCTGAGCTGCGATGACGCCGGATTGGCGTCAGCGAACAGAGTAGGCGACCTTGTAACGTTTTGGGCAAGTTGGTGTATCAATGGGATTCAGAACACTTTTGCGGGGTAGAGGCAACTGTCCCGCGCGGACCTGCTGCACGGACCCGCGCTGCCTCAGTCGGAGGCGGCCTGGCCGTGGCGCCAGTAACCGACGAAGGTGATGTCGGCCTTGGGCACCTTGCGCTCGCGCACCAGGTGGCGCCGCAGCCCGGTGGGCAGTGCGTTCTCCCCGGCGACGAAGCAGTAGGGGCGGCCCTCGGGCAGGTCGGCGCCGCGCAGGGTCTCCAGCGCCAGGCGGCCGGGCACGTCGTGCGGGTCGGTGCGCACCAGCCAGTGGACGTCCACCCCGGGCAGCCGGCGCAGGGGCCGCTCGTCGTCCGGCGTGGGGATCTCCAGGTACACCTGTGCCCGCAGGTCCTCGGGCGCCTGCTCCAGGATCGACACCACGGCGGGCAGCGCGCTCTCGTCGCCCACCAGCAGCTGCCAGTCGGTCCCGGGCGGGGGCAGGTGGTACACGCCCTCGGCGAGCAGGCCGATCTCGTCCCCGGGGGCGGCCGCGCGCGCCCACGCCGAGGCGGGGCCGGCGTCGCCGTGGTCGACGAACTCGATGTCCATCTCCAGGGCCGCGGGGTCGAAGCGGCGCACGGAGTAGTTGCGCACGTACGGCCGGCGGCTCTCGGGCATCGCGTACAGCTGCGCCACCCAGCGCCGGTCGGCGGCGGTGGGCATGTGGAGCCGCTCCTGGCCGGGGCGGGGCAGGAAGATCCGCACGAACTGGTCGCGGCCGAGGAACTCGAAGGAGGAGAGCTCCTCGCCGCCCACGGTGATGTTGACGAAGTGCTTGCTGATCCGCTCGGTGCGCACCACCCGGGCGCGGATCATCGCACGGTGGCCGGGCTGCTCGACACGCACGGGCGGGACTCCCTCGGCAGGGGGCGGGCGGACCTTCTGAGGTTAGCCTGTCCATACCTGTCCCGTCGACGGGGGAGGTGGTGCATATCGGACAAAAGTAGATCTATGCCGTAAAGGTGGCGGTCCAAGAGATCATCCGAACACTCCTTGACGTGCGAGAACGTCCGACAGAACGGCCAGAGCCCGGCGCAGCTGCGCACCCGACACCGAGCCGTAGCCCAGAATCAGGCCGTGGACGGCGGGCTCGCCGTGGCTGGTGCGGGCCGTGTCCTCCAGGAGGACCCCCTGGTCGGCGGCCTCGGAGAGCACCCCGGCGACCGCCTCGGCCGGCAGGGGGACCAGGGCGTGCAACCCGGCCGTCCCGCCGCTGAGGCGCGGGCCCAGGTACTCGATGACCGTCCTGCGGCGCCGCGCGTACTCCAGGCGCATGCGGCGCAGGTGGCGGTCCAGGTCGCCGCGCTCCAGGAGCAGGGCGGTGGCCGCCTGGACCGGGCCGCTGGTGCGGTCGGTCAGGTGGTGGCGCACCGCGGCCAGGTGCTCGACCAGGTCCGGCTCGGCCACGACCCAGCCGATGCCCAGGTCCGGGGTGAGGGTCTTGGCCAGGGTGCCCAGCAGCACCACCCGGCCCGGGTCGAGCCCGTACAGGGCGGGCAGCGGAGCGACGTCGTAGCGGAACTCGGCGTCGTAGTCGTCCTCGACCACCACCGTGCCCGCGGCGCGGGCCCAGGCCAGCAGGCGCTCGCGGCGGGGGACGGGCAGGCGCCCTCCCAGCGGGTACTGGTGGGCGGGTGTGGTGTACAGGACCGACAGGCCCCCGGGCAGCGCGTCGACGACGATGCCGTCGCCGTCGACGGGACAGGGGACGATCTCCGCACCGCGCGCACCCAGGATGGTGCGGGCCTTGCCGTAGCCGGGCTCCTCGACCCCGGCGAGGGTCCCGCGGCCCAGCAGGGCGGCCGCCACCAGGTCCAGGCCGTTGCCGGTGCCGCGGGTGACCAGGACGTTCTCCGGTCCGACGCGGACACCGCGGGCGCGCCGCAGGTGCTCGGCGAGCAGTTCGCGCAGGCGGGGCAGGCCGCGCGGATCGGGGTCGTCGTCGGGAGGGAGGTCCGCGGCCTGCCTCCAGGCGCGCCGCCAGGCGGCCCGGTCGAGGTCGTGGACCCAGGGTGCGCCGGGACGCAGGTCGATCAGGCCCCGCCGCCGGGCCTCGGTGCGGGACATACGCGGTCTGCCGGCCGGGACCGGACCCGCCAGGGGGGTGACCGGCCGCGCGGCCGCCGCGGGGGCGGGAAGGGCGGAGGCCTCCTCCCGGGCGACGAAGGTGCCCGAACCGTGGCGTCCCTCGAGCCAGCCCTCGGCGTACAGCTGCTGGTAGGCCTCGGTGACGACGGTGCGGCTCACGCCCAGCTGCGCGGCCAGGGCGCGGCTGGAGGGAAGGCGCTCGCCCGGGCGCAGGTCGCCGCCGGCCATGGCCCTGCGCAGGGCCTCGGTCAGCTGGGCGTTGAGCGGCACGGGGCGGGATCGGTCCAGGTGGAGTACGGGTTCGGCGATGTGTCGGGACAAAGTGGTCCTTCGTTTCGAGGGGGAAGTGGACATGTTCTCCAGGTCCACTTCTGTCTAGTTTGGGAGCCATGCTCTCCACGACGGAACGCACGCGGCTGCGCCGCGGCAAGCACAAGGGCCGCACCGACCGGTCCGAGCTGTACGCCCTCCTCGACGAGGGGCTGGTCTGCCACCTGGGTGTGGTCGTCGGCGGCTCGCCCATGGTGGTGCCCACCGCCTACGGCCGGGTGGACGACACCCTCTACCTGCACGGGTCCACCGGTGCCAGGTCGCTGCGCACGGACGGGGAGGTGTGCGTCACGGTCACCCTGCTCGACGGGCTGGTGCTGGCCAGGTCGGCCTTCCACCACTCCGCCAACCACCGGTCGGCCATGGTCTACGGCCGGCCCCGGGTGGTGGAGGACGAGGAGGAGCGGATGTCGGCCCTGCGCGCGATCACCGATCAGGTGGTGCCCGGCCGCTGGGAGGAGGTGCGCGCGCCCACGGCCAAGGAGATGGCCGCCACGAGGGTGCTGGCGCTGTCCCTGGCGGAGGCGTCGGTGAAGGTGCGCACCGGCCCGCCGGGGGACGACGACGAGGACCATGAGCTGCCGGTGTGGGCGGGCGTGCTCCCGGTGCGCCAGGTGTTCGGCGAGCCCGAGCCCGACCCCGGGCTCGCCCCCGGTATCGGTGTGCCCGCCTCCGTCAGGGGGTGCCGCTCGCCCCGGTAGGGCGGTCCGGCCCGGTCACCACGGCCTCCACCAGGCCTTGGCCCGAGGGCGGGGGAAGTGTCCGCACGCCGGTCACGGTGAAGCCGGCGCCGGCGCACAGGGCGTCGATGTCGGCGCGGGTGCGTTCGCGCCCGCCCGGGTTGAGCATCATGTTGAGGTCGCTGAGGAAGGGTGCCGGGGAAGGCGCCCCGGCCACGGTGTCCGGCAGCAACGGCTCGATCAGCAGCAGGCGTGCGCCCGGGGAGGCGGCCTCCTGGCAGCGGGTCAGGATCACCGCGGCCCGTTCGTCGTCCCAGTCGTGGACGATGCTCTTGAGCAGGTAGAGGTCGCCTCCGGCGGGGACGCGTGCGAAGAAGTCGCCGCTGACCCTCGTGCAGCGGTCCGCGGTCCCGGTGCGCTCCAGCACCTCGCCCGCCCGTGCCAGGCCGTCGGCGGTGTCGAAGAGGACGCCGCGCAGGTGGGGGTGGCGGGCGAGCACGGCGCCCAGCAGTGTTCCGTCGCCGCCGCCCACGTCGACCACGGTGGTGAAGGGGGCGAAGTCGTAGCTGTCGGGCAGGACGCGGGCCGTGGCCCGGGTGGCGTCGGCCATCGCCGCGTTGAACATCGCCGACAGCTCGGGCCGGTTCTGGAGATGGCGGAAGAACGGTGTGCCGTGCAGGGTCTCGAAGGCCACGTCCGCCTTGCGTACGGCGTCGGCCAGGCGCTGCCAGGAGTCCAGCAGCAGGCCGTCGGTGTACAGGTGGGCGAGGGAGCGCACGGAGTCCTCGTGGTCCGAGCGCAGCAGGTGCCCCGCGGAGGTGAGCGCGTACCGGTCCGGGCCGCGCTCGTGCAGCACCCCCAGGGCCGCCAGTGCCCTCAGCAGGCGCGCGGTGGTGTGCTCGGGGGCGCCGATGCGCTCTGCGACGGTCGCCGCGTCGAGTTCGGCGCCACCGAGCGCGTCGGCGATCCCCAGGCGCGCCGCGGCGCCCACGGTGGAGGCGGCCATGCCCCCCATGAGCAGCCGGACGAGGGCGGCGCGGTCCTCGGGATCGGCGGAGTTCGGAGCGGTCATGCCGGTCGGCACCCCCAGGGGAGAGCGGTCAGTCCTCGGATTCGCTGCTGCGCGGCAGCACCACCACGGGCACCGTCGCGGTGTGGAGCACGCCCTGGCTCACCGATCCCATGAACATGCCGCGCACGCTGCCCCGGCCGCGGGAGCCGACCACGATCATGTCGGCCTCCCGGCCGGCCTCCACCAGGGCCTCCACGGGTTCCTTGCGGGTGCGCACGACGGACAGGTCCACGTTCTCGGTGGTCTCGTCGATGACCTCGGCCAGCACGCCCGCGACGACCTCCTCCGACTGGCGGTCCAGGAAGTCCTCCGGCGGGGTCCAGCCCGAGGCGATGAGTGAGGCGGGGGCGAAGGGGGTGGGGGCCTCCCAGCTGTTGACGACCACGACCGAGGATCCCTCGGTGCGCGCCGCGTGGCGCAGCGCGTAGTCCAGGGCGCGCTGGGAGTCCTCGGAGCCGTCCACGCCGACCACGACCTGCTTGGGGTCGGTGGTGGCGCTGCCCTCGCCGGGATCGGGGACGACCACCACGGGGCAGGAGGCCCGGGCGGCCAGGCGTACGCCGGCCGCGCCGGCCAGGGCGGCCCGCACGGGGCCGAAGCCGCGCGAGCCGATGACGACCACGTCGCCGGGGCCGGACCGGCGCAGGAGCGCCTGGGCGGGGTCCTCGAGGGCGAGGACGGTCTCGACCTCCAGGTCCGGTCGGTTCTCGCGCACGTGGGCGGCCTCGGCCTCCAGCACGCTGCGGCCCTGCCGGGTGATCTCGTCGGAAGGGGGGAAGCGGGTGGGGCCCGTGTAGACGGACATCACGAGAGGCATCGACAGGGCGTGGACGACGCGCAGCGGCAGGTTGCGCCGCTGCGCCTCGGCCGCCGCCCAGTCCAGGGCGGCGCGGCCCGCCAGTGATCCGTCGACCCCTGCCAGAACGGTGTGGGAGCGTGCCTCGTCGGCCATGTGTTCTCCTTCGGGGGCCGGTGCCTCCGGTCGTGCGCCGTGGTCCTTTTCGGAGTCTGCCCCATGGCGGGGGGAAGGGCCAACGGGGACCCGCCGATGTGGCGAACCGCGCAGCGGCGGGTCTTTCAGGCGAGATCGGCCAGGACCGCGGCGGCGGCGCGCCCGCCGCTGACCAAGGCGCCCTGGAGGGAGGGTGTGTCGCGGTGGTCGCCGGCGACGTAGAGCCCCTTCTCCAGGCGGACGGGCCGGCGCAGGTCCCCCAGGGGCGGCGGCGCGGCTGGCAGGGCGCCGGGTATGTGCACGGTGTCCACGTGTTCCCAGTCCCCGGCGCCGGTGCCCAGGATCCGGGCGGCCTCGGCGCGGACCTCGGGTTCGGAGGGCGGTCGGGTGCCCACGGCGGAGGAGGCGATCAGGGCTCTCCCCGCCGGGGCGTAGGAGGGTGCGGTGGCCGTCATCACCACGACGCTGCTCAGTCGGCAGCGGCCCCGTCGGGAGCGGCCGTCCACGTGCAGCAGCGGATCGTCGTCCGGGGAAGCGGGCCGGGAGTGGAAGTAGGTGGTGGAGGAGTTGAGCGCGGGTGCGGGCAGCGAGGGCAGGAGGCGGGGGACGGCGTCGGGGCCGACGGCCACCACGACCGCGCGTGCCCGCACGGTCCCGGTCTCGGTGCGCACCAGGCCGGGTGCCGCCTCGTGCACGGCGGTGCCCAGGACGATCCGTGCCCCCGAGCGCCGGGCGAGCTGGTCGGACACGGCCTGGATCCCGGTCTCGGGGACGGTCAGGCTTCCCCGCACGAAGCTGCGCCAGACCAGGTCGTTGACGCGGCTGGACGTGCTCAGGGACTCGTCGAGGAAGACGCCGGACAGGAAGGGCCGCACGAGGGTGTTCACCGCCCGCTTGCCCAGTCCGCGGCGGCGCAGCGCGGTGAGGGTGTCGGTCTCGGGGCGGGCCTTGATGCGGTCGGCGGGTTCCAGCGCGTCCGCGGCCGCCGTGGCCAGCAGGCGTACGAGGTCCGAGGGGCGCACCAGGCTTCCCGAGAGCAGGGACAGCGACGACAGGGCCCCTGAGGGGGACGGGTGCAGGCGCAGCAGTCCGCGGTCGGTGCGCACGGCCAGCCCCTTGGGGAAGGCGCGCAGGCGCAGCGCGTCCAGGTCGAGGCGGCGCCGGACGGCGGGGTAGGCGGTGTTGAGGACCTGGAAGCCCCGGTCGAGGACGTAGCCGTCCACCGTTGTGCTGCGGACGCGTCCTCCGACGTCCTCCTGGGCCTCCACGACGGTCACGTCGAGTCCGGCCGCGGTGAGGTCGGCGGCCGCGGCCAGGCCGGCCGCGCCCGCTCCCACGACCACGGCGTCACAGTGTTTCGGCAGTTCGACCATGCCGAAACCCTAGGCGGGGCGGCCGCGCCGGTCCCGGACGAGGACCGGCGTGCCGCCGAAGAGGTCCCGGAAGTTCCGTCCGGGGTCAGAGGTTGCCCTTGCGGGCCTCCTTCCACAGGTCGAGGCCGCCGTCGACGGCGTGCTGGTCGATCTCGGCCAGTTCCTCGGGGGTGAGGTCGAGGTTGTCCAGGGCGCCGACGTTCTGCTCCAGCTGGGCGACCGAGGAGGCGCCGATGACCAGGGAGGTCACGCGCCGGTCGCGCAGCGCCCAGGCCAGCGCGAGCTGGGCCAGGGTCTGGCCGCGGCGCCGGGCGATGGCGTCGAGGGCGCGCAGGTGGCTCCGGGTCTCCTCGTTCAGCCAGGCGGGGTCGAAGGACTTGCCCTGGGCCGCTCGGGAGCCGGCCGGCACGCCTTCGAGGTAGCGGTCGGTGAGCAGGCCCTGGGCCAGGGGGCTGAATCCGATGACGCCCGTGCCGAGCTCGTCGACGGTGTCGAGCAGGCCCTCGTTCTCGATCCAGCGGTTGAGCATGGAGTAGGAGGGCTGGTGGATGAGCAGGGGTGTGCCCAGGTCCTTCAGGATCGCGGCGGCCTGGCGGGTGCGTTCGGCGTCGTAGGAGGAGATGCCCACGTAGAGGGCCTTGCCCTGGCGGACCGCCGTGTCGAGCGCCCCCATGGTCTCCTCCAGGGGAGTGGTGGCGTCCAGGCGGTGGGAGTAGAAGATGTCGACGTAGTCCAGGCCCATCCTCGCGAGCGACTGGTCGAGGGAGGCCAGCAGGTACTTGCGCGATCCTCCGCCCTGGCCGTAGGGGCCGGGCCACATGTCCCAGCCGGCCTTGGTGGAGATGACCATCTCGTCGCGGTAGGGCGCGAAGTCCTCCCGCATCAGGCGGCCGAAGTTGGTCTCGGCGGAGCCGTAGGGCGGGCCGTAGTTGTTGGCCAGGTCGTGGTGGGTGATGCCGAGGTCGAAGGCGCGGCGGGCGATGGCCCGCTGGGTCTCGAAGGGGCGGTCGTCGCCGAAGTTGTGCCAGTAGCCCAGGGACAGGACCGGCAGGTCGAGTCCCGAGCGGCCGGTGCGGCGGTACCGCATGGTCCCCTCGTAGCGGTCGGGTGCGGCGACGTAGGTCATGGTCGACTCCGAACATGGTGTGGCTGCGGACCTGCCTACTGTGCTCCCACCTGCGCGGTGTTGTCCAATGCGCGGGGCCGGTCGAGTTCGCGCAGGTACTCGGCGAACCTCTCCAGGCCGTCGATGTTGCGGGGGCCGGAGATGCCCTCGTTGTAGTTCAGGACGAAGAAGTTCTCCTCCTCGACGGCAGGGACACCGGACAGCGCGGGCAGGGAGGTGAGGAAGCCGATCTTGTCCTCGGCGGCCTGGTCCCCGTAGTCGAGGACGACGATCACCTCGGGGCGGGCCGCCACGACGGCCTCCCAGCCGGCCTGGGTCCAGCGTTCGTCCAGGTCGCCGAAGATGTTCTCCCCGCCGGCGAAGCGGATGATGTCGTCGGGCGGCACCTGGCTTCCGGCGGTGAAGGGCCGGTCGGTGCCCGAGTCGTACAGGAACACGCGCATCGGCTCCCCCTCGGGTGCCTGTGCGCGTACGGCCTCGACCCGTGCCCGGTAGTCCTCGACCAGTTCGGCGGCGCGGTCCTGCACGCCGAAGATCTCTCCGAGCCGTTCCAGGTCGGTGTACAGGGCCTCGAAGGGTGCCATCCGTTCGGGGTGGCCGGGGTAGTTGAAGCAGGACTCGGTGTGCATGAAGCTCTGGATGCCCAGCTTGTCGAGGATCTCGGGGGTGATGCCGCGCTGGTCGCTGAAGCCGGAGTTCCATCCGGCCACGACGAAGTCGGCGCCGGCGTCCACGACCAGTTCCCGGTTGAGCAGGTCGTCGCTGAGGAATTCGACCTTCTCGTACTCGGCGGCCCAGGGGGACTCCGACACCGGTGGGTTGGCGGGCGGCATCACGTAGCCGAGCACGTGGTCGGTCAGCCCGAGCGCGAACATCTTGTCGGCGCTGCCGCCCTCGTAGACGACGGTTCGCTGCGGGAGGGTGTATTCGACCTCCTCGCCGCAGCGGCGGACGGTGGCGGTGGAGCCCGCGAGGGCCTGGGCGGGGTCCTCCTCGACGCGGGCGCCGCAGCCGGTGGCGGCGATCAGGGCCGCGGCTGCGGCCGCGGCCGTACGCAGGGTGCGTCGGGCGGGGGAGAGGGAGTTCATGGGGTGCCTTTCTCTTCGCGGGGAGGAAATTCGTGGGGAGTGGTCAGGGGGAGACGGGCCGGGGAGCGAGCCGGTAGAGCAGCTGCGGGTCGCCGGTGAGGGGGTGGTCGACCACCGCGGCGTCGACGCCGAACACCTCGCGGACCAGCTCGGTGGTGAGGACCTCGCGCGGTGTTCCGGCCGCCACCAGCGCTCCCTCGGCCAGGACGCCGATCCGGTCGCAGGCGGCCGCGGCCAGGTTGAGGTCGTGGAGTACCACGAGCACGGTCGTGCCGGTGGTGCGCAGCAGCGACAGCAGTTCGACCTGGTGGCGTACGTCCAGGTGGTTGGTGGGTTCGTCCAGTACGAGCACGCGCGGTTCCTGGGCGAGGGCGCGGGCGACCAGGACCCGCCGGCGCTCGCCGCCCGACAGGCCCAGGACGCCGCGGTCGGCCAGGTGTGCCACGTCCATCAGTTCCATGGCGCGCCGGCACAGCTCGTGTTCGCGGGCGCTGAGGGGCTGGTTGCCGCGCAGGTGCGGGGTGCGGCCCAGGGCCACGGTCTCGGCGACGGTGAAGTCCAGGTCGCTTCCGCTCTCCTGGGTCAGGGCGGCGACGCTGCGGGCGCTCTCGCGCAGGGGCATCGCGCTCAGGTCGTCGCCGTCCAGCCACACGGTGCCGCCGCTGGGCCGCAGCGCCCGGTAGACGCAGCGCAGCGCGGTGGACTTGCCGGATCCGTTGGGGCCCACCAGGCCGACGACCCGGCCCGAGGGCACGTCCAGGGACAGTCCGCGCAGGATCTCCGATCCGTCGATCTCGACGCGGAGCCGGTCCAGGCGCAGGTCCATCAGCGTCCTCCGAACTGGTAGCCGCGGCGGCGCATGAGCGCGATGAACACCGGTACGCCCAGCAGGGCGGTGAGTACGCCCAGCGGGAGTTCGCGCGGGGCGGCGAGGGTGCGCGAGGCCAGGTCGACCCAGACCATGAGGACCGCACCCGCCAGGGGCGCCACCGTGAGCACCCTCCGGTGGGCGGCGCCGACGAGGATGCGCACCACGTGGGGCACGACGAGGCCGACGAACCCGATGGCGCCGCTGACGGCGACCATGGCGCCGGTCATCACGGCGGTGAGCACGAACAGCTTCCGGCGCAGCCGGTCGGTGTCCACCCCCAGGCTCGCCGCGGTCTCGTCGCCCAGGGCGGCGGCGTCCAGCTGCCGGGCCGAGGCGCGCAGCAGCAGGATTCCTGCGGTGACTCCGGCGGCGACCACGGGCAGGGACTCCCAGGAGGCCGCGCCGAAGCCGCCCATGGTCCAGAACAGGAGGGCGGAGGCGGCCTCGCCGTCGGGTGCCAGGTGGACGATCACGCCCATGAGGGCCTGGAAGCCGAACGACAGGGCCACCCCGGTGAGCACCAGGCGCAGCGGGGAGAGGCCGGTGCGGGAGCGGGCGACCGCGTGGACCAGCAGGGTCGCGCCCAGGGCGCCCAGGAACGCCCCGGCCGCGACCGCGTGGATGCCCAGGGCCGACAGTGCTCCGAAGGTGCCGACCAGGACGGCGCCCACCGAGGCGCCGGAGGAGACGCCCAGGACGTAGGGGTCGGCCAGCGGGTTGCGCACCATGGCCTGGACCGCCGTGCCCACGGCGCCGAGTCCGGCGCCGACGACGGCGGCGAGCACGACGCGGGGTGTGCGGATCTGCCAGACGATCTGGTGGCGCGTCACCTCGTCGGCCGCGATGGTGCCTCCGGTGAGGGCGGCCCACAGGTGGCGGGCGGTCTCGGCCGGGGGGACGGGGGCGGCGCCCAGCCCGACGGCCAGGACCGCCGACACCGCCAGTGCCAGGGCCAGTACCGCGGCGGCGATGGCGGTTCCGGCGGGGGTTGCCGGTCGGCGGGGTGGGTCCGGTGGACGGTCGGCGGGGGCCGGGGCCGCCGCCGCGGGTGGGGAGGTCTGCGACACCCGTTGCTCCTCTCGGGGGATGCGGCTGCGCCGCACGAGACAATGAAAATCGTTTTCATAATCTACACGGATCGGCGCGCGGTGCGCACCCCGGTCCGCTCAGATACGCCCGCGGCCGACCGGAGCGGTGAACCCCCGCGCGCCGGGGGCCAGGGCGGCCAGGGCCGGGGCGGCGAAGCACAGCACCGCGCATCCCACCAGGACGGGCCCGGTGCCCAGCACCTGCGCGGCCGGGGCGATCAGGGCCAGGCCCACCGGAGCCAGGCCGTAGGAGACCAGGAAGTCCAGCGAGGACACCCGCGCCAGCTTGCCGGGGGCGACCTCGCGCTGGGCGGCGGTGAACCACGGCACGTTGAACAGCTCGATCCCCACCCCCACCAGGGCGTAGGCGGCCAGGACCGCGACCGGCCCCAGCGGCAGCACCAGGCTCAGCGGGGCCAGCCCGTACAGGCCCAGGCCCGCCAGCGCGGTCCAGCCGGCGTTGCGCGGGCGCCACCGCGACAGCAGCGCGGCCCCGGCCAGCGCCCCGGCGGTGTAGGCGGTCATCGCCGCGGCCAGCAGGGCCTCGGTTCCGTACTGGTCGCGGCTGACCAGGGGCAGCAGCACCCCGGTGGCCGAGTAGCCGGCGGTGATGACCACGGCCAGTGCGCCCAGTCCGGCCAGGAACCACGGGTGGCGCCGCGCCTCGGTCAGGCCGTCGAAGAACTCGGCGGCGAAGGAGGCGCGCTCCTCCCGCCGGGGGAGGGCGGTGCCCCAGGCGGGCAGCAGCGCGGCCGCCAGCCACAGGCCGGCCGTCGCCAGCAGCAGCATTCCGGCTCCGGTCACCACGGCCAGCAGCGCGGCAGCACCCGGCCCCAGGAGGGTGGTGACGCGCACGGAGAGCGTGATCGCGGCGTTGGCGCGCTGGCGGTCGTCCTCGGCGACGACCTCGGCGGTCAGCGCCTGGAACGCGGGCCGGCAGGCGCCCTGGCCGGCGCCGACGACGACCGCAGCGGCGGCCGTCAGGGCGGTGGAGGCGCCCAGGCCCAGCACCATGACCGGGGTGGCCAGCGCGGCGGCCAGGCCCGACCACAGCACCACCGACCGGCGCGAGTGGCGATCGGCGAGCAGGCCGCCCAGGGGCACCGCGACGAGGAACCCGGCGGTGCGCAGGGCCAGGACCAGGCCCAGGCCCACCGCACTCAGGGTTCCCTCCAGGACCGCCAGGCCCAGGAGGAAGGGCATCGCCCAGGTCGCCAGACCCGATGCGGTGGTCGCGCACCACAGGCGGAGGAAGCCCTGGTCCCTCAGCAGGAGGCCCGCCCGGGGCGTGTTCGATGCGGTCGTGGAGGACACGGGATGCTCACCTTCCGGAGGGGTGCGGTCGCTGCTCCGCTACTGTAATGAAAACCGTTATCAGTTGCGACCTCTTTGGAGAGTCGGCCGCGCCCGAGGGGGCGGCCGCGTTCGATGGGGGGCTGATCGCGTCCGAGAGGAGGGAGGGGTCGGGGTGTGCCGCAGTGGTGACAATGATTTTCATTTCCCCTATAGTTGCGCTGTCGCGGACACCCCCGGCCCCGCCCCGCGGCGCACGACCCCTCCCCGAAAGGACACCGATGGAAAGCTCCCTGATCGCAGAGCTGCCGCCACCGCTGCCGGCCGAGCAGATCATCGCCCTCAACCAGCCGCGCGCCGACCTGGCCACCCACCGCACCTACACCTGGAACGGCCGGGACCTCGACGTTCCCCCCGGTGTCTTCATGCCCGGCGCCACCAGCCGGATGATCCACCAGCGCATCCTCGACGGAGACATCGACGTGCGCGGCCGCCGCTACGCCGCCATGGGGTCCGGCCTGGGCGTGGAGGCGGCCGTGGCCGCCCTGCGCGGCGCCCGCAGCGTCCACGCCCTCGACATCCACCCCGCCAGCGTCGCCGCCACCGAGCAGACCTACCGCGCGATCGTTCCCGAACCCCGGACCGCGGAGTTCACCGCCCTGGTCTCCGACCTGTTCGAGGCCGTCCCCGACGGCTGGCAGGCCGACGTCGTCACCTTCAACCCGCCCGCCGTCAGCCAGACCGTCAGCGACGACCCCGACGTGGTGCGCAACGTGTGCGTCGGCGCCTCCGCCACCGACGCGTTCTTCGCCCAGATCGCCGGGCGCGACCTGCTCGCCCCCGGCGGCGAGGTCCACCTGATCGCCTCCAACACGGCCGACCTGCGCGCCGTCGTCTCGGGCGCCGAGGCCGCCGGCTTCACCGCCGCCGTCGACCACGTCCACGACTGGCACGACGGAGTCCTGACCTACCTGTTCCGGCTCACCCGGGAGGGCGCCGCGTGAGGACCCTGGCCGAACTCGCCGAGAGCGTCCTGGCCGCGCCCGGCCCCTCGCCCGTGGCCACCAGCGTCTTCTGGCTCCACCACGGCACCCGGCTGGACGGCGGAGGTGTCACCTACCTCAACCAGTACGTCCTGGTCCGCTCCGGCCGGGCCTTCGGCGCCTGCGCCTTCGAGGCCGGGGAGATCGACCCCTCGGTGTGCGCCGAACTCTCCGGACGGCCCTTGGCCGATCTCGTCGCCGAAGGGCCCCTGCCGCTGCGCGTGGCCGCGCTCGACGCCTTCCTCGCCCAGGCCGCCCCCCACCACGGGGACCCCCGGGCCGAGGAGGTCGTCCTCCCCCACGGCACCCCCGAGGAGCGGGCCGCGGTGCGCGACGCCGCCATCGCCGGCCTCCTGCCCGAGCCCGAGGGCCGCAAGGTGGCCCTCATCGGCGTCGTCAACCCCCTCGTCGCCGCCATCCGACGGCGCGGCGGCGAATGCCTGCCCTGCGACCTCTCCCTGGGCCGCACCCAGTGGGGGGACCCCGTGACCTCCGACATGGAGGAGGTGCTCGCGGTCGCCGACGCGGTCGTGGCCACCGGGATGACCCTGGGCAACGGCACCTTCGACCGCATCCTGGCACGCTGCCGGGAGCGCGCCCTCCCCCTGGTCGTCTACGCCCAGAGCGGCAGCGCCGTCGCCCGCGCCTTCCTGGGGCGCGGGGTGAGCGCGCTGTCGGCCGAGCCCTTCCCCTTCTCCCAGTTCAGCGCCGCCCCCAGCGCCCTCTACCGCTACCGGGCGGAGGCGCCGGCGTGATCACGGGGACCGGGCGTGCCGCGTGCCACCACGGGGAGATCCTCCAAGGGGTCTTCCTCGACGGACGCGGACGCCACCGACGGGGGCTGGTCACACTGCCCATGGCCGAACCGGTCACCGAGGCGGTGTTCGAAGCCAGGCCCGGGTACGCGCCGGACCGGGTGGAGACCGACCCCCCGGGGCGGATCAAGGCGGCGCGCGCCGCGGCCCTGGCCGTCGCCGAGTGCGCGGCCGCCGCGCACGTCCCCGCGTGCGGGGGCGTGCTGCGTCTGCGCGGAGGGGCCCCGGCCGGCCTCGGCATGGGTTCCTCCACCAGCGACGTCACCGCGGCCGTGCGGGCCGTGTGCGCCGGCTACGGGACCGAGCCCGCCCCCGGCGCGGTCGCCCGGATCGCGGTCGCCGCCGAGGGCGCCTCCGACCCGATCATGCTCGGGGAGCGGGCGCTGCTGTTCGCCCAGCGCGAGGGACGGGTCCTGGAGGACCTGGGGGCGCCGCTTCCCCCCATGACCGCGGTGGGGTGCCTCACCGGCGGCGGGCGCCCCGTCGACACGCTCACCCTCGGCGGCCGGCCGCATCCGGCCGACACCGCCCTCTACGAGGAGCTGCGCGCCGACCTGCGTGCGGCCGTGGCGGCCGGGGACGCCGCCGGGGTGGGCCGGGTCGCCACCGAGAGCGCGGTCCTCAACCAGCGTGTTCTGCCCAAGGCGGAACTGGGGACGCTCAGGGGCGTCGCCCGCCTGTGCGGGGCGGTCGGCGTCCAGATCGCGCACAGCGGCAACGTCGCCGGTGTGCTCTTCGACTCCCGAGACCCCGATCTGAGGGCCCGGACCGAGGCCGCCCGCGCCCAGCTGCGAAGAGAGGGCCTCACCCCCACCCGGGTCTTCTCCACCCCCCGAAGAACCGATGGAGAGAGAACGTGGACGACCACGTGTGCGAGACCATTGGCAGACCTGATCTGATCGACCTGGGCGGCGGGCTCGTCTGCCTGCGGTTCGAGTCCATGAAGGTGGCGTCGGCGACAGCCGCGGTGCGTCACCTGCTCGAGACCGGGGCCGTCGAGCCCGGCGACACCCTGATGGACAGCTCCAGCGGCATCTACGCCTACGGTCTGGCCCTGGCCTGCCACAGGTACGGGCTGCGCTGCCACATCGTCGGCTCCACCACCGTCGACGAGGGGCTGCGCGTCCAGCTCGCCGTCCTGGGCGCCACCCTGGAGCAGGTGCCGCCCTCGGACTCGCTGCGGTTCGACCAGAGCCGCCGGGTGCGGCGCATCCGCGAGCTGCTGCGCGAGCATCCCGACTACCACTGGATGCGCCAGTACCACGACTCCGTCCACTACCTCGGCTACCGCGCGGTGGCCGACCAGATCGCCAAGGAGCTCGACCCCGCCCCGCTGACCGTCGTCGGAGGGGTGGGGTCGGGCGCCTCCACCGGAGCCCTGGCCACCTACCTGCGCGAACGCGCCCCCGACACCGCCCTAGTGGGGGTGCAGCCCTTCGGCAGCGTCACCTTCGGCAGCGACGCCGTCGCGGACAGGGACATCATCATCGCGGGGATCGGCAGCTCCATCCCCTTCGGCAACGTCGACCACACCCTCTACGATGTCGTGCACTGGCTCGGGTTCGAGGCCGCGCTCGCCGGGAGCGTGGACCTGCTGCGCCGCCACGCGGTGTTCGCCGGGCTCTCCTCGGGAGCCGCCTACCTGGTGGCCCGCTGGGAGGCCGAGCGCTCCCCGGAGCGCCGGACCGTGTTCGTGGCGGCCGACACCGGTCACCGCTACGTCGACACGGTGTTCGCCCGCCACGCCGAGGCCGCGGCACCGGAGGACCTGGGCCCCGCCGCGGTCACCGACCTGTCCCGCCTGGCCCGTCCCTGGTCGCGCATGGAGTGGGGCCGCGCCGCACCTCCGCCCCAGGCCGTCCACACCGAGGGCTGAGGAGGACCGGGAGGCGTCCCCGGGGCGCGCGCCCCGGGGACGTCAGGGCAGGATCCGGCGGGGTACCGCCGGAGGGTGGGGGCGGCGCTGCCACTCGCGCGGATACCCCAGGGAGACCTCCACGTGCGGCACGCCGTCGACCTCGATGGTGCGGGGGATGTGCAGGTGGCCGTAGACCACGGCCAGGGCGCGGTAGCGGGTGTGCCAGTCGGCGGTGGCCTCGGTGCCGCACCACTGGGCGAACTGCGGGTAGCGCAGGACCCTCGTGGGCTCGCGCACCAGCGGGAAGTGGTTGACCAGCACCGTGGGCAGCTCCGGGTCGACCGCCTCCAGGCGCGGGCGCGTGTACTCCAGGCGGGCCCGGCACCAGGCGTCGCGGCTGGGGTACGGGTCCGGATGCAGCAGGTACTCGTCCGTGCAGATCACCCCCGACGCGTAGGCGATCTCGAGCGCCTCCTCCTTGGTGCGGGCGCCCTCGGGCCGGAACGTGTGGTCGTACAGGACGAACAGGGGCGCGACCACCACCGGCCCTCGGGGCCCCTGCCAGACCGGGTAGGGGTCCTCCGGGGTGTGCACCCCCAGCGCGCGCATCTCCTCGACCAGGTACGTGTAGCGCGCCAGGCCGCGCAGCCGCACCGGGTCCTTGGCGGGGGTCCACAGCTCGTGGTTGCCCGGAACCCACACCACTTCGGCGAAGCGCTCGCGCAGCATCCGCATCGTCTCGACCACGCCGCCGGCGGTCTCGCCCACGTCCCCGGCCACGATCAGCCAGTCCTCGTCCGACTCCGGGCGCAGGCCCTCGGTGAACTCCTTGTTGCGCTCGTGGCGCACGTGCAGATCGGAAACGGCCAGCAGGGCCACCGATCCTCCTTCCCTGCCCGACCGCGCGCCGTGCGGCGGACACACGGCCGGGGCGGTGCGCGCACGCACCGCCCCGGCGAACGGAAACGCCGCTACTCCAGGACGACCAGGAGGTCCCCGCCCTCCACGCGCTGGGCGGTGCCCACCACCAGGCGGGCGACCTTGCCCGCGACGGGGGCGGTGATGGCCGCCTCCATCTTCATCGCCTCGATGGTGGCGACGGTGTCGCCGGCCTCGACCACGTCGCCGGCGGCGACGGTCGGGGAGACCACTCCCGCGAACGGCGCGGCCACGTGGCCGGGCACCGACTTGTCGGCCTTCTCCGCGGTGTGCGCCGCAGAGGCCATCGAGCGGTCCTGGATCTGCAGGGGCCGCAGCTGGTTGTTGAGCGTGGCCAGCACGGTCCGCACACCCTGCTCGTCGGCCTCGCCGATGGCGTCCAGGGCGATGAGCAGGCGCACACCCGGGGCCAGGTCGACCTTGTACTCCTGTCCGGCGCTCAGGCCGTAGAAGAAGTCGGCGCTGGAGAGCACGCTGGTGTCGCCGTAGGTCTCGCGGTGGCTCTCGAACTCCGCCGTCGGACCGGGGAACAGCAGCCTGTTCAGGGTGGTGCGCCGGTCCTCGGCCAGCCCGGTGCGCTGCTGGTCGGTCAGCTCCACCACCGGGCGCCGGGCCGGGCGGCCCTCCAGGGCGCGGGTGCGGAACGGCTCGGGCCAGCCGCCCGGGGGCACGCCCAGCTCCCCGTGCAGGAAGCCCACCACCGAGTCGGGGATGTCGAACCTGGCGGGGTCGGCCTCGAAGTCGGCCGGGGAGACGCCCGCGCCCACCAGGTGCAGCGCCAGGTCGCCCACGACCTTGGACGACGGGGTCACCTTCACCAGGCGGCCCAGCATCCGGTCGGCGGCGGCGTACATCGCCTCGATCTCCTCGAAATGGTCTCCCAGGCCGAGGGCGATCGCCTGCGTGCGCAGGTTGGACAGCTGGCCGCCGGGGATCTCGTGGTGGTAGACCCGGCCCGTGGGCGCGGACAGGCCCGCCTCGAAGGGCGCGTAGACCCGGCGCACCGCCTCCCAGTACGGCTCCAGCTCGTTGACGGCGTCCAGGTCCAGCCCGGTGGTGCGCTCGGTGTGGTCGAAGGCCGCCACGATCGCCGACAGCGACGGCTGCGAGGTGGTGCCCGCCATCGACGCCACCGCTCCGTCCACCGCGTCGGCGCCGGCCCCGGCCGCGGCCAGGTAGGTGGCCAGCTGGCCGCCGGTGGTGTCGTGGGTGTGGATGTGCACCGGCAGGTCGAACTCGCTGCGCAGCGCCTTGACCAGTGTGGCCGCGGCGGGGGCGCGCAGCAGGCCCGCCATGTCCTTGACCGCCAGCACGTGCGCGCCCGCCTCGACGATGCGCTCGGCCAGGCGCAGGTAGTAGTCGAGCGTGTAGAGCTTCTCGGACGGGTCGGACAGGTCGCCGGTGTAGCACAGGGCCACCTCGGCCACCGAGGTGCCGGTGGCGCGCACCGCCTCGATGGCCGGGCGCATCTGCTCGACGTCGTTGAGGGCGTCGAAGATCCGGAAGATGTCGATGCCGGTCGCCGCGGCCTCCGCGACGAAGGCGTCGGTCACCTCGGTCGGGTAGGGCGTGTAGCCCACCGTGTTGCGCCCGCGCAGCAGCATCTGCAGGCAGATGTTGGGCACGGCCTCGCGCAGCGCGGCCAGGCGCTCCCAGGGGTCCTCGGCCAGGAAGCGCAGCGCCACGTCGTAGGTGGCACCGCCCCAGGCCTCCAGGGACAGCAGCTGCGGCAGGGTGTGGGCCACGGTGGGCGCCACAGCCAGCAGGTCCTTGGTGCGCACCCGCGTGGCCAGCAGGGACTGGTGGGCGTCGCGGAAGGTGGTGTCGGTGACGGCCAGGTTCGGCGACTCGCGCAGCCACCGGGCGAAACCCTCCGGGCCCAGCTCGGCCAGGCGCTGGCGCGACCCGTCGGCCGGGGCACCGGCGGGCAGCTCCGCCAGCTTGCTGACCGGGTCGACCAGCTGGGGGCGTTCACCGTGCGGCTTGTTGACCGTCACATCGGCCAGGTAGGTCAGCAACTTGGTGCCGCGGTCGGCGGAGGGCCGCGCGGTCAGCAGGTGCGGGCGCTCCTCGATGAAGGAGGTGGTGACCCGGCCGGCCCGGAAGTCGGGGTCGTCCAGCACCGCCTGCAGGAACGGGATGTTGGTGGCCACGCTGCGGATGCGGAACTCGGCCACCGCGCGCCGGGCGCGCTTGACCGCCGTGGCCAGGTCGCGGCCCCGGCAGGTGAGCTTGACCAGCAGGGAGTCGAAGTGCGGGCTGATCTCGGTGCCCGCGGCCGAGGTTCCGCCGTCCAGGCGGATGCCCGAGCCGCCCGGCGAGCGGTAGGCGCTGATGATGCCGGTGTCGGGGCGGAACCCGTTGGCCGGGTCCTCGGTGGTGATGCGGCACTGCAGGGCCGCGCCGCGCACGTACACCGTGTCCTGGCTGATGCCCAGGTCGGCCAGGGTCTCGCCGGAGGCGATGCGCATCTGCGACTGCACGAGGTCGATGTCGGTGACCTCCTCGGTCACCGTGTGCTCGACCTGGATGCGCGGGTTCATCTCGATGAAGACGTGGCTGCCGTCCTCGCCGACCAGGAACTCGACCGTGCCCGCGTTGCGGTAGCCGATCCGGCGGGCGAAGCGCACGGCGTCGTCGCAGATGCGCTCGCGCAGCGCGGGGTCGAGGTTGGGCGCGGGCGCCAGCTCGACGACCTTCTGGTGGCGGCGCTGCACCGAGCAGTCGCGCTCGTAGAGGTGGACCACGTTGCCCTCGCCGTCGGCGAGGATCTGCACCTCGATGTGGCGGGGGTTGACGACCGCCTTCTCCAGGAACACGGTGGGGTCGCCGAAGGCCGCGTCGGCCTCGCGCATGGCCGCCTCCAGGGCCTCGCGCAACCTGTCGGCGGAGTCGACCCGGCGCATGCCCCGGCCGCCGCCTCCGGCCACGGCCTTGACGAACAGCGGGAAACCGACCGAGTCGGCCGCAGCCAGCAGCCCCTCCACGTCCGAGGACGGCTCGGAGGAGGTGAGCACCGGCACACCCGCCTCGCGGGCGGCGGCCACGGCGGTGGCCTTGTTACCGGTCAGCTCCAGGATCTCGGCGGGCGGACCGACGAACGTGATGCCCGCCTGCTCGCAGGCGCGGGCGAGCTCGGGATTCTCGGACAGGAAACCGTAACCGGGGTAGACCGCGTCGGCGCCGGACTCGCGGGCGGCCCGGACGATTTCGTCCACGGAGAGGTAGGCGCGAACCGGATGGCCGGGTTCGCCGATCTGGTAGGCCTCGTCGGCCTTCAGGCGGTGCAGCGAGTTGCGGTCCTCGTGGGGGAACACGGCGATGGTGCGTGCGCCCAGCTCGTACCCCGCACGCAGCGCCCGGATCGCGATCTCGCCCCGGTTGGCTACAAGCACTGTGCGAAACATGCTGTCCTTCTCATCGGTGAAACGGCGGAGGTCGCACGGTGGGGCCTGTTGTCGCCGCCGGCGCCTTTGACGGCGGTCTGCCCTCGTGTACGCCGCCACACGTCGGCAGTCGCACCCTAACCGGCGCCTTCACGGGTGCACGCAACCGACCCCCGGTCGCGGAACCGGGGGCCGAAGGACCCCGCGCCCGTCCATGGCAGGAGCCCCGGACGGGACGGAGCGTACGCCGACCGACGTCATCAGCCGGCCCGCCCCGACACGACCCCGATTCCGCGCCCCCGTCCGGGCCCGGCCCTGATGGTGGCCGCCCACGTCCTGGCCTTGGGTGTGGGGGTCCTGGCCGCTCACCGGCTTTTCTTCCTCTGGCCTTGCCACGTGGGTCGCGCCGGGGCCCCGCCCCGGTTCGGCTGTTCGCCGACTGGAAGAGACCGAGCAGTTCCTGGGCCTGAACTCCCAACCGGTGGTGACCCTGCCGTACCGGGACCTGGTGCTGACTGAGGTTTGATTGTTTGTTTCCCGGCGGGTACGCGTCCTCCTAGCTGGAACCTCTCTCCGAAGAGGGGGTGTCATGGACGCCCACGACAAGCAGCAGCGCCGTCTAACCGCAGCCGCCCTGTTCGAGCAGGACCAGATGTCGGACGCCCAGATCGGCGAGAGGCTCGGCGTGACCGGCCGCGCAGTCAACAACTGGCGGCGCACCTGGCAGCAGGGCGGCCCTGACGTGCTGATGAGCGAAGGCCGCACCGGCCCCCAGGGCTACCTGGGCCCCGACCAGCGCCTGCGGCTGCGGCAGCTGCTGCGCCGTGGCGCCAAGGACGACAGTTTTGCCACCGATGCCTGGGCTTTGAACCGGGTGCGGCGGGTGATCGCCGAGACCTTCGGCGCCGCCTACGCCGACCTCTTGGGGGTGTGGCGTTTGTTGAAGGCGATGGGGTGGTCGGTGCAGGTCCCGGCCCGCCGTGCCGTGGAGCGCGACGTGGAGGCCATCGCCGCCTGGATCGAGCAGGCCTGGCCCCGGATCGAAAAAAAGGGGGGCCTGGAGCGGGGCTTGGATCCTGTTCGAGGACGAGGCGGGCCCGGGACTGACCGGGGCCTGGTTCCGCACCTGGGCGCCGGTGTGGCAGAGGCCGGTGCTGCACGTGGTTAAGGGCCGCTCGGCGAAGATGTCGGTGGCTGCGGTGTGCTGCTGCCGGCGCGGCCGTGCGTCGCGGATGCTGTTTCGCACCCGCCCCGGGGTGGTACCGCGACCGCGACCTGGTCGCTTTCGGGGGCGGTGTCCACCGGGTGCTGGACGCGCCGGTGATCTTGGTGTGGGACAACCTGGCCGCCCACCGCAGCCGGTGGATACGCGCGGCGATCACAGCCCGGGAGTGGCTGGAGGTGGAGTACCTGCCCGCTTGTGCTCCCGAGCTGCACCCGGTGGAGGACGTCTGGTCCCACGTGAAGGGCACGGGGTTGGCCAATCTCGCGGCGCTGTCCTTCGCGGAGCTGAGCGGGGCGGTCCGGTCGGGGCTGCGCCGGCTGCGCTACCGCCCGGAGGCTCATCGCATTTGAGGGTGTAAGCGGGGCCGGAACCCGCCGGTCTCCAGCAACGACCGGGCGATGTAGTTGGTGAGGTTGTGAAACCCCAGCGCGGAACCGCGCAGATGCTCCAGGCGGCCATTGATCGCCTCGGTCGGACCGTTGCTGGTACCGGGGCGTTCGAAGTACGCGAGCACGTCAGCGGCCCGCTTCTTCAGCGTCCGCCCGAGCGTGATGAGCTCTGTGAGCAGGGACGGGACGCCGTGGCCGAGCAAGCTGATCAGAGCGGCCATGAGTTCTCGGCCGCGGGCCCGGTCGGGGTGGCGGTAAGCGGTGATCATCCGCTGGTAGATACCCCAGGTCGCTTCGACCTCGACATGTTCATCGGCCGCGAACAGGTCCGCGAGCCGATCCTTCTGCTTATCGGTGAGCAGATCGGCGCCGGTGTGCAGGGTCCGGCGCGCGGAGTAGAGCGGGTCACCCTTGTGGCCGCGGTGGCCGTTGATCGCCAGTTGGACCCGGCGTCGGCACCGGTCGAGGGCATCGCCGGCCAGGCGGACCACGTGGAAGGGGTCCATCACCGCCACGGCCTCAGGCAGCTCTTCGGTGGCGGCGGTCTTGAAACCGGTGAAGCCGTCCATCGCGACGATCTCGACGGTGTCGCGCCAGGCCCTGGGCCCGCTCGGCGAGCCAGGTCTTGAACGCTTGCTTGGAGCGGCCCTGGACATGTCGAGCAGGCGGGCCGGTCCGGTTCCCTCACGGATGCCGGTCAGGTCGATGATCACGGTGACGTACTTGTCGCCGCGGCGGGTGTGACGCCACACGTGCTCATCGACCCCGATGGCCTTGACACCGTCGAACCGGTGCTCGCCATCGATCAGGACCCGCTTGCCCTCGGCCAGGACCGCGTCGTTGGCGGTGTTCCAGGCGACCCCGAGCCCCTCGGCGACCCGGGCGACGGTCAGGTGGTGGACCACGATCCCTTCCAGTGCCCACCGTAGTCCGCGGCGGGACAGCCTGGCCCGCGGTTCCGCGGCCTTCGAAGTGTCTTGGCGCCACACGTGCCCGCAGCCGGTGCATCGGTAGCGGCGCACGATGACCTTCAACGTCGTGGGTCGCCATCCGAGCGGCTCGTGTGCCAGCCGTCGAGTCACGGGGTGCGCCTTGGCAGCCGCAGCTGCGGCACCACTCATCGGGCTCGACGATCCGGCACAGGAGCACCGCTCGATCAGGTTCCAGACGCTGGCCCACAGCCTCAAGGCCGAGGTCGTCGAGTCGGCAGAACGTGGTCAGGTCAGGGCACGCGAAGGTAGTGTCATGCACGTCGAGGTCTTCCGGATGGGCGGTGTGAGAACTTCCATCCTCGGGAGACCTCGACGTCTATCCCAAAACCGACCCGCCCACCGGCACTACACCCTCAACTGCGAAGAGCCCGATACGGTCCTGGCGCTGCCAGGCGTAGATCGTCTCGGTGCTGATGTCCAAATCGCGTGCCACGTCGGCGCTAGTTGCGGGTTGAGTGAGCCCTTTTCATCTTGCTTCTCGGAGCTGAAGGATCAGCACAGCGCGGGTGATCTGGCCGGCCCGGTTGGGGCAGCAGCGCAGGCGGCGCA
>NZ_JACHJO010000008.1 GCF_014203695.1 Nocardiopsis algeriensis | reverse complement strand
AGGCCCCGAAGGGGCAGGGGAGGGCGCCGGCGGGGTTCTGCAGGAGTGGAGTGAACATCCGAGGTACGAGGATGTGAGCGCAGCGACGAAGAACCGCGCCCTGAAGGCGCCCGAGCAGGGGCCGAAGCGAAGCGGAGGCCCCGAAGGGGCAGGGGAGGGCGCCGGCGGGGTTCTGCAGGAGTGGAGTGAACATCCGAGGTACGAGGATGTGAGCGCAGCGACGAAGAACCCCGCCCCAAAGGCGCCCGAACAAGGGGGCTGCGGCCGAAGGCCGTCCGTTGAGGGTGGTGGCGGGCGACGGGCGGGCCAAAGCGAAGCGGAGGCCCCAAAGCAAACACAGTCACAGCCAGCCCATGTCCTGGGCCGTGCGGATGGCGGAGAGGCGGTTGTCGGCGCCGGTCTTGCCGATGGCGTTCGACAGGTAGTTGCGGACGGTGCCCTCGGTGAGGTGGAGGGCGGAGGCGATGCGGGCGACCGTGGCGCCGTCGGCGGCGGCGCGCAGCACCTCGGTCTCCCTCTCCGTGAGGGGGCTCTCGCCGCCGACCATCGCGGCCGCGGCCAGGTCGGTGTCGATGTAGCGGCCGCCGCCGTGGACGCGGCGGATCGCGCCGGCGAGCTGGTCCACGGGGGCGTCCTTGGCGAGGAAGCCGCGGGCCCCGGCGGTGAGGGCGCGGCGCAGGTAGCCGGGGCGGCCGAAGCTGGTGAGGATGACGACCCCGCAGTCGGGAGCGGCGTCCCGGACCCGGGCGGCGGCTTCCAGGCCGGTGGCGCCCGGCATCTCGATGTCGAGGACGGCGATGTCGGCGCCTCCGGCGAGGACGGCGTCGACGACCTGGTCTCCCCGGCCGACCTCGGCGACGACCTCCAGGTCCTCCTCCAGGCCGAGGAGGGCGGCGAGCGCTCCGCGCACCAGGTGCTCGTCGTCGGCAAGCACGATCTTGATCAAGCCCCACCCCTTGTCCGCACCGGTTCGGCCCGGTTTCGTTTACCGTCCCGGAGATCAGGCACTTTCCTACAGACAAGGCCAGTACAAGGGACGTCGTACCTGTCCCTTGCCGTGCTCCGGGTAACGAACTCGAAACCCCGGCATATCGGGCTCTCACCCTGTTCTAACCCATGCACAGCATGATGGAGCACAACGATCAGGACATCGTCCCGCCAGTCGGAGGACCAGTTGAACCCCAACGACCCCAGTGCAGGTACGGAACCCGGTGAGGTGACCGGCAACGGAGGCCCCGGCGCCGACCCCGCCGAGTCCGTCGACCCGGAGGGCACTCCGGGGCACACCTCCGCGGACACCGGGACGCAGGAGCCCCGCAGCGAGGCTCCCGAGGCGCCGGGCGACCCGGCGCAGGACCAGGGCACCGGGCCGCGGTTCGCCCCGCACGACCAGCCGCCGCGGTGGGCCACCGGCCCTGTCGAGGCTCAGCGCGTCGCCTTCGGCGTCGGCCCCGGGACAGGGGCGCAGGTCCCGTACGCCAACCCTTCCGGGCCGCACGGCGCGTCCGCCGTCCACCCGGCCGGCCCCTACGCGGGGGGCGGCTTCGTGCCCCCCTACGGCGGGTCGCACGGGCCCCAGGGCCCCGGTCAGGCGGGCGGTCCCGGCCACCACAACCCCTATGCTCCCCCGGGTCCCGGCGGCCAACCGCCCTACGGCGGCATGCCGCCCCACGGTGCGCCGTCCGGCCCCGGCGGGCCGTCGGGGAAGAAACGCGGATCGGGCCGGATCATCGGGATCGCGGCCGCGACCGCACTGATCACCAGCCTCGTCGTGGGGCCCGCGACCGCGCTGGGCACCGCCTACCTGTTCCCCGACGGTCTCGGTGGCCCGGTGAGCTCGCTCTCGGGTGAGCAGACCGGCACTCCCACCGAGGGCGAGGTCGGCGAGGTCGCCGACACGGTCCTGCCGAGCGTGGTCTCGATCCAGACCGCCAGCGGCGGCGGCAGCGGCGTCATCATCTCCTCGGACGGGCAGATCCTCACCAACGCGCACGTAGTGAACACCGGCGACACCGGTCCGCTCCAGGTGATGTTCAACGACGGATCGACCGCCACGGCGGAGGTCGTGGGCTCCGACCCCGTCTCCGACGTCGCGGTGATCCAGGCCCAGGACCGCCACGGCCTGCAGGCCGCGACCCTGGGCGACTCCGACCAGGTCGGGGTGGGCGCCGACGTGGTCGCGATCGGCTCGCCCCTGGGCCTGTCCGGAACCGTGACCTCGGGCATCGTCAGCGCCCTGGACCGCCCCGTGAACACGGGCGCGACCGAGAGCGGGGGCGGCCAGACCTCGACGGTGATCAACGCGATCCAGACCGACGCGGCGATCAACCCCGGCAACTCGGGCGGCCCGCTGGTGAACATGTCCGGCGAGGTGATCGGGATCAACACCGCGATCGCGGGAATCTCCGAGGACAGCGGTTCGGTGGGTCTGGGCTTCGCCATCCCGATCAACCAGGCCCGGCCCATCGCCGAGCAGCTGATCGAGGACGGCAGCGCCAGCTACCCGGCGATCGAGGCCACCATCGCCGCCGACCGCACGGGCGGCACGGTGATCGTCGAGGTCGGTGCGGGCGGCGCCGCTGCGGAGGCCGGCCTGGAGGCGGGCGACGTGATCGTGTCGATCGACAGCAGCCCGGTGACCTCGCCCGACCAGCTGATCGCCGAGATCCGGTCGCGCCGCCCCGGCGACGAGGTGACCCTCGGCGTCCTGCGCGGCGGCAGCGGCTCGGAGGAGCAGGTGACCGTGACACTCGGGGAGCAGAGCTCCGCCTCCGTGGAGGAGGAGGGCGGCAACTAGGCCGTTGACGGAGACTCCCGGGGCGTTCAAGGCCTCGGGGACGCGGAGAGGGGCGGGACCGCCGGGGGACGGTCCCGCCCCTCTCCGTGTCCCCCTCTGTGTCCCCGACGGGGCGCTGCTGACCGAGGCCGCCGCGGGGGGAGGCGGGCCGGGCCGGCTCAGTGCGGTCCCGGCGCGTCCTCGGGCGGCGGTCCCGCCGGGTCGAACTCGGGCAGCTGGAAGCCGATCACCGCTCCGCCGCCCTCGCGGGCGCGGGCCAGCACCCGGCCGCCGTGGGCGCGGGCGATCTCCTGGACCATGGACAGGCCCAGGCCCGAGCCCGGCATGCCGCGGGCGGCCGTGGCCCGGTAGAAGCGCTGGAAGACCCGGTCGAGCTCGGCGGGGTCGATACCCGGCCCCCGGTCCAGGACCTCGACCGTGCCGCGGCGCACGCGGATCTCGATCGGCGCGGTGCCCTCGGGGTCGAACTTGGCGGAGTTCTCCACCGGGTTGGCGATGGCGCGCTCCAGGGCTCCCGGACGGCCCCACACGGTGCTGTCGTCGGCGTCGACCACGATCTCGCGGCCGGTGCGGCGCCGGGTGCGGGCGGCCACCTTCTCGGCGATCTCGCCCAGGCGGACGGCGCTCGGGGACTCGTCCTCGTGGTCGCCGGTGGCCAGGCCCACGAGTTCGTTGACCAGCCCGGTGAGCTCGCGAGTCTCACCGCGCAGGTCCTCGATGAGGCTCTCGCGCGCCTGCGGGGTGAGCCGGTCCCCCTTCCCCAGCACCTGCACGTTGGTGTAGAGGCTGGTCAGCGGGGTGCGCAGCTCGTGCGCGGCGTCCTGGACCAGGCGCCGCTGCTCCTCCTTGGACCGGGCCAGGCGGGCCAGCATGGCGTTGAACGCGCTGGTCAGCCGGCCCACCTCGTCGTGTCCGATGTCCTCTCCGGCCTCTCCGATCCCCGGTCCGCCGCGCTCTGCGGTGACCGGGTCGAGCCGGCCCGTGGAGCTGACGTACTCGGCCGCGTCGGTGAGCCGGGACAGGCGGCCGGTGGTGTGGTGGCCGACGAGCCAGCCGACGGAGGCCGCGCACAGGGCCACGAGCACGCCCACCCACAGGATCTGGGTGGCGAGCCGGTCGAGCATCCGCTCGGTCGGTGACAGCTGCTGCAGCACCTGGAAGGCCCCGGCGCCGTCGCCGAGGGACACCGTCGCCAGGCGGTACTCCTGGCCCTCGATCTCCTGCAGGCGCGCCTCGACCAGGCCGGGTTCGGCGGAGGTCGCCACCTCGACGTCCTTCTCGCTCGGCGAGAAGAGGACGACCCTGGAGGGGTCGCTGACGGGGACCGTCCGCCTGCCGATCGGGTCGAGGTAGTGCACCTGGATGCCGTCGCCGGCCAGGACGGTCCCGCTGCGGACCGATCCCCCGCCCTGTTCCTCGTGGAGGGCGACGAGCTGGTCGGAGAGTCCGGTGACCGTGCGGTCGAACTCCTCCTCGGTGTCGGCGCGGATGAGTGCGGCGGCAGTGGTGTAGGCGAGTGTTCCGACGAGGGCGATGGTGACCCCGACGACGAGGGCGAACAGCACCGCGAAGCGGGTTCCCAGGCGCCAGTCGCGCGGGTGGAGCAGCACGGTGCGCTGCCGCGGCCGTTCCGGGTCCGGGGACACGCGGCTCATCCCTGCGGGCGGATCGTGTAGCCGACGCCGCGCACGGTCTGGATGAGCGGCGGGCCGCCGTCCTCGAGCTTGCGGCGCAGGTAGCTGATGTAGACGGCGAGGTTCTTGGACTCGGGGCCGAAGTCGTATCCCCAGATCCGGTCGTAGATGGTGGAGTGGTCCAGGACGATCCCGGCGTTGCGCACCAGGAGTTCGAGCAGGTCGAACTCGGTCTTGGACAGGTCGATCTCCTCCTCGCCGCGCCAGACCCGGCGGGCGCGCGGGTCCAGGGTGAGGCGTCCGACCCGCAGCGGCCCCTCCTCGGCCGGCCCCTCGGGCAGGGGCGCGGCCCGGCGCAGCAGGGCGCGCAGGCGGGCCAGGAGCTCCTCCAGCTCGAAGGGCTTGGCGAGGTAGTCGTCGGCGCCCGCGTCGAGCCCGGCGACGCGGTCCGGCGTCTCGACCCGGGCGGTGAGCATGAGGATGGGGGTGCGGTCGTTCTCGGCACGCAGGACGCGGGCCACCCCGAGGCCGTCGACACCGGGCATCATCACGTCGAGGATGAGCAGGTCCACGGGGTCGGCGTGGACGGCGGCCAGCGCCTGTACACCGTCGGCCGCGGTCCTGACCTCGTAGCCCTCCAGTTGGAGTGCGCGTTCGAGTGACTGCCTGATGGCCCGGTCGTCGTCGGCGACCAGCACGGTGGCGATGGTGGCGTCCATGGCGCCCATGCTCTCCTACCGGGGTGAGAGAGCGGTAAGAGGCAGGTGGGGTGTCCGTCAGAGTCGGGGCGGACCGGCCGGAGGCGGGGAGCGCCGGGTGTTCAGGCGCCCGGTTCGAAGGACGTCGTGCGCGTGAGCCCGGCGGCGCGGCCCTTGCCCGCGACGACCAGGGCCATCTTGCGGGAGGCCTCGTCGAGCATCTCCTCGCCGAGCATGACGGCGCCGCGCCGGTCGACCTCGGTGGCGCGGGCGTAGGCGTCGAGGATGAGCTCGGCCCGGTCGTAGTCCTCCTGGGTCGGGGCGTAGGCCTCGTTGGCGCCCTCCACCTGGAGGGGGTGCAGCACCCACTTGCCGTCGTAGCCCAGGGCGGCGGTGCGCGCGGCGGAGCGCCGGAAGGCCTCGGTGTCGCGGATCTGCAGGTAGGGGCCGTCGATCGCCTGGAGCCCGAAGGCCCGGGCGGCCGTGAGGATGCGCATGAGGACGTGGTGGTAGGCGTCGCCGGTGTCGTAGCCGGGCGGCTGCTCGCCGACGGTGAGGCTCTTCATGTTGAGCGAGGCCATGAAGTCGGCGGGCCCGTAGACGAGCGTCTCCAGGCGGGGCGAGGAGGCGGCGATGGCGTCGACCTCCACCAGGCCGCGGGCGTCCTCGATCTGGGCCTCGATGCCGATGCGGCCCACGGGCAGGTCCGTCGCGCGCTCGATCTGGGTGAGGAGGATGTCGAGCCACTGGACGTCGCGCGGGGCGGTGACCTTGGGCAGGACGATCGTGTCGAGACAGGCACCGGCGCCCTCGACCACGGCGACCACGTCGCGGTAGGCCCACCGGGTGGTGGTGTCGTTGACCCGCACGGACCTGACCCGGTCCCCCCAGCCGCCGGCGTTCAGCGCCTCGACGGCGTTGGCGCGCGCGGCCTCCTTCTCCGAGGGGGCGACGGCGTCCTCCAGGTCGAGGAAGAAGGCGTCGGTGTCCAGGCCCCGCGCCTTCTCGACGAACCGGGGGTTGGACGCGGGGACCGCGAGTACCGACCGCCGCGACCTGAGTGCGCCCATGACCATCCGCCTCCGCTCGACCGTTCGTGCGCCGCCCATCATGGCACCGTGCGGTACATACAGTGGAAGGCAACCCCGCGAATACCAGGAGGAAGCAGCGCATGTCCACAGCCTCGTACCCCACAAGTGCCCACTGGGGCAGCTACAGCGTGGTCGTCGAGGACGGCCGCGTGGTGGGGGCGCGGCCCGATCCGGACGACCCGGCTCCCTCCCCGCTGATCGGCAACACCCCCGGCGCCCAGCACCACGCGTCGAGGGTGGCGCGCCCGGCGGTGCGGCGGCGGTGGCTGGAGAACGGCCCGGGTCCGGACCCGATGCGCGGCGCGCCCGGTGACGAGTACGTCGAGGTGGAGTGGCCGCGCGCGCTGGACCTGCTGGCGGGCGAGCTGGACCGGGTGCGCCGGGGGTACGGGAACGCGGCGATCTACGGCGGCTCCTACGGGTGGGGCAGCGCGGGGCGGATCCACCACGCGCAGAGCCAGCTGCACCGCTTCCTGAACACGATCGGCGGCTACACGGCCTCGCGCACCACCTACAGCCACGGGGCGCTGGAGGTGCTGATGCCGCACCTGATCGGCATGCCGGGGACCAACCGGCTGCTGCACCGGGCGCCGGCCTGGACGCAGATCCGCGAGCACACCGAGCTGCTGGTGACCTTCGGCGGGCTGCGGGTGTCCAACACCTGGATCGCCGCGGGCGGCCGGAGCGCGCAGACGGCGGGACCGCAGATGCGGGCGGCGTCGGAGGCGGGCGTGGAGTTCGTGTCCCTCTCGCCGCTGCGCGACGACGTCCCGGACGGGGTGAAGGCCGCATGGCTGTCCCTGGCCCCGGGCACCGACACGGCGGTGATGCTGGCCCTGATGCACGTGCTGTTCACCGAGGGGCTGGCCGACACGGACTTCCTGGACCGGTACACGGTGGGTGCGGACCGGCTGCGCGCCTACGTGCTGGGCGAGCGCGACGAGCAGGGCCGCCCCGGAGGGGTGGAGCGCACCCCCGAGTGGGCGGAGTCGATCAGCGGCGTGGCGGCCGGCGAGCTGCGGGCCCTGGCCCGGCGGATGGCCCGCTGCCGCACGCTGGTCAACGTGGGCTGGTCGGTGCAGCGCGCCCGGTACGGCGAGCAGCCGCTGTGGGCGGGGCTGGCGCTGGCGTGCTGCCTGGGTCAGGTGGGCCTGCCGGGCGGCGGGTTCGCGTCGGGTTACGGGTCGATGGGCAACTACGGCGGCGGCGCCACCCCGCTGGGACTGCCGCGCATGCCGCAGGGCAACAACCCGGTGGACTCCTACATCCCGGTGGCCAAGGTGTCCGACATGCTGCTGCACCCGGGCGGGAGCTACCGCTACGACGGCGAGGACCGGCGCTATCCGGACATCCGGCTCGTGTACTGGGCGGGCGGCAACCCGTTCCACCACCACCAGGACCTGGCGCGGCTGTCGGAGGCGTTCGGGCGGCCGGAGACCGTGGTGGTGCACGAGACGCACTGGACGGCGACGGCCCGGCACGCCGACATCGTCCTCCCGGCCACGACGGTGCTGGAGCGCGACGACGTCACGGGCAGCCAGGGCGACCTGGTGCTGCGTGCGATGCGCAAGGCGGTGGAGCCGCACGGGCAGGCGCGCGACGAGTACGACACCTACGCGGACCTGGCCGAGCGGCTGGGCGTGCGCGAGGAGTTCACCGAGGGGCGCACCAGCGGGGAGTGGATGCGTCTGGCCTACGGGCGCTGGCGGGCCATGGCGGCGCGGCGCGGGCTGGAGGTGCCCGACTTCGACGAGTTCTGGGAGCGCGGCCGGCTGGAGATGCCGGGGCGTGTGGAGGACGAGGCGCTGCTGGGCGAGTTCCGCGCCGACCCGGAGGGCAAGGCGCTGCGGACGCCGAGCGGGCGGATCGAGCTGTTCTCGGAGACGATCGCGTCGTTCGGGTACGAGGACTGCCCGGGGCATCCGGTGTGGCTGCCGGGGCCGGTGCTGGAGGAGGAGCCGGAGCTGCCGCTGGTGCTGGTGGCCAACCAGCCGCGCGGAAGCATGCACAGCCAGCAGGAGATGGGCGCCCACAGCAGGGCGCAGAAGGTCCGGGGGCGGTCGCCGCTGCGGATGCACCCGCGCGACGCCGAGGCCTGCGGGGTCGCGGAGGGCGACGTGGTGCGCGTGACCGGGCCGTCGGGGTCGTGCCTGGCGGGGCTGGTGGTGAGCGACGCCCTGCGCCCGGGCGTGGTGCAGCTGTCGACGGGGGCGTGGTTCGACCCGTCGGAGCAGGAGGCGGCCACGTGCGTGCACGGCAACCCGAACGCTCTGGCGGTGGACGAGGGGACCTCGTCGCTGGGGCAGGGCTGCACGGGGCAGCTGGTGCGGGTGCGCGTGGAGCCGTTCGAGGGACCGGTCCCGCCGGTACGCGCCTACGAGCCGCCGCGAGGCGTGGCACCGGTGGAGGCCTGAGGCCCGGCGGCTGAAGGCGGGCGGCCGAAGGCGGGCGGCCCAAGGCGGGCGGCCGAACGTGCATGACCGAACACGCGGTGATCTTGTACTTGCGGCAGGGTTCGACCCCGCCGCAAGTACGGAGCCCGTGGTTCGGCGGACGCGCAGCGGGACCGGCCGGGGTCAGCCCTTGCCGAACACGGCCTTCTGCACGTCGTCCGGACCGTCGAAGCGCTCCGGGCCCGCGTTCGCGATCTGCTCGACCAGGGCGTCGTCCGCGCCGTTGTCCTTGGCCAGCGACACCAGGTCGTCGCGGCCGGCGGGGTAGTCGGCGCCCTTGAGGGCCTTCTGCAGTTCGATGGGGTTGGGAGCGGCCATGGCGGTCTCCTGTTCCGGTCCGGTGGCTTGCTCCCGGCCGACTACCCGGAGCGGGGGCGCGCAAGCCCAGCAGAGGGCAAAGGGCGGACCGGGTGGACCGGGTGGCCGTGCCCGGTGGTGACCTTGTCCTTGGAGCCGGTCTCGTCGGCCGAACCTCGCCACAAGTACAAGATCACCGCACTTCAGAGCCGGTCGGCCTTGGCGCAGTCCAGGAAGGCCTGCCATTCGTCGGCGCCGAAGAAGAGGGCACCGAGGCCGCGGTGCTTGGTGTCGCGGACACCGGTGACCGGCCCCTCGGAGACCTCCACACACTCGCCACGGTCGTTGGTGTAGGTGGCCTTGTGCCAGGGCCGGATCGGAACGAAGGTGGCGATGGTGGTTCTGTGCGGAGTCATGACGACCTCTTGTAGTCGGCGACCAGGGTCTTGAGGAGGGTGCGTGTCTCCGAGGTGGAGAGCGCAGACGCCTGCAGTTGGTCAAACGCTATCTCGTGCTCCAAAAGGTCTTCCCGGTCCTCGAAGAAGAGCCCGTTCGGTGGCACGTCCACGAACAGGGCGCGGTCGCTCTCCTCGAAGGTCAGCAGCGAGAAGCCGTAAGTCCGCGACATGCCGGCAGACGCCGGGAGCACCTGGACGTTGACCGAGGGCCGGTCGGAGAGATCCAGCAGGTGCGCGAGTTGCGTGGCCATGACCTCGGAACCGCCGATGACGCACCGCAGGCACGACTCGTCCAGGATCATCCAGATCCTCGGCGGGATCTCACGCTCCAGAACATTGGCGTGCCGCTGGAGGCGTGCCTCCACACGCCGGGTCCGCTCTTCCTCGTCCGAGACGTACCCCCGGTCCATCATGGCGCGGACGTAGTCGGGGTGCTGCAGCAGACCAGGAACCAGGCCGACCGTGTACTGCTGGATCTTCCCGGCCTCGTGCTCCAAGCCGTAGAAGGCGCCGATGCCGACGTCCCTGTACTGGAACCACCAGGGCTTCTGCGTCCTGGACGCCTTGGCGATCTCCACCAGCTCTTCGCGCAGCTCGTCGGTCGAGCCGTACAGACGGCACAGTTCCGCCACATCCGCCGAGTTCAGGCGGATGAACTTGCCCGTCTCGATGCGGATGATCTTGCCGGACTCCCAGCCCATGCGCTTCGAGACCTCCCCTTGGGGCATCCCGGCATCTGCGCGCAGGCGCTTGAGCTGGCTGACCAGATAGCGACGCCGGACAGGGGAACCCTGGGCCACGGCTGTCTCCTCGCTCATGTAGTGGACCGTCGCCTCATTATCCCGTGACCTGCAAACTTCTCATTTCGGATATACCAACCAACTTATTTTCCAACACTTGGATTTCCTTAGTGCGTGCCTCACTATAGAGGCAGAGGCAGTGCTCACGTCACGGAGCGACTGAATCCGGGGATACGTATGCAATCGGCTGTGACCCATGCGGATCTCCCGGGTCGCGCAGAAAAGCTGCGGAGCGTGGCCACTGCCAGAGGTCACCGGTCAACGAGGGTGGCCGTACGAGAACGGGCTCTGGGGGCGATTGCGGCGCCTCCAGAGCCCAGCGACAACACGGAACTCCCTAGCCATGAGGAGAAGTGCGTCATGACCATTGTGCCGCGCCCCGGCTTTCCCTTCCACACCCCGACCCCGCCCTTCGCCGGGCGGCGCTGGCCCGACCGCGTCTACGAGGGCGTTCCCTCCCAGGCCGCCTGGGTGCGCGCGGATCTCGCCGCCGACCTGACCCGCCTCCTGGGCCTCTCCCCCGAGGTGCGCGACGACGCGGTGCTGTGCATCGCCGAGATGTTCGCCAACGCCTGCGCCCACACCCGCTCCGGCAACCCGGGCGGCCGGGTCGTCCGCCTCCTGTCCCAGCCCACCGCGCCCACGGTCCGCCTGACCCTGGTCGACGGAGGCTCTCCCACACGCCCGCACATCCCCACCGCCCAGGAGGAGGAGATACCGTCCGAGTCGGGGCGCGGGCTGCTGCTCATCGAGCATCTCTCCCTGGCCTGGGGCACCCGCCCTGCACCGGATCACCCTCTCGGCGACCGGCCCGGACACGCGGTGTGGGCCGAGTTCGCCCTCGCCGGGACCGCTGTCCCCGCTCCGGCTCCGGAGGCCGCGCGGTGAAAACGACCGGTACCGCGGTCGATGCGGGGGTGCGCGCCGTCCTGGCCGCACCCCGCGGCCGCCGCTTCTCCCGTCCCGCCGCGCCGCTCTCGCGCGAACAGCGCCTCCTCGCCCAGATGCGCGGCAACCCCCGCGTCGAACGCCGCCTGCGGCAGGGTGAACTTCCGCTGTGGATGCACATCCAGGCCGAACGCCTCGCCGAGCAGGGGCAACCCGTTCGCTCCGCACCGTCACTGCAATCGACCCGAGCACCGCGCCCACGCCCGGCCCCCGACGACGGACCACCGCCACCGGCTCCTGAGCAGCCGGTCCGACCCAAGCCGCCGCTGCCACGCCGCCGCCCACACAGCCACCGCAAGCCGTCGACCCGCTGGGGCCGCCTGCTCACCGCCTACACCCTTGCAGTCGGAGTCGGGGCCGTCGCCCAACATCTGGTCACAGCCCTGTATTGACGCACCAGGAGGCGGCCACCCCTTCACCGGCGTGGCCGCCTCCTGTACTGCTTCCCAAAAAATACACTCGCCGACCTGGCCGACGTACTCGGCTGGGCCGGCTCGATACCAAACCAATCCCCGATAAGACAGAGCGGCGACCAGCGTCCGCACCCCGTCAAGCGTCCGCTGGGATGAGCGAAGAGCGATAGAACCTTGGCGAGCGTTCCCGAAACTTGCTGCTACGCAGCCTGTGGTGCATCAGTGATATGTGCAATGGAGGCGCCAGCCGCCAGATAGCAAGTGCTACGCCACACCACGACGGGACCACCCAAAATCATTTTTCCCCGAGACGGACATTTGCCCTTTTCTCTTCAATATCAGAAGCGGAAAAACTTGGAGCCGATACCAGAAAAACCCCAGCAGAAATTACAATCCAAGGAATCCAAAGAAACGCTTCATCCCAAAAATAGCGCAACAAAGCTGGAACTCCCACCACAAGGGATATAGAAAGCCACCACCTAGGGAAGGAATAGGGCAGTCGAATGAACCCAAGGATCAAGAGGACTCTCTCAGAGAATCCTCCTGAACTCATGTCGCCCCCAGCCTTCGAAATAGCCCGCCCTTCCATGAAAACAGAGAGGCAAAGAAAAAGAAAGCTGAGCATTAAAAATATAATCAGATACGGCATTTGACCACCTTCAGGCAACTCACCGCATCCCCCAAGCCACACCGGGAACCACCGCAGGCAAGACTCACCACTTCCAATCATTTGAGATCACTTCAATAAATCCCGTTCGACAGAAAGAAGAAAAGTGCGGGAAGTTGAAAAATCAAAACAATCAAAACAAGAGGCACTACAGGGAAGCTGAACCGAGTCTTAACCTCCCCTGAAAAAACGCCAGAGCCACTTCTCCTGAAGTCAGCAAGCCTGAGATAAGCCTCTTTTAGGACTTTCCCGTGCATTCGGTACCCAAATACTTCACCGAGCAGGGACTCAGAAAAATGGATAGATGAGAACTTCCCATGGCTCCCAGCGTCAACAAAAACCCACTTCCCTTATCCCCGAAACCCGAAACAGCAGAAAAAGGGATTTCGCTGCGAAAAACCATATTGACCAGGACAACCGCATTCTCACGCAACTCGACCCTGGAATGAATTCCAATTAGCCACATAAAGAAAAATACAAGAGCGCAGGCAATTCTTCCAAAGAATAGATCAGCCGTAGAATTCATCTCCCACCCTCCCGTAGACATGACCAAGCCGCCAAAAATAGGCAGCAGGGAGACGCAGACGAAGAGGGTTACCATCGAAACGCTACGAAATTTTTTGGCCGACACCGTAATCTCCGTTGACACTGGCAAAAAGCTTCAGGCGAAGGTCTCGGGCGGGTGGCGCATCCTGGCCGGGACTGAGTACTTCTGTCGGATCCGCTCGTCCGTCTCCACGCTCAGGAATCAGGGACTGACGGTGCTGGACAAGCTCACCGAACTGTTCGCCAGGAATGCCTGGATTCCCTCAACCACATGAATAGTTATCCTGAAGGATCTTCCCAAACGAGATGTCTCTCCTTCTCGACATCATCCAGAGAAAAACTAGGGAGAGACACCAAGGCTACACAGGACATGATTGATAAACCTGGAGCCCAAGCCGAAACACCTCCAACCAAAGAGAACGATACACCATAAACAAGCACCACAGATAGAACGCTCAGCCACCACCTAAAAAATGAGTAAGGAAGAATTGACACCCTTAGCAGCGAGCGCACATACCAGGATGCTTTCATTTTTCCACGGAAGTTCCCCCGACATTTCTCAATGGCCTTCGACTCCAAAAAAATCGACCAAACCAAGGCAACTAAAGAAAGAGTAACAAAAATCAGAAGCACAGCTCTCCAAAATTTATTTCAAGCCCCTGGGAAAAGACTGTTCCATCCAACCCTTACTCGCTCACCGGTGCCACTGATCCTGCCCCTGGGCAGGTGGATCACCTGCCCGATGTAAAAGACCTAGCCCTTACAGCCTTGCCAAAGTTAGTAAACAGATGCACCTCACCAAAAGAACCAGTGAAAACACCAAGAGCCTCCGCGCCTATATAGCCGCTAGCACTCCTACTGTCAGGGCTATTTCCGACATGATACGAAGCCACGCCAACCCTAGTTAAAGAATTAAACTCCAGCCATTGAAAAAAGGACGCCTTCTTGATAGAGAAAAAATACAAACACGAGAGAAACAAAAAGAGCAATAGGGGAAATTTTTCGGTAGAAGTCGGAAAATTTCTCCTCGTCGGGGTGGGCGCCCATATAGGCAACATTTACAGACACCCAGGAAAATTCAGCCACCGCCACAACAAACTGCTGCGCCTTCAAAATCGCGTAGACTACAGCAAATCCGGCAAAAAAGACCGAAAGGGAGTCAGATAGAGGCCGCGCCAGACCAGAGGCGAAACCAAGCAAAATGAGGCCACACAAGCCGCAAGTAAAGGACAAGGGCATGCGAATCATGGAGAGCCATACCGCATCAATGTAGTCCCCCTCCTCAGAGTGGACTATCCTCTCCAGCTCGGCCCTCATGAAGAAGATTGTTCTGTTTTTCTTTATAACAAGACCCAGAAAAAATTCAACGAATCTATGATAGCCGACGTTTTTCAGCGTCCAGGGAAATTCAACTGCGTAATCTTTTTCCAAGGCAACTACCCACAGTCATGCCGAAGTCTCGCTTGCCACTCCGATCACACTTTATTGGTGAGAAATTATACCAACGATCAGAGCCCCCAGAAACCCCGATTTCGCTGGCAGGGTTCAGTGCTTGACGTTGTCAATTCGTGGAATCAACACCGTCGATTAGCTGCTTCTGGAATACCTCCTGCGGGGTGCGAAACCCCAGACAAGCACGAGGCCGGTTGTTCAGTTCCTCGGCGATCGCGGTCAGGTAGGGCTGATGCTGCGGGTGGTCGCGTCGCAGACCAAGGAACCCGCCATCGAGCAGCACCTCCACCTCGGGAAATGCCTGAAGCAGGAGTCGATACCCGCAGTGCGGGCCGCAGTGACATCATGCATCCTCCCCGACCGCATCGCTTCGGTCCACAACGTGCGCCCGCAGTGATCGGCCACGACGGTGGCCTTCATCGTGTCCTGCTTCTTCTTTCCCGAAACGGACGCCCACCGACCGCCCCGACCCGCCCGAAGCCTGCGCACCTGCACCTCGGTGGCGTCCAGCCGCAGTTCCACCCCTTCGGCCCGGGCGTAGGCGAACACGCTCTCCAGGGTGCGCAGGTGCACCCCCAGAACGGTTCGAGGCCGCGCATCCGCGCTCGGCCAACAGGGCCCGGATCTGGCCGATGGCACGGGCCATGGTGGAACGGTCGACCCCGAACAGCAGTTCCAGGACGGCGTGCGGCAAGTCATGGCGCAGATGGATCAGGGTGGCCACCACACGGTCGAAAAAGACCAACCGGTACCGGGCGCAGGCCCCGGCGGCCCGTTACCTCGGACCTGACCCCGGTGGTCTTCAACCGCTATCTCCCAGGGGTGGGCCAGATCTTCGACGAGCGCGGCCAGATGGTGTCGGGAGATGCCGGTGAGCCAGGGGTGGGCCAGAACCGCACGGTTGAGTTTGATCACCACGGCCAGAAGAATGCCACGGCCCTCTAGCAAAGCCTCACACGATATCACGCACCGACGCGTAAGTTACCTCCCGCAAAACACAAGCAAGGCCAACAACGCAGCAATTTCCCCAACTCCAAGGAACCCGACAAGCATGCCCCATCGATAAATTAGGCAAAAAAGATCCAACACATTACCAAAAAAGAAAATACAAATATCAGCAAATAGGAAGTCGGACCAATTAACCTCGGAACATACGACCCCCCGAAGGCGAATGACGGGAGGGATATTTTTGCAGCATCCAAAAGTTCAACCGCCACCGTCGCAAGAAGAGCCAACCCGACAAGCACCAACAAGTCAGAATAAACTCCCCCTCCCGCCATGCCAAAAACTTCGAACAGTACATAGTACAAGGCCATTCCAGGCAGGTTGATAATTATTACATAGCTTAAGGCAAAGGCCCCCTCCAAGAGGCACAGGCTACGAGCCTCCTCCAAGTCCGTATCATGACCCTCCCTCCCCTGAACCCTGGCTTCCTCCACTTCTGAGAAAAACTTTCGGACCCCAGGAAAAACAAACCCAAGCATTACAGGAACCACTCGCCTTACGCCAATCCAGCGAAAAAGACTAGTGGGCAACAAATTTCCCATAGGACACTATTTCCTAATTTTTTCTCTGGGGGGACCAGACTTCATCAAATACCACGCCGCCAATGGATATGTTTGCGCCAGTTGAATCCAGGGCGCCAATGGCACTATCGGCAGACGCCGAGATAGTGGCGGGTCTTCTCGTCGGTGAGCGAGGTGGTCTCCACTGGCTCTCCGGCCTGCTCCGCCAAAGCGAGAGCGTCGAGCTCTTCGGTCTCCGAGGTACTGTCGCCGGCCGAGGAAGGATCTTCTTCGTCCGCCATCGTAGGAGTGACGGTCAGCAGCGACACAGCCAGGGTGGCGGCCGTGGCAGCTGCCGTCGTGCGGGTCAGGGAACGACGCATGGTGGGGGATGCCCGTCTATTTCAGCGGCGGCCAGGAGGAACACGACTCCGCGTGGGACTGTGTCGCACTTGGCTTCAGACGGTCAGGAAGCTAGCGACCTCATATAGCGCAACACAAGCCCCGAAAGGGATAAAAGTTCTCCAGTCAGGCACTCAGTACCGCGTGATGCTCACATGGCCTGAAACAACAGCGCCTGTGGCCGCATCCGGCCACAGGCATGAGCACGGTGTTTCGTCCGTGTGATGACCTTATTTTTACCCCGTCCTAAACACCGGATCCCACCATGAAAACCTTGGCGCATCGGGATGCCCTTCGTGCTGCGGGAGGACTCTGAACCTCATTTCGGACATGGAATCGACCGTCAGGTCTCAGCGAGCCGAAGCACCCTCCGGGGATCCCGCACCCCCAGGCGGCCCCTCATGCGACAGGCCTCAGCGCACCAGGAGCGTGTCCACTCTGCGCGGCAGGGTCAGGCCGAGCACGCCCAAGAGGGCGTAGCCGACCTGACCGGGGGCGAGCATGCCCAGGACGGCGCCCGTGTTGGCGGCCGGGGAACGCAGGAACTCGCGCATGCGCGGGTGCGCTCGGGGAACGCCGTTGCCCGCGACGAGAAGGGTGAGAACGGCGGCTGCGGCCAGAGCCGCCCACACCAGGTCGGCGGTGCCGAGGGACGACAGCCAGCTCTGGACGCGGTCGGCCGCCAGGTAGGCGTAGGCGGGTTCGGCGGCCGGCGCCGGAGGCGCGGGAACGGTCACCACGGCGGCCAGCATCCGCAGCCCCGTCATGGCGGCCATCGCACCTGTGACTCCGCCCGTGGCGGCGAGGCCCAGCCGGACGGCGAGGTCGCGGGCGGTGCGGGTGAGTTCCTCCTGGGAGGGGTGGCGGCGCCAGGGGCGACCGGCGGAGCGGGCCTCCCCCATGGCGTTCGCGCGGCGCAGGCGCAGGAAACGCCAGGTGTCGCACAGCGCACCCGGCCCGCGCCGGGCCGCGACGAGGCAGACGGTGAACTCGTGGACGATCGCCGACAGCGTCGTGGTCAGGACGACCGGCAGGTCCGCCCAGGCCAGGGCGGCGCGGCGGAAGAGCGGTGCGATGTCGGACGGAATGCGCACCCGCAGGGCCACGGAGCGGCCGCGTGCCCGGCGGCGCAGCCGGGCCAGCGGCGGTTGCCCGGGCAGCGGCGGGACGCTCTCCGCCGCGGTGGCGATCAGCCGGTGGTCGGTGGCGACCGCGCACACCAGCAGGACGACGAGCAGGAACGGTGTGAGCGTGCCGCCGCCCAGCAGGGTGAGCACGGCCCCGGAGACGGGGTGCAGAGCCGCCCCTGCCAGCAGTGCGTTGAGGTTCAGGTGTTCCAGGAACGCCAGGGTGAAGGCCAGCGGCGGCAGCAGCCACAGCCAGGTTCCGCGTCCGACCACGGCCAGGCCGAGGGCAGCGCCGACCAGGCCGGTGGTGACGGCATGGCCCGAGAAGACCGCGGCCACCCCTCCCGACGGGTCCCCGACGACGGTCCCGCCGGGCAGGAACAGGTCGCCGCCCAGCGGGGAGGCGCCCACGCTCACGGCCGTGGCGATGTGCTCGGCGAGCTGGAAGCCGGCACCCGAGGCCGCCGCCAGCAACAGGAGGTCGACGGCGGCCGTGCGCCGCGCCCGGCGGAAGGCCAGGAGGGCGAAGAGCAGCAGCGGCAGGAGCTTGACCAGCTCCTCCACCGTGACCGCGACGTAGGTGTAGGGCACGACGCCGTACGGGTCGGCACCCAGCAGTCCGACCAGTGCGGACTCGGCGAGGGCCGCGGGCCACAGCAACAGGGCGCCGAGCGCCGCCGTACGCAGCAGCCCCGCGAAGGACACGGTGCGCGAGCGCGCGAGCAGGGCCAGCTGGAACAGCAGCAGGAAGGCGGTCACGAGGGCCGGGACGACCGCGCCGTCCAGGGCGGGGAGGGCCAACGGGGCGGTGAGCAGGACGCCGACCATCAGCCAGCCCCAGGCGCCGCGCAGGGCGCGCAGCGCGGGGGCGGCACGGCTGCGGCGCAGGGCGTCGGCCCGCCGGGAGAGGAGTTCGTGCGCGTCGGGGCCGGGCCCGCCCCGGGCCGGGGTGTCGGCGCAGCGGTAGAGCCGGGCGGCGCGGGCCAGCTCGGGGTCGCCCTCGATCCGGGCCCGGTTGCCGAAGTGGGTGCGGACCTGCGGGATGTCGGCTCCGACGAGTGCGCGCACGAAGTCGGCGGGTCCGGCGGCCACGGTGAGGTCCTGGGCGGTGACCAGGACGGCGGCGGAGAAGTCCTCGACACAGACGAGGAAGTCGGTGGGGGTGGGGCCCCAGCCGCGGATGAGGTCGATGAGGGTGTCGGTGTCGAGGGGGACCTCGGTGACGGGGGCGTAGGAGAACTCGGGTCGGGTGCGGCACACCAGGAGCCGGTCGACGCCCATGGCACGGCCCGCGTCGACGATCGCGCGGACGAGGTTGCGGTCGCGCGGCACGAGGAACGGCGTGGTGACCTTGCCGTCGACCCGGATCCAGTGGGGGTCGAACTCGGTCGCTCCGGCGCAGACCCGCAGGACGAGGTCCCGCGCGAGCATGGCCTGTTCTTCCATCGGTGACCTCGTACGGGGGGCGGAGGTGGGACACGGAGGCAGGTATCGCCCGAATGCCGGTCGTCCTGGTCCTGACCGAGCATAACGGGGAGGGGCACGGGCGCCCAGAGCCGGCGATCCTGTGCCTGTGGCCCGGCCGACCGCAGGAGGCGGCCGCAGGTACGGGATCGCCGGCGCCGGCGGCCCCGTCCTCCCCGGTCAGGCGCCTGCGGCCTCGGGGGCGCGGGAGGGTCGGGGGCCCGCGCCGAAGGCGTCGGCGCACAGCTGCGCGAAGTGGCGCAGCAGCGGCAGGTCGAGTGCCCAGCCGGCGAGGGCCCAGCCGAGGTGGAGGTGGTCCAGCGCGCGGGCCAGCGCCGACACCCCGCTCCACCGGTGCCCGCCGGGCATCTCGTAGGTGAGGCGGTACAGGACCTCCGGATGCCGGGATGCCGGGCGGATCTCCAGAGCCACCGGCGACCGGGCGGCGATCCACCTGCCCAGGCCGCGGCACATGTCGCAGTCGGCGTTCACGTACAGGATTCCGGTCGTGCGCCCGGGCCAGGGGCGCCACCGGGGCAGCCACGGTCGCACCTCGGCCCGGTACTCCGTCCAGTCCCGGCCGAAGGCCTTCCGCAGTTGGCCGCCCTCGTGCCACTCGGCGAACCCGGCGCCGTAGGCGAGGGCGACCACCGCACCGAGGAGCAGGCGGGGGTCGCCCGTGATCACGGGCAGGACGAGGTAGACGGCCACGATCGCGGTCTGCATGGGGTTGCGCAGGTAGGCGTAGGGGCCGCTGGTCACCAGCCGCTTCGGCGGGTCGTAGGGCAGCGGGGTGCCGCCGCCCACCGCGGCGAACTCGCGAGCGGCGGCCAGCCCGGGAAGGCAGGCCGCCGCCAGGACCTGGAAGGCGGTGAAGGCGGTGCCGGAGGTGGCCGGGGCCGCGCCGACCGCCAGGGCGGGCAGGACGACCATCAGTCCGAACGCCAGGAACGCCTGCGCCCACATCCGCGCGTGCACGCACTGGTCGTGCCGTGTCCAGTGCGCCAGCAGCAGGGCCGGGACCAGGCCGACCGCGGCACCGGCGAGTTCGCCGGTGATCCAGGTGCCGCCCAGCACCACGACGGGTTCGGCCAGCGGCATGAAGGCGAGGTCCGCCCACACGACCAGGGCGCTGAGCAGGGGCAGCGGCAGGTGGCGCAGCAGCAGTGCGGGCAGTGATCCCCACAGGAGCGCCCACGCCAGCAGCAGGTCGACGGGGATGCCGAGCCAGACGGCGCCCTCGGCGTGGAAGGACCACCAGCCCACACGGAGGGCGAGGAGGTTGAGGGGGACGAGGGCGAGCAGGGCCCAGGCTCCGGAGACGATCATCGCCGCGGTCTCGTGCGGGCGGGGAGCCCGCCAGAGGCACAGCCCGGCCAGGAGCAGGACAGGGACGAGCAGGGCGGTGCCGCGCACCGCCAGCGCGGACAGCTCGGGGTTCACCTGCGGACCTCCGCCTCGGCTCCTGCCGCGAAGGTGTCACCGAGGTATCCGGCGGCCAGATCGGTGGCGTAGGCCTGGACCGGCCCGAAGTACCAGGAGGGTTCGAAGGTGCGGTCGTAGTCGATCGTCCATGTCAGCCGGGTGCCGCCGTCCTCGGCGGTCCAGGAGGCCTCGGCTTGGTGCATGTCCATCCAGCGGGCGAAGGCGGTGTCCTCCACGACGTCGAAGACCACCCGGCCGCCGTCGGTGTCCACCTCGCTCTCGGCGATCTCCAGCACCATGGTGCGCGGGGTCGGTTCGTCGCCCGGGCGGAGCGTGGTGCGCGGGGTGAAGGTGACGGTGCGGGTGTCGCCGACGCCGAGTCCCCCGCCCTCGGCGGCCACGGGCTGCGGGAAGGGGACGGCGCGCAGGAACAGGGCCGCGGGCTCGTCGTAGGCGGGCGGGGCGGCCAGGGCGGCGGCGACCCGGGAAGGCGCGGCGTCGACGAGGACGGAGTCCGTTCCCGCGCCGGCCCTGGGCAGGATCGTGGTTCCGGCAATGCCCTCCATGCCGAGCGCCATGAGGAGCGGAACGGCGAGGAAGGCGTGGCGGGAGTTCTTTCCGGAGTCCATGATGCGCTCCGCGACCATGGCGACGAGGGCGACCACGGCGTACAGCAGCGGGGCCGCGATCACCAGGCACACGAGCCCCTCGCCGAGCAGGGCTCCGGACATGGCGAGGAAGAGGGTGAGCACGGCCATGGAGACACCGACCGCGCTGCGGGGCCGGAAGGTGAACACCACGAGCAGGGCGACGACGGCGGGCAGGCCCAGGTAGAAGAGGGCGGTCTGGTCGAGGCCGCCCCAGCTGGTGATGCGCAGCACGGTGAGCAGCGCGAACATTCCCAGCACGATTCCGGCCAGCCACCAGCGGACGGGTTCCTTGAGCGGGGACTCCTCGGACACAGGGGGCTCCTTCACCACTTGATTGAACCAGTCGATTTAATCACTCGATTAAAACGTATGATGAACGAATCTGGAAGGGGGCGTCCCATGGCGCGAGGCGGGGGCGGACGGCGCACGAGCGAGGAGACCAAGGAGCGGCTCCTGGCTGCCGCCCGCGAGGTGATGCGCGAGGAGGGCTACGCGGGGGCGTCGGCACGCGCCATCGCGGCGCGCGCGGAGGCCAACTCGGCGCTGGTCTTCTACCACTTCGGCGGGGTCGACCAGCTGCTGCTGGCCGCACTGGACCGCTCCAGCGCCGAACGCCTGGAGATGTACCGGGCGCTCACCGCGCGGGCCCGCACACTGGAGGAGCTGGTGGAGGCGGCGACGCACATCTACCGCACCGACCTGGAACGCGGCTACATCGCGGAGTTCTCCGAACTGGTGGCGGCGGCGGTCACCAAGCCGGAGCTGCGCGAGGAGATCCGCACCCGGGCCGAGCCGTGGATCGCGCTCATCGAACAGGAGTGGACCCGCGTCGTGGGCGGATCCCCCCTCGGCCGCCTGCTGCCCGCCAGGGAGGTCGCCTACGGGGCCATCACGTTCTACCTGGGCGTCAACCTGTTCTCGGTGCTCGACGAGGACCGCTCGCGCACCGAGGCGGTGTTCGACCTGGCCGGAAAGGTGGCACCGCGCGCCAAGCTGCTCACCCTGCGGCTGCCGCGCCGGGGTCGCGACGCGGCCGGCGGGGAGCCGGAGGCCGACCTCCGGCCGTAGGCTGGCGGCGACCGACGACGACAGGGGGCAGGAACTGTGGACGGTATCCAGGTGGCGCCGGGGATCGGCTTCCCCGACACCTCCGACGGGCGGACCTACGTGGCCGGCGCGGTGATCGCCGCGCCCGACGGGCGGATCTTCGCCCAGCGCCGGTCACCGCACCGGAAGGTGTTCCCGCACTGCTGGGACATCGTCGGCGGGCACGTCGAGGAGGGCGAGACCATGCTGGAGGGACTGGCCCGCGAGGTGGCCGAGGAGACGGGCTGGCGGCTGACCGAGGTTCTGTCGGAGTTGTACCGCGTCGACTGGGACCCGGGTGACGGCGTGACCCGCCGCGAGGTCGACTACCTGGTCCGGGTGGAGGGCGACCTCTCGGCACCGCAGCTGGAGAAGGACAAGCACACCGAGTTCATGTGGGTGGACGAGCCCCTCCTCCCGAAGCTCCGCGACGCCCGCGACCCGGGCGACTACTTCATCACCGACATCGTCCGCCTCGGCCTGGAGGCCGCCCGGAAGCTCTGAACCCGCCCTGCCGGCAGGACACAGCCGTGGTGCCGGCGCCCCGCTCCCTCACGCCACGGCCCGGTGTCGGCTTCTCCCGCTCAGGGCGGACCGCAGCGCGCCCTCCTGGGCGAGCAGCACGAGCGGCCCTCCGGCGCACCTGCCGAGGAGCACGACCGGGGCGAACACCGGACGGGGTGCGCGGCAGGCCCTGGGGATGCCGCAGCAGCCGTCCGCGCTCCTCCTCGAACCGCCGTGTGAAGTCGGTGAACGCCTGGTCGGGTTCCGGCCCGGCTCCACTCGTCAACCGTCCTCCCTCAACCGCACGTCCACCGGATCGGACGCCTCCCACACCACCGGCACCGTGCCCCGCACACCCAGTTCCTCCGCCGTGCTCCTGGACACCTCGACGGTGTCCTCGAAGTACAAGCCGTCGACCTCGTAGCCGATGTCCAGATAGGCCCAGTTTCTGTGGCTGCCCCCGCTGAACCGGGTCTCCAGCAGCTCCGCGGTCCCCGCCACGGGATCGCTCAGCGGCTCCCTCCAGAAAACGGGCACCGACACCAGGACCACGGCTGCGACCAGGGCCGCCAGAAAACGGATGCTCCGTTTCGGCAGCAGTGGGAAGGGGCGCGGAAGGCGCCGCACCGGGTGGTCCTCGGCATACCGGTAGGCGGCACGGACCAGGGCGAGCAGTGCGGCTGCCAGGAGCACGGGTACGGGGATGAGCAGGAAGGAGAGCTGTTTCTCGAGCACCTCGGCCGGGCTGAGCAGGGTGAGCGCCAAGACGCTGCCGCCAAGAACCGCCACAGCCGACGTCCCGGCGAACACGGCGAACACGAGGAGGGGAGCCACCGGCCGAGGCCGTCCCGGCAGGCCCTGGACGTGTACCCGGGCCCGCCGCACGAACCATCCTGCCCGGAACCCCGCCCTGTGGTGGCAGGCCCACCACCATGTCAGCACGGGAGCGAGTGCCACGGGAAGCAATGGCCAGAAGTTCCACCGGTGCCCTGCCACGACGGCCGCCCCCGGAGCCCCCGACAGGTAGAGCACGTCGACCGTATGAGCGGGATCGTGCCGATGGCGACCCTCCGCCCATGCGACCAAGGACTGCCCGTCATGGGCCACGAACTCCACCATGGGCCTGCCGTTGCGTACCCAGAGCACAGCGGCCTCGGCCTGTCGACCGTCCTGCGCGAACAGCACTGCCTTCAGCACGGTCTCCACGCCGAAGGCAAGGCAGAGGCCCAGCAAAAGGACCGGCGGAAGGCAGAGCAGCACCATCAGGGAGAAGGCCCACCACCGCAGTGGTTTGCGCTCTTTCTCCCACCGGTGCTCGCTGTGGACCTTCCTCAGGAAGTCCACGAACGCCTGGTCCGGCTCCGGCCCGGCTCCACTCGTCAACCGTCCTCCCTCAAAGGTGCGGTGCGCTGCTCTGCACGGTGAAGGCAATCCCCGCCCCTGCCTGCCCCCGAACAGGACAACCAGAAGAACGAGGAGGCACACATCCTTGACCGCGGCGAAGCGGTGGGGCGTCCCCTTCCTGCTGCCGGACGGAAATTGCCGGGTGTCCCCGCTCTGCGAGCTTCTTTCGCTACCACTCGGGGATCCGGTACGGACGGTGGCGCTTCTTCCCCGCGCGAGTCACGTACGGCTGCCGGAACGCGGAGGACATGAGCGGAGCATGGGGATACTCCCACCTGATCGGAACTCCATGGGGGAATGCGCATCATCCCACACCGCTGCCGGCCGACCGGGGAAAGGACCGGTCGCACGCGGTCGGCGAAAGCACGCGGGTCCCCGCACGGAGCACCGCTGCGCCCGCCCGGGCTCTCCGCGCCTCGAGGCACGCGGCCCGGCCACGTCCGTGGACGCGGTGCGGTCAGGCCACCGCCTCCCCCACCTCCCGGATCGCCAGGGGCAGGCCCTCCAGCAGGTCGGAGGCGCTGATCGGGGCTCCGCCCCGGGCCAGTACCGCCGCGCGGCCGTGCAGGTAGGCGGCGCACATCGCCGCGTTCGCCGCCGACAGGCCGCCCGCCAGCAGAGCTCCCGCCGCCCCCGAGAGGACGTCGCCCGTGCCCGCGGTGGCCAGCAGGGACGTCCCTGTCGGGTTGGCGACCACCGGGGCGCCGGGGGAGGCGATGACCGTGGTGGACCCCTTGAGCAGGACCGTGCAGCCGAGGTCGTCGGCGGCCCGAACGGCGTGTTCGAGCCGCCGCGCCTCGACGTCGGCCCGGTCGGCGCCCAGCAGGCGGGCAAGCTCACCCGCGTGCGGGGTGAGCAGGGTGGGTGCCTCGCGCTCACGGACCAGATCGGCGAGGTCTCGCCCGTCCTCCCCGCTGAGCAGGGTGATCGCGTCGGCGTCGGCCAGGACGGAAACCTCGCTCTCCAGGACGGCGCCCAGTTCGTCGGCGTTGGCGCGGTGGGTGCCCCGTCCCGGTCCGATGGCCACGGCCGACACCCGGCCGGGCCCCAGGTTGGTGCTGTGGAGCGGCTCCAGGACGGAGGCCACGGTCTCCGGCCAGCGCGCCAGGACCTGGTCGACGGCCCTCTCCCCTCCCTCGTAGCGGACCATGCCGACCCCCGTGCGCAGGGCTCCCCCCACGGTGAGGACGGCGGCACCGCGGTAGCGGTCGGAGCCTGCGCGAACCGCCAGGACGCCGCGGCGGTACTTGTCGCTCTCGGCCCCCGGGCGGGGAAGGAGCGCGGCGATGTCCACAGCCTGTGGACGGACGAGGGCCGGAGCCGGGAGCTCGGGCCCCAGACCGATGTCCACGAACACGACCCGGCCCGCCCGTTCGGCGCCCGGGTCCACGAACAGCCCCGGTTTGTGGGTACCGAAGGTGACCGTGAGGTCGGCGCGGACGGCGTGCCCCGCCACCTCTCCGGTGTCGGCGTCCACACCGCTGGGCAGGTCGACCGCGACGACAGGCGCGGGCGCATTCGCGGCGAGCACGGCCAGGGTGGCGTGCGGCTCGCGCAACCTGCCCCGGCCACCGATCCCGACCAGCCCGTCGACGATCAGGTCGGCGTCGAACAGCACCGACCCGTCGCCGGAGAACGCGTACGCCTTCCCCCCGGCCGCCCGCAGCGCCTCCACACCGCCCTGGTGGACGCTCCGTCCGGCCAGGACCGCGAACACGGACGCGCCCCGCGCGGCGAGGAACGCCCCCGCGTGGAGGGCGTCGCCCCCGTTGTCCCCGCCGCCGACCAGGAGCACGATCCGGGCCCCGTACACCCGGGGCAGCAGGCGGGCGCACTCGACGGCCAGGCCGAACGCGGCCCGGCGCATGAGCGCCCCCTCCGGCAGGCGGGCCAGAAGCGCGGCCTCGGCCTCGCGGACGACGCTGACGGTATGCGCGGATCGCACCGGTGAACCTCCCGTGACGGCGACGGCTCCATCGTGCCGCACACGTGCCCTCCCCGCCCCGGGGACCGGCCGGACACGTCCTCCCCGGTGGTTGAACGCCGTCGGTACGCGGCAGATGCTGGCGTTGCCGGCGCACACCGACCCGAGGACGACGCCATGCCCGAGTACCACGGCTTCGCGAAGGACACACCGACGGCCCTGGAACCGGGCCGGTGGTACGACATCGTGTTCGACCGCCGCGACGACGGCGTCGCCGAGCTCCGGGAGCTGGTCGACGACAGCCATCCGCACGGCGCCCTCTACCTGCTGTCGGTGGGGGTGGTCCTGACCGGCCTCACTCCCCGCTGCGAGGTGCAGCTGCGCGCGGTGGAGTTCGAGTCGTCGGGGAGGGTCTTCCGCGAGTGCGCCGTGGACAGCAGGGTGCAGGTCCGCGGGAAGGGCCGCTTCGGCCACACCTGGCAAGGACTGCCGGCCCCGGCCGCTGGGTGGGCGTCCGCGTGGCCCAGCACGACCGTGCGGACGCCCATCTCACCGAGGCCCGCGCCGAGGTCTTCGCCTGGCCCGGCTGAGCCGCTACTCGCACCCGACCCCGTCACCGTCGCGGTCCAGGTGCCGACCGTATCCGGGGTCGCCGAGGTACACGGGGGCGGCTCCGGCCGCGCGCGCGGCGTCGCAGTTCTGGTAGTAGGCCGAACCCCCGCCACCCCCGCCTCCTCCACCGCCCCCGCCTCCGCTCTCGGGGCGTTCGGTCACGGTCTCGGTCGCCGTGACGGTCTCCGTCGCCGTCACCTCCACCTCGATCTCCACCTCCTCCTCGACCGTCTCCGTCGCCGTCACCGTCTCGCTCACCGTGGCGGTGACGGCGGCGGGCTCCGGTGCGGCGCCGCCGTTCCCACCTCCGGCCAGAGCGGTCGCGCAGGAGCCGATCATTACGGTGAACAGCAAGGCTCCGAAGCAGCCGAGGCATCCGATGCCGAACTTCTGGGCGCCGGTCATGGGCGTGGACGGGGGCGCAGTCATGGGTTGCTCCAACGTGTACGGGCGGCGGAGCGGGAGCCGGCCAGGGGATGGGCGCAGGGACGCGGCGTACCTGCGACAGGGCAAGGCTAATCACCCAAGTGAAGACATGTCAGCACTTTGGCCAATGTGACGGATTTGCACCTGCGCGACGGCAGAGATGCCTCCGGGCCCGCCGCCGCGGGCACCGGCCCCGCAGGAGCGGGCGGGGTGTTCGGGGCGCCGGCTCCGGGTAGGGGGCACGAGCTGCGAGGACGCACGAAGGGGGAGCACACCGTGAAGATCGGGTTGAAGCTGATGGCCGAGGCCTACGGGCCGCGCGAACTGGTGCGCCAGGCGGTGCGGGCGGAGGAGCTCGGGTTCGACTTCGTCGAGGTCAGCGACCACTACCACCCCTGGCTGGAGAGCCAGGGCCACTCCCCCTTCGTGTGGTCGGTGCTGGCATCGATCGCCGAGCGCACCGAGAGGATCCGGCTCGGCACCGGGGTGACCTGCCCGACCGTGCGCTGCCACCCCGCGATCGTCGCGCAGGCGTCGGCGACCACGGCGCTGCTGTCCGAGGGGCGGCACTTCCTCGGCATCGGCAGCGGCGAGCGGCTCAACGAGCACGTCACCGGGCACGGCTGGCCCTCCGTCTCGACGCGGCACGAGATGCTGCACGAGGCCCTGCAGATCATCCGCATGCTGTGGAGCGGGGGCTACCACTCGTTCGAGGGCCAGTACCTGGACCTGGACGACGCCCGGGTGTTCGACCTGCCCGAGACCCCGCCCCAGATCATCGTGGCCGCGAGCGGCGGCCGGTCCGCGGAGCTCGCCGCGGAACTGGGCGACGGCCTGTTCGCCAACGCGCCCGAGAAGGAGGTCGTGGACGCCTACACGCGGGCGGGCGGCAGCGGGCCGCGCTACAACGAGGTCCCCCTGGCCGTGGGGCCCGACACCGAGACGGCGCTGCGCAACGCGCACCAGGGCTTCCGCTTCGGAGCTCTGGGATGGAAGGTCATGTCGGAGCTGCCCAACCCGGTCAACTTCGAGGCGGCCACCGCGACGGTCAGGCCCGAGGACATGGCCGACATGGTCTCGGCCGGCCCCGACCCCGAGACCCACCTGGCGCAGGTGCGCACCTTCGCCGACGCGGGCTTCGACCACCTCGCCCTGCTCAACGCGGGCGCCGACCCGGACACCTTCCTCGACTACTACGCCGAGCACCTGTCCGGGCCCCTGGCGGAGCTGCGTTCCTGAGAGATCCGCACCGCAGCGGCAAAGGTCCGGCAAGGGTTTGTCCCGCGCCCCGTCCGGGGCGGCACGGCGGCGCGCCGGACGGCCGGGGGCCGGGCCACGATGGGTTCCGCCCCCGTGTGCCACCGCGCGGCCGCCCATCGGCCCTGTTTCCAGGCTGCGCGGTGCCTGCGCTCCGGCCCGGTCCCGGGCCGGAGCGCGGCCTCAGTAGCCCTTCCAGGCACCCTTGTGGTACTCGATCACGCGGGGGTGCATGAGGGTGGACTCCTGGACACCCTCGTCGCGGCGGTCCCTCGGGAACACCTGCGCCGCCTCCAGGAGGGCCTCGTCCAGGAACCGCAGCGGCGGCGCGTCCTCGGGGACCTCCAGCTCGGGGGCGGTGTCGGCCGCCGCCAGGTAGAAGCCCCAGTTCCCGAACGAGGGGACGTCCACGTTGTAGGGGGTGGCGGCCAGGTCGGCCGCCTCCAGCGAGTGGCCCACGCTCCAGTAGGCCTCGGGGGCGAAGAACGGCGAGCCGGCCTGCACCACCACGCGGCCCCCGTCCGCCATGGCGTGCCGGATCAGCGAGTAGAACTCGACCGAGTAGAGCTTGGACGTGCCCACGTCCTGGCCGTCGGGGAGGTCGGCGACGACCACGTCGAACTCCTCCGTGTTCTCGCGCAGCCACTGGAACGCGTCCGTGTGGACCACCTCCAGCCGCGGGTCCTCGAAGGATCCCTCGTTCAGCTCCTCGATCACCGGTTCGGTGGAGGCCAGTTCGACGACGGCCGGGTCCAGGTCCACCAGGGTGACCGAGGCGACGTCGTCGTAGGCGAGGATCTCGCGCAGGGCGAGCCCGTCACCGCCGCCCAGCACCAGCACGTCCTCGCGCGGGCCCGCCATCGCCGGGTGCACGAGCGACTCGTGGTAGCGGTACTCGTCGAGGGTCGAGAACTGCAGGTCACCGTTGAGGAAGAGCCGGACGTCCTGCCCGTCGAGCGACCGGGTGAGCACGATCTCCTGGTACTCGGAGCGCTCGGCGTGCACGATCGGGTCGCGGTACAGGGCCTGGCGGGCGTCGACCTCGAACTGGTCGGCGTAGGCGAAGGCCAGGCCCAGCACGGTGAGGACGCCCACCAGGCCCGCGCCCAGGAAGACCTGCACACCGCGGGCGAGCTCCCCCCGGAACAGCCACAGCACCACGGCGACGCCCACGACGGCGTTGAGGGCGCCCACCATCAGCACGCCCTTGGGCAGGCCCAGCAGCGGCAGCAGCAGGAAGGGGAACGCCAGGCCGCCGATGAGCCCGCCCACGTAGTCGGCGGCGAACAGGTCGGCGACCGCCTCGGAGGCCTCCTGCCTGCGGATGCGCTGGATGAGTGTCATCAGCAGCGGGATCTCCATGCCGATGAGCACCCCGATGGCGAAGGCCAGCAGGACCAGCGCGAACCCGTACGCCGACAGCCAGGCGAAGGCCCCGTAGAGCAGCAGCACCGACAGACCGCCGACGAGGGAGAGCAGCCCCTCGATCACGGCGAAGGCGACCGCCGCGCTCCCGGTGAACCGCTTGGACAGCAGCGACCCCACGCCCATGGCGAACACCATCACCGACAGCACGATCGAGGCCTGGGTGATGGTGTCGCCCAGCAGGTAGCTGCCGATCGCGACCAGGGCCAGCTCGTACACCAGACCGCAGGCCGCGCAGAGGAACACCGCGGTCAGGACGAGGAACCTGGCCATGCGCGGCGGAACCGGGAGGCCGGTTCGGCTGCGGTCGGTGCTCTTCGCGGTCTGCTCGGTCAACGCGTGTGCCTTCGTGGAGTGGGGTGGCCGGGGTCAGGGGGCCTTGTCGCCGGGTCCGGGTTCAGGTGAGCGCCGCGGCCAGGACCAGGGCGATCGCCACGTGCGCGCTGGCGCTCACCCAGGTGGCGGGGTGCGGCTCGCTGTCGCTGATCATGTGGGCGATCTTGGCCGGGATGAGGAGGTCGATGACCAGGAACGACAGCGCCATGACGCCCAGGCCGATCAGGCCGTAGACGGCGGTGGAGATCAGGCCCGCGCCCAGCCCCATCTCGGACTCGCTGGCGAGGATCGCGGAGGTGATGACGATGGCGGCGCCCAGTGTGTTGGCCGACACCAGGATCACCGCGTTGGTGTTGCGCTCCTCCCAGATCAGCTTGTGCAGCTTACCGGGGGTGAGGAGGTCGATGAGCAGGTAGCCCACCACGAGGATGAGGGTGCCCACACCCCCGTAGGCGAGTGTGGCGAGTGCGTTGAAGAGGATCTCGTTCATGGTCCTGTCCGCTGGTCGGGGGATTTCCGGTCGGGTTTCTCGGTGCCGCGGGGGCTGCCGGCAGGGGCCTACTTGCCGAAGCCGCTGCCGCCGCCGCGGTAGCTGCTGCCGCTGCCGTCGTTGTACCTGCTGCTGCCGCTGCCGCCGCCGTAGTAGTTGTTGCTGGTGCTGGTTCCGCCGATGAAGAAGAACCCGCCCCCTCCGGAGCCGGAGTTGTTGTCGTCGTCGCAGGAGCTGAGCAGTATCAGGAGCAGCAGGATCACCCCGATGACGACGATCACCGTGATCAGCTTCTTCTTGTTCTCCTCGTCGCCGGAGAAGGAGTTGTGTGACTTCATGGCGCGGTTCTCTCTGACGTGGGGGGTGCGGTCACTGTGGAAGCGGTCGTCACCAACTCACCGCTCTGCGGATAGGCGTGCCAGGTGCGCCAGCGGAGGGAGCCGCGGCCGGGCAGCAGGTGCAGCCCGGTGACGGCGAGCTCGTCGCCGGGGAAGGAGGCGAGCAGGGCGTGGGGCCGGTCGTCGGCCTCGCGGCGGATCCGCTCCACCCGCCGGGCGAGCTCGGCGCGGGACAGGTGCTCGACCTCCGAGGAGAAGCGGTAGGAGCCGGCCCCCGGCAGCGGCCGCTCGGCCCCGCCCGGAAGTCCGCCCTCGACCCCTGGCAGGCACGCGACCGTCTCCAGCAGTTCGCCGCCCGGTGCCTGCACCAGCACCTGGTGGGAGGCGCCGAGCACCCGGAGCTCGATCCGGGCGCCGGCGTGGCGGACCGTGCGGACGGCCAGAGGCTCGACCAGGGGATGGCCGAGCGTCCACACCAGGTCGGAGGCGCTGGTGTCGACGAAGGGGGCGCTGATGCTCGTGAGCATCGCCCTTCAGCTCCCGGGGTAGATGGTGAAGGTGCCGGGCTCGACCTTGGTCCCGGTGCTGACCTCCCAGGAGCCGTGGTCGAAGCGCTCGAAGGCCAGGAGCTTGCCGTCGGCGGACTCGTAGTCGGCGTAGTCGAACCCGCCCTGGGACTTGAGGCCGGTGGTGCCCTCGGAGCGGTAGGAGCCGCTGCCCTTCTCCTCGAGCCGGTAGGTGGTCCCCTCCAGCTCGATGCTCTTGCCGTGCGGGGTCAGGTCCAGGTCGGGGCGGCCGGTCCACAGGGCGATCTCGATGTCGGGGTCCTCCTCGACCGAGAGCCAGCGCTTGCCGCCCTCCACCTCGAGGAAGTGCTCGGACCAGGTGTAGCCGCCCTCGGACAGGCGCAGGCTGCCGCGGATCCAGGTGCGCTCGACCCCCCAGTCGACCATGTCACCGGCCTTGAGGGTGCGGGGGTCGCCGGCGGTGCTGTCGGCGGTGTCCGCGAAGGGGTCGCGGGGCGCGGCGGGCGGCGGCGGTGCGGGGGTGCTCTTCTTCGACCGCTGGAGGTAGACCACCACACCGACCACGACGGCGGCGGCGATGACCACCAGGAGCAGAATATCCATGGACAGTGTTCCTCAATTCGCTTCGGGACAGCCCCGTAAGCCCTTGTTGTCCGTCATTGTCCTCGGGCCGGGCAATCCTACAAGCTGGTCAGACGCAGGAAACGAACACCAGGTTCCCTTTATGTCCAAAAACGGCCGCCCCAGGGCGAAACCGGTACTCAGATCTTTTTTTCGCACCACCGCGCGCACGTCACGGCGCGTGCGGACCGCCTGCCCCCGCGTACGGATCGCCCGTCTCCACGGGCAGGGAGTCGTCGCCTCCCCACAGGCTCCAGGAACCCGGGTAGAGGCGGGCACCGGAATGACCCGCGTGCTCCAGGGCGAGCAGGTCGTGGCAGGCGGTCACCCCCGAGCCGCAGTAGACGGTGACGGTCCGCGTACCGTCGGCGCCCAGGGCGGCGAAGCGCTCGCGCAGGGCCTCGGGAGAGGCGAGCAGGCCGTCGGGGCCGAGGTTGCCGGTCCACTCGGCGCTGCGCGCCCCGGGGACGTGGCCGGGCCGGGCGTCGACGGGCGCCGGCTGCTCCCCGGTGTAGCGGCCGCGGGCACGTGCGTCGAGGATCAGCTGCCGGGGGTCGGACGTCCCGGCCAGGACGGTGCCGGTGTGCACGATCCGGTCGGCCGGCCAGTGCTGCGGGGTCCGGTGCACCGCCGGGGGTGTGTGCTCGCCCTCCTCCAGCTCGCCGGCCCAGGTCTGCAGGCCGCCGTCGAGGAACGCGGCGGGGGTGCCCAGGACGCGGAGCATCCACACGAGCCGCGCCGCGACCGAACCGCCCGCGTCGTCGTACACGACCACCCTGGCCCGGTCCCCGATGCCCAGGCGTCCCAGGGTCCGGGCGAAGTCGGCGGCCGAGGGCAGCGGGTGGCGCCCGCCCTCGGGAGAGGCCGGGGCGGCGAGGTCGGTGTCCACGTCGGCGAACACCGCCCCCGGGATGTGGCCGGCGAGATAGGCTTCGCGCCCGGAACGGCCGTCCATGTACCACCGGGAGTCGACCACGGACACGTCGTCGCGGTGGGCCAGGAGCCAGTCCGAGGACACCGCGACAGGCAGGGGCAAGGGTTCCGTCATGCCCTCAGCCTAACCAGGCGGTCCGCATCACCCCTGGTCGAGGCGGTGGATTCTCAGGATCCACCACAGCCCGAGAGCCGGCAGGACCAGCGGGACGAAGAAGTAGCCGCTGCCGAAGCCCGACCACACCGTGTCCTCGGGGAAGACCTCGGGGAGGAAGAGGCTCGCGGCGCCCACGACGAGCACGCCGACCATCTCGACGGTGCACGAGACGAGGGCCACCCGGCGCGAGGTGCGCCCCGCGCGGGCGAGGCCGACGGCGGCGACGAGGTAGACCGCTCCGGCGAACACCGACAGGAGGTAGGCGAGCGGGGCCTCCTCGAACCCGGTGGCGAGCTGGTAGGTGCCGCGGGCGGTCGCGGCGAGGGCGAACACGCCGTACACGGCGACGAGGAGCCGCCCCGGTCCCGTGCGCAGGTCCTTGGCGGTGGTGGGTGCGGCTGTGTCAGACAACGGGGTTCCAGAGCTGCTCGAGGCGGACGAACAGGACAGGGAGGATCAGGCACGCGAAGGCGATCACGGCCGGTCCCCACTTGGTGCGCTCCATGAAGCCCCACACCGCGCAGGCGGGGGGCAGGAGGACGACGGTGGCCAGGTAGGAGACGAACATGGCCGTCTCGGCGGGGCGGTCGCCGCCCGCCATGGTGATACCGGTGGCGACAGCCTGGCCGATCACCAGGAGCCACAGGATCCCCATGCCGACCAGGTGGGGCACGAGCATGGGCCGGTCCCGGAAGGTCGACACCAGGCACCACCCGGCCATCGCCAGCGACACCATCTGAATCGTCATGGTCAGCCAGTCGACCACGCCGCCTCCGCTCGTCCCGTTCTCCGCCGCACCGGCAGTCCTCTACTACACAAGGTAGTACGACCTGGGCACCCGGCTGTCCCCGGCCCGGGGCCAGGACGTTCCTCCGGTGGCCGGCCCCGGTTCCCGGGCGGGGCGCTCTTCCGATGCCCGGGTCGCGTGGGCTACGGTGCCTCTCATGAGCGCAGCGCCCGACGAGAACACGATGGCGCCCTCGGGGATCTGCCGGGCGGGCCACCACATGTGGCGGCACGACCCTCCCGGGGGGAGGCGCAGAACCTGCGTTCGCTGCCGGTCCATGTCGATGACCAGCTACCCCTGCGGCGAGGACTGCCCCGAGTGCTTCCCCGAGGCACCCGCACCCCTACCTGGCCTCCAGGGGGAGTAGCAGGGCGTCTCGGACCCTGCTCCACTCGACCGCGGCCAGGCCGCCCGCGCCGAGGTCCTCGGTCAGGGCCTCGATGGACCTCAGGTCGTACTCGTCGGTGAGCTCCCTGTCCCCGTCGCGGTGGTCGAGGATCAGACCGCAGACATAGCGCCGGACGGTGTCCACACCGATCGCGGCCGCCGACCGCGCCGCCTCGTGCCACCGCGCGTCGTGCGGGATCCAGGACGCCACGACTTCGGTGGGAGTGGGGTGGTAGTCCATGGGCACAGGCACAAAGTACCAAGGACGGGTCCCGGACGGAACGGTCGGCGGCGGAGGGGCTCCCCCGGGCAGGGCCCTGTCCGATATCTTCCTGTGAGCCCTACGTGTGGGTGCACGGCACCTGCGCACCCCCCGCGCCCTCGAGCACGAGACCGGAGCACCTCATGGCCTATCCCAACGACCCCTCCGGCCCCCAGCCCCCGTACGGAGGCCCTTCCGGAGGCCAGCCCCCGTACGGGAACCCGCCCGGCGGACAGCCGCCCTACGGAGCCCCGTCCCCGTACGGGAACCCGCCCGGCGGACAGCCCCCGTACGGGAACCCGCCCGGTGGGCAGCCGCCGTACGGGGCAGGCGGTTACGAGGCCTACCCCGGCGCCTACGGCCCCCCTCCCGGAGGGCAGCCCCCCAAGCAGGGCATGTCCACGGGCACCAAGGTCGGCATCGGTATCGGCGGCTGCTTCGGCCTCGTCCTCGTGGTGCTCCTCGTCTTCGGCATCATCGCCCTCGCCTCGGGCGGGGACGAGACCGACACCGCTTCCCAGAGCAGTGGTGAGACCGGCGCCGCGGAGGAGGGGGCCGGCGGCGGGGGCGGCGCCGAGGCGCCCGCGGCCGAGGGCGAGGTCTCCATGACCGCAACCCGCGCCGGCACGACCGGAGACGTCCTCGAGCCGGACTCCGTCTACACCGTCGTCGACGTCACGATCACCAACAACTCCGACGAGGCGCTCGACATGAACCCCCTCTACTTCACCGTGGTCCTCGACGACGGCACCGAGACCAACGACTGGGGCGCCAGCCTCTTCGCCGACATGACGCACTTCGAGACCGGCAGCCTCGCCCCCGGCGACAGCGTCAGCGGCCAGGTCGCGGCGGTCGGCGAGGTCGTCGTCACCGAGGTCCGCTACGACCCGAGCTTCGGCATGAAGGACCCCATCGTCACCCAGGTGCAGTAAGGCGCTCCGTGTCCGGAGCCCGCTGGGCGACAGGCGCTCCCGCCTCCGGCGGGGGCGCCTCTCTCATTCCCCCAGGGCCGCCAGTGCGGAGACCGCTCCCAGTTCCCAGCACGCCTCGCGGTCCTCGGCGCCGGGGTCCCCGACGACGGTGACCGGCGGACGGTGGCGCCGCCACCCCATGCCCTTGGCGATCGACTCCACCGCGCGCACCGCACCGGAGGTGTCGCTGTTGCCGTGGACGTACAGGGACCAGGGCACCGTCCGCCCGGCCGACAGGCAGGGGTAGTACACACCGTCGAACCAGTGTTTGAGGGCACCCGACATGTAGCCGATGTTGGCCGGGGTGCCGAGCACGACGGCGTCGGCGGTGAGCGCGTCGTGCACCGAGGCCGCCAGGGCGGGCCTGGCGAGGACCTCCACCCCCTCGACCTCGTCGGTCCGCGCCCCCTCCAGGACGGCCTCCAGCAGCTCCTGGGTCGCCGGGGACACCGTGTGGTGGACGATGAGAAGACGTGCCATGGCCCCACAGTACGGCGTGGTGACCGGGGAGCCCCCTCTCCCGGACGCACACTGGGAACCGGGAGGAGGCCGGGCACGACCATGGAGCGAGCGCACGGACCGGAGGACCCGGGGCCCCGCGGCACCGGGGGCAGGCGGTCGCCCTGGCTGTACACGGGGCTGGGCTGCGCGGGGCTGCTCGCCGTCGGACTCGTGCTCACCCTGCTGACCTTTCTCGCCCTCGACCGCCGCGAGGACGGCGACGCCCGGACCGCCGGGGAGGTCCCCGGACCGGGTGACACCGTGTCGCACGAGGGCATGTACTTCAGGGTCGCCCGCACCGAGGTGCTGTCGCGGATCGACGGCCTGGTCCCCGGGGGCGAGTTCCTCGTGGTGCACCTGGACGTAGCCGGAACGGGCCCCGACCAGCAGTTCTGGCGGGACGAGCAGCACGTGTACACACACGCGGGGGTGCCGGTGGAGGAGGACCCCGAGGCCACGGGGCGCCTGGGAGGACCGATGTGGGTGACCCTGCCCGCGAACGGCCGCGCCGTGCGGACCACCGTCGCCTTCGACGTCCCCTCCGCGGAGGAGATCTCCCACATCGGGCTGAGCGCCCGCCGGCGGGGCGGCGGCGAGACCGTGGTGTCCCTCACGCACTGACCCCCGCCCGGAGCCCGATCCTGCGGCGGGGAGCGGGTCGGCCGCATGCCAAGATGTTCCCCGGCCCGGAGGCGGTCCGGATTTTTCCGGTGCCCTCCCCGGTTCCAACGTCCGCGGGCCCAGTGCCGTGTCCGTGTACGGATCCCCCGCACCAGCGAAGAACAGGGTGTGTCTTGACCCAAGCTCCACCTTCCCGGGAACCGGCCGTCCTCGCCCATGCCGACGGACGGGTCTCCCTGGCCGAGGGCACCGCGATGCCCGAGAGCCCCTTTGTCAACACCGACCTCCAGCCGGTACCGCTCTCCCGGCGCACCTGGGGCACCGGCAGCTTCTCGGCCCTGTGGGTCAGCATGTCGGTGAGCATCCCGGCCTGGACCCTGGCCAGCGGTCTGATCGCCGCCGGGATGGACTGGCGCCAGGCGATGCTCGCCGTCGTCCTGGGCAACCTGATCGTGCTCGTGCCGATGGTGCTCACCGGCCATGCCGGCGCCAAGTACGGCATCCCGTTCCCCGTGTTCGCACGCGCCTCGTTCGGTCTGCGCGGCGCCAACCTGCCTGCCCTGCTGCGCGGCGCGGTCGCCTGCGGCTGGTTCGGCATCCAGACCTGGGTCGGCGGACAGGGCGTGTACGTCCTCCTCGGCCGCCTGGCCGGGGAGAGGTGGCTGGACGCCGCCGAGGTGGGCGGCAACCCGTGGACGCTGTGGCTGTCCTTCGGCCTGTTCTGGGCGGCGCAGGTCCTCCTCATCCTGTGGGGCATGGAGGGTGTGCGCAAGCTCCAGGTGTGGTCGGCCCCGCTGATGGTCGCGGGCGGCCTGGCCCTGCTCGTGTGGATGGCCGCCGAGGCGGGGGGTCTGGGCGTCATGCTCGCCGGGAACCCCGAGGGTATGGACTGGGGGCCGTCCTTCTGGGCCCTGTTCTTCCCGTCGCTGATGGGCGTCATCGGCTACTGGGCCACGCTGACCCTCAACATCAGCGACTTCACGCGGTTCGCCTCCTCCCAGCGCGCACAGATGGTCGGCCAGACCTTGGGCCTGCCCACGACGATGACCCTCTTCTCACTGCTGGCGGTCATGGTCACGGCCGGCACCGCGGCCGTCTACGGCGAGCCGCTGTGGAACCCGGTCGACGTCGTCGCGCAGATGGGCAGCGGTCTCGGCCTGCTGTTCGCGGTCTTCGTCGTGCTGCTGGCCGCGGTCTCCACCAACATCGCCGCGAACCTGGTCGGCCCCGCCTACGACCTGGCGAACCTCAAGCCGAGGTGGATCAGCTTCCGCACCGGGGCGCTCATCACCTGCGTCCTCAGCCTGCTCATCTTCCCGTGGAAGCTGCTGGAGAACGAGAACGTCTACATCTTCACCTGGCTGGGCACCGTGGGCGGTCTTCTCGGCACCGTGGCGGGCATCCTGCTCGCCGACTACTGGCTGGTGCGTCGCACCCGCCTCGACCTGCCCGGCCTGTACCGGCGCGGCGGCGCGTACTGGTACGCGGGCGGCTGGAACTGGCGCGCCCTGACCGCTTTCGCCGTCGGCTCGCTGCTGGCCGTGGGCGGTTCGCACTCCCCCGAGGGCTCGGGGCCGTTCCCGTCCGAGGGCCTCGTCCCGTTCCTGGCCCCGCTGGCCGACTACGGGTGGGTCGTGGGCCTGGTCAGCGCCCTGGTCCTGCACTGGGGCCTGAGCATGCTCTTCCCCGCTCCCGTCCCCGGCGGTGACGCCGAGGACAGCCGGCGGAACGAGAAGGAGACCGCGGCGGCCTGATCCGCGCCCCCGCCCGAGGACCCCGCGCCGTGCCGGTGCGGGGTCTTCGTCCGTGTCCGAGGACCGGGGTTGTCCCGCAGCCTCTTCAGCAGATCGCACGCAGAAACCGAGGAGCGGGGAGTGACGGGCGCCACTGACGTATGGAGGTTGTCAAGAGTTGGTGTTCAGAACTGCATAGCTTGTACACCAGAAGGGCAACAAGATGTCGATCCAGGGCAAAGTACCTGCTCTCTGGGCCCAGAATAGGGAAAGCTCGGGCAGACGACCCGATCTTCCCTTCTCAGTCGCTCTGACCAGGTGTCCCTCTGTGCCCATCTCTGTGTCCGCGCCGCATGTCCCAGGGCGCTCCTCAAATTCTCCTGCCGCAGCACAGCCCTCGGCGAAGAACACCTACCGACCGGAGATCGAGGGCCTGCGCGGAGTCGCTGTCCTCCTCGTGGCCGTGTACCACATCTGGTTCGGCACCGTCTCGGGTGGCGTGGACGTGTTCCTCGTCCTGACCGGCTTCTTCATCACCGGTTCGCTCGTACGGACCGTCGAGCGCCAAGGGAAGATCAACCCCCTCAGCTTCCTGACCCGCCTGGCCAAGCGCCTCTTCCCCTCCGCCGCTGTCGTCATGGCGGGCATCCTGGTGGCGGCTCTCCTCTTCTTCCCGAGGTCCCGCTGGCCGGACATCATCGCGGACACCTTCGCCTCAGCCCTGTACGTCCAGAACTGGAACCTGGCACTCAACTCGGTCGACTACCTCGCCCAGAACAACGCGGCCAGCCCTCTCCAGCACTTCTGGTCCTTGGCGATCCAGGGGCAGTTCTACCTTCTGTGGCTCGTGCTGGCCATGGCAGCGGCCGCCTTGGCACGGCGCTTCGGGCTGCGGCTGCACAGCGCGGTACTGGGCTACTGCACCACCGTGCTCGTGCTGTCCTTCTCGTATTCGCTGTACATGACCCACCACAACCCCGAGTGGGCCTACTTCGACACCTGGACCCGCCTGTGGGAACTGGCCCTGGGCGGTCTTCTGGCCATCCTCCTTCCTCGCATGCGGGACCTCCCCCGGCGGCTGCGGATCCTCATGGGCTGGTTGGGACTGGCCGCCCTGTCTCTGTGCGGGCTTCTGGTACCCGTCGACATCCATTTCCCCGGCTTCATCGCCCTGTGGCCCGTCCTGGCTGCCCTCATGGTCATCCTTGCGGGAAACACCGGTAGCCGTGTGGGCGCGGACCGCCTGCTCACCTGGGCCCCGCTGACCCGCCTCGGCGGTATGGGTTACTCGCTGTACCTGTGGCACTGGCCGATCCTCGTGACCTACCTGGAGATGACCGACCGGGTGAGGCCGAGTCTGACCGGAGGCGCCTACATCCTGGCGCTCTCCCTGCTGCTGTCGTGGCTCACCACCCGCTTCGTCGAGGGCGGGGTCACCCGCGTCACCCAGCGCTTCCCCAAGCGGCGGGTCTCCCTCTCTCTGGCTGCCGCATTCCTGGTACCGGTCCTGGCAGCCTCCCTGGGATGGCAGCAGCACATGGAGCGCCAGACCGAACTGATCAGCGTCCACAGCCAGGACACGACCCTCTACCCCGGTGCGGAGATCATCGCCAACCCCGCCCTCGCAGAGGATCTGCCTCAGCTCCCGCTCTTCCCGCAGCCCGAGGACGCTCGTGAGTCCACGGTCGTGGAGACCGACGACTGCAACGTGGGTATCCAGGGAAGTGAGCCGATCGTCTGCGAGTTCGGACCCGACGACGCCGACCACACCATCGCCCTGGTGGGAAGTTCCCATGCCCGGCACTGGTTCCAGGCCCTGGAGCAGATCTCCGAGAAACACGGATGGCGCCTGGTCACCATCCTCAAGAGCGGCTGCCAGTTCAGCACCGACGAGCAGGTGCACAGGGGCGAGCCCTTCACGGACTGCACCGAGTGGAACAACGCCACCTACGAGCGAATCGCAGCCGAGCAGCCAGACACCGTGTTCACCTTGGCCTCCCTTAGTGATGCAGGAGGCGACGGAGCCGAAGAACTGCCCGAGGGCTACCGCGAGCGGTGGCGGCAGATGGAGGAGCTCGGCATCCGTGTGGTCGCGCTGAGGGACACCCCCCGCCTGGCGTTCGATGCGATCGAGTGCGTGGACAGGAACCAGCGCAACGAATGTGCCACCGAGGTCAGCCACTCCCTGGCGGATGTGCCGCCCTACGAAGGCCTCGAAGCCGAGCATCCGAACGTGCGCTTCCTCGACATGACCGAGGCCCTCTGCCCTTCGGGAAGCTGCCCTGCGGTATTCGGCAACGTCCTCGCCTACCACGACGACAACCATCTGACAGCGGCCTTCTCCCGTTCGCTGGCCCCTGTCCTCGAGCCTCTTCTCCTGGAAGCCGTTGAATAGTCGACTCCCGGCGCCCAGGAGGCGGCGAGAGCGCAGGTCGCAGGCCTTTGTGCCGCGCTTGACACGGAGTGCCCGTTAACACACGTTTTTTACATTGCGTCTAACGTAAGGTGTCTTTGCGCCTCCGAGCAAGCACTGGGCGCCCTCGCTCCCGCCCGAACACGGCTCCTCCCCCAGCGGAGCCGTGCGAGTCGATGCCGTAGCGCCCTCTCGCGTCCAGAAAGCCAAGAAAGAGCAGCCAATGGCAGGTCTGAACAGATTTTCCCGGCGAGTCAAGGCTTACACCAAACGACGTCTGCCCACCCCGGTCAAGACGGGGCTCCTGCGTGCCACGGCCGAGAAACACCTGCGGAACCGGGACGGCCTCGAGATCTCGACCTTCCAGCTGAGTTCCGTCATCGCTCGCAGGTGGGAGGGCGCCTTCTCCATCGACGCCGTACCCGCCACCCAGATCGAGGAGTTCACCTCCCTGCTGAAGGCTCAGGGCGTGGACTACTTCATCTCCCGCTCGAACCAGGCCTACCACCGCTCGGTCGGAGTGCACGAGCGTCATCGCGCCACGGTACTGGGCATCCTCCGCGCGTCCTACTGTGACCGCGGTTACTACATCAGGCAGGACACGGGCTACACCCTCTTCACCGAGAACCTCCTGCTGAAGCGCCGCGAGGACGACGTCTTCCGGCTGGGAGAGTACGTGATCGGTGAGACGGGACCGGCAGTCACAGGCCCGGCCCACGGCTTCAGCATCGAGTTCTGGTGTGAGGGCAAGACCCTCCTGGACGGCTCGGAGCGCAGCAGGAAAAAGCTCGAGAACCTTCGGGTGGTCGTTCCTGAGGACATTCTGCGCGAGTCCTTGGTCGGCCCCCAGCTCAATCCGGTGTGCGAGGTCCTGCCCCCTGAGGCCTGCAAGCCGGCGAGCATCACTCTGGGCAACACGGTTCACCCCACGTTGGAAGCCTTCACCTGGGACCTGGCCACGGACATCAGCTTCCCGATCGACGCCGTCTACACCTGGGTCGACGGTGACGACGAGGAATGGGCCGCCAAACGGAACGCGTACCTGGGCGACAGCGGACGTCTGAACCCTGATTCGGCGTCGAAGGCGCGCTACACCAGCCGAGACGAGCTCCGCTACTCGCTGCGTTCCTTGGAGATGTTCGCTCCCTTCATCCGCAACGTCTACATCGTCACAGACGGACAGCGCCCCTCTTGGTTGCGTTCGGACCACCCCCGCGTACGGGTTGTGGACCACAAGGAGATCTTCCGTGACCCCTCAGTGCTGCCCGTTTTCAACTCCCATGCCATCGAGTCCCAGCTGCATCACATCGACGGGCTGGCGGAACACTACCTCTACCTCAACGACGACGTCTTTTTCGGCCGCCCTGTCGCGCCCACGAAGTTCTTCCATCCCAACGGACTCGCCAAGCTCAACCCCTCGACCTACCGCTTCGGTCTGGGAGCCGCCGGGGTGGAGGACCAGCCCGTGGACGCCGCCGCCAAACAGAACAGCGTGCTGATCAAGGAGCGCTTCGGCAAGGTGCCCACCACCAAGTTCAAACACACCCCCATCTCCCAACGCCGCTCGGTCCTGGAGGAAATGGAGAAGGAGTACCCGGACGTCTTCCGCCGGACGGCCGCATCCCGGTTCCGACACCCTGAGGACCACTCGATCCCGTCGTCCCTGCACAACTACTACGCGATGCTGAGCGGGCGAGCCGTGTTCGGGAGCCTGAGGTACACCTACCTCAACCTGGCCAACCTCGAGGCGGTACAGGAGCGCATCCATGAGCTCCTGACCCACCGCAACTACGATTCCTTCTGCGTCAACGACACCACACCGGCGGAGGACGACACCAGCGCCCGCCACATCGACCGTTTCTTGAAGGATTACTTCCCTTTCAAGAGCAGCTTCGAGAAGTAGGACACCGGTTCACCGGCATACTCCGGTATCCGTTCCTGTGACAGCCCGGGGCAGAGGATCGTGCAGAGCGCGCCTCCATCCCCCACCCCGTGGGCAGAGCAGAGATCGCCGGGCCGATCTGCTCCTCTCCGCGTCGATGGCGCTCCTGCCGCCCGGGAACAGCGGCGGCCCCTCCCCGAGGACACCGGCGATGACCCCTGCCTCCCCACCATCGGCTCCGGGGCCGGGACGGTTCCCGAGGAGGCCTCTCCCCGTGGTACGAGCCCGCACACGCTCTCCAGAGCCTGTCTCTGCGGCCTGTACGGGAGCCGGGGTCGGAAACCCGGGAAGAACCGCGGCGCCGAGCAAGCCGTCGGGGAAAGTCCCTGCACCGTCTGCGGGCAGGAGAAGGGCGTCGAGGGGCAGAGTCCGGCCAGCGGCCTTGACGCCCTTCTGACAGCGCCCTCGGCCCGCCCGGACGACGAAGAGGGTTCCCTCGTCCGCAAAATGGACGTCCCCGGCTCACCACGAGGCCCCTGCCCGGGTCGCTGTCGGCGCACGGCTCCGAATCCTCACACAGGCCTCAGAAGAAGCCCTCTTCCGGCTCGTCCGGCGGCTGCTGGGGGACACCGACACCGAACTCGCCGTCCTCGTCGTAGAAGTGCTCTTCGCCTTCTGTGTAGAGATCCTCGCCGTCGCTCTGCACCTGCGCACCTGCCGACCGCTCGTGCGCGCCGTGACGGAAGGCGTCGGCCTTCGCCGTACGCGCGACCGATGAACTCCAAGAAGAGTACGAAACCACACACAAAACAGACAGCACCGAGCAAAGGCAACGGCGGCCGCCCCTCACCTCGGGGAACGGCCGCCGCAGACGGTCGAGGCTACTCGCCCTTCCAGACGGGGGCGCGCTTCTCGGCGAAGGCCGCGGCGCCCTCCATGGCATCCTGGCTGACGAAGACGGGACCCGCCAGCTCGTTCTGCCTGTCCCACATCTCGGCCGTGGACCAGTCGTCCGAGGACGTGATGATCTCCTTGGAGACCCGCACGGCCAGCGGACCGTTGGCCGTGATCCGGGCGGCCAGTTCCCGGGCGCCCTCCAGGGCCCCGCCCGGGGCCGTGACCCGGTTGACCAGCCCCAGGTCGGCCATGCGCGGGGCGTCCACGAAGTCGCCGGTGAGGGCGAACTCCATGGCCAGGTTGCGCGGGATGCGGTGCTGCAGGCGCAGCAGACCGCCCGCGCCGGCCACCAGTCCCCGCTTGACCTCGGGGATGCCGAACCTGGCGTTCTCGGCCGCCACGACCAGGTCGCAGGCCAGCACCGCCTCGAAACCGCCGGCGAGGGCATAGCCCTCGACCGCGGCGATCAGCGGCTTCTTCGGCGGGGCCTCGGCGAAGCCGCCGAAACCGCGGCCCTCCACCATCGGGACCTCGCCCTTCATGAAGGCCTTCAGGTCCATCCCGGCGCAGAAGGTGCCGCCCGCGCCGGTGAGGATGCCCACCGTCAGGTCCTTGCGCGAGTCCAGGTCGTCGAGCGCCTCGGCGATCTTCGCGGCGACCGCGGCGTTGACCGCGTTCTTGGCCTCGGGCCGGTTGATGGTGATGACGGCGACGCCGTCCTCGGCCGTGTAGAGAACCTCGTCGGACACTGTGCCTCCTACTTCGGCGGCATGCGCAGGCCACCGTCGATGCGGACGACCTCGCCGTTGACGTAGCTGATCTCCAGCAGGGCGCGGGCCAGCTTGCCGAACTCGGCAGCGGTGCCCAGGCGCTTGGGGAAGGGCACCGGGGCGGCCAGGCGCTTCTTGAACTCCTCGGAGGCCTCGCCCTCGCCGTAGATCGGCGTCTCGAGGATGCCGGGGGCGATGGTGTTGACCGTGATGCCGACGGCGGCGAGGTCGCGGGCCGCGGGCAGGGTCATCCCGATGACGCCGCCCTTGGAGGAGGCGTAGGCGATCTGGCCGACCTGGCCCTCGATGCCGGCGAGCGACGCGGTGTTGACGATGGAGCCGCGCTCGCCGTCCTCGTTGACCGGCTCGGTCCTGGCGATCTCGGCCGCGGCCAGGCGCAGGACGTTGAAGGTGCCGATGAGGTTGACCTGGATGACCTTCTGGTAGCTGTCCAGGTCGTGCGGGTTGCCGTTGCGGTCGACGGTACGCGTCACCCAGGCGATGCCGGCGCAGGAGACCGCCGCGCGCAGCGGCTTGCCGGTGTCGACAGCGGCCTGGACGGCAGCCTTGACCTGGTCCTCCTGGGAGACGTCGGTGGCGACGAAGACACCGCCGATCTCCTTGGCGACGGCCTCGCCGCGCTCGGCGTTGAGGTCGGCGATGACAACGGTCGCACCGGCGGAGGCGAGTTCCCTGGCGGTGGCCTCACCGAGGCCACTCGCACCGCCCGTCACAAGGGCGGAGATTCCGTTCAGATCCATGGCCCGCACTCTACAGAGGATGTGACCTCCACCCTAGAACCGGGTTCGGTGAAGTTACGGGTCCTTGGTCCCGACCGCTCACGCCTCGGACGGGGGGAAGGCGTGACGGGCCAGATCGGCGGCACCGACGAGCCCGGCCTCGTTGCCCAGGGCCGCGGCGACCACCCGGGCCTCGGGTCGGTAGCCGCGTCCGGTGAGGCTGCGGGCGAAGGCCGCGCGGGCGGGCTCCAGCAGCAGCTCCCCCACCTCCGACACGCCGCCGCCCACGACGAACAGCTCGGGGTCGAACGCGGCCGCCAGATTGGCCAGGCCCAGGCCCAGCCACTCCCCCATGTCGCGGATCAGCTCGGTGCAGGCCCGGTCGCCCTTACCGGCCAGTTCGCTCACCAGCGGGCCCGTGATACGCCGGACGTCGCCGCCCACGGCCTGGTGCAGCGCCTCCGCCACCGGAGACTCCGCCAGCACCAGTTCCCGGGCCTCCCGGGTGAGGGCGTTGCCGCTGGCGTACTGCTCCCAGCACCCGCGGTTTCCGCACTCGCAGCGGTGCCCGCCCGGTACCACGGTCATGTGGCCGAACTCGCCGGCCAGCCCGTGGCGTCCCCGGTACAGACAGCCGCCGAGGACCACCGCCCCGCCGATGCCCGTCCCCAGGTTCACCACCACGACGTCGTCCACGCCCTGCGCTGCACCCGTGCGCACCTCCGCCCAGGCGGCGGCGTTGGCGTCGTTCTCCACCACCACCGGCAGCCCGAGCCGCCGCGACAGCGCCTCGCGCAGCGGCTCCTCCCGCCACGACAGGTGGGGGGCGAACAGCACCGTCGCGCGCCGCTCGTCGACGAACCCCGCGGCGCCCACCCCCACGGCCCGCACCTGGGCCTCCGCCCGCAGCTCCTCCACCACCGAGACGATGGTGTCCTCCACGACCCTCGGGCTCTTGCTCCGCCCGGGCGTCTCCGTGCGCAGGCGGGCCAGCACCCGGCCGTCCGGCGCCACCACTCCCGCGGCCACCTTCGTTCCCCCGATGTCCACGCCGACCGTCGGCGCGTCCCCGTACCGCGTCCCGGCCATGGCTCCCCCGCTCCCCGACAACACCCCACACGACAACGCGCGCCCGACCACAGGAAGTGCCCGGACGCGCGCGGAAAGGAAGATCACCCCAGTGCGGAGCGCACCACACCCGCCAGCCGCTCGGCCACCGCCGCGGCCTGTTCCTGCTCGGGCGCCTCGACCATGACGCGCACCTTGGGCTCGGTGCCGCTGGGACGGAGGAGCACCCGGCCGCTGTCGCCCAGCTCGGCCTCGGCCTCGCGCACCGCCGCCGCGAGTTCCTCGGACTCGGAGACGCGGGACTTGTCCACGTCCGGAACGTTGACGAGTACCTGCGGCAGCCGCGTCATCACCTTGGCCAGCTCCGCCAGGCCCTGGCCGCGGCGGGCCATCGCGGCCAGCAGGTGCAGGCCGGTGAGCACACCGTCCCCCGTGGTGGCGTGGTCCAGCAGGATGACGTGCCCGGACTGCTCGCCGCCCAGGGTGAACCCGCCGCGCCGCATCTCCTCCAGCACGTAGCGGTCGCCCACCGCGGTCTCCACCACGGCGATGCCCTCGCGCTCCATGGCCAGCTTGAGGCCCAGGTTGGACATGACCGTCACCACGAGGGTGTCCTCGGCCAGCCGTCCCTCCTCCTTGGCCTCGGCGGCCAGGATGGCGAGGATCTGGTCGCCGTCCACCACGTTGCCCTCGGCGTCCACAGCCAGGCAGCGGTCGGCGTCGCCGTCGTTGGCGATACCGGCGTCGGCGCCGTGCAGGCGCACCGCCTCCTGGAGTGCCTCCAGGTGGGTGGAACCGCAGCCGTCGTTGATGTTGTAGCCGTCCGGGCCGTCACCGATCGCGACGACCTCGGCGCCCGCCCGGCGCAGCGCCTCGGGGGCGACGCCGCAGGAGGCGCCGTGGGCGCAGTCCACCACGACCTTCAGTCCGTCGAGGCGGTGCGGAACCGACGCCAGCACGTGCGCGATGTAGCGCTCGGCGCCGTCGGACGCGTCGGTGACCCGTCCCACGCCGTTCCCCACGGCAGGGGTGGAGGGCACACCCAGGAGGCCCTCGATCTCGTCCTCCAGGGCGTCCTCGAGCTTGTGTCCGCCCCGGGCGAAGAACTTGATGCCGTTGTCCGGCGCCGGGTTGTGGCTGGCCGAGAGCATCACGCCGAAGTCGGCGTCCAGCTCACCGGTGAGATGGGCCACGGCCGGGGTCGGCAGGACACCCACCCGGACCACGTCCACGCCGGTGCTGGCGAGGCCGGCGACGACGGCGGCCTCCAGGAACTCCCCGGAGGCGCGCGGGTCCCGGCCGACGACGGCCCTGGGGCGGCGGCCTCCGATGCCCGCGGCGAGCACCCGCGCCGCGGCGATGGACAGTTCCAGGGCGAGCGACGCGGTCAGGTCTTTGCCGGCGACGCCGCGTACCCCATCAGTTCCGAACAGCCGTGCCACAGGCGACAGCCCCTTTCGACATGGGCGCCCTACGTGGCGCCGGTGAAGTGCAGAAGCAGCGGTTGGGTCCGCATGAAGAAAAGGCCCGTACGCCGCCCCGAGGGGCGACGTACGGGCCGGGGCTCAGCCGAACAGGGGTCGGCGCATGAGCGTCAGCGCTTGGAGAACTGCGGCGCCTTGCGGGCCTTCTTGAGACCGGCCTTCTTCCGCTCCACCTCACGGGCGTCGCGGGTCAGGAAACCGGCCTTCTTGAGGGTCGGGCGGTTGTTCTCGGGGTCCAGGAACGCCAGCGCACGGGCGATGCCGTGGCGCAGTGCACCGGCCTGGCCGCTGGTGCCGCCGCCGTTGAGGCGGGCGAACACGTCGTAGGCGCCCTCGAAACCGAGGGAGACCAGCGGCTCCTTGATGGTCTGCTGGTGGACCTTGTCCGGGAAGTAGACCTCGAGCGGCTTGCCGTTGATCTTCCACTCGCCCGCACCCGGGGTGATGCGGACCCGGGCGACGGCCTGCTTGCGGCGGCCGGTGCCGGCGCTGGGGCCGGACGCGGTGGGAACGTAGGCGGCGACCGTCTCCTCGGACTCGCTCGTGTACTCGGAGGGGAACTCCTCCGGGTTCTCGGCGTACTCCTGCTCGACGTCTTCGATGCCGGTGGGCTCGACCACGGTTATCCTCGTGCTTCCTCTAAAGTCTCGCGAACGCCTAGGCGGGCTGCTCGATCTTGCTGATTTCGAACGGAACCGGCTGCTGGGCCTGGTGCGGGTGCTCCGGACCTGCGTACACCTTGAGCTTCTTGCCCATCTGGCGGCCGAGGGAGCCCTTGGGGAGCATGCCCTTGACGGCCTTCTCGATGGCCCGCTCGGGGTTCTTCTCCAGCAGTTCGGCGTAGCCGACGGAACGCAGACCGCCGGGGTAGCCGGAGTGCCGGTAGGCGCGCTTCTGCTCCAGCTTCTTGCCGGTCAGGGCGACCTTGTCGGCGTTCACGACGATCACGAAGTCGCCGGTGTCGATGTGGGGGGCGTAGTACGGCTTGTGCTTGCCCCGAAGGAGCGAGGCAACCTGGCTCGCCATACGCCCGAGCACGAGATCGGTAGCGTCGACAACGTGCCACTGACGCTGGACATCGTTTGGTTTGGGGCTGTATGTGCGCACGATCGTTTGCCTTCGCTCTTCAGTCGACTGCCCCACCCCGCTTCTTCGGGATGGCGGACTCGTGTTACGAAACACACCCGCGGGTGCGGGGCGTTTGGCCGGACATCCCGTGCCACTGTGTCAGGAACGTCCGGGGTGAGTGCGCAGACGATGGTGCGTGGATCGGCACCCGACCTCACAGGTTCGGGGCCCACGGCAACTCAACGCACAACAACGGAGTATCCTACCGTCTCACCACAGCGCAGGTCAAAGCCAGCGGCGGGGTAGAACCGGCAGGACCACGCTCGGCGGAGACAGCGCCGGCACGGGGTCACGTCCGTGACCTCTCCGCCTTTTATTATGCCCGTTGCGGAGAGTGCTTCGTCCCCCTCCGGCCCCGGCTTTGGCTACGCTTGCACGGAAAGGCCGGTCTCCGCCCGGAATGTCGGGTGCCGACGAGATGCCCGTCACCCCGGCGAGCCGGCGGCACGCATCACGGCACGGGCTGGTCCAGTCCCATCCCCACAGCCTTCGGAGACTCCCATCAGTACCCATCCGAATCCGCCCCAGTACGGTCCCGACGGGCCGGAGGCCGGTGACGGCCAGGACCTGCTCGGGCCGGCATCCCGCACCGCTCCCCCGGCGGGACCGCAGCCGGGCCGCCCCCTTCCTCCGCAGAGCTTCCCCACCGGGGGACACGCCGCTCCCACGGGGGGGTACCCCACCTCGGGTGTCCCCGGCAGCGGACCCCAGCAGCCCTACGGTGTCCCCGGTGGACCTCAGCAGCCGCCCCAGGCCCCCGGCGCGCCGCCCTACGCCGCCCCCACCGGCGGACACCCCGCCCCCGCAGGGGGGTATTCCGCCCCCGGTGTCCCCGGCAGCGGACCCCAGCAGCCGCCGCTGCCCGGCGGCCCCCACCAGCCCCCCGGCACACCGCCCTACGCCGTCCCGAGTGGACCCCAGCAGCCGCCCCAGGCCAGTGGCGCACCGCCCTACGGTGTCCCCGGTGGACCTCAGCAGCCGCCCCAGGCCCCCGGCGCGCCGCCCTACGGCACCCCCACCGGCGGACACCCCGCCCCCACAGGGGGGTATCCCGCCCCCGGCATCCCGAGTGGACCCCAGCAACCGCCGCTGCCCGGCGGCCCCCACCAGCCCCCCGGCACACCGCCCTACGCCACCCCCACCGGCGGGCACCCCGCCCCCGGCGCCCCCCAGCAGGGCGCTCCCCTCGGGTCGGCCCCGGGCGTCCCGCCCGGCGCGCTCCCCCCGGCATCCCCCGGCCTGCAGGGCCACCAGGCTCCGTCGGCGCCGCAGCCCGCCTTCCCACCGGAGGCCATGGGTTCCACCCAGCGCATCGACGCCGTTCCCTCGGACACGGAGGGCCCCACCCAGTACATCGCCCCCGTCACCACCTACGGCGCGAAGGCGGAACGCCCGCTGTTCCGGGACGAGGTCCCCGAGGACGCGGGTGAGGACACCGCCCAGTTCGACGTCCGGTCGGTGCAGGACTACGACGACTACGACGGCCGCGGGAACCGGGGCCGCTACAACGACGGATCCGCCGAGGGCCGCCGCAAGGCCCTCATGGTCGGCGGCTTCGCCCTGCTGCTCGTCCTCGTGGGCGGCGGCACCTTCTTCGCCGCCACCCAGAGCGGCGGCGGTGCCACCGCGGCCACGGTCGCCGACGAGAAGGAGGACCCCGGCGCCCTGGCCGCCGCGGTCCTGTTCCCCGAGACCCTGGAGATCGAGGGGGCCTCCTACACCCGCGTCGCGGTCGAGGAGACCGAGGACTGCACTGCCGGCGCCCACGGCGACTACGGCCAGGTCCTCGCCGACAACAACTGCCGCCAGCTGGTGCGGGCCTCCTACCTCAGCGAGGACGAGTCCCTCGCCGTCACCGTCGGTGTGGCCGCCATGTCCACCGACACCGACGCCGCCGCGGCGCTGGAGGCCCAGGACCTCGGCGGGTCGCAGTGGTTCGCGGGCCTGGCCGGCGAGGAGGGCAGCCCGGCAGAGCGCCTCGGCCACGCGGGCGGCCACGGCAGCAGCGGCCAGTGGGGCCGCTACCTCGTCTTCTCCCTGGCCACCAACAGCGACGGCAGCCAGGAGGACTCCGGAGACTCGGCCGAGGAGCTGAGCGCCGTCGGCGAGGGCTTCCTCGGTGAGGCCCACACCCGCCTGAGCGAGGACCGCGCCTAGGCCCTCTCGGCCAGGCACCGGGAGCCCCGCACCCGCGGCCCCACGCGATCCCGCGTACCGGGGCCGCGGGTGCGGGGCCCCGGCGCCCGCGGCCGCCCCGTCAGGCGCCGTGTCCGGGGCAGGGCAGTTCACGGACGCGCCGGGTGGCCCGGGCCCGCTCCGCCAGCTCCTCGTCGGCCGGGTAGCGGACCTCCTCCAGGCTCAGCCCCTGGGGGCCCACCACGTGGACCGACGAGTCCCGCACAGCCGCGTTGAGAACACGCGCGGGCCACTCCGTCCCGCGGCGGCCGTCCCCGACCGCCAGAAGCGCCCCCACGAGCGCGCGGACCATGTTGTGGCAGAAGGCGTCCGCCTGGATCGTCCCGTGCAGCAGGTGTTCGTCCACCCGCTCCCACTCCAGGCGCAGCACCTCCCGGATCGTCGTGGCCCCCTCCCGCTTCTTGCAGAAGGCCGCGAAGTCGTGCTCTCCGACCAGGTGGGCGGCGGCCGCGTTCATCCGGTCCGCGTCGAGCGGACTGCGGTGCCACAGCACGTCCCTGCGCAGCAGCGGGTCCACACCGTAGGGGGCATCGCTGACCCGGTACAGGTAGCGGCGGAACAGCGGGGAGAAGCGCGCGTCGAAGCCGGGCGGCGCGAGCCGCGCGTCCGTCACCCGCACGTCCCTGGGCAGCACCCCCGCCAGCCGCCGGAGCACCCGCTCCCCCTCGTTCTCCCACGTGGCCGCGGGGATGTCGGCCTGCACCACCTGGCCCCGCGCGTGCACCCCGGCGTCCGTGCGCCCCGCACAGGTCAGCGACACCGCGGGCAGCCGCAGTACCCGCGCGAGCGCGGCCTCCAGCTCTCCCTGCACGGTGCGCCGCCCCGGCTGGGCGGCCCATCCGGAGAAGTCCGTCCCGTCGTAGGCGACGTCCATCCGGATCCGGACCTGCTCCGCTGTCGTCTCGTCGTTCATCGCGTCCGTCCCAGTCTCAGCCACCGGTGCCTCCGCCTCGGAAAACACGAGTGCCCGACCCCCTCGGGGATCGGGCACTCGCCGGGCGGACGGGCGCGCCGGGCCGTACCCGTGCGCGCCGCGCACCGTCCTACTTGTCGTCGGCCTTGGGCTCGCCCTCGGCCTGGGAGGTCTCCTCCGCCTGAGCGGTCTGCTCGGAGGTGGTGCCCTCCGCCGGCTGCTCGCCGGCCTCGGCGGCCGGGGTCTCCTCGGCCTTGGCCTCCTGCGGCGCGGCGGGGGCGGCCGGGGCGGCCTCGGTGCGGGACGCCGGCAGCGCCTCGACCAGCTCGATGACCGCCATGGGGGCGTTGTCGCCCTTGCGCGGACCCAGCTTGGTGATACGGGTGTAGCCACCGGGGCGGTTCTCGTAGCGCGGGCCGATCTCGGTGAACAGCTCGTGCACGACGGCCTTGTCCGTGATCTTGGTCAGGACCTGGCGGCGAGCGTGCAGGTCACCGCGCTTGCCGAGGGTGATCAGCTTCTCCGCGTAGGGGCGCAGGCGCTTGGCCTTGGCCTCCGTGGTGCGGATGCGGCCGTGCTGGAACAGCGAGGTCGCCAGGTTCGCCAGCATGAGCCGCTCGTGAGCGGGCCCGGAACCCAGACGGGCGCCCTTGGTAGGCGTGGGCATGGTGTCGTTCTCCTAGTGGTGCGGTCCACGGCCGCACTCGGCCGGGGACCATGGGGCGACGAAGGTCAGTACTGCTCCGTCTCGACGAAGGACTCACCCTCGTCGTCATCGGAGCCGAAGGAGTCGGCCGCGGTGCCGGGGTCGAATCCGGGCGGGGAGTCCTTCAGGGACAGGCCCATGTCGACGAGCTTCTGCTTGACCTCGTCGATGGACTTGGCACCGAAGTTGCGGATGTCCAGCAGGTCCTGCTCCGAGCGGGCAACCAGCTCACCGACGCTGTGGATGCCCTCGCGCTTGAGGCAGTTGTAGGACCGGACCGTGAGGTTGAGGTCCTCGATCGGCAGCGCCAGATCGGCCGCCAGGGCGGCGTCCGTCGGCGACGGGCCCATGTCGATGCCCTCGGCGTCGACGTTGAGCTCGCGGGCCAGACCGAACAGCTCCACCAGCGTCTTGCCCGCGCTGGCCACGGCGTCACGGGGACGGATGGCCGGCTTGGTCTCGATGTCGACGATCAGGCGGTCGAAGTCGGTGCGCTGCTCGACACGGGTCGCCTCGACCTTGTAGGTCACCCGCAGGACCGGCGAGTAGATGGAGTCGATCGGGATCCGGCCGATCTCCTGGCCCGCCTGCTTGTTCTGCGTCGCGGAGACGTAGCCCCGGCCGCGCTCGACCGTCAGCTCCATCTCCAGCTTGCCCTTGCCGTTGAGCGTGGCGATGTGCAGGTCGGGGTTGTGCACCTCGACACCGGCCGGCGGAGCGATGTCCGCGGCGGTCACCACACCCGGGCCCTGCTTGCGCAGGTACATCAGCACCGGCTCGTCGTGCTCGGAGCTGACGACCAGGCCCTTGAGGTTGAGGATCATCTCGGTGACGTCCTCCTTCACCCCGGGCACGGTGGTGAACTCGTGCTCGACGCCCTCGATGCGGATGCTGGTGACAGCCGCACCGGGGATGGAGGACAGCAGGGTCCGCCGCAGCGAGTTGCCGATGGTGTAGCCGAAGCCCGGCTCCAGCGGCTCGATGACGAACTTCGAGCGCAGGTCCGAGATGGCTTCCTCGGTCAGCGTGGGACGCTGTGCGATCAGCATGGTCCTGTTTTTCCCTTCCACATGGCCGCCCGCTATTTGACGGCCACCGGACGGGCACCGGCTCGGTCGCGCGGTACCCGTTGAACTCGGATTCCTACCCGGCCCGCGCGGTCCCGACGACGCGGGACCGGCGCGGATTCAAGCGCGGCGGGCGTCCGCGGGGCAGGAGCCGCGGACGCCTCGGCCGGGATCAGACCCGGCGGCGCTTGGGCGGACGGCAGCCGTTGTGCGGCACCGGGGTGACGTCCTGGATGGAGCCGACCTCCAGCCCGGTCGCCTGCAGCGAGCGGATGGCGGTCTCGCGGCCCGAACCCGGACCCTTCACGAAGACGTCCACCTTGCGGACGCCGTGCTCCTGGGCGCGGCGGGCAGCGGCCTCGGCGGCCATCTGCGCGGCGTAGGGGGTCGACTTGCGCGAACCCTTGAAGCCCACCTGACCGGAGCTGGCCCACGAGATCACCGCACCGGTGGGGTCGGTGATGCTCACGATCGTGTTGTTGAACGTGCTCTTGATGTGAGCATGTCCGTGGACAATGTTCTTCTTTTCCTTGCGGCGCACCTTGCGCGCGGCACCCTGACGGCCCTTAGGCGGCATGAGCGAAACTCCCAGAGATCATCGGTCCGTTGTGTTCTCGGACGCGGTCGACAAGTCCGAGCGGACTACTTCTTACCGGCCTTCTTCTTACCGGCCACGGTCTTCTTCTTGCCCTTGCGGGTGCGCGCGTTGGTCTGGGTGCGCTGACCGCGGACCGGGAGGCCCCGGCGGTGGCGGATGCCCTGGTAGCTGCCGATCTCCATCTTGCGACGGATGTCGGCCGCGACCTCGCGGCGCAGGTCGCCCTCGACCTGGTAGTTCGCGCTGATCCACTCGCGCAGCTTGACCAGGTCCTCCTCGGACAGCTGGTACACGCGGGTGTTGCCGTCGACACCGGTGTTCTTCAGGGTCTCGAGCGCACGGGTGCGCCCGACCCCGAAGATGTAGGTCAGAGCGATCTCCACCCGCTTGTCGCGGGGAAGGTCGACGCCTTCGATACGTGCCATGTGGGCGAAACTCCATCCATGCCTGCGGAGGTCTGACCCGTTCCACCCTCCCGTCGCCCCATCAGACGAGGCCCCGGCCTCCGACCGGGGGTTCTCCCCGGGGCGCGCCGCTGTGCGGCGTGCTCTCCGGAGATCGGAACAGGTTTGTCGTTGTGTTGTGCTTCCCGGGCGGCGGGGACATCCCCGGCCGGGCGCTGTGCGGCAGAAGCCGCGGCCGGCGTACCGGGGCTGTCAGCCCTGGCGCTGCTTGTGCCGCGGGTCCGAGCAAATGACCATGATCCGGCCGTTGCGGCGGATCACCTTGCACTTCGCGCAGATCTTCTTGACGCTCGGCTGGACCTTCATGGTTACTCCGAACTCGGATCCGATCCGGACGCTGGGGTCCGGACGGGCTACTTGTAGCGGTAAACGATGCGCCCGCGCGTGAGGTCGTACGGGCTCAGCTCCACGACGACGCGGTCGTCGGGGAGAATGCGGATGTAGTTCATCCGCATCTTGCCGCTGATGTGGGCAAGGACCTGGTGCCCGTTGTCGAGCTCTACCTTGAACATAGCGTTGGGTAGGGACTCGACAACGGAGCCCTCGATCTCGATGGCGCCGTCTTTCTTGGCCATGTCCTCCACGCCTCGCTCATCGATTGGTTGATCAGGACAACCCGACGCGACCCCAGTGCCTCCGCATGGCGCGAGGACCCCGGCGACCCGGGGAGACCCGGTCGCCACGGCCGAGGACACTGGTAGTTCAGGCCAACTGCAGGAGCGTACGTCACTGAAAGGACGTGGCAGAGAAGGCAGACTGACCCAACAGCCCGCGTATGGGCAATGACATTCTATCCCCTTGGCACAACTGGTACTCACCGCGGACCTCGCGTCCTGCGGAAAGAGCCCGGGAACGCTCAGTTCCCCCTGCCGTCCTCGTCGGAGGAACCGCGCTGGGCCGCCATGACCCCGAAGGTCACGACCCCCATCACGATCCCCCAGGGCCCCATGACCCAGAGGAACCACGGGTAGTCGTAGCTGGTGGTGAGGAAGAGGATCAGCCAGATGACGAAGCAGAGGACGTTGACCCCCGCGTAGAGCATCCACGGAACCATCAGCGCGGGGTCGCGCATCGTGAGCGGGGGCGCCCCCGCGTGCTCGTCCCGCCTCTGCGCGGCCCCGCCGACCTCGGCGAGGTCCCGCGCGGGAAGGTCGCGCGTGACCTCCGCCAGGTCACCGACGGTCTTGGCCTTGTAGGCACGGCCGAGGCGCTCGGAGAACTCCTCCTGGTCCAGGCGGCCCTGGGCGAAGTGCTCCTGCAGCAGCTGGGCGACGCGGTCCCGGTCCGCGTCGGAGGTCCGGGTGGACGGTACCGGCTCGGACACTGCACGCACCTCGCATCCCGTGGATGAACGCGGCCCCGGACGGAGCCGGGGCCCGACCGCTACCAGGCCGGCTGGACGAAACCCATCTGTGCAATTCTATCCCGGTCGGACTCCCGTGCGGTGAGCACGAGAGGCCCGTCCGCGGTGATCGCCACGGAGTGCTCGAAGTGCGCGGCCTTCTTGCCGTCCCGTGTGACGACGGTCCAGCCGTCGTCGAGCTGCGCGACGTCGTGGCGGCCCAGCGTGGTCATCGGCTCGATGGCCAGGCACATGCCCTCCACGAGCCTCATGCCCTTGCCCTTGCGGCCGTAGTTGAGCACGTGCGGCTCCATGTGCATCTGGGTGCCGATGCCGTGCCCGCCGTACTCGCGGACGTTGCCGTAACCGCCGTTCCTGGAGATGTGGCCGCCGATCGCGTGACCGACGTCACCCAGGCGTCTGCCCGGGCGGAGCTCCGCGATGCCCTGCCACATGGACTCCTCGCAGACCTCCATCATGCGCAGGTCCTCGGGGCGGGCCTCACCGACGGCGACGGTGATCGCCGAGTCGCCGTGCCAGCCCTCCAGGATCGCGCCGCAGTCGATGGAGATGATGTCGCCCTCGGCCAGCACGCGCTCCGCGCTGGGGATCCCGTGGACGACCTCCTCGTTGACGGAGGCGCAGATGGAACCGGGAAAGCCGTGGTAGCCCTTGAACGAGGGCACCGCGCCCGCGTCCCGGATGACCTTCTCCGCCAACGCGTCGAGCTCGAGGGTGGACACCCCGGGCCGCACCGCGGCCCGGAGGGTGTCCAGGGCGCGGGCCACGACCTGGCCCGCCGCCCTCATCCTGGCGATCTGCTCCGGCGTCTTGATCTCCACACCGGAATCCGACCTGGTCACCATCAGCTGCCCGACCGCTTCCCCGCGATGGCGGCCTCGGCGCGGGCCGTCACCTCGGCGACGGGACCCGTGGCCGAGATGGTGGCCAGCAGACCCTCGCGCTCGTAGAACTCCACCAGCGGAGCGGTCTGCTCCCGGTAGACGTCCAGGCGGTGGCGGACGGTCTCCTCGCGGTCGTCCTCGCGCTGGTACAGCCGGGTGCCGTCCTCGTCGCAGACGCCCTCGGTCTTCGGGGCGTCGTAGTCGACGTGGTAGACCCGACCGCACTCGGGGCACGAGCGGCGGCCCGAGAGCCGCTTGACGACCTCCTCCTCGTCGACCCTCAGCTCGAGGACGACGTCGAGGCCCGTGTCGAGCTCGTCGAGCATCCCTTTGAGGGTCTCGGCCTGGGCGACGTTGCGGGGGAACCCGTCCAGCAGGAAGCCTTTGGCCGCATCGCCCTGGGCGAGGCGGTCCTTGACCATGGCGTTGGTGACCTCGTCGGGGACGAGGTCGCCGCGGTCCATGTACTCCTTTGCCTTCTTGCCGAGTTCCGTACCGCCGCTGACGTTCGCCCGGAAGATGTCACCGGTGGACACCTTGGGGATCGACAGCTCGGACGCGAGGATCTGGGCCTGGGTGCCTTTGCCGGCCCCAGGCGGCCCCACCAATACAGCGCGCATTTATCGCAGAAAACCTTCGTAGTTCCTCTGCTGGAGGTGACTCTCGATCTGCTTCACCGTGTCCAGCCCGACACCGACCATGATCAGGATGCTCGTTCCACCGAACGGGAAGTTCGCGTTGGCGCCGGTGGCACCGAGAGCGACCATCGGCAGGAGAGCGATCACACCCAGGTACAGGGAACCGGGGGTCGTCAGCCGGGTGAGCACGTGGTCCAGGTACTCGGCGGTCGGACGCCCCGGTCGGATACCCGGGATGAAACCACCGTACTTCTTCATGTTGTCGGCGACCTCAGTGGGGTTGAAGGTAATCGCCACGTAGAAGAAGGTGAAACCGACGATCATCACGAAGAAGGTCGCCATGTACACGGGGTGGGTGCCCGTGAGGAAGTACCTGGTGATGAATTCCACCACGGCGTTGTCGGAGTCCTGCCCGAGGAGGCCCACCACGAGGGTGGGGAGGTAGAGCAGGGAGGAGGCGAAGATCACGGGGATGATACCCGCCTGGTTCACCTTGAGGGGGATGTAGGTCGAGCTCCCCCCGTACATCCTCCGGCCCACCATCCGCTTGGCGTACTGCACCGGGATGCGGCGCTGAGCCTGCTCCATGAACACCACGGCGGTGATCAGGGCCAGGCCGGCGATGACGATGATGGTGAAGATCCAGACGGAGCGCTCCTCGTAGAGGCCCATGATCGAGGCGGGGAACATCGCGACGACCTGGGTGAAGATCAGCAGCGACATGCCGTTGCCGACCCCGCGCTCGGTGATGAGCTCACCGAACCACATGATGATGCAGGTGCCGGCGGTCATGACGAAGACCATCGTCACCAGGGTGAGGATGTCCTGGTTGGGCATGTAGGTGCTGACCGGGACGGCCCCTTGGAACAGGGCACCGGTCCGGGCCATGGCGACGATGCTGGTGGCCTGGAGGACCGCGAGCATCAGCGTCAGGTAGCGGGTGTACTGGGTGATCTTGGTCTGCCCGGCCTGGCCCTCCTTCTTGAGGGCCTCCAGACGGGGGATCACCACTGTCAGCAGGTTGATGATGATGCTCGCGGTGATGTAGGGCATCACACCGAGCGCGAACACCGCCAGTTGAAGCAGTGCACCGCCGCTGAACAGGTTGACGAGTGCGTACACACCGGACTGGTCGCTCGCGGTGATGTACTCCATCTGCTCCCGGATGGCAGCGGAGTTGATACCCGGAGCGGGGATCACCGAGCCCAGACGGAACAGCGTCAGGATGAACAGTGTGAACAGCAGCTTGTTACGCAGGTCGGGCGTGCGGAATGCACGAACGAACGCACCTAGCACGTCTCCTCCTGCGCGGCTTCGGCGGCGGAACGGATTCCAGACATCGCGGCCGATCCTGAATCGTCGTAAACGGTCAGCCCCGGGTGGTGGCCCGGTGCTCTGAAGTACTCACATTACGTCAAGTGGCGTACTCAAACAGATGGCACTGTAACAGCCATCACGTTCGTATTGAGTTCGTGAGTCATAACGATCATCACTCACAACGCAGAGGGGCGCCCGCCGACGGGTCCGTTGAGGACCGGCCGGGCGGACGCCCCTGTGCGCACATGCGGGGGAAATCCCCTACAGCTCGGTGACGGTGCCACCGGCGGCGGCGATCTTCTCCTTGGCCGAGGAGGAGAACGCGTTCGCGCTCACCTGCACGGCGACGGAGATCTCACCGGTGCCCAGGACCTTGACGAGCTCGTTCTTGCGAACGGCTCCCTTGGCCACCAGGCTCTCGACGGTGACCTCGCCACCCTCGGGGTAGAGCTCGCTCAGCTTGTCCAGGTTGACGACCTGGTAGGTCTTCTTGAACCTGGCGTTGCTGAAGCCCTTGAGCTTGGGCACCCGGCGGATGAGCGGCATCTGGCCGCCCTCGAAGCCGGGGCGGACGGTGTTACGAGCCTTCGTGCCCTTGGTGCCGCGACCAGCGGTCTTGCCCTTGGACGCCTCGCCGCGGCCCTTGCGGGTCTTGGCCTTGTTGGAGCCCGGGGCGGGACGCAGGTGGTGCAGCTTGAGCAGCTCGTCGGGGTTGTAGTCGCTCATTCTGCGACCTCCTCGACAGTGACGAGGTGCGAGACGACGGTGATCTGCCCGCGCACCTCGGGGCGGTCCTCACGGACGGTGGACTTGCCGATGCGGCCCAGGCCCAGCGACTGCAGAGCAGCGCGCTGCTTGGCCTTGCCACCGATCTTGGATCCGGTCTGCGTGATCTTGAGCTTGGCCATGGTCAGGCTCCTGCCTTCGCCTCGGCGCGGGCGCGGAGCATGGCGGCCGGGGCGACGTCCTCGATCGGCAGGCCACGGCGGGCAGCGATCTCCTCGGGCTGGTTGAGGCCCTTGAGCGCGGCGACGGTGGCGTGCACGATGTTCAGCGGGTTGGACGAGCCGAGCGACTTGCTCAGCACGTCGGCGATGCCGGCGCACTCCAGCACGGCGCGCACGGGACCGCCGGCGATGACACCGGTACCCGGGGCGGCCGGACGGAGCAGGACGACACCGGCAGCGGCCTCGCCCTGGACCCGGTGCGTGATCGTGCCCTGGACGCGGGGAACGCGGAAGAAGTTCTTCTTCGCCTCCTCGACACCCTTGGCGATCGCGGCCGGGACCTCCTTGGCCTTGCCGTAACCGACACCGACCATGCCGTTGCCGTCACCGACGACGACCAGGGCGGTGAAGGAGAAGCGACGGCCGCCCTTGACGACCTTCGCGACCCGGTTGATGGTCACGACCTTCTCGATGTAGGAGACACCCTTGTCTGCGGCGCCGCCGCGGCGATCGTCACGGCGATCACGCCGCTCGCCACCGGCGCCGCGCCGCGGAGCTGCAGCCATCAGTGGTTCCTCTTCTCGTGGTTGATCTTGGCCGTTACAGAGGTCATTGCGCTAGAACTCCAGCCCGCCCTCGCGCGCCGCGTCGGCGAGCTTGGCGATACGGCCGGCGTACTGGTTGCCGCCGCGGTCGAAGACGACAGCGGTGACACCGGCGGCCTTGGCGCGCTCAGCGATGAGCTGGCCCACCTTGACGGACTTGTCGGACTTGGTGCCCTCGAGGGCACGCAGGTCCGCCTCGACGCTGGAGGCGGCAGCCAGGGTGTGGCCCCTGGTGTCGTCGATGACCTGGGCGACGATGTGCTTGGAGGAGCGGAACACGGCCAGGCGCGGACGCTCGGCGGTGCCGACGACCTTCCTGCGGACGCGGAAGTGGCGGCGCGCACGCGCGGTGGCGCTCTTGGCGGTCCGCTTGCGGCTCACGGTGATGCCCATGCCTACTTACCAGCCTTTCCGGCCTTGCGGCGGATGTGCTCTCCCTGGTAGCGCACGCCCTTGGCCTTGTAGGGGTCGGGCTTGCGCAGGCTGCGGATGTTCGCGGCGACCTGGCCCACCAGCTGCTTGTCGATGCCCTCGACGTGGAGCAGCGTCGGCTTCTCCACACGGAAGGTGATGCCCTCCGGGGGCTCCACCACGACGGGGTGGCTGTAGCCCAGCGAGAACTCCAGGTTGGAGCCGCGGGCCTGGACCCGGTAACCCACGCCGTGGATCTCCAGGGTCCTGGTGTAGCCCTTGGCAACGCCCTCGATGAGGTTGGCGATCAGTGCACGGGTCAGGCCGTGCAGCGACCGGTTCTCCGGCTTGTCGTCCGGACGCGCCACCGTGATGACGCCCTCATCGTCCCGAGAGACGGTGATGGGCTCGGCGACGGTGTGCTTGAGCTCGCCCTTCGGCCCCTTGACAGTGACGTCTTGCCCGTTAATCGTGACTTCGACGCCCTTGGGGGCCGAGATCGGCAGTCGACCGATACGCGACATGCTTCAATCTCTCCCTGTTACCAGACGTAGGCGAGGACTTCGCCGCCAACGCCGTGCTTCTTGGCCTGCTTGTCGGTCATCAGGCCGCCGGACGTCGAAATGATGGCCACGCCGAGGCCGCCCAGCACCCGCGGCAGGTTCTCCTTCTTGGCGTACACCCGCAGACCGGGCTTGGAGACCCGGCGGATGCCCGCGATCGAACGCTCCCGGGTGGGGCCGTACTTCAGGTCCAGGACGAGGTTCTTGCCCACGGGGGCGTCCTCGCTGCGCCAGGCCTGAATGAAGCCCTCCTGCTGGAGGACCTCGGCGATGTGCGCCTTGATCTTGGAATACGGCATCGACACACTGTCGTGGTACGCCGAATTCGCGTTGCGCAGACGCGTCAGCATGTCTGCGATCGGGTCGGTCATTGTCATGGCCGACTGGCCCTTCCTCACCGCGGTTTCCGAGTGCAGGCCTTCCCAAAGCCTGTTCCCTGCGGGGCTCCTGCCCTGGGACGCACAACGGACCTTCGGCGTGGTCGTGGGCACCGCGGTCCCTCTCGGGACTGCCGTGCCCTGATGGTTGGATGTAGCGGACCGCGGACCGCTTCCGCGGTCGCGCGGGCACTGCTGTGAGGATGCGAGCGGTCGCACCTCGGTGGGGCCGGCTTCTCGTGCCCCCTGGGGGGAGCGGTCGCGGGCCGGCCCCGCCGCAAGCTACCAGCTCGACTTGGTGATACCGGGCAGCTCGCCCCGGTGGGCCATCTCGCGGAAGCAGATGCGGCACAGGCCGAACTTCCGGAAGACGGCGCGGGGGCGGCCGCACCGCGAGCATCGAGTATACGCGCGAACAGCGAACTTCTGCTTCCGCTGCTGCTTGGCGATCAGCGCCTTCTTAGCCATGTGTGCTTACCCCTCAGGCTTCCTTGAACGGGAAACCGAGCCGCTTGAGCAGGCTGCGGCCCTGGTCGTCGGTGGTCGCGGTGGTGACGACGGTGATGTCCATCCCACGCACACGGTCGACCTTGTCCGGGTCCACCTCGTGGAACATGACCTGCTCGGTCAGCCCGAAGGTGTAGTTGCCGTTCCCGTCGAACTGCTTCGGGGAAAGTCCTCGGAAGTCCCGGATACGGGGCAGGGCCAGCGAGAGCAGGCGGTCGAGGAACTCCCACATCCGGTCGCCGCGCAGCGTGACGCTGGCACCGATCGGCTGTCCCTCGCGCAGCTTGAACTGCGCGATGGAGTTCTTCGCCCGGTTGATCCGCGGCTTCTGGCCGGTGATCGCCGACAGGTCGGCGACCGCGCCCTGGATCAGCTTCGCGTCCCGGGCAGCCTCGCCCACGCCCATGTTGACCACGATCTTGGTCAGGCCGGGGACCTGCATGATGTTGGCGATGCCGAACTCGTCCCGGAGGCCCGAAACGATCTCGTTGCGGTACTTCTCCTTGAGCCGCGGCATCGGAGGGGCGGTGATGTCGTTGGTAACCGTCATCAGATGTCCTTACCGGTGCGGCGGGAGACCCGAACCTTGGTTCCGTCTTCCTCGAAGCGGTAGCCGACCCGGGTGGCCTTGCCGTCTTCCACGAGCGCAACGTTGCTCACGTGGATCGGGGCCTCCTTGGTGACGACCTCGCCCTGCTGGCCGCCCGCCGGGTTGGCCTTCCTGTGCTTCTTGACCAGGTTGACGCCCTCGACGACGACACGGTCTTCCTTCGGCATGGCCTTGACGACCTTGCCGGTGGCTCCCTTGTCCTTGCCGGCGATGACGATGACCTCGTCGCCAGATTTGATCTTCATCGCCTACAGCACCTCCGGCGCAAGCGAAATGATGCGCATGAACTTCTTGTCCCGCAGCTCACGGCCGACCGGGCCGAAGATACGGGTGCCTCGCGGGTCCCCACCGTCCTTGATGAGCACGGCAGCGTTCTCATCGAAGCGGATGTAGGAGCCGTCGGGCCGGCGGCGCTCCTTGACGGTGCGCACGACAACGGCCTTGACGACGTCGCCCTTCTTGACTCCCGCGCCAGGCAGGGCGTCCTTCACCGTGGCGACGATGGTGTCACCGATCCCGGCGTAGCGCCGACCCGAGCCACCGAGAACACGGATGGTAAGGATCTCCTTGGCACCCGTGTTGTCGGCGACCTTGAGTCGCGACTCCTGCTGAATCACGTCTGCTCCTGATATGGATGCGTGCGGTCCACTGCCGCACGGCTAGGTGGTCTGCACCCCTCGCGCCGGTGGCCGACAACGGGTGCCGGCCACCGACAGGCTGGGGTTACTTAGCCTTCTCCAGGATCTCCACGACGCGCCAACGCTTCGTCGCGGAGAGCGGCCGCGTCTCCATCACACGGACGCGGTCACCGACGCCGCAGGAGTTCGCCTCGTCGTGCGCCTTGTACTTGGTCGTCCGACGGATGACCTTGCCGTACAGCGCGTGCTTGACCCGGTCCTCGACCTCGACGACGACGGTCTTGTCCATCTTGTCGCTGACGACGTAGCCCTCACGGGTCTTGCGGTAGTTACGTGTCTGGTTGTCACTCATTCGGCAGCCTCCTTGGACTCCTGCGCCGACTCACCAGACAGCGGGGCGATCCCCAGCTCGTGCTCACGCAGGATCGTGTAGATCCGGGCGATCTCGCGCTTCACGGTGCGCAGACGGCTGTGGTTGTCGAGCTGGCCGGTGGCAGCCTGGAAGCGGAGGTTGAAGAGCTCACTCTTGGCTTCCTTGAGCTGGGCGACCAGGTCCTCGACGGACTTGTCGCGGAGCTCCTGGGCAGTCACGGACTTGGCCATCACTCCCCCTCCCGCTTAACGAACTTGCACTTCATCGGGAGCTTGTGCATCGCACGGCGCATGGCTTCCTTGGCCACGTCCTCGGGCACGCCCGACAGCTCGAACATCACGCGCCCCGGCTTGACCGGAGCGACCCACCACTCGGGCGAGCCCTTGCCGGAGCCCATGCGGACCTCGGCGGGCTTCTTGGTCAGCGGGCGGTCGGGGAAGATGTTGATCCACACCTTTCCGCCGCGCTTGATGTGACGCGTCATGGCGATACGAGCGGACTCGATCTGCCGGTTGGTGACGTACGCCGGCTCCAGGGCCTGGATGCCGTACTCACCGAAGCTGACGGTCGTGCCGCCCTTGGCCTTGCCACGCAGGTCCGGGTGGTGCTGCTTGCGGTACTTGACCTTACGAGGAATAAGCACTGGTCAGTTCCCCTCGGGCTGAGCGGACTCGGCCGGGGCCTTCGCCTCGGCGCTCTGCTGCGGGCCGCCGCCGGCGCCACCGCCACGGCGGCGGCGCTGCGGGCGCTCGCGGCGCTGGCCGCCACCGGCGGTGCGCTGCGCGGCCTGGGCGGCCTCGCGCTCGGCGCGGGTCACCGGGGCGTCGCCCTTGTAGATCCACACCTTGACGCCGATCCGGCCGAACGTCGTACGGGCCTCGAAGAAGCCGTAGTCGATGTCGGCGCGCAGCGTGTGCAGCGGAACCCGGCCCTCGCGGTAGAACTCCGAGCGGGACATCTCGGCCCCGCCCAGACGGCCACCGCACTGGATGCGGATGCCCTTGGCACCGCTCTTCATCGCGCTCTGCATCGCCTTGCGCATCGCGCGGCGGAAGGCCACGCGGCTGCTCAGCTGCTCGGCGACACCCTGGGCGACCAGCTGCGCGTCGATCTCCGGGTTCTTGACCTCGAAGACGTTGAGCTGGACCTGCTTGCCGGTCAGCTTCTCGAGGTCGGTCCGGATGCGGTCGGCCTCCACGCCGCGGCGGCCGATGACGATGCCCGGCCGGGCGGTGTAGACGTCGACGCGGACGCGGTCGCGGGTGCGCTCGATCTCGACCTTGGAGATGCCCGCGCGCTCCATGCCGCGGGTCAGCATCCGGCGGATCGCGACGTCTTCCTTGACGTAGTCCTTGTAGGACTTGTCGGCGTACCAGCGGCTCTTGAAGTCGGTGGTGATGCCGAGACGGAACCCGTGCGGGTTAACCTTCTGTCCCACTATCGGGTCCTTTCCTTCGTCTTGGACGAGGCGTCCGAGCGCTCAGCGACGACCACGGTGATGTGACTCGTGCGCTTCGTGACACGGAAGGCGCGACCGAAGCCCCGGGGACGGATGCGCTTGAGGGTCGGACCCTCGTCCACCCACGCGCCCTCGACGACCAGAGTCTCGCGGTCCAGCTTGTCGTTGTGCTCAGCGTTGGCGATGGCACTGGCCAGCACCTTGCCAACAGGCTCGCTCGCCGCCTGGGGCGCGAACCGGAGCACCGCCTGTGCCTCGTCAGCGGGCAACCCGCGAATAAGGTCCACCACCCGGCGGGCCTTCCGGGGCGTAACACGGACGAACCGTGCCTGTGCCCTCGTTCCCATCGCTTTTCCCTCGCTCACGGAAATTCATCTCCACTCACCGTGGAGAAATGGTTCTTATTCCTGCTGCAACCGCTAACGGCGGCTACGGCGGTCTTCCTTGACGTGGCTACGGAAAGTACGCGTGGGAGCGAACTCGCCGAGCTTGTGGCCGACCATCGACTCGGACACGAACACGGGAACGTGCTTGCGACCGTCGTGGACGGCGATCGTGTGGCCGATCATCTCCGGGACGATCATGGACCGCCGGGACCACGTCTTGATGACGTTCTTGGTGTTCGCCTCGTTCTGCGCTTCCACCTTCTTGAGAAGGTGGTCGTCGACGAACGGGCCCTTCTTAAGGCTACGTGGCATCAGACGTGCTCCTTACCGCTTCTTCTTACCGCTACGCCGACGCCGCACGATCAGCTTGTCGCTGGCCTTGTTCTTGGCCCGGGTCCGGCCTTCCTTCTTGCCCCAGGGGCTGACCGGGTGGCGGCCGCCCGAGGTCTTGCCCTCGCCACCACCGTGCGGGTGGTCGACCGGGTTCATCACGACACCGCGGACGGTCGGGCGCTTGCCCTTCCAGCGGGACCGGCCGGCCTTGCCCCAGTTGATGTTGGACTGCTCGGCGTTGCCGACCTGGCCCACGGTGGCGCGGCAGGTGACCTCGACCATGCGCATCTCACCGGAGGGCATGCGCAGCGTGGCGTACTTGCCCTCCTTGGCCAGGAGCTGGATCTGGCTGCCGGCGGAGCGGCCCAGCTTGGCACCGCCACCCGGCTTCAGCTCGACCGCGTGCACGAACGTACCCGTGGGGATGTTGCGCAGCGGGAGGCAGTTGCCGGGCTTGATGTCGGACTGGGGGCCGTTCTCGACCTTGTCGCCCTGCTTGAGACCGGCGGGTGCCAGGATGTAGCGCTTCTCGCCGTCCACGTAGTGCAGCAGCGCGATACGAGCGGTGCGGTTGGGGTCGTACTCGATGTGAGCGACCTTGGCCGGCACGCCGTCCTTGTCGTGGCGACGGAAGTCGATGACGCGGTAGGCGCGCTTGTGGCCGCCGCCCTGGTGGCGGGCGGTGATACGGCCGTGGCCGTTGCGGCCGCCCTTCGAGTGGAGCGGACGCACCAGGGACTTCTCCGGCTCCGAGCGCGTGATTTCGACGAAGTCGCTCACGCTGGAGCCGCGACGACCCGGCGTCGTCGGCTTGTACTTACGAATGCCCATCTTCTTCGCGCATTCCTTTACGAGTTACTAGAGGTGTGGCGGTCAGGCCCGGAGGACTACCGACCGAAGATGTCGATCCGGTCGCCCTCGGCAAGGCTGACGATCGCGCGCTTGGTGTCGGGACGCTTCCCGTAGCCGAAGCGGGTGCGCTTGCGCTTGCCCTTCCGGTTGATCGTGTTCACGCCGGTGACCTTGACCTCGAAGATCTGCTCGACGGCGATCTTGATCTGGGTCTTGTTGGCGTCGGGGCGGACGATGAACGTGTACTTGTTCTCGTCCATGAGCCCGTAGCTCTTCTCCGAGATCACCGGTTCGATGATGATGTCCCGGGGGTCAGCGATCCTCACTGGTCGTCCTCCTCGGACTCGGCGGCCTTGGAGGCGCCGGACGCGTGAGCCAGGAACTCGGCGTAGCCCGCCTCGGTGAAGACCACGTCGTCCGAGTAGAGGACGTCGTAGGTGTTCACCTGGTCCGCGTCGAGGATGTGCACCTCTTCGAGGTTGCGCAGGGCACGCCGGTTGTGCTCGTCCTCGCGGGCCAGGACGACCAGGACCTTGTCGGACTCGGTCACCTGGCGCAGCGCCTTCAGAGCGGTCTGCGTGAGCTTGGTGTCGGCGTCCTCGGCCACGAAGTGGCTGATGACGTGGATGCGGCCGTGGTTCGCCCGGTCCGAGAGGGCACCGCGCAGGGCGGCGGCCTTCATCTTCTTCGGGGTCCGCTGGCTGTAGTCCCGCGGCTGGGGGCCGTGGACCGTGCCGCCGCCGGTGTACTGCGGGGCGCGGATGGAGCCCTGGCGAGCCCGGCCGGTGCCCTTCTGGCGGTACGGCTTCCGGCCGCCGCCCCGGACCTCACCGCGGGTCTTCGTGGCGTGGGTGCCCTGGCGGCCGGCGGCCATCTGGGCGTTCACGACCTGGTGGATCAGCGGGATGCTGACCTTCTGGGCGAAGACGCTCTCCGGCAGCTCGACGCTGCCCTTGGCGCCGCCCTCGGGGTTCTTGACCTCGATCTGGGCCATGGCTTACTTGTCCCCCTTCACAGCGGTGCGGACGAGCACCAGACCGCCGTTGGGGCCGGGAACTGCACCCTTGACCAGGATGAGGCCCTTCTCCGCGTCCACGGAGTGAACGGTCAGGTTCTGGACGGTCTTGCGCACGTTGCCCATGCGCCCGGCCATCCTCATGCCCTTGAAAACGCGGCCGGGCGTGGCGCAGCCGCCGATGGAGCCGGGAGCGCGGTGCGTACGGTGGGTACCGTGCGAGGCGGAGAGACCACGGAAGCCGTGGCGCTTCATCACACCCGCGAAACCCTTGCCCTTGCTCTTGCCGGTGACGTCGACCTTCTGGCCGCTCTCGAAGACGTCCGCGCTGATCTCCTGGCCGAGCGTGTACTCGCTGGAGTCGGCGGTGCGGACCTCGACGTAGTGGCGGCGCGGGGTCAGCTCGTGCCGGCGCAGGTAGTCGCCCAGGGGCTTGTTGACCTTGCGCGGGTTGATCTGCCCGTAGCCGAGCTGGATGGCGGAGTAGCCATCGGTGTCCGGAGTCCGGATGCGGCTCACGACGCACGGACCGGCCTTCAGAACCGTCACGGGGACAACCTTGCCCGTGTCGTCGAAGACCTGGGTCATGCCGAGCTTTTCGCCCAGAACTCCCTTGATCTGCTTGGTGGCCATGTCTGTGCGTCCTTAAAGCTTGATCTCGATGTCAACGCCCGCCGGGAGGTCGAGACGCATCAGCGAGTCAACCGTCTTCGGCGTGGGGTCGATGATGTCGATCAGCCGCTTGTGCGTGCGCATCTCGAAGTGCTCGCGCGAGTCCTTGTACTTGTGCGGCGATCGGATGACGCAGTAAACGTTCTTCTCCGTCGGCAGCGGCACCGGGCCCGCGACCTGTGCGCCAGTTCGCGTCACGGTCTCGACGATCTTCTTCGCCGAGCTGTCGATGACCTCGTGGTCATAGGCCTTTAGCCGAATGCGGATCTTCTGTCCCGCCATGTGGCCTGTTCGTCCTTCGCTTCAGTGTCCGTAACGGTGGATGTCCGGTCACAGACGCCCAGGCCGGGCGGATGACCGCCACAGTGCCGTGAGCCCCTATTCCCTTGAGAAACCGCAACAGGGCTTGCCCCTGCGGTGCGCCACCGCCACAGAGCCCGATGACGTCTTCTCGTTGTGGTGGGCGGGCCGCCTTTCGGGCGGCCCCCCCACCACCTGGAGGCGGCTCCCGTGGAGGGAACCGCCCCTCGTGCACTACTTGATGATCTTCGTGACGCGACCGGCGCCCACGGTCCGGCCACCCTCGCGGATGGCGAACTTCAGACCCTCTTCCATCGCGACCGGCTGGATCAGCTGGACGGTCATGGCGGTGTTGTCACCGGGCATGACCATCTCGGTGCCCTCCGGCAGCGTCACGACACCGGTGACGTCGGTGGTGCGGAAGTAGAACTGCGGGCGGTAGTTGTTGAAGAACGGCGTGTGGCGGCCACCCTCGTCCTTGGACAGGATGACGACCTGGGCCTCGAACTCGGTGTGCGGGGTGGTCGTACCCGGCTTGATGACGACCTGGCCGCGCTCGACGTCCTCGCGCTTGATGCCGCGCAGGAGCAGACCGACGTTGTCGCCGGCCTGGCCCTGGTCGAGCAGCTTGCGGAACATCTCGACACCGGTGACCGTGGTGGTCTGCTTCTCGTCCTTGATACCGACGATGTCGACGGTCTCGTTGACGTTGACGATGCCGCGCTCGATGCGACCGGTGACGACGGTGCCACGACCGGTGATGGAGAAGACGTCCTCGATCGGCATGAGGAACGGCTTGTCCGTGTCACGCTCGGGCTCGGGGATGTACTCGTCCACGGTGCCCATGAGCTCCAGGACGGTCTTACCCCACTCGGGGTCGCCCTCGAGGGCCTTGAGCGCGGAGACCCGGGTGACGGGGATGTCGTCACCGGGGAACTCGTACTCGCTGAGCAGCTCGCGGACCTCGAGCTCGACGAGCTCGAAGATCTCCTCGTCGTCCACCATGTCGGCCTTGTTCAGGGCCACCACGATGTAGGGCACGCCGACCTGGCGGGCCAGGAGCACGTGCTCCTTGGTCTGCGGCATCGGGCCGTCGGTGGCGGCCACGACCAGGATGGCGCCGTCCATCTGCGCCGCACCCGTGATCATGTTCTTCACGTAGTCGGCGTGACCGGGGCAGTCGACGTGGGCGTAGTGGCGGCTCTCGGTCTGGTACTCGATGTGCGAGACCGAGATGGTGACGCCGCGCTCGCGCTCCTCAGGAGCGTTGTCGATGTCCTCGAACGGCGTGAACGGGTTCAGGTCGGGGAACGCGTCGTGCAGCACCTTGCTGATGGCTGCGGTCAGCGTGGTCTTGCCGTGGTCAATGTGACCGATGGTGCCGATGTTGACGTGCGGCTTAGTCCGCTCGAACTTTTCCTTCGCCACTGGATGTCTCCTAGACGTACAGAGCTATCTGGTGCCCGCCCTCCGCGAGTCGGAAGGGCGGGCCGGTTACGTGTTCGGGGCTACTCGCCGCGAACCTTCGCCACAATTTCTTGGGCGACAGCGGACGGAACCTCCGCGTAGGAGTCGAACACCATCGAGTAGTTGGCTCGACCCTGCGTACGGCTGCGCAGGTCACCCACGTAGCCGAACATTTCGGAGAGGGGCACGAGGGCCTTGATGACCCGGACACCCGAACGCTCGTCCATGGACTGGGTCTGTCCACGGCGGGAGTTCAGGTCACCGATGACATCGCCCATGTACTCCTCGGGAGTGGTGACCTCGACGGCCATGACCGGCTCCAGGAGAGTCGGCTTGGCCAGTCGGACGGCCTCCTTGAAGGCCATGGAACCGGCCGTCTTGAAGGCCATCTCGGAGGAGTCGACCTCGTGGTACTGGCCGTCGACCAGGGTCACCTTGACACCGACGAGCGGGTAGTGCGCGAGCACACCCAGCTCCGCCGCCTCCTGGCAGCCGGCGTCGACCGAGGGGATGTACTCCCGCGGCACACGGCCACCGGTGACGGAGTCCACGAACTCGTAGCCCTTGGCGTCGCCGCCCTCGGCCTCGAGGGGCTCGATGTTGATCTTGACCTTGGCGAACTGGCCCGAACCACCCGTCTGCTTCTTGTGGGTGTAGACGTGGCCCTCGACCTTCTTGCGAATGGTCTCGCGGTAGGCCACCTGGGGCTTACCGATGTTCGCCTCGACCTTGAACTCCTCGCGCATGCGGTTGACGAGGACCTCGAGGTGGAGCTCGCCCATGCCCGAGATGACGGTCTGGCCGGTCTGGTCGTCCGTGGCCACCTGGAAGGAGGGGTCCTCCTCGGCCAGGCGCTGGATCGCCGTGCCCAGCTTCTCCTGGTCGCTCTTGGTCTTCGGCTCGATCGCGACCTCGATGACCGGGTCCGGGAAGGTCATGGACTCCAGGACGATCGGGTTCGAGGGGTCGCAGAGGGTCTCACCGGTGGTGGTGTCCTTCAGACCCATGACCGCGACGATGTCGCCGGCGCCGACGGAGCCGATCTCCTCGCGCTTGTTGGAGTGCATGCGGTAGACCTTGCCCACGCGCTCCTTGCGCCCCTTGATGCTGTTGAGCACCTGGGTACCGGCCTGCAGGACACCCGAGTAGACGCGCACGTAGGACAGCTTGCCCAGGTGCGGGTCGCTCATGATCTTGAAGACCAGCGCGGAGAAGGGCTCGTCCGAGCTCGGCTTGCGCTCGAGCGTGGTGGCCTCGGTCTCGTCCTTGGGGTCGTGGCCCTCGATGGCCTCGACGTCCGCCGGCGAGGGCAGGAACTCCACGATCGCGTCGAGCAGGGGCTGGACGCCCTTGTTCTTGAAGGCGGTGCCGCAGACGACGGGAACGGCCTTGCCGGCGACGGTCGCGCGCCGGATGGCCGGGACGAGCTGCTCCAGGGTGGGCTCCTGCCCCTCCAGGTACATCTCCATGATCTCGTCGTCGGCGTCGGCCAGCGTCTCGAGGAGCTGGTCGCGAGCCTCCTGCGCGGCCTCTGCGTGGGTCTCGGGGATCTCGACCGTGTCGTACATCTCGCCGAGCGCGGCCTCGTCGTTCCAGACGTAGGCCTTCATGCGGATGAGGTCGATGACACCCTTGAAGTCGCTCTCGGCGCCGATGGGCAGCTGGATCGGCATGGCGTTGGCGCCCAGGCGGTCGCGGAACATGTCCACGCAGCGCTGGAACTCGGCACCGATCTTGTCCATCTTGTTGACGAAGCAGATACGCGGCACGCCGTAGCGGTCGGCCTGGCGCCACACCTGCTCGGACTGGGGCTCGACGCCTTCCTTGGCGTCGAAGACCGCGACAGCGCCGTCGAGAACACGCAGCGAACGCTCGACCTCGACCGTGAAGTCGACGTGACCAGGCGTGTCGATGATGTTGATCGTCGTGTCGTTCCACGAGGTGGTGATGGCAGCCGAGGTAATGGTGATACCCCGCTCCTGCTCTTCCTTCATCCAGTCCATCGTCGAGGCGCCGTCGTGCGTCTCGCCGACTTTGTGGTTGACACCCGTGTAGAACAGGATCCGCTCGGTGGTGGTCGTCTTGCCCGCGTCGATGTGGGCCATGATCCCGATGTTGCGGACCTTGGCCAGGTCAAGAACGTTCTTAGCAGCCATGAGGCTCGTCTTCCCTCGGTTTAATGCGATACAACCGCAGGGTTACCAGCGGTAGTGGGCGAAGGCCTTGTTGGACTCGGCCATCTTGTGCGTGTCCTCGCGCTTCTTGACAGCGGCGCCCAGACCGTTGCTGGCGTCGACCAGCTCGTTCATCAGACGCTCGGTCATGGTCTTCTCACGGCGCTGACGCGAGTAGGAGACCAGCCAGCGAAGGGCCAGAGTGGTGGACCGGGAGGCGCGGACCTCGACCGGAACCTGGTAGGTCGCGCCACCGACGCGGCGGCTGCGGACCTCGAGCGCGGGCTTGACGTTGTCCAGGGCTCGCTTGAGAACGACGAGCGGGTCCTGGCCGGTCTTCTCGCGGGCTCCCTCCAGGGCGTCGTAGACGACGCTCTGGGCGAGGGAGCGCTTGCCGTCGAGCAGCACCTTGTTGATCAGTGCGGTGACGAGCGGCGAGCCGTAGACCGGGTCGGTGATGAGCTGGCGCTTCGGCGCCGGGCCCTTGCGCGGCATGCTTACTTCTCCTTCTTGGCGCCGTAACGGCTACGCGCCTGCTTGCGGTTGCGGACACCCTGGGTGTCGAGCGAACCGCGGACGATGCGGTAACGGACGCCCGGCAGGTCCTTCACACGACCACCGCGCACGAGCACGATGCTGTGCTCCTGGAGGTTGTGGCCGATGCCGGGAATGTAGGCCGTGACCTCGATCTGGCTGCTCAGCTTGACGCGAGCGACCTTGCGCAGGGCGGAGTTCGGCTTCTTGGGCGTGGTGGTGTAAACGCGCGTGCACACACCGCGCCGCTGAGGACTCCCCTTCAGCGCCGGGGTCTTGTTCTTTGCGACCTTGTCCTGTCGGCCCTTACGGACCAGCTGCTGGATGGTGGGCACCGCGTCTCCGTCTTCCTCGTGACCTACGCCGGTTCTCGTAGCCGTATCGCTATTGACCTGCTGATTTCCCGAATCTCCCCCGACCCCCGAGGTCGGGCGTGTCGCGCTTGCTCTCGCACACGGCAAAGAGGAAAGGACACCCGTCTGGGGCCGATTCACGGGAGAGGGTTCACGTGCGCCTCACGCCGCAGGTCTCTCCGACCGGGCGCCGCACACACACGTGCGACCCGTTGACTCACGGGCACAATCACACAGGCTACCGCGTCACCCCTCTGCGGAGCAAAACGGCGTGCGACATCGCAAGAACCGTGGAACCGGTCCCAGCATAGCCGTGGGTCACCACCAGTCTACGCCGTTCCGGAGTGTTTTCGCTTCCGCTTTCCACCGGGGCGGACCCTCGCAAGTCCTGCCCGGCGGGTTCTTCCGGCTGTGCGCCCGCTCCCCCGCAGACCATTGTCACAGGGGAGCGGGCCCATGTGCTACAGGATCAGCCAGAGCGCGACGGAGATCACGGTGACGGCGATGCCGAGTCCCGAGAGGCCGGTGCCGATCGCGATCAGCCCGTGGCCGTCCAGCTCGCCGCGCGACTCCCGGATCGCCTTCTTGGCCTTGGGCCCCGTGACCAGGAGCGCGACCAGGGCGGTGACCGCACCGATCACCGGGATCAGGGAGGCGACGCCCAGCCACATGGTGACCAGGGCACCCCGCTCGGTGTCGGCGAGGCCCTCGATGCTGTCGTATCCGGGGTAGGCGTCACCGAGCTCGCCGCCCGGCGGCCGGTCCTCGAAGCCGGGGAAGTCCTCGGTGATCCGGTCCCGCCTGCGCTTCCTCGGCTGGACCGGCATGCCGTAGTCGGCCGGGGTGAAGCCGTCGTCGTACTCGGACTCCTCCGCCCCCTGTGCCTCTCCGGGGTCCTCGTCGTCCCCGTCCGCGAACCCGGGTGCGGTGGACGCCGGGGAGACGCGGCCGGACCCGCCGTCCTCGTTCCCGTGGAGGCCGTTCCCGGTGTAGGCGCCGTAGGGGTCGCGGGGCTCCCCGCCGAGAGGATCGTCCTCCTCGTGGAGGCCGCCGCGGACGCCGGCTCCGTAGGGATCACCGTGGGCGCCCCGGTCGCCGTACCCGTCCTGCTCGCCGTAGGGCTCACCGTAGGTGTCCCGCTCCTCGTAGGAGTCCTGGCCACCGTAGGCGCCCCGGTCGCCGTAGGCGTCCGGCTCCTCGTAGGAGTCCTGGCCACCGTAGGTGTCCCCGTCCCCGTAGGCGCCCCGGTCCCGGTAGGAGTCCTGGCCACCGTAGGGCTCGCCGTAGGCGTTCCCGTGGTCGGCCCTGTGGGAGCCCCGGTGTCCGCCCCGGAAGCCGTCGCCACCCGAGGCGAGGTCCCGGTCGGCATAGGAGCCCTCGTGGCCGAGGGGGTCGTCCTCCTCCATCGCCCGGGCCCGCGACTGCATGTCGGCGATCGCGGCCAGCGGGTCGTCGGAGGTGGGCACCGCGGCCGACAGCTCACCGGTGTCGGGGCCGGACGCCGCCTCCTCGCGCTCCTCGCGCCGACGCCGCTCGGCCTCGCGCACGACCTCCGGAAGACGGGGGTCGTCGCGCTCAAAGGCCCAGGTGTTGCCGCTCGCGGGCGGTGCGGAGAGCTCGTCGCCGTAGCCGTCGCCCCACGGCTCGCGCCCGGCGGGAGCCGCCTCCTCCGCCGGGGCCCAGGTGTCCTGCCGGCCCCCGGTGTCACCGGGGCCGCGGGTGTCGTCCCAAGAGGAGGCGCCCGTGTCCCAGGTGCCGCTTCCGCGGCCCTCGTCGGCCGTTCCGGGCAGGGGCACGTCGTGCCAGCTCGTCTCGCGTTCCTCCGGCGCCGGTCCCTCCGGGGCCGGTGCGGGGTCCGCGCCCACCATGGGGTGGCTTCCGGTGAGGGTTCCGGGCTCGGGGACGTCGACCCAGCGGGGCTCGTCCGCGACGGCCTGCTCCTCCCGCTCCTCCCGCTCCGGTGCGGGCGCCGCCTCCGGCTTCTCCTCCTCGCGGCTCTCGGGCCACCGGGGCTCTTCCTCCAGGTCGTCGAAGCGGCTGAGCGGCTGGTAGGCCGCCGCGCTCGCCCCCGGGTAGGAGAGGGGGTTCGGCGGCGCCGGTGGTGTCGCAGGCGCCGCCGGAGGGCCGCCAAGGGCCTCCGGATAGGGGTCCGCCAGCGCCGGACGCGACGAACTCAGCCCCGCATAGCCGCCGCTGTCCGGGAAGACCGTCTCCTGTTCCTGCTTCCCCTCGAGCGGGTCCTCGTACTCCGCCTGCTTGCGGAAACGGTCCTCGCTGGGTGTGAACCACGAGTCCTCAGCGTCGGAGCCCCGTCCGCTGTTCTCGGTCATGCTTCTCCCGCCGGCGCCCAGGCGCCTTTCTCCCGTCCGCCACAGGCGGACCCTCGACAGCGAACGGCGGCGGCACCGCCCCCTCTCCCAGGGAGCAGCAGGCCGCCGCCGTCACTTCACACCAGCACTATCGGTTGTACGGCCCGAAGTCGTACTCCTCCAGCGGCACGGCCTCACCGGAGCCCTGCCCGAAGGTGTACTCGCTCGGCTCCTCGTAGCCCGAGACCGAGTACATCGAGGCCTTCGCCTCCTCGGTCGGCTCCACCCGAACGTTGCGGTACTGCGGAATGCCGGTACCCGCCGGGATGAGCTTACCGATGATGACGTTCTCCTTGAGGCCCAGCAGCGGGTCGCTCTTGCCGTGGATGGCGTTCTCGGTGAGCACCCGGGTGGTCTCCTGGAAGGAGGCCGCCGACAGCCAGGACTCGGTGGCCAGCGACGCCTTGGTGATACCGAGCAGGACCGGGCGTCCGGCCGCGGGCTGGCCGCCCTCGGACACGACGCGGCGGTTGATCTGCTCAAACTTCGGCCGCTCGACCATCTCGCCCGGCAGCAGCTCGGTGTCGCCGGACTCCAGGATGTTCACCCGCTTGAGCATCTGGCGGACGATGATCTCGATGTGCTTGTCGTGGATGGAGACACCCTGCGACTTGTACACCTCCTGGACCTCCGACACCAGGTGCTGCTGCACCGCGCGCGGACCCTGGATGCGCAGGACCTCGTGCGGGTTGATCGCACCCTGGATCAGCTGCTGGCCGACCGAGACGTGGTCGCCCTCGCTGACGAGGAGCTGCGCACGCATCGGGACCGGGTAGGCGATCTCGTCCGTGCCGTCGTCGGGGATGACGACGATCTTGCGGCTCTTCTCGGTGTCGTCGATCCGGATCCGTCCCTCGACCTCGGAGATCGGGGCCACACCCTTGGGGATGCGGGCCTCGAAGAGCTCCTGGACACGGGGCAGACCGTGGGTGATGTCCTGACCGGCCGAACCACCCATGTGGAAGGTACGCATGGTCAGCTGGGTGCCGGGCTCACCGATGGACTGGGCCGCGATGATACCGATCGCCTCACCGACGTCGACCGGCTTGCCGGTCGCCATGGAGCGGCCGTAGCAGGTGGAGCACACGCCGATCTTCGCCTCGCAGACCAGCGACGAGCGGATGCGCACCCGGGTGATGCCGGCGGCGATCAGCTTGTCGATGTGCTGCTCGGAGGTGTCGGACAGCGCGGGCAGCACCAGGTTGCCGTCGGCGTCGTGGACGTCCTCGGCGAGGGTGCGGCCGAAGCCGGTGTTCTCGACGTTGTGCTTGCGCACGACGACACCGGCGGCGTTCTTCTCACCGATCTCGTGCCACACCGAGCGGTCCGTGCCGCAGTCGATCTCGCGGACGATGACGTCCTGGGCGACGTCCACCAGACGACGGGTCAGGTAACCCGAGTCGGCGGTGCGCAGCGCGGTGTCGGCCAGACCCTTGCGCTGACCGTGCGTGGAGATGAAGTACTCCAGCACGGACAGGCCCTCACGGTAGGAGGACTTGATCGGACGCGGGATCGTCTCGCCCTTGGTGTTGGAGACCAGGCCGCGGATACCCGCGATCTGGCGCACCTGCATCGGGTTTCCTCGGGCGCCCGACTGGACCATCATCCACACCGGGTTGTCGGCGGGGAAGTTGTCCTCCATGTTCTGGGCGACCTCGGCCGTGGCCTGGGTCCAGACCTCGGTGAGCTCCTGGCGGCGTTCGTCGTCGGTGATCAGACCGCGGTCGTACTCGCGCTGGATCTTGTCGGCCTTGCGCTCGTAGCCCTCGAGGATCTCGTGCTTGCGCGGAGGCGCGACGACGTCCTCGATACCGATGGTCAGGCCCGAGCGGGTGGCCCAGCGGTACCCGGCGTCCTTCAGGGCGTCCAGGGTCGTGGCGACCTGCACCTTGGGGTAGTTCTCGGCGAGGTCGTTGACCAGCGCCGAGACCTGCTTCTTGCCCACCTGGTAGTTGACGTACGGGTAGTCGACCGGGGTGGTCTCGTTGAAGAGGTACCGGCCCAGGGTGGTCTCCAGCAGGTACGGGTCACCCGGCTGCCAGCCCTCCGGCGGCGTCCAGTCCTTGGGAGTCGGAGCGCCGTCGGAGATGCGCAGCTTGATGCGCGCCTGCAGGTGGAGGTCGCCGAGGTCGAAGGCCATGAGGGCCTCGGCCGGCGAGGCGAAGGAGCGGCCCTCGCCCACGGCGCCCGCCCTCTCCGTCGTCAGGTAGTACAGGCCGATGATCATGTCCTGGGTGGGCATGGTCACGGGCTTGCCGTCGGACGGCTTGAGGATGTTGTTGGTGGCCAGCATCAGCAGCCGCGCCTCGGCCTGGGCCTCGGCGGACAGCGGCAGGTGCACGGCCATCTGGTCACCGTCGAAGTCCGCGTTGAACGCGGTGCACACGAGCGGGTGGATCTGGATGGCCTTGCCCTCGACCAGCTGCGGCTCGAAGGCCTGGATGCCCAGGCGGTGCAGCGTCGGGGCGCGGTTGAGCAGAACCGGGTGCTCGGTGATGACCTCTTCGAGGACGTCCCACACCACGGGGCGGGACCGCTCCACCATCCGCTTGGCGCTCTTGATGTTCTGCGCGTGGTTCAGGTCGACCAGGCGCTTCATCACGAACGGCTTGAAGAGCTCCAGGGCCATCTGCTTGGGCAGACCGCACTGGTGCAGCTTCAGCTGGGGGCCGACGACGATGACCGAACGGCCGGAGTAGTCGACGCGCTTGCCGAGCAGGTTCTGGCGGAAGCGGCCCTGCTTGCCCTTGAGCATGTCGGACAGCGACTTGAGCGGACGGTTGCCCGGCCCCGTGACGGGGCGGCCGCGGCGGCCGTTGTCGAACAGCGCGTCGACGGCCTCCTGCAGCATCCGCTTCTCGTTGTTGACGATGATCTCGGGCGCACCGAGGTCGAGCAGCCGCTTGAGGCGGTTGTTGCGGTTGATGACACGGCGGTACAGGTCGTTGAGGTCGGAGGTCGCGAAGCGGCCACCGTCCAGCTGCACCATCGGACGCAGGTCCGGCGGGATGACCGGGATGCAGTCCAGCACCATGCCCATCGGGCTGTTGCGGGTGTTGAGGAACGCCGAGACGACCTTGAGCCGCTTGAGGGCGCGGGCCTTCTTCTGGCCCTTGCCGGTGCGGATGATCTCGCGGAGCTTCTCGGCCTCCTCGTCCAGGTCGAAGTTGGCGAGCCGGTCCTGGATGGCCTGGGCGCCCATGCCGCCGCGGAAGTACTTGCCGAAGCGGTCCCGCATCTCGCGGTAGAGCATCTCGTCGCCCTCGAGGTCCTGGACCTTGAGGTTGCGGAAGCGGTTCCAGACCTCGTCGAGGCGGTCGATCTCACGCTGGGCGCGGTCGCGCAGCTGGCGCATCTCGCGCTCCGCGCCCTCGCGCACCTTGCGCCGGGCGTCGCCCTTGGCGCCCTGCTCCTCGAGCTCGGCCAGGTCGGCCTCGAGCTTGCGGTGCCGGTCCTCGATGGTGGAGTCGCGGCGCTGCTCCATGTGCTGCTTCTCGACCGAGATCCGCGCCTCCAGGGACTGGAGGTCGCGCTCACGGGCGTCGGTGTCCACCCACGTGACCATGTAGGCGGCGAAGTAGATGATCTTCTCGAGATCCTTCGGCGCCAGGTCCAGCAGGTAGCCCAGACGGGAGGGCACGCCCTTGAAGTACCAGATGTGCGTGACCGGAGCGGCCAGCTCGATGTGGCCCATCCGCTCACGGCGCACCTTGGCACGGGTCACCTCGACGCCGCAGCGCTCACAGATGATGCCCTTGAAGCGGACACGCTTGTATTTGCCGCAGTAGCACTCCCAGTCCCGGGTCGGACCGAAGATCTTCTCGCAGAAGAGGCCGTCCTTCTCGGGCTTGAGGGTCCGGTAGTTGATGGTTTCGGGCTTCTTGACCTCGCCGTGCGACCACTGGCGGATGTCGTCGGCCGTGGCCAGACCGATGCGCAGCTCGTCGAAGAAGTTGACGTCGAGCACTTAATTCGTCCCCTGCTCTCGAAGGATGCGGAAGTTAGACCTCTTCGACACTGCTCGGCTCACGCCTGCCCAGGTCGATTCCCAGTTCCTCCGCCGCGCGGAAGACGTCCTCGTCACTGTCCCGCATCTCGATGGACATACCGTCACTGGACAGCACCTCCACGTTCAGACAGAGCGACTGCATCTCCTTGATGAGCACCTTGAAGGACTCAGGGATGCCCGGCTCGGGGATGTTCTCGCCCTTGACGATGGCCTCGTAGACCTTGACCCGGCCCACCACGTCGTCGGACTTGATGGTGAGCAGCTCCTGGAGGGCGTAGGCCGCGCCGTAGGCCTCCAGGGCCCAGACCTCCATCTCACCGAAGCGCTGACCGCCGAACTGCGCCTTACCGCCCAGCGGCTGCTGGGTGATCATGGAGTACGGGCCGGTCGAGCGCGCGTGGATCTTGTCGTCCACGAGGTGGTGGAGCTTGAGGATGTACTTGTAGCCGACGGAGATCGGCTCGGCGAAGGGCTCACCGGTGCGGCCGTCGTACAGCTTGGCCTTGCCGTCCTCGTTGACGAGGCGGTTGCCGTCCTGGTTGGGGCGGACCGACCTGATCAGGCCGCTGAGCTCGTCGCCGTGCAGGCCGTCGAAGACCGGCGTGGCGACCTTGGAGCCCGGCTCGGCCTCGGCCGCGCCGATCTCGTGGAGCGACTTCTGCCACTCCTCCTCCATCCCCTCGACCACCCAGCCGTTCTTGGCCAGCCAGCCGAGGTGGACCTCGAGGACCTGGCCGACGTTCATGCGGCCGGGCACGCCCAGCGGGTTGAGGATGATGTCGACCGGGGTGCCGTCCTCCAGGAAGGGCATGTCCTCCTGGGGGAGGATCTTGGCGATGACACCCTTGTTGCCGTGGCGGCCGGCGAGCTTGTCGCCGTCGGTGATCTTGCGCTTCTGGGCCACGTAGACGCGGACCATCTCGTTCACACCGGGAGCGAGCTCGTCGCCCTCCTCGCGGCTGAACACCTTGACGCCGATGACCTTGCCGCTCTCGCCGTGCGGCACCTTCAGGGAGGTGTCGCGGACCTCGCGGGCCTTCTCGCCGAAGATGGCGCGCAGCAGGCGCTCCTCGGGGGTCAGCTCGGTCTCGCCCTTGGGCGTGACCTTGCCGACGAGGATGTCGCCGTCCACGACCTCGGCGCCGATCCGGATGATGCCCCGGTCGTCGAGGTCGGCCAGGACCTCCTCGCTGACGTTGGGGATCTCGCGGGTGATCTCCTCCGGGCCCAGCTTGGTGTCGCGGGCGTCGACCTCGTGCTCCTCGATGTGGATCGAGGACAGGACGTCGTCCTGCACCAGGCGCTGGGAGAGGATGATCGCGTCCTCGTAGTTGTGGCCCTCCCAGGACATGTACGCCACGAGGAGGTTCTTGCCCAGCGACATCTCGCCCTGGTCGGTGGACGGACCGTCGGCCAGGACCTGGCGCTCCTCGACCCGCTGTCCCTCGACCACGATCGGGCGCTGGTTGAAGCAGGTGCCCTGGTTGGAGCGCTCGAACTTGTGCAGGCGGTAGGTCTTGCGCGTGCCGTCGTCGGCCATCACGGTGACGTAGTCGGCGGTGACGTCCTCGACGACACCCGCCTTCTCCGCGAGGATGACGTCGCCGGCGTCGGTGGCGGCGCGGTACTCCATGCCGGTGCCGACGAACGGCGCCTCGGCGCGCAGCAGCGGCACGGCCTGGCGCTGCATGTTGGAGCCCATGAGCGCGCGGTTGGCGTCGTCGTGCTCCAGGAAGGGGATCATGGCGGTGGCGACCGACACCATCTGGCGCGGCGACACGTCCATGTAGTCGACCTCGTCGATGCCGACCTGCTCGAACTCCCCGCCCTTGCGGCGGACCAGGACGCGCGACTCGGCGAAGGTGCCGTCCGGGTTCAGCGGCGTGTTGGCCTGCGCGATGACCTGGCGGTCCTCCTCGTCCGCGGTGAGGTAGTCGACCTGGTCGGTGATGCGGCCGTCGACGACCTTGCGGTACGGGGTCTCCACGAAGCCGAACGCGTTGACCCGTCCGTAGGCGGCGAGGGAGCCGATGAGACCGATGTTGGGACCCTCGGGGGTCTCGATCGGGCACATGCGGCCGTAGTGCGAGGGGTGCACGTCGCGGACCTCGAAGCCCGCGCGCTCACGGGACAGACCGCCCGGCCCCAGCGCCGAGAGGCGGCGCTTGTGGGTCAGACCCGCCAGGGGGTTGGTCTGGTCCATGAACTGCGACAGCTGCGAGGTGCCGAAGAACTCCTTGATGGAGGCCACGACGGGGCGGATGTTGATCAGGGTCTGCGGCGTGATCGCCTCGACGTCCTGGGTGGTCATCCGCTCGCGGACGACGCGCTCCATACGGGCCAGGCCCAGGCGGACCTGGTTCTGGATGAGCTCGCCGACGGTGCGCAGGCGGCGGTTGCCGAAGTGGTCGATGTCGTCGACCTCGACCGGGAGGGTGCCGAGCACGGTCTCGTGCTCGACCTCACCCGCGTGCAGGCGCACGAGGTAGTCGATGGTGGCGACGATGTCCTCTTCGGTCAGCGTGCCCTGCGTGTACTCGGTGTCGAGGCCGAGCTTCTTGTTGATCTTGTAGCGGCCGACCTTGGCGAGGTCGTAGCGCTTGGGGTTGAAGTAGAGGTTCTCCAGCAGCGCCTGGGCCGACTCCTTCGTGGGCGGCTCACCGGGGCGCAGCTTGCGGTAGATGTCGAGGAGGGCGTCGTCGGTGCCCGCCGTCGGGTCCTTCTCCAGCGTGTTGCGGATGGACTCGTACTGGCCGAAGCGCTCCAGGATCTGGTCGGTGGTCCAGCCGAGCGCCTTGAGCAGGACGGTGACGCCCTGCTTGCGCTTGCGGTCGATGCGGACACCGACGAAGTCGCGCTTGTCGACCTCGAACTCCAGCCAGGCACCGCGGGACGGGATGACCTTGCAGCCGTACAGGTCCTTGTCGGAGGTCTTGTCGACGGACTTGTCGAAGTAGACACCCGGGGAGCGCACGAGCTGGGAGACGACGACACGCTCGGTGCCGTTGATGATGAAGGTGCCCTTGTCGGTCATGAGCGGGAAGTCGCCCATGAACACCGTCTGGCTCTTGATCTCGCCCGTGTCGTTGTTGATGAACTCGGCCGTGACGAACATCGGCGCGGAGTAGGTGGCGTCCCGCTCCTTGCAGTCGTCGACGGAGTTCTTGGGCGGCTCGAAACGGTGGTCGCGGAAAGACAGGGACATCGTGCCCGAGAAGTCCTCGATCGGGCTGATCTCCTCGAAGATCTCTTCGAGACCGGACTGCTCCGTAACGTCCTTACGGCCGGCGTTCCGGGCCTCCTCGACCCGGGCCTTCCACTTCTCGTTGCCGAGCAGCCAGTCGAACGACTCGGTCTGCAGGGCGAGCAGGTTGGGAACCTCAAGCGGTTCCTTGATACGGGCGAAGGAAACGCGGTTCGGACCAAGGGCGTTAGCGGAGGCGTTGCGCGAGGCTGCCAACAGGGGTCCTTCCGAAGGCTTGTGGCGGTTGAAGCGCGCACGCCAGACGATCCGTCACGAGAAGGACCGCCGCAACGCGGTTGAGACGGTCACATCGGGCGGGGCGAGCTACCGTGTCCAGACCACGCGGGCATGGTCGGCAGTCGCACACCGGGACAGGGATCACCAAAGGGCAGCGCAAAAGAGCAGTGTAGCCGAAGACTACACCGCTGTCCACTCATGGTCCACAGCAGCACTCACGACACCGGCAGGATCACCCGTGCGGAGCGATCCGTCAAGCCCTCACCCGGTCCCACCTTCCCGCGGGGACGGCCGACCCGGATCGGCTGCGGCGGCTCGCGCGAACTGCCGTGGCCGGTGCGGACCTCGCCGGGAGGGGGACTGCGTGCCCTGGCCCCTGGGGAACTGTGACCGGGCGGACATTCGAAGGATTCCCCCGCACCAGACGGGTAAACCCTTCCGCAGAAGCCGGTCAAGCTTCCCGGGAGGGGAGATTACCGTGTCCGGGGGACAGTTCGCACGCGCGGTCCGGTCTCGATTTCCTTCCGGACGGGGACCAGCTTCGCACAGATCCGGGAGGGGAACCACTGCGGACACGACGGAGCGGCCGTCCCTCCCGGAGGTGGAACGGCCGCTCGGCGCAGTCAGCGGGCTTCTGCGGCCCGTGCGGGACTACTTGAGGGTGACGGTGGCGCCGGCGCCCTCGAGGGCGGCCTTGGCCTTCTCCGCGGTCTCCTTGTTGACGCCCTCGAGCAGCGCCTTCGGAGCGTTGTCGACCAGGTCCTTGGCCTCCTTGAGGCCCAGGCTCGTGAGGCCGCGGACCTCCTTGATGACCTGGATCTTCTTGTCGCCGGCGGCCTCGAGGACGACGTCGAACTCGCTCTGCTCCTCGGCCTCGGCGGCGGCACCGCCGCCACCCGGGGCGGCGGCGACGACAGCGGCCGGAGCAGCGGCGGTGACGTCGAACTTGTCCTCGAAGAGCTTGACGAACTCGGAGAGCTCGAGGAGGGTCATCTCCTCGAACGCGGCAAGCAGGTCCTCGTTGCTGAGCTTCGCCATGGTGCGATCTCTCTTTCTCTACAGGACACGCGCGCCTGTCGGCCTCGCGTGCGAGCCAGGGGACGGGCGCCGACACGGCGCCCGGCGTGGTTCAAATGGTTCAGGCAGCTTCTTCGGAGCGCTTGTCCGCCAGGGCCTGCGCGAGGCGCACGGCCTTGGAGGGAAGCGCCTGGAAGAGGGCGGCGGCCTGGCCCTGCTTGGCCTTGAGCGCGCCTGCCAGCTTCGAGAGAAGAACCTCTCGGGACTCCAGGTCGGCCAGCTTGGTGACGTCCTCGGCACTCATCGACTTGCCGTCGATGATGCCGCCCTTGATCACCAGGGGCGAGTTCGCCTTCGAGAAGTCACGCAGACCCTTGGCTGCCTCGACCACGTCTCCGTGGACGAAGGCGATGGCGGACGAGCCGACGAGAAGATCGTCGATCTGCGCCTCGACACCGGCCTCCTTGAGGGCCAGCTTGGTCAGCGTGTTCTTGACGACGCGAAAACGCGCGGTCTGGCCGAGGCTACGGCGCAGCTCGGTGAGCTGAGCCACAGTGAGCCCCCGGTATTCGGTCAGCACGGCGCCGCTGGACCCGCGGAACTCCTCCGCGAGCTCGGCGACCGCGGCTGCCTTGTCCGGCCTCGCCATGGGACTCCTTCCAACAGTGAACGCTGGTTGGCTCCCAAGGACCCTCGCGATCGGCGTCAGCACGAGAAAAAGCCCCGAGCGCGAGGCGCACGGGGCACGACCGCGTCCTGGGTGCGCACCCGGAGGCGCGCGGAGGACGGGAAAGCTCTTGTGACACCTGCGCGGGCGCCCATCGCGGATGGGTCCTTAGGTCACCCGAGCGGGTGACGACCAGCGGTCTTCGGCAAGAACCCATCGTACCCGACCCCGGGAGGTGTCCGCTCCTCCCCTGGAAAGGGCGGGGTGGGTTCGGTCACCTCGGAATCGCAGAACCGCATCAAAAGGCACGATGCTCCACCCGAAAAGCGAAAAATCATCCCGTATGTCGGAGGTACGTGGCACCATGTTCCTCCTACGGGCACCTGCCTGTCCTCGTGCCCTCCCCCTACAGAAGAAAGAAATTCCCCCTTGAAGACCTCTCTGCCGGCCATGATCGCTGCCGGTGCCCTCGCCCTCTCCCTCACCGCCTGTGGGAGCGACGCCCCCGACGAGACCACCGAGGCCCCGGTCGAGGCCACCGAGGCCGCCGGTGACAGCCTCTCCGACCTCCTGGGCAGCCTGACCGAGAACACCCAGGAAGTCACCAGCTACACCTTCGAACTCGAGGGCACCGCCCAGGACGCCACGGAGGGCGAGACCTCCATCTCCATGACCTACGCGGTCATGGACGACCCCGCGGCCGTCCAGGTCAGCGTGTACATGCCGGAGATCGGCGAGGCGATGGCCGGCCTCTTCGCCCTGGGCGGCGGGCTTCCCGAGGGCGTCACCGAGGAGGAACTCGCCACCACCACCGTCCTCATCCCCGAGGGCCAGGAGGCCCTCATCGCCAACCCGTACGGCGTCTACGGGGAATCCCCGTGGGTGCGCGACGGCGACAGCGGCACGGCCTCCGACATCACCGGTGCCTTCGACGTCAACCAGCTCCCCCTGATCACCGACGTCTTCGCCGGCCTCGAGCAGGTGGAGGAGTCGGGTGAGGAGCAGATCGACGGGGTCGACACCACCATCGTCGCGGGCATCCTCACCTCCGCCGAGTTCGAGGCCCTGAGCGCGGAGGAGCGCAGCGCGGTCAGTGCGGTCTTCCTCCCGACCCCCGGCGAGGACGTGCCCTGCCGCCTGTGGGTGAGCGAGGACGGCTTCCCGATGCGCATCGAGTTCGCCGACTCCGCGTCCCAGGCATGGATCGAGTTCTCCTCCGTCGGCAGCACCTCCTTCGAGGTTCCGGCCGACGACCAGATCGGCGACCTGGCCGCCTGAGGCGCCACTCCTCCCGTACACGCGAAGCGGCCCCCGGTTCCGACGGAACCGGGGGCCGCTCTCGTTCTCAACCGCGACCCGCCGGGGCGGGAGGCCGGAGGACTCAGGCGTCGAGCGGGATGCTCGGGCCCATGCTCGTGGTGATCACGGCCTTCTTGATGTAGCGGCCCTTGGCGGCGGACGGCTTGAGGCGCAGGACCTCGTCGATCGCGGCCTGGTAGTTCTCCAGCAGCTTCTCCTCCGAGAAGGAGGCCTTGCCGATGATGAAGTGCAGGTTCCCGTGGCGGTCCACGCGGAACTCGATCTTGCCGCCCTTGATGTCGGTCACGGCCTTGGCCACGTCCGGGGTGACCGTGCCGGTCTTCGGGTTGGGCATGAGGCCGCGCGGGCCGAGGACGCGGCCCAGACGGCCGACCTTGCCCATGAGGTCCGGGGTCGCGACGACGGCGTCGAAGTCGGTGAAGCCCTTGGAGACCTTCTCGATCATCTCGTCGTCGCCGATGAGGTCGGCGCCCGCGGCCTTGGCCTGCTCGGCACGCTCACCGGTCGCGAAGACCAGGACCCGAGCGGTCTTGCCGGTGCCGTTCGGCAGGTTCACGGTGCCGCGGACCATCTGGTCGGCCTTGCGCGGGTCGACGCCCAGGCGCAGGGCGACCTCGACGGTCGCGTCGAACTTGACGGTGGAGGTCTCCTTGGCCAGCTTCACGGCCTCGGAGGGGCTGTAGAGCTTCTCGCGGTCGACCAGCTCACTGGCCTTGCGGTGGTTCTTGCTGCGCTTCACGCTGTTCTCCCGTGGAACATGTGGTCGGTGGGCCAGCGCCTGGCCCTGCCACTTCGGTGTCGTGGATGCCGGCCGCCCCGCCCCGTGCCGGGGCCGTGCGACCGCACGAGGCTACTTGACCTCGATGCCCATCGAGCGGGCGGTGCCGGCGACGATCTTGGCGGCAGCCTCGACGTCGTCGGTGTTGAGGTCGGGCAGCTTGGTCTGCGCGATCTCGCGGACCTGGTCGGCCGTGATGGAGCCGGCCGCGCTGCGGCCCGGCTCACCGGCGGCCTTGTCCAGGCCGGCGGCCTTGAGGATCAGCTTCGGCGCCGGAGGCGTCTTGGTGACGAAGCTGAAGGAACGGTCCTCGTAGATGGAGATCTCGACGGGGATGACGTTGCCGCGCTGGGACTCCGTGGCAGCGTTGTACTGCTTGCAGAAGTCCATGATGTTGACGCCGTGCGGACCGAGAGCGGTACCGACGGGCGGCGCCGGGGTGGCCTGGCCGGCCGGGAGCTGCACCTTGACGAGTGCGGCAAGCTTCTTCTTCGGAGGCATATCGGGTCCTTTGCCTGATCTGCGTTGTGTACCGGCCCCTGACCTCCCGCCGCGCCGCACGGCCTGACCGGCCGGGCGACCACCGCGGGAAGGGTGACGGCCCCGCGCGGACAGGCCGCGGGGCCCTCGGCCCGCCGGGACCGGGCGGGCCGGGAGGTGTCCCTGTCCGGGACACGGAAAGCGGGTCCGCGCACAGGCGGACCCACCAAGTCTACGCCGCCCGGGCAGGTGCCCGGACTGCCTCGGGAAACGGTCAGATCTTGGCGACCTGGTTGAAGGACAGCTCCACCGGGGTCTCGCGTCCGAAGATCGACACCAACACCTTGAGCTTCTGGGTGTCGGGGTTGATCTCGCTCACGGTGGCGGGCAGCGTCGCGAACGGGCCCTCCATCACCGTGACGGACTCGCCGATCTCGTAGGCGACGTCGGAGCGGACCTCGGCACCGCCGCCGGACCTGGCCTGCTGCGCCTTCTCCGGCTCCTCCTCCGGCTCAGGGGCCAGGAGCTTGGCCACCTCGGTGAGACTGAGCGGGGCGGGCTTGTTGGACAGGCCCACGAAGCCGGTGACGCCGGGGGTGTTGCGGATGGCCGACCACGACTCGTCGGTCAGGTCCATGCGCACGAGCACGTAGCCGGGCAGGACCTTCTCGGTCACCTGCTGGCGCTTGCCGCTCTTGACCTCGGTGACCTCGTGCTCGGGCACCTCGACCTGGAAGATGTACTCCTCCATGTTGAGCGACTGGGTACGGCTCTCGACGTTGGCCTTGACCCGCTTCTCGTACCCGGCGTAGGTGTGCACGACGTACCACTCACCGGGGAGCAGCAGCAGCTCGTTCTTGAACTCCTCGACGGGGTCCGGGCGCGGGGCCTCCTCGGCCTCGTCGGTCGCCTCGGGGCTGTCGGTGGCGGCCTCCTCCGGCAGCTCCCCCGCCGGACCGGCCTCTTCCGCCGACAGCTGCCCCGGCACCTCTTCGGGGAAGTCGTCAGGGGTCAGTGGGGACTCGGACACGGCTGCTCTTTCTCTCGTCGGATTCGCTCTGCGGGGCGACGCACGGCAGAGCCCGGCGTCGGGCCCGGTCCTGCCAGCTTACGGTCTTCCCGGCCGGCACGGGACCAGGCGCGGCCCTGCGGGCACGGAACCCGTCGGGGCCGCGGGCGCGGCCCCGCGCGGCTCATTCCTTGCTGCGGAACAGGGCCGCGAGGCCGCCGCCGACGACGATGACGGCGAGGGCGCCGATCGCCCAGGGCGACATGCTCGGGAACTCCACGCCCTCGGGGGACGCGAAGGCGCCGTACAGCCAGGTGACGGCCTCGGCGAAGGCGAAGTCGAGAAGGGAGACGTAGGCCACCACAGCGAGCACGAACACCATGACGACGATGGTGTAGGTGACCAGTTCCCGGCGCGTGGGCCAGCGAACCTTGCGGAGCTCACCCACGACCTGCTTGGTGAACGTCACGGGACCGGTACGGCGCTTCGGCCCCTTGTCGGGCTTGGCGTCGGCGTCAGTCTGAGTCACCTGGGGTCCTTAGGGTCGCGGGCTGTCCCCGAGTATCCGGATGCCGATCGTGCGGCGCGCCGACCTCTGAGTCGCCGCGCCGCACGAGCGATTCGTGCAGGGCAGGAGGGACTCGAACCCCCAACCGCCGGTTTTGGAGACCGGTGCTCTGCCAATTGAGCCACTGCCCTATGCGGAATCTTCAGTTCCCCACCATAGCCGGTCCGTGTCACGCGTGCACACCGTGTTGTCGGTAACACCTGGGACACGACCGGCCGACGTCTCGAAGTGTATCCTCCGGCCGGCCTCTCGGCCAAACCGGTATGCGCCCCGACGTGGCGCGAGGGGTATTTCGTCCCCGGGCACCGCTCCTTCCCGCCCGTCCCCGACGGGACCGCACATGACACCATGGGGACATGACTGACCGACCCCGTGTCTCTGCACGCATCAGCGCCATCTCCGAGTCCGCAACCCTCGCCGTGGACGCCAAGGCCAAGGCCATGAAGGCGGAGGGCCGTCCCGTCATCGGCTTCGGCGCGGGAGAACCGGACTTCCCGACGCCCGACTACATCGTCGAGGCCGCCGCGGAGGCGGTCCGCGAGCCCCGGTTCCACCGCTACACCCCGGCCACCGGCCTGCCCGAGCTGAAGAAGGCGATCGCGGAGAAGACCGCGCGCGACTCCGGCTACCGGGTGGACCCGTCGCAGATCCTGGTGACCAACGGCGGCAAGCAGGCCATCTACGAGGCCTTCGCCGCCATGCTGGACCCGGGCGACGAGGTCATCGTCATCGCCCCGTACTGGACCACCTACCCCGAGTCGATCAAGCTCGCGGGCGGTGTCCCCGTCTTCGTCGTCACCGACGAGAGCACCGGTTACATGGCCGGTGTCGAGCAGCTGGAGCAGGCGCGCACCGAGCGCACCAAGGTCCTGGTGTTCGTCTCCCCGTCCAACCCGACCGGCGCCGTCTACCCGCGCGAGCAGGTCCGCGCGATCGGGCAGTGGGCGAACGAGCACGGCCTGTGGGTCCTCACCGACGAGATCTACGAGCACCTCGTCTACGGCGACGCCGAGTTCTCCTCGCTTCCCGTCGAGGTCCCCGAGATCGCCGACCGCACGGTCGTCGTCAACGGCGTGGCCAAGACCTACGCGATGACCGGCTGGCGCGTGGGATGGATCATCGGCCCGAAGGACGTCGTCAAGGCCGCGGGCAACCTGCAGTCGCACGCCACCTCCAACGTCGCCAACGTCTCCCAGGCCGCCGCGCTCGCCGCTGTCTCCGGCGACCTGGCCGCCGTCGAGGAGATGAAGAAGGCCTTCGACCGCCGCCGCAGGACCATCGTGCGCATGCTCAACGAGATCGACGGGGTGCTCTGCCCCGAGCCGGAGGGCGCCTTCTACGCCTACCCGTCGGTCAAGGGCGTGCTGGGCAAGCAGATCCGCGGCCGCCGCCCGCAGACCTCCGCCGAGCTGGCCGAGCTCATCCTGGAGGAGGCCGAGGTCGCCGTGGTCCCGGGTGAGGCCTTCGGCACCCCCGGCTACCTGCGCCTGTCCTACGCCCTGGGCGACGAGGACCTCGCCGAGGGGGTCAGCCGCATCCAGAAGCTGCTGGCCGAGGCGGTGTAGGCCTCCCGCAATCCTCGCGCGGGGGCGCGTCCCGTCGGGGCGCGCCCCCCGTGCGTCCCCGGGGGCTCCTTCCCGCGGATCGGTCCGTTCCCGGTGTCGGAAGGGGCCTGTATGGGGCAGGCTTGCGTCATGGAGACACCGATCGCCGCCCGCAGCCTGGACCGGCTGCCCAAGGCACACCTTCATCTGCACTTCACCGGCTCGATGCGCCACCCCACCCTGGTGGAGCTCGCCGGGGAGCACGGGATCCACCTCCCCCAGGCCCTGGCCACGGACTGGCCGCCCAAGCTGCGCGCCACCGACGAGCGCGGCTGGTTCAGGTTCCAGCGCCTGTACGACATCGCCCGCTCCGTGCTGCGCCGGCCGGAGGACATCCGCCGCCTGCTGCGCGAGGCCGCTGAGGACGAGCGCGAGGCCGGGACCGGCTGGCTGGAGATCCAGGTGGACCCGAGCGGCTACGCGGCGCTGTTCGACGGCCTCACCGCCACCCTGGAGCTGATCCTGGACGCCGCCCGCGCCGCCGAGCGCGACACCGGCGTGGGTATCGGTGTCATGGTGGCGGCCAACCGCACCCGGCATCCGCTGGACGCCAGAGCCCTGGCCCGGCTGGCCCGGCAGTACGCGGGCAGAGGCGTGGTGTCGTTCGGCCTCAACAACGACGAGCGGAGGGGGCGCGCCCGCGAGTTCGAGGCCGCGTTCCGCATCGCCCGCCGGGCGGGCCTGATCTCGGCGCCGCACGGGGGCGAGCTCCAGGGGCCGCGCAGCATCCGCGAGTGCCTGGACGAGCTGGAGGCCGACCGCGTGGGGCACGGGGTTCGGGTCGTGGAGGACCCCCACCTGGTCGAGCGGGTCGCCACGCAGGGGGTGACGCTGGAGATCTGCCCGACCTCGAACGTGGCGCTCGGGGTGTTCGAGCAGATGGAGCACGTGCCGCTGCGCCGGCTGTTCGACTCGGGGGTGCCGATCGCCCTGGGCACGGACGACCCGCTGCTGTTCGGGCCCCGCCTGGTGGAGCAGTACCGGATCGCCCGGGAGGTGTTCGGGTTCTCCGACCCGGAACTGGCGGAGCTGGCCCGGATGTCGATCCGGGCCTCGGGGGCGCCCGAATCGCTGAAGAAGGAGATGCTGGCGGGGGTGGACTCCTGGCTGGCGGAGGAGCCGGGGGCGGCTCCGGCCGGGTGAGCTCCTGTCAGGAGAGGAGCATCCACACACCCTGCGCGGCCATGGCCGTGCCCGCGGCGAAGAACAGCACCGCGGCACCGATCCGGATCGCCCGCTCGGGAAGCTTCTTGCCCAGGAGCACGCCGAGCGCGATGGCGAGGGCGTCGGCGGCGACCATGCCGGCGGTGGAGCCGATCCACACCGGCAGCCAGTCGTACCGGGTGCCGACCGCGACGGTGGTGAGCATGGTCTTGTCGCCGAGCTCGGCGACGAGGAACACCGTGAACACCGTCAGGAAAGCGGAGCGGATCCGGCGGGAGGCCGCCCTCTCCTCGTCCTTGTCGGTCATCTCGTCGCCGCGCAGGGTCCAGGCGCCGAACACCAGGAAGGCCAGTCCGGCCACCAGGGTGACCCAGTCGGTGGGGATCGCCGAGCCCAGGACCTCTGCCGCGAACACGCTCACGACGTGGACGAGCGCGGTGGCGGCGGTGATGCCGACAAGAACGGTCGACGCGCGGTACCGGGTGGCCAGCGACATCGCGACCAGTTGTGTCTTGTCCCCCATTTCCGCGACGAAAACGGCGAGCGCACTGAATCCCAGACCTGCGAGAAACACAGACACCTTTTCCCCTCTTTCGAGGCGGCAGGAAGAAAGGAATCGGAAAACACCTTTCGGACCCGGCCGCTCCACCTCCGGGTCAAAGGTCTCGTCCGCCCTTCGCCCCTGGTGCCGTGTACCGTGCGCCGGGCTCGGGCTCGTACGACCGGGCCCGCGGACCGGTGTGTCGATCGCACGATCGGGGACTACTCCCCCTCGACCTGTCCGACCCTAGGCCAGGCCGACGAGGAAATGCAATTCATGGGCCCGGCGAATAGCGCACGAAGATGCGCCTGATTTCTTTGTTCGGCGAACCGAACAAGGAAATCAAGCGCATCTTCTCTTTTCAGAGGGAGATACCGACCATCACGGGCTCGTTGACCAGGCGTACACCGAACCGCTCCTCCACACCGTCGCGGATCCGGCGGGCCAGCTCCAGGAGGTCCTCCGCGGAGGGCGCGCCGGGCACGGTGGTCAGGGCGAGGACGTGCTTGGAGGAGATCCGGGCCGTGCCGTGCGCGTGTCCCTTGAACCCGGCCTTGTCGATCAGCCAGGCCGCGGACAGCTTGACCCCGCCGCCGCCGTCGGGGTGGGCGGGCATCGCCGTGTCCGCGCCCAGGAGCTCCTCCGCCCGTGCGCGCACCGCCTCGTACTCCTCGGCGGTGACCACCGGGTTGGTGAAGAAGGATCCGGCGCTGCGGGTGTCGGGGTCCTGGGGGTCCAGGACCATGCCCTTGCGCCGGCGCAGGGACAGTACGGTCTCCCGCGCCTGGTCCAGCGGTACCCGGGTGCCCGCCTCCACCCCGAGGGCCCGGGCGACCTCGGCATAGGCGACGGGGCGGCTGAGCTTGCCGCGGTGCAGCGCGAAGGCCACCTCGCACACCACGTAGCGGTCGTCGCCCTTGAAGACGCTGTCGCGGTAGGTGAAACCGCACTCCGCCCCGGTCAGGGTCCGCCGCCGCCCGGTGCGGCGGTCGTACACCAGGACCTCGCGGATCGTCTGGCTGACGTCCTGGCCGTAGGCGCCCACGTTCTGGATGGGCGTGGAACCGACCAGGCCGGGGATCCCCGAGAGGAACTCCAGCCCGTTGAGGCCCTCCTCGACGGTGCGGCGGACGAGGGGGTCCCACTCCGCACCCGCCTCCGCGCGCAGCACGACGACCTCCTCCCCGTCGGCTCCGAGCTCCCCGGTCTCCTCGAAGGAGACGCCCTGGGAGGCGACGCGGACCACGGTGCCGGGGAAACCGGCGTCGGACACCACGAGGTTGCTGCCGCCGCCCAGGACCAGGACGGGCTCCCCCGCGGCGTCGGCGCCGGCGACGGCGCCGATCAGCCCGTCGGTGCTGTCGGCGCTGACGAAGGTCCTGGCCGGGCCGCCCAGGCCCAGCGTGGTGTGGTCGCTGAGCAGGACGCTGTCTCGGGTGTCGGTCACGCTTTCCTCACTGCTGCTCTCGGGAGTCCCGCCGGGGATCAGGCCAGGCGGACGACCGCGGTGGACCGGGCCAGGACCTTGGCGCCGCCCGATCGGGCGGTCAGGGCCACGGTGACGGTTCCGTCGTCGTGCTTCTTCTTCACGGTCCCGCCGACGGTGATCTCGGCTCCCTCGTCGTCGTCGGGGACCACCACGGGCGCGGAGAAGCGCACCGCGTAGTCGACGACGCAGCCGGGGTCCCCGGTCCAGTCGGTCAGCAGCCTCGCCGCCTCGGCCATGGTGAACATGCCGTGCGCGATCACGTCGGGCAGGCCGACGGACCTGGCGAAGCGCTCGTTCCAGTGGATGGGGTTGAAGTCGCCGGAGGCGCCGGCGTAGCGGATCAGGTCCAGGCGGCGGACGGGGAAGGTCCGCTCGGGGATCTCGGTGCCGACCTCGACGTCGGCGTGGCGCGGGCTCACGGTCGCGTTGTTCCTCACGTTCAGCGGGACTGCTCGGGGCGTACGACGAGCATCATGCCCGCCGTGACGACGTGCTCGCCGTCGGCTCCGGTCACGACCGTCTCCAGGGTGAGCATCTCGTTGCCCGCGAGCACCTTGACGTCGGTGATGCGGGTGACGGCGTCGAGTACGTCCCCGGCGACCAGCGGCCGGCTGTAGCGGAAGCTCTGGTCACCGTGGACCACGCGGGAGAAGTCCACGCCGAGCTCCGGGTCCGCGACGGCGCGGGCCGACCCCGCCATACCGAGGATCACGGGGAAGGTCGGGGGCGCGACCACGTCCGCGTACCCGGCGGCCTCGGCCGCGGACGGGTCGGTGTAGACGGGGTTCGGATCGTTGATCGCCTCGGCGAACTCGCGGATCTTGACGCGGGTCACCTGGTAGGGCTCGGAAGCGGGATACTCCCGCCCCACGTAGTCGGGGTTGATCGCCACGCTCTCCCTCTCGTGCGTGAAAGCAAGCGGCCCGGTGAGCGGGTGCTCACCGGGCTCGAAGTCTATGAGAAGCCGTACCTCTCACGCGCGACGCCTCGCGTCCACGCCGGCTCGCGCCTAGCGGGTCTCGCGGTGCTCGTTGTGCTTGCGGCAGTTCGGGCAGAACTTCTTGATCGTCAGCCGGTCGGGGGTGTTCCGACGGTTCTTGCGCGTGATGTAGTTACGGTGATTGCACTCCTGGCAGGCCAGGGTGATCTTCGGCCTCACGTCGGTGGCAGCCACGTCGGAGTGCCTTTCTCGCTGGAGACGGTACGGGTTGTACAGCTGAACACTGCAAAGCCCCCGCTTCGACCCCTGATCAGCTCGTGGTCAGGGGCCTGCGGGGTGGTAGCGGAGGCCGGACTTGAACCGACGACACAGCGATTATGAGCCGCTTGCTCTACCGACTGAGCTACTCCGCCCCGATCTCTGGGAAACCGGCCTGAACCCAGACCGGCCCCGGACAGGCCGGCGGATGATCCACCGACCACCCACCTGAGTGGACCGGACCTCGTCAAGTGGTGGAGCCCCTTTACGGAATCGAACCGTAGACCTTCTCCTTACCATGGAGACGCTCTGCCGACTGAGCTAAAGGGGCGCGCTTCGTGGGTTCCGCTCCTCCGGGCCGTCCTGCTCCTGCCCTTCGGGGCGTTCCCCCTTGCGACGCTCATGACTATACAGGGCTCGGGGGGTGGTGTGCCAAATCGAAGGGCGGGGGCGCTCCCCGCTCCGCCGCCCCCACGCGGGGAAGGGCTCCGAAATCCCAGGCAGACAAGGGTTTCCGGAGCCCTCGGAGACGCAGAAACCGGCCTGGAAGGCGCGGGAATGTGACCTGGACCGCTCTCGCGGGGCCTCTCAGGAACCGTCGGAGACCCACACGTTGGACATGGCGTCCCGGTTGATCGTGCGGATGGAGGCGGGCAGGCCGAGCCGGCGCAGGGCGTCGGAGAGCCGGGTGTCGTGGGTGAACACCACCACCTGTCGCAGCCGGCCCACCTCGGCCAGCACCGCGGCCAGCCCCTCGACCGTCTCGGTGTCCATGGCCTGTACGGGGTCGTCGAGCACCAGGAACCCGAAGGGGTTGTCCTCGAGCAGGGCGCGCGGCAGGCAGATGGACAGCGCCAGGGCCTGGAACTCGCCCTGGCTGAGCAGGCCGGGCGCGCTCGTCTGGTCGGCCACCCCGTCCACCGCCACGTCGACCTCGACGCGGCGGCGGGCCCCGCGGCCGATGAGGCGCATGCCCTGGAGGTCGATGTGACGCTCCTGGCGCAGCTGGAACCACACCTGCTCGGCCTGTGCGGCGACGGGCCCCAGGCGCTGGGCCCGCAGGGCCCGGGCCTGCTCGGACAGCCAGTTCAGGGCCGCCTCGGCGGTGTCGAGGCCGCTCCTGGCCGCGAGGGCGTCGTCGGCGTCGTCGAGCCAGCCCGAGAGCTGCCCGGCCAGCTCGGACCACCCGCCGGTCGGGTCCTCCAGGCGCTCGGCGGCATCGCGTCGCGCGCTGACCGCGGCGGCGCGGAGCTTGCGGCCGACCACCTCGATGTGCTCGGCCAGCTCGCCGAGGTCGGTGAGACCGGCACCCGACTCCCACAGGGCCCACACCTGGCCCAGCTCGCTCTCCGGCGGCAGCCAGGCCGGCGGGGGCGACATCAGGAACCTGGCCTGGTCACGGGCCTCGCGAGCGCGCTCGTAGGCGGACGAGGCCGGGGCGGCCTGGGGGCGCAGGACGCGCAGCTGGGCCTGTGCGCGGCGCACCCAGTCGGGGCCCAGGGCGTTCGGCGTGGAGCAGGTGGGGCAGGTGGTCTCCGCCGGGTGGCGCTCGTGGTGGGCGAGGGCCTCCTCCAGGAGGCGGACGACACCGTGGGCGTGGTCGCCCTTGGTGCCGGCGGCCATGGCCAGTTCCATGGAGGCGCCGCGCAGTTCGTTGACGACGTCGCCCATCACCACGCGCTCGGGCACCGACAGCCGCCGCAGCCTGCGCAGGACGACGTGGAGCCCGGGATCGCTCGGCCCGTCGTCGGCGGCGATGCGGCGCAGGGCGTCCATGTCGAGGCGGGGTGCGGTGAGGAGCCCGACCGCCTGGGCCGCGCGCGGGTCGTCGGAGGCGCGCAGGGCGTCCAGGAGGTAGCTCAGCTCGCGGGAGGGCCGGTCCCGGCGCCGGGCGAGCCCGTCGCAGGCCTTGGCCAGACGGCGCTCGGCCTCGGCCAGCCCGGTGAGGCCCAGGAGCGCGGTGAGAGTGTCGTAGAGCTCGGCGGAGCGGCCGGTGACCGTGCGTCCCAGCTCGTCGTAGGACAGGAAGGGACGGTAGCGGACCAGGTCCTCGCCCCAGTCGAGGGTGCGCAGGGGCACCGCCTCACCGCTGGGGAGGACGACCTCACCGCGCGCGGAGCGGACGCTCTCCCCGGTCCAGCGCCGGGTGATCCGCGTGGGGGCGCGGTCCCCGGCGGCGAGGATGTCGACGGTCGCCTCGGTGCGTTCGTCGTAGTGGAGGTTGCGCCAGCCGTCGCGCCAGGTGGTGGGCATGGCGTCCCAACGCGGGTTGCGGCCGGTCATGGCGGCCTCGGCCGCCTCCGCGAAGCTGGACTTGCCCGAGCCGTTGCGTCCGACGATGACGGTGAGCCCGGGCCCGGGCGGGAAGGTGAGCTCGGCGGGCCGGCCGATTCCGCGAAATCCCTGGACCCGGATCCCGGCGAGGTAGGTCCGGGGGACCGCGGACGGCGGAGGGGGTTGCGGCGCGGAGGGTTCGATGTCGGGCATCGGGCGGCCCTCCTGGAGGGCCGTGAGCGCGTCGTCGCCCCACAGCGCCGCGGTGACCCAGGCCCGGGCCTCCCGGGACAGCCCTGAGCGCGTCAGAGCCTCCAGGAGGGCGGTGGCGGTGGGGTCGTCACCTGCGGAGGCCGCCGCTCGGCCGCCCTCCCGTCCGCTCTCGAACGCCTCGGGTCCCCGGGTCATCGTCGCACCCCGCTCTGTCGTCGTTCCTGCACAAGCAGACTAGGCCCTGTTCCCCCGCCCTCGTCGGGCCGGGGACCGGGGCCCGGGCCTCCTCACACCCCGACGAGGCGCCGCCTGCTGCCGTCCCAGGTGAAGTGCAGGGTGGCGATGCCCGGCACGTTCGGGTCGCGCAGGCACTCGTAGATGTTGAGGCTCGGAACACTCGCGAAACAGCCCCACACCCTCTCCGAGGTGAGGACGAAATCCAGGTCCAGCTCGACGAGAAGCCCCAGCAGGCGGCCGTGGGTGGGCTCGTCGACCTTGGCGAAGGCGTCGTCGAGGAGGATGAGCCGGGGCGCCCACGGCGTCCGGGACGCCAGGGCGTCGAAGTGGGCGGCAGCGGCCGCGAACAGGACCAGATAGGCGACGACGCGCTGCTCGCCCTGGCTGAGGGCGGTGCGGTGCCCCAGCCTCCGCTCCGATCCGGTGGCGTCGGTCACGTAGACGGTGAAGGTGAACCAGGAGCGGTAGTCGAGCGCCGAGCGCAGCTGTGCGCCGCCGGTGGCGGTCGGGTCCAGGCGGCGGATCGCCTCGATGCAGCGCCGCAGGGCGTCGCGCAGGCGGGTGGACTGCACCCGGGTGCGCTCCTGGGCTGGCGTGGCCAGGAGCGGGACGACGGCCTCGATGTCGGCACCGGCGTCGGGGGCCAGCCTCCAGTCGAGGCGGACACCGAGCCCGGCCGAGGTGGTGACGTCCTTGAGGACGCCGTTCATGGTGTCGATGAGGGCGCGGGCCTCGTCGATCTGGCGGGCCAGGTGCCCGGCGAGCTCGCCCAGCAGGTGGCGTTCGAAGGCCTCCTCCTCGGCGAGGGCGACGGCCTCCTCCGCGCCGGTGACCGCGGCGGCGATCCGCTCGGCGTAGGCGGTGACGTCGTAGGTGCCGTCCTCGTCGTGGACCGTGAGCCGCTTGAGTCCGCGCGGCTCCGTGAGCTCGGTGCGCGTCTGCGCCCAGCCGACGGAGGTGAGCAGGCGGTGGAGCTCCTCCCGGCTGCCGAGGATGGCGCTGTCGTCGACCTCGGGGACCTCGCCCAGGGCCTCCAGTGCCTCCTCCGTCTGCGCCACGCAGGACTCGAGCAGGGCGAGCGTGCGGTCGCCGCCGCCCTCGCCGCGCGCGGCGAGGTAGGCCGCCACCGGGGAGCCGGGTGCGGCGCAGGCCTCCAGGCCCGCGGCGCCGAGCAGGACGGCGTCGGGGGTGTCCGGCGCGTCGTCCTGTCCGGGGACGGAGACGGCGGCGGCCAGGTCCTCCCCCGCGGCCAGGGTCCGGCGGACCTGCTCGGCCCGTTCCGCGGTGGCGGCGGCCAGGCGGGCCTCGGCGCCGACCCGCTCGTCGCGGGCGCGCTGGGCGGCCCGTTCCAGCTCGGGCAGGCGCCGGGCGGCGTCGTCGGCCCGTTCCCGGACCTGCCGGCGGGCGGCTTCGAGCTGTTCGTCGGAGGCGCCGCGGGCACGGTCCCCGAGTTCGATCTGGCGACGCACGGTGATCATGTCGTCGATGGCGGCGGCGCGGACGTCCTCGGCCAGGACGCGGTCGGCCCGGGACCGGCGCCAGGCGTCGATGTGCCGTTCGTGGTCGGCCAGGACCCAGGCCAGGACCTCGAGGTCGCGCAGGGCGGAGACGAGGAGGACCCGCAGGTGGTCGAGGGCCCGCAGGGCGCTGTCGAGGTCCGCCCGGGCGGTGGGCAGACCGTGCTCGGCGGCGGCCTCGCCGAGACGGGTGCGGATGTCGAGCAGCTCCGCGCGGGCGGCCTCGGCGGCGCGCCGGGCCGTGTCGTGGGAGCGGCGGGCCGCCGCGGTGTCGGACCTGGCGACGTCGAGGGCGGCCCAGGCGCGGACGAGGGGGGCGGGGTCCGGGAGGTCCCGGGCGACCTTCAGGAGCTCGGAGTAGGAGTGCTCCAGGCCCAGGCGCCGCTCGGCGGCCTCGGCGAGGAGGGCCTCGGCGATGGCGATGCGCCGGTCCGTGTTGGCGGACTGGCGGTCGCGGGCGCGCTTGCGTGCGGCCTCGCCGATGTACTCGGGCTCGCTCTTGTCGTGGGCGCCGGAGGCGACACCGAGCCGCCAGCCGCCCGACAGCGACATGGAGCTGACGGTGGCGACGGAGCTGTCGCGGCGGTGCTTGGCCTCGGTGTCGGGGGCGGTCGGGGGCGCGGAGGCGCCCGCGGGGGTGTCGGAGGACAGGGCGATGGAGGAGAGGAGGGTGCGCAGGCTGTCGTGGGGGACGCCGTGTCCGGCGTCGGCCGCGGGGACCAGGACGTCGAGGAGCGTGCGCCCCTTGGCCGTCCGGGCGGGGGTGAGGATCAGGTCGCGGGTGGAGGGGTCGTAGAGGACCCCGTCGGCGCGGATCCATCCCGCGAGGAGCCCGCTGGCCTCCAGGGCGGCCTCCAGGCCTGCCTGTTCGCGGGTGGTGAGGCCGTCGGCGAAGTCGACGGCGAGGTAGAAGGGGATCCCTTCGGCGCCGGGTCGGGGGGCGGTGGCCCAGGCGGGGCGCTCGGGGGCGTGCTCGGCGCTGCGGGCGCGGCGGTCGGTGAGTTCGGCGAGCTCGTCGGAGAGCTGGCCCTCCTCCCCGACGGCGACGTCGCGGCGGGCCCGCAGTTCCTCCAGGAGGGGGTCGACGGCGGCGTGCGCGAGGCGGGCGACGGTGGCGGGGACCTCGGGGTCCAGGACGCGCAGGGAGTCGGTGATGGGCAGTTCGACGCTGCCCTCGAGCTCGTGGACGGCGTCGCCGAGGGCGTGCGCGTGGCTGGAGTCGCGCAGGCGCGCGGTCCAGGCCCGGACCCCGTCGGCGTAGGCACTGCTCTCCCTGCGCAGCGCGGCGACGGCGTCCTGCTCCCGGGTGTGGGCCTGTTCGAGGGCTGCGTCAGCGCTCTCGGCCTCGCTGGTCAGGGCGACGAGGCGGCGGTCGACGGCGGCCTCGGCGGTGGTGAGACCGGTCAGGCGAGCGGCGTTCTCGGAGCGTGCGGCGGCGGCTTCGGACACCGCGGTGAAGCGGTCGTGGAGGCGGCCGAGCCGGTCGCGGAGGTCGTCCAGGTCGATGCCGTCGACGGGTTCGCGCTCGACGGCCTGCTCCAGTCCCTGGAGGTCGACGCGGGTCGTGCTCTCACGCGGGGCGAGGACGGCCGGAACGGGTTCGGGGACCGTGTCCAGGGTCTCGGGGTCGATGCCGGCGGCGACGGCGGCGCGGGAGGCGTCGGTGTGGGTCTGGCGCAGGGCGTCGAGGGCGCGCGTGATGGCCGCGGTGTCCTCGGTGAGGCGTTCGGCGTCGTGCCGCTCGACGCGTTCGGCGTGTTCGGCGGCGACCCAGGTGGCCTCGGCGGCCCGGATGTAGGCACCGACGGCGGCGTCGTAGGCACGGCGCTCGCCCCCGGTCGGCGCGACCCCGCGGACGGAGGCGAGGGTGCCGTCGTCGGCCTCGGCCGTGTCGCGGGTCCGGCGTACCTGGTCGCGCTCCTCGGAGATCTGGCTCTCGGCGGTGATGAGCCGGTCGAGCTCGGCGCGCAGGCGCTCGGTCTCCTCGGTGCGGCGGGTGCAGGCGTCGAGCTGCTCGCGGACCCGGGCGGTGCGGGTGCGCAGGGCACCGACGAGGTAGGCGCGGTAGTCGTCGAGAAACGCGGCGACGCCGGTACCGGCCTCGGTGAGGGCGTCCTTGTCGGCGCGGGCCTGTTCGAGGTCGGTGATGTTGCGGGCGACCTCGTCGAGGACGGCCTCGTCCATGGGCGGCAGTGCCTCGGAGAGGACGCCGACGAGCTCCCCGGCCTCGAGGCGGTCGCCGATGGTGGGACGGCGCAGCCTGTAGAGCAGGTGGATGAGGTTGCGGTAGCGGACGGAGTCGTCGATGCCGAACAGGTCGCGCATGACCCGGGCCCGGTAGGGGACCGCACCGGTGTAGCAGTTGTCCGCACCGATCTCGGAGCGGAGGCGGTCGACGGGCTTGGGGCGGCCGTCGACGACGAGGTCGAGGTCGTGGCCGACCCTGCGCTCGGTGACGAAGAACACGCAGCGGGGGTCGGAGTCGCCGACGGCCATGACGGCGGCGCCCAGGGTCAGATGGCGGGGCGGGGCGCCGGCGGGGCGCTCCCCCTCCTCGACGGCGGCGGGAAGGGCGGCGGCGCCACCCGGGGCGGGGCGCGCGGCGGCGTCCAGGCCGCGGTCGCCGCGGTCGGTGGTGAACTCGACCCAGAGATAGCCGAGACGGCCGGCGGGCCCGCCCTCGTCGGCCCCGCTGTCGGATCCGTCGACTTCCGCGGCCTCGTCGGGGGCGCCGAGCAGGTCGGGGCCGGTGTCCTCGGCGCTCTCGGGACCGCCCGCGCGGGGGGAGTCGGCCATGAGCCAGCGCAGGCTGGTGCGGTTGGTACCGGTGGTGTCCAGGCGCCGGGTGTCACCGTCCAGCAGGAACGGCAGCAGCATCTCCAGGGCCTTGGACTTGCCCGCGCCGTTGCGTCCGCGCAGCAGGAGCCGGCCCTCGGCGAAGTCGAGGACGTGGTCGTCGTACTGCCAGACGTTGCGGATGCCCGCCCGTTCGAGGCGGTAGCGGGGGACGGCCGCGGGCTCAGCCGTCGTCGCCGGGGCCTCGATGGTCTCCTGGGTCTCCACTGGTCGCGCTCACCTTCTCGTTCGCCACCGCTTGCAGCACGGACGCGACCCGGTTCAGGTCGCCTCGGGGGTCGACAGGGGGATGGGGGGAGCCCTCGACGGCACTTCCCGCGCCGCTTGTCCCGGCGAGGTGTGTCCGGCTGTCCTCGTCATTGTCCTGGATCCGGGGGGCGGTGTCGTCCGCTCCGGTTCCGTAGCGGGCGGCGGCCGCGGAAAGCCGCCACCGACCGGGGCCGCCTCGCAGCAGCCCGAGGCCGGCCAGCAGTTCCACTGCCAGCCCCGCGAGGCGGTCGGGGTCGGGGATCTCGATTCCGGCGGTGCGGGCCCACCGCGCCCGCGCCGGGGCATCGGCTCCGCAGAGTGCCTCCAGGGCGGTGTCCAGTTCCCGGTCGGGAACCGGGACGGAGGTGGCGGGGCGACCGGGGTTCAGGCGGCCGGAGAGATGCCGGACCAGGGCCAGGGCCACCTGGCCGACAGGGCCGTCGGAGGGGAAGCCGCCGGGGACCTCGGCCTCGTCGGGCATGATCAGCGCGACGCCCTCGGCACGAACCTCCGCGTCGCATCCCAGCAGGTTGCCGAGCGCCGCCGCGGCCCGCCACTGATGGGCGGCCAGACGTTCGCGCTGGCGGTCGGAGAGGTCCTCCCGGAGGACGACGGCGTGCTCGGCGAGGAGACGGCGCAGGGCGGTCTCGCCCTGCTGGTCGCCGTCGGGGTCAGGGTCGGACGCGGAGGCCAGGAAGGTGTCGGGGTCGTCTGCGGCGCGCGGCAGGTGGACGGCGACGGAGCGCACGGCCTGGGTGTGGGGAAGCAGCTGCGGGTCGGCTTCGGCGTCGGCTGCGTGGTCGGCCACCGTGCCCCCGGTCTCGGTGAGCGCACCGAGACCGACGAGGTGGCTCAGGGCGGCGCAGTAGGCGCGGCGCTCGCCGAGTCCGCGTGCGGGGTCGGCGTCGATTCCCGCGTCGTAGGCCGCCTCTCGCACGAGGGCGGCGAGTTCGCGGGCCGTGGTGGGACCGGTCCGCTCCACCAGGACCGCGAGGACCAGGGCGAGGTAGGTGTGGGTGCGAGGGGTGAAGCGCACCCCGGTGGCCCGGGTGAAGGATGCGCCGGCCGCCGCGGCGGGTCCGCGCTTGACCAGGCGGGCGTGGTCCTCCGCGACGAGGAGCCGGTATCCGAGAACCCGGTGGAAGCGCTGGACGAGCCACTCGGCGTGGGAGCGCACGAGGGCGAACTCGGTGGGTCGGGCGCGCTCGGTCAGCAGCGGATGCGCCATGAGGGCGCGCGCCGCCGCCTGGCGCTCACCGATGAGCGCGGCGTCCTCGCTGTAGACGTCCGTGGTCCTCACCCCCGTGGCAGGTTCCAGGGCCGGTGCGGCCCCAGGTCGAGCGGTCCGGTGTTCCGGTCGTCGGAGTCCGGTGACCGGAGGTTACCCCCGGTCCCCGGGTCCTCGTCCGCCCGTCTCCTCCCCGCCCCCGGGTACGAGGCGGTTCCGCCGAGAAAGGGGAAGCCGCTCGCGGGGGTGGGGGCGGTGTCGGGGTCGGGCGGGGGCTCGGTGTCCGCTCCGCCGGTGTCGTCGGTGTCCTCCCCGGTCGGAGGTCCGGGGGCCGGCTCGGCCGAAGGTTCCGGGTCCGGCTCGGGCCCGGGGTCGGTCTCTCGGCCTTCCGGGGCCTCGGGGGCCTCCTCGGCGGGACCGGTGGCCGGCGCCTCGGGGGTCCCACCGTCCGCGGCACCCTCGGAAACGCTCCCGGGAGCGCCCCCGGCGGGGGTCGCGGGGACCTCTCCGAGCCCCTGCGCGTCCTCGGGGGCCTCCTCGGCGGAGACCTCGGGAACCGGCGGGTCCGGGACGGGTGGGGCGAGGACCGAGGCCTCGAGAACGTGCTGCTCGTAGGGGGTGACGTACAGGCGCAGCCCTTCCAGGGTCAGCTCCCCGCCCTCGCCCTGGACGGTGACCTCCGCGCCCGGGGCGGAGACGATGTGCAGGCGCAGCGCGAACTCCAGGTCGCCGGCCGAGGCGGGGCGGCGGCTCGCGTCGCCGGAGCCGAGAGCCGCGGTGAGGAGCTCCATGAGGACCTCCATCCCCGCACCGGACAGGTCGAGGCGGCTCCGGTGGCCGGTGGGCTCGGAGAGGAGCTCGCGGATCTGCGCGGCGCCCGCCCGGCGCCAGTGGGCGGAGGACTCGGCGGCGTCGCGCAGGCGCGCCTGCTGGGCGCGGTGGTCGCGGACGGGTTCGGGCGGCCGGGTTCCCGGAGGCTCGGCCACGATGCTGCGGTCGGGTTCGGCCTGCCACCAACTCCGGGTGGCTGCGGTCTCGTCGTCGGCCCGGCCGGTCAGGAAGCGGGCAGGGCCCAGGGCATAGGCGGCCCCGGCCAGGGCATCCGCACGTTCGGGCCCGGCCTCCTCGAGCCACGCGGCCAGGCGCAGCAGGGCCGCGCGGCCGTGCCGAGGCGCCGACCGCTCACCGCTCCGTCCGTCGTCGGCGGGATTGCCCGCACGCTGGTTGAGTCCCACAACTCAGCAGAGTAGAGACCTCCCGGGCGCGCCACGCCCGGTTCTGCTCCCTCCGTCTCCGCGAATCTCCCCGATACAGCGCTCTGACCAGGCACAATGGCCTTTTCAGGAACTTTGATGTGATTCTGAGGGGCTACTCACAGAACCCGGTTCAGCGACCGACCGGGACGTCCAGGCGCCCGCCGTCCGCGTCCTCCAGGGCCTGGCGCATCTCCTCGGGCATGTCGTCGTCGTACTCGGTGATCGTGTACTGGGAGAAATAGGGGGTCCCGTCGACCTCCACCGGGTCCGTGAGCTCCACCTCGACGTCGTAGGGGTCGTCCTGGCACCCCTGGTCCAGGCACCAGGAACCCAGGACCTCGCCCTCGCCCCGGGCACGCTCGCCCGACCACTCGTCCCACTCCATGTCGGTGAACGTGGTGAACTCACCGGAGACGTACTCCCGCGGCCTCCGGTCGTCGAAGCCCTCCTCGTCCCCGTACCTGTTGAGGACGTACGCACCCCCGGTGTCCTGCGGGCTCTCCTCGGCCGTCGGAGCACCGCTCTCCTCGGCCTCCGGCTGCACGTCCCTGGTCTCCGAGGGACTCGGCGCCTGTTCCTCCTCCCCGCAGGCCGTGGCCGCCAGCAGCGCCGACGTGCAGAGTCCGATCAGAATGCCGTGCCTCATGGGCACCTCCTCGATGTGGACAATCGCGAAGGAGGCCCCCCGGCTCGTGCCGGAGGGCCTCCGTACCGCTCGGATCCGTCACTCCGGGACTACTGCCCCGGGACGGCCGCTGGTACTAGTGGTAGTCGTGACCACCCTTGTGGTGGCCGTGACCGCCCTTGTGGTGGTGGTCGTCGACGTCCACGTTGGTGTTGGCCGCCACGTTGCCGCAGTGGCCGGTCTCGTTGTAGTTGAGGACCGGGATGTTGAGCGCGATCAGGCCCTCGGCCGAGTTGCTGTTGCAGATGACGGCGCCGTCCTGGACGTTGATGTTCACCTGCTCGTCGCCGCCGTGGTGGTGCTTGCCCGCGAAGGCGGGCGTGGCCACCAGGGCGGAGCCCAGGGCGATTCCGGCGATGGCCGTGGCGGCCATGAACCTGCGCAGCATGTTCGACTCCTAGTCGTCGATGTTGGTGTTCGCGGCGGCGTTGCCGCAGTCACCCGCCTCGTTGTAGTTGAGCAGCGGGATGTTGATGGCGAGGATGCCCTTGGCCGAGTCGCTGTTGCAGACGACGGCGCCGTCCTGGACGTTGATGTTGGCCTGCTCGTCACCCTCGTGGTAGTGCTTGCCGGCGAAGGCGGGGGTGGCCACCAGGGCGGAGCCCAGGGCGATTCCGGCGATGGCGGTCGAAGCCATGATCTTGCGCAGCATGTCTGTTTCCTTCTGAGTCGATGTGGTTCTAGAGGTCCGTGTGACCGCAGTCGCCGGTCTCGTTGTAGTTGAGGATCGGCACGTTGACCGCGATGAGCCCCTTGGCCGAGTCGCTGTTGCAGACGACGGTGCCGTCCTGGATGTTGACGTTCACCTGCTCGTCACCCTCGTGGTGGTGCTTGCCGGCGAAGGCGGGCGTGGCCGCCAGGACGGAGCCCAGGGCGATTCCGGCGACGGCGCCCGCGATGGAGAGCTTGCGCAGCATGTCGGGGGTCTCCTAGTCGTCGATGTTGGTGTTGACCGCGCTGCTGCCGCAGTCGCCGGTCTCGTCGTAGTTCAGGAGCGGGATGTTGACGGCGACCAGGCCCTGGGCCGAGTCGCTGTTGCAGACGATCCCGTCGCCCTGCAGGTTGAGGTTGGCCTGCTCGTCGCTCCCGGCGGAGGCCGGGGAGGCGGCGAGGACGGCGGCGAAGGCGGCACCGGCGACGGCGCCCGCGATCGAGAACTTGCGCAGCATGTCGGGGGTCTCCTAGTCGTCGATGTTGGTGTTGGCCGCAGCCTTGCCGCAGTCGCCGGTCTCGTCGTAGTTGAGGAGCGGGATGTTGACCGCGATCAGGCCCTTGGCCGAGTCGCTGTTGCAGACGACCGCGCCGTCCTGCAGGTTGTAGTTGAGCTGCTCGTCGCTCCCGGCGGAGGCGGGGGAGCCGGCGAGGACAGCGGTGAGAGCAGCACCAGCGATGGCGCCGGCAATGCCGAACGTGCGCAGCATTGAATTACCCTTCAAATGTCTTTGATCTGTTTCGCGGCCGGACATGTCGCCAGGACCAACTGATGTCTGATGCCGGCTGGGACGCCCACGCCTTTCCGCCCTCACCTTGCGGTGGGACGGGCGCGGTAAACCCGGTTATTTCCACTTCCGGAGCACCGGGTACAACCACGCCGACGTGAATGCGATCCCCAGGAGGGATGCGCCCGCAGCGGCACCGGCGACCAGGTCAACAGCTGCCTTCTTCTTTGTCGCTACACCTTTGAAACAGATCGGGTGTTGACGGAAAAAGACTCAGGCGCTCTTGCACCTGCATCGCGGTGGACTGGTTTCATCATTAACCGGAGCACAGCCGTTGTCAACGCCGAAACCCAAGGAATCTGTTTGTCCGGAATGAATACATAGGAGTTTTGCGAGAGGGTTCATCCGGAACCCTTTCTCCCCCTTTTTCGCGCGTTCCCCGCATTCGCGCAGCCCCCGCCCCGGCCCGGAATCCGCCTCACCGGCCCCGGCCGCCGCGTCCCGAATCCCGTCCGGAACCGCGCTTTCCGCGGCCGCGGGACTCCGCAGCTCCTCCTGGTGTGACCTGCGCCACTCTCACGCCCGATGCGCCCCTGGCCGCCCCCGGACATGCGAAAGGCCCCGGTACCGGCGTATACCGGTACCGGGGCCTCTCCCCGTGTGGCAGGTGAAGGATTCGAACCTTCGAAGGCTAAGCCGACGGATTTACAGTCCGCTCCCATTGGCCGCTCGGGCAACCTGCCTGGGCTGCGGCGGCGGTGTCCGCCGCGTCGCATGAACGAGAATAGCGGATGATCGGGCAGAACCTGAAATCGATGCGCCGGACGCGTCCCCCGCGGGCTGTTCCGGGCACCCTGAGCTGGGCGCGGCTAAGCTCTGAAGCCGTGCCCGCACCGGGGTTCCGGGGCGGGACGACGACCACACGGGCGTCCCCCGGACGCCCGCAGAAGAGACATAGCGGGGTGTGAGCGAACGTGGCTGCCGAATCCAGCTTCGACATCGTGTCCAAACTCGACCGCCAGGAGGTCGACAACGCCCTGAACCAGGCGGGCAAGGAGCTCTCCCAGCGCTTCGACTTCAAGGGCACCGGGACCACCATCACGTGGCAGGGCGAGGACGTCGAGATCCGCAGCTCCTCCGAGGAACGCGCCCTCGCCGCTCTGGAGGTGTTCAAGGAGAAGCTGGTCAAGCGCAAGCTGTCCCTGAAGATCCTCGACGCCGCCGACGAGCCCAAGTTGTCCGGCAAGGAGTACCGCCTCCCGGTCGCCCTCAAGGAGGGCATCACCTCCGAGGACGCCAAGAAGATCTCCAAGCTGATCCGCGACGAGGGACCCAAGGGCGTCAAGGCGCAGATCCAGGGTGACGAGCTGCGCGTCAGCTCCAAGAAGAAGGACGACCTCCAGGCGGTCCAGAACCTGGTCAAGGAGAAGGACCTCGACCTGGCCCTCCAGTTCGTCAACTACCGGTAGCGGGTCTTCCACGGCACGCGCCGGCGGCCGCCCCTTCCCGGGGCCGGCCGCCGGCGCGTGTCAGCCTTCCAGATCCCACTCACGGCGCAGCGCGTGCAGGCGCCGGATCCGCTCCCGCACCGGCGGGTGGGCGGAGAACAGGCGCGCCGTCCCGTAGGGGTAGGGGTTCGTGGTCATCAGGTGCGCCGCGGGCAGGAGTGTCCTGCGCCTGGGCAGCGGGTAGCGCCGCGCGTCGGCCTCCAGCCGGTCCAGCGCGTCGGCGAGCGCGAGGGGGTCCCCGGTGGTCCTCGCCGCCTGCTCGTCGGCCCTGAACTCGCGCCGTCGACCCACCCCGCACACGAGGACGAGTCCCGCCAGCGGAGCCAGCACCGCCAGCAGGAGCCCGCCCAGCAGCTCGGGCACGTCGCCGTCCTCGGAGTCGCCCAGGGGCAGCAGGAAGCCGATCGCGCTCAGCGCCGCGAGCACACCCGTCAGAATCACCGCCACCGATCCCGTGAGCGTGTCCCGGGCCCGGATGTGGGCCAGCTCGTGGGCGATCACTCCGCGCAGCTCGCGCTCGCCGAGTGTCTGCAGCAGACCCGTGGTGCAGCACAGGGCGGCGCGGCGGGGGCTGTGCCCCGTGGCGAAGGCGTTCGGGGAGCGGATCGGCGAGAGGTACAGCCGGGGCATCGGCTGGCGCGCCGCCGTCGCCAGTTCCCGGACCATCCTGTACAGCTCGGGGCGCTCGATCTCGCCGACCGGCCGGGCCCGCATCACCCGCAGCGCCAGCGACTCGCCGAAGAGGTGGACCAGGACCGCTGCGCACACCACCACGCTCACGGCGTACTGGAGACCCTTGCTCCCGGCGCACAGCCAGCCGCCCGCGAGGACGAGCGCCGAGACACCGGTGAACAGGCCGACCGCGCGGACCGCGTTGACGTGCACGCCACCACCTCCTCGATCAGGCCCATCACGAATGCGTACATGGTGCCCAACGTGCGGGTCGGTACCGCACGTTCCCCGAGTGAACGGGTATCGGTCACACCCCGCGAAAGCGACCTCCGTCTCTCATCTGTATGACAATCGACACCCGGCGTCGGTCCGTGCCGCGCGACGGCCTATAGTGCGGGCGTGGGCCCCATCGCTTCCGCGCGGCAGGCCGTCCGCGGTGCTCCCTCCGCAGGAGCCCTCCGAGAGCCGGACGCGCAGCACACGCTCCACCGGGTTGGCGCATCCGGCGGGGCGGGAGCCCATGTCCCGGTCCCCGTGTCTGGTGACCTGCCAGTGGACCTCGCCCGGTCCCGGGGATGACACCCGCGAGCGCCGCCGCCTCCACGACCGGCGGCCGAGGAGGTCGTCGATCTCAGTGGCCAAACAGATCGAGCAGCTCGACCGCGTCGTCATTCGCTTCGCCGGGGACTCCGGCGACGGAATGCAGCTGACGGGCGACCGCTTCACCCAGGAGACCGCGTCGTTCGGCAACGACCTGTCGACCCTGCCCAACTTTCCGGCGGAGATCCGCGCGCCGGCCGGCACGCTTCCGGGCGTCTCCAGTTTCCAGCTGCACTTCGCCGACCACGACATCGTGACCCCCGGCGACGCCCCCGACGTGCTCGTGGCGATGAACCCGGCCGCGCTCAAGGCCAACCTGGCCGATCTGCCGCGCGGCGCGACCGTGATCGCCAACACCGACGAGTTCACGAGGCGGAACCTGGCCAAGGTGGGCTACGCCTCCGATCCGCTCACCGACGGGACCCTGGACGCCTACAAGGTGAGCGCCGTCCCGCTGACCTCCATGACCGTGGCGGCGCTGTCGGGGTCGGACATCTCGAAGAAGGACGCCGAGCGGGCCAAGAACATGTTCGCCCTCGGTCTCCTGTCATGGATGTACAACCGGCCGACGGAGGGCACGACCTCGTTCCTGAAGTCCAAGTTCGCCGGCAAGCCGGACATCCTCGCGGCCAACCTCACGGCCTTCCAGGCGGGATGGAACTTCGGCGAGACCACCGAGGACTTCGCCGTCTCCTACGAGATTCGGCCCGCCCGCCTCCCGGAGGGCACCTACCGCAACATCACGGGGAACCTGGCCACCGCCTACGGGCTCATCGCCGGCTCCCGGCGGTCGGGGCTGCCCCTGTTCCTCGGCTCGTACCCGATCACGCCGGCCTCGGACATCCTGCACGAACTGTCCCGGCACAAGAACTTCGGCGTGCGCACGTTCCAGGCCGAGGACGAGATCGCCGGTGTCGGCGCCGCCCTCGGCGCCTCCTTCGGCGGGGCCCTCGGTGTGACCACCACCTCGGGGCCCGGCATGGTGCTCAAGCAGGAGGCTGTCGGCCTGGCCGTGATGACGGAGCTGCCGCTGGTGATCGTCGACGTGCAGCGGGCCGGGCCGAGCACCGGCATGCCCACCAAGACCGAGCAGACCGACCTCCTGATGGCCCTGTTCGGGCGCAACGGCGAGTCGCCCCTGCCGGTGGTGGCGCCCTCCTCCCCCGCCGACTGCTTCGCCACCGCGCTGGAGGCGGTCCGGTTGGCGGTCACCTACCGCACGCCGGTGGTCGTGCTGTCCGACGGCTACCTGGCCAACGGTTCCGAGCCGTGGCGCATCCCCGAGGTCTCGGAACTGCCGGAGATCGAGCCGGACCTGGCCACCGGACCCAACGGCCCCGACGGCGCGTTCCTGCCCTACAGGAGGGACGGGGAGACCCTCGCCCGTCCGTGGGCGGTCCCGGGCACACCGGGGCTGGAGCACCGGATCGGCGGTATCGAGAAGCACGCGGAGACCGGTGACATCTCCTACAGCCCGGACAACCACGACCTGATGGTGCGCACCCGCCAGGCCAAGATCGACGCCATCGCCCGGGACGTCCCGGAACTGGAGGTGGACGACCCGAGCGGCGAGGCCCGGGTGCTGGCGCTGGGCTGGGGCGGCACCTACGGGTCGATCACCGCGGCGGTGCGCCGGGTGCGGCGGGCGGGGGGCCGGGTGGCCCAGGCCCATCTGCGCCACCTCAACCCCTTCCCGGCCAACCTGGGCGAGGTACTGCGCCGCTACGACCGCGTGGTGGTGCCCGAGATCAACCTGGGCCAGCTGTCGCTGCTGCTGCGCGGCAGGTACCTGGTCGACGTCATCGGCTACAACAAGGTGCGCGGGCTGCCGTTCAAGGCGGAGGAACTGGCGGCCGTGCTGCAGGAGGTCATCGACCGTGACTGAGAACACGAACGGCGCCCGCGGCCTCGCGGGACTGAAGCTGGTGCCGAAGACCGACACGCCCTACAAGGCCAAGGACTTCAAGTCCGGCCAGGAGGTGCGCTGGTGCCCGGGCTGCGGCGACTACGCGATCCTGGCCGCCTTCCAGTCCTTCCTGCCGGAACTGGGCGTGCCCCGCGAGAACGTCGTCATCGTGTCGGGGATCGGCTGCTCGTCGCGCTTCCCCTACTACCTGAGCACCTACGGCATCCACTCGATCCACGGGCGGGCCCCGGCGATCGCCACGGGGCTGGCCACCAGCCGGCCCGACCTGTCGGTGTGGGTGATCACGGGTGACGGCGACGGGCTGTCCATCGGCGGCAACCACCTCATCCACGCGCTGCGCCGCAACGTGAACATCAACATCCTGCTGTTCAACAACCGGATCTACGGGCTGACCAAGGGCCAGTACTCCCCCACCTCCGAGGCCGGCAAGATCACCAAGTCGTCGCCGGCGGGGTCGCTGGACCAGCCGTTCAACCCGGTGTCGCTGGCGCTGGGCGCGGAGGCGACGTTCGTCGCGCGGTCGGTCGACTCCGACCGCAAGCATCTGACGTCGGTGCTGCGTGCCGCCGCCGACCACCCTGGCGCCTCCTTCGTGGAGATCTACCAGAACTGCCCCATCTTCAACGACGACGCGTTCGAACCCTTGAAGGACCCCGGGGCCAGGGACGCCCGGCTGCTGCGGCTGGAGCACGGCGAACCGCTGCGGGCGGGGCCCGACCGGGGCGTGGTGGCGGGGGAGCTCGGCGGCCTGGAGGTCGTCGACACGGCGTCGGTGGGCGAGGACCGGCTGGTCCGCCACGACGCGCACCGGGAGGACCCGGGGTACGCGTTCGCGCTGTCGCGGCTCGACCAGCCCGCGTTCGAGCACGTGCCGATCGGTGTGTTCCGCGACGTGCGCCGCCCCGCCTACGACGAGCTGGTCAACGAGCAGGTCGCCGACGCGCGCGCCGAGCAGGGCGACGGCGAGCTGGCCGCCCTCCTCTCGGGCGGGGACACGTGGACCGTGGGCCCGGACGTGTCCGACGGACCCACGGCGTAGGCGTACCGGCGCGGAGGCCGGGGGCGCCCCCGGCCTCCGCGCCGCTGTCGCGCGCCGGACGGGTCGTCCCGCGGCAGCGGCCCCGGGCCCGGGGTTCGGGCGTGCGGGGTCCTCGGGGGCTAGGCTGCGCACATGCGTATTGTCATCGCCGGGGGGCACGGGAAGATCGCGCTGCGGCTGGCCAGGCTGCTGGCCGACCGCGGGGACCGGCCCGTCGCCCTCATCCGCAACCCCGACCACGCCCAGGACGTCACGGAGGCGGGCGCCGAGCCCGCGGTGATCGACCTGGAGAAGGCCACCGTCACCGAGCTGGCCGAGAAGATCATGAACGCCGACGCCGTCGTGTTCGCCGCCGGCGCGGGCCCGGGCAGCGGAGCCGCCCGCAAGGAGACCGTCGACCACAAGGCCGCCGTGCTCACGGCCGACGCCGCTTCCCTCGCGGGTGTGCGCCGTCTGATCCAGATCTCGGCCATCGGCGTGGACAACCCGCTGCCCGAGGGCAGCGAGGAGGTGTGGGCGGCCTACGTCGAGGCCAAGCGCGCCGCCGACGCCGACCTGCGCGAGCGGACGCTGGAGCTGGACTGGACGATCCTGCGCCCGGGGGCCCTCACCGACGACCCCGGCACCGGGAAGGTGGACCTGGGCGAGGAGGTCGGCCGGGACTCGGTGACCCGCGACGACGTCGCCGCGGTGATCGTCGCGCTTCTGGACGAACCGGGAACGGTCGGCAAGGTTCTCAACCTGGTGAACGGTGAGACGCCCGTCGTCGAGGCCGTCCGCGCAGCCGCCTCCCGGTAGGAGGCCGACCGGAAACACCGGCGGTGGGGCCGGAGGGGCTCGGTCCGGTGGCCGCGAAGGCCCACCCGGTCCGGGCCCCGCTCCGCTGTGGTCAGGAGCTCCCGCAGAAGGCATCATGGGAGGTGGAACCCTGCGGTGTCCCGCCACTTCGGACGCGGATGACCGGGTGGTTGCCCGACGGGTACAAGAGCTCTGTCCAGAGCAGATGGGTACGGTTATTCATGAGCGTCACGCAGGTCGTGAGGGACAGCACGGTTGTCGAGCACGCCAAGGTCGCCGCGCAGCAGAAACGGCGGATGTTCATCGTCCAGCTGGACGTCAACGCCTACGACGAGGCCTCCAGCAAGCTGCGCCCCGGCCTGACGCGCATCCTGGAGGGGATCGAGGAGGCCGGGTGGCGCCTGGACCTCGTCACGCCCGGCGAGGACGGCGAGCAGAAGTCCATGCGGATGTTCCTCTTCCGCCCCGACCCGGAGTCGCACGGGGGCGAGGCCGCGGACAAGAAGGAGGCCGTCCAGCAGCCGGACCCGACCGGACAGCAGCAGGCCTACCCGCAGCACGGCGTCCAGCAGCCCCAGGACCCGTACGCGGGCTACGGGCAGCAGCAGGGCTACGCCCAGCAGCAGTATCCGGGCTACGACCAGCAGCAGTACCCCGGCTACGGGCAGCAGCCCGGGTACGGACAGCAGCCGGGCTACGGCCAGCAGTACCCGGGTTACGGGCAGCAGCAGGGCTGGTAGCACCTGTGTGAGGGGCCCGCACGCCGGTGCGGGTCCCTCGTCACGTTCCGCAGGGAGTCTCGGGCACGCCCTCCACCGGGTCCGCCGCCAGGCGGGCGTGCGTGCCCGTGTCGAAGCGCTCGCCGCCGTGGAGGAGCTTCTCCCGCTCGATCCCCTCGGGCCGGAACCCGGCCCGGCACGCGACCAGGCACGAGCCGGGGTTGTTCAGCCGGTGGCCGAGCTCCAGCCGGTACAGGTCCAGTTCCCCGAACGCCAGGTCCGCCGCCAGGCGGGCGCCCGCTGTGGCCGCTCCCCTGCCCCGCGCTTCGGCGTGCGTCCAGTACGACACCCACCCCACGCCGTGCCGGCGGCTCGTCACCGCGACCTGTACGTGGCCCAGCGGAGGGCCGTCGCCCTCCACGACCGCCAGCGCCAGCGCCTCCCCCTGCTCACCGAGCTCACGGCAGCGGTCGATCCAGGCCAGCGCCTCTTCCCGGGTGGCGGGCACCTGCGGGGCCTGCCGTGCGAGTTCGGGTTCGGCGAAGGCCGACAGCAGCCTCTCCGCGTCGGCCGGCTCCCACGCCCTCAGTCGGTACACCGCGGTTCCCCTTCCCGGGGATGTCACGGACCACCCCGTGTGATACGTCTTCTCCGTCATGACGATCGATGCCTTCGAGGAGCACCGCTCCCTGCTGACCGGGGTCGCCTACCGCATCCTGGGCACCATGGCCGACGCCGAGGACGTGGTCCAGGAGACCTGGCTGCGCTGGTCCTCCGCGGACCGGACGGATGTCGACGACCCGCGCGCCTACCTTGTCACGATCGCCTCCCGGCTGGCCGTCGACCGGCTGCGCAGCGCCCGCTCCCGACGGGAGTCCTACGTGGGCGAGTGGCTGCCCGAACCGGTGAGCGACCTGCCCGACGGCGCGGACAGCGCCGAGCTCGCCGACTCGGTCGAGTTCGCGCTCCTGGTGGTCCTGGAGACGCTCAGTCCCCTGGAGCGGGCGGTGTTCGTCCTCCGCGAGGCCTTCCAGATGCCCTATGCCGAGATCGCCCGCGTCATCGGGCGCGGCGAGGCAGCCACCCGGCAGTTGTCCCGGCGGGCCAGGGAGCACGTGCACGAGCGGCGGCCCCGGTTCGAGGCCGACCGGGCCGTGCGGCGCCGGATCACCGAGCGGTTCCTCAAGGCCTGTCTGGAGGGCGATCTGGAGGGGCTCACGGGGATGCTCGCCGCCGACGCCACGCTCGTCGGCGACGGCGGAGGCAGGGTGCGGGCCCCTCTGCGGGTCCTGTCGGGCGCGGCGAAGGTCGTCCGGTTCCTCATCGCGCTGCCCGCCAACGCGGCCCGCTACCTGGAGCAGTTCGGCCTGCCCGGGGACACCCCGCTCCGCGTGGAGGTCACCGAGGTCAACGGGTCCCCCGCCGGAACGGTCTCGGCGGGCGGCCGCGTGGTCTCGACCGTCGTCCTGGACGTGGCCGACGACCGGGTCCGGCACGTGTACGTCGTCTCCAACCCGGACAAGACCACCCGGATACAGGTACCCGGTCCGTCCTAGGGCGTGTGGAAGGGGTGCGGGGACGCGGAAGCGGCCGGGAGAAGCCCCCGGCCGCCGGCCTGCGCACTTGGTGCTAAAGGCGGTTCTTGAGCAGCTGCTTCACGCGTTCCGCGCGCTCCCGGTCCTGCTTCTGGATCTGGGTGAAGAACTCGGCGAGCTCCGTGTCGCCCTTCTCCTGCGCGTCACGGATGTAGCGCTCGGCCGTGTCGGCCTCCTGAAGCACGTGGTAGAGCACGCTGACGATGTCGTAGTGGGCGTCCCGCACTCCGGTCGCCTGCTGTCCTGTGGCCATGCCGCCTCCTCTCGCGTCCGGTGGCGTTCACGTACACCACCACACCTGCCACAGGACCGGGGAGGCAAACAGCCTCCTCCGTAAATCTCTCCTCCGGGGGCCGGTCGGAGGTCCAGCTCCAGCTGCGGTTCGCGAGGTCGAACAGGACCAGGAGCACCACGATCACCCCAGGGGCCGGAACTCCCCGACCGGGCTGCGGAGCACATCGCGTCCCGCATCATCGCCTCGTCGTCGGTCGGCAGCGCCCGGATCGCACCGTCCATCCCAGATGACGGGTTCTTTCACCACTCCGCTTGATTTTTCTCTTCTGTTTCGGTGCGGCGATGAGTTCGCGCCGCCGCCGGAGTCCTTCCCTGCAAGCCCCGGCCGGACGAGCCGGCCGGGCGGACACGGAACGGAGCGATGGCCATGGCCGACACGCACACCCTGCGCACATCCGACGGGACGCTGTACTACGAGGTGCGCGGCGAAGGTCCCGTCCTCGTGCTCGCGGGCGCACCCATGGGCGCCGGGGAGTTCGCCCCTGTGGCGGACCTGCTCGCAAGGGACCGCACCGTCGTCACACACGACCCTCGGGGTGTCTCCCGCAGTCCCCTCGACGATCCCGAGCAGGACTCCACGCCCGAGCTGCGCGCCGATGACGTCGTTGCGCTCCTGGACGCCCTCGGCGCGGAATCGGCGGACGTGCTCGGCTCCAGCGGCGGCGCGGTGACCGCACTGGCGCTGGCCGAGAGGTACCCGAACCGGGTCCGCACGGTCGTGGCCCACGAGCCGCCCCTGCTGGAGCTGCTGCCCGACGCCGCCGAGCAGCGCACCGCGACGGAGGACATCGTCGAGACCTACCACCGGGAGGGTGTGCCCGCGGCCTGGGCCAAGTTCATGGGCAACGCCGGATTCCCGGTGGAGGAGGGCGAGGACACAGGGGCCGCAGCGGAGCCCTCGGAGCAGCTGCTGGCCGACAGCGCCCACTTCTTCGCCCACCAGCTGCTGGCCACCACCCTGTACATGCCCCGCATCGACACCCTGCGCAGCGGCCCCGCCCGAATCGTGGTCGGTGTCGGTGCGGATTCCGGGCCCTTGACCACCGCGCGGTCCTCCGCTGCCCTGGCGGACCTGCTCGGCACCGCTCCGGTCACCTTCCCCGGCGGACACGGCGGTTTCACCGACGACCCCGAGGGCTTCGCTGCCGTGCTGCGCACAGTCCTGGGGTCCTGGGCCTCACCGGAGTGAAACCCCCTGGATCGGGCCCGGGAGGGGCGGGGGTACCCTCGGTCGAGCCAGTCGTACTCCACTTCGTGGAGCAGGGAACCCGGTGGGAATCCGGGACTGACGCGCAGCGGTGAGGGTGACGGGCGGAGCAAGGCAGCCACTGGAGCATCGCTCCGGGAAGGCGCTCCGCACCGGTCGATCCCGAGTCCGAAGACCTGCTGGCACTGGCGGTGACGGGCCGCCAGGTCATCCGCGGACCCCGCGAACGGGTCCCTGACCCGAAGGACGCGCATGTCCCCGACCGGTTCCCCATCCCCCCTCCGCACCCGGCGCGACCGCTGCCCCGGCGCCCTGCGCCCCTGGCCCGCCGACGACGGGCTGCTGGTCCGGCTCCGGCTCGTCGGCGGCCGGCTCCCCGCCCGCTCGCTGAGCGCCCTGGCCGCCGTGGCCGACGAGTACGGCGACGGCCGGATCCATGTCACCGGCCGGGCCAACCTGCAGCTGCGCGCCCTGCCCGGGCACGGCGGGTCAGGGCAGGCGTCCGCCGAACACGCCCTGGCTCCCGGGGTGCTCCGGGCTCTTGAGGGAACGGGCCTGCTGCCCTCGCCCACCCATGAACTGGTCCGCAACGTGATGGTCTCCCCGGGGCGATGGCGGGCCGACCTGCGGCCCGTTGCCGCCGCGCTGGACGAGCTGCTGTGCGCCGCTCCGCACCGCGCCGCTCTCCCCGGGCGCTTCCTGTTCGTCCTGGACGACGGACGCGGTGACCTGATCGAGCGCTCCTGCGACCTGGGGCTCGTCGCCCTCGACGAGCATGTCGCCCAGCTGAGGATCGGGGAGGGCTGGGGCCCGCTGACGCCGCTCGGCGAGGCCGCCGCCGCGCTCATACGGTTCGCCGACGAGTTCCTGGCGCGGCGCGGCGACGGTCCCACCGCGCCGTGGCACGTCGCCGAACTCCCGTCGCCGCCGGCCGACCCGGTGCCACCGGACCCACGGCTGCCGGATCCCGCACCGCCGCTGCCGTACGGCCCGCTGCCCGGAGGCGGACGGCATGTCCCCGTCCCCGGCGACGGCCTGGACCGATCCGCCGCCGAAGCACTCGCCGAGGAGGCGCTCGCCGCCGGACCCGGCGAGCTCGTCGTCACGCCGTGGCGCGGCGTTCTTGTTCCCGGAGGAACACAGTGACCGTTCCGAGCCGGCCGAACCGGCACTACGAGTACATCGACGACGGGCCCGCCATCTACGCCGACTCCTTCGCCGTCATTCGGCGCGAGGCCCGGCTCGGCCACCTGCCCGCCAACGCGGAACGGCTCGCCGTGCGGATGATCCACGGCACCGGCCAGGTCGACCTCGCCGACGACCTGGTGATCCATCCCGATCTGGTCCCCGCAGCGCGCGCCGCCCTCCAGGCCGGTGCGCCGATCCTGTGCGACGCCGGCATGGTGGCCGCCGGCGTGACCGCGAGCCGACTGCCGCGCGGCAACGAGGTGCTCTGCTTCCTCGGCGACGGGCGGGTCCCCGCCCTCGCCCGGGAATGGGGCACCACCCGCACCGCGGCCGCGGTGTCCCTGTGGGAGCCGCTGCTCGACGGCGCCGTGGTCGCCGTCGGCAACGCGCCCACCGCCCTCTTCCACCTGCTGGAGATGCTGGCCGACGGCGCACCGCGCCCGGCCGCGATCGTCGGCTGCCCGGTCGGCTTCGTCGGCGCCGCCGAGTCCAAGCAGGCACTGACGGAATTCGCCGGCCGATACGGCATCGACGTCCCCTACGTGACCGCTCGCGGCCGCCGCGGGGGTTCCGCGATGACCTCCTCGGCCCTCAACGCACTTGCCAAGGAGGAGGAGTGACCGGCCGTTTCCACGGCGTCGGCGTCGGCCCGGGGGATCCCGAGCTGATCACCCTCAAGGCGGCCGGGCTCATCGCCGGGGCCGACGTCGTCGCCTACCACGCCGGCGTCGGCAAGGAGTCCAACGCCCGCCGCATCGCCGAGGGCCTGATTCCGGACTCGGCGATCGAGGAGCAGCTCACCTATCCGGTGACCACCGGTACGACCGGCCATCCGGGCGGCTACGCGGGGGCGCTGGCCGACTTCTACGAGGAGTCCGCCGCACGGCTGGCCGCCCACCTCGACGCCGGCCGCGACGTCGTCCTGCTCTCCGAGGGCGATCCGCTGTTCTACGGGTCGTACATGTACATGCACGACCGGCTGTCCGAGCGGTACGCGACCGAGATCGTGCCCGGGGTTCCGGCGTTCACCGCCGCCACGGCCGCCGCGGCGGCCCCGCTGGCCCGGCAGACCGACGTGCTCACCGTGCTGCCCGGCACCCTGCCCGAACCGGAACTGGCCCGCCGCCTGGCGGACACCGACGCGGCCGTGGTCATGAAGCTGGGCCGGACCTTCCCTGCCGTCCGCCGCGCCCTGGAGGCGGCCGGGCGGCTGGAGCACGCGGTGTACGTGGAGCGCGCCTCGATGGACGGGGAGCGGCGGCTGCCGGTCGCGGAGGTCGACCCGGAGACGGTGCCCTACTTCTCCCTGGTGCTGGTCACCGGTGACAGCCGCAACGGCAAGCGGTCCCGGCAAAGAGGCACGGCGACGCCGACGGCCCCGGAGCCCGCTGGACCGGCGGCCGAACTGCTGGTCGTCGGCCTGGGCCCCGGTCCCGGGCACTGGCTCACCCCCGAGGCCTCCGAGGCGCTCGCCGGGGTGGACCACGTGGTGGGCTACGCCCCCTACGTCGACCGAGTCCCGCAGCGCCCCGGGCTCACCCGGCACGCCTCCGGCAACACCGTCGAACTCGAACGCGCCCGGCTCGCCCTGGACCTGGCCAGGCGCGGCGAACGTGTCGCCGTGGTCTCCGGCGGGGACGCCGGTGTCTTCGGGATGGCCACCGCCGTGTTCGAGGCTGCCGAGGATCCCGTGTACCAGGACGTGCCCGTCCGGGTGCTGCCGGGTGTCAGCGCCGTTCAGGCGGTCGCGGCCCGGGCCGGTGCTCCCGTCGGCGGCGACTTCGCGGTGATGAGCCTCTCGGACCGCCTCAAGCCGTGGGAGGTGGTCGAGCGGCGGCTGCGCGCCGTCGCCGAGGCCGACCTGGCGCTGGCCGTCTACAACCCGGCTTCCCGGTCCCGGACCGAGCAGATCGCCACCGCCCGCCGGATCCTGCTGGAGCACCGGAAGCCCGACACCGTGGTCGTCGTCGGCCGGGACATCGGCCGGGACGGCGAGTCCCTGACGGTGACCACGCTCGACGGACTCGACCCGGCCGGCGTCGACATGCGCTGCCTGCTGATCGTCGGTGCGTCCGGGACCCGGGTCTCCCGGGCGGGCCGTGTCTGGACCCCGCGGTGGGTGAAGCCGTGACCGTGCATTTCGTGGGGGCGGGGCCCGGCGCCGCAGATCTGCTGACGGTCCGCGCCACGCGGATGCTCGCCGGGGCCGACGTGGTGCTGTATCCCGGCACGTACCTGGACCCGGCGGTCCTCACCCACTGCGCGCCCGGCGCCGAACTGGTGGACACCCAGGGGTTGGACCTCGACCGCATCACAGCCCGTCTCGTCGCCGCGCACGCCGCGGGCCGGGACGTCGTACGGCTCACCTCCGGCGACCCGTCGCTCTACTCGGCGCTCGCCGAGCAGACCCGCCGGCTCGACGCACACGGCGTCCCGTGGGACGTCACGCCCGGGGTGCCCGCGTACGCGGCCGCCTCGGCGCTGGCGGGGCGAGAGCTGACCGTGCCGCTGGTGGCCCAGTCGGTGGTGCTGACCCGGACCCGGGCCCGCTCGACCGCGATGCCGGCCACGGAGTCACTGTCCGCGTTCGCGGCGACCCGGGCCACGCTGGTGCTGCACCTGGCGATCACGCGGGTGCGGGAGCTGATGGCGGAGATCGAACCCGAGTACGGTGCCGACTGCCCGGTCGTCGTCGTCCACCGGGCCAGCCAGCCGGGCGAGTCGGTGCTGCGCGGCACTGTCGCCACCATCGCCGACGCGGTGGAGGAGGCCGGGTTCCGGCAGGCCGCGGTGATCCTGGTGGGGCGGGCGCTCGACCCCGGGACGGGCGGTGAGTCCTACCTCTACGATCCGGCCCGCCCCCGGGTCAGCGGCCGACCGCCAGGAACCACTGGGTGACCGTACGGGCGGGCGTCCAGCCGGTGAACGTGCCGATGGGCGCGGTGGTCTCGACGGCGATGCGGGTCAGCTCCCCTCCGTGGCGCCGGTAGGCGTCCGCGAGCAGCTGCTCGGTCTCCAGCGTCACACCGTGCACCACGAGTCTCCCTCCCCACCGCAGCGCCCGCAGGCAGGTGTCGAGCACGCCCGGCCGGGACGCGCCGCCGCCGACGAACACCGCGTCGGGCGCGTGCAGTCCGGCCAGTGCGTCCGGTGCGCGTCCGGTGACCACGTGCAGCCCGGGGACACCGAGGGCGCCCGCGTTGCGGCTGATCCGCTCGGCCCGTTCGGCATTCGCCTCCACCGCCGTGGCGGTGCAGGTCGGGTGGGCCCGCATCCACTCGATGCCGACCGAGCCCGCACCCGCGCCCACGTCCCACAGGTGCTCCCCCGGCGAGGGCGCCAGCCGGGCCAGTGCCGAGGCGCGCAGGTCCCTCTTGGTCAGCTGGCCGTCGTGTTCGAACGCGTCGTCGGGCAGCCCCGGGGCCAGGCCGTACCCGGGCGGGCCGACCAGCTCCAGAGCCAGCACGTGCAGCGCGGGCACCGCTTCGGGAGGGGTCGCCGGCCAGTCGTCCGCCGTGGTCTCCAGGCGGGACTCCGAGTCCGCACCCAGGTCACCCAGTACGGTCATGCGGCTGGCGCCGTAGCCGGCGCCGACCAGCAGGGCGGCGACCGCTTCGGGCGTGCCCCCGTCGGAGGAGAGCACCAGGACGCGGTGGCCGGGCGCCAGCTGCCGCAGCAGCAGGCGGGGGTCGCGCCCGACCAGGCCCACCACCGCGCAGCGTTCCGCGGGCCAGCCCATCCGGGCACGGGCCAGGGCGACCGAGGAGACGGCCGGCTCCACCCGCACGGCGTCCGCGCCCAGCAGCTCGATCAGCGTGGTGCCGACACCGGACACCAGGGGGTCGCCGGAGGCGAGGGCCACCGCGGGGACGCCGTCGAGGGAGGCGAGCAGTGCCGGCAGTCCCTCCCGCAGAGGAGAGGGCCAGGCCTCGCGGCGCTGCCCGGGCACATCCGGCAGCATCGCCAGATGCCTGCGGCCGCCCAGCACCGCACCAGCGTCCAGGACGAGCCGGCGCAGCCGCTCGGGCATGCCGGACCAGCCGTCGGCGCCGATGCCGACAACGGTGATCCCTGACTCGGGGGGAGGGGGAGAGGCGGCCTTCATGTCCCTGACGCTATCGTGGCGGGCACAGGCACGAGGTGCCCCAACGGCCCAGCCATCGGAAACGGTGGGGACGGCGGGAGGGGAGAATCTGGGAAGCCCGGTGAGATCCCGGCACAGGCCCGCTGCGGTGAACCGAGCCTCCGCTCAGGAGGACTCGGCAAGTCCGAAGACCGGCCTCGCGCCCGCCCCTTACGGATGGCGAGACGAGCGGGAGCCTCACATGCCATTGCAGTCATCGCACTACCCCTTTTCCGCGATCGTCGGCTGCGACACCGAACATCTCGACGACCTGGGCCTCTCCCTCGTCCTCACCAGCGTCTCGCCGGAGATCGGCGGCGTCCTGGTGCGCGGGGAGAAGGGCACGGCCAAGTCCACCGCCGTCCGGGCCCTCGCCTCCCTCCTCCCACCCGTCGACGTCTACCAGGGCGACCGGTTCTCCGTGGACCCCGCCGATCCGGCACAGCGGTCGCCGGACGGTCCCTTCGGGTCCGGCACGGCCGTGGAGAACCGCCCGGTGCGGCTCGTCGAACTGCCCGTCGGTGCCACCGAGGACCGCGTCCTGGGCTCCCTGCACCTGGAGCAGGCGCTCACGCACGGCAAGGTCGCCTACGAGCCCGGCCTGCTGGCCCGGGCCCACCGCGGAATCCTCTACGTCGACGAGGTCAACCTGCTCCACGACCACCTGGTCGACCTCCTCCTCGACGCCGCCGCGACCGGCCGGGTGACCGTGGAACGCGACGGGTTCTCCGTGGAGCACGCGGCCCGGTTCCTGCTCATCGGCACGATGAACCCCGAGGAGGGCGAGCTGCGTCCGCAGCTCCTCGACCGGTTCGGCCTCACCGTCGAGGTCGCGGCGCCGTCCGAGCCCGCGGCCCGCGCCGAGGTGGTCCGCAGGCGCATGGCCCACGACTCCGACGCCGCCGCCTTCGCCTCGCGCTACCGCGAGGCCGAGGAGGCCCTCGCCGAGCGCATCGCCGCGGCCCGGAAGGCGCTCGCGCAGGTGCGACTGTCCGAGGCCGCGCTGCTGAAGATCGCCGAGGTGTGCGCGGCACACGAGGTGGACGGCCTGCGGGCCGACATCGTCACCGCGCGCACGGCGGTGGCGCACGCGGCGTGGGAGGGCCGGACCTCGGTCACCCGGGCCGACATCCGCCGCGCCGCCATGCTCGCCCTGCCGCACCGGCGCCGACGCAACCCGTTCGACGCGCCGGGGCTCGACGAGGACCTCCTCGACCGGATCCTGGGTGACGAGGAACTGCCGCCCGACCCCCCGGAGCCACCGGGCCCGGGAGGCTCTGACGGTCCTGACGGCTCCGATGCCCCTTCGGACACCGACGGGAGCGACGACCTCTCCGGCACCGACGGCCCGTCGGACGCCGGCGGTCCCGCCGAGGCTCCGGACGGCGAGCCGGCCGGCCAGGAGCAGCTGCCCGCCCCGCAGGAGGCGGACGGTTCCGACAGCAGCGCCCCGGTGGCCGGCCCCGCCGGGAGCTCCACGGCCAGGGCCGCCGCTCCCTACCGGCCCCGGGTGCTCACCGTGCGGGGTTCCGGTGAGGGGGCCGACGGCAGGCGCAGCCGGGCCGTCGGCACACGGGGCCGCCGGATCGGCTCCGCCGCGCCCGGCCGGGGATCCGGCAGCGCGCTCCACCTGGTCGAGACCGTACGGGCCGCCGCGCTCCGGCCGCAGGAGAGAGGGCGACTGCGGTTCCACCCCCGCGACCTGCGCGTCGCGGTCCGCGAGGGCCAGGAGAGCAACCTGATCCTGTTCTGCGTCGACGCGTCCGGCTCCATGGCGGCGCGCAAGCGCATGACCGAGGTCAAGACCGCGATCCTCTCCCTCCTCCTCGACGCCTACCGGCGCCGCGACAAGGTCGGCCTGATCACCTTCCGGAGACAGGACGCCGAACTCACACTGCCGCCGACCCGCTCGGTGGACGTCGCCGCGGCCCGCCTCGACGACCTGCCCGCCGGAGGGCGCACCCCGCTCGCCGAGGGCCTGCTCGAAGCGGCCCGCGTCCTGCGGCGCGAGCGCCTGCGGGACCCGAGGACGCGCCCGCTTCTGGTCGTGGTCACCGACGGCCGGGCCACCGGCGGGCGGGGCGCCGTCGGCCGTGCGCTGAGCGCCGCCGACCACGTCGCCGGACTGGGCGTCACCACTGTCGTGGTGGACGGCGAGTCCGGTCCGCTGCGCCTCGGCCTCGCCGCGCGCCTCGCCGCCCACCTGGGAGCCGACCACATGCCCGTCAGCGAGGTCAGCGCCGACGCGCTGGGCAACGCCGTACGAGAGAGGGCCGCCTGATGCCCAAGGGACAGCCGCTCGTCGTTCCCGACGACGGGCTCACCACGCGCCAGCGCCGCAACCGTCCCCTGCTCGCCGTCCACACCGGTGACGGCAAGGGCAAGTCGACCGCCGCGTTCGGCCTCGCGCTGCGCGGCTGGAACCAGGGCTGGCGGATCGGGGTGTTCCAGTTCGTCAAGTCGGCCAAGTGGCGCATCGGCGAGCAGACCGTACTGGAACGCCTCGGCAGGCTCCACGAGGAAACCGGCGAGGGCGGCCCGGTCGAGTGGCACAAGATGGGCTCGGGGTGGTCCTGGAGCCGCCGCAAGGGCAATGAGGAGGACCACGAGGCCGACGCCGCGGAGGGCTGGGCCGAGATCAAGCGACGGCTCGCCGACCAGACGCACGACCTGCTCATCCTCGACGAGTTCACCTACCCCCTCAACTGGGGCTGGGTCGACGTCGACGACGTCGTGGCCGCCCTCCGGGACCGTCCCGGCCGCCAGCACGTGGTCATCACCGGCCGCCGCGCTGATCCGCAGCTGCTGGAGGCCGCCGACCTCGTCACCGAGATGGCCAAGGTCAAGCACCCCATGGACGCCGGACAGAAGGGCCAGCGGGGGATCGAGTGGTGACGGCCCTGCCCCGGCTGATGATCGCCGCCCCCATGACGGGGCAGGGCAAGACCACGATCGCGACCGGACTGATGGCCGCGCTCCGTGACGCCGGACATGCGGTGAGCGGCCACAAGGTGGGGCCCGACTACATCGATCCCGGCTATCACGCCCTCGCCACCGGACGTCCCGGCCGCAACCTCGATCCCCACCTGGTCGGCGAGGACCGGGTCGCGCCGCTGCTCCTGCACGGGGCGCGCGGCGCCGATGTCGCCGTCGTCGAGGGGGTGATGGGCCTGCACGACGGGCGGCTCGGCACCGACGGGTTCGCCTCGTCCGCGCATGTCGCGGCCTTGACCCGAACGCCGGTGGTACTGGTTGTGGACGTGTCCCGGATGTCCCGTTCGGTGGGCGCTCTGGTGGCGGGCATGGCCGCGTACGACCCGGCGGTCGAGGTCGCCGGCGTGATCCTCAACCAGGCGGGCTCGGCGCGGAACGTCGCCGAGATCACCCGGGCTGTACGCCTGCCCGTCCTCGGCGTGGTCCACCGCGACGAGCGGATCGCCGCCCCGTCCCGGCACCTCGGGCTCGTGCCGGTTTCCGAGCGGGCGGAGTCGGCGCGCGTGGTCGAACGGCTCGGAGAGCACATCGCGCGCCAGGTGGACCTGGACGCACTGCTCGCCCTGGCCCGTTCCGCGCCCGCTCTGGACGCCCGGCCCTGGGACCCGGCACGTGAGCTGGCCGCGCCCTCTGCGGCCAGGCCGGTGGTCGCGGTGGCGGGCGGCCGGGCCTTCACCTTCCGCTACACGGAGGCCGAGGAGCTGCTCACCGCCGCCGGGTGCGAGGTCGTCGGCTTCGACCCGCTCGGCGACACCGAGCTGCCCGCGGGCACCCGGGGCATCTACCTCGGCGGAGGCTTCCCCGAGGTGTACGCCGACCGGCTCGCCGCCAACCGAGGCCTGCTGGCCGAGTTGCGGAGCGCGGTACGGGACGGGGTGCCGACCGTCGCCGAGTGCGCGGGCCTGCTCTACCTCGCCGAGTCGCTCGACGGCGAAGCCATGGCCGGGGCCGTCCCCGCGCGCGCCCGGATGACGGAGCGGCTCACCCTGCGCTACCCCGAGGCGGTCTCGCCCGGGGACACCCTGCTGACCCGGGCCGGGGAGAAGGCCACCGGCCACGAGTTCCACCGCACCCGCCTCACCCCCGGCGCCTCCGGCGACAGCCCGGCGTGGGACATCGACGGCACGGCGGAGGGTTTCGCCTCTCCGACGCTGCACGCCTCCTACCTCCATGTCCACTGGGCCGGGCACCCCCGGTTCGCCGCCCGCTTCGCAGCCGCCGTGCACTCCCGCCCGTCACCCACCACCACCCTCAACGGCGAGCCTCCGGCTCCACTCCTCTCCCGCCCGTCACCCACCACCACCCTCAACCGACGACCTACGGCCGACAACCCCCTCTCCCCGTCACCCACCACCACCCTCAACCGACGACCTACGGCCGACAACCCCCTCTCCCCGTCACCCACCACCACCCTCAACGGACAGCCTGCAGCCGGCAGCATTCCCCTGCCGGTGGCCGATCCGCTGCGGCACCACGGCGACGTCGAAGCGCGTGGCGGGCTGCTGGACTTCGCCGTCAACGTCTACGCCGGCGAGCGTCCCGCCTGGCTCGACCGGGCCCTGCGCGAGAGCCTGGGCCGCGCCGCCGTCTACCCCGACCCGGAGCCGGCCCGCGCCGCGATCGCCCGCCGGCACGCCCGGCGGCCCGCCGAGGTGCTGCCGACCGCGGGCGCGGCGGAGGCGTTCACCCTGATCGCACGGCTGCGGCCGTGGCGGCGCCCGGTGGTGGTGCATCCCCAGTTCACCGAGCCGCACGCCGCCCTGGAACAGGCCGGACACACCGTCACGTCCGTGCTCTGCACAGCCGGGGACGGCTTCGCGTTCGACCCGGCGGCCGTCCCCGGCGACGCGGACCTGGTTATGATCGGCAATCCCACCAACCCCACCGGCGTTCTGCACCCGGCCGCGGCGCTGCGTCGGCTGTGCCGACCCGGACGGCTGGTCGTCGTCGACGAGGCGTTCATGGATGCCGTACCGGAAGAGCCGGAGTCCCTGGTGGGCGAGCGGGCAGAGGGACTGGTGGTGCTGCGCAGCCTCACGAAGCACTGGTCGATCCCGGGCATCCGGGCCGGATACGTCGTCGGGGACGAGGCCGCGGTACGCGATCTGGGCCGGGCGCAGACACCGTGGTCGGTGTCCGCGCCCGCGATCGCCGCCACCGTCGCCTGCACGGGTGAGGAAGCGGTCCCCGAGGCACTGGAGCGGGCCCGGGCACTGGACGGCCAACGCACGTTCCTCGAAACCGGGCTACGGGAGGCGGGTCTGGAGTTCGTGCCGTCCCTCGCGCCGTTCGTCCTGGTACGGGTGGGAGAAGGTGTCCACGCGCGCCTGCGCGAACAGGGCATCGCGGTGCGGCGGGCCGACACCTTCCCCGGGCTCGACGCCTCCTGGGTACGCGTGGCCGTACGGCCCCCGGAAACCACCCGGCACCTGCTCGCCGCCCTCACCAGGACGCGCGAGGCGGAGGAGGAGCTGTGCGGCACCCGCGACTGAGCCCCCGCGCGGCCGGGCTCCTGCTGGGGTATGCCGCCGACCGGCTGCTGGGCGATCCCCGCCGGTTCCACCCGGTGGCCGGCTTCGGCACCGTCGCGGCGGCACTGGAGAAGCGCCTGTACGCGGACTCCCGGCCGCGCGGCACCGCCCACACCGTTCTCCTGGTGGGCGCCGCCGCCGGGCTGGGGATCGCCCTGGAACAGGCCACCGCCCGCTCCCCGGTCGCGCGAACGGCCGTCACCGCGCTGGCCACGTGGACCGTGCTCGGCGGGTGCTCGCTGGAGCGGGAGGCGACCGCGGTGCAGGACCTGCTGGCCGCGGGGGACCTCCCCGGAGCCCGTCGGCGGCTCAGGTCCCTGGTGGGCCGCGACACGAGCGTGCTGGACGCCTCCCAGGTGGCCCGGGCCGTCGTCGAGTCGGTGGCGGAGAACACCTCCGACGCGGTGGTCGCCCCCCTCGTCTGGGGAGCCGTCGCCGGGGTGCCCGGGTTGCTGGCCCATCGCGCCGCGAACACGCTCGACGCCATGGTCGGCCACCGCAGCCCCCGGTACGAGCGGTTCGGCTGGGCGTCCGCGCGCTTCGACGACCTGCTCAACCTGCCCGGGGCCCGCCTCGCCGGGGTGCTGGCGGCCGCCACCTCCCCGGGCCGGGCGAAGGCGGCTCTGCGGGCGTGGCGGCGCGACGCCGGGGCCCACCCCAGTCCCAACGCCGGTGTGGTGGAGGCGTCCTTCGCGGGCGCCCTCGGGATCCGCCTGGGCGGAACCAACCGGTACGGGACCCGGACCGAGCACCGGCCGGTCCTGGGCGACGGGCGGCCGGCCGAGCCGTCCGACATTCCGCGCACCACGGCCCTGGCCCGCCGCGTGGGACTCGGTGCCGTCCTCGTGGCGGCCGGTGTCGCCGCCGCTGTCGCGGCAGCCGACCGGTGCGGCCGACGGTGACCCTGCGGTCCGCCCGTCACCCCAGGGAGGTCACCCAGGCGAACGCGGCCGCCACGTCGTGGACGGTGGGAACGCCGGGCGGGCTGTGGCGGGAGCGGACCTCCGGCCACGGACAGGAAGCCGTGCAGGGGGGCGCCGGAGGAACTCCAGACCCTGGATGGTTGACGAACTGGCTTCGGTGTCCGTCACAGCCCTTCCCGCGGGCGAGGGAAAACGGTTCCGAGGCCACTGACCAAGGCGTCCACTGGTTCGAAACAGGTGTTCCAACGACGATGGTCGAGCAGCTCAGCCGCTGTCGGGGCAGGCGTCCCGGAGCTTGGTACTTCCATCGATCGGCGTTCTGCGGGCCGGAGCCGCCGGGTGGTCATCGCCGCCAGGCTCCCGCCGCTGCGGCCCGTACGGCGTAGTCCTCGAAGGTTCGGGGCGCCCGCCCCAGCACGGTGGCGACACCGTCCGTCGTTTCGGCGCTTGTCCTGCGCTCCAGCAGCACGAACATTTCGGCGACGTGGTGGGCATCGTCCTCGCCCCAGCCTTCCTCGACCAGCGCCGCAGTGTACTCGGCGGGGGAGACCTGCTTGTAGGCGATGGGCAGTCCGGATGCCCGGGAGATCAGCCCGACGGCTTCACCGAAGGTGAGCGCACGCGGTCCTGTCAGCTCATAGATCCGCCCGGCGTGCCGACCGGTTTCGGTCAGCACCGCGGCCGCGACATCGGCGACGTCCTCCACATCGATGAACGTTTCGGGGACCGCGCCGGCGGGAAGCGTCAGCTCGCCGGCGACCAGCGGGGCGTGGAAGAGGTCCTCGTCGAAGTTCTGGTTGAAGTTCGACGGCCGCAGAACGGTCCACTCCAGCGCCGAGCCGCACACGGCGTCCTCAGCCGACCGCATGTCCAGACCGAACGTGGAGTCGCCCCAGGTGTCGGCGCTGCGCCCGGAGAGCAGGACCAGCCGCTGTACGCCGGCTGCCTCGGCCCGGGCCACGAATTCGTGCACCGGTCCGGGCACGGGCGGGGGCACCACGTAGGCGGCGGTGACGTCCTGCAGGACCGCATCCCAGCTGCCGGGGTCGGACCAGTCGAAGCGGGTCCGGCTGGATCGGGAGGCGGCGCGCACCTGCGTGCCGTGCAGCCGCAGCCGGGCAGCGACCCGTCGGCCGGTCTTGCCGGTGGCGCCGAGGACGAGAGTGGTGTCGTTGCTCATGGAAGCGATTCAACGGCATCCGATCGGACGAATCCATGGGTGAAAAGCTGGAATGCCTTCGCCATCGTCCAATCTCAGTGGAATGGACATGTTCGGTGACCTGATCCGCGGGGTACGAGCCCACGGCTCGTTGTTCGGTAGTTCGACCCTGTCCCCGCCCCGGGCACTGCACTTCGTGGACGGCGCGCCGCTGACACTGTGCACCGTCCTCACAGGGAAGGGCTGGATCGTGCCGGAGCACCATCCGCCCGAGCCGCTTCGCGCCCGCGAGACGATCGTTGTGCGCGGCCCCGCGACGTTCACCTTCGTCGACGAGGTCGGCACCCGGGCCGAACCGGTCGCGTATACCCACCATTTCCGGAAGGGCCCGGCGCGCGCCGGTAGTGCCGGCCACCGCTGTGGCGGCGGGAGACGTCTCCTCACCCCAGGGAGGTCACCCAGGCGAACGCGGCCGCCACGTCGTGGACGGTGGGAACGCCGGGCGGGCCCGGCGGGCGCCGCACCACCACGACCGGAACGCCGAGCAGCCGCGCGGCCTCCATCTTCGGCCAGGTGTAGGTGCCGCCGGAGTCCTTGGTGACCAGGACGTCCGCGCGGTGCCCGCCCATCAGGTCCAGTTCACCGCCGAGGTCGTACGGTCCCCGGCTGGTCACCAGCCGCCAGGCGGCGGGCAGTTCGAGTTCGGGGACCTCCACCACCCGGGCCAGGACCGCCCGCCGGCCCAATTCCGGAACGAAGCGGGCGAGTTCCTGGCGGCCGACCGTGAGGAAGGGCCGTGCGCCGAGTGCCGCGGCCCTTTCCGCCGCCTCCTCGTGGGTGGCGGCGTAGTGCCAGGCCGGATCGGGGTTCCAGCCCGGCCGTTCCAGCCGCAGCAGCGGGACGTCGGTGCAGGCGGCCGCCGCGTTGGCGGTCATGCCGAGGGCAAAGGGGTGGGTGGCATCCACCACCGCGTCGTAGTCGGTGAGCGCCGCACGCAGTCCGGGCACTCCCCCGAAGCCGCCGATGCGGATCTTCCCCACCGGCAGGCGGGGCCGGGCCACCCGGCCGGCCAGCGACGTGGTCACGTCGACACCCGCCTCGACCAGGAGGGCGGCGAGCTCACGGGCCTCGGACGTACCCCCGAGAAGCAGCAGTCTCACCGAAGGAGACTGGACCGGAGGCCTCGGTTGAGGGTGGTGGCCCGCTTCCGGCGCGGAGCGCCCACCCGGGCGATGGTGGGCGACGGGTGGGCCTCCTGGGGCCAGAGGGGGCAGGTCCGCCGGGGCGCCCTCGCGGGCGAGGGCGAGCAGCGCGTCGACGTCGAGGTGCTGCTCCACGAGGTCGGCGAGCAGGTCGAGGCGCCGCTCCCGGGCGGCCCCGAAGCGTACGCCGGACGGCTCGCAGCCGAGCGCCTCGGCGAGGAAGGCACCGCGGAAGGCGTCCCCCTCCAGGCTGCCGTGCCACATGGTGCCGAAGACGTTCCCCGAGCGGGCACCGCCCAGGAACTCCTCCGCGCCGTCTCCGGCCGTGATCCGGCCGTGGTGGATCTCGTAGCCGTGCGCGGGCGCGCCGAGCGCCTTCCCGGACGGCAGGCGGAGGGTCTTCCCTGCGGTGAAGTCGGTCCGTACGTCGAGCAGCCCGAGGCCGTCCGCGCACGCCCCGGGCTCGGCCTCGACGCCGTCCGGGTCGGCGACGGTCCGGCCGAGCATCTGGAATCCGCCGCAGATGCCGAGCAGCGGCCGGCCGCGGCGGGCGTGCTCGGCGATCGCCCGGTCGAGTCCGCGGGAGCGCAGCCAGGCCAGGTCGGCGAGGGTGGACCGGGTGCCGGGCAGGACGACCAGGTCGGCGTCGGAGAGGTCGCGCGGGTCGGAGGCGAAGACGACGTCGAGGCCCGGCTCCAGGCCGAGGGCGTCCACGTCGGTGAAGTTGCTGATCCGGGGCAGGCGCACCACGGCCACCCGCCCGGCAGAAGTCTTCTCCGCGCGGCGGCCCTCCAGGTCGAGGGCGTCCTCCGAGTCGAGCCACAGTCCGGGGTCCCACGGCAGGGTGCCGTACACCCGGCGGCCGGTGAGCCGTTCGAGGTCGTCCAGCCCGGGCCGGAGCAGTCCGGCGTCCCCGCGGAACTTGTTGATCACGAAGCCCGCGACCAGCTTCTGGTCCGCGGGTTCCAGCAGCCCCACCGTGCCGTACAGCGCGGCGAAGACGCCGCCCCGGTCGATGTCGCCGACGACCACCACGGGCAGGCCCGCGTGCCGGGCCAGACCCATGTTCACGTAGTCGCCCGCCCGCAGGTTGATCTCGGCGGGGCTGCCCGCGCCCTCGGCGACGACGACGTCGTGGCGGGCCGCCAGGTCGTCGTACGCGGCGTGCGCGGCCCTCGCGAGGTGGCGGCGGCCGGACTCCCAGTCCGCCGAGGAGACGTCCCCGGCAGGGTGTCCGAGCAGGACGACATGGCTGCGCCGGTCGGTGCCCGGCTTGAGGAGCACAGGGTTCATGGCGGGCTCGGGCACGGCGCGGGCGGCCAGCGCCTGCACCCACTGGGCCCGGCCGATCTCCGCCGGACGGCCGTCGGGGCCGTGGCAGACCATGGAGTTGTTGGACATGTTCTGCGCCTTGTACGGCGCGACCCGCACGCCGCGGCGCGCGAAGGCCCGGCACAGGCCGGTGGTGACGACGCTCTTCCCGGCGTCGGAGGTGGTCCCGGCGACCAGCAGCCCTCCGGCACGCCCGGCCGCACTCATGTCGGCCTCCGCAGCAGTGCGATGTCCATCACCCAGCCGGCCCGGTCCCTGGCCCGTGTCCGGGCCGCGCCGATCGTCGGCAGCACGCCACCGACCCGTCCGGAGACCAGCTCCTCCGTGTCGGTGCCCAGGTTGGCGCCCCACCAGATCGACCACTGCTCCAGGCCCGTGAGATCCAGTTCCCCGCCGAGCATGACGACGATGTTGTCCTGCCCGGCGTCGACGGCCTCGCGCAGCCGGCGCGCCGGGGTGACGTGGACCGGTCGGCCCACCTCGTGCAGCACGATCCGGTGCCGCGCGGCGAGGAGCTGGGGGGCGCTGATGCCGGGGAGCACGTCGTGTTCCAGGGGGACGGCCCCTCGCTCGGCGATCCGCGCCACGATCCGCAGGGTGGAGTCGTACAGGGACGGGTCGCCCCAGACCAGGAACGCCGCCGTGCCGCCGTGCTCGCCGAGCACCCGTTCGTAGGCAGCGACCCGGGCCTCGTGCCAGGCGGCGACCGCGGCCGCGTAGTCCGCGGGGTCGTCGCGGTCGCGCTCGGGATCGGGCACGGTGACCAGGGGGAGATCGTACTCCTCACAGACCGCCTGACGCAGGGCGAGCAGCCCGTCGTCCTCGCGTTTGCGGGCGGCCACCGCGTAGTCGCAGCCCCGCAGCGCGTCGGCGACCTCCGGGGTGACGTGCCGCGGCCCCATGCCGATGCCGAGGATCCGCACTCTCATTCGGACCGCTCCTCCAGATCGCCCTCGACCTCCAGGTAGACCTCCTGGAGGGCCTCCAGCGTCTCCGGATCCGGTTCGGCCCACAGCCCGCGCCGGGCGGCCTCGTGCAGCCGCTCGACGATGCCGTGCAGCGCCCACGGGTTGGAGCGGCGCAGGAACTCCTGGGTGTCCGCGTCGAGCACGTACTCGGCCGCGAGCTTCTCGTACATCCAGTCGTGGACGACACCGGCCGTGGCGTCGAAACCGAAGAGGTAGTCGACGGTGGCGGCCAGTTCGAAGGCGCCCTTGTAGCCGTGGCGCCGCATGGCGGAGATCCAGCGCGGGTTGACCACCCGGGCGCGGAACACGCGGGCGGTCTCCTCGGTGAGGGTGCGGGTGCGGACCGCGTCGGGCGCGGTGGAGTCGCCGACGTACGCCTTGGGGTCGGCGCCGGTGAGGGCGCGGACGGTGGCGATCATGCCGCCGTGGTACTGGAAGTAGTCGTCGGAGTCGGCGATGTCGTGCTCGGCGCTGTCGATGTTCTTCGCGGCGACCTTGATCCGGCGGTAGTTGGCGCGCATGTCGTCGGCGGCCGGAACGCCGTCGAGGCCGCGCCCGTACGCAAAACCGCCCCAGGCCGTGTAGACCTCGGCGAGGTCGCGGTCGTCGCGCCAGTTGCCGGATTCGACGAGCTGGAGGATGCCGGCGCCGTACGAGCCGGGTGCGGAGCCGAAGATCCGGGTGGTGGCGCGGCGCCGGTCGCCGTGCGCCTCCAGGTCGGCGCGGGCGTGGGCGCGGACGAAGTTCTGCTCCTCCGGTTCGTCGAGGTCGGCGACCAGGTTCACGGCGTCGTCCAGCATGGCGACCACGTGGGGGAACGCGTCGCGGAAGAAGCCGGAGATGCGCACCGTGACATCGACGCGCGGGCGGCCCAGCTCCTCGAGCGGTACCACGTCGAGCCGGGAGACCCGGCGGGACGCCTCGTCCCACTCCGGGCGGACGCCGAGGAGCGCCAGCACCTCGGCCACGTCGTCGCCGGACGTCCGCATCGCCGAGGTGCCCCACACCGACAGGCCCACCGACTCCGGGTAGGTCCCGGTCTCCTCCATGTGGCGGCGCAGCAGGGAGTCGGCCATCGCCTGCCCGGTCTGCCAGGCGAGCCGGGAGGGGACGGCGCGGGGGTCGACGGTGTAGAAGTTGCGGCCGGTCGGCAGCACGTTGACCAGGCCGCGCAGCGGGGAGCCGGACGGGCCCGCAGGGATGAAGCCGCCCGCCAGGGCGTGGACGACGTGGTCGAGTTCGTCGGTGGTGCGGGCGAGGCGGGGCACCACCTGTGCGGCGGCGAACTCCAGGACGCGGCGCACCTCGGGGTCGTCGTGCAGGCCGGCCGCGGCGGCCGGGTCCCAGTCCGCGGCCTCCATCCGCTCGACGAGGCGGCGGGCGTGTGCTTCCGCCTCGTCGACCTCGGCGGTCGGCGCGTCCTCCTTCAGGCCGAGAGCGGACCGGAGGCCGGACACAGAGGCCACCCCGCTCCACACCTGGGCGGCGCGCAGGACGGCCAGGACCAGGTTCACCCGGGCCTCGTCCGCCGGCGCTTCACCGAGCACGTGCAGGCCGTCGCGGATCTGCGTGTCCTTGATCTCGCACAGCCAGCCGTCGACGTGGAGCAGGAAGTCGTCGAACTCCTCGTCGCCGGGACGCTCCTCCAGGCCGAGGTCGCGGTGCAGCTCCGCCGCACGCATCAGGGACCAGATCTCGCCCCGGACCGCGGGCAGCTTGGCCGGGTCCATGGCCGCGATGTTCGCGTGCTCGTCGAGCAGCTGCTCCAGCCGTGCGATGTCGCCGTAGGTCTCCGCGCGGGCCATCGGCGGGATGAGGTGGTCGACGACCGTGGCATGGGCGCGGCGTTTGGCCTGGGCGCCCTCGCCCGGGTCGTTGACCAGGAACGGGTAGATCAGCGGCAGGTCGCCGAGCGCCGCGTCGGTGGCGCAGGCGGCGGACAGTGCGGCGTTCTTTCCGGGCAGCCACTCCAGCGAGCCGTGCTTGCCGAGGTGGACGACGGCGTGGGCGCCGAAGCCGTGCTCCAGCCAGCGGTAGGCAGCCAGGTAGTGGTGGCTCGGGGGCAGGTCGGGGTCGTGGTAGATGGCGATCGGGTTCTCGCCGAAGCCGCGCGGCGGCTGCACCAGGACGACGACGTTGCCGGCGCGCAGGGCGGCGAGGACGAGTTCGCCCGCGTCGTTCACGTACAGGCGGCCGGGCGCGGGCCCCCACGCCTCGGTCATCGCGTCCTTCAGGGGCGCGGGCAGACCCTCGGTCCAGGCGGCGTACTCCTCGGGGGTGATCCGCACCTGGGCGTCGGTCAGCTGGACGGAGGTCAGCCAGTCCTCGTCCTGGCCGCCCGCCGCGATCAGGGCGTGCATCAGGGCGTCGCCGGCCTCCGTGTCGTCGGGCAGGTCCAGCCCGGGGAGGTCGCCGGGCGCACCCAGGTCGTAGCCCTCGTCGCGCAGTCGGCGCAGCAGGCGGACCAGCGAGCGGGGCGTGTCGAGCCCGACGGCGTTGCCGATGCGGGAGTGCTTGGTCGGGTAGGCGGACAGGACGACCGCGATCCGCTTCTCGGCCGGGGGCACGTGCCGCAGCCGGGCGTGGGCGACCGCGATCCCGGCCAGGCGGGCGCAGCGCTCCGGGTCCGCGACGTAGCGGGGCAGCCCGTCGCGGTCGATCTCCTTGAAGGAGAACGGCACAGTGATGATCCGGCCGTCGAACTCGGGGATGGCGATCTGGCTCGCCGAGTCGAGCGGGGTGACGCCGTCGTCGGAGGCCTCCCAGTCGGCGCGGGAGCTGGTCAGGCACAGCCCTTGGAGGACGGGGACGTCCAGGGCCGCCATCCGCTCCACGTCCCATGCCTCGTCGTCCCCGCCGGCGCTCGCGGACGCGGGCACGCTGCCGCCGGCTGCGAGGACGGTGACCACCAGTGCGTCGAAGCCTTCGAGCGCCTCGTACAGCTCGTCGGGCGCGGTGCGCAGCGATCCGGCGAACACGGGGACGCCCACGGCCTGCCCGGTCGCGTCGACGGCGTCGGCCAGGGCGTGCGCGAACGCGGTGTTGCCGCCGGCCTCGTGGGCCCGGTAGTAGAGGATGCCGACGCGTGGGAGCGCAAGGTCCTGAGGCCGGTCGCGCAACGGCGAAGAACTGCGCCGAAGGCGTCCGTTGAGGGAGGTGGCGGGCGACGGGAGGGCGAAGCCCCACAGCGGGACGGGCGCCGGCGGGTCGAACCCCTCGCCGGTCAGTAGCACGGTGTCCGACAGGAAGGCGTGCAGGCGCCCGAGGTTGGCGGGGCCGCCCTCCGCGAGGTAGCGGTGGGCGTCGGTCGCCACGCCGATCGGAACGGTGGAGTGCTCCATCAGCTCGGCGCTGGGCTGCTGCTCACCGCTGAGGACGACCAGCGGTGTGCCCCGCTCCCGGACGGCGGCGAGGCCGGGCCACAGGTCGTGGGGGGAGCCGAGCAGCCGCACCACCACGAGATCGGCGCCCTCGACGGTGCCGGTGAGTTCCGTGTCGGAGGCACGGGACGGGTTCGCCCAGGCGTATGCGGCGCCGCTGGCCCGTGCGGAGAGCAGGTCGGTGTCGGACGTGGACAGCAGCGCGATCCGTACCGTCATGGCCGGGTTCCTTCCTCGGGGTTCTCGCCCCATCGGCGGTCGGAGTGCCCGAGGCCAGTGTCTGGCTGAACCCCCGCGACAGGGGCCTCACAGTGGCGGAACCGCCCCGGAATCGCACCGGGTTCCTGCACCACGAGCAAAGGATTCACACTCTAACCGGCTTCCTGCCCTTCCCTTCCGGCGGGGGAGCGCAGGAAGCGGATCACCGGGCCTCCGGGGCCGGAGGCGACCTCGGCCCGGACCCCGTAGACCTCCTCGATGAGGGACGGTGTCAGGACCTCGGAGGGCGTGCCCTCGGCGACGGCACGGCCGTCCCGGAGCACGAGCAGGCGGTCGCAGTACATCGCGGCCAGGTTGAGGTCGTGCATGGCGATCACGGTGGTGACCGGCAGGCCCGCGACCAGTTCCATCAGGTCGAGCTGGTACTGGATGTCGAGGTGGTTGGTCGGCTCGTCGAGCAGCAGCTCGCTCGGCTCCTGCGCAAGGGCGCGAGCGATCTGGGCGCGCTGGCGCTCTCCGCCGGACAGCGTGTGCCAGGACCGGTCGGCCATCCCGGTGAGGCCGGTGCGCTCCAGGGCCGCCGTCACGGCGCCCAGGTCGGCGGTGGACATGGGCGTCCAGGCGCGGCGGTGCGGGATGCGCCCCAGGGCCACGACGTCGCGGACCGTCAGTTCGGTCTGGGTGTGCGCGTTCTGCTCGACGGCGGCGATGCGGCGCGCCGCCGCCCGGCGCGCGGTCCGGCCGAGCGGCCGCCCGTCCAGGGTGACCACGCCGGCGGAGGGCGCGAGGACGCCGGCGAGCAGCCGCAGAAGCGTCGACTTCCCCGAGCCGTTGGGGCCGAGCAGGCCGACGGTCTCGCCGGGGCGCGGGGCGACGGTGACGCCGTCAAGGACGAGTCTGCCACCGATCAGACGGCTCACGCGCTCGGCGTGCAGAGCGCATTCGGCGGACGCCTCCGGTGTGATTTCCTTTGCCGGGCTCTCCTCACCGATGGAGGTGCAGCGGTCGACCACGGCGGGATCGGAGTCGTTCATGTCTTCCTCCTGGCTCGGTACAGCACGGCGATGAAGGCGGGCACGCCGATGAGGGAGGTCACCACACCCACCGGGATCTCCTGCGGGTCCAGCGCTGTGCGCGCCACTGTGTCCACCCACACCAGGAAGACGGCGCCGCTCAGCACGGTCACGGGCAGGAGCCGCGCGTGGGCGGAACCGGTGAGTGCACGGACAGCGTGCGGCAGGACCAGCCCCACGAAGCCGATCGCCCCGGCCGAGCTGACGAGAGCAGCGGTGAGCAGGGCGGTGGCGGTCAGGAGCAGCAGGCGGGCCCGGGCCACCCGGACGCCCAGGTTCGCCGCGGCCTCCTCGCCGAAGGCGAAGGCGTCCAGAGTGGTGGTGTGGGCGAGGCAGACGGCGAGCACACCGGCCAGCACCGCCGCGCACAGGACCACGTCGGCCCATCCCGCGCCGCTGAGGGACCCCAGCAGCCAGAACAGCACGCCCCGTGTGGTCTCGGCATCCGCCGAGGTCAGCACGATGAACGAGGTCAGCGCCGCGAACAGCTGCATGGCCGCGACCCCCGACAGCACCACGCGGTCCATGCTCGCGCCGAGGCTGTGGGCGAGCAGCACCACCATCCCGAAGGAGAGTACCGCGCCGGCGAAGGCGCCCGCCGACAGCGACACCACGCCGCCGCCCCACCCCAGGACGATCACGGCGACCGCCCCGGTGGAGGCGCCGGAGGACACCCCCAGCACGAAGGGGTCCGCCAGCGGGTTGCGGAGCAGGGACTGCATGACCGCGCCACACAGGGCAAGCCCCGCCCCGCACACTGCGGCGAGCAGGGTTCGGGGCATGCGGAGGTTCCACACGATGCCTTCGCGCAGCGGCGACAGAGGGCTGTCGCCGAACCCCAGACGGGCGGACACCGAGCGCCAGACCTCGACCGTGGTGATGTCGGCGGGACCGATGGTCACGGCGACCGCGATCGACATCGCCAGGACCGCCGATCCACCGGAGGTGAGCAGCGCGAGACGCGCACCCCTCACCGGGTGAGCCCGAGGTCCCGCAGACCGGCGGCGACCTGCTCGATCCCCTCGACCGTGCGGATCGAGGGGTTCATGGCCTGGCCGCTGAGCAGGATGTACCGCTCCTCCTTCACGGCGGTGAGGATGCGGGTGGCCGGGTTGGTCTCCAGGAACTCGATCTTGGCGTCGGCGGTCTCGGCCGTCTGGGACTCGCGGGTCAGGTCGCCGAGCACGATGACGTCCGGGTCGCGGTCGGCGACGGTCTCCCAGTTGATCTGGGGCCACTCGTCGTGGGTGTCGTCGAAGGCGTTCTCCGCACCGACCGCGCTGGTGATGGCGCCTGGGGCGCCGCAGCAGCCGGCGAGGTAGGGCGACTCGGAGTTGGCGAACCAGTACATGAGGGAGACGTCGGAGACATCCAGGTCCTCGGTTGCCGTGTCCACCCGCTGCTGCAGCCGCGCGACGAGCTCCTCCCCTCGCTCCTCGACACCGAAGACCTGCGCCAGGTCGCGGATCTCGCCGTGGACGACGTCGAGGCTCAGCGGCTCGCTGCGGGAGCCGTCCCCTCCGCTCTCGTTGTCCTTGCCCGCGGCGCAGTCGGACGGGGAGACGTACGTGGGCACGCCCAGTTCCCCGAACTGCTCCCGGGTGGCGACACCGCCCGTGCCGAGCGTGGAGACGAAGGAGGCGGTCACGAAGTCCGGTTCGGCGTCCAGGACCACCTCGAAGGAGGGGTTGTTGTCGGCCAGCCGCGGAATGCCCTCGTTCGCCTCCTCCAGGCCCTCCATGATCGGGTCGGTCCAGGTGGCGGTACCGACGAGGCGGTCCTCCAGGCCGAGGGACAGGAGGATCTCGGTGGTGCCCTGGTTGAGGGAGACGACGCGCTCCGGCGCGGCGTCGACGGTCACCTCGTGTCCGCAGTTGTCGATCGTCCGGGGGTAGCCGGCGCCGGCGGACTGCGTGCCGCCGCTTTCCCCGTCCTGGGCCGGGCCGCAGGCGGTGAGCAGCAGGACAGGGGTGAGGAGGAGGACGACAGGGAGGGGCGCAGGGCGCAGCATGGGCATGCCTCGGGTGTCGGGGCTCGAACGCGAAGCCTGGCATCGGTTTCCCTCCGCGCACTCGACGCGGAGGTGCCAGCAGGTCTTCGGACTCGGGTTCACCCGGACAGAGTGCCTTCCCAGGCCGGAACCGCGTCGACGCTCAGGTCGGCACGGCCTCGCCCCAGTGGCGCAGTACCCTGCCCGTCCCCCTCACCGCTGCGCGTCAGTTCCGGATTCGCACCGGATTCCCTGACCACGGATGTGGTACGACTGGCCCGGGCAGAGTACCAAGGCCCCGTCGACGCCCTCCCGGCGGCCGGGGGTTCGGCGGCGGGCCGCCGCCGAACCTCCGTTCGGGTGTGCGCAGGTGGTGCTACTCGGTGCCGGCCACACCGATGGGGCAGCTGGCGCCGGTGCCGCCGATGCCGCAGTAGCCGTTGGGGTTCTTGGCGTCGGACAGGTACTGCTGGTGGTAGTCCTCGGCGAAGTAGAACTCCTGCAGCGGGGCGATCTCCGTGGTGACGGGGCCGTGGCCCGCCGCGGTGAGGACCGGCTGGAAGGCGTCCCGGGTGGCCTCGGCGACGGCGCGCTGCTCGTCGGAGGAGGAGTAGACCGCCGAGCGGTACTGCGTACCGACGTCGTTGCCCTGGCGCATGCCCTGGGTGGGGTCGTGGCCCTCCCAGAAGATCTTGAGGATCTCTGCGTAGGTGATCCGCTGCGGGTCGAAGACCACGCGCACCACCTCGGCGTGGCCGGTCAGCCCCGAGCACACCTCCTCGTAGGTGGGGTTGGGCGTGTAGCCGCCCGCGTAACCCGCGGCGGTGGTGATGATGCCGCGGTCGGCGCCCAGGCGCCAGAACATGCGCTCGGCCCCCCAGAAGCAGCCCATCCCCACGTGGGCGATCTCGCTGCCCTCCGGATAGGGCGGGGTGAGCGCGGTGCCCAGGACGGTGTGCCGCCCCGGGACCGGCATCGGGGTGTCCCGGCCGGGAAGGGCGCGGGTCGGCTCGACCATGGTCGTCTTTCTCCCGAACATGCCTTCAGGGTATCCGGGACCCCGGAGGAGAAGGTGTGAGCTGGTTCGCCCTACGATGGCGGACGTGCCCGAATCCCAACGCGGCGTCGTCCTCGGGGCGTCGGCCTTCTTCTTCTGGGCGGTCGCCGCCCTGTACTGGGACTTCCTCTCCGCGGCGGCACCCTCCGAGATCCTCGCCCACCGCATGGTGTGGTCCCTGCTCGCGATGTGTGTCCTGCTCGCGCTGGCCCGCCGGGGGTGGCGGTGGCTGCCCGGGGTGCTGCGCGATCGGCGAACGCTGCTGACGGTGGCCGCCGCCGCGGTGCTGATCTCCCTCAACTGGTGGGGGTTCATCTACGCGGTCTCCAGCGGGCAGACGCTGCAGGCCTCGCTGGCGTACTTCGTCAATCCGCTGATGTCGGTGTGCCTGGGCGTGGTGTTCTTCTCCGAGCGCCTGCGGCCGGCGCAGTGGGTCGCGGTGGGGCTGGGTGTGCTCGCGGTGGCCGTGATGGCCGTCGGCTACGGGGTGATGCCGTGGCTGGCGCTGCTCATGGCCTCCTCGTTCGCCGCCTACGGTGCGGTGAAGAAGTCCGTCCCCCTGGACGGTATGCAGAGCCTCACCGTGGAGACCCTGGTGATGTTCCTGCCGGCGCTGGGTTACGTGGTGTGGCTGGAGGCGACCGGGGCCGGCACGGTGTTCTCGGTCTCCCCCGGGCACTCGGCGCTGCTGGCGGGCAGCGGCTTCGTGACCGCGATACCGCTGCTGCTGTTCGGTATGGCGGCCCGGAAGGTGCCGCTGAGCGTCATCGGCATGCTCCAGTACATCACTCCCACCGGGATCTTCCTCGTCGGCTGGCTGGTCCAGGGCGAGGAGATGCCGCCCGCGCGGTGGCTGGGGTTCGGGGTCGTGTGGCTGGCCGTGTGCGTGTTCGCCGGCGACCAGGTCCGCGGCGCCCGGACCGCGCGCAGGGAGCGCGGGACCGCCGCCTGAGCCGGAACGGCCGGAACGGCACCGCCGGGTGCGCGGCACGGGGGACGGCTCAGGCGGCCGCCTGCACCCATACGGCGCAGCTGCCCCGTGCCGACCCCTTGTCCCCCACCCGGGCTTCGACGCACAGCTCGTACTGCCCGTACTTGGAGACCGCGACCTGGTAGTCCACCGACAGGTTGATCAGCATCGGCCTCCCGTCGTCCAGGCGCTCCCCCAGGCTCCCGGAGCCGTCCTGGACGAACAGCACGGAACCGTCCGGGTCCTTGACCAGGGCCTGGAAGGCGATTCTGTCGCCTGCGGACCAGTTGTCCCCCTCGCCCTCGGAGACCTGGGCGAGGAAGGCCCCCTTGACCGGCACCTGCAGCTTGTCCACGACCAAGGTGTTCTGGTTGAACCCGACGACGGTCATCGCCCCCCGGGAGTCGGCTACGAACGCCTCGGCCGGCACCACCCAGTCAACCTTCACAGAGTCCCCGTTTCCCACTGGACCGATCGGTCCGAACCCGTGTAGCGGATGTGCCGGCTGCTCCCGGAGCGCCCGCCGACGATGACCGTGGGCGCATGCCACAGCGGCCGGGAAGAAGGCTCCGCGGTACGGAACGAGATGGATCCCGTGGCTCCGCCGGACGTGTCCAGGGCCGGGCCGGCGACCCGCACCCGGAACTGCAGGCGCGCGCACACGGCACGGGCGTAGCGCTGGACGGTGGAGATCCGGGGATCGTTGGCCACGCTCTCGATCTCGGAGACGGCGGACTGCGTGGTTCCCATGGCCGACGCCACGTCGGACTGGGTCAGTCCCTGCTGCTTGCGCAGTTCCACGAGGGCGTCGATCAGGGACACGAACTCCTGCACATCCTGATCCGCCTCCTGCTGCTCCGGCGCCTCGGCATCGATCCCCAACAGGTCGTCCAGGTCCAACACGCCACCTCCTCCCTGGTGTCCATCATCAGTATCGGTATTCAGCGATAACGTATCAAGGTCCCTGCGGGTGCCTGCGGTGCCAGTCCTTCAACCGCGCCCAGGCCACCTCGAGGTCGTGGTGCGCGGTCCGCGACTTCTTCACGAAGAAGTGCAGCGCCAGGAGCACGAGGCCGCCCGAGACGTTCGCGTAGACCAGCCGGAACGACCTGTCTCCGCACCTGACCACCAGCTCGCGCATGCCCTGGTAGCCGCTCAGCGGCTTGTCCGCCGCCCCCAGGTCCCGCCCCCTGCCCTTCTCGCCCATGACCCTCTTCAGCTTCTGCTGTTCGTGGGGGCCGAGCCCGAGTCGTGCGATCTCCTTGCGGACAAGGTCGTTGCCCGTGGACGACGTGAAGGTCTCCCATCGGCTCAGCGCGCGCTCCTTCCACTCCCGGCGGCACGGGAACAGCCTAGGTGTATCGACCACCGAGGACCGCCGGGGGAGCGCCTGCCGCACCGTTCTCGGGTACACGTGCCGACGGCGCCGCCCGATGGGGGCGGCGCCGTCGGCACGTCCGTCACGGGGTCAGCCGGAGCGCTCGACCATGTAGTCGCACAGGGCCTCGAAGGCGCCGCGGGCAGGGCCCTCCGGAAGGGTGGCCAGCTCGGCGCGGGCCTTGTCCGCCCAGCCCCGCAGGGTCCGCTCCGCCTCCTCCATCGCCGGGTGCACCCGCAGCAGCTTGAGCGCCTCCTCGGCCTCGGCGTCGTCCAGCGGGCGGCCCAGCAGGGACTTGAGCCGGTCGTCGGCGGGGTCCTGGGAGCGCAGGGCGTAGAACATGGGCAGCGTGAGCACGCCCTCGCGCAGGTCGGTGCCGGGGATCTTGCCCGAGGCGTCGCTCTCGCCCGCCACGTCGAGCAGGTCGTCGGCCAGCTGGAACGCCATGCCCAGCGCGTCGCACGCCCGCACGAGCGGGGTGGTGATCTCGGCGGGCACCGCGCCGAACATGGCGCCGAACTCGGCCGACGAAGCGATCAGCGACGCCGTCTTGTCCGCGATCACCTGCATGTAGTGGTCGAGCGGGTCCGTGCCCTCGCGCGGGCCGGAGGTCTCGAGGATCTGGCCCTGCACCAGTCGGCCGAAGGTCTGCGCCTGAAGGGCCACGGCCTCCGTGCCCAGGTCGGCCAGGATCTCCGAGGCCTTGGCGAACACGTAGTCACCGGTGAGGATGGCGACCGTGTTGCCCCACCGCTGGTTGGCGCTGGGCTTGCCGCGCCGCATCGCGGCCTCGTCCATCACGTCGTCGTGGTAGAGCGTCGCCACGTGGGTCAGCTCGACCACGGCCGCGGCCGGGACGAGGTCGGGGAGCTCGGGGTCGCCGAAGCGCGCGGCCAGCAGCACCAGCATCGCCCTGAGGCGCTTGCCGCCCGCGGCCAGCAGGTGGGAGGCCGCCTCGGTCAGCATGGGGTCGCTCGATCGGACCGACTCCATCAGGAGGTCCTCGACCTTCTCGAGGGACTCCTGGATCTCCCGGGCGAGGGTCGGGTCGACTCTCGGCAGAGCGAGAAAACCGCTCGGGACAGCACCGCTCACCGTAAAAGCTCCACCTGTAGGACGGCGCGCCTCGACCCGGGGCCACTCGCGCGCTCGGTACATGAACATGATCTGTTTGCCACGGTATCCGACCCGGATTCACCGGCCAAAGCCACACCAGGATACGGCCCGGGCCGCGGCGAGAGCGCAGCTCGCCGCGGCCCGGACCACCGCTGTCGGCGGGATCTCAGCCGGTCCCGGCCGCCTGGTCGGCCATCGCCGCCGCCGGCTCCTCGCCCGAGGGCGGGAGCAGGTCGAGGACGGGTCCGGGGTACAGCCCCAGCAGCAGTGTCGCCGCCACCCCGATCGCGATGACGCCGCCGGTGGCGGCGCCGGCCCGCACCACCGTCGGGCCGTCGGCCTCGGGGTCCCGGAAGAACATCACCAGGATGATCCGCATGTAGAAGAACGCGGTCACGGCGCTGCTGAGCACGCCGACGACCACCAGCGGGGTCGCCCCGGCGGACACGGCCGCCTCGAACACGGCGAACTTGCCGACGAATCCGCTGGTGAGCGGAATACCGGCGAAGGCCAGCAGGAAGAGCGTCAGCGCCCCGGCCAGGGCCGGGTGGCGCCGTCCCAGGCCGGACCACCGGTCCAGGTCGCCCAGCTCCTGCCCGCCGTCCTTGGTGCGCACCAGCGTCACCACGGCGAAGGCTCCCACGGTGGTGAAGCCGTAGGCGGCGAGGTAGAACATCGCCCCCGCCAGACCTTCGCTGCTCCCCGCCACCACGGCGGTCAGGATGAACCCCGCGTGCACGACCGAGGAGTAGGCCAGCAGGCGCTTGACGTCGCGCTGGCTGACGGCCACGATCGCCGCGGCCACCATGGTGAGCACCGCGACGATCCACAGCACCGGTTCCCACTGGCCGGCGCTGCCGCCGAACGGGACGAAGAACACCCGCAGCAGCGCGCCGAAGGCGGCCACCAGGGTGCCGGAGGCCATGAGCGCCGTGATGGGCGTGGGCGCGCCCTGGTAGACGTCGGGCTTCCAGTTGTGGAAGGGGACCGCGCCGACCTTGAACAGCAGGCCCACGGCCACCAGGCCGATGCCCAGGAGCAGCAGCGGCTCGCCGTTGCCCTCCTGGAAGATCGCCGCACCCCCGGCGTCGACCGCCGCGCGGATCTCGGCGAAGTTCACCGAACCGGCGTAGCCGTAGACCATGGCCGCGCCGAAGAGGAAGAACGCCGAGGAGAAGGCGCCGAGCAGGAAGTACTTGACCGCGGCCTCCTGCGAGAACAGGCGGCGCCGCCGGGCGAGCCCGCACAGCAGGTACAGCGGCAGGCTCATGACCTCCAGGGCGATGAACATCGTGAGGAAGTCGTTGGCGGCGGGGAACATCAGCATGCCCAGGACCGCGAACAGCACCAGGGGGTAGACCTCGGTGTGCTGCGAACCGGCCAGGATGTGCGCCCGCTCCTCCTCGCTGCCGGGCACGGTGGCCGCCTGGGCGGCGAAGGCGTCCCGGCCGTCACGGCGCTCGGAGATGAGCAGGAGGCTCACCAGGGCCAGCAGGGCGATGGTGCCCTGCAGGAAGAGCACCGTGCGGTCGACGGCCAGCGCACCGGCCGCGACGGTGGTGCCGACCTGCCCCTCGGGCAGCGACCCGGCCTGGAGCACGACCATGGCGAAGGCGGCCAGCAGGGCCAGGGCCGCCACGCCGATCTGCAGGGGCCTGCGCCGGGAGGCCGGCACGAAGGCCTCGAACAGCACCGCCAGCACACCGGCCCCGAACACCGTCAGCAGCGGGGCCAGCAGCCACCAGTCGAGGACCGGTGGATTCTCGGTGACGACGGGAAGGTTGTCCGCCAGGAACATCACTCCTCCCCTCCTTCCTCAGAGGCGTCCACCGCGGTCTCCACGGTGCGCTCCACTGCTGGGTTGATCACGTCGAGCAGTGGCTGGGGGTACAGCCCGAACGCGAGGATGAGCGCGAGCAGCGGGCCGACGGCCCAGGCCTCGCGCGCGGACAGGTCCTTGAAGCCGGCGACCTTCTCCCCGGCGGGACCGGACATGGTGCGCTGGTACATCCACAGGATGTAGAGGGCGGCCAGCACCACGCCGACCACGGCGACGACCGCGGGGACGGGGCTGAAGGCGTAGGCCCCCAGGAAGACCAGGAACTCGCTGACGAAGGGCGCCAGGCCCGGCAGGCCCAGTCCCGCCAGGCCGGTGACCAGGAAGACCCCCGCCAGCTTGGGCGCGGTGTTCTGGACACCGCCGAAGTCCTCGATGAGCGCCGAGCCCCGGCGGGCGACCAGGAAGCCGACCAGCAGGAACAGGGCGCCGGTGGCGAACCCGTGGTTGACCATGTACAGGGCCGCGCCCGCCTGGCCCTGCTGGTTCAGGGCGAAGATGCCCAGGGTGATGAACCCGAAGTGGGACACCGAGGTGTAGGCGACCAGCCGCATCATGTCGCTCTGCCCGATCGCGAGGATCGCGCCGTAGATGATGCTGACCAGGCTCAGTCCGACCACCGGCCACACGAACCACGAGACGGCCGAGGGGAACAGCTCGATGCAGTAGCGGAGCATGCCGTAGGTGCCGACCTTGTCGAGCACTCCGACGAGCAGCACGGCGGTTCCGGGCCGGGACGCCCCGGCCGCCTGCGGCAGCCAGGTGTGCACCGGCCACATCGGCGCCTTGATCGCGAACGCGATGAAGAAGCCGAGGAACAGCCACCGCGCGGTGGAGGGGTCGAGGGCGGCCAGCGCGCTTCCCCCGCCGACCAGGTCGGCCCACAGGAAGGTGCCGCCGTACACCGCCACACCGATGACGGAGACCAGCATGACCAGGCCGCCGGCGAGGCTGTAGAGCAGGAACTTCAGGGCCGCGGCGGACCGCTCGTTGCCGCGCCCGTAACGCCCGATCATGAAGTAGACCGGGATGAGCATGGCCTCGAAGAACACGTAGAACAGGAAGACGTCGGTGGCCGCGAAGACCCCGATCATCATGGCCTCCAGGGCCAGGACGAGCGCGAAGTAGCCGCGTCCGCCGTCCTCCCTGTCGTCGTGTTCGCGCCAGGCCGCCAGGACGACCAGCGGTACCAGCACCGCCGACATCAGTACGAGCGCCAGGGCCAGGCCGTCGACGCCGACGGCGTAGTGGATGCCGAACCGGGGGATCCACTCGTGGACCTCCGTGAACTGCAGGGACCCGGCGTCGGAGGTGTCGAACCGCAGGGCCATGGCGACGAGTACCGCCAGGGTGGCCAGGGAGAAGCCGAGCGTGATCCGCTTGGCGTTCTCCGCGGAGGCCGGGCCGCCGGTGGCGGCGGGAGCCTTCGTCCGGACCGCCGTGGCGGTCCCGCCCCCGGCCGAGGCGGAGGCGGCCGTCTCGGACACGGTGTCGGGCGCCTTGACGCGCGGCAGCGCCCAGACGAGCACAGCGCCGACCGCGGGTAGCGCGATCGCGATGGTGAGCCAGGGAATCATGTGTCTACAACCTCACAACCAGCGTCGCGGCGACGACGACGGCGCCGAAGAGCATGGTGAGCGCGTACGACCGGGCGAAGCCGGTCTGCGCCCTGCCCAGCCCGCGGGAGGCGTCGCGCACGCTCGTGCCGATCCCGTTGACGATCCCGTCGACGACGTGTGTCTCGATGGCGACCAGCGCCTTGGTGAGCACCTGGCCGGGGCGCATGAACAGGCCTTCGTTGATCTCGTTGCCGTACAGCTCGCGGCTCGCGGCCACCGTGACGAAGTTGCCGCGGGGGGCCGTGCGCGCGACCGGCTTGCGCAGGTAGACGACCCAGGCGAGGACCACGCCGACCACCAGGACGCCCAGCGCCGCCAGCCCGTAGGGGGCGGTGAAGGCGTGCGCCAGGTCGAAGTGGTGCGGGTGGGCGCCGATCGTGGGTGCCAGGAAGTTCGCGAACCGGTCGCCGAAGACCAGGAACGCGCCCAGGGCCACCGAGCCGACGGAGAGCAGGACCATGGGGGCGGTCATGCTCAGCGGCGACTCGTGGGGGTGCACACCCTCGTCCCAGCGCTTCTCGCCGAGGAAGGTCATGAAGAACATCCGCGACATGTAGAAGGCGGTGAGGCCGGCGCCCGCGACGACCGCCGACCCGAGCAGCATCCCCTGCGTTCCGCCGACGCCGAAGGCCGCGGAGATGATGCTCTCCTTGGTCCACCAGCCCGACAGCAGCGGGACTCCGATGATGGCCAGGTAGCCGAGCCCGAACGTGGCGAACGTGATCGGCATGACCCGGGCCAGCCCGCCGTAGCGGCGCATGTCCACGCCGTCGTTCATGGCGTGCATGACCGATCCGGCGCCGAGGAACAGCCCGGCCTTGAAGAAGCCGTGGGTGATCAGGTGCGCGATGGCGGCGACGTAGCCGACCGGGCCCAGCCCGACGGCCAGCACCATCATGCCGATCTGGCTCATCGTGGAGCCGGCCAGGGACTTCTTGATGTCGTCCTTGGCCGAGGCGATGATCCCGCCGGCGATCATGGTCGCGGCACCCACGACGGCGACGGTCGTCTGGGCGGCCGGCGCCCCTTCGAAGATCGGGCCGGAGCGGACGATCAGGTAGACGCCCGCGGTGACCATGGTGGCCGCGTGGATGAGCGCCGACACCGGGGTCGGGCCCTCCATCGCGTCGAGCAGCCAGGCCTGGAGCGGGAGCTGCGCGGACTTGCCGCACGCGCCCAGGAGCAGGCACAGGCCGACGGCCAGCAGGACGCCGTCGCCGGCGCCCGGAACGGCCTCGAACACGCCGCTGAAGCTGACCGCCCCGAGGGCCGAGAACATGATCATGATCGCCACGAGCAGGCCCATGTCGCCCACCCGGTTGATGATGAACGCCTTCTTGGCCGCGGTGGCCGCCGACGGCTTGTACTGCCAGAACCCGATGAGGAGGTAGGACGCCAGGCCCACACCCTCCCAGCCGAGGAACAGCAGCACGAAGTTGTCCGCCAGCACCAGCACCAGCATGGCGGCGACGAACAGGTTGAGGTAGGCGAAGAAGCGCCGGCGTCCCGGATCCTCGGCCATGTAGCCGATCGAGTAGATGTGGATCAGGGATCCGACGAAGGTGATCAGCAGGACGAAGCTGATCGACAGGGGGTCGACCAGCAGGTCCGCCCCGATGCTGAGTGAGCCGACCGAGATCCACTCGTAGACGGGGACGGCGACGCTGCGCGCGTCGCCGGCCCGGCCCAGGAGGTCGAACAGGATCAGGACCGCCCACGCGAAGGAGGCCACCGGCAGCGCCGTGGCGAGCAGGTGCCCCCAGGAGTCGGTCCTCTTGCCGCCGAGCAGCAGGATCGCCGCACCCGCGAGCGGGAGGGCGATGAGCAGCCAGGCGTTCGACAGCACGGCGCTGCCGGCGGCTGCCGCCGCCCCGGTCTCGGCGGCGAGGTAAGCGTGAGATTCCACTGCCACGTCGCCTTCTAGTGCTTGAGCAGGCTGGCGTCGTCGAGGGACGCGGACCTGCGGGTTCGGAAGATCTGCATGATGATCGCGAGGCCGACGACCACCTCAGCGGCGGCGACGACCATCACGAAGAAGGCGATGACCTGCCCCTCGATGTCCCCGTGCATGCGGGCGAACGCGACGAACGCCAGGTTGCAGGCGTTGAGCATGAGCTCGACGCACATGAAGACGATGATCGCGTTGCGCCGCAGGAGCACGCCGGCCGCGCCGATGGCGAACAGCAGTGTCGCCAGGACGATGTAGTTCATCGGGTCCACGAGGACTCCACCTCCTGCCCGTCACTGTTCTTCTCGGTCCGCTCGGCGCCGGAGGTCGGCCCGCCGCTGACGGCGTCCGTGCCCTTTTCCCCGGCCGGGGCGGCACCGGGCAGCGGTGTCCGCTCGGCCCGCACGTCGGCGGGCACCCGCGACTGGTACTCGGGGTCGCGGGCGGTGAGCACCGGGTTGAGGGAGAGTTCGGCGACCGACCCGTCCGGCAGCAGCGCGGGCATGTCGATCGCGTTGTGCCGGGCGTAGGTGCCCGGTCCGGGCAGCGGAGTGGGGTGGTCGCCGCGGATGCGGTCCTCCGCCATCTCCCGCTGCGTGCGGCGCTTCTTGGTCCGGGCGGTGTGCGCCAGGACCATGGCGCCGAGCACGGCGGTGACGAGCAGCGCGGCGGTGGCCTCGAAGGCGACCGTGTAGCGCAGGAGGAGCTCGCCGGCGATCCAGGGGATGCTGCCGCCCGCGGTGGCCGCTCCGGCGGCCAGGCCGACCGGGTCGCCCACCACGATGCGGGTGATCCCCGTGGCGAGGGCACCGACGAAGCACAGCGCCACGATCGCGGTCAGGATGCGCTGTCCCCCGATCGTCTCCACCAGGGAGTCGGACGAGCTGACACCCACGAGCATCAGCACGAACAGGAACAGCATCAGGACCGCGCCGGTGTAGACGACGATCTGGACGACCATGAGGAACGGCGCCTCGTTGATGCCGTAGAAGATCGCCAGTCCGACCATGGTCAGCGCCATCGACATGGCCGAGTGGACGGCCTTGCGGGAGAAGACCACGCCCAGGGCCCCGAGAACGGCCACGGTGCCCAGGATCCAGAACGCCGCGGTCTCGCCCCCGCCGATGGGGGCGGCCAGGTGCATGCCGTTCATCGGGCGGCCTCCGCGTTCTCCCGGGAGCCGTCCTGGGAACCGTGCTCACCGCGCCCGGTGGCGTAGTAGTCCAGGTCGGTCTCGCCCAGCCGCATGGGGTGCGGCGGGGCCTCCATGCCCTCCGTGAGGGGGGCCAGGAGCTGTTCCTTGGTCCAGATCAGGCTCTGCCTGCTGTCGTCGGCCAGCTCGTACTCGTTGGTCATGGTGAGGGCCCGCGTCGGGCAGGCCTCCACACACAGGCCGCACAGGATGCAGCGCAGGTAGTTGATCTGGTAGACCCGCCCGTAGCGCTCACCGGGCGAGTAGCGGTCGTCGTCGGTGTTGTCACCGGCCTCCACGTAGATGGCGTCGGCGGGGCAGGCCCAGGCGCACAGTTCGCACCCGATGCACTTCTCCAGCCCGTCGGCCCACCTGTTCAGCTGGTGCCGTCCGTGGAAGCGCGGCGCCGTGGGGCGCTTGACCTCCGGGTACTCGACGGTCGGCACCTTCTTGAACATCGTGTGGAAGGTGACACCGAAACCCTTGACGGGGTTGAGCCAGTCAAACACCGGTAACCTCCCCCTTCTGCTTGGAGCGTTCGGCGGCCGGGACGGCCCGCGGGGTCGGACCGGCCCCCGTCCGCGGCGGTTCGGCGAGCACGCTGGCGCCGTAGTGCGGCGCGGTGCTCGGCGGCACGGGGAAGCCGCCGAAGGCGGGGTCCTCGTGCGCACGTCGGGCGTTCTCCGCGCGTTGGCGGGCCTCCTCCGCGCGCTCGCGGCGCACGTGGCGGAGCCAGGCGTAGAACGCGGCGAGGGTGGCGGCGGTGAAGCCGGCGACGACGGCGGCGATCACCGCGCCGGAGGCACCGTCCAGGACGAGCATCCGCACGACGGCGACGGCGGTGATCCACACCAGCTGGATGGGGATGAGGACCTTCCAGCCCAGCTTCATGAGCTGGTCGTAGCGCACCCGGGGCAGGCTGCCGCGCGCCCAGATGAACAGGAACATCACGCCGATGAACTTGAGCAGCCACCACAGGGCGGGCAGCCAGCCCTCGTTGGCGCCGGGGATGATCGCGGAGACGCCGGGCGGGGCGTGCCAGCCGCCGAGGAAGAGCGTGACGGACATGGCCGCCACGGTGCACATGTTCACGTACTCGGCGAGGAAGAACATCGTGAACTTCATGGATCCGTACTCGGTCATGAAGCCGCCGACGATCTCGCCCTCGCCCTCGGCCAGGTCGAACGGGAGCCGGTTGGTCTCGCCGATCATCGTCACCAGGTAGACGAGGAAGGACGGCAGGAGCAGGACCCCGAACCACAGGTTGCTCTGCGCCGCCACGATCCCGGAGGTGGTGAGCGTGCCGGACATGATGAACACCGCGACGAACGACAGGCCCATCGCGATCTCGTAGCTGATGACCTGGGCGGAGGCGCGCAGACCTCCGAGGAGGGCGTAGGGGGACTGGGAGGCCCAGCCTCCCAGGACGAACCCGTAGACGCCGAGCGCCGCGGTGGCCAGGACCACGAGCGCGGCGATGGGCAGGTCGGTGAGCTGGAGCGGGGTGACGACCCCGAACATGCTCACCTCGGGCCCGATCGGGATGACCGAGAACGCGATGAACGCGGGCACGGCCGCGATCGCCGGGGCGGCGATGTAGACGAACCGGTCCACACCGCGCGGGATCAGGTCCTCCTTGAGGGAGAGCTTGATGCCGTCGAAGAGGGACTGGAGCAGGCCGAAGGGGCCCATCCGGTTCGGTCCGTGCCGCTGCTGCATCCGGCCCATGACCTTGCGGTCGGCCATGATCATCATGAGGACGCAGACCATCAGGAAGACGAAGATCGCCAGGGCCTTGATCGCGGTGATCCACCACGGGTCGTTACCGAAGGCGCCGAGCGTCTCCTCCGAGGCCAGATGCGCCACGCTGGTGGCGACGGGGGTCACTGCTGCCTCCCGGCGGGGGTCGGGGCCGACAGCAGGACGATCTCGCCCGCAGCGCTGCCCAGGTCGCGACGGATGTCGCAGCCCGAGGCGTTGGCCGGGAGCCAGACGACCCGGTCGGCGATGTCGGTGACGACCACGGGGACCGTGACGGATCCGCGGGTACCGGTGACGCGGAGGGATCCGCCGTCGGGTACCCCGACCTCGTCGGCCGTGGCCTTGGACAGGTAGGCGCGCGCCGGCCGGGCGGTGCCGGCGAGGAACGGCTCGCCGTCCTCCATCCGGCCGGTGCCCAGCAGCTGGCGCCAGGTGGACAGGATCGCCTGGCCGCTCTGCGGCTCGGCCGCGGGAGCGGGGCGCTCGGACGGACCTGCCGCCCGAGTGCCGGTCCACAGGCCCAGTTCCAGCAGCTCCCGGTAGGCCGACGCCGTGTCGGGGAGGCCGAGGTGGACGTCCATCGCGTCGGCGACGGCGGACAGGACCCGGAGGTCGGACAGGGCACCGGGCACCTTGAGCGCCTCCCCGAAGGGCCGGTGGCGACCCTCCCAGTTGACGAAGGTGCCGGACTTCTCGGCGACCGCGGCGACGGGGAACACCACGTCGGCGCGGTCGGTGACGTCACTGGCCCGCAGTTCGAGGCTGACGACGAACGGCACGCGGGCCAGGGCCGCGCGGGCCGCCTCGGGGTCGGGCAGGTCGTCGAGCTCCACCCCGGCGATGACCAGGGCGTCGAGCTCGCCGCGGGCGGCGGCCTCCAGGATGGCGGCGGTGTCGCGGCCGGGGGTGTCGGGCAGGGAACCGGTGTTCCAGGCCCGGGCGACCTCGGCGCGCGCGGACGGGTCGGCGACGGGGCGTCCGCCGGGCAGCAGCCCGGGCAGTGCTCCGGCGTCGACGGCGCCGCGTTCGCCGGCCCGGCGCGGAATCCACACCAGGCGGGCCCCGGTGCGCTCGGCCAGGGCCCGGGCGGCGGTGAGGGCGCCGGGAACGGCGGCGAGCCGCTCGCCGATGGCGATGACCGCGCCGTCCTGGTGGAGCGCCTCGGCGGCCTCGGGTCCGCGGTCCTCCAGGGCGTTGAGCGCCCGGGCCTCGTCACCGGGGGCGGTCTGCACGAGGGTGCCGCCGGCCTTGGTCAGGCCGAGGCTGGCGTGGGAGGCCACGGAGAAGAGCCTGAGTCCGCGCTTGCGGTGGCCCTTGCGCAGGCGCAGGAACACCGTGGGCGACTCGTCCTCGGGCTCGAATCCGGCCAGGAGGACGGCGGGGGCCTTCTCCAGGGCGGTGAAGTCGACGTCCACCGGGGTCCCCGCGACGTGGGCGGCGAGGAAGTCGGCCTCCTCCCGCGAGTGGGGCCTGGCCCGCATGTCCACGTCGTTGGTGCCGAGGGCCACCCTGGCGAACTTGGCGTAGGCGTAGGCGTCCTCGTAGGTGAGGCGGCCGCCGGTCAGGACGCCCACACGGCCGCGGGCCGCGGCCAGGTGCCGTCCGGCGACGTCGAAGGCCTCGGACCAGGAGGCGAACTCCAGGGCGCGGGACCGCTCGTCGCGGATCAGCGGCCGGGTGAGGCGGTCGGGCTGCGTGGCGTAGGTGAAGGCCCACCGGCCCTTGTCGCAGTTCCACTCCTCGTTGACCTGCGGGTCGTCGCCGGCCAGGCGGCGGGTGACCTTGCCGCGCCGGTGGTCGGTGCGCTGGGCGCAGCCGCCGGCGCAGTGCTCGCAGACACTGGGGGTGGAGACGAGGTCGAAGGGGCGGGCCCGGAACCGGTAGGCGGACCCGGTGAGGGCGCCGACCGGGCAGATCTGCACGGTGTTGCCGGCGAAGTAGGAGTTGAACGGCTCGTCCCCGGCGATGCCGACCTGCTCCTTGGCCCCGCGCTCCATCAGCTCGATGAGCGGGTCGCCGGCGATCTGCGCGGCGAAGCGGGTGCAGCGCGCGCACTGGATGCAGCGCTCGCGGTCCAGCAGGATCTGGGTGGACAGCGGAATCGGCTTGGGGAAGGTCCGCTTGACGTCCACGAACCGCGACTCGCCCTGCCCGTTGGACATCGCCTGGTTCTGCAGGGGGCACTCGCCGCCCTTGTCGCAGACGGGGCAGTCCAGCGGGTGGTTGATGAGCAGGAACTCCATGATTCCGCGCTGGGCCTTCTCCGCCACCGGGGAGGTCAACTGGGTGTTGACCACCATCCCCTCCATGACGGTGATGGTGCAGGAGGCCTGGGGCTTGGGCATGCCGCGCCCGTTGCCCATGTCGGGGATCTCCACCAGGCACTGGCGGCAGGCCCCGACGGGGTCGAGCAGCGGGTGGTCGCAGAAGCGCGGGATCTGGATGCCGAGCAGTTCGGCGGCCCGGATCACCAGTGTTCCCTTGGGCACCTGGATCTGGAAGCCGTCGATGGTGACGGTGACCAGGTCCTCGGGGGGCGGCGCGGGCACCGCGCCGCCGGAGGTGTTGGAGGTGACGGTCACTGTTTCCCTCCCGTCGTGGCCGTGCGGTCCGCCCAGACGGTGGACCGGCTGTGGTCGAAGGGGCAGCAGCCCTTCTCCACGTGGTCGATGTACTCCTGGCGGAAGTGCTTGATCGACGACATGACGGGGCTGGTGGCACCGTCGCCGAGGGCGCAGAACGACCGGCCGAGCAGGTTGTCGCAGATGTCCAGGAGCTTGTCGAGGTCGGCCTCGGTGCCCTGCCCGCGCTCGAGGCGGTCCAGCACCTGGACCATCCAGTAGTTGCCCTCGCGGCAGGGCGTGCACTTGCCGCAGGACTCGTGCGCGTAGAAGGCGATCCAGCGGCCGACGGCGCGGACCACACAGGTGGTCTCGTCGAAGATCTGGAGGGCGCGGGTGCCCAGCATGGACCCGGCCGCGCCCACCGACTCGAAGTCGAGCGGTGTGTCCAGGTGCTCCTCGGTGAAGATCGGTGTGGAGGAGCCGCCGGGCGTCCAGAACTTGAGCCGGTGCCCGGGGCGGATGCCCCCCGCCATGTCGAGGAGCTCGCGCAGGGTGATGCCGAGCGGCGCCTCGTACTGGCCGGGGTTGGCCACGTGCCCGGACAGGGAGAAGAAACCGAACCCGGCGGACTTCTCGGTGCCCATGGACGTGAACCACTCGGCCCCGCCTGAGACGATGCCGGGGACGCTGGCGATGGACTCGACGTTGTTGACCACCGTCGGCGAGGCGTAGAGCCCGGCGACGGCGGGGAACGGCGGCTTGAGGCGGGGCTGGCCCCGGTAGCCCTCCAGGGAGTCCAGGAGGGCGGTCTCCTCGCCGCAGATGTAGGCGCCGGCGCCGGCGTGGACGACGACGTCGAGGTCGAAGCCGCTGCCGAGGATGTCCTTGCCGAGCAGTCCGGCCTCGTAGGCCTCGGCCACCGCCCGGCGCAGGCGGCGGATGACGTGGACGACCTCGCCCCGCACGTAGATGAACGCCTGGTGGGACCGGATCGCGTAGGAGGCGATCGCCACGCCCTCCACCAGCACGTGCGGGTTGGCGAGCATGAGCGGGATGTCCTTGCAGGTCCCCGGCTCGGACTCGTCGGCGTTGACGACGAGGTAGCGCGGGTTGGGGTTGTCCTTGGGCAGGAACCCCCACTTCATCCCCGTGGGAAAGCCCGCACCGCCGCGCCCGCGCAGGCCGGAGGCCTTGACGAGGTCGACGATGGCGTCGGGCTCCATGCCCAGCGCCTTGCGCAGCGCCCCGTAGCCGCCGGTGGCCCGGTATCCCTCGAGGGTGAAGGAGTCGGGGCGGTCCCAGTTGCGGGACAGGATCGGGGTCAGGGTGGTCATTTCTCGCCCTCCTCGACCTCGGCGGGGACGTCCCCGGGCTCGGGGGCCCGCCAGTTCTTCTCCTTGGCCAGGTTCAGTCCGGCCAGGGAGGGCTTGCCCGCCTGGACGCCCTCGCCGGCGCGTCCGTCGTCGAAGCCGGCCAGCACGCGCGAGGCCTGCTTCCAGGTGCACAGGCTCAGGGGGCCGCGGGTGGGCGCCACGTCCTTGCCGAGGCGCAGGTCGTCGACGAGCTCGCGCACGGACTCGGGGGTCTGGTTGTCGAAGAACTCCCAGTTGACCATCACGACGGGCGCGAAGTCGCAGGCCGCGTTGCACTCGACGTGCTCGATCGTGACCTTGCCGTCCTCGGTCGTCTCGTTGTTGCCGATGCCCAGGTGCTCCTTGAGGGACGCGAAGATCTCGTCCCCGCCCATCACGGCGCACAGGGTGTTGGTGCACACCCCCACCTGGTAGTCGCCGCCGGGGCGGCGCCGGTACATGGTGTAGAAGGTGGCGACCGCGTTGACCTCGGCGAGGGTGATGCCGAGCTGGTCGGCGCAGAAGCGCATCCCGGCCCGGCTGACGTACCCTTCCTCGGACTGCACCAGGTGCAGGAGCGGCAGCAGCGCCGACCGCGGCTTCGGGTAGCGGCCGATGATCTCCTTGGCGTCGGGCTCCAGGCGCGCGGTGACCTCCGCCGGGAAGTGGTCGGCGCCCTCGGGGACCTGGCCGGTCCCGTGGTCGTGGTCGTGTTCGTGTCCGCTCACCGGTCCACGCCTCCCATCACCGGGTCGATACTGGCCACGGCCGCGATCACGTCCGCCACCGTGCCGCCCTCGCACATGGCGGCGACGGCCTGCAGATGTGTGAAGGACGGGTCGCGGAAGTGGACGCGGTGGGGGCGGGTCCCCCCGTCGCTGACCGCGTAGCAGCCGAGCTCGCCCTTGGCGCTCTCGACGGCCGCGTAGGCCTGGCCCGCGGGAACCCGGAAGCCCTCGGTGACCAGCTTGAAGTGGTGGATGAGCGCTTCCATGGAGCTGCTCATGATGTGTGCGATGTGGTCGGGCGAGTTGCCCATCCCGTCCGGGCCCAGGGCCAGCTTGGCGGGCCACCCGATCTTGGCGTCCTCGATCATCACCGGGCCGGGACGGAGCTTGTCCAGGCACTGCTCGACGATCTTGAGGCTCTCCTCCAGCTCGGCCATGCGCACCCGGTAGCGGGCGTACACGTCGCCGCCGTCGGAGACGGGGACGTCGAACTCGTAGTTCTCGTAGCCGCAGTAGGGCTTGGCCTTGCGCAGGTCCCACGCCAGGCCGGAGGCCCGCAGGAGCGGTCCGGTGACGCCGAGGGCCATGCAGCCGGGCAGGTTGAGGTGCGCGATGTCCCTGGTGCGGGCGAGGTAGATCGGGTTCTCGTCGAGGAGCTTGCGCATGATCTTGATGCGCTCGGGCATCTCCTTGAGGAGCTCCTGGATCTTGCCGACCGCGCCGGGCGGCAGGTCCTGCGCCACACCGCCGGGGCGGATGTAGGCGTGGTTCATCCGCAGGCCGGTGACGAGCTCGAAGATGTCCAGGATCATCTCGCGCTCGCGGAAGCCGTTGGTCATGATCGTGGTCGCGCCGAGCTCCATGCCGAACGTCGCCATCGCCACGAAGTGCGAGGCCATCCGGTTGAGCTCCATCATCATCACGCGGATGACGTCGGCCCGCTCGGGAATCCTGTCGGTGATGCCGAGCAGCTTCTCGACCGCCAGGCAGTACGCCGCCTCGTTGAACAGCGGCGTCAGGTAGTCCATGCGGGTGACGAACGTGGTCCCCTGGGTCCACGTCCGGAATTCCATGTTCTTCTCGATACCGGTGTGCAGGTAGCCGATACCGACGCGGGCCTCGGTGCAGGTCTCCCCGTCGAGGGTGAGGACGAGGCGGAGCACGCCGTGCGTGGACGGGTGCTGGGGCCCCATGTTGACGACGAGGCGTTCGGCGCTCGTGGCCTGCGCCTTCTCGATGACCTCGTCCCAGTCGCCGCCGGAGGCGTCGATGTAGTCCTCGGTGACGGTCATGCCGTGCCCCCCTTCCGTGCTGTGTGGTGGCTGTGGGCGGTCACTTGTAGGCCCTCCGCTCGTCCGGCGGGGGCACGGTGGCGCCCCGGTACTCGACGGGGATGCCGCCCAGCGGGTAGTCCTTGCGCTGGGGGTGCCCCTGCCAGTCGTCGGGCATCTGGATCCGGGTGAGCGCCGGGTGGCCGTCGAAGACGATCCCGAAGAAGTCCCAGGCCTCCCGTTCGTGCCAGTCGTTGGTCGGGTAGACCGACACGATCGAGGGGATGTGCGGGTCGGAGTCGGGGCAGGTGGTGGACACCCGGATCTCGCTGTTGTGGGTGATCGACCTGAAGTGGTAGACGGCGTGGAGCTCGCGGTCCGTGTCCTCCGGGAAGTGGACCCCGGTCACCCCCAGGCACAGCTCGTAGCGCAGCGAGGGCTCGTCCCTGAGCAGGCGGGCGAGCCGGGGCAGGGACTCGCGGCGCACGTGGAAGGTGATCTCGCCGCGGGCGACCTCGACCCGCTCCACCGCACCGGCGTTCTCGCCGAGGGCGGCCTCCAGGTCGTCGGCCACCCGGTCGAAGTCGGCCGTGCGCGGGTCGTCGGGGTCGGTGTAGGGCCGCTCGGCGGAGACGGGAGCGCTCCCCCGCACCCTGAGGCGGCCGAACCCGGAGGTGTCCCCCGTCGTGGACGTGCCGAACATGCCGGTGCGCCGGACCGGGGCGGCCAGGCGCTCGCGGCCCAGCTGGTCGGGAAGCCGGGCGGCCTCCTCGTTGCGCTCGCGTTCGTTGTCGGTGCTCATGTCAGTCCTTGCTCACCAGGGGAAGCGACCGGCGGAGCATGCGCTCCTCGGTCTCGGTGATCTCCTGCTCCCGGTGGGCGCCGAGCTTGGTGTTCTGCACCTTGTCGTGCAGCTTGAGCACGGCGTCCAGGAACATCTCGGGCCGGGGCGGGCAGCCGGGCAGGTACATGTCCACGGGAACGACGTGGTCCACGCCCTGGACGATCGCGTAGTTGTTGAACATGCCGCCGCTGGAGGCGCACACGCCCATGGCGATGACCCACTTGGGCTCGGGCATCTGGTCGTAGATCTGGCGCAGGACGGGGGCCATCTTCTGGCTCACCCGCCCGGCCACGACCATGAGGTCGGCCTGCCTCGGTGTGGCGCCGAACTTCTCCATGCCGAACCGGGCGAGGTCGTAGTGGGGTCCGCCGGCGGACATCATCTCGATGGCGCAGCAGGCGAGGCCGAACGTGGCGGGCCACATCGACGTCTTGCGTGCGAGGCCGACGATCTGCTCGACCGTGGTGAGCAGGATGCCGCTGGGCAGTTTCTCCTCGAGTCCCATCAGCTTCGGTCCTCCTCGGCGCTGGACTGCGGGCTTCTCGTGCGTGCGGGGGCAGCGGGGATCAGTCCCATTCGAGGCCTCCGCGGCGCCATTCGTAGGCGTAGGCGATGGAGACGTTCACCAGGAAGAGGACGATCGCGATCAGGCCGAACCAGCCGAGGGCGTCGAAGTGGACCGCCCAGGGGATGAGGAAGATGATCTCGATGTCGAAGACGATGAACATCATGGCCGTCATGTAGTACTTGACGGTGAAGCGGCCGCCGCCCGCGGGCTGCGGGGTGGGTTCGATGCCGCACTCGTAGGCCTGCATCTTGGCGCGGTTGTAGCGCTTGGGTCCGAGGAGCGCACCGACGACCAAGGACACCGCGACGAACGCGGCGCCGATGCCGCCGAGCACGAATATCGGTGTGTAGAGCTCCACCGGTCACCCTCCTTCCGGCTGGTCGGCGCCTGCGACCGCGGGTCGCGGCGAGCTTGTGATTGCTTTCACTTGTGCGGGCTCATCTCTGGCTCGTCCCGTCGTTGTCGTTTCGCCGGGCGCGGCCGCCCGGCTGGCTCGTCAGGCGGCCGGCGCGATCCTGCTCAGGCCGTTGATGACGCGGTCCATCGCGTCGCCCTGCGTGGGCTCGGTGAGGTTGGCCATCATCTTCAGCACGAACTTCATGAGGGTCTGCCGGCGCAGGCCGTACTTGGTCGCGTACTTCATGAACTCGGGTTGGCCGAGGACCTTCACGAAGTAGCGGCCGAGCGTGTAGTAGCCGCCGTAGGTGTCGGAGAGGGTCTGCGGGTAGCGCAGGAGTGCGCGCTCGCGTTCCTGCTGGGTGGAGCGCCCGTGCGCCTGCACGATCACGTCGGCGGCGATGGCGCCGGCCTCCATCGCGTAGGCGATGCCCTCGCCGTTGAAGGGGTTGACCATGCCCCCGGCGTCGCCGACGAGCAGGAGCCCCCGCGAGTAGTGCGGCACCCGGTTGAAGCCCATGGGCAGGGCCGCGCCGCGGATGGGCGTGGTCCGGTTCTCCTCGGTGAAGCCCCACTCCTCGGGCATGGAATCGGTCCAGCGCCGCAGCAGCTTGCGGTAGTCGACGTCCTGGAAGGAGGCGGTGGAGTTGAGGATGCCCAGCCCGACGTTGCTGGTCCCGTCGCCGACACCGAAGACCCAGCCGTAGCCGGGCAGGAGGACGTCCTTGCCGCCGCTGCGGTCCCACAGCTCCAACCACGACTCCAGGTAGTCGTCGTCGTGGCGGGGGCTCGTGAAGTAGGTGCGCACGGCCACGCCCATGGGGCGGTCGTCGCGTTTGCGGATGCCCATGGCGACGGACAGGCGGGAGGAGTTGCCGTCGGCGGCCACGACCAGCGGGGCGCGGAAGGTGACGGGCTCGCGGTCGGCGTTGCGTGCGTGGACCCCGACGATGCGGTTGCTGCGCTCGTCCATGAGGGGGCCGGTGACGGTGGTGCGCTCCAGGAGCTTGGCCCCGGCGCCCACGGCCCGTTCGGCCAGGATCTGGTCGAAGTCGTAGCGGGTGCGGACCAGGCCGAACCCGGGGTAGGAGCCGAGCTCGGGCCAGGGGAGTTCGAGGCGGGCGCCCGCGCCGATGATGCGCAGGCCGTGGTTCTTGATCCAGCCCTCGTCCTCGAAGGTGATTCCCATGGCGCTGAGCTGCTTGACGGCCCTGGGGGTGAGGCCGTCACCGCAGACCTTCTCCCTCGGGAAGGCCGTCTTCTCGAGGAGCAGGACGTCCAGGCCGGACTGGGCCAGGTAGTAGGCGGTGGTGGATCCCGAGGGTCCGGCGCCCACGACGATGACGTCGGCGTCGTACTCGGCCCGGTCCCGGCCTCTGGGTCTGGGAGAGGAGGTGGCTGTCTCGCTCACGGTGGGGTCCTCGACTGCTCGCGCGGTGCACCGTGGCGGGCCTGTGCGGGGTCGACCCGCTCACGGGGATGTCCTGGTGTGGGGTGTGTCCGGTGTTCCGGTCCGGTCGGCCCGCAGGTGCGCACCCTCCGCATCGGCGGTCCCGACGGACTCCTTGTCCTCTTAGGGACTTATGTCATGTCCGACATAGGGTCTTGTGTCCTATCCCTCGCGGCCTTGTGAACCACTTCACAAGGCTTGCTTTGGAAGTCTAGACCCTCCCGCGCCGGGTGGCGAGCCCCGGGGTACTTCTCCACGACCCCCTCCAATTGCCCCATAAGTGCACAGAGAGCCACCAAAGGCTTCACTTGCTGACAAACATGCAGCTCATTGCCGTTTTAGGCACCACAAGCGCCTCACCAGGCACAGAAGAAGCCCGAGGAACATAAGCTCCTCGGGCTTCTTCTGTACTACTTGTTAAAAAATGGGTTATTTGGGCACTATGTCTGTTTTTACTTGTAACCGCGGTGCAACGCCACGATCCCCATCGACAGGTTGCGCCAGGCGACCCGCGACCAACCGGCGCCCTGGAGGCGTCGGGCCAGCTCAGGCTGATCGGGCCAGGCCATGATCGACTCGGAGAGGTAGTCGTAGGACTCGCTGCGGCCGGAGACCGCACCCGCGATCTTGGGCAGCGCGCCCATGAGGTAGGTGCTGTAGAGCTTGTCGACGAACCCCACCGGAATGTGACTGAACTCGCAGATCACCAGCCGTCCACCGGCCTTGGTGACCCGCAGCAGCTCACTCAGCGCCTGGTCCACGTCGCTGACGTTGCGCAGCCCGAAGGAGATGGTGACGGCGTCGAAGGTCTCGTCGGCGAAGGGCAGGTGGAGGGCGTCCCCGGCGACGAAGGTCACCCCGCCGGTGGAGGCTCCGCCGCGGCGCTCCACCCCGGTGCGCAGCATGCCGAGCGAGAAGTCGCAGGCGATCACCCGCGCGCCCTTGCCGACGTAGGCCTCGGAGGAGGTTCCGGTACCCGCGGCGAGGTCCAGGACCAGTTCACCGCTGTGGGCGTCGACGGCGCGGACGGCGGCCTTGCGCCAGGCGCGGTCCTGGCCGAGGGAGATGACGTCGTTGACGAGGTCGTAGCGGTCGGCGATGCCGTCGAACATCGCTGCGACGTCCTGGGGCTTCTTGTCGAGCTTGGCGCGGGTCATGCCCCCAAGACTACGACCGGCGGACAGATCGGCGCACCTGGGCCTGACCACCCCCTTTGGCTACTCTTTGTAGTTCCTATGTCACTCAAAGAGATGGCACCGGCATCCTCGTCCCGCACCTGAAAGGTTCCTGCTGTGCAGCCCCGTCTTCCCTTCACCGCGCTCGCTCTGGGCGCGGCACTCCTCCTCCCCCACTCCGCCGCGGCGGTCCCCGCGCACGCCGCCGACCACGACTCCGTGGTCGGCGAACGCCCCGTCCGCTGGACCCCCCACGTCCTCGACGGGGCGGTGAAGGACATCGTGCGCGTCGGCGACACCGTCGTCGTGGCGGGCGACTTCGGCCGGGTGTCGGAGGCCGACGGGGGGCGCACCCTCGACGTGCGGAACGTCTTCGCCTTCGAGCACGGCACCGGCCGGATCCTGCGCGGTTTCACCCCCGACGTGGACGGTCCGGTCCTGTCCGTCGTCCCGGGCCCGGACGGCACGGTGGTCATCGGCGGCCGCTTCCGGTCCGTCGACGGCGCGGCCGCGCGCGGGCTGGCGCGCCTGCGCCTCTCCGACGGCGCGCGCGACGCCCGGTTCCGGGCCGCGCTGGACTCCGGTTACACCAACCGCCTGGCCACCGACGGGAGCAGCCTCTACGTCGGCGGAAGCTTCACCGGGATCAGCGGCACCGAACGGACCGGTCTCGCCCGCCTCGACCCGGGCACGGGCGCGGTCGACCCCGGCTTCACCCCCCGGATCTCCGAGCCGCGCAGGGGCTCGCTGCGGGTGCAGGAGCTGGCCCTGAGCCCGGACGGCGGCCGGCTGGCGATCAACGGGACCTTCACGAGGGTGAACGGGCTGGCACGTCACCAGATCGCCGTGATCGACACCGGTTCCGGCGCACCCACCCGGTGGTCGACGACGGCCTACGAGGCCGACTGCGACTACACGGGCCTGCACACCTACATGCGGCAGATGGACTTCGCTCCCGACGGATCCTGGTTCGCGGTGGTCACCGCGGGCGGGCCCGAGGTCAAGCCGGGGCTGTGCAAGTCGGTGGCGCGCTTCGAGAGCGACGACACCGCGAACCTGGACCCCACCTGGAGCAACCTGACCGGGGGCGACTCCCTCTACTCGGTGGAGGTCACCTCCGGCGCGGTGTACGTGGGCGGGCACCAGCGCTGGATGGACAACGAGAAGGGGCGACTCGACGCCGGACCGGGCTCGGTCGGCCGCGAGGGCATCGCGGCGGTCGACCCCCGGACCGGGCGGGCCCTGCCGTGGAACCCCGGCCGTACGCGGGGCCACGGGGCGGAGGCCCTGTACGCCACCTCCGACGGCCTGTACGTCGGCAGCGACACCGAGCGCCTCGCGGGCGAGTACCACGCGCGCCTGGGCATGTTCCCGCTCGCCTGAGCGGGCCCGGTGGCGCCGCGGCCCGCGTGCGGGCTCAGGCGTCCTTGGCCGCCGGTCCGGCGGAGGCCTCGGGATCCGCGCCCGAGGTCTCCGTGCCGTCCTCCTGGAGGTGGTCCTCCCGGGAGGCGCCCTCGGACAGGCGGTCGCCCAGCAGACCGCCCCGGCGGGCCTCGATCCCCGCGGACACGGAGGCCGACATGCGGTCCCTGAGTGGGGAGAGCAGGACATAGGAGGCCAGGCCGCTGATGACCCACGCGAGGATCAGCGCCATCCACGAACGGGCGCCGAAGAGGTACACCACGCCGAACGCGGCCAGGAACAGTCCCACCCGGGCGGCGGTATAGGACAGCCAGCTACGCATCAAAAAGCCTCACAACAGACGTTTACCTGCACTAGATTGGTCGTTGCGCCCACAGCAGACGAGACGGCCGAACCGCATCGCGGTTCCGGCGTGTTTCGGCTTCCGACCAGGTCGGGCGAGCGCGACCGCGTGCTCCTACCCTCCAGGTTAAGGGTGGGATTTCGAGGACGCGCACAGGGGCGGGTCGTGTTCCCCCACGGGGACGCCCGGAGCGCGATAGGCGGCGACAGGGATAGACGTCGGATGTTTCCAATCCCGACAGCCGCACCCGAACATCACGTTACGGTCACATATCGCGTACTCCTCCCCCCAGTACCGCAATTTCTCCGAAAACTAGGGAGGAAACGGTCCAACTCATGCACACTAGGGGATCAAACGCCCGCCGCCCCCAGAGCCAAGGCGGGCGCGATTGGGGGAATGTGAAGGTGGAACGAGCAAGCGAACGCCTGTTGACCCCCGGGGAAGTGGCTTCACTCTTCCGGGTTGATCCCAAGACCGTCACGCGCTGGGCCGCCTCCGGGCGGATCAGCAGCATTCGGACCCCGGGCGGCCACCGCCGCTTCCGGGAGTCCGAGGTCCGTGCCCTCCTGCTCGGGGAACCGAGCGAGAGCACCACCTGAAGGACCGGACGCGATCTCCCGAGACGTTGCGGACTCCGTGTCCCAGGAACCGCACCTTCTCCCCGGCCGGTGCGCGTCCGTCACCGGCGTCCCGCTGTGAGGAGTGGACAGCGAGAGTAGGCTGGAAACATGGTGTGGCTTGGTGGCCTGATCACGCTGGTGTCGATCGTTCTCTGGGTGTACGCGTTCTTCGACGCGCTGACCACCCCGGGCTCGGAGGTCCGGAACCTGCCGAAGGTTCTCTGGCTGGTCGTCATCGGTCTGTTCATGCCTGTCGGTTCGATCCTGTGGCTCTTCCTCGGCCGTCCCGCCACAGGATCCGCGGTGCGGGGAGGCGCGCCCTCCCCTGCTCAGGCCGCGTCCTCCGCCGACGACCTTGATCCGTCAGACTTCGCCGGCCCCTCGGGAAACACGCACCCCTTGGGCCCGGACGACGATCCCGAGTTCCTCCGGGGACTCGACCGCAGGATCGACCCCGACGACTGACATCCGGCTCCCGGCCTGGGAGGACAGGCCCGGGAGAACCGCTGTCGCGACGGAAGGGGCCGCCCCGGGGGCGGCCCCTTCCTCGTGTGTACGGCTTCCTCGTGTGTACGGTGCCCCTCGCGTCAGGCGTAGGAGTGCAGGCCGCTGAACAGGTAGTTCACCGCGAAGAAGTTGAACATGACCGTCGCGAAGCCCAGCACGTTGATCCACGCCGACTTCGGCCCCCGCCAGCCGCCCGTGGCACGGGCGTGCAGGTAGGCCGCGTAGACGACCCACGAGATGAACGACCACACCTCCTTGGGGTCCCATCCCCAGAAGCGGCCCCAGGCCTCGTCCGCCCAGACCGAGCCGGCGACGATCCCGAAGGTCCACAGAGGGAACGCGAAGAGGATGAGCCGGTGCGAGATCCGGTCCAGCAGTTCAGGGCTGGGCAGCCGTCCGGCGATACCGGCGGTCTCCTCGCCCGCGGCACGCCGGGCCTCCGAGCGGTGGGACACCAGATAGGTCACGGCGGCCACACCGGAGACCATGAACGCGCCGCCCGCGACGATCGTCGCGGTCACGTGGATGGGAACCCAGTAGGAGTGCAGCGCCGGAATCAGCGGACCGGGGTCCACGTACAGCCACTTGACACCGATGCCCAGCAGGATCAGCACCGGTACCAGCACGAACCCGCCCAGGAAGCGGGCCTGGTAGCGGACCGAGGCGTACAGGAGGGCGCCCACGGCGACCAGGCACAGGGCCACCACGAACTCGAACATGTTGCCCCACGGCCAGCGACCCGCGGCCAGGCCCCGCGCGACGATCTGCGCGACACCCATGGTGAAGCCGAGTGCCGTCACACCGATGGCGAGCTTGCCCAGAACGCTCTGGGAGGCCCTCGCCTCGCCCTCGGTGGTGCGGACGCTGACCTCGATACCGCTGTCGGCGTCGTCTCCCGCGCCGACGGGCATCAGCTTGCCCGCCTTCAGCTTCGTGTTCTTCCCGTAGGCGGCCTCGACGGCGAAGAGGAACAGGGCGGCCGCGTAGGTCACGATCATCGCGATGACCAGTGTGTCGCTGAGCGACGCCATGCTCTCGTTCACCGAGGCGGCGAGTGTGTACGTCACCGATCATTCCTTCGGTCGGATGTGTCTTGGGAGCTGTCGTCCGACTCGTTCCGGAGCCGTCCGGCAAGCGCAGTGGTGAGTTCGTGGAACTCGGTGTTGTCCCCGGCCGCCTCGGTCTTGCCGAGTCCGGCCAGCTCCACCCGGGTCCGCCCGTCCTCGCCCCGCACGGCGCGCACCCACACGCGGCGCGGGCGGACGAACAGGGTCAGCATCAGTCCGCCGATGGCGGTGACCGCGGCGATCAGCGCGGGCAGGCGGGCACCGTCCCGGTTGACCTGGAGGCTGACGTACTCCTTGTATCCGCTGAAGGTGATCGACCCGGCCCCGTCGGGCAGCTCCCACGTGTCGCCGATCTCCATGACCGGCGAGCTGCCGAGCTCCTCCATCCCCGAGGTCCTGAGCTGGTAGACCGACTGCGAGTCGATCAGGCCCAGATCGCCCTGGTATCCCTCCAGGGTCACCCGGGGGTTCTGCGCACCGGGGAAGCTGGAGGTCAGCTCCCCGTCGGGCGTCTCGGCCGCGGTCGGCAGGAACACACCGACGAAGCCCAGCTGCTCGCCGCCGGTGTCGGGAACCTTGACCACACCGTCGGAGGTGTAGGTGGCGGTCTCCCGGTACAGGAACGGCACCGACTGGTCGAACACCACGTCTCCCGCGCCGTTGCGGACGACGAACTCGGGCGCGTACCCGTGGCCCAGCAGGTAGACCTGCGTTCCGGCGACGTCGAGCGGGTGGTTGACCTCCAGCTGGTGCGTGCGCTCCTCCCCACCGGGCTCCTCCGTGTAGGAGACCTGGGCGATGTAGGACGCCGCCTGGCCCCTCAGATCGCCGTCCTCGATGAACTCGGCCTCGAAGTCGTCCACGCGGAGTGTGAACGGCGCGATGGAGTCCATGTCGGTCCAGTGGCCCGGGTAGATCGCGTCGTAGGAGGGCAGCGTGTTGGCGAACCCGTCCCCCTCGGTGATCAGCATGTTGCCGCGGTAGCCGAAGAACGATCCCGCCGCCAGCGTCAGGAGCAGGCCCAGCAGGGCGAAGTGGAACAGCACGTTCCCGGCCTCGCGCAGATAACCGGTCTCGGTGGAGAGCGAGTCCCCGTAGCGCTCGACCCGGTGGCGGCGCAGGAGCCGCCGCGCCTCGGCCAGGACCGTCTCGGGGTCGGCACCGGTGCTGAACCGGGCCGAGTACGGCAGCCGGTCCAGGTTGCGCGGGGTCGGCACCGGCCGGGAGCGCAGGGCGCGCAGGTGCGTCACGGCGCGCGGAAGGACGCATCCGGCGAGGGAGACGAACAGCAGCAGGTAGATCGCCGCGTACCAGGGCGAGGAGAAGACGTCGAAGAGGTGGAAGCGGTCGAGCCAGGGCGCCAGCTCGGGGTGCTCCTGGAAGTAGATGTTGACCTCGTCGACGCTGACCACGTTCTGCGGCAGGATCGAGCCGGGGATGGCCCCGACCGCCAGCAGGAACAGCAGGATCAGCGCGGTGCGCATCGAGGTGAGGATGCGCCAGGCCCAGCGGAGCCAGCCCGCGGGGCCCAGCCCGGCGGCCCCCTTCGCCTCCCCGGTCGTTCCGGTCTTCTCGGTCGCGGTCGTACTCACGTCAGATCACCGTCTGGAAGTTCGCTGCCCAGCCCTGCATGGCGATGGTCATCTGTGTCCAGAGCCCGGTCACCATCGCCAGACCGACCAGGACGAGCATGGCGCCGCCGATCACCGTGACCGTGCGGATATGGCGCTTGAGCCATCCGAAGGCGGTCAGGGCGCGGCGGTACAGGAGGGAGGCCACGACGAACGGCAGCCCCAGCCCCACACAGTAGGCGAGGGAGAGGAGCATGCCGCGGCCCGCGCCGCCCTCAACGAAGGCGAGGGTCTGCACGGCGGCCAGGGTCGGGCCGATGCAGGGGGTCCAGCCGAGACCGAACAGCACGCCGAGCAGGGGCGCGCCGGCCAGTCCGGCCTTGGGCAGTGTGCGGATCCGGAACTCGCGCCCGAAGCCGGGAAGGACCCCCATGAAGGCCAGGCCGAGCACCACCGTCAGCACGCCCAGCACCCGCGTGATGGGTTCCGTGTGGTCCATGAAGAGGTCGCCGAGCCAGCCGATGAAGCCGCCGACGGCGACGAAGACCAGCGTGAACCCGGCGATGAAGAGCACACTCCCGGCGACCATGGTCCAGCGGCGGGAGGCGAGTTCGGTGTCGATGTCGGCGACCGTGGCGGTCCCTCCGCCCGCGGCCGTGCGCTCCCGGACGTCGGCCCCGCTCATCCCCGTCACGTACGACAGGTAGCCGGGCACGAGGGGCAGGACGCACGGGGAGAGGAAGGAGACCAGGCCCGCGGCCAGCGCCAGCGGAATCGCCATGAGGAGGGAACCGGAGAGGACCGTCGCACCGATGGGGCCCATCAGGAGCCGTCCTCGCCGGAGGGCTTCCCGTCCGTCCCCTCGGACTCCTCCGCCGCGGCGGCCTCCTCCGCCTCCTGTTCGGCCACGCGTGGCCGCTCCTCGGGATCACCGAAGCCGTACTCGACGACGAGGTCGTCGAGCAGGCCCGTCAGCTGGCCGTAGGTGGTGGCACCGATGACGCGGGCGGCGATGCGTCCCTCGGGGTCGAGGACGAGCGTGCTCGGGATGGCACGCGGCGGCACGGTGTCGCGGAAGGCCTGCGGCACCTCGCCGGGCTGGTCGTAGAGGCTGGGGTACGGCACGCCCATGTTGTCCTGGTAGGCGAGGGCCGCGGTCTCGTCGTCCTTGATGTTCACGCCGAGGAAGTCCACACCGAGGCCGCTGTACTCGGTGTGCACCTCGTCCAGGACCGGCTGCTCCGAACGGCAGGGCCCGCACCAGCTCGCCCACACGTTGAGGACGAGGATCTCGCCCTCGTGGTCGTCGAGGGAGACCTCGTCCCCCTCCAGGGTGGTGCCGGCCACCTCGGGGGCGTCGACTCGATCACCGGCGGCGAAAGCCGTGGCGCTGCCGTCACCGGAGATGAAGCGGTCGTCGCCGCCGCCGGCCTCGATCTCGTTTCCCCCGGCGCAGCCGGTGAGGACGAGGACGGCGGCCGCAGCGGCCGCGGCAAGGCGCGCCGTGACACGGCTGCACCGCGGACCGGTGCTGGCACTTGGCATCGAGGGGACCTCGCGAACACGGGGATGAACTGGGCGGACTACAACAACGACAAAGTGTAGTAGACGCCCGGAAGATCTCTTCGCGGCCCCTGCGCAAGTGCCGTGGGTCCCGCCCGCGGAGAGCCCCGCGGCGGAAGGGGGGAGGGCGGGAGTCCGGCCGGGGAGGTGTTCCACCTCCCCGGTCGGCCCCATGGATCAGCCGGCCTCGACGAACGCCTCGCGGAGGTAGTCGTGCACGGCCCGTTCGGGGACCCGGTAGGAACGCCCCACGCGAATCGCGGGGAGAACTCCCGAGTGCACCATTCGGTAAACGGTCATCTTGGACACTCGCATGATCGTGGCGACCTCCGCCACGGTCAGAAACCTGACCTCTTCGAGAGGCGGCTTGCTCCCGTTCATCTTCCGACGCCCTCATTCCCGGACGTGAGTATTACCCGTTCGGTCCGGCGCCCCGCACGGAGGGAAGGACGACCCCGGTATGTGCCCGTCCCGACGCGACGCCGGCGTGTCATGTTGTCACTACTGACACGTCCGTTTTCAGAGTAGAGCCGAGTTCCCTCGAGCGAAAGGCCGTTCGCGTCCTCTTCCGGGCCGCCGGGGAAACACCCCCGCCAGAAGGTTTAGAGGTGGGTATAAATGGTCTCCCCTGGTCAGACGAGGCCGGCCCGGGCAAGGACGTAATCGCGTAGCGGCGCATAGTCCTCTGTGAGGTATCCGTCGTCCATAGGCACGGTGACCAGCAGTTTTCCCTCGTGTTCACCGAGGAAGAGGGCGGGGTCGTTGCAGTCGGCGAAACCCATCGTCGGCACACCCGCCTCCCCTGCCGCACCCGCGAACCCATGGTCGGCGATGACCAACTGCGGCCATTCCTTCCCGTGCTCGGCGAGCTCCCCGAGGATGGCGCGCATGGCGAAGGGGTGGTGGCTGTGGCGGGCAAGACGGCCGTCCGTGACGATGGCGATCCCCTCCTTCCAGACAACGGTACGGCGGTGGGGAGGGCGCTCTGTGGTCACTTCGTAGCTGTAACCGTCTGCTGCCGTGAGAATTCTGCATCCGCGGGCGGCGAGGGCGTCCTTCCAGGCGCGGTAGGTCCCGCAGAGCTTGTTCGGGTGGCCGGTGGCGAACATGACCCTCTCCCGGCGCTCGGCCGCCACGGCGAGCCGGTCGGCGAAGGCCTCCAGGGCGTCGACCGTCAGGTCGGGGTCGATGGTGTCGATGCCCCAGACGTATTCCTCGTCACCGACCACCCCGCACCGCTTGCTCATCAGGGCCAGGACCTCGGAGAAGGTCCACTCGTGGGAGAAGGTCAGGCCGAACTGGTGGTAGGGGTCCTTCTGGGCGAGGCGCCGGTAGTGCCGCAGGTTGTTCTGGCGCGGGGTGTCGACATGGCCGGCGATTCCCGTCCGCACCAGATAGGAGATGAGTTCAGCACGTGTCGGCGGCGTCACCAGGTGTTCCCCTTCCTCGTGTACGGCGAACACACGGCGCGGCCGTACGGCCGCGCCACGGTGCCTGCTCCTGTTCGCCCGCTGTTCCTCTCATCCCTACCCGCTACCGGCGAACCACGCCCCCTTCGCGGAAAATCGCCGCCGGGTCGGTATGAAGCCGGTTCCCGGGACCGGCCGGGAGGAGGTCAGAGCGTGGGGTCGATCCCGTGGCTGGGGAACACCGCCGTGCGGGTCGCGTGGATCGCCCGGTCGACGGAGTTGCCCGGGTCGTAGCCGTCCTCGAAGCGATCGAAGACCACCTCGCGTCCGTCGGTCATGTAGAGCGGCGCCAGCTCGCCCGTGCGCTCGCGGACGAAGTCCCGCCAGGCCTGCGGCGTCTCGGTGTCGGGGTCGACCGGCCGTCCGGCCGCCTCGCCGAGCAGGTGGGTCCAGGCGCGCGGCACGACGTGGACCAGGCCGTACCCGCCGCCGCCGAGCAGCAGCCACCGGCCGCCCGCCGTGCGCTGGGCGAGCTTGTGCAGCTCCGCGTAGGCGCGGCGCTGGCCGTCGACGCTGAGGGTGAGGTTGGCCAGGGGGTCCAGAGCGTGTGTGTCGCAGCCCTGCTGCGTCACCAGGATCTCCGGCTGGAACTCGTGCAGCAGAGGCGGGACGACCGCCTCGAACGCGCGGTGCCAGCCGCTGTCGCCGGTACCGGCCGGAAGGGCGACGTTGACCGCGTATCCCTCGGCGTCGGGGCCGCCGGTCTCCCCCGCCTGGCCGGTGCCCGGGAACAGCGTGGTCGGCGATTCGTGGAGACTGATGGTGAGGACACGAGGGTCGTTGTAGAAGGCGTTCTGCACGCCGTCGCCGTGGTGGACGTCGGTGTCGACGTAGGCGATGCGCTTGGCCCCCTGCTCCAGAAGCCACGCGATGGCCAGGGCGGGGTCGTTGTAGACGCAGAAGCCCCAGGCGTTGCTGTGCATGGCGTGGTGGAGACCGCCCGCGATGTTGGCGGCATGTGTGCTCTCACCGGTCCACACCGCGCGGGCCGCGGCGACGGACGCCCCCGAGATGAGGGCGGAGACCTCGTGCATGTCCTTGAACACGGGGTTGTCCGGCGTGCCCAGCATGTGCCCCTCGTCGGGTTCGAGGGTGCGTCCCGCCCGCTTGACCGCCTCGATGTAGGAGCGGCTGTGCACCAGGGAGAGGAGTTCGTCCGAGGCCGGCTCGACGTCCAGGAGTTCCACCCCGGGAGAGTCCAGGATGCCGAGTTCGCGGCTGAGTGCCATGGTGAGCTCGACGCGTATCGGCGCCATGGGGTGCTGCGGGCCGAAGTCGTAGGCGGTGAGACCGTCGTCCCAGGCCAACTTCAGCGAGCAGGACGTACGCCCTCCCATGTGCAGACCCCCGTTTCAGATGTGCGTGTTCCGAAGCACACAGTACGAGAGTGCCCCGCGCGTTGCGGACCCCGGGGCGGCGAACGGGGCGGCGGGTCGGCGCGTGCACCGGCCCGCCGCCGGCCGCTACTCCTCGGTGAGGTAGTAGCAGGTCTCGTTGTAGCCACCGCTTCCCAGCGACGCGTTCGCCTCCATCGGCTCGGAGTCGAAGCTGCCGTAGCCGACCACGATGCGGTAGTCGCCCGGCGCGAGTGCCACCTCCAGGACCTCTCCGTCGCCGAAGCACCCGTCGATACCGGGCGGGGAGTCCGCGGGGTAGACGTCGCAGTCGTCGCAGGGGCCGACCGAGACCTCTCCGTGGACCCGGTCGGGGCCGACGTAGAGGAAGCGCATGTCGTACGGGGTGTGGTTGGTGATCTCGAAGACGAAGTCGTCGCTGCCCGAGCTGCCGTAGGACTCGGTGTCGAATTCGGAGGAGCCCCAGCTGGTCAGCTCGTCCATCTCCGCCTCCATGCGGCCGGCCCCGATGTGGACGACCATCTTCTCGACGTCCTCGGCCTCGTAGTCGGCGTAGTCGGCCTCCAGGACGTCGACCATGGTGTCCGCCCTGTCGAACTTGCCGCCGTCGACCGCCTCCCAGCCGCACTTCAGGGCGGCCTGGGGACGCTCCTCGCCGATACGCTCGGAGATCTCCGGGGCCAGGCTCCAGTCCAGGTCCCGGAACACCTCGATCTGGTCGTAGCCGTCGCACCAGTACTCGGCGTCCAGCTCGTCGGTGCCCAGCTCGTAGAGGTCGGTGAGCGCCTGCGGGACCTTGCCCGCCGCGGCGGTGCCCTCGTAGTCCACCGGGATGACCGTGTAGATCTCGTGGGCGCGCCGCATGGCCTCCTCGTAGCCGGGGGTGACGGCCCCCGTGTACTCGGCGTCGGCGGTCTCGGCCAGGCCTGCCGCGTAGGAGAGGTGGATGTCGGCGACCTCGCCGTCGCTGTCCTCCCATCGGGAGGCGGTGTGCGCGAAGTAGGCGCCGTAGGTGTCGAGGGCCCGCTCGTAGTCCTCGGCGGCGACCTGGCGCTGTGCCCCGTCCAGAAGGGCGCAGGCCTCGGCCCCGGCCCGGGCCCGGTCCATGAGCGAGGGGGAGAAGGACAGCTGGAAGCCGTTCTCGACCGCGCCGTACAGGGCGACGGCCTCGTCCGGGCCGCACTCGCCGCGGGCGTGCGCGGCGTCGGCGACACGCAGGCGCCACTCGCCGGTCTGCCACACAGCGGTCAGTCCGGCGACGAGCGCGAGGGCCAGCCCTCCGGCGGTCAGGAGCGGGAGCGCGCCCTTCGGCGCCTGCCCGCCTCCGGCGAGCGTGCGCTCGTCCGAGGCGCGTCCGGCGAAGAGTCCGTGGACCGCCGCGGCGGCGAACCAGGCCAGGAGGATCGGGACCCACACCAGCAGGTTGTCGGCGGCACCGGTGAGGGCGGCGGTGACGAGCAGCCCGACGGTGACGGTCAGCGCGGCGGCGAAGAAGGGCCACCGGCGCAGGTAGAAGTAGCCGCCGCCGAGACCGGTGGCGTTGAGCGCGGCCGCGCGGATGCCCGAGGGCGACGAGAAGAGGCCCAGCCTCCGGGGTGGGGGACCGAAGGGACCTCCAGGAGGCATGCCACCGGGCGGCGGACCGAAAGGACCACCGGGAGGCATGCCACCGGGTGGCGGGCCGGAGGGCGGGGGACCGAAGGAACCACCGGGCGGCATACCGCCGGTGTACATGCCTGCGGGGGGCTGCCCGCCGGAAGGGCCGCCGGGGGCACCCGGGAAGGGGCCGCCGGGCATCCCGCCGACCGGTGGGCCGCCGAAGGCCGGCGGGCCGGCAGCGGGCGCTCCGGGAGCGGGAGTTCCGCCGGAGGGCGTACCCGGTACGGGAGCACCACCGGAGGGCGTACCCGGTACGGGGACACCACCGGAGGGCGTACCCGGTGCGGGCTCGGGGGCGGGACCGCCCGGTGACGGGGAGGGGTCGGACGGAGGAGGGGGATTCGTCATGGGAGGCCCTGGGTCGGTGAACGGAGGTCGACTCGGGGGAGCCGCGGGAGGCAGGGACGGAGAAGCCCCTGGTCTCCTCCCCTCTGACCCTACCTATGTACCCAGGCGCCCTCTTCGGGCACTCTGTCCTCTTCCGGCCACCCTTCGGGGGAACCTCGGCGGGCGCGCGAGCGTCACGGGCCGGGGTCTACTCCCCGGAGAGGGCGCTGCTGCGGTCGCGGGCCGCCTCGATCGCGTCCGTGAAGGCCGTGCGCACCCCGTGCCGTTCGAGCTCGCGCAGCGCGGCGGCGGTGGTTCCGCCCGGCGAGGTGACGGCCTCGCGCAGGACCACCGGGTGCTCCCCCGAGCCGGTGAGCATGGCGGCGGCCCCGGTGACGGTCTGCCCGACGAGCTTCTGGGCGGTGGCGCGCGGCATGCCCATCGCCACCCCGGCCTCGATCATCGTCTCGGCGATGAAGTAGAAGTAGGCGGGCCCGCTCCCCGAGATGGCGGTGACGGTGTCCATGTGCTGCTCGCCCACCCGGATCACCTCGCCGACGGAGGCCAGCAGCTCCTCCGCCCGGTCCAGATGCTCGGGACCGGCGTGGGCCCCGCCCGAGACCGCGGTCATCCCCTGGCCCATGAGAGCCGGGGTGTTGGGCATGGCCCTGACCACGGGGACCCCTGCGGGCAGGTGCCGCTCCAGCACCGCGGTGGTGATTCCGGCCGCGACCGAGATGACGAGGCGGTCCGCGGACATGTGCGGGGAGATCTCGTCCAGCAGGGCCGGCATGTCCTGGGGCTTGAGGGCGAGCAGGAGGGTCTCGGCGCGCTTGGCGGCCTCGGCCGCGCCGACCGTCCCGACCCCGTGGCGCCGTCGCAGCTCGGCGGCGTGCTCCTCACGCGGCTCGGTGACGAGGACGTCCTCCGGAGCGTGGCCCTTGGCCAGCATTCCGGCGAGCAGCGCCTCGCCCATCTTCCCGGCACCGATGATCGCGATCATGAAGGGTCCTCTCTGCGGGGTCCGTCCCACGCTAGCGGCACCCCGGTCCGGCTCGGCCGGGTTGTCTCACAGGATGGAACAGGAGGTCAGAGGTCGTCGGCGATGCCCTCGGCCGTCCCCGAGGAGTCGACCTCGAACCGGCGCGGCGGCTCGGGCTTCCGCCTGCGCAGCAGCGCGATGCGCTCACGGCGGTCGGGGCGGCGGGGCTCGGACTCCCCCGGCCGGGCGAAGTGCAGACGGGTGAACGCCAGTGCCTCGGCGAGCTCACGCATGCGGGCCTGCCGGTCGGGCGCCTTGCGGGTGCTGACCTCCAGCACCAGCTGCCCGTCGAAGCCGCCGACGGCCAGGTACTCCAGGAGCTCGGCGACGGGCTGGCGGCCGCGGCCGGGAATGAGGTGCTCGTCGATGTTCTGGCCGCCGAAGCCGTCCGCCACATGGATGTGGGAGAGGCGGTCACCGAGCCGCCGTGCCATGTCCATGGCGTCGGAGCCCGACATCGCGGTGTGCGACAGGTCGAGGGTGACGTCGGCGTAGTCGCGGTCGAGGGGGTTCCAGCTCGGTGCGTAGGGAACCACCTCGCGGTCGCGTACCCGCACCGGATACATGTTCTCGACGGCGAAGACCACGTCGGTCTCGTCCTGCATACGGGCGATTCCGGCCTCGAAGTCGCGGGCGTAGTCGCGCTGCCAGCGGAAGGCGGGGTGCACCACGACGGTCCTGGCACCGACGGCCTCGGCCATCTCCTTGGAGCGCACCAGCTTGCCCCAGGGCTCGCGCCCCCACACCCTCTGGGTGAGGACGAGGCACGGGGAGTGGACGGCGGTGATGGGAATCTGGTGGTAGTCCGAAAGGCGCTTGAGCAGGTCGACGTCCTGGCTGGCGGGGTCGGAGGAGACGAGGACCTCGATACCGTCGTAGCCCAGCTTGGCGGCGATCTCGAAGGCTGCCGGGGTCTTCTCCGGGTAGACCGACGCCGTTGACAGGACGACGGGCGCGTCTGGGACCTGGATAGGGCTCACGGAACCCAGACTATGCGCTCATACCGTCCCCTTGCGTACCCTTCCCGTGAACGCGGCGCGGCGCCGCGGTACCGCGTTCCGCGGGAGACGCCGTGGCGGCGCCGCCGACCGGAAGCTACCGTGGCCGACCATGATCCCCGAGGCAGCCATCCCCAGCCCCAACATCTGGCGCAACCCTGGCGTGTACGAGCTGGAGAACCGTGCCGTGGACCCCGAACGGGTCATCGAGACGGCGATGGAGCGCATCCGCACGGTGGACGGGGCACACGTGCTGGACATCGGCTGCGGCACCGGATTCCACCTGCCCCGCTTCGCGGAGCGGGCGCGCCGGGTCACCGGTGTGGAACCGCACCCCCGGCTCGCCGAGGCGGCGCGCAGGCGCGTGCGCGGCCTCCCGGGCGTGGAGGTCCTGGACGGAGTGGCCCAGCGGCTGCCCGTCCCCGACGCCGTCGTCGAGGTCGCGCACGCACGCTGGGCCTACTTCTTCGGTCCCGGCTGCGAGCCCGGGCTGGCCGAGCTGGACCGGGTGATGCGGCGGGGAGGGGTCGCGTTCGTGATCGACAACGACGCGACCCGCTCCACCTTCGGCGGGTGGTTCCGGCGTTCGCTGCCGTCGTACGACCCGGCCGCCGTCGAACGGTTCTGGGTCTCCCGCGGATTCACCCGCGAGGCTCTGACGATGCGTTGGGACTTCACCGACCGCCGCGCCTTCGAGGCGGTGGTGCGGATCGAGTTCCCGTCCGCCCTGGCCGAGGAGATCATCGCGTCCCATCCGGGTCTCACCGTGGACTACGCGGTCAACCTCTGGTGGCGGAGGTACTGAACACGGCCTACAGCCGGACGGCGCCGCCGAGGTTGCCGTGGTGGACGTCGCGTTCCCTGACCTGCTCACCGGAGTGAGGGGCGTCGATCATGCGCCCGTTTCCCAGGTAGATGGCGACGTGGTAGGCGGATCCGCCGTCGGACCAGTAGAGGATGTCCCCCCTCTCGGCGCTGGAGTAGCCGATCCTCGTGCCGGCCCGGGTCTGGGCGTCGGCGACGCGGGGCAGGTCCACCCCGGCCTGCGCGAAGGACCATTGGACGAGCCCGGAGCAGTCGAAGCCGCCGGGACCGCTGCCGCCCCAGACGTAGGGGGCGCCCTTCTGGGACTCGGCCGCGTCGATCGCCCTCTCGACCGTGGCGGAGGGCAGGCCCCGGGCGGCCTGGGGGTGGGCGGAGGCCGGTGCGGCGCCCGCCGCGGACGCGGAGGCGAGGAGCACTGCGAGGAGCAGGGAGGCCCGGCGCCCCGTACGGGCGGGGCGGCGGGCCTCGATTTGCTCCGGGTGCATCGGTGGTCGCATGACGTTCGGTCCTTCCGGACGCCGGGATGTCCGTGCCACCTCGGCACGGGGGTCCATCTCGGCGCCCCCACCATTCGTCACACAAACGTTATCGACAATCACCCTCTGTGATGCAACGGGATTTCAAGAACGGTAAAGCCTGCTTGACCCGTGACCGGAAAACCAGACCAGGAGCGGACCAAACGGATACCGCTTCATCACGCGGCGCCGGAGGCGACCCCCAGGGTCTCACCGACCCGGTCGGCCACCGCCGCCATCCCCGCCTTGTTGGGGTGCACCGGAGCGGCGGAGTTCTCGGGAACCAGGCCCTCGACCCACCGGTCGGACGACTTCTGGCACACGTCGTGGCCACGCTCGAGGACGTCAACGAACACCGCCCCGGCAGCGGTCGCCTCCTCCTCCAGCATCGCGTTGAGGTCGCTCTGCACCTGGTCGAGGTAGGCGACGTCGCCGCGGGCGATGGGCATGACGGGCCAGCAGCCCCGCCCCTCGGGCAGGATCTGGAGGTATCCGACGCTGAGCACCGTCGCGTCGGGGCTGCGCTCGAAGACCTCGGCGTAGACGTCGGAGATCTCGCCGCGCAGGTCCTCGATCCGCTGGTCGAGCTCGTCACCGTAGCTGTTCTTGCAGGGGCTGCCGAAGGGGTTGTCGAAGCTGCGCTCGGCGCACTCGGTCAGCACGTCGACGAAGCCGAAGTCGTTGCCCCCGATACCGACCGTGACCAGATCGGTCTCGGGGGTGAGCGCGTCGAACTGCGGAGGAACCCCGTAGTGCTGGGACTCCCAGAAGTCGTCCGCCACCGCACCCGAGCAGCTGGCGTCGGTGAACTCGGCGACGCCGAGCCGGTCGGCCGTGAGCTGGGCGTAGTTGGACGCCGAGCGCATGCAGCGCAGGTCGGACCAGGGGGCGGTCGGGGGGATGAGCGGTCCGGCGGTGAAGGAGTCGCCGAGGGCGACGTAGTTCTCGAAGGTCGCGGCCTCGGCGGGTGAGGCCGCCAGGGACATGCCGATCAGGCATGCGGCAGCCGTGAGGGACGCAGCGGTACGGGGCACGGGGGATTCCTCTCGCTGGAGCGGGACCAGGGGGTGGACGCGGCCCACGGCCCTCCGGCGCGGGGTCGCCCTGGAGTGAGGTGAACCACATCTCCAGCAATCTGTAACACGACATGTACGCGAAGTCAGCTGACTGGCAGGTAACTTTTGGGTGTTCGTCGTCCCGGGGAACCGGGACGGCAGCCGCCGAACATGCCCTAGCGTGGCGGCATGGCCAAAGCGAAGACGACGTTCCGGTGCACCGAGTGCGGGTGGAGCACCTTCAAGTGGGTGGGCCGCTGCGGCGAGTGCCAGGCGTGGGGGACCGTCGAGGAGGCGGGCGCCCCCGCTCCCTCCGCGATCGTTCCCGCGGCGGTCACGAGCAGGGCCCGGCCCATCACCGAGATCAGCGTGGAGAGCGCGGAGGCGGTGCCCACCGGTATCGGCGAGCTCGACCGCGTCCTGGGCGGTGGGGCGGTCCCCGGCGGTGTCGTCCTGCTCGCCGGCGAGCCGGGCGTCGGCAAGTCGACACTGCTGCTGGAGGTCGCCGCCCGCCGTGCCGCGGACGGCCCCGTGCTGTACGTGACCGGCGAGGAGTCCGCCGGACAGGTGCGGCTGCGTGCCGAGCGCCTGGGGGCGCTCTCCGACAAGCTCTACCTCGCGGCCGAGACCTCCATCGCCTCCCTGGCCAGCCACGTGGACGCGGTCGGCCCCGGTCTGCTCATCGTCGACTCGGTGCAGACCATGGTCTCCCCCGACACCTCGGGGGTACCGGGCGGTGTCACCCAGGTCCGCCAGGTGACCGGTGCGCTGATCCAGATCGCCAAGGAGCGCGGAATCGCCACCATCCTGGTCGGCCACGTCACCAAGGACGGGTCCATCGCGGGACCGCGCCTGCTGGAGCACCTGGTGGACGTGGTGCTGCACTTCGAGGGCGAGCGGCACTCCCAGTTGCGCCTGCTGCGCGCGGTCAAGAACCGCTACGGTCCCACCGACGAGATCGGCTGCTTCGAGCTCACCGAGAGCGGCATCGTCGGTCTGGCGGACCCCAGCGGCCTCTTCCTCACCGAGCGCACCGATCCTGTCCCGGGAACGTGCATCACCGTCGCGCTGGAGGGTCGGCGCCCCATCATCACCGAGGTCCAGGCACTGGTCGCACCCACTCCCCTGCCCGCGCCCCGCCGGGCGACCTCCGGCCTGGACACCTCGCGCGTGAACATGATCCTCGCGGTCCTGGAGAAGCGCACGGGCATGAAGCTCGCCAGCCTGGACGTGTACGCCTCCACCGTGGGCGGCGTGCGCCTGACCGAGCCCGCCGTGGACCTGGCTCTGGCGATGGCCGCGGGCAGCTCCCACAACGACGTCGCCCTCCCCCGGGAGCTGGTCGCCATCGGCGAGGTGGGGCTGGCCGGCGACGTGCGTGCGGTCACCGGGATCCGCCGCCGTGTGTCCGAGGCCCAGCGCCTGGGGTTCACCGAGGCGATCGTCCCCAAGCATTTCGGCGACCCGGTCCCGGGGATCCGCGTCCACGAGGTGGAGGAGCTGAGCGAGGCCCTGACCAGGGTGAGGCGCCGCCGCTGACGGCGGTCGCGGGCTCAGAAGTCGAAGACCGGGCCCTTGGCCGACCTCAGCACGCACGAGTTGCCGAAGGTCTCCTCGTACTCCTCGGCACCCTCGGCGCGGGCGGTCACGGGCGCGTGCTCCATGGTGCAGAACGCGCCGCTCTCGGCGGTGACCCCGCTGATCGAGCCGGACTCGGCGATGGCGTCGCAGGCCTCCCCCGCCCGGGGGTGGGTGCCGCGGGCGGTCACGCAGTCGAGCGTCACCTCGCGCCTCTCACCCGAGCCGTCGACCCGGGCGAGCGTGTACCGGTCCTGCGATCGGACGTCCTCGGCAGCCACCGGGGCGGTGGACAGGACGGCGGCCACCGCCAGGCTCGCGGCGATCATGTGTTTCACAGCAACTCCCCTCTACAGACACAGATGGTAGCCACTCGAACGCTCTGAGGAGCGGAAATGCCGGAACCCGCCTCCGGCGGGGCGGGTTCCGGCGTGCCCGTGTTCAGGCCTTGATCTGAAACACCAGCTGCGACGTGTCCCCGGCCAGGCCACCGTGCAGGTTCGCCCGGTACCAGCCCGGTTTGGCGTTCACGACGTCGTCACGGCAGTCGGTGAAGGAGCGGGTCCGGTCCCAGTCGACGGTGATCTCGTGGGGCACGCCCCGCTCCAGCTGCCGCCTGTCGCTCTCCCCCTCCGCGCAGTCGGCGGTGGAGAAGATGCGGTCGTCGCCGGAGTGGATACGCACCTCCAGGGCCTCGCCGCCCACGTCCACGGTGCAGGTCTGATCGCTCGTGTTCACCACGGTGACCTCGAAGCCCGGCTGCTCCCCGGCCCCGTAGACCTCCTTGTCCTTCTTCGCGAAGTCGAAGGTCACCACCACGTCCTGCGGGCGGCAGAGGTCCTCGGGCTTCTCGGGCGCGGCGGCCCCGGCGCCCGATCCCCCTTCGGCTCCTCCCGATCCTCCGGATCCCCCGGAGCCACCCGCCTCGACGGCCTCGCCCGTGCCCTCCCCCGCCGAGGGCGAGGCCTCGGGGTCGTCCCCGACCTCCGCATCCCCGTCCGAGGGGTCGGCCTCGGGTCCCGCGGTCGCCCCGCCCTCCTCCGGTGGGACACTGGGGGAGGGTTCCTCGAGGCTCGCGTCCGACCGGGTCGTCCCGTCCTCCTCGGAGCTGGGCCTGCACGCCCACACGATCAGGGTGAGCACCAGAAGAACCCCGGCAAAGACAAAGGCACGCCGCTTCCAATAGATGTCACGGCTCACAGGATGTCCGGTACTTGACGCCATGCGCCGTAGTATTGCGGTTTTGCGTGCGCCCCACCTACTCAACCCGCCGACCACCCGTTTAAAGATGAGCGATAACCCTTACAGCACCGCGGTTCTGGCGTGGTACGAGGCCCATGCCCGCGACCTTCCCTGGAGGCACCCCGACGCTTCGCCGTGGTCGGTCCTCGTCAGCGAGATCATGCTCCAGCAGACACCCGTCGTACGGGTGCTGCCGGCCTGGAAGGCCTGGACGGAACGCTGGCCCACACCCGCCGACCTGGCAAAAGAGCCGTCCGGGGAGGCGGTCCGCATGTGGAACCGCCTCGGCTACCCGCGCCGGGCCCTGCGCCTGCACGCCTGCGCCAAGGCCATCACCGAGGAGCACGGCGGGCAGGTCCCCGACGACCACGCCACGCTTCTGTCCCTTCCCGGTGTCGGCGCGTACACGGCCGCGGCCGTCGCGAGCTTCGCCTTCGGACAGCGCCACGCCATTCTGGACACGAATGTCCGGCGCGTCTTGGCCAGGGCCGAAAGCGGAATTGAATACCCACCGAAAACACAGACCAAGGCGGAGACGGCCCTCGCCGAGTCCCTCTTGCCGCCCGAACCGTCGGTCGCCGCCCGCTGGGGCGTGGCCGTGATGGAGCTCGGCGCGCTCGTGTGCACGGCGCGCAATCCGGCGTGCGCCGACTGCCCCATCGCCGGGCAGTGCGCGTGGAAGCTCGCCGGCAAGCCCCCTTACGACGGCCCGCCCCGCCGCGGCCAGACCTACGCGGGCACCGACCGCCAGGTGCGCGGCCGCCTCCTGGCCGTCCTGCGCGACGCGGTCGGCCCCGTCCCCAAGACCGCCCTCGACGCCGTCTGGGACGACCACATCCAGCGCGAGCGCGCCCTGGACGCCCTCGTGGTCGACGGTCTCGTGGACCCTCTCGACGACGGCCGCTACGCCCTTCCGAGCTGAGTCAGGGGCGCACGGCCGCCTTCGGGGCCCCGTGCGTGCACCCCTGCGGCGGGGCCGCCGGGAGCCCCGCCGGCGTCGGCCGTGTCAGGCGGTGACTCCTCCGTCGGCGCCGGCACCGGCCCCGGGGTCGGACTCGGTACCGGAGTGGGCGCCGCTGCAGGCCGCGCCGGGCTCGGGGGTGGCGGGCCCCTGGACGTAGTCCCGCAGGAAGATCTCCAGGGCCGGGTCGAAGGGGTCCTCGAAGGAGATCTGCGCTCCCCACGCCGAGGCCACGACCGGGGCGGGCAGGCCGTCCTGCGGGCTCACCACGATGTAGGCACCGGGGTCGTAGAGCGAGGCCAGGTGGTCGGACTCCTCGGCGGAGAGGGACGGGTCGTAGGTGATCCACACCGCGCCGTGCTCCATCGAGTGGACCACGTACTCGCTCTGCAAGGGCTCGTCGTAGACGCCGCAGTTCTGCCACATCGGGTAGTGGGGTCCGCCCACGGGCGGGTACATGCCGTAGTCGACGGTCTCGCCGACCTCCACGTGGGTGGCGTCCAGGTCCTCGTAGATCTGCACGGTCGCACCGCCGGCCGCCGCCGCTCCGCCGGCAAGGGCCGTGTAGGCCCAGATCCCGGCGCCGGCCACGGCCAGGAGGAGGACGGCCGCCACCGCGACGACGATCGCGACGACACCTCCGCTGCTCTTGCGCTGCGGGACCGGGGCTCCCGGCGGATACGGGTGGGGCGGCTGCCCGTATCCGGGAGGCGGAGGTCCGCCGGGCGGCATCCCGTACTGTCCGGGCGGCCCCTGCGGAACCGGTCCCGGGTACTGCTGCGGTTGTCCGTGTCCGGACGGGCGGGGGTCCGGGTTGTGAGGGTTCGGTGGGTAGGTCACATTCGAAACCCTAACCGGTCCGACTCCGTTTCCACAGACGGCCGAAGACACGGCGCGGGGCGCCCCCGAAGGGGCGCCCCTGTCTCCGTGCTTCCGATGTCGTCAGTCGCGCTTGCCCGCGGCCGACTCCACCTCGGGCGTGTCCGGCACCGCGGCCGGCTTGGGCACACCCTTGAAGGTGAACTTGGCGTCGGAGCCCTCGCCCTCGGCGTCGATCACCACGATCTGGCCGGCCTTGAGGTCGCCGAACAGGATCTTCTCCGACAGCTGGTCCTCGATCTCCCGCTGGATCGTCCTGCGCAGAGGACGGGCGCCCAGCACCGGGTCGAAGCCGCGCTCGGAGAGGATCTTCTTCGCCGCGGGGCGCAGCTCGATCCCCATGTCCTTCTCCTTGAGGCGGCTGTCGAGGCTGGTGATCATCAGGTCGACGATCTGGAAGATCTCCTGCTCGGTCAGCTGGTGGAAGACGATGATGTCGTCCACGCGGTTGAGGAACTCCGGCCGGAAGTTCTGCTTGAGCTCCTCGCTGACCTTGGCCTTCATCCGCTCGTAGTTGGTCTGGGCGTCGCTCTCCTTGGCGAAGCCCATCGCCACGCCCTTGGAGATGTCACGCGTACCCAGGTTGGTGGTCATGATGATGACCGTGTTCTTGAAGTCGACGTTGCGACCCTGGGCGTCGGTGAGACGACCCTCCTCCAGCACCTGCAGGAGCGAGTTGAAGATGTCGTTGTGGGCCTTCTCGATCTCGTCGAACAGCACCACCGAGAACGGCTTGCGCCGCACCTTCTCGGTGAGCTGGCCGCCCTCCTCGTAGCCCACGTATCCGGGCGGGGAGCCGAACAGCCGCGAGACCGTGTGCTTCTCCATGAACTCGGACATGTCCAGCTGGATCAGCGCGTCCTCGTCCCCGAACAGGAACTCGGCCAGGGTCTTGGACAGCTCGGTCTTGCCCACGCCGGACGGGCCGGCGAAGATGAACGAACCACCGGGACGCTTGGGGTCCTTCAGGCCCGCGCGGGTGCGGCGGATGGCCTGCGAGAGCGCCTTGACGGCGTCCTTCTGGCCGATGACCCGCTGGTGCAGCTCGTCCTCCATGCGCAGCAGGCGCGAGGACTCCTCCTCGGTCAGCTTGAAGACCGGGATACCGGTGGAGGCGGCCAGGACCTCGGCGATGAGCTCCTCGTCCACCTCGGCCACGACGTCCATGTCGCCGGCCTTCCACTCCTTCTCCCGCTGCGCCTTCTTGGCCAGGAGCTGCTTCTCGTCGTCGCGCAGGGACGCGGCCTTCTCGAAGTCCTGCGCGTCGATCGCCGCCTCCTTGTCGCGGCGCACCCCGGCGATCTTCTCGTCGAACTCGCGCAGGTCCGGCGGCGCGGTCATGCGGCGGATGCGCATGCGCGAGCCGGCCTCGTCGATGAGGTCGATCGCCTTGTCCGGCAGGAAGCGGTCGCTGATGTAGCGGTCGGCCAGATTGGCCGCGGCCACCAGCGCGCTGTCGGTGATGGAGACCCGGTGGTGGGCCTCGTAGCGGTCGCGCAGACCCTTGAGGATCTCGATCGCGTGCGCGATGGTCGGCTCGTCGACCTGGATCGGCTGGAAGCGGCGCTCGAGGGCCGCGTCCTTCTCCAGGTACTTGCGGTACTCGTCCAGCGTGGTCGCACCGATGGTCTGCAGCTCACCCCGCGCCAGCATGGGCTTGAGGATGGAGGCGGCGTCTATGGCGCCCTCCGCCGCGCCCGCGCCGACCAGCGTGTGCAGCTCGTCGATGAAGAGGATGATGTCGCCGCGGGTGCGGATCTCCTTGAGCACCTTCTTCAGGCGTTCCTCGAAGTCACCGCGGTAGCGGCTGCCCGCGACCAGGGCGCCCAGGTCGAGGGTGTACAGCTGCTTGTCCTTGAGCGTCTCGGGGATCTCTCCCTTGACGATCTTCTGGGCCAGACCCTCGACGACGGCCGTCTTTCCGACACCGGGCTCGCCGATCAGGACCGGGTTGTTCTTGGTCCTGCGGGACAGGACCTGCATGACCCGCTCGATCTCCTTGTCCCGGCCGATCACCGGGTCGAGCTTGCTCTCCCGGGCGGCCTGGGTCAGGTTGCGGCCGAACTGGTCCAGCACCAGCGAGGTCGAGGGAGCCGACTCGGAGGCTCCCGCGGTGGCCTGCGTCTCCTTGCCCTGGTAGCCGTGCAGCAGCTGGATGACCTGCTGGCGCACACGGTTGAGGTCCGCACCCAGCTTGACCAGGACCTGGGCGGCCACACCCTCGCCCTCGCGGATCAGGCCGAGCAGGATGTGCTCCGTACCGATGTAGTTGTGGCCGAGCTGGAGGGCCTCGCGCAGCGAGAGCTCCAGGACCTTCTTCGCGCGCGGAGTGAAGGGGATGTGGCCCGACGGCGCCTGCTGGCCCTGACCGATGATCTCCTCGACCTGCTGCCGAACCGCTTCGAGGCTGATACCGAGGCTTTCCAGAGCCTTGGCGGCGACGCCCTCACCCTCGTGGATGAGGCCGAGCAGGATGTGCTCCGTACCGATGTAGTTGTGGTTGAGCATCCTGGCCTCTTCCTGGGCCAGGACCACCACTCGCCTTGCGCGGTCGGTAAACCTCTCGAACATGTCTCGTCGCTCCTCTACAGAGCGGTCAGGCAGGGCCGGTTCCCACCGACCCGACTCTTCCGCATATCGGCCCCACAGGGATAACCGCCCCGGGGAGCACTGTCGCACCTGCCCGTCCACCCGGCCGGATGCCGAGCGGGCGGACGTCTCCACATGGCCGGCCGCAGCCGTCCGTGCCAGAGACTTTCCCCGACGATAGGGCGTTCATCCACATCCAACTACCAATTGCGGCATCAGATTTCCCTGTACGCCGAAGGCGAACGGCCCGGGCGCTCTCCGAGAGGAAGAGTGCCCGGGCCGTTGCATGTGCGGACCGGTTTATCGGCTCTGAGCGAACACGAACCGTGAGTTGTTCACCGAAAGCGAAATGCGCAGAAAACAGGAGGCCGATCGGCAGCGGTGCGCCCTCCCGGGGACCGGTGGCCGTCTCCGCGGCCGCCACCCCGCCACCGGCGGCGCCGGGCCGTACGGTGCTGCCCCGCGGGCGCGGCGTGGCAGGTGCTCCCCTGTCGCCGTACCGAGGCGCACGGAGTCGCGGCTCGCGCGCGGGCACGGACCCGCGGACGCCCGGCGGCGAGGGAAGCGGGATTACTTTTCCCGCCGTCGATTCCTCGGCCTTCCGGGACCTGACGGCATTCCGGCTTGCGGGAGATCGGGCATGAGGTCAGCCCTTGATGGCCTCATATTCGGCGACGATGGCGGCGGGGATACGCCCGCGCTCATTCACCGGCTTGCCGGCGGCCTTCGCCCACGCGCGAATCTCGGCGCTGCGCTCACGGCTGGGAGCATTACGGCTGGCGCTACGGCGACCGGCGCCGCGGGCCGGCTTGGGCGATGCCTTGCGAGCGGCCTCGACGAACGGAGTAAGGGCCTCACGAAGCTTGGCGGCATTACCGGCGCTGAGGTCGATTTCGTACACGGATCCGTCCAGACCGAACGTCACCGTCTCCTCGGCCTCGCCGCCGTCGAGGTCGTCTACCAGAAAAACCTGGACCTTCTGTGCCATGGATTCAAACCTTTCAGAGGAGCGGTGTCTCCACACCTGAATATAAAGCTATCTTGCACCCAGACGAAACACAATTGGCCGCGTGCCGTAAATCGTCACGTACGGGCCGGGGTTTCGGGTACGCCGAAGATGCGCGGCGGCTTCACGCGGCCTGCGCGGGCGGGGAGGCGGCCACTGCTCCGCCTCGGGTGCGATCGTTCGAGTACCGTGTCAACGACCTTCGGATTCGGGTCGTTCCCCGTCCTGGGCATTCGATGTGCCGTTCATCGCTCCGGCTTCCCCGGCCTGGCTCCGAGCGTCCTTGTCGCTGCTCCCGGCCGGAGCGTCCTCGTCTTTGCCCACCGGGCTTCCGTCCATCCTCCGCGGCGCCATCTCCCTGCGCAGCAGCTTGATGATGAAGTAGCAGAAGACGAAGGCGACGAGAGCCGGAGGGGTGAGCGCCGACAAAACATCGATCAGCCCAGGAGAGAGCACCGATGACAAAAAATCCCCCATGGCAGCGGTCCACCCTTCCTGGTTGTTACTTATTGCAGCAAATACCCGACTCAGGGTCGGTACACTCCCGGGGGATGGCGCCCGGCAGGACGGGCAAAGGCATACCGGACATCATAGACACCGCTTGCCTCTCGTTTGGCCGAGCGTTTGGCACGGACGCACTGTGTGCCGCCCCGGCAAAGCCGGTACTGCCAATGCTCGGCGAACCGAGGACATCCGGGCCCCGCGTCCCGTTCCGTATCGAACGTGCATCGAACCCGCATCAGATGTGTTCGTACGGTTACGGAAGCCGGTGAAATCACAACCCTTCGTCACCGCTCTCCGTCCCACTCGTCCCGAACTCGATCGACCAGGGTTCGCAGGTACACATTACCTGTCCTCTTCCACTTCCATACCACGCGGTGCCGTTAAGCGCGTGCCCTCGACCGGATCCTCCGAGCTTCTCGAGACGCCCTTAGGAGAGCGTTTGGCGGAACACCGTACCGGGTGACTACGAAAACCTTTAGCTGTCGGTGCCTTCGGTCTCCGGGCCGAGGTGGACGAGCATCCTCGTGTTCCCGAGAGTGTTGGGTTTGACTCGTTCGAGGTCCAGGAATTCGGCGACGCCCTCGTCGTAGGAACGGAGGAGTTCCTCGTACACCCGCGTCGACACAGGGGTTCCCCTGATGGGGGCAAAGCCGTGTTTGGCGAAGAAAGCCGTCTCGAATGTCAGGCAGAACACACGGCGCACGCCCAGCGCGCGGGCGGTGTCGAGCAGTGCGGACACGATCCGGTGTCCGACGCCGAGGCCGCGCAGGGAGGGATCCACCGCGACGGTGCGCACCTCGGCCAGGTCCTCCCAGAGCACGTGCAGGGCCCCGCAGCCCACCACGCGCGGCTCCCGCTCCCCGGGGTCCGCTCCGTCCGCGGGCGGCAGGGCCTCGGCGACCCAGAACTCCTGGATGTCCTCGTAGAGGTTGACGGTGCTCTTGGAGAGCACGCGCCGGTCGACGCTGTAGGTGTCGACGAGCCGGCGGATGTGGACGACGTCCCGGGTCCGGGCGCGCCGCACGTGAACATGGCGAACGGGCATAGCCGGACCAGACTATGCCCATGTGCCCCGCCGCACCTACCGGAGCGCTCTTCCCCGGCGGATGCGGCAGGTACACGGTTTCGGACCGTCCGTGCCCGCGACGGTCTCCGAGGTCTCCGCCGGACTCAGATGAGCTGGCGGCGGGCGGCCCACACGACCGCTTCGATGGGGGTGTTCACCCCGAGCACGTCACAGATGTTGCGGATGCGCCGGCGCAGGGTACGGGCGCTCAGTTCCAGGTGGCGGGCGGCCACCTCGGTGGTGACGCCGGTGGCGATCTCGGCGAGCAGCTCGATCTCCTCGGAGCTCAGCTCCACCGGCGGGTACTGCCCGAGTGCGGTCTCTCGCGAGCGGGTCTGGAGAGGAACCATGTTCTCCCGGTGCTGGAGAGTGCTCTGGTCCTCAACGGGGCGTCGTACGAGTGTGGCCTGTTCCACTCCGTCCTCCCTCATCATGTGAGTGCGGAACATCAACTCGTCACCTGGGTGGGCGCCTGGGGCGCCGAGCCGGTCTCGCGGCTCCTCTCGGTGAGCGGGGACCCGCAGCACGGCACACCCCGAGGACCCCTCTGGCACAGGGACCGGGGTTGTCGGCAGGGGCCGCACGCGCCTCCCGTCCGCTGCGGTCCGGGACGGACAGACCGCATCGGTGGGCTCACGTACGCGCGGAGGACATCGGCGCCCTCGGGCACCGTCTCCTCACGCTCTCCGCGTCACTCGTTCCACTTCGGCGAACTCACGGGCAAAGCCCGCTCACAGCACGCTAGGCGGAGGAGTGGATACCGTCAAGACCCGGTAAATTACCATGAGTAGTCACACTTGAACAGCGAGCCACACCAAAAATTCAGTCTGTGACATTCCGTGCGCTGACCTGCGTCAACGTTCGCTACCGGAGAGTAGCGAAGCAGGGCTCCCTCTCTGGAGAGAATCACGTTCTGTCTCCGTGGAGACCCGCACCTGTCCGGCCGTCGTGCTCCTTGTGGCCGGAAAGGCAGGTTTCCCCGCCGCGGTGGAGAACGCGGCGGGGCCGCCGCACCTGGGTGCGGCGGCCCCGGACCCGTTCCGGTCGCTATTCTCCGGAGGGCTTGACGATCGGGAAGAGGACGGTCTCACGGATGTTCTTCCCGGTGAAGGCCATCAGGAGCCGGTCGATGCCCACACCCACACCGCCGGTCGGCGGCATGCCGTACTCCAGTGCCCGGAGGAAGTCCTCGTCCAGCTGCATGGCCTCCGGGTCGCCCTCGGCTGCCATCAGCGACTGCTCGGTGAGGCGCCGGCGCTGCTCGACCGGGTCGACCAGCTCGGAGTAGCCCGTTCCCATCTCCATGCCGAAGCCGATGAGGTCCCACTTCTCCGTGAGCAGCGGGTCCTCCCGGTGCTGGCGGGTGAGCGGGCTCGTCTCCACCGGGAAGTCGCGCACGAAGGTCGGCTGGACCAGGGTGTGCTCCACCAGCTCCTCGAAGACGTGCTCGACCAGCTTGCCCTGGCCCCACTCCTCGCTGTACTCGACTCCCTTGTCCGCGGCCAGGCGCCGAACCTCCTCGACCGGGGTGCGCGGACCGACCTCGGCGCCGAGGGCCTCGGAGACCGCCCCGTACAGGGTGATCTGCGGCCACTCCCCACCGAGGTCGTAGCTCTCGCCGTCGCGCTCGACCACGGTGGAGCCGAACACGGCGCGGGCCGCGTCCTGGATCAGCTCGCGGGTGACGTCGGCCATGACGTTGTAGTCGGCGTAGGCCTGGTAGAACTCCAGCATCGTGAACTCGGGGTTGTGCGTGGAGTCCGCGCCCTCGTTGCGGAAGTTGCGGTTGATCTCGAAGACCCGCTCCAGACCTCCCACCACCAGCCGCTTGAGCGACAGCTCGGGGGCGATGCGCAGGTACAGGTCCATGTCGTAGGCGTTGATGTGGGTGGTGAAGGGGCGCGCCGTGGCCCCGCCGTGCACCCGCATCAGCATCGGGGTCTCGACCTCGATGTAGTCGCGTGCGGTGAGCGAGTCCCGGATGGCCCGGATGGCGGCCGAGCGGCGGCGGACCATCTGCTGGGACTCGGGGTTGACGATGAGGTCCACGTAGCGCTGCCGCACCCGGGCCTCGGGATCGGTCAGGCCCTTGTGCTTCTCCGGCAGGGGGCGCAGGCACTTGGCCGTGAGCGTCCAGGAGCGGACCATGACCGAGAGCTCGCCGCGGCGGGAGGTGACGACCTCGCCCTCCACACCCACGTGGTCGCCCAGGTCGACGTCGGTCTTCCAGGCCTCCAGGCGCTCGGCGCCGACCTGGTCCAGCGACAGCATCACCTGGAGGTCGCCGGTCTCGTCGCGCAGCGTGGCGAAGCACAGCTTGCCGCCGGTGCGGTACAGCATCACCCGGCCGGCGATGGAGACGTCGACGCCCGTGTGGGTGTCGGGCTCCAGACCCTGGTGTTTGTCACGCACGGCCTTGATCGACGCGGAACGGGGGAAGGAGACGGGAAAGGGGTCGATGCCCTGCTCCCGCAACCGGTCCAGCTTCTGGCGCCGGACTCGCATCTGTTCGGGCAGGTCGTCGTAGTTGTCGTCGTGCGCGTGGTTCACGCGCACGATCCTACCGGCGCCGCGGCGGGCCGGGGCACGGGGAAAGCCCGCGGCCGTAAAGGCGGGTGGGTGAAACCGAAAAACCGTGTCATTAGTATTGCGCTGCCCTGCCCCCGCATCCATGGTGTGCGTCAGACGAACAGGAAACGAGAAACCGGTGAGCGTTGAGGGAAGCACCAAGGCCGTGGTCACGGCCCTGGCCGCGAACATGGGGATCGCGGTCACGAAATTCGTGGCCTATGCCCTGACCGGGTCGTCGGCCATGCTGGCCGAGTCCATCCACTCGGTCGCCGATTCCAGCAACCAGGCGCTGCTGCTCATCGGCGGCAGGCGCGCTCGCAGGACCGCGACGGAGGAGCATCCGTTCGGCTACGGCAGGGAGCGCTACATCTACGCCTTCGTGGTGGCGATCGTGCTGTTCAGCGTGGGCGGCCTGTTCGCGCTCTACGAGGCCTGGCACAAGATCTCCCACCCCGAGCCGATCACCGCCTGGCGGTGGGTGCCGGTCGCCGTCCTGCTCGTGGCCATCGTCCTGGAGGCCTTCGCCCTGCGCACCGCGGTCAAGGAGTCCAACGCGGTGCGCGGCCGGGCGAGCTGGGTCCAGTTCGTGCGCCGCTCCAAGTCCCCCGAACTGCCCGTCATCCTGCTGGAGGACACCGGTGCGCTGCTCGGCCTGGTGTTCGCGCTGATCGGTGTCGGCCTGACGCTGGTCACCGGCAACGGCCTGTGGGACGGCCTGGGCACCGCCGCCATCGGCATCCTGCTGGTGGCCATCGCGGTCGTGCTGGCGATGGAGGTCAAGAGCCTGCTCATCGGGGAGTCGGCGAGCAAGGAGCACATCGGGCAGATCAAGGAGGCGATCGCGACGGTGGAGGACATCGACCGCCTCATCCACATGAAGACCCTGCACCTGGGCCCCGAGGAGCTGCTGGTCGCCGCCAAGGTCGCCGTGGACGCCCAGGACGACGCCGCGCGCGTCACCCGCGCCATCGACGAGGCCGAGTCCCGCATCCGCGCGGCCGTGCCGATCGCACGGGTCATCTACATCGAGCCCGACCTGTACCGGCCCGCCGCGCCGGCGGCCGGGCCCGCGCCGGAGTAGCGCCGGCGGGCGGCGGTGCACCTCGGCCGGGCCTCGGCCGCCCGGCCGAGCTGTTCCCCGGTCCCGTGTCCGGCGGCCGGGGCCGGGTGGGGAGGGCCCTCCCCACCCGGCCCTCCGTGTCAGCCGACGTTGCGCTCGAAGACCAGGCGCAGGCCGATGAGGGTGAGCCAGGGTTCGTGGATGTCGACGGTCTCGCACTCGTCGACGACCGTCACGGCCAGGCCCCCGGTGGCGACCACCGTCACGTCGTCCGGGGAGTCGGTGAGCTCGGCGACCATCCGGTCGACGATCCCGTCCACCTGGCCCGCGAAGCCGAACACGATGCCCGAGCGCAGGGCCTCGGTGGTGTTCTTGGCGATGGCCGCGCGCGGCCGGACGATCTCGACCATGTGCAGCTGCGCGCCGCGGCGCGAGAGCGCGTCCACGGAGATGTCGATGCCCGGGGCGATCGCCCCACCCACGTACTCCCCCTTGGTGCTGACCGCGTCGAAGGTGGTCGCCGTCCCGAAGTCCACCACCACGGCCGGGCCGCCGTAGAGGTGGCCGGCGGCCAGCGCGTTGATGATGCGGTCGCTGCCGACCTCCTTGGGGTTGTCCATCCGGATCGGCACACCCGTCTTGATGCCCGGTTCGACGATCACGGCCGGGATGTCGCCGAAGTGGCGCCGGAACATGTCGCGCATCTCGTGCTGGACAGAGGGTACCGAGCAGCACATCGCCAGGCCGTCGATGTCCTCGATTCCTCCCAGCGTGCTGCCCTCGACGAGGCCGCGCAGCACGACCGCCCACTCGTCGGCGGTGCGCCGGGGGGCGGTGCTCACCCGCCAGTGTTCGAGGAGGTCGTCGGCGTCGAAGAGACCGAAGACCGTCTCGGAGTTACCGACGTCGATCGTCAGCAGCATTGGCCCTCATCCTGGTCGAAGTGGTGTGTTCTCAGGAATCTTCCACCAAGCGGACTCCGCGCGGTAGTCCGTCACACGAGATCCAGGGCGATGTCCAGTGCCGGACTCGAGTGGGTGAGGGCGCCGACGGCCAGGTAGTCCACCCCGGTCGCGGCGACGTCGCGGGCGACGCCGAGGGTCAGTCCGCCCGAGGACTCCAGCCGGGCGCGGCCCCTGACCAGGGCCACCGCCTCGGCGAGCTGCTCCACGGTGAAGTTGTCCAGGAGGATCTCCTCCGCCCCCGCCTCCAGCGCCTCCTCGATCTGGTCGATGCGGTCGACCTCGACCTCCAGGGGAACGCCGGGGAAGCGCTCGCGGACGGCGCGGACCGCGGCCCCCACCCCGCCGGCGGCGATCACGTGGTTGTCCTTGACCAGACCGGCGTCACTGAGGCAGTAGCGGTGGTTGACGCCGCCCCCGCAGCGCACGGCGTACTTCTCCAGGGCGCGCAGGCCGGGGCGGGTCTTGCGGCTGTCGCGGATGCGGGCGCCGGTGCCCGCCACCGCGTCCACCCAGGCCCGGGTGGCGGTGGCGATGCCGGACATGTGGGTGAGGAGGTTGAGCGCGGTGCGCTCCGCGGTGAGCAGGTCGCGGGTGCGCGCGGTCACCGACATGAGCACGTCCCCGCGCTCGACCGCGTCGCCGTCGGCGGCGCCGCGGGTGACGTCCAGCGCACCGTCGGAGACCGTCCAGAAGACGAGCTCGGCGAGCGGGAGGCCGCTGACGGTGCCGCTCGCCCGGGCCACGACGTGTGCGGTGCGCACCTGGTCGGCGGGGATGGTCGCGACACTGGTGACGTCGATCCCGGGCCCGCCGGTGAGGTCCTCCGCGAGCGCCCGGCGCACCAGGTCGGCGTGCGCCTGGTGGGGGGCGCTCCAGGAGGCCTGGAACTGGGCCCGCACGTCGGGGTCCGCGTGCGCGGGTTCGGCGAGGGGCAGGGAGACGGTGTCGAGCTCGGCCGCCAGGGCGGTCGGCAGGGAGGGCGGCAGGATCTCGTCGGCGGCCACGGGTGTGTCCCCTTCCAGTCGAACGGTCACGGAGCGGACCCGCCACTCGGGGCGGGGCCCGGGGTGGTCGGCGCGTTGGTGGGAGCCCCTGCTCTCGGTCCTGTGCAGCGCGGCGGCGGCCACGAGGCGGGCCACCGTGAGCAGGTTGGTGGCCTCCCAGGAGGCCACGCCGGGGACGACCGGGACGGCCGGCCGGGCGAGCCCGCCGAGCTCCTCGGTGAGGGAGGCCAGACCCTCGCCGGTGCGCAGGACCCCGGCGCCGCGCGACATCAGGGTGCGTACACGGGGGGAGTCCCCGGGGTCGGCCAGGGACGAGACGTGGTCGGCGGCCTTCCACGCGGTGGGCCTCGGCAGCGCCTTCTCCGCCAGCCGGGCGGCGATGCGGTCGGCGAAGACCAGCCCTTCCAGGAGCGAGTTGGAGGCGAGCCGGTTGGCGCCGTGCACCCCCGTGCGGGCGGCCTCGCCGACGGCCCACAGGCCGGGAACACCGGTGCGGCCGTCGATGTCGACCTCGACACCGCCGGAGGCGTAGTGGGCGGCCGGGGCGACGGGGATCGGCACGGCCAGCGGATCGATGCCGTGTTCGCGGCAGGAGGCCAGGATGGTCGGAAAGCGCTTCTCCCACGTGGCCCGACCGAAGTGGCGCGCCTCCAGGTGGACGTGGTCGGTGCCCTGTTCGGCCATGGTGCGGGCGATCGTGCGCGCCACGACGTCGCGGGGGGCGAGGTCGGCGAGCTCGTGGACGCCCTCCATGATCCGCCTGCCGTCGGCGTCGACGAGGTAGGCCCCCTCCCCGCGCAGCGCCTCGGAGACGAGGGGCTGGCGCCCGCGTGCGTCGGGCCCCAGCCAGAGCACGGTGGGGTGGAACTGGATGAACTCCATGTCGCGCAGGCGCGCGCCGGCGCGGACGGCCAGGGCCAGGCCGTCCCCGGTGGACACCGGCGGGTTGGTGGTGGCCGCGAAGATCTGCCCGGTGCCCCCGGTGGCCAGGACCACGGCGGGGGCGAGGACGGCGCCGACACCGTCGCGGGCGCCCTCGCCCATCACGTGCAGGGTCGCACCGCACACCGCGCCCGTGGCTGGATCGCGGAGGGCATCGAGCGCGAGGGCGTGCTCGACGACCTCGATGCGCTCCTCGGCGAGGACCGCGGCGACCAGTGCGCGCTGGATCTCGGCCCCGGTGGCGTCACCGCCCGCGTGGGCGACGCGGTCGGTCCGGTGTCCGCCCTCGCGGGTGAGGGAGAGCTCTCCGTCGGCGTCGCGGTCGAACTCGGCGCCGACGCCGATGAGCCAGCGCAGAGCGTCGGGCCCCTCGGCGGCCAGGACGTGGACGGCGTGGGGATCGGACAGCCCCGCCCCGGCGAGGTGGGTGTCGACCATGTGGGCGACCGGGTCGTCACCGGGGGCGACCGCGGCGGCGATGCCGCCCTGTGCGTAGGCGGTGGAGCCGGTGGACAGGCGGTCCTTGGTGACGAGCACGACCCGGCCGTCGGCGGAGTACCGGACATAGCGCAGCGCGGTGCTCAGCCCCGCGATCCCCGACCCGATGACGGCGACGTCGGCGGAGACCGACCAGCCCGGTTCCGGTGCGCTGATCCGGGTCTGTGTGGGTGTGCTCATGGGGTTCTTCTTCCGCGGTTCAGAGCGTGATCGACGTGTTGTCGATGAGCCGGGTGGCGCCGACGCGCGCGGCGACCGCGAGGACGGCCGCGCCCCGGTGGCCGTCGGGTGCCTCGGTGAAGGTGGCCGGGTCCACGAGCGCGAGGTAGTCCAGCTCGACGGGCGGGTCGGCCTGGGCGGCCCCCTCCAGCACGGCGAGGGCCGCGGTGCGGACGGCGGCGGCGCCGCCGGGGGCGGCCTCGCGGCCCGCGGCGAGGGCTCGGGAGAGGGCTCGGGCGCTGACGCGCTCGGGGTCCGAGAGGTAGACGTTGCGGCTGGAGGAGGCCAGGCCGTCGGGATCGCGCAGGATGGGAGCGCCCACGATCTCCACCGGGATGTCGAGGTCGGCGACCATGCGGCGGACCAGGGCGATCTGCTGGGCGTCCTTCTCGCCGAAGACGGCGAGGTCGGGTCGGACGAGGTGGAAGAGCTTGGCGACGACGGTGAGGACACCGGTGAAGTGGCCGGGCCGGGAGGCGCCCTCCAGCCGCCCGCCCATGGCCCCGGCGTCGACGGTCACCATCTGCTCCGCGGGGTACATCGTCTCGGTCGCGGGGGCGAAGACGATGTCGACGCTCTCCTGCGCGCACACCTCGGTGTCGGCGTCCAGGTCGCGCGGGTAGCGCTCGAAGTCCTCACCGGGACCGAACTGGAGCGGGTTGACAAAGACGCTGACGACCACGGTGTCCGCCCGCTCCCGGGCGATCCTCATGAGGCTCCGGTGGCCCTCGTGGAGGGCCCCCATCGTGGGAACCAGGGCGGTGCGCCCGGCGGTGGCCGTCGCACGCCGGAGTTCGTCGGGCGTGCGGACGACGAGGGGGCGCCGGCTGCCGGCGGAGGCGGTGCTGGTGGTCTCGGTCATGGGTGGTCTTCCCCGTGGTGTCCGTGGTGGTGCGCGCCGCCCCGGTCCGGGCGGCTCGCGGATGTCAGCGGCGGAGGACGTCGAGGAGTCTCTCCGCGTCCTCGGGCCTGAGCATCCCGGCGTTGATGGCCAGGTCGGCGGTGAGCCGGGCCAGTTCGACGTAGCTGACCACGCTCTCGGGCGCGTTCTCGCGCAGCTGCTCGATGTGCCCAGCGACGGTTCCGGCGTCGCCGCGCAGCACGGGCCCGCTGAGCCCGTGGATGCCCAGGCGCAGGGCGTTGTCCAGCGAGGCGCCGAGCAGAGGGGCGAGCAGGCGGCCGGGATCGGGGACCCCCGCGGCGGAGAGCAGCGAGGCGCTGTCGGCGACCAGGGTGACGAGGTGGTTGGCACCGCCGGCGAGGGCCGCGTGGTAGAGGGTGCGGCGGTCCTCGGGGATCCAGACTGGTTCGGCGCCCATCTCGACGACGAGGGCCTCGGCGATGGGGCGCAGCTGCTCGGGGGCGGTGACGCCGAAGCAGCAGTTGGCGAGGCGGTCGAGGTCTTCGTCGCGGCCGGTGAAGGCCATCGCGGGGTGCAGGGCCAGGGGCAGGGCCCCGGCGATGGTGGCGGGGGCGAGGACGCCGTGGCCGTGGGCGCCGCTGGCGTGGACGAGGATCTTGCCGCGCAGGTCGGTTCCGGTGGCGGCCAGGCCTTCGGCCGTCCCGGCGAGGTCGTCGTCGGGAACGGTGAGCAGGACGAGGTCGCTCGCCTCGGCCACCTGGGCGGGTTCCAGGATCCGCGCGGTCGGCAGGCGGGTGGCGACCCGTTCCTTGGAGGCCTCGGAGACCGCCGACGCGGCGACGACCTTGTGGCCGGCGCGTCCGAGCGCGCGTCCGAGGACAGAGCCGACCCTGCCGGGCCCGATGACACCGACCCGCAGCCGGGCGGGGCGCCCCTGCGTGGTCTCCATGCTGCCGCTCCCTCGTGCCGAGTGCGTCCGGCCCTCCCCGGCCGTGACGCCTGAGCACACGATAGCCCTCCCCCGGCAGTGGACCGCGGCCCCGCCCCCCGGGGTCGGGTGCCGGGGAACGCGAAAGGGCGCCACCCCGTCGTCACGGGATGGCGCCGAGAGTTCAGCTGCTCCGCCCTGGGGCCGGGACGTCTCCGGCCGGGTCAACCCCCGGGCGGGCGGAGCGTGCGGCGTGGAGCCGCAGCTGTCAGCCCTCGTTCTCGATGCTGGCCTCGGAGTCGACGCACTTGGCGTTGGCGATGCCCAGGACCGCGACGGCGGTGCCGCAGACGTTGACCGGGATGTCGAGGTCGGCGATGACCTGGTTGCCGCCCAGGACCGAGCCGTTGCCGGAGGTGAAGGCGTTGCTGTTGGCCATGGCCGGAGCGCCGGTGAACAGGACGCCCGCGGCGGCGGCGACGATGGCACTGGCGGCGAAAGCCTTCTTCAGCATGGTTTCTCTCCTGTCGGACCGGCGGACGGGGGGCGCCCACCGGCCGTTGACGTTGACCGTGTGTGTAACGCTGAACACTTGCTGTGTTCAAGCACTATTTAGCCATACGTCGGCACCCACCGTGACCAAAACAGGGAAGTCATTCCCGACCATCACCAGGAGGTATCACCCTCAGCTACGTTCCATGTCCGACATGGGATCCATAATCGGAAGCTCTCCGCAGCGTCCATGTGACGCACGTCACGCCCCTATTCCTCGGTGGCACCCCGCCGGTCCACCGTCGCCCGGGTCGCCCACCGCTCCGGTCCCTCCGATGTCCTGCGGGCCCGCCGGGTGCGAGCGGCCAGCTCCTCCACCAGACGCCGGGCCTCGTCGACGTTCCGCCCCGCGACCCGCGCGCGAACGGGTCCGGGCGCGGTGTCCACGTCCACCGAGGCCCGTCCGGTCAACCGGGAGAGGGGACCGGCGGTCAGCCTCAGCGCCTGCACCCGCTCCAGCGGCACGATCTCCGTCACCCTGCAGAACAGGCCGGCGGAGGTGACGAAGAGGTGTTCGTCCGCACCCGCCAGGGAGGGCAGCCGCTGCCGGTGGGGCACCAGCGGGACGTGGGCCACCTCGGTTCCGGGAAAGAGCTCGTTGACCAGGGCGAAGGCCCGCCTTCTCGGCGCCACGGGCAGGAGGGTGGCCGAGTCGCCCTGGCGGGTGCCGGCGTATCCCGCCACGTTCGCCTCCACGCGGGCCACCCCCAGCGCACGCCAGAGCAGGGGCTCCACCACCCGCACGGCCTGCACGCGTCCGGGCGGGACCGTCTGCATCCGCCTCTGGAACATCCCGTAGCGCAGCCGCAGGCCGTCGGACGAGAGCGAGGCGTAGAAGTCCGTGTAGCGGACCAGGGGCCCCAGGAAATAGCGCGTCAGACCCAGCAGCAGCGGAACGAACGCGCCCAGGACGCCGGGCTCGCCGAAGACGGCCCCCGCGGTGGCCAGCATGAGCAGCCCGATGAAACCCAGCAGCACCGGCACCCGGAACGTCAGCGCTCCGAGCAGCAGCAGGAACGGCAGCCGGTACAGCGGCCACTCGGGCGCCTCCGGCGACCTGCCGGGAAGTCCGGCGGCGTGGGCGACCACGGCGGCCCGCAGCTTCTCGGCCACCGGGCGCCGGAGGAAGCGCAGCCGCACGGCACTGGCGTCCCCTCCGGCGAGCTCGATGCGCAGCTCCGCCAGGCCGAACACCTGCATCAGCAGCGGCTGGACCACGTCCACGGCCTGGAGGCGGCTGAGCGGGATCTCCCGCGAACTGCGCATGACCAGCCCGCTGTGCACGATCAGGTGGTCCTGGCGCAGCCCGAAGCTCGCGTACCACCAGGCGGGCAGCGCGTAGGCGAGGGAACCGAAGAAGACCGCCACCACGAGCACGAGCACCCACGCGAACCCGAACAGGGTGAGGACGGGGCCGGCCAGGGCCGCGAACACCAGCGTGACCGCGACCACCCGGAACGGGACCGCCGACCAGTGCGACCGGAGGACCCCCGACGTCACGTCCTCCTCCGGCCGGGGCTGGACGGGCTGGGGCCACCACACCGTCGGCGGGAGCATCACCGGGGGGCCGTGCCCGGCCTGCCCGTACGGAGGCGGAGGTCCCGGGGGCGGAGCGCCCGGAAGGCCGGGCCGCGGCGGCGGTCCCGGAACCGCGGGCGGCGGGTACCGCGGCGGTTCCGGGCGGGCGGACTCTGTCATCTACAACCCCGTCGAGAAGGTCTCACTGCGTTCTGCCAGCCGGTCGCGCAGCCGGACCGCCTCCTCCAGCGGGAGTCCGACCACCCGCGTGTCGGCGGTGATCGCGGCCGTGCGCACCCGCACCGTGGAGACGCCCAGCGCCTGTTCCAGCAGGTCCGCCGTGGTGTCCACGACCTGCATCCGGCCGTAGGGGATCACGACGAGCTGCCGGACGAGGACGCCGTAGGTCAGGTACAGCTCCTCCTCCCCCTCCGCGTACCCCCAGGAGCGCCGGAAGAGCCCGGCCAGGAACCAGCTCGCCACGAGGCAGACGAGGGAGAGGGCGACCCAGGCGAAGGCCCATGCGAGGTCCGCCCACAGGAGCAGCAGGAGCGCCCCCGCGACGCCCGCGGCCAGGCACAGCGCCCCCGCGACCAGCCTGTGATACCAGGCCAGGGAGGACGAGACCCGGTTCCAGGTGAGGCCCTCGGGCGCGGCGAAGGCGGCGACGGCCGGGCCGCTCGGCTCCGGAGGCTCGGACGGGCTCTGCGGTGTCGGATCACTGGTCTCCACGGGCCTCAGTCAATCATCCGGCGGCCGATTCCGCCCCAGGCCGCCCCAGGTGCCGGGGACACCGGCGTGTCGGCCGCTTCCGCTCACGCCGTCCCGGGCGTGTTCCGGTCCCCGTTCCCGCCCTCGTCCCCGGGCACCCGGCAGGCCCACTCCAGGCGGTAGGCGGCTGCCATGAGCAGCAGCGAGGCCACCGCCGTGCCCAGCCCCGTGAGGAAGACCTCCCGGTGGACCGGCAGCTCCAGGGTGTCGAGCACCGTCAGCGCCATGCCCGCGAAGGCACCCGCGAACACCGCCGCCACCAGCACGCTGGCCTTGGCCAGGGCGACCAGGCGGGCCGCGCTGATCGGGGGGATCGGCTCGGTCCCCGGCTCCCTGCGGATCCGGCGCCGTGTCCGCCGTGCCGTGAACGCCTCCGCGAACGCCAGCAGGAGCAGGGTCGGGATCGCCGACCACGGGATCAGCGGCAGGCCGGGCAGCGCGTGCGCGACGAGGGCGCCGGCGACGGCGCTCGCCACGAACAGCACCAGCGGCAACCGCCACCCCGTGGGCCGCAGCCGCCGCCCGTCGTCGTCCCCCATCAGCCGGTCGCCTCCTCCGGCAGCCGGAGCTCGAGGTCCTCACGCAGGAACAGCTCCTGCTCCCCCGCCTCGTCGTCGGCGGTCACCGCCGCCAGCAGCTCGGCCACCGGGCCCAGGCCGGGGAGCTCGGCACCGGGGTCGGCGTCCAGCCACGGCCGCAGCACGAACGCCCTCAGGTGCGCGCGCGGGTGCGGCAGGGTCAGCTCGGGGTCGTCGTCCCGCACCTGGCCGAAGGCGATCACGTCGACGTCGAGCGTGCGCGGCCCCCAGCGGACTTCACGAACCCTGTCCAGGGCCCGCTCTGCCGCCCACGCCCGCTCCAGCAGTTGCCGGGGGGTGCCCTCGCTCTCCACGAGCAGGACCGCGTTGAGGTAGCGGCCCTGCTCGGGACCGCCCACAGGGGCGGTCTCGTACACCGGTGAGAGCGCCACGGGCACAGGGGCGTCCTCGCCCTCCAGCAGCACCTCGATGCCGCGCCGGAGGGCCGCCGCCCGGTCCCCCAGGTTGGATCCCAGTGACAGCACCGCGCGGGTCACGAGGCCCCTCCCCGGTCGCGGACCACGGTGACCGCGACGTCGCCGAACTCGTGCTCGATCGGCGCCGACGGCTTGTGCACCGTCAGCTCCACCCGTTCGACCAGCGGTTCCTCCAGGCACACGGCGGCCAGGCGCTCGGCGAGCGTCTCGATGAGGTTCACCGGCTCTCCGGTGACGATCTCCACCAGCCTGTCGGCGAGCACCCCGTAGTGCACGGTGTCGCCGACGTCGTCGGAGGCGGCGGCCGGAGCGGTGTCCAGGTACAGGACCGCGTCGACGACGAAGTCCTGCCCCTCCCGCCGCTCGAAGTCGAACACCCCGTGGTGGCCGCGGGCCCTCAGCCCGCGCAGCGCGACACGGTCCCGCATCAGACCTCGCCCTCGTCCTCTTCTTCCTCGCCCATCAGCACCGGGGAGGCGTGGTGCGACCACAGCCGCCACCCCTGCTCGGTGTCGACGAACAAGTTGGTCGTGACGACCTGCCCCCCGGCGACGAACCCGGGGCTGTCGTCCTCGGCCGTGAGGACGTTCTCCTCGCACGTCACCATGGCGATGTCCCCGCCCACGCCGATGTGGGTCTCGGTGAGCACGTACTGGATGTAGACCACGTTGGCCATGATCAGCGACCAGGCCCGGATGATCTCGGTACGGCCGCGCAGCAGGGGCCAGCCGGGGTTGACGCACACCAGGTCGGGGGCCTCGTGCTCCTCCGCCCACACACTGCGCATCAGGTCGATGTCGCCGTTCTCGATGGCGCTGTAGAACTGCGCGTTGGCCTCGGCCACGCGCTCCATGACCTCCTGGCGCGACTTCACCGGCCACCTCGAACCGCGGTACGGGGAAAGCGTCCCTCGTCCAGGCCCGCGCCCCCGTCGGACCATGCGGCCGCCACACGCACGGCGTCGGCGCTGGAGCGCACGTCGTGCACCCGGACCGCCCAGGCGCCCCGGTCCGCGGACAGCGTGGTCAGGGCCGCGGTGGCGGCGTCGCACTCCACGAAGGGGCGGTCGCCCTCCGCGCCGCTCAGGAGGCGGCTCAGGAAGCGCTTGCGGGATCCGGCCACCAGCACCGGGCGGCCCAGCTCGTGGAACCGGTCGAGATGTCGGAGCAGAGCCCAGTTGTGGGCCTGCTCCGGTCGCTTGGAGAACCCGAGGCCCGGGTCGAGGACGATCTGGTCTGGGTCGACGCCTGCACTGATCATGGCCTCCATACGGTCGCGGAGCTCATCGATGACCTCCCGGACGACATCCGTGTACACGGCACGGCTCTGCATGTCATGACTATGCCCACGCCAGTGCATCAACACATAGGCAACGCCGGAAGAAGCCACGAGTCTCGCCATGGCCGGATCGGCCAGGCCGCCGCTGACGTCGTTGACCAGGACGGCGCCCGCCTCGACGGAGCGCTCCGCGACCTCGGCCCGCATGGTGTCCACGCTCACGGCCACGCCGTGCGCGGCGAGCTCGCGCACCACGGGCTCGACCCGGCGCAGCTCCTCGTCCGCGGGCACTCGCTGCGCCCCGGGCCGCGTGGACTCCCCGCCGACGTCGACGATGTCCGCGCCCTCGGCCACCAGCCGCAGTCCGTGCTCGATCGCCCGTTCCGGGTCGAACCAGGCACCGCCGTCGGAGAAGGAGTCGGGGGTGACGTTCACGACCCCCATGACCAGGCAGCGCCCTTTGTCGGGCAGTCCTGGAAGTGTGTGTTTCGGCGCCATGGAAACACTCTATGCGTCTCGCGGGAGGGCCGGGGGCCGCGCGGCCCCCGGCCCTCCCCGGATGTCTCCCGCGTCACGCGGCGCCGATGTCAGCGGCGGTCCAGGATGAGGCTCATCGCCTCGGCGCGGGTGCGGTCGCTGCTCCGGAAGACGCCGCGCACCGCCGAGGTGACGGTCTGGGCACCGGGCTTGCGCACGCCGCGCATGGTCATGCACAGGTGCTCGGCCTCGACGACGACGATGACGCCGCGCGGCTGGAGGTGGTCCATGATGGCGTCGGCCACCTGGCCGGTGAGCCGCTCCTGCACCTGCGGCCGGCGGGCGTAGACGTCGACCAGCCGGGCCAGCTTGCTCAGGCCGGTGATACGGCCGTCGGATCCGGGGATGTAGCCCACGTGCGCCACCCCGTAGAAGGGGACCAGGTGGTGCTCGCAGGTGGAGTAGAGCTCGATGTCCTTGACCAGGACCATCTCCTCGTGCCCGGCCTCGAACACCGTGGTGAGCACGTCGTCGGGCTTCTGGCCCAGTCCCGCGAACTGCTCCTCGTAGGCCCGGGCGACCCGCTCGGGGGTCTTGACCAGGCCGTCGCGGTCGGGGTCCTCGCCGATCGCGACGAGGATCTCCCGTACCGCACGCTCGATGCGCTCTCTGTCCACCTGTCTACCGGGCAGGCTGTCGGCCCCGCTCACTCGTCATCTCCCTCGAAACTGGCGGACGGGCCCGGAAGCTGTCCGCCGCTGTCGGTCTCCGGCCCCTCGAAGGCGGTGCTCCGCGGACCGGAGCCGTTCACCGCCGTGGCGCCTGCGGCGATCTCCTTCTTGGAGAGCACCGGGGGGCGCGTGGAGGGCCGGCGCCTGCCGTATCCGGTGAAGGAGCCGCGGCTCGGCCGCTTGCGGACCGGGGCGAAGATCTCCAGGACCTCGTCCCGGGAGAGGGTCTCCTTCTCCAGCAGGGCGACCACCAGCTCGTCCAGGACGTCCCGGTACTCGTTCAGGACCTCGAAGGCCTCGTCGTGCGCGGACTCGATGAGCCTGCGCACCTCCTCGTCGATGACGGAGGCGATCTCCTCGGAGTACTCGCGCGTGTGCGCCATCTCCCGGCCCAGGAAGGGCTCGGTGTTGGAGGAGCCGAACTTGCGGGCGCCCAGGCGCTCGCTCATGCCGTACTCGGTCACCATGTTGCGCGCCAGCGAGGTGGCCTTGTCGATGTCGTTGCCCGCACCCGTGGTGGGCTCGTGGAAGACCAGTTCCTCCGCGGCGCGGCCGCCCAGCATCATGGCCAGCTGGTCCATCATCTGCGAGCGGGAGGTGAGGAACTTGTCCTCCGTCGGGATCGACATGGTGTAGCCGAGGGCCCGGCCGCGCGGCAGGATGGTGACCTTGTGCACGGGGTCGGCGTTGGGCAGCGCGTGGCCGACGAGGGCGTGACCGCCCTCGTGGTAGGCGATGACCTTCTTCTCGTACTCGGACATCACCCGGCTCTTGCGCTCGGGGCCGGCCATGACGCGCTCGATCGCCTCCTCGAGGACGGCGTGCGTGATGGTGTCGCTCCCGGCGCGTGCCGACAGCAGAGCGCCCTCGTTGATGACGTTGGCCAGGTCGGCACCGGTCATCCCCGCGGTCTGGCGGGCGATCACGTCGAAGTCGACGTCCTCGGCCATCGGCTTGCCCTTGGAGTGGACCTTGAGGATGTCGCGGCGGCCGTCCATGTCCGGCCGGTCCACGACGATCTGGCGGTCGAAGCGGCCCGGGCGCAGCAGCGCCGGGTCGAGGATGTCGGGCCGGTTGGTGGCGGCGATGAGGATGACGCCGCCCTTGACGTCGAAGCCGTCCATCTCGACCAGCATCTGGTTGAGGGTCTGCTCGCGCTCGTCGTGGCCGCCGCCCATGCCGGCGCCGCGGTGGCGGCCCACGGCGTCGATCTCGTCGATGAAGATGATGGCGGGGGCGTTGGCCTTGGCCTGCTCGAACAGGTCGCGCACGCGGGAGGCGCCCACACCGACGAACATCTCGACGAAGTCGGAGCCGGAGATCGAGTAGAAGGGCACCCCGGCCTCGCCCGCGACGGCGCGCGCCAGGAGTGTCTTTCCGGTACCGGGAGGGCCGAACAGCAGCACGCCTTTGGGGATCTTGGCGCCCATCGCCTGGAACTTGGCCGGCTCCTGGAGGAAGTCCTTGATCTCCTGGAGCTCCTCGATGGCCTCGTCGGCGCCGGCGACGTCGGCGAAGGTGTTCTTCGGGGTGTCCTTGGTGATGAGCTTGGCCTTGGACTTGCCGAAGTTCATCACCCGGGAGCCGCCGCCCTGCATCTGGCTGAAGACGAACCAGAAGACCGCGAGGATCAGGAGGAGGGGCAGGAAGCTGACCAGGATGGTCGTCCACGCGGAGGTGGTCGCGACCGAGACCTCGTAGGACTCCAGGTTGCTCTCGCCGCTGTCCAGGGACTCCTGGAGCATGTCCGCGAGCTGCAGCCCTTGGCCCTCGACCCAGTACGCCTCGTAGACCTCGTCCTCGGTCGTGGTCAGCACGATGCGCTGGTCACGGTCGATGATCTCGGCGTTGTCCACCTTGTCCTGCTCGATGAGCTGGTGGACCTGGGAGATGTCGGTCTCCTCGGGCTGCTGCCCCCCGCCGATGCCGAACATCTGGACGATGAGAAGAAGTATGAGGAGTACGGCCAGGATCAATATCCACGGGCCGCGGAATATACGCTTCAGATTCATGTGAGCGGACCTCTGTGGGGTCCGTCCCTCCTGACCAGCCGCCCGCACCGGAGGACATTCCGAAGCAGGACCTCATATCGGACACGTGGTTTCCCGCCGGACGCGGGATCTTTCGACGGTACACCTCGCCCTGCCCGGCGGGCACACCGCGAGATCGCGATCACCGGGACGGAGAACCACAGGGCGGGGGCCGTCATCGAACCAACGACGGCGCCCCCGCCGGTTGTTCCCGTCCGGCCGTGCGGGCCGTCCCACACCGGCCGGGCGGCAGACGGCCTACTTCTCGTAGACGTGCGGAGCGAGAGTGCCGATGAACGGCAGGTTGCGGTACTTCTCGGCGTAGTCGAGGCCGTAGCCGATGATGAACTCGTTCGGCAGGTCGAAGCCGATGTACTTGACGTCCAGGTCCACCTCGTAGGCCAGCGGCTTGCGCACCATGGTGCAGACCTCGACCGAGCGGGGACCGCGCGACTTGAGGTTGCCCACCAGCCAGGACAGGGTGAGGCCGGAGTCGATGACGTCCTCCACGATCAGGACGTCGCGGTCCTTGATGTCGGTCTCCAGGTCCTTGAGGATGCGGACCACCCCCGAGGAGGTGGTGCCCGCTCCGTAGGAGGAGACGGCCATCCAGTCCATCGAGACGGGGCTGTGCAGCACCCGTGCCAGGTCGGCCATCACCATGACGGCGCCCTTGAGGACCCCGACGATCAGCAGATCCTTGCCCGCGTAGTCCGCGTCGATCTGCGCGCCGATCTCCTCCAGACGCGCCTTGATCTGCTCCTCGGTGACCAGGATCTTCTCCAGGTCCCGGCCCATGTCCTTAGCGTCCACGCCCACTGTCCTTGCTGCTGGGTTCCCCGTTTGCGGCAACCAGGATAAACGTGCCCAACACGGCGGGGGGACCGGCCACACCCGCGTACCCGGTCGTGCTTGCTTCGGGGCCTCCGCTCTGTGCCTCTTTGGGGCCTCCGCTTCGCTTCGGCCCCGGTTCGGGCGCCTTCAGGGCGCGGTTCTTCGTCGCTGCGCTCACACGCTCGTACCTCGCGTGTTCGCTCCACTCCTGCAGAACCCCGCCGGCGCCCTCACGGCACACCCCCTGGGGCGCGGGTGGGCTTGTGAGTGACCGGCGCTTCGCCTCGGCCTGTTCGTTGCCCAACATCACCCTCAGCGGATGCTCTCAAGGTGCGGTTCTTCGTCGCTGCGCTCACGCCCTCGCACCTCGGGCGTTCGCTCCACTCCTGCAGAACCCCGCCGGCGCCCTCGCTGTGTTTGCTTTGGGGCCTCCGCTTCGCTTCATCCCGCCCGTCGCCCGCCACCACCCTCAACGGACGGCCTGCGGCCGCAGCCCCCTTGTTCGGGCGCCTTCAGGGCGCGGTTCTTCGTCGCTGCGCTCACGCCCTCGTTCCTCGGGCGTTCGCTCCACTCCTGCAGAACCCCGCCGGCGCCCTCACTGGGCGAAGCGGAGGGTGGTGGCGATGCGGTGGCCGCGGATGCCTCCGGGGAGGTCGATGTGGGCCTGGCCACGCCATGCCGTGACGAGTTTTTCGAGTTCGCGCACGTGGTGGGCGCTCAGGGCGCCGGCCGGGCAGCCCGCGGCCAGGGCGGCGCGGCGCAGCACGCGCGTGCGCAGGGCGGCGGGGGTGTTCCGGAGCACCGGCACGGACAGGACCGGGCCGGGGTCCCCCTCCGCTACCGCCGCCTCGGCGTACAGCTCGCCGGCGAGGGAGTCCAGGGCGTCGGCGTCGTCGCGCAGGAGTGCGGCCGTACGGGCCAGGGCGGCGGCGATACCGGGGCCCAGGGTCCTCTCCAGGGCCGGGAGCGCCTCGTGGCGCACCCGTGAGCGGGCGAAGCGGGGGTCGTGGTTGTGGGGGTCCTCCCACGCGGTGAACCCCATGAGGTCGCAGGCGCGGCGGACGGTGTCGCGCTCCAACCCGAGCAGGGGGCGCAGGTGGTCCCCGCTGCGCGGAGCCATCCCCGACAGCGAGCGGGCACCCGAGCCGCGGGCCAACCCGAGCAGGACGGTCTCGGCCTGGTCGTCGAGGGTGTGACCCAGCAGGATCACCGCCGGGGCGCGGGCGGCGGCCTCCTCCGCGAGCGCGGCGTAGCGGGCCTCGCGGGCCGCCCCCTCAGGGCCGCCCCGGTCGGCGACCTCGACCCGGCGCACCACCACGGGGTCCAGCCCCAGGCCCGCCAACACCTTGGCGACGTCGTCGGCGCGCGCGTCCGAGCCCTCCTGGAGCCCGTGGTCGACGGTGACCGCCCCGGCGCGCAGACCCAGGCGGGGCGCCTCGAAGGCGGCGGCCCCCGCCAGCGCGAGGGAGTCGGCGCCGCCGCTGCACGCGGTCAGCACGGTGGTCCCCGAGGGCAGACCTGCCAGAGCCCGCCGGACCGCCAACCGTACGGCGGCCACGGCGGGAGGCGGGCCGCTCACTCCGTGACGGCGGCCGGGCGCACGACCCGGTCCACCCACGCGGAGGGCTCGCGGATCTCCGCCAGGGTGGGCAGGGTCTCCCGCGAGGTCCACACCTTGTTGAAGTCGGCCATCCCGACCTCGGCCACGACGGCCCGGACAAAGGCGGCGCCCTCTTCGTACTGGCGCATCTTCATGTCCATGCCGAGCACCTGGCGCAGCACCCGGTCGAGGGGACCGAGGCCTTCGCGGCGCTTCTGGAAACGGGCGCGGATCCTCTCCACGCTGGGGACCACCTCGGGGCCGACCGCGTCCATGACGTAGTCGCCGTGTCCCTCGGCCAGGCTCATGACCGCGGTGACGCGGTCCATGATCTCCAGCTGCTCGGGGCTCTGGATCGCGGTGATGAGGTTTCCCTCACCGCCGCGCACGGCGTCGGCGACCGCCTCGCCCGCGGCGCGCAGGCGTGTGATGAGGTCGCCCGCGTCCATCTCCGAGGACAGCAGGAGCTCCTGCATCAGGTCCTGGACGTAGCCGCGCAGCCACGGTGTGGCCGTGAACTGCATGCGGTGGGTCTCCTCGTGGAGGCACACCCACAGGCGGAAGTCCCGGGGATCGACGTCGAGTTCGCGTTCGGTGTGGACGATGTTGGGGGCCACCAGGGTGAGGCGGCCGGTCGGCAGGTTCCCGTCGGGGTCCGGCGGGAGGAAGAGTTCGTACTGGCCGAGGACCTTCCCCGCCAGGTAGGCCAGGAGCGCCCCCAGCTGCACCCCTGTGACGCGCGCACCGACCGCACCGGTCAGGTTCGCGGCGGCACTGCCGCTCAGGCGCCGTGCGCCCATCTGCTCCAGGACGGGTTCGATGACCACCCTGAACCCGTCGACGTTGGCCCTGATCCAGCCGGGGCGGTCCACGACGGCCGCGGGCCCGGCGGGCACGAGGGGGTTCATCCCGGTGAAGTCGCGTACATGTCCGGCGGCAACGGTGGAGAGCTCGCGCAACTGGGCCACGGCCTGCCGCGCGTCGGGCAGGTCCACCTGCGGCCCGGGCCGTACGAGGCGGACACCGGTGTTGACGGCTACATCCCAGTCGATCACAGTCACACTGGCAGCCTACCCACGCATCGTCGGTCGGCACGGGGATCAGGGATCCAATTCCGGGTGATCCCAGGGGTGTCCCCTACCGTTCGCCGGCGCTCAGGAGCATCCGCAGCTGCTGAGGGCGGCGGCGAGGGTGTCCAGCTGGGCTCCGGTGACACCCGGGACGTTGGCGAGGAAGGCGAACACGTACGTGTTGCCCTCCTGGTCGCGGATGGTCCCCGCCAGCGCACTCACGCCGTTGAGGGTGCCGGTCTTGCCGCGCACCATCCCGGCGGCGCCGTTGGCCAGGGAGCCCTCGTCGTAGCGTCCCCGGTAGGAGAGGGTGCCGGTCGAGTTGGCAGTGGGCAACCCCGTGATCGCCGCGTTGAGCTCGGCGTGAGCGGGGTCGGAGGCCAGGCGCACCAGGTCGACCAGGGCACGCGGGGTGATCCGGTTCTCGGTGCTCAGACCGCTGTTGTCGGAGAGGGTGACCCCGTCGATCCCCAGGCCGTCCAGGATCTGGTGGGTGGCCTCGGCCGCCCCGGCGAAGGAGGGGTCGTGGCCGGTCTCGATCGCGGCGACACGCCCCAGGTTCTCGGCCATGTTGTTGTCGCTGGCCAGCATCATGTGCTCCACCAGTGCCGTCATGGGCATCGAGTCGACCGAGGCGATCGGGTCGCCCGCCGCCACGGCCTCGACCGGGGCCCCCTCGACGGTGATCCCCTGGTCCTCCAGCTGCCCCGCGAAGGCCTTGGCGGCGGCCAGCGGCGGGTCCGGAACCCGGGTGGGCACCTCCGACCCGGGGTACATCAGGCCGCTGTCGATCATGAGGGCGTGGACGGCGGCGGTGCTGCCCTCGGTGATGTAGTTGGGCTTCCAGCCCGGGCCCGTGGTGTCACCGGTGAACAGGGAGTCGTCGTAGCCGACCGAGACCGTGTCGATCCCCTGTCCGGCCAGGGCGGCGGCGGTCTTCTCCGCGAGCTCCTCCAGGGTGGCGACCGGGGGATAGCCCGCGTGGTCCCTGTCCGTGGTCAACGTCGCATCGCCGCCCCCGCGCAGGACGACGGTGCCGCCGGCGGGGTCGAGGTGGGCCTCGGTGCTCAGTACGCGGTCGGGCCCCACGGCCGAGAGAACCGCGACCGCCGTGGCGATCTTGGTGGTCGACGCGGGCGTCGCCGGGGTGTCGGCCCCGAGTTCGAAGACCGCCTCGCCGGTGGCCGCGTCGAGGACGTAACCGTAGAGTCCCTCCTCGAGCCCGGACGCCGACATGGGATCATGAAGGATGTCCGCGATCCGTTCCGGGTCCGCCGGAGTCGAGGCCGCGGGTTCCGCCGCCGCCACGCCCTCGGCGCTCGTCACGGGACGGGGCTCCGCAGGGAGCGGCCTGGCCTCGACCACGTCGAGGACGACAAACCCGGCAATCAACACGAATATGTTGAGCAGGGCCAGCGTGAGGAGTGCCTCACCTCGTACCGGTCGCACCCGTGGCACCCGCCCTTCTCTCGGTGTCGCGGTCAGACTTTGTAGCTATACGGCGACATTAGTCGCAATGGGAGCCGATATCAGCATGGAATTCGACGTCACGATCGAGATCCCCAAGGGGGAGCGCAACAAGTACGAGGTGGACCACGAGACCGGTCGCATCCGACTCGACCGCATGCTGTTCACTTCCACCACGTATCCCGCCGACTACGGCTTCGTGGAGGGCACGCTCGGCGAGGACGGCGACCCGCTCGACGCACTCGTCCTGCTCAAGGCCCCGACGTTCCCGGGCTGCCTGATCCGCGCCCGCGCCATCGGCATGTTCCGCATGCGCGACGAGGCCGGCGGCGACGACAAGCTGCTCTGCGTTCCGGCGACCGACCCGCGCCAGGAGCACCTGCGTGACATTCACCACGTGAACGAGTTCGAGCGCCTCGAGATCGAGCACTTCTTCACGGTCTACAAGGACCTGGAGCCCGGCAAGTCCGTCGAGGGCGCCAGCTGGGTCGGCCGCCACGAGGCCGAGCTGGAGATCATGGCCTCGGTCAAGCGGGCCGAGGAGGCGGGCGTCCACGGCGACGCCTCGCACATCACCAACGCGGACGAGAAGTAGCGTTCGGCGTCCCACGCACCCGGCCCGGTAGGGAACGCATCCCGCCGGGCCGAAGTGTCTCATCCGCCGAGGGCCGCCGCGAGGGGCCCCGAGGCTTCGGCCAGGGCGTACGCCGCACAGGCGAGCGCCACCAGGAGACCGGTCAGAGCCGGCACGAGCGCGCAGGGGAGATTCCGCCCGCCCGGCTCGCTCGGCGGCGCGGGAAAGCCGTCGCGGCCGAAGTTGTCGGCACGGGCGGCGACGTGTGCCCGGTATCCGTCGAGCTCGGGGGCGGCCATGCCCTTGAGCACCCGCGCCCGCACCAGGGCGATGTTCACGGGCAGCGCCCATTCCCTCGCCAGTCGGTGGTCGCGGGCCCGCCGGCGCAGGCATTCGGACTCGGCGACCGCGTGCAGCCATTCGCCCATCCGGTCCGCATCGGGCAGCCGGCGGATGTGCGCACGGGCGGCGATCAGCGTGTCGCGCAGCACGACGTGCGCGGCGTCGCGGTCGCAGAGGGACAGGACGCAGCGTCGGTACAGCTCCTCCCCGTAGGCGTCGAGCAGCCTCTCGTAGGCCTCCGCCGACGGAACGCGGTCGGAGCACAGGTCATGGAGGAGATCCCGGTCCGTCATGGCCCCTGAATCTACGCGGGAGGAGAGGCCCCGCACCCGCACTTCGTCGAAAGAGGCACGGTTCTCCCTCTCCTGTCGCGGATCCGCAACCGGCTCAGTCGGGGAGCGGACGTTCGCCCGCCCCGACACGCCTGCTCCGCCCTGATCCCTCCCGGGAGCGCTCGGCCAGGGAGCGTGCCCAGAGCAGGACGAACGTGAGCACGGTCAGGACCGCGACCAGCAGCGCGGCCTCGGGGCCGAGGAAGCCGAGTGCCATCACCGCGGCAGCCGCGACGACGAGCGCACGCACCATGAGTCGCGCCCCCAGCCCCGCTGTTCCGGGGTTCAACTGCGCCTTCTGCGGATGGACGCCATGACGGCCGCTCCTGTCACTGCTCTCGGGGGGTGTCACCTTTCCGGCGGAGCCCTCACGCCGTACTCGGGACCCCCATGTCATCACCACGTGGCAACTCCCGCAACACACCCGGGGCAAGCCGAGGGTGAGAGGAGCGACACACCCGGTCGCGGTCCGCTTGACGGCCCCGGGTCCTTGCTGGTCTCCTTGCATGCATGTATCCGCGCACCCGCACCGACGCCACGGCTCGCACGGCCCCCGGGGCCTCCTGCCACCTGGCCTGTGCGGCGTGTCCGTGTTGTCGTCGCTGAGCCTCCGAGGCGCTTGACGCCCTCCGACGGGCTCCCCGCGTCCGTTCCGCGGCGCGGGTCTCTCCTGCTTCCCTCCGGGACCGTGTACCGCTCCGTGTCCGGAGCCGGTCTCCCCGGGGCCCTTCGCGGCCCCTCGACGACACAGGCGCGCCCTGACGCGCACACGTGAAGGATCTTCCGACGATGGCCCAGCAGGCTCTCTCCACCGCTGTACTCACACCCCGCACCGCCGTTTCCCTGGAAGGCATCGGCGACGTGGTCGACGCCGGCCGCCCCTCCGGATACGCACACCTGGGCGGACGGCACCTGCCGACGGTCGGCCGCCTGGTGTCCGCGGCCCGGAGCGCCGCGGCCGCACTGGACCGCCCGGCCCTGCGGCCCTCGCGGCGGGGGCGCTGGCAGTCCGTGCCCCGCTCCGTCCGCCGGTACGCGGCCGGACGGCTGCGGGTGAGCGCGGTGGCGCTCGAACCCAACAGCTTCGTTCCGGGCCCCTCGTCCCGCGCCTCGCGGGCCCGCGGCATGGAGGTGCTGTTCCTGGTGAGCGGGCGCGCCCATCTGATCGCCTCGGGGCCGGACGGGCAGATGCGCTCCGCCGCGGAGCTGGGGCCGGGCCGGGCCCGGGTCCTCGGCTCCGCCGGTGGGGACAGCCACCACCTGGTGAACACCGGTGACGAGGTCGCGGTGGTGGTCCGCGTGAGCGCCTGACCGGTTCACTCGGCACCGCCGTCCCGCGCGGAGGCGCGCAGCGCGGCGTCCACCGCCTCCACCGCGCGCAGGACCCCCGCGACGCGGCGCCCCTCCTCCAGGTAGGCGTTCATCACCTGGTCCAGGGCGTGCGGCGGCAGATGGTCGCGCAGCTCGACCCTGGCGGTGCGGTATCCCTCCCTGGCGGCGGCCAGGGCGGCGGAGACGTAGTGGCGGGCCAGGCGGGACAGGGCCGCCGGGTGGCGCCGCAGGACCCCGTGCAGCCGGTAATCGGCAGGCACGAGGTCGAACAGCCACACCACCGCCGTCTGCTCGAAGGAGTCCGCTCCCGGGGGGTGCACACTCGCGGGCCAGTCCTGCGTCAGCGACTCGGGCATGCCCCCGAGCATACCCTTGGTTCGAAAATAAGTTCGATACCCTGCGGGCTACTTCCGACTTACTCGGCCGAGGACTGCCCGGAGGACCCCTGCTCGGCCGCCGTCCGCCGCTCCAACTCCACCCGAATGGCCTGTTCCGCGGCGTCCGTCGCGGCCCGGGCGGTGATCACGTTGATGTGGGCCCGGTCGAGCTCTTCCAGCAGAATGCAGTCGAACGACACCCGCGCATCGTGGATCGCGGCCTCCAGTTGGCGTGACGCTTCTTCCAGACTCATGCCATTCCCCTCCCCCAGAAACCGGCATTAACACACATCAGTCTCATAAACACCAGGTCTGCGCCCCGCATCGAGCAGGAGCCCCTGCGCATCCGCTACCCGCAAAGGAGGCGTGCCATGCGGACGGGTGCGCAAGGGGGACACCGGGTAGGCATCTTGCACAAGACCGCACGACCTGGAGGACGACATGGCGCGACTCATCCTGGTTCTGCTGGCCATCTGGCTGGTCCTCACCGTCGCGGGCATCCTCATCGAGGGCCTGTTCTGGCTCGCCGTGGTCGGAGGGGGCCTGTTCCTGGCCACCGTCATCTGGAGCCGCTTCCGGAACCGGTAGCGCTACTGGTCCAGCGCCCGCCGATCGCCGCCGTCCTCCTCCCGCGGCGCGGGCACGTAGCCGCCCGTGTGGGGCGGCGGAGCGGGAGCGGGCGGGACCTCCGGACCGGCCCGGCGCTCGTCGAGCTCCGCCACGACCCGCCGCAGGGCGTAGGACCCCCCTGCGATCGCCACCATCGCTCCCAGCAGCGCGAACACCATGAACAAAAGACTCATGCGGGCCCACTACCCATGTTCGCCACCGGTCAGCGAACACCGCGGGTAATTGTTCCCCGCTCCCCCTGTCGTCCTGCGGAAACCCCGCCCGTTCCGGCGACGCCCGGGGAACACGTCGGGCCCGTCCGGAGAACCGGACGGGCCCGAGGGCTGAGCCGCCTGTCGGAATCGAACCGACGACCTATTCATTACGAGTGAATCGCTCTGCCGACTGAGCTAAGGCGGCGCGCCGCCGCACGACTCGGCGCGGCGAGGCGTTGCCCAGTCTAACGCCTGTCGGGCAGTCCTGTGTACGCGTCCCTCACGCACCGGCCTTCCTCCTTCCCCCGACCCACCACAACCGGACTGCCCAACCGCCGAGCACGAGGCCGGTGGCGATCACCCCGGCGGTGACGATCCACTCCTTCGACCCAGCCGGGAGAGGCCGGGGAAGCACTGTGCTCGGTCATGCGGTGTACCTGTCCTTCTCTGTCAGTTGAGGCGCTTGAGCAGGTGTACGGAGACCTCGTCCCCGCAGTCCTTTTTGAGCGTCTTGCGCAGAGCGGCCTTGACCGGGAGCATGTGGGTCCCGTCCCCCATCGGCAGCATGGTGGCCTGGAAGTCGTGGCCGTCGATCGTTCCGGACACCTTCACCGGTTTGCGCGTGCCGAAGTAGTCCCCGGACCCCGGGACGATCACACAGGCCCAGCCGCTGTTCTTCTCCTTGACGATCGTCTCGGTGAACTCGTTGTCGATCTCCTGCGCCGGTTTCGGTTCTGTCGGCATACCGTGTCTCCCACTCGTGTGTCGTGATCGGTTCCGACCTCCTCAGAGGTCCTGGCCTCCCTCCAACACCACCGGCTGAGGAGCCCTGGTGCTTCCGAACAGTGCGGTGGGCCTGGTGCCGGGCACATCGCCGGGCCCAGAGCACCGTCGTGCTGTCCGAAGAGCTGCTGCTGCCGTGTCAGGAAGCGGCGTGGTGCTCTGCGGACCCAGGTCGCGGTCCGGCATGTGTTCGCCGGTGGTGTTCCCTGTCAGGAGCTGGGGGCTGCCTACCTCGACCGGTGTCCCCGGTCTGCCCGGCATCGGGCCGGGCAGACCAGGCATCTCCTTCATGATCGGGCCGGGGAAGGCTGTGGGAGGGCTGTGACGTCATCCGGTTCCTTCCCCAGAAGTCCGACTGAAACCGGGTTTTCAGCTGCTGCACGGACCATGTGGGGAACAGGTCATCAAGGGCAGGCCCCTCGCGCCACACCAGCAACATTCCCGGTCGACCAGGCGCCTTCTCGCAAGGCGGGGAGCGCTGTCGGCCTCGCAAGCTCCTCCGACGCAGCAAGGGGACGCCCGGCGGCCGTGCGGCCCGAGACGGTCCGAGAAGCAGGTCCTAGGCGCAGGCCATCCCGTCCTCGGGCACCTCCAGGTCGACGAGGTAGGAGTCGACGATCGCGTCGATGCACGGGTCGCCCATCCGGTATCCGGTGTGGCCGTCGCCGTCGCGGGTGACGAGGAAGCCGGACTCCAGCTGCTCGGCGAGCGCCACGGACCACTCGTAGGGGGTCGCGGAGTCGCGGGTGGTGCCGAGGACGAGGATCGGGTCGGCCCCCGCAGCGGAGATCGGTCCCCCCTCGTCGACGGCCTCCTCCGGCCAGTACGCGCACGGCAGCGCGCCCCACGCGAGCGAGGCACCGAAGATCGGCGACTCCTCCTCCGCCGCCTCGGCCGCCTCGACGTAGGCGGCCACGTCCCGGGGGCTGGGCGAGTCGGAGCAGTTGACCGCGATGAGGGCGGCCGTGGAGTTCTCGTAGGACTGCCGGTCGGAGCGGCTGTAGAGCTCGTCGCCGAGCTGGAGCAGGACGGTGCCGTCGCCCTCCTCCATGGCATCGGTCAGACCCTCGCGGACCCGCGGCCACCAGCTGTCGGAGTACAGGGCGGCGAGCACGCCGAGCTCGGTGCGGGGACGGTTGATCTCGCGGTCGTCCATGCTGTTGGCGAGCGGCTCGGCGGCGGTGCCCGCCAGGAACTCGTCGAGCTCCGTGACGGCCTCCTCCACGTCCTCCCCGCCCAGCGGGCAGTCCTGCCGGCCGAGGCAGTCCTCGACGAAGGCGCGCAGCGCCGTCTCGAACCCGGTGGCCTGTGCGACGCTCAGGTCGAGCTGCTCCTGGCTGGGGTCGACCGCGCCGTCGAGCACCAGGGCCCGGACCCGGTCGGGGAACTGGTCGGCGTACTCGGCGCCGATGTGGGTTCCGTAGGAGGCGCCCACGTAGGTGAGCTTCTCGTCGCCGAGCAGGGCCCGCAGGACGTCCATGTCACGGGCGACGTCGGCGGTGCCCATGTTGAGCATCAGTTCGGGTGCGTTCTCGCGGCAGGCCTCGACGAATTCCCGGCTGCTCTCCTCCATGTCCGCGATGCCGGCCTCGGTGAGCTCGGACATGTCGCCGTCGCCGTCGACGCTCTCGGCCTCGTTCCCGAGGAACTCGTCGAGCTCGGCGGCGTCCAGGCAGACGAGCGGCGAACTGCGGCCGACACCGCGCGGGTCGAAGCCGACGATGTCGAACCTCTGGCGTACGGACTCTCCCGCGATGAAGTCGGCGTGGTCGACGTAGTCGTACCCGGAGCCGCCGGGGCCGCCCGGGTTGAACAGCAGCGACCCGATGACCTCGTCCCCGGTGGCGGGCATGCGCTTGACCGCGATCTCGACGCGCTCACCCCCCGGGTCGCCGTAGTCCATGGGCACCTCGTAGACGGCGCACTCGGACTCCGCCGGCCCGCTGTCGCACTCGCCCCACCGGAGCTCCTGCTCGGTGAAGGCGTCCAGCCCCTCCAGCGAGGCGGCGGACCCGCCCGCCTCTCCGCCGTCCGGAGCCTCCGCCCCGCTCGTACAGCCCGTCGCCAGCAGCACCGCGCCGGCGAGTACCGCCGTCGCCGCTCCCCGAAGTCCTGTCCCCACCCGTGTCCGCCTCTCGTCGTCTGCCGCGTCCGCGCGGCGGTGCCGTCGTCGATCCCGTGTGTGCGACGGCGATCGTCCGGCACCGGTTCGCGCCGGCCGTCTTCTCCTGCGTCCGTGCGCCTCTCCGGCCCGGGGCCGCGAGCCCCTCGGGCCGGCCGCGATCACGCGGGACGCACCTCTCGGACCGTGTTCTCCGTATCATCCCGGTCCGGACGGCCGCGGAGCCGCGCGGGGCGGGTGCACGTCCGCCGCCGACCGCGTCCCGGCGCGTTCGGCCCGGGACGTCCGACGGGGAGGGGGCTTCCGTACCTGTTCCCGGGGCACGGCCTCCTCGGGGCAGACGTCGGGCAGCTCGGCGGCCCCGCGTCCGCAGCGGCCGGGCTCAGCCGACCAGGAGCGCGGAGGTCATGGCCTCCATGGCGATCTGGGGATGCACGTTGGCGGCGATGCGCCTGCGGCACTCCATGATGGCGTCGATGCGCCTGAGCGTGCTCTCGGGGGAGGTGGTGCGGGCGATCCGCTCCAGGTCTCCGGAGCGCTCGCCCGTGGAGCGCTCCACGTCGGCGCCGAGCTGGAGGGTGAGCACGTCGCGGTAGAAGGCGGCCAGATCGAGCAGGGCGCGGTCGTAGGAGTCGCGCTTGACGCGGGTGGCCCGGCGCTTCTGGCGCTCCTCCAGCTCCTTCATGGCCCCGGCCGAGCCGCGGACGGCCTTGGCCACGCCCTTGCCGGTGGAGCCCTCGCCGAACGCGGCGCGCAGCTCCCCCTTCTCCTTCTCGTCGAGGGCGGTGGTGATCGCCTTGGACTCCTCCTCGGCGATCTCGTAGAGGCGGGCGGCGAAACCGACGCACGCGCCCAGGCCGTCGAGTCTGGCGGGGATGGACAGCACCTCCTCCCGGCGCCGGCGCGCCTCGGGATCGGTGGCCAGGCGGCGGGCACGATCCACCCGGCCGGCCGCGGCGACCGCGGCGGCCCGGGCGGTGGCGTCGTCCACACCGTCGAGTCGGACCAGGGCGTCGACGATCTCACGGGTGCCGGGCGTGGTGAGGGTGACCAGGCGGCAGCGGGAGCGGATGGTGACGAGCAGGTCGTCGGGGGCGGGTGTGCACAGCAGCCAGACGGTGCGCGGTGAGGGCTCCTCGACCGCCTTGAGCAGGGCGTTGGAGGCGGCCTCGGTGGCCCGGTCGGCGTCTTCGAACAGCACGATCCGGAAGCGCCCGCCCGAGGGCTTGGAACTCGAGCGCAGGACCAGGTCTCGGGTGGCCGCCACGCCGAAGCTGAGGCCGCTGGGACGCACGTAGAGCACGTCCGGGTGGGTTCCGGCGAGAACCTGGTGACAGGAGTCGCAGTGGCCGCAGCCGCCGTCGCGGCACTGGAGGGCGGCGGCGAAGGCGCGGGCGGCCTCGGCCCGACCCGACCCCGGCGGTCCGGTGAACAGCCAGGCGTGGGTCATCCCCGCGCCGGTGCCCCCCGACACGAGGTCGGCCGCGCCCGACACGGCCCGTTCCAGCTGTGCCACCGCCGCCTGCTGGCCGACGAGGTCGTCGAAGACCGTCACGCCCTACCTCCTCGGATCCGCGGGATTTCTTCAAGAATAGGTTCCGGGGGCGACAGGCGTGCGCTGTCCACAGGCCCGGACGCACGGGGGCCCGGCAGCCGCTTCCGCGGCCGCCGGGCCCCTTCCGCTTCCGGTCAGTTGTTCCTGATCACGGGGATCATGCCGGTGACCGCCTCGGCGTTGCTCGGGACCGGGTCCGGCAGGAAGGCCCGTACCCGGCGCCGGATCTCCCGGGTGACCTTCTCCTGCGGCTCGCGGGCGTCGAGCACCAGGTAGCGCTCGGGGTCCTGCCGGGCCAGGTCGAGGAAGCCCTTGCGCACCCGGTTGTGGAACTCGGCCGACTCGGCCTCGATGCGGTCGACCGCGCCGCCCAGGCGGGCCAGCCCCTCCTCGGGCCGCACGTCCAGCAGCACCGTCAGGTCGGGCACCAGGCCCTGTGTGGCCCAGTCGCTGATGCGGCGGATGTCGTCCGGGTCCAGTTCGCGCCCCGCGCCCTGGTAGGCGAGCGTGGAGTCGACGTAGCGGTCGCTGATGACGACGGCACCGCGCCGCAGCGCGGGCAGGATCTCCTGCTGGACGTGGTCGGCCTTGTCGGCGGCGTACAGCAGGGCCTCGGCACGCGGGGTGATGTGCGAGTTCTCCCGGTCCAGGAGCAGGGCGCGCAGCCGCATGCCCAGTTTGGTGGCGCCCGGCTGGCGGGTGCTGACCACCTCGAACCCCTGGTCGCGCAGCCACACGGTGAGTTCGCGCACCTGGGTGGACTTGCCCGCGCCCTCACCGCCTTCGAGGACGATGAAGGCGCCGGTGGGCTTCTCCTCCTCGGTTCCCTCGACGGGGACCGCCACGCCGCGCAGGGCCGCGAAGAGCTCGGGGATCAGGCCGGGTCCGGCCTCGGGGTCGCCCTTGTTGACCTGGCGGTGGGCCACCAGGGCGGCCACCGCGGCCAGCAGGCCGACCACCGACAGGACGACGCCGGTGCCCCTCAGGTCGTAGGTGAGGGGGCCCACCGGAAGGGCGTGGTCGCCGACGAACCCGGCGGCCACCGGCGCGAGCACGGCGGACAGCAGCAGGGTGAGGCGGGCCGTGCCGTTGAGGTGGGCGTGCACGGCGCCCCGGTCCTCCTCCTCGGTCTCGCGGGCGACGACGGCCAGGCCGGCCGCCCACGCGACACCGGCGCAGACACCGAGGGCCAGGACGAGGAAGACGGTGAGCACCATGTCCCAGACGGCGCCCGCCGGCAGGAGGACGAACGCGGCGAGGGCGGCGCCCACGCCGAACATCCGGCGGCGGCTGAGCTTCTTGAGGATCCGCGGCCCCGAGACCACACCGAGCGCCATGCCGCCGAAGACCGCGGCGAAGAGCATGCCGAACCCTGCGTTGCCCGCTCCCAGCGCCTCCGCGTGGAGGCGGCCGGCTCCGATGACGGCGCCGCCCGCGGCGACGGTGGCGAGCATTCCCAGGGTCAGACCGGTCAGCAGCGGACCGCCGACCGCTCCGCGCGGCCGGTTCCACACCGACGCGAGGATGCGGCTGTCCCGGGTGGGGCTCTCGTCGTCCTTGCCGGGACGGTGCGAGGGGATCGGCAGTCCGGCGGCGACGGCGGCCGCGACGAGGAAGGTGAGGCCGTTGAGGTAGAGGGCGATGTCCGCCTCGGGCTTGGCCATGCCCGGCAGCAGGGCGCCGAGCAGGTTGCTCACCGATGCCAGGGCGGCGAACAGCAGGGCCGCGACGGGCGCGGTGCCGTAGGTGGTGAACAGGACCAGTTTGTCGGCCTGCCCGAGGAGCTTGCGGGGCACCAGGCTGGGCACGGCGGAGTCCTTGGCCGGGGTCCACAGCAGGGCGACGACCTCGGCGAGGAAGCTCGCGACGAACAGCCAGACCAGACCGGACCCGGGCGCCAGCAGGCCGACGACGGGGATGGAGATGTAGAGCAGGGCGCGCAGCACGTCGCCGACGACCATGGTCCAGCGCCGGTCGAGGCGGTCGGCGAGCGGTCCGGCCAGCGGGCTGAGCAGGACAGCGGGGGCGAGCCTGACCGCCACGACCCCGGCGACCGCCAGGTACCGGGCCAGGTGCGGACCGTCGGCGGTGAAGACCACCGCCAGGGAGATCAGGGCCAGGAGGCTGAGCCAGTCGCCCAGGCTGGAGAGGGAGAGCGAGATCCACAGCCGGCGAAAGGGTGTGATCGCGAGGACGTTGTGCGCCTCGGACGGCGCTCCCGGTGATGCAGGTCTGCTCATGGCGCTCAGGTCATTCGTGAGGAAACGGGGAAGGAACGGGCCGTCGTGCTCCTGGGTTCGGTGGACCCCTTGCGGGGACGCGCACGTCCTCGCGGTCCGACGGGGCAGGTACACACCCTGGGGCGTGTGCGGCGGATCCACCCTAGTACGGAAGACGTGTCCCCGGACAGGGGCGGGACGGAGCCGCGTTCGGGGTCGGACGCGGGGCGGAAGGGCACCGACAGCGACCACCCGGGCACACCGGCGGGTGTGCCCGGGTGGTCCCGGTCTGTTCTGCTAGTCCTCGGCCGAGCGGGGAGTCCCGGTCTTGCGGGCCGGCGCCTTCTCGGCCGCTGCCGTCTTCTTGGCAGCGGTCTTCTTGGCGGTGGTCTTCTTGGCCGTCGTCTTCTTGGCGGCGGGCTTCTTGGCCGGGGCCTTCTTCTTGGCCGGGGCCTTGGCCCGGCGCTCGGCGAGCAGCTCGGCGGCCCGCTCGTCGGTGATCTTCTCCACCTCGTCGCCCTTGCGCAGCGAGGCGTTGACCTCCCCGTCCGTGACGTAGGGGCCGAACCGGCCGTCCTTGATCACCATCTTGGCCCCGGTCGCCGGGTCCTCGCCCAGCTCGCGCAGCGGCGGTGCCGCGGTGCGGCGGCCGCGCTGCTTGGGCTGGGCGAAGAGCTTCTCCGCCTCTTCCAGGGTGACCGTGAACATCTGCTCCTCGGTCTCCAGGGAGCGGCTGTCGGTGCCCTTCTTGAGGTAGGGGCCGAACCGGCCGTTCTGGGCGGTGACCTCCTCGCCGTCGAGCTCGCCGACGACGCGGGGCAGCGACAGCAGCTTGAGCGCGTCCTCCAGCGTGACCGTGTCCAGGCTCATCGACTTCAGCAGGGAGCTGGTGCGCGGCTTGACCGCCTTGGCCTTGCGCCCCTCGCCTTCCTCCGGCTCCTCGATGATCTCGGTGACGTAGGGCCCGAAGCGCCCGGACTTGGCCACGACGGTGCGGCCGGTCGCCGGGTCGGTGCCCAGTTCCCGGTCGCCGCTGGGCTGGGCGAACAGCTCCTCGGCCTTCTCCTTGGTCAGCTCGTCCGGTGCCAGGTCGTCGGGAACGTTGACCCGGGTGCCGTCGCGATCCAGGTAGGGGCCGTAGCGGCCGACCCGCAGCACGATGTCGGTGCCCGGCAGTGGCAGGGAGCTGATCTCCTTGGGGTCGATCTCGGAGAGGTTGTCGCTCACCAGCTCCTTGAGCCCGGTCTCGCGCTCGCCCTCGGAGCCCTCACCGCCGAAGTAGAAGCGGCGCAGCCACGGCAGGCCCTCGGCCTCACCCCGGGCGATCGCGTCGAGGACGTCCTCCATGCGCGCCGTGAACTCGTAGTCCACCAGGTTGCCGAAGTGCCGCTCCAGCAGCTGCACCACGGCGAAGGCCAGGAAGGAGGGCACCAGTGCCGTGCCCTTCTTGAACACGTACTCGCGGTCGAGGATGGTGCCGATGATGGAGGCGTAGGTGGAGGGGCGGCCGATCTCGCGCTCCTCCAGCTCCTTGACCAGGCTCGCCTCGGTGTAGCGCGCGGGCGGCCGGGTGCTGTGCCCCTCGGCCTCCATGCTCCGCACCGTGAGGGGGTCGCCCTCCGCCACGGGCGGCAGGCGGCGCTCACGGTCGTCCAGGTCGGCGGCGGGGTCGTCGGAGCCCTCCACGTACGCCTTGAGGAAACCGTGGAAGGTGATGACCTTGCCGGTCGCGTTGAACTCGGCCGTCTCGCCCGCGGACGAGGTACCGCGCAGCTTCACGGTGACGGACTCGCCGACCGCGTCCTTCATCTGCGAGGCGACGGTGCGCTTCCAGATCAGCTCGTAGAGCCGCTTCTCGGGGCCGCTCAGCCCGGTCTGGGAGGGCGTGCGGAAGGTGTCTCCCGCAGGCCGGATCGCCTCGTGTGCCTCCTGCGCGTTCTTGACCTTCTTGGCGTACACGCGGGGCTTGTCGGGCAGGTAGTCGGCCCCGTACAGGCTTCGCACCTGGTTGCGTGCGGCGCCGAGGGCGCTCTCCGACAGCGTGGTGCTGTCGGTGCGCATGTAGGTGATGTAACCGTTCTCGTACAGCCGCTGGGCGACCTGCATGGTCTGCTTGGCGGACAGGCCGAGCTTGCGCGAGGCCTCCTGCTGCAGCGTGGTGGTGCGGAACGGCGCGTACGGCGAGCGCCGGTAGGGCTTGCGCTCCACCGAGGAGACGGAGAAGTCGGCCCCCTCCAACCGCTCGGTCAGGCCGCGCGCGGCGGCCTCGTCGAGCTGGCGCACCGCGCGGTCGGAGCGCACGGTGCCCCCGGAGGTGAAGTCCCGCCCGACCGCGACACGGGTCCCGTCCACGGCGACCAGAGCCGCCGGGAAGGCCGTGGGGCCGTCGGCGGCGTCCGCGCCGACGACCTCGAAAAGGGCCTTGACGTCCCAGTACTCGGCGGGGGTGAAGGCCATCCGCTCGCGTTCGCGCTCGACCACCAGGCGGGTGGCCACGGACTGCACCCGGCCCGCGGAGAGCTTGGGCATGACCTTCTTCCACAGCACGGGAGAGACCTCGTAGCCGTAGAGGCGGTCCAGGATGCGCCGGGTCTCCTGGGCGCTGACCAGGCGGGTGTTGAGGTCGCGCGTGTTGTGGGCCGCCCGCTGGATGGCCTCCTTGGTGATCTCGTTGAACACCATGCGGCGGACGGGGATCTTGGGCTTGAGCTCCTCCAGGAGGTGCCAGGCGATCGCCTCCCCCTCCCGGTCCTCATCGGTGGCGAGCAGGAGTTCGTCGGCCTCGGCCATGAGCTCCTTGAGCTTGCGCACGTGCGACTTCTTGTCGGTGTTGACCACGTAGAGGGGCTCGAAGTCGCGCTCCACGTTCACACCGAGGCGGGCCCAGGGCTCGCCCTTGTACTTGGCGGGGATCTCGGCAGCCTTGTTGGGCATGTCGCGGATGTGGCCGATGCTGGACTCCACGACGTAGCCGCGCCCCAGGTAGCCGGCGATCGTCTTCGCCTTGGCGGGCGACTCGACGATGACGAGAGCGGTTCCCGCCCCCTGACGTCCGCTGTCCTTCGAGCCGTTCTTTCCGGCGCTGCCCTTCGTGGCTGGCACGCTCTTCCCCTACGTCTAGCCCTGCGTGATCTGTCGGTCGCGGTTTCTCGGCTCCCGCGGAAACCGACAGTAACCGAAATTCCTGGCCTTCCCCCGTCGACGGGTCGGTGGGAGGGCTTCCGCCCGTCGGCCTCCGCTTCGCGGAGCGCGGCCGCACCCACCGGCATCCGCAGAATAAGCGCTTGGTGCAACGCTGTCGGCCCGAAGTGCGGGCGAAGCGGCTGAGAAGCACCTCCTCAGGGCCTCCGACCGGCGCGGGAGAGCACCCGGAACGTCCACATCGGGTGACTTCGGTCACACTTGGGGTTCCGAGACGGGCCTGTCCCCGGAATGCGGCGAGTCCCCCCGGATATTCCCGGGAGGACTCGGCTCACGTACCGGGCGGGCCGCGGCCGCCACTCCGCTCCCCCGCAGTCCACCGCGTTCCTCACGGAACGGGGAAACGAAGGCGGTCGGCCGTCTGCTCCAACCCGGCACCCGCGTGCCGACGGGGATCCTGCTGCCCTTCTCCGAAACCCGCCTTCCTCGGTGCGGTGTCCCGCAGTCCACCGCGTTCCTCACGGAACGGGAAACCGCACCTCGGAAAGGTCGCTCCGGGCGAAGGGCCCGGACCCCGCATGTCGGCGCGAGATCCTGCTCTCTTCGGGTCCTCGCCCCCTGGGGTGTTCGGCACCCCGCAGTCCACCGCGTTCCTCACGGAACGGGAAACCGCACCCCAGGAGGGTCGCACCGACCGGAAAGCAGGCCCCGCCGTCACAGGTCCGGAGCGCCCGCCGTCCGGTTCAGGACCGGGACCGGCGGCGTCCGGCGGCGATCAGGCCCACACCGGCGGCGGCGGCCACGGTCGCGGAGGCGACCAGACCGGCCATGCCGATGCCGGTCTTGGGCAGCTCGTCCGGCTTGTCGGGCGTGGGCTCGGGCTTCGGCTCGGGCTTGTCGGGCGTGGGCTCGGGCTTCGGCTCCGGCTTGTCGGGCGTGGGCTCGGGCTCCGGCTCGGCGTAACCCGGGTCGTGGACCTTGTCGCCGCAGTGGATGTTCATGTTCGTGTAGCCCTTGGCCGCCGCGATCGCGGCCGCGTCGGCGCAGTCCCCGGTCGTCACGTGCCCGTCCTCGGGCATGTGCTCCTCGGTCTTCTCGTGGCCCTCGGCCTTCTCCTGCTCGCCGGCCTTCTCGTGCCCGTCGGCCTTGTCGTGGCCCTCGGCCTTCTCTTCCTCGCCGAGCTGCTCGTGGCCCTCGGCCTTCTCCTGGATCTCGGCCTTCCTGTACTCCTCGGCCGACATGTAGCCCTCGACGATCGACTGGTGGTCGCTTCCGGAGTAGTTGCCGTTGGTGGCGTCACCCGCGTGGGCGAATCCGGTCGCGGCGATCGCCAGGAAGCCGGCGGCCGCGACAGCAGCCAGGCGGGCACGGGTCTCGTGAGTCATCACATGTCCTTTGTCAGCTGAGATATGGACGGCTGCGCAAGGACCGCGGTCGGCCGGCTCCGGAGGCGTGCCCGTTCCAGGGCAGCGTCTCAGGAGGCCAGCGGGGTCAAGGGTGTGCACGGGCACACCGGACCGGCCGCGGTCGGGGTCCGCAGCTCTAGTCGGGAGAGAACGTGGGGTCGTCCGCGGCGTCTCGGACGACCAGGGTGGGGTCGCCGGGCAGGGCGACCCGGTGGGCCCGGGGGGCCAGGTGGTCGGCCCGGGCCGTCAGGAACCCGGCGGCGCCGGGCGCGGGGAAGGAAGGCGCGGCGGTGCCGGTGGAGTCGGCACCGCTCTGGTGGTGCGCACCACTGGAGGAGAGGTGGATGCGCTCGGCGGAGCCGCCGGTCTCCGCCTGTTCGGGTGCTTCGGCGGACCCGGTCCAGGGCTCCGCGCCCTGGGCACCGGTTCCCTGGAAGGCCGCGGCGGTCTGCTCGCGCAGGAGCTGCACGCGCTCGGCCTGCTTCTCCTCGGAAGGGCCGGTCCCGTCCCCCGGTTCGGGGGCACGGTCGTCGCCCTCGGTCCGCGGAGTCTCCGGGGCCTCGGCGTTCCGCGTGTCGTCGGGTCGATCGGCGGCGAGGGCGGGCTCGTCGAGCCCCTCGACCACCGATTCCACCAGGCCGCCGTCACGCACCGGCGTGTCGGCGGTGCCGACGATCTCCCGGCCGGTGCGGGCGATGCCGTCGAACAGCTCGCCGGTGCCGTTGGCGGTCTCCCCGACGACACCGGCCGCGGCCTCCCCCGTACGGGTCTCCTCCAGCGCCGAGGGAACCAGCGTGTCGGCGAGTCCCTCCACCGCGCGGGACGCGGATCGGGCCTTCTCCGTCTTCCCGTCCGACGTCCCGGGCTCCTCGGCCGACATCCGGGACACCGTTCGGCCGACACCGTCGGCTCCGGCTCCCAGGACCGAGTCCGCGAGCCCGCCGGAGGCGGTCTCGCCGGAGGCGACACCGGTCCCCCCGACGAGCCAGGCGACAGCGAAGACGCCGAGCAGGAAGAACAGGCGGGCGCAGAGGGCGCGGTCGACGCGGACAGCACCGGCGGCGTGCGCCGGCCACTCCCGTTCCGCGAGCACCATGGATGCCCTCCTCGCTTCGCCTGCCGTTGGACGGCCCCGCACGGCGACACCGCCGGGGTCCGGGCGCCGTGGCCTCGGGAAACACGGTGGAACGTGCCCGGGACCACACCCCCTTGAACTGAGCGCAACACTAGCACTACACAGAGTGATTGCACAGGTGTGGGGCAGGCCGCGCCGAGAAACTTCTCGGCGCGGCCGGGCGTTTCACCGCAGGGGCGGGGGAATCAGCTCATCTCGACGAAGCGGTCCAGCACCCGCACCCCGAACTGGAGGCCGTCGACGGGAACGCGCTCGTCCACACCGTGGAACATGCCCGCGAAGTCCAGCTCCGGGGGCAGCCTCAGCGGCGAGAACCCGAAGTTGCGGATGCCCAGGCGCGAGAAGCTCTTGGCGTCGGTGCCGCCCGACAGGCAGTAGGGCACGGCGCGGGCGCCGGGGTCCTCCGCCAGCAGGGCCTCGGACATGGCGGTGACCAGGCCGCCGTCGAAGGAGGTCTCCACCGCGGGCAGGTGGTGGATGAACTCGCGGCTCACCTTCGGGCCGAGCAGGCGGTCGATCTCGGCGAAGTACTCCTCCTCCGTTCCGGGCAGGAAGCGGCCGTCCACCTGTGCGGTCGCCTCTCCGGGGATGACGTTGGCCTTGTAACCGCCGCCCAGGACGGTGGGGTTGAGGGTGTTGCGCAGCGTGGCGCCGATCATCCGGGCGATGGGGCCCAGGCGCTCGACCGTGGCGTCCACGTCGTTCTCGTCGAAGGGGATCCCGAACTCCTCGCAGATCTCCTCCAGGAAGGTGCGCACGGTCGGGGTGAGGCGCACCGGGAAGCGGTGCTCCCCCAGCCGCGCCACCGCGGCGGCCAGCTCGGTCACGGCGTTGTCCGTGTTGACCATCGAACCGTGCCCGGCGGTGCCGCGCGCGGTCAGCTTCATCCAGGCGATGCCCTTCTCCGCGGTCTCCACGAGGTAGAGGCGCCGGTTCTCCTTCACCGTGAACGAGAAACCGCCGACCTCGCTGATGGCCGCGTCGCAGTCGGCGAACAGCTCGGGATGCTCGTCCACCAGGTACTGGGCGCCCCACGTACCCCCGGCCTCCTCGTCGGCGAGGAAGGCCAGCACGATGTCGCGCGGGGGCTTGCGCCCTTCCCGCGCGCGGTCGCGCACCATGGCCAGGACCATGGCGTCCATGTTCTTCATGTCGATGGCGCCGCGGCCCCACACGCAGCCGTCCGCCACCTCGCCGGCGAAGGGGTGGTGCGTCCAGTCCTCGGGGGCGGCGGGAACCACGTCGAGGTGACCGTGGACGAGCAGGGGCGGACGGTCGCGGTCGACGCCCTCGATCCGGGCCACGACGTTGCTGCGCCCCGGATGCTTCTCGTAGATGGTCGACTCGATGCCGACCTCGTCGAGCTTCTCGGCCACGTACTCGGCGGCCCTGCGCTCGCCCGGACCGGAGTGGTCCCCGTAGTTCGAGGTGTCGATCCCGATGAGCTCCCGGCACAGGTCGACCACCTCGACCTCGGCCGCGCTGGGGGTTCCGGTTTCCCTGCCTGGCACTGTCATCCGACACTCCTGTCCGCCGCACCTTCGTGGCCCTTGCCCCTCCGACACTGCCACGAGCTCTTACGGAGGCAAAAACATGGTTCGGGGCGCTCCGGACCTTTGCTATTGTTGAACCGTCGAGCGGGGGAACCCGCCCAACGCCCGGTCCGGGTGGCGGAATAGGTAGACGCGCTAGCTTGAGGTGCTAGTGGCCGTTAAGGCTGTGGGGGTTCAAGTCCCCCCTCGGACACTCATGAAAGCCCTGTTCGCAGGGCTTTTTTCATGCCCGGGTCGCAACGGAGGGTGCGACAGGAGCGTGCCGGCCGAAGAGGGCCGCCACCTGCTCAGCGGCTCGGGCCCGCATCTCCGGCAGCACATGAGCGCAGAGGTTCATCGTGACGGACGGGTCGGCGTGGCCCAACCTCTTTTGAACCACCTTCTGTGTGCACACAGGTAGGGACGCCCGTCGTCCGAGCCGTCGACGGCACGTGGACCACCGCGACCGCTTCCCCGGATCTCCGGCGCCGCAGGGCGGAAGGCGGCGACCGGCAATACATGCACGTCATGCATGGAATGCCATGACAAACATGTGTTTGCAGAATGTCACCGAGATCACTTCACTGGGGTCATCGACGACCGACCCCAAGGTGGACCGATGCCCCTCTCCGACCCTCCCGTCTCCGACCTCGACCTGTTCGACGACAAGGTGCTTATCGACCCCTACCCGTCCTACTCGGCACTGCGTGACCTCGGAAGCGTCGTCCACCTCCCCGCGAACGACGCCTACGCCCTCACGCGGTACGACGCGATCCGCAGCGCCCTGGGTGACTGGGAAAGCTTCTCCTCCGCCGGGGCCATCGGCTTCAACCCGGCGGTCAACGAGGCGCTGTCGGGCACCTCTCTCTCCTCGGATCCTCCGGTGCACACCCGGCTGCGCGCCACCCTGACCGCCAACCTGTCGCCGCGCGCGCTCCGCGGCCTCAAGGACGGCATCGAGGCCAAGGCCGACGCGCTCGTCACGGAGCTGGTCGACAAGGGTTCCTTCGAGGCGATCGACGCGCTGGCTCGCGCCTTTCCGCTCGAGGTCGTCGCGGACCTCATCGGGTTCACCGGCCACGTCCGCGACAACATGCTCCGCTGGGGCCAGGCGGCCATGCAGGTGATCGGGCCGATGAACCAGCGCACCGCGGAGAACTTCCCGATCGCGGGGGAGCTGTACGCATGGTGCTCGAGCGTCACCGCGGACGACCTGGCACCCGGCTCGGTCGGACGCGGGATCTTCGAGGCCGAGGACCGCGGTGAGATTCCGCCCGGCACGGCCGGCCACATCATCCATCAGTACCTCGGCGCCGGCGTCGACACCACGATCGCCTCCATCGGGAACATCGTCGCCCTCTTCGCGGAGCACCCCGACCAGCTCGCGCAGGTGCGGGAGGACCCGTCGCTGGTGCCGGCCGCGTTCAACGAGGTGCTCCGCTACTGGGCCCCGCTCCATGTCTGGGGGCGCCGTGCGACCCGGGACGTGGAGGTCGACGGTGCTCTGATCCCGGAGGGGGCGCGGGTCGCGATCCTCTTCGGCGCAGGAAACCGGGACCCCCGCCACTACGAGAACCCCGACGCGTTCCTGGTCGAGCGGAATCCGACCGACCACCTGTCGTTCGGCTACGGACCGCACGGATGCGCCGGCCAGGGTCTGGCCCGCCTGGAAGCCCACGCTGTCGTCAAGGCCTTGTCGCGCCGCGTCGAGCGGCTCGTCGTCGGCGCTGGGGTGCGTGTGCCGAGCAACATCACCCGGAGCTTCGAAGAGCTCCCCGTCCTGGAGGTCGTCCCCGCATGAAAATCGTCCTCGACCGTCCCCGATGCGAAGGCCACGGTCTCTGCGAGGAGGCCGCGCCGCAGCTCATGCACCTCGACGACGACGGTGAACTCGTCATCGACCGCGAGGAGGTGGGCGACACCGAAGCCCCGCTGGCCAACGCCGCTGTCCGGGTCTGCCCTGTCGCGGCCCTGCGTATCGCATGAGTACGCGCGTCAGAAGGATCGTCGTCGTCGGCAACGGCATCGCCGGGCTCACAGCGGCGGACTCGCTGCGGGGGAATGGCTTCGACGGAGAGCTGACCATCGTCGGCGACGAGCCGTACGCGGCGTACAGCCGTCCGGCGCTGTCGAAGGCGCTCCTGCTCGACGGCGGCGACATGTCCTCGCACGAGCTCCCGTCGGCAGAGCACGGGGCGAACGAACTGCTGGGGGTCCGGGCCTCGGGACTCGATGTGGAGCGCCGGGTCGTCAGCCTCGACGACGGCACCGTCCTGCCGTACGACCGGCTCGTGATCGCCTCCGGCTCCCGCGCGCGACGGCTGTCCGACCTGCCCGAGGAATTCACCCTGCGCGGGCTCGACGATGCCTGGGCCCTGCGCGACCGACTCGCCGCAAGGCCGTCGGTCGCCGTGGTCGGCGGCGGCCCGCTCGGCATGGAGATCGCCTCGGGATGCCTGGCGTCGGGTTGCCGGGTGACGCTCGTGTCCCAGGGGGCCCCGCTGATCGCGCAGCTGGGCCCCTATCTGGCCGGCGTCTTCGCCGAGGCAGCGCTGAACCGCGGTCTCACCGTCGTCGAGACGGACGGTGCACGGCTCGAGCGGCGCGGGGAGGACGTCCGTGTCGTCCTGGCCGACAACACCGTCGTCGAGGCCGAACTGGTGGTCTCAGCCGTCGGCGACGTCCCCAACACGGAGTGGCTCGCCGAAACGGGCCTGGTCGAGAGGGGGGTCCTGCACACCGACTCGCGCGGACGCGTGCGCCCCGACATCGCGGCGATCGGCGACCTGGCGGCGTTCACGACCCCGTACGGACGGCGGCGCATCCCGTTGTGGAGCAGTGCGATCGAACAGGCGAAGGTCGCTGCCGCCGTGCTCCTCCGAGGGGACGAGGCACCGCCGCTCGACTTCCAGCCCTACTTCTGGACCGAGCAGTTCGGTCTCACCCTCAAGGCCGTGGGCCGGCTCCCGGTGGCGGGAGAACCGACGTACATCGAGGGAGGACCCGGGGGGCCGTCCCTGATGCGCTGGTCCCATGACGACGGTTCCGGTTCGGCCGTGGCGCTGAACCACCGGATCCCGATTCCCCGGCTGCGCCGCGTGAGCAGGGCCGCCGTGTAGGGTTCGGCGTGATGAGCGACGAGGGTGCGGGCACCACGGGTTCCGAGCTGGACCGGTTGGCGACGGTCAATCTCAACCTGCTGGTGCCCCTTCTCGCGATATTGGAGGAGCGTTCGGTGACCCGGGCCGCCGAGCGCATCGGTCTCTCCCAGTCCGCGATGAGCCACGCCCTGAGCCGCATGCGGCGTCTTTTCGGCGACGATCTCCTCGTCCGTCACGGGAGCGGTGCCACACTGACCCCGCGTGCGATGGAGCTGGTCGCGCCGCTGCGGGCGACGCTCCGGCAGGCCGCGGACGTGATCGCCTTTCCCGGCTTCGATCCGGCGACGGACCGCCGTGTCGTCACCGTCGCGTTGACCACCAGCACGGCCTTTGTGCTCGGCGCCCGGCTGGGGCGCCTCATGGCGGAGCAGGCCCCGAACGCGACCCTGCGTCTGCGTACGATCACCGTGCCGACCGAGTCGACCTTCACGGAGCACGGCGTCGACGTCGTCCTGGTCTCCGAGGGACTCGCGTCACCGTACCCGCGCGAGCGGCTGTACGACGACCGCTGTGTGGTGGTGGCCGCGCCGGACGTGCCGCCGGAGGCGAGCACGCTCGACCTGTTGACCACGCAGCCCCATGTCGTCGTGGACACCGAGCGGCGCGTCTTCCCCTACTCGGTGCTCGACGAGAAGAGGATTCCCTATCGCGTCGGTCAGCTGGTCTCGGACTTCCTGCTCGTCCCCTTCCTGGTCGGACGTGCCGGCGGTGTCGCTCTCCTTCGACTCCGGGTCGCCGCCGAGATGCAGAAACTCATCGACCTGCGGATCGACGAGTTCCCGTTCCCGCTCCCCGGGCTGGGGATCGACATGGTCTGGAACCCGCGTCTGACCGACCAACGCTTCGTCGCATGGCTGCGCGGGCTCCTGTTCGACGCGGCAGAGGCCTGACAGGAACGTCCCGCCTCAGACTGCGGGGCGGGCGTCCTCCGGGGGGACCATCCTCTCCAGGTGGGTGAGGAGCGGTGCGTAGTGGTCGGCCACCGCGGCCACGAAACCGGGGAGGTCCCGGCGGTGGGCGGCGTCGATGATGGCCCGGTGCGCGGCGGCGGTCTCCCGGGCGTCCTCGTCGGTGGTCAGCAGGAGCGGTGCCACGATCGCCTGTACGTCCCAGAAGGCCCCCGTGAGCTGGGTGACCAGCTGGTTGTGCAGGGGTTTCAGCAGCATAAGGTGGAAGGCGCGGTCCTCTTCCACGAAGCTCTCACCGCGTTCGGCGGCCTCCTCCATCCGGGTGACGAGTCGGCCCAGGGCGCGGTGCTGCTCGTCGTTGTAGGCGCGGATGACGGCGTCACCCAGGCCCTGCTCCAGAACCTTGCGCACACTGACCAGCTCGGACAGGGTGGCGAAGTCGTCCCTGCTGCTGAGGCGGCCCCGGAAGGTCAGGCTCTCCACCAGGGCGTTGAGTGAGAGCCTTCCCACATAGGTGCCGTGTCCGTGGCGGACCTCGACGATGTCCAGTGCTCCGAGTCGCTTGATCGCCTCGCGCACGCTGGAGCGGCTGGCTCCCAGTTCGGCGCAGAGTTCCGTTTCGGTGGGCAGGGGGTCCCCGGGGGCCAGTCCGTTGCGCAGAATGAGGCTCTTGATCTGCTCTGTTACCGCATGGCTGCGAAGAGGACTTCGGGGCGTCATCGATTCGATCAAGTCCTCGGTCACGTATTGACCCCTTTCCTCTTTCGTGTCTAAAGTCTCATCCTACAGTCATCGGACATCAGACGTCATACAGGCCACATTCCCGGGGCCTGTCTCTCATCCCCCAGCAGCGCGACTCAAGGAGCGATCGTGTCCCACCTCGACCTCGGAACCATGGAGCGTCGGCGCTTCCTCCAGTTCATCGGTGCGGCAGGAGCCGCCACCGCACTGGCAGGAACGCTCAGCGCGTGCGGCGGCTCGTCCGGGGAGGAGGCGGCGAGCGCGGTCATCGAGGCCGGCATGTCCTACACGCTCTCCACCGGCTTCGACCCCATGACCGCCACCGGTGCCCTCCCCCTGGCGGCCAACCTGCACGTCTTCGAGGCGCTCGTCGACCTCGACCCCGTGACGCGCGAGCCCTACGCCGCACTCGCCGCCGACATGCCCGAGCAGGTGGACGAGACCACCCTGCGCGTCACGCTGCGGGAGGAGGCGGTCTTCCACAACGGCGACGCCGTGACCACCGAGGACGTCGTCTACAGCTTCGAGCGGGTGCTGAACCCCGACAACAACTCGCTCATGGCGCAGTTCATCTCGTTCATCGAGAGCGTGAGCGCGGTCGACGAGTCCACCGTCGAGATCAAGCTCAAGCACCCCTTCGCCCTGGCTGCGGACCGCCTCGGCGTGGTCAAGATCGTGCCCAAGGCCCTGGTCGAGAGCGACCAGGAGGCGTTCGACGCCAAGCCCGTCGGCTCCGGCCCCTACGCGCTGGAGTCGGCCAAGGCCGGCGACAAGATCGTCTTCAAGCGCTGGGAGGCCTACAACGGCCCCCGTCCCGCCGGGGCCGAGGAAATGCTCTGGTACCTGCTGGACGACCCCAGCGCCCGCGTCACCGCCCTCCAGTCCGGCCGGGTCAGCGTCATCGAGGACGTCCCCTACCTGGACGCCGACGGCGTGGCCGCCAGCGCCAAGGTCGAGCAGACCCAGTCGTTCGGCCTGCTCTTCCTCATGTTCAACTGCGCCGAGGCCCCCTTCGACGACAAGCGCGTCCGCCAGGCCCTCCACTACGCGGTCGACCACGAGAAGATCATCGAGACCGCCATGATGGGCGGCGCCTCGCCCGCCACCGGCTACCTTCCCGAGACACACCCCGACTACCGCGAGGCCGGGACCGTCTACAGCTACGACCCCGACCGCGCGCGCGAGCTGCTGGAGGAGGCAGGGGTCGACGGCCTGGAGATCGACCTGGTCACCACCAACACCGGCTGGGTCAAGGACGTCGTGCCCCTCATCAAGGAGAGCTGGGACGCGATCGGCGTCACCACCACCCTCGACATCGGTGAGTCCGGCGGCCAGTACGCCAACAAGGTCGAGAGCGGCCAGTACCGGGTCATGGTGGCACCGGGCGACCCGTCGGTCTTCGGCAACGACCCCGACCTGCTGCTGCGCTGGTTCTACGACGGCCAGTGGCCCGAGAACTTCTACTACTGGTCCGACACCGACGAGTCCGCCGAGGTCATCGAGCTGATGGACAAGGCCGTCCGCGCCGCGGACGAGGGCGAGCGCGCTGACCTGTGGGCGAAGGTTGTCGACATCATCTCCGACGAGGTGCCGCTCTACCCGCTCCTGCACCGCAAGCTCACCACCGCGTGGAAGGAAGAGGCCCTGGAGGGCTTCGAGCCGATCCCCACCACCGGCCTGTCCTTCCTGGGCACCAGCCCCGCCTGATTCCCGCGCAGGGGCCGGCCCCTCCGGCCGGCCCCTCCCCTCCCTGAGGAGAAATCCACCGATGCGCGTCTTCGTGCGCCTCGCCCTGCGCAGGTTGCTGGTCCTGCCGGTGATGCTCCTGGGCGTCTCCATGCTGGTCTTCGTCGTTCTCCAGTTCTCGCCGAACGACCCCGCCTACAACGCCCTGGGCGTCGGCGCCAGCGCGGAAGCCCGGGCCGCCTACGCCGCCGAGCACGGACTCGACCAACCCCTGCCGGTGCAATACGTCCGCTTCCTGGGCCAGCTGCTCCAGGGAGACCTGGGCATGACCGCGCCCCCCGCCACCCCGGTCTCCGAGCGGATCGCGGACGCCTTCCCGCTGACCCTCCAGCTCACCCTGCTGGGCATGGGCGGTGCCATCGTCTTCGCCCTGGCCATGGGCCTGGCCGGTGCCCTGTGGCGGGACCGCTGGCCCGACCAGGTCACCCGGGTCGTCTCCATCGCCTGCATCGCGCTCCCCCCGTTCTGGCTGGCGATCCTGCTCATCCAGCAGTTCTCGCTCGGTCTCGGGCTCTTCCCCACCGGCGGCTACGTGCCACCTGAGGACTCGATCTGGAAGTGGCTGGTCGCGCTGACCCTGCCCGCGGCCTCGGTGGCCGTCCCCATCGGCGCCCAGCTGTCCCGGCTGGTCCGCACCTCGATGGTCGAGGAGCTCGACCGCGACTACGTGCGCACCGCGACCGGCAACGGCCTGCCCCGCTGGCTGGTGCTGCGCGGCGCGCTCCGCAACGCGCTGATCACTCCGATGACCGTGCTGGGCTGGCGGTTCGGATACGCGATGGGCGGCGCCGTGGTCATCGAGACCATCTTCAACCTGCCCGGTATGGGCCAGCTCCTGCTCATCGGTGTGACCAACGGCGACGTGGCCCTCGTCCAGGGTGCCGTGCTGACGGTCGCCATCGCCCTGCTCGTCGTCAACCTCGTCATCGACCTGCTCTACGTCGTTGTCAACCCACGGATCCGAGAGGTGTGATCACGTGCGCCCACGGCTCGCATCCCGCCTGACCGGGCTCACCCGGTCCGCCCGACCACCCCGCCTCTCCTTCCCGGCGAAGTGCGCGCTGGTGGTCATGCTGGCGATCTGCGCACTCGCGGTCACAGCTCCCCTGTTCGTGCAGGATCCCCTGGCCACCGGGACCCCGGTCCAGCCTCCCGGCCCCGACCACTGGTTCGGCACCGACCGGGTGGGCCGCGACATCTTCGCCCGGATTGCCCACGGAGCCCGCTACTCGCTGCTGATCGGCCTGGGCGCGACCCTGGTCGCTCTGGTGGTCGGCGGCATCCTCGGGGGCATCGCCGCCACGTCCCACCGCCTGATCAACGAGTCGATCATGCGCGTGCTCGACGTCGTCATGGCCTTCCCCGGCATCGCCCTGGCCGCCGTGCTCATCGCGGTCTTCGGCAGTGAGATCCCCGTCCTGATCATCGCCATCGCGATCATCTACGTGCCCTCGCTGACCCGTGTCGTACGCGCCAACGTCCTCGCCCAGTACGGGGAGGACTACGTCGCCGCCGAACGCCTCATCGGGGCGCGCCGGCACTACATCCTGATCAAGCACGTCGCCGTCAACTGCGCGGCGCCGATCATGGTGTTCGCGACCATCCTGGTCGCCGACGCGATCGTCTACGAGGCCAGCCTGGCGTTCATCGGCGCCGGGATCCAGGACCCGCTGCCCAGCTGGGGCAACGTCATCTCCTACGGTCGGCAGATCCTCCTGTCGGGTGCCTGGTGGGCCACCTTCTTCCCGGGCCTGGCCATCCTGCTGACCGTCCTCTCCCTCAACATCCTCGCCGAGAGCCTCACCGACGCCTGGGCCGCACCCAAGGCCGCCGTGCGCGCCGAGGAGGCCGAGGCCAAGGAGGCCGAAACCACCGCTCCCGAGGCCACCGAGGAGCGGGACGAGACGCTGGCACGCCTGGCCGCGGTGGTCCGGGAGCGGGAGGAGAGCGCTCCGCCGGTCGCCGAGGACGCGCCCACCCTGCTCTCCGTCCGCGACCTGCGCATCAGCTTCCCCAAGAGCCACGGGGACGCGTCCGTGGTCGACGGCATCTCCTTCGACGTCCGCGCCGGGGAGACCCTGGGCCTGGTCGGCGAGTCGGGGTGCGGCAAGAGCCTCACCAGCCTCGCCCTGATGGGGCTGCTGCCCCGCCAGGCCGAGGTCGAGGGGCAGATCCTCTTCGACGGCAGGGACCTGCTGACCCTGTCGCCCAAGGAGCGGCGCGCCTTCTCCGGGCCGGAACTGGCGATGGTCTACCAGGACGCCATGTCCTCCCTGAACCCGTCGGTGATGGTCGGTACCCAGCTGCGCCAGCTCACCAGCCGGGGCGGGAAGCAGAGCCCCGCCGAGCTCCTGGAGCTGGTCGGCCTGTCCCCGGACCGCACCATGCGCAGCTACCCCCACGAGCTCTCGGGCGGCCAGCGCCAGCGCGTCCTCATCGCCATGGCGCTCTCCCGCAGCCCGCGGCTGCTCATCGCCGACGAGCCCACCACCGCCCTGGACGTCACCGTGCAGGCACAGGTCGTGGAGCTGCTCGGCCGCCTGCGGGAGGAGCTCGGGTTCGCGATGGTGCTGGTCTCGCACGACCTGGCACTCGTCGGGGAGATGTCCCACCGGATCGCCGTCATGTACGCGGGCCAGCTCGCCGAGATCGGCCCGGTCCGGGACCTGATGACCCGGCCCCGCCACCACTACGCGCGCGGAATGCTCGCCTCGGTGCTGTCCCTGGAGGCCGGCGCCGAGCGCCTGCACCAGGTCCCCGGTGTCGTGCCCGCCGCGCACGACTTCGGCGCGGGCTGCCGCTTCGCGGGGCGCTGCCCCGCGGCCGGCCCCGACTGCCTGACCGCACCGCCCGCCCTGACCGTGGACCGGCCCGGGCACGAGTACGCGTGCCTGCACCCCGCGACGGCCGCCGAGGGAGTCCTGCTGTGACCGAACCGATCGTGGAACTCGACGGTGTCCACGTCGTGCACACCGCCCGCACCGGAGGTCTGCTGAAGCGCGACAAGGTCTACGCCCTGACCCAGGCCAGTGTCCGGGTCTCCCGGGGCGAGGTCCTGGGCATCGTCGGCGAGTCCGGCTGCGGAAAGTCGACCCTGGCCAAGACCGCCATCGGCCTCCAGCGGCCCACCGCGGGCACCGTCCGCTTCCGGGGTGAGGACCTCTGGGCGATGCCCGCCGCCCGGCGGCGGAAGGAGTTCGGCGCGGCGATGGGGGTGGTCTTCCAGGACCCCTCCACCGCCCTCAACCCCCGTATGTCGGTGCGCCGGATCCTGCGCGACCCGCTCGACGTGCACCGTCGCGGCACGAGTGCCGAACGCGAGGCGCGCGTCGACGAGCTCATCTCCCTGGTCGGCCTGCCCGGACACGTGGGCGCGGCCGTCCCGGCGCAGCTGTCCGGCGGCCAGCGCCAGCGGGTCGCCGTGGCCCGGGCCCTGGCCCTGGAACCGGACGTGATCGTCGCGGACGAGCCGACGAGCGCACTCGACGTCTCCGTCCGGGCCCAGGTGCTCAACCTCCTCGTCGACCTGCGGGCCCGGCTGGGCCTCGGGATGGTGTTCGTGTCCCACGACATCCAGACCGTGCGCCACCTCGCCGACCGCATCGCGGTGATGTACCTCGGGCGGATCGTCGAGGAGGGCCCGGCCGAGCAGGTCGTGGCCGAGCCCCGGCACCCCTACACCCGCGCCCTGTTCTCCGCGACGCCGAGCCTGCTCCAGCGCTCGGAGCGAATCCTTCTCCAGGGGCCCGTCCCCTCCGCCACCGCACCCCCTTCCGGGTGCCCGTTCCGCACCCGCTGCTGGAAGGCCACCGACGCCTGCGCCGAGGCCTATCCCGAGAGCGAGTCCGAGGGCGGCCACACCTGGCACTGCATCCACCCCGAAACCACAACGAGGAGCACCGCATGAGTCAGCGCACACCGGCGTACACGGGTGTGGTCCCGCCGATCGTGACCCCCATGGACGCGAACGGGGAGATCGACACCGCATCGCTGGAGCGCCTGGTCGACTTCCTCGTCGACGCGGGGGTCACCGGGATCTTCGCCCTCGGCAGCTCGGGCGAGTCCGCCTACCTGACCGAGGCCCAGCGCGACACCGTCCTCGATGTCATCGTGGGAGCCGTGTCGGGACGGGTTCCCGTTCTCGCCGGCTGCATCGAGACCACCACCCACCGCGCTCTGGACCGGGCGCGCTCCGCCGCCGCGCGGGGTGCCGACGCCCTGGTCGCCACCGCGCCGTTCTACACCCGGACCCACCCCTCGGAGATCGACCGCCACTTCCGGGAGATCGCGGCCCGCACGGAGCTGCCGCTGCTGGCCTACGACGTCCCCGTGTCGGTGCACAGCAAGCTGGACGCCGACCAGCTCCTCGCCCTCGCGGCCGACGGCGTGATCGCCGGGGTCAAGGACTCCAGCGGCGACGACCCCGGCTTCCGGGACCTGGTGATCGGGGCCCGGGAACTCCCCGAGTTCTCCGTGCTGACCGGGCACGAGGCCGTCGTCGACGCGATGATGCTCATGGGCGCCGACGGGGTCGTGCCCGGGCTCGGCAACGTCGACCCGGCCGGCTACGTGCGCCTGCTCCAGGCCTGCGAGAAGGGTGACTGGGCGGCGGCCCGGGAGGAGCAGGAGCGGCTCATCCGGCTGTTCCGCATCGTCCGCGCCGTGGAGCCGGGCACCGCGGGCGGCTCCACCGCCGGCGTGGGCGCGTTCAAGTGCGCGCTCGCCCTGCTCGGCGTGATCGACGACGCCACGCCGGCGCTGCCGATGCGCCCCTTCACCGAGGTGGAGACGGGTCGCGTGCGCGCCGTCCTGGAGGAGGTCGGTCTGCTGTGACCCCGGTCGCGGCCGCCGTCGACATCGGCGGCACGAAGATCGCGACGGCGGCGGTCGCGGCCGACGGCACGGTCACGGGGTACCGCTCCGCCCCCACTCCTGCGGAGCGGGGCCCCGAGGCCGTTCTCACCACCGCGGCCGACCTCGTGCGCGAGTCCCTCGGAGACCGCGAGGCCGTCGGCGTCGGCGTCGGCAGCGCGGGGGTGATCGACCCCGCCAGTGGGCTGGTGCGTTCGGCCACGGACGCCCTGCCCGGCTGGGGCGGCACCGACCTGCGCGGCGGGCTGGCCCGGGCCCTGGGACTGCCGGTCACCGTCGCCAACGACGTGCACGCCCACGCGCTCGGCGAGTACTGGCTGGGTGCGGCCCGCGGGCACGCGACGGTCCTGTTCGTCGCGGTCGGCACGGGTGTGGGCGGCTCGCTGCTGCTGGACGGACGGATCCACCACGGCGCCCGGTCGGCCGCCGGCCATGTCGGGCACGTACCCGTGGCGGCCGCGGCCGGACGCCGCTGCCCCTGCGGCGCGGACGGACACGTCGAGGCGGTGGCCTCGGGACCGGCACTGCTCCACGAGTACCGGGAACGGGGCGGATCCGCCCCCCGACTCCAGGAGGTCGTGGCGGCGTCGGAGCACGACCCGCTCGCGCGCACGGTCCTGACGGAGGGCGCCCGCGCCCTGGGATCGGCCCTGGCCGGACTGGCCAACACCGTCGACCCGGACGTCGTCGTGATCGGCGGCGGGGTCGCCGAGGCGGGGGAGCTCTGGTGGGAGGCCCTGCGGGAGGAGACCGCGCTGGGGCTGGTACCGGCGCTGCGCGGGCTGCCGGTGGTGCCCAGCGGGCTGGGGTCGGACGCGGCGCTTCTGGGCGCCGCACACATGGTGTGGAGGGAGCACGGATGACAGGGACCGCTCTGCTGGAGACTCTGCGCGGCGGTGTGGTGGTGTCCTGCCAGGCCTACCCGGGCGAGCCCATGCGCGATCCGGACACGATGGCCCGCGTCGCGATGGCGGCGCGGGACGGGGGTGCGGCGGGGATCCGCGCGCAGGGGCTGGAGGACATCGCCCGTATCCGGGCCTCGGTCGACCTGCCGCTGATCGGCCTGGTCAAGAAGGGGTCCTCGGGTGTCGTGATCACCCCGACCTTGGCCACGGCGCTGGACGTGGCCTACGCGGGCGCCGACGTCGTGGCGATCGACGCGACCGGCCGTCCCCGGCCCGACGGCAGTACGCCGGCCGACATCATCAAAGCGGTGCACGAGGAGACCGGCCAACTGGTCATGGCCGACGTGTCCACCCGTGACGAGGGCCTGGCCGCCCGGGATGCCGGCGCGGACATCGTGGGGACGACCCTGTCGGGATACACGCCCTCCTCCCCCAAGACCGAGGGTCCCGACCTCGACCTGGTGGAGCAGCTGGCCCGCGACCTGGACGTGCCGGTGGTCGCCGAAGGGCGGATCCACCGCCCCGAACAGGTCACCGAGGCCCTGTCCCGGGGCGCCCATTCGGTGGTCGTCGGCACGGCGATCACCCACCCCACCACGTTGACCGGCTGGTTCGTGGCCGCGGCCCGACCGGGCCGCTGACCCTTACCGGGAACGTGACGGACCGGAGCGGGGGGTCAGGCCTCCTGCTCCGGTTCCGCGGCGGTCGGGGCGCACCGGTTGCGACGGCGGCGCGCCTCGCGCAGGGAGATCCCCACGATGCGGGTCGCGGTGAACGCCGCGAGCACGGCTAGCGGGATCACGAGTGCGGTGGCGGGCTGCCGGATGGGACGGTAGCGGGCGCCCTCACCGTCGATCACGAGGAATCCGGCGGGCCTGGCCCGTACGAGGCCTCCGGAGAACCGTCCCTCCCCGAGCGACGTGAACAGGCGGCCGGAGCCCTTGCCCCTGGTCGTCAGCGTGCTGATCCGCGCCACGGGGACGACCGTGGCACCGCCCGACACCACGGGGGCGCCGAAGACCGCCTCGGCCGCGGCCATCGCGATCTTCCCCGGTCCGGGGACCGGAGCGGCCCTGCCCCTGCCGGCTCCCCGGTCGCGAACCGCGCCGCGCACACGCCGGCCGACATCTTCCCGCATGGCACGATCCCTTCTCCGGGGTGAACACAGGCCCTCACGCTACAGCGCCCGGACCCCGGCCACCAGGGGCCGGGGTCCGGGGAAGGCACGTCCGCTCGGCACACCGCGCCGGTAGCCGCAGAAGGCGCCATGGGCCGGCCGGAAGACCCGGTCGGCCCCGCGGCACCGAGGAGTCAGGCGCTGTTTCTCAGTCGCCGGTCCTCAGCCGCCGGACGAACGGGGCGCACACCACCGCAACGAGGCCGAGGACACCGCCGACGACGAACGCGTCCTGCGTGCCGAGCACCTGGGCGGCCGCGGAACCCGCACCGGATCCGGCCGCGGCCGCCGCACCGATGGACATGGCCGCGATGAGCACGGCGGTACCCGCGGCGCCCGCGAGCTGTTGAAGGGTGTTCACGATCGCGCTGCCGTGGCCGTAGAGGTCGCGCGGCAGAGAGCTCAGGGACAGGGTCATCAGCGGGGTCATCAGCATCGCCATGCCGATGCAGAACACCACGTGCATGGCCACCACGGTGCCCAGGCCGGTGTCGCCGTCCAGCATGCTCAGCCACCACTGGCCGCCGGCCAGCAGGAACGCACCGGGGATCACGAGGGGGCGCGGGCCCACCGCGTCGTAGACGCGGCCGAACAGCGGCGACAGCACGCCCTGGACCAGGCCGCCCGGCAGCAGGAGCAGTCCGGTGGTCAGGACACCGACGCCCAGACCGTTCTGCAGGTAGAGGGGCAGCACCATGACGGTGCCCAGCATCGTGGCCATGCAGACGAACACGACGACCAGGGAGACCCGGAAGTTGTGGACGCCGAACGGGCGCAGGTCCAACAGGGCCTTCCCCGTCTTCTGCAGGCCGGTCTGGCGCACGACGAACACCGCCAGTGCGGCCAGGCCGGCCACCAGGGTCAGGACGGGCATCCGGTCGCCCTCCAGGAGGGTGCTGATGGAGGAGAGACCGTGGACCAGGCCGCCGAAGCCGATCACGGAGAGCAGGACGGAGAAGACGTCCAGCGGTGCCTTGCGGGTCTCCCCCGAGGTGCGGATGCAGAAGAGGCCGAGCACGAGCGCGAGCACGGCCACCACCAGCATCAGACCGAACACCCAGCGCCAGCCGAGGGAGTCGGCGATGACGCCGGAGACGGTGGGGCCGACGGCCGGGGCCACCGAGATCACCACGGAGTTCAGGCCCATCACCGTGCCGCGGTGGGCGACCGGCACGGAGGTGAGGGTGGTGGTCATCAGCAGGGGCAGGATGATCGCGGTACCGCAGGCCTGGATCACACGGGCCGGCAGCATCACGGCGAAGCTCGGTGCGACCGTCGCCAGCACGGTGCCCGCGATGAACAGCAGTAGCGCGGCCGTGAAGAGCGTGCGCGGGGTGAACCTCTGCAGCAGGAAGCCGGTCGTCGGGATGACCACCGCCATGGTCAGCATGAAACCGGTGGTCAGCCATTGGATGGTGGTCGCAGAGACCCCGAAGTCCCCCATGAGCTGGGGCAGCACGACGCTGAGCACGGTCTCGTTGAGGATCATGATCAGCGCGGAGACCGCCAGCGCACCGATGACCAGGGCGATGCCCCTGGCCGAGTCGGGGCCCGCGGGCCTCTTCTTCGTCGGGAGCTGCTCCCGGTTGTCGACGATCGACATGGACACCTTCTTGTCGGAGCTGGGCAAGCCTCCATAATGACATTTTGTGCCAACTTGGCATAAGCTGACACAAGGAGGTGTGTCCATCGTCACTCTCGGTCCTCGTGCTAGGAAATAACCCATGAACGACGACGCCTCCCTCGACCTGCGTGCCCGCCGCCGTCTCGGCACACGCCAGGACATCCACCGGGCAGCCCTCGAGCTCTTCGAGGAGCAGGGTGTCCGGGAGACGACCGTCCAGCAGATCGCCGAGCGGGCAGGCGTCTCACCCCGCACCTTCTTCCGGCACTTCTCCGCCAAGGAGCAGGCGGGACTGCCCGGCCACCACCGCCTGTTCGGAGTGATCGACGAGCTGGAGTTCGAGGGTGAGGATCCTGCGGCAGCCCTGCGGGCCGTCGAGACGGCGGCCGAGGCGGTACTGGGGCGCGCGAACGACCCCGAGCTGGAGGAACACCGCCGCGTCGCACGGCTGCTGGCGCGCGAACCCGAGCTCCAGGCACTCGCCGCCTCCCAGGAGCAGGAGCTGACGGCGCACCTGCGCGCCCGCCTCACCGAGCGGCTCGGGGACCGCGATCCGCTGACGGCGCTGCTGGTCGCGGAGGTGGCCGTGGCCGTGTGGCGCACCTGCTGGCAGCGCTGGGGCGAACTCGCAGCCGCGGGCGGTGAGGCCGAACCCGCGGAGGTCTATCGCCGCTGCCGAGAGGAACTGCGCCGCGTCACGAGCTGACCCTCCGGGGAGGCGGCGGTCCGGGGCCGGGCCCGCGGATGCCCGGACAGCCGTGACGCCTCTGTGCCGAGCGGCAGGCCGACAGGTCTCCTCGGCCTGCCGTCTGCTCGCTCGATCTTGCTCCCAGGGGCGACCTCGGCGGGGGTCCCGTCCACCGGGAGCAGGATCACCAACGACCGGCCGGCTTGTGCCGGGACGCTGGGTCAGTCGAAGAGGTCCTCGGGAGCCTGGACGGCGACGGCCTTGGGCACCCAGGCCTCCAGCACACCCAGATCGGTGCAGGACCGGATACGGGCGCGGACCTGGCCGGAGACGGTGAACCCGCGGGCCTCCAGAACCCCGATCACACTACGGGCCACAGCCCCCCGGCCTTCCTCACATCAGCCAGCGCCTTTTCCTCCCGTGATCTTGTACCTACGACCACTTTCACTGAATGCGAGAGGGCGGCAAGGCAGGGTGAAGTTGTCACTAGATACAAGATCACGGGAAATAAGACACAGTCGAGAAAGGAAGCGCCGACTTCCCAGTCGGGTTGAGATCCCAGGGGTCTCAAGGGTCTCAGGGTTTTCTCCTGGCTGGTTCGGTTCGGGGGCTTCCTCACCTCGGCCAAAATTCGGCCTTCCCCTCTGGCCAGAGGGTTTTCTTGCCGTGATCTTGTACTTGCGGACACTTTCGCTGCATGCGGGAGGGCAGGAAAACGGGGCGAGGTTGGCGCTAGGTACAAGATCACGGGAAATAAGACACAGCCGAGAAAGGGAGCGCCGACTTTCCAATCGGGTCGAGACCCCAGGGGTCTCAAGGGTCTCAGGGTTTTCTCCTGGCTGGTTCGGTTCGGGGCCTTCTTCGCCTCGGCCGAAATTCGGCTTTCCCCTCTGGTCAGTGGGTTTTCTTCCCCTGATCTTGTACCTACGGACACTTTCGCTGAATACGGAAGGACAGCAGGGTGGGGTGAGGTTGGCGCTGGGTACAAGATCACGGGAAATAAGACACATCCAAGAAAGGGAACGCGGGTTTTCTGGGTGTGGAGGCAAGGGGGTGGGGACTCCTCGGAGAGGTCGAGAAGTCCCGGCTGTGTCAGCGGGTGAAGATGTAGGGCTTCAGGCGCGGTGGGGGTGTGGTGCCGTCGGGGAGGGGGATGAGGGCCCAGGTGGAGGTGCCCAGGTCGGCCCAGGGGCAGGTGAGCGAGTATCCCCAGGCTGTGGACAACTCCTGGACCATGAGGAGTCCGCGTTGGCCTTCGGCCTCGTCCCATTCGGTGGCGGTGCGCTCAGTCGGGATCTGCGGGACGCGGCCGCTGCCGCCGTCGTCGGTGAAGCCCAGGCGCAGCAGGCGTCCGCGGCGCAGGCACAGGGTGCGGAGAACCTGGCCGTTTTCCTGGCCGGAGGCGGTGTACTTGCAGGCGTTGGCGAACAGCTCACTGGCACACAGCACCAGAGTTTGGACGGCATCGTCGGGGAAGCCGGCCAGGTCGGTGGCCAGGTCTTGGCGGACCTGCCTGAGCTGGGACAGGTCGCCCGGGTAGGTGCGGTGTTCCCAGAAGGCGCGCTGCACGCTCATGCGGGCACCCCCATCTGGAGGTTCTGCCGCTGGACGTGCCACATGCGGGTGAGCTGGGCCAACTCTCGGTCCAGCTCGGCCTCGTCCACACGGTGATGACGGCCCCGCGCAGGGACAGGCGCCGGTACCGACACCGGCGCAGATACAGGCTCGGGGAGGGGGACGGTTTCGGCGGCGAGCAGGTCGCCCTCGGGGGTGCGTGGCTCCGGAAGCTGGGATGCCTGGGGCGGCCGGGATGGCTGGGGCTTCTGCTGCGGCTGGGTGTCTGCCTGGAAGGCGGCGCGCATGCGGGCCACGTGCTTTTCGTGGGCCTCGTAGTAGGGCCGCACCAGCGCCACGTCATCGGCGCTCAGCAACCGGCGGGGCTCGGACAGACGGGGCTCAGCCAATCGGGGCTCTGCCAAGCGGGGCCGGGGCCGGGAGGGCTCGGGTGTGTGTCGCGAAGCGGTCGCCGGGGCGGGGTCGGCGACGTAGCGGCGAACCCGCGTCGACCTGCGGCGACGGGAGAGGAGACCGGAACCGCAGTGGCGGCCGCGGGACGGGAGGATCAGCGCCAGGAGCGTACCGAGGGTACGGCTCACAAGCGCAGCACTAAACTGGTGCACGCTGGCAATCCTTTGGTTCAAATGGGTGAATTGCTGGCCACGACCCCGGGCGCTGTCTAACGTCGCGGGGTCACGTCATTGATGTCGGACGTGGAGAAAAGCGTAGAGGATACGAGGGGCGCGGAGCGAAGTAATGGAGAAGAAATTCGAGGATTCTCCTTATCCGCAGGTCAGACCCCCTGGAGAACTTTCCTTGCAAATGCCACCAATGGTCTTTATGCGGACATTCTCCTGACCGTCCACCATGCAAGCGCTCCGCCCGCATAGTCCCCCCGCGACCGCCGTCCGGCGCGCCTCCCCGCGAGGGACCCGCCGCGCATGCCCCATCCGCCTCACTCGACACCCCGGACACCCCGCACACAACTGTGACTGTGCTCACATTTTACACCTTTATTTGGAACCGTTCCAGAAAAGGTGCTTGAATGAGCGCATGCCGCAGACCGAACTCGAAGCTCTCCTGAGGGAGGCGTCACTACGTGTGACCCGCCCCCGGGTCGCGGTGCTCGAAGCTCTCCAGGCACATCCGCACTCGGACGCGCAGTCGGTCGTCGAGGCCGTCCGCAGCCGACTCGGCAGCGTGTCCACGCAGGCGGTGTACGACGTGCTCAAGGCCTTGACGGACGTCGGACTCGTCCGGCGCATCGAGCCCGAGGGGTCCCCCGCCCGTTACGAGCGCCGTGTCGGTGACAACCACCACCACGTCGTGTGCCGGGACTGCGGCGCGATCGCCGATGTGGACTGTGCCGTCGGCTCGGCTCCCTGCATGGCGGCCTCGAACGACAACGGGTTCCAGATCGTCGAGGTCGAGGTCACCTACTGGGGCGTCTGCCACGACTGCCGCAAGGCATGACAGCCACGGTGGCGGTACCCGTCACCCGTCACCCGTCACCCGAAGACACAGAACGAGGATGAGATGTCACCGGACAACACCAAGCCGATGACCACCGCTGCCGGCGCACCGGTGGCCAACAACCAGAACAGCCTCACCGCCGGCCCCCGCGGCCCGATGCTGCTCCAGGACCTCTGGTTCCTCGAGAAGCTGGCGCACTTCGACCGCGAGGTCATCCCCGAGCGCCGCATGCACGCCAAGGGTTCAGGTGCGTTCGGTACCTTCACGGTCACCAACGACATCACCAAGTACACGCGCGCCGCCATCTTCTCCGAGGTCGGCAAGCAGGTCGAGACCTTCACCCGCTTCTCCACCGTCGCCGGTGAGCGCGGTGCCGCCGACGCCGAGCGCGACATCCGAGGCTTCGCCACCCGCTTCTACACCGAAGAGGGCAACTGGGACGTCGTTGGCAACAACACCCCGGTCTTCTTCTTCCGCGACCCGCTGAAGTTCCCCGACCTCAACCGCGCCGTCAAGCGCGACCCGCGCACCAACATGCGCTCGGCGGAGAACAACTGGGACTTCTGGACCAACCTCCCCGAGGCCCTGCACCAGGTCACCATCGTCATGTCCGACCGCGGCATCCCCGCCAGCTACCGGCACATGCACGGCTTCGGCTCGCACACCTTCTCGTTCATCAACGCCGAGGGCGAGCGCTTCTGGGTCAAGTTCCACTTCCGCACCGAGCAGGGCATCAAGAACCTGACCGACGAGGAAGCCGCCAAGCTGGTCGGTGAGGACCGCGAGTCCCACCAGCGCGACCTCTTCGAAGCCATCGAGCGCGGCGACTTCCCGAAGTGGAAGCTGTACGTCCAGGTCATGCCCGAGGCCGAGGCCGAGGACTACCGCTTCCACCCCTTCGACCTCACCAAGGTCTGGTCGAAGAAGGACTACCCGCTCATCGAGGTCGGTGTCCTGGAGCTCAACCGCAACCCGGAGAACTACTTCGCCGACGTCGAGCAGGCCGCCTTCAGCCCGGCCAACCTCGTCCCCGGCATCAGCATGTCGCCCGACCGCATGCTCCAGGGCCGCCTGTTCTCCTACGGTGACGCCGCCCGCTACCGCGTGGGCGTCAACCACCACCAGATCCCGGTGAACTACCCGCGCGGCGCCAAGCTGGTCAACACCTACCACCGCGACGGCGCCATGCGCGTGGACGGCAACCAGGGCGGCGTCCCCGGCATCGAGCCGAACTCCTACGGCCGCTGGCAGGAGCAGCCGCAGTACGCGGACCCGGCCCAGGCCGTCGGTGCCGTCGCCGACCGGTTCGACTACCGCGAGGACGACGACAACTACTACGAGCAGCCCGGCAACCTGTTCCGCCTGATGACGCCGGAGCAGCAGCAGGTGCTGTTCGAGAACACCGCCCGCGCGATCGACGGTGCCTCCGAGGCCACCATCGAGCGCCACATCTACAACTGCACGCAGGCCGACGCGGCCTACGGCGAGGGTGTCCGCAAGGCCATCGAGGCCCTGAAGGCCGGCAAGCTCTCCGCCAGCGAGCCCAACCCGGACAACACCCCGGCCTGACCCGGATCCGGTCGGAGCAGCAGAACGCCGGGCCGGTGCGACCGCTTCACGCGGCCGCGCCGGCCCGGCGCCGCTGTCAGGGCAGCAGGTCGGTGCGTCCGAACATCTGCGCCGTCTCGCGGGCACTGGGAGTGCCCGTGTCGAGGTCGGCGCCCGCCTCGACCAGGGCCGACACCACTTCGTCCTCGCCCTTGAAGATCGCTCCCGCGATCGGTGACTGGCCGCGTCCGTTGGCCAGGTCCACGTCGGCCCCCCGCCCCGCCAGGGCCCGCACGGTCTCGGCGTGCCCGTGGTAGGCGGCGAGCATGAGAAGCGAGTTGCCCTGGCCGTCCTGGGCGTCCACGGGCAGTCCGTGGTCGAGGAACTCCAGCAGTTCCGCCGTCTTCCCCTCCCTGGCGAGGTCCATGGCCAGCTCGACGACGCGTTCGGTCTGCTCAGGAGTAAGTCCGCTCATGGATCCCATGCTAGAACGCCTCCCCCTGTTCAGCGCCTCTGCGGAACCCGTGCCAGCACGGCCTTCTGCAGGGCCTCCAGGGGGCCGTGCCGGAAGCGGCGCAGCCACAGCGCGGATCCGGTCAGCAGCAGGGCGCACACCGCCGCCCACAGCCCCATGACCCACCACGGGCCGGTGCCCTCCAGGCGCTGGGCCAGACCCAGCCCGAAGCCGTAGCAGACGAGCATGCAGATCGTGTTCTGCATGACGTAGCCGGTCATCGCCATCCGGCCCAGGGAGGACACGGCGGTGACGGTCCGCCCCTGCGGGTTCGCGCGGTCGACGATCCGGCCGACCAGGCCGACCAGGCCCAGGGCCACGACGGGCGCGGCGGCGTAGCGGTCGACGAAGAACAGCTGCGGTCCGGCCAGCGCGGTGGCGGCGTTGAGCGGGACGCCGACGCCCAGCCCCCACACGAGCAGCCGGCTCCGGAGGCGGCGTCCGATGTCGTCGGCCCCGAAGGCCCCTGCCCGGAACAGGCGCACGCCCAGCAGGAACATGAAGACCATCATGGGGAAGGTGATGACCGGTTCGGCCCGCAGGACGAGGGCGTTGTCGAGCCGGAAGGCGATCTGCTCGAGGTAGCCACCGTGCGCGTACAGGTCGACGATCTCGCCGGGCACCCGGTCGCCCCCGCTGATCGACGCCGTGCTGAGCAATCCGAGAAGGACCAGATGCAGGGCCAGGGCGGCCCACATCACCGCGTTCTGTGCTCTCTGCGAGCGGGTGAGCAGCCAGGCCACCAGCAGCGAGGTGACCGCGTATCCCATGAGCACGTCGGCCGCGAAGACCAGCGTGAAGTGGACGAGCCCCTCGGTGAACAGGAACAGCGCCCGCCATCTGTAGGGGCCGGGCCAGCGCCCGCCCCGCCGGGCGGCGGACGCGAACTGGATTCCCAGGCCCACCCCGAACAGCAGGGTGAGCAGCGACAGGAACTTGCCGTTGGCCGCGAGGGCGAACAACCCCTGGGCCAGAGCGGCCGAGGAGGGCTCCTCGAGAAAGCGGGCCATGGGGCTGACCGCATCGGTGAACAGCATGTTCGCCTCGCCCCCGGGCGCGGCGAACAGCCACACGTTGGTGCCCAGGGTTCCCATGATGGCGACGCCGCGCAGGACGTCCAGCAGCGGCAGGCGGGCCCCGGGCGCGGGTCGCCCGTGTGCCCGGGCCGTGTCGTGTGCGGTGGTCACGGTGTCCCCCTCGGGGTGTCGTGTGCGGTGGTCGGGGGGCTCCCGGGGGCCTGGAGAAGCCGGTCGAGGTAGGTCCGGAGCGCGGCGCGGGAGGACTCTCCCGTGAAGTCGCCGTCGGTGACGAGGCAGTGCACGGTCAGACCGTCCACGAAGGCGACCAGGGCGGCCGCCTCTGCGCGGGGGTCCGCGTCCTCGGGGAGCTCGCCCGTGCGCCGGGCCTCCTCCATCGCACCGGTGAGGGCACCGAGGAGCCGGCCGGTGGTCTCCTTGTGCAGTCGGGACATCTCCGCGTCGGCCAGGGTGGCGGGCAGGAACTCCGTCCAGACGACCAGCTCCCGGCGCCTCTCCTCGTCGAGGGGCAGCAGCGTCTCACCGATCAGGGCGAGCCGGTCGCGCACCGCGGCGACGGGGCCGTGTTTCTCCGCCAGGGCCAGCAGACGGGCCTCGCTCCGGGCGTACATGTACTCCACGCCGAAGCGCAGCAGCTGCGCCTTGGAGCGGAAGTAGCTCTGGACGAGCCCGACGGAGACGCCGGCTTCGTCGGCGACGTCGGCGAGGGTGGTCCGTGCCAGGCTCTTGGCCCCCACCACCGCCATGAGTGCCTCGGCGACCTGGTTCCGCCGCTGTTCGTGGTCCGCTGTCCGTGCCATGAAAAAAATAATACAGACATATTTTTATGGCACAACCCCGCGGCGGCACCGCTTCGGGTCCCGCCGGGGGGTGCTCAGTTCCGGCGCATGAGCATGTCGAGCACGGGCCCGAACTCGTCGTCGGAGCTGTGCAGCGACACCGACCGCGCCTCGTGGTCGACCTCGGCCCTCACCGGGCGCAGGTCGGGCAGCTCGGCCCCGGAACGCTCCCGGGAGCTCGGGTGCCACCAGTACAGCTGGGTGGTGATCGGCTTGTCGGCATCGGCCGCGAACCGCTCGGCGAGCTCCTGGAGGCGTTCCATCGCGGCGATCGGATGACCCTGTCCCAGGGGATGGACCAGGACCGCCTGGGGCACCGGGAGGGCGACGAGTGCTCCGTGCGGCGCCTCGCCCACGTGCTCGGCCAGCGCGTGGACCCGGGCAGCCGCGTAGGGGTGCTGACCGCCGATGTGGATGATCCGGACCCCGTCGAGCTCGTGCTCGCTCACCTCGGCCGGCTCCTCCAGGGACCCCGAGACAGCGGCCTCGAAGGCCTCCTCCTCGGAGAGGCCGAGGCCGGCGAGTTCGGCGCGGTCGAGCGGCCGAAGGCTGTCGGGGGTGTCGGCGGCCACGGTCTGGCGCAGTCCGGGAGCCGGCTCCCGGTACAGGAGCCTCTCCCAGACCTCCTCCGGCAGGGCCGTGTCGGGGTAGAGGCGCACCCGGAGCCGGACCTCGGAGGGCTCCTCCTTCGCCCGGACCTGTTCGATCTGCTGCGCGATCGCCTGGGCGAAGGGGCCGGCTGCCTCGAAGGCCTCGTCGATCGAGGCGTTCTCGACCCGGGACAGGTAGGTACCGACGTCGGAGGAGGCCCGCCGCCCGTCGCCCATCGGCACGCTCAGCGTCTGCGGGTCCTCGAAGCGGGCGTCGAGGCCCATCTGCTCGAGCACCGCGACCAGGGCGCCGCGTCCGTGGTCGCCGGAGCGCGGGGGGTAGCGGTTGCCGAGGGGCGCTCCCCTTTCCCGGAGCGCCCGCATCAGGGCCAGAACCACATGCCGGGCCATCTCGGGATACGACTCGTCCGGGTAGGAGCGGGCGTCCTCGACGGAGGAGGCGAAGTCGTTGGTGAAGGTCCTGCCGTCGGACAGGTGGATGCGCAGCTCGGTCTGCGACAGCCGCTCGACGGGGATCTCCTCCTGCTGGAAGGCCTCCACCAGCAGGGCCATCATGTCGGGTGTGGAACTCTGTTCTTCTGGCATACCCGTGTGACTCCCCGATGCCCGTGACGGTTCGCATCTTTCCGGGAACCCGCGGTGCGGGATGGTCGGCCCGCAGGAACTCCCGCCCCGCGCCTGTGATGCAATTGTCCGGAAAGTCGGAATGCCGTCGACCGCTGGACGGTTTCCGGATACCGGCAGGAGAACATCGACAGAGGGGGTTGGGATGACCAACCGCGCGTACGTGATCGCAGGGTCGGAGGCCACCGGAGGCGCCGGCATCCAGGCCGACCTCAAGGCCTTCCAGGAACTGGGCGTCTACGGGATGGGGACGATCACGTGCATCGTCTCCTTCGACCCGGGCAACGGGTGGGGGCACCGCTTCGTCCCCGTCGCGCCGCAGGTCATCGCGGACCAGATCGAGGCCGCCACCTCCTGCCACGACCTGGACACCGTGAAGATCGGCATGCTCGGCACCCCGGACACCATCGACGTGGTGGCCGAGGGGCTCAAGCGGCAGCCGTGGCGGAACGTGGTCCTCGACCCCGTCCTGATCTGCAAGGGCCAGGAGGCGGGCGCCGCCCTGGACACCGACAAGGCGCTCACCGAGAAGATCCTGCCCCTGGCCACGGTGATCACGCCCAACCACTTCGAGGCGCGCACCCTGGCGGGGATGGAGAGCATCGACAGCGTCGACGACCTGATCGAGGCGGCACGGCGCATCCACGAGCTCGGCCCGCGGCACGTCGTGGCCAAGGGCGGCGTGGAACTGCCCGGCCCGGACGCCGTGGACGTGTACTTCGACGGCGAGGAGGTGACCGTCCTCAGCGCTCCCAAGATCGGTGAGGAGCGGGTGAGCGGCGCCGGCTGCACCTTCGCCGCCGCGATCACCGCCGAACTCGCCAAGGGGGCGAAGGTCGGAGACGCCGTACGGACCGCCAAGCAGATGGTCCGCAAGGGCATCGAGCAGCGCCTGGTCACCTCGGCCCCCTTCGCCTCGGTGACCACGCACACGCCCTGACCCCACCTCCGATGATCTTGCTCCCGGCGGCCCGCCCGTCGATCGGACCCTTCCCTCGGGGCAAGGTCATCGGACACGGAGCGCGGTCCGGCAACGCTCGGGCGGGCCCTCCGGAGGCTGTCGCTCCCGGGTCCTGCACGTGTTGACAGCACCCAACACCTTGCGACACTGTTTCCCACAAGTTCCAACACTCGTCGACACGTGGGGGACGGATGCTGGCCGCGCAGCGGCAGGAGAGAATTCTGGAGCAGCTCCGGCGCACCGGAGGGGTCCGCGTCGCCGACCTGGTCGAGAGCCTCGCGGTGTCGGACATGACCGTCCGGCGCGACCTCGACGCCCTGGAGAGCCGGGGAGCGCTGCGCAAGGTGCACGGCGGCGCCGTCGCCACCGCCCGGACCGAGGAGCCCGGCTTCGAGGCCAAGTCCGCCCGCCACGAGGACGAGAAGCACGCGATCGCCCGCGCCGTCGCCGGTCTGGTCGTCCCCCACAGCGCCGTGGGCCTGTCGGCCGGCACCACCACCGCGACCGTCGCGCGGTATCTGGTCGACGTCCCCGGCCTCACCGTGGTCACCAACTCGCTGCACGTGGCGGAGGTGTTCCACCGGGCGGCCCGACCCGACCGGACCGTGGCGCTCACCGGCGGGTTCCGCACTCCCTCCGACGCGCTCGTGGGGCCGCTCGCGCTCGCCTCGATCCGCGGCCTCAACCTGGACACCCTCGTCCTCGGCGTACACGGCATGCACGAGCGCGCCGGGTTCACCACGCCGAACCTCACGGAGGCCGAGACCGACCGGGCGCTGGTGGAGTCGACTGCCACCCTGGTCGTGGCCGCCGACCACAGCAAGTGGGGCACCGTCGGGCTCAGCACCATCGCCCCGCTGGAGCGCTGTGACGTGCTCGTCACCGACTCCGGTATCGGCGCGCAGGCCCGCACCGCGCTGGCCGAGCGGGTGGGCCGGCTGGAGATTGCCGAGGTGCGCGCCGGCGAGCGGAGGGCCGGGGCGTGAGCGCAGCGGAGGTGCACCGGCTCGCGGGCCGGCTGGCCGACGGACGCGAGATCGTCTACTTCGGCGAGGACGGGATCCCCTCCCCCGCCCCGGACCTGCGCGACCTGCCTCCCCGGACCTCGGGCTCGGAGATGCGCTTCGACCCCCTGCTGCGCGAGTGGGTCGTCATCGCCGCGCACCGGCAGGGCCGCACCCACCTGCCGTCCGACGACGAGTGCCCTCTGTGCCCCTCCTCCGGGGAGCGGCGGACCGAGGTCCCCGCCTCCTCCTACGACGTGGTGGTCTTCGAGAACCGCTTCCCCTCCCTGGTGGCCGACGACGGCCGGATCCTGGAGCCGGTCGGGGAGCCGGAGCACACCCGGCGGACGGGTGCGGGCCGCTGCGAGGTCGTGGTGTTCGGCCCCGACCACGGCGCGTCCTTCGCCGACCTGTCTCCGAGGCGGGCGCGCACGGTCGTGGAGGCGTGGGTGGACCGGACCCGGGCCCTGTCCGCGCTGCCCGGTGTGGAGCAGGTGTTCTGCTTCGAGAACCGGGGCGCCGAGACCGGGGTGACCCTCCACCACCCGCACGGGCAGATCTACGCCTTCCCCTTCGTTCCTCCCCGCACCGAGCGGGTGCTCGATTCCGCGGCCGCCCATCGGGAGCGCACCGGAGGCGACCTGTTCGCCGACGTCCTGCGCGCCGAGCAGGAGGCGGGGATCCGCGTGGTGGCGCGCTCCGAGCACTGGACGGCGTTCGTCCCCGCCGCTGCCCGCTGGCCGGTCGAGGTGCACCTGTACCCGCACCGGCCGGTTCCCGACCTGCCGGGGCTCACCGGCGCCGAGCGCGACGACTTCGCGCACCTGTACCTGGACGTGCTGCGCCGCATGGACGCGTTGTTCGGGGCCCCGCTGCCGTACGTGTCGGCCTGGCACCAGGCCCCGGTGCGGCGCGGCCGCGACCTCCTGCGGCTGCGTCTGGAGCTGTTCTCGGTGCGCCGGGCCCCGGGAAAGCTCAAGTACCTGGCGGGGACCGAGTCGGGCATGGGCGTGTTCGTCAACGACATCGTGCCCGAGGACGCCGCCCGCCGGCTGCGGGAGTCGTCGGTATGACGCGGGAGGCGGCCGGCTTCGAGAGGGCGTTCGGCTATCCGCCGACCGGGGTGTGGCGGGCGCCGGGCCGGATCAACCTCATCGGTGAGCACACCGACTACAACGACGGGTTCGTGCTGCCCCTCGCCCTCTCCCGGTCCCTGACTGCCGCGGCGGCGCCGCGCACCGACGGGCGGGTGCGGCTGCGCTCGCGCCAGGCCGACGAGGTGCTCGACACCGGCCTGGACCGCCTCGTGCCCGGTTCCGTGCGGGGCTGGGCGGCCTATCCGGCGGGTGCCCTGTGGGCGATGGCCGACGCGGGCCGCCCGGTCGGCGGCCTGGACCTGTACGTGGACAGCGCGATCCCCCCGGGTGCGGGCCTGTCGTCCTCGGCCGCACTGGTGTGCGCCACCCTCCTGGCCGCCGCCGGCGACGACCCGCCCGCACCGGAGGAGACCGCGCGCCTGGCCCGGCGCGCCGAGAACGTGTTCGTCGGGGTGCCCTGCGGGGTCATGGACCAGGCGGCGGTCATGCTGGCCCGGGAGGGGCACGCGCTGTTCCTGGACACGCGGACCCTGGAGGCCGAGCACGTGCCGCTCGACCTGCCCGCGCTCGGCCTGTCCCTGCTGGTCGTGGACACCCGCGCACCCCACCGCCTGGTGAACGGCGCCTACGCCGAGCGCCGCCGCACCTGCGAGGAGGCCGCGCGGGCCCTGGGGGTGTCCGCGCTGCGCGACGTCGCCGATCCCGCCGCCGCGCTGGCCGCCCTTCCCGAGGGTGCCGTCCGCCGGCGGGTGCGCCACGTGCTGACGGAGAACGCGCGGGTGCTCGAGGCCGCGGCGCTGCTGCGCCGGGGCGACGTGCGCGCGGTCGGCCCTCTGCTCACCGCCTCCCACGCCTCTCTGCGCGACGACTACGAGGTGAGCGTCGCCGAGACCGACACCGCCGCGGCCGCCCTGCTCGACGCAGGGGCCCTGGGCGCCCGGATCACCGGCGGCGGCTTCGGCGGCTGCGTCATCGCCCTGGCCGACGCCGACCGCACCGACGACTGCGCCCGTGCCGTCCGCTCCGCCTTCCGCCTGGGCGGCTTTCCTCCGCCCGCCCTCTTCGAGGCCGCCCCCTCCGCCGGCGCCTCCCGCCTGGCCTGACCCCGGCCTTCTTCCTGGGAGCGCTTCCACGGAGAATGGCGGGAACACGTTCACCGCGAGCCGAGGAATGCGCATGGGACTCAGGATCGGACTGCTGGGCACGGGGTACTGGGCGGCGGAGACGCAGGGGGCGGCACTGGCCGCACATCCCCGGGCGGAACTGGCCGGGGTGTGGGGACGCGATCCCGGCAAGGCCGCGGCGCTGGCGGAACGCCACGGAACACGTGCCTACGGCGATGTCGACGCACTGCTGGCCGACGTGGACGCGGTGGCGGTGGCGCTGCCGCCCGACGTGCAGGCCGAACTGGCGCTGCGGGCCGCGCGGGCCGGGCGGCACCTGCTCCTCGACAAGCCCCTGGCCCTGACGACCGCCGCGGCGGAGGCCGTCACCGCCGAGGTGGAGGCGCGCGGGCTGGCGTCGGTGGTGTTCTTCACCAACCGCTTCAACGGGTCCATCGACTCCTTCGTCCGCGCGTCGGCCGCCCGGGGCGGCTGGCACGGGGCCCAGGCCACACTGTTCGGCTCCATCTTCCAGCCGGGCAACCCCTACGGCGCCTCGCCGTGGCGCCGGGAGAAGGGCGGCCTGTGGGACGTCGGACCGCACTTGCTGTCGGTCGTGCTGCCGGTGCTCGGGCCGGTGGAGTCGGTGGCTGCGGTGGCCGGGCCGCGCTCCACCACGCACCTGCTCACCCGCCACCGCGGCGGCGCCGTCGGCTCGTTCGCGATGACGCTCGACGCCCCGGAGAAGGCGCAGGTGTTCGAGGTCGTCCTGCACGGCGAGGAGGGCCGGGTGCGGCTTCCCGAGGGCGACCGCAGCCCCGTGGAGGCGTTCGGCACCGCCGTCGACCGGCTGCTCGACCAGGTGGAGGGCTCCCCCGGCGACCCCTGCGACGTGCATTTCGCACGGGACGTCGTGGCCGTCCTGGAGGCGGCCGAGACCGCCCTGCGGCTGGGCCGCACGGTGGACATGGCTCAGGCCGCCGGAGGTACCCCGGCGGCCTGAGCCGATGTCCGTCGAGTCGAGAGGTGTCCGGCCGCGCTCCCGAACGCTGCCGCGTTCCCTGCGCGGCCGGAACCGCCCCCGAAGACATCCCTAACCGGTCTTCCGGGAGTTCTTGGCGTACATCCCGTCGGCCAGGTAGACGAGACCCGCGGCCACCAGGATCTGGACGATCAGGACGATCCACGAGAACCCGTCCTGATTGTCGATGAAGAGGCCGGCGACCCAGCCGCCGAGGAAGGCGGCTACGATACCCAGCAGCAGGGTCAGCCAGATCGGCAGGTGCTGCTTGCCGGGAACGACGAGGCGACCGAGTGCGCCGATGATCAGACCGACGATGATCGCAGTGATGATTCCGGTAATACTCAAGACCCCTCCTCGGGATAGGCGCCCTTGCCACGTGCCCGCCCCGACGCGACAAAAACACCCGTAGTATCCAAACGGTGACAAGCTTTTCCCCGCCCGGAACTCGGGAGCGCAACGGCGGGGACCGCGCGGGCACGCGGACTCCTCGCCTTCTGCCCTGCGCAGAAGGCGGCCTCCCGCCCCTCCCTCCGCGGCCGGACGCGGCGTAGGCTCGGGGCCACGAGCGCACGAGAACCGGGAGGCTCCGATGACCGACGTCCTACGCTCCCTCGACGAGGCCCGGCGGGGACCGGAGCAGAGTCCCGGAACGCCCGAGCCGCTTCTGCGCGACCTCATCGGCGACCTGCTCCGCCGCACCCGCACCGGGCAGGGCCGGACCCTGCGCGAGGTGGCGGAGGACGCCCAGGTGTCGCTGCCCTACCTGTCGGAGATCGAGCGCGGCCGCAAGGAGGCCTCCTCCGAGGTCCTGGCCGCCGTCTACCGCTCCCTGGGCCTGAGCATCGCCGACGTCCTCGCCGAACTCCACCGGCAGGTCCTGCCCGCCGCCTTCCACCGGATCGGCCGCGCCGACCTCCGGCGGGCGGGCGCTCCCGCACCCGCCCGCCGCGCCGAGGTCATGTCCCTGGCGGCGTGAGGTCCTTCCGGCGGAGACCGCCCCGGTCGGCGACGACCTCGTCGACCAGGCCGTACTCCCTGGCCTGCTCGGCGGTGAAGATCTTGTCCCGGTCGGTGTCGGCCCGCAGGCGCTCCACCGTCTGGCCGGTGTGCCGGGACAGGATCTCCTCCACCTGCGAGCGGACCCGCAGGATCTCCGCCGCCTGGATCTCCAGGTCGGCGGCGACCCCCTGCCCTTCCCCGGAGGGCTGGTGGAGCAGGACGCGGGAGTGCGCCAGGGCCATCCGCTTGCCGGGCGCACCCGCGGCCAGCAGGACGGCGGCGGCCGAGGCCGCCTGCCCCATGCAGACCGTGGCGACGTCGGCACGGACGAACCGCATCGTGTCGTAGACGGCGGTCAGGGCGGTGTTCGAGCCGCCCGGCGAGTTGATGTAGAGCTGGATGTCGGCCTCGGAGGACTCGTGGTCCAGGTGCAGCATCTGCGCCATGACCACGTTGGCGACGTCGTCGTCCAGGGGAGTGCCGAGGAAGACGATCCGCTCCGACAGGAGCCTGCTGAACACGTCGGAGGACCGCTCCCCGCGGGGCGTGCGCTCCACGACCACCGGAACCGTGTAGCGACCGCTCACCGCGCACCTCCCGGGGCCGCGAAGCCCGGCGCGAACCGGCCGATCCGGAGACCGCCGCCCATCTCGGCGGCGGAGGCGACCACGTGGTCGACGAAACCGTACTCCCTGGCCTGCTCGGCGGTGAACCAGGCGTCGCGGTGCTGGTCGCGGGTGACGGTCTCCTCGCTCTGCCCCGTGTACCGGGCGATGAGCCGCACCATGGTCTGCTTGGTGTACGCGAGGTTCTCGGCCTGGATGGCGATGTCGGCCGCGGTACCGCCGAGTCCGCCCGAGGGCTGGTGCATCATGATCCGCGCGTGCGGAAGGCTGTAGCGCTTGCCGGGTGCCCCGGCGCAGGCCAGGAACTGGCCCATGCTCGCGGCGAACCCCATGACCAGGGTGGACACGTCGTTGGGCACGAAGTGCATGGTGTCGTGGACGGCCATCCCCGCGTGGACGGATCCCCCCGGGCTGTTGATCGCGAGGGTGATGTCCTTGTCGGGGTCCTCGTCGGCGAGCAGCAGCAGCTGCGCGCACACGCGGTTGGCGGAGTCCTCGTCCACCTGGGTGCCGAGCAGCACGATGCGGCTGCGCAGCAGGCGGGCGGCGAGCCGGTCGTCGAACCCGGCTCCGTCCGGGGCCTCCGAGGCGGCGAGCCTCTGACGGGTCGGCATGGAACCCTCCTCTCCCGGCGGGGCCGTTCCCCGCCGGTGGTTCCACACTGCTCCGGTCCCGGTCGCCGCCGCCACGGTTTCGGCCTGCGGCAGATCTGCCACGGGCAGACCGGAGCGGACAGGGGTAAGGAGACGGCCTCGCCAGGGGCGCCGGCCCGGTCCGCCGGGGAGGTCAGGTCTCGTCGATGGCCTCGCGCAGATCCCGCAGGAGACCGAGCACGACCGGTCGCAGCGAAGGCGTGATGGCCTCGAACAGGCGCTTCTGCTTGGCCTCCATGTTGCGGCGCCAGACGGCGAGGACCCTCTCCCCCTCCTCGGTGACGGTCACCACCGTGCTGCGCTCGTCCCGCTCGGAGCGGCGGCGCGCCACCATGCCCTTGCGCTCGAGTTGTTGGATCATGCGGGTGACGGAGGGCGAGGAGACCCCGACCACGTGGGCCACCGCGCCCACGGTCGGGTTGTCCAGCCCGCGGACCGCCTCCATGAGGAGGGACTGGGTGAGGGTGATCTCCTCCGCACCCCGGAGCCCGCTGCGGGTGCGCGCGTGGATCGCCGCGTTGATCAGCTCTGTCCACGCGCGCTGGAACTCCTCGAGCTCCACGCCGTGGTCTTGGTCACGGTGCGAAGCGGCACTGGACTCGGGTGTCTCGGCGAACACGGAACTTCCTCGTCGGATGGGCTGGCGGCCTCGGTCAAGGGCTCGCGCGTTGGTTTGACGTTTAGATAGCTTAGCTATTAAATAGCTTAAGCACGCAAATTTACGATATCCACGCCCTCTCGACCGTGGCGTTGCCCGCCCCCCCTTCCCCGACGGTGGGTGCACCCGTCCGCTGCCGGGGGCTGTGGACGTCCGTCCAAGACAACGGGACGGGCCCGGACAAATCCGGGAGGGGCGCATTGACCACAGTGCTGATCGCGCATTTCATCGCAGCGGCGGTCGCGCCCTTACTGATACGCCGGTGGGGCCGCAACGCGTTCCTCGCGCTCGCCGTGGTCCCGGGGGTCTCGACCGTCTGGGCCCTTTTCCAGCTCCCGGCCGTCCTGGCCGGTGACACGCTCTCGACCTCCGTCGAGTGGGCCCCCGCGTTCTCCCTGCGCCTCGGCCTGTACATGGACGGCCTCGGCCTGCTCATGACGCTCATCGCCGCGGGCGTGGGCACCCTGATCCTGATCTACTGCGCCCGCTACTTCAGCGACTCCGAGCCCGGCCTCGGCCGCTTCGCCGGCGTGTTCACCGCCTTCGCCGGGGCAATGCTCGGCCTCGTGCTGGCCGACGACCTCATCCAGCTCTTCGTGTACTGGGAGCTGACCACGGTCCTCTCCTACCTGCTCATCGGGCACAGCACCGAGCTGAAGGAGAGCCGCCGCGCCGCCATGACGGCCCTGACCGTCACCACCTTCGGCGGCCTGACGATGCTCGTGGGCATGATCGTTCTCGGCGAGACCGCCGGGACCTACGTGATCTCCGAGATCGTCGCCTCCCCGCCGGAGGGCACGGCCGTCGAGGTCGCCCTCGTCCTCGTGATGGTCGGCGCGATGTCCAAGTCCGCGCTGTTCCCCTTCAGCCTGTGGCTGCCGGCCGCCATGCGCGCGCCCACGCCGGTCTCCGGCTACCTGCACGCCGCGGCGATGGTCAAGGCGGGCGTGTATCTGGTGGCCCGGCTCACCCCCGGCTTCCACGACAGCGCGGTCTGGACCTCCATGGCGCTGTTCTTCGGTGCCCTGACCATGGTGCTCGGCGGTTGGAAGGCCCTGCGCCAGTACGACCTCAAACTCGTCCTGGCCTACGGCACCATCAGCCAGCTCGGTTTCCTCATCTGCCTCCTGGGGGCCGGCACCCGCTCCGCCGCCCTGGCCGGGATCTCCATGCTCCTGGCGCACTCGCTGTTCAAAGCGCCCCTGTTCCTCGTGGTCGGCATCATCGACCACGGCACCGGGACCCGGGACCTGCGCGAACTCTCGGGGCTGCGCCGTTCGATGCCGGCGACCTTCTGGACATCCGTGCTCGCCCTGGCCTCCATGGCGGGCCTGCCCCCCACACTGGGCTTCGCCGCCAAGGAACTCGCCTTCGGCGCGTTCACCCGCGGCGACGGCGTCGACATCGCCGTCCTGGCAGCCCTCGTGCTCGGCTCCGCCTTCACGGTCGCCTACAGCCTCCGCTTCCTGTGGGGCGGCTTCATGGACAAGCCCGATGTGGCGGACACCCCCGTGCACGCGCCCGGGCCGCTGTTCCTGGCACCCGCCGTGATCATGGCCGGGTTCGGCCTCGTCGGCGGGCCGCTCGCCTCCCTGCTGGACCCCTTCATGGCCGTCTACTCCGCCACCCTCCCCCTCGGCCCCGGCGCCCACGACGAGCACCTGGCGCTGTGGCACGGCTTCGGGCTCCCCCTGCTGCTGTCGGCGGTGGTCGTCGCGGCAGGCCTGGTCCTGTTCCGCTTCCGCACCGCCGTCGCGTGGGCGGGCGTACGGATGGGCCGGGTCGAGGGCGATCGCGTCTACCGCCGGATGCTCAGCGGCCTGGAGAACCTCGCCCTCCAGGTCACCGGCAGCACCCAGCGCGGTTCCCTTCCGGTCTACCTCAGCACCATCCTGGTGGCCCTGGTGGTCGCCGCCGGGGTGTGGGTCGTCCGGGGACGCCTCTGGGAGGGCGACTACCCCCAGCTCCGCATGTGGGACAGCCCCGTCCACCTCCTGCCCGCCGTCATCGTCGCGGCCGCCGCGCTGCTGACCCTGTTCATGCGGCGGCGCCTGTTCGCGGTCGTCCTCGTCGGCGTCACCGGCTACGGGGTGGCCTCCCTCTTCTACCTGATGGGCTCACCGGACCTCGCCCTCACGCAGTTCCTCGTCGAGACCGTCAGCCTGGTGGTCTTCGTCCTGGTGCTGCGGCGCTTCCCGAGCCACTTCTCGGCACCCGCCCTGCGCGGCCGCCGGGTGTGGAACATGGCCGTGGGAGCCGTCAGCGGCGTGCTGGTCGCCGCCATGACGTGGTTCGCCCTGGCCGGGCGCAAGGAGCCGTCCGTCTCGGAGGGCTACCCCGAGGCGGCCGAGAAGGCCGGCGGCGACAACATCATCTCCGTGCTGCTGGTCGACGTCCGCGCCTGGGACACCATGGGGGAGATCGCCGTGCTGGCCGCGGCGGCCGCCGGCGTGGCCAGCCTGATGTTCGTTCGCCGCTCGCAGCCCCGCAAGATGGCCGTCGGGGTACTGGCCCGCTCCCGGACCTCGGTGCCCGAGCCGAACGGCGAGCGGCCGATCGACCTGAGCGGCATCACCCTGGCTCCCGAGAGCCTGCACATCCGCCCCAAGTGGGACCGCACCTGGCTCTCGGCGGCGCACGCCCTTCCCACCGAGCGCCGGTCGGTCGTCTTCGAGGTCGTCTCGCGCTTCCTGTTCCCCGCCGTCATGATGATCTCCGTGTACCTGCTGCTGACCGGCCACGGCGCGGTCGGCGGCGGCTTCGCGGGCGGCATCGTCGCGGGCCTGGCGTTCATCGTCCGCTACCTGGCGGGCGGGCGCTTCGAGCTCTACAGCACCGCGTGGGTACAGCCCGGCGCGCTGATCGGCACGGGCCTGGCCGTGGCCACCGGAACGGCGCTGGGCGGCGCGGTCTTCGGCGACAACGTCCTGGCCGGCGGCCACTTCTACCTCGACCTCTGGATCCTGGGAGAGGCGCACGTCACCGTGTCCACGCTCTTCGACCTCGGTGTGTACCTGCTGGTCATCGGACTGGTCCTGGACATCCTGCGCAGCCTCGGCGCCCGCATCGACGAACAGATCGAGCGGGACTCCGCAGACCCCGACACGTCGGCCGCGGCCGGATCCTCCGTACGGCCCGAGGAGGTCACCTCGTGAACGACTCCCCGAGTCTGCTCATGGTCGTCCTCATCGGCGTCCTCGTCGCGGTGGGCGTCGTGCTCCTCCTCGAGCGCAGCCTCAGCCGCGTGCTCCTCGGCTTCATCCTCATGAGCAACGGTGTCAACCTGCTGCTCCTCGCCATGGCGGGGAAGATGGGGGAACCGCCCCTGCTGTGGCTGTCGGATCCGGAGGAGATGACCGACCCGCTGCCGCAGGCGATGATCCTCACCGCCGTCGTCATCACCCTCGGTATCACGGCACTCCTGCTGGCCATGGCCTATCGGAGCTGGCAGCTGGAGGGCAACGACGAGGTCCAGGACGACGCCGAGGACCTCCGGATCGTGCAGGGCGAGGGCCGGCGCGCGCTGCGGCGCAGGTTCGCCCGCGAGCGCCGCAGGCTCAAGGCCGACATCCGCCGCCAGCGCGCCGAGCTCCAGGCGACCATCGCCGCGGCCGACGCCCAGGAGCTGGCCGAGCAGGCCCGGATCAAGGCCGAGATCGCCATCGCCGAGGCCGAGCTCGCCCGCTACGAGGCCGAGGCCGAGGAGCACGGTGCGGACGAGCAGTCCCAGGAGACGATGCGCAAGCTCAGCAGCCGGGCCGAGACCATGGCCGCCCAGGTCCAGGAGCTGCGCCAGCGCATCCGGCTGGGCCGCAAGCGGCTGCGCGAGCACCGCCGGGCCGACCGCGCCGCCGAGCGCGAGCTGTGGCGCGAGCTGCGGCGGCGGGTGCGCGCCCAGCGCCGCCAGGCACGGCAGAGCATGCGGGCCGAGCGTGAGCGCCTGGCCCGTGCCGAGGACAGCGACCTGCAAGGGAGTGACTGGCCGTGAGTTGGGACTACTTCGCGGGTCTTCTCCACTACTTCGTCCCCCTGCCGGTGGTGATCCCGCTGTTCGCGGCGGGGGTCAAGATGGCCATGGGCAGCCGGGGCCCCAAGTTCCAGCAGTGGCTGAGCATCATCGCCCTGACCCTGGTGCTGGCCATCGGCGGCGTGCTCATGGTGGGCTCCTACCTGTTCGGCCCGCAGGCGGTGCAGATCGGCGGCTGGGAGGCACCGATCGGCATCACCCTCGTGGCCGACCAGCTGTCCGCACTGATGGTGACGGTGTCGGCCGCGGTCACGCTGGCCGTGCTCGTGTACTCCATCGGCCAGGGCATGGCCAGCAGGGCCGAGGTCGCGCCGCTGTCGGTGTACCAGCCGACCTACCTGATCCTGGTCGCGGGCGTGTCCAACGCCTTCCTCGCCGGTGACCTGTTCAACCTGTACGTCGGCTTCGAGATCCTGCTGACCGCCAGCTACGTGCTGCTGACCCTGGGCGGAACGCAGTCGCGCATGCGGGCGGGCGCCATCTACGTGGTGGTCTCGCTCGTGTCGTCGGTGCTGTTCCTCATCGCGATCGGCCTGGTCTTCGGAGCGACCGGCACGGTGAACATGGCCCAGCTCGCCGAGCGCATCCCCGAGCTCCAGCCCGACCTGAGAGCGGTCCTCCAGGTCTTCCTGCTGTTCGCCTTCGGCATCAAGGCGGCGGTGTTCCCGCTGGCCGCCTGGCTGCCCGACTCCTACCCGACCGCCCCCGCACCCGTCACCGCGGTGTTCGCGGGTCTGCTCACCAAGGTCGGCGTCTACGCGATCATCCGCGCCCACACGCTGCTCTTCCCCGGGCAGCTGCTCAGCGATCTGCTCATGTGGGTGGCGCTGGCGACCATGATCATGGGCATCCTCGGTGCGGTCGCGCAGACCGACATCAAGCGGCTGCTGTCGTTCACCCTGATCAGCCACATCGGCTACATGGTGTTCGGCGTGGCGCTGGGCACCGAGCTCGGCCTGGCCGGCGCGGTGTTCTACGTGGCCCACCACATCACCGTGCAGACCACGCTGTTCCTCATCACGGGTCTGATCGAGCGCCGGGGCGGGTCCACGTCGATGGACCACCTCGGCGGCCTGGTGCAGATCGCCCCGCTGCTGGCCGTGCTGTTCTTCGTGCCGGCGATGAACCTGGGCGGCATCCCGCCGCTGTCGGGCTTCCTGGGCAAGCTCGGCCTGCTCCAGGCCGGCGTGGAGGTGGGCACACCGCTGGCCTACACGCTGGTGGGGGCGTCGGTCCTGACCAGCCTGCTCACCCTCTACGTGATCTCGCGCGTGTGGAACTACGCGTTCTGGCGGGCTCCCTCCGAGGGCCGGGTCGCCGACCCCGGCACCGTGCTGGAGGACACCGAGGCCGACGACACCTCCACCGCGGCCCTGGGCCAGGGCGACGCGGTCGGCCCTTCCTCCCGGCTGGGAAGCTCGATCACCGCGAGCGCCCCGGTGGTCACGTCGGTGGCCCTGCCCAAGAGCATGCTGGGCGCCACGATCGCCCTGGTGGCCTTCGGCCTGGCCCTGACGGTGTTCGCGGGACCGCTCATCGACTACTCGTCGGACGCGGCGACGGAGCTGCTCGCGCGCACCCCCTACATCGAGGCAGTCCTCGGAGGTGACCGGTGAAGGTTCCCGAAAGGCCGTCGAGGCTGAGGGCCGCACGCAACCGCCTGGGCAAGGTGCAGTTCTCCGTCGCGGTCGGCATGACGCTGGTGTGGATGCTGCTGTTCAACGGCTTCCAGCTGCGCCCCGAGTCACTGGGACTGCTGGTGCTGGGGTTCCTGGTGGCGGTGGTGATCATGCTGCTCTTCCCGATGCCGCCGATCGACCCCGGTTTCCGCTTCCGCCCGATCGCCCTGGTCCGGATGGTGGCGTACATCCTCGCCAAGATGGTCGTGGCGAGCTTCTCGGTGATCCGCCAGATCTTCACCTCCGGCGAGGTGCACAGCTCGGTCATGGCCGTGAAGCTCAGAACCCAGTCGGACCTGATGCTCGTGTGCACCGCCATCGCCAGCTCGATCATCCCGGGGACGGTCATCGTCGAGGTCGGCCGCGACGAGTGGATCCTCTACGTCCACGTCCTGGGCGCCGACGACGAGGAGAGCATCGAGCAGTCCCGCCTCGACATCCTCGAACTCGAGCGCCAGATCGTGCTGGCACTGGGGACCGGCAAGGACGTCGCCGCCCTGGCCGGGCCCGCGCCCACCGGAGAGGAGAGCCCGTGACCGTCCTGTGGATCCTGATCGCCGCCATGCTCGGCGTGGCGGCCCTGCTGGAGCTGATCCGGCTGGTGCACGGCCCGAGCATCCTGGACCGGGCCGTGGCGCTGGACGTGCTGCTCGTGTCGGCCCTGACCGGACTCGGCGCGTACGCGGCCTACCACCGGGACCCCACCATCCTGCCGACCCTGCTGGTGCTGGCCCTGCTGGGCTTCGTCGGCTCGGTCAGCATCGCCAAGTTCGTCGCCCGCCGCTCCGAGGAGCACACCGACACGCAGGCCGGCGGAACCGGCTCCGCCGAGGGTCCGCCCGTCGAGGAGGGGAAGGCACCGTGAGCGAACAGCTCGTCGCCGTTCTGGACTGGATCGCGATCCTGTGCCTCCTGTTCGGCGCCGCCCTGTGCCTGCTGGCGGGGATCGGCCTGATCCGCTTCCCCGACCTGCTCGCGCGCATGCACACCGCGGCCAAGCCGCAGGTCCTGGGGCTGCTGCTGGTCCTGGTCGGCATCGGGATCCGGATGATCCCGGTGGAGACCAGCGTGTTCAACATCGGCACGCTCTTCCTGGTGGGCCTGTTCCAGGTGGTGACCATTCCGGTGGCCGGCCACATCGCCGCCCGGGTCGCCTACCGGACCGGGCGGATCCGCAGCGACCTCCTCGTGAAGGACGAGCTGGCGGAGCGGTTGAGGGCCTCGGGCAGGAACCCCTCCCAGGAGAACCCGCAGCGGTAGAGGCGGCCGCGGAAACGCGTCCGCACGTCACCCGCGGGCATCCGCTCCCGCCGGGGCGGCGTCCTCGGGCAGGGCGGCGAGGGCCACGGTGAGGGCGACGCGGGCCTCGGGATCCTGGAGGGGGAGGTCGGCCACCTCCCGCATGCGCCGCAGGCGGTAGCGGACCGTGTTCGGGTGCAGGCCGAGGAGCTCTGCGGCCGAGGCCAGGTCGCCGTGGCTGTACAGCCAGGCCCGCAGGGTACGCGTGTACTCGGTGCCGTGCGCGGTGTCGTGGGCCAGCAGGACCACCACCGGGTTGCGGCCGGGCAGGCGGCCGGACTCGGCCACCAGGCGCAGCCGGCGCAGCAGGACGGAGTGCCAGGAGTCGTCGTAGACCACGGGATCGCTGCCCGACGCCAGGGGCAGGCACTCGTCCGCCTCCTGCCTGCTGGCGGGCAGGTGGGCGGCGTCGGCGGCCCCGCCCACACCGACGACGACCTCGAGGCGGTCGGGCAGCCCGCGCACGGTCGAGCGCACCCACTCCAGGGCCGGGGCGGTGGCCCCGCCGCAGGAGAGCACCGTGTAGACGGTGTTGCCGAGGAGCGTGCTGCGCCCCGGCCGTGACCAGCCGAAGCCGGTGGTGACCTGTTCGAACAGGTGCAGGACGGCGGCGTCGGGGTCGGTCGGGGTGCGGGCCTGGAAGGCGATGACGCGCAGTCCGTCGGCGAGGAGGCCGATCCGGCCCGCCGCCTGGACCGGGTCGACCGATCCCTCCAGGAGGTCGATCACCGACTCCGACTCGACCTGGCGCTCCAGGTCGCTGCTCACCCTGGCGCGCAGCATGTGCAGGCCGACCGTGTGGGCGCCCTCGTTCAGGGCACGCAGGCGGGCCTCGTCCAGGGGCTCGTCGCACACCGTCCACAGCGAGCCGAGGAGCTCGCGGCCCACCCGGATCGGCACGACCGTGCGGCCGCCCATCCCGATCTCCGGCGCGGCGGGGACGAAGAGGGGCCCGCTGCTGGCCGTGAGGCGGGCGAACACCCCCTCGGCCTCGAGTCTGTCGCGTACCGCGTCGGGCGCGCGCCGGGTGACGATCGTGTCCCGGCGCACCCTGTCGGCCGTGCCCTGGTACTCGGAGTAGGCGACCACCCGCCAGGTGCGGTCCTCGATCGTGACGGGACCGCCGACCTCGGCGGCGACGGTGTCGGCGAGGGCGAACAGGTCGCTGGGGCCGCGCCCCGACTCGGTCTCGCGGCCCTCCAGGACCAGGCCGTAGACGATGCCGGAGATCTGGCTCCACGACACCGCCGGGTCGACCAGGACCAGGGCCAGGCCCCGTTCGTGCAGGTGGGCGCGCACCTCGGCGCCGGCCTCGGCGGCGGAGCGGAGGATGACGACGTCGGCACGGGCCTGGTCGGCCAGGTGCAGGGCCTCCTCGACGGCCTCGACCCCCACGGCCAGGAAGGCGTCGCCCCTGGGCGGGGTCTCGTCGGTGGGGTCGTGCATGGCGACGCTGCGCAGCTGCTTGCCGCGCAGCGGCTCGGGCCCGACCAGACGCGCCCCGTATCCGCCCAGGACGTTGACGAGCCGATCAAGATTGATCACCCGTTTCCGCCCCCTCGATGTTGTCCGACAGCGACAAAACCGTTACGCCTGATTGTCGTTCCACAATAGCGAGCGGTCTTCGGTCCGTGGCCACACTCAAGAACGAGGGGCAGCACCCCCGGCCCTCCGACCCTCTGTCTGAATTGTCTGCACTCGCGCCACGGACGTGTCCGTGGCGCGTGTTCGTGAAGCTAAGGACGTTCCATGAGCAAGACTGCCAGCCGTTGGATGACCCGGGAGGCCTACGAGCGACTCAAGGAAGAGCTCCGGGTGCTGAACAGCGACCCCGACGACGATCCGGGAACGAACTCCGGAACGGTCGGGGGCGCGGGGAACACGATCCCCGCGCCCCGCTACATTCACGACCCGGGCGTGCGCGAGGCCCGCGTGAAGACCATCGAGCGGCTGCTCCTCGAAGCCGTGGTGGAGGACGTGCCCGACGACGGCATCGCCGCCCCCGGCAAGGTGCTGACCATCCGCTTCGACGACGAGGAGGAGACGGAGGAGTTCCTCCTCGGCGTCCGTGACGCCTCGGTCTCGGAGGGGATGGACGTCTACTCGCCCGAGTCGCCGCTCGGCGCCTCGCTGCTGGGTGCGCGGCCGGGCGAGCGGCGGACGTTCACCTCACCGCGCGGCGCGGTGATCGGTGTGACCCTCGTGGCCGCCGAGCCCTACCGCTCGCCAGCGGCGAACTGACCCTCCTCCGCAGCCGACCAGGGGACCCCCTCGCGCCCCGGTCGCGATCGCGGGCTCCGTCCTGACAGGGAACGGAACCCGCGACCGCGGCCGGGGCCCCCTCGTTTCCGGGCGGAACACCTCAGGAGCCGGGAACCAGCCCGAGGGGACCGTCGGGGGCGGGGGCAAAGTGGCGCTCGACCTCGACCGCGGAGACCGCGGCGAGCGTGTCGGGGGACCACTTGGGTGAGCGGTCCTTGTCGATCACCTGGGCACGCACGCCCTCCACCAGGTCGGGCGAGGCCAGGGCCGCGCACGAGACCCGGTACTCCTGCTCCAGCACGGCTTCCAGGGTCGGCAGTTCCCCGGCCCGGCGCAGCGCCGCCAGGGTGGTCTTGACCGCGGTCGGCGACTTGGCCAGGACGGTGTCGGCGGCGGCTGCCGCCTCAGGGTCGCCGAAGGCGCTCAGGCGCTCGACGATCTCCTCCGCGGTCTCCGCCGCGTAGCACGCGCCGATCCACGGCTTCCCGGTCAGGGACGGCTCCGGAGGTGTCTCGGCGAAGCGCTCCACCGCCTCAGCCACGCCGCCGGCGGACGTGGCGTCCGCGAGCGCGGCGACCAGCTCGGCCAGCCTTCCGGAGGGCACGAAGCGGTCGGCGAGGCCGAGAGCAATCGCGTCCCCCGCGCCGATCGCCCCGGCGGTGAGGCCCAGATGGGTCCCCGTCTCGCCCGGAGCGCGGGAGAGGAGGTAGGTTCCGCCGACGTCGGGAACGAACCCGATCGTGGTCTCCGGCATGGCCACCAGGGACCGCTCGGTGACGATGCGGACCGAACCGTGCGCGGACACACCGACCCCGCCGCCCATGACCACGCCGTCCATGAAGGCGACGTAGGGCTTGGGGTAGCGGGCGATGTGCGCGTTCAGGAGGTACTCGTCGCGCCAGAAGGCGGCTGCCCTCAGATCTCCGTCGCGGGCGCTCGCGGAGATGGCGCGGACGTCGCCGCCCGCACACAGGCCCCGCTCCCCCGCTCCGTCGATCAGCACGGCGGCGACCGCGTCGTCGTCCTCCCAGGCCGCGAGGGCGCCGCGCAGGGTGAGGACCATGTCGTGGTCGAGGGCGTTGATGGCGCGCGGCCGGTTCAGGGTGAGCCGGCCGAGACGGCCTTCCACCCGTACCAGGACCTTGTCGTCGGGGCTCATGGTCTCGGGGCTCCTTCGGGGTCGGACGGGCGAGGAACTGGCCGGAGGCGGCCTTCGGGGTGGTGGCGGGCGGGGGCGCGTCCGGCCCCCGCCCGCCGCCGCGTCAGGAGGCGGCCACCGCGCCGGGCGCACCCATCAGGGCGTACGCCTCCTCCAGACGGCCGGGGAAGGCGTCCGGTGTCTCCGCCAGCCTCATGGCCGTGAGCTCACAGGCCATGGCGGCGTGGGCGGCGAGGACCGCGACGTTCTCCGGGGTGCCCACCTCGGTGAGCGCACCGGCCAGCCGGAGCGCCCTCTCCTGGCGGGTGAGCAGGTAGCGGGACCGCAGTTCGGTGCTCTCCCTGAGCAGGCGGGCCAGGACCGCCGAGTGTCCCGGGGAGAGCGCGATGTGGGGCCGGGCGGCGGAGGCCGACTCCCGGATCGCGGCGACGGCGGCTGCCAGGTCGCCGCCCAGAGGTCGGGGCGCCTTCTCGCGAATGTGGGCGCACATCCGGTCGGTCTCGGCGCTCTCGTCGGCGAACAGCACCTGCTGTTTGTCGCCGAAGTAGCGGAAGAAGGTGGTGCGGCCGACCTCGGCGCGTTCTGCGATCGCGGCGACCGTCACGTTGTCGAATCCGTGCTCCGCGAAGAGCTGGAAGGCTGCTGACACGATCATCGCTCTGGCCTTGCGCCGTTTACGGGCGTGGAGCGTGTCCGGGGGGTGATGCATGTGGCGGAACCTATCAGATGAGGCCCGGTCCGCTCGGGGACAGCAGGACCATAGGGACGGTAGTCCTGAAGCGTCTCCGGAGAACCGGGAGATCGGGAGTCTTCTGTGCCTGCCCTGTGTTTCGGAAAGCAACCGCGAGGGGTACAGGCAGGCCCCGTGCGGCTGCACCGGTTGGGCCGGAATTTTATTCCAGAGCAGCACCGGTATGGCAACCGCACCCTCCTGATTAATCCGGGCTCGCGCAGAGGCGCTCCGCCGCCCCGGGACGTTATATCTCTCGCAGGGAAGCATTTTCTTATGACACCGATACTCCGCGGAGAGAAACTTTCGGCCCTGTCCCATAACCGACGCCCGACTACCGCGGACGGACCCGGGTAGAGGGGCTGCGGAACCGCCCGGCGGCACGGGGCGGCACGAGGCGAGAGGAGCAGCCATGGCGGTGATGCGCGCGGCGCGGCTCGACGTGAGGACCAGGACCCTGGAGGTCACGGAGGTGGCCAGGCCCGTCCCCGGTCGGGGACAGGTCCTGGTGCGGGTGAAGGCGGCGGGGGTGTGCCTGTCCGACGTCCACCTGATCGACGGCACCCTCACCCCTCGCCACCTGCGGGGGGACGTGGTCACGCTGGGCCACGAGGTCGCCGGGGTGGTCGAGGAGCTCGGCCCCGACGTCGCCGGCGCGGCGGTGGGCGACCGGGTGACGCTCCAGGCGGGACAGACCGACCGCTCCGGTCGGGTCCTCACCCGGGGCGTCGACTACGACGGGGGATGGGCCGAGTACGCGCTCGCCGACGAGGCGACCCTCGTCCCCATCCCGGACAACCTGCCCTTCGACCAGGCGTCGATCATCCCCGACGCCGTCTCCACCCCGTGGGCCGCGGTGACCTCCACCGCCGCCGTGGCGCCGGCCGAGGCCGTGGCCGTGTGGGGTGTCGGCGGGCTCGGCGTCCACGCCGTCATGCTGCTGCGCCTCATCGGTGCGGCACCGGTCATCGCCGCCGACCCCGACCCGGTGGCACGCGACCGCGCCCTCGCCCACGGCGCCGACGCCGCCCTCGACTCCACGGCCGACGGCTTCCTCGAACGGATCGGCGAGCTGACCGGCGGGCGCGGTCTCGCCGCGGCCTTCGACTTCGCCGGGGTCCCGGTCGTGCGCGAGCAGGCCCTGCGGGTGCTCTCCCCGGGCGGCCGCCTGGTCCTCGTGGGACTGACCGACAAGCCGCTGGAGATCCGCGACGGCACCCGCTTCAGCTACCTGGGCCAGCGGGTCCTCGGCCACTACGGCTCCGAGCCCGAGCACGTGGTCCAGCTCGTGGACCTGGTGGGCGCCGGGCGCCTGGACCTGTCCGCCTCCATCAGCGGCACCTGTCCGCTGGAGGAGGCGCCGGCGGCGGTCGAGCGACTGGAGCGGCGGACCGGGTCCCCGGTCCGCCTCGTCCTGCGGCCCTGACCCGGGCCGGAGCGGCCGGCTACCAGGCGGCGGGGGCGTAGTCCTTGAGGAAGCATCCGTACACGTCCTCGCCGCGCTCACCGCGGACGATGGGGTCGTACACCCGCGCGGCCCCGTCCTCCAGGTCGAGGGGCGCGTGGAAGCCGGCCTCGGCGAGGCGCTCCTTGTCCGGATGGGGCCGCTCGTCGGTGATCCACCCGGTGTCCACACTGGTCATGAGGATGCCGTCGGTCTCCAGCATCTCCTGGGCGCTGGTCCTGGTCAGCATGTTGAGGGCAGCTTTCGCCATGTTCGTGTGCGGGTGCCCCGGCCCCTTGTAACCGCGTCCGAAGACGCCCTCCATCGCCGAGACGTTGACGATGTAGGTGCGCCGCGCCGAGGAGGCGGCCAGCGCCGGACGCAGCCGGTCCACCAGCAGGAACGGCGCGCTCACGTTGCACAGCTGCACCTCCAGCATCTCGACGGGGTCGATCTCCCCGACCCGCTGCGTCCAGCTGTTGACCGGCGCCAGATCGGGTACCAGCCCTCCGGCGTCGATGGCGGTGCCGGCCCGTACCCGATCCATGGACGCCGAGCCCGTGGCGAGCGCCAGGGAGGCGAGCATCTCGGGGGAAAGCGCGTGCCGGGCGTCCGTTCCCTCCTCCAGGGCGCGCGGTGCCACGCCGCCGAGCACGAGCGGCCGGGGCAGGTGTTCACCGGTGAGAGGCCGCGCCTCGGCCTCGATCAGCGGCCGGTAGGAGGCGGGTGACCGGCGGACCGTCTGCGCGGCATTGTTGACGAGGATGTCCAGCGGCCCCTGCTCGGCCACGGAGTCGGCCAGCCGCAGGACCTGGGAGGGGTCGCGCAGGTCGATGCCCACCACGCTCAGCCGGTGCAGCCACCGATCGCTGTCGGGCATCGCGGCGAAGCGGCGCACGGCGTCGTTGGGGAAGCGCGTGGTGATCGTGGTGTGCGCGCCGTCGCGCAGCAGCCGCAGGGCGATGTACATGCCGATCTTGGCCCGGCCGCCGGTGAGCAGGGCGCGGCGCCCGGTCAGATCGGTGCGAGCGTTCCGGCGCTCCCTGTTGAGCGCCGCGCACGGCGGGCACAGCTGGTGGTAGAAGGCGTCGACCTCCCGGTACTTCTCCTTGCAGACGTAGCAGGGGCGCGCCTTGGTGAGCACGCCGGCCAGGGCGCCGGCGGCGCCGCTGGTGAGGGCGCGCCCGCGGGTCTCGTCGTCGATCCGGTCGGGGGCCGCGGTCGCGGTGGCCGCGAGTACCGCGTCGTCGTGCAGCTTGGCGGCCCTCCGGCGCTCCTTGCGCCGCTGCTCCTTGACGCTCTTGAACAGCTGGGCGGTGGCGCGCTGGAGGGCGACGGAGTCCGGGTGGTCGCTGGGCAGCCCGCCGGCGCGCCCGAGCACGTCCAGGCACACGCGCAGCAGTTCGGGCTCGATCCCCGGGGTCTCCGCCGCCGGGGTTTCCTCCGCCACCTCGGCAGCCCTCGTCTCCGTCATCACCGCTCCACTGAGGTCTTTTCGTCGGTTCCGTCCGGGAACCAACAGGAACCTTATGCGCATGCGGGCACCGTCCGGTGCCCGCAGGGGCCACCATGGGGGGAGGCGGGCGCGAAGGTGCGCCGTCGACAAAGGGGGATTCAGGTGACCGAACAGGCAGCCGCCGAGCTCGTGGTGCTGCTCGACGACGAACACCGCAGGGTGGGCGTGGCCGACAAGGCGGAGGTGCACACGGAGGACACCCCGCTGCATCTGGCCTTCTCCTGCTACGTCCTGGACGCCCGGGGCCGCGTGCTGATGACGCGGCGCGCCCTCGGCAAGACCACCTGGCCGGGGGTGTGGACCAACAGCTGCTGCGGCCACCCGGCGCCGGGCGAGGAACTGGAGGACGCCGTCCGCCGGCGGGCCCGCCACGAACTGGGGGTGTCCCTCACCGGGATCCGGCCCGCCCTCCCCGACTTCCGCTACCGGGCGGTGTCGGCGGAGGGGATCGTGGAGAACGAGTTCTGCCCGGTCTTCTGGGCCCGCACGGACGACACCCCGGACCCGAACCCGGACGAGGTGGCCGAGTACGCGTGGGCGGACTGGGAGTCCCTGGCCGCGGTGGCCGGCCGTTCCCCGTGGCTGCTCAGCCCGTGGTCGGTCGAGCAGATCCCGCAGCTGGATCCGCGCTGACCGCATGCTCCGGAGGGCGCCCGCCCGGGTAGGAACCCGGGCGGGTACCCCCTTCTCCCCTTGGAGCAGAGCAGATGACACCTCGCCGGCCCGACGCCGTCGTCTTCGACGTCCTCGACACCCTCTTCCCCCTGGCCCCGCTGGAGTGGCGCTTCCGCGAGGCGGGCATCCCCCGCGTCCTCATGGCCCGCTGGTCCGACCACCTGCTGCGGGACGTGTTCGCCCTCGCCCTGACGGGCGGCACCCGTTCCTTCGAGGACGCGGTGCGCGGAGCCCTGCGCGACATCACGGGACATCAGATCGCCCCCTACGCGGAGGACTCCGTCGTCGAGGGCCTGTCGGAGCTCGATCCCCGGCCGGAGGCGGCCGCGGCCCTGCGCGCGGCGCGTGAGGGCGGGTCGCGCGTCGCCGTCCTCGGCACCACGGACGCCGGCACCGCCCGCCGGCTGCTGGAGCGGTCCGGTCTGCTGGAACAGGTCGAGGAGGTGCTGACGCCGAGCGGCTGGAAGCCGGCGCCGGGGGCCTACCTGTCGGCGGCGGCCGCCCTCGGGTCTCCCCCGGAGCGGGTCGCACTGGTCACCGCGCACGGCTGGGACGCGGCCGGGGCCTCCGGCGCAGGACTGCTCAGCGGCTGGTCGTCGCACCTGGAGGGACGGTTCCCCCTCCTGTTCGGCCAACCCGACGCCTGTGGCCGGGACCTCGCCGAGACGGTCTCCGCGCTCCTCACCCCGGAGAGGTGAGCCTCACTCCGCCCAGGAGCTGTCGTACTCGGGGTGGGCCCGGTAGACCGCCGCCAGGTACTTGACCGCGAGCCGCCAGGCCAGCAGCTCCGACCAGGGGTCTCCGCCGGGCGGCGGCGGGGAGGAGGGCGCGGGTTCCAGGGAGCGCATGCTGGCGTCGTGCGCGCGCGTGTACCCCAGGACGATCTTGCGCTTGGCGGTGACCTCGGCCAGCGCCCGGTCCCGGCCGCGCGCCCCCGCGGGTACGGCCTTCAGCGCGCGCTCGTCCTCGTCCAGGCGAGCGTTCAGGAACTCGACGATGGTCAACGGCCAACCCCTCTCCGTGTCCCGGACAGTATCCGCCACAGGGCACCAGAGGATCACACCGGTACGCATACGACCGCATCCGCCCCGGCATGCCCGGCTCAGACGCAGCCCTCGAACTGCGGGACGCTGTCGAGCACATCCAGGTCGGTCGCGCCGAACCAGGTCTCCAGCAGTTCCTCGGCCGTGCCCTCCTGGTACATCCTGCTGATCGCCTTGTTGACCGCCTCGCAGGCCTCCACGTCGCCGTGGGGAAGCCCCACACCGTACTTCTCGTCGGTGAACGGGTTGTTGACGAACCGGAACGCGGACGGGTCCTCCGCCAGGAAACCGGCCAGGATCAGGTTGTCCGTGGACACCGCGTCCACCGTCCCCTCGCGCAGCATGTCGATACAGGCGCTGTAGCTCGGTGCCTCCACCTGCTCCACGCCGATCCCCAGGCCCTCGGTGATCCGCACCGCGGAGTAGGACCCGGCGCCCTGGCAGACGGACCTCCCCTCCAGGTCGCGCACCCCCTGGACACCGGTGTCCTCCGCCCTCACCAGGACGTCCTGCTTGGCCACGTAGTAGGGTCCACCGAAGGTCACCTGGGTCTTGCGTGCGGGGGTGATCGAGTAGGTGGCCACGACCATGTCCACCTCGCCGCTGATCAGCTTCTGCTCACGTTCGGCCGAGGTGACCCCGACGAACTCCACGTTCTCCTCCGGGACGCCGAGCTGTCCGGCGATGTAGAGGGCCACGTCCACGTCGAACCCCTCGAACCCGCCGTCCCCTGTCGCGAGCCCCAGCCCCGGCTGGTCGGCCTTGACGCCCACGGCCAGCGAGGACGCGTCGACCAGCGACCGGTCCTCGCCCAGCACCGCCGAGCAGGCGGTCACTCCCAGCAGCGCGGCGGCGGCCAGGGCCGCCGTGCCGCGACGGTGTCGAAACGCCATCACCTGTTCCTCGTCTCTCCGGGTCAGCGGTACTCGGTCAGTCGGGGGCGCACCCCGAACAGGATCAGGAGCAGCAGGGCGGCCGCTCCCGCCGGCAGCAGCCACAGCCACGGGGCCAGCACCGCGTCGCCCCGCCCGATGCCCTGCTCGAAGGCTTCCTCGTGGAGGTCGGTCAGGTCGCCGAGCGCCTGCTCGTAGTCGCGGAAGGCGCCGTCCTCGGAGTGCGTGATCCCCATGCGGACACCGATCGCCTCCTCCGTGTCGCCCGCCCCCGCCGCCGCGCGCAGCTCCTCGTCCTGCCCCTGGAGGGCGCTGTAGGCCTCCAGGACCTCGGCCAGCTCGTCCTCGTGGCCGGGCAGCACCGCGTCCTGCGCCTTCTGGCCCAGGTAACCGAGCGTGCCGGGGTCGTCCTCGCCCGCCCCGCCCCGGCCGGGCAGCTCGGGGTAGGAGACCGCGACCTCCTCGACCGCGTCGTAGTAGTCCTCCAGGTTGTTCACCGGGCGGAACAGCACCTGCTGGGCGCGCTCCAGGTACACCTGCTGGTAGTTGTCGGCCATCTCCGGGTCGAGCAGGTAGCGGCTCTGGTCGGCCTGCATGTCGGTGGCGATCGCCTGGGCCCGGGCCAGCGACATCGCCGCGTCCAGGCCCTCCTCCTTGGCCTCGCGCTGGTATCCGCCACTGGTGTCGAGCGCCAGGACGGCTCCCAGTGTCAGCGCCCCCGTGAGCAGGGTCGCGCCCAGCAGGGGCAGGTTGAAGCGGCGCCGGAAGCGCACCCGCAGGAAGCCCTGGAGGGCGACCAGCGCCAGCATCGCCGCCGCGCCGGCACCGCCCACCCCCAGCAGGCCGACCGCCACCGAGGCCTGCCGCTCCTCGTGGTCGGCGCGCACGATCGCCGACGAGTCCAGGCCGAGGTTGAACGCCTTGGGCAGGAGCTCCGTGTGCATCATCAGCGTCGCCCGCCGGTAGGTCTCCAGAGCCTGTCCGTCCACCTCCCCGGGCGGCGCCTCCGCCTCGTCGTTGCGCAGGCGCGCCTCGGTGGCCAGCTGCTCGTAGGCGCCCATCCCCTCCAGGACCTCTTGGACGTTGCGCTCCTCGACGGTGTCGCCCTCGGTGAGCGACGCCGCGTGCAGCAGAGCCTCGTTGGCCTGCTTCCGACTCGCCTCGTACTGTTCGAGGGCGTCGTCCCTCCCGGAGCCGAGGTCGTGGTCGGTGCCCATGAGGAGCACGTCGGACGTCTTCGCGTCCATGTCGGCCAGGGCCAGGTACAGCTCCGTGGTCGCCATCGCCTGCGGGCCCGCGTCGCGTCCCAGCACGTCGAGCCCCTCGCGGGTCTGCCCCAGGGTGAAGGACGCCGACGCGAACAGTCCGAGGACGGTCGTCACGCACAGCACGGTCAGCAGCCACACCCGGGCGGGGGTGGTGGCCGTCCACGTGCGCAGCACGTCCCATCCGGCACGGGCGGCGGACCGGCCGCGCGGTGCCGGGCGCACGGGGGGTTCGGTGGTCGTCACAGGGGTCACCCCTTCTGGAGGATGATGACGGTCCACGCACCGGCGTAGACCCGGTCGCCGTCGCGGAGGGGGAACTCCACACCGGGGGCGACGGGGTCGGCGGTTCCGTTGACCGTGGTTCCGTTGGTCGACCCCGGATCGACGAGGGCCCAGGTTCCGTCGGGCCTGGCGATCAGGATCGCGTGGATGTGGGAGATCGCGGGGTCTCCTCCGGGCCCGCCCAGGTCGATCTCGGGGACGAAGCCGCGGGAGGCGCTGCGCCTGCCGATGTGCACCCGGTCGCCGCTCAGCGCGACGCGGCGCGGGAGGACCCGGGAGGGGAAGGGAAGGAGGTCGGGGTCGAGCACCCCCTGGTTGACCATGTACTGGTAGTAGGCGGGGTCGGCCGTGACGGTCACCCGCCATCCCGGTGCCGCCGGGCCCGCCCCGGGATCGCGTCTCTGGTGCGAGGCGAAGTCGTATCCGCACTCCTCGCAGAACCGGCCGGTGCGGGAGGTGCCGCACTCGGGGCAGGGCCCTCCCCTGGGCGCGCCGGGACGCGGCGGGGCGGGAGCCGCCGGGGATCGGAGGGGGGCGGGCGGGAGGTGCTGCGGGGGGCGGGGGTCGAAGGTCCGGAGCCTCAGCCCGCAGACGTCGCACACATCGTTCGCCGTGGAGGGGTGCCCGGAAGGGCAACTCGGCATGTGTCCTCCTACCCGGGTCTGGGGGAAACTCCGGGGGCCGGCGCCCCGGGGCGGGGCCGGTCCTGGGCAGTCCGGTCCGGTCCGGCGTCCGACTCCGTGTCGCCGGCCGGGTCGGGGCGGGACCCGGGCCGGACGGTTCCGGAGGCGGCGCCGTCCTCGCCGGTCCGCTCCGTGCGGGTGCTGCCGGAGGCGGGGGCCGCGTCCTCCGCCCCACCGGTGCCGAGGAGCACCGCATGTGCCGGTCCGGCACGCACTCCGTGTCCGGGAAGGCCGGGGGAGGCCTCCGCTCGGACGTGGTGGTCACGGCTTTCCGTACCCCGCGGTCCGAGCGGATAGTCCCCCGTCCGGTTGCTTCTCGCCACGGCGTGGCCGGTGGGGCCCAGAGGTACGGGAGCGTCCCGAGTGGCGCAGTGCGCCACTGGGGCCTCGGGGGTCCGCAGCCGCAGGGCCGCGGAGCGGCCGCCCCGTACCGGCCGACCCGGGACGGCGTCGGCGACCGCCCGGGGCCTCTGCCCTTCCGGCGGCGGGAGACCGGGGACGGCGGCCTCCTCAGGAACTGCCGGCACGCGCTCCTCCGTCGGGTACGGGGATGACAACGACGGTGATGTTGTCCTTGCCGCCTGCCTGGACGGCCAGGTCCACGTAGGCGCGGGCCGCCTCCAAGGGGCGCGCCCCCGCCCCCGGGACCGCGTCGGCCATCGCCTGCGCCTCGGGGTAGTAGTTCCACAGTCCGTCGCTGCACAGGACGACCGCGCCGGGTCCTGTCGGGCGCACGGTGGAGATGTGCGCGTCGATCTCCCCCGAATCGGCGCCCATCCACGCCACGAGGGCGTGCGCGTTCGCCGAACGCATGGCCTCCTCCCGTGTCATGGCCCCCATCTGCACCATGGCCTCGCTCCAGGAGTCGTCCCGGGTGAGGAGGGAGGAGGCACTGGCGGAGGGACCGCCGGCGAGCCAGTAGGCGCGGCTGTCGCCGACCCAGCCGATGGTGACGGTCCCGCCGGCGGGGTCGGCCACGGCGGACACGAAGGTGCAGGCCGGCGCCGAGCTCGGTGAGTCGGCGATGGCGGCGACGGCCTCGGCCGCGCGGGTCATGGCCATGCCGGTGGCCTCGCGGGCGTCGACCCCCCGGCTCATCTGCTCGACCAGGACCGCGGCTCCGGCCTCCGCGGTGATCCGGGAGGCGTCGTCGGAGCGCGGCGAGGAGGAGACGCCGTCGCAGACCACCGCGCACACGGTACCGGGCGCGTGGGGGGAGTCCGCGGGAACGACCCGGAGCGCCATGGCGTCCTCGTTGCGCCGGTGACGCAGGCCGCGGTCGCTGACGCCGGCCGCGGTGGCAGTGCGCAGTTCCACGTGGTCCCGGCCGGTGGGTTGGAGGAGTCCGCACTCACCGCAGTAGCCGTCGGCCACCTGTCCGGGGCACCACGCGCACGGGCCCCCGCCGGGCTGCACCGGGGTGCTGCCGGAAGGCGGCGGCCAGGCCCCGTCCGGCACGGTCGGCACGGAGTCGCGCCGCAGGGACTGGGTGGTGAACGCGTCGGGCCCCCGGCGGGGCGCCGCGGCGGACCCCGGAGGCGGCGGGGGCGCGGACCGGTCCGCGCCGTACAGGCTCACCTGGGGTGACGTCGGCGCCCCCTCGGAGGGGACCAGGCCGGGCCGCACCGCGAAGGACGCCAGGCTCTCCTGCGGGGCGGTGGGTACCGAGTCGGGATGCGGTTCGGCCCGCGCCTCGCGCACCTCCGGGGGAAGCGAGCGGCCGCAGCTCTCGCAGAAGGCGTCTCCGGGAGACACCTTGTCCGCGCACTCCGGGCAGGTCCGCACCATCGTCATCGCTGTACCTTCGATTCTCACAGCAGAGTCACGGGTCGTAGGGAGTTGGCCTTGTCGACCAGCGCGTACCGCTGCGCGACCGAGGTCGAGCGGTGCGCCAGGTCACGGTAGCGCCGCTCCAGGTTGAGGCGCACACCGGCCTCGGTGAGCGGCCCTCCCAGCAGCTGCCGCTCGTCCGCGCGGCCTCCCGCGAGCAGCCATTCCAGGGCCGATTCGAGGACCCGGGCGGCCAGGCGGTCGGTGGTCTCCCCGTCCAGCCCCAGGCGTTCCAGCCGCTGCCCCGCCTGGACGAGGTCGGTGGCGGAGCGGCCCGGATGGCGGGCGGCCAGCACGGAGACGAGCGCGGTCTGCGCGTGGACGTGCATGACGGAGAGCTCCGGCACGCTGTCCAGGACCGAGATGGCGTTGGCGCGGTCACCCTGGGCCAGCCGGATGCGCACCAGCCCGAAGGCGGCGCTGACGAACGAGTGGTCGGTGTTCCACACCGTCTGGTACTGGCGGGCCGCGATCTCGTGCTGTCCGGTCCGCTCGCAGGCCAGGGCCAGGCCCAGCTTGGGCGCCGCCTCGCCGGGCAGATGGTCGTACAGCGCGTCGAAGTGGTCGCGGGCCTCGCCGAACCTCCCCGTGCTCAGTTCGGCGACCGCCAGGTACCACATGGTGCGCCAGTCGCCGGGGAGGCGCAGGCTGAACCGGTGCAGGACGTCCATGGCCTCGCCGTGCCGGCCGAGGGAGACGAGCGACCGGGTCAGCGCCAGCAGGGTCTCCGGGGTGGGGTCGGGCATGGCGCTCAGTGCCGGGACGAGCTCCTCGGGCGGCATGGCCTCGAAGCCCCTCAGGTGCTGGGCCGCCGGGTCGGCCGGGTCGATCAGGGGCGTGGGCAGGAGCGCCGCGGCTTCGGCGGGCGGGGGCGGGGAGAGCATCCGGTCGGCGTTGCCCACGTCCGAGCCGCCGATGAACGTCTCGCCGCCGAACAGGGTGGAGGGCGCGGGGTGCGGGGTGCCCTCCGTGTCGGACAGCACCTCCCGGAGCACGCCGGTGAGCTGGTCGGCCATGTCGGCGGCGTCGTGGAAGCGGAGCTCGGGCTCGGCGTGGGTGGCGCGGCGCAGCAGGCGGTCGTAGGACTCGTGCCGCTGGAGCAGCGGCACCGTGTGGCGCGGCGGCAGGGTGTGCGGGTGTTCCCGGACGAAGCCGAAGTGGAAGCTGAGCACGGCCAGGGCCCGGCCGACCGAGTACAGGTCCGCGCTGACGCTCGGTCCGGGCCCGCGAAGTTCGGCCTCGGGGACCCGGTAGCCCGGCGTGGTGTACACGGGGCTGACGGTGTCGTCCATCCGCCGGACCCCGCCCAGGTCGATGAGCTTGATCTGCTCCTCGCTCTGGATGACGTTGTCGGGCTTGAAGTCGCAGTAGAGCAGGCCCCTGCTGTGCAGGTAACCCAGGGCCCGCAGGGCCTCCAGGCCGTAGGCGATGACCTGGTCGAGGGGCAGGACCGCGTCGGGGGCGGACAGGCGGCGCTCCGTCAGCAGCTCGCGCAGCGACTTGCCGCCCACGTACTCCATGACGATGTGCCCGCCGGGGATACCGGTGCGCGGGTCGGGGTGCTGCGAGAAGTTGATGATCTTGACGATGTTGGGGTGCTCGACCTCGGAGAGGAAGGCGCGCTCGGCGGCGGCGGCCTTGTGCGCCTCGGCGTCGCCCGCGTTGAGCAGTCCCTTGAGCACGACCCAGCGGTCGTTGACGTTGCGGTCCCGGGCCAGGTAGATCCAGCCGAGGCCGCCGTGCGCGAGGCAGCCGAGCACCTCGTACTGGCCGCCGACCATGTCCCCGGCACGCAGTTTGGGGGTGAAGGAGTACTGGGCACCGCACGTGCGGCAGAAGCCCTCGGTGCGGCCGGGGCGGCCGTCGCGACCGCGGCCGACCTTCTCGCCGCAGTTGCCGCAGAAGCGGTTCCTCTCCGCGACCACGGGGTCGGCCATGACCGCTCCGGCGGGGTCCCGGTAGGGCACCGGGGGGACCGCGACCATGCCCATGCCGAGCATGCCCCGGCCGGAGCTGCGGCTGCGCCCGGTGCCCGGCCCGTCGGTGCCGGGGCCGCCGGCGGCGGTGCCCGGTCCGGAGCGGCCGGACAGGCGGAGGTTGCCCGTGACGGGATGGGAGGGGGCCTGGTCGCCGCCGTCGCTCCGGGAGGACAGCCACTGCTCGAGAACGGCTTCCGGCGGGCGGGCGGGCGGAACGGGCCGAGGGGAGGCGGGCGAGGGCTGCGAGCCCGGGGGCGTGCCCGGGCCGGAGGAGTAGGTGGGCCGCCCCGGGGCCTGGGACCACCGGGGGCCGGCACCGGGCGCGGGGGGCCGCTGCGGTCCGGTGCCCGCCGCGTGCGACCACTGCGGTCCCGTGGGAGGGCGCGCGGGGCCGCGGGGGGTGTCGGCGGGCGCCGGGCCGCACACACCGCAGACGCCCTCCTCGATCAGCCCCCGGCACCCGGGGGTCGTGCATCTCGTCATCTCACACCACCATCGCTCTCGCCCTCTGACGCGCCCGGGTCCGTCCGGGTTCTGCCCGCGGGGGTTTCGGCCGCCCCTATCCGTCCGAGCGCGTGCCGGTAGGCGGCCGCGGCGGCGTCCGGGTCGAGGCCCTCCGCCTCACGCGCCGCGTCCGCGACGGCATGGACGGTGCGCCGGGTCTCCCCCAGCAGGACACCGAGGTCGCGCCAGCGCCGGCGTGCGCGCAGGCCGTCCATCCGGGCGACCTGCGCGCGGAGCGCGGGAACGGGGTCGGGCAGGTTCTCCGGAAGCTCTCGGACACGGGCCAGCGCCGTGTCGACGGCGTCGATGGCGGAGGAGAGCTGCTCGACGCACTCCCGGTAGGAGTCGCGCATGTGCAGGGCGTCGAGAAGCTCGCCGCGCAGGGGTTCGAGCCGTGCGCGGAGAGCGTCGAGCGGAGCGGTGTCCACCCTGCCGTCGCGGACCAGGGCGAGGGGATCCCGGCGGACGGTGTCCCCGGTGCGGGACAGCTCCGAGCGCAGCTCCTCGTGCTCGGCCTCGTCCTCGATCATGTCGGAGAAGGTGACGATCTCCTGCCAGAGGCCGTCCAGTTCCCTGAGCCGGGGGTTGAGCGTCCGCCAGGCGCGCTCCACCTCGTCGATGATGCCGGTTGCCTCGCCGGCCCCTGCGGACACGAGCGCGACCGCCTCGGCGGCGGTGACGCGCTCGGCCCCGGGGACCTCCACGTGGTGTCCGGTGAGCAGGAGGGTGAGCCTCTTCTGGGCCTCGGGGCCGTGGTCGGCCAGGTGTTCGGCGGCCCGGTCGAGCACCCGCCGGAGGACGTCGTGGACGTCCTTCAGCGCGTGGATGCGGGCGCTCGTCCGCTCCCAGCGCTCGCGGGTCGGGCCGCACAGGTCGATGCCTTCGAGCAACCGCCGGCAGACCCTGTCGTCCAGGTCCTCCAGGAGGAGCGTCAGGCGGTCGTGCTCACCGTGCATCCGGTTGAGCGCGTGCTCGATGCCCTCCCAGCTCATGGGAGGCATGCTCGCCTCCGACGCGCTCGTCATCTGCCCGCCACTCCCCCGTGATCCCCGTGCCCGCCCCCGGACGCGAACGTTCATGTCCCTTTGTCCAGACAAGAGTCTGGCGCCGGGCTCCGGCGATCACAAGGGAGGAGTGGATTTACGGCCGTGTGCGGTCACTTGGACCCTGTCTGGCAACCAAAGACCACCAAGTCGCCTCAAAGCTCCTTTTGTCATCTGGAAGACCGAATGTCGAGAACAAATCTGACATCATCGGTGACCGAAACCCCTGCTCGGAGCGGAGCGGCCGCCCTGGGACGGGGCGGCCGCTCTCGGTACCTGTTCCTGTGCTCGGGTGCCTGTCCGCGCCAGGAGCCCTGCCTACGCTCCCGGGTCCTCGGGACGGCGGTGGCGCCCTCCGGCGCGGCGAAGGACGTCCGGGTCCCCCTCGGTACCGCGCCCGGGGCGTGCCTTGGGGTCGCCCTCGTAGCCCTCGTGATAGCCCTCGGCGTACCCCGGGTCGAAGGCACTCGGCCTCTCCTCCTCCGGTGTGCCGAAGGTGTCCGGCTCCGCGATCTCCTCGGCCCGGGCCCTGCCGTCGGCGGCGCCGCGCAGGCGCAGCCCCGCCATGACGAGGGCGATACCGAAGATCACCGCGTAGGCACCGACCACGAACATGACGGCCAGGGCCCCCGCCAGCGGCCAGAACCACACCAGCAGACCGAACACCACCGAGAGGGCGCCGGCGAAGATCAGCAGCCACTCGGAGCTGATACGCGCGCGGAGGCGGGTCGCGGTGACGATCTCGGCGATCCCCGTGATGATCGCCCAGGCTCCGATGACGAACACCAGCGCGACGGCCGCGAACGCGGGCCAGACCAGGGCGACCAGGCCGAGCAGGGCCGTGAACACCGCCTGCACGATCTGCGGAGTGCGGGAACCGCGTTCCGCGTTGCGTGTCGAGTAGAACAGGACCACCGCGTCGATGATCGCGTAGACACCGAAGACGATCGCCAGGGCGACCATGGTCTTGCCCGGCCACAGCAGGGCGACCAGGCCGAAGAGGACCGCGGCGAGTCCGCGCAGGACCACCGCCCACCACTTCCGGCTCATTTCTCCCAGACCGTCCCGGGCCTGCGGACTTCGGGCCATCGTCGTCCCACCTCCCTCGGGGCGCCCCTCGGAGGGGCTACACCCCGCCCCTTCCCACAGAGCGGCACTCCAACGACAAAGAACAGGCAAAATGCGGAGAAGGCGGGACCGTGCGGGTGCGCGGGAACGGGAAAGCCCGCCCCGTCGGTGACGAGGGCGGGCGATCGTGCGGTTCCGGTGGGCTCAGCCCTGACCCGGGTAGCGCCGCTCGGCCGGGCCGACGTAGTGCTGCCGCGGACGCGCGATCCGGAAGGCCGGGTCGTGCAGCTGCTCGCGATAGTGGGCGATCCAGCCGGGCAGGCGGCCGATCGCGAACAGCACGGTGAACATGTTGGTCGGGAAGCCCATGGCCCGGTAGATCACGCCGGTGTAGAAGTCGACGTTCGGGTAGAGCTTGCGCTCGGTGAAGTAGGAGTCGGCCAGCGCGGCGGCCTCCAGCCGGAGAGCCAGAGAGAACAGCTCGTCCGGGTTCTCGTCGCGGTCGAGGATCTGGGTGGCCAGGTCCTTGATCTCGCGGCTGCGCGGGTCGAAGTTCTTGTAGACCCGGTGGCCGAAGCCCATCAGGCGCACCTCGCGGGCCTTGACCCGCTCCAGGAACTCCTCGACGGTCGATCCGGACTCGCGGATCTCGTCCAGCATCTCCAGGACGGCCTGGTTGGCACCGCCATGGGAGGGGCCGGACAGGGCGTTGATGCCCGAGGAGATGCTGGCGAAGATGTCGGCCTTGGCCGAACCCACCACGCGTACGGTGGCGGTGGAGCAGTTCAGCTCGTGGTCGGCGTGCAGGATGAGGAGCAGGTCGACGGCCTTGCCGAACAGCTCGCCGAGCTCTCCGGCGGCGGCCTTGTCCCCGAAGGTCATCCGGACGAAGTTGGTGACGTAGTCCAGGGAGTCGTCCGGGGCGATCGGCGCCTCGCCGACGGAGTTGCGGTAGATGCGCGCCGCGATCGTCGGCAGCTTGGCCAACAGCCGGATCGTGGCGAGCTCGATCTGGTTCTCGTCGGACGGGTCGACGCTGTCCTCGTAGTACGCGGCCAGCGTGTTCACGGCGCTGGCGAGCAGCGCCATCGGGTGGCCGTTGCGGGGCATCGCGTCGATGAACGCGCCCATGTCGGCCGGGATGTCGGCGTTCTCACGCAGCTTGTCGGAGAACTCCTTGAGCTGTCCGGGCTCGGGCAGCTCGCCGTAGATCACCAGGTAGGCCACCTCGAGGAAGTTGCTTCCCACGGCGAGGTCCTGGATCGGGTACCCGCGGTAGCGGAGGATCCCGGCGTCCCCGTCGATGTAGGTGATCTTGGAGCTGCACGAAGCGGTGTTGCCGAACCCCGGGTCCAGAGTCGTCATGCCGGTCGAGCCGAGAAGGGTCTTCAGCTCGATCGTGCTCTCACCCTCGGTACCGGTGTACACCGGCAGCTTCAGCACGCCGCCCTCGTAGTGGAGCTCCACAGTGCGCTGTTTGTCGTCTTCGCTCATACCCGAGGTCAACCTTTCCAGGCGGGGGATACGTGAGGTGCGTCAGACGCGGGGCGGTCCGCCTCCACGTTCTTGATTCACTCGTTATTGTTCTGTTTTGTTAAACGACAGTTAAGCAAAATCATATAAGTTTCACCGATTCACGAACAGGTGACGTGCAACACATACCCAGGCGTGAGCGGAATTACCACAGGGTGAAGATTTACAAACTTTGCCGACTGTCGTTTACATCGTGATCGCCCTGAGACGTCAGGGACGCAGGGAGGGTTCGCCTCCACGCCGTCCCGCTTGCTGTACGGTCCCCCGAGCACCCCGTCACGCCCGTCCGAATCCGCGCCCTCCCGGGCGCGTTCACAGATCTGGACATACCCGGACAGAGCGGAGTGCGATCGGTCGTTCGAACGCGCCCTGGTGGCCTCTTCTCAGGTTACCTTCGCCCTGTTCACAGGGACTTGGGCGGGGTACCCCCCGGACGGTGATCTTGGCCTCTGCCTGGGCTCCGGATTCCCCGGAGGTCACCCTCGGCACACGCACGGCCCCGGGAGTGCACCGGACCTGTGGCCTCCGCACGCGATTTCACACGCCGGGTACACACCCGTGAGCGCTGCGGGAAACATTCGGGGCGTACACGTCGCGGATACCATTCGCGCCCTGCGCACGAACCGCTCTTTGCCGGAAAAACGACAGGCGGTGGCCTTGTGCCGGGGCCGTGGACACTCTCGCCGTATCGGCGGAGCCGATGCCCGCGACCTGAAAAGCGGGGGGCTAGTCCTCCTCGACGACACCGCCGGCCAGCAGGGGCTCCATGAACAGGTCCGGGTGGTCGCGCTCGATGACCCTCAGCCGCCACTTGTTGTGCACCAGCACCAGCAGCTCTCCGTCGGAGCGGCGCCGCAGCACCTCGGCCCCCGACAGCGCGTGCAGCTTCGGCGCGGACTCGGCGTCCGTGCGCCGCGCCACCGAGTAGTCCAGCGGCGCGGCCTCGATCGGGGAGCGGAACTCCTGCTCCATGCGGTGCCTGACCACGTCGAACTGCAGCGGCCCCACCGCCGCCAGCACGGGGGCCTGCTCACCGCGCACGTCGGAGGTGAGCACCTGCACCACGCCCTCGGCGTCGAGCTGGGCGATCCCCTTCTGGAACTGCTTGTACTTGCCGGCGTCCACCGCGCGCGCCACGACGAAGTGCTCCGGGGCGAAGCTGGGGATCGGAGGGAACTCCACCTTCGGTCCGTCGAAGAGGGTGTCGCCCACCTTCAGGGCCTGCGCGTTGACCAGGGCGATCACGTCGCCCGGGTAGGCGGTGTCGATCGTGGAGCGGTCCGCGCCGAACACCGCCTGGGTGTACTTGGTCGCGAAGGGGCGCCCCGTGGCCGCGTGGGTCAGCACCATGCCCCGCTCGAAGCGGCCCGAGGAGACCCGCACGAACGCCATCCGGTCCCGATGGTTCTTGTCCATGTTGGCCTGCATCTTGAAGACCTGGCCGGAGAAGGGCTTCTCCACCGGGCGCGGCCGCTCCTGCACGTCGAGCTTGGCCGTCGGGGCCGGCGCCAGGTTGACGATCGCCTCCAGCAGCTGGCCGACGCCGAAGTTGGACAGGGCCGCGCCGAAGAGCACCGGCGAGGATTTGCCCGCCAGGAAGGACTCCTCGTCGTAGTCGGCGCCCAGCGCCTCCAGCAGCTCGATCTCCTCCTGGGCCGCGGTCCAGGCCTCACCCTCGGTCTCGGCCGCCCGGTCGGCGTCCAGGACCTCCTCCAGCGCCTTGGTGGCACCGCCGGGGGTGCGGGTCAGCTTCACGTAGTCGCCGGTGGTGCGGTCCACCAGACCGCGGAAGTCGCCCGCGATGCCCACCGGCCAGTTCAGGGGAGTGGGCCGCAGGCCGATGCGCTGCTCGATCTCGTCGAGCAGCTCCAGGGGCTCGCGTCCGGGGCGGTCCCACTTGTTGACGAACGTGATGACCGGCATCCTGCGGGCCCGGCACACGTCGAAGAGCTTGAGGGTCTGCGGCTCCAGACCCTTGGCCGAGTCCAGGAGCATGATCGCGCAGTCCACCGCCGAGAGCACGCGGTAGGTGTCCTCCGAGAAGTCCGCGTGGCCGGGGGTGTCCAGCAGGTTGAGCACCTGGCCCTCGTAGTCGATGCGCAGGGCCGCCGAGGTGATGGAGATGCCGCGGTCCTGCTCCATCGCCATCCAGTCGGAGGTCACGCCCTTGCGGTCGCCCTTGCCGTGCACGGCACCGGCCGAGGAGATCGCCGCCGCGTGCAGCGCCAGCGCCTCGGTGGTCGTCGACTTTCCGGCGTCCGGGTGGGAGATGACCGCGAAGGTCCGCCGCCGCGCGGCCTCGTTCGCGACCTCCGCCTCCTGTCGCGCCGTCGCCGCCGTGTCCACGCTCATCACCGCTGCCGTCCCGCCTCGTCGCCCGTCCGTCGGCCCGTCCCGGGGCCCTGTCCAGCGTACGCGCGCGGCGGGCCGCCCGTGACCGGCGGGGAGAGATCAGTCCGCGTTCTCGGCCCGGTCGACGGCGGAGGCGATCCTGCGCACGAGCTCGTCGCGGCCCAGACCGCCGGGGTAGACGGCCACCACGACCTTGGAGGAGCCGGCGGCCTCCCGCGCGGGAGCCCCGCCGAGCATGGGACCGGCGCTGCGCCGGACGAGGTCCATCGCGTCGTCGTAGCCCGCCAGCACCTGGCGGGCCTCCTGCTCGGGCCGTCGCAGCCAGGAGCGCAGCACGTGGTTGTGGGCGGCGATGAGCGAGGCCGCGGCGACCTGTGCGGCCAGGGACCGGTTCCCGTCGCCCTCCTCCCCGCCCGCGGCGAGGTAGCGGCTGAACGCGGACTGGTAGCGGGCCGTCATCGCCACCTCGCGGTCGCGCAGCCGCGGGTGCGCCCGCACGAGCCGGTAGCGGGGCACGGTGACCTCGGGGTCGCGCAGGTGCTCCTGCAGGACCAGGCGGGCGGCGGCGCACACGGTGTCCAGGGGTTCGTCGGCCGACTCCTCCAGGTAGCGGACCACCGAGGCGAACAGCTCGTCGTGCTCGGCGAAGAGGATGTCCTCCTTCGAGCCGAACCGCCGGAACAGGCTGCGCCGGCTCACCCCGGAGGCAGCGGCGATCCCGTCCATCGTCGTGGCCTCGAAGCCGTCCTCGGTGAACAGCCGGACGGCCGCCAGGACCACCTCCCTGGTCGACACCCGGGCCTGTCCGCCCCGCACAGCCTCCGTCATGGGCTCCCCTCCCCCGATGTTCCCGCAAGGTACCCGAGCCGCACTGTGTACTCCGCACCCCCCACCCCCTATTCTGGCACTGGATGCCAACCCAAGGCACGCAGTGCCAAGCGCTGCGGAGCAGCCGATCCCGGGAGGGAAGAAGCAGATGAGCGACTTCGACCTGTTCAAGACCACCGACGAGCACGAGGAGCTGCGCGCGGCCGTGCGCTCCGTCGCCGAGGACAAGATCGCTCCGAACGCCGCGGAGGTCGACGAGACCGGTTCCTTCCCCCAGGCCGCCCACGACGCCCTGGTCGCGACCGACTTCCACGCCCCGCACATCGCGGAGCAGTACGACGGCGTGGGCGCCGACGCCCTGGCGACCTGCATCGTCATCGAGGAGGTCGCCCGTGCCTGCGCCTCCTCCTCCCTCATCCCCGCCGTCAACAAGCTCGGCACCATGCCGCTGATCCTCGGTGCCTCCGAGGAGGTCAAGCAGCGCTACCTGCCCGAGGTCGCCCGGGGCGAGGCCATGTTCTCCTACGGCCTCTCCGAGCGCGAGGCCGGCTCGGACACGGCCGGCATGCGCACCCAGGCCGTCCGGGACGGCGACGACTGGGTCCTCAACGGCCAGAAGTCGTGGATCACCAACGCCGGGGTCAGCAAGTACTACACCGTCATGGCGGTGACCGACCCCGAGGGCCCGCGCGGCCGCAACATCACCGCGTTCGTCGTGCACGCCGACGACGAGGGCTTCACCCTGGGCGAGCCCGAGCGCAAGCTGGGCATCAAGGGCTCCCCGACCCGCGAGCTGTTCTTCGACAACGTGCGCATCCCCGGCGACCGCGTCGCCAGCGGCATCGGCGAGGGCCTCAAGGTCGCGCTGCGCACCCTCGACCACACCCGCGTCACCATCGGCGCGCAGGCCGTCGGCATCGCCCAGGGCGCTCTGGACCATGCCACCGCCTACGTCAAGGAGCGCAAGCAGTTCGGCAAGGCCATCGCCGACTTCCAGGGCATCCAGTTCATGCTCGCCGACATGGCCATGAAGCTGGAGACCGCCCGCCAGATGGTCTACGTGGCCGCCGCCAAGTCCGAGCGGGGCGACGCCGACCTCCCCTTCTTCGGTGCCGCGGCCAAGTGCTACGCCTCCGACGCGGCCATGGAGATCACCACCGACGCCGTGCAGCTGCTCGGCGGCGCCGGCTACGTGAAGGACTTCCCGCTGGAGCGCATGATGCGCGACGCCAAGATCACGCAGATCTACGAGGGCACGAACCAGATCCAGCGCCTGGTCATGGCCCGCCAGCTCCTCAAGAAGTAGCCGCAGGCCCCGGGACCGGTCGGCGCACAGGGCCGCGGGCCGGTCCCCGGCCGGTCTCAGAGGGTGGACTCGCGGATGAAGCGGGCCAACGGGATGGGTTCGCGGCCCAGGGCGGCGCGGACGTCGTCGGTGGTCTCGGCGGCCCGCCCCGCGACCGCCGCGGCGAAGCGCTCGTTGAGGGTGTCGATGTAGCGGTCGCCCCACCCCCGGTCGGCGGCCCGGTAGTAGAAGGTCGCCTCGTCCACGGGCTTGAAGCGCCAGACCGGGCTGTCGGTGCCCTTGGTCTGCCTGACCACCTCGCGGAAGGTCAGTGCCTCGGGGCCGGTGAGCGTGTACTCCTTGCCGCCGTGGTCGTCCACGAGGGCGGCGACGGCCGCGGCGGCGACGTCGCGCGCGTCCACGAAGCTGACCGGGGTGCGGCGCTTGACCGGGAGCTGGAGGCGGCCGTTCCTCGACCGCGCCAGCGCGGCGAAGACCCCCTCGGTGAAGTCCTGGAACAGCCAGTTGGGCCGCAGGACCGTCACCCGGTCGAACAACTCCTTGGCCTTGAACTCCGCGGCCCGCTGGTCGGAGTCGGAGGGCGCGTGCTCGGTGCCCATCGCCGACATGACCACCGCCTTGCCGACGCCCGCCTCCGCGGCCCTCTCCAGGAACGCCGCCACCCGGTGCCCGAGGGCACTGCCCACCGGGGTGACCACGAAGATCCGGGAGACGTCCGCGACGGCCTCGCCCCAGTTGGAGGTGTCGGTCCAGTCCAGACGCTGCTCCGAGCCGCGCGAGGCGCCCCTGACAGGCAGGCCGCGTCGCCTCAGCTCGGTCAGGACGCGTCGGCCCACCATCCCGGTGGCTCCGGTCACAAGTGTGCTCATCGAGTCAACCGTACCCCGTCGAGGCGCACGTAGACTCCTTCTGGTGAGCACCGCGACCCCTCCTTTCCGGCGCAGCGTGCGTGACTGGATCGTGGACCTGTCCATGTTCCTCCTGGCCCTCGCCTACGCGGTGCTGGCCGACGTCGACGTCCCCGGCTACCCCGCCTCCGCGGGGTTCCCCGGCTGGTGGGAGGCGACCGAACGGCTGCTGGTCTTCGCGGCCTGCGCCTCCCTGTGGTGGCGCCGCCGCCGGCCGGTCCAGCTCGCCGCGGCCCTGGTCCTGCTCTCGGCCGTGTCCGAGCTCGCCGCCGGGGCGATGCTCATCTCCCTCTTCTCCCTCGCGCTGCACCGGTCGCCGCGCGTCAGCCTCTCCGTGTTCGGGCTCAGCATCGCCGCCGCGGGCGTCAGGTCCCTGCTCGCACCCGACGTCCCGCACGCCCCCGCGCTGGTGGCCTTCCTCCTCAGCGTGGCCCTCCAGGGTGCGGTCATCGGCTGGGGCCTGACCGTCCACCACCGGCGCGAGTTGTTCGAGTCCCTGCGCGACCGGGCCCTGCACGCGGAGACGGAGGCCCAGCTGCGCGCCGAGCACGCCCAGCACCAGGTGCGCGAGGCGATGGCACGGGAGATCCACGACGTGCTCGGCCACCGCCTGTCGCTGCTCAGCGTCCACGCGGGGGCGCTGGAGTACCGCCCCGACGCCTCGCCCGAGGAGGTGGCCCGGTCCGCGAAGGTGATCCGCGAGAGCGCCCACCAGGCCCTGCAGGACCTGCGCGAGGTCATCGGGGTCCTGCGCGCGCCCGTGGGCGAGCTGCCCCAGCCCACGATGGCCGACCTCCAGCAGCTGGTGGAGGAGGCCGACGAGGTGGGCGCACGGGTGGAGTTCGCCTCCGACCACCCCGGGCAGGTCCCCGAGCGGGCGGCGCGCACGGCCTACCGGATCGTCCAGGAGGGGCTGACGAACGTGCGCAAGCACGCCCCGGGCGCGGACACGCGGGTCCTGGTGCGGGGAGCCCCCGGTGAGGGGCTGACCGTGGAGGTGCGCAACGGTCCGCCTCCCGTGCCCCCGCGGCCCCCGGCGAACGGGATCGGTGCCGGGCAGGGCCTGGTCGGCCTGAGCGAACGGGTCTCCCTCCTGTCGGGGCGTCTGGAGCACGGACCGGCGGCCGGCGGTGGCTGGTGCCTGTCGGCATGGCTACCGTGGCCGTCATGAGCGAAGCGGAACGCGGCCCCGGGGAGATCGGCGTCGTCCTCGTCGACGACGACGCACTGGTACGGGTCGGCCTGGTCATGATGATGGGCGGCGCCCCCGACATCCGGGTCCTGGCGGAGGCCGGAGACGGCGGAGCCGTCCTGGAGCTGGTGGAGCGCCACTCCCCCGACGTGGTGCTGATGGACATCCGCATGCCCACCGTGGACGGCCTGACCGCCACCGAGCGGCTGCGCGCCCTGCCGGATCCGCCGGAGGTGCTGGTGCTCACGACCTTCGACGCCGACGAGCACGTGCTGCGCGCGCTGCGGGCGGGGGCCTCCGGCTTCCTGCTCAAGGACACGCCTCCGGCGGAGATCGTGGAATCGGTCCGCCAGGTGGCGCGGGGCATGTCGGTGCTGTCCCCCGCGGTGACGCGCCGCCTGGTCGCACGCGCGGGCGCGGCCGATCGCGGGGAGCGGGCGGAGCAGGCGCGACAGCTCCTGGCCGCGCTCAACAGCCGGGAGCTGGAGGTGGCGGTGGCGGTCGGCGAGGGCCGCTCCAACGCCGACATCGCCGCCGCGCTGTTCCTGAGCGTGCCCACGGTGAAGACGCACATGTCGAGCATCCTCACCAAGCTGGGCCTCAACAACCGCGTGCAGGTGGCACTGCTCGTCCACGACGCCCATCTCCTGGACGGCAGCCTCTGAAACGTGGGACACGCCGCACGCGCGGCTCGCGGTATCCGGTCCGCCGCTCCCTACAGTGGGCACCGGGCTACTTCCCACGGAACGAGGGGGGCGTGTGAGTCAGGAGGAGTACCACGAGAACATCCTGGACGCCGTCATGGAGCGGGTCCGCCCGCACATCGGCAAGGGGCACGTCGCCGACTACATCCCCGAGCTGGGCAAGGTGGACCCGCACCGGTTCGGCTTCGCCCTGGCCACAGTCGACGGCGACATCCACTCCGCCGGCGACGTCGACATCCCCTTCTCCCTGCAGAGCATCACCAAGCTGTTCACGCTGGCCCTGGTGGTGAGCGGGAGCGACGACATCTGGCAGCGGGTGCACCGGGAACCCTCCGGGAGTCCGTTCAACTCGCTCTACCAGCTGGAGTTCGAGCGGGGCATCCCGCGCAACCCGCTGATCAACCCGGGTGCGCTCGTGGTCACCGACCAGCTGCTCAGCGACACCGGGGACGCGGTGGGAACGCTGTGCGACCTGCTGAGCCGGGAGAGCGGGAACCCGCACCTGCAGGTGGACGAGGTGACCGCGCACTCCGAGTACCTGACGGGCGACCGCAACCGCTCCCTGGCCTATCTGATGTCCGACTTCGGAAACATACGCAACCCCGTGTCCGAGGTTCTGGACCACTACTTCCGGCAGTGCGCGATCACCGTCACCACCGTGGAGCTGGCGCGGATCGGGCTGCTGCTGGCCCGGCACGGGGTGCGCGCGGACGGCAGCAGGATGTTCAGCAGGGAGGCGGCCCGGCGCATCATGGCGGTCATGCTCACCTGCGGCACCTACGACGCCGCGGGCGAGTTCGCCTTCCGGATCGGCCTGCCCTGCAAGAGCGGGGTGGGCGGCGGAATCCTGGCCGTGGTCCCGGCCCGCTACTCGCTGGCCGTGTGGGGCCCCGGCCTGGACCCCCGGGGCAACTCGGTGGCGGGGGCGCTGGCCCTGGAGGCCTTCACCGACATCACGCACCTCTCGGTGTTCTGAGCGGGTCCGGCGCTCCGGGCGGGCCTGGTCTCACGCTGCGGGGACGAAGGTCTCCGAGAGGCGATCGAGCAGCTCCAGATTGGCCGCGGTGTCGTCGGCAGAGGCCACGAGGAACAGCGCGTACCCCTTCTGCTCGGTGTGGAAGCCCCGGTTGACGGCGTGCATCCGCCCGCCTCGGCCGTCGTAGGTGAACTCCCAGTCGGCGGCGGTGAGGTAGGCGTCGGCCCAGCCCCCTTCGATCTCCCGGATCTCCGTCAGGGTGTAGCCGGGGAAGTTCTCCGAGGCGGCAGGGGCGAGATTGCGCCAGTCCTGCGCCGCGTCCGGTCCGGGGGTGTCGGTCTGGTCCACCAGCAGGTAGCCGCCGTCGGGGTTGCGGAAGTAAACCATGTGGCCGTCACGCTCGTAGGTCCAGTCCTCGGGGTGCTCCACGGTGAAGCCGGAGGAGTCCGTGTGGACGGTCAGGAAGTCCCAGCGGTCGTCCTCCTCGCTCTCCTGCTCCTCGGACGCCTCTTCCCGGGCATCCTCCGGGGAGGCCCCGCCGGGGGAGGCGTCCTCCTCGGGAGAAGCGGCCCCTTCCTCGGAGGAGGCGCCCGCCTGCTGTTCGGCGACCAGGCCGGTGTCGGGTTCGCCGCCGCGGTTCATGGCCGTCAGGGCGCTCGTGATCCCCGCCGCCGCGAGGACGACGAGGCCGACCGCGACCACGAGGACGGTGCGGAGCCTGCCTCCGGTCCTCTCCCTGCCGGCGGCGGGAGCGGGCGCCGCGGCCGGCTCGGCGGGCGCGGCGGGCTCGACGGGCGCGGCAGGCTCGGCGGGCACCACCGCGGTCTTCTTCCCCGCGGCGGTGGCGGTCGGCACGGCGGCGGACGCGGCCTCGCGGATCTCCCGGAGCCTGGCGCGCACCTCGACGATGCCGGGCCGATCCTCGGGCTCCTTGCGGCACAGGTCCCGCAGCAGCGGGGCGAGCGGGCCCGCATTGACCGGGGCGGGCAGATCCTGGGTGACGATCGCGGTGAGCGTGGCCACGGGGGTGGGCCGGTCGAACGGGAGCGTGCCCTCCAGCGCCTGGTAGAGGGTGATGCCGAGCGACCACACGTCCGAGGCGGGGGTCGCCGAGTGCCCGTGTGCGATCTCCGGTGCCAGGTAGCTGGGCGAGCCGATGAGCAGCCCGGTGCTGGTCAGGTGGGTGGCGCCGTCCAGGAGGGCGATACCGAAATCGGTGAGGACCGCGCGGTCGTTGCCCGCGATCAGCACGTTGCCGGGCTTGACGTCGCGGTGCACGATCCCGTTCCCGTGCGCCTCGGCCAGACCGGCGGCCATCTGCTCCCCGATGTCGGCGACCCGGTCCACGGGGAGGACGCCCTCGTCGCGGATGATGTCGCCGAGGGACCGCCCCCGCACGAGCTCCATGACGATCCAGGGAAGGCCGTCCTCCTCCGCGACGTCGAACACGGTGATGATGGAGGGGTGGCTGAGCTGCGCCGCGCTGCGCGCCTCACGGAGCATGCGGGTGCGCAGGACCTCGACCTCGTGCGCGGGAAGGTTCGGCGGGGTGGTCAGCTCCTTGACCGCCACCTGCCGGTCCAGGAGGGTGTCGACGCCCTTCCAGACGCGCCCCATACCGCCCGCTCCGATGACCTCGTCCAGGCGGTACCGATGGGCCAGGACACGACCGGAGTCGGCTTCCGAACTGTTCATGTGCGCGCGGTCCTCTACGGGGAAGGGCATGGGAGGCGGAGGGGATCGGAGAGCAGTCTAGGAGTCCGGGACACTCCATGCCCTCTTCCGCAGGGTGCGACACGTGTCTCCTCAAGGTGACACACCCCCGCAAACCATCTTGGCATGTGCCGATTCCCCCGAAAGGCCGTCCGGTCCTACCTCCTCCAGAAGCGCAGGAACGAGAACAGCGGGGCCGGTCTCTTCCCTGCCGCCACTTCCTCCTCCACGGCCTCCCAGCCCTCCACCGGAGTGTTCACCGGCTTCTGGGACGGAAAGGCGGCGGGCAGCCGGATCGGGGACCAGAAGTGGACCGCCAGCCGCCAGCGCAGCTCCTCCTGGGGCACGGCCGTGCGCAGGCCGGGCAGGCGCCCCAGGAGGACGCGCAGGGCCTCGGTCCCCATGGCGACGGCCTCGCGCTGGGCGGGGCAGCGGTGCGGGCCGATGCCCCACGCCATGTGGGCGCGGTTGGCCGTCTCGGCCATCTCCCGGGCGTTCTCGCGCGCGTAGAAGTGGTTGGCCGCGGCCGCGGCGACCAGGACCGGTTCCCCCGCCCTGATCACGCGGCCGCCTCCGACGGGGACGTCCGCGCGGGGGTAGAGCACGGGGAAGTGGGAGATCGGCGGGTCCTTCCAGAGCACCTGGTCGACCACGTCCTCCAGGGTGCTGAGGGAGTCGCGCACCCTCGCGGCCAGGTGCGGGTTGCCGAGGATCATCCGCAGCGCCCCGTCGACGAGGGCCGCCACCGGTTCGTTGGCGGCTCCCATGACGCGGCGGAGCTGGTGGAACGCCTCCTCCTCGGTGAGCCCGGCCGGGTGGTGGACCAGGCGGCTGACGAGGTCGTCGCCGGGGTTCTCCCTCCTGTCGCGGAGGATCTCGGAGAGGATGCGCCGGATCGTCTCCACGGACTCCGCGGGCTCGATCCCGAGCATCGCGGAGCGGGAGGCGACGGCGTATCCGGTGGCCTGCTCCTCGGAGAAACCGCACAGGTCGGCCATGACGAACAGGGGGAGGACGCGGCCGTAGTCGTTGAGGAGGTCGGCCTCCCCGCTCTCGCAGAAGGAGTCGACGAGCCGGTCGGCGACGTCCCGGGTGCTCTGGACGATGCGGGGCTCGGAGAGGGTCCTCAGGGAGTCGACGACAGCGCCCCGGAGGCGCTGGTGCTCGCTCCCGTCGGTGGTTCCGATGCTCCGGCCCGGGGCCATCATGGCCATGAGGGGGGAGGCGGCGGGGATGCGGCCCTCTCTCAGGTCCTTCCACATACGGGAGTCGCGTGTGAAGAGGGTGGTGTCGCGCGACCACGAGACGATCGTCTCGTAGTCGGTGACCAGCCAGCCGTACACTCCCTCCCCCAGTTCGACGGGGATGATCGGGCCGTGCTCCGCACGCATCTGCTCGTACACGGAGTAGGGGGCGGGGTGGGGCTCGGCGTGCTGCAGCGCCGCGTGGGGGCATCGGGGAGACACAGGCGACCTCGGTAGTGCGGGGGAGACACGGAAGGCACCGTCGCAGAGCGGGGATACGGTCGGCACACACGCCTCAGGGGTATGAGACGCCTCACAAGGATAGCGCTCCGCACATCTCGGACACAGGTGCCCGAAACGCGCGGAGCGCTACTCTTCCGGCGCGACCGGGCATCATCTGCCGAAGGTGCGCAGCCGCTGGCTGTTGGTCACCACGAACACGCTCGACACCGCCATCGCGGCCCCGGCGAGCATCGGGTTGAGCAGCCCCGCCGCGGCCAGCGGGATGGCCGCCGTGTTGTAGGCGAAGGCCCAGAAGAGGTTTCCCTTGATCGTGGCCAGGGTGCGCCGTGACAGCCGGACCGCGTCGGCGGCCGCACGCAGGTCCCCGCGGACCAGGGTGAGGTCACCGGCCTCGATCGCCGCGTCGGTACCGGTGCCCATGGACAGGCCCAGGTCGGCCTGGGCCAGGGCTGCGGCGTCGTTGACCCCGTCCCCGACCATCGCCACGGTGCGGCCCTCGGCCTGGAGGCGCCTGACCTCGTCGACCTTGTCCCGGGGCAGCACCTCGGCCACCACCCGCTCGATCCCCACCTCGTCGGCGACGGCGCGGGCGGCGCTCTCGTTGTCACCGGTCAGCAGGACGGGTGTGAGACCCAGGTCGCGGAAGGCCCGGACCGCCTCGGCACTGGTGGGCTTGACGGTGTCGGAGACGACCAGCACACCGCGGGCCCGGCCGTCCCAACCGACGGCCACGGCGGTGCGGCCCTCGCCGTGGGCCTCCTTCATCGCGGTGGAGAGCTCCTCGGGGAGGTGCTGCCCCGCTTCCTCCAGGAGCGCGGGACGCCCGACGAGGACGGTACGGCCCGCCACGGTGCCCCGGACGCCGAGGCCCGCCGTGTTGGCGAAGTCCTCGGGCTCGGGCAGGGCGCCCTGCTCGCGGGCCCCGGCCGCGATCGCGCGGGCGACGGGGTGCTCGGAGGAGGACTCCAGGGCCCCGGCCAGCCGCAGGACCTCGGTCTCGTCCTCCCCGTCGGCGGCGACGGTCCGCACCAGCGCCATCCGGCCCGTGGTGACGGTCCCGGTCTTGTCGAGCACCACGGTGTCGACGCGCCGGGTGTTCTCCAGGACCTCCGGGCCCTTGATGAGGATGCCGAGCTGGGCGCCCCGGCCGGTGCCCACCATGAGGGCCATCGGCGTGGCCAGGCCCAGGGCGCAGGGGCAGGCGATGATGAGGACGGCGACAGCGGCGCTGAAGGCGGCCGAGGTGGGGCCTCCGGTGCCCAGCCAGAAGCCGAGCGTGCCCGCGGCGACCAGGATGGCGGCGGGGACGAAGACGCCCGACACGCGGTCGGCCAGGCGCTGGACCTCGGCCTTGCCGTTCTGGGCCTCCTCGACCAGGCGTGCCATCTGGGCGAGCTGGGTGTCGGAGCCGACCCGGGTGGCCCGCACGACGAGCCGGCCGCCCGCGTTGACGGTGGCGCCCACCACGGCGTCACCGGGGCCGACCTCTGCCGGGACCGACTCACCGGTCAGCATGCTCATGTCGACGGCGGAGGTGCCGCTCTCGACCTCGCCGTCGGTGGCGACCTTCTCCCCCGGCCGCACCACGAACCGGTCCCCGACGACCAGCTGCTCGACGGGGACCATGGTCTCGCGCCCGCCCCGCAGGACCGCGACCTCCTTGGCGCCCAGTTCCATGAGGGCGCGCAGGGCCGTACCGGCCCTCCTCTTGGCGCGGGCCTCGAAGTACTTGCCGAGGAGGATGAAGGAGGTGACGCCCGCCGCGGTCTCCAGGTAGATGTCGGCGGATCCGTCGGTGCGGGCGACGGTGAACTCGAAGGCGTGGGTCATCCCGGGTTCGCCGGCGGTGCCGAGGAAGAGGGCGTAGAGGGACCACAGGAAGGCGGCGCCCACGCCGAGGGAGACCAGCGTGTCCATGGTGGCGGTACCCAGGCGCAGGTTCTTCCAGGCGGCGACGTGGAAGGGCAGGGCGCCCCAGACCACGACCGGCGCGGCCAGCGTCAGCGAGGCCCACTGCCAGTGGGTGAACTGGAGCGCGGGAACCATCGCCATGGCGATGACGGGCACGGACAGGAGCAGGGAGACGACGGCGCGGTCGCGCAGGGGGCGCGAGGGGTCGTCGGGCTCCGCGGCGGGCTCGCGTTCGGTCCGGGGGACGGCGGCGGTGTACCCGGCCTTCTCGACCTGGGCGACGAGGTCCTCCACCGGCACAGGAGGGCCGTCGAAGGAGACGCGGGCCTTCTCGGTCGCGAAGTTGACGGTGGCGGTGACGCCGTCCATCTTGTTGAGGCGCTTCTCCACCCTGTTCGCGCAGGCGGCACAGGTCATGCCGCCGATGGCGAGTTCCACCGAACTGCTCATGGTGCTCCGTGCCCTTCACCCCGGTGCTGCTCTTCGCCCGTGGTCTCCTCGACGCGGTCGGGGGCGCCCTCCTCCGGGAGGACGGGGCCGACCACCGAGCCGACCCCGAACATCGCGACGAAGACGACCACGAGCCCGAGGGCGTACAGCCCCAGCTTCGCGGTCACTCCCATGTCAGCCGCGCACCTCGTACCCGGCCTCGTCGATGGCGGCGCGCACCGCGGCGTCGTCGACCGGACCCTCGGCGGTGACGGTCACCTTCTTGCCCTCGAGGTCCACCTCGACACCGGTGACGCCGGCGACACCGGTGACCTCCTCGGTGACGGAGTTGACGCAGTGGCCGCAGCTCATGCCCTCGACGGTGTAGACAGCAGTGCTTGTGGCGCTCATGTGGCCTCCTGTGCCGTGATGTGCAGCTGTTGGACAACAACAACCATACCCCCCTGGGGTATTCCATCACCAGAGTATCCCCGCGGAGGCAACGTGTCGCCCGCCACACACGACCGCGGCCCCGGGGCTCTGGGAGCACCCGGGGCCGCGGGAACGGCATGCGCCCGGCGGGGATGCCGGGGCGGCGGATCAGTCCGTCTTCAGCTCCAGCCGGGCCACCAGCCGCTCACTCGTGTGGTGGCCCGCCAGCGTGAAACCCGCCCTCCGGAACATCTCCACGGTGCCGGGATAGACCTCGGAGCTCGGCGCCCGTCCGCCCATCGTGTCCACCGGGTAGGCCTCCAGCACGCGCGCACCCTGCGAGCGCGCGTAGTCGATCGCGCCGTCCAGCAGGCGGCTGCCCAGGCCCCGGCGGCGCCGGCGCGGCGGAAGCCAGAAGCACACCAGGGCCCACACCCCCGGCTCCCTCGGGTCGGCGGGACGCAGGGTCCGGGAGCGGGCGAGGCGGACGAAGTCCTCGCGCGGCGCGACCGACACCCATCCGCAGGGCCCGTTCTCGTCGTAGGCGAGCAGGCCCGGCACCTTCCCGTCGTGGGTGAGGCGCCGCAGCTCCTCCTTGTTGTCCAGGCCTCGCCGAGAGCGGTCGCAGGTGGTGCTCTCGGTGTGGTCCTTGGCCCGCCGGCGGAAGAACGTGCACCAGCAGTGGCCGTAGGCTCCGGTCGGACCGAACAGGTTCTCCAGGTCGTCCCACCGGTCGGGGGTCGCGGGTTCGATGGACACGATGGACATGGGGCTCCCTCGCGAGGCGCACACTGGCCGCACAACTGTGATCCAGCACACTAGCGATTATTCGCCGTGACCGAAAGAACACAGATGCACAGAAGTGACTTGTTCGCGCCTAGTGCACGGTCTTCTCCTGTTCGGCCTTGTTGTCCGGCTCCCAGCACTCGACTCCGGTCAGTTCGGGCATCCGGTCCCGGGTGAACACGGGCTCCAGCCCTTGGCTGCGCTGCTCGTTGTAGTCCTTGAGCAGGCGGAAGGCCACTCCGGCCAGCGGCGTGATCGCCAGCAGGTTGACCAGGGCCATCAGGCCCATCGTCGTGTCCGCCAGGGTCCAGACCAGGTCGATGGAGCCCAGCGCGCCGAGGAAGGTCGCCACCAGGAACACGGTCTTGTAGCCGAGAAGCACGTTCTTGCGCGAGGACAGGTACTGGATGTTCGCCTCGCCGTAGTAGTAGTTGCCCAGCACCGAGGTGAACGCGACGAGCAGGATGATGAGCGTCATCAGGTGCAGCGACCACGGACCGAGCGACTCCATCACGGCATGCTGGGCCAGGTCGCCCTGGAGCTCTCCGCCCACGGGTTCCGTCGTGCCGAGGAGAACGATGAACGCCGTCACCGAGCACACGACGAAGGTGTCGAAGAAGACGCCCATGGTCTGCACGAGCCCCTGCTTGACCGGGTGGGAGACCGAGGCGGTGGCGGCCGCGTTCGGGGCCGAGCCGAGTCCGGCCTCGTTGGAGAACATGCCCCGGCGCACGCCCTGGACGATGACGGTGCCCAGACCGGCCGCGGCGAACTCCCGGATCCCGAAGGCGTGCCCGAGGATCAGGGCGAACACCTCGGGGATCCGCTCGAAGTTCATCACCGCGATCGCCAGGCCCATGAGGATGTACAGCGCGGCGAAGAAGGGGATGAGCGCCTGGGCGGTCTGCGCGATGCGGCGGACACCGCCGAAGATCACCAGTGCCGTGGCCACGACCACCGCGGCGCCGACGAGGAGGGACAGCCACAGGCCCGAACCGAGCCCGGCGGTCTCGGCCGAGTTGGCCACGGCCCCGGAGATGGTGTTGCTCTGCACGGCGTTGAACACCATGGGGAAGGTGAGGATGAGGACGACCGCGAAGAGCACGCCGACCCAGCGCTTCCCGAGTCCGCGCTCCATGTAGTAGGCGGGCCCGCCGCGGTAGCCGGAGCTGGCGCGCACCTTGTACAGCTGCGCGAGCGTGGACTCGACGAAGCTGGCGGAGCCGACGAGCAGCGCCATCGCCCACATCCAGAAGACGGCGCCGGGTCCGCCCAGGGCGATGGCGATGGACACGCCGATGATGTTGCCGGTACCGATCCGGGCCGCGGCCGAGATCATGAACGCCTGGAGGGAGGAGACGGCCTTCTTTCCGTCGGGCGCCGTCTCCGCCTTGTCGGTGATCACCCCGAACATCGCCGGGATCATCCTGAACTGCACGAAGCCCGAGGCGATGGTGAAGTAGAGGCTGACCGCGATCAGCAGGGGGATGAGGACCCAGGCCCACAGGTAGTCGTTGTTGAACGTGCCGATGGCCTCGGTGACACCCGCGTGGTACGCCGGTGCCGTGTCTGGAGACAACACGGGAGGGGTCTCTCCTTACGTGTGGGGAATGACCGGCCCCTCATACCCGCTGATCCCGGGCCCTCACCACAGGCGGTACATCTTCCGCATAACGTGACAAAAACTCTGTTTGCCCGTTTCCTGCCCGGCGCGAGGTCTCACCGAGACCCGGCCCCCGCTACTGCACCAGGTCGGCGTACTCGGGGTTGCGCTTGACGAACTCCTTGGCGAAGGGGCAGATGGGCACCACCTTCAGACCCCGGCGGCGGATGTCGTCGAGCGATTCCCGCATGAGCGTGCTGGCCACACCCCGGCCCTCGACGGCGCGGTCCACCTCGACGTGCGGCAGTGCGAGCACGCCGTCCTCGATCTGGTGGTAGGCGGAGAACCCGACCACCTCCCCGCCGGCGCTCACCTCGTACCTCGAACGGTCCGGCACGTCGACGACTGACAGCTCCATGGCACTCCCTCGCTCTCACGCGCACATCGCACGCTCCTCCCAGAATGCCACCCTCCCCCCGCAGCCCCTGCCCACACCTGCCCACACCTGCCGCCCCGGTCCTGTGCGGAGCCGGGGCGGCGGAGGAGCGGTGGGTCACCAGCCGCGGCGTGCGGCCCGCTCGGCCTGACCCGCACCCGGCGAGTACCTGTCCCGGTCCCGGTAGACGACGTAGGGACGGAACAGGTACCCGACCGGCGCGGTGAACGCGTGGATCAGGCGGGTGAACGGGAACAGCGCGAAGAGCGCCATGCCCACCAGGGCATGCAGCTGGTAGGCGGCGTGGGCCTGCGACATCGCCGCGATGTCCGGTTGCAGGATCCAGATCGACCGGAACCACGGGGACACGGTGAACCGGTAGTCCTGGGTGTGCCCGCCGGTGACCTCGACCCCCGCGAAGTAGGCGGTCATGCCCAGGCCCGTGACGATGGCGCCCACCAGCACCACGTACATGAGCTTGTCGTTGCGCGTGGTGGCGCTGAACACCGGTCCGGTCGTGCGCCGGCGCCAGATCAGCAGGGCGATGCCGCCCAGCGTGCAGACCCCCGCCACCAGGCCGAGGGACAGTGCGGTGATGTGGTAGGCGGTGTCGGGGATCCCGATCCCGGTTGTCCACGACTCGGGGATGACCAGGCCGATGAAGTGCCCCACGATGACCACCAGCAGGCCGAAGTGGAACAGCGGGCTGCCGATCCGCAGCAGCCGGGACTCGTACAGCTCGGAGGAGCGGGTGGTCCAGCCGAACCGGTCGTAGCGCCAGCGCCAGATCAGACCGCTGATCAGGATGGCGAGCACGACGTAGGGCACCACACCCCACAGAAGCATGTCGATGGTGGAGTAGTCGCTCACTGACCGCCTCCAGGCGTCGGGTCGGGCTCGGCGCCGGCCGGCGGCACCTTCAGGCTGTACGGTTCCAGGCCCACGTCCTCCGCGGGCGGTCCCTGCCGGGCCAGCAGGTGCACCTTCTCGACGTCGGTGCGCTGCGGCGGCGGCAGGGTCTGGCGGACCGAACCCACGACCAGGGCGTAGGGCGTCCCGTACTTGGTCAGCGCCTCGCCCAGCAGGTCGAGGCCCGCCCGGAACCGCAGCAGGAGCTCCTCGCCGAGGCGCGCGTCGCCCCGGGCGGAGAACTCGAGGACGACCGCGAGGTGGTCGGGCAGCTCGTTGGCGGACACCGACCACCCGGCGTCGCGGTAGATGCCCTTGATCTCGGACAGGGCGTGGCCGCGGCGCCGGGTGTCGCCGTCGGTGTAGTAGGTCATGTACAGCGACCTGCGCCGACGCAGGTCGAACACGTCCACGTAGTGCTCGCACAGCTCCATCTCGGGAGTGCTGGAGGCGTGCTCGCAGAACTCCAGGAGAGCCGAGCGCACCTCGCCGCGGGGCAGCTCGGCGACTGCGCGCGCGACCAGTGGCAGCCGCTCGAAGAAGGCCGCGTCGGGATAGGTGAGCAGGACGGAGGCCGCCTGGTGGATCACCGCCGTGCGGTGCGCCCGCCGGGCCGCACGGCCCGCGCCGAGCCAGCCGCGGATCCCCTCCGCGGGGCCTGCGGCCCCGCGCTCCTCTCCCTCTCCGTGTGCCTCGGTGGTGGTGCTCATGTCTCGACCTCTCACGCGGGCCGGCCTCCGCCGTCCCCGCCGTTGTCGGTGTCACGGTCCCTCCGCCGGGGAGGGAAGAGCCCGCTGGGGCGGCCGTTGCCGTCCCAGTTGAGGAGGTTGATCCGTCCGCGCTTGTCCGTGTGGCTGTCGCTGGTCTGCCTGTCGCGCAGTGTGTGGAAGTCCTCCACGGTGGCCCGCACCGGCTGCCCGGACGCCTCGCCGAAGGGCGCACCGCCCCCCGGGGTCCCCATGCCGCCCATGCCGGGGCCGCCCTCGAAATCGAGGCTGCACCCGATCTCCTCGATGACGCCCTTGTCGGCCTCGTCGACCCCGTAGGCGGTGGGGATGACATAGCGCTCGTCGTACTTGGCCAGGGCCAGGAGGCGGTACATGTCGTAGACGTCCTCGCCCGACATGCCGACCGCCTCGGCGATCGACGCGTCCTCCTCCTGCCCCAGGTTGATCCGGCGCATGTAGGAGCGCATGGCGGCCAGGCGCCGCAGCACCAGCCGTACGGGCTCGGGGTCCCCGGCGGTGAACAGCTCGGCCAGGTACTCCACGGGGATGCGCAGGGTGTCGATGGCCCCGAACAGGTTGTCGGCGTCCTCGCCGTCGTGCCCGGTCGTGGTGAGGGTGTCCACCACCGGCGACAGCGGCGGCACGTACCAGACCATCGGCATGGTGCGGTACTCGGGATGCAGGGGCAGGGCGACCCGGAACTTCTTGGCCAGCGCGTAGACGGGCGAGCGCTCGGCCGACTCGACCCACCTGTCGGGGATCCCGTCGCGGCGGGCGGCGGCTTGCACGTCGGGGTCGCTCGGATCGAGGAACACGTCCAGCTGGGCCTCGTAGAGGTCCTTCTCGTCCTCCACGGCCGCGGCCTCGCCGACCCGGTCGGCGTCGTAGAGGATGACGCCCAGGTAGCGCAGCCGCCCCACACACGTCTCCGAGCAGACCGTCGGCAGGCCCACCTCGACACGCGGATAGCAGAAGGTGCACTTCTCGGCCTTGCCGGTCTTGTGGTTGAAGTACATCTTCTTGTACGGGCAGCCGGTGACGCACATGCGCCAGCCCCGGCAGCGGTCCTGGTCGACCAGGACGATGCCGTCCTCACTGCGCTTGTACAGGGCCCCGCTCGGGCAGGAGGCCACGCAGGACGGGTTGATGCAGTGCTCGCAGATGCGCGGCAGGTAGAACATGAAGGTCTCCTCGAAGGAGAACTTCACCTTGTCCTCGAGCTTGCGCACGACCGGGTCCTGCTGCGCCAGCTCGGGGCCGCCGCCGAGATTGTCGTCCCAGTTGGCGCTCCAGGAGATGTCCATCGGCTTGCCGGTGAGCGCCGAGCGGGGTGAGGAGACCGGGAAGTCGTCACCCAGCGGCGCGTTGGTCAGCGTCTCGTAGTCGTAGGTCCAGGGCTCGTAGTAGTCGTAGATGGAGGGCATGACCGGGTTGGCGAAGATGGTCGCCAGCTTCTTGAGCCGCCCGCCGGCGCGGGGCACGAGCTTGCCCCTGGAGGTGCGGACCCAGCCGCCCTTCCACTTCTCCTGGTCCTCGTAGGTGCGGGGATAGCCCTGGCCGGGCCGGGTCTCGACGTTGTTGAACCACACGTACTCGACGCCGGTGCGGTTGGTCCAGGTCTGCTTGCAGGTGACGGAGCAGGTGTGGCACCCGATGCACTTGTCGAGGTTCATCACCATGGCGACCTGTGCCATGACCCGGCCGATCGGCCGCTTGCCCCCGGAGCTTCCGCGCCCGGCGCCGGGGCGTGTGCTCGTGGCCATCAGTAACGCACCTCCGTCGTCCTCTTGCGTACCACCGTGATCTCGTCGCGCTGGTTCCCGGTCGGTCCGATGTAGTTGAAGGTGTAGCTGAGCTGCGCGTACCCGCCGATGAGGTGGGTGGGTTTGACCAGCAGCCGGGTGAGCGAGTTGTGGATACCGCCCCTCTTCCCCGTCGTCTCGGTCTTCGGCACGTTGATGGTGCGCTCCTGCACGTGGTACATGAACACGGTCCCCGGCGGCATCCGGTGGGACACGATGAGCCGGGCCGCGACCACACCGTTGCGGTTGACCGCCTCCACCCAGTCGTTGTCGGAGGCCTCGATCGCCTTCGCGTCCTCGACGCTCATCCAGATGGTGGGGCCGCCCCGGGACAAGGTCTGCATGAGCAGGTTGTCCTGGTACTCGGAGTGGATGGACCACTTGGAGTGCGGCGTCAGGTAGCGCACGACCACCTCGCGCTGACCGTTGGAGCCGAGGCGCGGTTCGCCGAACAGGGCGTTCATGTCCAGCGGGGGCCGGTACACCGGCAGGGCCTCGCCGAACTCGTGCATCCAGTCGTGGTCGAGGTAGAAGTGCTGGCGCCCGGTGAGGGTGTGCCAGGGCTTGGCGTGCTCGGTGTTGATGGTGAACGGCGAGTAGCGGCGTTCGGTCTCCTCCTTGCCCGACCACTCGGGGCTGGTGGCCACGGGCGTGGGACCCCGCTGGGCGTCGGTGAAGACCACCCGGTGCGCGGCGGAGTGCGCCGCCAGCTCCCGGATGTCGGTGCCGGTGCGATCGGCCAGGCGGTGGAAGCCCTGTGCGGCCAGGCGCCCGTTGGTGGTCCCCGACAGGGCCAGGATCATCTCGCACGCCTTGACGTCGGTGTCCAGGGACGGGCGGCCGTCGGCGACGCCTCCGCGCACCGCGCCGTTGCGCCTGCGCAGCCACTCCACCTCCTCGTCGGGGGTGAAGGACACGCCCTTGACCGGCAGCCCCTTGGTCTCGACGAGCGGTCCGAGCGCGGCCATCTTCTGGGCGACGGCCGAGTAGTTGCGGCGCACGGTGGTGATCTGGGGCATGTTGCGGCCCGGGACGGGGCGCTCGCCCTCGGCCTTCCAGTCCCGGGCGATGCCGCGCGGCTGCGCGATCTCCCCCGGGGTGTCGTGCAGATGGGGCGTGGCGACCAGGTCGGTGACCTCGCCGAGGTGGTCGGCGGCCAGGGCGCTGAAGACCTTGGCCAGGTCGTGGAAGGTCTTGAAGTCGGTGCGGGCCTCCCACGGCGGGTCGATGGCCGGGTTGAACGAGTGCACGAAGGGGTGCATGTCCGTGGTGTTGAGGTCGTACTTCTCGTACCAGGTGGCGGCGGGGAGCACGATGTCGGAGACCAGCGTGGAGCTGGTCATCCGGAAGTCCATCGTCACCAGCAGGTCGAGCTTGCCCTCGGGGATGTCCTCCCGCCATTCGACCTCCTCGGGCCTGTCCTGCGGCCCGGCGGGCTCCGCCCGGAGGTTGGAGGAGGTGCCGAGCAGGTGCCGCAGGAAGTACTCGTTTCCCTTGGCCGAGGAACCGAACAGGTTGGAGCGCCACAGCATGAGGGTCCGCGGCCAGTTCGCCGGGTCGTCGGGGTCCTCCGCGGCGAAGCGCAGGGACCCCTCGGCCAGCCGGTCGGCGATGTACTCGTTCGGGTCCTGCCCCTGCTCGTCCGCCTCCCGGCCCAGGTCGATCGGGTTGCGGTCGAAGGTCGGGTAGGAGGGCGTCCACCCCATCCGCGAGGCGGAGGCGATCAGGTCGGCGGTGTGCTTGCCGCTCACCTTGCCCGGCCCCAGCGGGGAGGTCAGGGCGTCGGCCCGGTAGGTGTCGTAGCGCCACTGGTCGGTGTGGGTGTACCAGTAGGAGGTGCCCGCCATGAAGCGCGGCGGCCGGTTCCAGTCCGTGGCCGCCGCGTAGGTCGCCCAGCCGGTGACGGGGCGGCACTTCTCCTGCCCGACGTAATGGGCCCAGCCGCCGCCGTTGACACCCTGGCAGCCGGTGAGCAGCAGCAGGGACAGGAAGGCGCGGTAGGAGTTCTCGCCGTGGAACCACTGGTTGGTGCCGGCGCCGAGGATGATCATCGCCCGGCCGCCGCTGACGTCGGCGGTCTCGGCGAACTCGCGGGCGATCCGGATCGCCTTCTCCGCCGGAACGCCGGTCATCTCGGCCTGCCAGGCCGGGGTGCAGGGTTCGGGGTCCTCGTAGCCGGCGGGCCAGGCGCCCGGCAGTCCGGGGCGGGAGACGCCGTACTGGGCCAGGAGCAGGTCGAAGACGGTGGTGACCAGGCGATCTCCCACCCGCCGGACAGGGACGCCCCGGGTGAGGATCCCGCCTCTGCCGGTGGGGGTGTCGAAGCGGGACAGGGCCACCTCGACGGCCTCGCCGCCCTCCTCGTAGAAGGTGAGCTCGGGCGTGCGCCCGTCGAGCTCGAGGTTCCAGCGGCCCTCGTCCTGCTCGTTCCAGCGGTGGCCCACGGTCCCGTTGGGGACGGCGGGGGCGCTCTCCCCCTCGGGCCAGAAGAGGGGCTTCCACTCGGGGTCGGCCTCGCCCGTCTCGCCCGTGTCGGCGGCGGTGAGGAACTTGCCCGGCACCATGCGGCCGTCCCGCTCGTCGATCTGCACCAGGAAGGGGAGGTCGGTGTAGGTGCGGACGTAGCGGTCGAAGTTCTCGGTCCTCTTCTCGACGAAGTGCTCGCGCAGGATCACGTGGCCCATGGCCATGGCCAGGGCGCCGTCCGTCCCGGGATGGGGGGCCATCCACTCGTCGGCGAACTTGGTGGCGTCGCTGTAGTCGGGCGAGACCACGACGACCTTCTGGCCCCGGTAGCGGGCCTCGGTCATCCAGTGGGCGTCCGGGGTGCGCGTGACGGGGACGTTGGAGCCCCACAGGACCAGGTAGGCGGCGTCCCACCAGTCACCGGACTCGGGGACGTCGGTCTGGTCGCCGAAGACCTGGGGTGAGGCGACGGGGAGATCGGCGTACCAGTCGTAGAACGACAGCATGGAGCCGCCGAGGAGGTTGATGAACCGGGCGCCGGCGCCGTGGGAGACCATCGACATGGCGGGGATCGGGGAGAAGCCGGCGATCCGGTCGGGACCGTACCTCTTGATGGTGAGGACGTGGGCGGCCGCCGCGATCTCCAGGGCCTCCTCCCACGTGGTGCGCACCAGACCGCCCTTGCCGCGCGCCCGGTGGTAGCGGCGGCGCTTGTCCGGGTCGGTGGTGATCTCCTCCCAGGCGGCCACCGGATCGCCCAGGCGGGATTTCACCTCGCGATACATCTCCGCCAATACAGCGCGAATGTACGGATAGCGAACACGCGTCGGTGAATAGGTATACCAGGAGAAAGCCGCGCCTCTGGGACATCCGCGCGGCTCGTACTCGGGGCGGTCGGGGCCCACCGACGGATAATCGGTGGCCTGCGCCTCCCAGGTGATGATCCCGTCCTTGACGAAGACGTTCCACGAACAGGAGCCGGTGCAGTTGACGCCGTGGGTGGAGCGCACGATCTTGTCGTGGCTCCAGCGGTCCCGGTAGAACACATCCCCCTGCCTGCCGCCCTTGCGGACCTGGGCCCTGCTCCCGTCCACGGGTTCGGAGCGGGTCAGATAATTTCCTATCCGCAAAAGGGCGTCGCTTGCTCCGCCTTTTTTCGCCATACGGAAACACTCCGTCTCATTGGCTGAACACGCCATCCGGCACAATCCATCATTACGATGCCTTCTCGGGGCGTGATGTCACACACCACACGCCGCCCCTGTCGATATTTGCGCCAGATTTTCCCGAGAGGAGCCGATATGCAATCGGAGACCGGGGAGCGGGGCGCCCGTTCCGGTACACCGGGCAGAAACCTCGCCCTGGCCACAGCGGCGTTCACCCTGACGTTCTGGGCGTGGAACATGATCGCGCCCCTGTCGAGGACCTATTCGGAGGGCCTGGACCTCTCCCCCACCCAGACCTCGATCCTGGTGGCCTTCCCCGTCCTCGTGGGGTCGCTGGGGAGGATCCCGGTGGGCATGCTGACCGACCGCTACGGCGGCCGGACCATGTTCACGGCCCTCTGCCTCATCAGCATCGTCCCGGTCTTCCTCGTGGGGATCTCCGGCCAGTCCTACACGATGCTGCTGGTGTGGGGGTTCTTCCTCGGGATCGCGGGCACGACCTTCGCCATCGGCATCCCCTTCGTGAACGCCTGGCACGAGCCGAACCGGCGGGGGTTCGCCACGGGCGTGTTCGGCGCGGGCATGGGCGGCACCGCGCTGTCGGCCTTCCTCACCCCGGCCCTGGTCGGCTCGCTCGGGCTCCTCACGACGCACCTGCTGATGTGCGCCGCACTGGCCGCGATGGGGGCCGTCATGTGGCTGTTCAGCCGCGACGCGCCCGGCTGGCGGCCGCGCACCGAACCGGTGCTGCCGCGCATGCGCGAGGCCCTCAAGATGAAGGCGACCTGGCAGGCGTCGCTGCTGTACGCACTGGCCTTCGGCGGATTCGTGGCCTTCTCCACCTACATGCCGACCCTGCTCGCCCAGGACTACGGCTTCGAGCAGGCGGAGGCCGGCCTGCGCACCGCCGGGTTCGCCCTCGCCGCGGTCGCCGCCCGTCCGCTCGGCGGTGTCCTCTCCGACCGGATCGGGCCGGTGAGGGTGTGCCTGATCTCGTTCTTCGCCACCTGCCTGTGCGCGATCGCGCTGACCGCGCGCCTGCCCACGGAGTTCCCGGCCGGCACGGTCTTCGTCCTGACCGCGATCGCCCTCGGCCTGGGCACCGGCGGCGTGTTCGCACTGGTCGCCAAGCTCGTCGAACCCTCCCGGGTGGGCACCGTCACGGGTCTGGTCGGCGCGGCCGGCGGCCTGGGCGGCTACTTCCCGCCGCTGCTCATGGGCATGATCTACCAGGCCACGGGGCAGTACACACTGAACTTCGCGATGCTGGCCCTGGCCGCCCTCGTCGCGGGTGTGTACACCTTCTGGGCCTTCCGGAACACGGACTGACTACAGGTCGCGGGCCCGCACCAGGGCCGCCGCGCGGTTGCCGACCCTCACCCGCTCCAGGGCGAGCACCCCCTCGGGCAGGGCGATCCTGCGCGTGCGCGCCGTCACCACCACCACGGCGTGCGCGGGGAGCACGCGACCCAGGGAGGCGAACAGCGCGGCGAGAGGGTTCTCGGGAACGTCGCCCAGCCAGTGCGTCATCTCGCCGTAGGGGACGTCCGTCACCACCAGGTCGGCGCCGACCTCCTCCGAGGAGAAGACGTCGGCCACCGCGGCCTCGTGCGGCAGGTCTCCCCCGGCCGCGGCGAGCCGCTCCGCCAGGGCGCGCGCGTCCTCGGCGCGCTCCACGAACGAGGGGCGCCCGAAGTCCCGCGCCGAGCGGCGCAGCTCCTCCTCGCGCTCGGCCAGGCCCTCCGCCGTCAGCAGCCGGAGGTTGCGCGCCGCCAGCTGGACGGCGTCGGGGTCCGCGTCGCTCGCACGGACGGAGGAGATCCGGTCCCGGTGCAGCAGCCCCAGGACGGTGGCGAGATAGCCGCTTCCGCAGCACGGGTCCCAGAGGCGGACGCTCCCGTCCCCGGTGTGGACCATCGCCCGCCGGAAGAGCTCGTCGGCCAGCCGCACGGGAAACCCCGGGAACCCCGGGGCCGACCTCAGTACGTGCCCGCTCGCCAGCACCGAGTTGTCCTGCCGTTCGAGGGCGTACCGGTAGCCCAACGTTCCCTCCGTATTCGGCAACGACGGAGGCCCGGTGTCCATCGACACCGGGCCTCTTGTTGCGGTCCTGACGGGATTTGAACCCGCGGCCTCCACCTTGACAGGGTGGCGAGCACTCCTAACTGCTCCACAGGACCTCGCTGCAGGAACAACTCTAGCGCGACTTCGAAGTGCTTCGTACCGCGCTCGGCCTAGAGTGGCTTCCGAAACCGATTCCGGAAGGAAGCAGCCGCGTGAGCGATTCCCTGCCCTCTGGCCCCGACAGCACCCGGGTCGACCGCTGGCTGTGGGCGGTCCGACTCACCAAGACCCGGGCCGACGCCGCCCAGGCCTGCCGCGGCGGGCACGTGCGCGTCAACGACCGCCCCGCCAAGCCCGCCTCCACCGTCAAGGTCGGCGACGAGGTCCGCGTCCGCCTGCACGGCACCACGCGGATCGTGGAAGTGGGGCACGTCATAGAGAAGCGCGTGGGCGCCCCGATCGCGGCGCGCTGCTACACGGACAACACCCCCGAGCAGCCGCCCCAGGCGACCGTCCCGGTCCTGCGCCGCGACCGCGGCACCGGCCGCCCCACCAAGCGCGACCGCCGTCAGCTGGACCGCCTGCGCACGGAGTTCCCGCAGCTCTGACCGTGATCGTGTACCTGCGGCCCAGGTGGGACGCCGAACCGTGCCGCGAGCAGGAGACCGCTCACCGCTCAGAGGGGGTGGGCGGCCAGGAAGTCGAGCACCTCGCCCGTCGCCTCGGCCCCGCCCTCGTGCAGGTAGCCGTGGCGCAGGCCGGGCAGCACCAGCAACTTCGCACCGGGGATCCGGGCGGCCAGCAGCTCCGCGTTGCCCGCGGGGGTGAGTTCGTCGTCCTCCCCGTGCACCACCAGCGCGGGCGCCCCGATCGACGGCAGGAGGTCCCAGCCGTCGTGCCCAAGGCTCGCGTCGTAGTGGAGCCGCTGCGCCCGCAGCGGTCCGCGCGGCAGGATGCGTGTGACGGTGTCGGGATGGGCCGCCGCCCAGTCGGGCGAGTAGAAGAGCTCGGCGATCTTGTCCCGGCCGGCGGGCGTCGACGCCTGCCGCAGCGCCAGCGTGGCCTCCCGGGAGCGTTCCACCTCGTGCCCGCCGCCCGGAGCGGTCGCGCCGAGCACCAGCGCACCGAGCCGTTCGGGCGCCCGTTCGGCAAACCGCTGGGCGACCTTGCCGCCCATGGAGAACCCGTAGACGTGCGCGCGCCCGATCCCCGCCCCGTCCAGGACGGACAGGGCGTCGTCGACGAAGAGCTCCAGGCTGTAGGGCTTCCCGAGCGGGGCGTCGCTGCCGCCGGTGCCGCGGAAGTCCATCCGCACCACGCGGTGCTCCTCCGCGAGCGCCTCCCGCACCCCGTCCCACATCTCGTGGTCGAGGGACTGGCCGTTGAACAGCAGCAGGGGGTCGCCCTCCCCGAGGACGTCGTACCAGATCCGGGTTCCGTCAGCAGCGGTCACATGGCTCACGGACCCGGACACTACCTGACAAATCTCTGCTACCCCGGAAGCAGCCTGCCCAGAAGTGCCCCCTGGCCCGCCTGGAGCACGTGCCCCGCCGCCAACGGGATCCAGAAGCACTCCAGCAGTGTCGGCTCCCCCTGACCGTCGTGCTCCTCGGCACTGCGCCACCGCTCGGGGACCGGTCCCTCCACCTCCAGGTGGAAAAAGTGCCGCCGCTGCACCTCGGGCCTGTGGGGCGCGAGGTCGTACTCGGCCGTCCCGAGCCCGCGCACCATCCGGAACCCCGAGAGTCCGGTCTCCTCGGCAGCCTCCCGCAGCGCGGCCGCCGCGGGCTCCTCTCCGGGCCGCACCGTCCCGGCCGGCACCTGGATCCCCACTTCCTCCCAGGAGAACCCGACATGCCGGAACACCAGCAGCCGCCCGTCCCGCACGACGTAGCAGACCGCCTTGTCCCGCACCACGCGTTCAGCGGTCATCCCGGCACCTTCCGGCCCAGGGCCGATGCGGAAAGGCCGGCGCGAGGTGCCCGGTCAAAGGCGAGAACCGTGCCGGGCACGGGCCCCAGAAGGTTCTGGGCCGCCCCCTGAATCACCGCTGTCAGCACTGAGGTGATCTCAGCAATCGGGAAGCAGTAGAAAACCGGCAATAAAGACGAGAAGTGCATCCATGGGTGAATTTCCGTTCCCCTGACACAGA
>NZ_JACHJO010000007.1:236394-345792 GCF_014203695.1 Nocardiopsis algeriensis | reverse complement strand
CTGCCACGGTTTTTCTTGAGGGGGGTCGTCTTTGCGGGCGGCCCCTCTTTTTTTGTGTGTGGTGTGTGGGGGGTCCTGGCGGGCCCCCCTTTTTTGTTGTCTGGGGGCCGTTTGTTGCCCGGGACCGGCGGAGGGACGGGAGGCCTGTCTGCCCTTCCCGCGGTGGCGGGAGGAGCCTCGGCTCCGAGGATGTGGTGCGAGAGCGCCCCAGGCCCCACCCACTCCTCTCTCGGCTCGTCCTGCCTGGGAGAATCCTTCCATGACTACTCCCATCCCCGCCGAGCTTCTCGCCGCCGCGGAAGCCGCCAAGGGCTTCATGCCCACCGACGAGGGGCTCGCCCTCTACGAGGCCGCTCTCGACCATGCCTCCATCGGTCCCGTCGTCGAGATCGGTACCTACTGCGGCAAGTCCACCATCTTCCTCGGAGCCGCGGCCCGGGCCACCGGGGTCCCCGTGGTGACCGTCGACCATCACCGGGGCTCCGAGGAGCACCAGGTGGGTTGGGAGTACCACGACTCCTCCCTCGTCGACGAGGCCACCGGGAAGTTCGACACCCTTCCGCACTTCCGGCGCACCCTCACCGAGGCAGGACTCGACGACGAGGTCATCGCCGTCGTCGGACGGTCCGCCGATGTGGCCTCCGTGTGGGCGAAACCCATCGGACTGCTCTTCATCGACGGGGGACACAGTGAGGAGGCCGCGCAGGCCGACTACGCCGGCTGGAGCCCCCACGTCGCCCCCGGGGGCGCGCTGGTGATCCACGACGTCTTCCCCAACCCCGAGGACGGCGGACGGCCGCCGTACAACATCTACTGCAAGGCCCTCGAATCGGGGCTGTTCAAGGAGGTGCGGGCGGTCGGTTCCATGCGCTTCCTGGAGCGCGTCGCCTGACATCCGTGCGCGGAGGCGCCGGCTTCCGCGCCCCCTCCTTGTCCCATATGCCTCGAAGGTAAGCCCAGGGTAAGAAGTCACTCCCTGGTTATGGGTAAGGCCTTGACATGTTTATGTGCAGGTATCGTGTCGGGAGGGCGGAGCGATGGAGGTGTGGGTTCCCGGGATACCGCTTCAGCCCTGAACTCTACTGAACCCATCTGGGGTACTTGCGCGTCACATACGAGGACGGCAGGGTGCCGAACGTGATTTGCCAGGGAGCTTGGAGCTGAGCGAGAGCACACGCGGCGGAGACGGGGCGGATGGACAGCGCCCTGAGCAGGACACGCCGGAGACGAGAGAGACCTCTGCTGAAGAGCTGTCCAACACATCCACTCCCGAGGTGAACGAGCCCGAGTCGGGAGGGGATGGTGAGGCTTCCCCGAAGGCAGAGGCAGGGGAGCCCGAGTTCATCAGCCCGATCACTTTCAAGACCAGCGGCTCGTTCTTCCGCGAGCGGGTGGCACAGGCTCTCGCGGAGCAGGGCTTCGGAGACGGAGACGAGCCTGCCGACGCCGAGGGGAAGCAACCGGAGGCCGCTGAGACCGCGCGGGAGGAGGGCGGAGACGGCGACCGTACCGAGGCCCTGCCCGCGCAGGAGGACACCGCTGCCGGGACCGGTGGGGCTGCTGGGTCCGCTGCCACGGCTGTGACCGAAACTCCGGAGGAGAAGTCTTCCGAAACCGCCGGGGAAGACGCGTCCTCGGCTGCCGGGGCCTCCGCCGAGTCGGAAGCGGCCGCGGAGACCGAGACCATGTGGCCGCAGGCACGCAAGCTCTCCGAGTACGTGGCGGAGAAGGAGCGGACCACCGCTGTACCCGCGGCCGGCTCCACCGGGCCCCAGGGGCCCGCCGGTACCGGGCCCGGAGGGCCGAAGGGGCCCAAGGGCCCCGGCGGGGGGAAGGCCGAGAAGAAGGGCAAGCGGAAGAAGCCCCTCTGGTGGCGGATCACCAGGGTCTTCCTCGTCGTCACCGGCCTGTTCTTCATCCTCGGCGCGGCCGCCTTCGCCTACTTCTACACCACCGTCGAGGTCCCCGACGCGGCGAAGGCCGACGCCCTCGAACAGGGTTCCACCTTCTACTTCGCGGACGGGGAGACCGAGTTCGCCTACCGGGGCACCGACCGCGATCCCATCTCCTACGAGGAGATGGTGGCCGGCGGCGACCATGTCGTCGAGGCCGTCATCTCCGCTGAGGACCGCGGCTTCTGGACCGAACCGGGCGTCTCCGTCCGGGGCACCACCCGGGCCGTGTGGTCGACCCTGTCCGGCAACCAGGTGCAGGGCGGTTCCACCATCACCCAGCAGATGGTCCGCAACTACTACGAGGGCATCAGCACCGAGCAGACCATCACGCGCAAGGTCCGCGAGATCATCATCGCCCTCAAGGTCGACAAGAGCGAGTCCAAAGAATGGGTGATGGAGCAGTACCTCAACACCATCTACTTCGGGCGCCAGGCCTACGGCATCCAGGCCGCCTCCCAGGCCTACTACCACAAGGACGTGGAGGAGATCACCCCTGAGGAAGCGGCCTTCCTCGCCGCCGCCATCCAGCAGCCGACCCTGTTCGGCCAGGCGGACGTGGAGACGACCCCGGCAATGGAGGAGCGCTGGGAGTATGTCGTCGACGGCCTGGTGACCACGGGTGCGATCACCCGTTCCGAGGCCGACCAGATGGAGTTCCCCGCACCCGAGACGGAGCGGCCCCAGCAGGGCGCCGATCTCAGCGGCTACCGCGGCTACATGTACGAGGCCGCCGTGCGCGAGCTGATCGACCTGGGCTACACCGAGGACCAGATCAACCGGCAGGGCTTCACCATCGTCACGACCTTCGACAAGTCGATGATGGACGCCGCCTACGAGGCGGTGGAGGGCCGGATGGACCCGGACATCCTGCCCGAGGGGGTCAAGGTCGGCCTGACCACGGTCGACCCGGCCACCGGCGAGGTGCTGGCCTTCTACGGCGGCCACGACTACTACGAGAACCAGTACGACTCGGCCCTGCTGGGCGGCTCCCAGGCCGGTTCCGCCTTCAAGCCCTACGTCCTGGCGGCCGCGCTGGAGGAGGGCTACAGCCTCTACAGCTTCGTCGACGGCAGCGGTCCCCGCTACATCCAGGGGTCCCGTATCCAGAACGCGGGCAACGCACCGGGCGGACCGATGAACCTCATCGAGGCGACCCGGGTCTCCAACAACCTCGGCTACATCGACCTGTCGATGGAGGTCGGGTACGAGAACGTGCGTGACACCGCCTACAGCATGGGCCTGCCCGAGGGAAGCATCAAGGACGACCAGCTGGTGCCGACGATGGCGCTGGGCGTGTCCACCGTCAGCACGCTCGACCAGGCCAGCGGGTACGCCACCTTCGCCAACGGCGGTGAGCACGTCGAGGCGCACGTGATCAAGGAGATCGTCAACACCGAGGGGGAGAACGAGCGTCCGGAGGTCCGGCGCAACCAGGCGCTGAGCGAGAGCACCGCCGCCGACGCCACCTACGCACTCCAGCAGGTGGTCACGGGCGGTACCGGCGGCAACGCCAACATCTGGACGCACCCGGTGGCCGGCAAGACCGGTACCACCACGGGGAGCATCGCGAACTGGTTCGTCGGCTACACGCCGCAGCTGTCCACGGCGGTGAGCGTCTACAACGAGAACAACGAGTCCTTCTACATCCCCGGGTTCGGTGCCTCCGGCGGTGACCTGGCCGCACCTCTCTGGCGCGAGTACATGACCGTGGCGATGGAGGGGTACGAACGGAAGGAGTTCCCGCAGCCGGCGTTCGCGGGATCCACCCACTACTGGGCCCCGGATCCGTCGACGCAGGAGCCCGAGGTGCCCGAGGAGCCGGTGGAGGAGGCCCCCGAGACACCGGAGGTACCGGTGGAGCCCGAGGTGCCGGAGGTCCCCGAGACGCCGATGGAGCCGGAGCTCCCGAGGACACCGGGGATTCCCGAGTTCCCGGAGACGACCGAGCCCGGGACCGAGGAGGGGGCCGTGGGCTTCGGCAGCGGCTTCGCGACACCGGGCCGGGAAGAGGGCTGAGCCCGCCCGTGCGGAGGGGCCCCGCGATTTTTTCGCGGGGCCCCTCGCCGTCTTCCGGAGTGTCCCCGGTGTGCCGGTCAGGTGTCCCAGGAGTGCAGGAACACCTGTGAACCCGGTGTGGCGCCCGTGAGGGCGTCCACAGCCAGGATCACCGCGGCCGACGTCCAGGTGCTCCGCTCGACCGGCCAGCGCACCTGTTCGGCGAACTGATAGCCCGTCCAGTACATCCCGTCCTCCTCGTCGCGCAGGTGCTGCACGTCCCGCAGCACCTGCACGCCCGCCTCGATCTCGCCGAGGGAGGCCAGCGCCAGCACCAGCTCCGACGACTCGGCCGCGGTCACCCACGGCTGGTCGCTCACGCAGCGCACACCCAGACCCGGGACCACGAAGCGGTCCCAGCGCTCGGCCAGCCGCTCCTTGGCCGCGGTACCCCGTACGGCGCCCCCCAGGATCGGGTAGAACCAGTCCATCGAGAAGCGGCTGCGGTCGGCGAAGAGCTCCTCCCGCTCGCGGATGAGCACGGCCAGCCTCTCCGCGGCCGCCGTCCACTCCGGCTGCTCCCGGCCCAGCCGGGCCGCGAGGGCGGCGCCGCATCGCAGCGCGTGGTGCACGCTCGCGCACACCGTCAGCAGCGCGTGGTCGCCGGGAGAGCCGTCCTCGGAACGGGCCCACAGGATCTCGCCGTGCTCGCCGCGCAACCCCAGGACGAACTCGATGCCGCTCTCCACGCTCGGCCACATCAGCTCGGCGAACTCGGTGTCGCCGGTGACGAGCAGGTGGTGGAACAGCCCCACCGCCGGATAGGCGGCGTGATTGGCCTCCCGCAGCCGCGTGACGGGCCTGCCCTGCCGGAACTTGGCGGCCCAGCCGCCGTCGGGGTGGCGGCTGGAGTCCAGCCACAAGTAGGCGCGCCGGGCCGCCCGGGCGTGCTCGGGGTCGTGCACGCCCGTCACAGTCAGGGCCATCGCGCACTCCACGTGGTCCCACACGTCGGTGTGGCCGCCGGGGAACCACGGGACGGCGCCGTCCTCCTCCTGACTGCGCACCAGGTGGTCGGCGGCGCGGTGCAGCTGCTCGGCGCTCACCACACCGGGGAGTTCCAGGTCTCGGAAGGCCACGGCCGCGGCGGCTGCCGTACTCATACGGGCTTGCGGACGTACACGACCACGCTCTTGCCGATGAGCGGGTTGAGCAGGCGCTCGGCGACGCGGGTCACCTTGGGGGCCTGGAGCATGTCCCACACGAGCATGTCGTGGTAGGCCTTGGCCACCGGGTGGTCGTCGTTGCCGGTACCCACCGCGCACTTGATCCACCAGTACGGAGCATGCAGGGCGTGCGCGCGGTGGTGCGGGCCGATCTCGAAGCCGGTCGCCTTGAGCTTGGCCTCCAGCTCGGCGCGGGTGTAGATGCGGATGTGCCCGCCCTCGTTGGTGTGGTACTCCTCCGACAGCGCCCAGCACAGGCGCTCGGGGAGGAAGCTGGGCACCGTGACCGCGGCGATGCCGCCGGGCGCCAGGACCCGGTACAGCTCCTTCATGGCGGCGGTGTCGTGGGCGATGTGCTCGAAGATCTCTGCGGCGATCACCCGGTCGAAGCAGGCGTCGTCGAAGGGCATGTCGAGCGCGTCGCCCTTGACCGTCTCGGCGGAGGCCTCGGCGGGTGCCTCGCCCTCCTGGCGCATGGCGGCGAACATGGTCTCGACGGAGGCGAGGTCGTCGACGTTCTGGTCGAAGGCGACGACGTCGGCGCCACGGCGGTAGGCCTCGAAGGCGTGGCGGCCGCCGCCGCATCCCAGGTCGAGAACGCGGTTGCCCGCCCCGACGGGGAACAGGGTGAAGTCGACGGTGATCAGTGGAGGCTCCCTAGGATCTGCGGGTGGAGGTGTGCGCCTGCCGGGTCAGGCGTCGCCCGTCCGCACGGGCGCGGTCCGGGGTCCGCCGTCCGCGGGGCCGCTGCCCCTGACGGCGTCGATGGTGGAGGCGTACCTGCGTGCGGTCAGCTCGGCGACGGCCCGCCAGGTGAAGCGCTCCTGGACGCGCCGCCAGGCGGCCGCGCCCATGCGCTCGCGCTCGTCCGCGTCGTCCAGCAGGGCGGCGATCTCGGCGGCCAGGACCTCGGGATCGCCGGGTGGGACGAGGCGTCCGGCGTCGCCGTCGGTGCCCACGACCTCGGGCAGGGCGCCGGCGCGGCTGGCGACCAGGGGGGTGCCGCAGGCCATGGCCTCGACGGCGGGGAGGGAGAAGCCCTCGTAGAAGGAGGGGACGACCGCCACCTGGGCGCCGGCGATGATCTCGGCCAGGGCGGTGTCGTCGATGCCGCTGACGAACTCGACGCGGTCGCGCAGGCTCAGCTCGTCCACCAGCTGGTCGGTGGGCCCGCCGGGGCGGGGCTTGCTGACGATCGTCAACGTGACGTCGCGTTCGGTGGCGAGCTTGGCTGCGGCGCGCAGCAGGGTGGACACACCCTTGAGGGGGCTGTCGGCGCTGGCGGTGCACACGATGCGGCCGGGGACGCGCGGCGTCTCCGGCCGGGGGTGGAAGTAGCGGGTGTCGACGCCCAGGGGGGTGACCTCCATGGCGGAGGGGTCGACGCCGAACTCCCGGGAGATGTCGTCGGCGGAGGACCGGGAGGGTACGAGGATCGGGTCGAGTTTGCGCGCCACCCTCGCCTGCATCTTGACGAACCCGTACCAGCGGCGCTTGGAGAGCTTCTGCCAGCCCTGGGCCTCGTCGATCTCGATGCGGCGGTCGACGCTGATCGGGTGGTGGATGGTGGTGACCAGGGGGATGCCGGCGGCCTTGATGCGCAGCAGGCCCCAGCCGAGGGTCTGGTTGTCGTGGACGACGTCGAACTCGCCCAGGCGGCGGCGCAGTTCGCGGTCGGCGCGCAGGGAGAAGGTGAGGGGCTCGGGGAAGCCGGCCGTCCACATGGTGGCGACCTCGAGGACGTCGATCCAGTCGCGCCACTCGCGCACGGGCGGGGCGACGAAGGGGTTGGCGTCGTTGTAGAGGTCGAGGGAGGGGATCTTCTCCAGGGTGACGCCCTCGTCCAGGACGGGGTAGGGCTGGCCGGAGAAGACGGTGACCTCGTGGCCCAGGGCGGCGAGTTCGCGGGACAGGTGGCGCACGTACACGCCCTGCCCGCCGACGTGCTGCTTGCTGCGGTAGGACAGCAGGGCGACGCGCAGGGGGCGCTCCGGGTTCGGTCCCGTGCTTTTGCCCGTCTGGGTCAAGGGTCCACCTCTTCGTTGGTCGCGGGGCCGCGGTCGCCGCCGTGCACGGTCCGGCGGGGTGGCCACCGCCGACACGGGCGCGCGTATGTGCCGGTGACGGGCACGGGCGCCTCATATGTTACTCGGCAGTTGCGTCCGGAGGCGCTGCCGGGCCTTGTGGTAGGGGAATCCTATTCGTGCCCCTTCGCGATGCGGACAGCGCCCCAGCGCGGGAGTGTCTCGGGTCCGGTGCGGCGGATGCGGCCGCGCTCCTCCAGGAGCCTCAGGTGGGCTGCCGTCTCGGACGCGGCCATGTGCCGGGAGCGGGGCCGCATGGCGTCCCAGGGGCGGCGCCAGGTGAGCCGGGAGGAGGCCTCCCACAGGGTGAGCGGTCGCTCCGCGAGGAGGGCGAGCAGTTCCTCCAGGCGCTTCTCGTGGTGGTCGGTGATCTCCCGCGCGCGCTCGGTCAGGCCGGAGAAGCGGGTCTCGTGCGAGGGCAGGCACACCAGGGCGTCGGCGCCGGGCAGGTCGGCGATGCCCTTCTGCGAGGCCAGGAAGTCGCCCAGCGGGTCGCCCTCCGGCGAGGTCAGGGGGAACTGTCCCACGTGCGGGGTGATGCGGGGCAGGACGTGGTCGCCGGTGAAGAGGTGGCCGCTGTCGCCCAGGTGGAGGCACAGGTGGCCGGGGGTGTGGCCGGGGGTCCAGACGGCGCGCAGGTCGCGTCCGGGCAGGTCGACGCGGTCCCCGTCGGCCAGGGTGATGTCGGCCGCGGTCGAGGGGACGGGCAGGAGCGGGTCGGCGGAGAGCAGGCCCACCTCCTCCTCGGGAAAGCCGGCGCGGCGGAGCTGGAGGGCGATGTCCTCCCGCCGCCCTGCCGGGTTCCGGGCGGCGAGGGCCTCGACGGCGGCGGTGTCGGCGGGGTGCATGGCGATCCAGGCGCCGGAGGCCTCGCGCAGGCGGTCGGCCAGCCCGAGGTGGTCGGGGTGGAAGTGGGTGACGACGGCGCCGCGGACGTCCCCGACCGAATGGCCGGTGTGCTCGATGCCCTTGGCGAGTGCGTCCCACGCGTCGTCGTGGTTCCAGCCGGTGTCGACGAGGACGGGGCCGGAGGATCCGGCCACGAGGTAGACGAGGGTGGATCCGAGAGGGTTGTCGGGGATGGGCACCGGGAGGCTCCAGATCCCGTCGCCGAGGTTCTCGACCGGGGGAGTGTCGGGCATGGGGGGTGACCTCTCGCCAGAAACAGAACGGGATTCTATTCTAGGTGGGGGTCCTCCCCCGGGGAGTGTCCGGGGTGTGGGGCGAAGGGGCGAAAGTCCCGCTCGAGAGTAAAATAGAACTGATTCTCATCAGTCTGGAAGGATATGCCGGAAGGCTCCTGATTCTCCGTTCGCTGTTGTGCCACGTCAGCAAATGAGGTGAGGATCATGGGCCGATGCGCTGCGTCGCGGGAGGGCTGTTGGATAACGTGTTCTCGCAAAACCGGCGTTCGCTGTGAACTCCGGGCCCGATCCCTGACAATCCCCCAGAGCCGCGGCAGGTGGACGGTACGCGGCCCGACGACGAGTGGGAGAGATCCTGTGGCCGTGCAGGCGCCGACCGGAACGATGTCGCGATCCCAGACCCAGCGCCGCAGGCGCATCGTGCAGACGGCCGCCGCGCTGGCCGTGCGCGGAGGTGTCGAGGCCATGCAGATGCGCTCGGTCGCCGAGCGCGCCGGCGTGGCCCTGGGCACCCTCTACCGCTACTTCCCCTCGAAGATGGACCTGGTCGTGGCCGTGGTCACCGAGGAGCTGGATCTCCTCGAGAGCGGAATCGTCCGACGCCCGCCCACGGCCGACACCGCCGCGGGCCGTGCCGTCGACGTCCTGCTGCGCGCCACCCTGGGCCTCATGCGCGAGCCCGAGCTGGCCGACGCCCTGGTGCGGTCCCTGGTCATGGCGGAGGTCACGATCGAGCTGGACACCCGTATCACCGACCTGGTGTGGCGGGTGGCCACCGACTCCCTGGCCCAGGTCGGGGTCGAGGAGGCCGACGGGAGCGGCATCGACCGCGGGAGCACCGAGTACGTCCTGGCCGGAGCGCTCACCAGCGTGTGGATCTTCGAGCTCACCGAGGTCCTCCGGGGCCGGCGCGACATGGACGAGGTGGAGCGGCGCCTGAGGACGACCGCGGACCGCCTCCTCGCCTCCTTCTGACCGCCCCGCAGGTCTTTCCCCCGGGCGTCAGCCACCGCCCAGGAGCAGGCCCACGAGCCCGCTGAGCAACCCTTTCCTCTCGCCCCCGTCGTCGGACCCCTCGCCGGTTCCGTCCCCGGGGGCGCTGTCGTCCCCGGGGGCACTGCCGTCTCCGGGAACGCCACCGTCTCCGGGAACGCCACCGCCTCCGGGAACGCCACCGCCTCCGGGGGCGCTGCCGCTGCCGGGATCGCCGTCGTTCCCAGGCCGGGGGCCGGCGGGCGCGGGCGGCTCCTCCTCGGCGGGGGCACCCGCCTCCTGGTCCGGGATCTCCCCCGAGGGGGCGGGTTCCTCGGGGACGGGGGCGTCCTCCCGCGTGCCCTCTTCCGCCACCGCTCCCTCCCGGCCGGGGTCGGACTGCGGGGCGAACGGTGCGGCCTCGGCCTCGAGCTCGGGTCCGGAGGAGGAGGTCGGGGCCTCCGGCGCCGCCGTGACGGAGGGGCCTGTGCCGGAGGGGCCCGCACCGACCACGGCGGGAGGGGGCTCCGTGGCCGCAGCCCAGGACCACAGCGCGACCGCGACCGCCGCGGTGGCCAGGCCGGAGGCGGCGGGAAGCAACCTGCGCCTCCGGCCGTCCCGGTCCCGATCCCGGCCGGACCCCGCTCCCGGACCGGGCAGCGGCGCGCGGATCTCCCCCCGGTCGGGGACGTCGCGGGTGGTGACCCGGTCCCGGGGCAGGATCCGGGGCGGTGGCTCGGGACGCCTCTCCGCAGGTGCGGGCCCTTCCGCGCGGACCTGCCTGCCCGGCGCTTCCACACGGTGCTGCGGGTAGCCCTCGGGGGTGAGGGGCTGCATCCCCCGGACGATCCGCTCCCGCTCGGCGGCCGACTCCGGGGCGGTACAGGTGCGCACGACGCGCTCGCGCAGCCCCGGCGGGGGCCCGGGAGGCGTCAGCAGCTCCAGGGCGGCGGAGACCTCACGGGTGCGGACGCGCAGGCTCGGGCCCGCCGGGGGTTCCGTCCCCGGGGCCTCCTCCGCGCCGGAGGGAGCGCGCGGCGCCTCCTCCGCGCCGGGGAGGTTGTCGGCGGCGCGCCGCACGGCCGACCGGACCAGCTCACCGCAGACCCGGGTGTCCAGGCCGAGCACGCGGGAGACGGCGGAGACGGGCAGGGCGTGGCGCAGGCGGAGCTCGAGCAGTTCGCGGTGGCCGGCCGGGACCCGGGAGAGCATGAGTGCGGTCGGCTCCTCGGCGGGAACGACGGCCAGCCGGGTGTAGGGGCAGGAGCGTGCGAGGCCCAGCTGCCGGCACGCCGCGCGGACCATCGCGTACAGCCGGGGGCCCCGGTCCGCGGGATCGGCGGGGAAGCCGGCCAGGGCGACCCCGGCCACCAGCCCGTCGTGCACCGCGTCGGCGGCCCGGTCCCCTTCGTCGCCGAGAAGGGACCAGGCGTACCGGTACAGGGACGGGGCGAAGGCGTCGTAGAGCTCCGCCACGGCCTCCGCGCCGTCCGCCTCGCGTCTTTTGCTACCTCCGGTCATGAAATCTCCCCCCATGTCGTGCCGACGCTAGTGGGGGGAGATCCGGGGGCGCGGAAGATTCCGCCAGCTATGGCTTCAAGGTAAGACTTTTGTTACCCCGAGCTCGCCGGCCGGTCTCACTCACCGCCGCGCGAGGGAGAGCCGATCGCGATCATGCGCTCCACCGACCGGCGCGCGCGATCGGCGGTCTCCCCGGGAACGGTGATCTCGGTGGTGCCGTACCGCAGGGAGTTCAGCAGCTTGTCGGCGTCGATCATCTTCATGTAGTGGCACTCGGCGCGCGAGTTGACCGCCTCGAACACCGTGTCCGGGTTGGCGTTGCGCAGCTGGTGCAGCATGCCGGTCTCGGTCGCGATGAGGACCTTCTTGGCGGAGGTCTGCTCGGCGGCGGTGAGCATGCCGCCGGTGGAGAGGACCTTCACCCGCTCCTCGGGGACCGCGCCGCTGCCCACGAGGTAGAGGGCCGAGGTGGCGCAGCCGCACTCGGGGTGGACGTAGACCTCGGCGTCGGGCTCGGACTCCACCCTCTGGCGCAGGGTGTGGCCGTCGATGCCCGCGTGCACGTGGCACTCGCCCATCCAGACGTGGATGTTGTCGCGGCCGGTGACGCGTCTGACGTGGGCGCCCAGGAACTGGTCGGGGAGGAAGAGGATCTCCCGGTCCTCGGGGATGGAGCGGATGACGTCGGCGGCGTTGGAGGAGGTGCAGCAGATGTCGGTCTCGGCCTTGACCGCCGCGGTGGTGTTCACGTAGGCGACGACGACCGCGTCGGGGTGCTCGGCCTTCCAGGCGCGCAGCTGCTCGGCGGTGATGGTGTCGGCGAGGGAGCAGCCGGCCTCGGGGTCGGGCAGCAGGACGGTCTTCTCGGGGGCCAGGATCTTGGCGGTCTCGGCCATGAAGTGCACACCGCAGAAGACGATGGTGCTCGCGTCCACGTTGGCGGCCAGGCGGGACAGGGCGAGGGAGTCACCGGTGTGGTGCGCCACGTCCTGGATTTCCGGGCGCTGGTAGTTGTGCGCGAGGATGACAGCGTCGCGCTCCTTCGCCAGGCGGCGGACCTCCTCGGCCCATTCCTGCCTGGTCATGGTGTCTGCAGTGGCGGTGACCGGTGCCATGTCCAACTACTTCCTCGAGGCTGTGGGCGCGGCGTATGAGCCGGGCCTGGGTCGGTCGGTGCGGGCCAGCTAGTTTTTGTCTGACAGGCACAAACCTGGTGCAGCTTAACATGTCGGAGAACGGAAGGGACAGGGTGGATATTTCGGAAGCAAACGGACGAGCGGCGCGGGAAGCGGAGGACACCTCGGGCCGGGCGGCCCACGAGGCGCTCGCCGTCGTCCTCCAGATCCGCGACTCCGAACTGTGCGTCCTGCTGTGGAAACGTGCTCTCCCGCCCCACGAGGGGTGCTGGTCCCTGCCGGGCGGACGCCTGCGCGCGGACGAGAGCCTCGGCGCGTCCATCCGGCGCCAACTCGCCCAGAAGGTCGACGTGCGAGATCTGTCACACCTGGAGCAGCTGGAGACCCGCAGCGATCCCGGGCGTGACCCGCGGCGGCGCACCCTGGCCACCGCCTACCTCGGGCTCGTCCCCGCCCACGTCGACCCCGTCGTGCCCGACGACACCGGCTGGCACCCCGCCGCCGACCTGCCGCCGATGGCCTTCGACCACGCCGCCATCGTGCACTCGGGCCGGCAGCGGCTGCGCGCCAAGCTCAGCTACACCAACGTGGGCTTCGCCCTGGCACCGCCCGAGTTCACCATGTCGGAGCTGTCGGGCTACTACCGCGCCGCCCTGGGGCACGACGTCGCCGCCACCAACCTGCGCCGGGTGCTCCTGCGCCGCGGCCAGATCGAGGACACGGGGCGCTGCGTGCCCTCGGGGCGCTCGGGCGGGCGCCCCGCCGCACTTTTCAGCTTCCGCGAGCGCACCCTGCAGATCACCGACGCCTTCGCCGTCCTCCGGCCCCCGAGCACGTCCTTGTAGACTCCCACCCCGTGGCTATTCGTACTGTGGTGTTCGACGTCGGCGAGACGCTCGTCGACGAGACGCGGATCTTCGAGCGCTGGGCGGACCGCTTCGGGATTCCGCACATGGCGTTCTTCGGCACCATCGGCGGTGTCATCGCCTCCGGCGGAACCCTCACCGACGGCTTCCGGCTCCTGGTCCCGGGCTTCGACCTGGAGGCCGAGAGCGCGCGCTGGCTCGAGGAGGAGCCCGACGGCGAACGCGAGCACTTCGGCGAGGCGGACCTGTACCCCGACGTCAGGCCCGCCTTCCGGGCGATGCGCGAGAGTGGCCTGTCCCTGATCATCGCCGGGAACCAGCCGCCCGAGGCCGGGCCCGCCCTGGAGGCCATGGAACTGGGCGTCGACGGCATCGGCATCTCCGACGTCTGGGGCGTGCACAAGCCCCTGCCGGAGTTCTTCGACCGCGTGCTGGAGCTGGCGGGGGAGACCACCCCCGGTATCGGACCCGGCGAGATCCTCTACGTGGGCGACCGCGTCGACAACGACGTCCTGCCCGCGCGCGCCGCCGGGATGCGCGCGGTGCTGCTGCGCCGCGGCATCTACGGCTACCGCCACTCGGCCTCCCCCGAGGCGGCGCGGGCCGACGCGGTCCTGGACGACCTGCTCCAGGTCGCCGAGTGGGCCGCGGCGCGGGCCTGAACCCGGCGCGCGGGCGGGCGCGCCGGGAACCGCGTCAGGGCAGCGAGGAGTAGCGGCCGGCCCAGCGGACCAGGGGCGAGCCCTCGCCGCGCACCTCGGGAAAGCCGGTGACGTCGGCGAAGAACACCGCGTGGTCGCCCACGTCGACGCGCCTGCGCACCGAGCACTCCAGCGCGGCCAGGGCGTCGTCCAGGACGATGGCCCGCGTTCCCTCGCCCCGGTGGTGGGGCTGCCCCGACACCAGCAGGCGCGCGCTCGGCCGGCCCTCGGCGGAGAAGCGGCCCGCCAGGACGCGCTGGCCGCTCCCCAGCACGCTCACCGCGAACGCGCCGACCTCCTCGATCACCTCGGCCATGTAGCCGTCGATCCCCACGCTGACCGAGACGATCGGCGGGTCGGCCGACACCGAGCCGAACGCGCTGACGGTCGCCCCGACGTCGTCGCGGCCGTCGGCGACGGTCACCACGGTCACGCCGGTGGCCACCATCGACATCGCGTCCAGGTACTGCCCTGCCAGGGGGTCGGAGGTCATCGGACCTCCCACGCGCCCGGCATGGACAGCGGGCCGCCCAGGGGCAGGCCCAGGGCCAGTGCCGCACCCTCCAGCGGACCCCAGGCCGACAGCGAGCTCTGCGGCCCCGAGGCGGCCAGGTCCTCGCTCGACTCGTGCGCGCGCAGGCCGTCCAGCGCGCCCCGGCGCGGGAAGGACCGCAGCGGCAGGGCTCCGGCCCCGGCCTTGTCCCGGGCGATGCGCACCGCGGTCTCCAGCCCGCCGAGGGCGTCCACCAGGCCGCGTTCGTGCGCCTCCCGGCCGGTCCACACCCGGCCGCGGGCGACCTCGTGCACCTGCTCGGGGGTCATCGAGCGGGCCCGTGCGACCTTGGCGGTGAAGTCGCCGTAGACCTCGTCCAGCAGGGCGTTGACCCGCTCCCACTCCGACTCGCTGAAGGGGCGCTCGAGGTCGAACATGCCGGCGTGCGGGCCGGTGCTCACCGCGTCGCTGGTCACCCCGTACCGCTCCAGCAGCGGGCCGAGCACCGGCTTGCCCGTGATCACCCCGATGGAGCCGGTCAGCGTGCCCGGCTGGGCCACGATCGCGTCCGCGCCCAAGGTGACGTAGTAGCCGCCGGAGCCGGCGACGTCGCCCATCACCGCGACCACGGGCTTGCCCGCCCTGCTGGTCAGCTCCGCCTCGCGGCGGATGGCGTCGGAGGCGGTCGGGGAACCGCCCCGGCTGTCCACCCGGAACACCACCGCCTTGACGTCCGGGTCCCGCCGGGCGGCCCGGAAGGCGGCGCACACCGTGTCCGAGCCCATGACCGTGCCGCCGCCCAGCGGGGAGCGGCGGGTGCGGCCCGTGCTGATCGTCCCGGTGGCCGAGATCAGCGCGATGCAGCTCGCGCCGCTGCCCGGCAGCGGAAGCTGCGTCGGGGTGTGCCTGCGGTGGTAGCGGGTGACGAACAGCAGTTCCGGTTCGCGGCCGCGCTCGCCGCGGACCTCGGCCAGCAGGTCGGCGTAGATCTCGTCGCGGTAGGCCAACCGGTCCACCAGGCCGTGCTCCACGGCCTCCCCCGCCATGAAAGGCCCCTGCGACACCAGCTCCCGGACCCGCTCCTCGGACAGGCCGCGCGCCTGCGCGACGGCCTCGACCAGCTGGTCGCCCAGGGAGGAGACGATCGACTCGGAGACCTCGCGGTGGGCGTCGGTGAAGCCGGTCTCGGTGACGCCGTTGAGCGCGCTCTTGTACTCGTGGCGGCGGCCGACCTCGTAGCCCACGCCGAGCTTGTCCAGGGCCCCCTTGACGAAGGTCCCCTTGAGCTTCAGGCCCGTCAGGCCGAGCACCCCGGTGGGTGCCATCGCGATCCGGTCGAACGCGCACGCCAGGTAGTGGGAGAGGTTGCCCTCCCCGCTCTCACCGAAGGAGTCGGCCCAGGCCACCGCGGTCTTGCCGGCGGCGCGGAAGTCGGCGACGCAGTCGCGCAGCTCCTGCACCTTGGCGAAACCGAGCGTGCGGGTGTCCACCCGCACCAGGAGAGCGGCCACCCGCGGATCGCGGGCGCCCCGGCGGATGCCCTCCACGAGCTCGAGGTGGTGCTGCTTGCGGCGGTTGACGAGCTGGGCGATCGGGTCTCCCGGAGCCTCGTCGGCGACCCCCTCCGTGAGGTCCAGCTCCAGGACGACGGGCCCCCGGGAGCGTTGGCCGAGGCGGGCGAGGGACAAGGGCTGCGTGATCTTCGCGAGGTCCACCATGGGCCCAGGGTAGTCGCCGGGGCCGCGCCCCGCGGGCCGCCGGGTCCGGGCCCCGCCGCCGTGCGCGCACGGCGGTCAGGGGCGCTAAGGTCTTCTCAGTTCTGAGGCGCACGGTTGAGAGGACACCATGGCGGGCATCCACGGGCGAGGCGGACGGGCGCGCGGAGTGCGCGCCGCGGGGGCGGCGGCCGCGACCGCGTCCCTGTTGGCGCTTGCGGCCTGCTCGGGCGGCGGTTCCGAGGGCGCGGAGATCACACTGGAGCGCGGCGAGAGCGGTGTGATGCCCGGTATCGAGCCCCCCGACCCCGGGGAGTACGCCGCCCAGGAGATCGAGGGCGTGAGCATCGAGGTCCCCGAGGGGTGGCAGGTGCAGAACGAGGGCGGCACCCTGTGCGTCAGCCCGCCCGGTCAGGACGCCTGCGGCTACGGGTCGGTCCAGCTCACGCCCCAGGCCTCGACCCGCAACCCGGGGGAGTGGCCCAAGAAGGGCGACGCCTTCAACAAGGAGGACGGCTGGGGCGCCGACACCGGTAGCTGCCGCAGTCTCAACACCGCGGCCTCCGGCGGCATCGGCGTCTCGGGGGCGGACCTGAAGGTCGCCGACTTCACCCAGCACGCCGACGGCCTCAAGTCGCACCACTCGGTGTGGGAGGTGACGTGCGCCAACGACGACAGGTTCGAGGTGCGCATGTGGTTCCTGCCGATCAGCGACGTCCTGCTCTACGTGTGGTCGGTCGACTCCCAGTACAGCGCCGTCTACGACGAGATCGCCCTCTCCATGGACACCTCGGGTTACGAGAGGTAGGCCCCGCCCCCGCCCCCCGTCTGCCCGTTCGGGTGTACCCGCGGCGCCCTGAGGCCGTAGGGTCGTATCGTCACCGTCCCGAACGGTGACGAGGATCCATGTGACAGCGCGAAACGGGGTGCAGCACTTGACCGGCATCGGAGCGGCGGGGCAGTTGGTTCGGTACACGCTGGAGAACGGGTTGCGCGTGGTGACCGCGCCCGCCTCCACGGGCCAGGTCGCCGCCGTGAATCTGTGGTACGGAGTGGGGTCCCGCCACGAGGTGCCCGGCCGTACGGGCTTCGCGCACCTCTTCGAGCACCTGATGTTCCAGGGCAGCGGCAACGTGGCCAAGGGCGAGCACTTCGAGGAGATCGAGCGGCTGGGCGGCGACATCAACGCCTCCACCTCCACCGACCGCACGAACTACTACGAGACGGTCCCCGAGCACGCCCTGGACCGCGTCCTGTGGCTGGAGGCGGACCGCCTGGCCACCCTGCGCGACGGCATGACCCAGGAGGTGCTGGACAACCAGCGCGACGTGGTCAAGAACGAGCGCCGCCAGCGCTACGACAACCAGCCCTACGGCACGGCCCTGGAGCGCATCCTGCGCCTGGCCTACCCCGAGGGCCACCCCTACCACCACCCGACCATCGGCTCGATGGCCGATCTGGACGCCGCGGACCTGGACTACGTCAAGTCCTTCCACAAGGCCCACTACGGCCCAGACAACTGCGTCCTCACGGTCGTCAGCAACCTCGACCCCGAGGACGTCCGGGCCCGCGTCGACAAGTACTTCGGCCACATCCCGGCCCGCGAGGACGTCCCGGAGGTCCCCGACGCCGCGCTCCCCGAGCCGCTGGGCGGCCCGGTCCGCGACCAGGTCGCCGAGACCGTTCCGGCGCCGGGGGTGTTCATCGGTTTCCGCGTGCCGGCCTACGGCGAGCGCGGCTTCGACGTCATGCACCTGGCCTCGGCGGTTCTGGGCCAGGGCCAGGGCAGCCGCCTGTACCGCGCCCTGGTCGTGGACCGGCCCATCGCGGCCGACGACGGCGGATCGGCCGCCGACATCCTGCCGTTCCGCTACACCGACAGCCTGCTCCTGGTGAACATGCTCGCCCGGGAGGGCGTCGACGGCGACACCCTGGAGGCCGCCGTCCGCGAGGAGATCGCCAAGCTCGCCGACGGCATCGGTGAGGAGGAGCTGGAGCGGGCCCGCGCCGTCCTGGAGCGCGAGCACCTGCAGTCGATCGCCGGCCCGGCCGGCCTGGCCGACGCGATCAGCAGCTGCACGCAGCTGTTCGACGACCCGGAACTGGCCCTGACCTGGCCGCGCCGGTGGGAGGGCATCACCGCGGAGGAGGTGCGCGCCGCCGCCGAGCGCCTGCTCGTCGACGGCAACCTGCTCGTCGTGCGCTTCGACCCGGCCGCCGGGGACCAGGAGACGGCCGGCGCCTGACCCGGCCCGCGCACCGACCAGACTTCCACCGCAAGCCTCAGAAAGAGCCGAGCATGTCGCAGACCCGTCCGGAACTCGGTACCCCGACGTCCTACACCTTTCCCAAGCCCCGGCGGATCACCGTCGGCGGCGGCACCGTCGTCGCCGTCGACGTCCCCGGACAGCACCTCGTCTCCCTCCGCCTCGTGCACCCCTTCGGCGGTGCCGTCGAGCCGCTGGACGCCATGGGCGTCAGCGCGCTGACCAGTGAGGTCCTCGAGGACGGCCCCGGGGGCGGCAGCTCCCTGGCGCCCGCCCTGGAGCGATACGGGGCGGAGTGGGTGTCCCGTGTCAGCTGGGACGGCTTCATCACCGGTCTGGACGCCCCCGCCGGGCGTCTGGGCGAGGCCGTCGGCCTCTTCACCGACGCGGTGCGCCGCCCCGCCCTGAAGCCCGACGACATCGTCGGCCGCCGCAGCCAGCTCCTGGAGCGCTTCTGGCTCGAGGCGGCCTCGGCCGGCACCCTGGCCATGCGCAGTCTGGGCGGCCAGCTGTTCACCGGCCGCTACGCCACGCCGCTCGCGGGCGGACCGGTGCGTCTGGCCGACATCACCCCCGAGACCGTCGCGGCCTTCCACGCTGAGCGCATCGCCTCCGTCGCCGGAACCCTCGTGGTGGTGGGCGACCTGAGCCGCGTCGACCTGGTCGAGCTGGGCAAGACCGTGTTCGGCGACGCCGCGCCCGCGCCCGAGCGCGAGATCTCCGAGCCCGCCCCGCCGCCCGGGGAGCTGCCCCGCGTGCTCATCGTGGACCGGCCGGGATCGGTGCAGTCGGCCCTGGTCATCGCCCACCGCGCCCCCTCCCGCTCGCAGGTCGACCTGCCCCGGGCCGAGGGCATCAGCGAGGTGTTCGGCGGTATGTTCACCTCCCGCCTCAACCTGGAGCTGCGCGAGCGCCTGGGCTACACCTACGGGGCCGGCTCCCGCTTCGACCTGCGCCGGGACAGCGGGGTGTTCTTCATGTCCACCCAGGTCGAGGCGGACACCACGGCGCACTCGGTCACCTCGTCCCTGGAGCAGGCGGCCGAGCTGCGCGACTCCGGGGTGACGGAGGAGGAGCTGGCCGCGGTGCGCGAGGCCAACACGGTGGGCCTGCCGGTCAGCTACTCGACCGCGCGCTCCATCGCGGGGGCCCTGGTCGACATGGTCGTCCACGACCTGCCCGACGACCACGTCGACCGCGTCCGGGCCGGCTACGAGCGGCTCACCAAGGAGGCGCTCGACAGCGCCGCCGTCGAGTACCTGCACCCGGAGGAGGCGGTGGTGGTCGTGGTCGGCGACGCCGGGCGCCTGCGCGGCCCGCTCGCCGACACCGGGGTCGGCCCGGTCGAGGTGCGCACCCCCGACGAGCTCTGGTCGTGAACGAGGAGTGAACCGATGCGCGTGCAGATGCATCACATCTGCACGCGCGTCTCCTCGTCGGAGCTGATGGCAGGGGCGCGTCACCGAGGACACGGGTTCTGACGGACATAACAAAAACGGACCTATGTGTCGGTGTTGTGGCAACCATCAGCTGGAACTCGGCGTCATGCTGATATAACGAGTGATCCGTGCACCTACGTGGTGACAGCGACCGCAATGCTCCGCAGGAGGCCACCATGGCCGGTGAATGGAACCGTGGATAACCGTGTCCTCCCTAGAGAATCCCCATACACAGCGGCCCGAGGCCTCGAGCGCTTCCGCGTCTTCGGAGGTGACCGGTATGGCCGATCCCGCTCCTGAGGGCCGATTGCTGAAAGGGCGGTACCAGCTTGTCTCGGAGATCGCCCGGGGCGGTGTGGGCACCGTCTGGCGCGCCGTCGACCTGGTCATCGGCCGCGAGGTCGCGGTCAAGGAGCTCCGGCTGCCCGCCGATCTGAGCAGTTCCGAGCGTGAGGCCCTGCTGCAGCGCACCACGCGCGAGGCGCGCGTCGCCGGGCGCCTCACCCATCCCGGCCTGGTGGCCGTCCTGGACGTGGTCGACGAGGACGGCCGCCCCTGGATCGTGATGGAGCTGGTGGAGGCCTCCACCCTGGAGGAGATCATCAAGGTCGGCGGCCCGCTGCCCTACCAGCGGGTGGCCGAGATCGGGCTCCAGCTCATCGACGCGCTCAAGGTCGCGCACAACGAGGGCATCGTCCACCGCGACGTCAAGCCCGACAACGTGATGATCAGCCGCAACGGCCGCGTGGTCCTCACCGACTTCGGCCTGGCCGCCTGGAACGGTGAGTCCGCGCTGAGCGCCTCGGGGCGCATCATCGGCTCGCCCGCCTACATCCCGCCGGAGCGGGCCAAGGCCGGGCCGGTCGGGCCAGAGTCGGACCTGTGGTCCCTCGGCGCCACCCTGTACGCGGCGGTGGAGGGCCATCCGCCCTACGACCGCAAGGGCTACATCAAGATCCTGCGCCAGGAGCCGCTGGAGGAGCCGGCGGAGGCCGCCAAGGCCGGACCGCTGGCCCCCGTGCTGGCCGGCCTGCTGCGGGTGGAGCCCACGGAGCGGCTGAGCGCGGAGAACGCCACCAAGATGTTGAGGATCGCCGCGCTGGCCCCGTGGCCGGCGAGTGCCCTGCGGGGCGGGTCCGAGGCCGCGGAGGGGGCCGAGGAGGAATCGGCCGACCCCCTGGAGACGGCCCGCGAGCACTTCAAGGCGGGCGGGCGCGCGCTGGCGGAGAGCATCAGCGACCGGTTGCGCAACAGCCCCGAGGCGATGAACGCGTTCATGAGCTCGCTGCGCGAGTCCACCGACAACCTGGGTCTGACCAGCTCGGGAAAGCACGCGGAGGGGACCAGCACGGCCAAGGTCGCGGTGGCGGCGGCGGTCGCCCTCGGCGTCCTGGTGCTGCTGGCCCTCATGATGTGGGCGCTGCTGGGCAGGTAGCCGACCGGTCGGGGCGTGCCCGCGCCGTGTTCCCGCAGGCACGCGGAAGGCGCGCGGACCTCGGTCCGCGCGCCTTCCGACACGGGTCTCACTGGCCGAGTAGGGCCGGCGGGACTCGAACCCGCACTGTACAGCACCTAAAGCTGGCGTCTCCTGCCGATTGGACTACGGCCCCCGGTACCTCCCGTGGGGACCACTGTACCGGGGGCGCGGGCGGCCCCGCCTCCCCAGGGCGCCGGGCGCTGTCAGACGCCGAGCTCCCTCTTGATCCGGTCGACGTGCCCGGTGGCCTTCACGTTGTAGAAGGCCCGCCGGACCTTCCCGTCGGCGCCGACGATCACGGTGGAGCGGATGACGCCCTGCACGACGCGGCCGTAGTTCTTCTTCTCCCCGAAGGCGCCGTAGGCGCGCAGGGTCTCCTTGCCGGGGTCGCCGAGCAGGGTGAAGGTCAGGCCCTCCTTCTCCCGGAACCGGGCGAGCTTGGCCGGTTCGTCGGGGGAGATGCCGATGACGGTGAACCCGGCGGTGTCGAACTCGCGCAGGTTGTCGCGGAAGTCGCAGGCCTGGGTCGTGCACCCGGGGGTCATCGCGGCAGGGTAGAAGTACAGGACCACGCTCTTGCCGGTGTCGGCGAGGACCTTGCCCAGGGTGACGGGGTTGCCGTCGGCGTCCGCGAGGGTGAAGTCGGGAGCCGTGTCTCCGGGCTCCAGACGGACCGGGTCGCTCACGGGTGTTCCTCTCTGCTGGCGGTAGGGGGTGCGGGCACCCCCGATGGCTTCCTCGGACACACTAACGAGCCCGCGGGGACCGGGTGACGGAGGCGGGCCCCCGGTTGCGATTCCGGTTCGGTTCACCCTGCCGGGATCGACCAGCACTTGTATCACCTATTGTGGACCGCACTCATGACGGCCGGTTGGGAGTATTGGCGCCGATGCCTGGATTCACACTCGACGAGGTACGGACCCGCACACTGAAGGAGCGCGACTCCTGGTGGACGGTCTATCTCGTGGACCCACTCGCGGTCCGGCTCGTGCGCCTTCTGGCGAACCGGACCCGCGTCACGCCCAACCAGCTGACGGTGCTGGCCCTCTTCCTGGGGCTGGGCGCGGCGGTCTGCTTCGCGCTGGGCTACCGACATTTCCTCCTGCTGGGCGCACTGCTGTACTACCTGTGCTTCCTCGTGGACTGCACCGACGGCAAGCTGGCCAGGCTGACCGGTTCGGAGTCGCTGTTCGGCTCGTGGATGGACTACGTCTCCGACCGCTTCCGTGTGCTGGTGTGCGCGGTGACGCTCATGGGCGGCCAGTACGTGGTGGCGCGGGAGGCCGACTCCGGCGCCAACCCGGTGTGGTTCGTGTGGCTGGCCCTGGCCGTGGTGTTCCTGGACATGCTGCGCTACCTCAACGCGCTCCAGGTCTACAAGGTGCGTCGCGAGATGCGCTCGCACCTGGCGGCGGCCCTCGAACGGGCGCGGGCGACGCTGACCATGCTGGAGCCCGAGGAGGACGAGACGCGGGCGGCCACCGGCGGGGGTGGGCGCACGATGAGCGACGGCGGCGAGCAGGCGGTGCTGCGGCACGGCATCGCGGTGCTCGAGCAGATCCTGCGGAGCCAGACCGAGCGGGAGAACCGCAACCAGCGCACGGCCGGCAAGCAGCCGGACCTGACTCTGCCCAAGGTGGACCTGCACCAGGAGTTCCGGACGCGTTTCCCGTGGTACCAGCGGTTCTGGTCGGCGCTCAACGCGCGTCGGGTGCGCACCCACCTGATGAGCGGTATCGAGTTCCAGATGGTGGTGTTCGTGATCGCTCCGCTGGTCGCGGCGGCCCTGGGGGCACCGGCCCTCATTGTCTGGATCACCGCCGGGGCGGGCGTTTTGCTCCTCGCCTTCGAGATCGCCATCATCTATAAACTGTGGTTGTCCACGCGGGACTTCTTCCGTGTGGTCGACGGAATCGACGGCGCTTTGAGGTTCTCCGGTCCGTCCGACGGCGCGGAGGAGGAGAGCCGGGACACCGGCTCGGACACGGGGCCTCGGACAACCTTGCTCTAGTGAGAGAGGCAGCCCTGATGACGGGAAGCGACACCGGACCGCGCCAGACCCCGGCCGAGCTCGAGGCCGAGATCAACGAGGAGCAGCGGCGGCTGGCGGAGACCATCGACCGTCTGCTCGAGGAGGCCAGGCCCGCCAACATCGCCCGGCGCCGGCTGGAGCAGGCCCGCGACCACGGCACCCGTCTGGTCGAGGAGGCCAGGGCCCTGGTGATCGGCGGCAACGCGGTGCGTGTGGAGAGCCACCTGGTCGAGCCCGAGGAGGGCAGCGTCCTCCTCAAGGGCGACGAGGAGGTCGTCAGCACCTACCAGTCGCGCCGCCGCCTTCCCCCCGAGGTGATCGCCCTGGCGGTAGGTCTCGGCATGGCCGTCACCGTGGGCGTGGTGGCCTGGGCCGTACGCCGCAGGCGGAGCTGAGCCGCGAGGGCGGGCGGGGGTCGGGAGCAGCGGGGCCTGTGCGATGCGCACGGGCCCCTTCTCCTTGCGCGGGGCTCAGAGGAACGCCCGGCCCTCGCCGCGGTAGGTGGGGACGGCACCGGCGTACTCGCCGGTGTCGGAGTCGATCAGGTGCAGGGTGGTGAAGCGCTCGCACAGCTCGCCCGCCTTGGCGTGGCGCATCCACACGCGGTCGCCGACCGCCAGTCCGTCGGCGGCGGCGCCCAGGAGCGGGGTCTGCACCTCTCCTGCGCCCTCGTTGGTGCTGTAGGAGAGACCGGAGGGCAGGTGGGGCACGGGGAGGCGCAGGGGGTCGGCCGGACCCGAGGCGGGGTAGCCGCCGCCCAGGGCCGTGGCCACCCCGCGGGCAGGGCGGCGCACGACGGGCAGGGCGAACAGGGCCGCGGGCCGGCCCTCGAAGGCGCGGTAGTCGTCGAACAGGTGCGGGTGGTAGAGCCCCGAACCCGCGGCGAGCTCGGTCACGGCCCTCTCCCGGCCGGTGGTGTGCAGGCTCCCGGTGCCGCCTCCGTTGACGAAGCGCAGGTCGGCGACCTGGCGGACGGCGTCGACGACGGCGGCGCGGCGCCTGGCCAGCTCCAGGGCGGAGCGGTGCTGGACGGTGCGCAGCAGGCGGCCGTAGAGCGGGCGGCCCCGGGGGGCGTCGCCCACACCGGCGATCTGCCCCTCGTAGGCCATGACGCCCTCGAGCCGCAGCTCGGGGCGGGCGGTGACGGCGCGGGCCAGCTCGGCGGCCTGGCGCGGGGTGCGCACGGGGGAGCGGTAGCTGCCGATGCGCAGGCGCGGGCCCAGGGGCTGCCAGCTGGTGTCGATGTCCAGGCACACGCGTACGGGCCGGTCGTGGCCGGTCCCCGCGCGGCGGGCGGCGGCGACGGCCCCGCTGATCATGTCGAGGTGGGCGGTGTCGTCCACCACGAGGGTGACGGTGTCGGCGGCGTCGGGGTCGGAGGCCAGTCGCAGCAGGGCGTCGGTGTCGGCGGTGGGGTAGGCGACGAGGATGTCGTCGCTCAGGGGCCCGGAACCGTCGTCGGCGGCCAGCCACAGTGCCTCGGGCAGGGTGAAGGCCATGATCCCGGCATAGCCCGGCATGGCCAGGACGGTGCGCAGGAGCTCGCGGCAGCGCACGGACTTGCTGGCGACCCGGACGGGTTTGCCGTGCGCGCGCCGGACGAGGTCGGCGGCGTTGGCGCGGAAGGCGGCCAGGTCGACCATGGCGAAGGGGGCCTGGAGTCCGCGCGTGGCGGCCTCGTACGTCTCACGCAGGCGTGTCATGCCCCCGAGGATGCCAGAACATGAATCATTTTCATATTCTGCCGTGCGGCTCTGCTGTGGCGGAGAACGCGGCCGCGGAGGAGTGAAAGCGCCTGTGTCGCCTCTGAGGTGGCGATATCCTGATGGGTCACGGCCTGCACACCCGGGGAGCGGTTTCCTTCATGAGCGAGCGCGAGTACGTCCTGACCCTTTCGTGCCCCGACAGCCGGGGCATCGTCGCGGCGGTGGCCAACCTGCTGTCGGACCACGGTTGCAACATCACCGAGAGTCAGCAGTACGGCGACCACTACACCGGGCGCTTCTTCCTGCGCATGCAGTTCGTCGCCGAGCAGGGCGCCGGCGGCGCCGCCGGCGAGGAGGATCTGCGCGGGGCCTTCGCCGCCCTCGCGGCCGGTGTCGGCAGCGGGGACTCCTACGTGGAGTGGACCCTCAACCCGCGCGACGTGCGCCCGCGCATGCTAGTGATGGTGTCCAAGTTCGGACACTGCCTCAACGACCTGCTCTACCGCCAGCGCAGCGGCCTGCTGGACATCGACATCGCCGCCGTGGTCTCCAACCACCCCGACCTGGAGTTCCTGGCCGACTCCTACGGTGTCGACTTCCACCACCTGCCGGTCACCCCCGAGACGAAGACGGAGCAGGAGGCGCGGCTGCTGGAGCTGGTCGACTCCTACGACGTCGACCTGATCGTCCTGGCGCGCTACATGCAGGTGCTCTCCGAGCAGCTGTGCGCCAAGATGTCCGGGCGGATCATCAACATCCACCACTCCTTCCTGCCGAGCTTCAAGGGTGCGCGCCCCTACCACCAGGCGCACGCGCGCGGCGTCAAGCTCATCGGCGCCACCGCCCACTACGTCACGGCGGACCTCGACGAGGGACCCATCATCGAGCAGGAGGTGTCCCGGGTCGACCACACCCACAGCCCGGAGCAGCTCACCGCGATCGGCCGCGACCTGGAGTCGGTGGCGCTGGCCCGCGCGGTCAACTGGCACGCCCAGCGCCGGGTCCTGCTCAACGGGGGCAAGACGGTGGTCTTCGACTGACAGCCGGGTCCGCGACGGGGGCGCCTTCGGGCGCCCCCTCTGTTTTTGCCCGCCACGAGGGTTTCGGGATGAGACCCGGGGCAGAATCCGGGGTGCCGATACCTTTTTCGGCCTGCGAACAGTCACCTCAGGTGCTTTGTTGATTACCCACTGTATGTATATGGTGTGATCCAGTTCGAAACTTCGTGGGATACGCGACGGGGCGGAAAAGGGGAGGTTTCGGTGTGAGCATTCCGGACCGAACACGCCCTGAGGGGGGAGCGGTGTCGGACATCAGGACCGAGATCCGGGTTCCGGGCGCCCGCGAGGCGGAGCGGAACGGGACGGGCCTTGCCGGGGAGGACGGACACCTCCGCATCGCGGACGGCGTGGTGGCGAAGATCGCCGGGATGGCCGCGGGCGAGATCGGCGGGGTCCACGCACTGGGCAGCGGCGCCGCAGGGTCCGCCGGCGCCGTCAGGGGAGCTCGCCCCGTGCCCGCACGCGGTGTGGGCGTCGAGGTGGGGGAGCGCCAGGCGGCCGTCGACCTCGACCTGGTCGTGGAGTACGGCAGTTCCATCCAGGACGTGGCCGCGGCCGTCCGGCGCAACGTCACCGACGCGGTGGAACGTATGACCGGCCTCGAGGTCACCGAGATCAACATCAGGGTGTGCGACATCCACCTGCCCGGCGACGGCACCGCCGAGGACCCCGGCCCCGACCCCGGGGTGCGGTAGCGGTGTCCGCCGAGGACACGGAGGAGGTCGCCCGCAGGCTGGCGCGCGAGGCCGTCCGGTTCCCCGACGTGGTGTCGCTCTCGTCGGGGAGTTTCGGGACGCTCGCCACGCCGGTGCCCGGGGGCCGGGTCGACGGCGTCGCGGTGCGCGGCGACAGCGTCGAGGTCGGCGTCGTCGTCCGCTTCGGCCGGCCGCTGCCGAGGATCGCCGCCGAGGTGAGGCAGGGACTGCTGCCCCTGGCGGGAGGACGCACCGTCCACGTGTCGGTGGAGGACGTGATCGCCGGTCTCGGCTGACGGGGGCCGGACCGGGAGGAGGGAGGAATCGTGTGGCCCGTCGTGGGACTGGCTTTCGGAACGGTACTGGGGCTCGCGGGCGCCTTCGGCGGGTTCGTGGCCTTCGGTCTCGTCCTCTTCCTGGGCCTGGCCGGTTTCGTCGCGGGCCGGGCGATGGAGGGCGAGCTGGACCTGGGCGCGATGTTCTCGCGGCGCTCGGTCTGAGGCGGGTGCGGGTGAGGACGCGGACGGTTCCCCGGCAGGGTGGAACACCACTTCCCGAGGAGCACGCGGTACGCGACCCGGGCGGGCGCACCGAGATCGGGGCCCGCGTGGTCGAGAGGACCGCGGCCCGGGCGGTGTGCGAGGTCCCCGGCGCGGGCGCGGTGCGTTCGCGCGCCGTACGCGCCAAGGTGAGCGGCGACGCGGTCCTGCTGAGGCTGAGGATCGCCGTCCGCTACCCGCAGCCGGTGCGCGAGACCGCACGGCGCGTCCGCGGGCACGTCAGGGACCGGGTGGAGCGGACGACGGGGAAGAGGGTCCACCACATCGACATCGAGATCGTGGAGTTGGTGCGCTGATGACCACTGTGGAAGAGGCACTCGGACGCCCGGACACGGGGGCGGACCGCAGGGCAAGGCGGGTGGCGGTCCACACCTTCCGGCCCCGCCGGTCCTGGCCCGCCGTGATCACCGGGTTCACGGTCCTGGTCGTGGCGGTCGTCGCCGCGGCGGAGGTCGTCTCGGCGCTGGCCGGCAGCCCGCTCGGGCTGATCCCGGTCCGCCCCGCCGCCGCCTACGCGCAGAGCACGACCTGGTCGCAGCCCTCGGTGCGGATCGCGTCGGCGGTACTGGCGCTGATCGGGCTGGCGCTGATCGCGGTGGCACTCACACCGGGGCAGAGCCGCTGGATCCCGCTGCGCACCGACGATCCCGCCCTGGTGGTGGGTCTGACCCGACCGGCCCTGCGCCGGGCGGTGGCCACCGCGGCGCGGGAGATCAGCGGGGTCGACGGCGTGGCCGTGGCGGTGCGGGGCAACCGGATCCGGCTGCACGTCCGCACCTGCCTGCGCGAGGCGGAGGGCCTGCCCGCCGAGGTGACCGCGGCCGTCGAGCGCCGCCTGACCGAACTGGCCCCGCTGCGCAGCCTGCGCATCTCCACCCACGTCCGGTACGCGGAGGACTGACCGTGGCGCGCGGCAGGGCGCGCCGGGCGGCCCGCGTCAACCGGGTCGGCCTCACGGCCGTGGGGACACTGCTGCTCGCGGCCGGTCTGGCGGCGCTCGCCGCCGGGGCGGGCCTGCTCGGCCCGGGGACGGCCGGTACACCGCTCCTGTCCGACGCGGCCGCCGAGGTGCTCGCGCGCCGCTGGGTGCCCTATGCGGCGATGGCCGCGTTCCTCCTCGCCGGGTTCCTCTCCCTGCGCTGGCTCCTGGTCCAGGGGACCGGCGACGCCCTCGGCGGCCTCGTGCTGGAGCGCTCCCCCTCCGGCCGGGTGGAGATCGCCGAGAGCGTCGCGCGCAGCGCCCTGGAGCGGCAGGTCGCCGCCTACCCGGGTGTGCGCCGGGTGGGCGCACGCCTGACCGAGTCCTGCGAGGAGCCGCACCTGCGGATGGCCCTGCTCCTGGACGGCGACGCCGACGTCGCCGCCGTGTGGCGCCGGATCCGCTCCGAGGCGCTGGCCGATCTGGGCCGGGCCCTGGAGACCGACCGGATCCCCGCGGTGGTGCGGATGTCCATGGCGGCCCGCACCGGCCCTCCGCGACGCACGCTGCTCTGAGCACGGTGCCGACCGCCCTTCTCCGCCCGCGCGGGCCTCGGCGCCGGACGGCCCTGCGCGCCTTCCGCACGGCCACCTGGGCGCGGGCCTCGGGGCCGGACGGTGTTCGCTGCGAGGCCGCAGCGGCCGCGGGGGCCTCACTCCCAGGTGTCGTCGTCCTTCTCGGAGCGGGTGATGCGCTCGGCCTCCATGACGACCTCGTCCCTGAGCGTGCGCATGTAGTGGTGCGTGCCGGTCATCAGGGCCAGGCCGTAGAAGAGCTGGGCCAGCACCGGGTCGCCCTCGAGTTCGTCGGGGATGCGGCAGGAATGGCCGGAGAGTTCGACCTCGAACTCCCGGAGGGTGCTCTCGTACTCCCCGTTCTCGGACCGGGTGCTGCCGTGGACGCAGAACTTCCACCGGTGCGTACCGTTCCTCCGGAGGACGTAGTACGCGGAGTTCCCGTGGTGAACACCCAGCGGAAGCCTGACCGCAAGCCGTCTGTTGACCTGCCGCCACGGGGGTTCGGGGCCGAAATGATGGAGGTCGGAGAACAGGTTCTTGCGCAGTTCCTTGTACGACCGGGCCAGTTCCGTGAGGCCGCTGGTCACCTGGAGCAGGTCCCGCCTGTTGTCGCACCAGTCGATGTTGTGGCGTGCTTCCTCCCATCTGGAGAGCACCCATTCCTGGAGCTCCTGGCGCAAAGGGCGCGGGAGGGGGTACGCATCGTCGATGGTGTCGATGGCGAACCGGATCCCGCTGTGGAGCTGTGCGTAGCGCTCGTGCAATTCCACGTGACACGCCTCCCGGGCGGAGAATGTTCTCCTCCGTACGACGCGGCGGACACGGTCCCGGTTCGGCCCCGGAACCGGCTCAGCACTCGATGACGTTGACGGCGAGGCCGCCGCGGCTGGTCTCCTTGTACTTGTCGTGCATGTCGCGCCCGGTGTCCCTCATGGTCCTGATGACCTCGTCCAGGGACACGAAGTGGCTGCCGTCGCCGCGCAGGGCGATGCGGACGGCGCTGATGGCCTTGACCGAGGCCAGGGCGTTGCGCTCGATGCACGGCACCTGGACCAGGCCGCCGATCGGGTCGCAGGTCAGCCCCAGGTTGTGCTCCATGGCGATCTCGGCGGCGTTCTCCACCTGGGCGGGGGTGCCGCCCAGCACCTCGGCCAGGCCGGCGGCGGCCATCGAGGAGGCCGAGCCCACCTCGCCCTGGCAGCCCACCTCGGCGCCCGAGATCGACGCGTTCTGCTTGAAGAGCATGCCGATCGCGCCTGCGGTCAGCAGGAAGCGGACCACGCCCTCGTCGCCCGCGCCCGGGCTGAAGTGCAGGTAGTAGTGCAGCACGGCGGGCACGATGCCGGCGGCGCCGTTGGTCGGAGCGGTCACCACGCGGCCGCCCGCGGCGTTCTCCTCGTTCACGGCCAGTGCGTACAGGGTGATCCAGTCGCTGCCGCGCATCGGGTCGGGATCGGGGGCGGTCGGTGCGAGCAGGCCCGACTCGTCGCAGTTGCCGCCCAGCTGCCGGTACAGGCGGTGCGCCCGCCGGGGCACCTTCAGACCGCCGGGCAGCGTGCCCTCGGTGGTGACGCCGCGGCGCACGCACAGGCGCATCGCCGACCAGATCTCCAGCAGGCCCGCGCGGATCTGCTCGGGGGAGCGGCCGAAGGCCTGCTCGTTGGCGAACATCAGCGCGCTGATCGACATCCCCGTCCGCGAGCACAGCTCCAGCAGCTCCTCGGCGGAACCGAAGGGGTGGGGCAGCTCGGTGTCGTCGGCCTTGACGCGGTCGCTGCCGGCGGCCTTCTCGTCGACGACGAACCCGCCTCCGACGGAGTAGTACACCTTCGCCGCCAGTTCATGGCCGGAGGCGTCCAGGGCGGTGAAGCGCATGCCGTTGGGGTGGCCCGGAAGGCTCTCCTTGCGGCGGAAGTCCACGTCCTCGGCCGGATCGAAGGCCACCCAGGGCCCCTCCGGCCCGCCCAGGCGCAGACGGCGCTCCTCGCGCACCCGGTCGACCAGCGCGGGTACCGCGTCCACGTCGACGTGCTCGGGTGTGTGCCCCATCAGCCCCAGGATCACGGCGCGGTCGCTCCCGTGCCCCTTGCCGGTGAGCGCCAGGGATCCGTACAGCTCGGCCCGTACCCGGGCCGCGGCGCCGATCCGGCCCTCCTCGCGCAGTCCGGCCGCGAACGTGCGCGCGGCCTTCATGGGGCCGACGGTGTGCGAGCTGGAAGGTCCGATGCCGATCTTGAACAGGTCGAACACGCTGATGGCCATGGCTGTCCTCCTCGTTGAGCACAGGGCCGGGAAAAGCGGGCCGTGCGGGGCGCGGTGCCCCGCACGGCCCCGGTCTCTACAGGCCGGTGTAGAGCGGGTACTTCTCGGTCAGCACCCGGACGCGGCCGCGCAGCGACTCGGCGTCGAACTCGGGCTTGAGCGCGGCGGCGATGATGTCGGCGACCTCGGCGAAGTCCTCGTCGCCGAACCCGCGGGTGGCCAGCGCCGGCGTGCCGATCCGCAGACCCGACGTCACCATCGGCGGACGCGGGTCGTTGGGCACCGCGTTGCGGTTGACCGTGATGCCGATGGAGTGCAGGCGGTCCTCGGCGTCCTGGCCGTTGAGCTCGGAGTTCACCAGGTCGACCAGGACCAGGTGCACGTCCGTCCCGCCGGAGAGCACCTTGACACCCACCTCGGTCATGTCCGGGCGGGTCAGGCGCTCGGCGAGCAGTTTGGCGCCGGACAGGGTGCGGCGCTGGCGGTCGGCGAACTCCTCGCCCGCCGCCACCTTCAGCGCCACGGCCTTGGCCGCGATCACGTGCTCCAGCGGGCCGCCCTGCATGCCGGGGAACACCGCGGAGTTGATCTTCTTGGCCAGGGCGGCCTTGGTGAGGATCAGGCCGCCGCGGGGGCCGCCCAGGGTCTTGTGCGTGGTGGTGGTGACCACGTCGGCGAACGGCACGGGGTTCGGGTGCAGCCCCGCCGCGACCAGACCCGCGAAATGCGCCATGTCGACCATGAGCAGGGCGTCGACGGAGTCGGCGATCTCGCGGAACCGCGCGAAGTCCAGCTGCCGCGGGTAGGCCGACCAGCCCGCGATGATCAGCTTGGGCCGGTGCTCCTTGGCCAGGGCCTCGGCCTCGTCGTAGTCGACGGTGCCGTCCTCGTCGCGCACGTGGTAGGAGACCGCGTTGAGGACCTTGCCCGAGTAGTTGATCCGCATGCCGTGGGTCAGGTGGCCGCCGTGGGCCAGGTCCAGGCCGAGGATCGTGTCGCCGGGCTTCAGCAGCGCGAAGTACACGGCCGTGTTGGCCTGCGCACCGGAGTGCGGCTGCACGTTCGCGTGCTCGGCGCCGAACAGCGCCTTGGCGCGGTCGATGGCGAGCTGCTCGACGACGTCGACGTGCTCGCAGCCGCCGTAGTAGCGGCGGCCCGGGTAGCCCTCCGCGTACTTGTTGGTCAGGACGGTGCCCTGCGCCTCGATGACCGCCCGGGGGGCGAAGTTCTCCGAGGCGATCATCTCCAGGGTGTCGCGCTGGCGGGCCAGCTCCGCGTCGACCGCGGCCGACACCTCCGGGTCCAGCTCGCTCAGACTCCGGTCGAGCGTGTTGTCAGTGGTAGCCATAGGGGGCCTAGTCCTCGCCTTCGGTCAGCTTGGTGTACTCCTGGGCGGAGAGAAGACCGGAGGGCTCCCCGGAGACGCGCACCCGGAACAGCCAGCCCAGGCCGTAGGGGTCGGAGTTGATGGTCTCGGGGGCGCTCTCGAGCACCTCGTTGACCTCGACGACCTCTCCGGTGACCGGGGAGTAGAGGTCGCTGACCGACTTGGTCGACTCGATCTCGCCGCACGGTTGGCCCGAGGTCACCTCGGTGCCGGCCTGCGGCGCCTCGACGTACACGATGTCGCCGAGCGACTCGGCGGCGAACGCGGTGACGCCTACGGTGGCGACCCCGTCCTCGACCGAGACCCACTCGTGTTCGGCGGTGTAACCCAGCTCCGTGGGAACGCTCACTTCGACTCTCCTTTGTGTTTCCTGCCGCGCGCCTGTGGCAGCCGCCCGGCCCGACCTACGCCCGGTCGCACCCCGGCCGTGCCGTCCCCGTTCCGGGGTCCGGCCGTGCGGAGCGCGGAGGCCTCCCGTCGTGGGGGATGCCCGTACTGCTACGACTGCCGCTTGTAGAACGGCAGCTCGACCACGTCGACGTCCTCGCTGCGGCCGCGCACGTCCACGGAGAACGCGCCGGTCGCGGTGTCGAGTTCGCCGTCCACGTAGGCCATGGCGATGGGGCGGCCCAGGGTGGGGGAGGGCGCGCCGCTGGTGATGGTTCCGACGACCTCGCCGTCGCGCAGGACGTCCTGGCCCCTGCGCAGCGGGCGGCGCCCGCGCGCGAGGAGGCCGATGAGGCGGCGGGGACGGGCGGTGCGGGCTGCTTCTTCCAGGGCGTCGCGGCCCACGAAGCCGCCCTCCTTGTCGAACTTCACCACCCGGCCGAGGCCGGCGTCGAAGGGCGTGAGGTCGGAGGTCAGCTCCTGCCCGTACAGGGGCATGCCGGCCTCCAGGCGGAGGGTGTCGCGGGCCGCGAGCCCGACGGGGACCAGCCCGTGCGGGTCGCCCGCGGCCATCAGGGCCTCCCAGAGGGCGGGGGCCGCCTCCGCGGGGCGGAGAAAGATCTCGAAGCCGTCCTCACCGGTGTAGCCGGTGCGGGCGAGCAGGACAGGGTGTCCCGCGACGGTGCACTCGTGCCCCGAGTAGTAGCCGATGCCGTCCAGGTCGGTGTCGGTGAGGGGCGCGAGGATCTCTGCGGCGCGCGGTCCCTGGAGCGCCAGGAGGGCGTGTTCGGCGGACTCGTCGCGCACCTCGGTGTCGAAGCCGGCGGCGCGTTCGGCCAGGGTCGCGGCGACGACGGCCGTGTTGGCCGCGTTGGACACGACGAGGAACTCCTCCTCGCCCAGCCGGTAGACGATGAGGTCGTCGAGGACGCCGCCCTTGTCGTCGGTGAGCATGGTGTAGCGGGCCCGGCCGGTCCTCACCTTGGACATGTGGCCCACCACCGCGTGATCGAGGGCGGCGGCGGCCTGCGGGCCGGTGAGGCGGATCTCGCCCATGTGGGAGAGGTCGAACAGGCCGGCGGCCTCGCGGACGGCCTTGTGCTCGGCGGTCTCGCTGCCGTATCGCAGGGGCATGAGCCACCCGGCGAAGTCGACCAGGGAGGCTCCGGCTCTTTCGTGGACGTCGCGCAGGGCTGTGGGCCGCGGGTCGGCTGCGGACTCTGACATGGGCACTCCCGAGAGGATGGGCGTCGTGTCGTGCGTAGGCGTTGCCATCCTCCCCCTCTGTCATCTGTGCCTGAGAGCTTCGCCACGCCGCTGCGCGGTTTGCACCTTCGGCGAGGGACGCCGGTCCCTGCTTTCCAGAGTGGTCTCGCCCGTACGGTCCACTGTGCCTGAGAGGTTGTTTCGGGGAGGGATTGCTCCTTCGGCGGCCCACGCGTTCGCACGGGCGCTCTCCCGTACGGGGTCAGCAACGTGTTCAGCCTAGCAGTGGCCCTTGCCGCCGCCCAAAGGTGTTGACGGGCAAGGGAGGACGAAAGGCATCTCCGCGGCGCGGTCCGAGAGCTAGCGTTGTACAAGGCGTCGTGCGGAGAGTGGGAGGACAGATGCTGTTCGACACGGAGGACCTCCGGGGCCGGGCCGGGGAGGTGCTGCGGGGCGGAGCCGCGCTGGTGTGCGCCGCCGCCCTGGCGGGATGCGCGGACCCGGGCGGAACCGGGTCCGCCGACGGGACCGCCGAGACGGTCGTGTCCCGGGGGGACGTCTCGGCCACCGAGCGGGCCGACCTGGAACCGGTGTTCTCCGAGGCGGGCGTCACCGGGGCCTTCGTGCTCCACGACACCCGGGCGCACACGTCGACCGTGGTGAACCCGCAGGAGGCGTCGGAGCGCGCGGTTCCCGCCGCGACCTTCGAGATCCCCGCCGCGCTGATCGGACTGGAGGCCGGCGGCTTCGGGAGCGTCGACGCGATCCTTGCCGCCGGCCCCGAGAACGCCGGGGCGTTCACGGAACCGAACGGTCCCGCCTTCCAGGAGGCGGTCCGGCGCGTGGGGCACGAGCAGATGGCCGCCTGGGTGGACCGGTTCGACTACGGCAGCCGCGACATCGGCGGCGCCGACGCCGGGGACAGCTTCTGGCTGGAGGGGCCGCTGGAGGTCTCGGCCGTGGAGCAGACCGAGTTCCTCTCGGCACTGACCCGCTCGGCGCTGCCGGTGGACAGGGAGCACCAGGCCGCCGTGCGCGAGGCCGCGCTGATGGAGGAGGGCGAGGGCTACGCCCTGCACGGCAAGACCGGCGGGGACGGGGCGGACGCGCCGGGGTGGTGGGTCGGCTGGGTGGACTCCGAGGCGGGCCTGTACACGTTCGCGCTGCGCCTCGACGCGCAGGAGGGGGCCGGTGCCGAGGCGGCCGTGCCCCTGGGGCGGCAGCTGCTGGTGGAGCTGGAGGTCCTGCCGCCCGAGGCTTCCGGCGGCTGAGGCGCGAGGGCCCCGGCGCGCGTGCGCCGGGGCCCTGGGGCGGCGTCGGTCAGGACTCCTTGCGGCGCAGGCGGACGGCCTCGGCGAGGTCCTCCAGGACGGTGACGGTGGTGTCCCAGCCCATGCACTTGTCGGTGATGGACTGCCCGTAGACGAGGTCGGCCGGGTCGGCGAGCTTCTGGGCGCCCTCGGCGATGAAGCTCTCCAGCATCACGCCGATGATGCCCCGCTGCCCCTCGGCGACCTGGGCGCCGATCGCCTCGGCCACGCCCCGCTGGCGCTTGTGGTCCTTGCCGCTGTTGGCGTGGCTGGCGTCGATCATGAGGCGGCGCGGCAGTCCGGCCTTCTCGATGGTGTCGAGGGCGGCGTTCACCGGTTCGGCGCCGTAGTTGGGGCCGGAGCGGCCGCCGCGCAGGATCACGTGGCAGTCCGGGTTGCCCTCGGTGACCACGACCGAGCCCGCCCCGGTGGGGTCCACACCGAAGAACGTGTGGGAGGCGGCAGCGGCACCCACGGCGTCCACGGCCACCTGGACGTCGCCGTCGGTGCCGTTCTTGAAGCCCACGGGCGTGCTCAGGCCGCTGCTCAGCTGGCGGTGCACCTGGCTCTCGGTGGTGCGGGCGCCGATCGCACCCCAGGAGACCACGTCGGCGATGTACTGCGGGGTGATCGGGTCGAGGAACTCGGTGCCGGCGGGCAGCCCCAGCGAGTTGATGTCCAGCAGCAGCTGGCGGGCGGTGCGCAGGCCGCGGTGGACGTCGAAGGTCTCGTCCAGGCCGGGGTCGTTGATCAGACCCTTCCAGCCGACGGTGGTGCGGGGCTTCTCGAAGTAGACCCGCATCACCACGCACAGGTCCTCGCGCAGCGACGGGACCAGGTCGGCCAGGCGGCGGGCGTAGTCCATGGCGGACTCGGGGTCGTGCACAGAGCAGGGGCCGACGACGACCAGGAGGCGGTCGTCCTCGCCGTCCAGCACGCGCTTGACCTCGGCACGGGCGTCCTCCACGAGGGCGCTGCGCTCGGGGCCCAGCGGGAGCTCGGCGAGCAGGTCCCCGGGGGCGATGAGCGGCTTGTAGCTGGACACGCGTGTGTCGTTGGTGCTCGGCATGCTGTTTCCCTCAGGTCCGTCTGTCCGTGGCTCGGGTCCTTCTCCGCGGCTCCGCCTCGGGGACACACCTGCGGGGTGTGCTCCGCGGACCGCCTCGGCCGCGCGGCCGGCGAACCGCCCTCCGCCGCGCAGGGGGGAACCCGTGCGGTCGGCCGGGCCCCCGGCAAGGGGCCGCCCGGACGGCGGCTCGCAGGTGTCCGGCACCGCCGGGGGACGCGATGGCGTCCCTCGGTTCCACACTAGCGCGGCCCCGCCTCCGGGACGAGGGAGAGTCCGCATCGTGGTCGCTCCTCGGGGATGGGAAAGGCCACATGGAACCGAGGATGAAAACCGGCGTCTCATCGTATGAGACGCCGGGGCGGAACGTGTGCCGGCTCCTGCGGTCGGGCGGGATCAGGCACCCAGGCCCGGCAGGTCCTCCTCCCAGTACTCGTGCGGGTGGCGCTCCCCCTCGGGAATGGTGCCGCGCGCGGCCTCGGTCCGGCGCATCTGCACCCTGCGGATCTTGCCGGCCACGGACTTGGGCAGAGCGGCGAACTCCAGGCGGCGGACCCTCTTGTAGGGCGACAGCCGGCCGCGGGCGTGGGCGAGGACGGCCCGCGCGGCCTCCTCCCCGGGCTCCACCCCCTCGCGGAGCGACACGTAGGCCTTGACCACGGAGCCGCGCAGCGGGTCGGGCGAGGGGACGACGGCCGCCTCGGCCACGTACTCGTGCTCGACGAGGACGCTCTCGATCTCGAACGGCGAGATGCGGTAGTCCGAGGCCTTGAAGACGTCGTCGAACCGTCCGACGTAGGTGATCTGGCCGTCCGGCCCCCGGGTGACCATGTCCCTGGTGTGGTAGAGCTTCCTGCGGGTCACCTGGCGGGTCAGGTCGCCGTCGTCGGTGTATCCCCTCATGACCCCGACCGGCGCCTCGGCCAGGTCCACGCAGAGCTCCCCCGTCTCCGCGGGGTCGTCCGTGTCGGGTGAGACGATCTCGACCCTGAACCCGGGCAGCTCCCGTCCCATCGAGCCGGGCACGATCGGCTGCCCGGGGCCGTTACCGACGATCATGGTCGTCTCGGTCTGGCCGAACCCGTCCCGCACGGGGATCCCCCACGCCTCGTGCACGCGTTCGAGCACATCGGGGGCGAGCGGCTCGCCGGCCGACAGGGCCTCGCGCAGCCCGACCTCCCACGACGCCAGGTCGTTTCGGAGGAGCATGCGCCACACCGTCGGCGGCATGCACAGCGTGTCCACCCCGCAGCGCACGACCTCGTCCAGCAGCCGTTCCACGCGAAAGCGCAGCTGGTTGACCACCAGCACGGTCGCCTCGGCGTTCCAGGGGCCGAAGACGCTGCCGTAGGCGTGTTTGCCCCAGCCGGGGGGCGACACGTTCAGGTGCACGTCGCCCGGCTGCACCCCCAGCCAGTACATGGTCGACAGATGTCCCACGGGATAGGAGTGCTGGGTGTGGGTGACGAGCTTGGGCTTGGCCGTGGTGCCCGAGGTGAAGTACATCAGCAGAGGGTCGTCGGGCGCGGTCGGGCGCGGCGGGTAGAACTCCAGCGCGGTGTGCTCCGAGTCGGGATAGGCGAGCCAGCCGTCCATGTAGCCCACGCAGATCCGGGTCCAGTGGCCCTGCATCCCGACGAACTTCTCGGTCTCGGTCGGTGCGCACACCACGTGCCGGACCCCGCCGCGGTCCATCCGGTCCATCAGGTCGGCCTCGGAGAGGGCGACCGCCGTGGGCAGGACCACCGCGCCGAGCTTGACCGCGGCCAGGACGACCTCCCACAGCTCGACCTGGCTGCCGAGCATCACCAGGATCCGGTCGCTCGGGCGCACACCCTGGGCGTGCAGCCAGTTCGCCACCTGGTTGGAGCGCTCCGACAGGTGCCGGTAGCTGTATCTGGCCTCCGAACCGTTCTCCTCGACGATCCACAGCGCGGTCCGGTCCGGCCTGCGCCGGGCCACTTCGTCGAAGTGGTCCAGGGCCCAGTTGAACGCTGCCGGCCGGGGCCAGGTGAACTCCCGGCGCGCCGCCTCCTGGTCCTCGCGGAGCTCCAGGAGCAGATCGCGTGCCGCTCGGAACTCCGCGGCGCCCTCCGCCGCCTTTTCTTTCGGCATCGCCGTCGACCTCCGGATCGCTGTCGACCTGCGTGAGTGGTGTGATGCGTGTTCTACCCCCAACGGGAGAGGCCGACGCCTGGCCGGAGACCGCCTGTTCCCGTCCTCTTCCCCTGGCTCTAGGATTGGGGCCATGGAGGAGCTGCGCGGCCATTACGGGACCTGGAAGTTCGACGACGAGGCCGTGCGCATGCGCTTCGACGCGGGGCGCAAGGCGCCCGCGCTCCTGCGGGCGCTCTCCGGATGCACGCTTCCCCTGGCCGCGGTGCGCGAGGTCTCCTTCGACCCGGGCGACCGCAAGCGCGGATGGCGGCTGCGGCTGCACCTGGCCGAGGGCGCGGACCCCTACGCCTCCGTCGGCGCCTACCAGGACGACTACTTCACGCCCCTGCTGCTCACCGGGCCGCACGACAAGGAGCTCGTCGCCGAGTACTTCGCCCAGAAGCTGGAGTCCTCGACCGCCTACGCCAGGGAGGCCGAGGGGGAGCCGGCCCCGGGCGCCGTCGCACTCGCACTCGTGGCGCGGCCGCCGCTGCTGGTGCGCACGGCCGAGGGCTCGGCGTCCTTCGACGGGACGCGGGTGCGCCTGCAGTGGGACGGCTGGCTCGCCAGCACCGCCAAGGGCAAGGAGAAGTCCCGCGAGTACCGGCTCGCGGACATCGAGGCCGCCCGGTGGTATCCGCCCGTCGACCTCTCCGAGGGCTATCTGCGCATCGTGCTGCGCGGTGTCAGCATCCCCGAGGCCAGCAGCCGGGAGAACGACTTCTTCACCCTGGCCTCCCACGGCAGGAAGGGCAGCGAGGAGACGCTGCTGATGGCCGCAACCCTCAACGCCCATGTCGCGGGAGAGGCCGCAGGCGAACCCGGTGCCGAGCCCGCGGCGCTCGAGAGCGGACCGGGGCAGGGCGGGTCCGAGGAGATCTTCGCCAAGATCCGGGAGCTGGGCCTCCTGCACGCGGAGGGCCTGCTCACCGACGACGAGTTCAGCGCGAAGAAGGCCGAGCTGCTGGCCCGGCTCTGAAGCGTCCGGCCCCCCGGACACCCCTCTCTCCCGCCCCTCCCCGGGACACCGCCCGGGGAGGCAGTCCTGTTTCTCCGAGAAAGGCCACACGCTGTGCGTACTCTCTACCCGCCCATCGAGCCCTACGACTCGGGCATGCTCGACGTCGGCGACGGGAACCGCGTCTACTGGGAGCTGTGCGGCAACCCCACGGGCAAGCCGGTGGTGTTCCTGCACGGCGGCCCCGGCGGCGGCTGCACGCCCGAGCACCGCCGGCTCTTCGACCCGGAGCGGTACCGGATCCTGCTGTTCGACCAGCGCAACTGCGGCAGGTCGACCCCGCACGCGGGGAGGATGGACACCGACCTGTCCGCGAACACCACGTGGACGCTGGTCGAGGACATGGAGCGGCTGCGCGAGATGATCGGGGCCCGGACCTGGCAGGTCTTCGGCGGGTCCTGGGGCAGCTGCCTGGCACTGGCCTACGCCCAGACCCACCCCGACCGGGTCAGCGAGCTCGTCCTGCGCGGCATCTTCACCCTGCGCGACGAGGAGCTGCGCTGGTTCTACCAGGAAGGCGCCTCCATGCTCTTCCCCGACCTGTGGGAGGGCTACCTGGCGCCGATCCCGGAGGAGGAGCGCGGCGACCTCATCGCCGCCTACGCCCGCCGGCTCAACTCCCCCGACCGCGAGGTGCGCCTGGCGGCGGCCCGCGCCTGGAGCGTGTGGGAGGGGTCGACGGTGACCCTGCTGCCCGACGAGAAGCTGCGCGAGCACCACGCCGAGGACGAGTACGCGCTGGCGTTCGCGCGGATCGAGAACCACTTCTTCGCCAACAAGGGGTTCCTCACGCCGGGTCAGCTCATCGGGGGCGCGGAGCGGATCCGGCACATCCCCGGTGTGATCGTGCAGGGCCGCTACGACGTGTGCACCCCGGTCCGCACCGCCTACGACCTGCACAAGGCGTGGCCGGAGGCCGAGTTCCACGTCGTCGGCGACGCCGGCCACGCGTTCAACGAGCCCGGTATCCTCCACCACCTGATCGAGGCCACGGACCGCTTCGCGCGGTAGAGGGAGATCCCGCCGCCCTCGGCCGAGGGCGGCCTCCCGGCTCGGGCGCGGACGTCCGCGCCCGAGCCGCCGCTCAGTACAGGAGGCGGTCGTGGTGGCCGCAGCGGCCGTACGCCTCGTACGGAGCCGCTCCGAGAACGCCCTCCTCCTCGAGCAGGGCACGGGCCCGCTCCCGGGACAGGTTCCACCCGGCCAGGCCGTCGTCGTCCCAGGACAGCCTCTCCCGCAGGCGGAGGAGGGAGCACTCGCTGCCCGGACCCTCCAGTTCCAGCAGGCCGGGCACCGCGTCGGCGGACAGACCGATCAGGTACTCGGTGTCCAGCTCCGACGCCTCCAGTCCCCGCATGCTCTCCGCGATGCGCAGGTCGGGGTTGCCGTAGGCGAACACCGCCAGGGACACCCCGGCCAGGGCGACCACCGCTCGGGGCAGCCATTCGGAGCTGCGGCCCAGGGTGTTGAGGAGACCCGCCAGGAGGAGCAGCACGAACACCCCCGCGCTCAGCGCGATCCACGCCTCGGAGGTGGCCCGCAGCCGGGTCAGGCCGAAGGCGTCGATGTACAGCTGCAGGCGCGTCCACGCCGAGGACAGGATCACCAGGGTCAGGGCGCACAGCAGTCCGAGCAGGGCGTTGCGCAGAAGGAGGGAACCGGGCCTCGGCAGGATCCACACGCACAGGGCGACGACGCCGAGGACCAGCAGGCTGATGAACACCAGCTGGAAGAAGCCCTGCCGGGCGTACTCGGCGTAGGTCACCCCGGCGACCTGCTGCACGTACTCGTCGCCGCCGAACAGGGTGGCGGCCTGTACCCCGACGAAGGCGGTGAACAGCAGGAGCAGGGAGACGAGCGGGACGGCCCAGGTCCACACGGGGAGCACGGGGGGTTCGGACGGGTCCAGGATCCTCTTCCTCACGCGGCGGCGCCGCGCGGACAGGACCGCGGAGACGGTGAGCAGGGTGAACAGCACCAGCGCGAACACCCGGCCGAGGGCGGAGGTGAAGGAGAGCTCCCCGAAGGCGGAGGTGAAGCCCTGCTCCAGGTAGCCGGCGAACACCGCGTCGGCGGAGGCGAACAGCAGACCGAAGACGAACAGCAGCAGGGCCGTGACCACGGCGGTGACCAGGGCGGGCAGGGCCACCGCGCGTGTCTTGGAGCCGCTGAGCGGCCGCAGCGCGAACCCCGGCGCGGCGGGGATGTTGGCCGGCAGCGCCAGGACACCGGAGAGCACACCGAGGGTACCCCGGTGGAAGGCGGGCCCCCGGACCGCGAAGGCCAGCGAGGTGAGGAGGAAGGCGCCGGTGAGGGTCCAGAAGAGCACCCAGCCGGCGTCGAGCAGGGCGGCGGTGAGCAGCAGCGCGGCGGCGAGCCCCCCGAAGACCGCCGACCAGGCGGCGGAGCCCTTGCCCGGCGTGGCGGGATCCTCCTCCCACACGTACCGGTGGCCCGACCAGAAGTCGGGGCCGTGGACCTCCTGTGCGGGTGCCCCGGACGGCGGTGCGGCGCCGGCCGGGGCCGCACCGGGCCGACCGCCGGAGGAGGAGGCGTCCTCCCCCGGAACGTTCTTCCCTTCCGCCTCCTCGGCGGCCCGGGGGGAGTCCGGTGTCTCCTCGGGCGGGCCCGGTGCCTCTTCGGGGGTGTCCTTTCCGTCAGCCTTCTCGGTGGCCGCAGCCGCCTCGGCCACGGGGGAGTCCTGCCGCCTCGGCTCCCTCGGGCCGGTCAGCAGCGCGGCGAGGGCGGTGAGGCCGGCGGCCAGGCCGGTGATCACCAGGCCGAGCCCCGGCCGGATCAGAGTGGCCAGGAGCAGGGCGAGGACGCCGACCCCCAGCGCCGCGGGGAGCAGCCAGGCCGGTGCCGGCGGCAGTGGCGGAGACGGCGGCACCGGCGCGTGGGGGCGGGGCGGGTAGGGGCCGGGGCGGTGCGGGGCTCCGGGGGCGTGGGTGGGCGGGTGCGCCTGTGCTCCCGGCTGTCCGGGACCTCCGGGAGGGTAAGGACCCCTCGGGGCACGGGCGGGCGGGTGCGCCTGCGCTCCCGGCTGTCCGGGACCCTCGGGAGGGGTGGGTGAGGGCGGTCCTGTATCGGTCATGAATGTCCCGTCTTGCCATACGGCGGGGGGTTCCTCCGTCGACAGTGGGACAGCGCGACACGCCTTTCGGTTCACGCCGATACGGGGGCCGCCGCGGTTGCCCTTCCCCTCAGGGGGCCGATCCGGCCGCGGCCAGGGCGTCCTCCCAGGTGGTGGTCCTCTCCAGCAGGGCGCGGTAGCGCATCGTACGCGGAGTGGAACGCAGGCCCAGAATTCCGGTGAGCATGCCGCCGCGACCCAGGAACGCCACGAATTTCCGGTCCTCGGGGGACCCGTGGACGAAGGCGACCTCATCTGCCGGTGCGCCCTGCCCCAGCAGCTGCACCTTCATTCCGTACTGGTCGGACCAGAAGTAGGGCACCGGGGTGAAGGGCCGCCGTCCTTCCTCCCCCGCGAGCAGGTTGTGGGCGGCGGCCTCCGCCTGCTCGGCCGCGTTGGTCCAGTGCTCCAGGCGGATACGGCCGCCGTAGCGCGGGTGCGGCCAGTTCGCCAGGTCCCCCACCGCGTACACGCCGGGCACGGTGGTGGCCGAGTACTCGTCGCACACGACCGACCCGTCGGGTGCCAGCTCCACGCCCGAGCCGCGCAGCCACTCGGTGTTCGGATCCGCCCCGAGCCCCGCCACCACGAGCGGGGCCGCCACGGCGGTGCCGTCGGCCAGGCGCACCCGCTCCACGCGCCCCGGGCCCTCGTATCCGGTCACGGCCGCGCCCGTGCGCACGTCCACGCCGTGGTCGCGGTGCAGATCGGTGAGGACCCGGCCGATGCGCGGATCCACCACCCGCGCCAGCGGGGTCGGGGAGGCCTCCAGCAGGACCACCTCCAGCCCCAGCGCGCGGGCGCTCGCGGCCACCTCGGCACCGACGAACCCGGCGCCGACCACGACCAGGCGAGTGGCCCGGGCCAGCTCCGCCTGCAGCGCCTCGGCGTCGTCCAGGGTGCGCAGCACGTGCACCCCCGCCAGGTCGGTGCCGGGGCGGCGGGCCCGCGTCCCCGTGGCGACGACCAGTCCGTCGTAGGCGATCGCGTCGGGCCCCTGCGGGCCCTCCACGAGGACCTTGCGGGAGGCGGTGTCCAGCTCCACGGCCCGGGTCCGCGGGCGGAAGTCCAGGTCCAGCCCGGCCACGGCCTCCTCGTCCAGCAGGCGCAGCGCCCGGTGGCCGGCCAGCCAGCCGGGGGCGCCCGCGGCGGGGTCCAGCCCGGTGCCGGTCAGCACCTCCTTCGACAGCGGCGGCCGGGAGTAGGGCCCGTGCGCCTCCTCTCCCACCAGGGTGAGCCGGCCCTCGAAGCCGCGCTCGCGCAGCGCCCGGGCCGTGTGCAGACCGGCCATTCCCGCGCCGACGACGACGATGTCCTCGGGGGTGCTCGGCACAGTTCCTCCTCGGGGTCGGTGCGGCCCGCGGCCGCGGTTCAGAGCGGACGGACCTCACCGACGGGGACGCCGCCGCCGTGGACGTCGACGCGCAGCCGGTCCTCGACGGCGGAGATGTCCACACCCAGGGTCCTCAGGGCGTCCAGACCGACCAGCGTACGCGCTCTCTCCTCGGCGTCGCCGTCGCTGATCTTGACCGCCGCGGTCTCGCCGCCGGGGGCGCCGAGCAGCAGGACGCCGTCGGCGCCGATCTTGGAGACCAGTCCGGGCATCCTCGTCATCAGCTCGGTGTCGATGCGGCCGCTGCCCGACACGTACTCGGGGTGGGCGGTCATCGCGTCGAGGACCGCGCGCTCGGGACTGCCCTCGGGTGCGGTACGCATCCGCCACAGGCCCCGGGCCAGGCCCGCGAGGGACACGGCGAGCTGGGGTGCTCCGCAGCCGTCCACGGCGGTGTGCGCGACCTCCTCCTCGCACAGGTCCTCGACGGTCTCGCGGACGAGGACCTGGAAGGGATGGCCGGGGTCGAGGTAGTCGCCGGTGCTCCACCCCGCGGCGACACACGCGGCGAGCATGCCCGCGTGCTTGCCCGAGCAGTTCATCAGCAGGCGGTCGGGCTCGCGCCCCGCGAGCACGAACTCCCGGCGGGCGGTGCCGCCGGCGGGGACGGCGGGCGGGCACCGCAGGGCGTCGGGGGAGAGCCCCGCGCCGGCGAGGACGGCACGGGCCTGCTCCTCGTGGCGGGGCTCGCCGCCGTGGCTGCCCGCCGCGATCGCCAGCGACGGGCCGCTCAGCGGGGCGCCCGCGCGCAGCATCGCCAGGGCCTGGAAGGGCTTGGCGGAGGAGCGCGGGAACATCGGCTGGTGGACCGGTCCGCGCGCGTGGGCGATCCGCCCGTCGGCGGCCAGTCCCACGACGGCGCCGTAGTGCACGCTCTCGCGCATTCCGGAGCGGACGACCTCGGCGAGGGGGACGTACTCGGGCAGCGGGGTTCGGATCACGGTCGGTCTCCAGACGGTCACGGTTTCCGGCATCGGGTGCAAACGTTACCCAGGGCCTCTTTCTTCCTGTTCAGGGGGCACGGTACGGCATTCTCCACCGCGCTCCGGGGAACGGGCCGTCCTGTCCGAGGCGGGGAGTAGGGTCGTGCCGGTACGCAACCGGTACCGGTGGGGCCGGCAGTGACGAGGAAGCAGGGCGGAGCGATGGGAACGCTGCGGACGGGCGGGCTGACCCGGCGCGGGTCCGGCAGGCGGGCGGCGGACCTGGAGTACGCGGTCCTGGACATTGAGACGACCGGACTGGACCCGCGTGAGGGTGCGCGCATCGTGGAGATCGCGGTCGTGCGGGTGCGCGGGGACGGCAAGGTCGTCGAGGAGTTCAGCACCCTGGTGGACCCGCGCGCCCCCGTGTCGGGCCAGGAGTTCCACGGGATCGGCGAGAGCGACACGGTCGGTGCGCCCACGGTCGGACAGATCGTGCCCCGGCTGGCCCGGATCCTCTCGGGGGCGGTCGTGGTCAGCCACAACCTGGATTTCGAGGAGCGCTTCCTGGCCTCGGAGCTGGTGCCGGCCGGGCTGCCCGCAGGGCAGTCGGGGCTGTGCACGCTGCGGGCCCTGCGCTCCCAGGTCGACCTGGCCCGCTACTCGCTGCCCAAGGCCTCCTACGTGCTCAGCGGGGACTGGCCCACCGGGCAGCACACGGCGCTGGGCGACGCGCGTGCCTGCGCCAAGCTGCTCGTGGAGATGATCGCCAACGCCCCGGGGGAGCTGCGCTACCGAGGCCCCGCCCCGCGCACCCTGCCCGTTCCGGGGAACGGCGCGGAGGAGGTTCGCCCGAAGCGGCGGACCGCGTCGGTGGGGGAGCTTCCCCCGCCCGGCGTCTGGGAGGCCAGATGGCGCCCCCTGGAGCTCGACCCGCTGCTGTGCGGAGGCCTGTTCGGCCCCCACGACCGGGCCGTCGCCGAGATGAGCGCCTCCCGGGACGCCCGCACGCGCCGCAGGGCGGCCGCGGCCGCCGCGATGGTCGGCGGGATCGCCGCGGGCGGTCTGCTGGCGGGCATCGGCCGCCTGCTCGACCGCGGGGTCAGTGGCCGAGCAGGGTGAGCAGGAGCGAGACGAGGAGTGCGCTGCCGCCCAGTGCGGTGAGCAGCGCCCGGCCCTGTTCGGTGAGCCGGGCGGGGACCAGGTGCACGCGCGGCGGGGCCGCCCTCCGGGCCGCCGTGGCCTGCGCGCCGGGCCCCGAGCGGGGCGGAGGGAGTCGTCCGGGGACGTAGCGGGGCACCTTGTTGAACATCGCGATCGGTACCAGTGCGGCGCCGACGAGGAAGAGCACGAGGGACACGGGAGGACACCTTCACGGCTCGGCCGGGGGAGGGGTTGTCCTCGATTCTCGCGAAACCGGTGCCGGAAATTCGAGTCGGTACCGCCTGGTCGGCGACGGGTCGGCGGGTAACGGCCGACCCTTATGGCTCTGCGCTCACGCTCCCGTGCTCTCCGTGTCGGCCTGTCGGGGGTTGAGGAGCACCGTGTCGATGGTTTCGGTCGCCGTCCCCAGGGCCCGCAGGACGAACCGCGTGACCAGGGTGTGGGTCTCGTCCAGGCCGACCTCCCCGCTGACGAGCGGGATGCGCCGGGAGCCGATCATCGACAGCGTCAGCTGCGCGGTCGGCCCGGTCGGCAGCGGGTCGAACTCGCCCGCGGCCGTGCCCTCCTCCAAGATCTCGGTGAGCAGGCGCTGCATCGGCGCCACGTGGGCGGCGAGCGCCTTGTAGGCCTCCGGCCCCAGGCTGGCGCCGAGTTCGGCGGCGGGCGGGTGCGGGTGCGCCACGATGCCTTCGAGCTGGAGGCGGACGAAGGCCGAGAGGCGTCGGGCCGCCGACACCCCCGCGGGCAGTTCGCGCCGGTAGCGCTCCACGAACGCGCTGTTCACCTGCTCTGTGAAGGCCAGCAGCAGGGTGGGCTTGTCCGGGAAGTAGTTGTACAGCGCGGTGCGGGTGATGCCTGCGGCACCGGCCACGTCGGTCATGGAGATGCGGTCGATCCCCTGCGACCTGGTCAACTCGTCGACGGCCTCCATGATGCGCTCCCGTGTGCGGGCACGGTGGGCGGCGATGGTGGGAGCCGTGATCTTGGGCATGACCCTATGGTGGCACGCTGCGCGGAGCGGGCCGGTCCGGCCCGGTCCCTGGGACCGGGGAAGGGGCCGGAGCCTCAGGAGGCGGGTGTGTACAGCTTGCCGAGGTCGGCGAGCACCTCGGTGTTGAGCTGGTAGGCCAGCCGGGTCTCGGCGACGACCCGGTCGGCGGCGGCCGCGTCCAGTTCCAGGGAGTCGAGCCGCGCGCGGTAGCCCTCCCGGAACCTCGGCAGGCTGCCCAGCGCGTCGAAGACGTAGAAGGCCACGCCCGCCTCGTCGGTGATCCCGTAGGTTCTGGCGGCCACGCGGCGGATGAACTGGCCGCCGGACACGTCGCCCATGTAGCGGGTGTAGTGGTGGGCCACGAACCCCTCGGGGCGGTCGGCCATCTGCTCGATGCGCGCCGTGTAGGTGCGGGTGGCGGGGGTGGGCGAGATCCGGTCGCGCCAGTCCGGTCCGACCAGGTGCTCCAGGTCGCGCACCAGTGCGGGGACCCGTTCGAGTGCGGGGAGCAGGAAGCGGTCGGCCAGCGGGTCGCCGGCCAGGGTGCGGCCGACCTCCTCCAGTGCGGTGTAGGCGAAGTAGTGCTGGGCGACCATGTCGGTGTAGCCCTCTCGGGAGAGGGTGCCGCCGAGGAGCGCCTGGGTGAAGCCGTGGGCCTCGGCGGCTTGGTGGTGGGTCCAGGTCGACGCCTTGAGGCGTTCGGAGAACGGTTCGGGACCGGGGGAGACCGGCGCGGGGGTCTCGGCTGTCACGCCCATGGCGTTCTCCGCCCTTTCGTGTGGAGATCTATATGACATGATGTCATTTAGCTGCGGTTGGGTGTCAAGATGGAAATGACGCTCTGTCGAAAAAACTTCACATGCCATGTGAGCTGCCTCACAATGAGGGGTACGTCCCGGCCTGTGCCCGAGCACCTGCACGGGCATCCGGGCCGTGCGCACGACTCCCCCGACCGGCTGTCCGTCCCTTGCCGGGGCCGGGTTCCCGCCCGGGCACGGCCCGCGACGGGTGCGGACGGAGACCGGTTCCCGCCGGGAACGTCGGATGTCTCTCTCCTCCGCGTGCTGGTCAACACGTCGCTGTGGCGTTTATCGTTTTGGGAGTCATGCGGTCCGAACCGCCCGGAGGCGCTCGTCCCGGACGCGCAGACGCGGTGGTGCACACCGCGGACCGGTAGACCGAAGGCGATGAGTGGATACCAGGAGAACAGGGCACGATCCCGTGACGGTGGTCGGCGGGGAGGCGGTCCGTGCCGCCTCCGGCCAGGGCGTTGCCGACAGCGCCCCCCTGGGCGACGACACCGTTCTGCACGAGCGGCTGGAGGCTGCCGTCGAATCGGTTGACGTCCTGCTGATCGAGGACGACGCGGGCGACGCCTTCCTCGCCGAGGAACTGCTCGCCGAGACCGCGCTGACCACGCACATCACCTGGGTGGCCACGCTGAAGGACGCCCGCGAGCACCTCAAGGACTTCCGGGGCTGCGTCCTGCTCGACCTCAACCTGCCCGACGCGCAGGGGCTGGACCTGCTGCGCGAGGTCCTGGCGGCCGCCCCCCACGCCGCGGTCGTCGTCTTCACCGGCCTCGACGACGAGCACGAGGGCGTCGCCGCCGTTGCCGCGGGAGCCCAGGACTACCTGGTCAAGGGCCAGGTCGACGGCTCCCTGCTCGGTCGCAGCCTGCGCTACTCCCTCGAGCGCCGCCGCGCCGACGAGAACGCCCTCCAGCTCCGCGAGGCCCGCCTGAGCGCCCGCGAGAACATGCGCCTCGAACGCGGACTGCTCCCCCAGGTCCTCCTCGGGCGCTCCCCCCTCAACCACCGCTCCTACTACCGGCCGGGGCGCAAGCGCGCCGTCGTCGGCGGCGACTTCTACGACGCGGTCGAGAAGGACGGCACCACCCACGTGCTCATCGGCGACGTCAGCGGCCACGGGGCCGACGAGGCCGCCCTCGGGGTGAGCCTGCGCATCGCCTGGCGCACCCTCGTCATGGCCGGCGTTCCCGAGAACGACGTGCTGCCCAACCTGGAGGCCATCCTCGTCAGCGAGCGCGCCAGGGAGGAGATGTACGCCACCCTGTGCATGGCCAGCCTGGACACCGGTGACGAGCGCATGCGCCTGCGCGTCCTCGGACACCCGCCGCCCATGGTCGTGCACGGCACGTCCGTCGAGGAGACCGTGGCCAACCCCCAGCCGCCCCTGGGGGTCGCGCCGGTCGAGCAGGTCGACGTGGACGAGATCGTGCTGCCGCGCGGGGCGAGCATCCTCTTCTACACCGACGGCCTCGTCGACGCCTACGACGGGGCCCCGCCCGCACGCCTGGAGGTCGCGGGACTGCGGCGCCTGGTCACCGGCATCCTGGAGCAGGGCGTGTCCCTGCACGCGCTGCCCGAGCACGTGGTGGACGGGGCCGAACGCCGCAACGGCGGGCCGCTCCAGGACGACGTGGCGATGCTGCTCATCACACACGGGGAACACGGAGAGCGGGAGTGACTCCTCCCGAGGAGGGGACGGCCATGGAGACCGACGCAGAGGGAACCGGGCCGGCCCCGGGAACCGGCATGCCCGGAGGCGTGTCCGTCGGCGGCACCCATTTCGTCAACGGCGACCGGGGGCGCCCCGAGGCCTCGGCGAGGTCGTGGAGCCTGCGCCGCCGGGTCACCGTCCTCCTGGCCGCGGTCGCCGTCATTCTCGTCGCGGCGGTGTCGACCATAACGCTGTCGGCGATCAGCGCCCGCAACTCCCTGGACCTCCAGGTGGACTCCCTCACGCCCGCGGTCAGCTCCGTCGAGCAGACCCGCTCCGCCTACCTCACCCAGGACCACGCCCTGCGCGGCTACATCCTCACCGAGGACCGCGAGTTTCTCCAGCCCTACATCGAGGCGCGGCTCAACCTCACCGACCAGCGCGCCGCCCTGGCGGAACTGACGGAGGAACCCGAGCAGGACGGGGCCGTGACCGAGGCGCTCCAGGCCTTCCTCGACGCCGGGCAGGTCTGGACCGACGAGTTCGCCGAGCCCGCCCTGGAACAGGTGAGCAACGGACAGGAACCCAGCCAGGAGGACCTGCGCCGCGGCCGCGTGCTGTACATGAACCTGACCCAGGCCGGTGACGAGGCCGTGCAGCAGCTGAACAGCGAGATCAGCGAGGCTCGCAGCGGCCTGGCCCTCGCCACCCAGCAGGTCGTCGCCCTTCTCGTCCTGGTCGGTCTGGTCGTGGTGTTCCTGTCGGTGTTCCTGTGGGTGATGCTCCAGCAATGGGTCCTGCGCCCCCTCGAGGAGCTCGCGGGACACATGCGCCAGGTCTCGGAGGGCTACTACGCGCACCGGATCTCCCTGCACGGCCCTCCCGAGATCGTCCGGCTCGGCCGGGACGTGGACGCCATGCGCGAGCGCATCGTGCAGGACCTGGACGAGGTCGCCTCCGCACGGCGCAAGCTCCAGGAGCAGTCCGCGCTCCTGGAGGAGCAGGCCGAGGAGCTGCGCCGCTCCAACCTGGAGCTGGAGCAGTTCGCCTACGTCGCCTCGCACGACCTCCAGGAGCCGCTGCGCAAGGTCGCCAGCTTCTGCCAGCTTCTCCAGCGGCGCTACCACGGACAGCTGGACGAGCGTGCCGACTCCTACATCGACTTCGCGGTGGAGGGTGCCAAGCGCATGCAGACCCTCATCAACGACCTGCTGGCCTTCTCCCGGGTCGGCAGGACCAAGAACTTCTCGTCGGTCGGTCTGGAGCAGCCCCTCGACGACGCCCTGAGCAACCTGTCCACCCGCCTGGAGGAGACGGGCGCCGAGGTCACGTGGGACGACCTGCCGACCGTGCAGGGCGACCGCACCCTGCTCACCCAGCTGTTCTTCAACCTGGTGGGCAACGCCGTGAAGTTCCGGGGCGAGGAGGACCCGCGGGTGCACATCGACGTGCACCGGGAGGGCGACGAGTGGGTCTTCTGCTGCGAGGACAACGGAATCGGGATCGAACCGCAGTACGCCGAGCGCATCTTCGTGATCTTCCAGCGGTTGCATACCCGTGAGAAGTACTCGGGAACCGGTATCGGGTTGGCGATGTGCAAGAAGATCGTCGAGTTCCACGGCGGCCGGATCTGGCTCGACACCTCACGGACCGCTGCCGAAGGGGACTCCGCACGGACCGGAACCCGCATATGCTGGGCCCTGCCAGTGGATTTCGGGCAGGAGTCCGCCCCGGGCGGGCGAACCGCCGAAGCCGTTCCCGGCGTTGTTACCGGTGACGGGGTCCAGGGCACCGAGGACGCCGAGTCCGCCCCCGCGGGCCCGGCTCCGACAGCCGGTTCCACGGATCGGGGAGACCGGGGAGAAGAGACTGCCGCGGAGGGGGAGAGCCCCGCCGGACAGCCTCCCTCCCTGCCCGGATCCGGTGGCAGTACGGCTTCCTCCGACGACGGGGCGGAGCCCTGACAGGGGTCTGGAGCTTGAGCGAGGTCATGTTGGTGCATCCCATCGAGGTGCTGCTGGTCGAGGACGATCCCGGTGACGTCCTGATGACCAAGGAGGCGTTCGAGGAACACAAGCTGGGCAACCGCCTGCACGTGGTCTCCGACGGCGTCGAGGCCCTGCGCTTCCTGCGCCGTGAGGGCGAGTACGCCGACGCCCCCCGGCCCCACCTGGTCCTCCTCGACCTCAACCTGCCCCGCAAGGACGGGCGCGAGGTCCTGGAGGAGGTCAAGAACGACGAGGAGCTCGCGCACATCCCCGTCGTGGTGCTCACCACCTCCGAGGCGGAGGAGGACGTGCTGCGCAGCTACCGCCTGCACGCCAACGCCTACGTGCCCAAACCGGTCGACTTCGAGCAGTTCATCAAGGTCGTACGTCAGATAGACGACTTCTTCGTCACCGTGGTGCGCCTGCCCCAGGGATGACGCGCGCCGCGGGACATGAGTGGCCGCAGCGGTTTTTGGCTACGGTAAGAGGTATGAACCTGCCGGAGCCGCGTGACCCCGACGGTCCCTACCGCATCAGTGTGGTGTGCCTGGGCAACATCTGCCGCTCGCCCATGGCCGAGAAGGTCCTGCGCGCCGACATCGACCGCGCAGGACTGGGCGGCCTGGTGGAGGTGGACAGCGCGGGCACGGGCGACTGGCACGTGGGGGGCGCCATGGACCCGCGCGCGGCCTCGACCCTGCGCGTCCACGGCTACCTCACCGACCACACCGCCTGCCAGTTCGGTCCCTCGCACCTCGTCACCCGCGACCTCGTCCTGGTCATGGACCTGGACAATTTCGACACGGTGCGGCGCATCGTCGACGAGCACGGCGAGAAGCATGGGTTCGACCTCGGACGGCTGAGACTCTTCCGGTCCTTCGCGCCCGGCAGCGGTCGCAACCCCGAGGTGCCCGACCCCTACTACGGCGGGGACGACGGGTTCACCGCCGTCCTCAACATGGTGGAGGCCGCCTCCAAGGGCCTCACCGGTGAACTCGTCGCACGGTTGCGGCGGTAGGGCCGGTGGAGGAGGAGATCGTGCGCGCCTTCGACGGCGGAGGAGGCGAGGGCCGACGGCGGGACCCGGTCAGCGGGACCATGGCCGAGCGGCTCACCGCCCTGCTCGGCCGGGAGGTGCGCCGGGCGGCCAGAGCGGGCAGCAACCACGACTGGGACATCTTCTACGCGGAGCTGGTCGACGGCACGCGCCTGTTCGTCAAGTCCCTGTCGCGGGGCGTCCCCGTCAGCCCCGTGCTCTCGACCGAGGCGCGCGGGCTCGACTGGCTCGGCCAGGCCTTCGGCTCCCCGGCGATCGAGGTCGTGGCCTGGGACGAGCGCATCGTCGTGCTGCCGTGGGTGGAGGAGCGTGAGCCCACCCCGCGTGCGGCCGAGTGGCTGGGGCGGCAGCTCGCCGGGATGCACCTGGCCGGGGCCGACAGCTTCGGAGCCGAGTGGCCCGGCTTCATCGGCCCCCTGCCGGTGGACAACACGCCCTCGCGGGACTGGCCGTCCTTCTACGCCGAGCAGCGCCTGCGCCCCTTTCTGCGCCGGGCCGTCGACCAGGGCGGGCTCACCCCCGCCGACGGCCGGATCATCGAGAAGGTCGTCGACGCCGTCCCCGACCTGGCCGGCGCCCCCGAACCACCGGCCCGCGTCCACGGCGACCTGTGGAACGGCAACGTGATCTGGCGCGACTCCGACGCCGTCCTCGTCGACCCCTCCGCCCACGGCGGCCACCGGGAGGCCGATCTGGCGATGCTCGCCCTGTTCGGGCTTCCGCACCTCGACCGGGTACGCGACGCCTACAACGAGGCCGCTCCCCTCGCCGAGGGCTGGCGTTCCCGGGTCGCCCTGCACCAGCTGTACCCGCTGCTGGTCCACGTCTGCCTCTTCGGCGCGGCCTACCGCACCACCACCCTGGAAGCCGCGCGCGCCGCGCTGTCGTGAGCCGGGGGCCGTGTTTGCTTTGGGGCCTCCGCTGCGCTTCGGCCCGCCCGTCGCCCGCCGGCGCCCTCACTGTGCTTGCTTTGGGCTTCCGCTTCGCTTCAGCCCGGTTCGGGCGCCCTCAAGGCGCGGTTCTTCGTCGCTGCGCTCACATCCTCGTTCCTCGGATGTTCGCTCCACTCCTGCAGAACCCCGCCGGCGCCCTCACGGCACACCCCTTGGGGCGCGGCTGTGCTCGTGTGGGGCCCGGCGCCCTTGCGTGCCTTTGCGGCTCGGTTCGGGCGCCGGGGGCGGGGTCAGCCCTTGACGCTGCCGGCCAGGAGGCCGCGGACGAAGTAGCGCTGGAGCAGGAAGAACACGAGCAGCGGGATGATCATCGACACGAAGGCACCCGCTGTGAGGCGGTGCCAGGCCTCGCCCCGGGTGCCGGCGAGCTCGGCGAGGCGGACCGTCAGCGGCGCGGTCTCGGCCGAGTTCCCCGTGAAGATCAGCGCCACCAGCAGGTCGTTCCACACCCAGAGGAACTGGAAGATGCCCAGCGACACCAGGGCCGGGACGATGAGCGGGAGCACGATCCGCATGAAGATGCGGCCGTGTCCGGCGCCGTCCACACGGGCCGCCTCGAACAGGCTCTTCGGCAGTTGCGCGATGAAGTTGTGCAGGAGGAAGATCCCCAGCGGCAGGCCGAAGATCGTGTGTGCCACCCACACGTTCGTGAACGCCATGGCGCCGGTCAGCTCCCACGCGGGCAGGACCTGCACACCGCCGATCACCACGCCCTGGGAGAAGAAGCGCAGCAGCGGCACCAGCGACATCTGCAGCGGCACGATCTGGAGCGCGAAGACCCCCAGGAAGAGCCAGTCGCGGCCGCGGAAGTCCGTCCACGCCAGGGCGTAGGCGGCCAGAGCCGCGATACCCACGACGAACACCGTCGCCGGCAGCGTGATCACGAACGAGTTGACGAAGTAGCTGGCCAGCCTGCCGTCGCTGGCACTGCCGAACAGTACGTCCCGGTAGTTGTCGAGCGTCACCTCGGGGGAGGCGAAGAACGTCCACCAGCCGCTGGTCCGGATCTGCTCGGCCGGGCGGAAGGAGGAGATGAACAGGCCCGCGGTCGGCACCGTCCACACCACGGCGATGACGAGCGCGACCAGGCTCGCCGTCGACCCGCTGAGCCTGCGGCGCACCCGGGCCGCCGCGCTCCCGCGGGGGACCGGGATCTCGGGGTTCGCCGCCGCGGCCTCTACCTCGGGGGTTCTGTTGCTCATGCCAGCTCCCTCGCCTTGCGCATCCGGCGGATCTGTACCACGACCAGTGGGATGACCAGTACGAACAGGAACACGGCCAGTGCCGACCCCTGACCGGTCTGGCCCTGCTGGAAGGCTTGGCTGTACATCTCGTTGGCGATCACGCTGGTCCCGTAGTTGCCGCCGGTCATGGTGCGGACGATGTCGAAGACCTTCAGCGTCTGGACCGTGATGGTGATGAACACGACCAGCAGGGTCGGCCACACCGTCGGCAGGGTGATGCGGAAGAACAGGTTGAAGGGGCCGGCCCCGTCGATCCGGGCCGCTTCGACCATGTCGGCGGGGATGGCCTTGATCGCGGCCGAGAGCACGACCATGGCGAACCCGGCCTGCACCCAGATCAGCACCAGGATCAGCAGGAATGTGTTGATGGGCTGTTCGAGCAGCCACAGCCTGGGCTCACCGCCCAGCCACACGACGATCTGGTTGAACAGGCCGTACTGCTCCTGGTCGGCGGGCCGGTAGGCGAACACGAAGCGCCAGATGATGCTCGCGCCGACGAACGAGATCGCCATCGGCATGAACACCAGCGACTTGGCGATCGGCTCGAACCGGGAGCGATCCACCAGCACCGAGTACACCAGCCCGATGGCGGTGGACAGCAGCGGTGCGAACAGCACCCACAGCAGGGTGTTGAACAGCACCTGGAGGATCTCGGGGCGCTCGAACATCCACAGGTAGTTGTCCAGCCCCACGAACGTCTCGCCCGAGCGGTCGTAGAAGGACAGGAGGGTGGTGCGCACGCCCGGATAGACGATGCCGCCCAGGAGGAGGAGCAGGGCGGGGGCGAGGAAGAGGAACGCCTGCCAGCGGTCCCGCCGGGTGCGCGGCAGGTCGACCAGCACCAGCAGCAGTCCGATGACGGCGAGGAAGACGGCGATCCCGATGAGCATCCACACGATCTTGGGAAGCTCGTTCAGGAAGGAGAACTCCATGGTCGGTCCCTTGTACCTGGAAGGGGACGGGGCCCGGCCTCGCCGGGCCCCGCGGGGGTTTCCGGGTGTTTACGGCCAGGCGGACTCGATGGCCTCCAGGACCTCGTCGGTGGAGGAGCCGGTCACCCAGTCGATCATGCCGGTCCAGAAGGCGTCCGTCCCGACGGAGGCGGGCATGGAGTCGCTGGCGTCGAAGTGGAACACGGTGTCCTCCGCGAGCAGGACCTCGGCGGCGAACTGCGAGGCGGGGTCCTCGATGACCGACGTGTCCATGTTCTGGTTCGCCGAGACCCAGGCGCCCTCGGAAGCGCGGCTGTTGGCGTACTCCGGCGTGGACAGGTACTCGTGGACCGCGGCGACCTCGGGGCGGTCGGCGAACGGCACGGCGAACTCGCCGCCGCCCATCACCGGCACCTCGGCGCCGGCCTCCAGCGGGGGCAGGACGAAGCCGTAGACGTCACCGTCCTCGCCGACCTCCACGTCCTCGCCGAACTGCGCGGAGTAGAACGAGCCCATCAGGTACATCGCGCAGCCGCCGTCCAGCAGGGGCAGACCGGCCTCCTGGAAGGAGGTGATCGCGATGCTCTCCATGTCGCCGAACGTACCGTTGACGTAGTCGGGGTTGCGGACGATGCCGTCGGCCAGGTCGAAGGCCTCGGCGACCTTCGGGTCGTCGAAGGGGATCTCGTGGGAGACCCACTGGTTGTAGGTCTCGGTGCCGCCGGTGCGCAGCAGCGCGTTCTCGATCCAGTCGGTGCCGGGCCAGCCGGTGCCGTCCCCGGACTCGAAGCCCACGCACCAGGGCTTGGTGCCCGACTCCGCGATCTCGTCGCTCAGCGCGACCATGTCGTCCCAGGTCTCGGGGACCTCGTGGCCGTTCTCGGAGAAGTACGTCGGCGAGTACCACACCATCGACTTCATGTTGGCGCCGTAGGGCGAGCCGTACAGTTCGCCGTCGATGGTGGCGTAGCTGCGCCAGTCCTCGCCCCAGCCCTCCTCGACGTTGGCCTTGACGCCATCGGAGACGGGCACCGCGTGGCCGTCGGAGACGACGCGCTCCAGGAGCCCGGGCTGCGGGATCAGCGCCAGGTCGGGGGCGTTGCCGCCCTCGAGGCGGATGGGCAGCTGCGCCTCGAACTCACCGCTGCCCTCGTGCTTGATGTCGATCCCGGTGCACGCCTCGAAGTCGGCCCAGGAACGGTCCATCCGCTCGGCCTCCTCGTCGCGGATGGACGAGTAGAGGCTGACGCTGCCGCCGATGTCCTCCCACTGCTCGTAGGGGCTGCAGTCGATGCCGGAGGCGTCACCGCCTCCACCGGCCCCGCCCTCGCCACTGAGGTAGCCGCAGCCTGAGGCCGCGAGGAGGACGACGCCTGCCACCGCCAGACGGCGGGTGCTGTCTCTTCTCAGCATGGAGCTCTCCCTTGTGTGACCCACGGCATGCCGAATCCGATGCAATCCACTATCAGTGAAAATGTCTACAAATTTCGCAACTACTTTCGTAACGATGACGAAACGTAGCGGGGCCTCAGGCCGTGTTCTTCGGATGCTCTCGCCGCATCGGCGGAGCCGATCCCCCCGCGAACGGCCGACCAGGCGTCTCCTCGCGAGTCGGAGAGCGCAGCTCGGCCCGGCCGGCCTCGCAAGCTCTCCGCCGCGGCAAGGGGGCGTCCGGTGGCCGTGCAGCCCGAGATGATCCGAAAAACAGGGCCTTAGATTGGAACCATGTCGAACGCATCCAGGGATCCCGAGCTGCACGTCGCACTCATCGGTTACGGCAAGGGCGGCGAGGTCTTCCACGCGCCGCTGATCGACGCCGTCCCGGGCCTGCGCCTGGCGGCGGTGGTCACCGGTAACCCCGAGCGGGCCCGCGCGGTGCGCGAGCGCTACCCCGGTGCCGTGGTCCACCCGACCGTCGCGGACCTGTGGGCGCACGCCGACCGCTACGAGATCGCCGTGGTCACCACGCCCAACGACACCCACGCCCCGCTGGCCCGGGCCGCGCTGGAGAACGGCCTGGACGTCGTGGTGGACAAGCCGTTCGCACTCACCTCCGCCGACGCCCGCGAGCTCACCGACCTGGCCGAGAAGCTGGGCCGGGTGCTGACCGTCTACCAGAACCGCCGCTGGGACGCCGACTTCCTCACCCTGTGGGGCCTGGTCGAGGAAGGCGCCCTGGGCCGGGTGCACCGGTTCGAGTCGCGCTTCGAGCGCTGGCGCCCGCAGGCCAAGGGGACCTGGCGCGAGAGCGGCGGGGTGGAGGCCGGGGCCGGCCTGCTCTACGACCTGGGGCCGCACCTCATCGACCAGGCGGTCAACCTGTTCGGCCCGGTCTCCTCCGTCTACGCCGAGGTGGACACCCTCCGCGAGGGGGTGCAGGCCGACGACGACGTCTTCCTCGCCCTGCAGCACGCCCGCGGGACCCGCTCCCACCTGTGGATGAGCGCGGTCGCCGCGCAGAACGGCCCGCGCTTCCGCGTCCTGGGCGACGCGGGCGCCTTCACCAGCCACGGCATGGACGCCCAGGAGGCCCGCCTCACGGCGGGCGAGCGCCCCGACGCCGACGACTGGGGCGTGATGCCCGAGTCGTCCTGGGGGGTGCTGGACACGGAGGGCTCCACCCGCCGGGTACCCAGTGCACGCGGCGCCTATCAGGAGTTCTACGCCGGGGTCCGGGACGCGGTGGGCGAGGGCGACCCGCTGCCGGTCGACCCGCACGAGGTCACCCACGGCCTCGAGATCATCGAGGCCGCCCGCCGCAGCGCGCGCACCGGTTCCGTCGTGCGGCTGGAGTGACCTTTCCATGGGCCTATGTTGGGAGGTGAGTCCCACCGAAGGAGGCTGACGTGGCCCAGGTCCTCGTGGTCGCAGACGAGCTCACCGGTGCCAACGCCACCGGTGCCAGGTTCGCCCGGACCGGAATGCGTGTGGCCACGGTGACACCTGAGCACGTCAGCCAGGTCGAGGGCGACTACGACGTGGTGGTGGCCAACCTGGACAGCCGCCACGTCCCCGCCGAGCAGGCCGCCGACCTGGTCACCGACGTGGTCGAGGCCGTGTGGCCGGTGGGTCTGGTGGTCAAGCGCACCGACTCGACCCTGCGCGGCAACATCGGCGCCGAGCTGGAGGCCACCTACCAGGCCGTCCGCGAACGCGTCCCGGTCGGCACCCGGGTCCGCGTGCTCTTCGTCCCGGCCTTCCCCGCGGCCGGCCGCACCACCGAGAACGGCGTCCAGCTGCTCAACGGCTTCCCCCTGGGGGACACGGAGCTGGCCCAGGACCCGCTGCACCCCATGGCCACCGGCTCGGTCGCGGAGATCCTCGCCGCCCAGACGGCTCTGGCGGTACGGCACGTGCCCGTCCGCCAGGTCACCCAGACCATGCTCACCGCCGAACTCCTGGCCGGCGACGAACCGATCGTGCTGTGCGACGCCGCCACCGAGCAGCAGCTCACCGACATCGCCGAGGCCGCCGCGGCCGCCCACCACGCCGACGGGACCGTGTGGGTCTGCGCCGACCCCGGCCCCACCGGCGCCCTGCTCGCCTATGCCCTGCGCCTGCGCGGTCAGGCGGGTTCGCGCGGCCCCCTCCTGGGAGTGGTGGCCAGCACCACCGAGGTCACCCGCCGCCAGCTGGCCACGGTGGCACGCACGGGAGCGGTCCGCTTCATCGACCTGGACGCCGTGGCCCTGTGCGAGGACCGCGCCGACGACGTCGCCACCGAGCTGGCCGCGCAGCTCACCTCCTCGGTCTTCCCCGACCTGTGCATCCTGCGCGTGGTCACCCCCGGCGACCGGATCGGCGAGATGCCCGCACAGGCGAGGGCCGAACTGCCGGTCCGCATCGCCCGCCTGGTGGCGGACGTGGTCAACGAGACCCACGCCCTGCCCAGCGGCCTCTACCTCACCGGCGGCGACCTGGTGTCGAGCCTGCTGGACGAACTGGACGTCCACGCCTTCGACATCGGCGGCGAGATCGTCCCCCTGGCCGTCCACGGCCACCTCAGCGGGGGTCCCCTCGACGGCACCCCCGCCATCGCCAAGGGCGGCCTGGTCGGCGACGACACCACCCTGGTCGAATGCCTCACCAAGCTCCGCCGCGCCGTCCGGACCCGCCTCCACCAGGTCCACTCCGAGGTGTCCGAGCACATCTTCCCCGTCCCCAGGCCCGCTCCCGGGAGGCACACCCGGTCCCAGCGGTGAGACCGGCGCCCCCGGCCGCGCGGCGGAGCGGGGCGCCGCCGTCCACGCGTGTCAGCGGGCGGCGGCCTTCCGGTGCCCCGGGTCCCCGGGAGCACCTTCGCCGACCGAGCCCGCCGGGCCCCCGGCGCACTCCTTCGCCAGGCGCTCCACCATCTCCGCCAGTACCTCCGGGTACTCCAGCGGCCCCATGTGCCCGGCCCCCTCGACCTCCCGGACCTCCCGGCAGTCCCCCAGGAGCGAGGCGATGTGGTGGGCGTGCCACGGCGGTGTCATCCGGTCCTCGGTGCCGACCGCGACCACGGCGGGCACGGTGATCCGCCGGACCGTGTCGTCCAGGTCCAGACCTGTCATCACCTCGCCCCAGCGCCCCCGCACCACGCCGTTGCACGCGTGCACCATGCGCATGCACAGCCGTACCATCCTCGGATCCGCCTTCATGCTCATGCAGACGTACTGCAGCGCGAGGTCGGTGACCGGGTTGGGCGGGCCCAGCGGCAGGGGGGCCCGGAGGAAGACCTGTGACCCCAGCGTGCCCAGAGGGCCGGGCAGCGGAATGGCGCGCGCCCTCTTCGTCAGCTCGGTGCAACCGGTGTTGGTGAGCAGCACCGCGCCCGCCTTCTCCCGGAACACCTCACGGTCGCCGGCGGCCATGACGGTCATGCCGCCCATGCTGTGTCCGGCGACCACGGCCCTGTGCCCCTCGGGGACGGTCGCCGCCAGGACGGCGCACAGGTCGTCGGCGAGCTTCTCGGCGCCGTAGCCGGCGCGGGTGAGGGGGGCCGGACTGCGGCCGTGGCCGCGCTGGTCGTAGAGCACCACCCGCAGATGGGGGGCGAGCTCGCGCACCACCGGTCCCCACGACGCCAGGGACGTCGCCCAGCAGTGGGAGAGAACCACGGTGGGGCCGTCGGAGGGGCCGCGCACCTCGACGTGCAGTTCGCTGCCGTCGTCGGAGCGCACCCGCAGTTCCCGGGCCGCGCCCACGTGTCGGATCGCCATGGGAGAAACACCTCTCGTCGGGGGAGTGGGGGAAGGAGTCCGGAGCACGTGCCTCGCCGGAGAAGGGTCAGTCGACCAGTTCCTCCAGTTCGATCCGGGGGACCGCGAAGGGAGGCGTCCCCGATCCGCTGACCGGATGACCTCCCCACACGTTGGGCTGGGCCAGCACGCCCGTCCCCTCGTGCCCCTCCGGGGTGCGCACCCGTACCGTGCGGACCCCGCGCTCGTAGGCCGCGGTCACCTCGGGGCTCGCGGACAGCCGTCCACGCCACTCGTACGCACCGGTCAGCGGCGAGAAGTGTCCGGCCAGATGCGCGGTGGCGGTGATCTCCGCGTCCTCGTCCCCGTCCACCGGGACGAGGACGACCTCGCCCCGGTACTCCTCCTCGTCGTCGTCGAACCCGCTCACGGCATCCTCCCTCAGACCCCGGCCCGCGCCCTGGTCCTCGTCCGGGCACCCGCGTCCACCCGCAGGTCGTAGTTCCTCGGATCGAACCAGCGCGTCCGCAGCGCATAGCTCCACGTGAAGGTCGGCCACAGCGTCGTGTTCCGACCCTCCTCGTTCAGGTACCAGCTGTCACATCCGCCCGTGACCCACACCGTGCCCCGCATGGACCTGTCCACCATCTCCTTGTAGGCCCTCTGCGCCTGCGGCCGCACGTCCAACCGGTCGTAGCCGCCCCGGCACAGGTACTTGAGGGCCTCCATGGTGTATCTGATCTGGGCCTCGAGCATGAACAGCTGCGACGTGTGACCCAGCCCCGTGTTGGGCCCGGCCAGCACGAACAGGTTGGGGAACCCCGCGACCGTGGTGCCGCGGAAGGCCTGCGCGTCGCTGCCCCAGTGGTCGGCCAGGGAACCCCCTTCCCCGCCGAAGATCCGCTTGGCGATCGGCGGTTCCGTGACGTGGAACCCGGTGCCCAGGATGACGGTGTCGACCTCGTGCTCGGTCTCCCGCCCCGAGGCGTCGCGCGTGACGACCGCGTTCGGCCGGATCTCCGCGATGCCCTCGGTGACCACGTCGACGTTGGGGCGGGCCAGCGCCGGATAGTAGTCGTTGGACATGAGGATGCGCTTGCAGCCCGCACGGAAGCTCGGCGTGACCTTGGCCCGCAGCTCCGGGTCCTTGATGCTCCGGTGGATGTTGGCCCTCCCCATGGCCTCCACCACACCGAGGAGCCTCGGGTTCTTCGCGAAGCCGAGGACGTAGCTCTCCCGGCCCCAGTAGATGCTCTTGCGGGCGATCTGCTGGGTGAACGGCAGGTTCCGGTACAGCCACCGCTCGGCCTTGGTGATGTCGCGGTCGTGGCGGAACATCACCCACGGCGCGGTGCGCTGGAAGAGCGTCAGCCGGGCGACCTTCGGCTGGATCTGCGGCACGAACTGGATGGCCGACGCGCCGGTTCCGATGACCGCGACCCTCCGGCCGGTGAGGTCGTGCCCGTGGTCCCAGGTCGCCGAGTGGAAGAGCTTCCCCTCGAAGGTGTCCAGGCCCTTGATGTCGGGAAAGGCAGGGTCCGCGAGCGGGCCGGCGCCGCTGACCAGGAACTGCGCGGTGAGCGGGCCCCGGCCGGTCTCGATCCGCCAGCGGTTGTGCTCGGGCTCCCAGTGGGCCGAGAGCACCTCGTGGCCGTACCGCACGTGCCGCCTGATGCCGTGCTCCCCGGCGACCCGCTTCATGTAGTCGAAGATCTCGGGCTGAGGGGAGAACGACCGGCTCCAGTCGGGGTTGGGCGCGAACGAGAACGAGTACAGGTGCGAGGGCACGTCGCAGGCGGCGCCGGGATAAGAGTTGTCCCGCCAGGTGCCGCCGACCTCGTCGGCGCGCTCCAGGATCACGAAGTCCTCCAGGCCGGCCTGCTTGAGGCGTACGGCCATCCCGATTCCGGCGAAGCCGGACCCGATGACGGCCACCCTGAAGTGGGGCGGTGCTTCGGTCACGTGCTGGTTCCCTTCGTACGACCGGTCCGCGCGGCGTCTGCCGGCGGCCGCGGACCGGAATGCGGGGGTCCCCCGGGGCGTGGCGCGTTTCGCCCCGGGGGAGTGTGCCCCCGGAGGCGTGGCGCGTTCCGCCTCCGGGGAGAGGGCTCCCGGGGACGCGGCGCGTTCGTCCCCGGGAGGCCTGTGCCACCGCCGGCGGACGCGGGGCGTCCGGTTCCTCGGCGGTGAAGTGTGTGCGGCGGTTTCTGCGGGCGGCGGTCGGCCCTCGGACCTCAGCGCCCCAGCAGCCCCGCCTTCCTCCAGAAGTAGCGCCCCAGCCCCGTGATGGCGTTCGCCGTTTCGAGCGTGGTGACGACCTTGCGCGCGGCCCAGGTCTTGGTGTCGATCCAGTGCGGGTTGTTGCGGGCGGCCCGGGCGGCCTCCTTGGGGTCCAGCCCGACCTGCTCGTACACCTTGGGGTTGATCAGCCGGGTCGCGGAGTAGTAGGTGACCAGGCCGAGGATCACCTTGCTGTAGGCCTTGTTGAGGGGGCCGCGCTGCGTCCAGTCGCGCTTGAACTCCTCCCGGGCGTAGCGCATGTGCCGGGCTTCCTCGGTCACGTGGATGCGGGCGACCGCGCGCACCAGCGGCAGGACGTTCTCGTCGGGGATGGCCTCGCGCTGGAACTGGTCGAGGACCTCCTCCACGAACAGGGCTCCCGCGAAGATGAGCGGTCCGTGCGCGATGGTCTTGAACAGGCGGCCCAGCTGGAAGGCGACCGGGTCGAGGCGGTGGGTGTGCCATCCCAGCTTCTGCACCATCTTCGCGAACATGACCGTGTGGCGGCACTCGTCGGCGATCTCGGTGTAGGCGTACTGGACGTGCAGCGTGGTGGGGTCGTTGTGGTAGGCGTGCCGCACCAGCATCTGCATGAGGATGGTCTCGAACCAGATGCCGATGGTCGCGATGGAGGCGACCTCCAGGCGGCTGAGCTCCTTGCGCTTCTCCTCGCTGAGGCGGTCCCACAGGGGAGTGCCGTAGATGGAGATGCGCTCGGGTCGGATCGCCCACATGTCGGGGTCGACGGGGGCGTCCCAGTCGATCTCGACCAGCGGGTCGAAGGAGGCCTTCGCCGAACCGCGCAGCAGGCGCTTGGCGATGTCCTCGCGGTCGGTGAGCTCGGGTTTGGCGGCGATCTCTGCGGTCATCTGTCGTCTCCTTCAGGAAGCGTCCGCCAGGGCACCGGCGGGAAGGCCGTCACTTCGGGAAGAACCCCTGCCGCGGAGGGATCCCTCGACGCGGACCCCGCTCTGCCCCCTCTCGCGGCCGCCGTGGCGCTCGTGCAGTCCCCGTGCGATCTCCGCGTCGCCGAAGACCCCGTTCTGCAGGAGCAGGCCGATCTGCAGCGCCACGGCCTGCTCGGTGTTGCCGGGGAAGTGGCGGAACAGGTGCAGGCCGACCGTTCCGAGCGGAGTGGAGGCCACGTCGCGCGGGGGCCGCCGGGCGCCGGCGGCCCTCACCACCGCCATGACGGTGTCGCGCTCGCGTTCGGCGGGCACGAGCCCGTCGAGCGCGACGCCCGTGGCACGGGAGCGCTCGTGGATGGGTGTGTCCACGTACCCGGGGTAGACGGTGGTCACCCCGATGTGGGTGCCGTACTCGGCGCGCAGGCAGTCCGCGTAGGCGGTGAGCGCACGCTTGGACACGGTGTAGGCACCCGCGAAGGGAACCTGGAGGTGGGAGAGCAGTGAGGCGGTGATGATCACCCGGCCCCTGTCCCGGAGGAGGGCGGGGAGCGCGGCGGCGGTGACCCGCCAGGCGCCCAGCAGGTTGACCTCCAGGGTCTGGTGGACGTCGGAGCCGGGTGCCTTGCCGATGTCCACGGCCGGTCCGATGCCCGCGTAGTGGATCAGCAGGTCGAGGCGGCCGCCCAGCTGGTCGAGGGCCTCGCCGACGCCCCGGCGGACCTGTTCGTCGTCGGTGATGTCGCAGGCGATGACTCCGGGGGCCGGTTTGCGGTCCAGTCCCACGACGTTGACGCCCAGGCGGCGGAGGACGGCCACGGTGGCGCTGCCGAACGCCCCGGAGGCTCCGGTGACAACGGCGTTCAGGCCGGGGAGTCGGCGCAGGTGGCGTGGCAGGGGGGTCGTCATGTGATCTCCTCCACAGTCATTGCCGGAACGTTACAACGACCATTGTCACAATGCAATGGGTCAAGAACGAGAAATTAACTCGCCAGTAGCTTTCGGGACCTGTCCGGCCGAGCCGCTCCGGCAGCTGTTCTGGCGGCGATCTCCCGCGGAGTCCCTAGGCTGGGGGCATGGCCGAATACCGCATCGACGAACTGGCCCGTCTTGCCGACACGACGGTCCGCAACGTCCGGGTGTACCAGGACCGGGGGCTGCTCGCCCCACCGCGCAAGCAGGGGCGCGTGGGGATCTACTCCGAGGCGCACCTGGCCCGGCTGAGGCTCATCGGCCAGCTGCTGCGGCGCGGCTACACGTTCGCCACCATCGGCGAGATGTTCCAGGTCTGGGAGCGCGGCGGCAACCTCGCCGACATCATCGGCTTCGAGTCGGCCATCGGCGACTCCTGGAGCGACGAGGTGGCCGACTACGTCACCCTCGGCGAGCTGCGCGAACTCTTCGGCACGGGGGTGACGCCCCGGACGGTCCGGCGCTCGATGGAACTCGGCATCCTCGAACGCGACGGGCTGCGCTTCCGCGTCCCCAGCCCCCGGCTGCTGCACGCCGGGGCCGAGCTGGTCAGGCTCGGCATGAGCGTGGACTCGGTGCTCGACATTGCCGCGAACCTGCGCGAGAAGATCGGCCAGGTCTCCGAGCACATGGTCAGGACGGTCTTCGACCACATCGTCGCCGAGTACGTCCCCGGAACGGTGGTGCGCGGCGGGAACCCCGCCGAGATCGCCGAGCTCACCCGCCGGGTGCGCCCCCTGGCGCAGCAGGCCGTCGATGCGGTGCTGGCCCAGGAGATGGCCGAGAACCTCACCAACTTCCTGGGGGAGCACTTCGCCGAGGCCATGGAGGACCTCGAGCGCGAGCGCGCCGCCGGGACCCCGGGCCCGTCGGCGCGCTCCTGAGCCTCTCGGCGCCGGTCAGGGGGCCGCGGCCTCCCCGGCACCGTCCGCGGCCCTGCCCGCCGCACCCTTCTCCGGGGCCTCCGCCCCCTCCAGAACCCCGGAGTGCTCCGGGGTCTCGGCGGGTTTCAGGACCTTCGGGCCTTTCGGCATTCCCGGGTCCTCCGGAATCTCGGCGGGTTTCAGGACCTCCGTTCCTTTCGGAACCTCCGCGTCCTCCAGAACCTCCGAGGGCTTCAGGACCTCCGTGAGTTCCAACCCCTCCGGCCCCCCTGGCCCCTCTGCTCTTCCGGAGCCTCCCGCGCCGACCACCGTCAGCGGCAGCGGCGCCGTGAACCGCAGCTCCGCGAACGCCCCCCGGGGCACGGCCGGGGAGTGCGGGAAGACCGGCCTGACCCTGCGGTAGGCCTCTCCCGGCCTCGGCCGCGGATCCTCCTCGCCCTTGTTGGGCCACATCGACATCGCGCGCTCGGCCTGCGCCGTGATCGTCAGCGACGGGTTCACGCCCAGGTTGGCCGTGACCGCCGAGCCGTCCACCACATGGATGCCCGGGTGCCCGTAGAGCCGGTGGTAGGGGTCGATGACACCGCTCTCGGGGCTGTCGCCGATGGGGCAGCCGCCCAGGAAGTGCGCGGTCATGGGGATGTCGAAGATGTCGCCCACCGAGCCGCCGGCGAAGCCGTCGATGCGGGTGGCCAGCCGGGACGCCGCGTCCTGGCCGGCCGGGATCCACGTGGGGTTGGGCTCCCCGTGGCCCTGCCGGGAGGTCAGCTTCTTCCTCCCGCCGAACAGGCCGCGCCGGACCGACGTCGTCAGCGAGTTGTCCAGCGACTGCATGACCAGGCCGATGATGGTGCGCTCCGACCAGCGGCGGGTGGAGAAACTGCGCACGAACACGTACGGGTGGCGCACCACCAGCCCGAGGAACTTCAGCCAGCGCGGCACGCGCCCGCCACCGGGCACCTGCATGGCGGTGAGCATGCCCATCGCGTTGGAGCCCTTGCCGTAGCGGACCGGCTCGATGTGGGTGTTCTCGTCGGGGTGGATGGACGAGGTGATGGCCACCCCGTGGGTGAGGTCCTCGTGCCAGGGCACGTGGCGGCTCGTCGCGCCCACGAGCGCCTCGGAGTTGGTGCGCGTGAGCGTGCCGAGCTTCTCCGAGAGGCGCGGCAGGTGCCCCGAGTCGCGCATCCGGTGCAGGAGCGTCTGCGTGTTGTAGGTGCCCGCGGCGACGACGACCTGGGCGGCGGTGAACGTGCGGGCGCCGGCGCGCCTCCGGCGCGCGCCGGTGCGCACGGTGTCGACCGCGTACCCGCCGCCGGGCAGCTCGCGGACGCGCTCGGCGGTGGTCAGCGGGTGCACCTCCGCGCCGCCGCGCTCGGCGAAGTAGAGGTAGTTCTCCGTCAGCATGTTCTTGGCGCCGTGGCGGCAGCCGGTCATGCACTCGCCGCACTCCGTGCACGCCCGGCGCTCGGGGCCGGCGCCGCCGAAGTAGGGATCGCCCACGGATTCCCCGGGCGCGGCCTCGGGGCCCTCGCCGTCCTTCCCGTCGCCGAAGCAGACGCCCACGGGGGTGAGGCGGAAGGTGTGGCCGACACCGGTCTCCTCGGCGATGGCCTTCATGTGCCGGTCGACGGCGGTGACGGTGGGGTTGGTGCGGACCCCGAGCATGCGCCGGGCCTGGTCGTAGAACGGGGAGAGCTCGGACTTCCAGTCGGTGATGTGCCGCCACTGGGGGTCCTCGAAGAACGGGTCCAGCGGGTGGTAGAGCGTGTTGGCGTAGTTCAGCGAGCCGCCGCCGACGCCGGCGCCGGCCAGGATGAGCACGTCGCGGAGCAGATGGATGCGCTGGATCCCGTACATGCCCAGCTGCGGTGCCCACAGGAAGTTCTTCAGGTCCCAGGAGGTCGAGGGCAGGGTCTCGGGGGTGAAGCGGCGGCCGGCCTCGAGGACCCCGACGCGGTACCCCTTCTCGGTGAGGCGCAGGGCGCTGACCGATCCCCCGAAGCCCGATCCCACGACCACCACGTCGTAGTCGAATCGGCTTTCCTCCTGCTCGGAGGAGGCGGAGGAGCGGGTGGAGGACGAGGTGGGATCTGCTTGCGCATTGCTGTCTGGCACGGAGTCTTCCTTCTGGTTGGTTGCGGAGGCCCGTAATGCGCCGGATACGAGTCCGCAACGATGAAAACGCGCCATCTAGAAATGTGACAATGGGTATTGTAATGTTCGTCACTACCGCCGAGTAAGGTGTGTTCCATGTAACACGCGAGGCGCGCATCGGCGCAAGGTCCGCTCCCCTCACCGCCTCCCCCCGGCGGTGGAACACAGGAGGTTCTCATGCCCATGGCATCCGAGGAGACACCGGAAGAAGTCTCCCACGAGGCGCCTGAGCAGATCCGAGGCACCCGCTGGCGTCGCTTCGCCCTCGTCCTGATACCCGGTTTCGCAGCTGCCGGGGTCCTCGGCGGGATGACCACCCAGGGCTTGCTGGCCGCCTCCTTCGCCGTCTCCGGGGACAGCTTCAAGATGTCCGCCAGTGAGTTCAGCGGCCAGGGGTTCACCCAGTACGGCGACGTGGCCACGTCCGCGGACGGCAGCAGCCGGGCGGTCGGCCTGTCCCGGGTGGGCAACGCCCAGCTGAGCGACCTCTGCATGTCCTCGCTCTGGGACCTGCCGATCGGCCAGGCCACCCTGGTCATCACCGCGGGCGAGAGCACCCCGGTCGAGGGCACCAACTTCGTCCTCGACATCGAGCAGCTCCAGGGCCACGCCGAGTTCGGCGCCATCGAGATCGGCCGCGACGCCAGCACCCTGGACAAGACGGAGGGCGGCCAGGGGCCTGCCGGCGGGTTCGGCCTCCAGGCCGACATCATCAACGTCACCGACATGGAGCTGACCACGTGGGCCGTCACCTCCGGCTCCCTGCACCTGTCCGGTCTGGGCCTGGCAATCAAGCCCGGCAACCACGAGTGCTTCTGAGTCCCATGGCCCACGCACTGAACCTTGTGCGCAAGGGGTGGGGACGCTTCGGGCAGTGGCGGCGCACCCGGCCGTTCTGGGGCGGCGTCCTGCTCGTCGCCGCCGGAATCGAGCTGCTGGTCGCACCGGCCGCACAGAGCCTCGTCATCCCCATCGACCTCATCATCTACGCCGGTATCGCCGGGATCTCGGGCGGCCTCATCGCGCTGCTGCTGATCTCGCTCGGTGTGCTGAGCTGGCTCCAGCCGGCGCAGCACGTGTTCTTCGGGGTGACCGGTGTCCTGCTCGCCCTGGTGTCCTACGTGACCTCCAACTTCGGCGGGTTCGTCATCGGCATGCTGCTGGGGATCGTCGGCGGGGCGCTGGTGTTCGCGTGGGGTCCCAAGACCCGCCGCCCCCGGCGCCGGGACCGGGCCGCCGCCGCGGAGGAGACCGCCGGTGAGGAGACCGCGGCGGAGGAGGCAGCTGCGGAGGAGACCGTCGAGCGGCCCGAGGGCACGGGTGCCCGGCCGTCGGCCGCCGTGGCCCTCCCGCTCGCGGCGCTCCTGCTCCTGTCCTCCGCCCCCGCCCCTCACCTGAGCTGGCCCTGGGACTGGCTCCTGCCCGGCGAGGAGGCCTCCGAGGAGCCCATCGACCCCTCGCCCTCCCCGAGCGCGGAACCCACCGAGCCAGGACCCGGCGAGGATCCCGGGGACCCCGGCACCGGAGACCCCGGGGACGGGGAGCCCGGCGCCGACGACCCTGAGAAGGAGGAGGGGGAGGACGGCGAACCCGACGGGGAGCCCGAGGAGGACGGCGAGGAGGAACCCGAGGAGGACACGGAGGAGGCCGACCCGGCCGACTGCGAACTGCGCGCCGGCCCCGAGGCCGTGGCCGACTCCGAGGAGGAGTTCCTGGAGGTCGTGCGCGCCTGCCAGGCAGCCCTGGAGGAGGGGGAGCTCCCCGACGTCCCGATGGACGAGGGGTACGACTGCTTCCGCGGTTCCGTCCGCACCTCGGGCCTGACCTCCGACGTCCTGACCATGTACGGAGCCGGATACGACGGTGTCGTCGAGTGCCCCACCGCCGACGGACCTCAGCGCTACATCCGCCTCACCATGAGCAGGGCCGTCTTCGACGACGCGGAGCTGTGGTTCGAGGACGCCGGCACCCGCATGTCCCTGGGCCTGCCGCGGATGACCATGGAGGGCGACGTCGTCATGCACGTCACCCGCATGGAGATCCGGCTCCTGGGCATCCCCCTGACGTTCACGCCGGACTTCCCCCCGCCCCTGCTCCTGCCCTTCATGATCGTGACCGACGTCGATGTCGCCGCCCCCACGGCCGGCACCGACACGATGGACATCCCCGCGCTCAACGGGAACTACGGCGGCTGATCCCGCCTACCGCGACGGGGGTGCCGCACCGTGTGCGGCACCCCCGTCCCCCTTTTCCGGCCGCGGCCCTCCGTCACCCGTCCGCGGTGATCAGGCGGCTCGGCCGTCCCACGTGCGAGACGTACAGGGCGTCGCGCGCCCGGGTGCAGGCCACGAACAGCAGCGTCCGCTCCTGCTGGAGCACGTGCTCCAGAGCCACCTGGTCACCCTCGGCGGCCTCGATCGCGGCCTTGGGCGGCAGCAGGTGATCGCTGACCCCCACCAGCGCGACGCAGCGGAACTCGCGCCCCTTGAGCCGGTGCATCGTCCCGATCCGCACGGAACCCGTGCGGCCGGCGTCCTCCAGCGGGGCGGTGCGGATGCCGCGGGCCTCCAGTTCCTTGGCGATTCCGCGCACCACCCACTGGTTGCGCCCCGCCACCGCGATCTCCTCCGGCTCGACACCCGCCTCGAGCCACACCCGCACCCAGTCACCCAGCGCCGTGAGCTCCTCGGCACGGTCGGCGCAGCCGCGCACCACCGGCTCCGGACCGCGCAGCAGCGACCGGTACCCGGCCAGGGTGTCGGCGTTGTCGTCCATGCCGAGCGCCGGGCGCCGCAGCACCCGCATGCTCCAGTCGAGGATCTCCTGGGTGACGCGGTAGCTCACGCGCAGCCTCTGCCCGCGCCCCCGCACGTTGATGCCGAGCGAGGCCAGCGAGACCCGGTTGTCCGACACCCTCTGGTGGGGGTCTCCCACGATGAACAGGTCGTCGGGGCCCTCGGGGACGGCGGCCCGCAGCATCCGCCACTGGGCCGGGTGCAGGTCCTGGGCCTCGTCGACCACCGCGTGCCGGAACAGCGGTGCGCCGCGGCGGAGGACCCTGGCCGCCTCCGCGGCCAGCTGCGGGTAGGACCACAGGCCCTCCACCCGCATGGCGCCCACGTAGCGCCGCACCGTCTCCCACACCTGGCGCCGGTGCTCGGGAGCCAGGTGCTGGACCCTGCCGCTGCGCTCGCAGCGGATGTACTGGGGCAGCAGCTCCAGGTCCTTGGCCAGGATGACCTGTTCCCACTCGTCGACCAGGAAGCGGCCGGAGAAGGGCAGGCCGTCGGCCAGCGCCAGCGCGCGCCAGCGCCGGGCCAGCTCGTCGCGGCCGACCATGCGCGGCGGGAGGCTGCTGTGGGCCTGGACGACGGAGCGGGCGAGGCTGTCGATGGTGGACACCCGCACCCGGGCGCGCACCCCGGGATCGGGGAGCAGCTGGTCGAGGCGCTCCGCCAGGGACTGGGCCAGCGCGCGGTTGTAGGTGGTGAGCAGGACGGACTCACGGAGGTCGTCGGGCCGGTCGGCGGCGTCGCGCCGGGCCAGGTGGGCGGCGCGGTGCAGGGCGATGACGGTCTTGCCGGTGCCGGGGCCGCCGGTGATCTGCACCGCGCCGTTGTAGTGGGCCTCGGTGATCCGGTGCTGGTCGGGGTGGAGCGTGACCTGCCACTGCCGGAAGGGGGCGCCGAGCGCGCCGGCCAGCTCGGGCGGTCCGCTGGGGCGGGGGTCGGCCGCGGGGGCCTCCGGGCGCAGGTCGCGGGCGAAGCGCAGTGCCTCGTCGCGGGGCCGCACGGTGAGCAGGCGGTAGCGCGCCCCCGGGGCCGCGTCCTCCGGGCACTCGCCGTCACGGGCCTCGGGAACGACGACGCCGGACCAGTCGGGGGAGATGCTGACGACCCGGACGTGCGGGTCGGCGGCGTCGGCGACCGGCTCCAGTTCGGGACGCTCCCCGGCCTGGCAGGCGCGCATCACGGCCAGGGTGTCGAGCTGGAGGTCGGGCGTGAGGTGGGAGAAGTCGCTGAGGAACGTCGGGGCAATCGCAAGGGCGGACACGTCGTGGTTTCCTCCGGTCTTCGACCAGGTGGTTGCTGGGGAGGTCGGATCGGATGGTCTGTGCGGGGATCTGTGCTGGACAAGCGGCCGGCCCGCTCACTAGGAGGATGCTCTGCGGCACATTCCGGCAAACGCCTCCGAGAGGGCAGTTCGAGGACGCTCGGAGAGCTCGGAAAGCCCTCGTGTAGCCGCAGGTCAGAGGGCTGTTTGCGTAACTCCGTTCGAGGAGGTTCGAAAAGTTTTTCCGCGCCGTTCGCGGGCGCGGCTCCGACCTGCGCCTCTGTGGCCGCCATCGGTGTCCGAAAAAGGGTTTACTGACTGGACCGAAAACGGTGACACAGCGAGAGGAACGCTGTTCGCCCCAGCATCGGGGAGGAACGGGGAAGAACTGCCGCACAGGTCCGGAAAACAGGTCCGAAACGGGTGCGCGGCGGAAGGGGACGCCGTCCCCGCCGTGGCCGGTTTGGGACAGAACCTGGCAGGGCCCGCCCCGGCGCGGGACTCTGGACTGTCACCGGTGCCGCACGGTCCAGGACTCTGCCGGGGTCCGTCCTACCCCGGCAGAGCCCTTCCCAGCAGGAGCGGTACCCCGCCCCGGGCGTTCCGAAGCCCGGTGCGCAGGGCGATCACCTGCGGAAGTACGTACCGGCATGCTCTACCGTTGTCACCACGAACCGGCGGAAAGGAACGGGAGCGTCCACAGTGGCTGCCCAGGACAAGAGCAGGATGCGCGTCTCCGACGCAGAGCGGGACCAGGTCGCCGAGGTGCTGCGCGAGGCCGCCGCCGAGGGCCGCATCACCCTGGAGGAGCTCGACGAGCGCCTGGACACCGTCTACGCCTCCCGTGTGTACGCCGACCTGGAGCCGGTGACCGCGGACCTGCCGGCCGGTATCGGTGCCGCGGCCGACACGCTGCCGGCCGTCGCGGGCGGTCGCTCGACGGCGCTCGCGGGAGAGGAGTCGGTCCTGCGCTCCCAGGCCTCGACGGTCACCCGCAAGGGGGAGTGGCAGGTGCCCGGACGCCTGGAGGTCCACAACAAGTACGGCACCACCAGGCTGGACTTCCGGGAGGCCGTGCTGCCCGGGCCCGTCGTGGAGCTGTACATCGACTCCTCCTGGGGCAGCGCCGAACTGATCCTGCCCGAGGGCGCCACCGCCGAGGTGGACGTCGAGTCCTCCTGGTTCGGCATGCTGCGCAACGAGGTCGACGCCCTGCGGAACCCGCCCGCCCCGCACTTCGTCATCACCGGCACCTGCAACGGCGGCGGCATGCGTATCCGCCATCACAAGCCCTTCTCCTGGAAGAACGTGTGGAGCGACGTCTTCGGCGACTGAACCGGTGGCCGGGCCGGCGCCCGGACCCCTCGCGGATGGGCCATGATGGAGCCTACGGACCAACGGGAGGAGTCTCTGTGGCGGTGTGGATCGCGGCGACCGGCGCGGTGGTCTGCGCCCTGGCACTGGCCCCCGTCGCCTGGGTGCTCCTGGCGAGCGCCGGACGCCGCAAGGACCCCGGCGCCGTTCCCGACCGGCCCGTGGCCGTCGTCCTGGGCGCCGCCGCCTGGGCGGAGGGGCCCTCACCGCTGCTGGCCCGGCGCCTGGACCTGGCCGTGCGCCTGTACCGGGACGGGCGCGTCGGGCGCATCCTCGTCTCCGGCGACAACCGCGCGGTGTCCCGGCACGAGACCGACACCATGACCGCCTACCTCGTCGACCGCGGTGTGCCCGCCGACCGGATCGAGGCCGACCCGCACGGATACCGCACCTGGGACACCTGCGTGCGCGCCCGCGAGGTGTTCGGCATCCGCTCGGCCACCATGGTGACCCAGTCCTTCCACCTGCCGCGCACGGTCGCCCTCGCCCGTGCCGCCGGAATCGACGCGGTCGGGGTGGGCGACCCCAGCATGGGAGCCCGCCGCCGCGCCACCGCCATCGGCTACGCCCGCGAGGCCGGCGCGGCCGCCAAGGCGCTGCGCGACGTGCTCCTGAGGACCGCCCCCGCACACCGGGAGCCCGACCGGCCCCGCGAGCGCCCCTGAGGTCGCGGGCGCACTCCGCGTTCGCCGCCTTCGCCCCTGCCGGGATAATCGAGGCATGAACGCGACGACCGACTCACACGACGGCGCGGAGAGCGCGGACTGGGAGGCCCTGGCGCCCGGTCACGGCGAACGCATCCCCCAGCTCCTGGCGTCTGTCACGGCAAGCGACAGCGCGGTCTCGGAGCTGCACGGCATCATCGCCTTCCCCGAGCCCGGCCACCGTGCCGCGCCCGCCGCGGTCGACCTCCTCGTCGACGCCGCATGCGATCCGAACACCCCGCCCACCGACCGCTGGCGCCCTCTCAGCCTCCTCCTCGAACTGGTCGCTCCCCACGCGGAGGACCTCCTGCCCCAGCTGCGCGACCTCGACCAGTGGCGCGAGGAGGTGGCGTGGATCCGCGAGGAGGACCCGGCGAAGGTCCGGGAGCAGTACCGGCAGTGGGCCGAGGAGGCCCACGACGAGCAGCACCGCCTGCGCATGCTCAACCGGTACGAGGTGATGGGAAGGCCCGGCGCCGCCGAGCTCCTCCAGGCCGAGCTCGACACCTTCGAGGCGGTCCGCGCCCGCATCCCCGACCTGATCGGCCTGCTCAGCGGCCCGGGCAACCGCGGCGGCCTGGACCGGGCCGGGGAGTGGGCCGGCTACGTGCTCGCCTTCCTCACCCCCGACGCCGACCGGATCGTCTCGGGCATCACCGGTGCCTCGCAGATACTGCTGGCCAAGGACCTGCGCCCCGTGCCCCGCCCGCTGGGACTCGGCGAGGCCATGAGCCAGATGCTCGATAGCGGTGAGCCCCTGCCCGCCGAGCTGTTCGCCCTCGGCCTGCTGGCCTCCCCCCGCGACACCGACATCACCGTCGCCCTCACCCACCAGATGGCGGGCGGCAACCTGTACAACGCCTTCGCCGCCTCGGTGGCCATGGTGCTCATCCACGGTGAGAACACCCCGCGCGAGGCGCTGCGCCGCATCGGCCGCGGCGGCGGCACCTCCACGGGCTACGAGGGCCTGTTCAACGAGTCCTGGCCGCACTGCGGCAACCGCTCCCCGCAGGTCCTCGGCTTCCTGGCACTGGGCCGCGCCGGGGACCGCGCCCGCCGCCTGCGCCTGGACATCCTCCCCGGCCTGATCAAGGGCGAGGAGGACTCGCGGGCCCTGGTGACCGGGGTCGGCCTGGAACTCGTCTTCGGCCCCCGGTCCAAGGGCTTCACGGCCGAGGAGCACCTGCACGCCGACTACGACGAGGAGACCCTCAAGGTCCTGTGGGCCATCGCCGAGCTGCCCGCCCCCGCCTGGGAGGACGAGGAGTTCCGGCAGACCCTGCGCGCCTGGGCCCTGCCCGACGACCACGCGGAGTTCTGCGCGCTGGCCGGCGTCGACCCCGAGCCGCAGGAACCCGAGCCCGAGGAGGCTCCCCGGCCGGAGCCCGAGGCCTCCCCGCGGGGCACCGGCCTCTTCGGAAGGCTCTTCGGCGGAGGCCGCTGACCGCGGCGGACGTGCGCCCGGGGCCGGCCCCGGGCCACCAGGGCCGGAGCCCCCGAGGGCGGGACCCTGGAGGCGGGGCCCCGCCGGCTCCGGCGGGGCCCCCGGCCGACCCGTCAGCCCCGTTCCAGGGCGGTGCCGATGAGACCCAGCGGCGGGGAGCCCAGGTCCAGGAGCGCCGCGTGGAAGCGGGCCGTGCCGAATCCGTCGCCCCAGCGGGTGCGGGCCTCCTCGCGCAGGCGCAGGATCTCCAGCTTGCCCCACGTGTAGCGGCCGTAGGTGGGGTCGAACGTGGCGCGCTGCGCCTCCGACAGGGCGGCCGGCCCCTGCAAGGGGGTGTCCTCGGAGAACCGGGCGGCCGCCTCTTCCACCGTCATCGCGCCGGTGTGCACGCCGATGGCCACGGACAGGCGGGTCACCCGGATGAGGGCCTCCAGCCACACGCCGACCTCGTAGTGGTCGGCGGTCCAGGACGGGTCCCCCAGCCGCTCGGCGGCGTACTCCCCGAACCCTTCCTCCAGGCACATCTCCTCGGCGTAGTGCGCCCAGCCCTCGGCGAAGGCCATGGACTGCAGCGCCCGCCTGGCCGGGCTCGGTGCGCGGCGCAGGGCCCGGCTGTGGGAGAAGTGGCCGGGAGCGACCTCGTGCACGCTGATGGCGGGCAGAGTGGTGTGGCTGAACATCTCCAGCCATTCCCCGGTCTCCTCCTCGCCCCAGGAGGGGTCGGGCGGAGTGATGTAGTAGAACGACGGCGTGTCCGCCTCCCACGGGCCAGACCAGGCCATCATCGCCGTGGCCCAGCGCTGGGACGGCGGGGAGACGTCCACCAGGCACTCGCCGTCGTCGAACGGCACCAGGCCGCGCTCGGCGGTGAACGCCGACGCCAGCTCCGTCCACCGGCGGGCGCTGTCGAGCACCTCCTCGGCATCCGGGTACTGCCGGGTCAGCTCCCGGGCGGCTTCCATCGCCCCGCGCCCCGGTGCCAGGCGCGACACCGATGCGGCCAGGCGGTCGCGCAGGCGGTCGCGCTCCGCGTCGGCGCGCGCCGCCAGGTCCTCCAGGTCCACCTCGGCGGCCTCGCCCGCGCCCATGAGCCGGGCCAGCGCGTCCGCGCCCAGCGCGGCGCTCGCCGGTCCGTGCACGGCCGCCTTCTCGAGGTGGGCGATCAGACGGGTGTGGGCGGCCAGTGCCGTCTCGCGCAGGTCCTCCGGTATCCCCTGGGGGAGACCGTCGGCCAGTCCCCGCGCCGCCCCGATGAGGGAGCGGGCGACCGGAGCCGGAACGCGGTCCATGGCGGCCAGGGCGTTGTCGACGGCGCGGGGCCACTGGGCCAGGTGGGCCTCGCGGGCGCGGGCGCGGTCCGCCTCGGGCGCATAGGGGCGGTCGTAACCCGATACGTCGAGCAGGCCCAGATGGTGGAGGGGGTTGGACCGGTGCAGTTCGAGCTCGCCCAGTTCGACCCGCAGCCCCTCCTCGAACGCGGCCGTGTGGGCCTCATCGTGGGGGTCGTCGAGCGGGTCGCCTCCCAGCCGGGCCAGCGCGGCCTCGACACCAGCGGGGGACAGGTCGCACACGCGGCCGTCGTAGTCGTGCATGCCGGCCCCCTCGCGCATCTCGCCCGGCATGAGGTCGGCCAGGGCCCGCAGGCGGGGGGACAGCTCGTCGTTTCTCCGTGGTGAGGACATGCGAGGAACCTATCCGCCCCGCGACGGGCGCGCACGCGCAAAAAATTCCCCCGGCGGCCCCGTCCGCCGGCAGGGGCGCGGCCGGCGCCGCCCCTCCCGTGCACAGGAGGGCCGGCGCCGATCCTCCCGCGTCACCGAGCTCTCGGATCACCGCGTCCAGGCGGTCCTCGCCTCTGCGGTCGGTTACACCTGGCCGGGTACGCCCAGGTCGGCCAGGGCCTCGCGCACCCGTCCCCGGGCGCCGGCGAGCGCACCGACGGCCGCGGCGGGCCCCACCCCGGCCAGGAGGGAGATCAGCGCCACCCGCGTGTCACCACCCGACTCGGACAGGGACCGCGCGCACGCGTCCTCGTCCAGCCCGGTGGCCTGGGACAGGATGGTCACCACCCGGCCGCGCAGCTTCCCGTTGCCGGCGTCCACCCCCACCATCAGGTTCGAATAGGTGCGCCCCATCCGCACCATCACCGCGGTGGAGAACGCGTTGAGGGCCAGCTTCTGCGCGGTCCCCGCCTTCATGCGCGTCGACCCGGCGATCACCTCGGCCCCGGTGTCCATCCCCACGTGCACGTCGACGCCCGCCGCCAGCGGCGCCCTGGGGTTGGCGCTGATCAGCACGGTCGAGGCCGAGCGCTCCCGGGCCGTCTCCAGCGCACCGCCCACGTACGGGGTGCGGCCGCTCGCGGTCAGGCCGACCACCAGCGACCCGGGGGCCACGTCCGCGGCGTCCGCCCGTCCCGTCCCCCAGTCGTCCTCGATCCCCTCCACCGCCTGCGCCAGTGACGCGGCGCCGCCCGCGTGGTGGGCCACCACCCACTCCGGCGGAACTCCGTAGGTCGGCGGGAGCTCCGCGGCGTCCTGCGCGGCGATCCGTCCCGAGGTTCCCGCTCCGAAGTAGTGGATGGCCGCACCGCCCTCCAGGGCGGCCACCCCCATCTCCACCGCCTGCGCCAGCTCGGTCAGGGCTTCGCCCACCGCGGCGGGGACGGTGGCGTCCTCGGCGTTGATCCGCCGCAGGATCTCCAGGGTCGGCAGCCGGTCGATGTCATGGGTGTCCGGGTTGCGGTCCTCGGTGGGGGCGCGGACGATCACCGCCTCGCCCGCCCTCCCCCGGGACGGTGGGAGGAAGGCCTCTTCCCGGGTGTGGTTCCTGCCGTTGCGCACAACGCCCTCCTGTCCGGTCCGCACGGTGTCATCCGTTGCCCGCGCCGCGGCGGCGCCTCTCGTCCTGGATCCGCAGCCCCCGCACCGCCTCGGCGGTGGTCTCGAGGGCGGCGCGGCTGTCGGCGTAGCGGCTCTGCGCCAGCCCGACGAAGAGGCAGTCCACCACGGTCAGCTGGGCCAGTCTGCTGGCCGTCGCCCCCGAGCGGAAGGTCGTCTCCCGGGCCGCCGTGGTCAGGACGTGGTCGGCGAAGCCGATAGGGGAGCGGGGGAAGTTGGTGACGGCCACCGTGCACGCCCCCCGCCGGCCGGCCTCGGACAGCGCCTGGACCGTGTCGATGGTGGTGCCGCTGTGCGAGATGCCGATCGCCACGTCGCGCTCGTCGAGCAGCGCGGCGCTCGTAAGCATCACGTGGGCGTCTGACCAGGCGAACGACGTCAGTCCGATGCGGTGCAGCTTCTGCTGGAGGTCGGCACCGACGAACGCGCTCGCGCCCACCCCGTACACGTCGATCCGGCGCGCCGCGGCCATCGTGTCGATGACCGTGCGCAGGGTGTCGGTGTCCAGCGCGGTCCCGGTCTCCTCGACCGCGCGGGCGTCGGTGTAGGCGATCTTCTGGACGACCGTCACGAGGGTGTCGTCGGGATTGATGTCGCTGGACAGCTCGGAGCCGGCGGTCCTGGCCCCGCGGGCCTGGCCCACCTCGGCGGCCAGGGCCAGACGCAGCTCCCGGTAGCCGCTGAGGTCGATGGTCCGGCAGAACCGGATCACGGTGGCCTCGGAGGTGGCGCAGTCCTTGGCCAGCTGGGTGATGGAGGAGGCGGACACCCGCTCGGGGTCGTCGAGGATGCGCTGGGCGACCCTGCGCTCGGAGGGGGCGAGGGAGGGCAGCAGGGAGCGGATACGGAGCACGGTGGTGGGGACGGCGGTGCCGGGCCCCACGCGGTCTTCCGCAGGCTTCGAGATGTGCGCCATGGAGGAAAGTTTCTTTCGGTCGTGGTGCGGAAGTCAACGCGATGCGGGAGAAAACGGGAGATCCAGGATTTCAAGCGACGGCTGCGGCGGCAAGTGTTCGGGCCGCGGCGGCGGAGCCGGTGGCGAAGGCCCTTCCGACCCGGGAACAACGGGAGATGTGGACTCTCCCTTGGTGCACAGAACCCCGGTGAGTCGCTAGTGTCGATTCCATGACAGACAACACTGATCCCAACCTGGACCCGGCGGGAACCACGCAGCACTTCCGCCGTTTCGTCGACCAGAACCCCGAGCCGGAGGAGCCCCCGCGCCGTCCGGTCCTGCCGATCGTCCTGGCGGTCGTGGGAGCGGTGGCGGCGATCGCGTTGATCGTGGCCCTGGTCCTGGCCTTCGCCTGACCGCCCCCGTCCCTTCGGGGGCGCCTTCGGCGGGCTCCGCGCGCCGGTCGACCGGTTCGCGGCAGCCCTGAGGTCCTGCTAGAGTTAACGGCGTCGCCAGGAAGTGCCGCGAGTGAGGGGCACGGACGCAGCGGCGGGCGTCATTAGCTCAATTGGCAGAGCAGCTGACTCTTAATCAGCGGGTTCGGGGTTCGAGTCCCTGATGACGCACCGAAGGCTCCGGTGGAGGGATCTCCGCCGGAGCCGCTCGCTTTCCCGGGCCCTGCGCCGCCGGGTGGTGCTCCCCACACGGCGGGCGGCGCGGCCCGCCCGCCGGATCCGGTAGAGTTGAACCGCTGCCGAACGGGACGAGAGTCCGGGCGGGACAGCAGGCGTCATTAGCTCAATTGGCAGAGCAGCTGACTCTTAATCAGCGGGTTCGGGGTTCGAGTCCCTGATGACGCACCGCAGGACGGGGCTCCGGTCGACACCGGGGCCCCGTCGGCTTTCCGAGGACGTGCGGAGGAGAAACTGTCACAGCCCTGTGCTGTGATGGCTCCACCGGCCGGGGAAAGGCCTCATCACGATGTGTTGGTGAGCGAGCGCGAAAAGCGATATTCGAAATTGCGTTGACACCGGACCCCGCCCGGTGAATTGTTGTCGCGGCGTCCACCCCCGGCGCCGTTTCCCCACATTCCCCTTCGGAGTTCGAGCATGTCCTCTGTTCCCCCCACTGCCCGCGCCCTTCTCCTCTCCGGCCTCGCCGCGGGTTCCGCACTGGCGGTCGCCGGCTGCGGAATCGTCGCCGACCTCCTCGGCACGGGCAACGTCTTCACACTCTCCGTCGGAGACTGCTTCAACTACTCCGATCTGGAGACGGGCCTGGCCTCGGGCGAGGTCTCCGACATCCCGCTGGTCGAGTGCGGTGAGGCGCACGACTCGGAGATCTACCACTCCCACCTCATGGAGGGCGACACCTTCCCCGGTGACGCGGCGGTCGTGACCGAGGCCGAGGAGGTCTGCACCGCGGAGTTCGACGGGTACGTCGGCCTCTCCTTCGCGGAGTCGGCCATGGACATGTACTACCTGATGCCCGACGCCACCAGCTGGGACAGCTTCGGCGACCGCGAGATCCTCTGCATCGTCACCGCGCCCGAGCAGACCGCCGACCCCCTCGAGGGTTCGGCCCGATAGCAGGCAGCGGTGCGGGGCCGCGTGCCTCCGATCACCTGATCCGTTCGGACCGGGATCGGAACCTTTTTCCTCTTTCCTGCATCTGGATAAGTGCCGACGAGATACCCCGCGGTTGGTACTTGAGTAGATATTTCAGTGGAGTTGCCATGATGTCCGAAACGCGCCGCACGCCCCACGGCCGCATCCTTCTCGGTTCCCTGGCCGCTGCCGGCGCGCTGCTGTCGCTGTCGGCGTGTGGCTTCCCCGTCCTGCCGCCCGGGCTCGGCGGCGAGCTGGAGACCACCACCCCCGAGCCGGTGGAGACGAGCGCCCCCGAGACCGAGGTCACCGACGCGCCCGCGGGGCCCGAGGACACCGACGTCTTCGACGTCTACCTGGGCGACTGCATGAACGAGATGGAGACCAACTGGGACGACTCCGTCTCCTCGGTGCCCAAGGTCGACTGCAGCGAGCCGCACGACTTCGAGGTGTACCACGTCGAGGACATCGCGGAGTCGGGCGACTACCCGGGTGAGGACCGCGTCTCCGAGATGTCCGCTGCGATCTGCGAGCCCGCCTTCGAGACCTTCGTCGGCGTCTCGTACCTGGACTCCGAGCTGTACTACACCCCGCTGTTCCCGACCAGCGACGGCTGGGACTACGGCGACCGCGAGGTCCTCTGCCTGATCCACGAGCTCGACGCCCAGACCACCGGCACCCTGGAGGGCGCCGGACGGTAGCAGTCCCCTTCCGGGCCCGCCCCGCCGACCGCAGGCGCAGGACCCGGAGAGGCAGGGCGGCCCGCACTTTCCCGGTGCGGGCCGCCGCCGTTGCGCACACCCCTAGCGGAGCGGAGGGTGCATGCCCGAAGACGGGGCGAGGACCTCGTCGCGGCTCTCCATCACCCGGGCCACCATCGAGCCCTGCTCCTGTGCCGACAGGGTGGCGGGGCCGCCGAGTTCGGCACGGGGATGCCCCGCACAGGTGAGGTCCTGGGGCGCGGCGCCGTCCACCAGGTAGGCGTCGACCGCGTCGTCGACGCACTCCAGCCCCGCCATCCCGTAGAAGCCGTGTCCGCCCTCGTCGGTGACGGTGATCAGCCCGTGCCCGAGACGGTCGGCCATCTGCGGACCGCCCTCGTAGACCGTCTGGGGGTCGAACTCCCCGGCGATGACCAGGCCCGCCGGATAGCCGTCGCGTTCCAGCTCCACCAGCGGCTGGGCCGGCTTCTCCGAGGCGAAGGTGCACGGAAGCGGCGAGTGCCAGTTGACGCCGATCCCGTAGGGGCTCTCCTCCCGCACCCTGCGCATGTCCGCGTAGTACTCCGAGAGTCGGGAGGGCCACTCCGCCTCGCAGAGGATCGCGGTCATCAGAGCGTCGTTCGAGAGCTCGATGTCGGGCACGGCGGGCTCGGGGAGCTCGAGGTCGGGGAAGGGCAGGCCGTGGACCAGGAGGAAGAGGTCGGAGGTGTAGGCGTCCCACCAGCCCTGGTAGCGGGCGCTCTGCCCGACGTAGAAGTCGAAGTCGTCGGCGGTGAAGGGCACGCCCTCCGGCAGGCCGGGGATGTCGTACCGGGGGTTCTCCTCGAGCTCGCCGTGTGCGGCGTCGAGGGTCTCCATGACCTCCTCCGCCGTGCTGCCGAAGCCGAGCAGGCCGTCGTACCCGGCCAGCCACTCGGAGTAGCGCTCCACGTTGCGCCGGTAGCCCTCGGCCTGGAGCGTGAGCACCCCGCGCCACATGCCGTCGGGGACAACGGAGGAGTCCAGCACGCTGCGGTCCAGGCGCTCGGGGAACAGACTCCCGTACACCGCGCCGAGGTAGGTGCCGTAGGAGGCGCCGATGTAGTTCAGCTTCTCCTCGCCCAGCGCGGCCCGGATCACGTCCATGTCGCGGGCGGTGGCGGCGGTGGTGACGTGCTGGAGGAGGTCGCCGTGGTTGCGCTCGCAGCCCCGCTGGAAGGCGATGGAGGTGCGGGTGATCGACGAGAACTCGCTGTCGTCGGGCCGGGGAGGATGGAGCGTCATCGGCATGCCGCAGTCCAGGTGGGGACCGGACGCGCCGCTGCCGCGCGGATCCATCCCGATGATGTCGTAGGCCTCGGCGACGCGCTGGTGGCCGTAGCCCCACAGGTTCGAGGACGGGTCGGGGTCCAGGGCCAGGTGGCGGCCGGTGCCGCCCGGTCCGCCCGGGTTGGTGAGCAGGATGCCGCGGCGCTGCTCGGGGTCCGATGCGGCGTTGCGGCTGATGGCGATGGTGATGCGCCGGCCCTCGGGGTCGGAGTGGTCGAGGGGTACCTCGATCTCGGCGCACTCCAGCCCTGACAGGGACCTCTCCTCGCAGGGGGCCCAGACGACCTCCTGTTCGTGGAACTCGGCCAGGGGGTTCTCGGCGGCGGGGTCCGCGGCGGCTGTCGGGCTCGCCGCGAGGGAAGCGGCGAGGGCGACAGCCAGCGCTGTGGCCGCGGTGCGTGTTCTGCGCACGGGGGGTGTTCCTCCACTCGTCACGGGGAGTCGTCCCCGACACCGTACGTAGTGGGATTCTCCGGGCAACACTGACATATGTCATGAACCCGTTCCGTGGCCGCATGCGGCCACGGAACGGGCCGGGGTTCCGATGTCCCGTGCCGACCGCGGGGGCCTCGCGCCTCCGGTCACCTCGCGCGGAGAGCCTTCCGTCCCCGACCCGGCGCACCTGGCACCACGGCGTCCCCGCTGTCCCCGCCGTCCCGGCGCCCGCTCCGCCGGCGGGGGAGGCGCGGTCGCCGGGACGGGCTTCCCGGGCTCGGATCCCTTGCCGGGAAGCGAATCAGGGACTTTCGCACGACGACACCGGTGCGCCCGGCCGTGTAGTCTCCTGACGTCGAAAGGGACCGCAGCGCAGCGGTTCCCCCCGCTCTCCCCCAGGCGGGCCGGCCGCCAGGAGGACCATGACCCTGTCTTTTCTCCCCCGGTCACGTGGGGTTTCCAGACCTTCACGAGGTGCTGCGGGAGCGGCTGCGCAGGGCTCTTTTCCTTTCCTCCGGTTGCCGGCCGGCCACCCCGCGGGCCCGACGACTCCAGGGTGTTCCACGTCACACCCGCTGCCCCCTGGTTGTGGAAAGGAATCCGCCCCCCATGCCCAAGGATCTGTACGACCTCGGAGAGGCTCCTCCCCTCGGTCACGTCCCGAAGCGCATGCACGCCTTCACCATCCGGCCCGAGCGCTACGGTGAGCCGCGCGAGGCCTTCGCCCACGAGATCGTCCCGGTTCCCGAGCTCGAACCCGAGCACGTGCTCGTCTACAGCATGGCCGCGGGGGTGAACTACAACAACGTCTGGGCGGCCAAGGCCCACCCGGTCGACGTCATCGCGATGCGCCGCAAGCAGGGACGGACGGAGGACTACCACGTCGGCGGCTCCGACTGCTCCGGCATCGTCTGGGCGGTGGGGGAGAACGTGCGCGGGGTGAAGGTCGGTGACCACGTCATCGTCGCCCCCGGCCAGTGGGACGAGAGCTCCGAGGACATCCGCCTGGGCCGCGACCCGGTCGCCTCCACGAGCATGCGGGTGTGGGGCTACGAGAACAACCACGGCTCCTTCGGTCAGTTCACCCTGGTCAGGGACGTCCAGTGCCACCCCAAGCCCGCGCACCTGCCCTGGGACCAGGCCGCCGGATTCCTGGCCAGTGTCGCGACCGCCTACCGGCAGCTCTTCGGCTGGTACCCCAACGTGGTCCGGCCGGGCGACCCGGTGCTGATCTGGGGCGGGGCCGGAGGCCTGGGAACCGCGGCGATCCAGCTGGTCCGCAACGCCGGCGGCCGGGCCGTGGCGGTGGTCTCCAGCGAGGCCAAGGCCAAGGTGTGCCGGGACCTCGGCGCGGTGGGCACGATCCTGCGCACCGAGTTCGACCACTGGGGCAGGGTGCCCGACGAGTCCGACGCCGACGCCTACGCGGCGTGGTTCGGTGGCGTGCGCGCCTTCGGCCGTGCGTTCTGGGAGGTACTGGGGGAGCGCAGGTCGCCGCGGATCGTCTTCGAGCACACGGGGGCCGACACGCTGCCCACCTCGCTGTACCTGTGCGACAACGAGGGAATGGTGGTGACCTGCGGGGCGACGTCCGGTTTCCAGGCCGACATCGACCTGCGCTTCCTGTGGATGCGGCTCAAGAGGCTCCAGGGCTCGCACTTCGCCTCGCCCGCGCAGTGCCGGATGGCCATCGACCTGGTGGCCAACGGCCAGGTGGACCCGTGTGTGAGCGAGGTGGTGGACTTCGACCGGATCGGTGAGGCCCACCAGATGATCAGTGACAACATCCACCCCCCGGGCAACATGGTGGCCCTTGTCAACGCCCAGCGGGGCCAGGTCGGTTGGGAGGTGGACCCCGTTCCGGGGGACGTGTGACCCCTGGGACGGGTATCGGATCAGCGGCTCTGGGCCCTAGTCGGACAAAACACATAAATGATATTTGTCGGACTAGGTGGCAGCGCCCTCTGCGGAGGCTCCTGTGCATGTCAGGGCCGTTGTACCGAACCATTTCAGATGTTTCTTGGGTTCTTCTGCCAAGTCGGGGAGCCTTTGTTAGTCTGGCGACCCGAAGGACATTTACCAGTGGAAGCGTAGGAATGGTGCGGGTTGTGGGTGTCTGTCACCGGCTTCGGAGATCATCCGCTCCCCACCCCCCAGGATCCGGGTTCCGTCGGGCCCCTCTTCCCGGTACGGGGAGCGTCGGGCCCCGAGTCCCCGAGTTGCCAGTCTCCTCGGTCGGATCGGCAGTGGGGGCCGCCGACGGCCCGCTCACCCTATTCGAGGAGACGAGACAGTGGCAGAGGCGTCGCCGGAAGGCGGCTCCACCCCCGAGGTGAACGGGGGCGGGCCTGCGGCATCGATCGGGGAAGGGACCAGCGCCAAACGCGAGGGGCGTTTTCGGAGGGCCATCTACAGGATGGTCAGAATTCAGGAAAGCCGCTCAATGGAGACCGAGCAAGGACATTCCGTGCATCAGCCCGTGCATTCGCACTCTCAGAACCCCCGCCGAGCATCGGATGACGGGGAAGCCAAGCAGCCGAGCGGCCCGCCGGCGAGGGACACGGTGGACGACAGGGGCATCGGCCCCTTCTCCGGCCCTGCCGAGAAGGGATACCAGCCCCCGATCAGGGGAAACGCACCCAACCCCTACACCTCTGCCCGGCACGTGGAGGTCGATGCCGCCGACCACGGCGGCACCTCTGCCGGCCAGTGGCACGGCGCGGGCCTCAACGAGCCCGAACCGCGCCGGGCCGAGCCGGCCCCCGAACCTGCCCGGGCACCGGAGAGCGGGGACGCCCGAGGCACGGGGTCCCCGGACGCGGTGTCGCGGGAGGAGCCCCTCCCCGCACCTCCGGCCGAGGCATCGCACACCGTCCCGGCCTTCCCCGAGGCGGCCGAGGCCCCGCAGACCGGTGCGGCACCGCACTTCCGGGGAGAAACGCACCCTTCCCCCGAGCAGGGGCAGTGGGCCTCCGCCGCGCCTCCGGCCGGGCAGGACCGGGGTGTCCCCACCGCGCCGTACCCCTCCCCCGAGCAGGGGCAGTGGGCCTCCGCCGCGCCTCCGGCCGGGCAGGACCGGGGTGTCCCCACCGCGCCGTACCCCTCCCCGGAACAGGGCTGGGACCCCTACGCCGCCTCCCGCCCGGGACCCGCGCCCCAGGCCCCCTACGCCCCCCACCCGGGCGGGTACGGGCCCCCGGCCCCCGAGCACCGGCCCCCCTACGGCCCCGGCGCCCACTGGCAGGGCGGCGACCCGCAGGCGCCGTACCCCGGTGGCCACCCCCAGGCTCCGCCGCAGGCCCACCCCTACCCCTTCTCCTCCCAGCAGCCTCCCGCACCCGGTTACCCCGTGCACTACCAGCCGCCGCCGGTGGTCGCCTACCAGAGCCCCTACGCCGCGCCCTTCTCCAACCCGGGCTACGTCCTCCAGGGCCAGCCGCTCTTCTACCCGTACAACCCCTACGGCCAGCCGGTCCAGCACGTCATCGTGCTCACGTCGGGACAGCCGCCCCAGGTGGTCACCGCCGATGCCGCCGGCGCCCTGCTCACAGCCTCCGCCCAGGAGGTCCGCGAGGCCCGGGCCGTCCTGGAGCGGGGCGGGGAGGAGACCCCGGAGGAGGCCGACGGTCCCGACGCGGAGGAGAGCGACACCGGAGCGGGCGACACGGAGGAGGGCGGCGAGCCCCCCACCGAGCAGGAACGGGGTGAGGACCCCGCCGGAGAGGCGGCCGAGGCGTCCGAGGCTGCCCCGGACACCTCCTCCGCCACGCCTCCGGACCCGGGCCCCTCCCAGAGCGACCTCCTCAACGAGGCACTGGCCGGTCTGGCGATGCGCGACCTCTCCCTCGTCGACGCCCTTCTGGAGATGGTCGAGGAGCTCGAGTCCGACGCCCAGGACCCCGATCTGCTCGACAAGCTCTTCCAGATCGACAACTTCGCGACCCGTATGCGACGCAACGGGGAGAACTTCCTGGTGCTCACCGGACACGACGGCGGCGAGTCCGACGCCCACGACGAGATCGTCCCCCTGCTCGACATGGCGCGCGCCGCCATGTCCGAGATCAAGGACTACCCCCGGGTCCGGCTGGGCAAGCTGCCGCAGACCTCCCTCACCGGTATGGCGGCCGACGACATCAGCCACCTGCTGGCCGAGCTCCTCGACAACGCCACGGCCAACTCCCCCGAGCACTCCCAGGTCGTCATCAGCGCCCAGGAACTGGACGACGGCCGCCTCATGGTCGTCGTCGAGGACGAGGGCGTGGGCATCCCCGAGGAGCAGATCGGCGAGCTCAACGAGCGCCTGTGCGGCTCCGTCGACCTCGGCGAGGAGATCCCCCGCCACATGGGCCTCTACATCGCCGGCAGGATCGCCCGCAAGCACGGTCTGGAGACCAAGCTCGAATCCCGTGCCTTCCGCGGGGTCAGCGCCTACGTGATCGTGCCCAAGAGCCTGCTGCGCGTGGCGACCCCCCGCACCCCCGGCCAGTCCCGGATGGCGGTGGCGCCTTCCGCGCCCAGGCCGACCGCGAGCACCGCCCCGGTGACCCTTCCGGCGCCTGCCCCCGGAACGCGCCCTGACGGCGGCACTTCCGCGGTCACCGCGGCCGGGCTCCCCCGGCGCAGCGCCACGCCGCACGGCTCCCCGCTGCGGATGATGCCCCGACCCGAGCCCGCCGGAGAGCGGAGGGGCCGGGAGGACACACCGCCCCGACTTACCGGAAACGCCCGGGCGGAGCAGATCCGCGACGAGATCGACGACTTCCTCGAAGGCGAGCGCGCCGCCGCCGAGGGCAGGGAGATCGACGACAAGGGCGAGGAATGACCCCCGGACCGCGCGTCCGATCCGGTAGAGGCGCGCACCCCCAGCGAAGTACGACCCCCGTCGAGGTAGGTAGGGCATGACTGAATCCATGAACGACAGTGTTGAGAACTTCTCGTGGCTCATCGACCGGTTCGTCCGGGACGTCCGCGGTGTCGAGCACGCCGTCGTGGTCTCCTCCGACGGCCTGGTCCTGACCCACTCCAGCGACTTCCCCGAGGAGCACGCCGAACAGCTCGCCGCGATCGCCAGCGGCCTGCACAGCCTCGCGGTCGGCGGGGCCGGCCTCTTCCAGCGCGGAGAGTGCGAGCAGCTGCTCGTCCGCTTCAACCACGGCCACCTGCTGATCATGGCGATCAGTGACGGCTCCTGCGTCGCGGTTCTCACCGCTCCCGGCAGCGAACTCAAGATCGTCGGCTTCCAGATGGCGAAGCTGGTGGAGAACGTCGCCCATGTGCTCACGCCGCAGCTGCGTTCGCAGTTGCGCGAAGTCATCCAGAACTGACGACGGTGGCCCGTTACAGTTCGGCAGGAATGAGGTTGCCACGGCAATGAGCTTTCGTAGGCGAAGGAGCAACCGTGTCCGCCCGTTCACCTTCACCGGTGGGCGGACGCGGTCACGGCATCCATTGATGGTGCAGACCCTGGTCTCGACGTCCGAGCCGGGACAGGAGCCCCCTGCCACCCTCATGCCGGAGTCGGTGAGGATCTACAGACTGTGTCGGGAGACGCGGTCGCTCGCCGAGGTGTCGGCCGAGCTCAACATCCCCTTGGGTGTCACACAGGTGCTGGTCAGTGACCTGGCCGAGCAGGACCTCGTGTACATCCACCCGACCATCACCGGCAGCAGTCCATCGGAAAACCAGGTTCTGGAGAGGGCTCTTCGTGGTCTCGAACGACTTTTCCAGTGACAGGAAGCGGTCCAACCGCAAGAAGATGTCGAGCAAGATCGTCATCGCCGGCGGCTTCGGCGCCGGCAAGACGACTCTGGTCCGCTCGGTGTCGGAGATTCCGCCTGTCACGACCGAGGCGATCATGACCGAGGCCAGCATCGGTCACGACGACACCTCGGTGACACCCGACAAGACAACCACCACCGTCGCGATGGACTTCGGTCGCATCACCATCGACGACGAACTCGTCATGTACATGTTCGGCACGCCGGGCCAGGCGCGGTTCTGGTTCATGTGGGACGATCTCGTCCGGGGCGCGGTGGGTGCGGTCGTCGTGGTCGACTGCCGCCGGCTCGCGGACTCCTTCGACGCCGTCGACTACTTCGAGACGAACAAGCGCATCCCCTACATCGTTGCGCTGAACCGCTTCGAGGACCGTCTCGACTACACCGCCGAGCAGGTTCGCGAGGCCCTCGAGGTCAGCCCCGAGGTGCCGATCATCGATTTCGACGCCCGCCAGCGCCTCTCGGGCGGGGAGGTCCTCAAGACCCTCCTCCGGTACGCCCTGGAGCACAACCGTGTCGGCGAGCCCGTCTCCTGACGGTCGGGAGTCCGCCCCTCCCGGAAGCCCACGGTCCCAGGAAACCCAGGAAAGTTAGCGACACATGCGCAAGATCCTCATCGTCGGCGCGGGCCATGCCGGCCTGCACCTGGCCCACGGGCTTCTGACCCATGGTTATGACGTCACGGTGATCACAGGGCAGTCCTCGCTGGAGATCCGTACGGGGCGCCCATCGATCTCCCAGTTCACCTTTCCCACCGCGCTGGAGTACGAGCGCAGGCTCGACCTGGACTTCTGGAGTGCGCTCTCCCCGCAGATCCGGGAACAGAAGATGTTCATCTTCAAGAGGGGCCGGCCGCCCGTGTCGCTCAAGGGGAGGTCGCACCACGGCAACGGCTACAGCGTCTCGGTCGACCGCCGGGTGAAGATGGCCGACTGGCTGGAGTCCTTCGAGGACCGCGGGGGGAAGGTCGTGATCCACGGGGTGACCGTGACCGACCTCGACTACTTCTCGCGGATGTTCGACCTCATCATCGTCGCGGTGGGCCACGGAGAGCTGGGCCAGCTCTTCGCCCACGACAGCAGCCGCTTCAGCGGTGCCCGGCCCCGTTCGCTGGCCCAGGCCTACGTCTACGACCTGTGGCCGGACCCGGACGGGACGGAGAACATCGGCTGGGAGGGGGTGACGGAGGAGGCGGGCAACATCCTCCTCATCCCGATCCTCACCCAGGAGGGACCGGCCCACAACATGCTCCTCGTGGACAAGAAGGGCGGGCCGATGGACGCCTGGCCGGACCGTCCGGGGCCGGAGGAGCAGCTGCGCCGGATGAAGGACCTCATGCGCAAGTACGCGCCGAACTTCTTCGAGCGCTGCAAGGACGCGGTGCTGGTCGACGGCCGGAGCACCATCATCGAGGAGCTGACCCCGCAGGTGCGCAACCCGGTGGGTGTCCTGCCCTCGGGCGGCAAGGCGCTGGGAATGGCGGACGTGGTGGTCACCATGGACCCGTTTGTCGGTCAGAGCTGGAACAACTCCACCAGGTGCGCCGAAGCCTATCTGGAGAGCATCATCGAGCACGGGGAAAAGGTCTTCGACGAGGAGTTCATGACCAAGGCCTTCGACCGGTTCTGGGAATTCGGACAGGACAACCAGATGTGGTCCGAGTTCGCGTCGACGATGGTCGAACAGGAGCTTCCCGAACACCTGATGAACGTGCTGGCCGCGGCCTCGGAGTACCAGGAGATCGCCGACCGCTGGGTCCAGGGCTGGGACTGTCCTTCCGACTACAAGTCGTGGCTGTTCGACCCCGAGATGGCGCGGCAGTACGTCGCGGCGATCATGCGGGCGGACGCCGGCTGACCCCGGTGTGTGCCCCCGAGCCCGGTGCCCGAAAGGGCCCGGGCTGTTTTCGGTTGCCCAAAATGAGGTTCGCCTCTGTTTTTCGTGTCGGTGATGCATCTATGGGCTGACAGTTAATGCCGCTTGTCGGGGCCGAAATTCGTGTCCAAAAAAGGGGTCTCTATTGTCAGTGCTCGAGGGCGCACGTTACGCTCCTAGTGGTTGGTTCCCGTTTGGTGCTGAATGGAAGTTCATGGGCTGGTTCTCGTGAACCTCAGAACTTTGGGTTCCGGTCTCCTTCACGATCCCGAAGTATGTGCGGGCAGAAGCCTGACGCGTGTAGGCGCACGTGCGGGCTGCGTACCGGAACCGCGGGTGGCCGAAACAGGTGGGGCAGTCGAGAGGGAGGACAGCGAGAGTGAGTGGCAGGCCGTCGGGGACCCGGACCCGGAGCTCCTGGGAGCCCATCGCCGTCGTGGGCATCTCGTGCAGGCTCCCGGGGGCCAGTACCCCCGAGGCTTTCTGGAGGCTGCTGAGCGAGGGGCGCGAGGCGATCTCCCCGCCCCCGGAGCGGCTGGGTGACGGTCCGGCGGAGCGGAGCGGCGCCTGGGGCGGCTATCTGCACGACGCCGAGTACTTCGACGCGGCCTTCTTCGGGATCTCGCCCCGCGAGGCCGTGGCGATGGACCCGCAGCAGCGGCTGATGCTCGAACTGGGGTGGGAGGCCGTGGAGCGCGCGCGGACGGCCCCCAGCTCCCTGCGCGGAACACGTACCGGGGTGTTCATCGGCAACATCAACTCCGACTACGCCCTTCTGCACGACCGGGGCGGCCCCGGTTCGGTCACCCACCACACCCTCACCGGTACGCACCGCAGCATGATCGCCAACCGCATCTCCCACTTCCTGGGACTGCGGGGCCCCAGCCTCACGGTGGACTCGGGGCAGTCCTCCGCCCTGGTCAGCGTGCACCTGGCGGTGGAGAGCCTGCGCCGCGGGGAGTCGGACACCGCCCTGGCCGGCGGCGTCAACCTCGTCCTCGTCCCCGAGAGCACCGAGCACGTCGCCCAGTTCGGGGGACTGTCCCCCAGCGCCCGGATCCGCCTCTTCGACGCCGGCGCCGACGGTTACGTGCGGGGCGAGGGCGGCGCCCTCGTCGTCCTCAAACCCCTCGACCGCGCCCTCGAGGACGGCGACCGCGTCCACGCCGTCATCCACGGCGGGGCGGTCCTCCACGCGGGCGGCGGCGAGTTCCTCACCCGCCCCACCGTGGAGGGGGAGGAGTCGGTGATCCGCGCCGCCTACGCCGACGCGGGCAAGTCCCCCGACCAGGTCGGCTACGTCGAGCTGCACGGCACCGGCACCCCGGCGGGCGACCCCGTGGAGGCCAAGGCCCTGGGCGAGGTGTTCTCCCAGGGGCGCGAGGAGCCGCTGCGGGTCGGCTCGGCCAAGACCAACGTCGGGCACCTGGAGGGCGCCGCGGGCATCGTGGGCCTGGTCAAGACCGTGCTCGCCCTGGAGCACCAGCAGATCCCGCCCACCCTCAACTTCTCCGAACCCGCCCCGGGGATCGACCTCGACGGCCTCGGCCTGTCCGTGCAGACCAGGCGCGAACCCTGGCCGAGCCACGCACCGCTGGCCGGGGTCTCCTCCTTCGGCATGGGAGGCACCAACTGCCACCTCGTCCTGGGCCCGGCCCCGGCGGGCCGGGGCGGCGGTGAGGCGGCGGCCACCCGCGTCCTCGACCCCGTCCCGTGGGTGCTCTCGGCGCGCTCGGAGGAGGCGCTGCGCGCCCAGGCGTCCGCACTGCACACCTACGTCTCCTCCAACCCCGGCCCCAAGGCCCGCGACATCGGCCTGTCCCTGGCCACGACCCGGGACGTGTTCGAGCACCGGGCGGTGGTCTTCGCCTCGGGGGACGGCGGGCACCGCGAGCTGGCGTCGGTCCACTCCCAGGGGGCCGTTGCCCCCGGCGGGCCCGGCCCGGTCCTGGTCTTCCCCGGCCAGGGAGGGCAGTGGCTCGGGATGGGCAGGGACCTGCTCGACGAGGAGGGGCTCCTCGCCGAGGTGTTCGCCACCCGGATCCAGGAGTGCGAACGCGCCCTGAGCCCCTTCGTCGACTGGTCCCTCACCTCCGTCCTGCGCGGTGAGCCGCAGGCCCCGCCGGTGACGGGGGCCGGGGCCTCCGCCGACGTGGTCCAACCGGTGCTGTGGGCGGTCATGGTCTCGCTCGCCCGCGTGTGGGAGACCCTGGGCGTACAGCCCTCCGCCGTGGTGGGGCACTCGCAGGGAGAACTCGCGGCGGCCTGCGTGGCCGGGGCGCTGACGCTGGAGGAGGCGGCCCGGGTCGTGGCCCTGCGCAGCCGGGCCCTGGCCTCGCTCTCGGGCAGCGGGGGCATGGCCTCGCTCGGGATCACCGAGCACGAGGCGGAGGAACTGGTCGCGACGTTCGACGACCTCCACGTGGCGGCGGTCAACGGACCCGCCTCCGTGGTCGTGTCGGGAAGCCCGGCGTCGGTCCGCGCCGCGGTCGACCACTGCGTGGACCGGGGGGTCCATGCGGGCCTCGTCGAGGTGGACTACGCCTCCCACTCGCCGCACGTGGAGCAGATCCGGGACCGGGTGGAGGAGTACCTCGGCCAGGTGCGCGGCCAGGCCCCGCGGATCCCCCTCTACTCCACGCTCACCGGCGCCGAGCTGGACCGGACCCGGCTGGACGCCGAGTACTGGTACTCGGCGCTGCGCAGCCCTGTCCGGTTCGCCGACGCCGTCGACGCCCTCGTCGCCGACGGGCGGCGCATCTTCCTGGAGGTCGGCCCGCACCCGGTGCTCTCCCACAGCATCCGGGCCCTGCTGGAGCGGGCGGGCGTGTCCGGCCACGTGCAGGAGACCCTGCTCCGGGACGCGGGGGACCAGGCGCAGCTGCTCACGGCCGCGGCGAAGGCGTTCAGCGCCGGGGCGGACGTCCGGTGGCCGGTGCTGTTCGAGAACACCGGGGCCCGCAGGACGGACCTTCCGACGTACCAGTTCCAGCGCCGGCGCCACTGGCCCGAACACGCGGCGGTGCAGGGCGCCGCCTCCGCGCCCCCGCCGGCGGAACCCGCGACCGGCCCTTCCGGCGACTCCCTCCTGGAACTCGTGTGCGCGCACACCGCGCGCGTGCTGGAGCGCGACTCCCTCGGCCCGGGGGAGGAGAACAGGGCCTTCCGGGACCTGGGGTTCGACTCCATCATGACGCTCGAACTCGGTGACGCGATGGAGGAGGAGACCGGTGTCAGGCTGGACGACACCGCCCTGTTCGAGGTGCCCACACCCGCCGGGCTGGCCGAGCTCCTGGCCGCCGAGACCGGGGCGCGCACGGTCGGCACCCGGCACGACCCGCCCGCCGGCGGGCCGGCCGTCCAGGCCCCGTCCGCTCCCGTCCCGGAGCGCCCGCGCCGCGACGACGACCCTGTCGCCATCACCGCGATGGCCTGCCGCCTGCCGGGCGGCGTGACCTCGCCCGAGGACCTGTGGCGCCTGGTGGAGGAGGGGACCGACGCCACCGGCGACTTCCCCGACAACCGGTACTGGGACGTGGACGCCCTCTACCACCCCGAGCCGGGCGTCCCCGGGCGCACCTACACCCGCCGCGGCGGATTCCTCTACGACGCCGACCTGTTCGACGCCGACTTCTTCGGGATCTCCCCGCGCGAGGCCGACGCGATGGACCCCCAGCAGCGGCTGCTGCTGGAGACCTCCTGGGAGGCGGTCCAGCGCGCCGGGCTGACCCCCGAGGAGCTGAGCGGCGCCCCGGTGGGCGTCTTCGTCGGCATGATGGCGAGCGACTACGGGCCCCGCCTCGCCGACCCCGAGCGGGGCGGCGACGGCGGCTACCGCCTCACCGGCTCCACCCCGAGCGTGGCCTCCGGCCGTATCGCCTACGTCCTGGGGCTGACCGGCCCGGCCCTGACCGTCGACACCGCCTGCTCCTCCTCCCTGGTGGCGATCCACCAGGCGGCGGAGGCCCTCCGGCGGGGCGAGTGCGACATGGCACTGGCCGGCGGCGCCACCGTCATGTCCTCCCCGGGCATGTTCCTGGAGTTCTCGGCCCAGGGCGGACTGTCCCCCGACGGCCGCTGCCGCGCCTTCGGCGCCGGGGCCGACGGCACCGCGTGGGCGGAGGGCGTGGGCGTGCTCGTCCTGGAACGCCTCTCGCACGCGCGCCGCGCCGGGCGCCCCGTGCTGGCCCTGCTGCGCGGCAGCGCCGTCAACTCCGACGGCGCCAGCAACGGCCTGACCGCCCCCAACCCCAGGGCGCAGGAACAGGTCATCGGCGCCGCCCTGGCCGCCGCCGGGCTGGAGCCGGGCGAGATCGACGCCGTCGAGGCCCACGGCACCGGCACCCGCCTGGGCGACCCGATCGAGGCCAAGGCGCTCATCTCCGTCTACGGCGCGGGCCGCGACGGCGAGCCGCTGCGGCTGGGCTCGCTCAAGTCCAACATCGGGCACGCCCAGGCCGCCGCGGGCGTGGCCGGGGTCATCAAGACCGTGCAGGCGCTGCGCCACGGCCGGCTGCCGCGCACCCTGCACGCCGACGAGCCCACCCCCCGGGTGGAGTGGGAGGGCAGCGGCGTGCGGCTGCTCACCGAGAGCGAGCCCTGGCCCGACACCGGCCGCCCCCGGCGGGCCGCGGTCTCCTCCTTCGGCATCAGCGGCACCAACGCCCACCTGGTCCTGGAGGGCGTCGCCGACGAGGGCGCCCCGGTGCTCCTGCCCGACCTGCCCTTCGACCGGCGCCGGCACTGGGCCGAACCCGCCGAGCCGCCCCGGCCCGCGGACGCGCCCGATCCCTTCGTCTCCGAGGAGGGCCTGGAACTGGCCGACGGCAGCACGGTGTTCTCCGGCGCGGTCTCGGCCGCCGACCACCCGTGGACCGCCGACCACGGCCTGCTGGGCCGCGTCCTGCTCCCGGGCACCGCGCTGCTGGGGCTCGCCCTGCACGCGGGCGCCCGCACGGGCGCGCCCGTCGTCACCGACCTCACCCTGGAGGCGCCCCTGCTGCTGCCCCGCGGCGGCGCGGTCACCCTCCAGGTCACCGCGGCGGCCCCCGACGCCGACGGCGGCCGGTCGCTGACCGTGCACTCACGGCTCCCGGGAGGGGAGTGGGTCCGCAACGCCTCCGGCCTGCTGGCCGCCGAGGCCCCGGCACGGGAGGCCCGGGAGGAGTGGACGTGGGAGGCCGCCGAACCGGTCGGGTTCGACGCCGCCGAGTCCTACGCCGCCCTGCTGCGGCGCGGCTACTCCTACGGGCCGGCCTTCCGGGGCCTGAGCGACGTGCGCCGCGGCCCCGGCGGTGTGCTGCTGGCCCGCACCGACCTGCCCGAGGGCACCGCCGCCGGTCCCGTCGCCGGACCCCACCCCGCGGTCCTGGACGCCGCGCTGCACGCGGCCCTCCTCCACGGGACGGGAGACGCGGCCGCCGCACTGGCACCGTTCTCCTGGAGCGGGGTCCGCCTCGCCGCCGACGCCCCGGCCGACGCCCTCGACGTGGTGCTCCGGCCCCTGGGAGGGGACCGCTACCGGCTCACCGCGCGCGGCCGCGACGGCACCGCGGTGCTCTCGGTGGACGAGCTGGCGATGCGCCCCGTCGACCCCGCCGCGATGCCCTCCCTGCCCGGCGAGGAACCGGGGCTGTACCGCCTCAGGTGGGACACCGTGGCGGTACCCGACCCCGCCCCCGAGGCCCCCGCCGACCTGCCGTCCCCCGAGGACCTCGACCTCGGCGCGCCCGTGCCCGACGTGGTCTACGCCGAGCTGCCCGCCCGCGCCGTCTACGCCGAGGGCGAGCCCGTGCCCGGTGCCGTGCGCGAGGGGCTGCGCTCGGCCCTGGAGACCGTGCGCTCCTGGCTGGAGGACGAACGCACCGCCCACGCCCGCCTGGTGCTGACCACCTGGCGCTCGGTGGTCACCCACCCCGAGGACCGGCTCGGCGGCCTGGCCGCCTCCTCCGTGTGGGGGCTCCTGCGCTCGGCCCAGCGCGAGCACCCCGACCGCCTCGTGCTCGTCGACTCCGACGGCTCCGAGGACTCCCACCGGATCCTGGCGGCCGCGGTCGGCACGGGCGAGCCCCAGATGGCGCTGCGCTCGGGCCGGGTCCTGGTGCCGCGCCTGGTGCCGGCGGACGAGGGCGGCGGACTGCTGCCGCCCGGGCCGCTGTGGCGGCTGTCCACCCGCGCCCCGGGATCGCTCGACGACCTGGCCCTGGTGCCCGCCCCCGAGGCGGCGGCACCGCTGGGCGACCGCGAGGTGCGCGTCGCGGTGCGCGCCGCGGGCGTCAACTTCCGCGACGTCGTGGTCGGCCTCGGCATGATCCCGGACGACTACGGGATCGGCCTGGAGGGCGCCGGGGTCGTCCTGGAGACCGGCCCCCTCGTCACCGACATGGCGCCGGGCGACCGCGTCGCGGGCATGTTCGGTGCCGCGATCGGCCCCGTGGCCGTCGCCGACCGGCGCCGCCTGGCCCGCATCCCCGAGGGGTGGACGTTCGAGGAGGCCGCCGCCGTCCCCGTCGTCTTCCTCACCGCCTACCACGCACTCGTCGACCTGGCGGCGGTCCGCCCCGGCGAGAGCGTCCTGGTGCACGCGGCGGCCGGCGGTGTCGGCCTGGCCGCGGTCCAGCTCGCCCAGCACATGGGGGCGGAGGTGTTCGGCACCGCCAGCCCGCACAAGTGGTACGTCCTGGAGGAGCACGGGGTGCCCCGCGAGCACCTGGCCTCCTCCCGGACCCTCGACTTCGAGGAGTCTTTGCGCCGGGCCAACGGCGGACGCGGCGTGGACGTGGTCCTCAACTCCCTCACGGGCGAGTTCGTGGACGCCTCGCTGCGCCTGCTGCGCGGACCCGGGGGCAGCGCCGGGGCCGGCGGCCGCTTCGTGGAGCTGGGCCGCACCGACCTGCGCGACGAGGAGGAGGTGGCCCGCGACCACCCCGGACGCGGCTACCGGTCCTTCGTCCTGCCCGAGGTCGACCCGGAGCGGATCGGCCAGATGCTGGAGCGCGTCCTGGACCTGTTCGCCGCCGGGAGCCTGCGCCCCCTGCCCCTGGCGGTGTACGACGTGCGCGACGCGCGGGAGGCCTTCCGGTCGCTCCAGCGCGGCGAGACCGTCGGCAAGACCGTCCTGTCCGTGCCCAGGCCCTTCCCCTCCGACGGCGCCGTCCTCGTCACCGGCGGCACCGGGACGCTCGGCCACCAGGTGGCCCGCCACCTGGTGGCCTGGTACGGGGTGCGCGACCTGGTCCTGGTCAGCCGCAGCGGCGCGGGGGCCCAGGGGCAGGACGCCCGGACCGAGGAGCTGCGCGCCCTGGGCGCGCGCGTGGAGGTCCACGCCTGCGACACCGCCGACCGCGCCCAGCTGACCCGCCTGCTGGACTTCCTGGACCGGCCCCTGGGCGCGGTCGTGCACACCGCGGGTGTGCTCGACGACTCCACGGTGCTGTCCCTGGAGCCCGAGCAGCTGGAGACCGTGCTGCGGCCCAAGGTGGACGCCGCCTGGAACCTGCACGAGCTCACCGCCGACCGCGACCTGGGCGCCTTCGTGCTGTTCTCCTCGATCACCGGCACCCTGGGCAGCCCGGGGCAGGCCAACTACGCGGCCGCCAACGTGTTCTGCGACGCCCTGGCCCACCACCGCCGGGAGCGGGGACTGCCCGCGCTCTCCCTGGCCTGGGGGCTGTGGGGGCAGGCCAGCGGCATGACCGGGCACCTGGACGGCGGCGACCTGGACGCGCTGGGCCGCGGCGGCCTCCTGCCGATGCCCACGGACCGGGCGCTGGCGCGCATGGACGCCGCCCTGTACCTGGACGAGGCGGTGGCCGTCCCCGCCCTGCTCGACCCGGAGAACGGCCCTGCGCTGCCGATCCTCGGCGAGCTCGCGGGCGGCCGGCCGCAGGAGGGTGCGGACGCCGGCGGGGAACCGCCGCTGTCGGCCGCGAGCCTGGCCGCGCTGCCCGACGCCGAGCGCGAGCGGGTGCTGCTGGAGGAGGTGCGGGTGTGCGCCGCCGCGGTCCTGGGCCGCCAGGAGGCCGACGCCGCGGGCATCCCCGCGGACCGGCCCTTCAAGGAACTGGGCATGGACTCCCTCACCGGGGTCGAGATGCGCAACCGCCTGGGCGCGGCCACGGGCCTGCGGCTGCCCGCCACGGCGGTCTTCGACCATCCCACGCCGCGGGCGCTGGCCCGCCTCGTGGCGGGGATGCTCCTGCCTCGGCAGGAGGAGTACCGGCCCGACACGGTCGAGGAGGCGGCCGGGGACGAGGGGGTCCCCGACGGCAGCCGCATCGACGACATGGACGTGGAAGGGCTGCTGGACCTCGCCTTCGGCGAGGACGAGGGGGAACAGGAGACCGCTGATGGCTACCGATAGCGACCAGACCGCCAAGCTCGTCGCCGCGCTGCGCACCGCGCTCAAGAAGAACGAGCGCATGCGCGAGGAACTGGACCGGACCGCGGAACCGATCGCGGTCGTCGGCCTGGGATGCCGGCTGCCCGGCGGCATCGACACCCCCGAGGCGCTGTGGGGGCTGCTGGAGGAGGGCGGCGAGGTGCGCGGCCCGCTGCCGGCGGACCGGGGCTGGGACCTCGCCGCCCTGCGCGGCGAGGGGGGACGCGAGCCGCGCTCGGCCATGTCCCGGGGCGCCTTCCTGGAGGACGCGGCCGGCTTCGACCCGGAGTTCTTCGGGATCTCCCCGCGCGAGGCCGAGGCCATGGAACCCCAGCAGCGCCTCCTGCTGGAGGTGGCGTGGGAGTCCCTCGAACACGCCGGGCTGGTGCCCTCCTCCCTGGCCGGCAGCGACACCGGCGTCTACGTCGGGGCCATCGCCCAGGAGTACGGCCCCGACGTCGCCGGGGCACCCGGCGACGGGTTCGCGGTCAGCGGCACCACCACCAGCGTCGCCTCCGGACGCCTGTCCTACACCCTGGGCCTGACCGGCCCGGCCGTCACCGTGGACACCGCGTGCTCGTCCTCGCTGGTGGCCGTGCACCTGGCCGTGCAGGCACTGCGTGCAGGTGAGTGCTCGCTCGCACTTGCGGGCGGGGCCACCGTCATGGCCGGGCCGGGCATCCTCACCGAGTTCACGCACCTGCGCGGCCTGGCCCCCGACGGGCGCTGCAAGGCGTTCGGGGCCGGGGCCGACGGCGCCGGGTTCTCCGAGGCCGCCGGGATGGTGGTCCTGGAGCGCCTGTCCGAGGCGCGCCGGCGGGGCCACCGCGTCCTGGCCGTCGTCCGGGGCAGCGCGGTCAACCAGGACGGCGCCTCCAACGGGCTCACCGCGCCGAACGGGCCCTCCCAGGAGCGGGTGATCCGCAAGGCGCTGGCCGACGCCCGGCTCGCCCCGGACGACGTCGACGCCGTCGAGGCGCACGGCACCGGCACCGCGCTCGGCGACCCCATCGAGGCGCAGGCGCTCCTCCACGCCTACGGGCGCGGGCGCGACCCCGAGCGGCCGCTGTGGCTGGGGTCGCTCAAGTCCAACGTCGGCCACGCCCAGGCCGCCGCCGGGATCTCCGGCCTGATCAAGCTCGTCCTGGCGCTGCGCGCCGGGGTCCTGCCCCGCACCCTGCACGCCGACGAGCCCACCCCGCACGTGGACTGGTCCGAGGGCACCGTGCGCCTCCTGACCGAGGCCCGCCCCTGGCCGCAGGCGGGGCGGCCGCGCCGGGCCGCGGTCTCGTCCTTCGGGATGAGCGGCACCAACGCCCACGTCGTCCTGGAGCAGGCCCCCGAGGAGGCGTCCGCGCCGGCGGGCGGAGCACCGGCGGGGGAGGCGCCGGCCGGGCCGCTGATGTGGCCGCTCTCGGCCCGCACCCCCAAGGCCCTCGCCGCCCAGGCCGCGCGCCTGCGCGACCGGGTCGCCGCCGACCCCGGCCTCGACCCGCGCGACGTCGGCTGGACCCTGGCCACCGCGCGCGAGGCCTTCGAGCACCGCGCGGTGCTCCTGGGCGGCGACCGCGACACCTTCCTGGCCTCGCTGGGATCCCTGGCCGAGGGCCGCCCCGACGCCCGCACGGTGACCGGGCGGGCCGAGACCGAGCGGCGCACGGTGTTCGTGTTCCCGGGGCAGGGCGGCCAGTGGCCGGAGATGGCGCGGGAGCTGCTGGAGCGGTCGCCGGTGTTCGCCGAGCGCATCGGCGAGTGCGGGCGGGCGCTGGCGCCGTTCACCGACTGGTCCCTGGAGGCGGTGCTGCGGTGTGAGCCGGGCGCGCCGCCGCTGGAGCGGGTGGACGTGGTCCAGCCGGTGCTGTGGGCGGTGATGGTGGCGCTGGCCGAGGTGTGGCGCTCCCACGGCGTGCACCCCGACGCGGTCGTCGGCCACTCCCAGGGCGAGGTGGCGGCGGCGTGCGCGGCCGGCGCCCTGTCGCTGGAGGACGGCGCGCGCGTGGTGGCGCTGCGCAGCCGCGCCGTGGCCGGGCTGTCGGGCTCGGGCGCCATGGCCTCCGTGGCGCTGCCCGAGGCCCGCGTACGCGCCGACCTGGCCGGACGCGGCGAGGACCTCCACGTCGCCGTGGTCAACAGCCCCTCCTCGACCGTGGTCGCCGGCGAGTCCGAGGCGGTGTCCGCGCTGGTCAAGGAGTACGAGGAGCAGGGCGTGCGGGCGCGGCGCATCGCCGTGGACTACGCCTCCCACACCCCCCACGTCGCCCGCCTGCGCGAGGAACTGCTGTCGTCCCTGGCGGAGGTGGCCCCGCGCCGGCCCGAGGTGCCCTTCCACTCGTGCCTGACCGGCGCGCCCGTGGCCGAGGGCGAACTGGACGCCGGCTACTGGTACCGCAACCTGGCCGAGCCGGTGCTGTTCGAACGCACCGCCCGGGCCCTGCTCGCCGACGGCCCCGTCCTCTTCGTCGAGGTCGGCCCCCACCCGGTGCTGGGCTCGGCCCTGCTGGAGACCGCGGACTCCGCCCGGGTGCCCGCCGCGGTGGTGGGCACCCTGCGCCGCGACCACGGCGGCACCGAGGGCTTCCGCGCCTCCCTGGCCGAGGCCTTCGCGGCCGGTGCGCCCGTCGACTGGACCACCGTGTTCGGCGACGGCGCCCGACGCGTCGACCTGCCCGCCTACGCCTTCCAGCGCCGCCGCTTCTGGCGCGACCGCATCGCAGCCCCTGCCGCGGCGGCCCCGGACACGGCGGCACCCGCCGAGGACACCGAAGGCCCCGCGTCCTGGACGCTGCCCGAGGGGCTGTCCTCCGCCGAGCGCGAGGCGGCCCTTCTGGCCCTGGTGCGCACCGAGACCGCGGCCGTCCTCGGCCACGGCGGGCCCGAGGACGTCGGGCCCCGCACCGGGTTCCTCGACGCGGGCGGCACGTCCCTGGGGGCCGTGCGGCTGCGCAACCGGCTGAGCGAGCTCACCGGTCTGGAGCCGGCGGTCACCGCGGTCCTGGATCACCCCACCCCCGAGGCCCTGGCCCGCCACCTCCGGGAACTGCTCGACGAGCGGACCGCCCCGGCCCTGCCGGCCCTGGACGAACTCGACCGTCTGGAGGCCGCCGTCGCCCCCGGGCTCGACGACGCCACCCGCGAGGAGCTGGCCGAGCGGCTGCGCGGCCTGCTGCGCCGCGTCGACACCCCCGCCGCACCCCCGACCGACCTGGACGACGCCGACGACGACCAGCTCCTGGCCCTGATCGACCAGGAGTTCGGGATCTCCTGACCCCGGCCACCGGACGCCCCCGAGAGCGGAAGAAGCAATGACGAACGAGACCAAGTTCCGCGACCTGGTCAAGAAGATGGCGGTCGACCTGCGCCGGGCCAACGCCCGGGTCGAGGAACTGGAGCAGCGCGACCACGAGCCGATCGCCGTGGTCGGCATGGCCTGCCGGTTCCCCGGCGCCGACACCCCCGAGGGCCTGTGGGACCTGCTCCTCCAGGAGCGCGAGGCCCTCGGCCCCTTCCCCACCGACCGCGGCTGGGACCTGGAGACCCTGTTCCACCCCGACCCCGACATCCCCGGGCGCACCTACGTGCGCGCGGCCGGCTTCCTCGACGGCGCGGGCGACTTCGACCCCGCCTTCTTCGGGATCAACCCCCGCGAGGCCCTGGCCATGGACCCCCAGCACCGGCTGGTCATGGAGACCTCCTGGGAGGCCCTCGAACACGCCGGGATCGTCCCCGCCTCCCTGCACTCCACCCCCGCCGGGGTGTTCGTCGGCATGGTCGGGCAGAGCTACGGCCCGCCCGTGCAGGAGTCGCCCGCCGAGCTCGTCCCCTACCGCTCCCTGGGCGGCATGCCCGCCGTCGCCGCCGGGCGCGTCTCCTACACCCTGGGCCTGACCGGCCCGGCCGTCACTGTCGACACCGCCTGCTCCTCCTCCCTCACCGCCATCGCGCTGGCCGTGCGCTCCCTGCGCGCGGGGGAGTCCTCCCTGGCCCTGGTGGGCGGCGCCGGCGTCTACACCGACACCTCCCCCTGGGTGTCCTTCAACGCCCACGGCGCCCTGTCGCCCGACGGCCGCTGCAAGGCGTTCTCCGCCGACGCCGACGGCACCGGCTGGGGCGAGGCCGCCGGAATGCTCGTGCTGGAGCGCCTCTCCGACGCCCGCCGCCACGGCCGCCGGATCCTCGCCCTCGTGCGCGGCGCCGCCCTCAACCAGGACGGCGCCTCCAGCGGCCTGACCGCGCCCAGCGGACCCGCCCAGGAGCGCGTGATCCAGCGGGCGCTCGCCGACGCCCGCCTCACCCCCGCCGACGTCGACGCCGTCGAGGCCCACGGCACCGGCACCCGCCTGGGCGACCCGATCGAGGCCAACGCCCTCATCGCCGCCTACGGCCGCGGCCGCGCGGGAGAACCGCTGTGGCTGGGCTCCCTCAAGTCCAACATCGGGCACACCGGAGGCGCCGCCGGCGTCTCCGGCGTGATCAAGACGATCCTGGCCCTGCGCGAAGGCGTCCTGCCCCGCACCCTCCACGTCACCGAGCCCACCCCGCACGTGGACTGGAACTCGGGGGTGTCGCTGCTGACCGAGGCCAGGCCCTGGCCCGCGACCGGCCGCCCCCGCCGCGCCGCCGTCTCCGCCTTCGGCGCCAGCGGCACCAACGCCCACGTCGTCCTCGAACAGGCCCCCGAGGCCCCCGCCCCCGAGCGCGACCGCGCGGTCCTCACCGCGCCCCGCACCCCCGTCCCGTGGGTGCTCTCGGCGCACAGCGCCGACGCCCTCGCCGCCCAGGCCGCCCGCCTGCGCGACCGGGTCGCCGCCGACCCCCGCCTCGACCCGCGCGACGTCGGCCGGACCCTGGCCACCGCGCGCACCGCGTTCCCGCACCGGGCCGCCGTCGTCGGCGCCGACCGCGACACCCTCCTGGCCCGCCTGGACGCGCTCGCCTCCGGGGCCCGGGAACCCGGCACCGTGCGCGGGCACGCCGCCGAGGGCCGCACGGTGTTCGTCTACCCGGGGCAGGGCTCCCAGTGGGAGGGCATGGCCCGGCAGCTCATGGCCGAGGTATCGGTGTTCGCCAAGGCGATCGCCGAGTGCGAGACCGCCCTGGCCCCCCACACCGACTGGTCGCTCACCGACGTCCTCCTGGGCCGCGAGGGCACCCCGCCCCCGGACCGCGCCGACGTCGTCCCCCAGGTCCTGTGGGCCGTCATGATCGCCCTCACCGAGGTGTGGCGCTCCCACGGTGTGCACCCCGACGCCGTCGTCGGCCACTCCCAGGGCGAGGTCGCCGCCGCCTACGTCGCCGGGGCCCTGACCCTGGAGGAGTCGGCCCGGGTGATCGCCCGGCGCAGCGCCGCCGTCCTCGACCTGGTCGGCAACGCCGCCATGGCCGTGGTCTCCCTCGGCGCCGACCGGGTCCGCGCGCGCCTGCCCGAGTTCGGCGACCTGCACGTGGCCGTGGTCAACAGCCCCGGCACCACCGTCGTCGGCGGCGACCACGCCGCGGTCGACCGGCTCGTGGCCGCCTTCACCGCCGAGGGCGTCAAGGCCCGCCTGTTCTCGGCGAACGTGGCCTCCCACATCCCCCGCACCGAGTCCGTGCGCGAGCAGCTGCTGGCCGACCTGGCCGACATCGCGCCCGCCCCGCCGCGCATCCCCCTCTACTCGCCGGTCACCGGCGGCCTCCTGGACCGGCCCGCCGACGCCGCCTACTGGTACGCCGGCCTCAGCGGCCCCGTCCTGTTCCAGAAGGCCACCGAGGCCCTCCTGGCCGACGGGCACACCGTGTTCGTCGAGGCCAGCGCGCACCCCGTGCTCACCGTCCCCGTCACCGAGACCGTCGCCGAGACCGGGGCCGCGGCCACCGCCGTGCCGACCCTGCGCCGCGACGAGGGCGGCCTGGAGCGCTTCCTCACCTCCCTGGCCCACGCCCACGCCGGCGGCGCCGCCGTCGACTGGACCACCGTGTTCGGCAGCGGGACCGGGCTCGTCGACCTGCCCACCTACCCCTTCCAGCGGCGGCGCCTGTGGCTCACCGCCGAACGCGCCGGCGGCGACGTCTCCTCCGCCGGCCTGGAGCCCGGGGACCACCCCCTGCTGGGCGCGGCCCTGCCCCTGGCCGAGACCGGCGCCACCCTGTTCACCGGCCGGATCTCCCGCACGAGCCACCCGTGGCTGGCCGACCACGCCGCCGGGGACACCGCCCTGATGCCCGGCACCGGCTTCCTCGAACTGGCCCTCGACACCGGGGACCGCCTGGGCAGCCCCCACGTGGAGGAACTCGTCGTCCAGGCACCCCTGGTCCTGCCCGAGCAGGGCGCCGTCCAGCTCCAGGTCGCCGTCGAGGCCGCCGACGACCAGGGACGCCGACCCTTCACCATCTCCTCCCGCCCCGCCGGCACCGCCCCCGACCTGGGCGGGCGCCCCTGGACCCGCAACGCCTCGGGCACCCTGGCACCCGAACCCGACCGGCCCGGACGCGACCTCACCGCCTGGCCGCCACCGGGCGAACCCGTCCCCGCCGACGGCCTCTACGACCGGCTCGCCGCCATCGGCTACACCTACGGCCCCGCCTTCCGCGGCCTCACCGCCGCCTGGGTCGACGGGGACGAGGTCTACGCCGAGATCACCCTGCCCGAGGAGCTGCGCGCCGACGCCGAGCGCTTCGGACTGCACCCCGCCCTGTCCGACGCGGCCCAGCACGCCGTCGGCTGCGCCCCCTGGATGCCCGACGACGGCGTCCGCATGCCCTTCAGCTGGAACGGCGTCAGCCTGCACGCCGCCGGAGCCGCCCGCCTGCGCGTGCACGTGCGCCCCACCGGACCCGACGAGGTCGCCATGGCGCTCGCCGACGCCGACGGCGCCCCCGTCGCCACCGTCGACTCCCTCGTGCTGCGCGCCCCGGCCGGCGACCCCGGCGCGACCGCCCCCGCCGACGACCTGTTCCACGTCGAATGGGTACCGGCACGGCCCGAACCCGGACCCGGACGCCAGGTGTGGGCCGTCCTGGGCGAGGACCTGCTCGACACCGCCGCCGCCCTCACCGCCGCCGGGCACACCGTGCGCGCCTTCCCCGACGCCGGCGCCCTCCTGGCCGCACTCGACGCGGGGGCGCCCGTCCCCGACCGCGTCCTGCTGCCGTTCCTGTCCGCCCCGTCCGAATTCGCACCCGGCCACGCGCACGACGCCCTCCGACGCGCCGTCGCCCAGGCCCAGCGGCTGCTCGCCGACGAACGCACCGAGACCGCCCGCCAGGTCCTGCTCACCTCCCGGGCGGTGGCCACCGGCCCCGGCGAGGACGTGCCCGACCTCGCGCACGCACCCCTGTGGGGGTTCGTCCGCGCCGCCGAGCACGAACACCCGGGGCGCTTCGCCGCCGTCGACACCGACGACCCCGGCCGCACCGCCCCCGTCCTGGTCACCGCGCTGACCGGCGGCGACCACCAGCTCGCCGTACGCGGCGGCACCCTGCTCGCCCCCCGTCTGGCCCGCACCGCCCGCGCCGCCGAACCGGTGTCCTTCGGCGACGGCACCGTCGTGGTCACCGGGGCCACCGGAACCCTGGGCGGCGAGATCGCCCGCCACCTGGTCACCCGCCACGGCGTGCGCGACCTGCTCCTGCTCAGCCGCAGCGGCCCCGACGCCGAGGGCGCCGCCGAACTGGAGAGCGGCCTGGCCGAGCTCGGCGCCCGCGCCGTCCTCACCGCCTGCGACACCGCCGACCGCGACCGGCTCGCCGCCGCCCTGGCCGGGCACCGCGTCACCGCCGTGGTGCACATCGCCGCCACCCTCGACGACGGCCTGCTCACCTCGATCACCCCCGAGGGCGTCGACCACGTGCTCCGGCCCAAGGTCGACGCCGCCTGGCACCTGCACGAACTCACCGGCGACCTGTCCGCGTTCGTGCTGTTCTCCTCCGCCGCGGGCATCCTCGGCAGCCCCGGCCAGAGCGACTACAGCGCCGCCAACGCCTTCGTGGACATGCTCGCCCACCACCGGCGCGCCCGCGGACTGCCCGCCGTGTCCCTGTCGTGGGGCCTGTGGGACCGGCGCGGCGAGGTCACCGCACGCCTGGGCGAGGAGGCCGTCAGCCGCTACGCCCGCCTCGGCCTGGCCGGGCCGATGGCCACCGAGCACGGGCTGTCGCTGCTGGACGACGCCCTCGCCTCCGGGCGCCCGCACCTGATGCCGGTGCCCATGGACCTGGCCGGAGCGCGGGCCCGCGCCGCCCGCACCGGCGAGGTCGCCACCATGCTGCGCGGACTGGTCCGCCCGCCCCGCCGCCGCGCGGGCAGCTCCGGCACCGGCCCCGCGGACCTGCGCGCCACCCTGGCGCGCACGCCCGCCGAACGCCGGGAGGAGCTGCTGCTGACGTTCGTGCTGGCCCGGACCGCCGAGGTCCTCGGCCACGCCGACGCCTCCGCGGTCGACGCCGACACCCCGTTCCTGGAAATGGGCTTCGACTCACTCACCGCCGTGGAGCTGCGCAACCAGCTGGGCGGGGCCACCGGCCTGCGCCTGCCCGCCGGACTGGCCTTCGCCCACCCCACCCCGCGCGACCTCGCCGCCCACCTGGACGCGGAGACGTCCGGCACCGCCGAGACCGGGGGCGCCGCCGCGCCCGAACCGACGGCGGGCGAGGGCCTGGTGGAGCTGTTCGTGGACGCCTGCAAGCAGCGCCGCATCGCCGAGGGCATCGACCTCCTGTGGTCGGCCTCGCGGATGCGGCCCGCCTTCACCGGCTCCCACGACATCGGCGCGCCGCGCATCCCGGTCCGCCTGTCGCGGGAGGGCACCGCCACCCGCCTCATCTGCCTGCCGTCGGTCCTGATGATCTCGGGGGTGCAGGAGTTCGCGCGCTTCGCCGGACACATCCGCGGCAGGCGCAAGGTGGACGTCATCGCCCAGCCGGGCTTCGCCGGCGGCGAGCCGCTCCCGGCCACCGTGGACGCCGTCGCCGAGGTGCTCGCCGACGCCGTCACCGCCTGCGCCGAGGGCGAGCCCTACGTCCTGGTCAGCCGCTCCTCCGGCGGCTGGGTCGCACACGCGGTCGTCGAGCGCCTGGAGCGCCTCCAAGCCCGGGGCGAGGCGAAGGCCCCGGTGCTGACCGCGCTCATGGACACCCCCGCCCCCGCCGACGTGGACGTCTCGGGGCTGCCCACCATCGAGACCGGCGTGGTCGAGCGCGGCGAGATGATCGGCATCATGGACGGCGTCCGCCTCACCGCGATGGGCGCCTACCTGCGGCTCTTCCGCGACTGGACGCCCGGACCGGTGTCCACCCCGGTGCTGCAGCTGCGCCCCGAACAGCCCACCGTCGACCGCGACGGCAACGAGCTGGAGTCCTTCACCTGGGCGGTGGACCACGAGGTCCTGCGCGTCCCGGGCGACCACTTCACCATGCTGGAGGGCCACGTCGACGTGGTCGGCGCCCTCTTCCACGACTGGCTCACCGAGAGGGGCATCTGACCCCACCCGGCGGCGGGCCGGCGGGGCCCGCACAGGCCCTGTCCGGCCCGCCACCGCGGACCGGACAGGGCCTTCCCCGGGGGCCGGATTCGCCACAGGGCACAGGCCGCACAGCCGGGTTTCGGTGAACCCGCTCAGTCGGGGTTCCCCTGGATCTGAGCGATCAGGTCGCGCACGGCTGCTGCGGTGTGGTCGTCGCCGCTGACCTCGAACAGGGGTACGGCTTGAGAGAGTGCTTTCACCGCCTCCTCCCGTGCTCCGGCGTTCGCGTGGTCCAAACCGAGTCCGAGCCACGCCATCGCTTCGCGGTGGGCGTCCCCTACCTGGTGGAAGGTCTGCTGTGCGCGGGTGTGGGCGTCGATGGCCTCGTCGAACCTGCGCAGCTGTTGCAGCGCTGTCCCGAGGTTGGTCCACGCCATCGCTTCGCGGTGGGCGTCCCCTACCTGGTGGAAGGTCTGCTGTGCGCGGGTGTGGGCGTCGATGGCCTCGTCGAACCTGCGCAGCTGGTAAA
>NZ_JACHJO010000007.1:0-236301 GCF_014203695.1 Nocardiopsis algeriensis | reverse complement strand
TGTTGCAGCGCTGCCCCGAGGTTGGTCCACGCCCCCGCTTCATTGGAGCGGTCGCCGACGGCGTGGGCTGCTGCCTGAGCGGAGTCTGAGACCTTCTCCAAGTCCTCGAAGCGCCGTCTGCGGTCCAGGTAAGAGGCCAGGTGCAGTGGCAGGGCAATGGCTGCCCCGGTGTGTTCGAGGGCGGGTGCGGCAAGGGCAGCGGCAACCAGGGTGGCGCGTTCGGCGTCCAGCCATTCCAGCGCGGCCTGCCGGTCGGGGAACACCTTGGGAACCGGCTCGCCGGGAAGGGCCTGCACATGGGCGTCGGCAGCTCTGGTGGTATCGGTGTAGTGGTCCAGCAGCCATCCCAGAGCCTGGCTGCGGTCCTGGGGTGGGTCGGGGTGGGTGGTGGCGTGGTCGGTGAGCAGGTCGTGGGCGCCCCATCGGCCCGGAGCGGGCTGGGTGAGCAGGTGCGCGGCCTCCAGCTCCTCCAAAAGCTCTTTGGCCTCGTCGGTGTCCAGACCGGTGAGTACGGCGGCTGCGGCGGTGGAGGTGGTCGGGCCCGGGGCGGCAGCCACCAGCAGAAACACCCGTACCTCCTCGGGGGTGAGCTGGTCCAGAGAGGTGTCGAAGACTGCCCGCAGCACCCGGGTCCGCTCCACCTCGGGACCGTCGTCCTTGATCTTGTCGACCCGGGAGGCGGCCCTCTCCAACCGGTCGCAGAGCTTGTCCGGGGACAGGTGAGGCCTGCGGGCGAGCTGGGCCGCGGTGATCTCCAACGCCAGCGGCAGGTGCCCGCACAGTGCGGCCAACCTGTCCAGCCCCGCCGCATCGTGCGCGCGCCCGTCCTGGGGGTCGGCCGCCGTGAGGGTGAAGGACAGCAGCGCGCGGGAGTCGTCGGGGTCCAGCACGTCCAGGTCCAGGTGGCGGGCGCCGGCCAGCGCGTGCAGGCCGCCGCGGGTGGTGGCCACCAGCCGGTGCCCGCCCGTACCCGGCAGCAGGGGCCGTACCTGGGCGGCCGAGCGGGCGTTGTCGGCCACCACCAGCACCGGCCGGTTGCGTGCGTCGGCCCGGGACAGCCCCGCCAGTGCGGATCGGTAGAAGGCGGCCCGCTCCGCGGCCTCGGGCGGAATCTCCTCGGCGTCCACGCCCATCTGGCGCAGCAGCACGTCCAGCGCCGCCTCCGCCGTCAACGCTTCCTCGCCGGGTGTGTAGCCGCGCAGGTTCACGTACAGCTCGGCGCAGAACCACTCCTTGTGGTGGGCGATCGCACCCGCGGCCAGGGCCAGAGCGGTCTTGCCGACCCCGCCCATCCCGGCCAGCGCCGAGACCACCACACCCGAAGAGACGTCCCCGGCCGAGGACACTCCGGCGCTGCTGTCGGCGACCGGGGCGAGCTCGGCCAGCAGGGCCTCCAGGCACGCCACACGCCCCGCCAGCCGGGCCGGCGGCGGAGGCAGGGAGGGCAGGGCGGTGGGCAGCGGCCGGGGCAGGTTGACCACCTGCCCGATGACGTCGCCCCCGGCGACGATCCACCGCATGTCGATGTGGGTCGCGGGCACCCGGGAAGTCATGTCCTGGCCGCTCACCGGGACGGTCCCCGGCGCGACCGGGTGGTCTTCTTGCCGACCACGTCCTTGCCGGCGCGGACGCCCCGCATCCGGATCCGGTCCCCGGTCGGCGCGCTCTCCGGGCCCTCCTTGCCCGTGACCGACCCCTCGGCCCGCACCCGGCTCATGTCGATCGCGTCACCGGTCCCATCCGGGGCACCGTCGTCCGGGGACGGGCCCGCGCGGAGTGTCCGCACGGCCACGACCAGGGCCGCCACGGCCACCGCCAGGGAGGCGATCCCCGAGGCCTGGTTGAGCTCGTCCAGCCCCCACCCCAGGTCGGGGAAGAGCCGGGGCAGGGCCCAGACACCTGCCAGCACCGCCGCGATCACGCCCAACACCGTCGGCCAGATCCATCTGTGTCCCATGGCACCCGATTGTTCCCTGCCCGCAGCCGATCCGGACAGGATTCCGCCGAAACCGGCCACTTCTGCCCGAGGACAGGACACCGGGCCCGGGTTCCACGGCGGCCCTTCCCCGGGGCCGTGCGGGCGGTCGCGGGGAAGGGCCGGGGACGAACCGCGGCGAACCCGCCGGAAACAAAGGCTTCCCCTGCGACGTTGACCACCATCGGGCAACGAACTGCCCTCGCACGGGCATCCGTGCGAAAACCGGTTGCCGACCCTCCTAACCTTGACTACTGATGAGCACCACCACGCCCGCGCCCCGCGCGGACCACCTCCGTTCCCGGCTCCGCGACCTCATGCCCGCGGACCGGCACCGCCTGCGCAGGCGCCTGGACGGCCTGGACAGGATCGGCGACGAGCGCCGCCGCGCCTCCGTCCTCACCCAGATCGGCCGCGACGTCGACCAGGCCCAGCTGCGCCTGGACCTGCGCCGCGAGGCGGTCCCCGAGCTCACCTACCCCGAGGCGCTGCCCGTCAGCGCCCGGCGCGAGGACATCGCCGCCGCCATCCGGGACCACCAGGTCGTCATCGTCGCCGGTGAGACCGGCTCGGGAAAGACCACCCAGCTGCCCAAGATCTGCCTGGAGCTGGGGCGCGGCGTCATGGGCACCATCGGCCACACCCAGCCGCGCCGCCTGGCCGCCCGCACGGTCGCCGAGCGCATCGCCGAGGAGATCGGCACACCCCTGGGCGAGACCGTCGGCTACAAGGTGCGCTTCACCGACACCTCCGGCGACAACACCCTCGTCAAGCTGATGACCGACGGCATCCTGCTGGCCGAGATCCAGCACGACCGGATGCTGCGCGCCTACGACACGCTCATCATCGACGAGGCCCACGAGCGCAGCCTCAACATCGACTTCCTGCTGGGCTACCTCAAGCAGCTGCTGCCCAAGCGCCCCGACCTCAAGGTCGTCATCACCTCGGCCACCATCGACCCGGAGCGCTTCTCCCGTCACTTCGACGACGCCCCCATCGTCGAGGTCTCCGGCCGCACCTACCCGGTGGAGGTGCGCTACCGGCCCATCTCCGAGGACATCCTCGACCCCGAGGAGAAGAACCCGGGCGGAGGTACCGACCGGGACCAGACCCAGGCCATCCTCGACGCCGTCGACGAGCTCTCCCGCGAGGAGCCCGGCGACGTCCTGGTCTTCCTCAGCGGCGAGCGCGAGATCCGCGACACCGCCGAGGCCCTGGAGAAGAAGAAGCTGCGGGACACCGAGATCCTGCCGCTGTACGCACGGCTGTCCACCGCCGAGCAGAGACGTGTGTGGACCTCCCACCGCGGCCGCCGCATCGTCCTGGCCACCAACGTCGCCGAGACGTCCCTGACCGTCCCCGGCATCAAGTACGTCATCGACCCGGGCACCGCGCGCATCTCCCGCTACTCCCACCGCACCAAGGTGCAGCGCCTGCCCATCGAGGCCGTCTCCCAGGCCTCCGCCAACCAGCGCAAGGGCCGTTGCGGCCGTGTCTCCGAGGGCATCTGCATCCGGCTGTACTCGGAGGAGGACTTCCTCTCCCGCCCCGAGTACACCGACCCCGAGATCCTGCGCACCAACCTGGCCTCGGTCATCCTCCAGATGGCCGCCCTGGGCCTGGGCGACGTCGCCGCGTTCCCGTTCGTCGACGGCCCCGACCACCGCCAGATCAAGGACGGCGTCAACCTTCTCACCGAGCTCGGCGCCCTGCACCCCGACTCCTCGGGCAGCAGGCGCCGCCTGACCCCGCTGGGCCGCCGCCTGGCCCAGCTCCCCGTCGACCCGCGCCTGGGCCGGATGATCCTGGAGGCCGAGAAGCGCGACTGCCTGGCCGAGGTGCTCGTCATCACCTCCGCCCTCTCGGTCCAGGACCCGCGCGAACGCCCCGCCGACAAGCAGCAGCAGGCCCAGCAGATGCACGCCAGGTTCACCGACAAGGAGTCGGACTTCCTGGCCTACCTCAACCTGTGGAACCACCTGCGTGACAAGCAGAGGGAGCTGTCGGGCAACCAGTTCCGCCGCATGTGCCGCGACGAGTTCCTCAACTACCTGCGCGTACGCGAGTGGCAGGACATCCACTCCCAGCTCAAACAGGTGCTGCGCGGCATGGACGTGGCCGTACCCGTCCTGCGCGAGGAGGGCTTCGACCCCCGCGGGATCCACATGTCCCTGCTCGCGGGCCTGCTCTCCCACGTCGGCCTCAAGGACCCCGAGAAGCACGAGTACCTCGGTGGACGCGGCGCCCGCTTCGCGATCTTCCCCGGGTCGGCGCTGTTCAAGAAGCAGCCCCGCTTCGTCATGGCCGCCGAGCTCGTGGAGACCTCCAAGCTCTGGGGCCGCATGGTCGCCAAGATCGAACCCGAGTGGGCCGAGGAGCTGGCCGGCGACATCGTCAAGCGCAGCTACAGCGAACCCCACTGGGAGCGCAAGCGCGGCGCCGTCATGGCCTACGAGCGCGTCACCCTCTACGGCGTCCCGATCGTGGTCCAGCGCAAGGTCTCCTACGGCAGGATCGACCCGGAGATGTCCCGGGACCTGTTCATCCGCCGCGCCCTCGTCGAGGGCGACTGGGAGACCCGCCACCACTTCTTCCACGACAACCGCAAGCTCCTCGACGAGGTCGAGGACCTGGAGCACCGGGCCCGCCGGCGCGACATCGTCGTCGACGACGAGACCCTCTTCCGGTTCTACGACGCCCGCATCCCCGCCGACGTGGTCTCGGCCGCCCACTTCGACTCCTGGTGGAAGAAGGCCCGGCGCAGCGACCCGAAGCTGCTCGACTTCACCCGCGAGGACCTCGTCAACGAGGGCGCGGACCTCGTCAGCGAGGACGACTACCCCGACACCTGGCGCCAGGGCGCGTTCACCTTCCCGCTCACCTACCAGTTCGAGCCGGGCAGCGACGCCGACGGCGTCACCGCGCACATCCCGCTCAAGTACCTCAACCAGGTCGAGTCCGAAGGCTTCGACTGGCAGATCCCGGGCCTGCGCGCCGACCTCGTCACCGCGCTCATCCGCTCCCTGCCCAAGCCGCTGCGCCGCAACTTCGTGCCCGTCCCCGACAGCGCCGACCGCGCCCTGGCGGGGATCGGCCCGCAGGACGGCCCGCTCCCCGAGGCCCTGGCCGCCGAACTCACCCGCATGGCGGGGGAGCGGATCCCGGCCGACGCCTTCCAGCTCGACAAGGTCCCCGACCACCTGCGCATCACCTTCCGCGCCGTCGACGGCCGCAACCGCACACTGGCCGAGGACAAGGACCTGGAGAGGCTGCGCGCCAAGCTCAAGCCGCGCCTGCGCGAGGCCATCTCCGCCGAGGCCAAGGGCGTGGAGAGGAAGGGCGTCACCTCCTGGGACTTCGGCACGCTGGAGAGGACCCTGGAGCGCAAGGCCCTGGGCCCCAAGGTCAAGGGCTACCCGGCGCTCGTCGACGAGGGCGAGAGCGTCGCGATCCGCATCTTCGACACCGAGGCCGAGCAGCGCGCCGCCATGCGCGCCGGTACCCGCCGCCTGCTGCTGCTCACCCTGCCCTCACCGGCGGCGGTGGTCAGCAAGGGGCTGGCCAACCCCGACAAGCTCGCCCTGGCCGACAACCCGCACGGCTCGGTCAAGAAGATGCTCGCCGACGCCGAGGCGGCGGCCGTCGACCACCTGCTGGAGCGCGAGGGCGGCCCCGTCTGGGACCAGGCCGCCTTCGAGCGCCTGCGCGAGGCCGTGCGCGCCGACCTGGGCGACACCGTCGCCGAGATCCTGCCCAAGGTCGCGCGCGTGCTCGTGCTGTGGCGCAAGGTGTCCAAGAAGGTCAAGGGCACCACGTCCCTGGCCGTCCTGCCCTCGCTCAACGACGTGCAGGGCCAACTCGCCGGCCTGGTCGGCGACGGCTTCGTCACCCGCACCGGCGTGGGGCGCCTGGACGACCTGCACCGCTACCTGCGCGCCGTCGAGCACCGCCTGGACAAGCTGCCGGAGAACCCGCGCCGCGACCAGATCGGCATGTCCAAGGTCGAGCAGATGCGCCAAGCCGTGGCCAAGGCCAAGGGCGGCCTCAAGCCGGGCCGCGAGTCGGACCCCGACGTCGTCGAGCTGCGCTGGATGCTGGAGGAGTACCGCGTCAGCCTCTTCGCCCAGGGCCTGCGCACCGCCTACCCGGTCTCGGACAAGCGCATCATGAAGGCGGTGGAGGCGGTCAGGGCGGCGGACCGGAAGTAGTTCCTGCGGAAACGGGCGCCGCCCCTTGTCCCCGACGGGCCCTTCCCTTGTGTGGGAAGGGCCCGTCCGGCGTCTCCGTCATGCGAGGGTCTTGGCGATGTCGCTCATCTCGCGGTACAGGCGCATACTCCCGGGGATCCCGCGGAACCCGTGCTTCTCGTAGAAGGTGTGCGCGTCCTCGTCCATGGCGTCGACGACGAAGAACCGGACCGCGAAGACCTCGTTTCCCACCAGGGCCCGCTCGAAGGCGTCCACCAGCAGTACGGGGCCGAGCCCCTGCCCCTGGTAGCGGGTGTGCAGCGCCAGCCGTGCCAGCAGCACAGCGGGGATCTTGTGCATGCTGGCCATGGCCATGGCCAGCTCTTCCCTCTCCAGGGTCATGGAGGTGAAGGAATAGTAGGCAGCCACCTCCGTACTGCCCTCCTCACACCAGACGAAGGTGGCGGCGGTGTTGTTGGCCCGCGCGTGCAGCGCGCTCCTGCGGAGCCATGAGTCCAGCTCCTCCTTGCCGCAGGTGAAGGAGTCGGTCCGGTGCTCCTGGTTGAGGGGCCGGCAGACGAACACGGTCGGCTTACCTCTTCACGACGGAGCGGTGCCTGCGCACCGCGGAGGCCAGCTCCTCGATCGGCTGCGCGGGCTCTTCGAGGGACTCGACCATGGCGTCGAAGAACGCTGCGGGGACCGTGGTGGTCCGCTCGCGCTCCATGACCTCCTTGGCCGCCTCCCGGGCTGCCCGGACGACGAACTTGGAAGCGGACTCGTGGCTGATACGGGCTGCCTCGAGAAGCAGGGCTCTGTCCTCGGGCGTGAGACGGACTTCCATCCGCTCTGTGGCAGTGCTCATGGTTTTCAAAGCTCCCGAAAATTTTTTGGGCTTCGCAACCGTCACGCGAGCGTCCTCGGGTAGGTGGCATCGATTGTACGGCACTTGTACGGAACCGGCGAGGACCGACCGCTGAAGCCGGCCCGCTGCGGGTCGGCCTTTCCGGCCCGAACCCCGGACCGGTAGCATGCCGCCCGGTGGTGTAGACCACCGAAGGCACGACCCTCCTGGAAACGAGGCCCCTGTGGACGGACGACGGCTCCTGCTCGTGGGTACCTACACCCCCGACTCCGAACCGCCGGGGGAGGGCGAGGGCATCTACCGGGTGGAGTTCGTCCCGGCCACGGGCGAGCTGGCCACCGCGGCCCTGGCCGCCCGCACCCCGGGACCGTCGTTTCTGGCCTACCGCGCGCACCCGCCCACGGTGTACGCGGTGGGGGAGAAGGCCGAGGGCACCGTCACCGCCTTCCGCGTCGACGGCCGGGGCGAGCTCACCGAACTGGCCGCCGCCTCCACCGGCGGACCCTCGCCCTGCCACGTCCTGGCCCACGGCGACCGGCTGACGGTGAGCAACTACGCCAACGGCGTGGCCGCCGTCTACGACCTGACGGACGAGGGCCTTCCCGGAGAGCGCACGGAGGCCGCCCACAGCGGCACCGGCCCGGTCTCCGACCGCCAGGAGGGCCCCCACGCCCACAGCGCCGCCGCCCCGGACGAGCGCCACGTGCTCGTGGCCGACCTGGGCACCGACGAGCTGCGCGTCCTACGCGACGGCAAGCCTGCCGGAACCGTCGCCCTGCCCCCGGGCACCGGGCCTCGCCACATGGCGGTGGCGGGGGAGTACGTGTACGTCGCCGGCGAGCTCGACTCGCGTGTGCACGTCCTGCGCTGGAACGCGCAGGAGGGCACCGCCGAACACCTGGGCTCGGTCTTCGCCACCGGCGAGGAGGCGGCCGGAAAGAACTTCCCCGCCGAGATCCTCGCTCACGAGGGCCGCGTCTACATGTCCAACCGAGGCGCCGACTCCGTCGCCACCTTCACCGTCCACGACGGCGGCGCCCGCCTGGAGCACACCGCCAACACCCCCGTGGGCGCCTGGCCCCGCAACTTCACCGTCGTGCGCGGCCACCGCGACGAGCCCGACCACCTGGTCGTGGCCGCCCAGAACGGCGACGAACTGCGCTCCCTGCGCATCGACCCGGCCACCGGGGTCCCCGAGGACACGGGCCACCGCCTGGAGATCCCCGTCCCGGTGTGCGTGCTGCCCGTCCCGGTCAGGCGCATCCACCGAGGTGACGAGGGGTAGCGGGGAAAACGTCCCAACGGCGGGCGGTCAGGTGCCGAGTACACCTGACCGCCCGCCGTTCGTGTTGGGATCACCCTCGCCGACAAAAGGTCTGAAGTCACTCATCGAGTGTCGTGGCGCCGCGCTACGGTGCGGTCACAGATCTTCGGTGTTTCAGGGAAGAAGCCTGCGTGAGTGCATACATCGCCCGACATGAGATGGCGCATGGAGTTAGTCAGAAGTACATCGACCATAAGACAGGGCGCCGGAAAGAACTTTTCTCTGAACTGGAGCGGGATTGCTCCAACATCGATTTGGATCTCTTCCCTGTCCGCGACCTGGCCGAGACGATGATTCTGCTGGATCCGCAGGCTGCGATGGTGGAGACGTGGGAGTCGTGGACTGCTGCCATGCAGCTCCATAGCGCGGTGTTCGCTCTTTCCGAGGCGGAGAAGGGTTCTGTGGTCGAGTGCCTGATCGATCACAAGGTGCGTCGGCTCAAGGCTCCGGGGATGCTCTACTGCGCTGATCCCGACAACTGGGAGAATGCCTTCCTCCTGGCGGTGGTGTGCCGTGACAACGCGCGTGCTGAGGCTCTGTGCCGTGTGCCGGTGGAACGTCTGCGGCAAGCAGCCGAGGGCGCGAAGGTGACCTACAACGAGTACACCTACCACTGGATCTCGGCGCTGCAGGCGTATGTGAATGGCACACCGGACCTGGTGGATGAGCTGCGCCGGGCGATGGAGCTGTCGAGCCCGAGCAGGGGCGCTTTCGGCGGGGATGCGCTCGACCTGTTGGCTTTCCCGCCGATGGAGGTCTTCCGGCGTTTGTTGATGGGGGATTCGGACAAGTTCAACGAGGCCCTCGTGTACGCGCTGGAGAGTCACAAGCGCTACTACGACGAGCGCAAGGACGACAACAGAGTCCGGGGTATCGTCCCGCTGTCCCTGTTGGCGTGGGCGTGCTTGGCCTATGACAAGTCCCAGCGGTCGCCGGACTTCCGCCTGGAAGTGGAGTCGGAGTACCTGCCCAAGCACCTGGTGGAGCGCTCCTGGTACGGCGAGTTCCCCGTCTGACCATGTCTGCCCGGCCCCCGGGGCCGGCCCCGCTCCCGCCTCCGTATCCGGTGCGGGGGCAATCCATCCCCTTTTCGTCCGCGACGATGTGAGGAGCCGACCACGTGTCCAGCTGGGACATCAACCCTGTCGATGTGGGCAGTGTCCTGTCCGCGACCGCAGGGCACATCGGTGAGGAGGGCGGTACCGATGGCCTGGTCGGGCACATCAGTGCCATCGAGGAGTGCCTGATGTCGTTGAGCACCGATACCCACAGCACGCCGATCGCCATTGCCCTGGGGGAGTTCGCCGGGCACTACTTCGGGGTCATGGGTGACATGGTCGCCCTGACCTGCAGCGGTATCACGGGTGCCAGCGATGCCACTACCGCCTATGTCAACGGCAACCATGAGATGGCGCTGGAGGCGCAGGAGAACGCCGGTGTGATCCCCGATCCGCCCCCAGCCCCGACCCAGGGCGGCGGACCCAACATGATCCTGTAGCACTTGGCCGCGCTTCGCGGGGACCGCGGAGCCTCGCCGGGCCGGGTTCGGCTCCGCAACCCGGCCCGGCGGTCGCTCTGTCCGGAAGGTGCGCGCTCACAGACCCACCGAGAACGCTGTCGGCCTGATGAGAGGCGCCCTGACCTGGATGATCTTGTACTTATAGCTCGGTTCGATGTTCCAAGCGAGCTATAAGTACACGGTCAGTGTGGTGAGACAGTGAGCCTTCCCGGACGTGGCCCTCGTAGTGCCCGTCCCAGCGGGGCACCCCGGACCCGCCCCAGGAACCGCAGCTCGCCGATGCGGGCGAGGGGCGTCGAATGCCTCGCGTCGCCGCTGCAGTACGCGTACGACAGGTCGGTGCGGGCCATGGGGGCGGGCACCGTAACCCTGCCGTCCAGGTGGGCAGAGCCAGACGTTCGTGCACTACGAGGCCCCCTCGGGGGAGGTAAGAAGGAGAAGCCTGTGGATGCGTCCAGACAGGAAGAATTGATTCGCGAGATGGCTGCGGAGCTCATTGACTCCGTACCCGGCGGCTGGAAGGAAATGAACTACAGGTATGAATATATCGGAGGGGTTGCTGCGAGCGAAAACCTTGTGACTCTCGAAAGCGGGGAGACGGTACGGAAACGCCACCCGGGTTCTGTGAGGGAAAAAGCGAGGTCACTCAAAGAGGGAATGTACCAGGAGGGGAAGGGTACGTGGCTCTCCATGGTGATCAACATAGCCCGGCCTGGGAGATTCAAGGCATCGTTCAATTATGACGGGGAAGTGGGAATCCACCCTCTCCCTGCGGACCCGGGTAGCTATGCCTTAGAGCTGCGGAAGTTTCCTCGCGACCCCGAGTACATGTCTGACTGGCTGCGGGAGAAACTTCGCCAGGCACAGGAAGAGCAGTGATCCTCTGAGGGAAGGTCCACGCTGAGGCCTTCCACCCGGTAGGCGGGCGGGGCGCCGTTCCGGCAGGTCGGTCCCGGCCAGGACACCAACCGGTGGCCGGGTCGTGGACAGCGACCGATCCTGCTGCGGCCCTCGGGAAGAGGAGGGGAAACACCCGCCCTCCATGCACTGCACGGATTTTTCGGGGACATCCCGTCCTGCCGCCGGTACCGCTGCCGTCAGCGGACAAAAAAGAAGAGAGGGTTCTGGACGCCTCTCTCCACTCTCAATCTATAGCGCACACCGGGGCTTGCGGCAAGACCCCCGTCGTACCGCACAATCGTCGACCGTGGCCGGAAAAAATGACACGGGAGACACTGTGAAACCAACGACGGACAGTGCGTTCGACATCCCCGAACGCCTGGCGGCCAAGGCCGATCCCGTGCTGATCGCCGAGGACGAGCGGCACTTCACGGCCATCGCGGAGAGCCTCGAGCAGAGCATTGCCGACCTGTCCGACCGCCTCGATGCCGCACGCAGGACCTCCGGCGGCAACGGCCGTGAGGTCGTGGAACGGGACATGGAGGTCCACCGCCTGACAGCGCGCCTGCGCGCCCTGCGCCGCTTCGGCCTGGACCTGTGTCTCGGCCGCATGGTCGCCACGGGCAACTCCGCGCCCGTGTACATCGGGCGGCTCGGCCTCACCGACGGGGAGGGGCGCCGACTCCTGGTCGACTGGCGCTCCCCGGCGGCGGAACCGTTCTTCGCGGCCACCCATGCCAATCCGATGGGGTTGGCCGGCTGCCGCAGGTACCGCTGGACCCGCGGCCGGGTCAGCGACTACTGGGACGAGGTGTTCACCGAGGACGGGTTCGAGGGGCATGCCGCGCTCGACGACCAGTCCGCCTTCATCGCGAGCCTGGGCGCCCACCGGTCGAGCCGGATGCGCGACGTGCTCGGCACCATCCAGGCCGACCAGGACGCGATCATCCGGGCGGGCTCCCGTGGCACTCTCGTCGTCGACGGCGGGCCGGGAACGGGAAAGACCGTCGTCGCCCTGCACCGCACCGCCCACCTGCTCTACTCCGATCCCCGGCTCGGCCACCGGCGGGGCGGCGTGCTGTTCGTCGGACCGCACCAGCCCTACCTGGCCTATGTCGCCGACGTCCTCCCCAGCCTCGGGGAGGAGGGGGTGCGGACCTGCACCCTGGAGGACCTCGTCCCCGAGGGGTCCTCGGCGGGGGCCGAGAGCGATCCGGACGTGGCCCGCCTGAAGTCGTCCGCAGACCTGGTGAAGGCGATCGAGCCGGCCGTCAGGTTCTACGAGCAGCCGCCCGCCGAGGGGATGACGATCGGGACCGAGTGGGCCGATGTCCGGCTGAGCGCCGAGGACTGGGCCGAGGCGTTCGAGGCGCCCGGGCCGAACACGCCGCACAACGAGGCGCGCGAGCAGATCCTGGAGGAACTGGTCGCGATCCTGGTGGACAAGCACGGCGACGACGGCGACGTTCCGCCCGATCTGCTGCGCAGGTCGCTGATGCGGAGCACGGAACTGCGCGGGGCCCTCTACCGCGCATGGCCGCTGATCGAGGCGACCGACCTCGTCTCGGACCTGTGGACGGTGCCCGCCTACCTGCGCAAGTGTGCCCCCTGGCTCGACCCTGCCGACATCCGCGCGTTGCAGCGCGAGGACGCCCAGGCCTGGACGGTGTCCGACCTGCCGCTCCTGGACGCGGCGCGCCGCCGGCTCGGCGACCCCGAGACGTCACGGCGCAGGCAGCGGCACGACGCTGTCGTCACCGCGGAACGCGAGCGCATGGCCGACGTCATCGACAACCTGCTCGCGGCCGACGACGACGGGGAGGGCGTGGTGACGATGCTGCGCGGCCAGGATCTCCGGGACAGCCTGGTCGACGAGGGCGCGCTCCCCACCGCCGACCCCGACCTGCTCGTCGGCCCGTTCGCACACATCGTCGTGGACGAGGCCCAAGAACTGACCGACGCGCAGTGGCAGATGCTGCTGGCGCGCTGCCCGTCACGGAGCTTCACCATCGTCGGGGACCGCGCCCAGGCCAGATCGGGGTTCGCGGAGTCGTGGGAGGAACGGCTTGAACGGGTCGGGTTCGACCGGATCGAGTCGGCCTCCCTGCGCATCAACTACCGGACACCGGAAGAGGTCATGGCCGAGGCCGAGCCGGTCATCCGGGAGGCGCTTCCGGATGCCAACGTGCCGGTCTCCGTCCGCAGCAGCGGTATCCCGGTCGTGTACGGATCCGTCTCCGAGCTGGGCACGGTCCTCGACACCTGGCTCGCCGGGAACGCCGAGGGCGTCGCCTGCGTCATCGGCGCACCGGAGTTCCGGGCGACGTCCCGGGTCCGGTCGTTGCCCCCGGAGCTGTCGAAGGGGCTGGAGTTCGACCTGGTCGTCCTCGTCGACCCGCAGAAGTTCGGGGAGGGTGTCGAAGGAGCGGTCGACCGCTATGTCGCGATGACCCGTGCGACACAGCGGCTCGTCGTCCTCACCAGCTCCTGACGGTGCCCCGGTCCCGGCAGCCTCGGCCGTCACCGCCACCACCGGCTTTCCCGGCTCCCGGGCGCGCCGGGACACCAGGCGGCCCGGGAGCGCCACCGTCTCCCGGGCCGCAGCGGTCAACCGCTGTCTGCCGTCACGTCCTGACGGCTGCCGTTCCGTGCCAGGCCCGGGAGCCGCGGGGCAGGGGCCTCGGGGACAGGCGCAGGGCTCCGGTCCGCCGGGCCTGGACCAGGCGGGCCAGGGTGGTTTCCGACGGTCGGCTGCTCTGCTCCAGACATTCGATCCTGGCTTCCAGCTCCTGGGCGCTGTCACCGCTCAGGATCACCATCTGCCCGGTGTGCGCCGCCCAGTACTGTCCGGTCGCGTTGCCGTGCCACAGGGTCCAGCCCCGGTGCCGGTACGCGGCTCGCAGGCGGTGCAGCTGGTGGGTGACGGACGTCTTCGGCGCCCGCGTCGTCATGGTCGCGCTCATGCCGCGCCACCCCCGAGAACGCTCAGCGCCTGCCGGAGCTCCTCGGCGCCCTCGCGCACGATCAGCTGGGGCCGACCGCCGGCGGTGGCCGGGTCGCTCGTCGCGATGAAGTAGGAGCGCCCCTGCTCTCCGCTCAGCTCGCAGATCAGGAAGTGGGGGAACTCCTTGCGCAGCCGCACCACGGTCTCGCTGGGCCTGAGGCTGTATCCCTTCACGGCACTCACCGACCGTTCCGGGGGAGGGGGAGGACGTTGTCGAGGACCTCGGGGCTGTCCCAGCGCAGTTCGAAGAACACCCCCGGCCCGTTCACGGACCGGAAGCGCCCCCAGCGGGAGGCGAGCGCGTTCACCAGGAACAGGCCGCGTCCGTTCTCGGCGCCGGCCTCGGGGCTGACGATGCGCAGGGCAGGGGTACGGCGGTAGGCGTCGAGGACCTCCACACGCAGCCACCGGTGGAAGAAGAACACGCGCACGTAGAAGTCGCCGCGGCCGGCGCTGTTGGTGCTGTCGGTGGGAGCGTGGCGGATGTTGTTGGTCGCCAGCTCCGAGAGGAGGAGCAGGGCGTTCGCGGTGGCCTCTTCGGGGGCGCCGGAGACGGTGAGCTTGCGCTCCAGCCAGTCGCGGGCGTCCTTCACGCTCTCGGGCCGTCCGACGAACCGGAAGGAACAGCGCCGCAACGGCAGACGCCGCCGACGCTCGGAGGGAGTAGGAACGGTACGGTTGGACATGGGTCCTCACCTGTCGTCTCAGGTCGGGGGCCAAGGCCCTGGCCGGGTGCGGTAACACCTGGTCAGGGCCGTTTTTTTATGGAAGATGCCCTGCTCCGATGCTCCCTGCCATAGCTCAGGGGAGGAGCGACATCACTGTTAGTATGCATCTCAATGCAGCCACCTGCAAGGCTCTCTAGAAGATTCCTCTAAATCACAACTTGTGAAAAGTTGGCGCCGTGTATTGGTTCAACGACACTGAGGACGTCCATGTCTGCATTGGGAGGTGTCGGGTGGCAGACGCCAGCCCCACGGTTGCGCGCAGAACCCTGGCCAGGTGGTTGCGGCAGCGCAGGGAAGGCGCACGCATCACGGCGGCGAAGGCGGCCGACCACGCAGGCATGCACGCAGGGACACTCAGCCGTATCGAGAGCGGCGTGACGCGGGTCCAACCCGGCTCCGCCCAGCTCCTCATGAAGTTCTACGGAGCGTCGGAAGAGGAGTGCGAGGCAGCTTTTCAGCTGGCCCACACTGCCCGCCGGCGGGGCTGGTGGCGTTCCTACAAGTCGATTCCCGACTGGTTCGAGCCCTACGTGGGACTGGAGACCGAGGCCTCGGTCATCCGCGGCCACCAGGTGGAGGCCATCCCTGCCCTGTTTCAGACGGAGGAGTACGCCCTTGCCCTTGAGGGGGTGGCCGGCGCTTCCTCCTCTGAAGAAGGGGCTCGTGAGCACGCGGCTCTGCTCAAGGCCCGTCAGGAGCGGGTGACCGCGAAGAACCCGCCTGAGCTGTCTGTGGTCCTGAGTGAGGCCGCGCTCCATCGAGAGATCGGTGGAGTCGAGGTCATGGAGGCTCAGCTGAGGCGGCTTCGGGAGTGCTGCGACCTGCCGAACGTGGCATGCCGCGTTCTGCCGTTCACAGCAGGGGCGAACCCGGCCGCCTTCGGCTCGTTCACGGTCTTCTCGTTTCCGGATTCCGGGCTCGATCCGATCACGTATGGCGACGTCGCATACGTGGAGTACGGCCTCGGCGCGCTCTACTTCGAGGATCCGGCCGAGGTCGCCTACTACACGCAGGTCTTCGACGCCCTGAGCGAGAAGGCGCTGGACCCGCAGGCGTCAGCGGCTCTGGTCGAGCGCGCGCTCGCCAAGTACTCCTGAGGCCAGGAGCCCGGGTAGCCGCACCCGTGCGCGCCCTTGCGGACCTCCTCGGGCACGTGCACACCAGCGGCCCGTCCCGCTCCGCGGTCATTCCCCCTGCCGTGATCTTGCTCCTGGTGGTGGTGTCGTCGCTCGGTATCACCGCCACGAGCAAGATCACGGCGGTACGGGCACGGCCCAACTGCACGCCGTCGGGTGGTCGGCGGCCGGTTCCGGCCGCAAGGCCGTTGCGGGGAGGAACCCGGCAGCCGCCTCGACGCCCCGAGCGAAGGAGTCTTGATGAGCAGAACCACCGCGGTCAGCGACCTCGCCGTCCGCATCCATGCGATCGACTGGAGCAGGAACCTCGACCGCACCCGGTCGCGTGTCGCGCTGATGCGCGAGTACCTGCGCCGTGCCGCCGTGTGGACCCGGACCCTGGAGGCGCAGGGCTGGCCGTTCTACGACATCGCCGAGTTCGCCGCGCCCGGAGTGCGCGCCGCGGACGAGGTCGTGAGCGGTGTGCTGGAGAGCCCCGCCCTCGTCCGGCAGTTCTACACCGTCGGCCACACCTGCGTCTGGGCGCTGCACCTGGCCGCGGCCCGGGACGAGGGAGCCGTGCTGCCGGACCTGCCCGACCCGTTCGAGCCGCTGATGCGCATGTACGAACGCGGCGGCGGCTTCGCGCTCTCGACCACGGGCACGATCGATGTCGGCAGAGCGGCCGTCTACCGCGGCACCTTGCTCGACCATCTGGGTGACATCCCCAAGGCACCCGAGAGCGACGCCGAACTGGACGCCCTCGACGCCGCCGGCAGCTGACACGCTCCGGGAGCGTGCCCCCGGCACACCTTCCCCACCGCTTCCACACCACCCCCGCACCCGGGCGGGGGCTCGACCGCCTGTGCCTTCCGCCTGGTCTCCGGGCCCCCGGTCGCCCGCCCGGCCTCCGGGACCGGTCCCCGCGCCCCCGCCGGTCCCGGGCCGCGTTCACCGCCCGGCCTCCGGTGTGACCCGGGTCTCAGGCCGATGTCCACAAACCCGGCCCGCGCGCTTCTGTGCCCCCCGCCCTCCCCCGGGCAGGTGCGCGTCGCCGACAATGGGGATGTTCCGCCCGCCTCACGAGGGGAAACACCCATGCCCACCGCCGGGACGAAGAAGCACGTCAGGTACCGGGGCCTCACCGCCCGCGACCTCGGTCTCATCGCCGTGTTCGCCGCACTGGTCGCGGCCATGAGCGTGGCCGTGGCCATCCCCATCCCGTTCTCGCCGGTGCCGGTCACCCTCCAGACGCTCGGCATCATGCTCGCCCCCGCCCTCCTCGGCTGGAAGCGGGGCGCGCTCGCCGTCGCCGCGTTCCTCGCGCTTGGTCTGGCCGGGCTTCCCCTGTTCGCCGGCGGGCGCGGCGGACTGGCCGTGCTGGCCGGGCCCTCGGCCGGATTCGTCGTCAGCTGGATCTTCGCCGCCCTGGTCATCGGCCTGCTCACCGACCTGATGGTGCGCGGCGGCCGCTACCGCCTCTGGATGGGTCTGGCCATCAACGTCGTCGGCGGCATCCTCGTCATCTACGCCATCGGCGTGCCCTGGATGGCGGTGGCCTTGGGCGACGGCGTCCTGGCCGCCGCCTACTCGATGCTCGTCTTCCTGCCCGGCGACCTGGCCAAGGCCGTCGTGACCGCGCTCATCGCCGCCGCCGTCCACCGCGCCTACCCCCTTCCCCCTGCCGGGCGGCCCGTCCTGGAGGAGAAGGGCGAGTCGGCCTGATGCTGCGCCTCGAAGGGGTGTCCCACTCCTACGGCGACCGCGTCGCGCTGCGCGAGGTCACCCTCGACCTCGCCGAGCACCGCATCGGCGTGATCGGGGCCAACGGATCGGGCAAGTCCACGCTGGCCCGCACCCTCAACGGCCTCGTCGTCCCCGACGAGGGCCGAGTGACGCTGGGGGAGTGGGACACCCGGCGCCACGCCCGGCACATCCGGCGCCGGGTCGGCTTCGTCTTCTCCGACGCGGCCAACCAGATCATCATGCCCACGGTCGCCGAGGACGTCGAGGTGGGCCTGCGCTCCCTCAAGCTGGGCCGCGCCGAGACGGCGCGGCGGGTCGACGCCTATCTGGAGCGCTACGGCCTGGCCGACCACCGCGACCACCCCGCGCACCTCCTGTCCGGCGGGCAGAAGCAGCTGCTGGCGCTGGCCTCGGTCCTGGCCACCGAGCCCCAGGTGCTGGTGTGCGACGAGCCCACCACCCTGCTGGACCTGCGCAACACCCGCATGGTCCACCGGGTCCTGGAGGGGCTGGAGCAGCAGGTCGTCCTGTTCACGCACGACCTCGACCTGCTTCCCGGCTTCGACCGGGTCCTGGTCGTCGACGGCGGGCGCGTGGTCTTCGACGGTCCGCCCGCCGACGCGGTCGGCCACTACACCGAACTGATGGACGCGAGGTGAACACGGTCGGCCTCTACGTCCCCGGCAGCGGCCCCCTCCACCGGGTGCCCGCCGGGGCCAAGATCCTGGTCCTGCTGGCGGTGGGCGTCGCCCTCGTCGCCTTCGCGGACCACCGCGTCGCGGTCGGCGCGCTGGCCGCCGCGATATCGCTTTACCCGGTGGTGGGTCTGCCGCTGCGCCACGCCGGGGGAGTGGTGCGGTCACTGTGGCCGTTCGTGCTGGCCATCGCCCTCTTCCAGACCTTCTTCGGGGACTGGCAGACCGGTCTGCGCCTGGCCGCCCAGCTTTTGGCGCTCGTGCTGCTGGCCAACGCCGTCACGCTCACCACGCGTGTGCGCGAGATGCTCGACCTCTTCGAGCGCGTGTGCCGCCCCCTGTCCCGGATCGGCGTGAACTCCGACCGCGTGGCCCTGGTGCTGGCGCTCACCGTCCGCTCCATCCCGATGGTGGCCGCGGCCTGGCGCGCGGCCCGCGAGGGCTACCGGGCGCGCGGCCTCTCCGGGAGGCCCCACCTGCTCGTGGTGCCGGTGATCGTCCAGCTGCTGCGGATGGCCGAGGCCACGGGTGAGGCGCTGGTGGCTCGCGGCATCGACGAGGACACGCGAGGCGAATACGGTTCCCGTACCGATCGGGTATCGGCTGACTGATTTCGTCCGTTTCGTTGGATAATGGGCCGAGTCCGTTCCCCCGACCGTTCCGCGAGACGGTGATCACGTGCCCCGGCGTTCCTCCACCGCCGCTGCCCTGTCCACCGCGGCCACGGCCGTCGCTCTGTGCCTGGCCATGCTGCTCGGCCTGTCCGGGGCCTCCTCCGCGGCCGGGGTGCCCGAGCCGGCCCCCGAGGCCGCCGTCGCGTTCGCGCCCCCGATGCCCCTTCCCGCCGAACCCGTGGCCGCTCCCGGGAGCTCCGTGCTCACCTCCGCGCAGCGGGACCGGTTGGCCGACCGGGTGGACGCGGCGGGGGAGGGCACCGGCGCCCGCTACGCGATCGCCGTGCAGGACCTGCGCACCGGCACCGCCTTCAGCCACAACTGCCAGGAGCAGTTCGCCACCGCCAGCGTCTCCAAGCTGCTCATCCTGGCGATGCTCCATCTGCACGCCCAGGAGGAGGGGCGCGAGCTCACCGAGGGAGAGCTGTGGCAGGTGGAGCAGATGATCCGCTACAGCGACAACGAGGTCACCAACGGCCTCTACGCGCGCATCGGCTACAACCCCGGCTTCACCGAGGCAGCCGCCCGGTTCGGCCTCACCGGCACCGACCCGCACCCGCGCGCGGTGTGGGGCGGCACCCTGACCACCGCCTGCGACCAGATCCGGCTGCTGCGCGCCCTGTACACCGACGAGGGCCCGCTCACCGCGGACAACCGTGCCCACATCCGCGGACTGATGGAGTCGGTGGCCCCCGAACAGGCCTGGGGTGTCTCGGCCGCGGCGTCGGAGGGCGACACCGTCGGCCTCAAGAACGGCTGGACGCCGCGCGAGTCCGACGGCGGCCTGTGGGCGATCAACAGCGTCGGCTACGTGGCCGGCCCCGACCGCGAGTACCTCGTGGCGGTGCTCTCCGACGGCCACGCGGGCTACGGACCCGGCATCGACCTGGCCGAGGAGCTGATCGGCGCGGTCACCGGAGCCATGGAGGAGCCGGCGGAGATCCCGTGACCGCACGCCGCGGGGGAGCGGCCGCCGGCCGGTTCCCGGAGGGGGCGCCCGGACGGCCCCCTGAAAGCAGTCCGGCGCCGCGGGACATGTCGTCCCCGCGGCGCCGGAGCGGTGTCCGGGAGGAGCGGCGGCCGTCAGGCCACCGGTCCCGGTGGCGTCAGCAAAGCGGGCCGCCGGCCACGTACAGAACCTGGCCGGAGACGAACCCGGCCTCCTCACCGGTGAAGAAGGCGACCGCGTTGGCGATGTCCTCGGGCACGCCCACCCGCTGGACGGGGATCTCGGCGGCCTTGAACGCCTTCATGTCCTCGTACTTGATCCCGATGCGCTCGGCGGTGGCCGCCGTCATGGCGGTCTCGATGAAGCCCGGGGCCACGGCGTTGCAGGTGACGCCGAACTTGCCCAGCTCGATCGCGAGGGTCTTGGTGAAGCCCTGGAGGCCGGCCTTGGCCGCGGAGTAGTTGGCCTGGCCGCGGTTGCCCAGCGCAGAGGAGCTGGACAGGTTGACGATGCGCCCCCACGAGGCCTCGACCATGTGGGACTGGACGGCCCGGCTCATGAGGAAGGCGCCCCGCAGGTGCACACCCATCACGGTGTCCCAGTCGGAGGCCGACATCTTGAACAGAAGGTTGTCGCGGAGCACGCCGGCGTTGTTGACCAGGACGGTGGGCGCCCCCAGCCGCTCGGTGACGGTGTCGACCGCGGCCTTGACCTGGTCCTCGTCGGAGACGTCGCAGCCCACCGCGACGGCGCGGCCGCCGGCGGCGGTGATGCGGTCGACGACCTCCTGGCCGTCGGCCTCCTTCAGGTCCAGTACGGCCACGGCGCGGCCCTCACGCGCCAGGCGCTCGGCAGTGGCGGCGCCGATACCACGGGCCGCTCCCGTCACGATGGCCACACGAGGCGTTGGGGACATGGTGTTACCTCCATTGTTCACGTGGTGGGCGCGAAGAAATCCTAGGACATTCCGACCGGTCGGTAACCCGGCGGGGGTGTGATGGAGGGAGGTTCCCGACATACTCCACCTGCTTCCCGGCGGCGTGACCCGGATTTCGCATGGCGCCGGGTCCGGCTCCCGCGTTTGCCTGCACGGCGCCGGAGGTTGGCCTACGATGTCGGTACAAAGCCAGGATGCACGTGCATTCGATCTGTGCAGAAGCACGGGCTTTATGTGATCCGCGTGTGACATGCGGATGTGCGGTCCCTGCGCGGTACCGGTCGTGCACGGGGCATCGGGGAGGAGTGGAAGGCATGGAGTGCGCGGAGGCGGTGGCGGAGCCGGTCGGGGGCTGGTGGTTCAGCGTTCTGACGCAGGGGTCCCGCCGCTGGAACACGCCTGTCTGCGGTGACCGGCACGATGCCCTCACCTGGACCTTCGAGCCGAAGGCGCACGCGGTCGCCGCGGCACGCGAGATTTCCGGGGCCCTCCTGAGCGAATGGGGGATGGAGCGCCTGTCGAGTGATGTCACCGTCGTGGTTTCCGAATTGGTGACCAATGCGGTCAGGCACGGCAGGCCCCTGCCCTTGACCGGTCACGGTGACGGGGGTATTCAACTCTCGCTCATGCGCAGCGGGGGAGAATTCATCTGCGCCGTTCGCGACGGCGGGGACGGTCTCCCGCGCAGGCGTGAAGCAGATCCGGTCCTGGAAGGCGGTCGCGGGCTTGCCCTCGTGAGTGCTTTCGCGCAAGAGTGGGGAGTGATTCCCACGCCACCGGGCGGAAAGTTCGTTTGGGCGCAATTCGTGTGAGTCGGCGTCTCCGCACCCGCCGGCCGTGCAGCCGCCCTGCGGTCGGACCCCTCCGAGGAGGGGCACCAGGGGTGTAGGAGAAGCGGAAGACACCGGTCCGACGGGGTACCGGATATATCGTGTACACGGATGTCGGTCCATACGGCAAAGGTGTCCCGGGGAACGGGTTACCCTTGTCCGGAAGAATAACAAGGAGGCGGCGAACGTGGATATCGCTCGACTGCGCAAGGGGAGTGGGCCCACAGTGCGTCGCATGCTACTCGGACACGAGCTCCGGAGCCGTCGCGAACAGCGCGGTATCAGTCGTGAGGAAGCGGGGAACCGGATTCGGGCCTCGGCGTCCAAGATCAGCCGGATGGAACTCGGCCGCGTCGGTTTCAAGCTCCGCGATATCGAGGATCTCCTGAAGTTGTACGGCGCCGACCGCCGCACGATCAAGGAAATGCTCGAAGTCGCCAAGGAATCCAACAAGCCGGGGTGGTGGAAGGAGTACGGCGACTCCCTCCACAAGTGGCTGACCCATTACATCGGTTTTGAGGAGGCCGCCGACCAGATTCGCATCTACGAGTCGCAGTTCGTGCCCGGCCTGCTCCAGACCGAGGAGTACGCCCGCGAGGTGATCTTCAACGGCGTGGAGGTCGAGGCCGTCGCCGAGCAACGGCTGGAGGCGCGGCTCAAGAGACAGAGGCGCGTGGAGACCGACGACACCATGCGCATGTGGGTCATCCTCGACTAGGCGGCGGTGCGCCGTCCCATCGGCATCGCCACCAAGGGCCCCGGCGTCATGCGTCGCCAGATCGAGCACCTGATCCGCCTCAGCACGACCAAGGACAACATCACCCTCCAGATCATCCCCTTCGAGGTGGGCGCGCACGCGGCCGAGGCCGGCTCCTTCACCCTGCTGCGCTACTCCGACTACGAGCTCGCGGACATGGTCTACCTGGAGCGCCTGCACGACGGCGAGCTCAACGACAAGCGCTCCGTGGTCGAGGCCTACACCAAGGCCATGACCCGCCTGAGCGTCTCCGCCGCCACCCCCGACGAGACGGTGGAACTGCTCAAAGGCGTCCTCGCCGACCTCCCCCGCTCCGAGAGCACCTGACCCGAACCTCCTCCCGGCGGCCCCGCAGGGCCGCGCCACCCCGAAAGCAAAGGGGCCCGCGACGAAAAAGCGGGCCCCTTCGGCGTTCACCGACCCCGAGAGGGCACAGGGCAGCCGGGTCGGCGCAGGCGGGAGGACCTGCCCCGCGGGCGGTCCTTCCCGCGGATACGGGGGTGATGCCGTGTTCTTCCCGCTCAGCTCAGGAAGTTGTCGAAGTCGCCGTCCTTGGCGCCCAGGATGAGGCAGTCGATCTCCTCCTGGGTGTAGACCAGCGCCGGACCGGACGGGAAGCGTGAGTTGCGCACGGCGATCGCTCCGCTGTCCAGTCGGGCCATCTCCACGCAGGCGCCCTGGGAATTGCTGCGCTTGGCCTTCTGCCAGGCGACACCGGTCAGCTCGGAGGCGCTGATGCCGTTGTGGGCCATGTGTTGCTCCTTCGGATCTCGAGGGGGTGCATGAATGTGCTTCTGCACTGCCATATGCACGTGCATAAGCAATAACGCGGTCCCCAGCATAGCGTGATACCCACCACCTGTAGGAGGGTTTTCGACTCAGAAGCAAGTACGTGACCCAACCGTCTGCGGTCGGTGATGTGGGGGGCTGCGCAAACGGGTTGAACAGGACAAACGGTGCTACGGGAAGTGCGCGAACGGGCCCCTCCGGGGTGGATCGCTCCACCCCGGAGGGGCCCGTTCGCAGGTTCTCTCCGCGCCTGTCGCGGCGAAAGATGCTGAAAGCTATGACAGAGGATGATATAGGGGGTTCAGGAACAGCCCAGTGCCCCGGCCAGCGCCTCCAGGTTGCCCCGCATGACCGACGGGTAGTCGTCACCGGGCGAGTCCTCGGTGATGCCCTCCAAGGGGTCGAGCACCTTCACGTCCGCGCCGGTCTCGGCGGCGATGGTCTCCGCGGTCGAGGCGGGCATGAGCGGCTCGGTGAAGACCGTGTCGATGCCGTGCTCGTCCACCGTGTCGGCGATGGCCGCGATCTGGGAGGGGGCGGGCTCGCCCTCGGGGTCGGTCCCGCTGATCCCGATCTGCTCGAGGTCGTGGCGCTCGGCGAGGTAGTGGAAGGCGCTGTGCCCCACGACGAACTCGCGCCGCTCGCAGGAGGAGAGCCGGTCGTCGTACTCCTGGCCGATCGCCTCCAGCTCCGCGACCACGGCCTCGGCGTTGGCCCGGTAGGCGTCGGCGCCGGCGGGGTGCGCCTCCGCCATCCGGTCGGCCAGCGCCTCGGCGGCCTGGGCCATGAGCTCGGTGTCGAGCCAGAAGTGGGGGTCGTGCGGGCCGTGGTCGTGGCCGCCCTCCTCCTCGTGCCCGTCCTCCTCCTCGTGCCCGTGTTCCTCCCCGCCGTGGTCGTGGCCGTCGTCCCCGGCCGGGTGCAGCTCGACGACGTCGGCGATGTCCAGGGCGCGCTCGCCGCCCTGCTGGGCCACGGCCTCGTCCACCGCGGGCTGGAGGCCCGAGACGAAGAGCGCGATGTCGGCCTCCCCCACGGTGCCGATCTGGCGCCCGGTCAGCTCCAGGTCGTGGGGCTCCGCGCCCGGCTCGGTCAGCTGCGTCACGGCGACGCGGTCCCCGCCCACCTGCCGGGCCAGCCATTCCAGCGGGTAGACGCCGGTCACGACGGTCAGGTCGGTCTCCTCGGGGGAGGGGTTGTCCCCGCCCGCCTGCCCGTCGCCGCTTCCGCAGGCGGTGGCCATCATCAGTACGGCGGCGCCGAGGGCGGCGGTCCGCAGGGTCGTCCCAGTTCGCATGGGTCCATTTTCAGGAAAATGAAAACGGTTGTCAATTTGCCCGCTTGGTCCCGGGATCGCACGGTCGCGGACGCGGGCGGTCCGCCGCCCGTCAGTTGACCTCGGCGAACCGCTCCACGTCCCCCGTGCGCCCCGCCACCACGATCACGTCGCCCTTGTGGAGCACGGTCTCCTCCGTGGCGTAGGTGAACTCCGTGTCGAGCCGCTTGACCGACACCACCGTGATCCCGTACTTCTGCCGGACCCCGGTCTCCCGCAGGGGCCGGCCGATGAGCTCCTTGGGCGCGCGGGTCTTGCCCAGCGAGAAGCCCTCCTCCATCTCCACGTAGTCGAGCATCCGGCCCGAGACCAGGTGGGCCACCCGCTCGCCCATGTCGTGCTCGGGCAGCACCACGTGGTGGGCGCCCACCTGCTCCAGGATGCGCCCGTGGCGGCGGCTGACGGCCTTGGCCCAGATGTCGGGAACCCCCATGTCCACCAGCAGGGACGTCGTCAGGATGCTCTCCTCCAGGTGGGTGCCGATGGCGACCACCGCCCGGTGGAACTGGTTCGCGCCGACCTGGATCAGCGACTCCTCGTCGGTGGCGTCGGCGATGACGGTGTGGGTGAGTGCGTCGGCGTAGGTCTGCACCAGGCGCGGGCTGGAGTCCACGCCCAGCACCTCCCAGCCGTGGTTGACCAGCTCCAGGGCCAGGGAGCTGCCGAAGCGGCCCAGGCCGATCACGAGGATCCTCTTGTCCTTGGCCTTGCTCTGCTGATGGGGCACGGGTGCTCCTCGGGTGTCGTGGGGGCGGGTCAGCCGATGACCGGGCGCGCCTCGGCCAGGTCGTAGCGGCGCTTGCGCTCGCGGAAGGCGATCGCGGTGGCGAAGGTGATGGGCCCGATCCGTCCCGCGATCATGAGGACGGCGAGCAGGAGCTGGGCCCAGGGGGCCAGTACCGGGGTGATGCCCGTCGACAGGCCCACCACACCGACGGCCGAGACCACCTCGAAGAGCACCTCCACGAACGAGAAGGGGGTGGTGTGCATGAACACCACGGTGCTCACCGCGATGAAGGTCATCGACAGGAAGGTCAGACTCAGGGACTGGCGGACCACCTCGTTGGGAAGCCTGCGGCCGAAGACGTGGATGCGGTCGTGGGCCCGCACCTCCGACCACACCACCAGGAAGATCACGGCGAGTGTGCCGACCTTGATGCCTCCGGCGGTGCCGCCGCTGCCGCCGCCGACGAACATCATCATGATCGTCAGCAGCAGTGTCGAGTCGTGCATGGCTCCCGTGTCGACGACGTTGAACCCGCCGCTGCGCGGCATGATGCCGTGGAAGGTGCCGTCGGTGATCCGGGCCCACCAGCCGAGCTCGCCGAGGGTCCGGGGGTTGCTCCACTCCATGAAGACCACCAGAACGATGGTGATCAGGAAGAGGATCGCGCTGGTGGTGACGGTGAGCTTGGTGTGCAGGGTCCAGCGCCGCGGGGTCCGCAGGTGCCGGCGCAGCTCGATGAGGACGGGGAAGCCGATGCCGCCCAGGATCACGGCGCCCGCGAGGGGGAACAGGACGAACGCGTCCCCGGAGAAGCGGGTGAGGCTGTCGCCGTACAGCGACAGTCCCGCGTTGTTGAAGGCCGACACCGCGTGGAACACGGATGAGTACAGGGCCTCGTGGAACGCCATGTCGTAGCCCAGCCACATGCGCGGAAGGACGAGCAGTACCGTGATCCCCTCGATGGCCGCGCACGTCTTGATCACGCGCATCCCGATGCCCGCGGTGTCGCCCATGGCCGGGGACCGGCTCTCGGCCTGCACGCCCAGGTCCATGCGCAGGCTGGAGCGGTGGATGATCGCGGCGCCCATCAGGGAGGCCATGGTCATGATCCCGATGCCGCCCACCTGGATGAGGACGAGGACGACGAGGTGGCCGAAGGCGGTCAGGTCGCGGCCCAGGTCGATCACGCTCAGACCGCACACGGCCAGGGCGGAGGTCGAGGTGAAGAAGGCCTGGACGAAGGTCAGGTCGCCGGCCAGGGGCGTCATCAGCAGCGCGGTCCCGGCCAGGTCCACGGCCAGGAACAGGAGGACGAAGAGCCGCGCCGGCTTCCACCAGCTGTTCTGGCGCACCGGGATGTCCTCGCGCCGCTGCCTGCGGCGCGGCAGCAGCCCCCGCGGACGGAACCCCTTGACGAGGGCGAGGACCCGGGCCGGGTGGGCTCTGGCCAGGTCGAGAACCTGCCTCATGATCGCATCCGCCGATTCGCACGCGCCTTGCTGAACAGACCGATTGTGCCAGCCCCTGGAGAGGTCAGGCGTGGCGGGCGCCCTCGTGGTCGGCGTGGCCGGGCGGTTCCAGCTGCAGGGTGGAGTGTTCGACGTCGAAGTGCCCGGCGAGGCACTCGTGGAGTTCGTCCAGCATGCGGCCGGTGTCGCTCAGGTACTCCTCGGGGACGACCACGTGCGCCGACATCACGGGGACGCCCGAGGTGATGGTCCACACGTGGAGGTCGTGGACGTCGACCACACCGGGGTGTTCGAGCAGGTGCCGCCGTATCTCGGCCAGGTCCACGTCGCTCGGGGCCGCCTCCAGCAGCACGTGGAGCGCCTCGCGCAGCAGCGACCAGGCCCTGGGCACGATGATGGCGGCGATCAGCAGGGAGACGAGGGTGTCGATCCGGTGCCAGCCGGTCAGCCACACGACGAGGCCGCCGGCGATGACGCCGGTGGAGGTGAGCGCGTCGCTGATCACCTCCAGGTAGGCGCCCCGGACGTTGAGGCTCTCCTTGGCTCCCGAGCGCAGGACGAGTGCCGCTGCGATGTTGGCGACCAGGCCGACGGCGGCGACGGCGGCCATGCCGGGGCCCGAGACCTCGGCGGGGGAGCGCAGGCGCTCGAGCGCCTCCACGACGATGAACCCGCACAGGACGAACAGGACGACGGCGTTGGCCGCCGCGGCGAGGATCTCGGCCCGCTGGTAGCCGAACGTCCTCGGTTCCCGGGGCGGGCGGGCCGCGATCCACACGGCGATCAGGGCGAGGGCCACTCCGAACGAGTCGGTGACGGTGTGCCCGGCGTCGGCGAGCAGGGCGAGGCTGTCGCTCAGGGCCGCGCCGATCACCTGCACGACGGCGACGGCGAGCATGAGGCCGAGGACCACCGCGAGGCGTCCCCGGTTGGCCGCTCCCGCGGTGACGGAGTGGTCGTGCCCGGCTCCCATGGTCTCCCCCCGGTGGTGTTCTCCGAAAAAGTTCAGTGCTCACTGTTTGTACAGTGGGCGCTGTCTCTACCCTTTGTACAGCCCATGCTGTCTATACAGCAAACTATGTACAATGGTTTTCATGTTGACCTCCGAGCAGCGGCTCGACGCCATCCACCGCCTCGGCCGAGCCCTGGCAGACCCCACCCGCTCCCGCCTCCTTCTCGCACTCCTCGACGGGCCCAACTACCCCGCAGTGCTCGCCGACCAACTCGGCCTCACCCGGCAGAACGTCTCCAACCACCTCGCCTGCCTGCGCGACTGCGGTCTCGTGCGCACCCAGGCCCGGGGGAGGCAGGTGAGCTACGAGCTCGTGGACGATTCCCTCGTCCACGCCCTCGACGACCTCCTGAACGTGGTGTGGGGCACCACGCGCCCCCATCCTCAGGAAGCCCCGGCCGTACGACTTCGGGAGGAGTCGTACGACTTTGGTCAGGGGTCGCCCTGACGGAAGACTGAAGCGTCCCTGAAAGCCCCCTGAACAGAGGGAGGGTGGGACGGAATCCGATATAACGCGACGTATTGTGGAAAGCGCGCCCGGCGGAGACGGGGACCCGAGACCTCCGCGGGAGGGGCGCGCAGACCGCAGCCCCCACGTCGGGGCCTGCGAGACATCAGCATCGCCGCCACACATCTTCGAGGACCGGTTTCGCGACCGGCCCGACGCGTCCGCACGTCCGGGATATTCCGGACGCGGCACGTCCGTGCGCCGGCCCACGGTCCCAGCGAGCTAGGAGCGAGTTTCCCCTCATGCCCAGATCGGTCACCCAGGCCCCCGGTGCGGGGCCGCACACCGCGGAAGGGACGGCCCGATGAACCGTCTAGCGGTCATGTCACTGAAGAACCGCGCGCTGGTCCTGCTCATCACCCTCGCGGTCCTGTTCTTCGGAAGCCTCGCCGCCACGTCGGCCAAGCGCGAGCTCTTCCCGGACATCTCCCTTCCGATGGTGATGGTCACCGGCACCTACCAGGGCGCATCGCCCCAGGTGGTCCAGAACCAGGTGGCCGAGCCCCTGGAACAGGCCGTCCAAGGTGTCGCCGGCGTCTCCGGCATCACCTCGACCTCCTCCAGCGGCATGGCGCAGGTCATGGTCGAGTTCGACTACGGCAGCGACCAGGACGACCTGGTCCGCAAGACCCAGATCGCCATCGACCAGGTCTCGGGCATGCTCCCCGAGGGCGTCGACACCAGCGTCATGTCCTTCAGCACGGACTCGCTGCCGGTCCTCATGCTCGCCGCCGGCACCGACAGCGGTGACGACCAGTCCATGGTCGAACCGCTGTCGACCCACCTCATCCCCGAGATCGAGTCCGTCGACGGCGTCCGCATGGCCAGCATCACCGGCGCCCGCGACGTCGACGTGGTCGTCACCCCCGACAAGGACGAGCTCGCCGACGCGGGCCTGACCAGCCAGGACGTCACCCAGGCCCTCCAGTCCAGCGGCCTGCTCGTGCCGGGCGGGGACGTCGACTCCGACGGCCGCAGCCTCAACGTCACCACCGGCCAGCAGTACACCTCGATCGAGCAGATCGAGGAGATCTGGCTCCAGCCCTCCGCCCAGGGCGGCGCGGCCGCCGCGGTGCCCGGGATGCCCGCGGCCCCGTCCGAGCCGGTCCAGCTCTCCGAGGTGGCCTCCGTCGAGGCCGTCCAGGACCCCGCCACCACGCTGTCGCGCGTCAACGGCGACCCCAGCATCGGCATCATCGTCATGAAGACCCCCGACGGCAACACCGTCGAGGTCGCCGAGGCCGTCAAGGCCGCCGTCGACGAGCAGTCCGAACTGCTCGACGGCATCGAGCTCACCGTCGTCTTCGACCAGTCGCCCTACATCAACGAGTCCATCCTCGCGATGGCCGAAGAGGGCGGCATGGGGCTGATCGCCGCGGTCCTCGTCATCCTGGTCTTCCTGCTGTCGATCCGATCGACGCTGGTCACCGCGGTGTCCATCCCGGTGTCGGTGCTGATGGCGTTCCTGGGCATGCAGCTGTTCGACTTCTCGCTGAACATGCTCACCCTGGCCGCCATCACCATCTCCATCGGCCGCGTCGTCGACGACTCCATCGTGGTCCTGGAGAACATCCGCCGCCACATGGACTACGGCAAGGAGAGGATGGAGGCGGTGAAGACCGGTGTCCGCGAGGTCGCCGGCGCCGTCGTCTCCTCCACGCTGGCCACCATCGCGGTGTTCCTGCCGATGGCCTTCGTCGGCGGCATGGTCGGCGAGCTGTTCATGCCGTTCGCGGTCACCGCCAGCCTCGCCCTGGCCGCCTCGCTGATCGTCTCGATCACGATCATCCCGGTGCTGTGCTACTGGTTCCTGCGGCCGCGCGAGGTGGGCGACGCCTCCCCCGAGGAGATCCGGCGCGAGCAGGACGAGCGCGAGCGCAAGAGCTGGCTCCAGCGCGCCTACCTGCCGATCATCCGATGGATCACCACCAAGCGCCGGGTCGCCACGATCACCACCCTGGTGGTCTCCGCGGCCCTGCTGGCGGGCACCGTCGTCATGGCGGGCTTCCTCAAGACCGACTGGCTCGGCCAGACGGAGGAGAACTCCTACGCCATCACCCAGGAGCTGGCCCCCGACACCTCGCTGGAGCAGGCCGACGCCGAGGCCGCCAAGGTCGAGGAGGTCATCGGCGGGTTCGCCTGGGTGGAGTCGTACCAGACCAACGTCGGCGGCAACGCGATGAACCCGTTCGGCGGCGGGGGCTCCCAGATCGACTACACGATCACCGCGGACCCCGACACCGACCAGGAGCGCAACCGCGAGGTGCTGCGCGAGGCCCTGGCCGACGTGGACACCGAGTTCGAGCCCACGATGAACGCCTCGGGCATGGCGGCGGGCGGCTCGACCCTGGAGGTCCAGGTCACCGCCGAGGACAACGAGGTGCTGGCCGAGGCCGCCGCCCTGGTGGAGGAGGAGCTGCGCTCGATCGAGGGCGCCTCCGACGTCACCAACAGCGTCGACGAGGCCGAGCCCGCCCTGGAGGTCCAGGTCGACGGGGAGAGCGCGGTCGAGTACGGCCTCAGCGAGGCCGCCGTCGCCCAGCAGGTCGGCAACGCCTTCCGGGGCCAGTCCGTCGGCAGCGTCACCGTCGACGACGCCCGCCGCGACCTGGTGGTCCGCGTCGAGCAGACCCCGCAGACGGTCGAGGAGCTCGAGGAGCTGGCCATCGTCTCGCCCGTCCGCGGCGAGATCGAGCTGGCGGACGTCGCCGAGATCGTGGAGGTCCAGCAGCCTCCGCAGCTGACCCGCATCGACGGCATCACCGCCGCGACCGTCTCGGCCAACCCGACCGCGTCCGACCTGGGCGCCGTCAGCACCGAGATCGTGCTGGCGCTGGAGGACCTGGACCTGCCCCAGGGCGCCACCGCCACCCTGGGAGGCGTCAGCGCCGAGCAGGAGGAGGGCTTCCAGGCCATGTACCTGGCCATGCTGGCCGCGGTGGTCCTCTGCTACCTGATCATGGTCGCCACCTTCAAGAGCCTGATGCAGCCGTTCATGCTGCTGATCTCGATCCCGTTCGCGATCACCGGCTCCCTGGCGCTGCTGCTGATCACCGACACCGCGCTGGGCGTGGCCGGGCTGGTCGGCATGCTGATGCTGATCGGTGTGGTCCTGACCAACGCGATCGTGCTGATGGACCTGATCAACCAGAACCAGAACAACGGGATGCCGCTCAGCGAGGCCATCGTGGACGGTGCCCGCCACCGCCTGCGCCCGATCCTCATGACGGCGATCGCCACCATCGCGGCCCTGACCCCGATGGCGCTGGGCATCACCGGCGGCGGTGCGTTCATCTCCGCGCCGCTGGCGATCGTGGTGATCGGCGGTCTGGTGAGCTCGACCCTGCTGACCCTGGTCGTGGTCCCGGTGCTCTACCAGCTGGTGGAGTGGATGCGCCTGCGTCGCGCCTCCAAGAGCGCCGTCCGCCAGGCCCGGCGCCGCGAGCGCCTGGCCGCCGGGCGCTCGGCCGAGAAGAAGGAGCGCACCGAGGAGGGCGTCAGCTCCTGAGGAAGGTCCGAGAGGCCTTCGGGACCGGAGGAAGGGGCACCCCGCGCACCGCGCGGGGTGCCCCGCCGTCTGTCGGGGTTCGCGTCTTCGCGGAGCGTTGGTTTGGTCTGCCCGTGTGCGGTGGTGCAGGCTGCACCTCATGGCGAACACGCACAAGAGCCTCGACGACTTCGTCCGAGAGGAACTGGGAGAGGAACCCTCCCAGGAAGCGATGGACTATGCGCGCCGGCTCTACGAGCGCTACCGGTTGCCCGCCGACTCCGCCCGCGGCGGGACCGGTGGAAGGGAAGACCCCGGGGACGGCCTTCGGGAAGGACCGCGGGGCAACGACGAGGAGGGCGGCTGAGACCGCTCGGAGCGCCCCCTGCGCGCGGAGGCGGGCGCGTTCGGCCGCAGGCCTGCCGCCGGCGGGGCGGCCGGCGGGACCGGCGGCGGGGTCAGGGGCGCTCCGCGCAGTCCCAGGTCAGTTCGAACCACACCTGGCGTCCCAGGCCGTCGCCCCGGGGCTCGCTGCCCCACTTGCCCGCCAGGGCCTCGACCAGGTCCAGGCCCCGGCCGTGCTCGGAGGTGTCGTAGGGGTCCCGGCGCTGGGGCTCGGGGGTCTCGTGCCTGTTGCCCAGGTCGCGCACCTCCACCCGGGCCCAGCCCGGGGCGAGGTGGACGCAGACCTCGAACTTGCCCGTGTCCCGGCCCGAGGCGCTGTGGGTGATGGCGTTGGTGGCCAGCTCGCTGGTCAGCAGGGTCGCGGTGGTGAGTTCGGGGGAGCCGGCCAGGTGGCGGGCCACGAACCTGCGTGCGTAGGCGATCTGGCTCGGCAGCCCGGGGAACCGGCGTCTGGCGGACACGGATCCGGGAGCGGCCCGGGAGACGTGGGAGATCTCGGGTACGGCTGCGGTGTCACACATGTCTGGGTTCGCTTCCCGGTGTGTTCGCGGCGGGCATGGCAGCTGAGCGCCTGGCCCTCGAGGCGTCCATGCCCGGCGAGCGGGTCACGGCGCGAGGTGGACACACAGGTCGGAGCCCCCTGGGACAGGGAGGGATGCGGTGCTGTGCCGCGGGGCGCGCGGGATGAGGGCGGCGACGAGTGGTGGTGGGGACGACGTGCAGGCCGAAGCGGTTGGTCATGTCTGGTGTCGAATGTGCCCTACGACACTGAAGGGCGTATCCGCGCATAGCATACGCTCCGTGCTTTTCCGTGAACCCGGTCGACCTGGCCTGGACAGGATAACCGTCGCTGAGCTGGATAAAAGGGACTTCCCGCGGGGGTGACCGGTCGGTCGTGCGCGGAGATTCGTGACTGGTGGGGCTCACGGGGTTTGGTAACGATTCCGTAACGCGACTGGGGGATGGGGTCGGGGTGTCCTCTGTCCGCCCAGGGGCGGAGGGGGCGCGTCCGGCGGAAGACTCTGGGGAAAAATGCGGCCACGTCGTACAAATGCCGCAACTGTCAAAAATCCCTTCAGTCGGACAAATGGATAAATTGCTCTCCGCGCTTTCTGCCTAGTTGCCTTTTCTTGATGGACCGGTTATCTTCACGTGCCCTGAGATCCCACAGACTCTAGGAATTCCGGTCACTGTTTTCCCGAAGGCACCGCGCCACCGCGCCCGACCACGGCGGCGGCGGTCGGTGTCCGCCGTGGCTGCGGGTTCGAAGGGCTCGCGGGCGCGGTGCACGGAACCGGCGGCCCCTGTCGGCGACGGCGAGTCCTGTCCGCTGCGAATTCCGGAGACTTCTGTGGGTGCTTTCCTTGCCAGGCGGCTTCTGAACTACGCCGTCCTCGTCTTTCTCGCGACGAGTTTCGCCTATCTCCTCGCGGCCGCGAACCTGGACCCGCGCGGCTATTTCGAGAAGATGCAGCCGCCGCCCACCGACGCCGTCGTCGACGCCCGGCTCGACGCCCTCAACCTCAACGACCGGACCCCGCTGGTCCAGCGGTACGCGACCTGGCTGGGCGGAGTGGCCCAGGGCGACTTCGGCAAGACCATCCAGGGCCGCGACGTCACCCCGCAGATCTGGACCAAGGCCGGGGTCACCCTGCGCCTGGTCACCGTCGCCACCGTCCTCGGCAGCGCCGCCGGCATCGCCGTGGGCGCCTACGCCGCCGTGCGCCAGTACCGGCGCTTCGACAGGATCTCCACGGCCGCGTCGTTCCTCGTGCTGTCGGTTCCCACCGTCGTCATCGCGATCGGCGTCCAGGTCGGGGCGATCGCCCTCAACGACATCCTCGGGTTCCAGCTGCTGCGCTTCTCGGGCGAGTACACGGCGGGCTTCGACGGGACCGGAGGGGAACTGCTGCTCAACCGCGTCCACCACGCCCTCCTGCCGACGTTCGTGCTGGCGGTCGCGCTCTTCGCCGCGTTCGCCCGCTACCAGCGCAACACGATGCTCGACGTCCTGGACGCCGACTTCGTCCGCACCGCCATGGCCAAGGGCCTCACCCGCAGGAAGGCACTGATCAGGCATGCCCTGCGCACCGCGCTCATCCCCACCGCCACCTACTTCGCCTTCACGTTCGGCGTGATGGTCTCGGGCGCGACCTTCACCGAGAAGATCTACGGCTGGCACGGCATGGGCGCCTGGCTCATCGACTCGATCTCCCAGCACGACGTCCACGTGGTCGCCGCCGTCTCCTGCTTCATGGCGGTGACGATCATGGCCGCCTCGCTCCTCTCCGACCTCCTCTACGCCTGGCTCGACCCCAGGGTCCGGGTGTGACCCGGACCCGCCGCCCGACAGCGGCGCGCACCGCGCCGCCGCCCCCGCCCGCCCCCGCGGCCGTCCAGCTGGAGACCACGCCATGAGCACGACCGAGACGAGAGCCGAACCCGCCGGGACCCCCGCCGAGACCCCGGCCGCACCTGCGCCGCCCCGCCGGATCCGGGACGTCGGCCGCCGGCTCCTGGCCACCCCGCGCGTCGTCGCGGGCCTGTCCCTCCTCGCCCTGCTGGTCGCCGCGGCCCTCCTCGGCCCGCTCCTCAGCGGCTGGGAGGTGGGCGAACGCGACTACACCGCACTCCTGGAAGGGCCCTCGGCCGAGCACTGGGCGGGCACCAACCGCACCGGCCAGGACGTGTTCACACAGAGCACCGCGGGCCTGCGCACGTCGATGCTCATCGGCCTGCTGGTCGCCCTGCTCTCCACCGCGGTCGCCGCACTGGTCGGCTCCTTCGCCGGATACCTCGGCAGGTCCGCCGACCGCGCCCTGATGTGGATCGCCGACCTGCTCCTGGTGCTGCCCGGCTTCGTCGTCCTGGCGATCCTGTCCAGGCACTTCGCCGGCGCGGGCGGCTGGTTCGTCCTGGCCGTCCTGCTGTCCGCCTTCAGCTGGATGGTCACCTCCAAGATGGTGCGCGGGGCGACCGTCTCCCTGCGCGAGCGCGAGTACGTCCGGGCCGCCCGCTTCATGGGCGTCCCGCCGTACCGGATCGTCCTGCGGCACATCCTGCCCCACATGTCGTCCCTGCTCATCGCGGACGCCACCATCGCGGTCAGCACCGCGGTCATCGGCGAGACGGCCCTGAGCTACTTCGGCCTGGGCGTGCAGGCACCCGACATCAGCCTCGGCGTGGTCATCGCCGACGGCGCCCGCTTCGCCACCACCGCCTGGTGGATGTTCCTCTTCCCCACCGCACTGCTGGTGGTGCTGGTGCTGGCGGTGAACATGATCGGGGACGGGCTGCGCGACGCCCTCGACCCGCAGTCCGTGTCGCGCCGGCCCCGGAGGAAGCAGCGATGAGCACCGACACGATCGGAAGCACCGGGGCCGCGACCGGCGGACCCTCCGGCGAGACCCCCGTCCTGGAGATCGCCGACCTCACCGTCACCTTCAGGGGACACGGCAGGAACCCCGACGTGTACGCCGTCCGCGGCCTCAGCTGCTCCGTCCGCCGCGGCGAGGTGCTGGGCGTCGTCGGTGAGTCGGGCTCCGGCAAGTCCGCCTCCTTCCTGGCCGTCATGGGGCTGCTGCCCGCGAACGCCGAGGTCACCGGTTCGGTGCGCCTGCACGGCGAGGAGGTCCTGGGCCTGGACGACCGGGCCATGGCGGCCAGGCGCGGCAAGGTCGTCTCCATGGTCTTCCAGGACCCGCTGTCGGGACTGACCCCCGTCCACACCGTCGGCGACCAGATCGCCGAGGCGGTCCTGGTCCACGACCCGGGGAAGGGCCGGGCCGCCGCCGCGAGGCGCGCGGTCGAACTCCTCGACCTCGTCGGCATCCCGGGCCGGCGCCACCGCTCGTTCCCCCACGAGCTCTCGGGAGGCATGCGCCAGCGCGTCCTCATCGCCATGGCGATGGCCAACGACCCCGACGTCATCATCTGCGACGAACCCACCACGGCGCTGGACGCCACCGTCCAGGCGCAGATCCTGGACCTGCTGCGCACCGCCCGGCGCGAGACCGGCGCCGCCGTCGTCCTGGTCACCCACGACCTCGGCGTCGTCGCCGGATGCGCCGACCGGGTCCTGGTCATGTACGCGGGCCGCCCCGTGGAGACCGGCGGCGTCGACCGGATCTACCGCGGCAGCCGCATGCCCTACACCATGGGCCTGCTGGGGGCCGTGCCCCGCCCGGAGCGGGGGCACCGGGGCGCCCTCGTCCCGGTCGGGGGCACCCCGCCGTCCCTGTCCGACCTGCCGCCCGGCTGCTCCTTCGCCCCGCGCTGCCCCCTCGCCCGGGCCGACTGCGAGGCGGCCGAGCCCGAGCTCCTGCCCGTGGACGCGCACCCCCTCGGAAGGACCGGAGCGGACCCGGGGAAGGAGGGCGCGGACCCGGGGAAGGACGGCGCGGAGGCGCACCGGGCCGCGTGCCTCCGCTCGGGGGAGATCGCGGCGCAGGGGTGGACCGCCCGGGACATCTACCCGGTCCCGGAGATCCCCCCGCTGTCCCGGCCGGCGCGCCGCGAGGACCGCCGCGAGGTGCTGCGGGTCGAGGGACTGGTCAAGCACCACCCCCTGACCCGCGGGGCACTGCTCCGGCGCCGGGTCGGCACCGTCCGCGCGGTCGACGGCATCGACCTCGACCTCCGCCAGGGAGAGACCCTGGCCCTGGTCGGCGAGTCCGGCTGCGGCAAGTCCACCGCGCTTCTGGAGATCCTGGGGCTGGAGCAGCCCCAGGGCGGCAGCATCACCGTCATGGGCAGGGACACCGCCCGGCTCTCCCGGAGGGAGCGCTTCGCGCTGCGCCGCGACGTGCAGATCGTCTTCCAGGACCCGATGAGCTCCCTGGACCCGCGCATGACGGCCTTCGACATCATCGCCGAGCCCCTGCGCACCCACGGGGTCCCGTCCGCCGAGACCGCCCGGCGCGTCTTCGAACTGATCGGCATGGTCGGGCTCGACGCCGCGCACGCCGCCCGCTTCCCCGCCGAGTTCTCCGGCGGGCAGCGCCAGCGCATCGGTATCGCCCGCGCCCTGGCCCTGGAACCGGGGCTCCTGGTGCTCGACGAGCCCGTCTCGGCCCTGGACGTGTCCGTCCAGGCGGGCGTGCTCAACCTCCTGCGGGAACTCCAGGCCCGGCTCGGACCGGCCTACCTGTTCGTCTCCCACGACCTGTCGGTGGTACACCACATCGCCGACCGGGTCGCGGTCATGTACCTGGGCCGGATCGTCGAGTCCGGAGACACCGACTCGGTCCACACCCGGCCCGCCCACCCCTACACGCAGGCGCTGATCTCGGCCGTCCCGGTCCCCGACCCGGGGAAGGAGCGCGAGCGCACGCGCATCGTCCTGGAGGGCGATACGCCGAGCCCCGCCGACCCGCCCTCCGGATGCCGGTTCCGCACCAGGTGCCCGAAGTTCGCCGTCCTCCCCCGCACCGAGCGGGAGAGGTGCGAGACCACCGAACCCCCCGTCCGCGCCGTGAACGGGACGGACCATGCCGCGGCCTGCCACTACGCGGAGCCGCGCGAGGCCCTCTGAGCCCGGTGCGGCTCCCGGGCGGTGCCGTCCCGCGCACCGCCCCCGTCCCCGCCCCCACAGGAGGAACCCCCGTGCGTATCGGAAAGGCGTGCCGCCCCGCCCTCGCGGCGGCACTGGTGCTCGCCGCCGTCGGCTGCGGCAGCGGCGGAGAGATGCTGAGCGGCCACGGAGACGCCCTGCCGGCTGCCTCGGACCTCAACCCCGCGCCCCGCGAGGACCTCAGGCGGGGCGGCCGGTTCGTCTGGGCCCTCAGCGAGTACGAGCAGCAGTACAACATGGTCCACGTCCAGGGCAACAAGAGTGACGTCCGCCGGGTCCTGGGCGCGCTCATGCCGAGCGCCACGCGCTTCGACGACAAGGGCGGACACGCCCCGCGCGAGGAGTACGTGCTCGACTACGGCGTCAGCGAGGACGGCCTGGAGGTCTTCTACGAGCTCAACCCCGAGGCGGTCTGGTCCGACGGAGACCCCGTGACCTGGGAGGACTACGAGGCCATGGTGATCACCCGCAAGGGCGAGCGCGAGGGAGACTTCCAGATCGGCTCCGACACCGGCTACGCATGGGTCGAGGAGGTCGTTCCGGGCGACGACGACTTCTCCTTCACCCTGAGGTTCTCCCAGCCCTACGCCGACTGGCCCGCCCTCTTCGACATCGTCTACCCCCAGGAGTACATGGAGGACGAGGAGCTCTTCGCCGAGGGGTACGCCGGGCAGATCCCCGTCACCGCTGGACCCTTCGCCGACGCCGAGTTCGACGACACCGCCCAGCGCGTCACGGTCAGCCGCAACGAGGACTGGTGGGGCGCCCCCGCCGTACTGGACGAGATCGTCTTCGCCAACATCGCCCCCCACGGGCAGGCGACCGCGTTCGGCAACGGGGAGATCGACGGCTTCTACCTGGGCTACGACGCCGCGTCCTACGCGATGCTGAGGGGGACCGAGGGCACCCACTTCACCCGGGCGGTCAACAACGGCCACCGCTTCATCGCGCTCAACGCCGGCAGCGAGATGCTGTCCGACGTCAGGGTGCGCCGGGCCCTCGCCATGGGCATCGACCGCGACATCCTGGCCGAGATCGCGCTCAGCGCCGTGGACTGGCCCGTCACCGGCGAGGTCAACCGGCTCCTGCGCTCCAGCCAGAACGGCTACCGGGACAACAGCGGCGAGATCGGCACCTACGACCCCGAGCGGGCGGGCGAACTGCTCGACGAGGCCGGATGGACCCTGGAGGAGGGCGCCGAGTTCCGCACCGGCGCCGGCGGCGAGACCCTGACCCTGAGCTACGTGGTCTCCGAGGAGATGGAACTGGCCAAGGACGAGGCCGACATCACCCGGGAGATGCTCGCCGACATCGGAGTGGAGGTCGAGATCCAGAGTGTTCCCGGCAACGCCCTGTTCTCCGACTACGTCATCCCCGGCAACTACGAGCTGGCGGCCTTCGTCTTCACCAGCTCCAATCCGTACCCGACCGACGCCCAGAGCACCTACGGAGGACCCTTCGGGGAGAAGGGCGAGGCGTGGGGGAACAACATCAGCTTCCACTCCACGGAGGAGATCAACGAGCTCTTCGACCGGCTGGGCCGGGAGACCGACCCCGAGGAGTACGCCGAGATCGCCAACCGGATCGACGCGCTCCTGTGGGAAGAGGTACTGACCATCCCCCTGTTCGAACGGCCGGGGCTGTACGCCGTGCACGAGGACCTGCGCAACTGGGGCGAGTACGGCCTGGCGGGGGACTACGTCTACGAGGACATCGGCTGGCTCGCGGAGTGACGTCCTGCCCGGTGCGGACGGCGGGGCCGCGGGGCGTCCTCGGCGGTGCCCGCCGACGGGTGCCGACTCGGCCGGGTCCGTGGCCATACCTCGTGTGATGTCTGAAAAGTCGGATCTGAGTTGGGTTCGCGATGCCGACTGTGGCAAGGTCGTGGCGACCCCCTGGCCCGCTCTCTGGAAAGCGTCCGATGAGACTGCGTCCGTTTTTCGCCGCAGGTGCGGCGGTACTGCTCTGCGCCTTCCTGGCCTCCTGCGCGTCCACGGAGGCCGAGGAGGCTCCGCAGGAGGCAGCCGCCGAGCCGCCCTCCCCGGCGGAGGCCTCGCCGACCACGGAAGAGGCCGACGATTCCGGCGCCCCCTCGGACGGGCCCGAGAAGGCGCCCCTGGGTGAACCCGTCGGCTGGGCCGCGGTGCCCCTCGCCACGGACGGCGGGGAGGAACTGCCCGAGCTGTCCGGTGGGGCGGAGGGGGAGACCGTCACCGCCGACAGCGCCGAGGAACTCGCCGAGTACCTGACCGCCGAGGAACCGCTCGTCGTCGAGGTCAGCGGCAGGATCGACCTGGACGGCGACGTGGAGGTCGGCTCCCACAAGACCCTGACCGGGGTCGGGGAGGAGGACGGCGACTGGGCCGAGCTCACCGGGGGAGGCCTGGTGATCGACGGCTCCCGCAACGTCGTCGTCCACAACGTGCTCGTGGAGGCCGAGAAGACCGCGCTGTCCGTGCGCGGCGACTCCTCCTACGTGTGGATCCACGGATCCACCTTCGAGGGGGGCGAGGGCCCCCTCGTCTCGATCACCGGCGGGGCCGATCTGGTCACGCTGTCCTGGAACCACTTCCGCGAGGCGGAATCGGCGCTGGTGATCGGCGGCGAGGACGAGGAGCCCGGGCGTCTGCGCGTGACCGTCCAGCAGAACTACTTCGACGGCACCGCCAGGAACAACCCCCGGGTGCGCAACGCCGCTCAGGTGGACGTGTTCAGCAACTACTTCCGCGCCAACGGCGAGTACGGGGTGCAGTCCGAGTACGGATCCGAGGTGGCGGTGACGGGCAACTACTTCGACGGTGCCAAGAGGTCGGTGACCGTGGACGAGAACAACCCCGGCGACGCGGAGGCGAACGGCAACCTGCTGGTGGACACGGCCCAGCCCGACAACCAGGGAACTGTCGAAGACCCGCCGTACACGGTGTACATGAGTCCCGCGCGCGACATCCCCGACATCATCACCGCCGGCGCGGGCGTCGGCGGCGTGCGCTGGGGCTAGGCCGTGGTGGCCGGATCATCTCGGGCTGCACGGCCGCCAGGCGCCCCCTCGCCGCGTCGGAGAGCTTGCGAAGCCCGCCAGGCTGAGCTGCGCCCTCCGACTTGCGAGGGCACGCCTGGTCGGCCGTTCGCCGGGGATCGGCTCCGCCGATGCGGTGAGAGCCTCCGGACAACACGGCCTCGCCCCTGTTGTCCGGATCATCTCGGACTGCACGGCCTCGGCGTACTCGGCGGATACCCGACCGAGGGGCGGCAGGGGCCCGCAGGGGCTCCCACCGGGGGCTGCCCCAGGGGTACCGCTCAGTCGGCCAGGGTGTACTCGTAGGTCTCGCCGATCCCCTCGGGGGTGTCGTAGGAGAACCGGTGGGGGCGGCCGTCCTCTCCGATCCACAGCTCGAACTCGGCGTCCTCCAGATGGGCCACGACGTTCTCCCCGGTGCGGGAGTCGTAGCTGCCGAACCGGGCCGTGAAGGTCCCCTCGTAGCGGTGGAGCACCGCCCCCGACCCGAGTTCCTCCCGGCCGGCCAGGGAGAGGTCCTCGGAGGAGGCGAGCACCTCCCGCAGCTTGGCCGACCCGAAGTCCGACGAGCACAGGTAGCGGTCGGCCTCCGTGGCCGGGTCCAGCACGCGCAGGCCGCTCCCCGCGGTCATCAGCAGGTTTCCGCCCGCCATCTCGTAGCGGTAGATGTCCAGACCGTCGGGGGCGGTGAAGAAGTGTTCGAACACCGGCTGCCCGGCGGCGTCGTAGCGCACCAGGCCCTCCCCGGGGGCCTGGCCCTCCGCCTCGTCCGGCCCGGGCAGGGGGGCGCCCGTCCTGCCGTGCAGGGAGAAGGAGATCTCGTAGGACCGCGCGCTCTCCAGCAGCGTTGCGGAGGACTCCACGAAGGCGTGGGCGTCCTTCGGGTCGACCGTGTTCCGGGGATGTCCGGCGTGTGAGGGGACGGCCGCGGGGACGGACTCCGAAGCGGGGGCCTCGACGCCCGCTATGGTCAGCCGGGCCACCCCCCAGCCGCTGGCCATCACCGAGAGGGAGGCCAGCACGAGCAGGAGGACGGCCGCCAGACTCGGTTTCCCACCGGGTTGGGGCTGCTCGTTCTCGGGTGCGGTGTCGGGAAGCGAGGGTATCGACACGGCCTCGACCTCGATTCTGCGGCTCGTCGTGCGGCCGCCCCCCCGGAAAGGAGGACGACCGCGGGGGGTACAGGAGCTGAGGGGGTCAGGGGGCGGGGAGCAGGGGGTCGTCGCGGACCGTCGCGGACCGGAATCGGAGTGTTCTGTGTACGGCGTGTACGACGCGGTGACGCAACGTTTCGTTCGATGGTTGCACGCATTCTTCCCTCCCCCGCGTTCACGAGGACGAGGGCCCAGTCGAGGGCGGGCGACTCCAGCATCGGTCCGAGGAACCCGAACGTCCCGGTCCGGGACAGCAGGTGCAGGGTCGCCAGCGAGGCGTTCTCCCACAGCAGGCGCACGGCCACCCGGGCCGCGGGGGTGGCGCTGAAGGTCTCGCTGGCGAAGAGTTCCTGCAGGTCATCCATGTCCAGACGCAGGATCGTGGCCTCCAGGACGTCGGAGTCGAGCAGACCGAGAAGGGACAGGGCGCAGTCCACCTTGCCGAGCGGGTCGGGGGTCGGCAGCCCTTGCGAGCAGCGCAGGACCGCGTCCGCGGCCCGGGCCGGGTCAAGGGTCCCATTGCCCTCGGAATGGCCGGTTGTGGCCCTGCCGCCGTTCGGATTCCGGTCCTCCGGACCGGTGGACAGGATACGGTGGACGGCGGCCGAGAGCTCGCGGGGGAGCCTGTCCACCGGAACGGTCGCCGCGATCAGGGCCGTGGCCATCACGATCACGGCCGTGTACTCCATCAGGGCGCTGCCGCGATCCACGGGCACCTGCCTCGCTCCCTCGGGGCCGCGGGAGCCGGTGCGTGCGGGAGGGCGGTGCGCAGGCACGGCCCGAGGGGGGACCGGCTCGGGCCGGACGAGAGGTGCACGGCCGTGCCGAGGTGTCCGGACCGGGGAGATCCGTCCTCCTCGGGGGCCGACTCGCGCGGTGCGCCCACCGGCAGGTCGCGGCCGGGGAGTCCACGTGCGGCTGGGGGGTGGTGAGAGGCCATGTTCCCAGGTTGGAGCCGCCGCCCCGGTGAGGCAAGGGGGTACCGGGAGCTGTGGAAAACCTGCGGCGGGCCCGGCTTCCGGGCGCGGGCCCCGCGGCGCTACCTCATGGGGCCGGGACCCGCCGCGAGGTGGATGTGGTCGATGTGGTTCTGGGTGTTGCTGCCCCGGTCGCCCATCGACCTCCTGACGCTCTGCCAGGGGCCCACGGGGTTGCCCGCCGTGGCGTTCCAGATGTGCTGCTCGTAGATGATGCCCTTGACACCCAGCTGGTGGGAGTTCTCGATGACCCAGTTGATCACCGTGATCGCGTTGGCGTGCATCTCGTCGCTGGGGACGCCGCCCAGCGGGGCCATCATGTAGTCCACGGCCATGCCGTACCCGTGGTCGCTGGTGGGCTCGTTGCGGTAGCCGCCCGCCTCCAGGTAGAAGCCGCCGAACTGCTCCTGGAGGATCTCGTGCACCCGGCACATCGTCGGGTGGAGCTGTCCGAGTGACGAGCAGTCGACGATGGCTCCTCCTCCGAAGACGACGTCCGGGTCGAAGATGAAGCGCCCCTCCTGGTCGATCAGGTGCACGTCGATCACCCGTCGCGCCTGCTCCACGGAGGAGATGTCGCCGCCCGCGCAGGTGATCATCCCGCCGCTGCGGCCGCACTCGGGAAACTCGGCGATCGCGATGGCCGAGGCGGTCCCCACGACCGTGGCGGTCTCCTCCTCGCTGCCGTCGCAGACCACGTCGCCCCAGTGCCGCGAACCGTCCTCCTCCAGCTCCTTCTGGCAGACGGCCCCGCGCACCTCGACCCGGACGATGTTGCCGTTGCGGCCCATCACGTTGTCGCTGGCGCGGATGTCGGTCAGCACCGCCCCGTTGGCCTTCGCGTACTCCTCGGCGCGGGCGCGTGCGACCTCCTCGTCGTACATCGGCATGGGGAAGTCGCCGACGGCCAGCGACGCGGCAGCCTGGTCCTGCAGGGCGCTCACGGCGGCGAGCGCGGCGGCGTCGGCCGCCGTCTGCACCCGCGAGCGCTGGTCCCCCGCCGCGCCCACGCGGACGAACAGCAGGGTCAGGGCGAGCAGCGCCAGGGTGAGGCCGAACAGCAGCAGGATGCTGGCCTGGCCCTCGTCACGTCGGAAGGAGAGGAGTCGGGGGGTGCGTCGCGGTCCCATACCGGCTTTTCCGTTGGGGGGAGAGCGTCTCTGCGACAGCCTAGCGGGACCGGTTCGGCGGCGGTAGGCCTTGTGCACAAGGTGGATTCCGGCATCGGTTGGGTGACACACGCGGCTTTTTATGGTGTGTGTCCGACAAGACGTGGTGCGGAGAAGGAGGATGGACAACGACCCCCCACCGGCACGGGAGAGCCCGATGCGTTCCGGCTCGGCCGGGAGATCGCGGCCCCACCGACCAGAAGGCGAGAGTATGACCGCCCGCAAAGCGATGACCCCCCGCGAACAGGACGCCTGCCTCCGACGGATCGGAACCGCACTCCTGGCGACCGCCCCCCAGGGGTGGCTCAAACTCCGACTCGTCTACTCGGGGCTGGTCGACTCCGAGGCGATCCACGTCGATGCGCTGATGGAGCACGGCCGCGGCGTCGGCTGCGTTCCCCCGTTCTCCGTCCTGGGTGAGCTGCGCGATCTGCGCGCGGGCATGTTCGCCGAGCGGACCGGTACCTGGTACACGGCCTACTACGAGATGGAGCGCCCCGCCCGCTACCGGGTCCGCTACGACCACGAGAGCGAACCGTACTTCGACGAACCGCGGGGGGAGGACAGCTACCTGCTCGACCTGGAGCACTTCCCGCGCGACCGCGAACACATCCCCGACTGGCTGCTGGAGCGCCTCGACGGCGGCCGCGTGCCCGAGCCGGCGTCGCGGTGGAGCGCCCTGGCCACCTCGCGCCCCTCCCGCAAGGCGCGCATCGCCCCGGGGGAGATGGACCCCGAGGAGGTGATGGACACCATCCAGGAGATCGCGGCCCGTACCACCGCGGCCGTCCGGGGCGAGTGGCGCGAGGTCGTCGTCGAGCACAGGGCGCTGGTGGGGGTGGCGGCCTCCAAGGTGCGGGTGCTGCGGGAGGAGGGCGAGGAGTGGGACCTGCTCCTGCCCGAGGTGGCCCACCTGTTCCGAAGGCTCCGGACGGGCATGTACCACCAGGGCAAGGGGACGTGGTACACCTTCCGCCTCACCGTCAAGGAGTCGCGGGAGATCGGTGTCCACTACGACCTGAGCAACCCGCCCGAGTTCGACGTCGAACCCGACCCGCGCAGCTTCTACCGCGACGCGATGTACTTCCCCCGCAGCGCCGACCACCTCCCCGACTGGCTGCTGGACAAGCTCAGTGCGGCCCAGCGCATCATGCGCGGCACCGGGCCCGGCCGGTCCGGGGCCGACCCCGGAGCGTCCGGGTAGAGCACGGGACGACAGGCGCCGCCCGCCGCGGACGGGGCCGGGGCGACACGCGGGAACCGGGCCGCGGCGGCTCTGCCCACGGGGCACCGCTGCCGCCGCACGGCGGGCAGGGCCGGGCCGGCCCCGCGGCGGGGTCAGCGCAGCCGGCGCCCCACCGCCTCCCACACGTGGACGTCGGCGGCGGTGACCTTCAGGTCCCCGTTGCCCAGCGGTGCGACCGTGACCGACCGGACGTAAGGTCCGTGGTTCCAGCGCCGGGAGGTGTGCTCGGCGACGCCCTTGGCCTTGACCTGGCCCAGGGCGCCCGCCGGTCCGGCCAGGAGGCGCAGCTGCCACGACGCCCGCAGCCCTTCCACCCCCTGGTACTCCCTCCGGCTCAGCAGGGGCAGCACGCCCGACAACCGGTCGCCGTCCGGGGTGAGCGGGTGGCGCTGGCCCGCGCTCGTGCCCCGGATGACCTCGACCGCGCACTCCACCCCCTCGGGCAGGGGCTCGGCCAGGCGGAACACGAACCTCAGCCGATCCCCGCGCCCCACCGGACGCACCCGGACGTCCTCCACCTCCACGGTGAGCGCCAGCGGCGAGGTGACCAGCCCCAACCGGTCGTTGACCGTGTAGTAGGGCCGAACCCGGGAACCGGGCCCGGCGTCGGGGTGCACGTTCTGCGCCGGGTACTCGATGATCTTCTTGTAGCCCACCACCCCCGACAGGTGGCGGCCCACCGTGTGCTCGGTGCCGTCGGAGAGCACCAGCCGCATCTCCCACTTCTCGGAGTCGCCGTGGCGGCCGCGCACGACCGCCTCCGGGTCGACGACCGCGGTGAACAGGCCTCCCTGGGCGACCGGCGCGGAGAACTCGCGCATCGTGTTCGGCGAGCTGCCCAGCCGCACCACCATCCGGGCCCGCGCGTCGGCCTCCTCACGGCCCAGCACGCGCCCCTGGACGGTGATGAGGCCGTCGGCGGACTCCACGTGTTCCACCTCGGCGTGGTGGGGCGACCTGCGCACGTGCAGGAGCAGGTTCCCCTTGGCCGAGCGGCTGGGCAGGACGAGCGACAGCCGGTCGGTGCGCCGGGGAGAGAGCGGAAATCCGTGCTGGTGGATCTCCACGTCGCGCACCGGCGTGGTCCGGTCCCCGTCGATGCGCATCACGTCCCACGTCACCGAGGACAGGAGCTCCTGCGACGCGTCCACCACCACCTGGCCGCGCCAGTCGGGGGCCAGGGTCACGCGCTTGCCCGCACGGACCAGTTCGACGAGGTCGGGCGGCTCGGTGAAGAACAGCGTCACCACGCCGTCCGCGCCGGCCCGCACCCGGCAGGACGGGCGGGTCTCCGGAACCGGTTCGGCGCGCGGCGCGGGCACGTGGACGGCGACGTCGGAGGCGGTGAGCGGGTGCCCCGACAGGTCGGCGAACAGCTCCTCGTGCCGGCGCACGACGTTGACGGGGTCGAAGCGCTCGGAACCGGCGAGCGCGGCCATCGCCATGCGGTGGCGCAGCTGGTCGTCGGCCATCAGCTCGGCCAGCCCCTCGGCGATGCCCGGGACGGACCTGTTGGGCACGAGGAGTCCGTCCTCGCGGTCGCGGATGATGGAGGCGGGTCCGTGGGGGCAGTCGGTGCTCACCACGGGCAGACCCGAGCGCATGGCCTCGACGATGGTCATCCCGAACGGCTCCTCGCTGGAGGTGACCGCCGCGAACGCACCCTGGGCCCAGGCCTCCTCCACGTGGGGGTGGGGGCCCATCAGCCACACACGGTCCTGGAGCCCCAGGGAGGCCACCAGCTTGGCCAGGGCGGCGCGCTTGCTGCCGCGCCCGTAGATGCGCAGCGTCCAGTCGGGGAAGTCCTCGGAGACCGTGGCGAACGCCTGCACGAGCAGGTCGTGGCGCTTGCTGGGGGCGAGCCTGCCCGCCGAGACGATGGTGCGCGAGTTGTGGCCGTGGGTGGTGAAGGGCGGGGCGGGCACGGAGTTGGGGATGGACAGCAGCCGGACCCCGGGCAGGGGCATCTTGCGCCGGTAGGTGCGGGCGTCGGCCTCCGTGACGGTGACGAACGCGTCCAGGCCGGGGTACTCGGCCGCCATCACGCGGCGCAGGGCCTCCGAGTGCTGGTCGTAGGTGAGGTGCTCCTGCCCGACCTTGACGACGCGGTCCGGTGCGGCGCGGGCGATGGCGATGTTCAGACCCGGCCGGGTGCCCACGACCACGTCGGCGTCGGTGGTGGACAGGTACTCCTCGAGGCGCCGGTCGGTCAGGCGGCTGTGCGCGGACCCGCGGGTGTCCTCCGGCGGAAAGAGGACCGGGGGCAGGCCGGCCAGTTCCGAGCCCTCGTACAGGGGGCGACCCTCCGCTCCGGTGCGGCCGTCGTGGTTGCGCACGTCGACGAGCGGCCGCAGGGTGACCCCGGGCGGTACGGGCAGGCTGGGCGTGGCCCGGTGCCGGAACACCGACACGATCTCGACCTCGTGGCGGGCCGAGAGAGCGGCGGCCTGATTGGCGACGGTGCGGATCGTGCCCCCGATGCCGTACATGTCGTTGATCAGATAGGCGATCTTCACAGAGCCCCCGTGTTCTCGGTGCCACCCCGAGCCCCCGCACGGAAACGGCACCGCACCCTCCGGTACCCGCACCGGTCGCTCCCGCGGCCGGAGCTGTGTTTCCCGGCCGCAGGAGCGGTGCAGGAGTGAACAGGCTATGGGTGCATACCGGGCGAAAGTTCTAAATATGGGATTAACTTCCGAAAGGTTTGCCGAAAGCTGCCGGTGCCTTGTGCCGATCCGACGCGAGGGGGGACAGGGCCCCGGGGGACTCCGGTGGGAGACGGTGTCTCCGGGCCGCGGGGGACGGGCCGGTGTCGTGTGGGCCGGTGTCGTGTGGACGGGTCGGGGAAGCGCGGGATGCGGGGCGGCGGGGCGTCAGTAGAAGTGGCCGCCCTGCCAGTAGGACCAGGCCGCGCAGGGGGTGCCGTAGGTGTCGGCGATGTACCCCAGACCCCAGGAGATCTGGACGGAAGGGCTGCCCCGGAAGCCCTGGGGCATGCTGCCGTGGCGGCCGGGCACGAAACCGCTGATGCCGATCGCGCCGTCGTCGGGGTTGGTGAGGGTGTGGTCCCACTGGGAGACGGCGCTCCACAGGTTGCTGAGGCACTGCCACTCGCCCTCGGTCCAACCCCGGTTCTCGGCCATGTTGCGGGCCAGGTTCTGGTTGTCCAGGGCGTTGGGGTTGCCCCGTCCCCATTCGTAGGCCTCGGGTGCCTCGGGCCGGTCGGCGTCGACCCAGGTCTCCTCACCGCACTCGGGCCCCTCGACCAGGCACACCATCTGCCGTACGCCCTCGTTGAAGGTCGAGCTGAGTTCGAGCTGGTAGACCGCGACCATGACCGCGGCGACGAGAAGGGTGACGGCGGCCGTCTCGACGAACCCGGCGCCCCGGTCACGGAGGGCGGGCCGGTCCGGACGGAGCCGGAGGAGGGAGCAGCGGCGGGCGCGGGGGTGCGTGCTGCTGCGGGTGCGTGCGCGGGGAGCGGCGCCGAGGGGTTCGGAGGGGTGCGGGGCACGGGAGGAGAGACGGAAGCCGAGAACCCGCGCCAGTGGTCCACGCACCCGGGGCGGGCCGCTCCGAGCACCGGAACGCCCGGGAGGCCCCGTGGGGGAGGGGCGCCGGGGATCCCCGAGGTCGGGGTACTGGGGGGTGGGCAACGCGGTCTCCTGCGGCGTGTGCGACGAGGTCGTGGTGAGGGTGGCAGGCGGGGTGGGGGAGTCAGGAGATGGGGATGTCTTCGATGGGCTCGAACCTGGGGATCTCTACAGTAATTTCTTCGACTCCTTCAGAAACCGAATAGAGAGACCAATATGCAACCTGTTCCCCTGGTTCCAGGCGCGATTTGAAGTTGGCTGAGGAGTCGCCTGAGCACAGGCATGAGCCAAGGCCGTCCATGATGGGATGGTGTCTGGCTCCCCTGTTTTCATCTATTATGGTGACTCCGGCAAAATTAGCGCCCGAGTATGTATAGGAGCGTCCGGACAGCCAAGTTAGCACTACTCTTTCAGAGCTTGGATTTGCTATACTCCAAGTAATTGAGAGTAGATTCCCTCTCTCGTTAATCTGTGCTTGGTTGATTTCTGCCGTTAAATCCTCTGATTTTTCATGGTTTCCTTTGGCTGCCCCGAGGGATTCGAGATCCTCGGTTCTGGTTTCAGGGGAGGCGGATGCCACTCCAAGTGATACTAAAAGTGACACTACTGCAAAGGATGATATTAGGGGTACTTTTTGTGATATCTTTTTCACAGGCTCCTACTTCTCAAATGTTATGCTGACCCTGCGGTTGCGTTCGCGTCCTTCGTTCGTGCTGTTGTCTGCTATGGGGTCGCTTGATCCGTGGCCTTGGGTTTCGAATGATATCCCAGGCCTAGTTATCATTGTCCTTAGTTCTTCCTCTACTGATGAGGCGCGGTCTTCTGAAAGGGGGATATTTACCGAGTTGCTTCCCCTGTTGTCGGCATGTCCGTCGATTTTGATCGTTTCCCCTGAGGCATCATCAATTTCTGTAGCCACTTGCTCTAGGATGGAGAGAGCGTCGGGGTTTAGGTCCGAGCTATTGGTTTCAAAAAGGACATCCGAAGAAAGTATGATGGTGACTTCGTCGTTGTCCTCTGTGCGCCCTGTTTGGTCGTCGATGTTGTCAGTTATTGTTGTCAGGTCTAAAATTTGTGGCTCTAAGAGATTGCTGTTCTCCATGCTCTCTGATGACGTGCTGATGGGGATATCCATTATGGGCGGGGCCAGGGGGAGGACAACGGTCATGTTGTCCACTTCTTCCGGAGGCTCCGGGTAGGCCACCCACATCTCGGCTGATTGGCCGCCGCCAATCGATCCTTGCAGCGGAGGGGAGCAGAAGCAGTCTCCGTTGCTTTGGTTGTAGCTAATGTATCTTTGCTGGTTTTCTGCATCGATCAGAGATATTTGGCTAGCTGTATTTGATTCACCTTCTTCTGAAAGGCTTCCCCCTAGGGAAAATGGGTTGCTTGAGTTATTTTTAATGTTGATGTTGAGTCTTAATATTTCATTTTCGAGTCTTTCAAGGGCAACTATATCAACCTGAAGTTCGGGGCCGATCGACGTGGTTGTTGTTATAGTCGAAGCGATCGGCTTGAGGAGATGTTCGCTTGGTTCTTCCTGGGGGCCTGTCGTCGGATCTCCAACTGCGCCTGGCCCTTCGTCTGCAGAGGTTCCGGTGCCCCCATCCACCACGCACCCAGGGATGAATAATATGAGAGGAGCCATGAGTGCTCCTCGCGCCAGGGAAATGTGAGTTCTCATGGTGGGAGATCGGCGGGCTTTCTTGTTGGGAGTTTTCTTATTTTTCCTGGCTGGCGCCATTGAATTTGGCCTAGTTTTCTATTTGGTTTCCCTATGGCTGGGGTCCGCTAAGGATATCCGATACGGCTGTCCCGATGGAATCAGTGATGTTGTCGGGAATCCCCAGGGCCCAGATGCCGGCAGCGACAGCCGCGACCAGGATCAGGATTGCCGCGTATTCGACAATCCCCGCGCCCGTGTCGTTCTTCTTCTCGGTGGGGGTGGCCAGGGTGCTCAGCCTCACCCATGCCTTGGTCAGTTGGTCCATGAGGGCAACTCCTGGGGGGATGCAGGGAGGTAGGGGTCCTGGCGGCCACGTCGCTGAACCCGCCGCCGCGAACCGGAGTCCCGGATCGCCTTCGGCCTGCCGACGGATGCACCCTGTGTCTACAGAGGTCCGTCATGTCCAACTATCCGGCACCGCTCCGAGGGTCTACCCGGGCCTGACCGGATGTGGCCACCTTTCTTCACGATGCCCGCCCGCTTCCGCCGGCACACCTTGTCCACAAGCTCCGAAGATCTCTCCGAAAGTCTCGTGAGCACACGCGAACCCCGTCGCGGCAGGCCTTCCCAGGATTCCCCAAACTTCCCGGCAGGGGAACCCCGTGCTGCTGAAACATGGAAACTCGTGACCTTCGGTGCCCGCGCGGTCACCGCCGGGTTCGGTCGCACCCGGGCAGAACCCGGCCCCCGCCGGAGTGATCCCATCCAGAAGAACCCGCCCCGTGTGCCGAGAAGGAACGACGCGACCGATGGACCTGATCCTCCCCCTGCTGTGGGGCCCGGCCATCGCCTACATGGTGGTCCACCCCCTCATTGCCGCCCTGCGCCGCAGCCGTGCCGCCCTCGAGGCCGGGACCGCGGACACGCCCCCTCCCCGAGACATCCCCCGGCCCGAGGAGCTGGAGCCCGCGCAGCTCGGCTACCTCGTCGGCGGCCCCGCCCGGGCCGCCGAGGTCGCCCTCGCGGACGCCTTCCTCGCCCGCCGCGTGCGCATCGACCGGGACAAGGGCACCATCGGCCTCGTCGGAACCTCTCTCTGCTACACGCGTGAGAAGAAGGACCCCCTCCGCCGCGCCCTTGTCGCGTTCTTCCGCAAGCGCGGGTCCGAGGCCGGGGCCGGCACGGTCGTCGCCGCCCTGGTCCGGGGGCAGGGCATGCTCAAGGTCTGGGAGGGCCTGGCCGCGGCGGGGCTCGTCGCGGACTCGCCGGCGCTGCGCACGGCCCTGGCAGCGCGGGCGCGGGTACCGGGGCGGATACGTACGAGGCGTCTCCTGGCCGCGGCCGCGATCGCGGCCGGCGGCGGCCTCCACCTCTTCGCGGGGCCGGGGGCGGTGAGCACGGGGATCCTCGTGGCGGGTGCGGCCGTCCTCGGGCTCCTGGAGGTCGTGCGCGCCGTCATGCGCTCCACCGGCGGGCCCACCCCCGTTCCGCTCACTCCGGCGGGCAGGACGGTCGCGGAGGCCGCCCAGGGCCTGGTACTTCCCGAGGCCGGAACCGACCTGGAGAGCGGTGAGGCCCTGCGCCACGTCGCCGTCTCCGGCTTCGGGGAACTGCGTAGGCACGCGCGTGCCGAGGCGCCTCCCGCAAGGAGGGGGCGCGGCCGGGACCTCGACGGCTCCGACAGCGGGGGAGTCACAGGCCTCGATGCTCCCGCGACCACCGACCGGATCGACCTGGACTCCCTCGGCGAGCTCGCCGACCTGTGCCGGCGCAGTGGTCCGGGGGTCGGGGAAGGGGGCATCCCCGGCTCGGACGGCTGGGGTGGTCCTGCGGAGGGCTCCGGTTCCGGGGGTCTCGGGGACGGAGGCGGCGGGGGAGACAGTGGCGGCGGTGGCGGCGGGGAGTGAGTTTCCGGCGGTCCCGGTTCCTCCGGAGACAGCGAACCGGTTCGGACGTCGCCGCAGACGTCCGAACCGGTCTGCTCCGTGCCCGGGAGACGGCGCCACTGCCTGCCAACAGTGTCGGCGCCGCCACCCTTGTCGTTACCCGGGACGGGCGCGGGATCAGCCTCGGCCGGTGCTGCCGGGCAGCTCCGCGGCCCGGGCCAGCAGCTCGTAGGAGCGCAGACGAGCTTCCTGGTCGTAGATCATCGACGACACCATCACCTCGTCCGCCCCCGTGTCGGTGACGAACAGTTCGAGCTTGCGCCGGACCGTTTCGGGTGATCCCACGAACGAGTAACGAAGCATGTGGTCCAACCGTTCCCGCTCCCCGGGACGCCAGGCGGTGTCCATCGAGTCCACCGGAGGCTGCAGCAGGCCGCGCGCGCCCCGCACGGTTCCCAGGAACGCCTGCTGCATCGTCGTGAACAGGCGCTGGGCCTCCTCGTCGGTGTCGGCGACGAAGGCGTTGGCCCCCAGCATCACGTAGGGCCGGGCGAGCTGTTCCGAGGGCTGGAAGGTCTCGCGGTAGACCCTGACCGCCTCGTACAGGGCGTCGGGCGCGAAGTGGGACGCGAACGAGTAGGGCAGACCGAGGTGGGCGGCCAGCTGGGCGCCGAAGAGGCTGGAACCCAGGATCCACAGCGGCACCCGCAGCCCCTCGCCGGGCACCGCGCGCACGGCCTGGTTCTCCTGGGCGGGCTCGAAGTAGGCCTGGAGCTCCTGCACGTCCCGGGGGAACGACGCCGCCGCGTTGTGGTCGCGCCGCAGCGCCGCCATCGTGCGAGGGTCGGTGCCGGGTGCCCGCCCCAGCCCCAGGTCGATCCGGCCGGGGTAGAGGGACTCCAGGGTTCCGAACTGCTCGGCGATCACCAGCGGGGAGTGGTTGGGCAGCATCACCCCGCCCGCGCCGACGCGGATCGTCGAGGTGCCCTCGGCCACGAACCCCAGTGCCACGGACGTGGCGGCGCTCGCGATGGCCTGCATGTTGTGGTGCTCGGAGAGCCAGAAGCGCGTGTAGCCCAGACGCTCGGCGTGCTGGGCCAGCTCGCGTACGGCCCGCAGCGCCTGGCCGGGGGTGGACCCTTCGGAGACACTGGCGTGGTCGAGCACGGACAGTTTGAACTCGGACATGGGTGGTCGTTCCCTCTCCCCCTGCGTGCTGCTCATCGTTCGATGTTCGACGAACATCGAACAACCAAGCTACACTTCCGGCTGTCACAGGACAAACCGGATGACCCCGCCGGAAGGCGCACGGGAAGGAGGCCCGCCTTGGCCCCCAGGGAGCAGGCGCACCCCCAGCTCGACGAGGTGGAACTGGTCACCGTGCTCGCCGCCATGGCGGAGCCCACCCGCCTGCGGATCGTGCGGATGCTCGCGGAGGGCGAGCGCGCGTGGAGGGACCTCGACCTGCCCATCGCCCAGTCGACCCTCAGCCATCACCTGAAGATCCTGCGCAGGGCGGGCCTGGTGCAGAGCCGCACGGAGGGCACCCGGTGCTTCGTCTCGCTGCGCGGCGCGGAGCTGGAGAACCGCTTCCCGGGGCTGCTGGAGACGGTGCTGGCCTGCCGGGACACCGTGCGCCAGGACGCGTGCGGGTCCGGTACGCCCTCGGACCGGCTCGGAAGTGGGCGAGCGGAGACCGTTCCCCAGGAGTAGGAGTGAGAGGGGAACGGAGCGCCGCCCGCCCGGCAGCGGTCGGTACCCGGTCGGGCCCCGCCGGGGCCCGGAGGGGTTCCGCAGCCCCCACAGTAGGGGACCGGCGGGCACGGCGCGGGTGGTTGCGGCAAGCCGCAGGGAAAAGCGGTGGGGCACAAGCCTCGAAGGGGAGGTAACCGGTGCACCGCGCCCTCCGGAGGAGCGGCGCGTCGCCCCGCCGGAGGCATCCGCCGCCTTCCCGCTCCGGAGTGTTCGAGAGAAGGAGGAGGGAAGAGGCGAGGAGCCGCCTCTCCCCTCCCTTTGCGCACCAGGAGTACGAGGTGCCCCGACCGGCCGCTTCTGTCCGTGTCCGAAACATGCGTCCGGGTGGCACCGGCTATGTCGGGGATGTACTTTCGAAACTCGCCACATTCGCGAGCCTGGGCCGTGAGGAGGACACAGCGCCCCGCCCCAGGAGAGTGGAAAGCCGGCCCCATGCCCCCTGAAGTCGCACTCCCGCCCCACGTCCGTCCTCTCGCCGACAGCGACCCCGTGTGGGTCGGCCCGCACCGGTTGATCGGCCGGCTCGCCGACGCCGGCTCCGGTGTCGTCCACGCCGCCGTGTCACCCCGGGGAGAACCCCTCGCCCTCAGGGTCGCCGGCGTCCGGGAGGTGCCCGGGGCCGGCCGCCGCGGCGAGACCCCCGACACCGGAGGCCTCGTGCTGGGGCCCGTGGACAGCGGTGTCCACCGGGGCCGGCCGTGGGCCGCCGTCGCCTACCGCCCCGCCCCGGACCTGGGTGAACACGTCCGCACACGGGGCGCCCTCGCCGGGAAGGCGCTCCTGGTCCTGGCGGCGGGGACCGCCGAGGCCCTGGCCGTGATGCACGGGACCGACACCGCGCACGGAGACATCGTCCCCGAGAACGTGCTGGTCACCTCCGACGGACCCCGGGTCGTCGACTACGGCATCGCCCGCCGCGTCGACGACGGCACCGCCGCCGAACCCGAGGGCCGCATCGGCTGGCTGGCCCCCGAACGCTACGAGGGGGCGCGGCCCGACCCGCGCTCCGACGTCTTCTCCTGGGCGTGCCTGGTGGCCTACGCCGCGACCGGCCGCGAACCGCTCGGCGGGCGGGCGCCCCTCTACGAGGCGGCCTGGCGGGCGCGGGAACAGGGCGTCGACCTGTCCGCGCTGCCCCCGGACCTGGGGGGCGTGCTGGAGCGCGCACTGGACGCCGACCCCGCCTGCCGCCCCTCCGCGGAGGAGGTGTTCCTGATGTGCCTGCTGCTCCTGGGCGCCGACGAGAGCGCCACCCGCAACACCTGGCCGGAACTGCTGCGCGGCTACACCCGCGCGTTCTGGCCCCGCGTCGACACCCGCTGGCACCAGCCCGAGCGCTGGGTCGCCGCGGCCTACGCGCTCGACGAGGCGGCAGCCGCCGCGGGGGAGTCGGTCTGGGTTCCGGAGAACCGCGTCGCGGTGCAGCACCTGCGCGCCGCCGCTTCTCCCCCGGAGAGCCCGGAGCCGACCCCCGAACCGGCTCCCGAGGAGGACCGGGCGCCCGCCGCGCCCCGCCGGTCCCGCCACCGCAAGACCTCGGCTGCGGGCCGCGTCCTCGTCCTGGGCCTTCTCGGCTGCCTGGGGTTCACCGTTGTCGCGGGCGGCGGCTACGCCCTGTTCGACGCCCTGGCCGAGGACGTCGAACCCGTGTCGCAGACCCCCGAGGAGGAGACCGACGACGCCTCGGGGCCCGACGCCGGCCCCCTGTCCGGAGCCGACCTGGTGGCGGCGTCCGCGGAGCGCCTCCTGGAGGCGCGGTCCCTGGAGATGACCGTCCTCACCCACGCGGGCAACGGCGAGGGCTACGGGCAGCCGCTGCCGGCGGACACCGGCCTCACTCCTACCCTCAACGAACGCATCCTCTACCGGGCCGAGCCCGAGGCGCTGCGCTGGGTCGGCACCGTCAGCGGCTCCCGGGTCAGCGACCTCGCACTGGCCGACGGGCAGCTGCTGCGCGCCGAGGGCACCGCCTGGAACGGCCCCGCCACGTGGGCACCCGCCGGGCCCGAGGCCGACGAGGAGGCCTTCGACCCCGAACAGATCCTCCGGCCGCTCGTCCGCGCCGCCCAGGAGGGCGAGATCACCGCGGAGGAGGAGGCCGTCCACACCGCGCCGGTGCCGGCCCAGGACGCCTACGGCCACCTGGCGGGGGAGGACCCGCCCGACGAGGTGCCCGCGATCCGGATCGAGGGGAGCCTTCCCGCCTCCGACACCGGTACGGAGGCGCGGTTCACGCTCGTGGCCACCGAGGACGGCGTCCCGCTGGCCTTCGCCACCGAGTCCGCGCCGGGCGGACCCCCTCTGGGAGGGCGGCCGCTGGCGGAGGAGCCCCCGGAGGTCTTCCTCGGAGCCTCGCCGGAGTACTGGTACACGCTGTACACGTTCGTGGGCATCGACACGGAGGTGGACCCGGGGATCCCGGCCGTCGAGGACATCGCCGCACACCCCCTCCCCGGGACCTGAGCGCGGCCCCCGGGGCCGGATGCGGCCACTCCTGGATGTGGACGGCATCGGCGCCCCGGGGATACTCTCGACGCCGTGTCACGTACCACCGACCAAGAGCAGTGGGCCGGTCGGCCGGTATGGAGGCACCCTGACATGTCCGGGGAGCGACCTGTGAGCACACACACCGCGCACCGCATCTGAGCACGCCCCGCGCCGGCCCTCCTCCGCAGCCGAGGACCCGCCGAGCGCCTCCGGGGCCCTGACGGGTCCCGTGGAAACCGAATGCTCTGCGGCCTCCCCGCCCTCCCGGCTCCGCCGTGTCCGCGGGCCCTTCGTGTCCTGTGACCCCGACGCCTGCGCGTGCCCGCGCACCGCCGGGGATCCCTCGGGGACGGCCGCACACCGATCACCGAGGAGATTCCTGTGTCCGAAACCAACGCCCGGTCCGGCCCCGGCGACGCACCGCACGTGAGCGACTTCAACCTTCCCGTGGTGGAGGAGTTCCGCGCCAACGGCGGCCGCGTCGGCGGCATGTTCGAGGGGGGCGACCTTCTGCTGCTCACCACGGTCGGCGCCCGCAGCGGCCGTGAGCACACCACGCCGCTCGGCTGGGTCCGCGCCGAGGGACGCCTCCTGGTCGTCGCCTCGGCCGGCGGCTCCGACCGCCACCCCGACTGGTACCGCAACGTGCTCGCCCGGCCGATGGTGCGGGTGGAGCTGGGCAGCGAGGTGTTCGACGCCGTCGCGGTGCCCACCGAGGGGGACGAGCGCGACCGCCTCTTCGCCGCGTGCGTCGAGGCGGCCCCCGGCTACGGCGACTACCAGGCCGGAACGGAGCGGATCCTGCCGGTGGTCGCGCTCGACCGCGTCCACGAGGACGAAGGCGCGAAGGAGGCCGAGAACCTGGCGGAGAAGCTCGTGGAGATCCACCGCTGGCTGCGCGGTCAGCTGGACCGCGTCCGCCAGGAGGCGGACGCCTACCTCGCCGAACGCGACGCGCGGGCCGCCCGGGAGGGCACCGTGCCCCAGCCCGGGCTCACCCTCCAGATCCGCCAGCACTGCCTGGCCTTCTGCGAGTCCCTGCACTTCCACCACACCGGCGAGGAGTCCATGTTCCCCGTCCTGGCGGAGCAGAACCCGCACCTGGCCGACACCCTGCGCCGGCTCTCGGAGGAGCACGTGGTGGTCGACCGCATCCGCCGCGAACTGGAGGCGCTCCTGGGCGAGCTGGCCACCGCCGACCCGGACGCCTTCCGCGCCGAACTGGACCGGATGACCCGGGAACTGGAAGAGCACCTGGACCACGAGGAGGCCACGCTGCTGCCGACGCTGGAAGCCATCCCCTTCCCGCCCGTCACCCCCCACCACCCTCAACCGACGGCCTGACGGCCGCAGCCTTCTTGCCCGTCGCCCACCACCGCCCTCAATCGACGGCCTGACGGCCGTAGCCTTCTTGCCCGTCGCCCACCACCGCCCTCGATCGACGGCCTGACGGCTGCAGCTTTCCCGCCGGTCGGCGCCGGTGCCCCGCCCCGGGGGTCGTCTCCGGGGCGGGGTCCGGGAAGCTCCGGACCGGCCTCGGTAGGTGCTCCACAGCACCTCCGTAGCCCCCTCCCGTATCGGTGAACTTACGTGGCGACCACGTATTGCCGGGACTCCGTCCGCAACGGAAGATGATGCCGGGTGGCCACCCTCCCCCGTCCCCCCGTCGCCCCCCGAAGGGTTCACCGGTACATGCGCAAGAGCACACTGGGCGCGGCCGCAGCGGCCTTCGCCCTGCTGCCCGTCATGCTCGCCCCCCCTGCCCTCGCCGAGGAGGTCCCCGGCTTCCTCGACACCACCGACACCACCGAGCGCACCTACATCGTCGTCCTGGACGAGTCGGCCGCCCCCGACGAGGTCGCCGAACGCAATGACGACGACCCGATCGGCGTCTACGAGCACGCCCTCACCGGCTACGCCGCGGAGATGACCGCCGCCGAGGCCTCCGACCTCCTCCTCGACCCCGACGTCGCCTTCGTCCAGGAGGACCAGCCCGTCCACGCCTTCGACCAGGACGTGCCCGACGGGATCTCCCGCACCTTCGCCCCCGACAACCCGAACCTGGCGATCAACGGCCAGGCCGACTACGTGCCCGACGTCGCCATCGCGGTCCTCGACACCGGCGTCGACGGCTCCCACCCCGACCTCAACGTGGTGGACTCCGTCAACTGCACCAGCGGCACCTGCGTCCCCAACACCGCGAGCGACGGCAACGGGCACGGCACCCACGTCGCCGGCAGCGCCGCCGCCATCGACAACGGAGAGGGCGTCGTCGGCATGGCCCCCGGCGCCGACATCTGGAACGTCCAGGTCCTCAACGCCTCCGGCAGCGGCTCCCTGGCCGGCATCACGGCGGGCGTCGACCACGTGGCGGCCCACGCCGACGAGATCGCCGTCGCCAACATGAGCCTGGGCTGCCAGAACTGCAGCAACCAGGCCCTCGGCCAGGCCATCTCCTCGGCGGTCGACTCGGGCGTCGCCTTCGCGGTCGCCGCGGGCAACAGCGCCACCGACGCGGCGAACTTCTTCCCCGCCAACCACCCCGACGTGCTGACGGTCTCCTCCATGGCCGACTCCGACGGCGCGCCCGGCGGCAACGGCGGCAGCCTCGGCTGCACCGGCGACGCCGACGACACCCTCTCCTACTTCTCCAACTACGGCGCGGTCGTGGAGATCGCGGCCCCCGGATCCTGCATCACCTCCACCCTGCCCGGCGGCGCCTACGGCAGCATGAGCGGCACCTCGATGGCCTCCCCGCACGCCGCGGGCGGCCTGGCCCTCCTCGCCACCGGCGACGCCAGGCCCACCGACCGCAACGGCGTCATGGCCATGTACGACACCCTGGTCACGGCCGGCAACCACGACTGGACCGACGACTCCGGCGACGGCGTCCACGAGCCCCTGCTCGACGTCGGTGACGCCGACCTGTTCCCGGCCGACGGCGACGCCCCGCCGCCCGCCGGTCCGGTCGCCTCCCTCACCCACTCCTGCGACGACACCACGCTGACCTGCGCCTTCGACGGGTCCGCGTCCTCCTCCGGCGGCACGGTCACCGGCTGGTCCTGGGACTTCGGCGACGGCACCACCGGCACCGGCGCCACCGTCGAGCACACCTACGGCGCCGAGGGCGACTACACCGTGACCCTCACCGTCACCGACGACTCGGGCGCCACCGACACCGCCACCGCCGAGATCTCCGTGGGCGCCCCCGACCACACCGGTCCCACGGCCGCCTTCACCGGCAGCTGCTACAGCCTCTTCCGCCTGTGCCAGTTCAACGCCTCCTCCTCCGAGGCCGGGGACGCCCCGATCGCGTCCTACGCGTGGAACTTCGGCGACGGCTCCAGCGGCAGCGGCGCCTCGCCCTGGCACTTCTTCCCGGGTGCCGGGACCTACACCGTGACCCTCACCGTCACCGACACCGAGGGCGCCACCGCCACCGCGACCAGGAACATCACCCTCAGATAGCCCGCGCGAGGGCACCGCGGAGGCGGAGCCCCCGGCTCCGCGCCTCCACACGGAACCCTCTCCTGCCTCGCGGCCCCTCCCCGGCTCTCCGGGGGAGGGGCCGCGTCAGTCGCCCAGGATGACGCCGAGATCGACCTCGGTGCCCAGGAACATCGACCCGACGATGAGCAGCAGCAGCCCCGGCAGCAGCGTCACCGCCGTCACCATCGTCACGCGCGGATTGAGGCGCTGGGCCTTGCGGCGCATGTACTGGGCGTCGGCACGGCGCATGTCCTGGCTGATGTTGACGAGGGTGTCGCTCAGCGGCGCCCCCAGCTCCTCGGCCTGCTGGATCGCCGTCACGAACTTGCTCAGCGACTCGTTGCGGTTGCGGCGGCGCAGCATCTCGAACGCCTCGCGCCGGGGCGTGCCCAGGTCCATCTGCCGCAGGGCGAGCGTGAACTCGTCGGCGAGCACCCCCGGCATCGACTCGGCCACCCGCGACAGCGCCGAGCGGAACGACAGGCCCGCGCTCACCGTCACCGCGAGCACATCCAGGAAGTCGGGCAGCTGCGACTGCACCTTGTCGGCCCGCTCCTGGGTCCGGACGTACAGGTCGAGGTCGGTCAGAGCCGTGAACGCCAGCACGACCAGGCCGATGAGCGGGTTCCCGACCGCGAACATCAGCACACCCACCGCGCCGTACAGCGCGACCTCGCCGACCTTGCGCCGCAGGTAGCGCTCCACGGAGAGACCGTCGGGGCGGCCGGCCGCCTCGATGCGCCGTCCCACCGACACCAGCCGCGCCTCACCCAGCGCCCCCGCCAGCGCGCCCGCGAACGGGCGGCCGATCGCCTCGGTGATCCGGTGCAGGAAGAAGGTCTGCTCCTCCCGCGTCCTGGGCGGGTGCACACCCGTACCGGCCACCCGCAGCCGGGACTGCGACAGCACCAGGTACAGGCCGCGCACGGCCACCGGTACGAGCAGCGCGGCGGCCAGCGACAGCAGGGCCGGGACCAGCAGGGGGAGGGCACTCATCGGGGGGTCGCTCCTACAGGTCGAACTTGGTGATGCGGGACACCAGCGTGAAACCGACGGTGAACAGGGCGGCCACCACCAGCAGCACGGCGATTCCGGCCGCCGACGTGGTCATCGCGCGCATGATGCCCGGCTCGATCGCGTTGATGAGGAACAGGGCGCCCACCGACATGAACCCCAGCGCCCACACGGTGCTCGTGGTCTCGCTGAGGATGGTCTGCACCTCGCGGCGGGTCTCCTTGCGGTTCTCCAGGGTGGTGGAGATGTTGCGCAGCGCCGTGACCAGCGAGCCGCCCGAGCGGGACGACACCACCAGCGTGGACAGCAGCACGCCCAGCTCACGGGAGGGCATCCGCTCGCGCAGGTCCTGCACGGACTCCTCGAAGCTCGCGCCCAGCTTCATCTGCTCGGCCATACGGCCCAGCTCCTCGCCGGCGGGCCCGTCGAGCTCCTCGGCGGCCATCGCCACCGCGGTCGGCAGCGCCAGCCCGGCGGAGGTCGCGTTGCCCAGCACCCGCGCCAGGTCCGGGAGCTGGGCCGTGAACTCCTCGCGGCGCTTGGCCTGGGCGCGGTTGAGGTAGGAGAAGAACAGGAACGCCACCCCGGCCGCCGCCAGCAGCCCGAAGAACGGCGCCAGCACCTGCCAGACCACCACCACCGCCAGCAGCGATCCGCCCGTGAGCCCGACCACGAACGTCGACAGGCGGATCTCGGCGCCCGAGCGGGTGATGCGGCGGTGCAGCCGCGCCCCCCACTGGGTCCGGTGGATCGCCGCGTCCAGCCGCGCCGAGGGGGTGGAGGCCCGGTACTCGGCCTCGGCCAGCGCACTGCGGGAGGCGATCAGGCGCCGCTGCTCGGCGCTGACCGCGAACTCCCACAGCGCCCACAGCACCAGTGCGAGCACCACGGCGAGGCCGCCGAGGATCGCCGCGAACTGCCAGGTCACCGGGTCTCCTTCCGGTCGGGGGCGCGGTTCACCGGACGCCCCGGGGGCCGTGCTCCTCGGGCGCCACACCGAACGCCGCGGGGACGGTCTCGCCCGTGTGGTAGATCCGCTCGGCCACGTACCGGGGGACCGGGAAGTGCAGGAAGCGGCCCTCCACCGAGCGCTGGGGGGTGAAGGGGAGCGACTCGAAGCGCATGACCGGCTCCAGCCGGAACTCCTCCCGGCGCCGCGAGGCCACCACACTGATCTCGTTGACCCGCCGCGACCCGTCCGGCCAGCGGCCCAGGTGCACGATGGCGTCGACCGCGCTGTTGATCTGGTCGCGGATCGCCTCGAAGGGGATGGTCCCCTCGCCCATGCTCGCCAGCGTCTGCAACCGGTGGATGGCGTCGTCGGCCGAGTTGGAGTGCACGGTCGCCAGGGAGCCGTCGTGGCCGGTGTTCATGGCCTGCAGCATGTCGATGGTCTCGGGTCCGCGCACCTCGCCCACGATGATGCGGTCGGGGCGCATCCGCAGCGCGTTGCGCACCAGGTCGCGGATGACGATCGCGCCCTTGCCCTCGATGTTGGGCGGACGCGACTCCAGACGCACCACGTGCTCCTGCATCAGCTGCAGCTCGGCGGAGTCCTCGATGGTGACGATGCGCTCGGTGGAGGGGACGAACGCCGACAGGGCGTTGAGGAACGTCGTCTTGCCGCTGCCGGTACCGCCCGAGACCACGATGTTGAACCGCGAGCGCACCATCGCCGACAGCAGGACACCGGTCGCCGCGTCCAGGCTGCCCATCCGCACGAGTTCCTCGATCGGGTAGGGCTTGGGGAAGCGCCGGATGGTCAGGACCGGGCCCGACAGCGACAGCGGCGGGATGATCACGTTGACCCGCTCGCCGGTGGGCAGGCGCGCGTCCACCATGGGGGAGGACTCGTCCACCCGCCGGTTGACCAGGGACACGATCCGGTCGATGGTCTGGTAGAGCTGCTCCTCGCCGTTGAAGGTGGCGTTGATGCGCTGCATCCGCCCGCCCCGTTCGACGAAGACGTTGTCGGGGCCGTTGACCATGATCTCGGTGACGGTCTCGTCGGCCAGCAGGGGCTCCAGCACGCCCAGGCCGAGCGCCTCGTCGACCACCCGCCGGATGAGCACCGACCGCTCCCGCTCGGAGAGCACGGGGCCCTCGCGGGTGAGGATGTGCCCCACGACCTTCTCCAGCCGGACCCGGCGCTGGGCCAGCGTCAGCCGGGTGAGGTCCTCGAGGTTGATCTCCTCCAGCAGGCGGCGCCGCCAGTGCGTGACGCTTCCGCGGTCGGCGCGCGCCTCGACCGCGCGGTCGTCCTCAAGACGGTCCCTCAGGCCCATACCTGGCTCCCTCCTCACACATTGGGCATCTCCACACGCCGTGTCACGGTCAGGTCGAAGCCCGCGGCGGAGAACACGATCGGCAGCGGATGGGACACCTCCACGTAGAAGCCGCCGCTGCCGTTGGCGCCGCTGGTGACGGTGGCGTCGTCGAGCCAGGACGGCAGCGCCTCGTGCGCGGCCGCCTCCGCGCCCGCCAGTTCCTGGCTCCCCGCCACGCGGGCCCCTGCCCGGGCCGCCGACTCCAGCCGCTCGGCGGCGACGAAGGCCAGGAACGCCTCGATGGCCACGACCGCCGTGAACAGCAGGACGGGAAAGGCGGCGGCGAACTCCAGCAGGGGGCCGCCCCGGTCGCCGTCGCGCCGCCGGACGCGGTGTGCGGCGCTCATCCGACCGAACCCCGCGGCTCCACCTCGGGGACCACCCGCGCCTCCCCGGTGACCCCCCACGGAGTCGACATCCCGGGCAGGAAGACCGGCATGTCCATGGTGACGCGGGCATAGTGCGCCCCGCCGCGCTCGACGACCTCCACCGCCATCACGTCCTCGCCGTCCCACGGGGAGCGGACCCGTTTGCGCGCCTCCTCGTCGATGCGCGCCGCGTCGTCCGGTGTGACCGCCGCCTGCCGCGCCGCCTCCGAGGCGGCGTGCGACGCGTACATGGACGTGATGCCGAGCAGCAGCACCTGCCACACCAGTGCCAGGGACAGCATCAGGAACGGCACCACCGCGGCGAACTCCACGATCACCGCTCCCCGGTCCCCCCGGCGGCGCCGGAGGCGACCGCTTCGGCGCGGGGCGCGTTCAGCGGGGGAAGGCATCGTGGCCTCCCGAGGAGCCGCGGCCGGAGAGGCCCCCGGGCGGCAGGCCCGGCGGCAGGGCGTGGCCGTTGGCGGCGGCCCGCGCCCGGTCGGGGCCGGGGGCGTTGAGGAAGCCCGACACGTCACGGGTGGAGGGCGAGGCGTCCGCGCGGGCGAACCCCCCGAGACCGCCCAGACCGCTCGGCGGTGTGGGAGCGCCGCCCTTGCCGCCGGCCTGCTGGACGGGCGGGCTCAGCAGGTCGAGCTCGGAGGCCAGGCGGGCGAACGCCTTGCGCAGCCCCTCGTCGGTGACCTTGGTGGGGTCGCCGTTGTTCTCCGCCGGCTCCAGCGCCCGGTAGTTGGCCGGGACGGGGGTGCGCAGGACCCGGGTGCCCATCAGCTGCTGCAGGAAGTCCGGCTGGATCTCGTTCTTGCGGCTGTGCCGGGTCATCAGCGCGAACACGTCCTGGCGGGAGCGGATCTGCAGCCGCTCCCACATCGCCATCAGCCGCTGTGCCCCGCGCAGCGCCGGTACGTCCGGGGTGACCGTGACGACCGCCCGGTCAGCCAGCTCGACCGCCATGGCGGTCGCCTCGTTCATGGTGGAGCCGCAGTCGACCACGACCACCTCGTAGCGGGAGCGCAGCGCGCTCAGCACCCGGCGGGCCACGCGCCCGGTCACGTCCTCGCCGCGCTCGCCGTGCTCGGGGGCCAGGAGCACGTGGGGTCCGCGCGGGTCCACGTACAGCGTCTCGGCGAGCATGCCGGGGGTGATCTCGTCGCCCGCGTCGGCGAGGTCCCCGATGGAGCGGCGGTGGCGCAGGTTGAGGAATGCGGGCAGGTCACCGGTCTGCAGGTCCAGGTCGACCAGGCACACCACGCGCTCGGCGGCGGCCGCGGCCAGCGCCAGGTGCACCGCGCAGGTGGTGGCGCCCACGCCGCCCTTGGCGCCGCTGACGGTCAGGACGCGGCCGCGCACCCCCGAGGACGCGGGCAGGTCCAGGGAGGCCGACTCCAGGTGGCGGCGCAGGGTGCGCGACCACTCGGCGGCGCGGGAGACGCGGTTGTCCAGTTCGGCGATCCCCGCGTCGGCGGACAGCACCCCGCGCGCGCCCGCCTCCATGGCCCCGGTGAGCGTGTCGGGGTCCATGGTGGTGGAGACCAGCAGGATCGCCAGCTGCGGATGCCGGTGGGACAGGTCGCGGATCGCGTCGAGCACCGGGGCCGGGCCCAGGTCCTGGTGGACCAGGACGACGTCGAGGTCGGGGAACTCCCCGGCCGCGTCGATGAGCGCCGTCGTGGTGGGCCGCACCGCGACGAGGTCGCTGCCGGGCAGTTCGTCGAAGCGTGCGGCGAGCACCATCTCCGCCTCGGAGGTGGGCATGCCCGCCAGGACTCGGAAGTTCAAGGTCTACCCCCCGTGCGGCGCGAGCCGCGTGTCGCCTGCTGTGCTTCCCTCGTCACCGGATCCGCCGGTGCCGGTGAGGGCCTCGAAGTCCTGGCTGCAGAACTCCGCCTCCCCGGCGGATCCGCCGCCTTCGGCACTCACCAGGGCCAGCCGGAGCTTGGTGGCGAAGTCCTCGGCGTAGGCGAGCTGGAGCGCGGCCTGCGGTTCGAGCCGGAAGGTCACCGGGACGACCCCCGAGACCCCGGTGGTGGTCTCCTGGGTGCGCAGCTCGCCGATGCCGAGCACCTCCACCTCGGTCAGGATGCGCACCGCGCACGCCTGCCCGTGGTCGCGCGCCTCGAAGGTCGCGTAGATGTCCACGAAGGAGCCGCGCCGGACCTTGCCGGCCACACCGGTCTCGGCGTCGACCATGATGGCGACCTCGCGCTCGCCCGAGGTGAGGGTGGGCTGGGGCTGCACCATGCCCTGCTGCAGGTAGGACCCCGCCTTCAGGGCCGTGGCCGCCACCAGCTGCTGGTCGTCGGGCGTCTCGATCAGCGACAGGTCGCTGACGAACACCTCGGGGTCGAAGTAGCGGCCCGGCACCTGCACCCGCTCCACGGACTCCTCGCCGAGGGGCTGGTAGGCCTCGACGTCCTCGGTCAGGCGCAGGACCGTGGCGGAGGCGCCGAGCTGCTCCTCCTGGGACCTGAGGTAGGTGAACACGGAGACGAACACGGCGACGGCGCCGATGGCGGCCAGCGCCATGAGGAGGACACCGCGTCGCTGACGGGGGTTCATAGGGGGTGTTTTCCGTTTCCAGGCTCGTTGCGGGGCACCGCCCGCCCGAGGCGGGGACCTAGAAGGAGTAGGTCCGCGGGGCCTCGGGGCGGGCGCGGCCGTCGGGCGTGCTTGCCTCGTGGTGGTCGGTGGAGGGCGGTCTGTGGACGGTGCCCCAGGGCGGGGTCTCCGGAGGAGGCCGGTGGTCGTGCGGAGGAAGGTCCTCCCGCGAGGCCGGGAGCTCGGGTGCGGTCCGCGGCGCGGGGCGGCGTCCGCCCGGTGCCGCTCCGCCCGGCGGCTGCCGGGTCCGGTGGGGCCGCAGCGGGGTGCGGGCGGTGTCACCGGCGCAGAACGGGCAGGGCCTGGCCGCCATGGGCTCCCCGCACCAGTGGCATTCGGAGGCCCGGACGGCCCCGGCCGCGTAGGCGAGGGCCTGCGGGTGGGCGCTCAGCGCCACGAACTCCACGTACTTGGTGGTGCCCCAGTAGGCGGGGCCCAGAGGCTGGGCGGGCAGGGTCCGGGTGGCGACCGGTTGGATCGCCTGCGGCAGGTGGTCGTCGAAGACCCGGGTGATGCCGGGGTCGGGTGTGGAGCACAGCAGCTGCACCGGCTGCACGGGTCTGAAGGGCAGGTGGTCGGCCACCTCGGCGGGGCGCAGCCTGCTCACCCGGGGGACAGGGGCGCAGTAGGCGAGGAAGGACACCGACGGGGCGAAGGAGCCCATGCTCTGGCGTCGGGAGGTGGGAATGGTCTCCAGGCCCGCCACCGACTTGAGCCAGGCACCGGCGAGCAGGTGCTTGGGCAGTTCGGTGCTGAGCGCGGCGATCATCCCCGGCGGAAGGTAGGGGGCGAGGTAGGCGAGCTGGTCGGCGACCAGGGACAGGGACAGGGGCGAGAGGTCGACGGGTATCCCCGCGATGTGGTCGGTGCACAGGGCGCCGCGTGCGAAGTTGACGGCCCGTTCCGCGTCGGACGAGCGCCAGGAGGGGTAGAGGGCGACGACCTTGCGGCCGGCCTCGACCTGCTCCCTGGCAAAGGCGACGAAGGCGGCGCTGCGTTCGCCGATGCCGTCGCCGAGCATCGCGAACCGCTGCGCCCGGACCTCGCCCACGTGGCCCGTGCTGGGGACGTCCGCCAACAGGGCTACGGCCGTCTCCGACCGTGGTAGGGCTCTGGACACTGGGCAGGCTCCATCGGTTCCGCGCTGGACAGATGCGCCGATCGGCTTTCCCTGGGAAGGGGGGTACTCGGTCGCATCGTAACGAATGTGTGCCGGGCCGCGGGAGGCCTCGTCTGCGCGCCGTGGTCTGCGAGGTCCGCGGTGGTCAGGAAATCTGGGTGCGGGGCCGGAGGCCCTCGGGTTCGCCCCGGGTGCCTACCGGGCAGGCAGAGGAGGAGGACCGCGGTTGGGGAGGGCGGTCCCGGTGAACGGGGGGAACGCGCTCCGTGGCCGCAAGTGGCCAGAGGGTGGACAGATCGACGAACGGCTGGCCTGGGTGCATGTGTCCTCTTCTTCTGCCTCGATGCATGCTGCTTGTCTCCTGCTGCTCTTCCTCCCCTGCTGTCGCGCTCGCCTCTGCTGATACCCATCGGCCGCGAAGACCTATCCCAGAATGCCCGCTGGATCGCCTCGCCACCAGTGCCGTCGGTCGGACTGTGGACAACATCCGGGGCCTGCTGCGGTGCGAGGGGCCCCTGTTCCGGCAGGCAGGGATGTTCCGGGCGCCGTGTTCGCCCCTGCGAGGATTGGCCGGGAATCCCCGGGGAACATTCAGGGGTGGCTTCGCGTCATATCGTGAGAAGCCACGCGCCCCCTGAGGAGTCGAACGATGCGCAAGGAAAACCGTGCTGCGGCCGGTGCCGCCGCCTGGCAGGTCATCCAGAACACCGACAGCCGCATCTCCGTGTGGCAGCGCCTGGCGGCCGTCCCGCGCATGCTCTGGTCCGGGCTGCGCGGCCGCTACCCCGAGCTCGGCAGGTCCAAGCTGATCGGGATGCTCCTGATGGCCGCCTACATCGTCTCGCCGATCGACTTCGTCCCCGAACTCTTCATTCCGCTGCTCGGTCTGGCCGACGACGTCGGTATCGCCGTCTGGCTGGCCACCATGGCCCTGGGCGAGAGCGAGCGCTTTCTCGAGTGGGAGCGCCGCAACCAGGCCCAGCAGGCCTTCCAGCAGGCCAATCCGGACCCCCGCGCCGGGTAGCCCCAGGAGGGACACGCCCCCGGCGCCGGCAGGCGGTAGGACCGGAGGACCGGACGCGACGACAGGGCTCCGCGCAATGTGCGCGGAGCCCTTCGCGCGGAAAAAACCCTTGCCCGGGAGGCTCCGCGGTGGAAGACCGCCGCTGCCCGGACCGGACAGGGGAGCGACATGGACATCGAACTCATCGGCACGGCCTACCTGTGCGAGGACCCGCGTGCGGCCGCCGACTGGTTCGCCGAGCACCTCGGGTTCGAGATCGGCGCCGACCTCGGCTGGTACGCCAACACCCGGCACCCCCGGCACGGGAACCTGTCCCTGGACTTCGTCGGGCGCGATCACGCATCCTCCCCGGAGGGGCTGCGCGGGCGCTCCGTGGCAGGTGCCCTCCTGGCCTTCCTCGTCCCCGACGCCGACGCCGAGGAGAAGCGCCTGCGCGAGGCGGGCCTGCGGATCGTCCTGCCCCTGGTCAGCGAGCCCTGGGGCAGGCGGCGCTTCCAGGTCGCCGGTCCCCAGGGACTGTTCGTGGAGATTCTCCAGAGGGTCGAGCCCGACCCGCGGTGGATGCGCGAGAACGGGCTCGCCGAGTAGCGGTCCGCGTGTTCAGAGGTGCGCGGCGAGCGGGCCCAGCACCGGCGTCCACTCGCGCACCTGCACGTCGGTCACCAGGCCGTTCCGGCGGAAGGGGTCCTGTTCGGTGTGGGCCACCGCGTCCACACGCGTGTCGGCCCGCAACAGCAGCAGCGCACCCGGCTCGTCCTCGGGACCGAACGGACCCGAGCACAGGTTGACGCCCTTCGCCGAGAGTTCGTCGAGGTAGGCGCGGTGCGCGGGCCGGTGCTCGTCGCGTGCGGCGGCGCTGCCCTCGGCATAGACGTAGGTGACGGCGTAGACGGCCATGGCGGCCTCCTCGGTGCTCGGCGGACGGGGGCAGGCGCCGCCACTGTGCCACAGCACCGCCGCCGCGGCGGTGCTCGCCCCCGTGTGTCGGGCCGTGGCGGAGAACCTGCCCACCGAGGTCCGAGTCCCGCACTGCCCCTGGCGCAGCCCCGACCGGAACCCGGGCAGGGCCGGGAACCCCTCTCCGGCTCCCGGCCCCGGGCCGTTGCAGGCGGTCCCAGTGTCTCAGGTCCGTCGCGCGGGTGCCTCGGCCGGTAGGGGACAGGGGCCTGCACCGGGGCGCGGACCCCGTGGCGGCGGGACCGATACGGACCGGGGCGACGCGTACCGAAGTGTGCGGTTCTTCCTCGATCGCGCCCCCGCCGGGGAGCCGTCGAACGAGGACACAGGCCCCTGACCGGCGCGTCACCAGCGACAGAGCACCCGCGACGCATCCACGATACGAAGCGAGCCCGCACGGCGGTGCAGCGCCTTGCGGGCCCCGACCCCGAACGAACCCACAACAGAAAAGGAAGAACGGGATCTGATGTTGCAGACTATCCCCTCTCCCCGCCATCCGGACAAGAATCCGCCGGGGACCCCTCCCTCTCCCGCCCTGCCGCAGTGGCCGGACGACCCCCGGCTGCCCCGCGTGCCCCAGCAGCCGGTTCCGCGCCGGCAGCCGCGTCCGGCCTATCCGGACCTCCCGCTCCAGTTCACCTCCCCGGCGTCCGACGCGGCGCCCCTCCTCGGCCCGGTCTGCCTGGCGGTGTCCGGGCGGCCGGGGCACTGGGAGGTGTGCGGCCACCCGTCCTGCCGGAGCCGCCGCGCCCAGGGCATGCGGCGCCTGGGCGGCCACCGGGCCGAGTACACCCGCGAGCACCTCCAGGCCGCCGCCGTCCAGGAGTCCCACCAGGACCTCGTCGTCTACTACGGAGAGGCCACCCAGTCCTTCTGGGCGGTGACCCCGACCGGACTCGTCGAGGCGCGCGACGTCGACGCACTCCTCCTCGCCCTGCGGCCGCACGCCGCATCGGAGGCCGAGACCGCCTTCGCCCTGGAGCCGGGCACCGCTGCGGAGCTCGATGCCCTTGTCGGCACCGACACCCTCCTGGAGTTCGGGCCCGTCCGCTCCTACGAGAGCGTCCCGGCCTGAACGGCAGGCACGGCGGGGCCCGGGCGAAGGAGCCCGGGCCCCGGTCGGCTCTCGCGGGGACTACACGGCCGCGGTCAGCCGCTGGGTGGAGACGTCGAACACCGCGTCGCAGGAGTCGCGTACGTCGTCGTTGTGGGTGGCGATCACCACCGCACAGCCCTCGCGGGCCATCTCCCGCAGGGTGTCGACGACCATGCGCCCGTTGTCCTCGTCCAGTGCTCCGGTCGGTTCGTCGGCCAGGACCAGCGAGGGCCGCTTGACCATCAGGCGGGCCAGGGCGATGCGCTGCTGCTCGCCGCCGGACATGCGGTGCACCTTCTCCTTCTCGCGTCCGGCCAGGCCGACGCGCTCCAGGGCCCGGGCGTGGAGCTTGCGGTCGCGTCCGGCCACGTCGAGGTTCTCCCTGATGGTGGCGTTCTCCATCAGGGCGTAGTTCTGGAACAGATAGCCCAGGTGCGCGCGGCGGAAGCGGCGCCTGCCCCCGGCTCCGAGGCGGGTGATCCTCGTGCCGTCGTGGAGGATGTCGCCGCTGCTCGGCTTCTCGAGGAGTCCGAGGCAGTTGAGCAAGGTGGTCTTGCCCGAGCCGGAGGGGCCGACGAGGGCGAGCATCTCCCCGGTGGGGACGGTCAGGTCGACGTCCTGCCACAGGGTGCGCTCACCGAAGGACTTGGTCAGTTGGAGGGTGCGGATCACGGGGGCTCCTTAAGCCTGGGAGGCGCCTTCACGGACGATGCGGCGGTGGAAGGACACCAGTGTGACGAGGATGATCGAGAGGGAGACCAGGGCGATCCCGGCAGCGTGGAAAGGTTCGGCCCCGGTGGTGTTCATGGCTTCGACGGGAACCATGGGCAGGGCCGGATCGTCGAGTGCGGCCAGGGTGGTGACGGTGTCCCAGGTGGCCCAGCCGGTGAACGCGGCCGCGATGAGTACCTCGACGGTCAGCAGCCGCCGGTGAGTGGCGATGAAGGATCATCGCCGTGTAGGCGAAGGAAAGGATCCGGTTGGGCATGGTTCTCTATTGGGGGGGGGGGTGGGGGTGCTGGGGTGTCCGTCGGCGACGGTACGGACGGTTTCCCTGGTCAGCGGTGACCCGGTGCCGCCGTGTGAGACGCGGCGCGGTGGCGCCCGACGTGCCGCGGTATCCCCGGAAGCGCGGGGGTTCGGCTCCGCATGCTCTTCCTAACCGACGGCCTCGCGCCACCACCAGTGGTGCGGTGGCATACCGGGCGGGACCGCGTTCGGTGACCCCTTGACACCGGAGAGCCGGTAGCGGAGTTCTTCGTCGATCTCCTCGACGTCTTCCCGGTCCACCAGCGAGAACGCCGCGCCGCCGAGATGGTTCTCGAACAGGTTCTCCAGCACGGAGCGGTGGAAGCACGCCGTGTACCACCTGTCCTCCAGATCGGAGGTGGCGTGCTCATGTGCGGTCCAGGCGTAGTCGTCGAGCTCACGCCGGCGCGCGGTGACGCGTTCGGTGACCGCCGAGCGGTATCCGGGGCCGATGCCCTCGCCGCCTTGGACGGTGGCGAGCAGAAGCGCGGTGAGGGAGCGGTCGAGGGGAATAGCGTCATGCTGTAGTTCACGCAGAGCCGCGTCGAACAGTTCATGGCTGCCTGCCTGTCGGCCGTGGACAGGCCGGACGGGCGGAGACGGCCATCGGTGCTCCTCCAACCACACGCTTCCGTCGGGTTCGACCCGGACGGTGGCGGACAGGGTGACGGTGAACAGGCCGCCTTCGGAAAACTGCCGGTGGAATTCCAGGATGCGGTGGTTGCCGTGGGGAACGCGGCGGTCCGCTGTCAGTTCCCCCTCGCGCAGTGTCCGCGATGCGGCTTGGTAGAGGGCAGAGAGCTCTTCGGTGTCGGAACGCTCGCCGGTCGGCAGGTCGCCGTGGTAGCGCTTGGCCTGGGTGACGGCGAGGACGGGGTGGTCGTAGGTGATGCTGTCCGCGGACGCGCGCAGGGCATCGACGAGTCCGTCTCGAGAAAGACCGGGGGAAAGACGGATGCCGGTGCGCTCCACGCGTGCGGCCTCGGCGAGGTCGGCCTCCAGCCGGCGCTGTACGAGGCCGGGGTCGGCGGCCAGGCGCTCCGCTGCCTTCTCCTGCGGTGTGGGGTTCTCGTTCATGCGTACTCCGGGTGGTGGGGGGAGGGGTTCAGGGTTCGAGTTCTTCGTAGTGGCGGCGGTACCAGCGTTCTGCCTCGCTCATGTCTTGCTTTTTGGGGGCTCGCCACCACCAGTGTGAGTCGGGAACCCAGTCGGGGATTTCGTGCTCGCGTATGGGCGGGGCGTCCTCGGCGACCTCCCTGATGTCATCGTCGATGGACTCCATGTCCTCGACCAGGTGGGGGAGGCTGATCTCCTTCCAGGGGACGAAGTGGTCGTTGAGTATCTGCAGAGTGCTTCGGTAGACGCAGGCCCTCTCGTATCCCTCCATTCTCCCGCGCCCTACGTAGATGCCGCATGTGAGCATGTATCTGTCCAAGTGATTTTTGGTGTTGGGGAGGTTGAAGAGTTCCCTCAGCTCACCCTTTTGGTCGGCGAACCTTGGGCTTTCATTGTTTTCTTTGGTGAGGAGTTCGCTGACCCATATAAGTAAATTCATTGCTTGCCTTGTGCTCCCTTCCCATTTGTTTTCTTCTCCCTCCTTGAGGATGGTTTTGACTCTTTCCAGTAGTATCCAGGGGTCGTGGATTTCGAAGTCTTCAAGGGCCATGTTCGGTCTCCTGGTCGGTTTGGTTGAAGATTGCTGTGATGATGTTCGGGTTTCTTTGAAGGAGAAAGATCTCCTCTGGTCAGGGGGTTCCCCCTTTTGTCGGTGTCATTCGTTTTGCGTGGGTCCCCGTCTGTGCTGTACGAGGCCGGGGGTTCCGCGTGATCCTCTCCTGGGTGTGGGGTTCTTGCTCGGTTGGTGGGGGTTCAGGGTTCGAGTTCTTCGTAGTGGCGGCGGTACCAGCGTTCTGCCTCGCTCATGTCTTGCTTTTTGGGGGCTCGCCACCACCAGTGTGAGTCGGGAACCCAGTTGGGTATTTCGTGCTCGCGTATGGGCGGGGCGTCCTCGGCGACCTCCCTGATGTCATCGTCGATGGACTCCATGTCCTCGACCAGATGGGGGAGGTCGATCTCTTCCCAGGGGACGAAGTGGTCGTTGAGTATCTGCAGAGTGCTCCGGTAATCGCAAGTCTGCTCATATCCATCCATTCTTCCGCGCCCCAAGTAAATATCGAGCTGAATCGTAAAGCGATGGAGATGTTTCTTTGTGCTGGGAAGGTTGAACAGGGAGGTCAAGTCCTTCTTGAAGTCTAGGAACCGTGGGTCGGAGAAGTTTTTTTCCTGCAAGATCCCCTTGAGTAAAACTAGTAGCCCTAGTGCCCTTTCTGTTTCTGCCTGTGTCTCTTTTTTGAGTACTTGCTTCACCCTTTCTGCCATGGCCCAAGGGTCTTTTATTTCGAAATCTTCAGAGATCATGTGAGGTTTGCTCTTTTTGGTTGAAGGGTATCGTGGCGAAAGTCGAGTCCAGTTTCGGGTAGAGAACCCCCCTCAAGATATATAGTTCTTCCCACCCTGTCGATCTCATGTATTCTTTCTGTTCTCATCATTGGCCTGCCTGCCACTGATTTTCCGTGCCCTCACCTGCTGAAATCCGTTCAAACATCTCTCGGCCCTGGTGCCACTCCTCATGGTGCTGCGGGAGGGTGGGAGGTACGGCGTCCGGCGGCTCCTGGGCATGGCGGTCGGCGCGGACGGCCGACGGGCCGTCTGGTACCCCCTGGCAGGGGGCGACGGAACAGCGCGCCGGCGGGCCGTCAGCGTGCAGATGCGCCATCTGGCCGCGGTTCCGCCCCGGCCCTGAGGACGTCAGTCCGCCGCGGCGATGCGGGACAGGGCGTAGGACCACACCTGGTCGACCAGGGTGAAGCCGGCCCAGGCCAGGGCCGCGACCGCGGCCAGGGTCAGGGCGCCGGCGAGGGCGAACACCGTGCCGGCCAGGGCGTGGCGCACGGTGCGGTGATCAGGGCCCCGGCCGGTGGGCGCGCCGCCGTTCACAGGGGCCTCCTCAGTGCGGGTTCGGCCGGAGCGCGCCCGGTGGCGGGCGGCCGGGACGCCAGGGCGGCCGGCGCGGCGTCCTCGCGGTCCAGGATCCAGCGCAGCAGGACGCGCAGGCTCTCGTCGACCGCGCCGTCGGGGCCGGTGACGGCCGAGGTGAGCAGCACCCGCACCTGGCCGAAATCGGCCTCGGCGGCCGTGAGCAGGTTGCCCAGCCCCAGGGTGTCGCGTGCCCACTCCTGGACCGGGGCCGGGCCCGGATGGAGCGCGGTGCCCCGCAGGAGGTCGCCGCGCGTGACCACCACCGCCAGCCGGGTGCCTCTGCGGCCCCGGCCCAGGATGCGCTGCTGGCGCTGGATCTCGTCGCGCACCGCCCCGTAGGCCAGTTCGGGGTCGCGGGTGTGTGAGCGCTCCCGGGCCAGGAGCTCGCGCTCGGCCGGGCTCAGCGAACGCCACACCGCCTCGATCCCCAGCGGATCCACCGCGAGCACGAATGTGGTGGCCTGCCCCAGGTAGGTCAGTTCCTCGGCGGTCGCCGAGCGGTTGAACCGCTCCCCGGCGGCGTCGAACAGGTGCATCACCAGGGCACTGCGCCCCGAACCCATGCGCAGCGTCACCCCGCGCACCTTGCGCCCCGGAGGTGTGGGCCGGGTCCGGTGGCCGGGGGAGAGCGCCCGCGCCCCCTCGCGCAGCCGGTGCCCCGCCTCCTCGCCGACCGCCTCCACCCAGGTGTCCCCCGAACTCCGCGCGGCCTGCTCCAGGGCCAGGTGCAGACCCGCCATCAGCCGGGTCTTGCCCGCACCCGTGCCGCCGAACAGGGGGAGGAGGAACTCGTGCGCCTCGCCCGGGCGGTGCTCCAGCGGACGAGCGCAATGGGGGCACAGCGCCTCCGTGTCGGCCGAGCCCAGCATGAGCAGCGTCGGCATCTCCTGGCCGCACAGGCACGTGCGCACCAGCAGCCCCCGCGCCCCGGGGCGCACGGACCGGTGGCGCCTGCCGCAGCGCCCGCAGCGGTAGGCCGGGTACCGCAGGTGCCGGTAGCAGTCGGGGCACACCATGCGCACGCCGCGTCCCGCCCGCAGCGACGTGTCGGCCGCGCGCAACGCGCCCGCCACCGCCCAGGCCGCCGCCGTGTATCCCGCCACGACCGACGCGTGCAGCAGGAAGTGGGGTGCCAGCAGCGCGCCCCACACGGAGGTGCCCTCCCCGGTCCGGCGCACGATGTCGTACAGGTCCCACCAGGCCGGGCCGCCGTGGTATCCGCGATGGGCGGGGTCGTCGCGGCCCTCGGGCACCGGCTCCTCCCGGTGGCCGCCCTCGACCATCACCCGGTACGTCTCACGCAGGTACACCCAGGTGAGCACGCACAGCCCCACCGACAGGCCGGTGGCACCGGCGATCGCCACCAGGCTCACCGCCGCGGCCAGGATCCACCAGCGGAAGACGACCGCGACGGCGATCAGTACCGCCGCCCCCGCCGCCGCCGTCACCGCGGCGGCAGGCCGCGCCGCCCCGGCATCGGCGCCCAGGACACGCCGCCGGGCGCCGGGCCGACCGCTCTCGGCGGCCGCCCCGAACGGGGCGCGCGCACCGGGACCCGGCGGGATCCGCCCCGGGAGGCCGCCGCCTCGGCAGGGAACTCTCACACGCGCCTCCCGACCCAGCGGGAGAACAGGTGACCGCTCGGCGCGCGCCACTCCTGCACCCAGGTGTCGAAGCCGGCCGCCTCCTCACGCGGCAGCTTTCTGCGCACACCCGCCACGTGGCGCCGCCGCCACGTGGCCAGCGCCGGGGAGAGCACCTCCCGCTCCAGGCTCAGGGCCCGGCCGCCGCGCTCGCCGACCAGGCGGGCCACGCGGTACACGCGGGCCGCCGTCCCGGTGTCGGGGCTCTCGCCCTCCAGCCTGACGGCCGCCGCCGACCGGTAGGCGGAGAAGACCCCGTCGGGGCACTCCCGCAGCGCCTCCGCGACCCTGAGCGGATCGTCCCAGTTCAGGAGCAGGTCGGCCACCGTGCGCCGGGCCATCTCGGCCGCAGCGGGGTGCACCCCCGGCAGCACCCGGTACACCGGCTCCAGCAGCCGGGGGCCGTGCTCGGTGCCGCTGCGGCGCACCTCGGCCAACTGGGAGGCCACCATCGCCCAGTCGCCCACCACGCCCAGCGCCTCCTCCGGAAGACGGTCGCCCATCCAGTGGCGCGAGACCTCCTCGACCAGTTCGTGCCAGTCCCTCTCGCCGCCCGGCGGGGGCACGGCCACCAGCGCCCGCGCCACCCACTCGCCCGCCTCCGGGCACACCCGGGGCCCCGGCCGCAGCCCGCGCAGGGTGAGCAGTGCGGCCCGGGGGCCGTGGCCGGGCCCCCACACCCGCACGAGGAGGTCGGCGTCCAGGTCGTGCCCGGCGATGCCCGGGGCACCCGCGGCACGCCCTTCCCCGCGCACCGCCATCACCGCCGCCAGCAGGCGCACCGGGTCGGAGCGGTCGTCGGTGCCCAGCAGGCGCAGTTCGCGCAGCAGCGCACCCGAGCCGCCGCGATCGCCGGAGAACAGGGCGCCCGCCGGACCGGCGGCCAGCACGGCCAGCCGCTCGCGGGGCAGGGCGCAGAGACGCTCGGCCGCGCCGCGCCGCATCTCCGGGTGCGTGCCCAGCAGGGCCGCCACCGCAGGGGAGGGGACGGCACCTGGGGCGGCGGCCAGCAGCGGGGCGACGGTGTCGCGTCCGTAGCGCTCCAGGCTGACCGCGGGCGGCACCAGCCCGCCCGCCCGCGCCCAGTCGAGCAGTTCCACCACCCGTTCCGGCCGCAGCGGGCCGCGCGTGTCCTCCAGCAGCGCGGAGATGCGCCCCCGCACGGCCGTGCGCACCGGTTCGGAGCGCAGCGGCGCCACCGGCGGGGCGGCCGTCCCCGCGGCGACGGCGTCCAGGCTGCGGCGGGCCAGCATGCGCTCCAGGCGTTCGGTGACCGGCGCCGAGCCCGACCGGTGCGCGACCTTCTGCAGGTCGGCCAGCGCCCGGTCGTCGAGTTCGGAGGAGCCCGTGTCCAGGATCCGCGACACCAGCGCGGCGGTATCGGCCGGGGCCAGCCGCTCCACCGCCTCCGCCAGCCACGCGCGTACCGCCCGTACCTCCCGCGGGCCCTGCTCGGCGCCGCCGCGCAGCGCGGTCGCGGCCAGGACCGGGTACCAGTCGGCGAGGGAGGTCTCCCGGCCCGAGGCGTGCCGGGCACAGGCCCGCCACAGGTCCGCGGCCTTCACCGGTCCCGTGCGCACGAGCCTGGTCGCCACCGCCCAGGCCTCGGCCGAGGGCCGGGGAAGGGTGTCCGCGGAGGCGGACTCCGGGTCCACGACGGTGAACCGGCCGCGCAGGGTGTCGGTGTCGGTCCCGGGCGCGACACCGACCACGTGCACGGGCGTCTCGTCGGGGTCGGCGCTGTAGGTGGCGAAGGACAGCGCCCGGGCCCGCCCGGGCGGCAGCAGGTGCGCCAGGGCCGCCACCCAGTGGGCGACCGCCTCGCTGCCGGCCACCAGGACCAGCGGCCGGCCGCCGCCCACCGCGCCGTCCGCGGCCGCCAGCAGCGCCGCCACCAGTTCGGGCGGCCGGCGGTGCAGCCAGGCGTGCGTGCGGGAGCGGTCCAGGGGGCCGACGCGGACCTCCAGGCCCGGCAGGTCGGGAGCGGCCACCGGCGCCGACACCCAGAAGTCCGCCCCCCACAGCTCGGCGGGCAGCGGACCGCACGCCCCCACCAGGCTGTGCACGAAGTAGTTGCCCGGCCGCCCCGACGGGTCGTCCCCGCACGAGACCACCCTGCTCAGCACCGGGACCCCGCCCAGGTCCGGCGAGTAGCAGAGGTTGACCGGGTGCTCCTCGACCCGGTCGGGAGCCAGGGTGCGCGGGGGCTCGTAGACGGTGAACCGCTCGACCTCGCGCAGCACCCGCGGGTCGACACCGGGCGTGGCCGCGTTGAACTGGTACCCGGCGTAGCCCGACAGCCCGCGCTCGCACGAGGTGTAGTAGAGCTGGGCGTAGCCCATCGGCGTGTCCTTCGGTCGGATCTGGGACGGCCCGGTCACGCGCCCTCCCGGGAGGGGACGACACCGAACTCGCTGAGCATCCACAGGAAGGGGTCGGCCACCCGGTAAGGGCGCACACCGCCCTGGACGCGGTTGTCGGCGTCGGGGGTGTGGCCCAGGGCCGACACCCCGAAGTAGCGCGCGTTGGCGTAGTGGTTGGCGACGTGGCCGTCGATCCCGCCTCCGTCCCAGCGGTCCAGCAGCTGGCGGATCTGGGCGTGCACGTCCTGGCTGTCGGACTCGTCGAAGTAGGGCGCCGTGGGCTGGGGCCTGCGCAGCGGGGAACCGGCGTCCAGCTGTTCGAGGAAGGCGTCGAGCTTGGTCAGGCACACCGCGATCGGCACCCGGATCAGACGGGACGAGCCCTCCTTGCGCAGCAGCAGATCGGTGACCCGGCCCAGCATGTCCAGCGGGAGGTTCTCCGCGCCGCCGGGGGCGGGCATGCGGGTCCCGGCGGCGGCGGCCTCGCGCGCACCGCGCATCTGCAGGGGGTCCAGGAGCAGGATCACGCCGTCGGCGTTGTTGAGGTAGCGCAGGTTCTCCTCGACGCTGGCGTCGGAGGTGAGGTCCTCGCCCGCGGTGTCGAAGAACGACAGCAGCGTGTGGTGCGGCCGCCTGCCGGTGAGGCCGCGCCGCTGAGTGGTGAAGCGGAACACCAGGGGCTCGCGGGCCACCCCGGCGCGGCGGGTGGCGCCCAGCAGGCGCGCTCCGTCGTAGAGGGGGGACTCGTAGTCGGCGCGGAACCGGTGGCGGGTGTGGTCGTCGGAACCGCCCACCGACGCCTGGAAGCGCGAGCCCACCCGGTTCATCAACTCGTGGATGAGCACCGTCATGAACACGGTCTTGCCGGCGTCGCGGGCCCCGACCAGCGCGATGAGGCGGCTGCGGATCCGGCCGAAGTTCACCGGCAGCTGGGCGTGGCAGGTGGCGCACACCTGCTTGCCGGTGGTGGCCGAGCACCCCGGACAGCGGGCCTGGGCGCGGCGGCCGTCGGCGGTGAACACCGGCGGCAGGTGCTCGCGCCTGCCCAGGTGGGCGCGGAGCGCGGGGTCCTCCGCGGGTTCGCACGCCCGGCCGTCGGGACCGGGGCGGCCGGTGCACCGGAAGCGGATCTCGCGTTCGGCGAACCGGGAGTAGCAGTAGGGGCACACGAGGCGGTCGCCGCGCAGCGCCAGCGGGGGCTTGGGCAGGGTCACCGCTCCTCCTGGAGGACGCACCGGACCCCGGGCCGGGGCGGAGCGTCTCCGGCCCTCCGGCGCGTGCGGCGGGGAACCGGGGCGCGGGGCGAGGGCCGAGCCGGTACGGCGGACCCCCGCTCCCCGGGAGGGCGGGGCCGGGTGCGGCACGGGCGGGCGCGGACCCGGACGTTCACCCGGTGGCCGGGCGGGGGAGTTCTCACAGGCGCAGTTCCTTCACGGACGGCTGGCGGAGGCGTACACCCGGGGTGTCCCCGCCGACGGGAAAGCACATGAGCCACCCCGAGCGCGGCGGCCGGACCCGCAGGGAGACCTGTTCGCCCGCCTCCAGGTGCCGGGCGGGGAACACGGCCAGGACCCGGCCCTGGCCCGGGCCGTGCGGCTGGACGGCGCCCTCGGCGTGGACGACGGCGATCTCGGGCGCGGCGCAGGCGGACTCGGCGGTCAGGCTCACCCGCCGCTCCCGGCGCAGCAGGCCGACCGGTGCGATCCGGTAGGCGAGCACGCTCCATCCCGGCACGGTCGTCACGGCCGGGACACCGGCGGCCTCGCCGGTACCGGTGGTGGCGAGCGTGCGCACGGCCACGCGCACGGAGCCGGTGCCCATGGGGGCCTCGAAGCCGCCGTCCGACTCGTACCGGAGGCGGGTGCACACCCGCCGGCCCAGCTCCTCGCCGCTCTCGTCCGAGCACCACGACACAGCGGCGGTGGCGGCGCCGTCGGGCCAGGTCCACCCCAGCCGCACCACGCCGTCGAACCGCTCGGCACGGAGCCCCGCCACGGGCGGGACCGCGACCACCCGCACCCGTGCCCCGGCCACGGCCCGGTCCCCGGCCAGGGTCACCGCGAGCACGTGGTGGGCCCCCGGCTCCAGCACCACCGGAGCGGACACGACCCGGTCCACCGCATCGGCACCGACCCGGCCGCGGGGCGTGTGCCCTGCGGGGGCACCGTCGGGGCCGGCGTCCCCGGGCGCGGCTGCGTCCTCCGGGGCCTTTTCCGGCCCGGTGCCGGACACGGGGCGGGTGCGTTCTCCTGCGGGGCCGGCGTGACCGGTCCGCAGCGGCACGGGTGCTGCCTCCTCCACCGGGGTGCCGCCGACCGGTGCGGTGAGGCAGCTCCCCGCCGTCCCGGAGCTGCCGGGGCCCCGATCGTGCACGTGCCCGGAGGCGGTGCCGGCACGGCGCTCGCCGCCGCGCCCGGGAGGCGCGGTCACCGGGACGGCGCTCGGTTCCCCGACGGCCGCGGCGGCGCGGCCGTCCTCCCCGGACATCTCCGCCGGGGGGCCGCCGGGTCGGGACGCGGCCGGGTGGCCGCTGCCGAGCGCGCGGACGCCTTCCGCCCCGAAGGCGTCCGCGTCGTCCGCGTCGTCTGCGCCCGCATCTGTCGCAGGCCCGCCGACCTCCGGGAAAGGAGCGCGTGCCCGTGCCGAAGGCGTGCCCATCGCGGCCCCGGCGCCTGCCGGGCCGGCGGCCTCCGCGGGTACCCGGGGAGCCCCGGCGTCCTCGTCGGCCCGGGGCAGGGGAACACCGTCCGGGGCGGGGAGGCCGTGCGCGGGCGGGGCGGTGTCCGCCGGGACGGCGGCGGGGAGCAGCTCGCGGCCGTAGACGGCGAGGTCGGACAGGGGGACCGCGGCGCCCTCGGGCCACGGGGGCGGCTCGGCGGCGGCACGCAGCACGACGCGGCCGTGCGGCGGGCGGGTCCACTCGGCGACGAAACCGCTGTCGCCGGGCACCACCCGCAGGACGTCGACCGGAACCGGGGCAGGACCCGGGACCACGCGCCGGATCGTGCCGGCCGACCCGCGGGCGTGGCCGCTGGAGGTCAGGTACACCGCCCGGATCCGGTAGAAGTACTCGGTGCCGGAGCGCACCCCCGTGTCGCGGAACCCCGTGCCGTCGTTGGGCACGCGCACCACGTCGCCGCCCGGACGGGGCGGGGCTCCCTCGCCGCGCACCACCTCCACGCTCACCGCCTCGGGCGGTACACGCCAGGTCGCGGTCACCGCGTCCTCCCCGGTGTGCACCAGCAGGTCGCCGACCTCCGGGGTGAGCATCACCGGCGGTGTGATCACGGGCTCCGACACCGCCCTTCCGCAGCGGACCGCCGCCACCGCGTAGCGGACCTCGGCCCCCACCGGAATTCCGGTGTCGGTCAGCGAGGTCCCCGACAGCTCGCCCAGCGGCACCTCGCGGGCACCCGGCCCCCGGCCGATCCGGCGGGCCACGCGGTAGCTGATCCGGCCCGCAAGGCTCGGGCTGGGCTGCCAGGACACCACCGCGCCGTGCTCGCCGGTGTCGGCGGTGGCGGCGCGCGGCGGCAGCGGCTCCACCTCGCCCAGGCGCGCGGGGATCTCGTCGTCGTCGGCGGCCAGGCGCGCGGCGGTGTCCAGCGCGCGGGCCGCCGCCTCGGGATCGCCTCCGCGGAGCTCGCGGTCGGCCTCGCGAAGCAGGTCCTCCACCCGGCGCACCCGCTCGCGCACCAGCTCGGCCAGGCCGTGGTCGCGGGGCAGGTCCGCCGCGGCGGCCTGCGCCCGGCGCAGGCGGTCGGCACCCAGCAGCTCGCGCACCTCGTGCTCGGCCCGCGCCGTGCCGCCGGAGCCGGCCGCGGCGGTCGAGCGCCGCACCGACGCGGCCAGCAGCAGCGCCTCCTGATCGGCCAGCCCCCGGTGGATCCAGGGCCGGGCCAGCCCCTTCTCGCCCAGGGCGCCGGGGCGTTCCCGAAGGTCGCCCACCACCTCCCACAGCACGAGCGCGTCGCGGGCCGGGGGACCCTCGCACGAGCGCAGGATGCTCAGCACGTTCTCGGCCGCGGCCTTGCCCTCGGTCATCGGTTCCACCTGGATGCGGCGCACGGCCGCGGCCAGGGCCTCGTCGTCCAGGACGGTGCCGTCGCGCAGGCGGAAGCCCTCCAGGAGGGTGAAGCCGCGTGCCAGCCGCTCGGAGCCGAACACCACCGCCGGGGAGAAGGCGGCCCCGCAGGTGCGCAGGTTGTCGCGCAGGGTCCGGAAGGTGCGCACCGGCGGTGACAGCGGCAGCTGCGGCAGCTGCTCGACCACCCGCACGCCCCGCTCACCCAGGACGCGTTCGGCGGTCTCCTCGTTCACCCCCACCGAGCGCGCCATCGCCTGGAAGACCTGCCGCTCCAGGACGGAGGTGCTGAGACCGCCCGCGATGTCGGACCACTCGGTGAGGGCACGGCCGGCCGCCTCGGCCCGTACCCGGTGGAAGTGCCCGTGGGTGAGCACGCCCTCGCGCTCCAGGCGCTCGTGTGCCGCCACCAGGTCCACCAGTACCTTGCGCAGGCTGCGGCGGCGGCTCTGCATGCCCCGCCAGTAGGTGCACACCGCCGCCACGTGCGCACGGAACGCCTCCGGGTCGGCGCCGAGCCTGCGTTCCAGGCCCGGCCCGATGCCGTAGCGCACGAACAGGTCCTCGGGCGGGCCGCCGGTGCGCGCCGCCGTGAGCACCTCTTCCTCGTAGCGCTGCCGTTCCCGGGCGTCCCAGGGCATCGTGCCCGCAGCTCCCTCCGTGGGTGGTCCGTCCGGCCGGTCAGCCGGAGGTGCGTATCATCGCGACGGCCTCGCGCGCCTCGCGGACGTCGTCGTGGCTCATCCCGCCGATCTGGACGTCGAAGCGGATCTCCTTGCCGCTGCCGGGGTCCCAGCCGCGCACCCGCAGCAGACCGGTCTCGCCGAGGCGGAACTCGATCCGGAAGGGCGTGCCCGCCGGTCCCTTGGGCAGCCCGGTGAGCAGGGCGTCGCCGATGCGGACGTTGTGCTCCAGCTCCTCGGAGGCCACCGAGCCCGCCTGCTCCCAGACGTCGATCTCCACCTGTTCCTGGTCCGGCCAGACGGTCGCGAACCCGTCCTCGACCGTGACCGGCAGCGGGGTGTTGGCCTCGATGAGGTGGCTGATGTACTGGCGGGCGCGGCCGGGGTCGGTGGCGAACAGCGGGTCGGTGCTGTCGGTGGCCTTGACGCCGAACGCCCGCGGGGACACGCTCGTGACGGTCTTGGCGGCGAGCTGCTCGACCTGTGCGCGGGTGATGCCCAGGGCCGCGCCGACCTCCTCCGCCCGCCGGGCGCGGTCGGTCGGCCCCGACACGTCCATGACGTTCTTGACCTGGCGGACCATGGCGAACAGCGCGGCCCCCTTGGCCACCGCCAGGTCGGGTTCGTGCAGGTGGGGGTCGAACCCGAAGCGTTCGCGCAGGGAGCGCGACACCGCGGGCATGCGGGTCATGCCGCCCACCAGCAGGACGTCGTCGAAGGAGTCCACCCCGCGTTCGCGCGCCATGGCGACGGTGCGCTCGGTGATGGTGAGGGTGCGCTCCAGGAGGTCGGAGGTGAGTGCCTCGAAGTCGCCCCGGGTCAGCTCCACCCGCACCGCCTCCCCGCCGAAGCGCAGGTTGTGGCGGGCGTGCTCACGGATGCTCAGCGACCGTTTGACCTGCTCTGCGGCGGCGGCCACGTCCTGCAGGAACTGCTCGTCGGCGCTCGGGTCGGGGCTGGGATGCAGGTCGGTGAACCGCTCCAGCATCAGGTCGGCGAGCTTCTCGTCCCAGTCGGCGCCGCCGAGCCGGTGGTCGCCGTCGGTGCACACCACCCGTACGTCGTTGTCCTCCACCCGGATGACGGTGGTGTCGAAGGTGCCCCCGCCCAGGTCGTAGACGAGCAGGTGGCGCACGCCCGCGCTGCTGTCCAGGCTCTGGTAGTGCAGGGCGGCGGCGACCGGCTCGGGCACGATGTCCAGCACGTTGAGCCCGGCGATCTGCCCGGCGCGGCGGGTGGCCTCCTTCTCGTGGATGCCGAAGTAGGCGGGCACCGTGATGACGACGTCCTCGACGGTGCTGCGGTCGTGCTCCCCGGCGGCGCGGGCCAGCTCGCGCAGGATGAGCGCGGAGACCGACTCGGGGGTGTGGCGCCGGCCGTGGAACTCGTAGTCCGCGGAGGCGCCCATCTGCCGCTTGACCAGGGACACGACCAGGTCGGGGTAGAGGAGGGCGGTGTTCTTGGCCTCCTCGCCGACCACCACGTTGCGGGCGGACTCGAAGTAGACCACGGAGGGGGTGGTGTCGTTGCCCACGGCGTTCTTGGCGATCGCGGCGCGACCCGTGTCGTCCACCGAGGCCACGCACGAGTAGGTGGTGCCAAGGTCGATTCCGTATGTGGTCATGTGCCTTTCCTGCTCACGGCTGGGCGGGTTCGACATGGCGGTAGAAGTGGGCCTGGACCCTGCGTCTGACCCGTCCCGTGGCGGTGTCGCGGAAACCGGGGGAGACGACGCGGGCGATGGTGCCCGACCGCGCGGGGTCGGGGTCGCTCACGGTGGACAGGGGGCGGTGCAGATCGGCGCGGAAGGGGTCGCCGACCCCGGCCTCCACGGGCTCGACACCGACCCGCTCCAGGGCGAGGAGGGCGTCGTCGGCCAGGCTCCCCAGCAGGGCGGCCAGCCGCTGCTCGCCGCGGTCGCGCAGGCCGTCGGCCTCGCGGGAGAGCTGCTCGTACAGGCGGATGAGATCGGAGATGACGGGATCCAGGAGGGCGCGCCGGTCGCCCGCCCTGAGCTCCTGGTTCTCGGCGTGCAGGCGGTCGATGACCGCCTCTCGGTGGCGGGCGCGTTCGTCGAGGGCGGCCAGGTGTGTGCCGAGGGCGGCCATGTGCGCCTCCAGGGAGGCCAGGCGCAGGTCGGGGGGAAGGGGAGGAGCGGGATGTCCGTCGGGCCGGGATCCGGGAGCCGCCGACTCCTCGACGGGCTCGGGAGGACCGCCGTGTGCCGTCATCGGTGCCGCCTTTCACCGCAGTTCTTCTTGTGGCGCTACCGGTTCTGCCCAAAGAGCATACTCCGGAGGAACCCTTCGAAAAAGGCGGACGCATCGCCGGTGAATAACCTGCTCGGTGCGGTGGTCATTCACCTGCTTTTGTTCTGTGCAGAGGTTTTTCGGGGCCTGTCCGAAACCGGTGTGCCTGGTGCGTCGGCGGCGGGAAGGGCGTCCAGCAGCGGGAAGGGCGCGGGTTCGGCGCCGGGGACTGTGGCCGGTGCGCCGCGGAGGGAAGCCGTGGCGGATGTGCGGAGGCGGGCGCGCGGCGGATTTCTGTCCTGGAATCTCCGAATGTGCCATGCGGGGCCAAACTTGCCCAGAAAAGGACAATTTTATTTCTGGTGTGCGGCAGGGAAGTCCGTATATGCAAAATGGGATGGAACAAAAACGGGACCCGCCCCGGCGGCGCACACCGCGGGACAGGCCCCGGCACCTGCGGACACAGGACGCCCGGGGCGGCGGTTCAGGCCCGGAGCCCGTCCATGCGCCGGCCCAGCTCCTCGGAGAGCAGGGACACGTACGTGCTGGTGATGTGCCCCGAGTCGCGGTAGACGATCACGTTGCCGATCACCGCGGGGCACTCGCCGCGGGCGCAGAACAGGTCGCTCATGTCCACCAGGAACGCCTTCCCCGGCAACTGCGCGACGACCTCCTCCTGCGGGTCCTCGCGTTCGAACGCCTGCTCCTGCGGGACCGCGCACTCCTCCGGGCCGCCGGATCCGGCCACGCACTCGACCACGTCCCTCCTCTGGCGCGGGGTGTCGCGCACGGCGACGATCCGGTCCGTCACCTCCGCCACCTCCCGCCACAGGGTGAGCATGCCCTCGGCCATCAGCTCGGCCCCCTCCTCGGGGCTCTCCGCGCCGACCGGCCGCGCGGCCGTGGAGGAACTGGTCACCACGGTGTCGGGCCGCAGCTCGGCCAGCTCGCCGACCACGGCGCGGTTCCACGTACGGCACTCCTCGTACTCCCCGCCCCCGGCGTCCTCGACCGCGGTGTCGGTGAACGCACAGGAGGACTTGGTGTACAGGACCAGGCGCCAGCCGCGCTCCTCCCCGAGCTCCAGGAGCGCGGTCACCCACTGGGCGCTGTGCGAGTCGCCCACCACGGCGACGGTCTCGCGGGCGTCCTCGTCGCCGTACACGCACGGGTCACCCGGATCGGTGGCCGGGGGCGGGGCCTGGCAGCCGTCGCCGTACAGGACCGGCGCGTCCTCCTCGGCATCGATCGGCGACGGGTAGAGCGGCCCCTCGACCGAGGCCCGGTCCAGCGCCTCGGGGCCCACGTGGACCCGCGGGTCGAAACCGACGGACCGGACCTGGTCCACACGCACGTACAGCACCGCGCCGACCGCGGCCACGGCCAGCACGCCCGCCACGGCCCCGGCGGCCGCACCGCGCCCGCTCCGGATCAGCCCCCGCTCGCGCACCGGGTCCTCCACCCACACCTTGGTGGCCCACGCCATCAGCACCGAGAGACCGCCCACCGCGACCGCGCCGAGGAGGCCGAGCCGGTCCGTGCCGGCGAGCACCAGGGCGAACACGGTCAGCGGCCAGTGCCACAGGTACAGCGAGTACGACACGTCACCTCCCCAGCGGGCCGGGGCCGTACTCAGCAGGGCCGACGCCGACAGGCGGCTCCGGGACTCCTCGGCGGCGATCACCGCGGCGCCGCCCAGGACCGGCAGCAGGGCGGTCCAGCCCGGGAACGGGGTGGCGCCGCCGTAGAGCAGCGCGGAGGCCGCGATCGCGGCCAATCCCAGCCACCCCAGCGGCAGGCGCAGGCGCTCCGGCAGGCTCCCGCGGGCCAGGGCGATAGCGAGCAGGCCGCCCACGGCCAACTCCCAGGCGCGCGTGACCGGCAGGAAGTACGCGGAGGACTCGCCGGCCATCGCCACCGAGCAGGCCAGCGACGCGACCAACAGGGCGCCCAGCAGCACCGCCAGCATTCCGCTGCCCGCCCGCCACCGGCGCCGGCACAGGGCCCACAGCACGAACAGGAGCGGCCACACCAGGTAGAACTGCTCCTCCACCGAGAGCGACCAGAAGTGCTGCACCGGGCTCGGCGGGGCCTCGGCGGCCAGGTAGTCCACCGACTGCCGCGCCAGGTAGAGGTTCTCCACGTACGCGGCCGAGGCGACCAGCTGCCACATGGTGTCGGTCAGGCGCGTCACCGGCAGGACGGCGAGGGACACCGCCCCCGTCACCACCAGGACGGCGGTGGCGGCGGGCAGCAGGCGCCGCACCCGGCGCACGTAGAAGCCCCGGACCGAGACACGGCCCCCCGCCACCGCCTCCCGGTACAGCTGCGAGGTGATGAGGAAGCCCGAGATCACGAAGAAGACGTCGACGCCGACGTAGCCTCCGGGAAGCAGGCCGGGATCGAGATGGTGGACGAGGACCAGGAGGACGGCGACGGCGCGCAGACCCTGGACCTCGGGCCGGAAGCGGCGCTGCGCGCCAGGGGCCCGGACGGCCGGGGCGCGGTCACCGGAAGCGGCGGTGGACTGCATCGGGCGGACTCCGCAGGAGACGGGGACAGGATGCGGTTCGTACATTTTGTTGCCCCCGGCGCGCCCGCGACGCGGTAAAAGGCGGCACGACAGGCGCTGTTCGGCCGAAGACAAGCGCCGGGACACCTTTCCTTGGCCACAAGTTCGCCCGACCCCCGGCATATCGGTGCGTGCGCTCCAGATGTCCGGCAGACTGGTTCTGCGGAGAACGTCCGGCCCACGCCACACCCCCCTCCGCGCCCTGAAGGCAGGCCCGTCCCGTGGCCGCGCGCGAGAGGAGGCCCACAGTCACCCCCGTCACCCTCCCGCGGGTCGTCCTGGCCGCCCTCGCCGTGGCGCTCGTCCCGGCCGCGCTCTACCCCCTGACCGGCCCCTGGGGCCTGCTGTGGGTCCCCCTCGTCCTGCTGGTCGGCGGCGCCGTGCTGCTCGGACGCCTGCACCGCCGCGCCCCCGAACCGCCCCCCGCGGAGGAGAAGGAGACCCGCCCCGCGCCGATGGGCAACGGCAGGCGCCTGCGGACCGTCTCCCTGCCCAGCGCCGCTGCCGACTACGACCTCCAGTTCTCCGCGGTGGTCCACTGGCGCTGGTCCGGCCACGTCGACCTGCGCCTGCGCAACCCCGCAGGCCCGGCCGCGCTCGCGGTCGTCCAGCGCGCGGCGGAGCTGGCACGGAAGACCGACCCCGCCGACGAGGGCATGGCCGAGTGCGAGCTGGCCGCCCGCCTGGCGGTGGAGACCGCCGTCATCGGCAGCGGCATCGTGGTGTGGGCGGAAGAGGTGAGCCTGTGCCTGGCCGAGGGCGACGCCGCACGGCTGCGCCAGATGGCGGACCTGCGCAAGGACCGCGAGCTGCGCGAGGCGATCCGCATCGCCGAGGTGGAGCTGTCGGAGGCGTTCGCCTCCGTGGGCGGACCGGCCGACGAGCTGCTCGGCGACCTGGAACCGCTGGACGACGAGGCGGACCCCCTGCCGGGGCCGGGAAGCGACGTCGACAGCGAGGGATACGAGAGTTATTGGTGGCCCGCCGACGAGGGCGGGGACGGCCACGACTCCGCCGAACGCGACGTGCAGGTGGCCATCCTGCGGGGCATGATCGACTCCCTGGACGAGGGCCCGCGCCGGGCCTCGTTCGCCCGCGACCAGATGCGCGTCCTGGAGAGCGGCGGCTTCGACGAGGTCGCCCGCCGCGTCCGCGCGATGTACCCCGACGCCGGGGAACGTGAGGACGAGGGCAGCGAGGGCGAGGACTCCCGCGCCGACCGCTGAGCGGCCGTGCGCGGGAGGCGCTCGGGCAGGGCTACTCCGCCGCCGCGGTGTAGTAGTGCCAGGTGCCCTCCGCGCCTTCTCCGTGTCCGGGGTAGTAGGAGGGCTCCAGCCGCTCGGACAGGTCGGTCTCGACACCGAGCCCGGCGAACACGGCCCGCACCCGCTCCTCCGTCTCCTCGCTCAGGTAGTGGTGGTGCAGGTCGAGCCGGCGCAGACCCGCGAAGGCCGCAGCCCGGTCCACGAGCTCCTGACCGCCCTTGTCGGTGAGGATGCCCAGCGACAGGTCGAGGACCTCCAGACGGTCGATGACGGGCGCGTCGGCCAGTACGCCGATCCATTCGTCCAGCTTCTCGGCGTTGCGCACCCCCAGGTACCTCAGCCGGGGAAACGCCTCGCCGGAGAGCACCGGCGCCAGATCCGCCGGCGAGGTGTCGCCGCGGTAGTCCTCGACACCCAGCCACAGCTCCAGGTGCTCCAGCGCGGGCAGGCCCGAGGAGGCCACCTCGCGCGTGACCTCGGCGGGCAGGCCGCCGCTCTCGATGGTGAGGGAGCGCAGCGAAGTGTGCGAGGGCACGTGCAGGCCGAGCCTGCCGCCTCCCAGCCCGCCGGCGGCGCCTTTCACCGACAGTTCCTCCAGGCGGGGGAAGGCGGCCACGAGCGGGGCCAGGTCGGGCTGGTCGATCCAGGAGAGCTCGCACTCCTCGAAGTCGATGTCGCCGACGAAGAGGAAGCGCAGGTTCGGCAGCGCGCCGGCGTTCTCGGCCAGCAGCTCCACGGGCTCGTACAGGCCCTCGTCGGCGGAGTCGAACCAGTCGCCGACCACCAGCGCCCTCACGTGCTCGGCGCCCACCTCGGACAGGAAGCGGGCGAAGTAGCCGGCGGAGTCCTCGTCCCATCCGACGTCCCCTCCCCGGCGCAGCCGCCAGGCGACGGAGGGCGGCGCGGACCGGTCCCCGCCGGCCTCCTGGACCCGCTGGAGCCGCCGGCGCCATTCCTGATCGGTCCTGTCGAAGGGGAACTCGATCACGGGCAGGCCCGCGAACTCGGTGAGGTGGGGCACGGGGACTCCCTTTCCGGGGGTTTCGGGGGGATGCCCCCCGATTCTGGCAGTCCCCGCGGACAGAAACGGGACACGGCCGGACGGAACCCGGGCCCTCCCCGGTGCTGCGGCGCCTCAGGTCACCAGGCCGTGGCGGTAGGCGTAGACGACCGCCTGGACGCGGTCGCGGAGCGCGAGCTTGGAGAGGATGCGCGACACGAAGGTCTTGACGGTCTCCTGGCTGATCAGGAGGGTCCCCGCGATCTCCTTGTTGGAGAGTCCGTCCGCGATGAGGCGGAGGACCTCCAGCTCGCGGGGGGTCAGCGGGGTGTCGTTCGAGGTCTCCTCCGCGGGCCGGATCCGGGCGGCGTACATCCCCACGAGTTGGCGTGTCACCTCGGGTGCCAGCAGGGCCGCGCCCGAGGCCACGGTCCGGATCCCGTGGAGCAGCTGGGACGGTGGTGCGTCCTTGAGCAGGAACCCGCTCGCCCCCGCGCGCAGCGCCTCGTAGACGTACTCGTCCAGGTTGAACGTCGTCACCACGAGCACCTTGACGGGATGCGGGACCCCGGCGCCGGCCAGCAGGCGGGTGGCCTCGATGCCGTCGAGCACCGGCATGCGCACGTCCATCACCACGACGTCCGGGCGCAGCCGGCGGCCGAGGTCGGCCGCGGCCTGCCCGTCCCCGCACTCGCCCACCACCTCGAGGTCGGGCTGGGCGTCGATGATCGTCGTCAGCCCGGTGCGGATCAGCATCTGGTCGTCGCAGACCAGGACCCGGATCGGCGCGGTCACGGCCGGCCCTCCACGGGGATGCGGGCTCGCACGGCGAATCCTCCGTCCGCACGCCGACCCGCGGTGAAGTCGCCGCCCAGGGCGTCGACCCGTTCACGCAGCCCCGCCAGGCCCCGTCCGCTCCCGGCGGGGGACCCGGCCGGCGTGCCGGGACCGTCCGTGCCCACCTCCACGGTGATCTCTTCCTCCCCGTGGTGCACCTCGACCGAGGTGGGGCTGCCGTGCGCGTGCTTGAGGGCGTTCGTCAGGGCCTCCTGCACGACCCGGTGGGCCACGAACCCGGCGCTGCCGGCCGAGTCCGCCGGGGTGCCCTCCTCGACGAACTCCACCGGCTGACCGGCCCGGCGGGTCTGCTCCACGAGGGGAAGGATCCTGCCCGCCATCGGCGTTGCGGTCTCGGCGCCGTGGTCGGGGTTGAGCAGGTCGAGCAGGTGCCGCAGATCGCTGATGGCCTGCCGGCCGGTGTCGGTGACGGCGCTCAGGGATTGGTCGAGGCGGTCGGGCGCGGCGGTCAGGTACCGTGCCGCCTCGGCCTGCACGACCATCGCCGTCACGTGGTGGGTCACGACGTCGTGGAGCTCGCGGGCGATACGGGTCCGCTCGGCGGTCCGGGTGTCCTCGGCGACCCGGCGGCGGCGCTCGGCCTCCGCGGCCCTGACCGAGCGCAGCCACGTCCCGAGGACCCACGCCAGGACCAGCGCGATGTAGAACATCACGAACCCGGCCGGCGTCTCGCCCGAGCCGAACCGGAAGAGCACGAGCGCCAGCGGCACGTACGCCAGGGAGAGCAGCAGAGTGGTGGCGCCCCGGTACCGCTCCAGACGGAACCCCGCGTTCAGCAGCGCGACGGGAAGCGCGGTGCCCGCGAGCGAGTGGTAGCCCTGGAGCTGGTCGACGGTGAAGCCGAGCACCACCAGGACGAGGCAGAGAAGGGGCCACCGCCGGCTCACGGCGAGAGGAAGGCACTGGAGGGCGATCGCCACGACGGCGAGCGCGTCGAAGGGGCGGTCCGGCATCCCGCCGAGCTGCGTGCCGTTGTTGTGGAGCGCCGGCAGGAACGACGCGACCAGGAGCAGCAGCGCCAGGGGGAAGGGCCAGGCCGTGCCGCCGAACCGGCGCCACGGCTCGGGGATCCGCAGACGGTCGATCATTGGGGAAGTGTAGTGGCGGCGGCGACCCGGTCGGCGCGCCGGCGCCGGGGCACCATGTGGCCGCGGCGGTGGGCCAGCCACAGGAACGCGACCGTCATCAGCGTGCAGAACAGCACCGTGTACAGGCTTCCCTCCGGGCCGAAGTCGCCGCCGGTGATCAGTACCGGTCCCGACGAGGTGGCGTCCAGCAGCCCCTGCGGGGTGTTGTTGCCCGAGACCTCGGTGCTGAAGATGCCGGCCGCGGCGAAGTTCCAGCCGAAGTGCAGGCCGATCGGAAGCCACAGGTTGCGGGTGGCGATGTAGGCGGCGGCGAGCATGCCCCCGCCGGTGATCGCGATGGCGAGGGCGCCCCACAGGCCGGCGTTCGGGTTGAACACGTGCGCCAGACCGAACAGCGCACCGGTCAGCGCCAGCGCGATCCAGGTGCCGGTGCGTTCCTCGATGATCCGGAACAGGACGCCGCGGAACAGCAGCTCCTCGGTCACGGAGGCGGCGGCCATGAATCCGAACAGCCCCACCGCGCCCGTCACCGAGCCCAGGCCGTGGATCTCGTAGCCCCCCAGGAGCGCGATGCCGATGATGACCGCGCCGAACAGCGCGACGCCGAGCAGCGTCCCCCGGCCGGTCGCGGCCGCCGCGCCCTCGCGGGCGATCTCCACCGGGGAGCGCTTCTCGGTCCGGCGCACCACCCATCCGTAGGCGAGGATCGCGAGCACGGACGTCAGGAGACCGAGGGCAAGTGTCAACCACGGGTTGTCCTGCACCGCGGCCACGGCCTGGCTGCCGATCAGAGAAACGGCCGCGACGGCCGCGAGTTGCCATACCAGTCTCACGAGAGCTCCTTCTGCGAATCCGCGAGCGGGGTGCCGCGGACGTGTCGAAACACTACGGAGAGAGCAGCCCGGAGTCGTCACCATGCGGTGGACACTTGCGCGTAGCTCGCACGGGGGACAGGTACCGCGGGACGGTGCGGAGCGGCCCCGCGCGGCGAGGCGGAGGAAGGCGGAACGGGCGGAGGGCGCTGTCGCTCCGTGTCCCGGCGGCGTCCCGGTGCCGCGCCGGGGCTCGGTCCTCGCCGTCCGCGGCGCGGGAGTTCCTCCCGCCGCCGGGTGGCCCGGCCGGGCGCCCCTGGTGGAATCGGCCCCCTCAAGCAGTTTCCACCAGGGGCGGGTCGCGGCTTCCCCCGGCGCCGCTACCACCACTGTGTAGCACCATTGGCGGGGGCAGGGAACCGAAATCGGAAATGACTTTGTCCCCGGACATGGATTGGGGGAATAACAACCGTTTTGCGCCAAGGGGCGCCGACGTGAGCCCCTGGCCAGGAGGTTTTCTCCGGGTCCGGAGGTGCGCGGGCCTCCGGGTCCCGGCCGGAAAGCACCTCTGCGGTCGGCGGCTATTTCGGCGAAATCCTGCCGTATCGGCGGAATCCGGATGCGGCAAAAGCGCGGGGCAGGCATTTTCGGGCAAGATATCCGGCCCCGATCCCCGCGACACCGCCGCAGGGCGAGTCCGGTACCGCCGTCCACCGCACGCGGGTGCCTTCCTCCGACCCCCCCGACGGTTCCGGGGGTTTTCCTCACCCCACACCCGGGGGCGATCCCCATGGTGCCGCCCTTTCCTCCTTCCTAGGGTTGCCGGTGACCGCGACAGAAAGGGAAGACATGTCCCACGCACCGCACGGTGGAAGCCGCGCCCGCACCGGTACGGCGCTCGCAGCGGCCGCGGCCCTGGCCCTGCCCGTCCTCACGGGAGGCCCCGCCGCGCCGGCCGCCGCCGCACCGGCTCCGGCCGGCGAGCTGCGGGCCGCTCTGCCCGAGCCCACAGGGGACCGCCCGGTCGGCAGGACCACCCTGCACCTGGTGGACGAGGAACGCGAGGACATCTGGGTCGGCGGACCCCGCGAGCTGATGGTGACCCTCTGGTACCCGGCCCGCGCCGACGCGGGGCGGACCGCGCCGTACATGACCGAGGCCGAGTCGGCCGCCATGGTGGCGGCACTCGGTCTGGACCTGCCCTCCGACACCATGCACAGCCGGGTGCGCACCCATTCCCGCCTGGACATGCCGCCCGCGCGCACCCGGAACGGCTTCCCGCTTATCGTGCTCTCGCCCGGGGCCGGGCACAACCGGATCGAGCTGTCCTCACTGGCCGAGGAGCTGGCCGCCCACGGCTTCGTGGTGGCGGGTGTGGACCACGCACACGAGGCCGCGCCCGTGGAGTTCCCCGGCGGGGTGATCACCGCATGCCCCGGGTGCACCAGCGGAAGGTGGGCCGAGGGCACGGAGAACCGGGCCGAGGACGTGTCCTTCCTCCTGGACCGGCTCACCGGACCGGACCCGGCCTGGCGCTGGTCGCACGTGATCGACGCCTCCCGGATCGGGATGGCCGGGCACTCCTGGGGCGGCGCGGCCACCGCCGAGACGCTGCGCGTCGAGGACCGGGTGGACGCCGGGATCAACTTCGACGGCCCCTTCTACCCGGCCGCGGCGGGCGAGGGGCTGGACAAACCGCTGGCCCTGATCGAGAACGACCAGGGCAACGAGTGGGAGGGGGTGGAGGAGATCTGGCCGCGCCTGGAGGGATGGCGGCAGTGGATCAGGCTCGACGGGTCCGGCCACTCCAACAGCATCGACAGGGGCGTGCTGGCGGAGCAGTTCGGCCTGAGGGGCGTGTTCACCGAGCAGCAGTGGCGCAACCTGTACGGCGACCTGCCGACCGACCGCGGCCTGGAACTGGTGCGCGCCTACAGCGTGGCGTTCTTCGACCACCACCTGCGCGGTGGCGACCAGCCCCTGCTGGAGGACCCCGAGAGCTTCCACCCCGAGCTGGTCGTGGTGGAGCCCGAGGAGGAACGGACGGGGTGACGACGCCGAAGACGCCGGGGCGCACCGCCGAGGCGGCGCGCCCCGGCCGACCGGCGCGGGCCTTCCGGGGTGCGGCCGCGGGGCCGTTGCGGGGTCAGCCGCCCCCGTCACCTTCCGGTACGAGATCGTCCTGCCTCGCGGCGCCCGCCTCCTCCGGCGGCGTGCGCTCCACCCGCAGGGACAGGAGCGCCGCGCCGAAGCTGAGCACACCGGCGATGTACCAGGCGGGTGCGTAGTCGTGGAAGCTGTCGCGGATCATGCCGGCCGCGGTGGCCGAGACACTGGCGCCGATCTGGTGCGCGGCGAAGACCCACCCGAAGACGATCGGCGCGGACATCCCGAAATGCTCCCGGCACAGGGCGATGGTCGGCGGCACCGTCGCGATGAAGTCCAGGCCGTAGAAGATGACGAACAGGATCATGAACCCGGTGATCCGCTCGTCGAACAGCTGGGGCAGGACGAGCAGCGAGAGAGCGCGCAGCGAGTAGAAGACGGCCAGCAGGACCCGGGGGTCGATGCGGTCCGTGAGCCACCCGGACAGGATCGTGCCGACGAGGTCGAAGACACCGATCAGGGCGAGCAGGCCCGCTGCGGCCACGGTGGGCATGCCGTGGTCGTGGGCGGCGGGGATGAAGTGGGTGGCGACCAGGCCGTTGGTGGTGGCGCCGCAGATGGCGAAACCGGCGGCGAGGAGCCAGAAGGCCCTGGTCCGGGCGGCGTTCCTCAGCCCGTCGACGGCAAGCCTCGCGGCATTGCCCGCAGGAGGGGGCGGCGGCACGATCTCGTTCGCGCCGTACGGCGGGATCCCCGAGTCGGCGGGGTGTTCACGGAAGAACAGCAGGACCATCGGAACCGTGGCCAGGGCCACGAGGGACACCACGACCGCAGCGGTCCGCCATCCGCCCTCCGACTCGGTCAGCGACGCCACCAGGGGCAGGAACACCAGCGAACCGGTCGCGCCGCCGGCCGAGAGGATGCCGCTGACCAGGCCCTGGTGCCTGCTGAACCAGCGGGTGCTGATGACGGCCACGAACCCCAGTGAGATCGAGCCGGCTCCCAGGCCCACCAGTACACCCCAGAGCAGCACGAGCTGCCAGGCCGCCGTCATGAGGACGGTCGCCCCGCTGCCCAGCGCGATCAGTGCCATCGCGCCGGCCGTCACCCTGCGGACGCCGAAACGCTCCATCAGGGCGGCGGCGAACGGGGCGGTGACACCGTACAGCGCGAGGTTGACCGACATGGCGAAGCCGATGGTGCCGGTCGACCACCCGAACTCCTCCTGGAGCGGGTCCACCAGCGCCCCTGGGGTGGCCCGGAAGCCCGCTGCGCCGACGAGCGCGACAAAGCCGATTCCGGCGATCATCCACGGTAGTACATGCTTGTTTCTCACCACCCGGCAAGGATGCGCGATACGCCCCGCCGGGAGGAGGGGATACAGAGCCATCTTGTGTAAGAATCGGGCCATGAGCCGCCCCCACCGGATCTCCGTGCTCGCCCTGGACGGGGTGGTCGCCTTCGATCTCGGCATGCCGGCGCAGATCTTCCACGCGGCCTTCGACGACCAGGACCAGCGGTTCTACCGGGTGCGGGTCTGCACCCCCGGAGGCCGTCCCGTGCGCAGCAACGCGGGGTTCACCGTCACCCCGGAGGGCGGCCTGGAACTGCTGGCGGAGGCGGACACGGTCCTCGTGGCCGGCGTGCACCACGACGCGCCCGTGATGACCGAGGGGATCCTGGACGAACCGGTGCGGAACGCCCTTCTGGCGGCGGTCCGGAACGGCACACGGACCATGTCCATCTGCACGGGGGCGTTCGCCCTGGCCGCGGCGGGCCTGCTGGACGGGCTCCGGGCCACCACGCACTGGGCGCACGCCGACAACTTCCGCCGTCTGTTCCCGCGCGTCGACCTCGACCCGGACGTGCTGTTCGTCGACGAGGGCCGCATCCTCACCTCGGCGGGTGTGGGGGCAGGCGTCGACCTCTGCCTGCAGGTCGTGCGGGACGACCACGGCAGCGGGGTCGCGAACATGGCGGCGCGCCGGTGCGTCGTACCGCCGTGGCGCCCCGGGGGCCAGTCGCAGTACATCGTGCGCCCGGTCCCGGAGGCGGCCGACACCTCCCTCGCCGAGGTCCGCGCATGGGCGTCGGAGCGCCTGCACGAGCCGCTGGACCTGCGTACGCTCGCCGCGCGCGCCCGGATGAGCACGCGCACGTTCACCCGCCGCTTCCGCGAGGAGACCGGGCTGAGCCCCAAGCAGTGGATCACACAGCAGCGCGTCGACCAGGCCCGGCATCTGCTGGAGACCACCGACCTGGGCATCGACCACGTGGCGCACCGCTCGGGCTTCGGCACCGGAGCAGCGCTGCGCCGGCAGATGAGCACGACGCTGGGCGTGGCCCCCAGTACCTATCGCACCACGTTCCGGTCGGCGGACCGGACCCTGCCGCGCTCCGGCGGCGACCGGGTCCTGTGACGTCCGGCGCCGGGGACCCGCCGTGTGCGGCTTCGGCAGCGGCCGGAGGAGAGCGATGGTGCATATGCCCTGTTCAGAGGGGTGAGAGCTCGGTTCCCGGCCTTGCCGTCACCCTTCCTTCCGTGCATACTGAAAGTGACTGTGTGATTCCTTGCTGTGATTGGAGCGCGTCATGACCGAACTTCCCGGCATTCTCCTCATTCTCTCCGACGAGATCATCGACCTGGAGGACTGGCGCACGGCGCTGGTCGCCGGTGACGAGGACTGACCTTCCTCCGACACCCCGACGGGCCCCCGGACACCCGGGGGCCCGTTCCCGACTCCCCCGAAGAGAACCATGTCCAGCGCACCCCCGCACCCCCGCACCGACGGCGTCCCCGCGCGCCGGGACGCCGTCGTCGAACACCCGCACGGCTACGCCGTCACCGACCCCTACCGCTGGCTGGAAGACGGCCGCAGCCCCGAGTGCGCCGCCTGGCTGGAGGCCCAGGAGCGGATGTTCGCCGAAGCCGCCGCCTCCTGGCCCCACCGCGCCGCCTGGCGGGAACTGCTGGAGGAGGCGGCCGCCGTGACGGTCGACTCGCCACCGGTGTGGCGGCGCGGGCGCCGGTTCCGCCTCCGCACCACCCCGGGACGCCAGCTGCCCGCACTGGCGGTCACCGAGCCCGGCGGGCCCTCCCGGACCCTGCTGGACCCCCTCGCCGAGGACGCCTCCGGAGCCGTGACCCTCGACGCCTGGCGCCCCTCGCCCGGCGGGAACCTGCTCGCCTACCAGATGTCCCACCAGGGCGACGAACGGCCGAGGCTGCGGGTCCTCGACGTCGCCTCGGGCCGCGTGGTGGACGGGCCGCTGGAGACCGGACGCGTGACCCCCGTGGCATGGCTGGGCGACACCGCCTTCTGCTACGTCTCGGCCTCCGGCAACGGCGGCCGTCGACTGCGGCTGCACCGCATCGGAACCGACCCCGGACACGACCCGGTCCTGTTCACCACCGACCTGCCCCAGCTCTCCGTCACCGCGGACCCCTCCGGGCGCCGCCTCGCGGTGAGCGAGGCACCCGGGGCCACCTCCGGCAACCGCCTGTGGCTCGCCGACCTCCGCGACGGACCCGCGGAGGAGCCGCGCTTCCTCCCCGTCTTCGACGGCACCGACCGGAGCACCCGCGCGCTGCTGAAGTTCGCCCCCGGCGGACGGATCCACGCCGTCACCGACGACGGGGCGCCCTTCGGACGCCTGTGCGCCGTCGACCCGGCCGCACCGCACTCCCGCGACTGGGAGACCGTCATCGCGGAGGAGCCGGGCAGCGTCCTGTACTCCTGCGCCGCACTCACCGACCCCGACGGCGGCGGACTGCGCCTGCTGGTCGCCCGCACCCGCCGCGGCCTGAGCACCCTGCGGCTGCACGCCGCCGACGGCAGCCCCCTGGCCGAGGTGGCCACCCCCGGACCGGGACACGTCTCCAGGCTCACCGCACCCCCCGAAGGCGCACCCAGCGCCTGGTTCACCTACACCGACTTCACCACCCCGCCCCAGGTCCACCGCTTCGACCTGCGCGGACGGCGCTGCGTCCCCGACCCCGAGGAGCCGGCGCGCACACCGGACCGGCCGGCGGCCGGGAAGCGGCCCCGGGTCGAGCAGGTCACCTACACCTCCGACGACGGAACCCCGGTGCGCATGCACCTGGTCACCCCGCCCGGCCGCACCGGGCCGCTGCCCACCCTGCTCACCGCCTACGGCGGCTTCGGAGCCTCCACCCCGCCCACCTACTCCCCGTCCGTCGCGGCCTGGGTCGCCGCGGGTGGCGCCTACGCGATCGCGAGCGTGCGCGGCGGCGGCGAGGAGGGCACTGGCTGGCACGCCGCCGGCAGGGGCGCCGGCAAACCCAACGCCGTCACCGACCTCCTCGCGGCCGCCCGGTGGCTCATCGGCCAGGGCCGGACCGGCCCCGACCGGCTGGCGATCCGCGGCTCCTCCCACAGCGGGTTCATGGTCGCCGCCGCCCTCACCCGGGAACCGGGGCTGTTCGCGGCCGCGGTGTGCTCGGACCCGGTCACCGACATGCTCCGCTACCACCTGTTCGGACTCGGCCGCCTGTGGACCGAGGAGTTCGGCACCGCCGAGGACCCCGACCAGTGCGCCGTCCTGCTCGGTTACTCGCCCTACCACCGGGTCCGGGCCGGCACGCCCTACCCCGCGGTGCTGCTGACCTGCCCCCGCGTGGACCCGCGGGTGGACTCCCTGCACGCCCGCAAGATGACCGCGGCCCTCCAGCACGCCACCACCTCGGGCCGTCCGGTGGTGCTGCGCTGCGAGAGCGGCGTCGGCCACGGCCCGCGCTCCCTGGACCGGGGCCTCGGACTGCAGACCGACGTCCTCGCCTTCTGCGCCGCCCACACCGGCCTGACCCCCGGCGACGCCTCCCGCTGAAACACTGCGGCAGAGGCCCGCCGGCGCTCGCCGGACCTCTGCCGCGGCGGGCAGGCGACCGGCGCGGATCAGCCGGACGCCCCCGAACGGCGCTCGTGGCGGGCGCGGGCCAGGCGGTGGGCCTCGGCCAGCAGCTCCCGGACCGCCTCCGCCGTGCGCGGACCGGGGTTGGTCACCGCGAGCCAACCCAGGCTCCCGTAGACGGGATGCGCGACCACGGTGTCCTCGGCGACCGGGCCGGTACCGGAGACGTGCTCGCGCGGCTCGCAGCCGACCCAGCGGACGAAGGCCGCCCTTCCCGCCGCTACGTTGACCCGGAAGGCACCCGGCCGATCCAGCCGGGACTCCTCGTCACCCGGATAGTCCTTGGTCACGATCGTCGCGAAGGGCTGGGTCGCCTGCGGCACGGTCCCGTCGGGGGAGTGGTAGAAGAAGGTGTCGCCCCAGCCGATCTCCGGCGAACCGTCGCCGGGACCGGGCCTGAGGGTCAGGACCCCGTCGAGGGCGTCCACGAAACTGATGATCTCTTCCTCGGTCATGTGCTCCAGCGTTTCATTAAAGTGCTTGTGGAGACCCCGGCGCCGAGGAAGAGGAGGTTCGAGGTGGGAACCCTCAACTCGCCGCCCATGCGCACCGTCGACGTCGCGCGGCGCGCCGGATACTCGGTGCAGCAGGTGCGCAACCTCGAACGCGACGGAGCGCTGCCGCCGACCGGAAGAACGGCGGCCGGATACCGGGTCTACGGCGAGGCGCACCTGCGTTCCGCGCTGGCCTACCGGGCACTGGCGGCCGGTGCGGGCCCGGTCGAGGCCAAGCGGATCCTGCGCACCGTGCACCGGCGCCCCGCCCCGGAGGCACTGGCACTCCTCGACGCGGTGCACGCCGAACTCGACGCGCAGCGCCGACTGCTGGCACGCGCCCGGGAAGCGGTCGAGGCGATCTCGGCCGAACCGATCGCGGACGTGCGCGCCTCCGACGCCATGGGGGTCTCGGAACTCGCCGCCGCACTGGGAGTGCGCACCTCGACGCTGCGGCACTGGGACGCCGAGGGCCTCGCCGTCCCCGACCGCCTGCCCCCGAGGGGGACGCGGCGCTATTCCCCCGCCCAGGTCCGGGACGCCCGCATCGTCCACCAGCTGCGCACGGCCGGGTACCGTGTCGACGCCCTCCGGGACCTGATGCCCCACGTGCGCGGCGGCCGCCGGCAGGCGGACGTCCGGGCCGCCTTGGAGACCCGGGAAGCCGCCATCGCGGCCCGCTCACGGGCCCTCCTCGACGCGGCAGCCGAACTCGGCGCCCTGCTCCGGAGCACCGAGGCCCCGGGTACGGGCACCAAGGAGAAGGGTCCGAAGGGACGGAACCGAGGAGAACGGGTGCGCGGTGCGCCGACCCCGCGCGGATGAGGAGAACATGGACGAGCACGAGGTCGACGTCGCGGTCGTCGGCGGAGGACAGTCCGGACTGGCCGCCGGGTACTACCTGCGGCGCGCGAAGGCGGACTTCGTGATCCTGGACGGCCGGGAAGAACCCGGCGGGGCCTGGAACGACTACTGGGACTCGCTGCGGCTGTTCTCCCCGGCCGGGCACAGCATGCTGCCCGGCTGGTGGATGCCCGAGGAACCCGGCCGCGAGTACCCGAGCGCACGCCACGTGGTCCGGTACCTGACCGAGTACGAACGCCGCTACGAACTGCCCGTGCGCCGCCCCGTCCGCGTCGAGCGCGTCGAGCGGGACGGCCCGCGCCTGCGCGTGGTCGCGGACACGGGAACCTGGCTCGCCCGGCGCGTCATCAGCGCCACCGGCACCTGGGACGCGCCCCACGTCCCTGACCTGCCCGGCCGCGACCTGTTCGAGGGACACCAGATGCACACCGCCGACTACCGCGACCCCGACGCCCTGGCCGGACAGCGCGTCGTTGTCGTGGGCGGCGGCAACTCCGCCGCCCAGATCCTGGCCGAGCTCTCCGAGACGGCGCGGACCACCTGGACAACCCTGCGCCCGCCCCGGTTCCTGCCCGACCACCTCGACGGGCGCGCGCTGTTCGCCGTCGCCACCCGCGCCCTGCGCGAGGGCGGAGGGGTGGGCGAACTCGGCGACATCGTGGCGGTGCCCCCGGTACGCGAGGCCCGCGCACGCGGCGCCCTCGACGCCCGGCCGATGTTCGACCGCCTCACCCGCACCGGGGTGGCCTGGGACGACGGCACCTCCCTGGACTGCGACACCGTCCTGTGGTGCACGGGCTTTCGGCCGGCCCTGGACCACCTGGCCCCGCTGGACGTGGCCGACGAGCACGGCCGCATCCCCCTGGACGGCAACCGCGCAGCCGCGGAGCCGCGCCTGTCCTTGATCGGCTACGGCGACTGGACCGGCGCGGCCTCGGCCACCCTCATCGGCGCCGGCCGCACCGCCAAGGCCGCGGTCGCTCAAGCCCTGGAGGGCCTCGACCGCTGAGACGGCGTTTTCGGCCCCTGAAGGTGCGTTCAGGACAAGGCGAGCGGTCGGGTAACGGTCTTCATGTTTTGCTTCTGAAGGGTGTGGCCGCATGCGGCCACGGCACTGTTGGTGCAGGCTGTGTCATATACCGGTGACGCTTTGTGTGTATGAGGGGTGGTTTTCGGTCTTTCGGGCTTTGTGGGGTTGAAGGTGATCATTACTGTGCTGCGTGTCCTGAGCCGAAGAGACGCGGTTCCACCCAGAACTGACAGACAGGCATCCCCCACATGCGTCGCCCCCTGCCCCGTGCGGCGGCAGCCGCCACAGCTGCCGTACTCGCCGCCCTGCTGCCGGTCTCGGCCTCCGCCGATCCGCGCCCCTCCTCCCTCCCGTCCTGTGAGGGTGGCACCAATCCGGAATCCGACTTCGACGGCGACGGGATCCCCGATCTGGTTGTGGGGGACCCCGACGCCGCAGTCGGCGGAGCGGAGAGGGCAGGGCGCATCACCGTGGTCTACGGGGGAGAGACCGAGACCACGGTCCTGGAACAGGGCCAGGGAGCTGTCCCAGGCAAACCGGAGGACGGAGACCGCTTCGGGGAGGTCCTGGACACCTTTGACCACGACCAGGACGGCTGCACCGACCTCGTTGTCGGCCTCCCCTTCGAAACGGTCAACGGCCGAGCCGAGGCAGGCATGGTCATGATCATTTACGGCAGCGCCCTGGGCCTCGGCTGGAGTGCTCCGACCGAGGTCTGGACCCAGGACACTCCCGGATTCGGAGGCGGCCCCGAGGCCGGGGACTGGTTCGGACACTCCGTCGCCGCGGGCCACACGCTCTCCGGCGAGCCTTACATGGTGATCGGCATTCCCGGAGAGTCGGTCGGCACCACGGAAAAGGCCGGCTACGTCCAGTACGTGCGCGGGAACGCCATGGCTGCCTTCCATCAAAACACGGACGGCATTCCGGGGGAGGCGGAGGCCCAGGACCGCTACGGGTACGAAGTGGCGGCCAACGGCACCCACATCGTGGTAGGCGCACCCGGGGAGGCCATCGGAGAAGAGGACTACGCCGGCGGTGTCAACTTCTTCTCCCACACGATGGTCGACGGCCGCCCCCGTTACCTGAGGACCTTCAACCAGGGTTCCACCATCACCGGACTCTCCGGTGACATCGTAGAAGCCGGTGATCGCACCGGGACTTCGATCGACATGATCGACGTAATCCCCTCGGAGGGAACCGACCCCGAGAGCCTGATCGCAATCAGCTCACCCGGCGAGGACCTCGGCACCACGTCCCGAGAGGTGCAGGACACCGGTTTCGTCCACGTCTTCCGGATGAAGGCCGACGCCACGCTGGAGCAGATTTACGAGGCGGACCTCGGCAGTACCGACGCCGACGCACGCCAGGACGGCGCTTTCTTCGGCCAGCGGGTCCGACTGGTCGACACCGCACCTGGAAGCCCTGCCACCGGCACCTCGGTGAAGCTGGTCGTGGGAGCTCCCGGTCACGGCACCGGCAGTGAGCGCGCATCAGGCCTGATCCAGGTGCACCACCCCCTGGGCGGCGATCCCTCGCAGAGCTTCGACGTCGCGCGTGCCGACCACACCGCGCTGGGACCGGCCGTTCCCGGCGCCTACCTCGGCATGTCCTTCAGCGTCACCGCCGACAACCTCTACGTTGCCACGGCCTTCGACGACGGCGACCCCGGAGCGGTGCACGCAGCCCCGTGGAACGGTCTGGAAACCGGCAGCGCCGACTGGCGAACCTGGCGGCCGGGTCAGGACGGGGTTCCAGAAGGAGGACGCGCTTTCGGCGCAGGCCTTCTCTGACCCCCGCACTCACCCCGTATCCCCCGGAAGGATCCCCCGTGTCCACCCACGGTTCTTCGGCCATGCCCCGCTCCCGTACCTCCAGGTTGCCCCGGAGGCTCCTGGCCTCACTGTCCACCGTCGTCCTCATCACCGCCCTGGGCGTCGCCCTGCCGATCGCGGACACCGGCGGTGGCGACGCCGCGCACGCGGAGGAGGAGCCGACCGCGATGACCGAGGCCGGGGCCGCCGAACTCGCCGCCGAGCGGGGCGAGCGTGTGGAGGTCACCGGCCTGCGGGAGGAGCGCCGCACGGTCTACGCCGACCCCGATGGGACCTTCACCGCCCTCGAACATGTCAACCCCGTACGGGTCATGCAGAACGGCGAGTGGGTCGAGCCCGAGGCTGCACTCGTCCACCGTGAGGACGGCACCATCACACCCCGGGCCGCCACGATGGGGCTGAGCCTCTCCGCGGGCGGCGACGCACCGCTGGCCACACTGACCCGTGCGGGCAAGGAGCTGTCGATCAGTTGGCCGGGCACCCTTCCCGAACCGGAACTGGACGGTGACGAGGCCCGCTACACGTCGGTGCTGCCCGACGTGGACCTGATCGTGCGTGCGGAGGTGGACGGCTTCTCCCACCTGCTCGTGGTGCACACCCCCGAGGCTGCAGCTGATCCCGGGCTCGCCGAACTGCGTCTCGCTCTGGAAACCACGGGACTGGAGGTCACTTCGGGGGACGAAGGGGCCCTAGCCGCGATCGATACAGGCGCGGGCGGAACCGTTTTCGAGGCGCCCCAACCCCTCATGTGGGACTCCGGAACGGCCGCAGAGGACGGAGCAGAGTCCTCCGACACGGCCGCGGGTGACTCGGTGCGACTCCTGACCGAAGACGAGGGCGCACCGCAGCAGAACGGCGCGACCGCGGACGAGGACCCCGAAGAAGGGCCGCTGGAGTCCTCCCGCATCTCCTCCGTGGGCGTGACCCTGGAGGAGGGAGCCCTCGTGCTGCGCCCCGACCAGGCGATGATCGGGGACGAGGACACCGCCTACCCCCTCTACATCGACCCCGTGTGGAAGACCTCCACCCTGTCGGCGTGGGCGATGGTCTCCTCCGGATACTCCGGCACTTCCTTCTGGAAGTTCTCGGGGAAGGACCACGAGGGAGTGGGCCGCTGCCCGCAGCTGTCCGGAGACCCCTTCTACTGCAACGGTGCGGGCGTCAAGCGCCTCTTCTACCGCATCCCCACCACGGCCTACCACGGCAGGCAAATTCTGTCGGCCGAGCTCGCCGTGACCATGTACCACAGCTACAACTCCACCGGATACCCCGTCCAGGCCTACCGGACCGGCAGCTTCAGCAGCTCCACCAAGTGGAGCAATCAGCCCTCGTGGTCGCAGCGACAGGACACCAAGAGCCCCACCAAGCCCACCGCATCCTGCACCGCCACCAATCAGAACGTGCGCTTCGACGTCAGCGGCGCGGTCGGGGACGCCGCCGCGAACAAGTGGAAGACCACCTCCTTCGGCCTCCGCGCCGGCGACGAATCCACCCACGTGCAGTGGAAGCGCTTCTGCGACAACGCCCAGCTGGAGGTCCGCTACAACACCGCACCCGACACCCCCCAGCAGTCGAGACTGCAGATGTCCCCCGGCGGCGCCTGCATCGGCGGAGACAAGCGCCCTTACGTCGACGAGGCCCCCCGCCTCACGGCCTACCTGCGTGACAAGGACCACTCCAGCTCCAACACGGAGAAGCTCAAGGCGCAGTTCCGCGTCTTCTGGACCGATGCCTCGGGTGCCGAGCAGGAGCTGACCCACACCACCTCCATGAAGGCCTCGGGGTCCTATTTCCACTACCAGGTGCCCGACAGCATTCCCGAGGGGACCGTGATCGCCTGGATCGTGCGTGCCTCGGACGGACACGCCTGGAGCCCCTGGAGCTGGGACGGGGCGCAGACACGCTGCCAGTTCGTCTACGACTCCACCGCACCCGAGGAACCCGAGATCGCCTCCGAGGACTTTCCCGCCGACGACGAGTGGCACGACGGCGTGGGCACCTACGGCACCTTCACCGTCAGCTCCGACTCCTCTGACGTGGTCGAGTACCGCTACGGGATCAACAAGGACCCCTCGCCGGGCAACACACTGACCCCCGACGCCGACGGCAGGGCGACCCTCACCTGGACCCCTGAGCACGACGGTCCGCACAGCCTCTACGTCGAGGCCGTGGACCGGGCCGGCAAGACCAGCACCCGCGCCAACCACCTCTTCCTGGTGCAGAGCGGACGATCCGCCGTCGGCCAGTGGGCCATGAGCGAGGACGAGACCGCCGACGCCGCCGCGGACGCCTCCGAAAACGGAAACACCGCCGCTGCGGGAAGCGGCGCGACCTTCGGCATCCAGGGTCCCGGCGGCACCGGAAGCCTGGCCGTCGCGCTGGACGGCACCTCCGGCGCCTACCTGGCCCCCGACGCGCACCTGGTCGACACCACCGGGCTGTTCTCGGCGACCGCCTGGGCCCGTGTGGACGACCTGGAACGAGATCAGGCGGTCCTGTCCCAGGACGGGACCGGCGAACCCGGATTCGTCCTGGGCTACGACGCCTCCGACCGGGCCTGGCGCCTGTCCTTCCCCGAGGCCGACATGTACGCGCTGGGGGAGTGGGGCGTCTCCGCGGACGCACCCGTCGCCGAGGGGCAGTGGACCCACCTGGCTCTCGTCCATGACTCCCACCTCAACACGTCGCGCCTGTACGTCAACGGTGCCCTGAGTGGAACCGTGACCCGCGACACGGTCTGGCCTGCCCGCGGCGATGTGCAGATCGGCCGCTCGGTGACCCGCAGCGGGTACGAGCGCCACCTGCACGGCGCGCTCTCCGACGTCCGCGTCTTCGACCGCATCGTCACAGCCGAGGAGATCGGCGCCCTGCGCGCCCTGCCGGTGGACCGAACCGGTTACTGGCCCTTCACCACTGCCGCGGACGGAACCAGCCCCGAGGCCGCCGGAGGCGCCCCCATGGTCCTGGCGGGCGACGCGTCCGTCCACCTGTCCGACCCCTGGACCGGTGACAGTGCCCTCGTGGGTGAGGGCCACCTCCAGCTCGACGGCGACGAGGACCACGCGAGCGCCCAGGCCGGTACCGCACACGGAAGCTTCACCGTCAGCGTTCGCGCGCGCCTGGCCTCGGCCGAGCCGAGCCGGTCGATGACGGTCCTGTCCATGCCGGGAGAGCACCACAGCCTCTTCGACATCCGATACGGAGCCGACAGCGGACGCTGGGAGATCGAGCTGGCCCACGAGGACACCGACACCCCCGAGACGACCGTCCTGACCGCGGCCGACACCGCACCCAGTTCCGAGAACCGCGGCGACCATCTCGCGCTCGTGTACGACGCCTTCGCCCGCGAGGTGCGCCTGTACGTCAACGGGGCGCACGCCCAGACCCAGCCCTACTCCCACGCCTGGACCGCACCCGGCCCGGTCAGCGGCGGCCGCGCGCTCCTCGGCGGCGAGTGGGAGCAGTACTTCTCCGGTGCCCTCGACGACGTCCGCCTGTACGCGGGCGCTGCTGACGCCACCCTCGTCTCCGCACTCAGCCGAACCACCGAAACCCCGGAGCTGTGATCGGCATGCCCTCCACCACCGACTCCCCCGAGACCCCGGAGCAGGACGCGCCGGCACCGCGTACCCGGAGAGTTCCCCTGAACCGGGCCCTGCTGTGCGCACTCGCCACGGCCATGGCCGCGGTCATGATCGTGACCCTCCTGCAGACGGTGGACTTCCCCGCCTGGATGCGGGACAGGGACACCCCCGGTATGCAGGAGCTCCCCGACCCGGTGGCGGGAACCACCGGTGAGGTGGCACCCCCCGAACTGAGCGAGGAGCTGACCGAGGCGATCGCCGAGGCGCCGCAGGTGTCGTGGCCGGCCGCAGCCCGCGAGACCGTCGAGGTCCGCGAGGCCGCCGACCCCGACGACATGCAAGACGTCGGCGGACTGCCGGTCCAGATCGTCGCCGAGGGCGGCGGCAACGCGGACGTGGAGGTGCTCGACCCGGCCGAGGCCCGAGAGGCGGACCTGGGCGGTCTCCTCATCCGGGTGACCGCCGAGGGCGAGGCCGAGCTGCACGTCGACCACTCGAAGTTCGCCGACGCCTACGGCGGCTCCTACGGGGACCGGCTGTCCCTGTGGCGCTTGCCCGACTGCTTCCTCACCGACCCCGGTGACCCCGAGTGCCGCACCCCTCTGGACACGCGACCGGTGCGGACCGGAGACCCCGCCGTCACCGCTGCCGTGTTCACCCCCGGAGCCGGCAGCACGAGCACCGCCGACGAGTCCCGGGCCCCCGGCACGACCGCTCCGCCCGCCGAGCCCTCCGCAGCCTCCACCGGAGTGTTCCTCCTGGTAGCAGGCCCCTCCTCCGGCAGCGGGAACTTCGGAGCCACGCCCCTCCAGCCCTCCTCCACCTGGAGCGTCTCGGAGTCCTCGGGCGTCTTCTCCTGGTCCTACCCCCTGGACCCGGTTCCCGTGCCCTCCGAGCTGATGCCGCACGTGGCGCTGGACTACTCCTCCCAGAGCGTGGACGGCCGTACCAGCGCCACCAACAACCAGGGCACGTGGATCGGCGAGGGCTTCTCCTACGAGCCGGGCTACATCGAACGCTCCTACAAGGCCTGCTCCGATGACGGCCACAAGTCCAAGAGCGACCAGTGCTGGGGCAACGACAACGCCACCCTGATGCTCAACGGCCTCTCCGGACGCCTGGTCAAGGACGACGACACCGGACAGTGGCACCTGGAGTCTGACGACGGCTCCAAGATCGAGCGCCGCACCGGGGCCGAGAACGGTGACGACAACGGCGAATACTGGGTGGTCACCACCACCGAGGGCATCAAGTACCACTTCGGCCGCCACCGCCTTCCCGGCTGGAGCACCGGGGACGAGGTCACCCACTCCACCTGGACCACCCCGATCTTCGGTGACGACTCCGGTGAACCGTGCCACGAGGACACCTTCGCCGAATCGTGGTGCCAGCAGGCCTGGCGCTGGAACCTCGACTACGTCGAGGACCCGCACGGCAACGTGATGACCTACTTCTACGGCAAGGAGACCAACCACTACGCCCGCGACGGCAGGACCGACCGGAACGGGACCGCCTACACCCGCGGCGGCTACCTCAAGCGCGTCGACTACGGCCAGCGCGCCGGCGAGGTCTACAGCGAGGACGCCCCCGCCCGGGTCGTTTTCGACACCGCAGAGCGCTGCCTGCCCACCGACGGGTTCGACTGCGACGCCGACGAGTTCGACGAGGACAACGCCCGCCACTGGCCGGACGTGCCCTACGACCTCCACTGCGAGAAGGACAGCAAGTGCGACTGGTCGCAGACCGCGCCGTCTTTCTGGACCCGCAAGCGCCTGGAGTCGATCCGCACCCAGTACAACACCGGTGACGGCTACCGGACGGTGGACAGCTGGAAGCTCACCCACCTGTTCACCGACAACGGTGACGGCTCGCGGACGCTGTGGCTGTCGGAGATCACCCAGACCGGGCACGACGGTGACGAGAAGCTGAGCCTGCCCTCTGTCCGACTCGACGGCATCCAGCTGCCCAACCGCATCGACAAGCCGGGCGACGACATCCAGCCCCTGGTGCGCTTCCGCCTCGCGACCGTCCACACCGAGACCGGCGGCCAGATCGACGTCAACTACACCGGCGGCGAGTGCACCCATGACGACCTGCCCACCGAGGGCAGGCAGACAGGGCGCTGCTACCCGGTCAAATGGAACCCACCCGGTGCCGAAGACCCCATCACCGACTGGTTCCACAAGTACGTGGTCGAAGAGGTCGTCGAGAGCGACCGCACCGGCGGCTCCCCCGACCAGGTCACCCGGTACGAGTACGTCGGCGACGCCGGCTGGCGCCGCGACGAGCCCAACGGCCTGACCGACAAGAAGTACCTCACCTGGGGCCAGTGGCGCGGCTACGAGACCGTCCGCGTCCGCACCGGCGACGGCCAGGACATGCCCACCCGCACCGACCACACGTTCATGCGGGGCCTGCACGGCGGCGAGAAGGCCGGCGGCGGCACCGTCTCGGCCACGGTCACCGACTCCACCGGCAAGGAGTACACCGACCACGACCAGCTGTCAGGGCACCAGCTGGAGGAGATCACCTACGACGGCGACGAGATCGTCGACAAGACCGTCTCCGAACCCTGGCGGCACGTGACCGCCACCCGCACGGAGAGCTGGGGCACCGTACACGCCGCGCTCACCAACACCAGGACCGAGCGCAGCTTCACCGCCCTGGCCGACGGCAGCTGGCAGGAGACCCGCACCACCACCACGTTCGACACCCGCAACGGGCGTGTCGAGCAGGTGGACGACCTGGGCGACGTCTCCACCTCCGACGACGACGTGTGCACGCGCACCACCTACGCCGACAACACCGGCGCGCACATGTTCGTGCACATCTCCCGCGTGGAGAGCGTGTCGGTTCGCTGCTCGGAGACCGCCGGCGCCGACGACCTGATCTCCGATGTGCGGCGCCACTACGACGGCGGAGGCTTCGGCAAGGCGCCCACCAAGGGCGACGTCACCACCGTGGAGGAGTTCAACGGCCTCGCCGACGACGGCAGCCGCCGCTACAGCACCGTTCAGACCGCAGCCTACGACAAGTACGGCATGGTCACGGAGGTCGCCGACGCCGAGGGCCTGGTCACCGAGGCAACCGAATACACCTTCGAGAACGGCCTGGTCACCGAGGTCTCCGCGACCAACGCCCTGGGGCACACCACCGTCACCCACGTCGACCCCGCCCGCGGCCTGGTGTACGCCGAGATCGACGCCAACGGACGCAGGACGGACGCCACCCACGACGCGCTGGGGCGTACGACCGCGGTCTGGTACCCCGACCGGCCCAAGGACCGGGACATGACCCCGAACACGAAGTTCGGGTACACGATGACCGACGACGCCCCGGTGTCAGTCTCCACCCAGACCCTGCGCAACGACGGCTCCTACGACACCGCCTACCAGATCTACGACGGCTTCCTGCGCGAGAGGCAGGTCCAGGCACCCGGGCCCGACGGCGGACGCCTGGTCGCCGACACCTTCCACAACGGCATCGGCGAGGTCGCCAAGACCAACACGGCCTACTACGCCCTGGGCGAGCCCAGCGGGGAACTCCTCGTCGTCCGCAACGGCGACGTCCCCTCCCAGACCGTCTACGAGTACGACGGCGCGGGCCGCCTCATCGCAGGCATCGAACGCGTCGCCGGCGACGAGGTGTGGCGCACCGAGATCGCCCACGAGGGCGACCGCGTCTCCACGACGCCGCCCGAGGGCGGGGTTCCGACCACGGTCGTCCACAACGCACGCGGACAGAAGGTGGAGCAGCGCCAGTACAAGGGGGACACCCCCACCGGCGACTACGTCTCCACCCGCTACACCTACACCCCCAGCGGTCACCTGGAGTCGGTGACCACCCCAGCCGGCGGTGAGTGGCGCTACGAGTACGACCACCGCGGTCGCCAGATCTCGGTCCAGGACCCTGACACCGGCACCAGCACCAGCGTCTACGACGACCTCGACCAGCTGGTCTCCACGACCGACGCCGACGGGAACACGCTCTCCTACGTCTACGACGACCTCGGACGTGTCCTGGAGACCTGGGAGGGCGAGCCCGGACAGGGCACCAAGCTGTCCTCCTACCAGTACGACACCAGGTTCAAGGGGCAGCTGTTCCTCCAGACCCGGCACACCCCCGACGGCGACTTCCGCATCGGGATCACCGGGCAGGACCGGCTCTACCGCCCCACCAACATCCTCTACGGGATCCCCGCATCCCAAGGGGCCCTGGCCGGCAACTACGAGTTCTCCATCAGCTACAACATCGACGGCAGCGTGCAGGGCACGGGTATGCCCGCCGCCGGCGGACTTCCGGCCGAGGCGCTGACCATCGGCTACGACGACCTCGGTCGGCCCACCACGCTGGACGGCAGGTCCTCCTACGTCACCAGGACGGACTACAACCAGCTCGGCCTGCCCATGCAGATCGAGCTGAGGGCCGGCGGACCCAAGGCCTGGATCACCCACGAGTACGAGAAGGGCACCTACCGCCTGCTCGGCACCCGGGTGGACCGCCAGGGCGGCAGCGGACCGCTGCTCGACACCAGGTACGACTACGACGACGCCGGCAACATCCTGTCCATCTCCGACTCCCCAGGCAGCGGCGACGAGCACACGCAGTGCTTCGCCTATGACGGTCTGCTCCAGCTCACCGAGGCCTGGACGGTGCCGCAGGTCGGCTCCTCGGCCTGTGAGTCGGCGCCCTCCGCCCACACCGTGGGCGGGCCCGACGCCTACTGGCACAGCTACGAGTACGACGCGGCCGGCAACCGCCTGAGCGAGGTCCTGCACGACACGACCGGAACCTCAACCGACGTCGTGCGCACCTACTCCTACCCGGAACAGGGCGAGGGGCAGCCCAACACCGTCCGCCAGGTGGTCGAGCAGACCCCGCAGGGGGACCGGCTCTCGACCTACGAGTACGACGCGGCCGGCAACACGGTCGTCCGCGATCACGCGGGCGACCGCCAGGAGCTGGACTGGAACCCCGAGGGGCGCCTGGACAGTGTCGTCGGCGGCGACGGCACCACATCGTTCGTCTACAGTGCCGACGGCGAGCGCCTGATGCGCTCCACCCCGCAGGACGACACCCTCTACCTGCCGGGCATGGAACTGCGCGCCGACAAGCTCACCGGCCAGGTCGAGGCCACCCGCTACTACGACCACGCCGGCCAGACCGTGGCGCTGCGCACCCCCGGCGGCGTGGAGCTGCTGGCCTCCGACCATCAGGGCACCGGCCAGGTGGCCATGGACGCCGCCTCCGAGGTGTTCGTCCGCCGCTACCTGACCCCCTTCGGTGAGGAACGCGGCGGCTCGGGCCAGGACTGGCCCGACGACAAGGGCTTCCTGGGCAAGACGGTGGACCGCTCCACCGGTCTGGTCCTGGTGGGTGCGCGCGAGTACGACCCGGCGCTGGGCCGCTTCGTCTCGCCCGACCCGGTCATGGACCTGAGCGATCCGCTGCAGCTCAACGGATACGCCTACGCCAACAACAGCCCGGTGACCTTCGACGACCCCTCGGGCCTGTTCCTCAACAAGATCAAGAACAAGGTCAAGTCCGGCTACAACAAAGTCAAGAACAAGGTCAAGTCGGGCTACAACAAGGCCAAGACGTGGGTCAAGAAGAACAAGAGCACCATCGTCTCGGTGGGTGTGGGCATCGCCGTGGGCGTGGGCTGCACCGCCCTGACCGGTGGTGCAGGCGCACTGGGGTGCGCTGCACTCTCGGGCGCGGTCGCCTCGCTGGTCCAGTACGGGATGAGTACACCGCGTAACCAGTGGTCCTGGAGAGGCGCAGCCTCCTCGGCCTTCATCGGAGCTGCCACCGGCGCGATCGGTGGTGCGATCGGTGCACGGATCGGCGGAGCGGCGGCCAGCCGCATTTCAGCCTGGACCGGAGGTTCGGGCATTCGCGCAGGCGCGGCGAACGCGATCCGCGTCGCACCCAAACCGAGACCTACACCGCCCAAACCCCCGGTTGCGACCCCGGTGTCGCGGCCCACGACCACGGGCAGCTCCAGTGGCCGGAGCAGTTGCAACAGCTTCGTTCCCGGCACGGGTGTGGTGATGGCCGACGGTTCCACCAGGGCGATCGAGAAGGTCCGGGTCGGCGACCGCGTCCTGGCCACCGACCCGGAGACGGGCGAGCAGGGCGAGCGCACGGTGGTGGCGACCATCGTGGGCGAGGGTGAGAAGACCCTGGTGGAGATCACCGTGGACGCCACCACGGGGCGTGAGGCGCCGGAGGACGGCGAGTCGGCGGGATCGGAGAGCGCGTCGGAGGTTCCCGGTCCGGTGGCGGTCGGTGATGTGATCGTGGCGACCGACGAACACCCGTTCTGGGCCCCCGAACTGGGCTTGTGGGTGAACGCGATCGACCTGGCCCCCGGGATATGGCTGCAGACCTCTGCGGGCACGTGGGTGCAGGTCACGGCGGTCGATGCCACCAGCGAGCCGGCCATGGTCCACAACCTGACCGTTGAGGATCTCCACACCTACTATGCGGCTTCAGGGTCGCTGGACGTCCTTAGCCACAACTCCAAGTGCCCCGTGAGCGGCATAGACCATGGTGATATAGGTGAGTTTGCAACACGCAGGCGCCTTGAATCTGAAGGGTTTAGCCCCATTTTTTCGGAGGTAAACTTCCTTGACAGGTCGGGTCTGACGTTCCGTGCGGATTTTGTGGCCAGGGCTTCCAATGGACAATGGAGGGCTATCGAGGTGAAGACGGGGACTAGGCCGACTATTTCGGGGAATCAGCAAGCAGGTTATCCTGCTCTGGAGAGCATTGGGGCAAAATTGAATACCACAAAGATGGAACCCTTCTTCAGGAAGGGAGATATGGTCAAAATGCCGGTTGATATCGATATTTGGGGGTGTTCGTATTGCTAGGAGGGGCAGTCATGGAAAAGGTTGACCGATGCTTGGTTCAGGGGGGATGGGAAAAAGAGGGTGATGACGGTCCTTCCTATGTGAAAAACGGTCCCGGGGGTGCTGTTTATAGCCTTGGCCTGTGTGTTTCTCTGAGGGAGTCATGGGTTCTTTTCCTCCCTGCGCTGGGTGTGGCTTTTCCGGAAGTCGGGAATTTGTACGATCAGTTCTTTGGTTCTTCTTCTAGGAGATCTGATGGTGGGGGGTCTCCTTCTGTGGCGAGCAGCCTGGTGGAGATTTTGGGTAGCAAACCCTCTGCTCCGATTTCGCATGACAGGTGGATGATTTGGAAAGGTGAAAATTTCTCTCCCAAGGTTGACCTTCTTTGTGCAGATATAGAATTTGCCGAAACAAGATTTCTTGCCAAGTTTAGGAATATTGATGACGTTGCGAATTTTTTGGAGGGGATGGAGCTTGATTTTTCTCAGAATTGCCACCTTGCTTTGATTCAAGCGCTCCAAGGAAGGATGGGTGAAGCTGTTGTTTCCTTGGGGGACTGTGTGAGGAAGTTGGAAGATTCACCTCTGGTTGCCGAACAGGCGTGGAGATTCATCGATTCGTTCATTGAATATTTTTCTGTCAAGAGGGAAAGCGTCCCATTTCTGGGGGTCGGCTGATTGCGCGACGGCGGCCAGGGCCTGCTCGCGGACCGTAAGCGTTCAGAGGGTGGGTGCGTGCTGGTCAGGCCGATAAGGGAATGGGAGGCATCCACAGAGGTGATCTCAGTGACGCCTGGTTCCCCGTCTCGGATAGGCGTCATGGCTACGAAGGTCCTATCCCAGCCGACTGCTCGCCGGGGTACGCGCCCCTCGTCTGCGCGAACTGACCGGGCCCGATCCCGACCGGGTGTCGAGCGGCAAACACAGTGAAACCGGCCGCCCCCCGATCGGCTCCCCGCCAGATGCGGCGAGCCGCTGCCGGACCTCCGGATCCCGGCAGGGGAAGGAGTCGGCAGCGGCGAAGGTCAGAGGGCCGGCCCGGTCGGTGCCTCACAGCAGCCGCCCTCCGAAGCCGCCTCCGGCTCGTCGAACAGGCCCGAGCCGCCGCACACGCCCGTCTCGGGCAGGGTGAGCTCCAGCCGGGCCGCCGCCTCGGTGTCCCCCGCCAGGTGGGCGGCGATGCTGCGCACCTGCTCGTAGCCGGTCAGGGCCAGGAACGTGGGGGCGCGGCCGTAGGACTTCATCCCCGCGAGGAAGAACCCCTCCTCCGGGTGGGAGAGCTCCCGGAAACCGTGCGGGTACACGGTTCCGCACGAGTGGACGTTGGGATCGATGAGCGGGGCGAGCTCCACCGGTGCCTGGAGCACGGCGTCCAGGCCCAGGCGGATCTCCGACAGCGGCGACAGGTCGGGGCGGAACCCCGTCAGTGCGACTACCTCGTCCACCGGGTCCAGGGCACGTCCCTCCGCGTCCACCAGAACGATCCGACCGCCCCGCTCCCGGACCTCGGCGGTGCGGAAACCGGTGACGACCTCGATGTGTCCGGCCTCCACCGCGGCCCGGGCCCGCTGTCCCAAGGCACCGCGCGCGGCGAGCTGGTCGGCCGCGCCGCCGCCGAAGGCGTCGCCCACATCTCCGCGGCGCAGCACCCACACGGCGCGGGTGCGCGGCTCCTCCTCGGCCAGCCGCGCGAGGGCGACCAGGGCGGTGAGCGCCGAGTGCCCCCGGCCCGCGATCGCGGTGGTGCGGCCCGCGTACCGGGCGCGCACGGCCGGGTCGGCCAGATCGGGGACGCGGTAGGAGATGCGCCCGGCCGCCGCCTCCTCGCCCAGGGCGGGCAGGCCGTCACCTCCCAGCGGGTTCGGTGAACCCCAGGTACCGGAGGCGTCGACGACGGCGCGCGCCAGGATCCGCTCCTCCCCGGCGGCGGTGCGCACCCGCACGGTGAACGGCTGCTCCCCGCGCCCGGCGTCCACCACGCGGTCCCGGCCCCGGCGGCTGACACCGGTCACCTCGGCGCCGAAGCGCGCCCGGTCGCCGAGCGCCTCGGCGAGCGGGGCCAGGTAGGAGTCGATCCACTCGCGCCCGGTCGGGTGGCCGCCGTCGGCGGGGCGTCGCCACCCGGTAGCCGCGAGCAGCTTCTCGGCCGCGGGGTCCACCAGATCGCGCCACATCGAGAACAGGCGCACGTGCCCCCACTCGCCGACGGCCGCGCCCGCGCCGGCCCCTCGCTCCAGCACCAGGACCGGAAGGCCGTACTCGGCCAGCTCCGCCGCCGCCGCGAGTCCCACGGGGCCGGCGCCGATCACCACGACCGGGTTCTCCTGCGTCATGACGCACATCCTTTCATCGACTGGCGTCTATGGAGTGAGAATGTATCGATGAATGTCGATGGACGCAACCATAGATCGTCGTCGATAATGGAGGCATGACCCTGACCTCGCCCGAACACGGCAACCGCCCACTCCCCGCCTCCGACGCGCAGACCTACGCCGCCTGGTTCGCCTGCCTGGCCGAACCCATGCGCGTACGCATCCTGCACGCCGTCGCCACCAGCGCCGGATCCATCGCCGTGGGAGAGCTCGCCGACCTGGTGGGCGTCCGCCAACCCACCGTCTCCCACCACCTGCGCAAGCTCGCCGAGGCCGGCTTCGTGACCCTCACCAAGGCGGGCACCTCCACCCGGGTCGAGGTGAACCCCGCCTGCTGCACCGGCCTGCCCCACGCCGCCGACGCCGTGATGGGCGTCCTCGACGCGCGCCCCTGCTGCCCCACCGACCTGCCCGCCGACGTGAACACCCGCGCCATGGACGATGCGGACCTGCCCGAGGTCCGCCGGATCTACGCCGAGGGCATCGCCACCGGCAACGCCACCTTCGAGACCGAGGTGCCCGACACCGAGGCGCTGAAGGACAAGTGGCTGCCCGGCCACCGCTGGGTCGCCGAGACCGAGGGGAAGGTGGTGGGATGGGCCGCCGCCGCCCCCGTCTCCGCGCGCACGGCCTACGCCGGAGTGGCCGAGACCTCCGTGTACGTCGCCGAGAGCGCACGGGGCAGAGGCGTGGGCAAGGCCCTCCTGCACCGGCAGGTCACCGAGGCCGACACCGGAGGGCTGTGGACCCTCCAGAACTCGATCTTCCCCGAGAACCGAGCCAGTATCGCCCTGCACCACCAGGCCGGCTTCCGCACCGTCGGCGTGCGCGAGCGCATCGCCTGCCACCACGGCACCTGGCGCGACACCGTCCTGCTGGAGCGCCGCCGCCCCTGACCCCCGGCCGCCCTCCGGCGACACGTCCCCTGCGGTTAAGCGTTCGTGAAACACCTGGTCACGGCGGGTTTCCCTCGGCCCGTGCGCGGAAGACCGTGCATACGGTGCACACCACCCTGACCAGGAGCTGAGATGGCCGACGACACGGCCGACCCCGCGAAGGTGATCGTCGGAGTGGACGGCACGGCCTCCTCCCGAGCACCGCTGTCCTGGGCCGCTGGAGAGGCCGCCCGGCGGGGACCGCCCCTCACCGTGATCCACGCCGTGCCAGCCCTGCCGGCAAGAGTGAGAAGCGCCGTCCCCTTCGGAGCGAGCACCGAACCCGCGGAACAGGTCCTCGACGACGCCGCCCGACACGTGCGCGCCCTCCGCCCCCGGGTCCCGGTGGACACCCTCCTGACCTCCGAGAGACCCGCATCGGCCCTGATACGCCGCTCCGGCCCCGAGGACCTGATCGTGGTCGGCTCCCGCGGACTGGGCGCGGTGGGCTCGGCCGTGCGGGGATCGGTCGGCGTCCGGCTGGCCGCCCGCGCCCCCTGCCCCGTCGTCGTGGTCCACGGCTCGGAGAAGGACCCCGCGGCCGAACCGCGGCGGATCGCCGTGGGCGTGGACGGCTCCGAGGAGTCACGGCAGGCGCTGGCGTTCGCCCTGGAGGAGGCGGCCGAGTGCGGCGAGGCCTCCCTGGCGGTGGTCAACAGCGAGGAGCCCCCCACCCCCTTCGCCTCCCAGGCCCTGGTCACCCAGGGGTGGCACCCGCCCGAGAGGCTCGTCGAACAGCTCTCGGAGGAACTGGTCGCCGACATGCTCACCCAGGTCGGCAGACCCGGCGCCGCCGACGTCGACGTCACGGTGCTGTCCACCCGGGAGACCCCGGTGCAGGCGCTGCTGGCCGAGGCGCGCCGCGCCGACCTGGTGGTCCTCGGCTCCCGGGGCCGAGGAAGCCTGCGCGGACTCCTCCTGGGCTCGGTGAGCCAGGACGTGCTCCACCACGCCGCCGTCCCCGTCGCGATGGTCTCCCGCAACTGCGCACAGGCAGCGGTGCACCGGCCCTGAACGCGGCCGTGCGTGATTCGGCCGAGACACGGCGGGAAGGTGGCACAGGTCGGAAAAGCACGCACACGGGACCCCTACGGCATCGGAGACGACAGCACCCATGGAGAGTTACGGGGTACAACTCGGCCTCGTCCTTGTCCTCGTCCTCGCCAACGCCCTGTTCGCGGGCAGCGAGATCGCCCTGGTGACACTGAGGGAGGGACAGATCAAGCAACTGGCGGCACGGGGACCAGGAGGCCGGGCGGTGGCCCGCCTGGCCCAGGACCCCAACCGGTTCCTGGCCACCATCCAGATCGGCATCACCCTCGCCGGCTTCCTCGCCTCGGCCACCGCCGCCGTGTCCCTGGCCCAGCCCCTCATCGAACCGCTGGGCTTCCTCGGATCCGCCGCCGGCCCCGTCGCCGTCGTCCTCGTCACCATGGTGCTCTCGTTCCTCACCCTGGTGTTCGGCGAACTGGCCCCCAAGCGCATCGCCATGCAGCGGGCCGAGGCCTGGTCACTGCTGGTCGCCCGGCCGCTGAACCTGCTCGCCACGATCTCCCGGCCGGTGGTGTGGCTGCTGAGCGTCTCCACCGACCTGGTGGTGCGCCTGACCGGCGGCGACCCCTCCGCATCCCGTGAGGAGGTCGGCGAGGAGGAATTGCGGGACATGCTCGCCACCCAGCGCGGGATGACCAGCGAGCAGCGCACCATCATCTCCGGAGCCTTCGAGATCGACGACCGGCGCCTGCGCCAGGTCGTCGTCCCCCGCGGCGAGGTGTTCACCATCCTCGCGCGCACCCCCGCCGACGAGGCCGCACACCTGCTCGCCGAACACGGCCACTCCCGGGCACCGGTGGTGGCCGACGACGACCTCGACGACGTGGTCGGCGTCGTGCACTGGTCCGACCTCGTACGCGGACAGGGCAGCGCCGGAGACCTGGCCCGCGAACCGCTCCTGCTGCCCGACTCGCTGGTGGTGTCGCTGGCCCTGCGCCGGATGATCGGCGACCACCAGCAGCTGGGCGTGGTCGTCAACGAGATGGGCGGCATCGACGGCATCGTGAGCCTGGAGGACCTGCTGGAGGAGATCGTCGGCGAGATCTACGACGAGACCGACTCCGACGTGCGCGGAGCGGTCCGCCACGACGACGGCTCCCTCACCCTGCCCGGCACCTACCCGGTGCACGACCTGCCCGACGTCGACGTCCATCTCACCGACCCTCCCGAGGGCGACTACGTCACCGTCGCGGGCCTGGTCATCGCCGTCCTGGGACACATCCCCAAGAGACCGGGGGAGCGGGTGACCCTCGGCGACTGGACGGCCAGGGTCGACCAGACCAACGGGCGCACCGTCACCGAGGTCACCCTGCGCCCGGTACCGGCGGAGGAGCACTGACGGCGCCTGCCTGACAGGGCCTGCCCGCCGGAGCCCGGCGAACGGACGTCCCACGGCTGGAACCGGACAGCGCGGCCCACCGCAGGGCCGGGCCGCCGGACTCCTCGGTCCCGCCGGAGCCCCGACCGGACACGAGGCGCCCCGACAGGTGTCCGGGAACGGAACACCTGCCGGGACATCTCCGGCGGGAACGGACTCAGCCCTGATCGGCCAGCCATTCCTGGCAGTGCTCGCGGAACCACGAGAGCACCCCCAGAACCTGTTGCCCTCCCTCGCCCACCAGCGCACTCATCCGGAAGCTCGGACGGCGGTCGAGCGCGTCCTCGGGCAGGTCGATCCCCGGAACGGTGTTGAACCGGTCGAGCAGCTCGCGGCGCATCTCCACCCTGTCGAACGGCGGCCGGCTGCGCATGTGCTGGAAGACCACCTCCGCGGTGCCGATGCGGGGGTAGAGGGTCAGTGCCCACCGCTTGTGCGAGGACGTCGCCTGGTCCCAGGTGCGCAGGAAACAGCTCGTCTCGGTCCCGTCCCCCCAGTGCAGGGAACCGCCGAGAGCGGTCCAGCCGTCGATGAGGGCCAGGACCGCCCGCGCCTCCTCGGGCGAGCGGCTGTCCAGCAGCTGTTCGCGGAAGCCGTGCTCGCGCTCCACCGCCTTGTCGATGTCCAGACCCAGCAACTCGGCCAGCGCGGCAGCGGAGACGAAGCGGTCACGGAGCATTCCGGCCCGCTCGGCGGCGGAGGTGTCCGGGAAGACGCGGTGCCGATGCGCCGTGCCCTCGTGCTTGCCCAGATAGGCGACCACCGTCGCGGTCCTGGCCCCGGCCAGCAGCGCCAGTTCCCGGTGCGTGGTCCAGTTCCCCGAGGACACCATGGCCAGGGCCTCGCCTATGCGCTCCCCAGCCGATTCCTCCAGCAGCCCGGCGTCCTGCTCGGCACCCAGCGGGGCCGGCCACAGAGACAGGGCCCGCTCCGCCAACCGGGCCTTCCCGTCTCCTCTGCTGCCAGGTCGGTGGCGGTCTGCTCGGTCAGATCGTCCCAGAGCCGCTCCAGCTCCTCCTTCCCCCACGAGTAGGGGCGCTGGTACAGCGGGACCTGGAACTGCTTGGAGCCCTCGACGAGTTTCTGGAAGGTGGTCTCGCTTGCCTTCATACACACGCATTCTCTTGCAGGGGCGAACCGGGGGATTCAGTCGGCGGCCAGCCTGTTTCGGGGAAGCGGCACCGGCCACCACAAGCGACGAGGAACTTTTCCCGCAGGAATGTCGAGGCCGGACCGGAACCGGTCCCGACATTCCTGAGGCCGCCCGGAGCCTCAGACGACCTCGCCGACGAAGTAGACGGTCTCGCGCACGTAGTCGTCCATCTCCTCCCAGTCGCTGAGGGTCAGCTCCACCTGGAGGTAGGACTCCTCCTCCGGGAGCGCGCAGCCGTAGCCGGCGGTGGCGGTGCGCCCGTCCATCACCGCGGAGGTGAACCCCGAGCCGGTGTCGTCGGTGTAGACGTCCTCGGCGGTGCGGCCCTCCTCGCCGACCTGGCAGTACACCGAGACGTAGCTGAGGTCGACGGGACCGCCGGTGCCGTTGTCGAACTGGATGTCGAAGTACACGTACGGGGAGTTCTCGGGGATGTCCCATTCGCCGGTGACGCGGCGCTCGACGCCCGACAGGCGGACCTTGAGACCGTCGGCATAGGTGTACTCGGAGTCGAACTCCTCCTCCACGGCGCTGGGCGCGGCCTCCTCGGCGGTCTCCTGCGGGGCCTCTCCGGCGGCCTCGGACTCCTGGACCGGATTGAGCTCCACGACCTGGTCGGGGTCGGGCGCGGAGGCGCAGCCGGTGGCGAGAGCGGCCAGGGACAGGGCGCCGGAGAGGGCGGGCTTGATGCTGTTCACGGGGAGATCCTCCGTCGGTGGGAAGTGGCGGCCGGCCGGCTGTGGCCGTCGGGCTCCGGGAGCGCTGCGGCGGTGCCCGGCGGAGTTCAGCATGCGCCTGCGCACGCGAGAGGCACGACATCTCCGAACGACAAGAGGGGTTGTCAGATGTTCAAAGGCCAGGAGAGGGCCTTGCGCGCACATGCGCGGTGCTGAGAGCAGTGCGCATGTGCACGAACCAGAATCTGTCGGATCGCCGCTGCCGACGCCGTCGGCAGTGTCCCTGAGGTGCCTCGAAGCCTTCGGAGAGCGTCCCCTGCCGGTGCTGATCGGTATTTTTCGAAGGGACGGCAGGTTCTGGGAGTGCCAAGGTCGCAGTCCACCGCGGCGGGTGTGTCGGGGAGCGCAGGAGAAGGGCGTCGGGCCGACTTCCTTCAGGAAGGTTCTGGACCGTGGTCGAAGGCCCCGGCGGTTCCTCTCGGGACGGGTGGCACACCCGCGCTTCCCGGGTGACCGACGTAACATCGAGCATCCGTTGTGGAATGACAGGACGACCCGATGCGGCGGGCTCTGGAACAGCTTCTTCGGGAACCCGCTGCCACGGGGGCGCGCGGCGGGAGGACCACCGCGAGGCTGCGGCCGGACTCGATGGCGCGCAGCCCCGATGGGAACATCTGTGTGCCCCGACCGGCCGCGGGCACCTCGGCCAGGTCAGAGGACGGTTCCCGGGCGGTTCCCCGCGCGGGCCCGCACCGGGGTTTCGTGCGGCTCTCCCGAGACGGCGGGGTCGTTGAAGCGGAAGCCCACGCCGCGGACGGTGACAATCCAGTGCGGCGCCCCGAGCTTCTTGCGCAGGCTGCTCACGTGGGTGTCGATCGTTCGACTGGCCAAGGGGGTGACCTCTTCGTGTACGACGGTGAACTGCCATACCCGGCGGAGGAGCTCGGCGCGGGAGAAGAGGGAGTCCGGGTGGGACGCCAGCAGGTGGAGCAGCTCGAACTCCTTGCGCGTCGCCTTGACCGACCGGTCGCCCACCCGCACCTCCCGGGTCGTGGGGTGGATCGACAGCTCACCAAAGGCGAGCACCGACGAGGAGGAGACCCGGGAACGCCTGAGCAGGGCGCTGACCCGCGCCACGAACTCCCGACTGGAATAAGGCTTGTCGATACAGTCGTCGCATCCTCCTTCCAGTGCCAGGATCCGGTTCATCTCCGACGACGTGAACCCGATCATGGGAATGTCGCTCGCTTTGCGGATCTCACGGCAAAGGGTCAGGCCGTCGAAATCCTCAAGATCGAAGTCGACGAGAACCAACTGGGATTCTTCATGCCTGGACATGGCCTCTTCGCCGGTCGAGACCAATTCGCTTTCAAATCCGTGTCTTCGCAGATCCTTGAGTATCTCATCGCGGCCCTCGCAGTCCGAGACCACCAGGACAGGAGGGCCGCCCAGGATCGTGTTTAACCTTTTCCCTGTCATGAAAAACGTCCATTCAGTTCAACTACACCGACGCGAGCAAAGGGTGAACTGACGACATCAATTGTAATTATATTATATATAATTCTTTCGCAGCGGAAGGCGGGCCTTACTTTTTTACCATGGTGCACGGTCGGCTGTAAAGGGGCTTTCGGCAGGCTCGCTGTCATAGCTTCACAGCAATACCCCAGCTCAAAGGTTTACCGACTCGCAGGGCCGCGGCTTTTGTCGATAGGCCTACAGGAGGGCCGGGCGCAGGTGCGCGTAGGCCCAGGCCGCCAATGGGCTGGGCGTCGTGGTGACCACGTCCCGCGGCTGCTCGGGAACCAGATCGCGGGTGCCCGCCGTCATGCCCACGATGCCCTCGACCGCCCCATCCGGCAGACCGGCCGAGCGCAGCACACCGCGCAGATCGTCATCGTTCACGCACCGCACCCGGATGTCCCGTCCGAGGACCTCGCTGAGGATCGCGGCGATGCTCCGGTAGCTCAGGTCCTCCGGGCCGTGGACCGCCTGGATTCCTTGTCCTGCCCACTCGTCGTTGAGCAGACGAGCCGCGGCGACCTCCCCGATGTCGCGGGGATCGACCCAGGGCATGGGCCGGTCGGGGTCGGCCGTTGTGGTGAGTACGCCGCCCGCCAGCGAGTCGGCGATGGCCAGCAGATTGGTGAAGAAGTAACCACAGCGCAGGTGGAGCACGTCGGCCCCGGTGGCCTCGAACCGTTCCTCGATCGCGGCGAGGCCGTCGATATGACCGGCGCCGCCCCGCTTCTCGGCGCCCACACTACTCAGCAGCACGATCCGGTCGACCTCGCCCGACTCCGTCGCCCGCGCGACCGCTTCGGCGGTCCGCAGTGAAGCCGTGACCGGTTCCGGACACGTGTGCGGCGTCGGATCGACCCACAAGACGCTCCGGGCTCCTGCGACCGCGGCGCGGACGAAGGCGGCGTCGGTGAGGTCGCCCTGCTCGACCTCGACACGCCGGCGGGTCTCCTCCCCGAGCCGGCCCGGCTCGCGCACCAACACCCTGGGACGGACACCGGCCTGTATCAGCAGCCGCACCACGTGCGAGCCGACATGCCCCGTGGGCGTTGTCACAACGATCGTCATACCAGTGAACTTTCTTTGAAGAGCCGGCGAGGAGTCCGTCCTCGTAGTCGTGCGGGCCGGGACCGAGCAACGTCCTCCGAACCACCGGACAAACACGTCAATTGTGTGGAAACTCGGTTGACGGAGGTGGCTGAGCCGGTCAGAATCCTACCGATTGACCTGCTGATTCGCTGGGATATCAGTGAAGTCGAGCCACCCCATTCGGGGCAGGGTGGTACTGCTGTGCACACCGGTGCGACAGGCTTCAACCGAGCCCTCGGCGCCGCTGTCGCTCCGGGCTCCTTCGAGTGATCGGTGAGGGCCGGCGGCCAAAAGACTTTAAAAACAGTTTGAGAGCATCTGAGTGTCTCCCATGTCCCTGCCCGGATATTATTCGCCGGGACCAAGGAACGGAAATCTTCTCGAAGAGGATTGCATGCTGGAGACAAATGCCAGTTCATCCGATGAGGTCATCGGATTTGATTCGTCCACGAGAAAATGGATGACCGCTGAATCCGATAAAGGGGGCCCGGGGTTCGCCCCGATTCCTCCGCTGGAAGGTGTCCTGGCGGTCGACGACGCGTCCCGGAACGCGGTTGCCGTCGATCTGGGGAACATCTCCTACGAGAAACCGAGCGCGGTCCTGCGCCCCCGATCGGCACACGACGTGGCCGCGATGGTCGCGTTCTGCCGGGAGCAGGGAATCTCGGTGGCCGGCCGCGGCCAGGCGCACACCACCTTCGGCCAAGGGCTCTCGAACGGACTGGTGATCGAGAACCGCTGCCTGGACCGCATCCGCTTCCTCAGTCCGGACTCGGCGGAGGTCGATGCCGGTGTTCTGTGGAAGGACCTGACCAGAGCGGCATACGAGAGCTCGCCGAGACGGACGCCCCCGGTTCTCACCGGCTACACCGGACTCACCGTGGGCGGGACCCTGTCGGTGGGCGGGGTCGGAGGAATCTTTGGCGGTCTGCGCACCGGGCTGCAGATCGACCACGTGCGTGAACTGGAGGTTGTCACCGGGACCGGGGCCGTCGAGCGCTGCTCCCCGGGGCAGAAGAGCGACCTGTTCGAGGCGATGCTCGGCGGACTCGGCCAGTGCGGCATCATCACCAAGGCGACCGTCGACCTCGTTCCCGCCAGGGAGCGGGCACGCACCTACGTGTTCGGCCACACCGACGCCGGCGCGTTCTTCCGCGACCTTCGCGCGGTCATCGACCGCGACGGCGTCGACCACGTCTACGCCGAGTTTGTCGCGCCCGGCGCGTCCCCGAGTTTCACACTGTTCGCGACGACGTTCTACGACCTCTCCGCTCCACCGGACGACCAGGAGATCCTGGACGGTCTGGAAGCGGCGCCGGAGGTCAGGGACCGGGACTACATGGACCATGTGCTCTCGATCGACAACGTCATCGACCCGCTGTGCGAGACCGTGGGCTGGGACCGGCTCGTCAAACCGTGGTTCGACACCTGGCTGCCGGGATCGAAGCTGGAGGACTTCTTCGCCGACGTCCTCCCGACCCTGACCCCCCGCGACATCGGCCCCTACGGAGCCGGACTGATCTATCCGCAGCGGCGAGCGCACGCCAGGCGTCCCCTTCCGCGCGTGCCCGAACCCGACGGATCGGAGTGGCTGTTCGCCGTAGACATCAACACCGTCTCCGAGACCCCCGACCCCGAACCCGGCTTCGTCGATTCCATGCTCGCGCGCAACAGGCGCTTGATGGCCCGGACACGGGAGCGGCACGGCGGCGTGCTCTACCCGATCGGTTCGGTGCCCCTGACCCGACAGGAGTGGCGCGAGCACTACGGCGATGCGTGGGAGGACTTCCACGCGGCGAAGGAACGGTACGACCCCGACCGCGTCCTCACGTCCGGCCCCGGCATCTTCGAGGCCCCGGAAACCGCCGGGGAGGTGTGAGGGCATGGTTTCCCGACCGGAGCTCATCGGGGACCTCGGAGCGGTCTCCAGCACCTCACCGCTGGCCTCCAGCGCCGCGATGGCCGTCCTGGAGCAGGGCGGCAACGCTTTCGACGCAGCTGTCGCGGGCGGGCTGGTCCTCCAGGTGGTCGAGCCGCACTCCAACGGTCCCGGCGGCGACGTCGCGATCATCGCTCAGCGCTCGGGTGAGGAGAACGCCTCCGTCATCTGCGGGCAGGGGCCGATGCCGGGCAAGGCAGACCTGACGCACTTCACCGGCCTGGGCCTGCGCCAGATCCCGGGGTCCGGGCTTCTTCCGGCCACCGTCCCCGGCGCCATGGGCGCCTGGCTGCGTTTGCTCGCCGACTTCGGCAAGCTCCCCCTGGAGACGGTGGCCGACCCGGCGATCGGATACGCCACACGCGGTTACCCGGTCATGGCCGACACGGCGAAGGCGATCGGCGCGCTCGTGCCGCTGTTCGAGGACGAGTGGGCCTCCTCCGGCAAGACCTACCTGGTCGGCGGCCGCGCCCCGGCGGCCGGGGAACGACTCGCCAACCCGGACCTGGCCTCTGTGCTGCGCCGGCTCGTCAGCGAGGCCCGGGCGGGGAGCGCGGATCGGGACGCGCAGATCGAAAAGGCCGGACGCGTGTTCTACGAGGGCTTCGTGGCGGAGGCCATCGACGGGTTCGTCACCTCGACCGAAGTACTCGACGCGTCCGGGCATCGGAACAAGGGGCTGCTCACCGGCGACGACCTCGCCGCGTGGCGGGCCGACGTCGAGCCCGCGCTCCGCGGTGACTACCACGGACTGACCGTCAACAAGCCGGGCCCCTGGTCCCAGGGGCCGGTCTTCCTCCAGCAGCTGGCCCTCCTGGAGGCCCATGACCTGCGCTCGTCGGCCCCGGACGGCGCCGAGTACGTCCACCTGCTGACGGAGGCGGCCAAGCTCGCCTTCGCGGACAGGGAGGCGTGGTACGGGGATCCCGCCACCCATCCCGACCCGCCGCTCACCACTCTGCTCTCGCCGGAGTACAACGCCACCAGAAGACTGCTCATCGGAGACCGGGCGAACCCGTCCCCCGCCCCGGGTGTCTTGGGAGGCCGGACCTCCGAAGTGCCGGTGGTCGAGCCCGATCCGGTTCCGGACTGGGGCGGCGACTGGATGGACCAGTTGCAGAGCGGGATGCCCACGGTCGTCCTGCGGGCCACGCTGGACCCCGGCGACACGTGTGCGCTCGTGGTGGCCGACCGGCACGGGAACCTCGTCGCCGCGGTTCCCAGCGGGGGCTGGCTCAAGAGTTCCCCCGTCATCCCCGGTCTCGGCTTCCCGCTCGGTACGCGGGGACAGACCATGTGGCTGGTGGAGGGACACCCGAACGCGGTCGCCGGGGGCAAGCGTCCCCGCACGACACTGAGTCCGACCCTGGTCTCCCGGGACGGGCGTCCGTACCTGGCCTTCGGCACCCCCGGGGGCGACCGCCAGGACCAGTGGACCCTGGAAACCTTCCTGGCCGTGGCCGAATTCGGGGCGGACCTCCAGCAGAGCACAGAGGTACCCCTCTTCCACACCGACCACTTCCCGTCGTCGTTCACCCCTCGCAGCCGCCGGCACGGGACCTTGGTGGTGGAGGCCGGGATCGGATCCGAAGCCGTGGCCGAGCTCCGGCGCCGGGGACACGTGGTCGACGTGGTCCCCGAGATGTCCATGGGCGCCAAGGCCTGCATCGTGGGCGTGGGGCGGGACGGGTTCTTGCGTGCGGGCGCGGGGCCGCGCGGGCGCCAAGCCTACGCGGTGTGCCGCTGACGTTCCCCCGGTCGACCGCGGTCTCGAAGCGCAACGGGGCGGTGGGGACGGTCACCCGTCCCCACCGCCCCGCGCCTGCGCAGCCCGCTTCGCCCGGGCGGTCCCGGTTACCGAGCGGTCAGCTCATAGAAACACGTGCGCGGCCCGGCAACGGCGTTGGTGATGACGCGCTTGCAGCGCAACCGCGACCTTCGGAACACGTCCAGCCATGCCGTCCGGTTCCGCGGGATGCCCTGGCCGGTCAGCACGTGCACGAGGAAGAAGTCGGAGTCGTTCTCCCGGTTGTCGTAGCGGAGTTCCGGTTCTCCGAGCAGGAACACCTTGTCCTCGGTCAGCACGTCGGCGAGCCGGTTCAGAACCTCGATCACCGCGTCCTCCCCGTCCCGGAAGAGCTCGTGCATCACCCCGACCCCGACGAGCACATCGGCGGCCGCCGCCTTCTCGGACCAGGTGTCGGGTGAGAAGGCGTCGGCCACCTCGAAGCTCGTGCGGTCCGCGAGCCCGTCCCTTGCGCTGTCGGCCCGAGCGTTCTCGATGGCGGCGGGGGAGATGTCGATTCCCACGCCGGACAGCTCGGGCAGCCGTGCGCACAGACGAAGGATCAAGGATCCGTCCCCGCACCCGATGTCCAGGATCCGGCGCGGTTGCCGCTCCGCGATGGCCTCGGCGACGAGCCCGACGTAGGACACCGTGGCGACGGTTCCGGAGTGCCGGCTCAGCGCACCGCCCGCTCGGACCACGTCCCGCCCGTACTCGGCCTTGTTCGTGATCAGATCGGTGATCCGGGCGGTGACGGGTGCGTAGGCCTCGAGGTAGAAGCCGAGCCGCGCCAGTGAGATCTCGCTGGTGAGCAAAGTGCCTTTGGGAGAGAGCCGGTAGCGCCCGTCCCTCCGGTCGAGGACACCGCACAGCCGCAGATACTCGATGAATCCCTGGCCGGTATCGGTCGCGCTCCCGCCGAGGATCTCCGCCGCCGACGCCCACTCCTCGGCGCGCAGCCGTTCGAGGCATCCGGATTCGACAAAGGCGTAGAGTGACATGCACAGATGCATCGAGCTTATCAATTCCGGCATGCCGGACATGTGATAGGAATGCCACGAGTCGACCTGGTCTTCATTCCATATTTCGACGAGATCCGGCGCGTCCAATTGAAACTCCTCAAGGGAAATGCGAGTCGGGTTTCCACCCTTCCGCCAATGGCTGCTGGGCTCGATGGTAGTTTTCGCAGAAAAAGAGGACAAGCAGAGATCCGAAAAATAAAATTCATCGATTCTTGAAAAGCGTGTGTAGGTCCTCGGGGCCGCCGCCGTCGCATCTCAGGAGAACACAGTTCTCCGAGCGCGGGGTCACACGGCTCACCTGGCCGGACCGCGGCCGAAGGAATCCTTGAGAATATCTTCAGTTCCCTTGATGGAACCTGCCCGGCCGGAAAGGAAAGGATGGCCCTGTGGTCCACCCCTTCGATCCCCTCTGAGGAGGTCCTCGACCGATGAAGGCTCTGGTGCTGGCCGGCGGGTCGGGATCGCGACTGCGCCCCATCACCCACACCTCTGCGAAACAGCTTGTCCCGGTCGCCAACAAACCCGTGCTGTTCTACGGTCTGGAGTCGATCGCCGAGGCCGGTGTGCGTGAGGTCGGGATCGTGACCGGCAGCACGGCCGTCGAGATCAAGAACGCCGTCGGGGACGGGAGCGGTTTCGGTCTCGATGTCACCTATCTGCGGCAGGAGGCCCCGCTTGGGCTGGCACACGGTGTGCTCATCGCCCGCGAATACCTGGGCGACGACGATTTCGTCATGTACCTGGGCGACAACTTCATCGTCGGCGGCTTCGCCGAGCTGGCCGCCCGATTCCGGCGTCACCGTCCCGCGGCCCAGCTCATGCTGACCCGCACCAGCACGCCCCAGGCGTTCGGGGTGGCCGAACTGGACTCCGCCGGGCAGGTGGTGGGCCTGGAAGAGAAACCGGTGCGTCCGAAGAGCGACCTCGCGCTGGCCGGGGTGTACATGTTCACGCCCGCCGTGCACGGAATCATCGAGAACCTCAAGCCCTCGGGGCGCGGCGAGCTGGAGATCACCGATGCCATCCAGGGGCTGATCGATGCGGGCGAGCGGGTGGACTCCGCCATGATCACCGGTTACTGGAAGGACACCGGGAACGTGGACGACATGCTGGAGGTGAACCGGAAGGTGCTGGAGACACTGGAGCCGCGGAACTCGGGTACTGTCACCGACAGCGAACTGGTCGGGAGAGTGACGGTGGCCGAGGGCGCCCGGGTGGTCCGCTCACGCATCGTCGGTCCCGTGATCGTGGGGCCGGACACGGTCGTCCGCGACTCCTACATCGGGCCGTTCACGTCCGTCGAGGGCGGTTGCCGGATCGACGCGAGCGAGATCGAGTACTCGATCGTTCTCCGCGGTGCCTCGATCCAGGGGATGCGCCGCATCGAGCGATCTCTGATCGGCCGGGAGACGCAGATCGTCCCCGCCTCTCCCACGCCGAGAGCCCACCGGCTCGTGCTCGGCGACCACAGCCAAGTGCGAATCAGCACCTGAGCCGTCTCGGTCCCTTCCCCACCGCCCGCCCCGTGTCACCGGGCCGGCCCCTGCCCCAACAGAGGAGCGAAGAAGAAGCGATGAGAATTCTGGTCACCGGCGGCGCGGGTTTTATCGGCTCACACTTCGTGCGCATGCTGCTCGATCCGCGATCCGAGTTCCGCGTCCGGGGCCCGGTCACGGTACTCGACAAGCTGACCTATGCGGGGAGGAGGTCGAACCTGGACGCGGTCACGGAACGGATCGACTTCGTACAGGGCGACATCTGCGACGCGGACCTGCTCGCCCGGCTCCTTCCGGGACACGATGCGGTGGTCAACTTCGCCGCTGAGTCGCATGTGGACCGCTCCATCGCGGACGGCACGGAGTTCGCCCGCACGAACGTGCTCGGCGTTCAGACGCTGATGCAGTCCTGCCTCGAAGCCGGGGTCCGCAAGGTCGTCCATGTCTCCACGGACGAGGTGTACGGGAGCATCGCCGACGGGAGCTGGAGCGAGGACGCGCCGCTCGACCCCCGTTCCCCCTACTCGGCGACGAAGGCGGGGGGAGATCTCGTCGCCCTGGCCTACGCCCGCACCCACGGCCTGCCGGTGTGCATCACCCGCTGCGGCAACAACTACGGTCCCCGCCAGTACCCGGAGAAGGTCGTCCCGCTCTTCATCACCAACCTGATCCAAGGCCGCCCCGTCCCTTTGTACGGGGACGGGCGGAACGTCCGCGACTGGATACACGTGGACGACCACTGCCGGGGCATCCGCGTGGTGCTGGAGCGCGGCTCCCCAGGCGAGGTGTACCACATCGGCGGCATCGCCGAACTCACCAACCTCGAACTCACCCAGCGGCTGCTCACAGCCTTCGGTGCGACCTGGGACCGGGTGGAGTGGGTCCCCGACCGCAAGGGCCACGACCACCGCTACTGCCTGGCGGACGACAAGCTGCGCGCCTTGGGCTACGCGCCGACGATCGACTTCGAGCGAGGGTTGGCCGAGGTGATCGACTGGTACCGCGCCAACCCCTCGTGGTGGGAACCGCTGCGGAGCGCCATGGCGGCGCCGCGTCACCGGCCGGCCGTCGGTTCGCCGTAGTGGCGCAGGCACGTCCGGTACTCGGGCAGGAGCCCCTGCTGTCGTGCCGAGCGCAGGCCGGGGGCCAGCGCGTCCTTGTCCGACAGGATCGGTTCGACGTCGTCAGGCCAGGTGATCCCGATCTCCGGGTCGAGCGGGTGCACGCCGTGCTCGCGCTGCGGGGCGTAGGCCTGTGAGCACAGGTAGACCATGGTGCTGTGCTCGGAGAGTGCGACGTAGGCATGCCCGAGCCCTTCCCTGAGGAAGACACCCCGGTAGGCTCCCTCGCCCAGGCGCACCGACGCCCAGTCCCCGAACGTCGGCGACCCCGTCCGCAGGTCCACGATCACGTCCAGGACCGTCCCCGAGACACACACCACGTACTTGGCCTGGCCTGGGGGGACGTCGGCGTAGTGGATGCCGCGCAGGACGCCGCGGACGTTCGTCGCGCAGCTGGCCTGCTCCAGGCGGAACCGGACGCCGGTGTGCTCAGACAGCTCCTCGCTTCTCAGCAGCTCCAGGAAGTCCCCCCGCCGGTCCCGGTGCACGTCGGGGGTGAGGACGAAGGCGCCGGATATGCCCAGGCTCTCGATCACCGGACACCGCCCGGCTGTCGGGCAGCGGTGCCGGACGGGCTGAGTCCGCCCTCACGGACTCTGGCGTATTCGCCGATGATCTGCTCCCTTTCCCGGTGGAGGTCGCGCCCCGCGCACAACCCGTCCAGCACCGCGTTCGACTCGCGGTACATGCGTCGGGCCTCGTCGTAGGGGACGGACGTGAACGCCACCAGCTGGTAGAGCGGCGTATACAGATCGGGATGCTCCTCGTGGAGACGCCTCTCCAGCGATTTGCGGGCCAGGAAGGCCGGATCGTCGACGTGGGAGGACAGTTCCGCCAGGTTGTCCAGGGACAACCGGGCGAGCGCGTGCCCCGGCGCGACCCGCGCTCTGCTGTACTCCTCGGCGACGAGTTCCGTGACCGCGGCGATCTCGCTCTCCCCGGTGACGCGGAACTTCCCCAGGAGGGCGGCCAGGGTCGCGGCGTCCTCGAAACTGCAGTTGACCCCCTGGCCGTAGAACGGGACGACCGCGTGGGCGGCATCTCCCACGAGCACCGTGCGGCGGTAGTGGTAGGGCGAGCAGTCGACCGTGTACAGCCGTGCGGGCAGCCGCGCCATGAGGCCGCTTCCGACCCGGTTCATCCGGTCGAACACGTCCGGGAACTCGGTGGAGCAGTAGCCGCGGACCGCCTCGGCCGAGTCGAGCCCGGTGAAGTGGGACCGCCGCTCACTTCCGACCATCGGTTTGAACAAGCTCGTCGTGAACGTCCGATCGCGGTTGGGCATGGCCTGGAGGAAGTGGTCGCCCCGCGGCCACAGGTGCAACCCGCTCGGGTCCGCGTCCGTGTAGTCCATGGTGATCTCCGCGTGCCCGTGCGCGATGGACCTGCGGGTGACCTGCATGTGCCGCGGAGCGGAGGCGGCGATGGCGCCGCGGACGGCGCTGTTGGCGCCGTCGCAGCCGATGAGGAGGTCCCCCTCGTGCCGGGTCCTGCGGCCGTCCTTGTCGCGGACCGTCACCGCAGGTCGGACCGCGTCCACACCGACGCACTCGCGCCCGTAGTGGATCCGGGCCCCGGCCCGGACCGCCTGGTCGCGCAGCAGCTCCTGGAGGACCTGGCGGGGGATGGACAGCAGGTGGTGCGCGTCCGCCGTCCCGTACCGCTGGGTGGAGATCGCACCGTCGCGGTGGTGGATGATCCGCTTGGTCAGCACCGTGCCCCGGTGGTAGAGGCGGCGCTTGACCGGGTGGGGAAGTCCCGAGAGCCCGCGCGAGGTGAGGGTGAGATTGAAGGAGTGGCCGGAGCCGACCGGGCCGGAAGCAGACGTCCGCTCGAAGAGGTCGACCTCGATCCCCTGGCCCCGGAGCAGGACGGCCAGAGCGCATCCGACCGGCCCCGCGCCGACGATCACCACCGAGTACTCGCGTTCCTCAGCCATGCCTCTCCTTCCGCCGGTCCTTCTCCGGCAAGGGGACCGCCCCATGGGAGCGGAAGTACGCGAACATCCGGCTGATCCATCCCGTGTCCTCGACGGGTACCGAGCACCCCAGGTCGGTCAGGCGCCGGCGTGTCCTCTCGTTGCCGAAGGCGTGGTCGCCGAGTCGCATCACACCCTCGCGCATGAACGGCACCAGCGAGCCGAGCCCCTCCTCGCGGGCATCGGATTCGGCCCGCTGTTCCAGAGCGGCCATCCAGTCCGCGCGGGTGACCGGCTCGACCCTGTACCCCTCCGCGCGGACGGTCTCGATGATCGCCGGCCACGAGAGCCCTCGGTCGTGGAACAGGTGCCAGTTGGCGTTGTCGGGCCCGGCGGACGAGAGGCGCACGATCGCCCGGGCCACGTAGTCCACCGGCAGCAGATCGACGTGCGGCGCCTGCACGATGTCCTCGGGGTAGCGGCCGAGAAGGGCGAAACTCTTCATCTGGAGCCAGAAGAAGTCGTCGTGCCGACAGGCCCCGGTGCCTTCGTGGCCCCCGATGCGGCCGACGCGGTGCAGCGTGACCGGTAGTCCGGCCTCCCTGGCCCGCAGAGCCAGGTGTTCGGCCACCCACTTGCTCTGCGAGTATCCGATGCCCAGCGACTCGGGGTCCCCGGGGACCGCGTCCTCGGTCACACGGCCGGAGGTCGAGTCGGGGGGAAAGACCCCCATCGTCGAGACCAGCCGCAGCGGTGTGCGGTTGACCGCGCAGAGGCCGAGCAGCGTCCGCAGTCCGTCGACGTTCGCGCGCCTGACCGTGTGGTAGGGAACGGCGAAGTTGATGTGCGCGGCGGCGTGGTAGACCTCGTCCACCGAGCGCGCCAACAGTTCGTACCCCTCTCCCAGTCCGAGCCAGGGCTTCGACAGGTCGCCCAGGACAACCTCCACCCCGTCGATCCCGGAGGTGTCCAGGGCGAATTTCTCGAACGCCGCGGACAGGCGCCACCGGGCCTGCTGTTCCGTGTCCGCGCGGACGAGGCAGCGGACCCGCCGTCCGGCCCGCTGCAGTTCGCCGAGCAGATGGCTGCCGAGGAATCCGGTGGCACCGGTCAGCAGGACCGTCCCGTCGGTCGGCCCTCGCCCGGGCGGGACCGAGAAGTCGCGCAGGCGCGCGTCGTCGCGCAGCACCGCCCCCGTCGTCCGGTCGCCGGTGCCTTCACCGTCCACCAGGCACCCCGCCATGCCGCGCAGGGTGGGGGTGCTGAGCAGAGCCGACAGAGCGATGTCCGCGCCGAAGCGACGCCGGACCAGCCGGTGCAGGCGGGCCGCCAGCATCGAGTGCCCGCCGAGCAGGAAGAAGTCGTCATCCGGGGTCTCGGGTGGGAACCCGAGCAGTTCCGTCCACACCTCGGCCATGGCGAGCATGTGCCGGGCCATCGGGGTGTCCCTGCCGACCGCTTCCTCCAGAGTCGGGCGCGACCGGTCGGAGCCCATGGCGGAGTTCTCGGCCTGCCGGTCCTGCCATTGCTCCAGGGCCCGGCGGTCCATCTTCCCGGTCGAGGTCAAGGGGATGCCGTCGATTCGGGTGAGGGTGGCCGGGACCATGTAGCCGGGGAGCACCTTCCCGAGCCTTGCCCGCCAGTCGGGCGGTGGTTCGGCACCTGATTGCACGAACGCGTGCAGCCTCCGCTCGCCTCCCGACGTCCGGGCCACCACCGCGGCCATGTTCGTGTCCAGCACGCGTTCGATCGCGGACTCCACCTCGCCCGGTTCGACCCGGTACCCCCGGATCTTGATCTGGTCGTCGACCCGGCCCCGGTAGTGCAGGCGTCCATCGGGCGCCAGCACCACCACGTCGCCGGTCCGGTACATCCGCTGCCCGGCCGGCCCGAAGGGGTCGGGCCGCATCGCCTTGTCGGTCCTCTCGGGCAGGTTGAGGTAGCCAGGCGAGACCACCGGCCCCGCGATGCACAGCTCCCCCTCGACACCGAAGGGGGCCAAGCGGTCGCCGTCGACGAGGACGCGGGCGTCGACCCCGGGAACGAGGCCCCCGATCGGCGGCATCGTGGGCCATGTGTCGGGATCGGGGTCCAGGGTCTCGGCCGTGCACCAGTGCGCCTCGGAGGGGCCGTAGGCGTTGATCAGCCGCGCGTGCGGCAGCGCTCGGAACATTGCCCGCAAGTCGTCGGTGACGACCAGACGTTCGCCTGTGACGTACACCTCGCGCAGGTCCGGCAGCGGAACGGAGGAGGCCCGCAGGACCGCGGCGAGTTCGCGGAGCGCCACGTAGGGGAAGAACGCCCGCTCGATCCGCTGTTCGGCGAGCTGCGCGGCGAGGGTGTCGAAATCGGTCCTGGCATGGGCGGGCGGGACGACCAGGGTGCCTCCCGTGCACAGGGAACCGACGAGTTCCAGCGCGAAGACGTCGAAGGCGGGAGACATGTACTGGAGCGTGCGCATCCGCCGCCGGGAGGACATCCACTCCTGGCAGTGCACGAGATTGGCCAGCGTGGCCTCGGTGATCACCACGCCCTTGGGTCGGCCGGTGGAGCCCGAGGTGTAGACGATGTACGCGGTGTCGTCGGGCCCCTTGCGCCCGGGGCCGACGAGGCCGTCGGGACCGCCGTCGAGGTCGTCGGGGGCGAGGATCTCCAGCTCCGCGGGAAGGTCCGTGCCGGACAGGTCGATGCGGGGGTCGCGGACGAGGATCGCGGCGCCGCTGTCGCCGATGGCGAAGCGCAGCCGTTCCACCGGGTTCCCCGGGTCGAGGGCGACGTAGCTTCCCCCGGCCCGCAGAATCCCGAGGACCGTTGTCACCAGGTCGGCCCCGGGGTGCAGGAGGACAGCGACCGGCGTGCCCGAACGCACTCCTCGCGCGACCAGGCCCGCCGCCGAGGACCGGACCCGGTCGTCGAGTTCGGCGTAGGTGAGGACGACACCGTCGGCGACCAGGGCGGGCCGGTCGGGGCCGGCCTTGGCGGCCGCGGCGAAGAGGCCGTCGGTCAGTTCGGTGCCGAGCTCGGGGGCGTCGTCCTGTCGCGAGCAGGCCGCGATGACCGCGGCCTCCTCTTCCTCGCCCATCCACGGCAGCTCACGGACCGGTGCGTCCGGCCCGGCGAGCACGTCCTCGACGAGCCGCCGGAGCCGCTTGGCGAGGTGGTCCACGAACGCGGCGCCGTCGTCGGTGGTCGAGGTGTGCTCCAGGACGAGCGTCTTGCGGTCGGGAGCCTCGTCGACGATGAGCGCCAGGTCGTACTTGGCACCACCCGAGGTGTACTCCCACGTCGTCACCCCCCATTCGCGGAGGTCGAGGCCGCGCGCGTCGGCCGGCATGACGGTGATCATCGCGTTGAACAGCTCGCCGGTGCCGTCCCGGTGGCTGCCGCTGTCGCGGAGGCCGGCGACCACGGACTCCAGTGGGGTGTAGCGGTGCCGGAGCACGTCGAGCACCTCGTCTCTGACGGCTCGGAGCACGTCGTGGACGGTGTCCCGGTCCGTCAGGCGGTGGCGGAGCACGACGGTGTTGGTCAGGTGTCCGACGACCTCGGCGGTCTCGCTCCCCTCGCGCACGGAGAGCGGCATGCCCAGCAGGACATCGTCCCGGCGGGTCTGCCGATGCAACAGCAAGAAGTACACGGCGATGAAGAACATGCTGGTGGTGAGGCCCTTCGCAGCGCAGAGCGCCTGGACCCGCGTGATCAGCTCCGGGCCGAGGACCGTCCGGGCAGAGGTGCTGTAGAGCTCCCGTTCCCCCGTCAGGGTGATGGGCGCGGCCGCGGGCGCGTCGGCGAGTTTCTCCCGCCAATGGTCCAGGGTCTTGGAGGCCACCCCCGACTCCGCGGCGTCCGCCAGGCGCTCACGCCACCGGGCGTAGGCCTCAACCGACTGCCGCAGCACCGGAGGCCGGGGCCCGTGGCCGTGCGCCAGGGCCGCGTAGGCCGCTTCGACCTGGCGCAGGTAGGGCTTCCACGACATCCCGTCGAAGACGGTGTGGTGGACGTTGAACACGAGCAGGCTCGTCCCCCGGGAGAGGAGGCGAAGGTGGCGGACGCGCGCAAGCGGTCCCGCCTGCAGGTCGAAGACGGTCCGGGCGACCTCGTCCACCTGCGCGTCGATCCACTCCTGCGGATCGGGTTCGTCCGAGTCCCGCAGTTCGATGATCGGATCCAGGCGGTCGTGCACGACCTGCCGAAGATCGCCGTCCGGGTCCATCTCGAATGTCGTACGCAGGGAGAGCTGCTCGCCGTGGACCGCGCGCACGGCGGCCGCGAAGTGCTCGTCGTCCAGCAGGACGGGGAGCCGCAGAATCAGGGGCTGGTTGTACGCCGTGGGGTCGTCGGTGCCGTAGGTGCTGGCGAACCACAGCCCGGCCTGTACCGGCGACGGAGGGAACGTCTGTCTTCCGATGCCCGTCATCTGGAGCCACCTCCACGGCGCTCGGCCCGGATCCGGTCGGCGATACCGGCCACCGTGCCGGCGTCGAGGAGATCGCCGGGAGACAGCGCGACACCGACCACGTCGTCGAGCCGGGACCCGAGGTCGATCAGATGCAGCGAGGTGACCCCGGCGTCGAGGAGTGCGTCGTCGATGCCGAGCTGCGGGTGGTCCATCACGGCGGCCAGCGTCGACCGGACGGTCTCGGCGAGTTCGTCACGCGGGACCTGTTCCGTGCTCCGCCCCGCCCCCTGCCCGGAGGCGAGCCGTTCGCGCAGCTCGCTCCGGTCGATCTTGCCGTTGGCGTTGAGGGGGAAGGAATCGAGGACCGTCACGGTCGACGGAACCATGTGGTCGGGCAACTTCTCCCGGAGGTGAGCCGTGAGGGCGTGCTCATCGACACCGCCCCGGCCGCCGACTCCGGAAACGGCGGTGCACCACAGCACGAGCCGTTCCGCGGCCTCCTCGCCGGCGGGGGCCTGGACGACCGCTCGGGCCACGCCCGGGAAGGCCTCGGCGGTCAGCTCGACGTGGCGGGGCTCCACCCGGAACCCCCGGACCTTCAGCATCTGGTCGGCGCGCCCGCCGAGCACGATCTCGCCCTCTTCGGTCCACTTGGCCAGATCCCCGGTGCGCAGCAGCCTCCGGCCGCCGTGCCGAACGAACTTCTCCTCGGTCAGCTCACGGTCGCCGAGGTAGCCCAGGGCGAGGCCGTCTCCGGCTATGCAGAACTCACCGATCCGACCGGGCGGGCACTCCTCGAAGTGCTCGTCGCGGACGGACAGCTCCACGGTGGGCATCGGACGGCCGACGGGGACCTCTCCCGTGGACAGGTCCGCCTCGGTGACCCGGTGCACCGCTGTGAGCGCGGAGTTCTCCGTGCAGCCGAAGGCGTTGAACAGAGCACCCTCCATCACGCCGAGGGCGCGTCTCATGTGCTCGGCGGACGGGAAGTCCCCGCTGACGATCACCCACCTGGCTTGGGCCAGGGTCTGCGGATGGTGTTCGACCAGCAGGTTGAAGAGCCCGACGGGCAGGTTCAGCACCGTGGTCCGGTCGCGGGTGATCAGCTCGGCCAGCTCCCGCAGGGCGGGAAGCTCCTGCGGGGCGACCATGAGCCTTCCGCCGCGCAGGAGGCAAGTCCAGATATCGGTGGTCGACGCCGCGAAGCTCGGTTGTGCGAGTTGCAGGAACCGGTCACCCGGGCCGGGGGTGTACTCGGACAGATACCGGGAGACCCGGGCGATCCCCCGGTGCGCGATCACGACGCCCTTGGGCACCCCGGTCGATCCGGAGGTGAACAGGACGAAGGCCGGGGCGTCCGCACCCAGCTCGACCGGAGGCGCCCCGGCCGGGAGCTCGGCGGCCTCGGCCAGCAGGTCGGCGGCCGACAGCGTCTCCTTCCACGGTGCCTCCTCCGGGTCAGAGCCGACAACCATGAGCACGGGGTCGGCGGCCTCGTGCATCCGCGCCTTGTAGTCGTGCGGGTGGACGGGGTTGAAGGGGACCACGACGAGCCCGGCCTTGAGAATGCCCAGGAAGAGCTGGTACGTGGCCAGGCTCCGATCGAGGTGGACGCCCACGTGCTGTCCCGGCCGCAGGCCGCGGTTGGCCAGGGCTCGGGCGATCCGGTCGGTGCCCGCGTCCAGTTCTCCGTATGTCAGAGTCCGCACGCCGTCCGTGATCGCTTCGCGGTGCGCGTGGTCTCGCGCCGTCCGTACGAACGCATCGGTGATCGTCTCCGCGGTGAGGTTCTCCGGCGGTCCGGACACGGTCGTCGAAGGCATCCCCACTGCTTCGTCACGGCTCTGCTCGACTTCGTCCATGCGATCAGCTCAGCTCCTTGGCCAGATACCGTCCGGTCAGGCTGTCCTGGGCATCGGCCAGATCCTCCGGCCGGCCGGTGAAGACGATGCTGCCGCCGTCGTGCCCCGCCTCCGGGCCCAGGTCGATCACCCAGTCGGCGAGCCGCACGACGTCGAGGTCGTGCTCGATGACGATCACCGTGTTGCCCGCGTCGATGATCCGGTGGAAGAGGGCGACGAGGTTGCGCACGTCGGCCATGTGCAGGCCGGAGGTCGGCTCGTCGAAGACGAAGATCCGCCCGTTGTCGGTGAGGCGGCTCGCCAGCTTCACGCGCTGGCGCTCACCGCCGGAGAGCTCCGACAGCGGCCGGCCGAGGGTGAGATAGCCCAGCCCCACATCCACGAAGGCGTTCAACCGATCCCGGACCGTTCCGCCGATCTGCTCGACGGCCTCCTCCACGGTCGTCTCCAGCATCTGGGTGATCGTGCGGCCGTACAGCCGGTACTGCAGCACGTCGGGGTGGTAGCGCCCGCCACCGCACGTCTCGCACGTGACGGTGACAGGGTCGAGATAGGCCATGTCGCTGGTCACGGTCCCGCGCCCCTTGCAGGTGGGGCAGGCACCCTCCGCGTTGAAACTGAACAGGCCGGGGCTGACCCCGTGCACCCGCGCGAATTCGCGGCGGATGTGGTCCCAGATCTTGGCGTAGGTCGCAGGGGTCGACCGGGGGTTGATACCGACCGCGCTCTGGTCGATGACGACGACGCCGGGGTGCTGCTGGGGCAGCACCTTCGTGGCCAGTGAGCTCTTCCCCGACCCGGCGACCCCGGTCACGGCCGTGAGGACCCCCAGGGGGAAGTCGACGTCGACGTCGCGCAGGTTGTGCAGGTTGGCCGACCGGACCGCCAGGCAGGCGTCGAAACGGCGCGATCTGGAGGCCGGGAGCGGTTCACGCAGACCCCGGCCGGTGGCGGTACCGCTCGCGGCGAGTTCGGCCGGCGTGCCCTCGAACACGACCGATCCGCCGTGCTTGCCCGCGCCGGGGCCGATGTCGATCACGTGGTCGGCGGCCTCGATGACCGCGCGGTTGTGCTCGACGACGAGAACGATGTTGCCCTTGTCCCGCAGCTGGTACAGCAGCGCGATCAGCCGCTCGACGTCACGCGGGTGCAGGCCGGTGCTGGGCTCGTCGAAGACGTAGGTCATGCCGGTCAGGCTCGATCCGAGGTGGCGCACGGTCTTCAGACGCTGCGCCTCGCCGCCGCTGAGGGTGAGAGAGGACCGGTCGAGGGAGAGGTAGCCCAGCCCGACCGTCTCCATCCGCCGCAGCGCCGCGATCGGCTGCGCCAGGAGCGAGGCGTCGCCGATGGCGGTCTCCATCGCGACGAGCGTGTCCAGCAGGTCGGTCACCTGCATCGCCGACAGGTCGGCGATGTTGCGTCCGTCGATGCGCGAGTCGAGGGCCGCCCGGCACAGCCGCGTGCCTGCGCAGGCGGTGCAGACCGCCATGTCGACGACCCTCTCGACGTGCTTGCGCTCCTTGGCCTTGAGCGAGTCCAGTCCGGGCTTGACGAACCGCCGCGTGAAGCGGTCCACCAATCCTTCGTAGTCGTTCACCGCCACGTTGCCGAGGTCGTCGAGCCGGTCGGTCCGGAAGCCGCCGCCGTACAGCAGGAGCTCCAGCTTCTCCTCGGGGTAGTCCTTCAGTGGGAGGTCGGCGTCGAACAGGGGCTCACCGAGGCGGGAGCTGGGCTGCTCGACGTGGAAGTGGGCCGTCGCGTAGCGCTTCCAGTAGTTCGTGCCGACAGCGAAACTCGGGTGCTGGATCGCCCCCTCGTTCAGCGATTTGGACCGGTCCAGCAGCCGGTCGACGTCCAGGGTCAGCACCTGGCCCAGCCCGTCGCACTCGGGACACATCCCCTCCGGTGCGTTGAACGAGTAGGCGGTCGACTCGCCCGCGCTGGGGCTCCCGTGCCGGGAGAACAGGACGCGCAGCATCGGCTGGACCTCGGTGAGGGTGCCGACCGTGGAGCGCGCGTTGCGGCCCAGGCCGCGCTGGTCGACGACGATGGCCGGGGCGAGGTTCTCGATGTACTCGAAGTCGGGGCGCTCGAACTTCGGCAGCCGGTTGCGGATGAAGAGCGGGAACACCTCGTTGAGCTGCCGCTGTGATTCCTTGGCGATCGTCTCGAACACCAGCGACGACTTCCCCGACCCCGATACCCCGGTGACCACGGTCAATGCGGGGGAGGGGATGCTCACGGTGACGCCGTTCAGGTTGTTCTCACGGGCTCCGTGGACGACGAGCGGCGGCCTCGTACCTTTCACCGCGTTCCACTTCCTTTCCTGGGTTCTCACTGGCTGTTCACCGGGTCGGTGGCTCCGAACCCGGTCGTCACGGTGGGGTTGACGTTCCGCCGACACGTCCGAAGCGCCCTCCCCTCGTCAGAAGACCCGCCGCGAAGCGGCTCAGCGGCAGGTCGAACACATCGTCCACCCGGGAGAACCATTCGGCGCTGATCCTGCCCAGGCCCTGGAACTGCTCGACGACCGGCCGACGGGTCTCCTCGTACAAGGAAAGGGCCCGGTGGAGGCTGCCGGCGGCGGCCAGGCTCTCCACCAGGACCACGGCGTCCTCGAAAGCCAGGTGCGTACCGCTGCCGATCGAGTAGTGCACCGTGTGTGCCGAGTCGCCGACCAGCACGATGTTGCCGCGGGACCACGACCGCACCGTCCGTTCCCGGAACCTCCGCCAGACGGAGTTGTCCCGCGCCGGATCGGGGCGAACGGGAAGGCCGAAAAGGGCCGTGAGGTCGGTCGGTGTGCGCGCTCGCCGCCCTTCGACCAGAAAAGTACCGGCGGAGTCACTGAAAGGATACGCGTGCGCCATGTAACAGCCGTCGACAGTCGATTCGGCCAGGAAGGTCAGCGTGTCGAGGGACTGGGCGGTGCCGAGCCAGGCATAGGGCGGGCCGATCTCTTCGACAGTGGTGACGAAACCGGCCTGGTGTGCCTGCGAGCCCGCGCCGTCCGCGCAGACCACGAGATCGTACGAGCTCGCAAGAGCGGGCAGTTTCGGCGCCTCACGTTCGCGGAGAACCACCCCCTGCGCGTCGCATTCCCGCCACAGAAGCCTGTTCAGGGTGGAACGCGCGATCGCCGCCATCGGCGGGGTCGCCGTCATCCACCGTTCGCGGTTCCGGCTGACGCAGGTCTTCTCCCAGCGGGCCAGATGGGGGGAGACTGCGTCCGCCAGGCGTGGCACGGTGCGGCGGAGGAGGTCGAGCACTTCCGGGGGGAGGATGACGCCGAAGCCCGCGGTACCTTTCCGGTTTCGCTCCCATACGACGGCGTGGTCCGCCACACCGCGCTGCTTGAGCAGCAGCCCGGTGAGCAGACCGGCGGGGCCCCCGCCGATGATCGCGACTCTCACGGCCTTGCCCCGCTCCGCTCACCGACGACGGCCGAGAGCCGTGCGGCCACGTCGGCAGCCGACGGCATCTTCTCCATCTCGTGCCGGATCGCGACCGCGGCCTTGCGCTTGGCCGAGGAGGAGAGCACGTCGGTGGCCGCCCGGGTGAGTTCCTCGGTGTCCAGCGCGTTCAGGTCGAGCACCGTGCCCGCGCCGCACGCCTGCACCGCTTGGCCGTTGCTCATACTGACCGTTCCGGGCATGGGGATCGCCACCTGCGGCAGGCCCGCGGCGAACGATGTCAGCACGGTCCCCGAGCCGCCGTGGTGGACGATCGCGTCCGCGTGGTCGAGGGTGAACTTCAGCGGCAGCCACCGCTCGATCCGCACCCAGGGGGGGAGCGGCTCGGGCAGGCGGTCCAGGACCGCGCCGCCGGAGAGGATCACCGCTTCGCAGCCTGTCCCGTCCAGGGCCTCGATGATGCGGCGGTAGGTGTCCCCGCGCCGGGCCTGGGCTTCGGTGGACCCGCAGGTCAGTACCACCCGCGGCGCCTCGCGTTCGCCGAGCAGCCACGGGGGCACGTCGGCGGCGCCGTTGAAGGACCCGTACCTCATGTCCAGCCGGTGACGCGGGGTCCCGTTGGTCCAGGGCAGCTCGGCGAAGTTCGGCAGCGACGGCGGCAGCACGTCCACCTCGACCTCCGCCTCCGGGACGCGGTCGGGAAGGTCGTCGCGCTCGGCCAGTATGTGCTCCAGGGCCGGGGCGAACGTGGGGAGCGGGGTTCCGTAGCCGTGCAGCACCCCCACGGCCCCGAGCGCGTGGGCCGCGACCAGGCCGCAGGCGTGGATACCCGGGTACACGACGGCTTGCGCGCCCCACCGCCGGCCGATCCGGAGCAGGTCGTCCAGCATGCGCAGCCCCACATCGCCGAAGTGGGCGCCGTGGACCCGCAGGGCCTCCGGGTCGTCCGCCGCGTGCCCGGACCCTCCGCTCACGATGACGTCGAGCAGCCGGTCGTAGGGCTCTCGGGCGTCGAGCCGCCCGCCCGCGTCGATGGTGGTGAGACCGGCGCGGCGGGCGGCGTCGGCGGCCGGGCCGGTGGTGGCGACCAGGACGTCGTGGCCGTCCAGGACGAGCTGCTGGGCCAGCGGGACCAGCGGCAGGACGTGGGCCACGACCGGCATTGACGTGAACAGGTACTTCATGAGGGGGAGGTCACCCTTCCTAGGTGATCCAGGCTGAGCCGACCGAAACCGGTCGCGGGGTCGGCCAGGTCCAGCGGCAGGTCGAAGTGGTCCCGGTCGGGGACGACGTGGGAGGCGACCGGGAGGGCCGAGGAGGCGAGGTGGGCCTCGTAGGCGCTCTGCTGGCGCAGGTAGGTGCGGGTCTCGTGCCGGCCCGCGGCGAGAAGGACCGAGTCGCACCGTGGTGCGGGCATCCGCAGGGGACTGCACTCCTCCGCGGTCGCACGGGTCAGCCCGAGGGCGTCGTTGACGTAGGTGTCCGGGATCTCCGTCAGGTCGTACAGGCCGCTCATCAGCAGGGCGCTCCGTGCGCGGGGCGTCGCGGGGTCGGCCAGCGCGCACGCGAGCAGGTGCGCGCCCGCGCTGCTGCCCGCGACGTGGACCCGGCCGGGGTCCACGCCGTAGGACCGCCCGCGGTCGGCGATCCAGGTCAGGGCCCGCCGCACCGAGAGAATCATGTCCGGCAGAGTCCGCTCCGGTGCCAGGCCGTAGCCGACGGCGACATAGGCGAAGCCTTGGGACACGGCGTTCTCGGCGGCGAAGCACGCGTCGTCGATGCCGGATTCCTGCCAGTGCCCGCCGTGCACGAACACGAGGGCGGGGTTGCCGGAACCGTCGGCCGGGAACACGTGGCACGTCTCGCCGGGCCGATCACCGTACGGTACGGACTCCTCGGCCCTGAGCCTGCGCCGGGCGGTGTCCCCGCGCTCCCGGTACAGGCGCAGGGACCGCTCCGGTTCGCGCGCGGCCGAACTCGGGGAGTATTCGAGGTCGAGGCGGTCAGACGGCATCGGGCTTGCGTCCCTCGATGACGCCGTGCGGCGTCCAGCCGTTGCTGCGGATGCGCATGATGTCGACGAACCCCGTCTCCTTCAACCAGGCCTCGTGCTCGCACCACCGGTAGATGGTCGCCTCCTCGGTGGGCAGCGTCGCGAAGTAGACGCTGTCCAGGGCCGCGTAGAGCGGTCCGCGTCCGTCGTCGTCGGCGAACGCGTTGAAGACCGCGACCCTTCCGCCGGGCCGCAGTGTGTCGTGCGCCTTCTTGAGCAGTTCCCGGTTCTGCTCCGGGGACCAGATGACGAACTGGTGCGCGAACAGGACCAGGTCCGCCCCGCTCGGCAGGGGGTCGGAGAACATGTCGCCGACGACGACGTCGATGCGGTCGGAGAGCCCGGCGGCCCGGATGTTGTCCCTGGCCACCTCGATGGCGCCCTCCAGGTCGAAGACCGTCACCCTCAGGTGGGGGTGGGAGCGGGCCAGCGCGATGGCGTTGACCGCGTCACCGCCGCCGACGTCGAGCACCGTCGCCGTGTCGCGGTAGTCGACCTGGTCCAGCAGCACCGGGTTGGACAGCTCGGACCACGAGTGCATCCCCCGGAAGAACAGGTTCTCCAGCTCGGGGGACTGCTCCAGCCGGGTGTACAGGTCGTTCCCCGTACCGGGCAGGTGCTTGAGCCCCTCGTTCTCCCCGCTGCGCAGCGATTGCGCGTACTCCGTCGCCGGAAGGTAGGAGAGCCGCTGCTGGAAGTCGAGGATGTTGCGGATCAGCGGCCACGTGCCGTCCTCGATCGCCTCGCGCAGCGGAGCGCTCGGTGTGTACACCCCGTCCGCGCGGTCGGTGAGTCCGAGCGAGGTCGTGCCGAACAGCAGCTTGCGCGCCGATCTCACGGGCAGGCGCAGCCCTTCGGCGACCTGCTCGCAGGTCGACGGGCCGTTCAGGGTGAGATACTCGAACAGCTGGAGTTCGGAGGCCGCGTGCAACTGCTGGAACGCGGAGAACCCGAAGATCAGCGGAACGAGGGACTTGAGGTCGGCCTTTCCGGTCATGCCTCGGCTCCGATCAGTTCGACACTCTCTTTCTCGCCGACGAGCCGGGGCTCCGGGATCGGGACGAGGAACCGTCCGCCCTTCGCGAGGAAGTCGCTCTCCTTGAGGAGGATCTCCGCGCAGTAGTTCCACGCGAGCATCACGTACACGTCCGGTGGCCGCTGGGCGGCCTCCTCCGGCGAGATCACCGCGACACCGAGACCGGGGATCAGGGTCCCCTGCTTGGCCGGTGTGGTGTCCGTGCAGTACGCGAGCGAGGAGGCCGGGATCTCGCTGGTCGTCAGCAGCGTCACCCCCTTGGCCGACGCTCCGTATCCGGCGACGACGCATCCGTCGGCCACCAGCTCCTCGATCGAGGTACGCAGGGAGACCCGGAGCCCGTCGACGGCCGCGGCGAACTCGTCATAGGTTCCATCGCGGCCCATCCCTGCGGTCTCTTCGAGCCGGAGCATCGACTCGACGCACTCGGTGTCCGTCTCCCGGGCAGAGTCCGCATGCGTCGCCGTGACAACGATCGAGCCGCCGTGCACCTCGAACCGATCCACTCCCACGATCCGCAGCCCGCCCCGCTCCAGCAGCCGGCGCAGGGTGCCGACGAGGAAGTACGACAGGTGCTCGTGGTACACGGTGTCGAACGCCCGGCGCGACATCAGTTCGACGAGATAGGGCACTTCGAAGGCGAAGATCCCGTCCGGAGCCAGGAGCTCGCGCACCCCGCGCACGAGGTCTTGGACGTCGTCGACGTGCGCGACGACATGGCGGGCCAGGATCAGGTCCGCGGGGCCCCGCTCGCCGCGTACCTCCCGGGCCACGTCCGACGTGAAGAAGTCCGTGCGGGTGTCGATGCCTCTCGCGCGAGCCTGCTCGGTGATGTTCCGCGCTGGGTCGATCCCCAGCAGCGAGCAGCCGGACCCCTCGAACTTGGCGAGCTGGTCCCCGTTGTTGCTGCCGATCTCGACGACGAAGGAGGCCGGGCCGAGCGCGAGTTCACGCCGGAAGCGCTCGGCGAGCTCCTCCATGTGCTCCTGGATCGTCCGCGAGGGCGAGCTCACGTAGTAGTACTGGTCATAGAGGTCTCCCGCGTCGATCACGTGGGTCAGCGACGTGAGGCGGCATGCCCGGCACGACCTCAGAACGAGGGGGAAGACCTGCTCCGGGGCCGAGGGGTCCGTCACGAACGCGTTCGCCGGCGGGACCCGCCCGAGGTCGAGGAAGGTGTGCCAGTCCTGTGCGCCGCAGACCCGGCACACTTCCACCGAAGATGAACGGCTCGATGTCATTGTCTCTCCGCTTCTGGAGGTCATGGCGTGAAGGACATGACCGCGTCGATCACGCGGCGCTGGTATTCCGGTGTCATCCCCGAGTGCAGGGGGAGGCGGGCGAGTCGCCGGGGGAGGGCGGCGGCGACCTGGCACCCGTGGGGGGCGATCCGGCCGAAGCGGCGTCCGGCCGGGCTGTCGTGCAGGGCGCGGTAGTGGACCGTCGCGGTGACCTGCCGGCTCGCCAGGTGATCCAGGAGGGCGTCCCTGGCCTCCTCGGTGGGCAGGACGAGGTAGTACACGTGCGCGGAGTGCGTGGTACCCGGCGGAACGTGCGGTGTCTTCACCCCGTGCCGCCCCGCCCAGTCCGCCAGCTCCTCGTCGTAGGCCCGCCAGTACCGGTGCCTGCGGGCCTGGACCTGGTCGAAGGTCTCCAACTGGGCGGCGAGCAGTGCGGCCGACAGCTCGTTGAGCATGTAGCTCGACCCGAGGTCGACCCACTGGTACTCCTTGACGAGCCCCTGGAACAGGCGGTGCCGGTCGGTGCCCCGGTCCTGGATCGTCCGCGCCCGCTCGACGTCCTCGGGGTCGTTGACCAGCAGCGCCCCGCCCTTGGCGCAGTGCACGTTCTTCGTGGCGTGGAAGCTGAGCGCTCCGAACCGGCCGAACCCGCCCGCGGGCCGTCCGCGGTAGGTGCTGCCCAGGGCCTGTGCCGAGTCCTCCACCACGGAGAGGCCGTGCCTTTCGGCGACGGCCAGGATCGGTGCCATGTCGCAGGGGACCCCGGCGTAGTGCAGCACGGCGATCGCCTTCGTGCGTTCGGTGACCGCCGCCTCGATGTGATCGGCCCGGACGTTGAGGGTGTCGGGGTGGCAGTCGGCGTACACCAGGCGGGCGCCGCGCAGGGCGAAGGCGCTTGCGGTCGGAGCGTAGGAGAACGCGGGGACGACGACCTCGTCCCCGGGTTCGAGGTCGAGCGCGAGCGCGCTCATCTCCAGCGCGTGCGTGCACGAGGGGGTGAGCAGGATCGAGTGGGCACCGGTGACCCCGCGCAGGAAGGCCGTGGCCTGCTCGGTGTACCGACCGTTCCCGTCCAGTCTTCCCGTCTCCAGGACGTCCTGGATGTAGGCCAGCTGGTTCGGCGCCACGTGGGGTTCGCTGAAGGGCGGTGCCCCGGTGGAGATCGCGTTCATCGGACGAGCTCCATCAGGGTGAAGTCGATGGTGATGTTCCCCTGGTCGTCCGAAGCGCGCTGGAACACCGTGCCGGCCCCGATCTGCTCGTAGGGGGCCGCGAAGCTCGCGTCACGGAACAGCCGGAGGGTGAAACCGCGGCGGGCGGCGATGCTCTCGACCTCGCCCACGTCGCCCATCGCCGCGCTGAAGCCGAGGAAGGCCCGGCCGTCCTCGGCCAGATGCTGCCCGAGGCCGAGGAAGAAGCGGTCGTGGAGCCGGTAGCCGGGGTCGAAGAAATGGTCGGTGAGGTAGTCGTCCTCACTCGTGCGCGAGATCGGGGCGTTGATGAAGGGCGAGTTCCAGAAGACCAGGTCGAACCGCTGCTCCGGTTCGACCTCCGCGAAGAGATCGCTGCGCAGGGCGGTGACCCGGTCCGCCACGCCGTGCCGGGAGGCGTTGAGCCGGACGCTCTCCACGGCGTGCGGATTGATGTCGACCGCCAGTACCCGGGGGCATCCCGACAGCGCGGCGCTGATCGCGGCCACCCCGCAGCCGGCGCCCATCTCCAGCATCGATGCGACCCCGGCGTACGGGAGCCAGTCGGTGAAGAGCTCGGTGGCGGTGTTGTACTCGCTTCCGACGACGCCGGCGAGCTGGTGCCACTCCCTGCCCCCCAGGGTGAACACCCTGTCCTCCATGCACTGCTCCCGTGCCTTGTGCAGCGCGTCGATCGCCATCTCCCTGCCGAGCTCGTTCATGGCGTCCTTCCTTGCTCGGGGTCCTCCAGACGGGTCCGGAACGTCCACAGCTCCGGGAAGAACCGGTGCTCGTTGACCTCCCGCAGCCAGGCGGCACCGTCCGTTCCGCCGGTACCGCCCTTGCCGCCGAGCATCCGCTCGACCACGAGCAGGTGCGTGGCCCGCCATCGCGAGAACTGGTAGGCGACTTCGAGCAGGCACTCCGCTAGTCGGTGGGGGCCCCGGTGGCGCCGCGGATCGCCGTAGACCTCCAGCCACACGTCCTCGACACCGGTGCTCGGTTCGTGCTGCCGGTCCGGCGGCCGTCGCAGGCAGGGCTCTGGCACCGCGAAGCCCTGCCGGGCCAGGTGGCCCAGTGCCGCGTCGTACAGCGACGGCTTCGCCAGTTCCGCCCGCACCTGCTCGGGCCCCGCGCGCAGGGCGGCCCGGGTGTGCCGCTCGGGCCGGTTCCCCATGACGAACTCCAGGGTCCGGTAGACGAAGGACTGCACGCCCGAAGCGTCGTTGAGGACGTGCCGGAACGCGACGAACTCGTCCGCGGACATCCCGTTCATGGACTCCCAGCAGGCCGTGAGGACGCCCTGGCTCCGGACCGCTCGCGCCAGGGCCGAGCAGGCGCCGTCGAGGTCGTCGTCACCGAGCGCGGTCCTGGCCGCGTCGAGATCGCTGATCACCACGCGGAAGAGCAGTTCCTTGACGTGGCTGATCAGGAGGAAGCTCAGCTCACCCCGCACATCGCTCCGCGGACGCTGGAGCTCGTGCAGCTCCTCCATGCGCGCGTACGAGACGTACTCGGGTACTGCGGTCATCGTGATCCCTCCAGGACGTGAACGAGTTCCCGAGCCGCGTGCCACACCTGGACGTGGCTCACGTACAACGGGGCGAAGGCGATCCGGATCAGGTCGGGCGGACGGGAGTCGAGGAGCAGGCCGCGTTCGGCCAGCTCGTGCTCGACCTTCGCCGCGTCGGGCACGCTCAGCGCCAGGTGTCCGCCGCGGCGGGAAGCGTCTCTGGGAGAGACGAGCCGCGCGAGGAGACCGGGGGAGCGTTCCCCGACACACGCGAGGAAGAAGTCCGACAGCGAACGGCTGCGCCGGCTGAGCGCCTCGATCCCCGCCCGGGTCAGCGGCCCCAGGGCATGATGCAGCGCGACGAGACCGAGCAGGGGCGGCGTTCCGGTCCGGGCGCGGTCGATGCCCTTGGCGGGAACGAAGTCGGGGGACATCTCGAAGGGCGCCGCGTGGCCGTGCCACCCCGACAGGGGCAGGTCCACGGCGGAGTGCAACCGCTCCGCGGCGTAGAGGTAGGCCGGCGCTCCGGGGCCTCCGCCCAGGTACTTGTACCCGCAGCCGACCGCCAGGTCGACGCGGTTGTCGTCGACGTCGGTCGGCAGGACCCCGGCCGCGTGGCTGAGGTCCCACACCGACACCGCCCCCGCGGCACGGCAGAGAGCGGTCGTCGGTCCGATCTCGCGGAGTTCGCCGGTGCGGAAGTCCACCGGGGCCGCGATCGCGGCGGCGATCTGCGACCCGCGGGTCCTGAGGGCCTCGTCGAATCCGGCCGTCGGCTCGACGAGCAGCCGGCGGCCGAGCAGGCGCGCCACGGACCGCGCGACGTACAGGTCCGTGGGGAACGCGCCGGCCTCGATCAGCAGGACCGGCCGGTCCTCCCGCAGGCGGCAGGCGGCCGTCACCGCGTTGAACAGCGTCGTCGACGTGGTCTCCCCCGCGACGACGGTCTGCCCCGGCCGGGCCCCCAGCAGCTCTCCGATCGCGTCGCCGACGGTGCGCGGCAGGTCGAGCCAGCCGTCGGCGAACCACCCCTGCACCTGCCGGGGCGCCCACTGGCCGTCCACCACCCGTCCGAGCTCATCCAGCAGGCCTGCGCGGGGAGGTCCCAGCGAATTCCCGTTCAGGTGCACAAGGCCACCCGTGAAGAACTCGTGTATACATTCTGAAAGCGGATCCTGGATATCTCGACGTTCGGCCTCGTCGAGTCCTTCGCGCATGTCCCCCCTTTCAGGGTTTGCCCCGGCGGCAGATTTCTTCCCTGCCGTACGAACGTAGCCTCTCAAGAGGAGAAGGCGCCATCAAAGATTGATCAGCCCATTGTCAGAGATTCCTTGAAGCTCTGGGCAGGGGCCGGCTCCGCGGATGTCCGGTCAGCGGGAGCTCCGACCTGTACGGATGTCCGGGGGTGGAGCCGGACGCCGTGCGAGGGGAGGCCGTGGGGCCGGCCTGACCTGGCAACTCCCCTCTGTGCTCGGAAAGTTTGAGGTCCTCTGAATATCTTCTGATTGCCGACCCGGTTGGGCTCGTCGAATATGAGACGGGAGCATCTCCGACCATGGGAGCTTCATGAACGGAAGCGAAATTGCACCGAAGTTCAACCACATAGCCATCCAGACCGATGACGTCGACTCGACGATCCGTTGGTACGAGGATTTCCTGGGTGTCACCGTGGAATGGGAAATCGACACGTTCTCCTCGCTCACCCTCGAACGACTCCCCGGGATCAGGAAGCTGGTGGAACTGAAGGCGGGGGAGGTTCGGTTCCACGTCTTCGACCGGAGCGATCACTCGCGGAGCGGACCGCCGCCCCTGGACTTCCAGTTCCAGCACGTGGGGATCGAGGTGGACGAGCCGGCGCATCTCGTGGAACTGCGGGAGCGCTGGCTGCGGGTCCGTGAGTCCGACACGGGGATCCGCTGGAACCGGGACGAGCCCCCGTCGGAGATCGTGGTCGACTCGGACGGGATGCAGAGCCTCTACGTACTCGATCCGAACGGGCTCGAGATCGAGTTCATCCACTTTCCGAAGAGGAAGACATGAGAGCACCGGACGAACAGGGAGCCTTCCTGCCGCGGATGCTCTTCCTACCCCCGACCGGACACGGCTACGGCGAGGACGACGGCGCCCCCGCTGCCGTCGGTGCTCTCGCGGGGGAGGAGTACGACCTGTTCGGCCCCGCCTGCGAGGACGGGACCGGCCTTTTCTGGTACCGGTGGATAACGGGGCACCAGGTCTCGTTCCTCCTGTGGAGGCTGCTGGGCGACGCTCTCGAACGCAGCACCCACAGGGCGCCGACGCACCGCGAACGCGAGGCTATGGCGGCGTGCGTGGACGGGTACAGCGCGATGCTGCTCTACTCCGCCACCGTCCCCCGCGAGCACTACCACACGCACATCCGCGTGCGCATGGCGCTCCAGCATCCCGCCTTCAGCGGGGCCTGGGCCTCCGACTACCGTCCGCTCCGCCCGCTCTTCCGGGCGAGGTTCCCCTGGCAGTCGGACCCCTCGTGCAAGGCCCTGCGCGAGGCGATCGCCTTCAACCACGCGATGCACGCCCGTATCGCCGACCACCTCGTTCCGGACGGGCAGTCACTGCTCCAGCAGCACCCTGGCGGAACCGGCGTGTCGGGGGAGGCGGAGGACCTGTTCGACAACTTCTTCATGACCGTCCGGCGCCCGGTCGGCCGCTCCGCCCTCATCCGCCAGCTGAACTCGCGGATCGCGGGGATCGCCGCCGACCTCGCCCGCAACGGCCTGTACCCCCAGGTCGAAGGAGAGCATCACCCGGTCGTTCCGGAGTCGTCGGGCGACGCGCTGGAGCACCTGGCCGTGAGCGTGCTCCGCCTCTCGCATCGGGCCGCCCTGCTCTCGGTCGGCACGGAGAGCCCGCTGGAGGAAGCCCACCTATGAAGCACGGCATCGTACTGCTGCCCGAGCACGAGTGGAAGGTCGCCGCGGAGAGGTGGCGCGCCGCCGAGGAGATCGGGTACCACCACGCGTGGACCTACGACCATCTGATGTGGCGCTGGTTCGCGGACCGTCCGTGGTACGGCTCGGTGCCCACCCTGGCCGCGGCGGCCACCGTCACCGGCACCATCGGGCTCGGGACACTGGTGGCGACGCCGAACTTCCGTCACCCCGCGGTCTTCGCCAAAGACCTGGCGACACTCGACGACATCGCCGGGGGCCGCCTCGTCTGCGGGTTGGGGTCGGGCGCCCCCGGGTTCGACGCGGCCCTCCTGGGCCGGCCCGAACTCTCCCCGCGCGAGCGGGCCGAGCGGTTCGAGGAGTTCGTCGGCCTGCTCGACGCGCTGCTGACCGGAGGGGACCTGGATCGGACCTCGCACTGGTACACGGTGAGCGGGGCGACCTTCCACCCGCGGGCCGGGCAGCGGCCCCGCCTGCCCTTCGCCATCGCGGCGGCCGGTCCGCGGGGCATGGCGCTCACCGCCCGGTTCGGGCGGTACTGGGTCACCAGCGGACCACCGAACGATTTCCACTCGCGTCCTCTGCGCGAGATCGTCCCGGTGCTCCGGAAGCAGATGAGCCGCCTCGACTCGGCCTGCGAGCGCGAGGGGCGCGACCCCGCGGACGTGCGCCGGCTGTTCGTGGCCGACGCGTCGGCGGGTGGCGTCACCGCTTCCCTGACGGCCTACGAGGACGCCACGAGCGCACTTGAGGCCCTGGGGTTCACCGACCTCGTCGTCCACTGGCCCCGGCCGGACCACCCCTACCAAGGTGACGAACGGGTGGTCCTGGACTTCGCCCGCAACAACCTGGGCGGGAGGCCGTGATGGCCCGCGCCAGGGTCGACATGTTCGGCTCCTCCCCCGGCATGGGGAGCGCGCTGGACGTGCTCGTGCCGGACGGGTTGCAGCCCTGGGACGAGACGGCGGTGGCCGCGCACGCGCGCGACACCGACGCGCACGAGACCGCGCTGGTGACCTCGTGCGCGGAACGCACCTTCGAGACCAGGATCTTCCACCCTGACGGGGAGAGCCCCTTCGGCACGCACTCCCTGGCTGGGGTGGCCGCCCACCTGGTCGCGAGCGGCCGGCTGAGGCCCGGTTCCGATCCGGTGGCGCGGAGCACCCCCGACGGCCTCCAACGGGTCTGGACCGACGGGCACCGCGTCCGGGTGCCGTTCCACGGGCCTGCGGTCCACCACGGCGTCTCGATCGGCCCCGGCCTCGTCTCCCGGTACGCCGACCGGGCGATCGAGTCGGGGGTCGGGCGCCGGTTCACCCTCGTCCGCGTCGACGAGGACCCGCGGAACCTCCCCGCCCCCGACCTGCGGCTGATGCGGGAATCGGGCCTTTCCGATCTCACGCTCTTCCGCTGGGACCGCGACCGCCGGCACGTGTCGGCGCGGGTCTTCGCACCCGGGTTCGGATTCCCTGAGGACTCCGGCTGCCTGCCCGCTGCCAGTGCCCTCGCGGTCGCCGTGCTGAGCCTCGACCCCGCCTCGCACGGAGTGCCCATGGTGGTGACCCAGGTGACCGCGCGCGGCACCGCATCGGTCTTCGACTGCGTGGGCTCTGTCGTCGGCGGCACCGCCGACCTGGAGGTGGCGGGGAAGGTCTGGGCCGTGGACCGGTGGTGACCCCGCGGCCCGGAACTGGGGCCGGCCGCGAGGGCGCCTTCCCTCGCACCTCGACCCGAGCTCTTCCGCTGCCGCCGCACACGGGTGCGGCGGCAGCGGGGGCCTCCGGCGATGGCCCGGGGCAGGGCGGGGGCGTCCGAGGGGGCGCTCCGGGCCCGGCCCGGCCGCACGCTGCCCGCACGGGGAAACTCCGCGACGGCCTGGCCGAGACCGGCGATACGGCCGGAGCCGTCCCCGCACAGCGGGGCAGAGGACCGGACACGTACAGCAGGGCCTTCAGACCGGTGCCGGGGTCGTTGCCGGACACGGCCAGGAGCGCCTTCCCGCCGGACCCGACGGCCTCCCGGCCCCGCCGCGCGGCGCTCGCGCTCGTCCTCCCGCGGTGGGCGCCGCGGTCCCCGCGAACTTCTCCATCTGCCGGATGACGTCCTCGATCGCCTTCTTCTCCTGGTCGGGCGGGTAGTCGAACTTGGCCAGCAGCCGGTGCACCCGGTTGCGCAGCTTGGCCCGCACCGGCTTGCGCGAGAGCCAATCGGTGCTCAGGTTCCTCTCCACGTCCCGCACCAGGGCACGGGCGATCTCGGCGAGCACCTCGCCCTCCATCAGCCTCTTGGTGCTCCCGACGGCACACACCGCGTCGTAGAAGGCCAGCTCCTTGTAGTTGAGCGGCGGGTCGAACCGCTCACCCCGGCTGAACTCGGACATGGCCTCCTGCGCCAGCGCGAACAGCTCGGCCAGCACCCGGCGCTGGTGAGCTGCTCGCGCATGTAGCGCAGCATGAGCGCCTCCAGGCGCTCGGTGAAGCACTCACGGCTGATCGCGTTGTGCCGGGTGGCCTCGCGCGTCTTCTCCTGGGCCAGGCGGTGCAGCGCCTCCACGACCAGATGGGGCGTCTCCGACTCCTGGAGGCGTCGCAACTGGACCTCGTTGAACCGGGTGACGTTCAGCCGCCCCAACCCCGCCTCCGCGTACAGGTCGGTGATCTCCTCGGCGTTCACCGCCGAGGCCGCCAGCTGCGACAGGTACCGGCTGATCTCGGCGGGCAGGGCCTCCCCGCGCGTCTCCCGGTCGGCGGCCTCGATCTTGACCACCCAGGCGCGCACCTCCACGAAGAAAGCGATGTCGCGCCGCCAGTGCTCCACCTCCACGAACCGCTCGGCCAGTTCCGCGCTCATCGAGCACAGCTGGTAGTAGCGCTCCAACCGGGTGGCGCTCTCGCGGAAGCGCTCCGACAGCGACTTCCCGTCCCCGTCCTCCGGTTTGTGCCGGGCCGGGGGCGAGACGAGGTGGTCGGCGACCGTCTTCAGGGCCCGCAGCCGCGCGCCCTTGTCCTCGACCTCCAGCAGGCGCCGCCACCCCACCCCCGACAGCAGCCCGCAGATGACCTCGGCATCGACGAGTTGCGCGAGGAACAGCAGGCGATCATCGAGCTCGGTGAGAGCATGCCCGGCAGCGCTTTCGCGAACCTTGCCGCGGAGGTGCGCCGAGGTGGCTTGTGGCCCCGGAGCGATCTGCGCACCCCCATGGTGCTCGACACGGACATCGGCGGGGACCCCGATGACGCCATCGCGCTCGCCGCAGCAGCACGTGTGGTCCCGGATCTCTCTTTGGTCCTGATCAACGACGAGACCGGCGGAGACATCCCCTACGGGGGAAGGGCGCGTTTCGCCCGGGTCCTCCTGGACGAACTGGGGCGGGGAGACGTCACCGTGGTGTCGGGCCACAGTGTCGGTGGTACTCGGTACTTCTGCGTCGACCCCCTTGTGCCAGCAGCGGTTCCTTTCCGGCCCGCAGGCGTCGTGGCCTCGTGGAAGAGCTTCTGAACAGTACTCAGGGGCCTTTTCGCTGGGTGGGTATGGGAGCGTTCAGCAACCTGGCCAAGGTGCTGGAAGAGATCCCTGGAGCAGGGGAGAGGCTGCTGGTCACCCAGATGGGTGGTGCTGTCGACTACCGCGATCCCTCACGTGCCGAACACAACGTGCGCATGGACGTCGCCTCCGCTCACACGGTGTTCAAGGTAGTGAGGGAGGGACTGCTTCCGGAGATCAGCCTGGTGACATCGGATGTCACGTTCCGGAGCGAGATCCAGGTGACCAGGGAGAGCACGCTCTACTCGCTCCTGTCCGCAGGAACGGGCTGGAAGCTCCTGTTTCGGGAACACTTGGACCTCTGATTCTCCGCGTTCCACCCGGGGAGCATCCAGCACGATTCCCTCACCTTCACGGCGGCGCTCCGCACGCCCTTCGTCAACCTCGACCTGGCCACTGTCTCTCTGGACGACGCGGGGCGGATGTCCCTGGACGACACAGGAACCGAGATCTGGATGAGTTCCTCGGCGAAGTACCCGGCTTTCAACTCCTGGCTCGAGAGAGCTCTCTTCGAGACGGAGTAGAAGATTGCCATGCTCCGACGGCCCCCCGGTTGAGATGCCTTGCCCGTAGGCATCTGAGTGCCATTAGGGTGAGGACGGCACAGAGCAGGAGGGAAGGGATGGCGTGGGGTCGATGAGCGGTACGCCCTCACAGATCGGTGAGTACACGGTCGACCGCGAGCTCGGCTCCGGCGGCATGGGCGAGGTCTACCTCGCCTACTCGCCCGCCGGCGACCCCGTCGCTGTCAAGTTGATCCGTGCCGACCGCCTGGACCCCGTGGCCCGCAAGCGCTTCGAGCGGGAAGCGGAGATGGCCAGGACGGTTGTGGGCACCAACCGGGTGGCGCGCTTCCTGACGGCCGACCCCTACGCGCAGCGTCCCTGGATGGCCATGGAGTACGTCCCCGGCCAGACCCTGCTCGACCACGTCGGGCAGCACGGCCCCCTCTGTGTCAGGCTCAAGTGGGACACAAGGGGATAAAATTCGCTAACTAGCACAAGTAGGGCGAGGACAGGTAGCAACCACGGTGACGATGACCAGCCACGACCTCCAGGCCGCAGACGAGGGGCCACGAACCGACCGGCCCAAACGCCGGACCTTCACCCCCGCCTACAAACTGCGGATTCTTCAGACCTACGACAGCACCCCCGCCGGTGAGAAGGGTGCGCTGCTGCGCCAGGAAGGGCTCTACGACTCCAGCATCCAGTTGTGGCGCCGACAGCGCGATGCCGGCGAACTGACCACCTCCTCAGCAGGCAAGCCGGCCCCCGCGAAGAAGAAAACACCCGAACAAGCTGAGCTGGAACAGCTACGCAAGGAAAAAGCACGACTGGAGCGCGCCAACGCCCGGATGTCCAAGAAGCTGCAGCAGACCGAGGCCGCCATGGAAATCCTGGGAAAAGCACACGCGCTCTTGGAAATGGTGTCCGAGAGCGCGGATTCGGAGAACTCGTAGCCGAGATCCGCCAGGATGTCCGCACCCAGCTTGAACCGCTTGTCGGAACCAAGGCCTCGTGCCGCCTGTCAGGAATCAACCGCTCGACCCATTACCGGCACCGCACCCCCGCACCGAAAGCACCGGAAAAGACGCCGCGTTCCGTACCGCCGAACCGGCTCTCACCTGCTGAAGTGATCTCAGTGAGTTTGCTTCTCGATATTGGTCAGAGCCAGCGCGGCTTGCACGATCGCGCCGATTTTGGACGGGCTCATCGTGGTGTGGCGCAGCACTCTCCACCGTCCGGTCAGGACCGCCATCGCGCGCTCGCCGATGCACCGCAGGCCGCGTAGCAGCCGGTTGTAGGTCCGGTCATCGACGTGCCAGCGATGCTCGTCGACCTCGGGCGGACGTTTGATCGGCGTGCGCACCCCCACACCAGCGCCCTCGTAGCCGGGGTCGGCCAGCACTACCACCCCGTCGGCCGTGGCCTTGTGCATGAGCGGGAACACGTGCCGGCGTGCGGCGGTGATGTCGGGCGTGGACCCGGGCTCGACGTCGGATACCCATAGCGGTTCTCCTCGGGCATCGGAAAGGAACTGGATATTGCCGCCGTGGCGGTGTTTGTGGCCGCTGTACCAGAGGTCGCTTCGGCCGGTGGGGCCAGGCTCCGAACAGCGGTCGGAAGGAAACAGTTTTCCGTCCAGGATCAGGGGGTCGTCGGGGGTGGTGCGGGCGTGTTCGAGGACCTGGTGCAGGTCGGGGGCTTGGTCGGCGAGCACGTCGATGCCCTCGTCGACGTAGCGGTAGCCGGTGGCCCGGGAGATGCGGTTGTCCCTGGCCAGGGCGTCGATGGCGGTGCCGTCGCGAAACCACCGCAAGACCAGAACTGCCTGTTTGTAGCAGGTCAGGGCGCGGGTGCCCGTGCGGGTGCCGCGGCGTTGGCGTTCGGCGTTCAGCAGGGCTGAAAGGTGCCAAACGGTGGTCTGGTCCACGTCGAGGGTGGCAGTATAGGGAACCACGTGGAGCCTTTCAGGTGGTCCGGTGGAGATTCGACACCTCGCCTTCTACCTGGGGCTCCACGTCTGTGTCAGGGGAACGGAAATTCACCCATGGATGCACTTCTCGTCTTTATTGCCGGTTTTCTACTGCTTCCCGGCTGCTGAGATCACCTCGCTGAGAGCCAACACATCATCGCAGTGCTCAACAGCGAGCGGTTCCGGGACAAGGCGCCCCGGCAGGTATGGGCCGCACTGCTGGACGAGGGCGTCTACCTGTGCTCGGTCTCCACGATGTACCGCCTGCTGCGGGCCCAGGGCCAGACCCGGGAGCGCCGGGCCCAGGCCAGCCATCCGGCCAAGAAGAAACCGCAGCTGATGGCCCGCGTACCGAACCAGGTGTGGAGCTGGGACATCACGAAGCTGCGCGGTCCTGGGCCGGGGCGGTTCTTCGACCTGTACGTCATGATCGACATCTACTCCCGGTACGTGGTGCACTGGGAGGTCCACTCCAGCGAATCGGGAGAGATCGCCAGAGAGTTCATGGAGAACTCTATCCGCGCCAACGCAGGGATCGCGGCCGAGACGATTCATTCCGACCGCGGCAGTGCGATGACGTCGCAGTCGGTGGCTGAGCTGCTGTCCATGCTCGGGATCACCAAGTCGCATTCTCGGCCGAAAACCAGCAACGACAACCCCTACAGCGAAGCTCAGTTCAAGACGCTCAAGTACTGTCCGGTGTTTCCCGGCAGGTTCGGGTCCATGCAGGATGCCCGGCAGTTCTGTCGGTCCTTCTTCGAGTACTACAACTTCAAGCATTACCATTCTGGGATCGGGCTGCACACGCCTTTCACGGTCCATATCGGTACCGCGCATGCGATCCAGCACAAGCGGGCCCAGACGGTCGAGGTGTTTCGGGCGGCCAACCCGCAGCGGTTCACCAGCCGGCCTGTGTTGCCCGGTCTTCCCCCGGTCGCGTGGATCAACGAGCCCAGCGAGCAGGACTCTGCTGAACAGCGCGCTTCTGACCTGCGGGAAGCTGCTTAGAGATCACTGCTCCGTGTCCGATTCGACTTGACACATTCCGGAACCCCGTGGAGGAGGAGAGGGCCGCCAACACCGATTTCCGGTCGGTGGAGCTGTCTTCGCAGCGCCTGGTGGACGTGGTGCTGGACCGGTGCCGGTTCAGGGGGGCACGGCTGACGGGGGTGTCCTTGGTCCGGGTGTCGCTCTGGGACGTGCCCTTCGAGGGATGTCAGTTCGACTACGCCACCTGGGCGCAGGTCAGGGCCATGGGTGATGTGGCGTTCGCGGGCTGCTCTTTTGCGGAAGCGGTGTTCGAGGGGTGAGACCTGCGGAACGCGGTCTTCGACGACTGCGCTCTTGGTGTGGAGCTGCAGGGAACCTTCGTGACTGGCGCTGACGTGCGGGGGTGCGACTTGTCGGTGCCGGCGTCGCTGCGGGGCACGACGGTGGCGGTGGGACAACTGCGCCAGCTGAGCGAGGTCATGGTTCGCGACTTGGATCCGACGGTGACGGAAGTACTGTTCCAGCCGCTCGTCGGGAGTGGCGAGGACCTTGTCCAGGGGCAGGTGGGGTTGTGCCAGATCGGTGGGAACGGCGCTTCCGCTGCGGTCCTGGCTGTTATGGCGACAGGATGCTCTGACGGCAGAGCCCGGTCGTGGTCTACGGGGACTACAACCGGGCTCTGCTGGTGTGCGGGGCTACTGGAGAGCGGCGTGGAGGAAGCCGGCCCACTCGTCGGCAGGGAAGGGGAGGTGTCCGGCGTTGGGGTGCTTGGAGTCGCGGATAGCGGCACCACAGGGCAGGTCGGCGACTTCGACGCAGTTCTGGTTCTGGGCGCTGTAGCTGCTCTTCCGGAAGTTGGCGGGGATGTGGGCGACTTCGACGCAGTTCTGGGCGTGCCCGCTGTAGCTGCTCTTGCGGAAGTTAAGGACGGTGGTCATGAGGGCTCTCTAGGGACTTCATGATGCTGGTGATGAGATCAGCGGATTGCACTGTGCTCAAGGCTGAACCTTGGATGTCACTGAAGGTAACACTGTGCGCCTCCACTTCATCTTGCTCCTCCAGGAAGAGCCCGTTGGAGGCTGTGTCGATATACACGATGGGAAGGTCTAGAGGGTCAGGGAACTCAAGGACGGTGAAAGGGGCGCACAAGCCAGCATGAGAGCCGGCGTTGGCAGGAAGCACTTGGACATCGATGTTGGGCATCTGTGCCATGTGGTGCAGATGCCCAAGCTGTGCCTTAAGGATCTCCTTGCTGCCGATTTCCCTGCGAAGAGCGTTCTCCTCGATGATCGCTCGGAACCGAGCAGGGTTGTGCCGGACCAAGATCTCTCTTCGGGCCATGCGAGCTTCAGCTTTCTTCCTGAGGATCTCGGAGTCTGTGAAGCGTCCTCCTCTCAGCAGGGCCTCAGCGTACGCAGGTGTTTGCAGCAGACCTGGGATCATCTGTGTCTCAAAGGTGCGGATCACGGATGCTTCGGCTTCGAAGTCAGGTAGGGCCCGCTCCGTGAAGACCTCCTTGTACTTGGACCACCAGCCGCGCTGGCGGGCGTCCTTTGCGAGCGCCTGCATGGCTGCACGTTTGTCTCGATCGATGATCCCGTAGAGATCCATCAGCTTGTCGAGATCGTCTGCTTTGATGCGCTTAGTCTCTGTTGTCTCCATTTTGGAGACTTTCCCAGAACTCCACTTCAGCTGATTGCCAACCTGGGTAGCGGTGTAGCCAGCTGATTCTCGAGCTTGACGGAGCATCGTTGCCAGGCGGCGCAAGCGAAGAGTGGGACTGTTCGGAGGGGTCATGGCAGCACTCTAACGAAAATTTTTGGGAAAGTAGAGATCTCGCTTGAAAACTCTACGATTTCTAGTTAGCTTTGAGGTGTAGCAAGTAATCATCTGGTCACACAAAGTCTGTGCTGGTCAGGCTACGCCTTGCCCGTTCCGCGCATCACGGCAACCGTGAGACTCCTTCAACGGGCCTGTTCAACCCCTGTTCATGCATGCCAAGGAGTGCATACGCCATGCCTTTGACCACCCGTGCCCCGATGCCCGAGCTGGGCCAGGCCACCGTCCCGCTCTCGTGCTTCATCCGCTCCGCGCACCGCCACTACTTCTCCGGGCGGGCGGAGCGGCCCGGTTACCGGATGCGCCACTACGAGTTCGCCGGCACCCCCGCGGTGATGCCGCTGGTGCGCGCGTTCCTGGACACCTGCGCCGCCGACCAGAGCAGCGACTACCGCTACCTGTTCACCCTGCTGGGCTCGGAACTGGCCACGAACGCCCTGCGGCACTCCCTCTCAGGGCGGCCGGGCGGCAGCTACGTCCTCAAAGTCGAGCGCAACCGCGAAGGTCTGCGTCTGACCTGCCGTGACCTGGGCGGGCTGTGTGAGCGCGATGTTCACCTGGCCCCCAGCCCCGACGGTCTGGACCTGGGCGCTGAGTCCGGGCGGGGGCTGGCTCTGGTGGACGCCCTGGCTTCCGAGTGGGGTGACAACGGCAACGCCCAGTACCGCAGCGTCTGGTTCTACCTGGCCTACGACCTGGCCGGAAGTTCCTGGAACACCCTCACCACCAGCTGAGCTGCTCACGCTGCACATGTCGATGACATGAGACGGGCCCAGGAGAGCGCGGCAACGCTTCTCCCGGGCCCTGAATCCCCCAAAACCCAAACCACACATACAGGATGGAAAAGAGGATCTGATGCAGAATCCTATCCCCGCCCCGCGCCCGGCTGTCGACCCCCGGCCCGAGCCCACCCAGCTGCCCTGGCGCCGCCCCCTCCCCGGGCCCGTCTGCCCGGTGTGCGGCCACCCCTCCTGCCGGCGCCGACGCGCCCAGCAGCTGCCCCGCCTGGGTGGCCACCGCGCCGAATACGCCCGCGAACACGCCCACGCTGCCGCGCTCCAGCGCCAGTACCGGCACCTGATCGTCTACTACGGCGAGGCCACCCAGTCCTTCTGGGCCATCACCCCCACCGGTCTGATCGAAGGCCGTGACATCGATGCCCTCCTGTTGGCGCTGTGGCCGCACATTCAGGGGTCTGCTGTTCGAGGTGGTTTCCAGAGGCAGGTGGCAGGAGGGGCCGGGGTGGTGGCCGCCGCCTGACAAGAAAAAGCAGCCTGCGGCGGGGAGTAGGTTCTGGGGGCGTGGAGCCTTTTAGACTGGTCAGTGGCCGGGTCGGCGGGTAAGTCTGTGGGGCTTGTCGTGCTTTATTCCTTTTGTTTGTTGGTGTCTGTTTTTCGCAAACTTGCAAAATCAGGCATCCTGGCGGGGTAAAGGCGCAGGTCAGCAAGACTGCTCCCCGCGCACACGGGGATGGACCCTCGACGTCCTGCTCAGACACCTGGGTGTTCTCCTGCCCCCCGTGCACGCGGGGATGGACCCGTGGCGGTGAACGACTACGAGGGATTGGTGGACTGCTCCCCGCGCACGTGGGGATGGACCCAAGCCGGCCGAGTATGTAGAAGAGATGGTCGAGCTGCTCCCCGCGCACGCGGGGATAGATCTGAACCTGCCTGGAACAGGGAGTCCCCGGCTCTCGTCTAGGTCGGGACTTGCATGGGATCGGCGAAGTGGAGGAGAAGGAGCCGGTACGCCCTCATGAAGTGCTGTCTCCAGCAAAGGCCCAGCTCGCCGGGCCGTGCCTCGGCAGACGGCGGAGAGGCTTCTGGGCTGGAACCAGAGGAGATTCCCTCGGAGTCTTGTGCGCGGGTGGAATTTTCGGGGTCTTTCCGGAGCAGGAGGAAGAACTGTGCGCGCGGAGGAATGACGGCTTTCTTTTCCTTTGCGCATGCTTTCGGTCCGGCGGGAACCGATGTTTGGTGTCCGGCACATGTGGAGGGCCGGGGCGTCGGCGTGTTCGACCAGGTGCCGCGGGCTTCCCAGGGCAGTCTGTTTCCGGTGGGGATAACCGTGGTTTCGGTCCGCGCCTATGTCAACGTGGTTTGTGGTGTGCCAGGGGAATTGGTAAATTCCCTGGAGTCGCTGCGGGGCGAAAAAGCCCCGCTCGAATTCCTTTTGCGGAAATGGACAGGCACCCCCCGTCATGCGTCGTTCCCTGACCCGTGCGACGGCGGCTTGTGCAGCTTCGGCCCTGGCCCTGGCGCTGTGGGCGGCTGCCCCCGTCGCGGCAGCCGAGGAGCCCCCCTCGGCCGGCGCTCCCATCGCGGCCGCCGAGAGCCCTCACGGGCAGCACCCGGGGAACGGTGCGGGAACGACCCCGGCCGACGACCGGCCCGGCCCCGCGCACGCGGACGGCGAAGCGGTCGAGATCGGCAGCGACTCCTGGACCTACGTGGACCGCGCCTTCCCCGACAAGGCCTACGACGGCACCGAGTCCGCCAGCGTGGGCACGGGCCGCCTCGCCTGGGACCGCGTCTACACCCGCCGCGCCCTGTTCCGCTTCCCGGTCGACGCCGGCGCCCCCGTCGACTCCGCCGTGCTGCGCGTCGAAACCGTGTGGTCCTACGACTGCCACAGCGACGCCCACGTCCAGCTGCACCAGGTCGAACCCTTCGGCAGCGGCACCACCTGGAACGACCAGCCGGCCGAACGCGCCCTGCTCGACACCCGCAGTGTCCGCGGCGGCCGCTCCTCCTGCCCCGTGAGCGGCGGGGTGGAGTTCGACGTGACCGAGGCCTACCGGCAGGCCGCGGCAGAGGGCGAGTCCTTCCTCCACCTGCGGCTCAAGGAACGCGACGAGTCCGGAAGCGCGGGCTGGCGCCGCTTCGGCGCCGGAGACACCGGACCGGTACTGGTGATCGAGCCCGGAACGGCTCCGGCCCCGGACCCCGGCGCGTCCGCCGAATCCTCCGACGCCCCCCGACAGGTCGCCGACCGACCCCAGGAGCTCGCCACCGCAGGCCCTGCAGACCGGACCCCGGCCCAGCCTGCGACGACCCCTCCCCGCCGGGGCACCGCCCCTGGGTTCACCGGGACCGAGAACGTCCACATCCGCCCCCCGGCCCCCGCCGACCCGCACCGGAACGGAGGTGGGCAGGCCCGTTCGACAAGGTGGGATCGGACCGGCAGCCCGACCGCTCCGGAGCACGGCCGGCAGCAGGACGGGGACGTGCCGCACAGGCCCCGCGGCCCTCCGGCACCTTCCCGGTCGGGCACCGCGCAACGCTGCCCTGACCACACGACACCGGTGGAACGGCGACGTCACCGTCTCCTCCCGGTGCGGCCTTCGGCAGGGCGAAGGAGCGCACCGGCGGCAACCCGAGGGGATGCGGGTGAGCCGATCCCGGAACGTCGAGGTGAGCGACGCTTCGAGGACGGCCGGCCGGGGAGCCGCAGCACGCCGCAACGGCCGAGCAGGGCACTGGGCCGACAGCGGCGGCAGCGCGGCACCCGAGAGGAAGGTCCGTCCGCCGCCGACACCGGGAACGTCCGTACGGCAGGGCCGGGCGGGGCCCTGCCGACGGAGACCGCGGCGGTCCGGATCCCCCCGTGTGGGTGGGCACCACACGGGGGACCGGGCCGCCGCCGACCACCGCACCCCAGGTGCGGTGCTGCCCCGAACACGGGCACCTGTCCGCCACACCCCGTCGCTTACGCAGGTCACGGGCCTTCCCTCCCTAGGCTGGGCGCTGAGCCCCCTCGTCTACCGGGAAGGCTGGAGTGGCGGAGCGAATGAACGACGACAACATGCTCTGGACCGGTTCGGACCTGCCCTCCGAGGAGCAGGAACGGCTCCTGCCCGCGCACATCGGACTGGGCGCGGAACCGGACGAGGCCATGGAGCGGTTCGCCCGCCTCGCCGCACGCCTGCTCGGAGTCCCGGCGGCGCTCGTCTCGGTCGTAGAAGGCCACGGCCAGATCGTCCCCGGAGCGGTGGGGCTGAAGGAACCGTGGGCCTCCTCCCGGCGGATACCGCTGCCCCGCGAGGCCAACTCGGGCGCCCCGATGGACGAGGAGACCGGCCGGGCCGTCCTCGCCCGCATGTGCCGCTCGGCCCGCGAGAGCGGAACGGCCTCCTGCACGGGAGCACCGCTCACCGACGGGGAAGGACACGTCCTGGGCTTCCTCATCGCGGTCGGCCGCGCCTCGCGCGCCTGGAGCAAGGAGGAACGGGACGCACTGGACGACCTGGCCCAGGTGTGCAGCGCCGAACTGCGGCTGCGCATCCTCACCAACCAGAGCAGGGAGGCCCGGCTGCGGGCCCGGAGCGCACTGGAGCGCTCCCGGACCCTCCTGCGCACCGCCGACGACCTGGCGGGGGCCGCCGACCCGGTCCAGGTGCGGCGCAGCGTCAGAAAACTGATCACCGACGACCTCGACCCCGTCTACGTGGAACTGCTCCTGCGAGAGGACGGCATACTGCGCCGCGTCGTCGACGCCGCCGACCCCCAGCTCGTGGGCGCCCTGTACACGGAGTTCCGCCTGGACAGCGCCTGGCCCCCGGCCCTGGCGGTCCGCACCGGCACCGTCGTGGAGGTGCTCGGCCCGGCCGAGATCGCGGAGCAGAGCCCCGAGGTACGGGAGGCGTTCGCGCAGACCGGAGTACGCAGCCTGGCGTGCATCCCCCTGCCGGGGGATGCCGAGGCCGTGGGTGTGCTCGTGCTCGGCTGGAGGACCGAGCGCCGGATGGACGTCGTGGAACGCGCGCTCCTCCGCTCCCTGGCCGAGTACACCGCCCGAGCCGTGCAGCGGGCGGCGTTCGTGAACCGGCGGGTGCAGGCCGCTCGGTCGATGCAGCAGGCCATGCTGACCGAGCTCCCCGACGTCGGGGGCCTGGAGGTGGAGGTGCTCTACCGTCCCGCCGCCCAGGACGAGATGGTCGGCGGTGACTGGTACGACGCCCACGCCCTGTCCCGCGACCCGAACGGCACGGTGGTCTTCACCGTCGGCGACATCACCGGCCACGACATCCACGCGGCCGCGCTCATGGGGCAGGTGCGCAGCATGCTGCGCCAGGCCAGCAGGGACCACCCTGACGGGGGGCCCGCACAGGCGCTCACAGCCTTCGAACGGGCCAACCGGGCCCTGGGCGTCGGCGCCAGCGGCACGATCGTGCACGTCCACCTCAGGGCGCACCGCGGTGGATGGCTGATGACCTGGTCCAACGCCGGCCACATGCCGCCCCTGGTCGTCTCCCCGTCGAGACGGGTGTACCGGCTGGAGGAGCACGACCTCTTCATCCACCCCGACCTGCCCGACGAGCCGCGCACCGACCACCGGATGATGCTGGAGGCGGGGAGCACCCTGCTGATGTTCACCGACGGCCTGGTCGAGCACCGGGGCCACAGCATGGACGCGGCCGTGGGCCGCGTCGCGCAGATGCTCGCGGCCGGCGTACGCAGACCGCTGCCCGCCCTGCTGGGCGGCATCGCCGACGAGGTCGCCGGGGACGCGCACGACGACGACATCGTCATGCTCGCGGTACGCCTCGCGGACCGGAGACCCGGCTGAGCGGATCCGGCGGCCGACAGGTCCGTCTCCCGCTACGGTGGGGGAGCGGGGACCGCCACCCGGACACCCCGCCGCCCCGGTCCCACCGCCGGCCTCCGCCGCGCGGCCCGGGAGGACACGGCAACCGCCCGCCACATGAGCAGGAGACGACGATGAGCGCCCGCTTCCAGGAGCTCGACTGGCGGCCCACCCCTCTGGGGGAACTCAGCCTGCGCCGCCGCTACGACCCCTTCTTCCGCACCGAGGTGCACGAGATCAAGCTCGACGACGAATTCCTGATGTCGAGCCTGTTCACCGCCGCCGAGGTCGAGATGGCCCGGCTCGCCCTGGCCGAGCTGGACGGGACGGACCTGCGGGTGGCCGTGGGCGGCCTGGGCCTGGGATACACCGCGCACACGGTGCTGGAGAGCGAGGCGGTCGGCACCCTCGTGGTGGCGGAGGCACTGGCGGAGGTCATCGACTGGCACTGCCAAGGGCTGATCCCCTCGGGGCGGGACCTGGTCCGAGACCCCCGCTGCCGCTTGGCGCACGGGGACTTCTTCGCCGCGGTCGGCGCGGGCTCGGGGCCCGCACCGGACCTGGGACCGGAGCCGTTCCACGCCGTGATCGTCGACATCGACCACTCTCCGCGCCATGTGCTCCACCCCGCCCACGCCGGCCTGTACACGGCCGAGGGGCTGCGGCGGCTGAGGGACGACCTCCTCCTGCCGGGAGGGGTCTTCGCCCTGTGGTCCGACGACGCCCCCGACGAGGAGTTCACCGGCCTGCTGGAGGAGGTGTTCGCCCGGGCGCGGGCGGAGGTGGTCAGTTTCCCCAACCCGCTTCAGGAGCGCGACTCGTCCAATACCGTCTACATCGCGACGGCGGCGCAGTAGCGCCGCGGCCTCCTTCCAGAGGGGATGCCCGGTGCCGCCGAGCTCCGCTGTTCGGCGGTGCCCTGACCTCGGGCGCTCACACATGATGCTGCGAGCCCCTGCCGGAGCAGCGCGAGGGGTGACGCTGCTGCTCCGGCGTTCGAGAACGGCAGGGCCCGCGGCCGGAACGGTGTTCCGGTCGCAGGCCCGTCTTGGAGAGCGCGTCAGCTCTTGGGAACGCGGAGTTGGTCCCACGTGCTCTTGCCGGGCCAGCCGTCGGCGTCCGCGCCGGAGTACCCCAGCTTCTCCTGCCACTTGGCATAGGAGGTGCGGTCCGCCTCGGACCACTGCGGACCGGGACCGAACTGGTACGTCCCGCATCCCTCGGCCACCAGGCGCCGACCCATGTTGGTCACGATCGCACTGCTGGGGTTGGAACGGAACCAGTCCGCCCCTGGGTAGGGCTCGTACGCGGTCGAGTACCGGGGCACCCGGAGCTGGTCCCAGGAGGTCTTTCCGGGCCAGCCGTCGGCGTCCGCCCCGCTGAATCCGAGCTTGCGCTGCCAGGCGGCGTAGGACTCGCGGTCGGCTTCCGTCCACTGGGGGCCGGCACCGGAGGTGTACTTGCCGCAGCCCTCGGTGATGAGGCGGCGGCCCATCTCGGTGACGATCGAGCTGTTGGGGCTCGCGGTGAACCAGTCGGCACCGGGGAAGGGCTCGTAGGTGCTACCGGAGGCACCTCCCTGCTCGTAGGGCCCCGAACCCTGGCGCGGGACCTTCAACCGGTCCCAGGAGGCCTGGCCGGGCCAGCCGTCGGCGTCCGCCCCGGAGAAGCCCAGCTTCTCCTGCCAGTTGGCGTAGGAGGCGCGGTCCGCCTCGCTCCACCGCGGTCCCGGGCCCGACAGGTACGCACTGCACCCCTCGGCGACCAGTCGGACGCCCATCGCCGTCACGATCGGGCTGTCCGGGTTGGAGCGGAAGAAGTCGGCTCCCGGGAACGGCTCGTAACCGGGGGCGCCGGCCGAGACACCGCCTTCGGCGGGCACCCTGAGCCGGTCCCAGGAGGTGCGGCCGGGCCAGCCGTCGGCGTCCGCCCCGGAGAAGCCGAGCTTGCGCTGCCACATCGCGTACGCGTCGCGGTCGACGTCGGACCACTGGTTTCCGGGACCCACGCGGTAGGGGTTGCAGCCCTCTTGGACGAGCCGTACGCCCATGGCCATGACGATCCGGCTGTTCGGCCGTCCCTGGAACCATTCCGTACCGGGGAAGGGAACGTAGTCGCCGATGGGGCCGCTGCTGCCGCCATGGGGGTCCAGGCCCGAGCTGAGGGCCGGGATGATGAGAGTGACGCCCGGTCCGAACGTGTAACTCTCGAGGACGATCAGGGGCAGGTTGTTCGCGCTGGCCAGGGCCGACCAGGGGATGTTGAACTTGGCGGCCACAGAACCGAGGGTCTCGCCGATGCCGGTGACGTACTCCATGGGGCCGCTGTTGCTGCCCGGCTCGAGTTCTCCGCTGCGGACCATGTTGTACAGGGCCGGGCCCGGGCACGCGGTGGCGTAGCCGTCCTTGTGGCCGAGGATCTCCGAGCCGGCGCCGCCGTAGTGCCTGAGGTAGGCGATGGCGTCGCGGATACCCTGCTTCATCTCGGCGGTCGGGTTGTAGTTCCAGTAGTCCCGATAGATCTTCTGCCACCAGCTGGGCTCGGTGCCGACCATTCCGAGGATCGCGTAGTGGTTGCGGTTCAGGCTCTGGTTGCCGTTCGCGGCACACTGCCGGTTCTTCCCGCGGCCCTCGAACACGTAGCCGTGCCGGCACACGACCAGGCTGTACCCGATGTCGGCGTAGCCGCGCCCGTTCATGTGCTCGTTCTGGACGGAGCGGACCTTCGCCGCGCAGTGGCTGTGGTTGACGAGTTCGTAGAGCGATCCGAGGTAGTGGATCTTCACGCCCCGGTTGGAGGTGATGGGGGCATCGCCGTTGGGCTGATAGGGGCGGCCGCCCCACATGGCCTTGGTGACGAACTTCATGGAGGGGGATTCTTTCTCTCGACTGGCCGATGAGCGGGAACGGGCGGTCGGTGCCGCTACAGGGAGTAGGCGAGCTCGCCGAGGCCCAACTGGTCGAAGCCGCCGCCCTCGGCACGGGCCCGGTCGGCGAGCTCGGCCGTGTTGGGGGCGGACATCCCCTTGCGTGTCACGTAGTGGTTGTGGATGAGAGCCCATGCGGGACTGGTCGCCGAGGTACCCCAGACGCCCAGGGGCGGGACCTCCGAAACCGCGATCTCGTACCGGGCGATTTCCTCGGCTGCCGAGAGCAGACGGTTGCCGTGACTCGCGTAGAGGTCGGTGCCCTGGCTCCAGGCCATCTCGCAGACAGCCGCGAGCAGGCCGAGGCCGGTGAGCGAGTGCCGGTCCGAGGCGCCCCCGTCCCACACGTAGGGGACGGAGTTCATGAGGCGGGGCGTGTCGGCGACGAGCGCGGTCGCCCGCTCCGCCTGGGTGGTGTCGTCGCAGAAGATGCCGATCGCCAGCACCGAGGCGATGTGGGACAGCTCCCAGTTGGAGCCGTAGGCACTCGCGCAGGTATCGGGACCCGCGGTCAGGTACGCGTCGCTCACCGGGCGGAGGACATCGGTCAGCATCGCGGCGAACCGGTCCTTGTCGAATCCCGTGTGGTCCCGGACGAGTTCGGCGGCGTTCGCCAGCACGAAGCCGTAGATACCGGAGGTCTGCCCGATCAGCGGGTCACCGGAGACCGAGGCCAGCGTTTCCGACCACGTGTTGAGGATGTCCGCTGCGGTGTCCGCGTGCGCGGTGTCGCCGGTCAGCCTTCCCACCAGTGCGTTCTGGTAGGCGGCGTGTGCGTCGTCGAGCAGACGGCCGTAGTTCTCCTCGGGTCCACCGGTGTTCAGGTCGGCCACGGGGTCGGCCGACCAGCCGACCTGGGAACGTTCGTCCGCCAGCAGGGCGTCCCAGCCGGACGACCAGGGGTCCTGACCGCCGCCTGCTTCGGCGGCCATGTCCGTGAGCGTCGCATCGGTGTGCAGCAGGCCGGGGTGCGAGAAGGTTGCGGCGTGGGCCGGTACCGCCGCGAACGGATCCATGAGGCTCGCGGCACTCGCACCGGCGCCGACGAGCGCGGCGTATTGAAGAAACGATCTACGGCTCGTGACCGGATCGGAGGGCATGATCATCCTCTCAGCGGGGGCACGGCGCAGGCAGGGCACGACAAAGCCCGCCAACACGCAGTGGCGTAGGGGGATCCTCGGGACAATCAGGACCTAAGGTCACAAGTGTTTCGTTTTGATGTTCAATGTCAAATTGATTGCGCTTCATTCCGGTCAGGGGAGATGGCAATTTCCTCTTCGAAATAAATAGGACGCTGCCCCTGTGTCAGGATGCGGAAGGCTGGCGAAGCCGGGGGGAGCAGCGGCCTGGCGAGGTGCCCGCGACGGGGCCGTTTCGGGGGGACCGGTAGGGGCGGCCTGCGCCGGAGCGTCGCGTCGGTCGGCGCATTCGGGCGGCGCGCAGGGTCCCGGACGAGGGCCGGGACCCTGTCGTTCAGAGTGCAGAGCGGTGACTGTCCGTGCGGACAGACATGGTCCGGAACCGGTTCTGCCGGAATGCCGGCCCTTCCGGGCCGGATCTCAGGCGGCTGTGGACGCTCCGGGAGAATCGCCGGAATGCGGATCTCCTGCACGCCCGAACCACGGTTTGCCCTCGGCGGCGATGCCTTCCAGGACACGGAGGGTGTGGGAGAAACCGGCGGTTTCCAGGTTGATGTCCGGCGCATCGCTTTGAAGCTCCTCGTCCGGCGGCGCGTCGAGATTGGGGGCCTCGGACACCACGATGCTCTCTGACGGGCCGTTGTTCAGTGTGATGTTCAAGGTGTAGCGACGTGTGCTCGCTATCTCCACATGCACCGAGGAGAGTGCGTCGAACCTGTAGTTCTTCCTTGAGGTGACCCGCCACCGGGACCGCAAGAAATCAAGGACGACGGTGGCCTCACGGACACCTTCCCCGGTGACCAGGAAGACCCTGACCTCGTATCTCGAATAACGCCAGGGACCCTTGCTCACGTGAGCTGATTCGCAGGGCCGTTTCGGGGTGGGGAGAAAAGCGTGGGCGACCACCTCGCGCCAGGCCAGACGGTGGCTCTTCAGGGTCTCGGCGAGGATCAGCGTCTTGTCCGCGTTCAGCCAGGCCTCCATCTCCTTCTCCTCGGGGCGCAAGGAGTTGAGCTTGCTCTTCCACCGGTGGTACTCCGCCTCGCGGGCAGCTTTGGTAGCGGAGTGCTCCTGGGACTCCTCGGTGAAACGTCGGCGTTCACTGTGGATCTTCAACCACAGGGGAACCGAGAATCTCGCGGTGACCGCGGTGAGCACCAGGCAGGCCGCAGTGGAAAAGGGAGCCTGCTGGAACGCGATGGCTGCGACCGCAGCCATCGCGGTGGCCGCAGCCAGGCACAGGACCGTGCACCGTGCCATGACCGCCGGATCCACTCGGTGGACCTCGTGCGGTTCCACGGGCTGCCCCTCCTGCAGGCGCCGGCGCACGTCCCTCACCAGGAACCGGATCAACCACGTCACCCGGTCGGCTCCGATCCCGCTCTCCCGGTAGACCCGGACAACTTCGTCACGCAGGGCGCGGCGTACGCCTCTGGTCCGGTCCAGCCAGGCATTGCGAGTCAGCGGGTCGGGGGCGTACTTGGCGAAGTAGTGGTCGAACTTCCGTTCCACCTGATCGGCGAAACCACCCTTGGGAGGTGGTGAGGGTGACCACCCGTAACCGTATGCGCGCTCCAGAGCGCGCCTGCGCCGGTGCCGGTGATGCCAGGCGGTGACGTACCAGCCTGCGGCCGGAAGGAGGACCGGTAGGCCGAGGCAGGCGAGCAGTGCCACCAGGCTTTCCTGTGCCAGGGAGAGACGGGCCATAACCACCACGGGCACCAGGGTCGCTACTGCCAGGGGCAGCCCGATGAAGAGGTCCTGGCGACCGGTCGACGGCGGCTGCGGACTTCCGGCCCTGGCACCTGCGGGCTCGGCCTCGAAGTAGGACCAGACGCGGTCCAACCGCCCGTTGGAGAATCGCTCCTTCTCGGCGTTCTCCCGCACCTGATGCCACACGGACTGCTTCATGCCTCCGCTGAGGACCAGGTCGAGGTGTCGCAGGATCAGATCGCGCTGTGCTGTGGGTAAGGCCTTCAGGGCAGCCATCGCGGCCTCGACGTCACCGCCGGAGCCGTCCACACAGGACAGCAGTGCGAAGACGGTGTCCAGTCCTCGTTCCCATGTGTTACGGCCGGTGGAAGCAGTGACAGCAGACAGGTCTTCCAGGACCGCTCGCTCCTCATGCGTGAGGTCTCGGTGGGAACGCTTGCTGAGGATGGCCAGAGCTCGGTGGAAGTGGAGCTCGGGACGATCGAAACCGCGTGCGTAGGCCTTCTCGAGGTGCTCCCTTGCCTTGCTGGGGACACCGCCGGCGAGGTAGCGGCGTCCGACTTCGTAGTCGTGCTCGGGCGGGTCGTCGGGGCCCACCACATAGATGTGGGAATTGTGCACCTGGCCGGCCTGAACCCCGACGTAGGAACCGGATTCGGCGGTGTTGGAGGTCTCGGCCCCGTTCACGAGAGCCCCCTCACCGCGGTGATCAGCGCCCCGACCTTCGCTGCCAAGGAGGCAAGTTCGCCGATGAGGCCCCGCAGACGCTTCAAAGCCAGGAGGGAGTTCTTCCGGCTCTCGGCAGTTCCCTCATCGATCCCTTTGTCAGCGATGTCGAGTTCGGCCGATGCCGCTTCGTGGGTGTCCCCGTCGATGTTCCCCGCAGAGTGTTCCCGGGTCAGTTCCTCCCGCAGGGCAACGAGCCGGTCCGCCACCTCACCGCCCGGCCTCTGTTCGAGGGAGGAGAAGGACACATGGAGCGTGCTGCCGCTCACCTGGCCTGCCTGGACTCCGACGTTCCCGTAGGCGGTGTTGGTGACACCGCCGCCGTACCGGATGGGGTCGTCCTTGTGCATTGCGGGGGGTCCCTCCTGTTCGATGAGTTCTGAGGTCAGTGCCAGGGCGAAAGCCGCGGCGTGCGCGGCGGCAACCGGCTGCCATCTCCGGTCCGCCTCGGTGGCCTTGGTACCGTCGGCCCGGTCACTGATGCCGCGCACGATCGCCACCGGGGCACCGCTCAGGTGGCCAGCCTGGGCGACACCGGCGCCCTCCATCTCGATGGCCAGTGCGTCGTTGTAGGTCTGGCGGATCCATGCTGCCTCCCGTGAGATGCGCGAGTTCTGCACAACCTCCCCGGCGGCGACGGCTCCCAGGTGGGCCCGGGGGCCGGGGCGCTCCGAAGAGACGGAACAGGCCCAAGTGCCGGTCCTGGCCAGGTGGGCTGCCGTCTGCCCGATGCCGTGCGGGGACTCCCAGACGCGTGGACGTGCTTTGAGACCGTCGTCCTCGCTGGTTCCGCCGTGGTAGGCGTACACGTGCGTCGCCACTACCACGTCGCCCAGCGGCGGTGTGTCCCACAGGGCCCCGGCCACACCGACGAAGAGCAGTGCAGCGGGGGAGAACTCCTGGATGGCCCGCTCGGCCAAAACTGCTGAGGTCTGGTTGCCCTTGCCGGTGAGCCCCAAGACCACACGTCCGCGCCCTTTCGGTAAGGTGCCGACCTCGAACCGTGTGCCCCGCGGATGCCAGTGCACCTGCGGTGAGCGGAGCCGCGTGCGCACAGCCTGGTATTCCAGGTTCAGAGCGGTCAGGACCACCACGAGGTCGTTGCTCGTCATACTTCCTCGTTCCGGGAGGGGGACAGGGGGCGGAGGATTGGTGGGCGCAGTCCTTGCCAGGGGTCGGCCCGGAAGAGGCGGGCGGGGCGGCCCTTGGTGGTGCGGCGATCCGCGCCGACCGGGACGAGGAAACCGGGCACCGACTGGACCTTGCGGTAGAAGTTGCGCGGGTCGAGTTCGAATCCCCAGACTGCCTCGTAGACCCGCTGGAGTTCGGCGATGGTGAAGGACGGGGTGCAGAAGGCCGTGGCCAGCGCGGTGTGCTCGATCTTGGCGCGGGCGCGTTCCAGTCCGTCGTCGAGGATCTGTCGGTGGTCGAAGGCGAGGGGCCGGTGGCCGGAGGCAACCTCCGCGACGGGGCACCAGAAGGCGGCGGAGGCGTCGGTGCCGGCCTCGGGCTCGGGCAAGCCAGGGGCGATGGCGAGGTAGGCGACAGAGACGATCCGCCCTCGCGGGTCACGGTCGGGACGGCCGTAGGTGCCCAGTTGCTCCAGGTGGAGCTTGGCGGCATCGAGGTCGGCCTCTTCTCGGAGCTCTCTGCGAGCCGCGTCGACGATGTCCTCGCCGACGTCCGCGATGAATCCGCCGGGAAGGGCTGCTTCGCCCTTGTAGGGCTCGATGCCCCTCTCGACGAGGAGGACGTGCAGGGCCGAGCTGCGGAGAGTAAAGATCACCAGGTCGACGGTGAGCAGTACGGAAGGTGGCTGCCAGGTGTCGTTCGGCATGGGGCCGAGCGTATCTTTTTGTCAGATCGACAGGAAGGGTTTTCGGGAAATTGGTGCAGGTGAGCGCTGGTTTTCATAGAGTGCCGGAAGTGGTCTTGTGAGGTTGATGAGCAAAAAACGGCACAAAGATGAACACCACGCACGAGAACAAGCGGGGCGGAGGAGCCGATGAACGTATTGGCCGACGTGGAAGGCCATCCCACATCTGAACAGGGTTGGGGGCAGGCGACCGGGCCCTGGCCTGCCGACGCGACAGCGGCCGGTCCGCCGTTGGTGCGGTGGGTGGGGGCGTCGCGGTCGAGAGTGCCCCGGCGCCCCCTGGCGGACAGCGCGTTGGCTATGCGCCGACCTGGTACTCGTACGCCTGCCGTACAAGGCCCATGACGTAATTGAGGTCCGACTGTTCGTTCAGATCGATCTGAACGTTTCCGTTCCCCCACTTCCCCTTGCCCGTCACGTCCACAGCGAGGCCGCGTTTATCGTGCAGTGCCTCGAACGGCATGTTCAGGACAAGCTTCAGCCGTTCGGTCTGCGGGATCACGTCGACGAAGTTGGTCTCGGTCTTGTAAGCAACATAGTTCTTCAAGAACGTTTCACTGACGGCCTCGTCAAGGGCGAGGACATCGCCCCTGAACTTCTCGAAAAGCGCTCGGGTGGCGGGCCGTGACAGGTTCGGGTGGTCCTTGATGGTGTAGCTCGACTCCGGCTTGGGACGGCCAGGCACCGCGACACCCTCAGGCGGGACGGGGCGGGGCCAGATCTTCACCGCCCATGCGGCCAGCCTCTCGGCGCGCCGCACGATCTCTTCCTCGTTCCAGGTGTCCAGCGTGCCCAGCCCCTGGTTCAGCCGAAGCGGGCTCTCCCGGAAACCACCGCGCATGTCCCGTTTCCGGGCGAACGGAAGATCACCGTACTCGGAGTTGTAGCCGGTCAGCGTCAGGTTGCCGAGTGTGTGAAGGTAGTGCGCGTGGACCTGGCCCCAGTCCTTGCCGAGGGCCTCGCGCCACTCCTGGGAGAGGTTCTCGTTCTGCGGCATGATGTGTTCGATCGTGTAGTCCTCGATCGACACGGCTTCCTTCCGGCCGAAGTTCTCCAGCCGCCGCAGGAGATAGGACCTCCGCTGGAAGTTGTACATGTTGCCGCTGGTCAGTTCGTCGATGAACTGCTTGTCCGTGGGGAACGCACGGTAACTCTTCAGACTCAAGAAGTGCGCCTGGACACTCGGGACGTATCGCTCCTTGTCGATCGCCTTCGTGAAGGTGCTGAACGTCCGGTTCAGGGAGTTGGTGGGTATACGGCAGACCGCACGGCGGAAGATGTAGGACGTGACCATGCCGACGATCGAGATGAGTTCGCTCCGGGACAGAACCTCGTCCTGGTAGTCGGTGTAGAGCTCCAGCAACAGCGGGTAGACCACGTCCGCCTTGATTTCGCGCAGATCCCGGAACGCTGCGGCGAGCTCCTTGTCCTGCTCGTGGCCCAAAGCCACGGCGCAGTACCGCGAAGCATAGGAGCGGAGCTCCTTGATCAGCGACTCGATCGTCCCACCGTTGTCGCTGTGGCGCCGCCAATACGCTTTGAAGGCCCCGTAGACGTCCCCGATACGGGGGATCTCCCCGGTCACCACCGTGAGGTAGTGGCGAACGAAGTCGTCGAACTGCTTCTCGTAGGCGGCCTGGCCGAAGTCCTTCTCCATGGGGCGCCAGTAGGTTGTGTACAGGAGTTCCTGGACTTTGGGCTTCAACCCCATCAGTACGAAGTTGCGGATCAGGTCGGCCTGGGTCAGTCGCAGCCCGGTCGAGTTCATGGACTCGAAGATCAACTGCGGATTGTCGTGGGTACGGTCCAGCCGGATGTCCACGACGACCAGCTTTGCCAGCCCTCGGCAGACGGCTGCGAGATCCGTGCCCGGCTTGCCCAGGTGCTTCAGGAACCTTTCGAAGTTCTCGTGCACGCGCTCGGACGGTTCCGACGGCAGAGGGGTGTCGCCGACGACCGCCTTCAAGGTGTCCTTGTCCTTTTCCGAGAGCAGGAGCTTGAAGTACTCCTCGCCGTCCTCGTCGTCGTTGACCAGGTACCGCTTGCGCAGCTTCTTGGGTGAGAACCCCTTCCACGGCTCGCGCTCTTCCTCGGGGTATCCGTCCAGGACACGGGCCAGGGCGGTGATCAGCAGCGTCACCGTGGTCATCCGCTGCTGCCCGTCGATGACCAGGTTCGGCTCCTGCGTGGTCAGGTTCGACAGGCCCTTCTCCACGTGCACGATCGATCCGATGAAGTGGGACTTGAGCTCGTCATCGCCTCCCGCACGCTCGATGTCGGCCATCAGCTGGTCGCATTCGGCCGCGGACCAGGAGTACGCACGCTGGTAGATCGGAATCACGAACTGGTTGCCTTGTTCGAGCAACTTGAGAAGCGGGGTCTCGGAGGCTTTCACGGTGTCGAGATGCCTTTCTGGTCACCAGGAGGGGCCGGAGAGGGATGATGCCTGCCGCCACCCTGCCACAGGCCAGAGTTCCGGTCGATGCTGATGAGGGGGTCGTTCTTCCGTTTGCGCGCGGGAGAAGCAGTGCGACCGTGGCTGTGGAACTCTATGGAGGGGAGGGAATTCGACATCGCTGACCACAGCATCTCCACGGGGTTGAGTTCAGGGGCGTAGACGGGTAGCAGGCTTCAGAGTCCGCCGGCCCTGGGCGTCTGCTCAGGCGTGCATGGCCCGGCTCGAGAATGCGCAAGAAGGTGGAGGTCATGCGTCTCCGACGCACATTCGGCCTCCAGTCGTGCCTCGACCCTGATGCGCCAGGCGCTGATCTGCTCTCCTGGTCCGGCGCTTTGCCCGTGAGCCCTTGTCATCTCGCTTCGCGGAGTTGAAGGACCGGTAAGGAGCGAGTGAGCTCTTCGGCTCGTTGCGGGCAGAAGAGCAAGCGGCGCAGGATGTCCCAGTTCCTGAGCTGCGCGATCGCGCGTTCACCCAGTGAGCGGAGCCCGGTGTGGGTGGAGTGGGTGGCCTCCTGGCCTTCTTCCGCTGCGGCTTGCCACGACCCTTGAACGGACAGAACAGCACGCCGGGCAGGCCGACGCAGCCCTTGCCGCCCGGCCCGACGAGGCCGCCGACCTCGACGTGTTCGGTGATCGTCCACACCCGGGGCGACTCGGGTGCCATGCAGCGCCTCAGGCCCCCACACCCCGCCCGTGTCCGACCGGACGGGCACGGGCGGTCCCCACGTCACAGCCAGCGGGTCAGCTTCTCCCGCGGGGTGTCCGGCTGCACCCACCACAGGCGGGCCTTCCCGTCCCATCGGGCCTTGACCTCCTTCTTGGCCACGTCCTTCTCGCCGAAAGGGACCTTGAGATACAGGCGGCCGTTCACCACTTCCCCGACGGCGGGGGAACCCGTTGCGGTCGATGCGCGGTCCGCCGAGTTCTGCACGGCCCGTGCTTGTCGAACGTGCTGGAGGGGCTGGTCTCGGCGGGCCCGGTCTACGATACGGCGGACCCGCTCGCAGGAGTCGGGGTCGGTCAGCCGCATCATCAGGTCGGTGGGACCACTGCTGGACAGCAGGTTCAGTGAACCGTGCCAGAGCACACGGCTGTCCAGGATCACCACCTTCTCGTGCATCCGCTCCCGCGGCCGCACCTCGCACCCCCGCTCTTCCAGCAGGGACACCAGTGCTCGGTGCCGATCCACCTGCTGGTCCTGATAGTCGGTGGCAGGACGGGTGAACACGGTGACCTTCACCCCCCGCGCAACGCACTCCGACAGGTGCTTGAGCCACCGCTGGACCGGGGTCCTGTTGAGGAAGGCGCAGTAGATCTCGACGCTTTCGGTGGCCCGCTCCAAGTCCCACTCCAGGGCCCTGTGCACCTCGTCGGCAGGAAAGAAGGCAGGCCTACGCAGCTCCTCCTCACTCAAGCCGGTGAGGTCTCCAGCGCTGCGCACCGGGACCAACTCTTGGGCCGGAATGCGCTGGGCGGTCCGTTCCAGGACGTCGAGCATGGCCACCGTCTCACTGCCCGCGCGAAGATGCTCGCGCAGGTAGCCCACATCGGCGACCACCACCAGGTGGTCCTGGGCCCGGCTCAGCGCCACATTGAGAAGGCGGGTGGTGGTCGAGGACATCCCGGTGCCGTCGTAGAAGCGGCCCGGCTTCTTCCCCGCTCCGGCCACGGTGTCCACGACGACCAGCGGACGCTGACTGCCCTGGAAGCGGTGCACGGTGTCGGCCAGACCCTCGAACGCCGTACCGAAGCGGTACTTCAGACTGCTGCGCAGGTGGGTGACCTGGTCCCGGTAGGGGGAGATGACCGCCATGCGCTGGTCCGGCGTCACGGAGTCGTCGTGCCTGCGCCCGGGCAGCACCCCGTCGTACTGCAGACCACGGACCAGTTCGTGGATGACGGCCTCGTGCACCTTGTTGGACTTGTGCCGGCCGGCGCCCTCGACCGGCACACGACTCTCAGTGGTGTCCACCAGCACCACCGCGCCTTCTACCAAGGGTGAGTACGGCAACCGGGAGGTGTCCTCCTCGCGTCCGGTGGTTAGGGGCGCGTCCCGGTAGGCGACCCGGTTGACGACCGCGCAGATGTCAGGGCGCATCCGGTACTGCGTTCCCAACCTGACCAGGTGCGGATCGTCCACGACCCGGCCGGCCGAGTCGACCAGCCCCGCGGCGTGGAAGGCGTCCCTGTCCATCCAGTGGCGGGCGTGCTCTTTCTCCTGGGGGCTGAGCGCATCCGATCCCGATGCCTGGGTGATGGCGGGCAGCTGCCGGAAGTCCCCGGCCACCACCACGCGCTTGCCGGCCAGGCCCGCCGCGCACCATGCGGAAGGGAGGTCGACCATGCCGGCCTCGTCTATGACGACGGTATCCACGTCGTCCATGAGACTGCGCGACTGCAGGGCCTTGGCCAAGGTCGTGCCCAGGATCCGGCACCGGGAGCGGATCATGGCCAGGAGACCGTCCAACTTCTCGCGTACCTCGGCGAGTTCGTTCTCGGCCCGGCCGATGTGTTCCTCCACATCCTCGGAGGAGGGCAGACCCCTGGTGGCCTCCCGTGCACGGTCCCGCTCGCGAACGTCTTTTCCGATGGTGCGGCCGAGCTTTTCGAGGCGCGCGGCAGCCGCGTCGCGATGCTGGAGCGACCGCTTCAGGGAGGCATGCAGACGGTCCCGTTCCTCCAGGAGCCGGGCGAGCCGATCGGCCTTGCGCTTGGCGAAAACACCCGAAGGGGGACCAAGAACCCGGATGCTCTCGTCCACCTGCTCCAGATCCGCCAGGGCCCGCGCCGAGTCCGCCTGATGCCGGGAGGCCTGCGCGGTGAACTCGCGTTCCCTGGAACGGGCCTCGGCCAGCCGGGCCTCGGCACTTGCCAACCGCTCGTGTGCCGCGCGATGCTCGCCCGCGACCCGTAGGGAGTCCTCGATCTCCCCGGCCCGCTCGGACAGTTCCGCGCCGAGGCGCCCGGCGATCATCTCCGGGACGATCACGGAACCGAACCGCTCCCGCAGTGAGGCCACCTCGATCTCCCCGGCCCGCTGCACCAGCCCCGTGTCGAAGTTTTCCTCGCCCTCCAGGCGTTCGCACACCCGCTCCAAGGCCTGGTCGACGGCCACCCGGGTGGGCGCCAGGAACAGGATGCGCTCGCCGAGCCGGTAGGCACCCTCGGTGATCAGGGACACCACCTCGGTCTTACCGGTGCCCGGCGGTCCCCAGATGAAGGTGATACCGCTCCCGAGAGCCTGCTTGACGGCCCTGCGCTGCTCGGTGTTCAGGGACATGTCCTGGTAGCCGCTGATGAACCGGCGCGGCTTGCGCAGGGTGCCTAGCGGGGGATCGCCCTCGCCCAAGAGCCAGCCGGCGGTGGTCGGGTTCACCTGTCCCGGGTCGTGGCCGCAGTCGCGGATGCGGTCGGCCAGGGCGATCAGGGAGCGGGTCTCGTCCTCACGGAGCTGGACGTTGCCGGGCCGGTCACCGAGGTCGGCCTCGGTGGTGACCAGGACACGGCCGCCGGGCTGGGCGGCGGCTGCCGCGTACTCCCAGGGGCCGCGTGATCGGGAAGATCGGACGAGGAGCCGATCGGACTCGAAGGAGTCCTTCCATCGGGAGCAGGAGAACAGGTACTCATGAGGTGTCTGCTCGTCACCGATCCGGACGCGTTCTCCGTCCTTGAGGGAGATCTTCTCCTTGCCGGTGGCATGGTCGGCCAGGTGCGCCCTGATCTCGTACTCCAGGGCGATGAGAAACTGCTCGGCGGGTTCGGGGAGTGTGCTCGGGGAAGTCACTGGACCCTTTCGGTGTCGTCAGCACTGGGAGCCGGCGGAAAGGAGTATGCCCCACCGCGGTGACGTCCCGGAAGGAGACAGGTGCACAGGGTGGGCGCAGTCTCCGGGTGCTTGACCGCCCCGCCCCCGTGAAGCCGTGAGTCGCCCCGGGCCCTGTGCGCGGTCCGCCTGCTTCTGCCCCATGACCGTCTCCGCCGCTGGGCAGCGCCCTCCCGGTGTCAGGGCGCTTCCGGCTCCGTGCCCGCGACGAACCGCTGCCCCCAGCCGCGCATGTGGTCGACGGCCTCGGGCGGGCCGTGGACGACCAGGGGAGCCCCGATGGCGCCGAGGCAGAACGCGGCCCAGTCGAGGGAATCCGCGGGCAGGTGGACCTCGCACGAGGCCTCGTCGACAGGCTCCACCGTTCCGTAGTGCGCGATCTGCCGCCTCACCAGCTCCGCCGGGGCCCCGACCGTGGCGCGGATCGGATACCTCGGAGGCACCGACCTGATCCGGCCGCGCACGTACTCCACGGGGTCGGAACCGGGCAGCGGCCGAGGGGAGAACCTCGTCCCGCTGCGGCGCGGACCGCCGATGCGGTCGATGCGGAAGGTACGCCAGTCCGCGCGGTCGAGGTCCCAGGCGATCAGGTACAGGCGCCGGTCCACACCCACGATCCGGTGGGGCTGGACGGCGCGCTCGGAGACGCGGCCGTCGTGCGTGCGGTAGGTGAAGTCCAGGGCCTCGCTGTCGCGGCAGGCCAGGGCGACGGTCGTCAGCGAGGTGACGTCGGTGATGCGCGCACCCCCGGAGGCGACCTGCGGCACGGCGACGCCGCGCAGGCTGTCGATACGCCGGCGGATACGCGCCGGGAGCACCTGGACGATCTTGGCCATCGCGCTGACAGCGGCGTCCCCCGACGCGGGATGGGCACCGGAGGCGATCTCCTGGAGCCCCATCACGACAGCGGCGGCCTCGTCCTCGTTGAGCACCAGCGGCGGGAGGCAGGCCCCCGAACCGAGCTGGTAGCCGCCGCCCGTCCCCCGCGTCGTGGTGATCGGGTAGCCCAGCTCCTGGAGGCCGCTGACGTCGCGCCGGAGTGTGCGCCGGCTGACCCCCAACCGGTGTGCCAGCTCGTTCCCGGACCAATGGCGCCGACTCTGGAGCAGGCCGAGAAGTTCGAGGGCCCGGGTGCTGGTGGACATGGCCCCAACCTATGACGACTTGCGGCCATATACCGGCCGCAAGGCCGATGAGGATGGGGACGCCACCGAACGCAGAAGCGGAGCACAACCGGAACATGATCAGTACCGACGGCCTCTCGCGGAGCTTCCGCACACCGGACGGCGGGGAATTCCCCGCCGTCCGGGACATCGACCTCTCCGTCGCACGGGGGGAGAGCGTCGCCGTGCTCGGCCCCAACGGGGCGGGCAAGAGCACCCTGATGCGGATGCTCTCCACGCTCCTGCCACCCACCCGCGGATCCGCCCGGGTCGCCGGTTTCGACGTATCCAGCCAGAGCCGGTTCGTGCGGGAGCACATCGGGTACGTCGGCCAGGGCAGCGGAGCCGGACACCACCAGCGCGCCGTCGACGAGCTCGTCACACAAGGGCGTATCCACGGACTCTCCCGGGCAGCAGCCCGGGGGAGAGCCGCCGAACTGCTGTCCCTGCTCCAGCTGGAACCACTCGCCCGACGCAAGACACAGGCGATGAGCGGAGGCCAGCGCCGACGGCTCGACCTCGCCCTCGGACTGGTGAACCTCCCACCTCTCCTCTTCCTGGACGAGCCCACAACGGGTCTCGACCCGCAGAGCCGGGGCCACCTCTGGGATCACGTCGTCCGGATCCGGCAGAAAACCGGCATGACGATCGTCTTCACCACCCACTACCTGGAAGAAGCCGACCACGCGGCGGACCGCGTGGTCGTCGTCGACCGCGGGCGCATCGTCGCGGACGGCCCACCGGAACTGCTCAAACAGCGCTCCGCCGGCCACACGGTCACCCTGGCGGTACCGGACCCGGTTGCCGCGCGACGTCTTCAGGCGCTCCTGGCCACAGCGGACCGGGTCCGCGCCGCGACCGCACACGGCACGGCCGTCACCGCCAAGGTGGACGACGGCCGCACCGCGCTCCCGGCACTGATCACCGCGGCCCGGGATCACGGCATCGACGTGGTGGCCGCAGAAACCCGGACCCCGACCCTCGACGACGTGTTCCTCGAACTCACCGGATGGAGCCTGCGCGAAGCGGGCGCGTTCTCCACCGGCGAGGCCGGGCAGAGCAGCGGAGCGCAGGAGGACAGCGCATGACCCCGGACACGGCGCCCCGCCGCCGCAGTGTGACCGGTGACGTCCTCATCGTGATGGGACGCGAGCTGCGTCCCGTGGTGAGCGACCCCTTCTCCCTGGTCGTCGGTCTGGTCCAGCCGGTCTTCTTCCTGGTGCTCTTCGGACCGCTGGTCGCGACCGACGCGGCACCCGAGCCGTCCCCGTGGGCCTGGTTCGTCCCGGGCATCCTCGTGATGATCTCGCTCTTCGGAACCGCGAGCACCGGATCCAACCTTCAGTACGAACTCCACAGCGGCTCCCACGAACGGCTCCTCGTCACCCCGCTGACACGCTCCTCCCTGTTCGTCGGGCGGGCGCTCAAGGAGTTCGTGCCGCTCGTCGCCCAGGCGGTCGTGGTCGTCCTGGCCGCGGTCCCGTTCGGATTCCGCCCCCACGTCGGTGGCGCGGTCCTCGGACTGCTCCTCCTGGGTGTCCTCGGTGTCGGCATCGGCTCACTGAGCTACGCCCTTGCCATCGCGGTGCGCGAGCAGGACTGGGTGTTCTGGACGGTGCACCAGACAGTGCTCTTCCCGCTGATGATCCTGTCCGGAATGCTGCTCCCCCTGGACGACGGCCCCCGGTGGATGCGCGTGCTCGCGCAGTTCAACCCCCTCACCCATGTCGTCGAGGCCGAACGCGATCTCTTCGCCGGCCACATCGCGACCCAGGACACGGCACTCGGTCTCCTCGCGGCGACCGCGACCGCCCTCCTCGGCCTCTTCCTCGGGATCCGCGCCCTCCGGGCCGGAACCAGCTGAACCGACCGCCGACCATCGAAAGGACCGATGAACATGCACATCCTCGTCACCGGGGCGACCGGCAACGTCGGGCGCCACCTCGTCACCCGGCTCCACGGAGCGGGCCACGAGGTCAGGGCACTCACCCGCAATCCCTCGAAAGCCGGATTTCCCCCTGGTGTCCAGGTGGTGGCGGGAGACCTGAACGACACCGGCACGCTCGAGGCCGCCTTCGCCGGAGCCGAGGCGGTCCACCTGATCACCTTCGGCGGAGACGGCTACGCCGACCTCACCAACGGCGCGGAGATCGTCGACCTCGCCGAACGCAGCGGTGTCCGGCGCGCCACCGTGCTCGGCGGCTGGTCCCCGACCAGCGTAGAGACCGCACTGATGGCCAGCGGTATCGAGTGGACGATCCTGCAACCGGTCGAGTTCATGGGCAACGCCCTCGAATGGGTGGACGAGATCCGCTCCCGCCGCACCGTCTCGATGCTCGCCGCCTACCCCAGCGCGGTGGTGCACGAGGCCGACATCGCCGACGTCGCCGCCACCGCCCTCACCGAGGGCGGGCACGGCGGGCGCAGCTATCCCCTCACCGGGCCCGAAGCACTCACCCCCGAGGAGCGCACGCGGATCCTCGCACAGGCCACCGGCCAGGAGATCACCTTCGTACAGCTCACGGAGGACGGCGAACGCGCCCGCCTGAGAGGCTACGGATACGACGACTACGTGGAGTTCGGCATCCAGCTGGCCACCGACCCACCGGATGCGGCCGGGACCGTCCTGCCCACCGTGGAAACCGTCACGGGCAAACCCGCACGTACCTTCGCGCTGTGGGCGCGGGAGAACGCGGAGCGGTTCCGGCCCGCGACCTGAGACGGACGTCCGCCGTGCCCGTGAGGACATGGCGGACGTGCGCCGGAGCTCCTCGGAGCCGCCGACCGGGGACTTCCCGAACCCGGCGACTCCGAGGAGGGGCGGGGGCACCGCGGACGCCGACCCGGGGCCGCGATCCGGGGCGGGGAACGGCCGGGAAGGCAACCGGAGAGGGAACCGGTGCGGCTCGCCGGGGCAGGGAGATGCCGGAGCCCGTGTCAGGCAGCGCAGACTTCCGCGCCCGACGTCACCAGGGGACGGCGCCCCCGTCGTCGAAGAAACCGCCGCTCGGCCCGCCGTCCGGCAAAGTGGCGAGCCGGATCGCGATCGCGGCCCCCTGCTCGGGTGTCCGCGGGGCATCGAAACCGGTGAAGTCCGTGGCCACATGGCCCGGGCATGCGGCATTGACGATGATGTTCGTGTCGGAGAAGCGGCGGGCGTACTGGACGGTGATGCTGTTGAGCATCGTCTTCGACGACGCGTACGCGGCCAGCAGCGGCCCTGTCCGCAGCGCCAGAGATCCCATGTTGCTCGACATGTTGACGATGCGCGGCGCGTCCGAACGGCGCAGCAGCGGAAGCATCGCATTGGTGACCCGGACGACCCCGAACACGTTGGTCTCCAGGACAGTGCGCACGACGTTGAGATCGAGTGTCGTCGGATCCTGCCTGCCGCCGTCGACCCGGCCGGCGATACCCGCGTTGTTGACGAGCACGTCCAGGCTCCCCGCCGCCCTCTCGACGGTCGCCGCCGCCGCGGCGACGCTGTCGTCCGAGGTGACGTCGAGGGCGACCCCGAACGCGTCGGTGCCCGCGGCCCGCAGACGCTCCACGGCCTCTTTCCGCCGCGCGTCGTCACGGGCCCCTACCGCGACCCTGAAGCCGATATCCCCGAGACCCCGGGCGATGGCGAATCCGATCCCCTTGTTTGCGCCGGTGACCAGCGCTGTCTTCGCAACGTTCACGCACCTCATCCTCGGAGGCCGTGCTCCGGGCGTCCAACACCGATCCGGTCCGCTGTGATACCTGTCCGGTACAAGCCGCTAGGCTGCCCGCGTGGACCATGTCGAGACCCGCGAACTCCGGTACTTCGTCGCCGTTGCGGAGGAACTCCACTTCGGACACGCCGCCGAGCGGCTCGGGATCGCACAGCCTCCGCTCTCGCGCGCGATCCGCCGGTTGGAGCGCCGGATCGACGCCAGGCTCTTCGACCGGAACCGGCGCGGCGTAACGCTCACCCGAGCCGGCGCAGTGCTGCTGCGAGAGGCCCGAGCGGCACTCGACGCGGTCGAGGCCGCAGTGCACCGGACGAGGCGCGCCGCGAACCCGCAGCAGCCGCTGGTACTCGCGACGAAGGCCGGAGCCTCCCACGACATACTGCGGCGGCTCCTCGACGCGGTCGCGGTCGAACCCGATGCCGTACCGGTCGACGTCCTCCTGTGCGAGGTCGGCGAGCAGGCAGGACTGCTCCGCAGCGGACGCGCCGACGCGGCACTCATGCATCGCCCGTTCGACGACCTCGCCGGATTCGACACCGAAGACCTCCACACCGAAGGCCAGGTCGCGCTCCTTCCGGCAGACCACCCGCTCGCCTTACGCAAGACGCTTTCCCTGGCGGAGGCCCAGAACGTCCCGGACCTGCCGATCGCCAGATGGCCGAGGCTTGACGGCTCGTATCCGGACGGGCCCGGACCGGAGGTCCGCACCCAGTCACAGCTCGCCCAGCTCGTGGCACTCGGCAAGACGCTGCTCGTCATTCCCGCTTCCAGCCGTGCCTGGCAGTGGCCCGAGCACGTCGCGGTGCCCGTCGTCGACGCACCGGAGGTCACCACGGTGATCGCCTGGCCTCCCGGCAGCCGCTCCCGAGCGGTCGCGGCACTCGTCCGCACGGCATCCGCGCTCGGCGACACCGTGCTTGCCGCACCCGAGGGATGACCGTTGCGTGCGGCGGTGGCGGGCGCATCCGCCGGCGGGGCGGGTGTTACGTCCGATGTGGAGCTCGCCTGCCGGACATCTGGCCGGATCGTCGTCCCTGGTACATCCCCGGAAACCCGAAAGCCTTGACCACTGAGCCTTTTTATCCTGCTTCTCGGAGCTGGAGGATCAGCACCGCGCGGGTGATCTGGCCGGCGCGTTGCGGGCAGCAGCGTAGGCGGCGCAGGATGTCCCACTGCTTGAGCTGGGCGATCGCGCGCTCCCCGGGCGAGCGGAGCTTGGCATGGGCGGAGTTGGCGTCCATCTTCCACTGCGGCTTGCCGCGCCCCTTGAACGGGCAGAACACCACGTCGGAGGGCCCGACGTAGCCCTTGTCGCCCAACCCGATCAGCCCGGCCGCCTCGATGCGCTCGGCAATCCTCCACACCCGGGCGGCTCTGGTGTCGTGCACCGCCCCGGGCAGCGACCAGGAGGCCTGCAGGGGTTCGCCGTCGAGTGCGGACACCACTTGGATGTTCATGCCGTGGTGTTGGTGCTTGCCGGAGTAGAAGGGGCAGTCGACCGCGACCCGGTCGCAGGCGATCAGGGTGCCGTCGATGATCACGTACCCCCACCCCTTGCGGCGGGCGCGGCGCAGCCCCTGTGCCAGGGTGGGCGCCTGGCCGGCGATCAGGGCCGTGGTCTCGCGCACGTACCTTCAGGCGGTCGTGGTGCCGATGCCGAACCCGGCCACGACCTGGGCGAAGGGCTCACCTTTGTACAGGTGGACCAGACCAGCAGGGCCTGCTGCGCCGGCTCCAGGCGCCGCCATCGGGACCCGGTCTTGGTGCGGTGGGCACAGATGGTGCGGGCGGCCAGGTTCAGGGTGCGACGTGACAATGGCAGCGCGGCAGGGTAGAACAGCATGCGAAGCCTCTGGTATTGGGTTTTCTTCGTCGTTAACTCCTCCACCAGGGGCTTCTTGCTGTTCAGAAGAGGCGCGGAGAGACCGGTACAGGGCTGTGACCTGCACCTTCAAGATGAAAAGGGCTCGATCTCTCTTCGCGCCTCAAATCTTCTTGTTCGCCTCGATCTCCTCCAGGGAGACAATCCTGGCGCCTCGGCGTCGCCGCGTCACAGGCTTCTTGTCCTGCTTCTCAGGGAAGGGCAAAAGCCGTTCCTTGTGGGCTTCTGGAAGGGACGCTGGAACGGGCTTGAGCCTGTCCCTGTCCGGGACGAGCGCCCAGCCGCGACCACATCAGTAAGGAGACGGCGGGCCGGCGATGAACACCTCCACCACCCCGCCGTCCTGCGCATTACGACGGCTGATCATGTCCGAGCCCGAGTAACTTTCACCCTCTCCCGGGATCGGGCCTATACTCCCCCCGGTCGGCGCCGTGGCGGTGATCTCCACCTCGTAAACCTCTGCGGGAGGGGCATCCAGGTTGACGGGCAACAGGCACAGATCACCGTCCAGGATCTCGCCCGCCGCGGTCCCGTCGGCCCTGTCGGCCGGGACATCTCCCACATCCAACACGGTGCCCGCCCCGTCCCGGAGCACGTAGGCCGGGGTGTGCCATACGCACGTGCCGTCGTCCCTGCGGCCTGCCAGCCAGTGATTGTCCGTGGTGACCTCTACGGCCAGCGTCACCAGATCGTTCGAGCCGCTTTCGATGTCTCGCGTGTCATGGACGGGGTGGTGGGGAGCCGCGCAGGCGACCAGGCAGACCGCGGCGGCGACGGCTGCGACGGGCACAAGAGCACGGGACACAGGGCCTCCAGGATTGAGGGCAGGGAGCGGTAAAACCGTATCCCTGGCGTGATTTCAGGGCGTCGGTATCGCGGTAGCGGAGCGGGTCCGTGTGAGCCTTCACGGGCGGCGTCCGTGCCGGTCACCTCTTCCGCAGCGGCAGGTATTGTCCGAGCGTTTTGAAGTGGTGCCGGTGCGCCCATGCCGTGTGGTCACCGATAACGTAGAGCCTGCGCTTGGCCCGGCTGGCCGCCACGTTCAGCAGGTTGGGGGTTCTGCTGGCCCACTCCAGGGCGCCCTCCCGGTCAGGGGCCCCGCCGAGGACGAAGACCACCACTCCGGCCTCCTTGCCCTGGGAGGTGTGGATGGTCCCTGTCCTGTCCCAGCGGACCCCTAAATCCGTGGAGATCTTCCGGACCTTGTCCGCCACGTCACGGAATGGTGCGAGTACGAACACCTCGTCCATGGGGTGGCCGTGGTTGTCACGCAGGCCCTTGAGAAGCCACTTGAGCCTGTCGCCCTCCAGAGGCCGCCAGTGTCCTTCGGCGTCGGACGCGGGTACGTGCACCCACTGGCTGGGCGGCAGGGCAAGCTCTTCCCGCTCGGGGGTTCCGAACACCATCATCCCGCTGTAGGCGACCGTGTTGGAGACGGTGAACATCGGATCGTCGCAGCGTCGGTGCACGCGCAGCGGACACCCCACCCAGAGCGGTTCGCCCTCCCCCCGTTCAAGTAGCGTTCCCAACGGGGTGACCGAGTCCGCCAACGTCTGCACCGAGGTCCAGGCGGGTAGCCAGCGCTCCTCGACCTCGAAGCGCCTGCGCAGGTGCTGCTGAGCGGGAAGAGTCAGGGTGGTGACGGGTTCGAGCTGGAGCGGGTCGCCGACGACCACGGCGCGCTGCGCACGCCACAGGGCCCCCACCACCTGCTGAGGGGTGGCCTGGCCCGCCTCGTCGACCAGCAGCCACCCGAGGGACTCGGAGTCGAAGGCCCCGAAGGTGCGGGAGAAAGAGGCGAAGGTCGACGACACCACCGGCACTACGATGAACAGACCGCGCATCGCTTCGCGTACGGCCTCGTCGTCAGCCTGTTTGGCCCTGCCGTCCAGCACATCCATGGCGGCGCGCAGGACCCTGAGCATTTTGCCGGGGACCGCGCGGATGAATGCCTCATGCAGGGCGAGCGCTGAGAGGAACACCTCGGTACGTGCCCGGGCCAGCTCGGCGTCGTTCCACGGGGCGCTGAGCTCGCGTTCGCGATCGCTGGTGACCGTGTCGCCGACCGGTACGTACCCCGGCCACCGTTGCTCCGCGGCAGCTACCGCCCTCTCCAGCGCGGTCAGGCGGGACCCGGCGGTTTGCCTGTCGTGGTCGGCCGCAGTCAGGTCCCGGTCGGCGTTCTCCCTGGTCTGCCGCGCCTCCCCCTCCGCCGCAGCGCACTCGCGGCTGTGGGCCTCCGCGGCGCGCAGCCGCGAGACGATCCCGTCGTCGGTGTGCTGCCACTCCCTCAGGCGGCGCCCCAAAGAGAACAGGACGTCCCAGAAACCCGGTTTGAACTCCCAGTGCCGTGCGCGCTCGGCCTCGATTTTCTGGAGGTCGGTGGTCGCCTGATGGCTGTACCGTTGGCGCACTTCATGTCCGGTGCGGGCATCATCCGCTGAAAGCTTCCGATCCTGGTACAGGCGTTCGGCCTCCTGGAGGAGACGGCGCGCCGAAGGGATCTCTTGCAGCTTCCTCGCTACAACTGCGCGTTCGGCGACCAACCGGTCCCGCTCGCGTACGGCCGCGTTGAACGCCTCGACGGCCTCGCGCCAGCGGCGCAGCCCCGGCTGGGAGTCGGCCCGGTCGGCTTTGTCCAGCGCGGCGAGGAGTGTGCGCATACCGTGTTCGGTCTGAGTGCGGTCGGGACGGTTGCCCCACCAGAATCGGCTGACGAAGTTGCGGCGGTTGCCGGTGTTGCCCAGCTGCGCGGCCAGTGTCCCCCAGGCCCCCTCCGCGTCCTCGATCATGTTCGACGCGGTCGCGGCGAAGTAGTCGGCTTCCGCCCACCGTTCATCGACGGCTCTGCGCCCGGGGATCTCCTGGGTGACGTTGTTCACCGCGCCGTTGTTGGCCGAGGCCACCACGATCTCGAATCCGGTCAGCTCGGGGACCAGCCGAGGGAAGGAGGTGCGGCCGCGCTCGTGGTCCCAGCCGGTCGACTTCCTGGTGAAGGCCTCCCAAGGTTTGGTGAAGCCCGCCAGGACCGTGGCCCGTTCCACGACGATGTGGGCGACCAGGTCGCGCAAGAGGGTGGTCTTGCCTGTGCCGGGCGGACCGTTGACCGCGAACACGCCAGAACTCCGCCCCAGGGATTCGGTGATGGAGTTGATCGCGATCTGTTGGCTCAGCACCAGCGGATGGATGTCCTTGGCCGGCCACCGGCCCGCGGGTGTCAGCTCGGGGTGGACGCGGTGGACGACGGCGTTCTGTTCCCGGCGTATGTCCGTGCGGCGTAGTGCCGCGATCTCCGCTGAGGAGGACAGGTAAGTGCGCAGTGCCGCGCCGTACCCGCCCTTGCGGATCGCTTCGGAGACGGTAGCCAGGTCCTCGGCGATGAAGCTGTTGAGGAGCGGGGCGTCGGTGGTGTCCCCGAAGGGATCCCCTGGAATCTCGGTCTCGCCTCGTTGCTGGGCGAGGAGGAACTCCTGGTGCTCCTGTTCGGCCTCGTCGTCCTTGACGGAAACAGTGTGGCTCCGGATGCGGATGTTGAGCACCAGATGGCGGTCCACACCCAGGAGGGAGGCCACCACTCGTTGGAGGGCCTCCAGTTCCCGGAAGTGCAGGACGCGGCCGTCCTCTCCCGTCGTGCGGAGTCGGGGAAGGGAAGCACCGGGGTCGTCGGAAGAGAGTTCCGCTCCGACGGAGGCCGATATCTCCATGTCCGCATCCGGAACCGACAGTGCCCCCGCCGCCTCCGCGGACAGTTTCAGTGATGCGCGCACGGCCTCCCAGAGATCGACCAGAGGTCCGGAGACCAGACCTCCGTCCACCGCGGTGAGGAGAGCTCTGGTCGGTTCGGGGCCGGGGTCGGAAACGAGCCAGTTGTAGAGTTCACCGAAACGCTCCTCGGACCGGTTGAAACCCTCCAACCAGTGCCGTGACCGGGGCCCGGGGGAGATGGTCCGCCCGAGCGCCCATCCGCATGTGGCCAGGGCTTGGGTGGCCAGCAGCGCCTGGCCTCGCTCGTCGACCTCGAACGCCGCCAGCGCGGCCTCTCCCACCGGGCGTTCGTCACCACGCGTCGGATCGGCGCCGAAGGCGTCGGTGAGGATCGCGTGCATCTGTTCGATCTTGAACACGCCGAGGTAGACCGTGTGCCGCCAGACCCTGTTGCGGGGCGCAGGACGCCGGCGGACCGGATGCCCCCGTTGCCAGGGCAGAGGGCGGCCGGGCTCGACCGGGGAGACGGGGGCGTCACCGCGCAGGTTCGGTCTGTCCACTTTCTGCGGTTCGAACAGTTCGACGGCCCGCCAGAAATCAACGACGCGTGCACGTTCCTGGTCGCCTCTGTTCACATGTTCCCTTCCCGGACTCGGAGTGCGGCGCTCCCAGCGCGTCCACGGGGCACCACTCGTTGTTGATACCAGTCTCTGGTGCGGGTGCCGCCGGAAAGAGTCCCTAATCGGACATCGGGGTCAGGGGAGAGAGTGGTGGGGCACGAGAAGGTGTGCTGCCGCACCTTCATTCCCACGGGCTTGGCGAAAGCTCCTTCGCTTTTTCCGGTCCGGCGTACTCTCAGTGTGTTTCGAAGGGCCTCGGTCGATGAGTTCTGCTGTCGAATGGCGCCCGGGAAGGTTCTCAACGAGTACGAGTTGGCCCAGGCATTCGCGCGGTGGGGGGACCTGCACCGCTACGAGCTCCCGACCTCTTCCAGACCGGCCGGGACGGGGAACCTGGTGCGCGTCTGGTGGCGTTGGGTGAGGACTTGTGGACACAGCTCCGCCACTGTAAGCGGCAAGGCGGGACCGGTGCTGTGTTTCCTGGGGAGGGGTCTTGCCGACCCGTGCCGCTTTCCTCTGAGACGCTGCCGCGCGCCTGGTCGGGATGGGACATGTGCCTGTACGCGGCGGCATGGTCCTGCCCGGCGGATTCTCCGCCGTTGTGCACCCCCGGCAACGCGAAAGCCCCTGACCAGGGTACGTTTCCGCTGGTCAGGGGCTTAAGCCTCTGGGGTGAGTGACGGGACTTGAACCCGCGACATCTTGGACCACAACCAAGTGCTCTGCCAGCTGAGCTACACCCACCACGTGCGCCTGGCCTCTCGGCCCTGCGTACGTATGAAAGCTTAGCGGATCCCCGGGAGTGCTTCGATCAGTTTTCCGCCCCGTCCTCTGTCGGCTGCGCCACGGTGCCCAGGCGGCCGGTTCCGCCGGCGACGACGTCGGCGGCGATGGCGCGGGCGGTGGTCGAGCTCGGGCCGGGTTCGGGGACGAACGCGGCGGCGCGGTAGTAGCGCAGCTCCCGGATGCTCTCGGTGATGTCGGCGAGGGCGCGGTGGCCGCCGTTCTTGTCCGGGCTCGCGTAGTACACGCGCGGGTACCAGCGGCGCAGCAGCTCCTTGATGGAGGAGACGTCGACCATCCGGTAGTGCAGGTGCTGGTCGAGGCGCTTCATGTCGCGGGCGAGGAAGGCGCGGTCGGTGGCGATGGAGTTGCCGCACAGCGGCGCCTTGCGTTCCTCGGGGACGAAGCGGCGGATGTACTCCAGGAGGGCGTCCTCGGCTTCCTGGAGGGAGATGCCCTTGTCGAGCTCGGCGAGCAGGCCGGAGGTGGTGTGCATGTCGCGGACGAAGTCGCCCATGTTGTCCAGTGCGGCCTGCGGGGGCTTGATGACCAGGTCGATGCCCTCGTCGAGGATGTTGAGCTCTCCGTCGGTGATCAGGCAGGCCGCTTCGATCAGCGCGTCGTTCTCGAAGTCGAGGCCGGTCATCTCGCAGTCGATCCACACCAAACTGTCATTCATACCGGTCAGCTTAGGGCGTTTTCCGCGGTCGATGCCCGGGAGCGGTGCGGGCGGTGGCCGCGCACACGGCGAGGGGCGGCCGGAAGTTCCGACCGCCCCGGTGCGGGTGCGTCACCAGACGTAGTCGTCGGCGATGCCGTTGGGGGCTCCCATGCCGAAGATGTCGTACATCCAGTCCCACACGCCCCAGAACTGGAGGTAGAAGGGGACCGCGAGGATGAGGAGCAGCAGCAGGACGAAGAACAGGCATCCGCAGGAGCAGCACCCGCCCCTCTTCTTCTTGGGCGGCTGGGGCTGCGGCGGAGGCTGCGGGAACGGGGGGCGGCCGGGCTGTCCACCGGGGCCCCACTGGGGCGGCTGGGGGCCGCCTGCGGGCGGTCGGCCGCCGGGGGCGGAGGCGTACGGGTGCGGCGGGTAGCCGGGGCGTCCGGCCATCTGGTTCGGCGGTGCCGGAGGCAGGGGCGGCTGTCCCGGGGGCGCCTGCGGAGGGCGGGGCGGGTAGTACGGGGGCGGCGCCTGCTGCGGTCCGGAGGGCGGCATCGGGGGCGGAGGGGTGTGCTGGGGGCCCGAGGGCGGGGAGAACCGCGCCTGCTGCGGCCCGGAGGGCGGGACCGGAGGCGGCGGTGCGGGCTGCGCACCGGTGCTGGGCCGGGGGCCCGTGCCCGGCTGGGCGCCGGTGTTCGGTTGTCCGGGCCAGGCCGGGGGAGCCGGCGCGGCGGGGGTCTGCTGGTCGGCGGCCGGGCGGCCGGGCGTCCAGGGGGTGCCCTGCTGCGGGCCCTGCTGGGCCTTGGCGCCCTCCTCCTCGGCGCGCTTGCGGGCCTCCTCGGCCTGCTTGGCGGCCTCGGCCTCCTTGCGGACGCGCTCCTCCTCGCGCTGCCGGGCGGCCTCCTCCTCGGCCAGGCGGCGCTGCTCCTTGCGCTCCTCGGAGAGGTCGGACCAGCCCTCCTTGAGGTCGCCCAGGAACTTGCCGAAGCGGCCCTTCTTCCCGCCCTCCTCCTCGGGGGCGGCGCCGGAGTGCGCCTCGTCGCCCGGCTGGAAGACGGCGGTGCCGGGGGTGTCGCTGCCGGGGGTGAACACGGCGGTGCGCGGGGTGTCGCCGAGTTCGCCCGGCTGGAACACCTTGGTGCCGGAGGTTCCGCTGTCCCGTTCGGCGCTCAGGTCCGCGGTGGGGAGGCCGTCCTCGGTCGGGTCGGCGGGCTCGTTCTCGGGGGTGGTGCGGCCGGGGAGGTCGGCGGGGTCGACGCGTACGGTGGCGCCGTCGGCGGGTTCGTCCTGGGGGGTGGTGCGGCCTGGGAGGTCGGTGGGGCTGACGCGTATGGTGGCGCCGTCGGCCGCGGGCTCGTTCTCGGGGGCGGTGCGGCCGGGGAGGTCGGCGGGATTGACGCGTACGGTGGCGCCGTCGGCCGGTTCGGCCGCGGGCTTCTCCTCCGCCGCGGGGGTGGCGGCCCAGGTGGGGCTGATCCGGACGGTGCTGGGCTCCTCGTCGACCGGGGCCGGACCCAGGCGCATGGTCCCGGGGTCCTCGTCGGCGGCGGGCTGCTCCTGGCCGCCGAGGACGGCGGTCGGGGAGTCCTCTTCGGCGGTGGAGCCGCCGTCGGCGCCTCCCCGCAGTTCGTCGAGGGAGCGGGTGTGCCGCGTCCACTCTTCGCCGTTCCACCATCTGAGCGTCTGTGCGTCGCCCTGCGGGTCCGCGTACCAACCCGGCTCGATAGATCCACCCATGGGCGACAGACTAAGGGGTTGTGGTGCTCCGCTTAACCAGAGCTACCCCGTTTTCCGAGTGTGCGCGGTTTTTGTACAAACCATCTTGCTTTGTGTGTCTTCCGTATCACGGAACGTCGCTTTTCCCGGTTCCGGAAACAGGAAAGGGGGGAGGGGCGCCGTCCGCGCCCCTCCCCCCTTTCCGGAGGGCTTCGCCCAGGTCAGTCGGCGATGCGCAGGGAGAACGCCTTGATGAAGATGTCACCGATCTCCATGGGGTCCTCCGTCATGTAGGCGGCGCCGCCGGTGGCCGCCGCGATCTCCTGGAGCGGTTCCAGGTTCTGCACGTCCGGGCCGAAGGCGATCGTGATGATCGGAATGGGCCGCGAGGGGCTGGCCAGTTCCTCGATCTGCGTCAGCAGTTCGTCCAGCTCCATTCCGCCGGGGTTGTCGTTGTCCCCGTCGGTCATCATGAGGATGACGTTGTTGTGGTCGGGCTGGTAGGTCCTGGACATCTCCTGGTAGGCGGCCAGGTAGGTCTCGTACAGCGCCGTGTCGCCCTGCGGCAGCGGCTGCATGGACGACAGCGCCTGCGACATCACCTGGCGGTGCTCGGTGCCGTCGTCCCCGGTGGCCTGGAGCTCGCGCACGGGCGCGACCTCCTGGTAGTGCAGGCCGTCGTTGACGTCGGTGGAGAACTTCCACAGGCCCAGCTCGGAGGAGGGCGTGAACATCTCCAGGCCCTGTGTGGCCGCGGCGGCGGTCACCTGCATGCGGGTCATCCCGGAACCGGGGACCTCGGCGAGCATCGACCCGGAGACATCGACGATCGCCAGGACGCGCGAGTCCATCTTCATCTGGTTCCAGGTGCGGGTCAGTTCGGTGACCACGCCCTCGGAGGGGGCCGCGAGCTCGGCGGGGGCGCTCTCCCGGAATCCCGCCTCGGCGCTGAGCACGGAGGTGTCGACCTGCCCCTCGGGGCCGCGGAAGCCCTCGGCCAGGATGTGCTCCTGCGCCGGCTCGGAGCGGACCGCGTTGCGGAACTCCTCGGCGGCGCGGGTGATCTCGCTGTCCTCGCTGCGGACGATGTAGGGGTAGTCGAGGTAGTAGGTGTTGCTCTCCAGGTAGCTGACCTCGACGGGGGTGTCGCTGTGGGCGGTGTTGTAGCGCCAGGCGGCCTGTTCCGACATCACCATGATCGGCGGGGTCTCCGCGCCGCTGCCGCTGAGTGCCAGGAAGGCCGCCTCCTCGTCGGCGGAGGTGCTGCGGTGCAGGGTCTGGAGGGCGGCCGTCATGTACGCGTTGTAGGTCTCGCCGTCGGGGCTGGCCTCCTCCAGCGCGTTGTTGAGCAGGTAGAGGGTGCCGAGGCCGGTGGAGCTGCGGGTGGGGTCGACCACGCGCATGCTGTTCTCGGCCCCGTCCTCGGGGGCGCCGGTGGGCAGGATGTCCGTCCAGGTCGGCGCCTCGCCGCTCTCGGAGGCGAACTCGGCGAGCTCGGTCAGGACCAGCGGGGTCCGGGCGACGGAGGTGCCGGTGTCGGTGATGATGGCGTCGCCCGACTGGTGCTTCACCATGGACGCCCACATCGAGGAGTCGGGGATCCAGACGTGGGAGTCGGTGTCGCCCATGGTCGCGCCGGCGCCGGTGATGCCGAAGGCGACGTTGGCCGAGTCCACCTGGCGGACCTCCACGCGGACGCAGCGGCCGTCCACGGAGGTGTCGGCGAGGTTGAAGTCGCGGGCGATGTCGTCGACCGCCGGGGCGATCTCGGGGGCGGCGGCGACGTCCAGCAGGATGTCGGAGCCGCCGCAGCCGTCGGAGCGCCCGAACATGTACACGCCCGCGGCGGCGAGGCCGACCACGATCACCAGGGCGGCGGCCAGGGCGGCGAAGGCGCCTCCGCGTCTGCGTTTGCTCCTGGACCGGCGGGAGGGTTCTTCTGCGTATCTTCCGCGGTGACGTCCCACAGCTTTCCTCACGGGTCGTGTACGAGCCAGTGGCGTACAGGGGGGATGGGTGTCGGGGAGGGGACCGGATGCGGACGGTACGGGAAGAACCCGCGCGTTCCGGTCGGTGTGCAGATCAAACTGCCATGCGGGTGTTACTGGTGGGAAAGGTACTCAACAGTGCGGGGACGGCGCATGTGCGTCCGTGGGGCACGGAGACCGACAGGACCAGCACGTTCCGTGTTTTCACGTGTCCCGCCCCCGTTGACCTCGGGGAATCCGGTCGAGGACGGCGGTGACCGGCTGTTGAAAACGGACAGAACAAAACCCGAGTTCGATACCTAATCGATATCGTTCGAGGGGCGGTGCGGCCCGGGGGGACCGGGGCCGCACCGGGCGCGGGTCAGTTGTCGCAGTCGGGCACGCACAGGCGCCGCGAGATCGAGCTGAGGAAGATGTCGCCGATCTCGTCGGGGTCGTCGGTGACGAACAGGGAGCCGCTGGTGGCGGCCGCGACGGCCCGGAGCTCGTCGCGGTCGGCCTGGTTGCCGAAGGCGATGATGAACATGCTCACCGGGCGGCGCGGGTCGAACCGGTCCTGGAGGGCCGCCACCAGGTCCTCGTGGGAGAGGTCGCTGGACCCCCCGTCCTGGCCGGCGGTCAGCAGGATGACGCTGTTGATCTTGTCCTCGTGGTAGTTGTCCTGCACCTCGTCGTAGGCGGACAGGATGTTGTCGTACAGGCGGGAGCCGCCGCCCTCCACGTCCACGCCCTGGGCCAGTTCGACGAGCTCCTGGCGGCGGGTGGACTCCTCGCCCTCCTCGGCCGCGCCCAGCCGGTGCATCTCGGCGGACTCCTCGCGGCCCGTCTCGCCGAAGGAGTCCGACATCAGCCACAGGCCCATGTCGGTCTCGTCGGGGAACAGGGACAGGCCCAGCATGGCCGCGTCCACGGCCGTCTCCATGCGGGTGGGGCCGCCCTCGTCGGAGAGGTCCTCGGCCATGGCGGCCGACACGTCGGCGAGCACCAGGGTCCGGCTGGGCATGGACAGGCGGTTCCAGTCGGTGACCGAGGCCAGCAGCGCGTCCCCGGTGAGGTCCTCGTGGGTGGCCGGCTCCTCCGCGATCACACCGGGACGGGAGGCCAGGGCGGTGGGGGCGCTGCCGTCGGGGTCGCGGAAGCCCAGCTCCCGGAGGCGGTCCCGGTAGGAGTCGTCCTTCAGCACCTCGTACAGGTCGTCGGCGGCCTCCCGGAGGGAGGGGGTGTCGGTCGTGGTGACGTAGGGGTAGTCGAGGCCGACGGTGCCCTCGGAGGGGTAGTGGGCGACCAGCTCCGGCGCCGACTCGGGTCGCGTGCTGTTGTAGGAGACCACGGCCTGCTCGGGCACGACGACGACCGGGTCGACGCGGCCCTGGCGGTCGGCGCCCGGGAAGAAGGACCTGAGGTCGATCTCGCCGAAGGCGCTGTCGGTCTGCACGTCGCGGACGAAGTCGGTCATGGCGGTGTCGGCGGCGTCACCGCTGCCCAGGTGGCGGCGGACGGCGTGCATGACGGTCATGCCGTCGGCGCCGCGGTTGGGGTCGACCATGACCAGGGGCCGGTCGGGGTCGCGCTCGCCGGGCAGGACCAGGGTCCAGCTGGTGTCGCCGGGGTCGGGCATGCCCTCGGTGCCCTCCGGTGCGGCCAGGACCACCGGGGAGCTGGCCAGGGACGGAGGGTCGGTCGTGATGCTGTGCGTGCCGCCGGCGGAGACGCGGGCCAGTTCGACCCAGGCGGAGGACTCGGGCACCCACACGTCGGGGGCGATCGTGGAGTCGCCCGGGCCGCCGGCGATGGCGGTCATGATGCGGTGCGGGGCGATCTCGTCCACCTGTGCGTAGACGCAGTCGCCGTCGTAGGAGGGCCGTTCCCCGTTGAACTCGGTCGCGGCCTCGCGCAGGATCGGCGCCAGGTTCTGGGTGGCCGAAACCCGGAGGTAGCGGGTCTCACCGCACCCCAGGGCGTTCATGCCGACCGGAACGGCGACGGCGGCGGCCACGATCAGGGTGACGGCGACGGCGCTGATTCCCAGGGGGGATCCGGCCAGGCTGCGGGTCCTGGCGACGGCCTGGGAGGGGAGGCGGTGGCGTCCTGTGGACACGTGTACTCCGGAACGTAGCTGCGGCCGTTCCCCGCGGGGGTGCCGGGGGCTGCGGGGAGGTCGGCGGATGTACGGAAGCAGGAAGGGGCGCGGGCGCCGGCGGGGCGCGAGGGGAATGCGTGTGAACCACTGTCCGGGTGGCGGCGTCTCACATGGTGAGTGAGGCCGACCAGCCATATATGACCTATATGACGTGAAACACTCCCGAGCAATCCTTCTGGGACCTTACTCGTTGGTAACGCAAGAGTGGAAGCGGTACCCGCGGGCGGACGCGTCCCCTGCCGCACGCGGGACACGCCCCCGGACGCGGCGGAGCGGTCCGCCGGTGGGAGGTGACCGGTTTGTTACGGTCCCTGCGGGGGAGTGCATCCGCCTCCCCGCTAGGCTGGGCCCGCCCCAGGAGTCCGTCGCCCCTCCCGCGTCCCCGACGCGATGGCAGAGCGACGGTCTGTAACGACGACCCCCGAGGGTTTTGGCATGTCCCCATCGCATCGTGACCACCGTGGCCGAGGTTCTCTCGGTACCACACTGCTCGCCGGAGCCTGCTGCGCCGGCGCGGCCGCCTACGCCGTGGTCGTCGGTCCCTCGATGCTGCCCGCGCAGGAAGACGTGCAGACCACCTCCGCGCTCAGCCCCGACATCGCCGGTCTGGACCCCGAGCCCCAGGACACCGGGCAGGAGGCGGCCCCGCGCGGTCCCGTCGGCCGGCTCCAGATCCAGGTCAGCGACCGGGACCGCGCCTGGGTGCAGACCCTGGAGTGCACGGGGACCCCGGAGGAGGACCCGGCCGCCTGCGCGGAGCTGGCCCGGGCCGCCGCCGAGTTCCAGGGCGAGGGCGCAGGGGCGGCGGAGCAGGCCGCCACCGCCTCGGAGCAGGCCGCCCTCGACGAGGGCGGGGCCGCGGCGGAGCCGACGGCCGCGTCGGCGACCGGCAGCGGCTACCTGTTCACCGAGGTGCGCGAGGGAACCGTGTGCACCGACAAGGTGTACGGCCCCCAGGAGGCGACCGTCACGGGCACCTGGGAGGGCCAGGAGGTCGAGACCACCCTCAACCGCAAGGGTTCGTGCGAGGAGGCCCGCTGGCAGCGGCTGCGGGCCATCACCGACCAGGTCATGTGACCGCGGTCCGGCGCCTGCCGGACAGCAGGAGGGCCGGGCCCTCCGGCGGGGAAGGCCATCGGCGCCGTCTGCCGTGACCGGGCCCCGGGGGTGCGCCCCCGGAGCCGGGCCCGGGGCAGGAGCAGGTGCGCGGCGGGCCGATAATGGACGTCCATGGACGTCATCAGGGTCGACGACCCCGCAGATCCCCGGCTCGCCGACTACACGCGCCTGCGGGACGTGAACCTGCGCCGCCACCTGGAGGTCGAGCACGGGCTGTTCATGGCCGAGGGGGACAAGGTCATCCGCCGCGCGGCCACCGCCGGGTACATCCCCCGGAGCTTCCTGCTCACCGAACGGCGGGCGCGGGCGCTCGACGACGTGGTCGCCGGCTCCGGCGCCCCGCTGTACGTGGTGGATGAGGAGACGGCCGAACGGCTCGTGGGGTTCGACCTGCACCGGGGCGCCCTGGCCGCCTTCCACCGCAAGCCCCTGCCCGCGCCGGCGGAGGTGCTGGAGGGGGCGCGCAGCATCGTCGTGCTCGAGGACCTGGTGGACCACACCAACGTCGGCGCCATCTTCCGCAGCGCGGCCGGGCTGGGCGTGGACGCCGTCGTCCTGGCGCCGCGCTGCGCCGATCCGCTGTACCGCAGGTCGGTCAAGGTGTCCATGGGCTCGGTGTTCACCCTGCCCCACGTCCGCCTCGACGACTGGTACGGCGGGCCGGACGCGCTGCGCGGAGCGGGCTTCCACCTGATGGCGCTGACGCCGGGCCGGAACTCGGTGCCGCTGCGCAGGGCGATGGCGGAACTGGACCCCGGCGCGAAGGTGGGGCTGATGCTGGGCAGCGAGGGCGACGGGCTCTCCCCGCGCTGGCTGGAGCGCGCCGACGCGCGCGTGCACATCCCCATGGCCGCCCGGGACGTGGACTCCCTCAACGTGACGGCGGCCGCCGCGGTCGCCTGCTACGAGCTCACCCTGCGCGGCGGGCAGCCCCGGTAGGGTGGCGCCCGACGCGCGACGGAGGAGGGGCATTGGGCGGTCGGGCACTCGTGCAGTGGGAGCAGAACCGGCGCAACGCGCCGGAGGGCGTCGAGGCCGACCTCTACGCCGGAGGGTCCGCGCCGCGCGACCTGGCGGGGATCGGGTTCTACCAGCTGCCCTACATGCCGTCCATGGCGGCTGTCTCCGACGAGCACCTGGAGATCATTCCCCGGATGCCCGATCTGCGGGTCCTCCAGCTGGTGTCGGCCGGGTACGAGCACGTCCTGCCGTACCTGCCCGACGGCGTCACCCTGTGCAACGGGCGCGGGCTGCACGACGCCAGCACCGCCGAGCACGCGCTCGGCCTGATCCTGGCCGCCCAGCGCGACCTGCCGCGGTGGGCCCTGGACCAGCGCGAGCACAGGTGGGCGGCGGTGCCGCAGCGCTCCCTGGCCGACCAGCGGGTGGTGATCGTCGGCTACGGCAGCATCGGCCGCGCGATCGAGGCCCGGTTGCTGCCCTTCGAGACCGAGGTCGTGCGGGTGGCGAGCCGGCCCCGCCCGGACGAGGGCGTGCACGGTGTGGCCGAACTGGACGGCCTGCTGCCCGGCGCCGACGTCGTCGTTCTCGTCACGCCGCTGACGGAGAGCACGCGCGGGCTGTTCGGTGCGTCCCGGTTCGCGCTGCTGCGCGACGACGCGCTCGTGGTCAACGTCGGACGGGGCGCCCTCCTGGACACCGACGCCCTTCTGGCGCAGAAGGGGCGGGTGCGCGCGGCCCTGGACGTCACCGATCCCGAACCCCTGCCGCCGGGCCATCCCCTGTGGGACGCCCCCGGCGTGTACATCACCCCGCACGTGGGGGGCGGGTCCGCCGCGTTCCACCCGCGCGCCCGCGCGTTCGTCGACGCCCAGCTCGCCCGCTGGGCCGCGGGTGAGCCCCTGGCCAACGTGGTCCGGGAAGGCTGACCGGCGCCCCGGGGCGCCCCGGCCGGTGCCGGCGGTCCGCGGGGGCGGGAACACGGTGGTGCTTCGTCCCGTTCCTCCCCGGTTCTGTCGTAGGCGGCGGAAAGAATGGGGGGATGCGGATCGGGGTGGTCGCCGACGGCGAGGGCGGCGGCTGGATGCAGGAGTTCGACGGGCCCGGCCCCGTACGGCGCGTGGACGACCTCGCCCGGGCGGTGGGGGAGGCCGAGCGCGACGGGCCGCGCTGGGTGTGGGGCGCCACCGAGGACGTCTACCCCGCGTTCCTGCGCGCCGGGGTGCGCCTGGGGCGCTGCCACGACACCGCGCTGACCGAGGCGCTGCTCCTGGGCCGGGAGGGGCGCCACGGCGAGCCCTCCTCCCTGGGGGCGGCCTGGGCCCGGCTGCACGGCCTCCCCGTCCCCGAGGACCCGGTGCATCCGCTGGGGAAGGGCGTCCTCGCCCAGCCCGCGCTGTTCGAGGCCGACCGCTCCACCCTGCCCCCGGGCACCGACCGGCTGGCCGCCCTCGCCGAGGTGCACGCCGACCAGGAGCGCCGCCTGGCCGCGCTGCCCGCCGGCATGCGCCTGCTGGCCGCGGTGGAGTCCGCCGGCGCCCTGGCGGCCGCCGAGATGGGTCACGACGGCCTTCCCTGGCGGCCGGACGTCCACGACCGGATCCTCACCGAGGTGCTCGGGCCCCGGCCTCCGGCGGGGCAGCGGCCGCCCGTCCTGGCCGAGCTCGCCGCCCGGATCGGCGAGGCCGTGGGCCGCGAGGTCAACCCCGACTCCCCGGCGCAGGTGCTCAGGGCGATGGCGTGGATCGGCCATCCCGTGGAGTCCACGCGGGCGTGGGTCCTGGAGCGGGTCGACCACCCCGTGGTCCCCCTCCTGCTGCGCTACAAGGAGCTCGCCCGGCTGCACTCGGCCAACGGCTGGGCGTGGCTGGACACGTGGGTCGAGGAGCGCGAGGGCCCCGGCGGGCTGCGTCTGGGCCGCTTCCATCCCGACTACGTGGTGGGCGGGGTGGTCTCGGGACGGTGGGCCACCCGGGGAGGCGGCGCCCTGCAGATCCCCAAGGCGGTGCGCGGCGCGGTGCGGGCCGATCCCGGGTGGGTGCTGGTGCGCGCCGACGCCGGGCAGCTCGAACCCCGGGTGCTCGCCGCTGTTTCCGGTGACGCGGCCCTGGCCGCCGCCGCGGCGGAGGACGACCTGTACGCGCGCCTGGCCGCGCGGACCGGCGGCGACCGCGAACGCGCCAAGATCGGCATGCTCGCGGCCATGTACGGGCAGACGGGAGGTGTGGCCGCACCCCTGCTGGCCGCCATGCGCCGCTCCTTTCCCCGCGCCCTGGAGTACGTGGACGCGGCCGCGCGCCGGGGGGAGGAGGGCGGCACCGTCCGCTCCTGGCTGGGCCGCACCTCTCCGGTTCCGCAGGGCTGGGGCGCGGCGGTCGCGGGCCCGGACGGGGAGCGCCGCCGCCGGGCGCACGGCAGGTTCACCCGCAACTTCGTCGTCCAGGCCACCGCCGCGGAGTGGGCGCTCGTGCTGCTGGCCTCGCTGCGCCGGCGTCTGCCGCCCCTGCCCGAGGGCGCCGGCATCGTCTTCTTCGTCCACGACGAGGTGGTTCTGCACGTGCCCCGGGAGGATGCGGCCCGCGTCGTGCGGGCGGTCGCCGAGGCGGAGGAGCACACCCGCACGGTCCTGTTCGGGGACACCCCGGTGCGGTTTCCGCTGGCCGTCGCGGTGGCGCGGGACTACGCGTCCGCGCAGGGCCCCGCGTAGCCCCGGAGCATTTGTGTGGACGTCCGATATCGGTCGGCCGGGGTGCCTTGCAAAGTCGTCCGGCTGCGCCCATTCTTGGACGCGGACAATACAGACATGGCGCTCGCCGCAGGGGTCCCCCATGCCCCGGCAGGCTCATGAGAAAGGGTGAGAACTCCCCGTGCGGAGCCGTAGAAGTGCGTGCACCACGGCGGCCCTCGCAGTCGCCTTCACCGCCCTCGGAGCAGCCCCCGCCTGGGCGGAGCCGGTCGTCGAGGACCGTCCCCCCCTCAGCGAACAGGTCTCCGGCAGCCCCAGCGGCGCGGACCCCGAGCAGGAGGCGACCCCCTCACCGGAGGTCGCCGACCCCGAGGACCTGCGCCGCGACGCCTACGTGGCCCCCTTCCGCGAGGCGCGCAGCATCGAGTACTTCGTGGTCGCCCCCACCACCATCCCCCGTGACGCGGCCGGAGAGGTCCGCCGCATCGACGGGGTCGAGCACGTCCTGACCGTCGACGCCGCGCGCGTCGAGATCGAGGGCGAGCCCACCTCCGTGCTCGGCGTCAACCCCTCCAGCTTCCGCAACTACGCCCCCGAGCCCTCGGCCGAGGCCGACGACATCTGGCAAGGCGTCGCCGAGGGGCGCATCGCCCTGTCCAACGACGTCGGCACCGAGCGCGGCCTGGAGGTCGGCGGTGAGGTGACCGTCGCGGGCGGCCGCGGCGAGGTGCCGCTGGAGGTGTGGACGCACGCCACGTCCGGCATCGCCGGCATCGACGCCCTGGTCTCCCGGGAGACCGCCGCCGGGCTCGGCATGCCCGAGGGCAACGCGCTGGTCGTCTCGGCTCCCGGCACGGATCTGTGGGAGCTGTACGAGACGCTGACCGAGACCCTCGGCGAGGACGTCTCGGTGCAGCTGGTGGCGGACTCCCCGGAGCCGATGACGGAGGGCGAGGCCGTTCCGCCGAGCGTGGTCGAGGAGGTCATCGCCAACGCGGAGTCGCAGCTCGGGGTTCCGTACGTGTGGGGCGGTACCACGCCGGGGGTCGGCTTCGACTGCTCGGGGCTGCTCCAGTGGGCCTTCGCCGAGGCGGGGGTGAGCATTCCGCGCGTCACCCACGACCAGTGGAACGCGGGGGACCGCATCGCCTACGAGGACATCGAGCGCGGCGACCTGCTGTTCTGGCGCTCGGACCCCACCGCGCCGGACTACATCTCGCACGTGGCGATCTACCTGGGTGACGGGATGATGCTGGAGGCACCGCGCACGGGCCTGGACGTGCGTGTCACGCAGGTGCGGACCGCCAACTACGCGGGTGCGGTGCGGGTCCACGTGTGAGCGGACCCGGCCGCCCGGCGGCCTGTGCGTGAGGGCCTTGTCCGATACGGACGGGGCCCTCACGCACAGGGATCGCGGACCGGGGCCCGGCCGGGGACACCTGCGGTCAGGGGAAGTCCGGAACCGGCACGCCTGCGGTCGCGGACGCCGGGGACAGGGGAAAGAAGCGGGCCGTGGTACCACCGCGCCCGGTGACACCACGGCCCATTTCTCCTTGTCCGAAGAACCCGGCCGGGAGGGGAAGGCAGGTATCGGTCAGGAGGGAGGCAGGAGCGGTGCTGAGGGAGGGGGAGACAGCGGCCGACCCTGCGGATGGTCTATGGAGTTCTCGGCGCGGCCGCCGTTTCCGTTCCGGGGCGCCGCACAAGGACTAGGTAAGCAGCGACAGGTTGATTTGGCAAGAGGTGTATTCAAGGCAGGCAAGTAGTCCCAATTCCGGCTTATCGAACATCTCGGCTGACTCCGCTCGCCTTTCGTCCGCGTTCGTCTCACCGGCCCGCCGCGTACCCCTGGGCGCCCCGGGCGTCGGCCGCCGCCCGCAGTTCGCCGGTGTCGGGGTCGCGGGCCACCGCGGCCAGGCGGCCCAGCGACCACGGGGCGACGACCCGGACGCGGTGGCCGCGCCTCTCCAGTTCCGCGACGACGTCCCCGTCCACGCGGGACTCGACGACGAGGTCGCCCGGAACCGTCTCGCGCGGGTGGAACGAGCTCGGGAAGGCATTCGTGTGGAACATGGGGATGTCCAGCGCCTCCTGGAGGTCGTCGACGCCGTTGAGGACGCGCAGCAGCGCCGTGGTCGTCCACTGGTCCTGCTGGTCGCCGCCCGGCGTGCCCATCGCCAGTACCGCCTGGCCGTCGCCGCGGGTCACCAGGGTGGGGGAGAGGGTGGTGCGGGGGCGCTTGCGGGGCTGGAGCCGGTTGGGGGAGGCCGGGTCGAGCCAGAACATCTGTGCCCGGGTGCCCAGCGGGAAGCCCAGATCGGGGATGACGGGGGAGCTGCTCAGCCAGCCGCCGCTGGGTGTCGCCGACACCATGTTGCCGCGGGCGTCGACGACGTCCAGGTGGCAGGTGTCGCCCCGCAGCGAGGCCCTCGAGGCGACGTCGCCGGCGGTGGGCTCGCCGACGGTGCGGTCGGCGGGGGCCTCCCCGGCCAGGAACACGGGCGGGACGAAGGGGGTGCGGCCGTCGATCCGGCCCGGGCGCTGCCGCGTGCTCGCCCGGGAGGCGTCGACCAGGGCGGCGCGCTCCGCTGCGTACTCGGGGGAGAGGAGCCGGCCCAGGGGCACGTCGGTGAAGTCCGGGTCGCCGTACCAGGCTTCCCGGTCGGCGAAGGCGAGCTTGGCGGACTCGGTCACCAGGTGCACGAAGTCCGCACTCACCCCGTCCCGGACGTCGGCACCCGTGCCCAGGGCCTCGGCCAGGTGCAGCTGCTGCAGCATGGCGGGGCCCTGGCCCCACGGGCCGGTCTTGTGCACGGTCCGGTCACCGTGGGAGACGCTGACCGGGTCCTCGTAGGAGGCGCTCCAGTCGGCCATGTCCTGGGCGGTGAGCAGCGCCTGCCGGGGCGTTCCGGCGGCGTCGGGGACGGGTGAGGCCAGGAAGGCGCCGACGGCCTCGGCCACGAAGCCCTGCGACCAGGCGCGGCGGGCCGCCTCGATCTGCGCCTCGCGGTCGGGGCCGGCGGCCTCGGCCTCGGAGACGATCCGGCGGTAGGTGGCGGCCAGGGCGGGGTTGCGCAGCCGGGAACCGGCCGCCGGAACCGCGCCACCGGGCAGGTAGACGCCGGCCGAACCGGCCCAGTGCCGGGTGAGGACGGGGGCGACGGCGGCGATCGCCCTCTCGATCTGCGGCAGTACCGGGTAGCCGCGCTCGGCCAGGCCGATGGCGTGGTCGAGGACATCGCGTACGCCCAGGGTCCCGTGGTCGCGCAGGAGCAGCATCCAGGCGTCGAAGGAGCCGGGGACGGTGGCGGCGAGCACACCGCTGCCGGGGATGCGGTCCATGCCCTCGAAGGCCTCGGGGACCGCTGCCGCGGGGGAGACACCCTGTCCGCACAGGACGCGGGGCGCGTGCCCGGCGGCCTGGAAGATGACGGGGACCTCGCCGCCGGGGCCGTTGAGGTGCGGTTCGACGACCTGGAGCGTGAAGCCCGCGGCGACGGCGGCGTCGAAGGCGTTGCCGCCGCGCTCGAGCACGGACATGCCGGTGGCGCTGGCGAGCCAGTGGGTGGAGGCGACCATGCCGAAGTCGCCGCGGAGCTGGGGGCGGGTGGTGAAACCGGGCATCGGGGGTGTTCCTCCTCGGTGCTGCGGGGGAGGCGGCCGGTGGGCCGCCCAGGGAGGGCGCCCCTGGTGGGGGCGTGCCAGGCGACGCTACAGGACACCGGGGGAAGGAGCCGGAGGAGGCTCCCCGGGCGGAGAGCTCCCGGAGAGGGAGCGGCACGGGGCCGGGGCCGGCGCGTACGCCGACCCCGGGTCCTTCCCGGGTCGGGAGAGGCCGAAGACCCCTCCCGACCCGACTGCCCGGGGGTCACCCCCGGCCGGGGCTTTCTCCGCGCCCCGGCCGGGCCCGCGGCAGTCCGGCACCGCCACCGGGTCAGGGGGTGACGGTGTAGCTCCAGGGCAGGGAGAGCCAGAGCTCCTCCCACTCCTCGGCGGTGACGGCGTCGAGGTCGCCGTCGGCGCCGTCGGTGTCCGTGCCCTCGGAGGGCTCGGCTGAGCCTGCCGCCAGATCGGCGAGCTCGTCGGAGATCTCGTCGGCGACCTCCGCCTCCAACCGGGCACGGTCGATGCCGTGCTCGGCGGCGCAGTCGTCCAGGGCCGCCTCCGTGGCGGCCTCCTCGCCGTGGTGCCAGGCGATGGCGAGCAGGAGTTCGCGCTCGTCCCCGTCGGGTTCCTTCCCCGCCAGGACCTTCTCGAGGAGGGCCGCGGCGTCCTCGCCCAGCTCGGCGTCGCCGAGGCTGCTCCGTCCGGTGCCGGTGTCCACGAACCGTCCGACGAGGCACTGCTCGACCTCGCGGGAGAGGACGTCGTCCGAGTCCTTGCCGGGGGCGTAGCCGTCCGGGCCGGAACCGGAGGGCCCGCCCTCGGCGGGCGTGTCCTCCGCGGGCTCCTGCCCGGTGGCGGGCGCGTCCTCCGCGGGCGCGTCCGGGCCGGACCCGGTTCCGGTCGGCTCGTCGGTGGGCTTCCGCTCGGCGGTCGGCTCCCCGGCCGCGGGTGCGTCCTGACCGGATCCGCCGTCGCTGGGCCCGTCCTCGGTGGCCTGCTCCCCGGCAGCGGGCTGGTTCTCCTCGGGTGACTCCTCGACCGGAGACGTGTCTCCGGTGGGCCCGTCCTGTCCGGTGGCGGGCGTGTCCTCCGCGGGCGCGTCCGGGTCCGGCCCGGTTCCGACGGGCCTTCCCTCGACGGGCTTCTGCTCGGCGGCAGGTTCGTCTGCGGCAGGTTTCTCGGCGGCAGGTTCGTCTGCGGCAGGTTTCTCGGTGGCAGGTTTCTCGGCGGCGGGCCCGGCCTGTCCGCCTTCCGGCGCCGCGACCTCGTCCCCGGCGGGCTTCCCCGTGTCCTCGGAAGGCTCCCCCTCCGGGGATGCGGAGGCCTCCTGCGGGACACCGGAGTCCTCGGGGACCTCCGCCGCCTCACCGCTTTCGGGCCCCTCCGACGCCTCGGGGGACTCCTGCCCCTCTCCGGCCGGTGCCACCGACTCCGCCACGCGGACCAGCTCCCCCCGGTCCCAGCGGTCGGGCTGGAGGTGGGCGGTGACGGCCACCCCCGGCTCCTCCAGCCAGAAGAGGTCGCCCGTCTCCTCCGCGAGGTAGGCGCCCTCCCCGAAGGCCTTCCCGTCCTTCCCGGTGTCCAGCAGCTCCAGCTCCCCCTCCTCGAGGTGGGAGTAGTGGTCCTCGTACAGGTCGCGGAGCTCCTTCAGGTGCTCCGACCGGATCACGGCGACCCTGCCGTACATCTGGTCGGGGCCCCGCACCCAGGAGATCTGCGAGTACGTGCCCCGTCTGTTGCTGACGCTGGTGGCGTTGATGCCGTACCGCTCCAGCTCGGCGGGCAGGTAGCCGATCGTGAACCCGTCGACGCTGTACGAGGACTGCGCCTGCCGGATCACGGGCCAGGCCGGTGCCTGCTTCCCCCCGTCGTCGGCGGAGGACGTTCCGGCCAGGCAGACGGCACCCGTGGCGGCGAGTGCGGAGGCCCCGAGCAGCGCGACCCACTTCGTGGGGTACGTGCGCATGAATGCTCCTTCCCATCAGCTGCTTTATGTGATGGTGTCAGCACTCTGCGTATTCTTGAGGGGTTATGGGGTCAAAGCTGTGGCACTAAGCAACAAAAATGCCACATCGGGTGATGTCCTCCGGGTCAAGGGTCCGTGGAGCCCCGGGGTGTCTCCGGCCTGCCGCCCGCCGTCCGACCTAGCGTTTCCCCCTGGTCACCGAACGTACTCACCCTGCAGAAGCAGCCGACCAGTCCACACGCCCTTGGGAGGCCTGGTGCACCGCATCGGAATCGTCGTCGGAGCGGTTTCGCTCTTCCTCACGGTCGGCGCGGCCGCCGTACCGGCCGAACCGGTGGGCGGGCCCCCGGATCCGCCTCCGGAGCAACCCGCCGTCGTGAGGCAGGCGGCCTCTCCGAGGGTCCCCGTCGCCGTGTCCCACCGCGGAGCCGCGGGACACGCGCCGGAGAACACCATCGCCGGTATCGAGACCGCGCGGGAGCTGGGCGCCGCCGTCGTCGAGGTCGACGTCCAGCGCACCGCGGACGGCGAGCTCGTCCTCATGCACGACGCCACGCTGACGCGCACCACCGATGTGCGCGAGGTCTTCCCCGACAAGGACTCCTACGAGGTCGGCGACCTCACCCTGGAGGAGATCCGCGAGCTCGACGCCGGGTCGTGGTTCTCGCCCTCCTTCGAGGGGGAGCGGGTGCCGACCCTGGAAGAGGCGCTGGAGCGTCTGGAGGAGCTGGAGCTCGGCCTCTTCCTCGAGATCAAGGAGCCCGAGCGCCACCCCGGCATCGAGGAGGACGTCGCCGACGAACTGCGCGACCACGGCGACCGGCTGCACGGAAGCACCCCGGAGGGAGAGCGGGCCCTCGTCGTCCAGAGCTTCGACTGGGAGGTCGTGCGGCGCTCCCACGACCTGTTGCCGTCCGTCCCGCACGCCCTGCTCGGCCGGGTCCCCGAGAACCGCATCGCCGAGTTCACGTGGGCGGAGATGATCAACCCCGAACACACCAGCATCGACGCCTCCTACGTCGAGCAGGTGCACCGGCACGGCCTCGAGACCATGCCCTACACGGTCAACGAGCGCTCCGACATGGACGCCGTCCTGAACCGGGGCGTCGACGGCTTCATCACCGACTACGTCGACACCGCCCAGGAGGCCATCGCCGACTTTGTCGGTGCGCGCCGGGCCCACCGCAGCGTCGACGAGGTCATCGCGCCCCTCGTGGCCGTCCACTGACCCGGCCTGGCGCGGGAGCGGCGCGGATGGCAGGATCGCGAAGGACCCGCCCCGCTTCCGCGGGGCACCGTGCAGAAGGCGGAGGACACGTGAGCGACCGGCCGACCCTTCCCGAGGAGCACGTCGACTGGCGGACCAAGGGGCTGTGGTGGCCGGGGGACCCGATCGGCCTGGAGGAGTTCGCGGCCCGCCGCGACTCCCTGTTCGAGGGTCCGTTCACCTGGCCGCTCATGGTGCTGCGCGCCTCGGCCCTGGAACGCAACGTCGCCGCGCTCGCCGATTTCACACGCCGCCGCGGACTCCTGTTCGCCCCGCACGGCAAGACCTCCATGGCCCCCGTCCTCGTCCGGAGGCAGCTGGAGGCGGGCGCCTGGGGGATCACCGCGGCGACCGCCAACCAGGTCCTGGCCTTCCGGCGCTTCGGGGTGGAGCGCATCCTGCTCGCCAACGAGCTGCTCGACCCCCGGGCACTGCACTGGATCGCCGGGGAGCTGAACGCCGACCCCGGTTTCGAGTTCCTCCTCTACGCCGACTCCCCCGAGGGGGTCGGGGCAGCCTCGGCCGCCGCCGGAGGCGGCAGACCGCTGCGGATCCTGGTCGAGCGCGGCGTTCCCGGCGGCCGCACCGGCGGCCGCACCCGGCAGGAACTGCTGGACACGGCCCGCGCCGTGGCGGAGGCGCCCGGGCTGGAACTGGCGGGCGTGGCCGGCTACGAGGGCCCGTTGGGTGAGGACGCCGACGGTGTCCGCGGCTTCCTGCGCGACCTGGTGGACGACGCCGCGGCCCTCACCCGGGAGCACGCGGTGGAGCGGCCGATCGTCTCCGTGGGCGGCAGCGCCTGGTTCGACCTGGTCGCCGAGGAGATCGGCGGCCGGCCGGACCTCGTGCCGATCCTGCGCAGCGGCGCCTACGTCGCCCACGACGACGGCCTGTACCGGCGCACCACCCCCTATCGCAGGCTCGCGGAGGGACCCGACTCCCTGGCCGGGGCCCTGGAGCTGTGGGCGCAGGTCACCTCGACCCCGGAAGAGGGCCTGGCGATCGCCGGCATGGGCCGCCGGGAGGCCAACTCCGACCAGGGGCTGCCGGTTCCCCGTGTGCTGCGCCGTGCCGACGGCACCTCGACCCCCGCGGCGGGCGTGGAGGTCACGGGGCTCAACGACCACCACGCCTACCTGAGGGTCCCGCCGGAGCTGGGCGTGCGCCCCGGCGACCTGCTGTCCTTCGGCATCTCCCACCCCTGCACGGCCTTCGACCGCTGGTCGGTGATCCCCGTCGTCGACGACGGGGACACCGTGGTGGAGATGGTCGCCACCTACTTCTGACGGCTCTGCTCCTTCGGGGCCTCCGCTTCGCTTTGGCCCGCCCGTCGCCCGCCACCACCCTCAACGGACGGCCTTCGGCCGCAGTCCCCTTGCTCGGGCGCCTTCAAGGCGCGGTTCTTCGTCGCTGCGCTCACATCCTCGTGCCTCGGATGTTCGCTCCACTCCTGCAGAACCCCGCCGGCGCCCTCACGGCACACCCCCTGGGGCTCGGCTGTGCTGGCGGGTGACCGGTGCTTCGGCCTGCCCGTCGCCCGCCGGCGCCCTCACGGCGCACCCCCGGGGGGCCTGTTTCGCTTCGGCCTCCAGGCGGGGGTGCTTGTTCCTCGCCCGCATCTCGGGGCCTGCGGAACCCGCCGGGGTCCTCAGCCCCAGCCTTGGACGCCGGGGCGGGTGTGCCAGGGACGGGGGCCCTCCAGAGGGCGGTACTCCACCCCGGCGGCGTCCAGGCGCGCCAGGTGGCCGCGCAGTCGCGGCTCGAACTCGGCGTAGTCGCGCGGGCCGCTCGACCACACCTTCTCGGCAAAGGCCGACAGGCGGGGGAAGAGCATGTAGTCCAGGCGGCGCGGGGTGTCGATGTGCTCGGTCCACACGTTCACCTGTGCGCCCAGTACGTGCTCGGCCTCCTCTTCGGTCAGGCCCTGCGGGACCGGCTCGGCGAGGTAGACGTCCTCCGGCCGCAGCAGCGTGCCCACCTTCACGGGCTCGTCCTCCGCATCGGACTGCCGGTAGTCGAGGTAGGACGTGGCGGTCGGCGACATGACCACGTCGTGCCCGGCCCGGGCGGCGGCGATCCCGCCCTCCTCGCCGCGCCAGGACATCACCGTCGCACCCGGGGCGAGTCCGCCCTCGAGGATCTCGTCCCAGCCCACCAGGCGGCGCCCGTGCGAGGCCAGGTGCTCGCCGAGCCGGCGGACGAACCAGCTCTGCAGTTCGTCCTCGTCGGCCAGCCCCTCCTCCTCGATGCGCCGCTGCGCCGACTCGCTCTTCCGCCACTGGTCCTTGGGGCACTCGTCGCCGCCCACGTGGACGTAGGGGCCGGGGAAGAGCTCCACGACCTCGTCGAGCACGTTCCGGCAGAACTCCAGGGCCTCGTCGGTCACCGCGAGCACCTCGTCGAAGATGCCCCACTGCGTGCCCACCGGGATCTGCCCGGCCTCGCCCAGCTCGGGGTAGGCGTGGATGGCGGCCTGGGTGTGGCCGGGCACGTCGATCTCGGGGACCACGGTGATGTGCCGGGCCGCCGCGTAGGCCACGATCTCGCGGATGTCGTCCTGGGTGTAGAACCCCCCGTGGGGGCGGCCGTCGAACACCGGCGGTTTTCCGGCGCCCACCTGGCTCTGCGTCCGCCAGGAGGCAGCCTCGGTGAGCCGGGGGTAGCGGCGGATCTCGATCCGCCACCCCTGGTCGTCGGTCAGGTGCAGGTGCAGGACGTTGAGCTTGTGCATCGCCATCAGGTCGATGCAGCGCATCACCTCGCGCTTGGGCGCGAAGTGGCGGGCCACGTCCAGCATCATGCCGCGCCACCGGAAGCGGGGTGCGTCGGTGATCCGCACCGCGGGCAGTGTCCACCGGGCCTGCCCGAGAGGGGCCTTCCGGTAGGCCGCGGCGGGCAGGAGCTGGCGCAGGGTCTGCGCGCCGTAGAAGACCCCGGCGGGGTCGGTGCCGACGACGATGGCTCCCTCGCCGTCGACGATGAGGCGGTAGCCCTCACGGCCGAGACCGGCCCGGGGGTCCACGCTCAACCGGATCTCGCTGGCCTCGTCGCCGGACGCCAGGGGCAGACCGGTCGCCGCGCCGAGCTCGCGCTGGAGCCACATCAGAGTGCCCCGCGCCTCGGGGTCGGCGGACATTCTGGTCGATGCGGTGAGGGTGAGGCCCTCCCCTTCGCCCGGCACGGTCTGCGCGGGCCGGGGGACCAGGGGATGGGCGGAGATGTCAGGCACGAGTGGCTGCTCCTGTCCGGTCTAGACCAATGAACGACATGGTGTCATGGGCGGCGGCGCGGCAACACCCCTTCGGGGGCGGCCGTCCGCTTCCGGCCTTCCGCGCCGGAGCGAGGTCCGTGGTGGCTCCCGGAAGGCGACGTCCAGAGGAGTGTGTTTTGTGGTGATATGCCGGAAAGAGATGCTTTATCTACTTTGTTGCTTTCCGCATTTTTTGCGTAGCAAAAAGTGATCTGCGCGCCTCTCCGGAAACGTGAGAGGTGTGTGGTTCGAAGGCATCAGTGGACAGGTCGGCCTCGGCCGGGCCACCCGCGGCGACAGCGCCGCGGAGACCCTCGCCGATCGGCTGCGCACCGCAGAACGCGAAGTGGGCCTCCACGAGCGCGACATGTCGGAGTTCGAGAGCGAACGCATCGACCTGGAGCACCGGGTGGCCCGGATGGAGGCCGAGCTGGAGTCCCTGAGAAGACGAAGACTCGAAGCGTACGCCCGATGGTGGAACGCCCGCGACGACCGTGACCGGGCGCTCCACACCTGCCGCAGACTGCGTCGCCGCATCGACAAGGCGCGCCGCAGGAGCGGTGAGACATGACCGACGACCGATCCGTTCGCGACACCCTGCGGCCCGGCCTCCTGCCGGGCCGCAGCCGTGTCCGCCGGGTGCGCCCCGGTGAACCGGTCGGAGGCGTCGGCGGTGCGGTCGAGGGGCCGCCCGCGACGACGGGTCAGACCAGGTCCTCCAGCTGGGCGGAGACCTCCCGGGCGGCCTCGCGCAGAGCCTCCAGGGTCACCTGGACAGCCGGGCGGCGCAGGGAGGGCGGCCGCAGCACCGCGTACACGTGCCGGACCGGAACGCCGCCGGGCAGGGGGCGGCAGACCAGACCCGCCGGCGCTCCCACCGTCGCCAGGGCCGGCACCGCGGCGATTCCGATCCCCCGCGAGACCAGGCTCAGGATCGTGCCCAGCCCCTCGAACTCCCACGCCGCCGCGGGCAGCCCTCCCACCTCCGCCAGCAGGCGGTCGGTGCCGCGGCGGGAGGGCTCGCCCTCGGGCGCCACGATCCACGACTCCCGCAGCAGCCGCTCCAGCACCACCGGCCGGGCGGGGTCGGCCAGGGGGTGGTCGCCCGGTACCGCCAGCACCAGGGGATCGCGCAGCAGGTGCACGTGGCGCAGGCCGCTGTCGGCCCCCCGGCCCGGGTGCTGGCCGGTCCAGTCGTCGACCAGGGCGATGTCCACCTCGCGCGAACGGACCTTCTCCGCGCCCTTCGACAGCGGGGTCTGGCGCAGCACCAGCTGCATCCCCTCGTGGCGGCGCAGCGGAGGGGCCAGCAGGGGCGCGAGCGCCACCGCCGCCGTCGGGAAGGCCGTGACGGTCACCACGCCCATGGCCTTGCCGGCCTGCTCGGCCAGCACCGACTCGGTGACCTCCACCAGGGCCAGGATCTCCTCGGCGTGGGAGACCAGGAGGCGTCCCGCGTCGGTCAGTTCCGCCCCCCGCGCGGTGCGCTCCAGGAGCGCGACCCCGGTCTCCCTCTCCAGGGTGGACAGCTGCTGGGAGATCGCCGAGGGCGTGTAGCCGAGGACCGCGGCGGTCGACGCGATGGTGCCCTGGACACCGAACTCGCGCAGGACCTGGAGGCGGCGCAGATCGAGCATGGGAAAAGCTTACGCTCACCATCGAAAAGACTCGCTTGTACTGAGCCTGGATTTGGGCAGAGGGTGAGGGGAGGCCGCCGACCAGCGGCCGAGCGCCGAACGATGAGCCGGAGATGAGTCGTCCATGACCGTCACTGTTTCCGCGACCCTTGCCGTCAACGAAGCCCTCGCCGAGAAGCGCCGCCAGGGGGTCCGGGTCCTACCTCTCGGATTCGGGGAGGCGGGCCTACCGGTCCACCCCGTCCTACGCGACCGGCTCACCGCGGGCAACGGGGCCAACGCCTACGGGCCCGTGGCCGGGTCGGCGGCCCTGCGCGAGGCCGCCGCGGGTTACTGGGGGCGACGGGACCTGCCCACCGACCCCGACATGGTCGTCGCCGGGCCCGGCAGCAAGCCGCTCCTGTACAGCCTGCTCCTGGAGATCGGCGGCGACCCCGCGATCGCCGCCCCCAGCTGGGTCAGCTACGCCGCCCAGAGCCGCCTGCTGGGCCACAGGCCCATCATGGTCCCCACATCCCCCGGTGAGGGCGGAGTCCCCCAGCCCGACCTCCTGCACGCCGCTGTCACCGCCGCGCGCGCCGAGGGGCGCACCGTGGGCGCGGTCGTCGTCACCCTGCCCGACAACCCCACCGGGACCGTCGCGAGCCGCGACACCGTACGCCGCCTGGCCGAGGTCGCCCGCGAGCTCGACCTCGTGATCATCTCCGACGAGATCTACCGCGACCTCGTCCACCCCGCCGAACCCGGCGGGGAACCGGCCCACGTGCACAGTCCCGCCGAATTCGCGCCCGAGCGCACCGTCGTCACCACCGGACTGAGCAAGAACCTTGCCCTCGGCGGATGGCGGATCGGCGTCCTGCGCCTGCCCGACTCCGAGACCGGCCGGCGCCTGCGCGGCGGACTGCTCGGCGTGGCCAGCGAGATCTGGTCCAGCCCCGCCGCCCCCGTGCAGGAAGCGGCGGCCCACGCCTTCGGCGAGCCCGCCGAGCTCCTGGACCACATCGATCGCAGCCGCCGCCTGCACGGCATCGTCGCCCGCGCCGCCGCCGAGGCGTTCACCCGGGCCGGGGCGTCCGTGGCCGCACCGCGTGCCGCCTTCTACCTGTACCCCGACCTCGGCCCCGTCCGCGACCGGCTCGCCTCCGTGCACGGCGTCACCACCGGCCCCGCCCTGGCCGGCCTGCTGCTGGAGCGCTTCGGGATGGGGGTCCTGCCCGCCGCCGAGTTCGGCGAGAGCGCCGACTCGCTGCGGCTGCGTGTCGCCACCAGCCTGCTCTACGGCGACAGCGAGGAGCGCCGCTACGCGGCCCTGTCCGCCACCGACCCGCTGGCCCTGCCGTGGATCCGCGCCCACCTGGACCGGCTGTCGGAGGTTCTCGACGAGTTGCTCGCCCCGCGCCGGGGGCCGCTCTCCGTTCCCCAGCCGGGGACTCCGGTGGCCGAGCCGGTCCGCTGAGGCGCGGTCCCTGCCGCGGACACGCACCAGGGGAGGAAGGGGAGAGCCCCCGGCCGCCGGCATTCACCCGCCGACCGGGGGCTTCGCCGTGCACGGTGTCAGCGCACCGGGGCACCGCGGTCGGCACGGTCAGGGCCGGCCAGGTCCCGGCTGGGGGTGACGACCGCGCGGTAGTGGTCCAGGAGCTGCCCGTTGACCGACTCCCACGTGCGGTGCTCCACCGAGGCGCGCGTGTTCACCGCCAGGGCCTCCCGCACCCGGCGGTTGTGGACCAGGCGGCCGACCCCCACCCGCAGCTCGCGCACCGAGCCCGGGGCGTACAGGAACCCGTTGTGCCCGGGGACCACCAGGTCCAGCGGGCCGCCCGCGGCCGGTGCCACCACGGGCACCCCCGAGGCCAGGGCCTCCTGGACGGTCTGGCAGAAGGTCTCGTCGGCGCCGGTGTGCACGAACACGTCGAAGGACGCGTACAGACGGGACAGGTCCCGGCCCGTGCGCGGGCCGGTGAGGACCGCGCCCCGCAGGCGCCGGCGCAGCCGCGGCAGCTCCGGCCCGCCGCCGACGACGACCAGCCTGGCCCCGCGGAGCCGGGCCACCTCCTCCAGGAGACCGACGCGCTTGTCCTTGGCCAGGCGGCCCACGTAGCCGACGATCACCTCGCCGTTCGGGGCGAGGCGCCGGCGCAGTTCCCCGTCGCGGTGCCGGGGAGAGAAACGCCGGAGGTCCACCCCCCGCCGCCACAGGGCGAGTCGGGGGAAGCCGCGCGAGGACAGGGCCTCCAGGGTGGCGGAGGAGGGAACGAGGGTGCGGTCCACCGCGGAGTGGACGCGGCGCAGCAGCTCCCAGATCCTGTCGGCTCCGGGCAGCCCGTAGCGTTCGGCGAAACCGGGCAGGTCGGTCTGGAACACCGCCACGGTCGGCAGGGCCCATCTGCGGGCGGTCTCCACCGCGGCCGCGCCGAGCAGGGCGGGGGAGGCCAGGTGCAGCACGTCGGGGGAGAAGGCCCGGATCGCCGCGGTCAGCGTACGGCGGGCCGGCAGACCGACGGCGAAGTCCCGGTAGAAGGGCAGGGGCAGGGAGGGCAGGCGGACGACGGGGAAACCCGCGTGCACGGCGGGGCCGTGCCCCGGGGCCAGCACCAGGGCCTGGTGCCCCTGCGCCGCGAGATGGTCGGTGACGCGGCAGACGGAGTTGGTCACCCCGTTGACCTGCGGAAGGAAGGACTCGGCCACGATCGCCACGCGGAGCGGGCGGGACGCGGGGGTCGTGTTCTCGGTCGGAGACATGCGGACGGCTCCCAACGCCGGGGGGACGGCTGCCTCCGACGTTAGGCTCGGCGGGTGAACCCCGATCGGGGCCGGGGGGAACCGTGCCGGAAGGCCGGGGGTGCACCTGCCGATCGGGCGGTGACGGGCCCGGGGCCGGGGAGTGGCTTCCGGGTGTCCCGGCGATGGCTAGGATCGCCTGTCGTAACCGTCGTATTGCTCTAGGGAGTCTTTGTGGTGACCCTCGTGGAATGGGCCGAAGCGGTCCGCGGAGAGTTGGGCCTCGCGGACGGAAAGGCGTTCGGCAAGGAGGACGTGGACCGGATCCTGGACCTGGCCAAGGACGCCGCGCACTCGGTCGCACGCCCCGCCGCGCCGCTCACCACCTATCTGCTCGGCATCGCCGTCGGCCGGGGTGCGGACCCCGACGAGGCGGCGGAGATGCTGAGCCGGCTCGCCCTCGCACGGGCCGGCACCGAGGCGGGCGACTCCTAGACCGTGTCCTGTGGACCGTCTCGGCTGCACGGCTGCCAGGCGCCCCCGTGCCGCGTCGGAGGAGCGTGCGAGGCCGGGCCGAGCTGCGCTTCCCGCCTCGCAAGGAGACGCCTGGCCGGCCGTTCGCCGGGGATCGGCTCCGCCGATGCGGCGAGAGCGTCCACAGAACACGGCCTGACCGCGGACCCGCGGGTGGTGGTTCCCGGTGAGATCTGCATGTGGAACACATGTGACGTTCCTGTAATGAACCACTGCAATTCTTTGCCGATACCGCGAAAGCGCCCAAAGGTGCCGAAGCGGCACCTGGGAGCACCGTCCCCGCACCGCAGCACCGCAGGTGTCCCCGACCCCACACACTGACCTCTAGGGAGGGCCTCCGTGGACCAACTCCTGGAAATGGCCGGCCTCGTCAGCAGCATCATCTGGGGGCCGTTCGTCCTCATTCCGCTGCTGTTCGTCGTGGGCCTGTTCCTGACCATCCGGCTCGGCCTGCTCCAACTGCTCCGCCTTCCCCACGCCCTGTGGCTCGCGCTCGTCCGGCGCAAGGAGGACGAGTCCGTCGAGGGCGACATCTCCCACTACCAGGCGCTGAGCACCGCGCTGGCGGCCACGGTCGGTGTCGGCAACATCGCCGGTGCCGCGCTCGCCATCGGCACCGGCGGCCCCGGCGCGCTGTTCTGGATGTGGGTCGTCGGCTTCCTGGGTATGGCGACCAAGTACAGCGAGGCCCTCCTGGGCGTGAAGTTCCGCCGCACCGACGCCAAGGGTGAGCAGAGCGGCGGCCCGATGTACTACCTCAAGTACGGCATCGGCGGCGGCCTGGGCACCACTCTGGGCGTGCTCTTCGCGGTGTTCGGCACCATCGCCTCCTTCGGCATCGGCAACGGGTCCCAGGCCAACACCGTCGCCCAGCAGGTGAACAGCATCACCGGGATCGACGCGTGGATCATCGGCCTCGTCCTCATGGTGCTGGCCGGCGCCGTCATCCTCGGCGGCATCAAGAGCATCGGCCGGGTCGCCTCGGCGCTCGTGCCGATCATGATCATCGGCTACGTCGGTGCCTGCCTGCTCGTGCTCGCCCTCAACTGGGACGGGATCCTGCCCGCGCTCCAGCTCGTGGTGACCGACGCCTTCACCGGCACCGCCGCGACCGGCGGCTTCGCCGGTGCGGGTCTCATGCTCGCCATCCAGCAGGGCTTCGCCCGCGGCATCTTCTCCAACGAGTCGGGCCTGGGCACCGGCGGCATCGCCGCGGCGGCCGCCAAGACCAAGCAGCCCGTCCGCCAGGCCATGGTCTCGATGACCCAGACCTTCATCGACACCATCATCGTGGTGACCATGACCTGCCTGGTCATCATCACCACCGGGGCCTGGACCTCGGGTGAGGCCGACGGCTCCCTGATGACCACGCTGGCGATGACCGAGGGCCTGAGCCCGCTCGGCCCGGTCGCCTCCGAGGCCGGCAGGTACATCGTGGCGATCGCCGTCGCGGTGTTCGCCTTCACCACCCTGCTGGGCTGGTCCTACTACGGCGAGCGGTGCATGGAGTTCCTGGGCGGGCGCAAGCTGGTACTGCCCTACCGCCTGGTCTTCATCGCCGTCATCTTCGTCGGCTCGTCCGCCGCCCTCGACTCGGTGTGGCTCTTCAGCGACATCGCCAACGGGCTCATGGCACTGCCGAACCTGGTGGGCCTGCTCATCCTGTCGCCGCTGATCGCGTCGGAGAGCAAGAAGTTCTTCTCCCACCCGGACTGGCGCAACCCCGACGTCCTCATGGAGGACGTGTCCAAGTAGGACCGGCGGGACACCTGTCGAACGCGGAGGGGACCGGCATCGCGCCGGTCCCCTCTCGCGTGCGCCCTCACCACCACCGGTGGAAGTGGTGAACCGGTCCCTGCCCGCCGCCCGCGTCGATCTCGTCGGCGCGGCGCAGGGCCTCGGTCAGGTAGGCCTTGGCGTCGGCGACGGCCGAGGCGGTGTCCGGGCGCTGCGGCAGCAGGGCCGCAATCGAGGAGGACAGCGTGCAGCCGGTGCCGTGGGTGTTGCGGGTGGCCACCCGCGGGGCGGTGAACTCGACCGGGTCGGCGTCGCGGGAGACGAGGACGTCGATGCTCTCCGGGCCTTCCAGGTGGCCGCCCTTGACCAGCACCTGGCGCGGGCCCAGCTCCAGCAGGCGGTACGCCTGGTCGCGCATTCCGGCGAGGTCGGCGGCCTCCTCGCAGCCCAGCAGGTCGGCGGCCTCGGGCAGGTTCGGCGTGACCAGGTCGGCGCGGGGCAGCAGGACCTTGCGCAGCGCCTCGGTCGCCGAGGCCTCCAGGAGGCGGTCGCCGCTCTTGGCGACCATCACCGGGTCCACCACGACGCGGGGCAGCGCGTGGCGGGTGAGCGCGTCGGCGACCGCCTCGGTGGTCTCCGCGGTGCCGAGCATCCCGATCTTGACCGCGTGCACGGGGGCGTCGGCGAAGAGGGTCTCCATCTGGTGGGTGACGAACTCGGCGGGGACGCCGTGGACCCCGGTGACGCCGCGCGTGGACTGGGCGGTGAGCGCGGTGACCACGCTCATCCCGTAGGTTCCGTGCGCCGAGAAGGCCTTGAGGTCGGCCTGGATGCCGGCGCCCCCGCTGGGGTCGCTCCCGGCGATGGAGACGACGTTGTACACACTGCTGCACGCACTCATACGGGGCGTTCCTTCGCTAGTGCTAACTAGGGCAGGTTCGACGGGTGTGCTCTCAGCCGGAAAGGCAGTGCCTGCGGAAGGCAGTGCTCGCCGGCACCCCGCGCCTCGGGGCCGTGCGGCCCCCTCCCAGTATTGCGGCCCGCGTTCCGGGAGGGGAACGCGGGCCGCGATGACGGGATGCCTCCGAGGTCAGCCGGTACCGTCCGGCCTCCGTGCGCGCAGCAGCCTGCGGACGCGTACGACGACGAACCACAGCACCAGCAGGCCGATGACGGCGAGCACGGCGTTGCTGAGTACGCTGCTCCAGCGGGACAGAACGGGTTCGACGGCGGGGCCGAAGACGAAGCCCAGGCCGATCCAGATCGTGTTCCAGACCGCGGAGCCGATGATCGTGTAGAGGGAGAACTTGAACAGCGGCATCCGCGCGATGCCCGCGGGGATCGAGATGAAGCTGCGGACCACGGGCACGCACCGCCCCACCAGCACGGCGGTCCCTCCGAAGCGGGAGAAGAACTTCTCGGCCTTGAGGAAGTCCTCCTCCTCCAGCAGCGGGGTCCTGCTCACGAGCCGCATCGTGCGTTCGCGGCCGAGCAGGCGTCCGACGGCGTAGAAGCCCCAGCCGCCGACCAGGGCGCCGGCGGTGGCCCATGCGATGGCGAGCCACACGTTCATCTGGCCGTCGTAGGCCAGGAAGCCCGCGCTCGGCAGGACCGCCTCGCTGGGCAGCGGGGGAAAGAAGGTCTCGATGAACAGGGCCACGCCCACGCCCGGTTCGCCCAGGGCCGTCATCAACCCGAGCACCCAGCCGATGAAGCCCCCGTAGTCGCCGCTGCCCCCGTCCGCCGCGGCTGCGGCGGAGACGGCCCAGGAAGATGTCGGCATCCGGTTTCGGTGTCCTCTCCCGGCGGCGCGGAGCCGCCCTGTGTGCGGTCAGGCGGAGACGGTGTCCTGCTGGTCGTCGGCGGCCGCCATCTGGTCCAGCTTGCGCCTCTCCCAGACGATCGCCGCGACGATGACGGCGAAGCCGACCACCATCAGCACGACGGTCAGGGGCACCTCCGTGGGGGCGACGAAGGCGCGGTCTTCGTCCTGCCAGGGCCACAGGGCGCGCAGGGAACCGGCCATGAGGCCGGTGAGCACGACCAGGGTCATGTGGTGGAAGTTCTCCAGCAGGTACTGGAGCAGCTTGACGAAGAGGGACAGGCCGGTCAGGGCACCCAGCGCGAACACCGCGAGGTAGGCGATGTCGGCCTCGCGGACCGCGTTGAGGGTCGGCTCGTACAGGCCCACGGTCAGCAGGAGGAAGGAGCCCGACACGCCGGGCAGGACCAGGGCGCAGACCGCCACCCCGGCGGCGAAGAAGACGATCACGGGATGGGCGGGCAGGTTCGCGCCGGGCAGGCCGGTCAGCGTGAAGGCCGCCGCGGCCGCCACCAGGGCGAGGAGGTAGTGCCCCGCCCGCCACTTCTTGCCCGAGGCGGTGTAGGGCACCCACAGGCAGGCCAGCACCAGGCCGAAGAAGACCGCGTAGGCGTACTGGGTGTGCTCCTCCACGACCGGGGCCAGGACGACGGCCGCCAGACCGAGGAAGAGGGCCATACCGATCAGCGCGGGGATCAGCACACTCCAGTCCACGAGCCGGAACTGCTCGCGGGCACGCTCGTTGCCGCGGCCGCGCGGGACATCGGTCACCCACCGCTTGATGCCGCTGACCATGTGGCCGGCGCCGCCGATGAGCTTGTCGTACAGGCCGACCATGAGGGCGACGGTGCCGCCGCTGATGCCGGGGAGGGCCTCCGAGGTGCCGACGGCACCTCCGCGCAGCGCGTTGAAGAGATAGGAGCCTACTGATTTGGCCATCTGGTTGTGGGCGCCGCTCCGGCAGGGGGGCGCCGTCCTCCGTCCTAGTGGTGTCCCGAACGCACCCGTGACGGGTGGAGGGTGGGGGCGATGCAGTCGATCCGGCTGCCGTGCCCGGGCCGCGGGCCGGGCCGGCGGGGGAGTCCAGGGGGAGATGCTCCGGAACCGGGTGCAGTCAGTCTAGTGGGGGTACGGCGGATCGGAGGATGTCCCGAAGGCGCTCCCGCCGTGGTCCCGGTCGTGCGGGGAAGCCTCGAATCCCGGTCCGGAACGGGAGGAGCCCCCGCCGTCGTGGCGGGGGCTCCCCGGTTCGGAGGGCCAGGGTTCACCCGCGCCCGCCCCTGGCGACCGACGCCGCCCAGCGGTAGTCCTGCTTGCCGACCGCCGTGCGCCGCACCCGGTCGACGAAGTGCACCGTGCGGGGCACCTTGAACCCCGCCAGCCGCACCCGGCAGAAGGAGCGCAGCCCCGCCGCGTCCAGGCGGGAACCCGCGGCCAGGGAGACCAGGGCGGTCACCCGCTGGCCGAGCAGCTCGTCGGGGGCGGGCACCACGATGGCGTCCTCCACGTCGGGATGGGCCTTCAGCGCCGCCTCGACCTCCTCGGGGTAGACCTTCTCCCCGGCCGTGTTGATGACGACGCTGCCCCGGCCCAGCAGCACGATCGAGCCGTCCTCGCCGCGCGTCCCGTAGTCGCCCGACAGGGCCCAGCGCCGCCCCTCGGCGTCGGTGGGGAACGTGCGCGCCGTGGCGATCGGGTCGTTGTAGTAGCCCAGCGGGATGCGCCCGGTGCGGGCGATGCGCCCCACCACCGGGGAACCCGGGGGCAGGGGGCGCAGGTTCTCGTCCAGCAGGGCGATGCTGCCGCTCATCGCGAAGGTGCGGTTGTCGGCCGAGCCGGTCAGGGGTTCGGCGTCACCCGCGGTCGCGGAACCGCACACCCCCGTCTCCGAACCCCCGTAGGAGTCGGCCAGCGCGACGTCCTTGCGCCAGGCCCGCCACAGGCCGCGCACGGCCGGGGTGAGCGGGGTGCCGCCCGAGCGGACCGAGCTCAGGTCCGGGCACATGCCGGGCTCGGTGAGCAGGTGCCGGGCCAGCGGCCGGGCCATGGCGTCGCCCACCACCTGCAGGGTGTGCACGCGCTCGCGGTGGATCAGCTCCGCCACGCGCTCGGGCCGGAAGCTGCGGTCGGTGGACAGCACCACCTGCTTGCCGCACATGAGCATGCTCAGCGCGTTCCACTGGCCGGCCGCGTGCATCAGCGGTCCCAGGACCAGCATGCGCTCGGAGAAGCACCGCGCGGCGCGCTCGGCCACCTCCTCCGGGGAGGCGGCGCGCGCGGACCCGGGGGAGCGGCGCTCGATCGCGGCCCGGAAGATGTCGGCCTGGCGCCACAGCACCCCCTTGGGGTAGCCGGTGGTGCCGCCCGTGTAGAGGAGGTAGTGGTCGTTGCCGCTCGTGGGAGGCAGGGCGGTCCGCGGATCCGCCGAGGCCAGGGCGTCCTCGTAGCGGACCGCGCCGGGGTAGGACCCGCTGTGCGGACTGCGGTCCTCCAGCAGCAGCACGTGGCGCAGCCGGGGCAGGTCCGGTCCGGCCACCGCGGCCGTGGCGGCCAGGGACTCCTCCGCGACGAGGGCGACGGCCCGCGAGTCGTCCAGCACGTGCCGGAGCTCGCCGGCGACGTAGCGGTAGTTCACGTTCACGGGGACCGCGCCGGCCTGCAGCACGCCCAGGAACGCCTCCATCCACTCGGTGCGGTTGAAGGACAGGATCGCCACGTGCTCGCCGGGCCGCACGCCCGCACCCACCAGGTGGCGTGCGAACCGCAGCGAGCGGTCGAGCAGCGCGGAGTAGGTGAGCCGCCGAGGGCCGGCCACCAGTGCCGTCCGCTCGGGGACGGCGGCCGCCACGGCGGCGAAGAGCCGTGCGAGCGACAAGGGCTCGTCGGCGCGGACGGAAGGCGCGGTATGCACGTCTGACCTCCCTGACGTGGAACGGAGCCGTCCACGGCTGAGCTCGCGGAGGCGGGGAAAGGGCGTTCGGGGGTGGGAACGCGGTGCGGCTGGTCCGGCTGTGTGCCGACCGTATCCCTCGAAGGCCCCGCAGACCGATGCCGGGGGCTGTGGACCGCGTCACCGACATACTCCCCGCAGCTCACAAAGGGTGCGGAGGGCGCGCTCAGAAGGGGTCGAACGGTCGGATTCCAGGCATGTCCCGCGCCTGTGAGAAGGACCACCCCTTGTGGGACCGCCCGGCGTCTGTTCAACTTTTGACCATTGCCCGCGCGGGGGTGCCACCCGCCCCGGCGATGGGTATCTACCTGTCTGACATCGGTCAATGGTGATCGGAGTGGCTGGATGAGCACGACCCAGAACCTGGGACAGCAGCACCCTTCCGGGGATCCCGGAGGAATCGCACCCGCAGACCGCGCCGGAGCCGCCGAGGGGGCACCGCTCTCCGGTGAGGAGCACATCGCCCTCGCCCGGGCGCACTCGGCACACAACTACTCCCCCCTGCCCGTCGTCGTCGCCGAGGGAGAGGGCGCCTGGGTGACGGACACCGAGGGCAGGAGATATCTGGACTGCCTGGCCGGATACTCGGCCATGAACTTCGGGCACCGCAACCCCGACCTGCTGGAGGCGGCGCACCGCCAGCTCGACCGGGTGACACTCACCAGCCGCGCCTTCCACAACGACCAGTTCGGGCCCTGGGTCGCCGCGCTCTCCGCCATGGTCGGCAAGGAGAAGGTCCTGCCGATGAACACCGGCGCCGAGGCCGTGGAGACCGGCATCAAGGTCGCCCGCAAGTGGGGCTACGAGGTCAAGGGCGTGCCGATCGGCCGGGCGACCATCGTCGTGGCGGGGATGAACTTCCACGGCCGCACCACCACCATCGTCTCGTTCTCCTCCGACCCCGAGGCACGCGGCGGCTTCGGCCCCTACACGCCCGGCTTCCGCTCCGTTCCCTACGGGGACGCCGAGGCGCTGGAGGAGGCCGTCGACGACACCACCGTCGCCGTCCTGATCGAGCCGGTCCAGGGCGAGGCCGGGGTGATCGTGCCGCCCGAGGACTACCTGCCCAGGATCCGCGAGATCTGCGACCGCAACCGCGTGCTCCTCATCGCCGACGAGGTGCAGTCCGGGCTCGGCCGCACCGGTACCGTCCGGGCCTGCGAGCACACCGGGGTGGTCCCCGACGCCTACCTGTTCGGCAAGGCCCTGGGAGGAGGCATCCTGCCGGTGTCGGCGATGGTGGCCGACGAGGACGTGCTCGGGGTCATCCAGCCCGGCCAGCACGGCAGCACCTTCGGCGGAAACCCGCTCGCCGGGGCGGTGGGCCGGACGGTCGTGCGGATGCTGACCGAGGGCCCCTACCTGGAGAACGCCCGGCGCCTGGGCGATGTGCTCGCCCGGAGGCTGAGGGGGCTGGTCGGCGACGGCGTCGTGTCCGCGCGCAGCATCGGCCTGTGGGCGGGGATCGACGTCGACCCCGCGCTGGCCACCGGCAGGGAGCTGTGCGAGCGGCTCGCCCGCAAGGGCGTCCTGGTCAAGGACACCCACGGCTCCACGGTGCGCATGTCACCACCGCTGGTGATCTCCGAGGAGGACCTGAACTGGGGTCTGGACCGCTTCGCCGAGGTCGTCGCCGACCTGCGGGCCGGGCGCTGACACGGGTCGTGCCCCGCCGGAGGGCGGGGCACGACCGCCGGCCTCAGGAGGCGTCGGTCTCCCGGACGGGGTCGAGCGGACCGCCCAGCTCCGAGAGCAGCAGCTCCTCGTCCACGCGCTCCAGGGTCTCCCGGGAGACGTGGAGCACCCGCTCGGGCCCCTCCTCGATCTGTCCGCGCACCCGGTCGGCGATGGAGAGCTGGCCCTGGGCGGTCGGGTGGAAGCTCGCCCGGTCCACGCGCAGCCCCCCGCCGAACGGCCCGAGCACGATCCCGTTCAGCCAGGCGTCCTCGGCACTGACCTCGTGGCCGCTGAGCGCCGAGAAGGTGTTGACGTACTCGACGCTGCCGGTGGAGCGCGAGCCGTAGACGCGGCCGTCGACCCGGTAGGCCACGTCGCGGATGCGGTCGTTGAACTCCTCGGCGACCTCGTTCAGCCACAGCTGGTCGCTGACGGTCAGCGTGTAGTACATCGTGGGCGGTTCCTCGGGAAACATCCGCGGATAGCCGAGCACGAGGACGCGGGCGTCGGGTGCGCGGTCGCGGATCTCCTCCAGCACCGTGGTGAGCGTCTCCTCGAACTTGTCCATGCGCTTCTCGATGTCGCCGTCCTGCTCGGTGCAGACACCGCTGTCCAGCAGCGGCATCCGCACGATGCAGGTGCGCAGGACGGGGATGAACCCGAGGTCGTTGCCGCCGATCCCGAGGGTCACCAGTGACGTGTGCTCGGTGACCCGCTCCAACTGGGACTCGGGGGTGCCGATCTCGCCGAGCAGGTCCGAGCCCTTGTGGCTGCTGCACGCGTAGAAGGCCAGTGTCCCGGCGAACGCGAACTCCTCCTCGATGATGCGCGGGTAGGCGTTCTGCGAGCGCCAGCAGCCCCCCTTGACGGCGGTCTCCGGGTCGTAGTCGCCCGCGCCGTCGCCGGAGGAGTAGGAGTCGCCCAGGGCGACGTAGTTCCCCCACAGGGCGGCTTCCTCGGGGGCCAGGCGCACGCGCCAGTCGGTCTCCTCCTCCTCGGAGATCGGAGGAAGCTCGTCCTCGGGGCACACACCGCCGACGACGCCGCACCACAGGGACTGCAGCCCCTCGCGTGAGGAGGGGACGGCCAGGGCGGCGACCAGGACCAGGACCATGGCCACCGAGACGAGGGTGGCGATGCGGGGACCGCGGCGCCTCCGGCTGGGGGCGGCCTCCGGCTCCTCGGCCGCAGGGGCCTCCTCGGGGCTCTCCTCGGGCGCCTGCTCCGGCGCCTTCTCGGAGATCTCCTCCGGCTTGTCCGGTTCGTCGCCACGAGCTGGCACGGCCCACCCCTCCTGGCAGTTCGGACGGCTTTCGTCCCGAAAGCCTACCGTTGGGAGGCCGCGGAGGGACCGGCCCAGCGGCGGCCAATCCCGCTGGGTCGGTCCCTTCCTCCGGTGCCGGGGAAGCGCTTCCACTCTGCCTCGCCCCGGGGCCCCGCGTCATGAGGGAGATTCCACAAAGATGTGCGGCCTCATCTGGTGGGACCTGTACGGAAGCGATGAACCCCGGCCGGGAGAGTAACGGGGGAGACCAGAGTGAAGGCACGCGGTCCGGGGCCGGGCGCCTGGCGTTGTGACCAGGCGAGAAGAAGCGGCGCCGCCCCCGAAGGGGCGGCGCCGCTGTGCTTGCTCGGGCGCCTTTCGGGCGCGGTTCTTCGTCGCTGCGCTCACACGCTCGTTCCTCGCGTGTTCACTCCACTCCTGCAGAACCCCGCCGGCGCCCTCACTGTGCTTGCTTGGGGCCTCCGCTTCGCTTCGGCCCCGGTTCGGGCGCCTTCAGGGCGGGGTTCTTCGTCGCTGCGCTCACATCCTCGTTCCTCGGATGTTCGCTCCGCTCCTGCAGAATCCCGCCGGCGCCCTCACGGCACACCCCCTGGGGCGCGGGTGGGCTTGCGGGTGACCGGTGCTTCGGCCCGCCCGTCGCCCGCCACCACCCTCAACGGATGGCCTTCGGCCACAGGTTTTTTGTTCGGGGCCTCCGCTGCGCTTCAGCCCGGCTCAGATGGGAGCTAGCCGATCTGGACCTTGCGGGCGGCCTCGAAGCGCTCCTGGACGTCGGCCCAGTTGATGACGTTCCAGAAGGCCTTGACGTAGTCGGCCTTCACGTTCTGGTACTGGAGGTAGAAGGCGTGCTCCCACATGTCCAGCATGAGCAGCGGGACCGTGCCGACGGGGACGTTGCCCTGCTGGTCGTAGAGCTGCTCGATGACCAGGCGGCCACCCAGCGAGTCCCAGGCCAGGATGGCCCAGCCCGAGCCCTGGATGCCGGTCGCCGCGGCGCCGAAGTGGGCGCGGAAGGCGTCGAAGGAGCCGAACTGGTCGTCGATGGCGGCACCCAGCTCACCCTCGGGCTTGTCGCCGCCCTCGGGGGAGAGGTTCTTCCAGAACACGCTGTGGTTGACGTGGCCGCCCAGGTTGAACGCCAGGTTCTTCTGGAGCAGGTTCACGGTGCCGAAGTTCCCGGCCTCGCGGGCCTCCGCCATCTGCTCCAGGGCCGTGTTGGCACCGGCGACGTAGGCGGCGTGGTGCTTGTCGTGGTGCAGCTCCATGATCTTGCCGGAGATCCACGGCTCCAGGGCCGCGTAGTCGTAGGGCAGTTCAGGAAGCGAGTACGGCGCAGACATCCTCTGACGCACCTTTCCAATGACGGGATTCGTCGTGTTCAGCAGCGATGGGATCGCTAGCAGCAAGCTATCAGTCGAGCGTCTCGCTACCCGATGCCAGGCACTCGACACCCGGGCGCGGAGAGAAAAGGCGCGCCGCCGACACCGCCGGGAGCGATCTCCGGTCCGGCGGCGCGCACGCACGGCGGCCGACGGCAGGAAAATCGTTTCGATGTGTTTTCGGGGTGTTCTCCCGGTCTTCACCGAAGTTCTCGATGTGCCAGGGAAAATCCGGCCCCCGCGTCATCGGAAGACACCCTTCGGGGGACTGTCCCGTGCCGCCTTGTCCGGCGTCTTGAGAGGCTCATAGGTCACAGGACGATTCCCGCGTTGTCCAGGGAGGACACCCGTCCCGGCGAACACCGGAGATCGGAACGCGGAGGTTAGGGTGATGTGTCGATGAACAACGGGGGAATTGCCGCCGCTCCGGTTTTTGGATGTCCTTTCTGGGTGTTTCCTTGTTCGGGAGAGCCGCTGTGTTTTCCCGAACCCTTTCCTGCCCCGCCGGACGACCCCGGTCGGGTGTGCGGGCCGCGGCGCCTCGCCGTCCCCCGGCCGGCGGCCCCCGCCGGTTCCGAGTCTCCCGTGGAGGTATTCCGCCCATGCGCTCCCTTCGCCGCCGTCTCCTCCCCCTGCTGACGGCAGCCGCAGCGGTCGGTGCGGTTGCCGTCCTCGTCCTCGTCGTCCTCGCCGCCCGGGGCGCCGTGACCTGGATGGACGCGCTCACCCTCGCCGCCGTGGCAGCGGTCGGAGCCCTCGTGTGCGCCCTCGGGGCGGGGACGGTGACGCTGCGCCGGGCCGTGCGCGACCTGCAGAAGGAGGTCGAGGAGCACGCCCACCGGGTCACCGAGGCGCTCGGGCAGAACCGCGTGGAGACGGTCGAGGTGATGGAGGGCGTACGCGGGCACATCACCCGGGCCCGGGACACGGCGGTCTCCGAGATCGGCAGAGGCGTCCGCCGCGCCGTCGAGGTCCAGGGTCGCAACGACTACGAGCAGCAGGTCGCCTGGACAGAACTGCGCGACCACCTCGGAGCCGGCCCTTTCCTGCCGCCGCTGCGCGGCTGGGCCGCCTCTCCCGACGTGCTCCGGATCCTCGTGGGCCACATCGAACGCATGCGCCCCGGGACGGTCGTCGAGTGCGGCAGCGGATCCTCCAGCGTCTGGATCGGTCACGCCCTGCGCCGGGTGGGGACCGGCCGTCTCGTCGCCCTCGAACACGACGCCCGCTATGCCGAACTCAGCCGCGCGATGGTGGCCTCCCACGGGCTCGGTGACATCGTCGAGATCCGCCACGCCCCGCTCGTGGAGATCGATCCCGCCACGGTCACCGTCGACGGCGAGGAGCGCACCACCGCCGACCGCTGGTACGACACCTCGGCCCTGGCCGACCTCCAGGGGGTCGGTCTGGTGTTCGTCGACGGTCCGCCCGCCGCCACCGGCCTGCAGGCCCGCTACCCCGCGGTGCCCCGGCTGCTCCCGCACTGCACCGAGGACGCCGTGTTCGTCCTCGACGACGCCGACCGGCCCGACGAGCGCGCCCTCGGCGAACGCTGGCTGGCCGAGTACCCCGAACTGCACCGCACCGAGGAAGCCGCGGAGAAGGGCGCGCACGTGTTCAGCCGCAAGAGCATCTGAGCCCCGCTCCCGGACAACCGAGCCACTCCACCCCGAGGTCCCCGATGATCACCACCCTCCTTCGGGGCGCCCTGCGCGCCCGAGGCACAGAGGTCGCCCTCCTGTGCCACACCGGAACCGAGAGCCGCGCCGCCCTGGACGGCCTGCCCCTGGGTCCCCTCGACCGGATCCTGGATCTGGACTCCCTGGCGGTGTCCGGCTCCTTCGAGGTCGAGGGTGCCTGGGAGCGCGGCCTGGGCGCGGAGGTCGGGCTGGTGGCCGTCGTCGCGGCGGCCCCGACCGATCTGCACCGCGCCCTGACCGCCGCCGCAGGCCTGCCGCGCGCCGCGCACGTCGTCGTCGCCCTGCTCGCGACCCCCGGGCACCAGGAGCCCCCGCTGCCGGCCTCCCCCGGCATGGGGCAGTGGCGGGACCTCCAGGAGGCCCGGGTCCGGCGGCTGGACCGCAGCGGCTGGGTGTGCGAGCTGTTCTTCCCCAACGGGGTCGAGACACCGCAGGTCCTCGACGCCGTCGTACAGGGCACCCGGGCCCGCCGCCGCGGCCCCGCGACGGCGCCCCTGGCCGTCCTCCACGGCCCCGAGGCCGCCCTGTGGCGTCCCGGCGACACCGGTGTCCGCGGCGTGGAGGAGGCCGGACCGGTCCCGCTGCGCAGGGTCACCCCGGTCGGGGACCTGGCCCTGCGCGTGGGCGGCACCGGACCGCGCGCCGGGTGGACCGACGAAAGGGTTCCCGTGCTGGACCGCGACACCACCGCGGCCGATTCCTGGGAGCACATCGGCGGGAACGACGGGCTCGCGGCGGCCCGGAGGTGGAGCGAGCGGCCCGACCCGGTGTCCGCCGTCGCTCCGATCGACGAGCTCACCGTCAACCCCGCCGGCTTCCGCAAGGCCGAGGACGGGCCGCTGGGCGAGCTCACCGTCCACGGGGACCGCGCGGTCGTCCGGGAGGGCGGCAAGGACCTGGTGGCCGTGGCGCCCGACGGCACCGTCACCGATGTGGACCTGTCCCGCCTGCGCCACCTGCGCGGGATCAGGGTGGACTGGTCCGGGCACACCGGCCCCTCGGCCGCCGTGCGCGCGGTCGCCTCCCTGGCGGCCGGCGGGGTGCCGCTGATCGGCGGAACCGTCCCCGCCTGGGCGGCCGGGCTCGGCCGCCCCCTGGCCGACCTCCTCACCGGGGCCTCGGACGAGGACCTGACCGACCGGCTGCGTCGTGAGGAGCACAGTGTGCGGTTGCGTCGGGCGGCTCTGCGTGCGCACGGGGTGCGTGCGCGGTGGCGTGCCCTGGGGGTCGAGGTCGGTCTTGCGGTGCCGCCGGAGCCGCGGGTGTCGGTGGTGCTGTGTACGCGGCGTCCGGGGATGGTGGGGTTCGCGTTGGCTCAGATCGCGCGTCAGCGGCATGTGCGCCTTGAGGTGGTGCTGGCTCTGCACGGCTTTCCGGTTTCTTTGCCGGAGGTGGCTTCGGCGGTGGCCGAGTTCGGGGAGACGGGGATTCCGCTGGTGGTGCACGAGGCCGACGGCGGCACCGTTTTCGGTGCGGTGCTCAACGAGGCGGTGGACCGGGCGTCGGGGACGCTGGTGGCCAAGTGGGACGACGACGACTGGTACGGGCCCGAGCACCTGGCCGACCTGCTGTTGGCCCGCACCTACTCCGGAGCCGAGCTGGTGGGCACCGGCCAGGACTTCGTCCACCTCCAGGAGGTGGACGTGACCGTCTGGCGCAGCCGCGAGTCCGAGACCTCCACGCGCTTCGTCGCGGGCGGCACCATCCTCACCGACCGCGGGGTGCTGGAGGAGACCGGGGGCTTCCGCCCCCTTCCCCGCGCCGTCGACACCCAGCTGCTCCTGGCCGTCGTCCGCGGCGGCGGCCGGGTCTACCGGACGCACGGCCTCGGCTACGTGCTGCGCCGCACCGGAGGCGGCCACACCTGGTCCGAGGACATGGCCTACTTCCTGCACAACTACGCCCGGCAGTGGTTCGGCCGGCGCTTCAGCGCCCTGCTGGAAGGGGAACCCGCCCCCTTCGGCCGGCCCGCGGCCCAGAACACGGGAGAACACCGTTGACAGCCCTGGACACCTCGACCGCCCCGACACCCGCAGACGGCGACGCCCCCGCCCTGCCGCGCGGTGATGTCGACTTCACCGACCGCGGGGTGCTGGAGGAGACCGGGGGCTTCCGCCCCCTTCCCCGCGCCGTCGACACCCAGCTGCTCCTGGCCGTCGTCCGCGGCGGCGGCCGGGTCTACCGGACGCACGGCCTCGGCTACGTGCTGCGCCGCACCGGAGGCGGCCACACCTGGTCCGAGGACATGGCCTACTTCCTGCACAACTACGCCCGGCAGTGGTTCGGCCGGCGCTTCAGCGCCCTGCTGGAAGGGGAACCCGCCCCCTTCGGCCGGCCCGCGGCCCAGAACACGGGAGAACACCGTTGACAGCCCTGGACACCTCGACCGCCCCGACACCCGCAGACGGCGACGCCCCCGCCCTGCCGCGCGGTGATGTCGACTTCACCGACCAGCCCCGGGCCGTGCGCAACGACCACGCGGTACTCACGCCTCCTCCTCTCGGGGGGTGGAGTCCGGTGTTGTCGGTGTCGGTGGTGGTGCCCGCGCATGGTCAGCCGGAGAAGTTGGCGTTGGTGTTGGCGTCGTTGGC
>NZ_JACHJO010000006.1 GCF_014203695.1 Nocardiopsis algeriensis | reverse complement strand
TGGTTGCTCTTCCGGAGAAGGCGTCTGCGTTTCCGCTTTGTTGTGTCTTCACTTTATCAGCGTTCCGGTCCGCCACCAAATCGGTGTTTTTCCGGGAAACCGAACGGAGTGAAGAGATCCGCTGCCCCTTGCGAGGCGACCTCCAGAGACTACATGCTCCGAGCTGCTGCCCGAACCGCGAAGTTCCGAGGAAGGTTGTGCTGTCGCGGTCCGGTTCCGGGTCGACCCCTTCGGGCCGCCCGCCGTCCCGCAGCGACTTGATCGAGTGTAGGTGACTCGTTCGGTGACGTCAAACCGACCCGTCGACGGAGCTGTCCTCCGTCGAGTCGGGCGGAATGCCCCGCTCTGCGCGGCTCGCCTCTGGCTCAGTTGTCACTCGTACGGTCTTCTCCCCCGGGCGGAGGAGTTCAAACACTCCCGGCGAAGTTTTTTCGCCGTCTGCTCCCGCCCCGCCGCTTCCGCCGCGACCGGGCGGGAGCAACAGGGCGCCGCGGGGTTCCCGCGACGCCCCGGCACAGGTCAGAGCATCTCCGCCAGTTCCTTCGCGAGGGTGCGGAAGGCGATTCCCCGATGGCTGACCGCGTTCTTCTCCTCGGGGGACATCTCCGCCGTGGTGCGGGTCTCCCCCTCGGGGACGAAGACCGGGTCGTAGCCGAACCCGTTCTCCCCGCGGCGCTCGCGCAGCAGCCGGCCTTCCAGCACACCCTCGGCCACCACCTCGGTGCCGTCCGGCAGCACGAGCGCCGCCGCGCACACGAACCTCGCGCCGCGGCGCTCGGCCGGGGTGTCGGCGAGCTGGTCCAGGACCAGGTCCAGGTTGGCCCTGTCCTGGTCCCCCTCTCCGAAGCGGCCGGCCCAGCGGGCCGACAGCACGCCCGGCATCCCCCCGAGTTCGTCGACACTCAGCCCCGAGTCGTCGGCGACCGCCGGCAACTGCGTGTGGGCGGCGATCGCCCGCGCCTTGAGCAGGGCGTTGCCGACGAACGACGGCTCGGTCTCGGGCACTTCGGGCGCGTCCGGGAACGCACCGAGGGTCAGGACCTCCGCGCTCACCCCCGCGTCGGCGAGGATGGCCCGCAGTTCGGGGACCTTCTTGGCGTTGCGCGTGGCCAGAACGATCCTCACCGCTCCCCCTTCCCCGGAGGCACCGCCGACACCGGTCACTCCGACAGCGCCTTCTTCTGCATGGCGGTCAGCTCCTTGCAGCCGCCGAGAGCCAGGTCGAGCAGCTGGTCGAGCAGGGCGCGGTCGAAGGGAGCGCCCTCGGCCGTGCCCTGGACCTCGACGAACGAGCCGTCACCGGTGACGACCACGTTCATGTCGGTCTCCGCGACCGAGTCCTCCAGGTAGTTGAGGTCCAGCCGGGGCTGCCCCTGCACCACTCCGACGCTGACCGCCGCCAGCGACCCCGTCAGCGGGTTGGACTTGAGCTTGCGCTGCTTGCGCAGCCACTTCATCGCGTCGGCCAGCGCCACGTAGGCACCGGTGACGGCCGCGGTGCGCGTGCCGCCGTCGGCCTGGAGAACGTCGCAGTCCAGGGTGATGGTGTGCTCCCCCATCGCCTTGAAGTCGACGACCGCGCGCAGGGAGCGGCCGATCAGGCGGGAGATCTCGTGGGTGCGGCCGCCGATCTTGCCGCGGACCGACTCCCGGGCTCCGCGGGTGTCGGTCGACCGGGGCAGCATCGAGTACTCCGCGGTGACCCAGCCCTCGCCGGTGCCCCGGCGCCAGCGCGGAACGCCGTCCTCGACGGAGGCGGCGCACAGCACACGGGTGTCACCGAACTCGATGAGCGCGGATCCCTCCGCGTGGCGGAGCCAGTTGCGGGTGATGGTCACGGGGCGGAGTTGGTTCGGAACGCGTCCGTCAGGTCGGGCCATGGAGTAGAGCGTATATGCGGGTGGCGCACTCCGGTGCTGGATTTTCGACCCGGACAAAAAGGACCCCGGCCGCGGGGCTGCGACCGAACCGTCAGGAGCCGATGACGTGGACCTGGCCGCTGCGGGCCAGGCCGATGGGGCCCGCGTAGGTGGAGCGGGCCTCCGCCAGGGTGATCTCGTCGTCGTTCCAGGGCACCAGGTGCGTGAGCAGCAGGCTGCGGGCCCGGGCGCGGGTGGCGTACTCGCCCGCCTCGCTGCCGGTCAGGTGCATGTCCTTGGGGTGCTCGCGGTGGTCCTGGAAGGCGGCCTCGCACAGGAACAGGTCCGTGTCGGCGGCCAGCTCGACCAGGGCGTCGCAGGCACCGGTGTCACCGGAGTAGGCCATGGCCGAGCCGCCCTGTTCGAGGCGGATGCCGAAGGCCTCGACCGGGTGGTTGACGTGCTCGACCCGGGCGTCGAAGGGCCCGATGCGGAGCCGCCCCGGTGTGAGCTCGCGGAAGTCGAAGACCTCGGTCATGCCGGGGTCGGGGTCCAGGCCGTAGGCCTCGGCCGCGCGCAGGGCGACTCCGCCGGGGCCGTAGACGGGGATGCGCGACTTCATGCCCTCGGGGTGGTACATGCGGGCGACCCAGTACGAGCACAGGTCGAAGCAGTGGTCGGCGTGCAGGTGGCTGAGGTAGACGGCGTCGACCGAGTAGATGTCGATGTGCCGCTGCAGCGTGCCGAGAGCTCCGTTGCCCAGGTCGAGCAGGAGGCGGAAGCCGTCCGCCTCGAGCAGGTAGCAGGAGGCCGGGCTGTCCGGCCCCGGGAAACTCCCGGAGGACCCGATAATCGTGAGTCGCACGTCGTCGTCGCCTTCTCGATGGGCCGCGCGGCACTTGCGTCTGTCCCGCCTGCGGGGAACGGGACACCGATCGCGGCTGGTTTCTTCGGATGTCCCGTTGTTACGGGTCTACCCCAATGCCCCGTCCGGTGGTACAAAATGTGTCCCGCATCTCACGCGACCTCAATCACGTGTGAATTTTTCACACACATTGACACAGTATGTCCTTTTTGACGTACGCCTGCCACCAGCGAGTTCGGGCCGCGGCACACAATGCGGGCGGGGCGGCACCCCCCAGGGTGCCGCCCCGCGACGCGGGGAACCGGTCAGGCCCAGAGCTGGCCCTCCAGCCGCTCCTCGGCCTCTTCCAGGGTTCCCTCGTAGGCTCCGGTGGAGAGGTACTTCCACCCCGCGTCGGCGATGACGAACGCGATGTCGGCCCGCTCGCCCGCCTTCTCCGCCTTGCGGGCCATGCCCAGCGCGGCGTGCAGGGCGCCGCCGGTGGAGACCCCGGCGAAGATGCCTTCCTTGTCCAGGAGTTCCCGGGTCCGTCTGAGGGCGGCCTCCGAGGGCACGGAGAAGCGGGTGGTGAGCACGCTCTCGTCGTAGAGCTCGGGCACGAACCCCTCGTCGAGGTTGCGCAGTCCGTACACGAGCTCGCCGTACCGGGGTTCGGCCGCGACGATCTGCACGTCCGGCTTGTGCTCGCGGAGGTAGCGGCCCACCCCCATGAGGGTTCCGGTGGTGCCCAGCCCCGCCACGAAATGCGTGATCCCCGGCAGGTCGGCGAGGATCTCCGGGCCCGTGGTCTCGTAGTGGGCCCGCGCGTTCGCCGGGTTGCCGTACTGGTAGAGCATCACCCAGTCGGGGTTGGCCGCGGCCATCTCCTTGGCGACGCGGACGGCCTCGTTGGAGCCGCCCGCCGCCGCGGAGAAGTGCACCTCCGCGCCCCACATGGCGAGGAGCTGCTTGCGCTCGGCGGAGGTGTTCTCCGGCATGACGCAGACCATGCGGTAGCCGCGCAGCTTGGCGACCATGGCCAGGGAGATGCCGGTGTTTCCCGACGTCGGCTCCAGGATCGTGCAGCCCGGGGAGAGGAGCCCGTCCTTCTCCGCCTGTTCGATCATGCGGAACGCGGCGCGGTCCTTGATCGATCCGGTCGGGTTGCGATCCTCCAGCTTCGCCCACAGGCGCACCTCGGGCGAGGGCGAGAGGCGGGGCAGTCCGACCAGGGGTGTGCCGCCGAGGGAGTCGAGCAGGGAGTCGTAGCGCATGCCCGGCCTAGAGGCTTCCGCCGGCCACGGCCGGCAGGACGGTCACGCTGTCGCCGTCGGAGAGCGCGGCCTCCAGGCCGCCGACGAAGCGCACGTCCTCGTCGTTGAGGTAGACGTTGACGAAGCGGCGCAGCTTGCCGTCGTCCACCAGGCGCTCGCCGATGCCCGGGTAGCGGTTGTCCAGGTCGGTGAAGAGCTCACCGAGGGTGGACCCGTTGCCCTCGACGACCTTGGCGTCGCCGGTCAGGTTGCGCAGGATGGTGGGGATGCGGACCTCGATGGCCATGAAGATCTCTCCGTTAGCGGTGGTTGGTGTGTGTACATTCCCAACAGGGGGCGGTCCGCCCCCATTCCGGGGCGGCGGCCCCGCGGGGGACCCTACTCGTCGCCGGCGCCGGTGACCTCGACCGGCTCCTCGGTGACCTGGCCGTCGACGATCCGGTAGGAGCGGAACTCGACCGTGTCGGCCTCCCGGGTGGACACCAGCACGTAGTGCGCGTTCGGCTCGGAGGCGTAGGAGATGTCGGTGCGCGAGGGGTAGGCCTCGGTGGCGGTGTGGGAGTGGTAGATCACGACGGGTTCCTCACCGCGGTCGTCCATCTCCCGCCAGACCTTGAGCTGTTCGAGGGAGTCGAACCGGTAGAAGGTCGGGGAGCGCTCGGCGTTGATCATCTCGATGAACCGCTCGGGGCGGTCGGAGCCCTCGGGCCCGGCCACGACGCCGCAGGCCTCGTCGGGATGGTCTCGGCGGGCGTGGGCGACGATCCGGTCATAGATCGCGCGATCGATCCTCAGCATGGGACCAGCGTACCGAACCCCGTTTCCCTACCAACCAGGTGCGTATCCTTGTCGGGCGCCCCGGACCTGGGCGGACAGGGACGCGCCACACATGGGGCTGTCCTCACTGTCCTGGTTGCGCACGGATTAGGCTCTTTCCCATGAACGACCACAGCAGCGCGCTGCTCACAGACCACTACGAGCTGACCATGCTCCAGGGGGCGCTGCACAGCGGCGCCGCCGCGCGCCGGTCCGTGTTCGAGATGTTCGCCCGCCGCCTTCCCGAGGGCCGCCGGTACGGCGTCGTCGGCGGGACCGGTCGCTTCCTGGAGCTGCTGGAGCGGTTCCGCTTCCGCACCGAGGAGCTGGACTTCCTGTCCGACCGGGGGGTCGTGGACGAGCGCACCCTGGAATGGCTCTCCGAGTACCGCTTCTCGGGAGACGTGTGGGGCTACGGCGAGGGCGAGGCGTACTTCCCCGGTTCCCCGATCCTCGCCGTGGAGGGCACCTTCGCCGAGGCCGTGCTCCTGGAGACGCTCGCCCTGTCGGTGTACAACCACGACAGCGCGATCGCGTCCGCGGCGAGCCGGATGTCCGTGGCCGCGGGCGGGCGTCCGATGATCGAGATGGGCTCGCGCCGCACCCAGGAGCACTCGGCCGTGGCCGCGGCCCGGGCCGCGTACATCGGCGGGTTCGCGACCACCTCCAACCTGGAGGCGGGGCGCGCCTACGACGTGCCCACCAGCGGTACGGCCGCGCACGCCTTCACCCTCCTGCACGACAGCGAGCGGCACGCGTTCGAGGCGCAGATCGGTTCGCTGGGTCCGGGGACGACACTGCTGGTCGACACCTACGACGTGGAGCGGGCCGTGAGCACCGCCGTGGAACTGGCCGGCCCGGAACTGGGCGCGGTACGCATCGACTCCGGCGACCTGGGCAGGACCGCGGCCCGCGTGCGGAGGCAGCTGGACTCCCTCGGCGCGACGGGAACCCGCATCGTGGTGACCGGTGACCTGGACGAGCACTCCATCCAGGCCCTGGCCGTGGCGCCCGTGGACGGCTACGGCGTGGGCACGTCCCTGGTGACCGGCTCGGGGGCGCCGACGGTGTCGCTGGTGTACAAGCTCGTGGCCCGGGCCCGCGGCACAGGGCCGGAGGAGCCGCTGGAGCCCGTGGCCAAGCGCTCGGTGGGCAAGCCCAGCCGGGGCGGCCGCAAGTGGGCGTCGCGCCGGCTCGACGACCACGGGACCGCGGTGGCCGAGGAGGTGTTCCCCTACGACCCCGGCACGGCCGTGGGCACCCGGCCGCTGCTGCGCAAGCTGGTGTCCGACGGCGAGATCGTGGGGCACGAGAGCGTGCACGAGGCCCGCGAGCGGCACCGTGCGACGGTGGACGAGCTTCCCGAGCAGGCTCTGAGGATGTCGCGCGGCGAGACGGCGCTGCCCACCGTCTTCCACTGAGGACCCCCGGTACAGACCTTTCGAGAGCAAGGAGGACCGCGATGGCGAAGGCACTCATCGTCGTGGACGTGCAGAACGACTTCTGCGAGGGCGGGAGCCTGGCGGTCGCCGGCGGTGCCGCGACCGCGGCCGCCGTCACCGAGCACGCGCGCACCCACGGCTACGACCACGTCGTGGCCACCCGCGACCACCACATCGACCCGGGCTCCCACTTCTCCGAGGAGCCCGACTTCGTGGACAGCTGGCCGCGCCACTGCGAGGTGGGCACCCCGGGCGCGGAGTTCCACCCCGGCTTCGACGCCTCGCTGGCCGAGGAGGTGTTCAGCAAGGGGCAGTACACGGCCGCCTACAGCGGCTTCGAGGGCACCGCGGGCGACGGGGAGACCACGCTGGCCGCGTGGCTGCGCGAGCGCGGCGTGGACGAGGTCGACGTGGTGGGTGTGGCCACCGACCACTGCGTGCGGGCCACCGCGCTGGACGCCGTGCGCGAGGGCCTGCGCACGCGGGTGCTGCTGGGCATGACCGCGGGCGTGTCCCGTGCGACCGTGGACGCCGCGCTCGCGCAGCTGCGCGAGGCCGGTGTGGAGCTGGAGGGCGAGCCGCTCGTGGGCTGAGCCCGGAAGGCGGAGGGGCGGCGGCACCCGCGGGTGCCGCCGCCCCTCTCCGTACCGCGCCGGTGTGCTCAGGCGGCGCCGATCGCGGCGCGCACGCGGGCGAGCACGCGGCAGGCGCGCTCGCGGGCGCGCTCGGAGCCGGCCTTCAGGATCTCGTCGATGCGCTCGGGCTCGGCCATGAGCTCCTCGTAGCGCTCGCGCTTGGGGGCCAGTTCGGCCTCGACCGCCTCGAACAGCTCGTTCTTGAGCTCTCCCCAGCCCATCCCTCCGGCCTCCAGGCGTCCGCGCACCTCGGCGACCTTGTCGGCGTCGGCGAAGTGGGTGAGCAGCTGGAAGGGCACCGAGGCGTCGGGGTTCTTGGGGTCCTCGACGGGGGTGGAGTCGGTGGGGATGCGGCGGATGGCCTTCTTGAGCTTGTTCTGGGGCAGGAAGAGCGGGATGTGGTTGTCGTAGGACTTGCTCATCTTGCGGCCGTCGACACCGGGCAGGATGCTCGCGTCGCTGTCGTCGATGACGCCCTTGGGGACGGGGAAGGTGTAGCCCGTTCCGTAGCGGTGGTTGAAGTAGCCGGCGATGTCGGCGGTGTACTCCAGGTGCTGGGACTGGTCGCGTCCCACGGGGACGTGGGTGGACTCCATGACGAGGATGTCGGCCGCCATGAGGATGGGGTAGTTGAACAGCCCCATGTTGACGCCGGCGTCCAGGTCGGTGATCCCGGCCTCGGTGTTGCGGTCGCGGGCTGCCTTGTAGGCGTGGGCCCGGTTCATCAGGCCCTTGGGGGTGAGGGCGCTGAGGATCGTGGTCAGCTCGAAGGTCTCGGGGACACGGGACTGCTGGTAGAGGACCGTGCGCTCGGGGTCCAGCCCGCACGCGAGCCAGGTGGCAGCCCCCGACCGGATGCTGTGGCGGAGCTCGTCCGCATCCTTGACGGTGTTGAGCGCGTGGTAGTCGGCGATGAAGTAGTACGTGTCGTACTCGCCGGACGCCGCCAGGGCCGGCTTGATCGCGCCGATGTAGTTGCCCAGGTGGAAGTCTCCGGTGGGCTTGATGCCGGTCAGGTAGGTGTTCGCTGCCATGCCCAAAGCCTAGCGGCGCTCCGGGTACGCGGTGGTGGGCGGACGCGCCTCCTCACGGGCTCCGGGGTGCGCGGAACGCCGTCCGGTGCTCGGCCGGGCGCCGCCGCGGGGTACGCGTCCGCTCACGCCACCGAGCGCAGTCCTGGGGAAACCGTCCGAAGTGCAGGCATGGGCGAGCTCGCGAACTCTTCGCCCCTTACCTGCCCCCGACGGCCCAGGTCCGCAGTTTGGCGATGCGTTCGCGGATCTGCTCGGGGGTGGCCTGCGCGACCGGAGGACCGCCGCAGGCGCGGCGCAGCTCGTTGTGGATGACCCCGTGGGGTTTGCCGGTGCGGTGGTGCCAGGCACCGACGAGCCCGCTGAGCTCTCGGCGCAGGTCGGCGAGGACCTCGTGGGTGGGGCCCTCCGCCGCGGCCGGCTCCTCCTGCCGCTTCCGGGCCTTGATCTCGCCCGCCTTGATCTGGTCCTTGCGCTTGCGCAGGAGCTGGGCGACCTGCTGGGGCTCGAGCAGACCGGGCAGGCCGAGGAAGTCCTCCTCCTCGGTGGAGCCCGGGATGCCGCCGTACTCGGCGCCGTCGAAGAGCGCCCGGTCGAACTCGGCCGAGGCCTCCATCGTCTCGAAGGGCAGCTCCTCCCCCGCGTCGGGGCTGTCGCGCTTCTTGCGCGCCTCCTTGAGGAGCTCCTCCTCGGGGTACTCGTCGTCCCCCGGCGTGCGGTCCAGGACGTGGTCGCGCTCGCGCTCCATCTCCCCGGCGAAGTCCAGCAGGGTGGGCACGGAGGGCAGGAACACCGAGGCGACCTCGCCCCGCTTGCGCACACGCACGAAGCGGCCGATGGCCTGGGCGAAGAACAGGGCCGTGCTGGTGGAGGTGGCGTAGACGCCCACCATCAGCCGGGGGACGTCGACGCCCTCGGAGACCATGCGGACCGCCACCATCCACCTGTCGTCCCCGTTGGCGAACCGCGTGATCTTCTTGGAGGCGGTCGGGTCGTCGGACAGGACCACGGTGGCGCCCTTGCCCGTGATCTGGCGCAGGATGCGCGAGTAGGCGCGGGCGTTCTCGTGATCGCTGGCGATGACCAGGCCGCCGGCGTCGGGGTGGGTCTTGCGGACCTCGGTCAGGCGGCGGTCGGCCGCCTGGAGGACGCGCTTGATCCAGTCCCCCTTGGGGTCGAGTGCGGCCCGCCACGCCTGGGACAGGGCGTCCTGCGTGAGGGGTTCGCCGAGCCGCGCGGCGAGCTCGTCCCCGGCCCTGGTGCGCCAGCGCATCTCGCCCGAGTAGGCCATGAAGATGACGGGGCGCACGACGCCGTCGGCCAGGGCCGGGCCGTAGCCGTAGCTGTAGTCCCACGAGCAGCGCCGCACCCCGGCGGCGTCCTGGACGTAGTCGACGAACGGGATGGGGTTGACGTCGGAGCGGAAGGGGGTGCCGGTCAGGCTCAGCCGCCGGGTGGCGGGGTCGAAGGCCTCGCGCGCCGCGTCGCCCCAGGACAGTGCGTCGCCGGCGTGGTGGACCTCGTCGAAGATGACGAGGGTCTTGCGGGCCTCGGTCCGGTTGCGGTGCAGCATGGGGTGGGCCGCGACCTGCGCGTAGGTGACCGCCGCGCCGGTGTACTGGCGCCCCAGCGCACCCTGGCCGTTGCGGAAGTCGGGGTCGATGGGGATGCCGAACCGGGCGGCGGCCTCGGCCCATTGCTTCTTGAGGTGCTCGGTGGGGCACACGATGGTGACGGCGCGCACGGTGCGGCGCTGGAGGAGCTCACTGGCCAGGGTGAGGGCGAAGGTGGTCTTGCCCGCGCCGGGGGTGGCCACGGCGAGGAAGTCCCTGGGCTCCCGGCGGAAGTACTCCTCGAACGCCTCCCGCTGCCAGACCCGCAGGCCGCTGAGCCGTTCCTCCGTCGTGGTCTGCACCACCGTCATGCGTTTCCCCTCACCTTCGGACGTCCGCGAGCACGTGTCCGCACGCCCCCGGCAGCGCCTTGCCCCCCACGAGCACGTCCTCGGGACCGGGGTTCTCCTCCGCCTTCGGCCGCATGGCCGCCCCTCCCGGCGCCGAAGGCGCCCTCGCGGCCGGATCGGGTTCGCGCTTCGCCTGTGCGAGGGATCACCCGGACCGCCGCTCCCGGAGGTCTCGGCCGTGCCGAGAGATGCGCAAGCATCCGCGAACACACCCTAGCGTCCGCCCTCCGCCGAACCGGGCCGGCCGCCAGTGGTGCCGCACACAGAACGCCCCATGGGTCCCGCCGCGGCGGGACCCATGGGGCGCGGACGTGCGGTTACTCCGTGGCCTCCCCGACGGCCCCGGACTCCTCCGGGGCCCCGCCGGTGGCGGGCGCCCCGCCCGCGCCGGCACCGCCCACCTCGACGGCTCCGTCGTTGAAGGGCATGTGCGGGGAGATCGCGGGGAACGCGAAGAACCACAGCAGCGCGAGGGCCCCGGCCAGGAGGCCCAGCGCCAGGATGAACTTGGAGATCCAGGGACCGGGAAGGATGCGCCAGATCAGACCGTACACGGCTACCTCACTCGCTCTCGCCGGTGTCGGGGGCCATGTGCGCGATCGAGTCGGGCATGCCCTCGGACTTGGGTGTGGTCTCCACGAGCTCGCCCCACACGATGAGGCGGTGGGTGTTGTTGAGCTTGGGCGCGCACGTGGTGAGGGTGATGTAGGAGTTCTCGGGCTCCCCCTCCCCCGCGCCCTCGACGTCGTCGAAGGGGTCGGGCTCGATCACCCACACATCGGTGGGCAGCACGGTCTCCTCGCGTATGACCTCGTAGGTGTAGAAGTTGTCCTTGTCCTCCAGGACCAGGACGTCGCCGTTCTCCAGCAGGTCGAGGTCCCAGAAGAGGCCGGGGGTGCGGTGCGCGGCGATCGCGTAGTTGCCGGGCCCGCCGGGGGTGCTGGGGTACTCGGTGTAATGGCCGGGGCTGTAGAGGATGTCCTGCTGGGTGGTGCCGTTGACCACCACCCAGTCCAGGTCGAGGGAGGGCACGTACAGGCGGCTGTCGGCGCTGCCGGGCAGCGGCTCGGAGTCGGGGCCCTGCTCGGTGTCCTCGGTGGCGGCCCAGGCCTCCTCCAGTCCCTGGGCGAGCTGCTCCTGCTCGCGGTCGGTCTCCCAGCCGGAGCCGTAGACCTCGTAGGACGCGTAGAAGAGCATGAGCAGACCGGCCGTCAGCAGGATCTCGCCGATGAACCGTACGATCGCCCGTACGACGTCCCCCGGGGTGGCCCTCCTGACCGGTTTGCGGCGCCGCCCTCGGGGGGACCGTCCTCTCCCGTGTGACTGCCGTTCGGTTGTGGACACCAATGCGACCTACTCCTGTGGGCGTTGCGGCGTGAACCAGGCGCTTATCGGACGGGCACGGCCACCGGGGCCCGGTGCGCGGATGCGGCAGGACCTTCGACCCCGTGCCGGTGGACGCCGTCGGGCAGGGGAGCCGAGAAGGTCGGCGGGGGAGCCCTGCGCGGCGGCACGTCCTTCGGAGGGTACCGCCACACGATGGGCGTAGGCTGCCGCAAGCCTCAAATCGTGCAGCACAAAGATAACCGCAGCGCCGGCCCCGCAGGGCTGCGCCACTGCGCGCGAGGGCCCCGTGGAACCGCTGATCGGCGGTTCCGCGGGGCCCTCGCAGGCAGGAGGCCTACTTCGTGAGCTCCTCGTAGATCTTCTTGCAGTCGGGGCACACCGGGAACTTCTTCGGGTCCCGGTTGGGCACCCACACCTTGCCGCACAGGGCGATCACCGGGTTGCCGGTCACGGCGCTCTCCGTGATCTTGTCCTTCTGCACGTAGTGGGCGAAGCGCTCGCGATCGCCTCCGTCGTGCGAGATGTCCGGCTTGGTCTCGCTGTCGGGCAGGACCTTGTTCAGGACGTCCATCGGCATCGTGCTCACCTTTCGAAGTCTGTGTTCCACGGTATAGGGTGCCGCGATCCCGTTCCGAACGATCGCCTGCGGCGGGCGGTCAGGCCTTGCGGGCCCGGAGGGCGGCCTCCCGCACGGCGGTGGCGACGTGCGCCGACAGGTCCGCGTGGAACACGCTCGGAATGATGTAGTTGGGGCCCAGCTCGTCCTCGGTCACCACGTCGGCGAGTGCCTCGGCGGCGGCGACCATCATGTCGGAGTCGACGTGGTCGCTCTGGGCGTCCAGCAGTCCGCGGAAGAACCCGGGGAAGACCAGCACGTTGTTGATCTGGTTCGGGTAGTCGCTGCGGCCGGTGGCGACGACGGCGGCGTGCAGGTGGGCGATGTCGGGGTCGATCTCGGGGTCGGGGTTGGCCAGCGCGAAGATGATCGAGTCCTCGTTCATCTCGGCGATGTCCTCGCCCGCGAGCAGGTCGGGGGCGGAGACGCCGATGAACACGTCGGCTCCGGCGACCGCGCCCTTGAGGTCGCCGCCGTAGCCCTCCGGGTTCGTGTGCTCGGCGATCCAGCGGAGGTTGTCGTCCAGGTGGTCGCGTCCGCCGTGGACCGCGCCGTGGACGTCGCAGACGACGATGTTGCGGGCGCCGGCGTGCATGAGCAGCTTGAGGATGGCGGTGCCGGCGGCGCCCGCGCCGGACATGGTGATGCGGACCTCCTCCAGCTTCTTGCCGACCACGCGCAGGGCGTTGCGCAGGGCAGCGAGGACGACGATGGCGGTGCCGTGCTGGTCGTCGTGGAAGACGGGGATGTCGAGGAGCTCGCGCAGGCGCGCCTCGACCTCGAAGCAGCGGGGCGCGGAGATGTCCTCCAGGTTGATGCCGCCGAAACCGGGGGCCAGGACCTGGACGGTGCGGACGATCTCGTCGACGTCCTGGGTGTCCAGGGCGATCGGCCAGGCGTCGATGTCGGCGAAGCGCTTGAACAGGGCGGCCTTGCCCTCCATGACCGGCATGGCGGCCTCGGGCCCGATGTTGCCCAGGCCCAGCACGGCGGAGCCGTCGGTGACCACGGCGACGCTGTTGCGCTTGACGGTCAGGCGGCGGGCGTCCTCCTTGTTGGCGGCGATGGCCTGGCAGACGCGGGCGACGCCGGGGGTGTAGGCCATGGAGAGCTCGTCGCGGTTGCGCAGCGGCACCTTCGACTTCATCTCGATCTTGCCGCCCAGGTGCATGAGGAAGGTGCGGTCGCTGACCTTGTGGACGACCACGCCCTCGACCGCGCCGAGGGAGTCGACGATGGCCTGGGCGTGCTCGGTGTCGCGGGCGGCGCAGGTGACGTCGATGCGGATGCGCTCGTGTCCGGCGGCGGCCACGTCGAGGGCGGTGACCATACCGCCCACGTGCTCGACGGCGTTGGTGAGGCTGCCCACCGCACTGCCTCCGGCATCCACCTCGAGGCGGACGGTGATGGAGTACGAAACGCTGGGAAGGGTGGCCACGTGATGCTCCTCGGATATTGCTCGTGCTCTGCGGCCAGGGGTACCAGGACGCTCCCCACCCGCGGGTGTGCGACGTCGGAAACCCTTCCACCGGAGCACCCGCCCTCCTCCGGGCGCGGTGCCTTCCGCGCGGCGTCCGGCGGGGACGCCCGGCGCGCGGCACTCCTCGGGGCTGCTGTCGGGCGGGCCCCGGTTCGCGGTGGGGGGATGCATCGAGTCGCCCCACTTTACCCCGAGTCAAGGGCCGACCGTCATCTCAAAGTGGCGGATTGCACGAAGAGCGAAGAAACGTACAAGTTCTCCGCGCCGGGAACCGCGCCGGCGTGGGGAGCCTCCACGCCGGCGGGCGCCCGGATCAGAAGAGCGCCGAGGTGAGCTTGCGGCGTGCGGCGTTCACCCGGGGGTCGCCCGCGGGAAGCAGCTCGAACAGGCTCAGCAGGTGGTTGCGCACCTTGTCCCGCTCCTCGTCGCGGGTGCGCCGGACCGCGGCGACGAGGCGGTCGAAGGCGTCCTCGAACTTGCCGCCGTACATGTCGATGTCGGCGACGGCGATCTGGGCGGCGATGTCCCCCGGGTCGTCCGCGGCGGCCCTGCGGACGGCGGCGGCGTCCACGTCGCGCAGGCGGCGCACGAGGCGGATCTGGGCGAGCTTGCTCCGGGACTCGCCGTCCTTGGGGTCGGCCTCGACGGCCTTGGCGTAGACCGACTCGGCGGTGTCGAAGTCACCGTTGTCGAGCGCCTCCTGCGCCTCCGCGTCCACGGGACGCACCCGCGGCTGCCCGGCGGCACCGGGCTCCTCCCCGGGGGCGGCCTCGCCGCCGAGGGTGCCGGGGTGGTCGGGGGGCAGTGCGCCCTGCTCCTTGAGGGCGGCGAAGGCCTCGGAGAGCCAGGCGGTGAGCTGGTCGTCGGGGACCGGCCCCGCCGGGCCGGGCAGGAGCTGGCCCTGGACGACGAGCACGATCATGGGCGTCGTGGGGACCCGCAGGGCCTGCACGAGCTGCGGGCTGGCCTCGCTGTCCACCTTCGCCAGGAACCAGTTGCCGCCGGAGGCCGCCGAGAGCCGGTCCAGGGTGTTCTCCACCTGGGTGGACTGCTCGGACCACCCGGCGAGCACGGCCAGGACCACCGGGGCGGCCATCGACCGCTCCAGCACCTGGGCCTGGAAGTTCGACTCGTCGACGTTGACGGCGTAGGGATTGGATCGACCCGCCGACTCCGCGGCGCGCTGCTTGGCCTCGCGTTCCATGGCCGCCTTGCGCGCGCCGAGGTCAACGGCACTGTTCGGTGAAAAGTCCGAAGGCTGCATGGTTCCATCCTGCCCCATGCGCGGGCGGGAGGCTGCCGTGGCCGCGGGGACGGCGGGCCCGTCCCCGCGGTCGGATCAGAACTGCGGAACCTCGGTGTAGGTGCCGAACTCCTCGCCCATCGCGGCGCAGATCTCGCCGAGGGTGGCCTCGGCGCGGGCCGCCTCGATGATGAGCGGGACGAGGTTGCGGCCGGGGGTGCGCGTCCCCTCCCGCAGGTCGGCCAGGGTGCGCTCGACGGCGGCCCCGTCGCGGGCGGCGCGGCGCTCGGCGAGCACACGCTTCTGCTCCCGCTCCACCTCGTGGCTGATCCGGAGGATGTCGAGCTCCCCCGAGACGGTGGCGGTGTGGCAGTTGACGCCGACGATGCGCTTGTCGCCCTTCTCCAGGGCCTGCTGGTACTGGAAGGCGGACTCGGCGATCTCGGATCCGAACCAGCCGTTCTCGATGCCGGCGAGGATGCCGGAGGTCATCGGGCCGATGGCGTGCTCGGCGTCCTCGCCGCCGCCCATGCGCAGGATGTGCGCGAAGATCCGCTCGGCCTCGGCCTCCAGCTCGTCGGTGAGGGCCTCCAGGTACCACGATCCGCCCAGGGGGTCGGCGACGTTCGCGACACCGGTCTCCTCCATGAGCACCTGCTGGGTGCGCAGGGCGATCTCGGCGGCCTGCTCGGTGGGCAGGGCCAGGGTCTCGTCCAGGGCGTTGGTGTGCAGCGAGTTGGTGCCCCCCAAGACCGCGGAGAGGGCCTCCACCGCGGTGCGCACGACGTTGTTGTAGGGCTGCTGGGCGGTGAGCGAGACCCCGGCGGTCTGGGTGTGGAACCGCAGCCACTGGGCCTTCTCCGTCCTGGCCCCGTAGGTGTCGCGCATCCAGCGCGCCCAGATGCGGCGGGCGGCGCGGAACTTGGCGATCTCCTCGAAGAAGTCGATGTGGGCGTCGAAGAAGAACGACAGCCCCGGCGCGAAGGCGTCCACGTCCAAGCCGCGGGAGAGGCCCAGCTCGACGTAGCCGAAGCCGTCCGCGAGGGTGTAGGCGAGCTCCTGGGCGGCCGTGGCCCCGGCCTCGCGGATGTGGTAGCCCGACACCGACAGGGGCTTGTAGGCGGGGATGTTCTCCGCGCAGTACTCCATGAGGTCGCCGATGAGCCGCAGCTGGGGCTCGGGCGGGTACAGCCACTCCTTCTGGGCGATGTACTCCTTGAAGATGTCGGTCTGGAGCGTGCCGTTGAGGGTGGAGGTGTCCACGCCCTGGCGCTCGGCGGCGACCAGGTACATGCAGAAGACCGGCACGGCCGGCCCGCTGACGGTCATGGAGGTCGTGGTCTCCCCGAGGGGGATGCCGTCGAAGAGCAGGTCCATGTCAGCCACGGAGTCGATCGCGACCCCGCAGTGCCCGACCTCGCCGAGCGCGTGGGGGGAGTCGGAGTCGTGGCCCATCAGGGTGGGCATGTCGAAGGCCACGGAGAGTCCGCCCCCGCCCGAGGCGAGGATCATCTTGTAGCGCTCGTTGGTCTGGCGCGCGTTGCCGAACCCGGCGAACTGGCGGATGGTCCAGGTCCGCCCCCGGTAGCCGGTGGGGTACAGGCCGCGGGTGTAGGGGAACTCGCCCGGCCAGCCGATGCGCTCGAATCCGGGGACCTCCGCGCCGGGCCGCGGCCCGTAGACGGGTTCCAGCGGGCGTCCGGACAGGGACGTGAAGTCGGCGTCGCGCTTGCGCGCGGCGTCGTAGCGGCGCTGCCAGCGCGCCCGCCCGGCCTCGATCTCCTCGGGCCCGCCGCCCGCGGTGCCGTTCGTGGTGTTCGCCATACCCGAATAGTAGGACGTCCAACTAAATCTGTACAGGGCCGGAAGCCCCGGCCCCGGCCGTGCCGGGACGGGCCTCAGCGCCCCTCGACCGCCCCGGCGACGGGTGCGGGGAAGTCCCCGAAGTCCACCCTGAGCTTGGTGAACACGCGGTGCATGTCCTGCAGCTCCTCGTCGGAGTAGCAGCCGAGCCCGAAGTCCATGCCGAGGAGGACCTGCGTGGCCCGCTCGGTGACCTCGCGCCCGGGATCGGTGATCTCGGCCAGCACCCCGCGGCCGTCGTCCGGGTTGGGGCGGCGGCGCACGAAGCCCTGCCCCTCCAGGCGGTCGATGGTGTTGGTGACGCTGGTCGGGTGGACCATGAGGCGCTCGCCGATCTTGCCGAGGGGCAGCGCGCCGGAGCTGCTGAAGGTGAGCAGGACGAGGGCCTCGTAGCGGGCGAAGGTGAGCCCGAACGGCTTGAGTGCCCCGTCCAGCTCACCGATCAGGATCTGCTGGGCGCGCATGACCGAGGTGACCGCGGCCATGGCGGGCGAGGGACCCCATCTGCGCGTCCAGTTGTCGTGCGCGCGCTCGATCGGGTCGAACGGAAGGTTCAAAGGGTTTCCCACAGCCGCCACTCTAGGCCGTGTTTTTTGGGTGCTCTCGCCGCATTGGCGAAGCCGATGCCCCGGTGAGCGGCCGACCAGGCGTTCAATCCGAGACGACCCGAAAAACAGGGCCGAGGCCCTGGAGAACTTCTCCAATGCCAACAAAGGGGACAGTCGAGGGCATCGGACAGCCTTTGCCCGCCGGGCACCGGTCCGGAAATCTCCCTGGAGGCGTTGACGCGGCCCGAAACTATTAGTTAAGTTTCCTAAAAGTTTGCCCCCCAGGTCAGGCCCCGACCGTCCGACCCCCCACAGCAGGAGGACCAGTGAGAGCAGCACCCCCCATGCGACAGGCGGCGCTCCTGGCGGCCGCCGCACTGACGGTACCGCTCACGGCTGCACTCCCCGCCTCGGCGGAGGAGGCCTCTCCCGCCGCCGGACTCACGGTCTCCTACACCGAGACGGCCCGCTGGAACACCGGCTACAGCGGGCGGATCACCGTCCGCAACGACTCCGACGCCCCCGTCGAGGACTGGGAGATCGCGTTCTCCCTCCCCGACGGGAGCCGGATCCACCAGATGTGGAACGCCGACGTCTCGGCCGCCTCCGACGGCTACACCGTCACCCCGCCGCACTGGGGCGCCGCCGTCCCCGCCGGCGGTGAGTACTCCTTCGGGTTCAACGGCCTGCACTCCGACGGCGCCACCGAACTGCTCGGCTGCCTGGTCAACGGCTCCCCCTGCGCCGGCCCGACCGGCCCGGACCACGACCGCGTGAGCGTCGCCTACTACACCCAGTGGAGTGCCGAGGAGCGCGGCTACGAGGTGGCCGACCTCGCGGAGACCGGCAGCGCCGAGCAGCTCACCCACATCCAGTACGCCTTCGGCAACGTGACCGCCGACGGGTTGTGCGCCATGACCGACGAGCCGGGACAGGGCGATCCGTTCGCCGACTACGGGCGGCCCGTCGGCGCCGAGGACAGCGTCGACGGCGTCGCCGACCGCGCCGGCCAGTCGCTGCGCGGCAACTTCAACCAGCTCCGCAAGCTCAAGGAGAGGTATCCGCACCTGCGGGTCAACATCTCCCTGGGTGGCTGGGAGTGGTCCCGCCACTTCTCCGACGCGGCCCTGACCGAGGCCTCGCGCGAGCGCCTGGTCTCCTCCTGCATCGACCTCTACCTGCGCGGCGACCTGCCCGAGATCGGCGGGGCGGGCGGCACCGGAGCCGCCTACGGCGTCTTCGACGGCATCGACCTGGACTGGGAGTGGCCCGGCAGCGACGGCAACCCGCACAACACCGTGCGCCCCGAGGACAAGGAGAACTTCACCGCCCTGGTCGCCGAGTTCCGCGAGCAGCTGGACGCGCTGGAGGACGAGACCGGCCGGGAGCACGAGCTCACCGCGTTCCTGCCGGCGGGCGGCTGGCGCCTCGACGCGGGCTACGAGCTGGACGAGCTCATGCCGAACCTCGACTTCGTCACGGTCCAGGGCTACGACTACCACGGCACCTGGGAGACGGCGACCAACCACCAGTCCAACCTGGTGACCGACCCCCGCGACCCCCAGCCGGTCATCTCCGCCGAGATCATCCGCGACGCCTACCTCTCCCGCGGCGTCGACCCCTCCGCGCTCGTCCTCGGCATCCCCTTCTACGGCCAGGGCTGGACGGGCGTGGCGCCCGGCCCCGAGGGCGACGGCCTCTTCCAGGAGGCGTCCGGACCCGCGCAGGGCACCCATGCCACCGGCACCGAGGAGTGGCGGTACCTGAAGGAGAAGGCCGCATCCGGCGAATACGAGCTCTTCCGCAACGAGGAGGCCGGCACCGCCTGGCTCTACGACGGTGAGACCTTCTGGACCTACGACGACGAGACCGCCGTGGCCCGCAAGACCGACTGGGCCCTGGACAGCGGCTACTCCGGGGTCATGGTCTGGGCGATCGACGGCGACGACGCCGACGGCAGCCTCCTGTCGGCCATCGACACCGCCCTGCGCGACTGACCCCCGGCGGCCCCGCCGCCCCCCGACTCCCGGTCGGAGGTCCCGGCCCTCCGACCGGGCCCGCCGGCGCCGGTGCTCTGATCCGGGGAGCACCGTCGCCGCGGCCGGCGCGGACCGACATGCGGCGGCCCGCGCCGGCAGCCGGCTCCTGCCCCCGACCCGCTCACAGGAGAGACCATGAGAGCACGACGACCTCGGACGGCCGCACTGGCCGCCGCACTCCTCCTCGTCCCCCTCGGGCTGTCGCCCGCACCCGCGAGCGCCGACGCCACCGGCGTCACCGTCACCTACGTCGAGTCCTCCCGCTGGGAGAGCGGCTACGGCGGCCAGTTCACCATCGCCAACGGCTCCGACACCCCGCTGTCCGACTGGACCGTGGAGTTCGGCCTGCCCGAGGGCACCTCCGTCACCAGCCTGTGGAACGCCGAGCTGGACCGGTCCGGCGACACCTACGTGCTGACCCCGCCCTCCTGGGGCGCCGCCGTCCCCGCCGGCGGCAGCTACTCGATCGGGTTCAACGGCACCCACAGCGGCGGTGACACCGCCCCGACCAGCTGCCTGGTCAACGGCGCCCCGTGCTCGGGAGAACCCGGTGAGGAGGACACCGAGGCGCCCACCGCCCCCTCGGGCCTGTCCGTCACCGCAACCACCTCCACCACCGTGACGCTCGGCTGGGAGGAGGCCTCCGACAACACCGCCGTGGCCGGCTACGAGGTCCTCTCGGACGGAGAGGTGGTGCGCGCCGTCGACGGCACCACCGCGACGGTCACCGGCCTGGTGCCCGAGACGGAGTACACCTTCACCGTCCGGGCCCACGACACCTCGGGCAACCGCGGCCCCGAGAGCGGACCGGTCACCGCGGCCACCTCCGAGGAGGGCGGCGGCGAGCAGCCCTCCGACCCGCCGCAGGAGCGGCGCGTGGCCTACTTCACCCAGTGGGGCATCTACGACCGCGGCTACCTGGTGAACAACCTGGTGACCTCCGGCACCGCGGAGAAGCTCACCCACATCAACTACTCGTTCGGCAACATCAGCGCGAACGGCGAGTGCTTCATGGCCAACCAGGCCGGCCTGGGCGACGCCTGGGCCGACTACGGCCGCTCCTTCACCGCCGACCAGAGCGTGGACGGCGTCGCCGACACCTGGGACCAGAGCCTGCGCGGCAACTTCAACCAGCTGCTCGAGCTCAAGGAGAGGTACCCGCACCTGAGGGTCAACATCTCCCTCGGGGGGTGGACCTGGTCCGAGCACTTCTCCGACGCCGCCCTGACCGAGGCCTCGCGCGAGCGCCTGGTCTCCTCCTGCATCGACCAGTACCTGCGCGGCAACCTGCCCGTGTTCGACGGGGCGGGCGGCGTCGGCTCGGCCTACGGCGTCTTCGACGGCATCGACCTCGACTGGGAGTGGCCGGCCTCCGCCGGACACGAGCACAACACCGTGCGCCCCGAGGACAGGGAGAACTTCACCGCCCTGGTCGGCGAGTTCCGCGAGCAGCTGGACGCCCTCGGCACCGAGACCGGCCGGGAGTACGAGCTGACCGCCTTCCTGCCCGCCGACCCCGAGAAGATCGAGCTCGGCTTCGAGATGGACCGGCTCATGGACGACTTCGACTTCGTCACGGTCCAGGGCTACGACTACCACGGCGCCTGGGAGTCGGTCACCAACCACCAGTCCAACCTGCTGGAGCACCCGGAGGACCCCGGGCCGGACGTGTACTCCACCGAGACCACGATCCAGACCTATCTCGACCTGGGTGTGGACCCCGGCGACCTGGTGCTGGGCGTGCCGTTCTACAGCCGCGGCTGGACCGGGGTGGCCCCCGGCCCGAACGGGGACGGCCTCTTCCAGACCGCGACCGGCCCCGCCCCGGGCACCTACGAGCAGGGCATCGACGACTGGAAGGTGATCAAGGAGCTGACGGGGTACACGCTGTACCGCGACGAGGCGTCGGGCACCGCGTGGCTGTACGACGGCACCACGTTCTGGACCTACGACGACGCGGCCGCCATCGCGCGGAAGACCCGGTGGGCCGCCGACCACGGCCTGGGCGGCATCATGATCTGGTCCGTCGACGGTGACGACGCCGACGGCACCCTGATGGAGGCGATCGACTCCACCCTCGCGGGCTGATCCCCGGCAGCACACAGGAGGGCCCTTCCGGCCGACGGCCGGAAGGGCCCTCCCCCGTATCAGGCGGTCACGGGGCCCCGAGCCCGCCGACCAGGGTGTCGGCCGCGGCATAGGGGTCCAGGCGGCCCGCCGCGACGTCGCCGGCCAGGGCGTCCAGGGTGGAGTCCTCGCCGACGCCGATGCGCGAGCGCAGCAGGCCCAGGGCGATGGCCTGCACCTCCTCGCGGGCCCGCCGCAGGCGCCGCCGCTCCAGTTCCCCGGAGGCCTCCATGTGGGCGCGGTGGGCCTCGATCCGCTCCCACAGCTCGTCGATGCCCTCGCCGCTCACCGCGGTCGTCATGACGATCGGGGGCTTCCACTCGTCGTCGTCGCGGTCCTTCATCGCCACCGTCTGGCGCAGCTCGCGCTGGGTGGCGCGGGCGCCCTCGCGGTCGGCCTTGTTGACGGCGAACACGTCGGCGACCTCCAGGATCCCCGCCTTGGCGGCCTGCACCGAGTCGCCCATGCCCGGTGCGCACAGGACCACTGTGGTGTCGGCCTGCCCGGCGATGTCGACCTCGGCCTGGCCGACACCGACGGTCTCCACCAGGATCACGTCGAACCCGGCGGCGTCGAGCACCCGCAGCGCGTGCGGGGCGGCCCACGAGAGCCCGCCCAGGTGGCCGCGGTTGGCCATCGAGCGGATGTAGACGCCCGGGTCGGTGGCGTGGTCCTGCATCCGCACCCGGTCGCCGAGGAGGGCGCCGCCGCTGAAGGGCGAGGAGGGGTCCACCGCGAGCACGGCCACGGTCAGGCCGCGCTCGCGTACGGCCCGCACCACCGCACTCGTGGTGGTGGACTTGCCCACGCCCGGGGAGCCGGTGAAGCCCACCACGCGGGCCCGACCGGTACCGGGGGCCAGCCCCGCCATGACGGCCCTCAGCTGCTCCGAACCGTTCTCCACCAGGGTGATCGCGCGGGCCAGCGCCCGCCTGTCACCCTTGAGGACCCTCTCGACCAGTAGGGGGGTGTCCATCCGACTCCTTCCGAAAGGGCCGCCCTGCGGCGGCGCAGACGTCCCCTACCGGGCGGGCACCGTGAAGAGGAGGGCGTCGCCCTGGCCTCCTCCGCCGCACAGGGCCGCCGCACCGAACCCGCCGCCGCGGCGGCGCAGCTCGTTGACCAGGTGCAGGGCGATGCGGGCGCCGGAGGCACCGATGGGGTGCCCCAGCGCGATGGCGCCGCCGTTGACGTTGACGATGTCCTCGGAGATGCCCAGGTCCTTGGTGGACTGGATGCCCACCGCGGCGAAGGCCTCGTTGATCTCCACCAGGTCCAGGTCCTCGACGCCGCGGCCGGCCTTGGCCAGGGCGTGCCTGATGGCGTTGGAGGGCTGGGAGTGCAGCGAGTTGTCGGGGCCCGCGACGTTGCCGTGGGCACCGATCTCGGCCAGGACCGGCAGGCCGAGCTCCTCGGCCTTGGCCCGGCTCATCACGACGACGGCGGCAGCGCCGTCGGAGATCTGGGAGGAGGAACCGGCGGTGATGGTCCCCTCGCGGTCGAAGGCCGGACGCAGCTTGCCCAGGCTCTCGGCGGTGGTGCCGGCGCGCACGCCCTCGTCGTGGGAGAACACGACAGGGTCGCCCTTGCGCCGGGGGATCTCGACGGGGACGATCTCGTCGTCGAAGAGCCCCTTCTCTGCCGCCGCGGCGGCACGCTGGTGGGAGCGGGCGGAGAAGGCGTCCTGCTCCTCGCGGCCGATGCCGAGCTCGGCGTTGTGCCGCTCGGTGCAGGCGCCCATGGAGTCGCCCTCGAAGGCGTCGGTGAGGCCGTCGTGGGCGGTGGCGTCCAGGACCTCGATCGAGCCGTACTTGTAGCCCTGGCGGGACTTGGGCAGCAGGTGGGGGGCGTTGGTCATGGACTCCATGCCACCGGCCACCACGACGTCGAACTCGCCGGCGGTGATGAGCTGGTCGGCGAGGGCGATGGCGTCCAGGCCCGAGAGGCAGACCTTGTTGACGGTCAGGGACGGCACGTTCATGGGGATGCCGGCCTTCACCGCGGCCTGGCGGGACGGGATCTGCCCGGCCCCGGCCTGCAGGACCTGTCCCATGATCACGTACTCGACCTGGTCACCGGTGATGCCTGCGCGCTCCAGGGCGCCCTTGATGGCGAAGCCCCCGAGGTCGGTTCCGGAGAAGCCGGAGAGGGAGCCGAGGAGACGGCCGGTGGGGGTACGCGCCCCACCGACGATGACGGAACCGGGCATCGTAACTGGCCTCCAAGTGATGTGTGACGCACCTGGTCTGCCACGATACCCATACGTCCTACGACTGCTCGCGAGAGGTTACCCATGAGTGAGGCACCCGTTCCCACCGGCCTTTTCTCCGGGATCACGCGCCTGGACCACGTCGGCATCGCCTGCCGCGACCTGGACGCGTCGATCGAGTTCTACCGCTCCACCTACGGTTTCGAGGTCGCCCACGAGGAGGTCAACGAGGAGCAGGGGGTGCGCGAGGCCATGCTGCGGGTCAACGGCACCGACGACGGCGGGGCCACCTGGCTCCAGCTGCTGGAGCCCACGCGCCCGGACTCCCCCGTCGCCAAGTTCCTGGAGCGCCACGGCGAGGGCGTGCACCACCTCGCGTTCGGCACCTCCGACGTCGCCGCGAGCGCGGCCGAGGTCGGCGGGCGCGGGGTACGGGTCCTCGGCGACGGGCCGCGCCCGGGGACCGCGGGGTCGAGCATCGTCTTCCTCCACCCCAAGGACTGCGGCGGGGTCCTGACCGAGCTGGTGCAGAGCGCCCGCTGAACCTCGGCCGATGGTCACGGCCACATTCCGGACACATCACGTCTTGTGCACCAAGGGCGCGCCTGGTCCCGCAGCGGACCGGAAGTTGTACGAAACCTCTTCCATGGGGTGCGGCACTTGATAAAGTCGGCTAGCCGCCGGTTGCTCTTTTCCGGCGCTGGTCCACTCCTCGCACAGTCCGACAGGACGAACCGGCTCAGCAGTGCCACAGCACCGCCCGCGCCGCACCCCGTCGCACCGGCCCGCCCGTCCCGGTTCGCCCGCCCGGACATGTCCTCACTCCGGGGACGGCGCAGCCGCCCACTACGCGGTCCCCGGCAGTACGCAAGCAGCCGTCTCGCACCCGTTCAGGATTCCGCCACATGTCGTCAAACAACATCGACGCCCAGCTCAACAACATCTTCGACGAAGACAACACGCCACCAGAGTTCGATGTGGTGCTGCGCGGTTTCGACCGTACCCAGGTGCTCGACTACCTGGAGACCCTGCGCGGCGAGATCAAGCAGTCCAGCAAGCAGATCGAGAAGTTCAAGGCAGAGCTCACCTCCAAGAACCGCCAGCTCCAGGAGCGCGAGCGCCCCTCCTACGCCGGACTGGGCTCGCGCATCGAGGAACTGCTGCGTCTGGCCGAGGAACAGGCCAACGAGCTGGTCCAGAGCGCCCAGATCGACGCCAACGACATCCGCTCGGCCGCCAAGATCGAGGCCGCCGAGATGCGCGCCGCCGCCGAGTCCGAGGCCACCGAGGTGCGCGCCCTCGCCCAGCGCGAGGCCGACGAGACGCGCCAGACCGCCGAGGCCGAGGCCGAGGAGATCAGCACCAGCGCCCGCCGGCACGCCGACGAGCTCTCGTCCACCACCGAGCGCGAGGTGCAGAAGAAGCGCTCCGCCGTGGACCACGAGATCGCCGAGAAGCGCGCGACCTTCGAGAGCGAGATCGCCAAGCTCCGCACCACCACCGAGCGCGAGTGCGCCCAGGCCCGCGCCGCCGCCAAGCGCGAGCGCGACGAGACCATCCAGGCCGCCAAGAGCCAGGCCGAGGAGCTGCGCAAGAACGCCGAGCGCGCCTACGCCGAGTCCGAGGCCCGCCGCACCGAGATGGAGGACCAGTTCGAGCTGCAGCTGGCCGACCGTCGCGCCGAGGCCGAGCGCCAGGACGCCGAGCGCCTGGCCGCCGCCCAGGCCGCCACCCAGAAGATGGTGGCCGAGGCCGAGGAGCGCGCCGCCAGCGCCGACGCGCACGCCAAGAAGGCGAGCCAGCAGGCCGAGCAGACCCGCCGCGACGCCGAGAACCACGCCAAGCAGCTGGTCAGCAACGCCAAGAAGAACGCCGCCCAGATCGAGGCCGAGGCCAAGTCCAAGGCCGAGCACCAGCTCAGCGACGCCAAGTCCGAGGCCAACCGCATCCTCACGGCCGCCAAGAAGGAGGTCGACGAGCTCAACCGCCAGCGCGACAGCATCCAGTCGCACCTGCAGCAGCTGCGCCAGCTGCTCGGCGGCGGCGCCGCGGTTCCCCCGGCCCCGGCCCCGGCCCCGGTCGCTCCGGCCCCGGCCCCCGCGGCGGCGATCACCGACGCCGCCGAGGAGACCCGTCAGCCCGCCCACTCCGGCAAGGGCTCCGACGACGAGGACTGGTGGCAGGAGTAGGACTCCCGCACCGGCAGACGAGAGAGGGCCCGCTTCCCCGGAGGAGGCGGGCCCTCGCCGTGGGTCCGGCGGCTCAGCGGAGCGGCTGGACGTCCTTCTCGTAGGGTCCGTCCCACTCCGTGGGAAGCGGGGAGGCCGCGGGGTTGACCCGGGCGACGATCTCGTCGAGCACGCGACGCACGTAGGTCTCTCCCACCCACAGGTGCTTCGCGCCCTCCACACCGATGATCTCGGCCTGCGTGAGCGGTTCGAAGCGTTTCCGGGCCTCGTCGGGGCGCAGGAAGTCGTCGAACTCGGGCACCAGGGCGACCACCGGTTTACCGGTCGCGGCCCAGGCCTCCATGTCCGCCTCCTCCGCGCGGTGCAGCGGCGGTGACAGCAGGATCGCCCCCTTCACCTGGGGGTCGGCGCCCCATTTGAGGGCCAGCTCGGTGCCGAAGGACCAGCCCAGGAGCCACGGCTCGGGCAGCCCCTCGAACTCGGTGAACTCGATGGCGGCCAGCACGTCGTGCTTCTCGGTCTCGCCCTCGCCGAACTCGCCCTGGCTGGTCCCGTGTCTGGACGAGGTGCCGCGCGTGTTGAACCGCAGCACCGCGATGTCGGCGAGTGCCGGCAGCCGGAACGAGGCCTTGCGCAGGACGTGGCTGTCCATCATCCCCTCGGCGGTGGGCAGCGGGTGCAGGCACACCAGTGTGGCCACCGGGTCCCTCCCCTCGGGCAGGGCGAGTTCCCCGACGAGCTCCAGGCCGTCGGCGGTGTGCAGGGTGACGGGTCGTCGCACGGCGGGCAGCACCGTGGTGGCTCGAATCTCCATGGCTCCTCTGTCGAAGTGGCGGGACCGGGCAGGACTCAGCGCCGGGGCGGCCGGGGCGAGCGGTGGGAACGCCGGTCCCAGCAGGAGGTGTGCCAGTGGCGCCGGTCCTCACCGTCACCGTAGGGGCGCCAGGCCACGAGGTGGGGCATCCCCGCCGGGATCTCCTGTGCGCAACCGGGGCAGCGGTAGACCTTCGTCGCCGCGGCTCCGGGGATGCGCCGCAGCACCCACTCGCCGTCGGGGCCGGTCTCGCGGCGCTGCCCCCCGGTGATGCGCAGCATGAGGGCGTCCTCGTCCCCGGAGGCGGGGGCGCGGCGGCCACGGTCGGACTTGCGGCGGGAGGAGTTACGGCGCGGGCTCACCCGTCCAGGTTAGAAGATCTGGGAGGTACGCACGGAAAAGGGGCCGCACACGGTGCGGCCCCTCTCCGGATCCCGTCCGGGTCAGGCGTGGCAGCCGCAGCCGCCGTGGTCCTCGTCGTGCTCGGCCTCGGGAAGCTGGTCCACCAGCAGCGGTGCGGGGACCGCGATGTCGGTGAGGCCGTACTCGCCCATGGTCACCAGGGTGGCGACCACCTCCTCGGCGCCGCGCTCGGCCAGCAGCTCGGTCGGGCCCTTGGGGTAGCCACATCCGAAGCGCATGGCAGTGTCGACGTCCTCGGCACCGGCGTAGCCGTCGCCGATCATGCGCATGGCGTCGTCGATCTGGGGGGCGATGAGGATCTCGCCCAGATCGAGGTTCTCCTCCTCGCGGATCATCTCCGCGTAGCGTCCGGTGACGCGGGGTTCGGGCTCGTCCCCGTCACCGTAGAAGCCGCGGCCGCTCTTGCGTCCGAGGCGGCCCGCCGCGACCATGCGGCGCAGCAGCGGGGCGGCGGCGTAGCGCTTGTCGCGGTACTCCTCCCACAGCACGTCCATGACGGCCAGGCACACGTCGAGTCCGACCATGTCGGCCAGGGTCAGCGGCCCCATGGGCAGACCCGCGGCCTTCTTGACGGCCTCGTCGATCTCCTCGCGCGTGGCGACCTTGCGCTCGTAGAGGCGGATGGCGTCGTTGATGTAGGGCACCAGGAGGGCGTTGGCGACGAAGCCGGCGCGGTCGCCCACGGTGACGGGGGTCTTGCCGATGCGCTTGGCGACCTCGGTGACGACGTCGGCCGTCTCGGGGTCGGTGGAGACCGTGGTGATGACCTCGGCCAGCTTCATGACCGGGGCCGGGTTGAAGAAGTGCAGACCCACGACCTTGCCGGGGCGGCCGGTGAGCGCGGCGATCTCGGTCACCGACAGCGAGGAGGTGTTGGTGGCCAGGATCGTCTCGGTCTTGCAGATCCGGTCCAGGTCGCCGAAGACGTCGCGCTTGAGGTCCATGCGCTCGGGGACGGCCTCGACCACCAGGTCGACGTCCGCGAGGTCCTCGCGCGAGGTGGTGAACACCAGCCGGGAGTCGATCCCGCTGCGCTCCTCCTCGGTGAGCTTGCCCTTGGCGACCGCGCGCGAAAGGGACTTGTCCACGTGGCCGCGGCCGCGGTCGAGGGCGGCCTGGTCGATCTCGACCCCGATGACGTCGAATCCCGCACGTGCGAACACCTCGGCGATGCCCGCGCCCATCGTGCCGAGTCCGACGACACCGACCTTGTCAAATTCCTGCACCATGTGCTCAGCCTAGACCTCGGTCGCGGTGCCTCCGCCCACCGGCTCCCCCCGTTCGTACCCGCCGGTAACCACGGAAGGGGACGACTCCTCCCCAGGACCTCGCGAAAGGCGGTAACGTGGCGTTCTGTGCGTCTCGTCATCGCCCGGTGCAGCGTCGACTACGTCGGCCGCCTGACCGCCCACCTGCCCATGGCCCCCCGCCTGATCCTCGTCAAGGCGGACGGAAGCGTGTCCATCCATGCCGACGACCGAGCCTTCAAGCCCCTGAACTGGATGAACCCGCCGTGCAAACTGCGGGAGGAGACCGTCGCGGACGGCCCCGACGTCTGGACGGTCACCCACGGCAAGTCCGGTGAGAAGCTCGTGCTGACCATCGAGGAGATCATGCACGACTCCTCCCACGAACTCGGCAAGGACCCGGGGCTGCAGAAGGACGGGGTGGAGGCCCACCTCCAGGAGTTGCTGGCCGAGCACATCACCACCCTCGGCGAGGGCTACACCCTCATCCGCCGCGAGTTCCCCACCGCCATCGGCCCGGTCGACATCCTCTGCCGCGACGGCGAGCAGGGGACCGTGGCCGTGGAGATCAAGCGCCGCGGCGAGATCGACGGCGTGGAACAGCTCACCCGCTACCTGGAGCTGCTCAACCGCGATCCGCAGCTGGCCCCGGTGCGCGGTGTCTTCGCCGCCCAGGAGATCAAGCCGCAGGCGCGCGTGCTCGCGGAGGACCGCGGAATCTCCTGCGTCGTGCTCGACTACGACGCGCTCCGCGGTATCGAGCCCGACGTCCTGCGCCTCTTCTGAGCCCCTCCCGGCCGAAGCCCCGACGGGCCCGTGTCCTCCGATCGGAGGACACGGGCCCGTCCGCTTGTCCGATACCGCCGGGGCCACCGCCGCGGGAACCTCGGTACATGAACGACACCGCGATCGAGGCCGTCGGCCTCACCAAGAGCTACGGCGGCTCCCCCGCCGTCGCGGGCATCGACCTCCGCGTCCCGCGCGGCGAGGTCTTCTCACTGCTGGGGCCCAACGGCGCGGGCAAGAGCACCACCGTCGAGATCCTGGAGGGTTTCCGCCGCCGCGACGGCGGCACCGTCTCCGTGCTCGGCGAGGACCCCGGACAGGCGGGGCGCCGCTGGCGCTCGCGCATCGGGATCGTCTGGCAGAGGGAGACGATGCTCCCCAAGGTGCCGGTGCGCGACCTCGTGCGCCACTTCGCCGGCTACCACCCCTCGGCGCACGACCCCGACGAGGTCGTCGAGCGCGTCGGCCTGGCGGCCAAGGCACGGGCGCTGCCCGACTCCCTCTCGGGAGGCCAGCGGCGGCGCCTGGACGTCGCCCTCGGGATCGTCGGCCGCCCCGAGCTGCTGTTCCTGGACGAGCCCACCACCGGGTTCGACCCGGAGGCCCGCCGGTCCTTCTGGGAGCTGATCGGCGACCTGGCCCGCCGGGGCACCACGATCGTCCTCACCACGCACTACCTGGAGGAGGCCGAGGCCCTGGCCGACCGCGTGTGCGTGCTCGCCGGCGGCCGGGTCCGCGCTCTGGGTGCCCCCGCCGACCTGGGCGGGCGCGCAGCGGCGCGGGCCACCGTGTCATGGACCGAGGACGGCGGGCACCGCGAGGTGCGCACCCGCGAGCCCACCCGGGTGGTGGCCGAGCTGGCCGCACGCTTTTCCGGGGAGGTTCCCGGGCTCGGCGTGCACCGGCCCACCCTCGAAGAGATCTACCTGAGCCTGGTCTCCGGGCCCGCCGGCTCCGGGACCGCGGGGGAGGGGACCGCGTGAGCACCGGAACCGCCGCCACCGGAGGCACCGCCCCCGCCCGTCTGCCCGGCGTGCTCCGCCTCGGCCTGTCCCGCGGATGGCTGGAGATCCGCGCGTTCGCCCGCGAGTGGGAGGGGATCGTCTTCACCTTCGCACTCCCCTCCCTGATCCTGATCCTGTTCGCGGTGGTCTTCGACGGCATGTTCGACACGGCCATGCCCGCCGTCGACTACTACCTTCCGGGACTGGTCGCCATGGGCCTGATGTCGGTGAGCTTCCAGAACCTGGGCACGGAGATCGCGATCGAGCGCGACCACGGAGGCCTGCGCCGCCTGCGCGGCACCCCCATGCCGCCCGGCGCCTACTTCGCCGGCAAGACCGTCCTGGTGGCCTTCCTGGCACTGGGCCAGCTGGTCCTGATGCTCGGGGTGGGCGCCCTGTTCTTCGATGCGCGGCTGCCCTCGGACCCCGCTTCCTGGGCCACCGTCGCCTGGGTGTTCGTCCTGGGCACCATCGCCTGTTCCCTGCTGGGTGTCGCGACCAGCTCCCTGGCCCGCAGCGCCCAGGCGGCCTCGGCCGTCGTGGTCGTGCCGTTCCTGGTCCTGCAATTCGTCTCGGGGGTGTTCGTCCCGGTGACGGCGCTGCCCGACTGGGTCCTGTACGTCGCCTCCCTGTTCCCGCTGCTGTGGATGGCCCAGGGCATGCGCGCCGCCTTCTACCCCGACGTGATGGCCGCCTTCGAGCCGTCCGGGGCCTGGGATCTGCACATGGTCGCCCTGGCTCTGGGGGCCTGGTGTGTGGTGGGCTTGGTGCTGACGCTGCTGACCTTCCGCTGGAAGACCCGAAAGGACGGCTGAGAGCGATGTCCTCCACCGAGCCGGCGGAAGCGCGACCGCTGCTCCCCGGCCCCGGCGGCACCGAACGGCACGCATGGGACCTGGGCACCGCCTGGTACATCTTCTTCGCCGTCGTGCTGACGGTCTTCGGGGCCGTGTGCGTGGTGGCCGGCGAGGGGTGGCGCGGCTGGTCCGCGGCGGGCCTGCTGGCCGCGGTGGGTCTGCTCCACCTCACCGTCGGCCGCTGGATCCAGGACACCGACCGGTACGCCACCCCGGTCTCGGGGGTGTTCGCCCTGGCGGTGGCGGCCCTGCTCGTGGTCGGAGTCCATCTCGTCCCGTTCACGGCCTTCGCGCTCCTGGCGGTGGCACCGATGTGCTTCATGACGGCGGGGGCCCTGTACGGAACCCTGTCGGTCGGCCTGGTCCTGCTCGCCCCCCTCGTGTCCGACTGGGCGGCGGGCCGGACCGACACCGCGGACGCGCTCGTGGCGGCGGGCGTCCACCTGGTCGTCCTCGGGTTCGCCTACTGGTTCGGCAGCTGGTTCCAACGCGTCGTCGCGCAGAGCTACGAGCGCTCGGAGCTGCTGCGGCAGCTGCGGGAGAGCCGCGCCGAGGCCGTCCGGCTGTCGGAGGAGAGCGGTGCCCTGGCCGAGCGCGAGCGCCTGGCCCGGGAACTGCACGACACCTTGGCCCAGGGGCTGACCAGCATCATCGCCCTCACCCAGGCGGTGGAGTCGGAGATGGGCCCCGACCCCGGCTTGGCCCGCCGCCACCTGGCGCTCATGCGTGCGACCGCGTCGGAGAACCTCGCCGAGGCCCGGGCGATGGTCGCCGCCCGGCGCCCGGTGCCGCTGGAGGAGAACACCCTGGACGCGGCCCTGGTGCGGATCGCGACCGCTCTCGGCGCGGAGTTGGGCATCACCGTCGACACGGCCGTGACGGGGGTGGGTCCCCGGGAGCTTCCGAGCCCCTCGCAGGTCTGCCTGCTGCGCACCGCGCAGGAGGCTCTGGCCAACGTCCGCAAGCACGCCGGCGCCCGACGCGTCGAGGTGTCCCTGTCCTACACCGACGTGGGAGTGCGCCTCACCGTCGCCGACGACGGACGCGGCTTCGACCCCGGCGCCTCCACCGGCGGCAACGGCCTGGCGAACATGCGGCACCGCGCCGAGGAGGCGGGAGGCGTCCTGGACATCGACACCGCCCCCGGGGAGGGCACGGCCGTGCGGCTGTCCCTGCTCCACGACGACGAGGAGGAAGGCACATGATCCGCGTGCTCCTGGCGGACGACCACCCCGTGGTGCGGGAGGGCATCCGCGGCATGCTCGCCGCCGAGCCGGACCTCGACGTGGTCGGTGACGCCTCCTCCGGCCCCGAGGCCCTGGCCCGGGTCGCGGAGCTGTCCCCCGACGTCGTGCTCATGGACCTGCGCATGCCGGGCGGCGACGGGGTGGCCGCGACGAAGCGCATCGCCACCGACCACCCGGGCACCCACGTCCTGGTGCTCACCACCTACGACACCGACAGCGACATCCTGAGGGCGGTGGAGGCCGGCGCCACCGGTTACCTGCTCAAGGACACCCCGCGCGCGGAGCTGGCCGAGGCCGTGCGGGCGACGGCACGCGGGGAGACGGTCCTGACCGGGCGCCTGGCGGGCAGGATCGTCACGGGGATGCGCCACCGGAGCGCCCCCGCGCTCTCCCAGCGCGAGACGGAGGTGCTCCGGCTGGCCGCCGACGGACTCACCAACACCGCCATCGGGCACGCCCTGCACATCAGCCCGACCACGGTCAAGACACATCTGATGCGCGTCTACGAGAAGCTCGGCGTGGGCGACCGGACGTCGGCCGTCAGCCGGGCGCTCCGGCAGGGCCTGCTGCCCGACGCCTGAGCGCACCGGGGACACATCAGGGTCGGCTCGGGGATCCTCCCTGATGCCGGCGACCTGCCGCTCGAGGACAATTCGGAATATGCTGGAAGCGATGAGCGAGATCACACCCCCCGACCGCGAGCGGATGCGCGCCTCCGACGCCGACCGCGACGCCACCGCGCACCAGTTGCGCGAAGCCCTCGCCGAGGGGCGCCTGGACCCTGACGAGCACAGCGAACGGCTGGACTCCGTCTACCGCGCCAAGACCCTCGGGGAGCTCCTCCCCCTGACCGCGGACCTGCCCGCCCCGAACAGCTCCGCGACCCCGGCCCCCACCGGCTTCCGGTCCCCGCGCCCGCTCTACGGCAGCGGCCGCCTCACCGACCAGGGCCCCACGAGTTCCTTCGCGGTCGCCGTGATGGGGGGTGCCGACCGCTCGGGCAGCTGGATCGTGCCCCCCGTCTTCAGCGCGGCGGCGGTGATGGGCGGAATCGAACTGGACCTGCGCGAGGCCCGCTTCGCCCAGCGCGAGACCACCGTCTGGGTCCTGTGCGTCATGGGCGGGGTGTCCATCACCGCACCCGACGACATCCAGGTACGGGTGCACGGCCTGCCGATCATGGGCGGGTTCGGTGTGCGGGGCGCGCCCCCCAGCGTGATGGACCCGGACGCACCGATCGTCCACGTGCGCGGCATCGCCGTCATGGGCGGCGTGGACGTGCAGTACCGCAAGCGGCGGCACCAGAAGGAGATCGAGGACTGAGCCGGCAAAGCTCGCTTTCGAGACATTTGCTGGTTTTCGGGCCGGTTATTTAATCATATTGGCCACAGCCACGTCATTCTTTTGGCTGATTGTGGCAATTTTACCTTCAGCGCTTGCCCACAGCTGCCGTCCGGTGGCACTCTGCATCGATACCTCGCCTACCCCAGGTGTCCATCCCCCAACACCGCGGAGCGATGGACTCCTCGTACCACGGAGGAAGATCGTTGCCTACACCCAGCAGACGGCTGGCAGCGCTGGCCGGCCTCACGGCAGCCCTGATGACCGCGGGCACCCTTGCCGCGAGCCCGGCGAGCGCCGCGCCCGAGCATGCCCCGCAGCACCCGGCCAAGCCGGGCAAGCCCGGGAAGCCGGGTAAGCCCGGGAAACCCGGCAAGCCCGGGAAGCCGGGCAAGCCGGGCACCCCTGGCGAGGACCTCCCCCTGTCGGAGCTCGTGACCGTCGACGCCGTCCGGAGCCACATGGAGAGCTTCGACGTCATCGCCGAGTACAACGGCGGCAACCGCGCCTCGGGCACCCCCGGCTACGACGTGGCCGCCCTCTACGTGGAGGACCAGCTCGAACGGGCCGGATACGAGACCTACCGGCACGAGTTCGACTACGACCACTGGTCCGAGCACTCCGACGCCGTCCTGAGCCGGACCGCGCCGGACGAGCACACCTTCGAGGTCGGCACCGACTACGTCACGCTGTCCTACTCGAGGGCGGGCGACGTCACGGCCCCGGCCGTGGCGGTCAACCCGGACAGCACCGCGAGCGGCTGCTCCGCCGACGACTTCGCCGGCTTCCCCGCGGGAGCGGTCGCGGTCGTCGTGCGCGGCTCCTGCGCGTTCTCCGAGAAGGTCCAGAACGCCGCGGACGCCGGCGCCTCCGCCGCCCTGGTGGTCAACAACGCGGACGAGGTGTTCCTCGGCACCGTCAGCGAGCTCTCCGACATCCCCGCGATCGGCGTGTCCGGCACGGCCGGCGCCGAGCTGCTGTCGGCCGGCGAGGGCCTGGAGGTGCGCGTCGCCGTCGACGCCTCCGTCGAGACCAAGACCTCCTACAACGTCCTGGCCGAGACGGCGGGCGGGCGCGACGACAACGTCGTGGTCGTCGGCGCCCACCTCGACGGTGTCGAGGACGGTCCCGCGATCAACGACAACGCCAGCGGCACCTCCTTCGTCCTGGAGACCGCGATCCAGCTCGCGGCGCAGGAGGAGACCAAGAACAAGGTCCGCTTCGCCTTCTGGGGCACCGAGGAGGAGGGGCTGATCGGCTCCACCGAGTACGTCGCCTCCCTGAGCGCGCAGGAGCTCGACGACATCGCGCTCTACCTCAACTTCGACATGATCGGCTCGCACAACTACGGCCGCTTCGTCCTGGACGGCGCGATGGAGCTGCCCGGTTCCGTCCCCGCCCCGTCCGGCTCGGGCGCGATCTCGAAGATCTTCTCGGACTACTTCGCCGAGCAGGGCCAGGTCAGCGAGCCCGGCGTGCTCAGCGGCCGCAGCGACTACGCGCCCTTCATGAACGCGGGCATCCCCTCGGGCGGTCTCTTCAGCGGCGCCGACGGCGTCAAGACCGAGGAGCAGGTCGAGTGGTACGGCGGTACCGCGGGCGCCCAGTACGACCCGTACTACCACACGCCCGACGACACGATGGAGAACGTCAACTGGGACTCGGTGGCCGAGCTGTCGGCCGCGGGTGCGCACGGCGTGGAGTTCCTCGCCGAGAACACCCTCCCCGTGAACGGCGTGCGCTCCTTCTCCGCCGCCACGCCCGAGTTCGACCGCGTGGGCGACACCTGGCTGCGCTAGGCCCTGTTTTTCGGATCATCTCGGGCTGCACGGCCGCCAGGCGCCCCCTTGCCGCGTCGGAGAGCTTGCGAAGCCAACCAGGCTGAGCTGCGCTCCCCGCCTCGCAAGGAAACGCCTGGCCGGCCGTTCGCCGGGGATCGGCTCCGCCGATACGGCGAGAGCATCCGAAAACACGGCCCAGCCGACACCTGACCCCGAGAAGCAGGAAGGGGCGGGCGGTGCGGACCTCCGGGTCCGCACCGCCCGCCCTCCGTTCTCGGGGGCGGAGTCCCGCCGCACCCGCCCCGGGGCCCCGCGCCGCGCGCACCCTAGGGTGGGTGCATGACGAAACGGGACACCGACAAGCCGGTCGTGCTGTCGAAGATCTACACACGCACCGGCGACAGCGGCACCACGGCTCTGGGAGACATGAGCCGCACCAGCAAGAACGACTCCAGGATCGCCGGCTACGCCGACGCGGAGGAGGCCAACGCCGCCATCGGCGCCGTCATGGCCTTCGGCGAGGTCCCCGACGACGTGCGGGAACTGCTCTCCCGCATCCAGAACGAGCTGTTCGACCTCGGGGCGGACCTGTCCACCCCCGTCGTGCCCGATCCCGAGTATCCGCCGCTGCGGGTGCTGCCGGAGTACGTCACCCGGCTGGAGGAGGCCTGTGACGCCTACAACGCCGATCTGCCCACGCTGCGCAGCTTCATCCTGCCCGGCGGCTCCCCCACCGTCTCGCTGCTGCACACCGCGCGGATCGTGGTGCGCCGTGCCGAGCGCAGCGTGTGGGCCGCGGTCGAGGAGCACGGGGAGGGCGTCAACGCCCTGACGGCGCAATACCTCAACCGCCTCTCGGACCTGCTGTTCATCCTGGGCCGGTACGTGGCGAAGGAGGGCGACGAGGTCCTCTGGAAACCGGGGGGCGAGCGCTGAGGCGACGTCCTCAGCAGGAGGGCGGAAACTCCTCGGCGTCGGTGAACTCGGCCTTCCCCGTTCCCGACACACTCGCGTAGACGCCCTGCTCCGAGGTGAGCGCCCCGGTGCTGAACACCAGGGTGCCGATGTCGTGCTCGGCCTCCTCACCCGGTTCCGCCGCAGCGGTCCCGACTCCCAGCAGGTACTCCTCCTGCGGGGAGTCCGGGCCCAGGCGGTAGACGGCGCGGCCGTCGCCGTCGAGGATGTCCCAGTCCTCACCGGGGGCTGACAGGTCCACCTCGATGCTCCCGCCCTCGAACTCGCGGGTGGCGATCAGGTGCCGCCGCTGGTGCTCCCCCACCAGGTCGATCTGGCGGGGCGGTTCCTCGCCGCACCAGGAGATGAGCAGCACGGGAAAACTGTGACCGGCCGTGAAGTGGCCGGTGGCGACCGCGGCCACATGGCCTCCGGTCGGCTGGCAGGCGATCAGGAGCGGGCCGGCCAGGGCGATGGCGGCCAGCCGCCGCGACGGGGAAGCGACCATGTCCGAAATCCTGCCATCCCCGGGCCATCCGGGGCGGAAGGCGCTCCGATGCGCACAGCGCCGGTTCAGGCCTCCCACGGGGTGCCCGGGGGCAGCGACTCGACCCACGACAGGAACCCGGTGAGGGTGGCCTCGCCCATCGCGATCTCGAACGCCGCCTCCTCGGGGTCGGCACCGTCGTCGCCGGCCCAGCCGATCCGCACGACCGTGCTGTCGGCGGGCAGCTGCTCCCCCTCTTCCGGCAGACGGCGCCCCACAATGACGAGACCGCGGCGCGACAGCTGTGCTGTCGGCCGCGGTCTGAGGGAGAAGATCGGGAACCAGTCGAGGTGCTCCGAGCCGTACCGGCACATACCGATGCGCCAGGAGCCCCGGCGGCCCCGTACACCCACGGTACGCAGATGGCACTCCACCGCGCCGCCGCGCCGCAGGAGGATCCAGCGGCGCAGGAATCCGGTGGCCGCCAGTGCGACCGCGAGCAGGAGAAGGGCGAGAAACACCCACTGCACGGGCTCCACCCAAGGCGTTCCGAGCAGCAACTGTTCCATTCCCACCCCGTCTCCGTCTCCAGGTACTGCGGTCAGGTGACTTCCTCGCCTGCCGCACGCAGGCGGCTGCGGGCGCGGCCCAGGGCGACGGTGTCACCCGATCCGCCGGCGCTCTCGAAAGCCGTGCGGGCGCGCTCGACGTCGATCTCCTCGGCGAGCTCGGCGGTCTCGGCGAGGATGGAGACGCGACCTCCGTCCGACACCGAGATGAACCCGCCGTGCGCGGCGGCCCGAACCTCACCGGTCTCGCGCGCACCCAGCACGCGGACGACGGCGTCGTGGGCCAGAAGGGCCATCACCGGGACGTGCCCGGGCTGGATACCGATCTCGCCCTCGACCGTCTTGGCGATCACCATGTCGCCCTCACCCGACCACACCTCGTGCTCGGGGGAGACGATCTCGACGGAAAGCTTCTTCGACACTGCCACAAACTCCTCGGCTGGCGGGTGGATTCGGCCGGGCCGACCCCCTTTCTCCCGGGGGCCGGCCCGGCCTGACGGCTTGCTCGCCGCCACCCTCGACGGACTCTTCGGTACTAGCCCTGGAGCTTCTTGGCCTTCTCGACAACCATGTCGATGTTGCCGACGTCGAGGAACGCCTGCTCGGGCAGGTGGTCGTACTCACCGTCGCACAGGCCCTTGAAGGAGGCGATGGTCTCCTCCAGCGGCACGAACACGCCCGGGGTACCGGTGAACTTCTCCGCCACGAACATGTTCTGCGACAGGAAGCGCTCGATCCGGCGGGCGCGGTTGACGATGATCTTGTCCTCTTCGGACAGCTCGTCCATACCGAGGATGGCGATCTGGTCCTGGAGGTCCTTGTTGCGCTGCAGGATCTCCTTGACCCGCTGGGCCACCTGGTAGTGCTCCTCGCCCACGTACTGCGGGTCGAGGATGCGGGAGGTGGAGGCCAGCGGGTCCACCGCCGGGTAGATGCCCTTCTGCGAGATCGGGCGGGAGAGCTCGGTCGTCGCGTCCAGGTGGGCGAACGTGGTCGCCGGGGCCGGGTCGGTGTAGTCGTCCGCGGGAACGTAGATCGCCTGCATCGAGGTGATCGAGTGACCGCGGGTCGAGGTGATCCGCTCCTGGAGCTGACCCATCTCGTCGGCCAGGTTGGGCTGGTAACCCACGGCGGAGGGCATGCGGCCCAGCAGCGTGGAGACCTCCGAACCCGCCTGGGTGAAACGGAAGATGTTGTCGATGAACAGGAGCACGTCCTGCTTCTGGACGTCGCGGAAGTACTCCGCCATCGTCAGAGCCGACAGCGCCACGCGCAGACGGGTGCCCGGGGGCTCGTCCATCTGGCCGAAGACGAGAGCGGTGTCCTGGAGGACCTCCATCTCGTCCATCTCCAGGAAGAGGTCCGTACCCTCACGGGTGCGCTCGCCGACGCCGGCGAACACGGACACACCACCGAAGTTGCGGGCGATACGGGTGATCATCTCCTGGATCAGAACGGTCTTGCCGACACCGGCACCACCGAACAGACCGATCTTGCCACCGCGCACGTACGGGGTGAGGAGGTCGATGACCTTGATACCCGTGACCATCATCTCGGTCTTGGACTCGAGCTGGTCGAACGACGGCGGGGTGCGGTGGATCGGCCAGCGCTCGGTGACCTGCAGCTCCGAGGTCGGCACGTCCAGGGACTCGCCCAGGGTGTTGAACACGTGGCCCTTGACGACGTCGCCGACGGGCACGCTGATGGGCGCGCCGGTGTCGCGCACCTCTCCGCCGCGGACGAGGCCGTCCTGCGGGGCGAGGGAGACGGTCCGGACCAGGTTGTCACCCAGGTGCTGGGCGACCTCCAGGGTGATCGTCTTGGTCTTGCCGCCGACGGTGACGTCGGTGTGCAGGGCGTTGTAGATGGCAGGCAGGGAGCCGACGGGGAACTCCACGTCGACGACCGGGCCGGTGACCCGGGCGATACGGCCGGTGGCGGTGCCAGCCCCAGCCGTCTCTTCAACAGTCGCAGTCACTTTTGTTACTCACTTCCCGCGCTGGCAGCAGCGAGCGCGTCGGCACCGCCGACAATCTCACTGATCTCGTTGGTGATCTCGGCCTGACGCGCCTGGTTGGCCAGGCGGGTCAGGTTCTTGACGAGGTCCTCGGCGTTGTCGGTGGCGGCCTTCATGGCAGCCCGACGGGACGCCTGCTGGGAGGCGGCCGACTCGAGGAGCGCGAAGTAGATCCTGTTGGTCACGTACTGCGGCAGCAGCTGGTCCAGGACGTCCTCCGCGGAGGGCTCGAACTCGTACAGCGGCAGTGCCTCACCGCCGTGCGCGGCCTCGAGCTCGGCCTCGTCGACCTCCTCCAGCTCCAGGGGCAGGACCCTCGTGGCCGCGGCCCGCTGCGTCAGCATCGACACGAACTCGGTGGAGACCACGTGGATCTCGTCGACCCCGCCCTCGTCGGTGTCCTGGGCGAAGCGCTCCATGAGAGCGTTGCTGATCTCCTGGGCGTGCGCGTAGGACGGACGCTCGGTGATGCCCTCCCACGTGGCCTCGAGGGGGCGCTCGCGGAAGTTGTAGGCGGCGACACCCTTGCGGCCCACCATGTAGGTGAGGACCTCCTTGCCCTGCTCCTGGAGGAGCCGGGAGAGGCCTTCGGCCTCCTTCAGGGCGTTGGCCGAGAAGGCTCCCGCCAGGCCCTTGTCACTGGTGATGACCAGGACGGCCGCCCGCGTGGGGTTCTCGACGTCGGTCAGCAGCGGGTTGTAGCGAACCCGGCCGGCCAGCGCCGAGACGGCCCTGGTGATCTCCCGCGCATAGGGCCCAGCTGCCTCAGCCGCCCGCTGCGCCTTGGTGATGCGCGTCGTGGCGATGAGCTCCATCGCACGGGTGATCTTCGCCATCGACTTCGTCGAGCGGATCCTCCGGCGATAGACGCGAAGCTGTGCACCCATGGGTTACTTCCCGCCCTTGGCGACCTTGATGGTCTCCTGGCCGACGTTCTCCTCGTCGAGCGCCTCGGCCTCGACGCCCAGGAGGGAGCCGGACGAGGTCTGGAAGCCCTGCTTGAACTTGTCGAGGGAGCCGACGAGGGCCTGCTCGGTCTCGGACTCGAACTTGCCGGACTCGCGGATGGTGTCCAGGACACCGCCGTTCTCGCGCTCCAGGTAGGACAGGAAGTCCTCCTCGAAGCGGCGCACGTCCTCGACGGGGACGTCGTCGACGCGGCCGGTGGTGCCCATCCAGATGGAGACGACCTGCTTCTCCATGGAGAACGGGGAGTACTGGCCCTGCTTGAGCAGCTCCATCAGGCGGGCACCGCGCTCCAGCTGCTGCTTGGAGACGGCGTCCAGGTCGGAGCTGAACGCGGAGAAGGCCTCGAGCTCGCGGTACTGGGCCAGGCCCAGCCGGAGGGTACCGGAGACCTTCTTCATCGCCTTGGTCTGCGCCGCGCCACCGACACGGGAGACCGAGACACCGACGTCGATGGCCGGACGCTGTCCCTGGTTGAACAGGTCGGACTCCAGGAACACCTGGCCGTCGGTGATGGAGATGACGTTGGTGGGGATGTACGCCGAGACGTCGCCCGCCTTGGTCTCGATGATCGGCAGAGCGGTCATCGAGCCCTTGCCCAGCTCGTCGGAGAGCTTCGCGCAGCGCTCCAGGAGGCGGGAGTGGAGGTAGAAGACGTCACCCGGGTAGGCCTCACGGCCCGGCGGGCGGCGCAGCAGGAGGGAGACCGCGCGGTAGGCCTCGGCCTGCTTGGTCAGGTCGTCGAAGACCACCAGGACGTGCTTGCCCTGGTACATCCAGTGCTGGCCCAGCGCGGAGCCGGTGTAGGGGGCCAGGTACTTGAAGCCCGCGGCGTCGGACGCCGGAGCGGCGATGATGGTGGTGTACTCCATCGCGCCGGCCTCCTCCAGGGCGCCGCGCACGCTGGCGATGGTCGAGCCCTTCTGGCCGACCGCGACGTAGATGCAGCGCACCTGCTTGTCGGGGTCGCCGGAGTCCCAGTTGGCCTTCTGGTTGATGATCGCGTCGATGCAGACCGCGGTCTTGCCGGTCTGCCGGTCGCCGATGATCAGCTGGCGCTGGCCGCGGCCGATCGGGGTCATCGAGTCGATGGCCTTGATACCGGTCTGCAGCGGCTCGTGGACGGGCTTGCGCTCCATCACGGTCGCGGCCTGCAGCTCCAGCTCGCGGCGCTCGGTGGTCTCGATCTCGCCCTTGCCGTCGATGGGGTTGCCCAGGGGGTCCACCACACGGCCGAGGAAGTTGTCGCCCACCGGCACGGAGAGGAGCTGGCCGGTGCGGCGCACCTTCTGCCCCTCCTCGATGCCGGTGAAGTCGCCCAGCACGACGGCACCGATCTCGCCGATCTCGAGGTTCTGGGCCATGCCCAGGGTGCCGTCCTCGAATTGCAGCAGTTCGTTCGCCATCGCCGAGGGAAGGCCACTGACGCGGGCGATGCCGTCACCGGAGTAGGTGACGGTACCGACCTCTTCCGCGCGGGTGGCCTCAGGCTCGTACGACTGGACGAAGCGCTGCAGCGCGTCCCGGATCTCGTCCGGCCGGATCGTCAGCTCCGCCATCTCTACGTTGTCCTTGCTCTCAAGTGGCGCCGAGCCGGCGCCGTGCGTGCTTGCCTTGCATTCGGGTGTCAGCCGGCCAGACGGCGCCGCACCTCGGCGATGCGCCCGGCGATCGTGCCGTCGGTGATCTCGTCACCCACCTGGACGGACAGGCCGCCCACGAGGCCGGGGTCGACCTCGATGTTCAGGTGGATCGCACGCCCGTACCTGCGGGCGAGGGCGCCGCGCAGGCGTTCCTGCTGGTCCTCGCTCAGCGGGTGCGCGACACGGACCAGCGCGATGTAGCGCTGGGCCCGCTCCGCGACGAGCTGGGCGTAGGTCTCCAGCACCTGCTCCAGGGTGCGGTTCCTGGGGCGGGCGACCGCCTCGCCGACGAGCGCGACTGTGGCCGGGTTCGCCTTGCCCTCGAGCAGGTCGCGGACCAGGGCGCGCAGGTGCTCCTGGGAGACCCCGTCCCGGGTGAGGGCCGCGCGCAGCTCGGGCTGGGCGACGACGATCCGCTCGAAGCGGAAGAGCTCGTCCTCCAGCTCGTCCAGGCGGGTGCCGTCGACCGAGGCGATGGTCGCGTAGACGCCCATGCGCTCCAGTGCGTCCACGAGGTCGCGGGCGCTGGACCACTTCTGCTGGACGACGTCGCTGACCACGATGACCGTGGACGGCGAGACCTTGCTCTCGAGCAGCTGACCGATCAGACCGGTCTTCTGCTCGGCGGGGTTGGACTGGTCGGCCAGCCAGCGGCGCAGCGAGTGCTCATCGCCGAGCAGCCCGACCACCTCGAAGATCTCGGCCCCGAGCTCGATCGCGTGGCGGTCGGCGCCGGCCGACGCCAGGACGTTCTCGTCCAGGCGCCGGGTCACCTCTGCCAGAGAGGTACGACTGATACCACGCATCAACGCACCTCGGCCCGCTGGACATTCCCGTCCTGCTCCAGCTCCTGGAGGAACCGGTCCACGACACGGGTCTGCGCGGCGGTGTCGGTGAGGGTCTCACCGACGATGCGGCCGGCGAGATCGGTGGCCAGGGCCCCGACCTCGCCCCGCAGCTGGGCCATCGCCTGCTGGCGGTCGGCCTCGATCTGGGCCTTGGCGGCCTCCAGGATGCGGGACGCCTCGGCCTGGGCCTCCTCGCGGGCCTCGGCGATGATCGCCGCGCGCTGCTCCTTGGCCTTCTCGAGCTCCTGGGCGTACTCGCGGTGGGCTTCCTCGAGCTTCTCGCGGTACTGCTGTCGGATCTCCTCGGCCTCGGCCTCGGCACGCTTGGCCCGCTCGATGCCGCCCTCGATGGCGTCGTGGCGCTCGTCGAGGACCGCCATCACCTTCGGGACCGCCTTGCGGCCCACGAAGAACCAGACCACTGCGAGCGCGATCGCACCGAAGGTGAACTTCACCCAGTCGATTCGCAGAATGTTGTCATCGGCTGCCAGCTCCAGCAACATGGTCAGCCCTCCTTCACGTCAGTTGCCATCGAAGAACGGTCGGCCGTGTCGGGCCTAGTTGACGGCGAACGCGAGGACGAAGCCCAGGATGGCGAGGGCCTCGATGAGCGCGAAACCGAGGTAGATGTTGGTCTGGAGGGGACCGCGGGCCTCGGGCTGGCGGGCGATGGCCTGCATACCGAGACCGAAGACGATACCGACACCGATGCCGGCGCCGATGACGCTGATGCCGTAGCCGACGGTGTTGATGCTGCCGGAGATCGCGGCGATGTCCATGTTGTATTCCCTTTACTCGACGTCCGGCGTTGCTTGCGCAATTGGTCAGTTCGCCGGTTTGGACGGGGTCCTTCACACCTCGGGTCCCCCCGGCAGGGGCCGGGGAGGGGAGAGGGGAATCTAGTGGGCTGCTTCGAGGGAGTCGTTGAGGTACAGACCGGCCAGGAGCGTGAAGATGAACGCCTGGACGAGCATGATGACGATCTCGAAGACGAAGAAGACGATGTAGCCGATCAGGGCGGCACCGGAGAACACCGCCGAGGCGGCGGCGAGCGCGGCGGGCGCACCGAGGTTGAGCATGTACCAGCCGCCGTAGGCGAACACGGCGAGCAGGAGGCTGCCCGCGAACATGGTCGCGAAGAGACGGAGGGCGTGGGTGACCGGGCGGATCACGAAGACCGAGAGGATCTCGATCGGGGTGACCAGCACGTAGATCGGCTTGGGCATCCCCGCCGGGAAGATCTGGTTGCGGATGTAGCCCCAGCCGCCCTGGTTGCGCATGCCGATCACCAGGGTGAGCACGTAGACGAAGACCGCCAGCATGGCCGGGAAGGCCAGGTTGCTGTTGACCGGAAGCATGCCCGGGATGAGACCGGTGAAGTTCATCAGCAGGATGAACGTGAAGAGGGTCGTCAGCAGCGGCAGGAACTTGTCGCCCTTGGCGCCCATCGTGGGTCGGGCGATCTGATCCCGGATGAACAGGATCAGCATCTCACCGATGCCCTGCCTGCGCCCGGGGACGAGGCTCAGCTTCTTGCTGAACCACGACCACAGGAGCAGGGTGGCACCGACCGCCACGAGCAGCAGCAGCAGGTGCAGGTCGATACCGGCACTGCCGGGGATGTTCTCGTACCACGGTGTGGGGAAGAACATCCCCGTGGTAGGAGCGGAGAAGCCGCACCCGTTGTCGCCGAAGAGATGGCAGCCCGGTTCGGCCGCGAGAATGCGCACGTCAGCACTCACGGCGAATCCTTTCGTCGTGACGCAAGAAAGCCTCGTTGATGGTTGTGCCGGAGCCCGGCCGGGCGGGGGACCGCACCGGTCGCACTCCAACGGGGTGGTTCAGTCCTGACGGGTCTTGGCGACGATCAAGAGGACCGCCCCGACCAAGCCGAGAACCGCGCCGATGGGCAGGAAGAGCGCCTGGAAGCCCAGAAGCTTGTCCGCCCCCCAGCCGATCGCGCTCCACACGAGCACGCCCGAGAGCAGAGTGGAGAAGAGCGCCCAGCCGTCGGACTCCCGCGGCCCCGAGGGCTGGTGTGAGTCCGTCTTCCGTGCAGGTTCGCTGCTCATCTCGCTCCGGAATATAGCATGGGGCCTCAGGCCGGAACGTGTCCGCCCATCCGCCGGAGAACAGGGTATTACGCTCGGTTCCACGGCCTGGCGCCAGGTCGGCCATCACGTCCTCTCCGCATCCTCGTCGGGCTGCACATGGAGGATCTTGGCCCGTGACGTGGCCCAGGTCTGCCCGCCCAGCCATCCCAGCACCACGGCAAGGGCGCTGTAGACGAAGGCGTTGCTGCTGAGGTCCTCGATCAGGGGACTGCGTCCGAGCGTGACCAGAACGATGCCGAGGATCACCATCTTGACGACGAACCCGACCAGGTTCGCGGCAAGGAAGAGGTCCTCGTTGCGGCGCGTGATCGCAATGACGGCCCACTGCCCCAGACCGAAGCAAGCCAGGACGATCGCCACGGCGAAGGCCGACCCGAGAGCGCCCGAACCGCCGGCGAACAGCGCCGACAGCACGACGGCCAAGGCTCCGATCACAGCGGCGGGAAGCGCGGCGCCGCGGAGGATCCGGGCTCCGTGTTCCTGCATGGCAAAGCTCCGAAGGGGTTCGTGGGTACCTGCTCGTGAAAGCTATCACAAGGTTTTCGGTGCTGAATCCGAAGGATCCTTAACGCGACCTTAACGCCTCGGAAAACACCCGCTTCACGCGGGCTTCGGGTCTTTTGTCACTTTGGCCACACCTGTTGCTTCTGCCCCTTGCGACCACCCCACACCAGCCGTCCGCGGCGGCGCAGCCGCGGCAGGGCGATGAGGCCGACCGCGCAGACGGCCACGAGAGCCGTCACCAGGAGCACGATCACCACCGAGTCGAACACCGACAGGGCCACCGCGGCGAAGGCGACGATGCCCGCCCACAGGTACATGAGCAGCACGGCGCGCACGTGGCTGTGGCCCATGTCGAGCAGCCGGTGGTGGAGGTGGCCCCGGTCGGGGGCGAACGGCGACTTGCCGGCCAGGGTGCGGCGCAGGACCGCGAGCACGAGGTCGGCCAGCGGCAGCGCGATCACCAGCAGGGGCAAGGCGATCGGCAGGAAGACCACCAGTCCGGAATCGAGTTCCTCGCGCGCGGTGTTGGCGTCGAACTGGCCGGTCACGGTGATGGTGATCGAGGTGAGCAGCAGGCCCAGCAGCATCGACCCGGTGTCTCCCATGAACACCCGGGCCGGGTGGAAGTTGTGGAACAGGAAGCCCACGCAGGTGCCCGCGAGGATGATCGCGATCATCGCCGGATAGGACTGGCGGACGAAACCCTGCTCCACCGCCACCACGTAGTAGTAGGCGAAGAACGCGAACGCGGAGATGCCGACGATCCCCGCCGCGAGGCCGTCGAGGCCGTCGGCGAAGTTGACGGCGTTGATGGTCACCACGATGAGCAGTACCGAGACCATCGCGCCCAGCCACGGCCCCAGGGAGAGCTGCGTGCCCGGCAGAGGCAGCCACAGCAGCTGCACGCCCTGCCAGACCATGATGCCCGCGGCGGCCACCTGTCCGGCGAGCTTGCTGAGCGCGTCCATGCCCCAGCGGTCGTCGATGACACCGATGACCGTGATGAGACCGCCGGCCAGCAGCAGCCCCAGCCACGTGTCGGCGACGAAGACGTTCTGCAGGTGCGGCAGCTGGGCCGAGATCAGCAGCGCGGCCGCGAACCCGCCGTAGATGGCGAGGCCGCCCAGACGCGGGATGGGCTCGGTGTGCACGTCGCGGTCGCGTACCGGCGGGGTGGCGCCGAAGGCGATCGCGAACTTGCGCACCAGGGGAACCAGCAGATAGGTCACCGCGGCGGCGATGACGAAGGTGAGCGCGTACTCCCGCACGGCCTGGCCCTTCTAGTCGCGACTCTGGGGGATGTCCTTCTCGGGGGCCTGCCCCGTGCCGTCCGCCTCCCGCGCCTCTTCCCCGGCCGCCTCCTGGGACCGGGCGGGGCTCCTGCGCGGTTCGCCGATGACCGTGCCGCACACGGCCCGCAGCTGTTCGACGGAGATCGCGCCGGCGCGCAGCACCCGCGGAACCGCGTAGGTGAGGTCGACGATCGTGGAGGGGACCGAGGACTCGGTGGCACCGCCGTCGAGGTAGACGGCGACGTCCTCCTCGCCGAGCTGCTCGACCGCCTCGTCCACGCGGGTGGCGGCGGGCCGCCCCGACTTGTTGGCACTGCTGACCGCCATCGGACCGGTCTCCTTGAGCAGCTCCAGGGCCACGGGGTCCATGGGCATGCGCACGGCCACGGTGCCCTTGGTGTCGCCCAGGTCCCAGGACAGGCTCGGGGTGGCCGCGCAGACCACGGTGAGCGGACCGGGCCAGAACTCCTCCATGAGGTCGCGGCCGTGGCTGCCCAGATCGTCGATGAGCGCCGTCGCCGCCCGCATGGAGCCGACCAGGACCGGCGGAGGCATCTCGCGGCCGCGGCCCTTGGTGGTGAGCAGGCCGGCCACGGCCCTGGGGTTGAAGGCGTCCGTGCCGATGCCGTACACCGTGTCCGTGGGCAGCACCACAAGCTCGCCCCGGCGCACCGCGGACGCGGCGTCGGCGATGCCGTCCTTGCGGGCTGCCTCGTCCGCGCAGTCGTAGATGCGGCTCACGTTCCACCTCGTTCTCGAACGTCCGGGCGGTCCCGGTCAGTCGTCCTCGTCGGCCCTGCGCATGACCACGAAGCGGTCGCGCCGGGCCATGTCCTTGCGGTTGAGCACATCGCGCCACCCCCTGGCCTCGGGGAAGAGCCGCGGAATGTCGATGCCCTGGCCGTCGTGGTGCTCGACCGCCATCGCACCGCCCGGGCGCAGCAGCCTGCGACCCACGGTCTCCAGGGCGCGGATCATGTCCAGGCCGTCCTCCCCCGACCACAGCGCCGGGGCGGGGTCGAAGTCCCGCACCTCGGGCGGGATGGCTCCGACCTCCCCCGTGGGCACGTAGGGCGGGTTGCTGATGAGCAGGTCGACCCGTCCGTCGAGCTCGGGGAGCGCGGTGCGCATGTCGCCGCGGTGCAGGGTGACCCGGTCGGCGTGGCCCGCGGCGTCGATGTTGCGCCGGGCCCACACGAGCGCCCCCGGATCGATCTCCACGGTGTGCACGCGCGAGCGCGGCACCTCCTGGGCGATGGAGATGGCGATGGCGCCCGAACCGGTGCCGAGGTCGACGACCAGGGGGTCGGCGACATCCATCGCCCGCAGGGTCTCGATGGCCCAGTCGACCATGATCTCGGTCTCCGGGCGGGGGATGAACACCCCCGGCCCCACCTGGAGCTCGAGGTAGCGGAAGTAGGCGCGGCCGGTGATGTGCTGGAGCGGCTCGCGGGCCTCGCGGCGGGAGACGCACTCCCAGTAGCGGGCGTTGAAGTCGGAGTCGGCGACCGTGTGCAGTTCCCCTCGACGGACACCGTGCACGTAGGCCGCGAGTTCCTCTGCGTCCGTACGCGGCGATGCGACACCCGCCTCCGCGAGTCTCAGTGTCGCGCGGGCGACCTCGTCGAGCAGAAGGTTCATGACTGGGCCGCTTCGAGCCTCTCCTTGGTGTCCGCGTCCACCAGGGCCTTGACGACCCCGCCGAGGTCTCCGTCGAGGACCTGGTCGAGGTTGTAGGCCTTGTAGCCGACACGGTGGTCCGAGATGCGGTTCTCGGGGAAATTGTAGGTGCGCACGCGCTCGGAGCGGTCCACGGTGCGGACCTGGCTCTTGCGCTCGGCCGCGGCCTCGGCGTCGGCCGTGGCCTGGGCCTCGGCATGGATGCGGGCGCGCAGGATGCGCATGGCCTGCTCCTTGTTCTGGAGCTGGCTCTTCTCGTTCTGGCAGGAGGCGACGATACCGGTCGGGATGTGGGTGATGCGCACCGCGGAGTCGGTCGTGTTGACGCTCTGGCCGCCGGGTCCCGACGAGCGGTAGACGTCGATGCGCAGGTCCTTCTCGTGGAGCTCGACCTCGATCTCCTCGGCCTCGGGCACCACGAGGACGCCGGCCGCGGAGGTGTGGATCCTGCCCTGGGACTCGGTGACCGGGACGCGCTGGACCCGGTGCACGCCGCCTTCGAACTTGAGCATCGGCCAGACTCCGGTGCCCGGCTCGGGGGTGCCCCTGTTCTTGAAGGCGATCGTGATGTCCTTGTAACCGCCCAGGTCGGAGTGGGTGGCGTCGATGATCTCGGTCTTCCAGCCCTGGCGCTCCGCGTAGCGCAGGTACATGCGGACCAGGTCGCCCGCGAACAGGGCGGACTCCTCGCCGCCCTCGCCCGCCTTGACCTCCATGATGAGGTTCTTGTCGTCGGCGGGATCGCGCGGGACGAGCAGGAGGCGCAGGCGCTCGGTGAGCTGCTCAGCCTCCTGGGTGAGGCGGTCGGCCTCCTCGGCGAAGGAGGGGTCCTCCGCGGCGAGTTCGCGTGCGGCCTCGATGTCGCTCTCGACCTCGGAGAGGGCGCGGTAGGTCTCGATGACGGGGGTGAGCTGCGCGTAGCGCTTGCCCAGAGAGCGCGCTCTTCCCTGGTCGGCGTGCACCTCGGGGTCCGCGAGCTGCTGCTCCAGCTCGTAGTACTCACCCAGAAGGTCGTCCAACTTCACTTGTGTCATCCCGCCTTGTTCGCGTGCCTCGCCTGTCTCATTGTCCCCGTCCGGGAACGAACCGGTCCCGCGGTGCCGGTCGGCCGGCGCCGCGGGACAGCGGGGAGCGCTACTTGCGCTTGCCGAAGCGCTTCTCGAAGCGGGCGACCCGGCCGCCGGTGTCGAGGATCTTCTGCTTGCCGGTGTAGAACGGGTGGCACGCGGAGCACACCTCGGCGCGGATCTTGCCCTCACCGACGGTGCTGCGGGTGACGAAATGGGCACCGCAGGTGCAGGTCACCTCGGTCGCGACGTACTCGGGGTGGATGTCGGCCTTCATCGTGTGTCTCCTCATCAGGGGCTCGGCCGCCGGACGCACGCGGGACGGGCCACCTCTCGGTGGGGCGTCGTGATGTCGCGTGCGCGAACCGGTGCCGCGTCGATCCAGGTGGTGGGGCGGCCGTGCCCTCGCGCGGAGGACGGGGCTTTCCCTTCACCAGTCTGCCAGAAGCACAACGATGCCCGGACCAGTGTCTATTCCCGCGGCCGGGCCGTCGCGGCGCACGGCGGCGGCCCTTTCCCCGGGAACCTCCGGGGAAAGGGCCGTTACCAGGACCTGGGTCAGCGCTCGGGGCCGACCGTCGTCTTCTGGATCTGGAGCAGGAACTCGGCGTTGCTCTTGGACTCCTTCATCTTGTCCAGGAGCAGCTCGATGGCCTGCTGGGTGTCGAGTGCGTGCAGCACCCGGCGCAGCTTCCAGACCACGTTGAGCTCCTCCGCCGACATGAGGATCTCCTCCTTGCGGGTGCTGGAGGCCTCCACGTCGACGGCGGGGAAGATGCGCTTGTCGGCCAGGCTCCGGCTGAGCTTGAGCTCCATGTTGCCGGTGCCCTTGAACTCCTCGAAGATCACCTCGTCGGCGCGCGAGCCGGTCTCGACCAGCGCGGTCGCCAGGATGGTGAGGGAGCCGCCCCCCTCGATGTTGCGGGCGGCGCCGAAGAAGCGCTTGGGCGGGTACAGCGCGGTGGAGTCCACACCGCCCGACATGATGCGGCCGCTGGCCGGGGCCGCCAGGTTGTAGGCGCGGCCCAGGCGGGTGATGGAGTCCAGCAGGACGACGACGTCCATGCCCATCTCCACGAGCCGCTTGGCCCGCTCGATGGCCAGGTCGGCGACGACCGTGTGGTCCTCGGCCGGACGGTCGAAGGTCGAGTGGATGACCTCGCCCTTGACCGTGCGCTGCATGTCGGTGACCTCTTCGGGACGCTCGTCCACGAGGATGACCATCAGGTAGCACTCGGGGTTGTTCTCGGTGATGGCGTTGGCGATCGCCTGCATCACCATCGTCTTGCCCGCCTTGGGCGGAGAGACGATGAGCCCGCGCTGGCCCTTGCCGATCGGTGCGACCAGGTCGATGATGCGCGTGGTCAGCACGCCCGGCTCGGTCTCCAGGCGCAGCCGCTCCTGCGGGTAGAGCGGAACCAGCTTGGAGAACTCCTGGCGGCCCCGGGCCTGGTCGGGAGACATGCCGTTGACCGAGTCCAGGCGCACCAGGGCGTTGAACTTCTCCTTGCGCTCGCCCTCGCGGGGCTGGCGGACCGCACCGATGATGTGGTCGCCCTTGCGCAGACCGTGCTTGCGCACCTGGGCCAGCGAGACGTAGACGTCGCTGGATCCGGGCAGGTAGCCGGTGGTGCGGACGAAGGCGTAGTTGTCCAGGATGTCGAGGATGCCCGCGACCGGCAGCAGGACGTCGTCCTCGCCGATCACCGGTTCCGGTTCCTGGCTGCCGCGGCCGCGGCGGTCGCGGCGGTCGCGGCGGCGTCCCCGGCGGCGGCCGCCGAACTCGTCGTCGTCACTGCCTCGGTTCTGCTGCTGGCCGCCGCCCTGCTGCTGCTGTTGCTGGGGCTGGGCGGCGCCCGAGCCCTGGTCCTCGCCACCGCGGTTGCGGTTGCGGCGGTTGCGCTGGCGGCGTCCCTCGCGCTCCTCGGAGGCGTCGGAACCGTTCTTCTGGGGGGTGCTCGATGTCTTCGTCACGCTGCTCGCGGAAGTTGGGGTGTCGGTACCGTCCACCGAACGGGCCTGGTCGCCGGTCTCGTCCCCGCGTCTGCGGGGGGAGCGACGGCTGCGGGACGGCTTGTCGCCCCGCCCCTGGGCGTCGGCAGCGGCCTGGTCCGGCGACTGCTCGGCCGCGCTGCTGCGGGCCTCGTCCGTACCCGACGATTCCCGGGCCCGGACTTCGCTGTCGGCTGCCTCGACCTTACCCGTCTCGGGGGCCTCGGCGCTCTTCTTCGCGGATCTGGAGGCGGTCGGGCCGCTGACAGGGCCTCCCTGCTTGGCTTCGATCGCGGCGATGACGTCGCTCTTGCGCATGCGCCCCGTACCGGTGATGCCCATGCTCGACGCGAGCTTCTGCAGCTCGGGGAGCTTGAGGGCAGCGAGCCCGGTGCCGCGCGCGGCGCGGGACCGTGCCGGCGAGGTGCCCGTGGCAGCAGCGGCTCCGGCCTCCGTTCCGGAGGCGCCGGTGGTGGTTGTGCTGTCGACCGCCGCGTCCGTGTGGAGTTCGGTGGTGTCGCTCACTAAGGGTCCTTCCCAAGGAGCGGGCTTCGGCCGTCAGCGGATTGCTTGATCGGCCGGCCCGATGGTGCGAACCGGCAGGGCCGGGTAGGGCTTGCCCCACGTGGATGTCGGAAACCGGCTGAAGACGGTCCCCTACCCAATCTCAGCGGGCTCTGGGTACAGCCAGACGTCGGGGTGAATGGCTCGGTGGCGGTGCCCGTCAACCAGGGTGACACGCTCGTCCGAGGAGGAGCGAACTTCGGAGACGTCGACACACTCGCGCGGATACCGCGGACTCGACACGTTGGCTACCGCTTCCGGAAGGTCGTGGGACCGGACCACACCGGGGTATGGGACGCGGACGCCGCTGTGGCGGATGAGCACTCGCCCCGCGGACGGGGCGCCTGGTGCTCCACCTAGCCTAACATCACCAGAGGCCACGGCTATTCCTCGACACATGGTGCTACGGATGGGGAGATGGGGTCCGCACCCCCGCCGGCTCGATGTGCAGGGGGCGTATGTCCCAATCATTACCCGCGCTTCGAGCGATCGAATCAACCTGGCGGACGATTTCCGGTGAATCGGTGTCGGCCTCCCCCTCCTCCACCGAGCACAGCACCAGCACCGTGGGCCCCGCTCCGGAGACCACCGCGGGCAGACCGTGCCGTTCACGCAGGTCGCGGACCAGCTCCAGGGTCCGCGGCATGGCGGGCTCCCGGTAGTCCTGGTGCAGGCGGTCCTCGGTGGCCGCGTACAGCGCGTCGGGGCGTCCGCACACGGCCGCGGTCATCAGCGCGGAGCGCCCTGCCGCGAACGCCGCGTCGGCGTGGGGCACCGCCGCGGGGAGCAGGCCCCTGGCCCGTTCGGTGGACAGGTGCCAGCCCGGGACGCACAGGACCGGCAGGATGCGCCGGTCGACGGCCAGGGAGACCGCGCCCCAGCGTCCGCCGTCGCGGTAGGCCACGGTGTAGCCCCCGAAGACGCAGGGGGCGACGTTGTCGGGATGCCCCTCGATGTCCGCGGAGACCTGGTAGATCCAGTCGAGGTCGGGACCCTGGCCGGGACCGGTGCGTCCCAGCAGGGCGGAGGCCGCGGCGACACCGCCGACGATCGCCGAGGACGACGAGCCGAGCCCGCGCGCGTGCGGAATGTTGTTGACGCAGTCCAGGGTGAGCCCCGGCAGCTTCTCACCGACGCGGTCGAAGGCCTCGGCCATGGACCTGACGACGAGGTGGCGCCGGTCCAGCGGGACCTCGCCCGCCCCTTCGCCACCCACCCGGACGCGGAGCTCGCCGTCGTCGCGCACGGTGACGTCGAACTCGTTGTACAGGCGTACGGCCAGTCCGAGGGAGTCGAAGCCGGGGCCGAGGTTGGCGCTGGTGGCCGGCACCCGGACGGACACCCGCGCGGGGCCCGGTGGGGTCATGGTGCGTGCTCCCACGGTCAGGCGAGGTCGAGCGCGCGGGCCGCGGCGAGGGCGTCCACCGGGACCGTGGTGGCGGAGGAGGCGCCGGCCAGGGCCCAGTCGGGGTCCTTGAGGCCGTTGCCGGTCACCGTGCACACCACGCGGCTGCCGCGCTCGACCTGCCCTGCCTCGGCGGCCTGGAGGAGGCCGGCGACACTGGCCGCGGAGGCCAGTTCGACGAACACGCCCTCCTCGGCGGCCAGAAGCCTGTAGGCGGCCATGATCTGGCGGTCGGTCACCTTGTCGATGAGGCCGCCGGACTCGTCGCGCGCCTGCTCGGCGAGCCTCCAGGAGGCGGGGTTGCCGATGCGGATCGCGGTGGCGATGGTGCTCGGGCTGGTGACGGGGGCGCCGTCGACGATGGGCGCGGAGCCGCTGGCCTGGAAGCCGAGCATGCGGGGGTTCCTGGTGGAGATCCCGTCCCTGCTGTACTCGGTGTAGCCCATCCAGTAGGCGGTGATGTTGCCCGCGTTGCCGACGGGGATGCAGTGGACGTCGGGGGCGTCACCCAGGGCGTCGACGATCTCGAAGGCAGCGGTCTTCTGGCCCTGGAGGCGGTAGGGGTTGACCGAGTTCACCAGGGCGACGGGGTAGTCGACGCTGAGCTTGCGGGCCAGTTCGAGGCAGTCGTCGAAGTTGCCGTCGACCTGGAGCAGGCGGGCGCCGTGGACGAGGGCCTGAGCGAGCTTGCCCATGGCGATCTTGCCGCGCGGCACGAGCACGGCGCAGGTCATGCCCGCGCGGATGGCGTAGGCGGCGGCGCTGGCGCTGGTGTTGCCGGTGGAGGCGCAGATGACGGCCTTGGCACCGTCCTCGGCCGCCTTGGTGATGGCCATGGTCATACCCCGGTCCTTGAAGGATCCCGTGGGGTTGAGGCCCTCGACCTTGAGGAAGACCTCGCATCCGGTGAGCTCGGATACACGCGTCGCGGGCAGGAGGGGCGTGTTGCCCTCCTGGAGCGTCACGACGGGGGTGCTCTCGTTGACGGGGAGGCGGTCGCGGTACTCCTCGACGACGCCTCGCCACGCCCGTGCCATGCTCACGACTGTGTCCCTTTCGGGTGGATACGACTTCACTTGAAGATCGGTGGAAGGGGCGGGGCGCGCCGGTCCTCTGGCCTGCACCGCCGCCGCGTACGAGTCTATGTCCCCGCGGGGGCGTCCTGCATCGCGGACCCCGGTCTCAGCATGTGGAACGGCGGGCCGGGGTCGCGCCCCCGCCGGCCGGACCCCTCGGCCGGCGGATCAGTCGGCGAAGGTCTCCACGCGCATGACACTGGCGACCTCCCGGACCATCTCGTGCCCGCGCAGGTCCGCCACGGTGCTTCTGAGCGCGGCATCCGGGGCGGGGTGGCTGACCAGCACGAGCTGGGCGTCCTCACCCCGGCCCTCCTGGCGCACGTTGCGGATGGACACGCCGTGGTCGGCGAAGATCTCGGCCACCTTCGACAGCACGCCCGGGCGGTCGGCCACGTCCAGCGCCACGTGGTAGCTGGTGACGGTCTCGCCCATGTCGTGCACCGGCAGGCCGGTGTCGTGGCCGCCCTCGGAGACCGAGGTGCCGGCCAGGCGGTTGCGCGCCACCGCCACCAGGTCGCCCAGGACCGCACTGGCCGTGGGGGTGCCGCCCGCCCCGGCTCCGTAGAACATCAGGCGGCCCGCCGACTCGGCCTCGACGAAGACCGCGTTGTAGGCCTCCTTGACCCCGGCCAGCGGGTGTTCGAGGGGGAGCATGACCGGGTGGACGCGCACACCCACGGAGGCACCGTCCTCGGAGCGCTGGCAGATCGCCAGGAGTTTCACCACGCAGCCCATCGCCCGGGCGCTGGCGATGTCGCCCGCGGTCACCCCGGTGATGCCCTCGCGGTGCACGTCGGCCGCGGTGACCTTCTGGGTGTGGAAGGCCAGCCGGGCCAGGATCGCGGCCTTGGCCGCGGCGTCGAAGCCCTCCACGTCGGCGGTCGGGTCGGCCTCGGCGTAGCCCAGGGCCTGCGCCTCCTCGAGCGACTCGGTGAACCCCGCACCGAGGGAGTCCATCCGGTCGAGGATGTAGTTCGTGGTGCCGTTGACGATGCCGAGGACGCGGTTGACCCGGTCACCCGCCAGGGAGTCGCGCAGCGGCCGCAGGAGCGGGATCGCACCCGCGACGGACGCCTCGTAGTACAGGTCGACCCCGGCCTCGCGCGCGGCGGCGTGCAGGGTCTGGCCGTCCTCCGCCAGGAGCGCCTTGTTGGCGGTCACCACGGACTTGCCCGCCCCGATGGCGGCGAGGATCAGCGAGCGGGCCGGCTCGATGCCGCCGATGACCTCGACCACGACGTCGATGTCGGGGCGCGTGACCAGGGACGCGGCGTCGGTGGTCAGCAGTGCCGGGTCGACACCGCGGTCGCGGTCGGTGCGGCGCACCGCGATGCCGCCGATCTCGATGCGCGTGCCGACCCGAGCGGCCAGCTCCTCGGACTGCTCGTTGACCAGGCGGACGACTTCCGAACCCACAACGCCGCATCCGAGCAGCGCCACCTTCATCGCCATTTGGGCGTGACTCCCACTTCTCTCGTGTCCTCTCCGTACATGTGGAGGGACGTTTCAGCCGACGTCGAGGCGGAGGAGGTCCTCCTCTGTCTCCCTGCGCACGATCACGCGGGCGCTCGCGTCCCGGACCGCCACCACGGCCGGCCGGGGCAGGTGGTTGTAGTTGCTCGCCATGGAGTAGCAGTAGGCCCCGGTGGCGGCGACCGCCACCAGGTCGCCCGGCCGGAGGTCGGCGGGCAGGTACAGGTCGTGCACGATGATGTCGCCGCTCTCGCAGTGCTTGCCGACGAGGCGGGAGAGCACGGGGTCCGCGTCGCTCTCCCGGGACACCAGCCGGCTGGTGTACTCCGAGCCGTAGAGGGCGGTGCGGATGTTGTCGCTCATGCCGCCGTCGACGCTGACGTAGGTGCGGATGCCCTCGACGTCCTTGACGGTACCCACCTCGTAGAGGGTGATTCCGGCCGGGCCCGCGACGGCGCGGCCCGGCTCCACCGCCAGGCGCGGCACCGGCAGGCCGGCGTCCTCGCACTCGCGCCGCACGATGGAGGTGAGGCTGTCGGCGATGCTCTTGGGGTCGAGGGGCTTGTCGCCGGAGACGTAGGCGATGCCCAGGCCGCCGCCGAGGTCGAGTTCGGCGAGGGTGACACCCATGTCCTGGTGGATCCCGGTGAGGAAGCGGGTGACGCGGCGGGCCGCGACCTCGAAGCCGGCGGTGTCGAAGATCTGGGAGCCGATGTGGGAGTGCAGGCCGACGAGCTCCAGGTGCGGGGCGTCGAGCACGCGGCGGACCGCCTCGGCGGCGGCACCGGTGCTGAGCGCGAAGCCGAACTTCTGGTCGTCGTGGGCGGTGGCGACGAACTCGTGGGTGTGCGCCTCCACCCCGGTCGTGACGCGGATCAGCACCCGGGGGGTGCGGTCCAGCTCGGCGGAGATGCGTTCGAGCCGCTCGATCTCGTCGAGGGAGTCGAGGATGATCCGGCCGACACCCGCCGAGACGGCGCGGCGCAGCTCCCGCTCGGACTTGTTGTTGCCGTGCATGCCGATGCGCTCGGCGGGCACCCCGGCGGCCAGGGCCACGGCCAGCTCCCCGCCCGAGCACACGTCGAGCTTCAGCCCCTCCTCGGTCACCCAGCGGGCCACCGCCTTGGTCAGCAGCGCCTTGCCCGCGTAGTAGACGTCGGCCCCCGCGAAGGCCTCGGCGTAGCTCCGGGCCCGGCCGCGGAAGTCCTCCTCGTCCATGACGAAGAGGGGGGTGCCGTACTCGGCGGCGAGCTCGCGGACGCCGACGCCGCCGACGACGAGCTCGCCGTCCTCGCGGCGGGCGGTGGCGGGCCAGATCTGCGGGTCGAGCGCGTTGAGGTCCTCGGGCGGCAGGGGCGGGTTCTCCTCCGGCAGGACCTCCGCGTGGCGGGATCCGGCGGGATGGGCGTAACGGCTCATGATCGGCTTTCGGCTGGGTCTGTGGAACTGTGCGGGAGGCTGCCCCGCCCATTGTCCCCTTCTCCGGTCGGGACGGAAGGGTTGGGTGCGGTCCGCGGCGGGCGGAGCGTCTACAGCCTTGTGGGCGCCGACACCCCGAGCAGGAAGAGCCCGGTGCGGAGAACCCCGGCGACGGCGGCCGGAATCGCGGTGGCCTCGCCGCGGTCCGCCGGTTCGGCGGAGGAGGGGCACACCCGCCACTCATCGTAGGCACCGGCCAGCGTCTCCAGGTATCTGACCAGGATATGGGGTTCCTCTCGGCGCGCGGCCGTGTCGAGGGCGCTGGGGCCGTCCAGAAGGGCCCGCCGGACGGGGGCGGTGTGCTCGGAGCAGGCGGTGTGCGGCTCCGCTCCTCCGGCCGTCCAGCGTTCCTGGCCGACCGCGTGGGCGTGGGCGTAGCGCAGCCGGAAGGCGGGGTTGGCCTCCGTCAGGCGCACCCACGCCCCCGGGTTCTCGGCGGACGGGAGCGCGGGCAGGTCCCGGCCCGTGGTCTCCCCCGCACGGGGGTGCTCGGGAACCGAGCGGCAGAAGGCGATGCGGGCGCTGTCCTCGCCGACGGCGCGCAGCGCCCGGGCGGCGGGTGTGGGCGGCAGGTCGGCGCCGCCGTCGCGGTAGCGGTCGCGCCAGGACACCTCGCCTGCGGGGCCGGGGGGCGGGGGCGGGCCCCCGAGGGCCAGGGCGATGCGGGCCCGCGCGTCGGCCCGGGCGAGGCGGCGGGCCCGGGCGACCGGCCCGGCGTCGTGCAGCTCGGTGCGGGGCCACTCCCCCGGCCCGTCCCAGGCGCGTCCGGTGAGGTAGCGGGGGCCGTCGGAGGCCGCCTCCAGGAGTGCGCGGCGCTGGCCGGCGGTGAGTGTGAGGTCGAGGAAGCCGCGGGCGTCGGCGCGGACCGCGGCGAAGGAGGCCGCGCCCTCGCCGCGCATGCGCAGCAGCTCCTCGGCGATGCGGGCGCCCGCCCGCAGGTGGGGTCTCTCCTCACCCGGCGGCAGAGCGGACCCCGCCAGGCGCACGATCCTGGGCGGCAGGGCGGTGGCGGCGTCGGCGCCCTCCCCCGCGTGGTCCCCGCGCGGCCAGACGAGCGGGATCCGTTCGGGTTCCAGCCCGAAGGACCGTGCGGCGGCCCCGCGCACGAGGGCCTCCATCTGTCTGGGGGTCACTCCCGCCCTCCACCGAGGAGGCCCCGTACGACGTCGACGAGCTCGTCGGGGTCGAAGGGCTTGGTGACGTAGGCGTTCACCCCGATGCGCTCCGCGCGCCGCCGGTCCTCCTCCTGGGTGCGGGCGGTGACCAGCACGATGGGGCAGTGGCGGGTGCGCTCGCGGGCGCGCAGACGCTCCGCGGCGGACCAGCCGTCCAGGCGGGGCATCATCACGTCCAGGGTGACGACGTGGGGATCGATGCGCTCGACGTGTTCGAGACAGTCCTGCCCGTCCACGGCCGTGAACACCTCGAAGCCCTCGAGCTCGAGGTTGAGGCGGATGAGTTCACGGATCACGTGGTCGTCCTCGACGACGAGAACCCGCGCAGGTAGGGCGTTCACGGGCGCGACACTACCGCTGCCGGATGCCTCGGCACCACCGGATCGCGAAGTTCCTGCCATCCCGGGCGCGCGGTGCGCGTGTGGACGAAGCGCGCGAGGCCCCTGCTACAGTTGTTCTCGCAAGCCAGCCCCCTTAGCTCAGGGGATAGAGCAACGGCCTCCGGAGCCGTGTGCGCAGGTTCGAATCCTGCAGGGGGCACACACACCGGACCAGCACCATCACGGCGCTGACCAGGCGATACGGCGTCCTACGGGGCGCCTTTCGTGTGTCAGCCCTCGTCATCCGGCACCACCTTTCCCGGACCTCTGTGGTCGGGCTGTGGTCAGGACACCGAAACACAGAAAGGGCGGGTGCCCCGAGATCCTCGGAGCACCCGCCCTGTCGTGTCTTCTCGTGACGCTTCTATGTCAAGCGGCGGGCTGACAGGCCTCTTGCAAGGCTTCTTCAGCCCGCCATTGCTGCCGGTCAGCCACCATCGCCCGATACACCACATCCACCAGATGACGCTTCAACGCCCGCTGCGCTCCCCGCTTGCCCTTGGCCTCCACCCGCGCCGCCACATACTCCCGCGCCGGCCCGAACCTTTGCGCCTGCACCATCGCCACCGTGTGCAACACCCGGTTCACCTGCCGATTGCCACCCCGATGCAACCGGTGCCGCTCCCGATCAGCCGAAAACACCGGAATCGGCGCGCACCCCGCATAGCGGGCCAGCTTCGCCGAGGACGCGAACCGCTCCACATCCCCCACCTGCGACAGCAGCACCGCCGCCGAAACCACCCCCACCCCGGCAATGGCCAGTAGGTGCGGCGCCACCGGCTCCACCAGCTCCCGCAGCCGCCGCTCCACCTCCCGGATCCGCGCCAGCAACCCCTCCAGCTCACCGACCAGGGCCAGCAGCACCCACCGCACCGTCTCCTCCACCGCTGCCGCGGCCACCACCTGGCGCACCCGCGCCAGCGCCGCCCCGCTCGACAGCCCGCCAGGGGCATGCTCGAGCTCCACATGCACCATCGTGGCCAGCCGGTTGGCCACCGCCACCCGCCGCTCGACCAGGTCGGCGCGCAGGTCCACCAGCAGCCGTATCTGCCGCACCCGGGGGTCGATGCGGTGGCGGGCCAGGTGGGGGTCGGCCATGGCCGCGCGCGCCACCGCCACCGCATCGATCACGTCGGACTTGGCTCCCCGGGTGGCGGTGATACGGCGCTGGGCGGCCATGGCCCGCACCGGGACCCACACCACTTGCTGGCCGTGCAGCAGCAGCGCATCGGCCACTGCCCGGCCCAGGCCGGGGCCGCCCTCGATGGCCCACAGCACCGGCCGGCCCTGGGCCAGGGGCCGGATCCAGGCCAGCAGCCGTTCCAGGGCCTCAGGGCCGGTGGGGACTTTCAGGGGCCGGCCCAGCCGGGTGCCGTTGTCGGCCAGTGCGACGGCCAGGTGCATCTGCTTGTGCGGATCGATGCCCACTGTCACCATGGTGGTGTCCTGTCCTTGTCTTTTGGTGGAGGGACGGGACTGCTGCCAGGGCTCTGCCGTGGGGGACAGATCTACTGTGAGTTATGGGATGCACAGGCTTCTATTAGGTCACTCCCACAGGCAGGGCCCTGGTGTGCGAGCGCTGGTGGACACGTCACGAGAAAGCCATCTCGGACAGATCTTGTAGGAGTCACCCCAGCGTCGCGATCGGGGAGAGCTCCCGTCGAAACCCTCCCTGACACCACCATGGTGGACCAGTAGATCTTGTATCTGCGGTCACTTCGGCCGGCTACAGGACGGCAGCGAGACGGGGTGAGATCGGCTCCAGGGACAAGATCACGGGGAACGGGGCGGAGCCGGAAGGGCAGGTCACTGCCGCGCCGTGTCCGACGGGCGCGGGGAGAGGGCGACGGGCCAGCTGCCGTCGACGACCGCCTCGGGGTCCTTGCGCCGCAGGTAGGCCTGGAAGGAGGCGGCCTGCTCGGCCTTCCAGCGCACCTGGGCGGCGTGCAGGTCGTCCAGGTCCAGGGCGGTGAGCTCCTCGTGGGCGGCGGCCAACTTCCAGGCCAGCCGGGCGGCGGCCAGGGCGTCGGCGGACGCTCCGTGGGCCTGTTCCTGGTCGAGGGGCACACCGTGGAGGGCGCACACGTCGGTGAGCTTGCGCCCGCCGCGCCGGTAGGGGTCGACCCGCTTGTCCAGCACCAGGGGGTCGATGACGCGCAGGCCTTCGACGAAGCCGGCGGGGAGGCCGTGGCGGTCCAGTTCCGCGCAGAGCAGGCCGAGGTCGTAGGGGGCGTTGTAGACCACCACGGGCAGGCCGTCGGCGGAGACCTTCTCCAGGGCCGCGGCGATCTCCGCCACGACCTCCGCCGCGGGGCGGCCGGAGCCGCGCGCCTGCTCGGTGGTGACACCGTGGATGGCGGTCGCCTCTGCGGGGATCTCGATCCCGGGGTCGGCCATCCAGGTCCGGACGTCCTTCGTGCGCGCGGCCGGGTCGATCCGCCACAGGGCGGCGGTGACGATCCGGTCGGCGGTGACGTCCAGTCCCGTGGACTCGAAGTCCAGTGCGGCCATCGGCCGGGTGTGCCAGCTCATGTGTGCCCTTCCGTTCGGTGCCCTCCTATCGTGCCCTGTACCTGTGACAGCCCGCCGCACACACGGCCTGGTGCGCCCGGTGTCGCGGCCTCCAGGCCCTGTTTTTCGGATCATCTCGGGCTGCACGGCCGCCAGGCGCCCCCTTGCCGCGCCGGAGAGCTTGCCAAGCCCACCGGGCTGAGCTGCGCTCTCCGCCTTGCCAGGGAACACCTGGCCGACCGTTCGCCGGAGGATCGGCTCCGCCGATACGGCGAGAGCGTCCAAAAAACAGGGCTTAGGTTGGTTCCATGAAATTCCTGGTACGCGAACGCGTCTTCGACATCGGTGACGACTACTGGGTGACCGACGAGGACGACCGCAAGGTGTTCCTCGTGGACGGCAAGGCCCTGCGCATCCGCACGACCTTCGAACTCAAGGACACCGAGGGCAACCTCCTCACCACCATTCGCCGCAAGCTGTTCAAGGTGCGCGACCAGATGCGCGTCGAGCGCGACGGGCAGACGGTCGCCACGGTGCGCAAGCGCCTGGTCAACCCCCTGCGCGACAAGCTCGTGGTCGAGGTGGAGGGGGCGCCGGACTGGGAGGTCACAGGGGACTTCCTCGGCAAGGAGTACGTGATCAGCGACGAGCACGGCACCGTCGCGCACGTGTCCCGGACGTGGTTCCGGATCCGCGACACCTACGCCGTGGACGTCAACACCCACCGCGACGACATCGGCGGCGACGTCGCACTGGTCATCAGCGTCGCGGTGGCGGTGGACTCCCTCACCCGCGACGACGACGGCGAGGAGGACTGACACGGGCGCGGCGGCCCGTTTCCGGTAGCCGGCTGTAGTGACCGCCCGGACCCGTATGCCCCAGACTGTCGGGGACCGAAGAGGCGCGGGCTGGAGGCAGTCGGAGATGAAGGTCTGGAGAGCGGTCCTGCGGGCCGTCGGCCACCTGGTGGTGGCCCTGGTCACGGGGATGGCGGCGATGGTGGCGCTGCCGCTGACAGCGGTGGCGGTGCTCCTGTCGCTGCTGGGCGGGGCGCGGTTGTCGTCCGGCTGGTTCCTCCTCCTGCACCGGTGGGCGGAGTCGTACCGGGCGCGGGCGGCCGGCTTCCTGGGCGCGCCCGCTCCCGAGGAGGCGCCGCCGCCCCCGAGCGGTCCGCGCGAGCTGCGGCGGGCGCCGTCCGCCCGCCGCCTGCTGCGGTGGGCGGCCCAGGAGGCCCTTCTCGGTACCGCCCTCGGTCTCGCGGGCACGGCCGCGGCCGTGATGCCGGTGGACGCCCTGCTGTTTCTCCTGTGGTGGGCGCTGCCCTTCGAGGAGAGCTTCCTCGGGATGCCGGTGGACGGCTGGGCCCCCGCCCTGGTCGCCTTCTCCGCCGAGGCGGCCGCCGGCCTGGCGCTGCTGCGCTGGGCGGTCGTGCCCGTGGCCCGCACCCACGCCCGGCTGGCGCTGCGCCGGCTGGCCCCCTCCCGGGCCGAGGTGCTCGCCGCGCGGGTGGACGAGCTGAGCCGGACCCGGGCCGGGGTCGTCGACGCGCACGGCGCCGAGCTGCGCCGCATCGAGCGCGACCTGCACGACGGCACCCAGGCGCGGCTGGTGGCGATCGCCCTCCAGCTGGGGGTGGCCAAGGAGGCCCTGAAGGACGATCCCCGCGCGGCCCGGCTCCTCGACCAGGCCCACGAGGGGGCGGAGGAGGCGATGGCCGAGCTGCGCCAGGTGATGCGCGGTATCTACCCGCCGGTCCTGGCCGACCGCGGGCTGTCCGGTGCGCTGGACGCCCTGGCCGCCCGCACGGGCATCCCCACGCGGATGGACACCGGGGACCTGGGCACTCTGCCCGTCCCCGTGGAGACCGCCGCGTACTTCGTCGTCACGGAGGCGGTCACGAACGCGGTCCGCCACTCGGGGGCGCGGGAGATCGGCGTGCGCCTGCTGCGGGAGGACGGTGTGCTGCGGGTGTCGGTGCGCGACGACGGCCGCGGCGGGGTGGACGAGGAGCGGGGAACGGGGGTGCAGGGGATCCGTCGGCGGGTGGCCGCCCTGGACGGCTCGGTACGGGTGGACAGCCCTGCGGGCGGCCCTACGGTGCTGGAGGTGGAGCTGCCGTGCGGGTCGTGATCGCGGAGGACAACGTCCTGCTGTCGGCGGGACTGGAGCTGCTCCTGTCCACGCAGGGGTTCGAGGTGGTCGAGATCGCGGCGGACGCCCCGGCCTTCGCCTCGGCGGTGGCGCGGCACCGGCCCGATCTGGCGGTCGTGGACGTGCGGCTGCCTCCGGGGTTCCGCGACGAGGGCATCCGCGCGGCCATCGAGGCCAGGCGCACGCACGAGGCGCTTCCGGTGCTGGTGCTGTCGCAGTACGTGGAGCGCGAGTACGCGGGTGAGCTGCTGGCCGACGGCCGGGGCGGGGTGGGATACCTGCTCAAGGACCGGGTGGCCCGGGTGGGCGAGTTCGTGGACGCGCTGCGCCGGGTGGCGGAGGGCGGCACGGTGATGGACCCGGAGGTGGTCCACCAGCTCCTGGCCCCCAGGGCGGGCGACCCCCTGGACTCGCTGACCCCGCGCGAGACGGAGGTGCTGGCGCTGATGGCGGAGGGGCTGGGCAACGGGGAGATCGCCGGCCGGCTGGTGGTCACCGAGAACGCGGTGCACAAGCACGTGGGCAACATCTTCGCCAAGCTGGGGCTGTTTCCCGCCGACCCCGGGCACCGGCGGGTCCGCGCGGTGCTCGCCTACCTCGACAGCAGGTGAGCGCGGCCCCGCCCGCTCGGGCCGGCCCCGGGGCGGCGGTCCGGGCCGCACGCGGGACCCGGAACGCCTGCCGCCGGCACGGTCCCGGGCCGGGCACGGGGAGCGCGTTCAGGCGGCCGGCCAGGAGCTGCCCGTCATGTCGAAGGCCAGGTGGAACCACACCTTGCGGATACTGGGGTGGCCGTTGTCCCCCCAGGAGCTGGCGAAGCTGTCCACCAGGGCCAGGCCGCGCCCGCTCTCGGCGGTCAGCCGGTCGCCGGTGGCGGGCACCGCGGTCAGCGGGCCGCCCTCCCCGGCCGCGGCCCTGGTGGGGATCCCGTTGTCGCGGCACACCAGTGTCATGCCGTTGGGGGTGCGCGTCACCCGCAGCACGAAGGTCTGCCCCTCCTCTCCCGAACGGCTGTGCTTGATGGCGTTGGTGGCCAGTTCGGTGCCCATCAGGGCGAACACGTAGCGGTACTCCCCGTCCCGGGCGGCGGCGCAGGTGTCGAGGAAGGCGCGGGCGAGCGGCACGGCGGCGGGCTCACCCGGAAACTCCCAGTGGCGCTTCGTGAACGGGACCGGGGGGCGTCCGTTGAAGTAGTGCCGGTACTCGTCCGGGACACCCGCGAGGACGCTGTCCTCGGCCGTGGCAAGGGTGGGCACGGAGACGAGTGAGGGCATGGGGAACTCCTTCGGCGGGGCGGTTCAGTGGGCAGGCGAACCGGGGGAGGGTCTGCTGCGGGAGCGTCCGGCGCCACGAGGGGGAGGGATGGCGGGACCGGTACACGACCATACGCGATCGGGCTTCCCCGGGACAGTGGGTGCGGGTGTGGCGCACCACCCCTCTTCCCGGGCTCCTCGGCCTACCGCGGCCAGGGTCTGGGCCGCGGCTGCCTCCGCGGCTGTCCGGTCGCCGACGGCCGGCGCCCTGGGCCTGCGGCTGTCGGACCGCCTGCTGCCCCTACCGGGGCGAGCTCGTCCCCGACGCGCAGGCATGAGCGCCGGCGCGGTCGCGTGCGGGTGACGCGGCCGGTTCGCGCCGGACCCCGCGGAAGGGACCTGGCGGGCAGAAGGGGCGGGCCGCCCGGGGACGCCTGCGCCCCGCACCTCCCGCAGGCGCGACAATGGACGCCGTGGGACGAGGAAGACTGCGCATCTACCTGGGGTCGGCCCCCGGGGCCGGCACGACGCACAGCGCCCTGGCCGAGGCCCGCCGGCGGGCGGACGAGGGCGTCGACGTGGTCGTGGCTGCGGCCCACACGCGCCACCGCGAGCGCACGTCGGCGCTGCTCGAAGGGCTGGAGGAGATTCCCCTCCACCCGTCGGGCTCGGTGGACACGGCCGCCGTGCTCGCCCGGTCGCCCCGCCTGGCCGTGGTCGACGACCTCGCCCTGGCCAACCCGCACGGCTCCCCCAACGAGTACCGCCGGCAGGACGTCGAGGAGCTGCTGGAGGCGGGCATCGACGTGCTGTCCACGGTGGGCATCCACCACCTGGAGTCCCTCAACGACGTCGTGCACCAGATCACCGGGGTGCGGCCCCGCCGGACCGTGCCCGACCACGTGGTGCGGCGCGCCGCCGAGATCGAACTCGTGGACACCACCCCCCAGGAGCTGCGCCGCCGCATGGCGCGCGGCGACATCCACACGCATGTCGACGCCGCGCTCGCCGACTACTACCGGGAGGGCAACCTCGCGGCGCTGCGCGAGCTGGCGCTGCTGTGGACCGCCGACCGGGTCGAGGAGAGCCTGGCCCGCTACCGGGGCGAGCACGAGATCCGGCGCACCTGGGAGGCGCGCGAGCGGGTGGTGGTGGCGCTCACCGGAGGACCCGAGGGGGAGACGCTGATCCGCCGGGCCGCCCGCGTCGCGGCGCGTTCGCGCGGAGGCCGCCCGCAGCCCAGCCACCTCATGGCCGTGCACGTCGTCCCTCCGGGCGGCATCGCGCAGACGCCCGGCGGTGACCTGCTGCGCCAGCGCAGACTGCTCGCCGAGCTGGGCGGCACCTACCACCAGGTGGTCGGCAGCGACGTCCCCACAGGGCTGCTGGAGTTCGCGCGGGGCGTGCACGCCACCCAGATCGTGCTGGGCTCCTCCCGCCGCAGGGCCTGGCAGTACATGTTCGGTCCGGGGGTCGGCACGATCGTGGCCCGCGAGTCCGGCGACATCGACGTGCACATCGTCACCCACGAGGAGGTGGGCAGCGGCCGCTGGCCCCTGCCGCCCCAGGTCCGGGGCCTGGGCGGCCACCGCCGGCTGGCGGGATGGCTGCTGGCCCTGCCCGCACCGACGCTGGTGTCGCTGGTTCTGGCGCTGCCCCCGTTCGCGGACACGGGGCCCGCGTCGGACGCGATGCTCCTGCTGCTGACCACCGTGTCCACGGCGGCGGTCGGCGGTCTGCGGCCCGCCCTGGTGTCGGCGCTGTGGAGCGCCCTCCTGCTCACGCTCCTGCTGTCGCCCCTGCACGGGCGCCCCGCCGTGTCCCTGGACAACGCCCTCGCCCTCGTCGCCTTCACCCTCGTGGGGGCACTGGTGGCGATGGTGGTGGAGACGGCGGCCCATCGATCGGCGCAGGCGGCCAGGGCGCGTGCCGAGGCCGACGCGGTGACCCTGCTGGCGGGCAGCGTCCTGGCGGGGAACGAACCGCTGCAGGCCCTGCTGCGGCGGATCCGGGAAACCTTCGGCCAGCGTTCGGCGACTCTGCTGGAGCTGGCGGGCGAGCCGGGCGAGGACGGTTCCCCGGCCGGGGCGCCCGAGGGGAGCGGGTGCCTGGACGGTGACCGGTGGCGCGCGGTGTACAGCGTGGGCAGCCCGGCGGCGGACTCCCCCGAGGAGGCCGACGTCCTCGTCTCCATCTCCGACAGGCTGGCGCTCGCCCTGCGCGGCCGGGTCCTGCCCGCCGCCGACCAGGGGGTGCTGCGGGCCTTCGCCGCGCACATCGGTATCGCCCTGGAGCACCAGAGGCTGGAGTGGGACGCGGCCGAGGCGCGCCGCCAGGCCGCGGGCAACCGGATCCGCACGGCGCTGCTGGCCGCGGTCTCCCACGACCTGCGCACGCCGCTCACCTCGATCAAGGCGAGCATGTCGAGCCTGCGGGCCACCGACATCGCCTTGAGCGAGGAGGACCGCGAGGCTCTGCTGGAGACGGTCGAGGTGTCCACCGACCGGTTGAACCGGCTGATCGACAACCTGCTGGACATGAGCCGGGTGCACACCGACAGCGTGCGGCCCAAGCTGGCACCGGTCGGTCTGGAGGAGGTCGTCCCGCTGGCCCTGCTGGGTCTGCCGGGCGGAGCGGTCACCGTGGACGTGCCCGACGGCCTGCCCCGGGTCCCGGCCGACGCCGGCCTCCTGGAGAGGGCGGTGGCCAACGTGGTCTCCAACGCGGTCCGCCACAACCCCGATCCGCGTGTTCCCGTACTGGTGGCGGCGAGCGCGCACGGCGACAGCGTCCAGCTGCGCGTGGTGGACCGGGGTCCGGGGGTCTCCGACGAGGGCAAGCAGCGCATGTTCGAGGCGTTCCAGAGGCTGGGCGATGCCCCTCAGGGGACCGGGGTGGGGCTGGGCCTGGCGGTGGCGCGCGGTTTCGTCGAGGCCATGCACGCCACGCTCGACCCCGAGGACACCCCGGGCGGCGGACTGACGATGGTGTTCACGTTCCGGGCCGCGGAAGGCGTCCGCACGGAGGACGCGGTGACCGGGGTCGGGACCGAGGGAAGGAGGGCCGGTGCGGGTCCTGGTCGTTGACGACGACATGCAGATCATCCGGGCGATGCAGATCAATCTGCGGGCGCGGGGACACGACGTGGACACCGCCGCCGACGGCGCGTCGGCGCTGAGGTCGGCGGCGGAGCACTCCCCCGACGTGGTCCTGCTCGACCTCGGCCTGCCCGACATGGAGGGGCTGGAGGTCATCCAGAGGCTGCGCGGCTGGTCCCAGGTACCGATCATCGTGCTGTCGGCCCGCCATTCCTCGGGGGAGAAGGTGCGCTGCCTGGACTCGGGGGCCGACGACTACGTGACCAAGCCGTTCGGGATGGACGAGCTGCTGGCGCGGATGCGTGCGGCCGAGCGCCGGTCGGTGCGCAGCGAGGAGGCCCCGGTGGTACGCACCTCCTGCTTCACCGTGGACCTGGGAGCCAAGCGGGTCCTGCGCGACGGCGGGGAGGTGCGCCTCACCCCCACCGAGTGGCACATCCTGGAGATCCTGGCACGCAACGCCGGACAGCTGGTCAGCCAGCGGCGGCTCCTGCACGACGTGTGGGGCCCCGCCTATCAGAGCGAGACCAACTACCTGCGGGTGTACATGGCGCAGCTGCGCCGCAAGCTCGAACCGGACCCGGCCTGTCCGCGCTACCTGATCACGGAGGCGGGCCGGGGCTACCGGTTCGAGAACGCCGCGCTGTCACCGCGCGGGGACTGAAGCCTCAGCGGCCTGCGTAGGCCCCTCCGGAGAGCTCCATCAGGAGGTCGAACTCCTCGCTGTTCTCCTGACCGCGGTTGGCCTTGGCGACGGCCATGCAGGGGGCGAAGGCGCGGACCCAGTCCATCATGCGGCCGCCGTCGACCCCCATGACGCGGGAGAGCGTGTCGACGCGCTCCTCCACCTCCTCGCGGGTGGTGGCCTTCCACAGGGCCCAGTCCACCGCGTCGACGGCGCCGTCGCCCAGGCAGGCGCGCGGGTCGATGACGACCAGGCCGCGGGGACCGCCGTCGAGCACGTTGCCGGGGTGGAGGTCCCCGTGGACGGGCACAGCGTCGACCTCGCTGTCCGAGAGCTCCCTGGCCCGGGTGAAGCCGCGGTGCATCACCGCGGCGGGGATCATCTCGGCGGCCCGGCCCTCGCTGTGCTCGCGGCCCCACAGGTCGAAGACGAACTGCACGCGCGAGGCCAGGGGCGGCAGCTCCAGGAGCTGGGCCCGCGGCACCTCGGTCCCGTGCAGCTCGGCGATGAGGGAGCCGATGGTCTCCATCGGCGGCACCTCGCCCCGGGCCGCGACGGTGTCGCCCTCGATGAACTCCATCAGGATCGCGCCGCGGGGCACGCTGACGTCCCACACCTCGGGCACCCTCCGGGAGGAGGACCACATCATGAGCAGGTTGGCCTCGGAGACGGCCAGGCCGCTGTCCGGGGAGAGCTTGACGACCCCCCTCCGGCCATCGGCGCGGGTGACCTCGATGACCACGGACGTGCGCCCGTGCGGGGCGGGACCCTCCAGCCTCAGCCGCCACTGGGAGGCGAGTTCGTCCAGGACCGCGGGCAGGTCGGCCAGCCACTCCCCCACGTGGCTGCCGAAGCGCCGTTCCAGGCGCCGACGCTGCCGGTCGTCGACGAACCTTGCTGTGAGGTCGTTCATAGGTCCACCTTCGGATCCGCTCACGTCGGTGCCGCGGGGCGGTCCCGCGCACGGGGGCGGAGCGGAGCGTGCCTCGTCGTGGGTGCGGGGAGTTCCCGCCCGTGGAGCACATACCCGTTCCGGCGACCCGGGTAACGGACCGTGCCGGTGCGGGCCCCGCAGGGCCCGCGGACCGGGCTCACACGAGGCGGCCCTTGGCGGCCCGGTGCTGGGCCAGAAGTGTGTCCACGACCAGTTCGGAGGGCCACAGGGGGGAGGTGATGGCCGTGGCGTCGAGCCTGCGCAGCAGGTCGAGGTCGGGGCCGTCGACGAGCCGCCAGGCGGCGACGGCGACGTTCTCGCGGCCGTTGCGCCGCAGGCGGTCGACGGCGTCGACCACCGAGGGTGCCCAGGTGCGCAGGTAGCCGACCTGGACCGGTGAGCCCAGGCGGCGGCTGAGCATGCGCGCCACGTCCATGACCACCTGGCGCTCCTCCGTGCCGGTGGTGCCGTCGGCAGCCAGGACCACGCCGTCGTCGCGGCTCCAGCCCGCGTCGGAGAGGCGTCCGGCCAGGTCGGCGACGATGGACGGAACCGCGCCGAGGGGCGGGGTACGGCAGGAGTCCCCCAGACTGCGGAGGTCGAGCCGGGAGAGCAGCCGGGCGCTGGCGACGTCGCCGCCCGCGACGAACGCGGGGACGACGACCTTGGGCCCGCGGACGGAGCGGAGGGCACCGGCGACCTCCTCCGGGCTGCCGAAGGCTGTCGCCACAGGCGCCTCGCCCCGCTCGGCCACCGCTTCCGCGAGACCGCACAGGGCCTCTCGCCGCTGCGCGTCGCGGGAGTCGTCGGCCAAGAGGACCATCGTCGGGACCATGAACGGCTCCTTCGTCTTCTCTGTATATCTGCTGCTGCTTGTCGAGGCTGCAGTGGATCGGTTTCCGGAGGATGCCCCTGTGTTACGCGGAGGAAAACAGCAGATAATGGCTGTCTTGGTTATCACCAGAACCGGCCCTGGTGAACCACAACAATCGCCGAAAAAAATGAGTAAGTCCACCTTCTCGACAGTGGTATAGACCTCATACGACACCCGACGCCTCCTGACCTGCATCGAAACCCCAAGGGTCGCTCAACCGGACACGGAGGGGCTCGGAGAGGGCGCCGGCGGCAGATCGGCCGACGAGAGCCTCACAAGTCGGGAAAAATGCCCACAGAACTTCTCCAGAGAAATCCCGGGAAAACACGTCCCATGCATCCGCACGGTGCCGATGCACGTGCTTGCGAATGTGCGCGAGAAATTGTCCCTCCCGGTCCGACCCCCGTCCGACCGGAGGACCTCGGCCCTTCTCCTGCGGACCCGATCCCTTAGCGCCTGATCCTCCTTCTTGTCAAGGGTGCACACCTCCCCTTTCCGGCATAGCCGCACACCACCTGACGTGGGGGGACAGGGTGCGGGTTCGGTGCCGCCACTTGCGATCGCTTCCGGACCCGCCCACACTGGATCGCGGAGAGGAGCACTCCACTACAGGCCCTCCGGCCCCAGCAGCGCTCTTCAGCCACATGAACTCCCGACTACATCGCTCGCATGTGGGTAATGGGGTTGCCGGAAACCGACCGTCCAGACTGGAGTGAGCATGGCCGTCCACCCTCGGGTGCGGACGATCGCGCGGACCTTTCTCACGCACGCCGACCGGGAGGCCCCGGGCCTGGTCGAGGGTCTCTACCTGACCGGTTCGGTCGCTCTCGGCGACTTCCGCCCCCACACCAGCGACGTCGACTTCGTCGTCGTCACCTCGGCCCGGCCGGGCCCCACCGAGCTCGAACTGCTCCGGCGCGCGCACGCGCTCACGCGCAACGACGCCGCCGGCCTCCAGTTCAACGGCATCCACGTCACGTGGGAGGACCTCACCCGCGACCCGGCCGCCTGCGGTCCTGTCGCCTCCGTCATCGGCGGCCGGTTCCGCGACCGGGCCGACAGCGATGTCAACCCCGTCACCTGGCACGTGCTCGCCGAGCGGGGCGTGACCGTACGCGGTCCGCACCGGCTCGAGCTCGACGTGTGGGACGAGCGCGAGAGCCTGCGCGCCTGGTCGCTCGGGTCCTTGGACGAGCAGTGGCGGCGCTGGCGGGAGAAGGCCGGACGCCTGGTCACGCCGCGCGGGCTGGCCGTCCTCGGATCCCTCGCCCCCTCCTGGAGCGTGCTGAGCGTGAGCCGCCTCCACTTCACCCTCAAGACGGGTGAGATCACCTCCAAGTCGGGTGCCGGCGCCTACGCGCTGCACGCCTTTCCGGAGAAGTGGCAGCGAGTCGTCAACGAGTGCCTGCGGGTCCGGCGCGGCTTCGGCAGCCCCTCCCTGTACGAGAGCGCCCTGGCCCGGCGCCGGGCCGCCCTGGACTACATCGAGATGGTCCTGGACGACGCCCTGCGCCCCGGTCTCGCCCTCTGAGGAAACGGGAGCACCGGTTCGCCGGGGCGGAAGGGCTTCTGCGGATCTCCGTCCTCGCACGGACGGGACCGGACTAATCTTTGGTGCATGACCATGCGTCCCATCGTCCGCTTCGGCGACCCTGTACTCGTCACCGCGACCACACCCGTCACCAAGTTCGACAAGCACACCGCATCCCTGGTCCAGGACCTGCTGGACACGGTGGACGCCCCCGGCCGGGCCGGCGTCGCCGCCACCCAGATCGGGGTGGGGCTGCGTGTGTTCAGCTACAACGTCGAAGGGCGCATCGGCTACGTGATCAACCCCGAGATCGCGGAGCTGTCCGAGGAGGTGCAGGACGGCGACGAGGGCTGCCTGTCCATTCCCGGCCTCTGGTACCCCACCCGGCGGGCCATGCACGCCGTCGTCACCGGCGTGGACCTGCGCAACGAGCCCGTCACCCTGCGGGGCAGCGGCCTCATGGCACGCGCCCTCCAGCACGAGACCGAGCACCTGGACGGCGTGCTCTACATCGACCGCATCGAACCGGAGGCGCGCAAGCAGGCACTGCGCGAGATCCGCCGGTCCGACTGGTTCATGCCCGCCGAGCCGCCGAGCCCCGCCGGCGTCCAGCTGCCCAGCGCCTTCGGCGGCGCGGGCTGAACCGCTGCCGCGAGCAGGGCGTCCCACGGGCAGGCGCGGGCCCGTCCGGTCACCGGCTACCGGTATCTTCGGACACGTCCCCGCTCGACCCCCCAGAGTCACGTGAGTCAACGCACCAGGCACGCAACGCCACGACCTCATAGGGTCTGCTGAGCATCCCTCCGCCGCGACATCCTCCTCGCTGTCGCGCGTCGGATGCGCCCAGACCGTTCACGGAGCAGACATGACACCCTCTCCTCATCCCAGCCGCCGGCGCGGCAGGCGCGCCGTCCTCGCCCTCTCCGCCGCGGTCACGGCCGTGGCCGTCGGCCTCCCGGGCACGGCGCAGGCCGAACCCGGTGACGACGAGGTCGACATCGACGAGCTGACGCAGCGGGCCGAGGAGCTCGAGGAGAGCTACAACGGCGAGCTGCTCCAGTTCGAGGAGATCAAGACACGTGTCGAGAAGGCCGAGGAGGACCTCCAGGAGATCGAGGAGGAGCTGGAGGCCTCACGGTCGGGCGTGTCCACCATCGCGGCCACCCAGTACAAGAACAGCAGCGGCCTCGACCCGGCCTTCTCGGTGATCTTCTCCAGTGAGCCGGAGTCGGTGTACAGCGACGCGGCCGTCCTGAGCTACCTGGGGCAGAGCCAGTCCGAGGAGATCGCGGACCTCATCGAGATACGGGACGAGGCCGAGCTGGTCGCGGACGAGCTCAACACGGAGTTGCAGGACGCCGAGGAGCTCATCGACGAGCTGGAGGGCAAGCGCGAGGAGATCGAGGAGAAGATCCGGAAGTACGAGGAGGAGCAGGTTCCCGAGACACAGGGGACCGGCGCCATCCCCGACAGCGCGGTCGGCGGCGGCTGGTCGCAGACCACGCCCCGCATGGCGGCGATCCGCGACGAGATCATCAGGTCGGTCGGCGTCCCCTACTCGGTGGGCTGCTGGCGCGGCACCGCGGACGACCACGGCGAGGGTCGGGCGTGCGACTTCATGGTGAGCACGGGCGGGGGCTACCCGACGGCGGACAACCAGGCGTGGGGCACCCAGATCGCCCAGTACGCCATCGACAACGCCGACCGCCTGGGCGTGGAGTACGTCATCTGGGAACAGCAGATCTGGCACACGGCCAACCGCCAGTGGAAGTGGATGGAAGACCGCGGCAGCCCCACCCAGAACCACTACGACCACGTGCACATCACGTCGTTCTGACCTTCCGCCCCAGGGCCAGGGGCAGGGCCGCCGCCAGGACGAGGGCGGTGACCGCGAAGGCGGGGCCGTAGCCGAGCAGCTGGATGAGCAGGCCCAGGAGGATCGCCCCCGCACCCGTGCCCGCGTCGTAGCCGATGTTCCAGACCGCACTGGCCCTGCCGTAACCGGCGGGGCCGGTGCGGTTCAGCATGAGGGTGACGGTCTCGTTCTGGACCGCGCCGAAGCCCAGGCCGAACAGGAAGGCGCCCGCCACCACCAGCAGCGCCGTTCCCGCCCCGGGCTGTGCCCCCGGACCCGGGACGGACCACAGGGCGACGGTGGCCAGGGCCGCGCCGAGAACGGCGGCCGCGGTGCCCGGCAGGAGGAGCAGGGTGCGGCGGTGGCGGTCGTGGAGCGTCCCTGCGCTCCAGCGGCCGATCACGACCGCCGCCGCGTAGGCGGCCAGGGCGCCGCCGGCCAGCCACGCGGTCCGCTCGAACGGGATCGCCAGGAAGGTGACGATCCCGCTCGCGGTCGCCGCGGTCACCAGCATGAGCACCAGGGGGACCGCCAGCGCCGCCGGGGAGGTGCGGACCGGAGCGCTCCTGTGCGCGGGGTCGGAGCGCATCGCCGGGCGGTTGCGCCCGCCGTCGGCGTACCAGATGCACGCGGACAGGGCCGCCCCCGCCACCGAGCACAGCCCGGTGAGCCAGAAGGTGGTCTCGAAGCCGATGCTCAGGGCGAGGGCCACGCCTCCGGGGAGGATGACGACCTGGGGCAGGCCGACGGCGAGCCCGTAGTAGCCGGTGGCCCGGCCGACCTGGTCCTGCGGGACGAGCCGGGCCGCCAGGACCGTGCCGGCGACGGTCACCATTCCGAAGCCGACGCCCCGCACCGCCGAGACGGTGACGAGGACGCCGAGGTCCGCGGTCAGGGCGAACAGCGGCGCGGGCAGGCCCATGATCAGTGAACCGACGGGAAAGGCCCAGCGGTAGCCGCCGCGCTCCAGCAGCCAGGGCATGGCGAGCTGGGTGATCACCGTGGTGAGCATGAAGGCGGCGGTGGTGCCGCCCGCCCCGAACTCGCCCACCCCTCCCCTGGCCGCCCACAAGGGGACCAGGGGCAGTGCGGCGGTGAAGCCGCAGAGGCTGATGGCGGTCGCGGCGATGAGCAGGGCGAAGCCGCGTCCCCGCAGGCCGGGCAGTGCTGTTTCCACCTTTTTCCTCGACACAGGTGATCGGGTCATCCTCTCTTTGTAGTCGAGAAGGAAAGGGCCCGCGACACAGGTTCAGTTCTCCTCCGCCTGCTCCTCGGGCAGGTGTTCACGCAGCCATTCACGCAGGCGGAGGGAGAGTTCCGGGGTCACCGCGCGCTCGGCGTGGCCCATGCCGGGGATGATCCACAGGTCCTTGGGTTCCTCGGCCGCACCGTGGACGTCGAGCGCGTGGGAGACGGGGAAGTAGGGGTCGGCGTCACCGTGTACCACCAGCAGCGGTGCCGGAGAGATCTTCCCCGCCACCTCCCGGGGCTCGGCCGGTCTGGTCTCCCACTCGCGGTCGATGACGCGGACCTTGCGGAAACTGCGCAGGAAGAAGCGGCCCAGCCCCCGCTCGACACCGAGGTGGAGCAGGCGCATCCTCCGGGTGCCCCTGTAGTACCAGCGGCTGGGACCGCTGACGGCGACCGCGGCGGCGACCCCTCCGTAGACGGCCGCGTGCCGCACGACGACCGCCGCCCCCATGGAGAACCCGACCGTGGCCACCGAGGTGTAGCCCAGCTCCCGCAGCCGCACCATGACCGCCTCCAGGTCGTGGATCTCGGCGTTGCCGACCGTGCTGCGGCCCCCGGAGCCGTGGTGCCCGCGGAAGTCGAAGGTCATGACGTCGCCGACCTGGAGCATCGCCTCGGCGAGCGCACGCGTGTGAGGGCTGCGATAGGTGCCGGTGAACCCGTTGGCGAGCACCACCGCGGTGGTGCGCGGAACAGGACCGGTCAGCAGCTGGGAGTCGATCCCGACGCCGTCGGCGGTGGTCAGCCAGTAGCGGCGACTGCGGGTGATCGGGAAGTCGAGAGCGTCGGACATCCCACCATCGTGCCTCACCGCCTCGGGACACCGGGAACCGGCCCGGAGGTCACCGCCGGCTCAGGCGCCCGGTCCCTGCGGGCGCTGAGGCCACTCCCCGAGGAGGTCGCCGCTGCGCCCCGCGTCCCGGGGCGGCGCGCCGGGCGGAGGAGCTCCCCACGGGGGCGTGCCCCGGGGCGGAGTGCCCTGCCGCGGGGATCCGTACCCGGGCGTGCCCGGCGAAGGCGTGCCGTAGGGGGGCGTCCCCGGGGGCCGAGCATCCTGCGGCGGCATCCCCTGCGGCGGGGTGCCGCCCTGCGGCCGCGGTCCCCCGTGCCGCGGAGCCTGCGGCCCGGGAGCCACGGGAGCGGCGAACTGCGCGGTGGCGGCCGGGGCCTGCGGGGCCGGAGCGGTGGGGACGGCGGACTGCGCTGTGGCGGCCGGGGCCTGCGGGGCCTCTCCGGCCCCGCCGCCGGGGCCCTCGCCGTCGGACCGGTCCTCGTACTCGCTCTCGTACGGGTCCTCGTGGTCGTCCTCGTACGGCCCCTCCCTCAGGGAGGCCGGGGGGAAGGCGATCGAGCGCAGGTTGAGGGCGACGTGCACCGCGATCGGCACCCACAGGCTGCCGGTGCCCAGGTACAGGACCGTGAACAGCGTGCCCGAGGCCCCCGCGCTGACCAGCCCCCACCAGCCCTGGTAGAGGTAGGCGACGGAGAACAGCGCCACCGAGAGCACCCCGGCGATCCACAGCGGGACGCCCATGCTCGCCACCAGGACGATGAACAGGCCGCGGTAGACCATTTCCGTGAACACGCCTCCGGTGACGGCCGCACCCGCGGCCGCGAGGCGCTCGTTCCTCGTCCAGGGGACGAGCAGCCACCGGTCGCGCTCGGGCTCGGGCAGGTTCCTGGCGGGAGCGGGGGCGCGGCGGCGCCTGCTCCGCCGGCCCTTGGCCGGAAGCGCGGAGCGGACCCGGGCGGGGAGTCCGTTGAGGAACAGCCACAGGCCGCCCAGGGCGATCAGGCCGCCCAGGGCTCCGCCGACGACCGGTCCCAGGGAGTCGGGGAGCCGCAGGCCGAGGTCGGCGGCGTCCAGTCCCGGGGAGAGCAGCAGCACGGCCAGGAACAGCACGCCCCACAGGACGTGCACGCCCATCGTGGCGGCGTGCACGCGGACGAGGGCGAGCGCGTCCCTGTCACGCCGCCGCGACAGCCACGCGAACGCCTTCCTGCCGAGGAAGGGCTCGCCGAAGGCCGCGAAGAAGAGCAGCAGGACCGTCAGCAGGGTCCCGGCGAGACTGAACTGAGGGAGGGAATCGGACCATGGCACGGGGCAATAGTAGAGGGCGGAAACAGGTTGCGGTGCACGCCTTGTTCACAGGATCCGGCCCGGCCTGCTCCGGTCCGACAGAGCGGCGAACCTGAACGTGTTGACCGGGTGGCTGGAGAGCAGGTTGACCAGCAGTACGAAGAACCCCGTGTCGGTCGCCGCCCGGTCGGCGATGTCCTGGAAGTCGACCGCCTGGTACAGGTACTTGCCCGCGGCCAGGACCCGCAGCCCCTGCACCCCCTCGGGGCAGAACTTGTAGGCGTGGTTGTCGGCCGTGTACTCCTGGGCCCGGCTCAGCGTGCTGCCCACCCCCGGGATCACGTTGGCCACGGAGATGCCGAACTGGCGCCAGAACGAGGTGTGCCCGGCCGCGATGTGCCCCACCTCGTGGCCGATGACGAAACGGAGCGCGTCGGGGTCCGCCAGTCTCCCGCCCACCTCGAACAGATCGCTGTTGACGGCCACGTACCGGCGGAACCCGTGTCCGGAGGCGAACGCGTTGATCACGCCGTTGCCCAGCACGACGTACGCCTCCGGAACCCGTTTCATGCCGAACGCGGCCGCCGCCTCGGCCACCATCCGGTGCGCCTCGGGGAACTGCCGCTCGGTGATCCGCACCCCGTTGACCCGCTGGCGCGCGTACATCTGCCCCCGCACGAAGTACACCAGCACGGGGATGCTCAGCAGCAGCAGCGGTTCGTTGGGGTCCCCCGCGTAGGCGCGGCTGAGGGCGCCCGCCACGGTGAAGAGGGTCACCCCCACGCACATGGCCAGCAGAGAGGCTTCCCGGGGGTGGCGCAGGGACCGGCGCAGACCGGGGTCGCCCCACTGCCGGAAGCCTGCTCCCACAGGAGGTCAGAGAGGGTACTCGGAGCCGGGCCGGCCGTCGTCGCGCCCGGGGGGCGGCGCCTGGTGGGCGCTGCCCTGCGGCGGCGGACCGCCGTAGGAGCGTCCGGCGGGCGGCCCCTGGGGCTCGTCGTCCAGGAACGCGGCCATGTCCGCCGACATCGTGGACTCCTCGACCTTCCCGCTGCGCCACTCCTCGCGGAGCTCCTCGTCCTGGGCCTCCATCATGGCGCCCATGTCGGCCTCGTGGGTGGACTTGGCGCGCTCCTCCCCGTAGGCGGGCCACGGGGTGGCGGCGAGGTAGGCGCTGTCGTAGGCCTCGGAGTCGGGAAGACCGGACGGCGGCGGGGCGTCGGCCGCGGGGGCCTCGCCGGGCGGCGGGCCGTGCACCGCGGTCGGCGGAAGCGCCTGTCCCTGCACGCTCCCCCGGTCGCTGCCCAGGTAGGTCAGCGCCGCGACGGTGAGCGCCGCGAGCCCGGCCCGCAGCGCGGGTTCGCGGGCGGGTGCGAAGAAGGGCGAATGGGTGCCGGGAACGTTGCCCATCTTCTCGTAGGGGGTGTCACCTGGGGCCGTCTCCCAGACGTCGTGCGGCGTCGCTCCCACGAACCAGAACACGTACGGGATCGGCTGCGGGTCGCCGGGCAGCCCGAAGCGGCCGAAGTCCTCCGTGGCCGGGAAGGGGTCCGGAAGGTGGATGACGTAGTCCTCGCCGAAGTACGCGTGGTGCGCGGCCGCGACGTCGGCGGTGCCGTCCGGGTCGTTGCGGGTGACCCCCGCGCTCTGGAAGCGCTCGACGGAGGGCGGGCGGATCGCCCCGGAGGCGGCGGCCTCGGCGTTCACGATCCGCTCGATGGCCGCCTCCAGCTGCGCGGCGACGTTGTCGTTGAGCGCGCGGGTGTTGATCTCCAGGTAGGCCTCGTCCGGGATGATGTTGGCCGTGGTACCCGCCTGGATCCTGCCGACGGTGAGCACCGCCATCTCGCTCGGGCTGATCTCGCGGGAGACCACGCCCTGCAGACGGGTGACGATGTTCGCCGCGATGAGCACCGGGTCGACGGTGGCGTTGGGCTGGGAGGCGTGGCCGCCCTCACCGTGGATGCGCACCCGGTAGGAGTGGGACGAGCCGAGGATGATCCCGGCCCGGTGCGAGATGAGTCCGGCGGGCTGGGGGCCCAGGTGCTGGCCCAGGACGATGTCGGGGCGGCCGAAGCGTTCGAACAGGCCGTCCTCCAGCATGGCCTGCGCCCCCTCCAGGGACTCCTCGGCGGGCTGGGCGACGATCATCACGGTGCCCGACCACTCCTGGCGCGTCTCGGCGAGGAGGTCGGCGGCTCCCACCAGGCAGGCGGTGTGGGCGTCGTGGCCGCACGCGTGCATGACGGGGACCTCGGTGCCGTCGGCGTCGACGGCGCGGGCGGTGCTGGCGTAGGGCAGACCGGTCCGCTCCTCGACGGGGAGGGCGTCCATGTCGGCGCGCAGCATGACCGTGGGGCCGGGGCCGTTGCGCAGGATGCCGACCACACCGGTGCCGCCGATGCCCGTGTGGACCTCGTAGTCGGCCCGGCTGAGCCACTCGGCCACGGCGCTGGCGGTGCGGTGCTCGGCGTGGGAGAGTTCCGGATTCTTGTGGAGGTCGACGTAAAACCCCTCCACGAGCGGGAACAGCTCGTCGAGGAGTCGCATGACCACACTCCCGTGCTGGGCGGCACGGCTCGGGTCCACCGCGTGCGGCACGGTTTCCACCGCCTTTTCTCGTATCTCGACCGGGTCTGCTGTCCCGGGGCCACTGCCTGACGGCACAGCCTATCGGCGCGGACGCCCCCCACCCACACTGACATGTCCTCCCTTCGTTCCCCCGCCACCGCGTAGGTGGGTTAAGGTCTGATCACGGAAGAACGGCCTGGGCACCCTGTTTGCCCGGCCTGTACGCGCAGAGGCCCGCTTCCCCGAGGGCAGGCACCCGAAGCGGATTTCCCGGGAAAACCGTGCGAACCGCTGGCGCATCGATTTACATCACAGTAATGTAACGGCACACGTGCCCGGTTCCCCGGTGCCCTCCGCGTGCACCGCACGGCATCGGCCGCTCGACTCCCCCACACCTCCGTGTGACCTCATGCACGGAAAATTGAACACGAACAGTTACGATTCGACTTCGGAGTCCACTCGTGGCCTCATCCATGACCGAACCGGAAGACCGCCGCCCCGACCGGGGCGCGGCCTCCCCGACGGCCGAGAGCAACCCCGCCGCGGCGGAGACGACCCCGGCCCGCGACGCCCGCCTGGACAACGCCAAGTTCCTCCTCATCGGGCTGGTGGTCGTCGGCCACATGCTCGGGCCCATGCGCGACTACGGTCCCGCCAACGTCCTGTACTACTGGATCTACTTCTTCCACATGCCCGCGTTCATCCTGATCAGCGGGTACCTGTCGCGTTCCTTCACGACGTCGCCCCGGCGCGTCGAGAAGCTGATCCTGACCCTGGCCGTGCCCTACCTCGTCTTCTGGGCCGTCGACCACGCCGTCCATGCCCTCCAGCGCGGAAGCCTGCCCGACGCGCTGTCGCTGCTCCAGCCGACCTACGCCCTGTGGTTCCTCGTCGCGCTGTTCCTCTGGCGACTGAGCGTCCCGGTCTGGCAGCGGCTCCGCCGGCCGGTGGCGGTCGCCCTCGTCGTCTCGGTCTGCGCCGCCACCACCGACCTGGGCAGCGGAACCCTGGCCATCGGCCGCGTGCTCAGCTTCCTGCCCTTCTTCGTCCTGGGCCTGACCCTGCGCAGGGAGCACCTCGCCCTCCTCGACAAGCTGTGGGTGCGTGTCGGCGCCGTGGCCGTGATGGGCGTGACGGCCCTGCTGGCGGTACCCGCCTCCCAGGAGCTGAGCACGGACTGGCTCTTCCTGAGCAGCAGCCTGACCGACCGCGACATCGACCCCCTGCTGCCCGGCCTCGGCATCCGGCTGGCCTTCCTGGGAATCGCCCTGGCAATGAGCATCGCCTTCCTGGCCCTGACCCCCAAGCGGCGCACCTGGTTCACCGACCTGGGTGCCTACACCCTGTACGTCTACCTCGGCCACGCCGCGCTCATGGAGCCGCTCCGCATGACCCCTTGGTACGACGTCGCGACCGGCCCCGTGGGCACGGTCGCCACCCTGCTCCTGGCGGCGGGCCTCGTCCTGCTGCTGTGCAGCCCTTGGGTCCGGGCCTGCCTGCGCTGGGCGGTGGAGCCCCGGTCCACCTGGTTCCTCAAGCCCCTGCCCGACACCCCCCGGCCCGCCGAGCGCGAGTCGGCCGGAAGCGGCAGCCGGGCCTGACGGCCTGCCCGCAACGGCGAAGGCGGGGCGGTGCCGACCGGCACCGCCCCGCCCGTATCGGCCGGATCAGCTCTGGCCGCCCCTGTTGCGCAGAGGGGTCATCCCGGCGTCGAGCAGGTAGCGGCGCCGCGACTCGAAGCGGCGCGCCTCCCTCCACAGCCGCAGCACCAGCACGACCTCGAAGAAGAGCAGTGCCAGGACGGAGAAGGCCGCGACGGGAAGGATGAGGCCGTCCAGCGGGGTGAACAGAGAGACCAGGACGGTCACCGGGGCCACCACGCACAGGAACATCTCGTACTCGATACCGCTGAACAGGTGCGGGCGCACGCGGTGGCGGAGCAGGAAGTCGCGCGCCCGGGCGTAGCGGCTCCTGCGGACGGGAGGCGCGGGAGCGGCCGAGGCCTCGTCCATCTCGTCGTCCTCGGGGCTGACCCGGCCCAGGCCCTTGGCGGCGTCGACGCGGAGTTCCTCGGTGTCGCCCACCAGCTCGGCAAGGGCCCTGCGCATGGCCCGCCGCGTCTTGGCCACCTGGGAGCCGTTGAGGTAGCGCAGCAGGTCGAAGAAGACGACGACCGGGGCCGCGATGAGGTAGGCCACGTCACCGGTGACCACCCACTGCCCGATCAGCAGGGCCATGACGCACGCGAAGAAGCGGATGCGGTCGAACACGAAGTCGACCCAGCCCCCGAAGACCGACCCCGTCCCCTTGAGGCGGGCGATCTTGCCGTCCATGCAGTCCAGCACGAAGCTGAGGTGGAACAACAGGGCCCCCGCCAGCAGCCAGGCCCATCCGGCCCCCACCCCGACGGCGGGCATGGCGAAGCTCACAGCCGACAGCAGACCCAGCACACCGGCTCCCAGCGTCAACTGGTTGGGCGTGATCTCGGTGCGGTTCGCGGTCCAGACGACCAGTCGGCCCGCCAGGGGGTCGACCAGGAAGACGGTCCACCAGGCATCCTTGGCCTTGTAGGTCTCTTCCTTGACTTGCGCGAGCGAAAAGCGCGGCATGCGTGTCTCTCCAGGGAAAACGCCCGGCGAACCCCGTGTCGACGACAAAGCACTGCCGGGTACAGGGGGGAGGGCTCTGTGGTGGGAATCGAGTCATCATGCCAGACAGGAGGCCGTACGAGCCAATCGGAGAGGCATACTTGACCGGCAGGAGGAGGCAGGCCGGCGGCCGCGCGCGGCGGACGGCCCGCCCCCTTGGGTCCCGACCGAGGTAGAGGTAGTGCGTTTTCTCAACGACCAGATTCCCCAGCAGGACCTGACCTACAGCGACGTGTTCATGGTTCCGGGCAGGAGCTCTGTCGGTTCCCGTCTGAGCGTGGACCTGTCGTCACAGGACGGCACCGGCACCACCATCCCGATCGTGGTCTCGAACATGACGGCCGTCGCGGGCCGGCGCATGGCCGAGACCGTGGCCCGGCGCGGCGGCATCGCGGTCATCCCGCAGGACATCCCCATCGACGTGGTCTCCGACGTCGTCGCCTGGACCAAGCAGCGCCATCTGGTCCATGACACCGCCATCACCCTGAACCCCGCCAGTACCGTCGGCGAAGCGCTCAACCTGCTGCCCAAGCGCGCGCACAACGCCGTGATCGTCGTCGACGGGCTCCGCCGCCCGGTCGGGGTGGTCACCGAGGCCGACTGCGCGGGGGTGGACCGCTTCACGCAGCTGCGCGACGTCATGTCCGCGGAGCTGCTCACCCTTCCCGAGGACACCGAGCCGCAGAAGGCGTTCGGGGTGCTGAACGGCCACCGGCACCGGCTGGCACCGGTGGTCGACGGCGAGGGCGCCCTGGTCGGGGTGCTGACCCGTACCGGCGCCCTGCGCTCCACCCTGTACACACCCGCCGTGGACGCCGGGGGCCGTCTGCGGGTGGCCGCCGCCGTCGGCATCAACGGCGACGTCGCGGGCAAGGCCGCCGAACTGCTGGATGCCGGGGTGGACACCCTGGTGATCGACACCGCGCACGGCCACCAGGAGAAGATGCTCTCCGCCGTCGGGCGGGTCCGCGCCCTGTCGCCCTCCGTGCCGATCGTGGCGGGCAACGTCGTCACCGCCCAGGGCACCCGCGACCTGATCGAGGCCGGCGCCGACATCGTCAAGGTCGGCGTGGGTCCGGGCGCGATGTGCACCACCCGCATGATGACGGCGGTGGGCCGCCCGCAGTTCTCCGCCGTGCTGGAGTGCGCGGAGGCCGCCCGCGCCCTGGGCGGGCACGTGTGGGCGGACGGCGGCGTGCGCCACCCGCGCGACGTGGCGCTGGCCCTGGCCGCGGGCGCGTCCAACGTGATGGTCGGCTCCTGGTTCGCCGGCACCTACGAGTCGCCCGGCGACGTGATGCGCGACGCCGAGGGCCGCCAGTACAAGGAGAGCTTCGGCATGGCCTCGGCCCGCGCGGTCCGGCTGCGCACCGCCGACGACTCCCCCTTCGAGCGGGCCCGCAAGGCCCTGTTCGAGGAGGGCATCTCCACGGGCCGCATGTACCTGGACCCGGAGCGCCCGGGTGTCGAGGACCTGATCGACCAGATCGTCGCGGGTGTGCGCAGCTCGATGACGTACGCGGGTGCGTCCTCGCTGGAGGAGTTCCACGAGCGCGCCGTCGTGGGTGTGCAGAGCGCCGCCGGGTACAACGAGGGCCGCCCGGTCCCCACCAGCTGGTAGGACGGGGACGCGCGGGACACGCCCCGGCTCCCGCCGGGGCCCGTGCGCGGGAGGACGCCGGCCGTCCTCCCGCGCATCCGGAGCTCAGGAGAAGACGGGGAGGTCCTCACCGGCCTCCTTGGCGGCCAGCACCGCCTTGCGGTGCTCACCGCACAGCCGGTCGGCGTGGCGGACCGGCTCGGGCACCCGGTACTTGGGCGACAGGCGCAGGACCAGCTCGGCGGCGCCCTCCAGATCGACCCTGTGGCCGACGGACACGTAGACGGGCTTGACCCCGGTCCGGGTGCGCAGGGACCGGCCGATGACCTCCTTGCCCTGTTCCGCGAGGGCCGCCGAGTCGGGGACGACCTCGGAGATACCCGCCACCATGGGCGTCCACGATCCGCGCTCCTCCCCGGGGACCGCGTGTTTGCCGTAGAGCACCGACTTGGCCGATCCCACCACCGGCAGGTCGAGCAGGACGCCCAGGTGGCAGGCGACCCCGAAGCGGCGCGGGTGGGCCAGGCCGAAGCCGTCGCACAGGTACACGTCGGGGGTGGTCGTGAGCTGCCCGAGCGCCTCCAGGACCGGCGGTGACTCGCGGAAGCCGAACAACCCGGAGATGTAGGGGAACGAGGGTTCCGAGGCGATGGCGACCGACTCGACCACCTCCAGGGTGCGCACGTCCATGACCACCGCGGCCGCCGACAGCGCCGTGTTGTCCTTCGCGTAGCTGACGTCGAGTCCGGCGACCAGGCGCACGGAGTCGACGTCGAGAGGTTCCACCCTGACCCTGCCGGCCAGGCGCCGCTGGAGCGCGACCGCCTCCTTCGGGTCGTCCGGCCAGTTGTTCGGGTCGTCCAGGATCCTCCCGACCCGCTCTGCGATCTCCGACATCGCCTCCCGCTCCTTTCCGCTTCCTCCTGACACGCTGCCGCCACCCCATCATCGGGGGCTGCCGGCCGCCTGTCCGCACACCCGGAGCATCTGTTCCCCCCAGGCCGGTCCGCGCTACCCTGTCGCCGCCCGTCGGCGGCCTCCCGACCCAGGACGTGTGCGACGGCTCCGACCTGGGCGCTTCTCCCTCCTTCCCGGCAGTCTCCTGAGAGGACACCCCTGGCGATGTCCCAGCTGTACCCGCTCCTCCCCCTCGTCGCGGGCCTGGTCCTCCTCTGGACCGTGAACCGCAACAGCCGGCTCGACCGGCGCCTGGCCAGGTACGGCGTGCGTGCGAAGGGGAGGGTGATCGGCTACCGGGAGACCTCGGCGGCCTCCCGGATGATCGTGCAGTTCCGCACCGAGGAGGGGCAGGAGGTCCACGCCGAACACGAGAGCACCGGGTGGACGGCATCCAGGGCGGGAGAGATCGTCACCGTGGCCTACGATCCGGCCCGGCCCGACCTGGCCCGGATCGTGGCCGCTCCGTGGCTGTCGCACTGGGTGCGCGGCATGTTCGGCACGCTGGGAGCGATCCTGGTGCTCAGCGGTGCCTTCCTGGGATATTTGGAGTGGCGTTGAGCCATATGTGACGTACGTCCCATGTAATTCCGGAGAGTAGTATCCAGTCCGCATCAGCCCTCCGAAGATGTGGACATCCCGCTCTTCGTGGCAGACTGCCCCCACCACCCGGATATTTCGCCGTTTTCCTTCCGAGATACGATCTCCAACGCCGAAAAGCCGCATGAGTGGTCACCCTACGGGGCGTTCCGCTCCGACCACCCGAGTCGGACGAACCCGTGGACAGAGAGGTGCAGACCCCGAGGCACCCGCGGCCGTTTCCCCGACGCCGCATCCGAGAAGACTTCACGCGGATCGACAGGAGAACCGTGCAGGCATTACCACAACGTCGCAGGCGGACGATCGCCTCCCGCATCCGCACGATGGTCACGATTCCCACCGCCGCCCTGGTGGCGCTCTGGTTGATCCTCACCTCGGTCCTGGCCTACGACGCGACCCTCCAGCTGCTCCGCTCGCGGGCGACCGAGAGCATGGTGACGCCCGCCGCCGTCGGCCTCGTCGACGCCATGCACGAGCGGGCCCGGACCATCGCGTTCATCGAGAACCCGGGGAGCCGGGAGCTGGCCGAACAGCTGGCCGAGGCCCGCACGAGCACCGACGAGTCCCTCGGCTCCGTCATCGGAGAGCTCATCGACTTCGCCGACCTCGCCCCCGGGGACGCCGGCCGGCACATCGAGACACTGCACGCCGAGTACGGCAGGATCGGCGACATCCGCCTGGCCGTGGACGACGGCAGCGCCACCCGTGACGAGGTCCTGGAGTACTACAACGGTCTGATCCTCCACGGCGCCAACTCCTTCGACAGCCAGGCCCGCGAGGGCAACATCACCGCCGCGGTGAAACCGGGTGTCACGGCGACCCAGATGTTCCGCACCGTCGACCTGTTCGCGCGCACCGATGCCCAGCTCTCCCGGGCCTTCGCCAACGACGAGCTGACGGTGGAGGACCAGCGCGAGTTCACCGAACTGGTGGGCGCCTACCAGAGCCTCCTCGCCGCCAACGGCCCCTACCTGAGCGGTCCGGGGCAGGCCGACCGGCTCCAGGCCGTGCTCGACAGCCCCGAGTACGCGAACCTGCTCTCGATGCAGGAGCAGATCATGGACCGCCAGGTCCGGACGGAGACGGTCACCGACCCGGTCACCCTCCTCCCGACCGAGGTCGAGGACCTGTCCATGCCGGTGGACGCCGAGGCCTGGTACTCCGACTTCGAGTACGTCGTGCTCGAGTTCACCGAGATCGGCGCGGACGAGGCCCTGCACGCCTCCGACGTCACCGCGGCCCAGGCCAACCGGGCCGTTCTCGTGGCCGCCGTCAGCAGCCTCGCCGTGGCCCTGGTCGTCGCGGCCGCCTTCCTGCTCGCCCGCCGGTCCTCCCTGTCCCTCACCACCCGGCTGACGACGCTGCGCGACGGCGCCGACGACCTGACCCGGAACCGGCTGCCCGACATCATGCGCCGCCTGCACGCCGGCGAGCACGTGGACATCGACTCGGCACTGCCCCAGCTGTCGACCTCCGACGACGAGATCGGTGACGTCGCCAAGGCGTTCAACACCGCCCAGCGCGCCGCGGTGGACGAGGCCGTCCAGCAGACCGAGCTCCGCCAGGGCATCAACCGCGTGTTCCTCAACATCGCGCACCGCAGCCAGACGCTGGTCCACCGCCAGCTGCGCCTCCTCGACAAGATGGAACGCGAGCAGGAGGACCCGGAGCAGCTCTCGCAGCTCTTCAAGCTCGACCACCTGGCCACGCGCTCGCGCCGCAACGCCGAGAACCTGCTGATCCTCGGCGGTGAGGCGCCCGGCCGCACCTGGCACCGGCCGATGCCGCTGATCGACGTGCTGCGCGGCGCCATCTCCGAGTCGGGCGACTACACCCGCGTCAAGCGCGAGCGGATCGCCCGCGTCCACCTCAACGGCCCCGCCGTCGCCGACGTCATCCACCTGGTCGCCGAGCTGGTCGACAACGCCGCGATGTTCTCCCCGCCGCACACCCACGTGCGCCTGAGCAGCGACGAGGTCCCCAACGGTGTGACCATCGAGGTGGAGGACCGGGGACTCGGCATGACCGACGACGAGTTCGCCTCGGCCAACGCGCTCCTCGCCGACCCGCCCGAGTTCGACGTGATGCGCCTCAACGAGAAGATGCGCCTCGGCCTGTTCGTGGTCTCCCACCTGGCCCACCGCCACGGCATCAAGGTGCACCTGCGCCCGTCGCCCTACGGCGGCGTGCAGGCGATCGTCCTGCTCCCCCACGAGCTGATCTCCGGCGACCGCGCCTCCGTCTCCGGGAAACCCTCCGAGGAGGAGGACATCTGGGAGGTGCGCGAGGTCGCCGACCGCACCCCCGAGGGCGCACTGAAGGCCGTGTCCTCCCCCGCGCTGACAGCGGTCCCCGCGCCCTCGGACACGTCCCCCGGGACGCCGGAGCCCCAGGACCCCGCGGGCACCGGCCCGGAGGGCGAGGACGGTGGCTCCGCCGACCGCCCTCCTCTGCCCACCCGCAGGCCGGCCGTCTCCCCGGCACCGGCCCCGGACACCGGGGAGACGGTCGAGGCGGGCGGCGGACGCCCTCCGCTCCCCAGACGCAGGCCCCAGCAGAACCTGGCCCCGCAGCTGGCCTCCGACCCCGCGCCCGACCCCCGGGGCGGACCCGCGGCGGCGGAGGGATCCTCCTCCGCGGAACGTCCCCGGCCCGCCGACACCAGTGAGCGGCTGTCCCGGCTGCGCCGGAACATGACCGCGTTCCAGAAGGGAACGGACCGGGGCCGGCGCGCCGGCAAGCAGCAGACCGACGAGACCGACAAGGACGCGTAACCGTGACGAGTACTTCCGAGAGCTCCGACCACGAGGACTCGAGCAAGAAGGACATCGACTGGCTGCTGGACGAGCTCCTCGACCGCGCGGTCGGCTCCCGGCACGCCATCGTGCTCTCCGCCGACGGCCTGTTGATCGGCCGCTCCCGCGGGCTGGCCAAGGACGACGCCGAGCACCTGTCGGCCGTGGCGTCCGCCTTCCAGAGCCTGGCACGCGGCACCGGCCGCCACTTCGGCGGCGGCGAGGTGCTCCAGACCGTCGTGGAGATGGAGAGCGCGTACCTCTTCGTCACCGGCGCGGGACGGGGCGCCTGCCTGGCCGTCCTGGCCCAGGAGAGCGCGGACGTGGGCCTGATCGCCTACGAGATGAATGTCCTGGTCGAGCAGGTGGGCCGATACATGGGCGCCGCCCCCCGGCACGAGGGCGACGCTGGAGAAGCCACACGATAGGGGCCGTCATGCAAGCGCACAACGAGTTCGACCCCGGCGAGGCCTACGAGCCGCCGCTCCGCGATACGGAGGCGGCTCCGGAGGACCTCGCGGCCGAGCAGCCGGACGCAGGTCCGCTCGTCCGCCCGTACGTGATCGCGCAGGGCCGTGAACACGACGACGCGGTGCGGCTGGACATGATCAGCGTGGTGATCGCGGCCAAACGGGCCGACGTCGACGAGATGGCGCTGGAACCCGAACAGCTCCGCATCCTGGAGCTGTGCCGACACCCCCAGTCGGTCGCCGAGGTGTCCGCGCACCTGGACATCCCGGTGGCAGTCGTCAAGGTCCTGCTCAGCGACCTCCTCAACCGCGGCCTGGCCCTGGCCCGCGCACCCTACACAGCGAAGAGCCCGGTGAGCCGGGACGTACTCCAGGCGGTTCTCGATGGCATCGAACGACTCTGACCCGCGCTCCCAGGAGGCCGTTCCCTCGGCCCTGAAGATCCTGGTGGCGGGCGGTTTCGGGGCCGGCAAGACCACGTTGGTCGGGTCGGTCAGCGAAATCCCCCCGCTGAGCACCGAGGAGGTGATGACCGAGGCCAGCTTCGGGGTCGACGACCTGTCCGGGGTGGAGTCCAAGACGACGACCACCGTGGCGCTGGACTTCGGACGCATCACCATCAGTCCCAACCTCGTGCTGTACCTGTTCGGCACGCCCGGACAGGAGCGGTTCTGGTTCATGTGGGACGAGCTGTCCGAGGGCGCGCTGGGGGCGATCGTCATCGCCGACACCCGCCGTCTGGAGACCTGCTTCGCCTCGGTGGACTTCTTCGAGCGGCGCGGCGTGCCCTTCGTGGTGGCGGTGAACTGCTTCGACGACTCCTACGCCTACGAGGCCGAGGAGGTGCGGGCCGCACTGAGCCTGGCCCCCTCGGTCCCCGTGGTGCTGTGCGACGCACGCAGGCGCGAGTCGTCCAAGCAGGTCCTGCTGGCCCTGGTCAACCGCGTGGCCGAGAGCGTGGCCGTCTGACCGAACCTGCCGAGGGCGGGGGGACGCAGGTCCTCCCGCCCTTTGTGCTGTTCCCCTGAGCGACCGCATGATGACGGACAGGACACGGTTTTCCGGCCACAAGGGAACAGAGGCCCCCAGGTCTCCTCTACAGAAGGGCCTTCCGGGTAAAGTGCGCCCCTGAAGCACCCGCAGACCCTGTCCCGTCGCGGGCGGGCCGAGAAGGCGACTGGAGTTCCACCTGATGAAGCGGTTCGAGTGGCGAGACAGGATCCACACGCTGGACGCGGAGGCGGACTGCGAGGAGATCGCGCGCATCCTGGCGGCCCACGAGTTCCCCTGGGACATCGAGCAGGCCCTGGGTCTGGCCCTGTACCGCACCTACGCCGTCCCCAGCGTCGGACAGCTGCTGGCCGACACCCGGGAGTTCACCGAACGCACCCAGCACCGCTACGACGACACCGCGCTGATCCTCAACGACATCATGGAGCACGGGTTCGGACCGGGCCGGGGACGCGACGCCCTGCGCCGGATGAACCAGATGCACCGCTCCTACGACATCAGCAACGACGACTACCTCTACGTGCTCAGCACCTTCGTCGTCATGCCGGTGCGCTGGATCAACGACCACGGCTACGGCTGGCGCTGCCTGAGCGACCACGAGACCGCCGCCCACACGAACTACTACCGCAAGCTCGGCAGGCACATGGGGATCAAGGAGATCCCCGAGACCTACGAGGAGTTCCGCCACCTCATGGACTCCTACGAGGCGGAGCACTTCGCCTACACCGACGGCGGCCGCGCCGTCTCCGACGCCACCCTGGAGCTGATGGCGGGCTTCTACCCCGCCTGGCAGAGGCCCCTGGTGCGCCCCTTCACCAAGGCCCTGCTGGACGACCGCCTCGTGAAGGCGTTCGGCTACCCCGAACCCTCGAAGACCTGGCGCGCCCTCGCCTCGGGGGCCCTGAGGCTGCGTGCGAAGGTCGTGCGCCGCATGAGGCCCCGGAAGGAACCGCGCTGGGCCCGGCAGAGCCCCAACGTCCGCAGCTACCCCGAGGGCTACGACCCGGCGCGGATCGGCACCTTCCCCCAGGGCTGCCCGGTTCCCCACGGCATGGCCACCGTCGAGGTGCCCGCCACCGGCGCGCTCGTGCCCGCCCCCGGACAGGCCGTGGCCCCCACCACCGAGGACTGACCGCTCCGCGACACCCCACCGGCACCACCCCCTACCCCCTTAAGGACCCCCGATGAAGCGTTTCGACCTCCGAGACGAGATCCATCGCCTGGACGCCGAGGCCGACTGCGTACGGATCGTCCAGATCCTCACGTCCCAGGAGTTCCCCTGGGACATGGGGCGCGCACTGGGCGTGGCCCTGTACCGCACCTACGCCGTCCCCAGCATCGGGGAGCTCCTGGGGCGGACCGACGAGTTCACGGGCCGGACCCAGAAGCGCTACGACGACACCGCGCTGATCCTCAACAACATGATGCGGTACGGGTTCGGACCGGGGCAGGGCCGCGACGCCCTGCGCCGGATGAACCAGATGCACCGCTCCTACGACATCAGCAACGACGACTACCTCTACGTGCTCAGCACCTTCGTCGTCATGCCGGTGCGCTGGATCAACGACCGCGGCTACGGCTGGCGCCGCCTGAGCGACCACGAGGTCGCGGCGATCACGCACTACTACCGCAAGCTCGGCAGGTACATGGGGATCAAGGAGATCCCCGAGACCTACGAGGAGTTCCGCCACCTCATGGACTCCTACGAGGCGGAGCACTTCGCCTACACCGACGGCGGCCGCGCCGTCTCCGACGCCACCCTCGATCTCATGGTGACGTTCTACCCCGACCGCGTCTCGGGACTGGCCCGCAAGTTCTCCATGGCGATCCTCGACGAGTCCCTCATCGAGACGTTCCGCTACGACCCGCCCTCGAAGGCCTGGCGCAAGGGCGCCGACCTGGCGCTGAAGCTGCGCGCGAAGGTCGTGCGCCGCATGAGGCCGCGCGAGGAGCCGCTGTGGGCGGACCAGAACCCGAACATCCGCAGCTACCCCGGCGGCTACGACGTCAACCGGATCGGCACCTTCCCGGCGAGCTGCCCGGTGGCGCACGACGTGGACCCGGTCGGCCACGAGGAGCTGTACGGCGGAGAGACCGCTCCGGCCGAGAGGGCCGAGAGGGCCGAGGCCTCCGCGGACGGAGCCGTGTGACTCCCGTCCCCGCCCGCTCCGGGGCCTCCTCCCCGCCGGCCTCCCCCCTTCCGCGGTCCGTGCACGCCTGGTACGGCAGCGGCGCCCTGGCCACCGGTGTCTTCAACACCGTCCCGGGGCTGCTCCTGCTCATCTACCTGACCGACACGCTCGCGGTGAGCCCGGCGGTGGCCGGTCTGGTGGTCCTGCTGCCCAAGATCGCCGACCTGGCCGCGAGCCCCCTCATCGGGGCCTGGTCGGACCGCACCCGCTCGAGCTGGGGGCCGCGCCGGCCCTGGATGCTGGCGGGTGCGCTGACCCTGCCGGTGCTGTTCGCCGCGATGTTCGCCGGTCCGCCGCTCCAGGGCGGGGCCGCCGCTGCCTACGTGGCGGCGGTGTTCGTGGCCGCGGCCCTGGCCTCGTCGGTGTACCAGGTACCGCACGCGGCGATGCCCGGAGAGATCACCGACGACTACCACGAGCGTTCCACGTTCACCGCCTGGCGGACCGTGTTCGTGGGGGTGGCACTGATGCTGGGCGGGGCGCTGGCCCCGGTGATCCAGTCGGCCGCGGGTGACGAGGTGACCGGATACCGGCTCATGGGGCTGGTCATGGGCGCCGTGCTGCTGGTGTCGATGCTGGGCTCGGTCGCCGGCACCCGCCGTGCCCCGCGCACGGTGCACCCCCACCGCACCGAGGGGATCGCCGCCCAGCTGAGGATCGCCTTCGCCCACCGGCACTTCCGGGTGCTGTTCCCGGCCAACCTGCTGATGGCCACGGCCGGCGGGACGATGGTGGCGGGTGTTCCCTACGTGACGGCCAATGTCATGGGCGAGCCCGCCTACACGAGCATCCTCATGGTGTGCGTGCTGGTGCCGCTGATGGCCGCGGCCCCGCTGTGGCGGCGGCTGTCGCTGCGTGTGGACAAGCGCCGGGCCGCGGCCTGCGCCGCCGGGGTGTTCACCCTCGGAGGCCTCGGCCTGCTGCTCATCCCGGTCTGGGGTGTGCCCGGTGCGATGGCCTCGTCGGTCCTGGTCGGCGTCGGCCTCTCCGGCACGGGCATGCTGCCGTGGTCGATGCTGGCGGACTGCATGGCCGCCACCCCCGACGGGAGGCACCAGGGCGGCGTGCTGTCGGGCGTGTGGACCGCGGGCGAGGCCCTGGCCCAGTCGGTGGGCGCCGGCCTGCTGTCGCTGTCGCTGGCCCTGAGCGGCTACGCGGAGTCCTCCGCGGGCGAGGTCGTGCAGCAGAGCGAGACGGCTCTGCGCGGCATGCTCGTCGGCAGCACGCTGGTCCCGGCCGCGGTCATGCTCTCCTGCCTGGTCCCCCTCGCCTTCTACCGCCTCACCGCCGCCGACACACGCCGGCCGTGACCGGGGCGTGCCCGGCGGCGGCCGGGCCGGTCAGCGGTTCAGGCGGCGCCAGAGGGGGCGCGGCAGTAGGCGCATGCCGGTGAAGAGAGGCCCGAGCACGCGCGGCACCCACACCGTGGTGGCGCCCGAGCGCAGGCCCGACCGGACCGCCTCGGCGACCTGCCCCGGCGTGGCGGGGAAGGGCGCGGGTGCCACGTGCGCCGACATCCGGGTGGGCACGTAGCCGGGGCGCACCACGAGGACGCGGGCGCCGCTCCCGTGCAGCGAGTCGGCCAGCCCCTGGGCGAAGCCGTCCAGGCCCGCCTTGGCCGAGCCGTACACGAAGTTGAACCTGCGCACCCGTACACCGGCGACCGACGACAGCACGACCAGCGCCCCGTGGCCCTGCTCACGCAGCCGTGCGGCCACCGCCAGGCCGGCGGAGACGTGCCCGGTGTAGTTGACCGCGGCGGCGCGGGCGGCCGCGGCCGGGTCGGCCTCGTACTCGGACTGCTCGCCGAGCACACCGAACGCGTCGACCACCACGTCCAGATCGCCCACCAGGGACACGGCCTCGGCGACGGTGGCGGTGTGGGTGTCGGGAAGCGCCGCGTCGAAGTCCACCGAGTGGAGGGTCGCCCCGAGGGCGGCCAGGGTCCCGGGCGGGTCGGCCGCCCCTCCCCGGGCGGCCAGCACCACCTCCCGCGCCCCGTCGCGGACGAGCCGCTCGACGACGGCCAGGCCGATCTCGCTGCGGCCTCCGAGCAGCAGGACGGTGCGTACCCGTCCGGTCGAGTCGCGCATGGTACTCCCTCACGGTCGGACGAGTTCGAGGCGGCGGGCCAGGTCGGAGACGAGGACCCCGTCGGGGTCGACGCGCTCGCGCACCCTCTGCCAGGCCGGCAGTTCCGGGTACATGGCGCGGACGGTCGCGGCATCGGTGCGGCTGTCCTTGGCCAGGTAGAGCCGCCCTCCCGCTGCCAGGAGCATCTCGTCGAATCCACGCAGCAGCGGACCGAGTCCGGGCAGCCCGGCGGGCAGGTCGACGGCGAGCGTCCAACCGGGCCGGGGGAAGGACAGCGGGGCGGGGACGGACTCCCCCATCCGCTTGAGGACGGCCAGGAAGGAGGGCGCCCCCGCCCGCGACAGCCCCTCCATGACGGCCGCGAGGGTGTCCTCGGCACCGAGGGGGAGCACGAACTGGTACTGGACGAGGCCGCGGGGGCCGTACAGCCGGTTCCAGTTCCGCACCGCGTCGAGGGGATGGAAGAAGGAGGCCGCGGGCCGGACCTCGCTGCGGCGGCGCCGGGGCGCGGCGGAGAAGTAGGCGGTGTTGAACGCACCCACGCTCCACCGGTTGAGGAGGCCGAACGGCATCTCGGGCGGAGCCGCAGGCAGGGCGGCGGCACGGTGGCGCAGGGGGGCGCGGCGCAGCGGAGGAGGCAGGTCGGCCACGCGCGCGTGGTGGGCGCGGGTGAGCACGCCCCGGCCCATCGCGGCCCCCTTCGCCAGCAGGTCCACCCAGCAGACCGAGTACGGGTGGCCGCTGTCGGCCGACATCAGCTCCAGGGACCGTTCGAGGGAGGCGGTGCGGTCGGTGTCCACCTTCATGTGGGCGGTCTCCACCGGAAGCACCGACAGCGTGGCCTCGGTGACGACCCCGGTCAGTCCCATGCCGCCCACGGTCGCCCAGAACAGGTCGGCCCCGTCCCCGTCCGGGCCGACGCGGCGGACCCCGCCCGCGGGCACCGCCACGGTGAGGGAGCGCAGGTGCGCCCCCAGGGAGGAGTCCGCGTGGTGGTTCTTGCCGTGCACGTCGGCGGCGATCGCGCCGCCGAGGGTGACATGGCGGGTCCCGGGGGTGACGGGGACGAACCAGCCGCGTTCGAGCAGGTGGTCGATGAGCCTTCCCGTGCTCGTCCCGGCCGGGGCGGTGACCTCGCCGCGTTCGGTGTCCAGCCGGATCGGGCCGGTCAGACCGGTGCAGTCCAGGACCAGTCCTCCGGCGGCCTGGGCGGCGTCGCCGTAGGAGCGGCCGAGCCCTCGGGCGATCGCGCCGCGCGGTCCGGCCGCGGCCAGGGCCTCCGCGACCTGCTCGGCGGTGCGGGGCCGCACCACGCGGGCGGCGGTGGGGGCGGTGCGCCCCCACCCGGTGAGAAGCAGGGTCCGCTCCCGCTGCCGGCGTTTCACGTGCTGTTCCTCCTGTCAGAGGTGGATGCCGAGGCACACGAGGGTGAGAAGGGAGGCGCCGGCCAGCTGCAGGGGGCGGTCGCGCAGGGCGATCTCCTCGGGTTCCTCCCCCGTGCCGCGGTCGACGAGAAGGTTGTAGCGCAGGACGAACATGGTGAACGGCAGCGTACTGGCCGCGTGGAACGCGTTCCCACCGCCCTGCTCGAACGCCCACAGGACGTAGGTGAGGATCATCGCGGCCGACACCGCGGTCCGGGTCCGGGCGAGGCAGGCGGGGGTGTAGACGTTCAGGACGGCGCGGACCGGGCCGGGGGCCGGCCGGTCGGCCAGGGCGCGCAGCTCGACCTCGCGCTTGCCGGTCACCACCAGGAGCGCGGCGAGGGAGACCACGGCGACGAACCAGGAGCTCAGCGGGACGCCGGCGGCCACACCCCCCGCGGCGGCGCGGAGCACGTGGCAGGAGGCGACCGCCACCAGGTCGAGGACCGCGATGTCCTTGAGGCGGTGGGTGTAGGCCAGGGTGAGGACGACGTATCCCGTGAGGATGCCGGTGAGCAGGGGGTCGCCCAGCAGGAGGGAGGCCGCCGGGGCGGCGACGACGAGCAGGGAGCCGACGGTGACGGCCACGGGGACCGGCACCCGTCCCGAGGCGATCGGGCGGTGCCGTTTGCGCGGGTGGGCGCGGTCGCGCTCGATGTCGCGGACGTCGTTGAGGAGGTAGGTACCGCCGGCCGCGACGCAGAACAGCACGAACACCGAGGCGCAGGCCGCGGCGGCCTGCGCCTCGGTGAGTGTGCCGGCCGCCGCCGGTGCCGCCGCCACCAGGAGGTTCTTGGGCCACTGGCGGGGGCGGAGAGCCCCGAGGAGGGCGGGGAAGGCCCCGCGCCACCGCTGGGTGCGGCGGTCGCGGAGCCGTTCGGGGTCCTCAGTTGTGGTGGTCACTGCGGCGGCCGGAGAAGTACAGGACGGCCGCCATGGCGAAGGTTCCGGCACCGACCACGAGCAGGCCGATCGGGAGCGTGGTCCTCAGCAGCGGAAGCACGGTGCGGCCCTGCTCGGAGTTCTCCAGGGCCTGCTGGACGGAGGCGTCGTCGAAGACGAGCTCGGCGTCGAGGAGGGTGAGGACCTCCTCGCCCTCGACGTCGACCACGCGCTGCTGGTGCTCGCTCACCTTGATGGGCGAGCCGGTGGTGGGTTCGACCCAGTAGGTGCGGACGATGGAGAAGACCTCGTCGCCGGTGACGTCGCCGTCACCCTCCAGCCCCGCGACGGAGCGGGGCAGGGTGCGCTCGCCGATCACGGCGTCGTCGACGGTCTGCTCGAAGCGGTAGACCTCGACGCCCTCGATCTCCTCGGTCCCCCGGAACTCCATGGGGACGACTTCCTGGACGGTGCTCTCGAAGAAGTCGTAGTCGCGCTGCTCGGTGAAGAAGGGGAACTTCCACAGCTGGCCGGACTGGGCGACGCTCTCCTCGTTGATCATGGCGTCGCAGCAGTCCACGGCCTCGCCGGTCACGCGGTCGTGGCCGGCGCGGCGGCTGGTGGAGGTGATGCCGAAGTCGGTGTCGGCGTCCTTCAGCCAGGTGAACTGGTCCCAGACCACCGTCTCGTCGGTGCTGGAGGCGACGTCGGCGCGGATGGTGGCGTGCGCCTCGAGAGTGGCGTTCTCGACGAGCTCGACATCCTCGATGTTGAAGTAGGTCGCTCCTTCGGCGACGTTGACGGTCTCGCTGTAGTAGTCGAGGGGGGTCTTAGCGAGGGAGCTCACCAGCCACGTGCGCATGAGGGGTGCGAAGGCGAGGCAGAAGACCCCGATCGCCACGAGAACGACCGCAACTGTACGGCGCATGTGCCCTCCTGGGCGTGGGTTCGGGTCTCAGTGAAGGGGGTTGGGTCTCAATGAGGGGGGTTGGTGGAACTAGCTTCAGTTCTGGGTAGAGTACTGCCCAGTAGTGAACAACGTCACCAGGGCGTGCCCGAATTTTTATAACACGTTCTAATGATGGTGCTCCCGTTCCCTCCCGTTCTGGAAATCCCATGGCGTCCCTTTCCCCAGCGCCCGAGGGGCCCGCCGACACCCCCTCCGCCGGTGCTTCCACCGCTGCTCCCGCCCCCGACCCCGCCCTGGTGCTGCCCCAGGTCGGCGGCCGCAACGAGGCACTCGACGGCATCCGCGCCGCGGCCGCGCTCATGGTCCTGGTCTTCCACGTCGCGACCGAGACCGGCGACGCCCTGGCCCCCGGTGTCCTGGGCGGGCTCCTGTCCGCCTTCGACCTCGCGGTCCCCCTGTTCTTCGCGCTGTCCGGGGTCCTGCTGTACCGGCCGTGGGCGCGGGCCGCCCTGGAGGGGCGCCGGGGACCCGACGTCCGCGTCTACCTGTGGCGCCGCGTGGTGCGCGTCTTCCCCGCCTACTGGCTGGTGGCGGTGGCCGCGCTGCTGATCTGGTCGCGCGATCAGCTCGGATCCCCGCGCTACTGGATCGAGACCCTGACGCTGACCTTCCCCTTCAACACCGATCCGTCGTGGGTGGGCACCGGCCCCTACGGCCTCGGACAGATGTGGAGCCTGTCCGTCGAGGTGAGCTTCTACCTGCTGCTGCCGCTGTTCGCCCTGCTGCTCGCCCTGTGGGCGCGCCGGGGCACGACCGTGGACGCACGCGGCAGGCGCCTGCTGTGGGGGCTCGCGGTCATGGCCGCGCTCGCACTCCTGGCACTGGTTCCGCAGTACTTCCCCGAGCACAGGTCCTACATGCACGCGTGGCTTCCGCGCACGCTCGGCATGTTCGCCGGCGGCATGGCGCTGGCCGTCCTCTCGGAGTGGGCCTGGCGCGAGCCCGGCCCCGACGGGCCCGTGCGCCGCTTCTGCCGCACCGCGGCCTCCGCCCCGGGGGTGTGCTGGCTTGCCGCGGGCGGATTCTTCGCCCTGTGCGCCACCGAGGCCACCGGTGGCAGGTTCATCGGCTCGGGCAACTTCTGGACCGCCCTGCTGGAGTCCTTGAGCACCATGGGGTTCGCGTTCCTCGTCCTCGCCCCGGCCGCCCTCGCACCCAGGCCGGCGGGACCCCCGATGCCGCTGCGCAGCACCGCGGCCTGGACCGGCGGGCGCTGGCTGGACTCGCTGCTGCGGCACCGGGTGTGCCAGTTCCTCGCCAAGATCTCCTACGGCGTGTTCCTGTGGCAGTTCCTGGTGCTGTACCTGTGGCGGGACTTCACCGGCCAGGAGATCTTCACCGGGTCGTTCTGGCTCGACATGGTCCCGGTGACGGCGGTCACCGTCCTGCTGGCCGCCGCCACCCACCGCTGGGTCGAGGAACCGAGCCGCCTCTGGTCGCGGAAGTTCTTCCGCCGTCCCTAGGCCCTGTTTTTTTGGATCATCTCGGACTGCACGGCCACCAGGCACCCCCTTGCCGCGCCGGCGAATCGGCTCCGCCGATACGGCGAGAACATCCGCAGCACAGGGCCTAGTCCTGCGGAATCGGAGGGGTGTCCTCGTCACCGGGGGCGAGTCGCCCCAGGGCGACCCCGGTCAGGCAGACGGCCTCCTCGTCGAGGAACAGGGAGAGCCGGTTCCCGCGCTCGGCCACGGGGATGTGCCGGAAGGCGCCCTCCGGGGCGGCGGGCAGAGCGGCCTCGATCCATCCGCCGTCCACCGAGACCACGATCTCCGACTCCTCCTCGGAGACGTAGCCGACCGTGGCCACCTGTTCGGCTCCGCCGACCTCCAGCACCGGCCAGGAGACCGCGCCCTCCAGGGTGCCCAGGCACTCGTCGTCCGGCCCCGGCACGACGACGCTGCTGAACTCGGTGTGCACCCCGGGGACCAGGTGCCCCTCCTCGTCGAACACGTACGCGGCGGCGGCCTGCTCGGGAACCCTCAGCCGCTCGGCGGTCTCGCCGTCGGCCAGCGGCGGCAGGACGTAGGAGGTCAGGCGGCGCTCGCCGTTCCACTCCAGGACCACATCCTCGGGCACCGGGCGCGGATACAGGCCGCCCTCGGGCACGTCGGCCAGCGAGGCGCGCACGTTGTCCAGGTAGGCGCGCAGCTCCTCCCCGTTCAGGGTGCGGGCGTAGGTGTGGGTGGAGTACAGGGCCCCGGCCGCGTGGGCCAGGGCGAGCCCGGCGACGGCCGCCGTCCGCAGCCGCCGGCGGGAACGGCTCCTCCCCGGCGGGGAGGGGGCCTCCTCACCCGCGCGCCCGACGTGCTCGCGGGCCCGCTGCTCGAGCACGACCAGGAAGGCGAAGGCCAGGCACAGGGCGAAGACCATAGCGGCATCGGCGACGTAGCGGGCATCGGCCCCGGCCATCCCCTGGTCGCGGCCGCGCGCGATGACCGTGGGGAGGGCGTCGGCGAACACCAGGTAGCCGGTCAGCAGCGCCCAGGCCCGCCAGGCCCGGGCCCGCCGGCCCAGGCTCACCAGGACGAGCGCGGTCAGGGCCGCCCAGGCGCCCAGGACCACGGTGCCGCTCGGGTCCATCAGCCCGCCGGTGGGAGCCACCAGGGGCCACTCGTAGGGGCCGCCCAGCGCCCCCACGGGAAAGGCCTCCGTCAGCATGAGCCGCACCAGTTCGACCGCGGTGTCCCACCGGGGCAGGGCCGCGCCCTCGGGGTCGCCGCCCGCGGTCTCGCGCATCAGGTACAGGACCAGGTAACCGGCGGTCAGGCCGGCCATGGCCGACCACAGGGGCCGGTGGAGGCGGAAGGCGGCCGTCGCCGCGGTGAGCAGGCCTCCCGGGTAGAGGAAGGCGACCGCCGCGGTGAACAGCAGCGGCGGCAGGAACAGGGCCTTGACCGAGAACAGCATGCCGAACACGACGGCCCCGCCCGCCTGCCAGGCGTACCGCTGCTCACCGGTGCGCAGGTGGCGGACCGTCCACAGCAGGGCCAGACCCATGGCCAGCTGGAGCGGCACCGCGTTCAGGGCGGCCGCCCACCAGCCCAGGACCGGAACGGTCAGCGGGGACAGCACGTAGAGGGCCAGGGGCACCAGCAGGGACCAGCGGCGGCCGAAGAGCTCCCACAGCAGGCGGAGGAACACCAGGAACGCGGCGGTCTGGAGCACCAGCACGGAACCCGCGCTGAACCACCAGGCGTAGGGAAGGAAGGCCGTCTGCAGGTAGACCAGGAACATGGCCCCCGGCATGAAATGGCCCTTGTGCAGGGAGAAGAGGAACTCGGGGGTGAGATCGGCGGCGTGCGCGGCACCGAAGAAGAGGAAGTCGTCCTCGACGAAGTAGGAGTGGGCGAGCACGTAGGCCCTGGCCGCCACCGCCGCGGCCACCACCAGGAGCGAGACCCACAGCAGGGGGTCGGCCGCCAGTCGGCGCGCCCGCACCAGGGCCGCGCGCACGAGCTCCGCCGGCCCCGGCCCCTCCTCCGGCTCCTCGACCGGGCGCCGCACCCGGGGAGGTGTCCGCGCGGAGTCGACTTCCCCTGCCCCCGTCTCGGGAGACGCTGACGACATCGGTATTCTCCCCGCCGTGGTTGGCCGACCAGAAAGCGGATGACAGAATACAACAAGTTTCAGTTTTAAATCTTCCTGTTGTACCAGGCCTTTTCTCTGCAACAACTCCGTAACAGGAACATGATTCACCTGGCCGTCGGACCTTCTGTTCCGGAATCGTGGGCACCGTGGAGGTGATGCGGGTGGGGCTCGAACAGGTCCGCCGCGACTGGACCAGGCTGGGTGCCGCCGAACCGCTGTGGGCGGTGTGCGTGGACCCCGGCAAGCGGGGCGGCGGTTGGGACGACGACGAGTTCCTCGCCTCCGGCCGCGCCGACATCGACCCGGCCGTCGCCCGTCTGGAGGAGCTGGGTCTGCGTCCGGACGGCGGCCGGGTCCTGGACTTCGGCTGCGGGGCAGGACGGCTCTCCAACGCCCTGGCCGCTCACTTCGACGAGGTCGTGGGGGTGGACATCTCCGCGCCCATGCTGGAGGAGGCCCGCCGCCTGGACCGATCGGGCGGGCGGGTCAGCTTCGTCCTCAACGAGCGCCCCGACCTGGCCCTGTTCGAGGACGACTCCTTCGACCTCGTCTACACCGACCTGGTGCTCCAGCACCTGCCCCCCGAGCTCGCCGAGGGCTACGTCCGCGAGTTCGCGCGCGTGGTCCGGCCCGGCGGGGCGCTGGTCCTGGGCGTACCCGAGTCCGAGCGCCGCACCTTCAAGGGCATGGTGTTCCGCCACGTCCCCTGGCCCCTGGTCGCACTGGCCCAGAGGGTGCTCCTGCGCTATCCGGCGCCGATGCGCATGCACGTCCTGCCCACCGAGCGCCTTGCCGAGCTCCTGCCGGGGTCGCGTATCGCGGCCTCCGACGAGTACTGGGGCGGCGACCACTGGCGCCACCTGCGCCACTACGTCGCGGTGGGGGAGAAGGCGTGACGGCCTCCGGCACGCGGAACGACGGCACCGTCCCCTTCCGCGCCACGCTGGGCCGCTCGGTCGCGCTCTTCTCGGCCTTCCGCAAGGAGCAGACCGACCCCGCCTTCTTCTACGGCACCCTGGCCCGCGACACCGTCGCCCAACTGCGCTCCTACACCCCGCTGCGGGAACGGCTGGTGGTGGACGTGGGCGGCGGCCCCGGCTACTTCGCCGACGCCCTGCGCGAGGCGGGCGCCCGCTGCCTGTGTGTGGACTCCGACGCCCACGAGATGACCCTGCACGGCCGCGAGGCCGACGCCTTCGCCGTCCAGGGCAGCGCCCTGAACCTGCCGCTGCGCACCGACTCGGTGGACGTGTGCTTCTCCTCGAACGTGCTCGAACACGTCCCCGACCGCGTGCGGATGGCCGACGAGATGGTGCGCGTCACCCGCCCGGGCGGACTCGTCTACCTGTCCTACACACTCTGGTTCTCCCCCTGGGGCGGCCACGAGACCTCCCCCTGGCACTACCTGGGCGGGTCCTACGCGGCCGAGCGCTTCACCCGCAGGCACGGCCGCCGCCCCAAGAACGACTTCGGCCGCACCATGTACGCCGCCCACGCCGAGGAGATGCTGCGCTGGGCGCGCACCCGCGCCGACGTCGAACCGGTGGACATCCGTCCCCGCTACCTGCCCACCTGGATGAAGCCGGTCGTACACGTCCCCGTACTGCGCGAGGTCGTCACCTGGAACCTCCTGCTCGTCCTGCGGAAGCGCTGAGCGGCCCGCCCGGCCGGGAAACGCGAACGCCCGGCCGTTCCCGGCCGGGCGTTCGGGATCGCGAGCGCGGTTACTTGCGCTTCTTGATCTCCTCGGTCAGCTGCGGGGCGACCGTGTGCAGGTCACCCACGACGCCGTAGTCCGCGAGCTCGAAGATCGGCGCCTCGGGGTCCTTGTTGACCGCGACGATGTTCTTCGCGGTCTGCATGCCCGCACGGTGCTGGATCGCGCCGGAGATGCCCAGGGCCACGTACAGGTTCGGGCTGACCGTCTTGCCGGTCTGGCCGACCTGGAACTGGTTCGGGTACCAGCCGGAGTCGACGGCGGCGCGGGAGGCGCCGACGGCCGCGCCCAGCGAGTCGGCCAGGTTCTCGACGACGGAGAAGTCGTCGGAGCCCACGCCTCGGCCACCGGAGACCACGACGGCGGCCTCGGTGAGCTCGGGGCGCTCGCCCTTCTCCTGAGCGACGCGCTCGACGACCTTGGCCGTCTTGGCGGCGTCGGAGATCTCCACCGACACGGCCTCCTCGGCCGCGGCGCCGGCGGCGGCCTCGGGCACGACGGAGTTCGGACGGACCGCGATGACCGGGACGCCGGTCCTGACGCGGGCGTGGGTGACGGTGGCACCACCGAAGATGCTGTGCTCGGCGACCAGGTCGGCGCTGACGCCGACGACGTCGGTGAGCACGCCCGAGCCCAGCTTGACGGCGGTGCGGCCGGCGATCTCCTTGTTCTCGGCCGTGGCCGAGACGAGGATCGCGGCGGCGCCCTTGTCCCGGGCGAGCGAGGCGAGCAGCTCGGCCTTGGGAGCGACGACGTAGTCGTCGAGCTCGGCCGGCGCGACGTAGACCTTCTCGGCACCGTACTCGGCCAGCGCGGCCTTGCCCGACTCCGCACCGTCGCCGATCCACACCGCGGCGGGCTCGCCGATGCGGCGGGCCGCGGTCAGCAGCTCGGTGGTGACCTTCTTGACCTGTCCGTCGACGTGGTCGACGAGGACGAGGACCTCAGCCATATTCCTTGAACCTTCCTGAGTCTCTCGCCTGGCCTACACGAACTTCTTCTCGGCGAGGAAGTCGGCGATCTTCACGCCGCCGTCGCCCTCGTCCTTGACGATCGTGCCCGCGGCGCGCGGCGGCGCGGCGGCGAAGTCGACGGTCTCGGTGGTGGCGTTGGCCAGACCCACCTTGCCGGCGTCGATGCCCACGTCGGCGGCGGACTTCTTGTCGACCGGCTTCTTCTTCGCCTGCATGATCAGCTTGAAGGAGGGGTAGCGCGGCTCGTTGATCTTCTCGACGACGGAGACGACCGCCGGGAGCTGGGCCTCGACGACGTCGTAGCCGTAGTCGGTCTGGCGCTGGATCCTGATGGCGCTGCCGTCGATGTCGACCTTGCCGGCCAGCGTGAGCTGCGGCAGGCCGAGGTACTCGGCGAGCGCGGCGCCGACGACACCGGTGCGGGCGTCGGTGGACTCCGAGCCCAGGACGACCAGGTCGAACTCCATGCTGCCCAGCGCCTGCGAGAGGGCGTAGGCGGTCTGGAGCGCGTCGGAGCCGTGAAGGGTGTCGTCGTTGACGAAGACGGCCTTGTCGGCACCCATGGACAGGGCCTTGCGGATGGAGTCCGTGGCCTGGTCCGGCCCCATGGTCAGGACGGTGACCTCACCGCCGTGCTTCTCCCTGAGGAGCAGCGCCTCCTCGATCGCGTACTCGTCGAGCTCGTTGATGACGCCGTCGGACGCTGCGCGGTCGAGCGTCTTGTCATCGGGGTTGAGCTTCCGCTCGGTCGCCGTGTCCGGGACCTGCTTGACCAAAACGACAATATTCATGGCCGGTGGCCGACCTCCCTGCACTCCATGATCCGCCTGCGGCGGCCGGACGCTGGCGCGCCCCGTACTGACAACAATGCCGAATGCCGCTCGGTCATTCGGCGGCGGGGCCGGGTTTTCCGGCCGGTCCTCCCCGCCGGGTGCTCATGACACGTATGTTACTCGCTAGTAGCTTGAAGACCAACCCGCGGCCCGTGTTACTTGGGGAACCCTGACCGGTCCGGTTCCCCGAGGTTGCGAGGACCCTCCCGAACGGGTCCCCGCCCCCACCCTAGTGACCGTCCCTCCCCGACGAGCAGGCACGCCACTCCCAAGCGGCGGGGCGCCTCCTTCCGCACGGAAGAAGGCGCCCCGCAGGTTCGCGACCGGTCACTCGGAGCCCGAGAACCAGTCCGACGGGCCCTGGAGCGGCCCCAGCTCCCAGACCGGGGCCGAGCTCAGCCCGACGGACAGGATGAACATGGTGAACAGGACGATGGCGACCACCACACCGATGTACACGTACAGGTTGGTGAACCGCACCCGCTCCACCAGCCACACCGCCTGGTGGCGGGCCCCGCGTCCGCTCGGCATGATGTAGCTGAGCAGCATCGTCACGAAGATCGCGAACCCGCCGGTGTAGTTGGCGCCGTCGCCCGCCGTCTCCCGGAACGAGGCGTAGATCATGCCGATGAGGATTCCGGCCAGCAGGTAGATCAGACCGAACCCGATCGTGCGCAGCACCGTCCGGCCGAACGCCCACGGGAAACTGAGCGCCACCACCATGGTGTCGGAGCTGCGCGCCCCGCGTGTCTGCAGGCGCTTGGCGTGCTCGGCCTTGACCACGTCCAGGGCACTGAGTCCGGCGATGACGACGATGCCCAGGATGATGCCGATCCAGGGGAACCACAGACCCACACCGGCCAGCGCGATCATGATGGGGACGAGCACCAGCGGGTGCATCCGCCAGGCCTCGTCCTCGTACTCGTCACCGTACTCGTCGCCGTAGTCGTCGTACTCGTCGCTCTCGGCGCCGTCACCGCGGAAGTAGTCGCCGAGCCGGTCGCTGCGGCCGCGGCGGAAGCGGCTGAGCCAGCCGCCCCGCTCCTCGTGGTCGTCCTCGTCGAAGGTCTGCGTCTGGTTGCTCCGGCCCTCCTCGACGGGGGTGAGGATGTCGGAGAAGTCGCCCTTGTGCAGCGGTGTGTTGAAGAACTGGGTCTGCGGAGCCGCGTCGTGGTCGGGTTCCGCGTAGACACGGCTCTCCCGCCGGTCGTCGACCGGGTCCATCATCATGGTGCCCTGCGGATCGTCCCGCCCCGCCGCGGGAACGCGGCCGGTGGCGTCCGGGTCCCCGACCGGGTCCATCATCATCGTGCCCTGCGGATCGTCCCGCCCCGCCGCGGGAACGCGGCCGGTGGCGTCCCGGTCTCCGACCGGGTCCATCATCATCGTGCCCTGCGGATCGTCACCGGCCGGAGGCACCCGTTCGGTGTCCGCGTCCCGGATCCCCTCCTCCTGCGCCGCGTACTCGGCCGGGGTCGACCACGACTCCGCCTTCTCCTGCGCCGCGTACTCGGCCGGGGTCGACCACGACTCCGCCTTCTCCTGCGCCGCGTACTCGGCCGGGGTGGACCACGACTCCACCGGCTGCTGGGGCCCGCTGGGGGACTCCCAGCCCTGCCCGGTGTGCCCGGCCAGGTATCCGGCGGCACCGCCCAGGGCCGCACCGGCGGCACCGGCGGCCGCCGCGCCGCCCAGGCCGCCGGAGTCCTCGGCCGGCCGGTCGCCGTGGCCGGTGACGGGGGCGTGGTAGACGGTGTGGCTGCCGGTGGCGCCCGAGAGCTTGAGGCCGGGGTCCTCGGTCCAGGGCAGGTCCAGGTTGAGGCGCCCCGCCTCCTCCACGATCTCGGCCGCCGTGGGGCGGCGCGACATGTCCCGGGCGACGGCGCGGGTCACCAGGGGCCGCAGCGCCTCGTGCATCCCCTCCATGTCGATCTCGCCGTTGAGGATGCGGAAGAAGATGACCTCGAAGGCGCCCGAGCCGTAGGGCGGGCGGCCCGTGGAGGCGAAGGCGACGGTGCCTCCCCAGGCGTGGATGTCGGTGGCCGGGCCCAGCGCGGTGCCCTCGATGACCTCGGGAGACAGATAGCTGGGGGTGCCCACGAACGTGCCGGTCTGGGTGAGCTTGGCACCGTCCACGGCGTGCGCGATGCCGAAGTCGATGACGATCGGCTCGCCGTTGGAGATGATCACGTTGCCGGGCTTGAGGTCGCGGTGGATCACGTCGACCGCGTGGATGTCCTTGATCGCCTGGGCCAGGCCCGTGACGAAGCGGGTGAGCGCGCGGCCCCGGAGCGGGCCGTGGTCGGTGACCGTCGAGTCCAGGGTGGGGCCCGGGATGTACTCGGTGACCACCCAGGGCAGCTCCGCGTCGATGTTGGCGTCGATGACCTCTGCCACGTTGGGGCTCTGCACGCGGCGCATCGTCTCGACCTCGCGGGCGAGCCGGGCGCGGGCGATACGGTCCCCCGCGACTTCGGGCTTGAGGACCTTCACCGCCACGAACTGCTCGGTCCGGGGATCCTCTGCCTGGTACACAACGCCCATGCCGCCCTGGCCGATTCGGCGGCGGATCACGTAGTGGCCGATGCGCTCCGGCAGCTCCTCGCCCATGGGGAAACCTGCCGACATTGCCATCGAGAACTCATCCCCTCAAAAGACCGCATACCGCCACGTCCAGCTTATCGGCCGGGGGGATGGGTCGTCATTGGCTTGTACGGGTCCCGGACCCGGTGGTCTGTTCGGCGCCGCCGGGGGAGCCGGGGTCCCGGCGGCCGGTCTCTTCGGACGACCACCATGAGTATGACGGAAAAACCGCCCCTCCGGTTCCTTCCCAGGCGTCCGGAGTGGCCGGTTTCGGCCCGTGCGGTGCGTCCGGGAAACCCTTCTTCCCGACCGCACCGCCGCCGTTCTCCCGAAGGGCCCGCTAGCGGCCCCGGAAAACCGCCTTGCCGGGTCCCTGCTCGACGAAGCTGCGCATGCCCGCCGCCTGGTCCTCCGTCGCGAACAGGCCCGCGAAGTGGAGGCGCTCGATCTCCAGACCGGTGTCCAGATCGGTCTCCAGACCCCGGTCCACCGCCTCCTTGGCGGCGGCCAGCGCCACGGCGGGGCCGTCCGCGTACCGGGCGACCAGCGCCACGGCCTCCCGGTAGACGTCGGCATCGGGCACGACCGCGTCGACCAGGCCGATCCGGTGGGCCTCCTCCGCGCCCACGTGGCGGCCGCCGAAGATCATCTCCTTGGCACGCGACGGGCCGATCAGGCGCGGCAGGCGCTGGGTCCCCCCCGCGCCGGGGATCACACCGAGCTGGATCTCGGGCACACCCAGCTTGGCCTTCTCCCCCGCGACCCGGAAGTCCGCGGCCAGCGCCAGCTCCAGGCCGCCCCCGAGCGCGTACCCGGTGATCGCGGCGACGACCGGCTTGGGGATGCGCGCCACGGCGTTCAGCGCGCTCTGGAGGGCGCGCGAGTAGTCGAGCATCTGCGCGGTGGTGCGATCGGCCATCTCCTTGATGTCGGCACCCGCGACGAACACGCGCTCACCGCCGTAGAGGACCACCGCCCGCGCCTGCGGGTCGGCGGCCACCGCGGCGGCGGCCTCGGCGATCTCGGCGGTCAGCGCCGCGTTGAGCGCGTTCACCTTGGGGCGGTCCAGCCGGATGACGGCCACCGCCGGGTTGTCGGGATCGGCCTCCACGCGAACGAACTCGGCCACGGGTTCCCCCTCTTCCTTCTCGGTTTCCTCAATGTCTCGGTCCAGGGTGTCCTACCACCGGTCTCACCCGAACAGCAGCACCAGGGTGCCCAACCGCGCCGAGAGCGTGTAGGCGGCCGCCAGCAGCAGCACGGCGCCGACCACGAGCAGTGTGTCCGCGGCGCGCCAGCGGCTGTGCCGGGCGTGCGTGCGCGGCCCGGTACCGAAACCGCGGGCGTCCATCGCCGTCGCCATCAGCGTCCCCGTCCGAACGGCCCGCACCAGGAGCGCGAACAGCCGGCTGAAGAAGAGCGACACCGCCCGCAGCGGGTGCCGTCCCGCCTCCAGACCGCGTGCCCGCCGCGCCAGGGTGACGGTCCGCCACTGGTCGGCGAGCATCGGGACGAGCCTCAGTGCCGCCAGTACGCCCATCGCGGGCCGCTCGGGCACCTTGAGGCGCTGCACGAGCCCGTCGGCGGTCTCGGTGGGGTCGCTGCTCACCGCCGCGACCGCCCCGGGCAGGGCGATCGCCAGCAGGCGCACCGCCACGCCCACCGCGCCCTCGAGGCCGTGTTCGCCGTAGAGGTGGTTGACCAGGCCGCTGGAGAGGCCCATGAGGAGGAACGGTCCGCCGAGCACGAGCAGGGTCCTCCGGTCGATCCCGCTGAACGGCAGAAGGAGCAGCACCCCGACCAGCACGGTGCCGCCGGTGACCGCGTCCACCGCCGGGACCAGCCCCAGCGCCAGCACGAGTGCGGCGAGCAGCTTGGCAGCCGGGTTGAGCCCGGCCAGCCAGTACCGCGACCCGGCCCTCCGGGGGACGTCCGGGGTCATCGGGTCCGCGGCCGCGGTGTCACGGCCTGCCACGGAAACCTCCTCTCACCAGGGCCGGGCTCTCCACGAGGGCCCGTCCTCCCGCCACGTGGACGCGGTCGTCGGCCAGGTGGCGCAGCAGCAGGTCGTCGTGGGTCGCCAGAACGATCGCGCACCCCTGGGAGCGCAGGGCTCCGAGCAGCTCCACCAGCTCCGTCCAGGTGCGGGTGTCCTGTCCGAAGGTCGGCTCGTCCAGGACCAGCACGTCGGGCGCGTGCGAGGGCCCCGAGCTGAGGGCGGTGGCGACCGACAGGCGCCGCTTCTCCCCGCCCGAGAGGGTGTAGGGGTGCACGTCGGCGAGCCGGGTCAGGCCCAGCCGTTCCAGGAGCTCGTCCACCCGCGCCTCGGTCTCGGTCTCGCCCGCACCCGCACGGCGCGGCGCGAACCGCAGTTCGTCGCGGACCGTACCGGTGACGAACTGGTCCTCCGCGTGCTGGAAGACGGTACCCACGTGGCGGACCAGGCGGCGGGCGGGCCAGCGCGCCAGCGGGCGCCGGTCGGCCCGTGCCAGCGGGCCGGCCGGCAGCACCGCGCCGCGGTAGGGCCGGGACAGCCCCGCCAGCGCCGTGAGGAGCGTGGACTTGCCCGCCCCGTTGGGTCCGGTCAGCGCGGTCGCGGTCCCGGCGCGCACGCCCGCGTCGACGCCCTCCAGGACGGTGCGCGGGGGCGCGGCCCGTGTGCCCGCCCCGCGAGGGGTGCGCAGAGCGACGCCGGAGGCCTCCAGGAGCACCTCTCCGCCCGGAGCGGGATCCGGTCGCGGCGCGGGGTCGTGCCCGGGCACCCACACGCCCTGCTCCGCCAGCGCGCGCCCGTGGTCGGCGAACACGGTGCGCGGGTCGCCGTCGGCGACCACACCACCGCCCGGTTCGAGGACCACCACACGGTCGACCAGGTCCACGACGTCCGCGACGCGGTGTTCGACCAGCACCATCGTCGCCCCTGTCCGCGCCGGCAGGCGCGCCAGGACCTCCCGCACGAGCGCGGCCCCGGCCGGGTCGAGGTTGGCGGTGGGTTCGTCGAGCAGCAGCAGGCGGGGCCGCATCGCCAGTACCCCGGCGATCGCCAGGCGCTGCTTCTCCCCGCCCGACAGCGCGGCCGTCGGGTGGCGGAGGCCGTAGGGGAAGCCGACGTCGGCCAGGGCCTCTGTCACACGCGGCCAGATCTGTGCGGGGTCCACGCCCAGGTTCTCGGGTCCGAAGGCGACGTCGTCGCCGGCCCGGGCCATCACCAGCTGGGCTTCGGGATCCTGGCCGACCAGCCCGGCGGTGCCGCGGCCCCGCCGGGGCGGACGTCCGTCGACCAGGAGGACGCCCTCCTCGTCGCCGGTGAGGGCCCCCTCTTCGCCGGTGAGCCCGGCCAGGGCGTGCAGGAGGGTGGACTTGCCCGCGCCGGAGGGGCCGAGGAGCAGGACCCGCTCACCGGGTTCGACCACCAGGTCGACGCCCCGCAGCGCCGGACTCTCCCGACCCGCGTGCCGCCACCCCCAGCCGCTGAGTTCGATGCGCGCGCCGGGGCGGTCGTGGTCGGCCACGGTCAACCCCTGGCCGACGGGAAGGGGGCGAGGGCACCGGCCCGGGCCAGCGCGGTGGTGAGCAGGCGTGCGCCCACACCCGCGATTCCGGCGGCGCTGGCGACCACGATCACGCCGTAGACGACCTGGAAGTGCAGCGGCCACGCGGCGTAGTGGACGATGTTGTCGCGCACGGCCGGGAACAGTCCCGCCGCGGCGGCGGCGAGGACGGAGACGACCACTCCCCAGCGCCGGTAGAGGAAGGCGAGGAAGACCAGTTCGGGCAGAAGGCCCTGGAAGAAGCCGTCGAGGACCACCGTGATCCCCCACTGGCTGCCGAGCAGCGCCGAGACGGAGGAGGCCGCGATCGAGGTCAGCACGGCGGCACCGGGTCGGCGGATGACGAGGCCGCCCAGCACCCCGGGGAGGAGCCAGATCCCGTAGAGGACGGCCTGTGCGGGCGGGAAGGCGATGAACAGGGGTGCGGTGGCCTCCCACACGACGCCCCAGATCCAGAAGACCACACCGACGGCGACGCCGATGACGGCGGCGACGACGATGTCCACGGTGCGCCATCCGCGCCGCTGCCGGAACGGACCGCCCCGCGGCTGCGCGCGGTCGGTCTTGTCGGTACCCATTCGGTGTGTCCCTTCGTCGGAAGGACGAGGGGCGCACCGCCGAGAGCGCACCGAGGTGCGGCCGCGCGCGGGGGTCCCGCGTTCGGCCGCACCGCAGGTGTCGGTTCCCACGACTTCCTTCGCTGGCATGACCCAGATCAGGTGTGTAAGGGTCTGCGGCGGTGCCGCACTCTCAGCGCTTCCGCGCTCCCCTGTCGGTTTTCATCATTATGCGGTACAACACCGCTTTTGTCAGGCGTCATCCCTCTTGGAGGGCTTGTCCGACGGGTTGCCGAAGGCCTTGGGCGACGCCGCGAACTCCTCCACCGGCAGGGGCTCGACCGCCTCGCGCATGGTCGCCTGCCAGATCGGCCCGGGCAGCGTGGCGCCGTAGACGATCCCGTAGTAGTTGTCGCCGATCTGCACGCCCTGGAGCGGGTGCTGCTCGCCGCCGCGGATGTCTCCCACGGCCACGGCGCCCGCCAGGTTGCGCGTGTAGCCGGCGAACCAGGCATAGGCCGAGCTGTCGGTGGTACCGGTCTTGCCCGCCGCCGGGCGCCCGATGTCCAGCCCGTTGGCCGTGCCGCCCTTGAAGGTCTGCTGGAGCAGGTGGTTGACGCCGTCGGCGACCTCCGTGCTCAGCCTGTCCTCGTCGCACTCCGTGGGAACCTCGATCTCCTCGTCCTGCCCGGCGCCCTCGCGGTCGAGGACGATCGCGTCCACCGGGTGCGGCTCGCAGTAGGTGCCCCGGGCGGCGAAGGTGGCGTAGGCGTTGGCCACGGTGAGCGGGGAGACCTCCTGGTCACCCAGGGTGAAGGAGCTCCACACGCCCAGCGGCTCGCCGTCGGCCCGGTGGACGCCCAGCCGCTCGGCCATCTCCGCCGTGTCGCACAGGCCCACCTTCTTCTGGAGCTGGGCGAAGTAGGTGTTCACCGAGTTCTTGGTGGCGGTGATCATGTTGTGGTGGCCGCTGCTGCTGTCGCCCGCGTTGTGGACGTTCCATCTGCCGAGCCGGGCGCCGTCGCAGTTGCGCATTCCGCTCACCGAGGTGTCCGTGGGCGAGGAGAAGCTCGTCGAGTACTTCATCCCCTCGTCCAGCGCCGCCGCCAGCGTGAACGCCTTGAAGGTCGAGCCGGCCTGGTAGCCGTACGTCCCCCCGTCCGCGCGGTCCACCGCCAGGTTGAGCGACGTGGTCCCGGGCTCGTCCTCGTAGCCGTAGCGCATGTTCTGGGCCATGGCCCGCACCGCGCCCGTGCCCGGCTCCACCAGCACCTCCGTGGCGAACTTGGTGCTGTCCCCGGCGGGGACGTACTGCTCGATGGCCTTCTGCGCCGCGTCCTGCATGTCGCTGTCCAGCGTGGTGCGGACGGTGATGCCGCCCTGGCCGACGACCTTGTCCCGCTCCTCGGGCGTCTCGCCCAGCACCTCCGCGTCGCGCAGCCAGTGCATGACGTAGTCGCAGAAGCTCGGGTACTTGCTGTGGTAGCAGCTGCCCCCGCGCGGCGTCGGGTCCAGCTCCAGCCCCTGCTCCTTGTACCGCCGCACCTCCTCCGCGGTCAGGTACCCGGCGTCGCCCATCCGGTCGAGCACGATGTCGCGCCGCTCCCGGGCCGCCTCGGGGTTGTCCAGGGGGTTGTAGTAGGACGGTCCGCGCACCAGTCCGACGATGGTCGCGGCCTGGGCCGGGTCCAGCTCGTCGGCGGAGACGGAGAAGTACCGCTTGGCCGCGACCTCGATGCCGTGGGCACCCGCTCCGAAGTAGGCGAGGTTGAGGTAGCCCTGCATGATCTCGTCCTTGGTGAGGCGCTGCTCGATGTCCATCGCGTAGCGCAGCTCGACGATCTTGCGCATGATGGTCTGCCTGCTGGCGCTCTCCACCTCCTCCTCCGTCTCGGCCTGCTCGATGAGGAGGTTCTTCACGTACTGCTGGGAGATGGTCGATCCGCCCTCGGTGTCGCCCTGGGCGGTGCGTATCGCGGCGCGGAACACCCCTTGCAGGTCCAGCCCGCCGTGCTCGTAGAAGCGCTCGTCCTCGATCGCCATCAGGGCCGCGGGCACCCACTCGCTGATCGAGTCCAGCGGGACCACCTCGCGTTCGCGCTCGGCGACCTCGGCGATGCGTTCGCCGTCGGCGTCGGTGATCACGATCCGCTCCGACAGCCGCGGTATCTCGATGTCACCGGGCAGGGCCATGAAACCCCTCGCCGCGTCGCGCGCGACCAGCCCCAGGCCGCCCAGCCACGGCAGCACCAGCGCGGCCGCCAACAGCCCCGCCAGGGCACTCACCGCCGCCATGCGCCAGAGCGTGTCCTTGTGGTCCGCGAGCGTCAGCCCCTCCGGATTCGGTTGCCTCACGTCGTCCCCCTACGAGCGTGTGCCGCCCCGCCGCAGTGAACCGGGACGGATCACTGCGCGGACCACCATCGCAGGGTCGAGGGGGAGCGTTCCACAGCGCTTCGGGCGTGTTTCCGAAAAGCTTCCCCAATCCATGGCAAAGCCCTCAGACAGAGCATGGTTCTTAAGCAACACGACTCTTCGCGAAACGGGCATTTCAATTCCTTGACATCAAGGAGAAACAACACCCGGGGCGACACCGGGGGAATCCGGGGCGGCCGACATCCCGGAGAGCGATCGTTCTGCCCCCATGTCCGGAATAAGGCTCCGAGCAACTATGGACGCATTCGGTCATCCCTACCCGCTCTCGCCACCGCTCCAACATGTGGACTCTGTTTTCTGACTTTTCCCAACAGAAAAACGCAAATCAACTTCAGTGACTCCTGAATCCCCCGCCACCCTATGACCGTTTTGCGAAGTTCATCCCGGTTAAACCGGGCAAATGTCAAGTTTTTACCTCGCCGAACAGTGTGATGAGTATCACATAAATTTCCCGGCCTCGACACTCCGCCAAACACCGAGAGAGGGCAGACGATAGACAGCGGAACGCACCGAAGGCGAAATCCGGACAGCTCGAGTTCGGCCTCTTCGTCGACTTCGCATTGCCCAGCGCGAGAACCGGGCCATTTCCTCCTGCCGTAAAACAAAAGTCTTCTCAAAACGCCCATATCAAGACAATGGTGTAGCCAGTGATCGGACGCCTGCCCATCATCGACATCTCTCCAGACAACGATCTCGGCCCGGTGAAAGCCGTCCCCGGAGAACGCTTCACCGTGGGAGCGACAGTCATCCGCGAGGGCCACGAATCCCTCGCGGCGGGGGTCGTGCTCCACTCTCCGAGCGGGCGCCGGGAGCAACTCGTGCGCATGCACGAGCGGGCGCCCGGAACCGACCGCCACGAGGCCGAGATCAGCTTCCCCTCCGAGGGGAGGTGGTCCTTCTCCGTCGAGTCCTGGAGCGACCCCTTCAGCACCTGGCGCCGGACCGCCGAGATCAAGATCCCCCTGGACCAGGACACCGAGGTCGTACTGGAGGAGGGCGCCCGCCTGCTCGCCCGGGCCGCCCGCCGCGTTCCCCGGAGCCCCGTCCTCAAGAGGGCCGCCGCCGCCCTGCGCGACCGCTCCCTGCCCCCAGCGGGGCGCCTGGCCGCCGCACTCGCCCCGGAGGTGCGCGCCGAGATGGAGCGCAACCCCCTCCGCGAGCTCGTCACCCGGTCCCGGCGAACCGCTGTGGCCGTCCACCGGACCCGTGCGCTCTTCGGCTCCTGGTACGAGTTCTTTCCCCGCTCCGAGGGCGCCCAGCTCGGCACCGCCCCGGGCGAGGAGCGCTCGGGCACCTTCGCCACCGCGGCCAAGCGCCTGCCCGCCATCGCCGACATGGGCTTCGACGTCGTCTACCTGCCGCCGATCCACCCCGTGGGCACCACCCACCGCAAGGGCGCCAACAACTCCCTCACCGCGGGCCCCGGCGAGCCCGGCTCGGTATGGGCCATCGGATCGGCCGACGGAGGCCACGACGCCGTCCACCCGGATCTGGGCACCATCGCCGACTTCGACGCGTTCGTCGCCGAGGCCCGCGAACACGGCATGGAGATCGCCCTCGACCTGGCCCTGCAGTGCTCGCCCGACCACCCGTGGGTGGAACAGCATCCCGAGTGGTTCACCGAGCGGGCCGACGGCTCCATCGCCTACGCCGAGAACCCGCCCAAGAAGTACCAGGACATCTATCCCCTCAACTTCGACAACGACTTCGAGGGCCTCTACAAGGCGATCCGGAGGGTGGTCCAGCACTGGATCGACCACGGCGTCCGGATCTTCCGCGTGGACAACCCGCACACCAAGCCCGTGGTGTTCTGGGAACGGCTCCTGGCCGACGTCGCCGACCGCCACCCCGACGTCCTCTTCCTGGCCGAGGCCTTCACCCGTCCCGCCATGATGCGCACCCTGGCCAAGATCGGCTTCCACCAGTCCTACACCTACTTCACCTGGCGCAACAGCAAGGAGGAGCTGGAGGGGTACCTCACCGAGCTGAGCCGGGAGACCGCCCACTACCTGCGGCCCAACCTGTTCGCCAACACCCCCGACATCCTGCACGCCTACCTCCAGGACGGCGGCCGCCCCGCCTTCGAGGCGCGTGCCGTCCTGGCCGCGCTGCTCTCCCCGACCTGGGGCATCTACTCGGGCTTCGAGCTGTGCGAGAACACGCCGGCGCACCCCGGCAGCGAGGAGTACCTGGACTCGGAGAAGTACCAGTACCGCCCGCGGGACTGGGCCGCCGCCGAGGCCTCCGGCCGGACCATCAGCGGGCTCATCACCCGGCTCAACCACCTGCGCCGCGCGCACCCCGCCCTCCAGGAGCTGCGCAACCTGCGCTTCCACCACGTGGACCGGCCCGAGTTGATCTGCTTCTCCAAGCACAGCCCCGGTACCGGACCCGGCGATCCCGGCGACACCGTCGTCGCGGTCGTCAACCTCGACCCGCACCACGCCCGCGAGGCGACGGTGCACCTGGATCTGCCGTCCATCGGCCGCGCATGGGAGGAGGAAATCGAGGTGACCGACGAGCTGACCGGCCGCTCCTACACCTGGGGCGCACACAACTACGTCCGTCTCGACCCCGCGACCGGGCCCGCACACGTGTTCACCCTCAGCGGCAGATAGCAGCCGGGCGGGGCCCGGTGCGAGGCCTCGGCCGGCACCCCGCCCCGACCCGCGTCCGAGACGCCCGTTGACACGATGCCGAACATTCTTGGTGGGGAGCAGCAGATGAGCAAAGACGAGCCCGGACCGGCCGGCGGTCACCCCGTACACGGTCCGCTCGCCCCGGCCACCGGGGCCGCCACCGGCCCGCTCATGTCCTCCGGCGGTACCAGTGATCCCCATTGGTACAAGCACGCCGTCTTCTACGAGGTACTCGCCCGGGGGTTCTTCGACTCCAACGGCGACGGCACCGGCGACCTCTCCGGTCTGGTGCAGAAACTCGACTACCTCCAGTGGCTCGGCATCGACTGCATCTGGCTGCTGCCGATGTACGAGTCCCCGTTGCGCGACGGCGGCTACGACATCTCCGACTACTTCAAGATCCTTCCCGAGTTCGGCACCACCGCCGACTTCGTGGAGCTCCTCGACGAGGCGCACCGGCGCGGCATCCGCGTCATCACCGACCTGGTCATGAACCACACCAGTGACCAGCACCCGTGGTTCAAGGCCTCCCGGGAGGACCCCGAGGGCCCCTACGGCGACTTCTACGTGTGGTCGGACACCGACGAGCGCTACGAGGACGCGCGGATCATCTTCGTCGACACCGAGACGTCCAACTGGGCCTACGACGAGGTGCGCGGCCAGTACTACTGGCACCGCTTCTTCTCCCACCAGCCCGACCTCAACTACGAGAACCCCGCCGTCCAGGAGGCCATCCTGGAGGTGCTGCGCTACTGGCTGGACCTGGGCATCGACGGTTTCCGCCTGGACGCCGTGCCGTACCTGTACGAGCGCGAGGGCACCAACTGCGAGAACCTCAAGGAGACGCACGAGTTCCTCAAGCGGGTGCGCGCGGAGGTGGACCGCCTCTACCCGGGCCGGGTGCTGCTGAGCGAGGCCAACCAGTGGCCCTCGGACGTCGTCGACTACTTCGGCGACCACGAGTCCGGCGGCGACGAGTGCCACATGAACTTCCACTTCCCGCTGATGCCGCGCATGTTCATGGCGGTACGGCAGGAGCAGCGCTTCCCGATCTCGGAGATCCTCGCCCAGACGCCGCCCATCCCGCGCCACTGCCAGTGGGCGATCTTCCTGCGCAACCACGACGAGCTGACCCTGGAGATGGTCACCGACGAGGAGCGCGACTACATGTACTCCGAGTACGCCAAGGAACCCCGTATGCGCGCCAACGTGGGGATCCGGCGCCGGCTCGCGCCCCTGCTCGACAACGACCGCAACCAGATCGAGCTGTTCACCGCCCTGCTGCTCTCGCTGCCCGGCTCCCCGGTGCTGTACTACGGCGACGAGATCGGCATGGGCGACAACATCTGGCTGGGCGACCGCGACGCCGTGCGCACGCCCATGCAGTGGAGCTCGGACCGCAACGCCGGGTTCTCCCGGGGCAACCCGGCACGCCTGTACCTGCCGCTGATCATGGACCCGGTCTACGGCTACCAGGCGGTCAACGTGGAGTCCCAGCGCGACAACCCCGGGTCGCTGTTGCACTGGACCCGCCGGATGATCCAGATCCGCAAGCGGCACCCGGTGTTCGGCACCGGGGAGTTCACCGAGCTCAACGCCACCAACCCGAGCGTGCTGGCGTTCATCCGCGAACACGGCGACGACCGCATGCTGTGCGTCAACAACCTGTCGAGGTATCCGCAGCCCGTGGAACTGGATCTGGCCCGGTACGCAGGTGCGCGTCCCGTCGAGTGCGTGGGCGGCGTGCGCTTCCCCGAGATCGGGGAGCTGCCGTACCTGCTCACCCTGCCCGGCCACGGCTTCTACTGGTTCCAGCTGCCCGTCACGGTGAGCGGGTCCGCCGGTCCGCGCCGCGACGAGGGCGTGCCCTCCTACGGCCTGCCCGCCGCCGGGGTCAGCCTCGCGGACTCCTTCGGCCCCCGGCACGCGACCGCGCCGCACACCGCTCACCACCCGGTCACGACGACGTCCGCCCAGGGGAACGGGTCGGTCTGACATGTCCCAACTCGAAGAGCTCATCGCGGTCTGGCTGCCCCGCCAGCGCTGGTTCTCCGGCAAGGGGATCCCGATCCAGCAGATCCGGGTCGAGAACTTCCACACCCTGGCGTCGGCCGGACCCGACGGCCCCGACCTGCACCTGCTCGTCGTCCGCTCCGGCCAGCGCGGCCGCAGCTCCCGCTACCAGGTGCTGCTGGGGTCGCGCGCACCGCGCTCGCTGCCCCCGGACCTGGCCCGCGCCGCCATCGGCGTGTGCCCGGTGTCGGGCAAGCGCCAACGGGTGATCTACGACGCCGCCTGCGACGGGGACCTGACCGGCATGCTGCTGGAGCGGTTCGCCTCTCCCGGCGGCAACGGGCAGGTCCGGTTCCGGACACTGCCGGGCGAGCGCATCCGCACGGGGGCGGCCGGTCGGATGCTCACCGGCGAGCAGTCCAACACGTCACTGGTCTTCGGCGAGGACTACGTGCTGAAGACCTTCCGGCGGCTGTGGCCCGGCCCCAACCCCGACCTGGAGCTCAACTGCGCCCTGTCCGGATCGCCCTACGTGGCCCGGCCGTGCGGCTGGATCGAGGCCGACCTGCCCGGATACGCCGCCCCGACCACCCTGGCCATGCTCCAGACCTACATTCCCGGCGCCATGGACGGCTGGGTGCTGGCCACCACCAACGTGTGGGCCCTGCTGGAGGGGACCGGGCCGGAGCGCCAGTCGGCCTTCACCGAGGAGGCGGCCCTGCTCGGCCGCACCACGGCGGAGGTGCACCGCTCACTGGCCAAGGCCCTGCCCACGGACGTGCTGTCACCGACGGCCGTGGCCGAACTGGCGGACGCGATGGTGGAGCGCCTGGCGATGGCCAGCGCCGAGGTTCCGGAGCTGGCCGACTACGCGCACCTGGTCATGGAGGCCTACGCCGACTTCTCCCAGGTCGACGAGCCCTTGCCGATACAGCGCATCCACGGCGACTACCACCTGGGCCAGGTGATCCGCACCGGAGCCGGGGGATGGGTGCTGCTGGACTTCGAGGGCGAGCCCACCGTCCCCGTCCGCGAACGCCAGCGGCTGTCGAGCCCGCTGAGGGACGTGGCCGGGATGCTGCGCTCCTTCGACTACGCCGCCGGATACCTGCTGGTCGACCACCCGAGCGACCCGGGTCTGGAGTGGGCCGCCCGGTCCTGGGCCCGGCACAACCGGGAGGCCTTCTGCCGGGGGTACGCCGACGGCGGCGGCGCCGACCCGGAGAAGCACCTGGCCGTGCTGCGGGCGTTCGAGTTCGACAAGGCCGTGTACGAGGTCCTGTACGAGGCCAGGAACCGGCCCAACTGGCTGCGGGTCCCGTTGGAGTCCATCGCCACGGCGGTCTCCGTGCCGCCCGCCGCCCGCTGACCCGGCCGCGGGGCCGCCGATGCCGGGCGGCCCCGCACCCCACCATCTCTTGTCCGATCCACGAGTACTACGGAGCCGCTTTGTCCTCGCCTCGCCGCGACAACCGTCCCCGCGCCAGCGACACCGGGAAGAACACGAAAACCAGGAAGAACACAGCAACCAGCAGAAGCACCGCGACCGGAAAAAGCACCGCGGCCGAGAAAAGCACGGCGGCCGGCAAGAGCACGGGAAGCACCGGCAGGTCCGGAACCCCGCGCACGGGCCCCGGACCCGAGCTGACCGACGCACTGGACCGGCTGGTCGACGGGCACCACCACGACCCCCACTCACTGCTGGGTGTCCACCCCGAGGGGCGGGGCACCGTCGTGCGCGCCCTGCGCCCGGGCGCGCTGGAGGTCCACGCCGTCCTCGCCGACGGCGGCCGGGTCCCCCTGAAGCACCTGCACCGGGGTGTGTTCGGCGCGAAGGTCCCCAAGAAGCGGCTCGGCCCCTCCTGCGACTACCGGATCGCCGCGCGCTACGAGGCCGGCGGTCCCGAGCACATCACCGCCGACCCGTACCGCTTCCTCCCCACCGTGGGCGAGCTGGACCTGCACCTGATCGGCGAGGGCCGCCACGAGGAGCTGTGGCGCGCCCTGGGCGCGCACGTCCGCGAGGAGGAGACCCCGATCGGCGAGGTGGCCGGCACCTCCTTCTCCGTGTGGGCCCCCGACGCGCGCGGCGTGCGGCTCATCGGCGACTTCAACTACTGGAACGGGGTCGGCCACCCGATGCGGAGCCTGGGCTCCAGCGGGGTGTGGGAGCTGTTCGTCCCCGGTGTCGGCGAGGGAGACCTCTACAAGTTCCAGGTGCTGGGCTCCGACGGCCACTGGCGCGACAAGGCCGACCCGATGGCGCGCCGGACACAGGTGCCGCCGCAGACGGCCTCCGTGGTGACCGCCTCCTCCTACGTGTGGAGCGACCAGGAGTGGATGGCCGAGCGCAAGGGTGTGGAGCCGCACAAGGCGCCGATGAGCATCTACGAGGTGCACCTGGGGTCCTGGCGGCCCGGCCTCGGCTACATGGAGCTGGCCGAGCAGCTGGTCGAGTACGTCACCGAGGCGGGCTTCACCCACGTGGAGTTCCTGCCCGTGGCAGGACACCCCTACGACGGCTCGTGGGGCTACCAGGTGACCTCCTACTACGCGCCGACGCCGCGGTTCGGGTCGCCCGACGAGTTCCGGCACCTCGTCGACGCCCTGCACCGGGCGGGGATCGGCGTCCTGCTGGACTGGGTCCCCGCCCACTTCCCCAAGGACGACTGGGCGCTGGCCCGCTTCGACGGGTCCGCGCTCTACGAGCACCCCGACCCGCGCCGGGGCGAGCACCCCGACTGGGGGACGCTCATCTTCAACTACGGCCGTACCGAGGTGCGCAACTTCCTGGTGGCCAACGCTCTGTACTGGCTGGAGGAGTTCCACATCGACGGGCTGCGCGTGGACGCGGTCGCGTCGATGATCTACCTGGACTACTCCCGCGAGTACGGCCAGTGGGAGCCGAACATGTTCGGCGGCCGGGAGAACCTGGAGGCGATCAGCTTCCTCAAGGAACTCAACAGCACCGTCTACCGGCGCAACCCGGACGTGGTGATGATCGCCGAGGAGTCCACCGCCTACCCGGGGGTGACACGGCCGGTGGACCACGGGGGGCTGGGCTTCGGCCTCAAGTGGAACATGGGGTGGATGCACGACACCCTGGAGTACGTCAAGAAGGAGCCGATCCACCGGCAGTACCACCACGACGAGCTCACGTTCTCGATGGTGTACGCCTACAGCGAGAACTACGTGCTGCCGCTGTCGCACGACGAGGTGGTGCACGGCAAGCAGTCGCTACTCAACAAGTTCCCGGGCGACGAGTGGCAGCGGGCGGCCAACCTGCGGGCCCTGCTCGCGTTCATGTGGTCGCACCCGGGCAAGCAGCTGCTGTTCATGGGCGGCGAGATCGCCCAGGGCGACGAGTGGTCGCACCGGGAGGGCGTGCCGTGGTGGCTGCTGCAGTTCGACCACCACTCGGGCATGCAGCGGCTGGTCAGGACGCTCAACGACCTGTACCGCCCGCGTCCGGCGCTGTGGTCGCTGGACACCGACCCGGCGGGCTTCCGCTGGCTCGACGGCGGTGACCGCCAGGGCAACACCCTGTCGTACCTGCGCCACGGCGAGGACGGGTCGGCGCTGGCCTGTGCGGTGAACTTCTCACCCGTGCCGCGTACGGGCTGGCGGATCGGCCTCCCCTCCGAGGGGCGTTGGAACACCGTGCTCAACACCGACGAGTCCCGCTTCGGCGGCTCGGACCACCCCGCGCCGGCCCATGTGGAGGCCCAGGAGCGGGAGTGGCACTGGCAGCCGTACTCGGCGGAGATCACCCTGCCACCGCTGGGCGCGGTGTGGCTGGAGCCCGAGAACTAGACCGTACAACTCGGATGTCGGCCCCCGGAGCGCTCCGGGGGCCTCTCTCATGTCTTGCCGTGCCAGGCGCTCAGGCGCGCGACGGCCTCGTCCAGGACGGCGTCCTCCTTGCAGAAGGCGAAGCGGAGCAGGTGCGCGCCCTCCTCCTGCCGGTCGTAGAAGACCTGCGCCGGAATCGCGGCGACACCCGCTTCCCGGGGCAGCGCCCGGGCGAGCTCGACGCCGTCGGTACGGCCCAGGGGCCGGATGTCGGCCATGACGAAGTAGGTGCCCTCGCACACGCCCACGTCGAAGCCCGCGTCCGCCAGCCCCGCGGCGAGGCGGTCGCGCTTGCCCCGCAAGGTGTCGCGCTGGGCGGCGACCCACTCCCCCTGGGTGTCGAGGGCCTCGGCGACGGCGAGCTGGAGGGCCCCGTTCGCGGAGAAGGTCAGGAACTGGTTGACCCTGCGCACGGCGCCGACCAGCGGCTCGGGGCCCGTCACCCAGCCCGTCTTCCAGCCGGTGACGGCGAACATCTTGCCCGCCGACGAGGCGGTCAGGGTCCGCTCGCGCATTCCGGGCAGGGAGGCGAGCGGGACGTGGGGCCTGCCGTCGAAGGCCAGGAACTCGTACACCTCGTCGGTGAACGCGATGAGGTCGTGCTCACGGCAGACCGCGGCGACGTGCTCCAGCTCCTCTGCGGTGAACACCGTCCCGGTGGGGTTGTGCGGCGTGTTCACCAGCACCATGCGGGTGCGCGGCCCCACGGCGGCGCGCAGTTCCGCGGGGTCGAAGGTGAACCGCCCTGTCGCGGGATCCGGCCGCAGCATCACCGGGCGGCGCACTCCGCCCGCGAGGGTGATCATCGCGGCGTAGGAGTCGTACATCGGCTCGAAGACGACGACCTCGTCGCCGCGGTCCACCAGCGCCAGGAGCGCCGCCGCGATCCCCGCCGTGGCGCCGACGGTGGCATGGACCTCGGTGTCCGGGTCGTACTCGGTGCCGTAGTGGCGCGCCCGGTAGCGGCTGACCGCCCGGCGCAGCTCCGGGTGCCCCGGACCGGGCGGGTACTGGTTCACCCCCTCGCGGATGTGCCGGGCCGCGGCCTCCAGGAGGGAGGCGGGACCGTCGGTGTCGGGGAAGCCCTGTCCCAGGTTGACCGCCCCGGTCTCCGTCGCCAGCCGCGTCATCTCGGCGAAGACCGTCTCGCCGTACGCGCGCATTCGTTCGATCAGCGGTTCGTCCACCCGTCGAGGGTAACCGTGCCGCGGCGGCCGGACGGAAACGGCCCGGGGCGGCGGCCGGACGGGCCGCCGCCCCGGGCCGGGGTCCAGGGGCTCAGAGCAGGAGGGTGAGCACGATCCAGACCACGGGACCGGCGATGAGGAGGGAGTCCACACGGTCCATGAGGCCGCCGTGGCCCGGCATGAACCGGCCCATGTCCTTGATCCCCAGGTCGCGCTTGAACAGCGACTCGATGAGGTCTCCGACGGTGGCGGCCAGCACCACCGCGAGGCCGAGGACCACACCGACCCACCACGGCCCGTCCAGCATCAGCGTGACGCACAGCGCGCCGGCCAGGCAGCAGCCGAGCACGGAGCCGCCGAAGCCCTCCCAGGTCTTGTTCGGGCTGATCACCGGTGCCATCTTGTGCCGTCCCAGCAGGATTCCGGCGAAGTAACCGCCGATGTCGCTGGAGATGGTCACGACGATGAAGGTGACCAGCCGGAACTGGCCCTCCTCGGGATGGGCGACGAGGAGCATCCAGGTGGAGAGCAGGAACGGCAGGTAGACCAGGGTGAACATGCTTGCCGAGACGTCGGCGACGAACCCCTCGGTGCCGCCCCGGAGCCGCCACGCGAGGGAGACCACCGCGGTGAGCGCCGCGGTGCCCAGCAGCCACTCGGTTCCCCCGAAGTAGGCGGCGGCCTGCATGGCGACGCCGCCCACCGCCAGGGGGACCACGGCCACGTCCATGCCCTTGCTCGCGAAGGCCCGGTTGACCTCGCGCATCCCGATCAGCACCGCGGCGGAGCAGATGAGCGTGAACAGCGCCGGGTAGGGGAAGATCGAGAAGAAGACGAGCGCGCCCAGGACGCAGCCGCTGGCGATGGCCACCGGGAGGTTGCGTCCGGTCCGGACCGGCTCGCCCCCTGGTTTGTGCAGCACGAAGCGCGGTTCGGAACCGGTGCTGCCGGGCCCGGCCTCGTCGGATCTGTGCTCCGGCGAACGGTCGTGGCCTCCGGAGCCGCTGGAAGGTGTCGTCACGCTAGGCCCTGTTCCTTGGATCATTTCGGCGGCGCGGCCGCCGGGCTGCCTCCCGCGGTACCGGATGCGCCCGTACAGCCGACCGGCTGGGCACTCCGGCTCGCAGGAGATCGTCCGGGCGGCCGCCCACGGGCGTCTCGGCCCGCCGAGGGATGCGAAAGCACCCAAAAAGTACTGCGGCCGCCAGGCCGGTGCCCCCTCGGGGGCGGTGGATGGCGGACAGGTACGACCGCCGACCGCCGGGCCGCCCTCGGCAAGGGCACACCTCAGACCTCGAGCAGTTCCGCTTCCTTGTGCTTGAGCAGCTCGTCGACGGAGGCCACGTACTTCTGCGCCAGCTCGTCCAGCTCGGCCTGGGCCCGGTGGGCCTCGTCCTCACCGATCTCGCCCGCCTTCACGGCCTTCTCGAAGGCGTCCTTGGCGCGGCGGCGAACGTTGCGGATGGAGACCTTGCTGTCCTCGCCCTTGGTCCGCGCGACCTTCACGTACTCCTTGCGGCGCTCCTCGGACAGGTCCGGGAAGACGACGCGGATGACCTGGCCGTCGTCGGAGGGGTTGACGCCGAGGTCGCTGTTGCGGATCGCGTTGACGATCGCGGTCCGGGAGCTGACGTCGAACGGTGAGATGACCACCATGCGCGGCTCGGGCACGGAGAAGGAGGCCAGCTGGTTGATCGGCGTCTGCGCACCGTAGTAGTCCGCGGTGATCTTGTTGAAGGTCGCCGGCGTCGGACGGCCCGTGCGAATGGTCGCGAAGTCCTCCTTCGCGACGGTCACGGCCTTCTCCATCTTCTCCTCGGCCTCGAGGAGGGTCTCTTCGATCATTGGGGCGCTCCCGGTTCTCGGCTGTGGTGTTCTTGTCTGGCTTCGGCGCGGCCGATCAGGCAGAGGTCGGACCGACGATGGTGCCGATCTTCTCACCGCGGACGGCGCGCAGGATGTTGCCCTGGCTCATCAGGTCGAACACGACGATGGGGAGCCCGTTGTCCATGCACAGGCTGACCGCGGTGGCGTCCATGACCTTGAGGCCCCGGGTGAGGACCTCGTTGTAGTTGAGCTTGTCGAACTTGACCGCGTCCGGGTTGCGTCTCGGGTCGGAGTCGTAGACCCCGTCGACCTGGGTGCCCTTGAGGACAGCCTGGGCCCCGATCTCCAGGGCGCGCTGGGCCGCGGTGGTGTCGGTGGAGAAGAACGGTGCGCCGAGACCGGCGCCGAAGATGACGACCCGGCCCTTCTCCAGGTGGCGGACGGCACGGCGCGGAATGTAGGCCTCGGCGACCTGGCTCATGTGGATCGCGGTCTGGACGCGGGTGTCCACGCCGAGGCGCTCCAGGAAGTCCTGGAGGGCGAGGCAGTTGATGACCGTGCCGAGCATGCCCATGTAGTCCGCGCGGCCCCGCTCGATGCCGCCCTCGGTGAGCTGGGCGCCGCGGAACATGTTGCCGCCACCGACGACGACGGCCACCTGGATGCCCTCGGAGACCGCCTCGGCGATGGACTCGGCCACGTACTGGACGACCTCTGTGTCGATGCCCAGACCGCCGCCGCCGGCGAACGCCTCTCCGGAGAGCTTGAGCATCACACGCTTCCAACCGGAATCGTGCATGGCGGGTTCGGTGTTCGTCGTTACGTTCACGGCCTGCGGCCTCCCTTGGTCGTTCTCGAGCCGCACAGGGTTACCCGAGTGCTTCTGCCGGGCGGAAGGGGCTTCCACACCCCGAAACCGCCCATATCCGCGAAATGCCGGGGAGAACAGCTCTCCCCGGCACCTCCATCATGTCAAAGACCGGACCGCGTTCCCGAGACGTTCCCGCGTCCCCCCGGCGGAGCCGGGAGGCTGCGGGCGGCCGCCTCGCCGCTCCCCTGCCAAGGGCCGGGAGCGGACCGGTGGCCGTGCGTCCGGAAACGATCCGACAACAGGTCCTAGGACTGACCGACCTTGAAGCGGACGAAGCGCTTGACGGTCACGCCGGCCTCGTCGACGACCTGCTGGACCGTCTTCTTGGCCTCCTTGACGAACGGCTGGCCGAGCAGCGTCACTTCCTTGAAGTAACCGTTGAGGCGGCCCTCCACGATCTTGGGGATAGCCTGCTCGGGCTTGCCCTCCTCGCGGGTGGTCTGCTCGGCGATGCGGCGCTCGTTCTCCACGACCTCGGCGGGGACGTCGTCCTTGCCGACGTACTGCGGGGCCAGAGCGGCGATCTGCTGGGCGAGGTCCTTGCCGACCTCCGCGTCCGCCTTGTCGAGCTCGACCAGGACGCCCATGGTCGGGGGCAGGTCCGGGTCGGACTTGTGCAGGTAGCTGGCCACGTAGGTGCCGTCGAACTTGGCGAAGCGGCGGAACTCCAGCTTCTCGCCGATGACCGCGCTCTTGCCCTCGATGAAGTCCTGCAGGCTCTTGCCCGGCTCGATCTCGGCGGCGGCGACGACGGCGAGGTCCTCGCTGTCCTGGGCGGCGACGAAGTCGGCGACCTGGTCGGCCAGCTCGATGAACTGGTCGTTCTTGGCGACGAAGTCGGTCTCGCAGTTGAGCTCGATCAGGGTGGCCTTGCCGTCGCCCTCCTGCTTGAGGACGACCATGCCCTGGGCGGCGGTGCGCTCGGCGCGCTTGCCGACGTCCTTGGCGCCCTTGATGCGCAGGGCCTCGACGGCCTTGTCGAAGTCGCCCTCGGCCTCGGTGAGGGCCTTCTTGCAGGCCATCATGCCGGCGCCGGTCATGTCGCGCAGCTTCTTGACGTCCGCGGCGGTGAAGTTCGCCATGACTGTTCTCGGATTCCCTTGGAGTGGAGTCTGTACGGAAAGTGAGCGGTCCTGCCCCGAACGCCCGGCGCCGCGGAGGGCGGCGCCGGGCGGGGTGTGCAGTCGCGCTGCTACTCGGCCGAGCCCTCGGGGGTCTCGGCGGCGGGAGCCTCGGGGGCGGAGGCCTCGGGAGCCTCCTCGGCGGGGGCCTCGGCGGTCTCCGCGGCAGGGGCCTCGGCGGCGGGGGCCTCGGCGGCCTCCGCGGTCTCGGCGTCCTGGCCCTTGCTCTCCAGGAGCTCGCGCTCCCACTCGGCCAGGGGCTCCTCGGCGGCCTTCTGGCCACCGGCGGCCTCGGTGGCGCCGGAGCGGGTCAGGAGACCGTCGGCCACGGCGTCGGCGATCACACGGGTCAGCAGGCTGACACTGCGGATGGCGTCGTCGTTGCCCGGGATCGGGTAGTCGACCTCGTCCGGGTCGCAGTTGGTGTCCAGGATCGCGACGACCGGGATGTTGAGCTTGCGCGCCTCGCTGATCGCGATGTGCTCCTTCTTGGTGTCCACGATCCAGACCGCGCTGGGAACGCGGGACATGTCGCGGATACCGCCGAGGGTGCGCTCGAGCTTCTCCTTCTCGCGGCGGAGGTTGAGGAGCTCCTTCTTGGTGAGCGCGGAGCCGGCGACGTCGTCGAAGTCGATCTCCTCCAGCTCCTTGAGGCGCTGCAGCCGCTTGTGGACGGTGGAGAAGTTGGTGAGCATGCCGCCCAGCCAGCGCTGGTTGACGAACGGCATGCCGACGCGGCGGGCCTGCTCGTCGATGGCCTCCTGGGCCTGCTTCTTGGTACCGACGAACAGGATGGTGCCGCCGTGGGCCACCGTCTGCTTGACGAACTCGTAGGCGCGGTCGATGTGCGCCAGCGACTTCTGCAGGTCGATGATGTAGATGCCGTTGCGCTCGGTGAGGATGAAGCGCTTCATCTTCGGGTTCCAGCGGCGGGTCTGGTGCCCGAAGTGGACGCCGCTCTCCAGGAGCTGGCGTGTCGTCACGACTGTGGCCATGACCGGTCCTCCTTGCGGTGGCGGGGGGAACCTGTCCCCACCGCCTTCGGTTGTTCCTGACGCCCCGGCCGCACCGCCACTCCGCCGAAGCGGTGTGGACCGTGGGTACGACCCCTCACGGAGGAGGCTGGTGGACGTGCGTAGTGTGTTCGGCCCTCCGGGCCACAGACGATTCTATCCTCCACGGGGAATACGCCGGACCTGCGCCGTGTCCGCGCCCTTCGGGCCCCCGGGGTTTTCCACAGGCCCGCCCGCCCCCTGGCGCCCCGGTCCCGCGCGACCGAGCCTTGACACATGCGCCTGCTGATGCTTCTCCTGCCGTTCCTGCTGCTCCTCGTCCCGGTCGACCGCGACTGGCGCTGGCCGCTCGAACCGGTGCCCGAGGTGCTCCGCTCCTTCGACCCGCCCGAGCGGCGCTGGCTGCCCGGACACCTGGGTGCGGACCTGGCCGCCGAACCCGGCCAGGAGGTGCTCGCCGCGGGCGGCGGCCGCGTCCACTTCTCCGGCAGGGTGGCGGGGGTGCCCGTGGTGAGCGTGTCCCACGGGGACCTGCGCACCACCTACCTTCCCGTCGACTCCGACCTCGCGCGCGGCGATCCGGTGTCCGCGGGCGACGTGCTCGGCGTCCTGGCCGCCTCGCCGCTCCACTGCCGCGACCGGCCCTGCCTCCACTGGGGCCTGCGCCGCGGCTCCGGCTACCTCGACCCCCTGTCCCTCCTCGGCCGCGCCGAGGTCCGGCTCCTCCCCCTGGACACGCGCGCTCCGGGACCGCCCGGCCCGGCTGCGGCGCACAGCGCCGCGGGGGCCGGTCGCGGTCCGGTCAGGCGCGGGGGTGGGCGCGGCGGTAGCTGTCGCGGAGACGGTCGACCGAGACGTGCGTGTAGATCTGGGTGCTGCGCGGGCCGGCGTGCCCCAGGAACTCCTGGACGCTGCGCAGATCGGCGCCGCCGTTGAGCAGATGGGTGGCGGCGCTGTGCCGCAGGTCGTGGGGGGCCGCGTCGATTCCGGCGGCCCGGAAGTGGGCGTGGACGTCCTCGCGCGCCCCGCGCACACCCAGCCGTCCGCCGCGGACCCCGAGCAGGAGCGCGTCCGCGCTCGACGGCCCGGCCAGCTCGGGGCGGCCGCCGGAGAGCCACGCGTCGAGGGCCTCCAGCGCGGGGCGGCCGACGGGAACGGTGCGCTCCTTGCCGCCCTTGCCCAGGACACGCACGGTCTCGCGGGACCGGTCGACGTCGGACAGGTCCAGGGCGCACAGTTCGGCCACACGGACACCGGTGGCGTAGAGCAGCTCCACCACGGCACGGCGGCGCAGACCGACGGGGGAGTCCTCGGACCGGTGGGACAGCGCGGCGGCGGCCTGTTCCTCGCCGAGGACCGTGGGCAGCGAACGCCGCTGGGCCGGAGCGGCCAGGCGGGGGCCCGGGTCGGCGGCCAGCACGCCTTCGCGGTGCAGGTAGCGGGTGAACGCCCGGACGGCGGCCACCCTGCGGGCGAGTGTGGCACGGCCGGCGCCCGCGTCGCGTGAGTGCGACAGCCAGCCGCGCACCGCGGGGACGTCGACGTCCTCCGGACCCAGACCGCGTTCCTCCAGATGGGACAGGAGCGAGCGGAGGTCGGCCAGGTAGCCGCGTACGGTGTGCGGGGAGCGTCCCAGTTCCCCGGACAGGTACGCCGCGAAGCCGTCCAGCACGCTCATCCGCGCCTGGGCAGGCAGGCGATCGCGTCGATCTCCACGAGGAACGTGGGGTCGACCAGGGCGCTCACCTCCACCAGTGTCGCGGCCGGGCGGTGCTCCTGGGGCAGAGCGGAGGTCAGGGCGGTGCGGAACTCGTCCAGGTCGGTGATGTGCCGCAGATAGCAGGTGAGCTTGACCAGGTGTTCGAGGCCGGCGTCGTGCCGGGCCAGAACGGTCTCGACATTGGCGAGGGACTGCCGGGTCTGGCCGCCGACGTCCACGGCGACCTCGCCCTCCGGGCCCCGCGGGGTCTGCCCCGAGACGAAGAGCAACGGACCGTCCGCGAGGAGGGCGTCACTGGAGAGACTGGCCATGGCGGAACAGTACCCGCGGTCCCGTTCCTCTACCGTCCCTTCTGTACCTTCCTGCCCTGCTGGGGAAGCAGCGCCGCCGACGGAGGAGCACCGCACGGACACCCGTACCGGAACGGGCCCGGCTCCGCCCGGCAGCGGCACTCCCCGAGGGGCCCGAGGACAGGGAGCACCGCACCTGCGGAGCCGCGCGGTACGGGCCCCGGCCCCGCGACACCGCGTCCGGCGCTCAGCGGACGAGGCGCCAGCCGGCAGGGCAGCGTTCGACCAGACCCGAGGCGGCGAGCATGCCGAGGATGCGCATCGTGGTGTCCAGCCCCTCCCCGCAGGCAGCGGCGATCACCGCGGGGCCCGTCCCCGAGCCGGAGACCGCCCCGAGCACCCGGGCGTGCTCCGGCGCGAGCGCCGCCGACGTCCGCACCGGCCCCTCGGGAAGGTCACCCATGGGGCCGATCTGGGCCATCACGTCGTCCGCGCAGGTGACACAGCCCGCGTTCCAGTCGCGGAGCAGCATGTGGCAGCCCGCCGACATCGCCGACGTCACCGGCCCGGGAACCGCCATCAGCACCCGGTGGAGCTCGGCGGCGTGCGACGCGGTGTTGAGGGCACCGCTGCGCCGACCCGCCTCGACCACCACCGTGCCCGGGGTGAGCGCCGCGATCAGGCGGTTGCGCACCAGGAAGTCCCTCGCGTGCGGGGTCGCTCCCAGCGGACGCTCGCCGACCAGGACGCCGGTGCGGGCGATGTCGGCGAACATCCCCGCGTGCCCGCGCGGATAGTCGACGTCGAGCCCGCAGGCGAGCACCACCACCGTGCTCCCCGCCGAGTGCGCCGCCCGGTGTGCCGCACCGTCGATCCCGTACGCTCCTCCGGACACGACCACGACAGAGCGCTCGGCCAGCTCGTAGGACATCTCCGCCGCCACGTGCGCCCCGTAGGAGGTGCACGCGCGCGCCCCCACCACGGCCACCGAGCGCAGACACAGATTGCGCAGGTCACCGGCGCCCCGCACCCACAGCCCGTACGTGCGCCGGCTGCCCGGCATCCCCAGCTCCTCCAGCCGCCCCGGCCACTCCGGGTCGCCGGGCACCACGAACCGAATACCGGCCGCCGCCGAGGCCGACAGGAGCTGCTCGGCGTCCACCTGCGCCGCGGCGGCGCTCCACCGGCGCCACCGCCGCAGCAGCGTCTCCCGTGCCTGCGGTCCTGGTCGCCCGTCCTCCTCGCACGGCACGGCGGGCGGCGCCGCCCCTGCCGCGATCGCTGCCCACACCTCCGCCGCCCCGTGTTCGGCGAGCATCGCCCCCAACCACAGGTCCCCCGGCGGCGCCACCGCCGTCAGACACGCCCGCGCCCGGGCATCGGCATCCCTTGTCACCGAGTCCTCCCCGTCACCGCATTCCTCCCCGTCACCGCATTCCTCCTCGTCCGCCGGACGACCGCCCGCCGCACCCGCACGCCTCGCCACCCTGCCGCTGTCCCCTCCTCGAACGCGGTCCGTCCGCTCCGACCCGTCCCTGCGGGGGTCACCAGGCGCGGCCGGACCAGAGCGCGAAGGCACAGGCCGTCTCCTCCTCTCCCGGCCGGTCGTGTGCGGCCAGGTCGGCAAGGGTCCAGGCCACCCGGAGGGCGCGGTCGACGCCGCGTGCGCTGATCTGTCCGAGGTCCATGGCACGGCCCAGGACCTGCAGGGCCTTGGGCTCCACCGGGAACTCACGGCGCAGGTAGGAGCCGGGGACCTGGGCGTTGGTGGTCCACGGTGTGCCCTCCAGCCGCCGCGCGGCACGGGCCCTGGCCGCGGCGACGCGGGCGGCGACCACCTCGGAGGACTCGGCGAAGGCGCGGTCGGCGAGGAGCTCGGCGCGGCTGACCTGCTGCAGCTCCACCTTGAGGTCGATGCGGTCCAGCAGCGGTCCCGAGATACGGGAGAAGTAGCGGCGCCGCTCCCCCGCCGGACAGGTGCACAGGGTGCCGGGCTTGGCGCAGGGACACGGGTTGGCCGCCATCACCAGCTGGAAGCGGGCCGGGAAGGTGACCGTGGAGGTGGCGCGGGCCAGGACCACCTCGCCGCGTTCGAGGGGTTCGCGCAGGGAGTCGAGCACCCCCCTGCCGAATTGGGGGGCCTCGTCGACGAAGAGCACCCCTGTGTGCGCCTTGGACGCCCAGCCCGGGCTCGGATATCCGCTGCCGCCTCCGATGATCGCCGCCCGGGTCGAGGTGTGGTGCGGAGCGGCGAACGGCGGCACCGTGACCAGGGGCGACCCCTGGGGCAGCAGACCCGCCACCGAGTGGATCGCGGTGGCCTCCAGCGCCTCGGCCGGGCTCAGCCCGGGCAGCACCGTGGGCAGGCGTTCGGCGAGCAGGCTCTTCCCTGTGCCGGGGGAGCCCAGCATCAGCAGGTTGTGTCCGCCCGCGGCGGCGATCTCCACCGCTCGGCGGGCCACCGGCTGTCCCAGGACGTCGGCGAGATCGGGGCCCTGCCGCGCGGGTCGGCGCGGCGGGGGGACCGCGGGAGGCGGTTCCTCGGGGAGCACCCCCTCGCGCAGCCACGCGCACACCTCCTCCAGGCTGTCCACCGCGACGACCTCGGTCTCGGGGACGAGCCGGGCCTCGGCCGCGTTGCCGTGCGCCACGACGAACCGCGAGTACTCGTGCTCGCGGGCGGCCACCACCGCAGGCAGCACGCCCCGCACTGGTCGGGCCCGGCCGTCCAGGCCCAGTTCCGCGATGAGGACGGTGCCCTCCAGCCGGTCCTGCGGCACCGCGCTCGCGGCGGCCAGCACGGCCGCAGCGATGGCCAGGTCGAACAGGCTGCCCGACTTGGGCAGGCTCGCCGGGGACAGGCTGATGGTGATCTGCCCGCTGGGCCAGGCCTCCCCGCTGTTGACCACGGCGGCGCGTATGCGGTCGCGGGCCTCTCTCAGGGCGGCGTCGGGCAGACCCACCAGGGTCACCCCCGGGTCACCGCCGCCCAGGTGGACCTCCACCTCGACGATGTGCCCCTGGACCCCCAGCAGGGTGATGCAGCGGGTCCGGGCGAGTGTCATCACGACATGCCCCGCTCGTGGGACACGAACACGCGGCCGCCGCTGAGCAGTACGCCTATCCCGTCGACCCGCAGGGGGCGGGCGGGCACGCGCCGACTCGCCGCCCAGGCCCTCCCCAGGTGCCGCAGCCTGCGCCTGCGGCGAGGGTGGACGGCCTCCACCGGGTGCCCGTGGCGCAGCGAGGTGCGCGTCTTGACCTCGGCCACGACGAGGACGGCCCCGTCCCTCGCCACGATGTCGATCTCTCCCGCGGGGATCCGCCAGTTGCGGTCCACCACCCGCATACCCGCCCGCTCCAGGAACACCGCGGCCAGATCCTCGCCGCGCCTGCCCAGGTCCCTCCGGTACTCGGCCCACCGATCCAAGGCGACCACCTCCCGTTACCACGTTCGGTGATCGGGGATGACTCCGCCAGAGGGCAGATTCTCCTGTGGAAAACCCGGCGGACGGGCCCCGCCCGGCAGGGCGGGTGCCTGCCGGACGCGTCCAGGCCGTGTTGTGTGGACGCTCTCGCCGTATCGGCGGAGCCGATGCCCCGGCGAACGGCCGACCAGGCGTTCCCTCGCGAGGCGGGGAGCGCGGCTCGGCCCCGGCGGGCCTCGCAAGCTCTCCGACGCCGCAAGGGGCGCCTGGCGGCCGTGCAGCCCGAGACGGTCCACACAACAGACCTTTAGGAGCGGCCGCCCTCGGAGGGGGGCAGTTCCAGGTCCGCCTTGGTGATCTCCTCGACGTTGACGTCCTTGAAGGTCACCACGCGGACGTTGCGGACGAACCTGGCGGGGCGGTACATGTCCCACACCCAGGCGTCCTCCATCACGACTTCGAAGTACATCTCTCCGTTGTCCGTGGAGCGCGGCTGCAGATCGACGTGGTTGGTCAGGTAGAACCGCCGCTCGGTCTCCACGACGTAGCTGAACAGCCCGACGACGTCCCGGTACTCGCGATAGAGCTGGAGCTCCATCTCGGCCTCGTACTTCTCCAGGTCCTCAGAACTCATCCACGCGCTCCCTTTCGTCAGCACTGTCCGGTCGCGGTCGCTCCATCATGCGTCACGGAACGGCCTCGCGTACCGGGGGGAACGAATCTGTCTCGGCCGGCCTGCGCCCCGGCTCACCCCGCCTGTTCCTCGATCCTGGCGAAGGTCTCGGGGATGCCCAGGCCGCCGACCTGCTCGAGGGGCCAGATGATCACGAACGCGCGCCCCACCACGTGGTCGATCGGTACCGCGCCTCCCCCCGGGTTGTCCTGGTTGAGCCGGGAGTCGGAGGAGATCGCCCGGTTGTCACCCAGCAGCCACAGGTGCCCCTCCGGCACCTCGATCGGGCCGAACTCCGCGTGGCTCGCCACACTTCCCGGGTACAGGTAGTCCTCTTCCTCCAGCGGAACACCGTTGACCGTGACCCGCATCTGCTCGTCGCAGCACTCCACCACGTCGCCGGGCAGACCGATCACCCGCTTGATGTACTCCTTGCCCGTGGGCGCCGCGCCCAACTGCTGCTGCACCCACGTGAACCCGCGCGAGAGCGGGTTGGTCGGCTCGGGGATCTGGACCGTGTTCGGGTCGTCCCACGAACCGCCTCCGTTGAAGACGATCACCTCGCCGCGCTCGATGTCGCGTATCTGGTAGACGACCTTGTTGACGAGCACCTTGTCGCCGACGAGCAGGGTGTTCTCCATCGAGGTGGAGGGGATGTAGAAGGCCTGCATCACCCAGGTCCTGATCACGAACGCCAGCACCAGGGCGATCACGATCAGGATGGGCAGTTCCTTCCAGAACGACCCCTGCTTTTCCTTGCTCATCCCGGTGTCCGCTCTCTCCCCGGCCTCCTGGCTCCCGGGTTCGGAGACACCGCTGGCTCCCGTGTCCCCGGGGACACGGGAGCCAGTGGCGGAGTCCTGCTTCTCCGAACCGGAACGGGTGGAGGCCTCGTCTCGGGCCCCGTCCGTGCCGGGACCGCTCTCGTCATCGCTCATCGTGCCGAAGCTTATACCGCCGCGTCGAGGGACAGGCCTGCTTCGGAGAGCAAAGAGAGGGCTACTGAGCGGCAGGCTCGCGGCGCTCGCGGATGCGGGCGGCCTTCCCGCGCAGCTCACGCAGGTAGTACAGCTTGGCGCGACGCACGCGACCGCGGGCGACGACCTCGTACTTCTCGACCGCCGGAGTGTGGATCGGGAAGGTCCGCTCCACGCCCACGCCGTAGCTCACCTTGCGGATGGTGAAGGTCTCGCGGTTGCCCGCGCCCTGGCGGCGGATGACGACGCCCTTGAAGACCTGGACACGGGTACGGTTGCCCTCCGTCACGCGGACGTGGACGTTGAGGGTGTCACCGGGGCGGAACTCCGGGACGTCGGAACGCAGCTGGGCCTTCTCCAGCTCCTGAATGGCGGTGTGCATCTGAATCCTCATCGATAGCGCGCCGCGTCCTGTTCCCGCTCTCGACGGAAAGGGGTGCGCGGGCGAGGGCCCTCATGGGTCTGTACTCTCGAACCGCCCGGGTGACCGACACAGAGGCCGACGTCGTGCCGCCGGCATGCGGATGCCTAGGGGTCACCAGGGGGGATCCCACCCAGTTTGCCACATCTCAGTCGGCGGCCCGAACGCCTTCCTCGGCCAGGACCTCCCGGTCGCGCCGGTCCAGGGCCTCTTCCGGCGTGGCCGCCACGAGGTCGGGCCGGTTGCGCGCGGTCTTGCGCAGCGCCTGGTCGCGCCGCCAGCGGTCCACCGCGCCGTGGTTGCCCGACAGCAGCACCGGCGGCACCTCCTGTCCGCGCCACACCGACGGCTTGGTGTACACCGGCCCCTCCACCAGGTTCTCCATGCCGCCGGAGGCGAAGGAGTCCTGTACGGCCGACTCCTTGTTGCCCAGCACCCCGGGCAGCAGCCGGGTGATGGCCTCGACCATGACCAGGGTCGCCGACTCGCCGCCGTTGAGCACGTAGTCGCCGATGCTGAGCTCCTCGACCGGCATCCGGCGCGCGGCGTCGACCGCCACCCGGGAGTCGATGCCCTCGTAGCGTCCGCACCCGAAGACCAGGTGCTCCTCCTCCGCCAGGCGCTCGGCGTCGGCCTGTCCGAACCGGCGTCCGCTCGGGGTGGGGAGGACGAGTCGCGCGGGGGCCTGCCCCACGACCTCGTCCAGCGCCTCGCCCCACGGCTCGGGCTTCATCACCATGCCGGGGCCGCCGCCGTAGGGGGTGTCGTCCACCGTGTTGTGCCGGTCGTGGGTCCACGCGCGCAGGTCGTGGACGCGCACGTCGAGCAGGCCGGCGGCGCGCGCCTTGCCGATGAGGGACAGCTCCAGGGGCGCGAAGTAGTCGGGGAAGATGCTGATGATGTCGATGCGCACGGCTCGCCCTTCAGTCCGCGAGGTCGAGCAGGCCGGGCGGGGGGTCCAGCACGATCCGTCCGCCGGCGGTGTCGACCTCGGGGACCAGAGCGGCCACGAAGGGCACGAGCAGCTCCCGCCCGTCGGGGGTGGCCACCACCAGCAGGTCCTGCGCGTGGTGGAGCACGTTGTCGACGGTGCCGACGGCCTCGCCGCCGGTGGTGACCGCGGCCAGGCCGATGAGCTCGTGGTCGTGGAACTCGTCGGGGTCGTCGATCGGGGGGAGGTCCTCGGAGTCGACGAGCAGCAGGGTGCCCCGCAGCTCCTCGGCCGCGTCGCGGTCCGCGATCCCCTCGAAGCGCACCAGGAGCTTGCCGCTGTGCACCTTGGTCGCGGCGACGGTCAGCGGTCCGGTCGGGGCCGGGTCGGTGGCCAGCACCGATCCGACGGCGAACCTCTCCGCCGGGTCGTCGGTACGCACGTCGACGGCGACGTCGCCGCGGATACCGTGGGCGCGGCCGATCCTGCCCACCACGAGTCGCATGGGAACTCCGTCCTTGCCGTCCGTTCCTCGGGGAACGGGAAAGACCATGCCCGGGGCCCGGGGCGTGTTCGGTGACGACACCCTGGGGACCCCGGGCACGGGTGTGGGGCGCCGACCGGACGGTCGGCGCCCCGAGAGGCGCGTCAGCGCACTTCGTGCAGGTCCAGCAGGTCCACCCGGACGTACCTGCCTCCGGCGAGAGAACCGATCACGGTCCGCAGCGCCTTGGCGGTGCGGCCGTTGCGACCGATCACCTTGCCCAGGTCGTCGGGGTGCACCCGGACCTCCAGGACTTTGCCCTTGCGGAGCCTCTTGGCTCTCACCTGGACGTCGTCGGAGTTCGCAACGATCCCCTTCACGAGGTGCTCAAGCGCCTCTTCCAGCACGTCAGGCCTCGCCCTCGGACTTCTCGGCCTCGGCGGTCTCAGCGGGCTTCTCCGCCTTCTCCGCCTTCTTCTCGGACTTCTTGGCCTTGCCCTTGTTCTCGCCGCCCGGGAGCACGAGCTCCTTCAGAGCGGCCTGGAACGCGGCCTCCTTGGCCTCCGGGTCCTTGGGCTCGGCGACCTGGAGCGGAGCCGGGGCGGGCAGGCCCTTGAACTTCTGCCAGTCGCCCGTCTTGCGCAGGAGGACCTTGACCGCGTCGGAGGGCTGGGCGCCCACGCCGAGCCAGTACTGGACCCGCTCGGAGTCGACCTCGATGAGGCTCGGGTGCTCCTTGGGGTGGTACTTGCCGATCTCCTCGATCGCCTTGCCGTCACGCTTGGTGCGGGCGTCGGCGACGATGATGCGGTACTGGGGCGTACGGATCTTGCCCATACGCTTGAGCTTCAGTTTGACAGCCACTGGAGTGGTCTTCTCCCGATGAACGGTGTTAGGCGCCCGGTGACGGGACCGCGTGGGGTGCGGAGCGCACCGGAGCAGACGTGGGTGACGAGCTAGTTAGAGGGCCGGCTCGGCACCGTTAGTCGACTTCTCATTGTGCCAGACATCGGCAACTTCCTTGTCCACCACACCGGCGTGTGACAGCGGGAAAGGGCCGCCCCGGACGTCACGGAGCGGCCCTCGTCCCTACTTCTTGGGCAGTTTGAAGTTGGACAGGTCCGGCATGTTGGGCATTCCCGGGCCACCGAGTCCGGGCGGCAGGGTCGGCTGACCGGGAGCACCGCCGCCCAGGCCCGGCGGCAGCTGCGGCTGGCCGCCCTCCTCCTGGCGCCGCCGGCGCTCGGCGGCGCGCTCGGCCTCCTGCTGGCGGGCCTTCATCGGGTTGCCGCTGCGCTGCTTGCCCTTCTTGCCCTTCTTGGCCTGGGCCTTCTTGCGTCCGCCCGCGGCGCCGGGTGCCCCGCCCATCCCCGGCATGCCCGGGAATCCGCCGCTCTTCATCTTGCGCATCATCTTCTGCGCCTCGAAGAAACGCGTGACCAGCCCGTTGACGTCGCTGACCTGCATGCCCGAACCGTTGGCGATCCGCAGTCGGCGCGAGCCGTTGATCATCTTGGGGTTGGCCCGCTCGGCCGGGGTCATCGACTGGATGATGGCCTGGATGCGGTCCAGGTCCTTGTCGTCGATGCTCTCGATCTGCTCCCGCATCTGCCCCATGCCGGGCATCATGCCGAGCAGGTTGCCGATCGGGCCGAGCTTGCGGACCATCTGCATCTGCTGCAGGAAGTCGTCGAGCGTGAAGTCCTCGTCCGAGGCCATGGTCGAGGCCATCTTCTGGACCTCGGCCTCGTCGAACGTGCGCTGCGCCTGCTCGATCAGCGTGAGCACGTCACCCATGTCCAGGATGCGCGAGGCCATCCGGTCCGGGTGGAACAGGTCGAAGTCCTCGAGCTTCTCGCCCGTGGACGCGAACATGATCGGCCGGCCGGTGATGTGCCGGATGGACAGCGCCGCACCGCCGCGCGCGTCGCCGTCGAGCTTGGTGAGGGCGACCGCGTCGTAGCCGACCCCCTCGAGGAAGGCCTGGGCGGTGTTGACCGCGTCCTGACCGATCATCGCGTCGACGACGAAGAGGATCTCGTCGGGCCGGACGGCGTCGCGGATGTCGGCGGCCTGCCGCATCATCTCGGTGTCCACACCGAGGCGGCCGGCGGTGTCGATGATGACGACGTTGTGGTTGTTGCGCCGCGCGTACTCCAGCGACAGGCTCGCGACCTCGACGGGGTCGCCGACGCCGTTGCCGGGCTCGGGCGCGAACACGGAGGCGCCGGCCCGCTCACCGACCACCTGGAGCTGGGTGACGGCGTTGGGGCGCTGGAGGTCGGCCGCGACCAGCAGCGGTGTGTTGCGCTGGTCGGAGAGCCACTTGGCGAGCTTGCCCGCCAGGGTCGTCTTGCCGGCGCCCTGCAGGCCCGCGAGCATGATGACGGTGGGAGGTGTCTTGGCGTAGCGGATCTGCCGGGTCTCACCGCCCAGGACCTCGACGAGTTCGTCGTTGACGATCTTGATGACCTGCTGCGCGGGGTTGAGGGCCTTGGAGACCTCCTCACCGCGGGCCCGTTCCTTGATCCGCGCGATGAACTCGCGGACCACGGGCAGCGCGACGTCCGCCTCCAGCAGCGCGAGACGGATCTCCCGCGCGGTCGCGTTGATGTCCTCCTCGGACAGCCGCCCCTTGCCCCGCAGCGAGGAGAAGACCGATGTCAGCCGGTCGGAAAGCGTCTCGAACACGAGTGTGGCCAGTCCTTCGTCTCGGAATTGGCTTCCTAGCCTACCCGCCCGCCGTCACCTCGCCGTGTCGGACGAGGCGGCCCGCGGACCTCCGGCGCGCCGGGGCGGGACTCCGCGCCCCGCCCCGGGCCAGAGGGTCAGTTGCCGTTCTCCCCCTCGGAGGGCTCCTCGCTCTCCTGGCCGCTCTCGCCGGAGAGGACGGCCTCGCGCTCCTCCCCGAGCGCGGCCAGCATGCTCTCCTGCTGGCCGCCGGTCAGGCCGCGCGTGCTCAGGACGGAGCTGCCCGAGACGGTGTACTCCGTCTGGGTCTCGCTGACGATGTTGTAGTTGGCGTCGCACGAGAGCTGGAGCGTTCCCCCGGCCTCCAGCTCACCGCTGTCCTCGCAGGTCTGCTCGCCGATCTCGTCGTTGGTGAAGGTCACCTTCATGTGCACGTACACCGTGCCGGTCCCGCTGCCCGTGGCGTCGTGCACGGTACCGGTCCAGGTGCAGTGCGGGCCGTCCTCGCACGACATGTCGGCCTGGCCGTCCCAGGCCACCTCGATGCGCGCGTCGCGCGAGGAGGTCAGCTCCTCCTCGGTCGCGGTGACGACACCGCTGTAGAGCTCCTCGACGGCGGTGGTGTCGGCCTCGGCGATGTCCAGGCGCACCTGCGGGCCGCTCTCGGCCTCCGGCGGGACGAGCTGCTCGACGGCGATGCGCTGGAGCTGCCCGGTCTCGGCGTTGACCCACATCTGGTCGCGCTCGCCGGCCAGGTCGATCCGGTAGGTCAGCGTGCCGTCCAGGTTCTCCTCGACGGCCTCGTCCGACTCCAGCTCCAGTCCGCCGAGGATCTCGGCCAGCACCGACGGCGCCAGGACCGCACCCGGCTCGATCCCGGTCTGGGACGCCGAGGCCCGCACCCAGTTGCCGTCGAACTGGTCGAAATCGGGGCCGTAGATGTTCTGGTCGAGCCAGAAGTCCTCCGCGGCACGGAGGAAGATCCGGTTGTCGGCGCTGATCAGCTCGGCACCCACCCCCCCGGCGCGGATGGTGCCGCTGCTCGTGCCGCCGTCGGAGACGGTGAGCGAGACGTCGCGCACGTCGCCGCCGACGCTCTCGGCGATCTGGCCGGTGGCGGTGATCCCCTGGTACTCGGCGAGCCCGGCCAGGGCCTCCTCCACCAGGGGTGCGGCGGCGACCGGTTCGGCCGGTTCGGCGCTGGGCTCCTCCTCGCCGCCGCCCGACTGCCCGTCCCCGAGGGAGCATCCGGCCAGGCCGAGCACCGCGGCCGCGCCCGCCGCGGCGAACGCCGCGCGCCCGCGCCTGCGAACCCTGAAGTGACTAACCGGCGCCATCTTGCCTCCTGGCCCCGCAGCGGGGGGCGTGTACGAACGAGCGTGAGTTTTCCGGGATGCGGCAGGTCGGACCCGACCGGCCCTCCCGTCCATCGCGTGTGATGCGGCGGCACGTCCCGGGGTTCCGAAACGGCCGCCCCGCGGGTCGGCCCGCGCTCCGGCCGTGCTCCGGGTGCGCTGCAGACCGCGCGCCCCGTGCTCCTGGCGGTTCCACCGCCGAGCCGCGTGCAAAGCGTACCGAATCGGAGCACCGCCGAAGGCCGACGGACCCCGGGGCCGCGCCCGTTCCCCGAGCGCGCGGAAGGGGCCGGCGGGGATCTCTCCCCGCCGGCCCCCGCGGCACCGCGCCGCGCCGGTGGTCCGAGCCCGTGCCCTCGGCGTTGAGTGCTAGGTCGTGACCTGCGGCGGTGCCGTCTCCCCGCCCGGAGGCGTCGGCGGGGAGACCGCTTCTCCTTCCTCGATCTCGTCGAGCTCGTCGAAGGCGTAGGCCGATTCCGCGTGCAGCTCGTGGTCGAGGCCGTTGGTCTCGACCTCCTCGGGGATGCGGAACCCGACGGCGAGGTCGATGACCTTGGCGATGGCCCAGGTGACGGCGAAGGAGTAGAGCATGACGCCCACGACCGCGACGGTCTGGACCGCCAGGAGGCCGATGCCGCCGCCGGAGAAGAGCCCGTCGGGGGCGCCGTCGCCGACGATACCGGCGGCGAGGAATCCCAGGGCGAGGGAGCCGATGATGCCGCCCACCATGTGGATGCCCACCACGTCGAGGGCGTCGTCGTACTTGAACTTGAACTTCCAGCTGATCGCGTAGGCGCAGACGGCACCGGAGAGGAGGCCGAGGAGGATGGCCCCCACCGGGGTGACGTTGGCCGCGGCCGGGGTGATCGCGACCAGGCCGGCGACGGCGCCGGAGGCGAACCCGAGGGCGCTGACCTTGCCGTAGCGCAGGCGCTCGACGAGCATCCACGACGCGGTGGCGGCGGCGGTGGCGACCTGTGTGTTGACCAGGGCCAGGGCGGCGACGCCGTCGGCGTTGTAGGCGGAGCCGCCGTTGAAGCCGAACCAGCCGAACCACAGCAGGGAGGCGCCCAGCAGGACGAACGGCAGGTTGTGCGGGCGCATCGACCCCGAGCCGAAGCCCTTGCGGCGGCCGAGGACGAAGGTCAGGGCCAGGGCGGCGGCGCCGGCGTTGATGTGGACGGCGGTACCGCCGGCGAAGTCGATGACGCTGTGGCCGCCGATCTCCAGGCTCTCGATCCAGCCCTCGCCCCAGACCCAGTGGGCGACGGGGAAGTAGACCGCGAGCGCCCAGACCGGCACGAAGAGCAGCCAGGCGCCGAACTTGGCGCGGTCGGCGACGGCGCCGCTGATGAGTGCCACGGTGATGATGGCGAACATCATCTGGAAGCCCGCGTCGACCAGGAGCGGGTAGGAGCCGGGGCCCTCGCCGGAGTCCTCGCCGATGAGGTCGGTCAGGCCGGCGTGCTCCAGGCCGCCGATGACGGGCTGGAGCACGCCGCCGTCGGCGTAGGTCAGCGAGTGCCCGACGGCCACCCAGAGAACGCTGACGATCGCGATGCTCGCGAAGCTCATGAGCATCATGTTCAGGACGCTCTTGGCCCGGGACATGCCTCCGTAGAAGAACGCGAGGCCCGGGGTCATGAGCATCACCAGCGCGGCGCTGACGAGCAGCCACGCCGTGGTGCCGGTGTCAATCATTTCTTCGCCTCCATGGGACCGGTGGGGGAATGTCGTGAGGGCGTCGACATCGAGCGCGCCGTCGGGCCCGGTGCGGCATCGTCACGGAGAGAACTCTCCGACCGGGGTGTTTCCCTCCGGCGTGTGCCTTGTTGCGCGGAGGTAAAAGGGCGGCCCCCGGTGTTACGGCTCCGTGAACCGGGGCCCCGGCGGGCGCGGAGGCGTACACACGGGTACAGGGGTGCGGTTCCCGGGAACGACGACGGGCCGGGCACCCGCGAGGGGTGCCCGGCCCGCGGCCGGAGCGGTCAGGGAAGGATGGCGTCCACGAAGACCTCGGGGTCGAAGGGCGCCAGGTCGTCGGGGCCCTCCCCGAGACCGACGAGCTTGACGGGGACCCCCAGCTCGCGCTGGACCTGCACGATGATGCCGCCCTTGGCGGTGCCGTCCATCTTGGTCAGCGCGATGCCGGTGACGTTCACCACCTCGGCGAACACGCGGGCCTGGCGCAGCCCGTTCTGGCCGGTGGTGGCGTCCAGGACCAGGAGCACCTCGTCCACCTGGGACTTCTTCTCGACGACGCGCTTGACCTTGCCGAGCTCGTCCATCAGGCCGGTCTTGGTGTGCAGGCGCCCTGCGGTGTCGATGATGACGGTGTCGGCACCCTCCTCGATGCCGCGGGCGACCGCGTCGAAGGCCACGCTGGCCGGGTCGGCGCCCTCCTCGCGGCGCACGACCGGGGCGCCCACCCGGCTGCCCCAGGTCTCGAGCTGCTCGCTCGCGGCGGCGCGGAAGGTGTCGGCGGCGCCCAGGACGACCGTGCGCCCGTCGCCGACCAGGACGCGGGCGAGCTTGCCGCTGGTGGTGGTCTTGCCGGTGCCGTTGACGCCGACGACCATGATCACGGCGGGGCGCTCACCGTGCGGCTCGGTGCGCAGGGAGCGGTCGGTGTCGGCGCCGATCTGGGCGAGGAGCTCCTCGCGCAGCAGGGCGCGCACCTCGTCGTGTCCGCGGGTGCCGAGCACCTTGACCCGGGTGCGCAGGCCGTCCACGATCTGCGTGGCCGAGGTGACGCCGATGTCGGCGGTGATGAGGGTGTCCTCGATCTCCTCCCAGGTGTCCTCGTCGAGGGAGTCGGAGGAGAGCAGGTTGAGCAGGCCCTGGCCGAAGGAGCTCTGCGAGCGGGCCAGGCGGGCGCGCAGGCGCACCATGCGGCCGGCCGACGGCAGCGGTGTCTCCAGCTCCGGTGCGGCCGGCTCGGCCTCCTCCGGGACGATGGTCTCCCGGACCGGTGGCGGGGCCTGGGCGGGCGGGGCGAGCGCTGTCCCCCCGTCCTCCTCCCGCTCCTCCTCCGGGGCGGCGGTCCTCGGTCCCTCGGCGATTCCCGGCTTGGTCTCCTCCTTGCCCGGCGTGACCGAGCGTCGGGTCCTGACCAGGAAGAATCCACCGACGGACAACAGCAGTACGACGGCAACAGCAAGGCTTGCGAGCAAGGTGATGTCCATAGCCGCTCCAGTCTCCCAGAGTGTCCGACGCGAACACGTCACACCCTGATGGCGCGCCGGGAACGAAGCGGGCCGGTCATACGGCCCGGTGGCGGGTCGCGCGCAGGACGAGGACGAAGAAGGGTGCTCCGAGGAAGGCCGTCACCACCCCGACGGGCAGTTCGGAGGGGGCCGCGACGGTGCGTGCGACGATGTCCACCCCGACCAGGAAGGCGGCGCCCGCCGGCACGGTGACCGGCAGGATCGCACGGTAGCCGGAACCCACCAGGCGGCGCACGATGTGCGGGACGACGATGCCGACGAAGCCGATGAGGCCGCTGAAGGACACCGCCGCGGCCGTGGCCAGCGACGCCGCGGCGATCACCGCGACGCGCACGGCGCCCGGGTTCAGGCCGAGGCTGACCGCCTTGTCGTCCCCCAGGGCCAGCATGTCGAGCAGGTGGCCGCTGAGCAGCAGCACGGCCAGGCCGGCCACCGCGTAGGGGGCGACGAGCCGCACGTCGTCCCAGCCGCCCCGGCCCAGGCCGCCGAGCAGCCAGGCGTAGATGCGCTGGAGCTGGTCGGTGCCCATCTGCTGGACCAGTGTCTGGGCCGCGGTCAGGAAGGAGGAGACGGCCACACCGGCCAGCAGGAGCGCGGTGGTGCCTCCCCCGCCCGCCATGCTGCCGAGCAGATAGGCGGCGGCCACCCCGGCGAGCGCGCCGACGAAGGCGGCGACGGGCACGAGGGCGCGGGGGTCGTCGGCGAACTCGCTGCCGAAGACGATGACCGAGGTCGCGCCGAGCCCGGCGCCCGAGGCGGCCCCGAGCAGGTACGGGTCGGCCAGCGGGTTGCGGAAGACACCCTGGTAGGCGGCGCCCGCCGTGGCCAGGAGCGCGCCGACGACCGCTCCCATCACCACGCGCGGCAGGCGCAGCTCCACGAGCAGGGCCGCCTGCCGCTCGGTCAGCGGGGACGCGCCGCCGAACGGCAGGAGGCTGAACAGGTGGCGGACGGTGTCGGCCGCCGAGAAGGAGGCCGCACCCGCGGTGACGCCGAGGAGGGCGGCCGCGGCGAGCGCGGCCAGTCCTGCGGCGAGCCACCCGAGGGTGCGGCCGACGACGCCCTGGGACACCTACCGACCGGTGCTTTCGAGGACGGCGTCACCGATGGTGCGGGCCAGGTCGACCACACGCGGCCCCCAGCGGGAGGCGATGTCGGCGTCGAGCAGGTGGACGGCGCCGTCCTGGACCGCGGTGACGGTGTCGAAGGCGGGGCGCTCGGCGACGGCGTCGACGGCGGCCTCGTCGCCGTAGGAGAGGAAGATCAGGTCGGGGTCCTGCTCGACGATGTACTCCTGCGACAGCTGCGGGTAGCCGGCGGCACTGCCGTCGTCGGCGGCGTCGGCGATGTTGACCAGCCCGAAGGAGGCGTACACCTGGCCGATGAAGGTCTCGGAGGTGGCCGCGTACGGGGTCTCGTCGAGTTCCTGGTAGAAGGTGAGCCCGGAGTCCCCGGCCTCGGCGCACACCTCCTCGACGATCTCGTTGAACTCGGTCTCGACGCGGGTGGCCTCGGCGTCGGCCTCCTCGGGGTTGCCGGTGGCGTCGCCGAGCAGGCGGATCTGGGCGTAGGTGCCCTCGAGGTCGGCGGCAGCGTCCAGGACGAGGACCGGCACGCCGATCTCACCGAGCTGGACGGCGGTCTCCTCGTGGGTGGGGGTGAGGACGACCAGATCGGGGTCGTACTCGCTGACGGCCTCCACGCTCGGGGTGAAGCCGCTCAGGTCGGTGACGGGTGCCTCGGGCGGATGGGTGGAGTACTCGTCCACGGCCTCGACCTGCTCTCCGGCGCCGAGGGCGAAGAGCATCTCGGTGTGGCTGGGCGAGAGGGAGACGATGCGCTCGGGCTTCTCCTCGAGGGTGACCTCGCCGGTGTCGTCGGCCACGGTGACGGGGAAGGTGCCGTCGCCGACGGGGGTGCGGTTCGGGTCCGCCTCGGGCGGGGCGCAGGACGCGGCCGGGGACGGGGATGCGGATTCGTCCGTCTCGGGTGCGGCGGCCTCCTGGCCGCCGCAGGCGGTGAGGGCGAGTGCCGTGCCCAGGAGGGCGAGGGGAAGTCGGTGCGTGATCCGCACGGTGCTCCTTGGTGAGACCAGGGGGAAGGGGAGCAGCCTTGTCGCGAGACGGCCTGTCCTTCCCACGAGGACGGGGACGCCGGCACCGGGGAGGCGACCTGGCTCGTCCCCGCCGGGGCGGGGCTTCACAGTTGCGGGACAGCGCCGGGTTCGGCGGCCGGTGCGGCCGCGTACCGGACTTCGCTCCTTCGGTACCGGTCGGGCGAATCGCCCGACTCCTCCACAGTACTCGGCCCGGGCAGCCGCCGGGCTGCGGCCCCGGCCCCTCGTCGACCTGGAGCTTCTCCGGACGGAGGGCGGAGAGGCGACCGCGACCCCCAGTCGCTTTTATCCAATTCCCATACAAAAAGCACTGTTTGTCTGTTTTCGGAATGTGGCGACACGCTCCCCGGAGGAGCTGTATTCGCACGGTCCGTGGCCATATTGAGTCTTGGCGAACATTGACACATTGGTGGCACAAAGCAATGATCTCGTTGCTATGCGCGCCTTTTAACCGTGCAAGGACTTGATGCTGTGTATAGCCCGACATCTTCCGGGCTGTTCCGCTCTCTCCCCCGGAGTCCCGGTGCGCGCAACGAGAAGGGAAGTGTTGACAAGGTGGTACCCCCCCGGAAGCACCTGGCGTCCGTCGCCGGGCTGACCCTGTTGGCGGGTCTGGTCTCCGCCGCGCCCGCGGGCGCCGACGAGATCTCGGAACTCGCCCCACTGCATCCCGTTCCCGCCCCCGAGGGCGAAGAACTCGTCCACCAGGTCAGCGGCCGCTGGCTCGTCGAACTGGAGAGCCCGCCCACCGCGCAGGGCTCCTCCCCCGCCGAGGTGGAGGAGGAGCAGGAGGAGTTCCGCGCCGAGGCCGAGGCACACGGCCTGGAGTACAGCGAGCACGACTCCTTCCAGGACCTGTGGAACGGCCTCTCCCTGGAGATGGACGACACCCAGGTCGGCACCGTTCGGGAGATCCCCGGCGTGAGCGCCGTGTACCCCGTCGTCACCTACCAGATCCCCGACGTCGACGAGAGCACCCCCGACATGGGCACGGCACTGCCCATGACCGGCTCCGACAGCGCCCAGAACGAACTCGGGCTGACCGGTGAGGGACTGCGGGTGGCCGTCATGGACACCGGCATCGACTACACCCACCCCGATCTCGGCGGAGGCGGGTTCCCCAACAGCCGCGTGGTCGCCGGCCACGACTTCGTCGGCGACGACTTCAACGCCCAGAACCCCGACGCCGTCCCCGTCCCCGACGACGACCCGCAGGACTGCCACGGCCACGGCACGCACGTGGCCGGCATCGTCGGTGCCGACGGCGAGATCACCGGTGTCGCCCCCGGTGTGGAGTTCGGCGCCTACAAGGTGTTCGGCTGCGCCGGCTCCACGACCTCCGAGATCATGATCGCCGCCATGGAGCAGGCCCTGGCCGACGACATGGACGTGCTCAACATGAGCATCGGCTCGTCGCACTCCTGGCCGGGCTACCCGACGGCGACCGCCTCCGACAACCTCGTCGACCAGGGCATGGTCGTCGTCGCCTCCATCGGCAACGAGGGCGCCACCGGCCTGTACTCGGCGGGTGCCCCGGGCCTGGGCGAGGACGTCATCGGCGTCGCCTCCTACGACAACACCCACGTCCAGAGCGCCTCCGCCACCGCCAACCCCAGCGGTGAGGGAATCGCCTACATGGCGATGGGCGACGCCCCCGAGCCGCCGACCAGCGGTGAGACCGACCCCCTGGCCGACGCCGGGCGCGCCTGCCCCTCCCTCGGCGACGAGGTCGGCGACCTGACCGGCCGGACCGCGCTCATCGTCCGCGGCGAGTGCACGTTCGCCGAGAAGTACGACGCCGCCCTGGACGCGGGGGCCACCGGTGTCGTCATGCGCAACAACGTGCCGGGGCTGTTCGCGGGCGGCGGCGTCGCCGACCGCGGTGCCTTCTCCGTCGGCATCTCCGACACCTCCGGCGCCCACCTGCTGGAGCTGCTGGAGGCCGGCGAGACCGTCACCCTCTCCTGGAGCGACGAGCTGCTCACCGTCCCGAACCCCACGGGCGGTCTCATCAGCTCCTTCAGCTCCTACGGCCTGGCCGCCGACCTCGCCCTGAAGCCGGACATCGGCGCCCCGGGCGGCCTGATCAACTCGACCTACCCGATGGCCAAGGGCGAATACGCCACGATCAGCGGTACCTCCATGTCCTCCCCGCACGTCGCCGGCGGCGTCGCCCTGCTGCTGGAGGCGCGCCCCCACCTGGAGGCGCACGAGGTGCGCACCGTCCTGCAGAACAGCGCCGACCCCAAGGCCTGGTGGGGCAACCCCGGCCTCGGACTCCTCGACAACGTCCACCGCCAGGGTGCGGGCATGATGGACGTCCCCGGCTCGGTGCTCGCCACCACCGCGGTCACCCCCGGCAAGCTGTCCCTGGGCGAGACCGCCGGTACCGTGACCGAGACGGTCACCATCTCCAACGACGGTGACGAGGAAGCCGTCTACGAGCTGTCCCACGAGGGTGCGCTCGGCACCCACGGCGACACCTTCGCGCCCGGCTTCAACGACGGGTTCGCCGACGTGTCCTTCAGCCAGGACACCGTGACCGTCGCCCCGCGCTCCTCCGCCGAGGTGACCGTGACGGTGACCCCGCCGGCCCGCGACTACGAGCAGATGATCTACGGCGGCTACGTCGTCGTCTCCGAGGTGGACGGCCAGACCTACCGCGTCCCCTACGCGGCCTACAACGGCGACTACCAGGAGATCGACGCGATGACCGGGGGCGGCAACGACCTCCCCTGGCTGTCGCGGATCACCGACTGCGATGCCTTCTCGGGTCTGGAGTGCGTGTCCGGCGGTTCGTTCGAGAACCGGCCCGAGGGCGAGACCTACACCCTGGGACAGGTCGACGGCCTGCCCGACGTGCCCTACGTCCTCGTGCACTTCGACCACCACGTCACGCGCCTGGAGATGAGGATCGTCGACGAGCGCACGGGCCGCCCGGTCCACCCCCGCCACGACATCGGCGTCGCGGTGGACCAGGTCGGGCGCAGCGCCACCCCCACGGCGTTCTTCAGCTACGCCTGGGACGGCACCTACGTGAACGCCCACGGCCGGATCACGGACGTCCGGGACGGCAGCTACCGCCTGGAGGTCCGCGCGCTCAAGGCGCTCGGCGACGAGGGCAACCCCGACCACTGGGAGACCTGGACCTCCCCGGTGATCACCATCGACCGCGGCTGATTCCGCAGCCCCCGGCCGAAGGCGGCCCCCTCCTTCCCAGGAGGGGGCCGCCCCTCTTCCCGCCCGGTCTCAGGCCGGGCGGTCGAGCTTCTGGCTGATGACCTGGGAGATGCCGTCGCCCTGCATGGTGACGCCGTAGAGGGCGTCGGCGGCCTCCATCGTGCGCTTCTGGTGGGTGATCACGATCAGCTGCGAGGAGGCGCGCAGCTCCTCGAAGATCACCAGGAGGCGCTGGAGGTTGGTGTCGTCCAGCGCCGCCTCGACCTCGTCCATCACGTAGAAGGGGGACGGGCGGGCCTTGAAGATCGCGGCGAGGAACGCGACCGCGGTCAGGGAGCGCTCGCCGCCCGAGAGCAGCGACAGGCGCTTGACCTTCTTGCCGGGCGGGCGGGCCTCCACCTCGATACCGGTGGTGAGCATGTCGTCGGGGTCGGTCAGCAGCAGCCGGCCCTCGCCGCCGGGGAACAGGCGGCCGAAGATCGCCGCGAACTCCCGTTCCACGTCCAGGTAGGCGGAGGCGAACACCTCCTGCACCCGCGCGTCCACCTCCTGGACGATGTCCATCAGGTCGCGCCGGGTCTTCTTGAGGTCCTCCAGCTGGGCGTTGAGGAACCCGTGCCGCTCCTCCAGGGCCGCGAACTCCTCCAGCGCCAGCGGGTTGATCCTGCCGAGCTGGTTGAGCTGCCGCTCGGCCGCCTTGGCGCGCTTGGCCTGCACCTCGCGCACGTACGGCACCGGAACGGCGTTCTCGTCGGCGTCGGCGGGCGGCGGAACGGGCACCCGGGGACCGTACTCGGAGACGAGGGTCGGCACGTCGACGCCCATCTCCTCCATCGCCTTCGCCTCCAGCTGCTCCAGGCGCAGGCGGCGCTCGGCCCGGGCCACCTCGCCGCTGTGCGCGGAGCTGGTGAGCTTCTCCAGTTCGACCGACAGTTCACGGACCCGGGCCCGCACCGTCCTGAGCTCGGCGTCGCGGGCCTCCTTGTCGGCCTCGGCGGCCCGCCGCTCGGCCTCGGCCGCGGACAGGGAGACCGCGATCCGCTCCAGCGCCGTGCGGGCGCCCTCCGCGACCGCCTCGGCGAGAGTCGCCTGGGCCGTGCGCAGTGCCCGGCGCTCCGCGGCGCGCTGCACGGCCCTGCGCTCCTCGAGGGCCTGGGCGCGCAGCTGCTCGGCGCGCCCGGCGACCGCGCGGGCCCGCTCCTCGGCCGTGCGCACCGCCAGGCGGCGCTCCATCTCGGTGGCGCGGGCCCGGGAGGCCTGGGCGGCGAGCTCGTCACGGGTGTCGGGGTCGGGTGCCTCCTCCTCGAGGGAATTCGCCGCCTCCTCGGCCTGGGCCAGCTCCTCCTCCAGCCGGGCCAGCCCGGCGGCGTCCTCCTCCCGGGCCGCGGCCGCCTTGACCGCAGCGTCGGTGTAGCGCCCGGCCTCGGCCTCGGCCGAGCGGGCCTGCCCGCCGAGCTTGCCCAGCCGCTGGGCGATCTCGTTGCGCCTGCGGTCGCTGTGGCGGCGGCGGGCCGTGAGCTCCTGGGCCCGCGCGGAGATCTCGGCGCGTTCGGCCTCGGCCGCCTCGAGTGCCTCCGCGGCCGCATCGGCGGCCTCGGAGGCGGCCTCCAGCTTCTCCGCCGCCTCGTCGACGGCCGCCTGGACCTCCAGGAGACTGGGCGCCGCCGCGGAACCGCCGTGGACCAGCGCCGCGGTGAACACGTCACCCGCGGGGGTGACGGCGCGCACGCCCTCCAGCTTCGCGGCCAGGTCGCGTGCGGTGGCGGGGTCGGGGGCGAGCACGGCGCGGTCCAGCAGGGCGGCGACCGCGCCGGCCAGGTGCTGGGGTGCGGTGACGGCGTCGAGGGCGTAGCGCGCCCCCGCCGGCAGCGGCGGCCACTCGCCGCGGGGCGCACGGGGCACCGCTTGCGCGACGACGATTCCGGCTCTCCCCGCGTCCTCGGCCCGCAGGAGTTCGAGAGCGGCGAGGGCGGTGCCGGGGTCGGAGACGGCGACCGCGCCCGCGGCCGCGCCCAGCGCGGCGGCGACGGCGGTCTCACAGCCGGGTTCGACCTGCACCAGGGCGGCGAGGCTGCCGAGCATGCCGGGCAGGTCGGCGCCCAGCAGCACGGCGGCGCCGTCCCTGCCGGCCAGCCCCAGCTCCAGGGCCTCCTTGCGGGCGGCCAGCGCGGCACGCTCCCCCTCGGCCGCGCGCTCCGCCTCGCGGAGCCGGTGGAGCTCGGCCTCGACCGCGGCCAGCTTCCGGGCCGCCTCCTCCTGGGCGGTGTCGAGCTCGGCATCGCCCTCGTCGAGGCCGGCGGCCTCCTCGGCGACCGTCTCGTACTCGGCCTGGGCCCGGGCGGCGCGCTCGGCGGCCTGGCGGGCGGCCTCCTCCAACCGGGCGGTCTCGGCCTCGCCCGAGGCCAGGCGGCCGCGCAGGCTCTCCACCCGGGCCGCCGTGCGCACGATGCCCTCGCGCCGCTGGGCGGCGACGCGGCTCGCCGCCTCCAGCCGCTTCTCCTCCCGGTACAGGGCGTCCTCGGCGGCGGCCCGCTCGGTGACGGCGGTCTCCAGGACCTCCCGGGCCTCCTCCAGCCGCAGGAGGAGCTCCTCCTCCTGCGCCGCGGCCTCCTCGGCCTCCGCCTCCAGTTCCTCGGGGTCGCGCCGGTGGACCGGTTCGGCGTCGGCCGCGGCCAGGTTGCGGTGCCGCTCGACGGCCAGCCCGCGCACGCCCTCCAGCCTCTCGGTCAGGCGTGACAGGGCGTGGTAGGCCTCGGTGGCGCGGGCCAGGAGCGGCGCGGCCTCGGTGGCCTGCGCCTCCAGCTCGGCCTCGCGTTCCTGCGCCCCCGCCAGGGAGGTCTCGACGGCGGTACGGCGGACCAGGACCTCCTTCTCGTCGGCCTCCTCCTTGGCGAGCTGCTCGGTGAGGGTGACGATGTCGTCGGCGAGCAGGCGCAGCCGGGCGTCGCGCAGGTCGGCCTGGATGACGGCGGCGCGGCGGGCCAGCTCGGCCTGGCGGCCCAGCGGCTTGAGCTGGCGGCGCAGTTCGGCGGCGAGGTCGGCGACCCGGTCCAGGTTGCCCTGCATCGCGTTGAGCTTGCGGATCGCCTTCTCTTTGCGCTTGCGGTGCTTGAGGATGCCCGCGGCCTCCTCGACGAGGGCGCGCCGCTCCTCGGGCCCCGCGTGCAGGACGGTGTCGAGCTGGCCCTGGCCGACGATGACGTGCATCTCACGGCCGATGCCGGAGTCGCTGAGGAGGTCCTGGATGTCGAGGAGGCGGCAGGTGTCGCCGTTGATGGCGTACTCGGAGCCGCCGTTGCGGAACATCGTCCGCCGGATGGTGACCTCGGTGTAGTCGATGGGCAGGGCACCGTCGGCGTTGTCGATGGTCAGGCTGACCTCGGCCCGGCCGAGGGCGGGGCGGGTGGCGGTGCCCGCGAAGATGACGTCCTCCATCTTGCCGCCGCGCAGGGACTTGGCACCCTGCTCACCCATCACCCAGGACAGGGCGTCCACCACGTTGGACTTGCCCGATCCGTTGGGACCCACCACACAGGTGATGCCGGGCTCGAAGCGCAGGGTGGTGGCGGACGCGAACGACTTGAAGCCGCGCAGCGTCAGGTTCTTCAGGTACACCCACACCTCCCACAGCGATCACCGGGCGGCCGCCTCACCGTCCCCTCGGGGAACGGGGCGACTCCACAAGGGTGCCATGAAGCGCTGACCTGCTGTACGGGGTCGCGGACAGCCGGAAGGCGGGGGCCTTCCCCCGCTCGGGCCGCGGCGGGCACGGCGCGCGGGAGCGGGGAAGACCGGGAAAGGGGGATGTCCGGCGGGCCGAAGGGTTTCGACGGGATCCGCCGGGTACAACGGTAAAAAGGCCGCAAGGGAAAGGAAAGACTGCGGCAAGGCGGAATCTCGGGACGGTGGTGTCGGCGACCGGTCCGGCAGGGACGCCTGGATGGTGCGCTCGGCGTCCCTTGGATCATCGCGACATGCGGGCGGGCCCGCGGACGGCAGCTCGGCGCGTCGTTACGGGTCAGGCGAGCGCGGGCTCGCGGTCGGTGACCTCGACGGTTTCGGTGACGGCCATGCTGAGCTGGTCGTTGCGGGCCTGGAGACGTCCGACCTCGTCCTCGAGGTCGCGCACCCGCTTCTGAAGCCGCCGCATCTCCTGGACCAACCGAGGGTCGGATCCGCCGACGTGGCCAAACAGAGCCTTCGCCATGATATGGGTCCTCCACGCTGAGTGACCAGAGGTGATATCGCGCTTGCGACACCCTGTGGAGTACTGCGAGGATCTCGTGTCTTCTCGTGTCGTCCACACGGGTGGAAGGTACTGCGATGCACCTTCCAGAGTCTCACCGTGCGCGCTGCTGGTCAAGATTGGATTACAACGGTACGCCGCGCCCGCAAGGCCCTTCGGGCTTCAAGAAGGCATGTGGCGTCGCACGATCCGGCGGGAACCTCCCCCGCCACCGCGATGGTGCGGGCTCCCACACCCCGCGCGAACCTGCCACGAGCCTTCGGTCGGCCGCCGCGGTCGCACGGTGTGTTCGAATCGAGTTACCCCATCCAGCATACTCACCGTTCGACGAAACCGGTGAACATCCCCCCAGGGTGAGACCAACGTTGCGTCACGGAGTCCACACGGCCTGGTGTGGAACCCCCCTCGAGATGCGCGAGAAGCGCCTCGCAGGACGGCCGCGGGCCCTCCGCGACGACTTCGACCCGGCCGTCGGAAAGGTTGGTCGCGGCCCCCGTCAGCCCGAGTTCCAGTGCCCGGCAGCGCGTCCACCAGCGGAAACCCACCCCCTGGACCTTTCCGCGCACCCATGCCGTGAGTCGGACCGCCTCGTCGGCGTCCCCCATGACCCTTCCTCTTCCTTACCTTGGGGAAACACTTTCCTCACTTGTGCCCGTGAGGGCGCGTGTCAGCCGAGGCCCCCTCGGGGCGGGCGCTGGCACGAGGGGCAGCTGTAGGAGGAGCGGTTCATGAACGCCTCCCGCACGATCGCCGTCCCGCACCGCCCGCACGGCTCGTCCCTGCGCCCGTAGGCGTTCAGGCCCCGTGCGAAGTACCCGCTCTCCCCGTTGACGTCGACGTAGAGCCCGTCGAAGGTGGTGCCGCCCACGGCCAGTGCCTCGGTCATCACGTCGCGCACGTGGCCCAGCAACTCCTCCGCCCGGGTCCGGTCCAGCTCGCGCGCGGGGTGCGCCCAGTGCAGCCCCGAGCGCCACAGCGCCTCGTCGGCGTAGATGTTGCCCACGCCGCTGATCAGGGACTGGTCCAGCAGGGCCCGCTTGACCTCGCTCCGCCTCGCCCGCAGCGCCTTCACGAACACCTCGGGGACGAACTCGGGGTCGAGGGGGTCCAGGGCGATGTGGTCCACCGACGACGGCACGTCTTCGCGCAGTCCCGGTCCGTCGACCATGAGGTGGCCGAAGGTGCGCTGGTCCACGAAGCGCAGTTCCTGGCCGTCCGACAGCGGGAGCCGCACCCGCAGGTGCTTCTCGTCGGGCTTGCCCTGAGGCTGGACCAGCATCTGCCCGCTCATGCCCAGGTGGGTGAGAAGCATCTCACCGCTGTCCAGCACCATCCACATGTACTTGCCGCGGCGGCGCAGCGCCGTGGGCACGCGCCCTTCGAGGCGGGCGGCGAAGTCGGCCGCGCCGGCGGCGTGCCGCCGCACCGACCTGGGGTGCAGCACCTCGACCGCGCCGATCGTGCGGCCCGCGGCATGGACCTCCAGGCCGCGGCGGACGACCTCGACCTCGGGCAGTTCGGGCACGCTGTCAGCTCCTCTGTCCGGGGCCGGGCTCGCCGGCCGCGCTGGCGGCCTTGGCCGCGTCCGAGCGCGCCTTGATGGCCTTCCACGCCGACTCCGCGGCCTGCTGCTCGGCCTCCTTCTTGCTGCGGCCCTCACCCAGTCCGTAGCTCTCCCCGGCCACGCGCACGGTGGCCCGGAAGGTCTTCTGGTGGTCGGGGCCGCTCTCCTCCACGCGGTACTCGGGCACACCCAGCATCTCGGCGGCCGTCAGCTCCTGCAGCGAGGTCTTCCAGTCCAGCCCCGCGCCCAGCCCGGAGGCGGTGGCGATGAGCGGGTCGAAGAGCCGGTGCACGAGCTCCGAGGCGGTGTCTAGGCCGCGGTCCAGGTAGACCGCGCCGATGACGGCCTCCAGGGTGTCGGCGAGGATGGAGGACTTGTCGCGCCCCCCGGTGCCCTCCTCGCCGCGGCCCAGCCGGATGTACTTGCCGATGCCCAGCCCCCGGGCGACATCGGCCAGCGCCCGCATGTTGACCACGGCGGCGCGGAGCTTGGCCAGCTGCCCCTCGGGCAGGTCGGGGTGCTTGCGGAAGAGGGTGTCGGTGACCACCAGACCGAGCACGGAGTCCCCGAGGAACTCCAGGCGCTCGTTGGTGGGCAGACCGCCCTTCTCGTAGGCGTAGGAGCGGTGGGTCAGCGCGCGGACCAGGACCTTGGGGTCGACCTCGACCCCGATGGCCCTGTGGAACGCCTTGGCCTCTGCGGCGGAGAGTTGGCTTGCCACTTCTGTATCACTTTCCCTGTTCGGACACGCCCGGAGGGCGCGAGGGTACGGACGGGTGCGGACCCGTCGGCCCCAGGCAGGGTGCTCGAAAACGAGGTGATTGTCGCGGGAGGCCGGCAGCAAGGCGGCCGCCTCCCCCGGCAGCCACCACGAACTCGGGAACCCCCGGCCGCCCTGCGACGGCCGGCGTGTCGTGCCTGTTGCCTGTCGGTTCGTGGAAACACTCTACAAATCCCCGCCCCGCGATGGCACCCGGACAGCAGATCGGGGCGGGCCCAGGAACTGGGCCCGCCCCGAAGGAGCGCCGATGACGTCTCGGACATGGCTGACGGATATGTGCCCTGCCGGGCGGCATCCACCGGACACACGTCCTAGGCCGGGTTGACGACCTGGCGGTTGTTGTAGGTGCCGCAGGTCGGGCAGGCCACGTGGGGCAGCTTGGGGTCACGGCAGCGCGGGCAGTTGACCAGCACCGGGCGCGACGCCTTCCACTGGGAACGGCGGGTACGGGTGTTGCTCCGCGACATCTTCCGCTTCGGGACGGCCACTTCAATCCTCCTGGGTCACCCCCGCGCGGGTCGCGGGAGGTCGCTTATCTGGTCACCCCGCGTGCTGCGGCGGGGAGGGCGCCCCGGCCGACGGGGCTCCTTGCGGGGCCGCCCGTGATCGGGGCTCGTGAACAGCTCTACTCGCCGGGGTCCTCCGCGATCTTGCGGAGGGCCTCCCAGCGGGGGTCGACACGGTCGCCGTGACCGTGGTCGGGGCCCGCCTCGGCGAGCTTGGCACCGCACTCGGAGCACAGCCCCGGGCAGTCCGGGCCGCACAGCGGCGAGAGCGGAAGGGCGAGCACGACCGCGTCGCGGACCACCGGTCCGAGGTCGAGCAGGTCACCCTGTAGATAGTAGTCCTCATCCTCGTCGGCCGCGTCCCCGTCGGTCTCCGGGAGCTCCTCGCCGTCCTCGTACCGGTACAGCTCCTGGAAGCCGACCTCGATGTCCTCGGAGAGGGGATCGAGGCAGCGCGAGCACTCGGCGGCGAGCTGGCCGCGCGCCGTACCGGTGACGAGCACGCCCTCCATCACCGCCTCCAGGCGCAGGTCCAGCTCGATCTCGCGGCCCTCGGGCACGGACGCCATGGCGTTCGCGAACGCCTCGGGGACGTTCACGATGCGCTTGACGGTCCGCATCGACCCCGGCTGGCGGCCCAGCTGCTGGGTGTCGACCACGAACGGGTCACGGGGATCTGGACGAGACAGGGTCATCGGGCCTTCACGAGAGATGTGGAGCACCGGGGCGGGCGCCCGCGGGGCGGCCGCGACCGGCTGGAGCGCACGCCGAAGAGGCGACGCCGATGGTCGATCTCGAATTCTACCCACCGTCGGCCCGAGCTCCCAAATCAGCCCGCGGCGTACTTCTCCTTGAGCCTGTCCTGCACGTAGGGCGTGACGAGGCTGGAGACGTCGCCCCGGTGCAGGGCGATCTCGCGCACCAGGCTGGAGGACAGGAAGGAGTACTGGGGGTTGGCGGTCATGAACACCGTCTCCACACCGGAGAGCTGGTAGTTCATCTGCGCGATCTGGAGCTCGTAGTCGAAGTCGCTGACCGAGCGGAGGCTGCGCACGATGGTGCTGATGCCGTTGGCCCGGCAGAAGTCGACCAGCAGCCCGTCGAACTCGGCGACGGAGACGTTGGCGATGCCGGAGGTGCCCTCGCGGAGCATGTCCAGCTTCTCCGGGACGCTGAAGAGTCCCTTCTTGTTGACGTTGTCGAGCACCGCCGCGACGACCTCGTCGTACTGCTTGGCCGCCCTGCCGATGATGTCGATGTGTCCGTAGGTCACCGGGTCGAAGGAACCCGGGCAGACAACACGGCGCACGGTGGTTCACCCCTCTCAAGTCACGGCCTCTGGAGTACCGCGATCGTAGGGGTCGCCCCTTGTCGCAATTCGGGCAACTCCCCCCTTAGCGACCACCTTCCCCACGCCGGCCGCCTCCGGAACGGGGAGGCGCCGAAAATCCCCGCCGGGGACTAACGTGGCCTTTCATGACCCGCATCATCGCCGGAACGGCCGGCGGACGCCGTATCAGCGCTCCCGAGGGCCGCAACACACGCCCCACCAGTGACCGGACCCGCGAGGCCCTGTTCTCCTCGGTCAGCTCGGACCTCGGCTCCCTCCAGGGGCTGAGGGTGATGGACCTGTACGCGGGCTCGGGCGCGATCGGCCTGGAGGCGCTCTCCCGGGGCGCGGACCACGCCCTGCTGGTGGAGGCCGACCGCAGGGCCGCCCAGGTCGTGCGCTCCAACATCGCCGCCCTGCGCCTCCCCGGCGCCCGGCTGGTCGCCGACCGCGTCGAGCGGGTGGTCGCCCGGGAGAATTCCGGCGAGCCCTACGACCTGGTCGTGGCGGACCCTCCCTACTCCGTCACCGAGGAGGAGGTCGCCGCCGTGCTCGGTGACCTCCTCGCCCGCGGCTGGCTGGCCCCCGACCCCCTCGTCGTGGTCGAGCGCTCCAAGCGCAGCCCCGAGCCGGCCTGGCCCGACGGCCTGGCCGCGGACCGCCGGCGCGTCTACGGCGAGGCCGCCCTCTGGTACGCCCGCCGTCCCTGAGCCCCTGCGCGGAACACGCCCCGCGTGTACCGGGCGGGGCGGGCGCCGCCGGCCTCCCGGGTCACTGCGTCTAGCCCTTGTCCAGGTACTCCGCCCTCTCCTCGGGGAGCAGTTCCTCCAGGGCCTCCGCCAGCGGCGGGTACGCCGTCAGGTCCGGGTCGCCGGCCACGTACTCCGCGGCCTTCTCCCGTGCCTCCTCGATGAGCTTCTCGTCCCTGAGCAGGGTGAGCAGCCGCAGGCTGGAGCCGCCCGACTGCGCGTCCCCCAGGACGTCGCCCTCCCGGCGCATGCGCAGGTCCTCCTGGGACAGCCGGAAGCCGTCGGTGGTGGAGGCGACCACGTCGAGCCGCTCCCGGGCGGGCGAGCCCTCCTCGGCGTCGGTGACCAGGAGGCACAGCCCCGGCAGCTTCCCCCGGCCGACGCGGCCGCGCAGCTGGTGGAGCTGGGAGACGCCGAAGCGGTCGGCGTCCATGACGACCATCACTGTGGCGTTCGGCACGTCGACGCCGACCTCGATGACGGTGGTGGAGACCACCACGTCCGTCACGCCCTCGGCGAAGCGGCGCATGACCGCGTCCTTGTCGTCGGGGGCCATCCGCCCGTGCAGGACCTCCACCTTCAGGTCCGCGAGCGGGCCCCCGGTCAGGCGTGCGGCGACCTCCAGCACCGAGAGCGGGGCGTCCTCGTCGTTCTCCTCCCCCGCGCCTCCGTCGCCGATGCGCGGGCACACGACGAAGGCCTGGCGGCCCTGCCCGGCCTCCTCCCGGATGCGCTCCCAGGCCCGGGCGAGGAAGTGGGGCTTCTCCCTGGCCGGGACCACGTGCGTGGACACCGGGGACCGGCCGGCCGGCAGCTGGGTGAGGGTCACCACGTCGAGGTCGCCGTAGACGGTCATCGCGACCGTGCGCGGAATCGGCGTCGCGGTCATCACCAGCACGTGCGGGCGGCCGTCGGCGGCCTTCTCGCGCAGGGCGTCGCGCTGCTCCACCCCGAAGCGGTGCTGCTCGTCGATCACCACCAGGCCGAGGTCGGCGAAGCCCACGTTCTCCTGGAGCAGGGCGTGGGTGCCCACGACGATCCCGGCGGCGCCGGAGGCCGCGTCCAGGAGCGCCTCGCGGCGGGCGGCGGCGCCCATGGAGCCCGTGAGCAGGCGGACGCGGGTGGCGTTCTCCGCGCCGTCGATCTGCCCGGCCCTCCCGAGGGCGCCGAGCATGGCCCCGATGGAGCGGTGGTGCTGCTGGGCGAGGACCTCGGTGGGGGCGAGCAGGACCGCCTGCCCCCCGGAGTCGACCACCCTGAGCATGGCGCGCAGCGCCACGAGGGTCTTGCCCGCCCCCACGTCGCCCTGCAAGAGGCAGTGCATGGGGTGGGAGGAGTCGAGCCGCTCGGCCAGCCGGTCCCCGACCTCCCGCTGGCCCTCGGTGAGGGTGAAGGGCAGCTGCGCGTCGAAGGCGTCGAGGATGCCGCCCTCGACCCCCGGGCGCGGCACCGCGGGCAGCTCCCCGGCCCTCAGGCGGCGCCGGGCGAGGGCGGCCTGGAGCACGAAGGCCTCGTCCCACTTGAGGCGCCGGCGGGCCACGGCGATGTCCCGGTCGCTCTCGGGGCGGTGGATCCCGCGCAGGGCGTCGGCGATGCCGGTCCCGCCGCGCACCTGCGGCGGAAGCGGGTCGGGCAGGTCGTCGACACTGCCGAGGGCGACGTCGACGGCCCGGAAGATCGCGGTGGAGTCCAGTCCCTTGACGGCGGGGTAGACGGGGATGATCTCGTCGGCGTAGGCGCGGGCGCGCTCCTCCTCGTGACCGTCCTCGTCCAGGAGCTCGTACTGCGGGTGATCGAGCTGGCGCCTGCCCTTGAAGGTGGAGACACGCCCGGAGAACATGGCCAGTCTCCCGGGGGTGAGCCGGGTCTGGTGGTAGGCGCCCTGGTTGAAGAACGTCAGGTGCAGCCGCCCGGTGCCGTCCGTGACGACGGCCTCCAGCAGGTCCATCCGGCGGCGCCCCTGCCGGGGCGGTACCGTGCGCCGCTTGGCGTCCAGGACCTTGGCCTGGACGGTGACCTGCTCTCCCTCCTGGAGTCGGGCGAGGTCGGTCAGCTCTCCGCGGCGGTCGTACCGGCGCGGGTAGTACCGCAGCAGGTCGCCGAGCGTGTGCAGATCGAGTTTCTCCGCGAGGGCCTTCGCCGTCTTCCCCCGAAGCGGGCCCTTGCCCAGCGGTTCGTCCCAGGTGCTCACTGTGGTCTTCCTGGTCTTCCTCTGTGGATCGCCTTTTCCACCGCAACGGTAGACCCCGCGGGTGACGCGCGGGCACCGTCCACAGATCGGCGGGGGTATACTCGGTTGAGTTCACCGTGTTGACGCCATGCCCGCGTGGTCGTGCGGTGATGCCTGAGGTGGCACACAGTTCCACCGTTCACGCAGGGGGGTACAGTCTTCCCTCGTGTACCTCCCCGGTTGGCGTCCGCGTCAGCCTGTCCGCCCGACCTCTTTCGGTCGGATGAACCTTCGCGTGCGGCAACGTACGTGATCCCGAGCGCTTGAATGGAGTTACCGTGGCTTCCGTTTGCGACGTCTGCGGCAAGGGACCCGGGTTCGGTAACAGTGTTTCCCACTCGCACCGTCGCACCCGCCGCCGCTGGAACCCCAACATCCAGACCGTCCGCACCCGTGTCGGTGGCACGCCCAAGCGCGTGAACGCCTGCACCTCGTGCATCAAGGCCGGCAAGGTGACCCGCTGACGACCGGGTTCTCCCTGGACATGCCGAAGGCCCTCCGACACCGTCGGGGGGCCTTCGGCATGTCCGGGGCCGTTTCCCGCCCCGCTGCCCGCGGCCGCCGGGGCCCGTGTTCGGACCGGTGGTCAGAGGCGGCAGACGTGGCCGTTGAGGGAGCAGCGGACGGGGCTCTGCGCGGCGCCCAGCGCCTCGAAGGTGAACGTGGCCGACTCTCCCGGCTCGAGCCCGTCCTGCCCGGCGGGCTGGCGGGCCAGGATCCCGTCCTCCATGGCCTCCCAGTCGGCGCCCTCGACCGCGGTGACGTCGGCTCCGGAGAAGGCCAGGGCGAGTTCCCAGCCGTCCAGCCGGCTCTGCGACGTGTTGGTCACCGTGACCTGGGCGCTGAAGTCCACCGACGTGGACCCGAGCACCTGGTAGGAGACCGTGGTGGGCTCCGAGCCCGCCTGCGTCTGCGGCCCCTGCTGCTCGCGCCCGTCCTCGGGTCCCGGCGTGGCCCCGGCGCTCGGCTCGGTCAGCTCCTCGCCGGGGACGGTGGTCTCGGGGCTGCTGCCGAACTGCAGGTAGATCTGCGTGGTGCTGTAGCCGAACAGGAGCAGGCCGAGGATCACGCCGGAGATGACGAGCACGTTGAGCAGGCGCGGGGGTTCGACCCGCTTGGGAACCGTGCTCTCGATGAGGCCCCCGATCCTGCGCAGCGTCCCGGCGTCCTCGGGCTCGCTGCGGTGGGCGCCACGACGGGTGCCCTGCCGCCGGCCTTGCCCAGCCATAGACCGCCTCTCAACGCTGCTCGGCCGCCCTTCGGATCTCTCTTCCGCGGGCGTTCGGAACGTGCCGTGTCTCGCGGGGCAGGGGCGGCTTTCGGCCGCAAGCCTAGCGCGAGAGCCAAAGGGGACAAATCCAAACACGTTCATTCATGGAAGTGGTCCCACCCCCGCATCCGGGGGGCGGCACCTCCGACGGTGACCTCCGCACCGCCGCCACCTGCGTCGACGACGCTCCCCAGCCGGTACCAGTGGGGCGGCAGTTCGGTGCCGGCCGGAAAAGTGGCGGCGAGCGCGTGGTCCTCCCCTCCCGCGATCATCATGTCGCGGGCGCGTTCGGGACCGCCGCCCAGGAGGCGCACCGCCTCCAGGAGAGCGGGCTCGGGAAGCAGCAGCGCGGGGTCCAGGTCGACGGCGACGCCGCTGGCCCGGCACACGTGGCCGAGGTCCTGGACGAGGCCGTCGCTGACGTCGAGCATCGCGGTGGCCCCCAGCCGGGCGGCCTCCGGGCCGGCCGCGTACGGGGGGCTGGGTCTGCGGTGTTCGGCCAGGCACTCCGCGGGGCCGTCGATGCCCCTGCGCAGGAGGGCGAACCCGGCGGCGGACAGGCCCAGACGGCCCGTACAGGCGACGACGTCGCCGGGCCGGGCGCCGTCGCGCCGGACCGGTGCACGGCCCTCCAGGTCGCCCAGGGCCGTCACCGCGATGGTGAGGGTGTCGGAGCCGACCGTGTCGCCGCCCGCCACCGCGCCGCCCGCCGCCGCGCACTCGTCGCGCACGCCGAGCGTGAACTCCTCCGCCCACTCCAGGGGGAGGTCCGCGGGGGCGGCGAAGCCGATGAGCAGCCCGGTGGGGCGCGCCCCCATGGCCGCGACGTCGGCGAAGTTCTGCGCCACCGCGCGGTGCCCGACGTCGCGGGCGCTCGACCAGTCGCGCCGGAAGTGGCGCCCCTCGACCAGGAGGTCGGTGGTGGCCACGGTCCGCCCGTCGGGCGCGGCAACGACGGCGGCGTCGTCACCGGGGCCGAGGATTACATCGTCGCTTCCGGGGAATTGGCTCGTCACACGTGCGATCAGAGCGAACTCGCCAAACCCCCCAATGGTTCTTCCCACAGGGTTCAGGGTACGGTGGCGCTCCGCCGGGCCCTCCCGGCCCACGTCTTCCCGCATGCCCAGAGGAGTACAGATGGTGCAGGCCTACATCCTGATCCAGACCGAGGTCGGCCTGGCCGCCGAGGTCGCCCGGCGCATCCGGGAGATCGAAGGGGTCGAACAGGCCCACGACGTCACCGGACCCTACGATGTGATCGTCCAGGCCGGGGCCGACGACGTCGACGCCCTGGGCACCCTGGTGGTCGCCCGGATCCAGCGTCTGGAAGGCATCGCCCGGACACTCACCTGCCCCATCGTCAACATCTAGAAGGTGCTCCCGTGCTGAAGCGGTGGACCGCGGCGGCCCTCCTCCCGATCGCCCTGACCGGATGCGGTGCGCAGACCGTGCGTGTGGAGCCCCCCGAACCGGACGCCGCGACCGCCGAGGTCTGCGCGGACCTCGTCGCCGATCTTCCCGACACGCTGCTGGACGCCGAGCGCGCCGAGGTCCGGCCCGCGTCCGATCTCACCGCCGCCTGGGGCGATCCCGCGATCGGACTGCGCTGCGGCGTGGACCGGCCCGCGGCCCTGAAGCCGGACTCCCTCCTGCACGAGATCGACGGGATCCCCTGGCTGTTCGAGCCCGAGGACGCGCCCACCGTCTTCACCGCGGTCGGGCACGAGGCCTATGTCGAGCTGACGGTTCCGCAGGCCTACGGCGCCCCCGCCCCCGCTCTGACCGCGATCGGCGATCTGGTCTCCGAGCACGTTCCCGCCCTGCCCGACGGGCAGCTCTGACCTCGGGGACGCGTCTTCGCGGACGCCCGCCCCGGCACGGGCCGGGGCCGGGTCCGCGTCGTCCGCGGTCCCGGCCCCGGTCTGCTCGGGCCGAAGGGAGCCGTGCCCTACTCGGTCGACTCCTCGGCGGGCTCCTCCTCGGAGTCCTCCCCGCCGCTCTCCTGGCTTCCGCCGTCCTCCGCGCCCTCGGCGGGTCCGTCCTCGGCCGGGGTGTCCCCGGGGCCCTCCATCTCCTCGGCACCCACACCGCCGGTCTCGACGAGCATGGCCTCGACCTCGGCCGCGTTCTCGGAGACCGCACCGGAGCAGGAGGCGCCCGGCTCGGGGACGTCCCGGCCGCGCTCGTAGGCGCGGACGAACTTCTGCAGCGCCTCGTCGCCGGCGGTCTCGGCGGTGATCTGGCGGCCCCAGCTGGAGGCGACGATGGGCGCGTCCATCTCACCCTCGTAGGGGCTGATCACCAGGTAGTCACCGGGGTTGTACATGCCGGCGAGCTCGTCGACCTCCTCCTGGGCCAGCTCGGGGTCGTAGGTGATCCACACGGCGCCGTGCTCCAGCGCGTGGACGGCCAGCTCGGTCGTCACGGGCTCGGTGTAGACGGCGCAGTTCTGCCAGCTCGACCAGTGGTCCCCGCCCACCGGGGGCGACTGCTCGTAGGCCACGGTCTCACCGGTACCGACATGGACGTAGGAGCCGACCTCGTACTCCGCCACCCCCGGAATGACCCGGCTGCGGACCTCCATGAAGACCGCGAAGGCGAGAAGGCCCACGACGAGCACGGCGGCGGTGGTGAAACCGGTGACGGTCAGGATCTTGCGTCGCCGTTCCTGTTTGAGGCGCTCCGCCCTCAGCTCTGCTGCGCGGCGGCGGCGCTCCTCCGCCGTCTTCTTCTTGGCCACTGGGTCTCCTGGGATGGGTGAGGGTGCCTGAGACTTACCTATTCTCTACTTTGGCACCATAGTCGGGCTATTTGACCAGGATGGTTCCTATGGAAGATGCGAGCAGTCCGGACCGCGAGACGGTCCGTGACAGCGGCGACACAGCGGACGACGGCGAGAGGAAGTCGGCGGACGCCCTGGCAGATGAGCCTTTGGAGGAGGACGCGGCCCCTGTCGGGCCGAAGCGGTCCGTGCCACTCTTCGTGACAGTGATCCTCGTCACACTCGCGCTCGGGATCGGCTATCTGGTGGGGCGTCCCTCCCCCCCGCTGGACACCGGGGCCGACGCCGGGTTCCTCCGCGACATGAGCTCCCACCACGCCCAGGCCGTGGACATGGCGCTGATCGTCATGGAGAAGACCGAGGATCCGGACCTGCACATCGTGGCCAGCGACATGGCCCGCACCCAGCAGGCCCAGATCGGCATCATGCAGGGCTGGCTGCGCGCGTGGGACCTGCCCGCGCGCGGCCCCGGGAAGCCGATGGCCTGGATGGAGGGCTCGGGCCACGACCACGGCGGCCAGGGCGAGGTCCCCGACCGGATGCCGGGCCTGGCCACCCCGGAGCAGATGGCCGAACTGGAGGAGGCCGAGGGCACCGAGGCCGAGATCCTCTTCCTCGAGCTGATGATCGCCCACCACCTGGGCGGGATCGAGATGGCCGAGGCCGAGGTGGATCTCGGGCAGGAGGAGATGGTCGTCGACCTCGCCCAGGGCATGATCAACGCCCAGGCCACCGAGGTCGACCTCATGGAGAAGATGCTGGACGAGCGCGGCGCCGGCGACTGACCGGACCCTCGCAGCGAAGCGGCGGTGCCCTGCGGGGCGCCGCCGCTTCGCGTGTGTGCCCAAGAGCACACCGGGGTCCGTGTTTCCGGTCAACAGCCCTGGTCAGGACCGTGATTCCGCTCGGCGCAAGCGTTTCCACACCGCACCGCACCCCCTCCGCCGCGCTCCACCCACCCCTTCGGCACCCCCGCGTAACAGGGGTCACTGCATCTACGACAAGCTGTAGAACTACGATGTGTAGTACTACCGGCAGTCGGTACTTGAGAGGCGGGTATGGAAGCCCTAGACCTAGCGCGGTGGCAGTTCGGGATCACCACGATCTACCACTTCCTGTTCGTCCCCCTGACCATCGGGCTGTCGTTCATCGTGGCCGTGCTCCAGACCCTCTGGCACCGCACCGGCAAGCACGAGTACCTCCAGGCGACCCAGTTCTTCGGGAAGCTCTTCCTGATCAACTTCGCCATGGGCGTGGTCACCGGCATCGTGCAGGAGTTCCAGTTCGGCATGAACTGGAGTGAGTACTCCCGTTTCGTCGGCGACGTCTTCGGGGCGCCGCTGGCCATGGAGGCCCTGCTCGCCTTCTTCCTCGAGTCCACCTTCATCGGCCTCTGGATCTTCGGCTGGCACCGCCTGCCCCGCGCCGTGCACCTCGCCTGCATCTGGGCCGTGGCCATCGGCACCAACCTGTCGGCCTACTTCATCCTCGCCGCCAACGCCTGGATGCGCCGCCCCGTCGGCTTCACCGTCAACGAGGAGAACGGCCGCGCCGAGCTCACCGACATCTGGGCCGTGCTCAGCAACGACCAGGCCTGGTCGACCTACCTGCACACCGTCTCGGCCGCGTTCGTCACCGCCGGCCTCTTCGTGGTCTGCGTCAGCGCCTACAAGCTGTGGCGCAGCCGCAGGCACGGCGACACCGGCGTCCCCGGAACGGTCCCGGCCCCGAGCGAGTTCTCCCTGTTCCGCGGCACGCTCAAGGTCGGCCTGGTCTTCACCCTGGTCGCCGGCGCCGTCGTGGCCGTCTCCGGCGACCACCAGGCCAAGCTCGCCGCCGAGTACGAGCCGATGAAGCTGGCCGCCGCCGAGGCCCTGTGGGAGACCGAGGAGGGCGCCGCCTTCTCCACCTTCGCCGTCGGCGACACCGAGGCCCACTACAACCCGATCGACATCACGGTCCCCAACGTCCTCAGCTTCCTCGCCACCGGTGAGTTCGACGGCGAGGTCCACGGGATGAGCAACCTCCAGGAGGCCTACGAGGCCGAGTACGGCGAGGGCGACTACATCCCCAACGTGTTCGTCGTCTACTGGTCGTTCCGCCTCATGATGGGCCTGGGCATGGCCGGTGTCGCCGTCGCCGCCCTCGGCCTGTGGCTCACCCGCGGCGGGCGCATGCCCGAGGGCGCGTGGTTCTACCGCGCCGCCATGCTCGCCCTGCCCGCCGCACTGGCGGCCAACATCTTCGGCTGGGTGCTCACCGAGATGGGCCGCCAGCCCTGGACCGTCCACGGCTACCTGCTCACCGCCGCCAGCGTCTCGCCCGGCGTCAGCCTGGCCACGGTCGCGCTGAGCCTGGGCGGCTTCACCCTCCTGTACGGCATCCTCGCCGTGGTCGAGTTCAAGCTGCTGGTCAAGTACGTCAGGTCCGGCCCCACCCACCTCGTCCCCGACCTGAAGGACGACGAGGACGAGGCCCGGATCCCCCACTTCAGCTACTAGGAGACCGACATGGATCTGGCCGTCATCTGGTTCATCGCCATCTCGGTCCTGTGGATCGGGTACTTCGTCCTCGAGGGGTTCGACTTCGGCGTCGGCATCCTGATGCCGTTCCTGGGCAAGCGCGACTCCGTGGACCGCCGCGTCGCCCTCAACGCCATCGGTCCCGTGTGGGACGCCAACGAGGTGTGGCTGCTCACCGCCGGAGGCGCGATGTTCGCCGCCTTCCCCGCCTGGTACGCCTCGCTGTTCAGCGGCTTCTACGTCCCGCTCTTCCTCATCCTCCTCGCGCTCATCGTGCGCGGTGTGGCCTTCGAGTACCGCGGCAAACGCGACGACGCGCAGTGGCGCCTCTGGTGGGACCGCGCCATCTTCCTCGGCAGCGCCCTGCCGGCCCTGCTGTGGGGTGTGGCCTTCGCCAACATCGTCCAGGGCGTGGCCATGGACGCCGACCACATCGTCACCGCCTCGCTGCTGGACCTGCTCAACCCCTACGCCCTGCTCGGCGGACTGACGACGCTGTCGCTGTTCACCCTGCACGGCGCGGTGTTCCTCACCCTCAAGACCGACGGGCCGGTCCGGGTCCGCGCCCGGCAGGCCGCCCTGCGGACCGCCTACGTGGCGGTCCCGGCGGGTGCCGCCTTCCTGCTGTGGACGCAGCTCGCCCACGGCAAGGCGTGGACCTGGCCGCTCGTCCTGATCGCCGCCGCGGCCCTGGTGGGTGGGGCCGCGGCGGCCCTGAAGGGCCGCGAGGGACGGTCGTTCACCCTCATGGTGGTGACCATCGTCGCGGCCGCCACGACGCTCTTCGGGTCGCTGTTCCCCGACGTGCTGCCCTCCACCACCGACCCGGCGTTCAGCCTGACCGTGGCCAACGCCTCCTCGGCCGACTACACACTCACCGTCATGACATGGGTGGCCGTGGTGTTCCTCCCGCTGGTGCTCCTCTACCAGGGGTGGAGCTACTGGGTCTTCCGCAAGCGCGTCACCGGCGCCACCGTCACCGGTGAGACCGTCACCGCCGGCCCCGACACCGGCGTGGCGGCCTGACCCCGCGCACCACGGCCCCCGCACTCCCCCCGGTACGGAGAGGAGGTGCGGGGGCCGTGTCCGCGCGAGAGGGCGGGCGAAAGGGCAGACAGAGAGAACAGGGCGCGACCGCGCCCGCGTACCGACCAGCGAGGAGCGCATGAAACCCCTTGACCCGCGGCTGCTGCGCACCGCCGGCGCGGTCCGGGCACACCTGGCCGTCTCGGTGGTCAGCGGTGTGCTCGTCACCGGCCTGATCCTCGCCCAGGCATGGCTGCTGGCCCGTGTTCTGTCCGGTGCCTGGGCCGGGGAGGGGATCGACGTCCTCGGCACGATGATCGCCGCGGTGGCCGGCATCGCGGTGCTCCGCGCCCTGCTGTCCTACGTGTCGGAGGCCTCGGCCCTGCACAGCGCCGCGCGCGCCAAGTCCCAGCTGCGGCGCCGCCTGGTCGCGCACGTGACCGGCGGCACCGCGGCGTGGACGGCCGGGCGCGACCGGGACGGGCACTCCCCCCGGGCGGGCGAGCTGGTCACCCTGGCCACCCGCGGCCTGGACGCCATGGACGACTACTTCGCCCGCTACCTGCCCAAGCTGGTCCTGGCCGCGATCGTGCCGCTCGCCGTCCTGGCGGTCGTCTTCCGCGCGGACTGGATCTCGGGGATCGTCATCGCGGTGACGGTGCCGCTCATCCCCGTCTTCATGGCGCTCATCGGAATGCACACCCAGGCGCGCACCGACCGCCAGTGGAAGCTGCTGAGCCGGCTCGGCGGGCACTTCCTGGACGTGGTCGAGGGGCTGCCGACCCTGGCGGTGTTCCGCCGGGCCAAGGCCCAGGCCGCGCTCCTGCGCGAGGTGAGCGACGGGCACCGGCGGGCGACCCTGGGAACGCTGCGGGTCGCCTTCCTGTCCGCGTTCGCCCTCGAGCTCCTGTCCACGCTGGCGGTGGCCCTCGTCGCCGTCGAGGTGGGACTGCGCCTGCTGGGCGGGCACATGGACTACCAGACGGCGCTGCTCGTGCTGATCCTGGCCCCGGAGGCCTACCTGCCGCTGCGCGAGGTCGGCTCCCAGTTCCACTCCAGCATGGAGGGCGTGTCCGCCGCCGAGCAGGTGTTCGCCGAACTCGACCGCGAGCTCGACCGCGACACCGCCGCGGCCGCACCGGTGGGAAGGGCCCCCGCCGCCGCGCACGGCGACATCCGCCTGCGGAACGTGGAACTGCGCCATCCCGGGCGCGACCGCCCCGCGCTGTCCGGCCTCGACCTGGAGGTGCGCGCCGGGGAGCACGTGCTGCTCACCGGCCCCAGCGGCTCGGGCAAGACCTCCCTGCTGTCCCTGCTCCTGCGGATGAACCGGCCCACCGGGGGTGTCGTCGAGGTCCGCGCGCCCGGCGGCGACTGGGAGCCCCTCGACGGGATCCCCGCCGACGACTGGCGCCTGGGCGTCGCGTGGGTGCCCCAGCACCCCTACCTGTTCGACGTGTCGGTGGCCGACAACATCCGGCTGGGCTCCCCGGGGGCCACCATGGAGCAGGTGCGCGAGGCCGCACGCCTGGCCGAGGCCGACGGGTTCGTCTCCGCGCTGCCGCAGGGCTACGACACCCGGCTGGGCGAGCGCGGCGCACGCCTGTCGGCCGGGCAGCGGCAGCGCATCGCCCTGGCGCGGGCGCTGTGCCGGGACGCGCCGCTGGTCCTGCTGGACGAACCCACCGCCCACCTGGACGCGGAGAACGCGGCTGCCGTGCGCACGGCCGTGGCCCGGCTGCTGAAGGGCCGCACCGCCGTCGTCGTGGCCCACGACGCGGGCTGGGCCGAGGAGTCCCTGGGTGCGCGGACCGTCCGCCTGCCCCTGCACAGCACCGAAGGGAGCACAGCGCCATGAGCGGTCCCACCACGGCACCCTCGGAGCGGGAGCGCCGCCGCGACCCGCTGGTGCGCATGATCGCGCTGGCCCGGCCGCGCAGCGCGCGCTTCGCCCTCGGGGTCCTGCTGGGCGCGCTGGCCACCGGCGCGGGCGTGGCCCTGCTGGGCCTGGCCGCCTGGATGCTGGCCACCGCGGCCCACCACCCGTCCGTCACCGTGCTCGGCGTGGCGGTGGTCGCCACCCGCGCGCTGGGCGTCACCAAGGGCGTGGCCCGCTACCTGGAGCGCCTGGTCACCCACGACGCCGCCTTCCGCATCCTGGCCGAGGTGCGGGTCAGGGTGTACCGGAGGCTGGCCGCCACCGAGCCGTTCGGGCGCTTCCGCTCGGGCGACCTGGTCTCGCGCCTGGTCAACGACACCGAGAGCACCCTGGACCTGCTTGTGCGCGGTCTGACGCCGCCGCTGGTCTCGGTGGTCACCGGCGGCACGGCGGTCGTGGTCCTGACCGCCGTGTACGTGCCGGGTGGCCCCCTGCTGGCCGCCGGCCTGCTGCTGGCCGGGGTGGCGGTGCCGCTGGCCGCCGCCGCGCTGGGCAAGGGCCCGGGCCGGCGTCAGGCGAAGGCGCGCGGTGAACTGTCGACCGCTCTGGTGGACACCCTGCACGGGGCCCCGGACCTGATCGCCTACGGCGCCATGGAGCGCCAGGTGGAGAGGGTGTACGCGGCCGACGACGAGCTGACCCGCACGGCCCGGCGCGACGCCGCGCTCCTGGGCACGGGCGAGGGCGCGACGGCCCTGATCACCGGTCTGACCGTGTGGGGGTCGCTGCTCCTCGGTGTGCTCGCCGTGGAGGACGGCGCACTGAACGGTGTGTGGTTGGCCGTGCTGGTCCTGACCACCCTCGCGGCGTTCGAGATCGTGGCGCCCCTGCCCGCCGTCGCCGCGCGCCTCGGTTCGATCCGGGCCGCGGGGGCCCGACTGTTCGGTGTCCTGGACGTCCCTCCGGCCACCGAGCCCCCCACCCGGGAGGGGCTGGCCCCGCAGGGCGCCGATCTGCGCATCCGCGGCCTGCGCGTGCGCTACGGCCCCGAGGATCCCTGGGCCCTGGACGGTGTCGACCTGGACCTGGCGGAGGGCGAGACCGTCGCGGTGGTGGGGCCCAGCGGCGCGGGCAAGAGCACGCTCGCCTCGGTCCTGCTGCGCTTCCGCGACCCCGACGAGGGCACCGTGGAGCTGGGCGGGGCCGACATCACCGACTACCCGGCCGACGAGGTGCGCGCCGCGGTGTCGGGGGTCCCGCAGGACCCGCACGTGTTCGCCTCCACCCTGCGCGAGAACCTGCGCCTGGCCCGTCCGGAGTGCTCCGACGACGAGCTGTGGGAGGCGCTGCGCCGGGTCCGCCTGGCAGGCGAGGTCGAGGCGATGCCCGAGGGCCTGGACACCCGCGTGGGCACCCACGGGCTGGGCCTGAGCGGCGGCATGGTGCAGCGCCTGGCGCTGGCCCGCGCCCTGCTGGCGGCCCCGCGCGTGCTGGTGCTCGACGAGCCGACCGCCCACCTGGACCCGGACACCCGCGACGCCGTGGTGGCCGACCTGCTGTCGGCCTCCGAGGGGCACTCGACCCTGCTCATCACCCACGACCTCACCGGCCTGGACCGCGTGGACCGCATCTACGTGGTCCGCGACGGCCGCGTGTCCCAGCGGGGCACCCACGCGGAGCTCCTCGCCCAGGAGGGCTGGTACCGCGACGTCCAACCCCGTCCGTAGAGACGGTGCTCCTCCCTCAGGGGCGGCCGTGGAGACGGCGCTCCTTCCCGCCCCCCTGGAGGGCGGGAGGGGGCGCCGGGGCCTGTCCACCTCGGCTGTGCGCACGGTGCGGGCCGGGGATCGACCGCACCGGCCCATCGGGAACGTACGGCCCGCGGAGGAGCGTGGGCCTCCGCCACGGTCAAGCCGGAGGAACAGGTTCCGGCACCACACGCTCGGTCGGTGGTTCTCATGGGGACCCCCTGGCCTGTTGCCGGAAAGTGACATTTCTGAACTCAGGGCTGTCCGGCACCCGGTATCAGCCGGTCCGCTGGTCAGAGGCGTGCCGGCACACAACGTGACCGGAAGAGAAAGCGGCTCCAGGAAGGCCCGGGCCTCCTTCCGCCAAAAAGCGGTCATGTTTTCCCAGCTCAGAAAGCCGGACAGCAATGACCACGAGGAACAAGGGCTTGGAGTTCACATCCCCTTGACACTCCTCGAAAACCGGGAGTAACCTTCCAGGCGTCCGGAGCAAAGAGAAAACAAAGGCTTGGACCAAAGCATTCTCGGCCTCCTCCTTTCCTGCCCGTGCGGGCCCGGCGGCTTCCGGAACGTCACACCTCAGCCGGCCGGGGCAGGCGGGATCAACACGGTTGTCGGAACCGGAGCGGACCCCTGCGCTGCAAACCCATGGTCAACCACCGGCAGCAACGCGGACAAGAGCTGCCCGTTCGGCAGCACACGCATCAACGGGTCCGCTTACTGCGGTGGGACCCGATCCGCACATTCTTCCGCGATGGACCACCAGAGCAAAGGGCATCCCGTGGTGGACATTTCTCCACCACGGGATCGAAGGCACAATAAAAATGAAACTCAGCACAGAAGAAATCATCTATTCCTACGGGTGGTTCTCCTCACCTGTCTTCGACGGCCTCTCTCTCGACATTCCGAACGAATGCACGGTCCTGCTCGGACCCAACGGCGCGGGCAAGAGCACCCTGATGTCCCTGCTCGCCTCGGCGGCCCCGCCCCGGCGCGGCCGTGTGCGGGTCGGCTCCTGGCGCAGTGACCGCCGCCGCGACCTCGCGCCGCTGCGACGTGCCGTGGGGTGGATGCCCCAGGACATCGTTCCGGTGACCGGTCTGACCGTACGTGAGCAGGTCGCCTACCACGGCTGGCTGAAAGGTATGAGCCGGGCAGAGGCATGGCAGGCCTCCTTCGAGGCTCTGCGCCAGACCAACCTGGTCGACCTCGCCGACCGCTCCTCCGGCAAGCTCTCCGGAGGGCAGACGCGCCGGGTCGGCCTGGCTCAGACCATCGTCCATCGACCCTCGGTGCTCCTGCTGGACGAACCCACTGCCGGACTGGATCCGGCACAGCGGTCGTCCTTCCGCGGAGTTCTGAGCAGCTTGTCCGTAGGTGACACCGTTCTCGTCTCCACCCACCAGACCAGCGACCTGTCCGACCTCTTCGACTCCGTGGTCGTGCTCAGCGAGGGGCGGAGCCGCTTCACCGGCTCGGCCGAGGCCTTCCTCGCACACGCCACCGACAGCAGCGAAAGCGTGGAACGGCGCGCCGAGGCGGCCTACACCGCCGTGCTGAAGGAGGCGCCGTGACCACGAAGAAACGATGGCTGACCAGCCTGTCCCTGTGGCTGGCGGTGCCCATGGTCGTCCTCATCGTCTCCGTCAACCTCGAGGACGGTCTCTCCTCCACCCGCGGCTACTGGATGACGGCCACGACCAAGGCCTCGGAAGCCGTTGTCTTCACCGGCATGGTCGCCGCGCTCGGCGCGACCTGGGAAGCGTCACGGCTGCGAAGAGCGGATCTCCTCGCCATCACCGCCAGGTCCCGGCTCCTGGTGGTGGCCGAGGCTCTGGCCCCCACAGTCGTGGTCGCGCTTCTCGGCACTCTCGTCTCCTACGCGATGCTGGCCACGCTCGCCCTCGGCGCGCCCGGGGGCCCCGCCTGGCACGTCATCGGGGTCAACCTCGCAGCCCTGGCCGGGATCACCGGTTGGGGCCTGTTCCTCGGTTTCCTGCTCCCGCCGGCGCTCTCCCTGACGATCTGCCTGGCCGGCACCTACATCTGGTACTTCGTCACTGCTGCCCATTACCAGTTTCCCTTGTGGGCACGTTTCCTGTCCGGCGGCTTCCTCGGCGACCCGGGCGTGTGGGGTGTCCCGGATCCCCGCGCCCTGCTTGCCGCACTGGTGTCGGCCTCAGGACTGCTCGTCGCTGGGCTATGTGCCCTCCTGCTGAGGGACAGAGGGCACGCGCTCGTCGCGGGTGTCCTCATGGTCCTCCTGGCTGTCGGCAGTGGCTGCCTGATCGTCCGGCCACTGGACTACCACCCCGTGGTCGCACGTACCGGAATCGCCTGCGACAGGATCATCGAGGATGAGATCACCGTCTGCCTGTGGCCCGAGCTCGAGCCGGACCGGGAGGCGCTGGTGCCCGAGATCGTGCGGCAGCACCAGGCGTTCACCGCCCGGGGGATCGATCTGCCGTCGACCGTTTCCGCGGCCCAGGAGGAGCCGGAGGGCAGTCTCTGGCTGCCGATGTTCCCCCGCGCGGACGCACGTTCCACTGTTGCCGCGGGCTTCGTTCACGTGCTCATGCCCCAGGAGCTGCCCGAGTCCTGCCCCAACGAGAAATTTCCGCAGCACACCATGGATGCCGTGCTCGCCTGGCTGCGTACCACTGCGGAGACAGAGGGGCACGAGGAGTACCGTGCGTCGATCTCGGCGAGGTCGGCCCGTGCCCTGGACGCGGTCCTGGAGCTCCCGCCGGAGGCTCAGGGCGAGTGGTACGCGATCAATCGCCCGGTCCTGGGCACCTGTTCCCCCGATCCCGACACCCTCGACCCGCGCCACCTCGCTCCTGAGGCGGATTCGTGAGGTGGTGGCTGAGAGCGAGGCTGGTCCTGCCCGGGCTGGTGCTGCTGGCGGCGGCCTGGGCGGCAGGCCTGGCCTCTGCCGACCAGCTCTTCGCCTTTCCCACGGTGTTCGGGCCCCGAGCGCACGTCCCCGTGGCGCTGCTTGCGGCCACCGCAGGTCTGCTCCTGACGACGTACGGCCTGGACCGCTCCCGTACACCGGTGGAACTCACAGCCAACCGTCCCGTGCTGCTGTGGGACGCCGCCCTGGTGGCGGGCACGGCCCTGGCCGCGGTCACCGCCGGACTCACCGCCTGCTTCTCGGGGATCCCCGAAGGCCTGATGATGGCGCGCACCACCGTCGCCGGCCTGGGGGTCTACCTGGTGGCCCGGGCGGTGGTGCGGACCGACCTCGCCGGGCTGGCCCCCATGGGAATGCTCACCGCCAACATCGTCCTGTGGGACGTCCAGGCCTTCCCGGTCGCCGGGCCGTGGCTGCTCGCCGCTCCGGGCTCTGCCGTGTCCTGGTGGGTCAGCGTTCTCGTCCTCGTCCTGGGGCTGGGGTGTCTCCTTTCCCGCTTCCCGACCCGGAACTGACACCGGGGAGGGAAGTGCCCTAGTGTGCACCCGTGGCAAATCCTGTTCGTGAAGTGTTCGGCGGAGTCGGCGCGCTCATGCGCGGCTTCGGCCTCCTGGTGCGCAGACCGCGCCTCTTCCTCCTGGGCGCTCTCCCCGCCCTGGTCACCTCGCTGCTGTTCCTGGCCGTGATCGTGGTCCTGATCGTCAACCTCACCGACCTGGCCGCGTGGGCGACACCCTTCGCCGACGGCTGGGACCCGGTGTGGCAGGGCCTGGTGCGCGGCGCCGTCGCCGTCGCCGCCGTGGTGGTGACGGTCCTGCTCATGGTCGTCGCCTTCACGACGGTGACGCTGGCGCTGGGGTCCCCCATTTACGACCTCATCGGTGAGCAGGTCGAGAAGGAGCTGGGCAACGCCCCCGAGGAGTTCGACGAACCGCTGTGGTCCTCCGCCGTGCGGGCCGTGCGCCAGTCGCTGGGGATCGTCGCCGCGTCCCTGGCCGTGGGTGTCCTGGTGTTCGCCGTCGGTTTCGTCCCGCTGGTCGGGCCGGTGGTCGGCCCCGTGCTGGCCGCCGTGCTGGGCGGCTGGCTCCTGGGCATCGAGATGGTGGCGGGCGCCTTCGACCGGCGCGGCATGCTCACCATCGGGGAGCGCCGCCGCGCGATGGGCACCCGCCGCCTGCGGGTGCTGGGCTTCTCGGTGCCCACCTATCTGCTGCTGGCGATCCCGTTCGTGGCGGTGGCGGTGTTCCCGGCCGCGATCGCGGGCGGCACCCTCCTGGCCCGCGAGCTGCTCGGTGTCCCCGAGGCGCCGCAGCCCCAGGCTCCCCCCGCCTGATCTCCGTGCGGGCGGCCGCCGGGCCGCCCGCCCCTCTCAGCGCAGGCCCGTGCCGCGGCGCAGGGCCGTGGTGATCATGCGGTCCACGAGGGCCGCGTAGTCCAGTCCGGTGGCCGCCCACATCTGGGGGAAGGCCGAGGCCGGGGTGAAGCCCGGCATGGTGTTGAGCTCGTTGACGAGGATCTCGCCGTCCTCGGTGTAGAAGAAGTCCACGCGGGCCAGCCCCTCGCAGCCCATCGCCTCGAACACCTCGGCGGCCAGGCCCCGCAGGCGGGCGGCGGCGTCCTCCGGCAGCTGGGCGGGGATGGTCAGGCTGCTGGTGGACAGGTACTTGGCCTCGAAGTCGTAGAAGTCGAAGCCCTCGGCCACGTGCACCTCCGCGGGGAAGGACACGTCGGGCATCCCGCCGTCCTCGGCCTCCAGCACGCCGCACTCGATCTCGCGGCCGACGACCTGCGCCTCCACCAGGACCTTGGGGTCGTGCTCGCGGGCGGCCTCGATCGCTGCGGTGACCGCGTCGGCGTCGGCAGAGTCCTTGACCTTGCTGATGCCGACGCTGCTGCCCGCGCGGGCGGGCTTGACGAACACCGTCTCGCCGAGCGCCGCGATGTCGTCGAGCACCTTCTTGCGCTCGGTGCGCCACCTGCGCTCGTTGACCGCCACGTAGGCGCTGGTGGGGATGTCGTTGCCGGTGAGCACGGCCTTCATGAAGACCTTGTCCATCGCGGCCGCGCTGGAGAACACCCCCGCGCCGGCGTAACGCACGCCCAGCATCTCGAACAGGCCCTGGACGGTGCCGTCCTCGCCGAAGGGGCCGTGCAGCAGCGGCAGCACGACGTCCACCCCGGCCAGGCGCTCGGTCCCCCGCGCCGGGTCGACCACGAGCAGCTCCCCGGCGGCGTCGAAGGGCAGTGCCAGTGACATCCCGTCCGAGGGCACCGACGGCAGCGCCTTGGTGGCGGCGTCGATGCGCAGCAGCTCGGGGTCACCCGGGGCCAGGACCCAGTTGCCCTCCTTGGTGATGCCGACCGGTACGACCTCGTAGCGGTCGGGGTCGATCACCGACAGGACGCTGCCGGCGGTGACGCAGGAGATCTCGTGCTCGGAACTGCGACCGCCGAAGACGACGGCGACCCGAATCTTTTCGGACGACATGCTGTGTGACCCTGTTTCTCGCCTACCTGGAGCCCGGGGAGGCGTTCCTCCCCCGGGCGTGCTGTCAGTCTCGTGCGTCGAGCGCCTTGAGGGCGTCCTCGACGAGGTCCTCGGGATCCTCCAGGCCGATGGAGAACCGTACCGCGCTCGGTGAGATGCCCGCGGCCGCCAGCTCGCCCTCGCTCATGTTGCGGTGCGAGGAGGTGGCCACGTGCCCGGCCAGTGTGTGCGTGCCGCCCAGCGAGGTGGCGATGGTGGCCAGTCGGAGCCGGTCGGCGAAGGCCATTCCGGCCTCCCGACCGCCGCGCGGGTGCACGGTGACGACCGCGCCGAAGCACCCCGGGGCGAACAGCTCGGCCGCCAGTGCCGACTGCGGGTGCGAGGGCAGGGACGGGTGGTCGACCCGCTCCACCTCCGGGTGGCCCTCCAGGGCCGCCGCGAACACCGCCGCGCTCTCGCACTGGCGGCGCACCCTCAGCGGGAGCGTCTCCAGGCCCCGGTGCAGCATGTAGGCCTCGTCCGGCGCCAGGCACGGGCCGAGGTCGATGCGCGCCGCGCGGATCCTCCCCGCCAGGTCGGCGGAGGCCACCGCGACACCGCCGGTGGTGTCGCTGTGCCCGCCCAGGTACTTGGTCGCCGAGTGCACGACGACGTCGGCCCCGTGCTCCAGGGGCCGGCACACCACCGGGGAGGCGAACGTGGAGTCCACCACCAGCGCGGCGCCCGCCCCGCGGGCGATCTCCGCCAGCGCCGGCAGGTCGGAGACGGTCATCGTGGGGTTGGACAGCGTCTCGGTGAACACCATCCGGGTGTCGGGGCCGACCGCCGCGCGCACCGCCTCCAGGTCGGTGATGTCCACGAAGTCGGTGCGCACCCCGAACCGGCGCAGCAGCCGGTCCAGCACCGAGTAGGTGTTGCCGTAGATGGAGCGGGAGGCGACCACGTGGGCGCCCGCCTCCGTCAGCGCCAGGAACACGGTGCTGAGCGCGCCCATGCCCGACGAGAACGCCTGGCCGTACACCGGCTCCGTGAGCCCCGCACCCTCCAGCGCGGCGACCGCGTCGGCGAAGGCGTCCGCCGTGGGGTTGTCGATGCGCCCGTAGGAGTATCCCGCCTTCTCCCCCGCCAGGACGTCGGCGTAGTCCTGCGAGGTCTCGAACGCGTAGGTGGTCGACCGGTGGACGGGGATGCGCATCGGGCGCTCGAAGAAGTCGCGGACGCCGGGGAGGGAGACCGCCCTGGTGTACTCGCCGCCGAGGCCGGGTGTGTTCGACATGGTGTTCCCTCTCAGACCCCGTAGCGCTCGGGCTTGGCGCTGCGCGCCATGAAGGCCGCCAGTGCCTCGGCCGGGCTCAGGTCGTGGTGCATCATCTTGACGACGGCCTCGGTGATCGGCAGGTCGACGCCGTGGGCCCAGCCGAGTTCGAGGACGGACTGCGAGGACTTGACCCCCTCGGCCGTCTGCTTCGTCTCGGCCACGACCTGCTCGAGCGTTTTTCCTGCGCCCAGTTTCTCACCGAAGGTCCGGTTGCGCGACAAGGGCGAGGTGCATGTCGCCACGAGGTCGCCCATCCCGGCCAGGCCGGACAGCGTGTGCTCGTCCGCGCCCAGCGCCACCGCCAGGCGCGTGGTCTCGGCCAGGCCCCGGGTGATGAGGGAGGCCTTGGTGTTGTCGCCGAAGCCCATCCCCGCCGCCACGCCCACGGCCAGCGCGATCACGTTCTTCATCGCGCCGCCGATCTCCACGCCCACCAGGTCGGTACTGGTGTAGGGCCGGAAGTAGGGCGCCTTGAACAGCTCCTGGAGCCGGAGCGCGGTGCTCTCGCGGGAGCACGCCACCACCGCGGTGGCGGGCTGGTGCTCCGCGATCTCGCGCGCCAGGTTGGGCCCGGAGACCGCCGCGATGCGCTCCTCGGGGATCTCCAGCACCTCGGCGACGACCTGGGAGACCCGCATGCAGGTGCCCAGCTCCACACCCTTCATCAGGCTCACGATCACCGCGTCGCCCTCCAGGTGCTCGCGCCACCGGGCGAGGTTGTCCCGCAGGGTCTGCGAGGGCACCGCCAGCACCACGACGCCGGCCCCGGACAGGGCCTCGGCGACGTCGGCGGTGGCCCGCAGGCGCGGGTTCAGGGCGATGCCGGGGAAGTAGTCGGGGTTCTCCCCCTTCTCGTTGATCGCGTCCACCACGGAGGACCGCCGGCCCCACAGCACCACCTCGGCGGCGGGGCCGCCGGGGTCCTGCCGCCGGGCGAGATCGGCCGCGTCGGCGGCGACGTTCGCGAACACGGTTCCCCAGGAGCCCGCACCCAGGACGGCGATCCGCGTGCCGTCGCTACCCGTCTGCACCGTCATGCCCCCGCGCTGCTCCTGCCGTCCTCTGCCCCGGCCTCGCCGGGGGCCCCGTTCCGCTCCTCCGCCTGCTTCTCCTCCGCCTGCCCGGCCTCCAGGCGCGCACGCTTCATGTCGTAGGGCACGGCGGGCGGCTGCTCACCGCGGATCGTGGCCTGGAGCGCGGTGATGTCGGCCATGATCGCCTCGGTGGCCTCCCGGAGCAGCGTCGCCGTCAGCGGCTGGTCGCGGAACCGGGACAGGTCCACCGGCGGGCCGGCGAGGAACTGGACGCGCTTGCGCGGGAACAGGCTGGGCTTCTTGGCACCGTAGGGCAGGAGCTCCTGCTCACCCCAGTGCGCCACCGGGACGACGGGGACGCCGGTGGTGAGCGCGAGGCGGGCGACGCCGGTCTTGGCGGTCATCGGCCACAGCTGCGGATCCCGGGTGCACGTGCCCTCGGGGTAGAAGATCACCGACGCGCCGTCGCGGGTGAGCGCCAGCTCCGCCTCGTGGAGGGCCTTGATCGCGTCGGTGCTGCCGCGCTTGACGGGGATCTGACCGGTGCTGCGGGCCACCCAGGACACCACGGGGATCTTGAGGACGGCCTCCTTCATGGTGAAGGTCGGCCAGCGCCGCCCTCCGACGTAGAGGAAGTGGGCCACCGTCAGCGGGTCCGCCATCGACAGGTGGTTGGCCGCGATGATCACCCCTCCCTCGGCCGGGACGTGCTCGGTCCCCTTCCACTCCGGCTTGGTCACCAGGCTGATGAGCGGTCGGACGATGCAGGCTGCGAGCAGCTTCACCCACCGGGTTTCGCGTTGCTTGGCCACGGGACTCCTCACTTCGTCGCTTCCTGTCCCTCTGGGGCCAAGAAGCACAATCGGTTCAGTCTAGGGCGTGTTCGCCGGGTCCCTTCGCACCTCCCGGAGCGCCGGTCCCGGCCCTGACACGTCCCAGGGCGCCCGCGCCGCGCCGACCCCGACCGCCTACCCTCGACACTGTCGTCACCGCAGCACGCGAGCATCCCGGGGGAAGCGTGGCCGGCTCCGGAGAGCGAGGAGGGGGAGCGCGCCTCGGGGTGCGCTGGTCCCTGGTCGTCCCAGTCAAGCACCTCGGGCGGGCCAAGTCCCGCCTGGCCCTGGCCGCAGGGCGCCATCGGGAGGAGCTGGCGCTGGCCGTGGCCTGCGACACGGTCGCGGCGGCTCGGGCCTGCGCGGCCGTGGCCGCGGTGTTCGCCGTGACCGAGGACCCCCGCGCGGGCGCCGAGCTGGCGGCCCTGGGCGCCGTGGTGGTGGGCGGCGAGCCGGGGACCGGGCTCAACCCCGCGCTGGCGCACGGTGCGCGCGCGGCCCGCCGGCGCCTCCCCGGGCTGGGCGTGTGCGCCCTGTCGGCGGACCTGCCGGCGCTGCGCCCGCCCGAGCTGGGCCGGGTGCTGGCCGCGGCGGCCGGGTACGGGCGGTCGTTCCTGCCCGACGCCCCCGGCGTGGGGACCACGCTGCTGGCCGCCTCGCCCGGGCATCCGTTCCTCCCGGCCTTCGAGGGCGCCTCGCGGGTCCGCCACCTGGCCCGGGGAGCGCACGAGCTGGTGCTGCCGGACGTGGAGTCGGTGCGCCGGGACGTGGACACCCCGGCGGACCTGCGCGCCGCTCTGGAGCTGGGGGTGGGCCCGCGTACGCGCGCCCTGCTGGACCGGGCCGCGGAGCTGTCGGCGGCCGCCGCCCGGGCCCGCTGAGGGTGCCGGGACAGCAGTCCGCCCGGGCCCCTCACGGGCCCGGGCGGACTCCGGCTGTCGCCGTGGTCGGTGCTGCCGACCCGCTGCCTACTTCTTGTCCCCGTTGACCAGAGCCTTGAAGTCAGCCCCGGCGCGGAACTTCGGGACGAAGCTCGCGGGGACGTCGATGGTGGCCCCGGTGGCAGGGTTGCGGGCGGTGCGGGCCGCGCGCTCGGACTTCTCGAAGACGCCGAAGCCGGTGATGGCGACCTTGTCGCCGGACGCCACGGTGGCCTGAATGGTCTCAAGCACAGCGTTGACCGCTTCGGTCGCAGTCTTCTTGTCCCCGAGCCGCTCGGAGATCGCGTCGATCAGGTCACGCTTGTTCATAAGGTTCCTCCGGTTCCCCCTTGCTCGCACGAAATTAGGGGAAGCAGAGGCGGTTACACAAATACAAACGCCTGCTGCAAGGGCGTGTCGGGGCCTGCCCCACCTGCGGGACCACCCAGGGTCAAGGGGTGGCCGGAGCGGCGGAGACACCGGCATGAGCCCCTTTTAGCCCCTTGTGCACCCCTCAAATGCCTACGTATAACCGGATTCCGGACACGGGCCGGGTCGTTCTTATAGGCCCAAGGTCCGCAAGCGCGCGCTCACTCCAAGTAAAGGTAAAAAATTCGGGGCCGCGGGCGTGTGCTATGTCACACACGCCCTCGGCCCCGCCCCCGCAAGGGATCTCGCGCCCCGCCCCCGTCAGAGGGTGGTCGGCATCCAGGGCCTGCGCGTGGCCTCGTAGGCGCTGATCTCGTCGGTGTGGCGCAGGGTCAGGGCGATGTCGTCCAGCCCCTCCAGCAGGCGCCAGCGGGTGTAGTCGTCGAGCTCGAACGGCTCCCGGACCCCCGCGGACGGGGCGCGGACCTCGCGCTCGACCAGGTCGACCGTCACCTCGGTGGCCGGGTCGGCCTCCACGGCCTCCCACAGCCGCTCGATGACCTCCTGCGGCAGCAGGACCGTCAGCAGACCGCCCTTGAGGGAGTTGCCGCGGAAGATGTCGGCGAAGCGCGAGGACAGCACGGTCTTGAAGCCGTAGTTCTGCAGTGCCCAGACGGCGTGCTCGCGGGAGGAGCCGGTGCCGAAGTCGGGGCCCGTGACCAGCACCGTGGCGCCCTGGTACTCAGGGCGGTTCAGCACGAAGTCGGGGTCCTCCCGCCAGGCGGCGAACAGGCCGTCCTCGAAGCCGGTGCGGCTCACGCGCTTGAGGTAGACGGCGGGGATGATCTGGTCCGTGTCGACATTGCTCGCACGCAGCGGCACGGCCCGGCCGGTGTGGACGTCGAACTTCTCCATCGGGGTCTCCTTACGGGACGGGCGTGCTACAGGGCGGCCAGGTCGGCGGGCGAGGACAGGGTGCCGCGCACCGCCGTGGCGGCGGCGACCTGCGGCGACACCAGGTGGGTGCGGCCGCCCTTGCCCTGGCGCCCCTCGAAGTTGCGGTTGGAGGTGGAGGCGCTGCGCTCGCCGGGCCCGAGCTGGTCGGGGTTCATGCCCAGGCACATCGAGCAGCCCGCCTCGCGCCACTCGGCGCCGGCCTCCTCGAAGATCGCGCCGAGGCCCTCGGCGTTGGCCTGCTCCTTGACCCGCATGGAACCCGGGACCACGAGCATGCGCACGCCCTCGGCGACCTTGCGGCCCTTGATCACCTCGGCGGCGGCGCGCAGGTCCTCGATGCGGCCGTTGGTGCACGAGCCCAGGAAGACGGTGTCCACCCTCACCTCGCGCATGGGCGTGCCGGGCTCCAGGTCCATGTAGGCCAGGGCCTTCTCGGCGGCGGCGCGCGCACTGGGGTCCTCGAAGGACTCGGGTGCGGGCACGGAGGCGTCCAGCGGCACGCCCTGGCCGGGGTTGGTGCCCCAGGTGACGAACGGGCTGAGCTCGGCGGCGTCCAGCACGACCTCGGCGTCGAAGACGGCGTCCTCGTCCGTGCGCAGGCTCTTCCAGTGCTCGACGGCGGCGTCGAAGGCCTCGCCCTCGGGCGCGTGGGGGCGGCCCTTGATGTAGTCGAAGGTGGTCTGGTCGGGCGCGATCATGCCGGCCCGGGCCCCCGCCTCGATGGACATGTTGCAGATCGTCATGCGGGCCTCCATCGAGAGGGACTCGATGGCCTCACCCCGGTACTCGATGACGTAGCCCTGGCCGCCGCCGGTGCCGATCCTGGCGATGACCGCCAGGATGATGTCCTTGGCGGAGACGCCCGGCCGGAGCTTGCCGTCGATCGTGACGGCCATGGTCTTGAAGGGGGACATCGGCAGGGTCTGGGTGGCCAGCACGTGCTCGACCTGGCTGGTGCCGATGCCGAAGGCCAGCGCGCCGAAGGCGCCGTGGGTGCTGGTGTGGCTGTCGCCGCAGACGATGGTCATGCCCGGCTGGGTCAGTCCCAGCTGCGGGCCGACCACGTGCACGACGCCCTGCTCGATGTCGCCCATGGGGTGCAGGCGCACGCCGAAGTCGGAGCAGTTCTTGCGCAGCGTCTCCACCTGCTTGCGCGAGACCGGGTCGGCGATGGGGGCCAGCAGGTTCTGGGTGGGGACGTTGTGGTCCTCGGTGGCGATGGTCAGGTCCGGGCGGCGCACGGAGCGGCCCGCCAGCCGCAGCCCCTCGAAGGCCTGGGGGCTGGTCACCTCGTGCACGAGGTGGAGGTCGATGTAGAGCAGGTCCGGCTCGCCTTCGGCACGTCGGACGACGTGCTCCTCCCAGACCTTCTCGGCCATCGTGCGTGCCATGGGCGATCGCCTCTCTCGTGTTCGTGTCGGGCCCTGTTCGAACTGTGCCCGCGCGCGGACTGCGGCCTGAATTTGCATTCCAAATATCGAGACGGCAATATCAAGCCATGGACAACTCTAGCTCATCCAGCGGTGTTGGTGTCCTGGACAAGACGATGTCTGTCCTCGACGCCCTGGAATCGGGGCCGGCATCCCTGGCCCAACTGGTGCAGATCACCGGCCTGGCACGGCCCACCGCGCACCGTCTGGCCGTGGCGCTGGAGCGCCACCGCATGGTCTCCAGGGACAGCCAGGGCCGCTTCGTCCTGGGCCCGCGCCTGGGTGAGCTCTCGATCGCCACGGGCGAGGACCGGCTCCTCGCCGTCGCCGCCCCCGTGCTGGTGCAGCTGCGTGATCTGACCGGGGAGAGCGCCCAGCTCTACCGGCGCCAGGGCGATCTGCGCGTGTGCGTGGCCGCCTCCGAGCGCACCAGCGGTCTGCGCGACACCGTTCCGGTCGGCAGCGAGCTGCCCATGAACGCCGGTTCCGCGGCCCAGGTCCTGCTGGCCTGGGAGGACCCCGACCGCATCCGCCGCTCGCTCGTCGGCGCGCGCTTCACCGCGGCCAGCCTGGTCCAGGTGCGCCGCCGCCGGTGGGCCCAGAGCGTCGCCGAGCGCGAGCAGGGTGTGGCGTCGGTCTCGGCGCCGATCTCGGGGCCGGGCGGGCGCGTGATCGCCGCCGTGTCGGTCTCGGGCCCCATCGAGCGCCTGACGCGCTCGCCCGGCCGGGTCCACTCCCAGGCGGTGCTGTCCGCCGCGGAGCGGATCAGCGAGGCCCTGCACAACTACGAGGGCCGCTGAGGCGGTGAGGGGAGCACCGGAGGGCCTCCGCGCCGTCCGGTGCCCTCCGGATCGCCGCGGCACGGTCTCCCGGAGGCCGGCGTTTCCGGCCGGGAACGACAAAAGGCCCCATCCTGTGGATGGAGCCTGTGCTCTGTACCCCCGAGCGGATTCGAACCGCCGTTACCGCCTTGAGAGGGCGGCGTCCTAGGCCACTAGACGACGGGGGCCTGCCGGTCGTGGTGCGATCGCCCGCACCTGCCACCGGTTGCCGATGACGCGCATCGGCCAGAAGAAGCTCTCCGGCAGAGAACCCCTGCTGTGGTACCCCCGAGCGGATTCGAACCGCCGTTACCGCCTTGAGAGGGCGGCGTCCTAGGCCACTAGACGACGGGGGCGCACCTTCGGATCCCTGGGGATCCGCGCTCTCCGCGCTTCCGCGGAGCTGCGCTGGGGTACCAGGACTCGAACCTAGACTAACTGAACCAGAATCAGTCGTGCTGCCGATTACACCATACCCCAGTGCTTTCGGAGGATTTCGGCCGCTTTCGCTTCCTTGTCCCCCTCGGCGACATGGACAACTCTAGCGGAGATCCGGAGTGCTCGCGAACCGGAATCGAGGCGGCCCGGGGGTGAACCCCGCCACCCCGGCCCGGGGCGCCCCGCCGCAGGGGCCCTCGGGCCCCTGCGGCGGCCCTTCCGCTACTGGGCGGCCTCCTGGGCACGCAGCTTCTCCAGGGCGGCCGAGACGCGCTCCAGGACGCGCTCGCGGCCCAGCAGCTCCAGCGACTCGAACAGCGGCAGGCCGACCGTGCGGCCGGTGACGGCCACACGCACGGGGGCCTGGGCCTTGCCGAGCTTGAGCCCGAGCGAGGCGCCGGCCTCCTCGGTGGCGGCCTTGAGGGCCTCGGCGTTCCACTCCAGGGCGGTGTCGGAGTAGCGCTCCAGGGCGGCCTCCAGCATCTCCCGGCCCACCCCCGGCTTCATGGCCTTGGACCAGCTCTTCTCGTCCTCGACCGGCTCGCGCAGGAACAGGAAGTCGACGTTGGGCACGATCTCGGAGAGCACCGCGATCCGGCTCTGGGCGAGGGGCGCCACCGCGCGGAAGACCTCGGGGTCGTAGTCGGCCGCGTCCCAGGGGGTGTCCTCCCCGGTCAGCCACGGCCGGCACCGCTCGGCGAAGTCGTCGGTGTCCAGCGCCCGGATGTACTCGCCGTTGAACGCGCGCAGCTTCTTCTCGTCGAAGAAGGCGCTGGAGCTGTTGACGTCCTCGACGGCGAACAGCGGGACCATCTCCGACCACGGCATGATCTCGCGGTCCTCGCCCGGCGCCCAGCCCAGCAGCATCAGGTAGTTGACCATCGCCTCGGCCAGGTAGCCCTCCTCCTGGTAGGACTCCAGGGCCACCTTGTCCCGGCGCTTGGACAGCTTCTTGCGCTGCTCGTTGACGATGACGGGCAGGTGGGCCCACACCGGCGGGGTGTGGCCCAGCGCCTCCCACAGCAGCTGCTGCTTGGGGGTGTTGGACAGGTGCTCCTCGCCGCGCACGACGTGCGTGATGCGCATCTCGACGTCGTCGACGACGTTGGCCAGCACGAACAGGGGCGAGCCGTCGGCCCGGGCGATCACGAAGTCCTCGATGGCGGAGTGCTCGAACTCCACCCGGCCCCGGATCCGGTCGTCGACCACCGTGGGACCGCCCTCGGGGACGCGGAAGCGCAGGGCCCTGCCGGGGCCCGCCTCCAGGCCGCGGTCGCGGCAGAAGCCGTCGTAGCCCAGGTGCGGGTTGCCGCGGCGCTCCTCGACCTGCTCACGCGTGCAGTCGCAGTAGTAGGCGCTGCCGTTCTTGTACAGCTCCTGGGCGGTCTCCCGGTGCTTGTCGGCGTAGGCCGACTGGAAGAGGGGGCCCTCGAAGTGCGGGTCGCCCTCGCCGATGCCGAGCCAGGCCAGCGCGCGGAGGATGCCCTCGGTCCACTCGGGCCGGTTGCGGGCGGCGTCGGTGTCCTCGATGCGCAGCACCATGCGCCCCTCGGGCTGCTGCTGTGCCAGAGCCCAGTTGAAGAGCGCGGAGCGGGCGCCGCCGACGTGGAACATCCCCGTGGGGGACGGGGCGAAGCGGGTACGAATCGAAGTCTCAGTCACGGATCCCAGGGTATTGCCGAACCGCCGCTGCCCTGATCAGGCGCGAGCTCCCCTCAGAGCTCCTCCGGCAGGGGGCGCGGGTAGGCGGGCCCGATCCCGTAGGCCGCCGACAGCGCGTCGGCGAAGGCCGCGGCGATCTTCAGCTCACCGCGCGCGTTGGGGTGCGTGCCGTCGTAGGTGTCGGCGGCCACGTCCCACTTCTCGCGCCCGGCGATGTCGAGGCTGACCACGGGCGAGGCGTCGGTGGACATGTCCTGGGCCACCTCGCGGACGATCTCGTTGTAGGCGTAGACCCGCAGGGCGAAGCCGGGGTCGGTGTCGGCGAGCGCGATGGGCAGGACCTCGGCGAGCACGATGCGCAGGGTCGGGTTGCCCGCCCGGGCGCGCTCGACGTAGCTGCGCAGGCGGCTCTCCATCTCCTCCTTCCCGACCGGCCACAGGAGGTCGTTGACGCCGATCATGACGCACAGCACGTCGGGCTGATGGACCCGGACCTCCTCCTGGATGGTGGCCGAGGCGTCCTGCAGGGTGCGCCCCCACAGGGCGTTGTGGTGGGAGTCGAAGTCCGGATCGCGGTACTCGGGGGTGTCCGGGTCGCCGTCCAGGCCCGGCCAGGGGGCGTCGCGCAGCTCCTCCAGCACCTCGGGGTCCAGCGGTTCGGCGGACGCGTGCTCCGCCTCCTCCCCGGTGGTGGGGACCGGGATGATCATGTCCCGGCCGGCCGGGTCGGAGTAGGGGCCGACGAACTCCAGGCCCTCCACGTGCGGCTCCAGGTGGTGCCACAGGTGAAGGCGCCACGTCCGGTCGCCGTTGGCGCCCTGGGTCATGGAGTCACCGGCCGGCATGATGCGTCGGGGGTCGGTCACGGGAGCCTCCGGTGGTGGTGCGGACTCGCTCTCTTCCCGCGACGCCGTCCAGTGGACCGCCCCCGCCGCGGTGAGGGCGAGGGCGAGAACTCCGGCCAGGGCCAGGACTCCGCCGCGGCGAGGACGGGGAGGTGCCACGGTTGTCCCACGCTTTCTGTCTCTGCCCACGGGGCGGGCCGGCGGACCGCCCCGTGCGCGTACGGCTTCTCCGAAGGAGGGTCTCAGTCCCGGGTCACGACCCGGTTGGTGATCGTGCCGAGCCGTTCCACCGTCACCGCGACCTCCTGCCCGGGCTCCAGCGGTCCGACCCCGGCCGGGGTTCCGGTGAGGACGACGTCGCCGGGAAGCAGCGTCATGAAGGAAGTGATGTAGGAGATCATGCCCGGGATGTCGTGGATGAACTGTGATGTTCGCCCGCTCTGCCGGAGCTCGCCGTCCACCGTGGTGGTGAGGGCCAGGTCCTGCGCCTCCTCGATGCTCAGCCCGGTGGTGATCCACGGCCCGATGGGGCAGAAGGAGTCGAACCCCTTGGCCCGGGTCCACTGGTTGTCCTTGCGCTGGAGGTCGCGCGCGGTGACGTCGTTGGCGACGGTGTAGCCGAAGATGACGTCCTTGACCCGCTCGCGGGGCACCTCCCGGCACGGGCGGGAGATGACGACGGCCATCTCGCCCTCGTGGTCGACCCGCTCGGAGACCGGGGGAAGGAAGATCGGGTCGTTCGGCCCGGCGACCGCGGTGGAGGGCTTGAGGAAGACCACGGGCTCCTCGGTGGCCTCCCCGGTGGTGCCGCCCATCTCCGCGACGTGGTCGGCGTAGTTCTTGCCGATGCACACCACCTTGGTGGGCAGCACGGGCGACAGGAGGCGGACGTCGGAGAGCTTGGCCCGTTCACCCGTCAGCTTGATGTCGCCGAGCAGAGGGTGCCCGTTGAGCCGGGCCACGAACTCCTCACCGCTGTCGGTATCGGCCTCCACCAGGCCGAACCCGACCTCGTCGCCGACGGCGAACCGTGCGATACGCACCTGTTTCCTCCCCAGATCGAACGCTGTGCGTCTGAAGGCTACCGCCGCGTCGGCCGGTGCGCCCTGCGGATTCTGGCATGCTGGGACGCGCTGGTCTCTTGGAGAGGTACCTCGTGCCCACGTCCGCTTCACCCACGGAACCGTCCCGTGGCCGCCATGCCCGCCGCCGCTTTCCCACGGGGATCGCGCTGGCGCTGTGCGCGGTCTCGGGGGTCGCCGTCGTGCTGATGGTCGCCGTTCCACCGACGCAGGAGGACTCCGGAACGCCCGCGGGAACCTCCGTGCCCGCACCGCTGTCCGACGGGGAGGCCGGGCCCCGGGAGCGGGAAGAGCCGGAGGAGGGCCCGCAGGGCGCGGAGGCCGAGGAGGAACTCCCGGTCCTGCTCCGCTCGGTCGAGGAGGAGGTCGACACCGCCGACGGCGAGTTCACCGTCGTGGAGGGCGGCAGCGACACCATGGGCGAGGGCCCGCTGACGACCTTCGCGGTGGAGGTCGAGGACGGCCTGCCGGGCGAGGCCGAGGACTTCGCCGACGCGGTGGTGGAGGTCCTGGGCGACCCCCGCAGCTGGCGCGGCGAGGACGAGCGGTCCGTGCGGAGGGTGGACTCCGGCGACGCCGACATCCGCGTCCTGCTGGCCGCCCCCGCGACCGTCGACCGGCTGTGCGCCCCGCTGCAGACCAACGGGTACGTGTCCTGCGCCAACGGCAACCGCGCCGTCATCAACCAGAACCGCTGGGTCTCGGGCGTCCCGCACTTCGAGGGCGACCTGGAGACCTACCGGATCTACCTGATCAACCACGAGGTCGGCCACACGCTGGGCCACGGCCACGTCTCCTGCCCCGGTGAGGGCGAGGCCGCCCCGGTGATGCAGCAGCAGACCTTCGGCCTCCAGGGCTGCGAGGCCAACGGCTGGGTCCACCCCGGCAACGACTCCGAGGACTGAGGCCGGCTCCCGGGGCGGGCCGGGGCTCCCCCGGCCCGCCCCGGCGACCGCTACTCGACGGAGGCGTTGTACTCCTCGATGGAGGTGTCCAGCCCGTCCGCGGCGGCGGACATCGCCTCGGCGGCCGGGGTATCGCTGGTCAGGGCCGTCTCCCACCCCTCCTCGGCCGCGGCGCGGGCCTCGGACATGACGCCCATCATGCAGCCGGCGGTGTTCTCGTCGATCCGGGAGTCGGCGAGCTGGTCGGCCGCGACCGCGAACTGCGGGAACTCCTCGGCCCGTGCCCGGGCCTCCTCGCCCTCGTACCCCTCGGTGTTGACCGCCAGGTAGCCGGTGCCGGCGTGCCAGACGGACTGCGACTCGGGGGTCAGCAGGAACTGGACGAACTCCCAGGAGGCGCGGACCTCCTGCTCGGTGTGGCCCTCCCCATTGATCCACAGGGAGGCGCCGCCGATGATCGAACCGCCGGGGTCCCCCTCCTCGACGAGCGGGAAGTAGCCGGCGCCCACCTCGAAGTCGGACTGCTCGATGAAGCCGCCCAGCGAACCGGTGGACTCCAGGGTCATCGCGGCGCGGCCGGAGGTGAACGCGGCCTGGCCGTCGGCGGTGTTGCGGCCGATCTGGACGGCGAGCCCGTCCTCGATCATGTCCTTCCACCACTCGACCGTCTCGACGACCTTCGGGTCGTCGAACAGGACCTCGGTGGCGCGTGCGGAGCGGCCGTTGGCGCCGTCGCAGTACGGAACGCCGGCGCGGGCCATGAACTGCTCGATGAACCAGCCGTAGACGGAGGCGCCGAAGCCGTACCGGACGACGTTGCCGTCGTCGTCGCGGACGGTGAGCCGCTCGGCGGCCTCGCGGATCTCCGCCAGGGTGGCGGGAGGGGCGTCGGGGTCGAGTCCGGCCTCCTCGAAGGCGTCCCGGTTGACGTACATCAGCGGGGTGGAGTTGTTGAACGGGAAGGACCGGAGCTGCCCGTCCACCGTGAAGTAGTTGAGCAGCGCGCCCTCGATGGAGGAGGTGTCGTAGCCGTCGGCGTCGAGGAACTCCTGGGCGGGAACGGTCTGGCCGGTGTCGATCATGAACTGGGTGCCCAGGTCGAAGACCATGACGAGCTCGGCGGTCTCGCCCTGCTGGATGGCCGCGCGGTGGTTGGCCAGCGCGGTGTCGTAGTCGCCCTGGAAGGAGCCGGTCACCTCGATCCGGCCCTCGTTCTGCGCGTTGAAGTCCTCGATGAGGCCGTCGAGCACCTGGCCGTTGGTGGCGTCCATGCTGTGCCAGAACTCGACCTCGACGGGGGCGTCCAGGTTCTCCAGGACCTCGGGGCCGGGGGCGGAGAGGTCTCCGCCGGAGCCGCCCTCCTCACCGGAGCAGCCGCTGAGGAGCAGGCCGAGGCTCGCGGCCAGGGCGGCGGCACCGGTCGCGTGCCGTCTGGGGGACAGACCCATGGTCACACTTCGCTTTCTGGTTCGGGGTCGGATGCGGCGGGGTCGCTACTTGACCGCGCCCGCCGTGAGGCCGCGGACGATGAAGCGCTGTCCGAGGATCACGAGGGCGAGGGTGGGCAGAACGGAGAGCGCGGCGCCGGCCAGGAGGAGTCCGGGGTCGGTCGACTCGCCTGTCTTGAGGCTGTTGAGGCCGATCTGGAGGGTCTGCATCTCGGTGCTGCGGGTGATGATCAGCGGCCAGAAGTACATGTTCCAGCTGGTGATGAACACGTAGACGCCCACGGCCAGGAGCGAGGGCCGGCTCAGGGGCAGCAGGATCGTCCACAGGAACCGCAGGTGGCCCATGCCGTCCATGCGCGCCGCGTCGTAGAGCTCGCGGGGGAACTGCCGGAAGCTCTGGCGCAGCAGGAACGTGCCGAACGCGTAGGCGAGGAAGGGCAGCACCAGGCCGGCGAAGGTGTCCGCCAGGCCCCAGGCGGAGATGGTGAGGTAGTTGGGGATGAAGGTCGCCTCGCCCGGGACCATGAGCGTGGACAGGAACAGGGCGAACACCACGGCGCTGCCGCGGAAGCGCAGGAACACGAAGGCGTAGGCGGCCAGGGCCGAGGTCATCAGCTGGGCCGCGGTGATGACGCCGGCCATGGTCAGCGAGTTCGCGTACATCCGCACGAGCGGGACCGCCTCCAGGGCGCCCCGGATGTTGTCCGTGTGCAGGCCGGTGGGGACCAGCTGCGCGGGGAACCTGGAGAGTTCGTGCGGAGCCATGAGGGCGCCGGCGAACGCGTAGTAGACGGGGAAGAGGACCGGCACCAGCAGCAGTGCCAGGAGGAGGTGGGCGCCGGCGCGGCCGAGCACCTGTCCCGGCCGGATCCGGCGGCGGGGCGCCTCGGCTGTCGTGCTCATGCGTAGTGCACCTTCCGCTCGATGACGCCGAACTGGACCGCGGTGCACACCAGGACCACCAGGAGGAGGACGAGGGCCTGGGCGCTGGCCCGGCCGAAGTCGCTCGTGCTGTAGGCGAAGGCGTCCTCGAAGATCGAGTAGACGAGGGTGGTCGTGGAGCCGACGGGGCCGCCCCTGGTGAGGATGTGGATCTGGCCGAAGCTCTGCAGGGCGTTGATCGTGGAGATCACGACGAGGAAGAACAGCTGGGGCCCCAGCAGCGGCACGGTGACGTGCCGGGCGAGCCGGACGCCGGTGGCGCCGTCGATGCGGGCGGCCTCGTTGACCTCCCTGGGGATGGAGCCGATCCCCGCGGCGAGGACGAGCACCCCGTAGCCGAGGTTCATCCACACCGTGGTGATGCACACGGACCACAGGGCCATCTCCTGGGAGGTGAGCCAGGGGACCTGGTCGAGTCCGAGCCGGTACAGGATGCCGTTGAGCACGCCGTTGCCGGGGCTGTAGAAGACGGTGAAGACGACCGAGGCGCTGGCCACCGAGAAGGCGAACGGGAGCGCGAAGGCACCGCGCAGCAGGCGCTGCCCGCGGATCACCCCTTCGAGGAGGAGAACGACGGCGAGTGCCCCCGCCACACCGGGCACGACGGTTCCGGCGGTGAAGAGCAGGGTGGTCAGCAGCACCTGGCCGAACTCGGGCGAGGCCATCTCCGCGAAGTGGCCGAGTCCGACGAACCGGTCGGGGCGTCCGATGATGTCGTTGCCGTGCAGCGACAGGTAGACGGTCCGGCCGAGCGGATAGACGAGGAAGAGCGCGAAGACCGCGAGGGAGGGGGCGAGGAAGCCCCACGCCAGCGCGGTCTCCCCGAACCTCTCGGAGCGGGCGCGCGGCGGGGCGGGGGACGGGGGTGCCGGTGCGGTCACGCGCGCCTCCCTTCCCCGGGGGATGGTGGGTGAAGACACGTCCCGCAGTCTTCATGGGGCAGGTGACCTGCGCTCCTCGCCGAGGAGAACCGGCTCCCAACACGAGAACGCATCCGGGTTATGACCAGCACTTTTCACCGTTCGTGTCCGCGCACTTTCCCAAAGGTTGAAGTATCGGGTGATGTGGGACACACGGTCTATGGCTTGCAGGTAAGCACTTACTCACTCAAAGTTGCCTCCAGGGAAATGGGTACACAAAAGGGGCCCTCTGTCCGGTTCTCGGGTTCGGACGGAGGGCCCCTCGCCGCAGGGTCTACTCCTGGGGGTAGCCCTGCCGGAGGAGGCCGTAGGTGAAGGCCTGCTCCAGGGCGACCCACGAGGCGTCCACCACGTTGGCGCCCACGCCCACCGTGGTCCACTCCCCCGCGCCGTCGCCGAAGGTGATGAGCGTGCGGGTGATGGCGTTGGTGCCCGAGCTGCCCTCCAGGATGCGGACCTTGTAGTCGGTCAGCTCCAGCCGTGCCAGCTCGGGGTAGACACCCTCCATCGAGGAGCGCAGCGCACGGTCCAGCGCGTTGACCGGGCCGTTGCCCTCCGCGGTGGCGATGACGCGCTCGCCCTTGACCGTCAGCTTCACGGTCGCCTCGGTGAGGCTCTCGTACTCGCTGGTCAGCGGGCTCGTGTCCTTGCGCGGGCGGCGCTCGGTGAGGACCCGCCACGACTCGGTCCCGAAGTAGCGGACCGGCCGGCCCATCTCCTCGCGCAGCAGCAGCTCCAGGGAGGCGTCGGCCGCCTCGAAGCTGTAGCCGGACAGCTCCAGGCCCTTGACCCGGTCCACCACCCGGCCCGACAGGGTGCGGTCCCCGGACAGGTCCAGGCCCAACTCCTTGGCCTTGAGCTCGATCGAGGCGCGCCCGGCCATGTCGGAGACGAGCATGCGCATGGAGTTGCCGACCAGCTCGGGGTCGGTGTGCTGGTACAGGTCGGGGTCGACCTTGATGGCGGAGGCGTGCAGGCCCGCCTTGTGCGCGAACGCCGACACCCCCACGTAGGGCTGGTGGGTGTCCGGCGCCAGGTTGACGATCTCGGCGATGGCGTGCGAGACCCGCGTCATCTCGCCCAGGCAGCCCTCGGGCAGGACGTCGCGGCCGTGCTTGAGGGCCAGCGCCCCCACCACGGAGAAGAGGTTGGCGTTGCCCACGCGCTCGCCGTAGCCGTTGGCGGTGCACTGCACGTGGGTGGCGCCCGCCTCGACGGCGGCGAGGGTGTTGGCGACCGCGCAGCCGGTGTCGTCCTGGGCGTGGACGCCCAGTCGGGCGCCGGTCGCCTCGCGCACCTCGGTGACGGTGCGGAAGACGTCGGAGGGGAGCATGCCCCCGTTGGTGTCGCACAGCACGACGACGTCGGCGCCGGCCTCGGCGGCGGCGCGCACGACGTCGAGCGCGTACGAGGGGTTGTGGCGGTAGCCGTCGAAGAAGTGCTCGCAGTCCACGAACACGCGCTGTCCGTGCTCGCGCAGGTAGGACACCGTGTCGGCGACCATGGCGAGGTTCTCGTCGAGGGTCGTGCGCAGTGCGCGTTCGACGTGCCGGTCGTCACTCTTGGCGACAAGGGTGACGACCGGTGCGCCGCTGTCGCGCAGGGCGGCCACCTGGGGATCGTCGGCGGCCTTCCCACCGGCCCGGCGGGTCGCGCCGAACGCGGTGAGTTGCGCGTGCCTCAGCGTCAGCTCTCGTGAAGCGCGCTGGAAGAACTCGGTGTCCTTGGGGTTCGCCCCCGGCCACCCTCCCTCGATGAACGCCACCCCGAAGTCGTCCAGCAGCTGGGCGATGGCCAGCTTGTCGGAGACCCGGAGGTTGATCCCCTCGCGCTGGGCCCCGTCGCGCAACGTGGTGTCGAAGACGTGGAAACTGTCGTCCCTCATGGGTGGACTCCCGAAGGTGGATGCTGTGGTGGGCCGACCGGGACGCGCCAACAAAAAAGACCCCTCGTGGACACGAGAGGTCGGCGCGCCGGCGATGTCCGCGGTCAGCCGGCGCGCCTCACGATAATGAGAACCTGAGACGGCATGCGCTCAGTGTGCCACACGGGAACGGAAGAACCGGAGTTCAGAGCCCGATCGTCTCACCCACCGAGACTGTGATTTCCCTCTCCGGACACAAAGGGAGGTCCGGCCCCCGCCGCACCCGTCCGAGGTCTCAGTTCTCGGGGCCGGGCGCCGCCGTTTCGGGGACCACCGCCTCTTCCTGTGCCTCGCGGTGGGCGTCGACACAGGCCTGGTCGCAGAGGTTCTCCAGGGGAGGTCGCGGCTGCGGGGAGTTGAGGATGTCGTTCAGGATCTGCTCGCGGGGGTCGGCGCCCCCTTCCCCGCTCTGCGGGACGCTGCCGCCCGTACCGCCGCCGCTGCTGCCGGAGTCGCCGCCTCCGGTGCCCGGGGCGGTGCCCGCCGCAGGGGCTTCCTGGGCTGCTCGGGGCTCTTCCGCCTCCTCCGTCTCTTCCGCTTCTTCGGAAGGGCTCGGAAGCAGCGACGTGGTGACGCGTTCGGGAGGGGGCCCGTCCTCCTCGGAGGTGGTGGGAGGGGCGGGGGGCGGATTCAGCGCGGAGACCGTTCCCGCGGCTCCGTAGGCGATGCCGGCCGCGACGACTCCCGCGGATGCCAGGAGCGCGACGCGGACGGGCCAGGGGTTGTCGGACAAGGTGACCTCGGGGGATGCGGGGGGCCGCCCGGCCCTGCCGGGCGGCCCGGGGAATCAGAAGCGGGTGATCCAGCCGTACTTGTCGGGGCGCAGGCCCGTCTGCAGGCCCACGAGCTCCTCGCGCAGACGCATGGTCACCGGGCCGGGGGTGCCGTCACCGACGGTGAAACCGCCCTCGTCGCTCTTGACGAAGCCGACCGGGGTGACGACCGCCGCCGTGCCGCAGGCGAAGACCTCGGTGAGCTCGCCCGACTCGGCGGCCTCGCGCCACTCGTCGGTGGAGACCGGCTTCTCCTCGGCCGGGATGCCCAGGTCGGGGGCCAGGGTCAGCAGCGAGTCCCGGGTGATGCCCGGCAGCAGCGTTCCCGTGAGCGCCGGGGTGCGCAGGCGGGCGTTCTCGCCGGAGCCGAACACGAACCACAGGTTCATGCCGCCCATCTCCTCCACCCAGCGGTGCTCGCGGGCGTCGAGCCAGACGACCTGGTCGCAGCCCTTCTCCACGGCCTGGGCCTGGGCGAGGAAGCTCGCCGCGTAGTTGCCCGCGAACTTGGCCGCGCCGGTGCCTCCCGGTGCCGCCCGGGTGTAGTCCTTGGACAGCCACACCGTGACCGGCTTGATGCCGCCCGAGAAGTAGGAGCCGACCGGCGAGGCGATGAGCAGGAACAGGTAGCTGCGGGAGGGGTGGTTGACGCCCAGGCCCACGTCGGTGGCGATCATGAACGGGCGCAGGTACAGGCTGAAGTCGGGCTTGCCGGGAACCCAGTCGCCGTCGTGCTCGAGGAGGAGCTTGATGGATTCGAGGAAGAGCTCCTCGGGCAGCTCGGGCATCGCCATGCGCGCCGCGCTGCGGTTGAAGCGGGCCGCGTTGGCCTCCGGCCGGAAGGAGGCCAGCGAGCCGTCCGGGTGGCGGTAGGCCTTGAGCCCCTCGAAGATCTCCTGGGCGTAGTGGAGGGCGGCCGTGGCCGGGTCCAGGCTGAGCGGGCCGTACGGCTCCAGCCTGGCGTCGTGCCAGCCCTTGCCCTCGGTGTAGCGGATGCTCACCATGTGGTCGGTGAACACCTGGCCGAACCCGGGACTCTCCAGCAGCGCTTCTCGTTCCTGCGGGGTCCGCCGCCGGTCGGAGAGCTGGATGTCGAACGCCAACCCGCTTGTGGTGGTGTTGTCGTTGGTCATGTCATCGGTCCTCTCGGGTGCATCAGGCCGGCAGCGCCGCCGGCCCGGATCTAGTCTGTCGGAAGAGCGCACCCGTGCGAAAGGCGCGCTCGGAGGGTTTCCGGGCGCGCCTCGTGTCGGTGCCGGCCGCGCCTCGGAGCAGGAGGGCAGGGCCGACGGGAAGGGGGTCAGCCCTGCTCGGCTACTCGGGCGGCGAGGTCGTCGCCGATCCGGGACGTGGAGCGGACACCGTGGCCCCGGCTCTTGAGGTCGGCCGAGACCGCCGCCTCGATGCGGCGGGCCGCCTCGGGAACGCCGAGGTGGTCCAGCATGAGGGCGGCCGAGAGCACCGTCGCGGTGGGGTCGGCCTTGCCCTGGCCCGCGATGTCGGGCGCCGAGCCGTGGACCGGCTCGAACATGCTGGGGAAGGTGTTGTCGGGGTTGATGTTGCCGCTGGCGGCCAGCCCGATGCCTCCGGTGACGGCGGCGCCGATGTCGGTGATGATGTCGCCGAACAGGTTGTCGGTGACCACGACGTCGAAGCGCGCGGGCTGGTTGACGAAGAACATCGACGCGGCGTCGACGTGGCAGTAGTCCACGGCGACCTGCGGGTACTCGGCGCCGACCTCGCGGACGGTGCGCTGCCACAGCTCCCCGGCGTAGGTCAGGACGTTGTCCTTGTGGACGAGCGTGAGCTTCTTGCGCGGGCGCTCGGCGGCCTTGGCGAAGGCGTAGCGGACGACGCGCTCGACGCCGAAGCGGGTGTTGACGCTGTCCTGCGTGGCGATCTCGTACGGGGTGCCCTTGCGCAGCACGCCGCCGGCGCCGGCGTAGGGGCCCTCGGTGCCCTCGCGGACGACGAGCATGTCGATGTCCTCGGGGGTCACACCCGCCAGTGGGCTCTCGACACCGGGGTAGAGGCGCACGGGACGCAGGTTGACGTAGTGGTCGAAGTCGAAGCGCAGGCGCAGCAGCAGGCCGCGTTCGAGGACGCCGCTGGGCACGGACGGGTCGCCGACGGCGCCCAGGAAGACGGCGTCGTGCCCGGCCAGCTCCTGCTCCACCGAGTCGGGCAGCGTCTCACCGGTGCGGTGCCAGAGCTTGGCGCCGAGCTCGTACTCGGTCGTCTCCACGGCCAGGTCGTGCGGGGCGATCGCCGTTTCCAGCACCTTGAGGCCCTCGGCGACCACCTCGGGGCCGATTCCGTCACCGGGGATGACGGCCAGTTTCACCGTGCGCGCTGCCATACTGCCTCTGATCCACTCGGGACCCCACCTGCTTCTTCTCAGATGGTGAGATCACAATGAACACTGAATGAGACAACCATACCGGGGCCGAGGACCGGAAGTCGCCGCGGGGGCGACGCGCCCCCACGACGGACCGCTCAGTCGCGGCGGTTCAGCGCCTCCTGGAGGGCGCGGGCGATCTCGTCGTCGGACTCGGGCGCGGACGGGTACTCGACCATGTCGTACATGTGAAACTCCAGATGCGTTGCGTGACCAAGGACGGGAAACAGGCGGTCTCGGCGCGCGCGATGGGTGTGCGGTCGGCGGTGACCGGAGAAAGAGTTCCGTCCCGGCGGGGTCCTCCGCGGGGCCGCCCTCGCGGCCCGTGTTCGGGCGAGCGGGCGGAGTGCAACTCCTAGGGCTTCAGAATATCGGATGTCCAACTATATGACCAGAGCATCCCACGATGTGAGACGTCGGCGTGTTTCCACTGGTCATGGGCGTGACGACATTTCCTCTGAAATGCCACAAAGGCCGCACCGCGCATCATGCGGTGCGGCCTTCGGGTCGGGGAAGGTCAGTCCTCCAGGTCGACCTGGCGGGTGACGGCCGCGTCGATCTCGGCGGAGATCGAGGCGAGCACGGGCTCCGGAACGGCGGAGTCGACGGTCAGGGCGATGAGGGCCTGGCCGCCCTCCTCGTCGCGGATGACCTGCATGCCCGCGATGTTGACGCCGGCCTCGCCGAGCAGGGCGCCGACCTTGCCGACCATGCCGGGGCGGTCGTCGTAGGACAGGAACACCATGTGCTCGGCCAGGCCGATCTCCAGGGTGTAGTTGTTGACCTCCACCAGCTTCTCGATCTGGCGGGGGCCGGTCAGCGTGCCCGAGACCGACACGCGGGTGCCGTCGGCCAGCACACCGCGCACCGAGATCAGGTTGCGCCAGTCGCTGCTGTCGTCGCTGGTGACCAAGTTGACCTCGACGCCGCGCTCCTTGGCCAGCAGCGGCGCGTTGACGAAGGTCACCGCGTCCTCGACCACGTCGGCGAACACGCCCTTGAGCGCGGCCAGCTCCAGCACCTTGACGTCGTGGGCGGCGATCTCGCCGCGCACCTCGACGTCGATGCGGCTGGCGATCGTGCCCGCCAGGGCGGTGAAGACCCGGCCGAGCTTCTCGGTCAGCGGCAGGCCCGGCTTGATCTCCTCGGCCACGCCGGTGCCCTGGACGTTGACCGCGTCGGGCACGAACTCGCCCGACAGCGCCAGCTTCACCGAGCGGGCCACCTGCGTGCCCGCCTTCTCCTGCGCCTCGTGGGTGCTGGCGCCCAGGTGCGGGGCCACCACGACGTTCTCGAACTCGAACAGCGGGCTGTCCGTGCACGGCTCCTTGGCGAACACGTCGATGCCCGCACCGCCCACGCGGCCCTCCTTGAGGGCCTGGTACAGCGCGTCCTCGTCGAGGATGCCGCCGCGCGCGGCGTTGACGATGCGCACGGTCGGCTTGACCTTGCGCAGCGCCTCCTCGCCGATCAGGCCCAGGGTGTCCTTGTTCTTGGGCAGGTGGATGGTGATGAAGTCGGAGCGCTCGAGCAGGTCGTCGAGCGTGGTGACCTCCACACCCATCTGCGCGGCCCGCGCGGGCTGCACGAACGGGTCGTAGGCGATGGCCCTGGTGCCGAAGGCCAGCATGCGCTGGGCGACCAGGGCGCCGATGCGGCCCAGGCCCACGATGCCGACGGTCTTCTCGTACAGCTCCACACCGGTGTACTTGGAGCGCTTCCACTCGCCGTTGACCAGCGCGTTGTGCGCCGGAGCGGTGTTGCGGGCGCTGGCCAGGAGGAGGTTCACGGCCTGCTCGGCGGCGCTGATGATGTTGGAGGTCGGGGCGTTGACCACCAGCACGCCGGCCTTGGTGGCGGCCTCCACGTCCACGTTGTCCAGGCCGACCCCGGCCCGGGCGACCACCTGGAGGCGACCGGCCGCGGCGAGGGCCTCGGCGTCCACCTTGGTGGCGCTGCGGACGATGAGCGCGTCCACGTCGGCCAGGGCCGGAAGGAGCTGGGAGCGGTCGGAGCCGTCCACGCGGCGCACCTCGAAGTCCTCTTCGAGCAGCGCGATTCCGGCGGGGGAGAGTTCTTCCGCTACAAGTACGGCGGGTTTGGACACAGGGGTTCCTTTTCGGGTTGCGCGTCCCGATATGCGCAGGTAGAGCCAGCCTGCGGATCGGGGAGGACGGCCGTTCTGAAGTCTACTGCCGCGGTAGGGAAGGCGAAGGGGGCAGGTGGTCTTCGCCGCCTACCCCCATCGGTCCCGTCCCTGAAGGGCTGGGGCCTAGGCCTTGAGCCAGCTCATCAGGGGGCGCAGCTCGGCGCCCACCTTCTCGATCTGCTCGTTCTGCTCGGCCTCGCGGCGCTTGGTGAACGTCGGCTGTCCGGCGTCGAACTCGTCCATGAGCTCCTTGGCGTAGGAGCCGTCCTGGATCTCGCGCAGGATCTTGCGCATCTCCTCGCGGGTCTGCTCGGTGATCACGCGCGGGCCGCGGGTGTAGCCGCCGTACTCGGCGTTGTCGGAGACCGACCAGTTCATCTTGGAGATGCCGCCCTCGTACATGAGGTCGACGATCAGCTTGAGCTCGTGCAGGCACTCGAAGTAGGCGATCTCGGGCTGGTAGCCCGCTTCCACCAGAGTGGCGAAACCGGCCTTGACCAGCTCCTCGGTGCCGCCGCACAGCACGGCCTGCTCACCGAAGAGGTCGGTCTCGGTCTCCTCCTTGAAGGTGGTCTTGATGACGCCGGCCTTGGTGCCGCCGATGCCCTTGGCCCACGACAGGGCCAGGTCCCAGGCCTGCCCGCTGGCGTCCTTCTCGACCGCGACCAGGCAGGGCACGCCGCGCCCGGCCTCGAACTGGCGGCGGACCAGGTGGCCCGGGCCCTTGGGGGCGACCATCGCGACGTCGACGCCCTCGGGCGGGGTGATGAAGCCGTAGCGGATGCTGAAGCCGTGGCCGAAGAACAGGGCGTTGCCCGGCTCCAGGTTCGGCTCGATCTCGTCCTTGTACAGGTCCCTGTGGATGTGGTCGGGGACCAGGATCATGACGACGTCGGCCTCGCGGGTGGCCTCCGCGGGGGTGAGGACGCGCAGGCCGTCCTCCTCGACCTTGGCCCGGCTCTTGGAGCCCTCCGCCAGGCCGATCCGCACGTCGACGCCCGAGTCCCGCAGCGACAGCGCGTGCGCGTGCCCCTGACTGCCGTAGCCGATCACGGCGACCTTCTTGCTCTGGATGAGCGCGATGTCCGCGGCGTCGTCGTAGTACATCTGTGCTGCCACTTGGGGTTACTCCTTGCTTGACACGTTGGTTGGGGGCGCGTGGCGGGATCCGGCGGCTCGCTCCGGACCCCTGTCCCGTCTCAGGCGCTGCGCTCGACGGGGCGGAGAGAGCGGTCGGTGATCGACCGGGGCCCGCGCCCCAGGGCGACCAGCCCTGACTTGACCAGTTCCCGGATACCGAACGGCTCCAGGTTCTTCACCAGGGCATCGAGCTTCTCGGGGTCGCCGGTGGCCTCGATGACGACGACGTCCGGGCTGACGTCCACGATGTGGGCGCGGAACAGCTCGGCCGTCTGAAGCACGTGGGTGCGGCTCGACGCGTCGGCCTTGACCTTCACGAGCAGGAGCTCGCGCCGGACCGACGCGGTGGTGTCCATCTCCACGATCTTGACGACGTTGACCAGCTTGTTGAGCTGTTTGGTCACCTGCTCCAAGGGGTGGAGGTCGCAGTTGACCACGATTGTCATCCTGGACAGTCCGGGGTACTCGGTCGTGCTGACACTGAGCGAGTCGATGTTGAAACCGCGGCGGGAGAACAGAGAGGAGGCGCGGGCGAGGATACCGGGGGTGTCCTCCACCAGAACGGAAAGCGTGTGACTGCTCATGGTGGTTCGGCTTCTCCTCTAGTCCTCGTGTTCCCAGCTCGGCGCCATGTCGCGCGCGTACTGGATCTCGTCGTTGCTGACGCCGGGTCCGACCATGGGCCAGACCATCGCGTCGTGGTTGACGGTGAAGTCGACGACGACCGGGACGTCGTCGATCGCCATGGCCTTCTCGATGGTGGCATCGACGTCCTCGGCGCGCTCGCACCGCAGGCCGACACAACCGTACGCCTCGGCCAGCTTGACGAAGTCCGGAATCCGGATCTTCTCGTCCCTGGGGGACGTCTGCAGGTCGGTGTTGGAGTAGCGGCCCTCGTAGAACAGGGTCTGCCACTGGCGCACCATGCCCAGGTTGCCGTTGTTGACCAGGGCGACCTTGATCGGGATGTTCTCAACGGCGCAGGTGGCCAGCTCCTGGTTGGTCATCTGGAAGCAGCCGTCGCCGTCGACCGACCAGACCGCGCGGCCGGGGTCGCCCACCTTGGCCCCCAGGGCGGCCGGGACGGAGAAGCCCATGGTGCCCAGGCCGCCGGAGTTGACGAAGGAGCCGGGGCGCTCGTGGTCGATGAACTGGGCGGCCCACATCTGGTGCTGGCCGACGCCGGCGACGTAGGTGGCCTCGGGGCCCACGACCTTGCCCAGGCGCTCGATGACCATCTGCGGGGCCAGGCTGCCGTCCTCGGGAACGTCGTAACCCTTGGGGTAGGTGGTGCGCATGCGGCCCAGGTGCTGCCACCAGGCCCCGTAGTCGCCGGCGCGGCCCTTCTCCTGGTCGGCGCGCACGGCCACGACCAGGTCGGCGAGCACCTCGCGGCAGTCCCCGACGATGGGCACGTCGGCGTGGCGGTTCTTGGAGATCTCGGCGGGGTCGATGTCGGCGTGGACGATCTTGGCGCCGGGGGCGAAGCTGTCCAGGCGGCCGGTGACCCGGTCGTCGAAGCGCGCGCCCAGGGCGACGATGAGGTCGGCCTGCTGCAGGGCGCCGACGGCGGCGACGTCGCCGTGCATGCCCGGCATGCCGACGTACTGCGGGTGGCTGTCGGGGAAGACGCCGCGGGCCATCAGGGTCGTGACGACGGGAACGCCGGTCAGCTCGGCCAGGATCCGCAGCTCGGCCGCGGCCCCGGCGCGCAGCACGCCGCCGCCGACGTAGAGGACGGGGCGCCGGGCCTCGAGGATCATCCGGGCGGCCTCGCGGACCTGCTTGCCGTGGGGCTTGGTGACGGGGCGGTAGCCGGGCAGGTCCAGGCGCTCGGGCCAGACGAACGCGGCGTCGCCCTGGAGGGCGTCCTTGGTGATGTCGACCAGGACCGGGCCGGGGCGGCCGCTGGAGGCGATGTGGAAGGCCTCGGCGACGGCGCGCGGAATGTCGGCCGCGGTCCGGACGAGGAGGTTGTGCTTGGTGATCGGCATCGTGATGCCGCAGATGTCGGCTTCCTGGAAGGCGTCGGTGCCGATCATCGGGGAGGCGACCTGGCCGGTGATCGCGACCATGGGGACCGAGTCCATGTAGGCGTCCGCCAGCGGCGTGACCAGGTTGGTGGCGCCGGGGCCGCTGGTGGCCATGCAGACGCCGGGGCGTCCGGTGGCGTAGGCGTAGCCCTCGGCGGCGTGGCCGGCTCCCTGTTCGTGCCGCATGAGGATGTGGCGCACCTCGGCGGAGTCGTAGAGGGGGTCGTACGCGGGGAGGATGGCGCCGCCCGGAATACCGAAGACAGTGTCAACGCCGACGTGTTCCAGCGACCTGATCAGCGATTGGGCGCCGGTCATCTGCTCGGTCATCTCAAGATCCTTCGCGAGGGCCCAGAGCGGCACGGGGCTCTGGCTTTGATGGGTCTGTCTCGTGGCTTGGTCCGGCAATAAAAAAACCCCCACCGCCCGACGGCGGTTGAGGGGTTGGCGCGCAGCAGAAGAAACTCAGTGGGCTGCGCGCCGACCAAGTACGAGAATCAGGGAGTTGCTCTGCACGCTCCCAAGATTGGCCGATGGTGGGCGGGCGCGTCAACAAGATCACCCTTTTGTCTCACATTATGAGACAGAAATTTCACAATGCGACCTGCGTCACATGCCACTCCCCCTGTGAACTGGGAAAACGGGCGAAGGAGCCCTTCCGTGCGCCCCGACCGACGCGCCGGGGATACCACCTGGTGAGACGCCTCTCAGAGGCTCGCACCCGCCTCCCCGCCGACCAGGGCCTCCACCCCGGCCGCCGACATCGGCCGCGCGACCAGGAACCCCTGGCCCCGGTCGCAGCCCATCGCCCGCAGCTGCTCCAGCTGCTCCGCCCGCTCGATGCCCTCGGCCACCACCTGCACGCCCAGGTCCCGGCCGAGCTGGATGATCGTGTGCGTGAGCAGCGTCACCGTGCCGTCACGGCCCAGGTCCGCGGTGAACGAGGGGTCGATCTTGATCGCGTCCACGCTCAGCCTGCGCAGGTGCGCCAGCGAGGCGTAGCCCATCCCGTAGTCGTCGATGGCCAGCTGCACACCCAGCTCACGCAGCTCCGCGAGCCGCTGGACGGCCTCTCCCCCGTTGTCGAGCAGGATCTCCTCGTCGACCTCCAGGGTGAGGAACTCGGCGGAGAGCCCCGTCTCCGCCAGGATCCGCTCCACCGTCTCCACGAACCGGGGCGAGAGGACCTGGCGCGGCGACAGGTTCACCGACAGGGCGATGTCCCAGTCCGAGAGCCGCCACACGGAGACCTTCTCGCACGCCTCCCGCAGGATCCACTCCCCCAGGGGGACGATCAGCCCCGATTCCTCGGCCGCGCCGAGGAACGCGTCGGGACCCACGGCCTCGCCGTCCCGGCCCCAGCGCACCAGGGCCTCCACCGAGGTCACCTGCGAGGTGCCCAGGTCCACCACCGGCTGGTACTCCAGGTAGAACTCGCCCTCGGCCAGGGCCCGGCGCAGCCGGACCTGGAGCTCCAGGCGGGAGAGCACCTTGTCGTGCATGTGGGCCGCGTACACCTCGACCGTGCCGGGGCCCCCCTCCTTGGCCCGGGTCAGGGCCACGTCGGCGTTGCGCAGCAGCTCGCCGCTGCCGGTACCGGTCTCGGCGAACGCCACCCCGATGCTGGCGGTCAGCACCATCTCGCGGTCGGCGGTCTGGAACGGCTCGGAGGCGATCACCCGGCCCAGCCGCTCGGCCAGGTCCACCACCCGCTGGGCCTTGGGCGCCTCCTCCACCAGGACGGCGAACTCGTCGCCGCCCCAGCGGGCCAGGGTCGCGTTCGAGTCCAGCTCCCCCCGCAGCCTGCGGGCCGCCTGCGACAGCACGTGGTCGCCGCCGGCGTGCCCCGCGGCGTCGTTGACCGCCGTGAAGCCGTCCAGGTCCAGGAAGACCACCGCGACCGTCCCCGCGGCGTCGTCGCTGATCACCCGGTGCGCGAGCACGTCGCCGGCGCGCTGCTCCAGGTAGGCCCGGTTGGGCAGGCCCGTCACGCCGTCGTGGAAGGTCAGGTGCTCCACCTCGTTCTGCAGCGCCACCTGGGCGCTGATGTCGCGGGTGGTCACTAGGAGCCGGTCCGGCTCGCCGGGCTGCTCGTACAGGGACACCGTCGACTCGGTGTGCCGCCACGTCCCGTCCGCGGCCCGCACCCGCAGTCGCAGGTGCACGCCCTGTCCCGCGCAGCCCGTGAACAGCTCGCCCACCTCCTTCGTGCGCTCCAGGTCCTCGGGGTGGAGCAGGGAGGTCACCGGCGCGGCCAGCACGTCGTCGACCCGGTACCCGAAGGCCTCCGCGGTGCCGGGGCTGACGTAGTCCACGCCGCCGTCCCGGTCCAGGACGAGGACGACGTCGCCGCTGTTGCGCGCCAGCTCGTGGAAGTGGATCTCGCGGTTGCGCACCATGCGCGCCAGGGTCGCGTTCTCCTCCATCATGCCCAGCATCCGCACCAGCAGGGCCAGCACCGCCGTGCCCGCGGCCAGCGGCAGCACCGGGGCCACCCCCGGCAGGCCCAGCCCCGAGACGGTCAGGGCCACGGCGGCCACGGCCACCGCCCCGACCGCGGCGAGCTCGGGGGCGAACCGGTACAGGCCCCGCCCGGTGATCCGGCGCGGCTCCGACCCCGGCCGGTGCCCCACCAGCCACGGCAGCGCCCCCAGCACGAGGAATCCGAGGAGTTTCAGCGGGTGCTCGATGCCCCCCGCCACGGCGGGTCCGGTCAGGCGGGTGACCGCCCCCACCAGGTCCGCGGCGGTGATGAGGGCGAAGGCGCCGATCGCCGGCAGCACCACCCGCCGCATGCTGTGCGGCGACATGAACACCAGCGGGACGAGCAGGCACAGGACGGCGATGTCGGCGACCGGGTAGACCAGCGCGAAGCCCAGGAATCCGGCGCCTTCCCCCAGCTCCCGGTACAGCGGGGAGAACACCAGCAGCCACACCACGGAGAACACCGCCGCGGCGCACACGTAGCTGTCGGTGATGTGCCGCAGGGCGGTCCGTATCCCGCCCGGCCAGGGGGCGAGGCGGGTGAAGCCCACCGCGAACAGGGGCAGCGCGGCGAGCAGGAACAGGTCGCCCAGCGTCAGGGACAGGATCGAGTCGGAGACGAACAGGCGGGTGATCCCGTGGGTGAGGCCGCCCGCGCACCAGGCCAGGGCTGCGAAGCCCAGGTTGCGCAGCGCGGCGCCCCCGTCCACGCCGTCGGAACCGCCGCCGTGCCCGGTCCCGCCCCGCTCCCAGAGGCGCGCGGCCCGGAGCAGGGAGATGCCGGCCGCGCCCGCGGCGACGGTTCCGGGCCATTCCCCGAGCGCCGCCGCCACGGTCTCCTCCCCCAGCGGGATGCCGATGCAGACGAGGTGGACCAGGAAGAGGATCCCCACCCCGGCCAGCAGCAGGCGGCGCGCCCGGGTCCCCATCAGAGGCCTCCCCGGGAGCGTGTCGCGGCGCCGGCGGCGGAACGCCGCTGTCGCGCTCTCTCCTCGGACATGGAGCACCCATCCTCGGGTCGTACGGTTCCGGGCGCGGCGGCGCCCGGTACGCGGCCTGCCTCCCGGGTTCTGTCGGAACAGGGGCGGGAGAGGGTGAACCGACGGCGCAGCCCTCCCGCGTGTGGCCACCCTACGCAACCAAGGTCACACGCCGGTTGAGGGCCGGGGAAACCGGCACCGGCCCCGCCCTGGCGGTCCCGTGCCCGGGGGCGCGTCCGGGCCGGCCGCGCCGGCCGCGGACACCGGACCACCGGGAAGCACGGGGTCTACTTCGCGCCCAGGCGCTCCAGGATGAGCTCGCGCGCACGGCCGGCGTCGGCCTGGCCGCGGGTCGCCTTCATCACCGCGCCCACGAGGGCGCCGGCCGCGGCGACCTTGCCGCCGCGCACCTTGTCGGCCGCGTCGGGGTTGGCGGCGATGGCCTCGTCCACGGCCGCACCGAGCGCACCGTCGTCGCTGACCACCTTGAGGCCGCGCGCCTCGACGACCTCGTCGGGCTCGCCCTCGCCGGCCAGGACGCCCTCGACGACCTGGCGGGCCAGCTTGTTGGTGAGCGTGCCCTCGGCGACCAGGGCGATGATCCGCGCGACCTGACCCGGGGTGATGGGCAGGGCCGCGAGCTCGATCTCCTGCTCGGTGGCGCGGCGGGAGAGCTCGTTGAGCCAGAGCTTGCGCGCCTCGCCCGACGGGGCTCCGGCGGCGACGGTCGCCTCGACCAGGTCGATGGCGTCGGCGTTGACCAGGTCGCGCAGCTCGGTGTCGCTGAGGTCCCACTCCGCACGTACCCGGGCGCGCTTGGCCGCGGGCAGCTCGGGCAGGGTGGCGCGCAGCTGCTCGATCCACTCCTCGGACGGGGCGACCGGAACGAGGTCGGGGTCCGGAAAGTAGCGGTAGTCCTGTGCCTCCTCCTTGCTGCGGCCCGAGACGCTGGCGCCGATGTGCTCCTGGAAGTGGCGGGTCTCCTGGACGACCTTCTGCCCGGCGTCCAGGACCCCGGCCTGGCGCTCGATCTCCGAGCGCACGGCGCGCTCGACCGAGCGCAGGGAGTTGACGTTCTTGGTCTCGGTGCGGGTGCCCCACTCGGCGGCGCCGCGCTCGTTGATCGACACGTTGACGTCGCAGCGCATGGAGCCCTCCTCCATGCGCACGTCGGAGATGCCCAGGGAGCGGACCAGGTCGCGCAGCTCGGCGGCGTAGGCGCGGGCCACCAGCGGGGCGAGCCCGTCGGTGCCGGTGATGGGCTTGGTGACGATCTCCAGCAGGGGGATGCCGGCGCGGTTGTAGTCGACGATGGAGTACTCGGCGCCGTGGATACGGCCGGTGGCCCCGCCCTTGTGCGAGGTCTTGCCGGTGTCCTCCTCCATGTGGACGCGCTCGATCTCCACGCGGAACGTGCGCGGGCCCTCGGGGGTGTCGACGGTGACGTCCAGGTACCCGTCGACGCAGATCGGCTCGTCGTACTGGGAGATCTGGTAGTTCTTCGGCATGTCCGGATAGAAGTAGTTCTTCCGGGCGAACCGCCCCCAGGGCGCGATCGAGCAGTTGAGCGCCAGCCCGAGGCGGATGGCTCCCTCGACGGCCTTCTCGTTGACGACCGGCAGCGAGCCCGGCAGCGCCAGGCAGACCGGGCACACCTGCGTGTTGGGCTCGGCCCCGAAGGCCGTGGGGCAGGAGCAGAACATCTTCGAGGCGGTGCCCAGCTCGATATGGGTCTCCAGGCCGAGCACGGGCTCGTACCTGGCCAGCGCCTGCTCGTAGGCCACAGGGGTGGGGCCTTCGTGAGAGACAGGGCTAGGAGTTACCGCGTGGGCCATCGCCGCAAACCCGTTTCCGTAGAGGACATACCTTCCAGCTCAGCCTACCGAGCGTGCGGGGGTGGCGATGCCCGGAACCGGGTCCGGGCGCGATCGGGGATGTCACGAGGAGTACACGATTGGGCCGCATGTAGGGGCGTCGGACCGGCCGGGGAGGCGCGCGGCCGTTAGTCTGGGGATCCGGATCTCACGTTCTCACCGGTCGGCCCTTCGGCGACCCGTCCGTCCCACGCCCAGGAGCTGACCATGGGCATCCTGCGCAGGTGCGCCGCACTGCTCTCCGCCACCGCCCTGACGGGCACTCTGCTCGGCGTACCCGCCGCCCGCGCCGACGACTTCTCCCGGGTGGACCGGGCTCCGGTCGCCGGTGCCGAGGTCGTGCTGTCCGACGGGCGCAGGCTCGGAACCTCCCTGTTCAGCCTGCGCGTGGGCGCGCGCGAGTCGGTGCGGGCCTACGCGGCCGGGGCGGACGAGGTGCGTCCGCACACCGCCTACGTGGAGTCGGCGTGGGAGGAGGCCGAGGGCTGGTCCGTGACCGCCCGGCCGGGCGACCCCGCGGACAGGGCGCGCTGGATCGTGTCCCACTCCTACCCGAGCGTGGACCTCACCGAGCTGTCGGCGGACCTGCCCGCGGTGACGCTGGAGGAGGGCCAGGCGATCGCGGCCACGCAGGCCGCGCTGTGGCATGTCCTGGACGGGGTGGAGCTGGACCGCGAGGCGGGCAACGCCCCCGCGGTCGTGGCCCTCTACGACTTCCTGGTGGAGGGCAGCGACTCCGCTCCCGACCAGACCGCGCAGCGCTCCTTGTCGGTGTCCCCCTCGCACGTGGAGGCCGTCTCCCCGGAGGAGCCCCTGGGTCCGCTGGAGGTCTCCAGCCTCGGCGGGAAACCGGTGGATGTGTCGCTGAGCGGTGCGCCGACGTCGTGGCTGGTCGACGGCGACGGCGTCCAGGTCGCGCAGGCCGACAGCGGCGACGAGCTGTACCTGGACGTGGACCCGTCCGTTCCCGCCGGCGTGGTGACCGTGCACCTGCGCGGCGAGGGCCTGCCGCTGCCCGAGGGTCAGCTGTTCACGGGCCGCAACGGGGTGCGCACCCAGCCGCTGGTGACGGCGGAGGCCGGGCGGGCGACGAGTACGGCGAGCGCCACCCTCACCTGGCAGTCGCAGGAGAGGCCGGCGCAGCCCTCCGCGCCCGCGCCCGAGGCCCCCGAGGAGACGCCGCAGGAGGGCCCGCCCGTGGCGGCGGAGGCGCCCGAGGCCGAGGAACCCGACGCGGAGGTGCCGTCCGAAGCGGGTGACCGAAACTCCGACGAGGATCTGCCGGTCACGGGGACCTGGCTCTCCGGGCTTCTGGTCATCGCCGGGGCCCTGCTGGTGTCCGGCCTGATCATCTTGCTTCTGGGCCGTAAACGGCGTGAGTGACTTTCTGTCAGACGCCTATGACCGCAGTTCGGTTGTCATGTTTCAGGCTTGAATCCGGATTTTCTTGGAAAGAATTTTTTCTTGTCCATATAGGCCGAGTTTTTCGCGGGAACGGCTTGGAAGCACCGTTGCGGGTCGCTAGTATCGGGCAAGCGATCGGCCAGGCGCGGCCGGCCCTTCCGGCTCCCGCGCCACGGCGACCCCCAACCTTCGACTCCGCCCGCTCCCCACGTGCGCACGTCCCCTGCCCCTGGCGTCGCGACAACGGGCTTCGCATTCGAGGCGGTTCCCTGTTCCGGAGAACCGCCGTGCCGGGCCGTCGCACCGAGCCTCCTCCAGTGCCCTCAGGCACGAGGCGGCTCACATCCGGTTACCCCTACGCAGAACACCGGGACACACAGTGACTCACATCTCTTCCTCCCGCACGTTCGCCCGTGCGGGTCTGGCGGCCACCGCCGCCGCTTTCCTCGCGTTCGGCCTGGCCGCCCCCGCCGCGGCCGAGCCTGTCACCGAGGGATCGGCCCGCGGCCAGTACCTCGACAACGCCGAGTCGGGAACCCGTGTCTCCACCACCGGCGGCACCATCGGCACCACGCTGTTCAACCTGCGTCTCGAGGACGGCACCGTCCTGACGATGTACTGCATCGACTTCGAGACCAGCATCCGCACCGGTGCCTGGTACCTGGAGGACTCCTGGGCCAACTACCCGGGCAAGGGCGAGTTCGCCGCTCCGGCCAAGGTCCACTGGATCCTGCAGAACGCCTACCCGGCCGTCGGCGCCGCCGAGCTCGGCACGGCCGCGGGCGTGGAGGGCCTGAGCGGCAAGGACGCCCTCGCCGCCACCCAGGCCGCCATCTGGCACTTCAGCAACGACGTGGACCTGAAGGAGCAGGGCAACTCCGAGGACGTCAAGGCGGTCTACGACTGGCTCGTCGCCAACGCCGAGGAGCTGCCGCAGACCGAGGAGCCCGCCCCGACCCTGAGCATCACCCCGGAGTCGGCCACCGGCGAGGCCGGCGGCACGGTCGGCAGCTTCACCATCTCCACCAGCGCCGAGGACGTCCCGGTCGACCTGAGCGCGCCCGAGGGCGTGGAGCTGATCGACCTGGCCACCGGCGAGGCCGTCAGCTCCGTCGGTGACGGCGACAAGGTCGGCTTCTCCGTCCCGGCCGAGGCCGAGGCGGGCGAGGCCTCCTTCAGCCTGGAGACCTCCGCCACCGTCCAGGCCGGCCGCCTGTTCAAGGGCGAGGACTCCAAGCCGACCCAGACGCTGATCACCGCCGAGGGCGGCACCACCACGGTCGAGGCCTCCGCGTCCGCCACCTGGACCGCCAAGCCCGAGGAGCCCAGCGAGGAGCCCTCGGCCCCCGAGGAGCCCAGCGAGGAGCCTTCCGCTCCGGAGGAGCCCAGCGAGGAGCCCTCGGCCCCCGAGGAGCCCAGCGAGACCCCGAAGCCGACCCCTCCGGCTGACGACAAGCCCAGCCTGCCGGTGACCGGTGGCGCCCTGGCCGGCCTCGTCGGCGTCGGCGTGGCCGCCCTCGGCGCGGGCGGCGCGGCGATCTACCTGAGCCGCAAGCGCAAGTCCGCCGGCAGCGACACCGAGGCCTAGCCTCCCTGCCGCCCGGCGGCAACCGGCACAGGGCCCCTTCCCGTCCTCACGGGGAGGGGCCCTTCCCGTGTCCGCCGGGCGGCTGCCCGATTCCGGACCGATACGGGAAGGAGGCCGCGGCGTGTACACCGGAAGCGGGAGGCGCGCGTCATACCCGCAGATGGATGAACTTAGAGAGACATAGCGGACACTTTGCGCCCGGTTGATAAAGGTTGTCCAAAAAGGCTAATATCGGCCAGGGGAAACCAGTCCGCTCGTCTTGGTTCCCTCCCCTCGTCTCTCATCTCCCGTCGGCCTCTCCCTTCGTGCCCCCTGGCCGCCGACAGCACAGATCCTGAGGAAGCAACGTGACACGCATGTCCATCCCCCGTGCCTTCGGCCGCACCGCCGTGGCCGGCGGCGCCGCTGCCCTGCTCGCTCTCGGCCTGGCCGCTCCCGCCGCTGCCGAGGGCGAGGGCGCGGTCCGCGCCCAGTACGTTCGCGACGCCCAGAAGGGCGACAACGTCCGCCTCGACATCGGCACCGCGAGCACCTCGCTCTTCGAGCTGAAGCTGGAGAACGGCGAGACCCTCACCGCGTACTGCATCGACCTCAAGACGGGCATCGTCCCCCAGGCCTGGTACGTCGAGGACTCCTGGAGCCAGTACAACGGCCAGGGCAACTTCGCCGAGGCCCGCGGCAAGGTGCACTGGATCCTCCAGAACAGCTACCCCACCGTCGGCGTCGAGCAGCTCGCCGAGAACGCCGACCTGGGCAACCGCGCCCACCGCTTCACCGAGAAGGAGGCCATCGCCGCCACCCAGGCCGCGATCTGGCACTTCACCAACGGCGTCAAGGTCACCGCGAACAGCCCCGACAGCGTCAGGAAGGTCTACGACTACCTGGTCGGGAACGCCCAGGACCTGCCCCAGGAGCCCGCCCCGACCCTGAGCATCACCCCGGAGTCGGCCACCGGTGAGGCCGGCGGCACGGTCGGCGAGTTCACCGTCTCCACCAGCGCCGAGGCCGTTCCGGTCGACCTGACCGCCCCCGAGGGCGTGGAGCTCGTGGACGCGGAGACCGGCGAGGCCGTCACCACCGTCGACAACGGCGACACGGTTGCCTTCTCCGTCCCGGCCGGCACCGAGCCGGGCGAGGCCTCCTTCAGCCTGGTGACCGGCGCCACCATCTCCGCGGGCCGCCTGTTCAAGGGTGAGAACGGCCTCCGGACCCAGACCCTGATCACCGCCAAGAACGAGGAGGTGTCGGTCTCCGCCGACGCCTCCGTCACGTGGACCACCCCGGAGACCCCCGAGGTCCCCGAGGAGCCTGAGACCCCGGAGGAGCCCGAGGCCCCGGAGACCCCGGAGGAGCCCGAGACCCCGGAGACCCCCGAGGCCCCGGAGGAGCCCAGCGTCGAGCCGAGCACCCCGGCCGAGCCCAAGGTGACCCCTCCGGCTGACGACAAGCCCAGCCTGCCGGTGACCGGTGGCGCCCTGGCCGGCCTCGTCGGCGTCGGCGTGGCCGCCCTCGGCGCGGGCGGCGCGGCGATCTACTTCAGCCGCAAGCGCAAGTCCGCTGCCTCGAACGAGAACATCGGCTGACCCAGGTCCTGACCTGAGGTGAGGGCCCCTTCCCGTCCCGGGAAGGGGCCCTTCGCCGTTCCGGGGCCCCAAAATTTCCGCATGGGGAGGACATATCGGGGCAGTGGTGGGGATTATGGACGTTCACACGGAGGATCAGCGCACACTCGCACCCGAGAAACGCAGCACACATCCCCTCCCGATCGCCGGAGCGCTCCTGTTCGTGGCGGCCGCCGTCGCCATGGCCGGGTCGGCCTGGAACGCCCAGGTGCCCGACCCCGGCGCGCACCGCGTCTTCCTCGTCGTCTGGGCCGTGGCGGCCTCTCTGCCCGGCCTGCGGATCGCCACCGGAAGGCCGCCGCGCTCGACCCTGGCCTTCGCGGTCGGCGGTCTGCTCGGCACCGCCCTGGCCACCACCCCGTGGCAGGCGCTGGAAGCGGTCTACTGGTACCAGCTGTGGTGGTCCGTCCCCGTCCTGGCGGGCCTGGCCGTGGCCATGAGCGCCGTCCGCGAGCCGCAGCCCGAACCCGCGCACCGGCCCGGGTGACCCCGCTGACGACGGACGCCCGCCGCCCCGAGGGGCGGCGGGCGTCCTCCGCCGTCGGCGGAAACCGGGCTCAGGCGCCGACGGCGTAGGGGCTGCGGGCCAGCAGCGCGCCGTCGCGGTCGGCCAGGGCGCGCTCGACGGCCGCGGCGACCCGGTAGGTGCGGTCGTCGGCCAGGGCCGGGGCCATGATCTGCAGGCCCACCGGGAGGTTGTCCTCGGGGGCCAGGCCGCAGGGCACCGACAGGGCGGCGTTCCCGGCCAGGTTGGTCGGGATCGTGCACAGGTCGGCCAGGTACATCGCCATCGGGTCCTCGGTGCGCTCGCCGATCGGGAACGCGGTGGTCGGCGTGGTCGGGGAGACCAGCACGTCCACGCTGCCGAAGGCGGCGTCGAAGTCGCGCTTGATGAGGGTGCGCACCTGCTGGGCGCTGCCGTAGTAGGCGTCGTAGTAGCCGCTCGACAGCGCGTAGGTGCCCAGCATGATCCGGCGCTTGACCTCGGGGCCGAAGCCCTGGGCGCGGGTCAGCGACATGACCTCCTCGGCGCTGCGGGTGCCGTCGTCGCCGACGCGCAGGCCGTAGCGCATGGCGTCGAACCGGGCCAGGTTCGAGGAGCACTCGCTGGGCGCGATGAGGTAGTAGGCCGACAGGGCGGCGTCGAAGCTGGGGCAGGACACCTCGACGATCTTGGCGCCGAGGGACTCCAGCAGCTCCAGCGACTCGTGGAAGCGCTGACGCACGCCGGCCTGGAAGCCGTCGCTGTCGAGCTCCTTGACCACACCGACGCGCAGGCCCTCGATCTCACCGCTGCGGGCGGCCTCGACCACCGGCGGCACGGGCGCGTCGATCGAGGTGGAGTCGTGCGGGTCGTGGCCGGAGAAGGCCTCGTGGAGCAGGGCGGCGTCGAGCACGTTGCGCGCGAACGGGCCGGGGGTGTCCAGCGAGGAGGCGAACGCGATCATCCCGTAGCGGGAGGAGCCGCCGTAGGTGGGCTTGGCGCCGACCAGGCCGCACACGGCCGCGGGCTGGCGGATGGAACCGCCGGTGTCGGTGCCGGTGGCCAGGGGCGCCTCGAACGCGGCCACGGCCGCGGAGGATCCGCCCGAGGAGCCGCCGGGGATGCGCCCGGTGTCCCACGGGTTGCGGGTGACCTGGTAGGCGGAGTTCTCCGTGGAGGAGCCCATGGCGAACTCGTCCATGTTGGTCTTGCCCAGGATGACCATCCCGGCCTCGCGCAGGCGCGCGGTGACGGTGGCGTCGTAGGGCGGCCGCCAGCCCTCGAGGATCTTGGAGGCGGCGGTGGTGGGCATGTCCTTGGTGGAGAACACGTCCTTGTGGGCGACGGGCACGCCGGCCAGCGGGCCCAGCTCCTCGCCCGCGGCGATGCGGGCGTCCACCGCGCGGGCCTGCTCCAGGGCGCTCTCACGGCCCACGTGCAGGAAGGCGCCGATCTGGTCGTCCACGGCGTCGATGCGCCCCAGGTAGGCCGCGGTGGCCTCCTCCGAGGAGGTCTCGCCCGCCTTGATCGCCGCGCCGAGCTCGGCGGCGGTGAGGCTGATGATGTCGCTCATCTACTCCTCCTCCCCCAGGATCCGCGGAACCCGGAAACGCTGCTCCTCCACCGCCGGGGCACCGGCGAGGGCCTGGTCGGGGGTGAGGCCGGGCCGGGCCTCGTCGGGGCGGTAGACGTTGGTCAGCGGCAGGGCGTGCGAGCTGGGCGGGATGTCGCCCTTGGCGACCTCCTGCACCTTGGCCACGGCGGTGAGGATGTCACCGAGCTGGGCGGCGAGCGTGTCGAGCTCGCTCTCGTCGAGCGCCAGCCGCGACAACCGGGCGAGGTGCGCGACCTCATCGCGGGTGATGGCGGTCATGAGAAACTCACCGTTTCTTCGGCGGAAGGACTGTCCTGTCAATCCTAGGGCGTGTTCCGCGGATGCCGTCCGCCGTGAGCGGTGTCCAGGAGCTTTCCGCCGCCGGGGAGGGCAGGTCCCCGCCGCGCCCGCCGCGCAGGTCGGGCGGTGCCGTGCGGCGGGCCGGGGGTTCCCCGGCGGCCGTCCCCGGTGTCGCTCACGCGCAGGTGCCCGCGGTGCTGCCGCCGCTGTGCGCGGCGATCCAGGCGGGAACCTCGTCGCCGCGCAGGGGGTGCGAGTAGTGGCTGCCCTGGCCGGTGCGGCAGCCCGCCTCCCGGGCGGCGGCGGCGAGTTCGCGGGTCCGCACGCCCTCGGCGGTGGCGTCCATGCCGAGGGAGTTCACCAGGGCGACGGCGGCGTGCACGGCGGCGGTCCCGGCCTCGTCGGTGAGGCGCGCGGTGAACGACTCGTGGATCCTGACCTCGTCCAGGGGCAGCTCGGCGAGCTGGACGAGGGTGAAGTGCCCCGTGCCGAAGTCGTCCAGGGCCAGGCCCACCCCGAGTTCGCGCAGGCGGTGGACGGCCGCGGCGGCCGCCTCGCCGTCGTCGGCGAGGGAGTCCTCGCCGATCTCCAGGACCAGCTGCGAGGGCGGGACGCCGTGTTCGCGCAGGCAGGCGTCGACGGTGTCGGGAAGCCGGGGGTCGAGGAGCTCGCGCATGCCGAGGTTGACGGCGACGGTCGGGGTGAGGCCCTCCTCGCGCCACCGGGAGACCCGGGCCAGGGTGATGTCGAGCACCTGTCCGGTGAAGGCGCGGAACAGGTTGGACTGCTCGACCACCGGCATGAACTCCTCGGGCAGCAGCAGCCCGCGGGTGGGGTGCTGCCAGCGGGCGAGCGCCTCCAGGCCGGTGACGCGGCCGTCGTCGAGGGAGACCCGCGGCTGGTAGTGCATCTCCAGAGCGCCCTCGGCCAGGCCGCGGCGCAGCTCGCTGTAGAGGCTGAGGCGTGCGGTGGAGTTGCGGTCCTTGCCGGGGTCGTAGGACTCCACTCCGGAGCGGGCCGACTTGGCGACGTACATGGCGACGTCGGCGCGCTGCAGGAGGTGTTCGAAGCTGTCGGCGTCGTCGGGGAACAGGGCGATGCCGATGCTGGCGCCCAGGTCGAGGTCCATGCCGTCGATGCGGACGGGCTCGGCGAGGGCGCAGCGCAGGCGGGCGGCGACCTCGGCGGCCGCCGCGCTGTCGCGCACCTGGGTGAGCAGGACGGCGAACTCGTCGCCGCCGAGCCGGGCCACCAGGTCGCCGGGGCGGACGCTGTGGCTGAGCCTGCGGGCGACGGTCTGGAGGAGGCGGTCCCCGGCCGGGTGGCCCAGGGTGTCGTTGACCTCCTTGAAGCGGTCCAGGTCGAGCAGGAGCAGGCCGATCCGGCCGCCGTGCCGACCGGCCCGGTCCATCTCGCTGCGGGCGCGCAGGTTGAGGAGCTTGCGGTTGGCCAGGCCCGTGAGCTCGTCGTGGTTGGCCTGGTGGTCGCGCTTCACCGAGAGCATGGCGCTGCTGTACAGGGCGCCCAGGGGCAGGGCGAACAGCGGCACGTACAGCACGGAGTGGGTGGCCGCGACGACGACGAGGGGGACGAGGGCGACGAGGACGCAGGTGACGCGGATCTGGCCGCGGATGTCCTTGAGCAGGGCCGGGCCGAGAGAGGAGCGCTCGTGCATGGCGACGGCGGACCTGACCAGGATCCGGTTGACGGCGAAGTGGACGGCTCCGGCCAGGGCCAGTGCGATGATCACCTCTCCCGCGGGGACCCAGGGGCTGTCGCGCAGGACCGGGAGGACCAGGCGCAGCACGGCGTCCGCGGCGCCGAGGCAGAGGACGTACTGCGCGGCGTTGAAGGCGATCCGGTGGACGGCGTGGCCCCGGGCGGTCCCGGCCACGGCCACGGCCAGGACCTGGGCCAGGAGTGCCAGGGGCAGCCCCTGGACCACGACGAGGGCGAGGGAGAAGGGCAGCGACGTGGGCGACCCGTTGCCGGGTGCCTGCCCGGGCGCGGCGACGGGCCGCAGCTCGCCCAGGACGACCATGGCGATCAGGACCCAGGTGAGCGGTTCGGTCGCCTGACCGAGGTACTGCGCGGGCTCGCTCCCCAGGGCCGCCCCTGTGAGCAGGAGCATTCCGGCGACGATGGTGGCCGCCATGTACAGCCACAGCGGCGTTCCGGCGCGGGGACCGATGTCCCTGCTGCTGTTGGGGTCTTTCATCCCTTGGACCTCGCGAGGGGGACAAGGGGGCGGCGCCACCGGAGGTGACCGCCGCCCCTGGCGCTCAGGAGCCGGGATCCGGTCACCCCTCATGACCGGATCCCGGGTCGGGCCGTGACCGCTTCCACGGTTACGCGCTGTCCACCTTACGCACTTTCGTCACAAACTGTCGCGCACTCGGAACTATCAGTTAACAAAGGTGGTGGCTGGACATGATGTGAAACGCGCCACCGGAAGGCCCCGGTTCAGGAGGAGGGGTTGAGGCGCAGTGCCTCGGCCGCCTCGGGCCCCGACTCCAGCAGCACCCGGAAGCCCTGCTCGTCCAGGATGGGGACCCCCAGCTTGACCGCCTTGTCGTACTTGGAGCCGGGGCTGTCGCCGACCACCACGAACCCGGTCTTCTTGGACACCGAGGCCGTGGCGCGGCCGCCGCGCTCGGCGACGGCCTCCTTGGCGCCGTCGCGGCTGAAGCCCTCCAGCGAGCCGGTCACCACCACGGTGACGCCCTCCAGGGTGCGCGGGCGGCTCTCGTCCACCTCGTCCTCCATGCGCACCCCGGCAGCGCGCCACTTGCGGACGATCTCGTTGTGCCAGTCGACCTCGAACCACTCCTTGATGGAGCGCGCGATGGTGGGGCCCACGCCGTCCACGGCGGCCAGCTCCTCCTCGCCGGCGTCGCGGATGGCGTCGAGCGAGCGGAAGTGGCGGGCCAGGTCCTCGGCGGCGCGCGGGCCCACGTGCCGGATGGAGAGCGCCACCAGCACCCGCCACAGCGGTCGGGACTTGGCCTCCTCCAGCTGCTGGAAGAGCTTCTCGACGGTCTTCTTGGGCTCGCCCTGCTTGTTGGCGAAGAACGACACGACCTTGGGCTCGCCCGTCTTCGGGTCGGTCTTGGGCTCGGAGGTGTCGGGGTCCAGCACGTAGGTGCGGATGGGCAGCAGCTGTTCGACGGTGAGGTCGAACAGGTCGCCCTCGTCGCGCAGCGCGGGCTCGGCCGGCTCCAGCGGCTGGGTGAGGGCGGTGGCCGCCACGTAGCCCAGCGCCTCGATGTCCAGCGCCTTGCGGCTGGCCACGAAGAAGAGCCGCTCGCGCAGCTGGCCCGGGCAGGACCGGGCGTTGGGGCAGCGCAGGTCGACGTCGCCCTCCTTCTGCTGTCCGAGCGGGGTGCCGCACTCGGGGCACTTCTCGGGCATGGTGAAGGGGCGCTCGCTGCCGTCGCGCCTGTCCACCACCGGGCCGACGATCTCGGGGATGACGTCGCCGGCCTTGCGCAGCACCACGGTGTCGCCGATGAGCACGCCCTTGCGGGCGACCTCCTGGGCGTTGTGCAGGGTGGCGAACTCGACCTCGGAGCCGGCGACGGTCACCGGTTCCATCACGCCGTAGGGCGTGACGCGCCCGGTGCGGCCCACGCCCACCTTGATGTCCACCAGCGTGGTGGTGACCTCCTCGGGCGGGTACTTGTAGGCGATCGCCCAGCGCGGCGCACGGCTGGTGGAGCCCAGGCGGCGCTGGAGGGCGAAGCTGTCGACCTTGACCACGATGCCGTCGATCTCGTAGGGCGGCTCGTGGCGGTGCTCCTGGTAGTACCGGACGTACTCGCGCACCTCGTCCATGGTCCGGACGACCTTGTACCGGTCGCTGAGCGGCAGCCCCCACTCCCCCAGCAGGGCGTAGGCCTGCGACTGGCTGGTGAAGGTGGTGTCCTCGGCGTCGCCCGCGACCACGGTGTCCCGCTCCCTGTCGGAACCCGCGGGCGTGTAGGCGCCCACACCGTGCACGATCATCGACAGCGGCCGCGTGGCGGTGACCCGCGGGTCCTTCTGGCGCAGCGAGCCGGCGGCGGCGTTGCGCGGGTTGGCGAAGGGGGTGTGCTCACCGGTCTCGGTGATGCGCCGGTTGAGCTCGGCGAAGGCCTCCACCGGCAGGAACACCTCGCCTCGCACCTCCAGCAGCTCGGGGGCGGGGCGCACGCTCTCGTCGAGCCGCTCGGGCACGTCGGCGATGGTGCGCACGTTGAGGGTGATGTCCTCGCCGACGCGGCCGTCCCCGCGCGTGGCGGCGCGGACCAGGCGGCCCTTCTCGTAGACGAGGTCGACCGCCAGGCCGTCGATCTTGAGCTCGCACAGGTAGGCCTCGACGGGGACCTCGGCCGAGGCGCGGTCGGCCCAGGCGCCGAGTTCGTCGAGGTCGAAGGCGTTGCCCAGGCTCTCCATCCGCACCAGGTGCTCGACGGCCGCGAAGTCGACGCTGATGGGCGAGCCGACCTTCTGGGTGGGCGAGTCCTGCGTGACGAGGAGGGGGTACTCCTCCTCGATGCCGCGCAGTTCGAGCATGAGGGTGTCGTACTCGGCGTCGGAGATGACCGGGGCGCCCATGTAGTACCGGTAGCTGTGATCGTCCAGCTCTCGGGACAGTTCCTCGTGGCGTTCGCGCACCTTGTCGGGAATGTCGGTCGTGTTGTCGGGCGCCACTGGCTGCCTTTCTCTCTCGTACTGCTACCGGGGCCTGCTACCGGCGGGGCTCGTCCCGCAGGACCCTGGCTCCGTCCCGGACCGCCTTCAGCGCCTGCCGGGCATGTCCCGGCGAGGCGCCCGCCAGCCCGCACGAGGGGGTGGTGACCACCGCGCGGGTGAGCAGCTCCGGACCGATCCCGAGCCGGTTCCACAACTCGCGTACGGAACTGACGGTAGCGGCGGGGTCGGACATTCGGCGGGCCTGCGCGGGCGTGGGATCGGCGCCCGGGACGACCCCGAGCATGAGGCCGGTGCCGGCCTCCACGGCGGTGCCGAGCATCTCGTCGTGACGGCGGCCGAGCAGGGCGGCGTCGAGGCCGATCAGCCGGGCTCCGCTGCGGCGCAGCAGGTCGACCGGGGCGCCCTCGGCGCAGCAGTGGACGGCCGGGACCGCACCGGCGTCGGCGATCGCGGAGAACAGGACGCGCAGCACCTCCTCCACGCGCACCCGGTCGACGGCCGGGAGGCGGCCGAAGCCGCTGGCGGTGGGCAGGGAGCCCGTCAGGACGGCGGGCAGGGAGGGCTCGTCGACCTGGACGAGCAGCCGCGCGCCGGGGACGCGCCGGCCCACCTCGGCGATGTGCGCCAGCAGTCCCTCCAGGTGGGACTCGGCGAGGTCGCGGCAGGCTCCCGGGTCGGCGACCATCCGCTGTCCGCTGCGGAGCTCCACCGTCCCGGCCAGGGTCCAGGGCCCGGCGGCCTGGATCTTGAGGGTCCCGGTGAAGTCGCGGGCGTGCTCGGTGAGGGCGTCCAGGTCGTAGGACAGGAAGCTGTGTGCTCGGCCGAGGTCGCGGCCGGGGGTGTCGGCGACGCGCCATCCGGAGGGTTGGACCTCGGCGGGCATGTCCACCAGCAGACCCAGGGTGCGGCCGAGCATGTCGGCGCCGACACCCCGCGCGGGCAGCTCGGGCAGGTGCGGGAGGTCGGGAAGCTCGCCGAGGATCGTGCGGACGGCCTCGTCGGGGTCCTCACCGGGCCAGGAGCCCACACCGGTGGCGGAGGCGGCGGGCCAGGGGTAACTGTGCTCTTCACTCACAACGCCCAAGATTAGGGCCACGGAGGTCTTCCCCCGCGCTTCCCCGAACGGCCCAGGTGTCACCCGGGTCCGGCCGCCGGGGGCGGCGGGTCAGGCGGCGGCGGTCTCCGACCCCGCCTCGACGGTCTCCCCGGCGGACCCGTGCCCGTCCTCCCCGGCCTCGGCCGCGCGGCGGGCCGCCCTGCGGCGCGAGCGCACCGCCATGGCCGCGACGAGGGCGCCCGCGACGGCGACCACGGCCGCGGCGGTCCACGGGGAGTTGAGGAAGAGGGTGAGCCAGGCGCCCACCGCCCCGGCGATCACCAGCCCCCACAGACCGGCCCACATGAGCCCGCCGACGAACATGGCGGCCATGTACTTGGGGAAGCGCATGCGCACGACGCCGGCCGCGAGGTTGACGGCGCTCTGCATCCCGACGGTGAGGAAGCTGAGCGTGATCACGGGTGCGCCGTAGCGGTTGATGAGGTCCTCGGCGCGGGTCAGGCGGGGGCCGATCCGCTTCCCGATGCGGCTGCGCGTGACCCCGGCGCCCAGGCCGCGCCCGAGCCAGTAGGTGGCCGGAGCGCGCAGCGAGATGACGAAGAGCAGCGTGAAGTAGATGATCCAGAAGGGCTGGCCTTCGAGGAAAGCGAACTGCGGCATGGACCGGACCCCCAACCTTGACCTTCCTCACTTTGCATTGCCTTACCTAACTCCGGCAAGGGACCAAGGCGGGAAAGTGAGGAAACTCCTGTCCAGTTTGCCCGTTTCATCCATCAGGCACACGGGCCGTGCGGTCCCCGGTCGGGTGCCGCGCGGCCTTCTTCCTCAGGGGTCGCGGCTTCCTCAGGAGGCCGCGGCCGCCGCCCGCACGGTGGCCGCGATCGTCGCCGACCCCAGGACCGTGTCCCCGGTGGCGCCGTCGTAGACCACCACCGCCTGGCCCGTGGCCACGCCCGTGGCGGGCTCGGCCAGCCGGACCTCCAGCTCCGGACCGTCCGCGCCCTCGCGCTGGCGGACCGTGGCCGGGTACACCTCGCCGTGGGCGCGCAGCTGGACGCGGCACTCCGTGGGCTCGGTCAGCGGCTCGCAGCCGTTCCACACCGGGCGCCTCCCGGTGATCCCGTCCACCTTCAGGGCCGCACGCGGTCCCACCGTCACCGTGTTGCCGACCGGCTCGATCGAGAGCACGTACCGGGGGTCGGGCGAGCCGCTCAGGCCCAGGCCCTTGCGCTGGCCCACCGTGAACGTGTGCGCGCCCCGGTGGGTGCCCAGCACGTTCCCCTCCTCGTCCCGGATCTCCCCGGGCCGCTCGCCCAGGCGCCGGTTGAGGAAGCCCGCGGTGTCGCCGTCGGCGATGAAGCAGATGTCGTGGCTGTCGGGCTTGTCGGCCACCGACAGCCCCCGGCGCTCGGCCTCGGCGCGCACCTCCTCCTTGGTGCAGTCGCCCAGCGGGAACATCGCGTGCCGCACCTGCTCGGCGGTGAGGACGCCCAGCACGTACGACTGGTCCTTGGCCGCGTCCACGCTGCGCACCAGGCGCCCGTCGACCTTGCGGACGTGGTGCCCGGTGGCCACGGCGTCGAAGCCCAGGGCGATCGCGCGGTCCAGCACCGCCTCGAACTTGATCTTCTCGTTGCAGCGCAGGCAGGGGTTGGGGGTGTTGCCGGCCTCGTACTCGGAGACGAAGTCGCTCACGACCTCGCGGTCGAACTCCTCCGACATGTCCCACACGTAGAAGGGGATGCCGATGACGTCGGCGGCCCGGCGGGCGTCGTGGGAGTCCTCCACCGTGCAGCAGCCGCGCGCGCCCGTGCGGTAGGACTGAGGGTTCTTGGAGAGGGCCAGGTGGACGCCGGTGACGTCGTGGCCCGCCTCGGCCACACGGGCCGCGGCGACCGCGGAGTCCACCCCGCCCGACATGGCGGCCAGTACACGCAAAGTCATAGTGCCTCCAGCGTATGCGCCCCGGGGAGCGGCGGCCACGGCCGTGCCGGCGGCCGGACGCCCGGGACCGGCCCCGGAGGTTCCGCGGAATCCTTGAACAGACCGCCCGTCCGTCAAAGGTTAGGGGTCTATCCTTTAGCAGAGCGCGGTTCGATGACCCGCGTCTCCGCTCCGAACCGTTCGGTTCCGGCGCCTCCGCGGGGCTGAGCGGCGGAGGTTCGGGAACCGGCCTCGGGACACCGGCGCGGCAGGACCGGACCGCCCGGTACGGCGGCCGGTACCGCAGCACCTCCCGCCAGAACGTTCCGGGAAGGCGCTCCCGGGTCCGAACCGGCAGGGGCGGTGCCCCGGTTCTGCGAAAATCGTCCCATGGCTCTGTTCCGTCGTCGCCGCTCCAGCGATTCCACCGCCGCCATCGCCGCCTTCTGGGACGCCTGGCCGTCCCTGCGCGGCCCCTTGGCCGAGGCCGCCTCGTCCGAAACCCCCATCCCGGAGGAGGTGGCCGAGCGGGTCACCGCCCTGGTCCGGGCGATCCACCCCGAGCTGGACTGGGAGGTCGGTCCGGCGCCGTCCCGGCCCGAGGGCATCGAGGACCTGGACCTGTCGATGGACGTCGATCCGGGCAAGCTGCTGGAGCAGCTGGCCGCGCTCGACGCCCCCGGAAAGCTGGAGACCCCCGAGCACGCGCTCACCCTGCGCCCTGGCGCCTCCGACGACGCCCGCATCCAGTCCGAGCGCTGGTCCCGCTCGGCGCCCACCGACGACACGTGGGCCTTCCTGCCCGTGCGCCCCGCCGACCACGGAAGGCTGTCGGGGAGTGTGCGCTGGGACGACCACGAGCTGGACCTGTCGCACGTGGCCGTCTCGCTGCGGGTCGACCAAGCCTCGCGGCGCATCGACGTGGGCGTCTACCACCCCGACAACATGTTCCTGTCGGAGGAGACCCGCCGCGGCCTGGCCGAGCACGTGGTGCTGCTCGCCCTGGGCGAGGACGACGTGGTGCGCTGGGTGGGGCAGGTGACGACGCTGGACGAGTCGCCGCTGGACCCGCTGTCGGCCACGGCGATCCCGGCCGCCGTCCGGCAGATGATCGACTTCCTGGGCGGCAGCAACGACGGCTGGGTGACCCTCAGCGGCACCAACCTGCGCAAGGAGCAGCTGGTCTTCACCGCCCGCCATCCGCTGACCCGCCGGGACTTCCCGGCGTTCACGCTGGCCGTGCACGTGACGGTGCCCTACACCGGCAAGGACGGGGAGGGCCAGCCCGACGAGACGTCGGCGGCGGCGATGCAGGAGCTCGACAACCGGGTGGAGCGCACGCTGGGCGACAACGGGGCGCTGTTCCTCAAGAGCACGCTGAGCGGCATCAGCGAGCGCCTGTACTACCTGGACCCCGACTCGGGCGTGCTGCCGGAGTTCGAGGAGGCCTTCAAGGGCTGGTCGGAGGGAACGGTGAAGCTCCGCAGCCAGCTCGACCCGGAGCGCATGGTGTTCGGCCTCAAGCTGCGCCCCCACCGCCGCTTCTTCCAGGGCTGAGGTACATGCCGGCGCCCGTCCGTCCCGGGGTGGGGTGGACGGGCGCACGAAGCCGTTCCGCGCGACGTTGTCGGACATGGAACACACGTCGGTACGTGTGCTCGGGAACGGCCACCGCAACCGACGTCCCCGCCGGGGCAGGCACGGCGCCTCGGATCGCGGCGGCCCGTTCGGTCCCGGTGCCGGGGGTCATCGGCCCCGGCACGACCTTCGGCCCGCGTGCGGCAGCGACCTCGGCGAACGGGTCAGTTCTTGGGCTCGTCGCCGATCTGGACGTCGAAGTCGAGGTTGCCGCCCTCGCCCTCGGTCGCGGTGACGGTCACGCCGTACACCAGGCCACCGGCGTTCATCTCGCACTCGATGCTGGCACCGACCTCGTCGGGGAGCTCCACCGGGCAGTCGAGCTCTCCGGGGATCTCGCCGAGCTGCTCCTCGACGGCCTGGCTGATCTCCTCCTCCAAGGCCGTCCTGGCCTGCTCGGTGATGGCCTCGGTGTCGACGCTCAGGTCGAACGAGCAGCCGGCGGCGAGGAGCACCGCGAGCACCCCCGCCCCCACACCCGTGACCACCCGGTTCCGCCGTGTCTGCCGCATCCTGGACTCCTGTCGTCGCGGTGACCTTCCGTGGATAAGACGCCCGGACCCGCGACCGCGTTCCCCCGCCGGGCCCCCGATCCGGGGCCGCTCATTTCCGCTGGACGGCCCGTGTGACGGTGAACAGCAGCGGCGAGCGGAGGCCGGTCCCGGCGGCGGACTCCGCCGCGACCTCGGCCAGCCACCCGACCGCCTCGCACGACCACTCGGCGAGCTCTCCGCGCAGGACCGCGCCGTGCAGGGGCGGGCCGTTCCAGAAGCTGTCGTCGAACGGCGGGGCCGGAGCGGCCCCCTTCCCGTTCCCCTCACGGGCACCGGGCGCGAACACCTCCTGGTCGAGGCGGCCGAGCCGGTCGGTGAACTCCTGCGCGACGGCGGGGGCCGAGGGGTCCCGGCCGCTGTTGATCTCGACCTCCACCGGCGTCCGCGCCCGCCGGCTGCGTCCGGCGAACCAGCCGGCTGTCGGCGCCGACGGCACGATCGCGTACGGCGGGCGCGCCGCGGTGTCGATGCCCTGGACCGGAACGAGCACCTGCACCGCGGTGAGGGAGGTCGTCCCGGCCCGCGCGGTCACGTCCCAGGCGCACCGCAGGAACGGCTGCACCGGCAGCGGCCGGTCGCCGGCCACCGCACCGGCCTCGGCCTGGAACCAGGAGACCAGTCCCGCCCCGGGGTCGGCGAGCGGGTGGTCCCATCCGGCGTCGTTCACGGCCCACAGCCCCGGCGCGCCGGGGGTGCCGCCCGGGTCGCCGCCGGCCGACCGGTCGTCGTGCCAGCCCATGGCCAGCGACCGCTGGTGGAACAGGGCGTAGGCGTCGTGCTCGGGGTCGGGCCCGCGCCCCTCCTGCGGGGCCGGTCCGCCGTACAGGGCGGCGAACATGGTGCCCGCGGTCCGCGGAGACGCGGGCATCGCGCCCGGTCGCGCCGGATCTCCGTACTCGGTCACACTGGGTCCTCCCTCTGGTCGCCCCGCTTCCGCGGGGCCCTCTTCCCCGGGCGCGGGTCGCGGACCCCGGGTGTTCTCCCCCTGCCGGGGAGGCTTTCCGAGCGGGGCAGGGGAAGCATCGCGCGGAGCAGGCGCGCCGACGCGGCCGGCGCGCCTTCCGCCTCACCGGTCAGAACACCCGGCAGTTGACGTCGGCCTGGCGGTAGGGCCACTCGGAGGTGTCGGCCTCACCGATCACGTCGACGTCCACGTGGTTGCGCCACGACGTCGGGGCGGTGGTGTCGCAGTTGCGGCGGGCCACCGTGCGGTGGGTGCTTCCGCCGCCCGGCTTGAGGGTCTCCTTGGGAGAGCACGCCTTCTGTCGCCAGGTGTTGTCCGTGTACCACTCGTAGAGGCAGTTGTAGACCCGGGCGCGGTCGTTGTCGCAGTTCCCCTTGTTCCACCAGCCGTGGCCGGAGACCGCCACTCCGGTGCTGGATCGGTGCGGGTTGTCCCGGCCGCTGACCGGGGTGCAGAGGAACTGGGCCGCCTCGGCGACCTCCTGCGGCTCTCCGGGCAGGGACATCACCTGGCCTGCGCCGTCCAGGTAGACCGCGGTTCCGGCGGCGTCCCGGGGCGCGATCCCCGGTACCGCGTCCTGCGACGGGACGGACACCTCGGCGGCGGGCAGTGCCGGGACCTGCGCGGCGCCGGCCGGCGCACCCGCGAGGAACACGGACCCCGCCCCGAACACCAGGGCGGCACCCGCGGAGAGAAATCGTTGGACCCTTTTCATACGACGGCACTCCTCTCGGCGAAGCCCTCTCCTCCTGCCCCCGCGGAAGGAGGAGGGGCGAACGCAAGGAGAATTCTCCTTTTCTCCGCTTACAAAATTCTTCCACATCACCGGAGGCCACCACGGGGAAACCGGAAAAGGAATTTCCTCCCCCTGGACAAGAAAGCTGTCATTTCACCATAAAGCCACACGAACACATCCATGCGGCACCGCAGAGCCGGAGCGGCCGGGCGCGGCGCCCCACAAAAAGTCCTGCTGGGGGCACGGTTCCAGGCCTCGGAGGAAGCCACCTCCGCACGCACACTTCCCGCGCCCCCGCGCCACGGACTCCGGAGAACAGCACCGGAAGCGGAATTCCCCAGAGGGGTGACAACAAAAGAGAAATGTCCACACAAATCACTTCCCGACCCCGACCGGCACCTCGATCCGCACCCGCACTCCGGACAGAACCGCCCCCGCCCGCCCTTTCGACCGGACCGGGAAGAGATGCCTTCCCCCGGGCCATTTCGGATTTGCTCTCCTCCTCTTCCGGCGTGGCTCCTCCGGCCGCGTCCGCTTCTCCCGGACACTGGCGGGTCGACGGAGACCTGGAGGAGACGATGCCCGGAGTGGTGGAGGCGGGTGCGTGGGGGCTGCTCGCCGGGTCCGCGCTGCTCGTGGGAGCGGTGCCGGGATACCTCCTGCGCGTACCGCGCCTGGTGGTCGCCTCGGTGATGGCCTTCGGCGCCGGCGTGCTGCTGTCGGCGCTCTCGTTCGAGCTGATCGCCGAGGCGCACGAGGAGGCGGGCCTGGTCCCGGCGGCGGTCGGCACCCTCGCCGGCGCGGGCGCCTACACCCTCGGCAACGTCCTCCTGGCCCGAAGGGGAGCCCGGCACCGCAAGCGGTCCGGCCGCCGCAGGGGGCCGCCGTCGGAGAGCGAGGAGTCGGGTTCCGGCACCGCGCTCGCGCTGGGCGCCCTGCTGGACGGTGTGCCCGAATCGGTGGTCATCGGTGTCGGACTGGCCCAGGGCGGCGCCGTCAGCCTGGTGACCGTCGCCGCCGTGTTCATCAGCAACATCCCCGAGGGGCTGTCCAGCGCGGCGGGTATGAGGAGCTCGGGCCGCGGCGGCAGGTACGTGTTCGGCGTGTGGGGGTCGATTGCCGTCGCGAGCATGCTCGCCTCCATGCTGGGGTTCGCCGTCGTCGGCGGCCTGCCCGCGACCGCGGTGGCGACGGTGACGGCCGTGGCGGCCGGCGCGATCCTCGCCATGGTCTCCGACACGATGATCCCCGAGGCCTTCGAGGACACCCATCTGGCCATGGGGCTCATCACCGTCTGCGGCTTCCTGGTCTCCTTCGCGCTCTCCCACATCTGAGCGCCGGCCCCGGCACCCCCTTCGCGGCGGGGGCGGCGGTCCGTCGGCGCACACCCCCGGACAGCGGAAGGGCGCCTCCGCCGCGAGCTGCTGCGGCGGAGGCGCCCCTGTCCTCGTGCCTACTTGCCGAAGACGGCCTTGCGAACGTCGTCGGGGCCGTCGAACTGGATGACCTTGACGCCGGCGAGCCTGTCCACGAGGTCGTTGTGGGCGCCGTTGTTCTTGGCCGTCGACACGAGGTCCTCGCGTTCGGCCGGATAGGCGGCGCCCTTGATCGCTCTCTGGAGCTCGACGGGGTTGATCTTCGCCTTGCCCTTGCTCTTGCCCTTGCTCTTCGCCACGGCGGATCCTCCTCGGTGCGTGCCGTTGCTGTGTGCAACCGCCGACTACCCGGGGTCACCACCCGCACGCTCTGGCACCGGTAAAGGAGCGGTAGAGAGCGTTCCCTGTCCTCTGCTCGGGCTGGTTCCCGGACGCTTCCCACCGGAAGGTTTCCGTGCGGGTGGGAGGAACCGCCCGGGCGGCGGGGTTTCGGCTGTCTGTGCCCGGGGGTTTCCGCTGGTGGAAACCCCCGGGACCGAGGACGAAATGTGCGTAACCCGCACGGAGAGCAGGGCCCTCCTGCGAGGTAGCCGCACACCAGGGTGCGATCCACACCTTGCACGGTGTGTCTCCTGTGACCGCACACCCTTATCGCCCAAAAGGGAAAGAACACGACAAAAGCCATGTCCGCTACTCATCCGAGAGTGTGCCATAGAAGCTCGTTCGCCGGCGGAAAGGCGTTCCGTCTTTCCAGAATTTTCCATCCGTCACCCAACGGTGCATTAGACCAGTTCAGTAGGGTGTGCCAGGAAATGCCAGGCTACGGCTCTGGATCGGCCGCCCTTCGGCGCCCGCAGCTGCCATAGTGCAGCTGGTGCGGTTGTCTGCCGTACCACCACATATCGATCATCCGGTTCGTCCGCGTACTCATCTCCTGATGGCCGCGTTCGGACCCCGACCTGACCTCAAAGAGGAGGTCCTTATGTCCGCTACTCACACTTCGCACGACTCCTGCGGCAGAAATTCCCGGCTCTGGCCCCAGACCGTGATCGCGATCGTGGTCATCGCGGTGGTCGTCCATGCCATGGCCACCGGATACGAGGTCACCGCGGCGATCGCCGCAGCAGCCGCAGCAGGATTCGCCGCGGTGGCGGTGTCCCGACGCCTGGCCCACTGACCCACTCGTGGAGGAACACTCCTGGTCCGAGCGCCCGGTCCGGGACATGCTCGACCAGCAGATGCCCCCGGACCGCTATTCGCCGGAGGACCGGCTCAACGCGCTGCTCTTTCACCTGCGAGCCCGCATCCGGGCCGACCAGGCCGCACTGCGGAAGCACGCACGCCTCCTGGGCACCCCACAGGGTGCGATCGAGGCACTGATCCGCGGCGACATGCACACCTTGTACGCCGAGCTCGACGGCGAGGGCGGCTGGCCGGTCCTGGCCTCTCTGGTCGCCTTCGGCGGTGGCCTCGACGCCGGCCTGGACGTGCTGGCCGCAGTCAAGTCCGAGTACGAGGTGATCGCCCTGGGTGAGCAGCGTCCGCACCTGCCGACCACCGCCGAGGAACTGCACCGGCGCGGCTATCGGGTTCGCAGACGCTCACGCACGCCGGTAGAGGAGGTCACCGACCCCAAGCAGGTCAACACCTTTCCGCAGCTGGTGCAGGCTTTGAGGCTGCTGAGGTCCAGCAGGGGGGATCCCCCCTACCGGGAGATGGCCGCGCGCTCGGTACACCGCCTACCCGGCTGGAACCCCGAGCTGCACGAGCCCCGCTCTCACAGCGGAATGCAGAACGCGGTCAAGGAGGACGCACGGCCCCGGCTCGCGGCGGTCCTGGCGTTCGTACGCGGCTGCGGGGTCACCGATCCGCAGGTGGGGCGGGCATGGGAGGCAGCACACGCCCGAGCCGCCGTGCACGAGGAGTTGAAGCACCTGCCCCGGTATCCCCCGCGGCTGAGGGACACCGTCGAGGAATGGGCCGCTCGTACGCCCACAGGCCCCTGACCCGGCCCTGGGCTGACCCGCAGCAGGGTGCTGCCGTCCGTGTCCGGACACGGACGGCAGCACCCTCACGGAGAGATGCCGCAGGCCCTGGTACCCGGTCGGAGAACACGGGGTCCGGAGCTCGGGAACGCCGACCGGACCCACAACATCCGGTACACGACGTGCAGACCGGCGCGGCCCGGTGGGCACAAACCACGGGAGTGCCGACCACTCCTCGCGACGTGTGTCCCACGCCTCCCGGTGCGTGCCTGGCACACCGGTGGCCGGACTTCACCATGAGCCTGCTGAAATGCGACAATGCACCCATGACCAGTCATCTCCTCGTGGCCGCCGGTGTACTGGCCCTGCTCACCGTGGCACCGGGCCCCGACATGGCCGTTGTCGCACGCCAGGCCGTGGCCGGAGGCCGGAGCGATGGATTTCGAACGGTCCTCGGCGTGGCCGCCGGCCTACTCCTGTGGGGGCTGTTGACCGCCGTCGGCCTGGCCGCGCTCCTGGCTGCCTCGGCCACGGCCTTCACCGTCGTCAAGTTCGCTGGCGCGGCCTACCTGGTCTTCTTGGGGATCAGGTCCCTCCTGAACAGCCGCAGGCCCGAGCCGAATGTGGCCGAGGAGCCCGCAAGACGCGAAGGCGGCCCATGGGTGACCGGCGCGGTCACCAACACCCTCAATCCCAAGGTGGCGGTCTTCTACATCGGCCTTCTCCCCACGCTGGCCCCGCCGCAGCTGTCACCACAGGCGGGGATGGCCCTGCTGGTCCTGACCCACGTGATGCTCACCGTGATCTGGCTGGGTGGCTTCGTGTTCCTGCTGGATGCCGCCAAAGCCTTCTTCGCACGGTCGGGGGTGCGCCGCTGGATGGACCGGATCACCGGGGCCGTACTGATCACCTTCGGCCTCCGCATCGCCGCAGCCCAACCCTGAGGCCACATCGCAGGCGCCCTTCCCTCGGGCGGATGCAACGGCCACCAAAGGGACGGATCCAGGACAACCGCCCCATTCTGTTTGGTTTGCACGCCTTGTCGCTAACTCCTGGAAGTATCGACCCACAGCACACTTCGTGCACCGGCCTGTCCGGTTCCCTCAGGAGAACGACGTGACCCCTTCCGAGATCTTCCGGTCCCACGCGCGCGAGTACGGCGTCTCCGACGACGCCGTCACCCGCATTCTGTGGAACGTCCAGCCCGCCGTCCACATCGACAGCCAGGACCCCGAGCACGTCGGACCCGACGCGCACGTGGTCGGCTACATCGGCGGGCTTCCCACCATGCCCGAGGACGTCCCCTGGGAGGAGGGGAAGCAGTTCGTCGCCTCCCTCGACCTGGCCGCCGTCCCGAGGCAAGCCATGGACGACCGGGTCCCCCGCGAGGGCCACCTGCTGCTGTTCGCCGACACGGAGTACTTCTACCCCGAGGACGGCCCCCTGTCCGCGGTCCACGTGCCCCCCGGCGTCCCGATGGCGGAGCGCGCCCACCCCGACGGGGCCGAGGAGGGCGTGGAGCTGCTGGAGCACCGGGTGATGGTGCTCCAGGACCCCGAGGTGTGGGGCATCCTCGGATGGCCCACCCAGGAGGAGGAACCGCTGGTCCTGGACGACGACCCGCTGCTCGCCGCCGCGATCAGGGAGTACCAGGAGCTGGTCCCCGATGCGCCGGTCGTGCGGCGGGGCGACGCGACGGTGACCCTGCGCGGGGAGAAGCTCAACCCCAGTGACGACACCGACGCCTGGGGGGAGGCGTTTCGCGAGCGGAGGGAGGAGGCCGTGATCGCCGTCCGGGACGCGCCTGAGAAGTTCGACGAGCTGCACCTGCGCGCCCTGACGGAGGCCTCGGAGGAGGAGGACGGGCCCGCGCTGTGCCTCGTCGAGCTCGCCGAGGCCAACGTCTGGTGGACCGGGGACGGCGAGGTGACCTGGATGATCCGGCCCGACGACCTGTACGCCGGGCGCTTCGACCGGATCGTCTCCGGCTACTTCTGCTGACCGGTCCCGGCCGGCCGGGACCGGCCGCCTCCCCGCCTGAGAGGAGACCCATAGCGGAAAAGGCCGTGCGTTACGCTGTCCGTGCGACACCTGACGCCTCCCCCCGAAGGAATCGCGTGCGATCCACCTGCCCCCGTCGCCTCGTCCCCGCCCTTCTCGCCCTGGCCGCCGCAACCGCGGGTTGCGGCGCGGAGGATCCCGAAGAGCCCGCGGTCCGCGCCGAGGCCGCCCCGTCTCCGTCACCGTCACCGTCACCGTCGCCCGACCTTCCTGAACTGGAAGAGGTGGAGGACCTGAAGACCTACTGCCGTTCCTCCGACGACCACGACATCACCGAGGGGCACCCTGAAGCAGCCGAGTACACCGGCGAGGGCCCGCACCCGACCGCGGTCTTCGCCAGGGACCGCGGCGGCAGATTTGCCTACGGCGGCGGGTGGCAGCTCCAGGAATACGGGCACCGCATCGAGGAGTGGATCCCCGAGCATCCGACCGGGGCCGCCCTGCTGGTCTGCGCCGACTACGACGTCACCAAGGCAGGTGAGAAGATCGACACCTGCGAGTACCAGGAGACAGATCTCCTGGGCAGGCCCGCACCCGGCAGCGAGGCGTTCTCCGTTCCGCTGTACCAGCAGGTATACGAGTACACGGTCTACGAGCTGCGCACCGGCGATGTCGTCGGCTCCGGTGAGATCACGCCGGAGTCGACGTCGTGCCCTGGATCCCTCGATCTGATAGGCGATTTCGACACCGATCCCGGAAGCGTCTACACGGTCCTGCCCACCCGCGAGCTGGAGGAGGCGGTCAAGGACATCGTCGAGGGTGCCGCGCCCTGACCCGCTTCTGCCCCGACGGCCGGCGCCCTGCCCCACCGCCGTGCGTACCTGCGGTGGGGGCCGTGTCCGGTGGATCTCGCAGTGCCCGTCTCCTCCAGGGCGTCCTTCACCCGTCCAGGTCCCCGGCGAACGGTGTCGCCCGCCACCGCTCGATGGAGGACTTCATCGCCTCCACGAGCACGGGCAGCTGCGGCGCGAGGGCGAGGGCGGCCACCGTCCGGCACATGCCCACGGCGTTGACGAAGTGCAGTGTGTGCTCGTCCAGCTCCCGGATCCCCAGGCGCCGCGCGGCGGCGTTGTAGGCGGCCTCGCCCTCGGGGCCGAGGAAGGCCAGGTCCCACTCGACGGGGCCGAACGTGACCAGTTCGAAGTCGGAGTGCAGCAGGCCGTCCCGGGTGGCGACGACGTTGACCGCCGGGGCGTCCCCGTGGATCGGCTGGAGACCGACCGCGGGAAAGGCCCCCTCGAACTTCTCCCGCGAGCGGACGAACGGTTCCAGGGTCTCCCACTCCCTCTGGGCCCGGCCGAGATCGGCCGGCTCGATGAGGTCGGGGCGGGACTCCAGTGCGGCGAGGCCCTCGGTGACGAAGTCCGGTTCGGCCGCCGACAGGAACGGCAGCTCACCCGGGTCGTCGCGCATCGCGGCGTGCAGGTCGGCGACCAGGCCCGCGTTGCGCACGTGGTCGGGCTCGGCCTCCGCGTCCTGTTCGACGAACTGCCAGAACGTCATCGAGAACCCGTCGCGCCGCACCGGTTTCCGGGGCACGAGCGGGCTCGGCGGGATCACGGGGGCGCCCTTCCGGGCGAGCCGGTCCACCACGTCGAGTTCCGCCTGCTGCTGCGCCGCCTGGCGGTCGGGGTCGGTGTTCGGCGGCAGGACCACGGGGACCCGGGCCACCACGGGTGAGGGAGCGAGGTGGACGACGACGGAGAACATGTCGTGGAGCACGGTCGCCCCGTCCACCTCGATCCCGAGGTCGCGGCCCGCCGCGACGGCCGCGCCGAGGGCGCGCGCGGTGCGGTCGGCGATCTGGTCGGGTGTCATGAATCCTGGCATGTCGGCGATCGTGTCAGGCGGGGCCGGGCAAGGCAACGACCTTCCGCACCGGTGCCGTGTCCCTGCGCACGCCCCGCCGTGCCCCGCAGGCACGCGGCGAAATCCTCGGGGAAGGCGGAACGTCTCCGAGCAGGCACAGCGGACATTGCGGGTCCGCACTCGGAACCGGCCGCCGGTGGACCGCATCACAAGCCCGCGGGGGCGCTCCCGCACCGCCCCGCGCAGTACGTCATCCCCCGCGCACCACAACCGGCCCAGGGAGAAAACAGTGACGTCCTCGCTCCATCCCGACGACACGGCCCGCCCGCTGCCGAGGCGCCGCTTCGCCCAGCTCGCCGCCCTCGGCCTCGCGGCCGGCACCGGCCTGCTCGGCCCGGCGCCCGCCGCCGCGGCGGCCCCCGGTGACGGGCAGCCCTACTACGACCGCGCCCGCACGCTGGCCGGGGACGACCCGGTCCTGCTGGCCCTGGTGAGGGCGATGGACCCCGCCACCGTCATCCCCGACCTGACCGCGCCCGAGCCGATCATGCTGTTCGACGATCTCGCCATGCTCAGCGTGGGCTTCGTCCACGCCATGGCGCTCCTGACCGACGGCGGCATCGTGCTGATCGACGCCCTGAGGTCTCCGGAGGACGCCCGGGACGTTCTCGTCCCGGGGCTGGTCTCCCTGGGTGCCGATCCGGAGGAGATCCGGTACGTCGTCGTCACCCACGGCCACGTGGACCACTTCGGCGGCGCGCAGTATCTCGCCGACCACTACGGGGCGCGCGTGCTCATGGCTCCGCAGGACTGGGACCTCGTCGCCGAGGCCCGGCCCGAGCACGCCCCCGCGCAAGACCTGGAGATCGCCGACGGGCAGCGGCTCACCCTCGGCGGCACGACGCTCCGCCTGTACCATACGCCGGGTCACACCCCCGGCACTGTTTCCCCCGTCTTTCCGGTGCGGGACGGAGCGGGGCGCCACACGGCCATGCTGTGGGGCGGCACCCAGCCGCCCGGGACGGCCTCGGAACTGCGCACCTACCTGGCGTCCGTCCGCTCCTTCCGCAGGCGCATGCACGAGGCACGGGTGGACGTGGAGCTGTCCAACCACCCGGTCGACCACGGACTCCAGCGGGTGGAGGAGTTGCGCGGCCGGACCGGCGGGGAGCACCCCTTCGTGATCGGCAGGCGGCGTACGGACCGCTTCATGGCGGTGATGGACCTCATGCTGCGCGGCCGGCTCGCCGACGTCTGACCCGGGTCCGCCGCCCCGGGAGGAAGCGCGTCCCCGACGTCCTCCCGGGGCGGTCTCGCCAGGTCGGTCCTCCGCCGACCGCCAGGCGTCCCCGGACGCTCCGGGCAGGCTCGTATCCAGCGTTCTTGCCACTCCGGCAACGAAAATTGCGCAGGTGCGGTGCAAGGGGCGAGGTTGGAGGCATGAACGACGACACCGTGACAGGACCGTCCGGATCCGACGCCTCCCGCCCCGCCGGCGGACACGCCGTGGACCCCGCGCTGCAGAAGGAGTGGGACGAGCTGTACTCCGCCCAGGAGCGGGTGTGGAGCGGGAACCCCAACGGCGCTCTCGTGGTCGAGGCCGCCGACCTCCCGCCCGGCCGGGTGCTCGACGTGGGCTGCGGCGAGGGCGCTGACGCCGTCTGGCTGGCGAGGCGGGGCTGGGACGTGACCGCGCTCGAGGTCTCGACCGTGGCGCTGGAGCGGGCCGCCGCGCACGCGCGCGACGCCGGGGTGTCCCCCCGCTGGGTGCACTCGGGGCTCGTGGAAGCGCGGCTGCCCCAGGCGTCCTTCGACCTCGTCTCCGCCCAGTACCCGGCCCTGCTGCGTACCCCCGGCGGGGAGGCCGAGCGCGTGCTGCTCGACCTCGTCGCGCCCGGCGGCGTGCTGCTGTTCGTGCACCACGCGTTCTCGGAGGACCACGGGGAGCACGGGGATCACCACGACCACGGGGAAGAGGGCCACCGCTTCGACCACGCCGACTTCGTGCAGCCGCCGGACGTCGCCGCGCTGCTCGACGACCGGTGGGAGGTGGAGGTGAACGAGCAGCGGCCGCGAGTGGTGGCCGAGCACAGCTCCGGTGCGCACCACGTCGAGGACGTGGTGCTGCGCGCCCGCCGTCTGCGCTGAGGCACGGGGCCGCACAGGAGCAGGAGGAAGCGGGGCCGGGACGCCGTCCGCGAGGACACCGCCCCGGCCCCGCACGGGTTCCGGCCGAAAAAGATCTGTCCGGACAGGTCCGCCTCCGTTACTTTCGCCGCATGACGCGCTTCCTCGGTTTCCACATCGGTTCCGGGTTCGGTCTGGCGTTCGTGCTCGCCAACTCCGGTCCCCCTCTTCCCCCTTCCGTCGCCCTAGTGCTGCGTGCCCTCGCGGTCGCCGCGTTCATCGCGATCATCGCGCTGACCGTGTTCCTCGGCCGCAGACCCGCGGTACAGCCGGGGCCCGACTCCCCGCAGACGAGGTTCGACGGCTTCTTCGGCGCGGTCGTCCTCGTCGAGGCCGTCCTGCTCTTCGGAGGCCTGCAGGTGCTGCGCCTGTTCGACGCGCCCGTGCAGGCCAACGTCGCCTGGATCGCCCTCGTGGTCGGTGCGCACTTCTTCCCGCTGGCCCGACACTGGAGGTCCGGTTCGCTGATGTACGCCGCCGCCTACATCAGCGCCCTCGGTCTCCTGGGCCTGGCGCTGGTGCTCGTCGGTGTGCCGGAGCCGGTGCCCTTCGTCAGCGGTGTACTTCCGGGCGTCGGCATGCTCGCGGGCATTCTGGCCTCCCTCGTCGTCCAGAGCAGGAACTCCCGCCTCTCCGGCGGGACATGAGCGTCCTGCCCCCCACGACCCGGCCCCACCGCCGGAGGCGCCGCTCCGACCGGGTAGGTTGGTCCACCCGTTCGGAGCCGGAGGTGCACGAGGGTGGACACGGATCGCACGGGGACACGACCGCGCACTATTGCCCGGGGCCCGGTCGGCGCCGCGCCCCGCCGCCTGGCCGGGATCGGCGCGATCACCGTCACCTCGGTCCTGTGGGGCACGACCGGCACGGCGGCCACCTTCGCCCCGGAGGCCGGTCCGCTGGCCATCGGCTCGGCCGCCCTGGGGATCGGCGGACTGCTCCAGGCCCTGATCGCCCTGCCCGCGCTGCGGTCGGCGCGCGCCAGACTGCGGGAGAACCTGGCCCTCGTGGTGGCGGGCGCCGTCGCCGTGGGCGTCTACCCCCTGGCGTTCTACGGCTCGATGCACCTGGCGGGCGTGGCGGTGGGCACGGTGGTCTCCCTCGCCTCCGCGCCGCTGGCCTCGGGCCTCCTGGAACTGGTGGTGCAGCGCAGGCCCCTGGGCCGCTGGTGGACGGCGGCCGCGCTGCTGGGTGCCATCGGCAGCGCGCTGCTGTGCCTGTCCGCCGCGGAGGGCCCCTCGGCCTCGCCGGGGCGGACGGCGGCCGGTATCACGCTCGGGCTCGTGGCGGGTGCCACCTACGCCCTGTTCTCCTGGGCGGCCCACGGACTCATGGGGCGCGGCATCGACCGGGCCGCGTCCATGGGCGCGGTCTTCGGGGCCGGAGGCGTGCTGCTGATGCCGGTCCTGGCGGTCACCGGCGCTCCCCTGCTCGCCTCCGCGCAGTCCTTCGCCGTGGCCGCCTACATGGCGCTGGTGCCCATGTTCCTGGGCTACCTCCTCTTCGGCCTCGGACTGGCCCGGGTCCCGGCGAGCACGGCCACGACGGTGACCCTGCTCGAACCGGCGGTCGCCGCGGTGCTCGCCGTCCTCGTCGTGGGCGAGACCCTGGGAGGCGCGGGCCTGCTCGGCCTGGGAGCCGTCGCGCTGGCCCTGGCCGTGCTCGTCCTGGCCCCGGCGGGGGGAGGAGGTGCGGCGCCTCCCAGGCCCGGCGCCGCACGCACGTGAACCGCGCCGGGTTCCGCCCCTGTCCGCGTGCCGGCGGCCCGCCTCCGCCGGCGCGGCGAACGGTACCCCGGGTCAGGCCAGCCGGGTGACGCGCAGCCCGGCGAGGGGGTACTCCTCCGGGAGGGCAGCCGGATCGCCGGGGACGGTGAGCTGGATGTCGACATTCCGGGACTTGCCGCTCTCCAGGAGCTGGTCCGCCTGGGAGTCGATGTAGGCCTTTCCGCCCTCGTAGAGGACGTCGACAGCGCAGGTCAGAGGCATAGACGCTCTTACTGGCGGGGCAGGAGCGGTGGCGGCCCGACCGGAAGGGGCCCATCCGAAGGACCGGGGGACAGAGCGGGGCGAACGTCCCTGCACGACCCGCCCTGCGCGTGTCCGCCCTGACCAGCGCTGGCCACGACACCGCCTGCGTCATCATCGAACGGGCCACAGCGCACCCAAGCATGTCCTACCGGGCCTGTTCCTCCTCGGGGCCGCCACTCGAGCCCGGGGAGACACCTCAGGAATGCATCTGCCCGAGGTGCTGGAGGAGACAGGGATGACCGTCACGCCGCTGCGGCTCACCGGCGTCCACAAGAACATGAAGCGGGACGTCCTGACACTGGCGTTCCTGTCCGATTCCCTCTCCGGGGAGCCCGCCCCCACGGACGAGGTCACCGACGCGGTCCGGCTGGCCCGTGACGAGGTGGCGCGCCGCGTACCGCCGATGCGGGCCCTGCGGGTCTTCGACGCCCTCGACCAGCTCCACCCGCCCGTACGCGCCCACGACGGCCACCGCTTGCTCGGGGCGGGGGTTTCCTGACGCCCCGAGCACGAAGGGCGTCCCCGCGGTCTTGGCAGGGACACCCCGTCGCGTTTCCGCAGCAGGGAAGGACCGTCAGTCCTCCAAGATCTCCAACGGCGGCAAGGACTCGACGATGTCGACGGTCTCCAGGCTCACGGTGACGATCCGACCCAGGAGGTCGATAATGTAGCGCGGGTCGTCGGACCAGTCGTTGGGGTCGTTGACGATGCCACTGGCCTCGTCGGTCTTGACCTGGTAGCGGTCCATGACCCACTCGACGGCCGAGCGCGCTCCGAGCTGGTAGCGGTAGGCCCGCTCAGGAATGCCGCTGACGGTGACCCGGGAGTTGTAGACGATCGTGGAGCGGTCGCTCTTGTCGGCGAACTTCATCTTCTGCACGCGGTACACCTCGCGCGCGGGCGCCGGCGTGGGGCCGGTGATCGTCCGCTCCAGCGGGTAGGGCTGGACGGTCTCGTAGCCGATGTGGAGGACGGCGAGGTTGCGCCCGGCATCGACGAACTCACGGAAACCGGCGACTTTGGGAATACGCGGCAGGGACTTCTTCAGGTCAGCGGCGAACTGCGTGCGGTAGTCCTCAGAGTGAAGAAGGCCATAGGTGTAGTAGAAGATGTCGTCCTTGGTGACATCGGAGCCGTAGATCTTGCGGAAGTCGGCGAGGGCGAAATCGGTGATGTTGTCGACCTGCTGGAGCCCTTCATCCTGAGAACTGAAGAGATTGTCTCCGGCACTCTCACGGTAGGTGTAGCGAGGGAAGAATTGGCCTCCGCTACCTGCTCCAGTGACATGAAGGTCGGGCAGGGCGTCCATCATGAGGACGGAAAATGGAACCGCCGAACCGCTGCCAACATTATAAAACCCGAAATTCCTTTCCCCGGACACAGGGAATACCACGGGGAGAGCATACACCATGTCATTCATTCCACGACTGAAGTACACTCGCTGTTTGACGAAAGGGCGATAAGTACCAAACATGACCGACGCCAGCCCAAAAGCGCGAAACCTCCCCCTTTTCACACCAATCTTATCAGCCCTATTCCAGCTGATTTTGGCACTGTCGTAGTCAATGAACTTGACCACGTCGTCATTGCTAGGCTCACGAATCCCTTTTTCCTCACAATACTCACGGAATCCGTCAACCTGGCTGTTGTAGAAGCCGATCATGCGCTCGACATTGCCCCGCAGTTTGGCCTCACTGAAGTTGTAAACCCAAGCGTCTCTCCCAGAGGCAAGACCACGGGAGTAAGCCGCAAAAATCCCTCTGCTTGAATCACGATCCCCAATCGGAGAGAAGCACCTGAACCTCTCATCTCTTTGATTGATCCAATCCCCTTCGGAGCTCGGAGCGATCTCCTGCCATGTAATCGTGTCGAGGCCGCCAGCCGCTACAATGTTGAGCTTCTCGCTCCGGCTCAGGTAGTCGGCAACAGAGTGGTAGACCAGCCTCCCCTGCCCATTGCCCTGACCGTTCTTTACCAGGAGCAGAACAGCAACCGTGTTCCGGCTCCCTGACCCAAAGACGTTCCCAGCTTCCTTGCGCCGCTGCTCTCCTGCCGTACGCGCATTGCCGCGCAGGTTGAGGCAGTAGATGTAGTCGAACTCCGACACTAGGCTCTTTCTGAGCCCCGATGCCGTGTTGCCATCGATGTAGCCGCCGTTGGTGACGTAGCAGACCACGCCCCCGTCCTCGATCCGGTCCGAGGCCCACCGGATGGCCCGGATGTAGGAGTCGTACAGCGAATTCTTGTTCTGCGCGGTGGAGCCCGCCGCGTACGTCTCTGCGATCCGTGCGTCGAGCTTTTCGTAGGACTGGTTCTGGTTGTTGTCATTCTGGCTGGTCTGCCCCGACGAGTACGGCGGATTGCCGATGACCACCCGGATGTTCTGCTCCAGCTGCCGACGGGCTCGGTCGCTGTTCGCTCCCAGCAGCGTTCCTGGAATGGTGTCCCGCTCCTCGCTCAGCTGGAAGGTGTCGGCGAGCACGATCCCCTCGAAGGGCAGGTACTCCTTCTCTCCTCCGTTCTTCGCACCGCCCCTCCCCTCCCACTGCTGGTGGAAGGCCGCTTCGATGTTGACCGCCGCGATGTAGTACGCGAGCAGCACGATCTCGTTCGCGTGCAGCTCCTGCGTGTACTTCCGGAGCAGGTCATCGGGCCTGATCAGCCCCAGCTGCAGCAGCCGCACCAGGAACGTCCCCGTTCCGGTGAAGGGGTCGATGACGTGGACACCCTCGTTCGAGAGGTTGCTGTCGAAGTGCTTGTCCAACGCCTGGTTGGTGATCCGCAGGATGAAGTCGACGATCTCCACCGGCGTGTAGACGATCCCGAACGCCTCTGCCGTCTTGGGCAGCGCCTTCTTGAAGAAGTTCTCGTACAGCTCGGTGATGACCTGCTGTCGGCCCTCGTGGTTGTCGATACCCTCGGCCCGTTTGCGCACCGAGGCATAGAAACCTTCCAGGGTCTCGGCCTCGCTGCCGATGAACTCGTCCTCCAAGGCGGTGAGCATCTTCTCCATGGCCAAGGAGACCGGGTTGTGGCCGGCGAAGTCGTAGTCCTTGAACAGCGCATCGAACACCGGCTTGGTGATCATGTGCTGGGCGAGCATGTCCGCGGCCCTGTCCCGGTCGACGCCCGGGTTCAGGTTGGCCTGCAGCTCCTCCACGAACCCCGCGAAGGCGCGCCCCTTTTCCGACTCCACATCAGCGGTGGCCGCGCGGATACGCGCCACGTGCCGCTCGGCAATCTCGGCGATGTCGCGGGCCCAGTCCGCCCAGTAGTGGCGCTCACCGACCTTGTCGACGATGCGGGTGTAGATCGCCTCACGCAGCGCCCCCCAGTCGTAGTCCAGCACCTGCTGCTGGAACCCGTCGGCCACCACTGCCGTGGCAGAGTCGCTTCCCTCACCCGTACTCTGCCCGCTGTCGCCTCCGACGCTCTCACGCAGGCCGTCGAAGTCCTCAGCGGTGACCGTGCCGACCATGATGTTGTCGGGCTTGTTCCGGTTGAGATTGATCTTGTTGATCGTCGCATTGAACCGGTCGTCATGTGCGCGGAGGGCCTGAAGCACCTGCCAGACGGCTTTGTACCGCTTGTTGTCACCGAGCGCCTTTGCGGGGCTGACGTCGGTCGGGACACCCACCGGCAGGATGATGTACCCGAATTTCTTGCTCTCGGCCCTGCGCATGACACGGCCCACGGACTGGACCACGTCGACCACGGATTTACGCGGATGCAGGAACAGCACCGCATCCAAAGCGGGGACGTCGATACCCTCGGACAAGCACCGGGCGTTGGAGAGGATGCGGCACGTGTCGTCTCCCGCATCCGCCTTGAGCCAGTCGAGCAGCCGGTTCCGTTCCAGCGCGTTGTAGCTGCCGTCGACGTGTTCGACCTCGCAGCGCAGGCCCGAGCGCGACTGCTCGTCCGCCTGCGCATTGACGCCGTCCACCACCTGGGCGAACTTGTCGGCGAGCTTCTTGGATTCGGCGATGGTACGGGCGAAGGCCACTGCCCGGCGCATCGGTGGCTCACCCGGTTCGAAACTCTGGCCAGCCGGGGCCTTGCCGATCTTCTTGGCCAGTCCGTTCCAGCACCCGATCACTTTTGCGGCGTCGTCGAGTTTGAGTTCGCCGTCCTCGGACAGCTGCGACTGCAGTGCGTTGGCCAGGAAGGCCTCATCCACGTTGAGGATAAGCACCTTGTAGTCGGTCAGGAGCCCTTCCTCCACCGCGCGTCCGAAGCCGAGGCGGTGGAACTCGGGGCCGTAGACCTCCTCGTCGTCCATCGAGCACAGGACGGCGTTGTTGCTCTTGGCACTGCTCTTGCTGTTGTCGTCGAACAGCCGCGGCGTCGCTGTCATGTACAGGCGGCGGTCCGCCTTCAGGTACTCGCGGTCGTGGACCTTGACGAAGCTGGAGGCTTCCTCACCGGAGCGGGTCACTCCGGTAGTGCGGTGCGCCTCGTCGCAGATGACAAGGTCGAAGTTGCCCAGGCCGAGTTTCTGAGCGGTGTGGACCGTTCCAAGTGATTGATAGGTCGAGAAGACCACCTGCAGCCGCTCCCCGGAGAAGGAGCGCTTCACCTGGTCCAGGAGCACGGAGGCGTCCGTGGTCGCGGGCAGGGCGAGGTCGTGGCTGCGCAGATCCTGGAGGTCGTCGGCGCTGCTCCTGCGGCCGACCTTGGCATCGGAGCAGACGGCAAAGGCGCGCATGGAGGTCCGGCACTGGGCGGACCACTCCCGCAGGCTCTGGGAGAGCAGGGCGATGGACGGGACGAGGAACAGCACCCGGGTCGTGGTGTGTCGGCGATCCTTGCTCTCCAGGTCCGCGGCAAGCTCCTCGGCGATCTTGAGCGAGGTGAAGGTCTTGCCGGTGCCGCACGCCATGACGAGCTTGCCGCGGTCGTGCCTGGCAAAGCCCGTGAGGACATCGTCCACTGCTGCCCGCTGGTGCGGTAGGGGCTCATGAAGGGGGAGGGGTTGTAGGACGACCTCGGTGTCGATGGTCGGCCAAACCTGGTCCCAGCTGACCGGGCTCTGCGCGATCTCGCCCAGGCCGAGACGGGTGACGGGGATCTGCTGTCCGCAGAGCGCCTCCTCTGCAGCGCGCCCCCAGGTGTCCGTCGTCGAGACGATGAGCCGCTGGGTGAAGGGCTCCTTGCCCGAAGCCGTGAAGAAGGAGTCGATGTCGTCCTTCTGCAGGCGGTGGGTTCCCTCGTAGAACTTGCACTGGATGGCGCAGTATCCGCCGTCAACGGTCTCGGCGACGAGGTCGATGCCGTGGTCCTGCTTGCTGGGCGCTTCCGGCCAGTCCGCCCAGCGGTGGACACGGGTGAACCTGCGGGAGAACTGGGGGTCGGATTGCAGGTAGGAGACCATGAGGCGCTCGAAACGGCTGCCGCGCTCGTGGTTGTTCCTGGACTGCTCACGGATGGAGGAGATGACGTCGTGGACTGTGACAGGCACCGGGGGGTCGGTCCTTTCAACTAACAGCACGTCAGGGACGACCGCCAGCAGACCACTTGCCACAAAAAGATAATCCTATTTCGCAAAATCGTTACACAAAAAGCGTTGGCGGAGAGCGCGAATGTACCCACAGAAGCCCTTCGAAACAAGACACCAAACACCAGAGAGCAGCAGAAGGTGATATGCATTCCCCGGAAGGCACATATTACTTTTGCAAACAAACAGAGCAATAAAGGTGAGGCAGCGGGGCACCGGAGGACTCGCGGGGCCGCAACGGACACCTCTCGGAGACAGAGCACTACGCCGAGGGTGACGTCAAGCCGCCCTCTGGCGCCTCGCCATGCCCACCGCCTGCCGAGAAACGAGAGGCAGGAGGAAGAGTTTTCGTGATCGCCGTTCTGATCATGCGGAGCTGCCCGTCACGGAATGCTGCATCTATGAACGCGGGCGCTGCATCGGGTTGGAGCTTCTGCTCAGCAATGATCGCTTCAAGCTCCTCTGCGCGCTTGGCGACGACAAACGCACACCACTGGTCGTACACGGCTCTGTCCGCCGACACCGAGGCAACAAACTCCTCAGCCAAGTCACGTTCGCTGCGCAGTGTCGAACTGGCATCAGCGGCTCGGGCGATCTCGGCTCGGGTCTCGTCCTCGCCGCTTTGGCGCAAGGCTGCCGGATGACCGGAGGGCGTGGATGCTCGCTCTCCGGAATCAGCTCGATGTCGACGCCGTCCAGCCGCGCGGGCGCCTCGCGCGGCAGGACGGGTGCGGGTCAGCGGCTGGTGTGGGGCCAGAGGGCGAGCAACAGGGCATCGATGTCGCGGCCCTCGACGAGGCCGTGCGACGTCGCGACCCAGTAGGACTGCGTGGCCTCACCGAACCAGATCACCAGGTTCCGGTGGCGCGCCTGGAGCTTGGCGGCGTTGGCGTGCTCCTCGGCGAACTCGGAGCGTCGGCCGCCCAGGCGGGGAAGCCGCTCGGCCCGGCGAGCGCGGCAGGACGGGTGCTTGCAGTCCTGGCAGTACGGCCCCGGCTTAGGGGAGGGACGCCAGGGGTTGACCGACTCGGTGCGCGGCGCGGTGTGCGGGGCCGGCTGGGTGTGCCGGGTCGTGAACGGGTTCGCCGGTCGGCTCTGGGCGGGAACCCGGAACTTCTCGCTGGGCTCGGAGATGCTCGGAAGAGCTGCGGAGGGGCGGGGGAAAGAGATAATGTTCGTCATTGGATCCTGGCTCCTGAAAATTACAAGTTGCTCAGTGCTTCGGGATTCAGGGCCCAGGAGGTGGTGGTACACCTCCTGGGCCGCTTTGTAAGACGGGTCCGCCGTTGCAGCGGCGTTCCCGTGTGGTCAGCTGCGGACGCTCGCCGAGTCGTCCCACCAACGGCTCTCCTCGGCGTTGAACGCCAGGTAGAGCCACACGCTCCGGTACTCCGCGAAGCCGTTGTCACCCCACGAGGTGGCGAAGGCGTCGACCATCGCCAGTCCTCGTCCCGACTCGGCCGACAGGTCAAGGCCGCTCGGGTTCGGGCTGAGGTGTCCGTCCTGGCCGTTCAGGCTGCCCTGGTCGCGGCAGGTCAGGTGCAGTCCCTTACGGCTGCGCCGGACCTGGAGGGTGTAGCTCCCACCCGGACGCCCCGAGAGCGTGTGCCGAATGGCGTTGTTGGCCAGCTCGCTACCGAGGAGGGTGAACAGATAGCGGTAGTCCTCAGACCGGTCAGCCGCGCAGGTGTTCAGGAACGCCCTGGTCAGCGGCATCACCTCGGGGATGCCAGGGAAGCTGTAGTGACGGTTGCGGTAGTTGCACCGCTCCGGCAGCCCGGAGAAGTAGTGCCGGTGCACCGGCTGGACGAAGCTGCTGAGCGGAACCGTCACCTCCCCCGGCACGAGTCCCGGAGCCGGAGCCCCCTGGGGGAGGCGGGTGGCAGCGGTGGCTTCCCGAGCAGGAATCGGGACAGAGGACGCAGAACGGCACCCACGAATCTGCACCTTTTTGGGCATAGCGAGCACACTCCTTAAGTGTCATTCACGAAAGGGACAAAAGTGTCGAACGCGCCCGGCGGTGTGAGATTCAGAATCTCCGATAGACGGGAGGGGGCACGGCGCAACCCAGGAAGAACACTGTGCGTGTTCTCTCCGTGGCGCCCCTTCAATTTAGAGGAAATGTTCTCCGGCCACAACCAAAGAACTAACGCTACTTATAAGTAACTTACGAGGCAAGCGACATGCATGACCCCAGAAGCCCTTCACTCCGCCTACGCCGCCTGACCTCTGCACTTCGCCAGGCACGCCAATCGGCCAACCTCACGGCCGTGAGAGTCGCTCAAGAATTCGGATGGACCCATCCCAAAGTCACAAAATTAGAGACAGGGTTCACAAAAAGGATAAACCCTAAAGACATCATCAAACTGATGGACCTCTACGGGATTACAGAACCCAGCCAACGTGAAGACATGCTGGACTGGGTTCAAGACACCCGGCTTCGAGGCTGGTGGAGGGACTACCGGGACGTCTTCAACGGCGACCTGCTCCCCGACTACGAGACCGAGGCCGCCCACCTCCGCAACTACGAGACCCAGATCTTCCCCGCCCTCCTCCAGGTTCCCGGCTACAGCGCCGCCGTCCTCCGGGGCGCCGGCCGCACCGACCCGGCCGACATCTCACGGCACGTGGAGGCGCGCATGTGCCGGCGGGAGATCCTCGTCCGGATGAAGCCCGCCCGTCTGCACGCCGTTGTCGACGAGTCGACTTTCCTGCGCCCCATCGGCGGGCCCACCGTCATGGTCGAGCAGCTCGACTACCTGCTCCACATGGCCCAGCTCCCCAACATCGACCTGCGCGTGCTCCCTCTGGCCCAGGACGCGCACGCCGGCCTGGTCGCTCCGTTCACGGTCCTGGAGTTCGCGCACCCGCTCGACACCCCGATCGTCTGCGTCCCCTCCCTCACCCAGTCGCTCTACCTGGAGCAGGAGGACGAGGTGGAGGCCTACCAAGCCGCCTTCCGCAGCATCCAGGAGGCGGCGGCCGACCCAGCGGCTTCCGTCGCCCTCGTCGAACGGCACCGGGAGAGGATGAGGGAACTCCTCTGAGCCACCGATCGGCCCCGCACACCTTCGGCAGCCACCGCCGAGGCATCCCCCACTCTCTCCCCCGCACCACCGGTCCCCTCAGCACCTCTGTCAAGAACCTATGCATGACGCACATGGGGCCCGGGCCAACGCGTACCGGCCACATGCCGCCACCGTGCCGGCACCGACTCTGCCCCACGTCTCCAGCCACGGATCGGTACAGCCGCCCCTGACGCCCCGGAGGCCCGAGCCACCCGCGAAGAAGACATGGGGCTCTTCGCGGTTTTTGGCCGGAAGTGGCCAAGATCGATACGTCAGGGATCCCCCATTGCCTGGGTTCCTCCTGAAAACCCGGCCCGGGGAACATGGGAAAGACCAGCTCCGCATATTGGACCGCTCGCACATCCGGGCGAGGAGGGACAGGTGTAGCCATCCTCGGAAGTCTGGTACCGAGTTCTCTCAATAGCCCCTTCTGTGCTATTTTCTCCGCATCAGAACGAGCACGGAGGGCAATACAAGGAAACCCTCTTCATCCCCCTTCCGTACCCCTCTCCGACTGATGGTTGCCCCCGAGAAAAAAACGGAAATAAACATGAGGGCTGACAGGCGCACGCTGACATCCGCTGCTGCTCGTGTCGATTTTGTCGCGGAGGGACGCAGGGACACGGAATGACGGGCCCACATCTCTTCTCCTACTACAAGCGTTCCACGAGATGCCAAGGTTCCGCAGCGGTGAAGATCCCCACCCGCCATCGCACCTCCTGAGGAGCGCACAAAAATTCCACAGGCGGACCCCGGCGGCGTTCATTCATTTCCGAGACGGAACACTTGTGCTTCCCAGAATTATTTTCTTCACCCACACGGCTTTCGTTGCCCTGGCATCAATCTTTTCCTTTGCTGCCCTCCATCAGTACGAATCGGTAACCCTGACGGTCCCTTCACACTCTGTTTGGGTCACGGCCAACCAAGGCATTGCCGACACTCCTCAGATCATCGACAAGGTCGAAGAGTTCACGGCAGACAACAATGTTTCCGTTGCGTACGAGGTCCCGGATCTACGCGACCCCGGGAACATACGCCACCTCTACCTGTCCCCCGGTTCGCCCGAATCCCCTGAGCATGCCTGGCTCGAAGACGGATACCCCTCGTTCGGGCACAGCATGCGGACAGAGGTCCACCCCTTCACCGACCTGGACCACGAGGATCCACGCGGGTTCTACAACGTCTTCGGCTCCGAGGAAGAATCATCGGCCTTTGAGGCCGCACTCTCCGAGATCGGTCTTCACGACACCTTCAGTGCCTCGTCCACCGAGCTCCGATGGACAGATTTCTTCGTCTACTCCGGAAACATGAACACAGCGCTTCTCATCGCTCTGCTGATGGGTGTGACCGCTGTCGGTTCGGGTGTGCTCCTCAATGCCAAAAACTACGCCGTCCTTCGGCTGCAAGGGCATGGCTTCACCAGGATTCTCACTCGCGACATGCTCCTGCTCCTGCGCTTCTACCTCGGCCCAGGAGCGTGTGTGGCAGCGAGCGTGGTGCTCCTCCTCTTCCTCTACAACGGACTGTCCCAGTTCTTCCTCTTCGCCGAGATAGCCGGGTGGCTGCTCCTCCTCTTCCTGCTCGTCGGGTTCGCTGCCCATGCCTCCGCCTTGGGCATCACGCACACCATGGAGATACTCCCGGCGCTCAAGGGCAGGATCCCCGGCCGTCCTGCCACGGTCAGCGCCTACGCTGCACGCATCCCCGCGATCATCCTTGTCCTCCTCGTCCTCAGTTCTGTCATTGCCTCGGCTCGGAACATACAGGCCCAGAAAGAGGACATGGACGCTTTCGAAGGTGCCGGTCAGACATCCCGGATCATGATCTCCGGAAGCGTCGACATCGCCGAGATGGTAGGAGAGATGGAACCGGTGGTCGGGAACTGGATCCGCCAATCCGATGCATCCGGGGACATGATCCTGGCAGCCCAGGAAAGGGGGGAAGCTATCACCCCTCCCGGCACTCCCCGACCGGACTTCGGAGTGATCCTGGTCAACAACACCTACCTGGAACACCAGGAGATTCTCTCTCCCGAGGGGGAACGCTACCTACCCGGTGAGAGCGTAAGAATTCTCCTGCCTCCGTCACTCATCGACCGGAAAGCAGACTTCACAGCAGGAGTCGTCTCCCTCCTGGGGGGATCCGATACGTCCGGGCTGGTCTCCGAGGAGAAGATCGAAGTCCTCCCAACCGCACACGGAAACCAGGTGTTCACCTATGGGTCCATCACCCCCGGAGACTTCTACGTACAACCTTTCCTGGAGGAGCCTGTAATCATCGCCCTGCCCAACGGAGCAGTGCTCTCCGACGTCAGGTACACCTCCTACGCGACGCAGGGCGCCATTGTCTTCCCGGATCCTTCGGTGGTGGAAGAATCCATCTCCCAGCCTCCTTTCTCCACCTATGTCAACGGTATGCAGATGGTGGTCACCAGCGCCGCCGACTACTACGCGGGCTTGGTCAAGGAGCTACGGCTGGAGAGCTTCAACCTGGTTGCCTCCTGCGCGGTCATGCTCATGACCTCCGTCGCCGTCTGCGTCATCCACACACGGGTCCGGGCCCAGAAGATCTTCGCCCGGCACATCAGCGGATGGAGCTTCCTCGGCATCCACAGAAGGCTCCTCCTCACGGAGGGGGGCCTTTTCACAGCGTTCATCGGATGGGCCACATGGCAGAGCATCACAGAAGTGATCCGGCACAGTGATCCGAGCAACCCCGTGTCCATGTCGCCTACAGCGCGCGTCGTCGAACTGCAGCCGGTCCTTGCGGTGAGCATCTCTGCCCTGGGTATGACCTTCGCGGTCCTGACCCTTGCCGTCCTTCATCGAAAAATTGTCAGGGAGGGATCCTCCCAGGCGTGATGAGAGCATGTGGGCTCCCCAGGCGCTCCGGCAGCAGCACCGCCCGGCCGCCCCCGAAGGGCCGCGAACTCGTAGAGCCCCTCCCGAGGAATCCGGCACACCCCCCGACGGATGCACGAGACGGAGCGCTGACCCCCCATGCCCACGACCGGAACCGCCGACCGCACGAGCGCCGTCAAGGACTTCCTCTCCCGGGGGACGAAGGCGGCCCTGGCGGTCTTCCTCGCCGGCTCCAAGGTCCTCCTCTTCTTCTCCGCCCTGAGCGGCTACGCCCCCGAGGTCGCTGCCTCCTACGGAAGCGCGCTCACCCTGCTGCTGGTGTGCCTGACCCTGGGCACCGCCTACCAGGTCCTCGTGGTGTCCCGCCTGCGCCGCGACACCCTCCTGAAGGATCCGGAGCGGACGGCGGAGCTGGCCGCCACCGTCCTGGCGGGATCGGTGTTCCTGGCGCTCGGCGCACTGGCCGCGAGCGGCGCGGCCCTCGCCTTCCAGCACTCCCCCGGCCTGTTCGCCGCCTTCCTCCTCACCTACCTCCCGGCGGTCCTGCTCGCCCCCGTGACCTACGCGGCGGGCGGCGTGCTGCTGGTGACCGGCCAGGAGGGGGTGCGGCTGCGCACGAGCGCGGAGAACTTCGTCGCCCACGGGCTGCTGGCCGCCGCCGTGTTCCTGTGGGAACCCTCCCCGGTGGTCGCCCTGGTGGTCATCGGGGCCGGATGCTCCCTGGTGGACCTCGCCACCCTGGTCCGCACCGTGGTGCGCACCGAGCCGCAGGCCAGGGCCGCCGTGCTGCGGTCGGTGCGCGAGGGCGCCCGCAGGATGTGGTCGGCGCCGGTGCTGCGGGCGGTGCCCGGGTCGTTCGCGGGGGCGCTCGACGCCCTGGTGCTCGTGGCGGCCTTCGCCGTCGTCTCCCAGGTCGTGACGGTGCTGCCGGCGGCGCAGGCGGCCGCCGCCCTCGCCTGCATCGCGGTCGTGCGCACGCTGGTGGTGCCGCTGAAGCCCTACGGCATGGTGGCCGGGCGCCTGCTGCGCGCCTCCGGGACCGATCTGCGGGAGCAGGCGCGCCGCCTGCGCCTGTTCACCGCCTCGACGGCCCTGCTGCTGTGGCCGCTCGCGCTGGTGTTCCTCGCCCTGCCGGGGCCGGTGGCGGGGCTGCTGGGTCTGGAGGCCGACCCCGTGGTGTTGTGGGGGGTGCGGCTGGTGGGGGTGCAGCTGCTCCTGGAGCCCTGCGCGGGGTTCCTGTCGTCGGTGCTCAAGGTGGTCGTGGCACCGCACGCGACCGTGCGCAGCCTGGTCGCGGTGCTGTGGTGCGGCGCGCTTCCCGCCATCGGCCTGCTCGCCGTGTCGGGGCACCTGACGCTGGTGTCTTTGTGGTCGGTGCTGCTCCTGGCCCGCGCCGGGTTCGCCCTGGCCTCGGTGGTCTCGGCGCGGCGCGCCCTCACCGCACCGGAGGCGGCGTGAGGTCCGGCGTCCGCCCGTACCCGCGCGGACTTCCCCTCCCCGGTGCGGACCTTCCCCGCACGGCCCCGACCGCGCGGCGCCGTGCCGACGGGACCTGCCGGATCCGTCCGGGGCCGTCCGGGTCCTTGTTCGCTTGCCCGGAGCCGAGCCGACCGGATAGAAAGCCCGGGTGCTGACAGGAACCAAGGTCGGGCTCAGGGCCCGCCACGACGACGACATCCCGATCCTGCGGGCCGAGCTCTACGACGACGTAGCCGGCTCCTCGCGGGCCGAGGCCAGGCCGTGGCGGCCGATTCCGCCGAGGTCGCAGGACCCGAGGCTCGTGGTGAGGGAGGACGACGAGTCGTCCGTCCTGTTCTCGGCGGTGGAGTTGGAGGGTGGCACGCTGATCGGCAACGCCGCCCTGTGGGAGATCGACACCCACAACCGCTCCGCGCACATCGGGCTGGCGCTGCGGCCGTCCTGCCGCGGCAAGGGGTACGGCACCGACGTGGTCGCGACGCTGTGCCACTACGGTTTCACGGTCCTCGGTCTGCACCGGATACAGATCGAGACGCACGCGGACAACATCGCGATGCTGCGCGCCGCCGAGCACAACGGCTTCGTCCGGGAGGGTGTGCTGCGCTCGGCGTCCTGGGTGATGGGCGATTTCCTCGACCTGGTCGTGTTCGGGCTCCTGACCCACGAGTGGAGCCCGCGACCCCAGGGGCAGGGGTAGCCGCTCCGGCGGACACCTGCCCGCGCGGCCGCGCGCCGGTGAGCCCGGTGATACGTCGGTGAGCCCGGTGATGCGCGGCTGTCCGTGCCGGCGCGGCGGACGGTTCCGGCTCCGAAAGGCCAGGGGGCGTGTCCGGGCGGAGCCTGGTCTCCTCACCCCCGCAGGAACTCCTCCACCGTCTCCGTCTGGTGCAGGAGGGCGTGCCCGGCCTCGGGCAGGACGTGCACGCGCGCGTGCGGGACCCGGGCGCGCATCCGCCGAGCCGTCTCCGCCGAGTCGAACATGACGTCGCGTCCGCCCACGACCACCAGCACCGGCATGTCCAGGCGGCCGAGCTCCTCGTCGGAGAACACGGGCAGCCGCTCCGTGCGCGGCCGGAACTGGGCGAAGGCCAGCGCCACCGTGTCCAGGGCGGCCCGGTCGCGCCGCGGGTCCAGGCCCGTGACGAGCTGCACCGAGCGGCGCCTTCCCCGGCTCCCGAACAGCCGCGGCGGCAGGGCCGTGAGGAGCATCCGGCCCGTCGTCTGCCGCCCCACACCTCCCGGGCACAGCAGCGCCAGCCGGGTGACCCGGTCGGGGTTGCGGGTGGCGTAGTGCAGTGCCGTCCAGCCGCCGAGGGAGGTTCCCACGACCGCGGTGCGGGCGAGGCCCAGCCCGTCCAGCACGTCGTCCAGCCACAGCGCGAGGCCGCCGGAGTCCAGGGGCGGGCGTGAGGGGGCGCTCAGGCCGGGCTCGCCGACGAGGTCGACGGCGTGGACGCGCAGGTGCCGCGACCAGGAGGCGACGTCCCCCTGCCACATGGCGGCGTTGGCGCCCGACCCGTGCAGGAGCACCACCGGCGGTGCGTCCGGGGGGCCGGAGACCAGGACGAAGGTCTCCCCCTGGCAGGTGGGGAGACGCACCCGCTCGGCGGGGACCGGCCACTCCTCCAGCGCCTGGAGGTAGTTCTGCCGGATCCGGCGCTCGCCCTCCTCCGAACGGTAGATGGGGTTCACGGGGCGAGCACCCCTTCCATGTACTCGAGCATCCGCGCCGTCTCGGCCAGGCCGCCGAGGACGACGACCTTCAGGCGGGCCCGCTCCTCGTCGTAGGCGGTCGTGACCCGCAGGGGCTGCCCGCCGGGCTCGCGGCCGGCGGCTGCGGCCGTGAGCATGGTGGTCACGCGGTCGGCCGTCTCGCGGCTGACGGCGTCGGCCTCCACGATGCTCGACACCTCGGTGTGCCGGTGGCGCCGGACCGTCTCGGACGGGGGCGCGGGCACGGGGCCGCCGGTGAGGGCCTCCAGGTCCTCGTGCCTGATCCGGTACTGCTTGCCGATACGCACCGCCTTGAGGCGGCCGTCGCGCACATAGTTGCGGATGGTGCGCACGTGCAGCCCGAGATGCTCGGCGACCTCTTCCACGGAGTAGAGACGATCACTCATCAATATTCCCTTTTTTCCTCGGATGGCCAGAAGGTAAGGGAATTTTAGGGGAAGACAGGGAGTGATGGCTACAGGTTTGAGTCCGCTACCTCGAAGGGGAGCGGTGGCCTCCCCGGGACCGGACAGGAGCGAAACCACTACTCACAGCCCTGGGTCCGTCCGATTTCGCGGAACTGGCCCGCATCGGGGCGGACGGTCCCGGGCGCTCCCTCCCCATGTCCGCGAAGGAACGCAACAGCGGGAGAGCCGCCCGGCGGGCGGCGGGCGGTACGTTCGGTCCTCCCTCTCCCATGGCCCCCGGTCGGCGGCGGAGCGCTCCGGCGGTCCGCCTCAGCCGGTGAACCCCGAGATACGCGTCTGCGGCTGCCCGTGCCGGTACTCCCGCAGCAGCACCGCACCCGGCACTGCCACGAAGGTCGCGGGACCCACGACCTCCTCCGCCGCCACGAGGCTGGTCAGCTCGCGGGTCTCCACCTTCACCTCGGCGGGGATCTGCGCGACCGGCTCCGCGCCCCCGTCCCAGTCGAGGACGAACAGGTGGGGGTCCTCCGGGTCGGCCCAGTCCAGGCGGACGAGCGCGTCCTCCAGCGGAAGGAGCCCGTCGGCCCGGGCGAACTCGGTGGGGACCGCGCCGCGCACCCGCCCCGAGAAGTCGCGGAGCTCGTACTGCCCCCACAGCTCGCCCTGCCTCGGCATGCCCTCACCGGTGAGCGCCACGTACCCGTCGGAGAGCACCCGCACGACGAAGTCGCTCCCCGTACTGCTCATCAGATAGGGGATCTCGTCGGAGACCACCTCCCCGGTGACCGGATCGACGACCAGCGTCCCCCGGTGCAGGGCGAGGTTCTGGCGCACGGCGACGTCACCGAGCACGGCGAAGTGGCCGCCGCCGCCCAGGGTGTTCTTCTCGTGCTCGACGGTGAAGTCCTCCCCGGCGGCCAGACGCCACAGCTCCTCGCCGCTCCCGAGGTCGAGAGCCACCAGGTCCGACACGCCGTCGTCCTCGGCGGGGTCGTCCGCGTCCTTGGGCTCGCCGCAGCCGTGGAGGAGCACCACGGCGCCGGAGGTGAGGAAGCCGTCCTCGATCCGAGACGGGCTGATCCCCTCGTTGCAGGCCGGGACCTCGGTGCTCCACCCTCCGCCGGCGCCGTTGCCGTCGTCGAACGCCCAGGGGGTGAGGGTGACGTCGACGGCGCCGCTCTCCTGTATCTGCGCGGTGACCAGCCCCTCGTCGGCGGCCAGGCCCGCCGGGCCTCTGATCTCCAGCTGCCCGGGGCCGCGCGTCTGCGGGTCGGGCTCGTACTCATGGACACCGATCTCCGCACCGGTGGCCGGGTCCAGGACCACCACGGCACCGTCCGCGGCCACCGCCACCCGCTGCCGATCGGGGGTGAGGGCGACGTCGGCGCGGTCCCGGGGGTCCAGGAGGCGGAAGCTCCACGCGGTCTCGCCGGTGGCGGTGTCCAGGCCGGCTGCACCGTCGGCCAGGCGCACCACCGCGCCGGTGGGCACGGGGAGGATCTCCTGGATACCGGACCCGCCGGGGGACTTCCAGACCCAGGCGTGTCCGGTGACGGTGGTCGGGACGGGGAGCTCGGCCGGGGGCTGCTCGGCCACCAGGTGGAGGACCTCGAGGTCGGCGACCTCACGGACCTCGCCCCCGGAAAGCCAGGCGCACCCGGCCGACAGGGTGAGCACGGCGGCGGCCGCGGCGACGCAGCGGGGGCGGGGTGTGGCGCGGACGGGGGACGCGGTGTGGGACAACGGGCACCTCCTGAGGGGTGAGATCCCTGGGACGATCATCCCGTTCCACCCGCTTCCGGGGGTGGCCGACCCGCTTGCGGGGGTGGCCGACCACGCGGACACGGTGACGGGTACCGTCCCTCCCGCGCCGCCCCGGCGGACGACACCCCACCCCGGGGCCGGATTCGACCGCATTCATGGCCCTGGACGGGGGGTCCGTCAGGGTGCCGGCGGCTCGCTGCCCTGGGGGTGCCCGTCGGAGGCGCGCAGCTCCTCGTTGATCCGCAGGGCCTCCTCCAGCTGGTCCTCCAGGATGATGATCCTGCAGGCCGCCTCGATCGGCGTGCCCTCGTCCACGAGCTCGCGGGCACGGGAGGCGAGCCTCAGCTGGTAGCGGGAGTAGCGGCGGTGGCCGCCTGCCGAGCGCAGGGGCTCGATCAGCCGGGCTTCGCCGAGGGCGCGCAGGAACGCCGGCGTGGAGCCGATCATCTCCGCCGCGCGGCCCATGGTGTAGGCGGGGTAGTCGTCATCGTCGAACCGGTTCTCGGGACGGGACAAGCGTCTTCTCTTTCCTTCTCTCCTGACCGCACGCCGAGGGCCCCAGCGCGATTCCGCGCTGGGGCCCGAGAGTTTCAATACCACCTACCGGCGGCTGCCGGTCTTCCGCTTCCCGAGGTCGAGCTGAGCCGGGAAAGCGGGGATCGCGGTTGTGTGACCGTGGACCACCTTCTTCCGAACCGGGGCCTGCGGTACCCGAGCGGAACTTCTCCGCGCCCGGGCGATCCTGATGGCATCTGCTCCTCTCGCTCTCGCGTTGCGTGTTCTTCCTGCTGCGATGTCCCCCGTGCGGGCGGGACACCGGTACTGCGGTACTGCCTTACTGCTGTACTGCGGTTGCTACCGGCCCCCGGCGCCTTCAAGCACGTGCGCGCCGGTCGAGCCGACCTTCTCTGTTACTGCACCTTCTCTGTTACTGCGCGGCCTCCCCCGTACCGGCGGGAGGCCGTTCCTGCGTTACTGCGGTACCACCGGCACCCGACGCCATCCGACACTGCGCGCCGGTCGAGCCCTACCGCGTCCTTCTTCCTGCTCCGGTGTCCCCCGTACGGGCGGGACTCCGGTACTGCGTCACTGCTTCCCACCGGCGTATCCGGTGGTCCATCTTTTGACCTCTGTGGCTACAACAGAAAAATTAGCACTGGAGGACCTGGATGTCTACACCGATCACTACAGATTTTCGTGTCCTCCCGGAGCAGGTATCGCCGGGCGGGGTGTGGCGGAGCGGATCGCCGAGCCGTGACCGGGCCCGGGCCCCGGGGCGGGGGTGCCCCGGGTGCCCTGGGGTCACTCGAGTTCCAGCCTCCGGCCCGCCCACACGTGGGCCGTGACGGTGGCCGCCATCATCAGGGTGAGGGCGTCCTCCCTCCCCTCGTTGCTGAGCAGGCAGGACAGGTCGTGCTTGGGCTTGGTGACCGGGGTCTGGACGGCCTCGGTGGTGGTGACGCGCAGATGGCCGTACTCCCAGCCGTCCGAGGGGACCCACTCGGCGCCGGTGACGTCGGACAGGGCGATCTCGCGGCGGTGCGCCTTCTTCTTGCGCGGGGAGGCGGCCGAGCCGGCCCAGATCAGCCGCACGGTGGCGCCGTCGAAGGCGGCCGTGCCCTCCTCCGTCTGGATGTGGAAGGGCAGCGGCGGCACGAGGCGCGTCGCCAGGTCGGCCGGGGCGGCGCCCTTCTCGGCCGCCTGCTCCGCGGCGAAGCGCAGCTGGTCGGACAGGTACTCGGCGACCAGCTCCGTCTTCGCCGGACCCACCAGCCGGAAGGGCTGCGACTTCTCCGCCAGCATCGCGCCCGCAGCGGCGTAGGGGTCGGTCCGCTCGCGCAGGCGCAGATCCAGTGTCCAGCGCTTGCGCCTGCTGTCGGAGAGGATGAAACCGACCGAGGCGATCGCGGCGACGGGGACCTCGCAGTGGCCCAACTCCTTCAGCATCGGATCCTTGAACCGGCCGGTGTGGTAGCGGATCGCGACGGTTTCGCCGTCGAAGCGCCATGTGGCCCGGTCTCCGCGCAATTCGTCCATGCGCGCATCCTAGGGGAGCGCTCCCTTGCCTCCGGGCCCGAGAGAACGGACCGCGATCGGCTGCGGGCACGGGGATCTGCGGGTCCCGGCCGGCGTCAGGAACCCGTGCCGGGGGCGGCGGCGAGGTGGCGCAGCTGGGCCTCGACCGCCGCGGACCGCAGCTGCGCGGGGGCCTCCTCGGGAACGCGGTACCAGAGCGCCCGGTCCGCGCCCCGGCCGAGGACAGTGCCCTTCAGCGGCCCCGACAGCAGGTACTCCTCGCCCGCACGGGTGAACGCGTCGGGGCCCAGAGCCATGCCCACCGCGGTGGCCAGTCCGTGCCAGCGCGGTTCGTAGGTCGTGTCTGCGCGGCCACGGCTCCTGCGGACGTGGAGGACCGACAGCAACCCTTCGGCTGCGAGCCCCTCCACCAAGGCTGGAAGGACCTGGAGCGGCAGCTCGGAGCGGTCCCCGTACCCGAAGGCGACGGAGATCCTCTCCTCGGAACGCTCCCCCTCCCAGCCGACACGGATACTGCCGCTGAACGCGGTCCCGCCACCGTGGCCGCCGTTGAAGTGGAACACCGAGGCGCGGGGTGCGCGGTGACGGGCCAGTCGGACGAGGCGCTCGCGGCTCCAGGCGGCCAGGGCCGGCTCGTGCGGACCCCACCCGGTCGGATGCGCCCCGGCCAGATGTTCGGCGAGGATCTCCGCGGCCCTGCCCAGGGGCGGGGCGAAGGAGGCCCGGTGCGTCACCGACAGGTCCAGGACCAGCTGTGCGCCCATGGGTGAGTCGTCGAGGAAGCCGGGAGCGGGTTCGGGGGCGGACTCCGCGGGCGGGACGGGGATGTAGGCGTGGCGGGGATGCCAGGTGAGCGGCAGGCCGCTGATGCCGTCGAAGTGGCTTCCGTCCAAGGCTCTGACCACCCACCGGGCGAGCGGTTGGGCAAGCAGGGTGCGCAAGGGGTAGGTGATGCGTGCCTCTGCCGGGGTGAGCAACTGGAGCGCGTGTCCCTGGGCGCCATGGGCGGAGACCGCGTCGGTCAGCCAGGAGGAGAGGGAGGCGACCTCGCGGTCCTGCGCCACGACGAAGGCCTCTTCCGCGACGGTCTCCACGGCCGGGTGGGAGGTCTCGGTCCACAGGCCGAACTCGGCCCGGCCCGAGGTCCACACACTGCTGCCCGAAGCGGTGGCCAGGGCGTCGGCGACGCTGTGCGCGACTCGGCGCCCCTCCGCATCGGGGCGGGCCCGCAGTTCCACCCACCAGCAGGTTTCCGGCAGGCCCAGAGCCGCGTCCGAACCCAGCAGACGTGCGACCTCGTCACGGTCCTCCACCAGCTGTGCGGGTTCCGCGGTGAGCAGTACCTGCCGCTGTGCGTCGCGCAGCTGCACGACCGCGCCGCCTTCGAGGGAGCGCACCAAGAGGTCGGGGCCGGCGCTGTGCAGCGCGCGGGCCAGCACGAGCGCATCGGGTTCCTGGGCCACGAGTGCCACCACGTCGTAGCTCAACGCTTCTCCTCGTCGGGTGGGGGGTGAGGCGGGAGGCAGGTTCGGGGAAGACCTGAGCCACGGCACGATCCGGCCACAGCTCTTCGAGCCAACCACATCTGTCGCAGGAAGGCGTGCCGTGTCAAGCCCTCCCGTGCACACTCGGTGACCGAATGTCGCCAGATGTCGGCATAATGCGCGCAAAAGGTGAGAAGCCGCTTAAGCCCGTGGAGGGCTTCCCATAAGGGGGCCGGATGAAGTTCGAGCTGGTGGAACCCAGTTCCTGGCCGGAGCACGCACCGGAACAGGAAGAGGCCGCGGTCGCCCGACCCGCTCCGCCACGGCAGGCGCCCCCGGTGCTGTTCGAGGACGACACCGAACGCCTGCGCAGCCGCAGCGAAGACCTGGGCAAGCGCCTGACCAGGACTCTTGCCGCGCTGCAGCCGACCCTCGACCGGATGCACGCCGCGATCGCCCGCTCCGAGCAGGACCACATGGCCGGAACCGGCCATGAGACACGAGCCACAGCGCCCGAGAACTTCCGGGCCAACCGCTTCAGACAGTCAACCTCCGAAACAGTCACGCCTGGAGGCAGCAGATGAGCAGCTGGGACATCGACGCACCCTCTGTCGGAGGCGTACTCAACACCGTGATGGGACTGCTCGGTGACGGGAGCGGCGATGCCCTGGACGGATCCCTGACCACCGCAGGAAACGGGATCGTGACGGCCGCGTCCGCCTCCTGCAGCGGTCCCGTGCAGAGCGAGCTCTACGTGTTCCTGGAGAACTACGGCCTGCTCGCCGAGGAGATGGTCAACCGCGCCGGGTCGGCGCTGGAGGGCTGCGCCCTGGCAGTGGACGCCTACCTCACCGGCGATCTGGAGATGGCCGAGGAGGCGCAGAACAGCGCCACCGCCGGCGAGGTCGACCCCCTCAACGTTCCGGTCTGACCCCTCCCCCGTTCCCACCCCCTGCTTCCCACACGGAGTCGACGTGCCCCCCATCGATGTCATCCGTCCCGTGGACGACCCCCGCAGCCAGCAGGCACTGCCCATGGACTTCATGGTCCTGATCGTCCCCGACTGCATCCCCATACCCGGGACCTCGGTGGAGATCCTTCAGGGGGCCGCAGCGGACATGCGCACCGCAGGAGAGGAGATCTGCGAGGGCGGCGAGGGTATCGAGGCCACCTGGCAGGGGCTGCAACCCCACTACACGGCCCCCGAGTCCGAGGACCTGTTCGCCGCGATGGGCCCGGTGGCCACCAAGGGCGGCACCATCCAGGACGACTTCACCGCCGTCGCCGACGCCCTGGACACCTTCGCCGACGAGGCCGACACCGCCAAGACGAAGCTGCGATCCCTCAAGGAGGACGCCCGCGCCTTCGTGGAGGAGGTCGGCGACGACGAGAAGTGGAACGCCGACCTGGAGAACTTCCATCGGAACCGCCAGCTGATCCTGGAGGTGAACCGGGTCTGGGGCGCCTTCCAAGAGGCCGAGCGAGCCTGCGCCAACGCCATCGCAGCGGTGACCGGATCGGGCAACACCTACGTGGCCGCGGGTGAGGAGCCGCCGGACACAGGCGAGATCGCCTACGGCATCGACCCTGCCGACATCCCCGATTCCGTCTACGACCTGACCACCTTCGAGGGCTGGAAACAGGGTTTGGGAGACAGCTGGGAGCACCTGACCCACGCCGACTTCCCCTGGCCCGTGGACTGGGCCCGTGACGCCTACATGGTCCAGTGGGACTACTTCGGCCCCGGCATGCTCTGGGACACGGGCGTGGGCGCCGTGGCCGGCATCGGGCTGTGGCGTGAGGGCAGCGGCTGGGCGAGCAGTGTCGGCGAGGCGGCCGACAACTTCGTCGCTCACAAGACCGAGACCCTTCAGGGTTACGGAGCCCTCGCCGGCTTCTACGGCGAGGAAGGGTGGATGAACCCCTTCGACGCCGACGAGCGCTCGTGGGACACGTGGAAGGCGAACGCCGGACCGGTCTGGACAGAGGTCGCCCACGACCTTGTTCCTTGGCGTGAATGGGACGAGCGCCCGGCCTACACAGTCACGGCAGCGGCAGGAAACGTTGCCCTCACGGTCGTCGGCCTTCCTGTCCGAGGGGGCATGCTCGCGGCGAAGATCGGCAACCTGGCGAGCGGCGGTATCGACACGGGCGGCGCCGATCTCGGCGCACTCGAGATGCGGGGCCTGGACGGCGGAGGGCAGCGCCCGGTCACGTTCTGGGGTAACGGGACCGCAGCCGATCCGGGCTTCGACCTGTCCGGATACATCAGCCGGGCCCAGAGCGGCTTCGGCGGAACCATGTCGGAGATCAACGGCCGCCTGGGCGAGATCGACACCGGCGCGCTTGCGAACATCTCTGAGTGGTCCGCGAACAGGGGCCTCACCGGCGCGGGCACAGACAGCAGAGGTCCGGCACCGGAACCGGCCGGCGAAAGCTCCGTCTTCAACCCGACGCCGGGCAGGCAGGACGCTTCAGCTGGTTCCGGGGGTCGGGAGGACGAGCCCGCCTGGAGAGAAACGTCGTCCGTCACAGGTGAACGTTCCGAGCAGAACGCCGAACCGCAGGACTCCGGCAACGACATGGACCGCGGACTGGCCGAGCTCCTGGATTCCGAGAACGGGTCGTCCGCGCCCCTGGACGCACTCCCGCCGCGCGATGTGGCCGCTTCGGAGGTCAACGCCCCGGGTCGGCCCATCGAACTGTCCGAGGAAGCGATGGAGCGCACCACCCAGGAACTCCTGGAGGAGGTCGAGGCCTTCAAGGCCGACGCCCCCGAGCTGTGGGAACAGCTGCACCGGCATCAGGAAGCCCTGGTCGGCAGCGACGGCATGGAGATCAACGCGAGCGACAGCAACCGCGTCGATGCCCGCAGCAATCTCGACATCACCAACAGCGTCGGCGACGACAACACCAGCGCGGAAGTTCGCAGCACTACCCAACGGACCAACATTCCAGCAGATCGAGTCAGTGGTTCCGACAACCCAATACTTGGAAGACGCCATCTAACATTATCCGAGGCCGCTCAAACTGAACTCATAGATGCCGGAAGAACTGGACAAGACACACCACCTTTCAGTGGACTTGACCCTGAAACAATGGAACCGACCACTTTGGAGGATGGGAAAAAACCAGGAGAGGTCCAATTCGGACACACCGATGCATCGAGGCGCTGGTTTGACGACACAGGACTTGCACACATCGAAGGACCTGACCAAGCCGAGCATGCCCGCATCTATAATAGAATCCGGTCTACAGAGGGAGACACCCAGAAAATTGCTGATTACACAGGAATCAGACTCGAAGTTATAGATAGAATCAAAAATCATATATTTCTACGCGACCACGAGATCACAGTTTCCCCTGGCGACACCAGAATAGGAAGATTTACCCCGATGCCGCATATCGCCAAGTGGTGGCTAGAAGCCCAGGAGGGAAAAATTCCAGAAAACGAGAAAGGTGCATTTTTGAGATGGCTCACCCACGAGTCGGTCGAAAGTAAACTCATGGAATGGGGAATGCCATACCGATCAAGCAACAGCGCCGCTTTCGAATGGGATGAAATATGGGAGGAGGAAGTGCCCAAACCAACACCTGATCACTATGGCGCGCATGATTTATCTCCGTCTGAAAATCAGCAAGATCCCTACGGTCACTACCTCCCCGAATGGCGAGCCCCAGACATCTCACCAAATGCCGACCTATCAAACTCCGAAGAGATCGCTCAGATAATATTCGAAAGGTTCAATAAATGAGAGAATGGCATACAGGAATCGCAGAGAAGCTCAGCCGAGTCGAGTGGAGCAGCAGGAGCCAGCGCCGCCGCTCTCAGGCTCGCCTAGTCCAGGAATACCTAAGAAGGTCCGCCTTGTGGTCGCTGGAAATCGGAGGCGGGGGGTGGCCTTTCTTTGACATTGCTGAATCAATAGACCCTGGAATTAGGGCCACAGACGAAGCAATATCAGAGGCACTTGACATCCTTCCAAGTCTTTCTACCTTCTACGTTCGGCGCACGGTAGAGTGGTCGATACATTTTTCCGTTCTCCGAGACTCAAAGAAGGACATGCCGAACCTTCCTTGCCCATTCGAACCCCTACTAACAGTCTACTATAGAGGAGATTTTATAAACTACACCCCAGATGGGCTAATTGAAGTGGACGGCATCAATGTGCCCAGGGGAAACAAAAATCGATATGCGAAGATTAAGCCTTTCGAGCACATCTCCCCTGAGGCGCTTGAAAAGTTTGACAAGGAATACGAAGAGCGAAAATCACAGTGAGGCGGCTTCAGCAACTGAGAGGCGAAAGGAAATTGGTGGTAAATACGAAAAACTCGCCCATGGATGCACTTCTCGTCTTTATTGCCGATTTTCTTCTGGTTCCCGGCCGCTGAGATCAACTCAATATATTCATCTTTCGCAAAAAAGTCAACATAACACCCTACTTCCCTAGCTGCACTTCCCTCATCCCAGATACTAAAAATCCTGTTGCCGGGCGCAGGATCAAAGCGGCGCAGGGGCTGGACCAGGAAATTAAGTACGACGACTGGCGCAAACCAGGTGAACGAAGAAGGCCTTGACTATAACTACGACGAAAACTTGACCCTTTACAAGGGATCCCCCTTCACAGGACAAGCAGTGGAAAGGAATTCCAAAGGAAATATAGTAGAGCTGGCCACATACAAAAAAGGAATAGAGCACGGCCTCCAGAAGTCATGGCACCCTGAGGGGGACATCAAGTCCGAGGGTTTCACCAATTCTGGTATTGCTTGCGGAGTGTGGAAAAGCTGGTTCCCCAATGGGCAGATATCCGAAGAGACGGAGTTCGACGCATCGGGAAACAGGATCTACCTGAGGCAGTGGAACATCAGCGGTGAGATCACGAGAGAAGAGTACTTCCATGAACGCCTCGCTCCGCCCATCACCCCGGAGGAACAGTAGGATGACGCCAGCAAACCTTTGTCGATCAGGGCGTCCAAATTCCAATTTCCATTAAAACATCCGTGCAAATAGAGAAAAACAACATACAATGTTGGCAGACATCCCCAGACATGACCTGAGTATGCCTCACTACAGAAGTCGCATGGCCGAATTTCCCGAAGAGATCGAGGAACAGGTCTCCTGGTTGGTCAACAAACCGATGATGGCCGACATGGCTCTGCACAGCATCGGCCTGGAGGCACGCATCTGCCTGTCGGTGGACCCGACCGCTGGTGAATGGCTCACCTGGGAGGCCTGGACCACCTGGATGCAGGTCGCCGAGGCGCCCTTCGCGATGTGCTCCATCCCACCGGGCGAGACCGTCGAACGCATCATCAACCAGAAGCGCCGCACGCTGCGCTACCTGCCTCCGGGCCCCGAGTGCGACGCGGGCACCTGGCTGACCGCATTCTCCCTGGCTGTCACCTGCCGTGACGAGGACCGCGTCGCGTCCCTGTGCCAGATCACCCCCGCCTTCCTCAAGGAGGCAAGCGAGAAACGTGGAGGGGCCTACGACGAGTACATCTACTTCTTGATCGCGGCTGTCCAGGACTTTATCCTCAACCGGCCCACGCTGGGTGACAACCTCTACCAGGCCATAGATCTGTCCAGGCCCGAGAACGCCTCCATCAACGACGCGGAGGGGCTCAACTGCCTGGTCTTCCCGGTTATCGAGAGCCTCTATCGGCTCGCCCAAAAGGACACCGAGAAGTTCAACGAGGCCATGGAACAGGGCATCCGCCTCTTCCGTACCTACTACACCGCCAACGAAGAACGCTCCAAGGACAAGCAAGGGACCGTGCCCCTCCATCTGTTCGGGATAGCGTGCATGGCCTACGACCTCGCCCAGATCTTCCCCGACTTCAACCCCGATCTGGAATCCGGCTACCTGCCCAAGCACATCCTCAAACGATCCCGGCATGGAGAACTCGAGATCTGACCAGCCGATCAAGGGCGCTAAGACCAGCCACTTCTGAGCCAGGGCTATACCCCAGAACACACTGAAGTGATGTCGGTAATTATTCGCCGAGCAAGACGCCCCAATACGAACCCCCATAGAACTAAAGAAAGTACTACAAGATGCTGGCAGACATCCCCAGACATGACCTGAGTATGCCTCACTACAGAAGTCGCATGGCCAAATTCCCCGAGAAGATCGAAAAACAGGTCTCCTGGTTGGTCAACAAACCGATGATGGCCGACATGGCTCTGCACAGCATCGGCCTGGAGGCACGCATCTGCCTATCAGTGGACCCGACCGCTGGTGAATGGCTCACCTGGGAGGCCTGGACCACCTGGATGCAGGTCGCCGAAGCGCCCTTCGCGATGTGCTCCATCGCACCGGGTGAGACCGTCGAACGCATCATCAACCAGAAACGCCGCACGCTGCGCCACCTGCCCCCGGGCCCCGAGTGCGACGCGGGCACCTGGCTGACCGCATTCTCCCTGGCTGTCACCTGCCGTGACGAGAACCGCGTCGCGTCCCTGTGCCAGATCACCCCCGCCTTCCTCAAGGAAGCCAGCGAGAAACGTGGAGGGGCTTACGACGAATACATCTACCCCTTGATCGCGGCCGTCCAGGACTTCATCCTCAACCGGCCCACCCTGGGTGACAACCTCTACCAGGCCATGGACCTGTCCCGGCCCGAGAACGCCTCCATCAGCGACGCCGAGAGGCTCAACTGCCTGATCTTCCCGGTCATCGAAAGCCTCTATCGGCTCGCCCAAAAGGACACCGAGAAGTTCAACGAGGCCATGGAACAGGGCATCCGCCTCTTCCGTACCTACTACACCGCTGACGAAGAGCGTTCCAGGGACAAGCAAGGGGTCGTGCCCCTCCATCTGTTCGGGATAGCGTGCATGGCCTACGACCTGGCCCAGATCTTCCCCGACTTCAACCCCGACCTGGATTCCGGCTACCTGCCCAAGCACATCCTCAAACGATCCCGGCATGGAGAACTCGAAATCTGACCAGCCGACAGACGGAAGAAGAAGACCATGAACGCGCGCTTTCATCCGCTGTCCCGAACCACGGGAGAACGATGCCAGCGAGTCTTTTCCGAGCAGCACACTCGAATTGGGATTCCACTAAAAAGTCCGTGCAACCAGAGAAAAATATCGCAAGATGCCAGCATCCATTCCCAGACATGATGTAAGCCTTCCACACTACAGAAGGCGTTCGGAGAAATACCCGGAGGAGATCGAAAAGCAGGTCACCCGACTTGCCAAGATGCCGCCGACCGCCGGCATGGTCTTCGACAACATCGCGCTCATGACCAAGATTTATCTCGCTGTGGACCCCAGTGGCGCGCACCTGTACACCTGGGAGGCCTGGACGACGTGGATGCAGGTCGCCGAGGCGCCCTTCGCGATGTGCTCCATCGCGCCGGGTGAGACCGTCGAACGCATCATCAACCAGAAGCGCCGCACGCTGCGCCACCTGCCCCCGGGCCACACTTGCGATGCCGGTACCTGGCTGACCGCATTCTCCCTGGCTGTCTCCTGCCGTGACGAGAACCGCGTCGCGTCCCTCTGCCAGATCACCCCCGCCTTCCTCAGGGAAGCCAGCGAGAAACACGGCGGAGCCTACGACGAATACATCTACCCCTGGATCGCGGCCCTCCAGGACTTCATCCTCAACCGGCCCACGCTGGGTGACAACCTCTACCAGGCCATGGACCTGTCCAGGCCCGAGAACGCCTCCATCAGCGACGCCGAGAGCCTTAACCTTCTGGTCTTCCCGGTCATCGAAAGCCTCTATCGGCTCGCCCAACAGGACACCGAGAAGTTCAACGAGGCCATGGAACAGGGCACCCGCCTCTTCCGCGCCTACTACACCGCTGACGAAGAACGCTCCAGGGACACCAACGGTGCTGTGCCCCTTCAGCTGTTCGGGATAGCGTGCATGGCCTACGACCTGGCCCAGGTCGTCCCCGGCTTCAACCCCGACCTGGAATCCGGATACCTGCCCAAGCACATCCTCGAAAGGTCCCGGTACAGCGAAACCGAACTCTGACCATGTCTGCCCGGGTCCGGAAGTTCTTGGCCCCGAACGGGGCCTGTAGGGCCCCGCCGACACCAACCGGCCTCTAGGGTCGCAGGCATGGCCGGTACAGGAAGCGCGAGTACGCGCCTGGTGGTGATCCGGGGGAACTCCGGTTCGGGCAAGAGCAGCATCGCCCGAGCGCTGCGTGAAGCCTACGGCCGTGGCCTGGCCGTCATCGAACAGGACTATGTGCGCCGCGTCGTCCTCAAGGAGAAGGACCGGCCCGGAGCGGCCAACATCGGGCTCATCGACCTGATGGCCCGCCATGCTCTGGACGCCGGCTTCCATGTGGTGGTCGAAGGAATCCTGTACGCCGATCGGTACGGCGACATGCTCACCTCATTGATGCGCGACCACCGCGGCCTCTCGCGCTGCTACTACCTGGACATCCCCTTCGCGGTGACGTTGGAGCGGCACGCGACCAAGCCCGTGGCCGACGAGTTCGGGGAGGCGCAGATGCGCGAGTGGTGGCGTCCTCGTGACCTGCTTCCCGGAGGAGCCGAGACGGTGATCGACGAGCACAGCAGCATCGCCCAGGCTGTCGCGCGGATCCTCGACGACTGCTGCCTCACCGCGCTGCCTCCGGGGCAGAGCGGATAGTTCCGGCTCCTTGTGCCGCCCCCGCTGGAGGAGCAGGGTCGGTACGGGCTGAGGTGCCCCGGCGCAGGAAGCCGCGAACCGCCTCGTCCGGTGCTCACTCCTCCAGATCGGCCAGGGGGCGGCCGTTGCTCCGGGGCAGATCGACATCCTGGGAAGGGGACGGGGGCGGGATGACTGTCAGCTCCTCCAGGGTCTCGGGCACTTCCCCGTTGCGTGTGTCGCCGCCGGTGACCATCCTCTGCAGCCGCTCCACCTGGAGGCTCAGGTCGGCCAGGCGTGCCATGACGGCCTCGTGCTGGACCGCCTCCAGCTCCTGGTCCTCGTTCCAGCGCAGCTCGTTGACCTCCTGCTCCATGGAGGTCACGATCACGCCGATGACGAGGTTGAGCATGACGAACGTCGTCAGCGCGATGTAGCCGACGAAGAAGATCCATCCCATGGGGTAGTGCACCAGGACCGCGTCGGAGACGTCCGGCCAGTTCTCCGTGGTCAGGAGCAGGAACATCGTGTAGAGCGAGGTACCCAGGTCACCGAAGAACTCGGGGACGGCCCGGCCGAAGAGCTGGTGCGAGATGATCGCCGCCGTGTAGATGACCACGAGGAACAGTCCGACCACGGCCCCCATCCCCGGGACGGACCTGAACAGCGCCGTGATGATCATCCGCATCTGCGGGACGGCCGTCACTATGCGGAGCACCCGCAGTACCCGGAGGATCCTCAGCACCGAGAACTGCTCCGTCACGGGGATCACCGAGACGAGGACCACCAGGAAGTCGAACCAGTTCCAGGGGCTGCGGAAGAAGTCTCCCCTCTCCGCGTAGATCTTGAGGGTCATTTCGACTACGAAGATCCCGACGATCACGTGTTCCGCCATCAACAGATACGGAAGTGCGGAACCACCATAAGTAGCCCAACCTAAAACAACCGCATTGATCAGAATCACCGTGAGCATTCCGTTGGAGAACCAGTTGCTCTCCACCACCCGCTTGACTTGCTCACGCCCCAATTGCCCGAACACCTCCAGGTATGTACTTGTGATTCGGGCAGCAAGCACCCGAAGACACCGGAAACCGGCCTCCCCCCAGCGGCGCACAAGCCTTTCACAGAGGCTGCACAGGACCGCTGACCGCCCCCGCAGGAACCGCCGACCCCGGGCCGCAACACCCTGAAGAGGGCGTTTCCCCTGCCCCGGAACAGGAGCCCGATACAGCCGCGCGGAAGGCGACCGACTTCGTCCGTTCACTTCCTTTTTCGGATGGAGCCCGGCCTCTTTGCCTACGGTCCAAAAACCGCCCCCTCGGCAGGAATACCGCGCCCCATCGGCGTACAGAGTCTCTCAAGAAGTGGGATGCGGGCATCCGGGCGGGGGTTCGAGGGAGGCGCCGCGACGCTGGTATGTTCTCTGCTGGCCAGGCGGCCGACCGCCCGAGCCGTCGACAGCACCGGAGCCCGCGACCGAGGAAGAGGCAATGGCGGAGCTGAAGTACTTCACCGGGGCGATGAACTCGGGCAAGAGCACCATGGCGCTCCAGGAGCACCACTCCCGAGGCAGCGAGGGCGTGCTGTACACCAAGCAGGACCGGGCGGGCTCGGGGATCATCTCGTCCCGGTTGGGGCTGAAGTCGCCCGCCGTCGAGGTGACCGACCACCTGGACCTGTACGACGACGTCGCCGCCCGCAAAGCGCCGTACGTGATCTGCGACGAGGCCCAGTTCCTGTCACCGAAACAGGTGGGGCAGCTGGCCGGGGTCGTGGACGGCATGGGGATCGACGTGTACTGCTACGGGATCCTCACCGACTTCCAGGGAAGGCTGTTCCCGGGGTCGCAGAGGCTGGTGGAGCTGGCGGACAAGATCGAGGTCCTGCCGGTGTCGGCGCGGTGCTGGTGCGGGGGACGTGCGACGCACAACGCGCGGGTGGTGGACGGTGTGATGATCTACGAGGGCGAACAGGTCCACATCGGGGGCAACGAGTCGTACGCCACGCTGTGCCGCCACCACTTCATGGCCGGGGTTGCGTGAGTCCTAGCAGGAACCAATTATTTCCCTTTAAAACAGGCCACAAGATCAACGCGGAATGAGTCGGTAGAACCGACCATGAAGTCTTTCAATCAAGTCTCTTGACTGCCTTTCAAAGTCGATCTCAGGAACCATGCCCCCTTCAACATCCTCAGAGGATCCAGAGAAAGAGACAGAATAGACAGCGCTCCTTGTTTGCGCAACCACCATGTACCGACTCACAGAACCCTGAGCCACACCGTAGAAGTAATGAGCAGAGTCAGCCCACTTGCGTTGACCCTTACTTTCCACTGAGGAAAAACCATCTTCCGCCGAAGACGATACCTCAGAGAATATATCTTGAGCGCTTTGGTCACGGTCGCCATCAGGAGAATGTATGACTGCGCGGTAATCAAAGTCGAGGACCCATTCAGAGGTAACCCCGTACATAGGAGTCACAAGAAACGAACAAGCTCCTGAGACCATGCGCGCATCCCCGGCCTCATATCCAGACTCCAAGGCGTCATCAGAATGACTACTCGAAGCAACTTCAGAGATATTTATATCTGATATCTCCGTCAAGTAGTCATCACACAAGTTAAGGCCACCAGGCTCCAGACTTTCCCTTGGCTTCCCGCTTTGCTCAACACCTGCATGATACTCGGGCGAATCCACACCAGAGGAAGTCGTATTTACTAGGAGGCCAGCAATCATGACAATAACGCCGAATACGCCAAAGGCCGCCAACGTTCCACAGCCGAAGACGGCGGCCGCAGCCTTCCACCCGTGAAGCCCCTGCTTCTTCGGCCGCTGCTTCTGCTTGGTTTCCGCCTTGTCGTCAGCCACGGTTGTCCTGCGCCTCCAGCTGCGCCTTCACGTCCGGGTGCTCAAGCGGACGGGTGAACCCCGTGATGCTCGAACGATTGGGGTCATCGTACTCACGCACCGCGATCGGTCCACAGTTGGTGCACCAGGCCTCCACCATCAGCCCGTCACCGATCACCATTCCCACATGGCCGGGCCCGGGAGGCTCCCCCGACCGCGAGACGTTGAAGAACACCAGGTCACCGGGCTGTTCTTCTCCCGGCTCGACCTCGGGTCCGAATTTCCATTGATCCTGGGAGATCCGCGGAATGGTCACGCCGATACTCGCGTAGGCCTTCAGCATCAGCCCCGAGCAGTCGAACCCGTTCGGCCCGGTGCCGCCCCAGATGTAGGGCTTTCCCCGCTGGCTCAGCGCCCAGTCGACGACCGCCTGCGTGAGGTCGTCGGGGGCCCTGCCGATGGGAATGCCGTCCGCGTCCAACTCGCATGTCACGGACGTCTGAATGGCCCCCGATGTGTTGAACTGGCCGTCCGCATACTTTTCCGCCCATTCCAGCACGTCGTCCACGTACCACCAGGCGTGGTTGTAGCCGTAGATGGCTTTGCGGACGTCGTCCTCGATCCCGTGGGCAATCAGATAGTCGGCGGCTGCGGGAATGGCGTCGGCAGGGTCGTAGACGTTGACGATCCCGTCGCCGTTGCCGTCGACCCCGTATCCGTTCTCCGGGCGTTCCTCGACGGGCTGGACCGGTTCGCCACCCCAGCTGTTGCCGGCGGCCGAGCCGTCCAGGGCGCCGAACTGCATGGGGCCGGCCGCACCCCAGTCGTTGTGCCCCTCCTTGATCCCGGGGCCCTCCCAACGCCCGTGGTGGGACTCCACCTGGCCGACGCCGGCAAGGATGTTCCAGGGGATTCCCCGGTCCTCCCCCGTCTCCTTGTACAGCTCCAGGTAGTTCTCCGGGATGGAGTCCATCGCATAGCCGCTCGCGTCGGGCTGCTCGGAGGTGGTGCCCGGACCGCACACCAGCCCGCTCGTCATGAGCGTGCCCATCTGCTGGGTGGTGTTGGTGATCAGCGGGATCACGACCATCGCGCTCATGAACATCACCGCGACTCCGACGGCGGCAGCCACGCCGATCCACACACCCGCCCCGCCGCGGTCCCCTGTTCCCCGCAAGAGGGAGATCACCCCGTTCTCTCCTCTCCCAGCTGTCCGGCGTCGGCAGGCTGGAAGTCGTAGACCTTCCACGAACTACCGCTGCGGACGACCGTGATCGCGAACTCGCCGAGGTCCTCGTCGAACTCCTCGTTCGAGGTCTCGGTGATGGACTGCGCCGTCACCACGAAGGTGATCGAGTCGTCCCCGAAGCTCCTGATCTGCTCGATCTCGGCGCGGCCCTCGGCCACGGCCTCGGCCTCGGACATCTCGTCCCAGAAGGCACCGGCCCTGGAGCTCTCCAACACCTCGGAGTACTCGGCGGTGGCCAGCGCACGCAGCGAGGAGTAGTAGGTCTCGGGAGGCTCCGTGTAATCGATGGTCCCGTACGCCTCGGCAAAGCCCTGAGCCGTCGCTCCGGCCGTCTGCAGCTCCTCTTCGCTGAAGGGGAACCATTCCAGGACGTCCGCATCTCCGGCACCGGTGGTCGGGAGCGGGCTCGGCTCCACCGTGGAGAGGCCGTCGGGGACGGCGACAGGTCCGCTGTCCTGCTGCGGGGTCTCCGTGTCCTGGGCCGTCTCCTGCCGCTCCTGTTCCTCGTCCTCGTTCCCGCCACCGAGGCCGCCCACGCTGAGGTACACCCCGAAGGCGACCAGCACGGCGATGAGACCGATGAACACGAACCGCTGGACGCGTTCGTCAAGGGGGTTGGGCATTGCTCGGGGCCTTTGTCCGTCAGTCGTCGTTCAGCCAGAAGGGCACGTCGCGCTTCCGGTCCCTCTGAGGAGAACTACCACTCTCTCCCCAGAAAGGAGTGATGGGAGCATCCTTGTCACGGCTGCCGGAGCCGGTGAGCCAGCCGCCTTCCCCGTCACCGCGGCGGCTCTCGACCACCGGGCTGGGTCGGGCGGGACGGGCCGGAGCCGGGCGGTCGCGCCTCTCCCTGGGCGCGCCCCAGCGGGAGCCCTGCGCACCGAGGCTGCCCCTGGGCGGGGTGTCCTCGCGTCCGCCGAAGATGCCGCCTCCGCCACTGGGCTCGGGCCGTTCCGCGCTCGCGGCGCGGCTACCGCTCCCCGCGGACGGACTCGCGCTCTCGCGGCGCTCGGAACGGCTTCCGGAATCGGTCCCGAACACGGAGGCCCAGCCGGTATCACCGGTACCGGTGTAGCCGCCGCTCGGGCGAGGCGGAATCGAGCCGGCGCGGTTGAGGCTCGGGGCCTGGTCTCCGGAACGGGTTCCGACCCCTCCGCTGTTGGTTCGGGCGGTACTGCTGTTCTTGCCCTCTTGGCGGTTGACGTTGAGCGGAGGCGCGGTGCCGTTGTCCCGGACTCGTCCGTATCCGCTGACACCTCGCGTACGCACGGGCTCGCCCGCCTCGCCTGCGGCTTCCTCCGCGGCTCCGGCGGCAACACCTCCGGCGGCGGCACCGCCTGCCGGGACCCCGGCAGCGGTCGCCGCGATCGCAGCGCTGTTGCGTCGTCCCCAGTTCTGCATCTTGAGGTAGCCCACGGGCGGCAGCACGGCCGCGCTCTTGGCGAGCGCCTGGCTCTGGGCGGCGTCGCTGACGATGCGGGAGGTGAAGGTGTTCGCGTTGACCGAGGCGAACAGGTAGGCGAACGGCTTGCGGTAGACGAAGAGGGCCACCGTGAAGAGCGCGAGCAGGATCATCTGCAGGCCCCAGCCGAGGCTGGTGGACATGACCATGCCGTAGCACATGACCAGCAAGGAGATCAGAAGCACGATGAAGATCTGCTTGAGCAGGAAGCCGAGCATCAGCTCGACCCAGCGCAGCAGGACCATACGCCCGTAGCCGGGGTGGATGCCGATGAGCAGGAAGACCGGGGAGAGCAGGAAGAGCAGGAGGAAGGCGATCTTCAGCACGATGAGCGCCACGGACCCTGCGAGGATCAGGCCCCCGGCAAAGATCGACGCGAACAGAGCAAGTGTTGCCACCCCGAGTCGGCTCCCCTGGTCTTGGCCAGAGAACAAGGGGTAGACACTCGGATAAGTGGTTTCAACATCAGCAGCAATTTGACCGTAGGCTTCCTGCTTTTCCTCAACTAGGTCATTAGCATCCAGTTCTCCGTCACGTATCTGCTGTTGCTCGATTCGGCTAACGCCCTGAGCCGAGATTAGAGCCATAGCGTGGTCAATGGATGCGTCCTCGGCAATATCACCATTACCGAACTGCCCCGCCACCCACGGCTGGCACACCAGGCTCGACCACAGCATGTCCGCGTTCCGGCGGACCTGGAAGTCCGCCTCGGATTCCCAGTCGGCCCGCTCCGGTGCCTCCGCACCCGCCGGGCACGTCCCCGAGCCTCCTCCGTACGGGATCTGGCCCACCGTGCTGGTCACCAGCTGGCTTCCCGAGTTCACCAACCCGCTCGCCATGCCCATGACCTGTCCCGGGTTGACCATGATCCACAGCCCCAGGGCCGTGGCGCCCACCATCCACACCGACGACTCGAGGGTCAGCGTCATCCGCTTGCGGATGAGCCCGTACCAGCCCAGCCACAGCGCGCCCAGGATGACCACCGTCGGGATCAGCGGTCGCCAGACTCCTTCCCGCAGTGTCACCACGACGTTCTCGACCAGCTCGTTGAAGCTCGCCAGCAGCCCGTCCGACGTCGCGGCCTGGTACACCGTGATCGTCGACTGGTTGATGGTCTTGGACAGGTCCCACGCCGTGTTGGCCAGCGTCGCCTGGGCGCCGTTGCTCATCCCGTCGACGCAGGACTCGGTGATCATGTGCCACTGCTGTCCGGCGGTGCCGTACTGGCCGTACATGCTGGCGTCGGGCGGCAGGCCGTCGGGGGATCCCTCGATGGCCGACTGGGACTGCGGCGGGACCAGGAGCCCGTCGGATCCGCTGCCCGCCGACTCCGGCAGCGGTGCCGGCTCGCCCGGGCACAGGGGGTTGGCCTGGGCGCCGGTCAGTGGCAGCACGACGAGGCCCGTGAGCATGAGGAACGTCATCAGGAGGCGTCGCCATCCCCGCCGTCGGACGTGCTGATGCGTCATCTGCTGGCTCCTGCGTCGTGGTCCGTGCCCTGGTGGCCGATGGCAGACATCGGGGCCCCACCGATCGCCTGGACCACCCCTGCCGGCGGTAGGCCGAGCACGGGATCGCAGGCGACCACAAGGCCCCCGCATGTCTTTACCCCATCCTCCATGGTGCGCCAACACCGCTCCGGCGGGTGGATACAACGCAGTGACTTTTCCGGTTCGTACCCCAGAAGTGCCCCGACGTGGGGCGACAAAGGGGTTACGTATCCATGTTTCCGCAGGTAGTGGACATGAACGGTTGTCCACAACACCCAAAAGCGGCAAGGCCACAATTTGCTACCCACAAGGTGACTATGACGGGCATCACATCGCGAAGCAAGAGGGGAAGTGGACACTCAGCAGACAACCGGACAACTCACCGCGCAGGGTTTCCTCTTCTGAGTGCGCCCCGGTGCACGTTGTCGTAGGGCCGAAACCAGTACCGGAATCGCCTGCGGTTTCAGGGCTTCCGTGCTTCCGGGTGACTTTTTCCAGGCAGTGCGAGCGGCCCGTACCGCAGACCGTTCCACCGCTTCCCGGTGAGCGGGGCCATGCCCTCTTTCTCCCCTTCCTCCCCATCCGTTTCCCCGGCCCACGGGAGACGACGGAACGCGCCCTCTCCCGGTTGCCTTTGGCGGCTCTTTCCCCCGAAGAAGGGGCCTCCCCGGGCGCGCGCACGCCGTCCGGGGCGGCGCTCCCCGCCCGGGCAGCCGCGTCCGGGCGCGGTCCTTCCGCCGGCGGTCGGAAACTCCGTCCCCGCGTCGGCCTTTCCGAGGGTGACCGGACATGCCGGTACACGGGTTACAGCGGGTACGGAAAGGACCGCCCTGCCGGTTTTCTCGACTACATTGGCGGAAGCGTTCTTCCTTCCCCATCGAAGGGACTCCCCCTCCATGTCCTCCCCCAGCCGTTCCTCCGTCGGCCGCTACGAGCTGCGGGAACAGCTCGGTGCGGGCGGAATGGGCGCCGTCTGGCACGCCTGGGACCCCGCCCTGGAACGGGACGTCGCCGTCAAGGAGGTCTCCCTCCCCGAGCAGATGTCCGAGGAGGAGCGCGCGCAGGCGCGCGAGCGCACGCTGCGCGAGGCGCGGGCCACCGCCAGGATCCGGCACGGGTCGGTGGTGACCGTGCACGACGTGTTCGAGCACGAGGGCACCCCGTGGATCGTCATGGAGCTGCTCAGCGGTTCCTCCCTCCGGGACCGGGTGCAGGACGGCCCGCTGTCCGAGGAGGAGGTGGAGCGGATCGCGCGGGCGCTGCTGGGCGGTCTGTCCGCCGCGCACGGGGCGGGGGTCACGCACCGGGACGTCAAGCCGGCCAACGTCATGGCGACCGAGGACGGGCGGATCGTCCTGACCGACTTCGGGATCGCGGACATGGACGGCACCACCGCGCTGACCAAGACGGGTGTGTACGTCGGTTCGCCCGAGTACATGGCGCCCGAGCGGTTCGACGGTGAGCGGGCGCTGCCCGCCTCCGACCTGTGGAGCCTGGGGGTGACCCTGTGCCTCCTGCTGGAGGGGCGGTCCCCCTTCAAAAGGTCCACCGTCACGGGGACCGTGAACGCGGTCCTCGCCGGGCCGGTGCCGCCGAGGCTGTCGGTGCCCGAGGGGTCCCCGCTGCGGGAGCTGATCGGGGCGCTGCTCACCCGGGACGTGTCCGCGAGGCCCACTGCGGACGAGGCCCTGGAGATCCTGGAGCGTGCGGCGGAACACCGCAGCCCGGCGCCTGACGCCCGGGGAGCGGCGGCCGCGCTTCCGCCGGGGGCTCCCGCCCCGGGTACCTCCGCGGCCGCACTGCCTCCGGCACCGCTGCCCGGCACCCCCGCCTCCGGCACCCCCGCACCTGCGGGGCCCCCTCCCCCGCACGCTGCCCCGGGTGGAGCGCACACGGAGCACGGCGGGCCTGCTTTCGCGCCCCCTGGGGGTCCGGCTCCTCTGACGGCCGCCCCGGCCGGCGGCGGTGCCTTACCGGCGGCGGCCCCGCAGGGGATCCCCGCCCCGGGTGTCCCCGCATCCGGCGGGCCCCACACCGCATACGGCGCTCCTGGCGGACCGCACACCGCGCACACCGCCTACGACGCCTCCGTCCCGCCCGGGGCCTGGGCGCACGGGCGGGACGCTTCCACCGCACCTCCTCCCGGCGCTGCCGGCCGCATCGACCGGGCGCACCGGGCAGGGCGCCCCGCGTCGCGGCGGAACTCCCGTCCGGCGGGACGGATGTCCCTGCCGGTGACGGCCGCCGTCGTCATGCTCGGGGCCAACGCGCTCTACGTGGTCGTGCTCGTCGCCCTGTTCACGGCGGAGGCACTCGGCAGCGGGGAGGGCTGGGGATCGGTCGCGGTCCTGGGCGGGTGGGGGCTGTTCTCGGCGTTCGCCGCCTCCTGCATGGCGACGCGCTCACGCCTGCTGTACGGGGCCGTGGTCCTGGTGCAGCTGCTGGTGTCGGTCATGCTCGTGCTCGACATGTTCGTCATGCTGGTCCACGCGCCCGCGCAGCTGCCGTTCTACGCGGCGATCCTCCTGTTCCAGCTGGTGCTGGGCGGTCTCCTGACCGTCCCGAGGCGGGCGCGGGCCTACTTCGGCCTCGGCTGAGCCGGGGTCTCACCAGGCGGGCGGGCTCAGCTCACCGAGGTCGGCCAGGGCGGAGCGGCCCTCCGCGTCCAGGACGCGGACCACCTCCTCGGCCTCGGGGAGGGAGACGTGGCGGCCCGCGGCGCTTCCTCCGTCCGACAGCTCCTCCATCCACAGGCGCATCCCGCTCTCCCACATCATCTGCACCACCGCGCCGGTGTGCGCCGTGAAGACCGCGAACGTCCCCTCGACGGGGGTGAGCCGGTAGAGGAGGTCACGGGCCGCGGTGCCGTCCATCGGCTCGGGGGAGTCGACGGAGCCCTCGCCGGAGGCGTCGAAGTAGGTGACGTCGAGCACGCCGCCGCGATCGGGCGAGGCGGGCGGGGGCCAGGTCCCGCACACCGCCCAGCGGCCGAGGTGCTCCTCGACCCGGTCGCGGGGCAGGTCGGGGCCGCCGGCCACGCGCAGGAACCCGAAGTCGCGTTCGATGCGGGCCTCGGTACCGCCGGCGCCGGTGACGGCGGCCACCACTCCGGCCGGCAGCCAGGGCAGCACCATCCGGGCGAGGTCGGACACCGCGACCCGGCCCTCGTAGCGGGTGAGCCAGCCGGGGAGCCGGTAGGGGCCGGGGTTGGTGAAGGCGACCGTGAGGCGGGGCTCCGAGGGGTCCTCCGGCTCGGGGAAGGCGGCCAGGCGGCCGTGGCGGCGCCGGTCCCAGTCCATGGCGATCTCGAGCCTGCGGTCGGGGTCGCCGTCCCAGTGGACGGTGAGGCCGTGCGCGCGCAGGACCTCGGCGACCTCCTCGCCGACGGCGGCGCGGCGGAGCGGGTGGCGGGACTCGAAGCCCACCGCGAGGGCCCCGCCGGCGGCGGCCACCTCCGCGTCCTGCCAGTGGTAGAAGGCGTAGCCGCGCGCTCCGGCGGCCTCGGCCACGTCGCCCAGTTCCGCGCGGGCGCAGGTGGAGCAGCACCGGAACTCCTCGCGGGCGGTGATCCCGCAGGCGTCCAGGGCCCGGAAGGCGCGGGTGAGGCGCTCGGTGTCGGTGCGGGAGGGCCGGCGGCGGCCGCGCCGGGCGTGTCCGGCCAGGGCGGAGGCGACGAGTCCGGGCAGGGCGGCGCGGACGTCCTCGGGTTCGTCGGGGTCGGCGAGGTCGGCGAGGTCCCGCCGGGCCTGGTCGAGGAGCTCGACGTATCCGCCCCGGCCCGAGGCGACACGGGTCGCCAGGTTCCGGCGGAGGGTGGCGAGGAGGTCGGAGGCCGCTGGGTCCGGCGCGTCCGCGGCCGTTCGGGGCACGCGGCCGGACGGAGTCCCCCGGTCCGCGGGAGCGTTCGTCGTTCCGGGCTCGTTCATGGAGCCAATATCGCAGAGACCGGGGACGTCCGCGGGACGGCCGGTCCGGGACGCCGGGCGCCCGCGGAGCGTGCGTGCCCGGCCGCCTCAGCCGGCGGGGAGGGTGTACCCCGCCAGGAGGCCGACCCTCTCGTCCCGGACCCTGCGGGCCGCCTCGGCGCTCCGGGCGACTTCCCCGACCTCGGGCGACGGGGTGCCGAGGAACGCGGCGGAGGCCCGGTGCTCGGCGTACTCGGCGGTGGAGTCGGCCGCCTCCTGGCACTGCTCCCATTCGCGGTGGGCGGCCACCGCCTGCTCCACCAGGTCGCCGTACCCGGTGATCTCGGCGACGCGGCTCCGGACGGCCTCCTCGACGGCGTCCAGGTGTTCGCGCTGGGGCCGCAGGGCCTCGCGGACGCGGGCCGAGGAGGCCTTGTGCCGGCGGCGCAGGTGGTCGCGGCGCAGTTCCCGCTGGCGGGCCAGGAGCGAGGCGATGCGCCACTCCTGGTCCCGCAGGACGGCCAGGGCGCGGTCGGTGTCGAGGGAGTCCCCGCCGATCTCGCGCCCGGCCTCCTCGACCCGGTCGACGACGCGCTGGACCTCTGCCAGGAGCCGGCAGCCGGAGGGGCCGAGGTCGTCGGGAAGGACGACGCGGCCGGTGTGCTCGCCGAGGCGCTCCCGGAGGCTGCGCTGGACGCCGGAGGTGAGGGTGTCGGCCGTGACGAGGAGGACGAGGGCGCCGAACACCGCCCAGGGCACGGCGAGCGGGGGTTCGGGCGGCAGGGCGTCCAGGAGCCAGAGGGGTGCGGCGACGGCGGTGGTCGCGGCGGTGAGGGCCGCGGCGGCGCGGGCCGCGGGGTGGGCGTCCCGGCGCAGGGCGAGGGAGGCGGAATGGGCCAGGAGGCCGACCCCGGCCACGAACAGGCCGAGGTACCAGCCCGCGACGACGAGGGACAGGACGAGGGCGGTGCCGACCGCGAGGAGCTGGATCACGCCCTCGCGCAGCCGGGCGCTGCGGGTGACGGTCTCTCCGCTGGGCCATCTGAGGGGCGGGTCCGCGCCTTCCTCGGCCCCGCGCAGGAGTTCCTCCCGCAGCGGCGGGGGGAGGTGGGGGTCGACGACGGGTCGCGGCCGGTGGACGTCCTCACTCATGGGCGGTACCTCGTGAGTGTGCCGGTGGGGGGCGGTGCGGGGCCGGGAGGTCGGGGGATTCCCCGGCACTGTAGGGGTTCCCGCCGGGTGCCTCCTCGAACCCGTCTCTCGGACACACCGCCCCGCCGGGGCGCCGCCTCAGCCGTCGGAGGGGGCGGTGGCCAGGCCCGGGTCGCGGGGGCGCCTGCGGGTCGGGTTGGTGTCGAGCCAGCGCAGGAGGTCCTCGGAGACGAGGTCGACGGCGATGCGCGCGGCCCGGCCATCCAGGTCGCGGAAGAGGCACTCGCCGTTGCCGAGGTTGCGCAGCACCGCCAGGTGGTCCTCGGTGGGTTCCACGCCCAGCAGCGCCATGACGCTCTCTACCTCGTAGCGCTCGCTGGAGCGGAACGCGAACACCGAGGACAGGCAGTTGGTGACCTGTTCGTTGAGCAGGTCGCCCGCGTTCTGGGAGACGAGGATGAGGGCGGTGTTGCGGGAGCGGCCCATCCGGGAGACCTCGGGGACGAGCTTGGCGCCCTCGGGTGTGGAGGTGACCGCCCAGGCCTCGTCGAGGAAGATCGCCTTGGGCAGGCGCCGGTCGAGGCCGTTCATGAGGCGGCGGGCGAACTGCGACACCAGGTAGAGGAGGGCGACCGAGAGGCGCTGCTCGTAGGAGTAGTCGTCGCGGCCCACGCCCGAGTCGGGCAGGGTGAGGCCGCCGAGGGTGAACACGGTGGTCCAGCCCTCGGTGTCGATCTGCGCCTCGCCCTGGGGGTCGAAGCAGACGGAGGCCAGCCGCATCTCCGACATGGAGGAGAGCACGGCGCCGAGGTTGCGCGAGGCCGCGTCCTCGGCGGAGGAGAGGTGGTCGACGACCTTGGCCAGGGAGGGCCGGGGCTGGTTGGCGACGGCGGCCACGGCCTGGATCATGGCGGACTCGCGCTCCTCGCTCATGCGGGGCAGGAGCAGGCGCAGGGTCTCGGTGGCCATGGTCTTCTTGGCGGCCAGGTCGTCGCCGAACGCGAAGGGGTCGAGCAGGCCGGGCTCGGCCGAGCCCAGGGACATGATGCGGGCCTTGCGGCCGCGCCGCTGGAGGAGTTCGACCAGGGACTCGGCGTCTCCCTTGGGGTCGATGGCGGCGACGGTGACACCGCGCAGCGCCAGCTGGTAGATGAGCAGCAGAGCCAGGGTGGTCTTGCCGCCGCCGGGCTCGCCGGTGATGGCGATGGCGGTGGGGCGGTTGCGGGCCGCGGCGACCATGGGGTCGAAGTGGACGATGGAGCGGGTGCGGCCGATGGTCTCGCCGATGTAGGGGCCGATCCAGCCGCCGCCTCCGGCGTCGACGCGGTCGCCGACGTCGACGGTGGCGGTGGGCATGCCGCCCGCGATGGTCCGCAGCGGCTGGCGCTGGGCGTAGGCGCCGAGGCGGATGCGGTCGCCGGGCAGCGACTCGTTGAAGAGGGAGAACTGGTCGCCGGTGGAGTTGACGACGTCGATGCCGATGTCGCGGTAGTGCTCGATGACGGCCTCGACCTGCTGGCCGAGGAGGCGCTCGGTGGGGGCGGACACCATGAGGCGGTGCCAGCCGTAGACGAACGGCAGCCGCTCCTTGGTGATGCCGTGTTCGAGCATGCGGGCGGCGTCGATCTGCTCGGCGAGGGCGATGGGCGCCTCCACCCCGGCCTCGCGGATGTGGGCGTCCATGTCGCGGGCGTGGGCGAGCTTGCGGCCGACGTCCTTGGAGGCCTTGGCGGGCGGGATGAGCTTCATGCGCAGGGACATCTCCACCGGGAACGGCAGGGAGTCGGCGTGGTGCATCCACGGTTCGCCGTCGGGGAAGGGCATGAGGTCGGGGAAGCGGGCGAAGGACAGGAACGCGACGTAGGTGGAGCCGGAGGGTTGTTCGAGGCGGAGGAGGGAGCGGCCGTTGTGGATCGTGCCGTCGACGAGGGCCTCGATCTCGCCGCGTCCCCAGGTCCGGCGGCCAGCGGCGGAGGTGCGGGGTTCCTCGGAGGAGCCGGTGACGGCGTGGCGCAGGAGCCAGGCGATCTCGTCGGAGGTGGCGTGGCGGGCGTGCAGGGAGCTGGCGGCCAGTGCGCGGCCCAGCCGCTCGGACTGGTCGGTCCAGCGGGCGATCTCCTTGTCGTCGACGGCGTCGTCGTTGATGCCGAGGGCCTGCTCGGTGCGCTGGTAGGCCCCGAACAACTGGGAGAAGAGGCCGAGCCCGACACCGGAGCTGCGCAGCCCCAGGCGGACGCCGAGGTAGACCTCCTTGCTCCAGAAGTCCTTGGCCCACACGTGGCGGTAGGTCTCCTCCAGGTAGTCGAACCAGCCGGGGCCGGAGTCGGAGGTCGTGTCCAGGCGGGTGGCCCAGTCCGCGGCGGGGTAGGTGCGGTGGGCGACGCGCAGGTGGACCTCGGCGTCGTTCATGCGGATGGCGGCGAGCGCGATGGTGATGTTGGTGGCGAGGGCCTGGCGCTCCTCAGGGGTGGTGAACTCGTAGGAGACCGTCGGCAGCCGGAAGTAGGCCCAGGCCTCGCTGTCGCTGAACAGCACCCGGTCGTCGAAGTAGCGGACCGCGAGCCGGGTGGCGCCGCGGGTCCCCCATGTACCGGTCATCTCTCGTGCCTCCTGGTCGCGTCGCTTGGCGGACGGGCCCGATGTGCCGGGCGCGTCCGCGGCCATCCCCCATAGTGCGGTATGGGGCTGCGGCCGTAGAAGCGGACGGGGTTGCGGCGCGCCGGAAAGCGGTCGGCCCGCCCCTGGGCCGGGGCGGGCCGCGAGGGTCAGCAGCGCCTGCTGATCGTGTTCTGGATCGAGGACTTCTCCGAGGAGGTGACGGTGAGGCCGTAGCGGTACTTCACGTTGACCCAGGCCTTGACGTAGTCGCAGTGGATCGCCGTGTTGGGCGGCATCCACTGGGAGGGGTCCTTGTCCCCCTTGGAGCTGTTGACCGAGGCGGTGACGGCCCACAGCTGCGGGGAGCGGACGTCGTTGGCGAAGTCGCGGCGCTTGGCGGTGCTCCAGGAGGCGGCGCCGGTCTTCCACGCCTCGCTGAGCGGAACCATGTGGTCGACGCTGATCTGGGAGACGGCGCCGCCCCACCAGACGTTGTCGTAGGAGCTGTACCAGCGCCCGGAGGTGGGCTGGCAGCCGGAGTCCACCACCACGTCGTGCCCGTCGCGGAGCAGGACGTGCTGGCGGGCGGTGCAGGGGCTGTCGACGACGGCCCAGTGGGGGAAGAGGCTGCGGTCGTAGCCGGTCTGGGGTCCCTTGGCGCGGACCGTGAGGGAGGCGAGCTGGCTCTGGGCACCGGAGGTGCTGGGGATGCCCGGGGGCAGGACGTGGTCGGCCGCGGCGGGGGCCGACCAGCCGAGGGACACGGCGAGGACGAGGGCGCCGACCGCGGCCAGGGCGCGCCGGAGGCGGGGAAGCGGGGAATGCGTGCGGGGGACCGCGGTCCGGGGGGTGGACCTCACTGTTCTCTCCTCTGAGCGGGTGAGGGGACGTGGACCCCACAACCGTGCCGGTGCGGAAAGCCGCGCGCCAGTCCCGGCGGGGGAAAATTCCGCGAACAGGAAGCCGCGGACGTGTTTCCGCAGGCCAGTTGTGCACCGGACAATGACCCAGATGCGTGTGAATTAGCACACAGGAAAACCTGGCTGTCCCGCACTCCGCGTTTCGCGGCGACGGCCGCAGGCGGACGACCTGGGAAGTCTTACGCAGAGCGACGACATGTCCCACCCGGGGCGACCCTGCGCAGGTGAACCGATACATGGGTCGGAATTCCGGAAATGGGAAAAGGACGCGCCGCCGGCAACAGCCCCATAAAGTATGCCAGTCATACCCAGACGAACAAAGGATAAACATTATCGCCAAGTCCGATCGGGAATGGCCTCGGAAACGTTTGTTATGTTCATGTCCGGTAAGTCAGTTCCCCCGAAACGAGAGGATGGACCCCGCACAGGGGATCGGCCATGACGCTGCAGATGGATCTTCCGACTCTGGACGACTACCCCACCCGCAAGGCCACCGAGGCCGCCCTGCTGTACCGCAAGGACCCCACCGTCTGGGGAACCGCCGAGGACGGCCCCTTCACCGACCAGGAGCTGAGGGACTACGACGCGCGCGGCTACGCGCAGATCGAGGGCCTGGTCACCGACGACGAGGTGCGCACCTACTACGCGGAGCTGGAGCGCCTCGGCAACGACCCCGAGCTGCGCGGTGACGAGCGCCTGATCGTGGAACCCACCTCCGAGGAGGTTCGGTCGGTCTTCGAGGTGCACAAGATCAGCAAGGTGTTCTCCGAGCTCGTGAACGACCCGCGACTGGTCGAGCGCGCCCGGCAGATCCTCGGGTCCGACGTCTACGTCCACCAGAGCCGGGTCAACTACAAGCCCGGGTTCGGCGGAGGCTCCTTCACCTGGCACTCGGACTTCGAGACCTGGCACGCCGAGGACGGCATGCCGCGCATGCGGGCGGTCAGCTTCTCCATCGCCCTGACCGAGAACTTCTCGCACAACGGCCCGCTGATGATCATGCCGGGCTCGCACAAGACCTTCGTGTCGTGCATCGGTGAGACCCCCGAGGACTACTACAAGTCCTCGCTCAAGAGCCAGGACATCGGGGTCCCCGACCAGGGCGCGCTGACCTGCCTCGCCGACCGCCACGGAATCGACGTGCTGACCGGCCCGGCGGGCGGGATCACCATGTTCGACTCGAACTGCATGCACGGCTCGGGCGGCAACATCACGCCCTACCCGCGCTCCAACGTGTTCATCGTCTACAACAGCGTGGAGAACGCCTGCGGGACCCCGTTCGCGGCCTCGGCTCCGCGCCCCGAGTTCCTCTCCGCGCGCGACTTCACGCCGGTGGGCCGCTGAGGTCGCTCTCCGGGCGGGCGTTCCCGTCCGGACCGACGTGACCCTGCCCGTGGTGGCGCCGCCTTCCGGTGGCGCCACCACGGGCAGGACGGCAGCGGCCGGGTCCGCGGACCTTCCGGCCGCCGTGCCACCGTCTTCGGGCCCGGGGCGGCGCTGCGCCGCCCCGGGCCCTCCTCACTTCAGGAGCCGGCTGACCAGGAAGCCGCCGAGGGCGCCGTGGGCGCGCTGGGTGCTGGACCGCAGGGCGCCGACGTCGATCCTGGTGTAGGACGAGCCGAGGTGGTCGTCCCACGGGATGCGCACGACCGCCCGGCAGCGGCCCCGGGCCACCCGCTCGGCGGCGTCGACGTCCTTGAGGCTGCGCCTGCTGACGCCGTTGACCACGAGCACCGCGTTGGCGCGCAGAGCCGCGTGGCCGTTGCCGTCGAGCCAGTCGAAGGTCATGGAGACCGCGCGCTCGGCGTCGGCGTTGGCGGGCGCGACCAGGACGAGGCCGTCGGCGACGGGCAGGGCCCTGGCCACCCCCGTGGCCGCCGGATCCAGCAGGGTGATGCCGTAGAAGCCGCCGAGGAGATCGGTCAGCTGGGCGTAGTCGCGCTCGTCGAGGGTCTGGACGTAGGGGTCGTCCAGGGTCTGGACGACCTCCAGGCCGGTGGACGTGCGACTGGTGTAGGGCCGCATCTGGGCGTGCTCACCGACGGCGTCGGCGTTGGCCAGCAGCGCGGTGAGCGTCTCGGGGGCCTGTGCGCCGACCCGGCGCGACAGGCCGTTGGGGCCGGGGTTGACGTCGACGGCCACGACCCGCTCGTCGCGGTGGGCCGCCAGGGTGTGGCCGATCATCAGGGCGGTGACGGTCTGCCCCGCGCCGCCGGTGCAACCGAGCACGACGATGCTGCGCGGGCCCTCCAGCGGGGTGCGCAGGCGCTCGATGTGCTCGGCGGGCAGGTCGGAGCGCAGCGGGGCCGAGGAACCGCCGGTGACGACCCGGGCCAGGCGCCGCCAGCCGCGGGTGGCGCCGGAGTCGGCGCCGGCCTCCGCGGCGGGGGCGGCTCCCCTCTGGGAGGGAACACCGTTGGGGGTGTCGCCCAGGCTCTCCTGTTCGCCGGTGCCGTGGTCGAGCTCGAGTTCGGGCCGGGACTCGCGCCGGGGCGGCTCGGGTTCCTGGCCCGGGGCGGGCTGCCCGAAGAGCTGGCCGATCCTGCGGGCGTTCTGCGCGACGCGGTGGAAGACGCCGTCGTGCGGATCCCGGTCCTCGGGGCCGGTCCGCCCGGCCGGGGCCTCCTGGACCTCCTGGGTCTCCGGGGTCTCCGGGGCATCCCGGATGTCGGGGGCCTCGGGGACATCCCGGCTGTCCGGGGTCTCCGGGGCGTCCGCGGCGGTCCGCCCGGGTGCGGCGGCGGTCCGCTCCGCCTCCTCCCGGACGGCTCCCGAGGCCCGCATGCTCCAGCGCACGCGGCCCTCGTGCCCGTCCTCGGTCCGGGCCGGTTCCTCCGGCTCCCTCTCCGCGGACCCCTGCCGCCGGGGGTCGTCGCGCAGGGACGCGAGGCTGGGGTTGCCGCGCGGGTCGCGGCGGCGCGCCAGGGCAGCGGCCTCCGCCTCCTCGAGCTCGGCGGCGGTGCGGCGGCGGAAGGGGCCGTCCTCGTCCGGGAGCGCCTCGCGCGGCTCGTCGCGGACCTCGGCGAAGCTGGCGAGCTCGCCGGTGCCGTGGTCGAGCTGGGTGGGCGGTTTCGCCGGAAGCTCCTCGGCGGCCCGGCCCTCGCGCAGCTCGCCGGCGGGGATGACGGGGTTGCCGTGGTCACCGACCTTGGGCTGGTCGGGGTGGCGCCTCTTGCCGTCGTCGAACCACTCGGAGGGGTCCTTGGGCCCGTCGGTCCCGCGCTGCTCGGCGGGCACCGCGTCGGCGAACTTGGGGCGCGGCGGCGCGGGGGTGTCGGCGGTGATCAGGTGGCGGTCGAGCACGGACATGTGCTCGTTCCAGGTGGGGCCGTGGTCACGGCCCTCCTCGCGGGGGCGCAGCGGCAGGGACTCCTGCTCGCCGGTCCCGTGGTCCAGCTCGGGGGCGGGTCCGGAGGAGCCGGGTTCCGGGGAGCGGGAGGCACCGCTCCCGGCGGGGCCGGGCCCGGACGGAACGTCCTCGGACGCAGCGGACCCGGACGGGACCTCCTCGGACACCGCAGTCCCGGAGGGGACGTCCTCGGACGCAGCGGGCCCGGACGGGTCACGCTCGGCCGGTACGGGATCGGAGGCCTCGGACCCCGAGGCGGCAGGGGAGGCTCCGGAGTCGTCGGAACCGTCGCGGACGGGCCCGGCGGGGCCAGGCGCGTCGTGTTCGGCACCGTCGCGGGACGGCGCGGAGGGTCCGGGGGTGCCCGCGGACGCGCGGACAGGGCCGGGGGCTCCCGCCGCGCGCGGGCCGGGGCGCTCCGGGGCCGAGGCGTCGGAGGAGCCGGGCCGCTCCGGCTCCGGATCGGTGGAAGGACCGGGCCGCTCCGGGTCCGGCGCGGCGGAAGAACCGGAACGCTCCGGTTCCGAGGCGGCGGGGGGAAGCCACGGCACGGGTTCCGCGGGGGCCGCCGAGCGACCGGTGGCGGCGGCGTAGCGGGCGGCGTAGTCGGAGATGTCGTAGCCGGCCGGCTCGTCGCGGCGGGACTCCCCCAGTTCCCAGGGAGCGGCGTGGGGACGTCCTTCGGGGCGGCGGTGCACGGCGGGAGCCGCGTCCCGATCGGTGGAAGCCGCGTCCCGGGCGGCGGGAGCCTCGGCGGGAGCGGCGGCAGGCCTCTCCTCGGCGCGCGCCGGCGCCGAGCGGCGCAGTTCCTCCAGTTCGCGGGTGACGCGGAGGCCCTGGGTGCGGCCCCGCAGGCGCCGGGCCGGCGCCGAGTCGGCAGCGTCCTCCGCCTTCTCCGCAGGGGCCACGGCCTCCGCGACCTCCTCACGGTTGAGCGCTGAGGTGTCGCTGCCGCGGTAGGCCTGCTTCGAGGACAGTCCGACAGGGGTCTCGCCGGAGGAGGCGCGCAGGCTCGCGAACCACGCGTCGCTCTCGCGCTGCTCCTCCCCCTCGTCACCGGGCTCCTCGAAGCCGTCCCCGTCGCCGGGACGGCGCCCTTCTCCACCGCGCGGCGGAGGAGCCGATGCGGGCCGGTCATCGGCCCGGTCGAGCGCGTAGCCGAAGTAGTTGAGCACGCGGATGCCGATGCCGCGCCGGGCGGGGCGGACGGGGCGGTCCTCCTCCTCGTCGAGCGGAGATCCGCCGCCCGAGTACGCCGCCGCGTCGGGTTCGCGTTCGGCGAGGGCACTGGCGGCGCGGGCCGGGGCCGGGCGCCTGCCGGCATCGCGGCCCCCGGCGGTGCGCACCGGGCCGGGAGCGGCGGCACGGACCGGTGCGGGCATGTCCGCCACGGGCTCGGGGGCGGTGCGATCGGGGACGGTGTGCTCCGGTGCGGGGGCGGCGTCCTCCTGTCCGGTGGTCCCCGCCGCCGGCTCGGGGGTGACACGCTCCGGCTCGGGAGCGGGCCCGGCCACCGGCTCGGGAGCGATGCGCACGGGGCCAGGGACGTTCGGCGCGGGGGCCGCCGCGGGCTGCTCGGCCGCACGGCGCAGCGGGGGCGCCGACGCGGGAAGCGGACGCTCCGCGGGTACGGGGGCCTCGGCCTCCTGCGGCCGTACCTCCTCGACCGCCTCCCGTTCGGAACGCCGCCGGGGCAGGGGCCCCGCGGCCGGGTCGCGGTGCCACACGCGCACCGACACCCGCACCTCGGAGGGCTCGTACTCGGGGGCGAGGCGGGTGTAGACGCGGGCCTCGGCAAGGAAGCGCATCTGGGACAGCAGCAGTTCGGTGAGCCGCTTGCCCTCGATCACCGGCCGGGTGGCGAGCACGGTGATCACCCCGGGCGGCACCACCCACAGCACCAGGTGCCAGCCGTTGCCGAAGACGAACGGGGCGTTGAGGATGCCGAGCAGCATCGCCCAGAGCAGGAAAACGCCCATGGCGACGCCGAAGGTCCCCACCGGGAGCGGCATGGGCAGCCGGAAATCGTAGAGCTTGTACAGCCGCTTCTCGATACGCCAGATGTTGGTGTACGTGGGCAGATCCACGTTTCCGGCCTCCCTCGCCTATTCCGCCGTGACGCCCATCGCTCGTGCGAGAGCCACCGCGATGACCTCGATGATGCCGGGGACGTAGAAGACGATCCCGATGAAGATCGCCAGGATGATGAACTGTGCGAAGCGGGTGATCTCCCTCGTGAACAGGAAGAACACCGCGACGATGGACACGATGACGAGGAACAGCGGCCCGAAGAAGCCGCGCAGGAAGTCCGCGAGTCCACCGGTGTCGGGGGCGTTGTTGACCGAGTTGGCCGTCTCGGCGAGCGTGATGCTGCCGGCGGCGAGGGTGTCGGCCGCGGAGGACATCAGAGGGAGCATGTCAGGCGCCGCCCCTCGCTGTCGTTGCTGTCGTGCGCATGGTCCTTCTCGTCTCCTTGCCTACGGACCCGTCACTCGCCGAACGAGTTCGGGGCACCCTGGATGTCACGCACGTGCCACTCGCTGCCGGAGTCCACGACGGTGACCAGGTAGCTCTGCACCAGTTGCCCGGGGTCTCCCCCTTCGGGGGCGGGAACCGACCACCGGACCGTGGCGAGTACCTCTCGTACGTCATCATCCCCGTTCGAGGCCTGGGATGGCACCGTGATATCGGACAGTTCAGCAAATTCCAGGGTGTTCTGCGGAAGCGGCGCAATAGTGACACCCGATTCCACATAGCGGTCGAGGTGGTCGGGCTGCTGCGCATAGGCCCCGAAAAAGCCGCTCAGCACATCGCCGAGCTGCTCGGCCGTCGCCTGGTCGGTCTCGAAGGCCGCGCCCTCGGGCAGCGAGGCGCGCGGCGGAGCGGCCAGCAGGGCGGGGCGCCCCGAGACCACGAGGGAGCTTCCCTCGGCGTAGACGGGGACCTCCAGGCCCATGGTCCGGCCGTTGACGTCGGCGCGGACCACCACGACGGCGTTGTTGGCGTCCTTGATGTCCACGGCGGTGACGGTGAGGTTGTCGCCGGTGAGACTGCCCTCGGGGACATCGAACCCGGCCGCCTCGCCCTCGGGGACGAAGGCGGCCAGATCGGCCCGGCGGGCCTCGGGCTCGCCCGCGTTGAGGTAGGTCTCGGCGAACCTGAGCGCGAACGCGGCGGCGGAGGTCTCGGGGAAGGGATCCTCCTGGCTCTGCTCCGGTGCGCTCTCGGGAGGGGGCCCGGCGAATCCGTTCCTCAGGGGGAACCAGATGCCGTTGAAGACGACGACGATGATGAACGCCCACAGGACGGCGCGCCCCACACCGACCCACCAGCGGCCGCCCGCGCCGGCCCGGGGGCGGCGCCCGCGGGGAGAGTCCTGGTCCGCGTCACCGCGCTCACGCACGTCGGTGCCGCGCCATGACGAATTCGCCATCCCCGCCTCCTGCACACAGTTGCGCGCCGCCGGTACCGACGGCGTCTTGCGCCATGCCTTGTCTACCCCATCCCTATAGTGAGGCATTGTCGGGGTTGGGCGCCGCCATCACAGGTTGCGTTTCCCCTTCAACGGCACATTGCACCCAGCCACCAAAGTTCCCAAAGGGCACACAATCCGACAAGAAGGCAACGGACCCCCGGGGAAGAGCAGCAGGTCAGAGGCATAATGGTTTGCCCGAAAAGGTATTAATTACCGGTCGGCAAGTAAGATGTAGCCCCAAGGACGCTGTCGGCCTCCTCACCCCGGGCTGGAAGCCGCAGGAACGGCCCCGGAGAGGCGACAGGTCGGAAAACGCTCTCTATGATGGCGCGATGATCCCCCCGCGTACTCTTCCGCGAGTCCTGTTCGTTCTGTTCGTCGCCGTGACCGCGCTCCACCTCGCCGTGCTGCTGCTCGGGGCCCAGCCGTGGGACCGTCCCACGCAGGCGCTGCTGATGCCGGTCCTGGCCGCGTTCCTGCTGTCCGCCGTCCCCGCCCCGCGCGGGCGCCTCACCGGGCTCGTCCTGGTCGCCCTGGGGTTCTCGTGGCTGGGTGACACCGCTCCCGAGTTCGCGCCGGGGAACAGCGGCTTCCTGGTGATGGTCGGGTTCTTCCTGGTGGCCCAGGTCTTCTACATCGCCGCCTTCTGGCCCCTGCGGGCCGAGAGCGTGCTGTACCGGCGCCGGATGCTGCTGCTCCCCTACCTCGCGGCCGTGGCCGCCCTGGTGGTGCTGTGCGCCCCGGGCGCGGGAAGCCTGCTCGTGCCGGTGCTCGTGTACGGGCTGCTGCTGGGTGCCATGGCGGTCCTGTCCACCGGTGTGCACCCGTGGGCGGCCGCGGGCGGCGCCCTCTTCCTGATCTCCGACGGGCTCATCGCCCTCCGCGCCTTCGCCCCCGGGTTCGACCCTCCCCTGGGCGGCTTCTGGGTCATGCTCACCTACACCGCGGCCCAGGCCCTCCTCGTCCTGGGCCTCCTCGCTCGGCTGCGGGGCCGGACGGCGGGCATCGCTATGCTTACGCCGACCCGTGGTCGGCCGCCTGGAGAACCGACCCGGTGATCGACGACATGGAGACCGGAGAAGCATGGCGTTTGGCGAACTCGATTCCTCGTCCGGGGTGCCCCTGTACCGGCAGATCAAGGACATCCTGCGCACGGAGGTCACCGAGAGAACCGCCGACCCCCGCAAGCCGATGACCGAGGCGCAGCTGCTCCAGCGGTTCAAGGTGAGCCGGGCCCCCATCCGCCAGGCACTCAAGGAGCTCGCCGACGAGGGGTACGTCTACAGGAAGCAGGGCAAGGGGACCTTCCCGGTCACGGGCGCCCGGGTGCACCGGCCGGCCGACGTACGCGCCGGGGCCCTGTACCAGTACCTCTCCGAGAGCGGCCTGCACCCGGCCTCGAAGGTCTCCGGTGTCGAACGGGTGGAACCGCCCGCCCCGATCCGGCAGCGGTTGGGGATCGAGGCGCACGAGCGGCTCCTGCACTTCACCCGCCTGATCTCGGTCGAGGGCGAGCCCCTCGTCGAGGCCTCCGTCTACGTCCGCGCACCCGAGGACTTCGACCCCGCACCCGCGGACCTGGAGAGCCAGGGCTCCGCCTTCGTGCTGCTGGAGCGGGAGTTCGGCATCACGCTCGAACGGTCCGAGCACGAGGCCTGGGCGACGGCGGCGACCGCCGAGCACGCGGCGACCTTCGACGTGCGCGAGGGCAGCCCCCTGCTCGTCATCGAGACGGTCTTCTTCACGACGGGCGGCCTGCCGGCGGGATGGCGCTCCGCGGTGCACCGGGCCGAGGAGTTCAAGTACCGCTTCGTCACGCACCACTGAACCGGGGCCCGACCGCTGGAACTGTGTCCCATCTCACGCCCGGGAGCGTGAGGGGCCACTCGGACGGCCGCGCATAGACTCCGTGTTGCGCCCGACACATCCCCGGACGCCCCTTCCACCTTCCCACCTCGCCCTCCCCACCGGGAAGACTCTCCTTGACTTTGGTATGACAACATGTAAATCTAAGTCGAGAGTTAGGTAGGTCACATCCAGGAGGCGGCGGACTACGGCCCGTAAGGCGGATGTCGGGCTCCCCGGTGCACTGCCTCCTTTTCCCACTGCCGCCCGCACCGTGCCCGGCCGCGCACGAGCCGGACACCGCGGTGCGTGTTCCTCCACCGGCGTGGCGCCGAGCGGCGCGACGCTGACGAAAGGTAGTCCCGATGACGGACACAGCGACTGCCGGCGGCCCCACCGTCAACACTGTCCTCGGCCCCGTCCCCGCTCGCGAACTGGGAGTCACGGCGGTCCACGAGGCCCTGCTGTCGGTGGTCCCCGGTGCCGAGTACGCCCCCGAGGTCTCCATGGACCGCGCGGAGATCTTCGATGCGCTGGCCCGAAAGCTGAAGGACTTCCGCGACCACGGCGGAAAGACGGTCGTGGACAGCACGGGCATGTTCCACGGCCGCGACGTGCGGCTGTACGAGGCGCTCTCGCGCTCCACCGGCGTGCACATCGTCGCGTCGACGGGCATGGGCCCCGAGGAGATGCTCGGCGGTTACTTCCTGACACCGCAGACCAATCCCCCGACACCGTGGCCGGCCGAGAAGTTCGCCGACCTCTTCACCAAGGAGGTCACCGAGGGCATGGTGGTGCCGCGCGTGGAGAGGCGCGGCCCCGCCGGACTCGTGGCCACCGCCGCCGCCCGGGACGGCATGACCGCCACCGAGGAGAGCCTGTTCCGCGGTGCGGCCAGGACCGCCCTGGCCACCGGTGTCCCGGTGTCGATCCGATACGGGCGCGACGCGCTGCACGACCTCGACGTCGTCCTGGACGAGCGGCTCCCGGCCGACCGCGTCGTGGTCGGCGGCCTCGACCGCAGGGACGCGGTCGACACCGGCGCGCCCCTCGAGGTCGCCCGCCGCGGGGCCTTCGTCGCCCTGGACCACGTGGGCCTGGACGACGGCGGCACCCATGTCACCGACCGCGAGCGCGCCTCCCTCGTGCTCGACCTCGTCGAGGCCGGCTTCGGGCACCGGATCCTGCTCTCGGGCAACGCGATCGGCGTGGCCAAGGGCCACCCCGCCTACGACCTGCCGTTCAGCCACGTCCTCACGGCGTTCGTGCCGCTGCTCGCGTCGATGGGCCTCGGTGACGAGGAGGCCCGGCGCGTCCTGGCGGACAACCCGCAGGAACTGCTGGCCCTGCGCTGAGCACACGGCATCCATCGATTCTTCCGAACTTCTCGAGGTAAGAGCTTTGTCGAAGGTGAACACCGTCCTGGGGCCGGTCGCCCCGGAAGAGCTGGGAGTCGTGGCGGTCCACGAGCACATCGGGTACGGCATGCCCGGCTCGGAGCTGGACACGAGGTGGTGGAAGACCCCCGAGCAGCGGTACGAGGAGACCGTGCCCAAGCTGCGCCGGTTCCGCGAGTACGGAGGCGGGACCTTCGTCGACGCGACGGGTATCTGCAACGGCCGCGACGTCGATTACTACAAGTCGCTGTCCGAGAAGACCGGGGTCCACATCGTGGCCTGTACGGGCTTCGTCGGCGGCGACACCGCCCTGCCGTACTTCGCCCGGCAGAGCGTCGACCAGCTGACCCGGCTCTTCGTCCACGAGATCACTGTCGGCATCGGCGACACCGGCAGCCTCGCGGGGGTCATCAAGGTCGGTGTGAGCCGCGGCGGCCGCATGACCGAGCTGGACAAGCGCATCTACCGCGCCGCGGCCCGCGCCGCCGCGGCCACCGGGGTGCCGGTCCTGACCCACCTGGCGATCGACCCCGAACCCGCGGTGGCCGTCTTCAGGGAGGAGGGGCTCCCGCTGGACCGCGTGCTGTTCGGCCACGCCGACGACGGCCTGAACGCGCCGAAGACCCCGCACAGGTGGATCTTCGAGCAGGGCGGCCGCATCGGCTTCGACACCTTCGGCTACGAGACCGAGCTGGAGGACCCGCCGTTCTGGGCCCGCCCGCGCCAGGAGCGCCTGGACCACTTCCTCGGCCTCCTGAACGCCGGGTACCTCGACCAGCTCCTGGTCTCGGCCGACGCCAACTGCAGTCCGCTCGGCTGGCCCGGCGTCAAGGGGCACACCGTGAACTACATCTTCGAGGACCTCGTGCCCGACCTGCGCGGCGCCGGCGTCGACGACGCGACGATCACGGCACTGCTCGAGGACAACCCCGCCGATTTCCTGACGATCCGCGCCTGACCCTGGGCCGTCACCACCACCCATCCCCCGTGGCGCCGCTGTGCGCCGGTTGCGAGAAAGCGAAGAAAGCATGAAAGCCTCGGAACTCCAGAACCTCGACATCGCGATCGTCGGCGGCGGCTACGGCGGTGCCGCCGCGGCTGTGGCCCTCAGCCGGATCGGCGCCGACGTCCATGTCTACGAGCAGGCGACCGAGATCCGCGAGGTCGGCGCCGGCATCGGCCTGCGCCCGCCCACGCTGGAGCTGTTCCGCACGTGGGGCATCTTCGACGAGATGGCCGCCGTGAGCTCGCCGAGCGACTGCATGGAGATCCTCACCGCCACCGGCGAGCTCATCGTGCGGGAGGAGTGGCCGGGGATCCACGAGTACGCCCAGGAGAACAAGACCCGCCTGATCCACCGCGGGGACTTCGTCGACACCTTCCTGAAGCTCATCCCGGAGGACCGGATCCACCTCGGCCACCGGATGACGTCGGTCGAGGACAAGGGCGACCGCGCGACGGTCACCTTCGCCAACGGCACGGAGGTGTCGGCCGACCTGGTGATCGGTGCCGACGGCATCCGCTCCCTGGTGCGCAACCAGCTGTTCTCGGACAAGCCCCCGGTGTTCTCGGGTTCGCAGGCGTTCCGCGCCGTCATCTCCGCCGACGACGCGTACGGGATGGTCAAGGACGACAACTTCCGGCTCTACGTGGGCGACAACGGCGCGATGGTCTACTTCCTGCCGCTGCGCCACCGCAACCAGGTGTCGTTCGACATCACCGCCCTGTCGAACGACGACACGTGGGCCCCCGAGGTCACGGGGGACTACATCTCGGGGCTCCTGGACGGCTTCGACGAGCGGCTCCAGGCCATCGCACGGAACCTGGACATGGCCGCGGTGACGAGCCGCGGCGTCTACGACATCGACCCGATCGACCAGTGGCACTCGGACTCCGTGGTGCTCGTGGGCGACGCGGCGCACTCGATGCTGCACCACCAGGGGCAGGGCGCCAACCAGGCGATCCAGGACGCCGGCGGACTCGCGGACGCCCTGGTGGCGGCCGACTCCGTCAAGGACGCGCTGGTGCGGTTCCAGGCCGAGCGCATGCCCGTCGCGCACAAGCTCCAGCGCATCTCCCGGCAGCAGCCCGACATCAGCGGCAGCGTGGAGACCGCCTTCCCCGAGACGACCTCCCTCTGAGTCGTTCCCGGCGGGCGCCGCCCGCCACGGGCGGAATCCCGGTGCGTTCAGGACCTCCTGGCAGGGATTCCGTACCTTCGGACAGAGACCATGGCGCCGGCGGGCGCTCCGGTACCACAGGTGCCGGAGCCTCCGCCGGCGCCGTTCCACGACGGAAGGACACACATGACACTGCATCCGGAGATCGCCAAGGTCCTCGGCGGCCTGCCGCCCTCGGACGGTGCGCCGATCGACCCGGTGCGGGCGCGCGCGGCCGAACAGGCGCAGGTCCCGCCGCCCGAGGAGCGCCTGCCGCTCCACGCGGTCGAGGACACGACGGCGACGACACCCTCGGGCGAGGTGCCCGTGCGGATCTACACGCCCGCGGAGGCGGACTCCTACGGGCTCCTCGTCTACTTCCACGGCGGCGCGTTCTTCTCGGGCAGCCTGGACACGCACGACGGCATCGCCCGCTCCCTGGCCCGGGAGACCGGGCACAAGGTCGTCTCGGTCGGTTACAGCCTGGCCCCCGAGGCCGCCTACCCGACCGCCCTCCAGGAGTGCTACGGGGTGGTCCGGTGGGCCGCGGACAACGGGGAGAGCCTGGGGTGGGACGGCGGGAACCTCGCCGTCGCGGGTGACAGCTCGGGCGGCAACTTCGCGGCCGCCGTGACCGCGATGGCGCGCGACGACGGCTTCGACCGCATCTCGCACCAGGTCCTGCTCTACCCCTCCGTGGACCTGGACTTCGACACCGACCGCTACGCCTCGCTCCGGGACAACGCCGAGGGGTACGGCCTGGAGACCCGGGCGCTGAAGCCCCACAACGCCTTCTACATCGACAGCGGCGCGGACCCGGCGGACCCGCTGGTCTCGCCGATCAAGCGCGAGGACCTCTCGGGCCTGCCGCCCGCCCTGATCCTCACGGCCGAGTACGACCCCCTGCGCGACGAGGGCGAACTCTACGGCCGGCGGCTGCGGGAGGCCGGTGTCGAGGCGGAGGTGCGCCGCTACGGCGGTGCGACCCACGGGTTCCTCGCGCTCTTCTCCTGGATCCCGGAGTACCACGCGGCCTTCGCCGAGGTGAGCCGCTTCCTGGGACGGGGCTGACACGTCGGGCCCCGGGCCGGGAAGGTCTTCCCCGGCCCGGGGCCCGATGCCCCGGCGCGGTCACCGGAGGGGCGTGCCGGTGTCCGGCCGGCCCTTCACCGGTGTCCGCGTCAGGTCCGCCGGTCGAACGCGGCGTACTCGCGGGCGTAGCCGTGCAGCGTCGTGAAGAACGGGGAGGGTTCCAGCGTGGGGTCCCCCTCGTAGCCGAGCTCCTCGGCCACCCGGGCGAACGGCGAGTACACCGAGTCCGTCTCCTGCGGGCCGCCGACCAGGTGGCGGCGGGCGGCCGCGTCGATCCGGGCCTCCAGGTCCAGGCTCTCCCGCAGGGCCTTGCGCGCCTGCTCCCTGTCCAGCTCGACGCCGTAGGGCACGCCGTCCGCGCCCCGGTACGGGTGGCCCAGGTACAGGTGCCGCGGGCGGACCTCGTCGCGCAGGTACAGCAGACTCGAACGGTAGGCGGCGGGGTCCTCGTAGCCGGGAAAGCCGTTGGCGGCCCCGTGCACCTGCACGGCGTCGCCGACGAACACGGAGTCCTGCCCGTCCACGACGTAGGCGACGGATCCGGCCGTGTGGCCGGGCACACTGTGCACGGAGACGGTGACGTCCCCGCCGAGGGAGAGGGTCTCGCCTCCCTTCAGCAGCACGGACGGCTCCATCTCCCCGGAGATGACCTCGTCCGCCGCACGGGTCTGCGCCGCCTCGCCGTCCGGGTCGCGGAGGTACCGGTGCCGCACCTCCATGTACCGGTCCACGTGTGCGCGCCGCGAGCGCAGCAGGTGCGCGTCGGCCTCGTGGATCACGACCTTCGCGCGCCGTCCCGTGAGCTCCCACAGGGCGTACGCGCCGCCGAGGTGGTCGATGTGGCCGTGGGTCAGCAGGATCCAGCGGACCTCTTCGACGCTGCGGCCGAGCGCCTCGAGCGCGGGGACCATGCCCTCGGCGGGCGACGAGGTGATGCCGGTGTCGACGACGGCCGGTTCGGGGGCGTCGACGAAGAAGCTGTAGAGACCGAACCGCCCCCACGGCGACACCAGGGGGTGGATGTTCACGTCGTGCGCCATCGCTGTCGCTCCTCCGCCCGAAGGCCTCGCCCACTTTGGTATAATAATATACATACGTCGCGCACCGGAGAGCATGCCTGCCGGCGGGACACCCGATCGCTGAAAGGGAGCTGCGTACTCATGTCTGGTTTCGAGACCTGGAATGCCGGCGGGGAGACGATCACCATCCGCAAGGACCTCCGCGCCCCGATGCGGGACGGAATCACCCTCGCCGTCGACGTCTACCACGGCGCCGAGGACAAGCCGCGGCCCGCGCTCGTGGCCCTGAGCCCGTACGGCAAGGAGCTCCAGGCCCAGTCCCTCGTGCTCCCGCCGCAGCGGCGCCCCAGCCCGCTGTGGGACGGCTGCCTCGAGGCCGGCGACATCGCGCGCATCGTCAAGGAGGACTACACCCACGTCATCGCGGACCTGCGCGGGTCCGGCGCCTCCGAGGGCACCATGGTCGGCAACTACAACGCCGGCGGCTCGCCCCTGGGCCAGGACGTGTACGACCTCGTCGAATGGGTCGCGGAGCAGCCCTGGTGCGACGGCAACGTCGGCATGGTCGGCGTCTCGTACTTCGCGTCGATGCAGGTGCTCGGCGCCGCCGAGCGCCCGCCGCACCTGAAGGCCATCTTCTGCAGCGGCGGCCACTACGACTTCTACGAGACCTCCTACCACGGCGGCATCCTCTGGTTCATGCCGCGGGCCGCGCGCGAGGGCCGCGGCGGCGACTCCGGCATCGCCGTCGGGGACATCCGGTCGCGCATGCAGGAGGAGCTCTCCCCCGAGGAACTGGCCGAGCGCGTCGAGGCGCGGCTCGCCGACCCGGACGTCGCCAGGTGGCCCAACCTCGCCCACGTCCTCACGTACCCGAAGAACCGCGAGCTCTGGTACGACATCCTCCTCAACGAGCTCGACGGGGAGTACTACGAGGAGGGCAACCCCATCACGCACGCGCCGAAGATCGACATCCCGGTCTACGTGCAGATCAACTGGGGCCGCGGCTGGACCGTGGACGGCAGCATCGAGCTCTTCAAGGCCCTGAAGGGTCCCAAGAAGCTCGACCTGCTCCCCTACCCGCCCATGCAGGAGCGCCCGTTCCACGAGGTCCACGACGACATGTTCCGGTGGTACGACCACTGGCTCAAGGGCATCGACACCGGTGTGATGGACGAGCCCGCCGTCAGCGTCTTCGTCGAGGGGACCCGCGAGGAGGTGACCTCGGACCGGTGGCCGCTGGACGACGTCGAGTACCGGCCGCTCTACCTGCGCCCGCGCCGCAAGCTCTCGGTGAAGCCCGAGCCGCTGGGCACGGAGTACGCGGCCCCGGACGGCTTCTACCAGGCCCCGCTGACCGTGACGGACAAGGTCGAGGTGCTGTCCTGGTCCACCGAGCCCTTCCACGAGACGACGGAGATGATCGGCACCGGCGCCGCCCACCTGTTCGTGGAGATCGACACCGAGGACACGAACCTCATCCTGCGCCTGTGGGACACCGCACCCGACGGCAGCCGCCAGCTCGTCACCACCGGCTACCTCAAGGCCTCGCACCGCGAGCTCGACGAGCGCACCACCGAGGGCAACCCGTACCACCCGCACACCCGGGCCGTCCCGGTGGAGCCGGGCAAGGTCGAGGAGTACGTGGTGCGCCTCTACCCCTTCGCGAACGCCTTCAGGCCGGGGCACCGCCTGGAGGTGGAGCTCTCCTGCAACGAGCCCCTGGTCGACGCCCACAACTCCCTGCTGCCGCCGGAGGCCATGCACCTGCCGTCGGGCCGGGCGACGAGCCACAAGGTGTACCGCGACGCCGACCACGCCTCCCGGCTCGTGCTGCCGTTCACGACACGCAGGGCGGAGCGGAAGTAGCCGGGCACCCCATCCTCCGGGCGGCGAACGCCGCAGCACTGCGGCCGAAAGCGCCGGGCGGGGCCGTCCGGAGGAATCACGAGGGGCCGGACCCGTCGGGTCCGGCCCCTCGGCCGTACTCTGCGGTCCCGGCCCGGAACGTGTCGCGGGCGGGTCACACGTTGAAGCGGAACTCCACCACGTCGCCGTCGGCCATCACGTAGTCCTTGCCCTCGATGCGGACCTTGCCCGCGGCGCGGGCGGCCTGCATGTCGCCGGCCTCGGTCAGGTCGTCGAAGGAGACGACCTCGGCCTTGATGAAGCCGCGCTGGAAGTCGGTGTGGATGACGCCGGCGGCCTCCGGGGCGGTGGCACCCTTCCTGATGGTCCAGGCGCGGGCCTCCTTCGGCCCGGCGGTCAGGTAGGTCTGCAGGCCCAGGGTGTCGAACCCCACGCGGGCCAGCTGGGCCAGGCCCGACTCGGCCTGCCCCATGGACTCCAGCAGCTCCTGCGCCTCGTCCTCGTCCAGTTCGGCCAGCTCCGCCTCGATCTTGGCGTCGAGGAAGATCGCCTCGGCCGGGGCGACCAGGTCCTGGAGCTTGGCGCGCAGGGCCTCGTCGGCGAGCTCGTCGGTGTCGAGGTTGAACACGTAGATGAACGGCTTGACCGTGAGCAGGCTCAGTTCCCGCAGCCGGGAGGTATCCACGCCCTCGGCCGCGTACAGGGAGGTGCCGCCGTCCAGGATCTCCTGGGCCTCGCGGGCGGCCTGCAGGATCTCCTGGGAGGCCTTGTCCTTGGCGTTGCGCTTGGCGTCCTTCTCCAGGCGGGGCACCGCCTTCTCCAGGGTCTGGAGGTCGGCCAGGATCAGCTCGGTGTTGATCGTCTCGATGTCGCGGGAGGGCTCCACCCCGCCGTCGACGTGCGTGACGTCGGGGTCGTCGAAGACCCGGATGACCTGGCAGATCGCGTCGCTCTCGCGGATGTTGGCGAGGAACTTGTTGCCCAGGCCCTCACCCGTGGAGGCGCCGCGCACGATGCCGGCGATGTCGACGAAGTCGACCGTCGCCGGGAGGATCTTGGCCGAGCCGAAGATCTCGGCGAGCCTGCCGAGGCGGGCATCGGGTACGCCGACGACCCCGACGTTGGGCTCGATGGTCGCGAACGGGTAGTTCGCGGCCAGGGCGTCGTTCTTGGTCAGCGCGTTGAAGAGGGTGGACTTGCCGACGTTGGGCAGTCCCACGATCCCGATAGACAGACTCACAGCCCAGAGTCTACGCGCACGCGGGGGGCGGGCCCGTCCGCGGGTGAAAAACCCAGCTCCTGAGGCAAACACAGTGCACAAGGGGCACTACTCAAAGTAAGTTCGTGTGCACGTCGCCGGGAACGGAGCGGTGATCGGCTGTGCCCCCAGTGCCGCCCGGCCGGTCCCGTCGGCTCCCGCCGACCAGCCACGGCCGCGGCCCCTCGGGGCGACACCGACGAGGGACGCACCACGCGGAGGCGGGGAGGGCGAGGGGACGCCCGCTCCCGGCCGCGGCCCCGTCGTTCCTTGGGGGGAAGAGATGGTCACCGACCAACTGTGGGCGCTCGTGCGCCGCTATCCGATGGTGAGTTACGCCGCCAGGCACATCCGCGGCCGCCTGCCCAGGAGCCTGGGCGGGGTGGACGCCTCCAGGATCCCGCCGTGGAACCGCCATTTCACGTTCGCGCTGCCCCGCCTGGAGTCGGACACCCGCCGGGCCGGTCCCGACAGCCTCACGCTGTCGCTCCCGGGCTACCTGACCGCGCCCCGGCGCCTGGCCGCGTGGGGGCTGGCCCGGCACGAGCCCGCCAGCGTGTCCTGTTTCATGGCGGCCCTGGACCACATCGGCCCCGGAGCGGTCCTGGACGTCGGCTCCGGGATCGGTGTGTACGCGGCCCTCGCCGCGGCGCGCACCCGCCGCCCCGTGTTCGCGTTCGAGCCGACCCCGGAGCTGGCCTCGGCCGCACGGGCGGTGTCCGTCGCCGGCGACCTGGGGTTCACGGTGGAGGAGCTGGCCCTGAGCAACCACAACGGCACCGCGTGGCTGAAGCGGTCCCGGCACAACGACATGTGCAACACGATCGTGCGCTCGGCGCGGCACGACCTGGGCCGCATCCAGGTGCGGGCGGCCACCCTGGCGCGGTGGAACGACTCCGCGGGGACCTTTCCGAGTTTCCTGAAGATCGACACGGCGGGCACCGAGCCGGAGGTGGTGGCGGGCAGCCTGGAGGTCCTGCGGCGGTACCGGCCGTGGACGATGCTGAAGATACGCCCGGAGAGGGGGGCGGAGGAGCGGCTGATGGCCCTGCTGGAACCCCTGGAGTACACGTGGTACCCGATCACGGGCGAGCCTCCCTACGAGCCCCGGCCGGAGGTGTCCGGCCTCGCCTCCCCCGCCTGGGAGCGGATGTGGCTCTTCACCCCCGAACCCGTTCCCGAGGGGTACTGGGACTCCGTGCGGCAGTGGCGCCGTGCCCTGGACGCCTGCTGCTGAGACGGGTTCCTCCCGCCGAGGTGGGCCCCCGCTGTCCGGTTGCGGACACGGGGCGCCCAATTTGTCGCAATTGTCGGCTCGTGTCCTGCGTGGCGGAATTCCTCGGGGCACCTCGGGCTGGCACCATGGCGCGGTGACTTCTTCCACCGCCGGTCCGCCCGGAGCCGGCGACTCCTCCGGAAGGACCTGATGGAAGCCCTCTCCCTCGTACTGGTGCTCCTCGTCGGCCTTGCGGTCGGCACCGCGGTCGGATGGCTCCTGGCGAGCGGGCGCAGCGCCGAGGCGCGCGCGGACGCACGCGCGGCCCAGGAGCGCGCGGTGTTCATGGAGGAGCAGCTCGCCGACAGGTTCCGCGCCCTGTCCGCGCAGGCCCTGGACCAGACCGGACAGAGGTTCCTGGAACTGGCCGAGGGGCGGCTGCGGGCCGTGGGTGCCCAGACGGGCAGCGACCTGGACGAGCGGCGGCGGGCCGTGGAGCGCATGGTGGAGCCGCTGACCGAGATGCTGAACAGGGTCGAGCTCCGGCTGCGCGAGGCCGACGCGGGCCGGGCCGCGGCACACGCCGAGCTGGCCCGCCAGGTGGAGTACGTTCGCGAGGGCTCCGAGCGGCTGCGCGACCAGACCCAGGCCCTCGTCACGGCTCTGCGCCGTCCGGAGGCGCGCGGCCGCTGGGGCGAGATGCAGCTGCGCCGGGTGGCGGAGCTGGCCGGGATGGCGGACCGCTGCGACTTCGACGAGCAGGTGGCGTCCGCCGACGGCGGCCGGCGTCCGGACATGGTGGTGCGCCTGGCGGGCGGCAAGAACATCGTGGTGGACTCCAAGGTGCCGCTGGCGGCCTACCTCGACGCGGTGGAGTCACAGGACGAGGCAGCGGCGCGCGAGCGGCTGCGGGCCCACGCGCGGCAGCTGCGCACGCACGTGGACCAGCTGGCGGCCAAGTCGTACTGGGCCTCGTTCACGCCCGCGCCCGAGTTCGTGGTGCTGTTCGTCCCGGGCGAGGCGTTCCTCGCCCCGGCCCTGGAGCACGACCCGGGACTGCTGGAGCACGCGATGGCGCGCCGGGTCCACATCGCGACACCGACGACGCTGATCTCGCTGCTGAGGACGGCCCACTACGCGTGGCAGCAGGAGGCCCTGAGCGAGAACGCGCGGGCCGTGTTCGACCTGGGCAAGCAGCTGCACGAGCGGCTGTCCACCCTGGTCGGACACGTGGAGGGGCTGGGCCGGGCGCTGGGCACGACCGTGTCCGCCTACAACAGGACCGTGGGGTCGCTGGAGAGCCGGGTCCTGGTGACGGCACGCCGGTTCGGGGAACTGGGCCTGGTGGACGGCGAGCTGGAGACTCCCCGGGGTGTGGAGGAGCACCCGCGCACCGTGACGGCTCCCGAGTTCGCGGTCGGGGGAACGGTCGGGGGAAACGGCACCGACCTGGACGGAATTCGGTACATGGACAACGGTGAGGGCAGTACGACCTGAAATGCGATCGCTCCTTCCCCGTTCTCCGCGAACCGGAGGGCCCCGTGCCGGTGTCCCAGGGGGAGAGAGGCTTCGGTGCGGAAAGGGCAAGTGGCCGAAATGGCGACACGGTCCCCGCAAGAGTCATCAAATTTTCGCAACAGGTGACACACTTATCACCGTGAGTAATACAGTTGGGAGGCCAACGGCCATGCCCCCGCACAGGACGGACGGCCCCCGCCGGCCGCCGGTGCGACCCGGCGGCCGGAGCCGGGAGATGCCGAACAGCAGGAAGCGGCCGGGAGGTCCGGGCGGCCCCGTCCCGCGAGGAGGGCCCGTCCCGCGAGGGGGAACCGCCCGAGGAGGGCGCGCCACCCCTCGGAGGAGTGCGCCCCGCCTGACCGGCAGGGGCGGGGTCCTGGCCATCGCGCTGCTCAGCCTCGCGGGGACGCTGGTCGCCCACTGGACCGGATCGACCGCCCTTCCCGGCGCGGTCTTCACCCTCGCCTGCCTGCTGAGCGCGCTGCTGGTGCGGCCCAGTGACCTGCTGTCGCTGGCGGTCAGCCCGCCCATGGCGTTCTTCACCGCCGCGGTGATCGCGGAGTGCGCCTTCGCCCTGGGCAGCGAGGGCTTCGCCCTGACCCTCCTGCTGGGGGTGGCCTCGCGGCTGACCCAGGCCGCGCCCTGGTTGTTCCTGGGCACCGCGCTGGTCCTGGTCATCGGCCTCTTCCGAGGCCTGCCGCGCAACATCCGCGACCTGGGGGACCAGGTCAACGGCCGCAGGTGAGTGCGGTCAGAAGGGCGTGTCCCCGGGCTCGGGGGTGCCGTCCGCGCGCTCGTCCATGGCGGCGGCCAGCTTGGCGCGGGCGCCCTCCAGCCACTGCTCGCAGATGCGGGCGAGCTCCTCGCCCCGCTCCCACAGGGCCAGGGAGTCCTTCAGGCTGAGGCCTCCCGACTCCAGCTGCCGCACGACGTTGTTGAGCTCCTCCCGGCTCTCCTCGTAGGAGAGCTCCGGCTCCGCGCTCGGGGCCCCGGCTGCCTTGTCGGCCATCTCTACTTCTCCTCGGTGTCGTCGGTGCTCTGGGTGGCGTCCACGGTGGCGGTCAGGCTGTCCTCGGCGAAGCGCAGCCGCAGGGTCTCCCCCGCGTCGGGCTCGGCCGCCGAGCGCACCACCGAGCCGTCGGCCCGCTGCACGATCGCGTACCCGCGGGCCAGGGTGGTGGCCGGGGAGAGCGCGTGCAGCCGGGCGCGGGTGTGGCGCAGGTCGTCGGAGGCCCGGTCCAGGGACACGGTGAGACTGCGGCGGGCGCGCTCGCGCATGTCCAGGACCTGCTCGGCGAGCCGCTCGACCTCGCGCACCGGACTGGCCAGCACCGGGCGGGACCGGATCGCCGACAGCCAGGCGGACTCGCGGTCCAGGCCGCCCCGCAGGACCCGGCGGCCGCGGTCGCGCAGCTGGCGGATGATCTCGAGCTGCTCCCCGACGTCGGGGACGGTCCGCTTCGCGGCGTCGGTGGGGGTGGAGGCGCGCACGTCGGCGACGTGGTCGAGCAGCGGCGCGTCCTGCTCGTGCCCGATCGCGCTCACCACCGGCGTGGCGGCCGCGGCGACCGCGCGCACCAGGGCCTCGTCGGAGAAGGGCAGCAGGTCCTCCAGGGAGCCGCCGCCCCGGGCGATGACGATGACGTCGACGTCCGGGTGGGAGTCCAGGTCCTTGAGCGCCTCCGTCACCTCGCGGACGGCGCGGTCGCCCTGGACCGCGACCTGGCGCACCTCGAAGCGCACGGCGGGCCAGCGGCGGCGGCTGTTCTCCAGCACGTCGCGCTCGGCCGCGGAGTCGCGCCCGCAGATGAGGCCGACCGTGTTCGGCAGGAACGGGAGCGGCCGCTTGCGCTCGGCCGCGAAGAGCCCCTCGGCGGTCAGGGTGCGGCGCAGCTGCTCCAGCCGGGCGAGCAGTTCGCCGAGGCCGACGTGGCGGATCTCCAGCGCACGCAGCGAGAAGGTGCCGCGCACCTCGTAGAAGTCGGGTTTGGCGTGGACGACGACGCGTGCCCCCGCCTCGGGCGGCGGGCTCTGGGCGTCCAGGACCGAGGTCTGGCAGACCACCCGCACGGACACGTTGGCCACGGGGTCGCGCAGAGTGATGTAGGCCATGCGGCCGCGCCGGTTCAACTCGGCGATCTGGCCCTCGACCCAGATCTTGCCGAGGCGGCCGATCCAGCCGCCGACGGCGCCGAGGACGGCGCGTACCGGCTGCGGTGTCTCGGGGGAACTCTCCATGCCCATGGCACCCGAGCCTAGGCCAGGGCGAGGACAGTCCGGTGGACGTGCGCCCTGTGCGACGGGAGCCGCCGTCCGGGCACGCCTTCCGAGAAGGCGGTGTCCGTCGGCGGCTCCCCTGACCGCTGCGTGTACGTCCGGCCCCCGGGGCCGTGCCGTCAGGCGTCGGCCTCCAGCTTGGCGATGCGGTTGTCGTACATGCGGATGAACTCGGGCCGAGCCGCGTGGGCGACCTCGTAGGCGCGCAGGTCGCGCACCTGCCCGATGGTGAGCTTGCGCAGGCGGGCGCGGACCGACGGCAGGGTGAGCTCGTCGTAGGTGGGGACGGGCAGGTCCTCCAGGGCGGGGGCGTTGTCCTTGCGGACCTTCTCGAGGAGGTCGGTGCTGGCGACCTGGGTCTTGGCCTCGGCCACCGCGAGCTCCTCGGCGATGGCGGTGCCCTCCTCCGCGAGTTCGGCGGTGGCGGGGACGGGAGCGTCCTGCTCGCGCTCCTCGGCGGCGGGGGCGCTCTCGGCGGCCGGAGCGGCCTCCACGGCCTCGGCGGCGGCAGGCGCGGTCTCCTCGGTGGTGACCGGGGCGGGTGCGGGCTCCTCGGCAGCGGCCGGAGCGGCCTCCACGGGCGCCTCCGCCTCGGGCTTCACCTCGGTCGCGGAGGGGGAGGCCTCCTCAGCGGCGGGCGCGGACTCCTCGGCGGCGGCCGGGGCGGGCTCCACGGGCGCCTCGGTGGCGGTCGGAGCACTCGCGGACGGGGCCTCGGTGGTGGACGGGGCCTCGGCGGCCGGCGCGGTCTCCTCGCCGGCGGCCGGGGCGGGTGCGGGCTCCTCGGCGGCAGCCGGAGCGGCCTCCACGGGCGCCTCCGCCTCGGGCTTCACCTCGGTCGCGGAGGGGGACGGGGCCTCGGCGGCGGCCGGGGCCCCCGCTGCGGGTGGTGTCTCTGCCGGGGACGGGGTGCTCGAGCTCTCCGCTCTCGCAGCGGCGGCCGGGGTCTCGGGGGCGGAGACGGAGGCCGTCTCCTTCTGCTTGCGCCCGAAGATCCCCTTGACCATGGAGATCAGCTTCGTGGCGACGGTCGGGTTCGACATGGGTCGGGGGCTCCTGATTGCTCTAGGCGGGCGGGGCGGAACGCGTCCGGCGAACCAGTCGGGGCCGAGTCGTCGGCGAACCGCTTATAACACATGGCGATCGTGAACCAGGATAGAGGAGGGAGGAAGGCCCTGAGCAGGGGACAGGTGAACGATTTCGCCACTTCGCAGCGGAACTGGAGCCAGTTCGTTGCGGTAGCGTCGGCACCGGGTCCGAAATATCCTTTCCGCTCTTCATGCGGGCCGCGCCCGCCCGAACAGCGGCGCACCGAGACATGACACCTAGGATGTATGGCATGACTGCGATGACGACTGCCACGAAGCAACGCCGTGTGCTCCTCGCCAACCCCCGGGGTTACTGCGCCGGTGTGGACCGCGCGGTCATCACCGTCGAGAAGGCACTGGAACAGTACGGCGCTCCCATCTACGTCCGCAAGCAGATCGTGCACAACACGCACGTCGTGCGGACCCTGGAGGAGCGCGGCGCCATCTTCGTCGAGGAGACCGAGGAGGTGCCCGAGGGCGCCATCGTCGTGTTCTCGGCGCACGGTGTCTCCCCCGCGGTACACGAAGAGGCCTCCCAGCGCCGGCTCAAGACCATCGACGCGACCTGTCCCCTGGTGACCAAGGTCCACAAGGAGGCCCAGCGCTTCGCGGCCGAGGACCGCGACATCATCCTCATCGGCCACATCGGCCACGAGGAGGTCGAGGGCACCAGCGGTGAGGCCCCCGAGCACATCCAGATCGTCGAGAGCCCCGAGGAGGTCGACAAGGTCCAGGTCCGCGACCCCGACAACGTGTCGTGGCTCTCCCAGACGACCCTGTCGGTGGACGAGACCAACCAGACCGTCGACGCCCTGCGCAAGAAGTTCCCGAACCTGCTCGACCCGCCGAGCGACGACATCTGCTACGCCACCTCCAACCGCCAGGACGCGGTCAAGGCGATGGCGCCCGAGTGCGAGCTGGTCATCGTGGTCGGTTCCGACAACTCGTCGAACTCCGTCCGCCTGGTCGAGGTCGCGCTCGACGCCGGCGCCGACGCCGCCCACCTGATCGACAACGCCGGGCTCATGGACGAGGCCTGGCTGGAGGGGGTCACCACCGTCGGTGTGACCAGCGGCGCATCGGTGCCCGACATCCTCGTCCAGGAGCTGCTGTCGCGGCTGGCGGAGCACGGCTACGACACCGTCACCCCGGTGACCACGGCGGACGAGACCCTGACGTTCTCCCTGCCCAAGGAACTGCGCCGCGACCTGCGCGCCGAGTAGGCGCGGCTCCCGGCGGAGCACCCGCGAAGGCGCGGCACATGGACCGCTCCCCGGCGGTCGGACCGGAAGATGCGGTCCCACCGGCCGGGGAGCGGTTCCCGAAGGCGAACGCCCTCCCCGCAGGGGAGGGCGTTGGCGCGGTCCGGCCGGAGGCGGCCCCGAGCAGGGCGCGCCCGGCGGTGGCGGTCAGGACTCCGCGCTCTCCCCGGTGAGCTCCAGCCCGTTCGCGAAGTGGGCCAGCTCGTCGAGATCGGCCGGGCCCGCGACCACGAGGGTCCGGTCCTCCTCACGCAGCACCAAGGCGCTCCAGTCCGCGGACGTGAGGTGCTCCCACTCGCGCGTGCCGACGGAGACGTTCCCCGCCGGCTCGGCGCCCCGGGCGCGCTCGGCCACGACGTCGTCGGGGTCCCCGTCGCTCTGGGTGAACATCACGTGGCTGTCCTCGGCGGTGGCGAACCCCACGCTCCACTCGACCGGTCCGTCGACGGCCACGGTGGTGCTGGTGGGGGTCCAGCCCTGCTCCTCCAGCTGCGGGGAGGGGGCCGCGACCGGGTAGTCCGCGGCTTCCTCGACCACTCGCAGGTCCGGCCGGTAGTCCACGGACGGGATGTGCTCGCCCGAGCGCGTGGCGACCACGAACGCCATGGCCAGGACGATGGCGACGATGATCCCCAGGGAGACGGCGTAGTTCTTGAAGGTCGCGTTGGACCGGCTGTACTTACTCATGACCGTTCCAGCTTGCCCCAGGTCCCGCACCTCCCCGACCCGGGGTGGGCCGAAGACGCCGGCTACCGCCGCGGCTGGAGGCGGCCGAGGAGCCCGGTGATGTCATCGGCGAGCCTGCGCGCGTCGGCGTCGTCGCGGCGGACCACCTCGGCCACGGCCAGGAGCATCGCACCGCTCACCACGATCAGCAGGGCCTCGTCGACCGGCTCGTCCGCCTTGCGGTAGAGGGCGACGTTGCGGTCCGTCCACGTGGTGACCCGCTCGCGCAGCTGGTGCTCGAACCCGGGCGGTCCGTCGCCGCTGAAGAACAGCCGCGTGGTGTCGCGCTCCTCGATGCACCCCACGAGATAGGCGTGGGCCGCGAGGTTCATCAGCCGGGTGGGGTCGGTCTCGCCCGCCGCCCGCGCGTCCACGACCGCCTGCCGGGTCCGCTCCTGCTGGCGCTGCTGGAACTCCTCGTAGAGGGCGAAGTAGAGGTCGGCCTTGCCGGTGAAGTGGTGGTACAGACTGCCGACACTGGCCCCGGCCACGGCCACGACCTCGCTCACCCCGGCCTTGGCGAACCCCACGGTCCGGAAGACCTGGGCCGCCGCCTTGAGCAAGGCGCTGCGGGTCGCCGCGCCGCGCGGGGAGACCCGCACCGCCCTGTCCGTCTTGTCCACTGCCATGCGCCTCAACTCCAGTCCCGGTCACGCCAGACTAGACCTCCCTCGTCCGACAGGACACGGAAAAGTACCCGTCGAGGGGGCAGATCACATCGGGTGACTACCCTAGAGCGTGTTGCCCGCCCTTGGTCCCGACGGAAGGTGCCATCTCGATGCCGCAGCCCACCAACCCCCCAGTGCCCGACCGCAACCTCGCACTCGAGCTGGTCCGCGTCACGGAGACCGCGGCCCTGGCCTCGGCCCGGTGGGTCGGCAAGGGGGACAAGATCGGGGCCGACGGCGCCGCCGTGCGCGGAATGCGCCACATGATCAGCACCGTGTCCATGGACGGGACCGTCGTCATCGGCGAGGGCGAGAAGGACAACGCGCCGATGCTCTACAACGGCGAGCGCGTGGGAGACGGCGGCGGACAGGAGTGGGACGTGGCGGTCGACCCGATCGACGGCACCACACTGACCGCCATGGGCATGCCCAACGCGATCTCGGTCATCGCGATGAGCCCGCGGGGCTCCATGTTCGACCCGTCGGCGGTGTTCTACATGGAGAAGCTGGCGGTGGGCCCGGAGGCCGCCGACGTGGTGGACATCTCGGCGCCGGTCGCCGACAACATCCGCGCGGTGGCCCGCGCCAAGGGCAAGTCGCCGCAGGACGTGACCGTGGTGATCCTGGACCGCCCCCGCCACAAGCAGATCGTGCAGGACGTCCGCGACGCGGGCGCGCGCATCAAGTTCATCCGCGACGGCGACGTGGCGGGCGCCATCATGGCCGCCCGGCCCGAGACCGGCGTGGACCTGCTGCTGGGCATCGGAGGCACCCCCGAGGGCATCATCACGGCGTGCGCCATGAAGTGCCTGGGCGGTGTCATCCAGGGCAAGCTGTGGCCCAAGGACGAGGAGGAGCGCCGGCAGGCAACGGAGGCCGGGCACGACCTGGACCGCGTGCTGTACACGGACGACCTGGTCTCCTCCGACGACGTGTTCTTCGCCGCGACCGGCATCACCGACGGCGAGCTGGTCGGCGGTGTGCGCTACGAGTCGTCGCGGGCCATCACCGACTCGCTGGTCATGCGCGGCCGCAGCGGCACCGTCCGCAAGGTGCTGAGCGAGCACCGCATGAGCAAGCTGTCCTCCTACAGCGGGGTGGACCTCACCTCCGCCTCCTGACCGGAGCGCCGGCGGCCCGTCCCCGGTTTCCGCCGGCGCCTCGCACGGTCGGGGCGCCGGGGTCCTCCCTGCCCACCGACCACACCACGAACACGGGCGCGAACCATATCCGGACCTGCCGGCATCAGACCAGGTGTCGAGCACGCGGCCGCCGCGCCCGTGAGATCCTGCCGGAGGTCCGATGTCCTTCCCTCAACACCCTCAGCAGCCCCAGTGGCAGCCGCAGCAGCCAGGGCTGCCCGGTCAGGGCCCGCCTCCTCCGCAGGGAGCCGTGCCCGCACCGCCGCACGGTGCGCCGATGCCCCCGTACCAGGGCGCTCCGGGAGTTCCCGGTTCCCCCTACCCGGGGCAGCCCGGGGTTCCGGGCGGTCCCGGAGGTCCGGTCGGTCCCGGCCACTTCGGCGGCCCGGTCCCGCCCGGCGGCGGAGGTGCCCGGCGCAACAAGTGGATGATCCCGGCCGCGGCCGGCCTGGCCGTCGCGCTGATGGGCGGAACGGTGTGGGCCACCGTGTCGCTGGTCGGCTTCGGCGGCCCGCAGCCCGAGGAGGTGCTCCCCGGCAACTCCGTCGCTTTCGCCAAGATCGACCTGGCCATCAACGGCGCCCAGGCCGTGGACCTGCTCACCTTCGTCGAGCGCATGCCCGAGGAGCTGTCCGAGGACTTGGACAACCCCGACGGCGACACCGAGGGCCTGTTCGCCGACATGTTCGAGGAGGCGTTCCCCGACGCGGACAAGGGCAACATCGAGGAGTGGATCGGACAGAGCGCGGGCATCGCGCTGTGGCCCGCCCAGGGCGACGCCCAGGTCGAGGACGGCTCCGGCATGGCGATGGGCATCGCCCTGGCCGTGGAGGACGAGCGGCTCGCCGACGAGGCCTTCCGCAACATCTCGGCCGAGTACGGCGAGGTCTTCCACGAGACGATGAACGACTTCGTCGTCTTCAGCTCCTCCGAGGCCGCCCTGGCCGATCTGCACACCCAGACGGAGACGCACGGCCCGCTGGCCGACGCCGAGGTGTTCTCCGAGGACATCGGCAGCGTGCCGGACGGCAGCATCATGGCCGGCTGGGCCGACTTCGGCGCCCTGATGCAGATCGAGAGCATCGCCGACGAGCTGGCCGGCGACCTGGCCACGCAGACCGGTACGGTCTCCGGCCGCGCGACGGCCTCCGTCCGGGTCGACGGCGACTACCTCGAGGCCAGGATGGACGCCTTCGCCTTCGAGGTGGACCAGGCCGACCTGTCGTGGCTGGCGGAGAGCCCGGGCCAGAGCGTCGCGGCGATGGAGGACCTGCCGGACAACACGGTGATGGCCCTCGGCGCGAACGGCCTCGACCAGGCCCTCATCGACGCCTACCGCAACGACGAGATCCCGTTCTTCACCAGCTCGGGCCAGAAGCAGGAGTTCGAGCGCGAGTTCAACTCCATGGGCATCTCGATGCCGGAGGGCTTCTCCGACCTGCTGGGCTCGTCGACGGCGTTCGGCATCACCCAGATCAGCATGGACGACTTCTTCGGGTACGGCAGCGGCGGCGACGTCTCCTTCGAGTACCGTGCGATCGGCGGCAGCCAGGAGGCCCTGAGCGACTTCGTCGAGTACGTGTCCGCCTCGGACCCCTACTCCACCCCTCCGGGAGTCTCCTCGGAGGGTGACGCCGCGGTGGTGGCCCTGGGCAGCAGCTCGACCGGCCGCCTGGGTGACGACCCCGTCTTCCAGCAGACCATGCAGGAGATGGACGCCGCCGTGATGGCGGGGTTCTTCGACCTGCGGCAGGTGCTGACGGACGCCGACGTGCAGGCCCCCGACCAGTGGGGCGCCCTGGGCATGGCGATGAGCGTCACCGACGAGGGGCAGCGCAGCAGCATCGAGCTGCGGTGGGCGCCCAGCAACGGCTCCTGACGGCGGTTCCGACGCCGGTGGCGGCGCGGCGGGCGTTGCCCGCCGCGCCGTCGGCGTCTCAGCTGACGACCCGGCGCCGCATCCGGTGCGAGGCCAGGAACCACATGAGCGCGGTGAAGGCGAGCAGCACCCCGACGTGGGCCAGTACCCGACCGGCTCCGATCCCGCCGAAGACCGCGCCGCGGACGAGCTCGACCGCGTGGTAGAGCGGGTTGGCCGAGGCCAGGAGCTGGACCCAGGACGGCAGCTCGGTGACCGGGAAGAAGGTGCCCGCCACGAGGAACAGCGGGGTGAACAGACCGCTGAAGACGTAGTCCATGGAGCGCACCGAACTGATCACCGCGGAGATCCAGATCCCGAACAGGGCGAAGGCGAACCCGGCCAGGAACGCGATGAACGGGACCAGCAGCGCCCCGGGACCGGGCCGCAGCCCGAAGGCGATCGCGACCAGCAGCGGCACGCAGCCGTACACGCCCGAGCGCAGCGCCAGCCACAGCGCCTCCCCGGTGACGACCTCGCGCACGTCGACGGGGGCCGCGAGAATTCCCTCGTAGGTGTGCAGGAAGCGTCGTTTGATGAAGGTGTTGATGACCGCGGGCATCATCGACTGGAACATCACCGACACCGCGACGATGCCGGTGCCGAGGAAGTCGATGTAGCTGTACCCGGCCAGGGTGCCCACGAGGGCGCCCATGCCGAACCCGAAGCAGAGCAGGTAGAGAGTGGGTTCGACCACCGCGGCGAACGTGGTGGAGCGCCACGACTGGGTGTAGAGGATCCATTCGCGGGCGACGACGCCCAGGACGGCTCCGGGCTCGAAGCGTCCGGGGCGGGTGTGCTCGGCCGGCCGGGCGTCCCGCCGGTTCTGGTTCATGAGGTCAGCCATGGGTCTCCTGTGTTTGCTTCGGGGCCTCCGCTTCGCTTCGGCCCCTGTTCGGGCGCCTTTCGGGCGCGGTTCTTCGTCGCTACGCTCACACGCTCGTTCCTCGCGTGTTCGCTCCACTCCTGCAGAACCCCGCCGGCGCCCTCACGGCACACCCCCTGGGGCTCGGGTGGGCTTGCGGGGAACCGGCGCTTCGCTCCGGTCTGCTTGTTGCCCGCCGCCACCCTCCTGTGCTTGCTTGGGGCCTGCCGGCGCCCTCGGCGGGGTGGGCGGTCAGTCGAAGCTTTCTCCGGTGAGGGTGACGAAGACGTCCTCGAGGGTGCTGTCACGGCGCTGGGGAACGGGCAGGCGGGAGCGGAGGCTCTCGGGGATCTCCTCGGCGCGGAGGACGGACACCGTGGTTCCGGTGCGGCGGGTGGGGAGGCCGTGGTTGCGGACGAGCTGCTCCAGGGCGTCGGCGCCGCCGTCGCCCGGGGTGTACTCCTCGACGTTCCGACCCGCGTACTTGGCGACGAGGTCGGCCGGCGTGCCGCGTTCGACCACCTTCCCCGCCGCCATGAGCGCCACCTCGTCGGAGAGGCGCTCGGCCTCCTCGATGTAGTGGGTGGACATCAGGACGGTGGCGCCCTCCTGGCGGAGCGCGTCGATGACGCCCCACAGGTCCTGGCGCACCTGCGGGTCGAGCCCGACGGTGGGTTCGTCCATGAGGACGAGTTCGGGGCGGTGCATGAGGGCGCGGACGATGAGCAGGCGCCTGCGCATACCGCCGGAGAGGTCCTCGACGAGGCTGTCACCGCGGCCTTCGAGCTGGGCGAGCCGCAGGGCACGCGCGATCGCCTCACCGCGCAGGCGGCGCGGCACCCGGTACAGGAAGGTGAACATCCGCAGGTTCTGCTCGACGGTGAGCTCCTCGTCGAGGTTGTCGTGCTGGGGCACGACGCCCATGCGGGCGCGGGCCCACTTGGACTCCTCGGGGATCCGGTGGCCGAGGATGCTGATCTCCCCCTCGTCGGCCACGGACTGGGCCGTGAGCATCCTCATCGTGGTGGACTTCCCTGCGCCGTTGGGCCCCAGAAGGCCCAGGACGATCCCGCGCGGCACCTCCAGGTCGAGTCCGTCGACGGCGGTGAACGGACCGAAGCGCTTGACGACTCCGCGCAGGAGCAGGGCCGGTGCGACCGGGTCGCCACCCGACTCCGCGGCGGGGGGACGAAGGCCCGGTTTCGAAGCAGTCATAGGGTCACGTTAGGCAGTCGACGCGGCCGTTGGCCAAATGTTTTTCGGAGGCGCGGCCCACTGCTCTGTATTTGCGGACAGAGTTGATAAAAGGGACGCCGCGCACCGGGTTCGGCCGAGGTGGGAGCTGTCCGGAGCTTTGCGCTTCGGTACTCGATTTTTCTTTGTCCGGCACATCTGTAATAGTCACTTGCCCCGCCTTTCGGCCATCCGGAAGGCCGCCCCGGCCGGAGAAGAAACCCCTTGCGCCCGGCCGGGGCGATTCCGGCCCCGCCGATTCGACCCGGCGGCGGTCCGGCCCGGCGGAGGGGCGGCCCCGTAGTCTGGGCCCTGTGAGCGAGGAAGTGTCCCCCCACCGTCTGCGCGCCTCCGACAGCGACAGGGAGCGCGTCCTGAAGGTTCTGCGCGAGGCCGCCTCCGACGGCCGCATCGACCTGGAGGAGTTCGACGAGCGCTGCTCCGTCGTCCAGTCGGCCAGAACGCTGGGCGAGCTCCCGGCCGTCACTGCCGACCTCCTGCCCCTGGAGGAGCAGCCTCTGCGCCTCGACCACCAGCCCGCCCTCGGCCTGTTCGGCAGTGCTTCCCGCCGGGGCCGCTGGGTCGCCTACCCCCGGGACCTGGTCCTGGCGCTCGCCGGGCGCGTCGACGTGGACATGCGCGAGGCCCTCCTGATGCGCAACCACCACCGGATGACGGTCACGGCGGTCCTCGGCCGGGTCGAGATCGACGTACCCGAGGGGGTGGAGGTGCGGGTCAACGGCTGGTCCTTCCTGGGCATGCGCACCACCACCGCCCGCCGCTCGACGCTGCCTGACCCTCCGGTGCTGGAGATCGACGGCTTCTCGCTCTTCGGCGTCGTCCGGATCCGGGCCCCGAAGAAGCGGCGCTTCCCCGCGCTGCGGCGCCGCGAGCGCCGCCGCGGCATCGGTTCCTGAACCGTCCCTCCCCCGGGGAAAGCGGGCTCCACCTGGGAGGATGGGGGCATGACACGGGTTACACCGCCAACCGGGGGTGAGATGGCGGTGTGCCGGTGTGCGTCTGGCAGGCTTTGAGTCACAGGTTTTCCCAGGAGAGATGGGTAGCAATGAGCGAGTTCCGTATCGAGCACGACTCGATGGGTGAGGTCAAGGTTCCGGCCAGGGCCAAGTGGCGGGCCCAGACGCAGCGTGCCGTCGAGAACTTCCCGATCTCCGGCCAGGGCCTCGAAGGCGCCCACATCGCCGCCCTCGGCCAGATCAAGGCCGCCGCGGCCAAGGTGAACGCCGAACTGGGCGTGATCAGCGACGAGTTCGGCAAGGCGATCCGCGAGGCCGCGCTGGAGGTCGCCGAGGGCAAGTGGAACGACGAGTTCCCCATCGACGTCTTCCAGACCGGTTCGGGCACGTCGAGCAACATGAACACCAACGAGGTCGTGGCCACCCTGGCCAAGGAGCGCACCGGCCTGGAGGTGCACCCCAACGACCACGTCAACGCCTCGCAGTCCTCCAACGACGTGTTCCCGTCCTCCATCCACATCGCCGCCACCGCCGCCGTGGTCAACGAGCTGATTCCGGCCCTGCGGCACTTCGAGGGCGCCCTGGCCGCCAAGGCCGAGGAGTTCGCCACCGTCGTCAAGAGCGGTCGCACCCACCTCATGGACGCCACCCCGGTGACGCTCGGCCAGGAGTTCGCCGGCTACGCCGCGCAGGTGCGCTACGGCGTGGAGCGCCTGGAGGCCGTGCTGCCGCGCGTGGGCGAGCTGCCGCTGGGCGGCACGGCCGTGGGCACCGGCATCAACACCCCGGAGGGCTTCTCGGCCAAGGTCATCGCCGAGATCGCCGCCCACACCGGCCTGCCGCTGACCGAGGCCCGCGACCACTTCGAGGCGCAGGGCGCCCGTGACGGCCTGGTCGAGCTCTCGGGCCAGCTGCGGACGATCGCGGTGGGCTTCGCCAAGATCGCCAACGACATCCGCTGGATGGGCTCGGGCCCGACCACCGGCCTGTCCGAGATCTTCCTGCCCGACCTCCAGCCGGGCTCCTCGATCATGCCGGGCAAGGTCAACCCGGTCCTGTGCGAGGCCATGCTCCAGGTGTCGTCGCAGGTCGTCGGCAACGACGCCGCCGTGGCCTTCGGCGGCGCCAGCGGCAACTTCGAGCTCAACGTGCAGCTGCCGCTGATCGCCCGCAACGTCCTGGAGTCGATCCGCCTGCTGGCCAACGTGTCGCGCGTGTTCGCCGACCGCTGCGTCGCCGGCATCGAGGCCAACGTCGAGCAGTGCCGCACCTACGCCGAGTCCTCCCCCTCGATCGTCACCCCGCTCAACCGCTACATCGGCTACGAGGAGGCCGCCAAGGTCGCCAAGCAGTCGCTGAAGGAGAAGAAGACCATCCGCCAGGTGGTCGTCGAGCGCGGCTACATCGAGGACGGCAAGCTCACCGAGGAGCAGCTGGACGCCGCCCTCGACGTCCTGGGGATGACCAACTCCCAGTGACGCCCTCCGAGGTCCGCGGCCTCTGAGGGAGACGGACGGCGACGGCGGGGCGCTCCGTGCGACGGGGTGCCCCGCCACGATCGCGCTTCGATTGCGATGTCCGGTGTCCAGGAACCTTCCAGAACCGGGAGGCGTCGGACATTCTTGACAGAGCAGCGTACAGCGTCGGCGTCCGAGAGGGCAGTACATGTCGAGCAACAGCGACGAGCAGACCGTCGCGAACCGTTACGTCCTGCGCCGTGAACTCGGCCGCGGTGGCATGGGCGTGGTCTGGGAGGCCTTCGACCCGTCGCTGGACCGCGTCGTCGCGATCAAACAGGTGCTTCTCCCCGACCACTTCACCGACTCCGAGCGCGCGGACGCCCACGCCCGCGTGCGGCGCGAGGCCCAGTCGGCCGCCCGCATCTCCCATCCCGCGGTCATCACCATCCACGACGTGTTCGAGTTCGAGGGCGACCCCTGGGTCGTCATGGAACTCGTCGAGGGCGGCTCCCTCCAGGACATGCTCAGCCGGCGCGGCGCCCTGGACCCCGACACGGTGGCCGACATCGCGGAGTCGCTGCTCCAGGCCGTGAAGGCGGCCGACGAGGCGGGGGTCCTGCACCGGGACATCAAGCCGGGCAACATCATGATGTCCACCGACGGCCGCGTCATCCTCACCGACTTCGGCATCGCCACGATGGAGGGCGGGCCGAGCATCACCCGTACCGGCGCGCTGATCGGCTCGCCCGAGTACATGCCTCCCGAACGTCTGGAGGGCGGCCCGGCCGAGCACCGGGGCGACTTGTGGAGCATCGGCGTCACCCTGTTCTCGGCCGTCGAGGGCCTGTCCCCGTTCCGCAGGGAGAGCATCACGGCCGCGATCGCGGCGGTGCTGTCGTCCCCGCTGCCGCCCATGCGGCGGGCCGGATGGCTGGCGCCGGTGATCACCGGGCTGCTGGAGCGCGACCCGGACCGCCGCCTCACCGTGGACCAGGCCCTGACGCTGCTGAGCGAGCTGCGCCCGGGCACGGGAACCGGTCCGCACGCGGCCGGAGCCGTCGGTGCCGGAGCCGGTGGTCCCCAGCCGCCCTCGGGGGCACCGAGCGGCGGATATCCGGCCCCCGGTCCCGGCGCGACCAGCGGGCCTCTCGGACACACGGGCCAGTTCGGCGGTCCCGGCGCCACCAGCGGACCCCTCGGACACACCGGCCAGTTCGGCGGTCCCGGCCCCACCAGCGGACCCCTCGGCGGCCACAGGGCGCCGAGCGGCGGACATCCGGTTCCGGGCCCCACCGGCGGACCCGTCCCCGTGCACGGGGGGCCGAGCGGGCCGACCACTCCCCCGCGTCCCTTCCCACCCGGTTCCGGTCCGAGCCCCTACGCGATGCACAGCGGAGCGGGCCCGGCGGCCCTCCCCTCCCCTGTCCCTCCGCCGGGCAGGAGCGGCGGCGCGGGGGCCAACCGGGTCCTGCTCGGTGTGGGCGGCGCGGCCCTGGCGGTGCTGGTCATCGCCGTGGCCGCGGTCGGCGGCGTGCTGTGGTCCCGGAGCCCCGAGACCGAGGACCTGGGAACGGACCGCCCGGCGGCCGCCCTGCCCGAGTCCGGCGCCCCGGCGGAGCCGGCACCGTCGCACGTCCCCTCCTCCGACGATGACGACGACGATGACGATGACGACGGGGGCCCTCCCTCCTACGACTCCCTGACGACCTACGAGTCGCAGTGGTTCGACGTGGACCACCCCGAGGGGTGGGAGGTCGACGAGAGCCAGATCGACAGCGGCCTGGCGGTGTTCGTCGCGCCCGGCGGCGACCACCAGGTGTGGGTGGCGGGGTGGACCGAGGAGGAGTTCACGGGCACCAGCTACGAGTACCTGGAGGAGACCAAGGGCGGCACCGACGTCGAGGGCGACGTCACCAGCAGCTACTTCCAGCTCGATCTGACGGAGTTCACCGAGGGCTTCTACGAGGACGGCTGGGACGTCGCCCTGGTGGAGGCCAAGCTCACCAACGACACGTGGCCCACCCCCGAGCGCCGCTTCTGGGCGTACGCGATCAACATGGACTACGAGGGCGACCGCGTCTTCTACATGGTGTCGGTGAACGTGCCGCGCGGAGACGCCACCTACTACGACGACCTCCCCGCGGAGGTCATGGACTCCTTCGACCCCCACCTCTGACCACGACGACGGGCGGCCCCCGGCGAGATCTCCTCGCCGGGGGCCGCCCGTCTTCCGCCTGTCGGTACCCGCGCTTGTCAGTACCAGCCGACCGACTGGGAGTGGGCCCAGGCACCGCAGGGGGTGCCGTAGCGGCCCTTGATGTAGTCGATGCCCCACGCGATCTGCGTGGCAGGGTTGGTCTGCCAGTCGCTGCCGTGGGTGGCCATCTTGTCGCCGGGGAGGGACTGGGGAATGCCGTACGCGCCCGAACTGGGGTTCTGGGCGGTGTGGTTCCAGTTGCTCTCCTTCTCCCACAGGGGCTCGAGGCAGTCGTGGAACTCTCCTGCCGACCAGCCCTGCGCAAGGACCATCTCCAGGGCGAGGCCCCGGGGGTCACCCGTGTAGGTGGGGAGCTCCTCCTCTTCCTCCTCCTTCTCCTCCTCGATGTCGCTGCCCGCGGCTTCGGACGTCTGCGTCCTGTTGCCGAGGGCCGCGTCGCGCTCCAGGCGCGCCTGCTCGCGCAGGGTGGTGAGCTCGTCCTCTCCGATCTCCTGCGAGGCTGCGAAGAACTCCTCCTCGGAGGTCTCCACGACCTCCTCGGGGGCGGACTCCTCCGTCTCCGGAACGGCGGCGTTGGCCGCCACGTTCGGGTCGACGCTGTCGTCGGCGAACGCGGACACGGCGAACGTCGCGCCTGCGACGAGGGTGGCCGCGCCGACCGTCGCCGTACTTCGCAGCGACATTCGGTTGAGTAGCACGGTTGCCTTTCAGCGTGGGGGTGATCGTGACGCACTGCCGCCGACCGCACGGCCCGGGCACGTGCGCGGAGGGGACGGTCTCTCGTCACCGGACGTCCGCGGCGGGGCCGCACGGGGGTGGGGGATGCTCTGGGCAGTGATTTTCAGACTGCATCATTGTCATGGAATGTGACGCCAAAACACATGTGTTCTGGATCACACTACAGACGGTGCCGACTCCGCCTCCCTGCGACCTGTACACCGGTACGGAGAGTCAGACGAGGCTTCCGCCACTTTCTGAGTATCCGTACCGATGTACTCAGGGGCGCCCGCAGGCCACCATGGCGCCATGAACGTCCCAGATTCCCCGCCGGCCGCCTCCCCCGGGTGTCCGGACTGCGGCGCTCCCGTCGGACCGCACCCGCGCTCGTGCATGCGGTGCGGGCTCGCCCTCGTGGGCGCGACCGCCCAGCGGCTGTGGCACATCGACTCCGAGATCGCCCGCCTCGACCACCACAGGCTGCGGCTCCTGTCCGAGCGCACCGCCGTCCTGGCCGCCCTCCGCCGCGAGAGCGCGGCCGCCGCCGCACACGCCGTCGCCGCGGCCGCCCCCCTTCCCCCACCCTCCGCTCCTCGCCTCCCCGCCCCCGGCCCCGCCCGGGGAGAGGTGAGCAGGTACTCCGCCCAGAACGTCATCCTCGGCCTGGGCGGCCTGCTCGTCGGGATCTCGGCGCTGGTGTTCGCCATCTGGACCTGGAGCGACATGGGCACCGGAGCCCGCGCCTCGGTCCTCGCCCTGACCACCCTCGCCTTCGCGGCCGCCGCCCTGCCGACGCACCGACGCGGCCTGCGGGCGACCGCCGAGACGTTCGGCAGCCTGTTCGCGGCCCTGCTGTGCATCGACGCCCTGGCGCTGTGGCTGCTCATGTCCGACCGCCTCTCCAGCGGTCCCGGGTACGCGGCGGCCGCGCTGTCGGTCGTCGGCGCGCTGCTGGTGCTCTACCCGCTGGCGGTCCCCCTGGGGTCCCCCCGTGTCCTCGCGGCCCTGCTCGTGCAGCCCGTACCCCTGCTCCTGCTGCTCTCCCTGCCCCTGCCCGACCGGGCCGCCTGGGTTCCGGCGGTGCTCGCCGCGACCGCCCTGGCCGGCGCCGCCGCCGTCCGGCTGCTGGGCCCGCCCCGCCGGGGAGTTCCGCTGCGGACCCTGTACACCGCCGCGGTGACCCTGTGGCTGGTGTCCACCGGGACGGCGATGCTCCTGGTCCTCGCCGTCCAGGACCCCGTGGAACCGCAGCGCTGGTGGGCCCTGGCCTCCGCGCTGCTCGTGTCGGGGGCGACCGGCCTGCTGCTGTCCCGGACCCCTGTGCCCTTCGGCGGCGGCACGGGCCCGGCGGGCGCGCCCGCGGTTCTGGGCCTGCTGTCCTTGGGCGCCGTCGCCCTGGCCGCGGGCCCGGCCCGCCTGCCGGTGCTGCCCCGCCTGCCCACCGCCCTCTGGAGCGGCGACCCCGCCACGACGGCCCTCCCCGCGGTCCAGGTCCTGGGGTTCGGGGACATGCCCCAGATGCTGCTCCACCTGGGCGCGGTCCTGACCGGGGCCGCACTGGCGACCGGGGTGACGGTACTCCTGCGCCGCGACCTGCTGCTGCCCCTGCTCGCCCTGATCCTGCCCCCGGTGCTGCTCGCCCTCCCCCTGCTGCTGGGACTGGCCCACGTGGGAGCCGTCGTGTGGGCGCTGGCGGTGGGCGCCGCGATGCTGTCGGCCTCCGCCCTGACCGGCACGCGCCCGCACGCATGGGTGTGGACCGTGACGGGAACGCTGACGGTCGTCACCGGGCTGATCTGGGCCTTCCCGGTGCGCGTCGTCGGGCTCTCGGCCCTGATCGCGGTGGGCGCGACCACCCTGGGCGTCCTGCTGCTGTACCGACGGGCCGTCCTCCGGGCGCCGCTTTCTCCCGCCCCGGCCCGCCTGCACCCCACGCCTCAGGCACCCCACATGCACCCCGCACCCCCGGCGCGGGAAAAGCTCTCGATGCCCGGCGCACCGCCGCGGCCGGCTCCGATACCCGGGGGCGCCCTGTACTGGGCCGGGCTGGTCCTGTTGTCGGTGTCCCTGTCGTCCGGCTTGCTCCTCCTCCCCACCCTGGTCGCGCTCGGCCCCGACGCCCGGGCACCCTGGTGGCTCCTGGCCGCGTCGGCGCTGCTGGCGGGGGCGAACTGCCTCCTGCTCGGCCGCCTGTCCTCCCCCTCCCCCGCCGCGAGAGGCGCGGACTCCGGATCCCGGGGCACCTTCACCGCGGTCGGCCTGCTCCTGCTCGCCACCGCTCCGCTGCTGATCGGCGGCGGAGGCCTGCCCCCGGCATGGCCCCACGCGCCGTGGCAGGCCCCGCCCTCGGCGATGGCCGACCCCGCGCCCCGTGTCCTGGGCACGGCCGCCCTCGGTGGCGCCGAGGCCCTGGTCACCGCGCTGGGCCTGGTGGCGGCCGGCGTCCTGGCCGTCGTCCTGGCGGCCCTGCTGGACCGGAGCCGGACCCGGATCGCCGCCGTGGTCACCGCTCCGCCGGCCCTGGTCCCGCTGCCCCTCGTCCTCGGCCTGCCCTACGCAGCGGCCGCGGGCTGGACGATGCTGGTCGGCGCCGGCCTGCTGCTGGGGGTGTCGGCCGCGCGCGGCCGAGCCGCCTGGGTCCAGACCGTCGCGGGTCTGCTGACGCTGGGTCTGGGCCTGCTGTGGTCGACGGCCGAACAGCACACCACCCTCTCCGCGCTGGCGCTGACCGCGCTGGCCTCCCTCACCGGGGCGCTCGTGCTGCGCCGCAGCGCGCCGGTCGGTCGCGCGGGCGGGTCGGAGAACCCCCGGGCGGCGGCCCTCACCGCGGTCCTCGTCCCCCTGGGCGCGGTCGCGGTGTCCGCGGTGGTCGCTTGGGGAGCCTCCCTCGTCTCGGGACAGTCGGGGCAGACGGTGTGGTGGCTGCTGGCCCTGGCCGTCCTGCTCGCGGGGGCGACCGGGCCGGTGCTCGGCGACCGCAGGGTGCTCGGCACACCGGTGGCCGCGGTGCTCGGACTGCTCGCACTCGGCTCCGCGCCGCTGATCGCCTCGCTCCCGTCCCTGCCCGCTCTGGCGGCGTTCTCGATGTCCTACCCCGTCGCGGGTGCGGAGCCCGGGGACCTGCTGGAGCCCGCGCACGCCTTCCTCGGTGTGGCCGCCGCCCCGAACGGGGCCGCGGCCGCGGCCCTGGCCGCCGGGATCCTGCTCGCCGGGCTCGGCGCCGTCGCGGCCGTGGCCGCGACAGCGCGGGAGCACACCGCCCGCGCCGCGGCCCTGACCGCACCGCCCACGCTGGTGGCGCTGCCGGTCGTGGCGGGGGCTCCGTTCCTGGCCGCCCTGGTGTGGGCGCTCGCCGTCGGCACCGCTCTGGTGCTGTGGTCGGCGCTGCTGCACGAGAGGCGGGCCGCGTGGCTGCCCGGGCTGACCGGTCTGCTCACCCTCGCGCAGGGGCTGGGGTGGTCGCTGGCCGAGCAGAACGCCACGGTGGGCGCGCTGATGCTGACCGCCGTCGTGGGCGCGGTGGCGGCCGCCCTGGCCCGCACACCGATGGCGGCCGTGGCCGCGACGGCGGTGGCCACGGCGGCGACGGGCGGGTTCGCACTCGCCCTGCCGCTCGCACTCGGCGTGCCGGGGGAGTACGCGGCCCTGATGCCGATCGCCCTGGCCGCCGGGACGGCCGCGGTGGCACCCCGCCTGCGCAGTCCGCTGCTGGAGGCCGCGGAGGTGCCCGCGACGCTGTGGGCGGTCGCCGCCCTGGTCACGGCCGTCCTGGTCGGGACCCGGGCGGAGGTGGTCGCGCTCGCCCTGGCGGCCACCGGGGTGATCGCGCTGGCGACCGCGACCCGGCCCGGGCGCCGCTGGAGCGCCGCGGTCGGCGGGGTGCTGATGCTCGGCGCCCTGTGGACCGCGCTGGCCGCGTGGAACGTGAGGGTTCCCGAGGCCTACACGGTGGTGCCCGCGCTCGCCGCACTGGCGGTGGGGTGGGAGTGGAGCCGCAAGGCGGAGCGGCCCCCGTCGAGCTGGGCGGCATATGCCGGCGGCCTGGCCCTGCTGCTCGTGCCGAGCACGGTGCTGCTGCTGGGAGGCGAGGACATGGCCTGGCGGGCGCCCCTGCTGCTCGCGGCCGCGGCGGGCACCGCGGTGTGGGGCCTGCGCTCCCGGCTCCAGGCGGTGCTGGTGCTCAGCGGGGCGGTGCTGGTCCTGGCGTCGGTGCGCGCCTTCGGCCCGCCGCTGTGGGACCTCACCCGGCTCCTGCCCAACTGGGTGCCGTTCGCGGTCACCGGGGCGCTGCTGCTGCTCGTGGGCGCCCGCTACGAGGCGAATCTGGCCCGGCTGCGCCGCCTGGGCCACCTGCTGGGGCAGATGCGCTGACACGGGGTGTCCGGCGGCTCCCGCGCGGGAGCCGCCGGACACCGGTCAGTTCTCCAGCATCTCCGTGACCAGGGCGGCGATCGGGGACCGCTCGGACCGGCTGAGGGTGACGTGGGCGAACAGCGGGTGCCCCTTGAGCTTCTCGACCACCGCGACGACCCCGTCGTGGCGGCCCACGCGGAGGTTGTCGCGCTGGGCGATGTCGTGCGTGAGCACCACGCGGGAGTTCTCCCCCAGGCGCGACAGCACGGTGAGGAGCACGCCGCGTTCCAGGGACTGGGCCTCGTCCACGATGACGAACGCGTCGTGCAGCGAGCGCCCGCGGATGTGGGTGAGGGGCAGGACCTCCAGCATCCCGCGGTCCAGGACCTCGTCGACGACCGCCTCGGTGGTCACCGCGGACAGGGTGTCGTGCACCGCCTGCCCCCAGGGGGACATCTTCTCGTGCTCGGTACCCGGGAGGTAGCCGAGTTCCTGGCCGCCCACGGCGTAGAGGGGGCGGAACACCATCACCTTGCGGTACCGGCGCTGCTCCAGGACGGCGTCGAGGCCGGCGCACAGTGCCAGGGCCGACTTTCCGGTTCCCGCGCGCCCGCCCAGGGAGACGATGCCGACCTCGGGATCGGTGAGCAGGTCCAGGGCGATCCTCTGCTCGGCGCTGCGCCCGTGCAGGCCGAACACGTCCCGGTCCCCGCGCACCAGCCGGACCGACTTGTCCGGCTGGACCCGGCCCAGGGCCTTGCCCGACTCGGAGACCAGCACCAGTCCCGTGTGGCAGGGGAGGCCGCGAGCCTCCTCGATGTCTGCCGTGCCCCGCTCGAACAGCTCCGAGACCTGGTGGGCGGGCACGTCCAGTTCGGCCATGCCCGTCCAGCCGTGCTCGATCGCCAGCTCGGCCCGGTACTCGTCGGCGGCCAGGCCGATCGAGGAGGCCTTGATCCGCATCGGCAGGTCCTTGCTCACCAGCACGACCTCGGCCTCCTCGGGGAGGCCGTCGCCGCTCGGGTGGGGGAAGGCCTGCAGGTTGCGGGCGACCGTCAGGATCCGGGTGTCGTTGTCACCGAGCCGGAAACCCGCCGGCAGGATCGACGGGTCGCTGTGGTTGAGCTCCACACGCAGCGTTCCGCCCTCGTCGTTGACCGGCACGGGGACGTCCAGGCGGCCGTGGGAGACGCGCAGGTCGTCGAGGAAGCGCAGAGCGTTGCGGGCGAAGTACCCCAGCTCCGGGTGGTGCCGCTTGCTCTCCAGTTCGGTGATCACCACCACGGGGATGACGACCTCGTGCTCGGCGAACCGAGTCATGGCCAGCGGGTCGGCCAGCAGGACGCTGGTGTCGAGCACATAGACGCGCCGTCCCTCTCCCGCACGGGGGTGGGGGGTGTCGGGGGACTGGATGTCACGGCGATCGGTCGAGGAACTAGCCACTCGTTCTCCCCTTGGGCGCCGCGCGGACGCCCTTGTGTCACGGGATCATGGAGGACCGGGACCTGACCCCGCAGGGCCGGGTCCGGCCCTCCTCGTTGAAGTTCCTCTGTGACGGAGGGATTCAAAGAGCCGGGGCCTCCCGAGCGGATGGGCGAGCGCCATCCGCTTCTTCCGAAGCTACGCGTCCCCGGACCCGATTTCCAGATCGTTTTCCCGCCACCCTGTGAACAACCCGTGAAGGAACAGGTCGGAGGGGGTCTCCGGGGGTCAGGAGCCGTAGCGACGGTTGCGCGCGCCGTAGGAGCGCAGTGCGCGCAGGAAGTCCACCCTGCGGAAGGCAGGCCAGAAGACCTCGCAGAAGTAGAACTCCGAATGCACGCTCTGCCACAGCATGAAACCGGACAGACGCTGCTCCCCCGACGTGCGGATGAGCAGGTCGGGGTCGGGCTGGCCGCGCGTGTAGAGATGCCGGGCGATGTCCTCGATGTCCAGGCGCTCGGCAAGCTCCCGGATATCGGTGCCCTTGGCCGCCTCCTCGTGCAGGAGGGACCGAACCGCGTCAGCGATCTCACGTCTTCCTCCATACCCGACCGCGACGTTGACAACCAGGCCGGGGTTCCCGGATGTGGCCGTCTCCGCCTCTTTCAGGGCACGGGCAGTGGAATCGGGCAGTATGTCGAGGGCCCCGACCGGCCGCGTGTTCCACCCCTCCTCGCGGAGGCGGCCGATCGTGTCCTCGATGATGCGCAGCAGGGGGCCCAGTTCGGACTCGTCGCGGGTCATGTTGTCGGTGGACAGCATCCATATGGTGACCACCTGGACGCCGATTTCGTCGCACCAGCGCAGCAGTTCGAAGATCTTGTCCGCACCGGCGCGGTGGCCCTCCTCGGCCGCCTGCTTGCCGCTGTTCTTCGCCCACCGCCGGTTCCCGTCCAGCACGACACCGACGTGGCGGGGGATCTCCTGGCTGCCGAGACGACGCTCCAGGCGCCGCTCGTACAGCCAGTAGAGGGGGTCACGAAGCCCCATGGGCGAAACCTCTCAGAGCTGGGAAAGGACGGCACGCTCCTGACAGGGGTGCCGGCGGGAATGCACTCAAGGGTAGTTCGCCCGAGGGGGGCTAGGAAACGGCCAGGGACTTGCGCACGTGCTTGCGCCCCTGGTGAATACGGGACTTGACGGTGCCGAGGGCGAGGTTGAGCTCGGAGGCGATCTCGTTGTAGTCCATCTGGCAGAGGTCCCGCAGGACCAGGGGCGCCACCAGGTTGGGGCGGTCCTTCTCCAGCTGGTCGAGGGCCTCCAGCAGGTCGATGCGCGAGCCGGCGATGACGCTGGTGGTGCGGGGGTCGCTCTGGTGGGGCATGCGCTCGGCCTCGGTGGGGAACTCCGCGGCGCGGCGCTTCATCGAACGGTAGGTCTGGCGGGCGGAGTTGGACACCACGGTGTACAGCCACGTGGTGAAGAGGGAGTCGCCCTTGAAGCTGTCGATCTTGCGTGCCACGCGCAGCAGCGCGTCCTGGCACGCCTCCTCGGCGTCCTGGCGGTAGGGCAGGAAGCGGGCGCACCGGCGCAGCACCTCGGGCTGGATGCGCCGGAGCAGTCCGTCCAGAGCCACGGCGTCGCCGTCCCTGGCCTTGCGGGCGAGCTCCTCGAGCTCCTCGTCGACGTTGCCTGCCACGCGCCGCCGGGGCGCGGGGGCCTCTACGTTGTCACTCATGACTTGCCTCTCCCTGACTGGCGGCAGACGTCCGGCCGTCCGCCTCGGGCGCTGACGCGCCCACGACTACGAGGATCACATGTCGGTCGGACGCACACGGACCCGTCGCGGCTCCGGTCGACCGCCTCCTCACGGGACCGACCGGCGCCGGTGTCCCCCGAGTTCGTGAAAGTCCGGATTTCGCGCGACCATTCGTGCGGTGCCGGGAAGGTACGGGGGGCTCCACCAAGTTTCTCCTCCCGAGGGCTCTTGCGCCACCCGGAGAGGGGATCATATCCGCCAGAGCCAACATGAAGGTATAGATGGTGTATTAGTGATCAACGACCCCGTATTCACCCCTGACACTCTGAGGCGGAAATGAGCCAACCGGAGGCCTTCGGCCGTTACCGCGTCATCCGGCGCCTGGGTTCCGGCTCCTTCGCCACCGTATGGCTCGCACAGGACGACCTGCTGAACTACCCGGTGGCCATCAAGGTCCTCGCCGAGAACTGGGCCCACCAGATGGACATCCAGCACCGCTTCCTGGAGGAGGCGCGCATCCTGCGCCAGACCGACTCCACGTGGCTGGTCGCGGTGCACGACGTGGACGTCCTGCCCGACGGGCGCCCGTACATGGTGATGACCTACGCCGACCAGGGAAGCGTATCCGACCTGATCAGACGGGGTCCCCTGCCCCTGGAGGAAGCACTGCGGCTCCTGACCGAGATCGGCCAGGGCATCACGGTGCTGCACAACCACGGAACCATCCACCGGGACATCAAGCCCTCCAACGTACTGCTCCAGTCCTCCCCCGTGGGGCAGCGGGTGCTGGTGGCCGACCTGGGGTTCGCCAAGGCCATCGACGAGGCCTCGGGGTTCACCGCCGCCGCGGGGACACCGGGATACATGTCCCCGGAACAGAGCATTCCGGGCGGTGATCTGGATGTTCGCTCCGATGTTTACTCACTGGGAGCAGTCGCTTACGAACTGATTACGGGAAAACCGCCGTCGCGTCCGCCGGTGCGTATCCCGCCTGGCCGAATCCGGCCAGGTTTGCCCAAGGAACTGGACGACCTCATTCTGTCCGCACTTTCGGTGGACCGGGAAAGCCGTCCGGCGGACGCCAAAACCTTCACCGACCGGGTCAGGGCGATCCGTATGGCGCCCAATCTGCCCCAGGCCGAGCCGTGGTGGCAGCGCTACCGCATGCCGTGGCAGCGGGTCGTGTCCGTCATGGCCTCGACCGCCGTGGTGCTGGCCACGCTGACCGCCTCCCTCGGCGCCCCCGGGCTGACCCTGACCACCGTGGGGTACACCGCGCACGGCCTCCACCTGGACGTGCCCTCGATGTGGGCCCGCGAGTTCCACACCGGCCAGGAGGCCCGCCCGGCCGCCGCCGACGCGGGCGCCGGCCCCGGCCTGCTGGTGGCCACGGACGCGGAGGAGTGGGACTCCGCCGTGGACCCGGCCTACGGCGTGTACGCCACCGTGGTGCCCGGCTCCCACGACCTGCCGGCGGCCTCCGGGGGCGATCCCTGCCACGAGCGCCCCGAGCAGCGGGAACTCGACACCGGAGACTGGGAGGGCACCGTCTGGGACTGGCCCGAGTGCAACGGTGACAGCTCCTTCAGCAGCGCCGCCGTCCACAGGCCGGGCGACCTCGCGACGGTGTACCTGGAGGTCCGCCAACCGGACTACCGCCCCGACCTGGTCGACGAGATCATCGACACGGCCTCGCTCGGCTGATGTGCTCAGTGCTTGCCTTGGGGCCTCCGCTTCGCTTTGGCCCCTGCTCGGGCGCCTTTGGGGCGGAGTTCTTCGTCGCTGCGCTCACACGCTCGTACCTCGGATGTTCGCTCCACTCCTGCAGAACCCCGCCGGCGCCCTCACGGCACACCCCCTGGGGCGCGGGTGGGCTTGCACGGCCTACGGCCGCAGCCTCCCTGCCTGTCGCCCACCACCGCACTCCGGGCGCAGTACCCCGGTTCGGGTGCCCCTCAGGGCACAACCACCTTCGGTTCCGGGGTGCCCGGCTCGGGCACCCTGGGGGCTCGTGGGGGCGGGGTCAGTGGAGTTGGCGGGCCAGCTCTTCGGGAGAGGTGGTCGGGAGTTTGCAGACGAAGCCCTCGCACACGTAGGCGGTGGGGCGGCCGTCGAGCAGGGGCCGGTCACGCAGGAGCGGCACACCGCCGTCGTCGCGGCCGTCACCGCGGACCAGGGCGGTGCCCAGCGGCGCCTCCACCAGGGCGGTGCGCAGCAGTACCGCGGTGGCGGGATCGTCCGGGTCGCCGACCACGGCCACGGCGCGCGGACCGCTGAGGAGGGCCTCCGCGGCGGCCAGGCCCCAGCCCGCGAAGCGGGGCGCCTTCTCCGCCAGCAGCGTCACCGGGGACAGTGCCGACTCCGCGGCGGCGCGGTGGCGCTCCGAACCGGTGATCGCCGCGTAGGTCAGCAGCGCCGCGGCGGCCGCCGAGCGGCCTGAGGGAGCGGCGTTGTCGGTGGGGTCCTGGGGCCGGTTGAACAGCTTCTCCGCGTCGTCGGCGGTGTCGTAGAACCCGCCCTCTCCGTCGGCGAAGTGCTCCAGGACACTGTCCAGCAGCTGCCCCGCCGCATGCACGTAGCGCGCCTCGCCGGTGGCACCGTGCAGGGCCAGCAGACCCTCGGCGACGTCGGCGTAGTCCTCCAGCACCCCCGCGCTGGTTCCCGGGCGCCCGTCGCGGGAGGTGCGCACCAGCCGGCCGTCGCGCATGTGCACCGAGAGCAGCAGGTCGGCGGCCTCCTTCGCGGCAACCACCAGGTCGGGTCGCTCCAGGACGATCCCCGCCTCGGCCAGGCCCGCGACCGCGAGCCCGTTCCAGGCGGCCACCACCTTGTCGTCGCGCGCCGGCGGAACCCGGTCGGCGCGAGCCGCCAGCAGCGCCTCCCGGACGCGTTCGAGGCGCCGGGCATCGGCGGGCGGCGAGGCCGACCGGAGCACGGAGGTGCCGTGCTCGAACGTGCCCTCCTCGGTGACCCCGAAGGTCTCGGCGGCGAAGGCCGCGTCCTCCTCGCCCAGGACCTCCCGCAGCTGGGCGGGCGTCCACACGTAGTAGGTGCCCTCCTCGCCCTCGCTGTCGGCGTCCAGGGCCGAGGCGAAGCCGCCCTCGGGGGTGCGCAGGTCGCGCAGCATCCAGTCCGCGGTCTCCTCGGCCACGCGGAGCAGCAGCGCGGCGGTTCCGGCCTCGTCCCGGCCCGTTCCCACCGGGCGCCGCCCCATACGGGTGTAGGCGCGCAGCAGCAGGGCGTTGTCGTAGAGCATCTTCTCGAAGTGCGGCACGGTCCAGTGCCGGTCCACCGAGTAGCGGGCGAACCCGCCGCCGAGCTGGTCGTAGATGCCGCCCCCGGCCATGGCCAGGGCGGTGCCGACGGCCATCTGCCAGGCGGGGGCGGGCTCGTCGGCGCTCCGGAGGGAGCTTGTCCGCTCGTGCTGGGCGGTGAGGAAGGAAAGGATCATCGAGGGCGGGAACTTGGGTGCTCCCCCGAAGCCGCCGTCGGCCTCGTCGTACTCGCGCGCGAGCGTGCGCACGGCCAGGTCGAGCTGGGCGGCCGTGGGCGGCGGCGCCTCGGGCAGCGAGCGCGGGGCGCCGAGCGCGTCGACCACCCGCGCCCCCTGGTCGAGGAGTTCGCCGCGCTTGTCCCGCCAGGCTGCCGCGACCCCCTGGAGGAGGTTCCGGAATCCCTCGCGCGGGAAGTAGGTCCCGCAGTAGAAGGGGGCCCCGTGCGGGGTGGTGAACACCGTCATCGGCCAGCCGCCCTGGCCCGTCATCGCCTGGGTGGCCTCCATGTAGACGGCGTCGACGTCGGGGCGCTCCTCGCGGTCGACCTTGACGTTGACGAACAGGGAGTTCATCAGGGCGGCGGTCGCCTCGTCCTCGAAGGACTCGTGCGCCATGACGTGGCACCAGTGGCAGGCGGCGTATCCGACGGAGACGAGGACGGGCACGTCGCGGCGGCGCGCCTCGGCGAAGGCCTCCTCACCCCACGGCCACCACTCCACGGGGTTGTCGGCGTGCTGGAGAAGGTACGGGCTGGTCGCGTCGCTCAGGCGGTTGGGCATGCCCCCACTCTGCCATCCGGGGGCGCGGCGGCGCTCCTCCCGCGCGGTGTCAGGGCGGGGAGGAGGCGGCCGTGCTCACTTCTGCTCGTCCGAGGCCCCGCCCTCGGCGGCGGGTTCCTTCTCGTCGTCCCGGATCCGGGCGTGCGCCGGCTCGTTCACATCCTTGCGCACGACGTCGAGCTTGCTCGTCATGCTGCGCATGAGCAGGTACAGGCAGACTCCGATCGCGAAGATGACGAGGAAGCCCAGGACTCCCGGCGTCACGGTGTCCCTGTCGAGGGTGAAGGTTTCCGCGACCACCGTCGCGGACGCGAGCACGCTGTTCATGAACTCATACTCTCACTGTGTCTCGGATGCCCGCGAAGAGGTCGTCCTCGGGGATCTCGGTGTCCACGAGGGAGCGCACCAGGTGGTAGTCCTCGGTGGGCCAGGCCTGCGCGGTGAGCTCCGTGGGCACCGCGAACCAGAACCCGTTGGGGTCGACCTGGGTGGCGTGCGCCCGCAGCGCGTCGGCCGCGACGTCGAAGTACTTGCTGCACTCCACCCGGGTGGTGATCTCCCAGCGCGGGGCGCCGCGCTCCTCGATCCGCTGCATCCAGTCCGCGAAGGGGTTCTCCAGGCCGCGCGCGGCCAGCAGCTCCGCGAGCGCCGCGAACCGCTCGGGCGGGAAGGACACGAAGTAGTACATCTTGAGGGGCTGCCACGGCTCGCCCGTACCCGGGTAGGCATCGGGGTCACCCGCGGTGTCGAAGGCGTGCACCGACACCTTGTGGGTCATGATGTGGTCGGGGTGCGGGTAGCCGCCGTTCTCGTCGTAGGTGAGGATCACGTGCGGGCGGAAGCGGCGGATGGACTCCACGAGCGGGGCCGCGCCGTCCTCCACCGTCTGCAGGGCGAAGCAGCCCTCGGGCAGGGGAGGAAGCGGGTCGCCCTCGGGAAGGCCGGAGTCGACGAACCCCGCGAACTCCTGGCGGATGCCGAGGATCTCGCGGGCACGGTCCATCTCCGCCTTCCGGACCTCGGCGATGTTCTCGCGGATCTCGGGGCGCTCCATGGCGGGGTTGAGGATGTCGCCGCGTTCGCCACCGGTCATGGTGACGACGAGCACGTCGGCGCCCTCGTCCGCGTAGCGGGCCATGGTGGCCGCGCCCTTGCTGGACTCGTCATCGGGATGGGCGTGCACGGCCATGAGCCGCAGGCGCTCGGGCAAGGGTTCTCCTTGGCTGGATGGACTGGCACGGTGCCGGGCCGCCCGGCGCCCCTGCGCCACTGGTTCGTACGACTCATGCGCGGGCCGCGTAGGGGGGCTGCCGGGTCGGGGATATCTTAGACAACACCGTCCTCTTGTTCGGAGATTCCCGATGCCCACCAACCCGGAGGAAGACGCCGTGAGCAGCGCCGACACACCGGCCGCGGACGCGTCCGAGGCCACGGAGCAGAACACCGAGGGCCCCACGGCTCCCGCGCTGCGCAGGAAGCACGGAAACGGTCCGGTCTTCTTCGTCATCGCCTCCCTCTTCGCCGGGGTGTGCGCGGTCGGGTGGGGAGCCGCGGTCATGAACTACAGCGGGTTCGGCAGCAGCGTGCACCACCAGCTGCTCACCTCGTCGGTCACGTCCGACACCGAGGCCTCCCTGACCTTCGAGGTCAACAGCAGGGGTGACGCCGTGTGCCTGGTCCGTGCGTCGGACAGCCAGTTCGTCGAGGTCGGCCAGGCCGACGTCGCGATCGAGCCCGGCAACCACGTGTACTCGACGACATTCGAGACAACTCGTCGCGCCGCCACGGTAGAAGTGGTCTCCTGCCGGGAACAAGACCCGCAGGACTGACCCGTAGAACCTCCCTCTGACAGGTCCGAGGCCCCCGGCGGCCGGACTTCGGGAAGCCGTGCTCCATGACGCACGGTGATATTCTCGTAAGTTCAGCTTTGGCCGCCTGGTGGCCTCTGCTGCTACTAGTACCAAGGAGTTCCCGTGACCCAGACCCGCGATGACAACGTCACCTGGCTCACCCAGGAGGCGTACGACCGGCTCAAGGCAGAGTTGGATCACCTGTCCGGGCCCGGGCGCATCGAGATCGCGGAGAAGATCGAGGCGGCCCGTGAGGAGGGTGACCTCAAGGAGAACGGCGGCTACCACGCCGCCAAGGAGGAGCAGGGCAAGATGGAGGCCCGCATCCTCCAGCTCACCGGGATCCTGCGCACCGCGAAGGTCGGCGCGGCGCCCCGCACCGAGGGTGTGGTCGGCCCCGGCATGACCGTCACCGTCAAGTTCGACGGGGACGAGGAGGAGGTCACCTTCCTGCTCGCCTCCCGAGAGGAGAGCGGCGCCCCGATCGACGTGTACTCGCCCAAGTCTCCGCTGGGGTCCGCCATCAACGGCAAGCGCGTGGGAGAACAGGTCTCCTACACCTTGCCCAACGGCAAGAGCCTGGGGGTCGAGATCATCGACGCGGTCCCGTACAGCGGCGCATAGCTCCCGAGGAGAACACAGCGGCGAGGGGCGGCGGAAGCCGCCCCTCGCCGCATGTACAGGAAAATATGCATCCTGACCGGCGTCTTCCGCGTCATAGTGCTGGAGGGCGCACCCCGCGCTCGCAGACCGACCGACAAGGATTCTCCGGCCGATGTCCTCTCCCTACTGGAACCCCCAGGACCCCGCTCGCGGCGTGCACCCCTCCGCCGGGGGCTGGGGACCCGTCCAGCCGCCTGTCCCGGCTCACCTTCCCCCGTATCCGGGAGGTGCTCCCCAGCAGGTGCCGGCCTCGTTCGGCCTCCGCTTCTCGGCCAGGCTCATCGACTACCTGCTGACAGGTGTGGCCGCGGTGGCCTTCTTCTTCCTCATGGTCATGGTGACGATGGTGCTCACCGGGAGCGAGGAGACGTCCGACGCCGAGGGCACCGTGTGGGCCATGCTGTTCCTCTTCGGCTGGGGACCGCTGCTGTTCTTCTACGACTGGCTGTACCTGGTCACCTGGGGGCGCACGCTCGGCAAGATGATGCTGGGCATCAAGGTCGTGCGGGCCGACGGCGGCCGCCTCACCCAGGGCCAGGCGATGGGACGCGCCGCGGTGTTCGGACTGCCCCAGTCGCTGCTGTGCGTCGGCCACATCTTCTCCGCCGCCGAGAGCATGGCCGCGCTGGGCGACGCACGGGGCCGGGCTCTGCACGACCGCATGGCCGGGACCGTGGTCATCCGCTCCTGAGGCCGCGGGAACCGCTGCCGGGCTCCGCGCGGAAGCCGGCCGGGAAGGCCGCCGGCCCGGCGGGCGGGGCCCGGCCCGCGGCGGCGTGCAGCCCGAGATGATCCGAAAAGCAGGGGCTAGGTGCAGGTCGGGGCGCTCTCCCCGCCCACTGCGGAATCCGCGGGGAGGTGGTGGCCGTCGCCGATGCGGTACCACTCCCGCTCCCGGGCCGGTGCACTGCTCCCGTGTCCGTAGACCTCGGGCGCATGGGCCTCGGGGGCGGGGTCCTCGGGGAGGCGGCAGAGAACATCGACGTTCGCCCCGGAGGCGGCCAGACCGGTCACCTCGTGCTCCGGTCCGGGACCGGCGTGCAGGGTGACCGGGGCCCCGCTTCCGGAGACGGCCTCGGCACGGTGGAGGTAGCCGCCCGTCCACAGGTGGTCGACGTCCACCCAGCCGTTGGTGGGCAGCCCCAGGGCCGCGAAGGCACCGTCCGCGAGGTCGATCCCGGCGGGGTTGCGCACCCGGCGGCCGAAGCCGTCCAGCCCTCCGTTGTGGCCGTCGGCGTAGGCGGCCTGGGCCTGCGGCAGGCCGCGTTCGAGCTCGGGCCAGGTCTCCCGCTCGGCGTTCCAGTGGTCGTCGGCGATGTTCCAGGGGCCCACGTCCCAGACGGGCAGGTAGGCGCAGAGCGGCTCGTGGCCCTGCGTGTCACCCTCGGCCCCGGGTCCGAGCAGACCGGTCGTGCAGACCCGGACGGTGTACTCGCCACCGCCCCTGACCGCCAGGGCGCGGCGGGAGGGCAGAGCGGCGAAGTGGTCGTCGGGGCGGATCGTGTGGCCGTTGGCGGTGAGGTCGCCGACCAGGCCGATACGGGTGGCGAAGAGACGGGAGGAGAACGGCTCCCGGGGCACCTCGGCGAAGGGGTCCCCGGAGTCGTCCCTGGGTCGCACCCGGACGTCGGTGACCTCGGTACCGGCCTCGGTGATCCCCACCCGCAGCTGCACCCGCCGGACGTCCCCGGGCAGCACGATCCGGCCGTCGGTGCCCGGGACCGGATGCCACTCGGTCCACATGCCGTCGGGGCGCACACCGCGCACCTCGGCCCGGACACCCTCCTCGCCCCCGCCCTCGACGCGCAGGCGCACGTCGACCGTGTCGGTGGGCCGGTCCAGGTCCTGACCGGGGAAGGTCGCCAGCCCGGGAGCCTGTGCCCTGCCCGCGACGCGCGAAGACGTTCCGACACGGCCGCGCGCGGCGTCCACCCGCAGGGCGTCGGGGTCGGCCGCCAGTCCGACCCGGTCCGCCGACCCGGGGTCGAACCGGATCCATGCGTCCTCCGCCTGTGCCGGACCGGCCGGGACCAGCAGGGAAAGGGCGGCCAGGACCGCCAGGCCCCGAGAAGCACTTCCGGGCATATCCACCAACTCCATCACTGGGAGTGAAAAGTCACAGACCCCCAGTAAGCACGTGGAAACATGCACGCGGCAAGGAACCCGCTCAGGGTGTCGCCGAACCGTCAGCGGGTGAAGGCCAGCAGGCAGGCCGTGAACCCGTGCAGGTGGTTGACCCCGCCGACGGGGCCGATCTCACCCGCGGCGAAGAAACCCGCGACCGCCTCCGCACCCAGGACGCGGCGGACCGCCAGGACGTCGTGGTCGGGATGCGGGAACAGGTCGGCGCCCCGGCCGTTGCAGGAGAACAGCAACCCCGCTCCCACCGGGTGCTCGGCACCGAAGTCGGCGAGCCTGCGGGCCAGGTCCTCTTCCGCGGTGCCAGCGTCGCGGACCTGGAAGCGCACCGTCTGGCCGACGTCCACCACGTCGCCGACCGCGATCGCGCCCGTCTCGGGATCGGCCCCGGTGAGCGAGCGGACGAGGAAGTCGCCCTGTCCGTGCCGGTCGGCGTACTCGTTGATGGCCACCCCGATGTGCAGCCCCCGCGCGGCCAGTTCCCGGTCCTCCTCCGTCAGGTTCTCCAGCAGCTCCTCCAGCTTGGCGTAGGCGCTGCTTCCCGCCAGCTCCAGCAGGAGGCCGCCCTCGGCCGCGGTGACGGTCATGGCCGGACCGATCGGGCGGCAGCCCTGGCTGACCACCGTGCCGAGCACCCCGTCGCCGCCGACGAGTGCGCCGACGGCACCGTTCTCGGCCACCTCCCCGTCGCAGAACAACCGCACCGACTCCTCCCCGTGCAGGCCGTCGGCCATGCCGCCGACCAGGGGCAGCCCGCCCAGCGCCGCGGTGGACTCGCGCACGAACGCGTGGGTGGGGAACTCGTACGGATTGACCAGCAGGATCGCGGCGCGGTCGCGGGGACCCGGTTCGTTCATCCCGATGACCGCCAGGTGGTCGTCCTCCAGCACGGTGTCGAGGCGGAAGGGGGTGATCTCCACCCCGGGCAGCCGTGCGCACCAGACGCTCACCGCCCCCTGCCCCTCGACGGAGCGCCCGCCCCCGATGACCCCCGTGGCGCTGCACCCCAGGGTCCGGGCGATCCCCGCCAGGTCCATGACACGCTGCCCGGCGAGAGTGACCTCCTCGGTGTCCGACCCGCAGACGAAGAAGCACACCAGGTCGGCGGGACCGTCCAGCTGTTTCAGGGCGGTGAGGGCGGCGCGCTCGGCAGCGTTCACCAGATCGGCCCCCGTCGTCAGTGCATCGCCGAACTGTGCCAAGATCCGTGCCGCCTTCCGTTGCCGTCCGCTCCTCCATTCTTCCATTCCCGCTTTCGGTCGGGCTGCCCCTTCCCGGGCCGGTGGGGATAAGTTCGAGGGCGTGAGCCCCGTACCTCCCCCCGAACTCCCCCGGACCCTCGCCGGGCTACGCGCCTCCGGGCACGTCCACCGCACCGTCGCCGCCGAGGTCCGCGACAACCTCCTGCACCGGATGGGGTCGGGCGAGCCCCGCTTCCCCGGTGTGCGCGGCTTCGACGCCACCGTGCTCCCCCAGGTCGAACGCGCGCTCCTGGCCGGGCACGACATCGTCCTGCTCGGCGAACGCGGTCAGGGCAAGACCCGCCTGATCAGGGCCGTCGCGGGACTCCTGGACGAGTGGTCGCCCGCCGTGGCAGGGTGCCCGGTGAACGACCACCCCTACGCCCCGGTGTGCCCGCCCTGCCTGCGCCGCGCCGCCGAGGAGGGCGACGGGCTGCCCGTGGTGTGGCGCCACCGCGGTGAGCGCTACGGAGAGAAGCTCGGTACGCCCGACACCGGGGTGAGCGAGCTCCTCGGCGACATCGACCCCGCGCGGCTGGCCGAGGGGCGCTCACTGGGGGATCCCGAGACCGTCCACTACGGCCTCGTGCCGCGCGCCAACCGGGGCGTGTTCTGCGTCAACGAGCTGCCCGACCTGCCCGCACGCGCCCAGGTGGCGCTCTTCAACGTCCTGGAGGAGCGCGACCTGCAGGTGCGCGGGTACACGATGCGGCTGCCTCTGGACCTGCTGCTGCTGGCCAGCGCCAACCCCGAGGACTACACGAACCGGGGACGTATCGTCACCCCGCTCAAGGACCGCTTCGGCGCGCAGGTGCGCACCCACTACCCGCCCTCCCTGGCCGACGAACTGGCGCTGCTGCGGCAGGAGGCCGCGATTCCGGCGGGCACGGCCATGCCCGGGCACCTGCTGGAGGCCCTCGCCCGCTTCGCCCGGCTCGTGCGGGCCTCCAAGAAGGTCGACCGGCGCTCGGGGGTGTCGGTGCGCTTCCCGGTGGCAGCGGCCGAGACGGTGGCCGCCTCCGCGCTGCGTCGGGCCGCACTCACCCGTGAGGAGGTGCCGGTGGCCCGGGTGTGCGACCTGCCCGCGGCGGTCGAGCCGCTGCTCGGCAAGGTGGAGTTCGAGCCGGGCCACGAGGAGGCGGGGCCGGAGGTGCTGCACGTACTGCTGCGCCGGGCGGTCGCGGAGGTGTTCCGGGAACGGCTGGGCGGGGTGGACCTGGCACCGCTGGTCGACAAGTTCTCCGGAGGCGGAACGGTGGAGACCGGTGACCTGGTGGGCGCCGCCGAGCTGCTGCGGCGGATCGGGACCGTGCCGGGGCTGGCGGCGATGATCGCCGCCGCCGCGCCCGAGGAGGAGGACGGTCCGCCCTCGCCCGGGCTGGCGGCCGCGGCGGTGGAGTTCGCGCTCGAAGGGCTCCACCTGGAGCGCCGCCTGTCCAAGGACGCGCTTCCCGACGGGGGTGTCTACCGGTTCTGAGGGCGGGTACCACCCTCCTGCGCGTGTCCCCCGAGAATGCGTGTCTCCCCCGAGAAAGGGCGTGCTGGTGAGGTTCCGGTACCGGGCGTACATGGGCGGGCCCGACCCCTTGGCCGAACCCGACCCCCCGCCGGAGGAGGCCGTGGTGATCGCCCGTGAACTGCTCGGGTTCCTCCCCGAGGAGGAGGCGGGCGACCTGAGGAGGGCCCTGGTCCGCTATGCGGAGGGCGACCGCTCCGCCCTGGAGGGCATCGGTGCGGGCGGCGGGGTCGGCGGCCGCAGGCGTGAACTCCTGGACCGCCTGGACGAGGCCGACCACGGACTGAGCCCGCGCGAGCTGCGCCGGTTGGGCGAGGTCGCCCTGCGCGAGGCCCGAGGGCGCGGCGGAGGCGAGCCCTCGGGGCGCGTGCTCCCTCGCGGCGGCGACCGCGCGCTGGACGCGGTGGCGACCGTGCGCGAGGCGATGCTGCGCCGCGCCCGTGCCGGGGAGGAGGGTGTCGCGCTGCGCGCGGAGGATCTGCGCTTCACCGAGACCGAGCCCGAGGACGGCCGGTCGGTGTCCCTCCTGGTGGACCTGTCCCACTCGATGGCGGACCGGCGGTTGCACGAGGCCGCCGTGCGCACCGCGCTGGCCCTGGAGGCCCTGCTGCGGCGCCATCCGCAGGACCGGGTGCAGCTGGTGGGGTTCGGCGACACCGCCCGGAAGATGACCTCGGCCGAGCTCGTCGCCCACCCCTGGCACCGGGTTCCCGGCACCAATCTGCACCACGCGCTGCGCCTGGCCAGGGAGCACGGACGCCGCCATCCCGGCCTGCCCCACCAGGTGTTCGTGGTCACCGACGGAGAGCCGACCGCACACCTGGGCGAGGACGGCGACGTCCGTTTCTCCTGGCCGGCGAGCCCGCGCACCGCAGACCTGACCCTCGCCGAGCTGGACTCGGTGCTGCGGGACGGCGCCGAAGTGTGCCTGTTCCTGCTCTCCGACGACCCCCGGCTGCGGGCCTTCCGCGACCTGGCCAGCCGGCGCCGGGGCGTGCGGACCGTCGACGCGGACGCCGACGCCCTCGCACCGCTGCTCCTGTCCCGCTACCTGGACGGCCGTCCGTGGTAGCAGGGTTGTACCGCTGTGCTTGCTTTGGGGCCTCCGCTTCGCTTTGGCCCGCCCGTCGCCCGCCACCACCCTCAACGGACGGCCTACGGCCGCAGCCCCCTTGCTCGGGCGCCTTTCGGGCGCGGTTCTTCGTCGCTGCGCTCACACGCTCGTACCTCGCGTGTTCGCTCCACTCCTGCAGAACCCCGCCGGCTCTGTGCCTGCTTTGGGCCTCCGCTGCGCTTCGGCCCCGGCTCGGGCGCCTTTCGGGCGCGGTTCTTCGTCGCTGCGCTCACACGCTCGTACCTCGCGTGTTCGCTCCACTCCTGCAGAACCCCGCCGGCGCCCTCACGGCACACCCCCTGGGGTTGGGGTGGGCTTGCGGGTGACCGGTGCTCCGTTTCGGTCCACCTGTCACCCACCACTGTCCTCGGCGGACGGCCTACGGCCGCAGCTTCCCTGCTCGGGGGTCAGCTCTCCAGGGCCTGGAGGAGGTCTGCCACGAGGTCGTCACCGGACTCGATGCCCACCGAGATCCGGACCAGGTCGGCCGAGACCTCCAGCGGGGAGCCGGCGGTGGAGGCGTGCGTCATCCGCCCCGGGTGCTCGATGAGGGACTCCACGCCGCCCAGCGACTCACCCAGCGTGAACACCTGGGTCCGCTCGCACATCTTCAGCGCGGCCTTCTCGCCGTCACGCAGGGAGAAGGAGACCATGCCGCCGAAGGAGCGCATCTGCCGCTCCGCGACCTTGTGCCCCGGGTGGCTGTCCAGCCCCGGGTAGTAGACGTGGCTCACCGCCGGGTGCCCCTCCAGCGCGGCCACGACCTTCTCGGCGTTGGCGCTGTGCCGGTCCATCCGGACGCCCAGCGTCTTGGCCCCGCGCAGGGTCAGCCACGAGTCGAACGGCCCCGCGACGGCGCCCATCGTGTTCTGGTGGAAGGCCAGCCGCTCGCCCAGCTCGGCGTCGGAGGTCACCAGGGCACCGCCGACCACGTCCGAGTGGCCGCCCAGGTACTTGGTGGTCGAGTGCACGACCACGTCCGCGCCCAGGGTCAGCGGCCGCTGGAGGTAGGGCGAGGCGAACGTGTTGTCCACGACGTGGAGGGCGCCCGCGTCGTGCGCGATCTGGGCGACGGCCTCGATGTCGGTGATGTTGAGCAGCGGGTTGGTGGGGGTCTCGGTCCACACGACCTTCGTCTGCGGCCGGATAGCGGCGCGCACCGCGTCGTTGTCGCTCTGGTCCACCGCGTCCCAGCTCACGCCCCAGCGCTCGAACACCTTGGAGACCAGCCGGAACGTGCCTCCGTAGGCGTCACCCGGGATGACGATGTGGTCGCCCGGCGACAGGACGGTGCGCAGCAGCGTGTCCTCGGCCGCCATGCCGGAGGCGAAGGCGAGTCCTCGCACGCCGTCCTCCAAGGCGGCCAGGCACTCCTCCAGCGCCGCGCGCGTGGGGTTGCCCGTGCGCGAGTACTCGTATCCCTGGCGCAGACCCCCGACGCCGTCCTGGGCGTAGGTGCTGGTCTGGTAGATCGGCACGACCACGGCCCCGGTGCCCGCGTCCGGCTCCTGACCGGCGTGAATGGCAAGCGTCTCAAACCCGTCGAACTTCATGTGGCCACAATAGTCCCCGCACGCAACACGAGTCCCGTCTTTGACGTCGAGGACCTTCCGCCTGCGGCGGAATCCCCCTCAGGCCGGCGGGAAGCGCGTGGGTGAGCCAGGCTCCGGAGGTTCGGCGGGGGCCCCGGTCGGCGGTCCCGAGGCGAGGGTGGGCACCCGGGTCGGCGTGCCCATGTCACGCATCGGGGGCTGCCACCCGAGTTCGGGGTCGTAGGTGCGCACGACCTTTCCCGGGACGCCCGCGACGACCGCGTGGTCGGGGTAGGTACCGGGGCGCACCACGCTGCCCGCGGCGACGACGGAGTTGCGGCCCAGATGGACGCCGGGGAGGATCACGGCGTTCGCGCCGATCCAGGTTCCGGAGCCGATGCTGACCGGGTCGTCGACGGGCCACTGGAGACCGACGGGCATCTCGGTGTTGGCGTAGGAGTGGTTCTGGTCGGTGATGTACACGTAGGGCCCCGTGTACACGTGGTCGCCGATGTCCACCGACTTGTGGGCGACGATGTGGGAGCCGCGGCCGATCGCGCAGCCCGAGCCGATGCGCACGACGGTGCCCGGCCCCAGGTCGTAGTCGGGCCCCATGCCCGCGGCGAGGGTCATGTCCCCGCCGAGAATCGTGAAGTCGCCGATCTCGATCCACGGCTCCCCGTACACCGTCGCGGTGGGGAAGGCGATCGCCGAGCCGGCCCCGAAGCGGGCGAACCTGCGCGCGGCCCTGGAACCGGACCGGATCTCCGCATGCCCTCGGGCATACGACCAGGCAGAACGAATGATCCAGGACAACAGCCGCGCCACGCGAGCTCCCATGTATTACCTGCCAGTAATTTTGCCGGGAACATTAGCAGTGTTCGAGTATGCGCCCTTGTGTCCGGTCCTCGTAACGGAGGCCCGGACCGCGCGTGTCCTTCCACGCGCGTCCGGGCCCCGAACGCCTGCCACCCGGCGGATGCCGGGCCGGAGGATCAGCTCGACAGGAGTGCCAGCAGGTCCTGGCGGGTGAGAATGCCCACGGGCTTGCCGTCACGCAGCACCACCAGCGCCCCCGAGGAGCGCAGCAGGCGCACGCAGTCGTTCACCGAGGTGCCCGTGCCGACCGTGGGCAGCGGCTTGGCCATGTGCGCCTCCACCGGGTCGTCCAGCTGGGCGCGGCCGTCGAAGAGGGCGTCCAGGACGTCGCGCTCGGCGATGGAGCCCACGACCTCCGCGGCCATCACCGGCGGCTCCTCCTTCATGACCGGCAGCTGGGAGACGCCGTACTCGCGCATGATCGCCACAGCGGTGCCGAGGGTCTCGTGCGGGTGGGTGTGGACGAAGTCGGGCAGGTCGCCGCCCTTGGCCGCCAGCACCTCGCCCGCCACGGGCTCCTCGGTCTGAGCGGACAGGAAACCGTAGTCCGACATCCACTCGTCGTTGAAGATCTTGGCCAGGTAGCCCCGGCCGCCGTCGGGCAGCAGCACCACGATGACGTCGTCGGGCCCGGCCTCCGCGGCCACGCGCAGCGCCGCCTCCACCGCCATACCGCAGGAGCCCCCCACCAGCAGGGCCTCCTCGCGGGCCAGGCGGCGGGTCATGAGGAACGAGTCCTTGTCGCTGACCGCGATGATGTCGTCGCAGATGGTGGTGTCGTAGGTGCCGGGCCAGATGTCCTCGCCCACGCCCTCGACCAGGTAGGGGCGGCCCGTACCGCCGGAGTACACCGACCCCTCGGGGTCGGCACCGATGACGCGCACCGCACCGTCGGAGACCTCCTTGAGGTAGCGGCCGGTACCGCTGATGGTGCCGCCGGTACCGATGCCCGCCACGAAGTGCGTGATGCGGCCCTCGGTCTGCTTCCAGATCTCCGGGCCGGTGGAGTGGTAGTGCGACTCGGGGTTGTTCCGGTTCTCGTACTGGTTGGGCTTCCAGGCGCCGGGGATCTCGGCGGCCAACCGGTCCGAGACCGAGTAGTAGGACTCGGGATGGTCGGGGGCCACGGTGGTGGGGCAGACCACGACCTCGGCCCCGTAGGCCCGCAGCACGGCGATCTTGTCGTAGGCGACCTTGTCGGGGCACACGAAGACGCAGCGGTAGCCCTTCTCCTGTGCCACGATCGCCAGGCCGATGCCCGTGTTTCCCGAGGTCGGCTCGACGATGGTGCCACCGGGCTTGAGCGCGCCGCTCTTCTCGGCGTCCTCGACCATGCGCAGGGCGATGCGGTCCTTCACCGAACCGCCGGGGTTGAAGTACTCGACCTTGGCCAGGACCGTCGGCGCGTTCGGGCCCAGCGCCTCGGTGACCTTCCTCAACCGGACAAGGGGGGTGTCCCCCACCAGGTCGATCAGTGAGTCGTGTACCCGCACTTGTTGCTCCCTCGGATCGTGGCGGCCGGATCTTCGGACGCCGCGTCTGCCGGCGCCCGTACACCCGGGGCCGCGGGGCCGGTCCGGCCCGTTTTCCCCGACTCTAACGCCCCCGATCAGCCGGTTCGCCGGTCCCCGGCGCGGCAGGGTCCGGCGCGGCCCCTCCCCGGGGGGTGCGGTTCACGTTGCCGGGAGGTGCGCATGCTGTCCCGCTCCGGTACGTGACCGATCGGTGGGCGCTCGGTAACCTCGAATTCCGGCCGGTCCGCCGCACAGGGAGCGGGTCCCGCGCCGCGCAAGGGGGAGGTCGTCCCGGTGCTGCGAGCCGCGCGCGCACGGCGGATAGCCGCGGCCACCGCCTTCGGCGGCGGCGGTGTGACACTCGTGGGCGGCGGCGCCGTCGCCCTCCTCTACTTGCAGGCCAGGCTGGCCAAGCGCGCCGTGGGCGTCGCCGGCTGGACCAGCCCCCCGGTCGACGGGGTCTACGGCGACGGCTCGGGGCCGCCGATACGGATGCTCATGATGGGCGACTCCACCGCCGCGGGCCAGGCCGTGGAGTCGGCCGCGCAGACGCCGGGGGTCCTGCTGGCCGTCGGCATCGCCAACGCCGCGGACCGCCCGGTCCGGTTGCGCTGCGTCGCCGTCCCGGGCGCCGTCTCCGGTGACCTGGCCGAGCAGCTGGCACGGTCGCACGCCCTGGAGGAGGACGTGCGTCCCGACCTGGCGGTGATCTTCATCGGTGCCAACGACGTCATCCGGAGGGTGAGGCCGGGGGAGGCCGTGGCCCGCCTGCGCGAGGCGGTCGGGGCTCTGGTGGAGCGCGGTACGGCGGTCGTGGTGGCCACCTGCCCCGACCTGGGCACGGTGCGGCCGATCGGCTGGCCGCTGCGCTCGGTGGCCCGACGCGCCTCCCGGCAGCTGGCGGCCGCCCAGACGATCGCGGTCACCGAGGCCGGCGGGCGCACGGTGTCCCTGACCGACCTGCTCGACGGCTTCCACACCGATCCCTCGGCCATGTTCGGCCCCGACCGCTTCCACCCGTCGGCGCTCGGGTACTCCCAGGCCGCCTTCGCGGTCCTGCCGTCAGCATGCGCGGCCCTCGGCCTGCTGCCCGAGCTGGAGGCCGAACGCTCCGCGGGTGTCCTGCCGGTGGACCGGGCGGCCGTGGTCGCCGCCGAGACGCCGGGAACGGAGGTCGCCCCGGCCGACGGCCGCCGCGGGCGCCGGGGCCGCTGGCCCGCGCTCGTCCGCCGGCCGCTCCAGCGCCGCCTCCGGGCCGAGCCCTCCGACGACGCCGCGGACGAACTCGCCTAGGGGCCCGGGAGGCATCCGGGAACCCACCTGCTTTGCGACCCCGGGTGGCACGCTGGGAGGGCTTCCAGGTTTACTGGTTGGTAACAAGTCATGCTGTGAACGCGCCCGTTCCGCACGGACGCGGCTCTTCCGACTCCGATGGGACCCACCATGCCCGAAGCAGTCATCGTCGCCACCGCCCGGTCCCCGATCGGCCGGGCCTTCAAGGGCTCGCTCAAGGACATCCGTCCCGACGACCTGGCCGCCCAGATCGTCGGCGCCGCCCTGGCCAAGGTTCCCCAGCTGGACCCCAAGGACATCGACGACCTGATGCTCGGCTGCGGCCTTCCCGGCGGCGAGCAGGGCTTCAACATGGCGCGTGTCGTGGCGGTCCAGCTCGGCCTGGACACCGTTCCCGGCACCACCGTCACCCGCTACTGCTCGTCCTCGCTGCAGACCACCCGTATGGCCTTCCACGCCATCAAGGCCGGCGAGGGCGACGTGTTCGTCTCCGCCGGCGTGGAGACCGTCAGCCGCTTCGCCCACGGCACCAGCGACAACCCCCAGAACCAGAACCCGCTGTTCAACGACGCCGTCGCACGTACCGAGAAGCGCCAGGAGGCCAACACCCCGGCCTGGACCGACCCGCGCGAGGACGGCGCCCTGCCCGACGTCTACATCGCGATGGGCCAGACCGCCGAGAACGTCGCCCAGCTCACCGGGGTCTCCCGCGAGCGCCAGGACGAGTTCGCGGTCCGCTCGCAGAACCTCGCCGAGAAGTCCCTGGACAACGGCTTCTGGGAGCGTGAGATCACGCCGGTGACCCTGCCCGACGGCACCGTGGTCAGCACCGACGACGGCATCCGCCGCGGCACCACCTACGAGAAGGTCTCCCAGCTCCAGCCGGTGTTCCGCCCCGACGGCACCGTCACCGCCGGCAACGCCTGCCCGCTCAACGACGGCGCCTCCGCGCTCGTCATCATGAGCGACACCAAGGCGGCCCAGCTCGGCCTCACCCCGCTGGCCCGCGTCGTCTCCACCGGCGTGACCGGCCTGAGCCCCGAGATCATGGGCCTCGGCCCGGTCGAGGCCTCCAAGCAGGCGCTGGCCCGCGCCAACATGTCCATCGGCGACATCGACCTGGTCGAGATCAACGAGGCCTTCGCCGCCCAGGTGCTGCCCTCCGCCGACCAGCTGGGCATCGACATCGACGCCCAGCTCAACGTCAACGGCGGCGCCATCGCGGTGGGCCACCCGTTCGGCAGCACCGGCGCCCGCATCACCGGCACGCTGATCAACGGCCTGCAGTTCCACGACAAGACCTTCGGTCTGGAGACCATGTGCGTCGGCGGCGGCCAGGGCATGGCGGCCGTCTTCGAGCGCCTGAGCTAGGCCCTTTCCTGGATCATCCCGGGCCGCACCCGAGACGATCCTCTCGGCGCCCGGCGGGAGCCGTCCCCGCGTCAAGGGCCCGGAGTGCGCGCCGCTCCGGGCCCTTCGCCGTGCCCGGGCCCGGTCGGGACATTCCCACCGAGAACACCCTTCCCGGGTGTCCGTGCCAGAACGATCGCTCTTCCGGCCGTGCCGAACGGGGAACGGCTGCGGAAACCCGCTGCGCAGACGTTCCCGCTTCGGCAAGGTAAAAGCCGTCCATCGGGCCTTGTCCATTTCGTGATCCTGATGCAAGGTCGCTGGTAAGCGCCGTACGTCAACGCACTGCCGGAGGTGCCCATGCCGGTTACCCGCTCGCCGGAGATCCACGCCAAGCTCATCGAACGCATCCCGACCGTCACCGGCCGGGGGCTCCACGAATGGTTCGACGCTCTCGACGAGGGGCCCGGTCTGATCCGCCGCTCGGACCGCGCCGGCTGGCTCGCCGACGAGTACGACCTGCCCCACTGGTACGCCAACGCCCTGGTGATCGAGTACGACCGCCGCCGCAGGAACCGCTCCATCCCGGCACCCCGCCGCGGGGGCGCACTCTAGACACGGAGAAGGGGCCGCCCCCGGCTGCTGCCGGGGACGGCCCCTTCTCCCTGTACCGGTCTCCCTGTGTCCAGGGCTACTCGGAGAAGATCGACTTGAGGATCCACAGCAGGCGCAGGATCTCGATGTACAGCCAGACCAGGGAAACGGTCAGGCCGAAGGCGAACATCCAGGAGAACTTGTTGGGGATGCCCTGCTGGATGCCCTCCTCGATCCCGCGGAACTCGACGGCCAGGGTGCAGGCCGCGATGACCACGAAGACGAGGCCGACGAGGAGACCCAGCGGGCTGGCCGAGCGCAGGCCCGGGTCACCGGTGAAGAGGACGAACACGAAGTTCAGCAGCATCAGGGCCGCGGCGCCGAGGGTGGCGTAGAAGACGGTCTTCACGAAGCCGTCGGTGACCTTGATGATGCGGAACTTGTACAGCGCGAGCATCACCGCGAACACGGCGACGGTGCCGATCACGGCCTGGGTCACCAGGAGGGTGCCCGCGGCGGGGTCGCCCAGGGACATCGACAGGGTGGCGCCGAGGAGGGCCGAGAGACCGCCGACGAACAGGCCCTCCAGGGCCGCGTAGACCAGGATCGCGGCCGGGTTGGTGCTCTGCTTGAAGGCGAGCACGAGACCCATGACGAAGGCACCGAGGGCACCGACGACGGTCAGGATCAGACCCAGGCCGGGGTTGGCCACGTAAAGGAAGTAGTTGACGACGCCGAGGAGTGCGACGGTACCGAGCGTCATGCCGGTGCGCACGACCACGTCGTCGATGGTCATCGGACGTGCGTCCGCGCTCTGCGCGGGGACGCCCGGGTAGCCAGCCTGCGGGTAACCCTGCTGGGGGTACCCCGCCTGCGGGTAGCCCTGCTGGGGGTAGGGCTGACCGTATCCCGGCTGGGGGTAGCCCTGCTGCGGGTACGGCTGACCGTACCCCTGGTGCTGGCCGTACCCCTGCTGGTGGTGACCAGCGGGACCGGCCTGCTGGAGTGCCCGCTTGAGTACGGGGTTGGAACTCCGCATCCGCATGTCTAGTAATGGCCTTTCACGCGTGGATTGCTGCCCACAAGGTAACGCACGGGCCCTCTTCCGGGTTCCCCCGGCCGATCACCGTTGGGATACGGACTTCCGCTCTCGCCCGCGGCGATCCTGCGGGGCGGCGGCACCGGCCGCGAGAGGGGCGGGCCGCCGCCCACCAAGTGGACGGCGGCCCGCGGACCAGGGCCCCGACCGCGGGGAGCGGGTGCTCAGCCGCGGGTCAGCAGCGAGCGGGCGAAGAAGAGCATGTTCGCCGGACGCTCCGCCAGGCGCCGCATGTAATACCCGTACCATTCGGTGCCGTAGGGAATGTAGACGCGCATCCGCTTTCCCTCGGCGGCCAGGCGCTTCTGCTCCTCGTCGCGAATTCCGTAGAGCATCTGGTATTCGTGGTCGTCGGCCGAACGGCCGTTGTCGGCGGCGAGCCGGCCGGCGATCGCGATCATGCGCGGATCGTGCGAGGCCACCATCGGATAGCCGTCGCCCTCCATGAGGATCCGCAGCGCCCGCACATAGGCCCTGTCCACCTCGTGCTTGTCGCGGTAGGCCACCGACTCGGGTTCGTCGTAGGCGCCCTTGCACAGGCGCACACGCGACCCCGCCCCGCTCAGGTCGCGGCAGTCGGCCTCCGTACGGCGCAGGTAGGCCTGGAGCACGGCACCCACGAAGGGGAAGTCCTGGCGCAGCTCGCGCAGGATGCCCAGTGTGGAGTCCGTGGTGGTGTGGTCCTCCATGTCGAGGGTGACGGTGGTTCCCACGGCCTTGGCCGCCTCGGCGATCCGGCGCGCGTTGTCCAGGGCGATCCTCTCCCCGTCGCTGCCCAGGAACTGGCCCACCGCGGACAGCTTGACCGAGACCTCGGCGCGGTCGGCCAGGCCGGCCTCCCCCAGCGCGGCCAGCAGGTCCTCGTAGGCGGTGACGGTCGCCTCGGCCTGGGCCAGGTCGCTGGTGTCCTCACCCAGGAAGTCCAGCGTGACGAGGCGGTCGCGCGTGACCTCCTCGACGGCCGCCAGCGCGTCGGGGAGTGCCTCTCCGGCGACGAACCGGTCGACCATGGCGCGGGTCAACGGTGTGCGCTCGACGACGGTGCGGCAGGCCCGGGACCTGGCGGCGAGCAGCAGGGGCTTGCGAAGCATGGCGACCTCGTGGGGACGGGCGCGGACGAGCGGTCCGTGCGGGCGGGGCGCGGTGCGGACGCGTCCGCACCGGCGGTTTCCTCGGGGGGTCGGCGGTCTCCCGCGCCCCCTCAGGACGGGAGGGGGCGCGGGAAGGGGATCAGCCCTGTTCCTGGTGGGGGTAGGAGGAGGTCGTCGGCGCGACGAACGTCTCCTTGATCGCGCGGGGGCTGCTCCAGCGCGCGAGGTTCTGGGCGGACCCCGCCTTGTCGTTGGTGCCCGAGGCACGCGCGCCGCCGAAGGGCTGCTGCCCGACGATGGACCCGGTCGGCCGGTCGTTGATGTAGAAGTTGCCCGCGGTGAAGCGCAGGGCCTCCTCCGCCTTGGCGACGGCAGCGCGGTCGCGGGCGATGACGGCGCCCGTGAGGGCGTAGGCCGAGCCCTCGTCGACCGTGGTGAGGATCTCCTCGTACCTGTCGTCCTCGTAGACGTGGACGGCGACGACCGGGCCGAAGTACTCGGTGCGGAACACGTCGCTGGCGGGGTTGGTGCCCTCGATGATGGTGGGCCGCACGAAGTAGCCGACCGAGTCGTCGGCGGTGCCCCCGGCGATGATCTTCAGCTCGGGGTCGGACTCGGCCGACTCCAGCACCTTGGCGAGCTTGTCGAAGGAGCGGCGGTCGATGACGGCACCCATGAAGTTGGTCAGGTCGGTGACGTCGCCCATGGTGAGGGCCTCGGTCTCGGCGACGAGGTCGTCGCGCATGCGCTCCCACACGGAGCGGGCGACGAAGACACGCGAGGCGGCCGAGCACTTCTGGCCCTGGTACTCGAAGGCGCCCCGGACGATGGCGGTGCGCAGGACGTCGGGGTCGGCGCTGGAGTGGGCGACGATGAAGTCCTTGCCGCCGGTCTCGCCGACGATGCGCGGGTAGCCGCGGTAGCCCTCGATGTTCTCGCCGACGGTCCGCCACAGGTGCTGGAAGGTCCGGGTGGAGCCGGTGAAGTGCACGCCGGCCAGGTCCGGGTCGGTCAGGGCCACGTCGGAGACGGCCAGGCCGTCACCGGTGACCATGTTGATGACGCCGGGGGGCATCCCGGCCTCCTCCAGCAGGCGCATGAGCATCTCGGCGGCGAACTGCTGGGTCGGGGACGGCTTCCACACGACCACGTTGCCCATCAGCGCGGGCGCGGTGGGGAGGTTGCCGGCGATGGCGGTGAAGTTGAAGGGCGTGATCGCGTAGACGAAGCCCTCCAGCGGCCGCTGCTCCATGCGGTTCCACACGCCCTTGACGCTCAGCGGCTGCTGGGCCAGCAGCTCGCGGGCGTAGGCGACGTTGAAGCGCCAGAAGTCGATGAGCTCGCAGGCCGAGTCGATCTCCGCCTGCTGGACGGTCTTGGACTGGCCCAGCATGGTGGCGGCGTTGAGGGTGGCGCGCCAGGGGCCGGAGAGCAGTTCGGCCGCGCGCAGCAGGATGGCGGCGCGGTCGTCGAAGGACATGGCGCGCCAGGCGGGGGCGGCGGCCTTGGCGGCGGCGATCGCGTCGCGGGCGTCCTGGTGGGTGGCGTTGCGCATGGTGCCGAGCACGGCGGAGTGGCGGTGCGGCTGAACGGCGTCGATCGGATCGCCGCCCCCCATGCGGCGCTCACCGCCGATGCGCATCGGCAGGTCGATGCTCTCCCGGCCGAGCTCCTCCAGCTTCGCGACGAGTTCGGCGCGCTCCGCGCTGCCGGGTGCGTAGGACAGAACCGGCTCGTTCTGCGGCAGCGGCACGTTGGTCACGGCGTCCATGGGCATCTCCCCGAAAAGAATGTCCCTGAACCACGCAGGGAAGGTCTGGTTCCCACTCTTCCCGGGAAGGGCCCTCCGGACGTTGTGGGCCAGGCCATTGTTCGGCCGGTCCGTTTGTCCTCCGGGACAAAGGTCGGCGCATGCGAGTACAGTCTCCCCATTGCCCTCCCCCACCCCCGAAAAACGCACGCATTTCTGGGAGCTCGCCGTGATGTCAGACGTAACCGCTGGTCGGAACGGTGGAGAGGCGGAAGCGGTCGCCGGGGTCCCGTTGCGCGAGCTGCTGCTGGCGCTGGGTGAACCGGTGCTGGACGTGGCCGCCGCCCCGGAGGGTCTCGATGTCCAGGTGGACAACGTGGTCATCCTCGATCCCGAGGACCGCACGGAGGTGGGGCCGGGGGACCTCGTCCTGCTGGTGGGCGTGCGCGGCGCGGCGGCCCGGCGCCTGGTGCGGACGGTCGCGCGGCAGCGGGCGGCGGCGGTCGCGGTCAAGGCGGGCACCTCCGCGGACGAGGACCTGCCGCCGTCCCCGGGAAGGCCCCGCCCCCGCCCGGGGGACGACCTCCTGCTGCCGCTGCGCACCGAGGCGCGCGAGTCGGGGATCGCCCTGCTGGCGGTACGCCCGCAGGTGCGCTGGGAGAAGCTCCAGGCGCTGTGCCAGGGCATCGTCGACAACGCCCGGCTGATCGCCGGGGAGGATCTGGACGAGGCCGACAGCGACCTCTTCTCGATGGCGCAGACCATCGCCCGGCTCACGGGCGGCCTGGTGAGCATCGAGGACTCGGCCAGCCGCGTCCTGGCCTACTCCAGCAGCGCCGAGGTCGACGAGCTGCGCCGCCTGTCGGTTCTCGGCCGGCGGGGACCGGAGTCGTACCTGGCGCTGCTGCGCGAGTGGGGCGTGTTCACCAGGCTGCGCTCGGGCGAGGAGGTGGTGCGTATCGACGAGCACCCCGAGCTGGGCATCCGCCGCCGCCTGGCGGTGGGCATCCACGCCGGCAGCCGCCCCCTCGGATCGATCTGGGTGCAGGAGGGGTCTCGGCCGCTGGCCGAGCACGCCGAGGAGGCACTGCTCGGCGCGGCACGGGCGACCGCGCTGCACATGATCCGCCGGCGCGCCCAGACCAGTGCCGGGCTGCGGCTGCGCGAGGACCTGCTGTCGAGCCTGCTCGAGGGCCGCATCGACGCCGACGCCCTGGCGGGGACCGTGGAGGTGCGCCCCGAACGGGCGGCACTGGTCGTGGCCTTCGCCCGCGCCGGGAAGGAGGATACGCAGAAGGCCGACCGCTCCGAGCGGGAGCTGAGTCGCCGCCGGCTCGTCGACCTCGTGTCGGTGCACGCCGCCGCCTACCGGCGCGGGTCCCTGGTCACCGAGCTCGGCGGGCGGGTGTACGCACTGCTGCCGGACCTGGCCCGGGGCAGGCGGGGGTGGGCGGGCACGGAGCAGGGGGTGGTCTCGCTCGCCGGCAGGACGGTGGCCGCCGCCCGGGACGCCCTCGGTCTCGCGGTGCGGGCCGCGGTGGGGTCCCCGGCGGAGCGGCTGGGGGACGTACCCGACTCGCGCGCGGAGGCGGACCGGGTGCTGGACGCGATGGAGCGCGAACCGGAGGAGGGCGGCAGGGAGGTGGCGACCATCTCCGACGTGCGCTCGCAGGTGCTGGTGGGCGAAACCCTGGCGCACCTGAGGGCGGACCCGTCGCTGCGCGACCCGCGGGTCACCCGGCTGGTCGAGTACGACCGCACGGGGAACTCCGAGCTGGTGCGGTCGCTGCTGGCCTATCTGGAGGCGTTCGGGGACGCGCGCGCCGCCGCCGAGCGGTTGCACGTGCACCCCAACACGCTGCGCTACCGGGTACGGCGGGCCGCTTCGGTCAGCGGCATCGACCTGGGCGATCCCGGGGAGCGGCTGTTCACACAGCTCCAGCTGCTCCTGGAGCAGAGGGAGCGGGACCGGCCGGGATGACCTCCCGGGCGGGAAGGTGGTACCCCCGGTCGGACTCGAACCGACACTTGTGACCCTTTTAGGGGGCCTGCCTCTTCCATTGGGCTACGAGGGCGATCCCATCATACCGACCGGATCGGACCTTCTCCCTGTTTCCCGTTGGCCACATGGGGACACGAAGCGGCCGGCCTCCCGCAGGAGACCGGCCGCCCGGGTCCGGTGCGGCGCGCCGGTGGGTGTCGCGCGCCGGAGCCGGTCAGCTCACGCGGCGGAGCTGACCGTCCTCGACGATCCGGGGCTCGCTGGCCTCCTCGAAGGCCTGGCGCGGCGCGGCCATCTCCGGCAGCGCGGCGAAGTCGCGGCGCAGGAAGAGGGAGAGCGTCCAGTCCGAGAGGACGCGCAGCTTGCGGTTGAAGGTCGGGACCGCCATCAGGTGGTACGAGCGGTGCGCGTACCAGGCCAGGCGGCCGTTGAGCTTGATCTTGCCGAAGAGCTGCGCGGCACCCTTGTGCATGCCCAGCCCGGCGACGGCGCCCAGGTTCTTGTGGCGGTAGGCCGTGGGCTCGCCACCGCGCAGCGCGGCGATGACGTTGTCGGCGAGCACGGGCGCCTGGCGGACCGCGTTCTGGGCGTTGGGCGGGTAGTAGCCGCCGTTGCCGTCGGGCACCTGGGCGTTGTCGCCGCCCGCGAAGGCGTTCTCCACACCGTTGACCTTGAGGTACTCGTTGGTGTCGACGTGCCCCTTGGGGCCCACCGGCAGGTCGCTGGCGGCCACGACCGGGCTGGGCTTGACGCCCGCGGTCCACACCAGGGTGCCGGCCTCGAACTCGGTGCCGTCGCTGAGCTTGATCCGCTGGTCGACCGCCGACTCCAGGAAGGTCTTGAGGCGGACGTCGATGCCGCGGCGGCGGAGCTGGTTGAGGGACTTGGCGCCGACCTCGGGCCCGACCTCGGGCAGGATCTTGTCGGCTGCCTCGATGAGGTAGAACTTCACGTCGGACTGGTCGATCGACGGGTGCACGCGGATCGCGTCGCGGACCATGTCCTCCAGCTCGGCGATGGCCTCGGCCCCGGCGAAGCCGCCGCCGACGAAGACGAAGTTCAGCGCCTTGCGGCGGACGTCCTCGTCGTCGGTGGAGTCTGCCACGGCCAGCTGGTTGAGGACGTGGTTACGGAGGTAGGCCGCCTCCTCCACGGTCTTGATACCGATGCCCCACTCGGCGAGGCCGGGGATGGGCAGGGTGCGCGAGACGGCGCCGGCGGCCATCACCAGGTAGTCGTAGGCGATCGTCTCGGGTTCGCCCACGTTGGGCTCGTAGCGGACGGTGCGGTCGGCGTGGTCGATGCGCACGACCCGCCCGCCGAGCACGCGCACGCGCTTGAAGACCTTACGCAGCGGCACGACGACGTGGCGGGGCGAGATGCTGCCGGCCGCGGTCTCGGGCAGGAAGGGCTGGTAGGTCATGTACGAGTTCGGGTCGATGACGGTGATCCGTGCCTCGCCCGCCCCGAGCTTCTTCTCCAGCCGCCTCGCGGTGTACATCCCGAGGTAACCGCCACCGACGACGAGGACGTGCGGGATCTCCGCGTCGTTCCCTCCGCCGTGCACCAGCCGGTAGTTCCTGCTCTCGGTCATCGCATATCCGCCCTAACGGTTCTTCTCTGTGGGGCCTTTCGCCCGGGGCCGCGGAGTTCCCACGGCACCCGGTCGGGATCTCGGGTCTCGGTCCCGTGCCGCCCGGGTCTGGGCCGACCGCCCAGAATGTCTGCTGCTTGTGCATTCTTTCACAAGCTTCCGCCGACAGAGAAGGCTCACATCTGCTCACCTTCTCACCACTTGTTTACCTGACCGAATCATGTTCTTGCAGGTCACATGGGTTGTGAAAGCCTTCACAAGAGTCTTTCGGGGTGACACGTCTCACCCGAAGGGCTCTGTTGCTTTGGGGCCTCCGCTTCGCTTCGGCCCCGGTTCGGGCGCCTTTCGGGCGCGGTTCTTCGTCGCTGCGCTCACATCCTCGTTCCTCGGATGTTCGCTCCACTCCTGCAGAACCCCGCCGGCGCCCTCACGGCACACCCCCTGGGGTGCGGGTGGGCTTGCGGGTAACCGGTGCTTTGCCTCGGCCTGCTCGTTATCCACCCTCGCCCTCCTGCGCTTGCTTTGGGGCCTCCGCTTCGCTTTGGCCCCTGCTCAGGCGCCTTCACGGCACACCCCCTGGGGCGCGGGCGGGTTTGAGGGTGGCCGGCATTTCGGCCCGCCCGTCGCCCCTGTGTTTGCTTTGGGGCCTCCGCTGCGCTTCGGCCCGCACGTCACCCGCCACCACCCTCAATGGGCGGCCTACGGCCGCAGCCCCCTTGTTCGGGCGCCCTCACGGCACATCCCCTGGGGTGCGGGTGGGCTTGTGGGGAACCGGGGCTTCGCTTGGGGCCGGTTCAGGGGATGATGCTCCAGGCGACGCCGTCCAGGATGTCGTGCTCGCTGGCGGTGAAGGCGTCCGCCCCCGTGCGGGCGAGGACGCGGGAGAGCACCAGCGCGCCCGCGCCGATGACGTCGACACGGCCCGGGTGCATGACACCGATCGCCGCGCGTTCGACGGCGGTGGAGCCCAGCAGCTCCTCGGCGATGCGGTCCAGGTCGTCCTTGGTCACACGCGCGCGGTGGATCCTCTCGGAGTCGTACTCGGGCAGGTCCAGCGCGATTCCGGCCACCGTCGTCGCGGTGCCCGCCACGCACACGACCGAGGCGGCCTCGCGCAGCGGCACGACCCGCTCGACCTCGTCCAGCGCGGCGTCGATGTCGGCCGTGGCCGCGGCGATCTCCTCCGCCGTGGCCGGGTCGCTGCGCAGGTGGCGCTCGGCCATGCGCACGCAGCCGATGTCGATCGACAAGGACGCCCGCACCAGGTCATCGTCCCCGTCACCGCCGAGGACGAACTCGGTGGAGCCCCCGCCGATGTCGACCACCAGGAACGGCGGCTCGAGGCCGCCCTCCCCCTCCTCGGCCTCGAACTCGGCGGTGGCACCGACGAACGACAGCTCCGCCTCGTCCAGGCCGGTGACCACCTCGGGCTCCACACCCAGGATCTCGCGGACCCCGTCGACGAACACCTGCCGGTTGCTCGCGTCCCGGGTGGCGCTGGTGGCGACCATGCGGACCGACTCCGGCCCCGGCTCGATGCCGTGCGCCCGGATCGCCTCCGCGTAGCCGCGCAGCGCCTCGAAGGTGCGCTCCAGCGCCTCGGGTGAGAAGGCCCCCGTCCTGTCGACGCCCTCGCCCAGGCGCACGATCTCCATGCGCCGGTCGACGTCGACCACCTGCACCTCGTCACCGTCGATGTGGACGACCTCGGCGATCAGAAGCCTGACCGAGTTGGTTCCGCAGTCGATCGCCGCGACACCGCTCATGACCCGTTCCCTTCGCCGCCCTCGGGGAGGCTCTCGTCGACACACACGCACGGACCCTTGTCCCACCAGGCCGGAAGCTCCTCCAGCGCCTCGGCGCCGAAGGGGTTGGTCCCCGGCTCGGCGAGCTCGTGGGCGACCAGGGCGTGCAGGCACTTGACCCGGGTGGGCATGCCCCCGGTGCTCTGCATCCCCTCGGGCAGGGGCTCGACGCCGTCGCGGCGCGCCTGCTCGGCGCGCTCGGCGAGGTAGGCCTCGTGCGCCCTGGTGTAGGCGGCCTGCAATTCGGGGTCGGTGCCCAGCCGCTCCTGCATCTCGCGCATGCGGCCCTCGTTCTCCATGCGTCCGATGGCGGAGGCGGCACGCGGGCACGTCAGGTAGTACAGGGTCGGGAACGGCTCACCGCTCTCCAGGCGCGGAGCGGTGCGCACCACGTCGGGGAGGCCGCACGGGCAGCGGTGCGCGATCGCGCGCACGCCGCGCGGGGTGCGGCCCAGCTGGAGCTCCACCGCGGCGACGTCGCGCTCGGCGACCTGGGGTCGGGCGTGCCCCTGAGGGGGCTGATCTGGGGAAGTCATGACCGGTCCAGGATAGGCCCACGGGGCCCGGCCGGGTTCCGGGACCCGGTCACCGGCCGTCGGCCTCCTCGACCGAGCGCCACAGGACCTCGAACCAGGGATCCCGGGGCCCGGAGACGTCCTCGTCCCCGTCCTCGTCCTCGGGCCGGATGACGATGTAGGCGGTCTCGCCCGGGTACTGGTAGTGCAACCGGGCGCGGGCCTCGCTCTCGATGTACTCCTCGCGGCCCAGCGCCTGCTCGCGCAGGCTCAGCTCCTCGACGCTCTCCCGCATCCGCGCCTGCTCCTCCCGGAGCTGGGCGATCTCGGCGCGCTGGGCGGCGTACTCGCGCAGCGGATAGGCCAGGCTGAGCGCGATCACGCACACGACCAGGACGAGGATCGCCGCGCGGCTGGTGAACGCGGGGCGGGGCCGCCGGGGAGCGGCCGCCGGGGAGGGGGAGCCGGCGGTGCGGCTCCCCCTCGTCCTGCCTGCGGATCCCGCGCCGCGGGCAGCCCTCCGGTCCCTCTCGTCTGCTCTGGACGTCTTGCGGGCCTTGGGGGTCTGCTGTCTGGATTCGCGGGACACCGGTGCAGACTAGCCGCGCCGGGCGAAGCGCGGGAAGGCCGACACGCCCGCGTACACGGCAGCGGTGTCGAGCTCCTCCTCGATGCGCAGCAGCTGGTTGTACTTGGCGACCCGCTCGCTGCGCGCCGGGGCACCGGTCTTGATCTGGCCGGCGTTGGTGGCCACCGCGATGTCGGCGATGGTCGTGTCCTCGGTCTCGCCGGAGCGGTGGCTGATCATCGCCGTGTAGCCGCTGCGCTGGGCGAGGGAGACCGCGTCCAGGGTCTCGGTGAGGGTGCCGATCTGGTTGACCTTCACCAGCAGCGAGTTGGCGGTGCCCGTGTCGACACCGCGGCGGAGCCGCTCGGGGTTGGTGACGAACAGGTCGTCACCGACCAGCTGGACCCTGTCGCCCAGGTCGTCGGTGAGCTTCTTCCAGCCCTCCCAGTCCTCCTCGTCGAGGGGGTCCTCGATGGAGACCAGCGGGTAGGCGGCGGCCAGCTCGGCGTAGTAGGCGGACATCTCGTCGGAGGTGCGCGCCCGCCCCTCGAACGTGTACACGCCCTCGTTGAAGAACTCACTGGCGGCGACGTCCAGGGCCAGCGCGATGTCGGTCCCCGGGGTGTAGCCGGCCTTCTCGATGGCCTCGACGATGAGGTCGAGGGCGGCGCGGTTGCTCTCCAGGTTCGGGGCGAAGCCGCCCTCGTCGCCGACCCCGGTGCCCAGGCCGTGGGCCTTGAGGACCGCCTTCAGGGCGTGGTAGACCTCGGTGCCCCAGCGGACCGCCTCGGAGAACGTGGGCGCCCCGACGGGGGCGATCATGAACTCCTGGATGTCGACGTTGCTGTCGGCGTGCGCGCCGCCGTTGAGGATGTTCATCATCGGCACGGGCAGCACGTGCGCGTTGGGGCCGCCGATGTAGCGGAACAGGGGCAGTCCGGCCTCGGCCGCCGCGGCCCGGGCCACGGCCAGCGAGGCGCCCAGGATCGCGTTGGCGCCGATACGGGACTTGTCGGGGGTGCCGTCGAGCTCGATGAGCGTGCTGTCGATGATGCGCTGCTCGTCGGCGGCGTGTCCCGCCAGCTCGTCGGCGATCTCGCCGTTGACCGCCGCGACGGCCTTGGACACGCCCTTTCCGCCGTAGCGGTCGCCGCCGTCGCGCAGCTCGACCGCTTCGAACTGTCCGGTGGAGGCGCCGCTGGGAACGCCGGCGCGCGCGATGGTTCCGTCGTCGAGCAGGACCTCGACCTCGACGGTCGGGTTGCCTCGGGAGTCAAGGATCTCCCGTGCCTGCACTGCCTCGATGGACGCCACGGTCTCTCTCCGTCTCTTGGGGTTGGTCGGACCAGTTGTGTCAGGACCCGACACGAGACTAGCGACATCCCCCGTCGAAGAGCGCGCCCGCCCGGCGGAAATTGGTCTAGTCCATACCGGGCCGTCCTGCCTCCGGTGCGGGCTCCGGGGACGGGTCGGAGGGCCCTGCCGCGTCCCAGTAGGCACGCCACTCCCCCTCGGAGAGCTCGCGCGGTTCACGGCCGTCCGCGCGGGCCGCCGCCTCGGCGGCGCGCACCCGCGCGTCGAAGCGCCGGGAGGCCGCACGCAGGTCGCCCTCGGCGTCGCGGCCGCGCCCGCGCTCGTCGGACACCGCCGCGAACAGCCCGCCGCCCGGACCGCCGTCGTTCCCGATCAGGTCGGGCGGAAAGCCGTTGCGCACCGCGCGCTTCTGCAGCTCGTGGGCGAGCATCGCGGCCGGCTGGCCGAAGGGCACCCCCTCCAGGACGGACGAGTGCCCCTCCCCGCCCGCGGCCCGCGACCTCTCGGCCCGCTCCGCGGCCTTGATCGCCTCCCAGTTCGACCGCACCTCGTCGGCGCCCGACACCTCGACCCCGCCGAACACGTGCGGGTGGCGGCGGGTCATCTTGTCGATGATCGCGTCGGCGACGTCGTCGACGGTGAAGTGCGCCGGGTCGTCCTCGGGCCGCTCGGCCGCGATCGCCGCGTGGAACACCACCTGGAGCAGCACGTCTCCCAGCTCCTCGCGCAGCAGCGCGACGTCACCGCTCTCGATGGTCTCCAGGGTCTCGTAGGCCTCCTGGACGAGGTACTTGGCCAGGGACTCGTGGGTCTGCCCCCGGTCCCAGGGGCACTCCCTGCGCAGGGTGCCCATCACCTCCACGAAGCGCAGGAACCGGTGTCCGGGAGGCGGTTCCTCCTCCGGCCGGGCAGGGGGTCGGTCCATCGTCGTCCCTCTCACTGGTGTCGGGGTTCAGCCGTCGTGTTCGGGGAGCCATCCGCCCTCGCGCAGGGCGGCCACCACCGCGGCCACCGACTCCGCGGGGTCGGCGCCCGCGGTGTCCAGCACCAGGTCGGCGTCCTCGGGGACCTCGTAGGGCGCGGAGATCCCGGTGAAGTCGGGGATCTCCCCCGCCCTCGCCCTCGCGTACAGGCCCTTGCGGTCGCGGCTCTCGCACTCCTCCAGCGAGGTGGCCACGTACACGAGGAAGAAGTCGCCGCCGGCCTCCTCCACCATGGCACGGACCTCCTCGCGCCCGTCGGCGTAGGGGGCGATGGGCGCACACACCGCCACGCCGCCGTGGCGGCCGATCTCCGCGGCCACGTACCCGATCCGCCGGATGTTGAGCGCGCGGTCCTCCGGCGAGAACGTCAGCCCCTGGGAGAGCATGCGCCGCACCACGTCGCCGTCCAGCAGCGTCACCGAGCGTCCCGACCGGCGTATCCGGTCGCTCACACCGCGCGCGATCGTGGACTTGCCCGAGCCCGACAGACCGGTGAGGAAGAGGGTGAGGCCGCGCCGCGTACGGGCCGGCCGCAGCCGCGCCAGCTCGGCGGCCACGCGGGCGGGGGTGAACCAGGCGGGGAGCTCGCGCCCGAGCGCCAGCTCCCGCTCCACCTCCTCCTCGGTGAGCTCCCGGCGGGCCTGCCCCGGGTCGACCCGGGTGATCGGCTCCCACAGGCCCGCGTCGGTACCGAACCGCCACGGTTCGGGGTCGAGCACCGTCAGCGGCGGGCGCCGGGCCATCACCCGGTCCACGTCCGGTCCGGAGCCGCCCGTCTCCACGATCATGTGGGTGGCGCCGTAGGCCGCCGCCACGTGCGCGGCCAGCCGCACGTCGGAGTCGCTCCAGGGGCCTCCGAAAGGCCCGGCGGCCCGGGCCCGCGAGCGGGGCAGCGTGCACACCACGAGCGACGAGCGCGGCGGCAGGAGCGGCTCGGCCGCCAGCACGGCCGCGGCCATCCCCTCGTCCTCCAGCGGGGCGTCCACGATCACCAGGACCTCGATCCGCTCGCCGTCCCCGCCCAGGGCCTCGGCCTCGGCCCGGATCTGGTGCAGGGCGCGGTGGTGCAGCGGCCGGTCCGTGACGACCGCCAGCACCGGACGGTCCGCCGGGGCCCCCAGCCCGCTCTGGGCCCGCACCTCGGCCGGTGCCGCGCGCAGCTCGCGCAGCACGCCGTAGGTGGGCGGGCGCAGCAGGGACACGTCACCGGCCAGGTGGTGGCGGCCCCGGTCGTCCTTCCACCTCTCGCTCACCGCCAGCTCTGCCAGCGGTGCGCCCTCGGGGTCGGTCAGCACCACCAGGTCGCCGGAGAGGTCCTCGGGCGCTTCGAGGATGACCGGAACCGGCCACGGCCGGCCGTCGGGCAGGCACCCCGACGCCGCCACCGACTCCGCCTGCTCCCGTGTCATGAAGCCGGGCAGCGGGTAGGCACCGCTGAGGACCAGTTCCAGGTGGGCGAGGGCGTCGGGCCCCGGGGTGAAGACCGGGGCGCCCGACCGCCCGGCGTCCCCCTCCGAAGCGCTCCCGCGTCTGCCGGCACTCACCACGCGTTTCCCCTCCCACAGGAGTTGCAAGACCGGACCCAGCGTATGCCTCCGGTCGGCAGCAGCCGGGAACGAACTCCGCCCAACGGAATAGAACCAGGTCACAGGGGGTTGCCATGAGAACACCTCCCCGCGTCTCCGAGACGACGCGGGCGGATCCCCGGCTCCGCGCCGTCCACACCCTGCCCGCGCGAAACCGCTGGACTCGCTAGGCTGAGAGGTGCCGGCGGCACACATCGCCCAGCCGCCCTCCCACCGTGCAGGACGCGACCACCCGCCTGAACGGACCCACTTCCTTCTTTGGTGCTATGAGCCTTATCGGACTTCTCGCCGACGTCTCCCGAGACCCGGCACTGCACAGCGCGATCGAGTCCGCCCGCAGCGGCCGCGATCCCCACCTCGACCTCGTCGCACCGGCGGCGCTGCGCCCCTTCATGGTGGGTGCGCTGGCCGCCGACGCGCCCCTCGGCGCGCAGCGGCCCGTGCTCGCGATCACCGCGACCGAACGGGAGGCGGCCGACCTCACCGACGCCCTCGGATCGCTGCTGCCCGACAACTCCGTCGCGCTGTTCCCCGCGTGGGAGACCCTGCCGCACGAGCGCCTCTCCCCGCGTTCCGACACCGTCGGCCGGCGTCTGGCCGTGCTGCGCCGCCTGGCCCACCCCGACCCCGCCGACCCCCTGACCTCGCCGCTGCGCGTGGTCGTCGCGCCCGTGCGCAGCGTCCTGCAGCCGCTCGTGGCCGGGCTCGGCGACCTGGAGCCGGTCCGCGTCCGCCCCGGTGACGAGATCTCCCTGGAGGAGGTCGTGGGCGCCCTGGCCGACACCGGCTACTCGCGCGTCGACCTGGTGGAGAAGCGCGGCGACATGGCCGTGCGCGGCGGCATCCTCGACGTCTTCCCGCCCACCGAGGAGCACCCGCTGCGGCTGGAGTTCTGGGGTGACTCCGTCGAGGACATCCGCTACTTCCAGGTCGCCGACCAGCGTTCCCTCACCCCCGGAGAGGGCGGCGGCCGCGACGCCGCCTCGGGCCTGTTCGCGCCTCCCTGCCGGGAGCTGCTGCTCACCGAGACCGTGCGCGGGCGCGCCCGCGCACTGGCCGGCGAGCACCCGGCCCTGGCCGAGATCCTCACCAAGCTGGCCGACGGCGTGGCGGTCGAGGGCATGGAGGCCTTCGCCCCCGTGCTCGCCGACCGGATGGAGCCCTTCCTGTCCCTCCTGCCCGAGGGCGCCATGGTGGTGGGCTGCGACCCCGAGCGCATCCGCACCCGCGCCCTGGAGCTGGAGGCCACCAGCGCCGAGTTCCTCGACGCCTCCTGGATCAACGCCGCCGCCGGCGGAGAAGCCCCCATCGACCTGGGCGCCTCCGCGTACATGTCCATCACCGACCTGCGCGCCACCGCCTCGGACCTGGACATGCCCTGGTGGGGGCTGACGCCGTTCGCCGCAGACGAGCAGGCCGGCGAGGAGGACGACGCCGTCGTGGTGGGCGCCGTGCCCGCCGACTCCTACCGGGGCGACACCGAGCGCGCGCTCGCCGACATCAAGGGCTGGCTGCACGACAACTGGAGCGTCGTGCTGGTCACCCAGGGGCAGGGCCCGGCCGAGAGGTTCGTGTCCATGCTGCGGGAGTCGGGGCTGGGCGCCCACCTGGTCGACGACCTGGCGGAACCGCCCCGGCCGGCCGTGGCCACCGTGACCACGGGCCTGGTCGACCACGGCTTCCTGCTGCGCTCGGTGCACACCGTCGTGCTCACCGAGACCGACCTGGCCGGTCAGAGGTCCTCCACCCGCGACATGCGCCGCATGCCCAGCAGGCGGCGCGGCACCGTCGACCCGCTCCAGCTCAAGCCCGGTGACCACGTCGTGCACGAGCAGCACGGCGTGGGCCGCTACCTGGAGATGGTCAGCCGCCAGGTGCAGGGGGCCACCCGCGAGTACCTGGTCATCGAGTACGCGCCCTCCAAGCGCGGCCAGCCCGGCGACCGCCTCTTCGTGCCCACCGATCAGCTGGGCGAGGTCACCCGCTACGTGGGCGGCGAGGCGCCGACCCTGTCCAAGATGGGCGGCGCCGAGTGGAGCAAGGCCAAGAGCCGCGCCCGCAAGGTGGTCCGAGAGATCGCCGGAGACCTCATCCGGCTGTACTCGGCCCGCCAGGCCTCGCCCGGGCACGCGTTCGGCCCCGACACCCCGTGGCAGCGCGAGCTCGAGGACGCCTTCCCCTACGCGGAGACGCCCGACCAGCTCGCCGCCATCGAGGAGGTCAAGAAGGACATGGCCAAGCCGGTCCCCATGGACCGGCTGATCTGCGGCGACGTCGGCTACGGCAAGACCGAGGTGGCCGTGCGCGCCGCGTTCAAGGCCGTGCAGGACGGCAAGCAGGTCGCCCTGCTGGTGCCCACCACGCTGCTGGTGCAGCAGCACCTGTCCACGTTCACCGAGCGGTACGCCTCGTTCCCGGTCACGGTCAAGCCGATGTCGCGCTTCCAGACCGACAGCGAGGTCGAGGCCACCCGCGAGGGGCTGCGCACCGGCGAGGTCGACGTGGTCATCGGCACCCACCGGCTGCTGTCGTCCGAGACCCGCTTCAAGGACCTCGGCCTGGTCATCATCGACGAGGAGCAGCGCTTCGGCGTCGAGCACAAGGAGGCCCTCAAGCGGCTGCGCACCCAGGTGGACGTGCTGGCGATGTCGGCGACGCCCATTCCGCGCACCCTGGAGATGGGCCTGACCGGCATCCGGGAGATGACCACGATCCTCACCCCGCCGGAGGAGCGCCACCCGGTGCTGACCTTCGTGGGGCCCTACGAGGACAAGCAGATCACCGCGGCCATCCGCCGGGAACTGATGCGCGAGGGCCAGGTGTTCTTCGTGCACAACCGGGTGGCGTCCATCGACAAGGCCGCCGCCCACATCCAGCGCCTGGTCCCCGAGGCGCGCGTCGCCTACGCCCACGGGCAGATGAACGAGCAGCAGCTCGAACGCGTGATGGTGGACTTCTGGGAGAAGAACTTCGACGTACTGGTCTCCACGACCATCGTCGAGTCCGGCCTGGACGTGCCCAACGCCAACACGCTCATCATCGACCGCGCCGACACCTACGGCCTCTCCCAGCTCCACCAGCTGCGCGGCCGGGTGGGCCGGGGGCGCGAGCGCGCCTACGCGTACTTCCTCTACCCGCCGGAGCGGCCTCTGTCCGAGACCGCCTACGAGCGCCTGGCCACCGTGGCCCAGCACACCGAGACGGGCGCGGGCATGTACGTGGCGATGAAGGACCTGGAGATCCGCGGCTCGGGCAACATCCTGGGCTCGGAGCAGTCGGGAACCATCGCGGGCGTGGGCTTCGACCTGTACGTGCGCATGGTCGGGGAGGCCGTCGCCGAGCTGCGGGGCGACCAGAGCGCGGCCGAGGAGGTCGAGACCAAGGTCGAGCTGCCGATCAACGCGCACATCCCGCACGACTACGTGCCGGGCGAGCGGCTGCGCCTCCAGGCCTACAAGCGCATCGCCGGTGTCACCAGCGAGGAGGACATCACCGCCGCCTACGAGGAGCTCAGCGACCGCTACGGCACCCCGCCCCAGCCGGTGGACAACCTCATGGCGGTGGCCCGGTTCCGGGTCCTGGCCAAGTCCGCGGGGCTCCAGGACGTGGTGCAGCAGGGCACCCAGATCCGCTTCTCCCCGGTGGAGCTGCGCGAGTCCCAGGAGCTGCGGCTGCGGCGGATGTACCCCAAGTCCCTCCACAAGGAGGCCACCAAGACACTGCTGGTCCCGGTGCCCAAGGCCGGCGGCCTGGGCGGCAAGCCGCTGCGCGACCTGGACCTGCTCAAGTGGTGCACCGAGCTGGTCGAGGCCATCTTCGAACCGGCTCGGCGGGCGGCCCGCAAGGAGGGCTGACCGCGCAGGGGAAGGCGGCCGCGGTGCCTCGGGCACCGCGGCCGCCTTCCGTTTCCGGGGCCCGTCCCACGGGACCGGGCACGGGTCAGTTCCTGGGGGCGTCGGCCTCCTCGGGTTCGGCCTCGTAGGTGATGCCGTACAGCTCGTCGGAGTCCTCGGCGTCCCGCCGCCGCCACCGGCGCGGACGGTCGGCGCGAAGGGCCTTCCTCTCCGCGCGGCGCCGGGCGCGCTCCTCGCGTGCGGCCTGCCTGCGGGCGGCCCTCTCCTCCCGGGCCTTCGGCACGGCCTGCCCGCGGGCCTCCTTCTCCGCTCCGCCGCCGAGGGCGGGCCCTCCGGGCCGGAACCCGCCCCGGTCCTCCGGTCCCGGCGCTTCCTCCTTCTCCCCGTGGGGGCGCAGCGGGGTGACCGTGGCCAGCCCCTCGCCCACCGGGACGTCCACGGGCAGTTCCGCTGCGGGGCGCGCCTCTGCCTCGGGCGCCGCGTCGGGCTCCGCGCCGCCGCTCCTGCGCCTGGTGTAGTACCAGTTGGCACCCCAGGCCGCGATCGCAGCGGCCGCACCGACCTCCAGAGCCGCCACCAGCCCCACCTGCCACGCGGACGGGCCGATGTCGCTCAGGCGCTCCATCCCGAGGGAGCCGCCCGCCAGCTCGCCCAGGGCGGCGCAGAGGGCCCCCGTGGTCACACCGCACACGAACCCCCACAGCGGTGCCGCCTCGCTCACCAGATCGGGCGCGCTGCGCTGGGTGAGCACCCCGCCCACCGCGCCCGCGACGAACGGCACCGCCAGCGCGGCCAGCGACGCCACCGGCGCCGCCCCGTCCTCCGGCAGGGCCGCCAGCAGCGGCAGCAGCGGCAGCGGACCCGTGGAGATACCCGTGGGCGCCACCGCCGTCGCCTCTCCCAGCGCGAACCCCGGCCCCAGGCCGTAGCACACGGCGAACAGCACGGCGTTGGGCAGGTAGGCCAGCTGGATGACGATCAGCAGTGCGCCGCCCACCAGCCCGGGGGCCAGCAGCCGCGTGGTCTCCACCGCTTCGGGAAATCCCACCGCGAACGCGACCGCGAACAGCACCAGCCCGCCCAGCAGCAGCGTTCCCGTGGAGACGAGCATCCCCACCAGCAGCGAGCGCGACCGGGCCGGCATCAGCCCCAGCAGGGCCCGGGGGGCGACACCCTTGTCCGCCATCAGCTGGCGCAGCGCCCCCAGCCCTCCGGCCAGGAACGCGATGACGAAGCCCATGAACAGGGCGCGCGGCATGCTGGGCTCGACGGTCTCGCCGCGCGCCACCAGCGCCAGCGTTCCCGCGATCGCCGCGTAGGGGCCGGCGATGGCCAGTGCCGCGCGGTGGACGTACCGGAGCCGGGGGATCTCGCAACTGCGGGCCAGCCACCGGCCCGACCGGTACAGCACCAGGCCCGGCAGCAGCATCAGCCCGATGGGGAGCATGCTGATCTGGGCGTCGGCGACGGTGAACGACACGTGGTGGCTCACCAGCCACGCCACCACCGCTCCCCGCAGTACCCCGCCGATCTCCTCGCCGAGGCCCGCATGGGGGGCCGCGACCCACGCGGTGACGGTCAGGGTGACGGCCACCGCCAGTCCTATGGCGGCCGCGGTTGCGGCCGCGAGCCCTCCGGTCGCGTAGAGGGGACGGGCGTCGACGGCCGCGGAGGCCGAGGGCCGCTTCGCGGGGCGTTCGGGGCCGGAGGGCGGAGATCCTGGCGTACTCACCCGACTTATGCTGCCAGGGACCGGAATGCTCCGCCCTATCCCCGGGCACGCGTGTCGTGCCCTCCGAGTGGAACCTCCCGGCGGGAAGAGCCGTCGTACCTGTCAGCCCCACCCCGCTCGAACGGATATCTCATGGCAGACCAGGAGCCCCTCCCCTACCGGCTCTCCGACGGAGAACGCGACGAGGCACTGACACAGCTGCGGACCGCTTTCCAGGAGGGCCGCCTGACCACGGACGAGCACGAGGAGCGCTCTTCCGCGGCGCTGCGCGCCGTCACCGACCGGGACCTGGCTCCGCTCTTCACCGACCTGCCCGTCCATCTGCGCCCGGCCGCCCTCGGCCGGGCCGGAAGCGCCGCTTCCCCGGTGGTCCGCCGAGAAGGAAAGGCCGACAGGCGCCCGGCCGAGGAGGCCGAGAAGAAGGGCCCGAGCCTGGCGGGGCTGGCGGGCTTCGCCGGGTTCCTGCTCTTCGTGTGGGGCATACCCACGTTCGTGTCCGGCAACGTCGTGGCGATCAGCGTGTTCCTGGGCTTCTTCAGCCTGATGGTGGTGCCGGGGATCGTCAGCGCCCTCCGCGGCCGCCGCCGCGGAGGCGGCGAGATCACCAAGGGCTGACCCGCGGAGCTCCGGAGAACGCAGCGGCCCCGCTCCACCGTGAGGGGTGGAGCGGGGCCGCTGCGTTCATGCCTGTCAGAACAGCTCGCGCACCAGCTTGGCGGTCTCGCTGGGGGTCTTGCCGACCTTGACGCCGGCGGCCTCCAGGGCCTCCTGCTTGGCGGCCGCGGTGCCGGAGGAGCCCGAGACGATGGCGCCGGCGTGGCCCATGGTCTTGCCCTCCGGAGCGGTGAAGCCCGCGACGTAGCCGACGACCGGCTTGGTCACGTTCTCCTTGATGAAGGCGGCCGCGCGCTCCTCGGCGTCGCCGCCGATCTCACCGATCATCACGATGACGTCGGTGTCCGGGTCGGCCTCGAAGGCCGCCAGGGCGTCGATGTGCGTGGTCCCGATGATGGGGTCGCCACCGATGCCGACGGCGGAGGAGAAGCCGATGTCGCTCAGCTCGTACATCATCTGGTACGTGAGCGTGCCCGACTTCGACACGAGGCCGATGCGGCCCGGCTTGGTGATGCTGGCCGGGATGATGCCGGCGTTGGACTGGCCCGGGGTGATCAGACCGGGGCAGTTGGGGCCGATGATGCGGGTCTTGTTGCCCTTGGAGCAGGCGTAGGACCAGAACTCGGCGGTGTCGTGCACCGGGATGCCCTCGGTGATGACGACGGCCAGGCCGATCCCGGCGTCGATCGCCTCGATGACCGCGTCCTTGGCGAACTTCGGCGGAACGAAGATCACCGTGACGTCGGCCCCGGTGGCCTCCATGCCGTCGGCCACGGAACCGAAGACCGGTACCTCGGTGCCGTCGAAGTCGACGCTCTGGCCCGCCTTGCGCGGGTTCACGCCGCCGACGATGTTCGTACCGGAAGCCAGCATCCGGCGGGTGTGCTTGGTGCCCTCGGAGCCGGTCATGCCCTGGACGAGGACCTTGCTGTCCTTGGTGAGGAAGATAGCCATGGTGTGTCAGTCCCCTACTTAGCCGCGAGCTCGGCGGCCTGAGCGGCGGCGCCGTCCATCGTGTCGACCTGTCGCACGGCCGGGTGGGCGCGCTTGGTGAGGATCTCGCGGCCCAGCTCGGCGTTGTTGCCGTCCAGACGGACGACGAGCGGCTTGCTGACGTCCTCGCCGCGGCCCTCGAGCAGCTCCAGCGCCTGGACGATGCCGTTGGCAACGGCGTCGCAGGCGGTGATGCCGCCGAAGACGTTGACGAACACGCTCTTGACGGCCGGGTCGCCGAGGATGATCTCGAGACCGTTGGCCATCACCTCGGCGGAGGCGCCGCCACCGATGTCGAGGAAGTTGGCGGGCTTGACGCCGTTGAACTTCTCACCGGCGTAGGCGACCACGTCCAGGGTGGACATGACCAGGCCCGCGCCGTTGCCGATGATGCCGACCTCACCGTCGAGCTTGACGTAGTTGAGGCCCTTCTCCTTGGCGGCGACCTCGAGCGGGTCACCCTCCTCGGGAACGGCGAGGCTCTCCAGGTCCTGGCGGAACTCGGCGTTCGCGTCCAGGGTCACCTTGCCGTCCAGGGCGACGACGCGGCCGTCCTTGGTGAGGATGAGCGGGTTGACCTCGACGAGCGTGGCGTCCTTGCCGACGAAGGCCTTCCACAGCTTGGTGATGACCTCGGCGGCACCCGCGGCGGCGGCCTCGGGCAGCTTGCCGGCCTTGACGATCTCCGCGGCGACGGCCTCGGGGGCGCCGGTCAGCGGGTCGATCGCGATCTTGGCGACGGCGTCGGGGTTGGTCTCGGCGACCTCCTCGATCTCCATGCCGCCCTCGGCGGAGCAGATGGAGAGGAAGTTGCGGTTGGCGCGGTCCAGCAGGAAGGAGAAGTAGTACTCCTCCGCGATGTCGGAGGCCTCCTCCACCAGGACACGGTGAACCGTGTGGCCCTTGATGTCCATGCCGAGGATCTGCTCGGCCTTGGCCTGGGCGTCCTCGGGGCCCTCGGCGACCTTCACACCGCCGGCCTTGCCGCGGCCACCGGTCTTGACCTGCGCCTTGACAACGACGCGGGGCTTGCCGGCGGCGGCGAACTCATCGGCGATCGCACGCGCCTCGGCGGCCGTGCTCGCCACCTTCCCCTGGGGCACGGGAACCCCGTACTCTGCGAAGAGTTGCTTCGCCTGGTATTCGAACAGGTCCACGAGGGTCCGTCCTTGTAACTCGCTGGCTCAGGATGTCTACCGGGGTGGCCTCGTCCGAATCCGGCTGTGACCCATGAACATGTGTCACACGACGCAGAGCCCTGGCGGGGCTGGGCCGTTCACAGAGATCGAGATCGCCGCAGCGTCAGCCACCCGCGACATGCGCAAAGCTTAGTCGCCCGAAATTCGGCCGCCGGACACCGGGGGCGCGTTGTCCCTGTGCACCTCGGTGCCCGGAGCCACACAAGTGGCTCCGGACCGCCCTCACATGAGAAAATATGTGACGAGCGCCACCGGAAGTAACACCTTCAGGGTGTGTTTCCCCGGCAGAACCACCTTTTCCCGCATGCGACGAACATCACTCATGCGGCGTGCGCCGGGCGCACGTTCTCCTTGACCCAGACGGCGATCTCCGACGTGGGAGCACCGGGGGTGAAGATCTTGGCGACGCCCATGCGCTCCAGCTCCTCGATGTCCGCGTCGGGGATGATCCCGCCGCCGAACACCCGGATGTCCTGTGCCCCGTTCTCCTCGAGCAGTTCGAGGACGCGGGCGAACATGGTCATGTGCGCACCGGAGAGGACGGACAGGCCGATCGCGTCGGCGTCCTCCTGGATCGCGGCCGAGACGATCATCTCGGGGGTCTGACGCAGGCCCGTGTAGATGACCTCGACCCCGGCGTCCCGCAGCACCCGGGCGACGATCTTCACCCCGCGGTCGTGTCCGTCCAGGCCCGGTTTCGCAACGACGATCCGTGCTGCCTCGGCCATGGCCCCTCCCCTCGGAGTTCCTTGTGGGAACCCTTGTGCGAGTACGTGATCCCTGAAGAGTAACGCAGCTCACCCCCCGGGGCCCCGCCGGGGGAAGCCGGCCGGGATGGAAGCGGGGCGCACGGGTACGTGGAGTCCATGGCAGAGGACTACGACCAGCTCAGCACCGAAGACCTTCGCGAACGCGCCACGGACCTGGCCCGGGAGCGCTGGGACCTGAAATTCTTCTGGAAGCTGCTCGGCCTGATCCCGGCCGCCACGGCGGCGGCCGGCGACCAGGAGGCCAGCGAGGCGAGCGTGGCCCAGCTGTCGGGGTTCGTCTACGAGGCGCTGGCTGCGGAGAGCGACCCGAGGGTGCAGGAGGCGCTGCGGCCGGTCTACATCGGTTACCTGCGGGAGCACGCCGAGACCTGATCCCGGGAAGCAGCGTCCCCGTCCTCCGGGTCTCCCCGGCGGCCGCCGTGTCCGAAAACCGCCAGCGCCGGGCACGGCCGTCGGCGACCATGGATGGCGTGATGGACGACGACCAGCGCTACCGCGCCGTGCAGAGCAGGGACGCCCGCTTCGACGGGGTGTTCTACACGGCCGTGCGCACCACCGGGATCTACTGCCGGCCCAGCTGCCCGGCACGCACCCCGCTGCGGGACAACGTCTCCTTCGTACCCACCGCCGCGGCGGCGCAGGAGGCGGGTTTCCGCGCCTGCAAGCGCTGCCGCCCGGACCTGACCCCCGGATCCCCCGAGTGGGACCTGCGTGCCGACGCGGTCGGCCGGGCCATGCGCCTCATCCGCGACGGCGCCGTCGACCGGGGCGGGGTCGGAGGGCTGGCGTCGGCAGTGGGGTACAGCGAGCGGCAGCTGGGCCGCCTGCTGACCGCGGAGCTCGGCGCCGGCCCCCTGGCCCTGGCCCGCACCGAGCGGGCGCAGACGGCACGCACGCTGATCGAGACCACGAACATGCCCATGAGCGACATCGCGTTCGCGTCGGGGTTCGCGAGTGTGCGCCAGTTCAACGAGACGGTGCGGGCGGTGTTCGGCCACTCCCCCACGGAGATGCGCGGACGGGTCCGGGTGCGGCCGGGCGGCACCGCGGGCGCGATCACACTGCGCCTGTCCTACCGCGAGCCCGCCGACCTGGCCCGGACCTTGGCCTTTCTCGGCGAGCGCGCCGTCCCCGGCATCGAGGAGTACGCGGACGGCGTCTACCGGCGCACCCTCACCCTTCCCCACGGCCGGGGCACGGCAGAGCTGTGGGAGGGGGAGAACCACGTGCTGTGCCGCCTGCGGCTCACGGACACCCGCGACCTGGCGAGCGCGGTGCGCCGGTGCCGTCGGCTGCTCGACCTGGACGCGGACCCCAGGGCGGTGTCGGACGTGCTCGGCGCGGACCCGGCCCTGGCCCCGGTCGTCCGCGCCCATCCGGGCATCCGCGCCCCGGGCCACAGCGACCCGGCGGAACTGGCGGTACGTGCGGTCCTGGGTCAGCAGGTCTCCGTGCGGGCGGCGCGCACCCTGGCAGGCCGGATCGTCGCCGATGTCGGCCGGCCCCTGGAGCCGGGGCTGCGCACGGGCGGCCTGACCCACACCTTCCCCGAGCCGAAGGTGCTGGCCGCCCTCTCCCCGGAGGACCTCCCCCTTCCGTCCGCCCGCGCCGGTACGGTGGTCCGACTGGCCGAGGCCGTCGCCTCCGGCCACGTGGACCTGGGCCCGGGCTGCGACCGCGACGAGACGGAGCGGCGGCTGGTGGCACTGCGGGGAATCGGGCCGTGGACGGCTGGTTACATCCGTATGCGGGGCCTGGGCGACCCGGACGTGTTCCTGGCGACGGACCTGGGGGTCCGCCAGGGACTGCGCAAGACCTTGGCCTCGGAAGAGGCACCGGCCACGGGGCACTGGAGCCCGTGGCGCTCGTACGCAACCCACCTGATGTGGGCCTGCCTCGGCGAGAGGAACGAGAGATGAGCAAGGGTACGCAGGAGGCACTCCCGATCGAGGTGGCGACGGCCGAGCCGAGGAGAACACCCGCGGTCGAGTTCCGCCCCCTTCTGGACGGACCGACGCGCTACACGCGGATGCCGTCACCTCTGGGAGAACTTCTCCTGACCGGCGACGGGGAGTCGCTGAGCAGCGTCCACACACAGGGGAAGGAGAACGTCCGGAGAGAGGTCCCGCCGGAGTGGCGGGAGGACCCGTCGGCCTTTCGCGACGCCGTCGCGCAGCTGGAGGCGTACTTCGCGGGAACTCTGCGGGAGTTCGACCTGGCCCTGGCGCCGGCGGGAACCGAGTGGCAGCTGCGGGTCTGGAAGGCCCTGACCACGATCCCGTACGGAGAGACCGCGAGCTACGGCGAACTGGCCGCGGAGCTGGGACGCCCCACGGCCTCTCGCGCGGTGGGGACGGCCAATGGGAGGAACCCGATCAGCATCATCGTGCCCTGCCACCGGGTGATCGGGGCCAACGGAACCCTGACGGGCTACGCGGGAGGACTGGAGCGGAAGCAGTACCTGCTGCACCTGGAGACGGGCCGGAGGCGCTAGAGAGCGCCCGGCCCGAACACCCCGGGCGGGGACCAGGCACACAACAAAAAAAGGGGGGCCCGCCAGGACCCCCCACACACAACACACAAAAAAAGAGGGGCCGCCCGCAAAGACGACCCCCCTCAAGAAAAACCGTGGCAGCAACCTACTCTCCCACCCCACCACAGGGCAGTACC
>NZ_JACHJO010000005.1 GCF_014203695.1 Nocardiopsis algeriensis | reverse complement strand
CAGCGGAGTTCGAAGCCGACTTCTACCAGCACAATCCCGCATCGGCACCCGCCGATGCGTTGGTTCCAAGCCTCTAAAAAACCCGGCACGAAACACTCAACCGGGGCCTGGTCGTGCAGGAGGACATCGAGGCCATGAACCTCGCCATGCGGGGCAGGCGGGGATGTGCGGACGTGCGCGAATGGTGGCTCATGGCCGACGGCCGAGCCCAGAGTCCTCTGGAGACGCGGATCCGGCTGGTCTGTGTCGACGGCGGCCTGCCCCCCGACGAGCTGCAGCACCGCTTCACCGACCGGGGCGGCAGGACCGTCGCCGTCGTCGACTTCTGGTGGGAGGGCGCCCGGCTCATCGGCGAGGCCGACGGCCTCGGCCCCCACAGCACCCCTCAGGCACTGGCACGGGACCGGGAACGGCAGAACGAGCTGCAGATGCTCTACCCCGACGTGCAGATCCTGCGGTTCACCTGGGAGGACCTGCGCAGGCCGGCCTACATCCTGGCGATGGTGGCGCGAGGGGGACGCTGACACTTCTCGTGATCCTGTACCTGTCGCCACTCTCACCGAGGTAAGGGAAAAGGGTGAAGATGACCGCAGGTACAAGATCACACAAGATAGGAGCTGTGGTGCCGTATTCGCTTCCTGGTCGCAGGTCGGGCTGGGAAGAGCCACGGAAAATGTCATCCCATTTTCTGTGGAGCACGATGAAATCGTCATGGGCGATCTCTTCCTGGGATCTCGCACGACCGCCTCCGTAGGTTGTGGCGGATGGTTGCGCCTTTCAAGGGGGAGACGGAGGCTGGTGCGGGGGAGTCGTCCGAGGACTTTTCTCGGAATCTTTCCCGGGGAGGAAGTATGCGCAGGCCAATGCCGGAGCGGGATCTCGGGGGAATTCACTGACGTGATCGTGTGATCGCCGGGGGACCGTGGCAGGATCATCGGGTGGAGGTGGCGGTAGGTGCAAGATCTTGTGCCTACGGTCACTTCGGCTGGGTGCGGGATATCAGCAAGGCATGGCGAAGTTGGCTCCAGGTACAAGATCACCAGGGAATAGGTCATGGGGCTCGGATTTTTCGGTCAGCGGGGTTTTGTGTCCGTCTTCTGATCGGCCAGTCCGGACCCTTTCACGCCCCCACCAGAAGCGGTTCCCTGGCCCAGCTGGAAAAGCCGTGCACAACTCCGCCTGATGACTTGGCAGCGCCATGACGACGCTGCGGGAGGCCGCGATGCCTGCCCTGCTCTTGTGATCACTGCGAAGCGGTATCGGGAAGCTGCACGGGAACCGATGGAGATCTGGCAGCAGCGAGCCCACGGCCCGGGAGAAAGGATGTCCACCAGCTCCGGTCGAGGAGGGGCCGGGGCCGACCGCCGGCCCCGGCCTGCCGATGGTCAGGTACTGCGGTCACGCAGGTTCCTCATCCTGTGGGCCCCGACGTCCTGACGACAGCCGCGACGATGTTCCTGACCTGGTCGACGATCGTCGCGCGGTCCTTCTCGAAGGCGGGGTCGGTGATGTCGCACTCGGAACCGAGGTGCAGGATCGGGGTGTGCACGTGGCCGGCGGGGATGTCCCGGCCGGTGGCGTCGCGCAGCAGGGTGTTGCGGTAGGCGATCTCGTTGGAGAGGTAGTCGCCCCCGCCGCCGGCCCGCGCCCGGGAACCCGGGGTGGGCCCGTCCGGACGTACGACCGGAGTGGTTCCGCCTGCGGGGATCTCGGTGACCTCGGTGTTGTCGACCACGGGGAAGGGTTTCCGGGTCGTCTCCGCCACGACGGCGGAGCGGTTCAGGGAGGAGTCCGACCACTGCGGCTGCGGGGTGACGGTGGGAAAGCCGCCGGGGACGGGGATCATCTCCTCGGGGCCGACCGCCTCGTTGTCCTCGGAGCCGCCGCGCCAGGCACCGTTGTGGGCCTCGAGATCGAACTGGCCGTCCCGGCCCTGGCTGACGGTGATGACGGCGGCGGCAGGCCGGCCGCCGGTGTAGTCGGGCAGGAGGGCCCGTTCGACCATGCCGTCCGTGAAGTCGCGCCAGCGCACCGGGAAGAGCATGGCCCTGACGACCGCGACGCCGTCACCGGTCTCGATCACCGCTCCGTCCAAGGCGAGGGCCGCCGCACCGGAGGGGTTGGCCCGGCGGATGTCCTTGTCGAGGCCGAACGGGTCGAAGCCGGTCACGACGACGCGGGCCGCCTCGGGCTTCCCGGCGGTCTCGGGAAACCCCGGGTCGCTCTGGCCGCGGGAGCGGCGTTCCAACTCGGTCACGAGTTCGGCGCGCTCGGCCGCGTCGATCTTGAAGGCGGGCTCCCAGCGGTTGAGGGCCGAGGTCATGCCGAGCCGCGCCCAGTAGAGCGGCCGGTCGTCGCCGGCGCTCAGGTCTCCGCTGACATGTCCGACCTCCTGGACCCGGTTCACCGCCTTCCTCCAGAGGGCGCCCCCATGGCGCTCGACGATTCTTCTCGCGTCGTCCATGTCGGAAGCCGAACACAACTCCAGGGCGAAACGGTCCACGACCGGGGTGAAGCCGGACCTGACCAGGATCTCCTGCGGCTCGTCCTGCTCGAACAGCTCCTCCTCGACAGTGGCCCCGCCCTCGGCGAGGCGGCCGGTCACCGGCGAGGCCGGGACCGGAGTTCCCGGACCGGTGGGGGATGCTGAGCGGGGATCGGTCTGCCGGATGGGCACAGTCACTCCATGTTCTCGTCCTGCCGGGCTGTCCGGACCGGGGTGCGGCAGGTGCGCTTTCTCGTCACCGTTCCCACGGCCGAACCCCGCCCGGTCGCTCCATCCTGGCCTCCACGGGGGACAATCGACCGTTTCCCGGGTGCGGGCGCCGTCGAGTGCGGGAAATCCCCTGCACGGACCGGGAGGGCCGTGCCGGATGCCGCTCCGGTCAAGACCGGCTGCGTCCGGGCAGCAGCGCCGGACGGCAGGCCGGATCTCTGTTCCAGGCCGACAGGCGGCCGTCGACCCCATGGGGGCAGAGCTCACGCGGCACGGTGAGGATCGCAGCAGTGCCGGTGAACGTCAGCTCCTCGACGAAGTGCTGCTCCTGGTGTCGGAACCCGTACTCCGGCACAGGGCGGTACTCGTCTCCGCAGAGACACCGGGCGTGTTCCGTCAGGGGCTGTGCATGGACCAGAGCCCACGATGCCGTGGTTTGTCGGACAGAGCCGGGGACGGTGCCGACTTCTTCGCATAGACGGCAATCGGGGCGTAACTCTTGTTGATTCTGCTTCAAGAATCTTGTTTAAGTCCCTTCTCGGGAAATTATTGCCAGATTTAGCTCTGAAATTGCGTGTAGTGCCTCCTTGAAGTGGCTAAGTTGTCCATGACGGCAGGAAGCCATCAGGAGGTGGAGACAGTGCTGCTCAGGTTCCGCGTGTCCAACTGGGCCTCCATCCGAGAGGAGCAGGAGCTCAGCCTGGTCGCCTCGGACAAGCACGACGACCTTGCGGTCAAGGACATCCCCGGCACAGGCCTGCAGGTCCTTCCCGTGGTCGGGGTGTTCGGTGCCAACGCCTCCGGCAAGTCCAATCTCATGGCCTCCCTGGCCTACGCCAGGAGCGCGGTTCGCCATTCGCACAACAGGTGGAACCCCAGCGGCGGTACCGGTCGGGTGCCCTTCCTGCTGGATGGGGAGGGGAGGGCGCGGCCCTCGGAGTTCGAGTTCGAGTTTGCTCAGAGGGGCGTCCGCTACCAGTACGGATTTTCCGTGGACGATGAGAAGGTGACGGGGGAGTGGCTCTACAGCTGGCCGCACGGACGCCCCCGCATGCTCTTCGAGCGAGACGAGGAGCAGCACATCGAGCTCGGTCCCGGGCTGCGCCGGGGATTCGGCAGTCGGACCCAGATCGCGAAGGAGACGGTGCGTCCCAACAGCCTTCTCGTCTCAGCGGGGGCAGCCGGCAACCATCCCCTGCTCACCAGTATCTATACCTGGTTCGAGCGGCTCAACGTCGCCCACGAGCCCAACGCGCAGATACGCCTGGACCTCACCTTGCGCATGCTCTCGGGAGCTCATGCGGAACTGTGCTCTCAGCTGATGCGGTACGCCGATCTGGGCATCACCGATGTCCATGTCACCGAGCGCAAGATGCCAGAGGAAGCCGCAGCGCACTTCACAGAGGCCTTCCGGCTGCTCAACCCCCACAGCCCGCCGACAGATCCGGACAGCTGGCGGTGGGCGCCCGAGATCGTCGTCACCCATCAAACCCCGGACGGATCGACCGATCTTCCCTATGCCTTCGAGTCCAGCGGTACGCACACCTGGCTGGAGATGGTCGGCATTGTGGTCCAGACCCTGGTGCAGGAGGCCGTGCTCGTTGTGGACGAGCTCGATGCCAGGCTGCACCCGAACTTGGTGGGGCAGCTCGTCAGACTCTTCTCCGAGCCCGAGACCAACCCCAACGGCGCGCAGATCCTGTTCAACACCCACGACGTAACGCTGCTGAGCCGCCACTCGTACGGGCATCTGACGCGCGACCAGGCATGGTTCACCCGGAAGGGATCGGAAGGAGCAACCGAATTGGTGGCGCTGCGTGAATACAAGGTGCGCAGCGAACGCGACGATGTGTTCAAGAAGTACCTTTTGGGTGCTTTTGATGCAATCCCTCTCTTTGAAGAGCAGGTGGAGCAGCGAATCGGTGACCTCCTCGCAAAACATGCGGTACCTTGCGGGAATGGCAGTGAAGAAGTCCGGAAAACTGCGGACAAGGCCGTCTCTCGCGCCGAAAAAGACCGGAACGCGAGACCCCGGCCGCAGGTACCTCATCTTCTGTGAGGACACTTACGGGGGGACGACCTACTTCGAAGCCATGCGCCGTGACCTGCGTGCTGCCAACATCCACATCAAGCTGGGTGGCATACACGGCGAGCCCTTGAAGTTGGTGCAGGCGGCGGTGCGCAAGCAGAACGAGGCGCCCCGCCGCCGGCGCGACCAGGGGGAGAGTTACGACGAGGTCTGGTGCGTCATCGACGTGGAGCAACCACGGCCTCACGATTCCCTGGAGAGGTCTATCGCGCTGGCCGGGGAAAACGGTATCGATATCGCGTACGTGAACCCGTGCTTCGAATTCTGGCTGCTGCTGCACCAGAAGGACTGCCACGGTTATCTCACGACGAAGGACGCCATCGCCAAGATGGAAGAACTGAAGTGCTGCTACAAAGGGAACAAGGACTTCGACCCGCGGCACTTTATCGGTGAGCCCCAGCAGGACGCGATGAAGCGAGCGCGGCGCCTGGAGGAGCGGCACCAGGGTGTTCCGCGCCTTCGCGACCGCAATCCGGGGACGAACCTGCACGTCCTCGTGGGCAAGCTCCTTGCCCAGGCTCGGCGGTAGCCGATTCCGTTCAGCAACTCGGCAGGCGGCCGTCGACCACATGGGGCAGAGCTCGTACGGCACGGTGAGGATCACATCGGTGTCGACGAATGTCAGCTCCTCGACGAAATGCTGTTTCTGGTGTCGGGACCCGTGCGCCGGCGCAGGCCGCCAATCGTCTCGCAGAGGCACCAGGCGTGTTCCGTCAAGGTGCTGCGCGCGATGTGAAGCCTGCGATTCCGCGAACCTCCGGACGGGCGTTCCCCCACGGGTGCGGACATCTCCCGGGAGACACCCCCCTTCCTGGTCGCCGCCTGTCCCCGACCGGTCACCGGCCTGCTGCCCGGACCGGGCGCAGGAGGTGCACATGCGGCGGGGACAGGAGACTGCTCCGCTCAGGTGTCGCAGCTCTGGCACCTGCGGGTGGCGACCCGCTCGGTGTTGCCGTGGGTGGCCCGGGCCGGAGACCCCTCACCGAGGCGGCGCCACAGCTGCGGGTCGGGATCGGTGATCCAACCCCACTGCGGTGCCTTCACCTCGGATTCGGACTGGTGCAGGCAGCCCGGACGGTGGGCCACCCCCCTCGGCGAGACGAGGATGGTGCCTGCCGGGAAGCGCATGTCCCCTGACGTGGTGCCGACACCTTGTCCCCGGGAGCCCCTGCCCTCCTCACGGAGTGAGCACGCGCATCCGCCACCGATGGGAAGTTCACAGAAGTCACAGCGTTCCATGGCCCCATGGTGCCCGGCCCCGGTGACGAATCCGCTTCGCGATCCGTCCCGGGGCCGGGCCCGGGACGTCGTATCCCCAGGTCGGTGCGGTGGGTGGTCGGAACCGGCCACGGCACGGAAGCTCCTCCCGCACCTTCGACCGGAGTCCGGGGGAAACCGATGCGGTGCAGGGCGCCGTGCCCGTGACGCCCTGACCGGTGCCGATGCCGTACCCGGGGAAGAAGCGGGCACGCCGGCCCGTGTCAGAGGGCGTCGGAGTCGCCGCTGTACTCACGCAGCCGTTCCAGGGCCGTGTCGACCGCCCCGTCGAGGTCCTCCACCATCTCCTCGGCCTCGCCCGTGAACGAGCACACGGCATCGCACAGTTCCCGGGCGTCCTCTTCCCGACCGGAGCGCTCCAGCTCCTGCACCGCGTCCACGGCGCTGTGCACAGCTCGGGCGTAGTCGGCTGCTTGCTCGTAGGGCACCGGATCCGAGATGCGCAGGACACCCTCGAACAGGGCGTGCAGTGCATCGAGGTCGCTGGCCGCCACTGCCGCCCGGACCTCCAGCTCCAGAGCCAGGGCGGGGGAGCGTTCGGCCTCTTCCAGCAGCAGATCCACCAGCCGACCGTGGTCGAGGCCGTGCAGGTAGGAAGCGGTGTCGGGCACCTGAGGGGAAGCAATCCCGTGCTCACGCTCGTACAGATGCACCAGGGCTGCCGCGACCACATGCTTGCAGCAGTTGCCCTCCGAGGCCCACGGGCAGTCGCAGTCCCAGGAGAACGTGCCTGCGGGCGTGAACCGGACCCGGTAGCGCTGCTGCCCGCTAACGGTGGCGTACACGCTTCCTTCTCCTACTCGCAGGCCCGATACGCGCCCGAGATAGTCCATGCCGCGATCGAAGGACCTGCGCCCGGCCAGGTCGAGCAGAAGGTCACGCGAGAGTTCGTGCATGGGTCCATGCAAGCAGAGCGGAAGAGCGTGCGGTCCTGGATCGGAACGAACCCGCCTGTGTGCTTCGCCGGGGCCCGGAGAGGAAGGGTCAGGCCGGGCCGTGCTCCCGAACAGGCTTCGAGCGGCTCCGCACATGGACACAGGACTGCTCGAACCCCGGTACGAGCCTGTGGGTTTCCTACAAGGCCCGGGCCGGAAGGGCCCTGCCTCCGCCGCCCGGTCCCGGTTCGTCGCGCATCCGAAGTGCGGCAGAACGTGCTGTTGTCCCTCTCACATCCGCTCCGGACAGGGGTGGGCGGACAGTGTTTTTTGGATGTTTCCTACAACTGGAAGCACGTAGCATGCGTTGGCTGCGACATGGCGCCGACCGGTCGGCGGGTGGGAGGGTTGGACACTGCCGGGACCCTCGTGTCGCGGCATTCATGTTTGTCGGTCTGCAGAAAGGCTCGGTCTGGTGTTCAGTCGTGTCGCCATCGTCAACCGTGGTGAGGCCGCCATGCGGCTCATCCACGCCGTACGGGACGTTTCCGCGGAGACCGGGACACGGATCGAGACCGTCGCCCTGCACACCGACGTCGACCGCGCGGCGGCCTTCGTCCGTGAGGCCGACCTCGCCTACGACCTCGGTCCCGCCTCCGCGCGCCCCTACCTCGACCTGGAGGTGCTGGAGCGGGCGCTGGTGGAGACCGGCGCCGACGCCGCCTGGGTCGGCTGGGGATTCGTCGCGGAGGACCCGGCGTTCGCGGAGCTGTGCGAGCGCATCGGCGTCACCTTCGTCGGACCGAGCGCCGAGGCCATGCGCAAACTCGGCGACAAGATCGGCGCCAAGCTGATCGCCGAGGAGGTCGGCGTGCCGGTCGCGCCGTGGAGCCGCGGCGCGGTCGAGACCCTGGACGCCGCGCTGGAGGCGGCGGCCGGGATCGGCTACCCGCTGATGCTCAAGGCCACCGCCGGCGGCGGCGGGCGCGGCATCCGCGTGGTCACGGACGAGACCGAGCTCACCGACGCCTACGAGCGCACCAGCCAGGAGGCCGCGCGGGCCTTCGGCAGCGGCGTCGTGTTCCTGGAGCGCCTGGTCACCGGAGCCCGCCACGTCGAGGTGCAGGTCATCGCCGACGGCGAGCGGGCGTGGGCGCTGGGGGTGCGCGACTGCTCGGTCCAGCGGCGCAACCAGAAGGTGATCGAGGAATCGGCCTCGCCGGTGCTCAGCCCGGTGCAGGCGGCCGAGCTCAAGGCGTCGGCCGAGCGGTTGGCCGTCGCGGTCGGCTACCGCGGCGCGGCCACCGTCGAGTTCCTCTACCACCCCGGCGACAAGCTGTTCGCGTTCCTGGAGGTCAACACCCGGCTCCAGGTCGAGCACCCCATCACCGAGGCCACCACCGGATTCGACCTGGTCAAGGCGCAGCTGCACGTGGCCTCCGGCGGCAGGCTCCAGGGCGAGCCGCCGGTGGAGCGCGGGCACGCCGTCGAGGCGCGGCTCAACGCCGAGGACCCCGACCGCGACTTCGCGCCCTCCCCGGGCCGCATCGCGCGGCTGGACCTGCCTGCCGGACCGGGCATCCGCGTGGACACGGGCGTCACCGAGGGCGACACCATCCCCGCCGACTTCGACTCCATGATCGCCAAGATCATCGCCTACGGCCGCGACCGCGACGAGGCGCTGGGCCGGCTGCGCCGGGCGATGGCCCAGACCACCGTGATCATCGAGGGCGGCGCGACCAACAAGAGCTTCGTGCTCGACCTGCTCGGCCAGCCCGAGGTGGTCGAGGCCACCGCGGACACCGGCTGGATCGACCGCGCCCGCGCCCAGGGCAGACTCGTCTCGCACCGGCACTCCGCCGTCGCCCTGGCGGCCGCCGCCGTCGAGGCCTACGAGGAGGAGGAGCGCGTCGAGCGCAAGCGCCTGCTGTCGACGGCCTTCGGCGGGCGCCCGCAGGTGCAGCACGAGAGCGGTCGGCCGCTGGACCTCAAACTGCGCGGCGCGAGCTACCGCGTGCGGGTGGCACGGGTCGGCGCGCACCGGTTCCGCGTCGGTATCGAGGCGGGCGGGGACGTGCGCACCGCCGACGTCGAGCTCGACCGCTTCGACCGCCACACCGGGCAGATCACGGTCAACGGCACCCGCTACCGCCTGCTCACCGGCACGCACGGCCCGGTCCACCTGGTCGAGGTGGACGGGGTGGCGCACCGGGTCAGCCGCGACGAGGGCGGCGTCGTCCGCTCGCCCGCCCCCGCCCTGGTCGTCGCCACTCCGCTGGAGGTCGGCGCCGAGGTCGAGGCGGGCGCTCCGGTGCTGGTGCTGGAGAGCATGAAGATGGAGACGGTGCTGCGGGCGCCGTTCCGGGCGCGGTTGAAGGAATGCGTCGTGTCCGTGGGCAGCCAGGTGGCGACAGGCGCCCCCCTCCTGCGCCTGGAGCCGCTGGCCGACGGCACCGAGGACGAGGGCAGCGCGGCCTCCGAGGCCGTCGAGCTGGACCTGCCGGCCGAGGACCGGCAGATCTCGGCGCAGGAGCGGCTCACACGGGCCCGGGAGGACCTGCGCAGCCTGCTGCTGGGCTTCGACGTCGACCCCCACGACGAGGGCCGGGTGCTCGACGGCTACCTCGCCGCGCGCCGGGAGGCCGGCGACGGCCGGGTGACGGCCGGCGAGCTGGAGCTTGTCGAGGTGTTCGCCGACCTGGCCGAACTGAGCCGCAACCGGCCGGCGGGCGAGGACAGCGGCGGCGACCACCGCGTGCACAGCGCCCGCGAGTACTTCCACACCTACCTGCAGAGCCTCGACGTCGAGCGGGCCGGGCTGCCCGAGTCGTTCCAGGCCAAGCTCGCCAAGGTGCTCGGACACTACGGCGTCACCGACCTGGAGCGCTCCCCCGAGCTCGAGAACGCGGTGTTCCGGATCTTCCTGGCCCAGCAGCGCGCCTCCGCCGATGCCGCGGCCGTCGCCGCACTGCTGCGCTCCTGGCTGCGGGAGCCGGCGCCCGGCGGTGAGCTGAACGAGCCCGCGGGACTGGCGCTCGAACACCTGGTGGCCGCCACCCAGGTCCGCTTCCCCGTCGTCTCCGACCTCGCGCGCGGAGTGGTCTTCGCGTGGTTCGGCCAGCCGCTGCTGCGCCGCAACCGCGCCCGCGTCTACGCCGCCGTCCGCAAGCACCTGCGCCACCTGGACGCGCACCCGGACGCACCCGACCGCGCCGAGCGCATCGCCGAGATGGTGCGCAGCACCGAGCCGCTGGTGCGTCTGCTCGGCCAGCGCCTCGTCCGCCACGACCTGGACAACACGGTCATGTTGGAGGTGCTGTCCCGGCGCTACTACGGGAACAAGGACCTCACCGGTATCCGCACCGCGAAGGCCGCGGACTGCACGTTCGTGATCGCCGAGCGCCCCGGGACGCGCCTGGTCTCCGCCGCCGTGGGCTTCGACGCGCTCGGCGGTGCGCTGCGCGGACTGGCGGAGCTGGCGGGCGGTGAGAAGGCCGTCGACGCCGACATCTACCTCGCCTGGGAGAAGCAGCCCGAGGACTTCGACGCGATGGCGGCCGCGCTGCACGAGGCCGTCAGCCTGCACCCGCTGCCCGACAGCGTCCGCAGGGTCACCACCACCGTCGCGGGCCGCGACGGAGCGGTGATGCATCACCACTTCACCTTCCGCCCCTCGCCGACCGGAATGGCCGAGGACCGGCTGATCCGAGGACTGCACCCCCACATCGCGCAGCGGATGCAGATGGAGCGGCTGAGCAGGTTCGACCTCACCCGGCTGCCGTCCTCGGACGAGGAGGTCTACCTCTTCCGGGCCGTGGCCAAGGAGAACCCCTCCGACGACCGCCTCGTGGCCCTCGCCCAGGTGCGCGACCTGACCGAACTGCGCGAGCACGACGGCCGGCTGATCGCGCTGCCCACGGCCGAGGACACCATCGCCGCCTGCCTGGACTCCATCCGCCGCGCACAGGCGCGCAGGCCCGTGAGGAAGCGCTTCAACACCAACCGGGTCGTGCTCTACGTCTGGCCGCCCAGCGACATCACCCGCGAGGAACTGGAGACGATCTCCAAGCGCGTGCTGCCCATGGCGGCGGGCGCCGGACTGGAGGAGATCCTGTTCGTCGGCCGCCGGCGCGACCCGGAGACCGGCGAGCTGACCAAGACCGCCATGAGCCTGTCCTTCGACGCCGCGGGCCGCACCGAGCTGACCTTCGGCACGCCCTCGGAGGAGCCGATCGAGCCGGTCGACGACTACCGGCAGAAGGTGTTGCGCGCGGCCGCCCGCAACACGGTGTACCCGTACGAGCTGACCGACCTGCTCGGCGACTTCACCGAGTACGACCTCGACGGCGATTCCGCGCTGGTGCCCGTCGAGCGGCCCAAGGGACGCAACACCGCGGCGATCGTCGCGGGCACGGTCACCACCCCGACCCCCCTGCACCCGCAGGGCGTCACCCGGGTGGTGCTGCTCGGCGACCCGACCAAGGCGCTCGGTGCGCTGTCGGAGGCGGAGTGCCGCCGCGTGATCGCGGCCCTGGACCTGGCCGAGCGGATGCGGGTGCCGCTGGAGTGGTACGCGCTGTCCGCCGGCGCCCGGATCTCCATGGAGTCGGGCACCGAGAACATGGACTGGGTGGCCGCAGCGCTCAAGCGCATCGTCGAGTTCACCCAGGACGGCGGTGAGATCAACATCGTGGTCGCGGGCATCAACGTCGGCGCGCAGCCGTACTGGAACGCCGAGGCGACGATGCTCATGCACACCAAGGGCATCCTGGTGATGACGCCGGACTCGGCGATGGTGCTCACCGGCAAGCAGTCGCTGGACTTCTCGGGCGGTGTGTCGGCCGAGGACAACTTCGGCATCGGCGGCTACGACCGGGTGATGGGCCCCAACGGGCAGGCGCAGTACTGGGCACCGAACCTGGCCGCCGCACACGGCGTGCTGATGTCGCACTACGACCACACCTACGTGGCGCCGGGCGAGGACGCACCGCGCCGGGCCCGGACGAGCGACCCCGCCGACCGCGACATCTCCGACTTCCCGCACGCGTGCGAGGGCAGCGACTTCGCCACCGTCGGGGAGATCTTCTCGGCCGAGGCCAACCCCGACCGCAAGAAGCCGTTCGACATCCGGACCGTGATGCGCGCACTCGCCGACCAGGACCACCCGGTGCTGGAGCGCTGGGCGGGCATGGCCGACGCCGAGACCGCGGCCGTGCAGGACGTGCACCTGGGCGGAATCCCGGTGTGCCTGCTCGGCATCGAGTCGCGTTCGGTGCCGCGGCGCGGCTTCCCGCCCACCGACGGCCCCGACACCTACACCGCGGGTACGCTGTTCCCGCAGTCTTCGAAGAAGGCCGCGCGGGCGATCAACGCGGCCAGCGGCAACCGGCCGCTGGTGGTGCTGGCGAACCTGTCGGGCTTCGACGGCTCGCCGGAGTCGATGCGCAAACTGCAGCTGGAGTACGGTGCCGAGATCGGGCGCGCGATCGTGAACTTCCGCGGTCCCATCGTGTTCTGCGTGATCTCGCGTTACCACGGCGGTGCGTTCGTGGTGTTCTCCAAGGCGCTGAACCCGAACATGACCGTGCTCGCGCTGGAGGGCTCGTTCGCCTCGGTGTTGGGCGGCGCCCCGGCCGCCGCGGTGGTCTTCTCCGGTGAGGTCGACGCCCGCACCGCGGCCGACCCGCGCGTGCGCGACCTGGAGGCCCGCATCGCCGACGCCTCGGGCACCGAACGCGCAGCGCTGACCGCCGAGCTCGACGAGCTGCGCTCGTCGGTGCGCGCGGAGAAGCTCGGTGAGGTGGCCGCGGAGTTCGACCGGGTGCACAGCATCCGGCGCGCGGTCGAGGTCGGCTCCGTGGACGCGGTCATCAGCGCCGCCGAGCTGCGTCCGAAGGTCATCGAGGCCATCGAGGCCCGCATGCGCTGACCCGGACCCGGACCCGGCCCCGGGCCCCGAAAGGGGTTCGGGGCCCGGGCGCTCCCGGGAGAGCAGTGCAGCCGATGAGGCTTGCGACGTCCGCGCTCCCGAAATCTCAGTCGGTGCTCCACCAGAGAGGCACCAGGTCGGACAGCAGTTCGTGCCAGGGCCGTTGCGAATCCACGCGCCGGGCCCGGGAGGAGACCATCTGGTGCGCGACGCGGCGGGCCTCGGGGGCCAGTACGGGCTGGGTGCCGTCACCGCGGGCCGGGACCTGGCCGTTCAGCAGGGCCTGAACATCCTTCGGTGAGATGTCGGCCGTCGCGCGCAGGATGCTCTGGACCATACCGACGGCGCAGTCGGTGCACTCCGCCAGCAGAGCCAGGCGCTTCTCCCTGTCCAAGGCGCGTACCAGGGCGTAGACCCCCGGACGCAGCTGCATCGCCGTGTTGCGGGCCTGCCGCGAAGTGGTGAACTCGTCGCTGCGCCCCACCCGCAGCAAGAAGTCGGTCAGGTCGTCGAGTGTCACACCTACGTGGGCGCGCGCCTCCTCCGAACCGGCCAGGAACCGGAGCAAGGAGGCCACAGGCGCTGCGTTGTCCCGGGATGTGGGTGGTTCGGTGAGCAGGGTGTGCACCTCCTCCAGAACCCTTTCCCTTGGGTACAGGCAGAGACCGGTGAGCAGGAGGTGGCGCACCTGGACCAAAGCCGAGCCTGTCTCGTGGCGAAACCTGCTGCCTTTCTCGGTCAGGGAGCGGTGGAGCTCGTCCGCGCGTTCCCGCAGAAGGGGCTCCACCGTGTGGAAGTCCTTCTCCGACCAGGCTTGCGCGGGACGCTGCCCGGTACGGTCGGTGGGGCCCAGAGCCGTGAGGAGAAGAGCGCTCAGGGAGCCGAGCTTGCGGGCGGCACACAGTTCCAGGGTCTGTACCGCCTGCTCGGCCGAGGGTGGACCGACCACCTGGGCCTGCAGCAGGGTTGTCCACACCGAGAAGATCGCTGTCGCGTTGGGGTTGTGCCTTCTCTCGCAAGCCGCGACCAGAGCCGCGGTCAGCCGCACCCTGTCGTGCTCGCCCAATGCCTCGGAACCCAGGGCGCACATCCCCTCGTCGAGCCGGTCCCCGGCACTCTCGGCAAGCCACAGTGCCCCCTCGACACCGGGTGCGTTGCGCCACCGGCGCAAGAGCCAGTCCCTGGCCCGGGGATCGGTGGCGAAGAAGCGCTGGCACTGTCTGCCCAGGATCTGGTCCGCCCGGTCGGTCCGTGCGGGGGCCTCGCGGTCGGCCGACCAGGACGCCATCGCCTCGGCGGCCCGGGACGAACCGGCCAGGGCGATCGGGACGGTCATCGGGCACAGGCCGCTCTCCGGGGCGAGGAACTCCTCGGCGTCGAGGTTCTCGAGAGGGTCGAGGGTGCTCGCCTCACCGGCGCCCAGGCACTCCCCGACCAGTTTCAGGATGTGCGGCGGCGTGAAGTCGTGGGGCATGAGGACGGTGAAGGCGAATTCGCGCAGACGCGGGCTCCCTTCCGCCAGCCAGGACCTCAGACGGGACAGGGCGATGCGGCGCCCCACCGGGTCGGGGAGCTGCTCCGCAGCCACGGGCCGGACCAGGCTTGTCACGGTGTATTGGGCAGCGGTGTGCCGAGGGCATTCCTCCACAAGATCCAGGACCCGATCCATGCGCAGCGGGGTACGGCGGTGCACCTCCGCCACGGCGAACAGCGTGATGAATTCGTCGGCGTTGAGGCTGCGAGCGGGACGTAAGGAACCGGTGCGCTTGTGCTCCTCGACGAACCCCAGGGCGCGCTCGTTGGCCCGGTCGGACTCACGCTGGGAAACGGGACAGGCCCGCAACAGCGCGGTCAACTCCTGTTCTGCGCGCTGTGACAGGCCTCCGTCAGTTCCGTGCTCCAGCGCCCACCGCCGGACGCGCACCCGGCCCAGGGCCAGACTCAGCTCGGCCCGGTACTTCTCACCCCGTACGCGCAGTGCCGCGGCGGCGGTGCGCAGGTGGCGGTCCAGACGGGAGACCGCGCTGTCCGCAGCGGCCGGCAGGGGGACCCACGCGGCCAGCCCGGCCACGTCCGCGACCGTGGTCAGGCGTGCGGTGTTCTCCACCAGGTGGACCAGGGACAGCTCGAACTGCCTCAGGATGTAGCTGTCTTCGGGCAGTTCGTCGAGCGGTACGTGCGGATCCTCCTCGGACACGGAGCCTGCCGGGGGAAGCAGAGCCTCCAGGAGATTGGCCAGGGTCGCGTCCCGCTTGTCGTCGGGCTTCTGCCCGCGCAGCCACTCCAGTGCGCCGGCACGGCGGACGAAGACGATCGCGTCCGTGCGTGCCCGGGAGGCCAGACGGTGCACCGCCACCAGGACGCGTAGCCGGAAGTCGGGGCGGTCCCAGCGCCGCCACAGGTCGGTCAGCTCGTCGAAGCGCACGGACGTGTCGTCGTGCGCGACGGTCGGCAGCCACTTGACGTACTCGACCGCGTTGTCCGCGGGCATGTCTTTCAGCAGCCCCCACAGTCTGCCCCGGGCGCTGCTGCTCAGGGAGCGGCACTGGGCGTAGCACCGCACTCCGTACCGGCGCAGCATGTCGTCATCGCTGCGCAGAAGGCGCTCGATCCCCTCCAAGGCGGCCTCGCGCAACGCCCTGCCCCGAACGGGGGCGGCAGCCAGGGCCATGGAGGCCACGTTGGCGAGGAAGAACTCGCCTCGGTGGGCCAGGAGGCGGTCCAGCACGGCGGATATCCCCCGCTCGTCGACGAGCAGGGCCTGGGCGGCGATGTAGTCGAACTGGATCTGGTGGACGAACTCCAGACTGCCGTGGTGGAGCCCTCGCGACGTGAGGCTGCGGCGCAGTACGTTGCGGCCGGTCAATGCCGCCAGCTCCTCCTCCACGTCCATACGCCCTCGGGGGCGCAGGCGCCGCAGTGCGCGCAGCGGGGCGAGGCTGTCGGAGACGGGGACACGGGATCTGCCTCGGCTCAGCAGGAACACGGCGGCGTCCTGGGCCGAGCGGGACATGTCCCGGGCCCGTGCGGACGAGCCCTCCCTCTCGGCGGGCAGCGGGACACCGCGTCGCTGGTCACGCACCACACGGTGTACGTAGTCGCGTTCGAGCAACGCCAGAGTGTCGATCTCCCGCAGTTCGGACCGCAGTTCCTCAGGCGTGGGGCGGTCCAAGGGCAGGGCTCCGGTCTCGAACATCAGGCGCATCCGCAGAGGACTCTCGCAGATGTCGCGGACCGGTAGGCCGAGGGCCACGCCCTCGAGAAGGACGGCCACGAGCGCGTCGTGCCGCTCGGGGGCGGGGACCAGGACACGCACGAACGTCCGCAGTGCCCGTTCGACCTCGCCCTCTCGGAGGCTGTAGGGGAGCAGGTCGAAGCGCTCCACCGTCAGGCCGTGCCCGGAGGCCGTCTTCTCCACGCGGGCGAAGGCCTCGGGGCGGCAGGCCACCACCAGAGGAACCTCGTGTACGGCGCACAGCTCGGCGAAGGCGTCGACCACTGCGGCGCCGTCCTTGTCGGAGAGGACCTCCTCGACCGAGTCGAGGAGCACTGTCGGGCGCTGCCCCAGTTCCCGCTGCAGAGTCAGCGCCGTTCCCAGCGCGGGCCGGAAGTGTTCGTCGGCAGACTCCAGCAGGCCGGGTGCCGGTATCAGAACGGCGTCGGGAAGGGAAGCGCGGACACGCCACAGCAGGCACGACTTCCCCGTGCCGCTGTCGGCCACCACGCATGTCGCGGTCAGGGGAGCGGGCACCACCGCGTCCTCGTCCACGATCTGCGTACCTGAGCCGTGACCTCGGCGCTCCAGGCGGCGGGGGATGTACATGCCGTGGTGGTCCAGCCGCACGTGCTCGGGCGCCTCGGCGGTCCGCTGCCCGGCGGGAACGCGCATGACGGTGGCGATGTCGCCGCGGGTGCTCGCGTCCAGCTCCAGCAGACGCTGCCAGGCCTGAGCCGGGGACAGCGGCGGTTCCGTGGGCGGATCGGGTGTTTGCGGTGCTCGGACGGCCAGGCGGTTCCCGAGGTGGAAGAGCCGGGTGGCGGTTTCCACGGCCAAGGCGTGTACCAGGCCGAATCTGTCCACGGGGATCACGGGGCCCAGCGTCACTCCGTGGTCGTCGAGGGAACGCAGGAGGTGCAGCGCCAGGGCCAGGGACTCGGGCAGCGGCTTTCGCGGTCCGCCCTCCTCCTGCATGCCGGAGAGGAACCAGGAGGCGGTGTCGGCCACCGCGGAGGCGGCCTCGGAGTCGGACATGTGCTGTTCGACAGCGTCCACGCTCCATCCCGATTCCGACGAGAGCGCGGAGGACAACGCCGTGCGCAGCGCCTTGCGCACGCCGTGCCGGAGTCTCCACGCCCTGAACGGATGGGTCAGAGCTGAAACGGCGGGTTTGGACAGCAGGCGGAGGAGCTGCCCCATGATGGGACTGAAGGGGTCCATGGCGCCTCGTGGCGTGGTTGGGGGTGGGTTCCGTGCACAGATTCCCGGGTTGCGGGGTGCTGAACCGAGGAAGAGGAGATCTCTGACCGAAAACGGCCAGGGGAACACTCATACTCCGGGGCCAGGCCGGAAACGGCCGGATACAGGTCGGAGCCGAGGTGGTCTCCCCAGCTCCCGTGCCGGTTCCGTCGCAGCAACGGACAGGGCGAACATCGGGGAGCAGAGTGGCAGTCGGACCGACACCCCGGAGCGGGTGGGAGGCGGCCCGCGGGGTGCTAGCGTGAGCGGGTTGTCTTGTCTGGAGAGCGGACGAAAACTCAATGAACGCGGGCACTGGGGGCCGGACGGTCCTGGTGGAGCTTCCTGCCTCGGCGATGGACCTGTCTCCCGAGGAGCCGTACCGGATCGGGCCCTACCACCTCGTCAAACGGCTGGGTGCGGGCGGCATGGGCGTGGTCTACGCCGGGATCGACCGGCGGGGGCGGCCCGTGGCGGTCAAGACCGTCCACGTCCAGTACGCCGCCGACCCGGCCTTCCGGGCCAGGTTCGCGCGCGAGGTCGAGCTCATGCGGCGGGTGCGCGGCACCTGTGTGGTGCCGCTGATCGACGCCGATCCCTCCGCCGAGCAGCCGTGGCTGGCCGCGCCGCTGGTCGACGGCCCCACGCTGTCCGCCCAGGTGCGCGGGCACGGCCCCCTCGACCCGCGCCTTCTGCTGGGACTGGGGATGGGGGCGGCCGAGGCGCTCGCCCAGATCCACCGGCACGGCATCGCCCACCGCGACCTCAAGCCCGCCAACGTCATCCTGTCGGCCACCGGTCCCAAGGTCCTGGACTTCGGGATCGCGCGCGCCGTGGACGAGACCGCGCTCACCGGTACCGGCGTCGTGACGGGCTCCTCGGGGTGGATCAGCCCTCAGCAGTACCGGGGCGAGCCCGCGACCTTCGCCGATGACGTGTTCTCGTGGGGATGCACGCTCGCCTACGCCGCCACCGGGAGGCCGCCCTTCGGTACGGGCATGGCCGACGTGGTCGCCTTCCGCGTCCTACAGACCGACCCCGACCTGGAAGGGCTGGAGGGCCCGCTGGCCCCGCTGGTGCGCGCCGCGCTGGACAAGGACGCCGGCGAGAGACCGAGCGCCGAGCAGCTCCTCGAGCAGATCGCGCAGGTCAAGCGCGACCGCTACGCGGCCGAAGGTGACGCCTCCGCGGTTCTGACCGGTGTGCTCGACCGCGAGTGGTTCCAGGTGGAGGGCACAGCGACCCAGACGCACAGCGTTGCCCTGCACGCTGCCGGGCGGCGCGGGCACAGGCGCAGGGCCGGGAGGGGCCGTGCGCTCGCCGTGGGCGCGGGAGCCGCCGCGCTGCTGCTGGGCGCCGTCCTCGTGGCGCGGTGGCCGGAGAATTCCGGAGAGGAGGCGGCCGAGGCCGGACCGGTGCAGGCGGAAGCCGGAGAGGCCCGGACGGCGACCGGCGAGGTCGAGGAGACCGTCACCCAGGCGCTGCTCGGCCATCGCCACGAGCCGGACGGGGCCCGGCCGGGGGGACACCTGCTGGTCGGACTCCAGCCCTTCGACCTCGACGGCGAGCCGCACTACATGATCGATGTCATGACCGGGGAACCCAACGTCGACCTCGACGAACGGGAGCCCTTGTGGGGCCGCCTCGCCGAGGACGCCGAGGTGCTGTGCGCCTGGTCCTTCTGCACCGAGGCCGCAGGGGCGCTCGACAGCAGTGCCTACGGCACCACGCCGGTGGAACCGGGCGTTCTCACCGGCTTCCTCGACGCGACACGCGGTGAGGTCGTCGCCGAGGTCACCTACACCGTCAACGTCGACGGGATCGCCCGCATCACCCGGGTGGTGGAGTTCTTCCAACCCTGACACCGGTCTCCGCATGCGTTCGGGAGGGGCTGTGGGAAAGAGATATGTCTCTGAAGGGGGCTAGGATCACATCCATCCCACACAGAACAAAGGCATCCCCCATGTCCCCACGCACCCTCGCCGCCTCCGGAGCGGCATCACTTCTCGTGCTCTCCCTCACCGCCTGCGCGCCGTTCGAGGAGGCGGTGGAGCGCCTCGCGTACGGTGCGATCACCGGCACCTTCTCCTACGAGGAGCTCGACCGCGACGCCCCCTTCGCCGGAAGTCCCGCCGAGGACTACGGAGAGGGCTTCCCCGTACCCGAGGCCGAGCCCGTCGGTTCCTTCGACGCGGAGCAGGTGGCAGAGGCCTACGACACCACCCGGGCCTTGCTGGAAGCCGTCTACCTGAACGAGGAGGCGGTCTTCGACGAGAACAACAGCGAGTTGACCGGCCTGCTCTCCGGACGGCCGCTGGAGTGGTACCTGGACAACCTCGGCAACGAGGACCCCGAGCTCAGCAGCCGACACGTACCCTTCAACCTCAGCCCCGGAACGGCCGAACCGGTCGGTGACGTGGTGAAGGTGGACGGCTGGATGCGTGCGGAGGCGGTCACCGGGGAGCAGCCTTGGGAGTACCTGATGGTCGCCACCGAGTACACGATCGTCCATCCGATCGCGCGCCCGGGAAAGCCGGTGTCGATGCGCCTGGTGACCTCCCACTTCGGAGGGGTGGAGTTCTACGAGCTGAGTGACGGCAGCCTCGAGGCATGGCCGACCTGGTGGCGCACCGTGGGCCCGGCGCACTGCCTGGAGGACCAGTACACCTTCACCCCTGCCTTTCCCGACGACTTCCCCGAGGGGGAGCATCCCCGGGGGCGGCCGCGGGACGCCTACGACCTGGAGGCGTCGCGGGACGTGGACGAATGCGGGGCCGTCGAGGGCACCTGAGAGCCGGCACGCGGATGTCGTGAACACGCCGCACGTCGCCGGCAGCGCCGGTAATGTGCGGCCTGTGCCGACCAACACGCTCTCACCCCGGTACCTCCCCGACGCCTCCGCCCTGGCGGAGGCGCTGACCGGACTCGGGCTCTCCGGCCGGACGGCGGCCCTGGTGGAGCAGGACCCGCACCTGGCCGGGGAGGCCCTTCTGGACGAGGCGGACGCGCTGCGCGCCGCAGGGGCGATCCAGGAGGCGCTGGTGCTCCTCGACGCGCTCATCGTGCACGCACCCGAGACCGAGGACCGCCAGTACGCGGCGATCGGGAAACTGGCGATCCTGCTGGAGGAACAGCTCTTCCCCCTGGAAGCCGCCCATCTGGTCGCGGACCTGGTCGCGTCCTCGGTCCTGGAGGAAGGACCCGCGGCCGCACTGGCCCCGCTGCTGGAGGAGCACGGGGAGCTGGACGCGGCCCTGGAGTGCTACGACATCGCTGTCCGCGGGTATCTGTCCGCAGGCGTGCCGGAGCAGGCCGTGCTGCTGCTGGCCGTGCCGCTGGCGGGCCGGGCCAGGGTGCGCGCGGCGCTGGGCCTGGAACCCGACTTCCTCGACACCGCCGTGCACGGTCTCGGCACCCCCGAGGAGCTGATGGAGGAGCTGGCTGCCCAGGTGAACTGAGCGGAGCCGCCGACCGAGCGCCTCACCCGCTTCGGCCGTTCACGGGTCGTGCTGTCGCCGGGGGGACGCCGACCTCGTCGATGCCGTGGCCGCTGCAGGCAACCCTGGTGACGCTGGCGTGTTCGATACGGGACACGAGGAACCACCGCATACCGCTGCGCAGCCTGCACCACCCGATCAGGTACCAGTGGCCGTTCGCGGAGGCGAACATCACCGGCTCGACGTCCCGAGTGGTCCTGTCGCCGTCACGCGAGATGTAGCGGATACGCACCACCCGCTGCTCGGCCATCGCCTCCTCCAGCGCCGACCTGATCGCGCGCGGAGGAGGAGGTGCGTCGACCCAGACGCGACCGGCCAGCTCCTCGGCCTTCGCCCGTGTCCGTGGATCGAGTACGTCCATGATCTTGCGAACGCCCGCCGAGGCGAGATCGGCGTAGGGGGCGTCAGGTGCGGCAGAGACTGCCGCGAGGAGCGCCACCGCCTGCACAGGGGTCAGGCTGACCGGGGGCAGGGTGCCTCGGGCGACCAGCCCGTAGCCACCGCCGGGGCCCGGGCGCGACCAGATCGGCGCACCGCTGTTCTCGAGTGCGGCGAGGTCCCTCTTGACCGTCCGCACGGACACACCGAACTCTTCCGCCAGTCGCTCAGCGGTACAGCCACGCGATCCGCTGCGTCGCAGCATCTCGGACAGGGCGTGGAGTCTCTCCGCCCTCTTCAAGCCCCACCTCGACAGAAAATCATGACAGAAATAGTGACATACCCTTGTCCTGGAGGCCTGGGAGCATCGCGGTGTGACGAACAATGCGAGCAACCCGACCATCCTCCTGATCGCCGGCCACTGGCTGGGGGCCTGGGCGTGGGACGAGGTGTTGGAACACCTGGCCGCCGACGGCCGGCGGACCATCCCGATGACGCTTCCCGGCCTCGACGAGAGGGACCCCGAGCGGGCGTCCAGGACGCTCGAGGACCAGGCGGCGGCGATCGAGCAGGCCATGGTCCAGGCCTCGGCATCCGAGTCCCGGCCGGTGGTCATCGTGGCGCACAGCGGAGCCAACGCGCCGGTGACCCTTGTGCTCGATCGGCACCCCGACCTCGTCCGCCGGGTGGTGTGGGTCGACAGCGGGCCCGTCGCGTCCGGCAGTGTCTTCGCCCCGGATGCGCCCGAGGACCTGGACGAGCTTCCCCTGCCGCCCTTCGACGCGCTCGGGGAGCAGGCCGGCCTCGAGGGCCTGAGCGCCGAGGCTCTGGCGCGCTTTCGAGCCAGGGCCGTTCCGGAACCCGGCCCCGTGCTGCGCGGGCGGGTAGAGCTCACCAACGATGCGCGTCTGCGGGTCCCGACCACTCTGGTGTGCTGCTCGATCCCGGGCACGCAGGTGATGGAGTTGGCCGACGCGGGCCATCCCGTGTTCGTCGAGGTGTCGAAATTCGATCATGTCGATCTCGTCGACCTTCCGACCGGGCATTGGCCCATGTGGAGCCGCCCCGGTGATCTCGCGCAGATCCTCGCCGCAGCAGCGACTTCCCCAGCCGGCTGAACCGCGGGTGGACCGGAGGGGGTCGACCGCTGCGGTCGGCCTTCCTCCCTTCCCGAAGAGCCCACGGCACACCCCATGCCGCGTTCACTCCCAAGACGCCGCCTCGGGATGCCCGTCCCGTCGCACAGGGGGCGGCCATGACCGGAGCGGGGGAGGGACGGTTCTCCCACCGACGGCCAGGACCGGAGCCGGCACCTGCGGGTGACTGGTCGGTGCCGGTTCCCGGGAAGGGATGGTCCTGTGAGGGATGAGCAGGGGAAACTCGAGGCTCGACGGACCGGACCGGGCCCCGCGTGGGAGCGGGGGCCGGGCGAGGGGTAGGACGTGACCCGCACGGCACCGGTTCTTCTCGGGAACCAGGTGTGTGTCCCAGACCCTGGCACCGCGTCCGTAACGCGCTCTGCACGTACGAACGCCTTGCCTGGTCCGGGAACCGCCGGGTACACGATCGGTTGTACGTGCGTTCGCCGGAGCACGCGCCCGGCGGCCGCACACTGACTATTCGGTTGTGTCGGGGGCGTTGCCCGCTCTCAGGCCGAAGGGCACACCGAACCCGGTGAGCCAGCCGCCGGCCTCCAGACGGCGGAAGATCTCCTGTGTCACGTCCCGGTCGGGCGCGGAGCGCGGAGGCCACCCGAACGCGTCCGAGATCGTCGACCAGCTCGGCCCGTGGCGGTGCTCGTCGCGGTAGTCGGCCACCCACCGGGCGACCTCCGCCTCGCGCCCCGAGAGCAGGGCGTCGGCCCGGGCCTCCACCGGGGCGTCCAGGTCGGTGGTGGCCGGGGAGACCCGGGGCGGGGTCGGGGGCGGAGGAGGAACGGGCGCCAGCCATGCGGTCGTCTCACCCAAAGCTGCGGTGAGGACCGCGGCGTTCCCCCCGACGTCGGTGATCCATTCCAGGCGCTCCAGCCATTCCAGGAGTTCGGTGAGCTCCGCCGGGCCGGACAGGGCGCAGGCCACCGTGATCTCCACACGGGGAACACTGATCCGCCCGCCCGGTTCCGCACGTGCGGCCACGTAGGCGGCGACGAGTCTGAGCCGGTTGGGCTTCTTGCGCATCTTCTTGTGGCCCATGGCCCGCGACAGCCATCCCGAGGCCCGGGAACGGATGCCCTGGCCCACGTTCCAGGGGTTGCCCTCCAGGTCCGGGACGTCACACAGCTCCGGAGCGGAGGGCAGGGAGGACATCACCTTCTCGGTGGTGGTGACGAGCCAGCCGGAGGCGATGAGTTCGTCGAGTGCAGCCTCCGGGTTCTCCAGGCGCAGGACGCGCATGTCCTGGGCCAGCAGGTTCACCTTGCCGCGGATCGCGCCGCGCAGGGTGCAGGTGAGAGCGAGCAGGCGGCTGTCCGGTTCACTTCCCAGCTGCTTGGAGGCCACATAGGTCCACACCTCCCTCAGGAAATCCATCTTGCGGGTGCTGATGGGCAGCTCACGGTGGGGGGAGGGGGTCGGCGGGGGCGGACCCTCCCTCCGCACAGGCGGTTTGGGCGGCCACCCCGGAGGGGTGGTGATCCCCAGTTCCTTGCAGCGGACACACTCCATCGCCGCGGCCAGGTCCTCGTTGGGCTTGTGGAACCGAGGCCGCGGAATCTCTCGCGATGGCTGCGCGTCACCGGCTACGGCGTGTTGCGTCATGGTCAAGGAGACTAGCGGTGTCAACGGGTGTTGTGACACGACTCCGCGAAGAAAGGCAGGCGGTGGGCAGTTCCCGGAGATCATGACCAGGGCCCCACTCGCTGCGGCACCGATGGACCGTCAGGCGTGTCCGGCAGGCCTCGGTGTCTCCTCGAGGCGGGGTTTCTGGCGCTGGGCGGGGCACCAGCGGGCGTAGGGGCAGGTGAGACAGGCGGGCCCCGGTGTCGCGGGGAAGGCGTCGGCTCCGAGCCAGGGGGCGGCCAGAGCACCGACGACCCGGCGGGCCTCCTGCCGGACATCGGGGGAGGAGGGGTCGAGGCTGAGCAGGTGGGCGCCGGCAGGGGTGAGCGCCTCCAGCTCGACGGCGGAGGCCGGGCCCGTGGGCAGCACCCCCGAGGCGAAGAGCAGGACGGCCAGGGCCAGGCGCGGGTCGTGGGACAGCAGAGGGAGGCCCTGCGGAGGCGGGTCGCCCTCCGGCGCGGAGATGCTGCGGTGGATCCACGAACCGCTGTGGTGGTGGAGCACGTCGGCCCGGGACAGCACGAGGACACCGGTCTCGGTGTCGTCGGCGGTCAGGGAGGCCCCCAGCCTCAGGTGGCTGCCCGAGGGCAGTCCGCGCAGGGGGCAGACGGGGACATGGGCGGCGAGCATCGCCGCGGTCCGGCGGGCCTCCTCCCCGGTCGGCCGGTGCCCGGTGGCCCGTCGGTCGGGGTCTGCGGGCAGGTCGGCCGGTTCGCACGGGCGGCGGGGGAGGCGGCCGTGCAGCCGCTCCAGCCAGGTTCGCACCGTGTCCTCCCGGTGCGCCGGAGCGGCCGGGGGCACCCCCAGTGCACGGTAGCGGGCCCTGGCCGGGCAGGCGCGGAAGTCCTGGCCCAGGGAGACCGACCAGGTACGGTGCGGTCCCGGCGAGGGGTCGGCGCCCAGAAGCCCCGGCGCGGGGGGAAGGCGGTCGCAGCGCCGGCGCGCACCGCAGTCCAGGCAGTCGGCCCCCGGCACACGGGCGCCTCCGGCCAGCGCCGAACGCAGGCCCTCGCGGCCGACCTCCTGGAAGAGTGCCTCGGCCTGTGCCGGGGTGCCGTCGAAGCGCACCGCCGTGGCCGAGTCCAGGCAGGACACCTCGACCACCCGCACCCGCCGGGGGAGGGGCTCGCGGCGGCCGAGCATGGGGAAGGGGACCCCGCCCAGGTAGCGCTGCGGATCGGCGTCGCAGGCGGCGCGGTCCACCTCGCGCCCCGTGGCCAGGACGTAGGCGGCGACCGCGGTCCTCGCGTCCGGCGGCGTGCGCAGCACCGGAGCGGGGACGGGGACGCGCAACTCGCGGACACCCGGGCGGACGTAGCGGCGCCCCCGGGCGCACAGCTCGTAGGGGCGGGCACGCGAACCGCGGTCGGGTATGTACTGGCGGACCCAGAAACAGGGAACGGCTCTGCTGCCGGGCTCCACCGACCTCAGGTAGGCCGCCGCGGCGCGGTGCACCCAGTGCGGCTCGGGCAGGTGCTCACACGCCCGGTCGAGCTCCCACCCCCGGTGCTCGACCAGGTCGAGCACGGTGTCGAGGGTGTCCAGGGCCGGCGCGCGGGAGGGGAATCCGCCGGCGCGGGCGCGTATCCGGCGGTGCGCGGGGCAGCCGCCCCGGGGCAGCACGGCGTCGTCGTCGAAGAGGCGGATCACGGACTGGGTCACGGCGGCCCCCCGGAAGGACGGTTCCCCGTCATGGTGGCACGCGGGAAGGCCGGCCCGCGGAGGCCTGTGGACAACCCGGGGCGGTGGCAAGGAACCCGTGGCGGTCCGCCCCCGGTCGTGTTCACGGTGCTCTGCCCCGGGGAGTGGACCCGGCAGGGCCTCGGCAAGGGAGGAGGAAAGCGTCTCGTGCCGGTTGTCGAAACAGGTCCGCCGATCATCCGGCCCGGTCCCTGTCGCCCTTGTGCTGTGCGGGGACCCGAACACACCGCAGAGGTCCGGCAGGGGGCAGGGCGGCGCATGCCGGGGCCGGCTCCTTCGGTGAGGGCCGGGGCTCGCCTCGCCGGGGAGAGCCAGGGGAGTTCCTCTTCGGCGGAAGAAAAGGCGGCCGGTGTCCGGAGGCTGCCATTTCCGTGTTCCGGAAAACATGTCCTCCGGCTTCGGAACTGTCCGAGAGAAGTGTGCGGACCCGCCAGAGAGAAGTGCACGGAAAGGGAGGCAGGACGCCCTCCTCTTCGTGCGCCCACCCCAGGAGGACACCGACGTGGCCGACGACCTTGTCACGGGTGTGCGGCCCGACCGGGAGGAATGGCCCGCCGGGCTGGACGTGGACGGTCTCCTGGCGCAGGGGTGGCGCCCCACTCCCTTCCGCCAGTTCGTCCTCAAGATCCACAGCCGCTGCAACCTCGCCTGCGACTACTGCTACATGTACGAAATGGCCGACCAGGGGTGGCGCAGCCGGCCGCGCCGCATGGCCAGGTCCGTCGTCGACCGCACCGCCGAACGCATCGCCGAGCACGCCCGCGCCTTCGGACGTGACCGCGTGGACGTGATCCTGCACGGAGGCGAGCCGCTCCTGGCCGGCGCCGACCACATCCGGTACACGGCGCAGGTCCTGCGCAAGACCTGCGAGCCCGACGTCCGCGTGGCGCTGCGCATGCAGACCAACGGCGTCCTCGTCGACGAGGCCTTCCTCGACCTGTTCGAGGAACTGGGGATCCGGGTCGGCGTCAGCATCGACGGGGCCGAGGCCGACCACGACCGGCACCGGGTCCGCGCCGGCGGCCGCGGCACCCACGCCGAGGTGCGGACCGGGCTGGAGAAGCTCGCCGCCCGTCCCCACCTGCTGTCCGGGCTGCTGGCCACGGTGGATCTGGAGTCCGATCCCGTCACCACCTACGAGGCCCTGCTCGAATTCGATCCGCCCGCCGTCGACTTCCTCCTGCCTCACGGCACCTGGGACGCCCCGCCACCCGGGATGACCGGGGAGGGGACCCCCTACGGAGACTGGACGGCGGCCGTGTTCGACCGCTGGTACCACGCTCCCGTCAGGGAGACCAACATCCGGATGTTCAACGAGATCATCCGCCTGGTCCTGGGCGCTTCCTCGCGCACCGAGACCGTGGGACTGTCCCCGGCGGCGATGCTGGTGGTCGAGACCGACGGCAGCATCGAACAGGTCGACATCCTCAAGTCGGCCTACGAGGGCGCCGCCGCCACGTCCCTGCACGTCCTCACCCACTCCTTCGCCGACGCCCTGCTCCTGCCCGGGGTGGTGGCCCGCCAGATCGGGGCGCGCGCACTCGGTCCCGTCTGCGCCGCCTGCCCCCTGGCCCGGGTGTGCGGTGGCGGGCTCTACCCGCACCGCTACCGCTCGGGCAGCGGATTCCTCAACCCGTCCGTCTACTGCGCGGACCTGTACCGGCTCATCACCCACATCCACCGCACCGTGGCCGCGGACGTGGCCCGGCTCCGGGAAGGGATCTGATGTCCGCCGACTCCGGGTCGGCGGTTCCCGACGACGTGTTCGACGCGCTGGCGAGGGGCGGAGGCGGCGCGGCGGCCACCGCACACCTGCGCGCCGCCCACTACGGCAAGCACCTGCTGCTCGTGCGCAGGGTCCTGGACGCGTCCCGCGGCGCGCTGCACCCCGACGCGGACCGCGCGGCGCGCTCCTGGGATGTGCTGGCGGAGGTACAGGACGCCCACCCCGCCGCGGTCGCCTCCGTCCTGGGTCATCCCACCGTGGGAGTGTGGGCCCGGCGCACGGTGCTGGCCCTGGAGGGCAGGCGACGGGAAGAGCCCAGGGTGGCGGTCCTGTCGTCCCTGGCCGCGGCCGCCGCGCTGCGCGCCGGTACCGCCTTGAGGACCGAGGTGCCCCTGGACGGTCCCACGGTCGCGCTGCCCTCCCTCGGCAGGGCGGTCGTCGGGGGCGGGGACGCCGTCGTGGAGGTGGCCGGCGGCCGCGCGCTGGTCACCGGCGAGAGGGCTGTGGAGGTCCCCGCCGATCCGCACGAGGACGCCCCCGGCTGGCAGGCGCTGCGCCGCCTGTCGGCCGAGCACGGCGGACGGAGGCTGGAACTGCTCCTGGACGACCAGGATCCCGACCGCATGCCCGGGACCGAAGCGGTGGCCCGGCGCCTGGGGGGAGAAGAACTCGCCTGGTGGGGAGAGACCCTCCAGGGTGCCTGGGAGACCCTGGTCGAGCACCACTGGACCGTCGCGGAGGAGGTGGCCGAGACCGTCCTCGCCCTCACCCCCATCCCGCCCAGCGGAAGGGCCCATACCAGCGCGACCCCGCGCCACGCCTACGGCAACCTGGGCCTGTCCCGGCCGCCGGACCCGCTCATGCTCGCGCTGACCTTCGCCCACGAGGTACAGCACATCAAGCTCACCGCGCTGCTGGACCTGGTGCCGCTGGTGCTGCCCGACGACGGCAGCCGCTACTACGCCCCTTGGCGCCGGGATCCCCGGCCAGCGGCAGGCCTGCTCCAGGGTGTCTACGCCCATGTGGGCGTGGCGGGGTTCTGGCGCCGCCACCGCGAGGCCGTGACCGGTACGGAGGCGCTGCGCGCCTGCGCCGGCTTCGCCCACTGGCGCCGCTCGGCCCTGGACGCCGCACACGTACTGGCCGCCTCGGGCCGGCTCACGCCGCAGGGGGAGCGCTTCCTCGCCGCGATCGAGCGGACCCTGCTCCGCTGGCAGGAAGAGCCGGTTCCCGAGGCCGCCGCCGAGGCGGCTCGGCGGGCGGCCGACCGCCACCTCTCGCAGTGGAGGGAGCACAACGCGGGCCGGACGCCGGTGCTCCTCCCCGGGGGCACCGCGAGCGCGGTGCCCACGCGGGAGGCGTACACCGCCCCGGCACCGGAGGGGCGTCCGTAGGAGTTCCGGATCAGGGAACCGCCCGCTCGGGGCGCGGCCCCGGCCGGGAGCACCCTCCCGGGGCCCGTGCTCCCCGGTCCTCCGCGGGCGCCACCGGGAGCGGCGAGGAGGCCGACGGCGGCACGGTGTTCACAACTGGCGGGGGTCGAAGTCGAACGCCAGTCTCCGCCCGGTGAGGAACGCCTTCGTGAACTGGTGTTCGCGCCCCAGGACACGGGTGAACAGGGGGCCGACCTGGCCGGCCACCTGCTCGGCCTCCTCGTCCTCGCCCTCCGCTCTCAGGTCCTGGACGAGGTTGGAGGCGCACGTCAGCGCCATCGGGTGCTCGTCCCCCAGCAGTGCCCGGATCCGGCGCAGGCTGCCACGGCCCAGGCGGACGGCGTTCTTCGTCTCGCCGACCGCGGCCAGGTCACCGGCCAGATTGACGGTGATCCCCAGGGAGAGGTGGTGGTCGCGTCCCAGCTTCTCCTCCATACCCGCCAGTGCGTCCTCGTTGAGCTCGCGGGCGCGGGCCGGATCCCCCAGCAGCCGGTACAGCAGGGCGACGTTGGTGGTGCACCCGTGGTTGTAGGGGTGGTCGACGCCGTAGACCTGGTCGTAGCGACGGTCGGTGTCCTCGGCCAGTTCCAGTGCCTCGGCCAGTGCGCCCGTCATCCGCCAGGTGTTGGACAGGCACATGGCCGCGGCGAGGGTCTCGGCGTGATCGAGACCGTACAGGCGCAGGTGGCGGGAGTGCGTGTCCTTGGCCATCTCCAGGGCGTCGTCCAGCTCGCCCGCCATGCGCAGAGAGGTGGCCAGGTCCATCTGTGTGCGCAGGGTGCGGGGGTGGTCCGCGCCCAGCTGTTCGCGGCCGTAGGACAGCGCGTCCTCGCCGAGGTCGCACGCCTCGGTGTAGTCGCCGTTCAGGCGCACCGCCAGTGCCAGGCCCTGCACGTAGGTCAGCAGAACCGGTGACCCCTGCGTCTGCCCGTGCCGCTTGTGCAGCATGTATACCCGCTCGTGCAGACTGCGGGCGCTGACGAAATCACTGGTCAGCGTGTAGTCGATGGCCAGGTTGTAGATCGCGCGCAGGGTGGCGGGGTCGTTCGGGCCCAGAGCCTCCTCGTGCAGGCGCAGCGCCTCCTCGTCATGGCTGCGCGCCTGCCAGAAGTCCCCGCTGTTGCGCAGGTCCGCGCCCAGGCCCGACAGCACGGCCAGGGTCTGCTCGTGGTGCGGGCCCAGAACTCTGCGCATGCGGGGCAGCAGGCTCTCGTCCAGCTCGCGCACCTCCTGGTAGCGGCCCATCTCGCGCAGCCTGTTGGCGTAGCTGACCTGGGCCTCCAGGACGTGGCGGTCGTCCGGCCCGGAGTCGGTGCTCCACTGCTCGACGAACCTGCTCGCGTACTTCTCCCCCATCTCGTGGTTGCCCGACACGTACAGGAAGGACAGGACGCGCAGGGCGAAGCGGCGGGCCTCGGGGCGGTCGCTCTCGGCGATACCCGAGGGGCCCAGGTGCGGCAGCAGGGCCAGGTAACGGGCGTTGGAGGCGGGGTCGCCGACCGACTTGGGCGCGGCACTGCCCAGCAGGGCCCACACCTCCCGGCGCACCTCCTGCTGCTCATCGGGGGAGAGCTCGCTGCGCACCAGGGCCTGGATGAGCCGGTGGACCTGGAGGGTGCGGCTGCTGTTGTCCAGCCGGATGAGGGCGTAGCGGGCGAGCTGGCCGATCGCCCGGCTCAGCCGGATGGGGTTGTCCAGCAACCGGCTCATCGCCGGCCGCACATCACCCCGCTCCACCGGGAAGAAGACGTCCCGGGGGATGGGGTCGGGTCCGAAGAAGGCGCAGCACCGCAGCAGCTCCATCGCCTCGGGCAGGTTCTCCTGGAGCTTGCTCACCGACAGCTGCCAGGCCGCGGTCATCGGCGCGGGGTACTCGCTGGGCTTGCCCTCGCGCAGCAGGGAGGCCGGCTGGTCGGAGAGCAGCCGCAGGTACTCCTCGTTGGACATGCCGGTCTCGGACCGCAGCGCCCCCGCCTGCTCCAGTGCCAGGGGGAGGTGCCCCAGGGCCTCGGCGAGCCGGGCCGCCTCCGGGTCCGAGATGCCGCGGGGTATGCGCTTCCTGAGGAACTCGACGCTCTCGGCCGGGGGGAAGACGTCCACGGACACGGTCTCGGCGACGGATTCCCACCGGGGGTTGCGGGACGTGATCAGCACGTGCCCGGTCTCGTGCCCCTCGGGGACGACCTCGCGCAGGTCCTCGGGTTCGTCGGCGTTGTCGTAGACCAGGAGCCAGCGGTGGAAGGGGGTGCCTCGGCGCAGGGCGTTCAGCACGCTCTCGGACGCCTCCTCGATACCGGTGGTGTTGGCGCCCGGAAGGCCCAGGTGCGGAGCCAGGTGCGCGAGGGACGAGCGCACCAGGCCCGGCTGATCGGCGTTGACCCACCACACGACGTCGTACTCGTGGCGGTACAGGTGGGCGTACTCCACCGCCATGAGGGTCTTCCCCACACCCCCGTAGCCGTGGAGGGCGTGCGGCACCAGGGCGGTGACGTGGTTCGTCAACCCCGCGCGGAGGGAGCGGAGCTGGTGCCTTCGGCCGGTGAAGTTCTTGTTCCGCGACGGCACCCCGCCCCAGACCTCGGGAAGGCGGCCGAGTCCTTTGTTGGGACCGGTTACTTGAGTGTCGGACACTCGTTTTCCTCCGGTTTCACACGTGTCCCGCCGGAATCATTTTCCCCGTTTCTTGACGTGACCCGGCTGGTTTTATGGCTCTCCGGTTTCTGGTTCACGGGGCCCGGGTGGCTTTCAGCGTAGGCGATCAGGTTAGAGAATGACAGCACTGTGGTAGGAACTTCGTGGGGGAAGACGGGAAAGGGGCAGGTGGCGCCCTGTCCCTTCTTTTCCTGGTGAAAAAGGAGTGAACGATGAGAACCCAGGAGTTTTCCGAGGGCCTCGCTTTCGTGTCCCTCGACGGTTTGTCCCTGCGGGAACTGGGCGGACTCGGGGAGTCCGTCGTCGCGTCGGCCCTGCGCTCCGTCCTCGACCCCGAAATCGCGGACGACGAGGCCGTGGCCGCCTTTATCAACGAGGGTGACGACTGACAGAGGTGTTCGCCGAATCTCCGGGCGCCCTGGCCGACGGACCGGAGCCCGTGTAGGCTGCCGAGATGTTCGGGAGCGCACGGGTGCCGTTGTCACCCCGCTCGACCGTGAACGGAGAGCGACCTCGGTGTTCTTCCGCTGCCGCCGGTCGGGAGCCATTCATGAGACGAGCCGATATCGCGTGGGACGAGAACACCGGCCCGTTCATCGGGCCGAGGCCTTTTCATACACGGGAACGGTCTCTTTTCCTCGGTCGGGAACAGGAGACGAGGTCACTGGTGGAGGCCTGGAGCCGCCATCGGCTCACCGTGCTGTACGGCGGCACCGGCGCGGGCAAGACCTCTCTCCTGCGCGCCGGAGCCGTACCCGCACTGACGGACCGCGGGGAGAGCGTCCTGCCTCCCGGTGAACTCCTCCTGGACGCCTCCTTCCCCGTCGCCGCGATGCCCGACCAGAACCCGTACACGCGCGCCCTGGTCGACTCCTGGGACCCCGACGTCCCGCCCGGGGGCTTCCCCGGCCGCTCGGTCGGAGACCTCCTGCGCTCCCGGACACGCCTGGACCGCTACGGGCGCCCCGCCCCGCTGTACGCGTCCCTGGACGGGACCGAGCTCCTCCTGCGCCCGGGAACCTCGGGTGAACAGGACCGCCGCGACCTGCTGGACGAACTCCTGGGCCTGCCGGACACCGTGGAAGGCCTGCGTCTCCTCCTCGTCGTGCGCAGCGACCACATGGACGAGCTGCGCCGCCTCGTCGACAAGCGCGCCGTGTCCCACGCCGAGGTTCTGCTGCGGCCCTTCACACCCGAGGCCGCCGCCGACACGGTGGAGCGCGCCCTGGCCCGGTTCGGCCACCGCCCGGGGCCGGGAAGCGGCAGACACCTCGCCGAGGAACTGGGAACGGCCTCCGGCACGGTCGACCCCGTCCTGCTCCAGGTGGCCGGCCGGGCACTGTGGAGATCCCGGTCCGACCGGGAGCCCGAGGCCGGGGGCGTCGACCCCGCCCTGGCGGGGTACGTGCGGCAGGCCGTCTCCGAGGCGGCGACCGAGTGCCTGGTCCCGGTGCGGCTCGTCCGCTCCTGGCTCGACACGCTCGCGGCCGCGGGCGGGGCCGGAGCCCCGCCCTTCTGCGGCGGTGCGGACGTCGCCACCGTCCTCCAGGACCGGTACGTGGTCGACCGGGACGCCGCCTCCTACCTGCTCCGGCATCCCCGCCTGCACCGGCCCCTGGCCTTCCTCGGGCCGCTCCGCGAGGCCGCCTACACGGCCGCCCGGCACTTCGACGCCGCCTGCAGGGCGCGCACACGAGGCGAGAACACCGTCGCCGGGGAGCACGCCCAAAGGGCCCTGTCCGCCCAGCCGGCGCCCGGTCCCCGACTGCGGGTACGGCTCGTCTCGCTGCTGGGCGACCTGGCCTTCGAGGAGGGTGACCACGTCTCGGCCGCACGCCTCTACGCCGACGCCGCCGGACGGTACGCCTCGCTGGGAGAGGGGACCGCGGTGAACCGCACCCTCCTGGCGCAGGCCCGCTGCCTGTTCCTGGAGGGGGACCGGTCGTCGGCCCTGGAGGTACTGGCGTCGGTCACCAGCCGGGCGGGCAGCGATCCGGGCGTGCAGACCGGACTCGGACAGGCACTGTGGCATGCGGGCCAGGCGGAGTCGGCCCTGGACGTCCTCAACCGGGTTCTGGCCCGCGACAGCACCGACACCGAGGCCCGGCGCACGCGTGGCGAGATCCTCGCCGACCAGGGTGAGGCCGCCCCGGCCCTCCACGACCTGGAGCGGCCGGGAGCGCCGCAGACCCCTTCTTCGCGTGCGGCCAGGGCCCTGGCCCGAGCCACCCTGTGGGGTGCGGAGGCGTGGCCGGAGGACCTGGACGAGGCGTTGGAGGAGGCCTCCGACAACGGCCCCGTCCTGCTCCGCGCCGCCCGGGTGCGGCGGATGGGCGGCGACCGCGATCTGGCCGCACGGCTGGCCGAGCGCGCCGCACGCGCACACCACCCGCCGCTGCCGCACCACCAGCTGTCCACGGCCGCACGGCTGCGGGAGGGGGAGTGACGCCGGTGCTGGCGAACCTGTCCGACCCCACGGTCCTGGTCGCCCTCGTCACGGGGGCCACCACGGCGATCAGCACCATCACCGCTTCCGCGCTGACCTCGCGCCGTTCCCTGAAGGCCGAGGACGCGCGTGCCGGACACGCCCTCGACACGGAGCGGGCCCGCTGGGAGAGGGAGGACACCCGGAAGGAGAGGGAGGAGGCCGACGACCTGGTCACCGCCGTCACCGAGTCGGTGCTGCGCTTCGGGATGACGGCCCGGTGGGCCAGGCACATCCAGCTCGCGGGACCCTCCCGACCGGGGCGCGAGGGGCTCGCGGACCTGCAGTTGCCCGAGGACGCCCTGCGGGCGGTCGCGGCCGTCGAACGGCTGCGCAGCACACTGCCGGAGCAGGAACGCGCGGCGGCGGAGGAGCTGCGCGACGAGATCGACCGCGTCTTCGACCTCGTGACCTCCGGCAGGGGCGAGGGCGGTCCCGCAGAGCTCAAGAAGGGGTTGGACGCAAGGCTGCGCCGTCTGACGGACGCGCTGTCGACCGGGAAGCAGGTCTCTCCCGCAGTCTCGGAAGAAGGACGGTGACGACCACGGCGAGCAGGCCGACCGCGGTCAGGACGAAGGCGCTGGTCGCTGCGGGACCCGCTGCCTCCAGGACGTGGCCGCCGCACACCAGACCCACCGGGAGCGCACCGTGGGCGAAGAACCGGTTGGCGCTCAGCACCCGCCCCAGGACCTCACGGGGAACACGAGCGGCCTGGTGGGTCGCCGCGGTGACGTTCATGTGGGCGCCCACGAATCCGATGCCGCCCCAGGTGAGGGGGAGGACGAGCAGCATCCAGTGGGAGCCGGAGTGGTGGGCCAGGGCCAGGGCCCCCAGGGGGATCATCCACAGCCACAGGCACAGGGCGACCATGACCGCGGAAGGGGTGCGCGACACCAGCGGCGGAGCCAGGAGTGAACCGAGCAGCCCGCCCACACCGGTGGCAGCCAGGACGCACCCGAGCAGGAGGGGGGAGAGCCCACTCTCCGTGGCCACCAGCATGATGATCAGCCAGACGGTCTGGAACAGGGCGTTGGTGACGGTGCACACCACCAGGACCGTGGCGAGCAGCCGGTCGCGGCACACGCGTCGGAACCCCTCGGAGACCTCCCGGACCGACGGGAGCGGTGAGCGGTCCCGCTTCCCGGTGCGGGGGCGTATCGGCCGGGGCAGCAGGAGGGTGCTCACCAGTGCGCACAGCGACATCGCGGCGTCGAAGAGCGCGGGAAGCCAGCCGGCGACCCCGTACAGGAAACCGCCCAGCGGACGCCCGGCCAGCTGTGTTCCGTGGGAGCGGGCCTCGTTGCGGCCGGCCGCGGTCGCCAGCTCCTCCTGAGGTACGAGGCAGGGCACGGCCGTGGACACGGCGGACAGGAACAGGGCCGAACAGGCACCGTGCAGGGCGGTGGCCGCCGCGAGCAGCATCACCGGGGCGTCCCACAGCAGGACCGGCGCCACGAACACGGCGGTCACGGTCAGACGGCCCGCCTGTGCCAGGAGCAGGACGCGGCGCGGGTCGACCCGGTCCAGCAGAACCCCGGCAGGCACGTGCAGCAGGACGCGGGGCAGCATGCCCGCCGCGGTGATCCACGCCGTGACGGCGGCGGAACCGGTCTCCGCCAGGGCCAGCAGCGGGACGGCCAGCGTGAACGTCATGGTGCCCAGGCTGCTGAACGCGCCCGAGCTCCACAGCAGCGTGAAACGGCGCCACCGGCCGCCTGCGGCGCGGGGGTGCTCGGGTCGGGTGTCCGTCCCGCCGTCGCCGGCGGTCACCCTGGCCATGTGCTGGTCTCGGACATCGCCTCGGAAAAGGTGTGGTCGTCGTCGTGCCTTCCGCGCACGTGCCGGAAGCCTCCCGCGGCGCGGGTCCCGGCCCGGCGCCGGATCGGCGCGCACGGGAGGTGCCCGGGCGGTGGCGGCCGCCGGAGGAGCGGGGCGGAATGCCGTCAGAGTACCGACGGCGGGCGCACGTGCGACACGAAATCACGGAAAGAACGCCTTGCCCGGCCGGTGGCGTCTCACATGTCCGGATGCACGATGCGGTGGGCCTCCGTCGGGTCGGGGTACTCCCAGCGGCGCACCAGGCGCTCCACCGCGGCGGCCGGAACCGGACGGTCACGCCGGTCCAGGCGGGCGCGCAGCTCCTGCGGCGGGGCCTCCAGGGCGACGATCTCCACCCGTGCCCCGTAGTCGGCGGCCAGGTCGACGCACCGGCCGCGCAGCGAGCGGGAGACGTTGGTGGCGTTCCACACGAACGGGCGGCCCGCGCGCAGGTGCTCGCGGGCCAGCTCGTGGGCGGCGGCCGCGACGGGACGCTGGTCCCCGGTCGGGCCCACACCCATCTCGGCGCGCAACGCGTCCAGGCTCACCACGGCGAGCCCCGGCCGCTCCCGGGCGATCCAGGTGTCCTTGCCCGCGCCGGGCAGGCCCGACATGACGGTGACAGTCGTGCGGGTGTCGTCGTAGGCGTCGTGGTCGGGGTCGCGCCCCTCCTTGCGGAAGTACCAGAAGCGGGCGTGGTCGGAGGGGAAGGCGCGCGGGGCCGCCAGGCAGCGCTGCTCGGCGCAGTACTCGCGGTACAGCCCGATGTTCTCCAGGACCTCGGCGGTGTCGCCGCACTCGCGTCCCAGGATGTCGGCGGTGGCCAGGACCGCCAGGTCGTCGTTGCGGGCCACCAGGCTCACCCGGAAGGCGATCCGCTGGAGGTCGGGCCGCTCCAGGGCCCAGAACGGGACCTGGTGGTGGCGCACCAGCGCCGCCACGTGCTCGCGCCAGGCCACCGGTGCGCCCGCCTCCCACAGGAGGCGGCGCACCGTCAGCTCGCCGCGCCGGGAGTGCCCGTGTGCGGTGACGCGCCCGTCCTCCTCGCGGCGGGTGCACTCCGGCTTGGCGATGTCGTGCATCAGCACGGCGGCGAAGAGCCGCACCCGCTCGTGCTCGGGCCGGGCCCGCCACTCCGGCAGGGAGGCCAGCGCCTCGCAGGCCATCCGGGTGTGGATCTCCACGTCTCCCTCGGCATGGTGCACGGGATCCTGCTCCACCCCCGCCAGGGCACGCACCCAGGCGAAGGCCTCCCGCACGCGAGACCAGTCCAGATCCCACACCGGGGGAGCCGGGCACAGTTCAGCGAACACCCGCACGGGACACCTCCGGGGCGGCCGTCCTGTTGGCGATCAGCGGCCGGTCGAGCCAGTGCGTCCCCGAGTCGAGGAGGGCGTTGGTGAAACCGGGGCGCACCCACTTGAGGCGGTCGACGGTGCGGCCGCCCTCCTCGACCTTGACGTACAGGCCCTCCATGAGGTCGCTGTCGTCGGTCTCGGCCAGGGCCCGCCGCGGATCGGCGCCGACGGCCTCCGCGGATTCCGCCAGCGCCTCCCGCCAGGCAGGTGTGCGGTAGGCGGAAGGGCCCACCAGGGAGGTGAGGTCCTCCAACCGCTCCAGAGGGCCCGAGTGCAGCACGGGCACGGGGACGACCGGGATCCCCTCCAGCAGCTCCCGGCGGCGCGGGGTGGACAGGAACGTGCCGTCACGGGTGTCGAGCACGTCGAACTCCAGGAAGTGGTGGGGGAGCGCGTCGTAGAACACGGTGTGCTTGGCGTAGAGCCACTCGCCGTAGAGCACGTAGCGCTCGCCCAGGCGCGGCCGCAGCAGCGGCGCCATCGACGCCGCCCACGCCTTGAAGGGCGAGAAGTGGCGCTCCCGGGGGCCGCCCTGGAGGTAGTGGCCCCGGCTCTGCAGGAGCAGCCGCCCGCCGGGCCCGAAGCTGATCCCCGCGTTGGCGCCGTCCAGTTTCTCCTCCACCACGAGGTGGCGTCCGGCCAGTTCTCCGAAGGGCACCGCGGACAGGTCGTGGTCGCCCCGCTGCAGACGGGACCCGCGGATGTGCCGCGTACGCGGGTATTTGTGCATGTGCCCGGTTCTACCGGTCCTCGCTCCGGCGGGGCCACCGAATTTTCCGTCAGCGCCCGTCCACCGGGCGCCGGGAGGCCAGGGAGGCGGCGTCGGCGGCGGCGCGTCCGGCCTGCCAGCCGTCCTCGCTGTAGGGACCCCGGACACGGGAGGAGGTGAGCTCGCCGAAGGCCGCGGTGACGGCGGCCTCCACCTCGCGCTCGCGTGCCGCGAACAGCGGCACCAGGTCCCGTCCGGTCTCGGCCTCCGCAGCCCGCTCGGCGGTACGGGCGGCCTCCACCAGGCGCTCGCCCACCCGCACGGCGAACGCCGACATGAACGAGGCCCGGAAGTCGCGGCCCGCCCGCCGGCCGGCGCGGTCGCGCGCGGAGTTGCTCGCGCGCATCGCGGCCTCGGCCTGCACCAGCAGCGAGGTGAACATGAGATCGACCGCGTCGACGTCGTCGGGGAAGCCCATCACCGTGCACATGCCCAGGTCGCTGTGCCACACGGCCCGGCAGTGGTTGGCCTCGGCGACCTCGTGGAGCAGCACCGCCTTGTGCTCCTCGTAGGGAGCCTCCACCGGCAACCGCCGGGCGTGGCCCGCCTCCGACCGGCTCGGCTCCTCCTCCAGCAGGGCCCGGTCGATGCTGTGGCGGGCCATCATCTCCTGGGCGCGGGCGCTCAGCGCCTCGGCCTCACCGGGAAACTCCGTGGACTCGGCCTTGGCCAGCAGGGCGCGGACCCTCGCCAGCTTGCCCTCGTCCACCGGACCGCGCCGGAGGGGCCGACCGTGACCGGGCCGGTGGCGGCCCGGCAGGGGCATCAGATGCTGGAGCGGGGGCAGCGCGCGCAGCGCCGCCAGCGTGCGCAGCACCGCCTCGACCGCCTCGAAGCGCATCAGGCCGCGGTCCCGGCACAGGCGGCCCAGGAAGGAGCCCCGGTCGACGGGCGCGACGCCCAGGCCGCGCACCTGCGCGCTCCAGCGGGGGTCCACCGACGGGGAGGGGTGCCGCTCCAGATCGGCGGCGGCCGCGCCGGCCGTCGCCGCGGCGGCGGTGGGGCCCAGCAGGCGCTCCATACGGCGGACGGCCTCGGCCGGCTGCCAGCCGCGCGTCCACACGGCGGCCGCGCCCTCGCGCAGGGCGTCGGCCAGAGCCCGCTCCGCCGACCGCGCCCACGCGTCGTCCTCGGTGTCGGCGAGCCGGGCCGCGGCCAGGTCCACGCCGCCGCCCTCCTGGCCGAGCACCAGTGCGTCGACGGCACCGGCGACCACCTCGCCGGCCGCCTGGCCCGGCAGCGGGCCGGCCCACTCGGCGGCTCCGGCGGCACGCCGCGGTCCGCGGCGGTTCCTGCTGCCCACGCCGGGCCTCCCCTGGTCAGATGTCGTAGGATCCGGCCGCCCATCCTAGGCCCTGTTTTTTTTGGATCATCTCGGGCTGCACGGCCGCCAGGCGCCCCCTTGCCGCGTCGGAGAGCTTGCCGGGCCCACCGGGCCGAGCTGCGCTCCCCGCCTTGCCAGGGAACACCTGGCCGACCGTTCGCCGGGGGATCGGCTCCGCCGATACGGCGAGAGCATCCACACAACAGGCCCTGGAGCGTGTCCGGTGCCGCCCGTCGCGGACGGCGCCGCACCGCGTCGGAGCGGGGGGAGCGCCTCGCCGTGCTCCGCACGGAGGACGGGCACCGGGTACGCCCTGACGGACCGGGGCCGTTCCCCGGCCCCGCCGCCGAACTGTGATCTCCGTCATTGCGGCCCGGTCACGGCGGGTCGCCACGGCGAAACAAGCGCTCCGGAAGGCCGTAGGCGCTAGGCTTTTGCGCCACCGCACCCCCTTGCACGAACGGAGTTCCACCGGCAGTGTCAGCGCGACAGAGGGTCCGCACGATGGTGGAGGCCCGCTGGTTCCAGACCGCGGTCGTCGGCCTCATCCTGGTCAACGCCGTCGTCCGGGGCTGGAGACCTCACCCGGGATCATGGAGACCCGCGGCAGGCTGCTGCGCACCCTCGACCTGGGCATCCTCGGGCTGTTCGTGCTCGAGCTCCTGCTGCGCGTCTACGCCCACCGCTCGGAGTTCTTCCGCGACCCGTGGAACTGGTTCGACACGGTCATCGTCGGTATCGCCCTGCTGCCGGCCTCGGGACCCTTCGCGGTCCTGCGGGTTCTGCGGGTGCTGAGGGTGCTGCGCCTGCTGTCGGTGGTGCCCAGCCTGCGCCACGTGGTGGCGGGCCTGTTCCGGGCACTTCCCGGCATGATGTCCATCCTCTTCCTGGTCGCGCTGCTGCTCTACGTGTCCTCGGTGATGGCCACCACGCTCTTCTCGGGAAGCTCGCCGCACTACTTCGGCGACCTGCCCACGTCCCTGTTCACGCTCTTCCAGATCGCCACCGCCGACGGCTGGGGCAGCATCGCCAAGGACGTCATGGAGCACCAGCCCATGGCCTGGACCTTCTTCGTCGCCTTCGTGCTGGTCTCCACACTGGTGGCCCTCAACCTGTTCATCGCCGTGGCGGTGGAGGCCCTGGAGCAGGACAGCGACCTGCCCGAGGACAGCGGCGGCCGGACGGCGGAGGCCGGACCCGGACCCGGCGGCGACGGCCCCGGAGGCCAGGGGCAGCTCCTGGCCGAACTGCGTGCCCTGCGCGCCGAGGTACGGGAACTGCGGGCCGAGCGCCAGGGAGTCGGCTGAGTCCGTCCGCCGAGCCGTGCCCCCGGTTGGCGGCGACCGTGGCAGGGTAGGTGTCGAAGCCGCACAGCGGGGCGGGGAGCGCCCGACACCGCCCGCCCCGGAGCACACGGATGACGAGGAGCGACCGGATGCCCACCACACCCCTCCCCCGTCCGGGGGACGCCGGAGCACAGCACGGCGCAGTCGCGCTGGACCGCAGGGACGAGTGGACGGCCCTGGCCGGGCACCGGGAGCGGTTCGCCGGCACCAGCCTGCGCGAGCTCTTCGACGCCGACCCCGAGCGGGTGCGGCGCCACACCCTCCACGTCGGCGACCTGCACGTCGACCTCTCCAAGAACCTCGTCACCGAGGAGACCCTGCGGCTGCTGACCGACCTGGCCCGCGCCACCGGCGTCGCCGAACTGCGCGACGCCATGCTCGGCGGCGGGCGCATCAACCTCACCGAGGACCGCGCGGTGCTGCACACGGCCCTGCGCGCGCCCCGCGGCGCGGTCGTGGAGACCGACGGGAAGAACGTCGTCCCCGAGGTGCAGGAGGTCCTGGACCGCATGAGCGCCTTCGCCGAGAAGGTGCGCGCCCGGCAGTGGCTCGGCCACACGGGGCAGCCGGTGACGAGGATCGTCAACATCGGCATCGGCGGTTCCGACCTCGGTCCGGCCATGGCCTACGAGGCACTGCGGCCCTACAGCGACCGCGGCCTGGAGGTGCGCTTCGTCTCCAACGTCGACGGCAGCGACCTGCACGAGGCGCTGGCGGACGCCGACCCCGCCACCACGCTCTTCGTCATCTCCTCCAAGACCTTCACCACGATCGAGACCATCACCAACGCCACCGTCGCCCGCTCCTGGCTGGTGGACGCCCTGGGTTCGGAGAAGGCCATCGCCCGGCACTTCGCGGCGGTCTCCACCAACGCCGAGGAGGTGGCGCGCTTCGGCATCGACACCGACAACATGTTCGGCTTCTGGGACTGGGTCGGCGGCCGCTACTCCTACGACTCGGCCATCGGCCTGACACTCATGGTCGCCATCGGCCCCGAGCGGTTCCGGGAGATGCTCGCCGGCTTCCACCTGATGGACACCCACTTCGCCACCGCGCCGATCGAGCGCAACCTGCCGTTCCTGCTCGGGCTCCTCGGCGTGTGGTACGGCAACTTCATGGGTGCCGAGAGCCACGCCGTGCTGCCCTACAGCCAGCACCTGGCCCGCTTCCCCGACTACCTCCAGCAGCTCGACATGGAGTCCAACGGCAAGTCGGTGCAGCGTGACGGGCGCCCGGTCTCCTGGCAGACGGGGCCGGTGGTGTGGGGCACCCCGGGCACCAACGGCCAGCACGCCTACTTCCAGCTGCTGCACCAGGGGACGAGGTTCGTCCCGGCCGACCTCATCGGCTTCGCCAACCCCGCCCCGGACCTGCCCGAGGCGCTCGTGCCCCAGCACGACCTGCTCATGGCCAACATGTTCGCCCAGGGCCAGGCGCTGGCGTTCGGGAGGACGGCGGAGGAGGTCGCCGCCGAGGGGGTGGCGGCCGAGCTTGTCCCGCACCGCACCTTCCCCGGCAACCGGCCCACCACCACGATCCTGGCCGACCGGCTCAGCCCGTCGGTGCTGGGACAGCTCGTGGCCCTGTACGAGCACAAGGTGTTCGTCCAGGGCGCCGTGTGGAACATCAACTCCTTCGACCAGTGGGGCGTCCAGCTCGGCAAGGTCCTGGCCGAACGGGTCGAGCCCGCCCTCACCGAGGGCGCCGACGTGCCCGGCCTGGACGCCTCCACGGCGTCCCTGGTGAGCAGCTACCGCGCGCTGCGCGGAAGGTGACGGACCGGTCGGCGGGCCGTCCGGACCCGGACGGCCCGCCGACCGGCGCGCGGGAAAAGCGCTTGCGCGACGGTTGCCCCCGTGCCTACCCTGGCGGGGCAATGCGCATCTGACATCGAGACCGGAACCACCGGACGCGGAGGCTCGCCCACGGGGCTGGAGCCGGGCCCGTCCGGTGCACGCGAGTGCTTCTCTCCGCGGTGCGGTCTCGATGTCGCCGTCCGGCCCGCCTGCGGAACCCTTCGCGCGGACGGCCGCGCACGTCGGGACCCACCCCTTCCACGAAGGGCGGTCCCACCTTGACGTATTCCACTGCCTCTGCCGGCGGTCCGCTGCTGCGGGCCCGCGACCTGTCCCGCGCCTACGGCGAGCGCGTCGTCCTCGACGGCCTCGACCTCGACGTCGCCCCCGGGCAGCGCCTGGGCCTGGTCGGGGAGAACGGCGCGGGCAAGTCCACGCTCCTGCGCCTGCTCGCCGGGATCGAGGAGCCCGACGCCGGGCGGGTCCTGCGGCCCGCCGACACGGGGTTCCTCCACCAGGAGCTGCCCCACCCGCCGGAGACCACAACGGCCGAGGTGATCGACGGGGCTCTGGCCCCGGCCCGAGAGGTGGAGCGGCGCCTGGCCGCCGCGGCCGCCGCCCTGGACGCCGACCCCGAGGGCGCGGCGGCGCTGGAGGGCTACGCCGCGGCCCTGGCCGACGCCGAGCGACTGGAGGTCTGGGACGCCGACCGCCGCGCGGAGCTCGTCGTCGCCGGCCTGGGGCTGGGCGGCGTCGATCCGGGACGGCCGGTGGGGCGGATGTCGGGCGGTCAGCGCGCCCGCCTGGCACTGGCGGCGCTGCTCGTGCGCCGCCCGCGCGCCCTGCTGCTGGACGAACCCACCAACCACCTCGACGACAGCGCGCTGGAATTCCTGGAGGGACACCTGCGCGGCCTGCCCGGCGCGGTGGTGGTGGCGAGCCACGACCGGGTGTTCCTCGACGCGGTGTGCACCTGCCTGGTCGACCTGGACCCGGCCGTGGACGGACCAGTCCGCTACGGAGGCGCCTACAGCTTCTACCTCCGGGAGAAGCGCCTGGAGCGCGAGCGCTGGGAGCAGCGCCACCAGCAGGAGCAGGAGCAGATCAAGCACCTGCGCGAGGCGGTGCGCACCACCGCCCGGAAGGTCGGGTACGGCCGTCCGGCCCGCGACAACGACAAGATGAACTTCCACCGCACCGGCGGACGCGTGGAGAAGCAGGTGTCGCGGCGGGTGCGCGACGCCCGCGCCCGCCTGGAGGAGCTGGAGAACGACCAGGTCCGCCGCCCTCCCCGGCCGCTGTCGTTCACCCGCCCCCTCACCGGGGCGCCGGCGGGGGAGGGCAGCGCGCTGAGCGCGCGGGGCCTGGTGGTCCCCGGGCGCCTGAGCCTGGAGCACCTGGACCTGCCCTCCGACGGACGCCTGCTCGTCACCGGGCCCAACGGCGCGGGCAAGTCCACGCTGCTGCACGTCCTGGCCCGCCGCCTGCGGCCCGCGCGCGGGCAGGTGCTGTGGCGCCGGGGAGCCTCGGTGGCGCTGCTGGAACAGGACGTCGTCTTCCCCGACCCCGGGCGCACACCGCGCTCGCTCTACGGCACCCTGGAGACCGGTCCGTCCGGAGCGCCGGCCCTGGCCGAACTCGGCCTGGTCGCCCCGCGCGACCTGGACCGGCCGGTGGGCGAGCTCAGCGTGGGGCAGCGCCGCCGGCTGGCCCTGGCGATGCTGGTGGGCCGGTCCCCGGACGTGCTGCTGCTCGACGAGCCCACCAACCACCTGTCCCTGGCCCTGGCCGAGGAACTGGAGGAGGCTCTGGGGTCGAGCCCGGGCGCGGTGGTGGTGGCCACCCACGACCGCTGGCTGCGCCGGCGCTGGACCGGCGCCGAGCTGCGCATGGACGGCGGCCGGGCGGTGCGGGCCTCCGTACACACGACGACAGGAGAACGATGAACACGGTGAGGTTGGTACGCAGCCGGACCCTGGCCGAGCACGTGGAATACGCCTACGCCGCCTCCGTCCCGAACCCGGCCCGGGTCGTGTGGACGGCGGGGGCCTGCCCGCTCGACGAGAGCGGTGCCACCGTCGCGGTCGGCGACCACGCGGGCCAGGCCCACCAGGTGATGCGCAACCTGCGCACCGCCCTGCGGGACGCCGGGGCCGAGCTGTCCGACGTCGTGAAGACCACGGTGTACGTGGCCTCCTCCCGGCAGGAGGACCTCGTGGCCGTCTGGGACGTGGTGCGCGAGCACATGGGGGACCACGACGCCCCCAGCACCCTGCTCGGTGTGTCCGTGCTCGGCTACGACCACCAGCTCGTGGAGGTGGAGGCGGTCGCCGTCGTCGCGGAGGGCTGAGTCCCGGGGCCCGCCGCCGGCGACGCGCCCGGCCGGGGCGCGGATGCTGGCAACACCCGCCCCCCTGGTGCAAGCTCTACGTATCCGAACTGATGCGCAGGGTGATTGGGGGGTGCGTGACCACTCCCATGGACGCGCCGGAGTCCTCCCAGTACGCGGACCCCGAGGCGGTGGCGGCCGGGGCGCGCGGCGCCGAGAACCGGTCGCTGCGCCAGATCGCCTGGCAGCGCTTCCGCAGGGACAAGGTCGGCATGGCCGGCGGGATCGTCGTCGTCCTGCTCGTCCTGGCCGCCCTCCTCGCCCCGCTGCTCACCGCCTGGTTCGGCCATCCGCCCACCCAGTTCAACCAGCACCTGATCGACCCGCTCACCGGCGGGGTCCTGCGCGATCCCGACAACCCCGGCCCCGGGGTGGACCTAGACCCCTGGGGCGGCATCGGCGCACAGCACCCGCTGGGCGTCGAACCCGTCAACGGGCGCGACCTGTTCAGCCGCGTCGTCCACGGCGCCCGCACCTCGCTCCTGGTCGCCACCGTCGCCACCGTGGTGTGCGTCGCCATCGGCACGGTCCTGGGCATGACCGCCGGCTACTTCGGGGGCTGGGTCGACACCGTTATCAGCCGGGCCATGGACATCTTCCTGGCCTTCCCGCTGCTGCTGTTCGCCATCGCCCTGGTCGGGGTCATCCCCGACGGCGCCTTCGGACTGACCGGCAACGGGCTGCGCATCGGTGTCCTGGTCTTCATCATCGGGTTCTTCAACTGGCCCTACATCGGGCGCATCGTGCGGGGCCAGACCCTGACCCTCAAGGAGCGGGAGTTCGTCGAGGCGGCCCGCAGCCTGGGCGCCGGCAGCGCCCACATCGTCTTCCGGGAGATCCTGCCCAACCTCGTCACCCCGATCCTGGTCTACTCCACACTGCTCATCCCCACCAACATCCTCTTCGAGGCGGCCCTGAGCTTCCTGGGCGTGGGCATCAACCCGCCCACCCCCACATGGGGCGGCATGCTCGAGAACGCCCTGCGCTTCTACACCATCGCCCCCCACTTCGTGATCGTCCCCGGCCTGGCGGTCTTCGTCACCGTCCTGGCCTTCAACCTCTTCGGCGACGGACTGCGCGACGCCTTCGACCCCCGCTCCTCCGACTGACGGGCCCCGCCCCGTGTCCCGACGAGCCCATGAGACGACCAGGAGGCAAGGTGAGCAGCCACCACCGCACACCCCCGTCCAGGAGGACGAGGAACCGCGCAGTGGCCCCCGCGGCGGCAGGGGCGGTCCTGGCCCTGCTGCTGGCCGGATGCGCAGACGGCGGCGGGGGAGGGGGCGACGCCTCCGGCGCCGAGTTCAACCAGGGGGAGACCGAGGTCGTCAACCCCTCCGACCGGAGGGGCGGGACTCTGCGCTACGCCATCTCCTCGGACTTCGACTCCCCCGATCCCGGCAACACCTACTACGCGTTCAGCTGGAACTTCTCCCGCTACTACGCCCGGACCCTGCTCACCTACACCGGCGCGCCAGGGGAGGAGGCCACCGAGCTCCAGCCCGACCTGGCCGCCGGGATGCCCGAGGCCAACGAGGACTCCACCGAGTGGACCGTGCGGATCAAGGAGGGGCTCAGGTACGAGGACGGCTCCGAGATCACCGCGCGCGACATCGCCTATGCCATCGCGCGCAGCAACTTCGGGGAACAGGCGCTGCCCAACGGCCCCAAGTACTTCCAGCAGTTCCTGGCCGACAGCGAGGACTACGAGGGCCCCTACGGCGACAGCGAGGACCCGCTGGAGGGCCTGGGCGGCATCGAGATCCCCGACGACCACACCCTCGTGTTCCGCCTCCGGCAGAGCTTCGCCGAGTTCCCCTACCTGCTCGTCCAGCCGCAGACCGCACCGGTCCCGCCCGACGCCGACCGCGGCGAGCAGTACCAAACCCGCGTCGTCTCGTCGGGCCCCTACAAGTTCGACGGCGACTACCGTCCGGGGGTCTCGCTCGACCTGGTCCGCAACGACCAGTGGGACCCCGAGAGCGACCCCACCCGAGATGCCCTGCCCGACCGGATCGAGGTGCAGATGGGGGTGGACCAGAACGAGATCGACCAGCGCCTGGTCAACGGCGAGCTCGACGTCGACCTCGCCGGAACCGGGGTGGGTCCCGCGATGCGCGGTTCCCTCGTCACCGACGACGACCGGCGGGTCAACGTCGACAACCCGCAGGGCAACACCCTGCGCTATGTCAACATCAACACCGTCGTCGAGCCGCTGGACGACCTGGCCTGCCGCCGTGCGGTCATGTACGCGGCCGACAAGGACGCCCTGCACCGCGCCTGGGGCGGCGACGCCGGCGGCGACGTCGCCACCCAGATCCTGCCCTCGTCCCTGCCCGGGGCCGACCCGGACCAGGACCTCTACCCCTCGCCCGAGGGCAAGGGCGACCTGGACGAGGCACGTGCGCAGCTGGAGGAGTGCGGTCGGCCCGACGGATTCTCCACCAGCATCGGGGTGCGCGCCGACAGGCCCTCGGAGGTGAGCACCGCCGAGGCGCTCCAGCAGGCCCTGAACAGGGTGGGCATCCAGGCGGACATCAAGCAGTACCCGTCCGACAGCTACACCAACACGCAGGCCGGCTCCCCGGACTTCGTCCACAGCAACGATCTCGGGCTGACCGTCTACGGATGGGCCCCCGACTGGGCCAGCGGCTACGGCTTCATGCGCGAGATCCTCGACGGCGACGCCATCCGCGACGCCGGCAACACCAACGTCTCCGAGCTCGACGACGACCAGGTCAACGGCTGGTTCGACGAGGTCGTCACCCTCGACGACCCCGACGAACGGGCCGAGGTCTACGCGCAGATCGACCGCAGGGCGATGGAGCAGGCCGCGATCCTGCCGATCGTGTTCGAGCGGACCGTGCTGTACCGGCCGCCGAACCTGACCAACGTCTACTACCACCCGGGGTACTCCATGTACGATTACATGGCGTTGGGTACCACACGGGAGTGAGTCCCCGGGGGTGGGTGGGAAAACCGCCAGGTGGCCCGCCCGTTTCCGCCGATTTCCGGCCGTTCACCGGTCCGTTCTCGGCTTTGTGGGGTTCGTCCTGCGTGGTTCTCCGGTCGCCAATTGTGGGTATGCTCGTTCGAACGCGGCCGTGTGGCCCGCGGGCGGGTCTCCCGCCGAGGAGAGAACTTGAGCGGGGGAGGGAAGCTTGTCCGCTTCCGGTGCCGACGACGTCATGTCAAGAGACGCCCATGGATGGAAGGTGCCGCCCGGTCAGCAGGCGAACGGGCCGGACGACCCGCACCATGGCGGGGAGGTCGCCGGAGCGCACAGCTCTGCTCCGCACTCCCACGAGGAGTGGACCGCGCTGCTGCGCGAGGCCGGGCGGGGGCTCAGCAGCCTGCTCCACCCCGAGCGCCTCATCGAGCAGGCGGTTCGGCTTCCCCTCGGCGAGGTTGCCGACCTGTGCATACTGTTCACCTCCGACCCCTCCGGCAGGCCCAAGTGGACCGCCGCCGTCGCCGACGGAACGGGTAAGCCCGAGATCTCCCGGGGACGCTGGTCCCAGCGCACGGCGGCCAAGGCCGTCTGGCTGACCGAGATCCTGGACGTGGGCAGTGCCATCGCCGAACCGGCGCCCGGGGACCCCGTCGAGGGTCTGGTGCGCACCCTGGCGCGTCGCGAGGGACCGGTCGGATCGGTACGGGCCGTGCCCGTGCCGGGGCTGACCGGAGCCGCCGGGGCGCTCCTGGTCTACCGCCACGACGGATACTTCGAGGAGTCCGACACCGACCTGCTCACCGAGTACGCCGAACAGGTCGGCGGGGCGCTGGGTTCCGCCCAGCTCTACCAGTACCAGGCCGACACCGCCTCCACGCTCAAGACCGCCCTGCAGCCGGAGCCGCTGCCGGAGATCGAGCACGCGCTGCTGGGCGCCTCGTTCCGCTCGGCCATCGCGGCCGAGCGCATCGGAGGCGACTTCTACGAGGTCCGTGAGGCCGAGGCGGGAGGAGAGGGGTTCGACTTCTCCTTCGGCGACGTGTGCGGCAAGGGCAATGACGCCGCCCTGCTGAGCGGGATGATCCGCCAGTCCCTGCAGGCGCTGCGGCTGGTCGAGCGCGACCCCGTGTCCCTGCTGGAGCACCTCAACATCCTGTTGACCCGCACCGACCCAGAGAAGTTCAGCACCGTGGTGCTGGGCACGGCCACGCCCCTGCCCGACGGCGGACTGCGCATCCTGGCTGCCGGCGGCGGCCACCCCGCGCCGCTGCTGGTGCGCTCCGGCGGCAAGGTCGAGGAGATGTCCGGCCTGGTGGGCGGAATGTTCGTCGGCGCGATCGAGGAAGCGGTCTTCCACAGCGCCGAGACGATCCTGGCCCCCGGTGAGACGATGGTGGTCTTCAGCGACGGCGTCACCGAGGCCCGCAACCCGCTGCGGAGCGGTGAGATGCTCGGCGAGGAGCGCCTGCGCCGACTGCTGGAGGGCTGCGCGGGACTGCCGGCCCCGGCGGTCGCCGGCCGCATCGCCCAGTACGTCGGCGACTGGCTCGGCGGCGGTGAGCACGACGACATCACCGTCCTGGCCGTGCAGGCCCCCTCTGCCCAGGGCATGCTCGGGTGACCGTTCCCTCCCCGATCCGGCCCGGGGCGTTCGCACGCGTGGCCGAGGAGTTCTTCGCACAGGTGGCCCGACTCGACGAGGAGGCCGCCCTGGGCACGGTGCGGGACGCGCTGATCGCAGGAGCGTTCCCCGAGAGCCTCCTCATGGAGGTGGTGGCCCCCGTCCAGGAGCGGGCCGACGTCCTGCGCCGGAGCGGCGAGTGGACGGTCTCGCACGAGCACGCGGCGGCCTACATCGGTGAGCGCGCCGTCGGCGCGGTCGTGGAGCACGTGGCGGCCCACGGCCCGAGTCCGGCCGAGCGGGGCAAGGTGACGGTCGCCTGCACCGACGGCGACTGGCGCAGCCTCTCGGCCCGGGTCCTGAGCGGTGTGCTGAGCCTGCGCGGATGGCGGGTGGCCTTCCTCGGCGTCAGTGTTCCCGTCGGGAGCCTGGCACTGCACCTGCAGGAGACCGGCCCCGACATCCTGGCCCTCAGCTGCTCCATGTCCGCGCGCCTGGTCGCCGCCCACGCGATGATCGGGGCGGCCCACCGGATCCAGGTCCCGGTGATCGCCGGGGGCGCCGGGTTCGGCCCCGACGACTTCCTGGCCCGGAGGCTGGGCGCCGACCTGTGGGCCCCCGACGCGCTCCAGGCCGCCGACCTGCTCGACGCGGGGCCTCCCTACGTCATCGGCCGCGAGGAGGAGGCGCTGCCGGCCAGCACCGCCTACGCCGAGGTGCTGCAGCAGAGGGAGGGCCTGGTGCACACCGCGCTGGAGCGCGCCTGGGGCCAGGGCTCGCCCGGAAGCCCGGACCTCCAGGACGCGGAACTGGACCACGCGGTGGAGTACCTGGGCAACACCGTCGACTTCCTCCTGGCGGCCCTCTACGTCGGGGACCGCCAGGTCTTCGGCCGCTATCTCGCCCGTACGCGGGAGGCGCTGCGCGCGCGGGACGAGACCGCCGACGGCGTGCTGAGGGTGCTGGACGTCCTGGAAGAGGAACTGGGCGAACACCCCGACGCCCTGTCGACGCTCGCGGTCGGCCGGGACGCGCTCCAGGCCTGAGGTGTGTTCGGCGGGCGCCCTGAGGGGCGCCCGCCGAACACACCTGCCTCAGGCGTGATATCGATTTCACTCTGCGTTACCTTGTGGGCTCGGACGCCGCACAGCCCGTGCGTGCGAGAACGGGGAGCGCGTCGCTTGCTGAGCTACATCCTGCGCCGACTGGGCGCCGGCCTGCTGCTCCTGGCGGTGGTCACCATGGTCACCTTCGCCATCTTCTACGTGGTGCCCCGCTGGGCGGGACGCAGCGTCGAGCAGCTGGCCACCATGTACGTGGGCCGGGCCCCCACCGCGGAGGCGATCGCGGCCACCGTCGAACGCCTGGGGCTGGACCGGCCGGTCGTCGTCCAGTTCGGCGAGTTCGTCCGCGGCATCTTCCTCGGCGCCGAGTACCGCTTCGGCAGGGAGACCATCGAGTGCTCGGCACCGTGTCTGGGCTACTCCTTCCAGACCTACCAGGAGGTCTTTCCCGAGATCGTGGCACGGCTGCCGGTGACGGTGTCGCTGGCCGTCGGCGCGGGGATCCTCTGGCTGGTGGGCGGCATCGCGGTGGGCGTGGTCTCCGCGGTGTGGAAGGGCAGCCTGTTCGACCGGGCGGCGATGGCGATCGCCCTGACGGGGGTGTCGCTGCCCGTCTTCTTCACCGGCCTGCTGATCCTGGCCTTCCCCGTGCACTCCTGGGGCTGGTTCGACACCCCGCGCTACGTACCCTTCACCGAGGACCCGTGGGGATGGGCGGAAGGGATGTTCCTGCCCTGGATCACCCTGGCGTTCCTGCACGCCGCCATGTACGCGCGCCAGACCCGCGCCGGCATGCTCGAGGTCCTGGGCGAGGACTACATCCGCACCGCCCGCGCCAAGGGACTGAACGAACGGAGCGTGGTGCTCAAGCACGCGCTGCGCCCCACCCTCACCCCCATCGTCACCATCTTCGGCCTCGACCTGGGGCTGGTCCTGGGGGGCGCCGTCCTCACCGAGCAGGTCTTCTCCCTCAACGGGATCGGCCGCTACGCGGTGAGTGCCATCACACAGAGTGACCTTCCGGTCATCCTGGGCGTAACCCTGTTCGGTGCAGTCTTCATCGTCGTGTGCAACCTGCTCGTCGACCTGCTCTACCCGCTCGTCGACCCGCGAGTGCGTATCCGCTGACCTCTTCGGTCTCGCGGCCCTTCGACACAGAGAGTTGAGGCGTTTCTTGGGTGCGACCGCGTCCTCCGAGCCCGTCGTCCGGGTGAACGACCTGCGGGTGACCTTCCCGACCGCGGACGGGGACGTCCAGGCGGTGAAGGGGCTGTCCTTCGAGGTGCCCGCCGGCGGTGCCCTGGGCATCGTCGGCGAGTCGGGGTCGGGCAAGAGCGTGACCTCGCTGGCGCTGATGGGCCTGCACCGGGGCAGCCGGGCGAGAATCACCGGACTGGTAGAGGTCGCCGGGACCGACATCAGGCATGCCTCCGGCAAGGAGCTGCGGCGCATGCGCGGCAACGACATCGCCATGGTGTTCCAGGACCCCATGCAGTCGCTGCACCCTCAGTACACCATCGGCAACCAGCTCGTCGAGGCCCTGCGCGTGCACAGGCCCGGGACCTCGCGGTCCGAGGCCCGCCGACGGGCGGTCGGCGCCCTGGACCGGGTGGGCATCCCCCAACCGGAGAAGCGGGTCAACTCCTATCCGCACGAGTTCTCCGGTGGCATGCGCCAGCGTGTGGTCATTGCGATGGGGCTGATGTGCGGCCCGAAGGTGCTGCTGGCCGATGAGCCCACCACCGCGCTGGACGTCACCGTGCAGGCCCAGGTGCTGGACCTGCTGGACGAGCTGCGCCGGGATCTGGGTATGGCCCTGATCCTGGTCTCCCACGACCTGGCGGTGGTGGCCGGGTCGGTGGACGAGGTCGTGGTCATGCGCCACGGCGAGGCCGTCGAGCGCGGTGACGTGCGCACCGTGCTGTCCGCGCCCGAGCACCCCTACACCCAGGCGCTGCTGGCCGCGGTGCCGCGGGTGGAGGTCTCGCGCGCCCAGCGCCGCGCCCAGGACCGCGCCGACCGGGCGGCCAAGGCCGGGAGTACGGGTTCCGGAACCGAGGGCCGGGCTTCCGACGTCGCGGCTTCTGCGGTGGGCTCTCGGGGTGAGGGGCAGAGTGAGCCGCTGTTGAGTGTGCGGGATGTGGCGCAGCGGTTCAAGGTGCGTGGTGGTGCGTGGGGTCGGTCGACGGATTTCTGGGCGGTCAAGGGGGTGTCCTTCGACCTGTACCGCGGTGAGACGCTGGGTGTGGTGGGTGAGTCGGGGTCGGGCAAGAGTACGTTGTCGCGGACGGTGATGCGTCTGTTGGAGCCGACCCGGGGCCGGGTGGTGTTCGATGGGCGCGATATCACGCACATGAAGGAGCGGGAGCTGCGTCCGCTGCGGCGGGATGTGCAGATGGTGTTCCAGAGTCCGTATTCGTCGTTGAATCCGCGGTTGACGGTGGGTGATGCGATCGGTACGGCGTTGCGGGTGCAGGGGGAGAGGGACACCCGGAAGATTCGTGTGCGGGTGCAGGAGTTGTTGGAGCGGGTGGGGTTGGAGCCGGGGCATTACAACCGGTTTCCGCATGCGTTCTCGGGGGGTCAGCGTCAGCGGATCGCGATCGCGCGGGCGTTGATCTTGAAGCCGAAGTTGATCATCTGTGATGAGCCGGTGTCGGCGTTGGATGTGTCGACGCAGGATCAGGTGCTGCGGTTGTTGTCGGAGTTGCAGGATGATTTCGGGTTGACCTACATCTTTGTGGCGCATGATCTGGCGGTGGTGCGTCAGGTCAGTGATCGGGTGTTGGTGATGCGCAAGGGTGAGGTGGTGGAGTCGGGGGACAGCGACAGCGTGTACGAGAATCCGCAGAGTGAGTACACGCGTCAGTTGCTGGCGGCTGCCCCTGTCCTCGACCCGGACCGGGCGCGGGAGCATCGGGCCGAGCGGCTGCGGATGCGGGCGGGGAGCGCCTGAGGCGCGGCCGGGACCCGGGTCCCGGCCGCGTCCGGTCAGAAGAACTCGCGGCGGCCCGCCAGGGAGTCGATCCAGTGGTGCAGCTCGCCCCGCCAGTCGCGGGAGGCGGCGCTGTGGTGGTCGACGGTGAAGCGGTGGAAGGTGTCGCGGCCCTCGGAGAAGAGCAGGCCGGGCTTCTTGTCGAGCTCCAGCACGACGTCCATGCCCCGCTCGTCGGTGACGAACGACAGTTCCAGCTCGTTGAGGCCCCGGTAGTGGCTGGGGGCGTAGTACTCGATCTCCTGGTAGAAGGGCAGCCGCTGGCGCGTGTTGCGGATGCGTCCCTGCTCCAGGTCGGCCTGCTTGAACCGGAACCCCAGCGACACCAGCGCGTCCAGGAACGCCGCCTGGCCCGGCAGGGGCTCGATGGCCACCGGGTCCAGGTCGCCCGGGTCCACCGCCCTGGCCACGTGCAGCTGGGTGTTGACCCCCACGTTCATGCGGTGCAGGTGGCTGCCCTTGTAGGAGGTGACGGGGCTCTCCCACGGGACCTGGATCTCGAAGGGCACCTGGAAGCGCTGCCCCGGCGCCAGGTGGGCTCGGTCGCCCAGCCGCACCCGGTGGAACTCCATGTTCCTGTTGTACTCGTTGTCGCCGCTCTCGACCTCGACCCGGGCCTGCAGGCCCACGGTGAGCTGCTCGATCTCCTGCTCGACGTCGCCGCCCTCGATCAGGACGGTGCCGCGCACGGTACCGCCGGGCCGGGTCAGCGGAGACTCCAGGTGGGTTTCCACCGAGGCGCCGCCGAAACCGATACCTGCGAGCAGTCGCTTGAGAACCATGGACGTTCCTTCCCACCGCGATGGCGGGTGCCGGGCCGTGCGGACGGGTTCGGAGAGGGATGTGGAGAGGGCACCCTTGTCTGAAAGGACGTGGTGGGGGCCGGTTCGGTTCCGCCCGGTTCGGGCGGGGGTCAGTTTGCCGCGAGGCCCCGCAGCAGGGCCCGGAGGCCGGCGTGGAAGCGCTCGCGCGCCTCCTGCGGGCCGGGCGCGTCCTCGTCGCCCTCGTGGCGTACCTGGTGGATCGCCGAGCCCAGGCAGTAGGAGTACAGGGCGTCGGCGGCGATCCCGACACCCTCCTCCGAGAGCCCCGCCTCGGTGAAGGCGCGGTGGAGCAGGGCGCGGGCGGCGTCGTCGGCCGGGGTGTGCGGGGCGCGGTGGACCAGGAGCGAGAGGGCCCCGGAGAACTCGAGCAGCCGGTTGCGGTAGGTCTCGGCCCAGTCGGTGAGGCGCTCGTCCCAGGGGCGTGTGTCGGTCTCCTCCGCTCCGCTCCGCTCCTCCTGCTCCTCCTCCGACGGCTCCGTGTCCGAGGAGCCTGCCGCCGCGGGGGAGGTGACGTAGGCGGCGATGGCGTTGAACAGCTGCTCCTTGCCGAGGGGGAAGTGGTGGTAGATGGCCATGGCCTCCACCTCCAGGGCGTCACCCAGGCGGCGCATGGACAGACCGCCCAGCCCGCGGCCGGCGATGATGTGGAGCGCCTCGACGATGATGCGCTCCCGGCTGAGTCCTGCGTAGTTCCTGCTCACGGTGGTCCTTTCGGGGGTTGTCCAGCGCCAAGGTGCCGGATGTCGCACGCGGACGCCACCACTGACGCGCCGGCGGTGCGGGGTCCGGGGCGGCACGTCCGACCAAGGTCCTCCGGATCGGCACCGGAGAACGGTCGCACATGGCCTCCGCCACTATTAGAGTGCCCTCGACCGACGTTCGCGGGTGAGTGGAGTTCGACATGGGACGTGCAGACCACAGCAGGACGCAGGCGCACGAGAGCCTGGCCGCCGACCGGGAGCAGGCCCGGGAGCTGCCCCGACTGCTCAAGGAGGTCGCCGCGGCCGAGGAGGCGTTGGAGGCCGCCCGGGAGCGGGGCGCCTCGGCCGAGGAGCTGCACGAGAAGGGCATCGCCCTGGACACGGCGCTGACCGAGGCCATGCGGGCCGCCTACGCCGAAGAGCGCGTCCTGATCGGCCCCAAGGGCTACCAGGACCGCATCCACCGGCGCAAGCGCCTGGCCCGACCCCAGGTCCGCCGCGCCACGGAGGTGGCCGAGCGCCTGCTCACCGCACGGGAGACCCACCGACTGCACGGCATCCAGCGCGTGCCGCGCCGGGTGGGCTGACTCCGGCCCCGGTCCTCCGCACCCCGCGCCCGCGGGCGCGATAGTTTGGGTACCCGCCCGGGTATCGGGTGGAGGACGAGGCAGACGACTGTGGGGAGCGCAGTGGCAGTGGCGGATTTCATCCGCATCGACCCGACGTCGAAGGTACCGCCCTACGAGCAGATCCGGACGGTCGTGGCGATCGCCGCCGCCAACGGGGAGCTGCCGGTCGGCTACCGGCTTCCGACGGTGCGCGCGCTGGCCGGGCAGCTGTCCGTGGCGGTGAACACGGTGGCCCGCGCCTACCGAGAGCTGGAACAGGCCGGGGTGGTCGAGACACGCGGCCGCTCGGGCACCTTCATCGCCGCCGCGGGCGACGACCAGCGCGCCGAGGCGCTGGCGGCGGCCCGGGCCTACGCCGAGGTGATCAACCGGGTGGGGCTGGAGCACGACGAGGCGGTGAGGATCCTGCTCGCCGCCCTGAAGGCCTGAGGGCCCCCGGGCACGAGTGAGGGGCCGCCCCGTCGGGGCGGCCCCGCTGTGCGCCGGACCCTCCGCTCAGCTGGCGAAGTCGAGCAGCTGCTGTGCCCGGCTGGGGTGGCGCAGCTTGGACAGGGACTGCTTCTCCAGCTGGCGGATGCGCTCGCGGGTCAGTCCCAGGTGCTTGCCGATCTCGTCCAGGGTGCGCGGACGGCCGTCCATCAGCCCGAAGCGCAGGGACATGATGGTGGCCTCGCGGGGCTCCAGGTCGGACAGGGCGTTGCGCAGTTGGTCGGCCATGAGCTGGCGGTCCACCACCTCGGAGGCCTCCGAGGCGTCGACGTCCTCGATGAGGTCGCCGATGCGGGTCTCGCCGTCCTCGCCGATGGTGGAGTCGAGGCTGATGGGCTGGCGGGTGACCCGCAGCAGCTCCTCGATCTGGGCCGGGGTCTTGTCCAGTTCCAGCGCCAGCTCCTCGGGCGTGGGCTCGCGGCCCAGCGCCTGGTGCATGTCGCGCTCGAGGCGGCTGACCTTGCTCAGCAGCTCCAACACGTGCACGGGCAGGCGGATGGTGCGCGCCGAGTCGGCGAACCCGCGCTGGATGGCCTGGCGGATCCACCACATGGCGTAGGTGGAGAACTTGAAGCCCTTGGAGTAGTCGAACTTCTCCACGGCGCGGATGAGGCCGAGGTTGCCCTCCTGCACCACGTCCAGCAGGGACATGCCGCGGTCGCTGTACTTCTTGGCCACCGACACCACCAGGCGCAGGTTGGCCTCCAGCATGTGGGACTTGGCCTTGCGGCCGTCCTCGGCGATCTCCTCCAGCTCCTCGCGCTCGGCGGGGGCCATCTCGACCGTTCCGTCGACCTCGCCGTGCAGGCCCAGGCGGTACTCGGCGTAGAGGCCCGCCTCCACCCGCTTGGCCAGGTCGACCTCTTGCTCGGCGGTGAGCAGCTGGCGGCGGCCGATGGCCTTGAGGTAGGTGTGGACCGAGTCGCCCATCGCCGGGGAGTGGTCGTCGAGATCGGCCTCACCGGTCTCCTGGTCGAGCGACTCCACGGTCGGCTCGGTCTTCTTCGCGCGTCGCGTCGTGCGGGCCTTCCGCCGCGGGGCGGGACCCTTGCGGGCCGAGACCTTGGCGGTCTTGGGGGCCTCGTCGGTGTCGGGCGCGGTAGCGATGAGAGTGTCTTCCAGCACGTCGTCCTCGGCGTCGGTTTCGGCCACCGGTGCGGAGTCCTCGTCCCTGTTGGCGAGCCGGACCCCGTGGTCGGTGAGTTCACGCAGGATGGAACGGCCGTCGCCGGCGGAGACTCCGGCCGCGATGAAGGCGGTACGCAGTTCGGAGAGGGACAGCTGTCCCCGCGAGCGTCCGCGGCTGATCAGGTCGGTCAGGGCCGCCCGGGCGGCCTCGCTGGGGAGAGCGGCTCCGGTGGGGACCTTGGCGGGTGCCGAGGCGGCCGGGGCAGTGCTCTTCATCTGGGCACCTCCCTCCCTTCCATGACGTGTGGCACGCGGCGGAGGATTCCTGCCGTCTGGACGCGCCAATATGTCCAACGTGTCGGGGAGTCAAATGTTCCCTGTCTCGATTGGATATCGTCAGAAGTGGGATGGATCACCGCCCTGTCAGTGGCGAACACACCGTGGAAGCGGGTAAAGGAGCCCGTGCGCCGACGGGGCTCCTTCCGGTCGGATGCGGGGGAGGGCGCAGGGGAGCGCGGACCGAGGGATGCCGCCAACTGCGGACCTCCTTCGAAGAGGAGCCGTGGGGCCCGGATGCCCAGGTGACCCGGATATTCAGATAGACGCCGGGAGGGTTCGGTAAGTTCCCCGCAATCCGGACATGCTCATCGGCCGGAACGCAGCGCCACCAGGTCGGGCTTTCCCGAGGCCAGGAGGGGCAGGGACGCGCGCAGGTCCAGCTCGCGCGGAGCGGCGTAGGCGGGCAGCCGCTCGCGCACCCAGTCGCGCAGCTGCTCCAGGGAGGGCGGCGCGGCCGGATCGGCGGGCACCACGACCGCGCAGACCCGCTCGCCCCACTCGGGGTCGGGGCGCCCGACCACCACCGACTCGGCCACCGACGGATGCTCCAGGAGCAGGGCGTTCACCTGGCCCGGCACCACCTTGTGGCCACCGGTGTTGACGACCTCGTCCATCCGGCCCAGCACGCTCAGGCGGCCCTCGTCGTCCAGCCGCCCCAGGTCGTTGGTGCGCAGCCGGAGAACACCGTCGGGGCCGGTCTCCAGCGGATCCTCCCGCACCCGGCTGCCGGGGGCGAACCGGTAGCGTGTCAGCAGCACCGGGCCCGAGAGCGCGATCCGACCTGGTCCCCCCGGGACCTCGGCGTCGATGTGCACCCCGACACCGTCCAGAGGGACGCCGTCGTAGACGCAACCCCCGCAGGTCTCGCTCATGCCGTAGGTGGTCACGACCCGGCCGCCCGCCGCGCGGGCCCGCTCCAGCAGCTCGGGTTCGGCGGCGGCGCCGCCCAGCAGCACGGTCCCCAGCACGGACAGGTCCGTTCCGGCCGCCAGCAGCCGGCGCAGCTGGGTGGGGACCAGGGACACGTGCGGACGCAGGCCGCGGGCCGCCTCGGCGACACCCTCCACCGAGAAGGGGGCGTGCACGGCCTCGCTACCCGTGACCAGGGCGCGCATCAGCACCTGGATGCCGGAGATGTGCCCTGCGGGCAGTACGCACAGCCAGGTGTCGCCCCGGCGCGCGCCGATGCGCGCCACCGACGCCCGGGCCGAGGCCAGCAGGGCCCGCGCCGACAGCTCCACGCCCTTGGGAGTCCCGGTGGAGCCGGAGGTGGCGACCACCAGAGCGGTCTCCCCGTCGGCCGGGACGGCGTCCTCCAGGGGCTGTTCGCCCTCGGGGGTGAGCACGCTCGCCGGGCGCATGGCCGCCAGCAGCTCGCGCACGCGGGCCCCCGGCGTGCCCGCCGGGACGGGCAGCAGGGCGGGCCCCTCGCCCTCCAGGGCACGGGCCAGGAGGTCGGAGAGGTGCTCCGGCGGCAGTCCCACGGCGGCGCGCAGGGGACGGCCCTCGGAGGGGCCGCCGGTCGGGACGGGGACACAGGAAAGGTGAGCGGGTACCACGGCCGACAAGGGTACGCCTGCCCCGAGCGGGGTGCACCCGACGGGGCCGCAGCGGCGGGGGTGCGCTCTGCCGCCGTCGCCCGCCTGGCACAATGCGTAGGGTCGACGCGAGGACGCGGCCTGGTTGCGGGGCGCGGCCTCGCGGTTCCCAGATGTCCCCGTGAGGAGAAACAGTAGCCGTGAGCAGCGTGATCGACTGGCAGCGGTCGGGCGAGTATTCCGACATCATCTACGAGACCGCGGAGGGCATCGCCAAGATCACGATCAACCGGCCCGAGCGCCACAACGCCTTCCGGCCCCAGACCCTGTTCGAGCTCCAGGACGCCTTCAACGTCGCACGCGACGACTCGCAGGTCGGCGTGATCATCCTGACCGGAGCCGGGGACCAGGCCTTCTGCTCGGGCGGCGACCAGAAGATCCGCGGCGAGGACGGCTACATGGGCGACGACGCCGTGGCCCAGCAGGGCATCGGCCGCCTCAACGTGCTCGACCTGCAGGTGCAGATCCGCCGCCTGCCCAAGCCCGTCATCGCCATGGTCGCCGGCTGGTCCGTGGGCGGCGGCAACGTCCTCCAGGTCTGCTGCGACCTGACCATCGCCGCCGACAACGCCAAGTTCGGCCAGAGCGGTCCCAAGGTCGGCTCCTTCGACGGCGGCTACGGCTCCTGGCTGCTCGCCCAGACCGTCGGCCTGAAGAAGGCCCGGGAGATCTGGTACCTGTGCCGCCAGTACAGCGCGCAGGAGGCGCTGGAGATGGGCATGGTCAACACGGTCGTGCCGCTGGCCGATCTGGAGAAGGAGACCGTCGCCTGGGCGCGCGAGATGCTGGACAAGTCCCCGCTGGCGCTGCGCATGCTCAAGGGCGCCCTCAACGCCGTCAGCGACGGCGCCGCCGGGATGCAGCAGTTCGCCGGTGACGCCACCATGCTCTTCTACATGAGCGAGGAGGCCCAGGAGGGCCGCGACGCCTTCAAGGAGAAGCGCCGCCCCGAGTTCGACAAGTTCCCCCGCCGCCCGTGACGACAGCCGCCACCCCCTCCCCGGCGGGCGCGCCCGCCGGGGGCCGGTCCTTCGCCATCGGCCTGCGCAACCGCTTCCGCGGCATCACCGTGCGCGAGGGCATGCTCGTGCGCGGCCCCGCAGGCTGGGGCGAGTTCTCCCCCTTCGCCGAGTACGGGCCGCGCGAGTCCTCGCGCTGGTGGGCCTGCTGTGTGGAGGCCGCCTTCGAGGGCTGGCCGGCGCCGCTGCGCGACCGGGTGCCGGTCAACGTCACCGTCCCGGCCGTCGGCCCCGAGCGGGCCCACGCCATCACTGCGGCGGGCGGCTGCGCCACCGCCAAGGTCAAGGTCGCCGAACGCGGCCAGGACCCCGCCGAGGACCTGGCGCGCGTCGAGGCGGTGCGCGACGCCCTGGGCCCCTCGGGCAAGATACGCGTGGACGCCAACGGAGCCTGGGACGTGGACACCGCCGTGCGCATGGTCCGCGCCCTGGACCGCTTCGGCCTGGAGTACGTCGAGCAGCCCTGCGCCACCCTCGACGAGCTCGCCGAGGTACGGCGGCGGACCGACGTCCCCGTGGCGGCCGACGAGTCCGTGCGCCGGGCCGAGGACCCGCTGAGGGTGCGGGCCGCCGGGGCCGCCGACATCGTCGTGCTCAAGGTGCAGCCGCTGGGCGGCGTACGCGCCGCACTGCGCGTGGCCGAGGCCTGCGGCCTGCCCGTCGTGGTCTCCAGCGCGGTGGAGACCTCCGTGGGCCTGGCCGCCGGGGTGGCCCTGGCCGCGGCCCTGCCGGAACTGCCCCACGCCTGCGGCCTGGCCACCATGCAGATGCTCACCGCCGACGTCACCGCCGACCCGCTGCTGCCCCAGGACGGGTACCTGCCGGTGCGCGCGGCGGAGGTGGACGAGGAGAGCCTGCGCGCGGTGGAGACCGATCCGTCCGCCTGGCGCGCACGCGCCGAGGCCGCCCGCGCGGCCGTGACGGCTCTGCCGACCCCCGGGGCGGGCTGAGAGCGGCCCGCCGCCGGAGCGGGCCGGGACACGGATCACAGCGCCCTCTGTTCGCCGTTTCCACCCGAACGGGGTTCACTGGAAGGATGCGGTTCGCACGGCCACATCTGCCCCTTCGGTATCACCGGGGGGCGTGTGCGCCAGTCGAGTCCTGCGGTGATACTTGGTACATACCTTGACGAACGAAAGCGTTGTGGATGAATCCGTCTACCGCCCTGGCGCGGGTCCTCGTCGATGAACTGGCCCGCTGCGGCCTGACCGAGGCCGTCGTCGCGCCGGGGTCGCGATCGACGCCGCTGGCACTCGCCCTGGTCGCACATCCCGCGATCCGGGTGCACGTACGCGTCGACGAGCGCTCCGCCTCCTTCCTGGCGCTCGGGCTGGCCCGGGGGTCGCGCCGCCCCGTGGCCGTGGTGTGCACCTCCGGGACCGCTGCCGCCAACTTCCACCCGGCCGTGCTGGAGGCCGACGAGAGCGGGGTGCCGCTGCTGCTGCTCACCGCCGACCGCCCCCCGGAGCTGCGCGGCACCGGCGCCAACCAGAGCGTGGACCAGATGGGGATCTACGGCGGCGCCGTACGCATGTTCGCCGAGGTCGGCACACCCGACCCGGTGCCGGGCATGAACGCCTACTGGCGCTCGCTGGCCTGCCGGGCCTTCGGCAGCGCGGTGGGGGGCCGACCCGGACCGGTCCACCTCAACGTGGCCTTCCGAGACCCGCTCACGCCCGACGGCCCCGGCACTGTGTGGCCCGAGGGACTGGAGGGACGCGCGGAGGGCAGCCCCTGGATCTCCCGCCCCGGGGCGCAGGGAGAACCGGCCCCCTACACGCTTCCGCAGGTCGAGCGCGGCGTGATCGTGTGCGGCGACGGGGACTACGACCCGGTGCCCTTCCTGACCCTGTCCGAGCTCACCGGCTGGCCGCTGCTGGCCGAGCCCACCTCCAACGCCCGCCGCGGCGGCGCGCTGTCCACCTACCGGCAGCTGCTCGCCTCGCCCGCCTTCACGCAGGGCCCGGACCCCGAACTGGTGGTCAGTGTCGGCCGCCCCAACCTGTCGCGGCAGGTCACGGCGTTCCTCCGGAGGGCCCGGAGACACGTGGTGGTGGGCGCCTCCTCCGTCGGCGACCCGTCCGCCGCGCTGGGCAACGGTTTCCCCGACCCCGCCCGTACCGCCACCGACGTGGTGGCCGCCGTGGCACCCCCCGAGGGGCTGTCCTTCGACGCTCCCGAGCGCACCGCCTGGAGCGCGCGCTGGACGATCGCGGAGGAGGCCGCCCGGATCGCCCTGGACTCCGTGCTGGACGAGGACGGTGTGCTCAGCGAGCCGCGCCTGGCCCGCGACCTGGCCGCCCACCTGCCCTCGGGGTCGCTGCTCTTCGCCGGATCGAGCATGCCCATCCGCGACCTGGACGCCACCATGCGTTCCAGATGCGGTCTGCGGTTGGTCGGCAACCGCGGCGTGAGCGGGATCGACGGCACCGTCTCCACCGCGATCGGGGCCGCCCTGGCGCACCAGCGGGAGGACGGGACCGCCCCCGCCTACGCGCTGCTGGGCGACCTGGCCGTGCTCCACGACCAGAACGGCCTGGTCATCGGGCCGGGAGAGCCGCGCCCCGATCTGGCGGTCGTGGTGGTCAACAACGACGGCGGCGGTATCTTCTCCGGACTGGAACAGGCCGGACACCCCGACTTCGAGCGCGTCTTCGGCACCCCGCACGGCGTCACCATGGACCGGGTGGCGGCCATGGCCGATGTGCCCTGCGTCCAGCTGGAGTGGGCCGACGACCTGCCCAAGGCCCTGCTCGGAGAGGGTCTGCGCCTGATCGAGGTGCGCACCCGGCGCGCCGACAGCGCCGTGCTGCGCCGCCGTCTCCAGGAGTCGGTCGACACCGCCCTCCGCGCCCTGTGACGTGCGGACCCCGGGCGGTTCCCCGGGGCCGGAACCCGGATTCGGGCTGTCCGGGGCGCCATGATGCCGATAGACTACGCTGTGCGTCCATGATGTCGCCGTGGGTGTCGATCGAGGATGTACCGGCATCTTGCGGGGGCGTTCACCGGGGTTTCACCCGGGCGTGTGGAACCTCGGCCAAGGTCGAGTCCGGCCGGTGGCGACTCCGCCCGCCGGACGCCCCGCACGGCCCCTGCCACGTCTGAACCCCGGGCGGGGCGTGCGGGAGCGCTTTTCCGATCCGTGAGGAGAAGGTGTGCCCGAACCCGCGCCCCGCCGCCGTCCGCTGCCGCTGCTCGGCCAGGTCGGAGGCGGCCGGTCCCGAAGGACGTGCGAGCTGCGCTGTGGAGACGCGTGTTTCCACCCGGCGCCCAACACCAGCGACAACCCCTACTTCGGAGACGTCCTCAGCCGCTCCCTCTCCCGCCGGAGCGCCCTCCTGGCCGGCGCGGTCGGCGCCGGGATCCTGGGCCTGGCCGCCCCTGCCGCCGCGGGGCGGGCGGACCGCGGCCCGGGACGGCCCAAGCCCTCCCCCCGGCCCACCTTCCGCAGTGTCCTGCCCAACAGCGACGACCGGGTCACCGTCCCGGAGAACTACGAGCAACACGTCATCGTGCGCTGGGGGGATCCGGTCCTGCCCGACGCCCCCGAATTCGACGTCCACCACCAGACCGCCTGGGCCCAGTCCCGCCAGTTCGGCTACAACTGCGACTACGTGGGCCTGTACCAGCTCGACGACAACCGCGGACTGCTGTGGGTCAACCACGAGTACACCAATGAGAACCTCATGTTCGCGGGATACGGCGGCGGGGCCGCGGCGACCGAGGAACAGATCAGGATCGCGATGGCCGCCCACGGCGGCTCGCTGGTGGAGATCGAGCGGGTGGGCCGCAGCGGCCGATGGCGCCTGGTCACCGAGGGGCCGCGCAGCCACAACCGCCGCATCACGACCGACACCCGCATGCGCCTGACCGGTCCGGCCGCCGGGGACGCGCTGCTCAGGACGGCGGAGGACCCCGCGGGCACCGAGGTCCGCGGCATGCTCAACAACTGCTCGGGCGGCACCACCCCGTGGGGCACCTTCCTCACGGGGGAGGAGAACTTCAACCAGTACTTCGGCCACGCGCCCGGCACCGCCGAGAACGCCCGGTACGGCCTGGCCGGAGGAGCGTCGGGCCGACAGTGGGAGCGCGTCGACGAGCGCTTCGACCTCTCCAAGCACCCCAACGAGGCCCACCGCTTCGGCTACATCGTCGAGATCGACCCCCTGGACCCCGGGTCGGTGCCGGCCAAGCGCACGATGCTGGGCCGCTTCAAGCACGAGGGCGCCAACGTCCGCCTCGCCGAGGACGGCCGCGTCGTCGCCTACATGGGCGACGACGAGCGCTTCGACTACCTCTACAAGTTCGTCAGCCGGGACAGGTACCGGGAGGGCTCGCGCCGCCACAACCTCACCCTGCTCGACACCGGGACCCTCTACGTGGCCCGCCTGATCGGCAACAGCCCCGCCGGGGAGATCGACGGGGGCGGGGCCCTGCCCGCCGACGGCGAGTTCGACGGGACGGGTGAGTGGATCCCGCTCACCAGTGACACCGAGAGCTTCGTGGAGGGCTTCGGCGTCGCCGAGGTGCTCGTCCACACCCGCCTGGCCGCCGACAGGGCCGGGGCCACCAAGATGGACCGACCTGAGGACGTGGAGCCCAGCCCCGTCACGGGCAAGGTCTACGTGGCCCTGACCAACAACAGCGCCCGCGAGCCCGGCCAGGCCGACGAGCCCAACCCCCGCGGACCCAACAAGTACGGCCACGTCCTCGAGATCTCCGAGAACGGCGGGGACGCCGCAGCCACCGCCTTCACGTGGAGCGTCCCTCTGGTGTGCGGCGACCCCGAGGACGACAGCACCTACTACGCGGGCTTCGACAAGTCCAAGGTCATGCCGATCTCCTCACCCGACAACCTGACCTTCGACAGGGACGGCAACCTGTGGATCTCCACCGACGGCCAGCCCGGAACGCTCGGGAGCAACGACGGCCTGCACGTGATGCCGGTCGAGGGCCGCTTCCGCGGTGAACTCAGGACCTTCGCCACGGTCCCGGTGGAAGCCGAGGCGTGCGGTCCGCTCATCAGCCAGGACAACAAGACGGTGTTCCTCGCGCCGCAGCACCCCGGTGAGGACGGCACCTTCGAATCGCCCACCAGCCGCTGGCCCGACGGAGACCTCCCGCGCCCGTCCGTGGTGTGCATCTGGCACAAGGGCGGCGCTGACATCGGCCGGTAGCGCGGCGAACGGCCGACCCCGGCCCCGTATCCGCACCCGGTGCGGAAGCGCACGGCGTCGGATCGGAGGTCACCGGTCTCCGGGAGGAGCCACCTCCGACCGCGCCCGTGTGCCTGCTCCGCCGGCGCCGCCGGCGGAGCAGGCACACCCCGGGGCCGGGGCGGCCGCGGTGCTCGGCTGCCCCGGCGCGCCCGCGGGTCGCGCAGGCCGACGGGGCCGGGAGCGCGGACGGGGCCGACGTGTGGGCCAGGACGGTGGCCGCACCGTGCCACGCGCCGGCCTCTCCCCGGCGGAGGGGCGGAGCAGGAGTGCCGCGGGGTATCCGCCGGGGGACCTGCGATGTTTGCGGCCTTCTGTGCAGAGGGGGGAGAATGCGGATGTTTCTCACCCCAGCCATCAAGAGGTATGAATGTCGGACCACCCCCTGATCGACACCACCGTCGCGCACTCGGCGCGGGTGTGGAACTACTGGCAGGGAGGCAAGGACAACTATCCCGCGGACCGCGAGGTCGGCGACTACGTCCTGGCCGCCTACCCCGAGATGGTCGCCGCCGCGCGTGCCGACCGGGAGTTCCTGATACGGGCGGTCACCCACCTGGCCCGCGAGGCCGGCATCCGCCAGTTCCTCGACATCGGCACCGGACTTCCCAGCCACAACAACACCCACGAGGTCGCCCAGGCGGTGGCCCCCGACGCCCGCGTGGTCTACGTCGACAACGACCCCATGGTGCTGGCGCACGCGCGCGCCCTGCTGACCGGAGGCGGCGCGGGAGATGTCCACTACGTCGACGCCGATCTGCGCGAGCCCGAGAAGGTTCTGGCACAGGCACGCGAGTACCTGGACTTCGACCAGCCGATCGGTCTGACCGTCCTGGGCACCATGGGCCACACCGCCGACACCCAGGAGGCCTACGCCATCGTCCGCGCCTACGTCGAGGCACTTCCCCCGGGCAGCCACCTGGCCATGTGCGACGGCACGAGCACCAGCGAGCCGATGATCGAGGCGGCGCGCCGCTGGAACGAGACCGCGGCGCTGCCCTACCACCTGCGCACGCCCGAGGAGATCGCCGGGTTCTTCGACGGCCTGGAACTGCTGGAGCCCGGTGTGGTCTCGGCCACGCGGTGGCGACCCGAGGAGGGCGCGGACGAGAAGATCGAGGAGGTCGACCAGTACTGCGGTGTGGCCCGCAAACCCTGACCCGGGTCAGGCGCCGTCGTCGGTGAGGGCCCCGCGCATCGCGCGGAACTTGGACTCGGTCTCGGCGAGCTCGGACTCGGGGTCCGAACCGGCGACGATGCCGCACCCCGCGAACAGCCGGGCGCGGGCGCCGTCGACGAAGGCGCTGCGCAGGGCGATGCCCCACTCGGCGTTGCCCGCACCGTCCATCCAGCCGACGGGACCCGCGTAGCCCCCGCGGTCCATCCCCTCCACCTCGGCGATCAGGCGCATGGCCTCGGGAGTGGGCGTGCCCCCCACCGCGGCCGTGGGGTGCAGGGCCGCGAGCACCTCCAGGGTGGACACCCCGGGGGCGAGGCGGGCATGCGCGCGGGTGGCCAGGTGCTGGACGTTGGCCAGGCGGAGCAGGTGCGGCCAGGCAGGGACGGAGAGCTCGTCGGCGAAGGGCTCCATCGAGGCACGCAGCGAGTCGACCGCCAGGCCGTGCTCCTCCACGTCCTTGGCCGAGGACATGAGCTCCTCGCCCAGGCGGCGGTCCTCCTCAGGAGTGGCGCCCCGGGGACGGGTCCCCGCCAGCACCAGCGAGGTGAACTCGTCACCCTCGCGGCGCAGCAGCAGCTCCGGGGTGGCGCCGACCATGCCGGCGACCGAGAAGGTGAAGCAGCTGGGGAAGCGCATGCGCAGCCTCTCCAGCAGCGTGCGCACGTCGATGGGGGAACCGGCGTCGGCGACGGTGTCGCGGGCCAGCACCGCCTTCTCCAGATGCCCCGCGCGGATGTGCGCCACGGTGCCGGCGACGACGTCCTTCCATTCCGGGCCGCTCAGGGAGCCCGGCAGCCACGACAGCGGGCCGACCGGGCGCAGAGGCGGCACGGGGTGGAGCAGTTCCTCGGGGTGGACACCGGATGCGTCGGAGACGGTGGTCAGCCAGGTGCGGTCTCCGCGGCGGCCGAGCAGCACACGCGGTACCACCACGGACGAGCCGCTGGAGTCGGGTGCGAAGGTGAAGGTCCCGAAGGCGACCAGCCCGGTGCCGGGCAGGCCCACCTCGTCGGCCACGTCGGCCTTCTCCACGAGACCGTCGACCCAGCGGGCCGCCGCGGTGAAGCGAGTGGTGTCGGTGGGCTCGGTACCCGGAGGTTCTCCGGACAGGTCCAGGCGCGCGGCCTGCCCCCAGCCCACGATCCCGTCGTCCCCGGTCAGCCAGGCCAGCGGGGCGCCTGCGGGCAGGCGGCGTACCAGGCTTCCGGAGTGCGTGCGCAGCGCGACGGTCCGGACGAAGAGCTGGGGAGGAGGCAGGACGGCGTTCACGTCACACGAGTGTAGGCCTGGCTTGACGCTGCCATGTCCGTTTCCTGGCGGATCGGGACGGTGGGGAGCAGCACCTTGCCGAGTCGCGGAGACGTGGCGGACGGGGCGAACGCGACCTTGTCCACAGGTTGGCGCAATCGTGTCCGAAAATTGACATCGTCGTCTAATGTGGTTCGCGGTGTGTCCTGGGGGAGGGCACGCGCGATCACCGCAGGAGGAGACGCCCATGGGTCCAGTGGCACGTACCGCGACGGGGACGGTGCGCCGGGCGGTCGCGGCGGCGGCTTCCGCCGCCCTGCTCGCGGGCTGCTCCGCGGCGGGGACCCCGGAGGGCGGAGAGGCGAGTGCGGTCCGCTGCGCCGACGACGGCGGGCAGCAGATGCGCGGAGCGTGGCTCACCACCGTCCGCAACATCGACTGGCCCTCCACACCCGGGCTGAGCGCCCAGGAGCAGAAGGACGAGCTCGACGCCTACCTCGACGACGCGGTCGCGGCGAGGCTCAACGCGGTGTTCCTGCACGTGCGTCCCACCGCCGACGCGGTGTACGACTCCGACCTGGAGCCGTGGGCCCGCTACCTCACCGGCGAGCAGGGCGGCGACCCCGGCTACGACCCGCTGGAGTACGCGGTGGCCCGGGCCCACGAGCGCGGCCTGGAGCTGCACGCCTGGTTCAACCCCTACCGGGTCGGCTTCCAGGACCCCGATGTGGAGAACCTCGCGGAGGACCACCCCGTGCGCGAGAACCCCGACTGGCTGGTCGACTACGGCGACGAGGCCTACGTCGACCCGGGAAACCCCGAGGTCCGGGCATGGGTCACCCGGGTGATCACGGACGTGGTCGAGCGCTACGACATCGACGGCGTGCACTTCGACGACTTCTTCTACCCCTACCCCAAGGACGGGGAGGAGTTCGACGACGACGCCTCCTGGAAGGCCCACGGCGACGGCTTCGACGACCGCGACGACTGGCGGCGCGAGAACGTCAACCAGCTGATGCGCGACGTGCACGGGCAGATACAGGAGACCAAGCCCTGGGTGAGCTTCGGCGTCTCCCCGTTCGGCATTTGGCGCAACGACGCCACCGACCCCACCGGCTCGCCCACCTCGGGCCTCCAGTCCTACGACGCCCAGTACGCCGACACCCGCACCTGGATCCAGGAGGGGAGCATCGACTACGTCGCCCCCCAGCTGTACTGGGAGCGCGGCTTCGCCACCGCCGACTACGAGAAGCTGGCCGACTGGTGGGCCGGCGAGGTCGAGGGCACGGACGTGGAACTGTACATCGGCCAGGGCGCCTATCGGCTGGGCGAGGACGGATGGACCGGCGAGGACGCGCTGAGCACCCAGCTCGACTACTCCGGTGAGCTGGAGGAGGTCGACGGCGACATCTACTTCTCCGTCAAGAACCTGCGCCAGGAGCAGGACGTGGTCGACCACCTGCGCCGGACCCACTACGACACCCCGGCCCTGCCGCGGAGCACCGGCGGGGAGGACCGGGAGCCCGGCACCGCCGCCGTTGCGGGCGTGACCGCCCAGGCACGCGACGACCGGGTGGAGGTCTCCTGGGAGGAGACCGAGGGCGCCCGCTTCTACGCCGTCTACCGGCTGCCCGCCCAGACCCTGGAGGCGGCCGGCGGCGATGCCTCGGCCCGGTGCGCCGCGCTCACCCAGGAGAACCTGGTGGGCGTCACGGGACAGACGTCCCTGACCGACACCGCGGTGGGGGAGGACACCGCAGGGTACGCGGTCACCGCTCTGGACGACTACCGCGTCGAGGGGCCGGTGGGCGAGGTGGCCGATATTCACGCCTAGCCCGCCCGTCACCCACCACCACCCTCAAAGGTCGCCCCCGCGGGGGCGCCGACCTCTGTGCCCGTCACCCACCACCACCCTCAAAGGTCGCCCCCGCGGGGTGCCGGCCTCTGTGCCCGTCACCCACCACCACCCTCAAAGGTCGCCCCCGCGGGGTGCCGGCCCCTGCACCTGTCACCACTGCTTCCTGCTCTCGCTTATGCGGAGAAGAATTCAAAGAAACCTCGCGGATGCGGGTCGATCGACCCTGGAAGGCGCGCGTCTGCGAGCTAAGGTTCCGGTATGGCGATCTTCCACATCAGCGAGGCCGCGGACCTGCTGGGCGTCAGCGCCGACACCGTCCGGCGCTGGGTCGACTCCGGGCGCCTGGCGGCCGACCGCGACGCCGCCGGGCGCAGGAGCATCGACGGGGCGGATCTGGCCGCCTTCATGCGGGCCGGGGCCGGGGAGGATCCCGCACGGAGGACCTCCTCGGCGCGCAACCGCTTCCGCGGCCTGGTCACCGAGGTCGTCCGCGACCGGGTCATGGCCCGTGTCGAGATCCAGGCCGGACCGCACCGGGTGCTCTCCCTCATGAGCCGCGAGGCCGCCGACGAACTCGGCCTGGAGGTGGGCAGCGTCGCCACGGCCGTCGTCAAGTCCACCAACGTGGTCGTGGAGACCGGGGGAGGGCGCCATGCGTGAGCGGAGCGCCGTGCGGGCCCACGCCCTGGTCGCCGCGGCCGCCCTCCTCCTGTCGGCCACCTCTTGCGGTGCCGAGGACGGACGGCGTCTCACCGTGTTCGCCGCGGCCTCCCTCACCGACGTCTTCACGGAGCTTGCCGGGAAGTTCGAGGAACAGAACCCGGGCACCGAGGTCGTCCTCAACTTCGCGGGCAGCAGCGAGCTGGCCGCCCAGATCAACACGGGCGCACCCGCCGACGTGTTCGCCGCCGCCGACACCGCGACCATGGCGCAGGTCGTCGCGGGGGAGGGCCTGGACACCGACTGGGCCGCCGAACACGGCGAGAACGGAGTCGTCTTCGCCGCCAACACGCTGCGGATCGCCGTGCCCCCCGACAACCCGGCCGAGGTCGGGGAACTGGCCGACCTGGCCGACGAGGACACCCTGGTAGCCCTGTGCGCCGAGGAGGTGCCCTGCGGTGCCGCCACCGCGGCGGCGACCCGGGCCGCCGGGCTCGACATCGTCCCCGACACCTACGAGGAGGACGTACGCGCGGTCCTGACCAAGGTGGAGCTGGGCGAGGTCGACGCCGGCCTGGTCTACGCCACCGACGTCGTCGCGGCGGGGGAGCGGGCCATCGGCATCGAGTTCGCCCAGGCGGCCGAGGCGGTCAACGACTACCCCGTCGCGGTCGTGTCCACCGCGGATGAGCCCGCGCTCGCCGCTGCCTGGGTGGACCTGGTGCGTTCCGGCAGCGGGGCCGAGGTCCTCGCCGCCGCCGGATTCGAGGTCCCGTGAGGGGCCGCGCCGCCGGGGCGCGGCACCGGGACAGGGGCCTGCGGGTGCGCCCGGGCCGCGCCCCCTGGATCCTGCTCCTGCCCGCCTTCGCCGGAGCGGCCTTCCTGGTCCTGCCCCTGGCGGGGCTCCTGGTACGGGCGCCCTGGCCCGACATGGCCCGGCGCGTCACCGAGCCCGAGGTCCTGTCGGCCCTGTGGCTGTCCCTGTGGACCGCCACCGCCGCCACGGTCCTGTCCCTGCTGCTGGGGGTGCCGCTGGCGTGGCTGCTGGCCCGCACCGAGTTCCCCGGCAGACGGATCGTGCGCGCGCTGGTCACCGTGCCCCTGGTCGTCCCTCCGGTGGTCGGCGGGGTGGCGCTGCTGTTCGTGCTGGGCCGCAACGGCCTCCTGGGACAGTACCTGCACGCCTGGTTCGGCATCGGCATCCCCTTCACACCCGCGGCGGTGGTCCTGGCGCAGACGTTCGTGGCCATGCCGTTCCTGGTGGTCGGCGTCGAGGGCGCCCTGCGCGCCGCGGACCGCCGCTACGAGGAGGCTGCCGCCACCCTCGGCGCGGGCAGGGCCACGGTCTTCGCCCGCGTCACCCTTCCCGCGGTGCTCCCCGGCGTCGGTGCGGGCGCCGTCCTGTGCTGGGCGCGGGCCCTGGGCGAGTTCGGTGCCACCGTCACCTTCGCCGGAAACTTTCCGGGCACCACCCGGACCATGCCGCTGGCCGTCTACACGGCCATGCAGAGCGACCCGGAGGCCGCGCTCGTGCTCAGCCTGCTCCTGCTCGGCGTGTCCCTGGCGGTCCTGGCCGCCCTCCGCGAGAAGTGGGCGTTCGTCCGATGACGGGGGAAGCGGTGCTCGACGCGCGGCTGTGTGTGCGGCGGGGCGACTTCGAGCTCGACGCGGACCTGAGAGTCGGTTCCGGCCAGGTGCTGGCCCTGCTGGGCCCCAACGGCGCCGGGAAGTCGACCGCACTGCGCGCCCTGGCCGGCCTGGAACCCCTCAGCGGGGGGCACGTGCGTGTGGACGGGCGCGACGAGACCACCACTCCCGTGGAGCGGCGCCCCATCGGAGTCGTCTTCCAGGACTACCTGCTGTTCCCGCACATGAGTGCCCTGGACAACGTCGCCTTCGGCCCCCGCTGCCGGGGCCTGTCCAAGGCCGAGGCCCGCGCCCGCGCGGCCGAGCTGCTCGACGGCATGGGCCTGGCCGAACACGCCCGCGCCCGCCCGCGGCAGCTCTCCGGGGGCCAGGCCCAGCGCGTGGCGCTGGCCAGGGCCCTGGCGGCGCGCCCCCGCCTGCTGCTGCTCGACGAGCCCATGGCGGCGCTGGACGCGGGCACCCGCGTCGACGTGCGCGCGGGGCTGCGCCGCCGGCTGGAGGAGTTCGACGGGGCGACCGTGCTGGTCACCCACGATCCGCTGGACGCCATGGTCCTGGCCGACCGCATCGCCGTGGTCGAGGGCGGCCGTATCGTCCAGCAGGGCACCCCCGCCAAGGTGGCGCGGCGGCCCCGCACCCCGTACGCGGCCCGGCTGGTGGGGCTCAACCTCTTCCGGGGCACCGCCGAAGGTACGGAGGTCCGCCTGGCGGACGGAGGACGGGTGCGGGTCCACGAGGCCCACCGCGGCACGGTCCTGGTCGCCTTTCCCCCGCGTGCGGTCGCCCTGCACCGGGAGCGGCCGCAGGGCAGCCCCCGCAACGTGTGGCGGCTCCGCGTGGACAGCGTGGAGCGGTTCGGGGACCAGGTGCGGGTCCATCTGTCCGGGCAGCCCCCGCTGGCCGCCGACATCAGCCCCGCCGCCCTGGCCGAACTCGGCCTGTCCCCGGGGGAGGCGGTGTGGGCGAGCGTCAAGGCCGCCGAGGCGGACTGCTACCCGGCCTGAGGAGCGGATGATACCGAAGGGGAGAAAACGGGCAGGGAAAACCTGGGGACGGCCGGGTAACCGGGCCGTGCAGGGGGGAGACTGTTAGCACCCGGTGACGACAGTCCTTCCCCCCGCGGCTGAAGGAGGGGTGCCATGTCCCTGAGAGAGCACGAACGCAGGATCCTCGCAGAGATCGAGAGGCAGCTCAGTGAGGAGGAGCCAGAGCTCGCCGGACGGCTGGCGTCCCTCTCCGACGCCCCGTCCGACCTGGGACTGGGAAGCTGGAAACCGTGGGTGGCGTGCGGGCTCATCGCCGCGGTCACAGCCGGGCTGCTCGTTCTTCTCTTCGTCCTCACCCCGAGCGCGCCGCAGACTGCGCCGCGCACACCCGCGGAGACGTCGGAGGCCACAGGGACGCCCGGGGACGCGGTTCTGCCCGAGGCCCAACCCGCCGGGTAGGGACGACAGCGGCGGGCGGGCCCAGAGGGACCGCCCGCCGCAGGGTGTCACGTCACAGCGCGTTGGTGAACGCGGCGGCGATCGGACCGGCCACGGCGGAGCCCCCGCCACCGCCGTCCACCACCACGGCGAACGCCACGTCGCCCTTGAAACCGACCATCCAGGCGTGGGTGGGCAGCTCCTCGTCCTCACCCTCGGGCGTGCCGTACTCGGCGGTGCCCGTCTTGCCGTGGACCTCGCCCTCGAAGGGCACGTCCTTGGCGGTGCCCTCGGTGATCACCGCGCGCATCATCGTGCGCAGTGCGTCGGCGTGAGCGATCGGGCGCGGCTCGGGAAGTCCCTCCGCCGCCGGTTCGGTCACCAGCACCGGGTGGCGCCAGGAACCGTCGGCGACCGCCGCCGGAACCGTCGCCATGTGCAGCGGTGAGGTGAGCACCTGGCCCTGGCCGATGCTCTGGGCGCCCAGCATGGTGCTGCTGTCCATCGCGGGGAAGGACGGCTCGAAGGTCGGCACGCCGATGCTCAGCGGGGCGTTCATCCCGAACTGCTCGGCACTGGCCACCAGGGCATCGGAGTTCAGACGGTTGCCGACCTCCTGGACCAGGGCGGTGTTGCACGAGGTCGCGAATGCCTCGGTGACCGACTGGGCACCGTACTCGGCGCCTCCGGCGTTGGTGAAGGGCCAGCCGCCCAGGTCGTACTCCTCGGGGCACTCCATGGGGGTGTCCATGGTCATTCCGTTGTCCAGCAGTGCGCTGTAGCTGATGACCTTGAACACCGAACCGGGGGGGTACTGCCCCTCGAAGGCGCGGTTGAATCCGCCGGGGACGTTGACCGCTGCCAGGACCTCACCGGTGGAGGGCCGGATCGCGACCATGCCCGCCGGGTCGTCCGACCTCAGGATGGCGGCGGAGGCGGCGTTCTGGACCGCCATGTCGATGCTGGTGACCACGTCCTGGCCGTCGGATCCGTCCAGGCTGGCCACCGTGTTCTCCTCGGTGGCCTCCAGCGACGCGGGGTCCTCGGCCTGGGCGGCGTCCACCTTGACGATGGTGGTGGCCGCCTCGCCGGCCAGCTGCGCCTCGTAGGTGCGCTGCAGGCCGCTCACACCGACGGTGTCGCCCACCTGGTAGGCGGGGCCGAGCCGCTCGACGTCCTCCTCGGAGGCCTCGCCCGTCTCGCCCACGATCATCTGCAGGGAGCCCGAGATGCCGGAGGTGTCCAGCCGGGTGCCGTCCGCGGCCAGGATCTGGCCGCGCTCGCCCCACACCGCGGTGCGGGCGAGCACCTGTCCCTCGGCCAGCTCGGGGTAGGCGACCTCGGGGGAGAACCGCACCCACCACTCGCCGTCCTCGCGCACCAGTGGCAGCTCGCCCTCCCAACCCCAGTCGCCGGCGTTGGTCAGGGACACGGTGACCTCGTAGGAGGCGGTACCGGTGCTGCCCTCGGTGACGGGCGCGCCGATCTCCACGTCGACCGCCTCCACACCGAGCCCGGAAGCGATCTGCCCGAGCACGCCGGCGGCGTCACCGCCGATGGTGACGGCGGCGAGGCGCTCGTAGTCCTGCGCCTCCCATGCCGCCTCGTACTCGGCGGTGACCTCTTCGGGTTCGGGCATGGTGAGCACGTACCAGGAGACGCCGCCGCCGATCAGCAGGAGCGCCACCGCGGCGGCGGTGAGACCGATGAGCAGGCCGCGCCGCGACTTGCGCCCGGACGGGTTCTGCGGCCTCTCCGGTCCCTCCGGACCGCCGGGTCCGCCGTCGTAGAGGTAGGCGAAGCCGTCGGTGTGCGGCCCCGCCTCCCCGCCCGGGCGGTCGTCCCACTCCTCGTCGCCGCGGGAACCGCCCCCGTCGGGGAAGCCTCCCGCCTCCGACGGGGGAGGCACGTCGTGCCAGCCCGCAGGGGCCTCGCCTCCGTCATGGGCGGCCTCCCACGGGTCGGGTGCCGCGCCGTGCTCCTGCGGACCGCCGTGGGCCGGTCCGTCACCGGGAACGCCGGGGTGGGGGCGTCGGCTCTGCCAGGGATCCCGCTCCTCGCGGGGGCCTTCGCCGGCAGGGCCGCTCCAGGCCGCGTGGCCGGTGTCGGGAGACTCGTCCCCCCAGGGCGCCTGCGGAGCGTCCGCGTCCCGGTGGCCGCGGATGTCGTCGGTGTCCGGGGTGGGAGGGTTCTCCTGGTGCCGGTGGGCGCCGCCTGTGTTCGCGGTGGTGTGCCAGGGTGTCTGTGCGGGGTCGAGCGGGTCCCCACTGCTGCGGGTGTCGCCGGAGGCCCAGGGCTCCTGGTCCGTGTGCGGCTCGTCCCACCGGTGGGAGGCCGCAGGGGCTCCCCAGGTCTCGTCCGCGTCCCGGTGCTCGGCCCTCGGACCACCGGTGTCCCACCGGTCGCGGTCGTCCTTGCGGTGGCTGCCCGCGGTCCAGAGGTCATGGGTGTCCGGCGTCGGGAAGGAAGGCTCCTCCGCGGCGGGCGAGACGTCGTCCGCGTCCGCGGCGAGGCCGCCGACCGCGGGGATCTCCTCGGTGCCCGGATCGGCCGATCCGGTGTCGGCAGGAGCCGCCCACGGGTCGCGCGGGTCGGTCGCGGATCCGGCTACGCGGTTCCAGCCGTCGGACGCGGGGAAGGGGTCCGCCCTGTCGGGGGTACCGGAAGGAACGACGGGGAGGGCTTCGGTGCCCTCGGGCCAGTCGCTGCCCGCGGAGGACGAGGTGCTGATGCTCCAGGCGTCGGTCGGGGCGCCGCTGTCGGGGAGACCGCGCGAGACGGGCTCACGCGGGACTTCCGGGGGCGCGGGATCCGGGGTTTTCGGGGGCCTGGGGATGCGGTAGGGATTCTCGGGGCGCGAGCCGGGAGCCGCTCCCGGCTCTGCGGGCGGCCCGGAGGAATCCGGTTGCCGGGGGGACCGTTCGTCCACGCCTGACCGTCCTTCGTCGTTTTCTCCTGGGAACACCACGATGCCCCGCTCCCACCTGGTGGGAGCGGGGCATGAGGTCAGTGGCCGGCATGGCGGTCGCCTCTCGGCGCGGGGCACAACGGGGCTCCTGGCCGCACGATCGTCACCTCCCGGAGGGCGGGCGCCGTGCGCGGTATTCCGCGAAGGCAATAGTTGAGGCCCGGGGGACACTTGCTACCACACCGACCAACAGTGACTCTAACCCATTCCCCCGAGCCGTTGTTCCGCATCACGGGAATGGTCGGCATGTGCAATCTCACGGTGGGAAACCCGGTCTGAGGGGGAACACGCAGAGGCCGGCCCCGCAGAGGGGCGCGGGACCGGCCGGGAGTGCGCGCGCGGACTACTCCTGGCGCGCGACCTTGGTCATCTCCTCGCGGGTGAGCAGCTTGAGGCGCTTGCGGCCGCGCTCGGCCCCCAGCTCCTCCTCGCGGGCCTCGATCCGCTGCCAGCCCTCCCACGTGGTGTAGCGCACTCCGCGCTCCTCCAGCAGAGCGCGGAACGCGCCCGGGTCGGGCTCGGTGGCGGGGGTGAACGACGCGCGGTCGGCCACCAGGTTGCCCACCGTCTCCAGGGCATCGCCCTTGGTGTGGCCGATCAGGCCGACCGGGCCGCGCTTGATCCAACCGGTCGCGTACACGCCGTCGATCGGCTTCTCGTCCAGGTCCAGGACACGGCCGCCCTCGTTGGGGACGACGCCGCGCTCCTCGTCGAAGGGCAGGTCGGCCAGGGGTGAGCCCAGGTAGCCGATGGCGCGGTAGACGGCCTGCACCTCGTGGTCGACGTACTCGCCGGTGCCGCGGACGTTGCCGTCGCCGGTGAGCTCCATGCGCTCGGTGCGGAAGCCCGTGACCCTGTCCTCGCCCAGGACGGCGACGGGGCTGTGCAGGAAGTGCAGGTGCAGACGGATGTCGTCGCCGCGCGGGTCGCGTATCGCCCAGTTCTGCAGGATCTTGACGTTGGTCTTGACCTGGTTGGACTCCTCGCAGGCCTGGAGGCTGCCCTCGTCCATGTCGAAGTCCTCGGGGTAGACCACGACCTCGACCCCGGGCTGCTTGTCGAGCTCGCGCAGCTCCATCGGGGTGGCCTTGCACTGGGCGATGCCGCGCCGGGCGAAGACGTGCACGTCGGTGATCCGCTTGGCGCGCAGCCCCTCGTGCACGTTGTCGGTGATGTCGGTCTCGAGCAGGTCGTCGGCGTTCTTGGCCAGGATGCGGGCCACGTCGACGGCGACGTTGCCCGCGCCGATCACGGCGACGCTGGTGCCGTCGACGTGCCAGGACGGGGAGACGTCGGGGTGGGAGTCGTACCAGAAGACGAAGTCGGCGGCGCCGTGGCTTCCGGGCAGGTCGATGCCGGGGATGTCCAAGGGGCGGTCGCGGTCGCTGCCGGTGGAGAAGATGACCGCGTCGTAGTGGCGGCGCAGGTCCTCCAGCTTGAGGTCCACGCCGTACTCGACGTTGCCGTAGAAGGTGATCTGGGGCTTGTCCAGGATCTTGTGCAGGGCCCCTTGGATCTGCTTGATCCGCGGGTGGTCCGGGGCGACGCCGTAGCGGACCAGGCCGTAGGGGGAGGGCAGCTTGTCGAGGATGTCGATGCTGACGGACGTGCCGCACGCGGACAGGGTCTCGTCCTTGGTGAGCAGGTCGGCGGCATAGATGCCCGCAGGCCCCGCACCCACGATTCCCACTCGCAGTGGTCGCGTCATCGCACAGCTCCAAGTCTTCGCGCCAGAGTCGGACGCCATTGAAAAGGTAAGGCTTGCCTAATATACCCGGCGCCGAAGCCGGAATCCCTACCCTACTGGTGGGGAATTCCGCCCGAGGAGCCGGGGAACGCGTGCCGCACCCGGAGGCGCGGGGCGCCTGGAGGTGCCGGGCCCCAGGTGAGGGGGGGCGAAGGGCGCGCGCACAGGGCCGAAGGGCCCCCGCTGAAGGACCAACGTTCGGTCAGGTCCCGATCAGCCCCGGGTCTGCTGTGGGGAAAGTCACCTCCGCGGCCCGCCCTGTTCCAGTTCCGCCTTGACGGACGCGGCGAACCTGGCCACCTGCTCCTGCCCCGAGAGCTTGGCGATGGCGTCCATGATCGCGTCCGTGGCCTCCCTGCGCGGCCGGGCCCTGTGCGCCTGCCCCGCCCAGGGGGACAGGTCCACCTGTTCGCCGAAGCGCACGCCCACCCGGTTGAGCGACGGGATCTTGCGCCCGGGCGGCAGGATGCGCTCGGTTCCGGCCAGTGCGACCGGTACCACGGGGGCGCCGGTGGTCAGAGCCAGCCACGCCAGTCCGGTCTGTCCCCGGTACAGGCGCCCGTCGGGCGAGCGCGTGCCCTCGGGGAAGATGCCGAAGACCTCGCCGCCGTTGAGCACCGCCAGGCTGTTGTCCATCGCCGCCTGCGCGCTCTGGCCGGGGCGCCGGTCCACCGACAGCTGCCCCAGCGCGCGCAGGAGCCGGGCGAAGGCCCGCTTGGGCAGGGTGCCCTCGTCGAAGAGCTCCTGCTTGGCGATGAAGCGCACGGGGCGCGGACAGGCCACGCCGATGAACAGCGGGTCGATGAGCGCCAGGTGGTTGGCGGCCAGGATCACCGGGCCGCTGCGGGGCACGTGGTGGGAGCCCTCCGTCCTCACGGGCCACACCATGCGGGTCGCGGGCGCGACGACGGCCTTGGCCGCTCCGTACAGTGACACCATGGGGACCTTCTCCGGGATGGGGCGGGTGGGCGCGCGGAACCAGGAGACCCACGGGTCTCCCGTCGCGCTCCCTAAGACCATATCGGGCTCCGGGGCAGGTCGGCCGCACAGGGCCGGAGGGCCCGGGTCGGGAGGCCGAAACACGGGAACGGTGTCCTCGAACCACTGCCGTGGCGTGGGCCACACGCGCTAGGGTGATGGTCTAGACCTCTGGCGCAGGTCAGGGGTCCGCCCCGGACGCGCTCGTGAAGCGAGGAAACAGCCATGCCGAAACTGGTCGACGTCAGCCACCAGATCACCGACGGGATGACCACCTTCCCGGGCCTGCCCGAACCGAGTGTCGAGGAGAGCACGTCGGCGCCCGGTACGGCCGGCCACAGCGGTGGCCGCGTCACCATGGCCGGGACCACGGGGACCTACGTGGAGATGCCCGCACACCGCTACCGGGACGGGGCCGACCTCGCCGACCTGGACCTGGAGCGGGTGGCGGCCCTGCCCGGAACCGTCGTCGACGCCACCGGGACCCGCCAGATCGGCCCCGAGGCCTTCTCCGGCCTGGACCTGCGCGGCCGCGCGGTGCTGGTGCGCACGGGCTGGGACCGCCACTGGCGCACCGACTCCTACGGAGGTTTCGACCACCCCCACCTGACCGAGGCCGCCGCCAAGGTCCTCGTGGAGTCGGGCGCGGTCCTGGTCGGCATCGACTCCGTGGGCGTGGACGACACCTCCCCTGCCACCGAGGGGGCCCGGCCCGCACTGGCCGCCCTGCTGGCGGCCGGCATCCCGGTCGTGTCGCACCTGTGCCTGCTCGACCAGGTGCCCGCCGACGGTTTCACCTTCCATGCCGTTCCCGCCAAGGTCCGCGGCATGTCCGCTTTCCCCGTGCGGGCCTTCGCGGTCGCCGACTGACGCGCTGCCGGCCGCAGCGGTCCCGCCCGGCAGGCCGAAGGGGATGCCGGGTAGCGGGGCCGGGCGGACTCCCGCCGGCCGGCGGGAGGAACGGAAGGCGGAGGCGTTCACGCCGGGGTGGCCGCACCACGACGGCCACCACCGGTTCCACACCGCGATCAGCGGCCCTCCCGCGTGCCTCGCACCTTTCTAGAGGTCGGCGTCCAGGTCGCGCTGGGCCCGGCGCTGCTCCTTCTGGGCCCTGCGCTCGTCCTCCAGCCGCGCGGCGCGCTCGTCCTCGGCGACCGCACTCGCCATGGCGCTGGACAGGGCCCGCAGCTCCATGTTGATCCGCGGGTAGGAGGGCAGGCGCGGCAGCGCGCCCAGTCTCGGGGTGCGCCGCTCCTCCATCGAGGAGATGAGCTCCCTGAAGGCCAGGTCCACGCGCTGCAGGGTGATCGTGCCGACCGGGTCTGGCCGCTCCAGCGCCAGCGCCGACAGGGCCAGGTAACCGGTGCGCTGGGTGGCCACCACCACCGGCCACAGCGGCCGGGTGGCATCGGCCCGCGGCACGTCGCCGATGGCGCTGTCGTAGACACCGCGCAGGTTCACCAGGGACGCCCGCATGTCCCGCCGCAGTTCGTAGCGGCGTGCGGGGGTCATCGGGGTGTCCAGGTCCAGGGCTTCCAGCACACACTGCCGGGCGTCCTCCAGCACGTCCGTGATGGCCTGGGGGAGGCGGGTCGCCGAGGCCCTGCGCCACAGCAGCATGGCACCGGCCATGCCGATCAGGGAGCCGAGCACGGTGTCCAGCACGCGGATCCCCGCGATGTCGAGGATGGGCCCGGGTGCGGCCGTGTAGGCCAGCAGCAGCGCCATCGGGGTCATCACCACGGACCCGATGAAGAAGTTGCGGCCGATCACCACCTGGGTCAGGCCCTGGAACAGGCCGGCCAGCACCACCACCACGGCGAACGGCGGGTTCAGCAGGAGCAGGAGAGCGCCCAGGGCGACCCCCACGAGGGTGCCGAGGGAGCGCTGGACCGAGCGGTTGAGGGTGAGCACCATGCTGCCGCCCTGCAGGACGGAGGCGGCGGTGATCCCCACCCAGTAGGAGTTCTCCAGGCCCAGAGCCAGCGCGAACGCACCGGCCGCGGTGATCGTGATCCACATGCGCAGGGCGGTGGGGCGCACGAGGGAGTCGCTGCTCAGACTCGTCCTCAGGGCCTCCGCCAGTGCCGGGTAGCGGCTGTCGTCCAGCGTGCGCCCGCTCTCGTCGGGATCCTCCTCGCCGACACGCCGAACGACGTGCGCGGCCCGGGCCATCCTGCCGTACAGGCGCGCCTCCAGGGACTTGGGGCGCATACCGCGGCGCAGCTCGTCGAGCCCGTCCGGGTCCGGGGCGAGCGCGGGATCGGCCACGGCGTCGGCCAGGCGATCGGCGAACGCCGCGGCCTCCTCGGGCATCGAGGTGAGGCGGACCATGCACACCTGCGTGGCGGCCAGATGGATGTCGGAGACCCAGCGCAGGAGGGACCGCAGCCGTGCCGCCTCGGGGCTGGCGCGGTAGCCGCGGGTCTGGGCCAGCAGCAGGATCCGCCAGGCGTCGGCGACCGCCACCGAGGCGTCGTGCAGGGCGTGGTCGAGGTCGGGGGTGCCCACCGCGCGCAGGAGATCGGCCAGCTTCCGGTAGGCGGCCGCGACCGCCTGCTGCTCGGGGTGGCGGGCCCGCGTCAGGGCCCCCGACATCGACACCGCCCAACCGATCGCCGCACCGAGTGCGGCGATCAGGGCGTGCAGGGGCACCTGCGACACGTCTCCCGGGAAGACGGTGGAGATGGCGCAGACCAGGACGAAGAACATGGGGCCGGGCTTGTCCACACGCCAGGCGGCGCACACCCATGTGGCGATCCCCGCGGTGAGCCCGATGGCCGCCACCGAGGCCCACGGGGACAGCGCCGCGGCCAGGGAACCGAAGGCCACGCTGACGACGAACCCCAGACCGATCAGGGACAGCGCACCGGCCCGGTAGGCGTAGGGGGTCTTCTTCTCGTACAGGACCGACATCGACCCCAGGGCGGCCAGGCCCGCCGTGTCGGGCCCGAACAGCCAGGAGGCCAGGGCGAACGACGAGGTCATCGCGATCGTGGCCTTGGCGCCGGTGGTCCACGCCCAGCGGCCCGACTCCAGCCCGAAGAGGGCGCTCAGGTCCATCCGGGGCCGGGGGCGGGCGGCGACGGCGGCGCGCTCCGCTCCCTTGTGCGAGGAACCTCCCGCGTCGAGAGGTCCGGTGCTCCCGGTGCTTGCCTGGTCTCGCACGCTGTCCATCCTAGGTACTGTCGTCGGACTTCCCGGGAGGCCGTCCCGGCCTGCGGTGCCGGCCGTGCCGCCGGCCGGCTCAGTCCCCCGCCACCCGGGCGAGGGCGGTGTCCCGTTCGGCCTCGGCCCGCTCCGCCCTCTCCAGGGCGCGGTCGCGCGCCTCCTGGACCGCGGCCAGGCGGGCGGCCGCGGCCTCGCGCGACTCGGCCAGGGTGATCTCCGCGTTCCTGCGCTGGGTCTCCAGCTCGGCGGTCAGACGGTCGCGGTCGGCCGCCAGCCTCTCCAGTTCCGAGGAGAGGCGTTCGCGTTCGCGCCCGGCCGCGGCGCGATCGTCCTCCAACTGCCTCTGGAGCCGCGTCAGTTCGCCGTGGAAGCGCTCGCGCTCGGCGGCCAGGGCCTCCTCCGCCCTGCGGGCGCGCTCCTCCGCGTGTCCGGCCCGCTCCCGGGCGCCGCGCTCGGCCACCACGGCCTCGTCACACCGCCGGGCGTGCTCGGCCGCCTCCGTGCGCAGTGCGTCGGCCTCGGCCCGGAGCTGTCCGATCCTGTGTGCCGCCTCGGTCCGTTCGTGCTCCAGTTCGGCCCTGGCCCGCTCGGAGATCTCGGTGATCCGGCGCTCGGCGGCGGCCAGGCCCGCGTTGGCCTCGGCCACCGCGGCGTCGCGCTCGGCCCTGGCCCGCTCGGCGGACTCCCCGGCCTGCTCGCAGGCCTCCTCGGCGGCGTCCCGCCGGGCCAGGGCCTCCTCCGCCATCCGCTCGGCCTCCTGGGTCGCGGCGACGGCGGCCGCGGCGGCGTCCTCGGCGGAACGGCGGGCGGCCTCGGCCTCGCGCCTGCGGTTCTCCGCCTCCAACCGGGCGGCGTCGGCCTCCGCCGCCCGGCGGGCCCCCGCCAGCCGGGCGGCCTCCACCTGGGCCTCCGCGGCGGCCGGGTCGGTCATGGTGGCGAACGCCTCGGCGGCGGCCTCGAGGGTGGCGGCGAGCTGCTCGCTCTGCACCGCGAAACGGGTGAGCAGGTCGTCGGCGCGCAGGCGTGCGGCGGTCACCGGCTCCGCGGCCCCGAACACCGCCGCCGGCGCCGCTGCCTCCGGTTCCTGCGCCGCGGCCCGGGCCTCGGCCTCCCTGCGCTCGGACTCCTGGGCCTGGCGCTGGCGCTCCTTCCACGCCCGCCAGCGGGTGTGCTCGGGCAGGCCGCAGTACTGGGGCGGACGCCCCGGGGTGGAGGCCCGGGGCACCGGGAGGTCGCAGCCGGGGAAGTTGCAGGTGTTGGAGTCGGAGGTCGCCACGGGGCCGAGCGTAGCGCTTCCCCGTCCCGGGCCGCCGGGGTGTGTCGCCCCTGTGCCGGGAAAGGCGGCGCCCCCGTGCCGCGGAGGGCACGGGGGCGGGAGCCGGGGCAGGGTCAGTCGTGGGCGCCGAAGCCGTCGACGCGGCAGACCATGGTGGTCACGAAGGGCCGGAAGCCCTCTCGCTCCAGGAAGCTGATGTCCTCGGAGGCCGTGGCCAGAGCGGAGAACTCGATGTCGCGGATGCCCGTGGCGGCGAGCTGGTGGCGGATCTCCTCGAGCAGCTTGGAACCGACGTGGGTGCCGATGTACTCGGGGTCGATCGCGAAGGTCTGCACCACCGCGACGCGGGCGCCCCGGTCCCAGGTGCCCTGCGGGTTGTCGCGGATGGTGACCATCGCGTACCCGGCCAGGTCGCCGCGGTGCTCCGCGAGGATCGCCATGGTCTCGGGGTCGGCCAGCCAGCGCAGGTACTGGGCCCGGCGGCGGCGCCAGGACTCATCCAGGCTCGTGGTGCCGATCATGTCGGACAGGTGCGAGGCGCTCAGGGTGTGCTGCTGGTGGAGGGCGCCCCACAGGTCCTCGAGCTCCTCCACGTCCTGCACACCGAGGTAGCGGAAGCTGAGAACGCCGGTGTCGGTCGGTCGAGGCTTGGCCATCAGCGAAGTTTGCATTTTCTTCTCACCCGTTCTCACCAGCATTGGGTGCTGTTTCCCCCGGGTCCGTGGCTGGGGACCCTTGGCTGAGCTGTGGATCCGACTGTACGTGTCGGCAAGGGGGGAGGCGCGCGTGGCGCGAGGAAAAACCTGGATGAGATCTCACAAAAAGAAAAATTGAGGATCTTTCCTCACGGGTTGAAGTGGTGCGCCAGGTAAAGGTGTGTACGGAATCACCCTCTGACCCGGGACAACAAGGTTGAAACCACCCTGAAACACCAGAGTGCTGGCCTAGATTGGGAGGCATGATCGACCTCCGACGGTTGCAGCTTCTTCACGCCCTGGCACACCACCGGACGGTGGCCGCCACGGCGGAGGCGCTCAACGTCACCTCTTCGGCGGTCTCCCAGCAGCTTGCCGCACTGGCCAGGGAGGAGGGCGTTCCCCTCGTCGAACGCCAGGGCCGGCGCTTCGTCCTCACCGGGGCCGCCCGGGTCCTGCTCGAACGGGCCCCGACCATCTTTGCCGAGATGGAGCGCGCCAGCGCCGATCTCGCCGCCTACAGCAAGGGTGAGCGGGGTGTCGTGCGCGTGGGTTCCTTCGCCACCGGCATCAGCGACCTCATCGCCCCGGCCCTGGCGAAGCTGCGCATCAGCCACCCCGGCTGGCACTTCGAGGTGCTCCAGGCCGAGCCGGAGGAGAGCGCCGAGATGGTGCGCACCGGCCACCTCGATGTCGCGCTGACCATGTCCACGGCCCACCTGCCTCCCAGCGGCGACCCCGACTTCCGTGCCGACCCGATCATGGTGGAGCTGTTCGACGCGGTCCTGCCCTACCAGCATCCGCTGGCCTCCCGCCCCGGCCTGCACCTGGCCGAGGACCTGCGCGACGAGGACTGGATCCTCTCCGCGCCGGGCACCGCCTGGCACGGGTGCGTGACCGCGGCCACGCACCAGGCCGGCTTCCAGCCGCGCGTGGCCCACACCGCCGACGACCTCAGCGCCGTCTTCGCCCTCGTCCAGGCGGGGTTGGGCATTACGCTCATGCCGCGCCTGGCCTGGGCCGGACTGAACACGCCCCACCTCGTGGTGCGCGGGGTGCGCGGAACCGCCAAACGGCACATCGTCATGCTCTCGCGGGCCGGGGCCGACCCCGAACCGCTGCTCACCGCCGTGCGCGAGGCCTCCAACAAGGTTCCGGTGCCCTCGATGGGGCCGCCCTTCGCCCTCATCAGCTGACCCTCTGCCCGGCGCGGTCGAACCCGGGCAGCTCCGGGACGCCGTCGAGCACCTCCCGCGCGGACCGGTGCAGGTAGCGGGCCACCACCCGCACGGGGCGCCAGGCCCACTCGCCGGTGCGCCCGGCCAGGTAGACCTGCCGGACCCCGCCGAGCTCGCCCAGCGGGGCGTGGGCCACGCCCCGACGCGTCACCGCGGACAGGCGGGGCACCACGCCCACCCCGGCGCCCGCGGCGACGAGCTCCTCGAACAGCCCCAGGGTGTCGATGCGGTGCACGATGCGGGGCGTGAACCCGGCGTCCGCGCACATGCGCTGCACCAGGGCCTCCTCGTCGCCCCGGTAGGGGCTGGCGATCCACGCGGCATCGGCCAGCTCCCGCAGCCGCCTGCGGGTGAGGGTCCGGCTGTCGGCGCCCTTCGAGGGCTGCGACAGCAGGAGGTCCTCCGTGCCCACCGGATGCACCGTCAGTGTTCCCGGGAAAACTCGGGGAAGAAGGCTGTACTGGTAGACCACGCCCAGGTCGGCGCCGCCGTTCTGCAGCAGCTCCAGGGCCTGCTCCGACTCGTGCTCGACCAGGTGGATGTCGATGCCCGGGTGGTCGCGGCGCAGGCGGCGCACCGCGGGCAGCACGATCGGCGCCGCACTCGTGTACATCACGAGGTCGACACGGCCCGCCGGCTCGCCCTCCCCGGTGAACTCCGCCCTGGCCGCCTCCACGCGCGCCAGGATGTCCACCGCGTGCTCCGCCAGACGCCGCCCCGCCGGGGTCAGGCGCACGCGCCGGCCCTCGGGCACCAGCAGGGGCACCCCGGTCTCGCGTTCCAGGATCGCCAGGTGCTTGGAGACCGCCGAGGTGCTCATGCCCGTCACCTCGGAGACGGCGGCCATCGTGCCCAGACGCTCCAGCTCCACCAGCAGGCGCAGGCGCGTGAAATCCATCCACCAAAACTACATGGTTCGTCAACCATCGGTTCGTGGACAGAAACGAATGGCACCGGTCCAATGGTCGGGTGATCCGCTCTCTTGCTCCCTCGCTTCGCCGTGCCCGTTTTCAGGACCGCCGGGTGCCGGCTCCCCTCATGTTGCTCGTCGGCATGTTCACCCTGCACACGGGCAGCGCCCTGGCCGTGCTCGCCTTCGACCACGGCAGCCCGGCCACCGTCACCTGGCTGCGCCTGACGTGGGCCGCGCTCCTCCTGCTGGCCTTCAGCGGCCGCTCCCTGTGGCGCGCCGTACGCGAGGCGTCCTGGCGCGAGCGCGGCTCCGTGGTGATCCTGGGCACAGCGAGCGCGGGGATGATGGTGTTCTACTCCGAGGCGACGGCGCGCATCGAGCTCGGCACCGCCACCGCCATCGAGTTCATCGGCACCCTTGTCGTCGCGGTCGCCGCCATGCGGCGGCGCCGCGAACTGGTGTGGATCGCGGCCGCGGTGGTCGGAGTGCTGTGCCTGACCCGCCCCTGGCAGGGCGGTCTCGACCTGGTCGGTGTCGGCTTCGCGCTGGCGGGCGCGGCCTGCGTCGTCTTCTACATCGTGCTGACCCAGCGCGTGGGCGCGGGCTTCGGCGCCGTGCACGGGCTGGCGCTGGCCATGGGTGTGGGCTCGATCGTCCTGGCACCGCTGGGCGCCCCCGGGCTGATTGCCGCGCCCAGCCTCGACCTGGTCCTGTTCACACTGCTCATCGCGCTGCTCTTCCCCATGGTGCCGTTCCTGCTGGAGATGGTGGCGCTGCAGCGGATGGGCCGCACCGCCTACAGCACCTTCTCCAGCCTGGAGCCGGGAGTGGCCCTGCTCATGGGGACGGTCCTCATCGGCCAGGCGCCGGCCGCGGTGCAGGTGGCGGGTATGGCCCTGGTGGTGGTCGCCGGCATCGGCGCCGCACGCGGCGACCGCGGCCGCCGCCCGGCGGCCCCGGGGCGCGGCGGGCCTCCGCGGGGGAGCGGAGGCGGGGTGCGGTCCGCCGACCCCGGGCGGTCCGGCTCCGCCCGGGAGGCGGTGGCGCGAGAAGCCTGAGAGGAACGTCCGCGCGGGCCCCGCCCCGGGGGGCGCGGCCCGCGCACGAAGGACCGGTCACACTTGCTCGGCGCCGTCGGCGAGGCGCCCGGCGGCGATGTCCCTCAGAGCCTCCACGTGCCGGGCGAAGGCGTCGCGTCCCTCCCTGGTCAACGACAGCGAGGTGCGCGTGCGCCGGCCCACCGCGGTCTTGTGCACCTTCACGTAGCCGGCCTCCTCCAGCACCGACACCTGCTTGGACAGCGCGGAGTCGGAGACCTCCACGGTGTCGCGCACGAAGCGGAACTCCACCCGGTCGGCGGCGGCCAGCGCCGCCACGACCGAGAAGCGCACGGGGGAGTGGATCACCTCGTCCAGCCTGCTGCGGGGGTGACTCACCGCGTGCTCCGACCGCGCCGCAGGGCCACGTAGGCGACCACCAGCGGCGGAACCGCGCTCGCGAGGGCGCCGGGGCCCCACCAGAGCATCTCGCCGGGGAAAGCGGTCGCCCCCACCACCACGGTGAGGGTGTAGATGCCCGACCATGCGGCGATCATGCCCCCGTGCAGGGCCTTGTACCCGCGCGGCTGCACGGGGCGGCTGAGCGCGAAGGCGGTGAGTCCGGCGATCACGACGAGGAAGAGCGGTGTCGCCCAGGCCACGGTCACCGGCGAGGGCATCAGCCCCAGTGCGAGCAGCAGCCCGCAGCTCGCCGCCGCGTAGACGGTGGCGTACCCCGCGTACCAGCGCCCCCGGCCGCGGGTGTGTGCGTCCATCGCCTCGGCCTGTTCGAGCGCGCCGAGGGCCTCCTCGCGTCCGACGTCCATGTACGGCTCCTTCCGGATTCCCTTGTGTGTTTCCAGCTTCGCACTTACTTTCCAACTTGGCAAGTGATTTCCATGCAGGAAGGAGAGAGGCGGCCGCCGTCCACGGTGCTGCCCCGGGACCGGCCACCGGTCGCGATGCACTAGCGTGAGCGCATCATGGCCGCCAAAACCGATCTCGAACTCCTCCGTGCCTACGAGCCCGTGCTCATGCTCACCAAGGGGGAGTTGTTCCACCCGACCGACGTGGAAGCCTACGTCCGCAACTGCAGCCTGTGGATCGAGGAGAAGAGCGGTGAACGCCTCCTCGTCCCCGCCGGTGAACTCACCCTCGACCGCCTGGCCACCGCGGAGGAGGAGTGGCCCGCGCGCCACAAGCACCTGCGCTTCGTCCAAGAGGAGAGCCTGCGCGAGGAGGCCCGCCGCTTCAAGGGCATGGCGCGCACCGTCATCCCCAAGAGCGGCCGCCTGGCCGCCGTCGGCGTCCTGGGTCGCGTCCTCGACATCCTCATGAAACTCTCGCTCCTCATCCGCGGAGCGGTGCCCGGAGGCGTCACCTTCGCGGCGGTGACCCGTTACCGCGAGCGCGTCGACGACGGCCGCGCCACCTACTACGGCCGGGTCACCCGCGAGGGCGGCTACGTCATCCTCCAGTACTGGTTCTTCTACGCGATGAACGACTGGCGGACCATCTACGGGGGCGTCAACGACCACGAGGCCGACTGGGAGCGTGTCACCGTCTACGCCGTCGAGAACGCCGACGGCACCACCCGCCCCGTCTGGGTGGGCGCCTCGTCGCACGAGTACACCGGCGACGACCTGCGCCGCTCCTGGGACGACCCCGACCTGCACAAGGACGGCGACCATCCCGTCGTCTACGTCGGCGCCGGTTCGCACTCCCACCAGATGCTCCCCGGCGACTACCTCATCCAGGTCGACCCCGCGGTCCTGCGCGGGGTGATCAACGCCTGGAAATGGATCACCCACCGCGTCTTCCGCGCCGACAGCGCCATCAACCGCCACGGTATCGGCGTCCCCTTCGTCGACTACGCCCGCGGCGACGGCATGCGCCTGGGCCCGGGAGGCGACCGCGAGTGGAACGCCGTCCTCATCAGCGACGACACCCCCTGGATCAACGGCTTCCGAGGCCTGTGGGGCCGCGACACCCGCGACTTCTTCGACGGCGAGCGCGCCCCCAGCGGCCCCCGCTACGAGCGCGACGGCACCGTCCGCCGCTCCTGGGACGACCCCCTGTCGTGGGTGGGCCTGCAGAAGACCGCCCCGACCGAGGCCGCCGCCCGCGCAGGGCTGCGTTCCCACGTGGAGCGGCTCGACGAGCGCCTCCGGGAGCTCGATGCCGAGATCCTCCGCCGCCGCGACGAACTGCGCCGGCTCGACTCCGCACGCATGGTCCTGGCCCGGGAGGCCGACACCCGCCCGCGCGCCCGGGAGTACGCCGAACGGATCGGCGCCCTGGAGCTGGAGATCGCGGAGGTCTACGAGGAACGCGTCCTGACCGCCGACGAGCGCGACAGCCACCTGAAGGCCCTGGCGAGCGACGTCCCTCTGGTGCCCGGCCCCACCGAGCACCTCAAGGCACCCCACCTGCCCTACACGTCGGGCAAGCAGCGCACCACCCGCTTCCTGCACCTGTGGGTGGCCCTGAGCACCCCGCTGCTGCTCGTCTCGCTGGCCCTGCCGATGTTCCTGCTGGACGGGCAGTTCACCTTCTACGCGATGGTCGGCGTCATCATGCTCTTCGCCGCGATCGACTCCGTCGCCCGCCGCAGGTTCGGCCAGTTCATCACCGGCCTGGCGGCTCTCGCCCTCCTGGGCGCGCTCCTGGTCGGGATCGTGGCCGCGTTCGTCATCAACTGGCGTGTGGCCGTCGCCGTCCCCCTGGGGGCCCTCGTGCTGCTCCTGCTCGTGGTCAACATCCGCGACCTCATGCGCCGCTGACCGCTCGGCGGTACGGCCCGTGCCGCCGGGGTGTGCCTCACACCTCGGCGGCGCGGGCGTGTCGCCGAGCGGGACGCGCGGGTCGGCGGACAGGATCGGATGCAGCCGACGCCAGAAAGGGAGCCCCCGCGTGACTGCCTCCGATCCCGCACCGGAACGCACCATGGACCTCGGCCACAGCGACGCCCCGCCGGGAAGGGCGGGCCGCGGACCGCAGTGGACCCGGCTCTACCGTGGCGGCCGTCCCGAGGCGGACGCCGACGGCCCGGCCCAGGCCTGCCAGGCCCTGGAAGGCGACACCGACCTCATGGCCTGGACCGCGCTGGCCTCACCCGGCCGTGCCCAGCTCGACGAGCTCGCCGAGGCCCTGGACCTGCCCGACCTGGCCCGGGAGGACGCCGTCGTCGCCCACCAGCGTCCCAAGGTCGAGGTCCACGGCGACGTCCTCCTCCTGGTCCTGCGCCCGGCCCGCTACGACGAGGTCCGCGAGGAGGTGGAGGTGGGGGAGGTCCACGTCTTCGTCCGCGACCGGGTCGTCGCCACCGTCCACCACCCGGGCCCCGAGGGGACGGTGGACCTCGACCGGATCCGCGAGCGGGTGGAGAGGCAGGAGGGCCTCCTGGAGCACGGCCCGCTCGCCGTGCTCCACGCCGTCCTGGACGGCGTGGTCGACGGATATGCGCCCGTGGTGTCGGCGCTGCAGGCCGACATCGACGAGGTCGAGAGCCAGGTGTTCGGCGGTGACCCGGGCGCCTCCCGCCGCACCTACCGCCTTGCCCGCCAGGTCATCATGCTCCAGCGGGCGGTCGACCCCCTCGACGGGGTCCTGCGCGCGCTCATGGCACCTCTGGAAGGCGCGGGGGCTCCCGGGCGACCGCTGCGTGCCCAGGTCGCCGACGCCGAGCTGCTGTACAGCTTCCTGCGCGACGTCGCCGACCACGCCACGACCGTACGCGAACGCGTCGACGGTTTCCGGCAGCTGCTGCAGAACATCATGGCCGTCAACAGCGCCCTCATCGACCAGGCGCAGAACGAGGCGATGAAGAAGGTCTCCTCCTGGGGCGGCATCCTCGTCGTGCCGACCCTGATCGCCTCGGTGTACGGCATGAACATGGACCCCCGGCCGGGGTTCGAATGGCTGTTCAGCTGGCCCGCCGCCCTGGCGCTGATGGTACTGTCCAGCCTCGCCCTGTACACGGTTTTCCGCCGCCGGGGGTGGCTCTAGAGCCTGTTTCTCGGATGCTCCCGCGGGGGATCGGCTCCGCCGATGCGGCGAGAGCATCCGAAGAACACGGCCCGGGTGCACCGACCTGAGAGGCTGGTGCATCCAGGTCCGGCCCCCGGCTCACATGTGCCAGGGCAGGTTGCGCCACGGGCTCAGCGGGTCGGTGGTCAGTACCCGGTGCGCCGCCACGGAGTCCGTGTAGTAGGGGCCGAACCTTCCCTCGTCGAACGCCATCGCCCGCCCCAGGACGAACCCGGCCGACATCTCCTCCCAGGAACCGTAGTGGCGCATCGACGCCGCTCCTGCCCGGAGAACGTACCGCAGTGCCGTCTCCGGGTCGCCGTGGCCCGCGCTCACACCCCAGCGTGCGAGGTTGACGGCGCGTCCGAGGTCGTAGGCGCGCACCGTCCGCACGAGGGTGCCCCGGGGCAGTACCCCGTCCTCGGCCATGCGCTCCTCGTACTCCCACACCCGCGCGGCGGTGTCCACAAGCGACGGGTACACCGACGGATCCGCCCCCTGCGCCCAGCACCAGCGGCCGATCAACTCGGGCCAGGAACCGGCGTCGAAGGGTGCGCCCGGCAGGCGCGCCGCCTCCCGCGCGCGCAGGTCCAGGACGAGTGCGAGAGGGTCGGGGGAGCGGTCGTCGGAGACGAGGGAACTCAGGGCCTGTTCCCACCCGGGAGTGTCGGTGATGCCCCAGGAGTCGCGCAGCTTGGCGCGGTTGTCGTCGGCGTCGCAGCACGCGCACGCCGAATGCAGAGCGTTCCACACCCCGCGGCCGGCGACGGGCATGTGCGCCCCGCAGGCGAAGGCGTGTGCCGGCGGCCCCTGGAACACCCCCTGGGGATCGCTGAGCAGCCGCAGCTTCCTTGTGAACAGGCCCATGGCTCTTCTCCTTCTTCCGGTGGAAGGCCCACCGAGATCGGGCGGATGGTCGATCTTCTCGAAGAGGCAGGACAGCCCGGGTCCGGGGGTGGTGCCGCGCGTCACGTACACCTAGTATGGGAGCGCTCCCAAACCGGAAGGGCCCTGTGATGAGTCTCCCCGCGAACACCTCGGACGTCCCCGAGCTCCCCGCCGACCTGCTGTTCGGCACCGCAACGGCGGCCTACCAGGTCGAGGGCGGTGTCCACGAGGGCGGGCGGGGCCCGTCCATCTGGGACACCTACTGCCGAACCCCCGGGAAGGTCGCCCGGGGGGAGAGCGGCGACGTGGCCTGCGACCACTACCACCGCTACGGGGAGGACACCGCGCTGCTGGCCGAACTCGGCGTCGACCTGTACCGCTTCTCCGTCGCCTGGCCGCGTGTGCAGCCCACCGGCAGGGGGAAACCGAACGCGGAGGGGCTGGCCTTCTACGACCGCCTCGTGGACTCCGTCCTCGGGGCCGGCGTCGAACCCGTCCTCACCCTCTACCACTGGGACCTGCCCCAGGCGCTGGAGGACGAGGGCGGCTGGCGCGTGCGAGACACCGCCTACCGCTTCGCCGAGTACGCGAGCATCGTCGCCGACCGCCTCGGTGACCGTGTCAACCGGTGGATCACCCTGAACGAGCCGTTCTGCACCGCGTTCGTGGGCCACGCCGTCGGACGGCACGCCCCCGGGACGCAGGAGGGCAGGCCGGCCCTGGCCGTCGCCCACCACCTGCTGCTCGCCCACGGAATGGCCACCGGCGAACTGCGCGCGGCCGCCGCCGGGGAGGTGGGCATCACCCTCAACCCCGACCACCTGGTCCCCGCCACCGGGTCCGAGGCCGACCTGGCCGCGGTGGAGCGGGCCCGCACCCTGCACAACCGCGTGTGGCTGGACCCTCTGTTCACCGGTGCCTATCCCGACAACGAGAAGGAGGTCTGGGGGCCGCTTGCCGACGGCTCCTACCGCCGGGACGGCGACCTGGACATCATCGGCCAGCCCCTGGACTTCCTCGGGGTCAACTACTACCGGCCCATCATGCTGCGCGACGCTCCGCACACCGAGCCCGACCCGGCCGCGCGCACCGCCGTGGACATCGGCACCGAACAGGTGGCCTTCGAAGGGGTGCGGCACACCACCATGGGCTGGCCGGTCGTTCCCCAGACCTTCGCGGACCTGCTCGTCGACCTCGATCGGCGCTATCCCGGTCTGCCGCCCATCCTCATCACCGAGAACGGCTCGGCGGAGGACGACCGGCCCGACGCCTCGGGCCGGGTCCGCGACACCGGGCGCATCGAGTACCTGCGCGACCACCTGGCCGCCCTGGGCCGGGCGATCGAGGCCGGGGTGGACGTGCGCGGATACTTCGTGTGGTCGCTGCTGGACAACTTCGAATGGGCCTTCGGCTACGACCGCCGCTTCGGTCTGGTGCGCGTGGACTACGAGCTCCTGGAGCGCCACCCCAAGGACAGCTTCCACTGGTACCGCGACTTCCTCACCGGCCATCGGGCCCGCCGGATGCGCGGGGAACCGGGACGGGGGACGGCCGCGTCCTGAAGCGCGCCGGGTGAGCACGCGCCCCGGGACACGTCCCCCGCCGCGCTCCTTCCGGCTCCGTCCGGGGTGCGGTGGCGGTCGGCCCGTCGTTGGGCGGTGGTGACCGCGACCCGGAAGCGTTCGGCGGGTGCGAGGCGGACGCCGACGTGGGTGATGTGGGCGGTCGAGGGCCTCCTGGCCTTCTTCGGGTGTCGATCCAGGCGGTCCGCACCTGTGTCGGAGGTCCTCTCCTGCTGCCACATCGCGGCCGGGCTGTTCCCGACCTCTGCGGTCATGGCACCTAGACGGTGCTGCGGCGGGCCGCGCCGCCGAAGGCGCCCACGACCGCGCCCAGGGCGAACATCGAGGCCTCGTCCTCGTCCATGTGCACGATTCCGGCGGGCAGCAGGACGCGGTAGGGCTTCTCCTCGCGGGGGAGGATTTCCAAGCCGTCGACGATGCCCTGCCCCTGCAGCATCAGGAGGGCCTCCTCGACCCTTCCTTTGCGGTCTCCGCGAGACCAGATCGACATGCTTCACCCTCACTACGGGCCGGAGCGGCAGGCAGGACCGGTACGGGAGGACACCGCCCCGGGGCCGTCCGGTTCCGCTCGTGCGCCGTCTCTCCACGGCCGGCCGACATCCCATTGATATCACCGGGTGGCGGTGGCCACACGCTCGTTCACGGGCCGTGTCCGTGTCCGGAACCGGCCAACTGTCCGGAATGTTCGCGCTCTCCGGGCCCGGTATCGGCTGCGGGCGAAGAGGTGCGGGGGGTCGTCCCTGCGCCAGAATGCGAATCTACGATGTAAAGGCGACGCTTGCGGAGTCGGCTCCGATGAAGAAAAAACACCTTCCACGCCCGGTGTCCCGCAGGGACACCCCCGGAGCCCGCACCGGGAGCGGCCCGGGTTCCGTAGGGTGTTGTCCAGGTACGGGGTGCACAGGCCGGTTCCGGGCAGTATGGACGGATGTCCGGTCCGCCGCTCCCCGTACCGTTCCGGCGCCGGCCACGCCCGAAGGGCGGACGCGGGCCGGCGCCGGAACCCCGGTCATCGGCCGATACGCAGCATCCGGTGCGGTCCGACCGACCAGCCCAGGAAGAGAACTCCTCGCTCCGCGGGGCGGCCCTCCTGGGCGGCGCGCAGGCCGCCCAGGGCAGGGCGCAGGCGCTCCTGTGCGACCTCGGGAAGGTCGGCGACCCGCCGCTCCGTCTCCGCGAGTTCCTCCCGCTGCTCGCCCGGGGAGCAGCGGGACAGGAAGAACACGCCCTGGCGCCAGGCGAACGCCGCGTTCTTGATCCGGGGCAGGTCCGCGTACCCGCCCTCGCGAGGCACGGCCGCCACCATGTGCACCGCCGAGGCCAGGGAGCGCCGGGCCGCCTCCGCCCATCCGCCTGCGGGCCGGGCGCCCAGTTCCACCAGGGCGGCCAGGTTGTGGGTGGTGAGGATCTGGGCCTGCTCGATCACCGTGCCGTTGCGGGCGGGAGAGACGAGGGGGCGGCCCCGGGTGTTGTCCGCGCGCGAGTGGCACAGTGCCGCGAACGTCTTCGGAGCGTACGTCTTCTCAGGGGCGAGGCCGTAGTAGCGGGCGTACAGGCTGCCCCGCACCTGCCGGGCGGCCAGCTCGGCGGCACGGGCGAACTTGGGGGTGAAGCGGCCTGTGAAGATGTCGGCGGCGAGTTCCTCCACGAACGGCACGTCCAGCTCGGCGGCACGGGCGAGGCTGTCCAGCTCGCGCACCAGGGGATTGGGCACGATGGTGCCGGGGAAGTGCGTGAGCACCGCGTTCCCCAGGTGGAGGATCAGCTCGCGGGCAGCCCTCCGCCTGGTCTCGGCGGCGTCCCGGTGCCGTTCCAGCGCTCGGATCCAGGGCAGTTCGTGCGCGCGTACCTGGTGTTCGAGGTTCAGCAGGAGCAGGGAGCGCCTTCGGGAGAAGGCCGCGCGGTGGGCGGACAGCAGCCGGGCCAGGGCCGGGTCCGTGCTGGAGCCGGCTTCGGTCTGTGCCGCCAGTGCGGGGACGAGCTCGGCCAGGACCTCGGCGGAGGGGACCACGCCGCGCTCGACGAGCTCCCCGAGAGGAGCCGCTGCGGCCCTGGCCGCGATCGTACGCAGGCCGCCGGGGAGAGGGTGCCCCTCGGGCATCCCGAAGCGCCGAGCCTCCTCGGCCGTCACGGGGCTCAGGAGGCGGTCGATGCCGGGGACCCCCGAGCTCTGCGGCAGCGGCTCCAGGCGGGCCGAGAGCAGGCGGGCCGACATGTCGTGCGTGGGCAGGGCGGCCTGGGCGGCCTGGCGGGCCCGCAGGAGGATGTGCCGTTCGGAGCCGGGGCGGCCGCGCTTGGCGACCATGGAGTCGGCCGCGTGGCGCAGCAGGCCCCGCAGGCGGGGGGAGAGCTCCCCCGAGAGGGCCTCCCGCAGGGCGGCGAGCAGGATCGCGAGGTTCCTGCCCGGCTTGCGGTGCTTGGTGCACAGGGTGTGCTCGGCGGCCAGGCGCTCGTACTCCGCCAGCAGCGCGGCGCCGCGCTCGGACCATCCCTGAGGGCGGTGGGCGTCGGGGCCGCTGTCATCGGCGGTCTCCAACCAGTGGGCCAGCACGCGATCGGCGAACGGGTTCCAGACCGTGAGGGCCTCCCTCAGGGCGTGGGGCTGCCCGGTGCGCTGCGCGCGCTCGTCCAGTGCGGTCCGCACCTCGGCGACCGTCCTGCGGTGGACCGTGCCGGGGGGCAGCGCGTGGTGCGGTTCGGGGCGGGGGGTGAGGCAGAGGGCGGGAGCGAACCTGTCCAGCTCGGCGATCAGGTCCAGGGCCCCCGCGGTGTCGCCGGCGCGCAGGAGCCAGGCCACGGCGAGCAGGGCCGCCTGCTCGGGCTGGTCGAGGGCGTAGTCGCCGCTGTCGAGCAGGCGGGTGAGTGCGGCGATGCCCTCCTCAGTGAGGTGGTGGGTGTAGAGGGCGCTGCGGTCGGCGGGCAGGCCGTGGCGGCGGGCCAGTTCCTCCTCGTGGGGGCGCAGGGGCCCGCCGGCGGCGGGCAGGCCGGTGGCGAAGCCGCCGTGGATCACCTCGGGAGTGACCCAGGCGGGCAGGTGGCGGACGGGGGTGCGGGAGCCGATGGCGAGGGTGCCCTTCTCCATGCCCTTCCGGACCCGCTTCCAGGAGTGGGCGCGGCGCTCGGCGGCCTTGCGGACCGCGGGGTCGGTGTGGTTGTGGGCCGTGGCCAGGGCCCTGGCCAGCTGGGTGCGGACGTAGTCGGTGGAAACGGGGGTGTCCATGCCGGCACGGCGGGTCCTGCCCCCGCACCCTCCAGGCCGGAGCCGGGTGCTCTGCTCTTGAGCTACGTGCCGATCGGCGGAAGTGCTCTCGGCCGCGTTCCGCCGCAGGTCATGCTACCGATTTCGGGTTGGTCCGGAAAGGGATTTCCGGTGCACGGGGACGGTCGCCGCCCCGGTTTCGCGGTTTCCCTGACGCTGTGGGAGAGGCGCCGTACTGTGTGTGCTCGGACGGGACGTGTTCGGTTCGCAGGTGTCGGTGGGGGATGCATGGCAGAGGAGAACTGGCGGTGCGCGGTGTGCACCGCACGCAACGGGTCTTCGGAGCCGGTGTGCGGTGGGTGCGGGAACGCGCGTGCGTCGACCGTGCACGGCCCCGGCCGGGGAGGCCCGCCACCGCTCTGGAGGGAGGAGAGGGCCGAGACCGGGGCGCCCCTCGGACCCGGGGCCGAAGGAGGGCTCGACGACACGATGGCTCTCGAGTGGGAACTTCCGGCCATGGCCCTGGAGGAGTTCCTGGACGCCGGTGCGGGCGCGCCCGGGGACGGCCCGGGGAGGACGAGGTCCGGTTCCGTGCGCACCGGATCGGTGCGCTCCGGTGACGCGGTGACCGAGCCGCTGGCGGTGGCGCGGGAGCGCAGGCGGAAGGTGCCGCTGTGGGCGGGACTCTGCCTGGCGGGGGTGGTCGCGCTTGCCGGTGCGACCGTCGTTGCGGTGGTGGCCTGGCGGTGGGCGGCGCTCGGCGGGGAGGAGACCCCGCGTGCGGTGTCGCAGGCGGTGAAGGAGCGTCCGTGCCCGGCGCGTGTGTCGGAGATGGTCCCCGGCGGGGAGGGGACGCTGGTGGAGGCCTACGAGACGGGCCGGCACCGGATCGTGCTGTGCGCCGACGGGTCGGAACAGCTGTACTACTTCGGGGAGTTCCTCGACGGCAGCGGAGAGCCGATGCTCGTGCCGGCGGAGCGGACCGAGAGCGGCTACACGGCGCGGTCGGGACAGACCGGTTACGAGATCGCCGACGGGCAGGTCGTCGTCACCGGTGGGGACGGAGCGGTGATGGCGCGCCACGACCTGGTGGAGACGGCTGCGACCGAGTGAGGGAGGACGGGTGCGGCCGGTACGGACGCACCCGTGCGAACCCTGTGGTCAGTGGGTCTTGACCAGCATCGCGATGACGCCGGCGATGAACATGAGCGACAGGCTCACGCACATCATGACGAAGGCGATGGTTCCGAGCATGGTGGGTTCCTCACGTTCGTTGGTGCCGGGCTCGCCGGCGTGTACTGCCGGGCGGGTTCACCTTATCCCCCCTTCGGGGCGGGGTCTCGTCGGGTCCCGTTGTGACCTGCGCGGTTCCGGTCCCAGGAACGGCGGTAGGCCTCGACCAGCCATCGGTCGGCCCAGGCGCGGTCGGGTTCGGCGGGCAGGGGGGAGGTGCGGCACAGGGCGAGGAGGCGCTCCTCCAGTTCGGAGGTGCGTTCGAGGGCCTCGTCGCGGGTGCGGCGGCCGCGGCGCAGGTCCATCAGCCAGGTGCGGTCGGGTTCGGGCAGGGGCAGGGTGAGGCGGCCGGTCTCCATCAGTTCCACGCCCTGGAGGCCCAGGCGGACCATGTGGTAGGCGTACTTGGTGTCGAAGCCGTGTTCGGCGACGAGTTCGGGCCGGTTGGTGTGTCTGCCGCCGCGCAGGTCCGCCATGCGGTCGCGCTGGGCGCGCAGGTAGCCCAGGAAGCGTTCGCCGGTGCGGCGGGAGACGATGCGGTGGGTGTTGGCGCGCAGGTCGTGTCCGATGTCGTTGGTGTCGGTGAGCTCGTGGTCGGGGGCGAACAGGGGCAGCAGGACGGTGGGGTTTCCGTCCAGGGCCAGGCGCATCCACTTGCGCAGTGAGTACACGGTCAGGTCCAGGTCGCCGGAGCCGGAGCGGGTGTGCTCGGGCCGGGTGCGGTGGATGTACTGCTCGAAGGTGCGCAGGCCGATGACGTACTCGGGCGGTTCGACGCAGATGCCCATCTCGTCGCGGTCGCCCTGGCCCGGGAGTGCGAGGCCGTGGACGCCCGACCCGACCTGGCAGCGCAGGACGGTGCCGTGTGCGGCGATGTGCGCGAATTCGGGGGTGGAGTGTTTCACCGGCGTCTCCTTCCGTCCCGTGCAAGATAGTGGTCGGGGGAGGGGCGCCGCTCGGATTTTTGTCCCTTTCGCTGGGTTGTGGACACCCTTGGTGGTGAAAGTCGTGCCGACGAGGTGAATCGGGCAGTTCGGTACTTGCCTGGCGGTCCTGGGAATCGTTTACTGGTCCGCGTAACCGCGTGTTCCGCGTCAGTGAGCCAGGACAGGAAAGCAGGAACGTTGTCCACCGAGACCCCCAAGATCGACACATCCATCCCCCACAACGCCCGTATCTGGAACTACTGGTTGGGCGGCAAGGACAACTACCCGGTGGACCGGGAGATGGGCGAGCAGATCCGCTCGTTCTTCCCCGAGATCGTGGACAACGCGCTCGCCGACCGGGCCTTTCTCGTCCGCGCGGTCACCCACCTGGCGCGGGAGGAGGGCATCCGCCAGTTCCTGGACATCGGCACGGGCCTGCCCACGCAGAACAACACGCACGAGGTCGCCCAGTCGGTGGCGCCCGAGGCACGCGTGGTCTACGTCGACAACGACCCGCTGGTGCTGGCGCACGCCCGCGCCCTGCTGACCGGTACCGACCAGGGGGCCACCGACTACATCGACGCCGACCTGCGCGACCCACGGGCGATCCTGGAGCAGGCGGCCGAGACGCTGGACCTCTCCCGTCCGGTGGGCCTGATCCTGCTGGGCGTGATCTGCTTCGTGGAGGACGACGCCGAGGTCCGCTCGATCATGGACGAGCTGCTGGGCGGTCTGGCCCCGGGCAGTTTCCTGGTGGTCACCCACCCCACCGACGACATCGACCACGAGCGCGCCCACCAGGTGGCCGCGGCGTGGAACGAGCGCGGTACCCCCAAGCTCACCGTCCGCTCGGCCGCGGCCATCGAGTCGCTGTTCGAGGGTCTGGAGCTGTTGGAGCCGGGCGTGGTCTCCTGCGCGCTGTGGCGGCCCGAGGACGGGGCCGAGGAGATCCGGCCGGTCGCCGAGTACGGCGGCGTGGCCCGTAAGAGGTGACGGTGCGGCGGCCGGCCGGGTCCTGCCCGGCCGGCCGCAGCGCGGCCGGTCAGTCCCGGGGGCGCTGGTCGATGATGCGGCGGAACTTGCCGACGGAGCGCTCGATCCTCTCGGGGTCGACGACGTCGACGGTCACGCTGATCCCGACGCGGTCCTTGACCGTGGCGCAGATCTCGCGCTCCAGGGCCAGGCGGCGGTCGGCGGTGCAGTCGGGGGCGGCCTCCACACGCACCGCCATGCGGTCCAGGCGGCCCTCCTTGGTCAGGACGAGCTGGAAGTGCGGGGCGAGCCCGTCCAGGCCCAGGACGATCTCCTCGATCTGGGTGGGGAAGACGTTGACCCCGCGCAGGATGATCATGTCGTCGCTGCGCCCGGTGACCTTGTCCATGCGGCGCATGGGGCGGGCGGTGCCCGGGCGCAGGGTGGTCAGGTCGCGTGTGCGGTAGCGGATGACCGGCATGGCCTGCTTGGTCAGCGAGGTGAAGACGAGTTCGCCGTTGTCGCCGTCGGGCAGCACCCGGCCGTCGACCGGGTCGAGCACCTCGGGGTAGAAGTGGTCCTCCCAGATGTGCAGGCCGTCCTTGGTCTCCACGCACTCGTTGGCCACGCCCGGGCCCATGACCTCGGAGAGGCCGTAGATGTCGACGGCGTGGATGTCCAGGCGGCTCTCGATCTCCAGGCGCATCTTCTCGGTCCAGGGCTCGGCGCCGAAGATGCCGATCTTGAGCGAGGTGCTGCGGGGGTCGATGCCCTGGCGCTCGAACTCGTCGAGCATGGTGAGCATGTAGCTGGGCGTGACCATGATGATCTCGGGCTCGAAGTCCTGGATCAGCTGGACCTGCTTGGCGGTCTGGCCTCCGGAGGCGGGGATGACGGTGCAGCCGAGCTTCTCGGCGCCGTAGTGGGCGCCCAGGCCGCCGGTGAACAGGCCGTAGCCGTAGGAGACGTGGACCTTGTGGCCGGGGCGGCCGCCCGCGGCGCGGATGGAGCGGGCGACCACGGTGGCCCAGGTGTCGATGTCCTCGCGGGTGTAGCCGACGACGGTGGGCCGGCCGGTGGTGCCGCTGGAGGCGTGGATGCGGCTGACCCGGTCCTGGGGCACGGCGAACATGCCGAAGGGGTAGCTGTCGCGCAGGTCGGCCTTGGTGGTGTGCGGGAAGTGGCGAAGGTCCTCGAGTTCGCGCAGGTCCTCGGGCCGCACCCCGGCCTCGTCGAACTTCCTGCGGTACAGGGGCACGTTGGTGTAGGCGTGCTCCAGTGTCCAGCGCAGGCGCTCGAGCTGCAGGGCGCGCAGCTCGTCGACACTCATACGCTCGGCCGGGTCCAGGAGTTCGGGCTCGGGAGCCTGTCCGAGACGGGTGCGGGCACCGGTCGGCTGAGAAAGGGTGTCGTGGCTTGCCATGGGCCTCTCCGGAAAAGGTGCGCAGCGTTCGTCGCGCGGCGGTTCGCGGGGTGCGCGTAGTGGTGGTGGGGTGGTTCGTCAAGGGGGCGAACCGACTTGCTTACTGACCGAACGGTCGGTTACTAATGCATTAAGGCAGCCTCCGGGCAGCCGTGTCAAGGAGAAGTGTCGATGAGTTCACACAGGTCGGTGGCGCCCGCCACCGCCGGTAGCATGGGAGGCCGCACGTGAGCGACGTCTACGTGGTCGAGGGGGTGCGCACCCCCCAGGGCCGGTACGGGGGCGCCCTGGCCGCCGTACGCCCCGACGACCTGGCCGCCGCGGCCGTGTCCGAGGCGGTGCGGCGCGCCGGGATACCCGCCGAGGCCGTCGACGAGGTCGTCCTCGGCGCCGCCAACCAGGCCGGCGAGGACAACCGCAACGTGGCCCGCATGGCCGCACTCCTGGCCGGGCTGGACCCCTCGGTGCCCGGCTACACGGTCAACCGGCTGTGTGCCAGCGGACTGACCGCCGTGGCCTCGGCGGCCCAGGCCATCCGGGCCGGGGAGGCCGATGTGGTCGTGGCCGGCGGCGTGGAGTCGATGACGCGCGCCCCCTGGGTCATGGCCAAGCCGGGAACCCCCTGGGCCAAGCCGGGCGAGGTCGCCGACACCTCCCTGGGCTGGCGCTTCACCAACCCCCGCTTCTCCGCCCACGACGCGAAGGCGCCCGCCGGCGCCTCTCCCGAGGAGCTGCGCTACACCCTGTCCATGGGCGAGACCGCGGAGGAGGTCGCGGCCCTGGAAGGCATCACACGCGCCGAGTGCGACGCCTTCGCGCTGCGCAGCCACCGGCGCGCGGTCGCCGCCGCGGAGGCCGGCCGCTTCGAGGGCGAGATCGTCCCCGTCACCGTCACCGGGCGCAAGGGCGCCACCCACCAGGTCACGGCCGACGAGGGTCCGCGCCCCGACACCGATGCCGAGAAGCTGGCCGGGCTGCGCCCGGTCTTCCGTGAGGGCGGCGTCGTCACCGCCGGCAACTCCTCCTCGCTGTCCGACGGCGCCAGCGCCCTGGTCCTGGCCGGCGCCGAGGCCGTGGAGCGCCACGGCCTGACCCCGCGCGCCCGGATCGTGGCCTCGGCCTCGGCCGGCGTTCCTCCCCAGCTCATGGGTCTGGGCCCGGTCCCGGCCACGCGCAAGGTCCTCGAACGCGCCGGGTGGAAGCTGGAGGACGTCGGCTCGGTCGAGCTCAACGAGGCCTTCGCGGCCCAGTCTCTGGGTGTGCTCCGGCAGCTCGGCCTGGACGAGGAGCGCGTCAACGCCGACGGCGGTGCGATCGCCCTGGGACACCCGCTGGGCAGTTCGGGCGCGCGCATCCTGGTCACCCTGGTCAACCGCATGGAGCGCGAGGGCGCCGACCGCGGCCTGGCCACCTTGTGCGTGGGCGTGGGACAGGGCGTCTCCCTGCTGGTGGAGCGCCTGTGAGCGGGGGAGAGGCCAGGGAGATGCGGACGCTGTCCGTGGACTGGCGCGCCGACCGCGTGGTGGTCGAGCTGGACCGGCCGGAGGCGCGCAACGCCCTCAACGGCGCGATGATCGCCGAGCTGCACGAGGTGTGCGCCCGGGTGGAGGCCGAACCGCGGCCGCTGGTGCTCACCGGGGGCGGGGGTGTGTTCGCAGGTGGTGCCGACATCGCCGAGCTGCGCGAGCGGGGCCGCGAGGAGGCACTGGCGGGGATCAACAGCCGCCTGTTCGAGCGGCTGCACCGCCTGCGGGTGCCCACCGTGGCGGCCGTCGACGGCTGGGCGCTGGGCGGCGGAGCGGAGTTGTCCTACGCCTGTGACATCCGCATCGCCACCCCCTCCGCGGTCTTCGCCCAGCCCGAGCCGGGTCTGGGCATCATCGCCGGGGCCGGGGCCTGCTGGCGGCTGCGCGAGCTGGTGGGCCTGTCGGTGGCCAAGCAGGTGCTGCTGGGCGGCTACCGGTTGGACGCCGAGGCCGCGCTGCGCCACGGCCTGGTCGCCGAGATCGTGCCGCCCGAGGAGTTGATGGAGCGCGCGCACGCCCTTGTGGACCGGATGGCGGCCTCCTCGGCACTGGCGCTGCGCATGACCAAGATGGTGCTGGACGCCGAGGGGCCGCATCCGCTGGCCGACGACCTGACGCAGGCGGTGCTGTTCGAGAGCGCCGACAAGCACGACCGGATGACCCGTTTCCTGGAGAGGAAGAAGCGTTGAGCGCCACGTTGTCCCCCGCGCTCCCGGAGACCGTCGCCGTCATCGGCGGCGGCACGATGGGCGCCGGGATCGTCCAGCAGTTCCTGGCCTGCGGTTCCTCCGCCGTACTGGTGGAGGCCACCGAGGAGGCGGCCCGGGCCGGGCGCGAGCGCGTGGCCGCCGGCCTGGCCCGCGCCCGCGAGCTCGGCAAGCTCGCCGTCGAACCGGCCGACTGCCTGGAACGGCTGGTCACGGTCCTCGACGCCGCGCAGATCCCCGCCGCGGCGGGCCTGGTGGTCGAGGCCGTCCCCGAGCGGGCCGATCTGAAGGCCGCGGTGCTGGCCGCCGCGGAGAGGGCGGTGGGCCAGGGCGCGGTGCTGGCCACCAACACCAGTTCGCTGTCGGTGTCCGAGCTGGCCGCGGTCCTGTCCCGCCCGGGCCGCTTCCTGGGCATGCACTTCTTCAACCCCGTGCCCGCCTCCAAACTGGTGGAGATCGTACGGGCGCCCGAGACCGACCCGGAGGTGGTGGAGGCCGCGCGCGGCTGGGCCCGCGCCCTGGGCAAGACCGAGGTCGTGGTGCGCGACGCGCCGGGTTTCGCCACCAGCCGCCTGGGTGTGGCGCTGGGGCTGGAGGCCATCCGGATGGTGGAGGAGGAGGTGGCCTCGCCCGCCGACATCGACACCGCCATGGAGCTGGGCTACCGCCATCCCATGGGGCCGCTGCGCCTGACCGACCTGGTGGGTCTGGACGTGCGCCTGGCCATCGCCGAGTACCTGGCGGCCGAACTGGGGGAGCGGTTCGAGCCGCCGCAGCTGCTGCGCCGCATGGTCGCCGAGGGCAGGCTGGGCCGCAAGAGCGGGCAGGGTTTCCACACCTGGGACGAGGAGTAGAGCGTTGAGCGAGAACACCGCGGCGGAATTCGCCGAGGAGGACGGCCTGGCCGTCGTGCGCCTGCACCGGCCGGCGCTGGACCGGCAGGCCAAGGAGGAGCTGCTGGCGGCTCTGCGCCGTGCGGCCGCGTCGCGGACCGCGCGAGCGGTCCTGCTGCTGGGTTCGGACAAGGCCTTCTGCGTGGGTCAGGACCTGGCCGAGCACGCCCGCGCCCTGGCCGAGGACCGGGAGGGGGCGCTGGAGACCGTGCGCGAGCACTACAACCCGATCGTGCTGGCGCTGGAGGACATCGGGGTTCCGGTCGTGGTCGGCATCGGCGGTGCGGCCGTGGGCGCGGGGCTGGGTCTGGCCCTGGCGGGGGACGTGCGGGTGGCGGCGCGCCGCGCCAGGTTCGGCACCGCCTTCACCGGGATCGGGCTGGCCTCGGACTCGGGGTTGGCCGCGCGTCTGGTGCGCTGCCTGGGCCAGGCCCGTGCGATGGAGCTGATGCTGCTGGGCACGGTCTTCGGCGCGGAGCGGGCCCTGGACCTGGGGCTGGTCACGGAGGTCGTCGACGACGACGCCTGGGCGGAGCGCGCCGAGGAGGTCGCCCGTGAGCTGGCGGCCGGGCCCACCGCCGCCTACGCCGCGGCCAAGCGGCAGGTGCGCTCGGCCGCGGTGGGCGGGCGCGGGCTGCCCGAGCTGCTGGAGGAGGAGGCGGGGGATCAGGTCCGGCTCGGGGCGACCGACGACCACGTCGGCGCGGTCGAGGCCTTCACGGCCAAGCGGAGGCCGGTCTTCCGCGGCAGGTGAGGACCTCGGGCGGCCGTCCGTGAGCTGATCTGCCCTTGTCCTTCCCCCGCGCGGGGGCTTGCCCGCGCGGGGGGAACACGGGATACTAATTACTGACCGAACGTTCGGTTATGAATCTGGAGAGAGAATGACCGTGACGCAGGAGGCGCCCGACAGCGCCCACCAGGCGCACTTCGACGCCGCCATCGCCGCGGACCGGCGCATCGAGCCGCGCGACTGGATGCCCGAGGGCTACCGCAAGACCCTCGTGCGCCAGGTCTCCCAGCACGCCCACTCGGAGATCATCGGCATGCAGCCCGAGGGGGACTGGATCGCCTCCGCGCCCAGCCTGCGCCGCAAGGCCATCCTGCTGGCCAAGGTCCAGGACGAGGCCGGCCACGGCCTGTACCTGTACGCCGCCGCCGAGACCCTGGGCGTGGACCGCGCCGACCTGACCCAGCGCCTCGTCGACGGCCGCCAGAAGTACTCCTCGATCTTCAACTACCCCTCCCTGACCTTCGCCGACGTCGGCGTCATCGGCTGGCTCGTCGACGGCGCCGCCATCTGCAACCAGGTCCCCCTGTGCCGCAGCTCCTTCGGCCCCTACGCCCGGGCGATGGTGCGCATCTGCAAGGAGGAGTCCTTCCACCAGCGCCAGGGCTACGAGCTGCTCATGCGCATGATGGAGGGCACCGAGGGCCAGCGGGCCATGGTCCAGGACGCGGTGGACCGCTGGTGGTGGCCCTCGCTGATGATGTTCGGCCCGCCCGACGACGAGTCCCCCAACACCGCCCGCTCCATGGCCTGGGGCATCAAGCGCAACACCAACGACGAACTGCGCCAGAAGTTCGTCGACATGACCGTCCCCCAGGCCGACAAGCTCGGTGTCACCCTGCCCGACCCCGAACTGGTCTGGAACGACGAGCGCGGCCACTACGACTTCGGCGACCCCGACTGGAACGAGTTCAAGCAGGTCGTCTCCGGGGCGGGTCCCTGCAACGCCGAGCGCATCGCCCGGCGCCGGGCCGCCCACGAGAAGGGCGCCTGGGTCCGCGAGGCCGCCGCCGCCCACGCGAGGAAGCACAACACCGAGGAGGCTGCCGTATGAGTGAGAACAGCAGCGGGCCCGCCCGCCCCGAGTGGCCTCTCTACGAGGTCTTCGTCCGCGGCAAGCGCGGCCTCAACCACGTGCACGTGGGCTCCCTGCACGCCCCCGACGACACCATGGCCCTGCACAACGCCCGCAACCTCTACACCCGCCGCAACGAGGGTGTGAGCATCTGGGTGGTGCGCGCCGAGCACATCAGCGCCTCCAGCCCCGACGAGAAGGACCCCTTCTTCTCGCCCAGCGGGGACAAGGTCTACCGCCACCCCACCTTCTACCCCATCCCCGAGGACGTCCCCCACATGTAGGACGCGCCGCGCCCGGCGCGCGGCACCCGACCCGGGGAACACGAGGCTTCAAGGAGACGCATGAGTGGCGACAACATCTTCGCCGCGCTGACCGAGGAGCACGGCGGCGACGCCCGCTGGGCCTTCGGCACCGGCTTCACCGACGCCCTGGCGGGCGTGGACACCGACCTGCCCGACGGGGTGGACGGCCAGGACCTGGCCCTGTACTGCCAGATGCTCGGCGACGACGCCCTGGTCCAGGCCCAGCGGCTCACCGAGTGGGTCACCGACGCGCCCGAGCTCGAGGAGGAGATGGCGCTGGCCAACATCGCCCTGGACCTCATCGGCCAGGCGCGGCTGCTGCTGGCCCGCGCCGGACAGGCCGACGGGACCGGGCGCGACGAGGACGCCTACGCCTACTGGCGCGACCCCGCCGAGTTCCGCAACGTGCGCCTGGCCGCGGCACCCCGCGGCGACTTCGCCCGCGCGGTGGTGACCCTGCTGGTCCTGTCCAGCGCCCGCCTGGCCGTCTTCGCCCGCCTGGCCGACAGCCGCGACCCCGTCCTGGCCGCCGTCGCCGCCAAGGCCGTCCACGAGCTGGCCTACCACCGCGACTACGCCGCCTCCTGGGCGGTGCGCCTGGGCGACGGCACCGACTACTCGCGCGAGCGCATGCGGGCCGCCCTGGCCGACGTGTGGCCGCTCACCGGCGAACTGTTCGCCTGCCACCCCGTGGAGGCGCGCCTGGCCGGGCAGGGCGTGGCCGTGGACCCCGCCCAGGTGCGCGAGGAGGTCCACGGCGTCCTGGCCCAGGTACTGGCCGAGGCCCGACTGGAGGGGCCCGGCCCCTTCCCCGAACCCGTCCTGGCCGGACGGGAGGGCCGCCACGGCGCCGAGCTCGCACCTCTGGTCGAGGAGATGCAGAAGGTGGCCCGGGAGCACCCGGGGGCGACGTGGTGAGCACCGGGCAGCTCACCCGTGCGCAGGCGCTGGCCGCGGCCTCCGCCGTCACCGACCCCGAGCTGCCCATGCTCACCCTGGCCGACCTGGGGATCCTGCGCAGGGTCGAGGTCGAGGACGGCACCGCCCGGGTGTGGATCACCCCCACCTACTCGGGCTGCCCCGCCCTGGCCGAGATGCGCGCGGACGTCGACCGCGCCGTGCGTGCGGCCGGCTTCGACCGGGTGGAGGTGCGTACCGAGCTCTCCCCGCCCTGGACCACCGACTGGATCACCGCCGAGGGCCGGCGCAAGCTCGCCGAGCACGGCATCTCCCCGCCCGGCTCGGCACCCCGGCGCCAGGCCGGGCCGGTACCGCTGATCCTGTCGCCCACCCGGACGGTGCCGCGCTGCCCCCGGTGCGGTGCGGCCGACACCGAGGAGCTCTCCCGCTTCGGCGCGACCTCCTGCAAGTCGCTGCACCGGTGCCGCACCTGCCTGGAACCGTTCGAGCACGTCAAGGAGATCTGACAGTGACCATCACCGAGACGCCTCCGGCCGCCCGCCGCGGGGCGGCCTTCCACAAGCTGCGGGTGGCCGCTGTGGAGCGCCTGTGCGACGACGCCGTCGCCGTCACCTTCGACGTGCCCGACGAGCTGGCCGAGGTGTACGCGTTCTCGCCCGGGCAGTCGCTCACCCTGCGCCGGGTTGTCGACGGGGTGGAGGAGCGGCGCAGCTACTCCATCTGCGCGCCGGTGGGCTCCGCCCCGCGCGTGGGCGTGCGCCTGGTCAGGGGCGGCCTGTTCTCCAGCTGGCTGGTCGAACAGGTCCGCCCCGGGGACGAGATCGAGGTCGGCCCGCCCACCGGGCGGTTCTGCCCCGGACTGGACCGCGCGGAGCGCCACGTGATGATCGCCGCCGGCTCGGGCATCACCCCGGTGCTGTCCATGGCTGCCTCGCTGCTGGCCCGCACCGGCTCCGACGTCACGCTGCTGTACGGCAACCGGCGCAGCGACACGGTGATGTTCGCCGACGAGCTGGCCGATCTCAAGGACGCCTACGGCCCCCGGCTGGAACTGGTGCACGTGCTCTCACGCGAGCCGCGCGAGGCCGAGCTGTTCACCGGCCGGCTGGACGCCGCCAAGCTGGAGGCCCTGCTGGACACCGTGGTGGCCGCCGATGCCGTCGACCACTGGTGGCTGTGCGGGCCCTACGGAATGGTCACCGACGCCCGCGAGGTGCTGGCCGGGCGCGGGGTGCCCGGGGAGAGGGTCCACCAGGAGCTGTTCTTCGTCGAGGGCGCCGAGCCCCCGCCCCAGGCCCGCCACGAGGACCCGGAGGTGGAGGGCCCCGCCAGCGAGGTCACCGTCGTCCTGGACGGGCGCACCAGCACCCTGACCCTGCCGCGCGGGGTTCCGGTGCTGGACTCGGCCCAGCGCTACCGGCCCGACCTGCCCTTCGCGTGCAAGGGCGGGGTGTGCGGGACCTGCCGGGTCAAGGTGTGCGGCGGCGAGGTGCGCATGCTGCGCAACTACGCGCTGACCGACGCCGAGGTCGAGGCGGGGTATGCGCTCTCGTGCCAGGCGCTGCCCGAGACCGACGCCGTGACCGTGGACTTCGACGCATGAGCGCGCGCAACGAGACCGCCTGGCGGATGTTCGAGAACGACCGGGCGTCCAAGAACCTGGGGATGCGGCTGGTACGCGCCGACCACGGCACGGCCGTGGTGGAGATGACGGTGGGTCCCCTGATGGTCAACGGGCACGGGATCGCCCACGGCGGTTTCGTGTTCACGCTGGCCGACACCGCCTTCGCCTGCGCCTGCAACACGGACGGGGGAGGGGTGACGGTGGCCGCGGGGGCCGATGTCACCTTCGTTGCCGCCGCCCGCGAGGGCGATGTCCTGGTGGCCACCGCGCAGGAGCGCACGCTCTACGGGCGCAGCGGTCTCTACGACGTGACGGTGCGCCGGGACGGGGAGGTCGTGGCCGAGTTCCGCGGCCGCAGCCGCACCCTGGCGCCTCGCGCCTGAGAAGTACGGAGGGGCCGGAGCGCCTTGCGGCGCTCCGGCCCCCGGTGTCCGTGCCCGATGGGCCCGGACACAGGCCGGGGCCCGCGTCCCCCAACGCAGGCCCCGGCGGACGCGGCCGACACGCACTGAGTGCGATGGCCGCTGGGAAGGCGAACGTAGCGTGTGATGTCGTGTCGGAAACCCCCATTACCGACACGAGCGCGTACGTCCGCGCATGGATTGTGGTGTGCGCTCTGCGGGATCTCGAGTGGAGTGGCTTCGGGATCGGGATCGGGGTCGGGGTCTGTTCCGGAGCGCTTGTATCTGTCCCAACGCCTCTCGTGTAGGTGGTGTTCCCCGTGAGAGCGCTGATTTTCGGGCATCACCGTAAAAAGCGGGTGCCAACCGTGCCACGGAATCCCTAAGCCCCTGGTGGGCAGGGACTTTCACGCCGCCGGGGCGCAGGGAGATGTGAGCGGTCTCATGGCCGCGGGGGCGGGGACAGGTCGGGATCCAGGCTGCTGAGGGTCGCCACCACGTCGGCGAGAGCGTCGGCCAGGACGACCGGCTCACGTGCGGCCTCGTGTTCGGCGCGGTCGTGGTCGGAGGGTCGCTGGAGGGGAAGGGGCCGGGTCTCGGGGAATGCGGCCATGGGTTCGTGCGGGCGCGGGCCGGGATGCGCCCTCCTCCTTCTCGTGTGTGCCCGCCTCGTGTGGCCGAGGCGCGGCGACCGGTACCGGCCTCACCAGGCTTAGCACGTGCGGGGGACATTGCGCGAACACGGAGCGTGCCTGTGGACGAACGGGGTCCCTCGCCGAGGAATCGGGCATCAGGAATAGCAGGGGCGAACTTCTCCGTTGTCCATGGTAGCTTCGTTGGAAAATATTTCTTTGGAAAGCATTTTGGAGCCGATCATGCAGTTCGGAGTCTTCTCGGTCGGGGACGTGACCACCGACCCCACGACAGGGCGCACACCGACAGAGCACGAGCGGATCAAGGCCATGATCGCCATCGCGCTCAAGGCCGAGGAGGTGGGCCTGGACGTCTTCGCCACCGGCGAGCACCACAACCCGCCGTTCGTGCCCTCCTCACCCACCACCATGCTCGGCTACGTGGCGGCCAGGACCGAACGCATCGTCCTGTCCACCGCCACGACCCTGATCACCACCAACGATCCGGTCAAGATCGCCGAGGACTACGCCTACCTCCAGCACATCGCCGACGGCCGGGTGGACCTGATGATGGGCCGCGGCAACACCGGCCCCGTCTACCCCTGGTTCGGCTACGACATCCGCCAGGGCATCCCGCTGGCGCTGGAGCACTACAACCTGCTGCACCGCCTCTGGCGCGAGGACGTGGTGGACTGGGAGGGCAAGTTCCGCACCCCGCTGCAGGGCTTCACCTCCACGCCCAGGCCGCTGGACGGCGTGCCGCCCTTCGTCTGGCACGGCTCCATCCGCAGCCCCGAGATCGCCGAACAGGCCGCCTACTACGGCGACGGCTTCTTCCACAACAACATCTTCTGGCCGCCCAGCCACACCAAGAAGATGATCGCGCTCTACCGCCGCCGCTACGAGCACTACGGCCACGGCAAGGCGGAACAGGCGATCGTGGGCCTGGGCGGGCAGGTCTTCATGCGCAAGAACTCCCAGGACGCCGTCCGCGAGTTCCGGCCCTACTTCGACAACGCCCCGGTCTACGGAGGCGGCCCCTCCCTGGAGGAGTTCACCCGCGAGACGCCGCTGACCGTCGGCAGCCCGCAGCAGGTCATCGACCGCACCCTGACCTTCCGCGAGATGTTCGGCGACTACCAGCGCCAGCTGTTCCTCATGGACCACGCGGGCCTGCCGCTCAAGACCGTCCTGGAGCAGCTCGACCTGCTGGGCGAGGAGGTCGTCCCCGTGCTGCGCAAGGAGTTCGCCGCGGGGCGCCCCGCCCACGTCCCCGACGCGCCCACCCATGCCTCGCTCCTGGCCGCCCGGCGGAGCGCGGGCACCGCGTCCGACCAGGGGTAGACACCCGCTCCGGGCCGCGGAAGGCGGGGGCCTCCGCGGCCCGGACAACGGGACCGGGGCCGTGTCCGGCCGTCGGCGGTTCAGGCGCCGGCCACCTCCCGCGCGGCCCCGTAGAACAGGGCGACAGCCACCGCTCCGGGGTCCGGGCTGCCCAGGGCGGCCTCGCCCACGTAACTGGTGCGCCCCCTGCGGCCGAGCAGTCCGCTGGTGCCGTCGGCGCCGACGCGCGCCGCCTCCGCCGCCGAGCGCAGCCCTTCGGACAGGCTCAGGCCGCCCTCGACCGCCTCGGCCAGGGCCTCCGAGGCCGGGGCGATGGCGTCGACCATGGTGCGGTCACCGACCCGGGCCGATCCCAGTCTGGCGACGGTGGCCCATCCGTTCGCTGTGGCCCCGGCCAGCATCTCCAGGGTGAACGCCTCCGCCCCGGCGCCCGCCTTGCCGAACTCGCGGAACCACATGCCGAACAGGGGCCCGCTGGTGCCCCCGCTGTGGCCCAGGAAGGTCTCGCCCAGCACCTGGAACGGGTCTCCCGCCGCCGTCGACCCGGCAGCGGCCACGGCTTCCCGTGAGCGGCGCAGCGCGGCGGCCATGTTGGAGCCGAAGTCGCCGTCGCCACTGCGGCGGTCCAGGTCGGTGAGGTACCCAGCCTCCTCCTCGACCGCGTCGGCGAAGGCGAGGACCCATCGTTCCACGTCGGCGATGTCGAGCTGCTCTGCCATGTCGGTGCTCCCGTGTGGACTGCGGTGGCTCTACCAGGTGAGCGCGGGGGTGGCGACCGGGGCGTCCCACAGCTCCAGCACCTCGTCGTCGGCCCGTACCAGGGTGAGGGAGCAGCCCGCCATGTCGAGGGAGGTCACGTAGGTTCCCACCAGCGAGCGGACCACGTCGACCCCCGCATCCTTGAGCACGCGCCGCGCCTCCCGGAAGACCCCGTACAGCTCCAGGTCGGAGGTGGCGCCCAGGCCGTTGACGACGGCCAGCACCCGCGAGCCGCGTCCGAGCCCCAGTGCCTCGGCCAGTGGTGACACCATCTGGGGCACGATCTCGCGCGAGGGCCCGAACGCCCGCCTCTGCCGGGCCCGCTCACCGTGGATGCCCACACCGAACTCGACCTCGTCCCCGGGCAGCTCGAAGGACGGCCGGGACTGCCCCGGGTGGGCGCCCGCGGCCAGCGCGACGGACAGGGTGCGGCTGCCGGCGGCGACCCTGCGGCCGAGCGCGGTCAGTTCCGCCAGGTCCGCGCCCCGCTCGGCCGCGGCGCCGCAGACCTTCTCCACCACCACGGCCGCCGCCGTGCCCCTGCGGCCGGGGCCGTCGTCGGTGTCCGTCGCCAGGTCGTCGTCGACCAGGACGATCCCGCTCTCCACGCCCTCGTCGGCCAGCAGCTCGCCGGCGATACGGAAGTTGAGCACGTCGCCGGTGTAGTTCTTGACCACGTGCAGCACGCCCCGCCCGGTGTCGACCGCCCGGGAGGCGGCGCGGATCTGCACGGCGGTGGGCGAGGTGAAGACGGCCCCGGGTACGGCGGCGTCGAGCATGCCGGTACCCACGAAGCCCACGTGCAGGGGCTCGTGGCCTGAGCCGCCGCCGGAGACCACGGCCACCTTGCCGGAGGCCGGGCGGGCACGTACGACGTAGGCGGGGTCGGCGTTGAGGCGCACGTGACCGGGCCAGGCCGCGGCGAACCCCTCCAGTGCCTCGGCCACCACGTCACCGGGGTCGTTGACGAACTGTCGTCTCAAGGTCGGGCTCCGTCTTCCGGCGGCTCTTTCCCGCGTCCTGGGCGACATAGCCGCGTGCGGCTCCGCCCAAACGTCCGCGGAGCCGCCGGCCCGTGCGCGGGAAGGCTCAGGTGCCCAGCCCCGACATCAGGTCGGCGAACGGAACCGGCTCCTCGTAGGGGTCCGCGGCGGCAGGGGAGCGGTCGGCGGCCAGCACCGCGAGCTGGCGTCCGGCGCGCTCGATGCGCTGCGCCAGTTCCCGGCCGCCGCTCCCGCCCGCACCCCAGTCCTCCGAGGCCGCGTACACACCGGTGGGGGCGACCACCGAGCGGGTGTGGGCGAACATCGGCCGCAGGGCGTGCTCGAGCACCAGTGAGTGCCGGGGGCTGCCGCCGGTCGCGCCGATCAGCACCGGCGTACCGTCCAGGTCCTCGGGGTCCACCACGTCGAAGAACGACTTGAACAGGCCGCTGTAGGAGGCGTTGAAGACGGGAGTCACCGCGATGATCCCGTCGGCCTCGGCGATGTCGTCCAGGACCGGGCGCAGTCCGCCGGTGGGTACCCGGGTGATCATCGCGTTGACGACGTCGTGTGCCACGTCGCGCAGTTCCACGGTGCGGGTGCTGACCTCCTCGCCGCGCTCGCGCAGCGATGCCTCCGCGGCAGCGGTCAGCCTGTCGGCGAGCAGGCGGGTCGAGGAGGGGGTGCTCAACCCCGCAGATACGGTCACCAGTGTGCGGGTCGCCATCTTTCCCCCCTAGAAAAAAGCTTCTTGAGAAGTAGTTTTCTTACAAAACTACCAGGGGGAACAGCGTGCACCCGTGCGCCATTCCCGAGGGCCGGTCGGGACGGTGCCCGCACCGCGCTGCCGAACGCTGTTCGGTAACGTGTGCGCATGGATGCCGCACGAATCTACGCCGAGGCCCAGGAGCGACTGCTCGCCCTGGCCGCCGGGCCGGCCGGGGAGGCCGCGGAGACCCCTGTCCCGGCCCTTCCCGCCTGGAACGTCCGCCAGACCTACGCCCACCTGGCGGGCATCTGCGTCGACGTGGTGGCCGGGACCGTCACCCCGCCCGCCACCGACGAGATCACCGCCCGGCAGGTCGCCGAGCGCGAGGGACAGGACATCGAGCAGATCTGCCAGGAGTGGCGCTCGAACACCCCCGCCCTGCTCGAGCTGCTCGATTCCGGTACACGCATGCGCCACCGGCTGCCCGTGGTCGACGTATGGACCCACGAGAACGACCTGCGCGGCGCCCTGGGCATACCCGCCCAGACCCGCGACGCCGACCAGCTCCTGGACTTCGCCCTGAGCGGCGCAGCCCGCATGTGGCCCGAGCACCTGCCCTCGGTCACCGCGACCGCCACCGACCTCGACCGGTCCTGGACCCTGGGCGGGGGCACCGGCCTGCAGTGGCGCGGCACCGCCTACGAGCTCCACCGCGCCCTCATGGGACGGCGCACCCCCGGGCAGGTCGCCGCCATGGACTGGACCGGCGACCCCGCGCCCGTGCTGGGCGCCCTGGCTCTGCTCCCGGCCGCGGAGAGGCCACTGGACGTCTGACCGTCAGGGACAGTGGGGAACCCGCTTCGGAGAACGCACCCCGTCCGGGGCGGACGCACCACCGCGGTCATCACGTTGTGGAGGGCGCGGCTCGGCGGGTCGCCGGCGGCCCACGCGGTACGCACGCCGTCGATTGTCCCCCATTCCTTCCACATGGCCGCTCCCGGCCGCACCGGTGTGGCAGCGGCACCCCGGGGGTAGGGGCGTGCGCGTGCACCTCATCACTCCCGAGGACGTGTGCGCAGCGGCCACCCGTATCCAGGGCGAGGTCGTGCGCACGCCCCTGACCGCCGGCCCCGCGGGCGGGCCGCACTTCCTGTTGAAACCCGAGAGCCTGCAACCCGTCGGCGCCTTCAAGATCCGCGGCGCCGCCAACGCGGTCGCCCTCCTCAACCCCACCCAGCGGCGCCGCGGCGTGGTCACCCACTCCTCGGGCAACCACGGGCAGGCCCTGGCCCGCGCGGCCGCCCGCCGGGGTGTGCCGTGCACGGTGGTGGTGCCCGAGGGGGCGCCCCCGGTGAAGGTGGAGCGCATGCGCGCCCACGGGGCGCGCCTGGTCGTGGTGCCGCCGACCGAGCGGGCGGCCGCCGCCCGCGAGCTGGAGCGCACCGAGATGCTGGCCCTGGTCCCGCCCTTCGACGACCGCGCCGTCATCGCCGGGCAGGGCACGGTGGGCCTGGAGATCCTGGAGCAGTCGCCGGACGTGACCACCGTCGTCGTCCCCGTGGGAGGAGGAGGCCTGGCGGCGGGGGTGGCGACGGTGGCCCGAGGGGTGCGTCCCGGCCGGATCCGCGTGGTGGGGGTGGAACCGGAGCTGGCGGCCGACGCCGCCGAGAGCCTGAGCAGCGGACGCCTGGTGACCTGGCCCGAGGAGAGGACCTACCGCACCATGGCCGACGGGGTGCGGGTGTGCCTGTCGGAACTGACCTTCGCGCACCTGCGCGAGAACCTGGACGAGATCGTCACCGTGACCGAGGAGGAGATCGCCCGGGCCGTGGCGGTCCTGGCACTGGAGGCCCGCGTCGTCGCCGAGCCCAGCGGCGCGCTCGCCACCGCCGCGCTCCTGGCCGGGAAGGTGGGCACCGTGCCGGGCCGGCCCGAGGCCACGGTGGCCGTGGTCTCGGGCGGCAACATCGATCCGGCGCTGCTGGCCCGCCTGCTGGCCCGGAGCTGAGAGCCGCCGCTCAGTGCCCGCGGTGCGGGTTCCGGTACCGGTTGCGGGCCTGCTCGCGGTCCTCTCGGCGGCGCAGCGCCATGTCGGCGGGGATCGCCACGGCAAAGGCCAGGACGATCCCGGTGATGAGGAGGACCGCCCACAGGGCGCCGCTGAAGGACTCGGGATCGGTCACGCTTCCTCCACGGGTCGGGGCTTTCGGCTGCCACCGTAGCGGGCACCGGCTCCCGGGCCGGGCACCGTTCGGGGTGAGGTGCGCCACAGGGCCCGGGAGCCTCGGGTCAGAGGATGGCGCCCGGAGTGTAGGCCGCGGCCTGCGGGTACGCGGCGGTGATCTCCCCGATGCGCGCCACCACGGCCTCGACCTGGGCGGACGCCGCGCCGGTGAAGGTGATCCGGTCGGCCAGCAGCGCGTCCAGCTCGGCGCGTCCCAGCGGGAAGCGCTCGTCGTCGGCCAAGCGCTCCAGCAGCCGGTTGCCCGTGCCCTCCTGGCGCATCGCCAGGGCGGAGCCCACCGCGTGCTCCTTGATGAGTTCGTGCGCCGTCTCGCGGCCCACGCCCGCGCGCACCGCGGCCATGAGCATCTTGGTCGTGGCGAGGAAGGGCAGGTAGCGGTCCAGCTCGGCCGAGACCACCGCGGGGAAGGCGCCGAACTCGTCGAGCACCGTCAGCATCGTCTCCACCAGGCCGTCGAAGGCGAAGAACGCGTCCGGCAGCGCCACGCGGCGCACCACCGAGCAGGACACGTCGCCCTCGTTCCACTGGTCTCCGGCCAGCTCGCCGGCCATCGACGCGTATCCGCGCAGGACCACGGTCAGCCCGTTGACGCGCTCGCACGAGCGGGTGTTCATCTTGTGCGGCATCGCCGAGGAGCCCACCTGGCCCTCGGCGAAGCCCTCGGTGACCAGTTCGTGGCCGGCCATCAGGCGGATCGTCTTGGCCAGCGAGGAGGGGCCGGCGGCCAGCTGCACCAGTGCGGTCAGCACCTCGAAGTCCAGTGAGCGCGGATAGACCTGGCCCACACTGGTGAGACGGCGGGCGAAGCCCAGGTGGGAGGCGACCTCGTCCTCCAGTGCGGCCAGCGCCCCGCGGTCCCCTCCCAGCAGGTCCAGCATGTCCTGGGCGGTGCCCACCGGACCCTTGACGCCCCGCAGCGGGTAGCGGGCGATGAGCTCCTCCAGGCGGCCGTGGGCGACCAGCACCTCGTCGGCGACGGAGGCGAACCGCTTGCCGAGCGTGGTGGCCTGCGCCGCGACGTTGTGGGAGCGGCCCGCCATCACCGTCCCGGAGTGCTCGGCGGCCAGCCGGCCCAGCCGCGCCAGCAGCGCCACCGTGCGGTCGCGCACCAGCAGGAGGCTGTCGCGCACCTGCAGCTGCTCGACGTTCTCGGTCAGGTCGCGCGAGGTCATGCCCTTGTGCACGTGCTCGTGGCCGGCGAGGGCGTTGAACTCCTCGATCCTGGCCTTGACGTCGTGGCGGGTGACGCGCTCGCGTTCGGCGATGGAGGCCAGGTCCACCTGCTCCAGGACCTTCTCGTAGTCCTCGACGACGCCGTCGGGCACCTGCACGCCCAGGCGCGCCTGCGCGCGCAGCACGGCCAGCCACAGCCGCCGCTCGGCGACCACCTTGTACTCGGGGGACCACAGCCGGGTCAGCTCCGCGGACGCGTAGCGGGCAGCCAGGACATCGGGGATCAGCGGTTTCGCACTCACGTCGGTCCACCCTATCGCTGCGGTCGGCCGGGTCCGGTGCCGGCCGGGGTGGGGAGCGCCCCACCCCCGGGACGGGGGTGCGGCCGATTCCGGGAGGAACCGGATCTGCCTAGTTTGGGGCCATGAGCGCAGACGCACCACCGAGAACCCTGGCGGCCGCCATGACCAGGCCCCGTTTCCTGGTCTCCGGCTGGTCCCTGAGGGCGACCGCCCACACCTTCACCACCCTGGTGGTGGGCAACACGGTCGCGGTGGCGGCCGCACCGCTCCTCCTGCTGCCGGCCGCGGCCCTGGTCATGTCCGTCCAGGCCGCCGGACGGAGCAGTCCCTCGTACTGGCTGCTCACCGGGGCGGTGCTCCTTTCGGGTCTGGCGGCGGTCGCCCTCCTGGGGCCCCTGCTCGCGATCCCGGTGGGCGCCCTGGAGCGGATCCGGCTCCGGCTCGTCTCCCCGGAGCCGGTCGGCAGCGGCCACCGCACCCCTCCGCCGGGGCTGTGGGGGTGGGTGCGTACCCGCTACACCGAGAGCGCCACCTGGAGAGAGGTGGCCTGTCTGTTCGCCCTGTTGGCCGCGACCCTTCTCGTCGACACGATCGTCCTCGTGCTGCTCCTGCTCGCCCTGGTCATGCTGGCGGCGCCGCTGCTGGTCGGTGAGCCCGGGTCGAGCATCGTGATGGGGCCGGTGGAGGTCGACACTGTGGGCGGGGCCCTGGTCATGACCGGGCTGTCCCCGCTCGCCCTGGCCCTGGTGGTCTACGTGAGCGCGCTGGTGTGCGCGGGGTACACCGCGCTGGGGCGTGCCCTGCTGGGCGGCCTGCCCGAGGAGGAGCTGCGTGCCGAACTGGACGAGGTCGCCGGCTCGCGTGCCCGCCTGGTCGGTGCCTTCGAGTACGAGCGGCGGCGCATCGAACGCGACCTGCACGACGGCGCCCAGCAGCGCCTGGTGGCTCTGAGCATGGACCTGGGTATGGCCCGGCTCGAGCTGGAGGAGGGGACGGAGGCCGACCGCCTCGTGTCCTCGGCCCAGCGTCGGGCCGACGAGCTCATCACCGAGCTCCGCGAACTCGTGCGCGGCATTCACCCGAGGGTGCTCACCGACCGCGGGCTGCCCCCGGCCCTGGCCGAGCTGGCCGACCGCTCGCCGGTGGACGTCGCCGTCGCGGCCGACGTTCCGCGCCTGCCCGCGCACGTGGAGGGCACGGCCTACTTCGTGGTCGCCGAGGCGCTCAACAACGTCTACAAGCACACCGGCGGCGGGGCCCGGGTCCGGGCCGCTCTGGAGGGGAAGGGGGACGGCGTCCTCACCGTGGAGGTCACCGACGAGGGGGACGGCGGAGCCGACCCCTCCCGCGGCAGCGGCCTGACCGGTATGCGCGACCGCGTCGCCGTGATGGGTGGCACGATGGAGCTGTCCAGCCCCGAGGGCGGACCTACCCGGATCAGAGTGGAGATCCCGTGCACGCCGCACCGACCGATTCCGGCGCAGTGACCCCTGTGCCCACCGTGCTCGCCGAGGACGGAGTCCTGCTGAGGGAGGGCCTGGTCGGGGTGCTGGAACGCTTCGGCTTCCCCGTGGCCGCCTCCGTGGGAGATGCCGAGGAGCTGCTCGAGGCCGTGGCCGAGCACCGCCCCCGCCTGGTGGTCACCGACATCCGGATGCCGCCCGGTCTCACGGACGAGGGACTGCGCGCCGCCGTCGAACTGCGCCGGCGCGACCCGGACCTGGCGGTGGTGGCGCTCAGCCAGTACGTGGAGCTCAGCTACGCCTCCGACCTGCTCGACTCCCACGGCGGCCGGGGAGTGGGCTATCTGCTCAAGCAGAGGGTGGGCGACGTACGGGAGTTCGCCTCTGTGCTGCGCCAGGTGGTGGGGGGCGCCACCTTCGTCGACCCCGAGGTGGTGCGCCAGCTGCTGCGGCGCCGTGCCGACCCGCTGGGGCGGCTGACCCCGCGCGAGCGCGAGGTACTGGCCCTGATGGCCGAGGGGCACTCCAACGCGGCGATCGCCCGGCTCCTGGTGGTCGGTGACGCCGCCGTGGGAAAGCACGTGGGCAACATCCTGGCCAAGCTCGACCTGCCCCCCGACCAGGACGTGCACCGGCGGGTGCGGGCCGTGATCACCTACCTGCGTGGGACCTGACGGGACGGGCGCCCCGGCGGACCTGGGAGAGGGAGCGGTCACAGGGCCGCACCGCCGTCCGCTCCGCCGTGCGCGGCGGCGGCCCCCGCAACCCCTGCCGGGAGGTGGGCGCGGAAGGTCCCGCAGTTCCTCCGGTCGCTGTTCCACCGGTCGGCATCCCGCCCCGGAGTCCCCCGGTGCCCCGGACACGGCAGGTAGCATTCCAGCGGAACCGGGCGCCGAGAGGCCCGGCGGGCGGACACGGAGCGGGGGCAGCGGTGACAAGGACCGGGACGGAGCGGACGACCGACCGGGTGCGGATGCTGCGGGTCCGCCACGACGATCCCCGTGTGGAGGGGTTGCTGGCCGGACTGCTGGCCGAGTACACCGTGCGCTACGGGGCCGACGGCGCGGCCGACGAGCTGAGCCGCTACCCCGTCTCGGAGTTCGCCGCGCCCCGCGGACGCGTCGTGCTCGCCGAGATCGACGGCGAGGTCGTCGCCGGGGGAGCGCTGCGCCCCTACCGCGCCGACCGGCCCGCCGTCGCGGAGTTCAAGCGCATCTGGACCTCCGACCGGCACCGCCGCCGCGGCCTGGGGCGCAAGGTCATGGCCGCGCTGGAGGAGGCCGCCCGCGACCTGGGCTACAGCTCCGTCATCCTGTTCACCGGCCCCAGCCAGCCCGAGGCGGTGGCCCTGTACGAGCGCATCGGTTACCGGTGGGTGGACCCCGCCACCGTCGAGGACCTGCCCTACCCCAAGGCCATCCCCTTCGCCCACGACCTCTGACCGGCGGCGCGGGGCATAAGGAGTCCCTCCCGTGTGTTATGGGGGAGGCTATGCCCATGCGGGGCCGGTACAGGGTTACCCACCCGTACGATAGGCGGCGACGGCCGTCACGAGCGGCCGTGTCCGGTCGCCCGCAGGCGACCGTCCACCACGCGACGAGGAGAGACACCACGTGAGCGAGCAGCAGGACCCCGGGGCCGAGTCGGGCACCTTCGTGCACACCCCGCGCAAGAACGGCCAGGTGCAGACCGTCTCCGACGAGCTCGCCGCGTGGATGACCACCGGGTGGGCCGACACCGAGCGCCGCGACCTGGAGCCCGTCGAGCAGGCCGCCCACACCGCCCGGCGCCGCGAGGCCCTGAGCGCGGCCTTCCCCGGCGAACGCCTGGTGATCCCGGCCGGCCGGCTCCTCACCCGCTCCAACGACACCGAGTACCCCTTCCGGGCCGCCACCAACTACGCCTACCTCACCGGTGACACCTCCGACGGCGGCTGCCTGGTGCTCACCCCCCGCGCCGGCGGCGGCCACGACGCCGTCCTCCACCTCAAGCCGCGCTCCAGCCGGGAGAACGGCGAGTTCTGGCTGGGCGCCTACGGCGAGCTGTGGACCGGGCGCCGCAACAGCCTGGGCGAGGCCGCCGACCTGCTGGGCCTGGCCACCGCCGACGTCACCACCCTGCCGACCGTGCTGCGCGCCACCGACACCGCGGTGCGCATCGTACGCGGCCACGACGCCGAGCTGGACGCCCTGGTCGACCAGGTGCGCGGCGACGCCGACGAGGAGGCCCGCGCCAAGTCCGCACGCCTGGACGAGGAGCTGGGCATCTTCCTGGCCGACCTGCGCCTGGTCAAGGACGAGTGGGAGATCGCCCAGCTGCAGAAGGCCGTCGACGCCACCGCCCGCGGGTTCGAGGACGTCGTGCGCGCCCTGCCGCAGGCCAAGGACACCTCCGAGCGCTACGTGGAGGGCACCTTCTTCCTGCGCGCCCGCGTGGAGGGCAACGACGTCGGCTACGGCACCATCGCCGCCTCCGGCCCCAACGCCACCACCCTTCACTGGGTCCGCAACGACGGGCCCGTGCGCGAGGGCGACCTGCTGCTGCTGGACGCGGGTGTGGAGACCACGACGCTCTACACCGCCGACATCACCCGCACCATGCCGGTCTCGGGCACCTTCACCGACGTGCAGCGCAAGGTCTACGACCTGGTGTACGCCGCCCAGGAGGCGGGCATCGCCGCCGTCGCCCCGGGACGGCCGTTCACGGACTTCCACGAGGCGGCCCAGCGTGTCCTGGCCGAGGGCCTGGTGGAATGGGGCCTGCTGGAGGGCCCGGTCGAGCGCGTCCTGGAGCTGGGTCTGCAGCGCCGCTACACCCTGCACGGCACCGGCCACATGCTGGGCATGGACGTCCACGACTGCGCCGTCTCGCGCCAGGAGGTCCACCTGTACGGCGACCTGGAGCCGGGCATGGTGCTCACGGTGGAGCCGGGCCTGTACTTCCAGCCCGACGACCTGACCGTCCCCGAGGAGCTGCGCGGCATCGGTGTGCGCATCGAGGACGACGTCCTGGTCACCGAGGACGGGCGCCGCGTGCTCTCGTCCGCGCTGCCCCGCTCCTCCGCCGAGGTGGAGGCCTGGCTGGCCGAGCGCCTGCCCCGCTGACCCGGCACACCTGCGGGCCGCCCCTCGGAGGGGCGGCCCGTCCGTGTCTCCTGTGAGGAGGACGACGCCGCTCCCGGGAATGTCCGTGTCGTGAGGAAGGTTGGAGAACCTCTGTAAAGACGCTGACGTGCCCGCCCCCGGCGCGGACCGGAGCGCCGTTTCCACGAGGACAAGGACACCTGTTGAAAGGCCAACCCACACCACCTGAACCCGGCGGTGCGCCGGCGACCCGAGACGGTGACGGGAAGGAGGGCAAGGAAGGCAGCTCCGACCGTCTCGTCATCCCCCTTCTCCTGGTGTCGGCGTTCGTGGTCATCCTCAACGAGACGATCATGGGCGTGGCACTGCCCGCCCTCAACCACGACCTGGGCATCTCCGTGGCCACGGGGCAGTGGCTGACGTCGGCCTTCATGCTGGTCATGGCCGTGGTGATCCCGGTGACCGGGTTCCTGCTCCAGCGCTTCCACGTGCGGCCGGTGTTCGTCACCGCCATGACGCTCTTCAGCGTCGGAACACTGATGTGCTTCCTGGCACCCGGTTTCACGTTCCTGCTGCTGGGCCGGATCGTGCAGGCCGCCGGCACGGCGATCATGATGCCGCTGCTGATGACCACCGTGCTCAACATGGTCGTGCCCGAGCGGCGCGGCCGCACCATGGGCAACATCTCCGTGGTCATCTCCGTGGCGCCCGCCGTCGGCCCCACCCTGGCCGGCCTGATCCTCAGCGTGCTCGACTGGCGCTGGATGTTCGGCCTGGTCCTGCCCATCGCCCTGCTGGGACTCGGTCTGGGCGCGCTGATGATCCGCAACGTCACCCGGCCGCGCCCGGCCGACATCGACATGCTGTCGGTGGTGCTGTCGGCGCTGGCCTTCGGCGGTCTCGTCTACGGTTTCTCCAGCATGGGCGGGGACAGCGGGTCCGCCCCGGTGCCGCCGGCCCTGGCCGTCGCCGTCGGCGCCCTGTCGCTGGCCCTGTTCGTGTGGCGCCAGCTGCGCCTGCAGCGCGGGGACCGGGCGCTGCTGGACCTGCGCGTGTTCACCTCCCGGCAGTTCGCGATCGCCATCGCCATGGTCTGCGTGAGCTTCATGGCGATGTTCGGCTCCATCATCCTGCTTCCGGTCTACATGCAGGACGTGCTCGGGCACGACACGCTCGCCGCGGGGCTGACGCTGCTGCCCGGCGGTCTGCTGATGGGCCTGCTCGCCCCGGTGGTGGGCCGCCTGTTCGACCGCCTGGGGCCGCGTCCGCTGGTCGTCCCCGGTGCGATGGTGGTCTCCGCGGCGCTGTGGGGGATGACCCTGTTCGACGCCGACACACCGCTGGGCATGATCGTGGCCGCCCACCTGGTGCTCAGCCTCGGCCTGGCCTTCCTGTTCACGCCGCTGCTCACCAGCGCGCTGGGATCGCTGACCCCGGAGCTGTACTCGCACGGCAGTGCCGTCGTGGGGACCGTGCAGCAGGTCGCGGGTGCGGCGGGCACCGCGGCGTTCGTCGCCCTCATGTCGGTCTCCACCGCGGGGCTGGTCGCCGAGGGGGTCGCCGAGGTCGAGGCGATGGCGGGCGGTGTCCACACCGCCTTCCTCGTGGGCGCGGTCCTGTCTCTGGTGACCGTCGCCGCGGCGTTCTTCGTCCGGCGCCCCGATAACGCGGTGGGAGCCCCGGCCGCGCACTGATCCGCGTCCCGTCCCGGGAGGGGCACCCGCACGAGGCCCCCGTCGGCAGGAGCACTGCCGGCGGGGGCCTCGTGTGCGCCCGGCCCCGCCGGGTAGTGCCCGAGGGGACGCGACAAGGGGGTACCCATGCCAGAGCTGATCGATCTGCACGGCACGGCCATGGAGGAGTTCGACCGGAGGGTCCGCCGGGTGCGGATGACCGACTGGGCACTGCCCACGCCGTGCGAGGACTGGGACGTCCACGACCTGGTCAACCATCTGACCACCGAGCAGCTGTGGGTGCCGTCCCTGCTGGGTGGCGCCCGCGTCGAGGACGTCGGGGACCGCATGGAGGGGGACAACCTCGGGGAGGAGCCCCTCGTCTCGTGGGAGGTGGCCTCCCGCGAGGCGCGTGCCGCCTGGCTCGCCCCCTCGGCGCTGCAGGGCACGGTCCACCTGTCCTTCGGCGAGGTTCCCGCCGAGCTCTACCTGTGGCAGATGACCTTCGACCTGGCCGTGCACGCCTGGGACCTGGCCCGTGCCCTGGGGACCGACGACCGTGTCGACCCGGAGCTGGCGAAGGAGCTGCTGGTGTGGGCGCGCGGCCAGGAGTTCGGCCCCGGTGCGATGTTCGACGCCCCGGTCGAACCCGGCGACGGCGCCGGGGACCAGGACCGCCTCCTGGCCCTCACGGGCAGAAGGCCCTGACGTCAGGCCCGCCCTGCGGCGGCCATCGCCGCGGAGAACACCTCCAGGGCCCGGGAGAACAGGTGGGGCGCCGAGGCGCCGTGGCCGACCACGACGGCGCCCCGGTGCCGTCCGCTGCCGCCGTCGGCGAAGGAGGACAGGCCCTCCAGGAGCAGGCCCCGGCGGGCGGCCTCGGCCACGGCGTCCTCCTCCCGCACCCGCGGGGGGAGGACGACCAGGCAGTGCAGGCCTGCCTCCGGGGCGCGGACGGAGAACCCCTCCAAGGACGAGACGGCGGAGGCCACAGCCCGGCCGCGGGCCCGGTAGCGGCCGCGGAGCCGCCGCACGGTCCGGTCGTACTGGTGGGAGGAGAGGAACTCGGCCAGGGCGAGCTGGCCGAGCAGGTTGTGCCCGCCGCCCGACAGCTCCCGCTGGAGGGCGAGCCCGTCGCACATGTGCGGGGGCACGGCCGCCCACGCCAGCCCCACCGCCGGCGCCAGTGCCTTGCTCGCCGTACCGAAGTAGAGCACGCGGTCGGGGGCCAGCGCCTGCAGCGCGCCCGCCGAGCGCCGGTCGTAGCGGAACTCCCCGTCGTAGTCGTCCTCCAGCACGAGTCCCCCGGTCTCACACGCCCACCGGGCCAGGGCCCTGCGGCGCTCCGCCGACAGCACGGCCCCGGTGGGGAACTGGTGCGCCGGGGTGAGCAGGACGGCTCCGGCCCCGAGCCGGTCGAGGAGGCCCACGTCGGCGCCCTCCTCGTCCACGGGAACTGCGACGGTCTCCAACCCCTGGGCGCGGGCGATCCTGCGGTGGAGCCCGTGTCCGTACTCCTCCACCGCGATCCTGCGCACCCCTGTGTCGTACAGGAGGCGGCAGGTGGCGGCGAGCAGGTCGCCGAAGCCGTTTCCCACCAGGATGCCGGCGGAGGCGGAACGCACGCCGCGGGTGCGGGCCAGGTAGCCGGCCAGTGCCTCGCGCAGCACGGGGGAGCCCTGCGGGCCGCCGTAGCCCAGGTCGGCGGACGGGGTCCGGGCCAGGGCCCGCCGCACGGCGGCCGCCCACGCCTCCCGGGGGAAGGCCGAGGTGTCGGGGATCCCGCCGCGCAGGTCCAGGGCGGGCGCCGGCGCCGGTTCGGGAAGCCGCGCCGGATCGGCTTTCCCCGGCCTCTCTGCCACCCACGTCCCGGCCCCCACCCGGGACACCAGCCGGCCCTCGGCCGCCAGCTGCCCGTAGGCCTCGGCCACGCTGTTGCGAGCGATACCCAGGTCGGCGGCGAGCGTACGCGCGGAGGGCAGCCGGGTCCCGGCCGGGAGACGGCCACCGGTGACAGCCTCGCGCAGGGCCTTCTCCAGCGATCTCGACACCCGTGTCCCCGACACATCGACGTGCAGGTCGATTCCTGAAATGGCCCGTGTTCCCGACATGGAATTGCACTGTAGGGCAGAGCAGGACACTCCCTAGCTTTGGCCCATGACCGCAGAGACCCTCCGCAGCCGGGTGCCCTCGACCGTGCGCCGCGTGTACACCGCCCAGCTCGTCGGGGCCGTCGTCGACGGTTCCGTGCTGGCCACCTCGGCCCTCTACTTCAGCTCACGGGTGGGCCTGGCTGCGGAGGAGATAGGCCTGGTCATGGCAGCCGCGAGTATGTGCGCCCTCGCCCTCTCGGCCCCGATGGGCGCGCTTGCCGACGCGGTCGGCCTCCGCCGTGCCGCCGTTGCCCACACGCTCCTGGTGTGCGGGGCCCTTCTGGGCTACCTGGCGGCGGACGGCCTGGGGCCGTACGCCGCGGCCACGGTCGTCCTCGTGGTGGCCCAGGCGGGGTTGGGCGCCGTACGGCAGGCCCTGGTCGCGGCGCAGGTCGCCCCCGGAGCGAGGGTCCGGGCCCGGTCGCACATGCACATGCTGCTCAACGCGGGCATCGGCGCGGGGACCGTTGCCGGTGCCCTGGTGCTGGCGTACGGGGAGGAGTCCGCCTTCCTCCTCCTCTACACGGCCGGGGCCGGGACGGTGTTCGCCTGCGCGGTGCTGCTGGCCGGACTGCCGCGCGGCCTGGACAGCGCACGGGGTCCGCAGGGCCGGGCGGGCGCGGCGGTGGCGCTGCGCGACCGCCGCCTGGTGGCGGTCACCGCCCTGGCCTGCCTCCTGCAGCTGTACATGCCCGTGCTGTCGGTGATCCTGCCCCTGTGGCTGAGCACGCGCACCGGTGCACCGCTGTGGGTGTCCGCGGCCTGCCTGGGGCTGAACACGGTCCTGGTCCTGTCCCTGCAGGGACCGTGGTCGGCGCGGGTGACCACGCATGCCGCGGCCGCCTGCTCCGCCGCCGTCGCGGGAGCCGCCCTCCTGGCCTCCTGTGCGCTGCTGGCGGCCTCCTCCCTCGGAGGTGCGGCCGCTGCGGCGGCGACCGCCCTGGCGGCGGTGGCACTGCTGACGGTCGGTGAGGTCGCGGCCGGGCCGCCTGCCTGGCACCTGGCCCTGCGCGAGGCCCCCTCACATCTCCAGGGGAGGTACCAGGCGGTGTTCGGGATGGCCGGCTCCCTGGCGCGGATCACGGGCTCGGCGCTGGTGCTGCCGCTGATCCTGGCCGCGGGGACTCTCGGCTGGGTGCTGTTGGGGGCGGTCATGGCAGCGGCCGGGGCCGGGACGGCCGCCCTGGCGCTGCGCCGGGGTGCGGGGGAGCGCACCGGCTCTTCCGCCGACGGTTCGCGCGCCGGGTAGGAGGCAGGGCGCCACCGGCGGTACGCCGCCGACCGGGGTCACCCTCCGCGGGTGCCCGCGCTCGGCCCCGGTCAGGCGCCGAGGGTGTTGTAGTGGTCGGCCCGCTCCTGGCCGGAGAGGGCGTGGATGGCGTCCATGACCTCGTCGGTGATCATCCGGCGGGCCTTGCCGGGGGCGAGGTGGTCGTAGCCGGTGGAGAAGTCCATCGGTGCGCCGAAGCGCACGGTGTAGGGGTGGGGCCGGGGCAGGGAGGTACCGACGGGCTGCACGTGCTGGGTGCCCGAGACGGCGACCGGCACCACCGGCGCCTTGGACTCCAGGGCCAGGAGGGCGACGCCGGTGCGGCCGCGGTAGAGGCGGCCGTCACGTGAACGGGTTCCCTCGGGATAGATCACGCAGGCCTCGCCGTTGCGCAGGCGCTCCAGCATCATCTCCAGCGACAGCATGGCGTCGCGGGCGTTGCCGCGCTCCACCGGGACGGCGCCCAGGGAGGTGAAGAGTGTCTTGGTGAGGCGCCCTTTGACCCCGGTGCCCGTGAAGTAGTCGCTCTTGGCCAGGAAGCGGACCGGCCGCTGGGTGACCGAGAGGGGGATGGCGACGCTGTCGATGAACGACAGATGGTTGCTGGCCAGCAGGACGGGTCCCGTGGCGGGGACGTTGTCGCGGCCCTCGACGGTGGGACGGCACAGGGCCCTGGCGAGGAGTGATGTCGCCTGCCGCAACGCACTGTAGAACATGTGCTCTCCCCTCGCCGCTTCCCGGTACGAGCCCCAACTGTAGGGGTGACCGGCCGGTAACGAGGAACGCGGCGGAGGGGAAGTGCTTCAGGTCACTCCCCGCCCGGGGGTGGGGGGTGACCTGCCGGAAAGGGGTCAGCCGGTGCGCTCCCACGAGGTGTTGGCCCCGCACACCACCAGGCACGGGTGCTCGCCCGGGACGCGTCCCGCCAGCCAGGCCGCGAAGGGCACGGCGGCGGCCGGTTCGGTGGCGATGCGGAACTCCTCCCACAGCCGGTCCTGCGCGTGCAGGATCTCGGTGTCGCTCACCAGGGCGGGGGTGACGGGGTTGCCCTCCAGCACCTCGAAGGGGACCCGGCCCAGGGTGGAGGCGCCCAGGGCGGAGGAGGCGACCGAGTCCACCGGTGTCTCCACGGGCTGCCCGGCGGCCAGGGCGGCGTGCAGGCTCCGGCAGCCCTCGGGTTCCACCCCCACGACCGTACGGCCCCCGGCCCCCAGCCGGACCCCGGCCACGAGACCTCCGCCGCCCACCGCCACGGCGATCGTGTCGCACTCGGGGGCGTCCGCCGCGATCTCCAGGCCGATGGTGCCCTGGCCTGCCACCACGAGGGGGTCGTCGAAGGCGTGCAGGTAGCGCACCCCTTCGTGCTCGGCGTGCTCGCGCGCGGCCAGGGCGGCCTGCGCGTAGTGGTCGCCGATCCGGACGATCTCGGCGCCGGTCGCGGCCAGCGGGGCGGCCTTGGCGCGGGGGACGGTCTCGGGGACGTACACCGTGGCGTGCACGCCCAGCAGGCGTGCGGCGGTGGCCACGCCGAGCCCGTGGTTGCCGCCCGAGGCGGTGATCACCCGGTCGGTGCCCTCCCCGGCCAGCAGGGCGTTGAGCGCCCCGCGGAGTTTGAAGGCGCCCGTGAGCTGGAGGTGCTCCAGCTTCAGCGTCAGCGGGCGGCCGTCCACCTCGGTGCGCAGGACGGGTGTGCGGCGGGCATGGGGTGCGATGCGTTCGGCCGCGGCACGGACGTCGGTGGCCGTGGGCGTGCGCAGCGCGTGTGCGGTCTCGGGGCTCATGCCTCCCATGCTGCCCCTACCGGTGGTTAACTTAAAGTTGGGTCTGCTAAAGAACGTGAAGAAAAACTTTGCACCATGTTGTGTTCGAGGGGGCCGCGGTGCTGGATGCCAACCGTCTGCGCGTGCTGGTGGAGATCGCCCACGCCGGTTCGATCGCCGCTGCGGCGCAGCGCCTCTCCTTCACCCCTCCCGCCCTGTCCCAGCAGCTGACCAAACTGGAGCGCGAGACCGGGTGCACCCTGGTGGAGCGGGGCCGTACGGGGGCCACCCTCACCGACGCCGGGCGGCTGCTGCTCGAACACGGGGAGCGCGTCCTGGGGGAGCTGCGCGACGCGGAGGCGGCGATGCGCGCCCATGCCGGGCGCCCGCCCGAGCGCCTGTCCCTGGGATCCTTCGCCAGCGCGGCCAAGACCCTGCTGCCCGGCGTGCTCGCGGCCTTCGGTGACGAGCACCCCCAGGTACGCCTGTCGCTGTCGGACGTCGAACCGCCCGGCGGACACGGCCTGGTGGCCTCCGGGGAACTCGACCTGCTCGTCACCCATCGCTATCCCGGGGTCCCGCTGCCCCGTGCCGCGGGACTGCACCGCGAGCGCGTCCTGGTCGATCCGCTCGTGGTGGTCGCCCCCGCGGGGCACCCCGTCGTGGGCCGCGGCCCCACCCTGGCCGACCTGGCGCACGAGGAATGGATCTGCGGGCCCCCGGGCATCCACGACCGCACCACCCTGGACGCCGCCGCCGAGAAGGCGGGGGTGCGCCTCGACGTCACCTACGAGACCCACGACTACGAAGTGGCCCTGGCCCTGATCGGCGCCGGCCGGGGCGTGGCCCTGGTCCCCCTGAGCGTTCTGGGCACCGCCTGCCGCGGCGGCTGGGTCGCCGGAGCCCTGCGGGGCGCCGACCTGGCACGGGAGGTCTACGCGGTCCACCGCCGCCGGCCCTCGGAACCGGTCCGGTCGGTGGTCGCGCTGCTGCGCCGTGCCGCCGCACGCGCGCTGGCCCCCTACAGCGGAGGGCTGCCGGGCGGTACGGGCGCGCTCCAGCGGTAGAGCAGGGCCAGGATGCGCACGCCGAAGCACACGAGTGCGCCGACCACCGCGATCCACCCCCACGTGAGGCCGAAGGTGTGGGGGATCGCGACCAGGAGCGCGCCCAGGAGCGCCGGGACGGCGTACAGGTGCGAGTTGGCGCTGAACACCGTGGGCACACGGTTGAGCAGCACGTCGCGGATCGTGCCGCCGCCCACGCCCGTGATCATGCCCAGCAGTGCGGCCTGGAGCGGGCCGAACCCCGCCGCCAGGGCCTTGGTCGCCCCTATCACCGCGAAGAGGCTGAGCCCGATCGCGTCGAAGACCAGGATCGGCTTGGCCAGGTGGGTGAGCTGCCGGCTGAGGAAGAAGGCGACGCCCGCCCCCACCAGGGCCGTGGTGAGGTAGCGCCAGTCCTGGAAGGTCGCCGGGGTCACCCCGAGCAGGACGTCGCGGATGACGCCGCCGCCGATGGCGGTGATCAGGCCCAGGACCAGGACCCCGACGATGTCGACCCGTGCGGTGCGTATGGCGGTGAGGGCGCCGTCGACGGCGAAGGCGAAGGTCCCCAGCAGATCGAGGGCCAGGATCAGGGTCTTCGTGGACATGGCGCGCCGGTGCGGCGTCTCCTCTCGGAACGGGGGTGACGACCCGCAATTCCATCACGTTCCCCCGGCCCGGAGCACGTCAGGGGCCGTGGTGCGGCGCACAGGAGGTCGGAGGCGCGACCGCGTGTCGCCGCCCCGCCGCCCGGGGCAGGAGCGACCATCGGGTGTGCGGACCACGGGGGAGCGGAGTGGACATGGAACACCTGGATGCGGTCGTCGTCGGGATGGGACCGGGTGGCGAGACGGTCGCCGACCGGCTGCTGCGGGCGGGTCGGCGCGTGGCGGTGGTCGAGGAGAACCTCATCGGGGGAGAGTGCGCCTACTACGCGTGCATTCCCACCAAGACGCTGCTGCGGTCTCCCGAGGTGCGCGAGGAGGCGGCCACTGCCCCCGGACTCGACCGCCCCCGCCTGGACTGGCCGGAGCTGCGCGGCCACCGGGACGAGATGATCCGCCACCTGGACGACTCTGCCCAGGAGCGGGGCTACCGCGACCGGGGGGCCCAGGTGCTGCGCGGGCGGGCCCGGATCGCGGGCCGCGACCCCTGGCGCCTGGAGGTGGCCGGCCGGGAGTGCACCGCCGATCACGTGGTGGTCGCCACCGGCTCCGAACCGGTGCGCCCGCCGATCGAGGGCCTGGACACCTTGGACGCCTCCACCCTGTGGACCAGCAGGGAGGCCGCCACCCTCACCGACGTCCCCCGGCGGACCCTGGTGGTCGGAGGCGGCGCGGTGGCCGTGGAGCTGGCCCAGCTCCTGGCCCGGACCGGCAGCGCCGTCACCGTGGTCCAGCGCGGTGAGCACCTGGTCGACCGGGAGGAACCGCGCCTCGGTGAGCTGGTCGCAGAACAGCTCGCACGCGACGGTGTCACCGTGCACCTGGGCACCGAGGTCGCCTCGGTGGAACGCGAGGGCAGCGGTGTCGTCGCCGCCCTGGACAGCGGCGGCTGCGTGGAGACCGACGTGCTCGTCCTGGCCACCGGGCGCAGGCCCCGCGCCGACGGCCTGGGACTGGAGGAGGCCGGGGTGGAGCTGGAGGGCGCCGCCCTGCCGGTGGACCGCCACTGCCGGGTGCGGCCGGGCCTGTGGGGCGTCGGCGACGTCACCGGCGTGTCGATGTTCACGCACGTGGCCAAGTACCAGGGCCGGGTGGTGGCCGACAACATCCTGGGCGCCGCGCACACCGCCGACTACACGGGGGTGCCCCGGGTGCTCTTCACCTTCCCCGAGACCGCCGGCGTGGGTCTGACCGCCCGGCAGGCGCAGGAGCGGGGGATCGACACGGCCACCGCCGAGGTCGACCTGCCCGAGGTGCTGGCCCGGCCCTGGACGCACTCCACCGATCCGCGCGGCACCCTGGGGCTGGTGGCCGACCGCGACCGGGGTGTGCTGGTGGGTGCCTGGGCGTTCGCGCCGCAGGCCGCCGAGTGGATCCACACCGCGGCACTGGCGGTCCGGGCGGGGATCCCGATCCGGGTGCTGCTCGACGCGATCCCGCAGTTCCCCACGTTCAACGAGGCCTACACCGTGGCCCTGGAACAGCTGGGTGTGTGAGGGTCAGGCCGCGTCGGTGCGCCCGCCGGGCTCCGGCTCGGTGAGCGCCGAGTGCAGCTCGGTGTCGTCCGGACAGGCCCCGGTCCGCAGGGCGGCCAGCCAGGCGGCGCCGCCCGCCGTGCTCCCCGCCGTCAGCACCGGGGCCCCGGCGGCCCCCAGCGCCAGCTTGCGGGTGAGTGCGGCCCGCACCGGCTCGGAACCGAGCAGCACCCCTCCGGCCATCACCACGGGGAGGCGGTCACCGCGGGAGCGCACCTGGTGCACCGAGTGGGCCAGATGTCCGGCGGCGGCGTCGACGATCACCGTGCAGGCCGGATCACCCTGGTGGAAGGCCTGTGTGACCAGCGGTGCGAGCCGGGCCAGCTCGATCGGAGGACCGGCGGCCAGTGTCCTGGCGAAGGCGCGCGCGTGCTCCTCAGGCCGGCGGTCGGAGCCCTCCGCCGGCCGCTGCCCGGGGATGACCTGCTTGGCGACCAGGCGTGCCAGCGGGCTGAGCGCGGTGCCGCGCGAGAGTTGGCGGGCCGTCTCCCGAGCGGCCTGGTGGCCGATCCAGAACGCCGATCCCTCGTCGCCGATCAGCCACCCCATCCCGTCGGCCGAGCGGACCCGCCTGCGGCCCTCGATCCGGGAGGCGATCGCCCCGGTTCCGGCCACGAGCACCGTTCCGTCCGCCGCCGGGGTGCCCGCTGCGAAGGCCGCCTCGTCGTCCCCGGTGAACACACACCGTTCGGGAGGCAGGCCGACCCGGGCCAGGGCCTCCTCCAACCGGGCGCGTACCCGCGGGTCGGCCAGGGCCGAGGCTCCCGCCAGCCCCACCGTGCACGCCGCCACCGCGCCGCGTTCCCGGGCACCGGCCTGCCCCAGGGCACCGGCGACCGCCGACGCCAGCTCCTCGGCCGCCCTCTCGGGGCCGTGCACATTGGGGTTGGAGCCTGCGGCGCACGCCCGGCCCACGGGCTGTCCCGACAGGGTGGCCACCACGGCGCGGGTCACGGTGCCGCCCGCGTCCACGCCCACCACGAGGCGTTCGTCGGGTCGGCCGGGGGAGAAGGTCGTACGTGTCACCATGGAGAACTGCCCGGTCGGGCGGTGGATTACTCCTGCGGCCGCCGGGGCCGAAAAATCGGTGGCGCCCGCGGGGCGGGGCTGAGAGGGTCGCCCCATGAGCGGCGACCACCACAGCAGCGCGCCCTGGGACGTCCGCGCCGGCGGTCGCGAGGAGCGTCCGGAGGTGGGCGACCGCTCCGCGCGGTGGAACGCGGGTCGCCGGCGTCCCCGGGCCGCTGCCCCGGGGGGCGGGGACCGCCGAGGCCGCGCCCGGCATCGGTTCGGACGCCCCCGCCCGGGCGCCGCCGACCTCGGCCGCCGGGACCTGTCGCTGCTCACCGCGGCGATCCAGGACACCGGGCCCGTCCCCGCCACGGCCGCGCGGCCGGGCACGACCCTGCACGAACCGCCGGAGGCCTTTGCCGGCGCGGCCCCCGAGCGGCCTCGCCCACCTTCGCCACCGAACCCGGAAACGGAAGCACCGACAGGCACATGACACGAGAACAGCAGCAGGAGACCTGGACCGTGCGCGGCAGCGACCGCGACGAGTTCCCCCGGATCGCCAGGGTCACCAGCGAGGCGCTCCTGGCACAGCACGACCTCGACACCGTCCTCGAACGTGCGCTCCCCCTGCACGACGCCGAGGGTTACGAGCGCTTCCTGGTCGCCGAGGACGAAGGGCAGGTCGTCGGCACCACCAACTACTTCCGCTTCGAGATGGCCCTGCCCGGCGGTGTGCGCCCGGTGGCGGGCGTCACCGGTGTGGGGGTGTGGCCGACCCATCGCCGCCGCGGCGTCCTCAGCGCGCTCATGCGCCGCCAACTCGCCGACATCCGCGAGGCGGGCGGCAGATACGCGGCGCTGTGGGCGTCCGAGGGGGCCATCTACGGCCGCTTCGGCTACGGGCCGGCCGCCACCGAGATCAACGCGGCCGTCCGCCGCCCCTACACGGCGCTGCGCGCCGACGCGCCCCGCGACGGGTCGCTGGTCGGCCGCCTCACCGATCCGCAGGAGGCCCTCCCCGACATGGAGGAGGTGCACCGCCAGGTGGCCGCGTCGCAGAACGGGCAGTTCCGGCGCGCTCCCCAGTGGTGGAGGCGCATGCTGTCCGACCGGCCCGAGCAGCGGGGCGACAAGGGCCCGCTGCGCGCCTTCGTCGTCGGCGGCCCCGGCGGCCCGCAGGGGTACGCCCTCTACCGCACCCTGGCCAGGTACGAGCAGGACGGCGCCTACGGGGAGGTGCACGTGACCGAGGTGCACGCGATCGCGCCGGCGGCGTGGACCGCGCTGTACGAGCACCTGTTCTCCCGCGACCTGACCGACCGGGTCCTCTTCCCCTTCCTGGCGGAGGACAACCCGCTGCTGTACCTGGCCGCCGACCGGGACCGGGTGCTGCGGCAGCACTCCACCTCGCTGTGGATACGCCTGGTGGACGTGCCCGGTGCCCTGTCCGAGCGCTCCTGGGCCGCCCCGGTCGAGGCGGTGCTGGAGGTGGGCGACCGCTTCGCGCCGTGGAACGCGGGGCGCTGGCGGCTGGAGGCCGATGCCTCGGGTGCGCGGGTGGAGGGCACCGGGGCTGCGCCCGACATCGCTCTGGACGTCTCCCACCTGGGCGCCGCCCACCTGGGGCAGACGCCGCTGTCGGGATACCTGAGGGCGGGCCTGCTCACCGAGTACACCCCCGGTGCGGTCGCGCGGCTGGACGCCGCCCTGCACCGTCCCGACGCCCCCTTCTGCGGACTGATCTTCTGAGGGGGAGCCCCGCCTCCGGGCGTGGGGGGAAACCGGCTCATGCGCCCCGGAGCAGGTCGGCGAGGCGGTCGGCCTCCTCCTCGGTGTTGTACAGGTGGAACGAGGCGCGCAGGCGGCCGCCGCGGTAGGACGTGGCCACGCCCGCGGCGGCCGCACGCTCCACGGCCTCCGGCGGGGCGGGGACGGACACGATCGCCGTTCCCGCCGGTTCCAGGTCCAGCGCGGCGCGGAAGCGGTCGGCCAGGGCGGTGCCGTGCTCGTGCACGGCCGCCGTCCCGGTCTCCTCCAGCAGGGCCAGGGAGTGCTCCAGGGCGGCCAGGGCCGGCCACACCGGCGGCAGGTCCAGGCGGCGGGCGCCCGACGCGCGGGGGAGAGGGCCTCCGTAGAGGGACGACCAGGGGTCGTCCGAGGCGTACCAGGACGCGGCGAGGGGCTCCAGGTCGGCCAGTGCCTCGCCGGTCGCGGTGAGGAATGCGGTGCCGCGCGGGCCCAGCAGCCATTTGTAGGTGCTGCACACGGTGTAGTCGGCCAGGCCGGCGTCCAGGGGCAGCCATCCGGCCGCCTGTGTGATGTCCAGGAGCAGGCGGGCGCCGTGGTCGGTGCAGGCCGCCCTGAGATCCGCGATCGGGGCGAGGCGCCCGTCGGAGGACTGCACGGCCGAGACCGCGACCAGCCGTGTCTGCGCGGTGACCTCGTCGGCGAGGTGCTCCAGGGGCACCTCGCGGACCTTCACACCGTGGCGCTCGCGGGCGAGGAGGGGATGGACCACGGAGCTGAACTCGCGTTCGGCGGTGAGGACCTGGGATCCCGGTGGCAGGCTCGCCGCGACGGTGCCGGTGAACTGGGCGGTGTGGGTGCCCATGGCCACGAAGGAGGTGGGGACGCCGACCAGGCGTGCGTAGGCCGCGCGCGTGCGCTCGACGCCGCGGTCGGCCTCCGCGGGGGAGAAGCGGCCCTCGGCGAGATCGCGGACGTGCCGCCGCAGGGCCTTGACCGCGGTGTCGGGCAGCAGGCCGCAGGTGGCCGTGTCGAGGTAGGAGGCGGCGGGGGAGAAGTGCTTCCGGGCAGCTCGGACACGGGTACGGGCGGTGTCGTCCATGTCCCGATCCTGCCCGAGGCCGGGGCCTGTCTCAAGGGGCCGCTCAGCTCCGGAACTTGGCCTTGGCGTCGGTGGAGCCGGCCATGAGCTTGTTGAGCAGCCGCACCATCTCCTTCTGCTCCTCGGGTTCGAGTGCCTCGGCCCAGGCCGATTCGCGGCGGTTGTGCGCCCGGAAGCTGCCCAGGATCGCGCCGTAGCCGGCCTCGGTGAGGCTGAGCTGGAGGGCGCGCCGGTCGTGGGTGGCCCGCTCGCGCAGGACCAGGCCGTCCCTCTCCAGGGTGTTGAGCAGGGCGGACAGGGCGGCCCGGCTCATGCCGGAGATCTCGGCGGTGGTCTTGGCCTCCATGGGGCCGGCCAGCCACAGCGCGAAGACCACCCGGAACCCCGGCCAGGTGAGTCCCCGCGGGCGGTGAACGCTCGACTCCAGGTCGTAGATGATCATGTTCGCGGCCCGGCTGAGGGTGAGGATCAGGCGCATGGCGTCGGTGTCGACCGACGGCAGCTCCTCCTCTGCCTTCTGCACCGCGTAGTCCACGAAGGACCAGAAGCTGAGTTCGTGCGAGGGGGCGGTGTTGTGGGTCACGCGGGCCAGCCTAGTACCTGGAGGCGGGGGCCGTTTGCCGTGCTTTGGCCGTGTTCGGATCAGGTGTTCGTGCCCTCCTCCGCGATGATGCTGACCATCCCGTTGGGCTCCAGGTAGGCGCGGTGGACCTGGGAGGGGTCGGAGATGCCGTGCAGGCGCAGCTGGGAGAGCACCTCCTGCTCCGACATGAACTCGCGCCGCATGACCCGGTGGTTGAGGCGGCCCTCGCTGATGAGCGGTCGCGGACGGGCCTTGACGATGCGCGCGAAGCGGGGCCACCGGTAGGCGGCCGCGTCGAGCACGACGCTCCAGAGGATCATCGTGACCGTCAGCACCAGGCCGTCGGCGATCGTGTGGGTGTCGCCGGTCATCCCCGCGCCGGCCGCGTCGGCGACCAGTACGACCACGAGCAGGTCCGTGAGTCCCAGACCTCCGGTCTCCCGCTGGCCCGCCAGTCGCAGCAGGAACATCAGTGACAGGAAGGTGACGCTTCCGCGCACGATGAGTTCCAGCAGCGGCGAACTCGGCACCAGGATCTCGGTCCAGTCCATCAGGTCTCCCCCAGCAGTGGCATCCGCGTCCGGCCCGGGCGATGCCCGGACCGCGTACGGTCAGGCATTTTATGTGATCTGCATCACAGGGCACTTGGACCCGGGCCCCTTGGCCCTGTGGCGTGGGACACGTTATGGTCTGGTCATCAAAGGTTTGATCAATTGGGCGGCGGGAGCCGCCCGAGGGAGGACACTCCGCCATGGCAGCCAAGCCGTTCGCCTCGTCCGCCGACACCGAGGCCAAGCAGCAGACCCTGGAGGTCCTGGCCGACGGCGTCTACGCGCTCACCGCCGAGGGCGACCCCAACGTGGGAGCCATCGAGGGCGAGGACTTCCTCGTCGCCTTCGAGGCCCTCGCCACCCCCACGGCCGCCCGCGAGTGGCTGACCGAGCTGCGCAAGCACACGGACAAGCCCGTGCGCTACCTCGTCCTCTCCCACTACCACGCCGTGCGCGTCCTGGGCGCCAGTGCCTTCGACGCCCAGATCGTCCTCACCCACGAGAAGACCCACGAGCTCATCCGCGAGCGCGGCAAGGAGGACTGGGCCAGCGAGTTCGCGCGCATGCCGCGCCTGGCCAAGGACGCCGACTCCGTTCCCGGCCTGACCTGGCCCACCCAGACCTTCGCCGACCGCACCACCATCGACCTGGGCGGCGACCGCGGCGAGCTGGTCCTGGAGTACTTCGGCCGCGGCCACACCGAGGGCGACATCGTCGCCTGGCTGCCCCGGCACAAGATCCTCTTCGCCGGCGACCTCGTCGAGGCCCAGGCGGCCCTCTACACCGGCGACGCCTTCCACATGGACTGGGCGGGGGAGACCCTCGACCGCATCAAGGCCCTGGGCGCCGAGATGCTCGTCGGCGGCCGCGGCGCCGTCAGCCGGGGCCGCGAGGAGGTCGACGCCGCCATCGAGCAGACCCGGAACTTCCTGCGGGTCATGATCCGCGAGGTCGGTGCCGTGCACGGTCGCGGCGGCACCCTCAAGGAGGCCTTCGAGGCCACCCACGCCGCCCTGGTCGGCGACTACGGCCACTGGCCCATCTTCGAGCACTGCCTGCCCTTCGACGTCTCCCGCCTGTGGGACGAGCTCTCCGGCATCGAACGCCCCGTCATCTGGACCGCCGAGCGCGACCGCCAGGTCTGGGACCAGCTCCAGGGCTGACCCCTCCCTTCCCCCGCAGCCACGACCACCACGGAGCCCGAACATGAGACCTCCCGCTCCACGGCCGCCCGCCGCCCCCGCCGCCCCCGTCCTGGTGCTCGGCGCGGGACCGGTCGGCCAGACCGCCGCCCTGCTGCTGGCCCGGCGCGGCGTCCCCGTCCTGGTCCTGGACAGCCGGCCCGAACGCGACGCCGTCGGCTCCAAGGCCATCTGCCAGCAGCGCGACGTCCTGGACGTGTGGGACTGGGTCGGCGCCGGGGCCGTTGCCGAGGAAGGCCTGACCTGGGACACCGCGCGCACCTTCCACCGCGGCGACGAGCTGTTCAGCGTCCGCCTTCCCGACCCCGGAGCCTCGCCCCTGCCGCCGTTCGTCAACATCTCCCAGTCGCGCACCGAGGAGATCCTCGACGAGTGCCTGGAAAGGGCCGGCGTACGGATCCGCTGGGGCCACCGCGTCACCGGTCTCACCCAGGACGCGGACGGCGTCACCGTCGAGTGCGACACCCCCGACGGACCGGTCTCCCTGCAGGGCACCCACGCCCTGTCGTGCCTGGGCGCCCACGGCGGCGTCGTGCGCCAGGCACTCGGCCTGTCCTTCGAGGGGACCAGCTTCGACGACCGCTTCCTCATCTGCGACATCCGCGCCGACCTGGGCGGGTGGGCCCGCGAGCGCCGCTTCTACTTCGACCCCGAGTGGAACCCCGGCCGCCAGGTCCTCATCCACCCCTGCCCCGACTCGGTCTACCGCATCGACTGGCAGGTGCCCGCCGACTTCGACCTGGAACGGGAAGCGGCCTGCGGGCGCCTGGACACCCGCATCCGCCAGATCATCGGCGACCGGCCCTACGAGATCGTCTGGAACTCGGTCTACCGGTTCCACACCCGCGTCGTGGACCGCATGCGCGTGGGCCGCGTCCTGCTCGCGGGCGACAACGCCCACCTGGTGGCCCCCTTCGGCGCCCGGGGGCTCAACTCCGGTGTCCAGGACGCGGAGAACGCCGCCTGGAAGATCGCCTACGTGCGCAGCGGCTGGGCCGACGAGGAGTTCCTGGAGACCTACCACACCGAGCGCCACGCCGCCGCACTGGAGAACGCCGAGGTCACCAGCGCCACCATGCGCTTCCTCGTCCCCCACGGCGAGGAGGAGCACCGCACCCGCCTCAGTGTCCTGGAGCGGGCCCGTACCGAGGAGGCCGCCTGCGCCGAGGTCGACTCCGGGCGCCTGGCCGAACCGTTCTGGTACACCGCCTCGCCCCTGACCACGCCCTGCGCGGAGCGGCCCTTCGGCGGCCGGCCCCCGCGCGGCCTGGCACCCGCGCCCTGCCCCGGCGTGGTCCTGCCCGACGCCCCCGCCGCCCTCCCCGGCGGGAGCCCCGCCCGGATCCGGCCCCTGCTGCGTGAAGGCCTGACCCTGCTGCTCGGCCCGGCCCCCGCAGGACAGGAACCGGAGCGGTTCCTGCAGCAGGTGCTCGGCCGTGCCCGCGAGGCCACCGAGGCACCCCTGGCTGCGTTCCACCTCGCCGACACCGACGCCACCGGCGCCCTCACCCAGGCGCTGGAACCGCTTCCGGGTCAGGTGTGGCTGGTGCGCCCCGACGCACACGTGGCCGCGGTCGTCGACGGGACCGACCTGGTCGCGGTCACCGCCGCGGTCCACACCTGCCTGGGCCGGCCGACCACCGCGCCCGGCACCGCGCCGACCGTGCCCGACACCGCACAGAGCATCTGAAGGAGGACACCGCCATGGCCTACTACCGCAGGGTCGGAGAGGTACCGCGCACCCGCCACACCCAGCACCCCAACCCCGAGGGCGGGCTCTACTACGAGGAGCTCATGGGGGAGGAGGGCTTCTCCTCCGACTCCTCCCTGCTCTACCACCGGGCCATCCCCTCGGCCATCGCCGACGCCGCCCCCTGGGACCTGCCCGACCAGACCCGCACACCCAACGCCCCGCTCGTGCCGCGCCACCTGAAGCTGCACTCCCTCTTCGAGGGGCAGGACTGGAAGGCCGCCGACGCCGTCGAGTCGCGCCGCCTGGTCCTGGCCAACGACGACGTGCGCATCTCCTACGTGGTGGCCGGCGCGCCCTCCCCGCTGTACCGCAACGCCATCGGCGACGAGTGCGTCTACGTCGAGTCCGGCAGCGCCCGCGTCGAGACCGTCTTCGGCCTGCTGGAGGTCGGACGGGGCGACTACGTCGTCCTGCCGCGTGCCACCACCCACCGCTGGGTGCCCACCGGGGACGAGCCGCTGCGCGCCTACGCCGTGGAGGCCAACAGCCACATCGCCCCGCCCAAGCGGTACCTGTCGCGCTACGGCCAGCTGCTCGAGCACGCCCCCTTCTGCGAGCGCGACCTGCGCGGGCCCTCGGAGCCCCTGCTCGCCGAGGGCGAGAACGTCGACGTCCTCATCAAGCACCGCGGCCCCGGTCCCGGCGGTATCGCCGGCACCCGCTACACCTACCCCACCCACCCCTTCGACGTCGTGGGCTGGGACGGCTGCCTGTACCCGTACGCGTTCAACATCGACGACTTCCAGCCCATCACCGGCCGGGTGCACCAGCCGCCGCCCGTCCACCAGGTGTTCGAGGGCCACAACTTCGTCATCTGCAACTTCGTGCCACGCAAGGTGGACTACCACCCCCAGGCCATCCCCGTGCCCTACTACCACTCCAACGTGGACTCCGACGAGGTCATGTTCTACTGCGGCGGCGACTACGAGGCCCGCAAGGGCTCGGGGATCGGCCAGGGGTCGGTCTCCCTGCACCCCGGCGGGCACTCGCACGGCCCCCAGCCCGGTGCCTACGAGCGGAGCATCGGCGCCGAGGCCTTCGACGAGCTCGCGGTCATGGTCGACACCTTCCGCCCCCTGGACCTGGGTGAGGGCGGTCTGGCCTGCGAGGACGACGGCTACGCCTGGACCTGGTCGGGAGGCCGCCGGTGAGCGGCGCCCTCTTCCTCGGGATGTTCGACGACGCCGCGCTCTTCCCACCCGGCAGCGCACCCATGGGCGGGGCCCTGCCGGCCCATCGGGAGCACCGGGCCGGACCCCGTGCCCCCTACGTCGGGCCGTTCGTGGTCTCGGCTGCGCGCGTGGCCGAGCTGGGCGCGTTCCTGGCCCGCGAGGGAGGCGAGCCCCTCGAGGTCGCGGTCACCGTCCCCGACGGCGCCGCGGCCGTCGCCGGGGCCGTCTCCTCCGTGCTCTCCTTCCCGTCGATGCGGTTGGCCGCGGTGGAGGTCACCGCGACCCCCGGCGGCGCGGCGGAGGCCGCCGCTCGACTGACCGAGCACCTGCCCGAGGGCGCCGACGGGTTCGTGGAGGTCGCACGCGGCGCAGGCGCCCGCGTCGACCTGAAGGCCGTGGCCGGCTCCGGCCACAGCGCCAAGTTCCGCACCGGGGGCCTGAACGCCGAGGCACACCCCGGCGAGGCGGAGCTCGCCGGCCTCATGGGCGCGGCGGTGGAACTCGACGTGCCCTTCAAGTGCACGGCCGGACTGCACCGCGCCGTCCGCCACACCACCGAGGAGGGCTTCGAGCAGCACGGCTTCCTCAACGTGCTGCTGGCCGTCCACACCCTGCTCGACGGTCGGGGCACCGAGGCCGCCGCGCAGGTGCTCGCCGACCGCGGTGCGGCCGGCCTGGCCGCCCGGGCCGCCGCCCTCGCCCACGGTGAAGCCGCCCGGGTCCGCGCCGTCTTCCGCTCCTTCGGCACCTGCAGCGTCACCGAGCCGCTCGAGGACCTGGCCGCGCTCGGCCTGCTGCCCGCCCACCACTGACAGAAAGCACGATCCATGCCCGACAGCTGGCTCGACCTGGCACCCGACACCGAGTTCGGCCTGGCCACCCTGCCCTACGGTGTGTTCAGCACCGACGCCGACCCCGCCACCCGCATCGGCGTGGCCGTCGGTGCCCACGTCCTGGACCTGGGCGCCGCGGCCCGCGCGGTGGGCGCGCCCTTCGCCGATGCCGTCGCCGCGCCGAACCTGGACACCCTGCTGGCCGCGGGGCGGCCGGTGTGGGACGGAGTGCGCGCCGCGCTCACCGCCTGGTTCACCGACCCCGCCTTCGAGGACCGGATCCGGCCCCACCTGGCCGACCGCGCCTCGGTGCGCCTGCACCTGCCGTTCACCGTCGCCGACTACGTGGACTTCTACTCCTCCGAGCACCACGCGCACAACGTGGGCCGCATCTTCCGGCCCGAGCAGGAGCCGCTCACCCCCAACTGGAAACACCTGCCGATCGGCTACCACGGCCGCGCGGGGACCGTCGTGGTCTCGGGCACCGACGTCGTCCGACCCACCGGGCAGCGCCGACCGCCGGGGGAGCAGGCACCGGTGTTCGGCCCCTCCACCCGCCTGGACATCGAGGCCGAGGTCGGTTTCGTCGTGGGGACCCCCAGCCCGATGGGGGAGCGGGTGCCCGTGGACTCCTTCGCCGACCACGTGTTCGGCGTGTTCCTGCTCAACGACTGGTCCTCGCGCGACCTGCAGGCCTGGGAGTACGTGCCGCTGGGGCCGTTCCTGGGCAAGTCGTTCGCCACGTCGGTCTCCCCGTGGGTCGTGCCGCTGGCCGCCCTGGAGGCGGCCCGGGTGGAGCAGCCCGCCCAGGACCCCGAACCGCTGCCCTACCTGCGCGGCAGCGAGCCGTGGGGGCTGGACCTGCGCCTGGAGGTGTACCTCAACGGGAACCGGGTCTCGCGTCCGCCCTTCGCGGGGATGTACTGGACGGCGGCCCAGCAGCTGGCCCACATGACGGTCAACGGCGCGTCGCTGCGCACCGGCGACGTGTACGCCTCGGGTACCGTGAGCGGCCCCGACAAGGAGCAGCGCGGCTGCTTCCTGGAGCTGACCTGGGGCGGCAGGGAGCCACTGGTCCTGGCCGACGGCACCGAGCGCACCTTCCTGGAGGACGGCGACGAGGTGGTCATCCGCGCCACCGCCCCGGGCCCGGACGGAGCGACCGTCCACCTCGGCGAGGTGAGCGGGCGCATCCTGCCGGCCCGCTGAGCGGGGGAGGCGGCGCCGCCGGCGCCGCCTCCGGTGCCTCCTGGCTCCGGCCCCGCGGGGAAGGCCCTACTCCCGGGCGCCCAGTGCGCGCAGGAGGTAGGGCAGCAGGCGTTCGGCGATGTCGGCGCCGGGCCGGGAGCCGGGAGTGTGGGGGATCAGGAAGGTGTGGGTGACCATCGGTCCGATGACCATCTCGCCGACCACGACCGGGTCGGCCACCGGCGGGATCTCGCCGCGTTCGGCGGCCCGTGCGAGCAGGGCCTGAACACGCTCGTGCAGCGGTGTCACGTACTCGCGCAGCAGCAGGTCGGCGAGGGCCTGGTTGTGCGCGGCCTCGCCCAGGACGGCGCGCAGCGTGCGGCCCGAGGGGCCGTCCAGGGCGGTCGCCTTGTCGTGCAGCAGCAGTGCCAGGTCCGAGCGCAGGTTCCCTGTGTCCCGGTCCGGTCCCAGGTCCTCGGCCCAGAGGCGGGCCGCGTCGACGACGAGCTGCTCCTTGGAGCGCCAGCGGCGGTAGAGGGTGGCTGTCGACACCCCTGCCCGCTTGGCGACGGCCGCGGTCCTCAGGCCGCTGTAGCCGTGGAGCTGGAGCTCGGCGAGGGTGGCGTCCATCAGCGCGCGGTCCCGGGAGGCGTCCCGGGGCCTGCCCCGCTGCGGGGTGCGGGTCGCCTCCGGCAGATGGTCGGTGGTCATGGGCCCAATCCTAGGGCAGCACCCCTTTTCTAAACGAAACTGTTTCGTTTAGCATTCGTGCATGACGAACCCGCACCCCTCCGCCGCCACCGACGGTGCCCCCGCCCGACCCGTCCAGCAGGCCACGGTCCAGAGCGCGGTCCCCCAGCCGCTCGAAGGCACCGCCGCCGCCGAGATCGCCGCCACCGTCACCCGCCTGCGCGGTGCCTTCGCCGCCGGGCGCACCAAGCCGATCGGCTGGCGCCGCGCCCAGCTGCGCCAACTGCAGCGCATGCTCGTCGACGAGCGCCCCGCGCTGGAGAAGGCCCTGCTGGCCGACCTGGGCAAGAGCCCCGTGGAGGCGCACACCACCGAGATCGGTTTCGTGGCCAACGAGATCGAGCACACCCTGAGGCACCTGTCCTCCTGGCTGCGCCCCCGGAGGGTGCCGGTGCCGCTGTCCCTGGCGCCTGCCAGGGCGCGCACCGTGCGCGAACCGCTGGGCACCGTGCTGATCATCTCCCCCTGGAACTACCCGGTCAACCTGTCCCTGGCCCCTCTCGTCGGCGCCCTGGCGGCCGGCAACGCGGCGGTGCTCAAGCCCAGCGAACTGGCACCGGCGACCGCGGCGGTCCTGGCCGAACTGCTCCCGCGCCACCTCGACCCCGAGGCGGTCGCCGTGGTGGAGGGCGGCGTCCCCGAGAGCACCGCTCTGCTGGAGCAGCACTTCGACCACATCTTCTACACCGGTAACGCCCAGGTGGCGCGCGTGGTCATGGCGGCCGCGGTCAAGCATTTGACACCCCTCACCCTGGAGCTGGGCGGCAAGAGCCCTGCCGTCGTCGAACCGGGCGTCGACCTGGCTGCCACCGCCCGCCGCCTGGCCTGGGGCAAGTTCACCAACGCCGGCCAGACCTGCGTGGCCCCCGACTACGTCCTGGCGATCGGGGACACCGCCGACACCCTCCAGCGCGAACTCGCCGCGGCCGTCACCGAGATGTTCGGCGAGGACCCCGCCGCCAGCGGCGACTACGGGCGCATCGTCAACGAGCGCCACTTCGACCGCCTCACCGCCCTGCTGGACAGCGGCACCGTCGTGACGGGGGGAGGCCACAGCAGGGAGGACCTCTACATCGCCCCGACGGTCCTGGGCGACGTCTCCGCGGACTCGGCGGTGATGGCCGAGGAGGTCTTCGGGCCGATCCTGCCCGTCGTCCGCGTGCCCGACCTCGACGCCGCCATCGCCTTCGTCAACGAGCGCGACAAGCCGCTGGCCCTCTACGCCTTCACCGGCTCCGAGCACACCAAGCGCCGCCTGCTCACGGAGACCTCCTCGGGCGGTGTGGGCTTCGGCCTGCCGGTGGCGCACCTGGCCGTGCCGGGTCTGCCCTTCGGCGGTGTGGGCGAGAGCGGTATGGGCGCCTACCACTCGGTGGCCTCGATCGACACCTTCTCCCACACCAAGTCCGTGCTCGACAAGCCGCTGCGCCCGGACACGATGCGGCTCGCCTATGCACCCGTCACCGGGTTCAAGGAGAAGATGCTGCGCAGATTCCTCTGAGAACCGCGTGCCGAGCGCCCGGACCCTTCGGGGCCGGGCGCTTCGCGTGTCGCGGAGCAGGTGCAAAACACATGCTCACACGGCACAAGAGGCAGAACGGACCTTTGATCGCACGGTACTTGGGCGTAAATTCAGCGCATGCGGCCGACACTGGTCTAGGTTGAATTCGGGGCTCCGGAAACCGGTTGTGCAAAGAAACGGCAAATCGGATACGGCGTCCTTTCGAGTCAATCTATAACAATTCCTTTCAATAGGAGGGCTGGCCGGTGTCGACAGTGGAGACCAGGGCCGAAGGGCACCTGGAGGCGCACCACCTGGGCAGAAAGGGGTCGATCGTCGTCAACTGGCTGACGTCGACCGACCACAAGGTCATCGGGTACATGTACCTGATCACCTCCTTCCTGTTCTTCATCATCGGCGGGATCTTCGCGCTCCTGATCAGGGCCGAGCTCTTCCAGCCCGGCACGCAGATCTTGAGCAACCACCAGTTCAACCAGATGTTCACCATGCACGGCACCATCATGCTGCTGCTGTTCGCGACCCCGCTCTTCGTCGGGTTCGCCAACGTCGTGGTACCGCTGCAGATCGGCGCGCCCGACGTGGCGTTCCCGAGGATGAACCAGTTCGGCTACTACCTGTTCCTCTTCGGAGGGCTCACCGTGCTCGGCGGGTTCCTCACCCCGGGCGGTGCCGCGGCCTTCGGTTGGTTCGCCTACACCCCGCTGTCGCAGGAGGTCTACTCTCCGGGTCTGGGCGGCACTCTGTGGATCATGGGCCTGCTGGTGTCGGGTCTGAGCACGATCCTGGGCGGGGTCAACTTCATCACCACGATCCTGTGCATGCGCGCGCCCGGCATGACGATGTTCCGCATGCCGCTCTTCACCTGGAACACGGTGCTCACCAGCATCCTCATCCTCGTGGCGTTCCCGGTCCTGACCGCGGCCCTGATCGCCCTGGCCTCGGACCGCATCGTCGGCACCCACGTCTACGACGCCGAACACGGCGGCGCCATCCTGTGGCAGCACCTGTTCTGGTTCTTCGGCCACCCCGAGGTCTACATCCTGGCGCTGCCCTTCTTCGGGGTGGTCACCGAGATCCTGCCGGTCTTCAGCCGCAAGCCGATCTTCGGCTACAAGGGCCTCGTGGGCGCGACGATCGCCATCACCGGGCTGTCGGTCACCGTGTGGGCCCACCACATGTACCCGACCGGCGCGGTCCTGCTGCCGTTCTTCTCGTTCATGTCCTTCCTCATCGCGGTCCCGACCGGGGTGAAGTTCTTCAACTGGACCGGCACGATCTGGCGGGGCCAGATCACCTTCGAGACCCCGATGCTGTACTCACTGGGCTTTCTCGCCACCTTCCTTTTCGGCGGACTGACCGGTGTGCTCCTGGCCTCCCCGCCCATCGACTTCCACGTCACCGACTCCTACTTCGTGGTGGCCCACTTCCACTACGTCGTGTTCGGCACCGTGGTGTTCGCGATGTTTGCGGGCTTCTACTTCTGGTGGCCCAAGTTCACCGGGACGATGCTCAACGAGAGGCTGGGCAAGATCCAGTTCGTCCTGCTCTTCTTCGGCTTCCACGGCACCTTCCTCGTGCAGCACTGGCTGGGCGCGGCGGGCTTCCCGCGCCGCTACGCCGACTACCTGCCCAGCGACGGCTTCACCGAGCTCAACCAGATCTCCTCGGTGTCCTCGTTCGTCCTGGCCGCCTCGACCCTCATCTTCTTCTGGAACATCTACATCACCGCGAGGAAGGCACCCAAGGTCGAGGTCGACGACCCGTGGGGCTACGGCTGCTCGCTGGAGTGGGCGACCTCCTGCCCGCCGCCGCGGCACAACTTCACGTCGCTGCCGAGGATCCGCTCCGAGAGGCCGGCCTTCGACCTGCACCATCCGCACGCCGCGGGCGGAACCGACCCGGAGACCGCGCGCCCGGCCCCCCTGGGCTGACCGGCCCGGGCCGACCGGCACGGAGAGAAGGGGGCGGGGCCGGTGCGAACCGCACCGGCCCCGCCCCCTTCCTCCGCACCCGGCGGTTCAGGAGTCGGCGGCGTCGGTGTAGACCTGGCCCGGCTCCAGGTTCTCCATGCCGAAGATGTCGGTGACCGTCACGAAGTGGTACCCCTCCTCGTGCAGGCCCTCCAGCACGTCGGGGATCGCGTCGACCGACGACTTGTGGATGTCGTGGAACAGCACCACGCTCCCGGGCACGGTGTGCGTCAGGGCGTGGTCGGCGACCTTCCCGGCGTCGCGGCTCTGCCAGTCCAGGGTGTCCACGTCCCACAGGATCAGGGGCTGGTCCACGGCCTCGCGCACTGTTCCGTTCAACGAGCCGTAGGGCGGGCGGAGGGTCAGCGGATCCTGTCCGGTCACCTCGCGCACGGCCGCGTTCGTGGCGTCGACGTCCTCCCGCACGGCTCTGCCCGACTTGTTCGCCAGGTCGTCGTGGTCCCAGCTGTGGTTGCCCATCTCGTGGCCTGCGGCATGGGTGCGCTCCACGATCTCGGGGAACTCCTCGACCAGGGTGCCGAGTACGTAGAAGGTGGCGCGGGCGTCGTACTCGGCCAGGATGTCCAGCAGCTCCTCGGTGTGCTCGCCGGGGCCGTCGTCGAAGGTCAGCGCCACGCATTTGACGCGTGAGCAGTCCAGCGTGCCCGCCTCGTCGGTGAGCACGCCGTCCGGGGGGAAGTCCTCCCCGCCGCCGGCCAGCGCGGCCTCGCGCGCCCGGTAGCCCATCTCCGACAGCAGGGCCTCGGCATCCTCGGGCTCCACCGGCAGCACCACCTCGCTCACCCGGCCCGCGCTGGGGACGTCGGAGGGCTCCATCCGCACGGCCAGGCCGCCCGCGGTGCTGAAGGCCAGATCCGCCAGAGGGGAGTCCTCCCACTCCTGCGCGACCCGGCGGGCCTGCTCGGGGTCGGACAGGTCCGCGCCCTCCTCCGGCGGGGAGGACTCCGCCACCGCCTCCTCCGGCTCCTCCTGGGCCCGGGCACGCGCGGCGACCTCGCCGACCACCCCGGGAAGCTGCTCGAGCGGCATGCCGTAGCCCGACTCCAGCACTCCCGCGACGGACATGTGCGCCGCCTCGATGGCGGCCTCGTCGCGAAACAGCGACGTCCAGGGCAGTACCTGCCCGCTCTCCGCGTCGTACCACAGGGTCCGGGCGGTGAAGGTGTCGCTGACCCCCGCCGAGACCGTCTCGGTGAGGCGCACCCCCACGACCCCCTCCGAGGCCGCCAGGATGGTGGCGTCCTGCCGCAGTTCCGGTGTGCCCCCCGCGGGCAGCTCCTCCAGGAACCGGGTCTGGCGCTCGGCCATCGCGGTGCGGACCTCCGTCGTCAGCGGATGGTCGGGCCCGAGCAGCGGATAGCGGTAGCCGACGGCGCTGTGCTCCGTGGACACCGAGCGGGTCCCCACCGCCAGCCCGGGCAGCTCCTCCAGCGGGATGCGTACGGCCTCGGCGTAGGGCAGGGCCTCCTCCACGGCATGGCATCCGGGGACCAGCAGGAGTCCTGCGGCAGCGGCGGCGGAGAGGTTTCGGCAAAGAGAGGTGTCAGCCACGAGGGGGACGATAGCGGAGCCGGACCCCCGGGGGAAATCAGACGGCAACCAATTGACTACTCCATGTGATTGATTGCCTGTTTCCGGGAAGTCGCAGAACCTCTGTGGTGCCGGGCGCGTCCCACCTCAACGCGGTACCCTCGCCGCGACTTCTGGGAAGGCACCATGACATACGGACCAGGACCCGGTACCCCGCCCGGGGGCAACACCGGCGGATATTTCCCTCCGCCCCACGGAGGCAGCGGCGGATATCCGCCCCCGCCCGGCGGCGGAGGAGGATATCCGCCTCCGCCCGGCGGCGGTTTCCCGCCCCCCACGGGCGGCTACGGCAACCAGGAGCCCCCGGCGAGCCAGGGATCGGCGATCGCGGCCCTGATCTGCAACGTCATCGCCCTGTGCCTGTGCTGGGTCCTGGCGATCCCCGGCCTGATTCTGGCGATCATCGGCCTGGCGACGGCCGCCGGCAACCCCAAGGCCGCCAGGATGTGCACGCTCATCGCGTGGGTCCTCTTCGGTGTGGGCGTCATCACCGGCATCGCCTACTGGATCTTCTACGGCGCCGCCCTCTTCGCCACCTACAGCGGCGGTATGTACTGACGTCGCGGCGCCCCGGCCTCTCCGGGGCGCCTGCGGCGGGCTGGACCGGAGGGTCCGGCCTTGGCAGGGTGATGGGTGTTCGCTGCCTCCTCTCGACGAAGAGAGAATCACATGCACACTTCCGCCCTCCCCGCCACCGGGGACCTCGCCGCACGCGCGAGGGCCGCCCTGGACCGGTGCGGTGTCGACCGGATCCCCGAGCCCTCGGATGGGGCCGGGGCCGCGAGGACCCCGCTGACCGGCCAGGATCTCTTTCCGATCGGCTTCGACACACCCGCCTCCGCGGAGCGGGCCGTCGCTTCGGCGCACGACGCCTTCACCGCGGTCTGGCGCGACACCCCCGCTCCCGTGCGCGGCACGCTGGTACGGCGTCTGGGGGAGCTCCTGCGCGAACACAAGGAGGACCTGGCCGAGCTGGTCACCGTCGAGGCGGGCAAGATCCGCTCCGAGGCCCTGGGTGAGGTCCAGGAGATGATCGACGTCTGCGAGTTCGCGGTGGGCCTGTCCCGGCAGCTGTACGGGCGCACCATGCCCTCCGAGCGGCCCGGCCACCGGCTCATGGAGACCTGGCACCCGCTGGGCGTGGTCGGCGTCATCACCGCCTTCAACTTCCCGGTGGCCGTGTGGTCCTGGAACACCTGTATCGCCCTGGTGTGCGGTGACACCGTGGTGTGGAAACCCTCCGAGCTGACCTCCCTCACCGCACTGGCCTGCCACGGCCTGCTCATGCGGGCAGCTGCCGACACCGGCGCGCCCGCCGACGTCCACCGGCTGGTCCTGGGCGGAAGCGAGGTCGGCGGGGTGCTGGTGGAGGATCCGCGGGTGGCCCTGCTGTCGGCGACCGGCTCCACCGCCATGGGCCGCGCGGTCGCGCCTCGGGTGGCCGAGCGCATGGGCCGCTGCCTGCTGGAACTGGGAGGCAACAACGCGGCCGTGGTCACCCCCTCCGCCGACCTGGACCTGGTGGTACGCGCCTGCGTGTTCGCCGCGGCGGGTACCGCGGGACAGCGCTGCACCACGCTGCGCCGCCTGATCGTCCACGAGGACGTGGCCGAGCGGGTCGCCGAGCGCGTCACCGCGGCCTACGGGCAGCTGCGCGAGCGCGTGGGCGACCCCTTCGACGAGGACAACCTCGTGGGACCGCTGATCGGCGAGCGCGCCTTTGCCGCCATGGCCTCGGCCCTGGACCGGGCCCGCGCCGACGGCGGCGAGGTCCTGGCCGGCGGCGCCCGGCGCCTGGCGGAGGAGGCGAAGGAGGCCTACTACGTCGAGCCCGCCGTGGTGCGCATGCCGGCCCAGACGGAGGTGGTACGCGAGGAGACCTTCGCCCCGATCCTGTACCTGCTCACCTACCGGGACCTGGACGAGGCGGTGGAACTGCACAACGGGGTCCCCCAGGGACTGTCCTCGTCGATCTTCACCCGTGACCAGGCCGAGGCCGAGCGGTTCCTGTCCTCGGCCGGATCCGACTGCGGGATCGTCAACGTCAACATCGGCACCTCGGGCGCGGAGATCGGCGGGGCCTTCGGCGGTGAGAAGGACACCGGTGGCGGCCGCGAGTCCGGATCGGACTCGTGGAAGGCCTACATGCGCCGCGCCACCAACACGGTGAACTACGGCGGCGAGTTGCCCTTGGCCCAGGGCGTGCGCTTCCTGTAGGGATGTGGCGGGGCCGCCGTCCGGGCGGTCCCGCACGCAGAGCCCGATAAAAAGATTGTGCGCAATCCTTTGGTGTACAACTCTTCTCTGCTACGGTGAACACCGGTACCGGGAGGAGGGGAGGAGACGCCCGTGGAGCTTCGCGAGGACGACCCCCTGGCGCTGGAGCGGCAGCTGTGCTTCGCGCTCTACGCCGCCTCCCGCGCCCTGACCGGGCTCTACCGCGAGTTCTTGGGGGATCTGGGGCTGACCTACCCCCAGTACCTGGTCATGCTCGCCCTGTGGGAGCACGGCACCCTCACCGTCAAGGGCCTCAGCCGCATCCTGCGCCTGGACTCGGGCACCCTCTCCCCCCTGCTGCGACGCCTGGAGGCCTCGGGCCTGCTCACGCGCACGCGCAGCGCCACCGACGAACGAGTGGTCGAGATCGCCCCCACCCGGCGCGGCGCCGACCTGCGCGAGCGCGCCCTGGACCTGCCCGGCAGGGTCGTGCGGGCAGCAGGACTGGACCCCGAGCGGCTGGCCGACCTCAGGCAGGCCCTCGGTGAACTCACCGCCTCGGTGGAGGCCGCGGCCGACCGGCGGCCCTGCACCGGCGCCCACCCGACCACCCCGAACCCACAAGGCTCCTCTCCGGAGCCGTGAACACGAGGAGAGAGATGGCATACGACGTCATGTACACCGCCAACGCCGCAGTCACCGGCGAGGGCCGCAAGGGCACCGGCAAGACCGACGACGGCCGCCTCGAGGTCGAGCTGTCGGTCCCCAAGGGCATGGGCGGCGACGACGGCCCGGGCACCAACCCCGAGCAGCTCTTCGCCGTCGGCTACGCCGCCTGCTTCCACGGCGCCCTGAAGATGGTCGCCCGCCAGGACGGCACCTCGGTCGAGGGCTCCAGCATCGACTCCCAGGTCAGCCTCGGCAAGGACGAGGACGGCCTCAGGCTCGCCGTCGAACTCGCCGTCACGATCCCGGGTGTGGAGCAGGCCAAGGCCGAGGAACTCGTGAACGCCGCCCACCAGGTGTGCCCCTACTCCCGCGCCACCCGCGGCAACATCGACGTCACCCTGACCGCCAAGGCGGGCTGACCCGCCCCGCAGGGGGAGACGCAGAAAGGGGGAGGGCGCCCGGGCGCCCTCCCCCTTTCCCTGTTCCCGTCCGATCAGGCGGCGGTGTCCAGCAGCAGCAGGCGGTCCAGGATGTCCTGGAGGGTGACCAGGCCGATCACCTCGCCGTCCTCCTCCACCAGGGACAGGTGGCTGCGGCTCTCGCGCATGATGCTCATCGCCGCGTACATCGGTGTGTCCGACTGCAGGGTCAGCACCGGACGCATGAGGTCCGCGGCAGTGGTGCCCGCCGGGCTGGTCAGAGCCTCGCGCACGTGCAGCACACCCACCGGTTCGCTCTTGCCGGCCACCTTCTCCAGCACGACCAGGCGCAGGTGCGTGGACTCGCGCGACACCCGCTTGATCTCCTCCACACCCGCGTCGGGCGCCACCCAGGCGATGTCCTCGCGTGCGGTGACGGTCTCGCTCAGCGGACGGGAGTTGACCTCCAGCGCCGTGGCCAGCTGGTCGCGGCGCTCGGCGTCCAGGGCGCCGGCCTTGGCCGAGTGCTCGACCAGCTCGCGGACGTCCTCCGGATTGTGCCCGGAGGACATCTCGTCCACCGCCTCGACGCCCATGCGGTGCAGGCACCAGTTGGCCATCCCGTTGAGGGCCACCAGCAGAGGACGGGTGAACCACATGAACACCCGCATCGGGATCGCCAGCATGATCGCCGACTTCTCCGGGTGCGAGATGGCCCACGACTTGGGCGCCATCTCACCGACGACCAGGTGCAGGAAGGTCACGACCACCAGCGACAGCACGAACGAGAGCACCGACGCCACGGCGCCCGGCAGCCCCCCGAAGAGGGGCTCCAGCAGATGGTGCACGGCCGGTTTGGAGATCGCGCCCAGCGCCAGGGCGCACAGCGTGATGCCCAGCTGCGAGCCGGCCAGCAGCAGCGACAGGTCACGGGCGCTGCGCACCGCGGCCCGTGCGGAGGCGCTGCTCTCGGCAGCCTCCTCCAGCCGGTAGCGGCGGGCCGCCACCAGCGCGAACTCGACGGCCACGAAGAACGCGCTCAGCGCGATGATGACCGCGGTCAGCACCAGCGCCAACCAGATGTTCATGTCACTCATGCGCGCACCTCCCGTGCCTCTTCCCCGGCCAGTTCACGCAGCCGCAGCTCCACGGTGTGCGGCACGTGCCGCTGGACGGAGCCGACGACCAGCGTCAGGGCCATGTCGGGGTCGCTGTCGTGGGCACTGGCCGGACGCGGCAGGGCCACGTCCACGCGGTCACCCACCTCGGGCAGGCGGTGCAGCTCGTGGATCACCAGCCCGCCCAGGGTCTCGTAGTCACCCTGGGGCAGGTCGTGGTCGATCAGGCGCTCGACCTCGTCGATGTGCAGGGCACCCGGCACCAGGTAGTAGGAGGCCTCACCGCCCATCTGCACGGGGCTCTCCTCCTCCGGGGTGTGCTCGTCGGCGATCTCGCCGACCAGCTCCTCGGCCAGGTCCTCGGTGGTGATGACGCCGGCCAGGCCGCCGTACTCGTCCACCACGCACGCGAACTCCTCGTTCGCCTCGCGCAAGTGGTCCAGCACCACCGGCAACGGCAGCGATACGGGAACCATCACGGTCTCACGCGCCACCTCGCTGACCCTGGTGTCCGACAGGTCGCGGTCGCCCAGCGCGAGCACGTCGCGCAGGCAGATGACGCCCACGATGTCGTCCACGCCCCCGCCCAGGACGGGGAAGCGGGAGTGGCCGGAGGCCATCAGCTCCACGACCCGGCTGACCGGGTCCCCCTCCTCCACGGTGGTCACCTCGGGGCGCGGGATCATCGCGTGCCCGGCGGTGCGCTCGTGGAAGTCCAGGGTCCGGTCCAACAGGGTGGACAGCTCCGCGGGAAGGTCGCCGCTCTCCTTGGACTCGGCGATGATGCTCTCCAGGTCGCGCGGGGTCGCCGCGTGCTGGACGTCCTCCACCGGCTCGATCCGCACGGCCTTGAGCAACAGGATCGCGGCCTGGTCGAACAGCCAGATCACCGGGCCGAAGACCTTCATGTAGATCCCCGTGGACAGCGCCAGGCGGCGGGCCACGGGCTCGGGCCGGGCGATGGCCAGGTTCTTGGGGAACAGCTCGCCGAAGACCATCTGCACGACGGTCGAGAACAGCAGGGCGAGCACGGTTCCGACGGCGACACCGGTGCCCGCGGGCACCCCCGCCACGCCGAGCAGCTCGCCGATCCCCTCACCGATCATCGGCTCGGCGACATAGCCGACGAGCAGAGCGGTGACGGTGATGCCCAGCTGGGCGCCGGAGAGCATGAACGAGGTGCGGTTGGTGATGGCCAGCGCGCGTTTGGCGCCGACGTCACCGGCCGCGGCCCGCGCGCGCAGACGCGAGCGGTCGACGGCCATGTAACCGAATTCCTGGGCGACGAAGTAGCCCGTCAGGACGGTGATCAGGAAGACCACCAGAGCCCCCAGAGCGATGCTCAGAAGAGTGCTCGTCATCGGGCACGCACCGCCTGGGGGCTGTTCCCGCAGGGAGCGAGGCTGTTGCCGAGGCGCGTGCCCCTCGGAGAATGGGGCTCGTCGAGATCAGTGTCGCAGCATCCGTCGAGGACGCTGCTGGTACTTCGGGACGGGTCCACTGTTCCTCTCTCTGCGCCGGTGGCGCGTTGGGTGATGTGTGGCAGATGTGAAACCTGCCTCTGTGAGTACGCTGAGAGGTGGGAAAAAGTTCCCGGCCCGCTCAGCCGCCGACGGGAGCGTCGGCCTCACCGCCGAAGGAGGCCCACTCCCGGCGGCGGGCCTCGGCGAGCGCGATCGCGGTGGCCACGGCGACGTTCAGCGATCCCACCCGCCCGATCTGGGGAATGTAGGTGACGGCGTCCGCGCCCGCCAGCAGGGCGGGGGAGCAGCCGTGGTCCTCAGCGCCCACGGCCAGGCACACGTCGGTGTCCAGCGGGGCGGCGTGCAGCGGAAGGGCACCGTCGGCCAGTTCGAGCGCGACCACCGTGAAGCCGGCCGCGCGCGCTGCGGCCAGGGCCTCGGCGGCCGAGGGCACCCTCACGTGGTCGACCTTCGCGGCCGTCCCCAGAGCGGTCTTGCCCACCTTGGGGTCGCCGGGATCGGCGCTGTTGCCCGCCAGCCACAGCGTCTCCACACCGAAGGTCGCGCAGGTGCGCAGGATCGACCCCAGGTTGAAGGGCTGGGTGACGGACTCGACGATCAGGGACAGGCGCCCCTCGGTGCGCCTGCGCCACTGGCGGTTCAGGCGTTTGACGTCGGTGGGGCGCAACTGCGTGCTCAACTGCGGTGTGTTCCTCGGCGGTTCTGGGAGGGGGCCGGAGGCCCCGCTTTTCGCACCAGGTTACCGGGCGGGATGCTCTCGCGCACGCCTGCCCGGGACGGCCCTCACCCCTCCGGGGCCCGGCGCACCGCCAGCACCCGGAACCCCGCCCGGGAGGCCACCCGCTCGGCGGGCAGGCCCTGGGCGTCGAGCCACCTGTGCAGCGAGTCGGCGCCCAGGTGCTTCTGCACCACCAGGTGGGCGGTGCCCTCGGGCGTCAGCCTGCCCAGCCAGGTCCGCAGCATCGTGTGCAGCACGCCCTTGCCCACCCGGATCGGCGGATTGGACCACACGGCGTCGAAGGGCCCCGACAGGTCCTGTGCCGTCGGCGCCCCCTGAACGGGCCCGCCGGGCTCGTGCGCGGGCTCGCCCTCGGCCGTGACCAGTGCGAACCCGGCGTTGCCGAACCCGTGCTCCTCGGCATTGCGCCGGGCCAGGCCCACCGCCCGCGCGTTGACGTCCACCCCCAGGACCCGGGCGCCGGGGGCGCGGTGCGCCATCGTCAGCGCGATCGGCCCGTATCCGCAGCCCAGGTCGAGCAGGCGTCCGTCCCGAGGCGGTTCGGGAACGGACTCGAGCAGGACCCGGGTGCCCAGGTCGACCTTGTCGGGAGAGAACACACCACGGTCGGTGTGCAGCCTCAGGTGCAGGTCGGGCAGGACCAGGTCGGCGGTGGAGGGACGGCTCGCGGCGTCCGGGGCGGAGTCGAAGTAGTGCTGGGCCACGCCGTGACGCTACCAGCACGCACGCGGACACCTGCCGGTGGCAAAGATCGCGCATACCGGGGGAAACGACGCGCCAAACCCCGCCACTCCGGGTCCGGTCGCGTCCAAGATGGAGGTGTCCGACGCCTGCGGGGCCGCTCCCGCGGCACAGGCGAACCGTCCGGCAGGAGGCGCCCATGCACACCACCAAGCGCTGGAACGTCGACGTCCTGGTCGACGGGGAGAGCGACGGCGACAGCGCATGCACCCGGGCCGAGGTGGGCCTGGTTGCCGACGACGGCACCGAGCTGCACGGCCACGGGATGGCGCGCAAGCACCCGATGGACAGCGACGCGCCCGAGATCGGGGAGGAACTCGCGGTCTCGCGGGCGCTGTCCGACCTCTCCCGGCAGCTGCGCCAGGTCGCCGCCGAGGACATCGGTGACAACACCGGGATCCCGTGGCGTCCCACCTGACAGGAGCGTCCCACCCAGGAGAGGGCCGAGGCCCCCGCACGCCAGGCGGCGCGGGGGCCTCGCGCATGCCCGGGCGCCGCCGTCCGGGCCCCTCGCGGGACCTTCGGCAGGGGGAAAGGCACCCGTCGGTCACCGGCATCGGGCACACTCGAGACGGACACGGCAGCGCCCCGCCGGGGAGCCCGGGAAGGAGCGCCCGGCCGGCCGGTGCGGGCCGGGAGCACACACGCGAGGAGACCCGATGAACACCTCATCACCGCGGTCCGGGCCCGTGCGGTCCCTCGGCACCGCCGACGCGGTCGCCGTCGGGGCGGCCGCGATGCTGGGTGCCGGGGTGTTCTCCGTCTTCGCTCCCGCTGCCGAGGGTGCCGGCGCCTGGCTGCCGGTGGCCATCCTCATCGCGGGCGTCCTCGCCTACTGCAACGCGGTCTCCTCCGCTCGGCTGGCCGCCCGCCACCCCGAGTCGGGAGGCGCCTACGTGTACGGGCGCGAGCGGCTGGGCGACCTGTGGGGCCACCTGGCCGGCTGGGCCTTCGTCGTGGGCAAGACCGCCTCATGTGCGGTGATGGCGCTCACCTTCGCCGCCTACCTGCTCCCGGGGTGGGAGAGGCCGCTGGCTGCCGCCGCGGTGATCGTGCTCACCGTGGTCGGACATCGCGGGGTGCGCAGGCCCCCGGTCGCGGTGTGGAGCCTGCTCGCGGTGGTCCTGGCGACGTTGGCGGCCGTGGTGGCCGCCATGCTCCTCAGCGGCCGCCTGGCGGCCGTCGCCGAGGTCGACGGGATGGGGCCCTGGCCGGGTTCCTTCGGCGTGCTGGGCGCGGCGGGAATGGTCTTCTTCGCCTTCAGCGGATACGCCCGGGTGGCCTCGCTGGGCGGATCGGTGCGCGATCCCCGCACGACGGTCCAGCGCGCCGTCACGCTGTCGATCGGCGGTGTCCTGCTGCTCTACCTGGTCGTGGGCACCGGGCTGCTCATCGTCCTGGGCCGCGAGAGGCTCATCACCAGCGGCGCCCCCATGACCGACGCCGTGCTCGTGGCGGGGTTCCCCTGGCTGGTTCCGGTGGTGGCGGCCGGTGCCGCCGTGGCCTGCCTGGGCGCTCTGCTGACCCTGCTCTCGGACGTCTCCCGAGCCACCGCGGTGATGGCCTCCCGAGGACACCTGCCGCGTCCGCTGGCGCTGCGCAGAGGCCGCCATGCCGTCGCCCTGCGGGCCCAGGTCCTGGTGGCCGCCGTGGTGATCGCCCTGGTGCTGACCCTGGACCTCGCCGCGGCCGTGTCGTTCGCGTCCTTCGGGATCCTGGTCCACTACACCGTCACCAACGCCTCGGCGCTGCGGCTGGGGCCGGACGAGACCCGGCCCCCGCTCCTGGTACCGCTGGGCGGGCTGGTGGGCTGTGTCGTCCTGGCGTGCAGTCTGCCCCTGCCCGTGGTCGGCGCGGGCACGGTGGTCCTGGCCCTGGGCAGCGGCCTGTGGTGGCTGGCGGGGCGGCTGCCCTCCCGGGACTGAGGCCGGTGGGGTGTCAGAGGCGGACGAGGAACTCCAGTCCCCGCCGCGCGGTGGTGGAGAGGCGCAGCGAGGCCAGTTCGCCGGCGGGGAACCAGCCGCAGTCCGCGGTGGACCCGTTCCTCTCCAGCACCCTGGCCGGGGAGGGGCGCGGCACGTGCACGTGGAAGAAGGCCCACACCGCGTAGACCTCGTGGCCGACCGGCGGGACCCGGTGGTGGCTGGAGACGGTGATCAGGCGTCCCACGTCGCCCTCCTGGGCGGTCTCCTCGGCCACCTCGCGGCGCAGTGCCGAACGCACGTCCTCGCCGTCGTCCACCCCGCCGCCGGGCAGATGCCAGGTCCCTGCTCCGGGATAGCCCTCGGCGATGCGGCTGAGCAGGACGCGTCCGGACGGGTCGGTGACGATCCCGTAGGAGGCGAAGCGGCGCAACCGGGGCCGGTCCACGGGCTGCGGCGGCTCTTCGTCCACCAGGTCGGCGGGGGAGGGGGACAGCAGCGCCGCCCCCGCGGCGCGGGGCCAGGCCGCAGCCGCCTCGGGAAGGGCGAAGACCACCCGGTCCAGGTGCACGGGCGTTCCGCCGGGGGTGCGTACCACCTCGGTGAGCACGTCCAGGCAGACCAGGGGCGCGTCCGGCGGCAGGTCCGCCAGAGCGCGGGCCACGTCCGCGGGGTCCTGGCCGTAGAGCACCCGCGCACCGGGTACGGACATGCCGGAGGGCCCGGTCGTGACCAGGTGCGCGGTGACGCGGCGTGCCAGGGGACCCGGAGAGGTCACAGAGCCCCCGCGACGGGGGCGGCCGAGGGCAGGCCCACCAACCGCAGCAGCTCCTCGAGCCCGTGGATCACGGTGACGCCCTCGTAGCGCTGGTGGCGCGTGCGATCGAGGACCACCGGGTGCATGTGCGCGGCGACGGCGCCCACCGCGTCGGAGTGGATCTGGTCGCCCACGTGCCAGCAGGAGGCGGGGTCCACGCCCAGGCGCTGGGCCGCTGCCTGGTAGATGCGGGGGTCGGGCTTGCCCGCCCCGGCCGTGTCGGAGCACACGACGGTGTGGAAATAGGGGGACAGCTCCAGCGCCTGTATCTTGGCGTGCTGCAGGGACTCCGTTCCGTTGGTGACCACGGCGAGGCGGTAGCCCGCCGAGGCCAGGGCGCCGAGGGCGGGGAGGGTGTCGGGGAAGAGCTGCCAGGCGGAGCGGTGGGCGTCCAGGTAGAGGCGGTAGAGGTCGTCGCAGTGCTGGTCGGCGATACCGGAGTGGCCTGCCTGCACGGCCAGGGCGCGAATGCGCTCGCGGCGCTGCTGCTCCATGCTCAGTGTGCCGCGGAGGTAGGCGCCGAACGAGATCTCGGTCTGCACGTCCCACAGGGCGCGGGCGGCACCGAAGTCGGGGTGGCCGAGCCGGTCCATGACTGCGCGCAGACCCGCGTTCGACGCGGCCTCGTCGTCGATGAGGGTGTCGTCCAGGTCGAAGCACAGGGCGATGGGGGTAGCGGGTGTGTTCGGCATCGTTCCTCAAGCGGGTGGACATGTCTGAGCATGTCAACGCTAGCCTGTAAAGACATAGTAAAAGGTGTAAAACCTACCGAAATGATTGTGACCAAAGCCACAACTTTCGAAGAGTTTCGAAGGTTTGCGCTGACTCGGACGGTTCAAGGGAGCCTCTGGAACCACAGCAGGGACGTCAGCGCCGTGGCCAGCATCAGCACGATCGCCACCGCCACGAACCGCGTGACGACCTCCTCGTGCACCAGCTCCGTGCCCAGCGACGAACCGATGTCCTCGTAGACCTCGTCCAGCTCGTTCTCGCTCTCGGCCTCGTAGAAGAGGCCTCCCGTGTCCTGCGCCAGCGCGAGCAGTGCCTCCTTGTCGATATCGGCCGGGACCTGGTAGCCGTCGATCTCGATCATCGCCGCCCCCGTGCCGAAGGCGATCGTCGACACCGGAACACCGTGCTCGTCGGCCACCGCCGAGGCCTGGTCGATCTCCCGGCCGCTGGTGTTCTCCCCGTCCGAGAGCAGCACGATGGCCGCCGGCGGCGGGTCCTCCTCGGAGTCCTCGTCGAAACTGCGGACCGCCTCCAGTGACGCGAACACACCCTCGCCGATCGCCGTTCCCGGCCCCAGCCGCAGGTTCTCGATCGACCCGATCACCGCTTGGTGGTCGTGTGTGGGCGAGGACACCACCGTCGCCGTCGAGGAGAAGGCCACCAGCCCCACGTTGAACCGGTCCGGCAGCATCGAGACGAACCCCTGCGCCGACTCCTTGGCCGCGCGCAGCCGGTCCGGCTCGATGTCGGTGGCCGCCATCGACAGAGACACGTCCACCGCCACCATGATCGTGGCCCGCTCCCGCGGCTGCTCCACCGGCATCGCAGGCAGCGCCATCGAGGCGATCAGCACCCCTGCGGTCAGAGCGAACAGCACGGCGGGCACGTGCCTGCGCACGTCGGGCCGGCGCGGCGCCACCTGGTCCAGCAGCGCCAGGTTGGTGAAGCGCAGCGTGAACGCGCGCCGCTGGCGCTGCGCGAGCACGTACGCGACCACGAGCGGCACGAGGAGGAGCAGCCACCACAGCCGCCCGGGTTCCAGGAAGGTCATCGCTCGGTCTCCCGTGCTTCGGCGACGGGTACGTCCCCGCCCTGTCTGTCCGGTCTCACCGGGGCGCCCCCGGGGTGTGGCGGGCCAGCCGGTGCGCGGTACGCCTCTGTTCGAGGACGAACCGTGCCGTGTCCAGTACCCAGTCTCGGTCGGTCCTGAGCACCAGGTGGTGCACCCCCGACCGGCGCAGGGCCCCGCGGACCGCCTCACGCTGGGCGAGTGCGGCCCTGCGGTAGCGTTCGCGCACCGTGCGGGTCAGACGCACGTCGCGCACCAGACCGCTGCGCGGATCACGCAGTGCCACGTCGCCGACCTCCGGCACGTCCAGCTCGCGCGGGTCGATCACCTCCACCACGAGCACCTGATGGCGGGAGGCCAGCAGGCGCATCGGCCTCTCCCAGGCGACCTCCCCGCCGAAGGCCGGGGTGTCCAGGAAGTCGGAGATCACCACCCGCAGGCCGCGGCGCCTGCGCGTGCGCACCAGGTCCTCGACGGCGTCGGCCAGGGTGGCACGGTGCGGGGAGGGCTCGTACTCGTCGACCCGGGGCGCGGCCGCCACCGTCGCCAGCAGCGCCAGCAACGCCTCCTTGCCCGACCGGGCCGGCCAGCGCCGGACCGTGCCCCGGTGCAGGAAGTGAGCTCCGAACCTGTCGCCGATGCGCTGGGTGAGCAGATTGGCGGCCACCATGGCTCCCACCGCGATCTCGCGCTTGGAGTGCAGACCCGTGCCGAAGTCCATGCTGGGGGACAGGTCGAGCAGGGTCCAGCTCTCCAGTTCCCGGTCGGAGACCAGGTCGCGCACGTGGGGGACGGTGGTGCGGGCCGTGACGGCCCAGTCCATGTGGCGCACGTCGTCCTCACCGGGCTGGTACAGGCGGGCCTCGGAGATCTCCGATCCCGGCCCCAGCCGCAGCCCCAGGTGCTCACCGTGCAGCAGCCCCTCCAGCCTGTGCACGATACGCAGGTCCAGGCGGCGCAGCGCGGCCCGCAGCCGGGGATCGGTACCGACGGGAGGCGTGGTCAAGCCCTCACCTCCGGGACGCGAAGGAGGCGGTCTCGCCACTGGGCGGCTCGTCCCAGATCACCCGGGGGGCCAGCACCGTCGACAGGATGCGGTCGACCACCTGGTGCGCGGTGACACCGTCGGCCAGCGCGTCGAAGGTCAGTACCAGGCGGTGGGCGATGACGTCGTGGGCCAGGACGCGCACGTCGTCGGGCAGGACGTAGTCGCGCCCGCGCAGGAGCGCCAGCGCCCGCGCCGCGGCGACCAGGCCGAGGGAGGCGCGCGGGCTGGCGCCCACCTCCAGCACGTTGCCCAGATCCGGCATCTGGTAGTTCTCGGGCTCCCGGGTGGCCATGACCAGCCGCACGACGTAGTCGGCGATGAGCTGGTGGACGTGCACGCGTTCGGCGTCGGCCTGGAGCTCGCTCAGGGTGACCGGGTCCAGGATCTGATGGGCGACGGGCGGGTCGGTGGACATCCTGCGCAGGATCTCCATCTCCTCGTGCGCGCGGGGGTGACGCACGTCGACCTTCATCAGGAACCGGTCGCGCTGGGCCTCGGGCAGGGGGTAGACCCCCTCGGACTCGACGGGGTTCTGTGTGGCCAGGACGATGAACGGGGAGGGGAGGGGGTGGGTGGTGCCGCCGAGGGAGACCTGGCGCTCGGCCATCACCTCCAGTAGTGCCGACTGCACCTTCGCGGGGGCGCGGTTGATCTCGTCGGCGAGGACGAAGTTGGCGAAGACCGGCCCGAGCTCCACGTCGAACCCCTCGGTGGAGGGGCGGTAGATACGGGTACCGATGATGTCGGAGGGAACCAGGTCGGGGGTGAACTGGATGCGGGAGAACGAGCCGCCGGCGACCTTGGCCAGGGTGGAGACGGCGAGAGTCTTGGCGATGCCCGGCACGCCCTCGATGAGGCAGTGGCCGCGGGCCACCAGGGCGATCAGGGAGCGTTCCACCATGCGTTCCTGGCCGACGATGACCGTGGACACCTCGTGCAGGGCGGCACGCAGCAGCCGGGTGGGCTCGCCCGGGGCGCTCTCGGGGGCCCGAGAGGGGGTGGCGCCGTTCCCGGGTGAGGTCTCTGCCATGTTCCGCCTTCCTGGCCGGACACCCGACGGGCGCCGGGTAGCTTGTGGACCACTCGCCTTGTGGGCGACACTACCTGCTCCTCGGCTGCCAGGTCGGTGCACAACGCGCTGAAGCGGACGGAGCGGACCCGGGAAGGAGCGTGACATGGCGGTTCCCGCCGTGGAGCTGAGCGAGGCGGACCCGCGCCGGCTGGGTGGTTTCCGGCTGGAGGGACGGCTGCGCGAGTCGGCGCTCGGTGTGGTCTACCTGGGACGGGACCGCTCGGGGAAACCGGTCGGGATCGCGGTGCTCAACGCGGGCGCGACCGCGGACGAGCAGGCCCGCCGGTGCTTCGCGGAGGCGGTGCGCTCCGGTCCCGGTGTGCTGGCGGCGCGCACCCACGGGCGCTCCGTCCTGTGGGTGGCGGTGGGCGGTGACGACTCGGGGGCGGCCGCGCAGGAGTTCCTGGAACGGGCGGGGCGCTCGGGCCGGGCGGCGGCCGGAGCGCCGGTCGTGGCGCCCTACTGGGCGGGTGAGCGCACCGGCCCCATGGTGCGGTGGGCCCCGTGGGCCGGGCGCCGCGACAGCGCGGTGGCCGAGGGGAGGGGCAACTGGTGGCTGATCGGCGGTCTGGGCCTGGTGCTGGCGCTGCTCCTGCTGCTGGTGTCGGCCCTGTACTGGCTGATGCTCCAGTTTCCGCCCCCGGAGCAGATGCCCTCGCCGGGGGAGCCCCCTCCGCAGGGGGAGCAGAGCGAGGGGACGGGGGAGGAGTCCGAACCGGCCGAGGGTGACGGCGAGGGGGACACTCCGTCCACGCCGGTGCTGCCCTCGCCGGGGGAGGGCGACGGGGAATGGCAGGACGAACCCGAGGACAACCTCTGAGAAGGCGCGCGGCCGGCCGCAGGGTGCTCTGCTTCCCTCTGGTAAATCTACACCGTAAAGGTGGGCGTTCTTTACTATCAAAACAAAAAAGAGAAGGAGCGGCTACGCCGCACCTCTCTCAAAAGAGAGCCTTCTGTCCCGTGATCTTGTACGTGGGAGCAAGATCATTTCAGGACAGGAGAAGATCTACCCGGTGATCTTGCTCCCACGTACAAGATCACCGTGGAAAGAACCCGGACAGATCCCTCCCGAGACACCCTAGGCTGCTTGGCGTGCTGAAAAAGGTGATCGCGACGCGGTACGTACTACCGCTGCGCGAAGGAGGTTCGCTCCCAGGTCTGGTCGAGGCCGATGACCTGGGGATGTACGTGGTCAAGTTCATCGGGGCCGGGCAGGGGCGCAAGACGCTCGTGGCCGAGGTCATCGCCGGTGAACTGGGCCGGGCCCTGGGTCTGCCGGTTCCCGAGTTGGCGCTGGTGGAGTTCGATGCCGTCATCGCCCGCGGTGAGCCCGACGAGGAGGTGCAGGAGCTGCTCCGTGCCAGCGGGGGCCTCAACCTGGGCATGGACTTCCTGCCGGGTTCGCTGGGCTTCGACCCGCTGGCCTTCGAGGTCGACAGCCGCTTCGCTGGCCGGGTGCTGTGGTTCGACGCTCTCACCGGCAACGTGGACAGGTCCTGGCGCAACCCGAACATGGTGGTGTGGCACGGCAGGCCCTATCTGATCGACCACGGGGCGACGCTGATCTTCCACCACAGCTGGGCCAACGCCGACCGCTTCGTCAGCCGGGCCTACAACGCCCGCGACCACGTGCTCGCGGGCAGTTCCCCGGACCTGGCTGCGGCCGACGCCGAGCTGGCGCCCCTGGTGGACGAGGAACTGGTGCGCGGGGTGGTCTCCCTGGTACCCGATGTATGGCTCGAGGACGAGCCCGGTTTCGGCTCGCCCGAGGACGTCCGGGAGGCGTACGTGGAACATCTGGTGGCCCGCGCCGCCGACCGCTCCTGGCTGCCGGAGGTGGATCGGTGAGCAGGGTGCGCAGGTACAGCGAGGCGGTGACCCTCGGCCGGGTGGGCGAGGAACGGGACCGTGCGGTGTTCGAGTACGCGCTGCTGCGGGTGGTGCCGCGGCTGGAGCGCGGGGAGTGCGTGAACGCCGGGGTGATCGTCTACTGCCAGGAGCGGGCGTTCCTCAAGGCCCGGACCTTCCTGGACGAGGAGCGGTTGCTGGCCCTGGACCCGCAGGCGGACGCGTCCGGGGTGCGGCGTGCCCTGGAGGCGGTGGAGGCGATGTGCGACGGGGGAGCGCGGGCCGGTGCCGCAGGGCGTGAGAAGCCGGGGCAGCGGTTCCGGTGGCTGACCGCTCCGCGCAGCACGATCGTGCAGCCGGGACCGGTCCACGGAGGGCTGACGGAGGACCCGGACGCCGAGGCGGAGCGGTTGCTGGACCGGCTCGTAAGATAACTGCCCGCTCCGTAAGGGACATCACAGGCATTCCGGGATCGGAGCAGGAGTACCAGGACCGCTCCGGCGTTGGTATGGAGTGGCGGCTTTCGGACCGTGGTGCGCGGATGCCGCCGAAGACACCGCCGTCTTCGGCGGCACGGTCCAGGGCCGCCCCGGGCACCGGGGACGGTGCCTTCCCCCATCCCCCTTTTCCCCTGCCCCTGAGTCTTTTGTGAAGTGGAGTTGCTTGTGCAATCCCCGAAGCCCTCTGCCGCCGCTGCGGCCTCCGACCCCGCGACGGCCCAGTCCCCTCCGCGCAGGCCCGTGGCGCTGCTGGTGCTGGTACTCGGTGTGCTGGCTGCGACCGGCCCGCTGGCGACGGACATGTACCTTCCGGCGTTTCCCCAGATCACGTCCGATCTGGAGGCGTCGGAATCGCAGATCCAGCTGACGTTGACGGCGATCATGCTGGGGCTGGCGGTGGGCCAGCTGGTGATCGGCCCGATGAGCGATGCCTGGGGGCGGCGCGGTCCGCTGCTGGTGGGTGTCGCCGTGTTCACGGTGACGTCGGTGCTGTGCGTGTTCGTGCCGAACGTGACGGTGTTCGTGGCCCTGCGGTTTCTGCAGGGAATGGCCGGCGCGGCGGGCGCGGTGATCTCGCGTGCGGTGGTGCGGGACCTGTTCGGGGGCGATGACGCGGTGCGGTTCTTCTCGCGTCTGGCCCTGGTGATGATGCTGGCGCCGATGCTGGCTCCGCTGGCGGGTGCGCAGCTGCTGCTGGTGGGGCCTTGGCAGCTGAGTTTCTGGGTGCTGGCGGGGATGTCGGCACTGAGTTTCGTGCTGGTTCTGCTGTGGCTGCCGGAGAGCCTGCCGGTGGACAAGAGGCGGAGGCAGGGGCCGCGTGCGCTGGGATCGGTGGTGTGGTCGCTGGTGCGTCAGCGCCACTTCGTCGGTCCGGTGCTGACGCTGGGCCTGAGCTTCGGCATGCTGTTCACGTACGTGTCGGCGTTCTCGTTCGTGGCCCAGGAGGAGCTGGGGGTGTCCGCGCAGACGTATGCGTGGCTGTTCGCGGTGAACTCGCTGGGGATGATGGCGGGTACGCAGGTCAACGGTCTTCTGGTGGGCCGGGTGGAGGCGCAGCGGCGGCTGGGGCTGGGACTGGGCCTGGCTCTGGGCACGGTGTCGGTGCTGTTGGCGCTGGCACTCAGCGGTGGAGCTGTCTTGTGGCTGGTGGTGGCGCTGCTGGCGGTGATGATGTTCAGCACGGGCCTGATCATGCCGAACGCGACGGTGGTGGCATTGGATCGGCAGCCGGTGTCGGTGGCCGGTACCGCGTCGGCGCTGATGGGTGCGGTGCAGTTCGCCCTGGGGGGTGGTGTGGCTGCTCTGGCGGGGTTGACGGTGTCGGGCGAGGCGTCGCTGGTGAGTATGGCCGTGGTGATGTCGGGGGCGGCTGTGCTGTCGTTGGCGTCGTTCGTGTGGTCCGTGCGTGCTCGTGGTTGATTTTTGAGGGGTGTTGGGCCTTCGGCCTTGTCGGCGGGGCCTGATGTGCGTTGCTCGGGCGTCAGGGGTGGTTGTGACGGCAGGGCCGGGGGCCTCAGGCGCACGGGGGTGTCCGCTTTGTGGTGGAGGTCCCGGTGTGCGCTGTTTTGGCGGGTGCGCTCGGTTCCTGTCGTCCGGTTGCTCGTGCCGGTGTGGGTGGCTTCTTCGCCGCCGGTGGCCGGCATCGCTGATCGCTGCCCGGCGGTTCTGGTGAGGGCGGGTGTCGCCGCCATGGGGTGGGCTGTCTTCGGCCCCGCTGTGCGGAAGGCCGGGCTTCTTCCCGGTCCGGAGCCGGGGTGTCTCCCGGAGATGTGGGTTACGCGGGGTTTCCTGCGGTTTTAGAGGATGACTACTGTTTGGCCTATGTTGCCGCATGTGGCTAACTTCGGCATTGTAGGGGCACTGTTACCTCTTTGGTGTGGGATTGTTCCATGCGGGTCCGTCGGGTCCGTCTTCGATGCGGTTTGAGGATGAGTGGTCATGGGCGAGGCGAGTGTCAGCCCCGGTGGGTGGGCGCGGCGGTTGTCGGGGTTGGGTGACCTGGTCTACGGGATGGCGAGCGATGACGCCCATGCCGAGGTGTTCTCGGTGATGGAGCGGGCGTCGTGGACCCGGGTGGCTGCGGGGGCCTTTGCCACCGAGGTGACGGCTGCGGCCAAGGGTCTGGTGGCTGCCGGTGTGGGCGAGGGCGACCGCGTCCTGGTGGTGGCGTCCAACCATCAGGAGTGGGTGCGGATCGCGTTCGCCGTGTGGTCGGTGCGGGGTGTTCTGGTACCGCTGCCTGCTGCCGCGTCGGTCGATCGGGTGGTGCATGCGGTGAGGGAGACGCGCCCTGCCGCGGCTGTGGTCCAAGGTGAGCGCCTGTGGCGGGCCGTGGCCGGGATGCAGCGCGAGTTGCCGGATCTGGGTCGTGTGTGGCGCCTGGACGATGGACTGGCGGAGATCACGCGGCTGGGCGAGTACATGGATGCGTCGTCCGTGCGCTTCCGGCGTGATGCGACGCGGCCGGAGGATGCGGCGGTGGTGCTGTATCCGATGAGTACGGTGTCGCGGCGGATGCGGGGTGTGGTGCTCTCGCACGGGGCTCTGCTGGCGTCGGCTGCGGATGTGGTGGACCGGATGTGGCCGCGGTTGTCGGAGCTGGCTCCGGGGACGGCGAGTTGCCTGCTGGACCTGCCGCTGTCGCAGATCCAGGGGTTGGCCGCGCTGGTGGCGTGCGTGGTGGGCCGGGTTCGGGTGGGTGTCGCCGAGCCGGGTCGGCTGCTGCGCCTGGTGGAGGGCTTCAAACCGACGGTGCTGGTGTGCTCGTCCGGTCTGCTGGAGCGGGTGTTCGAGGGTGAGCGGGGCAGTGCCCAGTCGACGGGGACGTTCAACTCGGCGGTGGACGTCGCGGTGGAGTTCGACCAGGCGCCGCGGAAGGGTGCGTGGCGGCGGTTGTCGCGGTCGATGTACGACCGGCAGTTCGCGAAGGTGCGTGAGCTGCTGGGCGGCCGGGTGCATCTGGCGGTGTGCTGGGGCGGTGGGTTGCCGGAGCGGTTGGACGCCTTCTTCTCGGGGGTGGGTGTTCCGGTGATGCAGGTGTTCGGCACGGCGGAGGCCGCGGGTGTGTTCACCGCCAACGCGGTGGGGGACCGGGTGGCCGGTTCGGTGGGCCGGGTGCTGGAGGGCCGTGAGGTGTGGGTCTCGCGTGAGGGCGAGGCACATGTGCGCGGTGGTGGTGTCTTCTCGGGTTACTGGGGTGATGGGGAGGCGTCGCAGGGGGCGTTTCGCGAGGGCTGGCTGGCGACGGGTTTCGCGTTGGATGTCGACGGCGGCGGTGTGGTGCGGTTGAGGAGGCGGTTGCGTCCTCAGGCGTCGGTGGTGGAGGTGCCGGGGCGGTTCGTTCCCGCTGCGGTGGAATCGGTGCCTGTGGCGGCGGGGCCTGCTCCGGTTGCCGACGGGTCCGGAGTGTCCACGGGGGAGTTGGCGGTGGTGGCTCCGGTGGAGGTCGAGGAGACCGTGGAGGCCGTGGAGGAACCTGTCGAGCTCTCGGACATGGAGCTGGTGGCAGGTTTCGAGTCGCGGCTGCGTGCGCATCCGCTGATCAGCCAGGTTCTGGTGATCATGGAGGGCCGGCCGTTCGCGAGTGCGTTGATCACGTTGGTGCGTGACCAGTTGGAGTACTGGCGTTTGGTGAACGGTCGTCCGCTGTCGATGGCGCCGGAAGAGATCGCGGGGGACCGGGATCTTCTGCGTGAGGTGCAGGGGTTGGTGTACGAGGCCAACCGTGGTGTTCCGCGTCATCTGGCGGTGCGGTCGTTCCATGTGCTGGCGGAGGAGTTCACGGTGCAGTCGGGCTTGGTGATGCCTTCGGGTGAGTTGCGGCGTGAGGCGGTGTTGAGGGCTTTCTCGGAGGAGATCGACGGGTTGTACCGGGTGCGGCGGGATGCGCCGCACGACGACGAGTCGCGCAGCTCCTTCTAGGGGGCGTGCGGACACCCGCCCTGGGGCGGGCTTTCCCGGGTTCGGCGCAGGCGCCGGGCCCGGGTTTTCTGTTGCGGGGGTTATTGGCTGCCGTTGAGGTAGGCCAGGACGGCGAGAACGCGGCGGCTGTCGTCGGAGGAGGGCGGGAGGTTGAGTTTGGTGAAGATGTTGTTGATGTGCTTGCTGACGGCTTTTTCGGTGATGTAGAGGCGACCGGCGATGGCGGAGTTGGAGCGGCCCTCGGCCATCTCGGCGAGGACCTCGCGTTCGCGGGGGGTGAGTTGGGCGAGGGGGCCGCTCCGGTCCTGGCGGGCGAGGAGCTGGGAGATGACGGCGGGGTCCATGGCGGTTCCGCCGGCGGCGACGCGGCGGACGGCTTCGATGAACTGGCCGATGTCGAAGACGCGGTCCTTGAGGAGGTAGCCGACGCCGCCGGTGTCGTCGGAGAGGAGCTCGCGGGCGTAGAGCTGTTCGACGTGCTGGGACAGGACGAGGATGGGCAGGCCGGGGATCTGTGTGCGGGCGGCGATGGCGGCTTGGAGGCCTTCGTCGGTGAAGGTGGGCGGGAGGCGGACGTCCACGACGGCAACGTCGGGTTTGTGGTGGGTGAGGGCGGTTTGGAGGTCGGGTCCGTTGTCGAGTGCGGCGACAACGGTGAAGTCGTGCGCCTGGAGCAGGCGAATCAGGCCTTCTCGGAGGAGGGCGAGGTCTTCGGCGATGACAACGCGCATGGGATCTCCAGTGTGACGATGGTGGGTCCGCTCGTGGGGCTGGTGATGTTCATCGTCCCATCGAAGGTGTCGAGGCGTTTGCGGATGCCGGTGAGGCCGCTGCCGGGAGCGGCGTCGGCGCCGCCGCGGCCGTTGTCGGCGACGGTGATGACGAGGCGTTCCTGTCCGTGGTTGATGCGGATCCAGGCCTGGGTGGCCTCGGAGTGTTTGGCGGTGTTGGTGAGGAGTTCGGCGATGGCGAAGTAGGCAGCCGATTCCACAGGGTCGGGAGGGCGGCCGGGGAGGGTGCTGGTGACGGTGATGGGGAGGTGGTGGGTGAGTGCGAGGGCCTGGACCGCGCCGTGGAGCCCGCGTTCGACGAGGACGGGCGGGTGGATGCCGCGGACGAGGTCGCGGAGTTCGGTGAGGGCGCGGCGGGTGGTCTCGCGGGCCTCGGCGAGCATGGTGCGGGCGGTGTCGGGGTCGTGGTCGATGAGTTGTTCGGCCATGCCCAGGTTCATGCCGAGGGCGACGAGGCGGGCTTGGGCGCCGTCGTGGAGGTCGCGTTCGATGCGGCGGATCTCGGAGGCCTGGGTGTCGATGGTGTTGGCGCGGCTGGTGGCGAGGTGGGCGACGCGTGCGGTGAGGCGGGATTTTTCGGTGGGCTGGAGGAGGAATCGGTTGAAGGTGGTGTAGAGGGTGATGGCTGGGATGGTGAGGAGGTAGGCGAGGAGGATGAGCAGGGCTGCGGGGGCGAGGAGGATGAGGCGTTCGGCTGGTCCGGTGGGTTGGTAGGTGCCGTAGAAGGAGGGGTCGGGGATGAGGGCGAGGGCGTAGAGGGCCTGGTAGGTGCCGTGGGCGAGGAGGGCTGCGGGGATGGCGGCGACGAGGAGGTTGAGGGCTCCGCTGATGAGCCAGAGGAGGTCTTTCCAGGTGGCGGGGTCGGTGATGATCGTGAGGGCGCGGCGGTTGATGCCGGTGGGGGGCAGGGGGCGGTAGGCGGCGGGGACGGGGGTTCTGGGGGGCAGGTGGGGGAGGGTGCGGCGCTGGCTGTTGGCGAGGGTGCGCAGGAGGGTGCCGGTGAGGATGACGAAGGGGAGGCCGATCCAGACGAGGGTGAGCAGGGCGGAGGCGATGACGAGGGGGAGCAGGAGGAGGGCGGCGATGTTCTGGGAGAGCAGCAGGAAGAGGTAGGCCAGGGTGGTGGGGGTGGGGCGGCCGGTGCGGTGGTGGGGTGCGGTGGCCATGGCTGTCTCCTGCGGGTGGATGTGGGCCTTCCATTATGGCGCCACCCCGGTTTTGTTGCTTTGTGTAGTTTTTTTGTTGCTTTGCGTGTTGATTGGTGGGGTGATGGGGGTGTGTCTGGTTGCGGGCGGGGCGGCGTTCGGGTTTTTGTCGCAACTCGCCGCTGACGATTTTCCGTGTCTTGCCACGACCTGTGATGATCGGGGGTGTGTGGCGTGAACTGATCCTGGAGATGTATCCCGAGGCCGAGCTGAACGATCCGGTGGACGAGGTGGTCCTTGCCGAGGTGGAGAAGCATCTGATGCTTCCGCTGCCTTTCGAGTTGGCTTCACTGCTGTTGGAGACGGACGGGGTGACCAACGAGTACGGCGATGCGGTGGTGTGGGACGCGCGGCGTCTGGTCGAGGACAATCTGGCGATGCGGGCCGAGCCGGATTACCTGGAGTTGTATGCGCCTTTCGACGAGATGATCTTCTTCGGGGATTCGGACATGGGGCCGCAGTTCGCCTACGTGCACACGGATTACGGTCCGGGGATCGTGGTGTGGGACCATGAGACGGACCGGCGGCGGCTGGTGGTGGTGTCGTTGCGCGACTATCTGGCCAGGTGCCTGATTCAGGGCAATGCGTGGTTTCGTTGACTGTGCGTGGTTGACCTGCCTTTTCGTGCTATTTTTCGGGTGTTGCGGTGTTGGTGCCGCTTGTTCTCCCCGAGCACGTTGAGAGTAGGACCATGTCCGAGCAGTCCCAGGTAGCCGTTCTCGTCCAGGGCCGTGAGGTCGCGGACTTTCCCGAGTTCGCCCCGGAGGCGGCGCGGGGGTCGGTGCGGCGGATCACCGTGCGCGGCGAGGATGTCCTGCACCGGCGCAACAAGGACGTGCCCGCGCAGATGCTGGGCGGCGAGGAGCTGCACCGGCTGATCGACGACATGTTCGTGACGATGTACGCGGCCGAGGGCGTGGGGCTGGCGGGCAACCAGGTCGGGGTGGACCTCCGCCTGTTCGTCTACGACTGCCTCGACGACGAGGGTGTGCGGCACGTGGGGCACGTGGTCAACCCGGTGCTGGACGAGCGTGACCCCGAGACGGCCCTGGCTGTGGAGAGCGAGGGGTGCCTGTCGGTGCCCGGTCCGCACGCGGAGCTGGGCCGGGCCGAGACGGCGACGGTGCGGGGGCTGGACCGGGACGGCAACGAGGTGGTGCTGACCGGGTCGGGCTACTTCGCGCGGTGCCTGCAGCACGAGACCGACCACACGTTGGGCAAGCTGTACGTGGACCGTCTTTCGGCGCGCGAGCGCAAGCGGGTGCTGAAGAAGATGAACGAGATGGCCGACAACGTCCTGGCGCGCCGGCAGGTGCGGGCGCAGGAGCTGGAGCGGGAGTTGGCGCCCTGAGGACGGGTGCAGGGGGCCGGCCGTTGGCCGGCCCCCCTTTTTTGTGCCCTCAGCGTTCGTGGTCGGCCAGGACGACGCAGAACTCGTTGCCCTCGGGGTCGGCCAGGACGGCCCAGCCCGTGCCGTCGGGGTTGCGCAGATCCTGCAGGAGGCGTGCGCCCAGGGCCAGGACTCGCCGGGTCTCGGCCTCGCGGTTGGATCCGGGAGGTGCGGCCAGGTCGAGGTGGAGGCGGTTCTTCCTGGTCTTGCCCTCGGGGACACGCAGGAAGAGCAGGGAGGGGCGGTGGGGAAGGCGGAGCAGGGCTGCTTCCTCTGCGGAGTCCTCGGCGAGGGGGTGGCCCAGGACGCGGGACCAGAAGGTGCCCAGGGCCAGGGCGTCGTGGCAGTCGAAGGTGATGGTGTGCAGTTCCAGGGTGGGGGGCATGCGCTGCTTTCCGTTGTCGGGGCGCCCCACTGTACCGGGGGCGGAGTGGTCGGGAGCAGCAGGGGAAGAGTGGTTGGTCCGGTACGGGAGCAAGGGGCCTTTCCTGGGACCGAGGGTCCGTTTTAGCAGGGTTTGAGGTTCCAGTGGGGTGCAGTGGCTCTACTTGTGGCACTGGATCGAGCCGGTGTGGTCTTTTCGTGACCCCCGGTGGCGGTAGATTTCCCCGCATGAGCGGGGATGGGACCGGCGCGGTGCCGGAGCAGAGGGTGGTTGTCTACACCGATGGGGCGTGCAGCGGTAACCCGGGCCCGGGAGGGTGGGGTGTGTGGCTGCGCTACGGAGTGCACGAGAAGGAGCTGTACGGGAGTGAGGCGCAGACCACCAACAACCGGATGGAACTGATGGCGGCGATCCGGGCGCTGGAGAGCCTGACGCGGCCGGTACCGGTACTGGTGCACACCGACTCCTCCTATGTGCGCAACGGGATCACGTCGTGGGTGGCGGGCTGGAAGCGCCGAGGGTGGCGTACCGCCGACAAGAAGCCGGTGAAGAACGTGGACCTGTGGCAGCGGTTGGAGGAAGCGGCCTCGCGGTTGGACGTGGAGTGGCGGTGGGTACGCGGCCACAGCGGGGACGAGGGCAACGAGCGGGCCGACGAACTGGCCCGGCGGGGGCGGGACGAGGCCGCGGGCCTGTAGGGAAGAAGGACGCGCGAGGGGCGGTCGCCACAGGCGGCCGCCCCTCGCGCGCGTGCGGATCCGGTCAGAGAGCGGCGTCGTGGGCCGGGGTCTCCACGATGAGGCGGCGGGGGCCGGTGCCGGTGGCGGCGAGTTCGTCCCCGGGGTTGGAGAGCACGCAGGTGTCCATGGACAGGCAACCGCAGCCGATGCAGCCGGTGAGGTCGTCGCGCAGGCGGGTGAGCTGGGCGATGCGGGCGTCGAGTTCGTCGCGCCAGCGGCGGGAGAGCGCGTTCCAGTCCGCGCGGGTGGGGGTGCGGTTGTCGGGGAGCTGGTCCAGGGCCTGGCGGATGCGGGCCAGGGGGATCCCCACGCGCTGGGAGATGCGGATGAAGGAGACCCTGCGCAGGGTGTCGCGGCGGTAGCGGCGCTGGTTGCCGGCGGTACGGCGGCTGTGTATGAGGCCTTGGCGCTCGTAGAAGTGCAGGGCCGAGACCGAGACGCCGGCGCGTTGGGCGACCTGGCCGACGGTGAGTTCCTTGGCGGTGGACGGCACGGGCTTCATTGTAGGGCGGCCGGGGCGGGTCAGGGGCGGGTGCGGTGGGCGCCGTGGAGGGCGTAGAGACGGGCGTAGGCGCCGCCGCGGACGAGGAGTTGGCGGTGGGTGCCGGTCTCGGTGATGCGTCCTTGGTGGAGCAGGAGGATGCGGTCGGCGTCGCGGGTGTGGGTGGGGCGGCTGTCGAGGTGGAGCAGACCGGTGGTGGGGGTGGTGGTGAGGTGTTCGTCTGCGGAGGGGTGGGACAGGACGAGCAGGCGGGCGTCGGTGTGGTGGGCGTGGTGGGTGCGGGCGCTGTGGAGGCGGCGGGTGTGGGCGGGGATGAGGTCGGTGAGCGGGGTGTGGGGGGCCGGCAGGCGGGCGTGGTCCAGAGCCGCCTGCAGGTGGGGGTCGTGGGGATCGGGGTGAGACCGGCCGGTGACGGCGTGGGCGAGGGTGGGGCCGGTGCGGGGGGTGTGGATGTGGGGTGTGGTGTGGGTGGTGATGTGACCGTGGGTGGGGGTGGTGCGCCCGGCGATGAGGTCGGTCAGTGCGGTGGCGGCGGCGGGTTCGAGGGTGAGGAGGGTGATGTGTTCTCCGGCGTGGACGGTGAGGTCGAGGTGGGTGAGCAGTGGGGTGCGGGCGCGCGTGAGGCAGATGTCGCGGAGTTCGAGGAGGGGGGTGTGGGCGGGTCCGGTGGTGCGGGTGGTGTGCAGTTGATGGCGGTTGGAGAGCCTCACGGGTGTCCCGTTCGTGTGGTGGGTGGTCTGGAGCCTGTGATTGCTGTAGTCGCGTGAGAGTTCTCATTGTCTTCTCGTGTCCTGGTGGATGGCCGTAAGGGTGGGGTGTACGGCCCTGCGGACATGGCGGTCGGGGGCGCGGGAACGCCGGCTGCGGCGGGCGCTCCCGCGTGGGCGGTGACCGTTGTCTCACGGTGTCGGGAAGAGGGAGGGGGTAGATCTCGGAGGGGTCGCTGCGGCCCCGTCCCTTCGGGTGAGACGAGGTTGTGCGGTGGAGCATGTGGCCGAGGACGGCGCCGGTGTGGACGAGGTGGCGCGGTGGTGGCGGCGTTTCGCCGACCAGTACGCGCAGGGGGATGCGCCTGCTTATGCGCGTATCGCGCGGGCGCTGGCGGAGGACGGCCAGGTGCTGGCGCGGATGATGGAGCTGCCTGCGGGCAACAAGCGCCAACCCAACCTTGTGTTGGGTGCGGTGCGGTTCCTGGATGGGCCGGTGCAGGAGTGGCCGGCTTTCCGGGAGTTCGTGCTGGGGAATTGGAAGCGGGTGCGCGCGGTGGTGCTGGAGCGTTGGACCCAGACCAACGAGGTGCGCCGGTGTGCGACGCTGCTGCCGGTTCTGGGGATGGTGGAGGGGCCGCTGGCGTTGCTGGAGGTGGGCGCATCGGCGGGACTGTGCCTGTACCCGGACCGCTACCGGTACGTGTTCGACGGGCGCCACGAGGTGGGGCCCGCCGATTCGCCGGTGGTGCTGGAGTGTGCGACCTCGGGCGGGGCGCCGCTGCCCGAGCGGGTGCCGCAGGTGGTGTGGCGGGCGGGGGTGGATCTCCATCCGCTGGATGCGGGCGACGAGCGGGACGTACGGTGGCTGGAGTCGCTGATCTGGCCGGGGCCGCACGAGGATGAGCGGCGCGAGCGGTTGCGAAGGGCCGCGCGGGTGGCCGCCGCCGAGCCGGCGCACATGGTGGCGGGTGATCTGGTGGAGTGCCTGGAGCAGGTGGCGGCGCGCGCGCCGGAGGGGGCCACGCTGGTGGTGTTCCACAGTGCCGCTCTGGCCTATGTGGGTGCGGCCGGGCGTGACGAGTTCGTCCGGGCGGTGCGGGCGCTGCCGGGGCACTGGATCTCCAACGAGGGTTGGCGGGTCTTTCCCGATCAGGAGGGGGCCCGCCCTCGGGACGACGGTGACTTCACGGTGTCGTTGGACGGGCGTGTGGTGGGTTTCGCCGGTCCGCACGGCCAGTATCTGCACTGGGCCGGAGGCAGGTAGGGCACCTGCGGCGGACGGTGCCCCTGTGTGCGGGGACGGGAGAGGGGCGGCGCTGCGGCGCCGCCCCTCTCCTGTCCCCGGTCGGCGGGGTTCACCAGAGGTGGTGGACGTGGGGGCGGACGAGTTCGTCGTAGACGTCCCGGATCCCGGTGTGTGCGGTTGCGGGGAGCGGCGGCAGGGAGGCCGCGGTGGCGTTGGCGCGGGCCTGGTCGGCGTTGCGGGCGCCGGGGATCACGGTGCTGACGCCGTCCTGGTCCAGGATCCAGCGCAGGGCGAACTGGGCCATGGTGGTGCCTTGGGGGACGAGGGGGCGCAGGCGTTCGACGGCGGCCAGTCCGGTGTCGTAGTCCAGGCCGGAGAAGGTCTCGCCGCGGTCGAAGGCCTGGCCGGTGCGGTTGAAGGCGCGGTGGTCGTCGTCGGCAAAGGCGGTGCGGGCGGTGAACTTGCCCGAGAGCAGGCCGCTGGCCAGGGGGACGCGGGCGATGATGCCGACTCCGGCGGCCTTGGCGGCGGGCAGGACGCGTTCGAGGGGTTTGTGGCGGAAGGCGTTGAGGATGATCTGGACGGTGGCCACGCCGGGGCGGGCGATGGCGGCCAGGGCCTGGTCGCAGGTTTCGACCGAGACTCCGTAGGCGCGCATCCTGCCTTCCTCGACCATGCGGTCGAGGTCGTCGAAGACGGTGTCGGCGGCGATGACCTGGCTGGGCGGGCAGTGGAGCTGGACGAGGTCGAGGGTGTCCACGCCCAGGTTGGTGCGGGAGCGGTCGTTCCAGGCGCGGAAGTTGTCGGGGTTGTAGTTGGCGGGGTCCTGGTCCAGGCGGCGGCCCATCTTGGTGGCCACGGTGATGTGGGGGTGGTCCTTCAGGAGTTGGCCCACGAGTTGTTCGCTGCGGCCGTCGCCGTAGACGTCGGCGGTGTCGAAGAAGGTGGTGCCGGCCTCGACTGCGGCGTGGAGGGCGGCCAGGGCGTCGTCCTGGTCGACCTGGCCCCAGTCTGCGCCGATCTGCCAGGCGCCGAAGCCGATGGCGCTGACGTCTGTGTTGGTGCGGCCGAGTACGCGTGTTTCCATGCGGGTGATCCTACGCAGCTCGGGAGCGCTCCCACGGAGGTGGGGCCGACCGCGGGCGACCGCGGAGGCGGCCGGTTTCGTCCTGGGTCTTCCGATGGTGGCGGGCCTGTCGTGCCCGTGGGGCGGGGATGCGCGGGTGTGTGCGCGTCCCCGCCGGTGCGGGCCGTCAGAGGAAGGGGATGTCCTTGTCGGCGAGGGTGTCCAGGGCGGGGGTGTACATGCGGGTCTTGATGGCGCCCAGGGTGGGGCCGGCCTTGGCGGTGAGGGCCTGGGCGATCTCCAGGGCGGCGGGGCGCACCTGCTCCTCGGGGACGGCGCGGTCGACGATGCCGGCGCTGTGGGCGTCGGTGCCGCCGTAGCGGCGGCCGGTGGTCATGGCCTCGTGGGCGGTCTGGGGGGTGAGGCGGGCCTGGATGAGGGCGCTCATGCCGGGGGTGAAGGGGATGTTGATGTCGACCTCAGGCAGGCACCAGAAGCCGCGGTCGGCGCGCATGACGCGGAAGTCGTGGGCGAGGGTGAGCATGGCGCCGGCGGCGAAGGCGTGGCCCTGGACGGCGGCGACGGTGGGCAGGGGCAGGGCCAGGGTGCGGGCCAGGAGGCGGTGGACGTCGGCGGCGTAGTCGGTGCGCCGGTCGGGGTTGGCCATGAGCCATTCCAGGTCCAGGCCGTTGGAGAAGAACTTGCCGGTGGCGGTGGTGACGAGGGCCTTGGCGCCGGGGGCCGCCTCGACCTCGTCCAGGAGGGTGTTGACGGTGGTGAGCCAGGTGGGGTGGAAACGGTTCTCGTCGTTGCCGAGGTCGAGAACGAAGACGTCGTCGTGGCGGTCGAGGGTGGGCATGGGTCTCCTCGGGGTGTGCGGACCGTTGTTTACTGGCCAGTAACTTTTGGCGGCAGCATACTACGGGATGCTCGCCCGCCCTGGTCGCGTGTCCGGGGCGGAGGGGATCGGGGATACTGGTGCGGTTGCGACGAGCCGGAAGGGGCAGCGGTGGACAGCGACGACTTCCTCGACTTCTGGAGCGAGTACCGGATCTGCATGCTGGCCTCGCCGCGGCCCGACGGCAGCATCCACCAGGTTCCGGTGGGCGCCACCTATGACGCAGAGCACGGCCTGGTGCGTGTCATCACCTTCTCCTCCAGCTACAAGGCCCGCAACATCGCCGCGCATCCGGGTGTGCGGGTGTCGGTGTCCCAGGTCGAGGGCGGGCGCTGGTCGACCGTGGAGGGTACGGCGACCGTCAGCGACGATCCCGAGAGGGTGGCCGAGGCGGTGCGCCGCTACGCGCAGCGCTACCGAGAGCCCCGGCCCAATCCGGACCGGGTGGTCGTGGAGATCGCCGTCACCCGGGTCATGGGCAACGTGGGCCGGCCCGGCCGCACCTCGGAGCAGGGCGGCCTCGGCCGGTCCTGAGGGTCGGCCGTGCCGGTGTCCCGGTGCGCACCGGCCCTGGGGGGAACGGTTTGCGCACGACCTCAGCGCAGGGCCTTGGCGGCGAGTTCGGCGTCGGCGGCGGTGTTGTACAGGTGGAAGGCCAGGCGGGTGCGGCCTGCGCGCTGGGATGCGGTGATGCCGGCGCGGGCCAGGCGCTGGTGGGCGTCGGGGATGTCGACGGTGGTGATGGCAGAGTGGGCCGGTTCCAGGTGGAGCAGGGCGCGGAAGTGGTCGGCCAGGGCGGTGTTGTGGGCGTGGACGGTCTGGATGCCCACTCCCAGGAGCACTCCGGTGGAGATGGAGGCCGCGGTGGCGGCCGACCAGTTGGGTGAGGTGTCGAAGGCGCGGGCGTCGGAGGCAGGGGTGAAGGCGTCGGCGTAGAAGGCGGTGGCGGGGTCGGCGGTGGCTGCGGGGCCCGCGAGTACGGGGCGCAGGCGTTCGCGCAGGGCGGGGGCCAGGTAGGCGAAGGCCAGGCCGCGCGGGGCCATGATCCATTTGTAGGCGGAGGCGACGAGGGCGTCGAAGTCGGTGGCCTGGAGGGGGAGCCATCCGGCGGCCTGGGTGGCGTCGGCGATCACGAGTGCGCCGTGGGTGCGGGCGGCGGTGACGATGTCGGCGGTGGGGGCGAGTTCGCCGGTGGCCGATTGCACGGGGCTGAAGACGACGACGTCGGTGCGGGGGCCGACGGCGTCGGCGAGCCGGTTCAGGGGTGCGGTGGTGACGGTGATGCCGCGGTCGGCCTGGACGTGCCAGGGGAAGGTCAGGGAGGTGTATTCGCCTTCGGGTGCCAGGACGCGGGTGCGGTCGGGCAGGGAGGCGGCGATGGTGCCCACGATCTGGGAGGTGGCGGTGCCCAGGGCGGTGTCGTGGGTGGGGGCGTCGACGAGGGTGGCCATGCGGGTGCGGGCGCGTTCGACGATCTCTTCCCAGTCGGCGGGGTCGGCGGTGCCGCTGCTCCAGTCGCTGGTGGTGCGGATCAGGGCTTGGCGGGTGGGGATGGGCGGAATGCCGTAGGAGGCGGTGTTGAGGTAAGTGGTGTCGATGTGCCACAGGTGGTGGATGTTTTTCACGGCGTCCTTGCGGTTCGGGTGGTGGCCGGGGCGCGGGTGAGGTGGTGCTCGGCGATGGCGGGTGTGGAGTTGTACCGAGGGCAGGGCGGACGGTCAGCCTCTGGTCGGTGCGGACCGGATCCTGGGAGGGGCGGCGGCTGTGCTTCGGGCGCGGCGGCGGGGGTCTATGGGGGTCATGCTGCCACGGGCGATGGCGGGCCGTGGTGGTTTTTCGGGTGTGGTTCGGAGGAGCCAGGACACGGGCGAGGAGGCCGGCGGTCTGGGCACGTCCGGTGCCGCTGAGGAGCCAGGGCACTGCTCTTCCGGGTGAGCCGGTCGCCGTCGCGCATCTGCGCGGTGCCGGGGTCGGTGGCTCGGGTGTTCGCGGTGTCGCCGGAGGCGGCACCGTTCGGGCGAGGGTGCGGGGCCGGCCCTATCTCCTGCGGCGGGGCACGGGGATGCGGTCCAGGTCCTGGGCCAGTACGACGGTGCCGTCGAAGGCCTGGGCGGCCTGGGCGGTGAAGCGGGCGTCGTCGGCGGCGTCGTAGCGTTCGGAGATGTGGGTCAGCACCAGGGTGCGTACTCCGGCGCGGGCGGCGATCTGTCCGGCCTGGCGGGCGGTCAGGTGGCCGTAGGCGTCGGCCAGGTGTGCGTGCTCGTCGAGGTAGGTGGACTCGATCACGAGCAGGTCGGCGCCGCGCGCCAGTTCGACCGCCTCGGGGCAGGGGGCGGTGTCCATGACCAGTGCCACCACCTGGCCGGGGCGGGGCAGGGCGCACTGGGACAGGTGCACCCTGGTGCCGTCGGGTGCGGTGACCTCGCCTTCCTTGTGCAGGCGGCCGACGAGGGGGCCGGTGATGCCGTGGGCGGCGAGCCGGTCGGGCAGCATCCGCCAGCCGTCGGGTTCGGCGATGCGGTAGCCGTAGCAGGGGATGGAGTGGCGCAGCGGCAGGGCGGTGATGCGCAGGTCCGCCTCGCCCAGCAGGCACGAGCCCAGTCCGCCCACGGGTTGGGGTGCGACGACGTCGGTGTCGACGAAGGAGGTGGCGTGGCGCAGCCGCTGCCAGTACTTCTGGCCCTGGACGGGGTAGGCGGCGCGCACCGTGTGGGGGACCTTGTCGCGGGCGATGCGCTGGAGGGTCCCGGGCAGGCCCAGGCTGTGGTCGCCGTGGAAGTGGGTGATGCAGATGCGGGTGATGTCGGTGGCGGACAGGCCGGCCAGGCGCATCTGGCGCTGGGTGCCCTCGCCGGGGTCGAACAGGATGCCGTGGTCGTCCCAGCGCAGGAAGTAGCCGTTGTGGTTGCGTCTGGCGGTGGGGACGGCACTGGAGGTGCCCAGGGCGACGAGTTCGCGTACCGACATGGGTGGCATCCTGCCATGTTCAGTGCCAGGGGCCGCACTCCTTGAGGGCCTGGGGGGTCAGGTCGGACAGGGAGGGGTAGCCGTTGACGGCCATCAGCAGGTCGGCCTCGGCCAGCAGGGAGCGCAGGACGTGGACGACGCCGGCGGTGCCGCCCAGGGAGAGCCCGTAGGCGTAGGGGCGGCCCACGGCGACGGCGTCGGCGCCCAGAGCGAGGGCCTTGACGATGTCGGCGCCCGAGCGCACGCCCGAGTCGAAGACGGTGGGCAGGTCGGTGGCGGCGGCGATGTCGGGCAGGCAGTCCAGGGCGGGCAGGCCGCCGTTGGCCTGGCGTCCGCCGTGGTTGGAGACGTAGATCGCGTCGACGCCGTGGTCGGCGGCACGGCGGGCGTCGTCGGGGTGGCAGATGCCCTTGACGATGAGCGGCAGCGAGGTCAGTGAGCGCAGCCAGGGAAGGTCGTCCCAGGTCAGGGGGTTGCCGAAGAGGCCTGCCCAGTGGGCGACGATCTGGTCGGGGGAGGGGTCGGGGCCGACGATCCTGCGGAAGACGGGGTCGTGGGTGTAGTTGGCCAGGCAGTGTCCGCGCAGCTGGGGGAAGTTGGCGGTGGACAGGTCGCGTGGGCGCCAGCCGGTGATCCAGGTGTCGAGGGTGACGACGACGGCCTTGCATCCGGCTTGTTCGGCGCGGTGGAGGAGGCTGGCGGCCAGGTCGCGGTCGGTGGGTGTGTAGAGCTGGAAGAGGGCGGGGGTGTCGCCGGTGTGGGAGATGACGTCTTCGAGGGGGTCCTGGGAGAGGGTGGAGGCGATCATGGGGACGCCGGTGGCGGCTGCGGCGCGGGCGGTGGCGATGTCGCCGTGCCGGTCCTGGGAGCACAGGCCGATGACACCGACGGGGGCCATGAGCAGGGGTGTGGGCAGGTGGATGCCGCACAGGTCGACGGACAGGTCGCGCTGGGTGGCGCCGACGAACATGCGCGGGTACAGGCCCCAGCGCCGGAAGGCGCGGGTGTTGGCGTCCTGGGTGTGTTCGTCTCCCGCGCCGCCGGCGACGTAGGACCACAACCAGGGCGGCATGGCCTGGCGGGCGCGTTCGGCGAGTTCGTCGAAGGCCATGGGCAGGTCGGGGACGGTGCCGGTGAGGCCGTTGAGGTAGATCTCGAGCTGGTAGTCGCCGGGGGAGGGGCTCATGGGGTGCCTTTCGGGGCGGGCAGGGCGGCCAGGGCGATGTCGGGGTCGACGGCGGCGATCTCGTCCTGGAGGTCGGACAGGCGTACGTCGACGGTGAAGCGCAGGGGGGCGTGGAGGGGGCGCAGGAAGTCGTCGTAGTGGCAGGGGACGAGGGCTTTGGGGCGCAGGAGGGGCAGGATGCGCTGCCAGTAGCGGGGGGTGACCGAGCGGCCTGCGATGCCGGCGAGGAAGAGGTCGACGTCGCGGTGGCGGATCTGGTCGTCGACGAGGTCGGCGCTGCCCTGGTGGTAGAGGGTGTAGCCGTCGATGTCGATGTGGATGCCCCAGGTCTGGCCGCAGCCGTAGCGCTGGGGGGCGAGTTGGCCCAGGCGGGTGCAGTCGGTGTCGCCGGGCCAGGGGACCTTGGTGCCCAGCGGGATGCGTGAGTGGCGGCTGGGGACGAAGGTGACGGTGAAGGGTCCGAGTTCGTAGGGGTGGTGGGGTTGGACGGTGACGGCTCTGTGGGCCAGGCCGTGCAGGGCCATGAGGCGGGCCACGGAGGTGGAGCCGTGGACGGGGCAGCCGAAGCGGCGGGCCAGGGCGGGGGCGTCCAGGGCGTGGTCGAAGTGGCCGTGGCCGACCAGGACGCCGACCACGGTGCCGGGGTCGGGCAGGTAGCGGTCGATGAGGGAGGGGTCGGGCAGGGCGGGGGTGCGCAGGAGCAGTGAGGAGAGCGGGGCGCGGCTCCAGTAGGGGTCGATGAGCAGGGTGTGGCCCTGGTGGGTGAGGCGGTAGCCGGCGGTGCCCAGCCATTGCAGGTCCAGGCCGGGTGCCAGGGGCAGGGGGCGGTGGAGCAGTTCGGTCAGGGCCTGGGCGTTGTCGCGGTCGCGGGCGCGGCGGTGGGCGAGGTGGCGCGCCAGGTCGGCGGCGTGGCTCAGGGGCGAGGGCATGGCCGGCGCCTTCCTTGGCTGGTGGGCGTGGGGGAGGTGTGCGCAGCTTCCAGGAAGGGGGCGGAGGCTGTCAAGGGCGGGGGCCGCCTCCGCGGGCCCCGCCCGGGAGGTCAGGGGCCGGCCGGTGCGCCGCCGGGGCGGGGGCGGGCGCGCAGGTGGGCCCGTTCGCCTTGTTTTCCGAAGAGGCTGAGGATCTCGACGGGTTCGTCGTCGGCGGGGCCGAACCAGTGGGGCAGGCGGGTGTCGAACTCGGCTGCTTCGCCGGGGGACAGGACCAGGTCGTGTTCCCCCAGGAGGACGCGCAGGCGTCCGTTGAGGACGTAGGCCCATTCGTAGCCCTCGTGGGTCTGCAGTACGGGTTCTGCCGGGGGGTTCTCGGGCGGGATGACGAGTTTGTAGGCCTGGATGCCGCCGGGGCGGCGGGTCAGGGGCAGCATGGTCATGCCGTGGCGGGTGACGGGGCGCAGGTGGATGCGCGGGTCGCCGGTGGGCGGGGCGTCGACGAGTTCGTCGAGGGTGACGCCGTGGGCGCGGGCCAGGGGGAGCAGCAGTTCGAGGGTGGGCCGTCGGGTTCCGGACTCCAGTCGGGACAGGGTGCTCACCGAGATGCCGGTCGCCGCGGACAGTTCGGCCAGGGTGGTTTCGTTCTGTCGGCGCAGTGCGCGCAGGCGCGGGCCGACCGTGCCCAGTGTGCGGTCGAGATCGTCTTCCATACCGTGGATTTTGCCATGTCGGCAAAGAAGTTTGCGGGTCTGGTGGGCGGGGTTGGAGGGTGTTCGTGGAGGCGGTCGTGATGACCGCGCAGCTGGAACAGGAAGACGGCGTGATGCAGGAATACGACGTGGTGGTGGTCGGCGGTGGCGCCGCCGGGCTGAGCGGGGCCCTGACGCTGGCCCGGGCGCGGAGGTCGGTGCTGGTGGTCGACGCGGGTCGGCCGCGCAACGCCCCGGCCGAGGGTGTGCACGGGCTGCTGGGCCGGGAGGGGATCTCTCCGGCCGAGCTGGTGGAGCGCGGCCGGGCGGAGGTGCGCAGCCACGGCGGGCAGGTGGTGTCCGGTGAGGTCGACGCCGTGGTCCGGGACGGCGAAGCGTTCGCGGTGGCACTGTCGGAGGGTCGGCGGGTACGCGGGCGCCGCCTGCTGGTGGCCACCGGTCTGGTCGACGAGCTCCCCGAGGTCGAGGGGCTGCGGGAGCGGTGGGGGCGGGAGGTGGTGCACTGCCCCTACTGCCACGGGTGGGAGGTGCGCGACCGGGCCGTGGGTGTGCTCGCCACGGGGCCGATGTCGGTGCACCAGGCACTGCTGTTCCGCCAGTGGAGCCGCGATGTGGTGCTCTTCTCCCACACCGCGGAGCTGTCGGCGGAGGAGGCCGAGCAGCTGGCCGCCACAGGCATCGGCGTGGTTCCCGGAGAGGTGGTGGCGCTGGAGACCGAGGGGGAGCGCCTCGCGGGGGTGAGGACGGCCGACGGGTCGGTGGTGGAGCGCCAGGTGGTGGCGGTGGCTCCGCGGGCGCGGGTACGTGCCGGCTTCCTCGCCGGACTCGGGCTCGGTGCGGTGGAGCATCCGTCGGGGGTCGGCGAGCACCTTCCCTCCGATACCGCGGGCCGCAGCGGCGCGGCGGGGGTGTGGGTGGCGGGCAACGTCGCCGATCCTCTGATGCAGGTGGGGGCGGCCGCTGCTGCGGGTGCCGCGGCGGCCGCCGGGATCAACGCGGACCTGGTGGCCGAGGAGGTCCGCCGGGCCGTGGCGGCGCACCGGACCCGGGAGCGGACCGCGGACGGAGGTGTCCTCTCGGGCCGGTGACCGGCGGGCGTGCTCGTCCGAGTCGGTGGCCCGGCCCCTCCCCTGCCGGGGAGGGGCCGGGCCACTCCGTGCCGGGTGCGGAGCCGGGAAATGTCGGCGGCGCCTGGCACGATCGTGGAGGTGAGCAACAGAACCGCTGAGGCGCAGCGCCTGCGCGACCTGGCGCTGCTGCGCCGCGTCCGCGACCGGATCGACCGGGAGTACGCGCGGCCCCTGGACGTGGAGGAGCTGGCCCGGGGTGTCAACATGTCGGCCGGGCACCTGAGCCGCCGGTTCCGCCTGGCCTACGGCGAGTCGCCCTACTCCTTCCTGATGACGCGGCGCATCGAGCGCGCGATGGCGCTGCTGCGCCGCGGCGACCTGGGGGTCACCGAGGTCTGCTTCGCCGTCGGCTGCTCGTCCCTGGGTACCTTCAGCACCCGTTTCACGGAGCTGGTCGGCATGGCGCCCAGCCTCTACCGGCGCCTGGCGGCGCAGGAGGCGGCGGGGATGCCGGCATGCGTGGCCAAGCAGGTGACACGACCGGTCAGGAATCGAGAAGCGGCGGCCCGCGAGCCGCAGTTGGCGTGAGTGCCATGGACATCACCGTTGAAGCGAGTTTCCTGCCGCACGACGACCCGGATGCGGCCCTGGCCTTCTATCGCGACATCCTCGGTTTCGAGGTCCGCAAGGACGTGGGATACGGGGGGATGCGCTGGATCACGGTCGGTCCGGTCGGCGAGCCCGGCATGTCCCTGGTCCTGTCGCCGCCGGCCGCCGACCCCGGTGTCACCGAGGAGGAGCGCCGGGTCATCACCGAGATGATGGCCAAGGGCACCTGTGCCGCGGTCCTGCCGGCCACCTCCGATCTGGAGGGTGTCTTCGACCGGGTGCAGGCCGCCGGTGCGGAGGTCGTCCAGGAGCCGACCGATCAGCCCTACGGTGTCCGCGACTGCGCCTTTCGCGATCCAGCGGGCAACCTGGTCCGGATCCAGGAGCGGCGCTGAAGGGCCGGGTGTCGCGGTCCAGGAGAGGTCCGGCGGAGCCGTTGGCGCCGTCGGCGGAGGAGGAGTCGATGGGTAGGACCATGGGAGAGAGCATGCACCCCGCTGACGGCCACGACATGATCCGCGTACACGGTGCCCGGGAGAACAATCTCCGGAGCGTCGACGTCGAGATTCCCAAGCGGCGGCTGACGGTGTTCACCGGCGTGTCCGGCTCGGGCAAGAGCTCGCTGGTGTTCGACACGATCGCCGCTGAGTCGCAGCGGATGATCAACGAGACCTACAGCGCGTTCGTGCAGGGTTTCATGCCGAACGTGGCGCGCCCCGACGTCGACGTGCTCCAGGGGTTGACGAACGCGATCATCGTCGACCAGCAGCGGCTGGGTGCCGATCCGCGTTCCACCGTGGGTACGGTCACCGACGCCCACGCGCTGCTGCGCATTCTCTTCAGCCGCCTGGGGCGTCCGTACGCGGGTCCGCCGAGCGCGTTCTCGTTCAACACCGCCTCGGTGCGGGCCAGCGGTGCGATCAAGGTCGAGCGCGGTGCCCGCAAGGCGGTGAAGCAGACCTTCCAGCGCGTGGGCGGGATGTGTGTGCACTGCGAGGGGCGGGGATCGGTGTCCGACATCGATCTGTCCCAGCTCTACGACGACTCCCTGTCGATCGCCGAGGGTGCGTTCACGATTCCCGGCTGGAAGTCGGACAACTTCTGGACGGTGCGGGTCTACGCGGAGTCGGGTTTTCTGGACCCGCACAAGCCGATCCGTGAGTACACGGAGCAGGAGATGGAGGACTTCCTGCACCGCGAACCCACCAAGGTGAAGGTTGAAGGCGTCAACCTCACCTACGAGGGGTTGCTTCCGAAGATCCGCAAGTCGTTCCTGTCCAAGGACAAGGAGGCGATGCAGCCGCACATCCGGGCGTTCGTGGAGCGCGCGGTGACGTTCACCGACTGCCCGGAGTGCGATGGCACCCGGCTCAGCGAGAGGGCCCGGTCCGCCAAGATCGGGGGGATCTCCATCGCCGACGCCTGCGCGATGGAGGTCAGGGACCTGGCCGTGTGGGTGCGCGCCCTGGACGAGCCGTCGGTGGCCCCGCTGCTGGAGGCGCTGGGGGAGACCCTGGACTCGTTCGTGGAGATCGGGCTGGGATACCTCAGCCTCGACCGGTCCTCGGGCACCCTCTCGGGAGGTGAGGCCCAGCGCACCAAGATGGTGCGCCACCTGGGTTCGGCGCTCACCGATGTCACCTACGTCTTCGACGAGCCCACTGTCGGCCTGCACCCCCACGACGTGCAGAAGATGAACGATCTGCTGCTGCGGCTGCGCGACAAGGGCAACACGGTACTGGTGGTGGAGCACGAGCCGGAGACGATCGCCATCGCCGACCACGTCGTGGACCTGGGGCCCGGAGCCGGAACGGCGGGGGGCAGGGTCTGCTACGAGGGCACCCCTGAGGGACTGCGCTCGTCGGGCACCCTCACCGGCCGCCACCTCCAGGACCGGACGCCGCTGAAGGAGAAGGTGCGCACGCCCACCGGCGTCCTGCGGATCCGCGGAGCCGACGCTCACAATCTGCGCGGCGTCGACGTCGACATCCCGCTGGGGGTGCTCGTCGCCGTCACAGGGGTGGCCGGCTCGGGCAAGAGCTCGCTCGTGCACGGGTCGATGCCCGCCGAGGCCGGAGCGGTGCTGGTCGACCAGAATGCGATCCGCGGTTCGCGGCGCAGCAACCCGGCGACCTACACGGGGCTGCTCGACCCGATCCGCAAGGCGTTCGCGAAGGCCAACGGGGTGAAGCCGGCGCTGTTCAGCGCCAACTCCGAGGGGGCATGCCCTGCCTGCGGCGGTGCGGGGGTGCTCTACACGGACCTGGCGATGATGGCCGGCGCCGCCACCGTCTGCGAGGAGTGCGAGGGGCGGCGGTTCCAGGCGTCGGTGCTGGAGTACACCTTCGGCGGCCGCGACATCGGCGAGGTGCTGGCGATGGCGGTGTCCGAGGCCGAGGAGTTCTTCGGCTCCGACCAGGCGCGCCTGCCGGCCGCGCAGCGGATCCTGAGCCGCCTCTCCGACGTGGGGCTGGGTTACCTGGCGCTGGGGCAGCCGCTCACCACGCTCTCGGGCGGTGAGCGCCAGCGGCTCAAGCTGGCGGCCCGCATGGCCGACAAGGGCGGCCTCTACGTGTTGGACGAGCCGACCGCGGGCCTGCACCTGGCCGATGTCGGCCGGCTGCTGGAGCTGCTGGACCGGCTCGTGGACTCGGGGACGTCGGTGATCGTCGTGGAGCACCATCAGGCGGTCATGGCCCATGCCGACTGGATCGTCGACCTGGGTCCCGGTGCGGGGCAGGACGGCGGCCGTGTCGTGTTCGAGGGCACGCCCGCCGCCCTGGCGGCCTCCCGCTCCACCCTCACCGGCGAGCACCTGGCGGCCTACGCGGGCGGGTGAGCGGGCCGGGGCCCGTCGGTCGGCCTCAGTCGCCGTCGGTGTCGACGGTGGGCAGGGGTTCGACCGCCGGGCCGTTGAGGATGCGCCCGTCGGGGTCGAAGCGCGACCCGTGGCAGGCGCAGTCCCAGCTGGTCTCGGCCGGGTTCCATGCCAGTCGGCAGCCCATGTGGGTGCAGGTGGGTGTGACGGCGTGCAGTGTGCCGTCGGGGTCGCGGTAGGCGCCGACGGGGTCGCCGTCGACGTCGATCAGCGCGCCCTGGCCGGGCTCCAGGTGGTGGGAGTGGTGGGGGAGCAGCCGGGCCAGGTGCCCGCCGGCGAGGTCGGCCCCGACCTTGAGGTTGTCCTTGACGAGCTTGGCCACGGCCTTGGCGTCCCCGATGCGGGTGGCGTCGAACACCGGCAGCCAGGCGTTGTCGCGTCCGGCCAGGAGGTCGGTGAGGATGAGGGCGGCGGCGGATCCGTTGCTCAGGCCCCATTTCCTGAAGCCCGTCGCCACCAGGATCCGGTCGCTCATGGGGGAGCGGCCGATGTAGGGCACCTGGTCGGGTGTGGTGTAGTCCTGGCCGGACCAGCGGTACTCGATCTCCTCCACGTCGAAGGTGGTCCTGGTCCATTGCTCCAGTTCCTCGAACAGGTGCCGGGTGTCCTGTCCGGTTCCGGTCTCGTGGCCGCCGCCCACGACGACCAGTCCGCGGGGGCCACGGTCGGCCCAGGGGCGTGTGGATCTGCCGGGGGAGTCGACCGAGAGCGCCATCTCCTGGGGGGCGGGGTGGCGCAGGCGGGCCGCCAGGCCGAAGGAGCGGGTGGGGCGGGTCTTGGCGAAGTAGCCTCCGATGGTGTTGATCGGCAGCAGGGTCGCCACGACCGCGGCACCGGCGCGTACGGTCGCCTGCGGGGTGCGGATGAGGACGGTGCCGTCGCGCTGTTCGTCGATCTCCGAGACGCGGGTGTTCTCGAAGACGCCGGTTCCGGTTCTGAGCAGTGCCGCGGCCAGTCCTGCCGCGTAGCGGCCCGGGTGCAGGTGCAGCTGGTGGTCGAAGCGTACGGCGGCCTCGATGTCGAAGGGCAGGGCACTGGTCTCGGTCAGGGTTGCCGGCAGCCCCAGGCTGCGGGCCGCGTCGACCTCTTCTTCCAGTTCCCGGCGGCGGGCGGGGTCGCGGGTGTAGGCGAGGGAGGGGGCGCGGGTGAGGTCGCAGTCGATGCGGCAGTCGCGGGTCAGTGCGGCGACCAGTTCCATGCCGGCCTGGTTGGCGTCGGCGTACATGCGGGCCGCTTCCGGTCCGTGGCGGTCGATCAGCTGCGCATAGGTGAGGCCGTGCTGGGAGGTGACCTTGCCGGTGGTCTTCTCCGTGGTGCCCCGGCCCAGGCGGCCGGCCTCGATCAGTGCGACGGTGCCGATGCCGGCGGACTGCGCCAGTAGTGCGGTGGTCATGCCGACCAGGCCGCCGCCCACCACCGCGACGTCGACCTCCAGGTCCTGCTGCAGGGTGGGGAAGGCGGGCCTGTCCTCTGCCGGTGCCCACACGCTCTGGTGTCGCATCTGTGCCCTTTCCGGTGGATCCGCTCCGGGGTGTGCCCGGGGTGCTCTTGTGATGGTGGTCGAGCCACTACCCAAGGTCAGGTCCCGTTACCGTCAAGGCTGGGGCGCGGGCGGGTCGGGTCTTGTGGCAACACCTGTAACCATTAATACTGGTTGCATGGCATTGGGTTGGAAACTCGTCATCGACAGCACCGACGCGCCCGCGATCGCGGACTTCTGGGCCCAGGCCCTGGGCTACGAGGTGGAGGATCCCGGCGCCCTCATCGAGCAGCTGCTGACCGAGGGCCACATCGGCAAGGAAGCGGTGGTCGAGCACCGCGGCCGCACGTACTTCCGCGGCTTCGCCGCGGTCCGCCACCCCGACGACCCCTTCGACCGCATCAGCGGTGTCGGCCTGGGCCGGCGGCTCCTCTTCCAGGACGTACCCGAGGGCAAGACGGTCAAGAACCGACTGCACATCGACGTCCACAGCGAACCGGGCGGCCTGGTCGAGCTGGTGTCCCGCATGGAGGGGCTGGGGGCCGTGCGGGTACGCGAGGTCGACAAGGGCCCTGCCGGGCACTGGTGGGTCATGCTCGACCCCGAGGGCAACGAGTTCTGCGTCTCCTAGAGGCACCGCTCTCCCGGGGCGGTTTCTGCTGGGAGCAGTCCCCCGGTGGTCCCGGTGGTCTGCCGCACCCGGGTGTCTCCATGGGATGGAGCCTGTTCTGTCGTAGGCGCGCGCTAGCGTCCTGGGCCGAACGGAGGTCGCGTCCATGGTTGCGAGCGAACACCGGCCTCCGCGGCTCTACTGGATCTGGTTGGCCGGGACCGGGGCGAGCGCGCTCGGTACCCAGATGCTGGTGTTCGGGCTCGTGTGGCACGCGGCCCTTTCCGGTCCCGGTACGGCCGCGGCGGTGCTCTCGGCACAGGTGGTGCCCCGCGTGCTGCTGACCTTGCACGGGGGTGCGCTGAGCGACCGGGTCGGTGCCCTGCCCGTCATGGCGGTCGCGAACACGGTCCTGTGCGCCGTGGCGCTCACGGGTGCGGTGGTCATGTCCGGGACCGGCCCCGGCGCCGTCGCCATGATCGTGATCGCCCTGGCGCTGGGCACGGTCGACGCGGTCGACATCCCGGCGTCGGCGTCGGTCCCCAAGCTGCTGGTGTCCTCCACCGCCCTGGGGCGCGCCATGGCGGCCCGGCAGGTGCTCCTCCACGGCTCTGTTCTGTGCGGTCCGCCGCTGGGTGGGGCCGCGATCACCGTGCTCGGGCTTCCCTCCCTCTACGGCGCCGGGGCCGCGTGCTACCTGGTGACGGTGATCGTACTGTGCTGGGTGCGCTCCCGGGCGCGGTCCGCGTCCTCCACCGGTCCGGGGCGCGGCCTGAACCGCCAGGTCCGGCAGGGGGTGGCGGTCGTGTTCGGTACGCCGCTGCTGCGTGCGGTCGTGCTGCTCACGGGGGCCTTCGCCATGTTCGTCATCCCCTTCTCCCCGCTCGTGGTGCCGGTGGTCTCCGCCGCGCGGGGCTGGGACGCGGTGGCCACGGGAGCGGCGGCGGGTTCCTTCGGCGCCGGTATGGCCTGCGTGACCGCGTTGGTGCTGTGGCGCGGAACCGCCTCACGTGCCGGAGCGGTCGCGGCTTGGGGGATGATCACCGCCGCTGCGGGGATCGCGGCCACCGCGGCCGCTCCGGGGCCCGCGGCCTTGTGCCTGATGTCCCTGGTCGTGGGGTTGGGTACCGGTGTCTTCTCCACCCATGCCGGCCCTCTGTTCCTGCTCGCCTGCCCTCGGGAAGTGGTCGGGCGGGCCCAGGCGGTGGTGACCCTCGCCCAGTGGCTGCCGCTGCTGTGGGCCAACCCGCTGATCGGCCTGATCGCACAGGCCCGCTCCGTGACCTTCCTGCTGGTGGTGTGGGGTGCCGGGGCGGGGGTGGCCGGGATGGCGGCCCTGTTCGCGCGCCCCTTGCGCGCGGCGGTACCGAACCACCGGGCTCGGCCGCCCGAGCACGAGGGGAAGACCGGCTGACGCGTACCGGTCGGTGTCGATCAAATCGATGGATCCGAAGTACTACCGGAAGATCACCAAGGGGTGGATCGAGCCGGTGCTCGAAGCGACGGAGCAGGTCTACCGCGCAGGGCGTCACGTCGAGGTCTCCACGCTCATGGTGACGGATCTGAGCGACAGTGAGCAGAACGCCAGGGACATGGCCAGGTTCGTTGGTGCACGCCTCGGGCCGGAGGTTCCCACTCACTTCGTGAGGTTCCACCCCGACTACAAGATGAGGGACACCATCCGCACGCCGGTGGAACGGTTGGAGCACGCACGTCGTGTGGCCCTGGACATGGGCTTGGAGCACGTCTACCTCGGTAACGTCTACGACACTGAATCCACCAACACCTGGTGTCGCGGTTGCGGGCTGCTCCAGATCACCCGGTACGGCCTGAACGCGCAACTGGTCGGGGTCACGCCGGACGGCAGGTGCTCGGGGTGTGGACTCGACGCGCACATCAAGCGCGTACCGAATCCCGTGGCGGCCCAGGCCCCGTTGGACGAACTCCCCGCGCACGAAACCTATGACTCGGCCCACTTCGACTGGTACGGGGACATCCGCGCCGTTCACGTCCAGGTGGAGAACACCAGCGACAGGCCGCAGGAAGTGTTCCACCGCCGTGTCCGCAGGGACAACCCCGACACGGGGTGGACGAGGATCGCCCTGGCGCCGCGAGAGAGCTACCGGTTCATCAGCGCGGAGTCCTTCAGTGACGAGACCGGGGTGGTGGTCGCGGTCCCCAGCGGATGCACCTCCAGTCTCCACCAGGTCTTCGATCGCGCCCACTTCCCCACCACCGAGGCGGCGGCCGGAACCTTGAACGCCGACATCACCCCTCTTCCCCTCTACGTTCGTCCCACCCGATAGGCCAAGGAGCACGTCTATGTCCCAGCACGCGTCCCCCCGAACCGACGACGTGGTCATCGTGGCTTCGGCCGATGTCGAGCCGCGCACCGCGTTTCCGGACCTGGCCCGCAGGGTTCTCGCCCATAACGACAAGCTCATGCTCGTCGAGCACGTGATGGAAAAGGGGTCGGTCTTTCCCCGTCACAGCCACCCGCACGAACAGCTTGCCTATCTGGTCTCAGGGCACATCCGTGTTGTTGCCGGAGACCAGACCTTCGAAGCCGGTCCTGGAGACAGCTTCGTCGTCAAGGGAGGCGTGGAACACCAGGTGTGGGCGCTGGAGAAGTCCGTGGCACTCGACATCTTCACCCCCTATCGGGAGGACTACGTGGAGTGGGCGAGCGACGAGTGAGGGACGTTTCGAGTACCGTTACCGCTTCTGATGACTCCGGTTCGAGTCCTCACCCTGATCCTTTGCCCATGGTGGTAGGACCCACTCGGCCCCACCCCTCGGTCCTACGCCGTCTGGCGCAGGTTGCGGGCCCCATCGACGCGCCGGCGTCCGTGCAGGACCTGCAACGAGCACTGCTGCTGACCAGGCAGCTCCTCGATGCTCCCGCAGCCGTCCCCTTTGTACTCCCCGGGACGGGAACGGCGGGAATGGAGAGCGTGGCCGCTAGTCTCCTCGCACCGCAAACGCCCGTGCTGGTGGTGTCCACGGGGATGTGGGGCAACCGCTGGCGCGATATCTGCGTCAAACTCGGCCTTCCGGTGCATGTGCACACCTCCGAGCCGGGATACCCACCTGATCCAGGAGAGATCGATCAGCTCTTGGGGGCAGAGCAGCACCAGGCCCTGCTCATCACCCATGTCGATTCCAGCAGTGGCGTGCGAGCCAGAATCGATGACTTGGCCCAGGTCGCCAAGGAACACGGCGCGCTGGTGCTGGTGGACGGGGTGTCCGCAGCCGGAGCGGAGTCCGTGCACCAAGAAACATGGGGGGTAGACGCCTACCTCACCTCCACTCCCAAGGCATTGGGAGTCCCCGCCGGTCTCTACCTCGCCTCACTCGGACCCCGGGCCGTGGACGTGCTCGCATCACGAGTGTGGACACCGCGACACTTCAGCCTGGACCTTCGTGATTGGCTCCCGGTGATGCGTGCCGCTTTGGAGGCACGCTTCGTCTACCACCAGACGCTCCCCGGAAACCTGATCGGCGCTCTGACCCAGGGGTTGGAACTGGTCGTTCAGGAGGGTACCGAACGCGTGCACAGACACAGACGCCTGGCGCTGCGACTGCGATCGGCCCTGGAAACAGAAGGTTTGCGCAACTTCGTCGCCGCAGACGGCGACCGTGCCAACGGGGTGAGTGTCTACCGCGCTCCGCCCCACCTGACCGCCGGAGAACTGCTCCGTGGTGCCGCCGAGCTCGGTGTGCTCCTCCAAGCAGGCACCCATCCGAGCGCGGCCGGGGAGACCTTTCGCATCGGTCACCTTGGCAACGTCGACGAACAGGACATCGAGAGGACCGTTGGCGTGCTCCGCCGACTGCTCTCTCCCCCGAACCGCTGAGGAAGACCATGGCAGAGACCGTCCGAGCCGCACGCCTGACCGGCCCCGACCGTGTCCTTCGTGTCGAGGAAACCAAGCAGGGACCCCCGGCGGCCGATGAAGTCGTGATCGACATGATGTATGCATCGATCAACCCTTTGGACACCTATGTGCTCGCCGGGCAGGTGGCCGGTGAGGCCCCTGTGCCTCGCACACTGGGTGTGGAAGGGGTTGGACGCTGGGGTGACGATCTGTTCGTGGTTCACGGCCACGGCGTTGGTCTGTCCCGTGACGGTATCTGGAGCCAGCGAGCCGTCGTTCCGAGTGGTTCGCTTATCCGGGTACCCGAAGGCGTCGATCCGGTCCAGGCGGCCTGCGCGGCCGTATGCGGCCGGACCGCGATCCGCGTGGTGTACGAGCTCGCCGAAGTCACGGCCGAAGACCGCGTCCTGGTCCTGGGTGCGACGGGGGGCGTGGGCACGGCCGCGACGTCGCTCGCCCTGAGCGCAGGAGCGACGGTTTGGGGTCAGACCGGTGACCCGAACAAGGCCGAAGCAGTGGCCGAGATGGGTGCCAAGACCGTGATCGCCCGCTCACCGGAAGAGCTGATCATGGCCACGAAGGACTTGGGAGTGAACGTGGTGCTCGACCCGCTCGGCGGAAACTACACCACGGCCGCCACCCAACTCTTGGCCCCATACGGCACCCTCGTCATCTACGGGGCCTCATCCGCAGCGCAGACCGAGCTCGATGTGCGATCCTTCTACCGCAGGAACATCCGGGCGCTGGGTTACGGAGGCGTCATGGAAGGACATGACGAGGTCCGCTCCGGTATCAGTGACGCCTTGCGCGCACTAGCGGATGGGAACATGCGAATCCCCGTGAGTGACCGGGTATCCCTGAGCGCACTTCCCGCAGTGCTGAAACCCGAACGCCGACGGGATGCCATCGGAAAGACCATCGTCGATGTGGGCCTCGACTGAGCATCGACGTTCACTCGTTCTCCTCCCTTAGAAAGGGATCGGAATCGTGACGACCGCTTTGGTCACTGGCTTCGGCTTCGGATTTATGGTCGCCGCCCAAGTCGGCCCGATCTGGCTGCTGTGCCTGCGCAGTGTTCTGCGTGGCGGCATCGCGTTGGGGTTGGCCATCGGTGCGGGGGCGGCCCTGGTCGATGCTGGATACGCCCTCCTGGGCATCGCAGGAGTGGCCGCCCTACTGACCACCTGGGAAGCCCTAGGGACAGTGGTCGGGATACTCGGCGTGCTGGTCCTGGTGCTGCTGGCGTTGCGCGCCCTGCGCAGCGCCCTGTCCCGACCGACGGAGCAGCAGACCAACCGAGAACTCACCTCGCCCCGGGCGGCGTTTGTGGTAGGGCTGGCCGCGACAGCGAGCAATCCACTGACGATCCTGGCCTGGGCGGCGGTCTTCGCCGCCGTCTCCTCGGCCACACCCGACATGGGTTCCCTCACCCCGTGGACCATGCTGGCCGGTGTGGGCGCGGGGACCTTCACCTGGTTCGCGCTGCTGTCCCTGGCCGCGTCCGTGTTGGGGCGCTTCACCGACCCTCGCTTTCATCGTGGGGTGGACATGGCAGCGGCGATCGGGCTTTTGCTGTTCGCCGCCGTCCTGGCTTGGCGGGTCCTGGCTCCGTGACATCGTTATAGCCGACAAGAACAGGCGTGCCCCGCAGGACCAGCGAAGCGCTGCACCATCTGCGAACTCCTCCTCGGCAAAGCGGTTGCCGCTTAGGCAGCCAGATCCAGGACGGTGAAGTCGATCTCGTCCAAGGCGGGGTTGAACGCCTCCGGTTCGATTCCGAGGACGTCGGTGGCGTAGGCGCCGAACCGGGTGATGTGGGCGCGGATGTAGGGGGACAGTGCGGCGATCTCCTCGACGGTGATGGTCCATCCCTCGGCGATCAGGCCGCGCACCACCTCGGCGATGTCCAGGGCGTTGTGGAAGATGACCAGGTTGGCCAGCAACGTGTTGAGCTTGATGAGCTTTTTCTGCTCGTCGGGGTCGTTGTCGGCCAGGATCCCGTTGTTGCCGAACCGCAGCCACGCCGAGAAGGCGTTGTAGGACTCGACCTTGTTGGTGGCCGCCATGATGCGCGCCCGTAACTGGGGGTCGGCCAGAAAGCGCAGCAGAGCCACGGTGCGCACCGACCGGCCGACCTCGCGGAACACCTTGTAGATGCGGTTCTTGCGCGAGTTGGAGCGCAGCCGGCGCATCAGCGTCGCTGAGGACAGTCGTCCCTGGCTGATGGAGATGGCGACCTGCATCAGGTCGCGCCAGTGCCGCTCGATCAGTTTCCAGTCGATGACGCCTCGGCCCCGTTCCCCGTACAGCTCATCGGTGCTGGGGTAGAGCACCTGATCCGAGGCACGGAAGAAGGTCAGGTCCTTGAAGTTGCGGATCTGGGGCATCAGGTCGAACCCGAACAGCGTGGCCAGGGTGAACACCGGCGCCGACTGGCCCTGGGTATCGGCGTGCACGGTGGAGGGCTGCACCTTGGAGTCGTTGGACAGCAACCCCTCGATCAGGTGGATCGCCTCCCACACCCCGCAGGGGATGAACCGGGGGAACAGCGGGACGTAGGTGTCGGAGACGTAGTGGTAGGCGATCCCGCCCCCCGCCGTAGCGGATCGAGGTCTCGGCGAGCAGGTTGTCGACGTAGGTAGCCACCTACGTACCGTCCGCCGCCACCGAGGTGCCGTCCCCCCAAGCCTTGACCACGTCCAGGCCGTTGAAGGCGTTGACCACCGCCGCGATCGCCGCGTTGAGCTTGGCCAGGTCGATGTGGCGGTTACGCACCATCGACAGTTCCCGGGCCGAGACCCCGGCGATGTGCTTGGCCGCCTCGTAAGGGCCGAGGTTGATGCCGCCGGTGAACACCGCCAACGCATAGCGGCCCAACACGTCCCGAATCTTGAGGTCCGCCCCAGAGGCAGGGCCGAAGCAGTGGTGCCAGCCCAGCCAGTAGGCGGTACGCGCTGCGATTCCCAGCAGCGACCGCTCAGGCATGCGCGCCTCGATCGCCTCGAACAGCTTCTCCGCCGCCTGCGGAGCACCGGGCACACGGCGCCTGCGCAGCCGGGGTACCCCGTCATCGATGAACAGGTCGGTGTTGTCGGCATAGCCCGACTCCAGCTCCATGGAGGCGTCCAGGTGCTGGTGCTTGAGGTGGTCGACGAACCCTTCAGCGGTCTTCGGCAGGCCGACTTTCGCGCAGAACGCCGCCAACCGCTGCTCGCACTCGGAGCACGACAGCAGGTGCTCCGACCAGTCGGCATACTCGCCGGATCCGACGACGGCGATGTCTCCGGTGCGCCGCTCCACCATGCCCGGGTACCTGCGATCGCACACCACGCGCCGCCAGTTGCCCGAGGCGAAGCCGATGCCCGACCCCGGATCATCCTCCTCGGTCGGCGGCGGTAGGGGGATGAAGTCGCGCCGCTTGGCCGCGTACTCGCGGGCGTGCTCCAACGCCACCAGCACCGAGCCATCTGAGGAGGTCGCCTTCAATTCCAGGTGGCCCACCAGGTCGAACATCACCGCCCGGTCCTTTTTGAAGAAGCGGTGCACCAGCACCTCGTAGTTGTCGCCGTGGAAGGCAGACACCTCCTCGATGTCGGCGAACTGGGCGGCGAACTCGCCCGCCTGTTCCACGGCCTCCGGGGCGTTGGGGTCCAAACGTTCCAGCACTCCGCGGTAGGTGCCGATCAGGTGCTCGTTCACCGCGCGCTGGCGGTGGCGGATCTCCTCCAGTTCGTCCTTGGCCTTCTTGGTGTTGGCCGCCACCCGCTTGCACAGCATCTGCGTCAGGTCATCGCGTGTGCGCATTCGGGCGGTGTGCACCAGGCACACCACCAACGCCAAGCGCTTGACGGGGTCGTAGCGCGAGAGCGTGTCGGCGTCCTGAGCAGCGGCCTCCCCGGCGAAATCGGTGACCTTGGTCGGTGCCACCCCCTCCAGCCAGGCGTGGGTGTCACCGATCGCGTCCACCTCGGCCATGTAGGCGGCCTGGGCCTTGAACCGCGACCAGGTGGCGCGCTTGGCGGGTTTCTTGAGCCGGTTGAACATCGAGTACCCGTCCTCGGCCATCGCCACCAGGGCGTGAAGGCGGGCTTGGCCCTCCTCGCCCATCCGATCTCGTCGGCGTTAGGGGTGAAGGACACGTGCAGCATCCGCGCGGAGGTCAGCTTCTTGAACTGGTAGGCAGTGCGCTCGATGGAGGTCACCGGCGAGCGACCACCAGGTGATGCCCGGTAGAGGCGCCGCGTCCTCGGACGGGCGAGTTCAGGCGGGCGCAACGACCTCTGCCTCGCAGGCGAGGCAGAGCAGTGCGTGCTCCACCACCTCGCCCTGCTCGAACCGCTGCCCCAGCTCGACGGTGTACTCGTCGCACTCAGGACACATCCAGGGACCGGAATCGCCCTGCTTCACCGAAAGGATGATGTCATTCCACTCGTCGTCGTTCATTCCGGGAGCCTACCGCTCCCGGGGGCGTCGGCCGAGGCCGAGATGCCACCCCCGGACGATGGCCTCGCATACGTCGACCGGTGGGCGGATCCGTGCGACGGCGGGAAACTTCCGGGGGAGCGGCCCGTGCCTGCCGAGGCAGGCCGGGGCCGTACCGGAGGACGGCTCCCCCGGTACGGTCGCCGGAATCTCGACCGGCTGTTGCACCTCAAGTCCGAGCCGGGACCTGGGGTCATGTACTGTGCGCGGTCGTCTCGGTGCCGTCCACCCCGGAGCGGACACCGCCCCGGCGGCCCGGATTCACCTCAGGTGCCGGGCGAGGAACCGGGACGCCGGTGTGCCCGCCCATGTTGGCGTTGAGTGCCTTTTCCCGGGACCCGAAGGCGTCGAACAGTTCCAGGGCCGACTGCCTGTCGTTGCCCTCGTCGTCCCACTGCAACAGCATGTGCAGCGGGATGGTGACCCGGCGGGCCTCGTCGAACACGAAGCGGGGTACGAAGCTGCCGGCGAAGAGGACAGCGGCGGCGATGCGCGGTTCGACCACCGCGAGCCGGACACCGACGGCGACGATCCCACCCGAGTAGCCGACGGGGCCGCCGATCCCGGGCAGCGCAAGGAGGGCGTCCAGAGCAGCCTGCCCCTCCGGGACCGCCTCCTCCACCACGGGGAGAACCAGCCGGTCGATGATGTCGTCACTTGGACGCCCGCCTGCCGCCAGCACCCGGCGCAGGTCGGCGCGGGCCTGTTCGGCCTCGCCCGACCGGGGCCTGCCACCGCTCCAGGGGAGCTCGACGGCGGCCGCGGCAAAGCCGTCCGCCGCGCACCGCCGGGCCCAGTCCACAAGGCGGGGGTACATTCCGCGCAAGCCGCCGGGGTGGCCGAGCAGGACCAGTGGTGCCGGTGCCGACCCCGGAGCGGGTGCCCACAGGATGCCGGGGACATCGCCGAGAATGAAGGTGCGCTCGAGGACGCCGCCATCGAGCTGCTGTTCAAAGGTGAAGTGCATGGTCGTGTCCTTCGGGAGTGCGTGTGAACGGCGCTCCCGGACGACCTATCGCCCGACCGTGACCCCGCAGGGGAGCACCCATGTCGATACTGCGTTCACGGGTACCACCTCCTCGGTCTCTTCCACGGTCACGAGAAGGCTGGCAAGGGCCGCAGCGATCGGCCGGCGGTTTTCGCGCCTGCCGAGGACCGGGAGGCCTCCGCACCGGACCGCGCAACGGTCTTCCCGAACCCCGCGCAAAAACCGACAGGGAGAGGCGAGGGCCGTTCCTACCTGCGGGTCGGTCAACTCCCGGTGACAGGCAGCGGACGGGCGGACCAGGCGATGGCGGGCAGGACCGCCAGAGCGAGCAGCCCGCCGAGCAGGGACAGCAGGGCATAGCTCCCGGCGGCCACGACCATCCCCGAGGCCAGACCTCCACCGGCTCCGGCCACCGCAATGGCCACATCCACCAGCCCCTGGGTACGTGCACGGGTGGCCGGCGGTGCGGCATCGGTGATGATCGCGGTCCCCGACACGATGCCGAAACTCCAGCCCAGGCCCAGCAGAGCGAGTGCCAGGGCCAGCAGTCCCACCGAATGGGGTGGGGCCAGGGCGGCCAGCAGCCCGGAAGCCAGCAGAGTGATCCCGGAGGCGGCGGCCACCGGCAGGCGGCCCCAACGGTCGACGAGCAGGCCGCTGAGCGGAGAGGGCAGATACATCGCGCCCACGTGCACGGCGATCACCAGTCCGGCGGCGCCCACGGAGTGGCCGTGGCCGGTCATGTGGACAGGGGTCATGGTCATGATGGCGACCATGACGAGCTGAGCCAGGACCATCACCACAGTGCCCAGGAACAGCATCCGCGTGTCCGCGGCCCCGCCGTCAGCGCTCACTGCACTCGCGGGGGTATCTGCGGCGGCGCGGGCGCGGGCGGTGGTGAGCGGGTCCGGACGCAACGCGAGTCCCAGTACCAGGGCGGCCGAGGCGTAGGCGGCGGCTGCCAGCAGGAAGGGACCGGCCAGCTCGGGTACCCCCACCGCGCGGGCCAGGTTCCCCAGCGGAGTGACCAGGTTGGGTCCCGCGACCGCGCCCAGGGTGGTGGCGACCATGACGGTGCTCAGGGCCCGGCCCCGGTGCCGGGGAACGGCCAGGTCGGCTCCGGCGTAGCGGGCCTGAAGGTTGGTGGCGGTGCCCGCCCCGTAGACGAAGAGGGACGCGAACAGCAGCACGACGTTGTCGGCTGCGGCTGCAGCGACGACGCCCACGGCCCCCAAGGCCCCGGCGGTGTATCCGGCGGTCAGCCCGGTGCGCCGCCCCAGGCGTTGGGAGGTGCGTCCGATCAGGGCCGCGGCTGCGGCCGAACCGATGGTGAACAAGGCGCTGGGCAGGCCGGCCCACCCGGCGCCGCCGAGCATGTCCTGGGCCAGCAGGGCGCCCACGGTGATCCCGGCGGCCAGTCCGGCGCCGCTGAGGATCTGGGCGGTGACCAGCACGGTCAGGATGCGCCGTTGCGCGGGATGGGGTGCGATTGCGGTTGCGGTGGTGTTCATGGCAGGAGGAGACCTTGCTGTCGGGGAGGGTGAGGCGGGCCGCTGCTCGGCGCCGGCCCGTGCTCCAGGTTCTCGCACCGGTCATCGCTCAAGCGTTGGGGTCCCACGGCAGGGCCACCGCACAGGTCTCCACGCAGATCGGAGGAAGGTGGCACCACTGTGTCTCCACCGGTCACATACCGTGACCGGCGGACGGGGTTCACGGGCAATGCTGGATCAACGGCTCCTACCGGTCCTCCCCTCGGTCAGGACAGAAGGGCGCGCAGCCTGGCCGCGTGGCCGTCGAGTTCGGTGCGCGGGGCCTCCTGCCACAGGGCATGCACCGAGAAGGCATCACCCTCATAGCGCGGAAAGACGTGCAGGTGCGCGTGGAAGATCTCCTGGCCGGCAGCCTCGCCGTCGGCCAGGAACAGGTTGACGCCCTCGCAGCGCATCGACCCGCCGGTGGTTGTGTCCGCGTCCCCTGTGTCCAGGGTGTTCCTGCACAGGGCGTCTCCCACGCGGCGGGCCACGCTCCACAGCCGTCCGCCGAGTTCGTCACCGATCTCGCCCAGACCCACCAGCACGTGCCCCGGCGTGACGGGATATAGGTCCATGAACGCCGGCACCAGGTCATCGGAGCAGACGGGGCTCAGAGCAGGGGCGCTCAAGCCGTCATGTGGGCCTGTTGCAGAAGACCTCCGTGACAAGCCGCTGCTTCGCCTTCTCGAACACCTGGGCCATGGCACCGAAGTCGAACTCGGTGTCCCCGGTGGTCAGCGATGCGGTGAGGGTCGTGCTGCCGTCGGGTGTGCTGTACATCAGTGCCGCCCAACCGGCGAAGCCGCCGTTGTGGTGGACGACCGTGCCCCCGCAGTCGGTGTCCTCGACGAACAGACCCAGGCCGTAGCGGAAGTCGCCGCTCTTGGGGTGGGGTGTACACATCTCGGCCAGCAGTGGGGCCGGCAGGAGCTCGCCTCCCATGAGTGCGGAAACGAACGTGTGGAGATCCCTGGTGGTCGAGATCATGTCACCGGCGCTGGACACCCACGAGGGGTTCATGCGGGTGACGTCGGCCAGCTTCGACCGGCCGGCGTCCTCGTAGCGGTAGTAGCCGTGGGCGTGCGGCTCGGGGATCTCCGGCGAGGCGTCCGGCACCACGGTGTTCGACATCCCCAGCGGCTCCAGGACCAACCGCCGCATCTCGGAGGCGAGCGAGCAGCCGGTGACTTCCTCGATCAGCAGCTTGGCCAGCACGTAGTTGGTGTTGGAGTAGCTCCAGTCCGTTCCCGGTTCGAACCGGGCCGGCTCGGACAGCGCCAGCAGGACCAGCTCCTGCGGCTGGTAGGTGCGGGACAGGTTGTCCACGTACTCCTGGCCCTGCACCGGGATCCCCGGCAGGAGGGTCCCGTCAGGGTCGAACTCGCCGGTGAAGTTGAAGATTCCGCTGGTGTGCTGCAGCAGCATCCGCACCGTGATCCGCCCGTCGAGCCCGAACCCGGGCAGGAAGGCGGCCACCGGGTCGTCCAGCCCGAGCCTGTTCTCGGCCACGAGTCGCAGCACCACGGTCGCGACCAGGGTCTTGGTCGTGCTGCCGATCCGGAAGTGCCCGTCGATCGGAGGCTCGGCGGTCTCCCCCAGCTTGCGCACCCCGGCGCTGCCGACCCACTCCCGGCCCCGATCGTTCACCCGCAGCTGCATCCCGGAGAAACCCGAGTCGACGATCTCCTGGACGGCCTTCTGCAGTTCGGGGCGGCCCTGCCCGCCAGTAGCGGCATCGTCTCGGTCGGCACTGTTCGTTTCGCTCATGACCTGAGCGTCGACCCTGCCCTCGGGTCAAGGTCAACCCTCGGTTTTCGCGCCACTTCGGTGGCTCCTTGCCGAAGGGCGACGTGTTGGACAACGGGACCGTGCGCAACCCTTCGCTCCGAAGCCGGGCGGGTTGACCCTGCCCCTGGGGCAGGGTGCACACTCGCCATGTGACTACAGCGAACCCGCCCTGCTCAAGGAGATCTTCGGACGCGGCTCGGAGCACGGCTCCCGACGGCGATCACGCGGTCGGGTCGAGACGGTGACGAGGAACCGGGTCGGCGGTATCACGATCGGGCAGGCGGCGGCGTTCGCGGGTGTCACGGTCAAGACCGTGCGGCACTACCACCGGCTCGGTCTGCTCGCCGAACCACGACGTGACAGCTCCGGCTACCGGCGGTACGGATCGGACGATCTGCTGCGGCTGGTCCAGGTTCGGACACTGGCCACCGCCGGTGTACCGCTGTCGGAGATCGCGTCCCTGCTCGGCGCCGGCCCCGAGCAGTTCGCCGCCGCCCTCGCCGACGTCGAACGGCGTCTGACCGATCGGATCACGGATCTGGTCGCTCGGCGGGACGCGCTGCACCGGCTCGCCGACGACCGGGCCCTGTTGCCCGATCGCGCCCTCGCGGTCCTGGACCGGATGACCGAGCTCGGTTTCAGCCCCGACTACGTGGCCGGTCAACGCGAGGCCCTGGTGCTGTTCCGTGCGCTGTTGCCGGAGGGCCTGGATCATTTCCTGACCAGCCTCGAACAGCGGCTGGACGACCCCGAGTACGTCGACCTGATCAAGCGCAGCGTGGCAGCGGCCTCCTGGGAACCCGACGACCCGCAGATCGAGGAACTCGCCAGAGCCATTGCCGCCAACCTGCTGGCCGATCGCGAACTGCTGGCACTGCCGGCAGGTTTCAGGATCGGGCCCGACACCGCCACCCGGTACGGGCTGGTCGACCACCACCGGGAAGACCGGTCGCCGGTCTGGGCCCGGCTCAACGCTCTGATCCAGGCCGAACTCCGCTCTGCGGGTGTGCCCGTCCCAGACCCTTGACGGCCGACTGCGGGTCGGCCCCGGACGATCCACCGTGTCCGGAGCTGTGACCCGACCCGCCCGGGGCGCTCTTCTCCGAAGGAGAAGAGCGGTTCTTCCACCGACCGCCGAGCCTTGGCGGCAGGGCCCTCGGCGCCGGGCCCCGCACCGGTGTCCCCCCTGGCCCGGATCGCAGCCTCGGACGTACCGGGCGCGGTCAGGGCGTTGCCGCGGTGGACCTGTCCCGGCGCAGCACGAAGAAGAAGGGGGCGCGGTCACCACGCATGTCCATCACGCCGACCAGAGTGTCGTCGTCCACCTTGCGGAAGTGGTCGTTGATGGGGAGCGCGTCGTAGGTCATGGTCGCGGAGGCCGTGCCGCGGTACTCGACCATCCGCAGCCGTGCTGCGGGCCTGCTGGTGCGCAGCAGTCGCAGTGAGCGGCGGGCCGTACTCGCCAGGGGCGGTGTGCGCAGGATGTTCGAGGTGCGCCTGAGCAGATCCAGGGGCACGAGGGAGGGGTTGACGCAGAACAGGCCCTTGCCGTTGCGGAAGACCAGCGGGTGCGCGCGTTCCGCGTCGTCGAACCGCTTTCCGTACCAGCCGAACTCCTCGAGCATGCCGTCCCAGGGGTGTCCGGTCTCCAGCCCCGAGCCCTTCCACAGGCCGGGCAGCTCCTCCACCCGCACGGATGCCAGGGTGTCGAAGAAGGCCAGCGCCTCCTGGACGCTGCTCGGCTGCTCTTGCAGATGTCGCAGCTCGTTGCGTCGTGCCTCGTGGTCGTGCGGGGACATCACGTCACCTCGTGTCGAAACGCCGGTGCTTGCGTCAAGGATCGCAGAAGCGGGCCCGGCTGAGGTCCGGCGCTGCTGCGTGGCCCGCGTGCGGGTCCGGGTGTCGGTCAGCGGGTACTCAGGACGAAGAAGAGGAAGCCGATGAAGCGGGTGCGTCCGTTCAGATGCGGGGGCAGCAGTTCCCGCGGGGTGTGTGCCGCAACCGGCGGTTCGTCGATGCGGGTGATGCGGAAGCCGGCTTCGGTGAAGGCCTCGACCATCGCGTGCAGGGGCCGGTGCCAGGTCCTCAGAACGGCTTCCTGCTGCTGGAAGATGTGCTGCGTCGACCACTGCGTGGTCGCGAAGTAGTCGGCGCCGGGGTTGGCGAGTTTGTAGGCCGCGGGATGGTTCACCGACAGGATCAGGCGGCCGCCGGGTCGCAGGACCCGGTGCAGTTCCCGGAGCGGACCTTCCCAGTCCTCGAGGTAGTGCAGTACGAGCGATGCCACGGCGTCGTCGAAGCGGCCGTCGGGAAAGGGGAGTTTCCCGCTGATGTCGAGGACGTGCAGATCGGCGTCGTCGCCGAGCCGTTTCCTGGCCAGCTCGATCATGCGTGCGCTGGAGTCGATCCCGGTCATCAGGGCGCCTCGGCCGCTCAGCTCGGCGGAGAGGGGGCCCGATCCGCAGCCGACGTCGAGTATCCGGTGGCCGTCGACGTCGCCTGCGAGCTCCAGCATCGCGGGGCGCTCGTAGTAGTTGTTCAGGAGGTTGACGTCGTTGTCGGCCGAGTAGGACAGGGCGAAGGCGTCGTAGTCGGTGGCTGTCATGGAGTCCTTGGTGTCGGGGGGCGTTGCGGCGTGGTGCCGGGACAGGGACGACGGTAGCGGAGACCGGAGCCGGTGTGCCAAGGCCGTGTGGACGGTGTGCGGATGTCGCCGTGTACGGCGGAGCGACGATCTTCCTGCCTTGCGGAGGTGGCGGCCGGTACTGCCGGAGCCGTCGGGGCGCCTCTCTCCCCATCTGTACATCGGCGGCTGTACCTGTCGCGTTTTCGGGACTCGTGGCCTGCGGTGAATAACGTTGCGGCCCGGCGTGGGTGCTTGGGGGCCTCGCGGACCCCCTTTCTCGCCTGACCTCCGATAAGGCCCACTTATCGGAGGTCAGGTTGCAGGGCTCGATTTGACGCCCGTAGACCAACGCAACCAGTTACGTTTATACATAACGTTACCAACGAAACGTTATTAGAGAGGGCCATGCCGCCCGGGTTCGAGTAGGTGCGCCGTGGTTTTGAGGGCACAGCGCTGGCGGGGTGCGTGAGGAGGTGCCCGAGCACTGCTCACCGAACGCATCGAACCGCCGGATCCGGGGCCGGCCATGCGGATGGTGCGCTCGGCGCTGAGCACTGCCGCTAGGGCCTGGTGCGCCACGACCGAGGCCTGCCTGGCGCCTGAGCTGCGCGCGGGTACTGGGTCTGGTGGAGCAGGACCCGGAAACCGGTGCCGGCAAGGGCACCGGGACGGCGCCGGGGCTGGTCAAGGCGATGTCGGGCAACAGCGGTTCGAAGCCGAAGCCGCGGGATGTCCGCAAGCTCGACGCGATCTGCTTTGTTGGTCTGCCGTCGGCCCAGGCGGCGACCGGCGACTCTTACCCGTGTGCGGAACGCAGCCTGCCCATCAGAGGTAGGAAGCGCCCGGTGCGGGCGGCGTAGGAGCGGTAGGCGACGCCGTGTGTGCGTAGAAGGTAGGGCTCCTCGATGATGCGGACCTGCACCTGCACGGCGGCGGCGAACACCGCCGGCGCCGCGGCGGACAGCACCGAGGGCACGGCGAGCACCTGTCCCAGGAGCAGAACCCCCATGCCGGTGAAGACAGGGTTGCGCACGAGCGCGAAGACACCGTGTGTGATGAGCTCGGTGCGCTCTCCCTCGTCCACACCGATGCGCCAGGAGGTGCCCATCTCGGCCTGGGCGACGAGCACCAGGACCAGGCCGAGCACCATCAGGGCCAGACCGGCGCTTTCCACACCCGGTGGCGGAGCGGTCGTACTCAGGCCGAGCAGAGCGGCCATCGGTGCGGTCAGGCCCAGGACAAGGGCACAGGTGAAGAGCAGGCCGCCCCACCAAGGGGCGGAGAAGGCGGTGGTGTCCGGTCGTCGGAACCCGGTGTCGCCGGTACGCCGCCAGGCGATCAGGGTGCGCACACCGAAGGCCAGGACGAGGCCGAGCAGGTACAGGACGAGTGCGGCCGGTGCCATGGAAGATCTCCGCTTCGAAGGGGCTGGGGTGGCGTTGCCCTGGGGGAGGGTGGTGGGGGTGCGGTCGACTCCGCACTTCTACCATCGACACAACGGGATATAATCGCCTCATGGCGATTAATAGCATGGGCGGGTGCCCGGCCACAACCACGGGCCTCGACGCGGCCGCAGCACTCTTCCACAGCCTCTCCGACAACACCCGGCTGGCGATCGTGCGCCGCCTGGCCGGGGGTGAGGCACGGGTGGCCGACCTGGTGGCGCAGCTGGGACTGGCACAGTCCACGGTCTCGGCACATGTGGCGTGCCTGCGTGACTGCAACCTGGTCCAGGGCCGCCCCGAGGGCCGGCAGGTGTTCTACTCCCTGGCCCGCCCCGAACTGCTGGACCTGCTGGCCTCGGCCGAGGTCCTGCTGGCCGCGACCGGGAACGCGGTCGCACTGTGCCCCAACTACGGAACCGACAGCCGCCCGGCGGCGGAGGCGCGCGATGAGTGACGCGTGCTGCGGAGGCGAGGAGCTTCACCCCGGCGCAGAGGGGAAGGAGCACGGGCCGGAAACACTGTGGCAGGTGAGCGAGATCCGCTTCGCCGCCGTCGCCGCGGCGCTGCTGCTGGCCGGGTACGGCGCGGGCTGGGTCGAAGCCCCCGCGTTGGTGGGACTGGTGCTCAAGGCCGCCGCCCTGGCCGTGGCCGCCTGGACGTTCGTGCCCGGTACCGTGCGCCGACTGGCCCGGGGCAGGATCGGCGTGGGCACGCTGATGACCATCGCCGCCATCGGCGCGGTGCTGCTGGGTGAGGTGGGCGAGGCCGCGATGCTGGCGGTGCTCTACACCATCGCCGAGGGACTGGAGGGGTACTCCGTCGCTCGCACCCGGCGCGGCCTGCGCGCCTTGTTGGACCTGGTCCCCGATCAGGCCCGGGTGCTCCGCAACGGTGTGGAGCACACCCTCGACCCGGCCGAACTGATGGTGGGCGACACACTGGTGGTGCGTCCGGGGGAGCGCGTGGCCACCGACGGCCGTATCGCTTCCGGGCACACCAGCCTGGACACCTCGGCCGTCACCGGCGAGTCCGTTCCCGTCGAGGCCGTCACCGGCGACGAAGTGTTCGCCGGGTCCGTCAACGGCACCGGAGTGCTGGAGGTGAGGGTGACCGCCACGGCCTCCGACAACTCCCTGGCCCGCATCGTGTCCATCGTGGAGGCCGAGCAGGCCCGCAAGGGCGCCGGACAGCGCCTGGCCGACAGGATCGCCACACCGCTGGTGCCCGGGGTGATGGTCGCCGCCGCTCTCATCGCCGTCGTGGGGTCCCTGTTCGGCGATCCGCTGACCTGGGTCGAACGCGCCCTGGTCGTGCTGGTGGCCGCCTCCCCGTGCGCACTGGCCATCTCCGTTCCCGTCACCGTGGTCGCCGCGATCGGCGCCGCCTCCGGGCATGGGGCCCTGGTCAAGGGCGGAGCCGCCTTGGAGGCCATGGGCCGCATCAGGACCGTGGCGCTGGACAAGACCGGCACCCTGACCCGCAACCGCCCGGTCGTCCTCGGGACAGTCCCCGCACCCGGGTGCACCGCCGAGCGGGTGCTGATGGTGGCCGCCGCGCTGGAGGAACGCAGCGAACACCCCCTCGCGGCCGCGATCCTGGCTGCCGCCCCCGCCCCGGAGCGGGCCGAGCACGTCGAGGCGGTCACCGGTGCCGGAGTCATCGGCACCCTGCACGGCCGCAGCGTGCGTCTGGGCCGCCCGGGGTGGATCGAGGCCGGCCCCCTGGCCGAGGAGGTGACGCGGATGCAGCGCGCCGGAGCCACCGTCGTCCTGGTGGAGGACGGCGGCGCGCTGCTGGGCGCCGTCGCGGTGCGCGACGAACTGCGCCCCGAAGCGGGCGAGGCCGTGGCCTCCCTGCGTGGGGCGGGCTACCGGGTGGTGATGCTCACCGGCGACAACCAGGCGACCGCCGCCGCCGTGGCGGCCGAGGCGGGCATCGAAGCGGGCGATGTGCACGCCGATCTGCGCCCGGAGGACAAATCCCGCCTCGTCGGCCGACTCCGGGAACACGGTCCGGTGGCGATGGTGGGCGACGGGGTCAACGACGCGCCCGCCCTGGCCACCGCCGACCTGGGCATCGCCATGGGCGCGATGGGCACCGACGTGGCCATCGAGACCGCCGACGTCGCGCTGATGGGCGAGGATCTGCGCCACCTGCCCCGCGTACTGGCGCACGCCCGGCGTGCCCGGGCCATCATGTGGCAGAGCGTGGGTTTGTCGCTGGCCATCATCATCGGTCTGATGCCTTTGGCGCTGTTCGGTGTCCTGGGCCTGGCCGCGGTCGTGCTGGTGCACGAGGTGGCCGAGGTCGTGGTCATCGGCAACGGCATCCGCGCCGGGCGCACCCGCTCGCTGGGCGTGGTCTCCCCCGCAGCACCTCCCGTGCGCGAGTCGCAGCGTGCGGCGGCCTGAGGTTGTTGAAGGCACGGTGAGCCGCAAGCGGGCCGACAGGACGGCACCCCGGCATCCTTGGTGGGCTGCCCGGACCGGGCCGCTCTACGGCGGGCAGGGCGCCGAAGCGCTGATCGGGGCCTGTCACTTCGGCGGCGGGAACGCAGAGACTCTGCACCAGGGCCCCTCAACCGGCCGTGTGCGTGAGGATCGCGTCGGCCAGTTCCTGGTGGTGCTCCGGCGGCAGCGTATGCCCCATACCCGCCATGATCATCAGTCGCGCTCCCGGGATCTGCTCGGCGATGATCGCACCGTGCCCCGGTTTGACCGGTTCGTGGCTGCCCTCGATGACCAGTGTGGGAGCGTGCACCCGATGCAGCGCGTCCACCGGCTCGAAGTCGGGATCAGCCCCTGCGGCCAGCCGGTGGTTGGCCGCAGCCGGCAGGTCGCGGGCCCGCTCGTAGACGCGCTCTTGCAGTCGGCGCGCCGCGTCCTCGTCGAAAGGCAGCCCGGTGCCGTGCAGCACACGTTGCTCGGCGATCATGCTGTCGATCAGCGCACGGCGGTTCTGGGCAGGCGGAGTGGTCATCAGCGCGCGGAAGAACTCCACGAACTCCGGCTCCGGCTCCGGCAGGCTGCCCTCGGGTTGCGGCCGGCCCGTCAGTGCCCGCATGAGCACCTGACCCTCGCCGCCGCCGAGCGGCGAGGAGGCGATGACGGTCAGTGACCGCACCCGCTCCGGTGCCTCCACGGCGATGAGCTGGCCGAGCAGCCCGCCCGCCGAGTGGCCCACCAGATGGGCGCTGTCCAGGCCGTGGGCCGCCAGGACGCGGTAGACGTCGTTCTTGATGTCGTTCCAGGTGTACGGATCGGTCGCGAAGTCGACGGTGCCCGACATGCCGGTGTCGCGGTGGTCGTACCGGATCACCCGGCGCCCTCCGGCGGTCAGGCGGCCGACGAACTCGTCGGGCCACAGGACGCTCTGCGACATCGAACCCATGATCAACAGGATCGGCGCGTCCGTCTCGGCACCGAACTCCTCGCTCCAGATGCTTACGTTCTGCATACCTCAGAGCATGCCGTCCCCGAATGCTTGAGCCTTCTGTAGAACTACCAGCCGCGCCAGGTCCGTACGGGAGCCGATGCCCAGCTTCGGATAAATCTTGTACAGGTGGTACTCGACCGTACGCGGGCTGAGGAAGAGCCGGGCGGCGATCTGCTTGCTCGACAACCCGTCGGCAACCAGACCCGCGATGCGCAGTTCCTGCGGGGTCAGCGCGTCGAGCACGCCGGTGGTCGGGGGGCTCGCGTTCTCGCCCGCCGCCCGCAGCTCCTGCTGCGCGCGCCGCGCCCACGGTCGGGCTCCGGCCTGTTCGAAAACTTCCCACGCCGTCCGCAGATGCGCCCGTGCCTGGCCCGGCCGCTGCGCGCGGCGCAGACGCTCACCCAGCAGCAGAGCGGTCCTGGCGGCCTCGAACGGGTTGGTGTGCAGTCGCAACGCCTCACCGAAAGCCTCCTCCGACGACTCGGCCAGGCCTCGGCAGCGGGCCAGCAGCGCGCGTGATTCAGGCGTCGCGGCGTGCTCGGTCGACCGCTCGTAGGTCGAGAGCGCCGTTCGGGCGTCGGCCGTGTCGCCTGCGCCCACCGCGGCCTCGATCCGGTCCGGCAGGGTCCGCCATGTCACGGTCCGATGTCCCGCACCCGGCCCCGCCGCCGCGATCGCCCGGAAACGTTCGTGCGCCGGCGCGTGGCGTCCCAGGCACAGCTCGCGCATCGCCAGCGCGTACGCGGCCACTCCCGCGCACAGTCCCACTCGGTGTGGCAGGGCGATGGCCAGCGCCTGGCGGGCCTGTCGTTCGCAGAGTTCCTCCTCGCCTCGCAGAGCCGCCAGCACCGCCAGGTTGGCCAGGTGCGCGGCCGCCGTGTTCTCGTACCCGGCCTCCCGCGCCAGTGCCAGGCCCTCCTCGGAGACGGCCTGGCTGCGTGCGAGCTGTCCGGCGAGGCGCTCAGCGGTCGCTGCGAACTCCAGTACGACCGGTAGTTGCCCGGCCATCCCCGACACCCTGCCCACTCGCCCGGCCCGTTCGGCCATCTCCGCGGCCAGGCCCGACTCGCCCAGAGCGCTGGCTGCGGCCGTCGCCCACAGGTGGCCGGCCGCGTCCTCCAGGTCGTCGGCCCGCGTCAGTGCCCGTTTCAGCAGGGCCGGGCCGGCGGCGTCGCCGTTCAGAGTCAGCCCGATCCCGACCACTGTGTCCCGTAGGAATCCCTCGGGGTGCGACGCCGCCCGTCGGCCGAGCTCGATGATGGCTGCCGTGTCGCCGACGTGGGAGGCCGCCTCCACGGCGTCGGCCAGCATGTCCAGGCTGTCGCCCGATGCCAGGATGCGCACGGCCTCGGCGGCGTTGCCCGCGTTCAGTTCGAACCGGCCCCGGAGCTGGGCGATCTCCATCGAGAGTGTGCTGTCTTCGCCGGTCCCTTCGCGTGCCTCGGCCAGCAGGGACTCGGCCTGGCCAGGTCGGCCGGCGAGCCAGGCCGCCACGGCGGCGTCCTTCAGTCGGACGGCGCGGGCGTGCGGCTCGGGGGTCAGCTCGGCAGCTCTGGTCAAAGCGGTGGCGGCGGCACCGTACCCGCCGCGCTTGCGTGCCTGCTCGGCGGCTTCGGTCAGCGCGACCGCGACCGGTTCTGACCGGCCCAGTGCGGCCCCGGCCAGGTGCCAGGCCCTGCGATCTCCCGTGGTCAGCTCCGCCAGGACGGCGTGCACGCTGCGGAGTTCGGCGGGGGCGGCTGTCTCGTGGACCGCGGATCGCATGAGCGGGTGACGGAAGCGCATGCTGTTGCCCGACAGCTGGGTCAACCCGCTCTCCTCCAGTTCGGTGAAGGCTGCCGCCTCCGCCCCCGCCGGTCCGTTCATCAACCGCTCGGCGGCACGCAGGACCACCTCGAGGTCGGTCTCGGCGGCGGCGAGCAGGGCGACCAGCCGGGCGGGGGCCGACAGCCCGGTCACCTGGTCGCCGAAAAGCCGGGTGCCGCCGGGCAGTGGTTCGGGCAGCGGTGCGCGGCCGGTGAGTTGCGCGGGCGTCAACCGGGCAGCGATCTCATCCAGTGCCAGAGGGTTCGCCCCGGTCAGCGTGATGAGTTCCCGTTTCACAGAGGCGGCCAGCAGCCCGTGCCGGGACTCCAGCAGTTTGATCGCGGCGTCCTCGGGCAGGCCGCCCACATCCACTGTCGACGGCACGCCCTTGACAGGAGTGTCGCCGCGAACTGCGAGCAGCATGGCGACCTGTTCGGTGCCCAGCCGCCTGGCGGCGAACAGCAGCGCGTCGGCCGAGGCCCGGTCGATCCATTGGAAATCGTCGACCACGCAGATCAGGCCCTCCGGGGTGGCGGCCTCGACCAGCAACGACAGCACGCCGGCTCCCAGCAGGAAGCGTTCCCCCGTGCCGTCGGCTGCGTGCCCCAGAGCGGCTCGCAAGGCGTTGCGTTGCGGCCCGGGCAGTGCGTCGAGCAGACCGGCCACCGGCCTCAGCAGCTGGTGCAGCGCTGCGAACGCCAGGTCGGACTCGGACTCGGCACCACAGGTCCGCAGAACCCTCATCGTGCCGCTCCGTGCGACCGCTGCGTCGAGCAGGGCGGTCTTGCCCACGCCGGCCTCACCCCGCAGCACCACTGCCCCGCCGCAGCCGTGGCGGGCTTGTGCGGTTACTTCGTCGAGCGCACCAATCTCCGCAGATCTTCCGTAGAGCACAGGAAGTTACTGTAAAGGGGGCGTCCCGGTGTTCGCCTGGCGGCCGAGGCCCGAATCGCGACTTCAGGCCTGAGCCGGTGGCACCTTCCCGGTACAAGGTGTTCATTGGCTTTCGTTCACCTGTCGGTTCCGCACCGGTGCGCAGCCGAGCCTTCCGTACCGGGGGGCGGGAACGGCGCCGGCCGGACTTCGTGCAGGTCGGCACGGGCGGACGGGCAGGTGGAAACCAGTGCCAGGAGTCGGCGAGTGGAGTCGTTGCTTCCTGCCTCCTTGCGCCGTTCACCTGAGCGGTAGGGTCGCCGGTGCAGCCGCCCCAGGCCATGGGGCCGGCGCTCTTCGAAAGCAGGAACGACATGGCACAGGGCATCCAGGCCGGGGACACCGCCCCCGACTTCACCCTCCCCTCCCAGACCGGGGAGCAGGTCAGACTCCACGAACGCCTCGGCGAGCGGGTGGTCGTCCTTTACTTTTATCCCAAGGACGACACCCCCGGTTGCACCGCGCAGGCATGCGCCTTCCGTGACAGCCACGAAGTGTTCGCCGAGGCAGGAGCGGAGGTGATCGGGATCAGCTCCGACTCCGCCGAGCGCCACTCCGGTTTCGCCGAGCGGCACGGGCTTCCGTTCCTGCTGCTCAGCGACCAGGGAGGAAAGGTCCGCAAGAGCTACGGGGTTCCGAGTGTGCTCGGGCTGCTGCCGGGCCGGGTCACCTACGTGATCGACCGCAAGGGCGTGGTCCGCCATGTCTTCAACTCGATGACGGCTGTCGACAAGCACATCGAGGAGGCACTGGAGGTCGTCCGGGGCCTGCAGGACGAGCAGGGCTGACCTTCGACGGCTCCGCGCGCGCCGTTCGGATGTCAGGCGACGGCGTGCGCCCTTCGCCGTGCCAGCAGGTGGGCCTGGGGGAAGCCGCGCACGGGGTCCTCTCCTGCGGCGACGACGAGTCGGGCGACCTCGTCGATCCCGATCCGGCCGAGGAGGCGGGCCACCTCGTCGGGTGAGTACCGGTGGGCAGGGGCCACCTTGTGGTCGAAGGGCTCCGCGAGCCGTCCGGGCCGGTCGTGGGCCTGGAAGGAGAGGAGCAGGAGCGCCTGCGGGGCCAGCGCCCGGTGGAACTCGGCCAGGACGGCGGGCAGGCCCCGGGGCGGGGTGTGGATGATCGAGTAGTGGGCGAGCAGGCCGGACAGGGACGCGTCCTCGAGCGGGAGCCGGTCCATCGCCGCCACCGCGAAGTGCAGGCCGGGATGGGTGCGGCGGGCCAGGGCGACCATCGCCGGTGACAGGTCGAGGCCGAAGGCACGTGCTCCCAGGGAGTCCAGATGTGCGGTGAGGTGGCCCGGACCGCACCCCACGTCTGCCACCGGACCGCCGCCCGCTGCTTCGATCAGCGCTGCCAGGGCAGGGAGCATCGCCTGGTCGAGGGGATCGGCCAGGAAGCGTTCGGCGGCGAAGGCGGCATAGTGCTCGGCGATACCGTCATACGCGTCGCGGGTGGCGGTCCAGGGGGCGGATTCCGGCATCGGGTGTTCGCAGGCCCGCGTTCGCGAAAGCGCGGGCCCTGTCCTTTCGGGCGTGGAGTGGGGACGTGTTCCTGCGCGGACACGGCATTGTAGCGGTCGGCGTACCGCCCTCACAGGCGCCGCACGGTCGACTCAGGGCCTGAATCTGCGTACCGTACTTCTTCGGCCCGAACGGAAAAAGTTGGGCTGCGCCCTCTACCCCCTGCATGGAAAGGCCACTGCGATGAGTCCTGTCGTGGAGTCGGTCAGCGCTTCCCCCGGACATACGTTCAGCAAGGACGTCCTTCCCCGCATCAGGCTCCTGGCCGGTCTGGGTGTGGAGGGCGATGCCCACATGGGTGCCACGGTCAAGCACCGTTCACGGGTGGCCGCCGATCCTTCCCGGCCCAACCTGCGCCAGGTGCACCTGATCCATGCGGAACTGTTCGAGGAGGTCGCCCGGGCAGGTTTCGAGGTGGGACCCGGACAGATGGGGGAGAACATCACCACGCGGGGCCTGGACCTGCTGGGTCTGTCGGCGGGCACGGTGTTGGCCGTCGGTGAGGCGCGGGTGCGCATCACCGGTCTGCGCAACCCGTGTGCACAGATCAACGGGCTTGCCGACGGTCTGCTGGGTCAGATGGTGCGGCGCGACGGGAACGGGCGGCCGGTGTTCCTGGCCGGCGTCATGGGTGTGGTGGTCGAGGGCGGTGTGATCGAACCGGGCATGCCCGTGGGTGTGCACGCGCCCGAGGGGGCACACGTGCCCCTGGAGCGGGTCTGAGTCCTCCGGCCGCCGTGCCCGCCACCAGGGTGTGCCCGCCGGTCCGCACGGACCGGCGCTCCTGCCTCGACCGGCGCCGCCTCAGTGACGGCAGAGGCAGAAGGGATGTCCCGCGGGGTCTGCGTAGACGCGCCAGTTGGCTCCCGGGCGCAGCTGGTCGGTGCGTTCCAGCACGGTCGCACCGAGCTCCAACACCCTTTTCTCTTCCGCGTCGAGGTCGTCCACGTCGAAGTCCAGATGCATCTGCTGGGGCCTTTCTCCCCGGGGCCATTGCGGGGGGCGGTGGTCCTGGACCCGCTGGAACGCCAGTGGTGTCCCCTCGAAGCCGTGCACCTCCACCCAGTTCGGCTCTTGCGGGTCAGCCACGACCTGTCCGCCGAGCATGCGTGCGTAGAACTCTGCGAGGCCTACGGGGTCCGAGCAGTCCAGGGCGACCGCCTGAAGCCTGCGGATCATCTGCGTCTCCTCTTCGGAATCTCTGCCGTGCGGGGGACGTCGGGTCGGTGAGGCCCGCAGGGCCCAGTGTTTCGGAGCCGACCCCTGCAGTCCAGGAGGTTGTGGGGAGCGGGGTCATGGGGAGCCCGTGACCAGCCGCTGTCGTCTTTTCGCGGCACGGCCTGGACCACTTGCCGGAAAAAGGGGTGGCCGTGCGGCCGTGCGGCCCGACAGGATGGCGGCCATGCACATCCGTACCGCCACCACCGCCGACTGGCCCGCCATCTGGCCTTTCTTCCACCAGATCGTGGCCGCAGGTGAGACGTTCACCTACCCCGTGGACCTCGACGAGGAGGAGGGGCGTACCTGGTGGCTGCTCTCCGAACCCCACCGGACGGTGGTGGCCCTGGACGAGAGCGGCGCCGTTCTGGGCACGGCGAAGATGAACAGCAACCATCTCGGCAACGCCGGCCACGTCGCGAGCGCCAGTTACATGGTCAACCCTGCCCATGAAGGTCGCGGAGTGGGCCGGGCCCTGTGCGACCACACCCTGGAGTGGGCACGCGGAAAGGGCTACCGGGCCATGCAGTTCAACGCTGTGGTGGAGACCAACACCCGCGCGGTGCAGCTGTACAGATCACTGGGGTTCGACGTGCTCGGCACCCTGCCCGAGGGGTTCGCCCATCCCACCGCGGGCTATGTCGGCCTGCACATCATGTACCGAAAGCTGTGATCGCTGCGGCCTCCGGTCCGTGCGGCCGACTGGGACGGAGTCGGCGGTCCGGGTCCTGGCGGTAGTCCTTCCGCTTTCCGGAGACAGCAGGGCCTCTCGGTTCCACAGGACCTGGGGCTCGTGCCGAAGCTTTCGGCAGGACCGGCCGGGCGTTCTCGGAGCGGCCCCGGGTTCCCGCTCCGGCGCCCCGGAGCCGCTGCGGGTCAGCGGGTGGACAGGAGCTGCTCGGCCTGGTGGACGATCCGGGCCAGGTGGGAGTGGTGGGCACCGGGCCAGTACACCCGGTCGCAGGTCACGCAGCGGGCGAAGGTCTGCTGGGTGGCGAGGGTGCCCGGCTCCAGGGAGCGGGCGATCTCGTCCAGGGGCGCGGGGACCAGGACGCCGTTGCAGGCGGGGCAGCGTGTCCAGGGCCGCAGCCCGGGGGCGAAGCGCTGGAGCACCTCGCGCAGCTGCTCGTCGGGGCGGGTGGAGTTCACGTGGGCACCGCTGACGAGGTTGCGTCGGCACAGCAGGCCGCGGTCGCGGGTGAGCAGTACCCGCTGTTCGGCGTTGGCCTGGGCGACCAGGGAGGGGTCGTCGCGGTCGTTGTCGTAGGCGGTGTCGATGCCCAGCAGGCGAAGGCGGCGGGCCAGGGTGCCCAGGTGGACGTCCAGCAGGAAGCGCGGCGGGTCGGTGGGTGCCTGCTGGGGCAGGGCGAGGGGCTCGACGTCGATCCTCTCGCCGGGTCCGGGGCGGTGGGTGGGCGGGACGTCGCGGCCGTTGGCGCGCAGGCGGCCGACCTCGGTGAGGGGGATGCCCAGGGACTGGACGATGTGCACGAGGGAGGAGCCGGAGTCGTGGTCGATCCGGAGGGTGTCCTGGTTCCGTGAGCGGGAGGGCAGGAAGAAGCGCAGCGGGGGCGCCACGTGCAGGGTCAGGGGGACCTGTTCCATGTGTTCAGAATGCCACGGTGCCGCGGTGCGTGTCTTGTGCGCCGCTGTGCTTCGGCCGGGTCGCGGCTGGAAAGCGCCGCAGGCGGTCCGGGGCGGGGCCGTGCCCGGAGGCGGGCGCGGCCCCGCGGTCTCAGGGCCGGTCGGTGCGGCGGAGGAGGCGTTCGTGTCGCTGGCGTGCGGCCTGGGCCGAGCCCAGGCCCAGGCCGAAGGCGATGTCCTGCCAGGTCATGCCGCGCCCTTTGGCCATCTGGAGCAGTCCTGCCTCGAGTTGGTCGAACTCGGCCCGGGCCCAGGGGATCAGGGTCAGGGCCGCGGTGAGGTCGTCGGTGTCCACGGGCGGTTCGCCCTCGTGGGGTTGGGCGCTGCCGGCGGCGAGGTCGGCGACGCGGCGCAGGGCGTCCAGGGGCGGCATGGGCATGCCGTGATCGGCCCAGCGGGTGCGGTGGTCACCGTCGGCGTGGCGCCGGGTGATGTGGAGGAGTGCGTCGTGGGTGCGCAGGGTGCGGGCGGTACCCGGGTCGGGGCGGGTGAAGGAGTCGTTGTGCTGGTCCATGCCCCCACCATGCGTATTTGAACAATGTGTTGTCAACCAATTATTTTCAATATAGCGTTTCCAGGCGTTCGGGTTCGGAGGCGGAGGGGCGCAAGTGCTGCCCGGTCCTCCCTGCGGCGGTCGGTCGGCCTTCCTTGCCGAACGTTCGGTCGTTTTCGCAGGGCGGGCCTGTGGTCGGGAGCGGGGGCGCCGCTAGGGTTCTGCCAGCGTCGGCGCATCAGGGCTGCGGCGCAGGTTGCGAGGAGGGCGTCAGGTGGATGTCGCAGAGAGGTTGGCGGCCCGTATCGGTGCACAGCAGGTGTACACCGATACGCACGTCACGTCCGGGTACGCACGCGACCATGCCGAGTGGGCACCCTCGGGGCTGCCGGCCGCGGTGGTGCGGCCTCGCCACACCGAGGACGTGCGCGCGGTGGTGCAGGTGTGCGCCGAGATGGGGGTTCCCCTGGTGGGGCGCGGTGCGGGCACCGGCCTGGCGGGGGCGGCCAACGCCTCCGACGGCTGGGTCGTGGTGTCCTTCGAGCGCATGGACCGGATCTTGTCGGTGGACCCCGTCCAGCAGACCGCCACCGTGCAGCCGGGGGTGGTCAACGGTGATCTGCGCGAGCACGTGGCCGGCCACGGCCTGTGGTATCCGCCCGACCCGTCCTCGGCGCCGTGGTCGACCATCGGCGGCAACGTCGCCACCAACGCCGGTGGCCTGTGCTGTGTCAAGTACGGGGTCACCCGCGACTACGTGCTGGGCATGGAGGCGGTGGTGGGTACCGGTGAGGTGGTGCGTCTGGGGCGTACCACCGCCAAGGGGGTGACCGGTTACGACCTGTGCGGCCTCATGGTGGGTTCGGAGGGCACCCTGGGCCTGGTCACGGAGGTGACGCTGGGACTGCGACCCCTGCGCCGGGGCGGTGAGCACACCGTCGTGGGCTATTTCGACTCCCTGGCCCGGGCGGGGGAGGCGGTGGCCGCGGTGGCCACCGCGGGTATCACGCCTTCGGCGCTGGAGCTGATCGACCGGTTCTGCCTGCAGGCTGTCGACTCCTGGAAGAACATGGGTCTGTCGGCCGAGGGCGAGGTGCTGCTGCTGGCCCGCAGCGACCGGCCCGGCGGCGCCGGGGAGCAGGAGGCCGAGGACATCCTGGAGTGCTTCCGCGCCCAGGGGGCCGTCTACGCGGTGCGCTCCACCGATGCCGAGGAGGCCGAGGCGCTCTTCGCCGCGCGCCGCCTGGCCTATCCGGCGCTGGCGCGCCTGGGGTCGGTCCTGACCGAGGACGTGTGCGTGCCCAAGGCGGCGGTGCCCGAGATGCTGGCGCGGGTGGAGGAGGCCGGTCGGCGCTTCGACACCCCCATCGGCAACATCGCCCATGCCGGGGACGGCAATCTGCATCCCCTGTTCGTGGTCGCGCCCGGGGACGAGGAGGCCCGGGCACGGGCGGAGAAGGCCTTTGCCGTGGTGGTCGAGCAGGCGCTGGAGCTGGGCGGCACCATCACCGGTGAACACGGCGTGGGGTTGCTCAAGAAGGACAGTGCGGCCAAGGAGCTGGGGGCGGAGGTGCTGGGGATGCACCGTGCGGTCAAGGCGGCCCTGGACCCGGCGGGCATCTTCAATCCGGGCAAGGTCTTCTGAGGGAGCCCGCCCGGGGCGGGGGAGCGGGGCGCCTGCGCCAAGGGCCGCTCCCGGGTCGGTCGGGGTGAGGTGGGGCGGGTGTGTGGGTAGGCGGCCACCACGGCACCGCGGGGTGCCGTGGCCGAGAGGACAAGGGGGAAGAGCATGGTCGCTACGCTCACCGGACGGCGGGTCGCGTTCCTGGCTGCGGACGGGGTCGAGCAGGTGGAGCTGGTCAAGCCGTGGGAGGCGCTGCGCGAGGCCGGCGCCGGTACCGAGCTGCTCTCGCTGGAGCAGGGGCGGATCCAGGCGATGAACGGTGACATCGAGCCCGCCGACACCTTCGAGGTGGACCGGTCTGTGGCGCAGGCGTCGGTGGAGGACTACGACGGCCTGGTGATTCCCGGGGGAACCGCGAACCCCGACAATCTGCGCGCGGACGAGGGCGCGGTGCGGTTCGTGCGCGCGTTCGTGGAGTCGGGCAAGCCGGTGGCGTCCATCTGCCACGGGCCGTGGGTGCTGGTGGAGGCCGATGTGGTGCGCGGGCGCACCCTGACCTCTTATGCGAGTATCCGCACGGACCTGCGCAATGCCGGGGGGCAGGTGGTGGACCAGGAGGTGGTCACCGACCGGAATGTGACCACCAGCCGGGGTCCCGATGACCTTCCGGCGTTCTGCGAGCGTGTGATCGAGGAGATCGCGCGTTCCTGACCTCGGGTCAGGAGGACGAAGGGGCGGCGGGCCGTGGCCCGCCGCCCCTTGGCGTGTGTCCTGGTTATTCGGTGTCAGGGGTTTCGGGGTGGCGGTGCAGGTGCAGCATGGCTGCGGCCAGGCCTCCCCAGACCAGGGTGATGGAGACGACGAGCATGATGATCGCGCTCGTGGACATCAGCGCTCTCCTTCCTCGGAAGCCGCGGGAGTCTGTTCGGTGTCGTGGGCGGCCAGGGCGTCGGCGCGCTTCCAGGGCAGGGCCGAGACGGCGATGCCGATGACGAGGGCGCCGATGGCCAGGCCCCATCCGGCCAGGAGGAGGAAGTCGCTGGGGTAGCCGCCGTAGTTCTCGGTCAGTTCGGTGCGCAGGCTGTCCCACATCATGAAGCCGAGCAGGATCGGGGTGATGATGCCCAGCACGACCTTCCACCAGGTGCCCAGGCGGATGGAGGAGACGCTGTTGGCGTGGGCCTGGAAGGCGGGCAGGCGGCGCAGGATCCAGCCGAAGACGATGAGCATGACCAGGGCGGCCAGGGCGATGCCGTACTGGTTGATGAAGCGGTCGAAGACGTCGAGGAAGTGCAGGCCCTGGGGGGTGGGGAAGAGCAGGGTCGAGACCAGGGCGGTGGTGCCGCCCACGATCAGCACGGTGGGGACGCGTCCCAGGCCGGTGCGGTCCTGCACGGCCGAGACGATGACCTCGACGATGCTGATCAGGGAGGTCAGGCCGGCCACGACCAGGGAGGCGAAGAAGAGCACGCCGAAGAGGGCGCTGCCGAAGGGCAGGGTGGAGATGATCTGGGGGAAGGCGATGAAGGCCAGGCCGATGCCGGAGGTGGCGACCTCGTCGACGGCGGTGCCGGCGGTGGTCGCCATGAAGCCCAGGGCGGCGAAGACGCCGATGCCGGCCAGGAGCTCGAAGGAGCTGTTGGCGAAGCCGGCGACCATGGCGGTGCCGGTCAGGTCGCTCTTGCGCTTGAGGTAGGAGGCGTAGGTGACCATGATGGCGAAGCCGATGGACAGGGAGAAGAAGATCTGCCCGTAGGCGGCGACCCAGACGCTGCCCTGGAGCATGGCGCTCCAGTCGGGGCTGAAGAAGGCGTCGAGGCCGGTGGTGGCGCCGTCCAGGGTCAGGGCCTGCACGACCAGGACGAGGAAGAGGACGACCAGCAGGGGAATGAAGACCTTGTTGGCCTTCTCGATGCCGTTGCGCACGCCCAGGGCCAGGATGAGCAGGACGACGGCCCAGACCGCGACGAGCGGCCACAGGACGGCGGGGACGTAGCCCGAGACGGCGCCGGGGGCCTCGCTCATGCTCAGGAAGTCGGCGAAGAAGAAGGTGTTGGGGTCCTCTCCCCAGGCCTGGGTGAGGGAGAAGCCGGTGTAGCGCACGGCCCAAGCGATGATGGCGGCGTAGTAGATGGCGATGACGAAGCAGATCGCCACCTGCCACCAGCCGATGGCCTCGGCGGGGCGGCTGATGCGCCGGTAGGACAGGGGCGCGGAGGACCGGTACTTGTGCCCGATCGAGTACTCGAGGATGAGCAGCGGGATTCCGGCGGTGAGCAGGGCGATGAGGTAGGGCAGCAGGAAGGCGCCGCCACCGTTGTCGTAGGCGACGTAGGGGAATCGCCAGATGTTGCCCAGGCCGACGGCGGATCCGATCGCCGCCATCAGGAAGCCCGCGCGTGTGCCCCACTGCTCGCGCGTCTGTCGGGCCATGTTCAGGTCTCCTCAATCGTCCAGGTGTTCGCGATCCGCACGCTAGCAGTATCTGGTCTTCACGTCATTGTCCTGGGTCTTCTGTTGTGTGTTCTGTTCTGCGCATGCGACCTTTTTGTCATCTGGTGTCCAGGGGTGGGACGTCGGATGACTCGAACCGGCCGGGGTTAGCGGAGCTTGCCCGGCACCGTCAGGTGCCCTTGCCTCCGGTGCCGGGCGGAGGCGGGGTCACCAGCGCATGCGCACGTGTTCGGCGAACCCGGTGAGGCCGTCCACGGTGATCTGCTCGCCGGTGTCGGTGCGGACGGTGCCGGTGTAGTGGCCGAAGCACTGGCTGGTGTCGTTGACGATCACGCCGGTGTCGGTGCGGTCCACCCGCTCGTGGAAGGGCGTGAAGACGAGGTCGACCTGGTCGGAGCCGGGGGTGCGCACCCACCAGGGGGTGAGCGGGTCGGAGCGGTCGTAGACCCACTCCAGTTCCTCGCCGATCTTGTGCAGGCGCCCGTCCACGCACAGGGCGTTCTCGGTCAGGCCGGTGCCCTGCGTCCACTTGCCGCCGAACTGCAGGCCCACCACGTGCCCGTCGGTCTCCCCGGCGGCCGCGCCCCAGTTCCAGGTGGTGTTGTAGGGCCAGCGTCCGCGTCCGTGGTCGAGCACGCCCCAGCCGCCGGAGAAGTCCAGCACGTCGGCACCCAGGCGCACGGTTCCGCGGGCAGGGCGGGCAGTGTGCTTGGAGGTGTACTGGAAGCGCCGTTCGCTCCAGGGGATGACCACGCTCATCGTCTCGTGGTCCTGGGGCAGGTCGACGGTGAGGTCGGCGTGCAGGCGGCCGTGCGGGGTGTCGCAGGAGAAGTCCAGCCGGGTGGAGCCGGGCTCGTCGCGGACCAGGGCGCGCACCGCTCCCACAGCCGCGGTGGGACCGGCGCCGAGGCTGTGGGGCAGGCGTACGCCGTGGCCCAGCGGTCGCAGAACGGTGCGGGAGACCTCGCGGCCCCCGTACTCGAGGAGGTAGACGCCGACCAGCGACAGGTAGTCGATGTCGGCGACGGTGAGTGCGACCAGATGGGTGGGGGTGGACACGCACCAGTACTCCCACTTCTTGCGGCGGCCCCAGCCGGGCATCGCGCAGTGGTGCACAGGGGTGCGCGACCAGCCCACGGCCTCGGGGTTGAGGCGGCCGTCGGGGGTGCACAGGTCGACAGGGGAGGTGATCTCCCGCTCATGAGTGGACATGAGGGGCAGCATAGGCCGCGCCGAAGTCGGTGGATAAGTGCCATGCGGTGCCGGATTCGTACCGTCTTGGCGACGGTTGGCACACAGGACCCGATTCTGCGCGGGGTGGGGAAGCGGCCCGGGGCGGCTTCAGGTGCGGGCGGGGTCGCCGGTCCGCGCCCTCGTGCCGGGCTCGGTGTCCGGAGCGGTGGAGGGAACCGCAGTCTGGGCGATGAACGCGCCGGCCACGATGACGGCCGCACCCAGGGCCTGCAGAGGGGTGAGCACCTCACCCAGCAGGATCCAGGACAGGATGATGGCGGTGACGACCTCCAGATATCCCACACCGCCGGCCACCTGCGGGGAGAGGCGGCGCACCGCGGCCACTCCGGTGGCGTAGGCCAGGGCCGTGCACACCAGCCCCAGCCACAGGGCGATCACCCAGCCGGGCAGGGGCAGTGCACCCAGGTGCAGGTTCTGCGCGAGCATCTCCCAGGGCAGGTCCCAGGGGCGGGCGAGCACGCCCAGCAGCAGCGCGGCGGTCAAGGACCCGAAGGCGATCACCGCCACAGGGCTGGTGTCGGAGCCCATGCGGTCCGAGAGCAGGAAGTAGGCGGCCTGGGTGGCTGCCGCGCCCAGGGCCAGGGCCACACCCACCGGGTCCAGGCCCGTTCCGGTCCATACCTGCAGGAGCAGACCCAGGCCCGCCAGCGCCAGGATGACGCCGACCACCGCGGCGGGGGAGACGCGGGTGCGGCGCACCACGCGCAGCCACAGGAGCACCAGGACGGGTCCCAGGAACTCGATGAGCAGGGCGATGGCGACGGGGATGCGGGTGATGGCGGCGAAGTACAGGGCCTGCACGCCCGCCATGGGGAACACCCCGTAGGCCAGGATCAGCAAAGGCCTGCGCCTCAGGAGACGCCAGTGGGCGAGGGCGACAGGCAGCAGCAGGAGCGCGGCCCCGGCCAGGCGCAGCCAGGTGACGTGCAGAGAGTCCATGCCGGCGTCGAGCAGGGGGCGGGCGAAGACGCCCGAGCCGCCGAAAGCCAGCGCGGAGGCCAGTGCGAAGGCCAGCCCCGAGGGCCGGTGGCGCGGGGAAGCGGACACGTCACTGCTCCAGGCGGTGGGCGAGAGGTGAGATCTTCGACGAGCATAGGGGCCGCCGGCGCCGGGGTGCGGAGGCGGGGTGACCTGGGGCGGGGCAGCGATGCGGAGGAAGGGGAACACGGAGGGGAAGGGGGTGCGGCGCCGGCGTGCGGCCACAAGCTGGGGTGATGGTGCGGCCTTGGCACGGGGTATGCCTACAGGGGCGAATATTTATGTTCACATCGAGGTAATACACTGCTGGCACAGCCACGACCTGACGGCATGCGCGCAGCCTCGGGTCAGCCATCATGCGCTTCTTCTGAGGTTCCCGACACAACGGCGTGTGGGGTGCCCGTTCCAACGTGTCGAAAGGAACGACCACCCATGCCTTTGTCTGCCGATGTCCACCACCCCGGAGTACGCTCCGCCTTCGAGCACGTGGTGCGCCGCAACCCGGACGAGCCCGAGTTCCAGCAGGCGGTGCTGGAGGTCCTGGACACACTCTCCCCGGCGCTGGTCAAGCACCCCGAGTACGACGAGCAGAGAATCCTGGAGCGGGTGTGCGAGCCCGAGCGCCAGATCATCTTCCGGGTGCCCTGGCGCGACGACCAGGGCCGCGTCCATGTCAACCGCGGTTTCCGCGTCGAGTTCAACGGCGCCCTGGGCCCCTACAAGGGGGGGTTGCGCTTCCACCCCAGTGTGAATCTGGGCGTGATCAAGTTCCTGGGGTTCGAGCAGATCTTCAAGAACGCCCTGACCGGTATGAACATCGGCGGCGGCAAGGGCGGCAGCGACTTCGACCCCAAGGGCCGCTCCGACACCGAGATCGAGCGCTTCTGCCAGTCGTTCATGACCGAGCTGCACCGCCACCTGGGTGAGCACACGGACGTCCCGGCCGGTGACATCGGTGTGGGCGCCCGCGAGATCGGCTACATGTTCGGCCAGTACCGGCGCCTGACCAACCGCTGGGAGGCCGGTGTGCTCACCGGCAAGGGCCTGGAGTGGGGCGGTTCCCTGGTACGCACCGAGGCCACCGGCTACGGACTGGTCATGTTCACCCGGCGCATGCTCGAGAACGTCGGCAAGGACCTGGACGGCAAACGCGTGGTCGTGTCGGGTTCGGGCAACGTGGCGATCTATGCGGTGGAGAAGGCCCAGCAGCTGGGCGCCACCGTGGTGGCCTGCTCGGACTCGGGCGGTTACATCGTGGACGAGGCCGGCCTGGACGTGGCCCTGCTCAAGCAGGTCAAGGAGGTGGAGCGGGCCCGTATCAGCACCTACGCCGAGCAGCGGCCCTCGGCCCGCTTCGTGCCGGGCGGTGACGTGTGGGAGGTGCCGTGCGAGATCGCGCTGCCCTGTGCCACGCAGAACGAGTTGGACGCCGATGCGGCGAGCCGGCTGGTGCGCAACGGTGTGATCGCGGTGGCCGAGGGCGCCAACATGCCCACCACGCCCAAGGCGGTCAAGGTGCTGCGCGAAGCCGGCGTGCTGTTCGCACCGGGCAAGGCCGCCAACGCGGGCGGGGTGGCCACCAGCGGCCTGGAGATGCAGCAGAACTCTCTGCGCACCTCGTGGACGTTCGAGCAGACCGAGGCCGCTCTGGCCGGGGTGATGGCCGACATCCACGACCGCTGCCGGGACGCGGCCGAGCGCTACGACGCTCCGGGTGACTACGTGCTGGGCGCCAACGTGGCCGGTTTCGAGCGGGTGGCGGGCGCGATGCTGGCCCAGGGTCTCATCTAGGCCCTGTTGTAGCGCGTCGTTGCAGAGCGTCCGAAGAACACGGTCCGGACGTACGAGCATGAAGGGGAGGCCCCTGCGGGCCTCCCTTTTTTGCCGTTCCATGTCCGGCCCGTCTTTTGTGGGCGGAGCAGGTGGTCTTGATCCTTCTGTTGCCTCGCCGGGGGAGCGTTCGGGCTTCCCTTTCTTCGCGGGAAAAGGTTGTTCCTTGCGGTGTCCATGGTTGGCGGACGCGGGGTTGGCCCTCCACCTTGTCGGGAATGTGGGTTTCGCGTTATTCGCGGGATTTTGTCCCTTCGGATGATGTTTTCTGGGGATCTGGTGCGCGGTTGCGTACAGCGGCAGGTCCCGGTCGCAATCATGTGGAGGAAGCATGGTCGAGATCCGTACGGCGACAGCCACCGCCGCGGCCGTGGGCCTGGGCTCCGCCCTGGCTCTGGGAGCGGCCTCCCCGGCCCTGGCCGAGGACCCGGTTCCGCCGCCCCCGCCGGACGTGGACTGCTCGGAGATCTCCGAGCGCGACTTCGAGGTCAGCGAGGGCGATCCGCACAACTTCGACGCCGACGGCGACGGGATCGGCTGTGAGGAGTACGACGAGGACGATCTGGACTGCCCCGACATCTCGGACCGCAACTTCGAGGTGGAGGCGGGCGACCCGAACAACTTCGACGCCGACGGCGACGGAATCGGCTGCGAGGAGTACGACGACTTCACCCCGGCAGGGGAGGAGGGCGACGCTTCCTCCGACAACGGCGACACCGACACGGAGGACGGCACGACCTCGGGCGACGACGAGCCCCAGGAGCAGAACGGGGATCCCGTCCCGGTCGGCGGTGTCGACACCGGTGGCGGCGCGACCGCCGGCGAGGCGCTGAGCGCCTGGCTCGTGGGCGGGGCGGGCGCCTTCGCCGCGGCCGCCGCGGGCGGGTTCGTCATCAGCCGAAGGCTGGGGCGGGAGAACTAGAGCGTGTCCCGGATGCCGTCCGCCGCGAGCAGGTCACCGGTGCGTTCTGGGCAGAACCGGAGAAGAAATGCCCCCGCTGTGCCGGTGGCGCGAGGCCGGCACCGTCGTACAGCGGGGGCCCCGGGGGGTTCCCCGCCGAGCGTTGGGAACACGGCGAGGGGACTGCCGGGCCGCCGCGGCAGCGGTGCGGCCGCGGCGGCCGCCATGGTGTGCGCGTTCACCGCCGTCCTCCTGCTGGGGCTGGCGCTGGCCGGGCCGGAGGGGAGGCAGCGGCTGCTCACGCCCGAGCGCACACCTGTCCCGGTCTCCTCCGCGGTTTCGGAGGTCGCGCCGGAAGACGGACGTTTCCCGGGCCTGGCCCCGGTGGCCCTGTCCGCCGAGGCGATCGGGCTGCACTCCTCCCACGTAGTGGAACTGGGGCTGACCGACCAGAAGCGCCTGGAGGCCCCCGAGCCGTGGGAAGCGGTGGGATGGTACGCGCTGGGCGAGGCCCCGGGCGAGACAGGAGCGGCCGTCCTGGCCGGGCACCTGGACTCGGACACGGGGCCGGCGGTCTTCCACCGTCTGAAGCAGCTGGAGGTCGGTGACACGGTCTCGGTGGCGCGCGCCGACGGAGCGGTGGCGCACTTCGCCGTCTACGCGGTGGAGCAGTACGCCAAGGAGGAATTCCCCACGCACAGGGTCTACGGTGACACACAGGAGCCGGAACTGCGGTTGATCACCTGCGGCGGGGACTTCGACGACGTCGGGCACAGTTACGAGGACAACGTGGTCGTCTATGCGCGCATTACCGAAGCCCCCGGTAATTCGGGGTAGAAGAGTTCGGATGCGGCGCCGCGCCCGGAAAGCGGTCGAGGCATGCGCGAAGACGGCTTCGAAGGTGTTCGGAAAGGGAAGCCGCAGACAAAGGATCCTTTCCCAGAAAAGCGTCCCCACATCGCACAGGCCCGTGCTCGACGCGCTCCTCTCCTTCCGGGGAGAACAGGCCCCGGTGACGGGGCAAGCATCGAACCGGGGTTCCGGTCGCCTCTCCATCACCTGACGGGAAGGTGACTGCCGTGAACGGCACGCGCACACACCGGGGCCGGAAAAGGCGCTCATGCCCCCACCGCGCACCCTGAGCGGGCACACCCCCTGCGAGCAGGCACCGCTTCTGTCCGGGGCCGCTCCACCAGGGTGCTGCCCCCGGTAAGGGGGCCGGGACCCGCAGGGGTGGAACCAGGGACATTCCCCATGGCTGTGCGGAACCGGAACGCCGATGCTGGGAGAGCAGTCCCCCCTTTCCCCTGTGCCCGAGGCTCGGGCCCGCCCCCCTTGCGAGAGAAGATGCCGCAGCAGAGACCGTCCGACGACTCTCCCGGAACCGCCCCTCCTCCCCGACGCCGGCTGCACTACGTGGACAACCTGCGCGTGGCACTGACCGTCCTGGTGGTGCTGCACCACGCGGCGGTGACCTACAGCCACATCCCGGTCTGGTACTACCTGGAGACGCCCCAGGACGCCTCCGCGGGATTGCTGGACGTGTTCGTCATCCTCAACCAGACCTACTTCATGGGTCTGTTCTTCCTGCTCGCGGGCTTCTTCGTGCCCGCCTCGGCCGACCGGCGCGGTGTCGCGGGCCATGTCCGCGAGCGCCTGGTGCGGCTCGGTGTCCCGTTCCTGCTGTTCGTGGTACTGCTGCGGCCGCTGCTGGTACTTCCCGGCCACGAGGAGGGACCGCTGTGGCTGTACCTGGTGCTCTCCTACGACCCCGGACCGATGTGGTTCGTGGAGGTGCTGCTGCTGTTCACCCTGGTCCATGCGGCGGTGCGCGCCGTGCGTGGGCGCCGCCGGGCCCCCGCTGCGGTGGAACGGCCCGCCGACGGCGAGCCGCTGCGGTGGCTGTGGCCCGTGGTGGCCTTCACCGTCGCGCTGGGTGTGGTGACCTTCCTGTGGCGGTGGGCCTTCCCCGCCCCGTACTGGCCGGTGGTGGGCCTGCCCAGTCCTGGTTACGTGCCTCAGTACGCGGCCTTGTTCGCGGTGGGTGCGGTGGCCTTCCGCCGCAACTGGGCGGCGCGCCTGCCCGGCAGTGCGGGCTGGTACGGGATGGCGACGGCCCTGGCGGCGCTGGCGGGCTACGGCTCGCTGCTGGTGCTGACCGGCGGGCAGATGGCCGATCCGGGGTCGGTCGCGGTGATGGCCGCGATCGTCCTGGAGATGTTCCTGGCGGTGGGCGCCGTTCTGGCGCTGGTGGTGTTCTTCCGCCGCTTCGTCGACGGCGGCGGGCCCCTGGCGCGGTTCCTGTCCGACAACGCCTTCGCCGTCTACGTGCTGCACCCGCTGGTGCTGGTCGCCGGAGGGCTGGCCCTGGCAGGGTGGGAAGCTCCGGCGGTGGCCAAGTTCGCGGTGCTGGGTGTGCTGGCCGTGCCCTGCTGCTGGGCGCTGGCGTGGGCGGTGCGTGCGCTTCCCGCGGTCCGGCGTGTCCTGTGAGCGGCCGCGTCCCCGGCTTCGGGGGCCGGGGGCGCGGCTCCCGGTGGAGGCCTGCCCTGCAGGGGGGTGCGTTCGTCTCCGGCGCACGTGCCGGGGTGCGTCCGCCGCTGCGTCGACGAAGATCCAGGGCCTGTTGTGTGGATGCTCTCGCCGTATCGGCGGAGCCGATCCTCCGGCGAACGGTCGGCCAGGTGTTCCCTTGCGAGGCGGGGAGCGCAGCTCGGCCCGGTGGGCTTGGCAAGCTCTCCGACGCGGCAAGGGGGCGCCTGGCGGCCGTACAGCCCGAGATGATCCGGAAAACAGGGTCTAGGGTCGGGGTGGATTCGCGGACGGAAAGGGGCCCCTGTGGCCAGTCAGAAGGAACGCATGCTCGCCGGTGAGCTCTACCTCGCCGACGACCCCGAGCTCCAGGCCGAGCTCGTGCACGCATCCAAGCTCACGGCGCGGTTCAACGCCTTGGACGTGGACGATGACGCCCGCCAAGAGGTACTGGCCCAGCTGGTGGGCGAGCTGGGGGAGGACGCCTGGATCCGCTCGCCGCTGCAGGTGGACTACGGCTACAACATCTCGGTGGGGGCGCGCACGTTCGTCAACTGCGGCGCGGTGATGCTGGACGTGGCGCCCATCCGTATCGGCGCCGACGTCCAGATCGGCCCCAATGTGCAGTTGCTGACGCCCACGCATCCCCTTGACCCGGACAAGCGGCGCCAGAAGTGGGAGGCGGCCGAGCCCGTCACGATCGGCGACAACGTGTGGTTGGGCGGCGGTGTCATCGTCTGCCCCGGGGTGAGCATCGGTGAGAACACGGTGGTGGGCGCGGGTGCGGTGGTGACCCGGGACCTGCCCGCGAACGTGGTGGCGGTGGGCAACCCGGCGCGTGTGATCCGCGAGCTGTGAGCAGGGGCCGTCCCCCGGTGTGGCGCCACCGGGGGACGGGGCTTTTCCGTCAGGCGGTGCCGGCGTGGTCGGGTTCGCAGACGGGCAGGTCGGGGGCGAACTGGGTGCGGTACAGCCGGGCGTAGCGGCCGCCTCGTTCCAGCAGTTCGGTGTGGGTTCCGCGTTCGAGGATCCGGCCCTGTTCGAGGACGAGGATGGTGTCGGCGTCGCGCACGGTGGACAGGCGGTGGGCGATGACCAGGGCGGTGCGTCCGGACAGGGCCTCGGCGAGGGCTTCCTGGACGGCCGCCTCGGAGGTGGAGTCCAGGGCGGAGGTGGCCTCGTCGAGGACGACCACCTCGGGGTCGGCCAGGAGCAGGCGGGCGATGGTCAGGCGTTGGCGTTCGCCTCCGGAGAAGCGGTGGCCGCGATCGCCCACGACGGTGTCCAGGCCTTGGGGCAGGGAGGCGACCAGGTCGGCCAGGCGGGCGCGGCGCAGGGCGTCCCAGATCTGTTCGTCGGTGGCCTCGGGGGCGGGCAGGGTGAGGTTGGCGCGGATGGTGTCGTGGAAGAGGTGCCCGTCCTGGGTGACCGTGCCGACGGTGCTGCGCAGGGCCTGGAAGCTCAGGTCGCGCACGTCGGTGCCGCCCAGGCGCACGGCTCCGGCGTCGGTGTCGTACAGGCGTGAGACGAGTTGGGCGACGGTGGACTTGCCGGCTCCCGAGGAGCCGACCAGGGCGAAGGTCTGGCCGGGCTCGATGCGGAAGTCCACCTGGTGCAGGACCTGCCGGTGCTGCGAGGTGTCCAGGACGGCGACCTCTTCCAGGGATGCCAGGGACACCTGCTCGGCTCCGGGGTAGGTGAAGTCGACCCGGTCGAACTCCAGGGACACGGGCCGTCCGGGGGCGGGGCGGGCGTCGGGCTTTTCGACGACCAGGGGGCGCAGGTCCAGGATCTCGAAGACCCTGTCGAAGCTGACCAGGGCGCTCATGACTTCCACACGGGCTCCGGCCAGTGCGGTCAGGGGCGCGTACAGGCGGGTCAGGAGCATGCCCATGGACACGACGGTTCCGGCGTCCAGGTGTCCGGCCAGGGCCTGGAGGCCGCCCAGGCCGTAGACCAGGGCCAGGGCGAGTGCGGAGACCAGGGTCAGGGCGGTGAAGAAGAACTCCTGGAGCATGGCGGTGCGGATGCCGATGTCGCGGACGCGTCCGGCGCGGCGGGCGAATTCGGCGGACTCCGCGGCGGGGTCGCCGAAGAGCTTGACGAGGGTGGCGCCGGGAGCGGAGAAGCGTTCGGCCATCTGCGTGCTCATGGCGGAGTTGTGCAGGGCGCGTTCGCGTTCGATGCGGGCCAGGCGGGTGCCCGTGCGGCGGGCAGGGTGGACGAACACGGGCAGCAGTGCGAGCGCGCACAGGGTGATCTGCCAGGAGAGGGTGAGCATGGCGCCCAGGGCCAGGACCAGGGTGACGGTGTTGGCGACCACGCCGGACAGGACCTGGCTGAAGGCGCGCTGGGCTCCGATGACGTCGTTGTTGAGGCGGCTGACGAGGGCGCCGGTGCGGGTACGGGTGAAGAAGGCGACCGGCATGCGCTGGACGTGGTCGTAGACGGCGGTGCGCAGCTGCAGGATGAGGTTCTCGCCGAGGCCGGCCGAGAGACGGCGCACGATCAGGCCCAGGGCGGCTTCGGCGATGGCGACGGCGGCGATGGCGGCAGCCAGGGTGAGGACGCGTGCGGAGCCGTCTCCGGAGACGACGGCGTCGACGGTGCGGCCGGCCAGCAGGGGCGCGGCCACGGCCAGGGCGGCAGTGAACACGCTCAGGGCGAGGAACCAGGCCAGGTGGCGCCGGTGGGGGCGGGCGAAGGCGGCGATTCTGCGCAGCAGGGGCAGTGAGAAGGGGCGTTGGTCCTCGTGGGCGTGTGTGGCGTGGTAGAGCGCGTTCCACGCGGTCATCTCCATGCTCATGGGCGGCCGCCGTCCGTTCGGTGTCGGTGTACCCCGACGGTAGAACCTCAATGAATGTTGAGGTCAATGTCCGGTCGCTGCCGGACGGGAAAGGATGTCGCGGCCGTGTCCGGAGACTGTGCGGGTCGGGTGGCGGTGCCGGAGCGGGGGACGTCAGAGGCCGCCGGACAGGTTGATCGTGATCTCGCTCAGGTCGGCGGTCGACAGCCCGTGGCGCAGCAGGAGGAAGCCGGCGATGCCCACGATCCAGGCCGCCGCCTCGCGTGAGCCGGATTCGGCCTTGGCGCGCCAGTGCTCCAGACGGGGGCGCAGCCGCTGCCCGAGGGTGCGGTGGAGCAGGTGGAGCACGATCGCCGGGAGCACCATGGCCAGGTTGTAGGCGGCCAGGATCGGCAGCCAGGCGGCAGCCGGCAGCTGCGCGGTGGTCATGAGGGCGATCGCGCCGAAGTAGGGCAGGGCGGTGCCGGCCTCCAGCACACCGGTGGCCAGGCCCAGGGCGATCATCGCCGGAGTGCGCAGGGCCGGGGGAGTGCGCCGGGGAGCGGCCCTGGTGGGGGCGAACAGGGCCCAGATCAGCATGAGTGCGCCCAGGGCGGCCATGGCCCAGCCCGCGGGGCGGCTGGAGACCAGGCCGGAGAGCGGCTCCAGCACCAGGCCCAGGCCCAGGACGAGCGCGCATCCCAGGGCGAAGTAGAAGGCGGCGACGGTGGCCAGGTAGGCCAGCAGGGGGCGGGCGGTCGAGCGGGCCCCGCTGAGCAGCACGTAGAGCGTGGTGGCGATGACGGCGGGGCTGAGCATGTCGAGCAGGGCGAGGCCGGCGACGGACAGCAGGAGGCCCGAGGAGGGCACGGCGGTACCTCCGTTCTATTTAGCACGGCTGTGTCAAATCAAAATAACACGGCCGTGCTATAAAAAGGGAGTGCCCAAGATCGTCGACCACGAGCAGCGCCGCCGCGAGCTGGCCGAGGCCCTGTGGAGGGTCATCGCCGCCTCCGGCCCCGCGGCCGTGTCCATCCGCTCGGTGGCGGCCGAGGCCGGCTGGTCCCCCGGAGCCCTGCGCCACTACTTCCGCACCCGCGAGGACCTGCTGGTGTTCGCGACGGAGCTGTCGGAGCGGCGCGCCACCGAACGCATCGTCGGGCTGGACCGGGAGCTGACCGGCGACATGCCCCTGCTGGAGCGGGCGGCCCGGTACGCCGAGCAGCTGCTGCCCCTGGACGCGACCCGGCGGGCCGAGTTCCGGGCCTGGGAGTCGGCCGGGATCCTGGGGGAACTGGACCGCGGCCGGGACCGGCGCTGGAACCTGCAGCGCCTGCTCTACCGGAACCTGATCGCGGCCCTGGCGGGCCAGGAGGCCGGCGCCGACCCCGACACGCCCCACCCCGACGCGTGGGTGGAGGAATGGGCCGCCCACCTGCACAGCGTCGTGGACGGGCTCGCACTGCAGCTGATGGTCACCCCCGGGGCCACCGACGCCGACGACGTGCGGCGCAGGCTCCGGGCCTTTTTGGCCAGGGCGGCCGAGGCACACGAGTACCGCACAGGCCGCTGAACAGCCGCTTTCCCTCTCTTCGGGACGGGGCGCCGTGTCCTCTTCCTCTGGTGGTGACCGATACTGGTTTCACCCCAATCGCAGGATTCACAGGGAGGTACCCGTGACCACCAACCAGAGCGCCGCCCCGCCGCGTGATCCCGGGCTCTCCTACCGCCTTGCCGACCCCGAGGACGTCCCGGCCCTGGTGGAACTGGTCAACTCCTGCTACCGCGGTGAGGGTTCCAAGCAGGGCTGGACCACCGAGGCCGACCTGCTGGGAGGCCGGCGCGTGGACGAGGACTCCCTCGCACGCCTGCTGGAGCGCACCGACACGATCGTCCTGATCGCCGAGGACGAAGAGGGCATCGTGGCCTGCTGCGAACTCCAGCACGAGGCCGACAGCGCCTACTTCGGCATGTTCTCCGTGCGCCCCGCCGTCCAGGGCGGCGGCCTGGGCAAGAAGGTGCTGGCCCGGGCCGAACACACGGCCGCCCGGGAATGGGGGTGCCGCCTGATGCGGATGAAGGTGCTCGCCCAGCGCCCCGAGCTGATCGCCTGGTACGAGAGGCGCGGCTACACGAGCACCGGCCGCACCGAGCCCTTCCCCTACGGCGACAAGTCCTTCGGCCTGCCCAAGCGAGAGGACCTGGCCTTCGTCGAACTCACCCGGGACCTGACCGCCTGACAGGTCAGGGCACCTGCGGGCCGGGCTCCAAGTTGGCCGCCATCCTCTCCAGGACGTCGACGGTCGCCCGGTACTCCTCGGGGCTGATGCCGCGCGAGACGCGCTCGCGGGCCCGGCCGACCTTCTCCGACAGGGCCTGGTGCGCCTCCCTGCCGGCCGGGGTCAGCTCCAGGGCGACCAGGCCCTGGACCCAGCCCCGGCGCCGCAGCTCCTCCAAGGCGGGCGCGGCGGTGAGCTCGCCCTCGTCCATGAAGGGGGCGAGCCTGCGGTCCAGGTCGGCGATCGTCCCGGGTTGGGTGTACAGGGAGTTGAGCACCTGCCAGTGGCGGCGTCCCAGCGACTCGCCGGCCAGGACCTGGTCGAAGTCGTTCTCGATGAGCCGGTCCAGGTGCTTGAGCCAGTACCCGATCGGCAGGTCGGACATGGTTCCTCCAGAAGTCCCGCACGGCCCCACCCACGATAGGTGCCCCGCCCGCTCCGTGTCAGTCACCCGCTCCGGCCGGGACCCGGCACAGGATCGCGCCTCGGGGGATGGCGAACACCCCGTCCTCCCGGCGGCTCCAGGCCTGCCAGCCGCGGGAGATCTCCTCCAGCTCCTCGCGCGTGGCCAGTCCTCGGGCCAGGGCCTGGCGGCCCAGGTCGGACTCCAGGATGCGGCGCGCCCACATCGACCCCCACCAGGTGCGCTGCTCGGGGTCGGAGTGGCTCCAGACCTCGGCGGTGTAGGTGATGTCGGTGAAGCCGGCGGCGCGCGCCCAGGCGACCATGCGCCGGCCGGCGTCGGGCTCGCCGCCGTTGGCGCGGGCCAGTCGCTGGTACAGGTCCATCCACGCCTCCAGTTCGGGCAGGTGCGGGTACCAGTACATCGCCGAGTAGTCGCTGTCGCAGGCGGCCACGACCCCGCCGGGGGCGCACAGCCTGCGCATCCGGGCCAGGGCCTCGACGGGGTCGGCGACGTACTGCAGCACCTGGTGGGCGTGCACGACGTCGAAGGCGCCGTCGGGCAGGTCGGGGGCGCAGACGTCGCCGACCACGAAGTCGATGTTGTCGACCCCCGCCTCCCGCGCGCTCGCCCGGGCCAGGTCGATCGCCTCGGCGGAGGCGTCCAGCGCGGTGACCCGTCCGGGGGCCACACGCCTGGCCAGGTCGACGGTGATGGTGCCGGGCCCGCAGCCCACGTCCAGCAGCCTCCGCCCGGGGGTGATCTCGGCCAGGGCGTAGGCGGCGGAGTTCTCCGCGTTGCGCCACCGGTAGGAGTCAGTGACCGAGGAATGCTGTCCGTGGGGGTAGTGCGCCATGAAGAGCCCTTTCCGCAAAGAGGAGCCGCGGGTCCGCAGCGTCCCCCGACATTACACCCATCGTCTCTGAAGTTGAGATTCGAGTATCAGAATATGGGAAACCACTGGTGGGGGCGCCGACTCGAACGTGGATCAGGGGCAGGTAGGCGAAGTCCGCCACCTTGCGCCGACCGCCGATGCGGGCGGTCCGGTGGCGATCGGCCCTGGCACGCATCTCGTCCGCACCGGGAAAGCCGGGGTTGTCCGGCAGCCGCTCCTCCCGCCCCTGGGCGTGGTGGGACCCGGAGTCGTCCCCTTTCTCCAGCGAGGCCTGGGACAGCGTCGGCAGCCGGAACCTGCGGGAGGTGGTGGCAGCACCACCTCCACCTCACGTGTTGGCGGCCTCGCGGCATCGACCCGGTCGAACCTAGGTTGGAGGGTGTGGCCGGCCACACCCCGTTCGCAGGTGCGATGCCCTCCGCCGCCGTCCTGCCCCGGAGATCCGGGGCGGCCCGGCATGCCCGACTCGTCGAGGTCGTGCACCTGATGGCCTCCCTCACCCTGTTCTGCCTCGTACCCGCCCCGCTGGTGGTGACCGGAGCCACCTGGGCCGGGACGGCCGCGAACACCGCAGTGTGCAGGCGGTCCCGCGCAGTCTGCGCGGCACCGACCAGGCCTGATTCCCGGCCTGCCGAGACGACCCCGAGAGGAAGAGAAGTGACATTCGAGACGCGGGGCCTGTACGCCTCGTCGAGCAAGGAGTCCAGGGGGTCGCGCCGGGGCCCCTGGCTCGTCCTGGGCGCGGTCCTGGTCCTGGGCGCGGTCGCGTCGGCCGTCCTGTTGGTCCTGGGGAACACGAACGTGGACCGGGGGGCGCACAGCGACGCCTTCGCGTCGGTGGAGACGGTGGAGATCGACAACCTCACCGGTGGGCAGGTCCACGTGTTCGCGGCCGAGGGCCCGCAGGTGGTGCTGGAGCGCACCATGCACGGCACTCCCGTGAGCGAGCCCGGCGAGGAGGTCGAGAGTTCGGACGGCACCCTGGACGTGGAGGCGCGCTGCCGGGGCCTGGCCCTCTTCGGTGGTTGCCGCGTCGACTACGAGGTCGCGGTACCCGCCGGGGTGTCCGTGGAGGTCGAGACCAGCAGCGGGCAGATCAGCGTGGTCGGCCTGGAGGGGAGCCTGGAGCTGTCCACCCTGAGCGGCGGCGTGGAGGTCGAGGGCGCGGACGGTCCCGTGGCGGCCGAGACCACCAGCGGGGACATCTCCCTGGGAGACGTGACCGGATCGGTGCAGGCCCACACGACCAGCGGGGGCATCACCGTCGCCGGGGAGGGAGAGCACCTGTCGGTCTCGTCCACCTCCGGTGAGGTGGACGCGGCGGAGTTCGCGGCCCAGGAGGTGACCGCCGAGACCACCAGCGGCCGGATCCGGGTGGGCCCGGGTTTTGCCACCGCGGAGATATCGGCGGTCTCGGGGAAGGTGGAGGCGGTCACCGACACCTCCTTCGAGACGCTGGCGGTGGAGACCGTCAGCGGCGACATCGACCTGGAGGTGCCCGAGGGTTCCTACGACATCGGCGGCGAGTCGGTCTCGGGGGGACGCGACATCGGGGTGGGCACCTCTCCCGAGGGGCCGCGCATCACCGCCGACACCGTCAGCGGATCACTCTCGATCGACGCCTTCTGACGTCTGCCGGAAGCGTTCGAAACGCAGCGCCGCCCAGTCGGAGTCGACCATCTCCTGGGCGGTGCTGCGCCACCCCTGCTCGGTGACCGCGTCCCATCCCTTGTCCGCGCTCAGGTCGGTGATGATGGTGCCGCCCCGCCGGGGGTAGCAGATCCACAGGAGGGTGTCCGGCCCCACCAGCCCCAGGGTGGGGCCGGCCTCGCGTCTGACCGTGCCCTCGTCCAGGGCGAACAGGTGGACGTGGTCGTAGCGGGAGCCCGGGAGAGGCCCCAGGTCGATGTGTACCTCCGGCGGCAGTTCCAGGAGCCGGAGGTAGCGTTCGGGGGCGTTGAGGAGCAGCAGCCTGTCCCCGGGGCGCACCCCGAGCCTGTGGGCGAGAGTCATGTGTTCCCCTCCGTCGCCGTCCGTGTTCGGTACCTGTGGCCACCGTAGGCGGCTCCGTCCCCGAAGCCGAGTACTTTGCCCCGCTCGACCGCACCATGGCTGTCTTTTTAGGATGAGTTCCATGACAGATGAGAACGGCGTGCTGCGCTGGGGCATCCTGGGCACCGGAGGCATCGCGCACTCCTTCATGGAAGGGCTGCGCGCCACCCCGACGGCGCAGGTCACCGCGGTGGGCTCGCGCACCCCCGAGCGGGCCGAGCAGTTCGCCAAGGACTGGGGCCTCCCCCGCAGCCACGGCGACTACGCCTCCCTGGCCGCCGACCCCGACGTGGACGTGGTCTACGTCGCCACCCCCCACCCCTGGCACCACCCCCACACGCTCCTGTGCCTGCGAGCCGGCAAGCACGTGCTGGTCGAGAAGCCCATGGCGATGAACGCCCTGCAGGTCGCGGAGATGACGGCCGCGGCCCGCGAGAGCGGCCGCTTCCTGATGGAGGCGATGTGGACGCGCTTCCTCCCCCTGCACCGCAGGGTGCGTGAACTGGTCGACGACGGGGCCATCGGCGAACTGCACCAGCTGTCGGCGGACTTCGGAGTCAGTGCCCCCTACGACCCCGACCACCGGCTCTTCAACGCCGACCTGGGCGGCGGCGCCCTGCTGGACCTGGGTGTCTACCCGCTGGCCCTGGCCTCCTGGTACCTGGGTGAGCTGACCGTGGTGGGCGCCACCCGCCGGCTGTCACCGGACCGGATGGTCGACACGCAGACGACCGTGCTGGTGCGCGGCTCCGGTGGCGCCGCGGGGCTGCTCTCGTGCGCCTCGCTGACCTCCACCCCCGGCCGGGCGGTGCTGGCCGGGTCCCGGGGCTGGCTGGAGATCCCCCAGTTCTGGGCGGGGACCAGCGCGGTGCTGCACCGCAACGGCCACGAGCCCGAGGAGATCCGCCGGCCCCTGCGCGCCAACGGCTACGAGTACGAGGCCGAGGAGGTCGCCCGGTGCGTGGCCGCCGGCCTGCCGGAGAGCCCCGACATCCCGTGGTCCGAGAGCCTGCACCTGGCGACGCTGACGGACCGGATCCGCGACATGGGCGGGCTCGTCTACAGCCCGCCCACCGTCAAGGCCGTCCCGCTTCCCGACAGTTCCCAGGACTGAGCCCCGGGCTCCCGCCCGCCGACCGGTTCCGCCGGCGGCTGCCGGTCCCCGGCAGGAATTCTCGGACCCGCTCGCCCCGACCGGGGCGAGCGGCTTGTACCGCGGGGCCGGCGGGGGCAGGGTGGGGACATGGACGTGATCGTTGTGGGCGGCGGGATCGTGGGGACCAGTGCGGCGTTCCACCTGGCCAGGAGGGGCGTGTCCACCGCTCTGGTGGACTCCTCGCACACCGGCGGGGCCACCGGGGCCGGGATGGGGGTGGTCTTTCCCTGGCCGCTGCCCTGGGAGGAGCCACCGGTCCAGGATTTCAAGGCGGCCGCGGCCGCGCACCTGCCCTCGCTGATGGCCGAACTGGACGAGGACGGGCAGGCCACCGGGTACGAGGTGTGCGGGGGCATGTCGGTGGACCGGGAGGGCGACGACGCCGGCCACGAACTGATGGAGACCCTCTCCCGCCTTCCGGGATTCGAAGGCATGGGCAGGGTGGAGCGCCTGGGGCAGGGACGGCCCCGGGAGCTGTTCCCCCTGGTGCCCGAGGAATACGGCGGGGTGTACATCGAGGAAATGGCGCGCCTGAACGGAAGTATGGCGCGGGCGGCGCTGCTGGAAGCGGCCCTGGAACGTGGGCTGCGCCGTTTCCCGGGGGACGCGCGCCTGCTGTGGGACGGCCGCCGGGTGAGAGGGGTCCGGGTCGGCGGTCAGGACATGGAGGCCTCCTCAGTGATCGTGGCGGCGGGGGTGTGGTCGGCCCAGGTGCTGGCCGGGGCCGGGGTGGCGCTGCCCGTGCTGCCCGTGCGCGGGCAGGCCACCCACTTCGCGCTGCCCGGTACCGACACCCGGCCCTGGCCCGTGGTGCGCTTCGGTGAGCGCGACCGCTACGCGGTGGCCTTCGGGCCCAACCGGGTGGTCTTCGGCGCCACGGAGGAACCCGAGGCGGGGTTCGACTGCCGGGTGACGGCCTCGGGGCAGGCCCGCAACCTCACTGCCGCACTGGAGGCCATGCCCGGGCTGGGGGAGGCCACGGTGGCCGGCGCGAGTGCGGGCCTGCGGCCCGGGACCGGAGACGGCAGGCAGCTCCTGGGGGAGGTGGAGAGCGCCCCCGGGGCGGTGGTTGCCACCGGATTGGGATCCCAAGGGCTCACGCTGGGCGCTTTCCAGGGGCTGGTGGCCTCGCGTCTGGCCCTGGGAGAGGACCCCGGTGTGGACCTGTCGGCCTTTCGCCCCGACCGCGACACCCGCGCGGGCGGCGGATAGGCCCGGTCCGGGAGCGCTCTCACAGTTCCCGGTAGGCGGCCAGTCGCCGCTCGAAGCGGGGGTCGGCGGGGTGGGCGCTGCCCCGGCTGCGGTCCTGGACCATCATCATCCTCTGGTTCTCGGGGGCCAGCAGTGCCGTCACGGCGCGGGCGAAGGCGTCGGGGGGCAGCAGCGGTTCGGCTCCCAGGACCAGGGCCTGGCGTCCGGTCTCGTCCTGGCGGGACCAGCCGTGGACCTCGTTCCAGGCAAGGACGAGGCCGGGCGTCTCCTCGGTGGCCTGCAGGCGCAGCAGGGCCCTGCGGATGTCGCCGCGCTGGACGTGGCACTGAGGAAGGAGGATCTGGGGCTCGTGGCTGACCTCCTTCCTGAGGCGGGCCGCGCAGATGCGCACGTAGGCATGGTGGTTGAGCGGCCAGGGGACCGTGTTGGCGTCGGGGTAGACCAATCTGGTGTCGCGCCGTGGGCTGTGCATCGTCTTCCTTGTCTCTTGCCGGGGTGTTGCTCTGGTGCGGCGGTTCAGGGATGTGCGCCGATGACGGTGAACAGGACGGTGACGGGGTGGCCGCAGTGGTGGCCGTGCACGGTGACCACGCGTTCACGTCCCTTGTCGCGCTCGCGCCGGGCCTCGCGGTCCTGGGTCAGCACCGATCTCCAGCGGGCGACCACGCCGTCGGGTCCGAACAGGCAGGCGGCCTCGCCGCTGTCACCGCTGGCGGCGTAGTGGACGATCACGCGGCCGTCGGTGTCGGTCACGCACGTGGTCAGGCAGGGCCACAGGGCCGGGTCCTGTTCCAGCAGGCCTGCCACGCTGCGCGCGCCGGCGATCACCTTGCGGGGACCGCGGAGAAGAGGTTCGGCGGCGGCCCTGTTCCTGGGCAGGGAAAGTGTGCCGCCGGCGGCGGAAATGGCGCTCACAGAGGCGTCCTTTCTCGGTTCTTCCTCATTCGGAGTCGAGCGCGTACGCGTCCAGGCGCGCCTTCTCGACGTATTTGTTGAGGGACTCGCAGGTGATGCGGCGGATCCACTTCTTGGGTCCGACCTTGACCGACTCGAGTTCATTGGCGTAGCAGAGCTCGTAGACAACTCGTTCGGAAATGTCCAGTATTTCAGCGGCCTTGCGCACGCTGACCAGCAGTTTTGGCAATTCGGTGACGCGCGTTTCCCGATACTCGGTCATGTGGTGAACCTAGCAACAGGTGTGAACGAAGTGCAAGACTTTCTCTGAACTTTCTTCAACATAGCGAACGTTATATGTACTAATTCAGGACTTTGGTAGTACAGGTCATGGAGGTGTTAACCTTTGCAGGGGCTGCGAGCCTTTGCGAGATTCGAAAGAGAAAAAGGAGAGGCAGCGGTATGCGCGACGAGCCCACCGATGCGGCGCCCCCACCCGAGGCAACCCTGCTCCGCTGTCGCAGACTCGCCCTCAAGATGAGCCCCGAACAGTTGGAGCGCCTGCTGAGGGAGAACGGCGCCCGGCTCAGCGGCAAACGCATCCGGGAGATCGAGCACGGCCGCACCAAGACCGGCGCGCGCACCAGTGCGCGCGCCGAGACCCTGGTCGCCCTCGCCCAGGCCCTGGGCATAGGAGCCGACGAGCTCCAGGACTCCGGACGCCCCGACGCCGCCATGCTGCTGCACCGCCGGCAGAGCAGCGAGAGCCCGTTAGCCCCGCGCCGGGACGGCGACCGGACCGCCGCCCCCGGCGCCGACATCCTGCAGATCCTCACCCAGGGTGTGGAGGAGATACGCCGTACCTCCCTGAGTCCCCAGCAGAAACAGCGCCTGGAGCGCTTCTACCTGCGCTCCCTGCGACGCAGCGTCCAGGCCGCGCACGAGCAGTTGCGCGAGACCCTGGAACTGGTCACCGATGACGAGCCCTGAGGTCCGGAGGTACAGACACGGCCTGCTGTGAGCCAAAAAGCGAACATCTTTGGGACTGTGGGCGTTTTGTCCGTGACTAGCTGTCATGACCGTGGTCACCCTGGAAACGAACGTCGATCACTTCGCCGGGGGGACACGCGTGAGCCAGGCCAGTCACAGCAGAGGTGCTCCGGAGGGAGAGGCCAACATCGTCCACGTGACGATGATCGCCATGGCCGCGGCCATGGGCGGCTTCCTCTTCGGCTACGACAGCGCGGTGATCAACGGCGCCGTCGGAGCCATCGAGAACAGGTTCGACGTGAACGCGGCGGTCCTGGGATTCACGATCGCCTCGGCCCTGCTCGGCTGCGTGGTCGGTGCGGCAGCAGCCGGTTCGCTGGCCGACCGGCTCGGGCGCATCCGGGTCATGCAGATCGCCGGCGTGCTCTTCGCCATCAGCGCCATCGGCTCCGCCCTGCCCTTCACCGTGTGGGACCTGACGTTCTGGCGCATCCTGGGCGGAGCCGCCATCGGCCTGGCCTCGGTCATCGCGCCGACCTACATCGCCGAGGTGTCCCCGGCCTCCTACCGGGGGCGCCTGGGTTCGCTCCAGCAGCTGGCCATCGTGTTGGGCATCGCCGCCTCCCAGCTGGTCAACTACGGCATCGCCCAGATCGCCGACGGCAGTGCCGAGAACACGATCGGCCCCCTCCAGGCCTGGCAGTGGATGCTGGGCGCCGAGGTCGTGCCCGCCCTGGTCTACCTGATGCTGAGCCTGCTCATCCCCGAATCGCCCCGCTACCTGGTGCGGGTGGGCAGGGCCGACCGGGCCCGCGAGATCCTGGCCGACGTGGAGGGCGGAGGCGAGCGGAGGATCGACCAGCGCATCGACGAGATCCGCCGGGCCCTGGGCAGCGAGGAACAGCCGCGCATGAGGGACATCACGGGCCGCTACGGCCTGCTGCCCATCGTGTGGATCGGCATGGCCCTGTCCGCGTTCCAGCAGCTCGTGGGTATCAACGTCATCTTCTACTACTCCAGCACCCTGTGGCAGTCGGTGGGTGTGGAGGAGTCCGCCTCCCTGCTGCTGAGCCTGTTCACCTCGATCGTCAACATCGTGGGCACCGTCATCGCGATCATGCTGGTGGACCGCCTGGGCCGCAAACCCCTGCTGCTGACGGGCTCGGCCGGCATGACGGTGTCCCTGGCCGTGACCGCCTACGCCTTCAGCCACGCCCGGGTCCAGGACGGCGACGTGAGCCTGGCCTTCAACTGGGGCGCGACGGCCCTGGTGGGCGCGAGTGCGTTCGTACTGTTCTTCGCCCTGTCGTGGGGTGTCGTGGTGTGGGTGCTGCTGGGTGAGATGTTCCCGCTGCGTATCCGCGCGGCCGCCATGGCGGTGGCCACCGCCACCCAGTGGCTGGCCAACTGGCTGATCACGGTGACCTTCCCCGGCCTCAGCGACTGGAACCTGACCGGGACCTACATGATCTACACGTTCTTCGCCCTCCTGTCGTTCCTCTTCGTGTGGAGGTTCGTGCGCGAGACCAAGGGCAAGACCCTGGAGGAGATGTCGGACTGGAGCCGCTGACGCGGCACCCCTCTCAGTCCTCCAGGTCGATCTTGCGCTGGAGGAACTCCTCCCGGTCGATCTCGCCGCGTGCATAGCGCAGCCGCAGCTCCTCCTGGGCCGGGTCCAGGGCCGGGGGCTGCGCCTGCCGGCCGCGGAGCCTGCCCCCGGAGGCCTGGGAGGCCGCAGAGACGGTCACCACCAGGTACACGCCCACCGCCACCATGGTGAGGATGACGATCGTGCTCAGAAAGAAGCTCATGGTCTCCACCCCGCTGTGCCCGACGAGCGCTCCACGCCCCCTTGTCTACCTCCCCGCCGAACGGAGCGGAAGGGGGCGTTCCGCCCGGGACACCTCTTCGCGCCGTACACCCCGTGACCGCGGCCCGCACCGTCCGCCGTAACCTGGGATGTCGCGTTCGGGCGGAAAGGGGCGGGATGCGCATCCTCCTCGTGGACAACCACGACTCGTACACCTTCAACCTCTTCCAGCTCATCGCCGAGGTCGCCGGGGCAGAACCCCTGGTGCTCGCCAACGACGACCAGCGCCTGCGCGGCCTCGACCTCTCCCTCCTCGACGCCGTCGTCGTCTCACCCGGCCCCGGCCGCCCCCAGAACCCGCGCGACGTGGGCCTGCTCCCCGGCCTGCTGGAGCGCGCCCGCCTGCCCGTACTGGGCGTGTGCCTGGGCCACCAGGCCATCGCCCACCTGGCCGGAGCCGACGTGGTCTCGGCTCCCCAACCCCGCCACGGCCACCTGACCCGCGTCCGCCACAGCGGCGAGGGCCTCTTCGCCCGCATCCCCCAGGACTTCACCGCCGTGCGCTACCACTCCCTGGCCGTGGCCCGGCCCCTGCCCCCGCGGCTGGAGGCGACCGCCTGGGCCGAGGACGGCGTCGTCATGGCCCTGGCCCACCGGCAGCTGCCTCGCTGGGGGGTGCAGTTCCACCCCGAGTCCGTCGCCGGTGAGCACGGCGCCGACCTGGTCGCCAACTTCCTGGACCTGGCCCGACCCCGCGTCCGCGCCGCGGCCCCCCTGCCACCCGCCGCCCCCGCCCGGGCACGGCGGACCGCCCCCCTGACCCTGCGCTCCCGCACACTGCCCTTCGCCGTGGACACCGAGGCCGCCTTCGCCCGCCTGTACCGGGACGAGGAGTACGCGTTCTGGCTCGACAGCTCCCGCCCCCAGGGCAGTGCCCGCTTCTCCTTCCTGGGCGCACCCACCGGCGAGATCCTCACCTACCGCGTCGGCGGCCCCGTACGCGTACGGGCACCCGGCGGCCGCGAGCACGACGAACCCGGCACCGTCTTCGACGCCCTCGAACGCCGCCTGCCCCCCGCCGCCCCCCGCAGCGACCTGCCCTTCGACTTCGCCGGCGGATACGTGGGCTACTTCGGCTACGAGCTCAAGGCCGACTGCGGCGCCCCCGCCGGCCCCCACACCGCCTCCACCCCCGACGCCGTGTGGATGCGCTGCGACCGCTTCATCGCCGTCGACCACCGCCAGGGACGCACCTACGCCGTGTGCGCCGACGACCTCCCCGACGCCGACACCTGGCTGGAGGACACGCTCGCCGCCCTCCGCGACCTGCGGCCCCTGCCCGCACCGGCGCCCGCGGCCGCACCCCTGGACCTGACCGGCCTGCTGGAGCGGTCACCCCAGGACTACACCGCCGACGTCAAGGAGTGCCTGGCCCACCTGGCGGCGGGGGAGAGCTACGAGATCTGCCTGACCAACCGCCTGCGGCTGCCCCGCAGCGGCGACGACCTGGACTTCTACCGGCGCATGCGCGCCGCGAGCCCTGCCCCCTACGCGGCCTTCCTGCGCCTGGGACCGATGAGCGTCATGAGCGCCTCACCCGAGCGATTCCTGCGCGTGGACCCGGACCGCCGTGCCGAGAGCCGCCCCATCAAGGGCACAGCTCCCCGCCACAGCGACCCTGCGGCCGACGCACGTGCCGTCCGCGAACTGCGCACCGGGTCCAAGACCCGCGCCGAGAATCTCATGATCGTCGACCTGCTGCGCAACGACCTGGGCCGGGTGTGCCGGGTGGGCACGGTCCAGGTGCCCGCATTCATGTACACCGAGTCCTACGCCACCGTGCACCAGCTCGTCTCCACCGTGCGCGGGGTACTGCGTCCGCAGGTGTCGGTCCTGGACGCGGTGCGCGCCTGCTTCCCGGGCGGGTCGATGACCGGCGCGCCCAAACTGCGCACCATGGAGATCATCGACTCCCTGGAGCACTCGGCGCGCGGTGTGTACTCGGGTGCGCTGGGTTACCTGTCCCGTTCGGGCACCGCCGACCTGAGCGTGGTCATCCGCACCGCGGTGCGCACGGGCGAGGAACTGGTCATCGGCGCGGGCGGCGCGATCGTGCTGGACTCCGATCCGCAGGACGAGTACGAGGAGATGCTGCTCAAGGCGGCGGTTCCCGCCAGAGGCCGCTGAAAACCGGTTGCCCGCCCGCACCGGCGCAGGCCAGGATCCGCTTGCTGCCTCGGGAGGAGCCCTACCCGCTCGACCCCGGCCTCCTGCGCCACCTCTGCTGAAGCGCGGCGCCCCTGGCGGTTCCCACCCCTCCACGCGCGCGCGGCGTCCGTCCCCGGGCACAGGAGAGATGCGCGCGTGGTGGCTTGTGGACGGTCCGCGATACGGTTATGGACATGGACAACACCCTGGCACGTCCGTCCACGTCGGTGGAGGACTACGTGAAGGTCGTCTACGACCTCCAGGAGCGCGGCACCGGACCGGTCACCATCTCGGGCATGGCCGAGCGGCTGGCGGTGTCCAACTCCTCCGTGTCGGGAATGTTGCGCAAACTCAGCGCCCAAGGGCTCGTGGAGCACAAGCGCTACGGATCGGTCGCCCTCACCGAGGCCGGGACACGGGTGGCCCTGTCGGTGCTGCGCCGCCACCGGCTGCTGGAGACCTACCTCGTCGACGCGCTCGGCTACTCCTGGGACGAGGTGCACGACGAGGCCGAGATCCTCGAGCACGTGGTTTCGGACAAGTTCGTGGAACGCATCGCCGCCCACCTGGGAGACCCCGTGGTCGACCCGCACGGAGACCCCATCCCCACCCGTGACGGACACATCCCCCCGCAGGAGTCGGTGCTCCTGTCGGAGGCCGAGGAAGGTGCCGGCGGCGTCATCGTGCGGGTCAACGACACCGACCCCGAACTGCTGCGCTACCTGTCCGACATCGAGATCGGCATCGGTATGAGCGTGCGGGTGGTCGAGCGCCAGCCCTATGCCGGATCGCTCCGGATCCAGGTGAGCAGCGGTGAGGACGTCCCCGCCCGGGACCGGTCACTGGGCCTGGTGGCGGCCGAGGCCCTGTGGATCAGCACCGACGGCAGGGGGCTGCCGGCTTCCCGGTCCTGACGAGACCGGGCCCGGGGGCCTCATGTCCGGCGTCCGGAGTCCCTGATGCCCGGGTCGCGCAGTGGGTAGTCACCTCTCCACACGCCGACGAACGGGAGACGGCCGATGGACACCCACCTGGCACAGCGCAGGCCGGTCAACCTCTCCAAGGTGGAGCGGAGCCTGCTGTGGACCCTCTACCAGCGGGTCCTGGACTTCCGTGACCCCGACCCCCTCCTGGGGGACGTGTGGGCCGTCGACACCTTCGACCGGTTGGAGGTCGACCTCCGTGATCTGCGGGGCGCCTCCGTCGACCGCTACCTCACCCTGCTCAGGGCGCGCAAGATCGACTCCTGGGTGCGCGAGTGGAGCTCCCGCAACCCCGAGGGCACCGTCGTGCACATGGGCTGCGGTCTGGACTCGCGGGCACTGCGAGTGGGCGCTCCCCGGCGCGGACACTGGTTCGACGTCGACCTGCCCGCCGTGGTGGAGCTGCGCCGGGGACTGCTGCCCGAGCCCGACCGCTACCAACTGGTCCCCGGCTCCCTGGCCGATGCCGACTGGCTGGCGCGCCTGCCCGCCGACACACCGGTCCTGGCGGTGGCCGAGAGCGTGGCCGAGTTCGTGCGCGTGGACGATCTCCGCAGGTTCCTGGAGCACGTCACCTCCCAGGCCACGGCGGGTGGGGAGATCGTCTTCGACATCGTCTCCTCCTGGGCCGGGCGCCTGGCACTCACCTTCCGCTGGGAACTGCACACCATGGAGGACTCCCTGCTGCCCGAGCGCTGGTGCCCCGGCGTGCGACTGGTCCAGGAGTACGAGGTGGCCGGCGACCACGCGCTGCTCCCCGAGGGTCCGCACCGCGACATCTACCGCGCACTGTCCCGGTGGCCCTCGACCCGGAGCGTCATGCGGGTTCTCCGCTACACCTTCTGACGCTCCTGGTCGGGTCGGTCCTGGGAGCGCACGCCGGGTACGCCGTCGCCGACGACGAACCGGGCCCGGTCGCGCACGGGTGCGCCCGGGCGGTCCACGTGGTCGACGATGCGGTAGTCGGCCGTCCACTCGGTGGGGGTGACGGTGTTGCGCACGTAGCCGCGCCTGCGATTGACGAACCTGATGTGCGGGTTCTCCGCCAGTTGGACGTCGTCGCCGGGGGCGTTCTCGGAGCCGTTGCCGCCGCTGGTGATCGAGGTGCCCACCAGCTCGGTGGCGACCGTGGCCGAGGCGGGGTCGTCGAAGTCGGCTTTGACGTCGCACACGTAGTTGGCGTGCACGTCGCCGGTGATCACCACGGGGTTGCGCACCCCGGCCAGGTGGTCGCGGATCTCGTCACGCTCCACCGCGTAGTTGTCCCAGGCGTCGTTGCTGAAGTCGGTGCCCTCCCCGGCCAGGAAGTCGCGCTGGGAGAAGAACACCTGCTGGGCCAGGACGTTCCACCGCGCGCGGGAGGAGGAGAGCCCTTCCTTGAGCCACTGCTTCTGCACAGGCCCCAGCAGGGTACGCGAGGGGTCCCGGCGCGATGCGTCGTCGACCTGGTCGTCGCGGTACTGGCGGGTGTCGAGCAGGTGCATGTCCAGAAGGGTGCCGAAGCGCAGGCGCCGGTACAGGTGTATGTACGGCCCCTGGGGCGCCTGGGCCGGACGCAGCGGCATGTGCTCGTAGTAGGCCTTGAGGGCGGCGGCGCGACGCCGCATGAACGCCTCGTGGGGCTGGTCGTCCTCGGGGTGCTCGCCGGCCCAGTTGTTGTCGAGCTCGTGGTCGTCGAAGATCACCGCCCACGGGAAGGCCGCATGGGCGGCCTGCAGGTCCTGGTCGCTCTTGTACTGGGCGTGGCGGACGCGGTACTCGGCCAGGGTGTGGACCTCCCGGGAGGGGATGTGCGGGCGCCCGATGGCGCCCGCCGCGCCGCTCTCGTAGATGTAGTCGCCCAGGAACGCGACCAGGTCCAGGTCCTCCCGGGCCAGGTGGGCGTGGGCGGTGTAGTGGCCGTTGAGGTAGCTCTGGCAGCTGGCGAAGGCGAAGGCGAAGCGGTTGTTGCGGGCGCCGGGCAGGGGAGCGGTCCTGGTACGGCCCACCGGGCTGATGTGGCTGCCGACCCGGAACCGGTAGTGGTAGTGCGCCCCCGGACGCAGGCCGCGCGCCACCGCGTGCACCGCATGGGCGGACCCGGGCACGGCCTCCGCGGTGCCCGAGGCGTTGACGCGGCCGAAGTCCTCCCTCTCGGAGACCTGCCACTGGACGGGCACGGACCGGTCGGGCATGCCGCCTCTCCCGTCCTCGGCCAGCGGGTCGGGGGCCAGGCGCGTCCACAGGACGACACTGTCGTGGTGGGGGTCGCCGGAGGCGACTCCCAGGGTGAAGGGATCGCCCGCGGCGGCGAAGGCGCGGGCCGGCCCCGCATGCAGGGGGAGGCTCAGTGCGGCGGCGCCCAGGGCGAGGGCCCCGCCGACGACGACCTGGCGGCGGGTGGCGGTGGGGGAGGTGTGCGGGTGGCGGGGGGCGCCCGGCATGCGCGGTCTCCTGTCGCGGTCGCTGTGTCCGGTCGGCGGGCGGGAGCACGCTCCCGACTCCTTCGGGTGTCGAGACGATGACGTTCCGCTACCTCGCAGGCCGGTGCGGGTCCGTCCCTCGGGAAGAGTAGGCACGGGTCCGTGCCGGAGCGCCGTAGACACGCTCTGGGGCGGTGCGCGCGTCCTGAAAAGGCGGGCGCGGGCGATCGTCCGGCTCTCCGCGCTCCCGTGGGAGCGGAGTTGCCCCCCGGGTCCGGTGTCAGCAGAATCTGAACCGGACAGCCGCCGCAGGCGTCTCCTCCTGCAGCCAGGTGCACACCACCCGGCGGCCCGTGGCGGTTCTCACGTCCGCTCCGGTGCACCGTGCCCGAGGACGGCGGGTCACGGCGCGCACGGGCCGCAGGCGCCGAGGGACCGCCTGCGGCCCGGTCCTCGCCTTCCCTCCGGACGGCCATGTCCGGGGACGGACACCCTTGCGTGGCCACATAGCATCAGTTCTTGTGGCACAGCAGACGAACTCTTTGAAAGGTGACGGGTCGGGCATTGCCTCTGTGCGGGGCGTGGACCTCCACTACACCGACCAGGGCGCGGGTTACCCGGTCCTGTTCATCCACGGCCACCCCTTCGACCGCACCATGTGGGAACCCCAGGTACGTGCACTGGCCGGACGCGGTTACAGGACGATCGTCCCCGACCTGCGCGGCTACGGACACAGCACGGTCGTGCCCGGCACCACCCACCTGGACTCCTTCGCCCGCGACCTGGCCGGGCTCCTGGACCACCTGGGCGTGGACACCGCGGGCGTGGTGGGCCTGTCGATGGGCGGCCAGATCGCACTGGAGCTGTGCCGGCTCTTCCCCGACCGCGTCGACTCCCTCGCCCTGGTGGCCACCAACCCCCATGCCGAGACCGAGCAGGGCCGGGCCAGGCGCAGCGCCACCGCCGAGCACCTGCGCTCCCAAGGCATGCGCGGCTATGCCGACTCCCACCTCGTGGGCATGATGACCGCGGCCAACGTGCGCTCCATGCCCCGCGTCGCCGACCACGTACGCACGATGATGTACACCGCACCACCCGAGGGAGCGGCCGCCGCACTGCTGGGCCGGGCCCGCAGACCCGACTACGTGCCCCTGCTCCGGTGCATCTCCGCCCCCACCCTGCTGGTGGTCGGACAGGAGGACCGCTTCACCCCTCCCGACTTCACCGAGGCCATGCACGTGCGCGTCCCCGACTCGGTCGTGGAGATCATCGAGGGCGCCGGGCACCTGCCCAACCTGGAACGCCCCGAGAGGTTCAACGAGGTGCTGCGCCGCTTCCTGGAGAGCTCGCGCGCCCGCAGCCGCCGCACCTGACCCGTCCCCGCAGTGTCCGGCCCGCCCCGCGCCGGGCAAGAATCCTTGGTCGAGGACCGTGTCTGCCCTGACCGGGCCTGGGTAGAGGCCCTGCGACGGCCCGCGGACCAACACATGAGAAGGGGGTGGGCGGGACGGGGAGACCGCGTCCCGCGGACACATGGACCTGGCTTTCCTTCGACCTCTGTACGAGTCCGGCGCCCCGGTGGCCTCGGTTCACATCGACACCAGCCGTGACACCACGGACGCGGCCAAGAAGATCGAACTGCGCTGGAGGCACCTGCGCGACGAACTCTCCGACCTGGGCACCGACAAGGCCACCCTGGACGTGCTCGAGGAGGCCGTCAAGGACGGCACCTCCCGGGCCCACGGCCCGCACGGCCACTCCCTGTTCGCCTCACAGGGCCGGCTGCTGGGCCTGCACACCCTGAGCGAACCGCCCCGCCAGGACCGGGCCCGCTGGCTGCCGGTTCCCGACCCGCTGCCTCTGGCCATCGACCGCGGCCGCTACCTGCCCTATGTGCTGGTGGCACTGGACCGGGTCAACGCGAAGGTGTTCGCCTACCCCGGCCACCCCTCCATCGATCCGACCTACGAACAGGACTTCACCGGAGACGACCTTCGCAACCTCGACCCCATGGGCCGAGGCGGCCCCGGTGTCCTCAGCGGTTACAACGGCCGTTTCGACGGCAAGCACTTCCCCGAGGAGACCTGGCGCGAGAACACCGCCCGCATCGCCCAGATCGCGCGCGAGGCCGTGGCCGAGGTCGACGCCGAGATCATCTTCGTCGGAGGCGACGAGGGAGCCATCGCCCACCTGCGCGAGAACCTGGGCGAACGCAAGCTCTCCATCCCCATCCAGCTGGTGCCCGGCGGCCGCGGCGGCCCCGACGCCCAGGAGCGCCTGCACCAGGCCGCGGCCGAGGCCCTGCGCGACTTCGTCGTCGAACGCCACGACAAGCTCCTGGACGACTTCCAGCAGAAGCTCGCCAACGACCAGGCCGTGCGCGGTACCGAGCCCACCCTGCCGATGCTGTCGGAGGCCAGGGTGCAGACCCTGCTCCTGGGCGCCGAGCAGGACGGTGAGCCCGAACTGTGGGGCTCGCCCGACGAACCGGTACTCGTGGCGAAGAAGCCCGAGGAGCTGATCGCCGCGGACAAGGCGTTCAAGGCACCGGCCAGCGCGCTGATGCTGCGCTCGGCGGTGATGACCGACGCCGCCTTCTCCGAGGTCCTGGACCACGGCAGCACCAGTTCCGACAGCGGCGCGATCCTGCGCTTCCCCAAGTAGCCCGGTACCCGCAGGGCCGTCCGCGACCGCACCGGGAACGCGGGCGGCCCTGCGCCGCGCTCAGAAGGTCATGCCCAGCATGACCAGCAGGTCGGCCTCGGTGACGAAGTCGATGCGCTGGCCGCGCGCCGCATAGGCCTCGGCCTGCAGGTGCTTGGAGGTCTTGCCCGGCCCGTCGTGGCCGCCCACCACCAGGACATCGGTCTTCCTGGTGACGTTCTTGGCCGCGATGCCGCCCGCCTCGGCCACGCGCCGCCACGCCTCGGGCTTGTCCATCGTCTCCAGGTCACCCGAGACGCACACGACCCTGCCGTAGAGGGGCCCGGAGGGGTCGGCGTCCGCCGCGGGCTCGGGCAGAGGTGCCTGCGCGGCCCGCTGCCAGCGCGCGAAGCGGTCCCCGCCCTGCCGGGGCGCCGCGGCCGCGACGGGGACCGGGCCCGGGGAGGCCTCCTCCAACCTGCGCAGCCCCGCGCCCGACAGACGGGACAGGTCGGCCAGCGAGGCGGTCCCGTGGCGTTCCATGGCCGCGATCGCGATGCGCGCGGCGGCCTCGGCGTCGACATCGGCGCGGTGGTGTCCGGCGAGTTCGTGGCCGATGTGGGCGCACACCGTGGGCAGCCGGTGGTCGGACAGATCCGCCCAGGTACGGCGCGACAGGGCCAGCGTGCACGCGTAGTCGCGCGCCGAGCGGGCCAGCCCCGCATAGCGGCAGGCCTGGTTCAGCACCCCTATGTCGAACGCGGCGTTGTGGGCCACCAGAGGATCGTCCTCGGCGAACTCGACGATGTCGGCGTACACCCGCTCCCAGCGGGGCGCGTCGGCGACGTCGTCCGGGGTGATGCCGTGGACGGCGATGTTGTGCCGGGAGAAGAAGTCCGCCTGGGCCGGCGGGCGGACCAGCGTGCTGTAGCGGTCCACGACGACACCGTCGCGCACCCGCACCAGGCCGACCGAGCAGGCACTGCCGCGGTCGGCGTTGGCGGTCTCGAAGTCGATCGCGGTCCAGCTGTCGGACACCACACACCTCCTGGCAGGCAACGATTCGAGGCTACCGCCGCCCGGACTCCGGAACGGCCCGAACACCGTGACGGACCTGAGGAGGGCCGTGGAACGCTGTACGCGTGCCGGGCCGCTGCCGACGCGGCCTCCCCGATCGCGGTGTCCGTACCGATCCCGGGACCGCCGGTGATGCTCGCCGTGCCGGATGGCGAGGTGGGCCTGCACCTGTTCGCCCGGATGCCGCCCGCAGCCGGGGCAGTGGTACTTCTTGGCCGGGCGCGGGGATGTCCGGCCGCAGGACCGCGGTCCTGGTGCGCCGTGACTCCAGAGAGGAAGGTGGCAGTGCAGGAACCGACGGCGGAGGGCCCCGGAGCCTGGGCCCGCGCGGTGGCCGCCCCCCTGGTGCGGGCCGGACGCGAGCTGGTGGGGGTGGGACTGGGCGTCCTCACCGCCCTGCTCACACTGGCCTGGGCGGTCGCCGCAACCGCCGCCCTGGCCCTTTCCCCCCTCGCCCCCCGCACGCGCCACCGGATCACCGCGATCCTGTCCCGGTGGGCGCGGCGCCTGTGCGATGCGGACCTGGCCCGGCTCGCCCGGTGGTGCGACTGCCCCGTCCGGCCCCGGGCCGAGACGGGCCCCCGGGTGGCCTACCTGCTGCTGCGGATCCCCGTGGCGCTGCTGTGCGGCTGTCTGGCACCGACCGCCGTACTGCTGGTGGGCGTCTTCCTCGGCGGGGCCGCACTGGAGGCCGCCACCGGGACCGGCACCACGGTCCCCGTCCCCATGCCCGGCGCGCAGATGCACATCTCCAGTATCAGCGTGGGCCTGTTCATGGGAGTGGGCACACTGGCCGCCACCGCTCTGGCGGCGGCAGCCGCAGCAGCCTCCGACCGGGCGCTGGCCCGGCGCCTGGTGGGTCCCAGCCGCGAGGACCTGCTGGCCCGGCGCATCGACGAGCTGACCCTGACCCGCGCCGAGGTCGTGCAGGCCGTCGACGAGGAGCGGCGCAGGATCGAACGCGACCTGCACGACGGCGTCCAGCAGCGCGTGGTGGCCCTGGCGATGCTGCTGGGCCGGGCCCGGCGCGGCAGCGACCCCCGTCGCGCGGCCCGCCTGGTCGACGAGGCCCATGCCGAGACGCGCTTACTGCTGGACGAGCTGCGCGAGGTGGCCTGGCAGGTCTATCCCGCTGCTCTGGACACGTCGGGGCTGGAGGCGGCCCTGACCGAGGTGGCCCAGCGCAGTCCGCTGCCGGTCGAGGTGCGCGTGCGCCTGTCGGCCCCGCCTCCCCGGGCCCAGGCCGCCGCCGTGTACTTCACCGCCCGCGAGGCCATCACCAACGCCGTCAAGCACGCCCGCGCCGGCAGTGTCGTCGTGCACCTGGACGACCTCGGCCATGGCCTGGAGCTGCGGGTTCTCGACGACGGCCGCGGCGGAGCCGATCCCGACGGCGGCGGGCTGACGGGACTGGGACGCCGGATCAGGGCGCTGGACGGCACACTGTCGGTGGACAGCCCCGAGGGCGGACCGACCACGGTACGAGCCGTCCTCCCGCTGCCCTGACGTCCTTCGCGGAGAAGAGGAGAAGCATGCGCCTGGTGATCGCCGACGACTCGGTCCTGCTGCGCGAGGGCCTGATCCGGCTGCTGGAGGAGGAGGGGCACGAGGTGGTGGCCGCGGTCGGCGACGCCGACGCCCTGCTGGAGGAGGTGGTGCGCCTGGCACCCGACGCCGCTGTGGTGGACGTGCGCATGCCGCCCACCCACACCGACGAGGGCCTGCGTGCGGCGCTGCGCATCCGCGCCGAGCACCCGGCCGTGGCGGTGCTGGTGCTGTCGCAGTACGTGGAGCGGCGCCATGCCGCCGAACTGCTGGCGGGTTCGCCGGGCGGCGTGGGCTACCTGCTCAAGGACCGGGTGTCGGAGGTAGGGGAGTTCCTCGACGCCCTGGAGCGGGTGCGCGGGGGAGGGGCGGCCTTCGACCCGGAGGTGATACGCAAACTCCTGGCAGCGGCGGCCGACCCGTTGGCCCGGCTCACCCCGCGCGAGCGCGACGTGCTGGAGCAGATGGCCCAGGGCTGGGGCAACGCCTCGATCGCCGCGCGGCTGCACGTGTCGGTGAGCGCGGTGGAAAAGCACGTCAACGCCATCTTCGACAAGCTCGGCCTGGAGCCGGCCTCCGGTTACAGCCGCCGGGTGCTGGCGGTGCTGCGCCACGTGGGCGGCTGATCGGGGCCGGTCACAAGCCTCTCTCCAGGAGGGTGCGTGCCTCCATGAGCGCGTCCACGGCGTCGGCGGCCAGGGCGTCGCTGTAGCGGGCCGAGGGGACCGAGCAGCTGATGACGTCCACGGCGGGGCGGTCGTAGCGCAGGGCCACCGCCAGGCAGCGCACGCCCTCGACGTTCTCGCCGTCCTCGGTGGCATAGCCGCGCTCGCGCACGCGCGCCAGGTCGGCGAAGAGCTCCTCGCGAGTGGTGATGGTGGCCTCGGTCAGGGCCTGCAGCTTCTCCGGGAGCAGTGCGTCGACCTGGGCGTCGGTGCGCTCGGCCAGCAGTGCCTTGCCCAGGGCGGTGGCATGGGCGGGCAGGCGCCGGCCCACCCGGCTGAAGGGGCGCAGGTAGTGGCGTGATTCGCGGGTGGCCAGGTAGACGACGTCGGAGCCGTCCAGGCGGGCCAGGTGCAGGGTCTCGCCGGTGCGCTCGGACAGGGCGTCCAGGTGGGGCCGCGCCGCTGCGGCGCGCGGGTCGGCGTCGATGTAGCCGGTGCCGGTGAGCAGGGCGCGGATGCCCAGGGAGTACAGGGTTCCGGTGGGGTCGGTGTGCACCCAGCCGCGGCCGACCAGGGTCTGGAGCAGGGCGTAGAGGCTGCTGCGGGGCACGCCCATGCGCTGGGAGAGGGTGCGCAGGGTGGCGGCCTCCTCCAGGTCGCTCAGGAGTTCGAGCAGTTCGACCGTGCGGGCGGCCGACTTGACCTCGCGTACGCCCTCTCTCGGTTCGCCGTCCACGTACGTCCCGGTCTCCTCTCGCGTGGTCCGTGTGCCAGCGGAGTCTATCCGCGGCGGGCACCTGTTGACTCCCCGGCGTCCACAAGCATAGCCTCTGTTTGCATATGAAAAAGCTGTCTACATACGGAGACAAAACGTGTCTGTTCCCCCCGTCGACCGCCCCGCACACGTCCGCGAGACCGCGCAGCGCCTCGCCCAGGGCATGGCCCGCGCCGTCCTGGCCTTCCCCCTCACCCCCTTCGACGACGACGGCTCCCTGAACCAGGCCGCCCTGGAGGCCCACCTCGAACACCAGCTGGCCGCCGACCCCGGAGCGCTCTTCGTCGCCTGCGGCACCGGAGAGTTCTTCTCCCTCGACCCCGCCGAACACGAGACCGCGGTCGCCACCGCGGTACGACTGGCCGACGGACGCCTGCCCGTCGTCGCCGGAACCGGACACGGCACCGCTCTGGCCGCCGAATTCGCCCGCTCCGCCCAGCGCGCCGGGGCCGACGCCCTCCTCCTCCTGCCCCCCTACCTGGCCAAGGGGCCCCAGCAGGGCCTGGTCGAACACACCCGACGCGTGGCTGCCGCCACACCCCTGCCCCTGATCGCCTACCAGCGCGACCAGGTCTCCCACACCCCCGAGGCCCTCGCCGAGATCGCCCGCATCCCCAACGTCATCGGCCTCAAGGACGGCCACGGCGACCTCGACAACATGCAGCGCCTGGTCCTGGCCGCCCCCGACGACTTCCTGTTCTTCAACGGCGTGCCCACAGCCGAACTCCAGGCACGCGCCTACGCCGCCACCGGGGTGGCCGCCTACTCCTCGGCCGTCCACGCCGTCGCCCCCGAGATCTCCCACGCCTTCTTCCGCGCCCTCACCGCCGGTGACACCGGTACCGTCGACCGCTTCCTGAACGACTTCTACGTCCCCTGGGTACGACTGCGTGAGAAGGGCGTCGGATACGCGGTGTCCCTGATCAAGGCCGCGGCCCGCTCCCGCGCCCAGGAGCTCGGCCACGACGTGGGGCCGGCCCGCCCTCCGCTGGCCGACCCCGACCCCGAGCACCTGGACCAGGCCCGCGCCCTGATCGCCACCGGCCTGGACCTGGCCCGCTGAGCCCCGCCCACCTTCGTCAGAGAGGACCTTCCATGGCCGAGGCCACCAGCACGGACCCACGCACCGGAGAAGTCGTGGAGACGGTCGCACCCCACACCGCCGACAGCGAGGTGGACCGCATCTGCCGGGCCGCCGCCCAGGCCGCCCCCGAGCTGGCCGCCCGGGACCGCCTGTGGCGGGCCGGGATGCTCGAGGCCGTCGCCCAGGCACTGGAGGAGGACCGCCCCGGCCTGGTCCCCCTCGCCGACCGCGAGAGCGCCCTGGGGCGGACCCGCCTCGACGGCGAACTCACCCGCACCGCCCACCAGTTCCGGGCCTTCGCCGCCCATGTGCGCAAGGGCGCCTACCTGGAGGCCGCCGTCGACCGGCCCGCCGACACCCCCATGGGACCGCGCCCGGACGTGCGGCGCATGCTGCTGCCCCTGGGACCGGTGGCCGTCTTCGGCGCGAGCAACTTTCCCCTGGCCTTCTCCGTCCCCGGAGGCGACACCGCCTCCGCCCTGGCCGCGGGCTGCCCCGTCGTGGTCAAGGCCCACCCCGCCCACCCGGCCACCTCCGAACGCGCCTTCACCCTGATCGAGCGGGCGGCCCGCGACGCGGGCGCGCCCGAGGGCACCCTCGGCCTCGTGCACGGAATGGAGGCAGGCACCGCCCTGGTGCGCCACCACTCCATCCGCGCCGCCGCCTTCACCGGCTCCACCCGCGGCGGACGGGCCCTGTTCGACCTGGCCTGTTCCCGGCCCGACCCCATCCCCTTCTACGGTGAACTGGGCAGCGTCAACCCGCTGGCGGTCACCCCCGGCGCCGCACGGGCCCGCACCGAGCAGATCGCCGAGGGCGCGGTCGCCTCCTTCACCCAGGGCGCCGGGCAGTTCTGCACCAAACCCGGCCTGATCCTGCTGCCCGCCGACCGGGCCGGCCGCGACCTGGCCCAGGCCATGGCCGAGCGCGTGGCGGACCTGCCCGCCCAGACACTGCTGGCCGCCTCCATCCGCGACGCCTACGGCGAAGGCTCCCGCGAGGGGTCGGGCACCCGCCTGCTCGCCCAGGGGCTGCCCGCCGACGGCTCCGGCTGGTCGGTCCCCGTCCGGCTCCTGGCCGCGGAGGCCTCCTCCCTGGACCCGCACCAGGTACAGGAGTGCTTCGGCCCCACGGCCCTGGTCGTCTTCTACGACGGACCCGACGAGCTGCACCGCCTGCTGCGCGACCTGCCGCCCTCCCTGGCCGCGTCGGTCTTCTCCGAGCCCGACGAGGGCGAGCTCCGGGCGCGCCTGCAGGACACCCTGTGGACGCGCACCGGACGCATCGTCTACGACGGCTACCCCACCGGTGTGGCCGTCACCGGCGCGATGCACCACGGCGGACCCTGGCCCGCCACCACCAACGCCCTGCACACCTCCGTGGGCACCACCGCGATCCGGCGCTTCCTGCGCCCGATGGCCTGGCAGAACGCCCCCCAGGACGTCCTGCCCGACGAGCTGCGCGACCACCCGGTCCACCCCGTTCCGCGCCGGGAGGGCTGAACACGCGTGCGGGCCCGGCGCGGTCTTCCGCGCCGGGCCCGCACCTCCGTGTCAGGCGTCGCCGGTGGCTGCCTCGACCTCGCTCATGAACTGCTGCGCGGCCTCCTGGGGCGTGAGGTTGCCGAAGGACAGCTCGTCGGTCACCCGCTTGGTGATCTCCACGACCTGGCCCGCTCCGATGGGCGGAGGCGGGTTGCCGTCGACGATGTCCCCTTCGATCTCGGACAGGAACACAGCGCTGCGCTCGTCCGCCGGCGGCAGCGAACTCAGGATCTGGGCGCGCACGTCGATGTTGGCCGGCAGGCCCAGGTCGGACAGGATCAGCTCGGCCGCCTCGTTGCTGTTGAGCATGAAGTCGACGAAGCGCGCCGCCTCCTCCGGGTGCTCGGACTCGGCCGAGACGGAGTAGAACATCGCGGGCTTGAAGAACATCCCGGTGCGCTCGTGCTCGGTCTCACCGGGGTAGCGCAGCAGCTCGATCTCACGTCCCGAGGACTCGGTGATGCCACCCAGCTGGTTGGTCCAGAAGTGCGCCATGGCCCCCTGGTTGGTCGAGAGGACCGACTGGTCGGGCCCTCCGGCCTCGATCTCCACGCTCTGGGAGGCTCCGGGCTGGCCGCCGCTCTCCAGCAGGTCCTGGGTGATCGTGAACCACTCGGTCAGCGTCTCCTCGGAGAAGCCCAGCGTCCCGTCCTCGTTGTAGAGGTTCTCGCCGTGCTGGCGCGCGAAGATCTGGAAGCCGGTCTCGTTGTAGGCCATGCTCTGGGCGCCGACGATCTCCCCGTCGCTGGCCTCGGTGATCTGCGCCGCGATCTCGGCGTAGTCGTCCCAGGTCCAGGTGGAGTCGTCGGGCATCTCCACCCCGGCGGCCTCGAACGCCTCGGGGTCGGCCAGGACCGTGTAGGCGTTGACACCGCTGGCGATGCCGAAGGTCTGCCCGTCCAGGTTGCCGCTCTCGGCCACGAGCGGGTCGACCTTGGACAGGTCCAGCACGCCCTCGAACTCCTGCAGGTCGGCCAGCGCTCCCCGATCGCCGTACTCACGCAGGTAGCGTTCCTCCTGCATCATGATGTCGGGGGCGTCGCCGGCCGCGGTGCTGGTGGCCAGCCGGTCCCAGTAGGAGCCCCAGTCGGTGTAGTCGGCCACCACCTGGATGTCCGGGTTCTGGGCCTCGAAGATGTCGATGACCTGCTGCAGGGTGGAGTGGCGGTCGTCCGCCCCCCACCAGGAGTAGCGCAGCTCCACGACCCCGTCCTCGGAGTCCGAGCCCCCGCCGCAGGCGGTGGCGGCCAGGGCGAGGGCGGCGGAGACCGCGACCAGGGGCAGGAGGGGGCCGCGGCGCGGCCCCGAGGGCCGCCTTGGGCTGACAGGGCTGTTCATGGGGGGATTTCCCTTCTTATTTGATGCCGGTGGTGGCGATCCCCTTGACGAGGTATCGCTGTCCCGCCAGGAAGAAACCGAACACGGGGCCCAGCGCCACGACCGACATCGCGAACAGCGGACCCCAGGAGGTCTGGGAGCTGGAGTCGACGAAGGTGCGCAGGGCGACCGGGACCGTGTACATGTCCGGGCTGGTGAGGAAGATCAGCTGGCTGAAGAAGTCGTTCCAGGTCCAGATGAAGGTGAAGATCGCGGTGGTGGCCAGGGCCGGCATGGACAGGGGCAGGATGATCCGGCAGAAGATGCGCACGTGTCCGCATCCGTCGATGCGCGCCGCCTCGTCCAGGTCCTTGGGCAGCCCCCGGATGAACTGCACCATCAGGAAGATGAAGAAGCCGTCCGTGGCCAGCAGCTTGGGCACGATCAGCGGGTAGAAGGTGTTGATCCACCCCAGCTCTGCGAAGAGGATGTACTGCGGCACGATCACCACGTGGATCGGCAGCATGATCGTGGCGAGCATGACCGCGAAGAACAGCCTCTTGCCGCGGAACTCCAGCCGGGCGAAGGCGTAGGCCGCCATCGAGCAGCCGACGAGGTTGCCGATGATCGAACCCGCCACGACGACCGCCGAGTTAAGCAGGTAGTGGTGGAAGGGGTGCTGCAGTGCGGTCCAGCCCTCGGTGTAGTTGCCCGGGGTGAAGTTCTGGGGAACGAGGCCGGGCTCGCGGAAGATCTCCGCGGTGGGCTTGAACGAGCTGGAGAGCATCCACAGCAGCGGATAGAGCATCACCAGCCCGAACGCGATCAGGCCCAGGTGGATCAGCAGGCGGCGGGAGCGCTCGCTGCGCGTGCGCGGGCCGCGGAAGGTCGTTTCAGTCGCCATAGAAGACCCAGAACTTGGAGGCCAGGAAGTTCACCGCGGTGAACCCACCGATGATCATCAGGAGCAGCCAGGCCATCGCCGAGGCGTAGCCCATGTCGAACGCGCCGAAGCCGCGTTGGTACAGGTAGAGGGTGTAGAACAGCGTGGAGTCGGAGGGGCCGCCGGTACCGCCGCTGACGATGAACGCCTGAGTGAAGGTCTGGAAGGCGTTGATGATCTGCAGTACCAGGTTGAAGAAGATGATGGGGGTGAGCATGGGGACCGTGATGTGCCAGAACCGGCGCACCGGGCCGGCCCCGTCCACCGCGGCGGCCTCGTGGTACATCGCGGGGATCTGCCGCAGCCCGGCCAGGAAGATGACCATGGGTGCCCCGAAGGTCCACACGTTGAGCACGATGAGGGTGCCCAGCGCGTAGTCGGGATGGGAGACCCATCCCTCGCCCTGGATCCCGAAGAACCCGAGGACCTGGTTGATCAGCCCCTCGGCGCCGAAGACCTGGCGCCACAGGATGGCCACGGCCACGCTGCCGCCCAGCAGGGAGGGCAGGTAGTACACCGACCGGTACAGCGCCAGGCCCCGCACGCCCCGGTCCAGGACCAGCGCCAGCGCCAGCGCCAGGGCGAGCTGGAGGGGCACGGAGACGAACACGTAGACGAAGGTGACCTTCAGGGCGCTGTGCAGGCGCGTGTCGGTGAGCATGCGCTCGTAGTTGGCCAGCCCGACCACCTCGTGGTCGCCGATGAGGCTGTAGTCGGTGAAGGAGAAGTAGAGGGAGGCCAGCAACGGCCCGGCCGTGATGAACACCAGTCCCACGAACCACGGGGCCAGGAAGCCGTAGGCAGCCAGGTTCTCCCGCCGGACCCGCCCTCTGCCGCCTGTGCCGGCGCGCCCGGCAGGGGGAGCAGGGGAGGGTGCGGGGTCCGTCCTGGGCCTTCGCTGAAGGAGTGCCACCAAGGCTCACCGCCTCTCGGCGGTGCCGCCGCGCGCCGCGAAGGCGCGCAGGTACCGGGATCTCACGATGGGACCACCAATCCGGTCGGGGGCGAAAGAGGCCGCAGCACAAGGGCTGTGGCGGAGAACACGAGCGAAAACCGCACGTAGAGGCCTGGTAAGCGCTATCCATGCAGTAAGATTCTCCGTTTCTAGCACCGGCCTCCAGGGGTGTCAACGACGGATTTCCCCCGAACCGGAATCCACCCCCCAGATCGTTACCTTCGCAGGAGGCCGTTTCCGGCGAGAAAACCGGGAGCATCCTCGCAAAGGACAGCTCTGCGCATCTGCGCCACCACGGTCCGCCCCAGTCGCCCTCTCCTCCGCCGGGATCCGAGGGGCCGTTGTGCCATCGCCGGGAAAGCGTTTACCATGCTGGCGTGAACCACACCACTCCACGTAGGTACGCGATCGTCGGCACGGGCTCCCGCGCCCGCATGTACACCCGGGCCCTGACCGGCACCCACCGCCACCTGGGCCGGCTCGTCGCCCTGTGCGACACCAACTCCACCCGCATGGCCGCCCACAACCGCATCGTCACCGAAGCCGGGCTCGACCCCGTCCCCACCTACCCCGCCGACGCCTTCACCCGCATGCTCGCGGAGGAACACGTCGACGAGGTCATCGTCTGCACGATCGACCGCACCCACGCCGACTACGTCGTGGCCGCCCTGGAAGCCGGCGTCGACGCCATCACGGAGAAACCCCTGACCGCCGACCTGGAGGGCCTGCACCGCATCAACCGCGCCCAGGCCCGCACCGGCGGCCGTGTCACCGTCGGCTTCAACTACCGCTACAACCCCGTCCACCTGCGCCTGCGCGACCTCGTCGCCTCGGGCGCCATCGGAGAGATCGCCTCGGTCCACTTCGAGTGGCTGCTCGACCTGCGCCACGGAGCCGACTACTTCCGCCGCTGGCACCGCGACAAGACCCAGTCCGGCGGTCTGCTCGTCCACAAGGCCGGCCACCACTTCGACCTCGTCAACTGGTGGATCGGCGCCCGCCCCGTCGAGGTCTTCGCCTGGGGCGACCTGTTCTTCTACGGCGACGCCAACGGCCGCCGCCACGGTCTGGCCGCCGACTACGAACGCGGACACGGCTCACCCGGGGCCCAGGACGACCCCTTCGCCCTGCACATGAGCGACAGCCCCGACCTCACCTCTCTCTACCTGGATGCCGAGCACGAGGACGGCTACCGCCGCGACCTCAACGTCTTCGGCCCCGGCATCACCATCGAGGACGACATGTCCGTACTGGTCAAGTACGACACCGGGGCCCGCCTCACCTACCACCTGACGGCCTACGCCCCCTGGGAGGGCTACCGGCTCGCCCTCACCGGCAGCCGCGGACGCCTGGAACTGGACATGACCGAGTTCTCCCACACCACCCCGGGCCGCGACGAGACCCACCCCGTACGGGGCATGCCGGCCCCCAAGGAGAACACCCGGGCCCGGCTCCTGCTGCGCCGGCACTGGCGGGAACCCGAGGAGATCCCGGTGTCCGTGGGCGAAGGAGGCCACGGCGGCGGCGACGCCGCCATGCTCGACTCTCTCCTGGGCCGCACCGACGACGGCATCCGCCCCGACCACGCCGACGGCGGCAACGCCTTGCTCACCGGCCTGGCCGCCAACGCCTCCATGTCCACCGGCGCCCCCGTGCGGGTCGCCGACCTGCTCGCCGAGGGCGCACGATGACGCCCGCCCCCCTGGAGTCCGGCCCCGTCCCCGTGCTCCTGGCGGGCGTGCACGGCCACGGCCGCTCCCACCTGCGCTCACTGCTGCCCCTGGCCCGGCGCGGCCTGGTACGCCTGGCGGGCGTGTGCGACACCCGCCCCCTCCCGCCGGGCGACGACCTGGAGGGCCACGGCAGCGTCCCCTTCTTCTCCGACCTGGGCCGGGCGCTGGACCGGACCGGCGCGCGCGTCACCGTCCTGGCCACCCCCATCCACACCCACCTGCCGCTGGCCCGCACCGCCCTGGCACACGGCTCCCACCTGCTGCTGGAAAAACCCACCACCGCCACCCTGGCCGAGCTCGACCTGCTCGACGCAGCCGTCACGGACTCCGGCCTGGCCTGCCAGGTCGGCTTCCAGAGCCTGGGCTCCGAGGCCGTACAGGCCGTGCGCGACCTCCTCGACCACGGCGAGATCGGCTCCGTGCGCGGTATCGGAGGCTCCGGCACCTGGAAACGCACCTCCGCCTACTACGACCGCGCCGCCTGGGCCGGACGACGCCGCCTGGACGGCCGTGACGTCGTGGACGGCGCCCTCACCAACCCCTTCGCGCACGCCGTGGCCACCGCCCTGGCACTGACCGGAACCGCCCACCGGCCCCCCGCCCGCATCGAGCTGGAGCTGTACCGCGCCCACCCCATCGAGAGCGACGACACCTCCAGCCTGCGCCTGCACACCGCCGACGGCCTCACCGCGACCATCGCCGTGACCCTGTGCGCCCCCGAGAACACACCTCCTCGGCTGGTCGTGCACGGCAGCCGCGGACGCATCGAGCTGGACTACACCCTGGATCTGGTCACCCTCCACCGCCCCGGCCGCGCCCCCCGCACCACCCGCCACCCGCGCACCTCACTGATGGAGAACCTCCTCGACCACCTGCGCACCGGCACCCCCCTGCTCGTCCCACCCGCCGCCACCCGCGGCTTCATGCACGTGCTGGAAGCCGTGCGCACCGCCCCCGACCCCCTGCCCATCCCCGCCGAGCACCAGCACGTGTGGCAACAGGACGGCGCCACCCACCGCACCGTCCACGGCATCACCGACCTCGTCCGCACCGGCGCCGAGTCCCTGTCCCTGTTCTCCGAACTGGGCGCCCCCTGGGCCCGGCCTCTCCGCGCAACCAAGGAGACCGCGTGAACCTCACCCTCGACGGCACGGTCGTGGCCCTCCACCGCGACGGCGCCGATATCGACCCCCTCCTGTCACCGCGCCCCTACCTGCACCCCGTGCTCACCCCGGCCGGCACCGCGGTCACCGAGGAACTGCCCGACGACCACCGCCACCACCTCGGAGTGGGCATGGCCGTCCCCGACGTATCGGGAACCAACTTCTGGGGCGGGCGCACCTTCACCCCCGACCGGGGCTCGGTCCTGCTGGACAACCACGGCCGCCAACAGCACCGCACCTGGCTGGAACGCTCCGCGAACCGGTCCGTGCAGCTGCTGTCGTGGACCGACCCGCACGGTCGCGAACTCCTGCGCGAGGAACGCACCGTCCGCGCCACAGGTTTGGACGAACACACCTGGGTCCTGGACCTGCACACCGTGCTGTACAACACCTGCGGACAGGACCTGAGCATCGGCAGTCCCGCCACCAACGGCCGCCCCGGCGCCGGATACGGCGGGCTGTTCTGGCGCGCGCCCCTCGGCGAGCGGCCCCCCGCCGTCACCGGACCCGACGGCCTGGAGGGCGAAGAGGCCCTCCACGGGTCCCGAGCCCCCTGGCTGTCCCTGGCCGGACACACCACCTCGGGCGCCCCCTGGACCCTGCTCTTCACCCAGCCCGGGGACCACACCGACCCGTGGTTCCTGCGCGCCCGCGAATACCCCGGCCTCGGGCCGGCCCTGGCCTGGGACACCCGCCTGCCCCTGCCCCAAGGCGGCGCTCTGCGAAGAAGCCTGCGCACGGCGATCAGCGACGGACACCCCGACCCCCGCCACCTGGCCGCCGCCACCGCGGCCCTTCCCTAGGGTGTGTGCGGCGGACACCCGCTGCCGCACCCCGCCGCGCGGCAACACCGAGCACGCGCGACCCGCCCCCGACCACCCCACGAAGAGAGAGCGCGCAACACACCCATGAGAGTGCTCGTCACCGGAGGCTCCGGACGCCTGGGCCGCAGCGTCACCGCCGTCCTCGCCGAACGCGGACACCACGTGACCTCCGCCGACACCGCCCCCGCCCACCAGCCCGCCGGTGTGGACGGCGTCGTCGCCGACCTCCTGGACCCCCGGCAGCTCCGGCAGACCTTCGATCGCGCCGCCCCCGAGGCCGTGGTCCACCTGGCCGGGATCGCGGTCCCCTTCGCCCGCCCCGACGTGGAGACCCTCCAGGTCAACACCGGCCTGGCCTGGGCCGTCCTGTCCGCCGCGATCGAACACGGGGCCCGCTCGGCGGTGGCCGCCTCCAGCCCCACCGTCTACGGCTACAACACCCCCTCCTGGAAACCCCTCTACCTGCCCCTGGACGAGGACCACCCGGTCGCCCCCTGGCACGCCTACGGCCTGAGCAAGACGATCATCGAGGACACCGTGCGCGCCCTGGCACGCACCGCTCCCGGGTGCGTGCTCTCGTGCGTACGCCCCGGGTACGTGGTGGCCCCCCAGGAGTGGGAGGGCGCACCCACCCAGCAGGGACACACCATGGCCCAGCGACTGGCCGACCCCGCCCTGGCCGCCACCTCGCTGTTCAACTACATCGACGCACGCGACGCCGCCGAACTGTTCGCCCTGGCCGCGGAGAACCCCGACCGCATCGAGAGCGGTCAGGTGTTCAACGCCGTCGCCCCCGACCCCCTGGCGCCCGGCCCCGTGGACGAACTCATGGCGCGCTTCCACCCGGCCGCCGCCGAGGCTGCCGCCGCCCTGGCCGACGGCAGCGCGGTCTTCTCCTCCGAGCGCGCACACACCACGCTGGGCTGGCGCCCCCGCCGTACCTGGAGAGAGCAGCTGCGAACCCCGTGAACAGCGACCCCCGCACCGCCCCCGCGTTCCACTACCCTGGCAAGGAAAGAGTTTTCCCGGCGCGGGGGACCAGAAGGGCCAGGGGTGTGGTGAGCACGAACGTGACGCTGGAACAGGTCGCCGAGCACGCCGGGGTCTCCCTGGCCACAGCGTCGCGCGTCATCAACGGCAGCACCCGCCAGGTGAGCCAGAAACTCCGCGAGAAGGTCAACGCCAGCGCCCGTGAACTCGGCTACCTCGCCAACGCCTCCGCCCAGACCCTGGCCCGCAACACCAGCTCCCTGGTCGGACTGCTCGTCCACGACATCGCCGACCCCTACTTCTCCTCCATTGCCGCCGGCGTGACCCGCTGCACCGAGGAGCACGGCCTGGTCCTGGTGCTGGGCACCACCCACCGCTCCGCACATCAGGAAGGGCAGATCCTGGCCGCCCTGCGCTCCCACCGCGCCCGCGCCGTGGTCCTGGCCGGCTCGCGCTCCACCGACGAGGAGAGCAACCGCCGCCTGGCCCAGGAGATCGAGGCCTTCCGCGCACAGGGCGGCCGCGTGGCCTGCGTCTCCCAACCGGGCCTGCCCGCCGACACCGTCAGCCCCGACAACCACGCCGGCGCCGCCGACCTGGCCCGCCACCTCATCGCCCAGGGACACCGCCGCTTCGCCATCCTGGCCGGCCCCAGCGACCTGCGGACCGCACGCGAACGCATGGACGGCTTCCACTCGGCCCTGTCCGCCGCCGGGATCGAGCTGGCCCACCACAACGTCATCCACGGCGCCTTCACCCGCGACGGCGGCTACGAGTCCACCCGCCGCCTCATGACCCTGGGCACCGACGCCACCTGCCTGTTCGCCGTCAACGACGTCATGGCCACCGGAGCCATGGCCGCCCTGCGCGACATGGGCAAACGCGTCCCCACCGACCTGTCGGTCGCCGGCTTCGACGACATCCCCACCCTGCGCGACCTCACCCCTGCCCTGACCACCGTGCGCCTGCCCCTGGAGGAGATGGGAGAGCAGGCCGCACGGCTCGCGCTGGCCGAGGACCCCGCGGACCCGCCGCGCGTGGTCACCGTCCGCGGCCAGGTCGTGGTCCGGGAGAGCACGGCGCCCCCCGCCGGCTGACACCGGCGGGGGGCGCCGCACCCCTTCCGCCCGCCCCTCACGTGCTAGGGGACAGGGGCGAGCCCGCCCGAGAACACCAGACCGTGGCCCGGACCGGTGTCGGCGCTGACGCGGCCCCGCTCCAGACGCACCCCGCTGGGGACGGCCAAAGCCCCCAGCGCGGCCAGCGAGGCACGGTCGATGTCCTCGACCATCCCCACCCGCGGCAGGCACAGCGCCAACTGCCCCGACAGCTCGGGCAGCAGATGCGGGGCCACCGGCACACTCCTGCGTGCCGCCGACTCCGCGATGCGCATGAACGGCGTGATACCGCCCACCCGCACCACATTGGGCTGGGCGACGTCGCACACCCCCTCGTCGATGAAGCGCTCGAACTCCTCGACCGTGCGCAGGTTCTCCCCGACCGCGAAGGGAACCCGCGTCCTGGCGCGCAGCCGCACGTGGGCACCCAGGTCGCCGGCCGGCAGGGGCTCTTCCACGAAGTACGGGTCGAACTCCTCCAGCACGGCCAGGGCGCGCACCGCACCGGGCACGTCCCAGCGCTGGTTGGCGTCCACCATCAGCAGCCGGTCGGCCCCCACGAGGTCGCGCACCGCCTCCACCCGCTCGGCGTCGCGCGCCACCGCGGGCGAACCCACCTTGACCTTCACGGCCCGGTGCCCGGCCGCCACCCACCCCGCCACCTGCTCCAGGAGGTCGGGCAGCGGGTAGTCGAGGTTGACACCGCTGCCGTAGCATTCGGCCTCCTCCCGCCGCCGGCCCAGCAGCTCCACCAGGGGAAGGCCCGCACGGCGCGCCACCAGGTCCCACAAGGCGATGTCGACCCCCGCCAGCGCCATGAGTGTCAGGCCGCTCGTACCGGCCTCTCTCAGGTGCCAGCGCAACTCGTCCCACAGGCTCGGATCGGCCCGGCGTCCCAGCAGGGCCGGGCGCAGGTCGTCGGCGATCAGTGCGGCCACGGCCCGCGCCCCGATCAGGGGTGTCCACGAGAAGCCCGTACCGACCAGGCCCTCGTCGGTGGCCACCCGTACCACGACCAGATCGTTGCGGTCCACACCGCCGTCCCAGGCCCGGTGCAGCGGCAGGCGGAAGGCCCGGGCCGACACCTCGGTGACGCGCATGCTCACCCCCTCTCCAGAACGTGTTGGACGTGGCGCCGCGCCATGGTGGCGACCACGTCGTCGGGGTCAGCGGCCCACACCTCGGCGTTGAAGACCTCCACCTCGATGTCGCCGGTGTACCCCGCACCGTCCACGGCACGGCGCAGTGCACGCAGGTCGATGCAGCCGTCTCCGGGCATTCCCCTGCCCAGCAGGGCGTCGGAGGGCAGCGGCAGCACCCAGTCGCAGACCTGGAAGGAGGTGATGCGCCCGCCCCGCCCGGCCCGCGCGATCTGCTCGCGGACCTGGGGATCCCACCACACGTGGTAGGTGTCGACGACCACACCCACGTGCTCGGCCTCGAAGCGCTCGGCCACGTCCAGCGCCTGGCCCAGGGTCGACAGCACCGCGCGGTCGGCGCAGAAGAGCGGATGCAGCGGCTCCAACCCCAGGCGCACCCCGACGGCCGCGGCGTGGGGCACCAGCTCCTCCAGGGCACCGAAGGCGCGCTCGCGCGCCCCGTCCAGGTCGCGGTCGCCCTCCGGCAACCCCCCCAGGACCATGACCAGGACCGGCGCGCCCAGGGCGGCGGCCTCGTCCAGGGCCCTGCGGTTGTCGTCCAGGGCTGCCCGTGTGTCGCGGCCGGTGAGGAAGCCCCCCCGGCAGTAGGAGGACACGCGCAGCCCCGAGCTCCGCACGAGCCGGGCGGCGCGTTCGAGCCCGGTCTCGGCCACGTGCTCACGCCACAGGCCGATGGAGGGCAGGCCCGCCCGCAGGACGCTGTCGACGGCCTGGACCAGGCTGCGCGGCTTGACGGTGGCCTGGTTGAGCGACAGCCGGGCCAGGCGCTCGTCACCGGGTGGGGGAGTGGGCACGGCGGCGGCCAGACCGCAGGGCACGTCCACCGGGGTGGGCACGAGGGAGGTGGTCACTGGTCCACCCCCGAGACCTGGAGGAGGGCGCGCATGCGGGAGGCGGCCAGATCGGGGTCGGTCAGGGCGCCGGCCGCGTCGGCCAGGCGCAGGGCCTGTGCCAGGTGGGGCAGGTCGCGCGCGCTGTGCAGACCGCCCACCATGTGGAAGCCCTTCTGGTGCCCGTTGAGCCAGGACAGGAACGCGATCCCGGTTTTGTAGTAGAAGGTGGGCGCGCCGAACAGGTGCCGGGCCAGGGGGACGGTGGGCTCCATCAGCGCGCGGTAGCGGTCGGCATCGTCCTCGTCCAGGGCGTGCAGGGCCCGGGCGGCCACCGGGGCGATGGCGGCGAGCACACCCAGCAGCGCGTCGGAGTGGCCCTGCCCGTCGCCCAGGACCAGCTCGGGGTAGTGGAAGTCGTCGCCGGTGTACAGGCGCACCCCTTCGGGCAGCAGGCGGCGCAGCCGCACCTCCAGTCCGGCGTCCAGGAGGGAGACCTTGATGCCCTCCACCCGGTCTGCGTGCTCGGCGATGAGCGCGGCCACCGGCTCCACCGCCTCGGCCGGGTCGTCCCGCCCCCAGTACCCGGCCAGGGCCGGGTCGAAGGCGTCGCCCAGCCAGTGCAGGATCACGGGCCGCTCGGCGCGGGCGAGGACCTTGCCGTAGACCTGGGCGTAGTCGTCGGGCCCCTGGGCGAGGGCGGCCAGGGCGCGTGAGGCCATGACGACGGGGGTGGCCCCGGCCGCGGCGACGGTGTCCAGCTGTTCACCGTACGCTGTGACAACGCTTTCCAGATCGGCGTGGGAAGGGTCCAGCTGGTCGGTGCCGGCCCCGCAGACGAGTGCGGCTCCGCGGGAAGCGGCCTCGGCCCCCGTGCGCCTGATCAGCTCGGCCGTGGCGGCCCAGTCCAGCCCCATGCCGCGCTGGGCGGTGTCCATGGCCTCGGCCACGCCCAGCCCCTGGTCCCACAGGTGGTGGCGGAAGGCCAGGGTCTGCTCCCAGTCCAGGCGCGCGGGCGCCCCGGGGGCGTTGGGGGCCAGGGGGTCGGCCACCACGTGGGCGGCGGCGTAGGCGCGGCGCGAGCGTGCGGGGGGCAGGGGAGAAGTGTCGGCAGCCGTTCCCGTGAGTGTGTACGCCTCCACCGTGCCCCCGGGGGAGGGCAGGTTCAGGGTGGTCACAGGGCCACCTCCTTCAGTTCGACGGTGCGCCCGGTGGCGGCCGAGAGCAGGCCGGCCTCGGCCATCTGCAGTCCGCGTGCGCCCGAGAGCAGGTCGTGGGGGAAGGGGGTGCCCTGAACCACGTGGCGCAGGAACAGCTCCCACTGGGCGCGGAAGCCGTTGGGGAAGTCGGCGTTGTCGGGCACCTCCTCCCACTGGGCGCGGTAGCGTCCGGGGTCGGCCTTGTCGGGGTCCCACACCGCCTTGGGGGTGGTCGAGCGGTGCTGGACGCGGCAGGAGCGCAGTCCCGCCACCGCGCTGCCGTGCGTGCCGTCGACCTGGAATTCCACGAGCTCGTCGCGGTCCACCCGCACACTCCAGGAGGAGTTGATCTGGGCGACGACACCTCCTTCGAGTTCGAAGATGCCGTAGGCGGCGTCGTCGGCGGTGGCCTCGTAGGGTTCGCCGTTCTCGTCCCAGCGGGTGGGGATGTGGGTGGCGGTTCGGGCAGTGACCGAGCGGACCGGGCCGAAGAGGTGCTCGAGCACGTAGTGCCAGTGGGGGAACATGTCCAGGACGATGCCGCCGCCCTCCTCGGCGCGGTAGTTCCAGCTGGGGCGCTGGCCGTCCTGCCAGTCGCCCTCGAAGACCCAATAGCCGAACTCGCCGCGCACCGACAGCACGCGCCCGAAGAAGCCGCTCTCCACCAGGCGGCGCAGCTTGAGCAGGCCGGGGAGGAAGAGCTTGTCCTGGACCACGCCGTTGCACAGGCCCGCCCGGCGGGCGAGCTCGGCCAGCTCCAGGGAGGCGTCGAGGGTGGCGGCGGTGGGCTTTTCCACGTAGACGTGCTTGCCCGCGGCGATGGCCGAGCGCACGGCGGCCTCGCGTGCGTGCGTGATCTGGGCGTCGAAGTAGATCGAGACCGAGGGGTCGGAGAGTACCGAGTCCAGGTCGGTCGACCAGTCCTCGATGTCGTGGCGCTCCGCGATCTCGCGGAGCTTGCGCTCGGAGCGCCCGACGAGCACCGGCCTGGGGACGACGCGGGAGCCGTCGGCCAGTTCGAGGCCGCCGGCGTCGCGGATGGCCAGGACCGATCGGGTCAGATGCTGCCGGTATCCCATGCGTCCCGTGACGCCGTTCATGGCCACGCCCAGCACGTGATCACCCATGGATGGTTCCCACCTTTCCTGTGAAAGCGCTTTCCAGACTACGGCAAACCTCTCGCCCGCACCAGAGCGGAAGGATCCGACGCCGGAAACCCGCTGCTGAGGGCGGTCGGGAAGAGTTCGCGCGCAAGGGAGACGGGCAGGGCCGTCGCCGGACTCGGGTCGAGGCGGAGGCGCTCCGACGAAGAGGTATCGGGCGACCGCTTCACACGTTCGGGGCCGCACCAGGACGGCCCTTCATGTGTGATTTGCCGTTCCCGTGGTAAAAGTTAGGCATGGCCAACTCAGAAGCTGGGTCACCCTCACACCTCTGGTCCGCGGTGTCGGCCGCCGCCGTGGCCCTGGCGCTGACCGCCTGCTCAGCGCCCGCGGCACCCGCCGACGACGGCCGCCCGCTGGTCCTGACCACCTTCACCGTCCTGGCCGACATGGTCGACAACGTCGCCGCCGACCGCGTCGAGGTCGCCTCCCTCACCCGGCCCGGAGCGGAGATCCACGGTTACGAGCCCACCCCCGACGACCTCGTGCGCGGCCTGGAGGCCGACCTGGTCCTGGAGAACGGGCTCGGTCTGGAGGCCTGGTTCGCCCAGTTCACCGAGCGCGTGGACGCCCCCACCGCCACCCTCACACGGGGCGTGGAGACCATCCCCGTCTCCTCGGGCGGCCACGAGGGCGAACCCAACCCCCACGCCTGGATGTCCCCCGACAACGCCTTGGTCTACGTCGACAACATTCGCGACGCCCTCACCGATCTCGACCCCGCAGGCAAGGAACAGTACGCCGCCGCGGCCCGGGACTACAAGGAACAGATCGGCGAGGTCGGCGACTACCTCGACAGCGAACTCGCCCAGGTCCCCGAGCACGCACGCGCCCTGGTGACCTGCGAGGGTGCCTTCTCCTACCTGGCCCGCGACGCCGGCCTGACCGAGATGTACCTGTGGCCGGTCAACGCCGAGAGCGAACCCACCCCCGGCCGCATCGCCGCCGTCACCGAGTACGTGCGTGACAACCAGGTGCCCGCGGTCTTCTGCGAGAGCACCGTCGACGACGGCACCCAGCGCTCGGTCGCCCGCGAGAGCGGCGCGCGCATGGGGCAGACCCTCTACGTCGACTCCCTGTCCGAGGCCGACGGGCCCGTCCCCACCTACCTCGACCTGCTGCGCCACGACGCGCGCGCCATCGTCACCGGGCTGAAGGGAGAGCGCCGATGAGCGCCGCCATCGAGGTCGAGGGAGCCACCGTCCGCTACGGTGACGTCCTGGCCCTGGACGAGGTGTCCCTGACCGTCGCCCCCGGCCGGGTCTGCGGCCTGCTGGGCACCAACGGCTCGGGAAAGTCCACCCTGTTCAAGACCTTGCTGGGGCTGGTACCCGCCGACGGCACCGTTCGCATCCTGGGCCGTACCGGAGCCGCCGCTCGCAAAGAGGGGCTGATCGGCTACGTCCCCCAGTCCGAACAGGTCGACTGGGCCTTCCCCGTACGCGTGCGCGATGTGGTGATGATGGGCCGCTACGGGCGCATGGGCCCTCGCCGGCGTCCCCGCGCCGCCGACCGCGAGGCGGTCGGCCGCGCCCTGGAGCGCACCCGCCTGACCGACCTGGCCGACCGCCAGATCGGCGCGCTCTCGGGCGGCCAGCGCAAACGCGCCTTCATCGCCCGCGCCATCGCCCAGGAGAGCGCCGTGCTGCTGCTGGACGAACCCTTCGCCGGTGTCGACAAGCGCTCGGAGGCCACCGTCACCGAACTGCTCCTGCAACTGCGCGGGGAGGGACACACCCTGCTGGTGTCCACCCACGACCTGGCCCAGGTGCCGCACCTGTGCGACGAGGCCCTGCTGCTGCAGCGCCGCGTCCTGGCCCGCGGCACCCCCGAACAGGTCCTGCGGCCCCAGGTGCTCATGGAGGCGTTCGGGGTCCACCCCGAGGAGGAGGCGACATGGACGTCCTGACCGGTCTCGCCCAGTGGTTCGCCCAGCCGCTGCAGTTCGAGTTCGTGCAGCGCGCACTGCTGGTCTCGGTCGTGGCCGGCGCGGTGTGTGCGGTGCTCTCGTGCTGGATGACCCTCGTGGGCTGGTCCCTCATGGGCGACGCCGTCTCCCACGCCGTCCTGCCCGGGGTCGTGCTCTCCTACATGTTCGGACTGCCCTTCGCACTGGGGGCGCTGGTCTTCGGTGCCGGATCGGTGGCCCTGATCGGCGCGGTCAACCGCACCTCCCGGGTCAAGGAGGACGCGGTCATCGGCGTGGTCTTCACCGCCATGTTCGCCCTGGGGCTGGTGATGATCTCGCGGGTGCCCAGCCAGACCGATCTGGGCCACATCCTGTTCGGCAACGTGCTGGGAGTCTCCGACTCCGACATCTGGCAGGTGCTGATCCTGGCCGGAGTGGTGCTGGCCGCGGTCTGGTACAAGCACCGCGACCTGACCCTGTACGCCTTCGACCCCGTCCACGCACATTCCCTCGGTATCAGCCCGCGCCTGCTGGAGACCCTCCTGCTCGGGCTGCTGTCGGTGACCGTGGTGGTGGCCCTGCAGGCGGTGGGGATCATCCTGGTGGTGGCCATGGTCGTCGTCCCGGGTGCCACCGCCTACCTGCTCACCGACCGCTTCGAGCGGATGCTGCTGATCTCGGTGGCGGTCGCGGTGGCCGCGGCGGTGACCGGGGTGCTGGCCAGCTTCCACCTCGACGTGTCCACCGGCGGGTCGATCGTCCTGGCCCAGGCCGCCGCCTTCGCCCTGGCCTACCTCTTCTCGCCCTCCCACGGCCTGTTGCGCCGCCGCGCCCCCGCACCTGCCTGAGCGTCCCCGGCACGGTGCGCCGACGCGCAGTGCTTCCCGGCGGTGCGCCCGTGGGCGGTGAGGACACGGCAGGGGACGCACCGGGTCGGTGTCCGGTGTGTCCGCCTCAGGCGCGCGCCCCGGCGTGGCGGCGGTAGTGGCGTGCGGCGCGGGCCCGGTTGCCGCAGGCGGTGGCGCACCACTGCTGGCGGCCGTGGGCCTGCACGAAGTAGCGCAGGCAGCCGGGAGCCGAGCAGGAACGCAGCCGTTCGCGATCGGGGCTGTCCAGGAACGCCATCGCCGAGCGGGCCAGGGCCGCGACCGTGTCCGCACAGCCCTCGGCCGGGGCCATCTCCACCGTGGGCACGTCCCCCTCGGTCCAGCGCAGCCGCGGTACCACCGGCTCGCGGGCCGAGGCCGCGTTCAGCAGTGACAGGGCCTCCTGCGGATCGGGGGCAGCGGCGCCCCCGGCGGGGTCGGCCGGCCCCGCCGCGCGCGCCAGCAGGGAGCGCACCGCCCCGCGCAGCACCACGACCTGGGCGTGCAGCGCCTCGTCGACCCGCCCCGCCGCGGGCAGGGGACCGCCCACGGTGTCCAGCCACCGGGCGGTCGACTCGGGAGTGCTCAGCTCGTCGGTCACTCCCGCGGCGTCGCCGCGGTGGATCGTGTCGGCCAGTTCCAGTGCCAGATGGCGTTCCATGGCTCCCCGTCCGTCGACCCCGCTTGCCCCGTGTCCTCTCCACGGGCTAGCGTCTCTAACGCTTAAGACTAAGTTATCCGTTAGAACTTCGGGGGAAACCCGCGGAAGGACGGCCATGACGGTTCTGCTCGCACACATCAGCGACCTGCATCTGGACGGGAGCGACCGCGCCACCGAGCGCGCCGCCCGGACGGTGGACTACCTGCGCGACCTGCCCCAGGCCCCCGACGCCCTGCTGGTCACCGGGGACATCGCCGACACCGCCGCCCCGTCCGAGTACGAGGAGGCCGCACGCCTGCTGGACCTGCCCTTCCCCGTCATGGTCTGCCCCGGAAACCACGACGACCGGGCCGCACTGCGCCGGGTACTGCCGGGGCACGAGCCCTCGGACCAGCCCCTCAACCGCCTTCACCACCTGCCCGGCGCGGCCGTGCTGACCTGCGACTCCGCCGTCCCGGGCCACGACGGCGGGCTCCTGGAGCCCGCCACGCTGGTGTGGATCAACGAGACACTGAGCGGCCTGGAGGGGGACACCCCCGCGCTGCTGGCCTTCCACCACCCGCCGGTGCGGGTCCACCACCCCCTGCCCGACTCCATACGCCTGGCCAACGCCGACGACCTGGCCGGGCTCCTGCACGCCCACCCCAGGGTGGCCGGCATCCTGGTCGGCCACGCGCACACCGGCGGCGCGACCACGTTCGCGGGAAGGCCGCTGCTGCTGGCCCCCGGCGTGACGTGGACGCTGCGCATGCCCTGGGAGGGTGAACCCGCGGTCAACCGCGACCAGCCCCCGGGCGTGGCCTTCCACGTCTTGGAGCAGGACCACCGCCTGACCACCCACTTCCGCGCCGTGATGCGCGCCGAGGCCGCGGTGTGAGAAACGGAGAGGGGCCGCCCCGCGGCGGCCCCTCTCCGTCATGCACCTACAGCAGCATGGCGAGCTGGCGGCACTGGGCCACCAGGGTCCCGGTGCTGTCCCAGATCTCCATGTCCTCCTCGTGCAGGCCGCCCGAGACGTGCTTGGTGAAGACCCGGCAGGCCACCCATCCCGGGGCGGGCCTGGCGCGCACGTGGACGCTCAGCTCCACCGTGACGGTGGAGAACTCGCCGATCTCCAGCACCGCCGGGGGAGCGAAGTCGACCATCGCGGGCAGGGCGTGCACATCGGGGGCGCGACCGTCGGAGAAGCGCATCCAGAACTCGGCGTGGGGACGCCCGTCCTTACGCCCGTCCAGCCAGCCGGGTCTCTCGGGGTAGCGGTACTCGACGCTGCGGGCGATGCCCAACCCCTGCGGGTTGTCGAACTCGGGCGGTACCGGGCAGTCCTGGGGCGCGGGCAGGCGCGGAGGCCCGTCCAGGGTCAGCACCCGCGCGGACGGGTCGGGGGACAGGTCGCCGTAGGTGGCGGTGGCGCGGACGATCTCCTTGCCGCCCTGTTCCAGGACGACCTGCCCGGTGGAGGTGCGCCGCCCTTCGCGCACCACCTCGGTGCGGGCGGTGGCCTCGCCGGGCGCGGCCGGGCGCAGGAAGAACGCCGACACCGCCAGGGGGTCGGGCAGGCTCAGGCCCTGGCGCAGCGCGTTGAGTGCGGTGGCCAGGACGTAGCCCCCGTTGGGGTGGGAGGTGAAGGTGGTCCAGGCGTCGGTGAGGACGGCTGCGAACTCGCCGTCGGCCAGCTTCTCCACACGGGTGTCGCGGTCGAATTGAAAGGCCTCGGCGGTGGGGTCAGAGCTCATAACCTCCTATGTTACTGACGAGTAAGCCCAGGTGGGGCAGCCGGCCTCCCGCCATCGCCCCCGCGCACTCAGTCCCACCACAGGCTCCAGCGCTCCGCACCGACCAGGCTCTCGCCGTAGCGCTCCAGAGGACGCCCGCCGCGGACCTGCCAGACACTGTCGGGACACAACGCGAAATGCTCGGCCGCCACACGCAGGGCCTCCTCCTTCGTGGCCGGCGGCGCCCCCACGCTCAGTTCCAGGGTGTCGAACCCCATCCCCACCACCCGCACCCCGAAGCGCTCCTCCCAGGAGGCCAGGACCGCGGACACCTCCGCCGCGTCCTCGATGTAGTTCGCCGGGCCCTGCCAACCCACGGCAGCCGGAGCCCGGGCACCGGAGACCGCGCGCACCAGTCCCAGGCGCAGCCCCCGCCGACCGGACACCAGGGCAGCGGCGCACCGGTCGGCGGCCTCCTCCGGGTCCGCACCCGGCCGCCCGGCCGGAGCCGGGCCCGGCCACTCCAGGCCGTAAGGAGCGGTGACGGCCGCGCGCAGCTCCCCGCCGAGAGGGTCCTGGCCGCCGTCGACAGCGGTGTACTCCCGCCACCAGGACTCCAGCAGCTCGGCCGCATCGTGCACATCGGGGGAGCCCGTCTCCTCCGGGCACAACTCCCCCGACTCCCAGGGGCGGATCTCACCGGAGGCCTCGTCCAGCGCCTCCAGCAGCAGCGGCCACCACCCCGACACGGGATGCTCGACGCGCAGCCGCTCCCACAACCCGGCACCGACAGGACCGTCGCTGACCCACAGGGCGGCCCCGCCCTCCTCGGAGAGTGCCACACCCCCCGCGGGAAGCCGGACACGGATGTCGTTCTGAGGATTCATACGGGCTCCTGTCGCGTCGACGGCGAGCAGACGCTACCGGAGCACCACGACAATCCCTCAGTGCTCTCCCACCCGGAGCGCCTGCTCCACCGCTGCCTGGGCGCCCCCTGTCCAAGGGTCCCCGTGTCCGGGCAGCACCGTGCCGGCCCCGGTGGCCGCCACGGCGTCCAGGGACGCCAGCGACTGCCGGGTGTCCTTGGTCGCCGCCGAGGCCACGATCTGCGGCCCCGGCCGTCCGGTGTAGGGATCGAGGGTGACCAGGGCATCGCCGCTGATGACCGCGCCCCGCTCGGGCAGGTGCAGGATGCAGTGCCCGTCGGTGTGCCCCGGCGTGTGCACGACCACGGGTCGGCCGGGAACCGCCAGGGTGCTGCCGGCCTCCAGCGACTCGGTGTCCTCCACCCCCTTCACCCCCAGCGCCCCGGCCGCGGCCATCCGGCCCAGCACCGGCAGCGACCGGGGATGGGAGAGGGGGTACAGGAGGCGGTTGCGCTGAGGTGTGTACCGGTAGGGGTGGGCCGCCAGGCGCTCGTCACCCGGATGGACCAGCACAGGCACACCCCACTCCCGGCGCGCACGCACGGCGAACCCCACGTGGTCGAAATGACCGTGGGTCAGGACCAGCGCCCGGACCTCGTCCGTGCGCCGCCCCCGCCGGCCCAGGGCCGCCAGCACCATGGACCACATGCTCGGCAGACCCGCGTCCACGAGCGTCACCCCGTCGTCGTCCTCCACCAGATAGCAGTTGACGTGGGCATGCGAGATGAGACTGATACCGTCGGCGACTTCCCTGATGATCACGAGGCCTCCTCCAGGCGTCGGTGAAACACCGCGTTCCTTGCTTCGGGGGAGACCGGCAGGGGGCCGACCGGACGCAAGGAGGATCATCACCTGCCGCGCCCGGGGGCAAACCTGGAAAACCCCGCGACGAGGCGCGCTCCACGGCACCCACCGCACTTCGAGGCGACGCGGAACGAACAGGACCGGCACTCTGAGTAGCGGCCCCCGGCTTGGGTAGGTCCGCCAAGCAAGAACCCGCGACGAATCCCAGGTGCCTTCCATGTCAGCACAACACGCAATCGACAGAGCAGTGGCTGCGATGGCGGTCGCCAGTCACCTGGCCTCCTTCAACGAGCTGCCGGGCCTGATCGCCACAGAAGCCGCCCGGGCCGGGCTGAAGGACGTGCGTGTCTACATCGCCGACCGCCAGGAACGCGTCCTGCGCGAGATGACCGGGGCGGGCATCGACGCCCACGAGGGCGGAGAGGAGCTGCGCGTCGACGGCACGGTGGCGGGCATGTCCTACACCAAGGGCGAACCCGTGCAGGTCGACCGGGGGAAGCAGTACTGGATACCGGTTCTCGACGGCACCGAACGCATCGGGGTCCTGCACGTGGACCACACCGGTGAACCCGACCTCGTGACGATGAAGACACTGGCCTCCATGGTGGGCCTGCTCCTGGTCGACAAGCGGACCAACAGCGACGCCTACGCCCGGCTCATCCGCACCCAGCCCATGTCGGTCTCGGCCGAGATGCAGTGGACACTCATGCCCCCCAGCACCTTCTCCAACAAGCAGGTGACCGTCTCCGCCGTCACCGAACCCGCCTACGACAACGCCGGGGACTCCTTCGACTACGCCCTGGACGGCACCACCCTGCGTCTGGCGATGTTCGACGCCATGGGACACGACGACGCCGCCGGCCTGCTCGCGGCCCTGACCGTGGGCGCCTTCCGCAACCAGCGCCGCAAGAACACCGCCCTGAGCATGATGCCCGCCCGGGTGGAGGCCACCCTCACCCAGGAGTTCGTACGCAACCGCTACACCACGGGCATCATGGGAGAGCTGGACCTGGACAGCGGCGTCTTCTCCTGGGTCAACTGCGGGCACCTGCCCCCCGTGCTCATCCGCGACGACAAGGCCCGCGAACTGGAGGGCGAACCCACCCACCCCCTGGGAACGGACCTGGGACTGCCCGTGGCTGTCTACCGCGAACAGCTCCACCCCGGCGACCGGCTGGTGCTGTACACCGACGGCATCATCGAGGCCCGCAACGCCCACGGCCGCGAATTCGGCCTCGAGCAGTTCGTGAACTTCATCATCCTCCACGAGGTCATCCGCCTGCCCGTCCCCGAGACGCTGCGCCTCCTGATCCAGGCCGTGATGGCCCACCACCACGGCCAGCTCGGTGACGACGCCACCGTGCTGGTCTGCGAATGGCACGGCTGATGAACCCCCGACACGGTTCCGGTCCTGGGGGAGCACGCCCTGACCCCGCGCCCCGGGCCCGGGCGCCCCGACGGCGCCGGGCGCGCCTGCCCGATCCCACCGCCGGAACGGCCTTTCCGGTGCACAGCACCTCCGCGGGACGAACGGACGCCGCAGTCCCGACCATGGTTGACTGCGGCCCATGGCCACCCTCACCTCCCGCGTCCTGACGGCGATCGAGCGCTTCAACACGGACCACCCCTGGGATCACAACGCCCACCACCACCCCTGGATCCTGCGCAACCTGCCCCCACGGCCGCGCCGGGTGCTGGACATCGGCTGCGGCACCGGCGATCTCGGCCCTGTTTTTCGGATCATCTCGGCTGCACGGCCGCCAGGCGCCCCCTTGCCGCGTCGGAGAGCTTGCGAAGCCAACCAGGCTGAGCTGCGCTCCCCGCCTCGCAAGGGAACACCTGGCCGACCGTTCGCCGGAGGATCGGCTCCGCCGATACGGCGAGAGCATCCGAAAAACACGGCCTGGTCCGCCTGCTCGCCGAACGGGCAGAGCAGGTGCACGGCATCGACGCCGACCCCGGCACCCTCGCCCGCGCCCGCGAGCTGACCGGGGACGACCCCCGCGTCCACCTCACCCTCGGCAGCGCCCCCGAGGACCTGCCCCCGGGCCCCTTCGACGCCATCACGTGCGTGGCCGCCCTCCACCATCTGCCCTTCGCACCCGCGCTGGAGCACATGCGCTCCCTGCTGGCTCCCGGCGCTCCCCTGATCGTGGTGGGCATCTACCGCACCGCCTCACCACTGGACTATGCGACCGATGCCGTCGCGATCCCCGCCAACCTCGCCATGGGCTGGATCCGCAACCGGGGCCGCACCTCGTCCGCGCCGGTGTCGATGACCGCTCCCACCCGCCGGGCCGACATGACACTGTCCGACATCGCCCGGCAGGTCCGGTGCCTTCTGCCCGGGGCGCGGCTGCGTCGGCGCCTGTTCTGGCGGTACACGCTCGTGTGGCGGCGCACCGGCACCCCCGTTCCGCCGCCGGGTGCCGAACCCCGTCCCCGCACCTGACAGCGGCCCCGCCCCGGGGAGCCCCGTGCGGCTCCCCGCTCCCGGAGAAGACGGACAACCACACGCCTTCCGCACCCCTCACCGGGTCCCTCGCCCGAAGTGAGCCCCCTGTTTCCCCCACGTCACGGCCCGACATCTGGCGGCAATCTCGTCCTCCTACCTTCACTCACGTCAGCAAAGACCCAAGAGGAAGGTCCGGCCGTGACACCCCAGACCGGCCCACCCGCACCGCGCACCGGCCCCACCTGGATCCCCCGCTGGGACCCCGAGGACGAGGCCTTCTGGAACAGCCGGGGCCGCACCATCGCCCGCCGCAACCTGTGGGCCTCCATCGCCTCCGAACACCTGGGCTTCTCCGTCTGGATCCTGTGGTCGGTCCTCGTGCTCTTCATGACCCCCGACAACGGCTTCACCACCACCCCCGAACAGAAGTTCCTGCTCCTGTCCGCGGTCACCCTGACGGGCGCGCTGCTGCGCGTGCCCTACACCCTGGCCGTTCCCGCACTGGGCGGACGCAACTGGACGGTGCTCTCCACCGCTCTGCTCACCGTCCCCACCCTCGCCGCCCTCGTCCTCGTCCAACACCCCGACACCCCCTTCTGGCTCATGACGGCCCTGGCCGCCACCGCCGGCCTGGGCGGCGCCAACTTCTCCTCCTCCATGGCCAACATCAACGCCTACTTCCCCGACAAGGAGAAAGGCTGGGCCCTGGGCCTCAACGCCGGCGGCGGCAACATCGGCGTCGCCACCGTCCAACTCGCGGGCCTGGGTGTCATCGCCGCCTTCGGCACCGGCGCCGCGCACCTGCTGCCTCTGGCCTACCTCCCCCTCGTCCTGGCCGCCCTGTGGTGGTGCCACCGGTCCATGGACAACCTGGCCCAGGTGCGCAGCGACGTGCGCGCCCAGCTCTCCGCCGTCGGCGACCGTCACTTCTGGACCATGTCGGTGCTCTACATCGGCACGTTCGGCTCCTTCATCGGCACCGGGTTCGCCTTCGGCCTGCTCCTGCAGTCCCAGTTCGGCCTCACACCCCTGCACGCCGCCGCCATAGCCGTCCTGGGACCCGTCATCGGCTCCCTCCTGCGCCCCGTCGGAGGCCGCATCGCCGACACCCTGGGAGGAGCCCGCGTCACCCTGTGGGTGTTCCTGGCCATGGCACTGTGCGCCACCGTCCTGGCCACCTCCCTGCACACCGCCCAGCTCCCCCTGTTCACCGCCGCCTTCGCCGCGATGTTCACCCTCACCGGCCTGGGCAACGGCTCCACCTACAAGATGATCCCCTCCCTCTACGACGCCAGGGCCCAGGACGCCGTCGCCGCCGGACAGGACCGCGAACAGGCCCTGGCCCGCACCCGGAGCATCTCCTCCTCCGTCCTGGGCCTCATCGGCGCCGTCGGCGCCCTGGGCGGAGCCGGAGTCAATATCGGTCTGCGCACCTCCTACGCGGCCTTCGGCACCACCGCACACGCCTTCGCCGCCTTCGCCGCCTTCTACCTGGCGTGCGCGGCCCTCACCTGGGCCGTCTACCTGCGCCGCCCCTCCACCGCTCCCCGCAGGCCCCGGGCGGCCGCACGATGACCACCACCCACTGCCCCTACTGCGCGCTGCAGTGCGCCATGCACCTGGAAACCGGGCCCGACGGCCGCCTCACCGCCCGACCCGCGCCCTTTTCCACCAACCGCGGCGGCCTGTGCCGCAAGGGCTGGACCTCCCCGGCCCTGCTGACCTCTCCCGACCGCCTCACCCGCCCCCTTCTGCGCACCGACCGCTCCGCACCCCTGAAGGAGACCGACTGGGACACCGCCCTGGACCACATCACCCAGCGCCTGCTCCACCTGCGCGCCCAACACGGACCCGACACCGCGGCGGTCTTCGGCAGTGGCGCACTGACCAACGAGAAGGCCTACATGCTGGGCAAGTTCGCCCGCCTGGCCCTGGGCACCTCCCAGATCGACTACAACGGCCGCTTCTGCATGTCCTCGGCCGCGGCCGCCGCCAACACCGCCTTCGGCCTGGACCGGGGCATACCCTTCCCCCTCGCCGACATCGGCAGTGCCCGAACCGTCCTGCTCGCCGGTGCCAACCCCGCCGAAACCATGCCGCCGATGATGGGCCATCTGTCGGCGCCGACCCTGATCGTCGTCGACCCCCGCCGCTCGGCCACCGCCCGGGCCGCCCTGGACAGGGGAGGCCTCCACCTCGCGCCCCGGCCCGGAACCGACCTGGCCCTGGCCCGAGGACTGCTGCACGCCGTACACGTGCGCGGCCACACCGACCGCGACTACATCGACGAACGCACCACCGGGTTCGAGGCCGCCTGGGAACACGCCGCCACCTGGTGGCCCGAGCACACCGAACACGTCACCGGCGTCCCCGCCGCGCAACTGCACGAGGCCGCCGACCTGCTGGGGCAGGCCGCACGCCGGCGCTCCGCCTACATCCTCACCGGACGCGGAACCGAACAGCACACCACCGGCACCGACACCGTCTCGGCGTGGATCAACCTGGCCCTGGCTCTGGGCCTGCCCGGCAGAGAAGGCTCCGGCTACGGGTGCATCACCGGCCAGGGCAACGGCCAGGGCGGACGCGAACACGGGCAGAAGGCCGACCAGCTCCCCGGCTACAGGCACATCACCGACCCCGACGACCGGGCCCACATCGCCCGCACCTGGGGCGTGGACCCCGCAGACCTGCCCGGACCGGGACGCTCCGCCTACGAGCTCCTCGACTCCCTGGGGCGGAGCGGCGGCCCCCGCGCCCTGCTGCTGTTCGGCTCCAACCCTGTCGTGTCGGCCCCCCACAGCAGCCGCGTCCGCTCCCGCCTGCGCTCCCTGGACCTGCTCGTGAGCGCCGACTTCGTGCTCTCCGAAACCGCTGCCATGGCCGACGTGGTCCTCCCCGTCGCCCAATGGGCCGAGGAGAGCGGCACCACCACCAACCTGGAGGGCCGCGTCCTGCGCCGCGACCGCGCCACCGCCCCGCCCCCCGGCGTACGCACCGACCTGGAGGTCCTCCACCACCTGGCCGTGCGCCTGGGCCAACCCGGCACACGCTTCCCCACCGACCCCGACACCGCCCTGGCCGAACTGGGCCGCGCCTCAGCCGGAGCAAGAGCCGACTACTCCGGCGTCACCCCGCAGAACCTGGCCTCCGGCCAGGCCCTGCACTGGCCCGTACGCGCAGACGGCCGCCCCACCCCCCGCCTGTTCCTGAACCGCTTCGCCCACCCCGGCGGCCGCGCCCGCTTCGCCTCGCCCGCCCACCGCCCACCGGCCGAGGCCACCGACACCCGCTTTCCCCTCATCGCCACCACCGGGCGCCTCATGGGCCACTACCAGACGGGGGCCCAGACCCGCCGCATCCCCGAACTCGCCGACGCCGAACCCGAGGCCTACGTCGAGGTCCACCCCGACACCGCCGCCCGCGCAGGCCTGAGCGCAGGCGACTGGGCCCTGGTCACCTCCCGCCGCGGCACCGTCCGAGCCCGCATACGCACCGATCCCACCGCCCGCCCCGACACCCTCTTCCTGCCCTTCCACTACGCGGGCGCCCAGGCCGCCAACAACCTCACCCACCCGGCCCTGGACCCCACCAGCCGCATGCCCGAGTTCAAGGTCAGCGCCGTACGCCTACGCCCCGCCCACGACCCAGGAGACCCCAGTTGAGCAGCGCGAACCCGTCCCCGCGCCAGATCGTGGTCGTCGGCAACGGCATGGTCGGCGCCCGCTTCGCCCAGGAGACCGCACTTCTGGACCCGACCGGCGAACGCGTCCGCACCACCGTCATCGGCGCCGAACACCACCCCGCCTACAACCGCGTCCTGCTCCCCGGTGTGCTCTCAGGCGACTACACCACCGACCAGATCCGCCTGCCCGCCCCCGACACACCCCACACCACCGTCCGCACCGGCATGCGCGCCACCGCACTGGACACCGCACACCGCACCCTGACCCTGGACGACGGCACCCTGCTGGCCTACGACGAGCTCGTACTGGCCACCGGAGCCCGCGCCGTATTCCCCCCGCTCCCGGGCGCGGCCTCCCCCGACGGCACACCGGGGGAGGGGGTGAGTGCGCTGCGCGACATCGCCGACTGCCACCGCCTGCTGACCCTGGTCCGCCCCGGTGCCCCCGCGGTCGTCCTGGGCGGCGGTGTCCTCGGATTGGAGGCCGCCCGCGGCCTCCAGCGCAGAGGAGCGCGCGTGTCGGTCGTGGAATCCTCACCCTGGATCATGCGCCGCCAGATCGACGAGCCCGCCGCCCACATCCTGAGCCGCCTCTACGGCGACCTGGGGGTGCAGGTCCACTCCTGGCGCGTCGCCTCCCGCTGGATCCCCGGCACCGGGCTGGAACTGGACGACGGCCGCATCCTGCCCGCGGACGCCCTGGTGGTCACCGCGGGGGTACGCGCCGACACCGAACTGGCCGCCGGCGCCGGCATCGACGTCGAACACGGCATCAAGGTCGACGACACACTCGCCACCTCCCGTCCCCGCGTGCACGCCATCGGCGACTGCGCCCAGCACCCCGGCGGCGGCGCGGGACTCGTCCAACCCGGCTGGGAACAGGCCGCCGTCCTGGCCCGCCGCCTGACCGGCACCGAGCCCGGCGCCCGCTACAGCGGCGCCCGACCCGTCACCCGGCTCAAGGCCCAGGGCATCGAGCTGACCGCGTTCGGCCGGGTCCACGCCCAGGACGGCCAGGACGGCGTACGCACACTCACCGTCAGCGACCCCGCAGGCGGCCGCTACGCCAAACTGGCCACACGCCGCGACATGCTGGTGGGCGCCGTCCTGCTGGGCTTCCCCCAGGCGGCAGCCGCTCTCGCCCAGCTCCACGACACCGGCACACCCCTGCCCGCCGACCGCCTCGCCCTGCTCCAGGACACACCGCCGCACACCGGTCCCAACATCCCCGAACCCCTGGTGTGCCGCTGCAACGCCGTCACCCGCCACGACCTGGAGCAGGCCTGGTTGGACGGGGCGCGCACCCGCGAGGCCGCCGCCTCGGCCACCCGCGCCACCACCGGCTGCGGCGGGTGTGTACGCGAGGTCGACGCACTGCTGTCGGACTGGGGCGACCGAGCATCCGCGAACTGAGGCGGCAGCGCGCTCAGAACAGGGCCAGAGCCGCGGCCGCGCACACCAGGGCGACCAGGGACACCAGGGTGCGCACATGGTTCCACCGCACCCACACCCCCTCGAAGGCGCTTCGCACCGCAGCCGGTTCGGCCAGGCGATCGGCCGGCCCCGCAGCCTCCAGGGCGTTGTTGCGCGGCACGTTGACCGCGAACGTCACCGCCAGCACCACCGCCTGCGCGGCTGACGCCCCGCCCGCGGCCGCAGCGGCTCCGGGGGCACCCGCCGCCGCGTACAGCACCGTCTGAGCCAGCGCCGCCACCGGCGCACCGATGAACACCACCGCGAAGAACGGGTTGAGGATCGCCACGTTGATGCGCTGCATCGCCTCGACCATCACGCGGTCCCCGGTCCGGGCCAAGCCGGGCATCACCGCCACCGAGAAAGCGAAGAACAGACCGGCGAACAATCCCGCCAGCACGACCGCGAGCACCGGTACCACCGCATACACCACGTCAGCCATCAACCCGCCGTCCCACACCTCTTCATCGATGTCTGGCCAGGATTGTATGCCTCAGACAGAAACACCACCATGCAGAAAAATCACGAAAAAAAGCACACCGGAAACTTTTGCACACCACCACGGCCACGACAACAAAACGTCACCGAATACCCCCCTTTTCCATGACACATGGTCGCTCTACCGTCGGGTAAATGTGCTCCCCTCCGATCGTGGGCCGCCAACGGCAACGACGGCAGCTGCGCGAGGCAGCCACACCGCCGGCCCTCGTCCTCCTGGCCGGAACCGCCGGAACGGGCAAGACCCGCCTGCTCGGCGAGCTCCAGGACACCACCACCGTCCTGACCGGACACTGCCCACCGCGCACCGACCCCTTCCCCCTCGCGCCCCTCGTCGAAGCCCTGCGCCACACCCGCCTGCCCACAGGCCTCAGCCCCCTGTGCGGCGCGCTGCGGCCCCTGCTGCCCGAGCACATCGACGACCTCCCCGCCCCTCCACCGCCTCCGCCCACCCCCGCGGCCGGGCACCACCTCACCTACCGCGCCCTCACCGAACTCCTGCACCGCCTGGGCCCCACCGTCCTGGCCCTCGAAGACCTCCAATGGGCCGACCCCGCCACCCGCGACCTGCTCACCTACCTCGCCCCGCGCCTGCCCCCGCACCTGGCCCTGATCCTGACCTACCGCCCCGAAGAACTCCCGCGCACCTTCCCCACCGCCGCCCTCACCACCCGCACACCCCCCGGCACCCGCCACCACCACATCACCCTGGGCCCCCTCACCCCCGACGACCTGCACACCCTGGCCACCCACATGCTCGCCCCCACACCCGTGACCGCCCAGGACGCCCACCGCCTGCACACCTGGACCGGCGGCCTTCCCCTGCCCGCGGTCCACACCCTCCGCCACCTGGCCCGACACCCCACCACCGGCCCCGCCGTCCCCGCCTCACCCCCCGTCCCCCCGCCCCTGCACGACTGGATTCGCGAACACCTCCACCGCCTGGACCGCGACACCCGGCATCTGCTGCGCGCCGCCGCCGTCCTCGACAGACCCGCCGACGAAGCCCTCCTGAGCCGCGTCTCGGGACTGGCCCCCGACCGCGCCGCCCGCGCCCTCTCCCGGGCCCACCGCAAGGGCCTGCTCATCACCGCCGCACCCGCCACAGCGGCCCCCGCCACCCCGCTCCTGGCCCACGTGTGCCGGCAAGACCTGCCCCACGGCAAACACCGCCGCCTGCACCGCGCCGCCCACGAAGCCCTCGCCAACCAACCCGGACCACCCCACGCCCGCCTGGCCCACCACGCCCGGCACGCCGGACTCCTCCCGCAGTGGACCGACCACGCCGAACAGGCCGCCGAAGCCGCCCTGGCCCAGGGCGAGGACACCACCGCCCTCACCCTGCTGCACGACGCCCTCACCCGCCCCGACCTGCCCACCCGCCGCCGCTACGACCTCACCCTCACCCTCGGCCGCGCCGCTCTGACCGGCGTCAGCACCCAGCACACCCTCGCCCTCCTGCGCCAGGCCATGGCCGCTCCCGCCCTGACCGGCACCCAGCGCGGCCGGCTACGCATGGCGCTGGGTCTGCTCCTGCTCAACCAGGCCGCCCAGGGCCGCGCCGCCCGCGACGAACTCGTCCGCGCCACCGCCGAACTCGCCGACCGCCCCGACCTGGCCGCTCGCGCCATGTGCGCCCTGGCCGTCCCCCACAGCACCCCCGACCCCGTCGACACCCACCGGCGCTGGATGCACCAGGCCCTGGCCACCGCCGCCCGCATCCCGGACCCCGGCCTCACCTGCGGCATCACCGTCAACCACGCCACGTTCCTGGCCCAGATCGGCGACCCCGCCGCCTGGCAGATCCCGCTGCCCGCCCCCGACACCTCCACGGGGCGCCGCGAACGTGCCCGCGCCTGCCTCAACCTGGCCGATGCCGCGGTCATGCTCGGCCACTACGACCGTGCCGACCGCCACCTGGCCGACGCCGCCCGCTGGTCCCCGGCCGCCGAAACCCCCTACATCCACGAGAGCGCCCAGACCCTGCGCCTGATGCTGGACTGGGCCCGCGGCCACTGGAGCGGCCTGGCCCAGGAAACCGAACGCAACCTCACCTCGCCCCGGCTGGCCCACCTGCACCCCGTCACCGCCGAGCTCACCCTCCTGCGCGCCGCCCTCGCCCTGGCCCACGGCCGGACCGCCGCCGCACGCACCCACCTCGACCGTCTGCGCGGCGATCCCCAGGACGGTACCCGCCCCGACCACGCCGTCCCCGTCCAGGCCTTCGCCGCCGGTTTGCTGGCCCGCCTGGCCGCTTCCCGGAGCGACCACACGCTCGCCTGGGAACACGTCGCCGACCTGGTCGCCCTTGTCGAGGGCAAAGGCATCTGGGTATGGGCCGCCGACCTGGTGCCGGGCATCGAGGCCCTCCTGCCGACAGGGCGTGCCGACCAGGCCCAGGACCTGTGCGCACGCCTGGACACCGGCCTGGAGGGCACCGACGCACCCGCCGCCCGGGCCGCCCTGCTGCGCCTGCAAGCCGCCCTGGCCCACCACCGCGGCGACCGCGACCAGGCCCTGGACCTGTACGGCCGGGCCGAGACCTCCTATCGCGCCATGCCCCGCCCCTACGACGCCGCCCAGATCCGCGAAGCCATCGCCACCGTGCATCTCACCGGGCCCGGCACCGCCGCCGAGGGCCTCGGGGCGCTGCACACCGCCCTGGCCCGCTACACCGACCTCGGTGCGACCTGGGACGCCGCACGCGTACGCCGCCTCCTGCGCGCCCACGGCGTCCCCGCCGCGGCCACCGCCCCCGCCGGCGGTGACCGCGGCCTCTCCCCACGGGAGGCCGAGATCGCCGCCCTGGCCGCCCAGGGCCGCACCAACCGCCAGATCGCCGCCCTGCTGCACCTGTCCCCGCGCACGGTGGAGACCCACGTCGCCAACGCCCTGGCCAAACTGGACCTGAGCTCCCGCCGCGAGCTGGCCGCCCACCCCGGGACCGGCCCCGCACAGCACACCCGGTGACCGCCGGCGCACCCCCGGCACCACCCTCCCGGGCAGGGCGGCCCCCGCCGGGGGAGAACCGCTACGAGCGGGTCTGCCAGGCCTTCTCCAGAGCCGAGGAGAACACCTCGACCGGCTGGGCGCCCGCCACCCCCAGGGCGCGGTCGAACACGAAGAAGGGCACCCCGGTGCCGCCCAGGCGCCGCGCCTGGTCGGCCTCGTCGCGCACCTGTGCGGCGAAGCGGTCCCCGGACAGGACCTCGCGGACCCGGTCCGCGTCCAGACCGATCTCCCCGGACAGCTCCACCAGCACCGCCTCCTGCGACAGGTCGCGGGCCTCCACCAGCTGGGCGCGCATGAACCGCTCCTGGGCCTCCTCCTCCACCCCTGCCTCGCGGGCCAGGTGGACGAGCCGGTGGACGTCGAAGGTGTTGACCATCACCCCGCCCTCGAGGTCGTAGACCAGCCCCTCCCCCGCAGCGACCTCCCTGACCTGATCGGTCATCGCCGCCACCTGCTCGCGAGAAGCGCCCGTCTTGCGCGCCAGCGCGTCGAGGACCGGCACGGCCCCGCCCGCGGGGAAAGAGGGATCGAGCTCGAAACTGCGCCACTGCACCCGCACCCGGTCGGCATGGGCGAAACCCTCCAGCGCCCTCTCGAAGCGGCGCTTGCCGATGTAGCACCAGGGACAGACGATGTCCGACCAGATCTCCACCCGCACCGTCGGCTCCCCGCTCACCAGCACACCCCTTCCGAGCACACCGGGCCCTGGCCGCCCTCGAGCACCACCAGAGCCTCGACCCGATCCGGCCCCGGTTCCCGGAGCTCCCGCTCCCGCACTTCGGCCCGCGGCTCACCCGTCGCGTCCACACACACCCCCACCTGGTTCAGCATTCGCACAAAGCCTAGTGCGCCCCAATCCAGGACAAAGGGCCCGCATCCGCTCACACCCGCCCCTGCCCGCCGCCACCGACGCCCCGCTCCAGCCGGTGTGACCAAGCCCGCACTCCGCCCCGAACACCCCATCACCTGCCCCCACCTGTACCGACAGCACAAAGAAACACCCCCGACACACACGCCTGACCCCCGGGAAACACCCTGCGGGTTACCTGAGAACCGCCCCGACCCGCAGCCAGGAAGAACCGCACCCGTGAAAGAACTCGTCGTCATCGGCAACGGCATGGTCGGCCACCGCTTCGTCGAAGCGCTCCTGGACCGCGACCGCGCCGGCCACTGGAACATCACCGTCATCGGTGAAGAGCCCCGCACCGCCTACGACCGCGTCGCCCTCTCCTCCTACTTCGACGGCGCCACCGCCCACGACCTGTCCCTGGGCGACCTCACCGGCCCCCGCGTGACCGTCCACACCGGCGAACGCGCCACCGCCATCGACCGCGCCGCCCGCACCGTCACCACCTCCACCGGCCGCACCCTGACCTACGACCGCCTCGTCCTGGCCACCGGATCCACCCCCTTCGTACCTCCCGTCCCCGGCCACGACCTGCCCGGATGCCACGTCTACCGCACGCTCGACGACCTCGACGCCATCACCGACCGCGCCCGCGGCGCCCGCACCGGCACCGTCATCGGCGGCGGCCTCCTGGGACTGGAGGCCGCCAACGCCCTGCGCCTGCTCGGCCTCCGGACACACGTCGTCGAACTCGCCCCCCACCTGATGCCCGCCCAGATCGACCAAGGCGCCGCAGCCCTGCTCGAACACCTCGTCACCGGCCTGGGCGTACACGTGCACACCGGCACCTCCTCCACCGCCGTCCGCCCCGGCCCCACCGGACACGCCGCCCACCTGGACCTGGACAACGGCACCCGCCTGGACACCGACCTGGTCGTCTTCTCCGTCGGCATCCGCCCCCGCGACGAGCTCGCCCGCGCCTGCGGCCTGGCCACCGGCGAACGCGGCGGCATCACCATCGACGACACCTGCACCACCAGCGACGCCTCCATCCTCGCCATCGGCGAAGCCGCCCACCACCGCGGCACCGTCTACGGCCTCATCGCCCCCGGCAACGCCATGGCCGAGGTCGCCGCCGACCGCCTCACCGGCGGCACCGCCACCTTCACCGGCGCCGATACCTCCACCAAACTCAAACTCCTGGGCGTGGACGTGGCCAGCTTCGGCGACGCCCACGGCCGCACCCCCCGCAGCCTCGACGTCGTCGTCAACGACGCCGCCCACCACCGCTACGCCAAACTCGTCCTCTCCGACGACGCCACCACCCTGCTCGGCGGCATCCTCGTCGGCGACGCCGGTGCCTACGCCACCCTGCGCCCCATGGTCGGCTCACCCCTGCCCGGCGACCCGCTGGCTCTGATCACCCCCCACGGCGCACCGCCCCCCGGCGCCCACACCCTGCCCGAGACCGCGCAGGTCTGCTCCTGCAACGCCGTCACCAAGGGCGACCTCCTCTCCGCCATCGCCCACGGCGCCCACGACGTCCCCGCACTCAAGGCCTGCACCAAGGCCGGCACCAGCTGCGGCTCGTGCACACCCGCCCTCGCGCAGATCCTCACCCAGGCCGGCATCACACAGACCAAGGCGCTGTGCGAGCACTTCCCCCACTCACGCACCGAACTGCTCGAGATCGTCCGCGCCACCGGCACCCGCACCTTCTCCGCCCTCATCGCCTCCCACGGCACAGGAAACGGCTGCGACATCTGCAAACCCGCCGTCGCCTCCATCCTCGCGTCCCTGGGCAACGGCCACATCCTGGACGGCGAACAGGCCTCGCTGCAGGACACCAACGACCGCCACCTGGCCAACATGCAGCGCAACGGCACCTACTCCGTCGTCCCCCGCATCCCAGGCGGCGAGATCACCCCCGCAAAACTCATCACCATCGGCGAGATCGCCCGCGACTTCGACCTCTACACCAAGATCACCGGAGGCCAGCGCATCGACCTGCTCGGCGCCCGCCTCGAACAGCTCCCCGCCATCTGGGCCCGCCTCGTCCAGGCCGGCTTCGAATCCGGCCACGCCTACGGAAAATCCCTGCGCACCGTCAAGTCCTGCGTGGGCACCACCTGGTGCCGCTACGGCGTCCAGGACTCCACCGCACTGGCCATCCGCCTCGAAGAGCGCTACCGCGGCCTGCGCGCCCCCCACAAACTCAAGGCGGCCGTCTCCGGCTGCGCCCGCGAATGCGCCGAGGCACGCAGCAAGGACTTCGGCGTCATCGCCACCGACAAGGGCTGGAACCTCTACGTGGGCGGCAACGGCGGATTCACCCCCCGCCACGCCGACCTCCTGGCCACCGACCTGGAGGAGAGCGACCTCATCCGCCACATCGACCGCTTCCTGATGTTCTACATCCGCACCGCCGACCGCCTCCAGCGCACCTCCGCCTGGATCGAGGCCATGGACGGGGGACTGGACCACCTGCGCGACGTCGTCGTCCACGACGGCCTGGGCATCGCCGCCGAACTCGAAGCAGCGATGGAGCGCCACACCGCCACCTACACCGACGAATGGGCCGACGTCCTGGCCGACCCCGACAAACTCGCCCGCTTCACCACCTTCGCCAACGCCCCCACCACGCCCGACCCCACCATCACCTTCACCACCACCCGCGACCAACCCGTCCCCACCACGCCCGTCCACCTCGCCATGCCCACCACCCGCCCCTGAGGAGACACCCCGTGACCACCGCCTACGCCACCTCCACCACCTGGATCGACGCCTGCGCCAGCAGCCGCCTGCACACCGACGACGGCATCGCCGTCCTGCTTCCCGGCGGCCGCCAGGCCGCCCTGTTCCGCACCCGCGACGGCCACCTCTACGCCCTCGACAACATCGACCCCTACACCGGCGCCGCCGTCCTGGCCCGCGGCATCGTCGGCGACCGCGCCGGCACCCCCACCATCACCTCCCCCCTGCTCAAACACACCTTCGACCTGCGCACCGGCCACAGCCTGGACTCCCCCCACGTCCGCCTGACCACCTGGCCCGTCCGCGACACCGGAACCACCGTCCAGATCCGCACCCCCCTGGCCGCACCATGACCCCGCCCAGCACCGGCCCCACCACCGCACCCCTGACCGGCTTCACCGTCGCCGTCACCGCAGCCCGCCGCGCCGACGAGATCACCGCCCTGCTCCAACGCAAAGGCGCCCACGTCATCACCGCACCCGCCCTGCGCATCGTCGCCCTCGGCGACGACCGGCACCTGGCCGCGATCTCCGAGCAACTCGTCCGCCACCCCGCCGACATCGTCGTCGTCACCACCGGCATCGGCTTCCGCGGCTGGATCGAGGCCTGCGACACCTGGGGCAGCGCCGACCGCCTCCTGGCATCCCTGCGCACCTCACACCTGCTCACCCGCGGCCCCAAGGCCACAGGCGCCATCCGCGCCGCCGGACTCACCGAACACTGGTCACCGCCCGGGGAATCCTGCGCCGAGATCCTGGACCACCTCCTGACCCGAGGCGTCCAAGGCCTGCGCGTGGCCGTCCAACTCCACGGCCGCCCCCTGCCCGACCTCACCGACGCCCTGCGCCTGGCCGGCGCCGAGGTCGTCGAGATACCCGTCTACCGGTGGAGGCCCCCCACCGACACCGACCCCCTGGACCGCCTCATCGACACCACCATCGCCGGGGGAGTGGACGCCCTCACCTTCACCAGCGCACCCGCCGCAGACGGACTCCTCTCCCGCGCCGCCGACACCGGCCGCACCGAAGCACTCCTGGAGGCCCTGCGCCACGACGTCCTGGCCATGTGCGTGGGCCCCACCACCGCCCACCCCCTCACCACCCGCGCCGTTCCCGCCCGCTGGCCCCGGCGCGCCCGCGTCGGCGCCCAGGTCCGCGCCCTGGCCCACGAGCTGCCCGCACGCTTCCCCACCCTGCACGCGGCCGGCCACCGCCTGCGCCTGCGCGGCCACGCCGTCATTGTCGACGGCACCGCCCGCACGCTCTCGCCCACCCTCATGCGCCTGATGCGCGCCCTGGCCCACCGCCCCGGACAGGTCCACAGCCGCGCCCACCTGCTCACCTGCCTGGGCCCGGGCTCCGCACCCCACGCCGTCGAAACCGCCGTCGCACGCCTGCGCACCGCCCTGGGCGACCCCCGCATCGTCCACACCGTCGTCAAACGCGGCTACCGACTGGCCCTGGACACACCCCCCGCCCTGTGAGGAACCCCGTGAAGCCCACCCTGCTGCTGGCCGTCCACGGCACCCGCGACCCCCGCGGCACCGCCACCGCCCACTCCCTGGCCCTGAAGGTGGCCCACACCACCGGCCTGCCCGTCCGCCTGGCCTTCGCCGACGTCCTCACCCCCACCGTCACCGACACCGCCGCCGACCTCCCCGGCCCCCTCGTCGTCGTCCCCGCCTTCCTGGCCAACGGCCATCACGTACGCACCGACATCCCCCGCCAACTCGCCCGCGCCGGACGCGCCGACGCCGCCGTCACCCCCGGCCTGGGCGACCACCCCGCCCTGGCCGAGGCCGCCGCACACCGCCTGCACCACGCCGGGCACCGCCCCGGCGACGCCGTCGTCATGGCCGCGGCCGGAACCCGCGACCCCCGCGCCCTCCTCGAACTGGCCCGGCACGCCCGCGCCCTCTCCCACCGCCTGCGCACCCCTGTCCACATCGGCCACATCACCACAGGCACCCCCACCGTCCCCGAACAGGTCGCCCACCTGCGCGCCCGCGGCCACACCCGCGTCTCCATCGCCTCCTGGCTCCTGGCACCCGGCCTGTTCCACCAGCGCCTGGCCGCGGCCGGCGCCGACACCGTCGCCGCGCCCCTGTGCCCCCACCCGGCCGTCGCCCGCGCCGTCATCGACCGCTACCACTCGCACCTCCCGGCCGCCCGCAGCTGATCCCGCCGCGGCCTCCGGCCCCCTTGCGCAAGGACATGGCCACAAGCGGCAGGAAAGGCACCACCGGGCCCGCAGAAGGGAAGGACTGCCGGTGCGTACCCGACCGCACCCGGCAAGGAGCCACCGTGGACACCGGCGCCACCCGCGACCACCCCGACCTGCACGACCCCGTGTGGGACCGCGCCGCAGGAGCCCTGGCCGGCGCAGCAGCGGCAACCGCCCGCTCCACCCCCGTCCCAGCCCCCCTGGCCCGGCTGATCCGCGCCGCCCTGACCGACCTGAACGCCGGCACCGCCCTGCCCCACCCCCCTCCCGACCCCCTCGACCACGCCTGGGCCCAGGCCCTGCGCACCCTCGTCCTCACCGCCGCCCCACCGCGCACCCTCCTGGAACACACCCCCGCGGACCGTCCCCCGAGCGCCTCCTGGCGGGCCCTGACCCGCACCCCCGTCCCCGCCCACGACCCCGCCCGCGGCATCTTCGCCTGCCATCACCTGACCCGTGCCGTCCGCAGCGCCCACGCCGCGGCCGGGGACCTCACCGCCATGTACACCGGCGCCCTGGCCGGAGCCCGCTGGGGCTTCTCCGCACTGCCCCTGCGCTCCCTGCGCCACCTGGCCGCGGATCCGCACACCCTCGTCACCGACGCCCTCACCGCGGCCCGGGGCCACCGGACCTCCTCCTGGCCCCACGCCCCCATCCGCACCGGCCCCAGCCGGCGCCTGCCCCCCTTCGCCGTCCCCCACCCCCTGGACGACCAGGTCCTGCTGGGCAACCTCGACCACCTGCGCACCCACCCCGACAGCGCCGACGCCGCCGTGTCCCTGTGCCGCACCCACCCCGACGACGCACCCCACCTGCCCGCCCGCGACTGGACACGGGTGTGGCTGCACGACCGGCCCGGCGCCAACCCCAACCTGCACTTCGCCCTCGACGAGGCGGCCGCCGCGGTCGCCACCCTGCGCGCCGAGGGCAAACGCGTCCTGCTGCACTGCTGGGCCGGCGCCTCACGCACCCCCGCCGTGGCCGCCCGCTACGCCGCCGCCCACCTGGGCGCCCCCGCCCTGCCCACCCTGGCCCTGCTCATCCGCACCGTGGGCGGACACCTGGACAACCCCACCCTGGCCCGCGCCGTGGCCGCACTCAGCGGCCAGGACCTGCCCGAGGCCGCCGCGCACCTGTTCCCCGACGGCATCCCGCCGCGCCGCCCCGAGCTGCCCGAGCCCCACAACACCGGCTGAGGACCGCGCCGAGCGGCAGGTGAGAAGTTCCACAAACCCTCCCTTTCCGCTACCGTTACCTCAGCGTGACACCTTAGGCTCGGCGCCCAGGCCCCGCGCCCGGCCACACCGGCGGCCGTGTCCCGCACAGGGCACACACCACACCGGACACCCCGTCCCTCCGCATCCACCGGCCGCGGTCGGGCACCCGGACCGTCCGGCCCTGCACCCCGACGAAGGACCCAGCGACGTGGCAACACCCCAGCCCCGACCCCAGACCGACGACGCCCCCGCCCCTGTGGGAGCACGCACGGCAGCCAGACGCGCCCGGCGCAAACGCACCATCGTCCTGGCCGCGACCACCGGCCTGGCCCTGACCGTGGCGGGAGGCGCCACCGCCGCCATCACCCTGGGAAACACACCCCCCGACACCACCAGTGCCACCAGCGCCGCCCTCGTCCCCGAGGCCGACCCCGACCCCCTCACCCCGGCCGACCCCGCACCCGCCGACGGCCAGGCCCACGGCAGCGCCCAGGAAGCCGTCTCCGCCGCCACCCAGACCTCCACCGCCGCCGGCTCCGACATCGCCTCACCCGAGCCCGAGGACACCGACCAGGACCAGAGCACCGACACCGCGCCCGAGGAACCCGAGGAGTCCACCGGCCAGGGCGGCACCTGCGAAGCCTCCTACTACGGCGCCGACTTCGCCGGCCGCACCACCGCCAACGGCGAGACCTTCGACCCCGGCGCCATGACCGCCGCCCACAAGACCCTGCCCTTCGGCACCATGGTCCAGGTCACCAACCCCGCCAACGGCAGCTCCGTCACCGTCCGCATCAACGATCGCGGCCCCTTCGTCGCCGGCCGCTGCCTGGACCTGTCCACCGCCGCCTTCGACCAGATCATCGGAACCGGCGCCGGAGTCGGCCAGGTCCAATGGCAGGTCGTCGGCTGACACCGCGCCCCGCAGGGCCCGCTCCCGCGCCGCCACCGCCCCTCCTCGGGCGTGTGAGGCCCCCCACGTCGCCCCCACGTGGCACAATCCGAGCACCCGCACAGCCACCACCAGCAACAGGGAGCCCGGGCGTTGTTTGCCACCACCTCCGGCTGGGTCGTCTCACCCACCGACCTCGTCGACACCCTGGAATGCGACCACCGCAGCTCCCTCAAGGCAGCCCTCGCCGCCCGCATCGAGGGCGCCCCCGCACCCGAACCCGTCGACGCCCTCGTCGCCCACCACGGCCACCTGCACGAACAGGCCGAGCTCGAACGCCTCACCGCCCTGTTCGGCACCGTCGTCCACATTCCCGACCCCCACCCCGACGACGCCTCCCTGGCCGAGGCAGCAGCCGCCACCACCCGCGCCATGGCCCAGGGCGCCCCCGTCATCTACCAGGCCTGCTTCCACCACCCCCTCACCGACCACGCCCCCACACCCGTGGCCTTCCACGGCCGCGCCGACTTCCTCATCCGCGCCGACCTGGACCCCGCCACCGGCACACCCCGCACCCCCCAGCCCCCGCCGGGGGAGTGGACCTACGAACCCTGGGACACCAAACTCACCCGCCGCCCCGGACCGGGCGCCGTCATCCAGCTCACCGCCTACGCCCAAGCCGTCGCCGTCGCCACCGGCCGCGCCCCCCGCCACATGCACCTGCTCACCGGTGACGGCCGCACCCACACCCTCGACGTCGCCGACTTCACCCCCATCCTCGACACCGTCACCACCCGCCTGCTCCAGAACCTGACCCGACCACCCGCCCTGCCGACCCCCACCTGGGGCCACCCCCGGCCCGCCTGCGACGGATGCGGCTACGCCACCTGGTGTAGCCAGGGCCGCACCGCCGCCCGCCACCTGAGCCTGGTCGCCGGCCTGCGCACCGACCAGGCCACCAAACTCACCGACGCCGGCATCACCACCATCGACGACCTCGCCCGGGCGAGCGACGACCGGCGCCCGCCCACCCTGCCCCCGCGCTCCTTCGACGCCCTGCGCGCCCAGGCCGCCCTCCAGGTCCGCCAGGACGCCACCCGCACCCCCCGCAACCCCCAGGGCACCGTCACCGCCGAGGTCTTCTCACCCGACGGCCTGGCCTCCCTGCCCGCCCCCAGCCCCGGCGACATCTTCTTCGACATGGAGGGCTACCCCTACCATTCACGCCAGGGCGGCCGCGGCCTCGAATACCTCTTCGGCGCCACCACCGAGGACCAGGCCGGCAACGAGACCTTCCACGCCTTCTGGGCCCACGACCGCGCCCAGGAGAAGAAGGCCCTGGAGGACTTCGTCGACTTCGCCTACCGGCGCATCGACGCCGACCCCCACGCGCACATCTACCACTACGCCTCCTACGAGGCCGACCGCCTCAAGCACCTCAGCTCCGAGTACGCCACCCGCGAGGAGGAGGTCAACCGCCTCCTGCGCGAACACCGCCTCGTCGACCTGTACACCGTCGTACGCAAGAGCCTGCGCGTGTCCCAGCGCTCCTACTCCATCAAGTACCTCGAACCCCTCTACCTCCCCGCCGGCCGCACCGGCGGCGTCACCACCGCCGCCTCCAGCATCGACGCCTACGCCGCCTACCTGTCGGCAGCCCAGGCCGGCCGCACCCGGGCCGCCGACCAGGTGCTGGCCGACATCGCCGCCTACAACCGCGACGACTGCCACTCCACCGCCCGCCTGCGCGACTGGCTCGAGGACCAGCGCACCCGCCAGGGCATCACCCAGCGCCCCGCCCACCAGCTCGAGATCACCGAACAAGAGGCCGAGCGCGCCCGCAAACGCGCCGAGAAGGCCGCCCGCCAGGCCGCCCTCACCGACCCCCTCACCCGCGACCTGCCCGCCGACACCGACCAGCGCACCGACCACGACCGCACCCGCGCCTGCATGGCCTCCCTCGTCGGCTACTACCAGCGCGAGAACCTGCCGCCCTGGCGCGAGCACTTCCGCCGCACCAGCGCCCCCCTGACGGACCTGGAGGCCGACACCGACTGCGCCGTGCCCTGGCAGGTCCGGGCGGGGGAGTGGAACCCGCCCACCGGACGCCGCCGAAAGGCCCACCGCGAACTGCGCATGCGCCTGGACACCTCCCACCCCCACCCCTTCACCACCGGCCAGGACGTCCACCTGCTCTACCCCGCCGCCTCCGGACGCCCCGCCACGACCCAGCCCGCGACCGTCACCGACGCCCGCCCCGACACCCTCACCCTCACCGAGACCTGCGACCCCGACGACCTGCGCTCCGCCCTGCCCGCCGCCGTCCTGCCCGGATCACCCGTCAACCCCGCCCCCAAGGACGGAGCCCTGGAGCTGATCGCCGCCACCGCCGTCGACCGCCTGCCCCACTGGCCCGACCACCCCGGCCTGGACCTGCTGCGCCGCATCCCGCCCCGCCTCGACCCGCCCGGCCCCCTGCCCCGGCCGGCCGACTGCGGCGGCGACACCGTCGCCGCCGTCATCGCCGCCGCCGACCGCCTCGACCACTCCTACCTCGCCGTCCAGGGCCCGCCCGGCGCCGGCAAGACCTACCTCGCCGCCCAGCTCATCACCCACCTGGCCCGCCAGGGCAAGACCATCGGCGTGTGCTCCACCAGCCACAAGGCCGTCGAGAACCTCATGGCCGCCGCCCTGCGCGCCACCGCCGCCGCCGGAGTCGACCTGCCCGCCGCCAAACGCGCCAGGAGCAAGAAGGACACCGACCCCGACCTGCCCTGGGAACAGCCCACCACGCCCCAGGCCCTGGCCGCCTGGCGCACCAAGAACACCGCCCAGGGCAACCCCGTCCTCATCGGCGGCACCGCATGGGCCATGACCAACGCCGCCATGGTCGCCGACCCCCTCGACGTCCTCGTCATCGACGAAGCCGGGCAGTTCGCCCTCGCCGACACCCTCGCCGTCTCCGCCTCCGCCACCAACCTCGTCCTGCTCGGCGACCCCCAGCAGCTGCCCCAGGTCGTCCAGGGCACCCACGGCGAAGGCGCCGACGCCTCCGCGCTCCAGCACCTCATGGGCGAAGGCCACATCATCGACCCCGCCCTGGGCTACTTCCTCGACCAGACCCGCCGCATGCACCCCGACGTGTGCGCGCCCGTCTCCCGCCTGTCCTACCAAGGCCGCCTGCACGCCCACCCCACCACCCGCGAACGCAGCCTCTCCACCCTGGCACCGGGCCTGTACTCCCACCCGGTCACCCACCGGGGCCGCACCGTCCACAGCCCCGAGGAGACCGACGCCGTCATCGCCATCGCCCGCACCCTGACCACCGACAAGATCACCTCCGAACCCGGCGACCGGCCCCGACCCCTCACCGGACACGACATCCTCGTCGTGGCCCCCTACAACCTCCAGGTCCGCGCCCTGCGCCGCGCCCTGGCCGAGGCCGCCCGCACCCACCCCCAGCTCGACGGCATACGCGTGGGCACCGTCGACCGCTTCCAAGGCCAGGAGGCCGCCGCGGTCATCTGCTCCATGACCACCTCCGACGCCGCGGCCGCCAGCCGCGGCGCCGCCTTCGTCCTGGACCGCAACCGCCTCAACGTCGCCCTCTCCCGCGCCCAGCTGGCCGCCGTCCTCGTCCACTCGCCCGACCTGCTCACCACCACCCCCCGCAGCATCGACGAGCTGCGCCTGCTGGCCTCCTTCACCGGCCTGGTCCGCAGCGCCGCACCCTGGCCCGACGCGCCCTGAACACCCCGACACGGTCCCAGACACCCCCCGGGTGGAGTACGTTTTACGTGGCACACCCGGCCCCGGGCCCCGCGCCCGACACCAAGGACGCGGTGCGCCCACCCGCGAACCGACCGCCCCCTCGTGTTCGCCACGCCGCCGGCCCCGACACCACGTTCCCGAAAGGCACCACGGCCCCCGTGTCTGACCGTCCCTCCTCACCCGGCGGGCGCAACACCCGCCACCCCACCGGCATCCGCATCGTCGTCGCCGTGCTGGCCCTGCTCGCCCTCACCCTGGGCCCCACCGGCTACCTCATGGGCCAGAGCGCCGCCTCCCACGCCGGATCGGCCGCCGAATGGCACACCCTCGCCTTCGGAGCCTTCGTCGGCATCCCCCTGCTCGCCGCCGCCGTCGCCACCGTCGCCGGCGACCGCAGGGCCGCCGCCCTCTCCCTGGCCCTGCTGGCCTGGCCCCTGCTGTTCATGTCGCTCGTCCACCTCACCCCCCTGGGCGGGTAGGCTCCGCCCCGTGTCACCCAAGAAACGCAAGCAGCGCAAACCCCGGCACCCCGCCCGGCCCGAGGCCGCCGCCCCCACCGGCCCGCGCCCCAGGGCGAGCCGCACCCCCGTGGTGGTCCAGGACCCGCCCGACCGCCGCATCACCGCCCTGTGGGTGCTCCTGACCCTGCTGTGGGCCCTGGGCACCCCCCTGGCCCTGGCCAACCTGCTGTTCACCACCATGGACGTCCAGGACGCCGCCCACCTCGCCGACGGCCCCCAGGACACCACCGCCGCCGTCGACGCCGTCGGCGACGCCCTCGTCTGGCTCCTGGTCCTGGCCCTGGCGGTCCCCGCAGCCGCCGCCCTGGCAGCCGCGCTGCTGCGCCGCAAGATCGCCGCCATCGGGTTCACCGCCGCCCTGGCCGTCTCCGCCGTCCCCCTGCTGTGGCTGATGCCCCCCGCCGAGCTCGCCGACGCCCTGACCGCCCACCTGCTGGGCTGACCCGCCATGTCCTCACAACCCGAACCCTCCGACCGGTCCGCCCTGCCCGCGCCCGTGCGCTCCCGCCTGGACCAGGGCACCCACAGCGTCCTGGTCGACACCCGCGCCCTGGAGCAGGTCCGCCACCGCTTCGACACCGAGCAGGCCCAGGCTCTGGGCCGCTACCTGGCCAGCGCCCAGTCACCCAACACCCTGCGCGCCTACCGCACCGACTGGACCGCCTTCACCGCCTGGTGCCTGACCGAGAACCGCCGCTCCCTGCCGGCCGACCCCGTCGACGTCGCCGTCTACCTCGCCGCCTGCGCCCAGGCCCGCACCCCCGACGGCGCCCGCTGGGCCCTGGCCCCCTCCAGCATCGAACGCCGCGCCGCCGCCATCGCCGCCGTCCACGGCGCCCACGGCCTCGACTCGCCCACCCGCACCGAGGTCGTACGCATGACCCTGCGCGGCATCCGCCGCACCCGCCGCGCCCGCCCCCGCCGCAAGGACCCCGTCGTCCTGTCCACCCTGGAAGCCCTCCTGGCCGTACGCCCCGACGACGGGCACCCCGGGGGAGTGGCGCGCCGCCGCGACGCCGTCCTGCTGCTGACCGGCTTCGCCGGGGCCCTGCGCCGCACCGAGCTGGCCCGCCTGACCTTCGACGACCTCGACCTGCGCACCGACCCCGCCACCGGCGCCCCCACTCTCCTGGTCCGCCTGGGCGCCACCAAGACCGACCAGGAGGACCGCCGCAGCCACACCGTCGCCCTGCCGCGCGGACGCCACCACCACACCTGCCCGCTGTGCGCCCTGGCCGACTGGGTCCACCTGCTGCGCCTGCACGCCCAGGGCGGCCAGCAGGCCCTGCGCGACCACCTGGCCGCCGCCACCGCACCCCCCGCGGCCGCCCCCCACCGGTGCACGGACCTCGACAGCGCCGACCTGGCCCCCCTGGCCGACGGCACCGGCCGGCCTCTGCTGCCCACCGTCACCCGCCACGGCCACATCGGATCCCACCCCATGTCCGGACGCGCCGTCGGAGAACTCGTCAAACGCTACGCCGCCCGTGCCGGGCTCGATCCCGACGACTTCGGCGGGCACTCCCTGCGCGCGGGCTTCGCCACCCAGGCCGCCCTGGGCGGCGCCGGCGACCGCGAGATCATGCGCCAGGGCCGCTGGACCAACCCCCGCACGGTGCACGACTACATCCGCACCGCCAACCCCCTGGAGGACAACGCCGTCACGCGCCTGGGGCTGTGACAGCTCCCTCCAGTATCAAAACACCAACAAAACCGTCAGCAACACCGAACACGCTCCTTAACGTGCAATCCTGCCCTCAGCAGACATTAAGTTGGTTGCGTCAGAAAGGGGACGGGACCATGGTCGACGACTTCCGCGCCGCATTCCAAGAACTCATCGACGCATCGGTCGCCGCCGACCCCCAACACTTCCCCCCAGCGGTCCACAAGGTCTACACCCTCGCCTCCCAGGTCCCCGCAGCCGAACGCGCACTGGCCCTGGAGGCCCTGACCCCGCTCCTGACCGGAGACCACGCAGCCCCCGGCATCACCGCCGACCTGTCCATCGTCGCCGGAGCCCTCGTCGAAATGGGCACCGACCCCGGCCCCGCCGGCATCGAGACCCTGCGCCGCCTGCGCACCATGGGCAAGGGCGCCCTCGTCTTCACCCGCGCCTGGCAGCGCACCGGCACCGACGCACCGCCCGACCCCGACACCGTCACCGCCGACGACGAACAACGCGTCACCGCCCACCTGGGCGACAAGGCCCCCCGCGCCACCATGTGCTGGTGGACCATCCGACGCCACGGCCTGGCCGCGAAGACCATGCTCTGCCACTCCGACGTCCGCGCCCAGCTGCACGCCGACCCGGACCTGCACACCGAACTCACCGACCTGAGCGAACAGCTCGGCACACACCTGCCCGAGTTCGAGGAACTCGGCACCCTGCTGGCCATGGATGCCACCACCACCGCCCTCGTCCTGGACCGCGCCTCCGGCCGGGCCTTCCGCGTCCGCTTCGACGGCATCGGCGACAACTTCCAGCTCCACACCCTGCTCGCCGACGCCCTCATCGGCCCCCAGGGCCGAGGCCTGGACGGAGAACGCCCCGACCCGCGCTGGGTCAGCGCCTTCCGCGACGGCGAACCCGACCCCCAGGCCCACACCGTCCGCGGCTGGTGGAACCTGGTCGCCCACGACGGCACCTGGGTGTGGAACGAAGGCGTGCCCGCCGACATCCCCACCCTGGACGGCGAACACCTCCTGGTCCTGGACGAACTGCCCTACCCGCGCTCCTGGAACGCCGAACGGCGCCACCCCCTGGTCCACGGCCGGCTCGAGGTGGAGAGCGAACTGGAGGCGGAGGAGGCCCAGCTGTGGTGGAAGAAGGTCGCACCCACCGAACCGGCCCTCCCCGACCCGGCCGACACCGCCGACGCCACCCCCATCCCCGAACCGGTCCTGGCCGACCCGCTGCCCGAGGCCGAGCGCGTCCGCGGCTTCCTGCCGCCCGAACCCGGGACCGAGACCGCCCCTGAACCCGCTCCGGCCCCCGCGCTGACCGACACCGCAGCCGCCCCGCCCCCGCCGCAGGCCGCCCCCCGGGCCGTACCCGAACCCGCCCCCGAACCGGCGCCGACCCCCCAGCAGAGCTTCCTGCCGCCCCTGCCCCCCGGCGTCTCCAAGAGCTCGGCCTGGGGACCTGCCTGGCGCTGACACGGCGAACGGGGCCCGCCGCGACCTTTTTTGTCGCGGCGGGCCCCGTTCGCCGTGTCAGCGCACCCTCAGGCCCGGTGCCGAGGCACGTGCTGGTCGGAATCGGCTTCCTCCCGCTCCGCCCGGGCCGCAGCAGCACCCCGCTGCGGCTCCTCCTCGTACAGGTCCTCGAAGTACTCCTCCTCCTCGGCGTCCTCCTCGTCACGGGAGGCACGCCACCGGGCACCCACGAACAGCGGCGCCGCCAACACCACCGCCAGCGGCACGAAACCGCCCAGCGCCAGCGCCGTCAGAGCACCGTCGCTGCCCGGAAGCGAGGGCAGCCGCTCCAACAGGTGCATCCGCACCAGCGCCACCGCGGTCAGCCCCAGCAGCACCAGCGACACCGACACCGGCAGCATCGGCGTCACCCGGACCGGCACGGCCAGCAGCGCCACGAGCAGACCCACGGCGGCCATACCGGCCAGCACCAGCGGCCCCGACCCCTGCAACACACTGCCCTGCGCCCCATGGAGCACACGCAGATGCTCAAAGGCCCAGCCACAGGCCAACACCAGCAAAGGTCCCAGAAGCAGACCAGACAGGAAGCCGACGACATGTCGCACGGGGGGTGCTCCTCTCAGTGGTTGCGCAGCACCCTAGCGACAAAACACACCAGAACACCAACCCCACCCAACTCGCCCGCACCCGCAAGAACCCCTCAGAACCACCTCAGAAGCCGCAGGGAGCACGCCAGAGCGAGCCACCGAGGCCCCGCCCACGGCCCCGCCGCGACCTCCTCCGCCCCGGGCGCCCCCGCCGACCCGGAGGTCGTGCCCTCAGGAGTCCCCAGGCACATCCGGGCGCCTGCGCAACCCGTCCGCGCCCGGACGCCCCGGTACCCGCAGCACCCGGTCCGAGGGCGGTGAACCCCACCGCCGCCGCGCCCCGTAGGCCACCAGCGCCACCCCCACCGAACACAGCGACGCCAACAGCGACAAACGCTGCTCCTCGATCACCAGCATCGCCACGAGCACCGTCATCAGCCCGATCAGCACCGCCCATGTGAGATACGGAAAACCCCACATCCGCAGCGACAGGCGCTCGGGCTCACGCCGACGCACCCGAGCCCCCACCACCAACTGCGAGGCGCACACCGTCAGGAACAGGACGAGCAGAATCGCCCCGATCGAAGCCACCAGGAACGGAAACACCCGCCCGGGCCACACGTACTCGGCCAGCGCCGCCGCATAACCCACCACCGTTCCCAGCACGATCGCCCGCGCCGGCACACCCCGCCGGTTGGCCACCCGCAAGAACCGCGGCGCATCCCCCTGACGCGTCAAGGTGAACAGCATCCGCGACGACGTGTACATCGCCGCGTTGAGCACGCTCAGCACCGCCACGAACACCACGATCTCCATGGCCAGCGCCGCCCCCGGAACCCCGATGTGCTCCATCACCGCCACGAACGGGCTCACACCCGGGTCCACCGCACTCCAGGGCAGCACCACCACCACGACCAGGATCGACGCCACGTAGAACAGGCCGATCCGCCACAGCACGTTGGTCACCGCCAACGCCACACCCCGGTCGGGCTCGTCGCTCTCACCGGCCGCCACCGTGACGATCTCCACCCCGCCGAAGGCGAACAGCACCACCACGGTCGCCGCCAGCACCGGCACCCACCCGCGAGGCGCGAACCCACCGTGCTCCCACAGGTTCGACACCCCGCCGGGGGCATCCGGCCACCACCCCAGCGCCCACAGCGCTCCCAGCAGCAGGAAGGCCACGATCGTGGCCACCTTCACCAGCGAGAACAGCGACTCGGTCTCGGCGAACACCCGCACCGACACCAGGTTGGCCACGGTCATCGACAGCAGCACCACCAGGGCCAGCGCCCACGCGGGCACCCCCGGCACCCATCCCGCCAGGATCGACGCCCCCGCCACCGACTCGGCCGCCACCAGCACCGCGTACATCCACCAGTACACCCAACCGATGGTGAAACCCGCCCACGGCCCGAACGCCAACCGCGCATAGTCCGAGAACGAACCCCCCGCCGGCACCGACACCACCATCTCGCCCAGCGCACGCAGGGTGAAGAAGACCAGCGCACCGGCCAGCACGTAGGACACCACCGCCGCCGGACCCGCCAACTGGATGACCGACCCCGATCCGATGAAGAGCCCCGCCCCCACCGACCCGCCGATCGCTATCAGCGCCATGTGCCGACGCTTCAGCGTGTGCGCGAGCCCGCCCCCGGCAGGCTCTCCCGTCCCGTCTGCCGCAAGACCGCGCGGCGTATCACTGCTGTCCACCCGCCCACCCTAGAACGCTCCCGCACCACACCCTCCCGGCCTCAGCTGCAACAACTCTCACATCCGAAGACAGCTGCCGAAAACCCGGCAGTGGGGGAGGACCCTCACCACCACCCCCGATCCGCCGGCGACACGGCCACAAGAACCCAACACAGAGACACGGTTCTGCTACTTTCGGCAACATCCCTGTTTCTCGGATGCTCGCGCCGCCACCGGCGCGACAGTCCAAGCAACAGGGCCCCGGCCACAGGACCAGGACCCGCAAGGACATCCATGCCCGCACCCGCCATCACCCTCGACCACATCACCACCCTCTACCGCACCCACAGCGACGACCTCACCCGCGTCCGCGAGCACATGCGCCACCACCACAACCCCGACCACACCCCCCAGCTCGACGACATCGAAGCCGAGATCACCTACCTCCTCCTACGCCACCACACCCCCCGCAACGTGGTGCAGATCGGCACCCACCAGGGCTGGGCCACCACCTGGATCCTCCACGCCCTCCACGACAACGGCACAGGCCACCTCCACACCTTCGACACCACCGACCACGCCGCCGCCCACGTCCCGCCCCACCTGGCCCGCGACAGGTGGACCCACACCCAGGGCGACGTCCGCGCCAAGGCCGCCCGCATCCCCGCCGACACCGACTACCTGTTCATCGACGCCACCCGCAACGGCTGGTTCGCCCGCTGGTACCTGCACCACCTCCTGCCCGCCCTGCCCCCGCACATCCCCGTCAGCGTCCACGACGTCTTCCACCAGCGCTACGCCCTGCCCTTCACCGAAGGCGCCCTCCTGCTCACCTGGCTCACCAACAACACCACCAGCTACTTCACCGCTTCGGCTGCCCGCGCCCCCCACACCCACCAGGCCCTGCGCCGCACCCGCGCCCTGCTGGGCATGGACACCCCCATCCACCCCGGCCACCACAACCCCATGGTCTTCTTCCACCTGCCCGAACGGCCCCGCCCCGGCCACCCCACCCGCCCACCCGCCCGGAGCACCCCGGTCCACGGCTGACCCCACAAAAAAAGGGGGGCGGCCACAGCCACCCCCGCACGACACGGCCCCGGTCAGCCTCCGCCGGGCTCCAGCTCCGGAGAACCGCTCTCGCGCAACGCCACCACATCAGCCGCATCCGCCACGATCCGCGAGAAGTTCACCGGCTGGTCCAGGCTCACCATGTGACCGGCCCGCGGCACGTTCACCAGCCGGCCGTCGGCGCAGGCGTCGAAGAAGAGCCGCTCATGGATCCGGAAATGGTCACGCGCCCCGTTGATCAACCACACCGGCCCCCCGTAGGACGCCAGCGCCGACAACGTGTCCATCTCCGAGACCTCGTCGATCACCGCTGTGGCCGCCTCCACCGCCAACCCCCCGTCCAGCACCGCCTCGACCGCGCCGTCGCGCAGCGTCAACCGGTGGAACCGCTCGTTGAGCGTGGCCCCCTTGTCCGGCAACCGGTCCATCAGCACCGCCGGGATCCGGTACACCTGTGCCAGCAGCTGCGCCGGCTTGGCCGTGCACCCCGCCGCCACGAGCCCCGCCACCTTCTGCGAAGCGGCGGAGGCCGTCGCGATCGACACGAACCCGCCCAGACTCAACCCCACCAGCAGCGCACGACCGCCGACCGAGTCGATCGCGTCCACCGCCGCGTCCACCGCACGGCCCAGCGTGAAGTCCTCACCCCGCCGCGACCCGTGACCGGGAAGATCCAGCGCCACCACCGTGCGCCCCTGGGCCCGGAGCAGCTCCACCTGCGGACGCCACATGCTCCCCGACAACCGCAGGCCGTGCACCAGCACGATCGGCACACCCATACCCGGCACCCTCCCTCACACCAACCGGTAGCGCACCGTCACCGGCGCATGATCGGACCAGCGCTCCGCACGATCCCGGTAACGCTCCACCCGGCCCTCCACGACACGTTCCGCCAGCCCCGGCGTCGCCATGTGGTAGTCGATCCGCCACCCCGTGTCGTTGTCGAAGGCCCGCCCGCGGTACGACCACCACGAATAGGGCCCCTCCTGGTCCGGATACAGGCCCCGCACCACGTCCACGTAGCCCGCCTCGTCCAGCACCCGGTCCAGCCACGCCCGCTCCATCGGCAGGAACCCCGAGTTCTTCAGGTTCCCCCGCCAGTTCTTCAGGTCCGCCTCGCGGTGCGCGATGTTCCAGTCCCCGCACACCACCAGGTCCCGGCCCTGCGCCTCCACCTCCATGCGCCGCTTGACCAGGAACGGAAGGAACGCCTCCATGAACCGCTCCTTCTCCTCCTGGCGCTCGGTGCCCACCTCGCCCGAGGGGAGGTAGAGGCTGGCCACCGACACCGGCCCCAGGTCCACCTCCACATACCGGCCCGAGTCCTCGAACTCGGCCTCGCCGAAGCCCACCCGCACCGCCTCGGGCTCCGCCCGCGAGAACACCGCCACCCCCGCGCGCCCCCGCGCGGCCGCCGGCGCCAGCACCACGTGCCAGCCCTCGGGCGCCACCACCCCGGCCGGCAACTGCTCGGGCTCGGCCCGCACCTCCTGCAGGCACACCACATCGGCATCGGTGGCCGCCAGCCACTGCAGGAAACCCGGGTCCTTCTTCGCCGCGGCCCGAAGCCCGTTCACGTTGATGGAGGAGATCGTCATCTGCTGCACAACGACAGCCTAGTACTCCGGATGTAGAACACGATCTTCCTGCCCGGAACCGCACCTCGGGGGCGGCCGTGCGGCCCGAGACGGTCCACACGACAGGGCCTAAGTGCCCCGCGCCCCTTCCGCCTCCTGCGCATCGGCCACCAGGCGCCGCACCACCCCGTAGGTGCGGTTGGCCGACGCCGCCTCCCGCTGCGCACGCGCCGTCACCTCGATGTAGGCCTGCGACGACGCCACCGACGCATGCCCCAGAAGGTGCATGATCTCGCTCACCGACGCCCCGTCCTCGGCAAGACGCGTGGCGAACGTGTGCCGCAGCGCGTGCACCAGCGTCCCCCGCGCCACCCGGTCGTGCACACCCGCATGCCTGTAGCACTGCTTCACCAGGTACTGCAGCCCGCCCCTGCGCAGCCCCTGCCCCCGGTTGTCCACCAGCAGCGGATCGCCGCCGCCCACCGCACCGAAACGCTCCCGCCGCGTACGCAGGTACTCTTCCAGCAGCGCCTCCAGCGGCGCCTCGATCGGCAGCACCCGCTCACCGCCGCCCTTGCCCACCACGCACACCCGCCGCTCGCCCCGGCGCCCCGACACCGAGTCCACCCGCAGCGCGAGCATCTCCGCCGAGCGCATCCCCGTCAGCAGCGCCAGCGCCAGCACCGCCAGGTCGCGTTCGGGCCAGGGGTCCCGGGCCTTGCGGGCACCGCGCGCCAGCGCCTCCAGCAGACGCTCGGGGGTGTCCTCGCCCCGCAGCGGCTTGGGGGAGGAGGGCCGCACCCGCGGCCGCGGCACCGCCGGCATGGGGTTGCCCGCCACGACCTGCTCGCACACCCAGAAGTCGAAGAACCCGTTCCAGGTGGACCACGCCCGCACCACGCTGGCGGCTGCCCGTTCGGCGGCGTACTCGGCGAAGGCCCCGCGCAGCGCGGTCGCGTCCAGGTCGGCCAACGCCACCTGTCCGACCGCGACACCGCGCAGCCGGGCCACGCACTCCAGGACTCCGCGCAGGTCGCGCCGGTAGGCGGCCACGGTGTGGGGGGAGAGCTTGGCGGCCCGTCTGGCGACCAGGTACTGCTCGACCGCTGCGGCCGCGGACCCCTGTTCAACGCTCATGCCCACAGCATCCCCGATCCGCGGTGCCGCGGCACCCGAGGACTGCTCGACCGACAGGAGAGAGGCACCCGAGAGCATTCACTTAATTACAGAAAGTGATATTTGGTGTGGGGTTGCGGCTTCGGCGGGGGAGAGGCCCTGCCGCGCGGCAGGGGGCGTCGGCGTGCGAGGAGCTCGCGCCCGGGGTGCGGGCCAGGTGCCCCACGGCTCCGGCGGTCCGCCCGCAGAAGACCGTCCGCAAAAAACGGCACACCGACACCTTCGCAAAAGCATACAAATGATGCATAAAGCATGTTATGCATCAAAAACCGGCAGACTCCCCGGCACCACGGTGCGTAACGTCGGGGAGGGCCCGCCCGCACAGGGACCGATCTCCCCGCCACCGGCGAGGTAACAGCTCACCGGCACGGACACGGCCCCGGCACGGCCCGCGCTCCTGCGGCGAAACGGCGGAAGGACACCGCGACGCCCCCGAGACGGCCCCGCGAGCGGATGCGCCTCACGACTCCGCCCCGCCGGCCTCGGGACGCGAAGCCCCGCACCCCGGGCAGCCGACCGCGCCGACGGCCTCACGCACCGGACCACACACGCCCAGCAGCCGCAAGGGACGCTGTACGGCCTCCACCGCAACCCCACTCCCCTCCACAGCGCCGATAATGTACATTATGTCAAGTAACCGGCGGGAAGGCCCTCCCCGCAGGCGATCCGGGCCACTTCACCACCACCCCCGCACCCCGCCGCCTATCCTGCGCACATGCTCATCCGCACCCTGTGCCGCACCTGCACCGGCAACGGCACCCACGTCGCAATCCACGCACGCGCCGACGCCCAGCCGCCCCGGCACCTCACCGTCGGCCAGACCCTGACCCGCCGCACCTGCACCGACTGCGACGGCACCGGCCACCAGCCGCTCACCGCCACCGACCGCATCCCGCCGCCCCGCACCTGAACCGCACCTCACGCCAGCGGCAGCCACCCGGTGCGCACCCACCAGCGATCCCCGGCCCGCAACCGGTCCACCACCGCACGCTCCAGCCGCGTCCGCCGAGAGGCGGCCTCCACGTCCACCCGCGCCATGCCGAACACGAACCGGAACACGTCCGACTCCCCCGGCTGCCCCTTCCCCACCAGCGTGAACCGCCGCCCGAACGCCACGATGTTGGAATCGGGCCCCAACACCTGCGCCCACTGCGGGTCCAGCAGCCACGACGTGCACGTGGCCACCACCGGGTCGCACCCCAGGTGCGCCCTGGCGAAACCCCGTGCCCGGGCCAGCGCATCGTCCACCGACGCGGGGTCCAGCCCCTTGTTCGGGATGTGCAGGCGCAGAACCGGGTCACCCACCCCCATCCCGGGCCCCAGCTCCCGCGCCTCCTGCGGCGGATACCACTCCACCTCGCCCTGCTCGCCCAGCACGTTCGGCTCCAACTGCAGGCCGCCCACCCAGTACAGGCCCCCGCGGAACTGCACAGCCACCCACGAGGCCGTCTCCAGCGACAGGCGGCCGAACATCCTGCGCGACCGCGCCATCTGCACCCCCACGTCGGCCAGCGTCGCCCCGGTCACCGACGGGTCCACACCCAGCGCCGCATGCGCCTCGTACTGGGCCTCGACCATCGCCGCGAACGCCACCAGCGCCGCCATCCGAACCCGCGGGTCACCGGCCTCCACCAGCGCCGGCCAGTCCTGCCACCGCCCCACCGGCAGATCCGCGTCCGCGCACAGGCGCCGGTACATGCACACCGCCACGTACCAGGCCTCCTCCGGCCAGCCCTGCCCCTGCGGCCCCGGCCACAGCCGCGCCACCTCGGCGCGGTCCTCCGGCTCCAGCGCGAACAGGTCCCACACCCGCTCGGCCCGCGCCCCCGAGGGCAGGTCCAGGGGCCTTGCCGGGTCGGCCAGGCCCTCGGCCTCCGCCAACCATGCGCGCACATCCTCACCGAGACCAAGCCGCTCCGCGGCCACAGCAGCATTCATCCCGACATCATCGCCCATGCCCGAACCCGGTGACGAGTGAGGCCCACCTCACAGATGGGCATAGTGTTGACACAACCCCTCCCCACACCATCAATCCACCAAAAACGAGGATGACCACCGATGCCCGATCCGGCGCACCGCATACGCGACTGGCTCGCCACCTACGACTCCCCCGCCACATCGGTGGCCCACCTGCTGTGCGACCGCCACGACCCCGACCGCGTCGCCACCACCCAGATCGGCCCCGACCTGGCCCCCACCACCCTGACCTTCGGCGAACTCGCCGAACGCTCCCGCGCCCTGGCCGCGGGCCTGGCCGAGACGGGCATCACCGCCGGCGACCGCGTCGCCACCCTCGTCCCCAAGGGCATCGACCTCACCGTCACGGCCCTGGCCGTCTGGCGCCTGGGCGCCGTCCTGGTCCCCCTGCTGTCCTCCTTCGCCCCCTCCGCCGTCCAGGAGCGGCTGATCGGCTCGGGCGCCCGCCTGGTCGTGGCCGACGACGACAACCGCGCCAAGCTCGACGCCCCCTCCCCCGCCTGGCAGGTCGCCACCACCGGCCCCGCCCCCCTGCGCGACGGGGACCGCACCCTCACCGACCTGGCACGCCCCGGCGCGGCCGTCGACGACGCCGCCGTCGGCGGCGACGGGCTGATGGCCCTGCTCTACGTCTCCAGCCTCGTCGGACCGGCCCGGGGCGTGCCGGTTCCCGTGCGCGCGCTCGCGGCCATGCACTCCTACCACCACCACGGGCTGGGGGTGCGCGACCAGGACGTGTACTGGAACACCGCCGCCCCGGGCACCGCCTACGGCCTCTACCACGGGCTGATCTCCCCCCTGCTGGCCGGCCATGCCTCCCTGGCCCTGCGCGCCGGGTTCTTCGACCCGGAACTGACCCTGGACGTGCTGGGGATGTACGGGGTGACCAACCTGGCCTCGGACCCCACCACCTACCGGACCCTGCGGGCGGCCACCAAGACGCTGCCGCCCGAGGTCGTGGTCGAGCGCATGGCCAGCTTCGGCGAGCCGCTGGCGCCCGACGTGACCGACTGGGTCCGCGACGTCTTCGGTGTCCCGGTGCGCGACCACTACGGGCAGACCGAGCTGGGCTGGTGCGTGGGCGTACCCAACGGCGACACCGGCCAGGACGGCGCCGAACCGGCGCGCGGATCGATCGGCCCCGCCCTGCCGGGGTGGAAGGTGTCGGTCCTGGAGGCCCTCACCGACGAGCCCGCCCCGCTGGGCGCCTACGGGCGCGTGGCACTGGACCTGGCCCGCAGCCCGCTGGCGTGGTTCGAGGGGTACCTGGACAACGACTCGGCCTCCCGGCTGCGCTTCACCCCCGACCGCTCCTACTACCTGACCGGTGACACCGGCATCCTGGACCGGCAGGAGCGCCTGTTCTTCTCCACACGCGACGACGGGGCGATCCTCAGCCGCGGCTACCGGGTGGGCCCCAGCGAGGTCGAGGCGGTCCTGTCCGAGCACCCCGCCGTCCAGGAGTGCGGCGTCTACTCGCTGCCCGACGAACTGGCCGGGCAGCTGGTGGCGGCGCGGGTGGTCCTCGAGGCAGGGGCCCAGGAGGGCGGGGAGCTGGCCCGCGAGCTCAAGGCGTGGGTGGCCGAGCGCTTCGCCACCCATGCCGCGCCCGAGCGGATCGACTTCGTTCCCGAGCTGCCGCGCACCGCCTCGGGCAAGATGCGCCGGGCGCGCCTGCGCTGAGACGCCCCGGGCCGGCCCCGGCCCGGGCGCCGGCAGGCCCCTCCCCCGACCAATGCGATAAAAGCACCTCTTTGTCTGATTTGAATGCGCGGGAGAAACAACCGCATTTACCACACGGATTCACAGCCGGGCAGTCCGTTACCAACCTGAGCCCCGGCCATTGACCTGCGCCGACACCCGCCACAGGGCCCCCGCCGCCACCGCGGACTTGCACCACCCCCCGCACAAGCGGTTCACTCAGGGAAAATCCGGAACAACCCCCCTCCGGAGGGCAATCCCCTCTTTCTTTTCTCCCCCGCCCTCCCCCTCCCCGAAAACGAGCCCATGGCACACGACAAGCGCCGGTCGCTCCGCGCCCGCATGATCACGCTGGTCCTCGTCCCCAGCACCCTGCTGCTGCTCGTGTGCGCACTCCTGGCCGCCCACCTCACCGGCCAGATCCGCGAACTGCGCACCACCGCCGCCCTCACCGAACACATCGGCCTGGCCACCGCCGACACCATCAGCGCACTCCAACGCGAACGCCGCGCCACCATGGAATCGGCCAACGGCTCCCCCACCACCGCCGACACCCTCCGACAGGCCCGCCACGACACCGACACCGCCGTCCACGACCTCGACAACGCCCTCGACCGCTTCACCCCCGACGAACTGCCCGCCTCCGCCCGACAGTTCCGCCAACTCCTCCAAGGACTCGACAACCACCGCACCCACACCGACGCCCGAGCCCCCGCCCAACGCTCCCCCGCCGCCACCGCCCAGGCCTACACCGACACCATCCACCTCGGCCTCCAGGTATGGGACTCCCTCACCGCCCGCGCCCACAGCGACCAGGTACCGCACATGCGCGCCCTCACCGCCCTCATGCGCACCCGCGAACTCCTCAACCGCCAGGACACCGTCCTGGCACACGCCGTGGCCACCGACACCTTCACCCCCACCGCCCACGCCCAGTTCGTCGCCGCCGCCGGAGCCCAGGCCTACACATGGGAGCAGATCGGCACCGGACTGAAAGCCCGCGACGCCCAGACCTACCTCGAACTCGACTCCTACTCCGCCCTGCAGCGCGTCTACCTCATGCAGGACACCATCGTCGCCCACCCACCCCAGAACACCACCGCCTTCCCCGTCAACACCTCCGCCTGGCAAGGCGCCGCCGAAGCCGTCGACCAGCGCATGCGCGGCCTCGAACACACCCAGGCCCGCCACGCCGCCGACACCGCGAACCGGCAGGCAACCGACCTGACCCGCAGCACACTCCTCGTCAGCATCCCCGCCCTGGCCGCCGCACTGGCCTCCATCGCCCTCACCGCCCAGGCCACCAGACGCCTGGCCCGACGCATGAACCGCCTGCGCACCGCCACCCTCGAACACGCCCACCAGCGCCTGCCCGACGTCACCGCCCGGCTGCACGCCGGCCACGACATCGACGCCGACACCGAGGTACCCCCCGTACACACCGAACACAACGACGAGATCGGCGACGTCGCCCGCGCCTTCAACACCGCCCAGCACGCAGCCGTCACCGCCGCCGTCGAACAGGCCCGCCTGCGCGCGGGCGTCCGCGCCGTCTTCCGCAACATCGCCCGGCGCACCCAGTCCCTGGTCCACCGCCAGCTCGCCCTCCTGGACCGCCTCGAACGCGACGAGACCGACCCCAAAATCCTGGAATCGCTCTTTCGCATCGACCACTTCAGCACCCAGATGCGCCGCAACGCCGAAAACCTCATGCTGCTCAGCGGCGACACCCCCACCCGCCGCCACCACACACCCGTACGACTGCACGAGGCCGTCCGCGCCGCCGCCAGCGAGATCGAGGACTACACCCGGGTCCGCCCCCAACACCTGCCCGCCGCAGCCGTACACGGCCGCGTGGCCTCCGACGTGGTACGCCTCCTGGCCGAGCTCCTGGAGAACGCCACCGCCTTCTCCCCGCCCGGCACCGAGGTCCTCGTCAGCGGCGAACACACCCCCGGCGCGGGCTGCCGCATCACCGTGACCGACCGCGGCCTGGGCATGGGCCCCGACCAGCTCGAACAGGCCAACGCCCTGCTGGCCGACCCGCCCCGCTTCGACCTGGCCTCCATGCGCGAGAACTCCCCCCTGGGCCTGTTCGTGGTCGCCACCATCGCCGGACACCACGGCCTGCGCGTCCGTCTGCAGGCCGCCGAACCCGAGGGCGTGCACGCCCACCTGCACCTGCCCGAGCACACCCTGACCGACGAACAGGCCCGGCCCGCGCACACCACCGACCCCCGGAAGCGCCCGACCCCGACCGCCCCGCCTCCCGGCCCGGGCCCCGCACCGGTCTCCGATCCGCCCCCGACCCCCGATCCCACCGGCGACACCTACAAGGGACTGCCGGTACGGCGCCGCCGCACCCCCGCACCTCCGCCCCCGACAGCACCACCCCCCACCGGGGAACGGCCCCTGACCGAGATCCGGTCGATGATGAACGCCCTCCAGGCAGGATCACTGCGCGGCCGCTCCCACCACGACGACGACCAGCCCCACAGGAAGGCGAACAACGATGTCGACACCGGTTGAAGGCACAGCGGACACACAGTCCCCCGCCGCGACCCTGGACTGGCTCATGGGCGACCTCGTCGAACGGGTCGCCGGCGCACGCCACGCCCTGCTGCTGTCGGCCGACGGACTCCTCCTGTCGGCCTCCCCCGGCCTGGACCGGGACGAAGGAGAACGCCTGGCCGCCATCGCCGCAGGCTTCGCCAGCCTGGCCCGCGGAGCCCGCACCCAACTGGGCGCCTCCCAGGTGCGCCAGACCGTCGTGGAGATGGACACCGCGTTCTTCTTCGTCCTGGCCGCCGGCCAGGGCGCCTCACTGACCCTGATCACCGAATCCACCTGCGACATGGGCCAGGCCGCCTTCGAGATCAACCGCCTCGTACGCCAGGTCGGCCCGCACCTGTCCGCACTGCCGCGGCACACCAGCACCCGGAAGGAGTGAGCCCCATGTCCGCACACGACGAGGAATGGCCCCCCGACGCGGACCTGATGCGCCCCTACTCGCTCACAGGCGGACGCACCCGGCCCTCCCGCACCGACCTGGCCCTGACCGCCCAGGTCGTGTCGGTGCCCGGATCACTCCCCTCCGGAGCCGACCCCGAACTCGAACTGATCGTGTCCCTGTGCGTGCACCCGCTCTCGGTCGCCGAGGTGGCCTCCCGCGCGGGACTGCCCCTGGGAGTGACACGCGTACTGCTGGCAGACCTGGCCGACCGGGGCTGCGTGGTCGTACACACCTCCTCCTGGGAATACCGCCGACCCGACACGGCAACCCTGCGCTCGGTACTGGAGCGCATCCGTGAGCTCTGAATCCCTATGGACGGGACGTGGACTGTGACCGAATCGACCCTGGCCGGGCCCGTGCCCGACACCCTCAAGATCGTCGTCGCCGGCGGCTTCGGAGCCGGAAAAACCACACTGGTGGCCTCCCTGAGCGAAACGGAGGCACTGCACACCGAGGAACGGATGACCTCGATCAGCGTGGGCGTCGACGACCTCGAAGGGGTCGAGGACAAAACCACCACCACGGTGGCCCTGGACTTCGGCCGCATCACCCTCGACCCCACCACCGTGGTGTACCTCTTCGGCACCCCCGGACAGCGCCGCTTCTCCTACATGTGGGAAGAACTGGTCCAAGGAGCGCTGGGAGCCGTCGTCCTGGCCGACACCCGGCGCCTGGCCGACTCCTTCGACTCCATCGACTTCTTCGAGTCGCGCGCCGTCCCCTTCGTCGTGGCCGTCAACTGCTTCGACGGCCACAGCACCCACCGCCCCGAGGACGTGCGCACAGCCCTGGACGTGTCCCAGCACGTACCGGTGCTCCTGTGCGACGCACGCCGCCGCGACTCCGCCAAGGAGGTCCTGGCCCAACTGGTGTCCCTGGTGCTGCGCCTGGCACAGGCCGACACCTGACACGGCAACCGTGAGGGGCGCGGGGCACCACCCCGCGCCCCTTCCCCTTCAGCGGCCCGCCCGCCGCCGGTCCACCGGCACGATCATCGGCGTGTGCGTCTCGGGATCGTCGATGACACGCACCGGCAACCCGAAGACGTACTCGACCAGCTCGGCGGTCACCACCGACGCCGGATCCCCCTCCGCCACCACCGCCCCGTCCTTCATCACGATCAGGTGGGTGGCGTAACGGCAGGCGTGGTTGAGGTCGTGCAGCACCGCCACCAGCGTGTGCCCCCGCTCGGAATGCAGCTGCGCACACAGGTCGAGCATGTCCATCTGATGGGCGATGTCCAGATACGTCGTGGGCTCGTCCAACAGGAGCAGGGGCGTCTGCTGGGCCAGCACCATCGCCAGCCACACCCGCTGGCGCTGGCCGCCTGAGAGCTCGTCCACCGACCGCTCCGCCAGCGCCGCCACCCCCGTGGCCTCCATCGCCTCGGCCACGACCTCCTCGTCACGGCTCGACCACTGGCGCAAGAACCCCTGATGCGGGTAGCGGCCCCGCGCCACCAGATCCGCCACCCCGATACCGTCGGGAGCGATGGAGGTCTGCGGCAGCAACCCCAACCGGCGCGCCACCTCCTTGGCCGGATAGGAACCGATGACCTGGCCGTCCAGCAGCACCTGCCCCTGCGAGGGCTTGAGCGTGCGCGACAGGGCCCGCAGCAGCGTCGACTTCCCGCAGGCGTTGGGCCCCACGATCACCGTGAAGGAATTGTCGGGAATCGCAACGGCCAGATCCTGGGAGATGACGCGCTGCTCGTAGGCCAGCGTGAGGCCGCTGCCGTTCAGACGGGTGGAGGCGTGCGCCGAAGTGGTCATGGTCTTCCTCGTTCGTACCGGAATCGAAAACGGCACCAGGGCCGGCAGACACGCCTCAGGCGCGGTTGCCGCGCCACTCGGTGTACAGCAGCCACAGCAGATAACTCCCGCCGATGACCGCGGTGACCACCCCCACCGGCAGCTGAGCGGGCGCCAGCACCCGCATCGCCACCAGGTCGGCCACCGCCAGCAGAGCAGCACCCATCAGCCCCGACAGCACCAGCGTGGTCCCACCGCTACGGGCCAGGCGCCGCGCCAGCTGAGGAGCGGCCAACGCCACGAACCCGATGGGCCCGGCCACCGCGATGGCCGCACCGGTCAACGCACTGGCCGCCGCCAGCGCCACCACCTGCGTGACCTGGGTCGGCACACCCAGACCCCGCGCGGTGTCCTCCCCCAACTCCATGTAGCGCAGGCGCCGACCCAGCCCCACCAGAAGCGGACCCAGCACCACCAGCCCCGCGCACACCGCAGCGACCTCCCCCCAACCGCGGCCGTTGAGACTGCCGATCATCCAGATCTGCGCACCCATCGCATCGGTCAGATCCGCACGCGTCATCAGATAATCGCGCACCGCACCCAGCACCGCCGACACACCGATCCCCACCAGCACCAGACGGTAACCCTGCACCCCGCCCTTCATCGCCAGCAGATACACCAGCGCGGCCGTGGCCAGACCCGCACCGATCGCCCCCAGCGACACCACCGTGCGGCCCGCACCGAACACCAGGATCGCCGCCACCGCCCCCGTGGCGGCACCCGAGGTGAACCCGATGATGTCGGGACTGCCCAGCGCATTGCGCGACAGGCTCTGGAACACCGCACCCGCAAGCCCCAGCGACGCACCCACCGCGACCGCCGTCAGCGCCCGAGGCAGACGCACCCCCTGCACGAAGAACACGTCCAGGCGCTCACCGAAACCCAGCATCGCCCCCGGAACCCGCTCCAAGGGGATCGCGTAGTCACCCACCGACACCGACAGCGCCACCACCGCGACACTGACCGCCACCAGCACCAGCCCCACGGCCAGCGCCCGCGGCCGCACCAGCACCGACACCCGCCCGCCCCACAGGCGCAGCGCCCACGCCGTCCGCAACCGGACCCGACCGCCCTCGGCCGACCGGGCCGAAATCAAAGTCGTCACAGCTTGGCCATCTTCCTACTCCGGACCAGCGCGATGAACAGGGGAGCACCCACGAACGCGGTGATGATCCCCACCTCCAGCTCCGAACGGGGCAGCACCACCCGGCCCACCGTGTCGGCCGCGGTGAGCAGCACCGCACCCAGCACCGCCGAATAGGGCAGCAGCCAGCGCTGGTCGGGACCCGTGACCAGACGCGCCAGATGCGGAATGACCAGACCCACGAACCAGATGGGCCCGGCCGCGGCAGTGGCCGCACCGCACAGCAGGATCACCCCCACCGCGCTCAGGACCCGCACCTGCCCGATGCGCCCGCCCAGCGTCGAGGCCAGCTCGTCCCCCAGCGCCACCACGTTCAAGGACGGCCCCAGCGACAGCGTCAGCATGACACCCACCACCAGGAACGGCGCGACCTGCCAGAAGATCTCCATGTCGCGCCCCGTCAACGACCCCACCTGCCAGAAGCGGATACGGTCGAAGACGAAGTCGTTGAGCACGATCACGCCGTACACCAGCCCCTGCAGCACCGCGGCGACCGCCGTCCCGGCCAGGGCCAGACGCACCGGCGTGGCACTGGAGCGCCCCCGCGAACCCAGCGCGTAGACCGCCACCGCCGCCAGCGCCGCCCCCGCGAAGGCCGGCCACACCAGCGCGGCACCGCCCGCACCGAAGACGAAGACCGCCACCACCACGGCCGCCGCCGCACCGGAATTGACCCCCAGGATGCCGGGCTCGGCCAGCGGATTGCGGGTCAGCGCCTGCATGAGGGCCCCCGCCAGCCCCAGCGCCGCCCCCACGAAGACCCCCAGCACGGTCCGGGGCACACGCAGCGTACGGATCACGTCGTGGTCGTAGGTGCCCCGGTAGTCGGTCAGGGCCGCCCACACATCGGCGACCGCGATGGGCTTGGCACCCACCGTCACGCTCAGCAGCGCACACAGGCCCAGAACCGCCAGGCAGACCACGAGCCCCACGGGCCGGATCACACGCCTGGTCGGCGAGGGAGGCGCGAGAGCAGACACGCGCAAGGCCACGGCTTCCCCGTTCGTCTCGGGTGGTGATGGGCTGGAACCGGTGGCCGCGCCCCACGCAGGGAACACAACCAAACAGACCAGGACAGGTTAGCCTTACCTATAGCAGGCGCGCACAGAAGGGTCCCCCCAAAGCACCCCGCTCAGCCCCCGAAGACGTCCCACCCCATCCGCGCCAGCAGCGCACACACCACCACCAGCAGAACCACCCGCACAAAACCCGACCCCCGCGCCAGCGCCATACGCGCACCGACCTGCGCACCCACCACCGAGCACCCCGCCAGGACCGCCCCCAGCAACCAGTCCACGTGCCCGCCCAGCGCGAAAACCGCCAGCGCACCCAGATTCGTACACACGTTGACGACCTTGGCCGACGCCGACGCCGACACGAAATCCATCCCCAGCACCGCGGTGAAGGCCATGACGAGGAAGACCCCGGTCCCCGGGCCGATCAACCCGTCGTAGAAACTCACCCCCGCACCCGCCAGGAGCACCGCCGCCACCACCCGGACGCGGGTACGGGAACGGAGATCGGCCACCGCGCCCATCCCCGGACGCAGATGCACCACCAGGGCCACCCCGGCCAGCACCACCATGATGACGGGCTTGAGCACATCGGCGGTCAGCGCCCCCGCCAGCGCCGCACCCGTCCCCGCGCCCACCAGGGCCAGTCCCGCCGTGGGCCACACCACCCCGCGATCCAGCTCGACCCGGCGGGCATAGGCCACGGCCGCCGACGCCGTACCCACCACCGCACCCAGTTTGTTGGTTCCCAGCAAGGTCGCCAGCGGTGCGGAGGGAACGGCCACCAGCAGTGCCGGAAGGAGCAGCAGCCCTCCCCCGCCCACCACCGCGTCGACCCAGCCCGCGGCAGCGGCGACCAGCATGAGCAGGCCCCAGATCTCGGGTTCCACCGGTCAGCACACCCCGGTCCCGCACACAGAGAGGGTCATGGGCTCTTTCTCAACGGTCAACAAATCGCCGCGAGTCTACCCACACTCCCCCAAACCCCTTTCCACCGGACAGGCGAAACCAACCGAGGAGAACCACCACCGCGACCGCACCCAGAACCCGGCCCCCGAGACCGCCCACACCCCGCAGACGGACCATCAGAACGACACCCTCAGACAATCCACTTGCCCGCCCCGCCCGCCCCTGTGACCATTCCACCCATGCAACCCACTCGCCCCGTCGCCCTCGTCACCGGCGTCGGCCGCACCGCAGGCATCGGCGCCGCCGTCGCCCGCCAACTGGCCGCCGACGGCTGGGACATCGCCCTCACACACTGGAACGCCTACGACGCACGTATGCCCTGGGGCGCCCAACCAGACGCCACCCGACAGATCACCGACGACCTCACCACCCACGGCGCCGCGACACTGGCCATCGAGGCCGACCTCGCCGACCCCGACACCCCCGCCCGGATACTGCAGCGCACCCGCAGCGAACTGGGCACCCCCACCGCCCTCGTCATGTGCCACTGCGAATCGGTCGCCTCCTCCCTCCTCGACACCACCATCGAGAGCTTCGACCGCCACTTCGCCGTCAACGCACGCGCCACCTGGCAACTGATCCGCGAATTCGCCCTCCACCTGGACACCACCCACACCAGCCCCCGCATCGTCGCCCTCACCAGCGACCACACCGCACACAACCTGCCCTACGGCGCCAGCAAAGGAGCCCTCGACCGCATCGTCCTGGCCGCCGCCCGCGAACTCGCCCACCTCGACGTACGCGCCAACGTCATCAACCCCGGCCCCGTACAGACCGGCTGGATCACCCCCGACCTCGCCCGCGAACTCACCGCCGCCACACCCCTGCGACGACTGGGCACCCCCACCGACACCGCCGACCTCGTCGCCTTCCTCTGCTCACCCCGCGGCAGCTGGATCACCGGCCGCCTCCTGCACAGCGACGGCGGCCTCTCCGCACCCTGAGAACACACGACCGCCCCGGTCCGGATCAGGACGGGATCCGGACCGGGGCGGCCGTGCCTCATCGTCGGACAGCGCTCAACCCCATGTCAACAACACCGGCGCCCCTCCGCCGGCCCCACTCAACCCCAGAAACCGAAGCTGTACAGAAGCCCGTTCGTCGCCGCCGCGACACCCACGGCCAACACCGCACCCGTCACGAACGAACTACGCAACGACCGCACCAGGAACTCCGCCGCCACCAAGTTGTTCAGCAGGAAATAACCCAGCATCGTCGCATGCCAGAACCCCTCCCAGCTCCACGGCTCGAAAACATGGGGCGCACCCGCCCACACCTCTGTCTCCGTCGTCAACCACGACCACGCCAACTCCGCACCGTAGCCCAACGGAATCTGGATGAACGGCAGCACCAGCAGCGGCAACAGCTTCACAAACCCCCACAGCCCCGGCTGATGCGCACGGCGCGCCTCGGCCTGCGCCAACCGCGCCGCCTCCTGCTCCGCGCGCATCCGCTCACGGTGCACACGCTCGGCCTCCTGCTGGCGGCGCCGCTCCTGCATCCGCTGCTGCTGCTCCTCCTGGCGCTGCTGCTCGACCTGACGGCGCCGATGCTCCTCCAACCGCTGCTGCTCCGCGATCCGCATCTGCTCCGCCTGCCGCATCTGCTCGGCCTGCCGTCCGCTCCCCGAGGCCCCGCCCCCGCCGTCCCGGTACAGATCCGCATACGGATCCACCCCACCACCGCCCGGGAGCCCGCCGTCCTGACCGTAACGAGCCGTCTCCGGCCCCCTCACCGCCCCACCGGCCCCGGCAACACCCGTCCCGGCCACCTCCTCACCGGAAAAACGCGCCGTCGGCTGCGGCCCCTGACCCAGCACCGACGTCGCACCGCCCTCGTCCACCGGCACCACCCGGGTGGCCTGCCCGCCACCGGCCCCCAACACCTCGGTACGCCCCGCCGACTCCCCCTCCGCCGCCGACGCCTCCAACGCACCGTTGACCTTGGCCACCTGCTCCTGCACACCCGCCATCACCGCGGGCGGCAGCCACGACGCACCCACATGCACATCACCCAGATGGTCCAGAATCTCCTCCGGCCCGGGACGCCCAGCCGGATCCTTCGAAAGACACGCCGCCACCAGGTGCCGCAACGACTCCGGAACCCCCGACAGATCCGGCTCACGGCTGATGATGCGCATCACCAGCGTCGGCATGCTGCCCTCACCGAAAGGACCCACACCCGACGCCGCATAAGCCAGAACCGCACCATAGGCGAACAGATCGCTCGCAGGGGTCAAGAACTCCCCCTGCACCTGCTCCGGACTCATGAACCCCGGCGTACCGATGATCGACTGCGTCGCCGCCGTCCCGTCCGTGGCACGCGCGATACCGAAATCGATCACCCTCGGACCGTCCTGCGCCAGCAGCACATTGCCCGGCTTCAGATCCCGATGGATCAACCCCACCCGGTGGATCTCCGCCAGCGCCTCGGCCAACCCCGCCGCCAGCACCCTCACCGTCGCCTCCGGAAGCGGACCGTGCGCACGCACCGCATCGTCCAGAGGCAGCGACGGGACATAGGAGGTCACCAACCACGGCACCTCGTCCTCGGGCCCCGCATCGATCACCGGAGCGGTGAAGGCACCGCTGACCTGACGGGCCGCCGTCACCTCCCGCACGAACCGCTCACGGAACGAGGCATCGGCAGCCATGTGCGGATGGATGCGCTTGACCGCCACGGCCCGCCCGCCCACCGACCGGCCGAAGAACACCTGACCCATACCGCCGGCACCCAACCGGCCGATCAACCGGTACCTGCCGATACGATCCGGATCAGTGCTCTCAAGGGGACCCAACGTCCTCACCCTCCGCCTCTTGCGCCCACGCGCCCGCACACGCGCGGGCGACGCAAGCGATCGTAGCCAACCCCGGACGCCGCCCCGACCCGTCCGAGACCGCCCGAACCGCCTCCCCGGCCCCGGCTCAGGACTCCACGCGGATCCCCAGCCCCGCCAAGATCGCCCCCGCCTGCACCGCACTCACCAGAGCACCCCGCAGGCACCCGGCCTCCTCCAGCGACAGATCTCCCAGGTCCGCGCCCCGCACATCCGCACCCTCCAGACGCGCCCCCACCAGCCGAGCACCCCGCAACCGCGACCCCACCCACACGCTCTCGCGCAGATCCGCACCCGACAGATCGGCCTCGTCCAGACGAAGCCCCTCCACATACTGACCGCGCAACACCAGGCCCTTGCACCGCGCCAGCATCAGATTGCAGTGCACGAACCGATACCCCACACCGCGCAACCCCGTCAGCTGCGCCCCCGTCAACCGGCACCCCTCGAAAACCGCATCGGTCACGAGGGCACCCTGCCAGCGCGTATTGGCCAGATCCACACGCTCGAACCGCGCATCGACGCACTCGGCCGAGGCGAACGACGCCCCCGCCGCCCCACCCCCCGATACGACCGCCCCGTCCAGGTCCGCGCCCTCCAACCGGGCCCCCTCCAGCCGGCAGTCGGTCAGCACCGCCCCCGCCAGATCCGCTCCCCGCAGATCCGCCCCCGACAGGTCGCAGCCCACCAACACACGCGACCCGCCTCCCGGCAGAGGCCCCGCATCCCGCAGATCCGCACCGGCAAGGTCGGCACCCACGATCTTTCCCTCGTCCAGAACCATCCCCACACCCTAGGACGCACACAGCGGAGCGAGCACCCGGCGAACACACCCCAGGGCCGGCATCCCCGCGCTCAATCGCGCAGCTTCAACGCCAGGAACAGATCCACCCGATGCTCCAGAGTGCTCAGATCCCGCCCCGTCAACTCCTCCACCCGCCCGATCCGGTACCGCAACGTATTGACATGCACATGCATCGCCGCCGCACACCGCTGCCACGAACCCGAATGCTCCAGGAACCGCTCCAACGTCTCCACCAGCTCCGAACGATGATCGCGGTCGTACTCCAGCAACGGCCCCAGAAGCCGCTCCCGATACGAAACCTGCACCTCCTCGGGCACCGACGCCAACAAGAGCTCGTGCGAATCGATCTCACTGCCCGCGATCACCCGGCACCGCCCCCCGCGCAACTCCGCCAACCGCCGCGCATGGCGGGCCTCCACCGCCGCCGCACGCAACTCCCCCACACCCCGCACCGACGCACTCGTCCCCAGCGCCAACCGCCGCTCGGCCATCCCCGCCTCCAGCACCCCGCAGCGCCGCACCACCTCACCCCGCACCCGCTCCGCATCCCCCTCCGGCACCAGCGCGAGCACATCACCCCCACCACCGTCCCGAGCCACCACCGCCCCCGCGAAGCCCGCCACCAGCTCGGCCACCACACCCAGCACCGAGCCCTCCTCCACCGGCCCGGGCAGCACCGCCGCACTCACCACCACAACAGCCGCATCCACCGACCCGCCCACACCGCGCACCAGCGCCGCGGCCTCCTCCAGGCGCTGAGCCGCCAGCAGACGCGACAAACCCTCCAGATGCCGCGCCGCCGTCACCACACGCTCCTCCGCGCGGCTACGGGCCACCTCGGCGACCGCCCCCAGCTCGGCCACCGCCTCGCCCAGCTCCTCACCCCACGTATCCGGCTCGCCCTCACACACCAGCAGCCACCGCGCCTGCGCACACGTGCGTGCGCCCTGCACCGCCAGCACCGTCACCACCGCACCGCGCCCGCCCCCCAGCCGCACCGTGCGCGGAAACTCCGACCAACCCAGGGCCTGCGCCGCCAACCACTCCCGGTCGTCCTGCGCCAGCACCCCGCCCGACCCCGCGACATCACGGCCGCTGCCCGAGACCACCCACGCCCTCAGCCCCGCCTGCCCCGCCGACTCCGCGAACACCTTCGCGAAATCCGCGCCCGAGGCCACCTGTGCCATCAGGCGCCGACTCCGGTCCCGGCTGCGCGCCATCGTTGTCAACCGCTCCCGCGTACGGGCCCGCAGCACCTCCTCGGTGACCGCACCGAACGCCGTCTGCGCAGGCACCTCCAACAGCGGAAGCCCGAACTCCCGGCAGGCCTCCACCAGATCCGGCGGCACCTCCCCCAGAGCCGTCCCCGCCCCCAACGCCACCGATCCCGCCGACACCACCGACGCCACGAACGTCCGCGAGTCCTCCGCACACGTGCGCCACATCATCCCTGTCAGCACCAGCCCACCACCGCGCAGATAACGCGCCGGCTCCAGCAGATCGGTCGTGTAGACCCACTCCACCTCGCGATCCGCCAGTTCCTCCCCCACCAGGAACCTCAGATCCAACCGCTCCACCGCGAGCAGATCACCGATCCGCATGGACACCCTCCCCTGCACCGAAAACCCCGACACCAGCGGCACAGGCGGACACCTCCACGAACATCCCCCACCCACCGCTTGTAGGAAACAACCAACGATAACCGTCCACCCGCCCCCGCCTCATGCCACCGCCCAGCCATCCCCGGCCGCCCCCCGGGACATCGTGGGCATCAAGGTCCGACCGCACATCACCGACAGAAAAAACAGCTCGCGTGAAATGCGAACCAATCCACCAGCTGTCCGAAAAAAGTGAGGTGATCGTTGCCCGAAAGTGATCTCCTTACCTGCTCATCCCCACGTCAAAGTGGATGATGGAGTCCGCAGCCAGCGACTCCGCAACGACCAGGGCGCTCCCATGACCACTCCGCTCACCCCTGCCGACCCCCGACGAATCGGCCCCTACACCACCACGGCACGCATCGCCGGAGGCGGCCAGGGGACCGTCTACCTCGCGCACACCCCCGACGGACCCCCCGCCGCCGTCAAGGTCCTCTCCCAGGCCTGGGCCGGCGACACCGCCCAGCGCCACCGCTTCGCCAAGGAACTGGACGCCGCCAGACGGGTCGCCCCCTTCTGCACGGCCGCGGTACTGGACGCCGACATGGACGCGGACATGCCCTACATCGCAGCCGAGTACGTCCCCGGCCCCACCCTCCGCGAAGCCGTACGCGACGAGGGCCCCCGCACCGGAACCGCCCTGGACCGGCTCGCCATCGCCACCGTCACCGCCCTGACCGCCATCCACGAGGCAGGCGTCGTCCACCGCGACCTCAAACCCGGCAACGTGATCCTGGGCCCCGACGGACCCCGCGTCATCGACTTCGGCATCGCCCGCGTCGTCGACGCGACCCAGCAGACCACGAGCGTGGCCGGCACCCCCGCCTACATGTCCCCCGAACAGGTCCGGGGCGCCCAGCTCGGACCGGCCTGCGACATGTTCTCCTGGGCCGCCGTCATGGCCTACGCCGCCACGGGCCGCCACGCCTTCTCCGGCGACAACACCATGGCGGTGCTCCACCGCGTTCTCGCAGAACAGCCCGATCTGCACGGAGTCCCCGAGCGGCTGCTCCCCCTCCTGCAGCGCTGCCTGGACAAGGACCCCGACTCCCGCCCCTCGGCGGCCGAGGTCCTGGGCATGCTGCTCGGCCGTGGTCCGATGCCCCAGGCCCCCACCCTGGTCCTGGAGGAGGCCTGCTCCGCCGTCCTCGCCGACACCGCACGCATCCAGCTGCCCCCGGACGGCCACACCCCTTCTGTCCTGCCGGCCCCGACGAACACGAACCCGGCGGACCGATCCGCCCATCCCGGCAAGGACACGGCAGCCGACACCGCAGGCCCGGGCCCCTGGAACCCCGCCGCCCCCGGCGGCGGACACCCCGGGACCGCCGTGTTCCCGCCGCGGCCACGCCGATCGGACGACCCCGTGCGCCCCGCTCCCCCACCGGGGCCCCCGCCCTCTCCTGCTGCCCAACCGCCTCCGCGGGGGCGCCGCTCCCGGACCTCTCGCAACCGCCCCCGGTCCGTGTGGAAGAGCGCTGCGGCGGTGGCGGTGTTCGGCCTCATGGCCGGCTTCCTCTACCTGGCCCTCAGCGGTGGGCTGCCCGCACAGGTCTTCCCCGCCGGCGGCATCGACCTCCCCGCGCAGGACGTCGAGGAGGCACCCGCCGAGAACACCCCCGCCGAACAGGGATCCGTGGAGGAGGGCTCTCCGGCCGGGCCCCGTTCCTCCGAGCACGACGACGAGGAGCCCGGCGCAGTCGACGAGAGCGGTGAACCCGCGGACGGTCCGACCGCGGACGCCTGCCGGGCCAACCCTCACGCACCGGGCTGCGGACCGTCCTCCTCCCCCGGAGACGGCTGCGAGCACGGCTCCTGCGAGTCGCCCCGGACCGAGCAGCCCGAGACGGAGCAGCCTCAGCAGCCCGACCCCGAGACCGGGGGCGAGGAACCTGCCCCCGCACCCGAGGAGCCCCCGGCCCCCCAGCCCGAGGACCCGGGCACTCCTGCCCCGGCCCCCGACACCGCCGACCCGGGCACCACCCCTCCGGCCGAGTCCCCCTGAGCCTTTTCGCCCGGTGATCTTGCTCCTGGGAGCAAGATCACCGGGCAGGCCACATGCCGTCCTGAAATGATCTTGTACCTAGGAGCAAGATCACCGGATGGAACCTTCTTTTAGGAAGAGGTGCGGCGTAGCCGCTCCTTGTTTCCTTTTCTTTTTTATTGAAAAGAACCGCCACCTTTACGGCGTAGATTTATAAGTTTCACGCAGAGCGGCGCAAGGATGCTCTGCGTCAGCGTCGAGCGCGAAGGTCCGTACCGCGCCCTCCCGGTCCGGTCGATCTCCCCACCGCGCACCGGTGCCGGACGTGGCCCGCTCCCCCGCTCCAGGCGACGAAGGCCCGCGGCCGGTCCCCTCCCCCGCGCCGGCACCGGGCATGCCAAAGAGCCCCGACTCCGGTGAGCGGGGCACTCGGGCGCGGATCAGCCGCGCAGGAGCGCCTGGTGGGCGAGCTCTCGGCACACCACCGCGAAGTCCAGCCCGGCGGCGGCCGCCGCCATCGGGAAGGTGGAGGTCTCGGTCAGGCCCGGAGCGGCATTCGTCTCCAGGAAGGTGATCTCCCCGTCGGCGCCGACGATGAGATCGGTGCGTGACAGGTCGCGCAGGCCCAGGGCCCGGTGGGCGGTCAGCGCCGTCCGCCTCGCCCTGTCGAGGGTCTCCTCCGGCAGGCGGGCCGGGCAGAAGAACTCGGTGCGTCCGGCGGTGTAGCGGGCGGCGTAGTCGTAGACGCCGCCGTCGGGGACGATCTCCACCGGCGGCAGGGCCACAGGGCCCGCACCGGTGTCGAGCACCCCCACGGCCAGTTCGGTGCCCTGGACCTGTTCCTCCACCAGCGCGCAGTCGCTGTAGGCGAAGCAGGAGACCAGGGCCGCCGACAGCTCCTGCTCCGAGGCGACCGGGGCCGCTCCGAAGGCGGAGCCTCCGTGGTCGGGCTTGACGAACAGCGGCAGGCCCAGCGTGCCGGTCAGACGCGACAGCAGCGCCGGAGCCCCCAGGTCGTGGAAGGCCGACTTGGGCAGGGCCGCGCCGCGGGGCACCCGCACGCCCTTGTCCGCCAGGAGCGCCTTGGCGGTGGGCTTGGAGTAGGCCAGGCGGCAGGCCTCGGGGCGGGCGCCCACGTAGGGCAGTCCCAGCAGTTCGAGGACCTCTCGGATGACGCCGTCCTCGCCGGCCGAGCCGTGCAGGACGGGGAAGACGACCTGGGGCGGGTCGTCGGCGATCCGGTCCAGGAGAGTGGAGTCGACGTCGGCGACCTGGACCTCCACGCCCATGCGGCGCAGCGCGTCGGCGACGCTGCGCCCGGACTGGACGCTCACCTCGTGTTCGGGGGACAGGCCCCCGGCAAGAACGAGAACCCGGTCAAGGTCTGCCACGGCGCGGACCTCCTTCTGTGCTGCGGTCATGGTGCTTGGGTGCCTTCGCGTCACGGCAGATCGGGGGCAGGCGCCTGGAGTCCCCCCGCGGGCGGGGCCAAGGTGGTGCCGAAGGTATCACGCAGGTCGAGTTCTCCCTCGATGGCCGTGACCAGGCGGCGCACGCCCTCGCGGATCTGCTCGGGGGTGGGGTAGCAGAAGCTCAGCCGCATGCTCTGCCGGCCGCGCCCGTCGGCGTAGAAGCCGGTGCCGGGAACGTAGGCGACGCGCGCGCCGATGGCGCGGGGCATCATGGCCTTGGCGTCGATGCCCTCGGGAAGGGTGGCCCAGACGAAGAAGCCGCCCTCGGGACGGGTCCAGGTGCACCCGGCGGGCATCATCGCCTCCAGGGCGGAGAGCATCGCGTCGCGGCGCTCGCCGTACATGGTGTTGAAGGTCTTGATCTGCTCACGCCAGGGAAAGGTCCGCAGGTAGCGGCGCACCACCAGCTGGTTGAAGGTGGAGTGGCTGAGCATCGCCGACTCGGCGGCCAGGACGAGCTTGGCGCGCACGGCCGAGGGGGCCAGGGCCCAGCCGATGCGCAGTCCCGGGGAGAAGGTCTTGGACAGCGATCCCAGGTAGACGACGTTGCCGCTGCCCTGGGAGTAGAGGGTGGGCCGGGGCTCACCGTCGTAGCGCAGCAGGCCGTAGGGATTGTCCTCGACGATCAGCACGTCGTGCCGCTCGCAGGCCTCGATCACCTTGGCGCGCCGTTCGGTGCTCATGGTGATGCCGGCCGGGTTCTGGAAGTTGGGGATGGTGTAGAAGAACTTGACCGGGCGCCCGTCGAGCTGGGCGCGGACGAGCGCCTCCTCGAGCTCCTCGGGGATCACGCCCTCGTCGTCCATGCCCACGTGTCGGATGTCGGCCTGGAAGGCGGCGAAGGTGTTGATCGCGGTGACGTAGGTGGGGGCCTCGGTGAGGACGACGTCGCCGGGGTCGACGAAGACGCGGGTGATGAGGTCGAGGGCCTGCTGGGAGCCGACGGTGACGATGATGTCGTCAGGGGCGGCGTCGATGCCCTCCAGGGACATGTAGTCGCACAGCAGTTCGCGCAGGGCGGGGTCCCCTTGGGCGGAGCCGTACTGGAGGGCGGTGGGCCCCTCCTCGGTGACGACGTCCTTGACCATGTCGCCGATCTGCTCCAGGGGCAGCCCGGAGACGTTGGGCATGCCCCCGGCGAGGGAGACGATCTCGGGGCGCGATGCGACGGCGAAGAGTGCCCTGACCTCCGATGCGACCATGCCCTGGGTTCGGTGTGCGTAGCGGCCGATGTGCGGGTCGATGCGCGAACCCTGGACGGGCTGTTGTTCTCGGTGGTCAGCGGACACGATCCACCTCCGCGGTCTGTTCGGGTCGGCGCGGGGCCGGTCCGGGATCATCGTTGGTCCTGGGTTCGACGCCCGCCGCCGTTGTGCGGTTCACACGGAGGTTCCGGTGAACACGGTTCGGTAAATGCACTGAGTCTAGCCCAGCGGTGCGGGCGGGGAGGCCGTCCGAGCGCTGTGTTCCTCCCGGTCACCGATGCTCCCCGTGGTCGGAGAGGTACCCGGGGTCAGGGGGTGTGCTCTCGCGGGGTTACCGGAACATGGGGAGGTCTTTCCCGTCCGGCGGGCAGGAGCGGTGTGCCCCGGCAGGGCCGGGGCACACCGCTCTCCGGGCGGCCCGGATCTTCCCCCGAATCTCCGTGTGGGCCGCCGTGCACGGGCCCGTCGGCGTGTCCGCTCTCCCCGCACCCCCCTCAAGGTCCGAAGAACACGACGAAGACGCGCCTGCGGGGTCCGCCGTGCCCTCTCCTGCCCGGCAGCCCCTCCGGACGGGCCTGCCTGTCCAGTTGAGCGCCTTCCCTCCCCGGAGGCAAGGGTTGCACTAGGTTGCGGCTTCGACACGCAGAGCCAGGGGAAGGCCGCTCTCCTCCCATTCCCTGCGCAGCGACCGCACCCCCGGAGCGGTCGAGGCGGGCAGCAGGTCGGCCGGTGCCGCGGGGGCGGCCAGGCGCACGTCCACGTCGTCGCCGAACCGGTAGGGGCGGCTCGCGAGGACGCCTCCCAGGTGGCGGCGCAGGCGTGAGATCTCGGCGCGCACGGTCACCGTGTGCCCCTCGGAGCCGAACACGGCGTGGGAGAGCTGGGCGGCCGTGACCCCGTCCCTGCGCGCGGCGAGCAGGAGGAGCAGTTCGGCGTGGCGCGGGGTGAGCCGGTGCGACCAGGTGCCGCTGGGGCCGCTCACGGTCACCGAGGGCGGGGAGCCGCCCAGTTCGAGGGAGACCGAGGTGGGTGCGGCCGCCTCGGTCGGGCGGGGCCGGACCAGCCAGCCTCCGGGCAGGGGTTCCAGGGAGCACTCCCCCAGGGCCGGCAGCCAGGCCGTACCGCCCTCGCGGCGGGCGGGCAGCAGTACGCGGCGGAGCGGCTCCATGCGGACGGCCGCGGCGGTCCATCCGGCGTCGTCGACGACCAGGGCGGGCCCGCCCATCCCTGCCAGCAAGGGGGCGGCGACCGAGCGCAGGCGTTCCAGGTGGGCGTGGTGCAGGCTCTGCAGGTGGGCCTCCGCCAACCGGGCCACCGCGCTGACCAGGGCGAGGGTGGAGGGGTGGACGGTGGAGACGGGCCCGGTGACGTCGACGGCTCCGAGCAGCCGCCCGTCGCGGGGGTCGTGGACGGGGGCGCAGGCGCAGGTGAGGGTGTGCAGGTTGCGGACGAAGTGCTCGGCGGAGTAGACCTGCACGGGCCTTCCGACAGTCAGGGCGGTGCCGATGGCGTTGGTGCCGGTGCTGCCCTCGTTCCAGAAGGCGCCCTCGACCAGTCCGACGCGTTCGCAGACGGTGCGGACCCGGCGGGAGCCCTCGCGCCACAGGACCTGGCCGGAGGCGTCGGTGACGAGCATGGCGTGGTCGGCGTGGTCGGCCACCGACATCAGGGAGTCGCGGATCAGGGGCAGGACTCCTGCCAGCGGAGACTCCTCCCGAAGGCGGTGGAGCTCGGAAGGGGCCGCCAGGCGGGGCGGGGGTGTGCTGTCGGGGTCGATGCCGAGGCGGCGGGTGCGGCTCCAGGAGTCCTGGATGACCGGGCGCAGTCGGGCCGGCGCGGGGCGTCCGCTCAGGGCGGCCTCGTGCACGCGCCGCAGCAGAAGTGCGTGCTCGCGTGCGTCGGCTCCTGCGGGCAGGGCCGCGTCCAGCGGAGGAAACGGCATACGACCCCCTGTTCGGGTGGGCTGGACTCTCGTGGGGCCGGGGCGCACCCGGGCTCGTCGCCCCGTACGGTCTCCACCGCCCTTTCGGGCATGCCCAGCTTGCCCCACCTGGGTTCCGCGTTCCCCCTGGGAACGCTGATTCACGTGTGTTGGCCGCAACCGGTCAACCGGGGCTCCGGCGGGGAGGCCGCCGCTATCCTTCGCCGCTCCGGGTGAGGGCGAACCACAGGCGCATGCGCTGCTCGGGGTCGGCCAGGTCCACGCCCAGCTCGCGTTCGATGCGTCCGATCCGGTAGCGGACGCTGTTGCGGTGCGCGTTCAGGTCCGCGGCGGTGCGGTCCCAGTTGCCGTGGCGGGTGAGCCAGGCCTGCAGGGTGCGGCGCAGGGTGCGCGCGTTCTCGTCGTCTCCGGCCAGAGGCCCCAGGACGTTCCGGGCCAGTTCGGCGGCGTCGGCGGAGCTCAGGAGGGCGTCGAAGGGATCTCGGTCCTCCTCCCAGAGGAGAGGCTCCCCCATGGTGCGGGCGCGCAGGAGCAGGGCGGCGGCGTGCCGCTGCGCCTCGGTCAGTTCCCCGGCCGCCACGGGGCCGCTGAGGGCTCCGGTCCATCCGTGCAGCAGGAGCTGGTCGAGGTCGGCGCGGTGGACCTCTTCTCCGCGGTCGGCCAGGACGGCGCGCAGGGTCCCGTCGGGGCGGGTGCCGCTGACGCGGGTGTCCAGAGGCAGGCGGGAGGCGGGGGTGTGCCGGGCGTCGGCGGCCGCGTGCAGGACCCGGTAGGCGGCGGGTCGGCCGGTCGCGCCGGTGAGTTCGGACAGCAGCGGTTCGGTCTCCTCGGTGGGGCCGCCGTCCAGGAGCAGGCCGGCCAGGAGGTGCCCGGGGACGGGCTGGGTGTCCTGGACGGTGCGTCCGACCAGGTCGATCAGGGCGGTGGCGGTGCGCAGGACGGCCCGCTCGGTGATGCCCAGGGGGCGGGGGCGGCCGACCATGAGGACGCCGTGCTCCTGGGGCGGGGTGCCGACGGTGTGGAGGAAGACCTCCTCGCCGCCGGTGCGGGCCTTGGCGCTGCGGGGTCCGGAGGGTTCGGTGAGGCGTGCGGCGAGCGTGCGCAGCTCCTCGTCGGGGGCGGTGGGCGCACCGGCCGTGGCGGAGACGGGAGCCGGCGCACCGGTTTCCGCGTCCCCGGAGGCTGCCGGGCGGGTCAGCAGGGCCCAGGCGTCGAGGGAGGAGGCCAGAACGCGCAGGATGCGGTCCACGGGCCGGTCGGCGGTCACGGCCCGGGCCATGTCCCGGTGGGCGTCGCCGAGGCGCTGCAGTTCGCGCAGGCGCAGTTCCTCCAGTGCCTCGCCGACGGCGCGGCTGACCGCGGCGAAGGGGGTGAGGCGGGGCACCTCGATCAGGGGCAGGCCCTGGCTGCGGCACTGCTCGGCCAGGGCGGCGGGGACGGTGTCGTGGACGGGGGTGACACCGAAGCCCAGAGCGCTGACGCCCACCTCTGCAAGGGCGGTGACGTAGGAGCGCAGGCCCGCGTCGTCGGCGGGCAGGTTCACCCCTGCGGTCAGGAGCAGCTCGCCCCCGTTCAGGTAGGGGGTGGGGTCGACCAGTTCGCTGGCCACCGCCCACGACACCCCCGGGTCGCCGACCTCGACCACGGCGGTCAGGCCGAGGTGTCGTCTGGCCAGCACGGTGCTGAGCGCGACGCTGTAGGCGCCGATACCGTCCGCGTCGTCGGCCACAACTTCCCCCTTTTCTGGTCTCTTCCTCCATGAGAGCACGCATGTTTGTGCGTTTCATCCACTGGAGCGGTGCCTGTGACGTGCCTAACCTGTGCGGAGCGCACGCGTTTCCGAGGGGTTTCCTCGCAGCTCGCGGCGTGTTTTTTCTTCTTCATCCGCCGCCGAAGACGAAAGGGGCCTCTCCGACCGATGAGCACACCGATCGGACCCACCGACTCCAGCCTCGTACCGCGTTTCGCCGGGCCGGCGACCTTTGCTCGGCTTCCCCGCATCGACCAGGTGGAGCGGGCCGACATCGCCGTGGTCGGCGTTCCCTTCGACACCGGCGTCTCCTACCGCCCGGGGGCCCGCTTCGGCCCCTCCGCCATTCGCGAGGCCAGCCGCCTGCTGCGTCCCTACCACCCGGGTCTGGACGTGTCTCCGTTCTCTGCCGCCCAGGTGGTCGACGGCGGTGACATCGCGGTCAACCCGTTCGCCATCGGCGACGCCGTGGAGACCATCGACGAGGCCGCCACCCAGTTCGTGCGCTCGGGCACCCGCATGGTCACGCTGGGCGGGGACCACACCATCGCCCTCCCGCTGCTGCGGTCGCTGTACCGCGAGCACGGGCCGATCGCGATGCTGCACTTCGACGCCCACCTGGACACCTGGGACACCTACTTCGGTGAGCCCTACACCCACGGAACCCCGTTCCGCAGGGCCGTGGAGGAGGGCATCCTCGACACGGAGGCGATCTCCCACGTGGGTACCCGCGGCCCGCTCTACGGCAAGAAGGACCTGGAGGACGACCGCCGCTTCGGTTTCGGCATCGTCACCTCGGCCGACGTCATGCGCAAGGGTGTGGACGAGATCACCGACGCGCTGCGCCAGCGGATCGGTGACCGCCCCCTGTACGTGTCGGTCGACATCGACGTGCTCGACCCGGCGCACGCGCCGGGCACCGGGACCCCGGAGGCGGGCGGCCTGACCAGCCGCGAGCTGCTGGAGATCCTGCGCGGCCTGGCCGGCTGCAACCTCGTGGGCGCCGACGTCGTCGAGGTCGCGCCCGCCTACGACCACGCGCAGATCACCGCCACCGCCGCCTCGCACGTGGCCTACGACCTGGTCAGCGTCCTGGCTCTCAACCAGGAGAAGCGCGGGGCCTGACCTGCCCGGGGCCCCTGCCCGGGGCCCCGGAGCCGGGGAACGGCGTGTCGACGGCGCCGCGCCGCTTCCCTGCCTCCGCCGATGATCCGGCGGGGCGCTTCATCCCCCCTCCCCATCACCACCCCACCCCCGGTCCGGCATCGGCCGTTCCGGGACCGTCCCCACGGGAGCAAGCCGTGAGCACACCCCACACACCCGCGGCAACCGGGCAGACGCCCGGTTCGCCTCCGAAGGTGACCGAGATCGAGACCTACGGGGTCGCTCCGATCCCGGTCAAGGCGCAGACCTCGCGTCCCTTCGACCTGTTCCGCCTCACCTTCGGCGGGGCCAACACGTTCGCCACCATCATCCTGGGCACCATGCCCATCGCCTACGGGCTCAGCTTCACCGCAGCGGCCACGGCAACCGTGGTCGGCGTGGTGCTGGGCGCCCTCATCCTGTCGCCGATGGCGCTGTTCGGACCGCGTACCCGCACCAACAACGCCGTCTCCTCCGGAGCCCACTTCGGTGTGGTGGGGCGTGCGCTGGGGTCCCTGCTGTCGCTGCTGACCGCTGTCACCTTCTTCTCCATCTCCGTGTGGGTGAGCGGTGACGCGATCGTGGGCGCGGCGATGCGCTTCGGCTTCGACGGCGGCGACTGGCTGCGTGCACTGGCCTACGGCGTCATCGCGGTGGCGGTGTTCGCGGTGTGCGTGTACGGATTCCAGTTCATGCTGCTGATCAACAAGGTCGCGGTGGTGGCCGGCACCGCGCTGATGCTGCTGGCGGTGTTCGCCTACGGGGGCGACTTCGACCCCTCCTACGCGGGCAGCGGTGAGTTCCTCCTGGGCGGTTTCTGGCCGACCTGGGTGCTTTCGGTGCTGACGGTCATGTCCAACCCGGTGTCCTTCGGCGGGTTCCTGGGCGACTGGTCGCGCTACATCCCGGCCACCCGTTCGACCCGCTCGATGCTGGCCGCGCCGTTCCTGGCCCAGGTCGCGACGCTGCTGCCGTTCTTCTTCGGCCTGACCACGGCCACCCTGGTGGCCGACCCGGCGAACTACGTGTCGGGGCTGGCCGCCGCCTCCCCGCTCTGGTACGCGCTGCCGCTGCTGCTGGTGGCCCTGATCGGCGGACTGTCCACGGGCACCACCTCGCTGTACGGCACGGGCCTGGACTTCTCCTCGCTGGTGCCGCGTCTGAACCGCCTGCAGGGTACCGTCGTGGTGGGCTGCCTGGCACTGGTGCTGATCTTCGTGGGCACGTTCCTGTTCGACATCGTCGAGACGATCAACGCCTTCACGATCCTCATCGTGCTGCTGACCTCGCCGTGGATGGTCATCCTCATGCTGGGGTACCTGTTCCGGCGCGGGTTCTACGTGGCCGAGGACCTCCAGGTCTTCAACGAGGGTCGCCGCGGCGGCGCCTACTGGTTCTCCAACGGCATCAACTGGCGGGCCATGACCGCCTGGCTGCTGTCGGCCGGCATGGGCCTGGTGTTCGCCAACACGCCGCTGCTGGTGGGCCCCCTGGGCAACCTGGCCGCGGGGATCGACCTGAGCCTGCCGGTGGCGCTGCTGACCGCGGCGATCACCTACCCGATCGCCGTCATCGCCTTCCCCGAGCCGCGCTCGGTGTTCGGTCCGCAGGGTCCGCGCCTGGTCCCGGCCAAGGAGGAGGCCGCCCCGGTGGAGACCGCGAAGACCGACGAGGACGGGACCGCTCCGGTCCTGTCCTGACGAGAACCGGGGCCCGGCGGCGCACCGCGGGGGCGCGTGCCGCCGGGCCCCTTCCATCCACAGACGCGAGGACACATGCGTATCCACGAGTTCGACACCCTTCCCTCGTTCGTCGGCGGCGAGCCGCTGGCCGCCGCGGGCGACCGCGCCCTGGACCTGGTCGACCCGGTCACCGGAGAGGTGAGCGGCCGGGCCGGGATCTGCGGCTCCGCCGAGGTGGAGGCGGCCATGGCCTCGTCGTCGAAGGCCTTCCGCACCTGGCGCAAGGCCACGCCCGCCCGGCGCCAGGACGCGCTGCTGGCGATCGCCGACGCCCTCGCGGCGCGGGCGGAGGAGTTCGCCGACGCCGAGTGCCGCGAGACCGGCAAGCCGCGCGCGGTCGTGCTGGAGGAGGAGATCCCCTTCTGCGTGGACACGCTGCGGTTCTTCGCCGGGGCCGCCCGCCATCTGGAGGGGCGCGCCGCCGCCGAGTACATGGAGGACCACACGTCGTGGATCCGCCGCGAGCCGGTGGGGGTGTGCGCGGGCATCACCCCGTGGAACTACCCGCTGATGATGGCGGTGTGGAAGATCGGCCCCGCGCTGGCCGCCGGGAACACGGTGGTGCTCAAGCCCGCCGAGACCACGCCGACCACGACGGTCATGCTCGCCGAGATCGCCGCGGACGCGCTGCCGGAGGGTGCGCTCAACGTGGTGGTGGGCGACCGCGACACCGGCCGCCTGGTGGTCGCCCACCCGGCGGTGCGCCTGGTGTCGGTGACCGGTTCGACGCGGGCGGGCATCCAGGTGGCCAAGAGCGCCTCGGAGGACCTGAAGCTGCTGCACCTGGAGCTGGGCGGCAACGCACCGGTGGTCGTGTTCGACGACGTCGACGTGGCCGAGACGGCCGCCGGCGTGGTGGCCGGTGCCTTCATCAACACGGGCCAGGACTGCACGGCCGGCACCCGGGTGCTGGTGCAGGAGGGTCTGTACGACGCGTTCGTGGCCGAGCTGTCGCGTCAGGCGTCGGCTCAGGTCACGGGTGTCCCCAGCGACGAGCCCAGTGACTTCGGCCCGATCAACAACGCCGACCAGTTCGCCCGGGTCACGGGCCTGCTGGAGCGGCTGCCCGAGCACGCGGTGGTGGCGACCGGCGGGCACCGGGTGGGCGATCGCGGCTTCTTCCTGGCGCCGACCGTGGTGGTGAACCTGCGCGCCGACGACGAGATCGTGCGCGAGGAGGTCTTCGGCCCGGTGGTGACCGTGCAGCGCTTCTCCACCGAGGAGGAGGCGCTGGAGCTGGCCAACGGGGTCGACCAGGGCCTGGCCGCGTCGGTGTGGACCCGCGACCACTCCCGCGCCCTGCGGATGAGCGCCGAGCTGGACTTCGGCGCGGTGTGGATCAACAGCCACGGCGCCCTGGTGTCGGAGATGCCGCACGGCGGGTTCAAGCACTCGGGGTACGGCAAGGACCTGTCGGCCTACAGCCTGGAGGACTACACCCGCGTCAAGCACGTGATGAGCGCGACGGGCTGACGCGTCACGAGGGGAGCTCCCGGAAGGGGCTCCCCTTTTTTTCTGCGGTCGGCGCCGGGGCCGCCGGCCGGACCGCGTCGTCAGTCGGGGGCGCCGCGCAGTTCCAGGGTGCAGCACTTGGCGCCTCCGCCGGCCTTGCGCAGCTCGTCGATCTCCACGTGGTGGACGGTCAGGCCCAGGGCCCTCAGGCGTGCGGCCAGCCCGGTGGCCTCGGCCGGGAGGATCGCGTTGCTCCCGTCGCAGACCGCGTTGAGCCCGAGGACGGCGGCGTCCTCCTCCGTGGCGGTCAGGGCGTCGGGATAGAGGGCGCGCAGCACCTTCCGGCTTCCGGCGGAGAACGCGCCGGGGTAGTAGGCGATCTGTGTTCCCGAGAGGGCACACAGGGCCGTGTCGAGGTGGTAGAACCGCGGGTCGACCAGTTGGAGGGTGACCACGGGGCGGCCCAGGAAGCGCTCGGCCTCCTGGTGTGCGGCGGCGTCGGTGCGGAAGCCGGTCCCGGCCAGGATCAGGTCGTCGAGGGTGATGAAGTCCCCTTCCCCCTCGTTGACGTACTTGGGCTCGCTGGTCTCCACGAAGCCCTCGCTCACGCCGGCCTTGCGGAACCAGTCGAGGTAGGCGGGACCCTCGGGGGTGCGCTCGGCGCTGGCGAAGCGGGCTCCGTAGACGCGCCCGTCGACGACCAGGGCACCGTTGGCGGCGAACACCATGTCGGGCAGGCCCTCGACGGGGGTGATCTCGCTGACTCTGTGGCCCAGTTCCAGGTAGAGGTCGCGCAGGGCCTCCCACTGGCGGATCGCCCTTTCCCTGTCGACCTCCGCGGCCGGGTCCATCCAGGGGTTGATGGCGTAGTCGACGGCGAAGTAGGTGGGGCGGCACATCAGGTAGTGCCTCCGGTTGCGCACCGGACCGGTCGGGCTTCCCATCGGACCTCCTGATCGCCCGCCCGGGGACGGGTCTCCTCTCCGCGGTGCGGGCCCGGGCCCGCGGGGTGCCGGGCGGTACGGAGGGGATACCCGTTCCCGGAGGGGCGACGCCATAGGCGTTTCCATAAGGCATGGGGGTTCGGTCAGTCCCCGTCGGCCCGGGTGACGGCCTCCTCCAGCTCGTCGCGGCTCATTCTGGAGCGGCCCCGGACGTGGAGCTCGGAGGCCCGGCGCAGCAGCTCGCGCTTGGTGGGCCGGGACTCGCCGCGCACGGGTGTGCGCGGCGAGGGTGCGCGTCCGCGCCGGCGCGGGGCGGCGGGCAGGCTCCGGCGCAGGGCCTCACCGAGTCCGGTGGCCTCCCCGGAGGACTCGGGGCGGTCGGGGCGGTGGGTGATGGTGCCGCCCCGGGCCTTGGTGCGTACGAGTTCGGCCAGGCGCCTGCCGTAGCTGTCGGAGTAGTCGTCGGGGTCCCAGTCGGTGGACAGGGCCTTGACCAGTTCGCAGGCCAGGCCGAGTTCCTCCTTGCCCGGTTCGGTGCGGGGCACGGGAGGCATGACGTCGTCGGGGGTGCGGACCTCGTCGGGCCACCACAGGGTGGAGGCGGTCAGCACGCCCCGGTCGGGTTCGACGAGCACCGGCCACTCGCGGTCGCGCAGGACCGCGGTGGCGGTGCCGACGCGGCGGGTGCGGTCCAGGGCCGCGTACAGCAGCTGGTAGGGCTCCGCGTCGGCCGGGTCGCGGGGGGCGACGTAGTAGGTGGAGGCGTACCACAGGGGTGCCACCGAGCCCTCGGAGACGAAGCCGTCCAGGTGCATGGTGCGTGAGCCGTGCGGGAGGATCTCCTCCAGCTCCTCCGGTTCCAGGATGACGTACTCGTCCTCGACCGCGGTCCTGGCGCCGCGCACGACGTCCTCGGCGGGAACCTCCTCGCCGGTGCGCTCGTTGACGCGGACGTAGCGGATGCGGTCGGCGGTGCCGCGTTCGAACTGGTGCAGGACCGGCCCCCTGCGTTCGCGGGCGCTGTAGAGGCGCACCCCGATCGGCACCTGGCCGAACATCAGCGTTCCCACCCATACCGGATTGACCATGTCGCCTCCCTGCTCACCATGATTGCCGCGACCAGGCAAAATGTCGGCTTTGTAAAGCAAAGGGAGGACAGAGGCCCCCTTCTGGACCGACCGGTCGGTTTGCTAGTGTCGCGGCAGTTCCCGCGATTGGAGAGCAAAGCCCCATGAGTACGACCGTCAAGGCCGCTGTCTTCCCCGCGCTGGGCGCACCCCCCGAGATCCGCGACCTGGTCCTGCCCGACCCCGGGCCGGGCCAGGTACTGGTGCGCATCGCCGCGGCGGGTGTGTGCCACTCCGACCTGTCCCTGTCCAACGGCACCCTGGCCCAGAAGTGGCCCGCCGTGCTCGGCCACGAGGGCGCCGGGACCGTCGCGGCCGTGGGCGAGGGGGTCGAGGACCTGGTGCCCGGCCAGCAGGTGATCCTCAACTGGGCACCCCCGTGCCGCGAGTGCTGGTTCTGCACCAACGGCGAGCCCTACCTGTGCGAGCACGCCCTGGACCGCACCGCCGTCCCCTACGCCGAGCTGGACGACGGCACCCCCGTCTACCCGGGGCTGGGCTGCGGGGCGTTCGCCGAGGCCACCGTCGTGCCGGCGAGTGCCGTGGTCCCGCTGCCCGAGGGCATCGACCCGGCGGTGGCCGCCGTGCTCGGCTGCGCCGTGCTCACCGGCTGGGGCGCCGTGCGCAACTCCGCCGCCGTGCGCGAGGGCCAGTCCGTGGTGGTGATGGGCCTGGGCGGCGTGGGCCTGGCGGTGCTGCAGTCGGCCCGCCTGGCCGGGGCCCGGCAGGTGATCGCGGTGGACGTCTCCCCCGCCAAGGAGGAGTTGGCCCGATCGCTGGGCGCCACCGACTTCCTGGTCGCCGACGAGCGCCTCACCAAGGGCGTGCGGGCCCTGACCGGCGGCCGGGGCGCCGACCACGTCTTCGAGGTGGTCGGTTCGGCGAAGGTGGTGCGCTCGGCCTGGAGCGCCGCCCGGCGCGGCGGCACGGTCACCGTCGTGGGCGTGGGCAGGCACGACGACGAGGTGTCCTTCAACGCCCTGGAGCTGTTCCACCAGGCGCGCACGCTGCGCGGCTGCGTGTACGGCTCGGCCGACCCGGTACGCGACGTCCCGCTCATCGCCGAGCAGGTGCGCTCGGGGGATCTGCGCCTGGCGGCGATGATCACCGACGAGATCGGCCTGGGCGGCCTGCCAGAGGCCTTCGAGCGCATGCGCGAGGGCCGGGGCGGCCGCTCCCTGGTGCGCTTCGGCGCCTGAGCCGGTGCGGTCCGGGGGAGGTCGGACGCCTACTCCCCCGGACGCCGCACGGGGTTTCCGTCGGCGTCGAGCATGATCACCTCCAGCGGAACCCTCCCCTGCGGGTTCGGGGCTCGGGCCGCACGGCGCAGCATCCCCGCCGCCCCGTAGGAGAGCAGGCACCAGGCCGCGGCGGGTACGAGCAGGGACCCGGGAAACAGGAGGGTGTAGCAGAGCGCCATCAGGAGCGTGTACAGGCTGTGGCCCGCCATCATGCCCGGGCCGCTGCCCCACATCTGCCAGCCCGCCAGCACGGCCAGGCCCAGCACCGCGGCCACCGGGCCGCCGTACAGGGCCAGCACCGGATAGAGGAGCGCGTACTGGAGGACCGTGGTGGCCAGGCCTCCGCAGAGGAAGACCGCGATCGCCGCTCCCACCTCGTGCTCCCCCATCGGCGCGGCCCCGGGTGCGGCCTCCTCCCGCCGGGGTTCCCTGCGGCGCTCCCGCAGCAGGAGGCCGGCATAGGCGGCGGTGGCCAGGAGGACGAGCGCCACCACCACAGGGGCGAGCGGTCCTGCCCCGTCCGGAACCAGATCCCGGGAGGTGTGGCCGTCCAGGTCCGGCAGGTTGAGACCGAGGTCCGCCGGTGAGACCCGGACCGCCGTGGCGGCGAAGAGCACCACCGCCCCCAGCTCCGCGGCCGAGAACCACAGGGCCGGGCCGGTGCCGGCGGCATTCGGGCCCGGGGCGCCGCGTGCGCGCTTCCTCAAGGCCCCGGCCAGGAGCGGTTCCGACAGTGTGAGCAGCAGGGCGGCGGCCGCGACCGTGAGGGCGGCAGGCCCGGGTTCGAGCGTGGGGGGATGGAAGTACAACTCGGGGATCCTTGCGCGACGGGGTGGGGGGTGCCCGACACCGGCGGATCGCTCGAACCGTGCCGCACACCTCGTGGTTTGTCACTGTATGACAAAGGATGTGGCGCGGGACGCACACTGCTCTTGCCGCTCCCCCGCGCGGGCGGGCACAGTCGTGCCCATCGCGAGTGGACGGACCCTGGAGGAACACGGGATGAGCGGCACAGTCGAGCGGGCCGATGCGATCGTCGTGGGTGCGGGCCTGGCCGGCCTGGCCGCGGCGGCCGAGCTGGCCGACGCGGGCAAGAAGGTGCTCCTGCTCGACCAGGAGGCCGAGAACTCCCTGGGCGGACAGGCGTTCTGGTCCTTCGGAGGACTGTTCTTCGTCGACTCCCCCGAGCAGCGCCGCATGGGCATCCGCGACTCCCGCGAACTCGCCCTGCAGGACTGGATGGGCACCGCCGGGTTCGACCGCCCCGAGGACGCGTGGCCGCGCAAGTGGGCCGAGGCCTACGTGGACTTCGCCGCCGGGGAGAAGTACTCCTGGCTGCGCCGGATGGGCCTGCGGCTGTTCCCCGTGGTCGGCTGGGCCGAGCGGGGCGGCAGCCTGGCGGGCGGGCACGGCAACTCCGTTCCGCGCTTCCACATCACCTGGGGCACCGGGCCGGGCGTCGTGGAGCCGTTCGAGCGGCGGGTGCGGGCGGCGGCCGAGCGCGGTCTGATCTCCCTGCGCTTCCGCCACCGGGTGGAAGAGCTGGTGGTGACCGGCGGCGCGGTGACAGGAGTGCGCGGCTCGCTGCTGGCGCCCAGCGACGCCGAACGCGGCCGGGCCGGCAGCCGCGACGTGGTGGGCGGTTTCGAGATGGCCGCCCAGGCGGTGATCGTCACCTCCGGCGGTATCGGCGCCAACCACGACCTGGTGCGCGAGAACTGGCCCGAGCGCCTGGGCACACCGCCCCGGCGCATGCTGTCGGGCGTGCCCGAGTACGTGGACGGGCGCATGCTCGCCGTCACCGAGAAGGCGGGCGGGCAGATCATCAACCCCGACCGCATGTGGCACTACACCGAGGGCATCGAGAACTGGGACCCGATCTGGGCCCGGCACGGCATCCGCATCCTGCCCGGACCGTCGTCGCTGTGGCTGGACGCCACCGGCAGACGGCTGCCGGCACCGAACTTCCCCGGTTTCGACACCCTGAGCACCCTCGAGCACATCATGCGCACCGGCCACGAGTACACGTGGTTCGTGCTCTCGCAGAAGATCATCGAGAAGGAGTTCGCGCTCTCGGGCTCGGAGCAGAATCCCGACCTGACCGGCAAGGACGTCAAGCTCCTGCTCAAGCGGGTGCTGCCGGGTGCTCCGGGCCCGGTGGAGGCGTTCAAGGACAAGGGCGCCGACTTCGCGGTCGCCGACAGGCTGCCCGAGCTGATCCGCAAGATGCAGGAGATCGCCGGCGACGGCGTGCTCGACCCCGAGACCGTCACCCGCGAGGTGGTGGCCCGGGACCGGGAGATGGCCAACTCCTTCACCAAGGACGCGCAGGTCATGGCCATCCACGCGGCCCGCAACTACCGGGGCGACAAGCTGATCCGGGTGGCCTCACCGCACCAGATCCTGGACCCGAAGGCGGGTCCGCTGATCGCGGTGCGCCTGAACATCCTCACCCGCAAGACCCTGGGCGGCCTGCACACCGACCTGGACGCGCGTGTGCTGCGCGCCGACGGCACCCCGCTTCCGGGCGTGTACGCGGCGGGCGAGGTCGCCGGGTTCGGCGGCGGCGGGGTCCACGGCTACCGCGCCCTGGAGGGCACCTTCCTGGGGGGCTGCCTCTTCTCCGGGCGCACCGCCGGCCGCGCCGCGGCCGCGGCTCTGTAGGAGCGCGCCGGCGGGCCGGGCGGCGCGAGGCGCCGGGCACGGGGTGCCCGGCGCCCGTCCCGCGGTACCGGGTCCGCAGGCCGCCGCCTCGAGGTCGGTGAGCCGGTTCAGTCCTCCTTCTCGGGGGCGTCCCCGGATCTGGACTTGCGGGGGCGGCCGCGGCGGGGGAGGTCCCCGGCCTCCTTCGGCATCCTCCCGGCCTCGTCGAGGGCGCGGCGCAGGAGGAACTCGATCTGGGCGTTGGTGCTGCGCAGCTCCTGCCCCGCCCAGCGCGCGAGCGCGTCGTGGACGGCGGGGTCGAGTCTGAGCAGCACCTTCTTGCGCTCGGGCACGGCCACCTCACCCGGTTACTGGTACAGGGTCCCGGTGTTGACGACGGGGCTTGCGGGTCGGTCGGAGCACAGCACCACGAGCAGGTTGCTGACCATGGTGGCCTTGCGCTCCTCGTCGAGCTCGACGACGTTCTCCTCCGAGAGCCTCTCCAGGGCGCGGTCGACCATGCCGACGGCTCCTTCGACGATCTCCTGGCGGGCTGCGACCAGTGCGCTGGCCTGCTGGCGCTGGAGCATGGCCTGGGCGATCTCGGGCGCGTAGGCCAGGTGGGTGAAGCGGGACTCCACGATGCGCACGCCAGCGGCCTGGACCCGCTCACCGACCTCGCGGGAGAGCTCCTCGGTGATGGTGTCGGCGTTGTCGCGCAGGGACAGCGATCCGCCGTTGTCGTAGGAGTCGTAGGGGTAGTGGCCGGCGATGTGGCGGACGGCCGCCTCGGTCTGGATGGAGACGAACTCGACGAAGTCGTCGACCTCGAAGGTGGCGCGGGCGGTGTCCTCCACCTGCCAGACCACGACGGCGGCGATCTCGATGGGGCTGCCGGCGGCGTCGTTGACCTTCATGACGGAGGTCTCGTGGTTGCGGATGCGGGTGGAGACGCCCTTGCGGACCGTGAGGGGGTTGACCCAGCGCAGGCCGTCGGTGCGGACACTGCCGACGTAGCGGCCGAAGAGCTGGACCACCTTGGCCTCGTTGGGGGCGACCATCTCCAGGCCGACGAAGAGCAGGAGGCCGACGAGGCCGAGGACGACCCCCACCCCGATCAGGGACATGTGCATGTCCAGGAACAGCGGGGTGAGGGCGATGCCCGCGCCCGCGAGGACCAGGACCACCGCGGCAACGGCCATGAGGATGCCGTCGACGTTGGTGGCGGTGTGCTCCCGGTACTGGGGGGCGTCCCGGTACTGGGGCGCGGGGGTCACAGGACGGTCGGTGGTGTTCACGGAGGGTCTCCTTCGTTCCGAGGTGATGACTCAAGCATAGCATTGTGATATCACTTTTCTATGGACAACGGCCCCAGGGCCCGAAAAAGAGAGGAGAGGCGGTCGCGATGAGCACCGACACACTCCGCCTGCGCCCACCCCGGAACCGCGTGAACGGAAAGGCGGTCCTGTGGTGGACCGCCAACGCGCTGCTGGTGGTGCTTCCCCTCACCGCCGCGCTCGTGGTCCCCGCGCTCTTCTGGGAGGAAGGGCGCCCCTGGCTCCTCCTGGCCGCCGCCGCGATCGGCCTGCCCGGCCTGGCCGTCACGGTGGTGATGCCGCAGTGGCGCTACCGGGTGCACCGCTGGGAGATCACCGACGACGCCGTCTACACCTCCAGCGGCTGGCTCTGGCAGGAGTGGCGGGTGGCCCCCATGTCGCGGATCCAGACCGTCGACACCAAGCGCGGTCCGGTGCAGCGGCTGTTCGGCCTGGCCAGCGTGACCGTCACCACCGCCTCGGCGGCCGGACCGATCGAGATCGCCGGACTCGACAGCGCCCTGGCCGACGCGACCGTCGAGCGGCTCACCGAGACCACTCAGGCCACCGCGGGGGACGCGACATGACCGCGCACACCGACGACGGCACCCCGGCCGTCCAGAGCCCCGCGCCCCTCGGGGACTGGCAGGGGCTGAGCACTCTCAGCGTGTGGGCCAACACCGCGGCCGGGGGCGTCCCCACGATGGTGACCGCCGTGATCGGCACCGTCGCCCTGATCGCCGCGGGCCAGGGGGCGTGGGCCCTGGCCCCCGTTCCTGCCGGGCTGGCACTCACCGCCCTCATGACCTGGATCGAGCTGGTGCGCCTGCGCGCGACCCGCTACCGGGTCACCTCCGAGCGCATGGAGATGCGCTCGGGGATCCTCGCCACGGCACACCGCTCCATCCCCCGGGACCGGGTGCGCAGCGTGGACGTGGCCGCGCCGATCCACGCCCGGCTCTTCGGCCTGTGCGCGGTCACGGTCGGCACGGGCGAGGCCGTGGGGTCGGGGTCGGACCAGCTCCAGCTCCAGTTCGTGACCGCCGAGCAGGGCGAGCGGCTGCGCCGGGAGCTCCTGTACCGCAGGCCCGCCGCCTCCGGCGGGGCGGCGGGAGCGACCCCGGAGGACCGCGCGGGCGGCGCGGCGGAGGCCGGCGAGGAGGTCGAGGTGGAGCTGGCGCGGCTGGACCCGCGCTGGTTCGCCTACGCCCCGGCGACGACCGCCACCGCGGGCATCGGCATCGGTGCCATCGCCACCCTGCTCGGCGCCAACGCCCAGAGCGAGGGCCGGATGTGGCTGTGGCTGTCCGAGCGCGCAGGGCTGCCCGATTCGGCGGAGATCGCCTCCTACGTGATGGCGCGCCTGCTGCTCGTCGTCCCGACGTTCCTGGCGGGCCTGCTGCTGTCAGGCGTGGTGGTGCTGCTCGCCGTGGCGGTGGAGACCTGGTGGAACTACCGGCTCACCCGGTCCGCCGACGGAACCGTGCGGCTGCGCCGGGGCCTGCTGACCAGCGTGTCGCTGTCGGTGGAGGGGCGCCGCCTCAACGGCGTGGTGCTGCACGAGCCGTTCGTACTGCGCACGGCGGGCGGCGCGGACGTGCGGGCGGTGGCCACCGGCCTGTCCGCGGGCGACGACAGGAGGACCAGCGCCAAGAGCCGCCTGTCCCCGGCCATGCCCCGGGCGAGGGCGCTCGAGCTGTCCGCCGACCTGACGCGCACGCGGAACTCCCCTCTGGAGGTCTCGCTGGCCGCGCACCCGCGGGCCGCGCTGCGGCGCCGCTTCACCCGCGCCGGAATCGTCACCGTGCTGGGCGCGGTGGCGGCGGCCGGGGCGGCCTGGCTGCACACCCTGGCCAACGAGGCGTTCTGGGAGGCGGTGTACAGGATCGAGGAGCGGCTCTCACCGGTGCCGGTGGCGGCGCGCTCGGTGGCGGCGGCCCCGCTGTGGGTGTGGGCGGTGGCGGCCGTGCTGCTGGGTGCGGCGGCTCTGTGGTACGCGGTGGGCTCCTACCGGGGCCTGGGGCACGGCCTGCACCCGCGCTACCTGGTGGTGCGCAAGGGGATGGCCTCGCGCGACACCGTGGCCCTGGAGCGGTCGGCGGTGATCGGCTGGCGGATCACCCGGTCCCCGCTGCAGCGCCGGGCAGGCCTGGCCCACGTCTCGGCCACGACCGCCGCGGGCGAGGGTGTGTACACGGCGGCGGACGTCGGTCTGGGTCAGGGCCTGGCCTGGGCCCACGAGGCGGTACCCGGCCTGCTGTCGCCCTTCCTGGTCCGCGTCGGCCCCTCCGAGGAGGAGCCACGTCCGACGTGAGCCGCGTCACCCGGCTCCGCTGCCGCCGCATGTAGCCTTTCCACTGCTTGACCGCGTACGAGATCGTGGCCTCCGCGGCCCCCGCGGGGGCCGCGGGCGACGGACAGCGACAGAAGGGAGGGAGCGGCGACCACTCCCGGCCTGCGCGGCGGGGACCGCCGCACACCCCTATGACCGAGACCGCCGACACCCGGCCCGGGTGGCTGACATCCCAGGAACTGGAGAGTATCCGCGCCCGTATGCCCATCCTGTACGTACAGGCCGTGCCGGTGCGGGTGGACGAGGCCGGGCAGGTGACCCACGTGGGCCTGCTCCTGCGGGCGACGCCGGACGGGAGCTTCCACCGGTCGGTGGTCTCGGGCCGGGTGCTCTACCACGAGCGCGTGCGTGACGCACTGCTGCGCCACCTGGAGAAGGACCTGGGCCCGGTGGCGCTGCCGCGCGTCCCCGCCTCTCCCCAGCCCTTCACCGTCGCCGAGTACTTCCCCACCCGGGGTGTGACGCCCTTCCACGACTCCCGCCAGCACGCGGTCGCGATGGCCTACATCGTCCCCGTGGCGGGTGACTGCCAGCCCCGCCAGGACGCACTGGACCTGGTGTGGTTCACCGTGCAGGAGGCGGCTGGCCCGCAACTGCACGCCGAGATGGCCGGCGGCGAGGACGTGCTGCTGCGGCAGGCCCTGGCCCACGTCGGCCACATCCCCTGACCCGGTGCCGGCGGGCGGGCGACCCGCCCGCCGGCACCGCGACACGTAGGCTCGGAACATGCCCGTACCTCTCGACGACGTCCTCGCACTGGCCGAGGAGGCCTCCGCCTCCGGGCACCGCGCCCTCCTGGGGCTGACCGGCGCTCCGGGCGCCGGCAAGTCCACGCTCGCCCGCCACCTGGTCGAGCAGGTCGACGCGCGCCTGGGGGAGGGCACGGCCGGATATGTGCCGATGGACGGCTTCCACCTGTCCAACGCCCAGCTCTCCCGCCTGGGCCGGCTCGACCGCAAGGGAGCCCCCGACACCTTCGACGCCCACGGGTACGCGGCCCTGGTGCGCCGCCTGCTCACCGAGACGGGAAACCCCGTCTACGTGCCCGACTACGACCGCGATCTGCACGAGCCCGTCGCCGCCCGGCACGTGATCGCGCCCCGCACCGCCCTGGTGGTGACCGAGGGCAACTACCTGGCCTGGGACGAGGAACCGTGGGCCGGGCTGCGGGAGCTGTTCGCCGAGCTGTGGTACGTGGAGGCCGACGACGCCCTGCGCGAGCGCCGCCTGCACCGCAGGCAGCTCGCGGGCGGCGCCACCGACGAGGCCGCCCGCGCGTGGGTCGAGCGCAGCGACCGCCCCAACGGCGAGCTGGTCAAGCGCTTCCGGGACCGCTGCACCCGCGTCGTGCGCACCGGAGGCGTTCCCGGCCTCCCCGAGGACTGAGACCCCGCCCCCGCGGGAGCACTGCCGCAGAAGGCGGTCCGGTCGGCGGATCCCGGAAGGCCCCGCCCGCGGCAGGCCCGGCGCGGGGGCGCTCACTCCCCCAGCAGCCGGCGCAGCGTCCCGGCGTTGGTGAACACGTGGCCCCGCATGCCCACGCCCCGGGCGGCCTCGACGTTGTCGAGGCGGTCGTCGGTGAACAGGATGTCCCGGGGATCGACGCCCATGCGCTCGGCGCACCACAGGTAGGCGCCGGCCTCGGGCTTGGCCATGTTGATGCGGCAGGAGAAGGCCACCACCCCGAACGCCTCCAGCCAGCGGTTCTCGTTCTCGAAGCGGTCGGCGAGCTCGGTGGGGATGTTGGACAGCAGTCCGATGGTGCGCCCGGAGGCGGCGAGCCCCTGCACGAGGTCGACCATCTCGGAGTCGACGCCGCGCCAGCTCTCGACGTCGAACTTGAGCAGCTCGATGATCTTGGCGTCGTCGAACTCGGTGCCCAGCCGCTCCCCCACGCCCTTCCAGTAGGCGTACCCGTCCAGATCGCCGCGGTCGTAGCGCCGGCGCAGGTCCCAGTAGGCCTTCCAGAACGGCTCGTTGGGCACGCCCGCCGTCCGGACGAGGCGGCCCTTGCCCGCATCGTCCTGGGGAAGGGCGATGACACCGAACAGGTCGAAGAGCACGGCGCCCCGGTGCGTCTCGGTCACAGGTTCCTCCTCGCGGCTGCGGATGCGGCTCCCTCCATCAGTACCCGGAGAGGGCCCCCGCACCTCCGGAAGGCCCCGCAGCGGGTGCGGACACGCCCGATCACCGCGTGTGAGGGAGGGCACGAAAAGCTTGTGACAGCCCGGCTGCGGGTGTCCGGATGGTGGACCTAGACTCGGTTCCAGACCTTGGCAGCTGTCGAAAAGAGCCCCAGATGAGTGACACGGTCGGCGGCGCGCACGCGCTTCGAGGGCAGGAGCGGCTGTCCCTGCCGCAGGTACGGCTGGACGATCTGCTCGACGAGGTCCGTTCGCGGATGAGCGAGATCTCCACCGCGCACGAGCGGCTGCGGACACTGCTGGAGGCCGTCGTCTCCATCGGCGAGGGGCTCGACCTCGACCCGCTTCTGCTGCGCATCGCCGAGACCGCGACCAGCCTGGTCAACGCTCGCTACGGCGCGCTCGGCGTGATCGGGGAGGACGGCGAGATGAGCCAGTTCATCCCGGTCGGTCTGGAGCCGCACGAGATCTCCTCCATCGACCACTGGCCCCGGGGCGAAGGCATCCTCGGCCTGCTCATCAAGGAGCCCGAGCCGCTGCGGCTGGGCGATGTCTCCGAGCACCCCGAGTCGCGCGGCTTCCCCGAGGGCCACCCGGTGATGCGGTCCTTCCTGGGGGTCCCGATCCGCATCCGGGACCGGGTGTTCGGCAACCTGTACATGACCGACAAGCAGGACGGCACGCAGTTCACCGTCGACGACGAACTGCTCCTGCGCGCTCTGGCCACCGCGGCGGGCACCGCCATCGAGAACGCACAGCTGTTCGCCCAGACCCAGAGCAGGGAGACCTGGCTGGACGCCTCGGGACAGATCACCACCCGGCTGCTGTCGGGTGCGCCGCCCGAGGAGGTGCTGCGCCTGGTGGCACGGCGCGCACGGCTCATGGCGCACGCCGACGTCGCCGTCATCGCCATGCCGGGGGAGGAACCGGGGACCCTGACCGTGCGGGTGTGGGACGGCCCGGACGAGGACGCCCCGCCCGGGCACAGGAACGTCCTCGGCCCCCGCTCCACCGTCGCCACCGGGATCCGGGGCGCCTCCCTGACCTGTGCGCCCGACACCCTCCTGGGACGGGTCTACCTCAGCGGCAGGCACGTCCAGACCAACATCTCCGAGTACTGCGACCGGGACGTGGAGTTCCTGGCCCGGCTCGGTCTGGGCCCGGTCCTCGTGCTGCCCTTCGGCCCGCCCGACGGCGCGCGGGGCGTGCTGTTCCTGGCCCGCACCGCCGAGCAGGAGGAGTTCCAGAACAGCTGGATGGGCATGCTGTCGTCGTTCGCCAACCAGGCCGCGGTCGCGCTGGAGCTGGCCGAGGCGCGCCTGGACTCCGAGCGGCTCAGCGTTCTGGAGGACCGCGACCGCATCGCGCGCGACCTGCACGACACGGTGATCCAGCGGCTCTACGCCACCGCGATCACCCTGATGGGCACCGTCCGCAGGATCGACGACAGCGCCTCGGCCGACCGGGTGCAGCGCGCCGTCAACGACCTGGACGACACGATCCGCCAGATCCGCTCCACGATCTTCGCGCTGCAGCACTCGGGGGACGAGGCCTCGACGCTGCGCTCACAGGTGCTGGACCTGGTCAACTCCGCCTCCGACACGCTGGGGTTCGCGCCGAGACTGCTCACCCAGGGGCCGGTGGACAACACGGTCGACGAGACCGTGGGCGCCCACCTGTCGGCGGTACTGCGCGAGCTGCTGTCCAACGCCGCCCGCCACGCCAAGGCCACGTCGGTGGACGTGGAGCTGTCGGTGAGCGACGACGAGGTGGTCCTGCGGGTCTCCGACAACGGCTGCGGCATCCCCGAGGGCGTGGCGCGCAGCGGCCTGCGCAACATGGCCTCGCGCGCCGAGGAGCTGGGCGGGTCGATGGCGGTGGCCACCGGCCCCGGCGAGGGGACCGTCGTCGAGTGGTCCGCTCCGGTGCGGCTTCCCGAGGCAGCCGCCGGAGACATGCCCGCCCCCGCCCTCGGCGACTGACCCCGCGCTCCGCGCACGTGCGGGGGGCCGCACCCGTTCGGGTGCGGCCCCCCGCACATGTCGGTTCAGGAACTCTGCTGGTCCATGGACAGGCGGACGGCGTAGGCCGCGGCCTGGGTGCGGCGGGCCATACCGAGCTTGGCCAGCACACGGGAGACGTAGTTCTTGACCGTCTTCTCCGCCAGGTACATGCGGGCGCCGATCTCCCGGTTGGTCAGGCCCTCGCCGATGAGCTCCAGGACGCGGCGCTCCTGCTCGGTCAGCTCGCTCAGCGGGTCCTTGCGCCCGGCCTCCTCACGCAGCCGGTTGAGCATGCGGGCCGTCGACTCGGGGTCGAGCAGCGAGCGTCCCTGGGCCACGGTGCGGACCGCGCCCACCAGGTCGGTGCCGTGGATCTGCTTGAGGATGTAGCCCGAGGCCCCGGCCATGACGGCGCCGTAGAGGGCCTCGTCGTCGGAGTAGGACGTGAGCATGAGCATGCGGGTGTCGGGGAGCATCGAGCGGATGTCCCGGCAGACGGTGACGCCGTCCCCGTCGGGAAGCCGGACGTCGAGCACGACCACGTCGGGCTCGAGTGCGGGAATCCTCGCCATGGCCTGCGCGGCGGTTCCCGCCTCGCCGACCACCTCGATGCCCTCCTCGTCGTCGAGCAGGGAACCGACGCCCCGCCGGACGATCTCGTGGTCGTCCACCAGGAACACCCGGATCGTTGTGTCGCCGCCCATCAGGTGCGCACCTCCTCAGCGCTGGTGACCTGCCGGCGGCACTGGCCGCCTCGGTTGTGGGATACCCGGTCGCCGTGCCCATTGTCGTTCACCGGAGGGCCGGTCCGCGCCGCGAGGTCGGGCCGGGACCGAGGCCATGGTCCCCGCACAACCACCCTATGCAGCGGAAACCGCCGCCGTAGGGGCCATAGGTCCCTTCCAGTTTGGGCCGGGCGGCCCCGTGGGTAGTCGCGGGGCAGGGACCTTCGTCGCGCGCCCGGGGGCGGCCGTACCCTACGCCCACCCCGGGTGAACAGCGAGAATGGTGGCGAAGGCACCAGGATTCGGGGGGCGTTGTGATGTTCCAGGCAAGAGGTGCCGGCGCGCAGGGCACTGCCGCGGGGAGAGCTCCGGAGCAGCGCGCGGGGGACGACGACTTCGCCGGCACGCGCCGGCTCAGCGAGGACGAGGAGGCACAGATGGGGACCGACGTCATCGGCGGGGACCGAAAGGCCAACTTCAGCGTCCTCGATCGGAGCGCATGCTTCGAGCTTCTCGGCTCGCGCGACATCGGCCGGGTGGCCTTCACGATCGACGGCGACGCGGCTCCGACCGTGCTCCCGGTCAACTACGCGCTGCTCAACGACGTGATCGTGTTCCGGTCCACCCTGGCGGGCACCATCATGCGCTACGCACGCGGCCACGCCGCCTTCCAGGTCGACCTGTTCGACGACGAGCGCCGCGAGGGGTGGAGCGTGCTCGCGACGGGCCACTGCCGCTGGGTCCGCGACGCCAACGAACTGGCCCGCATTCCACAAGGCCGCCTCCCCCAGCCATGGGCCGAAGGCAGCCGTGACCAGGTTCTGAAGATCACGCCGGGCAGGGTGACCGGGCGCAGGATCAGCAGGACCTGAGAACCGGCGCCGCAAGCGCAGTGCGGCGCCGCGACCGGTCCGGTGTCCGGTCCGCTGCGGGGCGGACCGGACATCGGCCGTACCCCTCACCTCTCGCGACGGCTCCGTCCCCTCGGTGGGACGGGGCCGTTCTCACGTCCTGCGGGCCGGAGGCCCGGGGAAGGGGCCGGGCCCGGAAGCAGCGCGGGTCCGGCGCGGAGGGGAAAAGAGGTGGACGGCACCGCCCGCCGACCGTGATGATGGCGGCCATGGAACAGGTATGTGCCGGCGGAGAGGTGCTGGAGGGCGGCAACACCTCGGGGCCGGTGGTGCGCGTGGGCGACACCGTGCGCAAGCAATGGCACCGCGGCGCCCCGGCGGTCACCCATTTCCTGCACCACCTGAACCGGCAGGGATACGAGGGTGCGCCCCGCGCGTTCGGCCGGTCGCTGCGCGGTGATCAGATGCTGGAGTACGTCCCGGGGACCCTCGCCGACCGGATGCCGCCGATGACGGAGGAAGAGCTGCGGCGGCTGGGCGGGATGATCCGCCGCCTGCACGACCTGGCCGCCGTCTACCGGCCACCGAGCACCTGGACCCCCGTGTGGGACGTGGTGATCCCCGACGAACGCGAGGAGATCATCTGCCACCACGACCTGGCGCCCTGGAACCTGGTGCGCAACGGTGAGCGGTGGGTGTTCGTCGACTGGGACGGCGCCGGCCCCGGAACCCGGATGGGGGATCTGGGTTACGCGGCGCACGGGTTCGTGCCGCTGCACCAGGGCGGCGATCCGGAACGGAGCGCCCGCAGGCTGCGGGCGCTGGCCGACGGCTACGGCTGCGACCGCGCCCAGCGCGAGGAACTGCCCGGGGCGATCGCGCGCCGGGTGCGCGGCATGTACGAACTGCTGGTGGAGGGTGCCGGAACGGGCCGGCAGCCGTGGGCGCGCCTGCACGCCGAGGGCCACGCCGAGCACTGGGGGCCGGCAGCCGACCACGTCGAGCGCCATCGCGGCGTGTGGTCGGCCGCCCTGCTGAGCTGAGTCAGCGCCAGGTGTAGGCGGCCGAGACCGGGTGGCCCCGGTACCTCTCCCACCTGGGCTTGGCCGCCACCCAGGTGTCGTCGACCAGCCCCTCGCGCATCTCGGCCAGGGTCCATCCGGCCGCCGCGGCGGCGCGTACGTGGTCGCTGACCAGGTGGACGTGGGTCGCGATGGCCACGTTCTCACCGGAGGCGTCGGTGTAGTGGGTGGGCATGCCGGTGAGCATCGCGAAGTGCGGGTGGTAGGAGGCGAGCACGAACAGGCCGCCGGGGCGGGCCAGGCGGCGGGCCTCGGCGTACAGGGGGGTGAGGTCGGGCAGGTGCTCGTCGATCAGGGAGGCGGCGACCAGGCCGTAGGAGGCGCCGGGCAGACCGGTCCGGCGCACGTCCCCCTCGGTGAGGCTGTCGTGGGCGCCGCGCCTCTCTGCCAGGGCGAGCATCCCGGGGCTGAGGTCGACACCGTCGATGTGTGCCGCGCCCCTGCCGCGCAGCCAGGTGGCGGTCCGGCCGGTGCCGCAGCCCAGGTCGGCGACGCGGTCCAGTGCCTTCCGGGGAAGCGTGAGGCCGTCGAGGAGCGCGATGTCCATGGCGTCGAGCACCGAGTCCTCGTAGGTGGCCGACCAGCCGTCGTAGCCGGCGGCGATGCCGACGGTGCGGTAGCGGCGGGTGTCGAACTGCGCGAAGTCGCCCATGGCCCCAGTGTCGCTCTCGGAGCAGGAGGTGCGCCAACGATTTTCTCCGGGGGAAGAGGACCGTCCCGCTTCCCCGCGCTCGCGCCCGGCGGGTACCTCTCATCCGGTCGGTGGCGGTCCGGGGTGCCGCACGGCCGAGCCGTCCACGCGCACGAGGGCGAAGGATTCGCCTGCCAGGTGCAGCCGGGTGCCGTCGGCGTCGTGCTTGCCCGAGGCGAACACGGTGGTGCGGACGGGCGCGTCGAGGGTGATCTCGGTGTCCTCGGCGGTGAGGTTGCAGGCCAGGCGCAGGGTGCCGCGGGTCAGGACGACGCGGCCGCCGTCGGCCTCGGCGGCGAAGCGGTCCAGGCGCGGGTCGGCGAGCTCGGGTTCGGTGCGGCGCAGGGCGGTGAGGGCGCGGTAGGTCTCCAGTACCTCGGCGTGCGGTTCGCGGGCGGGCTGGGACCAGTCGAGCACGGCGCTGTCGCGGGTGGCGGGGTCCATGGGATCGGGGATGTCCTCCTCGTTCCAACCCAGGGCGGCGAACTCGCGGCGGCGTCCGCGCCGCACCCCTTCGGCGAGGTCGGGGTCGGGGAAGGAGGCGAAGAAGGGCCAAGGGGTGGTCGCCGCCCACTCCTCCCCCATGAAGATCATCGGCGTGTAGGGCGAGCAGAGCACCAGTGCGGCTCCGCAGGCGAGCAGGTCCGGGGAGGCGTGCTCGGCCATGCGGTCTCCGCGGGCGCGGTTGCCGATCTGGTCGTGGGTGCTCAGGTAGGCCAGAAAGCGGTGTCCGGGGGTGCGCGCGGTGTCCACGGGCGCACCGTGGGTGCGGCGGCGGAAGGTGGAGTAGGTGCCCTCGTGTCGAAAGACGCGGGTGAGGGTGCCGGCCAGCGCGTCGGGGCCGGCGAAGTCGGCGTAGTAGCCGTGGGTCTCACCGGTGAGGGCGGTGTGCAGGGCATGGTGGATGTCGTCGGCCCACTGGGCGGTCATGCCCAGTCCTCCGGCCTCGATCGGGGTGACGGTGCGCGGGTCGTTGCGGTCGGACTCGGCGATGAGGGAGAGCGGACGGCCCAGGGCGGTTGCCAGGGCATCGGTCTCGGCGGAGAGCTCGGCGAGGATCGGTGTGGCGCGGTCGTCGCGCAGGGCGTGCACGGCGTCCAGGCGCAGCCCGTCGAGGTGGTAGTGGCGCAGCCAGCCCAGGGCGTTGTCGAGGACGTGGCGGCGGACGGGGTCGGAGTCGGGGCCGTCGAGGTTGAGGGCGGGGCCCCAGTCGTTCTCGCCGGAGAAGTAGGGGCCGAAGCGGGGCAGGTAGGCGCCGGAGGGGCCGAGGTGGTTGTGGACCACGTCGAGCAGGACGGCCAGGCCGCGGCCGTGGCAGGCGTCGACGAAGGCCTTGAGGGCGTCGGGGCCTCCGTAGGGCTCGTGGACGGCGTACCACAGGACGCCGTCGTAGCCCCAGCCGTGGGTGCCGTCGAAGGCGTTGACGGGCATGAGCTGGACGTGGGTGACGCCGAGGGAGACGAGGTGGTCGATCCGCTCGGCGGCGGCGGTGAGTGTGCCCTCGGGGGTGAAGGTGCCCACGTGGAGTTCGTAGACGACCGCACCGGGCAGGGCGCGGCCGGTCCAGGCGGTGTCGGTCCAGGTGAAGGCGGTGTGGTCGTGGACGCGGCCGGGTGCGTGGACGCCGTGGGGCTGGCGCTGGGAGCGGGGATCGGGCAGCGGGGTGGGGTCGTCGTCGAGGAGGTAGGCGTAGTCGGTCCCGGGGCCTGCGCCGTCCGCGTGGGTGTGCCACCAGCCGTCGCGGTCGCGCTCCATGGGCAGGAGGCGCGGGTGAGGGTCGTCGGCGCCGCCCAGGCGCAGGCGGACCCGTCCGAGATGGGGTGCCCACACGGCGAAGTGGCCGTCGACACCGGTCCCGGGCACCTGGGGACCGGCCGTGGTGGTCTCGTTCACGCAGGGTGGTCTACCCAGGTCGCAGTGCACTCACGCGCGGTTGGCGCTCCGCGGAGGGGGTGTCAGCGGGGCCGGTAGGTGTGCAGTCGGACCGAGGCGGTGGCGGCGACGGGTTCGGGCAGTGCCGCGATGCGTGCGTGCAGGGCTGCGGGGTCGATGTGGCGGGCGCTGGGGCCCATACCCACGACGGTGGCGGTGTCGGCGCGGGTCAGCTCCAGCGGGAAGCGCAGCTCGCGGGTGCCGTCGGGTGCGAAGCGGCCGTGCAGTGTGTCGGCGAGGCGCTCGTCCTTGCGGGGGTCGACCTCCAGCAGTCCCAGGGGGCCGCGGAGTTCGGCGAGGTGGTCGGCGGCGGGGGTGACGACGAGCAGGACGCCGCCGGGACGCAGGACGCGGTGGAACTCGTCGGCGCCGCGCGGGGCGAACACGTTGAGCAGGGCGTCGGCGCAGTCCTGGCGCAGCGGCAGGGCGCGCCAGGCGTCGGCGGTGACGGCGCCGCCGCGTTCGTGGGCCCGGGCCGCCTTGCGGGCGGCGAACTTGGACACGTCGACGGTGAGCCCGACCGCGTCGGGCAGGGCGTCGAGCACGCGGGCCAGGTAGTGGCCGGTGCCGCCGCCGATGTCGGCGACGAGCGGGGCGGGCACGGTGAGTTCTCGCGCCAGGGTGTCGGCGAGGGCGCCGGCGAGGGGCTCGTAGTGTCCGGCCTGCTGGAAGCGCAGGCGGTCGGCGACCATCTCCTTGGTGTCGCCGCTGCCGGGCGGCGTGGCGCCGGTGAGCAGGGCGGCGTAGCCCTCGCGGGCGACGTCGAAGCTGTGCCCCGCGTCGCAGGAGAGTCCGCGCTCCCGGGGTTCGAGCCCGCTCGTGCAGACGGGGCAGGCCAGGGCCGCGGCGACGGCGCCGGGCATGCGCAGTCGAGGTCCCGCGCGGTGTGTGGTGTCGGTGCTCGCCATGATCGCCGCCAGCCTACCTGCGGCGCGGTCAGCGGCGGACCAGGACCGCGACAGGGTAGCGGTCGAGCACCTCCTCCAGGCGGGCGAGGACGGGGCCGCCGGCGGTGTCGGGGGCCAGGGCCCGGCCGGTGAGGCGGTCGGTCCAGGTGCCCGGGCCCGAGGGCAGGGGCAGGGTGGTGCCGGACCAGCCTCCGGCGTCGGCCAGGCCCAGCGGCAGCCGGGTGGTGACGACGGCCAGGTCGGGGGAGGCGGATTCCTCGGAGGTGCGGGCGAAGGCGAGGGCGTGGCGGCGGGCCGGACCCTCGGCGTGCAGCGGCAGGTAGCCGGAGGGGCGCAGTTCGCGGCGCAGGAGCAGGCAGGTGCGGACCAGGTGGAGCTTGGCGGCGCCGGTGTCGTCGACGGGTGGCAGCCACCCCTCCTCCAGGCGGGAGAGGTGGTCGGCGCGGAGGGCGTGGTCGACGGGGCGCCGGTTGTCGGGGTCGACCAGTGAGAGGTCCCACAGCTCGGTGCCCTGGTAGATATCGGGCACACCGGGCCCCAGGAGCTGGAGGGCCTTCTGGGCCAGGGAGTTGCTCCATCCGGCGCCGCGGACCGATTCCACGACCGACAGCACCTCGCCGAGCAGGGTGCGGTCGGCCAGGACACGGCCCGGCCAGGCGCGGACGCGGTCCTCGAACTCGGGGTCGGGGTCGGTCCAGGAGGTGCCCAGCCGGGCTTCCCGGGCGGCCTTGATCAGGTAGTCGGCGAGACGTTCCTCACCGATGGGCCAGGCGCCCACGAGGGTCTGCCAGCCCAGCAGGTTGAGTGCGGGTTCGGGCAGGGCGCACCGCTCGGTCCAGCGGCGGACCGCCTCGGAGAAGGCCTCGGCCGTCTCGGACAGGGCGGCCATGCGGGCGCGCACGTCCTCCGAGCGCTTGGTGTCGTGGGTGGACAGGGCGGTCATGGTGTGCGGGCGGTGTGCCTGGCGGCGGGCGGCGTCGTCGTGGAACTCCTCAGGGGTGACGGCGAAGTCGCCGGGGTCGCCTCCGACCTCGTTGAGCGCGGCGAAGCGGGTGGCGCGGTAGAAGGCGGTGTTCTCGGTGCCCATGCCCGCGACCATGCCGCTGGTCTGCTGGATGCGCACGGCCGCCTCGCCGCGGGGGTCGGTGCGGACGCGGTGGTCGATCGCGTCCAGGTCGGCGGCCAGGTCGGGGCGGTGCCGGGCGGCGGCCGCCACGGCGCGTTCCCAGGCGGCCTCGGCCTCGGGGAGGTAGGAGCGGTAGACGTCGAAGGAGCACAGCAGTTCGGCGACGGCCTCCCGGCGCCGGCGCAGCGCCGCCTCGGAGGGGTCACCGCCGCCGCGGGGCGGCCGGGGCGGCAGCAGGGCGGCGATGCGGTGCACCTCGGCCGCCAGCAGGTGTTCGACGGCGTGGCGGCGGGCGAGGATGTCGACCTCTCCGATGTCGGCCTCCACTCCCTGGTCGAGTGCCAGGGTGGTGAGGTCGGCCTCCCCGGAGGGGTCGACGAGGACACCGCCGAGCACGCGCATCGCGTCGTAGCCGGTGGTTCCGGCCACGGGCCAGGACTGCGGGATCTCCTCGCCGGGGGCGAGGATCTTCTCGACGACGATCCACCCGGGAAAGCGTGCGGCGAGTGCGCGCAGGTAGCCTCCGGGGTCGGTGAGGCCGTCGACGTGGTCGACGCGCAGGCCGTCGATGCGCCCCTCGTCGGCCCAGCTCAGGATCTCGGCGTGGGTGGCGTCGAACACGTCGGGGTCCTCCACGCGCACGGCGGCCAGGTCGCTGACGTCGAAAAAGCGCCGGTAGGTGAGCTCGCGGTCTCCGCGCCGCCAGGACACGAGGCGGTAGTGCTGGCGCCGGTGCACCTGCTCTGCGGTGTCGCCGGGGTCGAGGGTGCCCGGGGCGATCGGGTAGCGCTTGTCGTGGTAGGCCAGGCATCCGCCGGAGAGGGTGAGGTCGGCCAGGGCCGCCCGGCCGCCGTCGCCGTCGTCGGCGAGCACGGGGATCAGGATCGGGCCGGCGTCGAAGTCGATGTCGAAGAAGCGCGCGCGGGGCGAGTCGCGGCCCAGGCGCAGGACGTCCCACCACCAGGGGTTGGCGTCGGGGCAGGCCACCGACATGTGGTTGGGGACGATGTCGGCGACCACCCCCATCCCCAGTTCCCGTGCCTTGGCCGACAGGGTCTCCAGCGCGGCCCGGCCGCCCAGGGCCTCGGAGACGCGGGTGGGGTCGACGACGTCGTAGCCGTGCCCGGAGCCGGGCGCGGCGGTCAGAACCGGCGAGAGGTAGACCGCACCCACTCCGAGCCGGTCCAGGTGGCCGAGCAGGTCCGCGGCGTCCTCCAGGGTGAACCCGGGGTGCAGTTGCAGGCGGTAGGTTGACGTCGGAACGGCCGTGGGCGTGCTGCGCGTGCTTCTCACGCAGGTACCCGTGCCCAGGCCCTCCGCGTGTCATGCACGCCTGCGCGTGCGGGTGGCGCCCTCGTGCGGGGCGGTTTCGGGGCGTCTGCCCGCCAATGGTTAAATTCTTCGGCGGTGCTCCGCCACCAGCCACGACGCGCCGCCGCGGCCGTGGGGCAGGCGGTGACAACCGAGGCACCGACGAAGGAGTGGAAGGCAGACGTGCTCGCGTCCAACAAGCGCACCAGGACAGGCGCCCGGCGCCGCCGACGCAATGCGGGGGCGGCGTCGGCCGCGCTGGCCGGCCTGCTGCTGGCGGTCACCGCCTGCGGCAGTGACGACGCCGTCCGGGATGCGGCCCCGCCGCCGGTGCCCGACGACCTGGAGTGCTTCTCCGGAAGCCTCTCGGGTGCGGGCTCCAGCGCCCAGGAGAACGCGATGACGACCTGGATCGCCGGATACCAGTCGGCGTGCTCCGACGCCCGGGTCTACTACGACTCCATCGGATCGGGTGGCGGCCGCAACCAGTTCATCGACGGCGCGGTGGACTTCGCCGGGAGCGACGCGGCGATGGACCCCGCCGAGAGCGAGGACGCCCTGGAACGCTGCGGCGGTACCGGCACCCTCAACCTGCCCGCCTACGTGGTGGCGATCGCGGTGGTGTTCAACCTGGACGGCATCGACTCGCTGAACCTGCGCCCCGCGACCATCGCGAAGATCTTCGACCAGGAGATCACGCGCTGGGACGACCCGGAGATCGCCGAGGACAACCCGGGCGTGGACCTGCCGGACATGGCGATCACGCCGGTCAACCGCTCGGACGACTCCGGGACCACGGAGAACTTCACCCGCTACCTGGAGACCGCGGCGCCGGACGCCTGGCCCCACGAGGCGGACGGGCAGTGGCCGCTCACGCCGCGCGAGTCGGCGCAGGGCAACAGCGGTATCGCCGACACGGTCAAGCGCGCCGAGGGCGCGATCGGGTACGTGGAGATGTCGCACGTGCACGGCATGTCGACCGTGGACGTGGGCGTGGGAGACGAGTTCGTGGAGATCTCCCCGGAGGCCGCCGCCCAGGTGGTCGCCGACTCCCCCCGCCGGGAGGACAGCTCCGGCGAGAACGACCTGGCTCTGGATCTGGACCACGGCACCACCGAGCCGGGCAGCTACCCGCTGGTCCTGGTCAGCTACGAGGTCGTGTGCCAGGAGTACCCGGAGGAGGGCGTGGCCGAGCGCGTCCAGGCGTTCCTGCGCTACGTGGTCAGCCCGGAGGGCCAGGAGGCCGCGTCGGACGAGACCGGGTCGACCCCGGTCAACGACAGCCTGCGCGAGCAGCTGCTGGCGTCGATCGACTCCATCGGTACCGCCTGAGGCCGGTTCAGTCGCGCGTGCGCCCCGGTCCGCGCACCCTCCGGAGGGTGCGCCCCAGCCGGGAGCGCAGCCATCCGCGCGCCGCGCGGGCCCGGCCTCCGGGCCCCCGGCGGTTCTCCTGCCGGGGCGGGGGCCCGTCCTCCTCGCCCTCGGGGGCTGGGGGGAGGACGAGTCCGTCGGGGTCGGGTTCGGTGCGCGGCAGCGGCGGCACCGGCCGGTACAGCGACAGGTCGGTGAGCGTCTCCGCCCCCGCGTGGATGCGGTAGCGGCCGTGGACCTCGGTGACGACGTCGCCCAGATCCTCTCCGGCGCGGCGCACCCGCAGGGCGCGGGCCAGTGCGCGGGTGCGCCACAGCCGTACGCCGGAGCCGGGGAGGGCCGGGCCGGCGGGGAGGAGCTCGGTGAGTCCGGCGCGGGAGCGCTCGGCACCGGCCAGCATCCGGGACAGGGCCACCTGGCCCAGGCCCCAGGTGACCGGCACCTGGAGCAGGAAGGGCGAGGGGAAGCCGGTGCGCGGCATGGCGGAGGCGAAGCCGACCCGGGGTTCGCGCAGGTAGTTGGCCTGGATCAGACGCAGATCGAGTCGGGGTCCGCCGGGGGCTCCGCTCCCGGTGCCCTCCCAGTCGGCGACCAGGGTGAGGACGAGGTCGCTCTCGGCGCCGGCCAGCAGCCGGTCGACGCAGTCGCGGACCAGGTCGTAGGGCGCTCCGGACACGTCGACGACCGCGCGTACGAGGGGCACGCGCCTGCGGTGGACGGGGACCCTCTCCCGGTAGGCGTGGGGATGGGGCATGAGTTCGGCGAGCACCTCGGTGCGGTAGCGCGCGGAGGGCAGGCGGGTGCGGGCGGTGCCCGCTCCGCCGATGTGCCAGGCGGTGGCGGCGGGTTCGGGCACCATGACGGCCCCCGCCTGCCAGAGCCGGTAGCCGAACTCGGTGTCCTGGCCCAGGTCCAGGTCGGGGTCGACGCCGCCGGCCGCCTCGTAGAGGCTGCGCCGCAGTGCCGCCGCGGCGCCGATGTAGGCGTGGAAGCCCAGGTGGTCGGACTCGCGCAGGTCGTTGCTGACGCGGAGCAGCCTCTCCACCCAGTCGTGTTCGCCGCAGGGGCCGAACTGCTCGTGCAGGGTGCCGGCGCGGATCCGGGACAGGACCTCGGCGGGGCTTCCGGGGGCTGTGTCGGCGAAGCGGACGCGGCCCAGGGTGACGGTCTCGGCGTGCACGTGGTGCCAGCGGACCTGGGCCTCGACGAAGTCGCGGTCCACGACCATGTCGGCGTCGAGCCACAGGAGGATGTCCCCGGTGCTGGCGTGGGCCCCGTAGGCGCGTGCGTATCCTGCGCCCCGGCCGCCCTCGGGGGCGGGCAGGAGGCGGCAGCGGCCGGGGCGCAGCCGGGGCAGGCGCAGCGGCGGGGAGGAGTGGTCGTCGACGACCACGACCTCCAGGAGGTCCTCGGGGTAGGTCTGCCCGGCCAGGCAGGCCAGGGTGAGGTCGAGGCGCTCCTGTCCGCCGCGTGCGGGGATGATCACGCTGACGCTCCGGTAGGGCCGCCATCGCCCGATGCCGGGGGGTTCCAGCGCGCTCCAGTCGTTGTGGGAGACGCGGGTGAGGACGCGTTCGACCTTCCCCCGGTGCGAGACTCCGTCGACATGAGACTCTGCGTACTTATTCTGTGACACAGAGTCACTATAGTCCTGTTTTCCATGAAAGGAGGGAGCGGGCGTCCGAGGAGCCCGGTCGGCACGGCAAGGCCGGGAGGGCCCCCGCGGCCGGGGCGCGTCCGGCGGATGCCCGTGCCGGGGCGCGGCGCCCCGGCACGTCACTCCCCCTGGGCGGCATCCACCGCACCGCCTCCTAGAGGTGGCGCTGCCACCAGTCCAGGACCGCCTCGAAGCGGGCCGCGCGGTGGCTGGGCAGGCCCGAGCGGGTCAGCTCGTGCCCCTCACCGGGGAAGACCAGCATCTCGGTCTCGTGCCCGCGCAGCTTCAGCGAGACGAACAGGCGCTGGGCCTGCTCCAGCGGGCAGCGCCAGTCCTCCTCCGAGTGGATGATCAGCATCGGGACATCGATCTTGTCGGCATGGGTGAGCGGGCTCTCCCGCTCCCAGGTCTCCTCCGGGCCGTACAGCGGCTCGGGAAAGAACGACCCGATGTCGGAGGATCCCCTGAAACTGTCGATCGCGTTCACGGCGCGCTCGCTGATCGCCGCCCGGAAGCGCTCGCCGTGGTGGGCGCTGATCCAGGTGGTCATGAATCCGCCGTGTGAGCCGCCCATGACACCCACCCGGGAGGAGTCCAGCCGCTCGTCCTCCAGTGCCGCGTCCAGGAACGCCAGCACGTCGGCGGCGGTGACCGCCCCCACCGAGCCGATGATCGCCCTGCCGTGCTCGCGCCCGTAGCCGGAGGAGCCGCGCGGGTTGCACATGACCACCGCGTACCCGGCTCCCGCGTAGACCTGGGTCTCGTCGAAGAGCTGGTGCCCGTAGGCGGCGAAGGGACCGCCGTGGATCATCAGCACCACGGGGTGCGGGCCCTCTCCCTCGGGCAGGGTCACCCAGCCGTGCACGGGGTGTCCGTCGGGGGCGTGCGCCGTCAGTTCGGTCATCGGCAGCGGCTCGGGGCCCTCCGTGAAGGAGGTGAGCGCCCGGGCGCCGTCCTCCCCGACCGCGAACAGCTCACCGCTGCTGCGGCCGTCGGAGACGACGGCCACGACCGTACCGCCCCGGCTGTCGAAGGACTGCACCTGCGCCTTGCCGCTCAGCACGTCCCGGGGCCGACCGCCGCCGAGGGGCACCAGGACCAGGTCCACGGCGCCGCGCCGCTCGGCCAGCCCCAGCAGGCCCTCCGCGGTGGCTCTGGGGCCGCCGATCATCCGCGGGTCCTCGGCGGGGGTGAGCCGGACCGGCGCCGACGAACCGTCGGCGGGCACCGACCACAGGGCGGTGGTCTGCCCCACGAAGTCGCGCAGGTCCTCTCCGAGCTCGTCGCCGAGGAAGTACACGGTGGCGCCGTCGTCGGAGTACTCCGGCTTCCCGGCGCTCAGCTCTCCGGCGGTGACCCGTCGCAGAGGCGCGCCCTCCCGGGGCTCGCAGGCCCAGAGGTCGACGACCAGGTCGGTGTCGCGGCTCCCGTGCCGGGAGGCGGAGAAGATCAGCTCACCGCCGTCGGGGCTCCAGGCCACGTCCTGGTGGTCGTGGTCCCCGTCGGTCACCCGGACGGGCTCACCGGCCTCCCCGGAAGGGTCCACAGGCGCGGAGACGAACACGTGGGAGCGGCGGTCGTTGGTGAATCCCAGGCCGTCCACCCGGTACTTGAGCGCGGTGATGCGCCGGGGCGGCTCCTTGGCCGGCTCGCCGCCGGTGTACCTGTCGGGTTCGGGAACGCGGGCGGTGTAGGCCAGGCGGGTGGAGTCGGGGCTCCACACCGGGGCGTCCGCACCCAGGGGGTGCGCGGTGAGGGCCCACGGTTCGCCGCCGTCGGCGGGCAGTACGTGGATCTGGGGCCGCTTGTCGGCGTCGGGGCGCAGGAAGGCGATCCACCTGCCGTCCGGGGAGAACACCGGGGCGCGGTCCCTGTCCCCGCGGGTGAGCCGCGAGGGCGGCGCGGAGCCGTCGGTGGGCACCGACCACAGGGAGCCGAGGTAGGCGTCCTCCTCCAGGTCGGGGCGGGAGACGGAGAACACGGCCCGGCTCCCGTCGGGAGACAGGGTCGGGGCGCCGATGCTGTGCAGGCGGGTGATGTCGTCAGGTCTCATACACGGGTGGCGGTCCCGGTGGGGCCGCCCTCTCCTTCTCTTCCGACGGCGTACCCGGTCCTGGGCACGCCGTACGAGCGGGGGCGCGGCGCGTCCGCAGCCGGATCGGGGGTGCGCCACCGGGACACTATCGGCGCGCCGCCCGGGAATCCACGGCGCGGGGCGCTGGGGGTGCGGGGTGCCGGGGGCGCGGGCCCGCGCCCCCGGCGGGAGGTCAGCGGCGCAGCCCGTCGGTCTCCAGGCTGGTGCACACCCAGCGGCCCTCCTCGCGGTGGGCCCGGAAGGCGAAGGCGCGCGAACGCATGCCGCAGCCGATCACGGCGCTGGCCTCGACGGAGTCGCCGCTGGGCTGGTGGAAGACCCGGACGAGGCGGGGCGCGAGCCGGCAGGGCACGGCGCCGCGCAGGCGGCGCAGCTCCTCCCGGACCTGGACGGTCACGCGGTCGCGCAGCGCCTCGGGGGCGCGGCGGCCCACGAGGACCTCCGCGACCTGCTGGGCGAGCAGGTACACGTCGGCGGGGGTGCGGTGGCCGTGCAGCACCGCCCGACACGGCCGGGGGAGCACGCGGCGCTCGGGGGTGCGCGCGGGGGTGGCGACAGGGCGGTGCAGGGCGGTGTGGCCTCCGCAGGCGGGGCGGGGGCAGGAGTGAAGGGGAGAGGTGTGCGACATGAACAGTTCCCTTCCGAGAGGACGACGTTCGCCGTCACCTCCACACAGAGGCCGCCCCGACCCCTCCGTGCCACCTGGAATTCCAGGTTTTCGGGTCAGGGCCGGCTCCCGGCGGCGGACATTTCCCCGTTCCCCGCACGAGGGCATACTGCCCTTGTGACCGATGCCTACCTTTCCTCCCCCGTACCGCTGGCCCTCGCCCACCGGGGTGGATGGCTCACCGACGACCGGGGAGTGCGCCGCACCGAGCTGGAGAACACCGCACCGGCCTTCCAGCACGCCCTCGATCTGGGCTACACGTACCTGGAGACGGACGTGCACGCCACCAAGGACGGCGTGCTCATGGCCTTCCACGACGACACCCTGGACCGCGCCACCGACAGGTCCGGGGCCATCGCCGACCTGACCCGCGCCGAGGTGGCGCAGGCCCGCGTGGGCGGGCTGGAACCGGTGCCGCTGCTGGAGGACCTGCTCGGCACCTGGCCCCGCGCGCGGTTCAACATCGACCTGAAGTCGGACGGCGCCGTCGAGCCCCTGGTCGAGGTGCTGCGCCGCACCGGCGCCTGGGACCGGGTGTGCGTGGGCTCCTTCGACCAGCGGCGCCTGGACCGGGCACGGCGCCTGTTCCCCCGTCCCGTCGCCACCTCGTGCGGGCCCGTGGAGGTGGCCCGCCTGCGGGCCGCCTCGCTCTCCCCCGCGCTGCGTCCGCTGGCCTCCCGTGCACCGGTGTGCGCGCAGATCCCGATGCGGCGGGGCTCCTTCCCCGTGCTGAGCCGCGACCTGATCCGCACCGCGCACCGCCTCGGCATGCAGGTGCACGTGTGGACGGTCAACGAGACCGCGGTGATGGAACGCCTGCTCGACGCGGGTGTGGACGGCATCGTCACCGACAACACCGCCGGCCTGCGGGACCTGCTGGTCCGGCGCGGGCAGTGGGCGGGCCCCGCCGGCTCCGGACCCGGAGCCGGCCTTCCCCCACAGAACGGATAGTCCGCCATGGAGAGTTCCGCAGGGCCCGCCGCAGGCGGCGCCCCCTCGGCCGACCCGGCCGAGCGCCGCCGCGAACAGCGCGGCTGGTACGTCTACGACTGGGCCAACTCGGTGTTCATGACCTCGGTGGTCACCGTGCTCATCGGCCCCTACCTGAGCGGTCTGGCCTGCGCGTCGGCCGGCGCTCCCGATGCCGCGTCGTGCCTGGACCCGTCCCTGGTCCTGGACGTCCCGGGCCTGGGCTTCCTGAACCTGCACCCCAACTCCCTGTACCCGGCGCTGACCACGGCGGCGATCCTGCTGCAGATCATCGGCCTCCCGGTCGTGGGTGCGATGGCCGACCACTCCCGGCACAAGAAGCGGTGGCTGCTGGCGTTCGCGCTGGGCGGGTCGCTGTGCACGGCGGGCCTGTACCTCGCCTCCGACGGCTACCTGGCCGCCTCGGTGCTGTTCGTGCTGGCGAACCTGCTGTACGGCTTCTCGATCGTGGTCTACAACGCCTTCCTCCCCGAGATCTCCACGGCCGACGAGCGCGACCGGGTGTCGGTCACCGGCTGGGGCCTGGGGTACCTGGGCGGTGCCCTGCTGCTGGCCGCGCACCTGGTCCTCGTGACGAGCGCCGACTCGCTGGGGCTGACCACCGGCGAGGCCGTACGCATCGCGTTCGCCTCCTGCGCGGTGTGGTGGGCGGGGTTCACCGTCCTGGCCGTCCGGCCGCTGCGCGACCGCTACGGAGCGCTGGCCGCGCGCGGCAGGAGCGGGCCGGGGGCGGCGATGCGCCAGTTCGGCCGCACGGTCAAGGACATGCGCCACCACCCCGACAGCTTGATGTTCCTGCTCGCCTTCATCTTCTTCAACGACGGCATCCAGGCCACGATCCGCTACGCGGCGCCCTTCGCCACACAGGACCTCGGGCTGGAGCAGGGCGCGCTGATCACCACCATCCTGGTCATCCAGTTCGTGGCCTTCGCCGGGGCGTTCGCCACCGGGGCGGTGGCCCGCCGCCTGGGAACGAAGCGGACCGTGCTGGCGAGCATCGCCGTGTGGATCGGCCTGGTGGGCACGGCCTGGTTCCTGCCCGCCGGGAACGTCGGGATGTTCATCGCACTGGGTGTGGGCATCGGCCTGGTGCTGGGCGGCACCCAGTCACTGGCCCGGTCGATGTTCTCCCTGCTCATCCCCAGGGGCAGGGAGGCCGAGTACTTCAGCCTGTTCCAGATCTCGGACAAGGGCTCCACCTTCCTGGGCTCGCTGACCGTCACGGTCGTGGTCTCCCTCACCGGCGGCTACCGGATGGCGGTGGTCTCCCTCATCGCCTTCTTCGTCCTGGGCGGCGTCCTGCTCTGGCGGGTGCGCATGCGCCGGGGCATCCTCGCCGTGGGCAACGAGGTGCCCGAGAGGCTCTGACCTCCTGGCGGTCCTGTCCCCGGCTCCCCCCATACTGGGCCGGTGACGACTGACCGGGGGACGGGGATGCGGGTACTGCACGGCGCCTGGGACGGGGACGCGCTGGCGGTGTGGGGCGAGGGCCGCCCCGCGCGGAGCGGCGGCCGGGACTCGGCGTCCCCGCCGCACCCCTTCGCCCTGGTCCCGCGGGCCCTGCGCGACCTGCTGGCCGCTCCTCTGGAGGGTGAGTCCCTGCGGGTCGCCCCGCTGGAACTGCTCCTGCCGGGCACCCCCGACGCGCCCGAGCACTCCGCCCGGGCGTCGGCGCATCCGGCCGCGTTCCATTCCTGGAGCGTCCCGGCCCTGCGTCTGGCCCCGGCCGCCGCAGAGCGCCTCCTGTCCGCGCTGGAGGGCCGGGCAGAGGTCGCCGGAGCCGCCGTCGGGCCCTCGCTGGGGCACCTGTGCGCGGTGCGCGGGTTCGCCGAACTGCTCGTGCGCTCCGACTGCGTCCTGCCCGGCCTGGCGGGCGGCCGGGCCCGCTGGCGCCCGGCCCCGCTGGACCCGGTCCGGGAACACCTGGCGGCGCTGACCGCGGCACTGCCCGCCTCGGCCCGCGCGCACCTGCCCGGCCGCTCCCCCGGCGAGGCGGGGCGGGTCTGCGTCCTGGAACCCTTGGAGCTGCTCACCGACGCCGTGGCCCGCCGCCTGGCCCCGCCCCGGTCCGGCACCGCGGCGGAGGGGTCCGGCCCTGCCCTGGCCGCCGCCCTCTCCACCGGCGGCCCCCCGCCGGACCCCGGAACCGTCGAGCGGCTGCGCGGACCGCTGCGGGACTGGCGCTCCCGGGTGCGCGGTCAGGGCCGGGCGGCGCTGCTGTTCCTGCTGCGCGAACCCGACCGGAACGGTCCGTGGACGGTGGAGTTCTGGGTGCGCTCGTCCGCCGAGCCGGGCCTGCGCCTGCCCCTGGAGCAGGTCTGGCTGGGCGAGGGCGCCGCCTGGCTGCCCTCGGACGTGGGTGCCACCGCGCTGTCCGATCTGCGCCGGGCCGCCCGCCACCATCCGCTGCTGCGCCGCTGCCTGCGCGACCTGGCGCCCTCCCGGCTGCTGCTGGGCACCGAGGACGCCCAGCGGTTCGTCTCCGAGGCGGCGCCCGGGCTGAGTGCCGCCGGGTTCTCCGTGGTCCTGCCCGAGTGGCACGGAAGGTCCTCCCTGGGGCTGCGCATGGACGCGCAGGAGCCGCCCGCCCGGCGTCGCGGCGGTGTGGGCCCCTCCGACCTGGTCGACGTCTCGTTCGAGGTGCTCCTGCGCGGCGGGGAGGAGGGCGCGGAACCCCTCACCGAGGAGGAGCTCGCCGAGCTCGCCGAACTGGCCCGGCTCAAGCGCTCCCTGGTGCGCGTGCGCGGGCGGTGGATGGAGATGGACCCCGACCGTGTGGCCGCGGCCCTGGAGATGGTCGTCCGGCACGGCGCCCGCCGGATGCGCACCGAGGAGGCGCTGCGCACCGCCGTGGGCGCGGCGGGCACCGCGCCCCTGCCGGTGGAGGAGGTCCGGGCCTCGGGCCCGCTGGGCGCCCTGCTCGGCGGCGGGGCCGAGTCGTCCCTGCGGCCCCTGGAGACCCCGCCCGGATTCGGCGCCGTCCTGCGGCCCTACCAGGAGAGGGGCGCCTCCTGGCTGCGCTTCCTCGGTGAGCTGGGGCTGGGTGCGGTCCTGGCCGACGACATGGGCCTGGGCAAGACCGTGCAGCTGCTGGCGCTGCTGGCCGACGAGCGCCGCGACGGCCCGGCTCCGGGGCCCACGCTGCTGGTGTGCCCGGTGTCACTGGTGGGCAACTGGAGGCGCGAGGCCGAGCGCTTCGCGCCCGGCCTGCGGGTGCACGTCCAGCACGGCCCCGAACGTCCCCAGGGCAATGACCTGGCCCGTCTCGTGGGCGCCTGCGACCTGGTGGTGACCACCTACGGCGTGGTCGCCCGCGACTCGGCAGAACTGGCCGGGCTGCCCTGGCACCGGGTGGTGTGCGACGAGGCGCAGGCGCTGAAGAACCACGGCACCCGGCAGGCCCGCGCGGTGCGCTCCCTGCCCGCCCGCACCCGGATCGCACTCACCGGGACGCCGGTGGAGAACAACCTGGGTGAACTGTGGTCGGTCATGGACTTCGCCAACCCCGGCCTGCTGGGCACCGCCGCGGCCTTCGAGCAGGCGGTGGCGGGCGAGAGCGGCCCCGACACCGCCCGTGTGCGGCGGATGACGGGGCCGTTCGTGCTGCGCCGGCTCAAGACCGACCGGTCGATCATCGCCGACCTTCCGGAGAAGGTGGAGATGCGCACGTGGTGCACGCTCACCCCCGAGCAGGCGTCGCTGTACAAGGCGGTGGTGGAGGAGATGACCGAGCGCCTGCGGGAGGCGGACGAGAAGGAGAAGAAGGGGCTGGTGCTGGCGACGATGTCGCGGCTCAAGCAGATCTGCAACCACCCGGCCCAGTTCCTCGGGGACGGTTCGGCGCTGGCGGGGCGCTCGGGCAAGCTCGACCGGCTGGAGTCGATCCTGGGCGAGGCCGCGGCCGAGGGCGACAAGGCCCTGTGCTTCACGCAGTACGCGCGCTTCGGCGACCGGTTGGCGCCCTACCTGCGTTCGCGCCTGGGCGTGCCGGTGCTGTGGCTGCACGGGGGCACGCCGCGCGCCGATCGGGAGGAGATGACACGGCGCTTCCAGGAGATGGCGGGACCGGCGGTCTTCCTGCTCTCGCTCAAGGCTGCGGGGACGGGACTGAACCTGACCGCGGCCAACCACGTGGTGCACGTGGACCGGTGGTGGAACCCGGCGGTGGAGAACCAGGCCACCGACCGGGCGTTCCGGATCGGGCAGCGGCGCGACGTGCAGGTGCGCAAGATGGTGTGCGTGGGGACGGTCGAGGAGCGGGTGGACGAGATGATCGAGCGCAAGAGCGTGCTGGCCGACGGGGCGGTGGCCACCGGTGAGGAGTGGCTGGCGGGGTTGTCGGTGGAGGACCTGCGGGAGGTCGTGCGCCTGTCCCCCGAGGCGGTGGCCGGATGAGCGGACGGGAGTGGTCCGAACTCGTCGGCCGGGCGCTGCCCGGCAAGGGCGTGCCCGGCGCTGTCCGGCTCTCGGTGCGGCCGGGCGAGGTGTCGGCGCTGGTGGGAGGCCAGGAGGTGAGCCTGATCCGCGCGGTGCCCGGCGAGGCCGACTGGGAGCGCGTGTGCGCGGCGCTGGCCTCGCAGCCGCTGTTCGGCTCCCGGGTGCTGGCCGGTGAGCTCCCGGTCGCGGTGGCGGAGGTGTTCGCGCTGCTGGGGGTGGACCTGGTGCCGCGCGGCTGGGACTCCCTCGTGGCGACGTGCTCGTGCGACCGCTGGGAGGGCGTCTGCGTGCATCTGGCTGCCGCCGCGGCGGCGCTGGCGGACGAGGCGGAAAGGGATCCGTTCGTCCTGACACGGTGGCTGGGCAGGGAGCGGCGAGCACTACAGGCGCAGGTCAGGACACTGGGCGCCATAAACATCCCTACAATGCCAGAAGAGACAACCGGGAACAATTCTTCTGGAACGGCAATGGAGGAAGATTCGTCGGTTTCTTCCGGAACCGAAACCCCGGCCGAACCGGGTTCGGCGGCGGCATTCTGGTCGGCGCCCGCCCTCCCCGCCCCTCCTGTCCTGCCGCGCAGCGCGGGAGAGCGCATCCGGGCAGCGGCGCCGGGTGCCCTCGCCGACGAACTGCCCCGTTTCTCCGAACCGGGAACATGATCCCGAGCACCGCCGAATACGCGCTTTCGGATTTCCTTGGGAAAACCACGGTAAGAGCTGGGAAACACCGTTACGATTCGGCGGAAGATCACTTCCCCCCGACACGGTGACACCACCCCGTACGGCAGCCTGCGGCCCCGCCCGCGGCGCACACGAGTAAGGAGGCAGGGGCCCCCTCCATCCGGTCGCGCGCCGGGTGGCGCCCCGGACCGCTCATGGCCAACCGCTTCCCCCCCGACATCGACATGGAGACGCCCAGCATCGCCCGCATGTACGACTACCTGCTGGGCGGCAAGGACAACTTCGAGGTGGACCGCCGGGCCTGCGACATGCTCCTGGAGGAGTTTCCCGAGACCCTTGCCTACGCCAACGACAACCACGCCTTCCTCTCCCGCGCGGTGTCCTACGTCGCGGCCCGCGGGGTCGACCGGTTCCTGGACCTGGGGGCGGGGCTGCCCACCTCCGACAACACCCACCAGGTGGCCCAGAAGGTCAACCCCGAGGCCAGGGTGCTCTACGTCGACAACGACCCCATCGTGCTCGCGCACGGCCGCGCCCTCCTCGCCGGCGGCCAGGGGCGTACGGCCTTCCTGAACGCCGACATCAGGAACGGCGCGGACGCGCTCCTCGACGCCCCCGAGACCCGCAGTCTGCTGGAGGGAGGCCGCCCGGTCTGCGTGATGACGGTGTCGCTGCTGCACTGCCTCCCCGACAGCGACGACCCCTTCGGCCTGCTCGAGCGCCTGTTCGCGCGGCTGCCGTCGGGGTCGTGCCTGGTCTACTCGCACGTGGTCTCCGACGACCCCGAGACCGCGCGGCTGACCACCGAGCGGATCCTGTCGTTCGGCACCCCGTGGGGCCGGGTGCGCAGCCCGCAGGAGGCCGAGGCCGCCTTCGAGGGCCTCGAACTGGTCAGTGCCTGGAGCGACGGCCGCGAGGAGGGGCCGCGGGCCGTCGACTGCGCCGGCTGGCGCCGCCCCGGCACCGAGCCCCGTGCCCGGCCCGCCGACCCGTCGGTGCGGCTGTGGGAGCACGCCGGGGTCGCGTTCAAGCCCTGAGGCGCGGGGCGCCCGCCCAGGCGGCGGGCGCCCCGCGGCACCGGGCCGTGTCGTGGAGGTGCTCCCGCCGCATCGGCGAACCGTCGGGCAGGCGCTCCCTCGCACGGCGGGGAGCGCAGCTCGGCCCGGTCGCCCTCACCGGCTCCTCCGGCGCGGCAAGGGGCGCCTGGCGGCCGTGCAGCCCGAGACGGTCCGGAGAACAGGGCTCAGGCGGCCAGGTGTTCGGCGAGGAGGGCGTTGACCTTGTCCGCCTGCTGCCACGACAGCAGGTGGGCGGCGTCCTCCAGCACCTCCAGTCGGGCGCCGGGAATGCGTTCGGCGATCGTCCGCGCACCCGCCACGGGTGCGGCGGGGTCATCGGCCCCCGCGACCACCAAAGTGGGCGCCCGGACCCGCGCCAGGTCCTCGCGCACGTCGAACCCCTCGATCGCCGCGCAGCACCCGGCGTAGCCCTCGGCCGGGGTGTGGGTGATCTGGTCGCGGAAGAGCTCCATGTCCTGCGGGTGCCTCTCGGCGAACTCCGGGGTGAACCAGCGCCCGAGCAGTGTGTCGGCGAGCGCACCAGGGCCCTGGTCGCGCACGGTCGCGGCCCGCTCCCGCCACGGTTCGGGGGGTCCGCTGAAGGGGGTGGCGCCCAGCAGGGCGAGGCGGTCGATCCGCTCGGGGTGGTGGAGTGCCAGCCACTGCCCGACCATGCCGCCCAGGGACAGGCCGGCGTAGTGGGCGCGCTCGACGCCGAGCCGGTCCATCAGGGCGATCACGTCCCCGGCCAGGCCCTCCATGGAGTAGGGGCCCGCGGGAACGGGGGACCCGCCGTGGCCGCGGTGGTCGAAGCAGACCACGCGCAAGGTCTCGGACAGGGCCCGGACCTGGGGGTCCCACATGGCGACGGTGCTGCCGAGCGAGCCGCCGAGCAGGAGCACCGGTGCGTCCTCGGGTCCGCTCGCGACGTGGTGCAGGTCGACGTCGATCGTTCTCCCCCGCCTTCCTGGGTCTGTACCTCGTCGTGCCGGTGCCGGCACTCCCGCCCACGTTAACGGCCGGCGGGTCCGGATGCCGGTCCCGGCACGGGGACGCGGCCGGATTCGTGCGGACGGCGTCAGCCGGCGTGCAGGACCGCGGCCAGTCCCTGCCCCACCCCGATGCACAGGGTGGCCAGTCCCCAGCCGCCGCCGCGGCGGCGCAGCTCGTGTGCGAGGGTGCCGAGGATGCGGGCGCCCGAGGCACCCAGGGGGTGTCCGATGGCGATGGCCCCGCCGTTGGGGTTGACGATGCCGGGGTCGAGCTCCTTCCAGCTGCGCACACAGGCCAGGGACTGGGCGGCGAAGGCCTCGTTGAGCTCGACCACGGACAGGTCCTGCCAACCGATCCCGGCACGTTCGAGGGCGATCTCGGCGGCGCGCACGGGGCCGATGCCGAACACGTCGGGATCGACTCCGGCCGCGCCGCGTCCGGCGATGCGGGCCAGGGGTTCCAGGCCGAGGGTGTCGGCCGCGGCGCGGTCGCCCATCAGGACCGCGGCGGCGCCGTCGTTGAGGGGCGAGGCGTTGCCGGCGGTGATGGTGCCTCCGTCGCGGAAGGCGGGGGCGAGGGCGGCGAGCTTGTCGGCGGAGGTCTGGCGGATGCACTCGTCGCGGTCCAGGGCGGCGCCCTCGACCTGGACGACCTCGTCGTCGAAGACCCCTCTGGCCCAGGCGTCGGCCGCTCTGGTGTGGCTGGCCAGGGCGAAGGCGTCCTGCTCGGCCCGGCCGATGCCGCGGTCGGCGGCGAGGGCCTCGGTGCTTTCCCCCAGGGAGCGCGTCCACCGTTCGGGCATGCGCGGGTTGACCATGCGCCAGCCCAGTGTGGTGGAGTACAGGGCGGTGTCGGTGGCGGGGAAGCCCTTGGCGGGCTTGGGCATCACCCACGGGGCCCGGCTCATCGACTCCACTCCCCCGGCGATCACCAGGGAGGCGTCGCCGGTCTGGATGGCGCGGGAGGCCTGGATGACGGCTTCCAGGCCCGACCCGCAGAGCCTGTTGACGGTGACACCGGGGACGGAGGTGGGCAGGCCCGCCAGGAGGGCGGCCATGCGCGCGACGTTGCGGTTCTCCTCACCGGCACCGTTGGCGTTGCCAAGGACGACCTCGTCGACGGTCTCCTCCAGGCCGGGCGCGCGTTCGACGAGGGCGCCGACGACGCGGGCGGCCAGGTCGTCGGGGCGGACACCGGAGAGGGCTCCGCCGTACCTTCCGAAGGGGGTGCGGACGGCATCCAGGACGTAGACGTCGGTCACGGGGCCTCCTGTGTCGGGGCGGGATGTGCGGCTCCAACCTTAACCTAACGGCGTTAGGTTAAATAGGGGTCGGTACGTTCCGCGGCCGCCTCCGCACTCGGAGCACCAGGATCGGGATGTGCGGTGTGAGAACATCGCGGAGGCGACGACCCGTCCGCCCCTCCCCACCCCCCGACCGCGGAGAGACCCCATGCCCACAGAAGAAGCGCCGGAGCGCGGCGCGCACTTCGTGCAGTCCCTGGAGCGCGGCCTGGCCGTCATCCGGGCCTTCTCCGCCGAGCGGCCCGCGATGACCCTGAGCGAGGTCGCGCGCACCGCCGGCCTGACACGCGCCGCCACGCGCCGCTTCCTGCTCACCCTGGCCGACCTCGGTTACATGCGCACCGACGGCCGCCTGTTCTCGCCCACACCGCGTGTCCTGGACCTCGGGTACGCCTACGTCGCCTCGGCGGGGCTGCCCGACGTGGTCCAGCCGCACCTGGAGGAACTGTCGGCACAGGTCGGGGAGTCGGCCTCGGTCTCGGTGCTGGAGGGCGACGACATCCTCTACGTCGCCCGCGTGGCGACCACCCGCATCATGACGGCGACCGTCACCGTGGGCACCCGGTTCCCCGCCGCCGCCACGTCGATGGGCCGGGTACTGCTGGCGGGGATCACCTCCGACGGACTCGCCGCCCGTCTCGCGCGGGCCCGGCCGCTGACCCGCTTCACCGTCACCGACCCCGGCAAGCTGCGCGCCGAGGTCGAGCGCGTCCGCGCCCAGGGCTTCGCCGTCGTCGACCAGGAGCTGGAGGAGGGCCTGCGGTCGCTGGCCGTGCCGCTGCACGACGCCTCGGGGAGCGTGGTCGCCGCCGCCAACGTCTCCACCCACGCGGGCCGCACTCCTCTGGAGGAGATGGGCCGCCGCCTGCTCCCCGCCCTGAGGGAGACCGCCGCGCGCATCGAGGCCGATCTGGCGTCGGTGACGCGACGCGGCGCGGGCGTCTGAGCGCCGCGGTTCCTTGCCGAGGTGACCTCCTCCTGAGATGCTGCCCGCAGCACCGGGGCCGTCTCCGCGAACCGCCGGAGCGGCCCCGACCCGGCACCAGCGCGGCCACCGTGCCGCTCGGAAGGAAGCAGCTTGACCGAGCCGAACACCGCACCCTCGGCCGCCCTCGCGGGCACCCTCGCCATCGGCGGCGACCTGCCGGTCCACCGGATGGGCTTCGGTGCCATGCGCCTGGTGGGCGAGGGGGCGTGGGGACCGCCCCGGGACCGGGACGAGGCCCTGGCGGTGCTGCGGCGCGCGGTCGAACTCGGCGTCACCTTCATCGACACCGCCGACTCCTACGGCCCCCAGATCGGCGAGCAGATCATCCGCGAGGCCCTCTATCCCTATCCGAAGGACCTGGTCGTGGCCACCAAGGCGGGCTTCGTGCGCACCGGGCCCTCCCAGTGGCACCGGCTGGGCCGCCCCGAGTACCTCAGGCAGCAGGTGGAGCTGAGCCTGCGCAACCTGGGGCTGGAGCGGATCGATCTGATGCAGCTGCACCGCATCGACCCCGAGGTGCCGCTGGCCGACCAGCTGGGCGCCCTGGTGGAGCTGCGCGAGGAGGGCAAGATCCGGCACATCGGGCTGAGCGAGGTGGGCGTGGACGAGCTGTCGGCCGCCCGGGCGATCACACCGGTGGCTTCGGTGCAGAACCAGTACGCCCCCTCGTTCCGGCGTTCCGAGGAGGTCCTGGAGCAGTGCGAGAAGGACGGGATCGCGTTCCTGCCCTGGGCCCCGGTGGACCGGGGCGCACTGGCCGGACCGGACTCACCGCTGGCCGCCGCGGCCCGTGAGCACGGGGTCTCCCCGGTGCAGCTCTCGCTGTCCTGGCTGCTGCACCGCTCCCCCGTCATGGTGCCCATCCCGGGCACCTCGCGGGTGGCGCACCTGGAGGAGAACGTCGCCGCTGCCGCCGTGCGCCTGACCGAGGAGGAGACCGAGCGGATCAGCCGGTACCTCGGCGACTGAGGGCCGGATCAGGCGGGACGCAGACGGAAGACCTGCAACCTCGTGTCGTAGTACTTCTCCGTCTCGCCGACCCATTCCATGCCGAGTCTGCGGGCCACCGCGACGGCGCGCTCGTTGCTCGAACGGGCGACCGCGAAGACCTCCTCGATCCCCTGCTCGAAGGCCCAGGAGATGATGGCGCGGCCGGCCTCGGTGGCATAGCCCTGGCCCCACACGTCGGGGCTCAGGGCCCAGGTGAGTTCGAAGTCCTCCTCGTAGGGGGGCAGCAGCTTGAGGGACAGTCCTCCCACCACCTCCCCGTCGTCCTTGCGGACGATCGCCCAGCGTCCCGCCGGCGGCATCAGGTTGGGCCCCGCCTCGATCCAGGCGTGCAGCACCGAGCGCATCGCCTCGGCATCGCTCAGCGGGCGCAACTCCGGCGTCAGCCGGCTCGTCACCTCGTCGGTCCCGTACACCCGCAGGGCCGCCTCGGCGTCGTCCGTCTTCCACTCCCGGATGAGGAGTCGGTCGGTCTGCAGCTCAAGGCTCATGTATCCACCGTAGCCCCTGCTTCACCATCGCGACAGGGGCCGTAGGGCGCGGATCACCGGGCCGTGCCCAGAGCGGCGGCCACGTCGGCGGTGACGTGCGCGACGACCTCGCCGACACGGCCCATGAAGTAGAAATGGCCGCCGGGAAAGGTGTGCCTGAGAACCGGACCCTCGGTGTATCCGTGCCAGGCGTCCATGCGCTCGGGCGGCATGCCGGGGTCGGCCGCTCCGCCCAGGACCGACAGCGGTGTCCGCAGCGGCGGCGTGCCGGGGTGGGGGCGCCAGGTGTCGACCACCTCCAGGTCGGCGCGGACGAGGGGTTCGGTCCGCCGCCACCGGTCGGGGTCGTCCAGGGCTCCGGCGGGGGCGCCCGAGCGCGCGACGCTCTCGCACAGCTGCTCGGAGGGCAGCAGGTGGCGCGGCCGGTCCCACTCGGGCCCCGGCGCCGGGCTCCAGGCGGACACCCCGAGCCAGTCGGGGCCGGGCGCGCCCCTCTCGGCGGCCAGGAGCGCCATCTCGTAGGCCAGGAGGGCGCCCATGCTGTGCCCGAACAGGCCGTGGGGGCGATCGGTCCCGGGGGCGATGTGCTCGTACAGGTGGCGGGCGAGCTCGCGGGCCTCGCGCAGGGGCTCGGTACCGGCGTCGCGGCCGGGAGCACCCACCAGGCACACGTCCCAGTCGGCGGGGAAATGCCGTACCCAGGGCCGGTAGTTGGCGGGGGAGCCCCCGGCGTGGTGCAGCAGGAACAGGCGGAACCCTTCCTGGACGGGCCTGATCCGGGTCAGTACTCCCTGCCGCACGGCTCTCCTCGCACGTTCTCCCGCTCTGCCGATCGACAAAATTACCAGTCGGTAGAACTTACGAGTAACAAAGAGCCCCGCACCTGGAACGCGGGGCGGCTCCGACGGGTTGGCCCGCGGTGGCGAACGGGAGGTGGTGGCCCGCTCGCGATACCCGTCGGATGTTCGCGGTCCGGCCGGCAACCGAACCGGCGATGGCCCGACAAGCAGCCGGGGTCCTCCCGTCGGCGCCTCCAGCGCATCGACCGCTCGCAACGCCGACGGCCGACCGGGAGATCCGCGTCGGCGGCGCAGGCCGAGCGGCGCTCGCCCCGACAACGCCTCCACCGTGCGATCCGCCGACCGGTGCGGGGGCGGACCGGCAGCACCGGTGGGCGCGCAGGTGCTGACAGGAACAACCTGTCCCAGGAACCCGAGTCCGATGGTGGAGAGCCTTGTTCCCGGTTCCTGCCTTCCTCTCTCTTGCCACCCTGCCCGGTTCACCGCTTCTGGAGACGAGGGCCGTCGAGAAGTGCCGAGGTGATCACCGCGGAAAGACGAGAGCATCCTGGCACGTGCGCTCACCACTGAAGGCCTCCGCCCTTCCCTGTTCTTTTTCAATGGGCGTGGAGCCCCACGTGAAAGGCGAGGTGACGAAACCATGCCGGTCCACCTGAAAGGCTCCACGTGGTTCCTTGTACCGCCACTCTCGACGTGGACCAGGCCACCGTTCGGCACGCTTCCGCTCTCCTGGCAGCGAACGCCGCCGCATCGACACCCCGGCCCGCACCGGGACCCACACCACTTGCTGGCCGTGCAGCAGCAACGCATCCTTCCGAGAAGCCCCGCCACATCGCCCGCAGCGTGGACGGCAAGACCCAGAACGGCGCCCGCGTATGCTGCAAAGACTGGGCCATCGGGAATCGGGTGCATGACGTGCGAGACGCGACCTTCAAAAAGGACGCACGCCCCACCCCGCAACCACCCGCGCCGATCGTACGGGGATTCCTGACCGATATCGTCCGCCAAACGTTGGACGCAGAACTCCGGGGCCCTTCTCTCCCTACGCCCCTATTTCCCGTGATCTTGTACCTGGAGTCAACTTCACCCCCTTTTACTGCCGTCCTGATATCCAGCCAAAGTGACCGCAGATACAAGATCACGGGAAGAAAGGACGTTGGCTGCGTCCACACCCGGGCCTGTTCCCCTTCGGGGCCGCCACCACCGAGTGGGGCAAGGGCGGGGGCCGGCGCGAACCGCTCATGGTCCGGACGGGCGAGGAGGTTGCGCAGGATGTCTCGCCGGGTCCGACACCAGCCGTTCCGGCATGGGTACAGGAACAGGCCACCGAGATCCCGGACGAGGCGAACTCAAGGACGGCGCAGGCGCCGGGCCGCCGCGGACGGGAGGGCCCTGACGAAGGACAGCGCTCTTCGCACCGGTCCCTCCTGCACCGCGGCCACCGCAGCGGGCGGATCGACCGCCGCGGCCTCGGCCTGCGCATGGCGCTCGCGCAGGCGCTCCCTGATCTGTTCGGGCGTGTAGGCGCGGCGCTTGCGCTCGGCGCGGGCGATCGCCACGCCGGTCGCTGCCACACCCACGAAAGCGGCCACTCCGAGGGCCTTCCACCATCGCATGTGCCTAGGCTAGCGATGTGTCTGATACGAGCATGTCCCTGAGCCAGGCGGTGGAGATCACCCGGACCGGCGACATCTGGGTCTTCCGGGGCCGGAGTGCGGCCGACCGCGCCATCCAACTCACCACGAACAGCCCCGTCAACCACGTCGGCATGTCGGTGGTCCTCGACGACCTCCCGCCGCTGATGTGGCACGCCGAGCTCGGCCGCTCCCTGCCCGACATGTGGACCGGCAGGCACCAGCGCGGCGTACAGCTCCACGACCTGCGCGACGCGGTCCTGGTCTGGGGCGAGAAGTACGGCCAGCAGGGCTGGATGCGCCAACTGGAGCCGGTGGCCGACCGTGCGATGGAGGACGCCGTGCTGCGCACGATCGCGAGGCTGGACGGCACCCCCTTCCCCTCCAGCGCGCAGCTGGCCGGGCGCTGGGCGCGCGGACGCCTGCCGCTGCGCCCCGGCCGCAGGCGCGAGCAGGGCGGGCGCGCCCTGGAGACCGCCTACTGCGCGGAGGTCATCGCCCTGACCTACGAGGCCATGGGCCTGCTGCCCAAGGGCCGCCGCCCCGGCTACTACGACCCGGGGCGGTTCTGGAGCGGCGACGACCTGGAACTCGAGGGAGGCGCCTCCCTCGGCGGGGAGATCCGGGTGGACCTCCCCGATTGACCCGGGGACCGCGCCGGAGTCCCCCGGCCGGGGCAGGGGGCACCGCCTCCACCCGGGGAGACGCCGCCCGTAGCCTGGACGTCGTGGTCACACGCGACATCCGTTCGACTCCGGCAGCTCCTCCGCGCCCCACCGGCTCCTCGTCGCGCGGCGCGGTCGACAGCCGCAGGCTCCCCCTCTACGCCCCCGGCGAGATCGACGTGCCGTTCGTCGTCATGGGCAGTGCCGAGGTCATCCCCCGGGACACGTTCTGGGAGGAGCACTCGCATCCGACGCACGAGCTGCTCTGGAACCGGCGGGGCGCCTCCTCGGCGACGGTCGGCAGGCGGGTCTGGACGATCACCCCGACGCTCGGCCTGTGGATCCCGGCCGGCACGCGCCACTCGGGCTGGACCCCCGCGGGCACGTGGCACCGCGCCGCGCAGTTCGGCGTGCACGCCGTGCCGCAGCTCTCGGACGGGCCCGTGGCGATGGAGGTGACACCGCTCCTGCGGCTCCTGCTCGACCGGCTCGACACCGAGGAGCTCGCCCCGGAGGCGCGTTCGAGGACGGAGGCGATGGTGCTCGACCTCCTCGCGCCCGCCCGGAACGAGCTGATCCTGCAGATACCCGAGTCGCCGCTGCTGGCCCCCGTCGTCGCCGCCGTGCGCGAGAACCCCGCCGACACCACCACCCTGGCCGTGTGGGCGGCGCGGCTCGGTGTGAGCACCCGCACCATCACGCGGGCCTTCCGCGCCGAGACCGGTCTGGGGTTCAGCCGGTGGCTGGCCACCGCGCGCGTGCAACACGCGATCACGATGCTGGCGCGGGGGGAGGAGATCGACGACGTCGCCCTGCGCGTGGGCTACCACTCGGCGAGCGCCTTCGGGGCGGCCTTCCGGCGGATCACGGGGCTGAGCCCGGGACGGTTCCGCTCACTGTAGGACCTCCTGGCCGACCACGCCTGTCCGTTTCGCTACAAAAGGTGTCGCATCTGCGTGATTGCACACCAGCCAAGGACACCCTAAATTCGGTTAGGCAAACCTAAACTCGCGCTCTCGCCGCGGTTGGCCGTGCGTGCACCCTCCCCGCCCGGCCGCAACGGGAAGGAACCCATGCTCCGCGTCTCAAGGCCGGCCGTGCTCTCCGCAGCCGCACTGCTCGCCGCCGGGCTCACCGCCTGCTCCTCGCCCTCCTCCGACTCCTCCGGCGGGGAGGGCGGCTCGGGCGACTGGACCCCCGTCACCATCGAGCACGCCCTCGGCACCACGACCGTCGAGTCCGCACCCGAGCGGGTCGCCACGGTGAACTGGGCCAACCACGAGGTTCCGCTCGCCCTGGGCGTCGTCCCCGTCGGCATGGCATCCGCCAACTTCGGCGACGACGACGGCGACGGCGTGCTCCCCTGGGTCGAGGAGAAACTCACCGAGCTGGGCGCGGAGACGCCGGTGCTGTTCGACGAGACCGACGGCATCGACTTCGAGGCCGTCGCCGACACCCGGCCCGACGTGATCCTCGCCGCCTACTCCGGTCTGACCCAGGAGGACTACGACACGCTCAGCGAGATCGCCCCCGTCGTGGCCTACCCCGAGACCGCATGGGGAACGCCGTGGCGGGACATGATCCGGCTCAACAGCCAGGCCCTGGGCCTGGCCGAGGAGGGCGAGGAGCTCATCGCCGGCCTCGAGGAGGAGATCGCGGAGTCGGCCGCCGGGCATCCGCAGATCGAGGGCCGGTCGGCGATGTTCCTGACCCACGTGGACACCACGGACCTCAGCGAGGTCAGCTTCTACACGACGCACGACACGCGCGCCCTGTTCTTCGAGGACCTGGGGATGTCCACCCCCGAGAGCGTCGCGACCGCCTCGGCCGAGACCGACCTGTTCTCGCTGACCCACAGCGCCGAACAGGCGGACGCCTTCGACGACGTGGAGATCATCGTCACCTACGGCGGCGACGAGCTCGTGGAGGCCCTGGAGGGCGACCCCCTCCTGTCGCAGATGCCCGCGGTCGAGAACGGCGCGGTCGTCAGCCTGCCCGGTGACAGCCCTCTGGGCACGGCCGCCAACCCGACCCCGCTGGCGATCTCGTGGGTCCTCGACGAGTACCTGTCGCTCCTCTCGGAAGCAGCCGGCGGGGCGTAGTGGCCGCGCACACCCTCTCGCCCCCCGTCCCGGGCGCCGCCGCCGTGCGGCGCCCGAGGCGCGCCCGGGCCCTGTGGCTGGTCGCCCTCCTGTGCGTCCTGGCCGCCCTCCTGCTCGTCTCGGTCGCGGTCGGGTCCCGTACCGTGCCCTGGTCCGCCGTCACGGCCGCACTGGGGGGCTCCACCGAGGGCTTCGACCAGGCGGCGGTGGCCAAACGGGTCCCCCGGACCCTGCTCGCGGCCCTGGCGGGGGCTGCCCTGGCGCTGTCGGGCGCGGTCATGCAGGGCGTGACCCGCAACCCGCTGGCCGACCCCGGGATCCTGGGCGTGAACATGGGCGCCTCGCTGGCCGTGGTCACCGGCATCGCCTTCTTCGGGCTGGCCTCCGCCTCCAGCTTCGTCTGGGTCGCGATCGCCGGGGCGGGCGCCACCGCGGTGTTCGTGTACGCGATCGGGGCCCTGGGCCGGGGCGGAGCCACACCCCTCAAGCTCGCCCTCGCCGGGGCCGCGGTCTCCGCCGCCCTGGCCTCGCTCGTCAGCGCCGTGGTGCTCCCGCGCAACGACATCGCCGACGGTGTCCGCTCCTGGCAGGTCGGCGGCGTGGGCGGCGGCACGTTCGACTCGCTCGCGCAGCTGCTGCCCTTCATCGCGGTCGGGGCCGCCGTCTGCCTCCTGTCCGCGCGAGGGCTCGACCTCCTCGCCCTGGGCGACGAGACGGCCGCCGGCCTGGGGCAGCGCGTGGCGCTCGCGCGGGCGACCGCCTCCCTAGGCGCCGTCGTGCTGTGCGGCGCCACCACCGCCGTCACCGGGCCGATCGGCTTCGTCGGCCTCGTCGTGCCGCACGCGTGCCGGCTGCTGGTCGGTTCCGGGCACCGGTGGCTGCTGCCGTTCTCCGCCCTCGGCGGCGCGGCCCTGCTGACCGCGGCGGACGTGGTCGGCCGCATCGCGGCACGCCCCGCCGAGATCGACGTGGGCATCGTGACCGCGCTGGTCGGGGCCCCGTTCTTCATCCACATCGTCCGCCGCCAGAAGGTACGTGCGCTTTGACCGCCCCCGCTGCCCCGAGTGCCTCCACCGTCGCCGCCGTCGCCCGCGCCAGAGCGCGCCGCGCCCGTCGGCGGGGCACGGTGATCGCCGTCCTGGCCGTCCTGGTCGCCGCCGTGTTCACCGTGTCCCTGATGGTCGGGCAGACCTTCTATCCCCTCGGCGACGTCGTGCGGGTGGCCCTGGGCCAGGACGTCCCGGGCGCCTCGTTCACCGTGGGGCGCCTGCGCCTGCCCCGGGCGGTGCTGGCGGTGGCGGCCGGGTTGTGCTTCGGCCTGGGAGGGGTCACGTTCCAGACCATGCTCCGCAACCCCCTGGCCAGCCCGGACGTCATCGGCATCAGTGCGGGTGCCGGAGCGGCGGCCACGTTCGCGATCGTGGTGCTCTCGCTGGACGCGACCGGGGTGTCGGTCTTCGCGATCACCGCCGGCCTGCTGGTGGCCCTGCTCGTGTACGGGCTGGCGTTTCGCGACGGGGTCTCGGGAACCCGCTTCATCCTCATCGGCATCGGTGTGGCCGCCGTGCTCACCGGTATCACCGACTACATCCTGGACCGGGCGCCGGCCTGGGACCTCCAGGAGGCGATGCGGTGGCTGACGGGCAGCCTCAACGGCGCGAGCTGGGACGGGACCGTCCCGGTCCTGCTCGCACTCCTCGTGTTCACCCCCGTGCTGCTGTCCCAGGCGAACAGCCTGTCGGCGCTCCAGCTCGGCGACGACACCGCCGCGGCCCTGGGCGTGCGCGTGGACCGCACCCGGCTCCTCGCGGTCGTGGGCGCGGTGGGGCTCATCGCCTTCGCCACGGCCGCATCCGGGCCGATCGCCTTCGTCGCCTTCCTCTCGGGACCGATCGCGGCGCGCCTCACCGGCCCCGGCGGTTCCCTGCTCATCCCCTCCGCACTGGTGGGGGCCCTCCTGGTCCTGACGGCGGATCTGTGCGCGCAGTTCGCCTTCGGCACCCGCTACCCGGTAGGGGTCGTCACCGGGGTGCTCGGTGCGCCCTACCTCGTGTACCTGATCGTCCGGACCAACCGCGCGGGCGGCTCCCTCTGACCTCACCGCCGCCGACCGGCCGGCGGCCGGATCGACGGCCGGATCGACGGCCGGGCCGCCGCGTCACCGCGGCGGCGCGGTGCTCCCGCGCACGACCAGGTCGGTGGCCAGGTCCAGGCGCGGGTTGGGCGGGCTCTCCCCGCGTGCGAGGGTGAGCGCCATGCGGGTCGCCTCCTCGGCCATCTCGGTCAGCGGCTGGCGCACCGTGGTCAGGGGCGGCCCCACCCAGCGGGCCACCGGCAGGTCGTCGTAGCCGACGACGCTGAGGTCCTCGGGGATGCGCACCCCCAGTTCGCGGGCGGCCTCGTACAGGCCCATGGCGTGCAGGTCGCTGCCGGCGAAGACCGCGGTGGGCGGCTCGTCGAGCAGCAGCAGCTCGCGCCCGCGGTCGCGTCCCGACTCGACGTGGAAGTCGCCGTGGCGGACCAGCTCGGGGTCCACCTCGATACCCGCCGAGTCCAGGGCCGAGGCGTAGCCGTCGATGCGGGCGCGGCTGCACAGCACGCTCCGGGGCCCGCCGATCACGCCGATGCGCCGGTGCCCCAGTTCCAGGAGATGGCGGGTGGCCGCCAGGCCGCCGCTCCAGTTGGCCGATCCGACCGCGGGCATGTCCGGTGCCGGATCCCCCGCCGGGTCGACCACGACGCAGGGGATGCCGCGGGCGGTGAGCCTGCCCCGCTGCTCGGGGGCAAGGTCGGAGAAGACCAGGACCACGGCCGTGGTGTGGCGGGCGAGCACGGAGTCGACCCAGTCGTCGCGCGGGGTCTTCTCCCCGCCGGTCTCGGTCAGGACGACGCTCAGGCCCTCGCTGCGGGCGACGTTCTCCACCCCGCGGATCACCTCGACGGCCCAGGCGCTGTCGAGTTCGTGGAAGACCAGGTCGATCAGCGACGAGCGCGCCGCCCCGGAGCCGCGCCGGCGCCGGTAGCCGTGGCGGCGGATCAGCTCCTCCACCCGCGCCCGGGTGTCGGCCGCCACGTCGGCGCGGCCGTTGAGCACCTTGGAGACCGTCGGCACCGAGACACCGGCGGCCTCCGCAATTTTCGAGATCGTTATCGGTTGCGAACCTGTGTCGGAGCGGGCGGAAGGTAGGGGTTCTGCACTCACGCCGCCTGATACTACGCTCTTCCCGCCGCTCGGGCACGCCCCGCCCCACCCCAGGGTGATGTGGATCTCAGGGGGCTATTGACGATCGCACAGGACACCCGTACATTCTGACGACACAGTTTCGGAAACATTCCCGATAGTTTCGAAGAAGGTGGGCCATGACTACCCCCAGAGTCAGCGCGGCCGCGGTCGCGGCACTCGCCCTGCTGGGCACCACCGCCTGCGGCGGTGGCGGCGGTGCGGGCAGCGACGAGATGCACGTGTGGATGTACCAGGACACCCTGGTGGTCGTGCAGGAGGGCGCGGTCGAGCGCTTCAACGCGGACTCCGACGCGGAGGCCGTCATCGACGAGGTCCCCGGGGACAGCTACGTCGAGCGGCTGCGCACCGCGATGGGCTCCAGCAAGAAGCCCGACGTGTTCTTCAACTGGGGTGGCGGCAGCATCGAGCCCTACGTCGAGCAGGGCATGCTCGAGCCCCTGGACGACATGCTCGCCGAGAACCCCGAGTTCGCCGGGTCCTTCATCCCCTCCGTCCTGGAGTCGGGCAAGATCGACGGCGTCCAGTACGGGATCCCCCTGCGCGGCACCCAGCCGGTCATCCTCTTCTACAACGAGGCCGTGTTCGAGGAGGCCGGCGCCGAACCGCCCGAGACCTGGGACGACATCCTGGACCTGGTCGACACCTTCAACGAGGAGGGCGTCACCCCCTTCGCCCTGGCCGGGGCCGACCCCTGGACCGAGCAGATGTGGCTGCAGTACCTGGTGGACCGCATCGGCGGCCCCGAGGTGTTCGAGCGCATCGTGGGCGGCGACTCCGAGGGCTGGCGCGACCCGGCCGTGCTGGAGGCCGCCGAGATGGTGGCCGAGCTGGTGGACCGGGGCGCGTTCGGCGACGCCTACGCCTCGGTCAGCTACACCGAGGGCGGCGCCTCCACGCTGCTCTCCGAGGGCCGGGCCGCGATGCACCTCATGGGCTCGTGGGAGTACTCGACCCACCTGGACCAGGCCGAGGACTTCGCCAAGGAGGACCTGGGCTACACCGCCTTCCCGCCCATCGACGGGGGCGAGGGCGACCCCGCCAACGTCGTGGGCAACCCGACCAACTTCTTCTCCGTGACCTCCGACAGCCCCCACCTGGACTCGGCCCTGGAGTTCCTCACGTACACCTCCCAGGAGGAGTACGTGGCCGACATGGTCGCCAACGGCGAGGTGCCCACGACCACCGGCGCCGAGGAGCTGCTGGCCGACAGCCCCAGCCCCGACTTCGCGACCTTCCAGTACGAGATGGTGCGCGACGCGCCCCACTTCCAGCTCTCCTGGGACCAGGCCCTGCCCCCGGACGTGGCCACCCCGATGGTCACCGAGATCGAGTCCCTGTTCAACGGGCAGAGCACGCCCGAGCAGTTCGTCGACGCGCTGGCGGCGCTGTGACCAGGAAGTCCCCCGCCGGGTCCGCCCCTCGCACGGGGCGGCCCGGCGCCCTGTGGGCGGTGCCCGGCCTCGTCTACTTCGCGGTCTTCGCGGCGCTGCCGATGGCCCTGGTGGCCTATCTGTCGCTGACCGAGTGGGGCGGCCTGGGCGCGCCCCGGTTCGTGGGCCTGGACAACTGGGCCCGGCTGTTCGACGACCCGCTGATGGGCAAGGCCGTGTGGCTGAGCCTGCTGCTCACCGCAGCCTCGTGGGCGGTGCAGACCCCGATCGCCCTGCTGCTGGGCGTCTGGGCGGCCGGACGCCAGCGCACGCGCGCCGTGCTCTCGGCGATCTTCTTCCTGCCGCTGCTGCTGTCCTCGGCCGCCGTCGCGATCATCTGGCGCGCCCTGCTGGACCCCAACTTCGGGCCGGCGGCCTGGCTGGGGCCCGCGCTGGGCCTGGGGTCCCTGGACCTGCTCGGCGGCTCGGGCAGCGCCTTCTGGGTGATCGTGTTCGTCAGCGCCTGGCAGTTCATCCCGCTGCACATGCTCCTCTACCAAGGAGGGGCCCGCCAGATCCCCGAGTCCCTCTACCAGGCGGCCCGCATCGACGGCGCCGGCCGACTGAGCATGTTCTGGCACATCACCCTGCCGCAGCTGCGGCACACCATCACCACCTCCTCCGTGCTGATGGTGGTGGGTGCACTGACCTACTTCGACACGGTGCTCATCCTGACCGGCGGCGGTCCGGGCACCGACACCAGCATCGTCCCGTTCCTGATGTACCGGGTGGGCTTCAAGAGCTGGGAGCTGGGGTACGCGAGCGCGATCGCCTTCACCCTGGTCCTCGCCGCAACGGTGGTCGCGCTGCTCATGGTGCGCTTCACCGGGTTCGGCTCGATGCGCAGTACCCGGGAGGGAATGTGACCACCGTACGACGTGTCCGCCCGGTGCGGGAGAAGCCCAACGTCCTGGGGGGCCTGGGAGCCTTCCTGTGGCTGCTGGTCGTGGCGGTGCCGCTGTACACGCTGCTGATCGCCACCGTGCAGCGGTCGGAGAACTACACCGCCGAGGGGCCGCTGGCGCTGCCCTCGGAACCGACCCTGCGCAACTACGTCGCCGCGATCGACAACGGCCTGCTGGTGTTCGTGGGCAACACCGCGCTGGTGACCCTGGCGGTGGCGGTGCTGGTCATGGTGCTGTCGGCGACGACCGCCTTCGCCGTGGTGCGCTCGCGCAGCCGCTGGACCCAGAACGTGTTCCGCGTGTTCCTGCTGGGGCTGGCGATCCCCTCCCAGGCGGTCATCATCCCCGTCTACCTGATCATCGTGAACCTGGGGCTCTACGACTCCCTGACCGCGATCGTGCTGCCCACGGCTGCCTTCGCGCTCCCGGTGTGCGTACTGATCCTCGTGGGCACGATGCGCGACATCTCCGAGGAGCTGTACGAGGCCATGGCCCTGGACGGGGCCGGGGTGGCGCGCACCTTCACCCAGCTGGTGCTGCCGATGTCGCGTTCGGGCCTGAGCACGGTGGGCGTCTACGCCGCACTGCAGGCCTGGAACGGCTTCCTGTTCCCCCTCATCCTCACCCAGTCCGCCGACAAGCGGGTGATCACGATGGGCCTGTTCGAGTTCCAGGGCGAGTACCGGGTCGACGTTCCCGGCCTGCTCACCGCCGTGGTGCTGTCGACGGTCCCCCTCTTTGTCGTCTACCTGCTGGCACGCCGCTCCCTGGTCAACGGGCTCATGGGGGTGGGCGGCAAGTAGCCGCTCCCCGCCCGCGACCGACGGCTCCCCGGGGAGCCCCCGACTTTGGAAAGAACGCACATGACGCGCCCCACCGCACAGAGCGCCCCCGCCCCCTGGCAGGACCCGTCCCTGCCCTCCGAAGAACGCGTCGACCTCCTGCTGGCGCAGATGACGCTGGAGGAGAAGGCCGCCCAGCTGCGCGGCCTGTGGGTCGGTGCCGACACCTCCGGCGAGGGGGTCGCCCCCCACCAGCACGACATGGAGGAGCCGCCCTCCTGGGAGGAGGCCGTGGCCCACGGGCTGGGCCAGCTGACACGGCCCTTCGGCACCGCCCCGGTGGCGCCGGCCGCGGGGGCCCGATCGCTGGCCCGCGCCCAGCGCGAGATCGCGGCAGCCAACCGCTTCGGCATCCCGGCGCAGGTGCACGAGGAGTGCCTGACCGGTTTCACCGCCTGGACCGCGACCGTCTTCCCGTCCCCGCCCGCCTGGGGTGCGGCCTTCGATCCCGACCTGGTGGAGCGGATGGCCGCCGCCATCGGCGAGCGCATGCGCCGGGTCGGCGTCCACCAGGGGCTGGCCCCCGTCCTGGACGTGGCCCGCGACCTGCGGTGGGGCCGGGTGGAGGAGACCGTCTCCGAGGACCCCTACCTGGTGGGAACGGTGGGCAGCGCCTACGTGCGCGGCCTGCAGTCGGCCGGGATCGTGGCCACGCTCAAGCACTTCGTCGGCTACGCCGCTTCCCGGGGCGGACGCAACCTGGCGCCCGTGTCGATGGGGCCGCGCGAGCTGGCCGACACCGTGCTGCCGCCGTTCGAGATGGCGCTGCGCCACGGCGGCGCCGCATCGGTGATGCACGCCTACAACGACAACGACGGGCTGCCCGCGGCGGCCGACGCCGGGCTGCTCACCGGGCTCCTGCGCGAGGAGTGGGGCTTCGAGGGCACGGTCGTGGCCGACTACTTCGGCATCGCCTTCCTGGAGACCCTGCACCGGGTGGCCGGCTCGCCCGGCGAGGCCGCGGCGCTGGCCCTGTCCGCGGGCGTGGACGTCGAACTGCCCACGCTGCACTGCTACGGGGAACCGCTGCTGGAGGAGGTGCGCGCCGGGCGCGTGCCCGAGGAGCTGGTCGACCGGGCGGTGCGCCGGGTGCTGCTCCAGAAGTGCGAACTGGGGCTCCTGGACGAGGACTGGGCCCCCGAACCCCAGGAGGACGACCTCTCCCTGGACACCGGGGACCAGCGCGCCCTGGCCCGGCGCCTGGCCGAGGAATCGGTCGTGCTGCTGGCCAACGACGGGGTGCTGCCGCTGGCCGACCGGGGAAGGATCGCGGTCGTGGGCCCCAACGCCGACACGGCCGAGGCCCTCATGGGCTGCTACTCCTTCCCCAGCCACGTGGGCGCCCAGCACCCGGACGTGCCGCTGGGTCTGGAGATGGCCACGCTGCTGGAGGCCCTGCACACCGAGCTGCCCGGCGCCGAACTGGTGCACGTGCCCGGCTGCACGGTGGACGGCGACGACACCTCCGCGATCGCCGAGGCCGTCGAGGCCGCGCGCGGCGCCGAGGTGTGCGTGGCCGTGGTCGGCGACCGGGCGGGACTGTTCGGCCGGGGCACCTCCGGCGAGGGGTGCGACGTCACCGACCTGCGCCTCCCCGGCGTCCAGCAGGAACTGGTGGAGGCGGTGGCGGCCACGGGCACCCCGGTGGTGCTGGTGCTGCTCACCGGACGCCCCTACGCGTTGGGCGCGCTCGCCGACCGCACGGCCGCCGTCGTGCAGGCCTTCTTCCCCGGCCAGGAGGGCGCACCCGCGGTGGCTGGGGTGCTCTCCGGGCGGGTCAACCCCAGCGGACGGCTGCCCCTGGGGGTGCCGGGCGACCCCGGCGGCCAGCCCACCACCTACCTCGGCCCGCCGCTGGCCGGTCCCGGGGAGGTCAGCTCGGTGGACCCCACCCCGCTGTTCCCGTTCGGACACGGCCTGTCCTACACCCGCTTCGGCTGGTCCGACCCGGTCCTGGACGGCGCGGCCGTGGAACCCGGCGCCGAACCGGCCGAGGTGGGCACCGACGGCGAGGTGACCGTCGGATGCACCGTGCGCAACGAGGGCGCGGTCGCCGGCACGGAGGTCGTGCAGCTGTACCTGAGCGACCCGGTGGCCAGGGTGACCCGGCCGGTGCGCCGCCTGGTGGGGTACGCGCGGGTGGACCTGGAGCCCAGGGCGGGGCGCCGCGTGGAGTTCACCGTGCACGCCGACCTGTCCGCCTACACCGGCCCCGACGGCAGGCGGATCGTGGAGCCGGGCGACCTGGAGCTGTACCTGGCCGCCTCCAGCGCCGACCCGGGCCTGCGGGTACCGATCCGCCTGCGCGGGCCCGAGCGGACCGTGGACCACTCCCGCCACCTGCTCAGTCGGGCCCGCGTGGACGGATCCGCCGACGGATCCGCCGACGCGGGGTGAGCGGGTCCCCCGCACGGGAGGGACCGGCGACACGGGGGCGGTCCCACCCGAGCGGACCCGGGCGACCGGGTGCCGCCGGGGCCGGGGAAGGTTTCCCGGCCCCGGCGGACGGGCAACGGGCACTTAGACCGTCGATGGGACAACCCTGAAGAAGCACACTTCCGGCTGTGGCCGGTCTTGTACTCGCGGCGAGGTCGTGCGGACCTCCGCGGCCGTACGTACATGAGCGGTCACATCCGTCCCATGTCCCGTCGACGACGAGAGCCGATCCGAGGGGGCGTATGAGCGACCGGGGCATGGATGCCGAGGACGTGGCGGAGGCGGAGGTCGCCACCCGCGGGGGACCCTTCCGCGCGGTGGCCTTCCGCGACCCGGCGGACCGCTCCGAGCACCTGGCCATGGTGCTCGGAGATGTCCGCGACGAGGAGGAGGTCCCCGTCCGGTTGCACTCCGAATGCGTGACGGGTGACGTCTTCGGCGCGCTGCGCTGCGAATGCGGGGACCAGCTGGAGGCGGCCCTGGAGGAGATCCGCACCGAGGGCCGGGGCGTGCTGGTCTACCTGCGCGGCCACGAGGGCCGCGGTATCGGCCTGCTGGACAAGGTGCGCACACTCGTCCTGCAGGACGCGCACGGACTGGACACGGTGGACTCCGCGACCGAGCTGGGCCTGCCCGTGGACACGCGCGACTACGCGCCCGCCGCGAGGGTACTGCACCACCTGGGCGTGCACTCGGTGCGACTGCTCACCAACAACCCCGACAAGGTGCGCACCCTGGAGGAGCACGGGGTCAAGGTGGCGGCCCGCACACCCCTGCTGGCCCCGGTGCGCACGGAGAACCGCCCCTATCTCACCGCCAAGCGCGACAGGCTGGGCCACGACCTGCCCCACCTCGGCGGCGGCTGATCCGGCCCCGGCCGGCGGCGCGCGGGCCCGGAGGGACCGCGCGCCCTGCCCCCGGCGGGCCAGGAACCGGTCGCCGCGGAACCCTCCCTCCTCGCCCCCGGCGCAGCGACGCCGGCCGCTCCTTGCTCCGGGCACCGCTCCCGACCCGCCGCGGCGGTCGCGAACCGGCGGGGTTGCGGGGGTTTCCCGCGCGAGGTCTGCAAGTCTGGTGGGAGCGGTTCCCCGGCGGCACCGAGCCGGGGCACCGCGCTCGGGAAAGGGGAACGATGAAGCGAACAGCACGCGCGTTCTGGGTGCGCTCCCCCGGGGAGGGGGAGATCAGGGAGGTCGGTGTGCCCGCCCCGGGGCCGGACGAGGTCCTGGTGCGCACGCTGTACTCGGGGATCAGCCGGGGCACCGAGACCCTCGTCTTCGGCGGAGGGGTGCCGCCCAACCAGTACGAGGTGATGCGGGCGCCGTTCCAGGAGGGCGACTTCCCCGCCCCGCTCAAGTACGGCTACCTCAACGTCGGCACCGTGGAGGAGGGGCCGCCGCACCTGGAGGGGCGGACGGTCTTCACGCTGTACCCGCACCAGACGCTGTTCACCGTCCCGGCCTCGGCCGTGTCGGTCGTGCCCGAGGGGGTCCCGCCCGAGCGCGCGGTGCTCGCGGGCATCGTCGAGACCGCCGTCAACGCGATGTGGGACGCCTCGCCGATGGTGGGCGACCGGGTCGCCGTCGTGGGCGCCGGGATGGTGGGCTGCTGCGTGGCCCGGCTGGTCTCGCAGATCCCCGGCGTGCGGGTGCAGCTGGTGGACGTGGTGCCCGAGCGCGCGCGGATCGCCGAGCGGATCGGCACCCGGTTCGCCCACGCCTCCGAGGCCGAGGGCGACTGCGACCTGGTCTTCCACACCAGCGCCACCGAGGCGGGACTGACCCGCTCCCTGGAACTGCTCGCCCCCGAGGGCGAGGTCGTGGAGCTGAGCTGGTACGGGGACCGGAGGGTGATACTGCCCCTGGGCGAGGACTTCCACTCGCACCGGCTGGCCGTGCGGGCCAGCCAGGTGGGGATGATCTCCCCCGCGCGCCGGTCGCGCTACGACCACGCCGAGCGACTGGCACTGGCGCTGGAGCTGCTCACCGACCCGGCCTTCGACGCCCTCCTCACCGGGGAGAGTCTCTTCGAGGAGCTGCCCGAGGTGCTGCCCCGGCTCTCCGACGGCACCCTGCCCGCGCTGTGCCACCGCATCACCTACCCCTGAGAGGAGCGAGATGTTCAGTGTGACCGTCCGCGACCACCTGATGGTGGCGCACAGCTTCCGCGGCGAGGTCTTCGGACCCGCCCAGAAACTGCACGGCGCCACGTTCGTGGTGGACGCGACCCTGCGCCGCCGCGAACTCGACGAGAACGGCGTCGTGGTGGACATCGGCATGGCCACCGGCGCGCTGGGCGAGGTGGTGGCCGGACTCAACTACCGCAACCTGGACGAGGAACCCGACTTCGCCGGTGTCAACACCACCACCGAGTTCCTGGCAAAGGAGGTGGCCGACCGCCTGGTGGAACGGCTCGGCGACCACGCGGCCGGGCTGTGCTCCGTCGCGGTGACACTGCACGAGTCCCACGTGGCGTGGGCGAGCTACGAACGCGACCTGTGACGGTCTTCGCGGTCCCGCCGGACACCGTGCCCAGCGGCGGCAACACCTACGACCGCCGCCTGGCCGAGGCGCTCACGCAACTGGGCCGACCGGTGCACCGCAGAGAGCTGCCCGGGGCCTGGCCCCGACCGGGCCCCGAAGGGACCGCCGCACTGCAGCACCTGCTGGCCGCGCAGCCCGACGGGGCAGCGGTCCTGCTCGACGGGCTCGTGGCCTGCGGCGTCCCCCAGGTACTGCACCCCCACGCGGCCCGGCTGCACCTGGCCGTGATCGTGCACCTGCCCCTGGCCGAAGGGGCGCACGACCCCGCCGAGGCCGCCGAACTGGACACGCTGGAGCGCGCGGCCCTGGAGTGCGCGCGCACCGTGGTGGCCACCAGCGGCTGGGCGGCCCGCCACCTGGCCCGCCGCCACGGCCTGGAACTCCCGGCGGTGGTCGTCCCGGGCACCGACCCGGCCCCCGCCGCAGCACCGGGCGACGGCTCCCGATTGCTGTGCGTGGCCTCGCTGAGCCGCCACAAGGGGCACGAGGTGCTGCTGGAGGCACTCGCCTCGGCCGCCGACCTGCCCTGGAGCTGCGTGTGCGCCGGACCCGACGGCGGCCTGTCCGCCTCCCTCTCGGGAAGCGGCGGTTCCCGAGCCTCGCTGCTGAGGGAACAGGCCCGCCGCCTGGGCATCGGCGGACGGGTCTCCTTCCCCGGGACGCTCACCCCCGCAGCCCTGGAGGACGCCTACGCCGGCGCCGACCTGTTCGTGCTCCCCACCCACGGTGAGACCTACGGCATGGTGATCACCGAGGCGCTGGCCCGCGGCCTCCCCGTCCTGACCTCCCGTGTGGGCGGGGTACCCGAGGCCCTCGGCCGCGACCGGGAGGGGTCCCTCCCGGGAATGCTCGTGCCTCCCGGCGACCCCGCCGCCCTGGCGCGGGAGCTGCGCCGCTGGCTCACCGACGGACGGCTGCGCGCCCGGCTCCGGCGGTCGGCCCTGCTGCGCCGGGAGGACCTGACCGGCTGGGAGGAGGCGGCTCGGGAGACGGCCGCCCTCCTCGACCGGGAGGAGACCCGTTGAGCGGGGCCGGAGCCTTCACTCCCGAATGGCTGGCGATGCGCGAGGGCGCCGACGCCCGAGCCCGCGCCGCACGTCCGGTCGCGCTGCTGCGCGGGCACGGCCGGACCGTCGCCGACCTGGGGTGCGGCACGGGCTCGCTGGGCCGCTGGCTGGCCCCTCGCCTGCCCGGGGCGCGGCACTGGATCCTGTTCGACCACGACCCGGTGCTGCTGGAGGCGGCCCGCACGAGCGTGCCGGCCGACACGGTCGAGACCCGGCTGCTCGACCTGGCCGACCTGCGCCCCCGGGACCTGGAGGGGGCGACGCTGGTGGCGGCCTCGGCCCTGCTGGACATGCTCACCGGGGACACCGTGGCAGCGGTGGCCGACTCGGTCGCCGCGGTCGGCTGCCCCGCACTGTTCACGCTCTCGGTGACGGGCCGGGTGGAGCTCTCGCCCTCCGACCCGCTGGACCACGTGTTCGGCGAGGCCTTCAACGGCCACCAGCGGCGCGGCGGGCTCCTCGGGCCGGACGCCGTCGCGGCGGCGGCCGACGCCTTCGCCGGCCGCGGCTACCGCTGCCTGGCCTTTCCCAGCCCGTGGCGGCTGGACGCGACCCGGGCGGAGCTGACCGAGGCCTGGCTGCGCGGATGGGTGGGCGCCGCGGCCGCCCAGGCCCCGTTCCTGCCTGCGGAGGCCTATCTGGAGCGGCGCCTGGCCGATCTGGCCGCGGGCCGCCTGTCGGCCGCCGTCCACCACGACGACCTGCTGCTCCTGCCTCCCGGCTTCGCCCCGCCCCGGTGACCCCGCGGGCCGGTGCGTCCGACCGGGGGCGGGGCGCGACGCCCGCCGGAGCACCGCTCGCGGCGGGCGGGAGCCGGACGCCCCTCAGCGGGCCCGGTCCAGTGCCGCGAGATGCCCGGCGAAGCGCTCGGTGAGGAAGGCCAGGAGGTCGCGCCCCTTGGCGGCCGTGGCCAGGGAGGGCAGGCCCACCACCCCGGACTCGGTGTAGGCGGCCAGCCCCAGGGTGAGCAGGTGCTCGCGTTCGCCGGTGAGGTGATCGGCCTTCTCGTGGCCGGGTCGGACCAGGTCGGGCCGCACGTGCAGCAGCACGGAGGTCTCCAGCTCTCCGGCGTGCATGTCGCGCTCGTTGTCGGTGGCCATCCCCGCCGCGACGCGGGCCGCCTCCCAGTCGGCCGGACCGGGGTAGAGGGCCATACGCCCCCCGGAGGCCTGGACGGTGTTGGCCAGAACGTGGTTGCCGCCGTGGCCGTTGACGAGAACGAGGCGGGTCTCACCGAGGGAGGCGGCGATGTCCTCGACCACGGCCGCCAGTGTTCCCGCCGAGATGCTCACCGTGCCGGGCCAGGCGGCGTGCTCGTGGGAGCAGCCGAACGCGACCGGGGGCAGCAGCCGCGCGGAGTGGGCGCGGGCCAGTTCAGCGGCCAGGGCGCAGGCGACGACGGTGTCGGTGACCAGGGGCAGGTGGGGTCCGTGCTGTTCGAGGCTGCCCACGGGCAGCAGCGCCACCCGGGCGGCGCGCTCGCCCTCCTCGGGGCCGGTGCTCAGGGGCAGCAGGGAGAGTGCTGGGTCGTCCATGGTTCCGGTCCTGCCCCGCCGGCGCCCGCCTCACCCGCGGCGGACCCGCATCATGTGCCGAAGGGCTTCTCCACCTCGTCCAGGGCCTCCTCGACCACATCGATCAGCAGGCGGTCGTCCTGGGCCTCGGTCCACTCGCTCAGGGCGATGCGCAGTCCCGACAGGAATGCGGCCACCAGCAGCGCGGGCCGGGACGTCCCGGCCGGCAGTGCGCGCCCCTTGACGGCGGCCTCCAGGTCGCGCGAGAGCGTGTGCTGGTTGGCGAGCTGGCGGGCCAGCAGCGAAGGGTGCTGGTGGACCATGCGGGTGCGCTGGGCCCACTCCCGGTCGGAGGAGGGGGACTCGGCGCCGTAGAGGGCCCGGGCCGCGGCGCGCAGCGCGGTCCACGCGGGCTCGTCGGCGGGCCGGTCGTGCAGGGCGCCGACGAGGTCGGCGATGCGCTGCTCCCCCGCGTAGAGGACGGCGTCCTCCTTGCCGGCGAAGTAGTTGGAGAAGGTGCGTCGGGAGATGTCGGCTGCCTCGGCGATCGCGTCGACGGTCACGTTGTCGAAGCCGCGCTCGACGGCCAGACGCAGGGCGGCCTCGTGCACCGCCCGCCTCGTCTGTTCCTTCTTGCGCTCGCGCAGCCCGGGTGTTCTGTCCACAGTGGGATTCTACACAGTGTGCAAGTTTGCCCACTGGGCATGTTTGCCTGGCGGGCATGTAAACTGGCCGACAGGTCAACTACGTTTACCTTTCCCGGCTTTCCTTCGCAGAGGTTTCTTTGAGCGCACCTCCTTCGCCAGCACCCGAGTGGCCCGCCGTCAAACGCTCGCTGGTCGGGCTCTTCACCGTGCTGGGCGTCACCATGCTCAGCGGCACGATCGTCTCGGTCGCCCTGCCCCAGATCGTGGGCTCGTTGAACGGCACCCAGGCCCAGTACACGTGGGTGGTCACCGCCGCCCTGCTGGCCTCGACCGCCTCCACACCCATCTGGGGCAAGCTCGCCGACCTCTTCGACAAGAAGCTGCTGCTCCAGGTGTCGGTCGTGCTGTTCATCGTCGCCTCGCTGCTGTGCGGCCTCGCCCAGACCACCGGCCAGCTCATCGCCTTCCGTGCGATCCAGGGCCTGGGCATGGGCGCCTCGCAGGTCCTGGTCCAGGTGATCATCGGCTCCCTCGTCAGTCCCAAGGACCGCGGCCGCCTCAACGGCTACATCGGCGGCATCATGGGCATCGCCACCGTGGGTGGTCCTCTGGTGGGCGGTGCACTCGCCGAGATCCCGTGGGGCGGCTGGCGCTGGTGCTTCCTCATCGGCGTGCCGTTCATGCTCCTGGCCTTCGTCGTGCTCAGCCGCACCCTGCACCTGGAGGACGTCCGCCGGCCCGGCACCAAGGTGGACTACCCCGGAGCCGTACTCATCGCCTCGGGCGTCAGCCTCCTGCTGCTGTGGGTGACCTTCGTCGGGGGCAGCTTCGCCTGGGTCTCCTGGCAGAGCGCCGCCATGGTCGGCGCCAGTGTCGTCCTGCTCGGCCTGGCCGTGTGGGTGGAGTCCCGGGTGTCCGAACCCGTCATCCCGCTGCACCTGGTCATGCGCCGTGAGAGCGCAATCGCCATTGTCGCCAGCGCCGCGGTGGGCATGGCGATGTTCGGCGGTGCCGTGTTCCTGGGCCAGTACTTCCAGCTCTCCCGCGGCTACTCACCCACCGCCGCGGGCCTGCTGACCACACCGCTCATGCTGGGCGTGCTGGTCTCCTCCACCGTCTCGGGACGCATGGTCTCGCGCTCGGGCCGGGTCAAGTCCTACGTCGTCACCGGGATGGCGGTCCTGGTCTCCGGCTTCGCCGTCCTGTCCTTCCTGGACGAGGCGACCCCGCTGCCGGTCGTGGCCATCGGCATGCTTCTGATGGGCACCGGCGTGGGCATGTCCATGCAGAACCTGGTGCTGGTGGTGCAGAACTCGGTCCCGCTGCGCGAGCTCGGCGCGGCCAGCGGCGCGGTGGCCTTCTTCCGCTCCCTGGGCGGCACCATCGGCGTCTCCGTCCTGGGCGCCTTCCTGGCCAACCGCGTCTCGACCGAGATCGCCGACGGTATGGCCGCCGCCGGCGTGGACCCCTCGGGCGCCGCGGCGGCCGACACGGGAACCCTCAACCTGGAGGCCATGCCGGCCTTCGCCCGCGAGATCGTCGAGGCCTCCTACGGAACCGCCACCGGTGACCTGTTCCTGGTCGCCGTCGGCATCGCCGTGGTCGGCGCGGTCGTGGCCCTCTTCCTGCCCAGGGTCCAGCTGCGCGACAGCATCGACATGCCCGCCGCCCCGGCCGAGGAGCCCGCACCCGCCGCCAAGGGCACCTGATCCGCACCGTACGCAGAAGGGCCGCCCGGGCTTCCCCACCGGGCGGCCCTTCGCCCGTACGGCCCGCGCAAGGGCCGGCCTTCTCCCCGCGCCCTGCCACCGACCGCCTCCGGCCCCGCCGCGCCGTATCTCACGTCCCCAGGAGCAGCCGCACCCCCAGAGCGAGCATGACGGCGGCGACGAGTGCGTCGAGGACCCGCCAGGAGCCCGGACGGGCGAAGAGCGGGCGCAGCAGGCGGGCGCCGAACCCCAGGGCGAAGAACCACAGGAAGCTGGCGCAGACCGCCCCCGCGGCCCACCACCAGCGCACATCGCCGTGCTGGTTGGCCAGGGAGCCCAGCAGGACCACGGTGTCGAGGTACACGTGCGGGTTGAGCCAGGTCAGCGCCGCCGCCGTGGCCACGGCGGCGGCCCCGCCCGCGGCGGTCCCGGCGGCCTCCAAGGTGCCCGGGCGCAGCACGCGGCGCGCCGCCGCCAGACCGTACACGAGCAGGAAGGCGGCGCCCAGGAGGCGGACCGCCGCGACCGCCCGGGGCACCGCCTCGACCACGGCGCCCACTCCGAGGACACCGGCGGTGATGAGCAGGGCGTCGGACACCGCGCAGACCAGCACGACGGACAGGACCGTGCCCGAGCGGCCGTCGATGCCCAGCCGCAGCACGAAGGCGTTCTGGGCACCGATCGCCACGATGAGGGCCAGCCCGGTCCCGAGGCCGAGCAGAGCGGGGACAAGCGTTGCGTTCACAGGAGGGCACGTTAGAACTCCGCGCACCCATAAGTACAGCTAAAGTTTCTTCAGATACTTCAGAAGGGCTGAAGATGCCGTTCCAGTTCGACCACCTGCGCACCCTCGCCGCCCTGGTGGAGGAGGGCACCTTCGAGGCCGCCGCACGGCGGCTGCACGTGACCTCCTCGGCGGTGTCCCAGCGGGTGCGGGCGCTGGAGCAGACCGCGGGAAAGGTCCTGGTCCGGCGCACGAACCCGGTCACCGCCACCCCGGCGGGGGAGGTCGTGCTGCGCCACGCCCGCCAGGTGCTGCTGCTCGACGGGGACGTCCTGGCCGAACTCCGCCGGGGCGAGGACGAGCGCGGCCGGATCCCCGTACCGCTGGCGGTCAACGCCGACAGCCTGGCCACCTGGTTCCTGGACGCGCTGGCCGACCTGCCCGACGAACTGGGCGCCGTGTTCGAGCTCCACCGCGAGGACGAGGAGCACACCGTCTCCCTGCTGCGCTCGGGCACCGTGATGGCCGCCGTCACCTCCGCCCCCGACGCGGTGCAGGGCTGCTCCGTCGAAGGACTGGGCACTCTGCGCTACCAGGCGGTGTGCACCCCCGAGTTCGACGAGCGCCACCTGGGCGGACGCGGCGACCCCGGCATGCTGGCCGGCGCGCCGGTGGTGCACTTCGACCGCCGCGACGAGCTCCAGGACCGGTTCGTACGGGATTTCACCGGACGTGAGCCGGCGGGTCCGCGCCACTACGTCCCCGCGTCGGAGGACTTCGCCCGCGCGGTCGCCCTCGGCCTCGGCTGGGGCGCCGTCCCCGAACAGCAGTGCCGCGCCGGACTGGAGAGCGGGCGCCTCGTCGCCCTGGCCCCCGACCATCCGGTCGAGGTGCGCCTGTACTGGCAGCGCTGGAACCTGCGCTCCCCCGTCCTGGACCGCGTCACCGAGGCCGTGCGCGCCGGCGCCCGCGCCTGGCTGCGCCCCCTGTGATCCCGGCCGGAACAAGAACCACGGGCGGTGCTCGGCGCGTTGGTGCCTGTGTGAAGAGAACCCGCATCCCCGCACCGGCCCTCGAACGCCCCGCACCGCTCATCGCGCACCCGGCGGCGCAGTTGGGCATCGCCGTCTGCGCAGCGCTCCTGATCGGCTTCGCGACCGCGTTCGCCCAGGGCCTGCTTCCCCACGCGCTGTCCCCGCTGGCCAATTCGTCGGGTTCCTGGAGCCTGGCCGCCTTCCTGCTCGCCCTTCTCTCCCGCAGGCCGTGGGTCTCGTGCCTCATCGGAGTGCTGTCCCTGGCGGCCATGCTGGCGGGCTACGACATCGCCTCGCTCGTGCGCGGCCACTCCCCCTCCTCGGGGCAGACGCTGTTCTGGCTGGCCGCCGCCGCCACGGCGGGGCCCCTCCTGGGCCTGGCCGGCAACGCCGTTCGCACCCGGAGCCGCTTCGCCCCCGCGGCGGCGGGCCTCATGGGCGGCGTGCTCGCCGGGGAGGGCGTGTACGGACTCCTCCACATCGCCGACACGACCCCGCCCGCCTACTGGGCCTGCTCCATCGCGGCGGGGGTCGCCCTCACCGCCTGGGGGGTCCTGCGGAACTCCCCCGCTCTTGCCGGCGTCGCGGCCGCGCTGGGAACGGCGGTGCCGATCACGGTCCTGTTCCCCTTGGCCTACTCCCCCCGTTTCCTCCTGCTCTTCAGCTGAGGATCCGGATACGGGAAGGCGAGAAAAAACATCTCCCGCCATTTTCAATATATATCGCACCCGGGGGCTTGCGGCAAGCCCCCGGGCATGCCGCAGAATCGACTTCCACGGCCGCGCAGCGTGCACATCCGCGCTGCGCGACATGCCTTTTCCCTTTCGGCGCACCACATGCACAGAAGTACCGGAACACCAAGGGAAAAAGCGATGCGGCCGCGGAAATTCGATGTCGAGGAACGGGGGATCCCATGATTGACGTCATTGTGGTCGGGGCAGGACCGACCGGACTGATGCTGGCCGCAGAACTGCGGCTGCGCGGCGTGCACGCGCTCGTCCTGGAGAGGCAGGAGGAGCCCACTTCCCACGCGCGCGCCGGCGGCCTGCACGTGCGCAGCATCGAGTTGATGGACCAGCGCGGTCTGCTCGAGCGTTTCCTGGAACTGGGCGAGAAGTTCGTGGTCGGCGGCTTCTTCGCCGGCATCACCAAGCCCTGGCCCGACAGCCTCGACACCGCGCACCCCTACATCCTCGCCATCCCGCAGCCCCTCACCGAGCGCCTGCTCGCCGAGCACGCCGCCGACCTCGGCGCCGAGATCCGCCGCGGCTGCGCACTGACCGGCCTGAGCCAGGACGAACACGGTGTGACCGCCGAACTCGCCGACGGCACGCAGCTGCGCTCGCGCCACCTCGTGGGCTGCGACGGCGGCCGCAGCACGGTGCGCAAGCTGCTCGGCATCGGCTTCCCCGGCGAACCCGGCACGAACGAGACCCTGCTGGGCGAGATGGAGCTGGGCCGGCCCCTGGAGGAGGTGGAGGCCGTGGTCGCCGAGGTCGGCAAGACCCACCAGCGGTTCGGTGTCGCTCCCCTCGGGGAGGGGCTGTACCGCGTCATCGCGCCCGCCGAGGGGGTGGCCGAGGACCGCACGGCCGGGCCGACCCTCGACGAGTTCCGGCAGCGGCTGCGGGCACTCGCCGGCACCGACTTCGGTGTGCACTCACCCCGCTGGCTCTCCCGCTTCGGCGATGCCACCCGGCTGGCCGAGCACTACCGCGCCGGCCGGGTGCTCCTGGCCGGCGACGCCGCGCACATCCACCCGCCCACCGGCGGGCAGGGGCTCAACCTCGGCGTCCAGGACGCGTTCAACCTCGGCTGGAAGCTGGCCGCCGAGATCGCCGGCTGGGCACCGGAAGGGCTGCTGGACACCTACCAGGCCGAACGCCGCCCGGTGGCCGCCGGCGTCCTGGAGAACACCCGCGCGCAGATGCTGCTGATGACACCCGAACCGGGGCCCCGGGCGATGCGCGGCCTGCTGTCGGAACTGATGGACATCGAGGAGGTGAACCGGCGCCTCATGGAGAAGATCACCGCGGTCGGGGTCCGCTACGACCTCGGAGAGGGGCACGAGCTGCTCGGCAGCCGGCTGCGCGACGTCCCCCTGAGGCAGGGACGTCTCTACGAGCTGCTGCGCAGCGGCCGCGGACTGCTCCTCGACCGGACCGGCCGGCTCTCGGTGGAGGGCTGGAGCGACCGGGTCGACCACGTCGTCGACGACAGCGGGGAACCGGACGTGCCCGCCGTGCTGCTGCGCCCCGACGGCCACGTGGCCTGGGTCGGCGGGGACCAGCAGGACCTGCTCGCCCACCTGCCGACGTGGTTCGGCGCCGCCGCCTAGGCGATCGAACTGGTGAGGAGGAGTCCGGCCCCCGTGGCCGTGCCCGCGCCGATACCGCTCAGGCACAGCTCCTGGAGCGCCTCGCTGTCCCGCACCACGGCCTCCCCGGTGAAGTGGTACCGGGCGGGCCTGCCGCCCAGGCGCTTCCACTTGACCGAGGTGAGGTCCAGCGCACCCGCGAACTTGCCGTGCAGCCAGTCCTCGAACTCCTCCTCCGCGAGGAGGGTCCGCTTGCCGCGCGGGCGCTGCTCCTCCTCGCCGGACTCCGCCCGGCGCTGCCCGGTGGGTGCGGTGATGAGCTCCCAGCGGACGGTCTCGCCCTCGGGGTGGCGCGGCATCGGGTGGATGGCGGCGGAGACCGCCCCGGGGACCTTGCCCCAGGCCGGGGCGGTGTCGGAGCTGACCACCAGCGTGTTCGGCGAGGTACGCGCCCACAGCACACGGGTGCCGGACTCGTCGGGATCGACCGCCCTGCGTACGGCCCGCCCCATGGCCGCCCACTGGTCCATGCCGGCGCTGCGCTTGGGGTCGAGGTTGATGCGGGCCAGGTACAAGGGTTTCCCTCCGGTCGTCCCCGCCGAGGCGGGACATACGTGGTCCCGGGACACCAGGGATCTCCTGTGCCCGGGGTGAAATTCCCACTGTACGAGGCTCCGGCCCCCGGCCCGGCACCGCAGGGCCCAGGCGACAAGGCGTGACACCGCACCAGGACACCACGGTGGGTCCAGCGCTTCTGGGGCGGAGCGGGGTCGGCCAACAGAGCATGGTGGGCTGCTGGGAATAGCCGCATGGGTCCCCACCCTGCGGGCTACGCTGACGTCGCCCTCCGGCTCGTATGGGCCCTGGGGTGTCCCTTCGCAATCGATCAGGTGCGCGATCGCGGTGTGTGCTCACTTCCCTGGGCAAGGCAGAATCTTCCCACACACCACGTCCCGGACAGCTGTTGGAAAACCCATCGCTTCCCAAGTGATTTCCCCGCAACGTGCTCCTCACCGGACCTCCGGCCCCCTGTCCACCCGCAAAGCACGACCAGCACTCGAAAGGACCTCGATGCACACCACCGCCGTGCGCCCGATCGCTCGGCCCGTCTGGTACCAGGAGCCTGCGCGGTAGGCCTCAGACCTTCCGCTTTCCACTTCTCTCATCACGCGGCTCCCCGCCGAGACTGGCCGGACAGCACCCGACCGTGCTGTCCCGTCCACGCGCCGTTCGGTGCCCTCGTCATGCCTTGGGGAGTTACCTCCATGTCCCTTCTCCGTCGTGGTCCAGCAGCTGCCCAAGCTGCTGTTTGGCCTGTTTGTTGCGTATCCCCGCATGTCGGCCCACCACCCGGTGCCCGCCGCCGTCGGGGATGTTGCCGAGTTTTTTGATGTCGACGTGCACCAGCTCGCCGGGGCGGGGGCGGCTGGAACAATCGCTCATCCCGGCCTGGCCCGGGGTGCGGTAGCGGTCGGCCCAGCGTTTGGCGGTGGTGACCGCTACCTGGAAGCGTTCGGCGGCACGCCTGAGCGGCCAGCCGTCCTCGACCACGCAGCGGGCCAGGGCCAGGCGTCCGGTGGGTGCGAGGCAGGCATTGGCATGGGTAGTGTGGGACATCGAGGTCCTTCTGACCTTCTTCAGGTGTTGATCTGAGCAATCCACACCTATGTCGGAGGCCCTCTCTTGTTGTCAAGCCACTGCCGGGCTGTTCTTCACCTCTGCGGTCATCACACCTAGGCCCGCCCTTGGGCACGCTGGCTTTGGGCACCTCAGGCACAAAGGGAGCTCTGCGATGCGAAGGTTGCGAACCATGTAGATTTCAATCGAAGCGAATACTTCCCGGTGAACGAAGCAATGTCCCACCGGAAAACGGCCTGCGGCAGCCCTATCGAGCCTTTCTGGCTGTGTCACAACACATGTGCCAGAGTCCAGCTGCGAATTCAGCAGTCCTGGGCAGAAGCTGAATCCCCCAACAGGTCTCGGTAGACCTGCGAGGAAGCCAATAACTTCTCGTGTGTACCTGCTTTGGTCCCCACCGTGTCCACCAGCACCACTCGATCGGCTCGATGCACCACATCCAAACGGTGGGCCACCACAATCAATGTGCGGCCCTGGTTATGAAGGAGCCGCTCTATCCGCGCGTCCACCGCGGGGCTGAGATGGCTTGTCGCCTCGTCCAGAATCACCACACTTGCTTCCGACAACGCCAGTCGCACCAGTGAGATCAGTTGGCGCTCCCCGGGTGACAATGAACGCGGGTCGACTCGTGCGTCCAAACCCTCCACAGGGTCAATGAGAGCGGCCGCTCCCAATGCTTCGATCACTCGAGCCGCCTCGTCGTCGTCGACGGTACCTTTCGCGAGGTATCCCAGGTTCTCCCGCAGCGTCGCATCGAAGACATAGCCTTCCTGGGGGAGAACAGCGACATGTCTGTTTTCTCTTGGAGGTACTCCGCTGACGAGTACCCGGCCTCCGGTCGGTTCCCGCACTCCGCACATGAGATCAACAAGAGTTGATTTGCCCGCACCGCTGGGCCCCACAACCGCTATATGTTCCCCTGCGGCAAAGGCCAGATCCAAGCCGCGGAAGAGCGGCGCGCCCTCACCGTAGGCGAAGGTCACCGACTCGAACAGAACGGCACGTCCGTGCAGCAGTTCGCAGGGGGCCGCCCTCGGCAACTCGATCATGTCAGGGCGGGTGAGCTGGGTACTTCCGCTACGGCGGAGCGCGGTGACCAAACGCGGCAGAGCATCGCCCGCGACCCCGACAAAGGATCTCAGGGCCGGAATCAGCCCCGTCGAAACATAGGTCAACGCCCCAAGCAGTTCACCGGGGCTCAAACCTCGGTCAAGCAGAGGAACCGCACATATCAGGACGAGGACCAACGGGAAATATCCACCGACCCCGACCACCAGGCCTCTCATTGTGCCCGCCCGGGCGACCGCCACTTCGAACGCCGCTTGGCGAAAGGCAAGCGCAGCCAATTCGTCCGCCGTATGCGTACCACGCCCCTGAGCTGCAATGTCGCGAAAAGCCATGACCCCGTGATCGACCTCGACCGAGAGCTCCTCTTCCAGGCGATACACCCTGTCCTGCCGCCTCATCAACCTCCCCAGGGCCATGACCAGCAATACCAGGGAAGCCACCACTGGGAGCACCACCAGGGCAAAGACTTCTCCGGCCAGTAGGGCAAGCCCTGCCGCGACAGCAACGATGGTGACAGCCATGGACGCGGTCTCGACCAGCACTCCTGCCGTGACCCCCCGCACAGCTTCGGTCTGCCTGGTGATCCGTGCCAAGGAACGACTCACACGCGCAGTCCGGGGATCGGCTGCCACAGTTTCGACCGCTTCGGTGACGATCCGTCGGACCATAGCGTCTCTGATTGGCTCAACGATCTCAGCCAGGCTCCGAAAAACTAGATGTGCGGCGGCCGCTCCCACCAGTGCGAATATAGGAATCAGTGCGGCCACCAGCAACCCGAGTACAGGCCGACCGGAGAGAAAGCCCTCGTCAATAGCAATAGTCACCAGGCGGCCGGTGGCGAACACCGGCAGGGCTTGCAGAGTCGACCATCCCAGGAGAACGAGAATCCGCCGCCAGTGCGATCGCAGGTCACCCAGGTAATTCGCAACGGGATTCACCACAGCTCTCCAGCCGTCATGACGGTGTTCTCTCCTTCCGCACCGCCGGTGCTCACCAAGGCTGCGCGGTAACCAGGGCTCTCACACAGTTCCGCGTGTGTACCAACCGCACGGATTCGCGCGTCGCTGACCCATACCACCAGGTCACACCGCTCCGCCACAGCTCTGCGCCTGGTCGCGAGCAATCTGGATCCGCTTCCCAGTGGTGTGGTCAGCGCGCCCTGTACAAGCCTTTCGGTCACGGTGTCCAGGTTCGAGGTGACGTCCTCTGCGACGAGCAGGCAGGGGCGTCCGTAGAATGCGCGGGCCATACCCAGGCGCTGTCTCTCACCGTCCGAGAGAGCCACATCTTCTAGAGGGGTTCGCCACCCCCCGGGAAGGTGAGAAACGTATTCAGCGATCCCTGCACTCTTTGCAGCCTCGGTGAGTCGTTCACTCCCACCTTTTCTTCCCGAACTCACGGCATCGGCAAGCGTTTCACCGAAGAGGTGGGGAGTGGTGGGCGCAAATCCAACAACCGACCTGAGGTACTTCTCGCTCAACTCACGCAGGTCGACTCCGCTCAGGTACACCCGACCGTGGTCGGGATCTGTCAGACGTGCTGCCAGCCAGCAAATGCACCGCGTAGCCGCAGCGTCCCCCACAACGGCGACAACAGTGCCCCGCGGAACGACCAAACTTGCGCTATCCAGTACGGGTCGGCCGTCCTTGCCGTACACTGTGACGGATTCCAACCTCAGTTCACCCATATGCTCCCCCGGTTCCAGGTCCCCGTACCGGATGGGGGAGCGCGAGACGACCGAGGCGACTTGTCGTGCTCCGGCCCGGGCCCGGGCAATCGCAGAGATGACACCCACCTGATCGAAGACGGCGAGGCCCTGAGCGGCGTAGAGCACCACTGCAGCCAACACTCCGGGGGTCAGTCTCCCCCCGGCGACTCCGATTCCAGCCACAGCCAGAACCACCGCCTGGAGCAGGGGGACGAGAAATTCGCCGCCCTTCGACGCACGCCCCATCGACTCCCAGAAGGCCCGGCCGGCCTTGCCCAAATCCGCCAGTCCCCCCAGGATCCTGTCGATCTCACGGTCCGCGGTCTTCGACACAGCTATGGTCCGAGCACCGTTGAGACTGTTGATCAGGTGTCCTGCGAGCCGAGCCTGAGCACGTTGATAGTCATGCGAGGCAGCGGTGCCCCTGACCATGAAACGGTGTACCACCAGCAGTCCCAGCGGAGCGACGGCCAGATAGGCGACCAAACTCCAGATGTCGAGGAAACCGAGCACGGCAATCGCACCCACCCCGGTCAACACGGCGATAGCAGATTGCACGAGGGCAACGGGCGCTCCAGAGGCTTCGGGGGCACCCGAAATGATCGCCATGGCGAGGCCACCACGATCCGCCGTTTCGATCTCCGAGGGGCGCGCAGCCATCAGACGCCGGGCCGTGAGCTGTCTCAGTCGGGCAGTGGCCCTCGCGGAGCAGTACGCACCGCTGAGGAGCGCAGCCATCTCACAAAGGACGAGCAGGGCCGAGACCGCGGCAAGTAAGCCGATCGCAGCTTCTACGCTCTCCCTGTCGACAACAGCATCGACCGCAGCAGCCATCGAAAGCGGCAGGGCGATCCCTGCCGCCGCACCCAGCAAACGGGCCAGCGTATACAAAGTGAGCGGCAGATAGGAATCCCGGATCGACGACAAGAGCAACTTGTCCGCAGCTCTCACCTCTCGCGCCATCGTCTTTCCCCCCACCCGGCCTGGTCGGCCTCACTCGAAGGGGCTGAAGGCCCTTGCGCCTTCAGCCCCCGGTCACACAGGAATTAGCAGTTTCCCCAAGTGAGGGCGGAGGGCCAGCCGGGGCAGGGGGAAACGACGCTGAGCGTGCTCACGAGCCCCGTGGTCTCAGGGGAGGAGACCGCCTCGAGCATCTGCATCTGCAGGATCTTGCTCATTTTTCTTTCTCCTTTAGTGAAGGCGAAGCGCCTTCGACACGGGTCGTTCGACCCGCTCCGGGCACCGTGCCCGGAAGCTTTATTTGTGCTTGCTACTTGAGGAAAGGAAGACCTTGCCCGCCTGACCAGGCATTGAGCGCCAAAAGGACTCCGGCAGAACCGGTTGCCAGGTCCGCGGAAAGCCTCAGAAGATGGTTGCCTGCAAACACCACACGCCCCTCGTGCACACCCGCGTAGAGGGAAAGGCTCTCCACCAGTCTCCGGGCCGTCGCTTCCAGCACACCATCAGGACGCAGGCGTATGGCCTGCGCAAGATAGGACAGGATTCCGGCTCTTCCGTTGAAGCAGCCGGCTAGGTAGTAAAACTCGTAGGAGGCCGCGAGATCGATCCCGGATTGAGCCTCTTGAAGCCTCTGGTCATCTCTTCCCGTAACGGCGAGGTACTGAGCCCTTTTCATCTTGCTTCTCGAAGCTGAAGGATCAGCACAGCGCGGGTGATCTGGCCGGCCCGGTTGGGGCAGCAGCGCAGGCGGCGCAGGATGGCCCACTGCTTGAGCTGGGCGAT
>NZ_JACHJO010000004.1:481393-481979 GCF_014203695.1 Nocardiopsis algeriensis | reverse complement strand
GTCTCATTCCGAACCCGGTCGTTAAGTCTCCTTGCGCTGATGGTACTGCCCTGTGGTGGGGTGGGAGAGTAGGTTGCTGCCACGGTTTTTCTTGAAAGGGGGGTCGTCTTTGCGGGCGGCCCCTCTTTTTTGTTGTGTGGTGTGTTGTGTGTGTGGGGGGGGCTGGCGGGCCCCCCTTTTTTGTTTGTGGTGGGGGGTGCCGGCTTTGTGGTTGTGGGGAAGGGCCACTTCCGGGGCCTGAGCCCCGCAGGGCCGGCACGGGCAGACCCCGAGGCCCGTCTCTCACCCTTGGACCCGGGGGAGGAGGACAAGCGTGGGTTCTGACCCCGACACCATGCCGTAAGCTGGAGGGCACGAGTAATATGACGCGCTGCTACTGCTCAAGTGGCAGCGCTTTTGAGTGTTGACGGACGGGTTGGATGACTGACGACAGCCGATCGGGAGACCGCGAGGACTCCGGAGCCAACGAGCACAATGGAGGCCGCTCCGGCGCACCCAGCGGTCGGGGACGTGGTGACAGGCCCCACTCCCGGTCCGGCTACGGCGGCTCCAGAGGGCAAAGCGACCGGGATGACCGTCGTGGTGG
>NZ_JACHJO010000004.1:0-481297 GCF_014203695.1 Nocardiopsis algeriensis | reverse complement strand
GTGGCGGTTTCCGTGGTGACCGGGACCGGGATGACCGTCGTGGTGGCGGTTTCCGTGGTGACCGGGACCGGGATGACCGTCGTGGTGGCGGTTTCCGTGGTGACCGGGACCGGGATGACCGTCGTGGTGGCGGTTTCCGCGGCGAGCGGGACCGGGATGACCGTCGTGGCGGTGGTTTCCGCGGCGAGCGGGACCGGGATGACCGTCGTGGCGGTGGTTTCCGTGGTGACTGGGATCGCGACGATCGCCGTGGTGGCGGTTTCCGCGGCCGGGACGATCGGCGTGACTTCGGGGACCGCCGTCGTGACGACCGTCGCCCCTTCCGCGAGGGACGGCCGTTCCGTGAGGACCGGGACCCTGCGGACGTCGCGCCGCCACTGCCCGAGGAAGCCACTTACTCCCAGCTCGACCCGGAGACCAGGCGTGACCTCAACTCCCTTCCCAAGTCCTTGGCCGAGCTCGTCGGCAAACACATCGTGGCGGCCGGTCTGCTCATGGACGAGGACCCGGAACGGGCCTACTCCCATGCAGCCTTCGCCCGCCGCAAGGCGTCGCGTGTGTCGGGCGTTCGGGAGGCCTCGGGAGTGGCCGCCTACACCATGGGCAAGTGGCAGGAGGCCCTCTCGGACCTTCGCGCCGCTCGCCGGATGAGCGGACGGAACAACTTCCTCGCCATCATGGCCGACTGCGAGCGCGGACTCGGCCGGCCCGAGCGTGCCCTGGAGATCGCGGACGACCCGGCGGTTGCCGAACTCGACACGGCCGATCGCATCGAGGTGCGCATCGTCGCCTCGGGTGCCCGCAGGGACATGGGGGACACGAAGGCGGCTCTGGCCGAACTCCAGGTGCCCGAGCTGCAGGAGCGGCGGGCCCGACCGTGGGTGGCGCGGCTCTTCTACGCCTATGCGGACGTCCTGGAGGAGCTGGGCCGTGACGAGGAGGCCCGCGAGTACTTCTCCCGTGCTTCCGCCGTGGACCGCGAGGGCGTGACCGACGCGGACGAGCGCCTCGCCGCGCTCGAGGGTGTCGAGCTCGTCGACATCGATCCCGAGGACGGCATCGTCTGGACCGACGCCGAAGAGGAGGAGCCGGAGGGCGCGGAGGACGACGAGCCGGAGCAGGGCTCCGGTTTCGAGCGCCCCCGCGGTGACCAGGGCCCCGGAGAGCGCTTCTGACCCGGCCCGACCACACGGCACCGCCGAGCGGCCCGCGGCCGCTCGGCGGTGCCGTTGTGCACCTGCACACCCTTCCCGCCGCCCATCAGTCGGTGGTCTGCCTGACCTACCTCGGCGACCGTCCCCTCCTCGTCCGCCACAGACGCCGGTCCTGGGAGTTCCCCGGCGGGCACGCGGAGGCCGGTGAGGACATCGAGGAGACGGCCCGGCGTGAGGCCAGGGAGGAGGCCGGGGCGGTCCTCGGCCAGGTCCGCGTGTGCGGCCACTACGTTCTTTCGAGCGGGCACACCACCGTGGTCACACACGCACCGGTGACCGGGCTCGAGCCGCTCAGCGGCGAGTTCGAGACGGTGGAGGTGCGGGCGTTCGACGTCCTGCCCTCCGACAGCGAGCTCTCGTGGTCGGACGGCCTGTACGCCCACCTCCTCCGCGTACTCGGCCTTCCCGGAGCTCCGCCCCTCTGAGCGGCCTCTGCCTTCCCCGCGTCCTCCCGCTACATCTGCTTGACGTACACACCTTCGCTGCCGACCGCCTCGTAGCCCAGTCGGCGGTTGACGGAGAGCATCGGCGCGTTGTCCGCGTGATTGCTCGTGCAGGCGTGCGTGAACCCGAGTTCCGCTGCCCGCAGGAGAGCGGAGTGCTTGGCATGGCGGGCGAGCCCGAACCCCCGGTACCTCCTCAGCGTTCCCGTCATCGACGACTCCAGCCGGGTCTGCCCGTCCGAGGTGAAGCAGACGATCCCGGCAGGTGCTCCCGACACCAGTACCACCGCGCTCAGCTCCAGGTCGGCCAGCGGGTGGTGCCAGGTTCCGGACAGCCACTCCTCGTAGGGCGTGAACTCGAGGCGGAGCCCCGGCTCGTCCGCGGTGGTGAGCCGGTCGATCTCGTAGATCCTCCGCGGATCGTTCCGGTAGGAACTGAGGGGCCGCAGTTCCACAGGCTCGGCCAACCGCGGGGGCGCGGGGTCGCGGGACAGCCGGGCGAGCTCCAGTTCCAGGATCTGGTGGCTCTCCTCCAGGACGTACCCGCTCTCGACCGCCAACTGCCGGAACCGGTCGCCGCCCGTCTGGACGGCTTCGTCCGCGGCTCCCACGAGCAGGGTCCGGGCGCCCCTCGAGACGAAGTTGCGCTCGGCGGCCTCCAGCAGGAGGGCGGCCACGCCCGAGTCGAGGTGCTCGGGCGCGATCGAGGCGAGGTAGGAGAGTCCTTGCGGGGTTCCGCCGTCGTCACGGGTCAGCAGGCAGCGCAGGAGTCCCGCGAGGGTCCCGTCGTCGCTTACCGCGACGAGATTCGTCCGGGTCTCGCTCCGCGAAGGAGTGCCCGGGCTCCAGCGCATCGCCTCCTCCGTCAGGACCTGTCGGGGATGGGCGGAGCAGATCAGGCGGAGGGCCGAGGGAACGTCGTTCTCCGCCATGGCGCGTATCGTGAGGGCCATTGGCCAAGGTTGGCACCGGATGTCTCCGAAAGCACGGGATTTTCCGCACGGAAGGCGCCCGGCCGCCCGGCTGCCCTCCGGCTCCTCAGGCCTCTCCCTCCTCCGCCCGGCGGCGGGCCCGCTCCTCCTCGAGCCTGTCCAGCCAGTGGACGATCCCCGACACGTTGGCCTCGACCCCGCTCAGGGTCTCCAGCACCTCCGCGGACTCGCGTGAGGCTCCCGGAGGCAGCGGGCTGTAACGTGCGACGACCTTGTCCCGCACCATCGCGACGGCGTGGTCGAGGTCGCCGGCGGTGCCGTGGGACTCCTGCACCGTCTCCACCCACAGGCGGAGTTCGGCCTCCGCCCGGTCGATCGTCTCCGGTACCGCTTCCACCGCACCGAAGTGCGAGAACATCAGCCTCTGGGCGCCGATGTCCCCGAACAGGCGCAGTGTGCGCAGGCAGGCCTCCATGTCGAAGTCCGGCGGTGGCGTGGCGGGGCGGACGTCGCCGGTGAGCGGGTTGCGGACGCCGAGGGCGTCGCCGACGTACAGGTCGCCGGTGAGGGTGTCGACCAGCCCCATGTGGTGCTTGGCGTGGCCGGGGGCGTAGTGGGTGACGAGCCTGCGGCCTCCGCCCAGGTCGATCTCCCCGGTCTCGGCCACCGAGCGGATGCGCCGCGCCTCGGTGGGCAGCATCTGCCCGAACAGGGTGTCCAGGCGGTCGCCCCACACCATCGCGGCGCTGCGCATGAGCCTGCTGGGATCGGCCAGGTGCCGTGCGCCGCGTTCGTGGACCACGATCTCGGCGTTCGGGAACAGGGCGGCCACGTCTCCGGTACCGCCCGCGTGGTCGAGGTGGATGTGGGTGACGACGATCGTCGCCAGGTCGGCGGGGGCGAGTCCGAGCCGGGTGACGGCGTCGTGCAGCACCTGTGCCGAACCGGCGGTGCCGACCTCGACGAGGCAGGGGCGCTCACTGCGGATGAGGTAGCTGGACACGACCCCGGGGTATCCGGCGAGCATCGTGTCGATGGCGAAGATCTCGTTGCCCAGGGGAGTGATCCCCTCGGACAGGCGGCTCACGTCCACGTCGTCGTGCACGGCAGGCACCCCTGTTCCTCGGTCGGCCGCGGTCCGGAGGGCCCGGACCCGGATCCGACTCTAGGACACACGGGTGGCGTGCGTCTCATCCGGGCAGCGGTCGGGGGCATCGGGTCGTGCCGGCCCCGGGCCGGTCGGCCCGGACCGGGTTTTCCACAGCCTTGGACGAGGGCTTCTGTCCTTCCCCCTGCCGGGGGATCCTTGAAGCAGGCGCACACGCCCCCGTCCCCGCGGCAGTCCCCGCGCACCTGTGCCGCGTCGTCGTGCCGACCACTCCTCCGTCTGTCCAGGGAGACCGCATGCAGCAGGAGTCCGCACACACCTTGACCGACACACGGTGCCCCGAGCGTGCCAGGGCGTCGGCCACCGGCACCGCGGCCGTGTTCGCGCGGCACGCCCGCGAACGTATCTCCGACGTTCCCGAGAGCGCTTCCCGCGAGGACCGGCCGACCCGGGCCGTCCCCGACGGAACGGTCCCCGGCCCCGGTGCACCGGCCGCAACCCGTTCCGGGGGCGGGGGACATTCCGAGGAGGGGCACCGCAACGAGGTCGTGGTCGCGGGCCGGATCACCTCCGAGCCCGTCCTGCGGGACCTGCCCAGCGGAGACCGCATCGCCACCTGGCGGATCTGCGTGGCCAGGTCCGCCGACAGCGGTTTCCGGGGCCGCCGGGTCGACTCGATCACCTGCGTCAGCTTCGACCGCGTCCTGCACGGCCGCATCGGGGACTGGTGTGCGGGTGACGTCGTCCAGGTGTCGGGGGCCCTGCGCCGCCGCACCTGGCAGGGGCGGAGCGGGATCCGCAGCGTGTGCGAGGTGGAGGTCCGTACCGCCGAGCTGCTCCGCCCGGGCCCGGGCGGCCGCTCCCGCGCGGCCACCCCGGAGGCCGGCGGATGAGTTCCGCGGAGTCGGTGCCCGGAGTGGACCGTGTGGATCCGTCACCACCCCAGGCGGGTGAGCGCACGGGCCGTGTCCGGGCCGGTCGGGTCCAGCGCAGGATGGGCCCACACCGCGGCGCACAGCGCACGCAGTCCGTCGAGGCGGTCGCCGTCCCCCTCCAGGGACAGCGCGCCGCCGGTGACGGTCACCGTCCAGCCGCCGCAGGTGGCCCGGTTGTCCAGGAGTTCCGGGGCGGGATGGGGGTCGTTCATTCCCGACACGTCCCAGGCGAGGTAGTTCGGCCGCCGGTGTTCGGGGGCCGCGAGCGCGTCGAGCGGGGTGGCCACCCCCGACAGCACCAGCATTCCGGCCGCGCCGTGCACGACGGCGCCCTCGATGTCGGTGTCCAGGCGGTCTCCCACGATGAGCGGGTTGCGCGCGCCGGTGCGTCGGATGCCCTCCTCGTGCAGCGGTCGCATGGGCTTGCCCGCGACCACCGGTTCCACCCCGGAGGCGTGCGCGATCACCCGCACGAAGGCACCGTTGGCGGGTGTGGCCGCTCCCCACTGGCTCGGCGCGGTCGCGTCGCCGTTGCTGGACACGTAGAACGCGCCGCGTGCCACGGCCAGGGCTCCTTGGTCGAGCAGGTCCCGGTTCATGGTCGGGGAGAAGCCCTGCACCACTGCCACCACCGCGTCGGTGGCGATCGTCACCGGCCGCAGCCCCATCCTCCGGACGGCCTGCCGCAGACCGGTGTCCCCGACGACCAGGACGTCGCCGCCCTCCGGGAAGCGCTCCGCGACCAGGCGGGCGGCGGCCTCGGCGGAGGTCACCACGTCCTCGGGGGCCGCGGAGACGCCCAGCTCGGTGAGGTGCTCGGCGATCCGTGCCGGGGTGCGTCCCGAGTTGTTGGTCACGAACGCGACGCGCGCGCCCGAGGCACGGGCCTTGTCGATCGCGCCGGGGGCCGCGGGGACGGCGTGCCTGCCGATGTAGACGACCCCGTCCAGGTCCAGGAGCATCGCGTCGTAGACCGTGCTCAGGGGACGGTCGGCGGACAGCAGCGGCATGTCGGAGAACCCGCTTTCGTGTGGCGGCGGTGGACGTCCAACAGGCTATGGCCCCGATCGCGGCGCGGGGGCCGCGCACCCCCGTCGGCGGTGTGCGGTACCGCACGGCGGAGCCCGCCCGGGGCCGTGGGCGGGGAGCTCAGTCCAGGACGCGCATCACCAGGCCGGTGCGGGGTTTGGGACCGAACGACGTGGACTTGCGGGGGGTCAGTTCACCGCGGTCGGTGATCGCGTAGACCTGGGACACGTCCAGGGCGGGTACGACGACGGCGGTGCCCTCTGCCTCCCGGGCCGCGGCCACGGCCTCGGCGGGGTCGTCGTGCACCATCCGCACCCGCTCCTCGGCCACGCCCCACAGCGGCAGCAGGATCTCGTGCAGCGCGGCCGTGGGCAGGCGGCGCCACTCGGGGGAGCGTCCGGGCATAGCGCGTTCGAGCTCCTGCTCGCCGAAGCCGTGCACCAGGTACGCGGTCCCCTCCGGTGAGACGAGCAGCAGAGCGGGTTGCTCGGCCCGCTCCAGCAGGGCGGGGGAGATCCCGTCCACGCGGTCCACGGCCGCCACCGCTTCGGCTGCGGAGGCGGCCGAGGCGGTGTCCAGACCCGGCAGTACGCGGTGGATGGCGCCGAGGTCGGGCGGGTGTGTGTCGCTGTCCACGAGGAGGGCCAGCCCGTGGCGCCGGCCCGGGTCCCCGTGGGCCTCGCGCAGGAGCCGGTAGGCGGCGTAGCGGTGGTGCCCGTCCGCGATCAGCGCCGAGCGTTCGGCCAGGTCGCCGGCGATCCGTGCCAGGACGGCCGGATCGGTGAGGGCCCACAGCCGGTGCTCGGCGCCGTCGCGGGTGCGGGCCGACACCAGGGGCGGTCCCGACGCGGACTCCGTCGCCGCCGACGCCGCGCCTCCGCCGCCGCGGTAGAGCAGGAAGATCGGTTCGAGGTCGGCCCGCGCCGCCGCCATGAGCAGGAACCGGTCCCGCACCGGGGCGGCGGCCACGTCCTCGTGGGGGCGCACGGGCGACTCGCTTCCCTCCTCGGGCAGGCGCAGGCCCCCCAGCAGCCCCCGCTGGCGCCGGCCCTGCGGTGTGACCTGCTCGTACACGTACAGCGCCTCCTGGTCGTCGCGGACCAGGACACCGCGGTCGATCCAGTCGTGCAGAAGTGCGGCGGCCGCCCTGTAGCGGCGGGGGACCGCCCCGCAGGAACTCGGCGGGTCCTCCCGGTTCAGCTCGTAGGGCAGGGTGACGCGGGCGGCGTTGTGCGGGTCGGAGCGCAGCAGTGCCCGGGCCTCCTCGGCGCCGGGGATGTCGTAGGGCGGGGCCAGCAGCCGTGCGATGTCGAACTCCCCGGTGACGAACCGGTCGACGTCGGCGTAGCGCAGGCCCCGGAAGGGAGCCAGTTCAAGAGGTCGGCGTGGCATTCCAGCAAAGGTACCCGGGTCGGGGGCGGGTCGAAGCGCCGCGGGTCAGAGGAACTTGCGCAGCCTCAGCATGTCGCCCATGCTCGCGTCCAACCGGATCCGGCGCCGCAGGAGCGCCTGGCCCGGGTCCAGGCGTCCCTCGGCCAGGTCGACGAGGTCGCCGCTGTCCACGGTGATGCGCACCTGCGGTCGCGCCTCGGGACCGCCCCGGGGCCTTTGTACGATGTCGACCAGGCCCTCGACGGTGAGGCGCATGTCGAACACGGCCGGCAGGTCCGGCACGACCACGCTCACCGAGCGCTCCCGGATGTGCTTGCGCCGGTCCTCCTCCGGCTTGGCGAGGATGCGTTCGTTGACCTTCGCGATACCGGCGAGGCAGGCGTCGATGCTGCTCATGGGCACATCATGCCGTATGCGGCACTCGAGGGTGTGCGTCCCCATCCGGCCGAGGGCGCGGGCGGCCTCGCCCGTTCGCGTGTCAAGGGTGTTCCGCTCCCGGTAGCGTTGGCGGTGAACCCCGCTGCCCGGCGTCCTCCCCCGCGCCTGCCGTTCCCTCTTCTCCTGCGGTCTCATCAAGGAGCACGTGAAACATGGTCGTCGATGCGGTACGCACCTACCTCGATGCCGCCAATGGCCTCACCGAACTCTCCCGCAAGCAGGCCGTCGCCGCGGCCAAGACCCTGCTGCGCGCCGGAGGCGCCGTGCCGGCGCCCGGGGCGGAGGGGGACGCCGAAGGCCTGCCGCCGCGTGTGGGGCAGAGCATCCAGGCGCTGGCCGGTGAACTCATCGAGACCAGCCAGGCCAACCGCGCGGCCCTGGCCGAGCTGGTGCGCGCCGAGGTCGAGCGCCGTCTCGAGCAGATGGACGTGGTGCCGCGCCCCGAGTACGAGCGCCTCGTGCGCCGGGTCGCCGAGCTGGAGCGCCGCATGGTCACCCGCCTGGCCGAGCGGGCGCCCGCTCCTGTCGCCGAGCCCGCTCCCACTGTCCCCTCCGCCGCCTCCGCTCCCGAACCCGCTGCTGCCGAGCCCGCCCCCGTGCCGGTCGCCGAACCGCCCGGGGACGAGGCGGCCGAGGCCTCCTCCGCCCCGGAGGAGACCCCCGCGCCGGAGGCCGGCGACACGCCCGCCGCGCCCAAGAGCGCGGCTCGGTCCGGGACCAAGGCGACCACCAGGACGACCCGCGCGCGCACCACCGCCAAGCGCACCACCAAGGGCACCACCAAGAGCCGCGGTTCCACGAAGAAGTAGAGTCGGAGACCGGTGAGCACATCAGGGAGAGCGATGGACCCCAAGGAGCAGGCCGAGGCGTTGGCCGCCCAGATCCTCGACAGCACCAGGCAGCGCCTGGAGTCGCTGGAGTCGCGGCCCACCCCTGAGCACGTCGCCGTCTTCGACGCCCTCCACCAGGAGCTGTCCGGAATGCTGGGAGCCCTGGACCACGACACGGACGGTCGGCAGCGGCCGCCGGTATCCTAGGTGACCATGGCAAAACGTACTCGGCTCGACGCGGAACTGGTCCGGCGAGGGCACGCGCGTTCCCGGGGCCACGCGGCCGAGATCATCGAGGGCGGTTTCGTCAAGGTCGCGGGGATGGTGGCCACCAAGGCCGCCACCCAGGTCGGCCAGGACCAGCCCATCGTGGTACGCGCCCCCTCCGACGAACCCCCCTACGTCTCCCGCGGCGCCCACAAGCTCATCGGGGCGCTCGACGCGTTCTCCCTGGACGTCTCGGGCCGCCGGGCCCTGGACGCGGGTGCCTCCACCGGCGGTTTCACCGACGTCCTGCTGCGCCGCGGCGCGGCGCACGTCATCGCCGTCGACGTCGGCTACGGCCAGCTCGCCTGGTCGCTGCGCAGTGACGACCGCGTGCGGGTGATGGAGCGGGTCAACGTCCGGGAGCTCACCCCCGAGGCGGTCGGTGAACCCCGCCCCGACCTGGTCGTGGGTGACCTGTCGTTCATCTCGCTCAAGCTCCTCCTCCGGCCCCTGCGCGACTCGGTCGCGCCCGGCGCCGACTTCGCCCTCATGGTCAAGCCCCAGTTCGAGGTGGGCAGGGAACGGGTCGGCGCCGGGGGTGTGGTCCGGGAGCCCGCGCTGCGTGCCGAGGCCGTCGCGGACGTCGCCGCCCATGCCCTCGATCTGGGCCTGGGCACGGTCGACGTCGCCGCCAGTCCGCTGCCCGGGCCCTCGGGCAACGTCGAATACTTCCTGTGGCTGCGCACGGGCGCGCCGGCCCTGGACCCGGACCGGCTGATGCGCGTGATCGAGGAGGGACCGCGCTAGCCCCTGTTCTTGGATGCTTCCGCCGGGGGATCGGCTCCGCCGATGCGGGGAGAGGATCCGAAAGACATGGCCTGGGTGAGGGCTGGGGCAGCAGGCTCCGGGTACGTGGCGGTGGTGTCTCACGAGTCCGATAGCGTGACCCGGCCGGGGCGGCACGCGCCCCGGCCGGTACTCGGAACCCCTGCGGGGGGAGTCAATGTAGGGGGACGGCGATGACCAGGACCGGCGGACGCAGTGTTCTCCTGCTGGCCCACACCGGTCGGCCCGCGGCGGTACGCAGTGCCCGACTGGTCCACGAGAGCCTCACGCGTGCCGGGATGGCCGTGCGCATGCTCCGGCGGGAGCTCGACGAGCTGGTCCGGGTCGGCTGCGAGCTCTCGCCGGTGGAGGCGGTCGAGGCCGCCGACGCGGCCGCGGGCGTCGAACTCGTCATGGTCCTCGGCGGGGACGGCACCCTGCTGCGCGCCGCGGAGACGGCCCGCCCGGCGGGCGCACCCCTGCTCGGTGTGAACCTGGGGCACGTGGGTTTCCTCGCCGAGGCCGAGCGCGAGGACCTGAGCGAGACCGTGCGCAGCGTCGTCGAACGCGACTACTACGTCGAGGAGCGCATGACGCTCGAGGTGGCGGTCTATCCCAACGGCCGCTCCGACGCCGTACCGACGGTGCGTTCGTGGGCGCTCAACGACGCCGCCCTGGAGAAGACCGAGACGCGTCGCATCCTCGAAGCGGTCCTGGAGATCGACGGCCGCCCGCTGTCGCGCTGGGCCTGTGACGGTGTGGTGTGCGCGACACCGACCGGTTCCACCGCGCACGCCTTCTCCGCCGGGGGGCCGGTGGTCTGGCCGGGCGTGGAGGCGCTCCTGGTGGTGCCGCTGAGTGCGCACGCCCTGTTCAACCGCCCCCTCGTGGTGGAGCCGTCGGCGACGGTGGCACTGGAGGTCGTGTCCGACACCGCACCGGGAGTGCTCTGGTGCGACGGACGTCGTATGGTCGAGGTGCCCGCAGGGGCGCGTATCGAGATCACCCGTGCCGACACGCCGGTCCGGCTCGCACGGTTGCACCGGACGCGGTTCACCGACCGGCTGGTGGCCAAGTTCGGGCTTCCGGTCGCGGGCTGGCGGGGGCGGGACGAACACGTCCGCTGACCGGGACGGGGTCCTGGCCCGCTGTACACGCGTGCACGCGGCAAGAGCGAGTGAGGTCGACTACAGGAGAGGAATCCGTGCTCGAAGAAGTCCGTATCCAGGGACTCGGGGTCATCGACGACGCCGTGTTGGAGCTCTCTCCGGGGCTGACCGTCGTCACCGGTGAGACCGGCGCGGGCAAGACCATGGTCGTCACCGGGCTCGGGCTGCTCTTCGGCGGCCGGGCCGATCCTCAGCGCGTCCGTCCGGGCGCGGACAAGGCCGTCGTCGAGGGGCATCTGGCCGTTCCCGAACGCGGCCGTGTGGCCGAGCGCGTGCTCGAGGCCGGCGGTGACATCGACGGCGGCCTGCTCGTCCTCAGCCGCACGGTGTCGGCCGAGGGCCGCTCCCGCGCGGTCCTGGGCGGCCGCTCCGCCCCGGTGAGTCTGCTCGCCTATCTGGCCGACGACCTGGTGGCCGTCCACGGCCAGTCCGACCAGCAGCGGCTGCTGCGCACCGACCGCCAGCGCGCGGCGCTGGACCGGTTCGCGGGGGACGAGCTGGCCAAGGTGCTCAAGCAGTACGCCGCGGCCCACCGCCGCCACCGCGAGGTTGCGGCCGAACTGGGGGAGCTGGTGGACCGGGCGCGCGAACGCGCCCAGGAGGCCGACATGCTCCGCTTCGGTGTGGAGGAGATCACCGCCGCCCAGCTCCGGCCGGGCGAGGACGCCGAGCTGCTGGCGGAGGAGTCCCGCCTGGCGCACGCCGACAGCCTGCGGGTGGCGGCGACGACCGCCCACGAGGCCCTGGCGGGGGACCCCGCGTCCGACGTGGAGGTGGACGTGGCGGCGCTGCTGTCGGCGGCCCGCCAGGCGGTGGCGTCGGTGAGCGAGCACGACGAGGGGCTGGCCGCGATCGGCGAGCGCCTGGACGAGGCTTCCTACATCCTGTCCGACGCGGCCACCGAACTGGCCTCCTACGCCGAGTCGGTGGACGCCGACCCGGCCCGCCTGGCCGAGGTGCAGGAGCGCCGTGCCCTGATCACCTCGCTCTCGCGCAAGTACGGTGCCACGGTCGACGAGGTCCTGGCCTGGGCCGAGGACGCCGCCAAGCGGCTGGCCGGCCTGGAGGGTGACGACGAGCGCATCGAGGAGCTGCGCGCCGAGGCCGAGGAGCTGTACGGGCGGATGGCCCGGGGAGCGGAGGAGCTGACCCGGATCCGCACCGAGGCCGCCGAGCGCTTCGGTGCGGCGGTCACCGAGGAGCTGACGGCGCTGGCGATGCCGCACGCCCGGGTGAGCGTGCGCATCACCACGGGGGAGGAGTTCGGCCCGCACGGCCGCGACGAGGTGGAGATCCTGCTGGCCCCCCACCCCAGCGCCCGGCCGCTGCCCCTGCACAAGGGCGCCTCCGGAGGTGAGCTCTCCCGGGTGATGCTGGCCATCGAGGTGGTGTTCGCGGGTGCCGACCCGGTGCCCACGTTCGTGTTCGACGAGGTCGACGCCGGAGTGGGAGGCAAGGCCGCGGTGGAGATCGGCCGGCGTCTGGCCCGGCTGGCCCGCCGTTCCCAGGTGATCGTGGTCACCCACCTGCCTCAGGTGGCGGCGTTCGCCGATGCGCACCTGGTGGTGGAGAAGTCCACCGACGGGCTGGTCACCGAGAGCGGTGTGGTGCGGCTGGACCGGGCGGGGCGGGTGCGCGAGCTGTCACGGATGCTCGCCGGCCTGGAGGACTCCGAGCTGGGCCGGGCCCATGCCGAGGAACTCCTGGTCAACGCCGATCCCGACCGAGCGCTCCCCGCCGACTGAGTGAGGCGGGGTCTCCCCGAACACGCCGAGCGCCGAGCTGTTATAACTGTCAGTAGTCAAAATCTGACAGTATGCCAGCGATGAAGGTATCGGATGCGCTCAGCGCCACAGTCATGCGGTTCCGCCGTGCTCCGGCGGACACTCCCACCGGGCTGGTCGCTCCCGTGCGCTCGGACAGGCGCACCAAGAACCTGACCAAGCGCCTGCGGCCCGGCGACATCGCGGTCGTCGACCACGCCGACCTGGACCGCGTCAGCGCCGAGGCCCTGGTGTCCTGCGGGGTGGCGGCCGTCCTCAACGTCGCCCGGAGCATCAGCGGCCGCTACCCCAACCAGGGGCCCGAACTGCTGGTGTCCGCGGGTATCCCCCTGGTGGACGACGTCGATCCCGAGGTGTTCACCCGGGTCCGGGAGGGGGAGCGCCTGCGCCTGGAGGGCGCCGTCCTCTACCGCGGCAGCGAGGCCGTGGCCGGCGGCACCCTCCAGGACCCCGACACCGTCGCCGCCGCGATGGCCCGCGCCCGCGCCGGGCTGGCCGGCCAGCTGGAGGCGTTCGCGGCCAACACCATGGCCTACCTCCAGCAGGAGCGCGACCTGCTCCTGGACGGCATCGGCATCCCCGACATCGAGACCGACATCGAGGGCCGACACGCCCTCATCGTGGTGCGCGGCTACCACTACCGCGAGGACATCGCGGCCCTGCGCCCCTACATCCGCGAGTACCGGCCCGTCATCATCGCCGTGGACGGGGGAGCCGACGCGGTCATGGAGGCCGGATACCGGCCCGACATCATCGTCGGCGACTTCGACTCCGTCTCCGACCGCGCCCTGGAGAGCGGGGCCGAACTGGTCGTCCACGCCTACCGCGACGGCCGCGCCCCCGGACTGGCGCGCATCACCGGCCTCGGCCACAGCGCGGTCGTCCTCCCCGCCACCGGGACCAGCGAGGACGTCGCGATGATGCTCGCCGACAGCGCCGGGGCCTCGCTCATCGTGGCGGTGGGTACCCACGCCACCCTGGAGGAGTTCCTCGACAAGGGGCGCTCCGGGATGGCCAGCACCTTCCTCACCCGCCTCCGGGTCGGCGGAAAGCTCGTGGACGCCAAGGGCGTCAGCCGCCTGTACCGCTCGCGGATCTCCCCCTGGGCCCTGCTCGGCCTGGTCGCCGCCTGCCTGCTCGCCGTCGTGGTCGCCGCCTGCTCCTCGCCCGCCGGACAGGTCTACCTCATGTTCCTCGCGGCGCGCTGGGACGGCTTCACCTACTGGCTGACGGGAATGCTGACGTGATCGATTTCCGCTACCACCTCGTCTCCATCATCGCGGTGTTCCTCGCGCTGACGGTGGGAATCGTCCTGGGCACCACCATGCTGCAGGACCCCCTGCTCGACACCCTCCGGTCCGAGACCGCCGAACTGCGCGGCCAGACCGAGGACCTGCGTGTCGAACGCGACACCGCGGACCGGGTCAACGCCGGCGCCGACCAGATGGCCGAGGCCCTCTCCGCGGACATGCTGGAGGGCCGCCTGGCCGGGCTGGAGGTGGTGCTGGTCCTCTCGCCCGGAGCCGACGCCGAGACCGCCGACTCCCTCACCTCTCGCGTGGAGCAGGCCGGGGGGAGCGTCGCCGGCCGCGTGGAGATCGCCGAGGAGCTTCTGGACGACGACAACACGGACTTCGCCGGGGAGACGGCCCGGCAGGTCCTCGCCGACCCCGATTCCCTCGCCGGCCTGGACCCCTACGAGAAGGTGGGCGCCGCGGTCGGCCGCGCACTCGCCGCCCCCGAGGAGGACACCGGCGGGGCCGGCATCGACGAGGTCGACACGGACGAGGCGGAGGAGGCGGAGGGGGAGCCCGACGGCTTCGACGCTGAGGCGGCCCTGGCCGCGTTCGCCGACGGCGGGCTGCTCACGGTCGACGGAAGCCCGGCGGCCTCCGCCGACGCCGCCGTCGTCCTCGCCCCCGCCGCGGGCTACTCGCCGAGCGGGGACGACAGGAAGGCGGCCAACACCGCCCTGGCCGCACTGGTCTCCTCCCTGCACGGGGAACTCGGCGGCCTCGTCCTGGCCGGCGACGTCCCCTCGGCGCGGGGCGACGGCCTGCTGGCGCTGGCCCGTGCCGGTGAGCCGGGCTTCGCCACCGCCGACCTGAGCGGCCGGCCCATGGGCGACGTCGTCGCGGTCCTGGCCCTGGCCGAGGACATGGACGGCGCGGGAGGGGCGTACGGCATCGGGGACGGGGTCGGTGGTTTCCTCCCCGACCCCCTGCCCGGACCCCGCGAGGAACCCGGTGGGGACGACGAGGACGACGGGGCGGCGGTGAAGGCCTCCGACGGGCCCCGCGACGCCGCCCGGGGAGAGGAGTGAGACCGTGAGCGCTCTCTCCGCACTCCTCGCTGCCGGGGCCGCGGCCCGCCGGGCCGCCGGGCGGATGCCGCTTCCCGCCCGCGCCCTGGCCCAGGGACTGGCGGGTGCGGCCGTGGCCGCGGTCACCGCCCGCACCTCCTACACCCTGCTCACCCGCACCCTTCCGGCCCCGCCCGAGGAGGACCGCGGGGGAGGGCGGCGCGCCGACGATCCGCGCGCGTGGTGGCGGACGAACTTCCGCGGCCGCAGGGTCACCCTCCACGAGGGCCCCGCCCTGGCTTCGGGGCTGTGCGCGGCAGGCCTGCTCGCCCCCGGAACGGAACCCCGCGTGCGGGCCGCGGCCGCGCTCGCCGCGGCCGGCGCCGCCGGCTTCGGCGCCTACGACGACCTGTCGGGGTCGGCCGACGCGCGCGGGCTGCGCGGCCACCTCGGTGCGCTGGTGCGCGGGGAGGTGACCACCGGCGCGGTCAAGATGGCGGGCATCGGCGCCACCGGCCTGGCCGCCGCCGCCCTGCTGCGGCGCGGGCCGCTCGACACCCTTCTGGACGGCGCGCTCATCGCCGCCGGGGCCAACCTCGTCAACCTGCTCGACCTGCGCCCGGGCCGCGCGGGCAAGGCCTGCCTGCTCGCCGCCCTCCCGGCCCTGGCCTCGCCCGCCGCGCCCCTGGTCGGCCCGGTCGCGGGGGCCGCCGCCGCCCTGCTCCGTGACGACCTGGCCGAACGCTCCATGCTCGGCGACGCGGGTGCCAACGCCCTGGGCGCCGCGCTCGGTGCGGCGGCCGCCGCCCGGGCCCCTCGGCCGGTGCGCGTCGCCCTGCTCGGCGGGACGGTCGCCCTGACCCTGGCCAGCGAGGTCACCAGCTTCTCCCGCGTCATCGACCGGGTGGGGCCCCTGCGCCGGATCGACCGGTGGGGCAGGTGCGTGTGAGGAGACCGGGGTGTCCCGCGCCTCCGCAGGGGTGACGGGCGGGGTCGGAAGGGCGGCGCTGCTCATCGCCGCGGTCACGGTCGGCGCCCGGTCGGCCGGGTTCGGGCGCACGGTGGTCTTCTCCCAGACCGTGGGAGACACCTGCCTGGGCACCGCCTACGTCACCGCCAACCAGCTGCCGGCCGTCCTGTTCGAGATCGCCATCGGCGGTGCGCTCGCCGCCGTGGTCGTCCCCGTTCTGGCCGCCGAGGCGAACAGGGGCGAGCACGCCCGGGTCGACCGCACCGCCTCGGCGCTGGTCACGTGGGTGCTGCTGCTGTCGCTGCCCCTGTCGGCGCTGCTCGCGCTGGCCGCCCCCCAGGCCATGGCACTCATGCTCGGCGCCGGGTCGGGGTGCGACCGCGCCGCCCTGCTCGCTTTGTCGGCGCGCATGCTCACGGTGTTCGCACCCCAGATCGTCTTCTACGGGCTGGCGTCGGTGCTCTACGGCGTCCTGCAGGCGCACCGCCGGTTCCTGTCCCCGGCCCTGGCGCCCCTGCTCTCCAGCCTGGTGGTGATGGGTGCCTACCTCGCGTTCGTTCCCCTGGGCGCGGGGCAGCGCGACGAGCCCGCCGCACTGCCGTGGTCCGCCGAACTCGTCCTCTCGGCGGGTACCACCGCCGGTTCGGCCGCGCTCCTCCTCACCGTTCTCGGCCCCGCCGCGCGTCTGCGCCTGCGTCTGCGCCCCCGGTTGGCCTTTCCTGCCGGAACCGGGAGGAGGGTGCGGTCCCTGGCCCTGTCCGCCCTGCTGCCGCTGACCGCCATGCAGCTGTCCCTGCTGCTCGCGATCGCCCTGGCCAACCGGGGCGGCGGCGCGGGTGCGGCCGTGCTGCACACCTATGCCTGGGCCCTGTTCACCCTCCCCTACGGGGTGATCGCGGTTCCCGTCGCCACCAGTGCCTTCACCGCTCTGACGGTGGCCCACGCCGAGCACGACAGGAACGGCTTCGACTCCGTGCTCGCGGGCAGTGCACGCGCCTGCGTGCTGGCCACCGCCGGGGTGGGTGCCGCCCTGGCCGCGGCCGCCGCCCCGGTGGCCTCGGTTCTGGCCCTGCACGATCCCCGGGCGTTGGAGCGGGCGCTGCTCGCCTACGCGCCCGGAGTGGTCGCCTTCGGCCTGGTCGCCCTGCTCAGCCGCGCCCTGTACGCCTCCCACCACGGACGTCTGGCCGCGGCGGCCCAGGTGGCGGGGTGGGCGGTGGTGATGGTGTGCTCGGTGGCGCTGGTGGCTGCCCTGCCGCAGTCGTGGACCAACGCGGGCCTGGGCGCGGCGGCCACGGCGGGGCTGGGGCTGGCCGCCGCCCTGCTGTGGGCCGGAACGGTGCGTGTCCACGGCTCCTCGGCCCTGGCGGGCCTGGGACGCTCGATCGGGGGAGGGCTGCTGGGGGCCGTGACCGGATGGGCGGTGGGGCGGGCGTCGGCAGCGGCACTGCCCGGCGGCGGGGTGTGGGCCTCGGTGGGGGAGGCGGTGCTGTCGGGCGCGGCGGCCCTGGTGGTCTTCACCCTGGTCGCCGCACTGGTGGACCGGTCGGCGGTGCGGGCGGCCGCCGACCGGGCGAGATCGGCATTCGAACGCAGGAGGGCAGACCCGTGAACGCCAGGATCGCGCTGGTCGTGGGCAGCAGCAGCGGAGGGGTGGGCCGCCACGTGCACTCCCTGGGAAGAGGCCTGCTCCGCCAGGGCCACCGGGTGGCGGTGCTCGGTCCGGCCGAGGCCGAACGGGAGTTCTCCTTCGGGGAGGCCGGTCTGCGCTTCTGCCCGGTCCGGATCGGCCCCGCGCCCTCGGCCGGCGACACGGGCGCGGTGCTGCGGCTGCGCTCCCTGACCCGGGGCGCCGACGTCGTCCACGCCCACGGGATGCGTGCCGGTGCCCTGTGCGCCCTTGCAGGGGTCCGGCCCCTGGTGGTGACGGCGCACAACGCCCCGCCGGTGATCAGCGGTCCCCTGGTCGCCGCCTATCCGGTGCTGGAGCGGATCGTCGCCCTGCGCGCGGACGCCGTGCTCGGGGTGTCGGGGGACCTGGTGCGCAGGTTGAGGGCGGCCGGTGCTCGCGACGCCCGCCTCGCCGTGGTCGCCGCTCCCGACACCGGCGAGCCGCTCAGCGGCAGGGAAGCCATGCGAGCGGACCTGGGGGTGCTCCCCGACCGCCCGATGCTGCTCACCGTCGCCCGCCTGGCCGAGCAGAAGGGCCTGGACATGCTGCTGGAGGCCGCGCCCGCGATCGCCCGCCGCAGCCCCGAACCCGTGATCACGATCGCCGGCGACGGGCCTCTGTGGGGCAGTCTGCACGACACGGCGGCCGAGCTGGACGCCGACGTGCGCATGCTCGGGCACCGCACCGACGTGGCCGATCTGCTCGCCGCCGCCGACGTGTTCTGCCTGACCAGCCAGTGGGAGGGGCCGTCCCTGGTGATCATGGAGGCGCTGCGCGCCGGGCTGCCGGTGGTCTCCACCCGGGTCGGCGGCATCCCCGACCTGTACTCGGGCACGGTGCTCCTGGTCCCGCCGGGCGACCCGGGGGCCTTCGCCGCCGCGGTGGGCCGGGTCCTGGACGATCCGGCGCTGGCCGCCGACCTGCGGGAGCGCTCGCGCGAGGCGGCCCGTTCGCTGCCGACGGAGGAGGACGCGGTGTCGGCGGCATGCGACGTCTACAAGGCGGTGGCCCGGTGGTGACCGGGCGTGCGGAGGTCACCCCGGGGTCGGGGAAGGGTGTCTCCGGGAAGGGGTGGACACCGTCCCCGCGGGAGCTTTCGCGCGGGGTCGCGGGGTGGCATCCTGGGGGTCGGATCCGTGTGTACGGTCTGGGCCGTGCTGCGGGTATCCTTGCCTGGCACGTGAGGGGAGTATCCCTGTCGCGGCGGTGCCGTCATCACGGAGTACAGTGTCGTCCTCCCGGTTCCGTCGGTCCGTACCGCGTCGGTACGGGCGGGAGAGACCTCCGGTTCATCGACGTGCGTGCACACCGTCCGCGCGCACCGACCGGAGGAGTAACCACCCGTGAACGTTCCCCTGTGGCTCTGGGCCGCCACCATCGGCGGCATGATCGCGATCCTGGTGATCGACCTCGCGATCGTCGACCATCCCTGGAACAAGAAGAAGGGCCCGCAGGAGTTCGGGGTCAAGCAGGCCGCCTGGTGGGCCGTCTTCTACATCGGCATCGCCATCCTGTTCGGCATCGGCGTCTGGTACTACGGCGGTGCGACGGCGGGCGCCGAGTACTTCGCCGGCTTCGTCACCGAGAAGAGCCTGAGCGTCGACAACCTCTTCGTCTTCTACCTCCTGCTGGGGGCCTTCTCGGTGCCCAAGAAGTACCAGCACGAGGTCCTGCTCGTCGGCATCGTCATCGCGCTGGTCATGCGCGGGGTGTTCATCGTCCTCGGCGCCCAGGTGATCAACGCCTGGAGCGAGGTCTTCTACCTGTTCGGCGCCTTCCTCATCTACACCGGCTACAAGATCGTCCGCGACCACGTCAAGGGCGAGGAGGAGGAGAAGGACTTCACCCAGACGCCGGTGGTGCGCCTGGTCAAGCGCTTCTGGCCGGTCACGAAGGACTACCACGGCTCCAGCCTGACCGTGAAGATCGACGGCAGGCGGCACATCACGCCGATGCTGCTGGTCATCCTCGCCATCGGCGTCATCGACCTGGTCTTCGCGGTCGACTCCATCCCGGCGATCTTCGGCCTCACCCAGGACGCCTACATCGTCTTCACCGCCAACGCCTTCGCCCTCCTGGGGCTGCGCCAGCTGTACTTCCTGCTGGCGGGGCTGATGGACCGCCTGTCCTACATCAGCTGGGGCCTGTCGCTGATCATGGTCTTCATCGGTGTGAAGATGATCCTCCACGCGCTGCACGAGAACGGCGTGCACGTGCCCGAGATCGGTATCGGCCTCTCCCTGACCGTCATCATCGGCATCATGGCCGTCACCATCGTCGGCAGCCTCGTCAAGTCCCGCGCCGACAAGCGCGAGGTGGCGAGGGTCGAGGCCGGCGCGAAGGAGCGCAACGACGAGACCTCCTGACGCGTGTGGGGACGGTACGCGCGTTCCGGGGGCGGTCCTTGCGACCGCCCCCGGTTTCTTTTCCCGAAACGCCCTCCTTCGAACAGCCGTTCGTCTATAGTGGAGATGCTCCCGGCTCAGGAACTCCGCGTCACCGCATCGGAAGAATGCGTCACCCGCGGTTGTTGGGACGTGCGGACGGAAAAGACGGACAGGCCGCTGTCCCCGGCGGCCCGGTTCCGCGTCCGGGGAGCGGCGGCCCGTGCCCGGCCGCCTGCCACGAATCAGACACGGGTCGGCCGACGCCCACGCGAGGTCGCGTCCTGTGCGCCACAGCCGAAGGATGTCTCACTCGATGGTCGAGAAACTGGTGGTCCGCGGTGCCCGCGAGCACAACCTCAAGAACGTCTCGCTGGACCTGCCGCGCGACTCCATGATCGTCTTCACCGGCCTGTCCGGCTCGGGCAAGTCGTCGCTGGCCTTCGACACGGTCTTCGCCGAGGGCCAGCGCCGCTACGTCGAGTCCCTCTCGGCGTACGCGCGCCAGTTCCTGGGGCAGATGGACAAGCCCGACGTCGACTTCATCGAGGGCCTGTCCCCGGCCGTGTCGATCGACCAGAAGTCCACCAGCCGCAACCCGCGCTCCACCGTCGGCACCATCACCGAGGTCTACGACTACCTCCGCCTGCTGTGGGCGCGCATCGGCGTCCCGCACTGCCCCGAGTGCGGCCGCGAGATCGCCCGGCAGAGCCCCCAGCAGATCGTCGACCGCGTGATGGAGATGGCCGAGGGCACCCGCTTCCAGGTGCTCGCACCCGTCGTGCGCGGCCGCAAGGGCGAGTACGTCGAGCTGTTCAAGGACCTGCAGTCCAAGGGCTACACCCGCGCCGTCGTCGACGGCCGGGCCGTGCGCCTGGACGAGCCGCCCGAGCTGGGGCGCTACGACAAGCACGACATCTCCGTGATCGTGGACCGCCTCACCGTCAAGCCCTCCTCGCGCGGTCGCCTGACCGACTCGGTGGAGACCGCTCTCAAGCTCGCCGGCGGCACCATCGTCCTGGACTTCGTCGACGTGGAACAGGGCGACCCCGAGCGCGAGAAGGTCTTCTCCGAGCACCTGTACTGCCCCTACGACGACCTGTCCTTCGAGGAGCTCGAACCGCGGTCCTTCTCCTTCAACGCCCCCTACGGGGCCTGTCCCGAGTGCTCGGGTCTGGGCAGCCGCCTGGAGGTTGACCCCGAGCTGCTGGTCCCCGACCCGGACAAGACCCTCGCGGAGGGCGCCGTCGGTCCCTGGTCCGGCGGCAGCAACGGCGGCTACTGGGAGCGCCTCCTCACCGCGCTGGGTGAGGCGATCGGCTTCGACCTGGACACGCCGTGGTCGAAGCTGCCCCGCGCCGCCCGCAAGGCGATCCTCGAAGGCCACCCCACCCAGGTCCACGTCAGCTACCGCAACCGGTTCGGGCGCACCCGCTCCTACTACACCGAGTTCGAGGGCCTGCTTCCCTGGGTCAGAAGGCGCCACTCCGAGGTCGAGAGCGACTCCAGCCGCGAACGGCTGGAGGGGTACATGCGCACCGTGCCCTGCCCGGCCTGCGAGGGCAGCCGCCTCAAGCCGGTCGTGCTCGCCGTCACCGTGGGAGGCAGGTCCATCGCCGAGGTCGCCCGGATGCCGCTGGCCGAGAGCGCGGAATTCCTCAAGGGCATCGAGCTGTCCGAGCGCGACGCGGTGATCGCCGCCCAGGTGCTCAAGGAGATCGAGGCCAGGCTCGGCTTCCTGCTCGACGTCGGTCTGGACTACCTCACCCTGGCCCGGGGCTCGGCGACCCTCTCGGGCGGCGAGGCCCAGCGCATCCGCCTGGCCACCCAGATCGGCTCCGGCCTGGTGGGTGTGCTCTACGTGCTGGACGAGCCCTCCATCGGTCTGCACCAGCGCGACAACGCCCGCCTGCTGGAGACCCTCCAGCGGCTGCGCGACATCGGCAACACCCTCATCGTCGTCGAGCACGACGAGGACACCATCCGCGCCGCCGACTGGATCGTGGACATCGGCCCGGGCGCGGGCGAGCACGGCGGCCACGTCGTCGTCTCCGGAACCGTGGACGAGCTGCTGGGCAGCGAGGAGTCGCTCACCGGTGACTACCTGGCCGGGCGGCGCGCCATCGATGTGCCGTCCAGGCGCAGGCCCCTGACCAAGGGCCACGAACTCGTGGTCAAGGGGGCGCGGGAGAACAACCTCAAGAACGTCGACGTCGCCTTCCCCCTGGGAGTGTTCACCGCCGTCACGGGTGTCTCGGGTTCGGGCAAGTCCACGCTGGTCAACGAGATCCTGTACAAGGGGCTGGCCAAGGAGCTCAACGGGGCCCGCGACGTCCCCGGCCGCCACCTCCGGATCAACGGCACGGGCAAGGTGGACAAGGTCGTCCATGTCGACCAGAGCCCGATCGGGCGCACCCCGCGTTCCAACCCGGCCACCTACTCGGGCGTGTTCGACCACATCCGCAAGCTGTTCGCGCAGACGACCGACGCCAAGACGCGCGGCTACCAGCCGGGGCGGTTCTCCTTCAACGTCAAGGGCGGCCGCTGCGAGGCGTGCTCGGGCGACGGCACGCTCAAGATCGAGATGCAGTTCCTGCCCGACGTCTACGTGCCCTGCGAGGTCTGCCACGGCGCCCGGTACAACAGCGAGACCCTCCAGGTCAGGTACAAGGGCAAGAACATCTCCGAGGTGCTGGAGATGCCGATCTCGGAGGCCCGCGAGTTCTTCGAGTCCATCAACGCCATCCACCGCCATCTGAAGACCCTGGAGGACGTCGGGCTGGGGTACGTGCGGTTGGGCCAGCCCGCCACCACCCTCTCCGGCGGCGAGGCCCAGCGGGTCAAGCTCGCGGCGGAGCTCCAGCGCCGCTCCACCGGGCGCACGGTCTACGTCCTCGACGAGCCGACCACCGGCCTGCACTTCGAGGACATCCGCAAGCTGCTGGGCGTGCTCGACCGGCTCACGGACTCCGGCAACACCGTGATCGTCATCGAGCACAACCTCGACGTGATCAAGACCGCCGACCACGTCATCGACATGGGCCCCGAGGGCGGTGCCGGCGGCGGCACGGTGGTCGTCCAGGGCACCCCGGAGGAGGTCGCGGCGACCGCGGACTCCTACACCGGGCAGTTCCTCGCCAAGGTCCTCTAGAGGGTCCTCCTGGTGAGCGGAGGAGGGCGCCCCGGGCCGCTCGGCCCGGGGCGCCCTCCGTGTCCGCAGGCTTGCCCGGTACCCGGGATCAGGCACTCGCGCACGCCTACTACAGTTCGTAGTGGATTTTTCGGAGCAGGTGAGAGGTGTTCTTCGTGGCCGGTGAGAGGACGTGCGGGTGCGGGATGAGCAGGCGCGCACTGCTCGGCACGGCGGGAGCTGCCGTGGCTGTCACGGCTGCGAGTGCCTGCGCCGCCGAGGCCCCCAAGCCGCAGGAGGCCATGCGCGGGCAGGTCGTGGGGAAGGCGTCCGAGGTCCCCGAGGGCGGCGGTGTCGTCTTCAACAGCAGCAAGCTGGTCGTCACCCAGCCCGAGGCGGGCGAGTACCGTGCCTTCACGGCCGCCTGCACGCACGGCGGATGCACCGTGCAGGAGATCGAGGAAGGGCTCATCCGCTGCCTGTGCCACGGCAGTGAGTTCGACTACGCCAGCGGCGAGGTGGTCACCGGACCGGCCCAGGAGCCGCTGGAGGAGTTCGGCATCACCGTCGAGGGCGACGACATCGTCCTCGACTGAGGCCCGTACGCGTCGGCGCCCGTGAGCAGCGAGCTCACAGGCGCCGACGCGTACGGGGGTTCAGACCTCGCCGGGGTCGCCGCCCTCGGGGCCGGTGCGGCCGTCGGAGGCGGCCCGGCGGAACGCCGAGGCCGGGAAGCTCGCCGCGTACGCCGTCTCCTCGGCGTCGGGCGAGACGAACTCGGTGCGGTGGCGCGGCAGGGACTCGGGGTAGTTCTCCACCAGCCAGCCCACGAGGTGCTCGCGGATCTGGCAGGCGATGTTCCACTGCGCACCGGTGTCCGCGGCGGTGGCCACCACGCGCACCTTCACCTCGCCGGTCTCGGTGATGTCGACGACCTGGCACGACCAGCTGCGCCCGTCCCAGTACTCGCTGGCGGTGATGAGGCGCCCCGCCTCCTCGCGCAGCTCCGCGACGGGTACCTCCCAGTCCAGGGGGAAGACCACCGCCGCGGTGATCGCGGTCCCCTGCTTGGTCCAGTTCTCGAAGCTGGTGTTGGTGAAGTTGATCACCGGTACGACCAGGCGGCGCTCGTCCCAGATCTTGATGGTGACGTTGACCAGGCTCAGTTCCTCGACGCGGCCCCACTCGCCCTCGACGACGACCACGTCACCGATGCGCAGCGCATCGCTGAAGGCCAGCTGCAGCCCCGCGAACAGGTTGCCCAGGGTCGACTGGGCCGCGATACCGGCGACGATGCCGATGAGTCCGGCGGATGCCAGGAGCCCGGCGCCCAGGGCCCGTACCTCGTCGAACGTGAACAGGATCGCCGAGATGGCGATGACCACGATGACCGAGGTGACGACCCGGCGCAGCAGCCGCACCTGGGTCTGGAGCCTGCGGGCCTTGCGGTCGGCGTCCCCGTTGTTGACCTCGAGGCGGGACAGGATCATGTCGGTGGCCGCGTAGGCCAGGCTGATGCCCAGCGCGGTCAGCGACGCGATCATGAGGATCCGCATCGAGTGCTGGATCGTCTGGTACGTGCTCCAACTCACGTCGCCCACGCTCGGCAGCGCCAGGTTGGCCCCGACGACGGCGGCCGCCGCGTAGGAGGAGAAGGAGGTGCGCGTCACGACGAAGTTCGCCACGCGCCACACCTTGGCGAGCTTGTTCCTGAGCACCCAGCGCGCCGCGAAGACCAGCGCCAGGGCGACCGTCACGGCGATGCCGAGGGTGATCCACTGGGGAACGGACACGGAGTCGGTCTCCCTTGTCGTTCAAGTCGGAAAGGTTGGTCGGTACCCGCCCAACGTAGACCATGCGGATACCCGATCGTGACGTTTTCCGGATCACTCCTTGACACGTGCGGGAGGCCCGCGGACGGTACGCGGCGCCGCGCGCAAGTGGCCGGATGTCACACGGACCGACCACAATGGGAGCATGGCTGCGACTCCTCACCTGCGCCCCGCCCCGGGGTCCATCCCGACCGCCCCGGGGGTCTACCGGTTCCGGGACAAGGCGGGGCAGGTCATCTACGTGGGCAAGGCCAAGAACCTCCGGGCCCGGCTGTCCTCCTACTTCCGCGACTTCGCGGGGCTGCACCCGCGCACCCAGCAGATGGTCTCCACCGCCGACGACGTCGACTGGACGATCGTGGGCACCGAGGTGGAGGCGCTCCAGCTGGAGTACACCTGGATCAAGCAGTACGACCCCCGGTTCAACGTCAGGTACCGCGACGACAAGAGCTACCCCTACCTGGCGGTGACCCTGGGGGAGGAGTTCCCGCGCGTGCAGATGATGCGCGGGGCCAAGCGCCGGGGGGTGCGCTACTTCGGGCCCTACTCCCATGCCTGGGCCATCCGCGAGACCGTCGACCTGCTGCTGCGGGTCTTCCCGGTGCGCACCTGCTCGCCGGGGGTCTTCAAGAACGCGCGCAACAGCGGCCGCCCCTGCCTGCTGGGCTACATCGGCAAGTGCGTGGCCCCCTGCGTGGGCAGGGCCACGGCGGAGGAGCACCGGGCGCTGGTCGACGACTTCTGCTCCTTCCTGGCCGGTGACACGGGGCGCTTCATGAGGCATCTGGAGGGGCAGATGGCCGAGGCCGCCGAGGAGATGGAGTACGAGCGGGCCGCCCGCCTGCGCGACGACATCGCGGCGCTGCGCGCCGCCCTGGAGAAGCAGGCCGTCGTCCTGCCCGACTCCACCGACTGCGACGTCGTCGCCATGGTCGAGGACCAGCTCGAGGCCGCCGTCCAGGTCTTCCACGTGCGCGGCGGGCGCATCCGGGGCCGCCGCGGCTACGTGGTCGACAAGGTCACCGACGCCGGCCCCGAGGAGCTGATGGCGACCTTCCTCAGTCAGATCTACGGCGGCGCCGAAGGGGAGGATGAGACCGGCGGAACCGGCACGGCGGTGCCCCGGGAGGTCCTGGTCTCCCACCTGCCCTCCGACCGCGACGCCGTCGCCCGGTGGCTCTCGGAGCACCGCGGCTCCGCGGTCGACCTGCGCGTGCCCCGGCGCGGTGACAAGCGCTCCCTGATGGAGACCGTCGAGAAGAACGCCCGCGAGGCGATGTCCCGGCACAAGACCCACAGGGCCGGGGACCTGAGCACCCGCAGCCGCGCCCTCAACGAGATCCAGGAGGCCCTGGGCCTGGACGAGGCGCCGCTGCGGATCGAGTGCTTCGACATCTCCAACCTCCAGGGGGAGCACGTCGTGGCCTCCATGGTGGTCTTCGAGGACGGCCTGGCCCGCAAATCCGAGTACCGGCGCTTCTCCGTGCGCGGCAGCGGGGAGGGCGGACGCGAGCAGCACGACGTCGCCGCCATGTACGAGGTCGTGGGGCGGCGCTTCCGCCGCTATCTGGAGGAGACCGCGGAGCGGGGCGAGGTCGCCCGCATGGGCGGCGGCAGCGGCCAGGCCCGGGGCGGCGACGAGCCGCCACCCGGGAAGTTCTCCTATCCCCCTAACCTTGTGGTGGTGGACGGGGCGCGCCCCCAGGCACAGGCGGCCCGGCGCGCGCTCGACGAGCTCGGCATCGAGGACGTCGCCGTGTGCGGCCTGGCCAAGCGCCTGGAGGAGGTGTGGTTGCCCGACGACGAGGACCCGGTCATCCTGCCCCGCACCGGGGAGGGCCTGTACCTGCTGCAGCGGATCCGGGACGAGGCGCACAACTTCGCCATCGCCTACCACCGCCAGAAGCGCGCCAAGGCGCTCACCGGCAGCAGTCTGGACGAGCTGCCCGGGCTGGGGCCGAGGCGCAGGGCGGCACTGATCAAGGAGTTCGGCTCGGTCCGCAGGCTCGCCGCCGCCACGGCCGAGGAGATCGCGGCGGTGCCCGGAATCGGCCCCAAGCTGGCCGAGGCCGTGCACGCGCACCTGAGCGCCGGGCCCGCCGGAGGGGGCAGCGAGGCCGGCGGATCGGCACAGCACACCAACGACGGGGGAGGAGACACATGACGATCGAACTGGGCGGGGAGCTGCCGCCCGAGGTGGTTCTCGTCACCGGGATGTCCGGTGCGGGGCGGAGCACGGCGGCCAGGGCCCTGGAGGACCTGGACTGGTTCGTGGTGGACAACCTGCCGCCCGGACTGCTGCCGACCATGATCGAGCTGGCGGGGCGCACCCACGGTGCCGTGCCGAGGGTGGCGGTGGTCGTGGACGTGCGATCGCTGGCCTTCACCCAGGACCTGCTGTCCACCGTGAAGGAGCTGCGCAAGCGAGACATCAAGGCGCGCGTCCTCTTCCTGGAGGCGGGCGACGAGGCCCTCGTCCGCCGCTTCGAGGGAGTGCGCAGACCCCATCCCCTCCAAGGCGACGGCCGCCTGACCGACGGCATCTCCCGCGAGCGCGAGACCCTGCGGGCCATCCGCGGCGAGGCCGACCTGGTGATCGACACCTCCCAGCTCAACGTCCACCAGCTCAAGGCCCGGGTGATCGGCTTCTTCGGCGAGAGCGACGAGGCGCGCCCCCGCGCCAACGTCGTCTCGTTCGGCTTCAAGCACGGCCTGCCGGTCGACGCCGACCTGGTGCTCGACTGCCGCTTCCTCCCCAACCCCCACTGGATCCCCGAGCTGCGGCCGCTGAACGGCCGGGACCAGCCGGTGAGCGACTACGTGCTGTCCCAGGACGGGGCCAAGGAGATGCTGGAGGCCTACAACGAGGTCCTCAAGCTCACCATCGAGGGCTACCAGCGCGAGGGCAAGCACTACATGACGCTGGCGGTGGGCTGCACCGGCGGCAAGCACCGCAGCGTCGCCATGGCCGAGCAGTTCGCCGAGCGGCTGCGGGGCCAGGGTGTGGAGGTCCACGTCGTGCACCGGGACGTGGGACGCGAGTAGACGGGACGTACCGGGCGAACCGAATCGCCAAGCGGGGCGTCATCCCTTACATTGACTCGGTCAGCGCCGATGCCGGCCCCTCGGGGGCGAGGCTTTCCGGCAGTTCGGGGGCGGAGGGGACCGGTGTCCCCCCGCCCCCGGCGGTACGGCCCGGCACGCCTGCCGCACACAGGACGAGGGGACAGTCCACAGCCATGGCGAAGAGCACCGCAGCGGACGGGGAGGGACAGCGCCCGCCACGGGTGGTCGCGCTGGGCGGCGGGCACGGCCTGTACGCCTCGCTGTCCGCCCTGCGCAGGGTGACCACCGACGTGACGGCGGTCGTCACGGTCGCCGACGACGGCGGATCCAGCGGCCGGCTCCGCCGGGAACTCGGGGTGCTGCCGCCCGGTGATCTGCGGATGGCCCTGGCCGCTCTGTGCGGCGACGACGAGTGGGGGCACACCTGGACCCAGGTCCTGCAGCATCGCTTCCGGTCGGAGGGGGAGCTGCACGGCCATGCCGTCGGCAACCTGCTCATCGTGGCCCTGTGGGAGCTGCTGGGGGACTCCGTGGCCGGGCTGGACTGGGTCGGCCAACTGCTCGGCGCGCACGGCAGGGTGCTGCCGATGTCGTCGGTGCCGCTGGACATCTCGGCCGAGGTCGCCGGGGTCGATCCGGAAAGGCCCGATGACGTGACGACCATCCGCGGCCAGGTCGCCTGCGCCGCCACCCGGGGCCGGGTGCGCTCCGTCTCGCTCGTCCCCGAGGAACCGCCCGCCAGCCCCCAGGCGGTCAAGGCGGTACGCGAGGCCGACTGGGTCGTGTTCGGGCCCGGCTCCTGGTTCACCAGTGTGCTGCCGCACCTGCTCGTGCCCGATCTCGCCCACGCCCTGGTCACCACCCGGGCCCGGCGCATGGTGACGCTCAACCTCTCCCCCCAGCGGGGGGAGACCGACGGCTTCCGCCCCGAGACCTACCTGGAGGTCCTGCGCGAGCACGCGCCCGAACTGGGTGTGGACGTCGTGCTGGCCGACCGGAGCACGGTGGAGGATCCCGAACCGCTGCGGGACGCGGCCAAGGAGCTGGGCGGCTCCCTGGTGCTGGACGACCTGGCCCGGGGCGACGGGACCCCGCGCCACGACCACGACCGGCTCGCGGCGGCCTTCGAGAGGATCCTGGCGGAGGGCTGAGGTTCGACCGCCTCTTCTCGGGAACATCCGTCCCATGAGTCACACGGTGCATGTGGAACGCGTCTACGACGAGGTGCGCAGGCGGGAGGGTTCCCGGGGGAGCGGTCCGCCGGGGCCCCGTTTCCTGGTCGACCGCGTCTGGCCGCGCGGTGTGCGAAAGGACACCCTGGAGGGCGTGGAATGGGTCAGGGAGGCCGCGCCCAGCAGTGAACTGCGCGCGTGGTTCGGCCACGATCCCCGGCGCTTCGAGGAGTTCGCCGAACGCTATCGGGCCGAACTCGACGCGCGTCCCGAGGGCCTCGAACCCCTGTTGGCGGCGGGTCGCGAGGGCCCGTTCACCCTGCTCTACGCGGCGAAGGACACCGAGCACAACCATGCGGTCGTCCTGTGCGCCTACCTGGAGGAGGCACTGGCCGGCGGGAACGGGGGCAATTGACCATGCACCGGCACGAAGTACTCCGTGGTTTGGAGGAAGCCGGACGGGGAACACGCAACACGCCGTCGATGGGTCGGCACAGAGCGTCCCGTGACGTAGTCTGCCACGAAGGAAGCCGCTCGTGGCGGAGCCGCGGGACGAACGCCGCGGCCGGGCGCGCGGCGCCGGTCCGGGTTGACGAGGGGGGAGCGCAGCGATGGCGATGACCAGCGTGGTGAAGGACGAGTTGAGCCGTCTGGCGATTCTCAAGCCATGCTGCCGCAAGGCGGAGGTGTCCACCATCCTGCGGTTCACCGGCGGCCTCCACCTGGTGGGCGGCCGGATCGTGATCGAGGCCGAGCTCGACACCGGGGCGGCGGCGCGCCGTCTGCGCAAGGACATCTCGGAGGTGTTCGGCCACGAGTCCGAGGTGGTCGTGCTCTCCCCGAGCGGATTGCGCAAGGGCAACCGGTACGTGGTGCGGGTGATCAAGGACGGCGAGTCCCTGGCCCGGCAGACGGGCCTGGTGGACAACAACGGCCGTCCCGTACGCGGCCTGCCCCGCCACGTGGTGGCGGGTGGGGCCTGCGACTCCGAGTCGGCCTGGCGCGGTGCCTTCATCGCGCACGGTTCGCTCACCGAGCCGGGCCGGTCGATGTCGCTGGAGGTCACCTGCCCGGGCCCGGAGGCGGCGCTGGCCCTGGTGGGCGCGGCCCGCAGGCTCAAGGTGCACGCCAAGGCCCGCGAGGTGCGCGGCGTCGACCGGGTGGTCGTGCGCGACGGCGACTCCATCGGCGCCCTGCTGACGCTGCTGGGCGCCCACCAGAGCGTTCTGGCCTGGGAGGAGCGCCGGATGCGCCGCGAGGTGCGTGCCACCGCCAACCGCCTGGCCAATTTCGACGACGCCAACCTGCGCCGCAGCGCCCGTGCCGCCGTTGCCGCGGGCGCCCGGGTGGAGCGGGCCCTGGAGATCCTGGGAGAGGACGCGCCCGAGCACCTGGTGGCGGCGGGCAAGCTGCGCCTGGCGCACAAGCAGGCGTCCCTGGAGGAGCTGGGCCAGCTGTCGGTGCCCCCGCTGACCAAGGACGCCATCGCGGGACGCATCCGCAGGCTGCTGGCCATGGCGGACAAGCGCGCGGCCGACCTGGGCATCGAGGGGACCGAGGCCAACCTCACGCCGGACATGCTGGTCCCGTGACCGTCCCTTTCCGGAAACGGGGCGGACGGAAGGCGTGTGAAGGCGTTCGGCGGAGCCGCGGCGCGGGTGTTCGGCTTTGTTAACAGCGCAAACTCCTGGATAACTTCGGAAAATGGTATAGACCTCTTCGGCCGGTGGTGCCAGGATGGTCGCGAATCCGCAAGAGCGCGGAGACACTCTGATCCGTGGGGTGGCAACGGCCTCTCCCCGGTGCTCCGCTAGGCTCTTGCGCAAACACCTGTTGTGCGTCGAGCCTGCTCACAGAGGTCCACCCGGTGCATGTCGGGGAACGCCGGCGCGAACCGGGCGGAATGCGCAGGTGAAAATGAGTGCGATATATGAGGGGATTGGTTCCGTGACCATCCGTGTAGGCGTCAACGGCTTCGGTCGGATCGGCCGCAATTTCTGGCGTGCGGTCGCCGCTGGCGGCAGCGACATCGAAATCGTCGCGGTCAACGACCTCACCGACACCAAGACGCTCGCGCACCTGCTCAAGTACGACACCGTGCTGGGGACCCTCGAGGGCGATGTCGAGGTCGGCGAGGGCTACATCCGCGTCGGCAGCCAGGAGATCAAGGTCCTCGCCGAGCGCGACCCGGCCCAGCTCCCCTGGTCGGACCTGAACGTCGACGTCGTCATCGAGTCGACCGGCCGCTTCACCAAGGCCGAGGACGCCAAGAAGCACATCTCCGCCGGCGCCAAGAAGGTCATCATCTCCGCTCCCGCCAAGGGCGAGGACCTGACCGTCGTCATGGGCGTCAACGACGACAAGTACGACGCGGCCGAGCACCACGTCATCTCCAACGCCTCCTGCACCACCAACTGCGTGGCGCCCATGGCGAAGGTGCTCCTCGACAACTTCGGCATCGAGCGCGGTCTGATGACCACGGTCCACGCCTACACCAACGACCAGGTCATCCTGGACTTCCCGCACTCGGACCTGCGCCGCGCCCGCGCCGCCGCGCAGAACATCATCCCGACCACCACCGGTGCCGCCAAGGCCACCGCCCTGGTCATCCCCGAGCTGCAGGGCAAGCTCGACGGCATGGCCATGCGCGTCCCCGTCCCGGACGGCTCGGTGACCGACCTGGTCGTCACCCTGGAGCGCGAGGTCACCAAGGACGAGGTCAACGCCGCGTTCAAGGCCGCTGCCGAGGGCCCGCTCAAGAACGTGCTGGTCTACACGGAGGACCCGATCGTCTCCTCCGACATCGTCGGCACCTCGCCCTCCTGCACCTTCGACTCCAGCCTGACCATGTCCTTCGGCAAGCAGGTCAAGATCGTCGGCTGGTACGACAACGAGTGGGGCTACTCCAACCGCCTGGTCGACCTGGCCAAGCTGGTCGGCACCGGCCTGTAGGCCTCGGCCGCCCCGCGTGACACGGCACCCCTTCGCCCGCAGTGCGCGCGAGGGGGTGCCCTCGTGAGCGCACACCCCCGGCGCGGCCGGGGCAGACAGACCCACTTACGAACGAGGAGACCAGCATGCGGACGATCGACGACCTCGACGTCTCCGGCAAGCGCGTGTTCGTCCGGGCCGACCTGAACGTCCCCCTGGACGGGGAGCGGATCACCGACGACGGGCGCATCCGCGCCGCCCTGCCGACGATCGGCAGACTTCGCGAACGCGGCGCCCGCGTCATCGTCGCCGCCCACCTGGGCCGCCCCAAGGGCGCCCCGGACCCCCGCTACTCCCTGCGCCCCGTCGCCGCGCGCCTCGGCGAGCTGCTCGGCACCGAGGTCGCCTTCGCCGCCGACACCGCCGGCGAGTCCGCGCGCGCCGTCACCTCCGCCCTGGCCGACGGAGAGGTCGCGCTGCTGGAGAACGTGCGCTTCGAGCCCGGCGAGACCAGCAAGGACGACGCCGAGCGCGGCGAGCTCGCCGACCGCTTCGCGGCTCTGGCCGACCTCTACGTCGGTGACGCCTTCGGCGCGGTGCACCGCAGGCACGCGAGCGTCTACGACCTGCCCGGCAAGCTCCCGCACGCCGTCGGCGGCCTGGTGCTGACCGAGGTCGACGTCCTCAGGAAGCTCACCTCCGAGCCCCGGCGGCCCTACGCCGTGGTGCTCGGCGGATCCAAGGTCTCCGACAAGCTCGGCGTCATCGACAACCTCCTGGGTACCGCGGACCGTCTGCTCATCGGCGGCGGCATGGTGTTCACCTTCCTCAAGGCCAAGGGCCACGAGGTCGGCACCAGCCTGCTGGAGGCCGACCAGCTCGACACGGTCAGGGGCTACCTGGAGCGCGCCGAGCGCGAGGGCGTGGAGATCGTCCTGCCCGTCGACGTCGTGGCCGCCGAGAAGTTCGCCGCCGACGCCGCGCACGCCCCGGTGGACGTGGCGGAGATCCCGGCCGACCGCATGGGCCTGGACATCGGCCCCCGCAGCCAGGAGCTCTTCGCCCAGAAGCTGGCCGACGCCCGGACGGTGTTCTGGAACGGCCCCATGGGCGTGTTCGAGATGGAGCCCTATGCCGGCGGCACCCGCGCCCTGGCCCAGGCCCTCATCGACTCGGGCGCCTTCACCGTCGTCGGGGGCGGTGACTCCGCGGCCGCGGTGCGCGCTCTCGGCTTCGACGAGAACGCCTTCGGCCACATCTCCACCGGCGGCGGCGCCAGCCTGGAGTACCTGGAGGGCAAGACCCTCCCGGGTATCGCCGCGCTGGACTGAAGACTCCTCGACCTCCGCTCCGACCACGCACAGGGAAGTGACGACATGGCCCAGCGCCTGCCGCTGATCGCGGGCAACTGGAAGATGAACAACAACCACCTCGAGGCGATCGCGCTCGTCCAGAAACTCGCGTTCGCGCTCGACGCCAAGGACCACGACAGGACCGAGGTCGTGGTCCTGCCCCCCTTCACCGACATCCGCAGCGTGCAGACGCTGGTCGACGGGGACAAGCTCAAGATCAAGTACGGCGCCCAGGACATCTCGGCGCACGACAAGGGTGCCTACACCGGCGAGATCTCCGGCGCGATGCTGGCCAAGCTCGACTGCGAGTACGTCCTGGTGGGCCACTCCGAGCGGCGCGAGTACCACGCCGAGGACGACGCCCTGGTCAACGCCAAGGTCAAGGCCGCCTTCAAGAACGGCATCGTGCCGATCCTGTGCGTGGGCGAGGGGCTGGAGGTACGCAAGGCCGGGCGGCAGGTCGAACACGTGCTCGCCCAGCTCGACGGCGCGCTCAAGGAGATCCCCGCCGAGCAGGCCGAGCGCATCGTCGTCGCCTACGAGCCCGTGTGGGCCATCGGCACCGGCGAGGTCGCCACCCCGGCCGATGCCCAGGAGGTGTGCTCGGCCGTCCGCGCGCGCCTGGCCGAGCTGTACTCGTCCGAGGTGGCCGACAAGGTCCGCGTGCTCTACGGCGGCTCGGTCAAGGGCGACAACGCCCCGGGCATCATGGCGGAGAAGGACGTCGACGGCGCCCTTGTCGGCGGTGCCTGCCTGAAGGCCGACGAGTTCGTCAAGGTCATCCGCTACAGCGAGAACGGCTAGGCCCTGCTTTTTGGACGCCCTCGCCGCAGCGGCGGGCCGATGCCCCGGCGAACGGCCGGCCAGGTGTCCCCTCGCACGGCGGGGAGCGCGGTCCGGCCCGATGACCGGCCGCGCAAGCTCCTCCGGTGCGGCAGGGGGCGTCCGCCGGCCGTGTGACGACCGGAGAACCGGGAGCCCCCGGCGGGCAGCCGCTGGACGGGCTCCCGCGGACCCCTCCCGTCGCACTCCGTTGCCCAACGGTGACGGGCAGGGCGCCCGACAGGTCCCCTGCTCGGGCTAAACTGCACCATGGGGTACCGTGTCTCGCGGTTTCCCCGCCCGTGTCGCCTAGGGACACGGTAAAATCCGAAAATGTCCCCGGTCTCCTCCTCCCCGCCACCGGATCGGCCCCTGGCAGCCGGTGCGTCAGGGCTGGTGGGGCCGAGGTGTCCATCCCCCCGAATGCGGGGACGAGCTTACGGGTGTGCGTGTGATCCTCGGTCTGTCCATCTTCGTGATGCTCCTCAGCGTGCTGCTGATCCTCCTGGTGCTCATGCACAAGGGCAAGGGCGGCGGCCTCTCCGACATGTTCGGCGGCGGGGTCACGTCCTCGCTCGGCGGATCGTCGGTCGTCGAGCGCAACCTCGACCGCATGACCGTCGTGCTCGGCGTCATGTGGATCCTGGCCGTCGTCGTCCTCGGCCTGTTGATCAACCGGGGGATGTAGACCGCGGTCGCGGGGTGCCCCGTTCACAGTCAAGCTCGCCAGAGTGCCGGTGAGCGTGTTCGCCGAAGGAGTTTTTCGTGGGTAGTGGCAGTGCCATCCGTGGCAGCCGTGTCGGAGCCGGCCCTATGGGCGAGGCGGAGCGGGGCGAGGCCGCCCCCCGCGTCCGGGTTCCGTTCTACTGCGCGAACCTGCACGAGGTCGTGCCCAGCTTCGCGAGCGAGGCCCTCGTCCCCGACGAGTGGGACTGCCCGCGCTGCGGGTTCCCCGCGGGCAAGGACAAGGCGAACCCCCCGTCGCCTCCGCGTACCGAGCCGTACAAGACCCACCTGGCGTACGTGAAGGAGCGCCGCAGCGAGGAGGAGGGCAAGCTCATCCTGGACGAGGCCCTCGCCAAGCTGCGTGCCGACCGCGCCGCCGTCGAGGCGCACATGAGGGCCGCCAACTGACCCCTCCCAGGTCTTCTCCGCGGGGCCCGTCGCCGTGACGGGCCCCGCGTGTGCCCGGTCTCGGACGGCGGGCTTGGGAGCGATCCCATACATGAGTTAAGTGAAAAACTTTCTCATTCGCGGGACTGGTGTGGCGGGTGAGAAATACAGTGTTCGGCACAGACCCCCAACATCCCCTCAAGGAGATGGTGTCGATGTCCACGTGCCCCAACGGCGGTGACCACGACTGGATCCTCGGTGACGACCGCAAGTTCGAGTGCGCCAAGTGCGGAGCTCAGAGCGCGCGCCGACTCTGAGCACCGGGTCCGGGCTGCACGGTCCCGCGTCCGGCGAGCTCTCCCTTCCAGTCCGTGGCCCGCCAGGTCACCGGCTCGCCCAGCGCCTCGGCCACTCCCTTGGCCCAGCGCTCCAGCGGCTCGAACATCCCCGGCCCCTCCACCAGGACGGTCCGCCCCCGGTAGAGCATGCCGCCGATGACCACGACCTCGCCGCCGGCGCGCAGCTCGGTGTCGTACTCGTCGGTGCCCGGTCTCGTCGTCGGTCCCATGGACCGGACTCTAGCGCTCCCCGGTCGGGATGTCCGGAGTTCGGCGGCAGCCGGCGGGGGAGCGGGCCCGCCGACGGGCGCGCGGAGCGGCTCCGATTGGGGGACAATGGGGCCATGTCCTCCCCCGATCCCTCGGACGTCCCCGTGGTGCGGGGCGCCCCCTCCGACCTCTCCCAGCGGCCCGGCAGCGTCTCCTACCTGCGCAGGTACGTCAGCCTGCGCGGCCCCAGCACGAGGATGTGGATGGCGGCGGCCTACTTCTCGGCCGTCCTCACCCTGGGCTTCCTGGCCGTTCTCTGGTCCACCTTCCGGCACGTGCTGTACCAGGAGAGCACGCCCGGCTCGGTGACCCTGTGGGTGGCGGCATCCCTGGTGATGATGTTCGTCGGTCCCATGAGCAACGTGTACGTGATGCGGGGACTGCCCCAGCGCATCACCCGGCAGGGCATCAGCGCCGACAGCGACGGCATCACGGTGCTCCAGGAGCGCAAGTGGTGGTTCCCCGGTGAGGGCACCTTCATCGCCTGGCCCGAGATCCGCCGCATCCGCGAGGCGACCGTCGTGGCCCACCGCACGAACCACTTCATCGAGTTCGCGCTGGACACCCACCGCGTCCGGGCGGAACTGCCCTCCTGGGCCGAGAGTGCCGAGAGTCTCGGCCTGGAGGCCGATCCCGACGCGGCCACGCAGTTCTACGTCCAGGTACCCAAGGACCTCAAGGAGAAGATCCTCAAGATGGTGGAGCGTACGGCGCCTCTGCCGGGGATCGTGGAGCGCCTTCCCCGGCCGGAGGAGTCCGGCCGCTGAGCCTGCGGGTGAGGTCGGCGGCCGCGTCGCGCACGCGGGCCGCCAGCGCCCGGGGCGTGACCGGGCGGGCAGCGGGCACGGTGAGGCCGATCGAGGCCGCCGGGCGGCCGTTGTGGTCCAGGGCGGCCGCCGCCACGGAGACGAAGCCCTCGGTGACCTGGCCGTCCTCGATCGACCACCCCTGCCGCCCCTCCTCGGCCAGCACCCGGCGCAGTTCCGCCGGTGTGGCGGGCCCGCGCCCGGTGCGGGTGGTGAACGCCGCCGCGTCCGGGTACAGGGCGCGCACCTGTGCCCTCGGCAGCAGCGCCAGCATCGCCCGGCCCGAGGCGGTCAGGTGCGCGGGCAGCCGCACACCCACGGCGGTGACCAGCGGCGGCACGTGCGGCGGCTGCTCCTTGAGCAGGTAGAGGGTGTCCGCGCCGTGCAGCACGCCCAGATGCGCCGTGGCGCCGGTGGACTCGGTGAGCCGGCTCAGCAGCGGGCGCGCCAGCCGCTCCATGCCGTCGTGGCGGAGGTAGGCCGACCCGATCTCGAAGGCCGCCACGCCCAGCCCCCACCGCCGCTCCTCGGGCAGGTGGGTCACGAAACCCTCCTCGGCCATCGCCTCCAGCAGCTGGTAGACGCTCGACCGTGGGATGCCCAGCTCGGCGGCGGCCGCCGAGGCCGACACCGGACCCGGCCGGGTCGCCAGGAGGCGCAGCAGCCGCAGTGCGCGCGTCGCGGCGGGGACGAGGCTCATGTCCTCATTCTTCCACGGTGCCCGTTCGGATCCCCTTCGGCGAAGGAGCGCCGACACGGCGCCGAAGCGAAACCGGATCCAGCTGGACCGGAGCCGCACCGGCGCCGGGGCGCGAGATGCGGGCGGTCCGCCGAGCCGGGCCCCTGAGGCGGTGTCCGGGATGTCGGACAGAACTCCCGTGTCAGCGCTTTCGCGGAGGTGGCGTGCGGGATCCAATGGGGGCATGTCCACAGCAGTTTCGCCCGTCGTCGTGGGTGGTGCCCCTCTCACCCCCGCCCAGGTCCTCGCCGTCGCCCGCTCCGGGGCGTCCGTCACCCTCTCGGAGGACTCCCTCAAGGCCCTCCGGTGCGGCCGCGAGCGGGTCGAGGCGCTCGCGGCCGCACCGGACCCCGCCTACGGCGTCAGCACCGGGTTCGGGGCCTTGGCCACCCGCCACATCGCCCCCGGTTCGAGAGCCTCCCTCCAGCGCTCGCTGGTCCGCTCCCACGCCGCCGGGTCCGGCCCCGAGGTGGAGCGCGAGGTCGTGCGCGCCCTCATGCTGCTGCGCCTGCGCACCCTGGCCACGGGGAGCACCGGCGTGCGGCCCGCCACGGCGGAGACGCTCGCCGCTCTGCTCAACGCGCGGATCACCCCGGTCGTGCACGAGTACGGGAGCCTGGGCTGCTCCGGGGATCTGGCGCCCCTGTCCCACGTGGCGCTCGCCCTCATGGGGGAGGGCCGGGTGCGCGACGCCTCCGGCGGGTGCGTGCCCGCGGCGGAGGCCATGCGCGCGGCCGGGATCGCGCCCGTCGAGCTGGGCGCCAAGGAGGGCCTGGCGCTGATCAACGGCACCGACGGCATGCTCGGCATGCTCGTCCTGGCCTGTCAGGACCTGGAGCGGCTGCTCAGGACCGCCGACGTCACCGCCGCCATGAGCGTCGAGGCGCTGCTGGGCACCGACCGCGTGTTCGCCGAGGAGCTGCAGCGGCTGCGCCCCCACCCCGGCCAGGCCGCCTCCGCCGCCAATCTGCGTGCCCTCCTGGCCGACTCGCCGATCGTGGCCTCCCACCGCGGCCCCGACTGCAACCGGGTCCAGGACGCCTACTCGCTGCGCTGCGCGCCCCAGGTCGCCGGTGCCGCCCGCGACACCCTCGCCCATGCGCTGACCGTCGCCGGGCGCGAGCTCGACAGCGTCATCGACAACCCCGTCGTGCTCGACGACGGCAGGGTGGAGTCCAACGGCAACTTCCACGGTGCCCCGGTGGCCTATGTGCTCGACTTCCTGGCCATCGCGGCCGCCGACGTCGCCTCCATCGCCGAGCGCCGCACCGACCGCATGCTCGACGTGGCCCGCTCCCACGGCCTGCCGGCCTTCCTGGCCGACGACCCCGGGGTGGACTCGGGGCACATGATCGCCCAGTACACCCAGGCCGCGATCGTCTCCGAGCTCAAACGCCTGGCCGTGCCCGCCGCCGTCGACTCCATCCCGAGCTCGGCCATGCAGGAGGACCACGTCTCCATGGGGTGGGCGGCCGGGCGCAAGCTGCGCCGCGCCGTCGACGGCCTCACCAGTGTCCTCGCCGTCGAGCTGCTCACCGCCGCCCGGGCCCTGGACCTGCGGGCCCCGCTGGAGCCCGGACCCGCCACCGGCGCGGTCGTGCGCGCGCTGCGCGAGCACGTTCCGGGACCGGGTCCCGACCGCCACCTGGCCCCCGAGATCGCCGCCGCCGCGGCCCTCGTCGCCGACGGCACCGTCCTGGCCGCCGCCGAGTCCGTCGTTCCGCTCCTCTGAACCGCGTCTTCTCCCGAACCCGAGGAGGGTCATGCGTACCGTCCGTGCCGCACGCGGCACCGTCCTGTCCGCGAAGGGCTGGCCGCAGGAGGCCGCCCTGCGCATGTTCCACAACAACCTCGACCCCGAGGTGGCCGAGCACCCCGAGCGGCTGGTCGTCTACGGAGGCACCGGCAAGGCGGCCCGCGACTGGCCCAGCTTCGACCGCATCACCGCCTCGCTGCGCGACCTGGAGGGCGACGAGACCCTCCTCGTGCAGTCCGGGCGGCCCGTCGGCATCATGCGCACCCACGAGTGGGCGCCGCGGGTGCTCATCGCCAACGGCAACCTCGTGGGGGACTGGGCCACCTGGCCCGAGTTCCGGCGCCTGGAGGCGCTGGGCCTGACCATGTACGGGCAGATGACCGCCGGCTCGTGGATCTACATCGGTACGCAGGGCATCCTCCAGGGCACCTACGAGACCTTCGCCGCGGTGGCCGCCCGACTGAGCGGTGCGAACGGGAGCGGAGCGACCCTGGCCGGAACACTCACCCTCACCGCCGGGCTCGGCGGCATGGGCGGCGCCCAGCCGCTCGCCGTCACCATGAACGGCGGCGCGGCGATCGTGGTGGAGTGCGACGACAGCCGTATCCGCCGCCGCATCGCGCACGGCTACCTGGACGTGCGCGCAGACAGCCTCGACCACGCCCTCGCACTGGCGGAGAAGGCGCGCGCCGAACGCCGCCCGCTGTCGGTCGGGGTCCTGGGCAACGCCGCCGAGGTCTTTCCCGAAGTGCTCTCCCGGGGTGCCCCGGTCGACGTGGTCACCGACCAGACCTCCGCCCACGACCCGCTGTCCTACCTGCCCGCCGGGGTGGCTCCCGAGGACTGGCGGGAACTGGCCGCGGCCGATCCCGAGGCGTTCACGGAACGGGCGCGGGAGTCGATGGCCGCGCAGGTGGAGGCGATGGTCGGTTTCCAGGACGCGGGGGCCGAGGTCTTCGACTACGGCAACTCCATCCGCGACGAGGCACGCAAGGGAGGGTTCGGCCGCGCCTTCGACTTCCCCGGTTTCGTGCCCGCCTACATCCGCCCCCTGTTCTGCCAGGGGAAGGGGCCGTTCCGCTGGGCGGCCCTGTCGGGAGACCCCGCCGACATCGCCCGCACCGACAAGGCGGTGCTGGACCTGTTCCCCGACGACGACCACCTCGCCCGGTGGATCCGCCTGGCGGGGGAGAAGGTCGCCTTCCAGGGCCTGCCCGCCCGGATCTGCTGGCTGGGGCAGGGGAAGCGCGCCGCCGCCGGGCAGCGGTTCAACGAACTGGTCGCCTCGGGCGAGGTGTCGGCGCCCCTGGCCATCGGCCGCGACCACCTGGACACCGGTTCGGTGGCGTCCCCCTACCGGGAGACCGAGGGCATGCGGGACGGCTCCGACGCCATCGCCGACTGGCCGCTGCTCAATGCCCTGGTCACCACCGCCTCGGGTGCCTCCTGGGTGTCGGTCCACCACGGTGGCGGTGTCGGCATGGGCCGTTCCCTGCACGCGGGACAGGTCAGCGTCGCCGACGGCACCGAGCTCGCCGCGGCCAAGCTGGAGCGGGTGCTCACCAACGACCCCGCCACGGGCGTCCTGCGCCATGTGGACGCCGGTTACGAGGAGGCCGCCCGCGTCGCCGACGAGCACGGCCTCCGTGTTCCCATGCGCGAGCCCTGAGGAGGAAGCCGTGAAGGAGCACCCCGTCCCCGCCCCCGGTGACTTCGACCGCATGTGGGCCGAACTGGCCGCCGTCGGCCGCGGCGCCGAGGGCGGTTACCACCGCCACGCCTGGAACGGTGCCGACACCGAGGCCCGCGCCTGGTTCGTCCAGGAGGCCTGCGCGCGCGGCCTGGACGTGCGCACCGACCGCAACGGAAACCTGTGGGCGTGGTGGGGAGGGCCCGGGCCCGGCGCCGTCGCCACCGGGTCGCACCTGGACTCCGTTCCCTCCGGAGGGGCCTTCGACGGTCCCCTCGGGGTGGTCGGCGCCCTGGCCGCCGTGGACGAACTGCGCCGGCGCGGCGCAGCCCGGTCACGGCCGCTGGCCGTCGTGGTGTTCGCCGAGGAGGAGGGCGGCCGCTTCGGTCTGCCCTGCCTGGGCAGCCGCCTGACCGCCGGAGAGGTCTCCCCCGAGCGGGTGCGCGGTCTCACCGACGCCTCCGGCACCACGTGGGCACAGGCGATGGAGCGGGCCGGACTGGACCCGGAGGGCATCGGCCCGGACCCCGAGGCGCTGGCCCGGCTCGACGTGTTCGTCGAACTGCACGTGGAACAGGGGCGGGCCCTGGAGGACACCCCCCACCCGGTGGGAGTGGCCGGCACCATCTGGCCGCACGGGCGGTGGCGGCTGGACTTCACCGGTCGCGCCGACCATGCGGGGACCGCCCTCCTGGGCGGCCGCCGCGACCCGATGCTGCCCTTCGCCCGCACCGTCCTGGCCGCACGGGAACTGGCCGGGCGCCACGGCGCCCGCGCCACCGTCGCGCGGGTGGAGGTGGACCCCAACGGCACCAACGCCGTTCCCGCGCGCGTCACCGCCTGGCTGGACGCCCGCGCCGCGGACGGTGACGTGTTGGAGAAGGTCGTGGCGGGGGTGGGCGAGGCTGCGGAGGCCGCCGCCCGGGAGCACGGCGTCGCCTCCGCCGTGACCGGTGAGTCCCTCACCCCGCTGGTGGAGTTCCCCGAGGGTCTGCGCGACCGCCTGGCCGCCGTGGTCGCCGCGGCCGCGCCGACACCCCGTGTTCCGGTGCTGCCCACGGGGGCGGGGCACGACGCGGGTGTCCTGGCCGCGCACGTGCCCAGCGCGATGCTGTACGTGCGCAACCCCACCGGTGTCTCCCACTCGCCCCGCGAGTGGGCCCGGCCCGAGGACTGCCACGCCGGTGTCGCGGCCCTGGCCGACGTCCTGCAGGACCTGCTGGCCCGGCCGGTGGGGGAGGAGGCCCGGTGACCCGCTCCTACTGGTGCGCGTGGGCGTGGACGGGCAGCGGCGACGGCTCCCCCGAGCCGGGGGTGCTCCTGGAGACGCGGGGCGGGCGGATCTCCTCGGTCACCTCGTCCGTGCCGGCGCCCGCCGGTGCCGAGGTGCTCCCCGGCCTCACCCTGCCGGGGCTGGCCAACGCCCACTCGCATGCCTTCCACCGGGCCCTGCGCGGGCGCACCCACGCAGGCAGGGGATCGTTCTGGACCTGGCGCGAGGCGATGTACCGGGTCGCCGAGCGCCTCACCCCCGACTCCTGTCTGCGGTTGGCACGCGCCGTCTACGCCGAGATGGCCCTGGCCGGGGTGACATGCGTGGGCGAGTTCCACTACCTGCACCACGCCCCCGGCGGAACCCGCTACGACGACCCCAACACCATGGGCCGTGCCCTGGCCCGGGCCGCCGCCGACGCCGGGATCCGCCTCACCCTGCTGGACACCTGCTACCTGTCCGGCGGCCTGGAGGGCGGGGAGCACCTCCCCCTGGCCGGGCCGCAGCTGCGGTTCGGCGACGGCGACGCCGCGGAATGGGCCGAGCGGGTCGCCGCGCTCGGCGCGGTCGGAGAGCACGTGCGGGTGGGTGCCGCGGCCCATTCGGTACGGGCCGTCCCCTCCCGGCAGCTGCACGAGGTCGCCTCGTTCGCCGCAGGGAGGGGGGCTCCGCTGCACGTCCACGTCTCCGAGCAGCCCGCCGAGAACGCCGCCTGCCTGGCCGCCTACGGCCGCACCCCCGTGGCACTGCTGGCCGACGCGGGGGCGCTCACCCCCCGCAGCAGCCTCGTGCACGCCACCCATCTGACCGACGCCGACGTCGCCGACGTCCGTGCCGGCGGTGCCGGCGTGTGCCTGTGTCCCACGACCGAGCGGGACCTGGCCGACGGGCTGCCGCGCACCGGCGACCTGCGGCCCGCCCCGCTGAGCCTGGGCACCGACCAGCACGCGATGACCGACATGTTCGAGGAGGCCCGAGCGGTCGAGCTCCACGAGCGGCTGCGCACCCTGCGGCGCGGGACCCTGGGCACCGGGGACCTGCTCCGCGCCGCCACCGCCCACACCTCCCTGGGCTGGGAGCCGGGCGAGGCCGGGGTCCTGGCGGCCGGGGCCCGCGCCGACCTGGTCAACATCTCCCTCGACAGCCTCCGGCTGGCCGGGGCCGATCCGGCCCGGGCCACCGACGCCGTGGTCTTCGCGGCCACTTCCGCCGACGTGCGCCATGTCATGGCCGACGGGCGCTGGATCGTCCGGGACGGCGTCCACATGCTCCTGCCCGACGCCGCCCGGGACCTCGACACCGTGATCAAGGAGATCCTCAGTTGAGCACCGACAGCTCCGCCGTGCCCTCCAGCCTCCTCGTCGACGCGATCGGGACGCTGGTGACCAACGACCCCTCGCTCGGGCAGGGGGCCGTCGGGGAGATGTCCGACGCCGCCCTGGTCGTCGAGGACGGCCGGGTGGCCTGGTGCGGCCCCCGGGGCCGGGCGCCCGCCGCCGACGTGCGCGTGGACGCCGAGGGGCGCTGCGTCGTCCCCGGATTCGTCGACAGCCACTCCCACATCGTTTTCGCGGGTGACCGCAGCCGCGAGTTCGCCGCCCGGATGAGCGGGCGCCCGTACACGGCGGGAGGCATCCGGACCACGGTGGCCGCCACCCGCGCGGCCACCGACGCCGAACTGCTCGAAGGGGCCCGCCGCCTGGTCCGCGAGGCCCGCGCCCAGGGCACCACCACGCTGGAGGTCAAGTCCGGCTACGGCCTCACCGTCGACGACGAGGCGCGCAGCCTCTCCGTGGCGGCCCGGGTCACCGAGGAGACGACCTTCCTGGGTGCGCACGTGGTTCCCCCCGAGTACGCCGACGATCCGGCCGGCTACGTCGACCTGGTCACCGGTCCCATGCTGGAGGCCTGCGCGCCCCGGGCGCGGTGGATCGACGTCTTCTGCGAGCGCGGGGCCTTCGACGAGGACGCCGCGCGGCGGGTCCTCACCGCAGGAACGGCGCGCGGCCTGCTGCCGCGCGTGCACGGCAACCAGCTCGGCCCGGGGCCCGGGGTGCGCCTGGCGGTGGAGCTGGGCGCGGCCTCGGTCGACCACTGCACCTGCCTGTCGGCGGAGGACGTCGACGCCTTGGCCCAGGCGGCCCGGAGGCCCCGGCCGACCGTGGCCACCCTGCTGCCCGGCGTCGACTTCTCCACGCGCCGGCCCTATCCCGACGCCCGGGCGCTTCTCGACGCGGGTGCGGTCGTGGCCCTGGCGAGCGACTGCAACCCCGGTTCCTGCTTCACGTCGAGCCTGGCCTTCTGCATCGCCGTCGCGGTGCGGGACATGGGGATGACCCCTGACGAGGCGGTGTGGTCGGCCACGGCGGGCGGTGCCCGGGCGCTGCGCCGTACCGACGTGGGCCACCTCGCCCCGGGAGCACGTGCCGATCTGGTGCTCCTGGAGGCGCCCCACCACGTCTACCTCGCGTACCGGCCGGGGGTGCCCCAGGTGGCGGCGGTGTGGAAGGACGGGCAGCTCGTCGCGGGGGATCCCGGACACAGGGGGTGAGGGTGCCCGGCGTGCACACAAGAGCGCGGGGCCCGCGACCACCGTGTGGTCGCGGGCCCCGTTCCGGGACGGAGGGCTACTCGCCGCTCCCGGCGCCCTGCCCGGCGGGCGCGTCGGCCTTTCCGGCGGGCGCGTCGGCCTTCTTGGCGGCACGGCGCTTCTTCACCGGACGCGAGTAGTCGACGAGCGGCTCGAAGCGGCTCTCGTGCTCCTTGAAGCAGTCGGTGCAGGCGTCGACCTCGCGGACGGCACCCTCCCAGGCGAACTGGATGACCTCAGTCGCCTCGACCTTCTCCTCACGGACGGCGTGGGGATCGCAGTACTTGAGCGTGAAGACCTCGGTGACCACGGCGGGGAGTTCCCTTCGGTATTGCGTGAACAGTGCAGGACCCCATCAATCATACACATGTACGAACATGGAAAACCGGCATACACGGAGAGTTCCGCGTACGGGGTCCGGGGTCGCCCCGAAGCCTAGCGAAGACGCGGAGCGGATGCGCCCGCGCTCGTCCGCGTCCGCCCCGGTGACCAGGGGCTTCCGAAGGCGTCGGGCCGTGTGTCCCCGTGTGCCTGAAAGCGCGCGGGAAAGAGGGTGCGTAATTCCCCGATATCCATTTTGCCGGTTTTGGGCGTGTGGGTGTACGCGAAACAGCAGATGATTTGTGCATTTGATGAACACAGGTGTCTCCGCGTGGCTAGGGTGTTGCCCGTCCCGGTGTGCGAGGCCGTGACCGCGCCCGCGTGCGGAAGGCGGGGCCGGGGAAATGACGGACGCCCGGGGAGGCGTGTCCGCGGAGAGGAACGGGGAGTGCCGTGGTCGAGTACATGGAGGGCGCCCACAGAGAAAGCGCGGGGGAGCGCGACGCGGCGCCGGACCCGCACGGACCGCATGCGGCCGCGGCCCGCAGGCGCGCGCGGGAAAGCAGGGCCGACGCCTACGAGCGGCTGTCGGTCGATCCGCGCTTTGTCCGATTGCGAAGGCTATTCGCCGTCCACGCCGGTCTTCTCGTCCTGGCATTCATGCTCAGTTACATGTCCTATCTCCTGTTCTCCGCCTACGGGCGCGATTTCCTGGCGATCCGGGTCGTCGGACCTGTCAATGTCGCGCTCCTGGCGGGAATGGGCCAGTTCCTGGTCGTCTTCCTGCTCGCCTGGGGGTTCGAGCGTTTCTCCGCACGCTCCACCGACCTCCTCGCCGAGCAGGTCCGCGACCAGGCCCGCGGCGTCGGGTGTGCGGGCGCGCCGCACGCCCACCGCCGCGGTGGCCGGGACGTGACGGCGGAGGAGCTGTGACCTCCGCTCTCGCCCCGGCGGTGGGGGGCGGCGCCGCCACGGGAGGCGGCGCCGTGTCCCCCGACCCCGCCCAGGCCGCGAGCCTGGTGGGCGGCCCCGGCGCCGCCAACGCCTGGACCTTCGCCCTGTGCGCCCTGTTCGTCCTGGTCACCCTCGCCGTCACGGTCCGGGCCCGGCGCACCACCCGCGGCGCGGTCGACTACTACGCGGGCGGACGCGGGTTCTCCAGCACCCAGAACGGCCTCGCGCTCACCGGCGACTACCTGTCCGCGGCCTCGTTCCTGGGCATCGCCGGCATGATCTCCCTCCAGGGCTACGACGGCTTCCTGTACTCCGTCGGCTTCCTGGTGGCCTGGCTGCTGGTGCTGCCCATGGCCCAGCTGACGCGCAACACCGGCCGCTTCACCATGGCCGACCTGCCCGCGTTCCGCATGAGGCGCATGCGCGTGCGCCTGGCCTGCACCGTCTCCACCGTCACGGTGTGCGTGTTCTACCTCGTCGCGCAGATGGTCGGCGCGGGGGCGCTGGTCGCGGTTCTGCTGGGGCTGCACGACGGCGGCACCTTCCTGGGCATGGACGCCGGACAGGCCCGCACCGCGGCCATCGTGCTCGTCGGCGTGCTCATGATCGTCTACGTCATGTACGGCGGCATGAAGGCCGCCACCTGGCTGCAGATCATCAAGGCCGTCGTGCTGCTGGGCGCGACGGGGCTGCTCACCCTCCTGGTGCTGGCCGCCTTCTCCTTCGATCCGCTCGCCCTCCTGGACGCGGCGGCCGACGCGGGCGGGCACGGCCAGGCCTTTCTCGAACCGGGGCTGCGCTTCGGCACGGAGGTACCGGGGGACGCGGTGCGGACCCTGTACAACAAGCTCGACCTCGTCAGCCTGGGCCTGGCCCTGGTGCTGGGCACGACAGCCCTGCCGCACATCCTCATCCGCTTCTACACGGTGCCCGACGGACGTGCGGCGCGCTCCTCCGTCAACCGGACCATCCTCATGGTCGGCGCCTTCTACCTCATGACGCTCGCACTGGGCTTCGGCGCGGCCGCGCTCGTGGGACCGGAGCGGATCACCGACCTGGACCCCTCCGGGAACAGCGCCGTACCGCTGCTGGCCGAGGAACTGGGGCGGCTCGCCGCCGGACCGGCGGGAGCCGCGGTCCTGCTCGCGCTCATCTCCGCGGTCGCGCTGGCGACCATCCTCGCCGTGATCGCCAGTCTCACCCTGGCGTCCTCGTCCTCCATCGCCCACGACCTGTTCGGGCACGTGCTGATGTGGGGCAGGCCGCGCGAGTCGCAGGAGATGGGGGCGGCGCGCCTGTCGGCCTGCCTCGTGGGCGGGGCCGCCGTCGTCCTGGCGGTCGGGGCCCAGGAGATGAACGTGGCTTTCCTCGTGGGGCTGGCCTTCGCCATCGCGGCCGCCGCGAACCTCCCCGTCATCGTGCTCACCATGTTCTGGCGACGGTTCAACACCCGGGGCGTGGAGTGGGGCGTCTACGGCGGGCTGTCGGCGACCCTCCTCCTCATGCTGCTGTCGCCGGTGGTGTCGGGCAAGACCGACCCGGTGACCGGGGAGAACCTGTCGCTGCTGCCCGCATGGATCGACATCCAGCTCTTCCCCATGGAGAACCCGGCACTCGTGGCCGTGCCGATCGGTTTCCTGTGCGCGGTGGTCGGCAGCCTGCTCTCCTCCGAACGCGACAACGCGCTCTTCACGGAGTTGCGGGTGCGCTCCCTCACCGGGCTGGGGGCGGAGCGGGACTGACACCGGGGAGGAGGATGCCGGCACGCCCGACGGCCTCAGACACCGGGCGCGGCCCCGGCCATGGCGGCGGCCAGCTCGTGCAGCAGCTCGGGAACCTGCGGCGCGCTGCGGGCGATCCGCTCCCACGCCCCCGCCGCCCGGTCAAGCTGTTCCCGGACCGTCGGCTCGCCGGTGCCCAGCCGCGCGTTGCGTGCCTCCTCCCGGCGGAAGGAGGACCTGACCGCCCACATCGCGGCGGCGACGAACGGACGGAACACACCGCGGCCGCGCACGTCCAGCACCGCCTCCACCGACCAGCGGCCCTCGGCTGTGCGCACCGGGACCAGCCACCCCTCGACGCGGGCCAGGGCGTGGTCGGCGCTCAGCCGTACCGGGCGGTCGGCGCCCCCGCCCCCCGACAGGGCGGCGTACCAGGTGTCCAGGTCGGCGTGCGCCTCGGCCGAGGCCGAGCGCAGCCAGGCACCGCGGCCGGGCAGGCGCACCCTCACGGTCCACGTGAGCGTCCCCTCGGCGCCGTTGTGGACCACCGCGCCCCACGTCACCGGAGGCTCGGCCGACCCCGCGGTGTCGGGCATGACGTAGTCGACCGACGACACGCCCCGCTCGTCCCAGGCGGTGACCGTCACCCCCGTCCCGCTCCAGCCCTTGTCCGCGTCGTCGGCGGGGTCCACCGGAACCCCCTCGGGGGAGAGCTCGGCCACCAGGTAGCGGCTCCGCGGCTCCAGGTGGCGCCCTCGCTGGAGCTGGAGGGAAATCTTGGCCGCCTGCACCGCCAGCTCGTCCTCCTGCCCGGGGGCCACGTCCCCCTCCCGCAGCCGCTCCGCGGCCCGCTTCCGGTCCTGACGCAGCTGCTCGGCCTCCTCCCCGTCGACCAGACCCAGCTCGTCGGCGCGCCGGAGCAGGCGCTCCACCGACTCCTCGTCGGGGGTGAGCAGCCAGCCGCGGCCGTCGAACCGGCAGTTGCGGGCGACCTCGTGCAGGGCGGCGACGGTCCGGTCGACCACCTCCCGGTCCACGGGGGTGAGGTCGAAGGTGTGGCTCAGACGGGGCACGGTGTCTCCGGGGTCGGGTTTCGGGACGTGAGGACCAGCGTACGGGCTGCCCCGGCCGGAGCTCCGTCCGGACGCGGCGCACCGCGTCCGGGTATGCTCCCGTGGCTGTCCGCGAGAAGCCTGCCGGCGCACCCCGGTGCGGCCGGCGCCGCCGTGTGGAAGGGGAGTCGGCCGTGCCCGGACGCTGGACCGTGATCCTGCGCGACCTGGCGGACGCGGCCCGGCCGATCCGCCCGCAGGACTGCCACGGGCTGCTCAACCGGTGGTGGCCCCAGCCGGCCGGGGAGCACGCCCTGGCCAAGCCCTGGGCGATGAACGGGTGGCCCGAGCCGCTGGGCGACCGGATCCACCACTGGACCCTGTCCTGGCTGGGAGGGGACGCGCCGCCGCTGGACCCCGAGGAAGCGGTCGGCCGCGTGCAGCGCATCGGCGACCACCTGCTGGAACCGCTGTCGGTGACACGCACCTTCGACCGCGGCTACGCCGATCTCCTCGGCACCGCGGGCCGGCGCCGCCCCGCCCGCTCGGCGCGCCTGCACACCCGCACACCGGTGGTCACCACCGCGCGCGGTGCCGCGGGGGAGCACATTCCCCACGTGCTGCCAGGACCGCGCCGCCTCTTCGGTTCCGTGCACCGCTCGGGCGGGACGGTCGTCGGCGGCAGCGGCGCGGTGGGGGCGGTGGCGCGCTTCGCCCCGCCGCGCCTGGCGGAGCCCTGGCTCGACCTGGCCGCCGACGCGCTGGAGCGGGTGCGCCGCTCGCCGCTGGCGGGGGAGGAGCCGCGCACCGCCGAGTACCGCAGGGCGGGCAGCCTGACCGTGCCGGGCTGGCAGGGCGCCTTCCGGCTGGAACTGGCAACCGGGGACGGCCGCCACGCCGCGGCCTTCGCCGCGCTGCTGGAACTGGTGGAGCTGACCGGGATCGGCAGGTACACCGCGCAGGGTTTCGGGGCGGTGCGGGTGGACACGGTCACCCCGGAAGAGCCCGGCCGCCGGAAAGCCGCGCACCGGGCGCGCCCCGTCCGGCCGCGGCCCCACACCGTGACCGAGGAGGAATGCGGCGGGCTGCTCTTCGACTGAGGACCGCGTCGGCCGGCTCCCGCCCCCGTCCACGGGGCGGGAGCCGGCCGACGCGGGGCCGCGGGACGGGACTCAGGTGCGGCGGCCGCCCCGTTCGCGCAGGGAACGGGCCAGGCCGCGCAGGTGCGGGACGAGATCCTGGGCGGTCGGCTGCGGCAGCTCCGGCGCGGTCGCGCCGGAGCGGTCCGCCTCGCCGGGCCCGGTCTTGTCTTCCGTGAGCGGGGACACCATGGGAACCTCCGTACCTTGGGCGGTCCGTGCACTGTGCTCTCTCGGACAGCCCCGCGCCCTCCCGGAGCACCCGTCCGAGGCCGGGCGGGCGTGACCCGCGGGCGTCCGACTGGTAAGGGTGTTCTGGGGCCGGTGCCCGTCCGAGAGAGACCACCGGAGGCCCGCACGGGCACATGCCATGACCCCGCAGACCCGCGACGAGGAGCTCGACACGGTGACTTCTGTCCCCGAGCAGCAACGGTCCTCCGGAGGCGCCGCCGCCGGAGGACTCCCGTCCGGCGGTGTGGTGGTCGGTGTCGACCTCCGTGGGATCCAGGCCTATGTCTTCAGCGGCCGCCGCATCCTGGACGCGGTCGGCAGGGCCGCCCTGGTGGCCGAGCTGACCGACACCTCCGACACCGAGCACGGCATCGCCGACCTGGTGCCGACCGGCTGCGTCGTGCTGCGCGACGCGGGCGGGGCACTCACGGCGGTCCTGCCCGACCGCGACGCGGCCGTGGAGTTCACCGCCCGCTGCACCCGCCGCCTGCGCGAGCGCGCGGGCGACCTCACCCCCGTCGTGGCCCACGTCCCCTACGGTCCCGGCGGCGACGGGCCCGCCGGGGTGGACGAGGCGCTCGCGGAGCTGCCCGCGCGCCTGCGCGAGGCACGCAGGGGAATGTCGGTGCTCCACACGCCGGCGCACGGGTACGGGATCACCGCCGTGTGCTCGGTCGGCGGCGGCCCCGCCGAGGTGGTCGACCCCAGCCGCGTCCAGGACGGCCGGGCAGGGGTGCACGAGCGCGTGTCCGCCGACGTGGCCAGGGCGCGCGGGATCGGGCGCCGCTGGCACCGGGCCCACAGCGCCACCTGGCTGGCCGGGGCCGCCACCGCCTCAGGCCCGCTCCCGCTGGAACTGCCGATGGAACTGGACCGGCTCGGCCGCGACCACGGGGACCTCAGCCGTATCGCCGTCGTGCACATGGACGTCAACGGCCTGGGCGCGATCCTGGGCGACTACCGGGAACGAGCGGGCGACCCCGCGGTCCCGGGTTCGGGGGCTCTCGCCCAGCGCCGGCTCTCCACCCGCATCGCAGGACTCACCGAAGGGCTGGCCCGCGTGCTGGTACGCGCGGTGGCCGCCGCGGTGCACGTCGGGCCCGAGGGGCGGCCCGTCATCCCGGGCACGGGGGCGGCCGCCCCGGTCAGCCTGTACCACGATCCCCCCGGGCCGGTGCAGCTGCCCCTGCGGCCCGTCGTCGTGGCCGGGGACGACCTCACCGTCCTGTGCGACGCCCGCCTGGCCCTCAGCCTGGTCCGCCACGCCCTCGACTGGCTGGACGCCGACCCCGAGGACATCGGTGACCCCCGCGACCCCCGTGTCGCCCTGCACAGGGCCCTGGCCGCCGTCCACGGCGGCGGGCGGAGCGCGGTCGGCCGCACCACATCCGTGCCCACGGTCGGGGTGGGCGTCGCCGTCCAGCCGGTGGGCTCCCCGCTGTCCCTGGGCCACGACCTGTGCGAGGCGATGTGCCGGATCGCCAAGCAGCACCGCACCGGCCTTCTCGAGGCCGGTGCGGCGGACGACCACGTCGTGGCCTGGACGACCCGCTTCGACGGTGTGGAACGGGTGCGGCGGCGCCTGGAGGCGGCCCGCGGCGGGGACCCGCCCCGGACCTGCCTGCCGCTGACCGGTGCCGGCCTCACCGACTTCCTCGGCCGCTACCTGTCGGCGACCGCCCCGGGCAGCCTCCTCGCGGGCGGCGCGACCCGCAACCGCGCCTGGTTGGTCTCCACCCTGGCCCCCCTCCTGGAGGCGGGGGCGGACCCCGAGCCCGAGCTGGCCCGCCGCGCCCGGGTGACCGGTGCCCCCGTCGACCTGCCGCGCGGCTGGACCCCCGGCGGCCTGCTCGACGCCGTCGGGGTGATGGACCTGTACCTGGATCCCGGGCTGGCGTCGGCGCTCGACCCGCGCCTGCCCCAACCGCAGGGGGACACCCGGGCCGGCGCCCCTCCGGCAGGGGGTGCGCGCGTGTGAGTGCCCCCGACCGCATCGTCGTTCGGCTGGCCTCGCCCGCGCTGTTCGTCGGGGCCAGTGCCGACGGCACGGGAGCCGACACGGACGTGGCCACCGACGAGTACGGCCTCCCCTATCTGCCCCGCCACCGCATCGCGGCCCGCCTGCGGGCGGGCGCCCGCCGCTCGGCGGCCGTCGCCCCGGACCTCACGGCGGCGGCCGACGAGGTGTTCGGACGCAGGCGGTCGCACGGACGCGACCGGATGCTGCGCCTGGGCCACGCCGTTCTGGGCGACCCCGTGCGCACGGCGGTCGCCCGCGCTCTGGAGGGGAGGCCCGAGCCGCTGCGCATCATCCTGCGCCGCGCGGTCACCGACGCCTACACCTCTCTGGAGTCGGGAACCGAGGTGGGCCGGAGCGGCGCCCCCGAACCGGGGCGACTGCGCACCAACCGTGTCCTGCTGCCGGGCCTGACCCTCACCTCCCTGCTCACATGGGCCGTTCCGCCGGGCGGGGAGCACTGGAGGATCCTGGCCCGTGCCTGTCTGGCCACCACCCAGATCGGCCTCAGGGCGAGCCGGGGCCGCGGCCGCGTCGACGTCCGCCTCGCCGTCCCCGGCGACGACCCGCACGCCACCACGCTGCGCCTGGCCGCCCCGCCCCGCTGCCGGAGGGGGGTGCACCCGTGGCCACCGCACAGGTGAGCGGCTATCTGCCGCTGCGCTACGTCCTCACCGACACGCTGGCCGTGCGCACCTCCTTCGACCCGCTGCGGACCGAGACCGAGCACAGCATCAGCGGTCGCGCCCAGCGCGGGATGCTCGCCGCCGCGCTCCGGCGCGCCGGACTGCTGCACGAGCTCCAGGAGTGGGTGGCGCGCGGCGAGCGGATCCGCTTCGCACCCGCCTACCCGCGCCTGGAGCACGGCCCGCGCCCGCTGACCGCCTATCCCCCGCCCGCCTACCTGTACACGCCGGGCAAGGATGCCGACGAGGCCGTCGACGTGTTCGGCCCCGCCGACCCCGCCGCGCCCTACCGTGCGGTCCGCGAGCCGGTCACCCTGGACCGCTCCCTGCGTGCCGACGTGCGCACCACCGCTGAGCAGTACCTCGGCCGCTCCCGCTCGGAGGAGGACCCCCGAGGGCTGCCGTTCCTCACCACCACCCTCGACCCCGGACAGGTCTTCGAGGCGCGCTGGCAGCTGCGCGCCCCCGCCCCCGACTCCCTGCACCGCCTCGCGGAACGGGTCACCGGGGTGCTCGCCGACGCCGACGGCACCCTCACCCTGGGCTCGGGCGGCACACGCGCCCACGGAGGTGTGCGCGTCGGACCCGCCGACCCCGGGGCCCTGCTCTCACCCGACCGCGCCGCCCCCGCGGGCCGCCGCCGCTGGCGGGCGGGAGAGCCCGTGGACCTCCTCCTGCTCTCCCCGGCCCTGCTGGTGGGCCGGGCCGGGCAGGCCGCCCCGGGAGACCTCGTCCCCGCGGTCCTGGACCTGCTGTCCCGCCGCCTGCCCGGCGTCCGCGCCGAGGTGGGGGCCGCCCATGTCGAGGCCGGTCTGGTGGGCGCCTACCACCGCGGTTACCGGGGGCCCATGGCCCAGCGCTGGACCGCGCTGCCGGGCGCCGTCGTACGCCTGCGCCTGGACCGCGAGCTGACCACCGAACAGGTACGCGACCTGGAGGCCCACCCTCTCGGGGAACGGGCCGTCGACGGGTACGGCCAGTTCACCCTCCTGGACCCGCCCCCGCCCGGACCGGCCCCCCTGCCGCCTCTGGCAGCCCCCCTGGCAGTGCGCACCCCTGCCGCCGGGGCGCCCGCGGACCCCGGCACCGACCCCCAGCTCGCCGACCTCCGGGACACCCTGCTGTGGAACGCCGCCGCGCCACCCGTGCGCGACCACGCCCGGACCCTGGCCCGGAGCTCGGCCCGCCGCCTCGCACCGCTCGGCCCCGGCCTCCTGGGCCGCCTCCGCGAGGCCGTCTCCGACCCCCGCCACACCCCGGGCGAGGCCCTGGACGCCCTGGCAGGGCTGTTGTGCTCCGATCAGGGGGCCGAAGACCGGAGCGGCCCGGAAACCCGCACGGTGCGCGCCCTCGCCCGGGCCCGCCTGGTCCGTCCCGGCCGGGCGCCCGTGTCCGTGCGCACGTGGCTGGAGGGGCTCTCCGAGGAGGGCGCCGCGGCCTGGTGGGAGGCCAACCGCCCCGACCCCGTCCGCAGCCCCGACTACCGCGACGCCGTTGCCGCCGTCGACCTGTCCCTGCCCGACGGCCGGGCGCCGCGCGCTCTGCCCGGCGGGCTCTCGGACCCGGCCCGCGACTGGGAGCGGCGTACCGCTCCGCGCCTGTGCCTGCTCCTGGTCTCCTCCTGGCTGGCGGAGGCCGCCGAGGCGCTGCGCGACCGCGCCGGGGGCGAAAGGGGACGGCGCTGAACACCGTGCGACTGCTCTGGGAGATCACCGGACGGCTGCTCCTGCTCTCCGACGCCCACGTCGGTGCCGCCCGGTCCGCCCCCCGCCACACCGCCGGCGGCGACGCCGACCTGCAGCTGGACCGCGACCCCGGCAGCGGGCTGCCGCGGCTGAGGGCCGGCACCCTCGCCGGTCTGCTGCGCCACGAACTGGCCGCCCGCACCGCCGACCCCGACCGCGCCCGCGAGCTCTTCGGCGCGGCCGCGTCCGACACCGGCGCACGTCCCGCCAGCGCCCTGCACCTCGACGACGCCCTGGCCCGGATCCCGGGTGAGGCCCCCGCGGAGGTCCGCACCGCCACCCGCGTCGATCCCGCTTCCGCCACCGTCCGCCCCGGCCGTACGTGGCGGGAGGAGATCCTGCCCGCGGGCACCGAGTTCGACGTCCACCTGCGCCTGCACGTGCCTGCCCCCGCGGACGAGGCCCGCCTGCTCACCCTCCTGCTGCTGGCCGCCGGCGGCCTCACCGGGGCGGGACCCGGCATCCGCGTCGGCGCCCGCACCGGGCGCGGCCACGGCACGGTGCGCGCCACCCGGTGGCGGGTGCGCCGCCACGACCTCGCCGACGAGCACGACTGGTTCGCCTACCACGCGCGCACCTGGGAGGAGCGCTGGCGGGAGGGCAGCGAGGAACTCGCCGACGCGCCCGCGGACCTGGCCGACGCACTGGTCCGGCAGTTGCGCGGGCACGGCCGCACCGCCATTGCCGCCCATGTCCTGGCCCGCTCCCGGCAGCCCGACCGCCGCCACCGCGCCGAGCTGCACCTGACCCTCGAGGCGGCCGAGCGCACCGACCCCCTGTCCCCGCCTCCGGGCGGTACCCGGCCCGGGCTTCTGGCCGGTGGAGCCCTCTCGGGGGAACGGCTCGGCGGCACCGCGCTGTTCTCCCTGTTCAAACGCATCGGCGCCCGTCTGGCCCGCGACACCGCCGAGCAGCTCGCCGAGGGCGGGGAACCCGCTTCGTGGCGGGACTGGCACGACCGCTGGTGGGGTGCCGACACCGACCCCCGCACCGCTCGGCCGCGGCCTTCGAGGATCCGGCTCAGGGCAGCCCCCGTTCTCACCGGCGGCACACGCCTGACCGCCACCCGGCTGACCGTGGACCCGCTGTTCGGCGACGCCGTGGAGGGCCGGGTGTTCACCGGTGACCTGCTCTGCGGAGGCGGCGCCGAGGCCGTCCTCGACGTCGACGGGCCGGAGGAAGCGGTGTACGGCCTGCTCGCGCTGCTGGTGCGGGAACTGGCCACGGTGCCCCTCGACGCCCTGGGCGCCGCGACGGGCAGCGGCAACGGCCGCCTCACGGCCGTCCGGGCGGTGCTGGCCGTGTATTCCGGGGCCGACGGGCCGCCGCGCACCGTGGACCTGCTCGCGGCACTGTTCGATCCGCACGGGCCGGAGGCGGCCGCCGCACACGGCTGGCTGGCGTGCCTGCACGCCCGCCTCGCCCCCGGCGGGGCGGAAGGGGAGGAGCACGGGTGATTCCACAGCCACCTGTCCCGGCCGGACTGGCCTGGGCCGAACTCGGCGGCGACCAGATCGACGCCGTCCTGGCCGAGGTCTTCGTCCGCGGTGTCCGCTGCGGCCTGCTCGACACCGGCACCGGCGGGGTCCCCGCTTTCCCGGGCCACCCCCAGTGGCTGCTCGCCGAACTCGGTGACGGCCGCATCACCGGTTCCTGCCCCGGTGGCACGTGGCGGCGCTCCGACACACCGCCCACCGCCGACCTGTCGGCGCCGTCCCTGGACCCCGGCACCGACCGCTGGCGGATCCTGGAGGTCCTCGTGTTCGGACCGCACACCCAGATCCGGTTGGGAGAGGGGGCCAGGTCGGGGTGGATCAGCGCCGACGCCCCCGTCGAGGTGCCTCCGTGGCTGCGGCCGCGCGACCGCTCCTTCCTCCTGCAGGGATGGAACGGCCCCGACCACAGCCGCACCCTGGAGGGGGAGGTGCCGCTGGCCGTCACCGGCGAGCCCTCCGGGAACACGGCCGTGCTCCCCGCCGCCTGGGCCGACTTCACCGTGCGCTCCCGCCGCCGGGCGACCTCCGAGGGAACTTGGCTGACGGTCCGCGAGTACTGGGCCGAGGATCCCGCGACCGGTGCTGTGGGCGTTGCCTTCCACCGGCTCACCGGTGTGCGCACCGGACCCAAACCCACCGGACCGCTCCTGGACCCCGCCACCGGCGACGAGCTTCCTCACGGGAGAGGGCCGCGGTGAACCCACGGGACGTCGCCGCCAGAGCCGGATCGGCACCGCGTTTCCACGCGACCGCGCCCTACGGCCTGGTCCGGATCGCCGAGACGCCGATGCCCGCGGCCGACCTGCACACCGGCCACGGCACCGCGGAGCTGCTGCGCAGCCACGACCGCACCGTGCCGGGCACGCACTCGGGCTGGATCGACCTGACCCTGACGACGCTTACCCCCCTCTTCGTCGGACAGGCCGGGGATGGGGAGGGGGTGGCCCGCTCCCTGCGCCTTCCGCACGGCGGGCACCTCCTGCCCGCCGTCCCCGGGACGACCCTGCGGGGCCTGGTGCGCAACACCGTGCGCATGCTCACCAGCGGTGAGACCGGGGAGGTCAACACCCCCATGCTGTTCTTCCGGGCCCCCGTGCGCGTCGATCCCGCAGGCGCGGACGGCGGACCGTCCGCCCGGGCGCGCCGGGTCATGGCCCGCCAGCACGAGCACTACCGCAGGAGGCGCAGGGGCCTGCGTACGCGGCAGGGATTCCTCTACCGGTCCGAGGAGGGCTGGTACATCGTGGACGTTCCCGCCACCTCCCTGGGGAGCGCGGCCGGCCAGGCGCTCAAGGTGTCGTTCGCCGTCCTGCGCGAGAGCCTGGAGACCTGGGACCTCGGCGTCGAAGGCTTTCCCGACCCGCCCCAGGGAAGCGCCTACGTTCCCACCACCCACGAGCAGCACGGACGGCTCCAGTACCGCTGGGTGCACGCCGTCCAACTGCCGGGGGAGCGGCGGATCGCGGCCGTGGCCCCTACCGCGGAGTCGGCCGCCGAGTACCTGCGCGCCCGTACGGCACCCGGCGGGGCCCGCGGAGCTTCGGCGGAGGCGCTGCTCGTCCTGACCGGGGTCGCCGCGGGCGAGCGCCGCAACGCCTACCTCTTCCCGCGGCCGCGCGACCTCAGGAACGGGCGGAGGAGTGTTCCCGACGCCCTGGTGGAGCTGTTCGAGTCCGCCGACCAGGTCACCGGGTACCAGCGTGCCGCCTTCCCCGACGGCCTCGGCCCGGGCGGCCGCGCACCCGGGCGCGAGCCCGTCGCGGGGACGGGAGGCGGCGGCCTGCCGCGCCGGGGGTTGGAACCGGTGTGGTTCGACGTCGACCCCTTCGGGGAGGTGGTCTCCTTCGGCCGCTCCGGCGGTTACCGGATCGCCGTCAGCGACGACAACCCCGTCCGCCGGGCGGTTCCCCCGGCGGTCCTCGGACCCCAGCCGGGGGACGCGGACCGGGGCGGCCGGGCGGGCCGCACGGTGGACGTGTGCCGGGCGCTGTTCGGGGACACCGACACCTTCGCCGACGAGCCGAGGGCCTCCAAGGGACGGGTGTCCTTCGGCGGTGCGCTGTGCACCGACCCCGACCCCGACTACCCCGACGGTGCCGCCCTGCGCGTCCGACTGCTGTCGCCCCAGCGCGGCTGCTTCGCCAACTACCTCGTCCAAGGGCCGGACGCAGCCTCGGGGGACCGGCCGGACGTCATCACCTGGTCGCACGAGGGACAGGTACGGCTCGGCGGGTACAAGGCCTACCTGCACCGGCACCGGGACGACCTGGGCAGCCCCGTCCGCTACGACGCCCGCGCCCAGAAGGACCTGGGGCTGAGCGTGCTGGCCCCCGGCCGCTCGGTGGCCCCGCCCAGGGGCACCCAGCGCGACATCGTCCCCCTGCGCGACGGCCTCACCTTCCGCTCGCGGATCACCTTCACCAACCTCACCGACGGAGAGCTCGGCGCGCTGCTGCGGGCCCTGCTCCTGGACAACCCGCCCGACGGCGGAGACCCCCGCAACCCCGAGCACGCCCACAAGATCGGCATGGGCAAGGCCCTGGGGATGGGCAGTGTCCACCTGCGCCCCGAACTCCACCTGGTGGACCGCCGGGCCCGGACCCTGTCCCTGGACCCCGGCGCCGGGGTGGTCCGCGCCGGAAGGGAGCGGATCGCCGCCCTCCTGGAGGCCTTCGACGCCGCCCTCGCGGCCCGCCGCCTGCGGGCCGGGCCGGAGCACTGGAGGGAGGTGGACCAGGCCGTCGACGTGTGCCTGGCCACCCGCTGGCGCCGCCGGCTGCCCTGGCGGGCGACGGCTGTGATGTCGCTGCGCGAGTTCGCCGAGTATCCCGTCCTGCTCCCGCTGACCGAACGCTACCGGGAGGCGGGCCTTCTCTGAGCGGTGTCCTCCCCTGCCCCTTCGGGGCCTCCGCTTCGCTTTGGCCCCTGCTCGGGCGCCTTTCGGGCGCGGTTCTTCGTCGCTCGCTCACGCCCTCGTTCCTCGGGCGTTCGCTCCGCTCCTGCAGAACCCCGCCGGCGCCCTCACTGTGTTTGCTTTGGGGCCTCCGCTTCGCTTTGGCCCCTGCTCGGGCGCCTTTCGGGCGCGGTTCTTCGTCGCTGCGCTCACATCCTCGTTCCTCGGATGTTCGCTCCACTCCTGCAGAACCCCGCCGGCGCCCTCACGGCACACCCCCTGGGGCGCGGGTGGGCTTGCAGGTGACCGGCGCTTCGGTCCACCCGTCGCCCGCCACCACCCTCAACGGACGGCCTTCGGCCGCAGCCCCCCGATTCGGACGCCCCTCAAGGTGCGGTTCTTCGTCGCTGCGCTCACATCCTCGTGCCTCGGGTGTTCGCTCCGCTCCTGCAGAACCCCGCCGGCGCCCTCACGAGTCGGTGATGACGTCGGCGAGGGCGTCGAGCAGGTCGGCGCGCGTGTCGGGGTCGTCCTGGGCGCCGGCCCACAGCACGGGGATGCCGCGTCCCTGTTCCAGGATCGAGCACAGCAGCGTGTCCAGCGCGCCCTGGGGATCGGCCTCGAAGGCGTCGCGCTCCTCCTGGGCGCGGGCGGACAGCTCCAGGGCGATCCGCTCCAGCCACATCCGGTCCTCCTCGCCGATCACCTCGCGGCACCCCGCCGCGTCGGGGCCCGGGGCGGGGGGAGCCACGGGTGCGTAGGGCGCGCTGCGGGCCCGGCCGCGGGCCTGCTGCACCAGGCCGAAGTGGACGGGCATGTCCACCGCCATCCTGCCCAGGACGCCGGTGAGGCGCCGGGCGACGTCCTCACCGCTCAACGTCGGCAGGAGGCGGCGCAGCAGCAGCCGGCGCTGCTGGTCGGGGGTGCGGCCGGCGTCGGCGTCGCGACCGGAGGCGAGCTCGGCAAGCTTGCGCAGCAGGTAGTCGCCGGTGGCGGTGGAGACCATCGGCGGTTCCTTGGCAGCGGTGAGGGAGCGTCCGTGCAGGTCGGCGACAGGTACGGCGCTGCCGTCCTCGGTGAAGGACACGCTCTCACCCGGGTGGACGTCCTCGGGAAGGTCCGCGGCAGGGTTGCCCCAGCCGGCCGTGAGCACGAGCATGGCCAGCGCCTCCTGCTCGACGACGTCGGTGGCCACGCGGGCCACGTCGCGGCGCTGGACCCAGCGCCGCGGCCGCTCGGAGAAGGCACAGCGGACCCGCCCGCCGCCGACGGGAAGCGGGTACACGTGGCGCAGGTTCTTGTACGAGCGGTCCCGGCGCACGTCGTCCAGGGCGTCGCGCAGCCGGTGCGCGGCGGTGCGGTCCACTCCCTTCTCGCCGGGTTCGGCGCGTCTCATCCGTACGGCGACGACGCTGTCGGCGTCACCGCCGTGGACCGGGCACGGGCAGTGCTCGGCGCACAGGTCGACGTAGTCGCAGAACTGTTCGGAGTGCCCCGAACAACCCTGCGCCGTTCCGTCCGCGGAGCAGGGGCCGCATCCCAGGACGCGTGTGAAGACACGCAGAAAGGCTGCGGATCCGAAAAGCTCCCAGGCGGAGCAGTGGTGCGTGCTCACGAACTCTTCTCCCCGGAGTCCGGGGCCGGGACGCTTCCCCAGCCCTCCGGAGAAGCGTTTTCGCGAGTCGTGAGTCCCTCTGTGGCACTCCCGCGCCAACGGGAGACCGACCAACAAAATAGGCGCCTTGCCGGGGAAGTGTCAATTACCGTCTTCAGTCCTGAAAGCGTGGAAAGTATCAGAGAGGCCTTATATCGGTCACCAATAACAGCAGCATCAAAATTTTCCTGCCGAAACAGCTCCGAAAACCTGTCCGCTCCTGTGTCCGAGAGACGGCGGTGAGCACCCCCGACGGGGTCTTCCGGCCGGTTCGCGGGCCGGTCGCCGCGGAGTGAGAGGAACGGAGGTCGCCGGATGCCGGTGCGCAACCTGACGCCGCATGTGGTGACAGTCGTGGACGAGGACGCGAGGGTCATCCGCAGCTGGCCGAGCGCGGCGGAACCCGCCAGGGTCGAGGCCGTGAGGATACCCGTGGGACATCTGGACGACGCCACGTGTGCGGGGCGGGTCCCCCTGGTGGCGGAGCGGCGCACCAGGGCCAACCTGCCCGAACCCCAGGAGGGGGTGTGGCTCATCGTCTCCTCCGTGGTGGGGTCGGCGCACCCCGAGCGCAGCGACCTGCTCGTCCCCACCGACCTCGTCCGGGACTGCCGGGGCGTGGTCACCGGCTGTCGTTCGTTCGCCGTCAGCGGAGCCCCGCCGCGGGGAGGCCTGCCCCACCAGGGGAGTGCCCGGGAGGAGGATGCGGCCGGTAGCGTTGCCGTCGCCGACAGAACCCCAGCCTGAAGGACGCCGTGGCCGACCCCCGAACCGCAGTCGTGCTCGTCGGGCAGAACCCCACACCCGCGCTGCTGTCCTCCCTCACCCTTCCCGCCGACGACCTCGCACTGGTCGGCAGCGACGGAACCCGGGTCCACGCCGCCCGGGTCGCCGACGCACTGGCGCGCCTGCGGCCCCGGGCCCGGGTCTCGGTGGAGAGCGTCGGTCCCGACCCGCACGACTTCGGGGCAACGGCCCGTACGCTCGACGCCCTCCATCGCGACCGCGGCGGGCGGCCCTGGTCCCTGGACTACACCGGCGGCACGAAGGTGATGAGCGTGGCCGCCGCCCTCCACCACGAGCAGGCTCTGACCGGGACGGGCGATCCCGCCCGCCACCGCTACTACCTCGACCCCGTCGCCGACCTCCTGCGGGCCCCCGACGGTTCCGGCCTGCCGGTGGACAGCGACGGTGTCGACCTCGGGATCCTCGCCGGCATCCACGGCGCCCGGTGGCTCTCCGACCGCGATCCCCGGACCGTCCGCATCGCTGTCGGCGGCGGTGTGCGCGCCCTGCGCGCCGCCTTTCCCGACCTGCCGCCCCCGGAGGTGCGCGGCGTGCTCAACGAGGCCGAGCTGCTGCGCCACCTGCGGCGGATCGCCCGCGGACGGCCCGGGGTCGAGGTGCTCGGCCCGCGCCGGGTCGCCGATCCGCGCCGACCCGACTCCTCCACCGCCGACTTCGACGCCCTCGTGCGGATCGGGCACCGCGTCCTGTGCGTGGAGGTCAAGAGCAGCCCCGAGGAGGTGGTCGCCCGCGCCGGGTGGACGGTGGCCAAGGCCAGACGGGTGTTCGGCAACGTCGCCAAGGTCCTGTTCGTCCACGCCGGCCCGGCCGTTTCCGACCTGCGCCGCCGGATCGGCGCCTACACCCCCGCCCTGAGCTCACCGAACGTACAGGTCTGGAACATGTCCGACCTGCGCGAACGTCTCGGCGACATCGACAGGTTCCGCGAGGCCTTCTTCCCCGGCACGGGGAGACTCCCCTCGGGCCCCCGCTCCGGCGGTGTTCCCCCCGCCCCCGGCCCCGCGGCTCCTCCGCGCCACCACCCCGGCCCCGGGGACGGCCCCGTGCTGGTCACCTCGCTGGGAAGCAGCAGGCTGGGCACCCTCACCGCCGTCCACGCGCACAGGCCCGCGCGGACCCTGGTGCTCTCCTCGCGCCAGGGACTGCGCTCGGGTGTGCGCGACGCGGCCGCGCGCACCCTCCACGCGGCGGAGAACCCCGGATCCCCGCCTGCCGACGCCGCCCTCCTGAGGGAGGCGGGGTATCGCGACCGGGTCCGCTTCACCGCCGACCCCGTGGACGGATTCGACGCCGAGGGCGTTGCCGCCGCCGCGCAGGCCTGGATCGAGGAGGAATGCTCGGCCGGGAACCCGCCGCCGGTGGTCGCCGACATCACCACCGGCACCAAGGCGATGAGCCTGGGCCTGGCCATGGCCGCCCGCCGTTCGGGCGCCTGCATCGCCTACCAACTGATCCACGAGCGCTCCGTGGTCTGCCTGCCCCACGGCAGGATCCCCCTGCGTGGACGCGCCTCCGTGGACTGGCAGCTGGCCCTGCCGGGATACACGCCCCTGGAGGCGCCGCCCGAGGAGGCGGTGCACCCGCACGCCGCCGTCGACACCGAGCTCCTGGCCGCCGCGGCCCGGGCTCTGATCCGCGCGGCCCGCGGCCCGGTACAGGTGTGGGCCGACGAGACCCTGTCCGATCCGGAGGCCTGCCTGACCGCGCAGGAGCGGCCCAGCCTGGTGCTCACCTTCGGTGACCGGGCGGTCGGTCTGTCCGCCCCGGCCTGGCACCGCCGCGTCCGCGGCGACCGGGTACGGCAGGTGCGGCGCGGTACGTGGGCCCAGAGCGTCCACGCCGCCACGACGCACCTCAGCCTCCGCTGCGACGTCGCGGGCAAGGTGGTGGCCCTCTCCCGGCCGGGAGGGGACGTCAGCCGAGCCGTCGAGCTGGTCGACTGGATCACCCACTCCGAGCCGGAGGAACGGCAGGCGCCCCGCCTGGAGTTCGGCGAACCGCTGCGCCCCCTCGTGGTGGTCGCCGAGCCCCGGGACGTGGCCGGGGCGCTGGACACCGACGTCGGCGAGCTCTGAGCCCGGTCCGCGGCGCGGACAAGACGGACTGTTTACCCCCTGGTAGAGGTGTCCCTCTCCGCCGTTGACCGGCGCTCCGCTGGTATGGGGAACGAGGTGTACGGAGCCCCGGTCCGGGGCCGACAGGAACGGAGCCCCGACGTGCGGTACACGGGTGTGCGTGCCCTGGGAACCGGGGCACTGGCGGCGGTGCTGGCCACAGGGCCGACAGGGGCCGCGCCCCTGCCCGCCGACCACGGCGGAACCGCCCCGTTCTACGGCCAGAGCATCGCCTGGGAGCCCTGCCGCACGCAGCAGGAGCTCGACGCCCTCGACCCCGACGCGGGAGGGGGCAACCCCCTGTGGCTGGCGCCGTTCGAGTGCGGCGAGGTCACCGTCCCCCTCGACTACGCCGACCCCGGCGGTGACACGTTCACCCTCGCCGTGGCGCGCCGCCCCGCGGAGGACGGTGACGCCCAGGGCTCCCTGGTGGTCAACTTCGGCGGCCCGGGCCTCTCCGCGATCGACGCCGCCGCGCACCCCTTCCTGAGCAGGCAGGTCCGCGAGGCCTTCGACCTCGTCCTCGTCGACCCGCGCGGCGTCGGCCGCAGCGGGGCCGTCGCGTGCACGGGGGAGGAGGCCCTCCGGGAGGCGGTGGCCGACGCGGCGCGTCACGACCCGGAGCAGGTCCCCGCCGGGGTCCTGCGGGCCCTCGGCGACGCCTCCCGGGACCACCTCGCCGGCTGCCTGAGCAGGACCGGCAGGGACCGGCTCACCGCTGTGGGCACCGTCAACACCGTGCGCGACCTCGACATCGTCCGCGACGCCCTGGGCGATCCCCGCCTCACCTACCTCGGCTACTCCTACGGCACCCACATCGGCTCCCTGTACGCCTCCATGTACCCCGAGAACACCCGCGCCGTGGTCCTGGACGGGGTGGTGGACCCCGGCCCGGGCCTCGGCCGGAGCCTGGCCGAACAGCAGGTGGAGGGGGTCGCGCGCGCGTGGCGGGGAGTGGTCGGCCACTGCGTCGACACCCTCCCCGACTGCCCCTTCACCTCCACCGGCGCCGCCGAGGAGGAGACACGCGAACTCCTGGACCTCTTCGAGGAGCAGGGGCACACGGTCGACGGCCGGGAGATCACCGGCGACAGGCTGATGGAGCTCGTCGCGGCGCATCTGGCCCTGGAGCAGTCCTGGCCCCAGCTGGCGGCCTTCTTCACCGGGATCGCCCAGGGCGGCACCGACGAGGTCTTCCGCACCTACCTGGAGTACCTCGCCGCCGATCCCGAACCCCTCGACACCCCCGGTCACGGCGCCGCCTTCCACGCGGTCACCTGCGCCGACGAGCCCGGGCCGCTCCGGATGGAGGACCTGCGGCGCGCCGCCGCCGACGCGGCGCGGGACGCACCGCTCTTCGGCACCGCCCGGGTGTGGAGCGGAGCCGCCTGCGTCTCCTGGCCGCGGACCGAGACGGCGCCGCAGGGCTACAGCGCCGCCGCGGCCCCGCCGATCGTGCTCATCGGGGCCCGGCAGGACCCCGCCACCCCCTACATCTGGGCCGAACGGATGCACCGGCGGCTGACGACCTCGGTCCTGGTCACCTACGAGGGCGGCGGGCACACCGTCTACGGCTACGGCCGCTCCGTGTGCGTGGACGAACCCGTCGACGACTACCTGCTCACCGGCGAGCCCCCCGAACCGGGGACCACCTGCCCGTCGACCCTGTCCTGACACGGCGGAGCCCCGGCCCCCGCCGAGGGGACCGGGGCTCCCGGCACCGGCGTCAGATCAGGGACGCCGCCGCCTCGTCCACCCAGAACACCGTCTTCTCCGCACCGCGTGCGCCGGACACCGGGGCCCGGTCCACGTCCGTGCCGGCGAGGCCCAGGCGGACGGCCTCGGCCTTGCTCTCACCCGAGGCCAGCAGCCACACCTCGCGCGCCGAGCGGATCGACGGGAAGGTCAGCGTGACCCGCTGCGGCGGCGGCTTGGGCGAGTCGTGCACCGCCGTGACCGAGGCCCCGTCCTCCCGTACGTGGGACAGGCCCGGGAACAGCGACGCCACGTGCGCGTCCGGCCCCACCCCCAGCAGGCAGACGTCGAACTGCGGAACCGGGCCCTGCCCGCGCGCCGCCGTGGTCAGCTCCCGCGCGTACCTCGTGGCCGCGTGCTCGACCTGGTCGCCGTCCATCCCGTCGGAGGCCGGCATCGGGTGCACCTGGTGCGGGGGCACGTCGATCGCGTCGATCAGCGCCTCGCACGCCTGCGTCTCGTTGCGCTCGGGGTCCTTGTCGGGCAGGAACCGCTCGTCGCCCCACCACAGGTGCACGTGCGACCAGTTCACGTTCGACTCGGCGGCGCGGTCGCGCAGCGCGGCCAGTGTCGCGATGCCGATCCCGCCTCCGGTGAGTACCAGGTGGAAGGGCCGCTTCTCGGCCTCGGCCTGGACGATCATGTTCACCAGCCGCAGAGCCACGCTCCCGGCCAGTTCCTCGGCGTCCGCGTGTCGGACGACCTGGGGCTCACTCATCCCTGTGCTCCGCTTCCGGCAGACAGCGGCCCCAGCAGGCGGGCCGCGCTCTCGTAGGTCTCGTCGGGGTCCAGTCGGCGCAGTTCCTCGGCCAGGGCCTGGGACGCGGTGCGCCGCGCCAGCGCCACCGTCTGGTCGGGCTGTCCGAACCGCGACAGCGTGGCCGTGCGGCCGTCGGCCCGGGAGATCGCGATCTCCCCCTCGGTGGTGACCAGCCGCGCCTCGGTCAGGCCGGGGCCGTGCGAGGTGTCGCGCTCCACCGGCACCTCCAGCCGGTCGGACAGCCACGCCGCCAGCAGCTCCGCGCTCGGGTAGTGCGGCTCGGCCGTCACCCGGGCCGAGGTCACCCATCCGGACGGCTGGTCCATGGCGCTGGCCAGCAGCGAGCGCCACGGTGTCAGCCGGGTCCAGGTCAGGTCGGTGTCGCCCGGCGTGTAGTGGGCGACCCGTTCCACCAGGTCGTTCAGCGGGTCGGCGGCGCGCAGGGCGTCGGTGATGCGCCGCTGGGCGAGCCGGCCCACCGGGTCGGAGGCCGGATCGGTGGGTCCGGCGCCCGGCCACCACGCCACCACGGGTGCGTCCGGGACCAGCAGCGGGGTGACCACCGAGGTGACGTGCTCCCCCAGCGGACCGTACAGCCGCAGGAGCACGGCCTCCCCCGGCCCGGAGGTGCCCGGGCGGCGGATCTCGGCGTCGATGGCGGGTTCCGCCTCGGGCTCGCGCCGGATCAGGGCGATGACCCGCGAGGGGTGCTCGCGACCGGCCTCGGTGGCGGCCCGCACGGCGTCGTAGTGGTCGGCCTCGTCGGTGACGATGACCAGGGTGAGCACCATGCTCATGGCGCCGCCGCCGACGCTGTGGCGCTCGGCCATGAGCGCCTCGGTGATCTGCGCGGTGGTGGTGCGCGGCAGGTAGAGGGTCATCCGTTCCTCCCGGCGTGGGCGTGACTGGTCACGGGCGCCGCCACTGGCGGCCGTCGCGGGCGAGCAGCTGGGCCCCCGACTCCGGGCCCCAGGTGCCCGAGCCGTACTGCTCCGGCTGCCCCTGCTCGGCCCAGAACTCCTCGATCGGGTCGAGGATCCGCCAGGACAGCTCCACCTCCTCCTGGCGCGGGAACAGCGGGGGGTCGCCGATGAGCACGTCCAGGATGAGCCGCTCGTAGGCCTCGGGGCTGGCCTCGGTGAAGGACTGGCCGTACGTGAAGTCCATGCTGACGTCGCGGACCTCCATGCTGGGCCCCGGCACCTTGGAGCCGAAGCGCAGCGTCACCCCCTCGTCGGGCTGGATGCGCAGCACCAGGGCGTTCTGCCCCAGTTCGCTGACATCACTGCGCGGGAACAGGTGCTGGGGCGTCGCCTGGAAGACCAGTGCCACCTCCGTCACCCTGCGCCCCAACCGCTTTCCGGTGCGCAGGTAGAAGGGCACGCCCGACCACCGCCGGGTCTCGACCGCCAGCTTGAGCGCCGCGTAGGTCTCGGTCGTGGAGTCGGAGGGGATGCCCTCCTCCTCCAGGTAGCCGCACACCTTCGCGCCGCCCTGCCAGCCGGAGGCGTACTGGCCGCGTGCCGTGCCGGTCGCCAGGTCCTCGGGCAGCGCCACCGACGACAGGACCTTCTCCTTCTCGGTGCGGAGGGCGTCCGCGCTGTAGGAGGTGGGTTCCTCCATGGCCACCAGCGCCAGGAGCTGGAGCAGGTGGTTCTGGATGACGTCGCGGGCCGCGCCGATGCCGTCGTAGTAGCCCGCGCGTCCGCCCACACCGATGTCCTCGGCCATGGTGATCTGCACGTGGTCCACGTAGCTGCGGTTCCACAGGGGCTCGAAGAGCGTGTTGGCGAAGCGCACCGCCAGGATGTTCTGGACGGTCTCCTTGCCCAGGTAGTGGTCGATGCGGAACACCGACGAGGGCGGGAAGACCTCGTCCACCACCGCGTTGAGCTCCTGCGCGCTGCGCAGGTCGTGGCCGAACGGCTTCTCGATCACCACGCGGCGCCAGGGAGTGGTCCCGCCCGGGCCGGAGCCCTCGCCCGGGTCGGCCAGCCCCGAGCGCCGCAGCTGCTCGACCACGGTCGGGAACAGCTTGGGCGGCAGCGACAGGTAGAACGCGTAGTTGCCGCCGGTGCCGCGCTCGGCGTCCAGCTCGTGCACGGTCCTGGTGAGCCGGTCGAACGCCTCGTCGTCGTCCAGCTCGCCCTGGACGAAGCGCACGCCCTCGCTGAGCTGGCGCCACACGTCCTCGCGGAACGGGGTGCGGGCGTGCTCGCGCACCGCCTCGTGGGCCAGCTCGGCGAAGTCCTGGTCCTCCCACTCCCGGCGGGCGAAGCCCACCAGGCCGAAGCCCGGCGGCAGCAGTCCCCGGTTGGCCAGGTCGTAGATCGCGGGCAGGAGCTTCTTGCGGGCCAGGTCGCCCGTGACGCCGAACAGCACCAGGACGCATGGCCCGGCGATACGCGGCAGTCTTCGGTCGAGCGAGCTCCGGAGCGGGTTGGGCACCGCTCCCGGCATCACCGGTTCTTTCAAGGATTCCGTCTTCCTCGTCGGGAGTGGCTGGTGGACGGTGGGGTACCGCGCGTGGTCAGGCGGACTTCCCGAGCTTGGCCGCCAGGTCCTCGAGCAGGCCGTCCCAGGAGTCGATGAACTTCTTCACGCCCTCCTGCTCCAGGGTTCCGAACACGTCGGGGAGGTTCACGCCGGCGTCCTCCAGGGCCGCGAAGTCGGCCCGCGCCTGCTCGTAGGTGCCCAGTACCGTGTTGCCGGTGACCTCCGCGTGGTCGGCGGTGGCGTCCAGGGTGGCCTGCGGCATCGTGTTGACGGTGTTCTGCGCCACCAGCCCGGTGACGTAGAGGGTGTCCTCGTAGGCAGGGTCCTTCACGCCGGTGGAGGCCCACAGCGGACGCTGGGGCTTGGCACCGGCCTTCTCCAGCGCCTTCCACTCGGCACCGGAGAACACCTCCTCGTAGGCCTCGTAGGCCAGGCGGGCGTTGGCCAGGGCGGCCCGGCCCAGCAGGGCCTCGGCCTCCGGGGTGCCGATGGCCTTGAGGCGCTTGTCCACCTCGGTGTCCACGCGGCTGACGAAGAAGGAGGCCACCGACTGGATGCGGGACAGGTCGTGGCCGTTCTGCCGGGCCAGCTCCATGCCCTTCAGGAACGCGTCCATCACCTGGCGGTAGCGGTCCAGGGAGAAGATGAGGGTGACGTTGACGCTGATCCCCTCGGCCAGCGTCCGGGTGATCGCGGGAATGCCCTCGGCGGTCGCCGGGATCTTGATCATCAGGTTGGGCCGGTCCACCAGCCACCACAGCGCCTTGGCCTCGGCCACGGTGCGCTCGGTGTTCAGCGCCAGGCGCGGGTCGACCTCCAGGGAGACCCGGCCGTCGACGCGGTCGGTGGCGTCGTAGACCGGGCGCAGGGTGTCGGCCGCCCAGCGGATGTCGTAGGCGGTGAGCATGCGCACGGCCTCGTCGACGGAGACCTCGCGCAGGGCCAGCTCGCGCACCTGCTCGTCGTAGGCGTCGCTCTCGGAGAGCGCCTTGTCGAAGATGGTGGGGTTGGACGTCACACCGACCACGCGGTGGGTGGACATCAGGGATTCCAGGTTGCCGGTGCGCAGGCGGTCGCGGCTGATGTCGTCCAGCCAGACCGACACCCCGGCATCGGACAGGGCCTGCAGCGGTGCGTTGCTCATGTGTTCCACGCCTTCCTCACGGGCGTCGCCGCCCTCTCGGTGGGAAGCGGGGCCCGCCGGCCGAGGCCGACGGGCCCCGCGACGTCAGTTTCCGGCCTTGGCGATGCTCGAACGGACGGCCTCGACCACGGCCTCGGCGGTGAAGCCGAACTCCTCGTAGAGCCTCTGGTAGGAGGCGGAGGCACCGAAGTGCTCCAGGCTGACCGAGACGCCGGCGTCGCCGACGTAGGAGCGCCAACCCATGGCGATGCCGGCCTCGACGGAGACGCGGGCGCGCACCGACGAGGGCAGCACCTGCTCGCGGTACTCCTCGCTCTGGATGTCGAACCACTCCACGCACGGCATGGACACGACGCGCGTCGGGGTGCCGGCCTTCTCCAGCTCGGTACGGGCCGCCAGGGCGATCTGCACCTCGCTGCCGGTCGCGATGACGATCGCCTCGGGGGTGCCCCCGCTCGCCTCGGCCAGCACGTAGCCGCCCTTGAGCGCGCCCTCGGCCGGCGCGTACTCGGTCCGGTCCAGGGTCGGGACGTTCTGGCGGGTCAGCGCCAGCGCGGCCGGGTGGTCGACCGTCTCCAGGATCCTGCGCCAGACCACGGCGGTCTCGTTGGCGTCGGCGGGGCGGATCACGTCCAGGCCCGGGATGGCGCGCAGTGCCCACAGGTGCTCGACCGGCTGGTGCGTGGGGCCGTCCTCGCCCAGGCCGATGGAATCGTGCGTCCACACGTAGGTGACCGGGATCTCCATCAGCGCGGCCAGGCGGACCGCCGGGCGCATGTAGTCGCTGAAGACCAGGAACGTGCCCCCGTAGGGCCGGGTCGGGCCGTGCAGGGCGATGCCGTTGAGGATCGAACCCATGCCGTGCTCGCGGACGCCGAAGTGCAGGACGCGCCCGTAGGGGTCGCCCGGGAACATCTTGCTGGCGCGCTCGTGGGGCAGGAAGGACGGCTCGCCCTTGGGGGTGGTGTTGTTGGAGCCGGCCAGGTCGGCGGAGCCGCCCCACAGCTCGGGCAGGACCGGCGCGATGGCGCTGAGCACCGCGCCGCTGGCGGCGCGGGTGGCGATGCCCTTCTCGCTCGGCTCGAAGACCGGGAGGGACTTCTCCCAGCCCTCGGGCAGCTTGCCGGCCTGGAGCCGGTCGAACAGCTCGCCCCTGTCCCCGGCGCTCTGGCGCCAGGCGTCGAACCCGACCTGCCACTCCTCGCGGGCCCGGCGGCCGCGCTCGACGGCCTTGCGGGTGTACTCGATCACCTCGTCCTCGACGGCGAAGGGCTCGTCGGGCACGCCCAGGATCTTCTTGGTCGCGGAGATCTCGTCGGCGCCCATGGCCGCACCGTGGATCGCCCCGGTGTTCTGCTTGTTGGGTGCGGGCCAGCCGATGATGGTGCGCAGGCGGATGAAGGTGGGCCGCTCGGTCTCGGCCTGGCCGCGCAGAACGGCCTGGTAGAGGGCCTCGACATCCTCGACGTACGTGCCGGTGGCGGTCCAGTCGACCTCCTCCACGTGCCAGCCGTAGGCGCGGTAGCGCGCCGCGACGTCCTCGCTGTGCGCGATACGGGTGTCGTCCTCGATGGAGATCCGGTTGTCGTCCCAGATCATGATGAGGTTGCCCAGGTTCTGGGTGGCCGCCAGGGCACTGGCCTCGTGGCTGACACCCTCCTGGACGTCGCCGTCGGAGCAGAAGGCGTAGATGCGGTGGTCGAAGGGGCTGGTGCCCGGGCCGGCGTCGGGGTGGAACAGGCCGCGCTCGCGCCGGGCGGCCATCGCCATGCCGACCGCGTTGCCCACACCCTGGCCCAGCGGGCCGGTGGTGGTCTCCACGCCGGTGGTGAAGTGCACCTCGGGGTGGCCGGGGGTCTTGCTGCCCCACTGGCGCAGCGACTTGAGGTCCTCCAGCTCCAGCCCGTACCCGGCCAGGTAGAGCTGGCTGTACAGGGTCATGCTCGAGTGGCCGACGGACAGGACGAAGCGGTCCCTGCCGATCCAGTCAGGAGTGGACGGGTCGTGCCGCATCACCTTGTGGAACAGAAGGTAGGCGGCAGGGGCCAGGCTCATCGCGGTGCCGGGATGTCCGCTGCCCGCCTTCTCCACCGCGTCCATCGCCAGCACGCGGACCGTGTCGACAGCTCTGCGGTCGAGGTCCGACCACTCCAGGGTTTGCGGGGCGTGGGTGTTCACGGACTCTCGTTCTCCTTCTCAGGCACCCCTGCCCGGGAACCGGGCGGGGTGTGTGGTCTCGGTCTTGCGTCGGTCGGACCGCTGCCGGGCACTCCTGAGGCTGCTCCGCCCACGGGCGGGACCGGGGGAGCGCGGGGGCAGATGCGGTTGTCAGGGTGCGGCACGCTGCCTGAGGCCGCCCGGACAGCGGTTGTCGCGCCTGGATGGCAGCGACGGATTCAGCCGTGTGCGAGCCTATCGTCCGGTCCGCCGGATGTCGTTGCCCGACACCTCCCCTCGACCGGCGGCTACCCAGGAAGGGGCGGAGCATGCCTGCCGACCCGGAACGCGGGCTCGGCGCGGCCGGTGCGTGGCAGGTTGGAGGGGGACGGGGCGTGTGCGACCCTTGCTGTCACTCGCGCCGCGGGGAACCGGCGAAGGGCCCGAGGGTCGGGGCCTTTCGTACCGAGGGGGGTGGTCTCCGACCCCGGAGAGGAAGTACTACAGTATGTCGTTGACGGGGTTTCCGCTGATCCTGACGCTGTGTCAGGTCCTCCGGCCCCGCGTGGCGAGCAGTCATCCCAAGAGTTGTCGAGGTATCCGCGTGTCTGAAACCGAGCCGGTGCCCCCCGAGGGGACGAGAACGAACTCCCCGGCCATGGGGACGCGATAACCGATGGCCCTCACCAACCGCACCGTTCGCACGGCGCACGACGTCCCCGCTCCCGAGCCCTCCCGCAAGGCCTCGCCGGGTGACTACGTCCGCGCCTACGTCGCCCTCTCCAAGCCCCGCGTCATCGAGCTGCTGCTCATCACCACCATTCCGGTGATGTTCGTCGCCGCCGGGGGAGCCCCCCCGCTGTGGACCGCCGTGTACACCCTGCTGTTCGGCACCATGTCGGCGGCCAGTGCGAACGCGATGAACTGCTACATCGACCGCGACATCGACCGCGAGATGCGCCGCACCCGCCAGCGCCCGGGGGCGATGGACCTGGTGACGCCGCGAGGGGCCCTCGTCTACGGGCTGGTACTCGCCGTCGGGTCCACGGTGGGCTTCGCCCTGCTGGTGAACGTGCTGTCGGCCGCGCTGTCGGTCTTCGCGATCCTGTTCTACATCTTCGTCTACACCCTGCTGCTCAAGCGCCGCACCGCGCAGAACGTGGTGTGGGGCGGCATCGCCGGGTGCATGCCGGTCCTGATCGGCTGGGCGGCCGTCACCAACAGCCTGGACTGGGCGCCGTTCGTCCTCTTCCTGGTCGTGTTCTTCTGGACGCCGCCCCACACCTGGACCCTGGCCATGCGCTACCGGGAGGACTACGCGCAGGCCAAGGTGCCCATGCTCCCCGTCGTCGCCGGCGACCGCCGCGTCCTGCTGGAGTGCGTCCTCTACAGCTGGGCCACCGTGGCCGTCTCGGTCCTGTTCTGGCCGGTGGCGGGCACCACGTGGTTCTACGGGGCGGCCGCCATTGTGCTCGGGGCCCTGCTGGTGGTCCAGGCGCACCGCCTGCTCAGCCGCTCCCGCGCGGGGGTGAGCGGGGCCAAGCTCAAGACCATGGGCTTCTTCCACCTCTCCAACGCCTACCTGGCGCTGCTGTTCACGGCGGTCACCATCGACCCGCTCATCGCGAACATCCTGGCCTGACCGGGCCCGAGCACGCTTCGCGGCGGTCCTTCCCGAGGGGAGGGGCCGCCGCTCCGCTTCTGCCGCAGCGCGGCACCCGCTGTCAGGGCCGGAGGGCTCGGGGCCCCTGCCGACCCGGGGGTGTCAGCGCCAGACGGAACCGGGTGTAGGTGGGGAACTCCGCGACCGGGGTGAACCCGAGTCTGCGCAGCAAGGCGGCGCTGGAGTCGTTGCCGTGGGTGACACCGGCGAACATGTCCGTGGCGCCCAGGACGGCGGAGGCACTCTCGACGAGCGCGGCGCAGGCCGCGCTCGCCCTGCCGTGCCCGGTGGCGTTCTGAGCGAGCCAGTATCCCAGGCCGTAGTGGGGCGGAGCGACGGCGATGATGCCGACCCGGCCCACCAGGGTGCCGTGCAACCGTATGCCGTAGGCGCGCTCCTTCTCGCCGGGGTGGGCCAGTTCCTCCTCGATCTCCTCCGCGGACGCCCCGACCTGGTCGGTGAAGTCGCCGTGGCGGGTCAGATGGGCGCGGTTGGCCCGCAGGAGGGCCCTGTATTCGGCAGAGTCGGCGGAGGTGAGCACGCGCAGGGACACGCCGGGAATCCGGGTGGGCAGCGTCGGAGGCAGGGCGTCGAGGGAGAGGTGGGCCATGGCGGTCACGACAGGCGGCCCGGCCCTCCCCGGCCACGCGATATCGCGTCGGCCCCGCACATCCGCCGGCGGATACCCGGCCGACGAGGCCGGCGGTTCCGGCGTCCTCGGACCTCGGGGAGGGCCTGTGCGGTGGTGACGGGACCGGTCACGGCCGGGGTCATTTCGGCGACCGGTCCACCAGATGCAGGTCTCCGCGCCAACCCCCGTACGTGACACTGCCCGTCGGGAAGACGATCTCCAGGCCGATGCGGCCGGTGTCGGCATCGAACCTCTCGTGTACCGCGGTGACAGGCTCTCCCGCATGAGGGACGAACGGCGACCCGCGCGTCCACGGTGCGACCTCCACGATGCCGTACACGTCCATGTCGTAACCCGAGTGGGGGGCATGGTCGTCCACCATCAGACACCAGTCGGAGCCGGTCGTCAGGTGGAAGACCTCGTCGAGGTCGTCGATGAGCCAGAGATCGATCGGTTCGGCCGTGTACTGGCCGTCGTATCTGTACCATGCGGCCACGACCTGCCTCACGCGGCGCCCGATCAGACGCGCGGGGTCCACTCCCGCCCCGTGCAGCGGACATTCGTACCGTGTCATGGACATCACCCGACGACCGTACCCGGTAGCGCGCTCCCGCCGCCAGGGCCGGACGCCGGCCCTCCGCCGCCCCTTCTGCCCGGAGCCGCCGGCCCCGGCCGGCGACCTGGGCCGGAGCATGCCGGTCCCGGCCCCGGAAGGGGAGGTCAGGGCGGCCCCGGGCGCCACTCCCGCTACGATCGGTGCCCATGCCCCGTCTCGACAGCAAGGCCATCCTCCAGGGCCGCCGCTCCCGCCATTCGATGACCCTCCTCCTGGGGATCACCGTCAGCCTGGTGTGCATGTGCGGGATGCTCGGCTACCTGTGGCTGCTCGCCATGGCGGGCGGGGCCGCGGCGGGCATCGACGGCGCCACCGGGTTCGCCGTCGCCGTGGTCGCCGCCGTCGTCCCGGCGGGCATCCTGGTCCCGCTCATCCTCATGCTCGACCGCATCGAGCCCGAACCGGGCTGGGTCCTGTTCTTCGCCTTCGCCTGGGGCGCGGGCGTGGCGGTCGTGGCGTCCCTGCTGCTCAACACCTGGGGCCTGGCCAACATCACCGTCCCGCTGTTCGGACCGGACACGGGCAGCCTGGTGGGAACCGCGGTGGTCGTGCCCCTGGTGGAGGAGAGCGCCAAGGGCCTGGTGCTGCTCATCCTGCTCTGGAGGCGCAGGCACGAGATCGACACCTTCACCGACGGCGTGGTCTACGCGGGGATGGTGGCCACCGGCTTCGCCTTCACCGAGAACATCCTGTACTTCCTCAGCGCCTTCTTCGACGGCACCCTCATGGCCACCTTCGCCATCCGCGGCCTGGTCGCGCCCCTGGGACACCCGGTCTACACGGCGATGATCGGCATCGGCGTCGCCTACGCGGCCATGCACCGGGGCACGGCGCGCATGTTCGCGCCCGTGGCGGGATGGGTGCTGGCGGTCGTGCTCCACGGCATGTGGAACGGCTCGGCCCACTTCGGCTGGTCCGGTCTGGGCCTGGCCTACCTGGTGCTGTTCGCGGTGCTGGTGGGCATCCTCGCGCTGGCCGCGCACGACCGGCGCGGACAGGTCGCCGCGATCGGCCTCCACCTGCCGGCCTACGTCTCCACGGGACTGGTCACGCCCGAGGACATCACCATGCTCAGCAGCCTGGGCGGGCGGCGCAAGGCGCGCGAGTGGGCGGCGCGCAAGGCCGGGCCGAAGGGCCGCGAGGCGATGCGGGAGTACCAGCTGGCCGCCACCGAGCTGGCACTGCTGCACGAGAGACGCGACGCCGGGTTCCACCAGGACGACTGGAAGGTGCGCCGCGACGCCTTCCTCGCGCTCATGCACGTGGCCCGGGACACCTTCCTGGGGCGCCTGCCCGGACCGGTGGTCCCCGGCTGGGCGGAGAAGCCGACCGACTCAGGGTTCCTGCGCCGCGCCGACTTCGCCCATGTCATCGCCCAGGCGAGGGCTCAGCAGGACTACGTTCCGCGGCACGGCCGACCGGATCCCCGCTGATCTCCTCACCCGCAGGCACCAGGCTGGTGGTGGAGAAGTACAGGCGTGAGATCGCGATCCAGACGAGCGCCGAACCGAGCACGTGCAGCACCGCCAGGGCCTCGGGCAGGGCGAGCGCGTACTGCACGTAGCCCAGGAGCCCCTGCAGGGCCACGGCGGCGACCAGCAGCACGCTGCTGAGCCGGGTGGCGCGGCCGGCGCCGGTGCGCAGGGCCAGGACCAGGGCGCCGATCGATCCCGCCAGGGTGAGCCAGGCCAGGGCCGAGTGCAGGCGCGTGACGGTCACCATCGCGAAGTCCCAGCGCGGGGCCGCCGCGTCGCCGCCGTGCGGCCCGGTGCCGGTCACCACGGTGCCCGCCACCAGCAGGAGGAAGCCCACCACGACGAGGCCGACGGCGACGGTGTGCAGCATGGGGGCGACCGTGACCCGCGGCTTGCCCTCCGGCTCCTGGCAGCGCACGTACAGCGCCACGGTGACGAACGTCATCACCATGGACAGCAGGAAGTGGGCGGCGACGGAGGCGGGGTGCAGGCCGCTCCAGACGGTGATACCGCCCACGACCGCCTGGCCCACGACGCCGATCGGCACGATCAGGGCCATCCGGAGCAGGTCGCGGCGGCGCGGGCGGCTGCGCAGGACGGCGACGACCACGATGACGGCCACGGCCAGCACGATGAAGGTCAGCGTCCGGTTGCCGAACTCGATGGCGGCGTTGAACGCGCTGTGCCCGGTGTCGATCGGCACGAAGCTCTCGGGCGTGCACCTCGGCCACTCGGAGCAGCCCAGGCCGGAGGAGGTCACGCGTACGACGGCGCCGGTGACGGCGATGCCGGCGTTGACCGCGATGTTGGCCGCGGCCCAGGCGCGCAGCGATCCGGGGGTGGGGTTCCAGATGCTGCGTGCGAGCAGCACGAGTGCCAGGACCCCGGCCACCGCGGCAACGACCTGCCAGACCCACAGGGGGGCTCCGAGCAGGACGATGTCCTCCGCCGCGAGCGGGGGGAGATCGGTCATGGCTGTTGCCGGGGACACCGGGGAATCAGACATACGACAGAGCGTAGTACGTTCTCCGACCATCGTGCGACCGACCCCCCGCCTGCAAAACGCGAGGTGACAGGGCCCATGGCACGGGCTCGTCCGGCCGTCGTGCAACCAGTGGTGCGCTGGTGCGCGGCGCAAGGGCGGGGGCGGGCGTCGGCCGCGGTGACGATTCCGACCTGCGGCGACGCGCCCTTCTGGGGAGGCTCACCCCTTCTCCGCGGCGGAGGTGCGGGTGGAGCCCGCGCTGGCCGCGATGACGCACGCCACCGCCAGCCACTGCCACACGGTCAGCAGCTCACCCAGCAGGACCAGGCCGATCAGGGCGGCCGCGGCGGGCTGCAGACTCATCAGGACGCCGAACACCCGGGGCGGCATCCGGCGCAGGGCCGTCAGCTCCAGTGTGTAGGGGATCACGGAGGACAGCACACCGATCGCCAGGCCGAGCAGCAGCAGGCGCCAGTCCAGCAGGGCGGCCCCGCCCTCGGCGATGCCCGCGGGGGCGACGAGCAGAGCGCCGGCCACACTGGCGATCGCCAGCCCCGACGTGCCGCTGAAGCGCCGGCCCGTGGCCGCGCTCATCAGGATGTAGCCCGCCCAGGACACGGCGGCCAGGACGGCGAACAGCACGCCCAGGGGGTCCAGGGCCCCCGACTCCAGGCTCAGCGCGGCCACCCCGGCACCGGCCAGGAGCGCCCACAGGAGGTCGACCCTGCGGCGCGAGCCCAGGATCGCGATGGCCAGGGGCCCCAGGTACTCGATGGTCACGGCGATGCCCAGCGGGATGCGCGCGAACGCCTGGTAGATGAAGAAGTTCATCATCGCCAGCGCGGCGCCGTAGCCGAGCACGACCGCCCAGTCGCCGCGGCTGCGACCCCGCAGGGCCGGGCGCGCCAGTACGGCCAGCAGCACGGCCGAGGCGAGGAGGCGCAGCCACACCACCGCGGCCGGCGGCAGCGCCTCGAACAGGCTCTTGGCGACCCCGGCACCGGTCTGCACCGAGACGATACCGGCCAGCACCAGCCAGACCGGAGGGACCGCCTCCGCCGCGGATCGCAGGGAGAACGGCGCCTGAGGAGCGGTCGGGGTGCCCATGATCGTTCATCCTATGTTTCGGAGACCGTGTCGGGCTCCTCCTCCCGCCTGCGGGCCGGGCCGGTCGCCGCCCACAGGAGCAGGAGCCAGGCGGCTGTCGCCACGGAGGGTTGCAGCAGTGTCATGACCAGTCCGTACACGGTCTTCTCCGCCTGGTCCGTGAGGGTCTGCAGACCGATCCACAGGAAGGGCAGAGCCGCCGCCACCAGGTTGGTGGCCAGGGCCGCCACTACCGGTCCGGGCCTGGCCGGAGGCCGCAGCCAGAGAAGGAGCCCGCCCGCGGCCAGGAGGAACAGGGGCGGCCCCAACTGGCGCACGGCGACGAACCAGGGCACTCCGATGGCTTCCATGGGCGGGACTCTACCGATGCCGCCGATGCGCTGACGGACAGCAGAACGTGCAAGGAACCGGAGAAATGGTGTGGAATGCTTCGGACGAGGCACCCGAACCGTACCCCGCTGGAGCTTTCTGCCATGTCCTCCCGACGCCGTGCCCCCGCCCCCCGCCCCTCGGCAGAGGGGTATGTGCCCCACTGGCCCCTCGCGGCCGGGGCCCTGGCACTCCTCCTGATCGCCGTCATCGGCGGCTACACCGGCGGACTGATCTTCGCCGAGACCGCCGGGAGCGGGTCCGCGGAGATGGAGGTGGTCTCCGACACCCTCGTTCCGCCTCCTCCGACGGAGGAGGCGGTGGAGGAGCCGTCCGAGGAGCCCTCCGAGCCCGCTCACCCGGCCGGGATCGTGCCGGGGACCGCCTACGTGCTGCAGAACGTGCACGGCGGACGCACCATGGACGTCGCCGGCGCCTCGACCGACGACGGCGCCCACGTCCACCTGTGGGACCGCCACGACGGGGAGAACCAGCAGTGGCGGTTCGTCCCGGTCGAGGGCGGTTTCTATGAGATCGAGGGCGTGGCCAGCGGCAAGATCCTGCAGGTCTCCACCGATGCCTCCGCCGACCCCGTGGCCACGCTGATTCCCCGTGCCGGGGCCAGCAACCAGCACTGGACCGTGGTGGAGGCGGGCGAGGGTGTGGTCCGCCTCGTCAACCGCGCCACCGGCCAGGCCCTGACCCCCCAGGACGGCTCGCCCGACGGCGGTGCCCTCATCGTCCACACCAAGGACGAGGGGCATCCGCACCAGCAGTGGCGCCTCCTTCCCTTGGGCTGAGTCAGTCGAGAAGGAGGGAGCGGACGGTCTTCCAGCAGGCCTCGCCGGCGGAGTTGAGCAGGCCGACGGTGTCGTCGCCGGGCCGGTAGGGGCTGCCGTCCAGCCGCAGGGACACGCCGCCGGCCTCGGCCAGCAGCAGGGCCCCCGGGGCGTGGTCCCAGGGCAGGGTGTGCTGGAAGAGCGCGAAGTCCTCCTCGCCCTCCAGCAGGAGCGCGTAGTCCATCCCGGCGCAGCGCGTCCCCGGCCACACGGAGGCGAACAGGGGGGAGGACTCGGCGATGGCCTGCCGCTCCGGAGGCTCCATGGCGTGGAGGCGTACCGATCCGCGCAGCCGCGCGGGGTCGGCGCCCGCGGGTTCGCGGTGGATCCGCTCTCCGTCGCGCCAGGTGCCGGACCCGAGCTCGGCCGTGTAGACGCGGTCGGTGGGCGGGTGCAGGATCCAGGCGGCGACGGCCCGGCCGCCGTGCACCAGGGCCACCATCACCGCGTACTGGTCGGAGCCGTGCACGAAGTTGCGCGTTCCGTCCACCGGGTCGACCACCCACACCGTCGGTTCGGTGGACAGGGCCCGCAGCAGGCCGGGGTCGGCGTGGACGGCCTCTTCGCCCACCACGGGGACGTCGAGCAGCACGCGCAGGCGGGCGCTGATCAGCTCCTCGGCCTCGCGGTCGGCCACGGTGACCAGATCGCCCGGGGACTTCTCGACGACATCCCCGTCGGCCAGGGCGCGTGCGCGGGGGAGGATGGCCTCCCGTGCCGCATCGCGAAGAATCTCGGTTACCGCGTCCATGTCGACCATGTGGTCATGCTACGGCGGGGCGGGCCCCTCCCCGATGCCGGTCGTCACTCCCAGCGGAACAGGCGGGCGGCCAGCAGCCCGCAGACCAGGGTCCAGGCGGCCAGGACGGCGAAGGCGCCCAGACCCGGCAGCGATCCCTCGGCCAGGACCGACCGCAGGCCCGAACCGAGCGCGGTGACGGGCAGTACCGACACGGCCTGCTCCATCGGGCCGGGGAAGGCACTGACGGGGAAGAGCACCCCTCCCAGCCCCAGCATCAGCACGTAGACCAGGTTGGCCCCGGCCAGGGTGGCCTCCGCCCGCAGAGTGCCCGCCATCAGCAGGCCCAGCGAACTGAACGCGGCGGTCGCCAGCAGCACGAGCGCCACCGCCGCGAGCACGCCCGCCGGGGTGGCCTGGGGGGACCAACCCAGGGCCAGGGCCACCGCACACAGCAGGACCAGCTGGACGGCCTGCACGCACAGCACCGCCAGGGTCTTGGCGGCCAGGAGGCCGAACCGCGACAGGGGCGTGGCCCCGAGCCGCTTGAGCACCCCGTAGCGCCGCTCGAACCCGGTCCCGATCGCCAGCCCGGTGAAGGAGGTCGACATGATCGCCAGCGCCAGCACGCCCGGGGTGAGGGCGTCCACCCGCGCGCCCTCGGTGCCCACGTCCAGCACCGAGGTGAGGCTGAAGCCCACCAGCAGGAGGACGGGGATGACCATGGTCAGCAGGAACTGCTCGCCGTTGCGCAGCATCACCCGCAGTTCCATCCCGGCCTGCGCGGCGACCATCCGCCACATCGGCGCGGCCCCGGGCGCGGGCGTGAAGAGGGCGGCGTCGCCGGGCTCGGGGCGGACGGCCGCGGCGGTGGTGCTGGAGGTGTGCTCGGTCATGATTCGCGAAGTTCCCGGCCGGTGAGTTCGAGGAAGACGTCTTCGAGGGTACGCCGCCGCACGCGCAGGTCCTCGGCGAGCACTCCGGTGGAGGCGCACCAGGCGGTCACCGTGGCGAGGAACTCCGGACCCAGCTGCTCGGGGTCCTCCGTCCCGATCACGTACTCGTGGCGGTCGCCGGCGGCCCGGGCGGAGCCGACGCGGGAGCCGGGGGGCAGGGTGGACAGCAGCGCGTCGGCGTCGACGGGCGCGGCGGTGGAGAAGCACACCTCGCGGCGGCTCCCCGTCAGCTCGGCCGGTGTGCCCTCGGCCACGACCGCACCGCGGTCGATGATGACCACGTGGTCGGACAGGCGCTCGGCCTCCTCCATGTGGTGGGTGGTCAGAATCACGGCGACCCCGGCCGCGCGCAGCGCCGACACCAGGTCCCACGTGGCCATGCGCGCCTGCGGGTCCAGGCCCGCGGTCGGCTCGTCCAGGAAGACCAGCTCGGGGCGGCCGACCACGGCGCAGGCCAGGGACAGCCTCTGCTGCTGACCTCCCGACAGGCGCCGGAACGGGGTGCGGGCCGCCGAGGTCAGGCCGAGCCGCTCCAGGAGGAGGCCGGGGTCGACCGGCCGCGCGTGGAAGGAGGCCATCAGGCGCAGCCACTCGCCCGCACGGGCGCCGGTGGGCACGCCGCCGGACTGGGGCATCACCCCGACCCGCGGCTTGAGGGCGCCGGCGTCGGCCACGGGGTCGAGGCCCAGTACCCTGACCCGGCCGCCGTCGGCACGGCGGAACCCCTCGCAGATCTCGATGGTGCTCGTCTTGCCGGCCCCGTTGGGTCCGAGCAGGGCCGTCACCGCGCCCCGGCGGGCGCTGAAGGTGAGTCCCGAGACCGCTGTGGTGGTGCCGTAGCGCTTGACCAGGTCGACGACCTCGACCGCGGCTGTGTCCATGGGCCCCGAGTCTACGTGCGCCCGGCCCGGACCTCCCACCGCCCCGGGCGTGGCGCCCCCTCTCCGGGAGCGGCCCGGTGAGGCACGATGTCCGGGAGGTGATATTCGCATCTCAGTGCATGGGAAAAAGGAATGTCGGAGCCCCCGGGCGGGGTTGCACGCGGAGACCGGCGGTGGGCGAATCCGCTGTTAGGCAAGGCTGGCCTTCGTGATCAAGCGCATGGGCGCGGGTTTGCCCAGGAGGACTTATTTAAGCCACACTGATGTTGTCAAAAGCATGAGCCGTGTTCGCGAGAGGGAGGGGAGCACCGTGTCCGACGCGACCGCCACGCCCCTGCCCGGACCGGAGCGCGGTGCCGAGAACGGCACCCGCGCCCGGGTCGCCCGGATCATTCTGGAGCAGGGCCCGATCACCGCCTCCGAACTGGGAGAGCGTCTCGGGCTCACACCGGCGGCCATCCGCCGCCACCTCGACAACCTGACCGCCGAGGGCATGGTCGAGGCCCGCGACGCGCGGCCCCGCGGCCGCCGCGGCAGAGGGCGTCCCGCACGTGTCTTCGCCATCACCGAAGCCGGACGCGACGCCTTCGTGCACGCCTACGACGACCTCGCCGCCAACGCGCTGCGCTTCCTCGCGCAGACCGCCGGCCCCGAGGCCGTCAGCGACTTCGCCCGCAGTCAGGTCGCCGAACTGGAGAGGCGCTACAAGCCCAAGCTGGACGCCGTTCCTCCCGAACAGCGCATCCGGCTGCTGGCCGAGGCCCTGTCCAACGACGGCTACGCCGCCGCCGCGGGCCGGGCGCCCGCACCAGGCGGCGGCGACCAGCTGTGCCAGCACCACTGCCCCGTCGCCCACGTCGCCGCCGAGTTCCCGCAGCTCTGCGAGGCAGAGATCGAGGCCTTCGAGCGGCTTCTGGGCACCCCGGTGCGCCGACTGGCGACCATCGCCCACGGCGACGGTGTGTGCACCACGCACGTCACCCCCCGGGGCGGCGGGGCGGGCGGGGGCCACGGCACCCCCGCGTCCAAGGCTGTCCGACACCGCGCCGGCGGCCGAGTTCAACACAAGGACGTCTGAGTCCAGGAGGAGTCCGCGCATGACGTCTATCGCGCACCCCGAGCTCGAAGGGCTCGGAAATTACGAGTACGGCTGGGCCGACTCCGACGAGGCCGGGGCGGCCGCCCGCCGCGGCCTCAACGAAGAGGTCGTCCGCGACATCTCCGCCAAGAAGGACGAGCCGGAGTGGATGACCAAGCTCCGCCTCAAGTCGCTCAAGCTCTTCGACAAGAAGCCGATGCCCAACTGGGGCGCGGACCTGTCCAAGATCGACTTCGACAACATCAAGTACTTCGTGCGGTCCACGGAGAAGCAGGCCACCTCCTGGGAGGAGCTGCCCGAGGACATCAAGAACACCTATGACCGGCTGGGCATCCCCGAGGCGGAGAAGCAGCGCCTGGTCGCCGGTGTCGCCGCGCAGTACGAGTCCGAGGTCGTCTACCACCAGATCCGCGAGGACCTGGAGTCCCAGGGAGTCATCTTCCTGGACACCGACACCGCGCTCAAGGAGCACCCGGAGCTGTTCCAGGAGTACTTCGGCAGCGTGATCCCGGCCGGCGACAACAAGTTCGCCGCGCTCAACACCGCGGTGTGGAGCGGCGGGTCCTTCATCTACGTTCCCAAGAACGTGCACGTGGAGATTCCGCTCCAGGCCTACTTCCGGATCAACACCGAGAACATGGGCCAGTTCGAGCGGACCCTGATCATCGTCGACGAGGGCGCCTACGTCCACTACGTCGAGGGCTGCACCGCGCCGATCTACAAGTCGGACTCGCTGCACTCCGCGGTCGTCGAGATCATCGTCAAGAAGAACGCCCGCTGCCGCTACACGACCATCCAGAACTGGTCGAACAACGTCTTCAACCTGGTGACCAAGCGCGCCGTCGCCGAAGAGGGCGCCACCATGGAGTGGGTCGACGGCAACATCGGCTCCCAGGTCACCATGAAGTACCCGGCCGTGTACCTGATGGGCGAGCACGCCAACGGCGAGACCCTGTCCATCGCCTTCGCCGGCGAGGGCCAGCACCAGGACACCGGTGCCAAGATGGTGCACTGCGCACCCCACACCACCTCCAAGGTCGTCTCCAAGTCGGTGGCGCGCGGCGGCGGCCGCTCCTCCTACCGCGGCCTGATCCAGGTCCAGGAGGGGGCGCACTTCGCCAAGTCCTCGGTCGAGTGCGACGCCCTGCTGATCGACACGATCAGCCGTTCCGACACCTATCCCTACAACGACCTGCGCGAGGACGACACCGAGCTCGCGCACGAGGCCACCGTCTCCAAGGTCAGCGAGGACCAGCTCTTCTACCTGATGAGCAGGGGCATGGGCGAGGAAGAGGCCATGGCCATGGTCGTCCGAGGATTCGTGGAGCCCATCGCACGTGAGCTCCCGATGGAGTACGCGCTGGAGCTGAACCGTCTGATCGAGCTCCAGATGGAAGGATCGGTTGGTTAAGTTGACGACCACGAACACCGAACCCAAGGCGCACAGCCACGGTCTGGGTCAGATCCCGGTCTCGAAGCTGGACACCCACGGTTCCCACGACGTGAGCGACTTCCCCGTCCCCGGCGGACGTGAGGAGGAGTGGCGCTTCACGCCGCTGCGCCGCCTCAAGGGCCTGCACGACTGGAAGGGCGAGGCCGACGGTACCGACGAGGTCACCATCGACGCGCCCGAGGGCGTCACCGTCGAGCAGGTCGGCCGCGACGACGAGCGCCTGGGTACCGCGGGCCTTCCCGTGGACCGCGTGATCGCGCAGGCCTACAGCTCCTTCGAGCAGGCCACGGTCGTCACCGTGCCGCGCGCGCTGGTCGCCGACAAGGCGATCACGATCGACCGCAAGGGCCTGGGCGGCACCGCCTTCGAGCAGCTCGTCATCGACGTGCAGCCGCTGGCCGAGGCGACCGTGATCATCACCAACACCGGCACCGGTGTCCGGGCGGGCAGCCTCGACGTCCACGTCGGCGAGGGGGCCAAGCTCACCCTGGTCAGTCTCCAGGAGTGGGACACCGACGCCGTCGAGGTCAGCCAGCACAACGCGCGGGTGGCCAAGGACGCGAGCTTCAAGTCGGTCGTCATCACGCTGGGCGGCGACCTGGTCCGCCTGTCGCCGCGGGTGTCCTACACCGGCAGGGGCGGCAACGCCGAGCTGTACGGGCTCTACTTCGCCGGCGACGGGCAGCACCACGAGCACCGCTCGCTGATCGACCACAACCTGTCCAACACCCGCTCCCGGGTGGACTACAAGGGCGCGCTCAGCGGCGCGGGGGCCCACACCGTCTGGATCGGTGACGTCATCATCGGTGAGGGCACCGAGGGCACCGACTCCTACGAGAACAACCGCAACCTGCAGCTCACCGACGACACGCGGGTGGACTCCGTCCCGAACCTGGAGATCTTCACCGGTGAGGTCCAGGGCGCGGGGCACGCCAGCGCCAGCGGTCGGCTGGACGACATCCACCTCTTCTACCTGTGCTCGCGCGGAATCCCCGAGGAGGAGGCACGCCGCCTCATCATCCGGGGCTACTTCCTGGACATCGTCAACCGCATCGACGACCAGGACCTGCGCGACCACGTCATGGAGAAGGTCGAGCGAAAGCTTGCCGCGCATGAGTGAGACGCAGGGCTGGACCAAGGTCGCCGAACTCGACGAGATCCCCGAGAACGGCGTCCTGGGAATCGAGACCGACGACGAGGTCCCCATCGCCCTGGTCCGCACCGAGGGTGAGGTGTTCGCGCTGCGGGACGAGTGCTCGCACGGCGCGGTGCGCCTCTCGGAGGGCGAGGTCGAGGACGGCACGCTCGAGTGCTTCCTGCACGGCTCCTGCTTCGACCTGCGCTCGGGCGCTCCGCTCAACCCGCCCGCGACCCAGCCGGTCCCCACCTACGACGTGAAGATCGACGGCGACGACGTGCTCGTGTCGCTGGATGAGAAGAATTCCTGAGGCTGAAATGACGAAGTTCGAAATCCGCGGTCTGCGCGCCGACGTCCTCATCAGCGAGGACGAGCGCCGCGAGATCCTCAAGGGTGTTGACCTGACCGTCAACTCCGGTGAGACCCACGCCATCATGGGCCCCAACGGCTCGGGCAAGTCCACCCTGGCCTACGCGATCGCCGGCCACCCGCGCTACGAGATCACCGACGGCGAGGTCCTCCTCGACGGTGAGAACGTCCTGGAGATGGAGGTGGACGAGCGGGCCCGCGCCGGCGTGTTCCTGGCCATGCAGTACCCGGTCGAGGTCCCGGGCGTGTCCATGTCCAACTTCCTGCGCAGCTCGGTCGCGGCGGTACGGGGCGAGGCACCCAAGCTCCGCCAGTTCTCCAAGGAGCTCCAGGGCGCCATGAAGAACCTGTCGATCGACTCCTCGTTCGCCGCCCGCGGTGTCAACGAGGGCTTCTCCGGCGGTGAGAAGAAGCGCCACGAGATCCTCCAGCTGGAGCTGCTCAAGCCCAAGGTCGCCATCCTGGACGAGACCGACTCCGGCCTGGACGTCGACGCGCTCAAGATCGTCTCCGAGGGCATCAACCGCGCCCAGGACGCGAACGACATGGGTGTCATGCTCATCACGCACTACACCCGCATCCTCAACTACGTCAAGCCCGACTTCGTGCACGTCTTCGCGCAGGGCCGCATCGCCGAGTCCGGCGGTTCCGAGCTGGCCGACGTGCTGGAGGCCGAGGGCTACGAGCGCTTCGTGAAGGTGGGCGCGTAGCACATGACCACAGTCCGCGAGTTCGGTCAGGCAGGCAGCGGCCTGCTCGACGTCGCGGCGATCCGGGAGGACTTCCCGATCCTCTCCCGGACCGTCCGCGACGGGCGACCGCTGGTGTATCTCGACTCCGGGGCGACCTCGCAGAAGCCCCGCCAGGTGCTCGACGCCGAACGTGAGTTCTACGAACGCCACAACGCGGCGGTGCACCGCGGTGCGCACCAGCTCGCGGAGGAGGCGACCGACGCCTACGAGTCGGCCAGGGAGACCATCGCCGCGTTCGTCGGCGGGGACGTCGGCGAGGTGGTGTTCACCAAGAACGCCACCGAGTCGATCAACCTCGTCGCCTACGCGATGGGCAACGCCGCCACGGCCGACGACGCGCTGCGCCGCTTCCAGGTGGGCCCCGGTGACGAGATCGTCGTCACCGAGATGGAGCACCACGCCAACCTGGTGCCCTGGCAGGAGCTGTGCCGGCGCACCGGTGCCACGCTGCGCTGGTTCCCGGTGACGGACGAGGGCCGACTGGACCTCTCCGGCATCGACGAGCTGGTCAACGAGCGCACCAAGGTGGTGGCCTTCACGCACCAGTCCAACGTGCTCGGCACGGTCAACCCGGTCGGGGAGATCGTCGCCAGGGCCCGCCGTGTCGGCGCGCTGACGGTGCTGGACGCCTGCCAGTCGGTGCCGCACATGCCCGTCGACGTGCGTGAGCTGGGCGTGGACTTCCTGGCCTTCTCCGGCCACAAGATGCTCGGTCCCAACGGGATCGGCGTCCTGTGGGGCCGCCGGGAGCTGCTGGAGGCGATGCCCCCCTTCATCACCGGCGGCTCGATGATCGGCGTGGTCCACATGGAGTACTCCACGTGGGCCGACCCGCCGCAGCGGTTCGAGGCGGGCGTGCCGATGACCCCGCAGGCGGTCGCCCTGGCCGCGGCCTGCGACTACCTGTCGAAGGTCGGCATGGACCGGATCGCCGCCCACGAACACGCGCTGGTCGGGTACGCTCTCGAGCGGCTCGGCGCGATCGAGGGCGTGCGGATCGTCGGTCCCGCCGACACCGTCGACCGCGGTGGCGCGGTGTCGTTCGAGGTTGAGGGGATCCACCCCCACGACCTCGGGCAGGTGCTCGACGACCGGGGTGTGGAGGTCCGGGTGGGCCACCACTGCGCCTGGCCGCTGCACCGCAAGCTGGGGATCGTCGCCACCACGCGTGCATCGTTCTACCTCTACAACACCCCGGAGGACGTGGACGCGCTCGTGGACGCCGTCCGCGCCGCACAGGAGTTCTTCGGAGTTCGGGGCTAAGGAACAGCATGCAGTTGGATGCGATGTACCAGGAGATCATCCTGGACCACTACCGGAACCCGCACCGCAAAGGGCTGCGGGACCCGTACGACGCGGAAGCGCACCACATCAACCCCACCTGCGGCGACGAGGTGACGCTCCGGGTGGCGCTGACCCCCGCCGAGGGGGAGGCCGGGCTCGGTCCCGGGGCCGTCGTCAGCGACGTCTCCTACGAAGGCATGGGCTGCTCGATCAGCCAGGCCAGCACCTCGGTGCTGACCGACCTGCTGATCGGGCGCACGGTGGCCGAGGGGATGGAGACCCTGGCCGCCTTCACCGAACTCATGCAGTCCAGGGGGCGGGGCGAGCCCGACGAGGACGTGCTGGAGGACGCCGTGGCGTTCGCCGGCGTGTCCAAGTACCCGGCGCGCGTCAAGTGCGCACTGCTGGGCTGGATGGCGTGGAAGGACGCGGTGTCCCAGTCCCTCGAGAAGGAAGGCGTCTGAGCCTGTGAGTGAGAACGAGACGACCGGCACGACCCAGGCCGCCGAGGTACCGGTGTCCCCGGAGGCCGAGGCACTGGCCGAGGAGATCGCCGAGGCCCTCAAGGACGTCATCGACCCCGAACTGGGCGTCAACGTCGTCGACCTGGGCCTGCTGTACGGGGTGAACGCCGACGAGTCGGGGATCACCCTGGACATGACCCTCACGAGTGCGGCCTGCCCGCTCACCGACGTGATCGAGGACCAGGCCGTCAGCGCGCTGGAGGACTTCGACCGCGAGGTGCGGATCAACTGGGTCTGGATGCCGCCGTGGGGCCCGGACAAGATCACCGAGGACGGGCGGGACCAGCTGCGCATGCTGGGCTTCAACGTCTGAGCCGGTACCCGACGCGCGGGCCGGGGTCCTTCGGGACCCCGGCCCGCCGCCGTGTCCGGGGCTGTCCGGGCCGTGTCCAGGCCCTGTTTTTTTGGATCATCTCGGGCTGCACGGCCGCCAGGCGCCCCCTTGCAGCGTCGGAGAGCTTGCGAAGCCCGCCGGGCCGAGCTGCGCTCTCCGCCTTGCACGGGAACGCCTGGCCGGCCGTTCGCCGAGGAATCGGCTCCGCCGATACGGCGAGAGCATCCAAGAAACAGGGCCTAGAACGGGGCGCACCCGCGGGTCGGGCCCACCAGGGCGCGCATCCGCTCGGCGACGTCGTCGCCGGTCTCGGCCGGCCGGTCGAACGGCACGCGCACGTCCCGGTCGCCGTCGGGGGCCTCGAAGCGCAGTGCCAGGCCGTAGCGGTCCACCCCCAGGAGCCGGGGGCGGCCGAGGGGCAGAGGGGCGACGCAGCGCTCGGCCAGCACCTGGAGCACCTCGGGGTGCTCCTCCTCCAGATGGCGCAGCCAGGCGTCCTCACCGCGGCCGAGCGGACCGGGGCGGGCCCGGACGAAGTCGCCGGTCTCCAGCAGATGGCAGCCCTCGGTGTCGGAGTGGACCACCAGGTAGGGGTCGAGCACCGCCATGGTGCGGCCGTGGCCGATGTCGAGCATCCGCTCGTCGGGATCGGTGCGCATGGTGTGCAGGGCGCGGGCGCGTGCCGTCGCGTGGTCCAGCGCGGTCAGCGTTCCGCCGATCCACAGCAGGGAGCGCGCGGGGTCGCGCAGAGGTACGGGACAGGTGTCGGTGAACTCGAACGTGGCCGCGACCCTGCCTCCTGCCAGTTCCTCCAGGAGGCTGTGGCGGTCGGGCAGCAGCACGGACACCGTCCCGCCGGGGTGGACGTGGCAGACCGGGTCGAGGAGGTGGAGGGCGCTGTCCTGGGTGGCCACGGTGACCGGGACGGATCGGGCCAGGACGGAACGGGCGCGTTCGGCGGGGGAGGGAGCCGGCTGTGACGGATACAGGGGAACCACCTCAACTCTTTTAGGTAAGGCTAACCTACAAGAAGAAGAGGGAGGTGGGGAAGGGGTCCACCGGCACATCCCCGGGCCTCGGACGGGGAGGACGCGGCCGGGCCCCGGAGCACGCGCCCCGGAGCCCGGTTCTCCGGTGTCAGTGGGCGGCGAACAGCCCCGCGTGCAGTTCGCTCGCGATGTCGTTGTCACCGCGCCGGGAGAGGCGTTCGAGCAGGGCCTGCGGGTCGACGGAGGTGTCGGCGTCGTCGTCGGTGGTACGGCGAGACAGGATCCGGAGCGCCTCCTCGGGATGGGCGGGCGCGGTGTACCCGCTCAGGTGCAGGGCGCGCGCACTGGGGGAGAAGCCGCTCATGTCGGTCGCGGGCAGCTTGCGTGCGTCGAGGCGGTCGCCCGAGACCGTGATGAACACCCGGTCGCCCGGCTGGGCCGCCTGGCGGCGCAGCAGCGGCCGCAGCGAGTCGAACGCCGGCTGGTCGCGCCAGACCAGTACCAGCAGGTCGGCACCGGGCGCGGTCAGGCACAGCAGACGGCCCGGCTGCAGGCCCAGATGGGCGGCGTAGCCCGGGGGCACCGCCACCGGTGCGCCGTTGAGGTGGTCCGCGGTGATGTCGATCCGGTGCCACCAGCGCCCGTCCGGGGCGCGGAAGCAGCGCGCCGCCATGGCGGGGCTGCCCGGGGGGACGTGCGCCGCCGGGGGCGCCGCGGGCTGCGGTGCCGGTCGCACCGGCGCGGCGGGGACATAGGGTGCCGGTGCGGGCGCCGGTCGCGGCTGCTCGGCGGGTGCCGGTGCGGCCGGTGCGGCCTGCCCCTCGGGGCGGCGGCGGATCGGCAGGCCGTTCTCGGTGGTGCTGCCCGCCTCGTCCGGAGCGATGTGGGAGTGGCTGGAGGAGGGCATCTCCACGGGGACCGAGGGATCGACGACGACCTGCCCGTCCCGCAGACTCACCCCCGGAGTACTCAGCAGCCACGCGCGCAGGTCCTGCTGGCGGATGCCGATGCGGCCCAGGCGGATACCCGCCTCGGTGACGCTGGGCGAGTCCTCCAGCAGTTCGCGGGTCTGCCAGCGCAGGCGCCCCGGGTCGTCGGCGATCAGCCAGCCGTTGTGCAGGCGCCGGTCGGTGAACAGGGTGATGACCACCCGCCACATGGGCGTGTGCAAGGTGGGGACGTCGACAGGGTGGTCGGGGTGGGCGTTGATCAGCCGGTCGATGGTGGTGGCCGCGCCCAGCTGCTCCGACAGGTCGCGCAGGTGCTTGGTGATGGCCGCGCCCTCGGGGGAGTTGAGCCAGTGCAGCAGCCGCTCCTCGACCTTGCGCTGGGCCGCCCGGATCTCGGTGACGTCCACCTCGATCTGCTCGGAGAGCACGCGGATGCTGATGGGATCGGTGGCGAAGAGGCGCTCGGCGGCGACCGTGCGCTCCAGTTCCGGCCAGGAGCGGAACATCTCCTCGATCATGTCGACCAGCGGGTGCTCCCCCAGCGCGGGGGCGGGAGGCGCCTCCTCCGGGGCCGGCGCCTTGGTCCGGCTGAAGCTGGGGCGGCGCAGGGTGCGGCCGGGGCCCAGGAGTGAGCTGCGGAACTGCGACCGGAGGTCGCCCACGCCGCTCTGGGGTGCGGGTTCCGCAGGCAGGTCCGCCGAGACCGGAATCATCGCGGCCGAACTCACCATGCCGTCGCCGGCCGGGGCGGAGGCGTTCGCGTCCTCCTGCTCCTCGGCCCGCTGGGCACGCAGGGCCCGCAAGGTGCGGATCGCCCGGGTGGCGGGGGTCTGCGGTGGTGCCGGGTCCTGCCCGGTCCCCCCGGAGGCCCCTGCCGCGGTGTCGGCACCGGTGGCGGAGGTCAGGTAGTCGAGGGCGCTGCGCACGTGTTCGGGCGCGGAGTCGGGGAGCCAGTGGGCGATGGTGCGCACGGCCTCCAGCATCAGCGCGGGGGAGGGGGTGGGTCCTCCGGGGAGCTCGCAGCAGGGCTGCAGGGCGCGCCAGGCCACGGTGCTCACCACGTCCATGACGCCGCAGCCGTTCAGCTGCCAGGTGCCGATCTCCTGCGGGGTGCTGGAGACGAGGGACTCCCAGTCGCCGGCGCAGGACAGGACCGCGCTGCGCACGGGGTCGGCCAGGTCCGCGCACTGCACGGACTGGGCCCGCAGCGTCGGCAGGAACTCGGCCAGGGGAACGTGGCCCCAGTGTTCCACGGCCAGGCGGGCGATGCCGTGGGCCAGCCAGGGCGGGCCGGCGATGTCCAGGACCCTGGAGACGGGCAACGAGTGCCACCAGCCCTCGATCAGCCGGTCGTGGTGGAGCAGAGGGGCCACTTCCGGCGACTTCGACCAGCGCAGTGCGGGCGCGAGGTCGACGAGGCAGATCGGCGAGACGGCGTTCATCCGCTGGGGACCTCGACCTCCTGGTGACTGCACGTGAATTGGGAGAGGAACCGCACGGGCCTTCGGTTCGATGCACCACAGTACGCGCTCTGCGGCCGCCTGGGGATCCGGCTCGGGAGGAGCCGGCCGATGTGCCGTGAGGGCATGGCGGACCGGGGACAGGGGTGCCGTGAGCACTTTCACGAGATCGTACGTCGCCCGGCGCCACATGGGTAGCCCCGGGTGACCAGGTCCGGGGGCGGCCACGGTGCGTCACCATCGGGTTCTCGGTTTTTCCGACACAATGCGACGGATGATGTGATTCGCCTCATGTCCGGCGGTGTGCGGTGTTCGGGATGCCGTGCCGCCGGCGCCGCGCCTCGCACGCGCGCTCGGATTCCGCAACGGGCTCGCGCCCCGGGGACAAGAGAATCCGGTACGGGACAGGCAGGGGCGACACGTCCCGAACCAGACACGGGATTGTCGTGCGCAGGTATGCTGGTCTGGCACTGTCCTCGCCCGAACACCCCTCAAGCCCTACTTTTCGGATTCTTTCGCCCGGTGGAGGCTCGACTCCGGCCGGGAGGAGGCGCGAGCGCCCCGGAAGCGCGGCTTGGACCAGGTTGCCACCCCGGCGGCCGCAGGCGTCGACGGTGTTCGGACACGCGTGCGCGACCTGTCTCGGGTCCGTACCAGGATTCCGTACCCGCACACCGTCGACGCGGGACGGTCGAGCCGGATGATGGGTAGACGTGACAGACCTTCAGATGAATCCCCCCGAAGCCGCTCCCGCGCGCAGACCGGAAGCCATCCGGTCCTACGTGGCGATCGGCGACAGCATCACAGAGGGGATGGAGGACGACAGCGGTCCGGGCGGCGCCTACCGGGGCTTCGCCGACCGCCTCGCCGAACACCTGGGCCGGACGACCCCGGACTTCCGCTACGCCAACCTCGCCGTACGCGGGCGCCGCATGCGCCACATCTTCGGTGAGCAGCTCGACCAGACCCTGGAGTGGAAGCCCGACCTCGTCACCGTCCTGGCCGGCGGCAACGACGTCCTGCGGCCGGGCACCCGCCTGGACGAGCTCGCCGAGGAGTTCGAGAGGGGCATCCTGCGCCTGCGCGACGCGGGGATCCGCACCGTCATCATCTCCGGCCACGACACCGGCTGGATCCCCGTGCTGCGCTACTACCGGGGCCGCATCGCCGTGTTCAGCATGCACATGCGCGCCACCGCCGAGCGCACCGGCACCGAGATCGTCGACATGTGGGCCCTCAACGCGCTCACCGACCCGCGTGCCTGGAGCGAGGACCGCCTCCACCTCAACGGCACCGGACACCAGATCGTCGCCGCCCGCATCGCCGACCTCCTCGGCTTCCCCATGGGGCCGCCCGAGGCCTGGAGCGATCCCTGGAGCACGCCGCCCCAGCAGCTGCCCGCCATCCTGCGCCGCCGCGAGAACCGCCGCTGGGCCCGCCAGTACCTGGTGCCGTGGCTGCGCCGCCGTGCCATGGGCCGCTCCTCCGGTGACGGCCTCCTGCCCCGGCGGCCCCGGCTGGACTACGTCCACGACGAGGAGACCCGGGCCCGGATCGCCCGTGAGATCGAGGAGGGCCGCGCGCCGGCGCCGGACGAGGCGGGCAGCACCGAGGTGTCGATCAGCAGCCCCTCGGGCACCAAGGGACCGGAACCGCGCGACCAGGGCGCGTCCACGGCCTCCGGCGGCGGGTCAGCTGCGTGAGAGCGAGCCGATGAGGTCGCTGACGCGCACCACACCGAGGCACTGGCCGTAGGCGTTGGTCGCGATCAGGTCGTCGTAGACGCGCTCGGTGTCCCGGCCCGCCACGCGCAGGGCCGCCAGTGCCGACATCCAGGCGGGGACCGTGCGCGGCGGCTCGGCCAACCGCATCGCCGGGCGCTTGGCGTGCAGGGCGTGCCCGTAGCGCCCCGTCACCGACAGCAGGAAGCGGGTCCGGTCGATCATTCCGACCGGCCGCTCCCGGTGGTCGACGAGGACGGCGCTGTTGAGCGCCGGGTCGTCGGTGAAGGCCTCGAGGAGCTGCTCGGCGGTGGCATCGGCGTCGAACCCGACCGGGGGCACCAGGAACTCCGTGACCCGGGGCCCGGCGTCCTCCTGCCCGCCCCGCTCCACGGCGGGTTCGGGCACCGGGGTGACTCTCTCGCCGGGCCGCCAGGCGTCGGTGGCGAAGAAGGGGCCCGTCCCCACCCGCACACCGCAGCCGCGCAGCCGCACCACGTCGTCGGCGGAGCCCACCCCCGCCGCCATCGCGTACACGCCGCTGCCCCGGCCGATCCGGGCCAGGCCCTCCACCACGGTGGCGTGCCGCTGGTCGCCCGCCACACCGGCGACGATCCCCGGGTCGATCCGCATCAGGAAGGGCGCCGCCTCGACCACCAGGTCGGGCCGCACCATCGCGGTACCGAAGCCGCAGCGGAAACCGGCGGCCCGCAGCCGGGACACACCCGCGGCCAGGGCCTTGCGGGGCAGGCCGGCCAGCTCGGGTCCGAGCATGAGGGCGATGTCGCGGGGCCGGCGTCCGGCCCGGCGCAGCAGGCCCTCCACCAGGGCCACGAACTCCTGTCCGCCCATCAGCGTCCGCGCGGGCAGGGGGAGCACCAGAGGCAGGAGACTCTCGGTTCCCGAGGCCTCGCGCACCAGGGAGATCAGCCATTCGGCCACCACCTCCGTCTCCTGGCGGGTCACCTCGCGGGTGCCGCGGCGAGAGGCGGAGGGAGCGGGGGAGAGGACCTCGACGGCCACGACGGCACCCGAGTCCAGGTCCACGATCGGCCGGTAGCCCAGCGGGGGCCGGGCGGGCACCGGTGCGGTCGGACCGGACACCGCGGGGGCAGGGGAGGAGCGCATGGTGGTCACGCCCCCATGGTGGCGGGGACAAGGACGCACATGAAGCCATGTCGCCACTTGTTCAACCCGAGTTCACCGGTCCCGCGGTTCCTCCGCCCGGCCCCGGACACGAACGCGGCGGCGCCCCGCCAGGGGCACCGCCGCGTTCGTGTCCGGTCAGGCGCGCCGGAAGACCAGGGCGATGTTGTGGCCGCCGAACCCGAAGGACTCGTTGATCGCGGCCACGTCGCCGGCGGGCATGTCCCGGGGCTTGTCGCGCACGATGTCGACGGCGACCTCGGGGTCCAGCTCCTGGATGTTGACGGTCGGCGGGATGACGCCGTCGTGGAGGGCCTTGACGGTCGCGATCGACTCCACGGCGCCCGCGCCGCCCAGCAGGTGGCCGGTCATGGACTTGGTGGATGTCACCGCGACCCGGTCGGCCGCGGCATCGCCCAGCGCGGCCCGGATGGCCCGGGTCTCGCCGACGTCCCCCGCCGGGGTGGAGGTGGCGTGGGCGTTGACGTGCACCACGTCCCGGGGGGCCAGGCCGGCGTCGTCCAGTGCCAGGGTGATGGCGCGGGCCTGGCCGGTGCCCTCGGGGTCGGGCTGGACAATGTCGAAGGCGTCGTCGCTGTAACCCACACCGGAGGCGTGGGCGTACACACGGGCCCCGCGGCGGGCGGCGTGCTCGGCCGACTCCAGGACCAGGATCCCGGCGCCCTCGCCCATGACGAAACCGTCGCGGTCCTTGTCCCAGGGGCGGGAGGCGGTCTGCGGATCGTCGTTGCGGGTGGACAGCGCACGCATCGACGCGAACGAGGCGATGTTGAGCGGGTGGATCGCGGCCTCGGTGCCGCCGGCGATCACGATGTCGGCGCGGCCCGCGCGGATCATGTCGACGGCGTTGGCGATGGCCTCGGCGCTGGAGGCGCAGGCGCTGACCGGTGCGTGGGCGCCGGCACGTGCGGTGAACTCCAGGGCCACGGCGGCCGCCGGGCTGTTGGGCATGAGCATGGGCACGGTGAACGGGGAGACCCGCCTCCAGCCCTTCTCACGGAAGTTGTCGTACTGCTCCAGGATGGTGAGGATCCCGCCGATGCCGCTGGAGACCACCACACCCAGGCGCAGCGGGTCGACCTCGGGCGAGCCCGCGTCGGCCCACGCCTCCTGGGCGGCGATCAGTGCGAACTGCTGGGTGCGGTCCAGACGGCGCAGCCGGGGCCGGGGGAGCTTCTCCGACGGCTCCTGCGCGATCTGCCCGGCGAAGTGCACGGGAAGGCTCTCGTGCCATTCCTCGGGCAGCATGCTGATCCCCGAGCGGCCGTCGAGGAGCGCGGACCATGTGGTCGCGACGTCCCCCCCGAGCGGGGTGGTGGCGCCGAGGCCGGTGACGACGACATCGGTCTTGGACATGATCCGTTCGCCCTTCGTGGGTCGTTCCCGGCTGCGGGACCGGGAGGCTTGGCGGATGCTGGGGCGGTCCGCGGTGCGCACCGCGGTCGGCGGCCGCCGGGGCAGGGGTGAGGGCCCCGGCGGCCGATCGGTCACTTCTGGATGAAGTTGACGACGTCCTGGACCGTCTTGAGGTCCTTGAGCTGCTCGTCGGGGATCTCGACGCCGAACTTGTCCTGGGCGGCGACGGCGATCTCCACCATGGACAGCGAGTCGATGTCGAGGTCGTCCACGAAGCTCTTCTCGGGGGTGACCTCGGAGGGGTCGGTGCCGACGATCTCCTCGATGATCTCGCCGAGGCCCTCGAGGATCTCCTGCTCGCTGTGAGCCATGTCGTGTTCTCCTTGATCGGTGTTCGAAAAAGTCGGAAGCCGTCCGTCCGTCAGGGGATGCGGATCACCTGTGCGGCGTAGACCAGCCCGGCGCCGAAGCCCAGGGTGAGGACGGTGCTCCCCGACGGGAGCTCCCCGCGTCCGATCATGCGCGAGAGCGCCAGAGGGATGGACGCGGAGGAGGTGTTGCCAGCGGTGACGATATCGCGGGCCACGAGAGCCTGGGGCGCGCCCAGCTTCTTGGCGATCGACTCGATGATCCGCAGGTTGGCCTGGTGGGGGACGAAGGCGGTGAGCTCGGACGGGGCGACCCCGGCACGCTCGAGCGCCTCCAGCGCGGTCTTGTACAGCTCGGTGGTGGTCCAGCGGAAGACCGCCTGCCCCTCCTGCCAGAGGTACTTGTGCTCGCGCAGGTAGATCTTGTCGGCGCGCTCCCCGGCGGATCCCCACACGACCGGGCCGATGCCGTTGTCCTCGGAGGCCGAGACCACGGCGGCGCCGGCGCCGTCGGCGAAGATCACACAGGTGGAGCGGTCGTCCCAGTCCACCCAGTCGCTGAGCTTCTCCGAACCGATCACCAGCACGTTGCGGGCGCTGCCCGCGCGGACCATGTCGGCGGCGATGCCCAGCGTGTAGCAGAAGCCCGCGCAGGCCGCGTTGACGTCGAAGGCGCCGGGAGCCCTGATCCCCAGCTTCGCGGCCACGGTGGCGGCGGTGTTGGGGATCTGGTCCTGGACGGTGCAGGTGGCCACGATGACCAGGTCGACGTCCTCGGGGGACAGACCGCTCGCGGCCAGGGCCTTGCCGCCCGCGGCCACGGCCATGCTCGCCACGCTGTCCTCGGGCCCGCCGATGCGGCGCTCGGTGATGCCGACGCGGCTGCGGATCCACTCGTCGGAGGTCTCCACCCGCTCCGCCAGGTCGGCGTTGGTGACGACCCTGGAGGGCTGGTACTCGCCGAAGGCGCGGACCACCGCACCGCCGGGAGCACTCGGGGAACTGAACATGGCTAGCCTTCCTGGACGGTGCCCGCCGGAGTGCCGGCGTGCTCCTTGACGAGGGCGGTGGCGCGGTCGATGTCGTCGGGTGTCTTGACCGCGAGGAGTTCGACACCGCGCAGCGCCCGCCGTGCGAGGCCGGTGAGCGTGCCCGCGGGGGTCAGTTCGACGAGAGCGGTCACACCGAGGTCGGCGAGGGTCTGCGTGCACGCGTCCCAGCGCACGGGGGAGGAGACCTGGGAGACCAGGCGCTCCAGGTAGCGGGCACCGCTGTCGACGACCGCGCCGTCGGCGTTGGAAAGAATGCGCACCACGGGGTCGGAGGGGGACAGGGAGGCGGCTGCGGCCCGCACCCGCTCCACGGCCGGGGCCATGTGCTCGGTGTGGAACGCACCGGCCACCGACAGCGGGCGCAGCCGGGCCCGCGCGGGCGGGTTCTCGGCGAAGGCGGCGAGCTGCTCGACCGTTCCCGCGGCGACGATCTGGCCGGAGCCGTTGTCGTTGGCCGGGGTCAGGCCCGCGGCGGCGAGGGCCTGCAGCACCTGCTCGCGGTCACCGCCGAGCACCGCGGTCATCCCGGTCTCGGTGCGCGCGGCGGCCTCCGCCATGCCCCGGCCGCGCTCGGCGACCAGCGCCAGCGCGTCCTTGGGCGTGAGCACCCCGGCGACGGCGGCGGCGGTGAACTCGCCGACACTGTGTCCCGCCACGACGTCCACGTGGGACCTCTCGGCGGGCAGCGCGGGGGAGGGGGAGGACAGCGGGCCCAGGATCGCGGAGGCCGCGGCCATGCCGGCGCCGACCAGCAGCGGCTGGGCGACAGCGGTGTCACGGATCTCCTCCGCGTCCGCGGTGGTGCCGTAGCGCACCAGGTCGAGCCCGACCACCTCCGACCACGCGGCGAACTGCTCGGCGAGGCCGGGCAGCTCGAGCCACGGGGAGAGGAAGCCGGGAACCTGGGCACCTTGGCCGGGAGCGACGATTGCAAGCACGAGAACCACCTTGCCCTGTAGGAGATCGCCAGTCGGATAGGGAGTCACACGAAGTTCGACCGGCGCCACTTGTAGATACCCTACAAAATGATGTCATTGGCGCGTCCGGAACCCGAAAACCGGTGAGGGCCGTCACGCGGTGGAGGTACAGTCCGTCCCGCCGTGCCTGCCCACGGTTCCCGGTGCACGAACACCCCGAGGCTCCTACGGAGGGACACGGTATGCATGAACGGAAGGCCGAGCAGGTCCCCGCCGATCCGGAACAGGAGCGGATCAGGGCCGAGACCGTGCGCCGCCTGGAGCGCTCCATGGGCGCCCTCGGTACCGCGGCCGTCGCGCGCATGGAGGAGCGCCTCGCCTGGTTCCGCCGCATGTCGGCGCAGGACCGCTCCTGGATCGGCCTGGTCGCCCAGTCCGGTGTGGCCGCCTTCGTCGACTGGTTCCGCAACCCGGGGCGCGGCCGTCCCGCCGTCACCGTCGAGGTCTTCGGCACCGCGCCCCGCGAGCTCACCCGCTCCGTCTCCCTGCAGCAGACCGTCGACATGATCCGGACCGTCATCGAGGTCGTCGAGGGCCAGGTGGACGAACTGGCGGCGCCGGGCGGTGCCCAGCAGCTGCGCGAGGCCGTGCTCCGCTACACGCGCGAGGTGGCCTTCAGCTCCGCCAAGGTCTACGCGCGCGCCGCCGAGGCCCGCGGCGCCTGGGACGCCCGGCTGGAGGCGCTCATCGTCGACGCGCTGCTGCACGGCGACCGCGAGGACGGCCTGCAGACCTGGGGATCGGCACTGGGGTGGGCACTCACCCCCGTGATCGCGATCGTGGGGAGCCTGGGCGGGGAGGACGCCGGCAAGGTCCTGGACGACGTGCGCGCCGCGGCGCGCCGCCTGGGCCACGACGTCCTGGCCGGAACCCAGGGCAGGCGCGTGGTCGCGGTGGTGGGTGTGGGCGACCGCTACCCGGTCGGCGAGCTGCCCCGGGCCGCCGCCGAACCGCTGGCGGGGCTGTTCGGACCCGGCCCGGTGGTGGTGGGCCCCGCCGTGCCCGAGCTGCGGTCGGCCGGGGCCTCGGCGCGGGCCGCGGTCAGCGGGCTGCGCGCGGCGGCGGCCTGGCCCGACGCACCGCGCCCGGTGCTCGCCGACGACCTGCTGCCCGAGCGCGCCCTGCAGGGTGACACCGAGGCGCGGCGGCAACTGGTGGAGGACGTGTACACGCCCCTGCTCGGTGCGGGGTCGCCGCTTCTGGACACCCTGACGGTGTACCTCGAGCACGCCTCGTCGCTGGAGGCCACGGCCCGGATGCTGTTCGTCCACCCCAACACGGTGCGCTACCGGCTCAGCCGGGTGGCCGAGCTCACCGGGCACACCCCGTCCGACGGGCGCGGGTCCTTCGTGCTGAGGATCGCGGTCGCCCTGGGGCGGCTCTCGGAGGAGCCGGGGGCCTGAACTCGGCAGGGGAGTGACCGAAGTCATGCGGCTCTGCCTGCCCGAAACCTCCTGTCGCCGCGTTCCGGTGGAACTTGCAGCGTAATCTGATCGTTGTCAACAGTGCGACGGCCCTTATCGGGGTTTCACCCGGATCGGGTATGTCTGAGGCTGTCCGCATGTGCCTGAACACATACGGGACGGGCTAACTTTGTCATGGGTGGTGAGCAGAGGGACCGCGGAGGCGAGGACATTCCGTGCGACGTCCCCGCCACCGCCGCATCACGACGTTCTTGGGGGGTCAACGCTGTGGCCGAGCGACCTTGGTCGTGGTCCCGGATGGTCAATTCGGTGACCGGTTTCGTTCTTCAACCCACACAGGAGGGCGAACTCCGCAGACGGGTGCTCTTCTGGCTGCCTTCGCCTCTCCTGGCCATCGGGCTGGTCGCCCTCGTGGTGGGCGGCGGCTTCTCCGCCGCGGGGTGGACCATTCTCCTGGCCTCCAGCGTGGGCGTGGGCACGCTGCTGCTGACACTCGTCGTCCAGCCCACACCGCTGCCGGAGGGGCTGGCGCCGCCGGTGTCGGCACGGCGCTCCCTGCACCGCTTCCGGCAGTTCACCCACCTGCGCCTGGCCCTGGCCCTGGCCACCGTGGTCATCGGTGCCGCGGCCTCGCTCGTGGGCGGCGGCCTGTACCCCGTGATGGCCGCCGCGCTGCTGGCCTGGCCGCAGATGCTGCTGGCCATGCCCACCTTCTTCACCATCACCAGGGCCCGCCGGGCCATGGAGGCGTGGGGCACCACCGCCTACCTGTGGCACGCGCTGTCGCGTCCGGCCAAGGTGACCTGGCCGATCGTCACGCCCGCGGTGCGCGCCTGGCGCGCCCAGCAGGTCGAGCGCTCCCGCGAGTCGATGCGCCGCAAGCTCGAGGAGAAGGCCTGGCGCAAGGCGGTGGACGAGGAGAAGGAGAACTCCTCCCGCGAGGACGGCCGGGACGCCCAGGAGTCCTCCTCCATGGAGCGCACCACCCCGATCCGGCCGCTGGGCGGCGCCTCCGCCGACGAGGCGACCGAGGTGCTGCCGCACCTGTCCGCCGGGGCCGGGGAAGACGTGAAGGACGCCGGTGAGGACGGTGACGGGAGCGAGCGGCCCTCCGCGGAGCTCCGGCCCACCGCCGTACTGCCCCACCTGGGCGCCGGGGACGCGAGCGGCGACAGCCCCCGGGCCACGGTGAACCGGGCGGCCCGCCGGCTCTTCGAGCGCGGCAGCGGCGCCCTGGACCTCGCGGTCCGGCGCACCCGCAGGGGAACGCAGTCCGTCCGGCGCCCCGAGTCCAGCAAACCCTGAGTCCGGTCTCCGGGCGCGCCGCGGGTACGGCGCGCCCGAGCCCCCTCAGACGGGGGACTCCACCAGAACACCCGGCAGGGCGTCGGGCCCGCCCACCGGGGCGTGGTACCAGCGGGCCCGGGCGCGCCGACCCTCGAAGGACACCTCGCCGATCGTGTTGCCGAAGTGGGGGCGCCCCTCCAGCCGCCAGCGCAGCGGTGGCCGGGGCACACCGGCGAGGAACGCCATCACCCGGCCCGCGATCCGCACGGGCGCGCTCGCCGAGAGGGCGGCGGTGCGGCGCAGGCCGGGCGACAGCTGGTTGCACAGCGGCGAGGACACCAGCTGGGTGATCCGGGAACCGCCGCCGTCACGGTGCCGGGCCCGGGCCAGGTAGGAGAAGTGGACGTCCCCGCCCAGGAACAGCACCGTGGCCGGAGCAGGACCCCGTTCACCCCGTGACAGCTCCCCGACCGCCGCGGACAGGCGGGCGAACGAGTGGCGGAACGCGCCCCAGTGCTCCAGGTCCAGGGCCTGGCGCAGGCGCTCCCCCGGCCCGCGCGGCCACCGGCCCCACACGCCCGCGCACACCGCCTCGTTCCAGGCCTCCAGGTGGTGCACCGCCGGGGGCAGCAGCACCGGGACACCCGAGACGACCACCACGTGCTCGAACCCGCCCGTGAGGTTCTCGTCCAGCCACGCGTGCCCGGCCGCGCCCAGGATCGACCGGGAGCCGCCGGAGGGGTCTCCCTCACCCAGGGCGCGCCCGCAGCGGCTGTCGGTCATCAGGACCCTGACCCCGCCCACGTCGTGGCGGTGGCTCCACAGGTAGCTCTCGGGCTCCTCGTGCGCCCGCAGGGCGAACGCGTCCACCTCCTGCGCGGTGTCCGCCTCCGCGGCGCGCACGCGCACCCACAGCGGGTCCTGCGCGCGGTCCCCGGGGGAGAGGTTGCCCAGGTGCTGGTACACCCAGTAGGCGCCCAGGGCACTCGTGACCCTGGTTTGCCACCACGGAAGCCGGTCCATGTCGCGCCGCCAGGCGGCCGACGTGTTCCAGTCGTCGCGCACGTCGTGGTCGTCGAACACCATGAGGGTGGGCACCGTCGACAGGAGCCAGCGCACCTGGGGGTCGCTCCACGCCTGCCGGTACAGCTCGGCGTACTCGCCGTAGGTGACGACCTCGTCCTCGGGCAGACCCCCGGAACCCTCCCTCGTCTCGCGCAGGAAGGCCCGCATCGGCTCCTGGACCTCGTCGGCGTAGACCTGGTCGCCGATGAGGAGCAGGAGCAGGTTGCCGTCGACGGGCTCGCGGGCCAGGCGGCGGGCGGTGGCGCGCAGCAGGTCCGGGCCGTGGCGGACCACGCCCTCGGGGGTGTCGCCGGTGGGGGTGCGGCACGACCCGTACAGCAGCTGTGTGGGCGCCTGGGGATCGAGGGTGCGCAGGATGCTGGGCGGCGACCCCGGCTCGGGCCAGACCTGCTCGTCGCCGAGCAGGACCTCGTAGGACAGATGCGCGCCCGGAGGGAGGTCGGAGAGCTCGCACACGGCGTAGTGGTGGCCGTGCACGGTGAAGGTCCGGGCCGAGGCCCGCGTGCCGTCCTCCGCGCGGACGGTCACCCGGCAGGGGGAGTCGGTCTCCACCCACACGGTCGCCGTGGTCTCGCCCGCATGGCGCAGCAGCGGACCCAGTCGCAAAGACGCGGTCACCTTTTTCCCTCCTTTCGCCCAGGTTCGCACATGTAGGGGACGAGTATGGTGCCTTCCGGCTTCGGGACGCCACCCACAGACCGCCGGGGGTGGTTGCACGAGCGCCCCGGCTGCGCAAAGGTGGCGCTATGCGGACACAGATCCTTGAGCTGCACACCGGTGGATCGGAGAGCATCACCGACATCACCCGGGAGTGCAGCGAATTCGTCGCGCAGGAAGCCGGCGACGGCCTGCTCAACGTCTTCGTCCCGCACTCGACCGCGGGAGTGGCGATTCTCGAACTCGGCGCGGGGTCCGACGACGACCTCCTCGCCTCGCTGGACGACCTGCTCCCCGCCGACGACAGGTGGCGGCACAAGCACGGAAGTCGCGGACACGGCCGCTCGCACGTCATGCCGGCCTACATCTCCCCGCAGACCACGGTCCCGGTGCTTTCAGGACGGCTCGAACTGGGAACATGGCAGTCGATCGCCGTGGTTGACCTGAATGTGGACAACCCGGATCGCACGGTCCGCTTGTCCTTCCTGTCCTCCGGATCGGGAGAACGTTGACGGGACGAGCCACTAGCGTGTGAACTAGGCGACCAGCGATGGTTGCGAACACACGCTGACGGGCGGCGAAGAAAACACCCGTCACCGTTGTGAAAAGCTGCTTCGTGCAGGCAATGTTGAGAAGAACCATGTGTGGAGGAGAACTTTCGTGAGCGCGACCACGGGCCAGGCACAGAGCGAACGTGGCTTGGCTGACCGACTCGGACTCAAGCCGGGTCAGGTGGTGCAGGAATTCGGCTTCGACGACGACGTGGACGAGGGCCTGCGCGCGTCCATCGCCGAGGTCACCGGTGAGGAGCTGGTCGACGAGGACTTCGACGGAGACGTCGACGCGGCCCTGCTGTGGTGGCGGTCCGACGAGGAGGACGACCTCGCCGACGCCCTGATGGACGTCGTGACCACCATCGCCGACGGCGGCACCATCCTGGTGCTCACCCCCAAGGCGGGTCGCGAGCTCCACGTGTCCCCCAACGACGTCGCCGAGGCCGCCACCACCAGCGGCCTGTCGCAGACCAGCGCGATGAGCGTCGGCGCCGACTGGTCGGGTACGCGCCTGGTCGTGCCCAAGCGGTGACGGACACCACCCCCTGAGGGGGCACCGGTGCCGCGCGTCCCACAGGCGGGCGCGCGGCGCTGACGGACATCCGCACACACCGACGAGCGAGGACATGGCCGACATCACCGCGGGCACTGCCGCGCCCGACTTCACGCTCCAGGACCAGTACGGGCGGCCCACGGCGCTGACCGCGCTGCGCGGGCACCCCGTCCTGCTGGTGTTCTACCCGCTGGCCTTCTCCGGTGTGTGCTCCGGCGAGCTCGCCGACCTGCGCGAGCGCCACGCCGAGTTCGAGGCGCTCGACACCGCCGTCTTGGCCGTGTCGGTCGACTCGGTGTTCGCCCTGCGCACCTGGTCCGACCGGGAGGGCTTTCCGTTCTCCCTGCTGTCCGACTTCTGGCCCCACGGCGCCGTCGCCGACGCCTACGGCGTTCTCGACCCCGACCGCGGCACCGCCCGCCGGGGCACCTTCCTGATCGACGCGGAGGGAGCGGTCCGCTGGCGCACCCTCAACCCCGCCGGCGAACCCCGCGACACCGGGGAGTACCTGAGGCAGGTACGCGCGCTCGGCTGAGGCCCAGGCGCGCCGACCACCGCAAAGCGGTATGATCACCTCCGACGCAAGGGCGCGTAGCTCAGTTGGTCAGAGCAATTGCCTTACAAGCAATAGGTCAGGGGTTCGAGTCCCTTCGCGCCCACTTCGCTCGGGGACGACCCTGCGAGGCGGCCTTCGGCCGCCTCGCGGGGCCGTCTCGTTCTCCCTCCTGGGAACTTCCGGTTTCCCCGGTGAGGGCAACCGACAGTGCCTTCGGCGTGACGGTCTCACCTGTAACGCATCGCGGCTTCGGCCCGCTTGGTGAAGTCGGCCGGCGAAACGATGCCCCGACCTTTCCACCCGTTCGGACGACCGAGAACGAGCAGGTCACTGTCGTTGCTGACGATCAGAGACGCATCAGTGAAGGCAGCCAGGTCGAGGATGAGATTGTCCTCGGGGTCCTCGCAGTCATGTTGGGTCTGCGGAACGTTCCCGTAGTAGCCGCCTCCGGACAGCTCAGCCAGATCGCAGATGAGATCGATGTAGGCGTTCACATCCGATTCCATCCATCCTGCGTCGATCAGCTTGTGATCGACCATGGCGAGGATGTGCTCGCTGACCTCCAGGGCATACCCCCGTCCCAAGATCCCGCCATCACGGATAACTCCGAGGACGTGCAGGCTTGGATGCACCCGCCGGGGAGGGAGTGACGGTATGCCGTCGAACTCCAGCGGGTCACCGAGAACCTCCAGGTTGTTGCCACTGACAGCGTCGATGTAGACGTTGGCGTCCAGTACGACACCCAGGAGGGAACCTCCCTCGTTCACTGACGCCGGCTCCTTGTCCTGCGACGTACCCGCTCCAAAGACGCTTCCTTCTGCTCGGGAGTCGCTGCACGCCAACTCTCCTTCGCTCCATCCTTGGCTGCGGTTCCTTGGCGCGAGGAAGTCATTGCCCGGGCAACGTGGTCGAGCCCGGTGTCAACACCGTCGGCGAGTCGCGTTCGACGCTCCGCAAGCGCGAGTACGTCCGCGGTCAGCAGCCTCCAGTGCGTGCCCACACGTGTTGCGGCCAGATCGCCGCGCTCGATGAAGCGGTACACCATAGGCCGGGACACACCGAGTAGTTCGGCCGCCTGCTGTGGGCTGAGCATCACGTCGTGGCTGATGACGGAGACGCGTTGGCCGTTCGCCCTGGCAAGGGCGATCGCCAGGAGAACTCGCAGTTCGTCTCTGTCGAGTCGGTACTCTTCTCCGCCGGGCAGTCTCAGTGCCACCTGTGCTGTGTCGCTGAGGATCTGGCTGATCGCTGCTCGGGTGGCTTCCCGCTGTTCTTCCGACGCCGGCGGAGCGATGTCCTCCACCACTCTGTTCAGTGCTGTGGCCATATCGCCCTCCTCGTTAACTGTAATAAGTGTAACCTCCTGGCGGCGCTGGTGTACAAGGATCGGGTCTCACGCGCAGGCATGAACCACAAGCCTGGTGGGCGATCATCGAATCCGCTTCGTGGACCGGCGGTTCCATTGCGTCCGAACGCAGTGGCGTTTGAGGACGGCGCTCACCGTCTGCCAGGTGATGCCGAAGTGCTCCCCCAGTGTGTAGACGTTCATGCCTGCTTGGTAGGCGGTGATCAGCTCGTCTGCCTCGGGGGGCTTGAGGCGCTTTGCGGTGCCCGGCTTCTTCGTGGGTTTCTTGTGCTGGGGCAGGGGCGCTGTCGGTGCGGGCAGCTTGCAGAAGGGCGGCTTGAGGTCCTGGCCGATGCCCCTGTCCTCTTCGACATCCACCCGTGAGCTGCTTGCGGAGCCGGTGGTACAGCAGGCGTGTCTTTTCCGGTTGCTTGCCGGCCGCATGTCCCCGGCGGGTACGTACCTCCTCGACGAAGTCCGGCTCATGCCCCACAGTGGCGTAGTGGGCTTCGACTGCTTCCAGCCGCACCGAGTTGGGGCCCGCTACGAGCGGAAGGTACTGCCACTGGCGGGTCATGCGTCACAACGGGGGTGAGAGGCCCCGCACACCGTCACCAACCGCACCACATCCTCGACGCGTCCAAGTGCCAAGAGGATGCAGCGCTTCGTGTTACCGCCGTAGTCGGTGCGGGTGGAGATTCCGTCTTGCCGCAGGAGCGTATTCAGCCGCTCGAGCGCTCGCGAAGTCGTGAACTGGTTCATCACCGCTGCCCCTGTACCACCCAGATACGGGCACCGGTCTCGTGCTCGATGTGCTCGCGCATGGCCTCCTGGAGCCCCGGCAGGCGGGCGAAGTGCCACAGCGACGGCACGATGACGTCCTTGACACCGTGCCGCTTCAGGGCGTCGAGCATGGTGCGGAACGCCGGCTCCGCATGGGTCGCCCCCTCGATGAACACCTGACTCAACGGGAAACCCTCACCTGCGGCGTGCTGCGCCAGTTCCTGCTCGACGTGCTGAACTTCTTCATCCAAAGCATTGCCGCAGACAATGGGGTGCTCTCAACGAATTCAGAGATCGGGAGAAAAGCCGCGAACAGCCGAAAGGTGATACCGGAGTGTGAACCGTCGTTCTCTCCGTCCGCCTGACCCCCGCCCGAGGAGCCCTGCCGCATCGCTTACGCCGCCGAAGGCAAGACCCAGCGCGGCGCCCGTGTACTCCCGTACACAGCCGCAGAACTGCGGGTCCAGCTCCCCAGCTGCTCCTCATTATTCCTCGTGATCTTGTATCTGGAGCCAACTTCACCCCGTCTCGCTGCCCTCCCGTAGTCGGCCAAAGTGACCGCAGGTACAAGATCACGAAAAGAAAAGCCACTGGCCGAGATGAGGGTGACCGGAAACCTTCGGTCGCGCCTGCGCCCGTGTCCGTACCCGGGCCTGTTCCCGCTCGGGGCCGCCACCTTCTTGGTGAGAATCCCAAATTCTATCAACAAACAGTCCCCAGGCCGCATCGTCTTCCTCCCACAGGCTTAGCGATTTCAATACTCTTCCGGCAAAAATAGCTCAGAAGTAAATCCGTCCAAGAAGGTCTCGGAAATTTTGAAGCCCGGGCCGCGTGAACGTCCCTGCTGGTGAGTGCGATGCGGGCACGCGCTCGCCGACCCACGTGCCGGCGGTTCCACCCGCTGTTTTCGCTCTGTCCGGCACGGCGAACCCGGCGGGCACCGATGGGGTGGTGCGGCCTGCGACGGGTCCGCCGCTCACGGTTCCGCGGGGCCGCCTTCGCCGTGGCCGCGCATCCCCTGACGGCGCACCGAGGGTAACGAGAGCCCCGAGGAGCACGCCGCTGCCGGGTGTTGCGTTCTGTCGGCGGGGGCCGGGCGCGGCCGGAGCGCTGACCGGGGCAGGAACTCCGGACCCGTGCGCCGCGGTGTACGTCGGCGATGGGATGCGCCCCCGTGCCCGTTCGTTTCCTTGCGTGACTCCTTCCGTACCGAACGCGCTAACCCCCCTTGACATGGAAAGCGCTTTCTTTACTCTCGGAGTACCGCAACACCCACTCCTCCAGGAAGGTGAACAGTGAGACGATCAACAACGCGCCGACTCGTGTCGGCGCTGGCCACCGCGGCCGTGATAACGGCCGGTCTGGCCCTGCCGATGTCCACGGCATCGGCGCAGACCGGCAGCGCCACCGGCTACGCGTCCCAGAACGGCGGCACCACCGGCGGCGCGGGCGGACAGACCGTGCGCGCCACCACCGGGACCCAGATCCACCAGGCCCTGTGCGACCGGCCCAGCACCAGCACCCCGATCGTCATCGAGGTGCAGGGGACCATCACCCACGGCAACACCTCCAAGGTGTCGGGCCCCGGTTGCGAGACCGCCGACGGCGTGATCGAGCTCAAGAAGATCAGCAACGTCACGATCGTCGGCACCGGCAGCGGTGCCGTGTTCGACCAGGTGGGCATCCACATCCGGGAGTCCCGCAACATCATCATCCAGAACGTGACCGTCCGGAACGTCAAGAAGTCCGGCTCGCCCACCTCCAACGGCGGTGACGCGATCGGCATGGAGAAGGACGTCCGCAACGTCTGGGTCGACCACGTCACCCTGGAGGCGTCGGGTGGGGAGTCGGAGGGCTACGACGGCCTCTTCGACATGAAGAACAACACCCAGTACGTCACCCTCTCCTACAGCATCCTGCGCAACTCCGGACGCGGCGGCCTGGTCGGGTCCAGCGAGAGCGACCTCTCCAACGGCCACGTCACCTTCCACCACAACCTGTACGAGAACATCGACTCGCGCGCGCCCTTGCTCCGCGGCGGCATCGGGCACATGTACAACAACCACTACGTGGACCTGCACAAGTCCGGGATCAACTCCCGGGCCGGGGCCCGCGCGAAGGTGGAGAACAACTACTTCGAGGACTCCCGGGACGTCCTGGGCACCTTCTACACCAACGAGAGGGGCTCCTGGGAGGTCCGCGGCAACGTCTTCGACAACGTGACCTGGTCCAGCCAGGGAGACAAGAACTACCCGGCCGGGCCCGACCCGAGGTCGACCACCTCGGTGAGCATCCCGTACTCCTACCAGCTCGACGACGCCGGCTGCGTGCCGGAGATGCTGGGCCGGATCGCGGGCGCCGGCAAGGGCAACCGGGTCTCGGACGGCGACTGCGAGGCTCAGGAGCCGGTCGACCCGGACCCGACGGACCCGACGGACCCGACGGACCCCGACCCGGTCGACCCGGACCCGACCGATCCTCCCGAGGGGGTCAACCTCAGCATCGGGGCCGGCGCCGACGGTTCCGGCAAGGGCGGCGGCACCAGCTACGGGAACGTCGTCGACGGTGACATGGGCACCTACTGGTCGCCCAGCGGCTCGACCGGCCGCATCTCCGTCAAGTGGGGGTCCGACGTCACGGTGTCCTCGGTCGTCATCCGCGAGGCGTCCGGAGCCGAGGGCAACATCGGTTCCTGGCGGCTCGTCGACCACGACACCGGTGCCGTCCTGGCCACCGGCACCGGGGCGGGCGTCATCACCTTCGGCCCGACCTCGCTGAGGAAGATCAACTTCGAGATCACCAGCTCGAACGGCACGCCGCGCGTCGCCGAGTTCGAGACCTACGCCTGACCGGCGACCGGGGTGACCCGGTGTTCCCGTAAGGGACCCCCAGCGGCCGCGGAGAGCGGGGAAAGCGCTTCCAGTACTTCCTGGAGGAGGTTCGCGTGCCGCTGGGCGGTCCCGGGGCCGAACGCCTGGCCGGATCCGCCCTTGGTCCCTGGAGCAGCAGGGCAGGGCCTGGGAGGATCCGGACATGGAAATTCTGAGCAGCCGTGTCCTGCTGCGTCCCACCGACGTCTTCCGGAGCCGCGACTTCTACCGGGACGTGATGGGCCTGGCCGTGTACCGGGAGTTCGGTACTCCCGAGCAGCCCGGAACGGTCTTCTACCTCGGCAACGGGCTGCTGGAGGTCTCGGGGAGCTCCGAGGCCTCCGAGGTTCCTCCCATCTCCCTGTGGATGCAGGTGCGTGACGTCAGGGCCGAGTACGAGCGCCTGGTCGCGGCGGGTGTCGAGGGCCTGCGCAAGCCCGAGGTGGAGTTCTGGGGCCTGGAAGAGGCCTGGATCGCCGACCCCGACGGAGTGAGGATCGTCCTGGTCCAGATCCCCGACGACCACCCCCTGCGACGCGACCAGCGCACCTTCTGAGCCCCGCCCGGACCGAGATGCGGACGGCCCGGCGAAGCGGATCGCTTCGCCGGGCCGTCCTTGTCGGTGCCGGTGCCCTCATCGGCGGGCCAGCAGGCGCCGCAGGGCGGGGATCCCCTTGCGCTCCAGCTTGCCCAGCAGAGAGCCGCCGCGCTTGCCGGAGCCCCTCTTCGGAGTGCGGTACCCGCCGGACGAGGGGCGGCCCTTGCGGGAGTCGAACTTGCGGAGCTGATTCACGATGCGTCGTGCGTTGGCCATTGCGCTTCTCCTCTCGGGAAAGGAAGTGCCCCGTTTCCTTTTTGTTATGCGGGGTCGGATTTCCGCGTGCGCCGTGCCACAGGGATGACCGCCCAGGACTGCCCAGGTCGGTGGACGGGGCCCTCTACCACACCCGGGCTCTGCTTTGCCGCCCGTCCCGGTACGGGATACCGTGAGGTTTCGGATGACCTGATCCTCTGGATCGCCGGGGACCTCCCCGCAGGACGCCCGGGCCATGCCCGTGAGTGAGGAGAACGTTTCCAGTGACAGCCTCCGGGGCCGGTGGCCCCCTGCTCAAGTGCTCGTTCTGCGGCAAGAACCAGAGCGAGGTGCGCAGACTCATCGCCGGGCCCGGCCACATCTGCATCTGCGACGAGTGCGTCGGGCTGTGCAACGAGATCATGGAGGAGGAGGACGACCTCCTCACCCCCGAGCTGTCGTGGGAGTCGCTGCCCAAGCCGCGGGAGATCTACGAGTTCCTGGACTCGTACGTGATCGGGCAGGAGCAGGCCAAGAAGGCGCTGTCGGTGGCGGTGTACAACCACTACAAGCGGGTGCGGTCGGAGTCGGAGCGTCCTGGTGGCGAGGACGTGGAGATCGCCAAGTCCAACATCTTGCTGCTGGGTCCGACGGGGTCGGGCAAGACGCTGCTGGCGCAGACGCTGGCGCGGATTTTGAATGTGCCTTTTGCGATTGCCGATGCCACGGCGCTGACCGAGGCGGGGTATGTGGGTGAGGATGTGGAGAACATCCTGCTCAAGTTGATCCAGGCGGCCGATTACGACGTGAAGAAGGCCGAGACGGGGATCATCTACATCGACGAGGTCGACAAGGTGGCGCGCAAGAGCGAGAATCCGTCGATCACGCGTGATGTGTCGGGTGAGGGTGTGCAGCAGGCGCTGTTGAAGATCTTGGAGGGGACGACGGCGAGTGTGCCGCCTCAGGGTGGGCGCAAGCATCCGCATCAGGAGTTCATCCAGATCGACACGACCAATGTGCTGTTCATCTGCGGTGGGGCGTTCGCGGGTCTGGAGCAGATCGTGGAGTCGCGCACGGGCCGTCAGGGGATGGGTTTCAATGCGGTGCTGCGGCCGGAGTCGGAGCGTGGTGGTGCGGCGCTGCTGGGTGAGGTGATGCCCGAGGATCTGTTGAAGTTCGGGATGATTCCGGAGTTCATCGGGCGGTTGCCGGTGATCACGAGTGTGGGGGATCTGGATCGGGAGGCGTTGATCCGGATTTTGACCGAGCCGCGCAATGCGTTGGTGAAGCAGTATCAGCGGTTGTTCGAGTTGGACGGTGTGGAGTTGGAGTTCACGCCGGATGCTTTGGAGGCGGTGGCTGAGCAGGGGATCATGCGGGGGACGGGTGCGCGCGGGTTGCGGGCGATTATTGAGGAGGTGTTGTTGTCGGTGATGTATGAGGTGCCTTCGCGTAAGGATGTGGGTCAGGTAATCATTACGCGGGAGACGGTGATCGACAACGTCAATCCCACGATCGTGCCCAGGACCCAGCTGCCCGACGGCAAGGACCGACGCAGGTCGGCCTGAGATCCGCGGGACCCGGTCACCACATCGCCAGGACCCGGCTGGGACCTCCTGAGGCGTCCAGGGCGGGCAGCACCCCGATCGTCAGGAGCGCGCCGCTGGGCGGCAGCCGGTCCAGGCCCCTCAGGGCCTCCAGCCCCCAGCGGTCGGCCCGGCCGATCACCTCGTGGGCAGGGAATTCGGAGGAGTTGCCCGGGTCGGTGCTCAGCGTGTCCACCCCGACCCCCGCGATCCGCCGCCGGGAGAAGAGGAACTCGCACGCCTCGGGGCCGAAACCCGGGAAGTGCCAGACCCCGTCGGCGTCCACCCCGCGGACCGCGTCGCGGCCCTCCTCCCATCGCTCGCTCCAGCCCGAGTGCATCAGCACCGCCGCGCCCTCCGGTATGCGCCCGTGCCGGCGTTCGAAGTCCAGTACGTCGTCGACCGTCACCGCGGTGTCGGGGTCCTCGGCGGCACGTCGGCTGATGTCGATCACCGCGGCCGGGGCGACGAGCTCCTCGGGGCGGATGTCGGGTACCAGGCGCCCTCCGCCGATCACGTGTCCCGGCGCGTCCAGATGGGTGCCGGTGTGTTCGCTGAACGTCCAGCGCTGGACGTAGAAGCCGAAGGCGCCTGCGGGCGGCGCCTCGCTCACGGTCTCGCGCCGGGGCCCCTCGTCGTCCCACAGCGGCATGTCCGGTGCGATCACGTGGCTCAGATCCGCCACCCGGCGGAACTCCCGGGGCCAGGAGCGGGGGCCCGCGGGCGGGGCCTGCGGCGTGTCGGGGGCCCCGGTCCGGGACCGCACCGTCTCGCCGGTTCCGTTCAGACACATGGAAGCCCCCTCGGTCGCGTACGTCCGCGGCGGTGCCCGCCGGACACGGAAGGTCCGGCGGGCACCGCCGCGTTCAGCCTAGCGCCGGTGGTACCGCCTGTCAGCGCTTCTGCTCCTCCAGGCGCAGGGCGACGCCGATCGCGAAGAACGTCGGTGCCCACTCACCCACGAAGATCCCCCAGCGGTCGGCACGGTCCAGTCCTGCGCTCTCGCCCTTCTTGGAGGCGAACCAGCTGGCGAAAGCGAGGCCGACGGAGCCGAGGCCCGCAAAGTAGGCCATCTCGGAGGTGACCCCCATCTGGGACAGTTTCGCGATCATGCCTTCTCCCTCGTTGCGAATGCACGGTCCCCTGCCCTCTTCCCGGAGGCAGTCGGTATTCCTCTCCGGAAGGCGTCAACACGGGGCCCTGTTTCGGTCAAGAGGGGAGCGTGTGCCGCTGCTCGCCCCGCCCTTCAAGGGCTCGCAAAGTGAGGTTAGACTAACCTTCGTTGATGGTGGCATTGCCCCTCTTCGTGCCCCTGTGTTGTCTTTCGCCCTGCCTGTCGCGAGGCAGAGCCCTGTGAAGGAAGCCGCTCGCCCATGGACCCTGTTCTCCGCCGTGCCGCCGGCACCGGACTCGCCGCCCTGCTGGCTCTCGGCCTGACCGCCTGCGGTTCAGGAGAGCAGGAGCAGCCCGCCCCGGAAGGCGGCGGGTCCGACGGCGCCTTCCCCGTCAGCATCGAGAGTGCCCTGGGCACCGCGGAGATCCCCGAGAGGCCCGAGCGGGTCGTCACCATCGGGCAGGGGTCCGCCGAGACCGCGATCGCCCTGGGCTCCGTGCCGGTCGGCATCGAGAGCTACGAGTGGGGCAGTGACGACACCGGCTACCTCCCCTGGATCCACGAGGCCGTCACCGAGACGGGCGGGGAGCTGCCCACCCAGTTCGCCGGCGGGGAGGAGCTCGACATCGAGGCGATCCTGGAACTGGAGCCCGACGTCATCCTGGCGCCCTGGTCGGGCATGACCCAGGAGCAGTACGACATCCTCTCCGACATCGCCCCCACCGTCGCCTACCCCGACCTGCCCTGGAGCACCGACTGGGACCAGCAGATCGAGATCATCGGCGAGGCGCTCGGCCAGCCGGAGGAGGCCCAGGGGCTCATCGAGGACATCGAGGCCCAGTTCGAGGAGACGGCCGCGGCCCATCCCGAGTTCGCCGACCTGACCTTCTCCTACATCTACACCGACGGCCCCGGAACGCTGGGTGTCTTCCTGCCCGACGAGCAGCGCGTGGCCATGGTCCGCGGCCTGGGCCTGACCGTCGACCCGGTCGTGGAGACCTTCGAGGAGGTCGAGGGCACCGACTCCGCGATCATCGGCCTGGAGAACGCCGACAAGCTCTCCGGCAGCGACCTGGTCTTCACCTTCTACACCGACGCCGAGACCCGGGCCGAGATCGAGGCCCAGGAGCTCTACCAGGCCATTCCGGCGGTCGGCAGCGGCGCCGTGGTCGCCCCCGAGGACACCTCCTTCGTCACCGCTTCCTCGATCATCAACCCGCTGACCGTTCCGTGGGTCCTGGAGCGCTACGTGCCCCTCATCGAGGAGGCCGCGGCCGAGGTCGAGGACTGACCCCTCAGGTGAAGACACGCACGGTCCCCGGACGGGCCCGCCCCGCCCGCGCCGCGCTCGTGCTCGGCGCGGGCGGGGCGGCGCTGGCCGGGGCGGTCCTCCTCAGCCTCGTCGCGGGCGGGCGCCCCACCACGCCCCTGGAGGTCTGGCAGGCGCTCGCCGGCGGCGCCGACGCCTACACCACCACCGTGGTGGAGAGCCGCATCCCCCGCACGGTCATGGGGATCGTGGCCGGAGCGGCGCTGGCGCTGGCCGGCACACTCATGCAGGGTGTCACCCGCAATCCGCTGGCGGACCCCGGGCTGCTCGGCGTCAACGCCGGTGCGGCCGCCGCGGTGGTCACGGCCACCGCGCTGCTCGGACCCACCTCGGTGGCGGCGACGGTGTGGTGGGCGCTGCCCGGCGCGCTGGCCGCGGGCCTGGCCGCCTACGCAGTCGGCAGCCGGGGCGGGGACGGAGGAATGGTCCGCCTGATCCTGGCCGGCGCGGTGGTCTCCGCGGTCCTCACCGCCTACGTCCAGGCGGTGGCGCTGAGCATGCCCGAGGTCTTCGACAGCTACCGCTACTGGGTCGTCGGTTCGCTGGCGGGCCGCGGCTACGACGTCGTCCTCTCCGTCCTTCCGGTCATCGCCGCGGGCGTCGCCCTGGCGCTGCTGGTCATGGGCGGCCTCAACGCCCTGGCCCTGGGGGAGGAGGCCGCCGTCGCCACCGGTGCCAACACCACCTGGACCCGTACGGCGGGACTGGTCGCGGCGACGCTGCTCGCGGCCGGGGCGACCGCGGCGGCGGGCCCCATCGCCTTCGTGGGCCTGGCGGTCCCGCACATCGTGCGCGCCCTGGCGGGGGTGGACTTCCGGGCGCAGGTGCCCTTCTCCCTGCTGGTGGGACCGACGCTGCTCCTGGTCGCCGACGTGCTGGGCCGTACCGTCGTGCGCCCGACCGAGCTCATGGTCGGCGTGGTCACCGCCTTCGTCGGCTCCCCCGTGCTGCTGTACGTCGTCCGCAGGATGCGGGAGGCCCCGTGAACCCCGACCGGCTCCCGTCCCGGCCACCGGCGCGCCGCCGTCCCCCCGTGCTGCGGCTGGGCCCGGTCGCGCTCCCCGTCGGCCCGCGCTCCCTGCTGTGGTGCGCCCTGACGCTGGCGGCCGTGGCCGGGGCCGCGGTCGCGACCCTCGCCCTCGGTGACCTGGGCATCTCCCCGGCCCGGATCCCCGCCGTCGTCGCGGGGGCGGGGGAGGGCACCGAGGCGTTCGTGTTCGACAGGCTGCGCGGTCCGCGCCTGGCCGTCGCCCTCGGCGCCGGCGCGGCACTCGGCCTGTCGGGTGCCCTCTTCCAGTCCGTCACCCGCAACCCTCTGGGGAGCCCCGACGTGATCGGGCTCGGTGCGGGGGCCGGCGCGGGTGCCGCCTTCGTCGCGCTCGTCCTGCCGGGGACCGTCCCGGTCCCGCTGGGAGCCCTGGCGGGGGCGTTCCTGGCCATGCTCGTGGTGTACACCGCCACGGGCACCGGCCTGCGCCACCCCGGCCGCCTCATCGTCGCCGGAATCGGCGTGGCCGCCATGGCGCAGGCCTTCACCCACTTCGTGGTGTCGGTGATGGCCCGCGACCAGGCCGGTGTCCTGTCCGCCTACATCAACGGCAGTCTGAACGCCCGCTCCTGGGAGCACGCCGCGATCGTCTGGGCGGCCGTGTCGGCCGCGGTGCCGCTGCTGCTGTACCTGTCCGGTCCCGTGGCGGTCAACGAGATGGGCGACGAGCTCGCCGACGCCCTCGGCGCGGCGGCCGGCCGCACCCGGACCCTGGCCGTGGTGCTGTCGGTGCTGCTCTCCGCGGCGGCGGTCGCGGTGGCGGGGCCGATCGCGTTCGTCGCACTGACCGCTCCGCAGATCGCCCGCCGCCTCAGCGGGGCACCCGGACCGAACCTGGCCCTGTCGGCGCTGGTGGGGGCGCTGCTGCTCGTCGCGGCCGACCTGGCCGTGCAGCATCTGCCGATCGGCGAGGGCCTGCCGGTGGGCATCTTCACCCTCGCGTTCGGGGGCGTGTACCTGGGCTACCTGCTGGTTCGTGAATGGCGAAAGGGAGTGCTGTGAACCCTGTGCTGACCGCTGAGGGGCTCACCCTGGGCTACGGCGCCGACCCGGTGGTCGAGGGCCTGGACCTGACGGTGTCCGAGGGTGAGTTCACCGTCGTCGTGGGACCCAACGGCTGCGGCAAGTCCACCCTCCTCAAGGCCCTGGGGCGGGTGAACCGACCGGTCGCGGGCCGGGTCCTGCTGCACGGCACCGACATCCGCGCCCAGCGCGCCAAGGCGGTCGCCCGCGCCCTGGCGCTGCTGCCGCAGAGCCCCGTCGCACCCGAGGGCATCACCGTGCGGGCGCTGGCCGCGCGCGGCCGCTTCCCCTACCACACGCTGCTGAGGCAGTGGAGTCCCGAGGACGAGGCCGCCGTCGACAGGGCCCTGGAGCTGACCGGTACGGCGGAACTGGCCGACGCGCACGTCGGTGCGCTCTCGGGCGGCCAGCGCCAGCGGGCGTGGGTGGCGATGGTCCTGGCCCAGGACACCGGTGTCGTCCTCCTGGACGAGCCCACCACCTACCTGGACATCGCCCACCAGTACGAACTGCTGGAGCTGTTCGCCGGCCTGCACCGCGCCGGCCGCACCGTCGTGGCGGTCCTGCACGATCTCGCCCAGGCGGCCCGGTACGCCACCCGCCTGGTGCTCATGCACGGCGGCCGGGTGGTCGCCGACGGCAGCCCCGGGGAGGTGCTGACCTCCGAGCGGATGGGGGAGGTGTTCGGCCTGGCCTGCGACGTCGTCCCCGACCCGCGCACGGGCACGCCGCTGGTGATCCCCCACGAGAGGTCCTGACCGATCGCCGGAGCCCCGCTTGCGGCCCCGCGGTGCACGCTCCTTCGCGCGTGCACCGGGTACCAGCCGGTCGGTATGCTTCTGTGGGCGGGGAAGTGCCGCCGGCAGGACACGGGGGCGACGAGGTGAGGCGGGGCATGACGACGACACGGGCGAGGGCGGCAGAGGCGGACACCGGGCGCGGATCGGTGCCCGAGCGGCTGCTGGGTGCGGCGACACGCCTGTTCGCCGAGCGCGGGTACGAGGGGACCTCCGTCCAGGAGGTCGTGCGCGCCGCCGGGGTCACCAAGGGCGCCATGTACCACTACTTCGGGTCCAAGGACGACCTGCTCTACGAGGTCTACGCCCGCGTGCTGCGCATGCAGACCGACCACCTGGTGCGCATCTCCGAGCAGGACGCCCCGGTGGCCGAGCGGGTGCATGCGGCCGCGGCCGACGTCATCGTCACCAGCGTGGCCAACCTCGACGACACCGTCATCTTCTTCCGCTCCATGCACCAGCTCAGCGAGGACAAGCAGCGCGAGGTGCGGGGTGAGCGGCGCCGCTACCACGAGATCTTCCGCGACATGGTCGCCCAGGGCCAGCGTGAGGGCGTCTTCCGCGACGACGTCTCCGCCGACCTCGTCGTCAACTACTTCTTCGGCTCCGTGCACCACCTGAGCACCTGGTACCACGCCGAGGGCGAGCTCAGCGGCGAGGAGGTCGGCCGGCACTTCGCCGATCTCCTCGTGGCGGGCCTGCGCCCCCGGGAATGAGGAAAGGCCGGGGCGGTGCGCCCCGGCCTCCCGTTCAGTGCGCCTGCTTGCGCATCTTCCGCCTGCGCTGTTTGAGCTGGTGCTTCCACTCCTGTGCGCAGCCGCTGAGCACCAGGCTGAGCCCCGCGCCGAGCAGCCAGGAGTCCTTGGCCAGACCGGTGCCCTCCTCCGTGGGGCGTACACCGCCCTCCTCGTGCATGCCCGGCGTACGCAGGTACAGGCCCGTGAGTGCGCCGCCGAAGGCGGTGAGCCCGGCGCCCGCCAGGCGGCTGGGGACCACGGGCAGCATCAGGGCGGCGCCCAGGGCGATCTCGCTCGCGGAGAGCACCTTCACGAAGGTGACGGGGTCGACCTTCCCGAGGAACGGGTAGGCGTTCGCGGCCATGCCGTGCATCCCCGCGGCGGCCTCCTCGTCGGCGCCGCGTTTGTTCAGGCCCGAATTGAGGATGAACGCCCCCGTGATCAGGCGTAGGGGCAGGTCGCTCACTCTGAAGGGCATGCTCATGTTCTCTCCGCAACAAGGTGACTACTCGGGGCAAGAGGGATGCTAGTCGCGAAAGCGGCCCCGACGGGGAAGACCCGCCGGGGCCCGCGGCATCCGCCTGCCCGGCGGTTATCTCTGGCGGTACTTGCGCAGCTCGGCGCGGCCCAGCGAGCGCAGGTGCACCTCGTCGGGGCCGTCGGCGAGCCGCAGCGACCGGGCACCCGCCAGCCAACCGGACAGCGGCGAGTCCTGGCTGAGCCCGGCGGCGCCGTGCACCTGGATCGCCCGGTCCAGGATCTGCTCGACCGTGCGCGGAGTGGCGATCTTGATCGCCTGGATCTCGGTGTGCGCCCCCTTGTTGCCCACCGTGTCCATCAGGTACGCGGTCTTGAGCACCAGCAGCCGCAGCTGTTCGATGGCCACGCGCGACTCGGCGACCCATTCGCGCACCACGCCCTGGTCGGCCAGGGGGCGGCCGAACGCGACCCGGTCCAGGGCCCTGCGGCAGGCCAGTTCCAGGGCCCGCTCGGCCATGCCGATGAGGCGCATGCAGTGGTGGATGCGGCCCGGCCCCAGGCGGGCCTGGGCGATGGCGAAGCCCTCGCCCTCGCCGCCGACGAGGTTCTCGACGGGCACCCGCACGTCCTCGAGGACGACCTCGGCGTGGCCTCCGTGGTCGCTGTCGTCGAAGCCCATCACCCGCATGCCGCGCTCGACCCTCAGTCCCGGGGTGTCGCGCGGTACCAGCACCATGCTCTGCTGGCGGTGCCGGTCGGCCTCCGGGTCGGTCTTGCCCATCACGATGAAGACGCGGCAGTTGGGGTTGAGCGCGCCGGTGATGAACCACTTGCGCCCGTTGATCACGTACTCGTCACCGTCGCGGACGATGCTGGTGGTGATGTTGGTGGCGTCCGAGGAGGCCACCTCGGGCTCGGTCATCGCGAACGCGGACCGGATCTCCCCGTTCAGCAGCGGCTCCAGCCACAGCTTCTTCTGCTCGGGGGTGCCGAACATCGTCAGCACCTCCATGTTCCCGGTGTCGGGTGCGGCGCAGTTGAGCGCGACCGGCGCCAGCCGCGGGCTGCGGCCGGTGATCTCCGCCAGCGGCGCGTACCGCAGGTTGCTCAGCCCCCCGTGCTCGGGGTGGCCGGCCAGGAACAGGTTCCACAGGCCGCGCCTGCGCGCCTCTGCCTGCAGCTCGTGCACGACGGGAGCGGTGGACCAGGGGTCCTCGCGTGCGGCCAGCTGCTCCTCGAACACCGGCTCGGCCGGGTAGACGTGCTCGTCCATGAAGGCCAGCAGCCGCTCCCGCAGCTCCTGGGTCTCCTTGTCGTAGGCGAATTCCATCAGTCCTCCTCGAGCATGGCGTGGGCGCCCGCCACCAGGGGAGCGACCATCTCACCGATCCGGTCGAAGCCCGAGCCCACGGTCAGGCCCTGGCTGTGCCGGAAATGGATACCCTCGGCGATCACGGCGAGCTTGAAGCTGCCGAACGCCTGGTACCAGTTCAGCCGCGACACGTCGCGGCCGGTCGTTCTCGCGTACAGCTCCACCAGTTCACCGGGGGAGGGGTAGCCCTCGGCGGAGGTGGCCGCGGCCCTGCCCAGCGCCACCGGCTGCTGCTGGTAGACGAGCATCAGCCCCAGGTCCACCAGGGGATCACCGAGAGTGGCCATCTCCCAGTCCAGGACGGCGTTGATCCGGCCGTCCTCGCCGACCAGCACGTTGTCCAGCCGGTAGTCGCCGTGCACGATCGCGGGCGCCGACTGCTCGGGCAGCTTCCGGGCGAGCTCCTCGTGCAGCTCGTCGATGCCGGGGATGTCGCGGCTGCGGGAGGCGTCGAGCTGCTTGCGCCAGCGGCGCACCTGGCGCTCCAGGAACCCCTCGGGACGGCCGAAGTCGCCCAGACCGACCTTCTCGGGCACCACCGCGTGCAGCCGGCCCAGGGTGGTGAGGAGGGACTCGGCCACCGAGCGGACACCCTCGGGGCCCAGCGGTGCGATCTCCTCGCGGGTGCGGAACGGAGTTCCGGGGACGTACTCCATGACGTAGAACGGAGCCCCCAGCACCTCGGTGTCCTCGCACAGGAGATGGGTGCGGGGAACCGGGACGTCGGTGTCGCGCAGCGCGGTCATGACGCGGTACTCGCGGGACATGTCGTGCGCGGTGGCCAGGACGTGCCCCAGCGGCGGCCGGCGCACCACCCAGCTGTCCGTGCCGTCGGTGACGACGTAGGTCAGGTTGGACTTGCCCCCGGGGATCATCCGCCCTGTCAGCGGGCCGCCGACCATTCCGGGAGCCGCGCGGTCGAGATACTTCCTCAGCCGCTCGGTGTCCAGGCCCCGTAGTTCCTCGCTCATGCTTTCCCCTCGTCGTTGAACACCTTGGCCTGGAGCCGGCGCATCCCCGCCAGCCAGCGGTCGGTGTCGGTGGCACGCCCCAGGTAGTAGTCGGCGACCTGGGGGTGCGGCAGGATCAGGAACCGGCCGTCGTCCAGCCCCGCCATCACCGCGTCCACGACCTCCTCGGGGGTGATCGCGTCCGCGGCCAGGATGGCCTTGCCGGTCTCGCCGCTGCCCTCCAGCAGATCGGTGCGCACGCCCAGCGGGCAGATGCACTGCACCGTGATCCCGCGGTCCCCGTAGGTGGCCGACATCCACTCGCCGAAGGACAGCGCGGCGTGCTTGGTCACCGAGTAGGGCGCGCTGCCGAGCATGGTGAGCAGCCCGGCGGCCGACACGGTGGTCAGGAAGTGCCCGCGCCCGCGCTCCAGCCAGCCGGGCAGCAGGGCTCGGGCGGCCCGCACGTGGGCCATCACGTTGACCTGCCAGGCCAGGTCCCAGTCGGACTCGGGCGCCTCGGGCCCGCCGCCGACGGCCACGCCCGCGTTGGCCACGTACATGTCGATGCCGCCCAGGTGGGCGTCGGCCTCGGCCACGAGGGCGCCCACCCCCGCCTCGCTCGCGGCGTCGCCGGGCACGGCCACCCCGCCGATCTCGGCGGCCACGGCCTCGGCCGCACCGCTGTCGAGGTCGTTGACCACGACCCGGGCGCCGGCCGAGGCGAACCTGCGTGCGAGGGCGGCGCCGATGCCGTTGCCCGCGCCGGTGACGACGACTCCGCTGCCGTTCAGGTCCATGTCAGGCACCTCCGGTCAGGGTGAGGCCGCCGTCCAGGACGAGCGTGCGGCCGGTGATCCAGGAGGCGTCGTCGGAGAGCAGGAAGGCGACGGCGCCCGCGATGTCCTCGGGGGCACCCAGCCGGCCCAGGGGGTAGCCGGCGGCGACCTTCTCCTCGCGGCCCTCGTACAGGGCGGCGGCGAACCTGGTCTTGACCACGGCCGGGGCGACGCCGTTGACCCGGATGCCGGGGGCCAGCTCCACGGCGAGCTCCTCGGTGATGTGGATGAGCATCGCCTTGGTGGCGCCGTAGAAGCCGATGCCGGGGGAGGGCTTGAGCCCGGCGATGGAGGAGACGTTGACGACGGCCCCGCCGTGCTCGCCCATCCATGCCTTGTAGGCCTTCTGCACCCAGGAGATCGCGGAGAGGGCGTTGACCTCGACGATCTTGCGGGCGGCGTCGAGGTCGAGGTCGACCATGCGGCCGTAGACCGGGTTGATGCCGGTGTTGTTGACGAACATGTCGACACTGCCGAAGGCCTCCAGGGTGGCGGCGATGGCCGCGTCCTGGTGCTCGGGATCGTCGGCCCGTCCGGGAACGCCGATGGCGTGCTCGGGCCCGCCCAGGGAGCGGACCGCCTCCTCCAGGGCCTCGGGCTTGCGCGCGGTGACACAGACCCGCGCCCCCTCCGCCACGAGCCTCTGGGCGATGGCCAGGCCGATGCCGCGGCTCGCGCCGGTGACGACGGCGGTCCGGCCGCTGAACCGGGAACTCATTGCGCTCTCCTTAGACCGACTGGTCGGTATGTTCGGAAGAGACCCTACGCCTCCCCCGGCCCGCGTCGCAAGGGCGGGCCGGGGAATCGGACATAGCGGAATCTACGTCGTCAAGGTGGCAGATCAGTTCACATGCCTCAGGCGCGGGTATCGAGGACGAGCTTGCCGACCGTGGTACGCGAACGCAGGGCCTCGTGCGCCTCACGCGCCTCCGACAGCGGATAGGTCCCGCCCTGGATCGGGCGCAGGGAGCCCTCGGCGACCATGGCGAACAGCTCGTCCATCGCCTGCTTCATCACGTTGCCCGGCAGCTGCCAGACGTGGGGCAGCCACATGCCGCCCACCGTGGTCGAGAAGCGCATGAGGTTGGACGGCTGGATCGGGCTGGGCAGCTCGCGCGAGGCCATCCCGTAGAAGGCCAGGCGGCCGAAGGGGGCCAGGGCGCGCACGCTCTCGTCGGTGACCCGGCCGCCGACCATGTCCAGGACCGTGTCCACCCGCTTGCCGCCGTTGGCCTCGACCAGTGCCTCGGTCATGTCGGCGGCGGAGGAGTCCACGGTGGCGTCCGCGCCCAGCTCCAGGGCCAGCTTGCGCTTGTCCTCGCTGCCGGCCACGGCGATGATCCGGCCCGCGCCGAAGCTCTTGGCCAGCTGTACGGCCAGGGTTCCCACGCCGCCGCCGGCCGCGTGCACCACCACGGACTCGCCGGGCTCCAGGCGCACGCTCTTGCGCAGCAGCACCCAGGCGGTGGCGCCCTGGACGATCAGAGCCAGGGCGTCCTCGTCGGAGACGCCCTCGGGGATCTCGAAGGCCATGGGCTCGGCGGTCACGGCCTTCTCGGCGTAGCCGCCGCTGGAGGTCAGGGCGACGACGCGGCGGCCGTTGGCGGTGCGGCCTGCGATCTCCATGCCCGGTACCAGGGGCAGGGAGGCGGGGGCGAGGTAGCTGTTCTCGGCCTGGTGCGTGTCGGCGTAGTTCACGCCGGCGCGGGACACCTCGACGAGGAGCTCGCCCGCTCCGGGTTCGGGGTCGGGCAGCTCGGTGAGGGTGAGGACCTCGGGGCCGCCGAACTCGGTGATCTGGATGGCGCGCATGTGCTTCCTTCGCTCTGGATCCGTACCGACCAGGTGGTATGTTACCGGCCCGAACGCGACCGGGGCCCGGGGCGCGCGGCCTCCAGCGGCGTCCGGGGGCTTGTGCAGTCTTACCTAACGATGTTAGGTGGGGGTGCCGGAAGGACGCCGCGAACCGATGGGAGACCACGCGTGGGCACAGAGAACACAGTGACGACGACATCCGGGCGGGTCCGGGGCATCTCCTCGCCGCGCTCGGCCGACGGTGCGGTCATCGTCCACCGCAGCATCCCCTACGCCGCCGCGCCCTTCGGCGAACACCGCTTCGCCGCCCCCGCGCCCGCTCCCGCCTGGGACGGCGTCCGCGACTGCGGCGAGTACGGGCCGCCCTGCCCCCAGGGCACGCAGCTCATCGGCGCCGCCCACTGGAGCCCCGAGATGTCGGGGGAGTGCCTGACCGCCACGGTGTGGAGCGCCGCCTCCGAGGGCGACCGCGCCCCCGTGCTCGTGTGGATCCACGGCGGCGCCTACATCGTCGGCGCCGCTTCCGAGGCCACCTACGACGGAACCCGGCTGGCCGAGAGCGGTCTGGTCGTGGTCGGCGTCAACTACCGGGTGGGTTTCGAGGGCTTCGGCCACGTGCCCGGCCGCCCCGACAACCGCGGCCTGCTCGACCAGATCGCCGCGCTGCGGTGGGTGCGCGACAACATCGCCGCCTTCGGGGGCGACCCCGGCAACGTCACCGTGGCCGGCGAGTCCGCCGGGGCCGGTTCGGTCGCGTGCCTGCTGGCCATGCCCGAGGCTCGGGGCCTGTTCCGGCGGGCGATCGCCCACAGCGTTCCCGGCGACATGGTCACTCCCGGCGCGGCCCGGTCCGTCTCCGAGCGCATCGCCTCGGCCGCCGGGGTCCCCCTCGAGGCCGAGGCCCTGGCCGCGCTGGCGCCCGAGAAGATCCTGGCCGCGGTCGACGCGGTGCTGGACGCCGCACCGACGGGCAAGGGGGTGCGCACCAAGAGCTTCACCTGTTTCGCCCCCGTCGTCGGCGGGCCCGAACTGCCCGAGCCGCCCCTGGAGGTGGTCGCGCGCGGAGCGTCCGCCTCCGTCGACCTGCTGACCGGGCACAACGCCCACGAGTACCGGCTGTTCACCGAGCTGGGGCAGAAGGTGGAGATCGACGGGGACGGGGCTCTGGAGGCGACCGCCGCCCGGCTCGGCCTGCCCGACGGCGCCGTCGCGGCCTACCGGGAGGCCCACCCCGGCATGCCTCCGCGCCTGCTGTACGCGGCGATCCAGGGCGATGCCCTGTTCAGCGAGTACACGGTGCGACTGGCCGAGGCCCACGCCGCGGCCGGAGGAAGGTCCTTCTTCTTCCGGCTGACCGCCGAGAGCGCGGCCCTGGGCGGCGCTCTCGGCGCCTGCCACGCCTTCGACCTGCCGTTCGCGTTCGGGAACACGGACGGGCCCTTCGGGCAGTTCCTGTTCGACGGGGAGCCCACCGAGGAGCAGCGCGCGCTGTCGGCGCGCATGGTCGCCGCCTGGCGCGACTTCGCCGCCTCCGGTGACCCCGGTTGGCCCGCGGTCACCGCCGAGGCCACTCCTGTCAAGGTGTGGGACACCCCCGACGACCTCAAGGCCTTCGACGACTCGCCGGTGCGCGCCGTCTGGAAGGACGTCCCCGTCCCCGCGAGGTAGGCGGCGGAAGACCGGGCCCCTCCGCCCTGCGGAGGGGCCCTCCGCTCCTACTCGGTCAGGCCCGCGCGGCGCAGGGCCTCGGCCATGGCGCCCTGCGGGGCGCTCCGGTCGCTCCGGCCGCCGCCCTTGCGCCGGTCCCCGCCGCGGCCGCGGCCGCCCCCGCGCTCCTCGCGGCCGCGGTCCTCACGGCCGCCCCGGCGGCCGGACGGGGTCTCGTCGTCCAGGCGCATGGTGAGCGAGATGCGCTCGCGCGTGATGTCGACGTCCTGGACCTTGACCTTGACGATGTCGCCGGGCTTGACCACCTCGCGCGGGTCGGACACGAACTTGTTCGACAGGGCCGAGACGTGGACCAGGCCGTCCTGGTGCACACCCACGTCCACGAAAGCGCCGAACGCGGCCACGTTGGTCACCACGCCCTCCAGGATCATGCCGGGGGACAGGTCCTGCAGCGTCTCCACGCCCTCGCGGAAGGTGGCGGTGGTGAACGCCGGGCGTGGGTCGCGGCCCGGCTTCTCCAGTTCAGAGAGGATGTCGGTGACCGTCGGCAGACCGAAGGTGTCGTCGACGAAGTCCTTCGGGTCCAGCGAGGACAGCAGCTTCCTGTTGCCGATCAGCTCCTTCAGGCCGGTGCCCGCCCGGTCCAGGATGCGGCGCACCACCGGGTAGGCCTCGGGGTGCACGGCCGAGGCGTCCAGGGGGTCGTCGCCGCCGGGCACGCGCAGGAAGCCCGCGCACTGCTCGAAGGCCTTGGGGCCCAGGCGCGGCACCGAGCGCAGGTCCGCGCGGGTGCGGAAGGGGCCGTTGGCGTCGCGGTGGGCCACGATGTTGCGCGCCAGGGTGGAGGTCACGCCCGACACGCGGGTCAGCAGCGGCACGGAGGCGGTGTTGACGTCCACGCCCACGCCGTTGACGCAGTCCTCGACCACCGCGTCCAGCGACCGGGACAGCTTGGCCTCGGCCAGGTCGTGCTGGTACTGGCCCACGCCGATGGACTTGGGGTCGATCTTGACCAGTTCGGCGAGCGGGTCCTGCAGGCGGCGGGCGATGGAGACGGCACCGCGCAGGGACACGTCCAGCTCGGGCAGCTCCTCGGAGGCGTAGGCGGAGGCCGAGTACACCGACGCGCCCGCCTCCGACACCATCACCTTGGTCAGCTTCAGCTCGGGGTGGCGCTTGAGGAGGTCGGCGGCCAGGCGGTCGGTCTCGCGCGAGGCGGTGCCGTTGCCGATGGCGATCAGCTCGACGCCGTGGGCGGCGCACAGGCGGGCCAGCCGGGCGAGGGAGCCGTCCCAGTCGCGGCGCGGGACGTGCGGGTAGATCGTGTCGGTGGCCACGACCTTGCCGGTGGGGTCGGTGACGGCGACCTTCACGCCGGTGCGCAGGCCCGGGTCCAGGCCGAGGGTGGAGCGGCTGCCGGCGGGTGCGGCCAGGAGGAGGTCGCGCAGGTTGGCGGCGAAGACGCCGACGCCGTCGTCCTCGGCCTGCTGCCACAGGCGCATGCGCACGTCGATGTCCAGGCGGACCAGGATGCGGGTGCGCCAGGCCCAGCGGACGGTGTCCAGCAGCCAGCGGTCGCCGGGGCGGCCGCGGTCGGCGATGCCGAAGTGGCGGGCGACGGCGTTCTCGTAGGAGCTGCGCGCCGGGGTGCCGTCCGGGTTCGGCGCGGGGGCCTCCTCCGGTTCGAGGGTGAGGGTGAGCACCTCCTCCTTCTCGCCGCGGTACATGGCCAGGACGCGGTGGGAGGGCAGCTCCGTGAGGGGCTCGGAGTAGTCGAAGTAGTCGGCGAACTTGGCGCCCGCCTCCTCCTTGCCCTCGCGGACGGCCGAGACCAGTCGGCCCTTCTCCCACAGGCGCTCGCGCAGCAGACCGGTGAGGTCGGCGTCCTCGGCGAAGCGCTCGACCAGGACGGCGCGGGCGCCGTCCAGGGCGGCCTTGGTGTCGGCCACGTCCTTGGCCGGGTCGACGTAGGCGGCCGCGGCCTCCTGCGGGTCCAGGGACGGGTCGCCCAGCAGGGCCTCGGCCAGGGGTTCGAGGCCGGCTTCGCGTGCGATCTGGGCCTTGGTGCGGCGCTTGGGCTTGAAGGGGAGGTAGATGTCCTCCAGCCGGGACTTGGAGTCGGCGGCGTTGATGCGCTCCTCCAGCTCGGCGTCCAGCTTGCCCTGGGCCCGGATCGACTCCAGGACCGCGGTGCGGCGCTCGTCCAGCTCGCGCAGGTAGCGCAGGCGCTCCTCGAGGGTGCGCAGCTGGGCGTCGTCGAGTCCTCCGGTGGCCTCCTTGCGGTAGCGGGCGACGAAGGGGACGGTCGCCCCGCCGTCGAGGAGGTCGACGGTGGCCTTGACCTGGTGGGCGCCGACGCCGAGCTCCTCGGCGATGCGCTGGTCGATCGTGGGTGTCACAGGGGTCACAGGTAAAACGTCCGCTCTCTGGCTGTTCGGTGCGGGGACATTCTGATGCCGGCGGGGGACATTGTCATCCCGGACGGCCGGGCGCGCGGCGGCGGTCGGGGGGCGGCGCGGGGCCGGGTCCTTGCGGCCGGGTCAGAGGTCGGTGCCGCCGAGGTAGTCGGGGGCGTAGTACTCGTCGACGGGGACCGGGCCGCGGTAGCCCTGGCACATGCACTGGCGGTAGCTGGACCCCGCCTGGCCGGTCCAGCGGCCGGGGATGACGACCTGGGTCTGGCACTTCTTGGTGCTTTGGTCGTGGAAGACCAGGTGGTGGCCGCATCCGCAGAGGGGCTGCGGGTTCTGGGCGGCGCCGAGCGCCTGGTTCTGGGTCTGTCTGCGCTGCTGCTCCAGCGCCCGTGCCTGGCGCCTGTTCGTGAAGCGGCCGAACAGGTAGCCGCCGAACCCGATCGCCGCGCCCAGGACCATGGAAAGCGGATCCATCCGCCGACACCCCTCTCCCTCGACCGAGTCCCTCCCCTTGCGGGGAGGGGGTGCGTCCATTGTCACCCATTCCCTTCCGAAGTGAAGGGAGGGAAGGGGAAGGGCGCAGGTCCGCCCGGAGTGCCGGGGTCGCAAAGATTTTTTTGCACACCATCCTTTGCAAAGAATTCTTTGCGGTAGTGTGGCGGGCATCGAGAGGAGACCCTGTGAACACCGCACCCCCCGATCTTCGCTCCGAGCACCTCGGCGGCGCCTTTCACCGCTTGTGGGCCGCCGGAACGCTCACCAACCTTGCCGACGGCATGCTCTTCGTGGCCCTGCCGTTGATCGCCACCACACTCACCCACGACCCCTTGGCCGTGGCGGGCCTGACGGTCGTGCGTTTCCTGCCGTGGCTGCTGATCAGCCCCTTCGCCGGAGTCCTGGTCGACCGGGTGGACCGCCTGCGGGCCCTGCTCTGGTCCAACGGCATCGCCTCCGCCGCGGTGGCCCTGCTGGCGCTGTCCATCGTCTCCGGCGGTGCCTCGCTGTGGCTGCTGTACGCGGTCCTGTTCACCGTGATCTGCTGTGAGACGGTCACCGACCCGGCCCACCGCATCTCGGTGGCCGACCTGGTCCCCGCCCGCCTGCTGGACCGGGCCAACAGCCGCACCGAGGGTGCGCGTCTGGTGGCCCAGGACTGCGTTGCGGCCCCTGTGACCGGGGTGCTCTTCACCGTGGCCGCCCTCCTGCCGGTGGCCGGCGCCGCCCTGTCCTACGCCCTGTGTGCCGTACTGGTGGCCGTCGTCGCCGTGCTGGCGCGCCGCACCCGCCGGGCCGTGACCGTCCCCGCACGGAAGGAGGAGTCCGCCGAGAGCTTGGGCGCCTCGCTGCGGGCGGGGTTCGCCTACGTCCTCGGCAACCGCCTCGCACGCAACCTGGCCGTCAACAACGCAGCGATCATGGTCGGCGCGCACATGGGCACCTCGGTGGCGGTGCTCCACGCCGGCCAGGTCCTGGGCGTGCCCGACGCGCTCTACGGCCTCTACATGTCCTCGATCGCCCTGGGCGGTATCGCCGGGGCGGCCCTCAGCACGCTCCTGGTCACCCGACTGGGCCGCCGCACGGTCCTCATCGGCGGAGACCTGGGCCTGGGACTGGCCATCGCCCTGGTGGGGCTGTCCAGCTCGCCCTGGACCGCGGCGGCGGGCCTGACACTGCTGGGGGTGTGTATGACCGCCACCAACATCGCCGCCGCGCCCTTCCTGCAACACGTCGTGCCCGAGCACCTGCGCGGACGGGCCTCGGCGGTCTTCCGCCTCGTGGGCTGGGGGCTGACCCCCCTCGGCGCCCTGGCCGGCGGCCTGCTCGGGCGGATCGACCTCGCTCTGCCCTACGTGGCCGGAGGCCTGGTCATGCTGCTCGGTACCCTGTGCTTCCTCCGCAGCCTGGCCGAGGTGTCCCGCCTGTGCGACGGGGCCACCGCTAACGTGAGCCCATGAGCGACAACACCCCCGGCACGCCCCGGCCCATGGAGGTGGGCCCCGAGGCCCTGCGCGGCCTCGCCCACCCCTTGCGCGGGCGCCTCCTGGACGAACTGACCACGAACGGGCCCGCCACCGCGACCCTTCTGGGACGCAGGCTGGGGGAGAGCAGCGGCGCCACCAGCTACCACCTGCGCCAGCTCTCCCGTTTCGGATTCGTCGAGGACGACCCCGGGCACACCGGCGGCCGAGAGCGCTGGTGGCGGATCCGCCCGGGCGGGTGGAGCATGGCCGGGAACGACTACCTGCGCGATCCTGCCACACGGACCGCAGCCGAGATCGTCCTGCAGAGGTTCTACCGGGAGCGCCAGGAGCGCCTGACTCGGTGGATCGAGCGGCTGCGGGACGCGGACCGCGACCCCGACGTGCGGCACTGGAAGAGCTCCGCCTTCGAGACCAACGTCCACCTCCGCCTCACCCCGGAGGAGACCGCCGAGTTCTCCGAGGCGCTCCATTCCTTCCTCGGCGAGTGGGCCGCGCGCTTCCGGGACCGCAGCCCCGAGAGCCGCCCCGGAACGGAGGCGGTGGAGATCCAGGTCAACGCCTTCCCCCTCCTGCCGGAGAAGGAGGGCTGAGGTTCAGGCCCCACGCAGCCCCTTGAGGGTGGCGACGTCGGCGGCGTGCGGGCCGGCGGGGCCCGGTGTCTCCAGGACCAGGGGCACCCCGGCGCTCACCGGATGGGTGAACAGCTCCCCGAACGGCGCGGCGCCGATGTGCCCGGCACCGATGTTCTCGTGCCGGTCCTTGTTGCTGCCGCACGGCGCCTTGGAGTCGTTGGCGTGGACCAGGTGCAGGCGGTCGGCGCCCACGGCCTCGCCGAAGCGGTCCAGCGCGGCGCGCATGCCCTCTGCGGTGGAGATGTCGTGCCCGGCGGCGAACATGTGCGCGGTGTCCAGGCACACGCCCACGTGCGGGTGCCAATCGAGGGCCTCGAAGAAGGGGACCAGGTCGTCCACGGTCGCGCACAGCACCTGGCCCTGGCCCGCCATCGGCTCCAGCAGCACCGGTGGGACGGATTCGCCCAGGCGCTCCAGCAGCGGCAGCAGCCGCTCACGGGTCCTGGCCAGCCCCTCCTCGCGGGTACCCGCCACCGCCGAGCCCGTGTGCACGACCACACCGCGTGCCCCGATCTGCGCGGCGCGCGTCAGCGCGTGCTCCAGCGAGCGCACCGACTTCTGCGCGGTCTCCTCGCCGGGTGTGCCCAGGTTGATCAGGTAGGGGGCGTGCACGAAGACCGGCAGGTCGGTGCGCGCGCGCATGAGCGCGTCCTGGGCGGGGTCGCCCCCGTTGGTCGCCCAGCCGCGCGGGTTGGACACGAACACCTGGACGGTCTCGGCGCCGATCCGCTCGGCGTAAGCCAGGCCCTTGACGGCCATGCCTCCCGCGACGGGCACGTGTGCGCCGACGGGGGACGGGGGCCGCTGCTGCGTGGTACTCATCGGCGGACAAGCCTAGAGCGCCCGCGGCACCGGTCGTGCCGGGGCGGGTGCCGGCCGGACATGTCCTAGGCTCGGGGTGTGAGCACCCAGATCCCGCTTCCCGCACTGGCCGACGTCACCGCCGCCTTCGAAGAGGTCTACCCGCCGGAGTGGGCGGCCTCATGGGACGCCGTGGGACTCGTCACGGGAGATCCCGAGCAGCGCGTCGGCAAGATCCTCTTCGCCGTCGACCCGGTCGCGGCGGTCGTCGACGAGGCCGTCAGCTGGGGTGCGGACCTCGTCGTCACCCACCACCCCCTGATGCTGCGAGGGGTCACCAGCGTCGCGGCGAACACCCCCAAGGGCCGGATCGTGCACCGGCTCATCCGCGCCGGGATCGCCCTGTACACGGCGCACACCAACGCCGACACGGCCGCGCCCGGGGTCTCGGACGCCCTGGCGCGCGCCGTCGGCCTCGTCGGGGAGCTGCGCCCTCTGGACCCCGACACCACCGATCCCGAGGGACGGCGCGGCATCGGCCGGATCGGCTCCCTGGCCGAACCGGTGGTCCTGGCCGACTTCGCCGCCCGGGTCGCCCGGGCCCTGCCCGAGACCGCGCCCGGTATCCGGGTGGCCGGGGACCTGGACCGCCTGGTCACCACCGTCGCGGTGTCCGGCGGTGCGGGCGACTCCCTGCTCGGCGCGGCGCGCGCCGCCGGGGTGGACGCCTTCGTCACCTCCGACCTGCGCCACCACCCCGCCTCGGAGTTCGTCGAGCAGCTGGGCGGGCCGGCCCTGGTCGACACCCCCCACTTCGCCAGTGAGTGGCCCTGGCTGGCCGACGGTGCGGCCCATCTGGCCGACGCACTCGGGAGGCGCTGCGGCCCGGATGGGGCTAACGTGGAGATCCGCGTGTCCACGACGGTGACGGACGCCTGGTCACAGGCGTTCCGCGGCGTCTGAGGACTCCCGACAGAACTGCACAGAGCGAGGGCGCGGGCGGCAACCGCCTCCCCGGCCACCCCAGGAGACGCCACAGTGAAAGCCGAATCCGCCGCGCAGGCCAGACTTCTCGACCTGCAGGGACTGGACACCGAACTCCAGCGTCTGGGCCACAAGGCCAGGACCCTGCCCGAGGCCGCCGAGGCGGCCGAGCTCAAGAAGCGCCTCGACCGGCTCGAGTCCGAGCTGATCGCCGCCCAGACCCGCGTCGGTGACGCCGAGCGCCGCCAGCGCAAGGCCGAGGCCGACGTCGACCAGGTACGCGCCCGCGCCGACCGCAACACCAAGCGCATGGAGTCGGGGCAGATCACCAGCGCCAAGGACCTGCAGAGCCTCCAGTCGGAGATCGCCTCCCTGGGCCGCCGCCAGGCGGAGTTGGAGGAGGCCGTCCTGGAGGCGATGGAGCACACGGAGGAGGCCGCCGCCGAGCTCGCCCGCCTGAAGGCCGAGCGCGAGGAGGTGCTGTCCGGGCACACCGCGGCCGTCGCCCGGCGCGACACCGCGGCCGCCGAGATCCAGTGGGACCGCGAGCGCGTCACCCGTGACCGCGAGCGGGTGGTCCAGGAGATCCCCGAGGGCCTGCTCGCCTTCTACGAGAAGCTGCGCGACCAGTACGACGGCGTGGCCGTCGCGCCGCTGCGCTACGGCCGCTGCGAGGGCTGCAAGCTCGCTCTGAGCACCGTCGAGCTCAACGAGGTCCGGGCCGCCGCGGAGGACGAGGTCGTGCGCTGCGAGAACTGCCGGCGGATCATGGTCCGGACGGCGGAGTCGGGCCTGGCGGCCAAGGCGGAGCAATGAGTACCGGATGGGGGCCGGTGGACACCACCCCGACCCGCCTGGTGATGCTGCGGCACGGACGGACACCCTTGTCGGTGGAGCGCCGCTTCGCCGGCCGGGGCGACATCCCGCTCACCGACGAGGGCCGGGAGCAGGCCGAGGCGGCCGCCCGCCGCCTGGCCTCCTGGCCCGTCGACGCGGTGGTCTCCTCTCCGCTGGTGCGGGCCCGGGACACCGCCGCCCACAGCGCGAAGGCCCTGGGGCTCGAGGTCGAGATCGACGAGGGGTTCGTGGAGACCGACTTCGGCGAGTGGGAGGGGCTGACCTTCGCCGAGGCCCGCGAGCTGGCCCCCGACCTGGTCGGCAGATGGCTGGACGAGCCCGAGCTGGCCCCGCCCGGAGGGGAGAGCTTCGCCGCGGCCGCACGCCGGGTCGTTGCGGCCCGCGACGCGCTGGTCGAGCGCCACCGGGGCCGCACCGTCCTGGTGGTCTCCCATGTGACGCCCATCAAGGTGGTGCTCCAGCAGGCCCTGCTCGCCCCGATGGCCGCGCTGCACCGCATGCACCTGGACACCGCCTGCCTCAACGTCGTGGACGTCTACTCGGACGGTCCGATGGTGGTGCGCTCCCTCAACGACACCGCGCATCTGGCGCGGTAGACTGCGGGGCGAGGGGAGTCGGCCAGGCGGTCGCGGACCGCGCCGGGTGCGCGGATCCGAGGAAAGTCCGGACTCCACAGGGCAGGGTGGTCGGTAACACCGACCCGGGGCGACCCGCGGGACAGTGCCACAGAAAACAGACCGCCACCGCTTGCGGTGGTAAGGGTGAAACGGTGGTGTAAGAGACCACCAGCGGCCGGAGTGATCCGGTCGGCTGGGTAAACCCCACCCGGAGCAAGGTCAAAAAGGGAGCCCTCCGGGGCTCCTGCGCGGATGTTCGAGGGCGGCCCGCCCGAGTCCGCGGGTAGACCGCACCGAGGTCGTCGGCAACGGCGATCCCAGATGGATGACCGCCCGATCCCACGGGATCGACAGAATCCGGCTTATCGGCCGACTCCCCTCCTTCCGCTTCTCTGACCTGCATTGATGTGCAGGGGAGTCGACCGTGTTTGCTCCGGTGGTTCAGCCCGAGCGCAGGAACAGGTCGATCGCTCCCCTCCCGAGTTCCTCGTGACCGGGGGCAGTGCGCCGGTCTGCCCGAGCCGCGACTGCCGATTTCCTTCCCACGCTGTGCCCCTTTGTCTGCAGGCCTGACCATGACCACGCGTCAGTCTGGGTTTGCCTCACAGCCCCGGACGCGCACCCTGTGCAACCTCCTCACCCGCCTGGACCATGAGCAGTCCGCGCCGCCCCTGCCCCACTCGATGATGACGGCCCCGAGCGGGAACAGGCCCGGGTGTGGACGCAGGAGTGAGTGCAGGCGCAGGCGTGGCCGAAGGTTCCCAGTCACCCCACCGCGGCCAGTGGATTTTTCCGATGATCTTGTATCTGCGGTCACTTTCGCTGGATATCGAGGTAGCAGCCGGACAGGGCGAAGTTGGCTCCAGGTGCAAGATCACGGGGAATGAGGAGTAGATGGGGGAACAGGGCCCTAGAGTTTTGCTGCTGTGTGCGGGAGTGCGTGGGCGCTGCGCTGGGTCTTGCCGTCGACGACGTGGCGGGATGCCGATGTTTGTCCCGGTTCACTGCGGATGCCGAACCATGCAGCAGGCCGGACCGTGCGACGGGCAAGGACCGGACGGGCCCGTCAGTCCGAGGGGCCGAGAGCTCTCCGGGCCCTGTCCCACAGCCGGTCGAATTCCTCCGCGGAGATCCCGTCGGCCTGCGGTTGTTCCTGCCAACCGTCGAGGCCGCCCTCCGCGAGCACGCCGTATCGGCGCTCGTACCGGTTCATCGCGCCCAGACCACCGTGATCACGCAGACGCAGAACCTCTTTCAGAGAAGCAGCCGTCACCGGAACCGAATCTGCCTCCCGAATCTCGACCTGGCGAACCGCCCAGCCCTCACCATCGGTCTCGAAGTACCGCCAAAGGCCCTCGTCCTCGTCATATGTGCGGAACCAGCTCTTCATGCCACCGTCCCCGTTCGGCTGACCACCTGTCCCCGCAGCTCTCGGCGGTCACGATGGTCACAAGAGGTCCAGCCGGTCCGGTCGCAGGCCGGACTCCCGTTCTCGCGCCGCCCACGATACTCACTTCTTCGCTCGGCGCCGGCTCCATGAAGGCCTGTTGCCGACTCGCCGCTTCCTCGGTGTCACCACCGGGCGTCTCCTCGCCGACCGGCTCCCCGCCTCCCGCCCTTCGTGGTTCCGGTCGGGCAGGGACAGCAGGATACGTCCGCAAGGGCATGGCCCGGGCGGGCGCGCACCTATAGATTGGGCGTGCGCTCCGCACCCCCGGTCCCGCCCGGAGCGCGAACGCCCCTGGGCCGGTCCGGGGGTGGTGGCCCGGAGGGGCATCCGCGTTCACGGGAATGGGTGACTCTTGATCAACTTCGACTCGGCCCTTTTCTGGGTGGTCTTCTTCGGTCTGCCGATCGCGGCGATCGTGGCGATCGTCCTGCTCGCCCGGTACCAGTCCTCGGGTGTTCAGGAGGACGGGCGCGACGACGCGCCCGACGACTCCTCGACCAGCTGATCCCCGGCCGGGGCCTGCCGCGGCACCGGAGCGGTGTCCCCGACGCCCCGGACCGGGGTGAACTCCCCGGTTCCGCTGTCGAGCAGGTGGACCTGCGCCGTCGCCAGGTCGTAGTACATCCCCGTCAGCTCCAGCTGCCCCGACTCCAGGCGCTCGCGCACCACCGGGTGGCGCGCGAGGTGGGCGATCTGCTGCACGACGTTGGCCTGGGACAGGCGGCGCAGCGCCTCGGGTGAGGGCAGGGCGGACGACACCTCCTCTCCTGCTCGCGCCAGGCTGGGCGCGGCGTGGGCCAGCCAGCGGCGCATGTGCGAGGTGTCGGCCTCGCCGGGCTCCAGGTGGGCCTTCTCCAGGAGGGCCTTCATCGCCCCGCAGTGCGAGTGGCCGCACACGACGATCGACGGGACCCCGAGGACGGCCACCGCGTACTCGACGGCGGCGCCCACCGAGTCGTCGTCGCGGCTGTCCGGAGGCGGTACGAGGTTGCCGACGTTGCGCACGGTGAACAGGTCGCCCGGACCGCTGGCGGTGATCAGGTTGGGCACCACCCGGGAATCGGCGCAGGTGATGAACAGCGCCGTGGGGCTCTGCCCGTGGGACAGGCGGCTCATCAGTGAACGCATCCGCCCGGCAGTGCTGGCGTGGTACTCGCGGGCGCCCGCGGCAAGGAGGCCGACGGGGTCCACCTCCGCGGAGGCACCGGGGCGCATCTCCCAGGGTGCCCACCAGCGGGCCAGGCCGCGGGGCGCGGTCTTGGTCGCCGGGGCCGAGCTCCGGGTGCTGCGCTCGTACCACTGCTCGTGGACCTCGTCGATGTCGACGCTGCCTCCGGTGCGCTCGTGGTCGACGCGCCAGGCGTGGATGGCCTCGAAGGCGGCATGGTCCATGAAGTCCACGTGCAGGTCGAGGTCGACCCGGGCCCCGGCGGGGACGGTGCGCAGCACGTGTGCCAGCCGGGGCACCCCCAGGAAGGTCAGGGACCCGTGCACGGTGACGTGCACGCGGCCGCCGCTCTCCTCGGTGGTGACCGTGACCCGGGTGAGCCTGCGCAGGGACACGACCACGGCCAGGGCGAACCCGAGGAAGATCCCCTCCAGGAGGCCGAGGAACACCACGCCGGACAGGCTCACCAGGTAGACGCCGGCCTCGTGGTGGCGGCGCAGGTCGCGCAGGTGGGCGACGGAGACCATCTGCACGCCGATGAACACCAGCAGTCCGGCCAGGGCGGCCATGGGGATCAGCTCGACCACGTGGGCGAACAGGGAGATGAAGAGCAGGATCCACACGCCGTGCAGGACGGTCGACAAAGGGGTGCGCCCGCCCGAGCGCACATTGGTGGTGCTGCGCACGATCACGCCGGCCACGGGCAGGCCGCCCAGCGCGCCGCTGACCACGTTGGCGGCGCCCTGTCCGCACAGCTCGCGGTCGAGCATCACCCGGCGGCCGCTGTGCATGCGGTCGACCGCGATCGCGGCGAGCAGCGACTCGACACTGGCGACCATGGCGACGGTGGCCACCCCCAGGAAGACTCCGTGCCACTGCCCGGCCTCGGGCAGAGCGGGACCGTTCCAGGCGTCGGCCAGGGAGGAGGGCAGGGAGACGGTCTCCAGCTGCCAGCGGCCGAGTGTGGCGACGGCGGTCGCCGTTCCCACCGCGACCAGGGCCGCGGGCACGACCGCGGGCCGGAAGGCGCCGAGGGCGGGCAGCCTGCCCCAGCAGAACATGATCGCGATGGTGACCACGCCGACCGCGACCGCAGGTGTGTGGTTGTGGGCGATCTGCGCGGGCAGGTCGGCGATGTTGGCCACCGCCGAGCTCTGCGGGGATCCGCCCAGGACGATGTGCAGCTGGGCGAGGGCGATGGTCACGCCGACCCCGGCGAGCATGCCGTGGACCACGGCGGGGGAGACGGCCAGGGCGGCGCGGGCGATGCGGAAGGCGCCGAGGGAGAGCTGGACGATCCCGGCCAGCAGGGTGATGAGGCAGGTGACGCGCCAGCCGTGGGTGGCGATCAGGTCGGCGACGATGATGGTGAGCCCGGCGGCCGGCCCGCTGACCTGCACCATGGACCCGCCCACGAGGCCGGCGACGATGCCGCCGACCACGGCCGCGACGATTCCGGCGACCAGGGGCGCCCCTGAGGCGACGGCGATGCCCAGGGACAGGGGGACGGCGACGAGGAAGACCACGAGGGAGGCGCCGACGTCGGCGGACACCGTCATCCTGCGGCTCTGCGGCGCCTCTTGCGGCGGCGGCTCGGGCGGCTCGGGCGGCAGGATTCCTCGGGCGTCGTTGCGCATGGCAGCTCCGTTCGGTCGGACCGGTACACAGGGGGGAGGGACACGCAGGAAAGGAAGCCTCTGCGTGCCCTTGTGATCACCAACTGTAGTCAGAATTTCCGGGCCGGTGTGACGGACTGTTGCGGTTTTGGTTACCGTTTTCTGGCTTTCGACCGACTCCGGGGACAGGACCGGACAGAAGAGGCCCGGGGGCGACAGGAAGAAACTCCCGTCGCCCCCGGTCGTGGAGGTGTGCCGCGCCGTGCGTTCAGATGAAGCGGCCGTCCTCGTAGCCGCCCTCGTAGCGCCCCCGGCCCCGGTCGCGCTGCTCGTAGGGGTCCTGGTCCCGGCTGCCGCGGCCGTCGCCCGGCTGCCAGTCGTCCTGCGGGGTCCGGTCGCCGGTCCCGTACGGCGAGGGATACCCCCCGCTCAGGGGGTCGGTGTAGCCCGTGCTCCGCGGGTCGGGGCGGCCGTACGGGTCGCGGCCGCCTGTCGGTGAGGAGTGCTGCCCGGACGGGGCCGGACCGCCGAATCCGCCGTCGGTGGGCGCGCCCGGGGTCCCGAACGCCGTGCTGCCCTCGCCCCACAGCGGCGGGTTGTCCGCCGGAGGAACGGGACGGCTGTGGGTCCCGCTGTCGTAGGGGGCGCGCCGGTGGGTGCCGGTGTCGTACTCGCCCCGGCCGAAGGAGCCGGTGTCGTACTCGCTGCGGCCGAGGGATCCGGTGTCGTAGGCGCCGGTGTCGTAGGAGGGGCGGTTGTGTGTTCCGAGGTCCGGCTGCTGGGGTGCGGTGTAGTCCTGGCGGGCGTGGGTTCCGCTGGTGTACTCGGGCGGTGCGGTCGGCCCCGCGTCGTAGGGGGTGCGCCGGTGGGTGCCGGTGTCGTATTCACCGCGGCCGAAGGAGCCGGTGTCGTACTCGGGGCGCGGGGGCGCGGGGAAGTCCTGCCGGGTCCCGCTGTCGTAGGGGGCGCGCCGGTGGGTGCCGGTGTCGTACTCGCCCCGGCCGAAGGAACCGGTGTCGTATTCACCCCGGCCGAAGGAACCGGTGTCGTACTCGCTGCGGCCGAGGGATCCGGTGTCGTAGGCGCCCGTGTTGTAGGAGGGGCGGCTGTGTGTTCCGAGGTCCGGCTGCTGGGGTGCGGTGTAGTCCTGGCGGGCGTGCGTTCCGCTGGTGTACTCGGGCGGCGCGGTCGGCCCCGCCGCGTCGTAGGAGGAGCGCCGGTGAGTGCCCGTGTCATGGCCGAGCGGCGTCGGCTCCGGGTACGAGGACGGGTAGCCGCCGGTCAGCGGATCGGCGGGCGTGCCCGCCGACGGGGAGCCGTAGCCGGCCTGGGGTCGCTGGTGCGCGCCGGTGTCCATGCTCGACCAGATCGGGGAGGCCGGGTCCGAACCCGGGGAGGAGGAGCGGAAGCCCGGCGAGAGCGGGTCCCCGGAAGCGGGGAGGTCGCTCCGGCTCCCGTAGGAGGAAGGTGCGCCGAGCGGGTCGTGCGCCGCGGGCGGGGTCTGGGGGCCGCTGGGGCCGTCCAGGGGGTCGGGACGGGGCGAGGTCAGCCGGTCGGCCAACGACACGGTGTCCCGTGACGAGGACGGCGGCGGTGTCCACGGCGCGGTGAGCGGGTCCTCGTCGCGCGCGGAGGGAGCGGACAGCGCTCTGGGCTCCGGCCGGGGAGGCAGCTCCGATCGCGGCGGCTCGGGGGTTCCCTGCTCGGGAGCGGGCGGCTCCGGGGTCTGGCCCAGGCTCGCGAGCACGGCCAGGTCGGCCGAGGCGCCCTGCCCCGAGCCGGTCCGGGGCAGGAGGGTGGTGGCTCCGGGCGGCCCCGTCTCCTCGTCGTCGTAGCCGTCGTCCTCGTACTCGTAGGCGGTGATGCTCGGGCCGGTGTCCGCGGGCCGGTCCCGCTCGTGCCCCCCGCGCTCGTCCGGGCCGTCGTCGCCCAGGCTCGACCAGAAGCCGTCGTCGTCCCAGTCGTCGTCGCGCCGCCCGCGCCGGGGGCGCCCGCCCTCGGCGCGGCCGCCGCTCTCCGGGGAGCGGCGACGGGCCCGCCCCCTCGGGGCGGGCGCGCGGTCGGCGTCCTCGGGGGCGCCGTCCTCATCCGCGTCGTCGTACTCGTGGTCGTCGTAGTCGTCCCTGCGGGGACCCAGGTTCAGGGAGCGCATGCCCAGCAGCAGGACCAGGAGCGCGGCGAGTACGACGACGACGGCGATGATGATGACGGTGATGGTCATGGTCTACGCACTACCTTGGAGAGGTTGGCCGCACCCGGAGCGCTCCGTCCTCCGGCCGACAGGAGCGGCCGACCGGGTGGAGGAGGTCCCTCGTGTCTTTCCGCGGTGCTCCTGCCTGTCGGCGGGAAGAGAAGCAGGTGGTTCGGTGCGGACGCACGTCAGGGTGCTGCGCGGCGAGTGAACGGAAAACGGTCATCTGAAATGTGGCAGGGGGCACAGGACCACTGTATGTGCTGCGGTGCTCTGTGTGCAGAGGGCCATGGGAGCTTCCTGGAGGAATCCGCCGAGTTCCGTCGGATGCGGCTTACTCGCGGGTAATTCCAGGAAGTTCCCATCATGACCTGTGTCACTCGCTGGTGGTGGACAGGGAACCCCTCGCCACGGCGCGGTCGGCGATCCCCTCCAGTACCGCATCCAGCTCGGAACCCTCGGGCAGACCCAGCGGGCTGTCCAGCGCGTACAGCGTGAACCGGTACTGGCGGACCTCGCCCTCCTGCGCGCACGGCGGGTCGTAGGAGGCCTCGCCGGCGCTGTTGAGGCCCTGGCGGGCATCGCCCGGAACCGTGTTCTGGCGCAGCTCACCGGCCTGCGGGTCCAGGTCGTGGAGGACCCAGAACACCTCGGCCGCCTCCGGGTCGTCCACGACCAGGGCGATCGACTCCGTGTTCTCGGGGAGGCCCGACCAGCTCAGCGGCGGGGAGTAGGCCTGGTCCTCGCCCTCCTCGCCGTCACAGGTGTAGGCCGGGGGCAGCGGCTGCCCCGCCTGGATCAGCGGACTGGAGAGGTTGATGCTGTCGGGCACGTCCCCGTTCTGCCCGGGGGCGAAGAACCCGCAGCCCGTCGCCAGCAGGACCGCTGCCCCTGCCGCGGCGGCGCCCGGGAGCGCGCGGGTGAGGGTGCGGGGCGCCGGGTGCGCACCGGTGATCCGAGAAGAGGGGAGGGCCGGGAACAATGTGGTACTCCTGGGCTGTCGGGCCGCGGCGGCGGCCTCGCTGTGTGTGGGGGCGCCCGGACGAAGGGGTGTCGGGCGCGTCCGGAAAAAGCGCGCGGGAGCGGTACCCGCACACGTTCCTCAGCGAACCTTACTGCGGTTGCGCATGTCTCCGGCTCCCACCGGCGGCGGGAGCCCGTGCCGGGCCGCCACGCGGACCGGGCCATGATGGGGAGGTGCGCTTCTCCATCCTGGGTCCCCTGCTGGTGCGCGACGAGGCGGGCGCGGCCGTGGCGGTCGGCGGCGCGCGCCTGCGCACGCTCCTGGCGCTCCTCCTGCTCGCCCCCGGCCGGTGGGTGTCCACCGACTTCCTGGTCGACTCCCTGTGGGCCGACTCTCCGCCCGCCGCGGCGGGCAACGCCCTCCAGGCCCTCGTCTCACGGCTGCGTCGCGTCCTGGGTGCGGCCGCGGCGGTCGAGGGCGGGCCCTCCGGCTACCGCCTCGCGGTCGACCCCGGGCAGGTGGACCTGACCGAGTTCGAGGGACTGGCCCGCAGCGGCCGCCGCCTGCTCGACGAGGGCAGGTACGCGGAGTCGGTGCTCGCCCTGGACGGGGCCGCCGCCCTCTGGCGCGGACCCGCACTGCCCGAGCTCACCTCGCAGGGCCTGGCCGAGGGCGTCGCGCTCCGGCTGGCCGACACCTTCCGCGGTGTGGTCGAGGACCGGCTGGCCGCGCTCGTGGGCGCGGGGCGCTACGGCGAGGCCCTGCCCGAGGCAGAGGCACTGGCCCGCGACGAGCCCCTGCGCGAGCGCCCCGCCGAGATCCTCATGCTCGCCCTGGCCGGAACCGGCCGCTCCGCCGACGCGGTCGGCGTCTACGAGGACATGCGCGCGAGGCTGGCCGGCGAACTGGGCCTGGATCCCTCGCCCCGGCTCGCCGCTGCCCACGCACGTGTGCTGCGCGGAGAGCTCTCCCCGGCTCCTCCTGCGGCCGCGCCGGCCCCCGCGGCGCCCCGGCTCCGCCTGCCCGTCGCCCTCACCGGCTTCGTTCCGCGGGAGGAGGTCTCCGTCGCGGCCGACCTGCTCACCGACGGGCGCCTGGTCACCCTGCTGGGCCCGGGCGGCTCGGGCAAGACGAGGCTGGCGGTCGAGGCCGTCGCCGAGCTGGCCCGCCGGGAACCCGGCCTGCTCTCCCGGGGCGCCTGGTTCGTCGACCTCTCCCCGCTGGAGCCGGGTGCCGACGTCGCCGAGGCCGTCGCCGACACCCTGGGGCTGCGCGAACGCCACCTCGTGCACGGTCCCGCACCGGCGCGGACGGCCCCCGCCGCGGACCGCGTCGCCTCCTTCACCGCCGACCACGCCGTCCTGCTCGTCCTGGACAACTGCGAGCACCTCGTCGGGGACGCCGCCCGCCTCACCGCCGACCTGCTCGCCCGCTGCCCGAACCTGCGTGTGCTGGGCACCTCCCGGGAACCGCTCGGCGTCCCCGGCGAGCAACTGCTGCCCGTGCCGCCGCTGGCGATGCCGCCCGAGGGGGCGGGGGCGGAGGAGGCCCGCTCCTACCCCTCCGTCGCCCTGTTCGCCGAACGGGCCCGGGCGGTGCGCCCCGGCTTCGAGGTCACCGAGGACAACGCCGCCCATGTCGGCCGGGCCGTCCGTGCGCTCGACGGCATGCCGCTGGCGCTCGAGCTCGCCGCGGCGAGGCTGCGCGCCATGACCCCGGCCCAGCTCGCCGACCGCCTCGGCGACCGCTTCCGGCTCCTCGGCAGCGGTGTCCGGGAGGCGCGCCCGCGCCACAGCACGCTGCGCGCCGTCGTCGACTGGAGCTGGGAGCTGCTGGACGAGGCCGAGCGCCGCACGCTGCGCCGTCTGTCGGTCTTCTCCGGAAGAGCCTCGCTGGAGTCCGTCGAACAGGTCTGCGCCGATCCCGGGAGCGGGGGAGAGGTGGCCGGCCGGGACGTCTGGCCCGTGCTCTTCTCCCTGGTGGACAAGTCCCTGGTGGTCGTCGAGGACACCGCGCGATCCGACGGTCCGCCGCGCTACCGGCTCCTGGAGACGGTGCGGGCCTACGCCGCCGAGCGCCTGGAGGAGGCCGGGGAGCAGGAGCGCGTCCGCGACGCCCACGCCTGCCGCGTCCGCGACCTGTGGCGCGAGTGCGATCCGCTGCTGCGCGGTCCGCGCCAGGCGGAGCTCCTGGAGAGCCTGCACGCCGAGGAGGACAACCTCGCCTCGGCCGTCCGCTGGGCTCTGCTGCGCGGCGACACCGGAACGGCCCTGGACCTGGTCGAGCACTCCCAGTGGTACTGGACGCTGCGCGGGGCCGCGGTCCAGCTCGGGCGCTGGTCGGACGAGGTCCTGGCAGCGCTGGACGGCCGGGTCCCGGAAGGGCGCGGAGCGGCCGTGGCCGGTTGCGTGTTCCACAGCGGGGTGGTCCGGGGGTCGGCCCCGAGTGGTGAGCCCTTTCCGGGTGACCGGGTGGAAGCGGTGGCCGAGCAGGCGGGTGTGCGGCTGGAGGAGCACCCCGTACTGGTGTCGGCACTGGTCCACAGGGCGATCCTGGAGGGCCGGGGCGGTCCCGCGCGGAAGCGCCTGGAGCAGGCCCGGGAGCAAGGCGACCCGTGGATGCGGGCGGCCGTACGGCTGATGCTGTCCGTCCTCGACATGCTCTCGGGCCGGATCGCGGACTCCGAGGGCCCCGCGGAGACCGCACTGGCGGAGTTCCGGGCCCTCGGGGACACCTGGGGGGAGTGCCAGGCGCTCGCCCAGCTGGTGGACGCGCGCCGCTTCGGTGATCTGGAGGCCTGCCGCAGGCTTCTGGACGAGGGGGTGGCCCGGGCCGAGGACCGGGGCCTGCGCGGGACGGCGGTGGAGCTGCGGATCCGGCGCCTGCAGGTCCTCGTGGACCTCGGCGACCTGCCGGCCGCCGGCCGGGAGCTGGCCGGGTTGGACGGGGAGATGCCCAGCGAGGGGCATGATTTCCTCGTCGCGCTGGCCCGTGTCCACTACCTGTGCGAGAGCGGGCGGATCGGGGAGGCCCGCCGCGAGGTGGCGCGCGTGCAGCGGGCGGCCGCCGCCGTCGGCGGGTACATGCCCGGCCACGGCGAGAGCGTGTGGTGCTCGGCGGCGGCCGCGGTGGAGTGGTACGCGGGGAACACCCGGGCGGCGCTGCGGGAGGCCGTCCGGGCCTGGCGCCTGTCCGCGGGCGCGCCTGCGCTGGTGCACGCGGAGCTCCTCGATCTCGTGTCCGCGATCTGCGCGGAGGAGGACCCGGGGAGCTCGGCGGCCCTGTCCGGCCACGCGCGGTCGCTGCGGGGGGTGCCCGACACCGTCACGCCGTTCGTGGTGCGCGGGACCGAGCGCGCCCGCGGGGCCCTGGGCGCGCACGAGTACGACCGCATCGCCGACTCCGCGGCCGCCACGGCGCCCGAGGCGGTCGGGGAGCGGGTGGAGGAGAGGCTGCGCACGCTCCTCCGGGCAACCGACGGTCCTGCCGGCCGCCCCTGAGCGGGAGCGGTCGGCAGGGACGGGGAACGCGGCTCAGGTACGGCGGCGGTAGGCCCACACCGCCAGCGGGAAGAACACCGCGGTGATGACGGCCGCCCACACCAGTGTCCAGGCCACCGGGGAGGCGGCGTCGCCGCCGAGCATCAGGGCGCGCATCGAGTCCACCAGGTGGGTGACGGGGTTGTTGGCCGCGACCGCCCGCAGCCATCCGGGCATGTCGTCGGGGGAGACGAACGCCGAGCTGGCGAAGGTCAGCGGGAACATGAGGATCATCCCGAAGGCCTGCACCGACATCGGGGTGCGCGCGATCATCCCGACGAAGGCCGACATCCAGCACAGCGCGAACGCGAACACCAGCACCAGCAGTCCCGCGCCGATCACACCGACGGCTCCCCCCTCGGGACGGAAGCCGATGAGCAGGCCCACCAGCAGCACCATCACCACGGTGATGGCGTAGCGCACCAGGTCGCCCAGGATCGCGCCGATCAGCGGCGCCGAGCGGGCGATGGGCAGGGAGCGGAACCGGTCGAAGACGCCCTTCTCCACGTCCTCGCTCAGGGAGAACCCCGTGCCCAGCGTCGCGAACACCACGGACTGCGCGATGACGCCCGGCATGAGGAAGTCGCGGTAGGCCCGCCAGTCGCCCATCATGGCCTCTCCGAAGACGAAGACGAAGAGGACGACGAACATGAAGGGCTGGAGGACCAGCCCGAGGACCTCCGCCGGGTTGGCCTTGATCTTCAGGACGCTGCGCCGGGCCAGCTGCAGACCGTTGCCGATGGTCGTCAGCGGGGTGATGCGCTCGGGGACCTGCGCCCGGGTCCGCGCCCCGGCCCCCTCGGTCGTCGCGGTGCTCATGCCCGGGCCTCCTCGTTCTCGGTGTGTTCCTCGGCGGCTCGGCCGGTCAGGGCGAGGAAGACCTCGTCCAGGCTGGGCCTGCGCAGCGACAGCTCCCCGACGGCCAGGCCCTGGTCGTCCAGGCGCCGCACCACCTCGGGCAGCACCCCGGCGTCGGCCACCGGGACGGCGACGGCGAGGTCGCCCGGGGCCACCTCGACCGGGGACCCGGTGACCGCCTCGACGATCTTGCCCGCCAGGTGCAGTTGCCCCGGGTCGGCGGTGCGCAGCTCCAGAACCTGGTCGCCCGCGCGGCTCTTGAGCTCCTCGGGCGTGCCGCGGCTGATCACGCGGCCGTGGTCGAGCACCACCAGGTCGTCCGCCAGCTGGTCGGCCTCCTCCAGGTACTGGGTGGTGAGCAGGACGGTCACCCCGTCGTCCACCAGGCCGCGCACGACGCCCCACAACCCGTTGCGGCTGTGCGGGTCCAGACCGGTGGTGGGCTCGTCGAGGTACAGCAGGGACGGACGTCCGACCAGGCTCGCGGCCAGGTCCAGGCGTCGGCGCATGCCCCCCGAGTAGGTCTTGACGGGCCGGTCGGCGGCGTCGGTGAGTCCGAAGCGCTCCAGCAGTTCGGTGGTGCGGGCCCGGGACTCGGCGCGGCCCATGCCCAGCAGGCGGGCGATCATCACGAGGTTCTGGGTACCGGTGAGCTCGTTGTCGACCGCCGCGTACTGTCCGGTCAGGCCGATCAGCCTGCGCACCTGGTGGGGTTCGCGTACCACGTCGAACCCGCCGACCTCGGCGTGTCCGGCGTCGGGTCTCAGCAGCGTGGCCAGGATGCGCACGGTGGTGGTCTTGCCGGAGCCGTTGGGGCCCAGGACCCCCAGTACGGTCCCGGTCCGGGCGGTCAGGTCGACACCGTCCAGGGCCCGTTTCCCCTTGAACTGCTTGACCAGGCCCTCCGCGCGGATGGCGTCAGTCATCGTTCCTCCGTTTCGACGTCCGGCCCCAGTCTGAGGGAGGGCACTGACAGGACACTGACACACGGCCCCGTTTCCTCACACTCCGCTGACAACCTCCTGAAAGCGGCCATCGGCAGGCAAAGTGTTTTCTCCGGGGGGCGTTTCCGGCCGTGTTTTTCGGATGCTCTCGCCGTATCGGCGGAGCCGATCCTTCAGCGAGGGCATCCGAAGAACAGGGCCTAGACTCGGGCGGGTGACGAACAGCCCTCAGCACGAGCAGATCGAACCGAACGAGGTCCCGCACGCGGGTACCGCCCGGCTGCGGCCCCCCGAGCACCGGGTGAGCCGGAGCGCGGTCGGGGTGTGGACGGTGCGGCTGCTCCTGACCGGAGCGGTCAACACCGTGCTGCTGAGCGCGGTCGCCTGGGGCGTGAGGGTGCTGCCGTTCGCGTGGATCCCCGTGTGGGCGCGCGAGCATGCATGGGTGCTGCCCGTCGTCTACGGGGTGTACGCGCTGCTCAAGGTGGCGGTCGTGCCGTCGTGGCGTTACCGCGTGCACCGGTGGGAGGCCTCGGGGGACGTCATCTACACCCGGGCCGGCTGGGTCAGCCGGTCGTGGCAGCTGGTGCCGGTCAACCGCCTCCAGACGGTCGACCACACCCAGGGGTGGCTGGAGCGGCTCTTCGGCGTGGCCACGCTGAAGGTGCAGACCGCCTCCTACGCGGGCTCCTCCACCATCGAGGGGCTGGACGCCGAGGAGGCGCGACGGATGAGCGAGGAGCTCGCCGTGCGGGCCGCCGCGCTGCAGGGCGACGCGACATGACGGGCGAGGAGCACGGCGGCTGGGTGGCTCCCGGTTCGCGCTCGGAACCCGAGGAGAGTGCTGCGCCGCAGCCGGCACCGCCGATGGAGCGGCCGGTACCGCCGGAACCGGAGGGACCGGCAGGACCGGCAGGGCCGCCCGAGGGCCCGGGCGGACCCGCCGCGGCGCACGACTGGTGGGTCGCCGACGTCTCTCCCGACTTCGGAATCGGGAGCGCCCGGCGGCTGAGCCCGCGCAGCATGGTGGTCGGACCGGTCAACCAGCTGCGGGGTCTGCTGCTGCCGATCGCGGCGGGGCTGTTCGTGGGCGGCTTCAACATATGGGTGCTGGGCGGAACCGCGGCGACGATCGTCGCCCTGCTCGTCGGCGGGTTCGTCACCTGGCAGACCACCCGGTACGAGGTGGTCGAGGACCGGCTGGAGATCCGCAGGGGGCTCGTCCGCCGCTCCCGGCGCACCATCCCCCTGGAGCGGGTGCGCGGCGTCGACGTCACCAGCACCCTGCTGCACCGCCTCCTGGGCGTGGCCGTGGTGCGGATCGAGGCCGCTGCGGGCGCGCCCGGTGTCACCGAGGACGGCAAGCTCGACGCCGTCGCGGCGGACGAGGCGGACCGGCTGCGCCGGGTTCTGCTGCACCGGAGGGCCGTGCTCACCGGGCAGGGGACGCAGGCCGAGCAGGTGCCTGCCGCCGCGGGCGACGGCGGTACCGAGGACGCGGAGGAAGGCGTCACGCACTTCTCCATGCCGCGCTCGTGGTACCTGTACGGCGCTCTCGGCCTCGGGTACCTGCTCACCCCCTTCGCGGTGCTCGCCGCCCTGTTCGGAGCGGTCCAGCAGACCGCGGGCGAACTGGCCAACGAGTACGTCGTGGACTGGGTGCTCGCCTCCGACAGGGCCCTGCTGACGCTGTTCGCCGCGGTTTTCGCGGGAATCCTGGTGCTTCTCATGCCGGTGTTCGCCGTGATCTCGTACACGATCGCCCACTGGGGCTTCACGCTGAGCGAGCGCGACGGCTCCCTGGTGGCGGAGCGCGGTCTGTTCACCCGGCGCAGCGTCACTCTGGAGAAGCGCCGCATCCGCGGGTACGAGCTGCGGGACAGCCCCCTCGAACGGCTGCGCGGCGCGGTGCGCCTGAGCGCCGTCGTCACCGGGCTGGGCGACACCGGGGGGCGTGCTGTGCTGCTGCCGACCGGCCCCCGAGGAGCGGTCGAGGAGGTCGTCGAGGCGGCCCTGAGCCGCTTCTCCGGCACGCTGGTGCGCCACCCGGGTGCCGCGCTGGGCCGTCGCCTGCTGCGCTCGGTGGGCCCTCCCGCGCTGGTCGCCGCGGTGGCCGCGCTCCTGGGGGCGTACTGGCTCGCGGGGGCGGCCGCGGTGCTGGCCGGCCTCGGTATTCCCCTCGGGGTGGACCGCTACCGCTCCCTGGGCCACGGGTACGACGGCGGGCGGGTGAGCGTCCGATCGGGGTCGCTCAGCCGTTCCCAGGCCACCGTGGAGGCCCCGGCGGTGATTGGATGGACCTGGCGCCAGACCCTCTTCCAGCGCCGCTCCGGTCTGGCCGACCTGCAGGTCAACGTCGGTGCGGGGGCGGGCGGCTACACGGCCGGGGACGCCTCCCTGGAGGAGTCCGTGGCCTTCGCCGCCCGCGTCACACCGGAGATGGTGCGTCCCTTCCTCGAATCCGCCGGGGAGGGGGCGCGGTCCTCGGAGCCCTCTACTCGTCCTTCTTCGCGCCGAACATGATCTCGTCCCAGGAGGGCACCGACGCGCGCCGTCCCCGGACCTTGCGTTTGGGCGCGGGACGGTCGCCGGCCGCGGCCGCCGGGATCGGGGCGGCGGGTGCGGCCGGTGCGGGCTGCGGGTCGGCGGCGCGACGCGGGGTGCCCGTGTCGCCCAGGTCGATGGAGCGGCGCCGGCGCGGGGCCGCCGGGGGCGCGGAAGGCGGTTCGGCCGCGTGCGGCATCTGCTCGGCCGGACGTGCCGGGCCCGCGTCGGACCGCGTCGGCGCGGGGCGGCGCACCTCGGGTTCGGTGCGCACGGACGGCGAGAACGGGACGCTCTCGGACTCCCGCCGGGGTCCCGCGCCTTGGGCGGGTGCGCGCTCCTCCCCGCGGCCGCGGTGCCCCTCCTGGCCGGGGGCGCGGCGCTCCTCGTGGTGGCGCGGTGCGGCCGGGTGGTGGTCGAAGGGCTCGCGGCGGGCCTCCTCGAAGGCCTTCTGACGCCGGTCGTCGCGGGCGGGGGCGGCCGGCTCGGGGCGCCGCGGGGCGAAGGGGGTCACGTTCGCGACGGCGGGCGGGGCGACCGGGGCGACCGGCTGCTCCGGGGCGCTCTCGACCGAGAAGAGGGCAGCCTCCTCGTCGGCGGGGACCACGCTGTTGTGTCTGGGCTCGTAGACCCAATGGGCGACGCGCTCCTCGCCGCCGTGGAGGAACACGAGCTTGATCTGCCAGGTGCGGTCCTCCCGCTTCCAGGAGTCCCACACCGCGTCACCGGTCTCCAACTGGTGGGCACCGATCCGCTGGGCGACCAGCTCGCCCAGGGGAAGGCCGGGAGCGGTGTCGCCCTGGGCCCGCACGCCGGCCTTCTGGGCGCGCTGGGCCATGTACTCGCGTTCCTGGAGGACGGGTCCCTCGAACCAGCGGACCCGTTCGAGGGGGATGCCGGAGATCTCGGAGATGGCCTCCGCGGTTTCGCCGGACCGGATACGGGCCTGGATTTCCTTGGGGCGCAACGGATTCTCCACTTCGATCTCGTACTGGCCGAGCCGGGAGAACTGGCCGCGCACGGCGGCGCGGAGACGGTCGTCGACGGGGAGCATGAAGCGGGTGCCGCGGCCGGCGCTGGCCAGCACCAGGTAGGTGCCGTCCTCGCTCACCGCCACGAGGCGAAGCTCGTGCATCGCCCTCCCTTTCGCGTCCCGTCGAGAACAGGCCCTGGGGACCGGCCTCCGCGTTCTCCAAGTCTGGTCGGCCGACAACCGTTCGGCCAGTACCGCGCCCGGCATGTCCGAACATGTATGCCCGCTTCCCGTTTTGTGATGATTTGCACCACAGTAGGGAGTTGCCCCGGTGCCTCCGGAGCGCTCACGGTTGCTTCTGGTGTCAATCTTGGCATGCTGACCCTTCGGCGCCCGGGAGCGATCGCGGGGAAATGTTGCCGATCCCCTGCGAAAGCCCCGCCGCGATGGTATCCCTCGGGCCCGAATCGCCTCAGGTGTGGGGGAAACTCAGATCTCGGACCCTCCCATGAGCGCACGGATCCTCACATATGCAAGTCGGCGCGCCGGTGTCTGCGGGGAAGTGATCGCCGCTTCGCGGTGTCGTTATCAGGTCTCCAGTGCTCATAGGCTTATTTATCCCCTTGTGAGCGAAATGTGACCGTTGTGGTTCCTGGTGCTGCTTGTTCCGACACGCACTGTGCACCGGCCCCCGTCGGTCCGAGAGAGGGAGAGCTGGATGGACCGTCCCGGAGACCGCGGTGACCGAGAGGAAGAGGAGGGCGAGGGCAAGCGCATCGAACTGAGCGCCTCCCAGGTCGTGGGGGCCGGCGCCGCCACACTGGCGGCCGCCACCGCCGCGTCCTGGCTCAACGTGTACGGCACGGTCGTCGGGGCCGCCGTCATGGCCGCGCTCAGCACCCTCGCCAGCCCCTTCCTCCAGCACTGGTTCTCACGCGGCGGACAACAGGCGCGGCAGCTGGCCGAGAGGAGGGCCCCGCGCACCGGGGAACCCGCCGCCTCCGCCGAGAGCTCCGCCGTCCGCACCGCGTCCCCGCCTAAGACGCGGAAGAAGGGCGGAGCCCGGCGCGGATGGCGCTCCCTGGCGGTGTCCGCGGCCGCGGTGTTCGTCCTGGCCATGCTCGTGATCCTGCTGTTCGAGCTGTTCACCGGACGCTCCCTCACCTCGTGGACGAGGGGGACGGGCGAGCCCACCGCACCGACCCTGCTCGGCGGAACCTCCTCCGGCCCGGCCGCGGGGGAGGAGGCCCCCGCGGAGGAGGCCCCCGCGGAGGAGGCCCCCGAGGACCCTCCCGCGGGCATCCCCGGGCAGCAGCCGGGGGAGGTGCCCGCTCCGGAGGGGGAGGCAGAGCCGACCGAGCCCTCGCCGGACGCGCCGGAGGGCACCGAGGCACCCGGGAGCGAGCCGACGGACGCCCCCGGGACCGCTCCGGCTCCCGACCCGCCCGCACAGGAGCAGCCCCCCGGGCAGCTCCTCGAACCGGACCCCGCCCCGGGGGCCGGGGACCAGGGCGCCGGCGGTGGGAGCGGTGCCCTCGTCCCCGACACGGCCCCGCCCGCCGGCTGATCCCCCGGCGGCCTCAGCCGCCGAGCACGCGCTCCAGGTAGGCGTTGCCGAAGCGGCGGTGCGGGTCGACGCGGTCGCGTACGGCCAGGGCGTCGCCCAGGCGCGGGTACACCGACTCCAGGTAGGCGCGGTCGCGGGTGTGCATCTTGCCCCAGTGCGGCCGGCCGCCCACCGAGGTGAACAGCGCCTCCAGGTCGGCGAAGTAGGCCTCGTAGGGCGTGCCCTGGTACATGTGCACCGCCACGTAGGCGCTCTCCCGGCCGTGGGCGGTGGACAGCCACACGTCGTCGGCGGGGGCGAAGCGCACCTCCACCGGGAAGTTCACCCGGTGGTCGCCGCGGTCCACGATCGCCCTGGCCTCGCGCAGCACGTCGACCGCGTGCTCGGCGGGGATCGCGTACTCCATCTCCACGAACCGCACGTCGCGCACGGAGGCGAACACCTTGTGGGAGGCGTCGGTGTAGGTGCGCGCCGACAGCGCGCGCGAGCTGACCCGGTTCACCGCCGGGACAGCGGCGGGGAAGCGGCGGCAGAGCCGGCTGACGCGTTCGAACACGGTGTTGGACAGGAACTCGTCGTCGAGCCAGGCCCGGAACCTCGTCAGCGGCTGCGCCGGCCCCGGCGTGATGTTGTTGCGCTTGGTGTTGGTGTTGTTGGTGTGGGGGAACCAGAAGAATTCGAAGTGGTCGTTCTCCGCGCGCAGCTCCGGCAGGCGCTCCAACACCTCGTCCAGCGGCATCGGCTCCTCGCGCGCGTGCAGCAGGAACGACGGACGCACCGCCATCGTCAGCGCCGTGACCACGCCGAAGGCGCCCAGGCCCACCCTCGCGGAGTGGAACAGCTCAGGCTCGCGCTCGGCCGAGCACTCCACCACCGAGCCGTCGGCGAGCACCATCTCCATCCCCACGACCTGGCTCGCCAGCCCGCCCGCGTCGCGGCCGGTGCCGTGCGTGCCGGTCTGCACCGCGCCCGCCACGGTCTGCACCGCGATGTCGCCCATGTTGGCCAGCGCGACGCCGCGGGCGGCCAGGGCCTCGTTGAAGTCGCACAGGGGCATGCCGGCCTCGACCGTGGCGGTGCCCGCCTCCGGGTCGACCGAGCGCAACCGGGTGAGGGAGGAGGGAGAGAGGAGAAGGCCGTCGGTGACCGCCACGTCGGTGAAGGAGTGCCCCGAGCCGACCATGCGGACCCGCAGCCCCTCCTTCCCGGCGGAGGCGACGGCGGCCGACACCTCGGCCGTGCTGCCGGGGGAGGCCGTGCGCCTCGGCCGGGCCTGGTGGGTGTCCGACCATGTGCGCCACACCACATCTGTCATGCCAGGGGACACTACTCGCCGGTCACCTGTCTGACCAGAGTGCTTCCGCCCTCCCGACCGGCCCCGTACGCCGGGAGTCGAAAGCCACAGGCCGCAGGGGCCGGGGCAGCGCGGTACAGGCGCGCAGAGCTGGTTTCATAGGGTTCATGAGCTCTTACGACGCGTTTCTGCTGATCTCCTTCGGCGGCCCGGAGGGCGAGGACGAGGTCATCCCGTTCCTGGAGAACGTCACGCGCGGGCGCAACATCCCCCGCGAGCGGCTCGCCGAGGTGGGGGAGCACTACTTCATGTTCGGAGGAGTGAGCCCCATCAACCAACAGTGCCGCGACCTGCTCGCCGCGATCACCGCCGACTTCGCGGAGAAGGGCATCGACCTGCCGGTCTACTGGGGCAACCGCTTCTGGGCCCCGATGCTCACCGACACCCTCGCGCAGATGCACGAGGACGGCGTGCGCCGCGTACTGGCACTGCCCACCTCCGCCTACTGCAACTGGTCCAGCCGGACCGCCTACCTGGAGGACATCGCCCGGGCCCGTGCCGCCCTGGGCGACGACGCCCCCGAGGTCGACCTGATCCGGCCCTTCTACGACCACCCCGGCTTCATCGAGCCCCTGGTCGAGCACACCCGTGCCGCCCTGGACATGCTGCCCTCCGACCAGCGCGAGGGCGTGCGCCTGCTCTTCTCCGCGCACTCGATCCCGACCGCGATGGCCGAGCAGAGCGGCGGCCCCGAGCAGGGCTTCGGCCCCGAGGGCGCCTACGGCGCCCAGCTGGCCGAGGTGGCCCGCCTGGTCGTCGAGCGGCTCGACAGCGACCACCCCTACGAGGTCGTCTACCAGAGCCGCAGCGGCCCGCCCAGCCAGCCCTGGCTGGAGCCCGACGTCAACGACCGCATGGAGGAGCTGGCCGCCGAGGGCGTGCCCGCCGTGGTCGTGATCCCGCACGGCTTCGTCTCCGACCACATGGAGGTCAAGTTCGACCTCGACGTGGAGGCGCGCGAGACCGCGGCCAAGCTCGGCATCGGCTACGAGCGCGCGCTCAGCCCCGGCACGCACCCCGCGTTCGTGTCGATGGTGGCCGACCTCGTGCGCGAGTACACCGAGGGCGGCGGGCGCGAGCGCCTGGGCAGCCTCCCTCCCTGCGCGGAGGAGCGCTGCGGCTGCTAGGCCCTGTTTTTCGGATCGCCTCGGGCCGCGCGGCCGCCGGACGGTCGGCTCCGCCGACGCGGCGAGAGCATCCGAAGAGCACGGCCCGGGCCGCGGTGCGCGCCCCGGGTCCTGTTCTCCGCGCCGCGGGCACCGACGGCCGGCGGGTCCCCCGCCGGCCGTATCGAACAGAGGGCGTAAACACCGCTGACCCCTCGGTCGGTAATGTGTGGCGCAACACGAGTCGACAGGTCAGGAGTCATCCCTTGGTCCGTTCCTGGTACGAACTTCCGGAGTACGTCCGTCTCCGCCGCGTCAGCGGTCTGCGCCTGTCACCCGACGGAACCCGCCTGGTCGCGCCCGTCAGCGGCCTGTCGCCCGACGGCACGTCCTTCCGCAGCGCCCTGTGGGAGATCGACGTCCGCCCCGAGGCCGAGGGCGGGCGCGCCCCCAGGCGCCTCACCCGCGGCGCCAAGGGCGAGGCCGCCGTCGACTTCCTCCCCGACGGGTCCGTCCTGTTCACCAGTGCCCGGCCCGACGCCGAGGCGGCCGAACCCGAGGAGAAGCCCAAGGCCTCCCTGTGGCTGCTGCCCGCCGACGGCGGCGAGGCCCGGCAGGTCGCCTCCCGCCCCGGCGGCATCGGCGCCTTCACCGTCGCGCGGGACAGCGGCCTGGTCTCCTTCGCCTCCGACACCCTGCTCGGCAGCGGCAGCGAGGAGGAGGACCGCGCGGCCCGCAAGGCCCGCGCGGAGGCCGGGGTCAGCGCGATCCTCCACGAGGAGCTGCCCGTCCGCCACTGGGACAGCGACATCGGCCCGGGGCGCCCCCGACGCTTCGTCGCCGAACCGCCCGCCGACGAGGAGGCCCGTCTGGGCGAGCCCCGCGACCTCACCCCCGACGCCGGATCGGCGCTGCTCGACGGGGGGTCCTGCCTCACCCCCGACGGCACCGCGCTGATCACACCGTGGCGGGTCCCCGCCGGCCGGGGCGCCCACCGCACCCGGATCGTGCGCGTCGACACCGCCACCGGGGAGCGCAGCACCCTCCTGGACGATCCGGACGCCCAGCTGGGCGGCCCCCTCGTCTCCCCCGACGGGCGCCTCCTCGCCTACACGCGCTTCTTCGCGGGCGAGCCCGGCGGGGAGCCCCGCAGCCTCGAACTGCGCATCCTGGACCTGGAGAGCGGGCAGAGCCGGTCCGCCCACCCCGGCCTCGAACTGTGGGCCCGGGGCTACGCGTGGTCGGCCGATTCCCGGTCGCTGTTCTTCGGTGCCGACGAGAACGGCCGCCTTCCCGTCTTCCGCGCCGACACCGCCGAGGGCACGGTCGTCCGCCTCACCGGTGACCACGGCTCCTACACGGAGCTCAACCCCTCGCCCGACGGCCGCTACGTGTACGCACTGCGCGACGCCTGGGACGCGCCGCCCGCCCCCGTGCGCCTGGACGCCGGTGCCGTGGACGGGCAGCCGGTGCACCTGCGCACCCCCGGGTCCGAGCTGACGATGCCCGGCACCCTCACCGAGATCGAGGCCACCGCCGACGACGGCACCCGCGTCCGCTCCTGGCTGGTGCTGCCCGAGGAGGCCTCCGCCGACTCTCCCGCGCCGCTGCTGCTGTGGGTCCACGGCGGCCCCTACATGAGCTTCAACGGCTGGTCCTGGCGCTGGAACCCGTGGCTGATGGCCGCCCGCGGCTACGCGGTCCTGCTGCCCGACCCGGCCCTGTCCACCGGCTACGGCCAGGACATGCTCCGCCGCGCCTGGGGCCGCTGGGGCGAGCGCGTGTTCGCCGACCTCATGGCGGTCACCGACGCCGCCGTGGCCCGCGACGACATCGACGGCGAGCGCACCGCCGTGATGGGCGGTTCCTTCGGCGGTTACATGGCCAACTGGATCGCGGGGCACACCGACCGCTTCCGCGCGGTCGTCACCCACGCCTCCCTGTGGGGTCTGGACGCCTTCGGCGGCACCACCGACTACCCGCCGGTGTGGGAGAGCGAGTTCGGCACTCCGCTGGAGAACCCCGAGCTCTACGAGCGGAACTCGCCCCACCTGCACGCGGCGGACATCCGCACGCCCGTGCTCGTCATCCACGGCGACAAGGACTACCGCGTCCCCATCGGCGAGGGTCTGCGCCTGTGGCGCGACCTGCTGCTGCACGGGGTCGAGGCCAAGTTCCTCTACTTCCCGGATGAGAACCACTGGATCCTCACACCCGGGAACGCGCGGATCTGGTACGAGACGATCCTGGCCTTCCTCGACCACCACGTCCACGGCAAGGAGTGGAACAGGCCCGGACTGCTCTGAACCGGACACGGCGCCGGCCGGGCACCCCATGGCGCCCGGCCGCGCCCGCGTCCGGGGATCCCCCCGGACGCATCCCATCGCGACAGGGAGAGGCATCCATGACCACCGCCCACACCGCACCCGATCCTGAGAGCCTGCGCGACCTGGCCGTGCGGGTGGCGGCCGAGGCCGGTGAGCTCGCCGCCAGGGGACAGGAGGGGGTCACCGTCCTCGAGACCAAGTCGAGCCCCACCGACGTCGTCACCAGGATGGACCGGGTCACCGAGGAACTCGTCCGCTCGCGGCTGCTGGCCGCACGGCCCCAGGACGCGGTCCTGGGGGAGGAGGACGGCGACACGGCGGGCAGCAGCGGCGTGCGGTGGGTCGTCGACCCGATCGACGGCACCGTCAACTACCTGTACGGCCAGCTCGACTGGGCCGTGGCGATCGCCGCCGAGATCGACGGCGTGGCGGTGGCCGCCGCCGTGAACGTACCCCGGCGCGGCGAGATGTACGAGGCGGTGCGCGGCGGCGGTGCGCGCCGCAACGGCGAGCCCCTCCAGGCGCCTCCCGCCGTGCCCCTCGCGGAGGCGCTGGTGGCCACCGGCTTCGGCTACTCCGCCGAACGGCGCGGCCGTCAGGCGAAGGTTCTGACCGAGGTGCTTCCGCGCGTCCGCGACATCCGCCGCAGCGGATCGGCCGCCGTCGACCTCACCGGGCTGGCGGCGGGCCGCTTCGACGCCTACTACGAGCGCGGCCTCAACCGGTGGGACTGGTCCGCCCCGGGCCTGGTCGCGAGCGAGGCGGGCATCCGTGTGGGCGGGCTCCACGGGGAAGCGCCCTCGAAGGACCTGGTGGTCGCCGCCCGGCCGGAGCTGCACGAGGCCCTGTCGGACCTCCTGGCCCCTCTGGGGGCCGACACCGACGGGTGACACGGGACGGGGCGCGGCAGGCCTCCTGCCGCGCCCCGGTGCGCTCTTTCGCGGGCCGGACCTCGCCGGTCCCGAGCGGGAGCCCTCAGGCGCAGTCGACGCCGTTGCGGGCGGCGATGCGGTACAGGTCCTCGAGCTCCGAGGCGTGGGCGTCGGCGAGGAACTCGTCCCCCACCGCCCTGGCCGTCTGGAGCGACCGGTGGGTCTCGTTGATCCGGACCTTGATCTCCGCGAGGAACTCGCCCATTGCACCTCTTCCAGGGGTAGGAGAACCCGGGCACGCCTGTGCCGGGGTCCTCGGTGTTTCTCGGGTCCGGCGCGTGCAGAGAGCACGTCCGGGATGGTCACGACCCTGTGACAAGTGCGCCCGTCGCGGTCCGGAGACGGGACTCCAGGACTTTCCCGCGGGTGCCTGGTATCTCTACCGCACCCGGATCGTCCCCAAACCTCCGCTCTCGCACGTGACTCTTTCGTGATCTTCGCGGGGGAGCCTGGGGTTGCGGCCGACGCGCGGGCGGAAGTGTTCCACGGCACACCGCCGGGTAAACCATTTTGCTTACTCGATTCTTATTCTTGATGTGGCACATTCGAGATGTGCGGGGTTGAGCCGCCGCCGGCGGTTGGGGGATTCGCCGGTGGCGGCTCCCCTCGCGCAGTGGGGGTGAAAGCTCCCGGACCAGCGCCGCTTCCCGGCGCGGGGCGAAGGAGGGGCGGCCGGATTCGCCAGGGCCGCCCGGACGGTTTAACGTCTCCTTACCCCCGCCGTGGAAGAACGGGGAACGCGGCCGGGACCACGAACGCCGCTGCCGGTGTGTTGGGGGATGCGCCGGCAGCGGCTCTTTTTTCCCCAGGTAGTGAATGAGGACAGAGCGTTGCGCGTACTCGTGGTCGAAGACGAACAGGTTCTGGCCGACGCCGTCGCGGTGGGCCTGCGCCGCGAGGCGATGGCCGTCGACGTGGTCTACGACGGCAACGCCGCCCTGGAGTACACCGCGATCAACGACTACGACGTGATCGTGCTCGACCGGGACCTGCCCGGGACCCACGGTGACGACGTCGCCCGCACCCTGGTCGCCGAGAGCTACAACGGCCGCATCCTCATGCTCACCGCCTCGGACGCGGTCCAGGACAAGGTCGAGGGCCTCAGCCTGGGCGCCGACGACTACCTGGCCAAGCCTTTCGCCTTCGCCGAGCTCATCGCCCGCGTCCACGCCCTCGGGCGCCGCTCCACGCCCCCGCTCCCGCCGGTCCTGGAGCGCTGCGGCATCACCCTCGACCCGGCCAACCACCGCGTCCACCGCGACGGCCGGGAGGTCACCCTGACGCCCAAGGAGTTCGCGGTCCTCCATGTGCTCATGCGGGCGCAGGGCACCGTGGTCAGCGCCGAGGGCCTGTTGGAGAAGGCATGGGACGAGAACGCGGACCCCTTCACGAACGTGGTCAGGGTCACCGTCATGACCCTGCGCAAGAAGCTCGGCGCCCCGCCCGTCATCCAGACCGTGCCCGGCGCGGGATACCGGCTGTGAGACCGGCCGAGCACCCCGAGCCCGGACAGGTCGAACCCACCCGGCCAGGAGACACGGGGACCTGGCGCCATCTCGCCCCCGGAGGGCCGACCGAGTCCCGCCGGGAGGGCGGGGAGCGCGCCACCGCCTCCGAACGGGTCCACCGCTTCACCGACAACCTCAGCCTGCGGGCGCGGCTCACCCTCATCTACGGGATGCTGTTCTTCGCGGCCGGCTCGCTGCTGGTCCTGGTCAACTACCTCGTCGTCGCGCTCCTGCTCAACGCCATGCTGAGCGAGGACAGCGCCGCCGACCTGCTGGCGCACAGGTATCTCATCGAGGAGGTCCTCACCCACGTCACGCGGTTCTCGCTTCTGGCGCTGTTCACCGTGGGGCTCCTCGCCGTGGCCCTGGGCTACGCGGTGGCCGGACGCGCCCTGTCCCCGCTGCAGAAGATCACCCGCATCACCCGCCACCTGTCCGAGCGCTCCCTGCACGAGCGCATCGCGCTCTCGGGGCCCGACGACGAGATCCGGGAGCTGGCCGACACCTTCGACGGGATGCTGGAGCGCCTGGACCGCGCCTTCGACGGGCAGCGCCGCTTCGTCGCCAACGCCTCCCACGAACTGCGCACACCCCTGGCGATCAACCGCACCCTCCTGGAGGTCGCGCTCAGCGCCCCCGACGTCTCGCCCGATCTCAAGACCGTCGGGCAGACCCTGCTGGAGACCAACGCCCGCCACGAACGCCTCATCGACGGTCTGCTCCTGCTCGCCAGGAGCGACCGGGAGCTGGAGGTGCGCAACCGCGTCGACCTGGGAGAGGTCGCCGAGAGCGTGCTCAGCCAGCTCTCCGGTGACATCGCCGACGCCGGTCTCCACCTGCGCCGGGACCTGCGCCCCGCCCTGGTCACGGGCGACCCCGTCCTGCTGGAGCGCCTGGTCGGCAACCTGGTGGAGAACGCCCTCAAGTACAACGTCGAGGACGGGGAGATCACCGTGCGCAGCGGCATGTACGAGGGCAGGCCCGCCGTGCAGGTCGAGAACTCGGGCAAGGTCATCCCCGCCTACGAGATCGAGGGGCTGTTCGAGCCGTTCCGCCGGGGCTCGGCCGACCGCGTCGGCTCCGGCCGCAGCGCCGGGCTGGGCCTGTCCATCGTCCGCTCGGTGGTGCGCGCGCACGAGGGCGTGGTCAGCGCGTGGCCGCGTGCCGGAGGCGGACTGGTCGTCACGGTCTGCCTGCCTCTGCCGCCGGGAGAGGTCGGCGCGCGCTGACTTCCGCGCCCGGTGGGACCTAACTCACAGAAAACGTGCTCTGTTTCTGTAAACCCTTTCGTTGCGCTCTTTTGTACTCCTTGTGGTGCTTTGTGAACGCCCGAACATATCCCCTGGGGCGGGCTATGGGGCCCAAGCTGCGTTAGTCGACGCTTCGTGGTATCTATACGTGTCCGAAGACACGCTCACCCGGTTCCCGGACGCCGAGTCCGGGTGTGTATGCTTCCCCGGGCGTGGACACGGAGGGAATCCCTCCTGACGTGGGCATGTCCTTGTTCCCGCCCGCACCTGAGGGGGTCCCGCGCTTTGTCCGGCGTGGGCGTGGACGACTTTCCAGGCCTGTGAGCCACCCGGCGGTGGGCGGTATCCCGGGAATCGGAGACGAGGCGGCCGTCGCGCGTGGCCGCCTTCGGACACGATCCCGTGAAAGTGCTGCCGGTCTGTGAGCGGTGACCCGGGAGGGGGCACAGTTCACCGAACACCGGGAAAACTCAACGACCGAATCGGGCACAACAAAGGTCTCTCGAGCGTTACACCCGCGCGACGAGGCATTGAACGAGGGGGATGGAGCTAGCCACGATGGCGACCGACTACGACAGCCCGCGCAAGACCGACGAGGACATCAACGAGGACAGCCTCCAGGAGCTGCAGGCCCGGCGCGTTGACAAGGGCACCGGAACGATCGACGTCGACCCCGACGAGGTCGCCGAGGGCATGGAGCTGCCCGGCGCCGACCTGTCGGGCGAGGAGCTCGCCGTGCGGGTGCTGCCGCGCCAGGCCGACGAGTTCACCTGCTCGAGCTGCTTCCTGGTGCAGCACCGCAGCCAGCTCGCCAAGGAGCGCGGCGGTCAGCTCGTCTGCAAGGAGTGCGCCTGAGCGACGGGACGGCAGCCGTCAGGCCCGTCCCGCAGGCCCGCGCAGCGCGCGTATCGCAATCCGAGGCGTCCCTCCGGGGCGCCTCGCGCGTTTTCCGGGAGGCCGGGCGGCCCACCGCGACCGTGCACGGCGGACCGCCTGCCCGGTCCGGGCGGCTCAGACGCCCGAACCGGCGCGGGTGGACGGGAACAGTCCCTTGCGCGTGGCACGCACGGCCAGCACGCGGGCGACCTCGACGCCGACACCGGCGAGCACGGCCCAGCCGATGGCCTTGCCCAGGCTCACGTCGGGGGAGTCGACGTCCACGGGCGGCTCCTCGCCGACCGCGCGCGTCCATGCGAAGGCCAGGGTCCTGCGGGCGACGAACTCCGCGGCGAACCCGGCCACGAAGCCCAGGGCGATCGGTCCGAGCTCACCGCCGCTCTTCTTTGCCATGTGAATCGCTCACCGTTTCCTGTCGTGTGTACGGAAGCGGGCGGCAGGCGCCCGTCCCCAGGATGGACGAGACGATCCTTTCACGCACACCCTTCCCGCGGGCGGGTCGCCCCGGCCGGGGGCCGGACGGGGCGCGGACCCCGCAGGGCGCGAATCCGGAGCGATCAAGCTGCGGGGCGCACTACCATTGCCCCCATGACCAACCGCTCTCATTCCTTCCGCATGCCCGACAAGCCTTCGCTGGACGGTATCGAGGCGAAGTGGGTCGACGTATGGGATGAGTCCGGCGTCTACCACTTCGACCGCACCCGCAGCCGCGAGGACGTCTACTCCATCGACACCCCGCCGCCCACGGTCTCGGGATCGCTGCACATCGGCCACGTGTTCTCCTACACGCACACCGACACCGTCGCGCGCTTCCAGCGGATGAACGGCAAGGCCGTCTTCTACCCGATGGGCTGGGACGACAACGGCCTGCCCACCGAGCGCCGGGTCCAGAACTACTACGGCGTCCGCTGCGACCCGTCGATCCCCTACGACCCGGACTTCCGGCCGCCGGCCAAGCCCGACCCCAAGCGCCAGGTGCCGATCTCGCGGCGCAACTTCATCGAGCTGTGCGACGAGCTCACCGCGGAGGACGAGAAGGTCTTCGAGTCGATCTGGCGGCGCCTGGGTCTGAGCGTCGACTGGCGCTACACCTACGCCACCATCGACGACACCTCCCGTACCGCGGCCCAGCGCGCCTTCCTGCGCAACCTGGCGCGCGGCGAGGCCTACATGGCCGAGGCACCCACCCTGTGGGACGTGACCTTCCGCACCGCCGTGGCCCAGGCCGAGCTGGAGGACCGCGAGCGGCCCAGCGCCTACCACAAGGTCGCCTTCCACAGGCCCGACGGCACCCCGGTCCACATCGAGACCACCCGCCCCGAGCTGCTGGCCGCCTGCGTCGCCCTGGTCGCCCACCCCGACGACGAGCGCTACCAGGACCTGTTCGGCACCACCGTGCGCACCCCCCTCTTCGGTGTCGAGGTGCCCGTCAAGGCGCACCGCCTGGCCGACCCCGAGAAGGGGTCCGGCATCGCCATGATCTGCACCTTCGGCGACACCACCGACGTCACCTGGTGGCGCGAGCTCCAGCTGGAGACCCGGCCGATCATCGGCTGGGACGGCCGCGTCGTCGCCGACCCGCCCCAGGGCCTGGAGTCGGGTGCCGCCCGCCAGGCCTACGACAAGCTGGTCGGCGCCACCGTCCACACCGCGCGCGAGCGCACCGTGGAGATGCTGCGCGAGAGCGGCGACCTGGTGGGCGACCCCAAGCCGATCACACACCCGGTCAAGTTCTACGAGAAGGGCGACAAGCCCCTCGAGATCGTCACCACCCGCCAGTGGTACATCCGCAACGGCGGCCGCGACGAGGAGCTGCGCCGGCAGCTGGTCGAGCGGGGCCGGGAACTGGCCTGGCACCCCGAGCACATGCGCGCCCGCTACGAGAACTGGGTCGAGGGGCTCAACGGCGACTGGCTGATCAGCCGCCAGCGCTTCTTCGGCGTCCCCTTCCCCGTCTGGTATCCGCTCGACGCCGACGGCAACCCGCGCTACGACGAGCCGATCCTGCCCACCGAGGACCAGCTGCCCGTGGACCCGAGCTCCGAGGCGCCCGCGGGCTACACCGAGGACCAGCGCGGGCAGGCCGGCGGATTCATGGGCGACCCCGACGTCATGGACACCTGGGCCACCTCGTCGCTGTCCCCGCAGATCGCCTCCGGATGGGAGCGCGACAACGACCTGTTCGAGCGCGTCTTCCCGATGGACCTGCGTCCCCAGGGCCAGGACATCATCCGCACATGGCTGTTCTCCACGGTCGTGCGCGCCCACTTCGAGAACGGCACGCTGCCCTGGCGGACCACCGGTATCTCCGGATGGATCCTGGACCCCGACCGCAAGAAGATGTCCAAGTCCAAGGGCAACGTGGTCACCCCGCTGGCGCTGCTGGAGAAGTACAGCTCCGACGCGGTCCGCTACTGGGCGGCCAGCGGGCGCCTGGGCACCGACACCGCCATGGACGAGGGCCAGATGAAGGTCGGGCGCCGCCTGGCCATCAAGATCCTCAACGCCAGCAAGTTCGTGATGTCGGTGGCCGGCGAGGGCACCGCCGCCGACCCGGCCGCCGTCACCCGCCCCCTGGACCGGGCGATGCTGGCCGCCCTGGCCGACACGGTCGAGGAGGCCACCGCCGCCTTCCGCGCCTACGACCACACCCGGGCCCTGGAGCGCACCGAGCGCTTCTTCTGGGACTTCTGCGACGACTACCTGGAGCTGGTCAAGGCCCGCGCCTACGACACCGACTCGGCCGAGGGAGCCTCCGCCCGCGCCGCGCTGCTCCTCGCCCTGGGCGCCCTGCACAAGCTGTTCGCCCCCTTCGTGCCCTTCGTGGCCGAGGAGGTCTGGAGCTGGTGGCAGGAGGGCTCGGTCCACGCCCAGCGCTGGCCCGACGCCGCCGAGTACCGCACCGCGGCCGCCGACGGCGACCCGGCCGTGCTCGCCGCCACCGCCGAGGTCCTCCAGGCCGTGCGCAAGGCCAAGTCCGAGGCCAAGCTGTCCATGCGCGCCGAGGTCGAGCACGTGCGCGTGGCGGGCAAGCAGGTCGAGGCCGCACGGGCCGCCGCCGGCGACATCGCCGCCGCCGGCCGCGCCGCCGCGATCGACTTCGCGGCCACCGACGACGCCGAGCTGACCGTCGAGGTCACCCTGCCCGAGAGCACGGAGGAGTCCGCCGGATAGGCGGGGCACCGGTCGCGCGGCCGGGGACGGGAGCACTCCTGTCCCCGGCCGCCCGCCTCTGCGCCCTCCGGTGCGCCGGGGCAGGGGCCCGGGAGCGATAGGCTCGGCCATTGTGAGTACCACATCCCCGGAAGGCGGACGGGTCGGGATCGCGGTTCGCCGCCTGGACCCCGGTGTCCCGCTGCCCGAGTACGCGCACCCCGGCGACGCGGGGGCGGACCTGTGCACCTCGATCGACGTCGTCCTGGAACCCGGGGAGCGGGCCACGGTCCCCACCGGTCTGGCGATCGCCCTTCCCGACGGGTACGCGGCCTTCGTGCACCCGCGTTCGGGACTCGCCGCGCGCTGCGGCGTCACGCTCGTCAACGCGCCGGGCACGGTCGACGCCGGCTACCGGGGCGAGATCAAGGTGACCCTGATCAACACCGACAAGGACACCCCGGTGAAGTTCACCCGGGGGGACCGGATCGCGCAGCTGGTCGTCCAGCGCGTGGAGAGGGCGGTGTTCACCGAGGCCGGTGAACTGCCAGGGTCGGTCCGCGGAGAAGGCGGTTTCGGTTCGACCGGGGGCCACGCGGCACAGCGTTGACGCGCGGGCACGTTCCCGGAGCGATGCCGGGGCCAACGAACAGCGAGAGGTGAGGGCGTGTTTGGACGCCGCGGCAAGAAGCGGGACAAGAACACCGGGCACGAGGAGCAGAAACCCCGTGAGGGTGCTGCGGGAGCGGTCTCCTTCGGAAACGAGGTCGAGCCGGTGAGATCCGGCGGAGAGCCGGTCAAGGAGGCCGACCGCCACCGGGCCACCGGCCCGTGGGACTCTCGGGAAGAGGCCCCCGAGGTCAAGCGCATGGACCTGGGCAGCATGAAGGTGCCGATGGAGCAGGGCACCGACATCCAGGTCAACGTCGCCCAGGACCGCCAGGGCAAGCAGAAGATCATCGGCGTGACCCTGGTGCGCGGCAAGACCGCCCTGCAGGTGCAGCCCTTCGCCGCACCCAAGTCCTCCGGCCTGTGGGACGAGATGCGCGAGGAGCTGCGCGAGCAGGTCGTCAAGCAGGGCGGCAAGGCCGAGGAGCACGACGGCACCTTCGGCCCCGAGCTCAAGGCGCTCGTCCCCGTGCCCGGCCGTACCACCGAGGACGGCAAGCAGCTGGCCCAGCGCGTGCGCTTCATCGGGGTGGACGGTCCGCGCTGGGTGCTGCGCGGCGTGATCCGGGGCGAGGGCGCCGCCAAGCCGGAGGTCATGGCCGAGGCCGAGAAGCTCTTCGCCGACATCGTCGTGGTGCGCGGCGACCACCCCGTGCCCCCCAGTGAGCTGCTGCCCATCACCGTGCCCAAGCAGATCCAGGAGCAGATGGCCAAGGCGGCCCAGGCGCGCGCGGCGCAGGCGGCGCAGGCCCGCCGCGACGCCGCCCGCCAGGCCGGCAACGGAGCCGCCCCCGGCGGGACCCCAGGCGGCCCCGCGCAGGCCTGAGCGCGGGTGCGCGCCGCTGTCGTGGACGTGCCGGGGAGCGTTCCGTAGTGTGTGTTCCATGACTCAGACCACGGAGAACACCGCTCCCCGCCCCTTTCCCGAGGACTGGGGGAGGGCTCTGGCGGTGGTCGCGCACCCCGACGACCTGGAGTTCGGCGCCTCCTCGGCGATCGCCCGCTGGACCGCGCAGGGCAAGAAGGTGACCGAGCTCCTGGTCACCAGGGGAGAGGCCGGGATCGACGGCATCTCCCCCGAGGACTGCGCGCCCCTGCGCATGGAGGAGCAGCGCGCCTCGGCCGCGGCGGTGGGTGTGGACGAGGTCGAGTTCCTCGACTTCCCCGACGGGCTCCTGGAGTACGGTGTGCCGCTGCGCCACGCCCTGGCCGGGGCGATCCGCCGCCACCGGCCCGAGGTGGTGGTCTCGATCAACTTCCGTGAGAGCTTCCCCGGAGGGGCGGGCGGCTTCAACCACGCCGACCACCGTGTCCTGGGCCCGGCCCTGCTGGACGCGGTCCGCGACGCCGCCAACCGGTGGGTCTTCCCCGAACAGGTCGCCGACGGGTTGCAGCCGTGGCCGGGTGTGCGCCTCGTCGCCTTCGCGGCCTCCCCCCTGGCCGGCCACTACGTCGAGCTGTCCGAGGACGACCTCGCCGCGGGCGTGGCCTCCCTGGACGCGCACAGGGTCTACCTGGAGAACCTGGAGGGCTTCGACCAGAAGTCCTTCCTGCCGCGGGCGGCCGCACAGGCGGGCGAGTGGGCGGGTGTGCCTCTGGCCACCGGCTTCGAGGTCTTCGAGGTCTGAGCGTCACCCGTCGCCCGCGAGGGCTGCCCCGCGGCCGCGGTCCCCCCGTCCGCCGCCCGCCGCCCTCATGGGCGGGACGGGCCGGGGTCGACGGGATCGGTGACGCGGCCCAGGAAGAGCAGTGCGCCGCGGCGGCGCAGCGCGAACACGAACGGCCGGTCCACGGTGAAGGCCACCGGCCGGCGCGGAACGGCGGCCGCCGTCAGTATCATCGCGGCGGTGGCCGCGGCCCCCTCGGCCCCCCGCTCGTCGACCTTCAGCACGGACCGGTGCAGGATCTCGTCGACCTTGAGGGGCTCGGGCCCGATGCCGTCGAACTCCGCCTCGTCCGTGGCCATCCGCCGCACCCCCAGCGACGCCAGCGGCTCCACCAGGGAGGTGTCGGTCTCCACCGAGAAGCGGGGGAGGGACAGGGCCACCTCCTGGACGGACCGGCCCCGATGGAGGGCGGCCAGCTCCCCGCCGGTGAGCGGAGCGGCACCCGGCTCGTCGGGCAGGAGCACGTCCAGGGACAGGCCGTGGTGCCCCTCGAGGGTCACCATGCCCCATCCGTGCGCGCGGCTGAACGGGCAGCGGCCGGTCCGGACCATGGTGGGCACCTTCCGCCTGCCCCCGGGGGAGTGGAAGGCGCGGTCCCTCGTGTACGCGGGATCGAACGGGTCCACCCATGCGACCTTCGCCCACAGCGCGTTGACCAGCAGCAGCCGGGTGTCCTTGCCCGGCACGCCCCGGGGCAGCAGCTCCCCGATGAGACCGCGGGTGGTGTCGGACACCTTGCCGTTGACGCGCCTGCGCACCCCTTCGGCGTCGCCGGCGAAGTCGGCACCCGCCACCTCGGCCCCCGGGCGCGCGCCCACCCGCTCCGCGAACCGGGGGAGCAGCGGCAGGTCCGCGGGCACGTACAGACCGTTGAACGCGGCCAGATCCAGGCCCTCCTCGGCCTCGACGGCCGCGTCCAGAGCCGGCAGGAGCTCCTCCGGCCCGGCGCCCAGCAGGGACCGGAGCTCGTCCAGGGTCCGTCCGGAGGCTCCGGCCGCGAGCAGCGCCAGCACGGTGCCCACCGAGTGGGGGGACCACACGTGCGAGGCGTCGTGGCGTGCCAGTCGCCGGTCCACGGCGGCGGCGAACTCCAGATGGTCGGTCCGGGGGGCGGTTCGAGGCGGCATCGGGCTCCTTCGCTCGCGGTCGCCGCCCAGAGTACGGAACCGGTGACGGCGTGCGCCACCGCCCCGCCGGGTGAGAGTCCGGTAAGAAGGCGGGCGGACAAGGCAGCCACATCCCCAGGAAGAGGGGCGTTCCGCCTTGCGCGTCTGTACCGGCAGGTGGTGCGTTGCATAGGCTGGGGCCGCCATGGCCCGCAACGGGCGACACGACGAGGAAAGCGGACCGGAAGCAGATGAGCGAGCAGCGCAGCGCCGCCGGGGACACGCCGGCGCAGGAGCAGGCGGCAGCCCCCGCCGTCACCGAGGACACGGTCGAGGCGCTGGTACGCTCCCAGCTGGCCAAGGCCCTGGGCGGCAAGCGCGGCATGGTCGAGGCGGCCGTCCCCACGCTGACCTTCACCCTCTCCTACATCGTCAGCTCCGAGCTGCGCCTGTCCATCGCCATGGGCGTGGTCGCCGCCCTCGTGCTCGGTGCCGTCCGCCTCCTCCAGCGCTCCTCGGTGCAGTACGTGGTGACCAGCCTGTTCGGCATCGGCATCGCCGCGGTGTTCGCCATGCGCAGCGGTGACGCCGCCGACGCCTTCCTGCCCGGCATCATCTACAACGCCGTCTACGCGGTGGTCCTGAGTCTGTCGGTCCTGGTGCGCTGGCCCGCCATCGGCCTGATGATCGGCCCCTTCATCGGGGAGAAGGAGGACTTCACCTCCTGGCGGGAGAACCCCGCGGTGGTCCGCCTGGCCTCCAGGCTCACCTGGCTCCTGGTCCTGCCCTGCGTCATCCGGGTCCTGGTGCAGTACCCCCTGTGGCTCGCCGACAACTACGGCTGGGCCGACACCTTCGCCCTCCTGGGTCTTTCCAAGGTCGCCATGGGCTGGCCGCTCCAGGTGGCCGCCTTCGCCGCCATGGTGTGGCTCCTGGCCCGGGGGCGCACCCCTGTGGAGAGCGCCCCCGCCGCCGGGCGCGAGGACTAGTCCTCGCCGCCGGGTTCCCCCGGGGGTGAGAGGAGTTCCTCCAGAGGACCCAGGGAGTCCGGTTCGGAGAGGAAGACCACGGTGTTGCCCACCGCGAGCGTGCGGTCGGGGTCGGGCGGGCGCACCCCGCCCGAACCGAGGACGGCCACCAGGGCCACACCTCGGGGAAGCGCGGAGGTCAGGTCCCTCTCGGGCCGCCCCGCGAACGGGCTGGCGGCGTGCAGCACCGACTCGGCGATCTCGGCACCCGGCAGGGGCGGCAGGGCACCCTCCTCGGGACCCTCCTCCTCGTGCAGGCCCTCCACCAGGTCGGCGATCAGCCTCGGCGGCGACACCGCCAGGTCCACGCCCCAGGAGTCGTCGAACAGCCACTCGTTGGCGGGCTCGTTGATGCGGGCGATGACCCGCTCCACCCCGAACTCGGTCTTGGCCAGCAGCGAGACCACCAGGTTGACCTTGTCGTCGCTGCTGGCGGCGACCACCACGTCGAATCCGCCCAGCCGGGCGTCCTCCAGGGCCGACAGCTCACAGGCGTCCGCCAGCATCCACTCCACCTCGGGCAGGTCGTCGACCCCTATCGCCCGGGTGTCCCGGTCGATCAGGAGCACGTCGTGCCCGTTGCCGGCCAGCTCCGTGGCGATGGAGCGGCCCACGCTGCCCGCGCCCGCGATGGCGATCCGCATCCTCATTCACCAGCCTCGTCGTCGTGCAGCCGCTCGGCCAGCCCGCCCAGGTCCCGGTTGTGCGCGACCACGTGCAGCATGTCGCCCTCCTCCAGCGGCTCGGCCGAGCGCGCCAGGACGATCCGGCCCCGCCTGGAGAGGTAGACCACCCGCAGCGGGGCGCGCTCCTCCAGCTCGCCCACCGTTCTTCCGGTCCATCCCGCGGGCAGGGGGAGCGCGTCCATGGCCAGGGTTCCGGAGGCGTCGTGCCACTCGGGTCCGGCGGGGGCCCGCTCGTCGCCGGGCACCATGCGCCGCAGGACCGCGTCGGCGGTCCAGCGCACCGTGGCGACCGTGGGGATGCCCAGCCTCTGGTAGACCTCGGCGCGGCGGGGGTCGTAGATGCGCGCCACCACGTTCTCCACGCCGAAGGTCTCGCGGGCGACCCGGGCCGCGATGATGTTGGAGTTGTCACCGTTGCTGACCGCCGCGAACGCGCCCGCCCGATCGATCCCCGCGGCGAGCAGCACCTCGCGGTCGTAGCCCACCCCGCGTACCGCGTACTTGGCGGTGTCCCCGCGCAGGCGCCGGAACGCCTCGGGGTCCTGGTCGATCACCGCCACCGTGTGTCCCAGGTCAACCAGGGTGTGCGCCAGCGTGGAACCCACGCGGCCGCACCCCATGATCACGATGTGCACCTTCCACTCCCGTCGAGCCGCCTCCGGGCACGGGCGCCGTGCCGCAAGGACACCTTGGCACACCGCCTCGGGGCCCTCCGCACGGACCTGTCCGGACGGCCTTCGAAGGCCGGTAGATTGGGGACGTTTGGTGGCTGTACAGGCAGTTCACCGCGACAACAGCGCGGCAGCTCCGCGACAGCACCGACCCGGGAGGACCCCGCCATGACCCTAGTGGGACACGAGTTCGAGATCACCGTCGAGGGTGCCGCCCACGGCGGCTGGTGTGTGGGGCGCCGTGACGAGCAGGTGGTGTTCGTCCGCCACGCGCTGCCGGGAGAGCGCGTGCGCGTGCGCGTCACCGAGCAGACCAGCCGCTTCCTGCGCGGCGACGCCGTGGAGGTGCTCACCGCCTCCCCCGACCGCGTCCAGGCACCCTGCCCGTTCGCCGGTCCGGGCCGCTGCGGCGGCTGCGACTGGCAGCACGCGGCTCCCGAGGCCCAGCGCCGCATCAAGGCCCAGGTGGTCTCCGAGCAGCTGCGCCGCATCGCCGGGATCGACCGCGAGGTCGTCGTGGAGGAGCTGCCCGGCACACCGGACGGTCTGGGCTGGCGCACCCGGGTGCGCTTCACCGTCGACTCCGAGGGCCGCGCCGGCCTGCGCCGCCACCGCTCCCACGAGGTCGAACCCGTCGACCGCTGCCTGATCGCCTCTCCGGGGGTGGCGGACCTGGGCATCCCCCGGGTGCGCTGGGAGGGGGTGCGCGACGTGGAGGCGGTCGCCTCGGCCACCAGCGGCGACCGCGCCGTCGTGGTCACCCCGACCGGTTCCAAGCTGGGCCCCCTGCCCGAGCTCGGAGCCCCCGCCGCCGTGCTGCGCCGCTTCAAGGGCGGACGTGTCCAGCACGTGCGCGGACGCCGCGGTGTGCGCGAGAACGCGGCCGGCCGCGAGTACCGCCTCGGCGCGAACAGCTTCTGGCAGGTCCACCCGGCCGCCGCGGACGTCCTGACCGGCGCGGTCATGGAGGCCCTGGAGCCCGGGGAGGGGGAGACCGCCCTGGACCTGTACTGCGGCGTGGGCCTGTTCACCGCAGCGCTCGCCGAGGCGGTGGGCCCGGAGGGCCGCACCATGGGTGTGGAGAGCGGAAGCGAGGCCGTGCGCGACGCCCGCCGCAACCTGCGGGACATGGAGCAGGCCCGGATCGAGCAGGGCGACGTGGCGGCCCAGATGCGCGAGTGGGCCGATGTGCACGCCGACCTCGTCGTCCTGGACCCGCCGCGGTCGGGCGCCGGCGCGGAGGTGGTCCGCTCCATCGCGGGCACGCGGCCCAGGAAGGTCGCCTACGTCTCCTGCGACCCGGCCACCCTCGCCCGCGACCTCGCGGAGTTCGACCGCAGCGGCTACCGGCTGGTGGCGCTGCGCGCCTTCGACGCCTTCCCCATGACCCACCACGTGGAGTGCCTGGCCGTCCTGGAGCCCGTGCGCCCGGCGCGCCGCCACCTCCAGGACTGAGGGAGGACGGTCAGTTCCTGCGGGCGAGGCGCAGGGCCAGGCCGCCGATACCGGCGGTGAGCAGGCCGAGTGCGATCAGTCCGGCCAGTGCGCCGCCGGTGACGGGCAGGCCGCCGGTGGCGCGGGTGCCGTCCGTCTCTCCGGACCCGCCGTCGGCCTCCTCGGTCCCGCCGGTGGCGTCGTTGTCCTGCGGGTCCGGCCGCGTGCTCTCGGAGCCCTCCGGGCTGCCGGGTGCGTCGGCGCCGGGCTCGGGGACTCCGGTCCCGGGGACCGGCTCCTCCTCGCCGGGGGTTCCGCCTCGGGGTTCGCCGTCGGCCCGGGGCGGTGCGCTCTCCGTCTCGGCCGGGGGCTCACCGGCGGGCTCCTCCCCGGCGCCGGCTGCGGCCTCGGAGCAGTCGACGGAGACCGCGCCCAGGGTCAGGTCGAACAGAGTGGCCCCGTCGGCCTCGGCGGTCACACGGGTGTAGAGGTCGCCGCCGGCGGCGGTGGGGTCGGTCGGCTCGGCGTTCTCGACGGTGACGTCGGCGGTCATGTCCTGGCCGGGGACCGGGACGGTGGTGCTCACCCGCGGTTCGTCCACCGGAATCGGAGTTCCGAACACGGTGACCACGTGGTCGTTGCCGCCCGAGCCGCCGTCGAGCCTGCTCTCCCATTCCAGGTTGCCCGAGAAGTCGCACCTGAGGGAGTGGTGGAGGGTGGCCAGGCCGACCGCCGGTGCCTGGTAGCCCGGCAGCCGCAGCTCGAAGCCGCCGCTGATGGAGGCCTCGGCCTCGGCGCGGCCCCCGCCGGACGCCGTGGTGTTCACGAGGGACTCGCTCCCGCCGACGGTGGCGAGGTCGAGCAGCCCGCTGGGGTCGGAGGAGAGGTCCGCCGAGGGGTACTCTCCGCCCACCTCGGAACTGGTGTAGACCCGGCCCCACACACCTTCGGTGGTGCCCTCCGCGTGGGTGGCGGACAGGCCGACCAGTGTGCTGCCCGCGCTCGCCGGGAACGCCGTGTCCGCCTGGGCTGGTGCGGACAGCACCGAGGCACCCAGGAGGGCGGCGGGGACGACGGTTCCTGCGAGCATGCGGGCGACGGTCAAGAGAACTCACCTTGCGGTAGCGACCACGAAACTGCCAAAAGCGACAATTGGGACAATAGTGATTATATTTATCATTCGGTAATGTAAGCCAAAAATGTCCCGTGCTGTGGCCAGGTTCATAGATGCAGGTCGGAGCGCGTTCCGCGAGGTCCCTGCGGTCAGGAAGCGCGCCCGCACACGTCGGCATCGGCGTTCCAGACGGGATAGCCCTCGCCCCACTGCTGAGAGGACAGCAGCGGCGACAGCAGATCCCAGTCCGAGGCGCTCATCGGGGTGTCCGCCGGACTCTCCAGGACCACACCCAGCTCCTCGGCGAGTTCCACCGAACCCAGCTCTCCCGACACCAGGCGGTCCCAGTGCAGGTGCAGGGCCTGGCGCACCCTCTCCCGGGGAAGCTCCTCCAGGGCGCGGACCAGCTCCAGGTCGGCGGGCGCGGGGGTGTGGTCGGTCAGGTACGCGGCCGTGATCTCGGCCTTTTCGAGGGCGGAGAGCGTGTCGGGCAGGTCGAACAGCCAGGGGGCCACCGTGATGCGCGCCTGACCGGTCGCCCGGCACGGTGCCCGGTGCGGGGTGAAGTCCATGTTCAGGGCGATGCGGGCGGCATCGGCGATCAGCCAGGCCTCCCAGTACCCCGATCCGGGATCGGCGTGGTCGTAGACCACCATGCCCCGTCCCGGGGGCAGCTCCATCTCCCTCGTGTAGGCATGGCTGTCCTGCCACAGCACGGGCTTGCGTGCCTCCTCCGGCAGCTGGGCCATCGCGGGCCCGAGCACGGAGTGCCAGAGACCGGTCCAGGACTCGTAACCGGGCAGCGGGCAGTAGGTGATGCCCTCCAGCTCCCGGCAGGGGGAGGCACCGCTGTGGCCGTACACCTCGCTGTCGGGGATCGGCGTGCCCCAGGGGTAGGTGTGCCGACCGTGGAGGGCGGTGCCCGCGGCACCCGCCAACAGGGCGACCGCGGTCCCCAGGGACACGAACAGGACGGCCCCGCGCCGTCGCGCGGCCAGGGCCAGCGCGGCCAGGGCGGCCAGGACCAGCAGCGCGTAGGCCAGGGACAGCAGGCTCACCCCGGTGAGCGAAGGGGTCTGCACGATGAAGGGGTTGTGGAGCTGGTAGGCCACCTGCTCCATCCTGCCCATGGTCCAGCCCATCCGGCTGGAGGCGGCGAGCGTCGCGTAGAGAACGTAGCCGGGGCCGCCCAGGGCGAGCAGGAGCAGCGGCAGGTAGGAGCGCGTCCACGAGGCCAGGGCGATGCCGGTCACCGCTCCCGAGGCCGCCGTGGCGAAGGGGACCGGGACGGCGTACGGGCTCACCACCCCGGGCAGTGGGTGGTCGTAGGTGTGGTACAGCACTGCCGTCCCCGCGGCCTGGGCGGCACAGCTCACCAGTACGGCCGCGGTCAGCAGCGCCAGGAGCCTTGCCGTACGGCCCAGCGGTGCGACGGGCGTCCCGGGGTGTCGGGCCTCGCGCACCGCCGCCGGCGTCACCGCGGCGAACATCGCCAGGGCGACCAGCACGGCCAGGGTGGAGAGCTCGTTGTACCAGCTCTCCGCCGTTCCCGTGCGCTCGATCCCCCGCAGGCTCCACACCATGGCGCCCGCGGCGGCGGCCCCGAGCAGCAGGAAGGGGCTGGTGGCCAGACGCCGGGAGTTGAACCATGTCAGCCGCAGGAAGGCCGCGGCGTGCCGTCTCAACCCCGCCCCCTGTCCATGCCCGTGTACAGGAGGTAGGCGTCCTCCAGCGAGGGCTCCACGGCGGTGAAACCCCCGCCGGGCGAGTCGGTGCCGTGCGGGGTCAGTACGCGGTGGCGGCCGTCGGCCAGCCGCCAGGAGGTGCAGCCGTCGCCGGGGTCGCCGGCGCCTTCCCACACCCGGCCCCGGGCCCGTTCCACCAGGTCGCCGGGGGTGCCGTCGAAGATCACCCGCCCCCGGTCCAGACACAGGATGCGCCCGCACAGCGCGGCCACGTCCTCGATCTGATGGGTGGACAGCACCACGGTGCTGTGCACGGCCAGCTCCGAGACCAGGCTGCGGAAGCGGATGCGCTGCTCGGGGTCCAACCCCACCGTGGGCTCGTCCAGCAGCAGCAGCTCCGGCCCTCCCAGCAGGGCCGCGGCCAGCGCCAGGCGCTGGCGCATCCCTCCGGACAGGCGCCGGACCCGGCTGTGGCGCCTGTCGTACAGGTCGGTCCGCACCAGTACGCGGCGCACCTCGTCGTGGCGGTCCCGGCGGCTCCCCAGCTCCTTGAGCACGGCCATGTAGTCCAGCAGCCCGAACACCGTGAAGTGCGGGTAGAAGTCGGGGTTCTGCGGCAGGTAGCCCAGCCGCCTCCGGATCTCGGTGCGCCCGGCCGCGCGCTCGGGGTCGAGCCCGAACAGGCGCACCTCGCCCGCGCTCGCCTCCAGGTCCGTGGCCAGGCAGCGCAGAAGTGTGGTCTTGCCGGCCCCGTTGCGGCCCAGCAGGCCCGTCACCCCCCGGCCCAGCGACAGGTCGACGCCCTTCAGGGCGGTCCGGGTGCCGTAGTGGCGGACCAGCCCCCGGACGTGTACCGGCGGTGCCGCGGCCGGGGCGCTCACGCCGTCCTCACCCGCAGCAGGAGGGTTCCCAGCAGGAGCGCCAGCGCCGTGCCCCACCACACCTGGGACGGGGGCGCCAGCAGCACCACGGGCGCGGAGTGCTCGACGAGGAAGAGTGTGAACAGGGCCGCCGCCCACAGGCTGCCCATGACACCGGCGGCCGCGCTCAGGTGCATCCAGCGGCCCAGCACGAGCGAGCCGGCCACGAGTGTCAGTGCGGGCAGCAGCCACAGCGCCGCCGTCCACGGTGCCGTCGTCCCCGGCAGGAGCAGCGCCACCGCCGTGCACAGCGTCAGCGCGGGGACCAGTACCGCGCACGTGCGCAGGAAGAGCAGGCGCTGGCCAGCCAGCGGCGTGACCGACGTCAGCGTGTGCGCCGGGTCGACGCCGCGCCCGTAGGCCAGGGCCACCCCCAGCAGGGGTACGACCGGAGCGACGAAGACGAAGACCAGGGAACCCTTGGGCAGGGTGTGGGCGGCCAGCAGCGCGGCGGCCAGCACCGCCACGGTGGCGGCCAGCCACGCCCGGTAGAGGCGGGGAGTTGCGGCGAGCAGCTTCGCGGTGCTCTCGGCCAGGCCGGTCCGGGCCAGCAGGGCCTCCACCGGGCCGGTGCGGGGCCGGTCCACGACGTCGCGCAGCTCCGCCCAGCTGTCGGCCAGCCACTGCTCGTCGGTGGGTACCAGGGAACGGCAGGGGGCGCAGTGCATCAGATGGGCCTCCACCGACATCGCCGTGATCTCGTCGGCCCGGTGGGCCGCGTACTCGTGTGCCTGGGCAGGGGTCAGGTGCCAGCTCATGTTGTCAGTGCCTCCCGTAGGCGCGCCTTGGCGCGCATCACCCGTGTCTTGACGGTGCCCTCGGGGATCTGCAGGATCTGCGCCGCCTCCCGGACGGTGAGCCCGTCGAGCACGGTGGCCTGTATGGCCGCCCGCAGCTCGGGGGAGAGCGAGTGCAGCGCGGCGCCCAGCGGGCCGTGCTCGATGTTGAGCAGCACGGTGTCCTCGGCCGAGGCGTCGCCGATGGTCTCGTAGGGTTCGGGGTCGGTCTCGGCGATCCAGCGGTTGGCCCGCTTGCGCAACTGGGAGATGAGCTGGCGGATCGCGATGGTCCACAGCCAGGCGCCGGCGTCTCCGTCGCCCTCCCGCGGAGTGAAGGAGCCCGCGTTCCTCCAGACGGCGAGGAAGGTCTCCTGGAGGGCGGCGTCGAGCTGGTCGGTGTCCGAGCAGCGGTAGCGCAGGCGGGCCCGCAGCCAGGAGGCGTGCCTGCGGTGCAGGATCTCCAGGGCCTCGGTCTCGCCCGAGGCCACGGCGGACAGGAGCACCGGGTCGGGGCTGTCGGGACCGTAGGAGGGGGCGCGTCGGCGCGAGCGGCGGAGGAACTTCACGGGAGGGCTAACGTCACGTGCCGGGGGAGCGGTTCACCGGCGGGGACCGGCCTTTTCGAGAGTACCCGCGCGCCGGTTGCGGGTTGGCGGCCGCGGTGGGCGAAAATGAGACGTATGCGCCTGAGGATCTTTCTGGAACCCCAGCAGGGGGCCACGTACGAGGACCAGCTCGCCGTCGCCAAGGCGACCGAGGCGTTGGGGTTCGACGCTCTGTTCCGGAGTGATCACTATCTGCACATGGGGGACCATGTCACCGGCCTGCCGGGGCCGACCGACGCCTGGATCACCCTGGCGGGGCTGGCCCGCGAGACCTCGCGGATCCGCCTGGGCACGCTGATGACCGCCGCGACCTTCCGCCACCCGGGGCCGCTGGCCATCGCCGTGGCGCAGGTGGACCGTATGAGCGGCGGCCGGGTCGAGTTCGGCTTCGGCGCGGGCTGGTTCGAGGACGAGCACTCCGCCTACGGGATCCCCTTCCCCCTGACCGCCCGTGAGCGCTTCGACCGCTACGAGGAGCAGCTCGACATCATCACCGGCCTGTGGGCCACCGAACCCGGCGACACGTTCCGCTACGAGGGCAAGCACTACCGTCTGTCGGAGGGGCCCGCCCTGCCCAAGCCGCAGCAGTCCCCCCGACCTCCGGTGCTCATCGGCGGCACGGGGCTGCGCCGCACGCCGCGCCTGGCGGCCACGTTCGCCGACGAGTACAACGTGCCCTTCGCCTCGGTCGAGGAGACCTCCGCCGCCTTCGACCGCACGCGGCAGGCGGTCGCGGCGGCAGGGCGGGAGAGGCCCATGGCCTACTCGGCCGCGCAGGTGCTGTGCGTCGGCCGCGACGAGGCCCAGGTGGCCGAGCGTGCGGGGCGGATCGGACGCGAGGTGGACGAGCTGCGCCGCAACGGCCTGGCGGGGACGCCCGACGAGCTGGTCGACAAGATCGGCCGCTTCGCCGAGATCGGGGCCGAGTGCATGTACCTCCAGGTCCTGGACATGGCGGACCTGGACCACCTGGAGCTGGTCGCCGCCAAGGTTGCCCCGCAGCTGGACTGAGGCCGGCGCGATCGCGGGGGCGCCTGCACGGGCGGGGAAGCGGCCCGATAACTTGATATCGAGATACAAGTTGGATAGCTTGACATCAAGATAACTGCGGGGCTTCCCCGCGTCCGGGCGTGTGAGGTTGACCGCTCCGCCGCCCGGACCGAACGACGCGGTCGCCCTCGTACGGCGGCCCGCCTTGGTCTGGGACGAGTGGTGTCGTCGCAGGCCACGGCGGTCCGGACGGAGGCCGGAGAAGACGGAGAGCCACCCCGCGGCCCTCCGCGCTCGCGGTGTCCGGTGAGGGCGGCCTCAGTAGGACCCGCATCCGCCCCATGAGGCAGGATGCTGGGGACAAAGTGGCGAGATCAGGAGGCAGACACCGTGTCCGTGAACAGCTTCGGCGCCCGCGACACGTTGCGCGTTGGCGACGAGTCGTACGAGATCTTCCGGTTGGACGCAGTCGAGGGCGCCGACCGGCTCCCCTACAGCCTGAAGGTCCTCCTCGAGAACCTTCTGCGCACCGAGGACGGTGCCAATGTCACCGCCGACCACATCCGCGCCCTGGGCGGCTGGGACGCCAAGGCCCAGCCCAGCCAGGAGATCCAGTTCACCCCCGCCCGGGTGATCATGCAGGACTTCACCGGCGTTCCCTGCGTCGTCGACCTCGCCACCATGCGCGAGGCCGTGCGCGACCTGGGCGGCGACCCGGACAAGATCAACCCGCTCGCCCCCGCCGAGCTGGTGATCGACCACTCCGTGATCGTCGACCTCTTCGGCCGCCCCGACGCCTTCGAGCGCAACGTCGAGATCGAGTACGAGCGCAACTACGAGCGCTACAAGTTCCTGCGCTGGGGCCAGACCGCCTTCGACGAGTTCAAGGTCGTCCCGCCCGGCACCGGCATCGTGCACCAGGCCAACATCGAGCACCTGGCGCGCGTCACCATGAGCCGCGGCGGCCAGGCCTACCCCGACACCTGCGTCGGCACCGACTCGCACACCACCATGCAGAACGGCCTGGGCATCCTGGGCTGGGGCGTGGGCGGTATCGAGGCCGAGGCCGCCATGCTCGGCCAGCCGATCTCCATGCTCATCCCGCGCGTGGTGGGCTTCAAGCTGACCGGTGAGCTCAAGCCCGGCACCACCGCCACCGACCTGGTGCTCACCATCACCGAGATGCTGCGCCAGCACGGCGTGGTCGGCAAGTTCGTCGAGTTCTACGGCGAGGGCGTCACCTCCGTGCCGCTGGCCAACCGCGCCACCATCGGCAACATGAGCCCCGAGTTCGGCTCCACCGCCGCGATCTTCCCGATCGACGACGAGACCATCCGCTACATGCGCCTGACGGGCCGCAGCGAGGAGCAGGTCGCCCTGACCGAGGCCTACGCCAAGGCCAACGGCTTCTGGCACGACCCGTCCAAGGAGCCCGAGTACTCCGAGTACCTGGAGCTCGACCTCGGCGACGTCGTCCCCTCCATCGCCGGACCCAAGCGCCCGCAGGACCGCATCGCCCTGTCCGAGGCCAAGCAGACCTGGCGCCACGACGTGCACAACTACGTCGAGGACCTGGTGGACGAGGCCAGCGCCGACTCCTTCCCCGCCTCGGACTCCCCGGCCCACATGGCCCAGCCCGGCGGCGACCGCCCCTCCCGCCCGGTCACGGTCACCATGGCCGACGGTACCGAGACCGAGATCGACCACGGCGCCGTGGTGATCGCCGCGATCACCTCCTGCACCAACACCTCCAACCCCTCGGTCATGCTCGGCGCCGCCCTGCTGGCCAAGAAGGCGGTGGAGAAGGGCCTGTCCCGCAAGCCGTGGGTCAAGACCTCGCTGGCCCCGGGCTCCAAGGTCGTCACCGACTACTACGAGCGCTCCGGCCTGACCCCGTACCTGGACAAGCTGGGCTTCAACCTCGTCGGCTACGGCTGCACCACCTGCATCGGCAACTCCGGCCCGCTGCCGGAGGAGGTCTCCCAGGCCGTCCAGAGCAACGACCTGGCCGTCGCCGCGGTCCTGTCGGGCAACCGCAACTTCGAGGGCCGGATCAACCCGGACGTCAAGATGAACTACCTGGCCTCGCCGCCGCTGGTGGTCGCCTACGCCCTGGTCGGGTCCATGGACGTCGACATCACCACCGAGCCGCTGGGCACCGACAAGGACGGCCAGCCGGTCTACCTGGCCGACATCTGGCCCACCGCCGAGGAGATCCAGGAGGTCATGGACTCGGCGATCGCCGCCGACATGTACGAGTCCGCCTACTCCGACGTCTTCGCCGGCGACGAGCGCTGGCGCTCGCTGCCCACCCCGACGGGCAACACGTTCGAGTGGGAGGACGACTCCACCTACGTCCGCAAGCCCCCGTACTTCGAGGGCATGGGCGAGACCCCCGAGCCGGTCACCGACATCACCGGTGCCCGCGTCCTGGCCAAGCTGGGCGACTCGGTCACCACCGACCACATCTCCCCGGCCGGCGCCATCAAGCCGGGCACCCCGGCGGCCGACTACCTCAAGGCCAACGGTGTGGAGCGCCGCGACTTCAACTCCTACGGTTCCCGCCGCGGCAACCACGAGGTGATGATCCGGGGCACCTTCGCCAACATCCGCCTGCGCAACCAGATCGCGCCGGGCACCGAGGGCGGCTACACCCGCGACTTCACGCAGGAGGGCGCGCCGGTCTCCTTCATCTACGACGCCGCGCAGAACTACGCGCAGCAGGGCACCCCGCTGGTCGTCCTCGGCGGCAAGGAGTACGGTTCGGGCTCCTCGCGCGACTGGGCCGCCAAGGGCACCGCCCTGCTGGGTGTGCGCGCGGTCATCACGGAGTCCTACGAGCGCATCCACCGCTCCAACCTGATCGGCATGGGTGTTCTGCCGCTCCAGTTCCCGGAGGGTCAGTCCGCCGACTCCCTCGGCCTGACCGGCGAGGAGACCTTCTCCATCACCGGCGTGACCGAGCTGAACGAGGGCCGCGTCCCCGAAACGGTGAAGGTCAGCACCGACACCGGTGTCGAGTTCGACGCCGTGGTGCGCATCGACACCCCGGGTGAGGCCGACTACTACCGCAACGGCGGCATCCTGCAGTACGTGCTGCGCCAGCTGATCGCCAAGTAGCGGTTGCCGACTCCGCCCCGCACCCGACCGGTGCGCGGCGCGGTGCGAGAAGGGGCCGCCACCGTCCGACCGACGGTGGCGGCCCCGCCCTTTTCCGGTACGGGGTACCGGCGGCGGGAAAAATTTCGCGATCCGCCGCGCGGAAAAAATCCCAGGTCACGGCGGGCGCTCGGTGCTTCTCCCGAGCTTGGCCGGATGTTGGGTAACGTTTGGGTATCGGCGTTTGGGTAGCGGTGCCTCCGAGGACGCATCACACCCGACGGAAGGATTCCGACAGTGTCTGACATCGTGGAGACTGTGGAGGTCGACGTCCCCGTGTCCGTCGCCTACGCGCAGTGGACGGACTTCGAGCAGTTCCCCCGCTTCATGGAGGGCGTCAACAGCATCACGCGCACCGGCGAGCGCCTCCTCCACTGGAACATCGAGATCGCCGGCCAGAAGCGCGAGTTCGACGCCGAGGTCACCGAGCAGGTCCCGCAGGAGCGCATCGCCTGGCGCAGCGTCGACGGCGTGTCCCACGCCGGTGTGGTGACCTTCCACCACATCTCGGCCTCCCGGACCAGGATCACCCTCCAGCTGCGCACGGTTCCCGAGGGCGCCGTCGAGCAGCTCGGCGACAAGCTGGGCCTGGTCAAGGCCCGCGCCAAGGGCGACATGAAGCGCTTCAAGGAGTACATCGAGGGGGCGCGCACCCCGGACGGTGCACCCGGGTACACGCCGGGCCCGACGCCGAACACCACTCCGGACCAGAGGCTGGGCGGCTTCCCCGGCCCGACCGACCCGGCCCCCGGCCGGATCCCGGGTGAGCCCGGCCAGAACCCCGGCCGCTTCCCCGGCAACTGACCGGCGGACCCACCCCGCCGCCCCCGGGCCCCCGCGCCGCCGCCGGCGCGGGGGCCCGCTCGTGAGGGCCCCTGACCTGCGGCCGGGCTCTTCCCCCGCTCGGTACGCCCCTTATGCTCGGTCCATGCCTGTTCCCACCCAGGTCGCACGGGGGATCGCCGCGCTGCTCTTCGCCCTCCTGGCAGCCCCCGCCCCCGCCCGCGCTGAGTCCTCACCCCCGCCCCCTCCGTCCGCCGAGCACACCACTCCCGCCGCCCACTACGCCGCCCTGCTCGCGCAGGAACCCGAGGGCGCGGCCGTCGTCGTGGACGCCGCCACCGGCGGCGCCTCCTCCCCGGAGGAGATCGCGCGGGCCGTGCACGAGGCCCTGTCCCCGCTGGGGATCCCCTATTACGCGGTGGTCAGCCCCTTCCCGGGGCACGAGGCCCGGTGGGGCGGGGACACGGTGGTGCCCGCCCTGTACGACAGGCTCGGCGAAGAGGGCCTCTACCTCCGCCTGCGCCCCCGGGGCACCGACCTGGAGCTGGCGGCCCACGGCGTCGACCTGCCCGCCGAGGACATCCGCCTGGCCGTGCAGCTGCACCCCGATCTGGAGTACGACACCCCCGCGACCGAGGTCGTCGGGGTGCTGGCCGAGATCGCGGCCGACCCGGAGAGCGCGCGCGAGTACACCTACGACGGAGGACCCGGCACCCTGCGGTACCTCCTGGACGACCTCGACCCCACGTCCTACACCGGCCCCGAGAACCTCGGCATGCTGGCCGGCGGCACCGCCGGCTTCGTCCTGGTAGTCGGCGGTGTCCTCGCGTGGCGGGCCGGCCGGGGAAGGAAGAGGGCCGGCGGGGGCTCGCGGGGCCGTGCGGCCCTGATCGCCGTGCTCGCCGCCGGCCTGGCCGCGGCGGCCGTGGCGGTGCCCCACGGATACATGGTGCGGGCTCCCGCCGGCCGCCACGAGACCCCCGACCCGGAGGACGAGGCGAGGGCCGGACCGCCCTACGTGGTCTCCACGGCCCGCGCGGAGAACGTGCTGGAGCAGTGGGAGGGGGACCCCCTGTACGTCGACCCCCTCGCGCCGGTGCGGAGAGAGGGCCTGGCGGAGACGGCCGACCTGATCGCCACCGCGGAGCCGCCGGTGTACGCCGCGGTGCTGGCGATGGGACCCGGCGACGACGCCGGCGGCAACCCCGAGCTGCTGGCCGCGGCCCTGGCCTCGCTGTCGGAAAGGGACGGCGTCCACCTCGTCGTCCGCCACCGCTCCCACGGCGAAGGGGTCGAGATCGGGGCCCACGCCACCGGGCTGGGTACCGACCCCTACGACGTGTGGAACGCCGTCCACGACATCGAGGCGGACACCCCCGCCCAGGCACTGGCCGCAGCCGTGAGAGCCCTCGGGGACGTGGAGACCGATCCGGGCGGGCCGGAGGAGCCGCCCCTGGTCGAGTCCGAACCCTCGGTTCCGCGTCCGCGCGGCGAGCGCTTCTCCAGCGGTCTCTTCGGAGGGCTCTTCGGGGCCGGTCCGCTCCTGGGGGTGCTCGCGGTCGCGGTCCTGGGCGTCGCGGCCGGTGTCCTGCGGGGAGTGCGGCGCCGGATCGGCTCCAGGCCGGGGACCCGCCGCCTGCGGCGCCTGGCCGGGGCCGAGTGCCGGCGGCTGGCCCGGCTGCTGTCCTCGCCCGGCGCCGAGCGGATCCCCGCCTCCCTCATGCCCCAGGCCGAGGCCGCCCTCCTGGTGGCCGAGCGCGATCCCGGACCGCTCGACCTGGTCGGCGCCACCGTACTGGCCCGCCGGGTCCTGGCCGCGGCACGGGAGCCCGGCGCCCCGGTCCGGGGCAGGCCGTGCGAGGTCAACCCCCTCCACGGGACCGCGACCGAGCGCGTTCGGACCCGCGGGGAAGGTGCCGCCGGCGCCGCCCGGGTGTGCCGGGACTGCGCGGAGCTCACCGAGGCCCGGAGGCGGACGGCGGTCCTGTCCCTGCGGGGCCCCGGCGGCGCCTTCACGCCCTACACGCACGAGGGGGACAGCCCCTGGATCACCCATGCCTTCGGAGCCCGGCGCCCCGAGCGCATGATCGAACTCGTCCTGGAGGAGAACCGTGTCCGCTGAGAGGACGCTCGCGGCCGCCGCGGCCACAGCCCTGCTGGCGGCGCTGCCCGCACCCGCGGCGGCCGACACCGCGGTCTCGCCCGCACAGGCGGTGGCCGAGGCCCTGGAGGGGGTGCCCGTCCACGTCGACCCCGCCTACGGGACGGCCTTTCCCGAGGACGAGCGCGACCGGGTCGCCGCGCGCATCGGGGCCGAGGACCTGGAGCTGTACGTCATCGCGGTGCCCCTGACCCGGGGAGACCCCTGGAACGGGGACCCCGAGGCCCTGGCCTCGGCGGTCCACGACCGCAGGGGCGGGGGAGAGGCCCACTACCTCGTCTACGGGGGAGAGCAGCTGACCGGCACCGGGTTCGGTACGCAGGGCCTCTCGCCCGCCTATTACGGAGCCCTCGCCGCGAGCTACGGCACCGGCTTCGACGGCGGCCCGGTCGAGCAGGTCGACGCGGCGCTCGACGCCGCCTACTCCCCGGACCCCGAGGCCGCCTACCACGCCGCCCGAGAGGTGTACGAGGAGGGCCGCCCCTCCCACGGTCTCCTGTTCGCGCTGCCCCGGTGGGCGCTCTGGACGGGCGTGCTCCTCCTCGTCCTCCTGGCGGCCGCCGCGGCGCTCCTGGTCGGCCGTGCCCTGGGGGCGCGCACCCGGCGCGGTGTCCTGCGAGGGCTTCCCCAGCACGCGGCGTTCGCCAACGCCGACCGGGCCCGGTTGGAGAGGCTGGTGGACCGCGGCGGCCGCGAACTGGTCGAACTCGGGGAGCGGCTGAGCTCTGCCCGGGGGGTCCCCGCGGAGCGCCTCTCCCGCGCCCTGGACGCCCGGGACGCCGCGGCCGCCGTCCACGACCGGATGCTGCGGGAGGGCACGAACCTGCCCGACGCCGTCGGCGTGCTCGTCCTGCTCGACCTGGCCGAGGACGCCCTGGCCGGCCTGCGCACTCCGCGCCGCCCCTGCTACGCCGACCCCTTGCACGGAAGCGGCACCAGGCCCGTGCAGTGGCGCCAGTTCGGCGGCACGCACAGCATTCGCGTCCCCTTGTGCGCGGACTGCGCCCGTGCGGTCCGGGTCCGGGTCCGGCCCACCGTCCTGCCTGCCGAACACGACGGCGCCACCGTTCCCTACTACGAGGTCCCCGCGGAGCGGAGCGTGTGGGCGGCCACGGGATACGGGACGCTCACCGACGACCTCGTGGCGCGGATCCAGCGGGGAGAACACCGGCGCGGCGCGGTGTGAGGGCCCGCACCCAGGTGTCCGAAACCCCGTTATAGTTCCAACCGTCGTAGAGGGTGCGACGGAAGAGATGGACAGAGGGAGCTTTCCATGGCCGACCCGCAGGGCGGGAACGGGACGGCGGAGTCACCGCGTGTCGTCGGGGACTACCAGCTCGTGCGCTCGCTGGGCCGGGGCGGGTTCGGCGAGGTCTTCCTCGGAGAGGCCCCGGACGGGAGCCGGGCCGCGGTGAAGATGCTGCACGCCTCCTGGGCGGGCGACGCCGACATGCGCCGGCGCTTCGCCGCGGAGGTGGAGCAGGCACGCAAGGTGAGCGGCTTCTGCGTCGCGGAGATCCTCGCCGCCGACCCCGACGCGCCCCGGCCCTGGATCGCCACCGAGTACATCGACGGCCCCACGCTCCACGACTTCGTGCAGGAGAAGGGGCCCCGGAGCGGGTCCGAGCTGCACCGGCTCGCGGTGAGCACGGCCACGGCACTGGCGGCGATCCACGCCGCCGGGGTGGTGCACCGGGACCTGAAACCGGAGAACATCATGCTGGCCGCCGACGGTCCGCGTGTGATCGACTTCGGAATCGCCCGCGCGGTGGAGAGCACCTCCGTGACCGCCAGCGGGGTCGTGGGGACCATCGGCTACATGGCCCCCGAACAGCTGGAGGGCATCCGGCTCACCCCTGCCGTGGACATCTTCTCCTGGGGGTCGGTGATGGTCTACGCCGCCACCGGCCACGAGGCGTTCCCCGGCCCGACCCAGGCCTCCAGGATCGCCCGCATCCTCGGCGGGCAGCCCGAGCTGGGCGGTCTCCCCGAACCGCTGCTCCAGATCGTGGGCAGCTGCCTGGACAAGGACCCCCGGCGGCGTCCGGAGGCCTCCGCCCTGCTCGACCTCCTCATCTCCGGGGGCGGGACCCGTACCGGTGTGCGACAGGCGGCCGCCACCCTCACGGCGCCTCCGGAAGGGCTCTCCCCCACCCGGGTGGCCCCGGCCGGGGGGATCGACCCCACGCGGGTGGCCCCGGCCGAGGGGGTCGACCCCACGCGGGTGGCACCACCGGGCGGAGTGTTCCCCACCACCTCCTACACCGGCGGGGAGACGGGGCAGGAGGGCCGAGCCCCGGCCCCCGGCATGCCTCCTCCGTCCGGAAGCCCCTCCTGGGGAGAGCCCCCGACGCCCTCCGGTGCGGCGGTCGGAGGCAGGCCGCCCTACCACTTCGACGGCATCCGGTTCACCGACCCCGGCTCCCTCGCCGAGGCGATGCAGAGCAACTGGAGCATGGCCGTGCGCGTGTTCGGCGACCCCGTCGAGCGGGCGGCCCTGGGCGCCTGGCTGGTCGACGACCTGGGGGACACCACCGTCGACCGTTCGCTGTTCCGGCGCGCGGCGGGCGACGCCAACCTCTCCCTGGCCTCCTTCGTCGCCCAGCTGCGCCCCGACCTGCCGCCGGTCTTCCGGGGCCGCGGCGCCACCGTCGCGGAGCTCCGCGAGATCTTCACCGACCCCCGGCCGGTCCTCACCGGGGAACCGGTCTCCAACGAGATGGCGCTCCTGGCCCGCCCGGCCGTACTGCGGACCATGGCGCTCCACCGCGGTGTCGAACAGGAGACCCTCCGCCGGCTCGCCGACCAGCTGGACTCCGCGGAGCGTGCGGGCAGCGCCTTCCGGGAGGAGCTGACCGGGCAGCTCGCGGGGTGGAAGGCCGCCGGTGCCGTCAACCCGGTCCTCGTCCTCACCTTCCTGCTGCACCCCGAGCGGATGCTTCCGCCCGCCGCCAGCGACCCGGGGGCCCAGGAATGGGTCGACATCCTCTGGCAGAGGGTGAGCAGCTCCCCGGAGGCGGAGGCCGCCGGGTACGCGGCGGTGGTCTACACCTCCCTGCCGCTCCTCCAGACCCTGGCCCGCGAGCGCCGCTACTGGGAGGAGCGCTTCGCCAAGGTGTCCTCCGAGCACGAGGCCCTGGCCGGCAGGGTCGCCCAGCAGCAGCAGATGACCCGGATCCGCCGCTACTGCAACCTCGCCCTCTGGGGCTTTCCGGCGGGGATGTTCCTGCACATGTTCTCGTCCCTGTTCCTGGAGGGCAGCTGGTTTCCCGCGCTGATCGGCGACCTGCTGATCCTGCTCTCCGTCCTCGGTCTGGCCGCGACGGCCGTGCTCTCGATCGTTCTGCGGGTGGGGTACGGCAACCTCGCCGTACGCAACCAGCGGCTGATGGAGCTCACCCACGTGGGGAGCCAGCTGCCCCAGCTCACCTCGGGGGTGGAGAGGATCCGCGGCGACCTGGCGACCGCCCGCCGCATCACCGGCGGCTGACGGGCGCGGGGGAGGGCCGGCCGTTGTCGACGACCAGGCCCGCGTGGTCGCGGGGGCGGTCCCGCGTGTGGAAGGCCCTCTCCTGGTCCGCCCATGTCCGGCGGTGGGGGGCGTAGGCGTCCGCGTCCGCTCGAACGTCCAGGCGGTCGGCCCGCACCCGGCGCGGGGCCCGCACCCACACCAGCAGGTCCAGGAAGGGGCGGACGGAGGCGGCGCCCGAACCGCACCCCTCCACGATCAAGGTGCCGCCCGCCGCGACGCGCGCGTCGAGCTCCGTCCACCCGTCGAGGAAGCGCCCCAGGGACCAGTCGTAGCGCCGCCACGCGGCCCGGCCGCCGCGGGCCAGGGGGACGAGCACCCACTCCAGCAGCAGCCCCGGAGCCTCCCCGAGGCCGTGCCAGCCCGGGTAGAGGTCCTCCATCGCCACCACGGCCGCGGGTTCGCCCCGCTCCTCCAGCACGGTGCGCAGCCTCTCGGCCACGGTGCTCTTTCCCGAGCCCGAGTGGCCCTCGAAGGCCACGACACGCGTACGGCGGCGGGCACCGACCGCCGACACGGCGTCGGCCAGGCGCTCCTCCCACCGGTCCTCGCCGGTGCGGATACAGGGTACGGTCACGCCTGAACTCTAGGACCTGTTGTGTGGATGCTCTCGCCGTGTCGGCGGAGCCGATCCTCCGGCGAGCGGCCGGCCAGGCGTGCCCTTGCGAGGCGGGGAGCGCAGCTCGGCCTGGTGGGCTCGGCACGCTCTCCGGCGCGGCAAGGGGGCGCCCGGCGGCCGTGCAGCCCGAGATGATCCGAAGAACAGGGCCGAGGAGGTCCCCGGAGTGCCGCGGGGTCTTCGGAGGCCCTCGTTTCCGCTTGCCTTCAATGCTTGTAGCATTCCACGCAACGGGCGAGCAGCGCCGTCGAGCCGACAGAACGCAGGGGGCACGGGTGACCGAAACCGTAGTGACACCGGGTTCCCAGTCCGCACTGCGCCAGGCCAACGAGCGCCGCGTGGTCGAGGTGCTGCGCAGCGAGGGCACCCTCACCCAGGCCGAGCTGGCCCGGGCCACCGGGCTCTCGGCCGCCAGTGTCTCCAACATCGTGCGCGGCCTGCGCGCGGTCGGCACCGTCTCGGTCCGGGACACCTCCTCCAACGGCAGGCGCGCCCGGGCCGTCACCCTCGTGCGGTCACCCGGCGCGGTCGCGGCCGTCGACTTCACCGCCGGGCGCGTCGCCGTCGCGATCGGCGACAGCGGCGGCACCATGCTGTCGCGCGAGGAGATCGCCTACGACGTGGCCGCGGATCCCGGCCGCAGCGTGCGCCGTGCGGCCTGGCTGGTCGAGACGGCCCTGATGCGCTCGCGCATCGACCTGTCCTCGGTGTCGCTGGTGGTGGCCTCGGTACCGGGACCGGTCGACCCCGGCACCGGCGAGGTCGGCGGAATCTCCTGCGTGCCGCGCTGGGCGGGCTTCCGTCCGGCCGAGGCCCTGTCCGAACGGCTGGGCGTGGAGGTCGTGGCCGAGAACGACGCCAACCTCGCCGTCCTGGCCGAGCAGCACGGCGGCGCGGGCGCGGGTGCCGAACACGTGATCCACCTGGTCATCAACGAAGGGGTGGGCGCGGGCATCGTCGTGGCCGGGCAGCTCTTCCGCGGTGCGGGCGGCACCGCCGGGGAGGTCGGACACATCGCCCTGGACCCGCGCGGCCAGGTGTGCAGGTGCGGCAACCGCGGCTGCCTGGAGACCTTCGTGGGTTCCCGCTACCTGCTGGACATGCTGCCCCAGACCGCCGAGATCGCCCGGGGCCCGGAACCGGCGCGGATCCAGGACCTGGTGGCCGCGGCGCGGGCGGGGAACCCCGGCTGCCGCCGCGTCGTCGCCGAGGCGGGCAACGCGCTGGGGCAGGGGGTCGCGATCATGGCGAACCTGTTCAACCCCGAGCGCGTGATCGTGGGAGGCCCCCTCTCCGAGGCCGGGGACCTCCTCCTCGATCCGATGTACCGGTCGATGGAGATGGGGGCGCTGGGCAGCGCCCTGGAACGGCTGGAACTGGTACCCAGCGGGATCGGGCGGGACGCGTCGCTCCGCGGGGCCCTGCGCATGGCTGCGGTCCGTATCGGCTGAGTCGCCCAGAGCTGGGAAAAGGCCCTTTCCCGCGCCTGCGGGCGAGGCGATATGTGAACACTGTACGTGTCCGTGCATGTTCTTGCCGTGCGATGTTGATGTGTGCCTCGTAGGTCACATACGCTCTGACCTGCACGTATCATGACTTAAACGTGTGAACGCAATATCCGTGATGTTTCAGTTATGTGTTCAGGAGTTGACGGCAAGCCGGGGTCGGGGTTTGACTTCACACCATCACTCGCGAGTTCACACCATTCCCCGTACATGAGAGGTACAGCGTGAGTACACGCACCGTTCACCAGCGCAAGGTCGCCGGCGGCTTCGCCGCGGCCGGGGCCGCGCTCGCCCTCCTCGTCTCCGGCTGCGCTTCGCTCACCACCAGCGGTGAGGACGCCGAGAGGGAGACCCACACCGTCGAGGAGGGCTTCCACGTCGGCCTCCTCCTGCCCGAACTCCAGACCGCCCGCTACGAGGCCTTCGACAAGCCCTTCTTCGAGGAGGCGCTGGCGGAGTACTGCCCCAACTGCGAGCTGTCCTACGCCAACGCCGACCAGGACGTGGACGAGCAGCAGACCCAGGCCCAGGCCATGCTCACCGAGGGCGTGGACGTGCTGGTCCTGGACGCCGTCGACTCGGCCGCCGCCGCCGGTACCGTGGCCGAGGCCAAGTCCCAGGGTGTTCCCGTGGTCGCCTACGACCGCCTCGCGGAGGGCGGCGTGGACATGTACGTCTCCTTCGACAACCGCCGCGTCGGCCAGGTCCAGGCCGAGGCCCTGCTCGAGGCCGTGGAGGAGGAGGGCGACACCGGTGACGGCTCGATCGTCATGATCAACGGTTCGCCCACCGACCCCAACGCCGCCGACTTCAAGGCCGGCGCCCACGAGATCCTCGACGGCCAGATCGAGATCGGCCAGGAGTTCGACACCCCTGACTGGTCCCCCGACCAGGCCAACGCCCAGATGGAGGGCGCCATCACCGCCCTGGGCGTGGACGAGATCGTCGGTGTCTACTCCGCCAACGACGGCATGGCCTCGGGCATCATCTCCGCGCTGCGCAGCGCGGGCGTGTCCGTCGAGGACCTGCCGCCGGTCACCGGACAGGACGCCGAGCTCGCGGGCATCCAGCGCATCGCCGCCGGTGAGCAGTACATGACCGTCTACAAGGCCATCGAGCCCGAGGCCCGCATCGCCGCGGCCATGGCCGTGGCCCTGGCCACCGGCGAGGAGCCCGAGCTGGGCGAGGAGCGCCTCGTCGAGGTCGAGGACGCGGCCGGCGAGACCGTCCAGGCCGTCCTGCTGGACCCGGTCGCCGTCACCGTCGACAACATCGGCGACACGGTGGTCTCGGACGGGATCTACTCCATCGAGGAGATCTGCACCGACGACTACGCCGACACCGACTTCTGCAAGGAAGCCCAGTAGGCAGCCGGCGCGACGCCCCGGGCGGGGCGGGGCCCCGGCCCTGCCCCGCCCGGGACGAGAGAAGAGAAGCGAACCCATGAGCACACCAGTCCTGGAACTCTCCGGGATCTCCAAGACCTTCGGGGCGGTCCGCGCGCTGAGCGATGTCGACTTCCAGGTCGGCGAGGGCGAGGTCGTCGCCCTGCTCGGAGACAACGGCGCGGGCAAGTCGACCCTGGTCAAGGTCATCTCCGGAGCCCACCCGGCCGACAGCGGCGGCACCATCCGCTGGGACGGCCGCCCGGTCTCCATCAACTCCCCCTCCGACTCCCAGAAGCTCGGCATCGCGACCATCTACCAGGACCTCGCCCTGTGCGACAACCTGGACATCGTCGCCAACCTGTTCCTCGGGAACGAGAGCCTGCACTTCCCCGGCACCCTCGACGAGGTCGAGATGGAGAGCCGGGCGATGGAGCTGCTGGACTCCCTGTCCGTCAGGATCCCCAGCCTGCGCGTCCCGGTCGCCTCCCTCTCCGGCGGCCAGCGCCAGATCATCGCCATCGCCCGCTCCCTCCTCGGACAGCCGCGCGTGGTGATGCTCGACGAGCCCACCGCGGCCCTGGGCGTCGCCCAGACCGCCCAGGTGCTCGACCTCATCGAGCGCCTGCGCGACCAGGGCCACGGCGTGGTCCTGATCAGCCACAACATGGCCGACGTGCGCGCGGTCGCCGACCGCGCCGTGGTGCTGCGGCTGGGCCGCAACGCCGGGGACTTCCCCATCGCGGAGACCAGCTACGAGGAGATCGTGGCAGCCATCACCGGTGCCGCCGACAACCCGGTCAGCCGCCGTTCGGAGCGCACCGCCTCCCCGGTGCCGGCCACGGAGGACAAGTGATGACCCAGCAGATCGACGCCTCCAAGGCCGAGGGCGCGGCCGCTCCGCAGGCCCCGCGCGACCCGCGCCTGCTGACCACGGTCGCCTCGCCCAAGGGGTGGCTCCAGGCCGCCCGCCGCAACCTGCGCGGCGGGGAGCTCGGACCCTTCCCCGTCATCATCGGCCTCGTGCTGATCGCGATCGTCTTCCAGTCGCTCAACGACCGGTTCCTGTCTCCGCAGAACCTGTCCAACCTCACCGTCCAGATCGCCGCGATCGGCCTGATGACCGCCGGCGTGCTCATGGTGCTGCTGCTCGGTGAGATCGACCTGTCCATCGGGTCGGTGGCGGGCCTGTCCGCCGCGGTACTGGCGGTGCTCGCGGTCAAGCAGGGGATGCCCGAGTGGCTGGCGATCCTCGCGGCGATCGCGGTCGGCCTGCTCATCGGCCTGCTCCACGGCGTCGTCTTCGCCAAGGTCGGGGTGCCCGCCTTCGTGGTCACACTGGCCGGCCTCCTGGGCTGGCAGGGTGTGCACCTGTACCTGATGGGCTCGGACGGCACCATCAACACCAGCCCCAACGGGGCGATCGCGATGCTGACCCAGACCTACTTCGTGCCGGTCGTGGGCTGGGGCCTGGCCGCCCTCGCGATCGGCCTGTACGTGGTGTCGGTCCTGACGGCCGAGCGGCGGCGCCGCAGCAGCGGGCTGCCCTACAAGCCGCCGGCCGAGATCCTCCTGCGCACCGCCCTGCTGGCCCTGCCGATCCTGGGAGGGGTGTGGGTGCTCAACCAGTACAAGGGCGTCCCGCTGGCCTTCCTGATCTTCCTCGGCACCGTGGTCGTCCTCGACCTGGTGCTGCGCAAGACCCGCTACGGCCGCATGGTCTACGCGGTCGGCGGCAACGCCGAGGCCGCCCGCCGCGCGGGGATCCAGGTCGACATGGTCCGGATCTCGGTCTTCGGCATCGCCTCGGCCCTCGCCGCCCTGGGCGGGATCCTGCTGGTCTCGCGCAACTTCGCGGCGAGCGTGTCCACCGGTGACGGCGCCGAGCTGATGATGGCCATCGCCGCGGCGGTCATCGGCGGCACCAGCCTCTTCGGAGGTCGGGGCAACGCCTACTCGGCCCTGCTGGGCGGCCTGGTGCTGGGTGCCATCACCTCGGGCCTGCTGCTGCTCCAGATGGACACCTCGGTGCGCTTCATGATCACCGCGGCCGTCCTGCTGGTGGCGGTCGTCATGGACGCGGCCTCCCGCCGAGGGCGCAAGACCCACGCCAGGGGAGGAGCCTGACAGCCGGTGCGCCGCTCCTCCCCGGTGCACCGGCTTCCCTCCCCTCCCCGGGGCGGCCCCTCCACTCCTGGCCGCCCCGCTCGGCCCCGGTCCGGACCCCGTCGTCCGGACCGGGGCCTTTCCTGTGCCGCGCTCGCGTGTGAACATTTGTGACTTCGGGCACTTTTTTCCTGCTGTGTCGAACGGATATGGCCTCCCCGTGCGGCGAGCCGGCCGCTGCGGTGGGGGTAGGGCGCCTCTCCACCCTCGAACGGGACATCAAATGCTTCTGTGACGCATGTGAACTGCGGGAACGCCCCGATGCGCCTCGGGCGCCCGGGGCGCCGGAGGCGTCTTCCTCGCGGCCGGGGCCGCAGGGGCCCAGGTCCCGGGCGAACAGGGCCGAAGGTCCCGGCAAAGAGGGGTGAAAACAGCGTTTACCCGGCTGCTGTTAGGTTCACCGCGACCGACCGAAGTCCGCCACGGGCCGCTGTGCGCACGTGCGGCCCCAGAAAGAAGACCATGCGAAAGATCCTTGTCGTCGGAGCAGGGCAGTCCGGCCTCCAACTCGCCCTCGGACTGCTGTCCGAGGACTACGACGTCACCCTGGCCACCGCAGCCGGCCCCGACGAGCTGAGGGCCGGACGTGTGGCCTCCACGCAGTGCCTCTTCGGGCCCGCGCTGCGTCGGGAGCGCCGCCACGGGCTCTCCTTCTGGGACGGCGAGGCGCCCACCGTCCACGGTGTCGGCGTGCGCGTCGCCGATCCCTCGGGCGGTCGCGAACCCTCCCTGGCCTGGGTGGGGCGACTGGACGAGCACGCCCGGTCGGTCGACCAGCGCCTGAAGATGGCGGCCTGGATGGAGCTCTTCGCCCGGAGCGGCGGCAAGCTGGTCCGCCACCAGGTGGCGGCCGAGGAGCTGGACCTTCTGGCCGCCGATCACGAGCTCGTCGTCGTGGCCACCGGCCGCGGCGGCCTGTCGGAGATCTTTCCCCGCGACACCTCCCGCTCGCCCTTCCGGGCACCCCAGCGCTCGCTGTCGCTGGTCTACACGTCAGGGGCGGCGCCCCACCCCGACGGCCCGATCCTGGCCCGCAGCATCGTCCCGGGGGCGGGAGAGGTGTTCAGCCTGTCCACCCTCTCCCTGAACGGCGTCTGCGACGCGCTCATGGTCGAGGCGGTCCCCGGCGGCCCGCTGGACCGCCCGCTGCCCTTCGACGCCCCGGCCGAGGAGGTGCTGGCCAACCTCCTGGAGGTGGTGCGCCGCCACGCTCCCTGGGAGTACGAGCGCTTCGCCGGTGCGCGCCCCGCCGACCCCAAGGCCTCGCTCAGCGGCGGATACACGCCGGTGGTGCGTGAGCCCGTGGCCCGTACGCCCGGCGGGAGAGTGGTCCTCGGGATGGCCGACGCGGTGGTCAGCAACGACCCCATCACCGCCCAGGGCGCCAACATGGCCTCCACGGCCGCAGAGGTCTACCGCCGGGCCATCGTCGACCACGGCATGCGCCCCTTCGACGAGGCGTTCATGCGCCAGGCGTTCTCCGACTACTGGCTCCGCGCCCGCCAGGTGACCGCCTGGAGCCGCGTCATGCTCTCCGGGCCGCCGCACGTGTGGGAGCTGTACCGCCTCGCCTCCCGCCACCAGGAGACCGCCGACCGCTTCGCCAACTCCTTCAGCGATCCCATGGGGCTGATCGAGTGGTTCCTGCACCCGGAGCGGGCCCTGGAGTACGTGGACAGCATCAGGAGGGCAGAACCCGACCGGCCGTCCCATGTTCCGACCTGGTGACGAAAATCGGACGAAATGCGGTGTAACGTCCTCACCGTGCCCGTAGAACTCTTCTCTCCCAGTGGCCACGGGGTTCTCGGTGAGGGCGAGGCCTGGACGTTCCTCGCCCTCACCGCGCTCGCGGTACTGGCCGGGGCCGCCGTGCAGAGCACGGTCGGCCTCGGTCTGGGAATGGTCGCGGCGCCCGTCGTCTCGCTCCTGGACCCGACCGTCATGCCCGGCGCGCTCCTGGTGACGGCTGTCGCCCTGCCGGTGCTCACCCTCCTGCAGGAGTGGCGGAACGTGGACCTGAGGGCCCTTGCCTGGGGCCTGCCCGCGCGCGTCCCGGGAACCGTGGCCGGGGTGTGGGTGGTCTCGGTGCTCGACCCCCGGGCACTGGCCGGGACGATCGGGGCGATGGTCCTGCTCGCCGTCGTCCTCTCGCTGTGGTCGGTCCGGGTGCGCATCACCCCGGCGTCGCTGGTGGCGGCTGGCACCCTCTCGGGCGTCGCGGGCACCGCCACCTCCATCGGAGGACCGCCCATCGCCCTGCTCTACCAGCACGAGCCGCCCGCCCGGGTCCGCGCCACCCTTGCCGCCTTCTTCCTGTGCGGTGCCGCGATCTCCCTCACCGGCCTGGCCCTGGGCGGGCAGCTGGACGTGCGGGCCGTCGCCCTGGGCGCGGGTGCGACCCCCTTCCTCGCGCTGGGATTCCTGCTCGGCGGGGCCCTGCGCCGCCGCGTCGACGCCGGCCGGCTCCGGGCGGCGATGCTCGCGGTGGTCGGCACCTCGGCGCTTTTCCTCCTGGCGCAGGCGCTTCTCGGGTAGCGTCGGGGTCCACCCTGCGGGACAAAGCGAGTAATGTACGCGCACAACCGGGGAACCGGATTTCCTGGTCCGCCGCCGGCCATACGGCCCTGCCGCGCCAAGACCATGGACGGAGCCCCATAAACTCGGGTATGTATACCTGCCGGTAGCCGAGACCGGTCCACGCACACGGGACCGGAAGGGCTCCGACCGACACGCTGGACGAGGGGACTGACGAGACAGTGACACTGTTCGAGTCGATACACAATCCGGAAGCGCTCAAGAGGCTCCCGGCCGAACAGCTCCCTGCTCTGGCACAGGAGATCAGGACCTTCCTGATCGAGTCGTGCGCGCAGACCGGCGGACACCTGGGCCCCAGCCTCGGCGTCGTCGAGCTCTCCATCGCGCTGCACCGGGTCTTCGACTCCCCCAAGGACCCCATCCTCTTCGACACCGGCCACCAGGCCTACGCGCACAAGGTCCTCACCGGCCGCCACGACTTCACCGACCTCAAGTCCGAGGGCGGCCTGTCGGGCTACCCCTCGCGCGAGGAGTCCGAACACGACTTCATCGAGAACTCCCACGCCTCCACCGCCCTGTCCTACGCCGACGGCATGGCCAAGGCCAACGAGGTGCGGGGCCTGCGCGACCGCACCGTGGTCGCGGTCATCGGGGACGGGGCCCTCACCGGAGGCATGGCCTGGGAGGCGCTCAACAACATCGCCGAGCGCAAGGACCGGCGCCTGGTGATCGTGGTCAACGACAACGGGCGCTCCTACTCGCCCACCATGGGCGGCCTCGCCGACCACCTCGCCTCCCTGCGCATGGCCCCCGGCTACGAACAGGCCCTGGACCTGGCCAAGACCACCCTCAACCGCACCCCCGTGGTCGGGCAGCCGCTCTACGAGGCCCTGCACGGCCTCAAGAAGGGCCTCAAGGACGCTATCCAGCCGCAGATGATGTTCGAGGACCTCGGCCTGAAGTACCTCGGCCCCATCGACGGCCACGACGAGCCCGCGCTGGAGAAGGCACTGCGCCGCGCCCGCGACTTCGGCGGTCCCGTGATCGTCCACGTCCTCACCCAGAAGGGCAAGGGCTACGCGCCGGCCGAGAACCACGAGGAGGACCAGTTCCACGCCCCCGGCCCGTTCGACGTGGCCACGGGCAAGGCCAGGTCCGGACCCAAGGTCCTCAAGTGGACGTCGGTGTTCGCCGACACCATGGTGGAGATCGGTGCCGAGCGCGAGGACGTGGTGGCCATCACCGCGGCCATGCTCCACCCCACCGGCCTCAACAAGTTCGCCGATGCCTACCCCGACCGCATCTTCGACGTGGGCATCGCCGAGCAGCACGCCGCCACCGCGGCCACCGGCATGGCCATGAACGGCCTGCACCCCGTGGTCGCCGTCTACGCCACCTTCCTCAACCGCTGCTTCGACCAGGTGCTCATGGACGCGGCCCTGCACCGCCAGGGCGTCACCTTCGCCCTGGACCGGGCCGGCGTCACCGGCAACGACGGCGCCAGCCACAACGGCATGTGGGACATGTCGATCCTCCAGGTCGTACCGGGGCTGCGCCTGGCCGCCCCCCGCGACGCCGAGCGCCTGCGCACCCTGCTGCGCGAGGCCGTCGCGGTCGAGGACGCCCCCACCGTCGTGCGCTACCCCAAGGGCGCCGTCGCCGAGGAACTGCCCGCCGTCGGCAAGCTCGGCTCCATGGACCTGCTGCGACGCGCCTCCGACAGCGGCAACGCCGACGACCTGCTCATCGTCGGAGTGGGCACGATGGCCCATGTCGCCTGCGAGACCGCCGACCGCCTCGGTGCCCAGGGCATCGGCGTCACCGTCGTCGACCCGCTGTGGGTCAAGCCGCTGGACGAGGCGCTCGTCGCCGAGGCCGCCCGGTACAGCGTCGTCGCGGTCGTGGAGGACAACGGCCGCACCGGCGCCGTCGGCGACGCCGTCGCACGCCTGCTGCGCGACCACGACGTCGACGTGCCCGTGCGCACCTTCGGCATCGAGCAGGAATTCCTCTCCCACGCCAAGCGCGACACCATCCTCCAGCAGCAGGGCCTGACCCCGCAGGAGCTCTCGCGCAAGCTCACCGAGACGGTCTCCCGGCGCACGGAGGCCTCCGACCGCGCCCTGGCCGACGAGACGGCCTGAGCCGCTCTCCGCCCGGCCCGTGACCGCACGGGCCGGGCGGAGGCCGACAGGCCCCGCCTGCTGCCAGAATGGGCCCATGACCTCTCCCGAACAGCAGCAGCGCACAGAGGAAGCCGAACCGCTCAGGGTGGCCGTGATCGGCTCCGGCCCGGCCGGTGTCTACACCGCCGAAGCCCTCGTCCGCCAGCGCCGCGTCCCCGTTCGGGTCGACGTCGTCGACCGACTGCCCACCCCCTACGGCCTGGTGCGCTACGGCGTGGCCCCCGACCACACCCGGATCAAGGGGGTGGCCCGGTCGCTGCGCCGGACCCTGGAGCACCCCGACGTCCGCTTCGTCGGAGGTGTGGAGTTCGGCACCGACCTGAGCCGCGCGGACCTGGCGCGCACCCATCACGCCGTCGTCTACGCCACCGGCGCCTCCTCGGACCGCAGGACGGGCGTGCCGGGGGAGGACCTGCCCGGCAGCGTCGCCGCCACCGACTTCGTCAGCTGGTACTGCGGCCATCCCGACAGCGAGCTGGAGCGCTTCGTCCTGGACAGCGAGGAGGTCGCGGTCGTGGGCGCGGGCAACGTGGCCCTGGACGTGGTCCGCATCCTGGCCAAGACGGCCGGCGAGCTGCGCCACACCGACATTCCGCAGCCCGTCCTGGACGTGCTCGCCGCCAGCCGTGTGCGTACGGTGCACCTGCTGTCCCGGCGCGGTCCGCTCCAGGCCAAGTTCACCGCCCCCGAGCTGCGCGACCTGCTCGGACTGCCCGGCGCCGACGTCCTCGTGCGCCCCGAACAGGTCGACATCGACCCCGCCGAGGTGGGCGGCGGCGCCCCCGGACTGCGCGATGTCGCACGGGCCGCGCGCACCAACCTGCGCCTGCTGCGCGAGCAGGCCGCCCGCAAGCCGCAGGGCCGCCCCCGCAGTGTCCACCTGCACTTCTGGGCCCGGCCCCAGGAGCTCCTGGGCCGGGACCGCGTCGAGGCGGTGCGCGTGGAGCGCACCCGTCCCGGCGCCGAGGGGCGCCTCGAAGGAACGGGGGAGACCGTCGACCTGCCCGCCGGGATGGTGCTGCGCTCGGTCGGCTACGCGGGCGTCCCCCTGCCCGGCGTGCCCTTCGACGAGCGGATCCGCACGGTCCCCCACGCCGACGGCCGGGTGCTGGACGGCGAGGGCCGTGTCGTGGTGGGCGACTACGTCGCCGGGTGGATCAAGCGCGGTGCCACCGGCGTGATCGGGACCAACAAGTCCGACGCCGCGGCGACCGTCCGCGCACTGCTGGAGGACGAGCCCCGGTTGCGGGCGGCCGCCGGAGCCCTCGTCCCGCTGGAGGAGGTGCTGCGCGAGCGGGGGCCCGCGTACAGCGACTACGACGACTGGCTGCGCATCGACGCGGCCGAGGCGGCCCGGGCCGAGGAGCTGGGGCGCGGCGAACGCGTCAAGCTCCACGGGCGGGCGGCCTACGAGGAGGTGCTCGGACGGGACCGGCCCGCGGGTCAGGAGACCAGGCCGGAATCGGCGCCGTAGGTGTTGCAGGCACCCACGGTGCTCTCCCGCCAGCCCTGCTCCAGCCAGTGGGCCCGGTTGGCGGCGCTGCCGTGGGTGTCCAGGTCCCCGCCGCTGTTGAAGTGCTGGTTGGTCCGGCGCAGCGACTCCTCGTCGGCTCCGGTGATCGACCGCAGGCCGATGCCGCCCATGCACTCGGCCTGGAGCTCGGTGCGGCGGAGGACCTCCATGCTCTCGGCCTCGCTCTCGGCGGCGTACTCCCTCTCGTAGGAGATGTCGAGGATGCCGGTGACGTACTGCACGTGGTGCCCGTACTCGTGGCCCATGAGCGCGATCCACACGTCCTCGCGCTGTCCCGCGGGGACGAAGGCGCCCAGCTGCCGGACGTTGGGCAGCACCACGGTGATGCGCTCGTAGTTGCCCTCGTAGTAGGCGAGCGTGTAGCCCTCCTCGTCGCCGGAGTCGGGGGACTCCTCGGTGACGGTGAACTCGGGCGTCCCGACGGTGAGGCCGAGCTCCTCCATGACCGGCGCCCACATCTCGTCCAGGCACTGCCCGGTGACGGTGGCGAACTCCTGCCACGACTCCTCGGAGTCCATCTGCACCTCGGGGACGTCGCACTCGACCTCTCCGGGCATCGCCGCGTCGTAGAGGGGATGGTCGGCGATGTCGACCTCGACCGCCTCGGGCCGGGCCGCCAGGCGCTCGTCGTAGAGGGCGGACAGGTCGGTGCCGACGTTCTGCGGCTCCGCCTGCGGGGTGACGGAGACGACGGCGATGCTCGCGATCAGGGCGACCGAGGCGACGACCCCCGCCAGCGCCGAGGGGAGGAGGACCCACCGGGGTCCCCGGCGGCGCGGCGGAGGCCAGGACCGGCCCCACGGCGACGTCTCCTGGGGGAGCGGCGGCCAGTGCTCGGGCAGGTAGAGGGGAGGGCCGTCCTGGTAGGGGGAAGGCCCGTTCCGGTACGGGAGGGGCCCGGCCTGGTGCGGGGGAGGTCCGGCCGGACGCGGAGGAGGCCCGGCCGGATACGGGTGCGGGGAGTGGCCGGTGCCGGGGCCCGCCCAGGGCGGCTGCGGTGCGGAAGGGCCGGCCGGAGCCTGCGGCGGGGTCTGTCCGGGCGCCTGCCACGAGGTCTGCCCGGGCGCCTGCCACGGGGGTCGGGGGGTGGCCGGGGGCTGTTCGACCGGCTCGTCGCCGGTGCGGTTCTCCAAGGGGGTCCGTCCTCGCTCTCACGTCCGGGACGCCGATGCCCGGGCCGGATGTCCAGGGGGCGGATCCGGCAAGTGCCACAGACCTCAGGTACGGGGCTTATTCGGACGTATCGATGGTATCCGAAGCAGTGTTTTCGGGTGGTTGGTACCGAACACCCAGGTCTGTCAACAAGTTCTGAAGCTCGGACTCGAAGAGCGGTTCCATGTCCCGCATCACGAAGTCGAGATGCCCGAACACCTCCATGCACACCACGCCGTACAGGCGCACCCAGCACGTGCTCAGGACCATGACCGCCTCGACCGGGATGTGCGGGGCGGAGAAGCCGCAGGTGTCGGCGAAGGCCTGCAGCTCGCGGGAGAGCTCGGGGGTGATCAGACCGCTGTCGGGCAGCGCGAAGCGGCCCTCGGCCAGCAGTCGGTCGAACAGGACGAAGAAGGTCGCCCCGAACCTGCGGGCCGCCTCCAGCGCCGGGGTGAGGTCTGTTCCCGGGGTGGGATGGCCGTGCGGGCCGAACATGGCGGCGAACTCGACGGGGTGCCTCAGGGCCCAGCCGCGAAAGGCGCGCAGGGACGTGAGGATCCGGAGGTCGGTGTCCTCGGGCGCGACACTGGCGTCGGCCGCGGCGACCGCGTCGGCCAGTTCGTCGAACAGGTCCGCGGTGACCAGTACGAGCAGCGCGTCGATGCCCGAGACGTAGCGGTACAGGCCCGGAGCGGTCATCCCCATCTCCCGCGCGACGGCGCGCAGGGACACGCCGGCCCGCCCGTGCGCGACCAGGTGGTTGCGGGCGATCCCCTTGATCTCGGCGAGTGTGGCCTCGCGCACACGCTCCCGCCGGCTCGGCGCCCGCTTCTCCACGTCCACCTGCGGTTCTGTCATCTTGCTGAGGTACATCCCGTCCCGAGGCGCCGGAAGAACGGCGCTCTGTTCCGTGGTGTCTGCTTTGACAGCGTAACGCCTGCACGCTTTAGTGAACACCGTTAGCAAACAGCGTTGGCTTTCCTGACGACAGCTCGCTGAAAGGGCGACACATGCCGACACACACGGGGTTGTTCGGCCGTCTCGGGCTGACCGCCCACAGGTTCCGCTGGGTGGTCCTCGCCCTCACCGCGGTCTTCGCCGCCTTCGCCGCGATCTGGGGATCGGGTGTCTTCTCCGACGTCAGCGAGAGCGGCTTCGAGGACCCCGGTGCCGAGTCCTCGGAGGCCTCCGACCTGCTCGAGTCCGAGCTCGGCCACGACGGTGTCGACATCGTGGCCGTCTACCGCAGCGACGAGATCAAGGTGGACAACCCCACCTTCGCCGCGGCGGTCCGGCGGCTGGCCGACGGCATGCCCGGCGAGGTCGCCGCCTTCGACACCTACCTCGACGAGGATCTCGGTGAGACGGAACGCGGCATGCTCGTCTCGGAGGACATGCACGCCACGTACGTCCCGATCACGCTGGAGGGGGAGAGCCACACCGACCGGCTCGACCACTACGAGGCGGTCGCCGAGCACCTGGAGTCGAGCAGCCTGGAGGTGCACCTCGGCGGCCCCGTCGCCGTCGAGCACGAACTCTCGGAGGCCGCCGAGAGGGACATCGTCCGCTCCGAGCTGGTCACGCTGCCGATCCTGCTGCTCCTCCTCGTACTCATCTTCGGCGGTGTGATCGCGGGCGCGGTCCCGCTCGTCGTCGGAGGCCTCGCCATCCTCGGCTCGCTCACCCTCCTGCGGGCCCTGACCTACGTCACCGAGGTCTCGGTCTTCTCGGTCAACGTGGCCACCATCCTGGGCCTGGGCCTGGCCATCGACTACGGCCTGTTCATGGTCAGCCGGTTCCGGGAGGAGCTGAACAAGGGCAAGCCGGTCGGTGCCGCGGTCGCCCGCGCGGTCGACACCGCCGGGCGCACCGTCGCCTTCTCCGGCGTCACGGTCGGCATCGCCTTCGCGGGCCTGCTGTTCTTCCCGCAGCCCATCCTCAAGTCCATCGGTTTCGGCGGCATCGCCGTCGTCCTCTTCGACCTCCTGGCCGCGCTGGTCTTCCTGCCCGCCCTGCTGTCGGTGGTCGGCCCCCGCATCGACAGCCTGCGCCTGCCACTGCCCCGGCGCACCGTCACCGGAGCGGTGCACGAGCACGGCGGTGCCTGGGCGCGCCTGGCCCGCATCGTCATGCGCGGGCCGGCCGTGTCGCTCGTCGCGGTCCTGGGCCTGCTGGCGGTCTTCAGCTCCGCCCTGGCCGCCACCCAGCTGGGCACCACCGACCAGCGCTACCTGCCCGGGGACGCCGGCAGCAGGATCGCCATGGAGGCGCTGACCGAGGACTTTCCCGCGGGCGGCCTGGGCAGTCTCGACGTGGCCGTGGTCGGCGAGGCGGAGGAGGAGGACCTGGAGGAGTACGCCGAGCGCCTGGGCGATCTGCCCGAGGCCGTCCTGGCCCGGGTCGAGCGCACCGGCGACGGCATCGCCCACGTGCTGGTCTCCTATCGGGGGGCGACCGATTCCGACGAGGTCAAGGGCCTGGTGGAGGACGTGCGCGCCGAGCCCGCACCCGACGGAACACACGCCCTGGTGGGCGGCGTGGCCGCCATGCAGCAGGACAACGTCGCGGCGATCGTCGACACGCTTCCCACGACGGTGGCCTTCGTCGCCACGGCCACCCTGCTGCTGCTCTTCCTCGCCTTCGGGTCGATCGCTCTGCCCCTCAAGGCGGTCGCCATGGGCGCCCTGTCCCTGGGATCGTCACTGGGCCTGGTGGTCTGGGGCTTCCAGGAAGGCGCCTTCGCCGGCCTGCTCGGCTTCGAGGCCGTCGGCACGATCGACCCCACCTATCTGGTCCTCATCGCCATCGTGGCCTTCGGTCTGGCGATGGACTACGAGCTCTTCCTGCTCAGCCGGGTGAGGGAGGAGTACCTGCGCACCGGGGACAACACCCACTCGGTGGCCGCCGGGCTCCAGCACACCGGGCAGATCATCACCAGCGCGGCGATCCTGCTGGTGGTGGTGCTCCTGGCGATGGGTACCTCGGGCCTGCTCTTCCTGAAGATCATCGGCATCGGCCTGGCCATCGCGGTGCTGGTCGACGCCACCTTGGTGCGCGCGGTGATGGTGCCCGCGGCGATGCGCCTGCTCGGAGGCCTCAACTGGTGGCTGCCCCGCCCCTTGCGATGGCTGCACGACCGGATCGGCATCTCCGAGGGCGGCGAGGAGGAGATCGTGTCCGCGCCGCCGGTACGCGAGCACACCCACGCCAGGCCCTGACCTCCGCGGGTCCGCCGGAGCTCCGGCGGACCCGCGTCCGGAAATCGCCCGCGCGTACCCGGGGCAGGGGGCATCACTTTCTGTAGTCTCTCCGTCATGGACAGCTGTGTTTCGGAGCGCCGCCTCGTCGCCTTCACCGCCGCCCTCCTGTGCGCCGGCCTGCTCGCCTCGGGGTGCGGCGGCAACAGCGAGGGGTACGAGGGCGGTACCTTCTCGGGGACCGAGCCCAACGAGCCTCCGGACGAGGCCACCGTTCCCGAACCCGACCCGGAGGGCGAGCGCCTGGCCGAGGTCACGGCCGAGTTCGACCGCGCGGGCGAGGCGGGCGGTGTGCTGTACGAGGGCAGCCCGGTCGCCAACGGGGCCCGGGCCGAACTGGTGATCCTCTCGGAGGAGAACGGCGGCTCCTACTACGCGGAGGTCGAGGGTTTTCCCGAGAACCGCCTGCTTGGGGCCCGTGTGCACACCGGCAGGTGCGGCACCTCCGCCGAGGACGCCGGTCCTCCCTACCGGCCCGGCGGGGAGAGCGGGCAGTCCGGCGGCGAGGGCGGAGAGGAGGACACCGTGTTCCTGCAGATGGACACCGATGCGGACGGCCGGGCGCAGGCCGAGGTCCCGGTCGACCGGCAGCCCGAGCCGGACGCCATGGGCTCACTGGTGTTCGTCACCGACCCGACCGACGACGACGGCGGAGACCCCGTGGCCTGCATGGACATCACCTCCGACGGCTGAACGCCGGGGCGGCCCGACCCGCCCGGATCCACGAGAGGAGGGGCCCGGCCGCCGTGTGGGCGGCCGGGCCCCTCCTTCGGGAGCCGAGGACCTGGGCCGTGCAGCCCGAGATGTTCCGGAGAACAGGGCCTAGAGAGCCTTGGGAGCATCCTCGTGGAACGGCTTGCCGTTGACGGCCTCGGAGACGCCGACCTTGTCCAGGTACGGCGTGATGCCGCCGGTGTGGAACGGCCAGCCCGCACCGGTGATCAGGCACAGGTCGATGTCGGCGGCCTCGGCCACGACGCCCTCGTCCAGCATGATCCGGATCTCCCGGGCCAGCGCGCGCAGCGCGCGGTCCAGGATCTCGGGCTCGGTGGAGGGCTTGTCGCCGCCCTTGAGCAGCTCCTTGACCTCCGGGTCGATGGTGAAGTCGGGGGCGAAGATCGCGTTCTTGCCCGCCTTGACGACCTCGCCCAGTTCGGCGGAGACCGCGAAGCGCTCGGGGAAGGCCTCGTGCAGCGTCTCGGAGACGTGCAGGGCCACCGCCGGACCCACCAGCTGCAGCAGCATCAGCGGCGACATCGGCAGGCCGAGAGGCGCGACCGCGCGGTCGGCCGTCTCGGGTTCGGTGCCCTCGCTGACCGAGGCCAGGACCTCGCCCATGAACAGGGTGAGCAGGCGGTTGACCACGAACGCCGGGGCGTCCTTGCACAGGACCGCGGTCTTCTTCAGCTTCTTGGCGACGGTGAAGGCCGTGGCCAGGGCGGCGTCGTCGGTCTTCTCGCCGCGGATGATCTCCAGCAGCGGCAGGACGGCCACCGGGTTGAAGAAGTGGAAGCCCACGACCCGCTCGGGGTGCTTGAGCCCGGAGGCCATCTCGGTGATGGACAGCGAGGAGGTGTTGGTCGCCAGGATCGCCTCGGGGGAGACCACGGCCTCCACCTCGGCGAACACCTGCTGCTTGACCTCCATCTTCTCGAACACGGCCTCGATGACGAAGTCGGCATCGGAGAAGGCGTCCTTGGTCAGGGAACCGGTGACCAGGCCCTTGAGGCGGTTGGCCTTGTCCTGGTTGACGCGGCCCTTCTTCAGGAGCTTGTCGACCTCGCCGTGGACGTAGGCCACGCCCTTGTCCAGGCGCTCCTGGTCCAGGTCGGTCATGACGACCGGTACGTCCAGGCGGCGGGCGAACAGCAGCGCCAGCTGGCCGGCCATCAGGCCGGCGCCGACGACGCCCACCTTGGTGACCTTGCGGGCCAGCGACTTGTCCGGGGCGCCGGCGGGGCGCTTGGCGCGCTTCTGCACCAGGTCGAAGGCGTAGAGGCCGGCCTTGAGCTCGGGGCTCATGATGAGGTCGGCCAGCGCCTCGTCCTCGGCGGCGAAGCCCTCGTCCCGGGTGCGGTTCCTGGCCTCGGCGACCAGTTCGACGGCGCGGGCCGGGGCCGGGGCGGCGCCGTGCAGCTTGCCCTCGACGGTGAAGCGGGCCATGTTGACCGCGTTGTCCCAGGCCTCGCCCTTGTCGACCTCGGGGCGTTCGACGGTGATGTCGCCCTTGACGACCTTGGCCGCCCAGCGCAGGGACTCCTCGACGAAGTCGGCGGGCTCGAAGATCGCGTCGGCGATGCCCATCTCGAAGACCTGCGTGCCCTTGATGACCTTGTTCTGGGCGAGCGGGTTGTCGATGATCAGCTTCAGGGCCTTCTCGGCGCCGATCAGGTTGGGCAGGAGGTAGGTGCCGCCCCAGCCCGGCACCAGGCCGAGGAAGGCCTCGGGCAGGGAGAAGGCCGGCACACCCGAGGAGACGGTGCGGTAGGTGCAGTGCAGGGCCACCTCGACGCCGCCGCCCATGGCGGCACCGTTGACCAGTGCGAAGGTGGGCACGTGCAGCTCGCCGAGCTTGCGGAACACGTCGTGGCCGAGCTTGCCGATGGCCAGCGCCTGCTCGCGGTTCTGGATCGCGTCCACACCGCTCAGGTCGGCGCCGACGGCGAAGATGAAGGGCTTGCCGGTGACGGCGACGGCGACGATGTCGGTCCGCGCCCGGGCCGCCTCGATGGCGGCGTCGAGGTCGAGGAGGCCGGCGGGGCCGAAGGTGTTGGGCCGGGTGTGGTCGTGGCCGTTGTCCAGGGTGATGAGGACCGCGGTGCCCGCGCCGTAGGGGAGCTCCACGTCACGGGAGAGCGCCTTGGTGACGACCTCGTCCCGGAACAGCTCTCGTGCCTGGTCGATCGCGCTGTTGCTCACTTGCCCCCCTCGTAGTTGGTGTTCTCCCACAGGACGGTGCCGCCCATGCCCATGCCGACGCACATGGTGGTGATGCCGTAGCGGACGTCGGGGCGCTCGGCGAACTGGCGGGCCAGCTGCATCATCAGGCGCACGCCGGAGGAGGCCAGCGGGTGGCCGAGGGCGATGGCGCCGCCCCACGGGTTGACGCGGGCGTCGTCGTCGGCGATGCCGAAGTGCTCGAGGAAGGCGAGCACCTGCACGGCGAAGGCCTCGTTGATCTCGATGAGGCCGATGTTGTCCATGCCCATGCCCTGGCGGGCGAGCAGCTTCTCGGTGGCCGGGACCGGGCCCACGCCCATGACCTCGGGCTCCACACCCGCGAAGGAGAAGTCCACCAGGCGCATCCGGGCGTCCAGACCCAGCTCGGCCGCGGTCTCCTCGGCGGCGAGGATCGCACCGGTGGCACCGTCGTTGAGGCCCGCGGCGTTGCCGGGGGTCACGTTGCCGTGCGCGCGGAAGGGGGTCTTCAGACCCGCGAGGGTCTTCATGTCGGTGCCGGGCCGCGGCGGCTCGTCCTTGGTGGCCAGGCCGTAGCCCTGCTCGGCGGAGCGGACCAGGACCTCGACGAGGTCGGGCTGGATCTTGCCGTCGGCGTAGGCCTTGGCGACCTTCTCCTGGCTGCGCACCGCGTAGGCGTCGGCGCGCTCCTTGGTGATGCCCGGGTAGCGGTCGTGCAGGTTCTCCGCCGTGTTGCCCATGACCAGGGCGGACGGGTCGACCAGCTTCTCGGTGAGGAAGCGGGGGTTGGGGTCCACGCCCTCGCCCATCGGGTGGCGGCCCATGTGCTCCACGCCGCCGGCGATCACCACGTCGTAGGCGCCGAAGGCGATGCCCGCGCCCGCGGTGGTCACCGCGGTCAGGGCGCCCGCGCACATGCGGTCGATGGCGTAGCCGGGAACGCTCTTGGGCAGCCCGGCGAGGATCGCGGCGCTGCGCCCGATCGTCAGGCCCTGGTCGCCGATCTGGGTGGTGGCGGCGATGGCGACCTCGTCGATGCGCTCGGGCGGCAGGCCCGGGTTGCGGCGCATCAGTTCGCGGATGACGCGTACGACGAGGTCGTCGGCGCGCGTCTCGGCGTAGAGGCCCTTGCCAGACTTGCCGAACGGGGTGCGGGCCCCGTCGACAAACACGACATCGCGGGCAGTTCGCGGCACGATGGCCCCTCCTTCTCAAGGGGTGCGATGGATGGTCAGGTTCATGCTACTCGCCAGTAACAAATTCCGCGACCGAGACGCGGACCACGATCGGGCCACGATGTGCGAGGCGGGGCCCGGTGCACCGGGCCCCGCCTCGGGGTGTTCAGGGGGTCGCAGCCGCTCTCAGAGAAGGGCGTTGGCCTCGCGGTGGCGTCCCACCGCGTTGTAGGCGCCCGCCAGGTCGCGGCGCAGCCGCAGCGTCAGGCGCCGCACCTCGGGGTCGCCTGAGGAACCCAGCGCTGTCCGATAGGCGTCGCGCAGCGTCTCCACCGCCTCCTCGCCCCGTCCCGCCTGCGTGTAGGCGCGCCCCAGCCGGTGGTGCACCTTGAGCGTGTCCAGGTGCCCCTTGCCCATCCGTCGGCGCCGCCCCGCCAGGACCATGCGCAGCTGGCCGATGGCGTCGTCGTGGCGCCCCGCCAGGCTCTGCGCCACGCTGAGACCCAGCCGCAGGTCGTCACGCTGCTCGGTGGACCGGGTGTCCTCGACGGCCCGCTGGTAGTGGGCGATGGCCGCATCCAGGCGGCCGCACCGGCGGTAGCACAGGGCCAGGCGGGTGCGCGCCTCCACGGTGTCCTCGTCGGCGCTGCCGAACTGCCCCTCGCGCTCGCGCAGCAGGATCTCCCACTGGGCGGCGGCGTCCTCGGGGCGCTCGGCGTCCTCGTAGGCCCAGGCCAGGTTCTCGCGGATGATCTCCGTGCGGGGGTGCTCCTCGCCGAAGACCGCCCGGGCCTCCTCCAGGGCCAGTTCGAACTGCTGCACCGCGGCCTGCCGACGTCCCATCTGGGCGTACTTGGTGGCGAGGTTGTTGCGCGCGGTGATCGTGTCCGGATGCTCGGTACCCAGTCGCTCCACCAGTGACTGCAGCGTCCGTTCCAGGGAGGAGGCTCTCATCCCCGCAGTGGGGACCGGGACGGGGGAGGGGACGGGAGCGGCGGCGGTCTCCTCGGCCGGCGCCCCGGGGACCGGGGCGCCGGTGGGGACGGGGACCAGCGCCGGTTCCCTCTCCTGGACGAGGTTCTCCGCGGGAGCGGCGACCTCGGCGGACCCGGCCCTGCCCGCACGCGTCAAGCCGGTTTCGCGCAGCAGAGCACGCCAGAACGACAGCAGTCTCACCACTTTCCCTGATCGTGGACCCCGGCGGGGGAGCCGGCGGTCCGTCACCCGTAGACATCGAGAGTGCCCGCAATCCAAGGGCACAGTTCTATAACTTAAACGGGCATCGTGCCCTAGAACAGGACTTCGGCACAGGGGCAGATAGTGATTTGCGTCACGTTCTGTGTGTTCCGTTGGCGAGAGGGTAAAAAGTCACGTTTCCGCGGCCGCGCGCAGTGCGGTGGCCAGGGGAAGGGCGGTCAGTCCGATCTGCCACTCCCGTGCACCCCGCTCGCGCAGGAACTCGCCCACCGAGTCGGGATCCACCGTTGCGGGCGGTGCCCAGGCCAGCCGCCGCACCGTGTCGGGCAGCAGCAGGTTCTCGGTCGGCATCACCACGTCCTCGGCGATCCCCGTCACCGCCGTCCGCACCGCCTCCAGGCGGCAGGCCGCGTCCGGAGCACGGTCGGCCCAGCGGTTCACCGGCGGCGGTCCGTCACCGGGGGCGTTGGGCCGCGGCAGCTCCTCCGGCGGCATCTCCCGTGCCCGGTTGACCGCCTTGAGCCACGTCGCCGGGTAGCGCCGGGCCAGCTTGATGCCGAACTGCCGGATCCTGGAGAGCTCCGCCGCGGTGCGCGGCATGGCCGTGGCGGCCTCCACGATCGCGGCGTCGGGCAGTACCCGCCCAGGGGAGACGTCCTTCTCCTGCGCGATGCGGTCGCGCTCGTACCAGAGCTCGCGCACGGCGGCCAGCGAGCGCTGGTTGCGCACCCGGTGGATCCCCGAGGTGCGCCGCCACGGGTCGGGGCGGGGCTCCTTGGGGGGCGCGGCCAGGATCGAGTCGAACTCCTCCCTGGCCCACTCCAGCTTTCCCGACTCCTCCAGCTCCGCCTCCAGGGCGTCGCGCAGGTCGATGAGGATCTCCACGTCGAGGGCGGCGTAGCGCAGCCATTCCTCGGGCAGGGGGCGCTGCGACCAGTCCACCGCCGAGTGCTCCTTGGCGAGCCGCACGTGGAGCATCCGCTCGACCATGAACCCGAGTCCCACCCGCTGGTAGCCCAGCAGCCGACCCGCCAGCTCGGTGTCGAACAGGCGGTCGGGGCGCAGGTGGAGCTCGGTCAGGCACGGCAGGTCCTGGTGGGCGGCGTGCAGCACCATCTCGGTACCGCTCAGTGCACTGCTGAGCCCGCTCAGATCGGGGCAGGCGACGGGGTCGACGAGTGCCGATCCCGCACCCTCGCGGCGCAGCTGGACCAGGTAGGCGCGCTGGCCGTACCGGTAGCCCGAGGCGCGCTCGGCGTCGACCGCCACCGGACCGGTTCCGGCGGCGAAGGCCGCGGTCACCCCGGCCAGGGCTGCGGCGTCGGAGGTGACCTCCGGCAGTCCCTCGCTCGGTTCCTTCAGCAGCGGCGCCCGCTCGGCGTCGTCGTCCGGTCCACGGGATTCTGTCTTCGAGTTCAACGCGTTCGCCACACCACTACGGTATGCGCTGCGGGAACCGGACGCGGAAGCGGCCCGGGGCCGGGACACCCGGCGCCGGGGCTCAGGGTCGTACGCGCCGGCCCGTGATGTCGGCCACGTCCGCAGGGGGCAGTCCCGAAGCCGAGGCCAGGAGCGCCAGCCACGCGCCGACGTGGCCCGACAGGTCCGCGTCCTGTGGTGTCCACGACGCACGCATCTCCACCTCCGTGCTGGAGCCCTCTCCCGCCTTGGTTCCGAACCCCTCCGTGGTGGCGCGGGTGACCGTGCCGCTCAGGGTGTGGTGCACGGCGCCGTGCGACTCCAGGGCGTCGGTCAGCCAGCTCCAGGCCACCGGCCCGAGCATGGGGTCGGTGGCGATGTCGGTCTCCAGGTCGGAGTTGACCTGGCAGACCATCCGGAAGGGACCGGGCCAGTCGCGTGTGCCCTCGGGATCGTAGAGCACGATGAGACGGCCCCAGGCGATCTCCTCGCCGTGGACGGTCACCTCCGCCGACACCGCGGCGGACAGGGGCGCCAACCTCTGGGGGGCGGGAATCTCCCGGACGGTGATCTCCGGTCGGGTGGAGGGTTCGTGCAGGGCCTCGATCGCTCGCCGGAACGTCTCGCGGGCGTCCTCGGCACTACCGGAATCGGGCATGGTGGAAAAGTCAGCCTTCGTTGAGTGGTGGCCGCGTGCGGGCGGGGCGTGCAGAGGCGTGCGCCTGCTCCCTGCCGCGGGCGAGAGGGTGGGCACGCAGACGACCGTGGCACGAGTGGCGCGCAGGGGGGTGCAGTTTCCCCGGCGTGTCGGTGTTTTGTGATGATCTTGGAACCGCTCCAGGGATCGGCGGTCGCCCGCGGGTGCCGTGCGGAGGTCCCGTCCGTGCGCCCCGCTCGGCAGTACCCCGCAGGACATGGCACGATCGAAGGGTGACTCTCCAAGATTCTCCGTTCCTTCGCGCCTGCCGGCGCCTGCCCGTGCCCCACACGCCGGTGTGGTTCATGCGCCAGGCCGGGCGCTCCCTGCCCGAGTACCGCAGGGTCCGCGCCGACGTGCCCATGCTGGAGTCGTGCACGCGCCCCGACATGGTCACCGAGATCACGATGCAGCCCGTGCGCCGCTACGACGTCGACGCCGCGATCTTCTTCAGCGACATCGTCGTGCCGCTCAAGGCCATCGGGATCGACCTCGACATCAAACCGGGGGTCGGCCCCGTCGTCGCCGACCCGATCCGCGACGCGGCCGGCATCAAGCGGTTGCGCGAGATCGAGCCCGACGATCTCGGGTTCGTGACCGAGGCCGTCGGCCAGTTGGTCGGAGAGCTGGGGGACAAGCCGCTCATCGGCTTCGCCGGAGCGCCGTTCACCCTGGCCTCCTACCTCATCGAGGGCGGGCCGTCCAAGAACCACGAGCACACCAAGGCGCTCATGTACGGCGAGCCCGAGCTGTGGGACGAGCTGATGCGCCGCCTGTCGGCCATCACGCTCGGGTTCCTGCGTACCCAGATCGAGGCCGGGGCCAGTGCGGTCCAGCTGTTCGACTCCTGGGTCGGCGCGCTCGGTGCCGAGGACTACCGCGCCTCCGTCCTGCCCTACTCCTCCTGGATCTTCTCCCAGCTGGAGGAGTACGAGGTTCCGCGCATCCACTTCGGCGTGGGAACCGGCGAACTGCTGGGCCTGCTCGGGGAGGCGGGCGCCGACGTGGTCGGTGTCGACTGGCGGATCCCGCTGGACAAGGCCGCCCAGCGCGTCCGTCCCGGCACCGCGCTGCAGGGGAACCTGGACCCGGCGACCCTGTTCGCGCCCTGGGAGGTCGTCGCCGAGCGCACACGCGACATCCTGTCCCGGGGCCGGGCCGCCGACGGGCACATCTTCAACCTGGGCCACGGTGTGCTGCCCGCCACCGACCCGGACATGCTCCAGCGCCTGACCGAGTTCGTCCACGAGGAGACCGCCGTCTGACCGGTTCTCCGTACACGCGCGAGCGGCGCCCGTCCCCGGACGGGCGCCGCTCGCGTTCCCGCGGGGTCAGGAGTTCGGCCCCTCCCCGGAGGCCCCGGTTCCGCCGGCCTCCTCCGCCGCGGGAGGCGGGGCGGCCGCGGCGCGCCGGCGGGCGGCCCGGCGCCTGCGCAGCCACCACAGCGCGCCGGCGGCCGGCAGCGCGATCACTGCGGCGAAGGGCAGCAGCCAGCCCGCGGCCACCGCGACGCCCTGGACGACCCGCACCAGCGCCTGCCACCCGCGCTCCAGGCCGCCGAGGAAGCCGATGCCCTCCTCGGCGGGCTCGACGTAGGTCTGCGGCGGCACCAGCTCCAGATACACCGTCGAGTACGACGTCTGGTTCCCGAGTGCGTCGCGACGGGCCTGGAACGCCTCCAGTTCCGCCTGGCGGGTCTGGATCTCCTCCTCCACCCGCAGCAGGTCGTCGACGTCCTGTGCCTCCTCCAGGTAGCCCCGCAGCGTCTCCAGGGCCGTCTCGGTCGACTCGATCCGGCTCTCGACGTCGGCCACCTCCTCGGTGACGTCCTGCACCGAGCGGTCCAGGTACGAGCGGTCGCCGAGGTCGGCCAGGGAGACCAGCGCCTCCTCGTAGCCGCCGGCGGGCACGCGCAGCGTCATGGACGCGGCGGGGGCGCCGTTCGCGGGGGTGGAGACCGATTCCTCGGCGATGTAGCCGCCCGCCTCCAGGACCAGCTCCCGGGCGGCCTCGCCGGCCTCCTCCACGTCCTCCACCCGGACCGTCATGCTCGCGGTGTGGACGAGGCTGCGTTCGGAAGCGGCGGTTCCGGCGTCCAGGGAGGCCGCGGACCCGTCGGCCCCGGGTTCGCCGGCCTCGGTTCCGCCGGCCTCGGTTCCGCCGGCCTCAGGAGCGACCGCCGCGGGACGGTCCTCCGAGGTCCGGGCCGTCTCCTGGGAGGCCTCTCCCGAGAACTCCGCCATGTCGTGCGGGGCGGCGCAGGACGCTGTGAGGAGGGCCGCCAGGACCGTGGCGAACACCGCTCCGGCGACACGCCGTGCAGGGGGGACCGCTGAGATAGTCATGCACTCTTCGACGCCGTGCCGCCGACCGCCGTTGCGGAGGCCGGATAACGACACCACAACGCCGAAAAAGGGACCAAAGTCCCTGGTCGGGGAGGACGTTCCCGGTGCGCTCGGCGTGCCGGGCCGCCGATCCTGGGAGGGAACCGACACATCTCACAGGGACGGTGGCGCATGGTGACCCACGCCATCTGGGAAGCTGGGAGCATGCCTGAAGCACCGCACGTCGTCGTGGTCGGAGGCGGTATCTCCGGCCTGACCGCCGCCCTCCGCCTCGACGCCCTGGGCGCCGCCGTCACGGTGGTCGAGGCCGCCGACACCCCCGGCGGCAAGATGCAGGCCTCACCGGTGGCCGGCGTGCCCGTCGACTCCGGGGCCGAGTCTGTCCTCGCCCGCCGTCCCGAGGCGCTCGGGCTGATCTCCGAGCTGGGGCTGGAGGAGCGGGTCGTGCACCCCGGGCCGGGATCGGCCTCCGTCTACAGCCGCGGCCGGATCCGCTCCCTGCCCCAGGGCCAGCTCATGGGCGTGCCCGGCGACCTGGCCGCCCTCGCCCGCAGCGGGGTGCTCTCGCCCGCCGGCACCCTGCGCGCCGCCCTGGACCTGGTGTGGCCGCGCACCCCCGTACGCGGCGACCTCCCCGTGGCCTCCTACATCGGCATCCGCATGGGACGCCAGGTCGTCGAACGCCTCGTCGAGCCGCTCCTGGGCGGTGTCTACGCGGGTCGGGCCGACCTGCTCTCCCTCGACGCCACCCTGCCCCAGATCGCCCCGATGGCGCGCCGCGACCGCTCGCTGATGCGCGCGGTCCGCGCCTCCCTGGAGAAGGGGACGCCCGCCAAGGGGAAGGGCCCGGTGTTCGCCTCACTGCGCGGCGGCATCGCCTCCCTGCCCCTGGCCCTGGCCGAGCGCCTGGGCGGGCGCGTGCGTACCGGCACCCGCGTGCTCTCCCTGGAGCGCCGCCCCCAGGGCTGGCGGGTCCGCACGGACGGCGGCCCGCTGGAGGCCGACGCGGTCCTGCTGGCCTGCCCCGCCCCCGAGGCGGCCCGCCTGCTCTCCGAGCACGTGCCCGAGGCCGCCCGCGAACTGGGCGGCATCGAGTACGCCTCGATGGCACTGGTGACCTTCGCCCTGCCGGCGTCGGCCTTCCCGGAGCCGCCCTCGGGGACCGGGTTCCTCGTTCCGGCGGGGGAGGGGCTCACCGTCAAGGCCGCCACCTTCTCCAGCAACAAGTGGCCGTGGCTGGGCGAGGAGCTCGCCCGCACGGCTCCCGGACAGGACCTGGTCCTGCTGCGCTGCTCCATCGGCCGCCACGGCGAGTCCGGGGTGCTGGAGCGCTCCGACGAGGACCTGGCCGCGGTGGCCCTGGCCGACCTGGCGACGGTCACCGGCCTGTCGGGAAGCCCCGTGGAGACCAGGGTCACCCGATGGACCGACGGCCTGCCCCAGTACGCGGTCGGCCACACCGGCCGGGTCGAGCGGGTGCGCACCGCCCTGACCCGCCACCCCGGACTGGGGGTGTGCGGCGCGGCCTACGGCGGCGTGGGCATCCCCGCGTGCATCGCCGACGCCGGCCGGGAGGCCGAGCGGCTGGCAGACGCTCTCCGAACCGACATCCACCCCGGCCGCGGCGACGGAGCCGACGGCCACGACCAGCAAGGAGTCAACCCGTGACGGGCCAGAACACAGAGACCGCCCAGGACGGCACCGACCTCAACGCCCTCATCCGCTACACCATGTGGTCGGTCTTCAAGGTCGACAGCCTCGAGGGCCTCGACCGCACCGCCGTCGCCGACGAGCTCCAGGCCCTCCTGGACAAGGCCGCCGAGCAGGGCGTCACCACCCGCGGCAGCTACGACGTGCAGGGTCTGCGCGCGGACGCCGACATCATGTTCTGGTGGGTGGCCGACACCCACGAGCAGCTCCAGGCCGTCTACAGCGCCTTCCGCCGCACCCGCATCGGCCGCGCCGCGACCCCGGTGTGGTCGGTCATGGGCCTGCACCGCCCGGCCGAGTTCAACCGCGGCCACGTACCCGCGTTCCTGGCCGGTGAGGAGCCCCGCGACAACGTCTGCGTGTACCCGTTCGTGCGCTCCTACGAGTGGTACCTGCTGCCCGACGAGGAGCGCCGCGCCATGCTCGCCGAGCACGGCCGCATGGCCGGCCCCTACCCGGACGTGCGCGCCAACACCGTGTCGTGCTTCGGCCTGAACGACTACGAGTGGCTGCTGGCGTTCGAGGCCGACGAACTGCACCGCATCGTCGACCTCATGCGCACCCTGCGCGGAGCTGCCGCACGCCGCCACACCCGCGAGGAGATCCCCTTCTACACCGGCCGCCGCAAGAGCGTCTCCGAACTGGTCGAGGCCCTTCCGTAACGCCCGCCCGAAACGCCGTGCGCCCCGGTGGAGGAAACCCTCCACCGGGGCGCACGGCGTTCGGACCGGGTCAGTCGCCCGGGAACCCGGCCCCGGAGCGCCGCCCGGCGGCGGTCAGGAACGGGACCACGACGACGAAGCCCAGGACCAGGGCGCTCATCGCGTAGACCATCGCCTGGCCGGCGGGCAGGCCCATGCCCCAGGCGGTGACGAGGGCGACGCCCGCGGCCAGTACGGTCAGCACCCCGTAGGCCTTGCGGCCGCGCGGTTTGGGATAGGAGACGCGGCTGACCATCAGCCAGGAGATGAGCAGCACCACCGCGATCGCCACCGGGGCCGGCGGGTCGATCAGCACGACGGTGACCACCGCCATCGCGCCGAAGGGGCACGGCAGGCCCGTGAAGGAGGAGGCCTCGGGCGGTTGGCAGGAGAAGCGGGCCAGGCGCACGATCACCGCCAGCAGCACCGCTCCGCCGGCCAGCACGGCGAACCGGCCCGCTCCGCCGGCCTGGGACTCCCACACGACGAAGAGGAACGCCGGGGCGAACCCGAAGCTGATGACGTCGGCGAGGTTGTCCAGTTCCGCGCCCATGCCGCTGCCGCCCAGCTTGCGGGCCACCCGTCCGTCCAGCAGGTCCAGCGCGGCCGCCACGAGCAGCAGGCCCACGACCGCGGCCACGGCGCTGCTGGGCAGGGGCCCGGCCGCACCGGAGGCCGCGTGCGCGGACTTGGCCGCGACCAGGGACCACACCGCGAGGAAACCGCACAGGGCGTTGCCCAAGGTCAGGTAGTCGGCCAGGGCCAGACGGAGCCGGGGGGCGTCGTCCGAGGAGGAGGAAGCGGGGGAGAGGGCGGGGGAGAGCGCCTGCTCAGTCGGCGTCAAGACGGGTCTCTCCGGCGCGGACCTTCTGGCCGACCTCCACCGCCGGGGCGACACCGGCCGGAAGGTAGACGTCGACACGGGACCCGAACCGGATGAGGCCGATTCTCTCGCCTTGCTCGACCTTCTGCCCCGCAGCGAGATACGGGATGATGCGCCGGACCATCGCGCCGGCGATTTGAACGACCGTGACCTCACCGATCTCGGTTTCAAGGGTCCAGATGACGCGTTCATTACGCTCGCTGTCCTTGTCGAATGCGGGGCGGAAGCCCCCGGGGCGGTGTTCGACGCCGGTGACCACTCCCGCGAGGGGGGCGCGGTTGACGTGCACGTTGAGAGGGTTCATGAACACCGCCACCCGGGTGCGCCCGTCGGATCGGCGGTCGATGCTCTGCACGACACCGTCGGCTGCCGACAGCACCCGGCCGGTCGCCGGACCCCGTTCGGGGTCGCGGAAGAACCAGGCCATTCCCGCGGCCAGACCCACGACAGGGGCGGCCAGGGCCGTGCGCGTGCGCGAGCCCCGGGCGGCCAGGACCGCGGCGCCGGCGGCGCCGAGGGCTGGGAGCAGCCAGGGCGCCGAGCCCTGGGCCATGCCGAACCGCGGCCGAGCCGCAGGACGGGGGGAGGCGGGTGGGGAAGGTGAGTCGGTCATCGGGCGCTTTCGTCACGGGTTGATACGGCGCTCCGCCGGTCGGTAGGGGCCGACCGGCGGCGTGCTGGGTGTGATTATCCCCGATCCCGCGGCGGATGGGTCGCGGGCCGGCGACGGTGCGCCGCCCGCGGGCGGCCCTCAGGCACAGGCCCGGTACGAGGATGGTATGCCAACCTACTCCGTCGGCTCCAGACTCAGGGCCACCGAATTGATGCAGTATCTGGCGTCGGTCGGCGTGGGATAGCCCTCACCGCGGAAGACGTGCCCCAGGTGCGAGTCGCAGGTGGCGCACCGCACCTCGGTGCGGACCATGCCGAGAGAGGTGTCCTCGTGGAGGGTGACCGCCGCGGATTCGGCCGGGTCGTAGAAACTCGGCCACCCGCAGTGGGAGTCGAACTTCTCCGAGGAGCGGAACAGTTCGGCTCCGCACCCGCGGCACCGGTAGACGCCCTCGGCCTTGGTCTCGACGTACTCGCCGCTCCAGGGCCGTTCCGTGGCGGACCGGCGCAGTACCGCGTACTCCTGCTCGCTGAGCCGCTCCCGCCACTCCTGATCGGTCCGGGGAATGCTGACTGCCCCGTCGCGGGGGGCTCGCTCCTCTGAATCAGACATACCTTCGACGCTACCTGCCGACAGGTACAGGTCCTGCCAGGACATCCCGGTACGGGGAGCGGTAAGTCGTCCTTGGCCGCGCGATGCCCTGAACTTCACCTTCGGCGGCGTTCGCCGGAAGTGCTCCAGGGTAGGGCAGCAGGCAGGCCGGCGGTGGAGGAAACCGAGGGGTAGGTGACATGACGGCTACGATGCAGCAGCCGTTCCCGGTGGGCAAGGAACCGCTGAGGGTGGGGAGAGTGCGCTACGGGATGTGGCGGATCCAGACGGCGGCGGCCGATGCGGGCATCAGGGCCCGCACCCTCGCCGACGCGGGTCTGCGCTCCGTCCCGGTGCGGCTCGACCGTCCGGCGCCCGAGCACTGGGACGACCGCAAGCTCTTCAACTCGCTGGCGCTGCTCGCGGTCGGCGCGGCGGTGGTCTCGGTCCTGCTGGGCCTGGGGGTGTCCAGCTGGATGCGCACCGCGCCGGATGCCCCGCTGCTCATGCTCGTCGGCGGCGTCGGTGTGGCGGCGGTGCTCGTGCCCGTGGCGCACACGGTGTTCTCCTCGGCGAGGGCAAGGCGCTCGAGGGAGCCGGGAGGCGAATGAGGGCAAGGAGCGACGGGGAGGGGGCGCGGGGCGCCCCCTCTCCGCGTCTCGGTGTGTTCGGCGGGTGCCGCCCGCAGCAGGCGGAACCCCCGTGCGTTCCGTGCAAGGCCGGGGACGGGCCGGGCGCCGGCGTGAGCGGGGTGGGAAGCCGCAGGCCTCCTGACCTTCTTCAGGTGGTGATCCAGGCAGTCCACACCTGTGTCGGAGGCCCTCTCCTGCTGTGACACCACTGCCGGGCCGTTCCCGACATCTGGAGTCAGTACACCGAGGCCGTGTTTTCCCTAGGCCTCGAAGTCGTACTGCAGGACGTAGGCGGAGCCGTCCATCGTGATCTCGCCGAACTCCACCGGCCTGTTCCCGTCGGCCAGCGCGGTACGCGCCACGTCCACCACGGGGGTGCCCGGCGGAAGCGACAGGTCCTCGCGCTCACCGGGCGTGGGCATGCGCACCCGGATCTCCTCGGTGAAGCGCACAGGTGCGAGGCCGACCTCGGCCAGTCGCGCGTAGACCCCTCCCGGTCCGGTGTCGTGCTCACGCACCCGGGGAGCCGCCGCCGCGACCGCCGGGGCCAGGTACGAGACCGCGTTCTGCACCGGCCGCCCGTCCACGAGGTAGCGCCGCGAGCGCCGGAGGACGGCCTCCTCCTCCGCCAGGCCCAGCGCCCGCGCCACGTGGGCCTCGGGGACGGCCTCGTCCACGAGCAGGCGGTCCACCTCGTAGTCGCGCTCCTGCGTCTGCCAGATCGACCCTCCGCGACCCCAGATGTCCCTGGACAGGCGCCGGGAACCGTGTCTTCGCACCGGACGGAACAGGCGCACGTACACGCCCGAGCCGCGCACGGGCGAGGCCAGACCCTCGTTGATGAGCTCGGAGAGGGCCTGGCGGGCCGTCGCCCGGGCGATTCCGTGCCGTTCCATGAGAGTGTTCTCGCCGGGCAGGCGGTCGCCGTCGGTGAGCCGCCCGGAGCGGATCTGTTCGCGTAGTTCGTCGGCTATCTCCCGGTAGACCGGGGTGGACCCGTTCTCGGACGTCGGCACCACGTTGTTCCTCTCGGCGGGGGGCCAAGCCGATAAGCCCCGTCAGCGGTGTGCCCGGTGGAGGAAGGACACACCACGGGTATGTCCGGTCCCGCCGGGGTTCATGCTGATTGGGGTGTGGCCGAAACCGACCGGTTACGGTCAAAGGTCCTGAGAGCGTGTGTACAAGGCGAAGAGGAAGCCGCCGCTCTCCAGCAGATGCGCCAGCCGCACGGGTGTGCTGCGCACCGAGGAGTGCTCCGGCGCGCCGGGGGCGCCCGGCCCTCCCGCGACGATGCGCGGCGCGCCCGAACCGAGCAGGTGCGGGCTCGTCGCGAGGCACAGCTCGTCCAGGAGGCCCGCGGCGACGAACTCGCCGAGCAGGTGCGGACCGCCCTCGGTGAGCACCCGGTGCAGGCCGCGCTCGGCCAGCGCGTCCAGCACGTGCACCGGGGAGACGGACTCCCCCTCGACCACCACCACGTCGGCCAGCCGCCGCACGTGCTCCAGCCGCTCGCGCGGGGCGTGCGCGGTGGTGAACACGATGGTCCTGGCGTCCTCGGGTGCGTCGGACAGCAGCTTCTCGGGCAGCTCCAGGGTGCGCGAGACCACCGCGACCGGAGGCGTGGGCGTCCGGCCCCGCCGCAGCCCCTCCCAGGACGCGCGCCCCCGCGCGGGGCCGTAGCCCTCCACCCGCGCGGTCGCCGCTCCCACGAGCACGACGTCGCACAGGCCCCGCAGCAGACCCATCAGGTACCGGTCGGGGTCGGAGGACAGCTCGCGGGTCCGCCCGGAGGGGCCGATCGCCCCGCCGTCCGCACTCGTCACCATGTTGGCCCGCACCCAGGGGCGGTCGAGGTCCTCGGGATAGGCGTAGGCGGCCGCCAGGTCCACCTCTTCCCCCGGGACCGGCAGGAGCTTGCGGAAGACGTCGCTCTTGTGTGCAGTGGACATGGACACCCAGCGTAGGGCCTGCTCCCCCGATCCGCGGCCGGGGCGGCGGGCACGGCCTGCCGCCCCGGCCCGGGCCGTGTCAGGAGGTGCCGCCGGCCTTGTGGGAGACCCGGCGCAGCAGGAGCAGCGCCCGGTCGATGACCTCGACGGGGCCGCTGGCCTCAGCGAACGGGCGCCCGCCCACGTCCGGCTCGGCCGTGTCCAGGACGGTCTCCCACGCCATCCCGTACTCGGTGCCGGGCACGGTGAACTCGACCGTGTCCGCCCCGCTGTTGAGCAGGAGCAGGAACGAGCTGTCGCGGATCCGCCGCCCGCGCGGGTCGGGCTCGGTGATCGCGTCCCCGTTGAGGAACACCCCCAGCGCCCGTCCCGACCGGTTCCAGTCCTCGCCGGTCATGGGCCTGCCGTCGGGTCGCAGCCACGCGATGTCGGGCAGCTGCGCCCGCTTGCGGCTCCCGCCCTTGCCGCCGTTGCGGGCCCCGCTCTCCACCGGACTGCCGCGGAAGAAGCGGCGCCGCCGGAAGACGGGGTGCTCGCGGCGCAGGCGGGCCAGCATGCGCACGTAGTCCAGCAGGTCGTTGTCGGGTTCCTCGCCCTCCTCCAGCCCGGCGGCCTTCCAGTCGATCCAGGAGATCTCGTTGTCCTGGCAGTAGGCGTTGTTGTTGCCGCCCTGGGTGCGGCCCACCTCGTCGCCGTGGGAGAGCATCACCACGCCCTGGGACAGGTACAGCGTGGTGAGGAAGTTGCGCACCTGGCGGCGGCGCAGGGTGATGATCTCGGGGTCCTCGGTGGCGCCCTCCGCGCCGTGGTTCCAGGACCTGTTGTCGTCGGTCCCGTCCCGGTTGTCCTCCCCGTTGGCCTCGTTGTGCTTGTGGTTGTAGGAGACCAGGTCGGCGAGGGTGAAGCCGTCGTGGCACGTGATGAAGTTGATGGAGGCCACCGGGCGGCGCCCGTCGTCCTGGTACAGGTCGCTGGAGCCCGACAGGCGCGAGGCCAGTTCACCCAGCACGGGCTGACCGCGCCAGAAGTCGCGCACGGTGTCGCGGTACTTGCCGTTCCACTCGGTCCACAGGGGCGGGAAGTTGCCCACCTGGTAACCGCCCGGGCCCACGTCCCAGGGCTCGGCGATCAGCTTGACCTGGGAGATCACCGGGTCCTGCTGGACGATGTCGAAGAACGTGCTCAGCCGGTCCACGTCGTGGAACTCCCGCGCCAGCGCCGAGGCCAGGTCGAAGCGGAACCCGTCCACGTGCATCTCCAGGACCCAGTAGCGCAGCGAGTCCATGATCAGCTGGAGCGAGTGCGGGTGGCGCACGTTGAGGCTGTTGCCGCACCCGGTGTAGTCCAGGTAGTAGCGCTGGTCCTCGTCGCTGACCCGGTAGTAGCTGAGGTTGTCGATGCCGCGCAGCGACAGCGTGGGCCCCATGTGGTCGCCCTCGGCGGTGTGGTTGTAGACCACGTCGAGCAGGACCTCGATGCCGGCCTCGTGCAGCGACTTCACCATCGCCTTGAACTCCTGGACCTGCTGCCCGCGCGAGCCCAGCGCCGCGTAGCCGCTGTGCGGGGCCAGGTAGGCGAGGGTGTTGTACCCCCAGTAGTTGGTCAGGCCCCGGGCGACCATCGCGTGCTCGGGCACGAAGTGGTGCACCGGCATGAGCTCGACCGCCGTCACCCCCAGCGAGACGAGGTACTCGATCACGGCCGGGTGGGCCAGCCCCGAGTAGGTTCCCCGCTGGTGCTCGGGGATGCCCGGGTGGCGCATGGTCATGCCGCGCACGTGCGTCTCGTAGATCACGGTCCGGTGGTAGGGCGTGCGGGGCCGGGACTCGTTGCCCCAGTCGAAGAAGGGGCTGACCACCACGCACTTGGGGACGTAGGGGGCGCTGTCGGCGGTGTTCTTGCGGTCGGGAGCGGAGAAGTGGTAGCTGAACAGCGACTCGTGCCAGGTGAGGTTGCCGTTCAGCGCCTTGGCGTAGGGATCGGTGAGCAGTTTGTTGGGGTTGCAGCGCAGCCCGCGCTCGGGCGCGTAGGGACCGTGGACCCGGTAACCGTACTGCTGCCCGGGGCCGACCCCGGGGAGGTAACCGTGCCAGACGAAGCCGTCGTACTCGGTCAGGGGTATTCGGGTCTCCTCGCCGTCGTCGTCGAACAGGCACAGGTCCACCCGTTCGGCCACCTCGGAGAAGAGGGAGAAATTGGTGCCGGAACCGTCGTAGGTCGCACCGAGCGGATAGGAGCTACCAGGCCAGACTTCCACCATAGGCGTCGTCAAGTCTCTTGTTTTCAGGGCTTTCGTGGACACGTGTCCGGAAGGTCCTGCATGCCGGGACTTCCGCGGCCCGAAAGCGGTCGGTTGTGTTCGTGACGACTTCTTTCTTCCGCTCTGCAGCGGAAAGTATGCCGACCTGCGCCGATGATAATTCAGCCTGTCCCGTAATGGGATGATTCGTCCGCGAATAATATTTCTCGGGGAAGAAGAGGAAATGACGATGGTCCCCGCCCGCCCTTTCCGGAACGGGCGGGGCGGGCGTTCACCTCTGGGGCCGGGCCCGCTCCAGGATCAGCTCGGTGTCCACCCCGCGCGGCAGGGTGCCGAACACGTGGCCCCACTCCCCGCCCAGCCGGGACACCGTGAACGCCTCGGCCACCGGGGTGGGGGAGAAGCGCAGCAGCACCGAGGCCTGGAGCAGCAGCGCCATCAGCTCCACCACCGACCGGGCCCGGTACTGGGCCTCCTCCGTGTCGCCCAGCACCCGCTCCAGCCGCTTGAACGCCGAGTCGAAGTGGTCGTCCACGCCCCGGGCGGCACCCAGCTCCGCCAGGAACGCCTCCACCGCCTCGGGGCTGCGGCCCATCGCGCGCAGCACGTCCAGCGCCGCCACGTTGCCCGATCCCTCCCAGATCGAGTTGAGCGGGGAGTCCCGGAACAGCCGCGGCATCCCCGACTCCTCCACGTAGCCGTTGCCGCCCAGGCACTCCAGCGCCTCGGCCGCGTGCGCGGGCTGGCGCTTGGTCACCCAGAACTTGCTCACCGCCACACCCAGGCGCCGGAACGCCGTCTCGGAGGCGTCCCCGCGCACCGAGCGGTCCACCGCCCCCGCCAGGCGCGTCATCAGGGCCGTGGCCGCCTCCGACTCCAGGGCCAGGTCGGCGAGCACGTTGCGCATCAGCGGCTGCTCCACCAGCACCCCGCCGAACGCCTGCCGGTGCTCGGCGTGGTGCAGCGCCTGCACCACGGCGGCGCGCATGCCCGCGGCCGAACCGATGACGCAGTCCAGACGGGTGCTGTTGACCATCTCGATGATCGTGGGAACTCCTCGCCCGGGTTCTCCCACGAGATGGGCGACGGCACCGTCGTACTCCAGCTCGGCCGAGGCGTTGGAGCGGTTGCCGAGCTTGTCCTTGAGCCGCTGGATGTACAGGGCGTTGCGGCTGCCGTCCTCCAGCACCCGCGGCACCAGGAAGCAGCTGAGACCCTCCGGCGCCTGGGCCAGTGTCAGGAAGAAGTCGCTCATCGGCGCCGACGTGAACCACTTGTGCCCCGTCAGCACGTGGTGCCCCTCCGCGGTGGGCACCGCCCGCGTGGTGTTCGCGCGCACGTCCGATCCGCCCTGCTTCTCGGTCATCGACATGCCGGCGACGAGGCCGCGCTTGGTGTGCGGCGGACGCAGCCCGAAGTCGTAGGTGCGCGAGGCCAGCAGCGGTTCGTAGCGCCCGGCCAGCCCGGGGGAGTGCCGCAGCGCGGGCACCGCCGCGTAGGTCATGGAGATCGGACACCCGTGGCCCGCCTCGGCCTGAGACCACAGGTAGAACTTCGCGGCCCGCGCCACGTGCGCCCCGGCCCGGTCCTCCGCCCAGGGCGCGGCGTGCATGCCGTGGGCGACGGCCTGCTCCATGAGGACGTGGTAGGCGGGCTGGTAGTCGACCTCGTCCACGCGGTGGCCGTAGCGGTCGTGGGTACGCAGCACGGGGGTGTAGGTGTTGGCGGCCTCGCCCCAGGAGCGCACCCGCTCCGACCCGGCCGCGTCGCCCACCTCCCGTACCTCCGCCTCGGCCCACGGGGCGCCTTCCCGCCGCAGCCCCTCCAGGAGCGCGGGTTCGTCCGCGGCGCTGTGGTCGCCCAGCGGGGGAGCCTGGTTGAACACCTCGTGAGTGGGAGGCATGGGGGACCGTCCTTCGGCTTCGGTGTCGGTCGGGGTGCGGGAATCCTATCCGCGTCGCACGCATACAGGGAGGCCGGAGGGTACCGCGGCGCTCGCCGGGCCCGCGGCAGGGGCCCGGCGGGAGGGGGCACACGCTTTCCAGGACCGGGAAACCTGTTCCCGCCCGGAGGAGGGCGGACGGCGGCGGGGCCGCATCCGGGTGCGGCCCCGCCGATGGTGCGGTGTCCGGATCAGGCGTTGATCGCGGTCTGCCGACGGTCGCCGGGGCGGCCGACCACGATCTTGCGGGCCTTGGACCGCTCGGCCACCGGGATGCGCAGGGTCAGCACCCCGTCGGCGTGGTCGGCGGCGATGTTCTCGGTGTCCAGGGAGTCACCGAGAAGGATCCGCCGGGTGAACGTGCCGCTCGGTCGCTCGCAGGCGACGACGTCCCGACCCTCTCGCCGCAGCGCGGGGCGATCGGCCTTCACCGTGAGCACGTTCTGCTCGACCTCGACGTCGATGCCCTCGGGGGCGACCCCCGGAAGGTCGAGGTGGAGCACGAAGTCGTCGCCCTCGCGATAGGCATCCATCGGCACGGCTGCCGGGCGGTTGCTCTCCAGAATCTGCTGGGTGATCCGGTCGAACTCACGGAACGGGTCGGTGCGCATCAGCATCGTTCGTCACCTCCTGTGTCGACTTCTTGCCGATACCTGATGCGGTTGCACTCAACTTTATTGCCACTACCTCGTTCGATCAAACATGTGGGGGTACATGAGCGGGGGTCTCCGCACAGGACCGCCCTGCGCATGTTCCGCTCCTGCGCCGCACACATGAGTTCCGGGGTGTCCTGCGGGCCCTCCGGCACCGTGTCCGCGCCCGTGTCCGGACGATGTGCGCACGCGGTCGGCGAAGAGGTCCGGGACCGGTCACCGTGCGGGCGGTGTTCGGCCGAACGGAGAAGCAGCGGCGCACCTTCCCGTTTGTCGGCGGCGCGGTGCAGGATCGGTGCGTCCGACTCCCCCGAGAAAGGGCCGCCGTGCCGATCACGAGCCCCCAGGCCGCCGACCGCGTCTTCCTGCAGCAGCTCTACAGCGACCCCTGCTTCCCCGACCGCGTCCTCGACAAGGGCAGGGCGATCCTGGTGCGGCTGTGCGAACGGATCGAGGCCGAGCGCCCCGGGGACATCACCGCGCTCTATACGCTCACCAGGGGCTCGACCGAGGAGTTCAACGCCCTGGAGGAGGAGTTCGCCGCGGAGGGCAGCGGGATCGAGACCGTGGCGCGGGAGAAGATCGTCGAGGAGTTCTGGTTCGTGGCCACCGCGTACGGCTTCACCGGTGCGGACCCCGAAAAACTCGTCGCGGGCAGGAACTGGTGAACGTCCGAGAAGCGGCGGCGGGCGGTCCTCCGCAAGGGACCGCCCGCCGCCCGTCCCGGTCCTACACCGGCGCGTGGCGCCGCGCCAGTGCCGCGTCGTAGCGTTCCACCGCCACCTGCGCCAGTTCCGGGGCGTCCTGCAGGGCCTCCGACACCGTGTCCGCGCCCGCGTCCAGGGACTGCGCGCGCACGCGGTCGGCGAAGAGGCCCGGGGCCAGCAGGTAGGTGGCCACCGCGACCCGCCGTGCCCCTCGCTCCCTCAGTGCGGCCACCGCCTCGCCGGGGCGGGGCCCGGCGGCCGAGGCGTAGGCCGCCGCGGCCTCGCGCCACGGCCCCCGGCGGCCCAGCTCGGCCGCCGCTGCCGCGACGATCGCGTTGGCCCTCGGGTCGCTGGAGCCGGCCGAGGCCAGCACCAGCGCCGTGTCCGGGCCCGGGCGGGCCCCGGCCTCGGCCAGGCGCCGCTCCACCGCTCCCAACAGCAGCGGGTGCGGCCCCAGGGTGTCCGCGTAGTGCAGCCGCAGCCACGGACTCTCCTCCCGCGAGCGCGCCAGCACCTCGGGGATGTCGGTCCTGCTGTGGAAGGCCGCCGTCAGCAGCGCGGGCAGCACCACCGCCTCACCGGCGCCCTCCGACGCCAGGCCGTCCAGCGCGTCGGAGGCCGAGGGCGCCGTGTGGTCCAGGTAGGAGACGCGCACGTCCAGCCCCGGGCGCAGCCGCCGGACCTGTTCGAACACCGCCTCGACCGCCTGTGCCGCCCTCGGATCGCGGCTGCCGTGGGCGACCGCCAGCAGCGGCACCGGGGGAGTGGTCTCGTGCATGGGGATGCCTTCCTGGGCGCGGTCTAGACGTGGATGCCGCACTCGGTCCTCCCCGTCCCCGACCAGCGGCCGCTGCGCGGGTCCTCGCCCGGCGCCACCCTGCGGGTGCACGGCTCGCAGCCGATCGACGGGTAGCCGTCGTACTGCAGCGGGTTCACCAGCACACCGTGCTCGGCGATGTGGGAGTCGACCTGCTCCTGCGTCCAACGTGCGATCGGGTTGACCTTCGTCATCCGCTTGCGCCGGTCCCACTGCACGACCGGGGTGTCGCGGCGGGCAGCCGAGTCCTCGCGGCGCAGGCCCGTCAGCCACGCCGAGTACGGTGCGAGCGCCTTCTGCAGCGGTTCGACCTTGCGCAGGTGGCAGCACAGCTCCGGATTCCGCCCGTGCAGCCGCGGCCCCAGCGCCGCGTCCTGCTCGGCCACCGTGCGGGACGGCTCCACGTTGACGAGGTTGATGTCGTAGACCGACTCCACCGCGTCGCGGGTGCCGATGGTCTCGGGGAAGTGGTACCCGGTGTCCAGGAAGATCACGTCGATCCCCGGGACCACCTTGGAGGCGAGGTCGACCATGAGGGAGTCGGCCATGGACGAGGTCATGCACAGTCCGTCGCCGAAGGTCTCGGCGGCCCAGGCGATGATCTCCTGGGCGGTGGCCTCCTCCAGCTCGCGAGCGGCGCGCTCGGCGAGCTCGGGGCCGCCCACGGGGGTGATGGCGGTGTTCATCTCTACCCTTCCGTCTGTCTGGGGGGTGTGCCGCCGAAGGAGGCCGAGCGCAGGCCCGCGTACTTGACCCGGAACACCCGGGCGCAGGACAGGCAGGCCCACGGGTAGCCCTCGCCCTTCACCGCGGCGCCCTCCTCGGGCACCAGGTCCTCCTCACCGCAGTAGGGGCAGTAGTAGGGTGCGGCCCTCTCGGACACGGCGCATCTCCTCGCTGGGGACTTCGTGGGAACCGGGGAAGTCGCGGGGCGGCCCCGGCCGGGGCCGCCCCGCGGGGTCACTTCAGGTCGTCGTCGGAGGCGCGGGCCGCCCAGGACGCGAACGACTCGCCGTCCTGCTTCTGCTCCTGGAACCGGCGCAGCACCCGCTCGATGTAGTCGGGCATCTCCTCGGCGGTGGTCTTCAGGCCGCGCACCTTCTTGCCGAAGGCCGCGTCCAGCCCCATGCCGCCACCCAGGTGGATCTGGTAGCCCTCCACCTGCTCGCCGCGCTCGTCGACCACCAGCTGGCCCTTGAAGCCGATGTCGGCGACCTGCACGCGCGCGCACGAGTTCGGGCAGCCGTTGACGTTGATGGTCAGCGGCTCGGTGAAGTCCGGGAGCCGCTTCTCCAGCTCGTCGATGAGGGTGGAGGCGCGCTGCTTGGTCTCCACGATCGCGAGCTTGCAGTACTCGATGCCGGTGCACGCCATCGTCTGGCGGCGGAACGTGCTCGGGTTGACCTGGAGGTCCTCGGCCTCCAGCGCGGCGGTGATGGAGGCGATCCGCTCCTCCTCGACGTCGAGGATGACGAGCTTCTGGTCGGGCGTGGTGCAGATGCGGTCGGAGCCGTGCTCCTCGGCGATCTCGGCGACGCGCAGCAGCGTCGTGCCCGACACGCGGCCCACCCGCGGGGCGAACCCCACGTAGTACTTGCCGTCGCGCTGGCGGTGCACGCCCACGTGGTCGCGGCGCAGGCCCGAGTCGAGCACCGGAGCGGGGCCGTCGGGCAGGGCGTAGCCCAGGTACTCCTTCTCCAGGACGTCGCGGAACTTCTCCGCGCCCCAGTCCTTGACGAGGAACTTGAGGCGGGCGCGCGAGCGCAGGCGCCGGTAGCCGTAGTCGCGGAAGATCGAGCAGACGCCCGCCCACACCTCGCTCACCCGCTCCGGGCTCACGAACGCGCCGAGCCGCACGGAGAACATCGGGTTGGTGGACAGGGCGCCGCCCACCTGCAGGTCGTAGCCGACCTCGCCCCGCTCGTTGCGCACACCCACGAAGGCCACGTCGTTGATCTCGTGGTTGACGCAGTGGACCGAGCAGCCCGACACGGACGTCTTGAACTTGCGGGGGAGGTTGGAGAACTCCGGGCTGCCGATGTGGTCCTCGTAGATCTGCCGCAGCTGGGGCGTGGGGTCGATGACCTCGTCCTCGGCCACGCCGGCCAGCGGACAGCCCAGCATGCCGCGCGGGGTGTCACCGCAGGCCTCGGTGGTGGACAGGCCCACCGACTCCAGCTTCTCCCAGATCGCCGGCACGTCCTCGATCTCGACCCAGTGGTACTGGATGTTCTGCCGGTCGGTGATGTCGGCGGTGTTGCGGGCGTGGTCGCGGGAGATCTCGCCGATGGCGCGCACCTGGGCGACCGACAGCTGTGCGCCGTCGATGCGCACGCGCATCATGAAGTAGCGGTCGTCGAGCTCCTCCGGCTCCAGGATCGCGGTCTTGCCGCCGTCGATCCCCGGAGCGCGCTGGGTGTAGAGGCCGTACCAGCGGAAACGCCCACGCAGGTCGGAGGGGTCGATCGAGTCGAACCCGCCCTTGGCGTAGATGTTGATGATCCGTTCGCGGACGTTGAGCCCGTCGTCGTTCTTCTTGTTCTCCTCGTTCTTGTTCAGCGGTTCACGGTAGCCGAGGGCCCACTGGCCCTCACCGCGCCGACGGCGGGGCTTGACGGAAGAGGGAGGCATCGCGGGTGTCTCCGATGGGGTCGCGGGGCGCTCACGGTCCCGGCGCCCGCACCGTCGGCCCTCGGCACCGCACGTCGTCGTGCGAGGCCGCGGGTGATACCGCGTGTGTGGGAAGAAAGGGGAGGGCGCCGGTGCCGCGCGCACCCCTGGGGTGCGTCAAAAGGCGGCGAGATTAACCGACGCTGCAACAGATGGCGCTGCCGACCCTGAGGAGGTCCACGTGCCGACGCACGTAGAGCATGGGGTCCAGGACAGCGAACATGCCATGAGAATGTCATGGGCGCCGCTCCCTTGTCCAGGTGCCTTCCGCAAGGGCCGGAGGTGAGCCACGTCACGCCCCGGTGATGCCGCAGGTCGGCGCGGACGCTAACGTTCTTCTCGTGGCGGGTTTCTGGGAAGGGCTGTGGCGCATCACCGACGCCTGGCTCAGGGCGCATCCCCTCGTGCGCGGCAGCACGCTCCTCGTCCTGCGCACGCTCCGCTCCTTCGCCCGCCACCGCGTACTGGGCCTGGCCGCCGAGTCGGCCTTCTTCACCATCATCTCCCTGCCCGCCCTCATGCTCGGTCTGCTCGGCGCACTGGCGCCGCTGGCGGCCGTGCTGGGGGAGGGGCTGGTCGAGGGTGTCAGGCTGTGGATCCTCGACCTGGCCGCCCACGTGCTGACGCAGGAGGCCGTCGACTCCCTGGTGGCACCCATGGTCGACGAGTTCTTCGGCGGGGCCCAGGGCGGGATCCTGTCGCTCACCTTCCTGGTCTCCCTGTGGTCGGGCTCGCGCGCGATGAACGTCTTCATCCGCTCCGTGACCATCGCCTACGGGCTCAGCGAGCTGCGCGGCTGGCTCGCCCAGCGCTCCCTCGCCTTCGCCGCCTACCTGGGCGGCCTCGCGTTCGCCCTGGTCGTGCTGCCCGTCCTGGTGGCCGGACCCGACCTGCTGCGCCGACTGCTGCCCGGGGCCTTCTCGCTGCGGCTCGACCTGCTGTACTGGCCGACGGTCGCCCTGCTGGCCGCCACCTCGGTCACCCTCCTCTACCTCCTCAGCGTCCCGGTGCGCACGCCGCTGTGGCGCCACCTGCCCGGCGCGCTGCTGGCCACCCTCCTTCTCCTCTGCGGCTCGGTGGGCCTGCGCGCCTACCTGGGCGCATCCTTCGGTCAGACGAGCATCTACGGCTCCCTGGCCGCGCCGATCGCCGTTCTGGCGTGGCTGTACGTGATGGCCATCGCGGTGCTGGTCGGCTCCTGCTTCAACGCCGAGATCGACGCGATGTGGCCCACGGTTCGCACGGCCGCCGCCCGCGCCGAGATCGCCAGCCGCGGCTACGAGCGCGCGGTCCGGCTCGTGAGGAGGCGGGAGAAGGCCGTCATCGAGACCATCGTGGAGAGCGGCGGCCGCTGACCGCCTCCGGCCGTCGCCGCGGCCCGTGTGGAACACTGGGACCGAGCCACCACCGAACCCCTCCGGCGGTGGGCGAGAGGAATCCGTGAGAACTCCCCCCGACCTCATGTCGTACGCGCTTCCGGGCACGTTCGCGTGCTGCATCCTCCCCGCCCTCTACCTGAGGGCGGACAGCACGGTGCCGCTGTCGGTCGGGATCGTCCTCGCCGCGTTCCTGGGCATGGCGGCGGTTGCCTTCTCCAGGGCCGGGTACGCGGAACCGCCCCTCGGAGAGTGGCGGCGCCGGAGCCTCTCGCGCTCCCTCACCACGAGCTCGCGAACCAATGCGGTCCTCTTCTGGACCAACGTTCCTGTCGCCCTGTTGAACGTCGGGCTCAGCCGCTGGACGCTCTCTCCCCTGCTCGCCGTCGCGGTCGCCCTCGCCGTGGCCTCCCACCTCCAACGCCGCCGGGAGAGGCTGGACATCCGGGCGCTGGCCGCAGAGGGCAGGCTCACCGGACCGAAGATCATCGGTCTCCGCGACGCTCGGCAGGTGCCCCGGGGATGGGTGCCGCTCCTGGTCCACCGGGAGGCCGGAACCCTGCGCGACCACTTCGCCGACCACCGCGTCACCGTCGACGGTGACCACGTGGGCTGGGTCGGCCCGGGCGAGGAACTGGTGGTCGGCCTCCCCCCGGGGCCGCACACCGTCCGGCTCCGGCTCGGAAGTCTCTCCGGCGACCCGGTGCGCATCGTCGCCGAGCCGGGAAAGCCCGTCCGGCTCCTGGCGGACCAGGGAGAAGGCGGCCCCAGGTCCGTTCTGGGGTGGTGGCGGAGTCCTGAGGCCCGGCTCCGGCTCGTCCGGGCCCCGGAGCCCGTACACGTCTCGCCGCCGGAGCGGGACGCAGCAGACCGCTGACCGGTTCCGGCCAATTTCGGTGTGAACCGATCGGCCCTCCCAGGTGTCCGAACAAGTGTGCAGACCGTGTCCGATGCCGGGGTCCGAAACCCTTCCGCGGCAACGTTCCAGGTCAGGGGAGGGGGCTTGGCGATGTGTCCGGAAACGATACGTCCCGTGTCCGATACACCTTCTCGAAGAAGGGACGGGAACGGTCGCCGACGGTCAGTATCATCGCGTTCAGCATCGACATCGACCACATGTGTGCCGGAACCGCTGCCGTACCGCCCCCCGGGCCGCGACCGCACGCCACCGCCGACCGAGGTCCACTGCCACCCGCACACGAACAGGTTCACGTTTCCCATGCCTTCGGAGGCACCATGAGCCGGGCGTCCCGACCGGGGCACCCCCGGCCCACAGCCGTCATCGTCATCGCCACGGACGAACGCAGCGCGGACATCACCATCGAGGGGCAGCGCCAGGTCGTCGCCGGGCAGACCCCCAAGGAGACCCGCCGCGCCGCCCTGGACGTCGCCACCGCCTACGCCGCCCGGATCGGCCAGCCGGTGCTCATCGACGCCCGCGACAGCAACGGCTACTGGAACCTGATCGCCACACCCGACGGTGTGGTGCAGGCCGCCGACCGGCTGCCGGAGGCGGTCTCGGCGCCGCCCGGCGGACCCGTCGCTGCCGGGCCTTCCGGCACGGGGCGGGGCAGCGGCCGCCGCGGCCTGGTCATCGTCGGTGCCGTCGTGCTCGCTCTGGTGCTGATCGCGGGCACGGGAGCGGTCGTCTGGCGCTTCCTGCCCGACTCCGCTCCCGCCGCCGGGGAGCAGCCGGCGGGGACCGAGGCCCTCGGACACCCGGCCCCGCCCGGTTTCACCGACACCGTCGCCTTCAGTGAGGCACTGGCACCGGGCAGCAGCCCGGGTGTCGGACGCGACGGCGGGCACATGGCCTTCATGGACGCCGAGGGCCGGCTGAACCTGTTCTCCGCCGACGGCACCCGGCTGTGGTCGGCGGACCTGCCCGCGCTCCCGGGGGAGTTCCTGGACGCCCCCCGGTTCGTCGAGTACGACGGGGAGCCCGCCGTGGTCATGGAGACCGCCGGAACCCTCTGGTTCTGGCCTCTCGGAGGCGGCTCGCACAGCAGCGTGGACCTGCCCGAGGACGGCTTCTCCCAGTACGTGGGCACGTCGGTGCTGGTCCGCCGGGGCAACGAGGCCTTCGTCCCGGTCGACGGCGAACTCGTGGCGGTCGAGGTGCCCGAGGGGTCCGCCCCCATGCTGGCCGAGGGCACCGAGGTGCTCAACGCCGTGGTCAACGGCCCCTGGACGTGGACGGACCCCGAAGGACGCAGCAGCGCGGTCACCGCGCAGCGCCCCGAGGGCGCGGGCGAGATGGAGTCCGTGGTCACCGCCCTGCGCGAATACGTCATCATCCGCTGGAAGCCGCTGCGCGGTGAAGGCACCGTGCTGGCCTTCCACGACAGCCGGGACGGAAGCGTCGCGGGCAGCGCCGAGGTCGACCCCGCCGACCTGGAGGAGGCGCGCCACCGCTCCGGCCCCGTCGGTACGGAGGTCGTCTCCTACGGGCCCCTCGTGCTGGACCCGGAGAGCGGCACCGCCGCGGTGGTCCCCGGGTTCGAACCCGAGATCGCCGTCGGGACCCTGGTCTTCGGCCGGCTCGGCGGAGCCCTGACCGCGGTCGGCCCCGACGGAGAGCCCCGGCCGGCCCGTTCCGGTGCGGCCCAGCCCGTCGGCCTGCTCGGCGACAACGCCGTCGTGGTCCATGACGACCACCTCTATGCCATTTCCTCCCACTAACAACCCCTGCACAAGAGAAGAAAGGAGTGGGATGTCCCCCAAGACACGGGTACTCACCGTGACCGCGGCCGGCCTGTTCATGGCCGGGTTCTCCGTCGGTCCGGCATTCGCCGACACCGTGGGTGAGGTCGACGAGCCCACAAGCGTCTCCGAGGAGACGGCAGGCGCCGCCGGCTCCAGCCTCACGGACGCCCCCACGGACGGCGACAGCGGAAACGACCCCCAGCCCGACCCCGACCCCGACCCCGGCGGCGGTGACGAGGGCGGCAACCCCGGTACCCCGGACCCCGAGCCGGACCCCGGTGACGGCGGCGGCACCCCCGACCCCGGCACCCCCGACCCCGGCACCCCGGACCCGGGTGACGGCGGCGACCCCGGCACCCCCGACCCCGACCCGGGTGACGGTGGCGGCACCCCTGACCCCGGTGACGGCGGTGGCGGCACCCCCGACCCGGGTGACGGCGGTGGCACCCCTGACCCCGGTGACGGCGGCGGTACTCCCGACCCGGGTGACGGTGGCGGCACCCCCGACCCGGGCGATGGTGGCGGCACCCCCGCCCCGGACCCCGGTGACGGCGGCGACATCGGTGTTCCGCCCCTGGAGCCCGGCACCCCCGGTGACGAGATCCAGGCTCCCGGCACCGCCGCTCCGGTGACCGCCGGCACCGCCACGAGCTCCACCACCGGTGGCAGCGGCAAGGGTGACAAGGAGGAGACCCTCCCCGTCACCGGTGTCGACATGCAGGGCTTCGTGCTCGGCGGTGCCGTCGTGACCGGCATCGGCGCCTTCGCCCTCTGGGCGGGTGCGCGTCGCCCGGCCTCCGTGGCCTAGCAGCACCCGCGGGTGGCGGTTCCGACCGTGCACCCGCACAGGGCCCCCGGCCGCGTCCCGCGGTCGGGGGCCCGTCCCTTCTCAGCCCCGGGGACGCAACGCCGAGGCGAGCAGGAAAGCGCCCGCGCCGGCCGCGGCCACCAGCCACAGCGCTGTTCCCAGGGAGGAGGAGTCGGCGACCAGGCCCACTGCCGGCGGAAAGGCCAGGAAGCCCGCCCGCCCCAGCCAGCCCACGATCGTCACCCCGTCCCCGGTACGCACCCCCGGCACGTTCCCGGCGGCGGCCAGGGTCAGCGGGAACAGCGTCGACACACCCAGCCCCATGACACCGAACCCGGCGATCGCGGCCGCGGGGTGGGGCACGAGCACGGCCAGCGAGATTCCGGCCGCCGCCAGCAGGCCGCACGTCCGCCCCACGGCGGCCGCGCCGAACCGGTCGGTGAAGCGGTCGCCGACCAGCCGCCCCAGCGTCATCATCGCCTGGCAGGCGACGAACGGCATCGCGGCCAGGAACAGCGGGGCTCCCAGCTCCGAGGTCATGTACACCGCGCCCCAGGAGGCGGCCGCGTCCTCGATGCCCCCTGCCGTCATCAGCAGTACCCCGAGCATCACGAGCAGGGCCACCCCGCGTCCGGGCATGCGGGTGCGGCCGCCCCGGCCGGAGGACTCCGCGCCGTCGGAGCGCTCGCTGTGCTCGGGGCCGGGGAGCAGCAGGCGGCTCACCAGCAGGTTGACTGCGAGCAGTACCGCGGACACCCCGCCCAGATGCCACAGGATGGGAGTTCCCGAGCCGGCCATCACCGCGCCCAGCAGGCCGCCCGCCACCGCGGCCAGGCTCCACACGGCGTGGAACGTGTTGATGATGGTGCGTCCGTAGCGGCGCTGCACCCGCAGTCCGTGGGCGTTCTGGGCCGAGTCGGTCCAGGCGTCGGCGGAGCCCAGCACGAACAGCGCACCCGCCAGCATCCACCAGTTCTGGGCCAGGGCGATGAAGGGCAGCGCGACGAGCGACACCATGCTCGTGCCGACCGCGGTGGGACCGCTGCCGAACCGGTGGATGAGCGGCCCCGCCAGCATTCCGGTCAGGATCGCCCCGGTGGGCATCGCCGCGATGGCCAACCCGAGCGCGGTGTTGGACAACCCCAGCGACTCCTTGACGACAGGGAGCCACGGGACGGCGTTGGTGTAGGTGAAGCCGTTGACGAAGAAGAGGGCGGAGACACCGAACCTGGCCCTGCGCATCTCCTGGACCGCACCCTGCTGTTGCTGAATGTTCAACCAGTGTCCTTCGAGGCAGATGGATGCGCCGATGGTACACAGCCCCTTTTGGGAGCGCTCCCACCGGGGGTGCTCCGAGGCCGCGGTCCGCCTCGTGGCCGTTGCGGCCGCTGTGCCCGGCAAGGTGCCTTGCTTTTGGGCACCGGAGAAAGTCAAATAGGGATTCTGTTCCGTTATCCCCACGTTTCGTCCCGGCCGCAGCACTTTCCGCCCCGACCAAGGCCCCTGCCTCCGGCCCGTCCCTCGCACAGGGCGTCCCCGCCCGCCTGTCCGCCGACTCCCTCACTCCGGGACCGTGCCCGCGGCCCGGACGGAACCGGAAGACCTCATGATCAACACGAGTGCGCTGCGAGAAAAGCCCACCCTCACCGGGGAGCGCGTACGTCTGGTGCCCCTCGCCCCCGAGCACACGGACGCCTACTTCGCCGCCGGCCTCGACGAGGAGGTCCGCAGGCTCACCGGAACACACCGGCAGATCACCTACGCGGAGGCCCGGGAGTGGTGTGAGACCCGGGCGGACCGGGCGGACCGGCTCGACCTGGCCATCACCGATGCGGCGAACGGCCGCTACCTGGGTGAGCTGTCCCTCTACGGGGTCGCCTCGGAGAACGAGAGCGCGGGGTACCGCATCGCCCTGTCCGCCATCGGGTTCACCGGCCAGGGCCTGGGCCGCGAGGCCACCCAGCTCGTCCTGGAGTACGCCTTCGAGAAGGTGGGCCTGCACCGGGTCTGGCTGTACGTCTACGCCTTCAACATGCGGGCCATCGCCGTCTACCGCTCCTGCGGCTTCTCCGTCGAGGGCAGGCTGCGCGACGCGCTGCTGTGGGAGGGCAGACGCCACGACGCCCTGCTCATGGCCGTGCTCCGAACGGGGTTCCGCGCGGGCTGACCTTCGGCTTTTTCCGGCGCCCGGGGTTGGGACCCCGGCGCGCCGGGGTATGCCGGTACCACTTTTCCAACGGCTCCCGCGAGACGGCCGAGAGGAGCGGCACCGGAAGGCCCCGGTGCCGGTGAAGACATGAGCCCGGTACCCGTTTCACTGCCCTTCGCCGACCGGTCCGAGGCGGGCCGCCGCCTCGCCGAGCGGCTGAGGCCCTTCATGATCGAGGACCCGCTGGTGCTGGCCCTGCCCCGGGGCGGGGTTCCGGTCGGCGCCGAACTCGCCCGGCACCTCGATGCCGACCTCGACGTGCTCGTCGTTCATCGGCTCGGGCTGCCCGAACAGCCGGAGGTGGGGGTGGGCGCGATCGCGGAGAACGGGCGCGTGCTCTACGACGACCGGGCCCTGGCCCGTATGAGGCTGCCGCGCCGGGCGCTGGAGGGGAACGTCGCCGCCGAGCGGGCCGAGCTCGACCGCATGCGCCGGGCCTACCGGGGCGACCGCCCCCTGCCCCGGATCACCGGACGCGACTGCGTGGTCGTCGACGACGGCAGCGCCACCGGCGGGACCGCCCGTGCGGCCCTGCGCATGCTCCGCCAGGAGGAACCCGCCAAGCTGGTGCTGGCCGTGCCGGTGGCCTCCCACGAGGCGGTCGAGCTGCTGCGTGAGGAGGCCGACGCCCTGGTCGTGCTCGGTGTGCCGGACAACTTCCGCGAGGTGGGGGAGTGGTACCGGGACTTCGGGGGCGTCTCCGACGACCGGGTCAGGGAGATCCTGGCCGAGCACGGCGGGGACCGCGTCCGCCCTGCCCGTTCCCGTGCGGTGCGGGTTCCGTCGGGCGAGCTCGTCCTCGACGGCGACCTCACCGTGGTGCGGAGCCCGCGCGGTGCGGTGGTGACGGCCTCCGGTGAGGGGCGCGGCGACCCGCGCCGCAGGGCCGCCGCCGCGGCGCTGCAGCGTTCGGGGTACACCACCCTGGTGCTGGACCTGTGTGCGGAGGGGGAGCACACGGAGAAGGCGGACGCCGCCCTCCTGGGCGGGCGGTTGGCCGATGCGATCGCCTGGCTGCGCGACTCCGAGGGGGTCGGCGGGGCCCCGGTGGGGGTGGTCGGCGACGGGGCCGCCGCTCCGGCGGCCCTGGTCGCCGCGGCCCTGCGTCCCGGCGACGTGGCGGCGGTCGTGGCCCATGGCGGCCGTGTCGACCTGGCCGACACCCACCTGCGGGATGTGCGCGCACCGGCTCTGGTGCTGTTGGAGAGCCGGGACTCGTTCTTCCGCGAGCTCGGCGAGTGGGCGCGCGCCCGGATGGGTGCCCCCAGCGACCTGCGCGTGGTGTCGGGTGCCGAGCAGCTGTTCCGGGGTGCGGAGTGGCGGCCGGCCGCGGTGGAGGCCCTGGACTGGTTCGACCGCCACCTGGGCCCGAAGGGATGAGGCAGGTGCCCGGACAGCGGAAAACCCGCGGCGCCCTCGACAGAGTCGGGGCGCCGCGGGTTTTTCGGGGCCGGGGCCGTCGGGGAGACCCGTGGCGTCAGCGCGTGCGGCCTGGGTCAGGCAGCGTTGGCGCGGCGCATGCGACGGCGTCGCTCGGAAGCGCGCTCGTCCTCGTTGAGGCCGCCCCAGGTGCCGTACTTCTCCGGACGCGAGATCGCATAGTCCAGGCAGTCGGTTCGAACCGGGCAGGCCGCACAGATCTCCTTGGCCTTGCGCTCGCGGACATCTCGCTCCGGCTGGCGCTCGCCGTCCGGACCGAAGAAGAGCACAAGGTCCTCGCCCCGGCACGCGGCGGCATCCTGCCACCCCCAGCTCGGGCGGGGGCGCAGCGCGGCCTGCCGGCGTACCTGAGACATGCTTGAACCACCTCTACAGAAATCACTAGTAAGCTGTCGGAAAAAGCTTCAGTCACCAAAAGTCGGTCATGCGGCGTGAGCCACCCCGCACGACGCAAACGCCAAACGGTGCAGGCGATGTTCCCTGGTGTGGCTGAGACCACGAGAAGCACGGAGACCCTGAGACCAGAAGTTCGGGGTGCTCTCACGCGAACGGCTGCGGAGGCGGTGACGGCCTCCGTCCGAGCCGGTACGTAATCATGCCATCCCCACTCCCGATCATGCACGGGGGGTAGGGAAATTACTCGCACAACCGTTACCGAAATCTGATGCCTCGCGGCCGATCTCAGGTTGTTTGTCCGAGTTTGCCGGGATTGGCGGGATGCGCCCCCTTGCGAAGGACACAGCACATCGTATGGGGCGATGTCCCTCCTGCCTAGAGCCGTCCCGTGATGCGCCGATCACATTCCGGTCTTGCCTGCCCGGCGGGATTGGGCATGGCCGTATGTCGTCACCCTCCGTCGGTACTTCCAGGGCGGGAAACCGGGTCCCGGAGGATCGAGAACTCCCCTTAGGGGAAGTACCAGGGGTACGCGCCGGAACAGGTCGTGGTGCGGAGCCGTCCCAGGCGGTAGAAACACAGGTACTGTCCGCACCCCCCGTCCCGCGGGGCGTACGGAGCTATCCCAAGGAGTGAAGAGACACCGTGGTCCTCCTGCGGTTCATCCTCAACGTCATCTGGTTCTTCCTTGCCGGGTTCTGGCTCGCCGTGGGTTACGCCGTGGCCGGGATCATCTGCTGCGTCCTCGTGGTCACCATTCCGTTCGGCGTGGCCTCCTTCCGCATGGCCGGGTACGCCCTGTGGCCCTTCGGCCGCGAGCTCGTCCGCCGACCCGGGGCGGGCGGGGCCTCCACCGCCCTCAACGTCATCTGGGTGATCGTCGCCGGCTGGTGGCTGACCCTCGGCCACCTCGCCACCGCGGTCAGCCTCGGCATCACCGTCATCGGCCTGCCCATGGCGTGGGCGTCGCTGAAGATGATCCCCGTCGCGCTGGCCCCCTTCGGCAACGAGGTGGTGCGCAGCGGGCACCCGCGGGAACCCTGGCAGTTCTGACGCCGTTGCCCGTACGGTGCCGCGAACCGGGAGGCCCTCGGGCGCGTCCATCTCATCGACCACGCAGACCGCCCACGGGAAGGCGGCGTCGCGTGACACCACTGGAATGGAGTACATGTGCAAGTCCGACGGCCGGGAGTGTGGGCGCTCCTCAACAAATGGCTGACCGCCCGCAGGGCCCGGGCCGAGCGCCTCGCCCGGCTCGAGGAGCAGGAGAAGGCGGCGGCGGAGGCGGCGGCTCGGGCGGAGAAGGCGGCCGAGACGGCCCAGGACGGCGCCGCGGGCAACAACCTCCTCCGCTCCGCCAGCGACGTCGCCTGGCGGGTCCTCATCATCGGTGTGGTGGCCGGCCTGCTCGTCTACGGCCTGGTGCGGCTGTCCGTGGTCACCCTTCCGGTGATCCTGGCGGTGTTCATCACCGCGCTGCTCATGCCGCTGGCCCACTGGCTGCGTGACCGGGGCATGGGCCGCGGGCTGTCCACCACCATCGCGGTCCTGGTCGCGCTGGTCGTCTTCGGCGGCGCGCTCAGCATGATCATCATGCCCGCGGTGCAGGGTCTGGGCGGTCTGATCGACAGCATCACCAGCGGTGTGACCCAGCTGCGCAACCTGCAGGTGTCCCTGCCCTTCGGTCTGGACCCCGCCCTGTTCACCCAGATGATCGACAACGCCTGGATCCAGATCCAGAGCTGGCTCTCCGACAACCAGAGCGACCTGCTCACCGGCGCCTGGACCGCCGGTACCGCGGTGGTCTCGGTCCTGGTCGGGCTGGTCCTGATCATCGCCCTGACGGTGTACTTCGTGCACTCCGGTGACAAGCACATGGAGTGGTTCCTGACGCTCATGCCGCCCCGGTCGCGCCCGGGCGCCCAGCACGCGGCCGACGTCGCCTTCGGCGTGATGGGCCGCTACGTGCGCGGGGTGGCCGCGGTCGGTTTCATCGACGCCGTCGGCATCGGCATCGCCCTGCTCGTCCTGATCGACACCAACCTGGCGATCCCGCTGATCGTGCTCACCTTCATCGGCGCGTTCCTGCCCGTCATCGGCGCCTTCCTCACCGGACTGATCGCCGCGATGGTCGCGCTGGTGACCGAGGGGTGGATCATCGCCCTCATCGTGGTCGGCGTCGTGGTCGCGGTGCAGCAGCTGGAGAGCAACGTCTTCGCCCCGCGCATCTACGGACAGGCGCTGGAGCTGCCCTCCCCGGTCGTGCTCATCGCCATCTCGGTGGGCGGCATCGTCGGCGGTATCCCCGGCATGTTCCTGGCCACCCCGGTGGCCGCCGTGTTCGCCGCCCTGCTGCGCAACCGCCCCCCCTCCCCACCGGAGGAGGGGCACGCGAAGGTCACGGTCAGGAAGAGGTCCTCGGAGAACGGGGACCGGCAGGACATCACCGCGACCGCGGTCGCCGGCCCCGGCGCCTCCCCGGATGAGGAGGAACCCGACGAGGACCCCGCCCCGCCGTCCCCGACCACGTCCTGAACCGCAGCCGAGGCCCCACACGAGCCCACCCGCACCCCAGGGGGTGTGCCGTGAGGGCGCCGGCGGGGTTCTGCAGGAGTGGAGCGAACGCCCGAGGAACGAGCGTGTGAGCGCAGCGACGAAGAACCGCGCCCTGAAGGCGCCCGAGCAGGGGCTGAAGCGAAGCGTAGGCCCCAAGAGGCAGGGAATTCCCCCGCCCCCGCTCCCGTTGACAACGGGGGACGGGGGCGTTCGCCTTCCGGAAAACCCCTGGCGGGATCGGCGTCGGGTACGGCTACGCTGGACCGGGCCGCCCGGTGGAGCCCCCCGTGTCCCACAGGCGCGCGTGAACGCCCTGCCCCCGCCCCGGAACGCCCGAACCGCCTCTCCTAGAAAGCTGTGCCATGCTGATCGCCACCGACCTCGAACTGCGTGTCGGTCCCCGTCTCCTGCTGGAGCCGACCACCTTCCGGGTCGCCGCCGGCGACAGGATCGGACTGGTCGGCCGCAACGGCGCGGGAAAGACCACGATGACCAAGGTGCTCGCGGGCGAGGGCCTGCCCACCGGCGGCACGGTCACCAGCTCCGGGAGCATCGGTTACCTGCCCCAGGACCCGCGCACCGGCGACCTCGACGTCCTGGCCCGGGACCGCATCCTGTCCGCGCGCGGCATCGACGAGGCGTTCAGGGGCCTGCGCGAGGCCGAGAAGAAGATGGCCAGCACCGACAACAAGACCCGGAACAAGGGCGTGCGCGCCTACGCGCGCTGGGAGGAGCGCCTCCACGTCCTGGGCGGGTACGCCGCCGAGTCCGAGGCCGCCGCCATCGCCTCCAGTCTCGGCCTGCCGGACAAGGTGCTGGGCCAGCCCCTGCACACCCTCTCCGGTGGCCAGCGCCGCCGGATCGAGCTGGCGCGCATCCTGTTCAGCGGTGCCGACACACTGCTGCTGGACGAGCCCACCAACCACCTCGACGCCGACTCCATCGTCTGGCTGCGCGACTTCCTCAAGTCCCACCAGGGGGGACTCATCGTCATCAGCCACGACGTGGAGCTGGTCGACCAGGTGGTGAACAAGGTGTTCTACCTGGATGCCAACCGCAGCGCCCTGGACGTGTACAACATGGGCTGGAAGCAGTACCAGACCCAGCGCGAGGCCGACGAGCGGCGGCGCAGGCGCGAACTGGCCAACGCCGAGAAGCAGGCCGACGCCCTGCGCAAGCAGGCCGACAAGTTCCGCTCCAAGGCGACCAAGGCACGTGCGGCCCAGCAGATGCTCAACCGCGCCGACCGCATCCTGGACGGCGTCTCGGGCGTACGCCAGGCGGACAAGGTCGCCAAGCTGCGCTTCCCCGACCCGGCGCCGAGCGGCCGCACCCCGCTCATGGCCGAGGGCCTGTCCAAGTCCTACGGTTCCCTGGAGATCTTCACCGGGGTGGACCTGGCCATCGACCGGGGCAGCCGCGTGGTGATCCTCGGTCTCAACGGCGCGGGCAAGACGACCCTGCTGCGGATCCTGGCGGGTGTCGAGGAGCCCGACACCGGGAGCGTGGTCCCGGGGCACGGGCTCAAGCTCGGCTACTACGCCCAGGAGCACGAGACCCTGGACGTGGACCGCACCGTCCTGGAGAACATGATGAGCTCGGCTCCGGATCTTCCGGAGGTGGAGGCGCGGCGCACGCTGGGCTCGTTCCTGTTCACCGGCGACGACGTGGACAAGCCCGCGGGCGTGCTCTCGGGCGGTGAGAAGACCCGGCTGGCCCTGGCCGCGCTGGTGGTCTCCAGCGCCAACGTGCTCCTGCTGGACGAGCCGACCAACAACCTGGACCCGGCCAGCCGGGAGGAGATCCTGTCGGCACTGCGCAACTACAAGGGCGCGATCGTGCTGGTCACCCACGACGAGGGGGCGGTCGAGGCGCTCCAGCCCGAGCGGGTCATCCTGCTGCCGGACGGGGTCGAGGACGTCTGGAACGCCGAGTTCGAGGATCTCGTCGCACTGGCGTGAGTTCCGCTGCCGGACGCGCAGAACGCCGGGAGGTTGACCCCCGCCTTTTTCGGTCGGAGGTTACGGCTCGCCGAAAGGCCGTTCCGGGGCAGTGCCCCCGGCGTGGCGGCGCCCGGATGTGGTGACCCGCCGCCGTCATGGCCGATGATGAGGCCAAGCCCGCCGGACCGCATCGAGGAGTGAACCTGTGAACGACGAGCTGCAGAAGGGCATACGGGTGTCGGGGGAGGACCGCTCCCAGCTCGCCTCCGAGCTCAAGCGCCGCTACGACGGGGGTGAGAGCATCCGCCAGCTGGCGGCCGCCACCGGGCGCTCCTACGGCTTCGTCCACCGCGTGCTCAGCGAGGCCGGGGTGGAGCTGCGGGGACGCGGAGGTGCGGCCCGCCGCGCCTGACCCGCGGCGGGACCGGTCCCCGGCCTCGGGGTTACTCGGGAGTAATATCTCGGGTGGCACCCGAGACTACGGAGGAACCCCATGGCACAGGCGTCGAACGCCCCCGCTGAACTGCCCACCGAGGAGGAGCTCGGACGGGCCGGCCTGAAGCTGGCGGTGGAGGGGCACGTCGCCCGCATCACCATCAGCCGTCCCGAGCGCCGCAACGCCATGACCGGGCGCACGTGGCGGACCTTGGCCCACATCGGCCACGCCCTCCCCGAGGATGTCCGAATTGTCGTTCTCAGCGGGGAGGGCGACACCTTCTCCGCCGGCATCGACCTCCAGATGTTCACCCCTGAGGGCGTCGACGGTGAGAAGTCCATGGTGGCCGGCATCCTCGAGGGCACCTCCACCGACCAGGACGTCGAGGACTACGTCGAGGAACTCCAGCAGGGCTTCCTCTGGCTGCGCCGCCCCGACCTGGTCACCGTCGCGGCGGTGCGCGGACACGCCATCGGCGCCGGCTTCCAGCTGGCGCTGTCCTGCGACATCCGCATTCTGGGCGACGACGCCAAGTTCACGATGAAGGAGCCCGCACTCGGCCTGGTCCCCGACCTGACCGGGACCAAGCCGCTGGTCGACATCGTCGGCGTCCACCGGGCGATCGAGATCTGCCTGACCGCCCGCCGCGTGGAGGCGGCGGAGGCGCGTGAGCTCGGCCTGGCCGAGCTCGTCGTGCCCGCCGACGAGCTGCCCGGGGCCGTCGACGACGTCGTCGCCGCTCTGCTGGCCACCAATCCCGAGGCCGCGACGGCCACCAAGGCCCTGCTCCAGCAGGCCGCGCGGAACACCCTCGAGGAGCAGGCCGCCGCCGAACGCCGCGCCCAGGTCGGCCGTCTGCGCGCCCTGGCTTCGGCCCTCGGAGCACAGCAGTAGCGCGAGGAGCTTTCTCGCCGGGGCGGGGGAGACCCGGATCACCGGGGAAAAACCCCGCCCCGGCCCCGAACCGGCCCGATCTCTAGTAGGCTGCACCAGGCGGCCGTTCGAAATGCCGCGCGCATCAGGGCGCGCCGGGGCCGCCAAGACGCGGACTCGGTGCACCGACATCGTCGGAGCCACTCTTCCCGAAGAGCACACAGCCCCACACTTTCTGGGAGCTAGTTTCCGCGTGTGATCAGGCGCGTTTGTGTGATTTCTTCGCTGGGTCCGCCGTGGCCGTGTGAAGCCTTCCTCGAAACGCTGCCCAAACGATGAGGAAGGTACACGTCACTTGACGGACACTGCCGTAATGCCTGCTTTCGACAGCCTCGGGCTTCCCCAGGACATCGTCGACGAGCTGGCCAGGAACGGTGTGACCACCCCGTTCCCGATCCAGGCCGCCACCATTCCGGACGCCATCGACGGACGCGACGTCCTCGGCTGCGGCCGTACCGGATCGGGCAAGACCCTGGCCTTCGGCCTGCCGGTCCTCGTGCGCGCCGGTGAGCGCCGCGCCGCAGCGATCCGCCCCCGCGCACTGATCCTGGTGCCCACCCGCGAGCTCGCCCACCAGGTCCGCGACGCCCTGCGCACCTACGCCCGCATCCTGGGTGTGCGCGTGGGCGACGTCGTGGGCGGCAGCTCCTACACCCGCCAGATCAACGAGCTGCGCCGCGGTGTCGAGGTCCTCGTCGCCACCCCGGGCCGCCTCACCGACCTGATCGACCAGGGCGCCTGCGACCTGGGCGACGTCGAGGTCTCGGTGCTGGACGAGGCCGACCAGATGTGCGACATGGGCTTCATGCCGCAGGTCAGCGAGCTGCTCGACCAGGTGCACCCCGACGGCCAGACCCTGCTGTTCTCGGCCACGCTCGACGGCGACGTCGACAAGCTCGTGCGCAAGTACATGAACGAGCCGCGCACCCACTCGGTCGACCCGCCCGTCTCGCAGGTGACCACCATGGAGCACCACCTGCTCAAGGTGCTGCCCCGCGACAAGAACACGATCGTCACCCAGATCGCCGCGCGCGAGGGCCGCACCATCCTGTTCGTGCGCAGCAAGTACCGCGCCGACACGATCAGCGAGCAGCTGATCCAGGCCGGTGTGCCCTGCGCGTCCCTGCACGGCGGCAAGACCCAGAGCGTGCGCACCCGCACCCTCGCCAAGTTCCGCGAGGGCCGCATCCAGGCCCTGGTGGCCACCGACGTCGCCGCGCGAGGCATCCACGTCGACGGCATCGACCTGGTCGTCAACGTCGACCTGCCCACCGGGCACAAGGACTACCTCCACCGCGGCGGCCGCACCGCACGCGCCGGCTCCTCCGGTGCGGTGGTCTCCCTGGTGGCACCCAACCAGCGCCGCCTGGCCCGCCGACTGCTCAGCGACGCCGGCGTGGACGCCAAGCAGCACCTGGTCAACCCGGGCGACGAACTGCTCACCGAGGTGACCGGGGCCCGTGAGCCCTCCTGGGAGCCGTGGATCGAGCCGCCCGAGCCCGAGCGCCCGCGCCGCGGCCGCGGCGGCCCCCGTCGCAGCGGCGGCTACCGGGGCGGTTACCGCGGTGACCGGGGCGGTTACCGCGGCGGCTACCGCGAGGGCGGCGAGCGTCGCGAGGGCGGTTACCGGGGCGATCGCGAGGGAGGCTTCCGCGGTGACCGCGAGAGCGGCTCCCGCGGCGGCTACCGCGAGGGCGGCGAGCGCCGTGAGGGCGGTTACCGGGGCGACCGCGAGGGGGGCTTCCACGGCGGCGAGCGCCGTGAGGGAGGCTTCCGCGGTGACCGCCGGGGCGGTTTCCGCAGCGGCGAATCCCGCGGTGACTCGCGCGGAGGCGACTCCCGCGGCGGCTTCCGCGGTGACCGCCGCAGCGGCGGCGGACGGCGCGGGGAGCGCTTCGACTCCGCACGCCAGTACTGACCCGCGCCTTGCGCGGTGGGCCCGGGCCCGGCAGGTGCACACCTGTCGGGCCCGGGCCGTTACCGGGGTTGCCCACTTCTCTCGGACAGTGCCGGCAGGCCCCTCGGGGGAAGCACGGGGCGGCCTTTTACCGGTTTCTCGCGTGTCCCGGGCCTGTGCGAGCCGCCCGGCGATGCACAGTGGCGGCAGACCCCGGTGTGCCCCGGGGATCCCGCAGCCCTGGGAAGGGGAACCTTGGACGCCCTCAACGACGCCATCGTGGCCGTCAACGACTTCTTCTGGAGCTACTTCCTCATCCCGCTCCTGATCGTGCTCGCCGTCTACTTCACGGTGCGCTCGGGGGTCGTGCAGATCCGCCTGCTCCCGGAGATGTTCCGGGTCCTGTTCAGCGCCCCCGGCACGGCGCCGGACGGACAGAAGGAGATCTCCTCCTTCCAGGCGTTCGCGATCTCGGCGGCCTCGCGCGTGGGCACGGGCAACATCGTGGGCGTGTCCACCGCGATCGTCCTGGGCGGTCCCGGCGCGGTCTTCTGGATGTGGCTGATGGCGACGGTGCTGGGCTCGGCGGCGTTCGTGGAGTCCACCCTCGCCCAGCTGTACAAGGTGCGCACCGGCACGGGCTTCCGGGGTGGTCCCGCCTACTACATCCTGCTGGGGCTGAACCTGCGGTGGATGGCGGTGCTCTTCGCCGTCGTCATCACGGTCACCTTCAGCCTGGTGTTCAACTCCGTGCAGTCCAACAGCATCACCGGTGCGGTGGCCGCCTCGATCGGGGCGCTCGGAGGTGATCCCGGACTGGGCACGTCGGCGCTCATCGGCCTGTTCGTCACCGCGCTCGCCGGCCTGGTGATCTTCGGCGGGGTCCGCCGCGTGGCCCAGACCGCCCAGGCCCTCGTGCCGCTGATGGCGCTCCTGTACATCTTTCTCGGTGCGGCGGTGGTCCTGCTCAACATCGGGGAGCTGCCCCGGGTCATCGGCGACATCTTCTCCTCGGCCTTCGGAGTCCGGGAGTTCGTCGCCGGAGGCGTGGGCACGGCGATCGTCCAAGGCATGCGCCGCGGCATGTTCTCCAACGAGGCCGGTCTGGGCTCGGCCCCCAACGCGGGTGCCACCGCCTCCGTCTCCCACCCCGCCAAGCAGGGTCTGGTGCAGTGCCTGGGCGTCTACTTCGACACCCTGCTGGTGTGCTCGGTCACCGCGTTCATCGTCCTGGTGCAGAACCCCGACTACGGGGGCGAGACCGGTATCCAGGTCACGCAGAACGCGCTCGACAGCAGCCTGGGCACGTGGTCGCTGCACGCCCTCACCGTCATCCTGTTCCTGCTGGCCTTCACCTCGGTGCTGGGCAACTACTACTACGGCGAGACCAACCTGCAGTTCCTCGACGTCAAGCCGAAGCACATGACGTACTTCCGGTGCGCGGTGCTGGCGGCCGTGTTCATCGGCAGCCTCGCGCCGCTGACCCTGGTGTGGAGCCTGGCCGACATCGCCATGGGCGTGATGGCCCTGATCAACCTCGTCGCCATCGCAATGCTCTCGTCCACGGCCTTCCGGCTGCTGGCCGACTACACCCGCCAGTACCGCAACAGGCTCGACCCCCAGTTCACACTGTCCAAGATGCCCGACCTGAGCAACGTCCAGTGCTGGGGGCCGGCCACCGGGGGCCTGCCGGAGGGCGTCGACCGCTCCGAGGGCGACGCCCCCGCAGACCCGCCCGAGGAGGTGCTCCGCCGCGAGGACGAGGAGGGCGAACTCGGCGGTGGCACCGACACCCCGCCCCGCCGCGACGGGGACGAGGACCGGTAGGGGGAGAGCGGGGCGGCGGAACGGCGGCGCCGGGGCAGAGGAAGCGGACCTCCGGTGCCGCGCCGTTCCGGCCTCCGCCGCGGCCCCGGGTGCCGACACGGCCGTTCCCTCGCAGCGAGTTGTCCACAGGTTCGCGCGGAAGTTCCCGGGACGGAAGAGGTTCTCGGTAGGATGCCTGGAGATCCGCACGAAATATCACGGAGCGTAGCCGTGCCCGAAACCCCGCCGTCGACGGGCCCCGCCCCCTCCCTCGGCGATTCGCTCTCCCAGGGCTGGACGGAGCGGGGCCAGGAGCTGCCACCCGATGACTGGGGGCGCCGCCAGGGGCGGCGCCGCACCGGGACGGTCTGGTTCTTCGCCCTGGTCATCACCGCCATGGCCCTGGGCAACGCCTGGGTCTCCGACCAGCTGACCAGCCAGGCGTTCCTGGCGTGGGCCACCGTCTTCACCGCGATCTGCTTCCAGGCGCTGCCGTTCCTGGTCTTCGGGGTGGCGCTGTCGGCAGCGCTCACCGCGTTCGTGCCGACGTCGGTCTACCAGCGGTTCATCCCGTCCGACGCGGCGCGCGCGGTGCCGGTCGCCGGGCTCTCCGGGGCCCTGCTGCCCGGCTGCGAGTGTGCCTCGGTGCCCATCGCGGGGAGCCTGATCCGGCGCGGCGTGGCGCCCGCGGCCGCACTCACCTTCCTGCTGGCGGCTCCGGCCGTCAACCCCGTCGTCATGATCGCCACCGCCGTGGCCTTCGCCGGACAGCCCGAGATGGTGGCGGCCCGCTTCGGGGCGTCGCTGCTGGCCTCCGTGGCCGTCGGATGGATCTGGGTGCGCTTCGGCCGCGCCGACTGGCTGCGCCTGCCCGCGCGCACCCCTGTCCCGGGGGAGTCGCGGTGGTCCGTCTTCCGGGAGTCGATGCTGCACGACATGATGCACGCGGGCGGCTACCTGGTCGTCGGCGGACTGGCGGCCGCCACCCTCAACGTCGCGGCGCCGCGGGAGTGGCTCGTGACGGTGGCCGGGATGCCGGTGGTGTCGGTGCTGGTGCTCGCGCTCCTGGCGATCCTGCTGTCCATCTGCTCGGAGGCCGACGCGTTCGTCGCGGTCAGCTTCACCGATTTCTCCCCCATCGCCAAGCTCGCCTTCATGGTCGTCGGGCCCATGGTCGACCTCAAGCTCATCGCGATGCAGGCCGGTCTCTTCGGCTGGCGCTTCACCGCCCGCTTCGTGCCCCTGTGCCTGGTGGTCGGACTGCTCGCCACGTTCCTGATCGGAGGGCTCCTCCTGTGAACCGCATCGCCCAGGGGCTCACCCTGGTTCTGCTCGGGGCGGCGGCGCTCACCGCCACGGTGGCCACCGACCTGTACCTCAACTGGGTCAAGCCCGGATTCGGCCCCTTCCTGGTCGCGGCCGGAATCGTCATGGCGCTGCTCGGTGTGCTCGTCGTCGCGGCCGAGCTGCGCGGGGAGAGCCGCGGCGGGCCTTCCGCCGACGCCGCGCACGAGGCGCACGGGCACGGTGAGGAGGGGCACGACCACTCCCGGGCGCCCCGGGTCGCCTGGCTCCTCCTGCTGCCCGTGCTGGCCGTGTTCGTGGTGGCTCCTCCCGCTCTGGGCTCCTACACCGTGGAGAGCACCGCGGAGTCGTCCGGGCCCCCGCCGCGTGAGAACCGCGAGAGGTCGGGCGCCTTCGACGACGGTCTGGAGGACGCCGCACCGGGCGAGGTCGTCCCGCTGGATCTTCGCCAGTTCGTGATGCGCGCCTGGATCGACGAGGAGCGGCATCTGGCCGGGCGCACCGTCGAGCTCACCGGGTTCGCGGTCCCCGCCGAGGGGGAGGGGTGGTACCTGGCCCGTCTCCAGATGGCCTGCTGCGCCGCCGACGCCGTTGTCAACAAGGTGCTCATCACCGACCGGCCGGCCCCCGAGGCCGACAGCTGGTGGACGGTGCGCGGCACCTGGGTGGAGCCGGAGGGCGAGCTGGTCGAGGTGAGCGAGCACAGGTTCAGCGTCGAGGAGATCGAGGAGGTCACCGACCCCCCGGACCCCTACGAGTAGCAAAAATGTCGAGTATGTGGCCTAATGTCCGCTAGAGGCCTTTTGGTCCTTTGAGGGGGCGGTGTCCGCCACACCGGCGGTAATTCAGGGGTTCTCGAGGTACCTGAGTGACAATGGGCGAGTGATGACCGGTTGGGGCAGGCGATGGGGGAAGCGCATGCGCCCTCGATCCATTCGTGCCAAGGTCACCGTGTGGTCGATCGTCATGCTCATGGTGATCATGGGGGTCGCCCTCTTCCTGACCAGTCTCCTCCTGCGCCAGATCGTGGCGTCCCAGCTGCTGACCAAGGCCGACCAGGCCGCTCTCCAGGTCGCTGAGGACATCGCCGAGCGGACCTACGAGGGCCCCATTCCGGCCACCGAACCCATTCTGCGGATCCAGATCCTGGACCGGGAGACCGGGGAGGTGCTGGCCGCGAGCCAGGCCCTGACCGGAAGACCCGCTCTGACGGGTGTGGAGACGGTCGGCAGCGATCTCCGGATGGACGCCACCTTCTGCACCGAGGCCGATGACCAGGGCATGGAGGACTGCTACATGCTCGTGGGCTACCCGGTCTACGGGTCCGCCTACGGCGACGTCGTGATCCTGGCCGCCACCACCGCGCCCCACCTGGTGGTCACGAGCACGCTGGAACTGGTGATGTTCGGCGTCTCGCTCACGCTGCTCACGGCCACCGCCGCGGTCGTCTGGTGGGGGGTCGGCCGCACACTGAGCCCGGTGCGGCGTATCAGCGCGGAGATGGAGCACATCTCCGCCACCAACCTGCACCGGCGCCTTCCCGTCCCCAACACGGACGACGAGATCGCGGTCCTGGCCAGCACCGCCAACGCGAGCCTGGAACGGCTGGAGGAGGCCGTCACCCGCCAGCGCAGGTTCATCTCCGACGCCTCCCACGAACTGCGCAACCCCATCGCCGGCATGATCACCAAGATCGAGGTCGAGCTGGCGGCTCCCCACCCGGACCCCCGAGAGCGCGAGCAGACGCTTCAGGACCTGCTCTCCGACACCCTGCGACTGGAGAACATCGTCACCGACCTGCTCGAGGTCTCACGTCTGGAGAGCGAGGTGGCCAAGGAGCGCAGGACGGTGGACATGTGCGCGCTGGTGGCCGAGGAGCTCACCGACCGCCACCGCCGCGTCGTCATCCGCACCCACAGCTGCGGCGAGGCGTGGGTGAAGGGCAGCCGGGTGCGTCTGGCGCGGGTGCTGACCAACCTCATCGCCAACGCCGAGCGCCACGCGCGGTCGCGGATCGACGTCACGGTGGACCGGGAGGGGGACAACATCGTCGTCGAGGTGCACGACGACGGCTCGGGCGTTCCCGAGTCCGAGCGCGAGCGTATCTTCGAGCGCTTCTCGCGCCTCAAGGAGTCCCGCGAACGCGACCCGGAGGGCAGCGGCCTGGGCCTGGCGATCTCCCGTGAGATCGCCGAGGCCAAGGGCGGCACACTCGTGGCGGGGCAGAGCAGCCTGCTCGGGGGCGCGGTCTTCACCCTGACCCTGCCCGCCGTCCGGTCCGAGCCCCCCCAAACCTGAGGAGGGCGGGTGCGGGAAGGGCCTCTCCGCACCCGTGCCGCCTACTGCTCACCGCCTCCGAAGAGGGCGACGTCCTCGGGGGCGGGCCGGTCCATCTCGAAGGGGAGGATCTCCCCTCCCTCGCTGTCGGTGACCATCGGCTCCTGCAGGATCTCCGGGGAGTCGTCGGCGTTGTGCTGGACCACCATCACGCCCGAGTAGCCGCTGTGGTCCTCCGCCGTGGCGACGAAGGGGACCAGGCCGGGGCCGGTCCACTCGCGGGAGTTCAGGGTCTCGATCAGTCCGGACCGGGTCAGGTCGGGGCCGGCCTCCATGAGCACCTGGGCGAACAGGACGGCCTGCACCATGCCGTAGACCGTGGTGTCGGTGAAGGGCGTACCGGAGTTGTACTCGTCGTGGATCTCCCGGAAGAACGTGATCCAGGGGTCGTCCTTCTGGGCGGCCAGCGGCAGGAACGAGGTGATGATGAGCCCGTCCAGGAGCGACTCCGCGGGAATGTCCTCGGCGGGGGTGCCCGCGGCGTACTCCTCGACGAGGGCGGAGACGATCTGCACGTCCCCGCCGAAGCTGGGCGCCACCCACTGCGGGGTGTAGCCGATGGCTGCGGACTCCAGCATGGCCAGCCCCAGGAAGGCGGGGATGCAGTAGCACACGGCGACCTCTGCGCCCGACTCCTTCAGCGTGGCGACCTGGCCGGCCAGTTCCGGGACGCCGGAGTCGTAGGACTCCCAGGCGATGATCTCCTCGGTGAGGTACTGCTCGACCCCCGCGTGGGAGGAGGGGCCCACATCGTCGTTCTGGTAGAGCAGGGCGACCTCCTCCCCGGCGAAGTTCTCGGAGATGAACTGGCCCTGGACCTTGGCCTCCTTGGTGTAGTCCACCTGGAAGCCGTAGCTGTAGGGGTAGACCTCGGGCTGGTCCCAGGCCAGGGCGCCCGAGGAGACGAACAGGTCGGGAACGCCCTGCTCGTTGAGCTCCTCGATGATCGCCTCGTGGGGTTGTGTGCCCAGGCCGCCGAGCATCGCGAAGATCTCGTGCTCGTTGAGGAGGCTGTCGGCGATCTGCTGGGTCTGGGCCGGGTCGAACCCGTCGTCCATGACCTGGTACTCGATCCGCCGTCCGTGGATGCCGCCGTTCTCGTTGATGTAGTCGAACATGGCACGGGCGCCGGTGGACACGTGGCGGAAGCCGGGGGAGGCGGGCCCGGTGAGGGGCTGGTGCGTTCCGATGACGACGGCGTCGTCGGTGACCCCCTGCGTCTCGGCACCGGGGTTCACCCCCGAGCCGTCCTCCGACAGGCCGGAGCAGGCGGCGACAAGTGCGACGGCCAGCGCCGACGCCGTGATCCTCAGTGGGCGCATGAATGTGTCCTGGACTCGGGTAGTGCTTTTACGGAGCGGGCATGGTGAGCCCTTCGGGGACCGGTGAGGGTGTTCCGGAGAGATGGGTTACCGAACAGTACGTTACCCACCAGTAAAGCAGCCTACCCATGGACGCGACCTCTTTTCCTACGGCGACGCGCCGTCCGCGGCACCGCTGTGCGCGGTACGGCGGCGTGCAAGGGTTCCGGGGCTCCGGTGATCTTGCTCCCCCAGGATGCCCGGCGTGTTCAGGCATCCCCGGTCCGGTCGGAGCCGGGGGCGGGCAGACGGTGCCGGAGCAGGACCTCGCGGGCGATGCGCGCGATGTCGTCGGCGGCCCGGTTCACCACTCCGTCGCGGCGCCAGACCAGCAGATGGCGCAGCTGCACCGGATCGCCCTTCAGGGGGCGCACCACCACGCCCTCACCCGTGTCGAAGTCGGGCTGGCACGGTGCGATCGCCCGGCGGGCGGCCACCATGTCCCGGATCTCGGAGCGCTCGTAGAGCCGGTAGGGCACATGGGGAGTGAACCCGGCGCGCTGGCAGGCCAGGTAGAAGCACTCCGGCCAGCCCGTGCCGTCGGGCGGGGTCAGCGCCCACGTGCAGTCGGCCAGGCCGCCCAGGTCGACGGCGTCCCGCCCCGCCAGCGGATGGTCCTCCCACAGGGCCACGTGCACGGGTTCCACGGAGAGCATCGCCCAGGCCAGCGGACCGTCCGTGGACAGGTCGCGGGCGGCGTAGTCGATCGTCGTCCCGACGTCCAGGCGCCCGGCCCGCACCAGGTCGGTGACGAGTTTGGGGGAGTACTCGGTGCGCACGTGGACGGGCACGTTCGGAAAGACCTCGGGGATGCGCGCCGACAGCTCCAGGGCCAGCGGGCCGACCCCTCCCATGCGCAGCGTCGTGGGGGAGGCGCCGCGCGCGGAGACGTCGTGCAGCAGGTCCTCCATGGAGAGCAGCACCGTGCGCGCCCTCACTAGGACGAACTCGCCCAGCTCGGTGGGGCGCACCCCCGAGCGGCCGCGGTGGAACAGGGCGCCGCCGACCTCGCGCTCGATCCTCTGGAGCTGGGTGGTCAGCGCGGGCTGGGAGGTGGAGAGCGCGGCGGCGGCCTTGGTCACGCTCCCCGTGTCGGCCAGGAGGCAGATGGTGCGCAGATGGCGGAGTTCGAGGTCCATGCCGTGGAATCTAGGGCTCCTGCGGCGTCGTGTACAGATGCGTTGTCGCGGTGGCCTGCGGTGTTCCGTCCGTCCAACGCCCAGGCGCTGTGCGGGGCTGGCTGTCCAAGGGGTGCCGACCGAGGGGCACCGGAACAGGGTGATCGGACCGGAGTGCGGGGTGCCGTTCGTCACCTTGTAGTAGGACGTCCTACTATATTTTGTCGGACGTCCTACTACCTGCTGGGGCGAGCGAGCCGGGAGGGCCGATGGCGGTCGAGCGCACACTGCACTCGGAGGAGGCGGAGCAGCTGCTGGAGCTGACCCGCGAACTCGTGGACAAGGAGGTCGCCCCGCGTGCGGCCCGCGACGAGGAGGCCGGCGCCTTCCCGCGCGACGTGTTCCGCACGCTCGGCGCCGCCGGACTGCTCGGCCTTCCCTACCCCGAGGAGTACGGAGGCGGGGGACAGCCCTACGAGGTCTACCTCCAGGTCGTGGAGGAGCTCGCCCGGGGCTGGCTGGCCGTCGGCCTCGGCGTGAGCGTCCACACCCTGTCCTGCTACCCGCTGGCCGCCTTCGGCACCGACGAGCAGCGCGCCGCCCACCTGCCCGGAATGGTCGGTGGCGACCTGCTGGGCGCCTACTGCCTGTCCGAGACCGGTTCGGGCTCCGACGCCGCCGCGCTCACCACCCGCGCCGAGGCCACCGGGGACGGCTACACCGTCGACGGGGCCAAGGCCTGGATCACCCACGGCGGAAGGGCGGACTACTACACCCTCTTCGCCCGCACGGGAGAGCCCAGGTCCGGCAGCCGCGGCATCAGCTGCTTCCACGTGCCCGCCGGGCTCCCCGGCCTGGGTGCCGCCGCCCCCGAGCGCAAGATGGGCATGAACTCCTCCACCACCGCCGGGGTGCTGTTCGACGGGGTCCGCCTGCCCGCCGACGCCCTCGTCGGCGAGGAGAACCGCGGCTTCGGCATCGCCCTGGCCGCACTCGATTCCGGCCGCCTGGGCATCGCCGCCTGTGCCGTCGGCGTCGCCCAGGCCGCTCTCGACACCGCCCTGGCCTACTCCCGCGAGCGCCGCCAGTTCGGTGCGGCCATCGGCGACTTCCAGGGGGTCGGCTTCATGCTCGCCGACATGGCGACGCAGATCGCCGCGTCCCGGGAGCTCTACCTGGCCGCCGCACGCCTGCGCGACGCCGGCAGGCCCTTCGGCAAGCAGGCCGCCATGGCCAAGCTTCTGGCCACGGACACCGCCATGAGGGCGACCACCGACGCCGTCCAGGTCCTGGGAGGGTACGGCTACACCCGCGACTTCCCGGTCGAACGCCTGATGCGCGAGGCCAAGGTCCTCCAGATCGTCGAGGGCACCAACCAGGTCCAGCGCCTGGTCATCGGCCGCCACCTCGCCAGAGAGGCCGGGCAGGGCTGACAGGCGCACCGCGCAGCAGCGCGGCGGCGACCCCCGGAGGGTGCACGACCGGCCGCAGCGGCCGATCGCTCAGTGCCGCCAGGGCCGCGCGGTACTCCCCGCTGCGGTCCAGGTCGGTGATCGAGACGGCCTCCGGGGCGCCCACGCCCGTCCACTCCAGCAGCGAGGCCCTCTCGTGCGGCGGGCTCACCAGGACCCGGCTCAGACCCCCCGACAGGCCGTGCCCGGTCGCCTTGAGCAGCGCCTCCTTGCGCGACCAGTAGCCGAAGAACGCGCCCGCCCGCTCGTCGGGACCCAGTGCCCGCCACGCCTCGAGCTCGGGGCCGCCCAGGGTGTAGCTCGCCAGACCCTCCAGGTCGCGCCCCTCGGACACCCGCTCCACGTCGACACCCAGCGGAACCCCCTCCGCCAGCGCCAGCACCACCCACTCTCCCGAATGGCTGACCGAGAACTCCCATCCCCGGGCCGGGCCCTCCGGATGCGGCTTGCCGTGCGGCTCCCCGTCCGTCCGCTCGGCTCCGGCGCTCTCCTTCTCCTCGCACGAGCGGCACCGCAGGGAGAAGGACACCTCCTCGGGCGCGCATCCCGCCCGCTCGGCCAGCACCAGACGGGCCAGCGCCCGGCCCAGCAGGTGCCGGTCCCGGTCGGGCTTGCGCAGGAAGCGGTCGTTGCGCGCCCGCTCCTGTCCGTCCAGGAGGCGCAGCAGGCGTTCGTGGGCGTCGGACGTGTGCGCCCACCAGACCTCGGGCGCGAGCGGAGCAGTCGAAAGGCTCATGCGTCCATTGTGGTCCCGACAACCACCGGATCGGGGGTGTGAGGCCGCTCCGAACCGGGAATCCGGTTAATGACAGGTCAGCCCGTCCCCTGGGGAGGCCCACATGTCCGTCGTGTTGCTGTTCGGAGCGGGAGCGCTCATCGGTCTGGTGGCCTTCACGGCGGTCATTCTCGTGACCCTCCTGACCGAGAGGCCCGGCCCGCCGGAGAACCCCGAGGAGGCGGACGCAGAGCACCCGGCCGCGGATCGGTCCGTACTCTAGACCGTGGCACACGGGGCCCTCGCGGCCCGAGCACGGAGGAGTCGGAGTACGTCCATGGTTGAGGAGAGCCGCCCGGCCTTCGCCGCCGAGCGCCGCGAGCGCATTCTCGAACTCGTCCGCGCCCACGGAACCATGTCCCTGCGCGACCTCGCGGTCAAGGTCGGGGCCTCCGAGGTCACCGTCCGCCGCGACGTGCGCGCCCTGGAGGCCGAGGGACTCGTCGACCGGCGCCGCGGCGGTGTGGCCCTGCCCGGCCGGATCGGCCACGAGCAGAGCTACGCGGGACGCAGCGGCCGGTGCGCCGCGGAGAAGTCCGCGATCGCGGCGGCGGCGCTGCGCCTGGTCAAACCGGGCGACGCGATCACGGTCGGCCCCGGCACCACCACCGAGGCCTTCGCCCGCGAACTGGCCTCCCGCAGCGACATCACCGTCGTCACCAATTCGCTCCGGGTCGCCGACGCCCTGCTCGGCGCCTCCGGCATCGAGGTGGTGGTCACCGGCGGGACCCTGCACGCGCCCGTGCGCGCCCTGGTCGGCGCCGCGGCCGAGCAGAGCCTGGCCGGCCTGCGCGTCAACAGGGCCTTCCTGTCGGGCAACGGCGTCAGTGCCGAGCGCGGCCTGAGCACCCCCAACCCGGCGGTGGCCGCCGTCGACCGCGCCCTGGCCGACTGCGCCGAGGAGACCGTCGTCCTGGCCGACCACACCAAGATCGGCGCCGACACCATGGTGTCCACCGTCGCCCCCGAGTCGATCGCCCACCTGGTCACCGACACCAGCGCCGACCCCGAGGTCCTCATGACGCTGGAGGAGACCGGCGCGCTCGTCCACGTCGCCGTTGTCGAGCAGGAGAGGGGGCAGTGAGACACAGGTGCCGGGAAGGTCGACAGGTAGTCTCCGGTTCGTTCTTGTTGTGTACCGGTGCGCGATGAGTGATCCTTGAGCTACCCTCCCGACCCCGGTCCGCACGACCGTGTCGCCCACCCTCTGGAGCCGCCGAGCATGACCGCACAACCGTCGCACCCGGACCCGTCCGAGCCGGTGCGTGTCACCCCTGAGCCGGTGGCGCTTCCCGAACCCTGGGCCTCGTCCCCGCTGACCGTGGTGGTGCCCACCTACAACGAGGCCGCGAACCTGCCGGTGCTCACCGCCCAGCTCATGGCGCTGCCCCTGCCGGGCCTGCACCTGGTCGTGGTCGACGACAACTCCCCGGACGGCACCGGTGAGATCGCCGACAAGCTCGCGTTGGAGCACCCCGGCCGGATCACCGTGGTGCACCGCACCCGCAAGGACGGCCTGGGCCGCGCCTACGTCGCCGGCATGACACGCGCCCTGGAGGACGGCGCCGGGTTCGTCGCCCAGATGGACGCCGACCTCAGCCACCCCGCGGGCTACCTTCCGCAGCTGCTGGGCACCCTGCACTCCACCAACGCCGGAGTGGTCATCGGCAGCCGCTACGTGCCCGGCGGCAGTCTCTCCGAGCACTGGGGGATGCGCAGGCGCCTTCTCAGCGGCTGGGCCAACACCTACGTCAAGACGGTGCTGTCCATCCCGGTGCGCGACGTCACCGCCGGATTCAAGCTCTGGCGCGCCTCGGCCCTGCACGCGCTGGACCTGCCCTCCATCGAGAGCACCGGCTACGCCTTCCAGGTGGAGATGCACTACCGCGCCTACCGCCGGGGGCAGAAGATCGTGGAGATCCCCATCCACTTCGAGGACCGGGTCGAGGGCAGCAGCAAGCTCGACGGGGCCGTCGCGCTGGAGGCCGCGCTGCGACCGCTGCGGCTGCGCCGCTCCGAGCGCCGCCGCTGAGGGTGCGCCGCGCACCCGCCTTCCTCGGGGCGGGGAAAACCGTTTGAGATCGTCCCCCCGGGAGAGGGGGAGGACATGAGCGAGGAACCCTACGACGTCGACACCGACATGGGGGACGACCCCGAGATCAGCATGGCCAAGGAGTTCGAGCGGCATGTCGAACCGGACTTCGGTATCGAGGGCCACGACTTCGCCGACGACAGCGACCAGGGCGGCCGCGGCATCGACCAGGCGGTGCGCGACGAGCGCAGCGACGTCTACCCGCGTGAGAACTGGGGAGGTGAGGACCGCGGAGCCGAGGAGGAGGCCGTCCACGTCGTGGACGACACCCCCGTGCCCGAGGACAGCCAGGGGGCCGCGGTGCGCGACCCGCATCCGGAACGGCCCTGGGAGCACCCCGCCGACACTCCCCACGGGGATCGCGAGGACGAGCGCGACCGCACCAAGAACCTGGACTCCTACGTTCCCGACGCCGCCGACCCCAAGGACAGCGGCGCTCCCGGAACCTGATTCGGACACGCCCGTGCGGAACGGCGCCTCCGCCGCCGGGCGGAGGCGCCGTTCACCCCTGCGCTACTCGCCGGCCAGCGCTCCCGTGATCGAGGTGCCCGCTGCCCGCCGCGCGGGCAGCACCGCGGCGGCGAGCCCGGCCAGGACCGCCAGGGCGATGAACACCGCGATCTGGGCGTAGGGGACGGTGAACTCCAGTCCGGGAAGGACCGCGGCGCCCGCGGCCCATCCGAACACCACACCGAACACGATGCCGATGCCCGCTCCGATGAGGCACAGCAGCACGGCCTCGACACCGAGCATCCGCCGCAGCTGCCCCTTGGCCAGGCCCAGGGCACGCAGCAGCGCCGACTCGCGGGTGCGCTCCAGCACCGACAGCGCCATCGTGTTGGAGATGCCGAACACCGCGATGACGATCGCCAGCGCCAGCATTGCCGCGATGGTGTAGAAGGCGATGTCCAGGATGGAGGAGAGCTGCTCCTTGACCTCGGAGACCGACATGACCTGGAGGGTCGGATGGTCCTCGACGGCGTCGTGGACGGCCTCGCGGACATCGGCCGGATCGGCCCCGGGAACGGCGCGCACGTAGACGTACTCGTCCGAGGTGATCTCGGGGAAGGCCCGGGCGAAGTCGTCCTCGTGGAGGGTGACGCCGTAGAGCATCTGCCCTTCCTCGGTGATCGCTGCGACCTCCAGCGACAGCTCCCCACCGTCGTCGAGGGGGAGGGTGAAGGTGTCACCGACGGAGAACCCGTCGGCGGAGGCCCCCTGCAGCACGACCTTGCCGGGACCCATGTCGGAGATGTCGCCCTCGACGGTGTCGGCCGTCATGTCCTCGCCGAAGCGGGTGCTGGTATGGGTGTTGACCCACAGGGTTCCGTTGTCCGACTCGACCGCGGCGCTGCGCTGGCCCATGACCCGCTCCAGGAGGGGGTCCTCCCGCAGGACCCGCACCACCTCCGCCGGAACGGCGGGCACGTCCGGAGCCCCGACCGTGCCGTCCGCAGCGGCAGCCTCCTCTTCCGGAGGAGCCTCCTCTTCCGAAGCGGTCTCCTCCTCCGGGGCGTCCTCGGCCGAGGTCTCCTCGGGCTCCGCCGCCGCAGGCTCCCCCAGGAACATCTGCGGGGTGATCTGGTAGTCGATCGGGAACTGCTCCTCGAGCTGGGCGGTGAGCGTCCTCTCTATGGAGGCGCTCACCACCGAGTACCCGGTGATGAGTGTGGCGCCCACGGTCAGGGCGATCATCGCGGCGGCCGCGCGGCGGGGGCTGCGGACGGAGTTGTCCACCGCCAGCATGCTCGGCACACCCGTCCGGCGCAGCGGGATTCCCAGCACACGCACGATCCCCCGCACCAGCAGCGGACCGAGCACCACCACGCCCGTGAACGCGACCAGCGCCGCGGCGGTGACGATCACCAGGTTGGTCTCGGAGGGGCCCGACATCCGGGTGAGGGCCACCAGGGCGGCCGAGGCCAGGAAGCACAGCGCTCCGAACACGGCGCGGACCCGGCCCGTGCCCTTCTCCAGCCCGGCGGCGGTGGCGCTGGTGCGCAGCGCCGCCAGCGGCGGCACCCGGGTGGCGCGCATGGCCGGAACCAGGGCGGAGAACACCGTCACCACGGTGCCGACGGACATCCCGAGGACCATCGCGGTCGGGGAGACCACCACGGCGGAGGCCCCCTCCATGCCCAGCAGCGGACCGCCGAAGGCGGCGCCGGCGTAGCCGACCCCCACACCCGCGAGCACACCCAGGGCGGACGAGAGCAGGCCCACGGCCAGTGACTCGAGGAGGACCGAGCGGAAGACCTGCGACCGCTTGGCACCCACGCACCGCAGCAGGGCCATCTCGCGCTGGCGCTGGGCGATGAGGATGGCGAAGGTGTTGTGGATGACGATCCCGGCCACGAACATCGCGATGAACGAGAACAGCAGCAGCACGGTCCGCAGCATCAGGGTGTCGGCACCGGTGCCTTCGGCCAGCTTCACCCCGAACTCATCGCCGGTCATGACCTCGGCGGAGGAGCCGAGCGCCGCCGCGACGGCATCGGACACCTGTTGGTCCGTGTGGCCCGGGGCGGCGGTCGCGTCGATTTCGACGTAGCCCTCGACGGTGGCCATCTCCCGCAGGGTGTCCTCGTCGAAGACGACCGCGCCCCGGAAACTGTAGTCCTGCTCGGTCCCGAATTCGACCAGGCCGGTCAGGGTGAACTCGCGCTTGGCCTGCTCCCGGTCGAGCACCGTCACCCGGTCGCCGACGGCGAAACCGATCTGCTCGGCGGTGGAGGCGGCCAGGGCGATCTCCCCGCCGTTGCCCGGCAGGGTTCCCTCCTCGGCCGAGAAGCGCGTGTGTTCCCCGAAGGACACCGCGACCGGCGGGACGAAACCGAAGGCGCGCCCGTCGGCGTCCAGCAGCACGGCCTCGCCGTTGACGACGCCGTCGGCCCCGGCGACCTCGGGCAGGGCCCGGACCTCGTCGAGCTGTTCGGTGGTGAGGAGGGCCTCCTCGGGTTCCTCGGACCCGCCGCTGTCGGGCTCCGACGGGACCGCGACGGCGTCGACCGAGGCCGCCGAGCCCATGACGGTCTTCTCGTAACCCGCCTCCAGGGTGTCGGCGAACACCATCGTGCCCGACACGAACATGACCCCGAGCAGGATCGCCAGCACGGTGGTGACGTACCGGGACTTGTGCAGGCGCAGCCCGGCCAGTGTGGTGCGCAGCATCGGTCAGGCCTCTTCCAGCTTCAGCAGGCGGGCGGAGACCAGCTCGGCGGTGGGGTCGGCGACCTCGTCCACCAGGCGCCCGTCGCGCAGGAACACCACGCGGTCGGCGTAGGAGGCGGCCACGGGGTCGTGGGTGACCATGACGACGGTCTGCTGCATCTCCTTCGTCGAGGAGCGCAGGAACTCCAGGACCTCGGTTCCCGAGTGGGAGTCCAGGTTTCCGGTGGGCTCGTCGGCGTAGACCACCTCGGGGGCGTTGAGGAGGGCGCGGGCCACGGCCACGCGCTGCTGCTGGCCGCCCGAGAGTTTGGCGGGCAGGTGGTGCAGGCGGTCGCGCAGGCCGACCACATCGACGATGCGGTCGAACCGGTCCCGGTCGACCTTGCGCCTGGCGATCTGCGAGGGCAGCAGGATGTTCTGCTCGGCGGTGAGCATCGGCAGCAGGTTGAACGACTGGAAGATGAACCCGATGCGGTCGCGCCGCAGCAGGGTCAGCTCGGCGTCGCGCAGCCCGGTGATCTGTGTGCGGCCCAGGTGGACGGTGCCCGAGGTGGGCACGTCCAGCCCGGCCAGGCAGTGCATGAGGGTGGACTTGCCCGACCCGGAGGGGCCCATGATCGCGGTGAACGCGCCTCGGTGGAACTCCACGTCGACACCGGCGAGGGCGTGCACCTGGGCGCCGCCGGTGTCGTAGGTCTTGGTCAGGCCCCGAGCCACCACGACCGGTGGCGGGGAGACCGGAGAGGCGGGATCGGCTGTGGGCACGGACACGGTGGTCAACTCCAGAACGGGGTAGGGGAAGCGAATCCGGCGGAAGAAGGGCGGACAAGCGCCTTTTCCGACGTACCTCACGGTAGGTGTCCGGGCCCCGGCTCCGACTCCGCCTGCGGGAGGGTTCGCGCATCGGCCGAAAGGACGGCCGGGAAGGGAGCCGCGCCGCCTTCGGTCGGGGGCCGCCCCGACCTTCGTCGATGGCCGCCCGGTCGCGGTGCGTGACGGGTCGGCCGCCGCACCCCCTCCGACCTGCGGTACCGACGAAGGTGGGGTCGGTCCGGGGGCGGCCGCACCCGGACCGGATCGCGTCGGGGCGACCGTAGAATCCGCGGCATGTGGACCTGGCTGAACAACCTCGGCGGAGACGTCGGCGCCCTGTGGCGGGACAACCGGCAGCGGTGGCTGCGGTACCGCCTCGTCGTCGCCGACTGGGCCTACGCCGTGCTGCCGCTGCCGTTCAGCGGCATCATGCAGCTCTCCGCGGGGTCCGCCGGAGATGTCGGCGTCCTCAACGGGCCGGCCGCCGCACTCCTGGAGAGTCCGCTCTTCGACCACTTCCTGCCGATGCTGCTCTTCGGCGTGTACTACTACGTCTTCCCTGTCGTGGCGGCCGGGGCCGCGGTCCTGCTGCGGCGCTCGCGCCCCCAGTGGCTGATGGCCACCGGCTTCGGAATGCTGCTGCTCTTCGGCAACTTCGTGCCGGCGGCCGTCGCCCTGTACTCCTACGCCGTCCACCACGCCGACCGGCGCCTGCTCACGGGCTGGTTCGCCCTGTACTGCCTGGCCTTCGGCCTGGCCGTCGACACAGACCTGCTGGCCCAGGCCTTCCTCGTCTCGGCGATCCTGCTCGTGCCCCTCGTCTTCGGACTGTGGGTGGGCACCCGCCGCCAGCTCGTCGACCGCCTCCAGGAGCGCGCCGAACGGCTCGAACACGAACGGTATCTTCTGGCGGAGCAGGCCATCGCCGCAGAGCGCACCCGTATCGCCCGTGAGATGCACGACGTGGTCGCCCACCGCGTCAGCCTCATGGTGCTGCACGCCGGCGGTCTGGAGGTCTCGGCCGAGGATCCGCGCACCGTCGAGACCGCTGGGCTCATCCGCACCACCGGCCGAGAGGCCCTCTCCGAGCTGCGCGGCATCCTCGGTGTCCTGCGTGACGACAGCACCGCCCCGCCCACCGCGCCCCAACCCGTCCTGGCCGACCTGGACCGGCTCGTGGGCGAGTGGTCGGCCGCCGGGATGCGGGTGGTCCTGGAGAGGACCGGCCGGCCCGGGGACGTCTCGGTCAGCGCCCAGCGCACCGTCTACCGCATCGTCCAGGAAGGGCTGACCAACGCAGCCAAGCACGCCCCCGGCGCCTCCGCCGCGGTGCGGGTCCACCGCATGCCCGACCGCGTGGAGGTCGAGGTCGCCAACGGCCCCGCCTCGGCCCCGGCCACGCACGCCCCCGCCAGCGGGTTCGGCCTCGTGGGCCTGCACGAGCGCGTCGTCCTGGCCGGGGGAGAACTCATGGCCGGGTCCTGCCCCGACGGCGGGTGGCGCCTGCGCGCTATCGTGCCGACCGACGAACCCGACGGCGCCGAGGAGGCCGCTCCGTGATCCGCACGCTCCTGGTCGACGACGAGACCCTGGTCAGATCGGGGCTGCGGATGATCCTGGACGCCGCCCCCGACATCGAGGTCGTGGGTGAGGGGGGTGACGGGGAAGAGGCGGTCCGCCTGGTCCGCGAGCTGGAGCCCGACGTGGTGCTGCTCGACATCCGCATGCCGGGGACCGACGGGCTGACCGCCGCCACCCGGATCGCCGCCCTGCCCGACCCTCCGCGCGTCGTCCTGCTCACCACGTTCGACCTGGACGAGTACGTCCACAGTGCGCTGCGCGCCGGCGCGGTCGGGTTCCTGCTCAAGGACACGCCGCCGCGCGACCTCATCTCCGCCGTGCGCACCGTCCACGAGGGCAACGCCATGCTCGCACCCAGCGTGACCAAGCGCATGCTGGAGCGCTTCGCCTCGCCGGCCCCGGCGGACTCCGCGGCGGGCCGCGCCGCCGCGGCGGCGCGCCTGGCGGTGCTGAGCGGGCGCGAACGCGATGTGCTGGTCGCGGTCGCCCGCGGCATGTCCAACGCCGAGGCGGGACGCACCCTGGGGATGCGCGAGGCCACGGTGAAGGCCCACGTCAGCCGCATCCTGTCCAAGCTCGACCTGTCCAACCGCGTCCAGGCCGCCATCCTGGCCCATGACGCCGGCTGGGCGTGACACACCCCACAGCCTGCCTTCAGGCCCTGTAGATGTCCGGAAATGCCCGGAAAAGCCGCGCATGGCCCGCATCTGCGGGCTTTCGGCCTCAGTTGGGGCTACCGGCTGGTAGCTCGATACTCTGCAAGGCGATCACCGTCCCCTGCCCCCTGACACGCTTCCGTGGCTGCTCACAGCAGCCGCGCCGAGAAGAGGAGCCCCTATGTCGCGCTCGGTACTGGTCACCGGCGGCAACCGCGGAATCGGCCTGGCCATCGCCCGCGAACTGGCCGCGGCCGGAGACAGAGTCGCGGTGACCCACCGTTCCGGCGAACCCCCGGAGGGCCTGTTCGGGGTGCGCTGCGACATCACCGACTCGGCCCAGGTCGACGCCGCGTTCAAGGAGGTCGAGGAGGCCCAGGGCCCCGTCGAGGTGCTCGTGGCCAACGCCGGGATCAACAAGGACCAGCTCCTCGCCCTCATGAGCGAGGACGACTTCTCCTCCGTCCTGGACACCAACCTCACCGGCGCCTTCCGCGTCGCCAAGCGCGCGGTGCGCGGCATGATGCGCAAGCGCTTCGGCCGCATCGTGCTCATCTCCTCGGTCGTGGGCCTGTCCGGCTCCGGCGGCCAGGCCAACTACGCCGCCTCCAAGGCCGGCCTGGTCGGCTTCGGCCGCTCCCTGGCCCGCGAGCTGGGCTCGCGCAACATCACGGTCAACGTGGTCTCCCCCGGCTTCATCGAGACGGACATGACCGCCGCCCTGCCCGAGGAGCGCCAGGCCGAGATCAAGAAGAACATCCCCCTGGGCCGCTACGGCACCACCGAGGACATCGCCCGGACCGTGGCCTTCCTCGCCGGTCCCGGCGGCGACTACATCAGCGGCGCGGTCATCCCCGTCGACGGAGGCATGGGCATGGGCCACTGAGCCCGGCCCGACCTCCGCTTTTTTCCACGAAACAGGACGGACTGAACATGGGACTCCTCGAAGGCAAGCGCATCCTCGTCACGGGCGTGCTCACCGACGCATCCATCGCCTTCCACGTCGCCAGACTCGCCCAGGAGCAGGGCGCCACCGTGGTCCTCACCGGCTACGGCCGCCTGAGCCTGGTCGAGCGCATCGCCAAGCGCCTGCCCGAGACGCCCCCGGTCCTGGAGCTGGACGTCACCGACAACGAGCACCTGTCCAGCCTCGCCGAGCGCGTGGGACAGCACGTCGACGGCCTCGACGGCATCGTCCACGCCATCGGCTTCACCCCCCAGGAGGGCCTGGGCGGCAACTTCCTCAACACCGAGTGGCAGGACGTGGCCACGGCCATGCACACCTCCACCTTCTCCCTGAAGTCCCTCACCACCTCCCTGCTGCCCCTGATGAAGGAGGGCGGCTCGGTCGTGGCCATGGACTTCGACAACAGCGTCTCCTACCCCATCTACGACTGGATGGGCGTGGCCAAGTCCGCGCTCACCTCCACGGCCCGCTACCTGGCGCGCTACGTCGGCGAGCAGAAGATCCGGGTCAACCTGGTCTCGGCGGGTCCGCTCAGCACCATGGCCGCGCGCAGCATCCCCGGCTTCGGCGAGCTCGCCAAGCACTGGCCCGAGCGCGCCCCGCTGGGCTGGGACGTCTCCGACCCCGAGCCCGCGGCCAAGGCGGTCGTGGCCCTGCTCTCCGACTGGTTCCCCGCCACCACCGGCGAGATCGTCCACGTCGACGGCGGGTTCCACTCCACCGGCGCCTGAGCTGCTAGGTTGGCGCGGTCGGGCCCGAAGGGGCACGACCGCGCCGTACCACAGCAACGGAGGGGCCATGGATCTGGGACTGTCGGGGGCCAGGGTCGTCGTGACCGGGGCCAGCCGGGGGATCGGCAGGGCGATCGCCGAGGTGTTCGCCGCGGAAGGGGCGGACCTGGCGATCTGCGCGCGCGGCGCCGAGGCCCTGGCCGAGGCCGCCGACGGCCTGCGGGAGCAGGGGGCCAGGGTCCTGGCCCGGTCCCTGGACGTGACCGACCACGGGGCACTGCCCGGCTTCGTCGAGGAGGCCGCCGCCGAGCTGGGCGGACTCGACGTACTGGTCTCCAACGTCTCGGGCGGCAGCGCCGCCACCCCCGACCAGTGGGAGAGGGGCTACAACACCGACCTGCTGCCGTTCCTGCGTCTGACGGAGGCCGCCGAGCCGCACCTGAAGGCCTCCGAGCGGGGAGGCGCGGTGGTGCTGGTCTCCACGACCTCGGCCCTGCACGTGACCCCGCCGGCCGGCCCGCGCTCCTACGGTGCGGTCAAGGCGGCGCTCAACCACCACGCGTCCTCCCTCGCCCGGGCCTGGGCACCCGAGGGCGTGCGGGTCAACACGGTCTCACCGGGCCCGGTCGAGTTCCCGGGCGGCGGGTGGGCCCGCCGCCGCGAGAACGACCCCGAGTTCTACGAGGGCATCCGCTCGCGCATCCCCTCGGGCCGCCTGGGCCGTCCCGAGGAGATCGCCCGCGCGGTGGTCTTCCTGGCCGGCCCGGCCGCCTCCTTCATCACCGGTCAGAACCTCGTGGTCGACGGCGGTTTCCTCGACCGCGTCTGAATCGTCGCCGTTCCTCCGGGCCAGGGGCCGCCCCCGGCCCGGAGGAACGGGGGTGTCAGCGTTCGAGGACCAGGGCCAGTCCCTGGCCGACACCGATGCACAGGGTGGCGACCCCGGTGCCGCCGCCCGCGGCGGCGAGCTGGTGGGCGACGGTTCCCGCCAGGCGGGCACCCGAGGCCCCGAGGGGATGGCCGACGGCGATGGCCCCGCCCCACGGGTTGAGGACGGCCGGGTCGAACTCGGGCCACTCGGCCAGGCAGCCCAGCACCTGGGCCGCGAACGCCTCGTTGAGCTCGAGCACGTCCACCTCGGCGAAGGTGCGCCCGGCCCGGTCCAGGGCGCGCTCGACCGCCCCCACGGGGGCCAGACCGAACCAGTGAGGATCCACGGCGTGGACGGCACTGGCGGCGATGCGCGCCAGCGGCTCCCGCCCGGTCTCGCGCAGGCCCTCCTCGTCGGTCAGCAGCAGCGCCGCGGCGCCGTCGCTGAGAGGGGAGGCGTTGCCGGCGGTCACCGTGCCGCCCTCGGACCGGAACGAGGGGCGCAACCGCGCCATCGCCTCCCGGGAGGCGTCGTACCGCACCCCCTCGTCGCGGTCGGCGACGGCACCGGGATCGCGCCGCGTGGGCACCGGGACGGGGACGATCTCGGCGTCGAGCAGCCCGGCCTCCCGCGCCGCGGCGGCCTTGCGGTGGCTGCCGAGCGCGAACTCGTCCTGCTGCTCGCGCGTGATGCCGTGCTTGTCGGCGATGAGCTCCGCCGACTCGCCCAGCGCCACCGTCCACTGCGGCTCCATGCGCGGATTGACCATGCGCCAGCCCAGCGTGGTGGAGTACATCTCGGCGTGTCCGGCCGGAAAGGCCCGGTCGTTCTTGGGCAGCACGTAGGGCGCACGGGTCATCGACTCCACACCGCCGGCCACCGCCACCGAGGCCTCTCCGGTGGCGATCGCCCGGGCGGCCTGCACGACCGCCTCCAGGCCCGAGGCGCACAACCGGTTGACGGTCACGCCCGGCACCGACGTGGGCAGCCCCGCCAGCAGGGCGGCCATGCGGCCCACGTTGCGGTTCTCCTCGCCGGCTCCGTTGGCGTTGCCCAGGTAGACGTCGTCCACGCGCGCCGGGTCCAGGTCCGGCGAGCGCCCCAGCAGCTCGCGCACGGCGTGCGCGGCCAGGTCGTCGGGGCGCACCCCCGCCAGTGCGCCGCTGTAGCGGCCCACCGGTGTGCGCACGGCGTCGACGACGTAGACGTCGCGGCCCTTCACGAGGCCACCTCCCCGGTGGTCAGGATCGGGGCCCCGCTGCGCCGCCGGACCTCCTCCGGGTCCACCCCGGGGGCGAGCTCCACCAGGACCAGGCCCTCGCCGGTGACGTCGAGGACGCACAGGTCGGTGATGACGCGGTCGACGCAGGCGCGGCCGGTGAGGGGGAGCGTGCACTCCTCCACGATCTTGGGGCTGCCGTCCTTGGCGGTGTGGGTCATGGTGACCACGACGCGGCGCGCCCCGTGCACCAGGTCCATGGCGCCGCCGATACCGGTGACCATCTTGCCCGGCACCGCCCAGTTGGCCAGGTCGCCGCCCGCGGAGACCTGCATGGCACCCAGGACGGCGGTGTCGATGTGGCCGCCGCGGATCATCGCGAACGACAGGGACGAGTCGAAGAAGGACGCGCCGGGCAGGACGGTGACCGTCTCCTTGCCCGCGTTGATCAGGTCGGGGTCGAGCTCGTCCTCGGTGGGGAAGCGCCCGGTGCCCAGGATGCCGTTCTCCGACTCCAGGATCACCTCCACACCCGGCGGCAGGTGGTTGGGGACGAGCGTGGGCAGTCCGATGCCGAGGTTGACGTACTCGCCGTCGCGCAGCTCGCGGGCCGCGCGCGCGGCCATCTCCTCGCGGTTCCAGGCCATCAGGCATCCACCTTCGTCACGGTCACCTTCTCGATCTGCTTGTCCGCGGCCTGCTCGGGGGTGAGCGCCACGACGCGCTGGACGAACACGCCGGGCAGGTGCACGTGGTCGGGATCGATCTCCCCCGGCTCCACGAGCTCCTCCACCTCGGCGATCGTGATGCGCCCGGCCATGGCGGCCACGGGGTTGAAGTTGCGGGCCGACCGGCGGAAGACGAGGTTGCCGTGCCGGTCGCCGCGGGCGGCGCGCACCAGCGCGAAGTCGGTGGTGATGCCGTGCTCCAGCACGTGGGGGACCCCGTCGAACTCGCGCACCTCCCGGGGCGGGGAGGCCACGGCCACACCGCCCTTCCCGTCGTAGCGCCAGGGGAGTCCGCCCTCGGCGACCTGGGTGCCCACGCCGGCGGGGGTGTAGAAGGCGGGGATGCCGCTGCCGCCCGCGCGCAGCCGCTCGGCGAGCGTGCCCTGGGGGATCAGCTCCAGTTCGAGCTCGCCGCCCAGGTACTGGCGCGCGAACACGTCGTTGTTGCCGATGTAGCTGCCGGTGACGCGGGAGATGCGCCGAGACCGCAGCAGCACGGCCAGGCCGGTGCCCATCGCCCCGCAGTTGTTGGAGACGACCGACAGTCCTGTGGCACCGCCGTCGTGGACGGCCTGGATGAGGACGTTGGGCACGCCGCACAGGCCGAAGCCGCCCACCGCCAAGGACGCGCCGTCACCGATGTCCGCCACGGCCTCCTCGGCCGTGGCCACCACCTTGTCCATCCGCCTCATCCCCTCGCCATGTGTTCGCCTAGTGAACTATTATTCATTTATGGCTGTGTCGAGTGTTGCCCGTTCACCCCGTCCCCGTCAAGCCCGGTAGCGTTCACCGGAACGACGGGCAGGAACCACGGAGGCCACCTTGACGCGCAGTGCGACCGCTTCTTCCCGGCCGGCGGCCGGAGGGGAGTCCGTGGCCACACTCGAGCGCGGGCTGGGCGTCGTGCGCGTCCTCGCGGGCTCTCCCCGGGGCCGGATGACCCGCGGCGACCTCGTCCGCGCCACCGGGCTGGCCCGCGCCACCGTCGACCGGATCGCGGCCACGCTCGTCCACCTGGGCCACCTGCGCGCCGAGGGCAGCGACCTCGCCCTCGCCCCCCGCCTGCTGGAGCTGGGCAACGCCTACCTGGCCTCCGACCCCCTGGTCACCGCCGCCCGGCCGACGCTCCGACACCTGGCGGAGGAGCTCGACGAATCGGTGTCGCTCTGCGTCCCGGACGGGGACGGGGTGCGGCTCACCGCCCAGCGGCCCCGGCGGCGCGCCATGGCCGTCGCCTTCCGCGTGGGCGACCTGCTGCCCGCCGAGAGCTGCGCCCCGGGCGCGCTGTTCGCCGCCGCCCGGAACACCGGGAACCCGAGCCGCGGGGCCGGCCCCGCACCCGAGGACCCCGCAGAGGGGTACCCCCGGGACCTCGCCGGGCGCGCCGCCCTGGCGGAGAGCCGGGGCTGGGCCGTCGACGACCAGCTCATCGAGCCCGGACTGGTCGCGGTCGCCGTTCCGGTCCGCGGTGAGAACGGCACCGTTCTGGGGGCCGTCAGCGTCACCAGCCACACCAGCCGCCACAGCGCACGCAGCCTCGCCGACCACGCCCTGCCCGGGCTGCGCCGCGGTGCGGCGGAGATCCGCGAGGCCCTGGCCGAAGGCGTCCGGCCGACTCCGGCACCCGCACCGGTGGACACCGAGGCCCTGCGCACCGCCAAGGCGGAACTGGGGCCGGACTTCCTGCAGTCGCTCGCGCGCGGCCTGGCCGTCCTGGCCTCCCTGCGCGAACCCGGGGGGCAGACCCTGAGCGAGGTCGCCGCCGCCACCGGCCTGGCCCGCGCCACCGCCCGCCGCTGCCTGCTCGCCCTGTGCGGCCTGGGCTACGCCGCCGTCTCCGAGGCCGGACGCTTCAGTCCGCTGCCGCGCGTGCTCGAGCTCGGCTGCTCCGCGCTGGCGGGCCTCACCTTCGAGCAGATCGCCACCCCGCACCTGGCCGACCTCGTCGAGCGTGTACGCGACTCGGCCTCGGCCTCCGTGCTCGACGGAGACGACATCCGCTACGTGGCCCGGGTCGCGACCACCCGCATCATCGGTGTCGACCTGGGCGTGGGCACCCGCCTGCCGTCCCGCCCGACCTCCATGGGCCGCGTCCTGCTGGCCGACCGGCCCGGGGCGGAGGCCGACCCCGTCCTGGAACAGGTGCGCAGACAGGGCCACGCGCTCGTCGACCAGGAGCTCGAAGAGGGGCTGCGCTCCGTCGCCGTGCCGGTGCGCGACCGCTCCGGCCGCGCGGTGGCCGCCGTCAACGTCGCCGCCCACGCGGCCCAGCGCACGGCGGAGGAGCTGCGTGAGGAGGTCCTGCCGGAGCTGGCCGCCGCCGCCCGCCGCATCGAGGCCGACCTCGCCGCGGCCTCCGAGCACTTCCCGGAAGCCCTGCCCCGATGACCCCGCCCGCGCGGTGGCCTCCCCGGCCGCGTCGGGTCACGGCCGCCGTGCCAGGGTGACGGCGGCGCGCACGGCGGCCACCGCGCCCAGCGCCCCCGCGGCCACGGCTGCCACCGCCACGTCGGGCAACCACAGCAGAGCGGGCCGGGGGCCGGCCGCGGAGAGCAGAAGCACCGCGGCGGCGACGGCCGCCGCACCGACCACGGCCCGCAGCGCTGCGAGCCGCCTCCCGCGGCCCGGCCACAGGGTGACTGCGCCGACCACCGCGACCACCCCGGTGGCGCCCCACACCGCGGCCCCGTAGGGTGCGGCGCCCACCGGACCTCGGGTGTCGGCACCCGCCACGAGTCGGGCCAGGTTCAGGCCCAACGCCTGGAAGTGCATGTCGGCGAGCATGCTGTAGGCGTTCTGAAGAACCACCACGGCACGCTCGCGCTCGGGCAGCACCACGAGCAGCGCCACGTACCCGGGCACGGCGCCACCGTGGAAGAACACGGTCTCCTCCGTTCCCGACAGCACGGTCTCACGCCATCCCAGGCCGTACTCCTGGGCCGACCCCGGAACGGGTACCGCGCCCTCCCTCGCCCGGGCGAGGGAAGGCGCGTCCAGCAGCGGGGGATCCTCCTCCAGCTGCATTCGCGCGAACGCGGCCAGGTCCGCCAGGGTCCCGCCGAGGTAGCCGTAGGCCGCTCCGCTGTCGTCCACCCCGGTGGCGTCGGCCACCGGGGTGCCCCACCACAGGCGGTGGCCGGGGACGAGGCCGGCCCGGCGCGCCTCCTCGGAGCCGGTGAGCGCACTGTCCATCCCGGCCGGGGCGAGGACCTCGTCGCGGAGGAAGCCCGCGAAGTCCCCGGTCACCCGTTCCATGACGGCACCGGCCACCAGATAGTTGGCGCTGCTGTACTCGTGTGTCCCGGGTTCTCCCGGTTCCGAAGCGGCGATCTGGGCCACCCGGTCCTCCAGGGAGGGGGCGTCCGTGCCGTAGTGGTCGCTCACCTCGGTACCGATCCCGAGGGTGATCCCCGAGGTCTGGTACAGCAGGTCGCGCACGGTCGGGTCGGCGCCGAAGGAGGCGAACTCGGGGAGATAGGTGTCGACGGGAGCGTCCAGGTCCAGCCGGCCCTGATCCTCCAGGAGCAGAGCCGCGGTGGCGGTGACGGGCTTGGCCACCGATCCCCAGAGGAAGGGTGTGTCCGCGTCCACGGGCGTACCCTCGCCGTCCACCCCCTCGTACCCCTCGTGCTCGATTCTGTCGGGGCCCACCACGGCGTAGGCCAGGCCGGGGACGCCGGTCACCTCCATGTGGTCGGCGACCGCGGAGTCCAGATCGGCGGGGGCGAGGGGCACGGGTGGGGCGAGGGCGAGCAGGAGGGCGAGGGGGATGCGCACGGGGGGCTCCTTCGGATAACCGTATGGGCGTACGATTATTACCATATGCTGATATGGTTATCAAGTGCCGAGAACCGCAGACCACGCCCAGCGGCGTTCACAGATCATCGAGGCCGTGTGCGGGCTCGTTGCCGAGGAGGGCCTGGGAGCCGCCACCGTCGCCCGCGTCGCCGCCCGTGCCGGGATCTCCGTCGGCCTGGTGCAGCACTACTTCCCGTCCAAGGACGACATGCTGCTGCACGCCTTCGAGTACGTGAGCACCGCCGTTGCCGCCCGCGTCGCCGCCGCGGCGGAGGAGGGGACACGCCACGAGCGCTCCATCGCAGCCGTCCTGGCAGCAGCCGTCGCCGAGCACCTGCCCCTGGACGAGCGGCGCCGCGCCGAGTTCCGCATCACCAGGACCTTCGCCGGACGCGCCCTGGACAGCCCCCGCCTGGCCGAGGTCGACACGCGCTCGGCGGCCGCTCTGCAGGCCGAACTGGCCAGGGCCGTCACCAACGGCAAGGAGTGCGGTGAGGTCCTACCGGACCTGGACGTCCACGCGGCCGCACTGCGCCTGGCCTCGGTCACCGAGGGTCTGGCCGCCGCCGTGTACCGGGGGGCTCCGGCCGATCGGGTGAAGAGTGTGCTGGAGGCCGAGCTCGGCGCGGTCTTCACGGGGGAGTGCCGCCAGTACTCCCGGTAGGCCGTGTGCGGCGGAGGACGTCCGCCGCACACGCCCCGGGCGGTGCCCGGCCGCAGCCGGCTGCCGCTCCGGGCGCTCCGGGCTCAGCCCTCGCGGAGGATGTGCACCAGGCGCGTGGTGCGCACAGGAGCGGTGTTCTCGCGCACGCCCGCCTCCAGGGCGCCCCCGGTGGCGTCGACCAGGGAGACGTGCCGGACCGCGCGGGTCAGCGTCGTGTAGACCTGCGGGCGCGACACCGGGACCCCGGGCGGGAACACACCCACCACGGCGGGCCAGCGGCCCCCGTGCGCGGCGGCCACCGTGACCGCCCAGCCCGGGCGCAGCGCCGACGGATCGGAAACGGTCACCTCCGCCCCGCCGGACAGCTCCACGGACGCGCCCGCCTCGCCGAACCCGCGCAGCACGCCGGTGTCGCCGGGGGCGTAACCCGGCCCCGCCGCGGCCAGCAGCACCCGGTCACCCGGGTCGAAACCCCCGTGCGCCCCCGGCCCGGGGTTGAGCCTCTCCTTGCACGCCGCGTTGAGCGCCCGCGCTCCCGCCGGCCCGTCCTCGCGGGCGGCCACCACCTGCACCTGGTCGGCGGGGATCTCCAATGCGCGCGGAATGGAGTCGGTCACCAGCTGCACCACCCGGTGCGCCGCCTCCTCGGCGGAGGAGGCCGGAACCCGTACCACCTCGCGCGCGGGCGCGTCCACCTCCGGCACCTCGCCCCCGGCCACGGCCGCGGCCAGCTCGGCGATCGGGCCCGGCCCCCTCTCGGCCTCGGGGGCGGCCACCTCGGCCGTGTGCGCCACCCGCGAACGCACGATGTCGGCCACCACCTGCCCGGGGGTGGCCGAGGGCGCCTGGTCGAGGTCGGCCAGCAGCACCAGGTGGGCGCCGTCCGCGCACAGCGACGCCAGCTCGGCCGCGCGCGCCGCCCCCAGGGACATCGACTCGCACAGCACCACCAGCCCCGCCTCCTGGGGCCCGGCCGCGGCCAGGGCCGCCAGCGACACCGCGCGCGGCCCCTCCTCCGGCGCGCCTCCCAGGACACGGGCCAGGTCGGCGTCGAGCGCCGCCGCGGCCTGCGCCGTCGGCGCCGCCAGGACCATGCCCACCTGGCTGTCGGTGGCGATCGCGTGCATGCACACCAGCGCCCGCGCCACCTCGCCGGCCTGCTCGGGGCCCGGTCCGTGGCGCAGCACCGCGACCGGCCGCAGCGCGACCGTCACCAGCGCCTGCCGGGTCCGGTCCGAGACGGTGAACCCCGCCTTCGCACAGGCGGCGTCGACGGTCTCGGCCGCCGTCGCCGAGTCCATGATCGGGTCGTTGCCGCCGATCAGGCGCAGCAGCTGCTCACCGAGCCGCTGCTCGCCGTGCCCCACGTCGGGCAGGGCCAGGAAGCGCTCGGGATCGGGCAGGTCGGGGACCCCGTCCTCCGCGAAGTCGAAGTCGTCGTCACTGTCGTCGGTGCTCTCGAACACCACCGCGGCGCCACTGCTCTCGGCCGCCTCCAGGGCGGCTCTCGGCGCGGCCGCACCCAGCTGCCCGACCATCGGGAGCAGCCGCTTCTCCTCCACGGCGGTGTGCCCGCGCGCGGCCGCGCGATGCAGCGCGTACACGGTCAGCGCCGCCAGCCGCCGCGGGTCGTCGGGGCGGGCCGCCTCGCCCAGGTGCCTGCGCGCGCAGAAGTCGGCCTGCTCCACACTCACCCGGGGCACGCGCAGCAGCAGCCACGGGTCGGCGTCCAGCTCCGCGGCCGCCCCCGGCCCCAGCAGGGCCAGCAGCCGCGGCGCCAAGGCCCGCGGCGCCCCCATCCGGTCGAGTACGGCACCGACCTGTTCGACTGCCTCGGACACCTGGGCCCCGCTTCCCCTCGTCGCACACCTCGTGAACTCAGGGCGACCCTATCGACTCGCGGGGACGGTTCACGGCCCCGTCGACCGACCCCGGCGCGCGCCGGGAGCATCCCCCGCGACGTCGCGGACCGCCGCACACGGGTCCAGCTCCGGCTCGGCCCGCTGGACGGCGGCCGCCGCCCGCCCCGCCGCGGCCCGGAAGAGCTCCCGGGCCTGCGCGTCCAGGCTACTCAGCACGCGCTCCTCGACGCGGGCCACCCGGCCGCGCAGGTCCGCGAGGAACTCACGCCCCCGCTCGGTGGCGCACACGCGCCGTACCCGCCGGTCACCGGGGTCGACCCGCCGGCGCACCAGGCCGGCCTCTTCCAGGTCGTCGAGCAGGTAGGTCATCACACTGCGGTCGATCAGCAGCCGCGCGGCGAGCGCCGCCTGCGTCGGAGCCTCCTCGTCGGCGCAGGCCCCGAGCACATGGAAGCCCCGGCTGCCGTGCGGGACGTCGGACAGCTCCGCCTCCGCCAGTTCCTGCCAGCGGCGCAGCACCACGGCCAGCGCCCACCCCAGGTTCGATGTGTCGTCCGAACGCCGCGGGCCGTCCGGGGGGAGGGTCGTCATGCCCCGAGGCTACCAGGAATGCGTGGGAGCACAGACAAGTTGTAGGCACTATCATTTGCTGTACAAACGATTTGCGGGATGTCCGGGCGAGCACACGCCCGCCGCACCGCGTCCTCCCGAGGAGAGCACCCATGCCCGACTACGGCCACCGGCTCAGATTCGGCACCTTCATCACACCCACGGCGCAGGACCCCGACGGCGCCGTCGCCCTGGCCGAGCTCACCGAGGCCGCCGGGCTCGACCTGGTCACCTACCAGGACCACCCGTACAACCCCGGCTTCCTCGACGCCTGGACCCTCCTGACCTGGGTCGCCGCCCGCACCGAGCGCGTCGGCATCAGCGGCAACGTCCTCAACCTCCCCCTGCGGGGCCCCGCGATGCTCGCCCGCGCCGCCGCCAGTCTCGACCTGCTCTCCAAGGGCCGCTTCGAACTCGGTCTGGGCGCGGGCGCCTTCTGGGAGGGCATCGAGTCCATGGGCGTGCCCCGGCTCACCCCCGGCCAGGCCGTCGACGCCCTCGCCGAGGGCATCGACATCATCCGCGCCGTGTGGGACACCGACGCGCGCGGCGGTGTCCGCGTCGAGGGCGAGCACCACAGCGTCCGCGGCATGAAGCGCGGCCCCGCGCCCGCCCACGACATCGGCATCCACCTTGGCGCCTACAAGCCCCGCATGCTCCGCCTCACCGGGGCCAGGGCCGACGGCTGGCTGCCCAGCCTCGGCTACCTCGACCTCGCCGACGTCCCCCGGTCCCAGCGCACCATCGACGAGGCGGCCCGCGAGGCCGGGCGCGACCCCCGCGAGATCCGCCGGATGCTCAACCTCGGACAGAGCGCCTTCCTGCCCACCGGCCGCGGCTTCCTCCAGGGACCCGCCGAGCAGTGGGTCGAGGACCTGCTGCCCCTCGTCCTGGAACACGGCTTCTCCACGTTCGTCCTGGGCACCGACGACCCGCACGCGATCCGGACCTTCGGCGCCGAGGTCGCCCCCGCCCTGCGCGAGGCCGCCGAACGCGAGCGCTCCGCCGCCGGCACCGACACCGGCCCGGTCCGCCCGGCCGCCGCCCTCGCCGCCCGCCGCACCGGCATCGCCTACGACGACCTGCCCGAGAACCTGCGCGAGCACGCCGTCGAGCCCGGCGACCGCGGCTACGCCCGGGTGCGCCACGGCTACATGCAGTCCGGCGCGCCCGGCCTGGTCCTGCGCCCCTCCGGCCCGCAGGAGGTCGCCCAGGCCCTGGCCTGGGCCCGCGCCCAGGAGGCACCGCTCAACGTGCGCAGCGGCGGCCACGGCATCAGCGGCCGGTCCACCAGCGACGGCGGAGTGGTCGTCGACCTCGCCCGCCTGAACCGGGTCGAGATCCTGGACCCGGGGACCCGCAGGGTGCGCATCGGCGCCGGGGCCCGCTGGGGCGCCGTCGGTGCGGCCCTCAACCCCTACGGCCTGGCCCTCAGCTCCGGCGACCACGGAGGCGTCGGCGTCGGCGGCATCGCCACCACCGGCGGGGTGGGCTACCTGTCGCGCTCGCAGGGGCTGACCGTCGACAACGTCACCGCCATGGAGGTCGTGACCGCCGACGGCCGCGTCCTGCGCGCCGACGCGCAGGAGAACCCCGACCTGTTCTGGGCGATGCGCGGCGCGGGCGCCAACTTCGGCGTCCTCACCTCGATCGAGGCCACCGCCGCTCCCGTGGGCAGCGTCGTCCTCGGCCAGTTCGCCTACGACGCCTCCGCCACGGCCGCGCTCCTGCGCGCCTGGGACGAGACCGCCGTGTTCGCGCCCCGCGAGGTGACGGCGTTCCTCACCCTCGTCCCCGGACACGGCGGCTCGGGGCACGTCGCCCAGGCCATGGTGGTGTACGCGGGCGACGACCCGGAGGAGGCCGTACCCGCCCTCGAACCGTTCCTGCGGGTCGGCCCCGTCCTGGACCAGCGCGCCCAGATCGCCCCCTACCCGGCGATCCTCGTCCACGACGACGGCCCGCACCGGGGCCACGGGCTCCCCGCGAGCCGCTCCGGGCTGATCACCCGCATCACGCCCGAACTGGCCGAGGGCATGGCGGGGATGATCGCCTCCGGCGCCACCTACTTCATGCAGCTGCGCCAGGTCGGCGGCGCCGTCAACGACGTCGCCCCGGACGCCACCGCCTACGCCCACCGGACCCAGAACTTCTCCCTGGCGGCCATGGCCGCACCGGGCACCGCCGCCCGCCTGGACCGGCACTGGGACGGGATCACGCCGCACCTGGACGGCATGTACCTCAGCTTCGACACGCGCACCGGCCCCGAGGTCCTCGCCCAGGCCTTCCCCGCGCCCACCCTGGCCAGGCTGCGCGCACTCAAGGTCCGGTACGACCCGGAGAACGTGTTCGACCAGAACTTCCCGGTCGGCCTCGACGGCTGACCGGGGTCAGGGGGCGGCGGTGGCGTCGTCGAGCGCGTCGCGGATCTTGGGCGGCAGCTCCACGGCCTCCACCTCCAGGATCTGCTCGAGCTGGGAGACGGTGCGCGGCCCCACGACGGCGGCCGCCACCCCCTCCTGGTCGCGCGCCCAGCTCAGCGCCACGGCCAACGGCGGCACGCCCAGCCCCTCGGCCGCCGTGCACACCGACTCCACCACCCGGCGGCTGCGGTCGTCCAGGTAGGGCTCCACGTAGGAGGCCATGTGGGGGAAGGCCGCCCGGGAGTTCGGCGGGATACCGCCCCGGTACTTGGCGCTGAGCACCCCCCGGCCCAGGGGCGACCACGCGATCAGAGAGGCCCCGGCGGCCGCCAGCGCGGGCCGCAGCGCGCGGTCCGCACCCCGGTTCAGCAGCGAGTACTCCGCTCCCGCGCCCACCAGCGGTACCCGACCCGGCCGGGCCCGCTGCCACGTGGCCAGGGTGGCGAACTGCCACGCCTCCAGGTTGCCCGTCCCCACGTACCTGGCCCGCCCCGAGGAGACGGCCTCCTCCATCGCCGCGAGCGTCTCCTCCGGAGGAGTCGCCGGATCGAACGCGTGCAGCTGCCACAGGTCCACGTGGTCGGTCTGCAACCGCCGCAGCGAGGCGTCCAAGGACGCCAGCAGATGCTTCCGGGAGGCGTCCACCGGCCGGTAGCCCTCGGGGGTGTGTCCCGTCTTGGTCGCGACGACCACGTCCTCGCGCCGCACCGCCGACCGCAGCAGGCGGCCCAGGATCCGCTCGCTCTGCCCGCCCGTGTAGATGTCCGCGGTGTCCACGAGGGTTCCGCCCGCGTCGACGAAGGCGGTGAGCTGCTGCCCGGCCTCCTCCTCGGAGGTGTCCTTGCCCCACGTCATCGCACCGAGGGCGGTGCGGGACACCCAGAGCCCCGACCGGCCCACCTGTCTCTGTTCCATGCGGCGGAGAGTACCGCGTCCGGCCCCGGTCGGCCCCCTTCCCGGGACCGGGGCCGGTCCCCGGTCGGGGACCTGTCCGACATGTCGCCGGTGGAACCCCGCGGCGACCCCGGCGGACACAGCCGGAACGCGTATGGCGGACCGGCGGGAAACGTCGCCGGCGGCCCTTCCCGATCACCGCACCCTGGCCGGGGAAGGGGCCTACGCCCGCCCCTGCGCCTGTGAGCCCCAACGGCGGAAGGCGTTCCCCGCGTGGTCGCACCACCGCAATCACCACCGGTTCCCCACCGCGATCAGCGGCCCTCCCGCCTCCCGCGTTACCGACCTCTCAGGTCACTACACCTAGGCTGTCCCCATGGCGACACCCGAAGCAGCGCAGGGCCCCTCCCCGAGCACCGAACAGGAGCCGTCCCGTGAGCGAGGTCCCCGTGACGGCGGCGCCCCGCAGGCGGTCACGCTCGTCCTCGTCCGGCACGGCATGACCGACGCCACCGGACCGAGCCTGGCGGGGCGGACCCCCGGGATCCACCTCAACGACACCGGCCGCGCCCAGGCGGCCGACCTGGCTCGCCGGCTGTCGGACCTGCGGCCCGCGGCCCTGGTCTCCAGTCCTCTCGAACGCTGCCGGGAGACCGCCCAGGCGCTCTCCCGGCAACTGGGCGTGCCGGTCACCACCGACGAGCGCTTCGTCGAGTGCGACTACGGCTCCTGGACCCTGCGCCCCTTCACCGAGCTGCGGCGGGAACCCCTGTGGAAGGTCGTCCAGGAACACCCCAGCGCCGTCCGCTTCCCCGCCGGGGAGGGGATGGCCGCCGCCGCGGCCCGCGCGGCCGAGGCCGTACGCGACTGGAACACCCGCCTGCTGGACGAGGCCTCCGCCGGCGACACGCCCGCCGAACCGCCCGTGTACGTCGTGTGCTCCCACGGCGACATCATCAAGGCGCTCGTCGCCGATGCCCTGGGCATGCACCTGGACCTCTTCCAGCGCATCGTCGTGGACCCCTGCTCGGCCACCTCGATCACCTATACGCACACCCGACCCTTCCTCAACCTGCTCAACGACACCGGGGACAACTTCCCGGCGTTCCCGTCCACCGCGACCACCAGCGGTGACGCGGCTGTCGGCGGTGGCGCGGGAACGGCCGGCCGGAGCTCGTGAACAAGCGGCCGGGGCGGCGTACGGGGGTTGGGCGACAGGGCGCCCGGATCCCGTAGGGTGCTTGTATGCCCGTCTTTCAGTTCAACCCACCGGAGCGGTTCATCGCGGGGACCGTGGGCCAGCCGGGAGACCGCACCTTCTTCCTCCAAGCAGTGGGAGAGGGGCGCATCACCAGCGTGGTCCTGGAGAAGGCCCAGGTCGAGGCGCTGGCCACCCGTGTCGAGGAGCTGCTGGAGGAGGTGTACCGCCGTTTCGGCGCTCCGCCCGACGACACGGTGGTGCCCGAGGACGACGGACCCCTGGAGCAGCCCATCGAGCAGGACTTCCGCGTGGGCACACTCGCCCTGGCCTGGGACGCCGAGGCCGCCCGCGTCATCATCGAGGCGCAGGAGATCGACGAGACCGCGGGCGAGGAGCTGCTGGAGGACGAGGAGGAACTGGAGGTCTTCGCGGAGGAGGCCCCCCACCGCGACGTCCTGCGTGTCTACCTCACGCCCGGTGCCGCCCGCGCCTTCGCCGGCCGCGCCCTGAAGGTGGTCGCCGCGGGCCGCCCCGACTGCCCCCTGTGCGGCCGCCCCCTCGACCCCGCGGGCCACATCTGCGTGCGCCAGAACGGCTACCGGCCCGACCGGCTGGTCTGAGGGCGGTTCCCGTGAAGCAGGACGACACCACCGAGGGCGCTGCGGAGAGCACCGACGCCTTCGGCGGGCTCACCCCCGCGGAGGGCCTCGAACTCCTGCGTGTCGGCGAACTCACCGTCCAGGGCCGCCTGGCCGCCGCCTCCAACGCCACCCTCTACTGCACCGTCTCCGACGGGCTCCGCTCGGCCGCGTGCGTGTACAAGCCGGTGGCGGGGGAGCGGCCGCTGTGGGACTTCCCCGACGGAACGCTGGCCGGGCGCGAGGTCGGCGCCTACGCCGTCTCCGAGGCCCTGGGCTGGGGCACCGTGCCGCCGACGGTCCACCGCGACGGCCCCTTCGGCGAGGGCATGGTGCAGCTGTGGGTGCACGGCGACGAGACCGTCGACCTCGTGGCCCTGGCCCGGGAGACCGACAACGAGGCCCTGCGGCGCATGGCCGTGTTCGACGCGGTCGTCAACAACTCCGACCGCAAGATCGGCCACCTGCTGCCCACCGCCTCGGGCCACCTCTACGGCTGCGACCACGGCGTGTCCTTCGCCGAGGAGTACAAGCTGCGCACGGTGCTGTGGCAGTGGCAGGGCATGCCACTCACGGACGACGCCCTGACCCGGCTCGCCGCTCTGCGCGCCCGCCTGGCCGACTCCGCCGACCCCCTGCGGCAGGAGCTGGACCGCCACCTGACCGGGCCCGAGGTCTTCGCCGTGCGCTCGCGGGTGGACCTGCTCCTCCGGCACCGCGTCCACCCCTACCCCTCGCCCGACTGGCCGGCGGTGCCCTGGCCCCCGGTATGAGACGACCGACTACCAGGCGGTAGAGATGGCGCACCCGTCGGGCAAAGCGGCACAATGGACACGTGAGCAACGAGTTGAACTACCTTTTCGACATGGACGGTGTCCTCGTCCGCGAGGAGCACCTCATTCCCGGTGCCGACGAGCTCGTCGCGGAGCTGCGGGAGAACGGGATCCCGTTCATGGTGCTGACCAACAACTCCATCTACACCCCCCGCGACCTGCGGGCCCGTTTGCTCAACACAGGACTGGACATCCCCGAGGAGTCCATCTGGACCTCGGCCCTGGCCACGGCCCAGTTCCTCCAGACCCAGCGGCCGGGCGGCTCGGCCTACGTGGTCGGCGAGTCCGGCCTGACCACGGCCCTGCACAACGTCGGCTACGTGATGACCGACCGCAACCCCGACTACGTGGTGCTGGGGGAGACCCGGACCTACAGCTTCGAGGCCATCACGCGGGCGATCCGCCTGGTGCGGGCCGGAGCCCGCTTCATCGCCACCAACCCCGACGAGACCGGTCCCAGCGCCGAGGGCCCGCTGCCGGCCACCGGCGCGGTCGCCGCGCTGATCGAGAAGGCCACGGGGCGCCGCCCCTACTTCGTGGGCAAGCCCAACCCGCTGATGATGCGCTCGGCGCTGCGCCGCATCGGCGCGCACTCGGAGAACACGCTGATGGTCGGCGACCGCATGGACACCGACGTCCTCAGCGGCTTGGAGGCGGGACTCCAGACGGTCCTGGTGCTCTCGGGCATCTCCGGACGCGAGACCGCGGAGGAGTTCCCCTTCCGGCCCACGCTGGTGATCGACTCGGTCAAGGACCTGGTGGGCTCCACCCTGGACCCGTTCGGCAGGCGTCAGGAGCACTGACCGCGGAGGTCGGGGGCACGGCGAAGGGGCGGCGGACACGTGAGTGTCCGCCGCCCCTTCTGCCGGTCTCAGGCGCTCTGGCGCTGCTTGGCCAGCTCCTCCACCTTCGCCGCCTCCTCGCGGCGGCGCGCGCGGAGCAGCTCCAGGCGCTCCGCCAGGACCTCTTCCAGGTCCTCCATGCTCCGACGCTCCAGCAGCATGTCCCAGTGGGTGCGCACCGGCTTGACGGCCTTGGGCTCCTCGCCGGAGCCGTCCCGGCGCAGGGCGCGGTCGCCGCAGAAGCGGCACTCCCACTCCGCGGGGATCTCCGCCTCGGTCGCGAAGGTGACCGAGAAGCGGTGGCCGCGGGTGCAGTCGTAGGTGACTTCCTGCCGCGGAGCCAGGTCGGTGTTGCGGTCGTTCTCGTAGCTCGTCGCCCCGAGTCGGGTGCCGCGAAGTGCTCGCTCGGCCATCGTGTGGGTGCCTCCCAGGCGCTTGTGCGGTCTCGCGGGGTGTAACGCGTCGGACCACGTCAAGATTCCCCAACGCCCTGGGGTCGAACCACTTCGGGCGCGATCGGATGCCCCGGGGCGGTTCTGCCGGACTCCGGGCCCGCTGTCGGCGCTGACCTGCGGGGCCGCTGCCCGCAGGCACTCGGACGCGTGGTCACCTGCCGCCAGGGCGAGAAAATATGACATTATGGGCGCTTTGTCATCTAGTGTCTGATTTGTGGGGTTTGGCTTCCGTGTGTTGTCTTAATGTTGTGTTCTCTCTGTGATTAGTGTGAATTGCTGGTGTCTTTGTCCGATATAAAAGCCGAGTGGTTCTCGGAAAAATCATGGAGAAAATAGCCGACCGCCAAGCGCAGAAGGCGGGGATCGCCTTCGGGGAGAGCTGGAGCGACCCCGATCTCGCCGCGGCGCTGCCCGCGGTGCGCGCAGGCGACATCGACAAGGGTCTGGAGCTGCTGCGCACCGCTCCCACCCCCGATCTGCGCTCGCTGCGTCTGGACACCTTCGCCGGAGAGTGCACGCACCTGCTGGAGGCCCTCGAGCTCCGGAAGGGCGACGACGACCCCGCCCTGCTCCTGTGGGCCGGCGCGGCCAGGGTCCAGGCGGCCTGGAAGATCCGTACGGCCGCCCGCGCCAGGGACGTGGGGGCCGAGCGGTTCCGCAGGTTCCACGCCTTCCTCGAACCGGCCGCCGAACCCCTCCTGCGGGCGGCCGGCCTCGACGACGAGGATCCCGACCCCTGGAACATCCTGCAGTGGTACTGCATGGGCATGGGCATCCGCCGCGAGGACAGCGACAAGATGTGGCTGCAGCTGTGCGCCCGCGACTCCTGGCACTGGGCGGGCCGGGTCACACGCCTGCAGGTCCTGTGCGAGAAGTGGTACGGCTCGCACGAGGAGATGTTCGCCTTCGCGCGCGAGACGGCGGCCCTGGCCTCCCCCGGGGACCCCTGCCTGACACTGCTGCCCCAGGCGCACCGCGAATACGTGTTGTTGCTGCTGGACGGCGCCGAGACCGTCGGTGACATCGGCAGGCGCGTCCGCGCCCACTTCTCCGGCCCCGGGGTCGCCGCGGAGCTCGCCGAGGCGGCCGACCGCTGGGAGAAGGGCGACGGCAGCCACCCGGAGCACAGGGCCCAGGCCCACGAGTTCGGTGCCGCCCTGTACTACGCGGGGGAGCGCGAGCGCGCGGCGCGGATCCTGGCTCCGGCGGGACGGCTGGTCTCCAGGGTCTCTCTGTGGAGCTACGCCGAGAACTGGCCGCTGGAGGGCCTGCGCAGAGCACTGCGCGACCTCGGGCTGCTCTGAGCCGCGTCGGGCCCTCGGGGGCGGGGCCCGACGCGTGTCCCCGGAGGTATATGTGCAGATCAGAAGCCCTTTGTGGAGAATCGGGGAGGGCGGAGGGGCGCGCGTGCGGGCCGGGAAAGGCGGGGAACGGAGTCTCCCTTCGATGGACGGCCGGTGACGGGGCTGTCACACATGAGATTGCATTGTTCATTGTTCCGGCATACCGCCGGACCGAATCTGGTGGTATGTTCAGGCTTCGTGCGTTGAAAAGCGTGACTTATAGGTATTTGTCCGCTTCTTTTCGTTGTGCGCACAGAGAAACCCGCTCCGGTACGCCCCAGGTGTGCCCAGGAGCGATGACGTGGCCGGACGTGGAAACCGATGACCAAGACTCCCGACCCCCGCGGTACCCGGGCCCCAGGGCCCCGAGCGCCGCGCTGGCCGTACGCTCTCCCGCTGCTGGCCCTCCCGGCCTGGATCTGGGCGCTGCTGGCGCTCCCCGAGGCGCGCCACCCCGCAGCGGTGACCGCCGCCGCGGTGGGGATCGCCCTGCTCGTGGCGCTGGCCGTGCTCGTGGACCTGCGTGAGCGGCGGGCCCGCGCCCTGGGCGCCGAACTGGCCCTCATCCGCGAGGGCTCCGAGGCCATGGCCCGCGAGTACCTGCCGCGGATGGTCGAGCGGCTGCGCGAGGGCGCCTCCACGGAGAGTGCCCTGCACATCCTGCCCAGCTACGTGGACCTGGACACCCCCCAGGGCGCCGTGGTCCGCTCCGTGGCCACGGAGATCGCCGCGGCCGAACGCCGGCGCGCCGCCACCATGGCCGCCTGCGCCACCGCGGCCGGCCGCATGCAGGCCCTCACCACCACCATGCTCGCCGACCTGCGCCGCATGCAGGAACACCACGGAGACGGTGTCACGGGCACGGACGTGCTGGGAGACCTCATGCACCTCGACCACAGCACCGCCCAGGCCGGCCGCATCGCCGACAGCATCGCCATCCTCACCGGCGCCCGTTCGGGCCGCCGGTGGAGCAAGGCCATCAGCCTGGAGAGCATCCTGCGCGGTGCCATGGCCCGCATCGGCTCCTACCAGCGCATCCGCACCCACAACGTGCCCCGGCAGGGCATCGCCGGGTTCGCCGCCGAGGGCGTGATCCACGCACTGGCCGAACTCCTCGACAACGCCACCAAGTTCTCGCCCCCCACCGCCGAGGTCCACGTCCACGTGGAGGAGGTCCAGGCCGGGATCGCCGTCATGATCGAGGACGGCGGACTGGTCATGAGCGAGGACGCGCTGCACCGCGCCCGCGCCGCCGTCGCCGGCGGCCTGGACATCGCCAGTATCTCCGGCAGCCGCCTGGGCCTGTCCGTCGTCGGGCAGATCGCCAAGCGCTACGACCTCTCCGTGTCCTTCCGCTCCTCCTCCCGGGGCGGAACGGCCGTGGTCCTCCTGATCCCCCAGAAGCTCGTCAAACCGCTGCCCGCGCAACCCGCTCCCGCCGCGGCGCACTCCGGCCGCCCCACCGGGGCGGCCCATGGAGCGGCCCCCGCCGGGGTCGCCGCTCCGGCCACGCCGATCCGTCCCCCGGTACCCGCTGCGCCCGAGGCTCCCCCCGCCCCGGCCGGCACCGGCGGAGGCGGTGGACTCGGGCTGCCCCAGCGGCGGCGGGGCAAGACCCTCGCGGCCGCCCAGGACTCCGACCCGCGGACCGCGGCCGGGGACAGCAGGCCGGCCACGCCGGTCAAGGGCTTCGGGGCCTTCCGTTCCGCAGTGCGTGGCCAGGACCAGACCGGATCACCGAAGGACGCATGATGGACCTCGCAAAGTTGACGTGGCTGCTCGAGAGCCTCCTGGAGCGCACACCCGGCTCCCGCCACGCCCTCGTGCTCTCCCGGGACGGGCTCAAGCTGTGCCACAGCTCCGGCATGAGCATCGACAGCGCCGACCACCTCGCGGCCATCGCCGCCGGACTGCAGAGCCTGGCGCACAGCGCCTCGGTCGAGTTCGGCAGCGGCACCGGCGGTGTGCGCCAGGCCATGGCCGAGTTCTACGGCGGCCTGCTGTTCATCGTCGAGGCCGGCCAGGGCGCCCACCTCGCGGTGGTCACCTCCGAGGAGGCCGACCCCGGCCTGGTGGGGCACAACATGAACGAGCTGGTCGAGCAGCTGGGCGAGTACCTGTCCGCTCCCGCACGGAACGCCTCCGGACAGGCATGAGCCGCTACAGGGACGAGACACCCGACCGCCTCTACGTGATCACGTCGGGCCGCAGCGGGGGCTCCGACGAGTCCCTGGACGCGGTGACACTGATCGTGGCCGAGAGCGAGCCCACCGCCGGCATGCAGTCGGAGCACGTGGAGATCCTCCGGATGTGCCGCAGCCCCATGGCGGTGGTGGAGGTCGCCGCCCACCTGGGACTGCCGGTCACGGTGGTCAAGATCCTGCTCACCGACCTGCTCGACAGCGGCCGGATCACCGCACGCCACCCCAGGCCGGCGCCCTCGCCGGCCCACCCCTTCGCCTCCCCTGAAGTCCTGGAGAAGGTGCTCGTTGCACTCCACAACCTCTGATCCCCCCGGCACGGCCGACGCACTGCCCTCGACCGTCGAACAAGCCCTGAAGATCGCCGTGGTCGGCGGCTTCGGGGTCGGGAAGACCACCCTCGTGCGCTCGGTGAGCGAGATCCGCCCGCTCAACACCGAGGAGAGCATGACCCAGGCGGGCCAGGGCATCGACGACGTGAACGGGGTGGAGGAGAAGCGCAGCACCACGGTGGCCTTCGACTTCGGCCGTATCACCCTGGACGCCACCTCGGTGCTGTACCTGTTCGGTGCCCCCGGACAGCAGCGGTTCTGGTTCCTGTGGGACCGGCTGTTCAGCGGAGCACTGGGCGCGGTCGTCCTCGTGGACACCCGCCGCCTGGCCGACTCCTTCTACGCGATCGACCGCCTGGAGGCGCAGGGCATCCCCTTCGTCGTGGCCCACAACGACTTCGGGGAGGCCGACCACGACCTGGAACAGGTGAGGGCCGCCCTCGACCTCGACCCGGCCGTACCCCTCCTGCGCTGCGACGCGCGCGACCGGGCCTCGGCCAAGAAGGTCCTCATCGCACTCGTCGAACACGTTCGCACCCTCGTGATGGGAAGGACAAGGTGAACGGCTGCCCCGTACCCCTCCACGGCCCGCGCTTCCAGACCGACCCCGCCGGGCTCTACCAGGAGATGCGCACCACCCACGGCCCGGTCGTCCCGGTGACCATGGAGGGCGACCTCCCCGCCTGGCTGGTCATCGGCTACCGGGAACTGCACCACGTCCTGACCAACCCCGACGTGTTCGCGCGCAGCTCCAAGCGCTGGAACGCCTGGGACAAGGTCCCGCCGGACTGGCCCCAGATGCCCATGGTCATGCCGCTGCCCACGGTCCTCTACTCCGAGGGCGCCGAGCACCGCCGCCGCGCCGGCGCGGTCGGCGACGCCCTGGCCGCGGTCGACCCGCACGAGCTGCGGTCGGTCACCGTCCGCACGGCCGACCGGCTCATCGACGGCTTCTGCGCCTCCAGCGGCGTGGACCTGCGCCAGGCCTACACGGCCCGCCTTCCGGCCCTGGTCCTGTCCTGGATGTACGGGCTCGACGAGCAGCAGGGTGACCGGCTGACCACCGCCATGACCACAATGGTCGACGCCGGTCCCGAGGCCATCGCCGCCCAGCAGTTCCTCATGCAGTCCATGACCGAACTGGTCGCGGCCCGCCGGGCGGCCCCCGGACCCGACGTGGCCTCGCGCCTGGTCCACCACCCGGCGGGCCTGGCCGACGAGGAGCTCGTCCCCGAGCTGATCGTCCTCCTGGGCGCCGGCAACCAGCCCACGGGGGAGTGGATCGGCAACGCGCTGCGCCTGATGCTCACCGACGAGCGCTTCGGCGCCTCCCTGGCAGGGGCGCGTCTGAGCGCGGGCGAGGCCCTCAACGAGGTCCTGTGGGAGGACACCCCCACCCAGGTGTACCTGGGCCGCTACGCCGTCCACGACGTGCAGCTGGGCGGCCAGACCATCCGCGGCGGGGACATGGTGCTGCTGGGACTGGCAGGGGCCAACCGCGACCCCGAGCTGCACCCGGCCGCGCAGATGTCCGGCAACCGCACCAACCACGCGCACCTGTCCTTCTCCCACGGCGAGCACCGCTGCCCCTACCCGGCGCGGGAGATCGCCGAGACGATCGCCGTCACCGCGGTCGAGGTCCTCCTCGACCGCCTCCCCGACCTGGAGCTCGCCGTGGCGGAGGAGGAGCTCCAGTGGCGCCCCTCCCCGTGGATGCGCGGTGTGGCCTCCCTCCCTGTCACCTTCACCCCCGTGTCACCGCAAGGAGCCGCTTGATGCCCTGCCCCGTACAGCACAACTCCGACGGCGCACTCGTTCTCGACCCCTACGTGCGCAACCTGCCCGCCGAGCGCGAGGCCCTCTACGCGGAGGGCCCCCTCACGCGGGTCGAGCTCCCCGGGGAGGTGACCGTCTGGTCGGTCACCCACCACGAGGAGGCCAAGGCGCTGCTCACCGACTCCCGGCTGGTCAAGGACATGGCTCACTGGGCCGACTTCCAGGAGGGGCGGGTGCCCCGCACCTGGCCGCTGCTGAGCGTCATCCCGCCCACGCCCACCAACCTGCTGGGCACCGACGGCAAGGAGCACAAGCGGCTGCGCCTGCTGACGGCCAAGGCCTTCTCGGCCCGGCGCACCGAGCGCCTGCGCCCGCGGGTGGAGGAGATCACCGCCGAGCTGCTCGACGCGCTGGAGGCCAAGGCCGCCTCCGGTGAGCCCGTCGATCTCAAGGAGGAGTTCGCCTTCAAGCTGCCGATGAACGTCATCGGCGAGCTGTACGGGGTGCCCGACGCCCAGCACGGCTACCTGAAGGACATGTACGTCAAGTTCTTCAGCTCGGTCACCGGTCCCGAGGAGTTCCTGGAGACCTACGCCGCGCTGGAGCGCTACTACGACGACATCATCGCCCTCAAGCGCGCCCAGCCCGGTGACGACCTCACCACCGAGCTGCTGGAGGCTGACGAGGACGGCGACTCCCTCAGCGACCTGGAGGTGCGCGGCACCCTGCAGGTCGTGGTCGCGGCAGGCCACGAGACCACGGTCAACCTGCTGTGCAACGCGGTACGCGCCCTGCTGACCCACCCCGAGCAGTTCGAGCTGGTCAAGAAGGGCGAGGTGAGCTGGGACACGGTGGTGGAGGAGGTCCTGCGCTACGACCCGCCCACCTCCAACTTCATCATGCGCTTCGCCACCGAGGACGTGGAGGTCGGCGGGAAGACCATCAAGAAGGGGGACGCCCTGATGGTCTCCTACGGCGCGATCAGCCGCGACCGGGCCGAGCACGGCGAGGAGCCCCACCCGGACACCTTCGACCTGACCCGCACCAAGGGCCGCCACATCTCCTTCGGTTACGGGCCGCACGTGTGCCCGGGCGCGCCGCTGGCCCGCATGGAGGGCCAGATCGCCCTCCCGATGCTCTTCGAGCGCTTCCCGGACCTGAAGCTGGCGGTCGCCGATGAGGAGCTGAAGAACCACCCCTCGGTGGTGGTCAACAGCCTCCAGGACCTGCCGGTGATCCTGCGCCCGTAGGGGCCTCCGGACAAGGGGCCGCTTCCTGCCGATCGGCAGGAAGCGGCCCCTTCCCCTGGGGAGAACCTTCCCTGGGAGAAGACTTACCCGGACACAACCCCTCGTTTGCGGCATGTCGCCTTAAGATCCACGGGCGTACGTGTCCTCACGGGGGAGGGCGGACATGACGGCGACCCGACCGGCCGCGGCCGCGGCCCTCGCCCTGCTGGTGCTCACCGGCTGCCAGGCCGGCCGGGACGCGGAGGCCACCGGGGCCGACAGTACGGTTCCTCTTCCCGCGGAGAGGTCCGGTCCCGAGCCCGCTCCCGTGCAGCGGGCGCCGCGGTCCGCCGGGCCGCAGGAGCCCCGGCCCTCGGCCGGCCCCGCGCCCGAGGCTCCGCCGGAGGAGGCCGTGGAGGGCTACACGGAGGCGCTCGCGGCCACCGGCGACCCCGACCGCATGCGCGAGGGACTCGCGCTGACCGCCGACCCCTCCGCCGCCCGCGACCTCCTCGTCCACCAGGCCCTGGTCGCCCAGGCATGGGCCGACGCGGGCACCCCGCTCGGTCCCGGCAGCAGCGAGCCGGCCGGGGACGGCCACCGGCTGTGCCCTCCCTCCGGAACGGGGACGGCGTGCGTGCGGCTGACCGGTTTCACCGGCTCCGACGGACTCGTCGACGGCCTTCTGGTCGACGGCACCGACCCCGGCCCCGCCCTCGTCGCCGGCAGCGGACGCGACGACGAGTCGGAGGGGGTCCGCGCGAGCGTGCTCACCGCCTACCAGTCCGTCGTCGGCAAGGACCTCGTGGTGACCGCCGGGTTCGCCGCCGGCGACGACGTCTCGCTCGACCTCGCCGGCGCCTCCTACCGCGCCGAGGGCGGTACGGAGACCGATGCGCACCGGGCGGTGGGCCGCCACGAGCTCGACGCCGGCGAGACGGCCACCGCAGTCTTCACCTTCCCCGGGGCGGTCCCCGGCGGTGAGCTGCTCGTCGGCGGCTGCCTGGAGGAGTGCTCGGCCCTGGTCCTCCTCGAACTGCCCGTCGGCTAGACCGTGCTGTGCGGACGCCCTCGCCGCACCGGAGGAGCCGGTCCCCGGTGAACGGCCGACCAGGCGCCCCCTTGCGGGGCGGAGGGTGCAGGCTCGGCCGGGTCGGCCTCGCAGGTTCCTTCGCCCCGCAAGAGGGCGCCTGGTGGTCGTGCGGCCCGAGATGATCCGAAAAGCAGGGCCGAGGCCCTGTTGTTCGGATGCTCTCGCCGTATCGGCGGAGCCGATCCTCCGGCGAACGGTCGGCCAGGTGTTCCCTGGCGAGGCGGGGAGCGCAGCTCAGCCTGGTGGGCTTGGCAAGCTCTCCGGCGCGGCAAGGGGGCGCCTGGCGGCCGTGCAGCCCGAGATGATCCGAACAACAGGGCCTAGGTCAGTTCGGGGTCGTTCTCGGCGATGGAGCTGAGCGCCGGGTTGAAGGCGTCGCGCAGGCTGTCGCCCAGCAGGTTGAACGCGATGACGACCGAGGCGATACCCACGCCCGGGAACACGGCGGCCCACCAGGAGAGGCGGAGCGTCTTCTGGGCGTCGGCGAGCATGCTCCCCAGCGAGAAGTCGGGGGGCTGCACCCCCAGGCCCAGCAGGCTCAGCGAGCTCTCGACGAGGATCAGCGTGCCCACACTGGTGGACCACAGGATGATGACCGGGCCCAGGACGTTGGGTGCGATGTGGCGCACCAGGACCCGGACGGGGGAGGCGCCGGCGGTGCGGGCCGCCGTGACGAAGTCCAGCCGCTTGGTCTGCTGCACCGAGGACACGATGGTCCGCGCGTAGTTGGTCCACCCCCAGAACGCCAGCACCGCCATGAGGAGGGCGATCCCGGGGCCGGCGAACGCCGCCAGGGCGATACCGACGGCCGCGAACGGCACCGCGAACTGGATGTCGGCCAGCCGCATGAGGAGGCCCCCGAGGAACCGCTCGTAGTACCCCGCGAGCAGCCCCAGGGTCAGGCCGATCGCCGCGGTCGCGGTGGCGGTGAGGAAGCCGATGACGAGGCTGAGGCGCAGGCCGACCAGGATGCGGCTGAACACGTCGCGGCCCAGGGGGTCGGTCCCCAGCAGGTGGCCGCCCTCCCCGCCCATCCAGGACGGGGGCTGGTTGGTCTCGCTCAGGACCTGCTCGGTGGGCGAGTGCGTCACCAGCAGGTCCGCGAAGCAGGCCACCAGGACCAGGGCCGCGATCATCAGGACGGAGAACTTGCCCGTGGGCGAGGCCCACACCCGGCCCAGGATCTCCCTGCTGCGGGCCTTGCTGCGGGTTCTGGCCGGGGCGGCCGTCCCGGCGGCCGCCGTGCTCTGAGGGGTGTCGGTGCCGTTCACTGTGCCACCTTGGTCCGTAGCCGCGGGTCGACCGTTCTGACGACGGTGTCCATGAGGATGTTCATCAGCGTGATCAGCACCGCGATGCTGAACACGCTCGCCTGGATCACCGGGAAGTCCCGGTTGGTCACGCTTCCCACGAGGAGGGCGCCCAGACCGTTGTAGTTGAGCAGGGGCTCGAGGATGAGCAGGGCGCTGAACATGAGGGAGAACTGGATGCCCAGCCACGCCAGCACGGGCGGGAGCGCGGTGGGCAGGGCGTGTTCGAGGAGGACCCGGGCCGGGTGGATGCCCTTGGACCGGGCCGTGGTGACGTGCCCCTCGGTGAACGCGTCCAGGAGCTGTCCGCGCACCAGGCGGCTCAGCGTCGCGAGGCCGTAGATGCTCAGTGCGACCCAGGGGACGACCAGCGAGGCGAACCCGCTGTTGCCGGTCGCCGGCAGCCACTGGAGGTTGATCGAGAAGATCAGGACGAGCACCAGGGCGAGCCAGAAGTAGGGGATGCCGTCGAACAGGAACGTCACGGTCATCAGCGCACGGCCCGACAGGCGGGTCGGGCGCAGCGCGGCGTAGATGCCGATCGCCAGCGCACCCAGGAGGGAGATCAGCAGCGGCGGCAGGACGATCCACAGGCTCGCCCCGAGCCGTGAGAACACCATCTGCGCGGCCGGCAGGCCGAACATGTACGACTGCCCGAAGTCGAGGGTGAACCCGGCCGCGATCGTGGACAGGTACTGCACGATCAGGGGCCGGTCGAGCCCCATGCGCACACGGGTCGCCTCGACGACCTCCGCGCTGGCGTCGGCGGGTGCCATCAGCGTCGCCGGGTCGCCCGAGAGCCGGATCAGGACGAACAGCAGTGTGGAGACGCCGACCGCGACGAAGGCGATGAGGGCGATGCGGCGTACGAGGAAGAGCAGCACGGCGCTACTTCCCTCCCGGTCGCGCGGCGGACTCGAACACCCGGGTCAGGAAGCGCTCGCGTTCGCGGGCCAGCCGCTCGGCGTTCTCCCCCTGGGGCTGGGTGCGTTCGATGTCGTCCCTGGTGAGGGTGCCGCGCTCGTCGAGCAGCTGCTCGATCACGGCGAGCCGGTCGCGCATCACCCACAGTTCGGAGGCCAGTTCCATGGTGATCCCGAAGAGCGCGTCCAGATGCTCGGGACGGTCCAGGTGGACGGCGTCGTCGTTGGCGAAACCTGGCATGGGGTCACTCCTTCTCGCCGGTGTGCGGCACGGACCCGGCGGGGACCGGACGCGGCGGTGCGGTGGTGGGCGGGACGTCGGTGAAGGTGAGCTCCGCCGGCTCGGGGCGTACGCTCGCGGCCGCCGTGTCGAGCTTCAGCTCGCCGGGGAAGTGGCAGGCCACGGACCTGCCCGGGGCGGCCTCCCGCAGCTGCGGGACCTGCTCGGCGCACTGCTCGCGCGCGATCGGGCAGCGGGTGCGGAACACGCATCCCGAGGGCGGGGACATCGGGGAGGGGATCTCCCCCCGGGGCACGATGCGGTGCTCGCGGTCCTGGTGCATCGACGCCAGCACCGCCGAGTAGGGGTGCAGGGGCTCGGTGAACAGGGCGTCCGCCGGGGCCGTCTCCATGAGGCGGCCCAGGTACATCACCGCCACGCGGTGGCTGATCTGCCGCACCAGTGCGAGGTCGTGGGTGATGAACAGGTAGGCCAGACCCAGTTCCTTCTGGAGGTCCCCCAGGAGGTTGACGATCTGGGCCTGCACGGACACGTCCAGGGACGCGGTGGGCTCGTCGGCGATGATGAGCGACGGATCGGTGATCAGCGCGCGTGCGATGCCGATCCGCTGCCGCTGCCCGCCGGAGAGCTCCTGGGGGTAGCGGTCGGCCATGGAGGTGTCCAGCCCGACCAGCTCCAGCATCTCGGCGACCCGGGAGCGGCGCTGCGCGGCGTCGCCGATGCGGTGCACCACCAGCGGTTCGGTGAGGGCCTCGCCCAGCCTCATGTAGGGGTTGAGGGAGGTCGAGGGGTTCTGGAACACCATGGACATGCGGCGCCGGACGTCCTGGCGCAGCCGCGCCCCGGAGCTGCGGGTGATGTCGCGCCCCTCGAACTCCACCGTCCCCGCCGTGGGCGGGTACAGGCGGATCAGCGTGCGGCCCACGGTCGTCTTGCCGCTGCCGGACTCTCCCACCAGGCCGAGGGTCTCGCCCCGGCCGATCTCCAGCGAGACCCCGTCCACGGCCTTGAGCACCTTGCGCGAGCGCCCGAGGCCGCCCATGCGGAAGTGCTTGGCCAGACCGGACGCTCTCAGTACGGGCCCGTCGTGCGAGACGGTCCTGCGGTCGGGGTTCATCCCGACCTCCTTTCCGCAGAAGGCGGTGCGGTTCCTGCCGTGACGCGTACGCACGCGGAGCGCCTGCCGGGCTCGCCTGCGATCGGTACGGTCGTGTTCGGCGCGGTCGCGCAGATGCTGGTCCGGTGCTCGCAGCGGGCTGCGAACGGGCACCCCTCGATCACCTCCAGCGGGGAGGGGGGACGGCCCGCGATGGCCCGCAGCCGCTCCCCGGGGCGGCGGCCGGGTGCGGCCTGCAGCAGCGACCGGGTGTAGGGGTGCTCGGGACGGGCCATCACCTGCCCGGTCGGCCCCTCCTCGGCGACGGAGCCGGCGTACATCACGACCAGCCGGTCCGCGATGTCGGCGATGACGTCGAGGTCGTGGGTGGCCAGGACGACGGTGATCCCCAGGTCCCGGTTGAGCTCCTGGAGCAGTTCGAGGATCTGCGCCTGGGTGGTGACGTCCAGCGCGGTCGTGGGCTCGTCGCACAGCAGCAGCGACGGCGACGCGACCAGGGCCATGGCGATCACGATGCGCTGCAGCTGCCCGCCCGACACCTCGTGCGGGTAGGAGCGCAGCCGCGTCCCGGGGTCGGGGATGCCCACCCGGGCGAGCATGTCCCCCGCCAGGGTGCGCGCGGCCTCCTTGGACAGGGTCGGGTCCGCCGCACGGGCCGACTCCGTGAGCTGGCGTCCGATCGAGTGCATCGGGTGCAGGGCCCGCCAGGGGTCCTGGAAGACCATCCGGGCGGTGCGGGACCGGAAGGCGCGCAGCTCGCGCCCGCGCAGGGGCGCGATGTCCTTGCCGTCGACGAGGATCGAGCCGCTGACCTGCGCCCCGGGGGCCAGGAGCCGCAGGACCGCCAGCAGCGCCGTGGATTTGCCCGAACCGGACTCGCCGGCCAGCGCGACGATCTCGCCCCGGGCGACGGAGAAGGACACGTTGCGCAGCAGGTCGGCGGTGCCGCCGGGGGTGCGCAGGCCGACTCCGACCCGGTCCAGCCGGAGGATGTCGGGGGTGTCGCTCATGCGAGGCCTTCCATCGGTTTCCTGGCCACGGTGACCCAGGGGTAGGACTGCTGCCCCAGCGCCTCCTGGCGGATGTCGGTGAACCCGGCGGTACGCGCGACCTCCACGAGGTCGATGGTCGCCGCGGTCCGCCACCACGGTTCGTGGCCGTTCTCGGCGTCCCAGTCGTCGTACCAGGCCTGGTAGGGGCTGCGGAGGCGGTAGGGGGCCACGTCGGAGAAGACGAGGTCGCCCCCCGGACGCAGCAGGCGGAACGCCTCCGCGAAGACCTTGCGGATCGCGTGCGGGGGCATCTCGTGCAGCAGGATGAACGAGGCCACCAGGTCGAAGCTCTCCCCGTCCAGACCGGTGTCCTCGGCGGGTGCCCGGACCAGGTCCCACTCCGTGCCGGCCTCGGCGGCGCGGCGCTGGGCGTAGCGCAGCTCGGCCAGGGACAGGTCCACCCCCGTGACACGGGCTTCGGGGTAGGCCTGGGCGAGTTTCAGGGTGAACTGGCCGGTTCCGCATCCCAGATCGCAGATGTCGGTGTAGGTGTCGCGGGGGGCGAGCTCCGCCACCCGGGTGCGCTGGCCGAAGATGTCACCGGGGAAGGAAGGCACCAGCAGGTACCGGTACACCAGCTCGTGGTGGATGAAGCCCATGTGCTCGTGCCCGTCCCAGCCGCCGGCGGTCCCGTGGAACTCGTAGCGCCAGTAGCGCGGCACCGCCTCCTCGCCCCGGTCGGCGATCTTCTCGGGTGCGGGCGGGGCGGCCTTGGGGGCCAGCTCGTCGGCCCGCTCCTCGAACGCGTCCACCGCCCGGGGGGTGAGGACGGCGCGGTTCCAGCGCAGGGCGGCGCCGGCGATCCCCAGGCGGGGGTCCTCGGCCAGTACCTCGTCGGCGGCCTCGCGCAGCCGGGCGATGTCTCCGGCGGCCTCCTCCAGGGCCGCTTCCTTCTCCAGGCGTTCGCGCAGACGCGCCTGAAGGGGCCGGAGCCCCGCGCGCATGGCCTGGAGGAACTGCATCTCGGACCGGCCCCGCTGTGCCAGTTCGACATCGGCCCGCATGCCGTCGGGGACGGTGGGCTGTGCGGTGCTCATCTCGCTCCTTGGGTCGTCTCGGGTGCGGGCGGGAACCGGGGCGGTGCGTGCACCGCCCCGGGACCGGGTCAGCCGGTCTTGACCGCCTCGTCCAGCAGCAGGACCAGTCCGTCGCCGTAGTCGACGCCCTCGACGCCGGCCAGGCTGGCCGAGACCGAGGGGCGGCCGAAGGTGTAGAGGACGTAGGCCTGGTCGCGGACGTACTCGGAGGCCTCGATCAGCAGCTGCTCGCGCTTCTCCGGGTCCATCTCGGTGCGCTGGGCCTCGTACAGCCGGGTCCACTCCTCGTCCTCGACGAAGGGGCGCTCGCCCGAGGAGATGAAGGAGTAGGGGCGTCCGGCGTCGAAGACACCGCTGTAGGAGGAGCCCCGGTAGAAGATGTCGGCGTCGGTTCCGTTGCGGAACTGCTCCACCCACACGCCGATCTCGTTGGCCTCGATGGTGGTCTCGAACCCGGCCGCGTCGAGCTGGGAGCCGATGGACTCCAGCAGGGTCCTGTCGCGCGACTGGCCCGAGAGGGTGATCTCGGCGCCGACCGCGTCGGCCTCCTCCAGCAGCTCGCGGGCGTGGTCGAGGTCGAACTCGGGGCGGGTGATCTCGGGGGAGTGGCCGAACACGCCCTCGGCGGAGACCTGCCCGTCCTCGATGATCCCGGCTCCGAAGGTCAGCGCGTCGATCATCGAGGGAGCGTCGATGGCGGCGACCGCGGCCCTGCGGACGCGGACGTCGTCGAAGGGCTCCTGCACCGTGTTGAGCTGGAACATGTTCTGGAGTCCGCTGAACTCGTTGTGCAGCTGGATGTCGTCGCGCCCGGAGAGGGTCTCGATGGCGTCGGAGGCGAGTTCGTGGGCGATGTCGATCTCCCCGGACTCCAGCGCGGCGGACAGGGCGCCGGTGTCGGCGATGTAGCGGACCGTGACCTTCTCCGTGGCCGGCTCCTGGCCCCAGAAGCCGTCGAAGGCCTGGTACTCGACACCGGTGCTGGGGTCGAAGGAGGTGATCTCGTAGGGGCCGGAGCCGACGGGGTCGGCGCTGAAGCCGTCGGCGCCGCCGACCTCCTCCCAGTGGGCCTTGGGGACGATGAAGATCTGGCCGATGTGCGACAGCAGCAGCGGGTCGGGTTCCTTGGTCTCGATCTCGACCGTCCCGCCCTCGCCCTCGCGGACCGAGGCGACCGTGGAGATGTAGGCCGCGTTGGCGAACTGCTCCTCGAGGATCTCGTTGAAGCTGAACACGACGTCCTCGGCGGTGACCGGCTCGCCGTTGTGGAACGTGGCGCCCTCCCGCAGGGTGAAGCGCCACAGGGTGTCGCTGACCTGCTCCCAGTCGGTGGCCAGGCGGGGCTGGGGCTCCTCGTCGCCCCGCATCTGGCGGACCAGGGCGTCGAAGGCGTTGAACTGGAAGGTCGCGTACTGCTTGTTGAGCGGGTTGATGGCGTCCTCGGTGACCGAGGTGCCCACGGTGATGTGGGAGGCCTGCTCCCCGGTGCCCTCGGAGGAACCGGGCATCCCGCATGCGGTCAGGAGCAGGGTGGTGGCCGTGAGGACGGCGAGGCCGGGGAGAGCGGTGCGGCGTCGGCGGGGGCGGCCCGGGGAGGGCGCCGAGCCGTGGGAGTGGATCGGGCGTCCGATCATCGTTCCTCCTTGTACGCCTCGGGGTGGGAGAGGCGGCTGTGCGGGGTGGTGGCGCCGGCCTGCGGTGCGGTTTCCGAGACGGGTGCGCGGGGCTCGGGGCGCTTGCGTGCGGCCGGTTCGAGGTGATCGATACTCACCGTGACGGCGGGTTCCACGGCTTAACCAGATCGATATTGTTTCTCTGGACGGAAAGCCGTTCCATGAATAATGGACATGATGTGGGCCACACGTCAAGAGGGGAGAAAAAGCCCATTGACACGAGAGCGGAGGTGGCTATCGTGTAGGAACCGGATTTGCCGGAATGATGTTCCACTGTGTGGAACAGGAGAGGATCGCTGATGGACGTGCCCGTCCGCCACCGAGGCCGCGCAGGGATGGAGTTCCTGGGTTCGCTCCAGGGCTACGCCGGCGGAGTGCTCCAGAAGAAGGCCGCCGCCGAGTACGCGGCGGCCGTGCCCGAACCCCCGACCAAGATCAGGGACCGCCGCGAGTCCGTGGCCCAGGCCCTGGACGACAGCAGCGCCTGGCGCTTCGACCGGTTCCTCACCCGCTACGTGGCCGAGGAGATCTATGTCCGGGCGATCCCGGCGGCGGAGGAGGTGCGTCCGGCCATCGAGGAGTGGCTGGACGTCTCGGACGCCCCGGGCAGCCTGACCCTGAACCCCGACGTCAAGGTCCCCGCGTACTGGGAGAACGGGTTCCACCTCACCCCCGGAGGCTGGGACGGCCACGACCTCATGGGCGTCATCACCCAGGACTTCGGCTACCACTACGTCCTCAAGCCCGGCGGCGTGGGCGCGGTGCGCACCGGCGAGGACCTCAACGACCAGCGCACCCTCCTGGCGATGGAGGCGCCCCGGCGCGACTACCGCCGGATCCTGGAGCCCGGCGTGGGCACGGGCCGGTTCGCGCTCTCGGTCAGCAAGGTCTTCCCCGACGCCCAGTTCGTGGGTGTGGAGCTGTCCACCCAGATGCTGCGCTACGCCCACGCCACCGCGGCCGAGAAGGGCCTGGCCTGGGAGCTGATCCAGGCACCGGCCGAGGACACGGGGCTGCCCGACGCCTCCGTGGACCTGGTCGCCGCCTACATCCTCTTCCACGAGACCCCGCCCAAGGCGACCGAGGCGATCCTGCGGGAGATGTTCCGGGTCCTGGAGCCCGGCGGCGACATCGTCATCGGCGACGTGGCCCCCTACGAGCACCAGGAGGCGTTCCGCGCCGTTGTCCTGGACTGGGAGACCGAGAACCGGGGCGAGCCCTACTGGCGCTCGGCCCTGCAGCTCGACGTCCCGGGCCTGCTCAAGCAGATCGGGTTCACCGACGTCGAGGCCTACGGCGTGGGCCCCGGCAACTACCCCTGGGTCAACCGGGCGCGCAAGCCCCGTTCGTGAGCCGCAGCCACCCCCGACCCCCCTCGGCCCGCGCGCCGGGTCCAGGCAGAGAGGACTTCCCGTGAGCAAGACAGACAACTACCTCGGCAGCACGAGGTTGGACGACATCGCCCGCATGGTGACCGAGCTCGCCTCGGAGGTGTGGATCCTGCGCGACCGCAACATGGTCCTGGAGCACCTGCTGGCCGAGAAGGGCGCGGTCTCCCCCGAGGAGATCGAGGAGCTGCGCCCCGACGGCGAGCTGCTCGAGCGCATCCAGGACGAGCGCGCGGCGTTCGTGCGCCGCGTCTTCGGCGCGGTCCTGGACCAGGAGGAGCGCATCAGCGGAGCGCTGTGACCCCAGCGGTACGCAAAGGGCGCCGGACCCCGGAGGGGGTCCGGCGCCCTCGTCCGTCTCAGCCGCGGAAGCCCAGGCGCTCGGAGAGCCGCCGGGTGGTCTGCACCAGGGCCTGGGCGCAGGCCTCGGCCTCCTCCAGGAAGCGCTCGCGCGGCCCGCACACGCTCATGACCGCCACGGGCTCGCTGCGGTGGTCGAGGATCGGGGCCGCGGTGGAGGCGGCCCCCGCCTGGCGCTCGCCGTAGGAGGTGGCGTGGCCGGCCTCGCGGATCCGCTCCAGCTCGGCGCGCAGCTCGTAGGTGTCGACCACGGTCTCGCCGGTGAGCGAGCTGAGCGGTTCGCGCGCCAGGTAGGCCTCGCGCTCGGCCTCGGGGAGGAAGGCCAGGAAGGCCTTGGAGGAGCTGCCCGCGTGCAGCGGGTAGCGGACGCCCAGGGGGACGGTCATGATGACCTCGCGCCGGGGGGTCACCTGGTCGATGTAGACGCGGGCGTCGCCGGCGCGCACGGACAGGGTGGTGGTCTCGCCGGTCAGCCGGGAGAGGGAGCGCAGGTCCGGGGCGGCGACCTGGCGGACGTCCATGTGCTCCTGGTAGGCCGCGCCCAGCCGCATGGCGGTGGTCCCCAGCGAGTAGCGGCGGCTGTCCTCGTCCAGGTGGATGAGGTCCCGGGAGCGCAGGGAGGCCAGGATCCGGTGCACGGCGGCCTTGGACGTGCCCAGCCGGTCGGCGATCTCCGTGACCCCGAGGGTGGGCGAGTCGGATTCGGCGAACAGGACGAGGACGTCGGCCGCGCGCTCCACCGTGGACACGGTCTGGCTTCCGGAGGCGCGCCGCTCGGTCGTGGCCGTCGGTGCGCCGTTCGGAGAGGACTCGCTGACGGGCATGGCGGGCTCCTTGGGAGTGGAGGTGAGGGGGGAGCCACGGCGTGGCGGGCTCATGCCCACCACGCCGTGAGTGTTCCGGATGTAGGAACGGCGTTGATGGTCTGGCTCGTTGCAGGCAGAGTATATCCCGTAACGCTGTCACAGAGAACGGAACAGGGTAGACGAGTTTTTCTGCGCGGAAACCATCGATTTCATCGCCCCGCACCATTGCCCGACGACAGAGAGGTACCGTTTTCCGCCGGGGTGGAACAGGCCGGAATCGTCGACGGGGGGCCTTTTTCCATCGCCCACCGTAGCCGACCGCTCCACGGCCCCGCAGGGAACGGCGCAGCCGCCTCAGTCGAGGAACATGCCGTAGAGCTCGGGCGCGCGGGTGGCCACGGGGTCCAGGTGGTGGCCCATCATCTTGCTGTTGGCCTCGCGCAGGTCCAGCTCCACCAGCAGCTGCTCCTCGAAACCGGGCCGCGACCAGTACCCGGTCGGGTAGCGCATCAGCGCGATCGGCTGTCCGGGGGCGAACTCGTCGGCCCGCAGGACCTGGCTGCCGACCTCGGCGGCGCTGTCCAGGCGGGTGCACGAGACCAGGTGCACCCGGTTCTCCTCGGTGCGCTCGGTCGCGGCCACGTGCGCGGCCTCGGGTGTGCTCCAGTCGGTCGGATGGGCGATGATCTCGGCTCCCGCCAGGGTCAGCAGCCGCGCCACCTCCGGAACCCAGACCTCCTCGCCCACCATCAGGCCGATCGTCCCGATCTCGGTGCGGACCACGTCGATCCGGTCCCCCGGCCGGGCCCACTCCCGCTCACCGGTGTCCAGGTGGGTCTTGCGGTAGGTGTGGACGACGCGGCCCGACCGGTCCAGGAGGTAGGCCGTGGAGTAGTGGTGGCCGGCCTCCTCCTCCACCAGGTGCGCCACCACCCACACGCCGGCGTCCGCGCAGGCCCGGGACAGGCGCTCCAGGACCCGGGCCGACAGCTCCGCGGCTCCCGCCGGGTCGGCGGCCACCTCGCCCGGCGCGAAGCAGAAGAGCGACGGCAGGACGCCCAGGTCCGCTCCGCGCCGCCCGGCGTAGGCGATCTGCTCCACGGCCCGGGTGACGGTCCAGTCCGTGTTGTGGAAGTGGCTGACCTGGAGCGTGGCCACCCGGACCGGGCGGGACGGCATGTCCTCGGGGGCCGGCCCGCACATCCGTGCCACGGGCAGCTCCTCCAGCGGCGCGGTCAGGGGCGCGTACAGGTCGGTGCGGCGCCAGGCGAAGAGGTCGCCGACGCCGGGCATCACCTTGTCGTCGGCCTCCGTCGGGTCGATGTCGGCGAAGACGATCCCCGGCTCGGTCTCCCCGGCATCGGCCAGCCGGGTCCCGTCGGGGGCCACGATCTGGCTGCCGCCCATCCACGGCCAGCCGTCGGCGGGGCCGCCCACGGTGTTGGCCGCGACGTGGAAGACCCGGTTCTCCATGGACCGCAGCGGCACGTGCACCCGGTACTCGTCCGGGCCCCGGGAGTTGAGCGAGTTGCACAGGATCTGGGCGCCCATCAGGGCCAGCGCCCGGGGGGTGTCGGGCACGATGCCGTCGGCGCACAGCAGCAGCCCGATCCGGCCCAGCTCGGTGTCGTGGACCTGGTAGGGCTCGTCCCCCGGGACGAAGAGTGTGTACTCGTAGTCCCACAGGACGTGCTTGCGGTGCACGCCCGCGATCTCGCCCTCCGGGGTGATGAGGACCGAGCAGATGTGGACGTCCGGGGCGCGCTCGCCGCGCAGGTCGACCCCCGCGGCCACGTACACGCCGTGGGTGCGGGCGGCCTCGCGCAGCCCGTCGACGAACGGCCCGTCGAGGGTGGGGGAGTGCTCCCAGCACTCCTGGCGGTCGGCGTAGTCGCGCAACCGGTTGCTGTTCTCGGGCAGCACCACGAGCCGGGCGCCGCCCTCGGCGGCGCGCCTGATGTGGTCGGTGCACAGTTCGAGGTTGGCGGCCGTGTCCGTTCCGGAGAAGAACTGTGCCGCCGCCACGCGGTGAAGGGTCATCGGTTCGCTTTCCTGGGTCGGGTGGTGGACGGGCGCCCCGGGGCGCCCGGGGTCACAGCTCGCGCAGCAGGCGGCCGGCTCCCATGATCTTGTCGTCGATGCCCCGGGTGCGCAGCGCGTGCCAGACCGTGGCGGAGTTGATGGCGATCACGGGCTTGCCGAGTTCGCGCTCCAGCCGGTCGGCCAGCCCGACCACCGGGAGGTTGGTGCCCGCCTGGACCAGTACGTCCACGTCCTCGCCGTCCACGGTACGGAACGCCTGCTCCAGCTCGTCCGGGGTGACGTGGGCGATGGACGTGGCCGAGGAGCAGCGGAGCCCGTGGACGGCCGCCACGTCGTAGCCGATCTCGGTGAAGTAGCGGCGGACCTGCTCGTCGGCGATGGGCTGGTAGGGGGTGATGACACCGATGCGGCGGGCGCCCAGGGCCTTGAGGGCGGCGTCGCAGGCGGCGGCCCCGGAGGTCACCTCCAGTCCCGAGACGTCGCGCACCCACTGCTCGAACTCGGCGTTGCCCTGGGCCCCGCCCCAGAAGGTCTCCGCGGACATGCCCATGATGAGGTGGTCGGGCAGGCAGGTCAGCACCGAGTCGATGGCCCCCCGGATCTGGGCGCGCAGCCCCTCCAGGAACACCTCGAAGGACGCCCGGTCGCTGAGGTCGGCGTGCTCGATGAGGATGCGGCCCGCGTGGTAGGAGACCCCCTCGGGGCGCATGCGGTAGTACTCGTCCTCGACGACGGTGTTCGTCGAGGGCACGATGACGCCGAACACGGCGCGCGGTGCCAGGACTGTGGTCATGTCAGCTCCAGGTCGGATCGGGGGACGGGGAGGGCCGCGCGCTCAGGCGCTCCTCCAGGGAGACGTGCCCGGCCAGGCCGAGCAGCTCGTTGAACTCGTCCCAGGGCATGCGGTCGGTGCCCGCGGCGGTGCCGGCGGTGCGCAGGGCCCGCAGCGCGGTGCGCATGGCCCCGGCCGCCGCCAGCAGCGGGGCCACGGGGGAGAGCACGACCCGGGCGCCCAGCGCCGCGTGGGCGCCGGCGGGCGCGGGGTCGGCGGTGCCGCTCTCGGAGGCGTTGAGCACGAGGGGCACGCCGGGGGCGGCGTCGCGGACCCGCTTCGCCGTCTCCTCGTCCGGGGAGCCCTCGACGAAGACGGCGTCGACCCCGCAGGAGGCGAAGGCGGCGACCCGCCGGACCACCTCGCCGGGGCCGGCGACCGAGAGCGCGTCGGTGCGGGCGATCACCGCGATCTCGCCGCGGGCCCCGACCGCGGCCTCCAGGCGCGCGACCGCCTCGTCCAGGGGGACGATCTCCTTGCCCGCCATGTGGCCGCAGCGCTTGGGGAGCACCTGGTCCTCGATGTGCAGGGCCGCCGCGCCGGCCTGCTCGTAGCGGCGGACGGTGCGGGCGGTCTGCACCGGCCCCCCGTACCCGGTGTCGGCGTCGGCCACGAGCGGGATCGAGACCGCCTCGCGGATGCGGGCGACGGTGTCGACCATGTCCGTGGCACCGACGAAGCCCAGGTCGGGCAGGCCCAGGGAGACGGCCGAGACGGCGGCACCCGAGACGTGTGCCAGCTCGAACCCGGCCTCCTCCACGAGGCGGGCCGAGAGCGCGTCGAAGCATCCCGGGGCCAGGAACGGCCCCGGGAGGTCGCTGTGCAGGAGGGAGCGCAGGCGCTCGCCGGGGGACTGCGACTGCGGAGTCATCGCAGCCCCTCCAGCCACTCGATGCTCTGGCGGGTGGTGAGCAGCTCGGCGTACTTGGCGCCCAGGTCGAACAGGGCCGCCTCGTGGGGCCCGGGGGCGCGGTCGCCGACGCCGTCGGTCACCACGACCGGGCTCAGCCCGTGGCAGAGGGCGTCCAGGGCGGTGGCCCGCACGCAGCCGCTGGTGCTGGTGCCGGTGACCATCACCCCGTCGGCCCCCAGCGCCCGCAGGGTGGAGGCCAGCGGGGTGCCGAAGAACGCGCTGGGGTACTGCTTGGTGAGCGTGATGTCCCCGGGGCGGGGGCGCAGCGGCTCGGGCGGTGCGGCGTACCGGGGGTCGGCCCCCTCGGCGAAGAGCCGCAGGGCGGGGACCTTGCGGTAGAACAGGCCGCCGTCGGAGCCGTCGGCGTGGTAGCCCACGTAGGTGAACACCACCGGAAGCCCCGCCGCGCGGGTGGCCTCGGCGAGCGCGGCGACCCGGTCGACGATGTCCTCCACCCCCGCGTAGAGGGGCGAGTCGGGGTCGAGGTAGGCGTTGACCAGGTCGACCACGACGAGTGCGGGGCGGCGCGGCAGGTCGAGCGCCCCGAAGAAGCCCGCGCGGGTGTAGTCCTCGGTCGCGGGCCCCCGGTCCGTGGGCGCGGTCATGGCAGGCGGTGCTGGAGGGCGGAGCGCCGGGCCAGGATCGGGCGCAGCGCGGACTCGATCAGCGCGCGGTGGGCCGGGTGCTCCTGGTAGGCGCGCCAGGCCTCGGCGTCGGCGAAGTCCATGGTGACGAGGAGGTCGGCGTTGCCCTCGGCCAGGCCCTCGTCCTCCTCCAGCACCAGGTTCTGGATGTGGGGGACCTGGGAGGGAAGTCGTTCGAAGCCGTCGAGGGCGGCCTCGCGCTGGGCGGTGGTCGCCTCAGTGGTCCATTGCAGGAGAAGAACGTGCCGGATCACCGTGTGTTCCTTTGCCTTCCGGGGCCCGTGTGCGGGCGTGCCACAAATTCTTGCTTGGATTCCTACATTGTGAGAGACTTATTTTCAATTGTTGGTAGAGGTTAGGCGGCGTGTCGGCCGCCGTCAAGGGAGGGGTGCGCATGGCGGCGGAACGCCGTAGCGGGGCGGAGAGTTCGCGCAAGGTGCTGGGACTGCTGCTGGCCTTCGACGAGAGGCGGCACACCCTGACCGCGTCCCAGTTGGCGGAGGCGATCGACGCGCCGCTCAGCTCGACGTACCGCTACCTGTCGGTGCTGCGCGACAGCGGCCTGCTGGAGGAGGCGGAGGCCTCGGGGAGCTACCGGCTGACCTCGCGCGTCATCGGAATGGCCCGCGCGGCCCGCGTGGCCCTCGGCGGGCTGGAGCGGCTGGCCCGCCCGGTCCTGGAGCGCATCGCCGCCGAGAGCGGCGAGACCGCGCTGCTGGTGCGCAGGGTCGGGACGGTCGCGGTGTGCGTGGACCGGGCCGAGTCCCCGCATCCGGTCCGGCTGCAGTTCGACCCCGGCCAGCCGATGCCCCTGCACCTGGGGTCGGCGGCGCGGGTGCTGCTCTCGGGCATGCCCGCGGGCGAGCGCGACGCCTACCTCGCCCGGCTGGGCGGGGAGGGGGCCGGGGCCGGCGGGTCGGAGCCGCGCGTGCCGGGCGCGCAGGAGATCGCGGCGGTGGCGCAGACCGGCTGGACCCAGAGCTTCGAGGAGGTCGACGAGGGGATCTGGGGCGCGGCCGCGGCCGTGCGGGAGCAGGGGCGCCTGGTGGCCTCCCTGGGGGTGGCCGGCCCGCTGTTCCGGCTCGGTGAGCAGGAGCGGGAGCGCGTCATCGGCCTGGTGCGCCGCGGGGCGGTCGAGATCGGCGTCGAGCTGGACCGCCTGCGTTGACAGGCGGAGACTCCGGAAGCTAGTCTTCCCAAAGAGTGAAAATTCGATTCCTGCATTGTGAGAGCTTGAACCCCAAGGAATCGAATGAACGCCACATTTGTCCCGCCCTCCGTCCTGGTCGTCGGCCTCGGACCGGTGGGCGCCACCGCGGCACTCCTGCTGGCCCAGGCCGGCTGCCGCGTCACGGTCCTGGAGGCGGAGGCCTCCCTGGAGCGCGACCTCAACGAGTCCCGGGCCTCCACCTTCCACCCGCCCACACTGGAGATCCTCGCCGACCTCGGCGTGGTGGACCAGCTGCACGAGCGCGGCCTGGTCTCGCGCTCCTACCAGTACCGGGACCGCCGCGAGGGCGTCGTCGCCGAGTTCGACCTGTCCGTCCTCAAGGCGGAGACGGCCTTCCCCTACCGGCTGCAGAGCGAGCAGCAGAACCTGGTCGAGATCGTCCACCGCGAACTCCTGAGGATGCCCAACGTCGAGGTCGTCCTCGGAGCCCCGGTGGAGTCGGCCGAACGCGAGGGCGACACGGCCGTCGTGCGCACCGGCGGGGACCGGCCCCGCGAGTGGCGCGCCCCCTGGGTCGTGGCCGCCGACGGCGCGAGCAGCACCGTCCGCAAGTGCCTGGGGCTGGACTTCCCGGGGATGACCTACCCCGAGCGCTTCCTGGTGGTCTCGGTCCACGACGACCTGTCCGAGCTCCTGCCCGGCATCTGCGAGGTCAACTACGTCTCCGACCCCGAGGAGTGGCTGGTCCTGCTGCGCACCCCGCGGCACTGGCGCGCGCTCTTCCCCGTCCCCGACGGCGCCGAGGCCGCGGCCGTCACCGCGCTCGAGGCCGTGCAGGAGCGGCTGCAGAAGGTCGCGGACAACCCCGGCGGCTACTCGGTGGCCCACACCTCCCTCTACCACGTGCACCAGCGCGTGGCCGACGACTTCCGCGTCGGCCCCTACTTCCTGGCCGGCGACGCGGCCCACCTCAACAACCCCCTCGGGGGCATGGGGATGAACAGCGGCATCCACGACGCCGTGGACGCCGCGCGCTCGATCCTGGCCGCGGCTGGCGGCGACCCCTCCCGCGCGGCCGGCTACTCCGACCGCCGGCGCGGTGTCGCGCTCGACCTCGTGCGCGCGGCCACCCACCGCAACTGGGAGACCCTCCAGCAGAAGTCGCCGGACAAGCGCAGGCAGATCCACGACAAACTGCGCGACACAGCCGCCGACCCCGAGAGCGCCCGCGAGTACCTGCGGGTGAGCTCCATGCTCGTCAGCCGGGCCTGAGGAACGGACCCGAGGGCGCCCCGGTGCGATCGCACCGGGGCGCCTTGCCGTGCGGGGGGAGGCCCGCCGGACCGGGGCAACGGCGCGGGCCCGGGAGAGGAGAGCTCTCCCGGGCCCGCGCCCGCCGTACGGCTCAGGCCCGCCGGACGTAGGCCCCGAGGGGCTCGCCGACGACCTTGCCCGACTCGACGATCTGCTCACCGCGCAGGAACACGTCGGTGACGGCCGCGTCGATCCGCATCCCCTCGAAGGGGGTGTACTCCTGGGTGGACTCGGAGTCCTCGGCGCGCACGGTCCAGGAGGCCTCGGGGTCCACGAGCGCGATGTCGGCGTCGTAGCCGGGAGCGATGGTGCCCTTGGCGGTCAGCCCGTAGCGCTGCGCCGGGTTCCACGACAGCAGGCGCGCGACGGCCGGGTCGGACAGCCCGCGCTTGCGCCCCTCGGAGACGAGGCCGGGAAGCAGGTACTCGGCCCCGCCGAAACCGGACTTGGCGAGGAAGATGTTGTCGCGGTCCTCACCGAACTTCATCTCGTCCTTGCAGCAGGCGTGGTCGCTGACCACCCAGTCGACGTCCCCGGCCAGCATGTGCCTCCACAGCGCCTCCACGTCCTCGCGCGGGCGCAGGGGCGGGTTGACCTTGCCTCCGACGGGGTGGCCGGTCTCGACGTCGCTGAGCAGGTGGCCCAGCGTCACCTCGCGCCGGAAGTCGATGTGGGGGAAGGTCCTGGACATCGCCAGCGCCGCCTCCATCGCCTTGGCCGAGGTCAGGTGGAGCAGGTTGATGGTGGGCAGGCCGGTCTCGTGGGCCAGGTAGGAGGCGATGGTGACCGCCAGGCCCTCGGAGTGCGGCGGGCGGGAGGCGCTGTAGGCGGCCAGGCCGCTCAGCTCGCCCTCCTCCTCCACCATGCGGGTGTAGGCCGACATGATCTCGGCGGTCTCGCAGTGCAGGGACAGCGACAGCCGGTCGGCGATCGCGGGGCGCTCCTCGCGGACCTTCTGCAGGGCGCGCATGACGAACTCGAAGTGGGCGAGGTCGTAGCGCTCACCGGGAGGGGTCATGAGGAACGACGCCTGGTCGTTGGAGCGCCCGTGCAGCCCGTAGCCGCCGTAGAACATGAAGATCTTGAACGAGGTCACCCCGAAGTCGTCGACCAGGGAGCCGATCTCGTCGAGGTGGCTGTTCTGCATCGGTGCGACGTGGAAAGCGTGGTCGATGTGGGCGCGGCCCTCGGTGAGGGAGAGCACCTCGGGGAAGAAGTCGGCGTAGGAGCCGCCCTTGTTCAGGTAGTACTGGCCGGTGCGGATGTAGGTCAGCCCGGTGGTCACACCGCCCTGCGCGGCCGCCCTGCTCTCGGTGCGGGCGTCGACGTCCAGGGGGTTGTAGATCCCCCAGTGCTGGTGGGCGTCGACGGCACCGGGGAAGGCCAGGCGGCCGCCGCCGTCGACGACCCGCGCGGCGCGGGAGGCGTCGATGTCCGGGGACACCAGGGCCACCTTCCCGCCCGACACCGCGATGTCGCCGGGCTCGGCCGTGTCGGTGTCGGGACGCACCACGGTGACGTTCTTGATGATCAGGTCGAATTCGGACACGCTGGGTCCCTTTCTAGGAAATCCGGTGCGCCAGGAGGCGTTCCTGGCAGTGGTCCGCGGCGAGCACGGCGAGGCCGAGGGCGGGCAGGAGCCCGTTCCCGGCGAGGTATCCGCCGGCCCCGTGGCCGGAGATGCCGATGGCCGCACCGCCGGAGGCGTACAGCCCCTCGATGGGGGTCGCGTCCTCGCGCAGGACGCGGGCGCGGCCGTCGACGACCAGACCGCCCTGGGTGTGGAAGAGGGCCGGTTCGACGCGCACGGCCCGGTAGGGCGCGCGCAGAGGCGCCTCCCAGTTGCCGCGGCCGAACTCGTCGGTGCTGCCCCGAACCGCGTGCTCGGCGGCCCGGGCCAGGGTGTCGGCCAGGGCGTCGGCGGGCAGTCCGCAGCGCTCGGCCAGGGCGGCGGCGTCCTCGGCCGAGACGACCGCGCCCTGCTCGACGGTGTCCCGGTAGTCCCCGAAGGCGGTGCACAGCTCGTGCACCCGCTCGTCGTGGACGATCCAGCCCTCGGAGCCCGGCTGGGCCGCGAGCATCGCGGCGTACTCGGAGTAGCCCACGGTCTCGTCGCCGAAGCGGCGGCCCTCGGTGTTGACCAGCACGCCGCCGTGCATGATCGTCGCCCACCCCACGAGGGTGCCCGCGCTGCGGGCCAGGGCCGCGTGTCCCTGGTAGGCGTCCAGATATCCGGTGGCCGCGCCCAGCTCCCTGCCGATGCGCAGGGCGTCACCGCGGGAGTTCTCGCCGCCGTGGTAGACGGCTCCGGCGATCTCGGGCATGAGCTCGCGGACGGCGTCGCTGTCGGCGCCGTAGCCGTTGGTGGCCAGCAGCAGGGCCCGGGCGGGGATCTCCTCGCGGGTGCCGTCGGGGTACTCCGCGACCGCGGCGCAGACCCGCCCCTCGTGCGTGCGGGCCCCGACCAGGCGGGCCGGCACGAGGAAGTCGATGCGCGGGTGGGCGCGGGCGCGGGCCACCAGGTGGTCGAGCAGCTCCGCGCCGGTGCGCGAGGGGACGGTGTGGCAGCGCGCCACCGAGTGGCCGGGGTAGGAGATGTCCGCGGCGAGCTCGATGGGCAGGTCCAGTCCGTCCGCGAGCCAGGTGACGAGTTCGGAGCTGAAGTCCGTCAGGGCCTCGGCGAGCACGGCGTCGGCCTGGCCGCGGGTCTTGGCGCGCACGTCGGCCAGGAATGCGGCGGGGGAGTCCTCCAGCCCGGCCTCCGCCTGCCAGCGGGTGCCCGCGCCGGGGATCATCGCGGTGGACATGGAGGTGTTGTTGCCGCGGCGGAAGGTCTCGCCGGCCTCGATCACGACGACGTCCAGCCCGGCGTCGGCCGCGCGCAGGGCGCCCGCGAGCCCGCCTCCTGCGCCGGCCACGACCAGGTCGACGGCATCGTCACTGCTGGGATCGGAACTGCTGTGCGGGGGAGCCACGGGCGGACCTTTCCGGGCCGGGGAGGGGCCGCTCCGGTGCCTGTGCGGCCCCGAGGAGCTCTGGCGTGTCCCTCTTTCGGCACCTGTGGGGAACTACGTTTCGCTTTGGGGAACGACCCTCGTGTCCTCGAAGATGCCAGTTTCCCGCTTCGCCAGTCAAGGCTTCTCGGGAAAATAGCTGATAGAAGCCATCTTGTTGACTTGTGTCCGCCATGTGGGCCATATTTCAAGTGGCGTCGATGAGTGGAAGCATGTTCCAGCTATCGGAACGCTCCCGGTCGAAGTCGCCCGCTTCGCAGACTCGGCACGGCAGAAAGGACCACCAGGGTGGACAGCCCCGACACAGGCCGCGAGGCCTCCTCTCCCGGCGAGACGGCCGCGACCCCCGCGGCACAGGCGCTCGGCGACCTGGTGGTGCTGGACATCGCCACCCTGTTCGCCGGCCCCATGGCGGCCACCATGCTCGGTGACTTCGGCGCCGAGGTGATCAAGATCGAACACCCCGACAGGGGCGACCCCGTGCGCACGCACGGCGCCACCAAGGACGGCATCGGCCTGTGGTGGAAGATGCTCGGCCGCAACAAGAAGACCGTCGACCTGTACCTGGGCTCGGACGAGGGGCGCGAGGCGTTCAAGAAGATGGTCGCCGGGGCCGACGTCGTCATCGAGAACTTCCGGCCGGGCACGCTGGAGCGCTGGGGCCTGGGCTACGACGTGCTCAGCGAGATCAACCCCCGGCTCATCCTGGCCCGCGTCACCGGATTCGGGCAGTTCGGCCCCCACGCCCACCGCCCCGGGTTCGGCACGCTCGCCGAGGCCATGAGCGGATTCGCCTCCATCACCGGCGAACCTGACGGCCCGCCGACCCTGCCGCCCTTCGGACTCGCCGACGGCATCGCCGCGCTCACCACCGCCTACGCGGTCATGACGGCCGTGCACGCCCGCTCCAGGACCGGACGCGGCCAGGTGGTCGACCTTGCCATCACCGAGCCCATCCTCACCGTCCTGGGCCCCCAGCCCACCGTCTACGACCAGCTGGGCGTGGTCCAGCAGCGCCAGGGCAACCGCTCCTCCAACAACGCCCCGCGCAACACCTACCGCACCGCCGACGGCAGCTGGGTCGCCGTCTCCACCAGCGCCCAGAGCATCGCCGAGCGCGTGATGCGCCTGGTGGGGCGCCCCGAGCTGATCGACGAGCCCTGGTTCTCCTCCGGCGCCGAGCGGGCCCGCCACGCCGACGAGCTGGACGAGGCCGTCGGCGGATGGATCGCCCAGCGCGACCGCGCCGAGGTCGTCAAGGCCTTCGAGGAGGCCCAGGCGGCGGTCGCGCCCATCTACGACGTCCGCGACGTCCTCCAGGACCCCCAGTTCAAGGCGCTGGACACCATCACCACCGTCGACGACCCCGACCTCGGCCCGATGAAGATGCAGAACGTCCTCTTCCGCCTGTCGGAGACCCCCGGGTCCATCCGCAGCACCGGCCGGGCCAGGGGGGCCGACACCGCCGAGGTGCTCGCCCGCTTCGGCGTCGGGCCCGAGGAGATCGAGCGGCTCACGAGGCGGGAGCCGTGAGCGGCTCGCCCCGGCCCCGCAGCTGGCTGTACGTTCCCGCCACCCGGCCGGACCGGGTGGCCAAGGCCCTGGCGGGCCCCGCCGAGGCGGTCGTGGTCGACCTCGAGGACGCGGTGCCCGCCGCGGCCAAGGAGTCCGCCCGCGCGACCGTGCTGGAACTGGCCGCGCGGCACGACCGCCCCTTCCACGTGCGCGTCAACGACCTGGAAGGGCCCTGGGGGGAGGCGGACCTGCGGGCGCTGGCGCAGGTCCCGGTCGCGGGGGTGCGCCTGCCCAAGACCGAGTCGGCCGACCAGGTCCTGCGGGCGGCGGACGCCCTCTCCGCGGCCCCGGCCCCGGTCCCCCTCCACATCCTCCTGGAGAGCGCCCTGGGCATCGAGCGCGCCTTCGACATCGCCGTCGCCCACCCGCAGGTCGCCGGCCTGTCCCTGGGCGAGGCCGACCTGCGCGCGAGCCTGCGCGTCACCGAGGACGCGGCCCTGGACTGGGCCCGCTCGCGCGTGGTCAACGCCGCTCGCGCGGCCGGCCTGCCCAGCCCGGTGCAGAGCGTCCACACCGATGTCGCGGACGAGGCCGGACTGCGCGCCGGCAGCGAGCGCGGCCGGGCCATGGGCTTCTACGGCCGATCGGTCGTCCACCCCCGGCAGATCCCGGTGGTGCACGCCGCCTACACGCCCGGTGCCGACGAACGCGCCCGGGCCGCCGCCCTGCTGGCCGAGCTGGAGGCGGCGGACGCCGAGGGCCGGAGCGCCTTCCTGACCGCCGACGGCCGCTTCGTCGACCCCGCGGTCGTCCACGCGGCCCGCGCCGTCCTGGACGCCGCCCCTCCCATCCCCGAACACGAGGAGAAGAACCCATGACAGACCCGCTCCTGGCAGCGGTCGGCGGCGGTGTGCGCACCATCGACCTGGCCCAGCCCCTGTTCACCGGAATGCCCTCCTCGCCCAACCACCCGGGCTTCCGCATGACCCTGATCCGCAGGCACGGCGACATGGTGCGCCCCGACGGGGGGTCGGCGGCCAACGAGCTCATCATCACCGGCGGCCACGTCGGCACCCACGTCGACGCCCTCTCGCACGTCTCCCACCTGGGCTGCCTCAACGGCGGGATCGACGCCGCCGAGGCCACGGTCAACGGCCGCTTCGCCGAGCACGGCATCGACCGGATGCAGCCGCTGGTGTGCCGGGGCGTGCTGCTCGACGTGGCGGCCACCTACGGGGTGGACTGCCTCGAACCCGGCTACGGGATCACCCCCGAGGACCTGGAGAAGGCCGCCGCCCACGGCGGGGCCGAGCCCGGCCCGGGCGACGTCGCCCTCGTCCGCACCGGCTGGGCGAGCCGCTTCGGCGACGCCGAGGCCTACCTGGGCCAGTCCGACGGGGTCCCCGGCGTCACCGAGGAGGCCGGGCAGTGGCTCGCCGAGCGCCGGATCTCGGCGGCGGGAGCCGACACCACCGCCTTCGAGCACATCCCCGCGGGCAAGGGGCACAGCGTCCTGCCCGTGCACCGGGTGCTGCTGGTGGAGAACGGCATCCACATCATCGAGCACATGATGCTGGAGGACCTGTCCCGGGAAGGGGTGGGCGAGTTCCTGTTCGTCATGAGCCCCCTGAAGATCGTCGGCGGAACCGGATCGCCGGTGCGCCCCCTGGCGGTGGTGTCCGCATGAGCGGCCTGATCGTCACCGCGGGCCGCCTGGCCCACGCCGCCTACACCGAGGGCCTCGCCGACCACCTGCGCGAGGACGTCTCCCGCCGGGTCCTGGACCTGCTCGGCAACAGCCTGGCGGCGGCCGACCAGGAGCCCGCCCGCGTCGCGGAGGCCGTCGCGGCCGAATGGGGCGGCACCCCCGCCGCGACCTCCCTGGCCGGCGGCACGCGCTACCCGGCGCCGTCCGCCGCCCTGGTCAACGGCACCCTGGCGCACGCCCTCGACTTCGACGACACCCACCTGCCCTCGGTCCTGCACCCCTCGGCCCCGGTCCTCCCCGCGGCCCTGGCCACCGCGCAGGCGCACGGGCGCTCCGGGGCCCAGCTGCTGGACGCCGCGGGCCTGGGCATCGAACTCGCGGTCCGCCTGGGCATGGCCGGCTACGACGAGGAACTGGGCAACTCCGTCTTCTTCGAACGCGGACTGCACGCCACCGCCATCTGCGGCGCGGTCGGCGCCGCTGTCGCCTCGGCCCTCCTCCAGGGCCTGGACGCGGCCGGTGTCGCCCACGCCGCCGGCATCGCCGCCAGCATGGGCTCGGGGATCATCGAGGCCAACCGCACCGGCGGTACCATCAAGCGGGTCCACTGCGGCTGGGCCGCCCACGCCGGGGTCTCGGCCGCCGACCTGGCCAGGCACGGCCTGACCGGACCGCCGACCGTGGTGGAGGGGCGCTTCGGGTTCCTGGAGGCCTTCTGCGGTGACGCCGGCCGGGCCGGCGTCGTCGTCGACGGGTTCACCACCGAGTGGGAGCTGCCCGGGGTCTTCTTCAAGCCCTACCCGTGCAACCACTTCACCCACGCCGGCGTGGACGCCGCCCTGCGGCTGCGCGCCGAGGGCCTGGACCCCGACGACGTCGTCGAGCTGGAACTGGGCGTGCCCACGGCGGTCCTGCGCACCATCGGCGAACCCGCCGAGGAGAAGGCCCGCCCGCGCTCGGGCTACCACGCCGCGTTCAGCGGCCCCTACACCGTCGCCGCGGCACTGCTCGGCGGCGGCGGGCTGGGCCTCTTCCACGAGGACTTCACCGACGAGGCCGCGGCCGACCCGGCGCGGCTGGCCCTGGCGGCCAAGGTCAGGTGCGTGCCCGACCCCGAGTGCGACGCCATCTTCCCCCGGCAGTTCCCGGCGGTCCTCACCGCCGTGCTCAAGGACGGCACACGCCGGCAGGCGCGGGTGTCCGCCAACCGCGGCGGACCGGACAACCCGCTGTCCGCGGAGGAGCTGGCGACCAAGTTCCGGCTCAACGCGAGCCGGCGCGTCGCCGACCCCGACCGGATCGTCGCCCTGGTGAGAGGGCTGGCAGAGGCGCCCTCGACGGACGCGCTCACCGAGGAGCTGTCCCGCACCCGCTGACGGGCCCGGGCCGCTCCCCCGGACACGGGGGAGCGGCCCGCCCCGGCGGGCGCCCTCACCTGGCCCGCCGCACCCGGCCCTCGTCCCACACCGGCTCGGGTGACTCGTACACCCCGCCGTCGGACCCGAACACCACGAACCGGTCGAACCCGCGGGCGAACCACCGGTCGTGCGTCACCGCCAGGATCGTGCCCTCGAAGGACTCCAGCGCCGCCTCCAGGGCCTCCGCCGAGACCACGTCCAGGTTGTCGGTTGGCTCGTCCAGCAGCAGCATCGTCGCACCCGACAGCTCCAGGAGCAGGATCTGGAACCGCGCCTGCTGGCCTCCCGACAGGGTGTCGAACTCCTGGTCGGCCGCCCGCGCCAGCTCGTAACGGTCCAGCGCCCGCCCGGCCTCGTCCCGGGGCAGGCCCCGGCGCTCGCCCTCGCCCCGGTGCAGGATCTCCAGCAGCGTGCGCCCCGCGAACTCGGGGTGCTCGTGGGTCTGGGCGAACCACCCCGGCAGCACCCGCGCGCCCAGGCGCGCCGTACCGGTGTGTGCCACCGGTGCCACCCGCTCCCCCGAAGCCGTCGGCACCGCCTCCGGACCGCTGCCGCCCCGGGCCAGCAGCCGCAGGAAGTGCGACTTGCCCGAGCCGTTGGAGCCCAGCACCGCCACCCGCTCGCCGTACCGGACGTCCAGGTCGAAGGGCCGCATCAGCCCGGTCAGCTCCAACCTCTCGCACACCAGCGCCTGCCGCCCCGTGCGCCCGCCCCGCAGCCGCATCCGCAGGTTCTGCTCCCGGGGCCGCTTCTGCGGCGGCCCCGCCTCCTCGAACCGCCGCAGCCGGGTCTGCGCCGACCGGTACCGCGAGGCCATGTCCGAGTTGTAGGCGGCCTTCTGCTTGTAGGCCGCCACCAGCGCCCTCAGCTTGGCGTGCTCCTCGTCCCAGCGCCTGCGCAGCTCGTCCAGCCGCTCGAACCGCTCCCGGCGGGCCCGGTGGTAGGTACCGAAGGCGCCGCCGTGCGTCCACGCGGTGCTGCCCGCCGCCCCCAGCTCCAGCGTGACGATCCGGTCGGGCACCCGGCTCAGCAGCTCCCGGTCGTGGGAGACCAGCAGCACCGTCTTCGGGGTGGCCGCCAGGGCCTCCTCCAGCCACCGCTTGCCGGGCACGTCCAGGTAGTTGTCCGGCTCGTCCAGGAGCAGCACCGGCGCCGGGCCCCGCAGCAGCGCCTCGATCACCAGGCGCTTCTGCTCACCGCCCGACAGGGTCCGCACCTCGCGCCACCGGCAGCGCCCGTAGGGTATCCCCAGCGCCTCGGTGCAGCACTGGTCCCACACCACCTCGGCGTCGTGGCCGCCGGCGTCGGAGTAGCGGGAGAGCGCCTCGGCGTAGCGCATCTGGGTGCGCTCGCCGTCGTCGAGCATCATCGCCTCCTCGGCCGCCTCCAGGGCGGCGTGCGCCTCGCGCACCGCCGCGGGGGAGACCGACACCAGCAGCTCGTGCACGGTCGTGGCATCGCGCACGTGCCCCACGAACTGCGGCATCACCCCCAGCTCGCCCTCGACGGTCACCGCCCCGGCCTGCGGCCGCTGCTCGCCGCGCACGATCCGCAGCAGGGTGCTCTTGCCCGCGCCGTTGGCACCGATCAGCGCCGTCCTGGACCCCTCGCCCACCCGGAAGGACACCCCGTCCAGCAGGACCCGCCCGTCGGGCAGGGTGTGCCCCACCTGGTTGACATCGATGTGACCCACGACCGGACTCCACACGTATCGGCTGCACAGAGGGCGCGCGAGGGCAGCCGCCCGCACACGTCCCGGCAGGCTTCCATCCGGCCCCGCGGCGGTGCAACCCCTTTTCCGGGCGGCTTCCGGGCGGCGCGGACGGCCTCCCGGCGCTGCCATAATGTCCGGACGGGAACGGAGCTCAGAGCACGGGGAACGGGGGCCACGGGTGGTCGAGCGCGGGGCACACGACCTGGACCCGCTCACCGTCGGAGACCGCTTCCGCCTGTTCAACTTCACCCGCCGCGACGACCACGTCACCTACCTGTGGATCCTGCGGGCCATGGACCGCCTGCGCGAGGTCCACCAGGTCCAGGCCGGCGCCGAGGACGTGGCCGCCGTCCTGCGCGAACTCTCCCTGGCCCGCGAGGACGTCCCCGTGCCCGACCCGGCGGGCCTGCGCGACCGCCTGGACAACCTCTGCGACGACGGCCTCGTGCACCGCTTCGACGACGCCTCCCGCGCCGGCGACCTCGCCAGCTACCGCAACCGCCAGTCCGTGTACCAGTTCAGCGAACTCGGCTACCGGGCCTACCGGTCGGTGGAGAACCTCCTGGGCGCCCGCACCGAGGACGTCAACCTCTCCCGCCTGGTCTTCTCCGACGTCCTGGAGGACCTGCGGGCCCTGGCCCGCGCCAACCGCACCGGCCAGGCCGAACAGGTCTACCGCCGCCTGTCGCGCCTGGACGCGGCCATGGAAGACATGGGGCGCCGCTCCGCCCAGTTCCACGTCACCCTCGGCGAGATCCTGCGCTCCACCGACGCCTCGCCTGACACCTTCCTGCGCCACAAGAACGCGCTGCTGGTCCACATGACCGAGTTCGTCGCCGAGCTCGACCGCTACCAGCCCCGCCTGGAGCGCGCGGTGCGCGAGGTGGAGGAGACCGGCATCGCCACCGCCCTGGCCCGCGCCGCCGACGCCGACGAACGCCTGTTCATGGACCGCGCCGAACGCCTGGAGGACTGGCGGCGCCGCTGGGCGGCCCTGCGCGGCTGGTTCGTCGCCGAGGGCGGCGCACCCACCCGCGCCGCCCAGCTGCACGACGCCACCCGCTCGGCCGTCTCCGGCGTGATCGCCCTGCTGCGCCAGATCACCGAGAGCCGGCGCGGCGGCGTCAACCGCACCACCCAGCTGCGCCACCTCGCCGCATGGGTCTTCCGCACCCCCGACGACGCCTCCGCCCACGCCCTCATGGGCGCCGCCTTCAACACCCGCTCCGCCCGCCACCTGGGCGCGACCCACGACGACGAGGAGGACGTCTCCCCGGGCACCACCTGGTGGGACGCCCCCGGCGTGGAGGTGTCGGTCACCCTCTTCCGCAGCGGCAGGGCACCCGCGGCCGGCGCCCCCAGGCCGGTGCGCCACGACCGCGGCGCCCGGGCCGAGATACGCCGTCGCCAGGCCGAGGGCCGCTCCGCCGACCGGCAGGCCGCCGCACGCCTGGCACAGGAGGGCGCCGCCGGCCGCGTCCTCGACGACAGCGACACCCGCGTCCTGCTGCGCCTGCTCACCCGCGCCCTGGAGTCGCGTGCCGTCGTCGCCGGACGGATCTCCTCGGCCACCGGCACCGACGAGGGGACCCTGGTGCGCCTGCACCCCAGCGACACCGGAACCACCGTGCGCACCACCCGCGGCACCCTCCACCTGCCGGGCGTCCGCCTGGAACTGGCCCCCCGCACCCGCGGCCCCCGCCCCTGACGGCAGCCCTCCCGCGGGGCCCCGCACCGGGCCCGCGCGAGGGCGCCGCACGTCCCCACCCGCCCCGACGAGGAAGAGCAGACATGGCACGCCGACGCCCCGCACACGGTGTCGACCCCGCCGACCTGGGGTCCTACCAGCAGGCCGTGCGGCAGGTACTCGTCCACGACCTCATCACCCGCACCCGGCCCCGCCCCGGCACACTCACGGGCGTGCTGCGCTGGGCCGACCAGCTCACCGACGACCTGCACGAGCTGTTCGGCTACACCCTGGTGGCCACCACCGACCACGTGCGCGTGATACGCGAGCTCGACACGCTCGACCCCACCCAGCAGCAGGTCTTCGCCCGCGGCGGCCGCCCCTTCGACCGGCGCCGCCTCGCCTACCTGTGCCTGGTCCTGGCCTCCTTCCAGCGCTCCCAGGTGGAGACCAGCCTCGCCGACCTCGTCCACCGCTTCACCCCCGCCGCCCGCGACATCGACGGCCTCGGCTACGACCCCACCGACGGCACCCACAAGGCCGCCCTGGTCGACGTCTGCACCTGGCTGGTCGAACGCGGCGCCCTGCACCTGTCCGACGGCTCCATCGAGGCCTGGGCGGGAGGACGCGGGCAGGCCGACGCCCTCTTCGACATCGACCACGAGGTGTGCGAGCTCCTCTTCCGCCCCACCCGCCCCGTCCAGCACGTCACCAGCGCCGCCGGCCTGCTCGCCCACCGCCCCCCGGGCGAACTGCCGCGCGACCTGGCCGCCCGCAAGGCCCGGCGCCTGCTCGTGGAGCAGCCCGTCGTCCACTACGCCGACGTCGAACCCGAGGTCGCCGCGCTCCTGCGCGACCGCGGCGCCGCCGAGGACGTCGCTCACCTGACCGGACTGGCCGTGGAGCGGCGCGCCGAGGGCGTCCTGCTGGCCGACGCCGGAGGCCGGTTCACCGACCTCCCCTTCCCCGGACGGGGCAGCGCCGTCACCCGCACCGCCGGACTGCTCATCGCCAAGATCGCCGACCTCCTGGAGACCTCCTGGGCCGCCCTGACCCGGCTGCCCCCGCCCTCGGCCGCCGCCGGACAGGCCGACCTGACCGCGCGCATCGACGCCGCCCTGCCGCGCGGGGGCGTGGTCGCCGAACTGGCCCACACCGTGCCCGCACCTCCCGCCCCCGCGAGCGAACCCCCGCCGGCGCCCCTGGTCGAACACAGCCGTCTGGAGGCCATGGTCGACGAGCTCTTCGCCGAGTTCGGCGCCGCCTCCTTCACCGCGGCCTGGCAGCGCGACCCGCGCGGCCTGCTCGACGCGGCCGTGCGCCTGCTGGCCGACCTGTCCCTGGTGCGGCCCGTGGACGGCGGCGTCCTCGTCCTGCCCGCGGCCCTGCGCTACCGCAACATCCAGGGCGCCCTCCCCGAACGCCCCGACACCGGCATGCTGCCCCTCGGCATCGACCTGGAAGGAAACTGATGTCCCGCGAGCGCTTCAAGCCCACCCGGGCCGGGATGATCAACATCTGGGACTACGCCGACGAGGAGTTCGTCTTCGCCGACGGCCGGCTGGTCCTGCGCGGCCACAACGGCTCGGGCAAGACCAAGGCCCTGGAGGTGCTCTTCCCGTTCGTCCTGGACGGCTACACCGACCCCCGGCGCCTGGACCCCTTCAGCGGCCAGAACCGCACCATGAAGTCCAACCTCCTCTACGGCGGCCGGGACGCCGAACACGGATTCGTGTGGATGGAGTTCGCCCGCCCCGCACAGCCGCGGCCCGAGACCGTCACCCTGGTCATCGGCCTGCGCGCCCACCAGCACCGCGACGGGGTCACCCCCTCCTTCTTCGTCACCGACAAGCGCCTGGGCACCGACTTCGGCCTGCTCGCGGCCGACGGGCGCCCCCTCACCGAACGCCGCCTCAAGGCCGTCCTGGGCGAGGGCAGCCACCACTCCACGGCCGCCGACTACCGCGCCGCCGTCGACGCCCGCCTCTTCGGCCTGGGCGAGCGCTACGTCCAGCTCCTGGACCTGCTGCTGGCACTGCGCCGCCCCCTGCTGGCCAAGGACCTGGACCCCGAGAAGGTCTCCGACACCCTCACTGCCGGACTCAGCCCCCTCGACGAGGAACTCGTCGACCAGGCCGCCCGCGACTTCGCCAACCTCGCCGCCGTCCAGCGCCGCTTCGAGACCGCCGAGGCCGCCCACCGCGCCGTGGAGTCCTTCACCACCCAGTACACCTCCTACCTCACCGCCCACGCCCGCCACCGGCTGTCCCGGGTGAGCACCTCCCTGGACCGCGCCGGCGCCGAGGCCGCCGACATCGCCGACCACAACGCCGTCCTGGCCGACGCCACCGCCGACAGCGAGCGCCTGACCGCAGAGGCCGAGACCGCCGAACGCCTCGTACGCGACCTGGAGGCCCGCCGCAAGGGCCTGGAACAGGATGAGGCCCTGCGCAGCGCCCGCGCCCTCGAACTCGAACTGCGCCACAGCGACGACACCGGACGCGCCCTGGCCCAGGAGCGCCGCCGCCTGGACCGCCAGGCCGAGGAGGTCGACCGCCTGCGCGAGGACGCCGCCGCGGTGGCCCGCCGCATCGAACAGCGCCGGGCCGACACCGACCGCCTGACCGCCGACCTCGCCGACGCCGCCGAACGCTCCGGGATCGCCTCCGACGGAGAGGGCACCGACACCCTCGCCGACCCCGGGACCGCCCGGGCCCGCGCCGCCGCCCGCACCGAGGACGTCGAGGCGGTCCGCGCCCGCCTGGACGACCTGGAGGCGGCCGACGCCGAGTGCTCCCGCGCCGAGGCCGACGCCGCCCAGGCCGCCGACGGACTCACCCGGGCCGAGGCCGAGGCCGCCCGCGCCGAGGAGGAACTGGCCGCCGCCCGCACACAGGCCGCCCAGGCCCTCGACCGCTGGGCCGAGCGCTGGACCACCGGACCCGGACCCCTGGACCCCGCCCACACCGAACCCCTGGCCCGCGCCCTGGAGGAGTTCGGCGAACCCGGAGCCCCCACCCCCGCCGAGGTCTTCGCCGACCTCACCGAACAGGCCCGCACCGAGGCCGTCCTCCACCGCGGACGCCTCGCCGACGAACGCGACCGCCTCTCCACCGACCTGGAACAGGTGCGCTCCGAACACGCCGCCGTCGCGGCCGAACGCGACGACGCCCCGCCCGCCGACCGCACCCGCACCGCCCCGCGCCCCGGCCGCCCCGGCGCCCCCCTCTGGCAGCTGGTCCGCTTCGCCGACGGCATCGACCCCGCCCGCGCCGCCGCCCTCGAGGGCGCCCTCGACGGAGCCGGTCTCCTCACCGCCTGGGTCCACCCCGACCCCTCCGCCACCCCCTCCCTCCTGGACGGCAGCGCGGAGGCCGACGCCTACCTCGTGCCCGGCGCCCCCGCCGCCGGCCCCACCCTCGCCGACGTCCTCCTCCCCGAGGAGCAGGACCGCGTCCCCGCCGAGGCGGTCACCGCGATCCTGCACTCGATCGCCCTCGCCGACACCCCGCCCGCCCCCGGCACCGCCCACGTCGGCCCCGGCGCCCGCTTCGGACTCGGCGTCCTCACCGGCCTGCACCCCAAGGCCGCCCCCGAGTTCATCGGCGCCACCAACCGGGCCGCCCGCCGCCGCGAACGCCTGGCCGCTCTCCGGGCCCGCGCCGAGGAACTCGACACGGCCGCGGCGGAGGCCGACCGCCGCCTGGCCGAGGCCGACGAGCGGATCGGCGCCTTCACCGCGGCCCGCGCCGACCTGCCCGCCGTCGCACCACTGGCCCGCGCCCTCAAGGCCGTCGAACACCACGCCACCGTCGTGGCGGCCAGGCGCGCCGACCACGACGGGGCCCGCCGCCGCCTGGACTCGGCCACCGCCGAACGCGACTCCCGCCGCCACCGCCTGCACGCCACCGCCTCCGAGCGCGCCATGCCCGCCGTCCCCGACCGCGTCCGGGCCGTGGCCGCCGCCGTGGACGACTTCCTCGCCGCGGCCCGCGACCTGCACGAGGCCCGCACCGAGACCGGCCGCGCCGAGGACGACCTGGCCCAGCGCAGGGCCGCGATCGCGCGCCTGACCGCCGACCTGGAACAGGACGAGAGCGCCCACCGCGACCGCACCGCCGAGCACCAGGACAAACTCCTCGAACTCCAGGCCCGCCAGGACGCCGTCGGCGCCACCGCCCAGGAGGCACTGGAACGCCTGCGCACCACCGGCGAGGAGCTCGTCCGCGCCCGGCACGACCTCGAGCGGCTGCGCGCCGAGGCCGCCACCGCACGCGAGAACGCCGTCCGCGCGGAGGAGGGCGTCAACAGCGGCCGCCGGGCGCTCACCTCCTCCCTGCGCTCGGTGCTCGAGCACTGCGAGGGCCTCGCCGCACTCACCCGGCCCGCCCTGCTGCCCCTGCTCCTGGACACCCCCCTCGACCGCCCCTGGCCCACCTCGTGGCCCACCGCCGAGGAGGCCGCCGACCGCGCCGCCGCACATCTGGCCGAGGGAGCCGACCCGGCCTCGGCCGTGCGCGCCGTCCTGCCCCCGGGCGCCACCGAGATCCTCGACGCCCTCACCGGAGCAGTCGGCAACGCCGACGTCTCCGACAGCGCACTGCGCTCGGCCTCCACCCGCATGTCCGAGGCACTGCGCGTGTTCACCGACGCCCTCGGCGCCACCGCCGACGGACACCAGGTCGACCACGAGGCCGACGGCAGCGGCATCGTCACCGTCCACGTCGGCGACGAGAACGGCCGCAACCCCCTGCCCGCCTTCGCCCGCGTGCTCGCCGACCGCGTCCAGGAGCAGGACGCGCTGCTGCGCCACGAGGAGCGGGGCGTCCTGGAGGACGAACTGCTCTCCGCCGTCGCCCAGCAGATCCACGACCGCGTACGCACCGCCCGCGACCTCGTACGGAGCATGGACGCCGACACCCGCTCGCGGCCCATGACCTCCGGGACGCAGATCGGCATCCGCTGGACCCGCTCGGACCGGCTCACCGACCGGCAGCGCGCCGTGGCCGACCTGGTGCGCCGCGACGGCGCCGGCCTGGGCCCCGCGGGCCTGGCCGAGCTGCGGGCCGCACTGCGCGAGCTGATCCGCGACCACCGCGCCGCCCACCCCAGGGCCACCTACAAGCAGGTGCTCTCGGCGGTCCTGGACTACCGGCAGTGGTACCGTTTCGAACTGCGCAAGGCCGTCCCCGGACAGGAGGAGGTGCGCCTGACCCGGGGCCGCCACGAGGAGATGTCGGGCGGCGAGAAGTCCGCGGCCATCCACCTACCGCTGTTCGCCGCGGCCAACGCCCTGTACTCCTCGGCCCGCCCCGACTGCCCGCGCCTGATCGCCCTGGACGAGGCCTTCGCCGGCATCGACGACCGCTACAAGCCCGAACTCATGGGCCTGACCGTCACCTTCGACCTGGACGTGTTCATGACCGGCCACGACCTGTGGGTGCACTACGACAGCGTCCCCATGGCCGCCCACTACGACATGCACCACGACAAGGCCGCCCACACCGTCTCGGCCATGCTCATGCTCTGGGACGGCGCCCAGGTCGTCGACGCCGACGCGGGGTTCTCCGGCAACGAGGCCCTGGCCTCCCACCTGCTCGGTTTCACCCCCAGCCGCCACGTCCCCCTGGCCACCGAGGACACCCTTCCCGTCACGGTCGGGGAGCAGGAGGAGCAACCCGCCTGAGCGGCCGATGCCGGCCACCGACCTCCTCCTGGAGGACCTGGAGCGCCGCGCACCCCCGCTGAACAGGCCCGGGGCGGGCGCCGGGGGAGGGGTGGCCCCGTGTACGGCGGGCCTGGGGGCGGAGCGCTAACCTGACCGGGCGGTGCCGGCCGCACACGGAGGCAACCGCACGGGGACGGGCGCCCCGCCCCCTCCCGAACCCGCACCGGGAGCACACCGATGACGCACCTCACCCGCATCGCCGATCTGGCCGGACGGTGGTTCGCGCTGCTCGTCCTGGCCGGGGCCGCCGCCGGGCTCCTTCTGCCCGACCGGGCCGCCCTCGCCGCCCCCTACGTGTCCCCGCTCCTGGGCGTCATCATGTTCGGCATGGGCCTGACACTGCGCCCCTCCGACTTCGCTGTCGTGGCCCGCCACCCCCGGGCGGTCCTCCTGGGTGTCCTGGCCCAGTACACGATCATGCCGCTCCTGGGCTGGGCCGTGGCACACCTGTTCGCCCTGCCGCCCGCGCTCGTCGTCGGCATGGTCCTGGTCGGCTCGGCCCCCGGAGGTACCGCCTCCAACGTCATCGTCTACCTGGCCCGCGGCGACGTCGCCCTCTCCGTGGCCATGACCTCGGTCTCCACCCTGCTCGCGCCGCTGGCCACCCCGCTGCTCGTCCTGGCCCTGGCCGGCTCCACCCTGCCCGTCCCCGCCGGCGACCTGTTCGTCTCCATCGTCCAGGTCGTCCTCGTCCCCGTCCTGGCGGGCCTGCTCCTGCGCCTGGCCGCCGCGCGCCTGGTCGAACGCATCCTGCCGCTGCTGCCCCTGGTCTCGGTGGGAGGCATCGTCGTCGTGGTCGCCGCGATCGTCGGCGCCAACGCCGGCGCCGTCCTGACCGCTGGCCCCCTGCTCGCCCTGGCCGTCGTCGTCCACAACGGCCTGGGTCTGGCCCTGGGCAACCTGGCCGGCCGTGTCGGCCGCCTGCCCGACAGCGCCCGCCGCGCCGTGACGATCGAGGTGGGCATGCAGAACTCGGGCCTGGCCGCCGCCCTGGCCACCGCCCACTTCAACCCGCTGGCCGCCCTGCCCGGCGCCCTGTTCTCCGTGTGGCACAACATGTCCGGCTCGCTCCTGGCCGGATGGTGGGCCCGCCGCGCCCCGGAGGAACCCGAGCAGGCCTGAGGATCACCGGACGCCCCGCCGGTACAGCAGAACGGCTGCCGTTCCCGAGGCCGCGCCGGGCAGCAGCATCCACGGCCCCAGGAGCCCCCAGGCACCCAGAAGGACGAAGAAGAACGCCACCACCATGAACCACGCGCCGGCCGCGCGCGCCAGGACCCCGTCGGGATCGGGCTCGGACTCGGCCACCAGCACCAGAGCGGCCGGGGGCCCCGCCAGCAGGAGCACGACGTGCATGTACCAGTACTCGGTGGAGCCCAACAGGAGCAGGGCGAGCAGGTCGAGCGCCAGGGCGCCCAGCAGGAACCCGGACAGGCCCCGCACCGCTGAGCGGCCCAGCTCGCCCTTGACCCGTTCTGCCAGGGAATCTGTGTTCTCGGGGGATGGCATACCGGCTCCACGCACCTCGGGGCGGGCACCCGACGCCCGCCGTCCGCCTGCTGTGACGCCTCTCCGCCCGGCCGGGTTCCGGGAAGTTCCCCGATCCGGGGAGCCTCTTTCCGGGACGGCGCTCCGCCGCCCGCGCGAGTCCGACCGGACCGGGTCGGAAACTGTCGGGTGCGCACGGGGTCGCCCTTCCTAGGGTCGGTGGTGCAGGAAGAGGAGGACACCGTGCTGGAACACCTCAACCGGGCACTGGAGAAGGTCGAGGAGGACCTCTCGGCGCCGGTCGACACGGCGGAGATGGCGCGCATCGCGCTCACCTCCGAACACCATCTGCGCCGCCTGTTCTCGGTCCTGGCCGGAATGCCGCTGTCGGAGTACGTGCGGCGGCGCAGGCTCACCCTGGCAGGTGCCGACGTGCTCGAGGGCAGCGACAGCCTGCTCGAGATCGCGGTACGCCACGGCTACGGGTCGGCCGAGGCCTTCGCCCGGGCCTTCCGCGCCGTGCACGGTGTGGGCCCCGGCGAGGCCCGCCGAAGCGGCGCGGTGCTCTCCTCCCAACCGCGGATACGGTTCCGCCTCACCGTCGAAGGGAGCGAAAGCATGCAGTACCGCATCGTGGACAAGGACGCCTTCCGCCTCGTGGGCCGCAGGGCACGGGTGCCGATCGTCCACGAGGGCCGCAACCCGGCCATGGAGGAGTTCACCCGAGGACTGGGCCGGGAGGTCCTGGACCGGATCGGGGAACTGTCCGACCAGGAACCGCGCGGTGTCCTGGGAGTGACCGCCGCGCTGTCCCCCGACCGGGAGGAGGGCAGCGAGATCGACTACTACCAGGCCGCGGCGACCTCGGCGCCAGGAGCAGAGGGCATGGAGACCCTGGAGGTGCCTGCGGGAACCTGGGCGGTCTTCCCCCGGTCGGTGCCCGTGGCGGAGTTCCCCCAGGGCCTGCAGCGGATGTGGGCGGACGCCTTCGGCGAGTGGTTCCCCGCCAACCCGGCCTACCGAGCCGTCGAGGGTCCCGAGATCCTGAGGGTTGCCCGCACCGAGGACGGCACCGGAGCCGACGCCGAGCTGTGGCTACCCGTGGAACGGGTCTGAACCGGGAACACCGACGTGTCCGCACGGCCCCGCTCAGAGCCGTGCGGACATCGCGGGATGTTCACAGCCGTTCGGTGACGGATTCGAACCGAGGAGCCTGGACCGCTCCATGATCGGATCCGGCCCTGGTGTCGGAGCAATCGTCCGCTGCCGGGGCAGCGGGCGCACCATTGTCTGGTCTTGGGGGAATGTTGTCGAGGGTTGAGTTCATTGAAGTTTCCGCCAGTCTTGATGAGGTTGCTTGCGCATTCCGTGGTTTCCCAGAAATGGTGCGTGAGTGGAGTAATGCCTCGGGATCATTTGAGTTTCGGATCGAATCTGATGATAAGCTTGTCGGTAAAATTCATGTGCACATCGAAGAAATTATCTCGGGTCCGTACAGTACGGCCATAGATGTATTTGAGTCCACGTGGTCAGAAAATCCCGGCAAGGTGAAGTTCATCTTCTATTTGATTTCCAGGAGAACAAGATGGGAAGTCGCCTCTCGTTTTGACGGCAACGACCATCCTCTTGCTTTCAGGCCCCTTCAAGAGTAATTAATGGAGGTCAGGGGTTCGGCAAGCCAGGTGGTGAGGATGTGTCAGATGCCTTTGCAGTAGGGCTCCGGAGTCATCATTTTTCCGAGGGGTGTGCTGAAGCCGGAACTGAACCGGTTGCGGCGATATGACCGAGCTCTGACATGCAACAACGGGCACGGTCCTGAAGGGTCGTGGAACTGTTGGGAAACCGCTGTCCATAAGGCCACACCACCGACAAGCACACCCTGCGCAACCTCCTCGACCACCTGGACCATGAGCAGTTCACACCGGCTCCCGACCTTGTCCCACCTGGTGGCGGACTCGAATGGAACAAGGCCCGGGTGTGGACACAAGTGCGGGTATCGACACAGGCGCGGATGTGGACGCAGGAGCGAGCGCGGGCGCAGGCGTGGCCGAAGGTTTCCATTCACCCCTACCATGGCCAGTGGCCTTTCTTCCGGTGATCTTGTACTTGCGGTCACTTTGGCTGGCTGTGGGACGGCAGTGAGACCTACGGGACGGCGGCGGGATGGGGTGAAGTTGTCTCTAGATACAAGATCACGGGGAAATAGGCCATGTGGATGAATCGCAGCGGGAGGGAGGGCGCGGGCTTTTCGGTTGGGGTGGGGGGTTTGGGCCTGTGTTCTGATTGATCCGGTCTGGGTTGTCTCTCGTTCCAATCGGGAGTCGTCCCTTGCCTCAGCTGGAAGAGCCGCACACGATTCCGTGCGGTGGCGTTTCTTGCGGTGATCTTGTACTTGCGGTCACTTTGGCCGGCTGTGGGACGGCAGCGAGACCTACGGGACGGCGGCGAGATGGGGTGAAGTTGTCCCCAGATACAAGATCACGAGAAATGAGGCGTAGCTGGGGAATCAGGACCGCAGGTTTCTGCGGCAAACGCTTGGCAGGCGATATTGGTCAGGCGCCCCAGCACGACCGGAACGGCTTTGGTACGGGTGCGGCGTGCGTCCTCTTCGACGGCCGCGCCCCGCACATGATCCACGCGGTTCTCCACCGTCCGGTACCCCATCGAAAGGGCCGTCGCCGGGCTGGGCCCTGCCTTGGTCAGGCCCCGGCATGATGACGAGCCCGAACACGCGCTGGAGCCGTTTCCGCCCTGACTGAGTCAGCGCATCGGCGTGTTCAACGCCGCGATCCGGAACAACCGACCGGCCGGTGCCCCGGTCAAGCGGTCATTGGCCTCTGACGACCACTGACCAGGGCACCACACCTCCATCGGCGAACTAGCCCGCGAACGCGTACCCGAACTGCTCCAGGCGCCCGCGGGCCCGGTCCAGTTCCTCGGCGGTGAACAGCTCGGCGAACTCCGGCCGCAGCACCACCGCCTCCACCGTCAGGTCCAGCCGGCCCCGCTCCCACAGGTTGGAGAACCCGTCGGAGACCGCCGGGGCGGCCAACAGCTTGCGCGCCGTCCCCAGCGCCCCCAGATCCGCGAGCATCCCCAGGAAGAACGACGGCGTGTAACCCGCCTCCTCCTTGGCCCGTTCGTAGACCGACACCATCGCCTGGTGGAAGGCCTTCTCGGTGTCGTCCCCGCCGCCGTGCTCCTCCCCGGCGGACCCGACCGGCTCGGCGGGCACCTCCACCGGGTGCGTGCCGGAGGCCTCCTGCGCGCTGCGGCGCACGAACCCCGACAGCGCCTCCACCGAGGTGAACACCTCGTACCCCAGCTCCTGGAGCCGTGGCAGGTCCGCCTGCTCGGGGTCCAGCTCCAGCACCACCGGCTTGCCCAGTCCCCGCTGCAGCCCCTCGGCCCAGAACGCCTCCGCCTCGGCGATGACCCGGCCGCTTCCCGGGTCGCTGATCACCGTGTCCAGCTCCGGCTCGGCGTACCCCGCCTCGCGCAGCTCCTCCACCAGGGTCCGCACCTGCACGCTGCGCGGGTCGCCGGCCTCCTCCGCCACCACGGTGAGCGGACTCAGCTTCTCCTCCTCGGGGGCGGTTCCCTCCCGGAGCCCCTCCAGGAAGGCCTGCGCCGCCTCGGCCAGCATCTCCCGGCGCGCGGCCAGGAAGTCGCGGTAGCGCTCCACCCGCCACAGCGACGGGTCGGCGGGGATCCACTGCGAGGCCAGCACCCCCGGGTTCTCGGCCTCGATCCGGCCCAGGTACTCCTCGGGGGCCGCCTGGCCGATGCCCAGGTGGTCGCCGTCGACCAGGAAGCAGAAGTTGGCGATCGCGTCGGCCTTGGCGTCGTGACCGCGCAGCAGCGCGGTCGGGAACAGCGTCTGCCGCTGCAACTGGTTCCCCGACTCCAGGGCCGCCGAGGTGAGCTCTCGGCCCGTGACCAGGTCGCGGGCGCTGCCCGAACGCATCAGCAGGTACAGCAGCGGGTAGAAGCGTGTCCCCTGCGTGCCCTCGAAGTCGTGCGGGCGCACCGCCAGCGCACCGCTGCGCGAACGCTCCAGCGTCGCGATCAGCCCGTCGACCCCGCTGCGTGCCACCGTGTCGAAGTCCTTCTGCAGCGTGCTCTCGGTCATTGCGCTGTAGCGTCCCCACAGCGCCGAGTGCATGTACCAGTACAGGACCTTGTCGCGGTGCGACCGGTCGTCGAACTCGCCTCCGTTGAGCTCCAGCAGCCGCACCGCGACGATCAGCGACGCGCGGCTCTTCAGGACCCGGTCGTGGTCCAGACCGAGCCGGCCCGCGACCGCCTCCAGGAACGTGTCGGTGTGGGCGACCGCCCGCTCCAGCGCGTCACGGAACTCCTCGGCGCCCACCTTGGCCAGCTGCTCGAACCGGGCCTTGCCGGTGGCCACCGCCATGGTGGTCCGCAGGAGCCAGTCCAGGTTGAACTTGTACCCGCGCTTCTCCCAGCGGTCGATGGCCGCCCGCATCTCCTTGCGCGCGTCGGGCCACTGAGCACACACCTGGGCCAGGGCCAGGTCACCCTTGGACAGCTTGGTGCCGCCGGAGTTGACCCGGTTGAAGATCTCCACGACCTCCTCGACGTCCCGGTCGGCGCCGGTGATCTTCTCCTGCTGGAACTCGCGCTCGGTGATCTGGTGCAGCCGGTTCATCCGGTCCAGGTAGGCCTCGGCGAGGTCCTCGCCGTACTCGGAGGCCAGCCGGGCGAAGAAGCGGGCCGGGCCCTTGGCGAACAGCTGGGTGACGTCCACCCACCGCGGTTCCCCCGACATCCGGGTGGGGGAGTGGAACATGAACTCCTGGCTGTCCACGTTGAAGTACAGGCCGGTGAATGCCTTGGCGTCACCGTCGAAGAATTTCGGCGGCTTCCCCTTGATCACCCCGTACAGCGACGTGATGCGCTGCTGGCCGTCCAGCAGCATCTGATAGGTACCGGCTCCCGCGGAGCTGCCGCGCGCCGACACGGCGGGGTCGGCGGTCTCCCACAGGAGCAGGCTGCCCACCGGATGGCCCAGGTACATCGACCGGAGCAGCCCGCGCACCTGGTCGCGGTTCCACACGTAGCCGCGCTGGAACTCCGGCAGGAGAATGGTCTCGGAGTCGACCTGGTCGAGGATCTGGGACAGCTTCGCCATGGTGGGGTGTTTCCTCCGCTCGGTGGGGCGTCGTGTACGCAGGCCACTGGGTCGTCCTCCCCGCACCGCCCGCCCCGCGAGCACGGCCGCGACGGCGGGAAGACGTCCTGCGGCCGCGCGGTCCGGGGCGGTCCGGGGAGCATGGTCTAGGAGAGCAGCGCCTCGATGAAGGGACTGGGCTCCTGGTGCCAGCTCACACTCAGCTGCTCCCGCGCGCGCGTGCACGCCACGAACAGCAGACTGCGCTCGCGCAGCAGGTCCCGGGAATGGGCACCCGGGTCCTCCTCCTCGGGTGTGAGGCCGCGAGGCTCGGGCAGCTGTCCGCTCCCCGCGCCGACCACGGCCAGGCACCGGAACTCCAACCCCTTCATCCGGTGCATGGTGCCGACCGCCACCCCGCCGCCCTCGGCGGTGCCGCGCGCCAGCGCCCGCGCCGGGATCCCGGCCTCCTCCAGGGCGAGCACGGCCTGCTCCACCGCCCGGTTGGAGCGGGCGCTCACGCCGATCTCCGAGGGCAGCACCCCCGCGTCGATCCACGCACCCACGGTCTCCCTCAGGTACGCCAGCTCCGCATCCCACGTGGCGAAGCCCTTCACCGACGGCTCGGCCCCGCGCATCTCGGAGCGGCACCCCGCCAGCGAGTCCAGCTCTCCCTCCAGGTCGGACACGGCCTGCCCGCGCATCAGCCCCAGGCTCCACCCCAGGATCTCGCCGGTGGTGCGGTAGTTGACCGACAGCTTCGAGGAGCGCCCGCGCACGTTCACCCCGACCTCGCCCAGCGTGATCCCAGGACCGTAGATGCGCTGGTGGGCATCGCCCACCACGAACATGTCGTCGGGCCCCTCGGCCACCGCGGCGCGCAGCAGCCGCCACTGGTGGGCGCTCAGGTCCTGGGCCTCGTCCACCACCACGTGCGCGAAGGGCTTGTCGTCGCGGTCCGCCAGCAGCCGCGCGGCCTCCTCGCACACCGTCTCGTGCGTCCACAGGCCCTGCGCGGACAGCTCCTTCTGGAACTCCCACACCGCCTGCCACACCTGCGCCTTCTTCGTGGGCGCCAGCGCGCGCCCGCGCCCGGTGCGCTTGGCCTGCAGGTACTCCGCGGCCGAGCCCACCTGCCGGGCCAGCACCACCTGGCGCCACTCCTCGGCCAGGAACGCGGGGGACAGGTCCACCCCCAACCGGTCGACGACGCGCTGCCACAGCTCCCGCTCGCGCGCCTGCACCAGCAGGTTCGGCCGCCCGTGCGCCTCCCGGAACACCCGGTGCGCCAGCCGGTCCACGTGCTCCACCCGCACCCGCCCGGCCGCCTCGGCGTCCCCGCTGCTCTCGGCCAGCAGCGCCAGGTTGGCCTCCAGCGCCTCGGCCAACGTCGAGGTGAACGTGGTCAGCAGCACCGGGCCGCCCGACCGCGCCAGCCGGTGGGCGCGGTGCAGCGCCACCACGGTCTTGCCGGTCCCGGGCCCGCCGCTGACCCGCGCCGGCCCCCGGTAGGAGGCCTCCACCGCCGAGCGCTGGGCCGGGTGCAGGTAGATCCGCCACAGGTCGAAGGGCGAGGCCAGCACCGCCATGAGCTCGGCGGGCCCTTCCACCAGCAGCACCCGCTCGGGGCTGCGCCGCAGCGCCGCCTCCAGGTCCTCGGGGTCGACCTCCTCGGTGATCTGAGCGCCCAGCTCCTCCCAGACCTGCTCAGGGCTCATCCCCGCGGCCAGGCCGTAGAGCACCTCCCACTGCACCGGTGGGAGCAGGCTCTGCGCAGCCTCCACCTGGAAGGGCTCGGTGAGGGTGCGCGCGAAGCCCAGTGTCTGCTCGTCCACGCCCAGCTTGCGCAGAACCGCGTCGGAGACGCCCGCGAACAGCCGCTCGGGCGCCTTGGCCGCCATCTTCTCCAGCTGGGGCAGCGCCGAGTCCATCGCCGCCACGTCGCGCAGTTCGATCCTGCCGGTGGCGGTGTTCACCGACACCCGGCGGGTCTTGGCCCACTCGTAGGCCTTGTCGTGCGGCAGCACCCTGAGCAGGAGGAAGGTGTCCCCGCTCTCGGGCGCCAGCACGACACCGCGCCAGAACTGGTCGATGCGGATGGTGCGGAAGCGGTCGTCGCGGGCTCCGGTGATCTTCTCCAGGTGCAGGCCGGTGTGGGTGGCCTGCTCGAACTTGGTGAACACCTCGGCGACACGCTCGCGCACGGGTTTGTCGAGAGCGGCGAACTCCGTGAGGAAGTCCTTGTGGATGGCCAGCTGGGGCACGGCGATCGGTCTTCCGTGGTCGGGGGCGGAACCCGCGTCGCGGTTCCGGGTACCAGAGATCACGGCCAACCTACCCGCCCGGCGCTGCTCATGTGAGACCGGTGACGCACGCTTGTCCCATCCGTGACAGAAACACCCGCTCACGGCCGACACGGGAGAAGCCACCCGCACTGCGAAGGATCGCGCTGCGGTCCCGCGCGGCGTCTGCAGCCGCCCGGAGCAGAGCGAACCTGCCCGCCCCTGACCTTCACCGGTTGGCTTTCCACGTACCGAGGCATCCCGAGGCTTCCGGACAGGGCCCCTCGGCCCAGACCGTCGAGGGCACCCCGTTGGTGAACACGCCGCTCCCTGGCCGCGGACCGCAGCACTGTGCATTCCACCGCCACCAGCAGTCGTGCTGGTGGCGGGACATCGTTCGGTGAGGCCTGGGCGTGTGCGCTGCCCCCGACACGGCGGAACGACATCGCGCCCATACTCGTGGACGGCAACCCCCACTGCCGCTCCACGGCAGGATGACCCCATGGGCAAACACACGTTCGACATCCCCGGTATTTCTGCCGTCCCCGCTCTGAGCACGCACGTGTTCCTCCTGCGGGGCGGCGAGGTTCTCCTGACGCGGCGCGCACCCGGCGCCGCCTACGCCCCCGGCCTGTGGCACGCCGGAATGGCCGGAAAGGTCGATCCCGGCGAGGACGTCGCCGCCGCGACGGTCCGCGAGTGCGCCGAGGAGCTCGGCGTCCGGGTCCGCCCCGGGGACCTGGAATTCGCCCATGTCATGCACAGCCAGGAGGGCGCCGGCTGGGTGCACTTCTTCTTCACCTGCACACGGTGGGACGGCACACCCGCCAACCTCGAACCCCGCAAGCACACCGAGATCGCCTGGTTCCCCACCGGCCGACTCCCCGAGGACATGGTCGCCTACTGCCGACAGGCACTCGTCCACACCCTCGCCGGAGAGCCGTTCTCCCAGCACCGGACCCGCACACCCTTCCCCGCCCGCTGACCCGGACACCCGGCCCTGGGCCTTTCCGTCTCAGGAAGACCTGCGCTCCGCCGTGAACCCGGGTAGCGAGGCCCGGTCCCGCTTTCGGGGCTGGTGGGCCGGGCGGCGCCACCTCCTTACATGAAACCGACAAGAAGTTCTTGTGATCCCAAACGTGACATGTCAACACAAATGTGGTTGACGGTATTCACGAGGTTGGGGATAGTGTGCTCACGAGAAGCCCGATCGGGTGGAGGTGGCACGGTGGCGGACAGCTTGCCCGCGATTCTCCCTGCGCCGCAGCACCCCTGCCGAGACGCCTCTTGTTTCTTCCCGGCCTGCTCACAGGCCTTCGCGGCCCGCTCCCGAAGCGGAGGAGGTGATCCGGTCACCTCCTGACCGCGCCGAACGCGCAAACCCCTGCACCAGCCACACGATGCGGAGCGTTCCCCTTGGCGAAGAACCGCCGTTCCTCCTGTCCGCACTGCATACGGGAACCCCTCTACACCCCCCTCCGCCACGAGGAGGGATACACAGCCCCCGAAGAGGCCGAATCCGCGCTCGCCGGACTCGCCGAGGCCCTCACGGCCCTGGCCGGCTTCCGCCCCCAGGTCTTCGGCGCGCTGAGCGAACAGGACGTCGCGAACCTGCTCACCCCGGCCCCGCCGCCCGTGCGCCGGTACGCGCTCTGGCACCTGGGACTGAGACTGGCCCCGCGCGTGGTCTCCCGGTCGCTGTGCCGCGACGTCAGACAGCGGCTCACGGCCGTACCGGTCGATGACGCGTGCCATGCCGTGGACCTGCTCTCCGGTCCGGTGAAGTCCGCGATCCTCCGCTCGGTCGCGCACCCCCGCACCTCCGCCCCGCAGTGGTCGGACACCCTGCTGGCCTGCACCCTGTGGGCCTCGGTCACCGCCAGCGCCGAGGGGGCACGGGCACTCCTCTGGGCCTCGGACCGCTCCTGGTGGCCCGGCAACGGCGCCGACCCCGCAGCCCTGGACGAACTGCTCGATGCCGCGCGGAAGGTCGTCGAGGCCACCCCCGACTTCGTCCACCGCATGTACCGGGAATCCGCTCCCGTCCACGAACCCCCCGACCCCTCTGCCCCCGAACCGGAGGAGCTGCCCATGAGCGCCGGCGCCGAAGCCGCCGAAACCCCGGCTGCCGCACCCCAGGACCTGCCCGGACACCCCGCACCCTCCCTCGACCTCCTGCGCGGCCAACGCTCCGACCTGGAGCGGTGCCACCACGAGGCAGAGGAGGCACTCACCGCCCTGGGCGAGGCCCTGACCGGGGAGCAGCGAATCCCCGAGGCACCTCTCCGCGCCCTCGCCGACTACAACGCCGCCTTCGACCGCCTCGCCGCGCACCTGGACCTGCCCGCACCGGCAGCGGAGGCCCGGTTCGCCGACCTCGACGCCGCACTGGCGGCACTGGCCGAGCGGGAGGACGCCGACGCCCGGATCCTGGCACTGCTCGACCTCGCGGAGCTGCCCGACATCCCGGCGGACCAGATCGCCGTGCTGCACGGCCTGGTGGAGGAGGGCGCGGAGGCGGAAGAGGGAGTGCCGCTGCGGGAGGCCCTGCTCGCCCTCGGTGAACTGGTGGAGCTCTCGGCCACCGAGGAAGGCCGCGACCCCGTCAGGATGTCCGCGCTCCAGAGCAGGGCGATGAAAGGCCTTCCGGACGAGCTCGCGAGCCTTCCCCTGGCGGTGATCCTCCGGCAGACCGAGAGGAGCCGGCCGCAGCCCCCGGCACCCGGTCCTGTCGCGTCCGCGTCTCCCGGACGCGCCGAGCCGCCGGACCCCGGAGCACCGGGCCCCGGACCAGCCGCGAAGAACCACCCCGATGCGCTCCCCGAACCCCTTCCGGCCGAGGAACCCGCCCCTGAGCCACCCGCCCCCGAGCCACCGGACCTCGAACAGCCGGCCCCCGCACCCCTGGCCCCCGCACAGCCCGACCCCGTGGACGAGGGAACGGAACCGGTCCTGGTCCGTCTTGTCACCGAACGCCGCTTCGCACTCGCCGCCTCGATCGCCGACACCTCCGGACATCCCGCACCCCGGAGCGCCGCCCTGCGCATCGCCGCCCTTGCCGACGTGCTGCGCAGCGGCACGGGTCCCTGTGCGGCGCGCCTGCGCGACGAGCTCGCCGCCCTCGACCCCGACGACCTCACCGGAGACACCCCGGCCCTGATCCTCACCGTCCCGGCACTGGTCAGGACGGCACTGGTCACGGGCGAGTCCACCGCCGGGGCGCTCCTGGACAACGCGGCCCCCCACCTGGAACCGCACCTGTCCGCCATCGCCCAGGCCGTCGGACAGCGCGCCCTCAAAGGCCTGCTGGTCGGCAACCCGCTGGGCACCACCCTCGCCGACGCCGGACAGCTGGAGGAGCGGCTCGACCGCGTCCGGCACGAGGCGGGGGAGCGGCTGAGGACCCCGCACAACCTCCGGTTCCGCAGGGCCACCAAGCTGGCCCAGGTCTGGTTCGCCGAACAGGGACCCGTCGGCTCCCTCCTCCACGCCGCTGCGAACGACGACCGCTCACGCTGCGCGGAGGTCGCCGAACGCCTGGTCGCCCTCACCCGCCGGGAGAACCTCAACAAGGAGATCGACCGGGCCGACGCCGCCCTGCGCGGCCCCTCCAGCCGGGTCCTGCAGGGCGCGGCCCGCAACAACCTCGTCTCGCTCGTCGGCTCCGCCCTGGCCGTGGTCTCGGACTGGCTCGACGCGGTGTCCGCCCTGGAACGCGGTGAGGACCGGAGCCGCGCATGGGCCACCGACGACCTCGTCGAGATGCGCCACGTCGTTCTCCGGCACGCGCCCCAGGCCGCCGCGGCCCTGGCCGGGCACTCCTCGCACACCACCTTGGCGGGCGCCGCCCATGCCGCGGCCGCCGAAGCGCTCCGGGAGATCGCGGCCTTCGTCGACGGAGGTGTGCCGACCGGCCAGGGCGAGCCCCTCCCCGACCACGTGCTCACCGTCGAGCTCCTCAAGGTTGCCCACGCCACCGTCGACCCGGCCACCGGCCGGGTGCGCGCCCCCGAGGGGACCACCTCCGCGCAACTCGCCGCGGCCGCAGGGCTCGACTGGTCCCAGGCACTCGACCTGCAGATCCGGAGCGAGCGCTACCCCGCCGCCCGGCATCTGGTCGACCTGGCCGAGACGGGCGGACTGCCGCAGGGCAGTGCCCCCGTGCCCCAGGACGCGCGGGACCGCATCGACGCCGCGGAGAAGCGCAGCCGCGACGGGCTCGCCCGGGCCCGGGACGAGCTGCTCACGGAGCTCGGCCGGGCCCGTCTGCAGCAGGAGATCAGCGAGGAGCAGGACAGCCACCTCACCGAACTCCTCGAGGTCGGCTCCGTGACCGAGGCCTCCGACCTGGCCCCGGTCCGGGCCCGGATCGAACAGGTCGCGCGCGACCTGCCCGCCTACCGCCGCGAGGCGGCGTCCCGGCTCACCGAACGCCTGGACGCGCTGGTGAAGCGGGCGGAGGGTCCCGAGGTCGACGAGAGGCGTATCCGCTCCCTCATCGAGGACGGCCAGCTGCTGACGGCCGAGGAACTCATCTACTTCAGCGAGATCGGCGAGTCCGTCCCCGAACCCTTCGACGAGCGCGAACTGCCCGACTTCTTCCCCCGCGTCCCCGACGGGCTCCCACGAGGGATCACCGCGGAGCTGGTGGAGATGGCCCGCCGCGGGGGCGTCCTTCCCCTGGAGGGCGGCTCCGGCCTGGACTTCGGGGGGCTGTCCACCGACGCCCGCGACCTGGTCGCCGACGCCCTGGAAGCCTGGAGGGAGGCCAGGGACACCCCCATCCGGCAGCGGAACCAGCTCGGTGCGCGCGCCGTCCGCACCTTCCTCGTGCCGGCTCTGCGCCTGCTCGGCTACGACATCCCGGCCTCGGCGTCCCTCAACCCGCTCCGGGCGGCCAAGGGGCTCGACCGCGGATCCTTCGAGTTCTCCAGGGTGGCCTGGAACGGCCGTCCCACGGTCCCCCAGTTCGGGAGCAAGCTCCACGGCCGGCTGCGGGTGATGGTGTGCTGGAGCCAGCCCCGCGCCGAACTGCTGCGCAGCTGGGTGGACAAGGACACCTCCGGCGACTCCCTGCTGGTCGCCTACATGGGCACCATGCCCTCCGAGGTCCGGCGCAGGTTCGCCGTGGAGGCGGTGCACAGCGACACCTCCGTGGTGGTGGTCGACGACGCGGCCCTGGCCTACCTGGCCGCGCACGGCAACCGCCAGGTCGACACCGCCCTGGCGGTCCTGCTGCCCTTCTCCGCCGTGCAGCCCTACGCCCGCAAGAAGCGCTCGCTGGTGCCGCCGGAGATGTTCTACGGACGCGACCGCGAGCGCCGGGCCGTCATCGACCCGGAGGACACCCAGGTGCTCTTCGGCGGAAGGGGCCTGGGCAAGTCGGCCCTCCTGCGCTCGGCCAAGACCGCCTTCGAGCAGGAGCCCGAGCGGGTCGCCCTGCACATCGAGCTGAGCACCGCCGCCATCGGACAGGGAGCCCAGGGCGCGGACGCGGTGTGGGACGTGCTGCTGCGCGAGCTCCGCGGTGCGGGAGTGGTGTCCAGGCCGGGCAAACGGGACACGGGCAAGGCATACGACCAGGTGCGCGCGGGGGTCCTGGCCTGGCTCACCGCGGACTCCCGGCGCAGGCTGCTCGTCATGCTCGACGAGTCGGACGGGTTCTTCGAGGCGGACGCCCCCCGCTTCCTGGAGACCCGCCGCCTCAAGGAACTCGGCCAGCTCGCGGGCGCCGAGAGCCGGGCCAAGGTCGTCTTCGCCGGCCTGCACTCCGTGCAGCGCTTCGCGAAGCTGTCCAACAACACCTTCAAGCACCTGGCCCAGAGCCCGACGATGATCGGGCACCTGCGCCCGTTCCACGCCTACGACCTGGTCACCCGGCCCATGGGGGCGCTCGGCTTCCGCTTCGAGAGCGAGGAGCTCATCCACCGGATCCTGGGCCACTGCTCCTACCAGCCCTTCCTCCTGCAGATGTTCTGCGACCGGCTGGTCCGGCACATGCACGACATGCGCAGGACCGGGACCGGCGGGAGCGAACCGCCCTACATCGTCGCCCTCTCCGACGTGGAGGCGGTGGAGGGAGACCCGGAGCTGCGGGACGACATCATCGAGACCTTCCGCGACACCCTGCACCTGGACCCGCGCTACAACATCATCGCCAACGTCCTCGCCCACCACGCCTACGAGCGGGGGCTGGACGTGCGCCTGACCGAGATGGAGCTGCGCGAGGAGTGCCTGTCCTACTGGAGGCGGGGCTTCGAGGGCCTGGACTCCGAGGCCTTCCGCGCCTACCTCAAGGAGATGGTGGGGCTGGGACTGCTGGCCGACAACCGCGACCTGCGCGGCTGGCGGCTGCGCTCGGCCAACGCGCTGCGGATGATGGGCACCAACGACACGGTGATGACCGCACTGGTGGACGCCGACTCCGAGGCCGTGCCCGCGGAGTCCATCGCGCTGACCGTCCGCCGCCCCCTGGGCGACAGGCGTCTCGCACCGCTCACCACCGCCCAACTGGACTACCTGCTCGGTGACCACGCCAACCAGGTCCGCCTGGTACTGGGGTCGCCGGCCACGGGCATCGCCGACGTCACCGAGACGATCCGCTCGGTCCGCGACGAGTTCGGTGACCGCTTCGACCTCCAGGAGCCCCAGGACCGGCGCCGCTACGAGGAGGCCCTGGAGCAGGGCCGCAAGGGCCGGCGACGCATCGTCCTGTCCGACCTGTCCCGGGTCACCTCCCGCGCCAGCACCTGTCTGGCCGGCGTGGAGGCCGCCCTGGAGCGGACCCCCACCGGACGCGGGGTGACCCGGTCGGTGGTCCTGGTCTCGGACCCGACCCAGGCCGACTTCTGGGAGATGCTGCTGGCCGGACCCGAGCGCGACGGGCTGGGGCTGGTGCGGCTGCGCCGGTACGACCGGCTGTCCCTGCAGGTCTGGTCCCGGGACACCGGGCTGTTCGGCGTCTCCGAGCGCCAGGAGCACCTGCTGGAGATCACCGGCGGCTGGCCGGTCCTCGTGGACCGGGCCCAGGAGCTGGCCCAGGAACACCAGGAGAAGCGGGCCCTGGAGCGGCTGGCCAAGGAACTGGCCCAGCCGGGGCGGGCGGCCGCCCTGGTCGAACAGGTCGGCCTGACCGCGCACCGCCCCCTGGCCGCCGCCTTCGACGCGGTGATCGAGCTGATCGACGGTCCGACGAGCCGGGGTGAACTGGTCGAGGCGGTCGGGCTCCGGGAGGCCCACCCCGACCCCGACACGGCGGTGGCGTGCCTGGAGGCCCTGGACGTGTTCGACCAGGTCGAGGAGGACACCTACCGGGTCGAGCCGCTCCTGGCCCGCTGCTGGCAGCACCGGGGACTGTAGGCCGCACGGAGCCGGTTGCCCCGGCCGCATCGAACAGCGGCCGGGGCGACCGGCTTCGGCGTTCCTGCCCGGCGGTGTCCGCAGGCGGGGCACCCCCGTGCGCCGAGTCGGCGGAACGGGGTGATTGGTCGCGGGTCTCCCCGCCCGAGGGCCGCCCTGCCGCCGACATCCCAAAGTCCCTTACACCCTGCCCACCGGCCACGCCATCGTGGATCTGCTGCACGAGCGCCCCACCTCGGGTGTGCTGAACGGGGCCACGGCCTCCGGGGCACCAGGAGTGCGTTCCTGCCGGCGGGAGCTGCTTCTTCCCAGGGGAACGAGACATGGGAAACCGGGATCCGACAGGTCGAAGGGCTGGGGATCCCGGACGCAAAAATCATTGCAGGACGACCGACATCGAAAGAGGAAGAGCTGATGGACAAAAGGTCCAGTTCGGAGAGGGCTGGATACAGAAGTTCCTGCAAAGGCCCGATACTCCACTGTCCAGTTTTCCTTTCCGGAAAAAAGATCGCCCATATATGGTGTGCGAAGAATTCCGAGGAGTACGCTGCCGGGTACACCATGGTCATTTCTGCTCTCGATCTGGAAGACCGGATCAAGGCGGTGCTTGTCTGGTCGGAGCGGATGGCCCAGGCTGCACGCCAGGGGCTCCCGCCCCGGGAGGCCTTGGAACTGTGGAGGCAGGAACCCGAACACCTTGAGGCCGGAGGTGTCCCCGCAGGAACACCGGTGGAGGAACTTCCTGACGAGGAGGCCCTGGGCCGAGTGGTGGAACCCGGATACGTTCCGATTCCGATCCCAGAGGAACTCGGAGGCGAGCCCGAACAGAGTCAGGATGACAGTGATTTCCTGTTGTTCGGCATGGACAGATGGAACGACTTCGCTCCGGAGACCATAGGAAAAACATACGACTCCTGGACCGGCCAGCCGGTCCACTACCTTCCGGTGTCCTTGCAAAGCCGCGTGATCGGCTACCTCTGGGCGTCGGCAACCGACGACGCAGCTGATTTCCAGCCTCTGCGGCCTCAGGAAGTGGTCCACAACCGTGCCTACGGCTGGTGGGTCGGCGAGTTCATGCGACTTCGGGGGAGCGGTGTCTCTCCGCTCGAGGCTCTGCGCTCGCGGATCGGTGCTCCGGAGGACCCCAGGGGAGGTGGTATCGACGCCGATGCCCAGGAGCGTGTTGCCGCGAGCCTGGACGAGCTCAAGGAGATCGCCCAGCGCTGACCACCACCTCCTCTCCAGGGCAATCCTGGGGGTAGCCACCGATACCCAGGAAATATGAGTTGACACGAGAAGTTGATATCTGGGCCAAAGGGACCTTATTGTTGCCGGGAGTTCAGGATACAGTGTCAATGTCTGCCTAGCTGCCGGAAATGCGACATGGGTGTAGCAGATGTTGTGTGGTGTTCTGCTTTTCCTGGAACGGGGGGCGGTGGTGTTCATATCGCCTGGTTTTGAAAAATCAAGTTACGATTCCTCGTGTGATGGCCCGATTCTTCACCTTCCAGTGGAACTTCGAGGTGTGAACATTGGGCACCTTTGGTGTTCAGCAAGTCCAGAGGTCGGCGCAGCCGGTTACGCTCCAGTGATGGCGGCGCTCGGGCTGGAGCAGAGAATAGACGCTTTGATTGTCTGGGAAGGTCGGCTTGAAGAATCGTTTCGAAGCGGGCTGGATCCGATCCAGGCATTGATTTCATTGAAGGAGTTTCCGGGGCATCCAGCGGCCGGACGCGTGCCTGTATGCGCCGAGCTCGAAGAGCTGCCGGACAACGACACCTTGGATGACATGGTCAACCCTGACTATTCTGATCCTTCGCTTCCAGCGGTCACAGGTGGAGAACCCCAGCTGTGGCCCGAAATAGACAGGTGGAATAATTTCGCCCCGGAGACAATAGGAAAGACGTACGCCCCCCGGACAAGACAGCCGGTACGCTATCTCCCGGTGTTTTTGCAAGGCCGCGTGATCGGGTACCTGTGGGCATCGGTGACCGACGATGCGGCAGATTTCCAGCCTTTGCTCCCCCCAGAGATTTTCCATAACCGCGCCCGGGGTTGGTGGGTCGGCGAGTTCATGCGACTTCGGGGGAGCGGTGTCTCTCCGCTCGAGGCTCTGCGCTCGCGGATCGGTGCTCCGGAGGACCCCAGGGGAGGTGGTATCGACGCCGATGCCCAGGAGCGTGTTGCCGCGAGCCTGGACGAGCTCAAGGAGATCGCCCAGCGCTGACCACCGCCTCGGACGCGGGCCCTACCGTTGTGGCCCTGCTCCGCAAACACATCTCGCCTGAAAGTTTCGAAATGGTGTGTGCGCACCGAAGCCCTGACCACCAGCATGAGTCCGACACGAACGTCTTCGGTGCTTCAGGAGCTATCGGGAAGGCGAGCCGGGGACACATTCACACTTTCCCGTATTGACGCGGCTGTTGTCTGGGCAGAAGATTTTTGGACCTTGGTAAGAGAAAAATGAGTGGGGTGGCTGGTATTCGTCGTGCTGAGTACGAAAATTTCTGCGAAGGCCCAGTGCTGCACTATCCAGTGGTGCTGAGAGGGGTCACGATTGGCTATGTGTGGTGCTCTGCAGACCTCGAGGCTCACGCTGCGGGATACGTCGTGGTCATATCGGCTCTGGAGACCGGGTCGCGTATCGACGCTGCGGTCTACTGGGAGGAAAGGCTTGTGTCCTCCTGCCGCGAGGGGCTCGCCCCGGTGGAAGCGTTGGAGCGCTGGAAGAGATATTCCGAGCACCCTGAAGCTGGCGGTATACCCGAAGCGGCTCGAATTGAAAGAGCCCCTGACATCGACGCGCTGCTGCGGCTGGCCAACCCCGATCACGAGGACCCACTGATTCCAGAAGAGAGAGGCGGGGAGCCTCAGGACACGATGTCCCTTGCCGCTGGAGGCAGCTGGGACGACTTTGCACCCGTCACGGTCGGCAAGACCTACAGGTCTTACACAGACCAGCCGGTCCGCTATATTCCTGTGCGCCTGGGGGAACATCTCATCGGCTACCTGTGGGCATCAGTGACCGACGACGCGGCAGACTTCCAACCTTTGCTCCCTCCGGAAGTTGTTCATAACCGTGCTCATCGCTGGTGGGTGGGCGAGTTCATGCGCCTTCAGGAGAGCGGTGTTTCCCCGCTTCGGGCCTTGCGCTCACGGATCGGTGCTCCCGAGGACCTCAGGGGAGGGCGTATCGACGCCGATGCCCAGGAGCGTGTTGCCGCAAGCCTGGACGAGCTCAAAGAGATCGCCCAGCGCTGACCACCACCTGTCGCGAGTCACCCTGTCGCTGGTGTTCCGGTGGAGCCGGGCCTGCGCTCCCCGCCTGTCGGCCATACCGTTGTGGCCCTGCTCCACGACATTTGAACTCTTATCGGTAGCTATGTGCTCGGTTTTTCATACATCGGATCACGGAAAAGGTGGATGGCCCTCTCCTTTGGGGAGAGATGCGAGGGCACGAGCCCGGAGGACTGGAAACGCCTGACCTGGCTCACCCGCCACTTGCGCGGGAGCCTGCAACGGCCCTGACCCCGTCCCTTCCGCCCGAGACGGTGCACACCCGTCCCAGCCGTGTCAGGCCGCAACCGGAACGGGTGTGGACAAGGACGTCGATGCTTCCGCCAGGCGATGTCCGCACGTGGGGCAGGGGACGGCCGAGATCCTGCTTCCGGAGGCGTCGAGCCGGGTGACGGTCCGGTAGCGGGGGGAGGACCGGTCCGAGCAGCACCGGGGGTCGTCGCACTTGGGCACGGAGAACAGGTCGTCGACACCGACCGGCAGACCCGGGAGCGGGCCCGCCCCGGGCGCCGCTCGGGAGGTGCTCCCGGCGTCTACCGGCCCGCCGGGCTCGGTACGGCAGGGCCGCCCGCATACCCGGCACGCCCCGCCGGGGACGTTGCGCACGGTCGGATGGACGGGACAGGTCCGTGCCGCCGTGCCCTGGGAGTCGAGGACGAACCGGGGCCGCTGCGCGGGTGTTTCCTCCCCGTGCCCGGCGGCCCGGCCGAGCGGCACCCCGCCGAAGCCGTGCCCCGGGCCGGGGCGGGCAGCGGCGCGGGCGTTCCAGGCGCGCACGCTCTCCGGCGAGGCCAGGCGCACCGTCAGCGCGGCGAACGGCCGGACGGTGTCCTCCCACCCCCGTACCGCGCGTTCGAGGTCGGCGCGGGGCACACCCGCCCTGGCGAGGGTGTCCAGACGGCCGGCGAGGGCGGCCCGGTCCCGGTCGGGTGCGTACAGGGCGGCGTCGGGAACCAGGGCAAGCACCCCCAGGGCCCACATCGACGGGCCGCTGCCCGGCGGCGCGGCCGCAGGCCGGGTCGTCGAGTGCTCGGCGGTCGCACCTTCATGGCTGTGGGGGAGAGGGCCGCTCCGCTCCGGTGCCGCACCGTGCGCGGGCGCGCGTCCTGTGGTTTCCCGCTTCCGGACGGACGGTGTTTCTTCGTCATCAGTACTTCGTGTAGACGCCTGATGGACCGGCGACCGGCCAGCCGACGCCTGGTGTCCCGCACCTCGGTCGGCAACGGGGTGTTCGGGCACCTCGCCCGGGAACCGGGGAACGTCGTGGACGTGCAGCTCGGTGGTGACGGTGCCGTCGTCCTTGCGGACCCGGACAGCGGCGAGGTATCCGACGGCTTTCAACTCGGCGAACACCGCGCGCATCGCGTCGCGGCCCTCGCCCCTGCCACCGCGCTCATGCCTGGCGATGCGGGAGAGGGAGTCGGCGGTGGCCCACCGGCCGTCGGGACGGGAGAGGAGCTCGGCCAGGACCCCGCGGGCCCGGTAGGACAGCCGCGGGTCGCGCAGGAGCGTGTTGGGGAGTGCTGTGAAGTGCCGGTCGTGCCGGGTGCGGTGAACCCTCAACGGGCACCTCCCCGGGGCGTGCCCACCGTGCGTCCGAAGACGCGGGGGTCGGCGGCGATCCGATTTCGGGTACGCAGCGCGATGAAGCTAGGATCCATGCCTAGCCGCCTTCCTGGGTCTAGCAGGTTGGTCGGTCAGAGCCCGTCGTGGTGTTCCAGCACCCGGCGGGCTCGCCTGTATGCGAGTGTTGCCCCAGTGTAACCGTCACGAGCGTGCGCCAGGGCGCGAAAGCCCTCGCCCGGCAGACCCGAGGAGACCGGGCAACGGACCTGCGCCGGGGAGCGTCCGGGAGCTCTCCGGCCGACGACCGGGTCCGCGGGCAACCCCTCCATTTCCGTTTCGTTCCGAGTTTGCTGCAACGCTTCAGGAACCGTGACGACCTCTTGGTCTTCTACCGGCACCATGACCAGCCGAGGCGGCACGCCTTCCGCCATTTATTTCGCTTCGCCTGGTCAGCACGGCAAGCGCTGATGCCAGCATCCCCATAGCCACTCCCAAGAAGGAGCCAAGAGAGTTGGCCAGCAGGTCGGCAGTGTCTGCAGTGCGCCCCCACGCCACAGACCATTGGACCACCTCAATGGAAAGAGAAACTGCAGGGCCAGTGGCCATTCGGGCGGCATGGGAAGAGAAAGAAAAATAAGCCAGAACCCCCAGGGGTACGAACAAGAGGAAATTCAATGACTTTTCCTCGAGGATCATGCCTTGGGATTGCACAGGCTCGCTGGACACCTCTATGGCCTCAGATATTTCCGTGAGAATGTGCTGGCCCTGGCTTTGCGGAACAACGTCCCCTTCGGGGTTCGACACGATCACGCCCGACTCAATGTTCCCGTGGGCAAAGAAATCATACGGGGACATTTTTTGGATTTCCGACCTCTCCTCTGCAGGTAGCTCGTCCGGGCTGTAGTACACGGTGTTCCCGTCTGAGAGCTGCTGTCCGAAGCTCTCCTCGATGGCCCCCTCGGAGTTGTGGTCGTGTATGAAATGAAGGGGATTCCAATGGATCAACCTACCGGAGCCAGGTTGCTCTCCCCCGAGGGGTAGGATCGACAGGAGAAAAACATAGGAGAAGGCGGCAAGCGCCAGGGCTGCTCGCGCAGACCTCGAAAAGCTCGCTCCTCTTTTCTTTATGGCGACAGCAAGCACCCACGACAGCAGAAAAAAGAAAACAAGAGCGACAGTAAGGCTGGTCGGGGTCACGTAGAAAAGAACTCTCCACATTTGTTTGATTCTCTTCCTTGCTCTCAAGGCGGGTAAGACATGTCGTTGCCGGTGTCCTTGATGCGCGTGCCGAAGCACTGCAAGGGTGGCAGAGTCCCGGAGTTCTGGTGCTTCGTCGGGGAACTCGCGAACGCCATGCCTGTACGAGTCGCGAAGACGTGACCGGGTTCTGACATGCGAAAAAGGGCACGGGTCTGAAGGGTCATGGAATTGTCGAGGCGCCACTATCTGTAAGCAGGGCCCGGAGTTCTCGTGCTTCAGATCCATACGGGCTGGTCCCGGGTGGTGCCGCGGAGCTCGAGGGCTTTGTCCGGACTGGTGTGGGCTCTGCCCGCTGATGCGAGGTTCTTCCACCCCGCAGCGGTCAAGGCTTGGCGGACGTGTCGGTCAGGCACCCCAGCACGACCGGGGCGGCTCCGGTGCGGGTGCGGCGTGCGTCCTTTTGAAGGCCACGTCCCGCACATGATGCACGTGGTTCTCCACGGTCCAGCGCTTGCGGGCGTGCGCGGTCAATTCCGCAGGTGAGACCTGGCGGGCGTCCAGGTCGGTGACGGCGAGGACCACCTCACGGCTGTCCTTGACGATGCCGTGCCGGCGGCGGTGGCGCTCGATGCGCACCACCTGCCATGCCTCGGGGAAGGCCAGGGCGTTCACCGCGTTGATCTGGGGAGAGCGGCGTTCCCTGGTGCGAACGGACAGCGGTGCGTCGTATGTCCGCCGAACAGCCCGGAGGCCACGGCCGGCACGGGCGCGGCCTTGACGAACCCCCCTCCTACGGTCGGTTTCCGGCCGTTTTTTGACCACGGGAGGGGGTCTCGCTGGGCCCGGGAGCTCATCGGTGTGTCAGCACCGGTCGTCATCTGCTTCCGTGCTGCTCCTCTGCACAGGGGGCCCAAGCCGACAGGGCCGGTGCGGGACCGCCTCCCACCGCTGCCGGGGTTCTCAGGAGAGTGGCCAGTTGCGCAGGGCGGCGTCGGCCATCTCCTGGAGCTCGTCGCGACCGACACCACTCGCGGCCTGCACGGCGATGCCGAACACCAGGGTGGCGACGTAGCGGGCCAGCAGGGCCGGGTCGGCCTGGGGAGGCAGATCACCCTCGTCGACGGCCCGCTGGAACCGTTCCCGGACGCGTGAGCAGCCGTTGTTGCGCCAGGCAGCGAGAAGGTCGCGGACCTCACGCCCGGAGTCGCCGGTGGTCAGCGCGCTCTGGACGCCCATGCACCCGTGGGGGTGGGCGGGGCGGGTGGTGGTGCGGACGGCGCCGGTCAGAATCGCGGTGGCGACTGCGAGGGCGGTCGGCTCCTCCAGTGCCTGGGACAGGTAGGCGCCCGGGCCTTCGGTGTAGCGTTCCAGGGCCTTGCGGAACAGCTCCTCTTTGTTGCCGAAGGCCGCGTACATGCTGGTGGCGGAGATCCCCATCGCGCCGGTCAGGTCGGCCAGGCTGGCGCCCTCGTAACCGCGCTCCCAGAAGACCAGCATGGCCCGCTCCAGGGCCTCGTCGGTGTCGAATCCTCGGGGCCGACCCGTACGGCCGTTCTGCCTGGTCCTCATACCGGCACTCTACCTCTTCTGTACCAATCCATACAGAAGTGCTACTGTTCTATTTCTGTAGCGATCGCTACAGAAAACAACAGGAGTTGTCGACATGGGCCTGCTCGAAGGCAAGACCGCACTGATCACCGGCGGAAGCAGCGGGATCGGCCTGGCCAGTGCCGTACGGCTGGCTGCCGAAGGCGCACACGTGTTCATCACCGGCCGACGCAGGACCGAACTCGAAGCAGCCGCCAAAGAGATCGGTCCGGCGGCCACCCCGGTGATCGGCGATGTCTCGAACCCGGACGACCTGGACCGCGTCTACGAGACGGTCCGCAACCGAGGACACGGCCTGGACGTACTGTTCGCGAACGCCTCCATCGCCGAGTTCGCACGACTTGAGCAGACCACCGAGGAGCACTTCGACGCCCTCTTCGGCATCAACGTCCGAGGTACGCTGTTCACCGTCCAGAAAGCGCTGCCGCTTCTCAACGACGGCGCCTCGGTGATTCTGAACGGCTCCACCAACGCCGACTCCGGTGTGGAGGCGTTCGGTGCCTACGCCGCGGCCAAGGCCGCCACCCGCTCGTTCTCCCGTACTTGGGCCAACGAACTCAAGGGACGCGGCATCCGGGTCAACACCGTCACCCCCGGCCCGACCGACACCCCCGGCCTGTCGGGGCTCGCTCCCGACGCGGAACAGGCCGCCGGCTTCAGGCAGCAGCTGGCCGCGCAGGTGCCGCTGGGCCGACTCGGACAACCCGAGGAGATCGCGGCCGCCGTGGCCTTCCTCGCTTCCGAACAGAGCAGCTTCATCACCGGTTCGAGCTTGTACGTCGACGGCGGCATGAACCAGATCTGAGTTTCACGGCCGTCCGTCCGGCGAGGACGGCGGCACCCGACCGACCGGGCTCGCTCAGGCGGGCGGGCCCGGCTGCTCTGTGACGCCGGCGCCGACGCCTCCACCACGAACGACGGCACCGGCCGCCTCACCGCCACCGAACCCGAACATCCACCGAGCGACCGGGCGGCGCGAGCCGGGAACCCCGGCCCCGGACGGGGAGGGCTCAGCCCTTCCCCGCCAACAGCCCGTCGATCTGGCCCACCGCCGGGTGCCGCACGCCGTGCAGCCGCACCAGGTCGCCGCGCAGCTCCCGCAGGGTCGCCTCGGCCTCCTCCCGGCGGCCCGCGCCCAGCTCCAGCATTCCGATCTGGTGCCGCAGCTCCAGCGTCCGCGCGTCCTCGGGCCCAAAGGCCGCCATCTCGTCCGCTCCAGGGCCGTTTCATTCCGATCTGGTCGCGCAACAGAGTCCTATGGAAGCCGAAGATGCGGGGTCCTGCCCTTCTTGGGTTCTAGTGGTGGTTGCAACACTCCAGACGAAGGGGCGCGATGCACTTCGAGCATCGCAAGGACCGAGCACCACAGGGCCGCAAGAAAATCGCCGCTTGACGAGCGGCATACCTGCGGCCCATGAAGCAGGGCTACAGCAACGCCGAAGCCTGCTGGATCTCGGTGTCGACGACCGCACCGTCGGGGAACGGTCCAGGGGCCAGTGGGCCGGTCGAAGACGTGGTCGAGCCGCTCGTCGTCCAGGTGGACGTCGGAGTCCTTCAGCCGGTGCCCTTCAGCTCGCGCAGCCGGCGCCCGAGGTTCTGTGCCAGGGCGGTGATCGCCTCCCTGTCGTCGGGGTCCACACCGGATACCGCGTCGCGCACCGCCAGTATCCGCCTGTTCCAGGCCTGCTGCTGATCGGGATCCCCGGTCGCGGCGCGGGACAGAGCGATGTAGCGGGCCTGGAGGGCGTTGGCGGTGTCTTTGAGGGAGTCGTAGGCGATCGTCGTCTCGTGCGTGGTCCGGTAAGGGTCGGTCACACCTACTCCTGGATTGTCGTGGGATCGTCGATGTCGGGGTGCAGGTCGGCGCAGGGACGGGCCGACGGCCTTACCAGCGGCACCAGGCCGGCGCGGGCGCGTTCCACGGGGCCAGCGGTGGATACGGGGGTGATCCTGGCGAGGGGGTCAGGAGAAGTCGGCAAGGAACTTCTCCAACTCAGGGGAAGCGTCGGTGCGGTGCCGGAACGGGCCGTCTTCGCGCGGGGGATAGAACTCCAGCGTGTTGCCCAGCACCCACAGTGCGGCGGTGGCTGCCGGTGGGTCGACGCGCAATCCGTGGTGGTAGATCTCTGACCGGCCTCCGCGCTCCAGCGCAGCGCAGACCCCCCATCCCTCCTCCTCGTCCCAGGACACGACGTAGTGCGTCTCTCCGTCGGTCAGGCGAGGGCAGTCCTCCGGCTCCAGGTCCAGCTGGGCCCACCTCAGCCCGCTGGTGGTGCCGATGCTGGTTTTGGTGACGCGTACGTCGTCTTCGGCCAGGTGGGCGATGACGGCGCGTATGTATCCGGTGTGGTCGGCACGCTCGTTCACGTCTTCTCCTCGATCGTCTTCGTGACCGCGATCGGCTTCCGGGTCCAGCTCCTGCCGGTGCTCGGCCCCTTTGGGCCCACCTCGCACCGCGGTTCCACCGGGCGAACCCGCTGGGAGACCGGTACCGCGGCCGTGCAGAAGACAGTGTGGACCACGGTCGCCACGACAGCGGTGCGCACGGACCCCTCCCGGGCACCGATCGCCTCCCGCCATCCGGGAAACGCGAACACCGTGAAGAACGGGGGCAGCCCCGGCAAGAGAGCCGTCTCGCCGGGGCTGCCCCCGTTCGTCACCCTGCCGGGCTGGCGCCGTCTCTTCTCCTCACCCGGCGTCAGACTCCACGAGCAGCAGCTCCAGAGCCTGCAGCGCGTCCCTGCGCCGAAGCCGGTCGTGCACGTTCTGGTTGCGGTAGTTGCGCAGGCACCCATAGCAGGAGGTCTCCACACCGCAGTCGCAGTCGTTCACACGCGCGTGTGCGGCCCGCAGCACCTCCGGGAACCCCTGCGCGATCCGCACGGCACCCCCGGCCCCGCCGGGGACGGTGTCGAACAGCACCAGGCTCTTCTGCCCGCGCTCGCTGTGGAACACCGTGCCATCGATGTCGTCGCGGCTGATCTCCAGCGCGGCCGAGGCCCCCTCCAGCAGCGCGTACAGCAGCGACTGGCGCACCTCGTCGTCCACCGAACCCAGGTTCAGCGGCCCTCCGAAGGCCACCGACAGCAGGTCCGTCTCGTACTGGTGGCCCAGGGAGCGCTTCTCCGGCCGCCCCTGGCACGGCTGCTGCGTGAGGGGCCTGTTGTGCGACGCAGGAGCCCGGTTGGAGGAGACCGAGGCACCCCATCCGCACCACCGGCACAGGTAGAACCCGCCGCCGTGCCGGCCCTCGGAGACCACGATCAGCTGCCCCCGGCTGCCGGCCTGGCAGTGGGCCAGACCGCCCCGCGCCGTCGGCCACGTGTACTCCTCCGGCTCCGCGGCCAGGTTCCGCACCTGGGTGAACCCGCGCCACACCCGTTCCGGGGGAGTGGTCCCCGCCGTATGCGTCTTGCTGTCCGCGACGAACCCGAACTCGGGAATGCTGTACATCCCCGGAGCTCTGTTCGGCGCGTTCCCGCACGCGGTACACGCCGGCTCCAGCTTCTCGGTCGAGTCCTCGTAGTGACCGCAGGTCTCGCACAGCCGGTAGTGGTACTCCACGAGCTCCTTGCCCGGCATCCGGTACACCCCCGCCGACGTCCACCGCTTGCCGCCGGCGACCACCTGGGCACCGGGCGCGTACTCGTGAATCGCCGTGGACAGGTCCCGCGCCAGCTCCAGCTCCGCCCCCACCGGGTCGCCCGTGTGGCTGGTGCGCAACTCGACGGTGTCCACCGGGAAGCCGTACTTGGGCAGCACGTTGCGTGTGGCCAGGAAACCCAGCAGGCCGCGCGTGCGGATGGTCTTGATGGTCTTGGCGAACTGCTGGGCCTGCCCGTACCGCTGCTTGTCCGCGGCCTCCTGGCGGCGCTTGTCGAGGTGGTCGATGTCGTTGACGACCTCCTTGCGGATGTCCTCGAGCATGTCGGTGAGCACGGCCACCCACGACCCGTCCTTCACCCCCAGCTCCTCGGACACCTCTCCGGGAAGGATCCGCAGCAGCGCGCCGGTGATCTCCTCGGGGACCGGGTCCAGGAACTCGGCGACCCGGTGCACCGGGGCGTTGCCCCCCTTGGGGTGGAAGAAGTCACCCACCTTGGACCAGGTCTCACCGCTGCCCAGGGCCCAGTGCCGGAAGAACGCGGCCAGGGCCACCGAGTGCGCGTGCCTGCGGTCGATCCTCTCGTTGGTCAGCGGGACATAGGGGGTGGGCATCGTCCCGCTGATCATCTGTTCCGGCTCCTGGTAGCGGAACATGTCGTGCGAGCGGCGCTGCGCGTGGGTGACCACCAGAGCGGCGGAGGCGGCCCGGCGCCCCGCACGCCCGGCCCGCTGCACGTAGTTGGCGGTGGTGGGCGGCATGTTGCGCATCAGCACCGTCTGGAGCTCGCCCACGTCCACGCCCAGCTCGAAGGTGGTGGAGCACGACAGCGCGTTGACCGAACCCGCGACGAACTTCTGCTGCACTTCCGCGGCCTTCTCGGAGGACCACTGGGCGGTGTGCTCCTCGGCGCGCAGCGGAACGGGCGACAGCTCCTGGTAGAGGGCCCGGTAGTGGTCGCCCTCCCGGTCGAGCTCCCCGGCCGCGACAGGGGCCAGCGTGCCGTCGCAGTTGACGGTCGTGCACACGCCGCGCACCGACACCGAGTGCAGGCGCCGACAGGAGCCGCACCGGAACAGCGTCTCCTCCGGGCCGACGAGGAAAATCCTCAAGTACTCGTGGTCCACCTGGCGGACACGTCCCAGCGTGCGGTCGTCCCGGTAGGCCAGCCAGCCGTTGTCGATGCCGTGCAGAAACTCCCACACCTTCTGCAGCACGAGGCGCGGCTCCACCTGGGCACCGATCCGGGCGAGGAGTCGCTCCATGTAGTTGAGGCGGCCGTTGGTCCGCCCGGTCGGCGACCAGCTGAGTACCTTGCGCTTGGCATCGGAGCCGACCTCGCGCATGGCGATCGGACCGCGCCTGGGCGCGAAGTCCTCGTGGTCGGCCGGCACGTCGTCGGGCATGGTGAGCACCCCCTGCTGGCGGGCGCTGCGCATCAGCTCCCCGAACAGGTTCCACGCCTCGTCCTCGGACAGGCCGAGCATGTCGGTGAACGCCCGGGGCACCTCCACGCCGTGCGGCCGCATCAGCTCGACCCGGATCAGCCCCCGCCCTTCCAGGCTCTGGCGGTCGCGGCTGGAGACCAGCTCGCTCATCACCCACGGTCCGACCTCGGTGAGCTTCTCCAGGTTCGAGGTGCGGTCCTTGAAGTACTCGGCCCGGGTGGCGGCCTTCACCGTGTCGTTGATGACGTCCTTCACCGCCAGGCCGCCCTCGATCTCGCCGCGCTTCTGCATCCCCTGCACGATGAGCCGGCGCTGGAACAGGCCCTTGTAGGTGTTGCCGAGGTAGGGGGCGAAGAACGCCGCCGTCTGGCGGCTGTCGCTGAACATCAGCAGCTTGCGCCCGCCCCCCGGTTGGTCCGCAGTTCGTGGATCGGGGTCCTCGGGAAGCGACTGGTACAGCGAGGTGGCCACCACCGCCACGGCCGCCTCGCTGCCGCTCTGGAACCGCAGGAGCGTGTCCCTGCCCAGTGCCCCGCAGTTCAGGCAGCGCTCGGTGACGGTGCCGCGGGAGCTGATCCGCTGCACCTCACGCAGGGAACGCCCCGGGCACCCCTGGATGCACGCGTCGTGGGGACTGTCGGAGAGGGTGCCGCACGCCGTGCACAGGTACTCGCTGTGCAGCGTCACCTTGGCCGCTTCCCCGCTCAGAGTCTCCTCGTCGTCGTCCACGACGTCCACGGCCGGCCCCAGCCGGAGCCACACCAGCTTCTCGTGCGGGGACTGCTGGGGGAGGAACCGCTTGGGGCCGTTCCCCTCCTGCCGAACCGAGCCCACCAGGTAGACGTCCCCGCAGCGGCGGCACGAGCCCAGCTCGAACGCCGGAGACCCGCACCCCTCACAGGTCTCGTGTCTGGCCAGGGACACGTGCGGCTGCTCGTCGTCCAGGCACGCGAATGCCCCGTCGGTGGCCCGGGTGAACAAGTGGTAGCGCGCCGACAGCAGGGGGCTGCCGCCGACGTCGCGGACACGGCTGCCCAGGGCCACCAGCTCGGCCAGGACACGGATCTGCTCGACGGGTTCGAGCGGTTCGGGCTCGTCGGCGAACACCTCGGCGGCCAGGTCCGCGAGCGTGCGCGGCCCCTGCGCCAGGGCCTCGCGCATCGCACGCATGCGCGCCTCCCCGGCCAGCAGCACCGCCGGATCGTCCGGCACCACACCGTGGAAGGCGGCCACCCCGCGCAGGGCCGACCCCGGATCCTCCGACCCGGTCAGCTCCCCGTAGGCGGACACGGGAAGCGGGCCCCAGGAGGGAATGTCCCGTGGCAGCCGGCGTGTGGCGGTCACCAGGTCTTGGCGATCGGGGTCGTCGCCGTCCCACTCGAAGGGCGCGTCGAACAGTTTCGAGGCGAACTCGGTGACCTTGGCGGGGTCGTCGCCGACGGTGGCGCTGGTGGCGATGCACTGCAGCTCCCGGCCGCGGGCGACCCGGTCGCGCAGGCGCCGCAGCAGCATGGCGATCTCGGCCGCCTTGGCACCGTCGTAGACGTGTGCCTCGTCCAGGGCGATGAACCTCCAGTGCCCGGAGTGCTCGCCCTCGAACAGGTCCAGGTCGGCGGGGCGCAGCAGCAGGTACTCGAGCATCGCGTAGTTGGTCAGCAGCAGGTGCGGTGGGTTCTCGCGCATCTGCTCCCGGCTGATCAGCTCGTTGGGCAGCGGCTCGGTACCGTGCATCTTGCGGAACTGCTCCAGGGCATCGCGCTCGGTGTTCCTGGTCTCTCCCGTGTAGCGGCCGAAGGTGATGTGGGGGCTGGCAGCCAGCAGTTCCTCGCGCAACCGCTTGAGCTGGTCGTTGGCCAGCGCGTTCATCGGGTAGAGCAGGACCGCCCGCACTCCGGGCCCCAGGGTGCCCTGCTCGCGTTCCTCCTCCAGGGCGTTGAGGATCGGCACCAGGAAGCTCTCGGTCTTTCCCGAACCCGTACCGGTGGCCACGACGAGGTTGCGTCCGGCCCGGGCCTTGCGGATCGCCGCTTCCTGGTGGGCGTACAGAGGGCGGTCGAGGCTGATGCGGGGCCCGCCGGGGGCGGCGAACCCGGGGGAGAGCACCCCTTCTTCGACGAGTTGCCCGGGAGTGGCCCCGGTGGCGTAGGGCGGAGTGGCCTCCAGCAGCGGTCCCTTGCTCAGCAGGGGACTGGTGTCGATCTGCTCCCGCAGCGCCTCGGCCAGCGCCGGATCGCGCAGCGGCATGAGCGAGCGCAGGTAGCGCCGGTAGGTGGTGCTGATCAGATCGCTGACCCCGAGCGGGTCGATCGCGTTGACTGGAGTGGTCATGCTTCCTGCTTTCTAGTGCAGCTGTGCCCGCTCGAGGCCGGTCAACGTGAGTTCGGCCAGCACGATGTCGACGGCGGCCAGCTCCGGCAGCGCCCGGGCGAGATCGGACCACAGCGTCCGGTACCTGGTGCCCAGGTAGGTGCTGTCCGTCGGCGGCTCCGGACGGGCCTTCATACGGGCGTTGACCGCCAGGGCCAGGGAGAGCGCCGGGAGCTTGCGGGCGGGCTCGGGGCAGAGCCTGCTGCGGTGGGCCAGCAGCTGGGTGAGGACCTTGGCCGAGCGTGTGTCCTGGCGGGCACACATGCCGTGGACCCTGCGGAACACGTCCGCGCCCTGCTCGGCCAGTGCTCCGATCAGGGAGGTGTCGAGGCGGGCGGCGCGCTCCACCGCGAGCTGTTCTGCGGCCGGGTCGAGAAAGCCGATCCGGGACCCCGGTGAGCAGCGCAGCGCATCGGCCAGTTCCCGCTTGGTCGGGGTCGCACCGGTGCGTTCGCCGGGTGCTTGCGGTGCGAGCGGCCTGGGCAGGCCGCTGAGCAGGGGCTCGGCGGCGCTCCCGCACCGCCTCATCACCGCTTCGGGAACCGTGCTGCCCGAAGCGTCCGGAGGCGTCATCCTGATCGCGTTCCGTGACAGCAGGACCGCCGCCACAGGGTTGCGCTCCCACAGGGCGGTCAGCTCGCCCTCGCCGGGATGCGCTTCGGGCAGGGTGCTCGCCGCTCCGCACAGGATGAGGGCCCACACCGCCGAGACCGGGGAGGAAGCCGCAGCGGTGTAGTCGGACAGGGCGCTTCCCGGGGATCGGGCGATCTCCTTCAACAGGACGGAGAAACGCTCGCGCACATCACGGGGCACGGCGGTCCCCATGTTGGTCAGAGCCGTCCACACACGGGCCGTGTTGGCTTCGCTCAGAAGGGTGCCCGGGCCGACAGGGGTCTTCCTTCCGCTCAGGTAGGTGCACAGGAGGTCCTCCTCCCGGTCCCGGCTGTTGGGACGCCCTGGCATGTCGCATTCCAGGACGGTGCCGTCCGCGGGTCCGGGCCAGGCGGGGAAGTCGGGGGAGACGGCCCAGGGGTCGTCGACACGGAGCAGGACGCGCACGGGCCCGCCGATGCTGAAGTGCTCCTCGGTGGAGATCTGTCCGTCCTGTACGCGGAACACGGTGGGGCTGCGCCAGGGGGCGTGTTCCTGGTACAGAGCCGCGATGAGCTGCTCGCCGGCCTGGGCGCAGTGCAGCTGGATGCGGTCGTCCTCCCCGAAGACCGCTTCGGTCGCCAGCGGTGCGGGACGTACCCGCACCACCTGGCAGGTCCTGTCGTCGAGCTGCAGTTCGACGGTCACCTCGTGGTGGGCCTGTGCCGCCTCGTTGAACCTGGCCAGAGGAAAGGCGAGGGTGTCTCCTCGATAGCCGCGCGGCTGCTCCCGCTGGAGGATGTCACCGTCTGGGGAGACCAGTCGCAACGAGGCGTTGCCCAACTCGGTGCCCTGATCCGAGCGTCGAACGAGGAGGTCGCCGCACTCGCGCAGCTGCTCCGGGGTGAGGTCGAGAGTCCTGCTGGACCAGAGGAGCCTCTCGGAGAGCGCCACCTCCAGACGGGGAACTTCGATGGTGAAGGAGAGTTCTCCCTGGGAGCTGTGGATGTGGACGGGATGCCCCGACGTATGAGGGGAGTAGTCGAACGAGCCGCGCGCGCTGGTGAATTTGCTGGGCCAGGTAAGGCGCGAACGGCACGGCTCCGGCCCCGATGTGTCGAAGAGCCGCAGGCGCGGCCTGTGGGAGACGTTCACGCCCTCGGCCAGACTGAAGTGCCACTCGTGGGCCTTCTCCCCACGGCGCTGTGCCCGCAGGGTGAAGGAACCGAGCTGGGGGCCGGGGAGGGGCGCCATCGGGTCGACCTTACAGCCCTCGAAGAGCACGTGTTCGGTCAGAGGAGATGTGCCCTCAGAGCCCCTGGAGAAGACCTGGATCTTCCAAGGGGCGCCGACGCACGAGGGCAGGGACACCGAGGGGCGGCCCACGTACACCGGTTGGCCCCACGGGTCGGTCACCCCCGGCGGAGGAACGGGGAACACCACCTCGGGTGGCGGGGCAGAGGCCCGAGCCACCCGGTGCACCGGTCCGGGGCCGGAGCGGAACCAGCTTCCTGGAGGCAGGTCCACCCAGGAGGCCTGCCAGTGGTCCCAGCTGTCGGTGAGGTCCTCCCTCTGAAGGAGGGTTGCCCCGGCCGAGAGCACGAGCGAGTCCCGGGGGTGCAGCAGCCACAGTGTCTGGGGAAGGACGTCGTGGTTCAGGGGGACCGCCCTGCCTTGCCGGGTGAAGACGAGCAGTTCGTCGCCCTCGGCGTGGAGCGGCATGCTCGTCGATTCGGGGCTTTCGGGTCCCACGAGGTGTATCTGCCGAACGAAACGGGCGAGGACGACCGTGTTCGGGGAGCTGTTCTTCGAGGACGGCCGCAGCCAACTGGCGCTGTCAGGGGACGCGGACCACCCCGGGGGAAGGATGAGCTGGACCTCCTTCTTCCCTGACACGAAGTGGAGGTGGGGCTCCGAGGTCTGCGCCGTCGGCTGGTGGTCGCGGTTCTGGTGGCGGACCAGCGCCTGCAGGGCAGGGCGCTGGAAGCGCTCGGCCAGTCCCGCGTCCGACCACGCTCCCGCGTCCGAGGGGTTGGCGGTCAGGCGGTCGAGCAGGAGGACGCAGCGCTCCAGGACGTCCATTGCTTGCTCCCGGCTCTCTCGCAGGAAGGTGCGCGCGGGCGAGTCCAGGGAGTCCAGGCGTGACCTGGCCCCGTCGACCCAGTCAAGGAAACTGTCTGTGGATGCGGTGGGGAACTGGTGGCGCCAGGTCAGGAGCAGGTCGAACAAGTCGTCGAGGCAGTAGGTGGGTACTCCGGCGTGCAGGAGCACCGAGGTCACGTACTTCTTCGTGCCCCGGGCAGTACCGCCGTCAGAGGCCTGCTGGAGTCCGATGACTCTCAGCGAACGGAGGAACTCGTCGCCCCAGGCCTCCTGCGTTCTGCGGTGCGCCGGGGGCAGACCGAGGAATGCCCACAGGTCGTCCCAGAAGGCGCCCTCACGGTAGTTCTCCGTGGCGGCCCCTGCGGTGACCATGACGGTGCAGGCGGGCCAGCGGTCGAAGCGGGGAACGTCGCTGATGCCGAGGTAAGGGGAGAGAACGCGACCGAGCGCACGGGCGACCCTGGCGAGGTCCTCGGCGGAGGCGTCCACCTCGAAAGCCCGCTGAACCCGTTCCAGTGCGGGTCGCCAGTGCCCCTCCCACTCCCTGAGCAGTTCGTACTCCTCGGCCAGAGGGTGGGCTTTGGCCGAGACCATACATGACTGGGGGAAGGGCACAACCGTTCTCCGGGGGAGGAGGGGAGCGGGATTCCGCCTGACAGCGCCACCAACATATGGTTATGCTGAAAACGTTGTCAACGCATAGGCAGAACTACTTTCTGTGCGCGGATGGTGGCGCGTGTCATGGAGGCGGTGACCGAGGAGGGCGGGCAGTCGCAACACCGGCTGTGCCGCTCCGTGCCTCCCGGGCGCCACCTGGATCCGGTCAGCGCGCGGCCGCGCCGTGGCTACCGACGACGCACAACCGGCGCAGTGACGAGCGAACCGACCTCTCCGAACCGGGAAGGACCCATGGCAGACCCCCGCACCCTTGCCCGCCGTCTCGAGCGGAACTCCCGCTGCCGCACGTGCAAGCGCTACCTGGCCAACGGCCTGCGCTGCACCAACCCCACCGACCACGCCGACGGATGGTGCCGCGCCGACGGCTGCCCCGGCTACACCACTCCCGCTCCCGACCCGGCCCGCTTCGGTTCGAGCAGGCCCCACTACTCCACGCCGGTGAACCCGGAGCCCTGTCCTCTGGACTCCTACGACATCACGACCCTGGGTGTCACGCGGAATGCTGTCGATGCCTTCCTGAAAGCACACGAAGGCTTCACCCGCGCTCAGGCCGAGTCCAGCATCAAGACGATGATCGAGGACTTCGCAGCCATGAGGCGCTGGTCCCGGAGCGCGGAGGGATGGCTGAGCCTGGCGCACATGGGCTACTACGCCACTGTCGCACCGGATCTGGTCGATGTGGTGGCCTACGGCACCAGCCACGCCGAACGCACCTGGGGCCAGGTCAAGGCCGGTGTGCCCTCGCGTGGAAAAGCAGAGCGCCGAAAGCGTTACCTGCGGCGGAAAGTGGAGCGTCGGCGGGCAGTTCTGACCGCTGCGGGAGCCACGATCACCACAGAAGCGGAAGCGGAGGGGTGGTTCTCCGTCATCACCGGCCCCGATGGCCGGTCCGTGCGCTTCGAGCAGGTGTCGCTGAGAAGTCTGTCCGCCGCCAAGTGGCGCAAGATGCTCCGGCAGGCCAACGCCGAGCTGGACCTGGGGATCCCCCTTCCTGAGGCTCCGCTCTCCGAGAACACTGCCGAAGACGACGAGTGACCGCATCCCTGTCTGTGGTCTGCGACCTCGGGGCGAGGGCCCGGAACGTCCCGAGAGCGGTCAGGAACGACTCAGTTCCGGATGACGCGCTCGGACTCGGTTCCGGCAGCTCTCGCATCCGCCTCCGAGGTATGCGCCGGAGCGAGCCGGGGATACGGCCCGCTGTCATCTTCCGCCCGTCTCGGTGCTGTCCATGTAATGCACCTTGGCGGGCCCCTTCCGAGCTGCTTCAGCCGCCTGGCGCCGGTGCGGTCGGTGCGGTCGTTTCCCCGGCCCGGCGTCACTCCCCGCCGCTGTCCTCCGTGCCTTCCGGCCGCAGCACTCCGCTGGTCAGCCCCTCGCGGGCCAGCTCCGCCGCCTGCGACGCCAGTGCCGACAGCTCCCGGGCCCGGCGCTCGAAGTCGGTCACCGCCCGGAAGGCCGCACCGTAGCGGCGCTGCTCGGCCACCTCCAGCTTGGGGATGCGCGCCGCGCGGGCGTCGGTGCGGAAGGTCCCGCTGGCGCTGGTGGACCGGCGCGTGTTGGCCGCGCTGGCCAGGAATCCGTTGAGGAAGTCGGTGTCCACCTGCCCGCTCGCCGAACGCGGCAGCTCCCCGTCCAGGTCCACCAGCCCCGCGTCGGCCAGTTCCGCCACCTTCACCTGCGCGGCGAAGCCCGCCCCCGGCGCTCCGGCGGCCAGCTCCGGCAGAGCCTTGACCAGCTCGGCCGCCAGGGCGACCAGCTCGCCCCTCGTGGAGGCGAACGCCGCGGGTACCTCGCCGGGGTCGGGGGCGGCGTGCCGGGCCGGGGTCAGGTCGACGTCGTCGTCGAGCAGGTCGATCAGCGCCACCTCGGCGTCGGGCTCTGCGGGCAGTTCCCAGCCGCCGTCGGGATCGGCCCCGCTCAGATCCCACATCCGTACCGTGCGTGCCGTGTCGCCCTCGTCCAGCGGGCGGCGCAGCAGCCACAGGTGCACCGGTTGGGAATGCGCGGCCGCCAGGCCTGCGGGCAGCGCGAACACGTCCGTGAGCAGTCCGCGCCGCACCAGGTCGGCCCGGATGCGCCGCCCCGTGCGCCGGTAGGCGCACGAAGTGGAGAGCACCACCGCGGTCTGCCCGCCGGGCGCGGTGTGGGCATAGGCGTGCTGGAGCCAGGCCAGTTCTCCCTCGGCCTTGGGCGGCAGCGCCAGCTCCCAGCGCGGGTCCATGAGCAGTTCCTCGCGCCCCCAGTCGGTGGTGGCCGCCGGCGGGTCGCACACCACCAGCTCGGCCCGGTGGCCGGGCCACCGGTCGGCGCGCAGCGCGTCGCCCACGCGCACGTCGGCCTCGGTGCCCAGTTCCAGCACCGAGCGCGCGCGCACAAGCCGGACGGCGTCGGGGTCGGTGTCCTGTCCGGTGCGCCGTGCCCCGGGAGCCCCCACGGAGAACAGCAGCGACCCGGTGCCGCACGCGGGGTCGAAGACGCTGCGCGCGTCCGGGCGGGTCAGGGACGCCAGCGCCCGCACGAGCCGCGCGGTGGAGCCCGAGGCTGTCCCCGACCGCTCGCCCGCGTTCAGGAACCTCGTGGTGAGCGCCCGCGTGAGCGCCCCGGGGGAGGACTCTTCGGCGAGCGCGTCGACGAGGCCCACCGCCGTGTCGCCGAGACCGCCGCGCTCGCCCCGCCACAGGTGGTCGGCCACGTCGGCCAGGCCCCGCAGCATGTGGGTCGAGTAGTCGCCGCGCAGCGTGTGCCACAGCCGCACCTCGGCGGATTCCTCGGTGCCCTTGTTCTGGCTCTCCAGCCATGCGCGCACCTTCTCCAGGGAGAAGAGCGGGCTGGAGGAGGTGCCTCCGGCGGGGGAGGGGAAGTCGTCGTGGCGGCGGCGCCAGTTGGAGACGGCCGCGCGGGTCACGCCGGCCAGCCGGGCGATGTCGGCGGCGGTGACATGGCGGTCACTCAGGGTGCTCGCGTCTCGGGACTCCATGCGTTCACAGTACACGTGGGGCTGGGAAGGTGCCATTGGCCTGGCGTTTGCACCGTTAACGCACTTCGTTCGGGGTGGGGGAGGGGGTGTCGAGTGTCTCAGTGGGTGCTCCGACGGTGCTTTCTGGCGGTATGCGGGCCTTTCAGATGTCGGAATCGCGTCAATTTTTGAATGCGGTGGCGGTTGAGGTGTGCTCATGTCATCCTCGCGATCATCCTGGGCGTCCTACCGCGTGAAGGGTGTCCATGTCGGCCCCGGTGGGTGCGCCAAGCCTGGCCCGGCCTCTTTCGGGGTTGCTGAATACTGTCGCGGTTATGTATGTTTGCGATGTAAACAGCATGGAGCCTGTGGCGGTGACTCCCCCGGTGGCAGGCTTCCGTCTTGAGGCACCGCTTCCCGCGCCTGGGCGCGCGGGCGCGGCAACGGCGCAGCGCGAGGGACAGCGATGGAACGGCAGTACGTGGCGGATCGCTTCCGCCTGGACGGCATCATCGACCGCGGCAACATGGGCGAGGTCCACCGCGCGGAGGACACCGAGGCCCCCGCCGATTCCGCCGACCGCCGCATCGCTGTCAAGCTCATCCTGCGGCGCCGCTCCGGCGCCTCCGTCGACCCCGGCGAGAAGACCGTGCGGCGCTTCGCACGCGAGGTCGACATCATGCGCCGCCTCGACCACCCCGGCATCCCCCGCCTCGTCGACGGCGGTGTCGACACCACCGGCGGCCACCACCTGCCCTACCTCGCCATGGAGTACCTCGACGGCCGCACCCTGCGCGACCTCGGCGACGAGGAGCCCCAGCTGCCGGTGCCCTGGGTGGCCGCCATCGGCGCCCAGATCGCCGACGCCCTCTACGCGGCCCACGCCGCGGGTGTCGTCCACCGCGACCTCAAACCCGCCAACGTGATGATCGTCCGCGGCGGCCGCGTCAAGGTCCTGGACTTCGGCATGGGCCGCATCGTCGACGATCCCGACGTCAGCCAGCTCACCAGTGCGGACTCCACCGTCGGCACCGCCCGCTACATGGCCCCCGAGCAGTTCCAGGGCGCCAAGGTCACCAGCGCCGCGGACCTCTACGCCCTGGGCTGCGTCCTCTACGAACTCCTCGGCGGCACCCCGCCCTTCAGCGGCGCCACCAACTTCGAACTCGGCCACGAGCACAACAACAACTCCGTCCCACCCCTGGGCCTGCTGCGCAACGACATCCCCGCCGACCTCACCCACCTCGTCGAGCGCCTCCTGGCCAAGAAGCCCGCCGACCGGCCCGCCAACGCCGCCGAGGTGCGCGATGCCCTGCGCCCCCTGGCCGACGGTGAGGCCTCCGTCCCCGGCTGGGACGAGTTCGACCCCCTCGCCCACGTGCCCGTGCCGGCCCCCGCCCCCCTCATCGAGGACACCGCCACCAGCCGCCGCGTCCACGACGCACCCCTCGGCGTCATGGACGTCTTCTCCCTGCACAAGCGCCTCATCGACGAGTACAGCGCCTTCACCTCCGGCAGCACCGTCATCCGCGACGAGCGCATCGACGACTTCCTCAAGGAGGACCTGAAGGCCAAGTCCCAGTGGCCCGACCCCTGGCTGTCGCTCAACCCCTTCTTCGACTCCGGCGGCACCGTCACCCAACTGGTCAACGAGGGCCTGCTGCACCCCGAGACCGCCCGCATCTTCCAGGCCAGGAAGAAGGAGGGCAGCACCACCTGCGACGGCAGGCCCCTCACCCTGCACCGCCACCAGCGCGAGGCCGTCGAGACCGCCCGGAGCGGCCGCTCCTACGTCCTGACGACCGGCACCGGCTCGGGAAAGTCGCTGTCCTACATCGTCCCCATCGTCGACCGGGTTCTGCGCGAGCGCGAGCAGGAGAAGGCCCAGGGCCGCCACACCAAGCGCGTGCGCGCCGTCATCGTCTATCCGATGAACGCCCTGGCCAACAGCCAGCTCAAGGAGTTGGAGAAATTCCTCGTCCACGGCTACGGCAAGGGCCGCGAGCCCGTCACCTTCGCCCGCTACACGGGCCAGGAGAGCGAGGAGACCCGCAAGGAACTGCGCGACAACCCGCCGGACATCCTCCTCACCAACTACGTGATGCTGGAGCTGATGCTCACCCGGCCCGACGACCGCAAGTCCCTCATCAAGATGGCGCGCGGCCTGGACTTCCTCGTCTTCGACGAGCTGCACACCTACCGCGGCCGCCAGGGCGCCGACGTGGCCATGCTCGTGCGCCGCGTCCGCCAGGCCTGCGAAGCCCCCGACGTGCAGTGCGTGGGTACCTCCGCCACCATGTCCTCCGAGGGCACCGCCGAGGACCAGAAGGCCGTGGTCGCCTCCGTGGCCACCAAGCTCTTCGGCACCGAGGTCGCCCCCGGCGACGTCATCACCGAGACCCTCGTGCGCGCCACCGTCGGCGGCCCCGTCACCGTGCCCGCCGAGCGCCTGACCCAGGACGCCCCGCGCGCCTACCACGACCTGTACCGCGATCCCCTCGCCCGCTGGATCGAGTCCACCTTCGGCCTGACCACCGACTCCGGCGGGCGCCTGGTCCGTCAGCGGCCCACCAAGGTCGAGGACGCCGCCGCCGAGCTGGCCCGCGACACCGGTGTGCCCGTCGAGCAGTGCGTGGAGGCCGTCCGCCGCACGCTGGAGGCCGGAGCCGAGGCCTTCCACCCCGGCAACGGCCGCCCCCTCTTCGCCTTCCGCCTCCACCAGTTCCTGTCCAAGGGCGACACGATCCACGTCACCCTGGAACACCCCGAGACCCGCCACCTCACCCGCGAGTACCAGCTGGAGCAGCCCGGTTCGGAGGGCAAGATCCTGCTGCCGCTGGCCTTCTGCCGCGAGTGCGGCCAGGAGTACATGACCGTCTGGCGCCTGGACCGCCCCGGCGGCCCCGTCTACCAGTCCCGCCGCGACACCGTCCCCGCCGAGAAGGGCGCCGTCGAGGGCTACCTGTACGTCTCGCCGGACAACCCCTGGCCCACCGGCATCGACGAGGTCCTGAAGCGGCGTCTGCTGCCCGAGTCCTGGCTGGAACTGGACGAGCACCACCAGGAGAACGTCAGCAAGAACCGCCGCGACAACATCCCCCGCGCCGTCACCGTCGACACCCGCGGCAACGAGGGCAAGGGCGACCTGCGGGCAGCGTTCATCCGCGCCCCGTTCCTGTTCTGCCTGCACTGCGGCGTTAACTACGAGAGCAAGCGCGGCAAGGACTTCGGCAAGCTCGCCACCCTCGACCAGGAAGGCCGGTCCTCGGCCACTTCCCTGATCTCGGGCACCATCGTGCGCGCCCTCAAGGCCGTGCCCGCCGAGGCCCTGCCCAAGGAGGCCCGCAAGCTCCTCACCTTCGTCGACAACCGCCAGGACGCCTCCCTGCAGGCCGGCCACTTCAACGACTTCGTGCAGGTCACCGAACTGCGCGGCGGCCTGTACCGGGCCCTGCACGAAGCCGGCGAGGACGGCCTGTCCTCCGAGCACCTGGCCACCCGTGTCGCCGAGGCGCTGGCCCTCGAACCGGCCGACTACGCCAAGTCCGCAGGCTTGGCCCCCCGGCTGGCCCAGCAGGCGGCCAGCACCTTGCGCGACGTCATCGCCTTCCGCCTCTTCGTGGACCTGGAGCGCGGCTGGCGCGTCACCATGCCCAACCTGGAGCAGACCGGGCTGCTGCGCATCGACTACGCCGACCTCGACTGGACCGCCGAGGAGCAGACCCGCTGGGACAAGGCCCACTCCTGCCTGGCCCAGGCCGCGCCGCACACGCGCAAGGAGATCCTGCGGGCCCTCCTCGACGAGATGCGCCGCGCCCTGGCCATCGACACCCCCTACTTCCGCGACGAGACCTTCGAGTCCTTGCAGAGCGCCAGCGAGACACGGCTGTCGGAGACCTGGGCCCTGGCCCGCGGTGACCGGCCCAAGGCCGCCGTCGCTTACCCCATGGCGTCCAGGCGCAACCTCGACCCCAACGGCCTGTTCCTGTCGGGGCGCGGCAAGTACGCCCGCTACCTCAAACGCGTCCACTTCGGCACGCTCACCACCGACGAGCTGCAGACCGTCGTCGGCCAGCTGCTGGAGGTCCTGGCCGACGCGGGCCTGCTCACCCGCACCAAGGACGCGCCCCGCACGTTCGGCCACCGGTTCCACCGCACCGACGACCAGGCCGTCACCGGCTACCAGATCGACTCCGGCTGCCTGGTCTGGAAGGCCGGCGACGGCGTCTTCGGCGCCCAGGACCCGCTCACCCGCACCTATGCCAGTGGCGAGGGCCCGCGCGTCAACACCTTCTTCCGCGACCTGTACCTCGGCGCCGCCCGCTCCCTCACCGGCCTGGTCGCCCGCGAGCACACCGCCCAGGTGCCGCCGCAGGTGCGCGAGGAACGCGAGAACCTCTTCAGCGACGCCGAACTCAAACTCCTGTACTGCTCACCCACCATGGAGCTGGGCGTGGACATCAAGGAGCTCAACGCCGTCCTGATGCGCAACGTCCCGCCCACCCCCGCCAACTACGCCCAGCGCAGCGGCCGCGGCGGACGCAGCGGCCAGCCGGCCCTCATCACCACCTACTGCGCCACCGGCAACAGCCACGACCAGTACTACTTCCGCCACTCCGACAAGATGGTCTCCGGTGTGGTCCAGGCACCCCGACTGGAACTTGCCAACGAGGACCTGGCCACCGCCCACGTACAGGCCATCTGGCTGGCCGAGACCGGCCTCAAACTCGGCCGCGCCATCCCCGACGTGGTCCACGTCGAACCCGCCGAGGACCAGCGCGCCCCCGACCCGGCCCTGCCGCTGGCCGACACCGTCCAACAGGCCGTCGACGCCCCGGCCGCCCAGCGCCGGGCCCTCGCCGCCGCCGGCGAGGTGTTCGCCGACGTGCTGCCGCTGCTGCGCGACATGGCCTGGTGGGACGACAGCTGGCTGGAACGCGTCGTGCGCAACGCCCCGCACAACTTCGACCGCGCCTTCGACCGCTGGCGCGGCCTGCTGCGCGCCGCCCTGCTCGACCAGTACGAGCAGAACCGCCGGGTCCTGGACCACAGCCTCACCGAACGCGACCGGCGCACCGCCGCCCGCCGCCGGGGCGAGGCCGAGACCCAAATCACCCTGCTCAAGAACGAGAGCCAGGACAGCAAGTCGCTGCTGAGCGACTTCAACCCCTACCGCTATCTGGCCAGCGAGGGCTTCCTGCCCGGCTACTCGTTCCCGCGCCTGCCGCTGGCCGCCTACATCCCCACCCGCCGCAGCAGGGTCGACGACGGCGACTTCCTCCAGCGGCCCCGCTTCGTGGCCATCCGCGAGTTCGGCCCCGGCGCGCTCATCTACCACGAGGGCGCCCGCTACCAGGTCACCCGAGTCCAGCTCCCGCCCGACTCCAGCGGCGACCTGACCACCACGAGCGCCTGCCGCTGCGACAACTGCGGCTACCACCACGAGACCAAGGACAACCTCGACCGCTGCGAACTGTGCGACCACCCGCTGAGCGGGGGCACCCCGAACCTGCTGCAGCTGCACACCGTCTACACCACCCGCCGCGAGAAGATCTCCTCCGACGAGGAGGAGCGCCGCCGCGCGGGCTTCCGCCTGGTGACCTCCTACCGCTTCCAGCAGCACGGAGGCGGCCGCTCCGGCCGCCAGGACGCCAAGGTCTCCGACGCCTCTGGCCCCCTGGCCACCCTCCACTACGGCGACTCGGCCACGGTACGCATCACCAACCTGGGCCGCCTGCGCGCCAAGGACAACGAGCCCGACGGCTTCTGGCTCGACCCCACCACCGGCAAGTGGCTCAACGAGGCCACCGCCAAGAAGGCCGTCGGCGACACCTCCGAGACACCCCTGATCGAGGACGGACCCGACAGCGGCGAGGAGCGCGTCCACAAGAAGCGCGTCATTCCCTACGTCGAGGACCGCCGCAACATCCTCGTCGTCCACCTCGACCGCGCCCTGCCCCAGGACCAGGCCCTCACCCTCATGTACGCGCTGGAGCGCGGCATCGAGGCCGCCTTCGAGCTGGAGGACGCCGAGCTCACCAGCGAGCTGCTGCCCCCCGAGGCCGGCGACCGCGACCGGATGCTGTTCACCGAGGCCGCCGAGGGCGGCGCCGGCGTACTGCGCCGCCTGCAGGTCGAACGCGACGCGCTCGCCAGGGCCGCGCGCACCGCCCTGCAGATTTGCCACATCGACCCCGAGGACGGCACCGACACCGGCCGCCCCTGCGCCCGCGGTTGCTACGACTGCCTGCTCACCTACCACAACCAGGCCCACCACCAGCAGATCGACCGCCGCCTGGTGCGCGACCTGCTGCTGCGCCTGGCCGAAGCCCAGACCCTGCCCACCGGCGAGGGCGTCTCGCGCACCGAGCAGATGGACACGCTGCAGTTCCGCTGCGAGACCCAGCTGGAGCGGGACGTGCTCGCCTGGCTCAAGGAGCGCGGCCACCGCCTGCCTGACGACGTCCAGGTGTTCGTCCCCGAGGCCCAGGCCCGCCCCGACTTCGTCTACCGCCTGCCCCATTCCCAGGTCGCCGTGTTCGTCGACGGCCCCGTGCACGAGGACGCACGCGTGGCCCAGCGCGACGCCGAGGCCGAGGACCGCCTCTACGACGCCGGCTGGGACGTGGTGCGCTTCGCCCACGACGCGGACTGGGGGCAGGTCACCGCACGCAACGAGGACTACTTCGGCCAGGGCGCACAGCGCTGACCGGTACCGACACACCCCCGTCACACATCCAGATGATCGAGGTTCCATGACCACCGCGTACGCCCCCGGATCCCTGGTCTCGGCCAGGGGACGCGAATGGGTGGTGCTCCCCGAGAGCGCCGACGACATGCTGGTCCTGCGTCCGCTGGGCGGCAGCGACGACGACGTGGCCGCTCTCTTCCCCGCCTTCGAGAGGGTCGAGCAGGCCCGTTTCGCCCCGCCCACCCCCTCCGACCTGGGCAACGCCCGCGCCGCCGGACTGCTGCGCAGCGCCCTGCGCATCGGCTTCCGCTCCGGCGCCGGGCCTTTCCGCTCCCTGGCCGGGATCGCCGTCCAGCCCCGCGCCTACCAGCTCGTGCCCCTGCTCATGGCGCTGCGCCAGCAGACCGTGCGCCTGCTCATCGGCGACGACGTCGGTATCGGCAAGACCGTCGAGGCAGGACTGATCGCCTCCGAGCTGCTCGCCCAGGGCGAGGCGAGCGGCCTGGCCGTCCTGTGCTCCCCGGCCCTGGCCGAACAGTGGCAGGAGGAGCTGCGCACCAAGTTCGGCATCGACGCCGAACTCGTGCTCTCCTCCACCGTCACCCGCCTGGAGCGCGGCCTGGACCTGGGCCAGTCCCTGTTCGACAGGTACAAGCACGTCATCGTCTCCACCGACTTCATCAAGTCCACCCGCCACCGCGACGACTTCGTGCGCCACTGCCCCGACCTGGTGATCGTCGACGAGGCCCACACCTGCGTGTCCGCCGACGACCTCACCGGCAGCCGGCGCAACCAGAACCAGCTGCGCTACGAACTCCTGCAGAAGGTCTCCGCCGACCCCGAACGCCACCTGCTCCTGGTCACCGCCACCCCGCACAGCGGCAAGGAATCGGCCTTCCGCAACCTCATCGGGCTGCTCGACCCCCGCCTGGCCGACCCCCAGCTGAGACTGGACACCGACGAGGGCCGCCGCCTGCTGGCCCGCCACTTCGTCCAGCGCAAGCGCGCCGACGTGCGCCAGTACCTGACCCGCGAGCAGGACGGCCTGGTCGACGACTCCCTCGCCGAGACCACCGCCTTCCCCTCCGACCGCCTGTTCCGCGACGAGACCTACCGCCTCTCGCCCGAGTACAAGAGCCTGCTCGACGACGCCCTCGCCTACGCCGGCGAACGCGTCGAACACGCCGGCGCCCAGGGCAGGCGCGAGGCCCGCGTCGCCTGGTGGTCGGCCATCGCCCTCCTGCGCTCCCTGGTCTCCTCCCCGCGCGCCGCTGCCAAGACCCTCACCACCCGCTCGGCCGCGGCCGCCGCCCAGAGCGCCGAGGAGGCCGACGCCCTCGGCGCCCCGCTCACGCGCGACGCAGCCGACGCAGACGCCCTGGAGGGCCTGGACACCGCACCCGGCGCCGAGACCGCCGAAGCCGAGACCAACCCCCTCTTGGCCCTGGCCCGCCGCGCCGAGGCCCTGGAGGGCCCCGAGAAGGACCACAAGCTCCAGGCCCTGCTCGACCAGCTCAAGGAACTCCTCGCCGACGGCTACAACCCCATCGTCTTCTGCCGCTACATCGACACCGCCGAGTACGTCGCCGCCTACCTCAGCGGCGAGACCGCACCCAAGGGCAAGAGCCCCATCGACAAGGGGGGCAAGAACGGCTGGAAGACCACCGTCAAGGCCGTCACCGGCAAGATCTCCCCCCAGCAGCGCGTGGAGCGCATCGAGGAACTCGCCGAGGAGGCCGCCGAGGCCGCCCGCGCCGCCGGCGACACCGAGGGGTCGCGGACACGCCGCGTACTGGTGGCCACCGACTGCCTGTCCGAGGGCGTCAACCTCCAGCACTACTTCGACGCCGTCGTCCACTACGACCTGGCCTGGAACCCCACCCGCCACGACCAGCGCGAGGGCCGCGTCGACCGCTACGGCCAGCAGCGCGACCAGGTCCGCGTCGTCACCCTCTACGGCGAGGACAACGGCATCGACGGCAAGGTCCTCGAAGTCCTCATCAAGAAGCACCGCCAGATCCGCAAGGACCTGGGCATCTCGGTGTCGGTGCCCGACGAGTCCTCAGCCGGGGTCACCGACGCCCTCGTCGAATGGCTGCTGATGCGTAGCCGCCAGGGCGAGCAGGAGGCCCTCTTCGGCACCGAAGAGCTCAACACGCGCTCTCAGAAGGTGGAGGAGGAGTGGCGCTCGGCCGCCGAACGCGAGAAGACCTCCCGCACCCGCTACGCCCAGCGCTCCATCCACCCCGAGGAGGTGGCCCGCGAGGTCGCCGCCCTGCGCGAGGTCCTGGGCGGTGCCGACGAGGTGTGCGCCTTCACCGAGGAGTCCCTGCGCGGCCTGGGCGCCCTGGTCACCGACCTGCCCGACGGCGAGGCCGGATTCCGCGCCGACGTGACCACCACCCCCGTGGGCCTGCGCGACGCCCTCCTGCCCCTGGTGGGCGCCGACACGGTCGAGAAGAACCGGCCCCTGCCCTTCCGCGACACCGCGGCCGTGCCCCGCGGCGAGGCCGCGCTGGTGCGCACCGACCCGGTCGTGGGCGCCGTGGCCTCCTACGTGCTCGACACCGCCCTGGACGCCACCGGCGATGACGAGCACCGCCCCGCCCGCCGCTGCGGCGTGATCCGCACCGACCAGGTGTCCACCCGCACCACCCTGCTGCTGGTGCGCTACCGGTTCCACCTCACCCTGCCCTCCCGGCACGGAACCCGGCAGCTGGTCGCCGAGGACGCCCGCCTGCTCGCCTTCACCGGCGCCCCCGACCGCGCCACCTGGCTCGACCCGGGCGAGGCCGCCGCGCTGCTGGAGGTGCAGGCCACCGAGAACACCGCCCCCACCATGGGTGAGAACACCGTGCGCCGCGTCCTGGACGTGCTGCCCGCCACCGCCGACCACCTCGACGCCTACGGCGACGAGCTGGCCGCCGAGCTCGCCGACTCCCACCGCCGCGTGCGCTCGGCCGCCGACGAGATCCGCCGCGGCCTGAAGGTCCAGGCCCAGAAACCCGCCGACATCCTCGGCGTCTACGTCTACCTGCCCGTCGCCAACCCCGCCGCCCCCGCCGGAGGTGCTGCCTGATGTCCGCCATCGCACGCAACCAGGTGTTCAGCGCGGTCCACACCGTCGGTGGACTGCTGCCCACGGACATGCTCGTCCGCATCTCCGAGGGCAAGGACGTGCCCGGCTCCAAGCCCGCCGACTACAACGTCTTCGGCGTCCGCTCGGTGAGCGACGAGGCCGAACGCCACTGGGACTACCTCAAGGGCGTCTGGCGCGAACTGCGCACGAAGCTGCCGACCGCCACCGACGGCACCCCGGCCGTCGACTCGGTCAACGCCGCCCTCTCCCAGTGGCTGGAGCCGCTGTTCAATGAACTCGGCTTCGGCCGGCTGCCCGCCGTCCCGGGTGAGGGGCTCAAGAGCGACGACGGGGCCAAGAGCTTCACTGTCTCCCACCTGTGGCAGCACGTGCCGGTCCATGTGGTGGCCTGGCACCACGAGCTGGACAAGCGGTCCGGCGGTGTGGGAACCGTACCGCCGCAGTCCCACGTGCAGGAGCTGCTCAACAGCTCCTCGGCCCACCTGTGGGCGGTGCTCACCAACGGCCGCCAGGTGCGGTTGCTGCGCGACTCCAGCGCCCTGGCCACCGCCGCCTACGTCGAGTTCGACCTCGAAGCGATCTTCGACGGCGAGCTGTTCAACGAGTTCGTGCTGCTGTACCGGCTGCTGCACGCCTCCCGGTTCGAGGTGGAGGAGGGCAAGGCGCCCTCGTCCTGCTGGCTGGAGAAGTGGCGTGCCGACGCCGTCGAGTCGGGCTCGCGTGCTCTGAAGCACCTCAGCGAGAACGTCCGCGAGGCCATCACCGTACTCGGCACCGGATTCCTGCGCGCCAACCCCGACCTGCGCAAGGACCTGGACCTCAAGGCTTTCCACGCGGCACTGCTGCGGCTGGTGTACCGGATGCTGTTCGTGTTCGTCGCCGAGGACCGCGGCGCCCTGCACCCTCCCGGCACGAGCGAGCAGGCCAAGGAGCGGTACGCCGCCTACTTCTCCACCGCACGCCTGCGCCGGCACGCCCGCAGGCGCCGGGGCACCGCACACAACGACCAGTACGAGGCGCTGAAGCTCCTGCTCGCCGCGCTGGGGGGCACCGAGAAGCACCCGGACGGCCGCCCCGAGCTGGGCATCCCCGCGCTCGGCGGCCTGTTCACCGACACGGAGGCGGATGCGCCGCTGCGCGGCCTGAAGTTGGCCAACGAGCACCTGCTCGGCGCGGTGCGCCACCTGTCCCAGGTCCGTGACGCCGAGGCACGCCGCTGGCGCACGGTGAACTACCGCGACCTGGACGCCGAGGAACTGGGCTCCATCTACGAGTCGCTGCTGGAGCTGGTACCCAAGTACAACGCCTCGGACCTGTCCTTCGAACTGAAGGTCATCGGCGGCAACGACCGCAAGACGACGGGGTCGTACTACACGCCGTCCTCGCTCATCGAGACCCTGCTCGACTCGGCACTGGACCCGGTGATCGACGACGCGGTCAAGCGCGGACACGAGAAGGCCACCAAGGCCGGCCAGCCCGACAGTACTGAGGCCGTGGTCGGCGAGCTGCTGGAGTTGACCGTGTGCGACCCGGCCTGCGGGTCGGGACACTTCCTGGTGGCTGCGGCGCGACGTATCGCCAAGCAGGTCGCCGCCGTGCGTGAGGGCAACCCCGAGCCGACCGTGGGCGCGGTGCGCAGCGCCATGCACGATGTGGTCGCCCGGTGCATCTACGGCGTGGACCTCAACCCGATGGCGGTGGAGCTGGCCAAGGTGTCGCTGTGGCTGGAGGCCCTGGAGCCGGGCAAACCGCTGAACTTCCTGGATGCGCATGTCAAGCACGGCAACGCGTTGATCGGTGCCACGCCGTCGCTCATCAAGGGCGGCATCCCCGACGAGGCGTTCAAGCCCATCGAGGGTGATGACAAGAAGTACGCGCGCTTCCTCGCCAAGACCAACAGCGCCGAGCGCGGCGGCCAGCTCGGCCTGTTCGACATCAAGAGCGACGCGGCCGGCGTCGCCAACACGGCTCTTGCCGAAGGCCTGCGCGAGATCACCTCGGTCGTGGGCGACTCCCTCGACCAGGTGCGCGATCAGGAAAAGGCCTACCAGGGCTGGACCGCCTCCGACGAGTACGTGCGCAACAGGCGAGTTGCCGACGCGTGGTGCGCGGCATTCGTGTGGCGCAAGACCCAGGACGCCCCGCAGGCGGTGACCCAGGAGGTTCTGTACAAGCTCGCCAACGCCAAGGGCAACGGCGCGCCGTTCACCACGATCGAAGAGATCGAACGGCTGCGCGAGCAGTACCGGTTCTTCCACTGGCACCTGGAGTTCCCCGACGTGTTCGGCGTCCCGGAGGACGGCCGGGGAGCGGACGAGGCCACAGGGTGGGCCGGCGGTTTCGACTGCATGATGGGCAACCCGCCGTGGGAGCGGATCAAGCTCCAGGAACAGGAATTCTTCGCCCAGCGCGACAGGGCCATCGCCGAAGCGCGCAACGCGGCCGAGCGCAAGCGCATGATCGCTGACCTGAAGGCCGACGCGAGCCGCTCGGTCCTCTACCAGGAATTCGAGGAGGCCAAGCGCCGGGCGGAAGGGGAGAGCCACTTCCTGCGCATGAGTGGCCGCTACCTGCTGACCGGCCGAGGGGACATCAACACCTACGCGGTGTTCTCCGAGGCCGACCGGATGCTGACCGGTCCGCACGGCCGTACGGGCATCATCGTGCCTACGGGAATTGCTACCGACGCCACCACACAGCACTTCTTCAAGGACCTGGTGGAGAAGGGATCGATTGCGGCCCTCTACGACTTCGAGAACGCGGCGCCCTTGTTCGAAGGAGTGCACCGCTCATTCAAGTTCTGCATCCTGTCCCTCGCAGGACGCGACATGCGCGAACCCGAGGCATCCTTCGCTTTCTTCCTGCACGATCCGGCCGAACTCGACGACGCTGACAAGGCCTTCACCATGACCCCTGAGGAGATCAAGCTCCTCAGCCCCAATACAGGAGCATGTCCAACTTTCCGGTCGCGCCGAGATGTGGATATTGTTCTGGGAATGTATTCGAAGGGTGCAGTGTTGCGGATTGAGTCGGAAAGTAAGGTGGGGTCAGGGTTTAGGGTTCGCCGCATTTATGACATGGGCAAGAAGCAAGCTGTAGAACTGTGCAAGCAAGATTCTGGTTCGGTTCGCGATGTAACAATGTATGAAGCGAAAATGCTTCATGCTTACGATCACCGCTTTGCCACCTATGTGGTTGATGGTGGAGATGTTGTCAAGATTGATGAGAAGGAAAGTCCGGATGTCTTTCCAGTGGGGAGATATGCTCTAAAAAACCCCAGGCAGCTTGATGATGATCTTCGGAGCTGGGGTCGCAACTGGCTTCTAGTTTTTCGAGATATTGCGCGATCCACTGATGAGCGAACCATGATCTCGTCAATTATCCCTCGAACTGCCACGGACTATACTGTGCGAGTTGCCTGTGGCCATGAAGGCAAAGCTAGCGTGCTGCTCGCTAACTTTAATTCCATGCCATTTGACTATGTGTGTCGGAATAGGCTTGGGGGTGCTCACCTTTCGGACTTTATTACATACCAATTGCCAAGGGTGTCTTGGGGGGCGAGTGGAAAAAATGGCGCCCGAGGGTGGTTTGAAATGGAAAGCTGGATTAATTCTCGGGTTCTTGAGCTCACCTACACTGCTTTTGACATGGAGCCATTCGCGCGAGACTTGGGTGATGAAGGTGCCCCGTTTCGGTGGAATGAGGAGCGTCGTACTGCCATGCGGGCAGAGTTGGACGCACTCTTCTTCCACCTCTACGGGATCAGCCGTGATGACGTGGACTACATCATAGAGACCTTCCCGATTGTGAAGCGGAAGGACGTGGAGAAGTACGGCACCTACCGCACCAAGGAACGCATCCTGGAGATCTACGACCGGATGGCCCAGGCTGGCGTCTCCCAGGACACACCTCTGGTCGATGGTGAGAACTTCGTTTCGGAGCTGACCCCGCCGCCTGGCCACGGCCCTCGTCACGTTTCCGCCTGAGTTCAGCACTTGGCCCACCTGCTGGAGTTTGCAGCAGGCATAGGTGGTCTGAAGCTCAGGGAAGAAGCCGCCTACCGTCATGGACGCGTACGAGGAGCCGCCATCAGACAACGCATCACTGATACGGATCACCTGCGCCTCATGGATACGGGCCTCGGCTTCCTCCTGCGTTAGCCAGACGACCTCGGTGCTCTCCTCGCTCGGGCGAGGAGAGCCACCCACGGGCCTGCACAGGAACGCCAGGGTGACGATGCCGCGTCGCATGTTCTTGTAGACACCGGTCAGGCGCATGGGCTCGACCCGCACCCCGGTTTCCTCCAGGACCTCACGCACCGCGCACTCCTGGGGACTCTCATCGAGTTCGAGCACACCGCCTGGTGGTACCCATCGCCCGTCGTCGGCTCGCTGGATGACGAGGATCCGTCCATCGCTTGAACGGACAACGATCCGGGTGACGGCGACACTGTGCAGGGGAGTAGTGGCCATGGAAACCATCCTCACGCACTTCGACCAGCCACAGAGGTACAAGGCAGCGGATCTACTCCAGGAACAGGACAGCGGCCCGCGTGATCTTGCTCCTGTAGATGCTTTCGCAGCCGAGATTGCCCACAAGAGCAAGGTCAACGGAGTTCCACTGGCGGTGACCTTGCTGTCCCTGTCCCTTCAACGATCGAGAGTGACGTCAGCAGCAAAATCACCAGGAGGGTGCTTCAACGGAGGTCGTTACGGGCGCCGCAGAGGGAGACCTGCCACTCGGTGGAGGGGAAGGTCAGCATGCCCAGGTCACGGTGCTTAGTGTCGCGCACTGCGGCCTCACCTTCCAGAACAGCCACCTCAACGCAGTCAGACGAGGTTCCGCTGTAGCTGGATTTGTGCCAACTTCTCATGAGTGCAATGGAGAACATCGTTAGTCCTTCCTCGCGGATCCTAGGAATGCTTGCCACTCGCTAGCGCTGAAGAAGAGCGCCCCAAGCTCCCGGTTCTTGGTGTCACGTACTCCGGTAAAGAAACCCTCGGAGACCTCCACGCACTCACCCTGTTCAGTGCTGTAGCTGGAGGTGCGCCAAGAGAAGCTGGAAACCAGTGCTTCTTCTGTTGCCTGGTGTTCCTTCATTGGCGCCCTCCAGCTATTCAGCGCTGCATAGCTTGATGCAAGCAGCCTACAGAGAAGGATCGGTGTCTACGCCAGATCGCCCTTCGTGCTGTTGAGGAAGACCTGCCACTCGTCGGCACCGAAGTAGAGCGCGCCCAGCTCGCGGTGCTTGGTATCCCGCATCGCTGTGCTGGTGTTCAGGCAAGCTACCTCGACACAGTCTCCCTGGGATCCGCTGTAACTGCTCTTGAACCACGTTCCCATGGGAATGGTGGAATGCATTTCAGTCCTTTCGTTGCCTGTGATACCGTGCGATGCGCTTGAGGGCTTCTCGGCTTGGATTTCCCTCGTCGAGGGAAGCTGCGCGGAGCCGATTAAAGATCGTCCCATACTCGTCCAAATCCTCTTGGTCTGTGAGGAACATGCTCGCAGTCTGTCCCTCGGTGTAGACGGTTGTGATGCCGTGCTGCGCAATCCTCATGATGACGAACGCGGGGATGCGTATAGCCACGTGGGCACCTGCAGTGAAGGGCAGGACCTGCAAGGTGACGTTGGGCTCCTGGGAGAGGTCAATGAGATGCTCTACCTGCTCAGCCATCACCTCTGCCCCGCCCACCTGCTGCGATAGCGCCCCTTCGGTGACGATGAGCCAGAACTCGGGAGGGCTTTTGGAGGACAGCACCCGTTGGCGCTCAAGACGCACTTCGATCTCGCGGTTCACATCGCTTGTGGGGTGCAGAGTCGCCTCGATGGCAGCTCGGGCATAGGCCTCGGTTTGTGTGATGCCTGGGATGAGCTGGGACTGGTACGACTCGATCGAGGTTGCCTGCGATTCGATGTTCGCGTAAGTGCGGTAGCTACGTTCCAGATCGTACGGTTGCCATCGGTCAGGCTGGCGAGCTTCCTTGCGCAGGGCCAGGATGCGTTCAAGTTGGTCCTCCGCGCCATAGATCTGGAGGAGGCGTTCCACAGCCGCAGGCCCAGGGACCGAGCCCCTGTCTCCAGGAGTCTCCCACCTGGCGAGGCTTCCTCCGGTAGTACGTGCTGCCTTGACCACCTCACTGAACTTGCGATCGCCACGGAGCCGTCTGAGCTCCTGCGCAAGCTGCCACTGCGCAAGTGTCGGGTTGCGGTCCATCCCTGAATCCTGCCTGTTCTTCGCACCTGCGGACAACCTGGACGACTTGTAGATGAGACTTGTATTTACGAGTCCGCTCGGTTTCAATGAAACCAGAAGTCGACCTTCGGCGGGGTCGATTCGTCAAGGTCTCGCTGTGCATGCGTCTGGAGGGGTCATGGCTGGTGGTCGTGGTCTGAGGCTGGAGCACGAGCGGGTGAGCACGGAACGTCAAGTCGAATCCGGGAGAGCAATCTCCAGCCGTCACGCCGCCAGAACCTCTTCGGTGCGCTATTCGCTGACGGGCGGCTCTGAGACGGCTGAGCTGTTGCCCGCCTAACCGGGTCTGTGATCGGACGCGGAATCTCACGGCTGGGATACCTGCGGGCCCGTGCACAAGAAAAGCCCTGGTGAGTGCTTGCACCACCCACCAGGGCCACGCCGACAACCACCACACATGTGAACCAGAAGGAGTCGCCAGCATGACCATTGTGCCGCGTTCGCGCGCGCCGTTCCACATCCCCACCCCGCCCTTCGCGGGGCGGCGGTGGCCCTCTCGCTTCTACTCGGGTGACCTCGCCCAGGCCTCCTGGGTTCGCGGTGACCTGGTCGCGGACCTGTCCCGGCTCGAAGGGCTGTGCCCTCAGGTGAGCGACGACGCCGTGCTGTGCGTCGGCGAGATGTTCGCCAACGCCTGCGCCCATTCGCGCTCCGGCGAGCCCGGCGGGCGCGTCATGCGTACCTTGTTCCAGCCCACCGCTGACACGGTGCGCCTGTGCCTGGTCGACGGCGGAACCCGCACGGACGCCCCCGCCCTCCCGCGCATCCCCGTCGAGCGCACCTGTGTCGAGTGGGCGTTGGCCGAGTCGGGGCGCGGGCTGCTGCTCATCGAGAGCCTGGCCCTGGCCTGGGGCAGCGAGTCGGCAGCCGATTTCCCCTTCTGTGCCGGCCAGGGCACCGCCGTGTGGGCCGACTTCGCCCTCACCGGCACCCCCGCGCCCGCCGGATCCCAAGAGGAGGTCCGGTGACCGACACCGGTCCGGCCACCGAGGGGGTGCGCGCCGTCCTGGCCGCACCCCACGGCCGCCGTTTCTCCCGCCCCGCCGTACCGCTTTCGCGTGAGCAGCGGCTCCTGGCCCAGATGCAAGGCAACCCCCGCGTCCAGCGCCGCCTGAAGCAGGGCGAACTCCCGTTGTGGATGCACATCCAGGCCGAGCGCCTGGCCGCCGAGAACCAGCCGGCCCGCCCCGACCGCCCCGACACGGCCCCGGTACCGCGGCCTCGCTCGGCCCCCGACGACGGCCCGCCACCCGCACGGACCCCCAAGCGCCCGGTCCGCCCTCGGCCGCCGCTGCCGCGCCGCCACCCCGACCGCCCACGCAGCCACCGCAAGCCCGCTCCCCGCCCGGGCCCGGTCCTGATGGTGGCCATCCACGTCCTGGCCCTGGGCGTGGGGGTTCTGGCAGCTCACCTGCTCTTCTTCCTCTGATCCATCCGCCTCCTGAAACCGGTAGCCGGGCCGAGAATTCCTCGGCCCGGCCACCAGCTCAGCAGACACTTGTTCTGTCCCGGCGCTAAGTACCAGTGGTTATGGTCACCTCTTGCGTCGGAGGCCTTTCTGGTGCGCGTTATGCACATGCTCAACTTCACAAAACGGATATAGAGGCTTTATTACGGGCAAACCTCGCATATCAGTCTCCTTGGCTGTGCTGCTCGAAAACCTGTCCTGTGCCTTCAGAACTGTCCATGGCAATGAATGTGGCAGGGAACGTTAGGCTTTGCAGGGTGAATGACACCTCGATTCGCACCAGGTTCGCTCCGTCCCCGACTGGCATGTTCCACGTGGGCAATGCCCGGTCCCTGCTGCTGAACTGGGTGGTCGCGCGACAAACCGGCGGCACCATGGTGCTGCGGATCGAGGACACCGACGCCGCCCGCTCCCGCCCGGAGTGGACCGAGGGCATTCTGGATGCGATGGCGTGGCTGGGCGTGGACTCCACCCAGTACGAGGGCCCCTACTTCCAGACCGAGTACGCCGGCAAGCACACCGAGGCCGCTCAGCGTCTGCGCAAGGAGGGGTTGGCCTACTACTGCGACTGCACCCGCGAGCAGGTCCAGGCCCGGCGCGACAACCCCAACCTGGGCTACGACGGGTTCTGCCGCGACCGCGGCCTGGAGGCCGGCCCCGGCCGGGCGCTGCGCTTCCGCATCCCCGAGGGCGGACCCACTGTGGTCGAGGACAAGATCCGGGGGCAGGTGGAGTTTCCGCACGAGGCCCTGGAGGACTTCGTCATCGCCCGCGGCGACGGCACCGCCCTGTTCGTGCTGGCCAACGTGGTCGACGACGCCGAGATGGGCATCACCCACGTCATCCGGGGCGAGGAGCACCTGTCCAACACCCCCAAGCAGCAGCTGCTGTGGGAGGCCCTGGGACACAGGCCGCCGGTGTGGGCCCACGCGCCGGTGCTGGTCAATGAAAAACGCCAGAAGCTGTCCAAGCGGCGCGACAAGGTCGCCATGGAGTCCTACCGGGACGAGGGCTACCTGCCCGAGACCATGGTCAACTACCTGATGCTGCTGGGCTGGGCGCCGGGCCAGGACCGCGAGATCATGCCGATCGAGGAGATGATTCCGCTCTTCGACCTCGCCGACGTCAACTCCTCGCCCGCGTTCTTCGACGAGAAGAAACTGCGCGCCTTCAACGGCGACTACATCCGCGCCCTGGAGGCGGAGGAGTTCGTCGAGCGCTGCGCTCCCTACCTGGAGGGCGAAGAGGTGCCCTGGAAAGCGGAGGACTACAACCGGCAGGTCTTCGCGCAGATCGCCCCGCTTGCACAGAGCCGCATCTCCGTGCTCAGCGAGATCGTGCCCAACGTCGACTTCCTGTTCCTGGACACGCCCGTCTTCGACGACAAGAGCTGGGCCAAGGCGATGAAACCCGGTGTCGGCGCGGAGATGCTCACCGCCGCGATCGCCTCCTTCTCCGACGAGGCCTTGATCTGGGACGCCGAATCTCTCAAGGGTGCCCTTGAGCAGGCCGGGGCCGCCCAAGGGCTCAAGCTCGGCAAGGCTCAGGCGCCGGTGCGGGTGGCGGTGACCGGCCGCACGGTCGGGCTCCCGCTGTTCGAGTCGCTGGAACTGCTGGGACGTGAGCGCACGCTGGCGCGACTGAGGGCGGCGCTGGAGCGGCTCAGCACCTGACGCGCCGACGCCAGCCGACACTCCAGCAGCCAGGGCGGAAAGACCACCAGGAGTTCGGAGGATCGGGGCCCGTCCCGGCATCCGGTGAGCACCTAGCGCACTGGATGCGGGGGCGGGCCCCGCTGATCGCCCTGTCCCGCAAGCGCACTCCTGGGGTGGACGCCGACGGGTCGCTGTACGTCGACCCCGCCGACGGGCGGGTGCGTCTGATCTGCACCGCCCAGCGCACACCGATCACCCAGCACGAACCGCCCGCTTCTGCTGGACCGGGCCGGCGAGCAGCTGACGGCCCCGGTGGTGCTGGTGTGGGACAACCACTCCTGGCCCACCGCCGCACGGATACGCCAGGAGCTGGCGGACCGTCCTTGGGTGAGCGTGGTGTTCCCGCCCCGCTACGCACCCCAGTTGAAACCGGTGGAGACGCTGTGATCGCACCTGAAAGCGGTTCCGCCCAACCGAGCTTTCGGGAGTGTGGAGGAGTCGGAGAAGGTGATGTGTGCACATCTGTGCTCGGTCCAAAGGCGTTCCGGGCTGTTGCGTGGGTTCATCCAATCGGTCGGTTTGGACCCCTCCCCATTCCCGTCAACCACATGATCAAAGGTCAGTACTACCCGAGCTGCGGGCCTCGGCATGACCTTGCCGGGCCTGTAGTTTTCCGGCCTTGCCTGCTGGAAAGCGGCAGGCAAGGACAAGGGGCGATGATCTTGTACTTATGATCAGGCTCGGTGGCCGAAGGCGGCCATAAGTACAAGGTCATTTTCGGGTGACTTGGAGAGGGAAGTGGCTCAGGTGTCCTTGGCACTGTTGACGAAGGCCTGCCACTCGTCAGCACCGAAAAAGAGCGCCCCCAGCTCGCGGTGCTTGGTGTCGCGGATGGCGGTGCTGCTGTGCAGGTCAGTGACTTCGACGCAGTCCGCTTCACTCTGGGAATAGCTGGACTTGCGAAAGACGCCTGTGCGGACGGCCGAGGTGTCAGAGGATCTCACACACCTTCAGCACCTCCGGAAGCGGTAACGTGCAGGGCCGGATGAACGTCCAGAACCAGGGCGAGTTCGTCACCAAATACATCAGCTGCAGGTAGTGGTAAGCTGCCGCGGATCTCTGTGACAAGGAAGAACAGAGATGCCCTCCGTTTCTCCGGCAGCGCACGGAAAAGAACCCCGGGTGCCGGTCCCTGGTGGGGGCCGGCATCACCCCTTTCTCAATCTGGAAGACGCCCGTGGACCTTGTTCGGTATCTCTGGTCGGCGCAGCTCCTTACCAATCCTTGGGGCATGGCGGCAGTTCTGGCTCTCATAGCCGCGTGCTGCCTCCTGGCGGCCCGTAAGGCACAGCTGTTCTCCCGCTTCTGGCGCTGGTCCCTTGCAGTGCTGAGTGTGTGCTATCTGTTCGTTCTGGTTCAACCGGTGGGCGGCTGGGAGCATGTCGGCCAGCACGACCGAGACTTCACTCTCAACCCTGTTGCCAGAGCACAGTCGGAGAGGGAAGAGGCCTTGACTTCGGCGGACGAGACCGGGATGCATCGCTACGAGACCTCCGACGGCCGCAGCGTCTACTCCGATTCCTCGGGTGTTCTCACGCTTTCCCAGATCCGGCAGCTCCGCTCCGAGATGGACCCGGAGGAGGCCCTCTACGACGTGTACCGCACCGTGAGCACAGAGGGCGAGACCGTCTGGTACGGCCCGGCGGGCGAGGAACTCCTTCCCGACGACATCACCTACCTCGAGGAGCAGGTCCGGGAGGGAGAGTCCCAGAGCACCCGGCAGTCCCTGCTTCCCGAGCAGAACATGCTGAACTTCCTGCTGTTCGTCCCCATCGGAGTCATTGCCGTTCTGGCCCTCTCCTCCTGGCCGCTGCGTCTCCTCGCCGGTCCCACACTCTCCCTGGCGGTGGAAGCGCTCCAGTGGGTCCTGGCCACCGGCCGGGCGAGCGACACAGCCGACCTGGTGGCGAACAGCAGCGGTGCCCTGGTCGGTGTGGCTCTGATGGCCGGAGCGCTGTACATCGGTACACGCCGATCAGCACTTCCCGAGAACCGCTGATCGGAGAGTGCCGAACCAGGATCGGCTTTCCCGGGACGAGTCTGCAGCTGCCCCTTCCGCCCCACCATCTCCAGCACGTCCAGACCCAGATCGGCGCGCAGCGACCATGACGCCTGTCGGCTCGCCGTCCAGCGCGAGAAGACACCGATCCCGAACGCGACGCGGCTCCAGCTGTTGGGGACACGGATGTAGGGGACACCAGCGATTCGCAACTGGTTGGGCACCTGGGTGGTGAAGGAGCGTTTCGCCAGTTCCAGAGAGGTACCAGGAGTCTCTCCTGGCATATGGGCACCGGACCGTTGATGCCTGGTGCCGCGCGAAGAATGTTTCGTCGGGCAGGGCCGTCTGCAAGGTTCGCTCGAGGCACGCTCTGACAGCGTGCCTGCGCCGCGCGCTCTCGCCCTGGTGTTCTTGGACCAGTTCGAGGCAAGCCACCGCCCACCCCGATCGGCTGGGTGCCCTGCGAGGCGTTTCCCCGCTTGTCGGGTGTCATTGGGATGCCGTGAACGGCACCATCATCACTTACCGAGAACGAAGCAGCCCTGGTTGGCCGACGGTCACGTCTGGATCAGGCGGCTGTCGAACCCCGCGGCTATGAGCGATGTGTAGGCCTCGCGTACCTGCGGGGGGACCTCTTGTTCGATGGCGAAGCCGCGTCGGGGATACTCCATCACTCGTTGGAGGTCTCCGACCATCATGTCGATGACCAGGTCGGCATCGCCGATGTTTTTGACGTACTCGTCCAGGTGCAGTGGTGCGGAGGTGCACACCGCTTCGACCTCGGGCCACAGTTTCCGGGTGGTGGCGAAGGCGCGCCGTTCCATGTAGGGCATGGAGACCAGGAGCACGGCAGAGGGATCGATGCCGGCTTCGGCCAGGACCTGGCGGGAGAAGGTGATGTTCTGGCCGGTGTTGGCGGCCCGGGGTTCCAGCAGGATCGCGGAGTCGGGGACGCCGAGTTCCAGGGCGCGTTCGCGAAAGTGCACGGCTTCTCCGCGGGGGAACACCTCTGCGGTGGCGGGGCTGTTGCCGCCGGTGAGGACCAGGGTGGGGAAGAGTCCGGCGTGGTAGAGCTCGGAGGCGTGGTCCGCGACGCCGAGGTCGTTGCAGCCTAGGGCGATGGCTGCGTCGCACGGCTGTATCCGGTGGTGCGTCTGGTGGAAGTCCCAGATCAGTTCGGCCTGCTGCCACTGCTCCTGGGTGAAGGTCCGGCGTTTGGGGCTGGGTGCCGGATCGTTGGCGTTCTTACCGGTCATGTGGGTGGTGCTTCCCAGGTTGGCCTCTGCCTGTCTAACCAGACATGGAGGGAGGTTTCATTCCAAACTGGCAGAGAGGGGTCCGCTCCGCTGTGTGGTCAGTGTGCCCCGTCCCAGCCGTGCGTGGAGAAGGTTTCACCTGACCGGATCCGGCCGATGATGGTGGCGATGTAGGGGGTGGTGTTCTCCGGCAGGTGCTCAGGGTCGGTCCAGGACAAGCCCGAGCACAGGCCGGGTTCCATGTTGGTCGGGGTGCCCTGCCAGCGTGTGGTGGTGAAGAAGAACCCGATCCGGGTTTTCCCTTCACCGTTGCGGTGGTGGGCCACGTGCGCGCAGACCAGATCGTGGGGATCGACGAGAACGCCGACCTCCTCCTTCAGCTCACGCGCTGCTCCTTGGGAAGCGGACTCATCAGCCTCCAGGTGGCCACCGGGGATGCCGTACTGGCCGTCGGCAAACCCGGTGCCTTTGCGCTCTCCGAGCAGGACGCTGCCGTCCGACCTGGTGAGGAGAACGCACACGTCCACGGTGGGTGCTGCTCTGGTCATGGTTGGCTCCTCAGGGACCAACGAGATGGATGGTGACGTTCACCAGGATGCTCTCAACAGGCCCGCGCGGCTACAGACGTGCTTCTCGCCGTAACGCGGAGTGGCTTGAGAACCCAGAAGCACGGCTCCACCAGAACCATGGGATGTGACACTCGGGCCTTGGGACGCAGGCCGTGTCAGGAAGCGAGAAGGTGAAGCAGGGCGATGAGGGTTCCCGAGCTCTGCACCTGGCCCTGGGCGATCAACTTCCGCGCCTTGGCCAGCGGAATCCACTCGTAGACGCCTTCGTCGAACTCGGTGGGGTCTGCGGCCAGGTGGGCGTTGCGGCCGATGAAGACATGGTGGGGGCTGCGGACTGTGCCGACCATGGGCTCGAAGGTGACCACGTGTTCCACCGAGCCGATCCGGTATCCGGTCTCCTCCAGCGCTTCACGCACCACGGCCTGCTCCGGGGTCTCGTCGGGATCCAGAAGGCCACCGGGCAACTCCCATCCCCACACGTCGGGCACGAATCGGTGCCGGTAGCTCATCAGGACGTGCTCGCCGGCTTGGCTCAGGATCGCGATCACCGCGGCTGAGGGCAGGGTGACGGTGTGGTGCTCGAACCTGTTGCCGGAGGGCGTGGTGATGTCGGCCTTGCCCAAGCGCACCCACGGGCTGCCGTAGAGAGTACGTTCACCGTGTACCGTCCAGCGGCCTCGATGGTCCTCGCTCCTGTCCATGCCCCGAAACTACTGTGTGGCGACTGCCCGGAACTCTGGAGGGACAAGCAGCGCATGGCCCGTACCGAGTACTACGACGACCCGACCGCCCCGGCGCCCAACAACCTGGTGGTGGCCGCAAGCGCTGCGGTGTTCGACGACGCGGGGCGGCTGTTGTTGCAGCGGCGGGTGGACAACGGTCTGTGGGCGATGCCGGGCGGAGCGATGGAGATGGACGAGAGCCTTCCTGAGGCTGCCGTACGGGAGGTGCGTGAGGAGACCGGCTACGAGGTGGAGGTGACCGGACTGGTGGGCACCTACACCGATGCCCGCCACATCATCGCCTACAGCGACGGGGAGGTGCGCCGCCAGTTCAACATCTGCTTCCGCGCCCGGGCGGTGGGTGGAAGCATGGCGGTGAGCGACGAGTCCCACGAGGTGTGCTGGTTCACCCCCGAGGAAGCGGTGGGGTTGGAGATGCACCACACGCAGCGGATGCGTGTCGAACACGCCTTGGCCGGAGGCTCGCCCCATGCCGGTTGACCGTGTGAGTCGGCTTCGTTCTTGTCGGCACCACCGGGTCCGCCGGCCTGGCCGCTGGGAACTCGGAGCGGTCGGCACCGGTCCGGTTACCGGGGGCGCGCGCCGCCTGGCTCAGTGCGAGCCCTCGTTTCGGATGTACAGCCAGTCGGACGCCTGGTGCCGACAGTCAATTGGTCAGCCTGACCGCATCGGAGTGCACGTAGCATTCCGGCTTGTCGGCCAGGACCTCGAACGGCTTGGAGATGGCGCTGTCCTGTCGGTAAAGCTTCGGATAAGCCACAGCCTCGTGCTGGTGCGAGTGGTGCTTCACATGGCCCACGGGCGGGATTCGGGATGGATTTCGCGATGACAGTAAAGACGGCTCTCGCGCTTCGAGGCCTGTCTGAGAGGAACCTACTGCTTTTCGGGATCGCTTACGGGCCCGACCCGTCGGGAACTCGAACGAGCTCCGACGGGCGGGGCACATTTCTGTGAAGGTTACTACTCTCCCTGTGCCTGGCGCAGCTTTTCCTGTAGCCAGTCAGGAATGTACTCGGGGTCGCGAGGGTACTTTTCCAATTCATAAGCATATCCGCCCGGCAATGGGGGAAGGGGGTGAATGCTTGTATTCTTGTCGTAGTTAAATTCTACTTTAAACCTCCCCGGCTGGGTTATGGTTAGCTCCATGGAGAGCCATGTGCCCTTACCTTCTTGGTGCATTCCTTCCTTGAGGGAAATCGCCTTCTTCATTACAGAGCGCGGATGGCGCTTCCTTTTTATTTCTCCATTTTCAAAGGTTACAAGGTTTTCGCTTGCGCCAGCCCTTCCTATGTGCTCATACCTATAATTCATCGCAGTCCAGCCATCCGGAGCTCCCTCGAGGATTTCAAGAGCCATCTCGCGAACCAGCTCCTCTTGCCGTGAAGTGTCCATGGAATTTTCTTCCTCTACTTCTTTGTAGATCGTTTGGGGTGATTTTCGCACGCCAGAGAAGGCTGACTTTGGCCGTCAAGCTCCCGATCCACCAGGGTTTGCAAAGGCGGTACTCCAAGGTGATTCATTTCTTCGGGTCGGTTTTTTCATGCCTTTCTGCTTCATTGGTGAGGTTCTGTCTCTCCTGAAATTCGTTTCTCTCATGCTCTGGAAGTGTGTCGTCATATACGATTTCCATGCTGAATTTAATTGAAGGCTCCTCGCTGGCAAGATCGAGCCACTGTCCGGCGAGTGCATCTTTGCCACCCGAAACCCCCTCTGCGTACTCAGTACTGTAAGCTCTTTTCAGAATTCCTATATTCCTCTTGAGGATCCCGTTCCATAGGCAGGGCTCCGGCAAAGTCGGGCGGTAGGGATATGACCTGCGTCCTCGTAGGGCGAACAAGCAGAAACGGGCGTGTTCGACCCGGTTGGATGGAAGTTCTTCACGCTGCCATCTATCCGAGGAACACGCCCACGTATGCCATCGTCTCATCCCGGCGAGCTCATCGTCGAACCCGTCTCCCGCCAGGACCACCTTCTCCAGGTCCTTCGTGTGCCCGATCCACGCAAACCCCGTGGACGACGCTACCCACTGGCCGCGCTGATCGCCGTGGCCGTCTGTGCGGTCCTGCCCGGGGCCAAAGGGTTCACCGCGATCGGCCAATGGGCCGCTGAGAGCACCACTCACACACTCACCATCCTGGGCATGGTCCGAGACGCAGCTGACGGGGCGACCTTCCGTCGTACCTTCGCTCGTCTGGGCGCCGACCTGCTCGATCAGGTGCTGGGCGCCTGGGCCGCCACCCGCCTGGTCATGGTCAACGGGCTGCGGGTCATCTCCTTGGACGGTAAGACCCTGCGCGGTGCCCGTGCCGGCACCGAACGGGCACCACACCTGGTCGCTGCTTTGTGCGGTATCAGCACTCTGGGCCAGGTCGCTGTGGACGCCAAGAGCAACGAGATCCCCGCCGTGCGGGATCTACTCGGGTTCGTCGACATCAACGGGGCCGTGGTCACCCTCGACGCGATGCACACCCGGACCGACACCGCCACCACCATCCGGGCCGGGGGCGCCCACTACGTTTTCACGGTCAAGGCCGACAACAAACACCTCTACGCCCAGCTCAAGGAGCTGCCGTGGAAGCAGGTGCCCGCACACAGCACACGCGATAGCGGGCACGGCCGCAAAGAGACCCGCACGATCAAGACCGCCCAAGTTCCGGAGTGGATCACCTTCGAAGGCGCCGCTCAGGTCGCCCAGCTGCGCCGGGCCACCTGGCGCAAGAAGTCCAAGGACTCGGTCAAGCGCAAGAGCGTGGAGGTCGTCTACCTGATCACCTCTGCCGACCACCGCGTTGCGCCTGCGTTGGTGCTGTCGGGGTGGGTGCGCCGGCACTGGGGGATCGAGAACAAGCTCCATCATGTGCGGGATGTGACCTACGACGAGGACCGCTCCCAGGTGCGCACGGGCAGCGCTCCGCAGGTCATGGCGGCTCTGCGCAACACCGCGATCGGACTGCTCCGGGCTGCGGGGTTTGACAATATCGCCGAGGCCAACCGTCACATGATCCGCGACGAGGCTCGCCCACTCAGACTCCTACAGACCTGACTTTGCCGGGGCCCTGGCGCTTCGGGGCCTGCCTGGACGGGCCCTGCCGTTCTTCGGGGTCGCCTGTGGACCCGACTTGCCGGGAACCCGAACGAGCTCTGACGGGCGGGGCGCGGTCCGGTGAGGGTTACTGTTTCCCTCGTGCCTCGCGAAGCTTTTCCTGTAGCCAGCCAGGAATGTACTCGGGATCCCGTGGAAATTTTCGCATCTCCAAAGCGTAGCTGTCCGCTGACACAGGGAGGGGATGGATGTCCGCTTCCCTGTCGTAGTTGAATTCGGCCCTAAATTTTCCTGGGCGGGTTATTTTAAGTTCCATGGAAAACCATGTGCCCTTGCCCTTCTCGTACATTCCTTCCTTGAGGGAAATTGCCTTCTCTATCACAGAATACGGCTGGCGCTTCCTCTTTGTCTCTCCATCCTCAAAGGTCACAAGATTCTCACCTGCACCGGCCCTTCCTATGTGCTCGTACCTGTATTTCATAACACTCCAGCCTCTCGGGGCCCCCTCGAGGATTTCAAGAGCCATCTCGCGAACCAGTTTCTCCTGCTGGGAAGCATCCATGAATTTTCCTTTCTTTTAATGCCCTATGCTCCGGCCGGTATGATCTTCTTGTGCCAGGGGGAGTCGGTCCTGATCGTCAAGCTGCCGACCCACCAGGACTCGCGAAGGCTGCACCCCAAGTAATTTGTTTCTTCAACATCGGCTACGTGCTCGACTTGTCGGGGCCTTGAGCTAACTCCGGCGGGCGGGGGTGTGGTTCGGTGAGGGTTACCATTATTCTTGTGCCTGGCGAAGCTTTTCCTGTAGCCAGGCAGGAATGTGCTCGGGGTCGCGAGGGTATTTTTCCAATTCGTAGGAATAGCCACCCGGGAGTGGGGGGAGGGGGTGGATGCTCGTGTTTTTGTCATAGTTGAATTCTGCCTTGAACCTCCCGGGGGGAATTATATTGAGCGACATGGAAAACCACGTTCCCCTAGCCTCTTGATACATTCTCTCCTTAAGGGATCTTGCCTTTTCTCTCACGGATCTTGGGTATCTACTTCTTGCTGTCTCACCCCTGTCAAAGGTCACAAGATTTTCGCTTGCGCCGACCCTTCCTATGCTCTCGTACCTGTAGTTCATCACGCGCCAGCCATCCGGAGCACTCCTGACAAGCTCGAGTGCCATCTCGCGAACCAGCTCTTCTTGAAGAGAAATTTCCATGGGAATTTATTCTTTCCCTTCTTTGCTGCCCGGCCAGAGGCATGTTCTCAATGAAGTGCTCGGATCTCTCAAGTGGTTGTCCTGCTTCGACTGTTGAAGGTGGAGGGTCAGGGAAGCCCTTCTCCTTGGGGAGGTCTCCTTCGTGGATTTTCGCTCCAGGTTCGATCTTTTGTCCTGCTTGAAAATTGTCTCGCTTGTACTCCGGAAGCGCAACGCCGAAGCGCGGAGGTAGCCATGTGACTGTCCCTTCCACAGAACCTGCTCCGTCTGGGAACCAGGACCGCTTCCTTGCATGGCCAGGAGCTCAGGAAGTGCCCGTCTTTCCACGTCAGTGGGACACCTCTACCGCACGCAGAACACCTCGCAAGGCGTCTCGGCGTGCTAGAAACGTCCCCATGCCCCCCAACGAACGACTGCGTGTCCGCTTGGAGCAATCCGGGAATGCGATGGCCTCCTTCTCCGAGCATGTGGGCACCGACCCCAAGAGCGTGGCCCACCGATCAGTACCGGATGTGTTCCCTGCCGCCGCAACTCCCACGCCGTTGCCGAAGTCCTTGGCGCGGACGTCCAGCACCTGTGGCCGGAGTCCGGGGAGCCCCGCGCAGAACCAGCGACCGCATCAGACTGAGGTTTGATTATTCGGTTCCGAGCTGGAGTCCGGCATGGGCGAGGAACCCGTCCACCAGCCCCAACCGGACCGCTTCGCTCAGCTCCGTAAAGGACAGCGCCGCGAGATTGGCCAACCCCGTGCTCTTGAGATGGGACCAGGCCTGCTCCACCGGGTTCAGCTCGAGAGCACAAGCGGGCAGGTACTCCACCTCCAGCCACTCCCGGGCCTGGATCGCCGCGCGTATCCACCGGCTGCGGTGGGCGGCCAGGTTGTCCCACACCAAGATCACCGGCGCGTCCAGCACCCGATGGACGCCGCCCCCGAAAGCGACCAGGTCGCGGTATCGCCCCGGGGCGGGTGCGAAACAGCATCCGCGGCGCATGGCCGCGCCGGTAGCAGCACACCGCGACCATCGACATCTTCGCCGGGCGGCCCTTGACCACGTGCAGCACCGGCCTCTGCCCCACCGGTGCCCAGATGCGGGACCAAGCCCCGGTCAGTCCCGTGCCCGCCTCGTCCTCGAACAGGATCCAAGCCCCGGTTCGGGCCCCCTTTTTTCGATCTGAGGCCAGGTCTGCTCCATCCAGGCGGCGATAGCCTCCTCCTCGCGCTCCACAGCGCGGCAAGGAAGGGACCTGCACCGACCACCCCATCGCCCTCAACAAACGCCATACCCCCAAGAGGTCGGCGTAGGCGGCGCCGAAGGTCTCGGCGATCACCTGCCGCGCCCGGTTCAAAGCCCAGGCATCGGTGGCAAAACTGTCGTCCTTGGCGCCCCGGCGCAGCAGTTACCGCAGCCGCAGGCGCTGGTCGGGGCCCAGGTGCCCCTCAGAGCCGGTGCGGGGTCCTTGCTCATCAGCGCGTCGGTGCCGCCCTGATACCAGGTGCGCCGCCAGTTGTTGACCGCGCGAGCGGTGACGCTGAGCACCTCGTCGATCTGGGCGTCGGCCATCTGGCCCTGCTCGCAGGACGGCCACCCTCAATCGGTGCTGCTGCTTGTCGTGGGCATCCATGACACCCCCTCTTCGGAGAGAGGCCCCAGGTAGAAGGGCGTGCGCCCGCCCGGGAAACAAACAATCAAACTTCAGTGAAGATAGAGAAGAATGAGGCGGGAACCGAATCGGGGGGACCTTCGTCATAACGGCTTGAACACCCAGTGAGCCCTTTTCATCTTGCTTCTCGGAGCTGAAGGATCAGCACAGCGCGGGTGATCTGGCCGGCCCGGTTGGGGCAGCAGCGCAGGCGGCGCAGGATGGCCCACTGCTTGAGCTGGGCGATCGCGCGCTCACCCGGCGAGCGGAGCTTGGTGTGCTCGGAGTTGGCGTTCTTCTTCCACTGCGCCTTGCCGCGGCCTTTGAACGGGCAGAACACCGCCTCCGACAGCCCGACGTAGCCCTTGTCGCCCAGCCCGATGAGCCCGGCCGTCTCGATGCGCTCGGCGATCTTCCACACCCGGGCGGCCTGGGTGTCGTGCACCGCCCCGGGCAGGGACCAGGACGTCCACAGCGGTTCGCCGCCCGGGGCCGCGACGACCTGGATGTTCATGCCATGTTGCTTGTGCTTGCCGGAGTAGAAGGGGCGGTCGGCCGCCAGAGGGTCGCAGGCGATCAGCGTGCCGTCCACGATCACGTACGCCCAGCCCTTGCGGCGGGCGCGGCGCAGCCCCTGTTCCAGGGTGGGCGCCTGGGCGGCGAGCAGGGCGGTGGTCTCGTGCACGTAGCGCCAGGCGGTGGTGGTGCCGACACCGAAGCCGGCCGCGACCTGGGCGAACGGTTCGCCCTTGTACAGGTGGACCAGGACGAGCAGGGCCTGGGCGGCCGGGTCCAGGCGTCGCCATCGAGAACCGGTGTTCTTGCGGTGGGCGCGGATGGTGCGGGCGGCCAGGTTCAGGGTCCGGCGTGACAGGGGGTAGCGCGGCACGGTAGAACAGCATGTGGAGCCTCTGGTGGGGCGGGTTTTCTTGGTCGTTAATCCATCTACCAGGGGCTTCTTGCTGTCAGGGGTGCTCACGGCGAGCTGGTACGAGGCTGTGACCTGCGCGTTCAGGATGAAAAAGGCTCAACCTACTGGCCAACACCCATGCCTACGGGTTTCCAGCCGCGCGCAACCCCGTCATACACCTACGACGAGCACCCGAGCCCGGTCTCTTCGATCACTACATGTCCAGTTTCGTCAGGGTGTGGGAAGTCAGCACACCTGCATCGCGCCAGGAAAGGGCCTGATTCCGTGGGACGACGTATTGACTACCTCGACGACCCCGACGCCCCGGCGGCGAACAGCATCGTCCCGTCCGCGAACGCGGCGGTGTTCGACGGTCAGGGCCGGCTGCTGCTGATCTGCCGGAGCGACAACGGCAATTGGGCGATGCCGGGCGGGGCCATGGACCCGGGGGAGCACCTGGCCGAATGCGCGGTGCGTGAGACCCTGGAGGAGACCGGAATCCATTGCGAGGTCACCGGGCTCGTGGGGATGTACACCGACCCCGGACACCTCATCTACTACACCAGCGACGGCGAGTGCCGCCAGGAGTGCTCGTTCGTCTTCCGGGCCCGCGCCACGGGCGGGGAACCGACACCGAGCAGCGAGTCGACGCAGGTGGTGTGGGTGGCACCGGAGGATGTGGGGGAGTACAGGATGCATCCGTCGATGGCGCTGCGTGTGCGCCACGCTTTGGAGGAACGGACAGAGCCCTACCTGGGATAGGCGGTCAGCCGCTCCCGGGTTCTGCGCACCGCGCCGGCGAGGGTGAGTCTGGCTGCGGAGATGGACTCATGCACCACCGAGCCGGGGGCGTAGCGCGTGAGGATCTCCTCGACCCGCGCCTCGAACGTGGTTGCACAGCCGGTGGGGCCGCTGGTCAGGTCCGCGTACCACAGCGCGTCGGAGGTCGCCGACTCCTCCCGGGCGAAGACGCTCAGCTGGTCGGCCAGGCCGCGCCGCTCGGCCTCAAAGAGGGCCCCGGTGTGGTGGGCCACCAGGCACACCATCCGCTCGTCCGCGCCCTGGGCCTGCAGCCAGCGGGCGCCGTCGAGCGGATGGAACCCGCTTCTCGCCAGGGAGGGTGCGTAGCCGATGTCGTGCACCAGCGCGGTAGCGATTAGCAGCTCCCGGTCCTCGGGCGGGACGGCGGGGGCTGCCTGGCGGGCGGTGTGTCGGGAGGGGAGCCATGACCCCAGGCGGACGAGCTCGCCCTCGGGCAGGGTGTGGACGGCTCCGTGCGAGATGTGTTCGCCGCCGGCGGGGGCGGACCTTCCTCCGGGCGCCGCCCAGCTGTTCGGTTTCCAGCTTCACGCCTGTGCCAGGGGAGCGAAGATCCGTCCCGGCACAGAATTTTTGTATTCCTTGTCAACGTTATCTTGGTGCAAAACCGCCGAGATCGCCTCAATTTTCCTCGTGCAAAGAAAACACAAAGGTGGCATGGGGTTACGCGACCGAAACCCCGGGGGATGTTCGATGCCGCGCCTCGAAGCGCCTACCGGGATGATCGGTGGTCATTCGAGCAGAAATCTTGTTGTTCGGTCTATTTCACGGCTGATGGCAACGCGTCTGGTGAATCACCGATGAATGCCAGGACCGCAGGGGGCGGACCCAACACAAGGCGACAGAGGAGAAAAAGTGGGAAACGACGTGGTCGGGAGCATCGACGGGTTCGTTGCACTGCTCAAGAAGTGGTACGAGAGCGACTACGGGGGCTTCGCGACCCTGTATGACGAGGCTGTCAAGCACGCGAAACCGCTCCCTGAGGACACTCCAGAGGAGGTCCGCTATGACTGGCGGGGGAAGACGATCGACGACCTGTGCGACTTCTTCCGGGAGTGGTACAAGTGGGAGCCGGGAGTCTCCACCGGGCTGGAGTACATCGAGAAATTCAGCTGGATCAACTACGAGAACGACTACGGAATGGTCTTCGTCACCTCCGGCCCCGGGTATCGGATGACCGCTCTCTTCACGGCCCTGCAGGGCCGCTACATGGACTCCGAAGAGTCACTCGGCCTGGTGAGGAAATGGGAAAAGGCACTCGGACCGAAGATGGACGATTACGTCGTCCCACCGGGTGGTTACAAGAACTTCAACGATTTCTTCGTCCGGGAGGTGAAGGAGGGCAAGCGCCCGGTCGACGCCCCCGATGACGCGTCTGTGGTGGTCGCCCCGGCCGACTGCGTCATCAACATGATCGTCGACGAACTCGCCGAGGAGACGCGGATCCCGGTCAAGACGGTCACCATGAACATCAGGCAGCTGCTCGACGGCTCCGACTACGCCGACAGGTTCGTCGGGGGCACCGCGGTGTCCTGCATTCTGATGCCCAACATGTACCACCGGTACCACGCACCTGTCGCAGGGAGGGTGGTGGAGGCACGCGATGATATCGGCGGTGTCTACTACGGGATGCGCAACTTCCCCGAGCTGCTCAACAAGGGCAACGTCGGCTACGGCTACGACTACAGCATGTTCGAGCACTTCCGCCGCGGCTACCTCGTCATCGACACGGGCGACGCGGGCAACGGGTGTGTCGGAATGGTCCCCGTCGGCCTGAACTCGATCGCCTCCGTCGAGTTCAAACCAGAATTCTCCCAGGTGACGCCTCAGAAACCCGTCAGTGTGGAGAAGGGGCAGGAGATCGGGTTCTTCAAATACGGGGGATCGCTGAACATCCTCTTGTTCGAGGAAGGAAAGTTCCCGGCACTCCAAATGCTCCAGGGACAGCGTATCGGGACCTTCGAGGACCCAAAGAGAACGCGACGTCTCTTCAGCGGTTCCTGGCGCACGCCTTCCCTGCATTGGAGCTTCTGACCGACAGTGCTCCGTCCGGTGGCGGACGGCGACCACATGCCCTCGGACATGCCTGGTCCGTCGACCGGCCCCGGCGAATGCCGCCGGCCCAGCGGGTCTGCCCATCCACCACCTCGGGCTGGGGCTGCTGCGGACTCCACCCGCCGACGGCCGCGCAGAGAGTTCCCGCGCCGCCGTTCAGGAGCACTCTCCACGGGAGGAGGCGTCAGGAGCCGGTGGTCGGTGCACGCATGGCGTCGGCCAGGCACAGGGGAGGCCCTCCGCCCCCCGCGTCACCAACCCCTCAGGTCCTAGCCGCCCAGAGGTCTCGCGCCTTCGGAGGGGAAGGTCGGTGGGCTGTCACCAGGGGTGATGAGTCCCGATTCGTAGCTGAGAATCACCAGTTGCGATCGGTCGCGGGCGGAGAGCTTGGACAGGAGGCGGCTGACGTAGGTACGTGCGGTGGCAGGGCTGATGTGAAGGCTCGCTCCGATCTCGGCGTTCGATTCGCCTCGGCCGACCTGGGCGAGGACCTCGCGTTCACGCTCGGTGAGAGAGTTGAGCAGTGCCGGCCGAGTGCTGATGGCCGGGCCATCTGCCAGCGCGCCCATCACCTTTCGCGTGATCGCTGGTGACAGCAGGGCGTCACCGGCGGCGACGGTGCGGATCGCGCTTCGCAACTCGCGGGGGGCGATGTCTTTGAGAAGGTAACCGGCCGATCCTGCTCGGATCGCAGCAAGTACGTTCTCGTCCTCGTCGAAGGTCGTCAACACCACGACCCGCACATTCGCAAGTGAATGATCGGCCACGATCGCCTGGGTCGCGGCGATCCCATCCATCTGCGGCATCCGGATGTCCATGAGAACGACATCCGGCTTGTGCTCGCGGACCACACTGATGCCTGTCCTGCCGTTGTCGGCCTCAGCGACGACCTCGATGTCGCCGTCGTGTTCGGCGAGGGCGCGCAAGCCTGTCCGGACAAGTTCCTGATCATCGACCAGCACCACACGGATCACGGCAACCTCGCAGGGATCGTGGCCTCGACGGTGAACCCGGCGCCCGCAGACGATCGGGTCGTCAATGAGCCGCCGAGCAGCCGAACTCGTTCACTCATACCAGCCATCCCATACCCGCCCCTCGCGTCAACGCCCGCCGCAGATCCGCGCCCGTTGTCGGTGACACTGATGTGGAGACGACCGTCGTGGATGCCGACATGCACCTGGGCACGGGTAGCGTCCGCATGGCGGACGACGTTGGTGATCGACTCCTGAATGACGCGGTACGCCGCAGCATCGACCGGGGCGGACAGTTCCGAAGGTGTTGCGGTGATGTCGGTCGTGACCTCGATCCCGGCACCCTCGGCAGCGTCCACCAACTCTTGCACCGCCGAAAGCGAAAGAATGCTCCGCGTCTCGTCGCGGTCAGAGGCCGAGCGAAGAATGCGCACCATCGAGCGGAGCTCTTGCAGGGACCGCGTGCTGGCCGTTCGTATGCGGTCGAGAGCGTCACTGACAGTACGGTCGTCGTGTCCGACCGCTTCTGCCCCGACGCCCGCTTGGAGTGAGATGACGGACATGGTGTGTCCGAGTGTGTCGTGCAGTTCCCGGGAGAGGCGCTCACGCTCGCTCTGCATCCGCAACTCCGCTTCGCGTGCGATCTGCGCTTCGGTGAGCCGGGCGATCTCGACCTGCTGAGCAGCGCGGAGTCGGCGCGCTCGGACGCTGTACCCGAGCGCGATCGCCGCGGCGAACAGCGCGATGTTGGAGACCGACTCGTAGCCGAGGAGATGTCCGATCGCCTCGCCCCCGTCGTAGACCCGATAGAACATGGAGACCGCGAACACGACGAACGCCGAGCCTGTCGACCACAGCATCAGCCCGGCCTCGGCTGCGGAGAACAGGGCGCCGAGCATCGGGACGGCGACGCCGATCGGCGAGTAGTCGAGGGTGTAGTACGCGAACACCCCGAGCACACTGAGCACGAGCACCGTCCGCGGCATCCTTCTCCGCAGCAACATCAGAGCGCCGAAGCCGGCCGCGAACAGGTACGCGACAGCATCCGGTTGCTTGGCGCCACCCGAGCCTGTGGCGATGAGGAGGGCGAGCGCGAGCGCGACCGCCGCCCCCAGCAGCGCGTCGACGACCCACGGCGCCACGTGTCCAGCGCGGCGACCGCCGCCCACCGGCCCAGCCGAGGGCACCGAAGATCGTTCAGCCACACCACAAGGCTACGAGCAGACAGTGCTCTCCGTCATGAGCCTCCAGGCGATGCCCGGTGTCGCCTCCCGACGTACAGAAGACGAGACAAGAGGCGACACAGGTCGAGAGCCGAGGCCGATGTGAGGACACGAGTGCGTTTCTAGCGTTGTCGGTATGAACAGAATCAAGTCACTGCCATGGCTCCTCGTACTCGGCCTCGGAGCGCTCGCGCTGGTCCGTCCGCTTGTCCGCATCGTGGAGGACCAACTCGACGTCAGCGGCCCTTCCTCCGTGCCGATCGTCATCACCCTCGTCATCTCCGCTGTCTGGGTCATGGCCGTCGGCCTGAGCACGACGGCCCACCCTGTGCTGACCCTGTTGTTCACCGGGCTCACCTACGCGGTGCTCTCCATCATCCTCAGCGGCATCCTCTCCCCGATCCTGGTCGGGGAGCTCCAAGGCCCGCTCTCCATGCCCATATCGATCATCCCGATCCTGCTGGTCAACGCCATCTGGGGCCTGGCCGCCGGCGGACTGGCGCTTCTGCTCCAGCGGCTGCGAGGCGTCCGGTCCCGCGATGCCGTCGAGTCCCGCTGAGTCGGGGGAGAACCATGACCACGACACCCTACGAACCCAGCGATTCGAACGACTCCGATGAGCGCAGCGAAGCCGATCAGGGACGTACCCATGACGCAGTCCGGGAGCTGAGGGCCCGCGTCATACGGCCTCGCCCGTCGGACCCCGCCTCTCTCGACACACCGGCGCAGCCGCCTTTCGCCGGGACTGTCCCAGCGAGGAACACCCACCGGACGGCAACCTCGATACGCAAGGTCGGCGTCGGCATTCTCGGCCTGACCGGCGGGCTCCTCATCGGCCTTCTTGCCCGATTCATCGTGCCCGGCGACCTTCCGCCGACCCCGGCGCTCCTGCTCGGCGCGGTCACCCTCGCGCTCGCTGTCCTGGGCGTCGTCAGCGCCCTCCTGACCGACCATCGCTTCCTCGTGCGACGCGCACGGACATCTCCGACCGAAAAGCCCTGATCATCTGTCTCGCGCCTCCACTGTCCAGGTCCGCGCGGAGGCAATCCAAGGAAAAGGTGCACAGTGCGACAACTCGGACTAGGAGCGCTCGGTGCCATCGGCGGGGTGCTGCTCGCGCTCATCATCCAAGACCTTCTGGCGACTGCCTTCCTCAGCAACGGGACCATCCCGATCGGCCCCGGCATCGTGATCGGCTCTCTCATACCCGTCCTCGCTGTACTCGGAGCCGTCATCGCGGTTCTGATCTACAACCGGAGCCTGAAGCGCACGTCGGAGAAGACGCCTGAGGAGTGAGCCGCAGCGCGGGGGCCTTTCCCGCCGCTACCGCCTCCGCCTCGACGGCGGACCCGGCTTCATCCAGATCAGCAGTGATCAAGAACTGCTCGCCGCTCCCGGGTTCTGCGTACCGCACCGGTGAAAGCAGACCAGGCCGCGGAGATGGACTCGTGCACCACCGAGCTGGGTGCGTAGCGCGTGAGGATTTCCTCGACCCGCGCCTCGAACGGGGTTGCACGGCCGGTGGGGCTGCTGGTCAGGTCCGCGTACCACAGGGCATCGGCGGTCGCCGACCCCTGTTTCGTGCCGGAGGTGATGGAGGCTCTGGCCTGTCGGGGTCGCCTCCCAGCACTCGTTTCCCTGAGCCTCGTTGTCAGAGGTGAGGCTGGGTGTGGGGGTGGTGGTCATGTCCGGGGTCGGTTCGGTGTTCACGAGGTGCGGGTGCCGTACTCCTGGTGTGGGTGAGAGGACGTGTCCGCGGCTGAAGGAGCGAGGTCACGGGAGCTGGTACTTCGCGGTCGATCTGGGACATCTGCCCGGGGAGCGGTGCCAGGTGCGCTGTGGTGGGTTCGCCCCTCGGGAGGCGGTCCGAGCCGCCCTGCGCAGAGTCCGAAGTATCGAAGCGGCCCGGACGGACCCTGCGGTGTGGACGGTGGCCGAGTGGTTGCGGTGCCGACTGGACACGCGGACCCGGTTGCGGCCGCGTCCTCTCTGTCAGTTGGGGCCGCGCCGAGCAGGTCCCGGCACGGCCGCCACCGCAGCGTCTGGTTACTCGTTCTCCTCCTGCTGGGGGAACGGGACCGCAGAGGGACCGGGGAGGTCCTCGGGCAGGGCGTCCATCAGCAGTTCGTCGACGGGGCGGCCCATCCAGAACCCGGCTCGGCGCAACCGTCCGGCGTGGCGGAAGCCGGCCTTCTCGTAGGCGCGGATCCCGGCGGTGTTGGGCTCCAGCACCTTGAGCCAGACGGTGCGCAGCGCAGCCACGTGGAAGGCCCAGTCCAGGGTCAGGCGCGTGGCCTCGGCCGCATACCCCTTGCCGCGTTCCTCGGGGGCCAGGAGCATGACGAACTCGGCGCTGCGCACGAACCGGTTGATCTCCAGGGTGGTCATGCCCACCGGTACGCGGTCCTCGAGGCGCACCACCTCGAACTGGGGATAGTTGATGTTGCCGCGCTGGCGCTCCCACCCTGCCTCGCGTGTCTCCCACGACTGGGGCACCTGGTTGCCGTAACCCATCAGGGTCGCGGCGTCGTTCTCCCAGGCGTGGTAGGAACGCAGCATCTCGCGTCGGGGCATGCCCAGGGCGAGAGCGGGCCCGGACAGCAGCAGGTGTGGTGTTTCGTTCACAGTGTCTTCTCCGTTTCAAAGCCCCGGACCGGTGTGGCAAGGCCATCGGGTGTGAGCACGGCGGTGAAGGCAGCGATGTCGGGCCCTTCGCCCACCGGCCGTCCATCGGGGCCGACGATCCACGCGTGCAGCCGGACGGGGTCGGAGGCCACGCCGTGGCGCCATTCAGCGCGTCGCCCCACCAGCGCCAACAGCAGCGCGGCCGCAACGGACTGCTCCAAGCACGCCCACCTCCCCGGGAGGTTGGTCGATACGGCACGCACAGCAGTCACCGCCGCATGGACGTGTTGAGTCCGTGCGGGAGACAGCCCACGGCCCAGTCGCGCGAGGGCGATGAGCCACCGCATACGCCGCCTCCGGGGGCCGCAGTACAGGACCGCAGCCGTTGCGGCAATCGCCGGTATGCAGAGAACCCGCCATACGAGACCGCGCGCCGGCTGCGACGCGAGAACCGTTGACGCCTCCTCCGTGCCCCAGGAACGCCGACGGTGGTCCAGGCGGACCACGGGGCCGTCGTGCTCTGCGGGCATCGACGAGTGCAGCTCGGTGCGCCCTGTGCGGTAGTCGATCAGTACGAAGGCGTGCCCGGTGTCGATCATGGCTGTTGGCGGTCCACTCATGCGCGCACCTCCCCGGACATTCCCCAGGCGCATACAGGTGTCCTGCTCACCGACTCCCACCACAGGTTCGCGCCCAAGGAGGTGACCAGGTGCGCCCACGGGACCCGGGCGCCCAGGGCCGCCGCACGTACCGCCGAACGCAGTTTCTCCGGATCGACCAGACCCGCATCGGCCAGAGGCCCATCACACATGTCCAGGACCGAGCGCAGGTGGACGCGCACCGCACGGTGGTAGTCACGGACGAAAGCTCCCTTGGTCGTACGGCCACGCACCACAGGAGGTAGCAGATCGCCGAGGGCATCCATCAGCGCGGGCTTGTAGCGGTAGGCGGAGAAGCGGTCGGGAGGAGCCAGGGAGACGACAGCGCCGAGCACGGCCCCGTCGAGATAGGGATTGTGCTGCTCCACCCCCACATGGTCGGCCAACTGGATGTCGGACGCGGCGGCGCGGGCCACCGATCTGACCAGGCGGACGAGCGCGTCGTCGGCGCCGGCGGCCTGGACGCGCTCGGGTGGCGGCACGCACAGCCACGGTGGTGGGTCCGGAGCCGAGCGAGAGAGCGCGTTCGCGTCACCGGCGAGGGCTGCCCGTACGTACGGCCACGGGCTGCGTCGGCGCAACCTGGCCCAGGCGCACGCGTCACGCCACAGTCCCACCCACCGGTGTTGACGGGCCAAGGTGAGGAGGTGCGTCGGGGGCGGCAGGAACAGGTTGTCCCCGCCGTCGCCGGTCAGATGGCAGCCGTCGGTGTCCTGACCGACTGCGTGGAGCTGTCCCGAGAAGGCGGCCCAGCTCACCGCAGAGGGAGGAGGCTCGTCCGTGGGTGGGAGCCCCCCGGCGCAGGTGCTGAAGGGAAGATGGTCCTCACCCATGGGGAAGAGCCGCAAGCAAAGCCCCGGTACGGACAAGGCACGCGCGTACCCGAGGTCCCCCTCCTCGGGGGCGTCCTCGGGATGGGCCGTCACACCCGTGACCGGGCCGAACTTCGCAGAGAGCACGGCCAGCGCGCTGGAGTCGACTCCGGCAAGATCGGTCGACATGCGCAGACCGTGTGACCTGGCGCGCACCCCCTCCACCAGGGATGTGCGGATGCGTTCCAGCGCCTCCTCACGGGGGAGGGGCACGGGCCGCCACCACTGCTCGGTACGGGTGTCGTCCGCAGTCAGGAGGAGGCGGTGGCCCGGTGGGACGGGGGCGACTCCTTCCCAGGCGCTGAGGTCCGTTGGGGCGGAGTGCCGGTCACCGATGTAGGCAGCCAGCCACCGCTGGTCGACACGGGCACCGTTCAGACCGGCCAGGGCACGGGAGCTCGACCCCCACACGACGAGTCCGTCAGGTGTGCGCACCGTGTACACAGGGCACGCTCCGGCCGCGTCGGTGACCACCTCCACCGTGTCCGGCGTTGCCCGGACAGCGGTGAAGGAACCCGACCACGGTGCAGAGGCTGCGGCGAGGTCGTCTGCGTACACAGCCCGAGCCAGTTGGGTTTCGTCGGCCGAGCACGTACCGATGACAGCCAAACGGACATTCGCGCGTTCGGCCGTGCGTATGCGCTGCCGACGCCAGGGGCCCACCGTCCACAGCGGAGGAGTGGTCCAAAGTGCAGTAGCGCGATCGGGAACGGGGGCACGCCGGCCCGACGGAGCACACCCGCCGAACCAGCGCACAGGGTCTTGACCGAACAGGTCAGTCATAGGGCGACTGCTTGTTCTCGATGCTCAGGTCCTCGCCGCCGAGGGTCAGAGAAGCGGCGTCGCCGAGGTCGATCACCACATCTGCCTCGTCCCGATGTTCTTCCATGTCTCTCCTTTCTGGTGGCCTGGGGTAAACGTAGGGAAAACCGGAACGAGGAAGCCACCGGGATGCACGCCTATTCCCTTTTCTCCTTCGGTCTGCAGGAGGGAGAGAATAAACAAGAATGAGCCGGGTGCCGGCCAACGGGGCGGTGTATGAGGGGCTCTACGACGCGTCGTTCTCCGCAGCGCGTCTGAGCAGATCTCTTGCCTCTCCTCGGAACCTGGCTCCCGACGAGGCCATGGTGAAGACATGGGCGTACTGCTCCACCTCGCTGCGGTGGGTCAGGGTCAATTCCGCCGAAACGGTCTCGATCACCACGGAATCATCGTCGTGCATCCAGAACCCGTGCAGTGGAAGATAGGGAGGGGAGGAGTCGAAGGGGATGATTCCCAAGGAAACGGCGGGGAGTGTGGAGACAGTGATGAGCCGGTCGATCTGGGCGGTCATCGTCTCCCGATCACCTCGCCTGTGCTTCACGGCGGCTTCGCTGATGACGAAGCGGAACCTCTTGTCCCTCCGGTAGAGGACCTCCTGACGGCGCATCCGCTGCTCGACGGCCTCCTCGATATCGCAGGAGACCCCGTTCTTGCGGTTGGCCGCTTCGAGGACCGCTCGCGCGTACCCCGGGGTCTGGAGAAGACCGGGGACGATCATCGGCTCATAGACCCGGAAGAGCCGAACACGCTCTTCGTCCAGGGCCATACGCGACTGGATACCACCCAGACCGCCGTGCAGCTGGTTCTTCCACTCCACCCACATCGACTCCAGGTCGTGCAGCTTCTCGATGAGCCCGGAGGCTGCCTCGGGGTGGCCACAGGCGTGCGTCCACGCGGTGATCTCGGCTGCGGTGGGGGACTGGCGGCCCGTCTCGATCTTGGAGACCTTGGGCTGGCTCCACGACAGAAGCTCCGCGAGCCGCATACCGGTCAGTCCTGCGGACCGGCGCACCTCTCGGAGCCTTCTGCCCAGATCCCGACGGGCTCGTTCGACGCTGTGGGACACCTAGTTATCGAACCACCCCGGAACCTGCGGTGCGAACTCGTTGTGCGGTACCGCATGCTTCCAGGCGATGTCGCGCCACCGGAGATAGGGCGCTACTTCGTCGGTGCCGTCGATGCGCTCCAGTTCCCGTGGGACGTCGTCGCTGTCGAAGTGCAGGACACAGACCCAGCTGTCGTCGAACAGCCAGAAATCGAGGTCGGGCAGTTCGGCCACCGAAGGGTGGGAGCGGGGAAGCCAGCGGATGTCCTCTCCCGCCTCGATGTTGAAGCGGGTGACGGCGTGCTCCCAGGCGATGTAGCCGCTCAGAGGTTCGGAGACGACGCGGACGCGTTGCCAGACCTTGCCCTGCCGGGTGGTGGCGGTGACGTTCCGGTGCCAGGGCGAGGTCCGTGCGTGGTCCTTGCTTCGTCCGAGGTCGCCGGTGTCGAGGAAGCGGTGCAGGGTCTCGGCCTCCTCGGGGACGTTGTAGCGGTCCCGGACCTCCAGCTTCCATGCGGAGCGCTCGAAACCGGAGAACTGGGCGGAGAACTCCTCCTCACTCAGAAATCGGCCCATCAGGGACCCTCGTCGGCGTAGCGCAGGAGCTCGCGGGGGATCTCGACCAAGGTCTCGTTCGCTGCCAGGTCACGGACATCCCCGAGCGCCTCAGGGTCGGTGACCTTGTAACCCTGGACGACGATTGTCCCCCGGTCGGTGCGGTAGAGGGTGGGGCACTTGCCGCCCTCGCTGTCGGTTCCCAGGAATGTCAGGCGCATGAGGCCGCCTTTCTCGCATAGTCGCGAATATTCTTCCCCAGAAGCATGTCATGGTCGAGAGTGATGTACGAGGCGCTTTCTGTGACCGGATGTGGCCATGGAAGGCCTCCTGTACTACTGCGTGAGGGAGAGAAGGCTTCCTTGTTCCATCCGGCTCTGACCCCAGCCGCACGAAAACCGTCCGAAGCTTGCCGGTCTGGGGCCGGCTCGGTCCCCGTCGGGAAGGGAGTGATGCTGATGCCTTTGGCCGAGGCCGAACGCGACCGCGCACTGGAGAAGCAGGAGGTGTCGGAACGGCGCCTGGGGGAGCTGGGGAGTGGCGGCTCCGCCTCCGACGACGACTGTCCCAACGTCTACCGGACGACAAGGGGAACTTTCGTGGTGCAGGGGGCCGCGTACACCGGTTTCACCCCCACCCGAAGGCGAAAACCTCGTGGAAATCCCTCACAGCGTGCTCCGGGAGGCCTTCGATGCTCTTGGATGGTGAATCCTGGCGCAGATACTTCGACGGATTCACGTCGCAGGCCTGGCGTTTGGAGACCCGGCCCGTGTACACGATGCCGAAAGAGGCCGAGAGCCTCGCACGCTTCCTCCGCAGTGAGCCCAAACCCGAGGGACACAATGCGAAGTGGCACGCGAGGGTCAGGGACTATCGGGGGCGCGGCAAGTATGTCGGCCGGGTCCGTGTCGTACGAAGGCCCCTCACCGACTACCAGCGCTACCAGTTCGCCTGGGGCATCCCCGGCAACATCGCCGCGGGCGAGGACATCCGCATCCTCGATCTGACGGAAAGCGACCTCGGCCTGCCGGACTCCGACTTCTGGATGTTCGACGAGACCAGGGTCGTCCGGCTCAACTACCGCCCCGACGGAACCCAGATCAACCGCGAGGTCGTGGAAGGAGATATCGCCCCCTACCTGAAATGGAAGAGGATCGCGGTGGAGGTCGGCGTGCCGTTCACGCCCTACACAGAGTTCCAGGGTGGCTCTGGAACCTGAGAAACTCACCGCAGGGCGTGCACGGCTGGGGGAGGCCCTCCGGCGGCTGCGGCAGGACACCGGCCTGTCGGGAGAACGGCTCGCCCGGCGTTGCGCCATGTCCCAGAGCAAGATCAGCAAGATCGAAACCGGTCGGCTCACCCCTACTTTGGTCGACATCGACCGGCTGCTGACGGCTCTGGGCGCGACCGAGGAGCAGAGCCGGGAAGTGCTGGCGCTGTCACGGCCGGCCAACACCGAATGGCAGGACAAGCGGACGCTGTGGCGCAGAGGACTGGAGACCCGTCAGGACGAACTCCGGGCACTGGAGTCCTCCGCCACCGAGATGCGCTACTTCCTGCCGACCATGGTCACCGGCCTGCTCGCCACACCCGCCCACATCCGGGCGAGCCTGGCCCATTCCCCGAGGGACGTCTCCCCGGTCATGTCCAAGAAGATCCGGCGACAGTCCGTCCTCGGCGACCACAGGAGGTCGTTCGCCTTCGTGCTCACCGAACAGGCCGCGCGGTGGGCCATTGTCCCGTCCGAGCAGATGACCGCCCAGATCGAGCACCTGATCGACGTGTCCGGGCTGCCGGGTGTGAAGCTGGGGGTGATACCCAACGGCACTGTGATTCCTCGCGGGCCGATGAACACCTTCACCGTCTACGACGACCGGCCGGCGACCCTGGAGACGTTCACCGGGCGCCTGGCCTTCCGGGACCCGCGGGACGTGGCCACCTACCGCAAGCTGTTCGCCATGTACGAGGAGCACGCCCTGTTCGGTGAAGACGCCCGGCGCCGACTTCGATCCTGGGCGGACGACCGACCGGTAAGCCGGTGGGCCCGAGGGAACCCCGGGTTCGCCACCGGCCCCCGGCTCGCAATGGGAAGCGCTGCGGTCCGGGGTGCCCGATCCGGCCTCGGACGAACACCGCGTCGCACATGATCCGGACCGGCGATGTTCCTTTCGGAGAATGCCTTTCTCGTCCGCGATGGGAGTGCGTTCCCGGTTTCCCCTTCGGTGATGAATCCCTGTTGGCGATCCCACGTCCATGTACCCATTCAGGGGTGCATGCGGGTGCCCTTGAGAACTTTGTCCACGGCATTGCGCGGACCGTACAGGGCCATGCCGGCGAGGTCGAGCTGGTCCCGGTGCACAGCGCGCACGGCCCTTCGGTTGTCCCTGTCGTTGCCGGTGGTGAAAAGGTCCGTGGTGAAGACCGAAAGGGGCATCCGGCGCCTCAGGGCGCGCTGGTGGCATGCCGCCAGCGCCTCCTTGGACGCCTCGAAGACCAGCACCGGTTGGCGGAACATCGGCAGGTATTCGGTTCCGTCGGCGTCGGAGTAGGGCTCACCGATCACTTCGGGGACCTCTCGGCCGATACCGCTGACCAGAAAAGCGGTCATGTTGAGGCGCTGCCACACATACAGGTCGTCACGTAGGACAACGGCGATCTTCGTGTCGAAACGAACGGGCTCGTCGGTGGTTTCCATGCACGTGATTCAACCTGGGCGGCCGGTGCCGGGTCTTGTACGATCTTTGCATGGTCGGTCATTCGCGGATTCGGGCCTGGAGTCCGTCCCTGTCCGGCGTGGACGAGGTCCTGTATGCCGATATCACCGACCATGCGTATCCGATGCACACGCACGAGGCATGGGCGCTGCTGATCATCGACAAAGGGACGGTCCGGTACGACCTGGACCGCCACGAGCACGGCGCCCCCGACCACGTGGTCACCCTGCTTCCCCCGCACGTCCCGCACAACGGACGCTCCAGCACACCGCATGGTTTCCGCAAGCGGGTCCTGTACCTGGACTCCTCCCAGCTCACCGAGGACCTCGTGGGCCTGGCGGTGGACAGCCCCACCCTGAACGACCCCCGGCTGCGTCTCCGCGTGCACCAGCTGCACCAGGCGCTGCGGCGGCCGGAGGACGAACTGGAGGCGGAGAGCCGACTGGCGCTGATCTCCGAGCGGCTGCGGGACCACCTGTGCCGACGAGTAGCTTCTCGCGGTCCGGTACGAGATCCGGGGCTTGCGTACCGGCTGCGCGATCTGCTCGACGCGAGGTTCGTCGAGGGCGTCCGCCTCCAGGAGGCCGCCGCGACTCTGCACGCCCATCCCGCTCACCTGGTCCGGGTGTTCAGCCATACCTTCGGCATGGGGCCGCACCAGTACCTCACCGGGCGGCGAGTGGATCTGGCCCGCAGATTGCTGCTGGACGGCATGGCTCCGCGCTCGGTGGCTGCCGAGGTCGGCTTCTACGACCAGTCGCACCTCAACCGCCACTTCAAGCAGATGCTGGGCACGAGTCCCGGCCGGTACGCGCGCAGCGGCCGGCCGTCTCGGAACGAGGCCCGCCCGGTCTGACGGGACGCGGTGTCCGGCCGCTGTCGTTGCAGGGCGGACAGGAGACGAACCAGCGGGGCGGGTGCCCGAGTGGTCAGCGGACGTGTGTTCCGTATCGGCGTTGGGTGCCGGTGGTTATATCGCCTCCTGTGCACCATGCTCAACTTCCTGAAGCGGCCAGGGTCCTGTCCCGGCATCCGGTAAGTCCACAGCGCACTGGAAGCGGGAACGGACCCCGCGCTGTGCCGTGCGTCCACGGGGTCAGCCGCTGACATGCCTTCTCAGCCCCGGCGGAGGCGGTTCACGCTCGATTGTCCTGGGACAGCGCTCCAGTCGCGAGGCCACCCCGCCGCCATCGGGGCAAAGCCCTTGACGGGCCTACTGTCCACCTCGCCTCGGTCCAGGACTTTGTCCAAACACCCACCACTCCCAGGGAGCTGCTGTCATCATGGGAACGCCTTCGGCATGGCACCCGTAGTGTTCAGTTGGCCACCCCCTAATCTTGAAAGAGATGCGGCATGACGATCTCCTCGTGCGAGGCGGAGGTGACACGCGGCATGATCTTCAGCCAGCCCGAAGACCCGCTGCTCCGCTCCGTGCTCTCCCTGCTCCGGGTCGCGCGGGATCAAGGGCGCGTCCTCAACCGAACCAAGGTCGCCAAGCTGCTCTACCTCGCCGACCTCTGCGCGGTGGAGAGCGGGGGCGTGGCATTCACCGGTGCGACTTGGCGATGGGAGAACCACGGTCCCTTCGACCCGGCCCAATACCGAGTTGAGGACGCCCTGGTCGCCTCCGGGCTCGTCGAACGGGTGCAGGACCCCCAGAGCCCCTGCGGGGAGGTACGGCTGCACCTGGCCGAAGACATCGACGCCCCTCTGAGCCTCGAATCCCTCACTGTCCTGGGCAAGGTCGTCGCCGAACACGGTGACCGCTCCGCCGCGCAACTGCGGGACCTGGCCTACGAGACCGCCCCCATGGTGCAGGCGCAGACCGACGGTGAACACGGGGTGCTCCTCGACCTGAATCGAGCCAGACGTCGTAAACAGTACGCGGCCCTCAAAGAGCGCTATCGGGCACGAGCGGCCGACAGAGGCCCCGTCACGTCCGACCCTGGCGTGGGAGAGGACCTGCTGGCAGAAATGGCCGAATCCGCCGAGATTCGTCGCCGCGCGAGCATGAAGGCGCTGGGTGAGGAGTGAAGCCCGCGATCAAACGCGGTGGGGTCTACTGGGTCCCCGACCGCCTTCTCGCCCTGCCTCCTGACTACGACCGGAAGTGGCATCCCCGACGCGCCGTCGTGGTGGTCAGCGGCGACGCCGAACACGAGAACGAGGACTGGCCGATCGTTCTGGTGGCACCCTGTTCAAGTCAGTCCACTCGTAAAACCCGGTACTGCGTCAAAATCGGCCAAGGCGTCGCCAACATGCAGAAGAAGTGCTGGGTCCGTGTCGCGGCCGTGCAGCCCATAGCCAAGGACGATCTCGGCGACTACGTCGGCCAACTTCCTGTGCATCTGCTGGAGGACATCTACTTCAACCTCGCCGAATACACCGGACAGATCTGAGCTGATCTGCCGGCGGCCCTGTCGTCAAATGATGCGTCGCTCAAGATCTCGGGGCAGCGCGCCTGCCTTACTTCCGTGATGCTGATTGCGGGAGGGGACCGTACGTTTTTGGCCGCCCCGGTTGTGCGCGGTGCCGACGAGGCAGGCGAGGGCGCTCGCACGGTGGGCATGAGCTGTATCGGTTACCTGGTGATCCTTGGGGGCGGTGAACCGTAGAAGACGGTCACGGGGTTGCTCGAGGGCGCCGTAGGGATGCCCTGTTGTCGGACGTCCGGTGGCGGGTTCCGGTGTGCTGGAGGTGCCGTCGAGAATGAAGCAGCCCTGGTTGGTCGACGGTCACGTCTGGATCAGGTGGCTGTCGAAGCCTGCGGTGATGAGCGAGGTGTAGGCCTCGCGTACCTGCGGAGGGACCTTTTGTTCGATGGCGAAGCCGCGCCGGGGGTACTCCATCACTCGTTGGAGGTCTCCGACCATCATGTCGATGAGCAGGCCGGCGTCGCCGATGTTCTTGACGTACGCGTCCAGGTGCAGTGGCGCGGAGGTGCACACCGCTTCGACCTCGGGCCACAGTTTCCGGGTGGTGGCGAAGGCGCGCCGTTCCATGTAGGGCATGGAGATCAGGAGCACGGCAGAGGGATCGATGCCGGCTTCGGCCAGGACCTGGTGGGAGAAGGTGATGTTCTGGCCGGTGTTGGCGGCCCGGGGTTCCAGCAGGATCGCGGAGTCGGGGACGCCGAGTTCCAGGGCGCGTTCGCGAAAGTGCACGGCTTCTCCGCGGGGGAACACCTCTGCGGTGGCGGGGCTGTTGCCGCCGGTGAGGACCAGGGTGGGGAAGAGTCCGGCGTGGTAGAGCTCGGAGGCGTGGTCCGCGACGCCGAGGTCGTTGCAGCCCAGGGCGATGGCCGCGTCGCACGGACGTACCCGGTGGTGCATCTGGTGGAAGTCCCAGATCAGTTCGGCCTGCTGCCACTGCTCCTGGGTGGTGGTGCGCGCGTCGTCCGCCATGCGTTTCCTCCAATGAGGTGATCTCAGCAGCCAGGAAGCAGTAGAAAACCGGCAATAAAGACGAGAAGTGCATCCATGGGTGAATTTCCGTTCCCCTGACACAGACGTGGAGCCCCAGGTAGAAGGCGAGGTGTCGAATCTCCACCGGACCACCTGAAAGGCTCCACGTGGTTCCCTATACTGCCACCCTCGACGTGGACCAGGCCACCGTTTGGCACCTTTCGGCCCTGCTGAACGCCGAACGCCAACGCCGCGGCACCCGCACAGGCACCCGCGCCCTGACCTGCTACAAACAGGCGGTCCTGATCTTGCGGTGATTGCGCGACGGCACCGCCATCGACGCCCTGGCCAGGGACAACCGCATCTTTCGGGCCACCGGCTACCGCTACGTCGACGAGGGCATCGACGTGCTCGCCGACCAGGCCCCCGACCTGCACCAGGTCCTCGAACACGCCCGCACCACCCCCGACGATCCCCTGATCCTGGACGGAAAGCTGTTTGTCTCCGACCGCTGTTCGGAGCCTGGCCCCTCCGGTCGGAGCGATCTTTGGTACAGCGGCCACAAACACCGCCACGGCGGCAATATCCAGTTCCTGTCCGATGCCCGGGGAGAACCGGTGTGGGTGTCCGACGTCGAGCCCGGGTCCACGCCCGACATCACCGCCGCACGCCGGCACGTGTTCCCGCTTGTGCACAAGGCCACGGCCGAGGGGGTCGTGGTGCTGGCCGACCCCGGCTACGAGGGCGCGGGAGTCGGCGTGCGCACTCCGATCAAACGTCCGCCCGAGGTCGACGAACATCGCTGGCATGTCGACGACCGGGCCCACAACCGGCTGCTACGCGGCCTGCGGTGCATCGGCGAGCGCGCGATGGCGGTGCTGACCGGACGGTGGAGAGTGCTGCGCCACACCACGATGAGCCCGTCCAAGATCGGCGCGATCGTGCAAGCCGCGCTGGCTCTGACCAATATCGAAAAACAAACTCACTGAGACCACTTCACTGAGACCACTTCACTGGAGTACTAGATTCTCCCAAGGCGCCTCGCTTGTTGATGGCGAAAATTTCATCTCCGAGCTGGACTCATCGCTCGGCCACGAGTCTTCCTGACCTCGATTGCACGCGACACTGTCCCCGCTCTTGAACTCCTTGGGCTTTTGAGAGAGGAGAAACGTATTTCCTACGACCCTGCTGTCACTGCTGATTCGCCGGAAGGGAAATTAGGGCAGGTGCATCAGTGGATTGCGAAATGGAGCGAGATATTAATCTTGTCTGGGCTTCGTTTTGGTTTTTACGTAATTATCAATTATTTTAACTGCAGTCCCGAGGGGCACGTTAAAGAATTCCCGGTCCTTTCGGATCCTGTATGCTCCTAGTAGTGAATGAATTTCATGCTCAGTTTGCTTGGCTTTGGTGACCCTCCAGGCAGCCCTGGCTCCATATGGAATCACTACGCCAGTGGAGGAATTGATTTCATTTACTCTTGTAAAAATATCTCTATTTGTATAACCGATTTTCAAAAAGTTGGGCATTTCGCGAGTCGATAGTATGTAGATGAAGCCAGAGTCTGTGCTTTTGGAGTATTCTCTGTGCAAATATTTATCTAGTGCATCCGGAACTTCCAACCTTATGAGCTGTGAGGTTGCTGAGTTTTCCAGATCTCGGTCCGCGTCTCTAAGTGATCGACGAAGAGCTTTAAATGACCCTGAGATGTGCCTTGCCTCATGGTAGTCTGGGTAGTCGAGCTGGCTCCATGTGGTGAACCAATCCCACTGGTCGCGCTTGAAAGTTCGGGTGAAAAGACCCTGGACGGTGGAAATATCATCCAAATTCCCTAAAATTGCAGCCCTGTTTCCTTTGAGAAAATTCAGGACAGAATTTGCTGCTTCGTCTCTATGTTTTTTAGTTGCAGGCTTTATGGGGGACATTCCGAATCCCCATTTTTGATGGACCTTATGTGTGTCATCTTGCGATGGTTCCATGGTGGCATATTACCCTAAGAGGTGTGCTTCAGGGAATAGGGTTGAAGTTCCTGGACGCCAGGGAGGGGCTCGAGGTGATCAGTGAGTAATATAGAAAAAGCGTAGAGTAAAAATCTTGGTTGCTCTGTGAGCCCGGCATGACTTTGGCTGGAAATCTACTGGCTGAGGTTTGATTGTTTGTTTCCCGGTCGGGTGTATGTCCTCCTACCTGGGGCTTCTCTCCGAGGAGGGGCGTCATGGGCGCCCGCGGCAAGCAGCAACGCCGCCTGATTGCAGCCACCCTGCTTGAGCAGGACCAGATGTCCGACGCCCAGATTGGTGAGGTGCTTGGCGTGACCGACCACGCGGTCAACAACTGGCGGCGCACCTGGGGCCAGGGCGGCACCGACGCGCTCATGAGCAAAGGCCGCACCGGCTCTCAGGGCTACAGGACCCCGGAGTTCTCGTGCTTTGCCAGAGAACAGGCGAATGCCGGACCTGAATGCTTTCGCGGGGGTATGACCAGTTCCTGACATGCGAAAACGGGCATGGGCCTGAAGGATCATGGAGTTGTCGAGAAACCACGACCAGTAAGGTCACATGCCCGCTGTGCCATCACACAAGGTCCCGGTCCAGGCCCGCGAGACGCCCCAGGAGGAGACCGCCCGGACGGGGCAGGGCCGGGAACCGCTTGCCGACACCGCTCGGGAAGCGGTCTCGGAGCACACCGCCGTGTTCCTCACCCCGCGGCGACCGGACGAGCCTCTTCTCGCCATGCGGATGTCCGCGGTCCTTGTCTGCCCCCGGCCCAGCGCAGCACCCGGACACAGCCCGCTTGCGCCTGCTCTCCCCGGGTTGCGGCACCCTCCGGAGCCGACCACCCACACGCTCCGACAGGGCCCGCCCCGCAACGGGGCGGAGCTTCACCGGCCCGTCCGCGCCACCCGTCTCGGTCAGAAGGGACTCTTGCCCCTGGCCCAGGTTCGGCTCCAGTCACCCACCACCCCGGTGGCCTCGAACCCTCCCAGGTCGGTCGTGGCGAACGGGTCAGCCAGATAGCGCACCTCGTCGTACGCCGGGCCGCGGGAGTCCACCCTGACCAGGGCCAACCGGTAACGGGGAGCGGCGTTCCTGGCGGTGAGGACCTCGTTGTGGGTGACGAAGAAATCCTGTGCCCCCTCCATGCGGGCCTTGACCTCGATCCGGATCCTCTCTCCGTCGACCTGGGTGGAAAGGATGTCGTACCCGGGGTTGTTGAACGCCTGTTCCTGAGGAGCACGACCCAGGGCACGTTCCACGGCCAGGACCGCGTCGATACCCCGCCGTTCGACCTCCTTGGTCTCCCTGGCCTGGAAGAGCGCCCCCGGGGTGAGGTCCTGCTCGACCATGGCTGCGGGGAGCACGAGTGCGGACGTCAGGATCCTGGGCGACCTGGCACTCATGTGCGTCTGCCGTTCAATCTCGCTCATCCGCCGCTCGAGACGGACATCGAGTTCGGTGGCCTTACGGGCCAGGCTCTCCGAGGACTCCTTGGGGCGCTCGCCGCACAGCTCCTTCTCCCGGGCCGCGGCGGCGCTCGCGCGCAGGCGCGCCGACTCCGCCCGGAGACGTTGTGCGACCAGACCGCGGGTGCGGTCCAGTTCGGCCTCACGGCGCGGGCGCACCTGGTTGACGTACTCGGGGAGCCGGTGCCCGATGATCCAGCTGGTGGCCGTCTCCCTGGCCCGTGCCATCCAGGTCCAGCCCCTGGCCGCGGCGACGGCCGCGGTGTCGGGGGCGGGAGCGCAGTCCAGGTAGGCGGCGGGCCCGGCCGGGGTGACGGTGCCGTACTCGTCGACGTAGGAATACCCGAGGCGCCGGTCCACGATCGCCCCGGTCCCGTCCGTCACCTCCTCGACGACACCCACGAGCAGACGGGGCTCTTCGAGGGTGGGCGAGACCAGGACCGTACCGGAGTTCAGCGCTCCCGAGTAACGACGGATCGTCTCCTCCATCACGGCGTCGTGCAGCGGCTGACCGGGTGCGAGCAGCTCGGCCCGCTCACGCCCCTCGGGCCGGGTGCGCCCGGGTGAGAACGTGACCCTGGCGTAGCTCGAGGCGACGTTCCTGTTCCCGGCCGCGCGCACGCCGGCCGGAACATGGGTGATCTCGTAACGGCCCTTCTCACGCTGCACGATTCGCCCGCCGAGTCGGGTGAAGGCGCTCCTGAAGGCCGTCTCGATGTAGTGGGGCTGCAGACGCCTGGCGCGGGCCTCGTCCATCTGTGCCCTCAGGCCCCGCAGCTCGGAGTCGGAGAGCGGGGCCGAGGCCAACGACCGCTCGTTCAGGAGCTCGTCGAGGCCCTCCCCGACGGAGGCGTCGATGACCTGGTGCATCCTCGCGCGCGTCTCCGGACGTTCGCCGTACCGGATGGCCTCGGTGAGGAGCTCGCGCAGCGGCGTGCCGGTGAAGGACTCGCCGAGGACGTCGAAGACCTTGCCGCCATAGGCCCTGCGCTGCTCGTCGACCTTGTCCAGCAGACGTGTGAAGACCAAGCCTTCGCGGGTGTTGGCAGCGACCAGGTTCCACAGTCGGCAGACCTCGGTCTGGCCGATGCGGTGGATCCGTCCGAACCGCTGCTCGATGCGGTTGGGGTTCCACGGCAGGTCGTAGTTGACCATCAGGTGGGCGGCCTGGAGGTTGAGACCCTCACCGGCCGCGTCGGTGGCGACGAGGATCCGGCAGTCGCGGTTGTGGGTGAACTCCTCGGTGGCGGCCCGGCGTTCACGGCGGCTCATCCCGCCGTGGATGGTCAGCACGGTCCCGCCTCGGCCGTGGAGGGCACGGATACGGGAGGCCAGATAGGAGAGTGTGTCGCGGTGTTCGGTGAAGACGATGAGCTTGCGCGGGTTGCCGTGCCTGTCGTCGACCAGCACCTGGTCACGGAGGATGCGCGACAGTTCGGTCCACTTGCGGTCCTGACCGCTGTCACGCACGGCGCGGGCGGTCCGGGCGAGCTCGGCCAGCTCGGTGATCTCGGCGTCCAGCTCCTCCGCCGTCCGCGCCGCGGTGGCTGTGTCCAGCAGCGTGTCCTCGAGGTTCTCGATCTCCTCGGCGCTGTACTCGCCACCGTCCAGGAGGTCGTGGTCGAGAGCCGGGGACGGGTCGCGGCGCTCTCCGTTCAGAACGGCCCGTTTCCGCTGCTCCAGCCGGTCCGCGCGCCGGACCAGGGAGCGGTGGATCGCCTCCGGGCTGGAGGCCAGGCGCCGCTGCAGGACGGTCAGGGCGAACCCGATGCTGTTCTGGCGTGTGCCGCCGATACGCTCGGCGCGGTCCATGCCCTCACGCACATAGGCGGTGACCTGCTCGTAAAGGTCGTACTCCAGAGCGGTGAGCTCATAGGGGACGGTCTCGGCGATACGTTCGGGGAACAGGCGCCTGCCGTCGAAGGTCAGCAGGTCCTCCTTGACCATGCGGCGCATGATCCCGCTGGTATCGGTGGACGCGCTCCCGGAACGCCCCTCGAACCGGTCCCGGTCGAGCAGGGTCAGGAAGAGCTGGAAGTCCTCCTCCTTGCCGGAGTGCGGGGTGGCGGTCATCAACAGCAGGTGCCGGGTGACCTCGCCGAGGAGCTCTCCGAGTTGGAACCGCTTGGTCCTGTCGACCTTCCCGCCGAAGCGGTGAGCTCCCATCCTGTGGGCCTCGTCCACGATGACCAGGTCCCACTCGGAATTCCTGAGCAGTCCCAGAAGGTGCTCGTTGCGCGCCAGATGGTCCATGCGCGCGATCAGGAGCGGATGGGTCTCGAAGACGTCGAGATTGACGTTCGCGTCGATCAGGTCGTTGGTCAACAGGTCGAAGTGCAGGCCGAACTTGAGGAAGAGCTCGTCCTGCCACTGCTCCACCAGTCCGCCGGGCGCGACGACCAGACAGCGTTTGACGTCGTCGCGCAGAATCAACTCCTTCACGTACAGGCCGGCCATGATCGTCTTTCCCGCGCCGGGGTCATCAGCGAGAAGGAACCGCAGAGGGGTGCGCGGCAGCAACTCGCCGTACACCGCGCGGATCTGGTGCGGTAGCGGCTCCACGTCGCTCGTGGCCACAGCGAGCATCGGGTCGAACAGGCCGGCGAGGGTGATGCGCTGGGCCTCGGCCGCGAGCTTGAAGTCGACCGCATCGGCGTCGAAGGCGCGTGAGTCGGACCGGGCGATGCGCAGACGCTCCTCGTCCTTGCGGAAGAGGACCCGCTGGTCCAGCTCCCCCTTGGAGGACTTGTAGGTCAACTCGACAGCGGAAGTGCCGTGCCATTGGACGAAGAGGACGGTGACCGGCTCGGAGGGGAGCACACCCTCGACCTGTAGTCCCTGCTCGAGCTCTTCCAGCCGCACCCTGATCCTCCTGCCCTTCCGCCCTCCCACGCCTTCGGTGGGTTCACCACCAGGGAGCATGGGATCGAGCCGCCACCAACCTGTGCACCTGAGGATAAACTTCCCTGACCTCCCTTTTTCCTTTGCGGTGTCCCCTCCGCCCCCTCCACATGCGCAGAAGGCCGTATGAACAGAGAAGAACGCCGGGACCTGGACGCTCTCATCGTCCGGGTCAACGCATGGATCGCCCAGGCCAAGCGCATCCGTGCCCAGCGTGAGGCAGCGAGCAACGTGGTGCGAAGGGCGGTCGAGCACCTCCGGCGCTCCCAGGTCACCCTCCACCGTGACGGGCGGCCCACCTGGCACTCCCTGCCGGTCAACCCCAAGGCCGGTGCCCTCCTGGGAGATCTCCTCGCCTGGAGCAGGATGCCGGCGGAGACAAGGGAGGACGAGCACACCTTGCGCGTCCTGGTCGAGGACCTGCCCGTACAGGTCCGGTCGGCGCGCTCCCTGCTGGGACTGCGCAGGCTCTTCTCCTCGGACGGGAAGAAGGAGAAGGCTGCCACGGCTGCTTCCCACCTCGCGGACTACCATGCCCGGGCTGAGAAGGAGCAGCTGTTCCGGCGCCTGGAGACGCTCGACGTCCCCTTCCGGCGAAGCGGGGTGGACGCCGCTCACAGCCTGGCCCAGGAACTGGTCCCGCTGGAGGAGCACTTCCCGGAGCTGAAGGGGCGTCCCGTCCTCCTGGACCTGCACGTGGTCAAGGAGCTGGATTCCGCGATCAGCCGGGTCCGGCGGGCCCGGAAACAGGAAGCCTCCCACCGTGACGCTGCGATGCGCGCCGGTGACGGCGTCCGCAAGGCGGAGTCCCGGAAACTGCTCGCGGAGATGCCGCTGGACCGACTCCGGGAGGCCACCCGTGATCGGCTGCGCACCGTCCCGCTGGCGAACGCGGGGTTCACCACCGTGCTCGACGTCTTGGACCTGGGCGACGACATCACGGCGCTGCCCGGTATCGGAGAGAAGTCGGCCGCTCAGCTTCTGGGAGCGGCGCGAACGCTGTGGCAGACCACGTTCGACGAGATGCCCGCCCGGATCGACATCCGCCGGCGGACCGACGAAGCCACAGCGCTTCTGCGGGCCCTGCACGCCTGGGATGCCGCACGCAACCTGGCAGGCGGTTCGGCCCTACTGTCACGTGTGGACGAGCTCGCTCCTCTCGTCGACCACCGCATGCCTGCAGGGACCACGCACGTGGCGTTCTACCCCGCCGTGTACGCTCCCGACCCCGACGTGCTGCGCCAGGACATCGCGGCTGTCTGCGAAGGTGCCGCACGCCTGGGTGTGTTCGCTCCCGGCGGGAGAGGTGAGGAAGACGTATGGGACGACTTCACCTCGCGCCCCGCGGACTACTTCGCCCTCCTGTCCGAACTCGGCATCAACCCCGAGAACGAGGCCAAGGCCACCGGGGATCTGCCCGACGAGATCGTCCAGGCCATTCGCGACTTCAGTCTGAAGACCGACCATCTCAAGGTCGCGGCCCTGCGGGGCTATCAGAGTTTCGCCGCGCGCTTCTCCCTGGTCCAGCGCAAGGTCGTCATCGGAGACGAGATGGGTCTGGGTAAGACCGTCGAGGCCCTCGCTGCTCTGGCACATCTGAGCGCATCCGGGGAAAGCCACTTCGTGGTGATCTGTCCAGCGGCCGTGGTCACCAACTGGACGCGCGAGATCACCGCCAAGTCCACGCTGACCGCCCACCGTGTGCACGGGCCCGAACGCGACCGGGCCATGCGCTCCTGGATCCGTCGAGGCGGAATCGCCGTGACCACCTTCGAGACGCTCGCCCGTTTCCAGGAGCAGATGTCGAACGTCGGTGACCTGGCGTGTGTGGTGGTCGACGAGGCCCACTACATCAAGAACCCGAGCGCGAAGCGCTCCAGCCGTACCGCGGAGCTGATCGACCGGTCCCCGCGCGCGATCCTGCTGACCGGCACCCCGCTCGAGAACAGGATCGAGGAGTTCGCCAACCTGGTGGGCTACTTGCAGCCCCATCTGCTCAAGGACGTCTCCGAGCTGAATCCGCGCCGGTTCCGCAAACAGATCGCTCCCGCCTACCTACGGCGCAACCAGGAGGACGTGCTCGACGAGCTACCGGAGCTCGTCGAGGTCGACGAGTTCGTTCCTCTGACCACCGCCGACCGTATCGCCTACCGTCAGGCGGTCAGCGAGGGGAATTTCGCAGCCATGCGGCAGGCCGCCATGTCGGAGGGGCGCGATTCCGGCAAGATCCGGCGGCTGCTGGAGATCGTGGAGGAAGCCGAGGACAACGGCCGGCGCGTGATCGTCTTCTCCCACTTCCTGGGTGTTCTGAAGCAGGTGGCCGACGTACTTCCCGGCAAGGTCATCGGGCCCCTGACCGGTTCCGTGCCCGCCGCACGGAGGCAGGACATGGTGGACGACTTCTCCGCGGCCGGCGAGGGTGCCGTCCTGGTCGCCCAGATCCAGGCAGGCGGTGTGGGGCTGAACATCCAGGCGGCCTCCGTGATCGCCATCTGCGAGCCCCAGCTGAAACCCACCATCGAGTGGCAGGCCATCGCACGCGCACACCGCATGGGACAGCTCGAATCCGTGCAGGTCCACCGGCTCCTGAGCGAAGAGGGGGTCGATCAGCGCATCAGGCAGATCCTGGAGCGCAAGAGTGTCCTGTTCGACGACTTCGCCCGCCGGTCCGCGACGGCGGAGAGTGCTCCTGAGGCATTCGACGTGTCCGAGGCGGATCTGGCCCGCGAGATCGTCGCGGAGGAACGCGAGCGGCTGCTCCGCGACCGGTAGACCAGGTTCCTTCCACGGAGAAGGTGACGTTCCGGCTGGTGTTGACGGCCCGGGGTTCCAGCAGGAGCGCGGAGTCGGGGGACACCGAGCCCAGGGCGCATTCGCGAAAGTGGACGGGCCTCTCCGCATGGGAACACCTCCGCGGTGGCGGGGCTGTTGCTACCGGTGAGGACCAGGATGGGGAAGAGTTCCGGTGTCCTCGGTCGAGATCGAATGTAAACGTGCGCTGGAGAAACAGGAACTTGGAAGGAGGGAGGTCCGTCCCCGCCTTCCTGATGGGGGAAGCAGAGCGTACCGGCTCCTGTGAGAGCGCGCGGGCTTTCCACGCCAAGGCCGCTACCAGGTACTTCGAGACGACACCAATCGGCGAACCACTTCTCTTCCGGAATTTTTCTGGAAAACCCGTCTTGACTTCCGGTGTGCTGTCGCTCAGATTCGACGGCGAGGGCAAGGATGCCCACGGCTTTCCGGGCAGACCTGCCGCGTCGGAGTTTCGCTTCAGATGTGGGCCAGTTCGTCCGGGCCGATGTTAACGCTAACATTCCCGAGTGCAGGCCCAGGACCCGCAACACCCCCCTCGGGCGGACCGTGCGGCCCCAGGGCTCTGGAGGCAGAACCATGGTGACGTCGAACAGATCCCCGATCACGCCGTCCCCGCGGCCGCGGAGATGGCTGCTGCGGCTCGTCATCGCCGGCGTGATGGCGCTGGTGATCGGCGGCGCAGGCGCCGTGACAGCACCTGCGCCCGCCGCCGCGGCGTCGGTCGACACCGACGCCTGGTACGTGCTGGTGAACCGCGGCAGCGGCAAGGCGTTGGACGTGTACAACCGGGCCACCGGCGACGGGGCACGGATCACCCAGTGGACCCGCAACGACCAGGACCAGCAGCAGTGGCAGTTCGTCGACTCCGGCGGCGGTTACTACCGGCTGGAGTCGAGGATCTCGGGCAAGGTGCTGGACGTCCACAACTGGTCGACCGCCAACGGTGCCGCCATCGTCCAGTGGACCGACCACAACCAGGAGAACCAGCAGTTCCGGCTGGAGGACGCATCCGGCGGCCACGTCCGGCTGATCAACCGGCACAGCAACAAGGCCCTGGAGGTCCAGGGCGGCTCGACCGCCGACGGTGCCGCCATCGTGCAGTACGACGACTGGGGCGGCGACAACCAGCAGTGGCAGCTCGTCCGCGTCGACGGCGGGGGACCGGGCGGCACGTGCGCCCTTCCGTCGACCTACAACTGGACGTCGACCGGCCCGCTGGCCCAGCCCCGGCAGGGATGGGCCTCGCTCAAGGACTTCACCCACGCCCCCTACAACGGCAGGCACCTCGTCTACGCGACCACCCACGACACGGGCACGTCATGGGGCTCGATGAACTTCGGGCTCTTCGACGACTGGTCCGGCATGGCCTCGGCCGGCCAGAACCCGATGCCCTTCTCCGCCGTCGCACCCACGCTCTTCCATTTCGCCCCCAAGAACATCTGGGTGCTCGCCTACCAGTGGGGCGGGCCCGCCTTCTCCTACCGGACATCGACCGATCCCACCGATGTGAACAGCTGGTCGTCGCCGCAGACCCTCTTCAACGGGAGCATCGCCAACTCCTCCACCGGGCCCATCGACCAGGCGCTCATCGGGGACGACACGCACATGTACCTGTTCTTCGCCGGTGACAACGGCAGGATCTACCGGGCGAGCATGCCCATCGGCAACTTCCCGGGCAGCTTCGGTTCGACCTCGACGATCGTCATGTCCGACAGCACCAACAACCTGTTCGAGGGCGTCCAGGTCTACAAGGTCGAGGGTGAGAACCGGTACCTCATGCTCGTCGAGGCGATCGGCGCGCAGGGAAACCGCTACTTCCGCTCGTTCACGGCCACCAGCCTCGGCGGGACGTGGACACCGCAGGCCGCCACCGAGAACAACCCCTTCGCCGGGCGGGTCAACAGCGGCGCCACCTGGACCGACGACATCAGCCACGGCGAGCTGGTCCGCACCGGTCCCGACCAGACTATGACCATCGACCCCTGCGACATGCAGCTCCTCTACCAGGGGCGCTCTCCCAACTCCGGAGGCGACTACAACCTGCTGCCCTACCGGCCGGGTGTGCTGACGCTGCAGCGCTGACGGGGAAGCACCGGGCGGCGCATTCGGGGTGCGCCGCCCGCCTCGGCCCGGTCGGCCGCTCGACACGAACGGCTGTCGCTCCGGCGACACCCCCCGCCGCGGCCGGTTCTCCACCGTTTTTCGGCCCCAAGAGGGGGTCTCGCCGGTTCAGGTCGCCGCCCTTCGCGCACGTTCGGCCACCTCGGCGAGCCAGGCGTCGTCGGCGCGGGCGTGGTCGTGGTCCGACCGGGGTCGGGGCGGCACCGGTTCCGTCCCTGCGGTCAGACGCCGCGGAGGAACTCCTCGGCCTCGTTGCGGAGGCGTTCGGGAGCCACGGACCAGACCCGGGTGCCCATCACCTCGCGCAGCCTGACCGCCTTCACCTCCCGGGGAGCGTCCCTGCGTACGCCGAGGTGGAACCACATGTGGTCGAGCCTGTCGTAGGGAAGGTCCCAGACCGGGGCGAAGGAGCTCTCCTCCGGGTTGCCGGGCTGCGGGTCGACGAACATCCTTCCCACCTCGTCGGCGGTCGCGGGCGGTTCGATCTTGCGGAGCGTGAGCCCGAATTCATCGATGAGACCGCGAAAGAGCACCCGGTGGTTCTCGACGAGCTCGGTCGAGGGGCGCCCGCCCTTTTCGAACCACAGGGCAAACACCCATCCTGTCCCTCTTGTGCGAGCGAGTTCCAGGACGAGGCGGTGTCCCTCGTCGTCGGTGAAGGGGCGGTGCGCGATGCTCGGCTTCGCTCCGTAACCCTCGGTGCGGGGTGTGTTCTCCTCGAGCTGGAGTGCGTCGTGCAGCCGCCGCACCTGTTCGGGGGTCAGGTCTCCGGAGGAGAACGCCATGAGCGCGGGATAGAGCACGGGGGGTCCCTTCTTCGGTCCGGTGTGTTCGGAGGCCGGGAGGGTCAGGCCGACCGGTCGGATGCCCTGGCAGCGTGGTCGTGTCCGCCTTGGCCGCCGCTCCGCGGAAAAGGGAGGCGGAGAGCGGCGTTGCGGCACTCAGCGTACCGATACAGGGACCGGATCGGGACTCCGTCGCTCACTCGGTCCGCGGCAGGCGGTCACGCGGGGTTTCCTCGCCGGTGTGCGGCCGGCACCATGGCGATGCGTGAGCACCTCTACACCCCCGGTGAACTGCTCCGCGCCGATCAGCTGCTCCCTGAACCGGAGCGGCTCTCCCCGCTGTCGAAGGGCGACTGACGCCGCAGGTGACAGTGGCCCCCATCGTGGAGGGGCACGGCGAGATGTCCGCGATACGTACCCTTGTCAGGCGCATCGGCCTCGAGCTGCTCGACACCTACATCGAGGTGGAGCAGCCCTTCCGGCTCGACTCCGCGAAGATGCGCAAGCCCGAGGAACTGGCCAAGGCGATCAGAGTCCAGGCGACACGTGTCCGGGGCCAGGGAGGTGTCCTCGTACTCCGCGACGGTGACGACTCCGACATCACCTGCCCCGTCGCACTTGCCGCGTCCCTGGCGCCGAAGCCGGATCTGGTCACCGTGCCCGTGGAGATCGTGATCGCACGCCACGAGTACGAGGCATGGTTCCTGGCCGCGGCCGAATCCCTGCGCTCCCATCCCTCCGTCCGCAGCGACGCCCGGGCGCCGGAAGACCCTGAGGGCAGGCGCGACGCCAAGGGGAGCTTGCGTGACATCATGAACGAGTCCTACAAGGAGACCCTCCACCAGGCCGAGTTCTCCGCCGTGATGGACCTGGAAACGGCGGAAGGACGAAGCCGGTCCTTCCGCCGCATGGTCAACGCGGTCCGGTCGCTCAGCGGATGGTCTGCGCGGCGCGCTCCGCGCTCACGCCTCCTTCCCGACCGTCCGCCGGACCAGGGCCAGGTCCGCGGGCCCCGGCGGGCGGAACCGGCCGCCCTTGGCCGTGTACTCGTCGCCGTGCTCCTCCAGATACCCGCCGAACAGCGAGCACACGGGTACGACGGTGACGCCTCTGCGGATGCTGTCGTCCAGGGCCTCGCGCACGAGCAGCCCGCCCAGGCCGCGGCCCCTGAACTCCGACGCGACCTCGGTGTGGAAGAAGACGCGCTCGCCGCCCCCGTCGGGCGGGTCGACGAAATCGGCGCGGCCGGCGGTGGTGCCGTCGTCCAGCGCCACGGTGTAGGTGCTGACGCCTTGCTCCTCGCCGAGGTCCACGTGCACGGGAGCGCCGGTCTTGTCGGTCCGCGGTTCGGTCATGGCGACCACCTCTCTGTGGAAACGGTGTCGGTTCGTCCGGAGCGGTCGGCGGCGTACCGGCCCGGGGCGCGGGCGCCCGCACCCCGGTCAGGTCCGGGAGCGCGCGTGGGGCGGCGGGTTCTCCCGGGGCCGGATACGCACCGGCGGCAGCTTCGGGGCCGGGAGCCGGGACATCCCGTCGCGGTTCCTGCCCGGGCCGCCGTGCCCCACGTAGCCCTCGACGCGGCCGAAGCGCTCGCCGTGCTCCTGCCACTCCTCCTGGTACCGCTGGATCTCCTCCATCGAACGCCCCAGGAAGTTCCACCACATGAGGACCTGCTCGGTGAAGGGAGCCCCTTCCAGGAACACGAGCCGAGCCGGTCCACCGCCGCCGTTGGCGACGCGCAGCGTCCGGCTGCCCACCCCGGTGTAGCCCACGGTGTCCTCGGGCACGTGCACGCCTTCGAGGGTGACGGCCTCCCCGGTGTCCACCAGCAGGCCGTGCTCGAACCCCGGATCGACCGGCAGGTCGAGGGTCCTGCCCGGGCCGAGGCCGATCTCGGCCCCCACCAGCGGCGTGTGCGTGCCCACCGGAGACTCGGAGCCCAGCAGCGAACCGAGGAACACGAGGGCGGAGCCGCCGTCGAACTCCACGGGCTCGGGGACGAAGCTCTCGAGCCGGCGCTCGGGCCTGTGCCGCGCCTCCTCCGGCAGGGCGATCCACAGCTGCACCCCGTGGAGCAGGTCGGTGTCGGGGGTCGAGGTCTCGGAGTGGCAGATGCCCGAGCCCGCCGTCATCAGGTGCATCTGCCCCGGAAGGATGCGGGCGCCGTTGCCCCCGGAGTCGAGGTGGGCGATCGCTCCCTCGAACAGCCAGCTGAGCGTCTGCAGCCCCGTGTGCGGGTGCGGGGCCACGTCCATCCCGCCGTTGGCCGACATCCGGTCCGGCCCGTAGTGGTCGATGAAGCACCACGCGCCGATCAGCGAGCGCTGCCGCTGCGGCAGGGTGCGCCGCACGTGCATGGCGCGCGGTCCGCCCAGGGGCACGGCGCGGGCGGTGATGATCTCGACCGGGGCCCCGTCCTCGCGTTCGGCCTGCGGTCCGGGCCGGCCGCCGTCGGCGCACACATGGGTCTTCGGGTTCGCCTCCGGATTGGTCATCGGGATGCCCCTTCCTCCGAGGACGCGGTGATCGCCGCCGCGGTGCTCCCCGGCGTCCCGGCGGAAGTACCGGGCCTCCGCGTCTCCACGGTATGTGTCCAGGCCTCGGACCGCCCCTACCCACTTCGGGCGCGGGGATGTGCGGCCGCCTCAGCCCCTGCCCGCGGCGCGGCGTGCCGGTCCGCGCACCGTCCGGGCGGGGCCCGTCAACCGATCGGTTGATGCCGCGATCCACCGATCCCGTGGCCGGGCGGGCGATCCGCGCGGCGACCTCCCCGGGAGAGGCTCGGGGCATGCCGATCATCGATGTCAGGAACCTGCACAAGCGCTACGGGGAGAAGACCGCCGTCGACGACGTCTCCTTCTCCGTCGAGGAGGGTGAGATCTTCGGGATCCTCGGCCCCAACGGAGCCGGGAAGACCACCACGGTCGAGTGCGTCGCGGGGATGCGTCCCGCCGACGCCGGGTCGGTCAGCGTGCTCGGCCGGGACCCCCGGCGGGACCGGGACGAGGTCCGCGAGCTCCTCGGAGTCCAACTCCAGGAGGCGCGGCTGCCCGACCGCCTGCGGACCGGGGAGGCCCTCGACCTCTACGCCTCGTTCTACCGCTCCCCGGCCGACACCGGACGGCTCCTGGAGTCGCTGGGGATCGCCGACAAGCGCGACACCCAGTACCGCAGGCTGTCCGGGGGCCAGAAGCAGCGGCTGTCCATCGCCCTGGCCCTCGTGGAAAACCCCCGGGTGGCCGTCTTCGACGAGCTGACCACGGGACTGAACCCGCAGGCGCGGCGGGACACCTGGGACCTCGTCGAGAACGTGCGCGACTCCGGTGTCACGGTCGTGCTTGTCACGCACTTCATGGACGAGGCCGAACGGCTCTGCGACCGGATCGCCGTGGTCGACTCGGGCCGCATCGCCGCCCTGGACACCCCGGCCGGGCTCGTCGCGCGCACCGACCCCGAGCAGCGGGTGACCTTCCGCGCCCCCCGGGACTTCGACGAGCAGGTGCTCGCGGCGCGGCCCGAGGTGGCCTCCGCGCACCGCAGCGGGCACCAGGTCCGGGTGACCGGCCGGGGCAACCTGCTCCACGCCGTGACCTCCGTCCTGGCCCGCGAGCACGTCGTCGCCGAGGACCTGCGCGTCGAGCGCTCCAACCTCGACGACGCGTTCGTCGCCCTGACCGGCCGCTCCCCCGAAGCATGAACACCGACACCGAGAGAAGGTCCCCTGTGTCCGCCCTGCTCCGCACCGCCGCGACCGAGGCCCGGCTGCTGACACGCGAGCCCGTCGCGATCTGTGTCGGGATCCTGCTCCCCACCGTGCTCCTGCTGGGGCTCGGCGCACTGCCGGTGCTGCGGGAGCCCGCCCCCGAGTTCGGCGGCCTGCGCTTCGTCGACACCTGGGCTCCCATGGCCCTGATCCTCGGCACGGGGATCCTGTGCGTCCAGCACCTGCCGTCCACCCTGGCCTCCTACCGGGAGAAGGGTGTGCTGCGCCGGATGTCGACGACGCCGGTGCATCCCGGGGTGCTCCTGACCGCGCAGATCGGCGTGGTGTCCGCCGCGGCGACCCTCTCCGCGCTGCTCCTGGTGCTGTCCTCCTGGCTGGTCCTGGACGTCGAGCCGCCGAGCCGGCCGCTGCTGTTCACCGCCGCGTTCGCCGTCGGCACCGCCTCGCTCATCGCGCTGGGGGTCCTGGTCGCCGCCGTGGCGCCCGGCGCGACAGCGGCCTCCGGCCTGTCGACGGCCCTGTACATGCTGCTGCTGCTCGTGGGCGGCGTCTTCCTGCCGCAGAACGTCCTCCCCGGCTTCCTTGCGCGCCTGGGAGAGGTCACACCCCCCGGGGCCCAGCTCCTGCTGGCGAGCTGGTCGGGGGACTCCGGGGGCGCGGTGCTCCCGCCGCTCGTCCAGCTGGCGATAATGGCCGGTGTCGCGCTGGCGGCCGCCGCACTGGCGGCCCGGCTGTTCCGATGGGAGTGAGCGGCGGATGAACGGGGGGAGCGGCAAGGCGGACACGGCCTGGAACGGGGACCGGTGGTGGGACGGGTTCCTCGCCGTCGCCCCCTGGGCCCTGCTGCTGCCCGCGGCGGCACTGGTCCTGTCCCAGCCCTCGGCGAGTGGGGGAGGGCACGCGGCCGTCGCCGGCCTGACCGCGCTCACCGCAGCCTGGATGCTCCTCGGGTACGCGCTGCCCGGGCAGGGCGGCCGCCCGCTCCTGGCCGGGCTCCACTTCGCGGGACTCCTCGCCCTGTCCTCGGCGCTGATGGCGCACGACCCCCTGTTCGTGATGTTCACCGTCGCGCTGTTCTTCCGCGCCATGGTGCTGCCCCGGCAGCTGGTCTTCGCCGGGGTCGCGGCCACCGCGATCGCGCTGTACACGGCCGTCATGGGGTTCCCCGGGACGGACGCGGACAAGCCCTTCCTGGAGCACCTGTTCGTCTACGTCGGTGTGATCGCCATCCAGACCGTGGCCGTCGGCGGAGGGCTCGCGCTCGCGGCCAGGACCGCCGAGCAGCACCGGGAGCGCCGGCTGACGGTGGCCAGGCTGGAGGCGGCCTTGGAGGAGAACGCCGGGCTGCACGCGCAGCTGCTCACCCAGGCCCGGGAGGCCGGGGTGCTGGACGAGCGCCAGAGGATGGCGCGGGAGATCCATGACACCCTGGCCCAGGGGCTCACCGGGATCGTGACGCAGATCCAGGCGGCCCAGCGGGTGTGGGAGACACCCGAGGCGGCGCGTCCGCACGTGGACCGCGCGCTCGGCCTGGCGAGGGAGAGCCTGACCGAGGCGCGGCGCTCCGTGCAGGCCCTGCGCCCCGGGCAGCTGGCGGAGAGCCAGCTGCCCGAGGCCCTGGGTGAGCTCACCCGCCGCTGGGGCGAGGAGAACGGCGTCCGCCCCGACCTCGACGTCACGGGCGAGCGCGTCGCGCTGAGCCCGGCGATCGAGGTGGCCCTCTTCCGGGTGGCCCAGGAGGCGCTCACCAACGTTGCCCGGCACGCCGGCGCCTCGCGCGTGGGCGTGACCTTGTCCTACTCCGGCGACGTCGTCCTGCTCGACGTCCGCGACGACGGCAGGGGCATCACGGGACACAACCAGCACGGGTTCGGGCTCAGGAGCATGAGCCAGCGCATCCGCGGGATCGGGGGAACGGTGGAGATCGAGAGCCGCGAGGGGGAGGGCACCGCCGTCAGCGCCACCGTGCCCGCGATTGCGGTGGAGGCGGCGTGATCCGGGTCCTCATCGCCGACGACCACCCCGTCGTGCGCGACGGCCTGCGCGGCGCCTTCGCCGCGGAGGAGGACATCGAGGTGGTCGGCGAGGCGGCCAACGGCCGCGAGGCGATCGAGCAGGTCGGCCGGTTGGCCGTCGACGTGGTCCTGATGGATCTGCGCATGCCGGTCCTCTCCGGTGTCGAGGCGATCGCCGCCCTGTCCCGTACCCGGCCCGAGGTGCGCGTCCTCGTCCTCACCACCTTCGACAGCGAGAGGGACGTGTTTCCGGCGATCGAGGCCGGGGCCGCCGGCTACCTGCTCAAGGACGCCTCCCCCGACGAACTGCTGCGCGGGGTGCGCTCGGTGCACCGCGGGGAGTCCGTCCTGGCGCCGACCGCGGTGAAGCATCTGATGGGGCAGGTGCGCAGGCCCGTGGGCCAGAACCTGAGCGACCGGGAGCTGGAGGTGCTGGGGCTCGTCGCCGACGGCGCCTCCAACCGGGCCGCCGCGGCGCGGCTGTTCATCAGCGAGGCAAGCATCAAGACCCACCTGCAGCACGTGTACAACAAGCTCGGCGTGCGCGACCGGGCCGCGGCGGTCGCCGAGGCCTACCGCCGCGGCCTTCTCGGATAGGACGCGGGCCGCTCCCGGCCGCTGCCGGGCCGCCGCGGCCCGGGCGGGGGAGGGGCCTCAGGGGCCGGTGGTCGGTGCGCGCATGGCGTCGGCGATCCAGGCGTAGGGCAGGTCCTCCGGGCCCTCCTCGGGTGCGGTTCCGTTGACCGCCGCCACCAGCGCCAGGTAGCGGCCGTGGGTGTCGTCGTACACGGGGCCCTCGGAGGCGGCGTCCTCCTCCGCGATCTGGCGCATGAGGTCGGGGATCCGGCGGTATCCCTCGGCCATCCGGTCGCGGAACTCGGGGGTGAGCGTCATGCCGGACAGTGCTGTCGCGGCCTCCATGAAGCGGACGACCGCCTCCTGGGCCCGAGGGGAGCGGGGGGACTCCCCGGCACGGTGCACGGCAAGGATCTCGCCGACGAGCGCCGCCCCGTCCGTGTGGATGAAGTCCTGGACGGGGGCACTCGCCACGGTCTGTCCCTCCGGTGTGGAGTAGGTGTCCCGCAGATAGGTGCGGACCGAGTCGCGGAACTCCGCGTCCCGCACCAGGTCGGCCAGTTCGATCCAGGCCTCGAGCTGGTCGGCCGTGGGATCCGCCGGCAGGACCGGGCGCATCGTCCGCAGCCGGTCGACGAAGCCGTCGGGAACGTCGAGGCCCTCGCCAACCTCGTTCCAGAAGTCGTCGACGACCCGCTCGCGCTCCTCGTCGGTCATCGAGACGAGCTTGTGCATCAGATCGGCCTGCGCGGTCGTGCCGCCCTGCCTGATCAGGGTCCTGAGCACGGCCCGCCTGGCCCGCAGGGTGCGCTCGTGGCGCTCGACGATCTCCAGGTGGGTGGTGAGCAGGTCGTGCAGGGTCGTGCCGCCGCCGAGGAGCCGGCGGATCTCGCCCAGGTCGGTGTCCAGCTCGCGCAGGGTGCGGACGAGTTCCAGCCGGGCGATGGCGCCGACGTCGTAGAACCGGTGGCCGGCCTCGTTCAGGCGGGTCGGCTCGACGACTCCGGCGTCGGCGTAGAAGCGGACGGCGCTCACGCTCAGGCCGCTGCGGCGCGCGGCGTCTCCGATGGGGTACAGCTCTCGGTCGTGCATAGGGCCACTGTGGGGCCTCGAGCGGCTTGAGATGCAAGTCCGTCCGCAGAGTTTCCTCTTCCGGACTCCTCCGGCCGCCGCGCGGGGCGGTGCCGGGGCGCCGCCGGACCAGGTTGTGCGCGGTCCGCGTCGGCCCCGTTTGGCGGACGGGTCCGCGGACGGCAGAGTGGACGGATGTTCACCCGCCTGTCCCGGATCCTGAGCCCGTTCATGCTCCTGCTGCTCCTCCTGCCGGTCGCCGCGACGCTGATACCGGCCCGAGGGGTGGCGGCGCAGGCCCTGGACCACGCCACCGTCGCGGCGATCTGCCTGCTGTTCTTCCTCCACGGAGCCAAGCTCTCCCCCTTCGAGACCCGCCGCGGGTTCTCCCGGTGGAGGTTCCAGCTGCTCGTGCTCGGCTGCACGTTCCTGGTGTTCCCGCTGCTGGGGCTGGCGATCGCGGCACTGCCGTCCTCCGTGCTGAACCCGGTGATGGCGACGGGCTTCCTCTTCCTGTGCATCCTGCCCTCGACCGTGCAGTCCTCGATCGCCTTCACCTCGATCGCCCGGGGCAACGTGGCCCTCGCCGTCAGCTCGGCGTCCATCTCCAACGTCCTCGGAGTGGTCCTCACGCCCCTGCTCGCCGCGATCCTGCTGGGCTCCACGGTGGAGATCACCCCCGAGTCCCTGCTGGGGATCTTCGGGCAGCTCGTCGTCCCCTTCGTCCTCGGACAGCTCCTGCACAGCAGGGTGGGGCCGTGGCTCAAGAGGCACGGCCGGACCGTCTCGGCCGTCGACCAGGGGTCGGTGCTGCTCGTCGTCTACGCGGCGTTCAGCGCCGGGGTGACCCAAGGGCTCTGGGAGGTCGTCCCGCCCTCGCAGCTGCTCGTCGTCGTCCTGGTCTCCTGCGTGCTCCTGGCCGTGGTGCTCACCCTGTTCGGATGGCTGGGCAGGGTGTCGCGCATGGACCGCGCCGACCGGATCGTCCTGCTGTTCTGCGGGTCGAAGAAGAGTCAGGTGAGCGGACTGCCCATGGCCGTCCTGCTGTTCCCCTCGGAGCAGGCCGGGATGTACGTGCTCCCGCTGATGATCTTCCACCTGATCCAGCTCCTGGTCTGCGCGGTGATCGCCGAGAGGCTCTCCCGCGCCGCGCCGGGAGGCGACCACGCCCCGCAGGCCTCCGGCTGACCTCCGGGGCGGACCCCCGGCCGTGACCGGACCGGGGACCCGCCACGGTCCGCCTCCGGCCACGGTCCGCACGGGCGGGCCGTGGCCGGGAACGGGGTCGGTGGCTCAGAAGCGGTCGACCAGGAGCTGCCCGTCGGTAGCGCTCCGGCCGGCCAGGCCGCTGCCGTAGTTGGCCTCGACCCGCGCGCGCTCGGAGGCGTTGGGGGCGCGGTTGGTGCAGTTCACGCCGCCGGTGGAGCCCGACATCAGCGAGGAGCACGGGCCGGGCTTGGCGTCGGGCAGGCCCAGGCTGTGGCCGAGTTCGTGCGCGGCGATGCGCACCGCGTCATAGCCCTCGGCGGTGCCCTGGCGGCCCATCCAGACGGTGACCTGGCGGCCCGGCCGCACCGGACCCAGGTGGGCGCGGGGCCAGCCGTTGTCGGCGATGACGAGGATCTCGGCGCGGCGGCCGGAGGGGACCGGCACCAGGCGGACGTTGTTGACGCTGGAGTTCCATATGCTCACGGCCGAGGAGACGGCGGAGGTGTACTCGGCGGCCCTGCTCGCGTCGTAGTACAGGACGGTCTGGTTCAGCTGCTGGGTCTGCTCGGCGGGAGCCGCGGTGGCCGGGGCGGTGCCCGTCAGCGTCAGTGCCAGCGCGCTCAGTGCGATGAGGAGGGGGGTGAGGATGCGTCTCAGCACGGGGGGTCTCCCTGGGGGTGAGGGTGCTGATGTCGTTTTGTGACCCCTCGGGGTCGCGATGATGCTATGCGTAGTTGTGTTGCGCCACAAGACGTGCAGAGCATCTCCTTGCGGCACTGCGTGCCGTCCTCACCCCGGAACGGAGCGCTCGGATCCCGCGCCCGCCGGCCCGGCGGCCGGGTCCGCTCTCCTCCGGTGCCTCGGGGAGGCCGGGGCGGACGCCCCAGCAGGTCACGCGGCGGCCCGAACGGTTCCGCGTTCGCGCGGCAGCAGCCAGGGCCGGCACACCAGGAAGATCAGCGCGATCTCCACCGGGGCTCCCGCGTAGTACATCAGCTCGGCCCCGGCACGGGCCTGCTCGGCGGGCACCCCCTCGGGAGGTGCGGCGTAGAGCGTCTTGGCGAGGATGTTGTGCGCCGCGATCGCGAGCACCAGCACCGCCGCGCGCCACTGCGGGGAGGACCGGTGCGGAGCGGGATCGGGACCTCCCAGGACGGCGAAGGCGAACAGGTATCCCGCGGCCGCGACGTGCACGTGGACCAGGGCGTGCAGGAGCGGGTCGGTGTGCATGGCCGCGTACAGACCGGTCCGGTAGAGGACCCACAGACCGCCGACGTTGAGCACGCCCGCCACGAGCGGACCCGCCAGGACACCCGCGGGACGGGAGGCCAGCAGCCGCGCGACGGGGCGGGCCGCACGCACCGGCAGCACCCGCAGGAGCAGGGTGACCGGAGCCGCCAGGACCAGCAGGAGCGGGCCCAGCATGCCCAGCAGGACGTGCCCCGCCATGTGGACGGTGAAGTCGTGGTGGGCCGGCCGGGCCAGGGGCCCGACCACGGCCGCGCCCACGGACAGACATCCCGCCGCCCACGCCAGCGTACGCGCCGCCGGCCATGCGATACCGCGTCCGCGCAGGACCAGGACCGCAGCCAGGTAGGACACGAGGAGGACGGCCGGCAGTGCGGCGGCCGGCCACTCGCCCGCAACGGGCAGGGCGGCTTCCGGGCCGGGATGCGTGTGGTGGTCCACGGGTCAGGTCCGGGCGGGCTTCGCGAGCCGCCGCGCGCGCCGCGCGGTCGTGACCCACAGCACGATCCCGGCCAGGAGCAGGACGGCGGCGATCACGTTCCAGGTCACGTCGTAGGACAGCAGGTCCACCCCGTAGCGGATCTGGTGCAGGCCCAGCACCTTGTGCTGGATCAGCCCGTCGTAGAGCTGGAAGAACCCGGCGCCGGTCAGCCACCCGGCGGCGAAGGCCGCGCCCCAGAAGGCGCGTTCGCGGCTCAGCGCGGCGACCATCAGCAGCGACGCGACGGTGGCGAACCAGCTGAAGGCGTGGAAGAGCCCGTCCGAGATCAGGGCCACGTCAGGGGTGGACAGGTCGTAGAAGTGGTGCCAGCGCAGCAGCTGGTGGAAGACCACCTCGTCGACGAAGGCGACCGTACCCAGGCCGAGCAGGACGCCCGCGACCAGGTTGCGGCCGTGGCGTGTGTTCCGCCGTGCCTGCGGTGGTGTGGACACCGTTTCCCCCTCGATGCCGTGTCCCGGTGCGCGGTACGGCGCGCTCGGCCGCCCGGAGCTGGGGATGCGACTACCCGCCGGGGCCCGGGGGAAACAGCGGTGCGCCCGAGGAGTCCACCTGCCGCCGAACCTCCGCACGGCAGGCTGCGGCGATGAGTGGCCTGCCCGGCCGCCGGGGAGATACACCGCGGAGACCGGACTGTCCGTCCCGTACCGGGGCAGTCGGAATGAGGAGGACGGCACACCGGTTCCTCCGGGGGAAGGGGACCGCTCCGGCACTCCGGAGGGTTCCGTACGGGGGAGAGGACCGCGCCCGCAGGAGATCCTGTGCGGCGGGGCCGAAAGAGGAGAAGAGATGACCGGGACCGACGTCTTGCACAGGAACAACGTCACCGTCACCGGGGCCGCCGACGGCCCCCCGGTCGTCCTGGCCCACGGGTTCGGCTGCGACCAGAACATGTGGCGCTCGGTCGTCCCCGCCCTCGCGCAGCGGTACCGGGTGGTGCTGTTCGACTACGTCGGCTCCGGAAAGGCGGACCCCGGCGCCTGGGACGAGGAGAGGTACTCCTCCCTGGAGGGCTATGCCCGGGACGTGGTGGAGGTCTGCCGGGCGCTGGACCTGCGGCAGGCGGTCCTCGTGGGACACTCGGTCAGCTCCATGGTCGGCGTCCTGGCCCTGAGGGAGGCGCCCGAGCGGATCGGGGCGCTGGTGATGGTGGCCCCCTCGCCCCGCTACATCGACGACGACGGCTACACCGGAGGCTTCACGGCAGCGGACATCGACGAGCTGCTGTCCTCCCTGGAATCGAACTACCTGGGCTGGTCCTCGGCCATGGCGCCGGCGATCATGGGCAACCCCGACCGGCCCGAACTCGGCCAGGAACTGACCGACAGCTTCTGCGCCACCGACCCCGACATGGCCCGGGTCTTCGCCCGCGCCACCTTCCTGGCCGACAACCGCGACGACCTGGGAGAGGTGAAGGTCCCCACCCTGGTCCTGGAGTGCACCCAGGACATCATCGCCCCGCGCGAGGTCGGCGCCTTCGTCCACTCCGCCATCCCCTCCTCCCGGCTGGTCACCCTGGACGCCGTCGGCCACTGCCCGCACCTGAGCGCCCCCGAGGCCACCGCGGAAGCGATCCTGGAATTCCTGGAGCGATTGTGAGGCGCGGTCCGGGCGGGGAAACGGGCCCCTCCTCCACCGGCGCCGGCGCCGGGGAGGCCCTCGCCGCGCTGCTGGAGGACAGTGCCGAGGAACTCTACGAGTCCGCGCCCTGCGGTTACCTGTCGACGCTCATGGACGGCACGATCGCCCGGATCAACGCCACCCTGCTGGGTTGGCTGGGCATGGAGCGCAGGGCCGTGGTGGGCCGCAAGCGCTTCGCCGACCTGCTCACCGTGGGCGGGAAGCTCTACCACGAGACGCACTTCGCGCCCCTGCTGAGCATGCGCGGCCAGATCAGCGGGGTCGCCCTGGAGCTGCGGGCCGCCGACGGAAGCCGCTTACCGGTGCTCGTCTCCTCCGTCGTCAAACACGGCGGCGCGGGAGAACCGCTGCTGATCCGCACCACCGTCTTCGACGCCACCGACCGGCGCTCCTACGAGGAGGAGCTGCTGCGCCGCCGCAAGGAGGCCGACCAGGCCCGAGCCGAGGCGGAGCAGGCACGCCGCCAGGCCGAGGCCGACCGCGCCCGCCTGGCCGAGGCGCTCTCCGTCCTGCAGCGGGCCCTCCTGCCCGAGGTCCTGCCCCGCGTACCTGGCGTGGACACGGCCTCCTACTACCGCACCGCTTTCCCGGGGCGGCTGGGCGGCGACTTCTACGACGTCTTCCCGCTCGGGGACGACCGCTGGGCCTTCTTCCTCGGCGACGTGCAGGGCAAGGGCCCCGAAGCGGCGACCCTGACCTCCCAGGCCCGCTACGCCCTGCGCGCCGCGGCACTGTGCTCGGACGCACCGGAGGAGGCCCTGACCACGCTGAACGCCGTCCTCGCCGAACGCGACGGCCACGACGACCCCCGCTACTGCACCGTCGTCTTCGGGATTCTCGAACCCGGGGGCGACACCGGGGGGACCCGCGTCCGCATCGCCTCCGGGGGCCACCCCCCGGCCCTGGTCCTGCGCGGCAGCGGGTGGCTGGACCTTCTGTCCACACCGGGAGGGATGCCCGTCGGCATGCTGTCCGAGGCCCACTTCGCCACGGCCGTCACCGAGCTCGCCCCCGGGGACACGCTCGTGCTCTACACCGACGGCCTGACCGAGGCCCGTACCGGACCCGACCGGAGCACCCTCTACGGCGAGGAGGCCCTGTACTCCTTCGCCGCCGACCTGGCCCCTGCCACGGCCCAGGGAGCGGTCGCCGCCCTGACCGAACTGCTGGAGAGCTTCGGCGAGGGACTCGACGACGACACCGCCCTCCTCGCCCTCGGCGCCCCTGCCCCCCAGCCGGAACCGGGGGCGCGGACCGACCGCACCGGTGGGCTCCACTGACGGATACTGGTGCCCATGGCGATCATCTACAAGGCGACTCTCGTACCGGACAAACCGACTCTGATCAGTGCCTGGCTGGACGGACGCCCCTGGGCCGGCCGGGGCCCCGACGAAATTCTCGGCGCGTACAGGTTCGACGACCCCGAGGGTGAGGTCGGGGTGGAGGTGTTCCTGCTCCGGCGCGGTGGCCGACTGCTCCAGGTGCCGCTGGCCTACCGGGGCGCGCCCTTGCCCGGAGGGGAGGAGTATCTCGTGGGAACGGTGGAGCACTCCGTCCTGGGCCCGCGCTGGGTCTACGACGGGACCCGGGACGAGGTCGCGGTCGCGTGCTTCCGGCGGGCCCTGGCGGGCGAGCAGGAGCAGGCGGAACTGGAGATCTGGGAGGACGGGCGTCTCGTGGAGCGGAGGCCGCAGCAGGTCCTGCTCTCCAGGGAGCCCGGTGCGGCCGAGAACGCCGCGGGCGGGCAGGTGCTGATCCCGCACGTCCTCGACGAGGAGCCGGAGGGAGGGCCGCGCCTCCTCGCCCGGTGGGACGGTGGGCAGGCGGTGGTCGCGGCGTCGGTCTAGGCTGGATCGGAACCGGTCGGCAGCCGTCCTGCCGCGCGCGGGAACCGGCTCCGGTTCCCGCGCGCAGGACTCCGCCGCGCGCCGTTCGGTCGGCGGTGTGTGGTTGCCTTCTCCCATGGCTGTGGAGATCGAACGTTTCGTCCGGCTGGTGGATGCGCTTCCGGAGTGCGAGCACCGGGAATCGGAGCGGTACACGACGTTCCGCGTGCGCGGCCGGCCGTTCGGCTACCTGTGGCCGCTCACCGCCACCGTCGGGCTGAAGCAGACCCTGCTGGAGCAGACCGCGCTCGTGGCCGAGCGGCCCGAGGTGTTCGAGGTGCAGTTCACCGCGGGCGGGTTCGGCTGGGTGGTCGTCCACCTCGACGGGATCGAGCTGGACGAGCTCAGCGAGCTCGTCCTGGAGGCGTGGTACCTGACCGCACCCGAGGAGATACTGGCCTCCTCCCCGACCCCGGAGGCCCTGGTCCGGGCCTGACCGGGGGTCGGGCGGGGCAGGCGGTCAGCGCTCCAGGAGCTCCTCGGTGCCGGTGCCCGGAAGGGCGACCGTCACCTGCGTGCCCCACGGGTCGCGGAGCACCACCGACCTGCCGGTGTCGGCGTGCTCCAGTCCGCGCGCCTTCAGGCGTGTGACGAGTGCGTCGAGGTCCTGCCGCTCCGGGACGGTGATCGCCACGTCGCCGAGCCCCAGGCTCGCGGCGCGCGGACCCGCACCCGCGCTCTTCCAGGTGTTCATCGCGACGTGGTGGTGGTAGCCGCCCGCCGCGGCGAACAGCGCACCGGGGTAGGTGTCGACGGTGGTCTCGAACCCGATCGCGTCGACGTAGAAGGCCCGTGCGGTCTCGATGTCACCGACCTGGAGGTGGACGTGCCCGACCTTGCCCGCGCGGTTCGGCCCCTCGGCGACCACGCTCTCGTCGAGGTGGGTGCGCAGGTACTCGTTGGGGTCGAGGTACAGCGTGTCCATCTGCAGCCGCCCCTGGTCGTAGCTCCAGTCCGACCGGTCCCGGTCGGTGTAGAGCTCGATGCCGTTGCCCTCGGGGTCGGTGAAGTAGAAGGCCTCGCTGACCAGGTGGTCGGAGGACCCCACGAAGCGGCTGCGCGGCTCCTGCGCCGCGCGGTAGACGGTCGCGGCGAGCGAGGCGGGGTCGTCGAACAGGAACGCGGTGTGGAACAGCCCGGCCTGGCGCGGGTCGACGGCCGGCAGCCCCGGGGTGGAGACCAGGCGGACCATCGGGGTTCTGCCGCGGCCGAGCACGCGGTACACCTGGCGGCCGTGCGCCCGCTCCTCGAGGGGCTCCATGGCGAGGGCGTTCGCGTAGTACGAGGACATCGACTCCAGGTCGCCCACGTGCAGGGTCACGGCGTCCATGCCCGTGTCGCCGTTCAGGGTCCGCTCGTCCACGGACGGGGCATGCGGTGCCTGCTTCACGGAATCGGTCATGGCGGTCTCCCTGTGTCGCGTCGGTTCGGGGCCTCCTGGCCCGCGGGGCGGATGGCCCCCTGCCCGCAACAACAATCCTTCTGGGAAGTTTCTTCCCCGTCAAATAAATAAGGTGGGTCACCGCGGTCGGCCACCGGCGGCCGACCGGGGAGGGCCCGGCCGGATGCCGCCGGCGGCCGCCCCGCCGCTCGGCCGACCTGCCGACCCAGCCGACCCGCCCCGGCTGGACGTCCGGCCGCAGGGGCGCCGGTGGGCGGGGCTGCCTCTTTCGGGCTTTCGGGGATGTCCGCAAGGGGAAAGATCCGGTTCCGTCGCGAGAGGCAAGGGAAAAGGATCTCTTCGGGCATTGCATTGCATTTCGTGGGCGCGCTCGATGATTTTTGTCCTCGCGGGCATGGTTCTGTCATTTTTGAGGGAAATGGCGGACTGTGATTGCTGTGTCCGGTTCATCTTTTTGTTGGTGTGGAGAGGCTCTGGTCGGGTAGGCCTGCAAGAATGCGGCGTGCCACGCCATTTTCAGAAAAAATCCGTTTTCGTTGCGAGCTCTCCTGCGCCTGTGGTCTCTTTGGTGCGGGCCGGAGACCGGGGCCGCCGAAGGGCCGTCGCTCCTTGTGTGCCCGTATGGATGTGTATTGGCTGCGTTCGGAAAACGGTGGTGTTTTCGGTGACGGAAACGGTCGAGTCGAACCCGGCGTCCCAGAATGGGCAGCAGATGAGCCTGGGGACGTCGGCGGCGCGGAATCTGGCGACGACGACGAAGTCGTCTCCTCAGATGCAGGGGATCACGTCGCGGTGGTTGTTGCGGATGTTGCCGTGGGTGCAGGCGCGGGGTGGTGCGTATCGGGTGAACCGCCGCCTGGTGTACACGGTGGGTGATGGTCGTGTGACGTGTGTGAATACCGGTGCTCGGGTGAGTGTGGTGCCGGCGGAGTTGCGGGAGCTTCCGGTGTTGCGGGAGTTCGGTGACGATGCGGTGCTGGAGGCGTTGGCGGACAGGTTCGAGCAGCGTGAGTTCGGTCCGGGTGAGGTGGTGGTGGAGGCCGGGCGTCCCCGGGACGGGGTGTACATCCTGGCGCACGGCAGGGTGGAGCGGCACGGGCAGGGCAAGTACGGCGACGACATCGTCCTCGACGTCCTCGCGGGCGGCAGCTACTTCGGCGACGAGGTTCTGGCCGGCTCCGAGGAACCCTGGGACTTCACCGCCAGGACCGTCACCAGCTGCACGGTCCTCGTGCTCTCCGCCCAGGCACTGGGCGGACTGAACGGCCAGGCGGACGCCCTGCGCGAACACGCCCGCAGCGTGCGCGACCGGGTCCAGGACGCGGAGGAGGGCACCGGCGAGGCGGCGATCGATCTGGCCTCGGGGCACGTGGGGGAGCCCACGATCCCCGGGACGTTCGTGGACTACGAGCGTGAGCCGCGCGAGTACGAGCTGAGCGTGGCGCAGACGGTGCTGCGGGTGCACACCCGGGTGGCCGACCTGTACAACGAGCCGATGAACCAGGTGGAGCAGCAGCTCCGGTTGACCATCGAGGCCCTGCGCGAGCGCCAGGAGCACGAGATGATCAACAACCGCGACTTCGGGCTGCTCCACAACGCCTCCTTCGAGCAGCGCATCCAGCCCCGCACCGGCCCGCCCACCCCCGACGACCTCGACCAGCTCCTGGCCACGGTGTGGAAGGAACCGAGCTTCCTGCTGGCCCACCCGCGCACCATCGCCGCCTTCGGGCGGGAGTGCAGCCGCCGCGGCATCTACCCGCAGAGCATCGACATGTCCGGACACAAGGTCCCCTCCTGGCGGGGCGTCCCCCTCCTGCCCTGCAACAAGATCCCCGTCAGCAAGGCCCGCACGAGTTCGATCCTGCTCATGCGCACCGGCGAGAAGAACCGGGGCGTCATCGGCCTGCACCAGACCGGCATCCCCGACGAGTACGAGCCCGGCCTCTCCGTGCGGTTCATGGGCATCAACGAGCAGGCGATCATCTCCTACCTCGTCAGCACCTACTACTCCGCGGCCGTCCTGGTGCCCGACGCACTGGGGATCCTGGAGGACGTCGAGCTCGGCCGGGAGGGCTGAGCGGACCTCCCGCGGCGGAACCGGACCGGTCTCCGCCGCTCGGGCCGTCCCGGGACGGTTCCGCGGACGGCCGTCCACCCCCGTGAAAGGCCCGGTGTCCGCGGAACACGTCCCGCCCCACGGGCGGCTCCTTCGACCGACAGCACACAGCAGGATTGGTGGCTCGTGCCATGACAGTGACCGACACCGGGAGCCCCGGGCCCCCGCCGCTCAGCCTGGGGACGTCGGCGGCGCGGAATCTGGCGACGACGACGAAGTCGTCTCCTCAGATGCAGGGGATCACGTCGCGGTGGTTGTTGCGGATGTTGCCGTGGGTGCAGGCGCGGGGTGGTGCGTATCGGGTGAACCGCCGCCTGGTGTACACGGTGGGTGATGGTCGTGTGACGTGTGTGAATACCGGTGCTCGGGTGAGTGTGGTGCCGGCGGAGTTGCGGGAGCTTCCGGTGTTGCGGGAGTTCGGTGACGATGCGGTGCTGGAGGCGTTGGCGGACAGGTTCGAGCAGCGTGAGCTCGGTCCGGGTGAGGTGGTGGTGGAGGCCGGGCGTCCCCGGGACGGGGTGTACATCCTGGCGCACGGCAGGGTGGAGCGGCACGGGCAGGGCAAGTACGGCGACGACATCGTCCTCGACGTCCTGGCCGACGGGGGGTTCTTCGGCGCGGAGGTCCTCGCACACGACCACGGGAACTGGGAGCACACGGTCCGCACCCTCACCCCGTGCACCGTCATGGTCCTTCCGCGCGAGGCGGCCGAACGGGCGGTCGACGGCTCCGAGGTGCTGCGGGCCCATGTGCGCGACCGGCCCGCCGCCCCCGGCCCCCACAACAAGCACGGCGAGGCGGCGATCGATCTGGCCTCGGGGCACTCCGGGGAGCCGGTTCTGCCGGGGACGTTCGTGGACTACGAGCGTGAGCCGCGCGAGTACGAGCTGAGCGTGGCGCAGACGGTGCTGCGGGTGCACACCCGGGTGGCCGACCTGTACAACGAGCCGATGAACCAGGTGGAGCAGCAGCTCCGGTTGACCATCGAGGCCCTGCGCGAGCGCCAGGAGCACGAGATGATCAACAACCGCGACTTCGGGCTGCTCCACAACGCCTCCTTCGAGCAGCGCATCCAGCCCCGCACCGGCCCGCCCACCCCCGACGACCTCGACGAACTCCTCTCACGCCGGCGCAGGACGCAGTTCTTCCTGGCACACCCCCAGGCCATCGCCGCCTTCGGACGGGAGTGCAACCGCCGCGGCCTCCACCCCGAAGCCGTGGAGGTCGAGGGGCGCACGATGCCCGCCTGGCGGGGCGTTCCCCTCCTGCCCTGCGACAAGATCCCCGTCACCAGGACGCGCACCACCTCCGTCCTCGCCCTGCGCACCGGCGAGAAGGCCCACGGCGTCGTCGGCCTGCACCAGACCGGCATCCCCGACGAGTACGAGCCCGGGCTGAACGTCCGCTTCATGGGCATCAGCGCGCAGGCCGTCACCTCCTACCTCGTCACCACCTACTACTCCGCGGCCGTCCTGGTGCCCGACGCACTGGGGGTCCTGGAGAACGTCGACATCACGCGCTGAGGAGACACATGTCCATCACCGAGGACACCACGCGGGGCCGCGGGCCGGAGGCGGTCCTGGCCCGCAACCGCGCTCTCTTCGAGCCCGCCCTGCGCGCCGCCGTCGACGAGCTGCCGCCCGCGGTGCGCTCCGTCGCCGCCTACCACTTCGGCTGGAGCGACGAGAACGGCGCCCCCGCCGGCGCCGACTCCGGCAAGGCGGTCCGCCCCGTGCTGGCCCTGCTGGCCGCCGAGGCCGTGGGCGCGGAGCCCGCCGTGGCCCTGCCGGGGGCGGTGGCCGTGGAACTGGTGCACAACTTCTCCCTCCTGCACGACGACGTCATGGACGGCGACACCACGCGCCGCCACCGGCCCACCGCCTGGACCGTCTTCGGGTCCGACGCGGCCATCCTCACCGGCAACGCCCTGCTCACACTGGCACTGGACGTGCTCGCCGCGAGCGGCAACGCCGCGGCCCAGGACGGCCTGCGGATGCTCAGCGCCGCGGTGCTCACCCTCATCAACGGGCAATGGGCCGACATCGACTTCGAGCGCCGGGAAGACGTCGGCCTGGAGGAGTGCGTGCGCATGGCCGAGGGCAAGACCAGCGCGCTGCTCGGCTGCGCCTGCGCCCTCGGCGCCGTGCTCGGCGGCGGGGGCGTCCGTGCGGAGCGGCTGGGCGAGTTCGGCAGGTGCTTCGGAACGGCGTTCCAGCACGTCGACGACCTCCTGGGGATCTGGGGACGGCCCGACACCACCGGAAAACCGGTCCGCTCCGACCTGCGCAGCCGCAAGAAGTCCCTGCCGGTGGTGGCCGCACTGAACTCCGGTACCCCCGAAGGGCGGGAACTGGCCGGCCTCTACCTCCGCGACGGGGAGCTCTCCGAGCCCGAGACCGCCCGCGCCGCGGAACTGATCGAGGCCGCCGGAGGGCGCCGGTGGAGCCAGGAGCAGGCCGAGGCGCTGCTGGCCAGGGCACTGGAGGCGCTCCACGCCGCCGACCCCGTTCCCGGACCGGCCGAGGAGCTCGCCGCCCTCGCCCGGTTCGCCGTCCGCCGCACCCACTGACCCGGGAGGTTCCCATGTCGACCGCACCCTCGGTCCACGCCGCGCACACCACCGGCCCCCTGGACCCCGGAACCGTGCTGGTGGCCGACACGCTGCTGCGCGCGGACGGGACGGCCCTGACCTGCCCCGCCGCGGTCCTCGTCGAGGGCGAGGTGCGCAGGCGCGGCGGGCGCACGGTGCGCGGCCCCCTGCGGATCGGACCCCTGTCCGGTGCCCCGGAGGGCTCGGGCACCGGTCCGGCCGTTCTCCTGGGCGCGGACGCAGGAGCGGCCGCGTTCGGGGCGGCCGCGTGCGACGAGCGCGGATCCGACGCCGCCCGGGCAGCCGTCGAGGCCTGGTCCGCGGTGTGCGGACGGCCCCGGGAACTGCTGCTCGCCACACCGCGGTCGTTCTGCGCCGGGGTGGAGCGGGCCGTCGAGATCGTCGAACGTGCCCTGGAGCAGCGGGGCGCCCCGGTCCACGTGCGCAAGCAGATCGTGCACAACCGGCACGTGGTGGCCGACCTCGAACAGCGGGGAGCGGTGTTCGTCGACGAGCTCGACGCCGTCCCCGACGGCGCCACGGTCGTGTTCTCCGCGCACGGGGTCTCCCCGGCCGTACGCGAGGAGGCCGGGCGCCGCGGCCTCGACGTGATCGACGCGACCTGCCCCCTGGTCACCAAGGTCCACAGCGAGGCCCGCCGGTTCGCCGCGCGCGGCGACACCGTCGTGCTCGTCGGACACGCCGGGCACGAGGAGGTCGAGGGCACGCTGGGGGAGGCCCCCGGCCGCACCGTCCTGGTGCAGACGCCCGAGGAGGCGGCGCGGCTGCGGGTCGAGGACCCCGAACGGGTCTCCTACCTCACCCAGACCACACTGGCCGCGGACGAGGCCGCCGAGGTGGTCGAGGCTCTCAGGGCCCGCTTCCCCTCGCTGCGCGGGCCCGGGTCCGACGACATCTGCTACGCGACCACCAACCGCCAGGACACCCTGGTGCGGGTCGCGGGCAGGGCCGACCTCGTCCTGGTCGTGGGCTCGGACAACTCCTCCAACTCCCTGCGCCTGGTGGAGCTCGCCCGCCGCCGCGGAGCACGCGCCCACCTCGTCGACGACGCGCGCGACATCCGGCCCGCATGGCTCCACGGGGTGTCCGCGATCGGACTCACCGCCGGAGCCTCCGCCCCCCACCACCTCGTGGAGGAGACCGTCGACGCGCTGGCAGGGCTGGGGCCGGTGACCGTCTCCGAGCACGGGACCGTCCGCGAGACGGTGACCTTCACCCTGCCGCTGCAGGTCCGCAGCCCCTGACCCCGCACGCGGGCCCCGGCGCGTGATCGGACGCCGCCGGGGCCGTACGGACACCCTCCGCCCCGGTCGACCAGAACAGGCTCTCCCATGCAAGCGTTCGAACTGCCCCACTTCTACCTGCCGCACCCGGCCAGGATCAACCCGCACCTGGAGCGCACCCGCGAGCACAGCACGGCCTGGGCCCGCCGGATGGGCATGCTCGACACCCCCACCCCCGGAGGAGGGCTCGTGTGGGACGAGGCCACCCTGGCCGGGATGGACTACGCGCTGATGTGCGCCTACACCCATCCCGACTGCGACGGCCCCACCCTCGACCTCGTCACCGACTGGTACGTGTGGGTGTTCTTCTTCGACGACCACTTCCTGGAGCAGTACAAGTACTCCCGCGACTTCCGCGGCGCCCGGTCCTTCCTCGACCGCCTCGAGGAGTTCATGACCGAGGGCGGCGGGCAGCCCCGGCAGCCGGAGAACCCGGCCGAGGCGGGCCTGGCCGACCTGTGGCGGCGCACCGTGCCGTCGATGTCGGCCGACTGGCGGCGGCGCTTCACCACCAGCACCCACAACCTCATGGTCGAGTCCATGTGGGAGCTGGACAACATCGAACGCGACCGGGTGGCCAACCCGATCGAGTACATCCAGATGAGGCGCCGGGTCGGCGGCGCACCGTGGTCGGCCAACCTGGTCGAGGTCGCGGTGGGGGCGGAGCTGCCCGCCGCCCTGGCCGGGACGCGGCCGCTGAGGGTCCTGTCCGACACCTTCTCCGACGCCGTGCACCTGCGCAACGACCTGTTCTCCTACCAGCGCGAGGTCCGGGAGGAAGGGGAGAACTCCAACGCGGTGCTCGTCTTCGAGCGGTTCTTCGACATCCCGACGCAGGAGGCGGCCGAGCTCGTCAACGACCTGCTCACCTCGCGACTGGTGCAGTTCGAGGACACGGCGCTGATCGAGGTGCCCGAGCTGCTGGCCGACCACGCGGCGGCCCCGCACGAGCAGACCGCGGTGGCCGCCTACGTCAGGGGCCTGCAGGACTGGCAGGCGGGCGGGCACGAGTGGCACGCACGCTCCAACCGGTACATGAACCAGGGGGTGGCCACCCATCCGGCCGGAGGACTGGCCGGACCCACGGGGTTGGGAACCTCCGCCGTACGCCCGGCCTCCTCCGCCCTCACCCCGGGGGTGGTGCGGCGCGCACGGCAGCACCTGCAGCCGGTGTTCCGGCCCGTCGGCCCCCTGCGGCTGCCCGAGCTGTACATGCCGTTCCCCGTCCGCACCAACCCGCACATCGACGCGGTCCGCACGTACGCGGTGGACTGGGCGCGGCGCATGGGCTTCTTCGACTCGCTGCCCGGGACGGAAATGGGCGGGGTGTGGGACGAGCGCCAGTTCATCGGCCTGGACCTGGCCCACTGCGCCGCCATGATCCACGCCGACGCCGACTACGAGCAGCTGTGCGTCTCCGCGGACTGGCTGGCCTGGGGCACCTACGGGGACGACTTCTTCCCCCTGGTGTTCGGGAGCACGCGCAGCACGGCGGCGGCCAAGCTCTGCAACGAGCGCTTCCCGGCCTTCATGCCGCTCGACGCCGGCGCCACCCCCGAGCCGTCCAACCCGCTCGAACGCGGTCTGGCCGACCTGTGGCGCCGCACGGCGGGGCCCATGGCCCCGGCGGCCCGGGCCGAGTTCCGCAAGGCGGTGGAGGACATGACCACCAGCTGGCTCTGGGAGCTCGACAACCAGGCCCACCACCGGGTGCCCGACCCGGTCGACTACATGGAGATGCGCCGCATGACCTTCGGCTCCGACATGACGCGGAGCCTGGCCAAGCTGACCCGCTTCGCCGACGTGCCTTCGGAGGTCTTCGAGACGCGGACCATGCGGGAGCTGGAGACCGCGGCCCAGGACTACGCCTGCTTCACCAACGACCTGTTCTCCTACCAGAAGGAGATCGAGTTCGAGGGGGAGGTCCACAACCTCGTCCTGGTCGTGGAGAACTTCCTCGGCCTCGACCGCTTCGCGGCCCGCGACGTCGTGGCCGACCTGATGCGCGCCCGCATGGAGCAGTTCGAGCACATCCTCGCCCGGGAGCTGCCGGAGCTCCTCGACGACTTCGGCCTGGACGAGCCGGCCCGCCAGGCCCTGCTCCGCGACGCCGAGGGCATGAAGGAGTGGATGTCGGGGATCCTCGAATGGCACCGCAAGTGCGTCCGCTACACCGAGGAGGAGCAGCACCGCCTGCGCGCCCCGGTGGACCCCCGCGAGGGCGTTCCCGCCAACCACGCGTGGAGCCCCTCGGGCCTGGGCACCTCCGCCGCCCGACTCGCCGCCGCCGCGCGGAGCCTGGCCACGCGGTGACCCGCCGGGCCCGGCCGCGGCCGGGCTGCGCGGCCCCGCTCCCCGATGATCTTGCCCCCAGGGGGCGGGGCCGGCGCCGGGGGTCACCCGCGGGAGCAGGATCACCGGGGCAGAGACCGTGGAGCGAAGAATCTTCCGAATGTACAGCGCCCGGTGCCGGCGAAGCCGATACTGGGAGGGATGAGTTCTGACATGGACCCCGGACCCTCGCCGGGGACGTCCGCCCCCTCCCGCCCTCCCGAGGACCGCGACGGCTCCTACGCGGTCTTCACCCACCTCACCGCACCCCACAGCGAGCTCTACCGCGCGGTGATGGGGGTGTTCGTCAAGGCCAAGGAGCAGTTCCGCGTGCACCTCCGCCCCGAGGAGGTCCACACCGGGCTCCCCGAGGAGGTCCGGCCCGCTTCCGCCGAACCCGTCGCCCAAGCGCTCGAGAAGCTCTACGGCTGGGGCAACCTGCGCCAGGACCCCGACACCGAGCGCGTCACCGCGGTGGAGGACTTCTACCGGCGCCGCCACATCTACCAGCTCACCCGGGAGGGCGAGGCCGCCGAGCGCGCGCTGGCCGCCTACGACGAGGCCCTGGGCAGGAAGGGGTCGCTCCAGACCGTGGCGCTGGCCGACATCGCCACCCAGCTGCGCGCGCTGCTGGAACTGACCGCCCAGGAGCCGCCCGACGAGGCGGTCGTCCACCTGACCCTGCTCGGCCTCGTGGAACGCTTCACCGACCTGGCCGACAACGCCCGCGCCTTCATGGGGTCCCTGCAGCGCACCATCGACCTGCACGACGCCGACGTCGAGGCCTTCCTCGCCTACAAGGACCGCCTCATCTCCTACCTGGAGCGGTTCATCGGCGACCTCATCACCCGGGGCGGCGAGATCGCCCTCCTGCTCACCGAACTCGACGGGGACGGCACCCGGCCCGGGCCGGTCGAGGACCTGCTGCGCGTGGCCGCCGCACGCGAGGCCTCCGACGCCGCCCCCGGCCAGAAGGAGAACCGCGGCACCGCGGCCGCCGACACCGCGGAGTTCGACCGCGCCCTGGAGCGCTGGCGGCGCCGGTGGGAGGGGCTGCGCTCCTGGTTCCTGTCCGCCCCCGGCTCCCCGGCCCAGTCCCAGCGGCTGCGTGTCAGCGCCCGGGGCGCCATCCCCCAGCTCCTGCGGGTGGTCGCGGTCATCAACGAGCGCCGCACCGGGCGCTCCGACCGCTCGGCGGACTTCCGCACCCTGGCCCGCTGGTTCGCCGAGGCCCCCGACGACGACGCCCGCCACCAGCTGTGGCGCACGGCCTTCGCCCTGCACCCCTCCCGCCACCTGACCGTCGACCCGGCCACGGCGGAGCGGCGCGAACGGGACCCGGTCGCCCCCACCACCCCCTGGGCCGAGGTCGAGCCGATCACCATCAGCCCCCGCCTGCGCCGCACCGGCAGCTACGAGCGGCGCGGCCGCGCCCGCAAGGTCGTCGACCGCAGCGCCGAACGCCGCTACCTGGCCGAGCTCGCCCGCAAGCAGGCCCAGGAGACCGCCGCCGCCCGCGCACGGCTGGCCACCCGCGGCCAGGTGCGCCTGTCCGACCTGGACGAGCTCGACCCGGTCGCCTTCGGACTGTTCCTCCAGCTGCTCGGCGACGCCCTGTCCCGCTGGGGCCCCGACACCACCGACACCAGCGCCACCAGCAACGACGGCACCATGGAGATCCACCTGAGCGCCCTGCCCGACGGCCGCACCGCCACCGTGCGCACCCCCGGCGGAACCTTCCACGGCCCCGACCACCTGGTACGCATCGTCGACCTGACCGAGGGGAGCGCCTGAGGGTGAGCACCCCGGAGACCCTGCACCGCGCGGCACGCACCCTGCTCCGGCGGCCGCTGCTGCGCGCGTCCGCCCATCCCCGGGAGTTCCGGCTGGTACGTGAGCACGCCCCCGAACTGCGCCGGTGGTTCGACCGCAACACCGGCTGGCGGCTGCACGTGGACGCCGAGACGGTGCGGCTGCGCAAGGTCCCCGGTGACCCCGAGGACCCCACCCATCCCGCCCGGGAGGCGGGGCGGGGCCGGCTCGCCTTCGACCGGCGCCGCTACGTGCTGCTCTGCCTGTCCCTGGCCGTCCTGGAGCGGGCCGAGGCCCAGACGGCCCTGGGCCGCCTGGCCGAGCAGATCGTCCTCGAGGCATCCGCCCCCGAGTTCGCCGACCTGGAGTTCACCCTGTCCACGCGCGACCAGCGCATGGACCTGGTGGCGGTGGTGCGGACCCTGGTCGACATCGGCGTGCTCTCCCGCGTGGCCGGGGACGAGAGCGCCTTCGTCGGAGACCGGGGAGACGCTCTCTACGACGTGGACCGGCGCGTGCTGACCGGAATGCCGGCAGGCGCGCGCGGCCCCTCCACCATCGACCTCACCGGGCACCGCGACCGGCTGCACGCGCTGGCCGAGGACGGCGTCGCCCACCAGATGGACAGCGACGACCTGCGCAACACCGCCGTCCGCCACCGGCTCACCCGCCGACTGCTCGACGACCCCGTGCTGTACTTCGACACCCTCACCGAGGAGGAGCGCGCCTACCTCCTCAGCCAGCGCGGGGCCATCACTCGCAGAATCAGCGAACTCACCGGACTGGTCGCCGAGGTCAGGGCCGAGGGCATCGCCATGGTCGACCCCGACGACGACCTCACCGACCTGCGCATGCCCGAACAGGGGACCTCCGGGCACGCCACCCTGCTGCTGGCCGAACACCTGGCGGCGGCGGGCCGCCCCCTGACCCTGGACGAACTCGGCGCCAAGGTGCGGGAACTGGCCGAGGAGCACTCCTCCTACTGGTCCAAGTCGGCCCGGGCACCGGGCAGCGAACCCGCGCTGGTGGCCACCGCCGTCGAGCGCCTGCGCGCCCTGGGCCTGGTCGGGACGACCCTGGTCGAGGGCCGTCCCGCCGTCGCACCGCGCCCGGCCCTGGCCCGCTACGCCGTCGCCCGACCCCACGTGATCACACCCGAGGGAGAGAACCCGTGAACGCGCCCGAGCCCGAACGGGAACGCTGGCAGCCCCTGCGCCTGGGCGTCGTCGACCTGTTCTACTACGAGGACGAGCAGTTCCACTTCCGCGACGGACGGCTGCTGCTGCGCGGCAACAACGGGACCGGCAAGTCCAAGGTGCTCGCCCTGACCCTGCCGTTCCTGCTGGACGGGGAGCTGTCCGCCCACCGGGTCGAACCCGACGGCGACCCCAACAAGCGCATGGAGTGGAACCTGCTCCTGGGCGGCGATTACCCGCACGACGAACGGCTCGGCTACGCCTGGGTCGAGTTCGGCCGCCGCGCGGCCGACGGAACCGCCGAGTACCGCACCCTGGGCTGCGGACTCAAGGCCGTCGCCGGGCGCGGGATCGCCCGCCGCTGGTACTTCTCCACCCCCCAGCGCATCGGTGCCGGGGCCGACCGGCTCAGCCTGCTCGACGCCACCCGCACCGCCCTGTCCCGGGACCGGCTCGTGGAGGCGGTCGAAGGCCACGGCATGGTCTACGACCAGGCCGGGGACTACCGCAGGGCCGTCGACGAGGCCCTCTTCGGACTGGGAGAGGAGCGCTACGGGTCCCTGGTGGACCTGCTCATCCAGCTGCGCCAGCCCCAGCTGTCCAAGCGCCCCAGCGAGGCCGCGCTCTCCAAGGCGCTCACCGAGGCCCTGCCTCCGATGGACCCGGCGGTCGTCGCCGACGTCGCCGAGGCCTACCGGGAACTGGAGGACGACGAGGAGGAGCTGCAGGCGATGGCCGACGCCGAGCGCGCCTCCTCCGCCTTCCTGGGCCACTACCGCCACTACGCGCGCGTGGCCGCCCGCCGTGCGGCCCGCCCGCCCCGCCGCGAGCACTCCCGCTACGAGCGCCTCACCGCCGAGCGCACCGCCGCGCTCGCCGCCCGGGACGAAGCCCAGGCCGAACTGGACCGGATCGCGGCCCGATCGGGGGAGCTGGCCTCCCGCGCCGCCCGCCTGCGCGGCCAGGACCAGTCCCTGCGCCGCAGCCCCGAGATGGACAGCGCCCGCGACCTGGACCGCGCAGGCGAGGAGGCGCGCCAGAGCGCCCAGCGCGCCGACCAGGCGACGGCGGACGCCGCACGCGCCCGCGATGACGCGGACCGCGCCCGCCGGCGGCTCGAGCAGGTGTCCCGGGACGCCGAGCGGGCGGAGTCGGACCTGGAACAGGCCCGGGAGCACGCCCTGCTCGCGGCCCGGGACGCGGGCCTGGGCGCGCAGCACCGCGACACGGTCGACCGGGCCCTTCCCGAACACGCCGACCCCGTCCAGCGCGACGCCGAGGACCTGGTCCGGCGCCGGCTCCGGGCCCTGGACCACACCACCGCACTGCTGCGCGCCGCGGACGAGGCCCGGGACCACCACCAGCGCGCCCTCACCCGCCTGGAGGACACCGAGGCCGAACTCGCCGACCTGGACCGGGCCCGCGCCCGGGCCGAACAGGAGCTGGAAGCGGCCGCGCGCGACCACGTCGCCGCCGTGCGCGACCACCTCTCCTCCTGCACCGAGCTGTGCCCCGAGGACCTGCCCGGCCTGCTCGACCAGGTCACGGACTGGACCACCGTCCTGGACGGCCCCGACCCCGCCCGCCGGGGGGCCCGGCAGCACGCCCAGCAGGTCGAGACGGAGCTGGCCGCCCGCGAGGCCGAGCTCGGCATGGAACGCGACACCCTGCACCTCCGGCGCGGGGAACTGGAGGAGGAGCGCGCACAGCTCCGGGACGGCCGCCCCGCGCCCCCGCCGGTTCCGCACACCCGCACCGCTCCGCGCGAGCAGGGCCGCCCGGGCGCACCCCTGTGGAAGCTCGTCGACTTCGCCGAACACCTCACCGGCACCGAACGCGCCCGCCTCGAAGCGGCGCTGGAGGCCTCCGGACTCCTGGACGCCTGGGTGGCCCCCGAAGGGACCCTCACCCCGGCCGAGGGACACGACACCCTGGTCCTCGCCGACAGCCCCGTTCCGGGCCCGCACCTGGGACAGCTCCTGCATCCGGCCGTCGACCCCGACGACCCCGACGCCGCCGCGGTCGCCCCTGCCCGGGTGGCCGCCCTCCTGGCCGCCATCGGCACGGCCGAACGCGAGGACGTGCCCACCTGGGTCACCGTCCAGGGCCGCTTCCGGACCGGCGCCCTGCGCGGCAGCTGGACCAAGGAGGAGGCCCGGCACCTGGGCGAGGGCGCCCGGGAGCAGGCCCGCCGCGACCGTCTGGACCAGATCGCCCGCACACTCGACACCGTCGGAGCGCGACTGGCCGAGGCCGGCGCCGGCCTGGAGCGCCTCGCCGGGCGCCGCCGCGTGCTGCGCGCCGAGCTCGACGCGCTGCCCGACGACACCGCCCTGCGCGCCGCCCACGCGCGGGTCGCCGACACCGTCCGGGCCGCCGTCGACCTCACCCGCCGCAGGGACGAGCGTGCCGAAGACCTGGGCCGGACCCGCACCCGGCTCGACGAGGCGCGGGCCGAGCTCGCCGACACCGCGGCCGAACTGGGTACGCCCACCGCGGAGGAGGAACTGTCCGCCGGGCGGGAGGCGCTCTCCTCCTACCGGGTGGCGCTGGCGGGACTGTGGCCCGCGGCCCGGGCCCACCTCGACGCCTCCCGCGTACGGGAGAGCGGGCAGGAGGAGGCCGAGCGCGCCGCCCAGCTCGCCGCAGACCTGGGCGAGCGGGCCGAGGAACTGCGGCTGGAGGCCGAGGAGGCGGCCGAGCGCCACGACACCCTCGGCCGGACCGTGGGCACGGCGGTGGCCGAGCTCAACCGCATGCTCGCCCAGGTGGCCGAGGAACTCCAGAAGTGCCGAGACCAGGAACGCCTGCTGGAGAACGAGCGCACCGACGCCCTGGACCGGCGGGGCCGGGCAGCCGGACAGGTCGAAAGGCTCGACACCGACATCGAGGAGGCCGTGGGCGCCCGCGCCGAGGCGGTCGAGGCCCTGCGCGCCTTCGCCGGCACCGGCGTGCTCGGCATCGCCCTGCCCGACCTGGACATACCCAACCCGGGCCGGGAGTGGGCGGCCGACCCGGCCGTGCGCCTGGCCCGCGCCGTCGACCGCGCCCTGGAGGAGACCGAGGACTCCGACCAGGTCTGGGACCGGCTCCAGAAGAACCTGTCGGTGCAGTTCAAGAACCTGCAGGACGCGCTGTCCCAGCACGGGCACGGCGCCGCGTCCTGGCCCGAGGCGGGCGTCGTCCTCGTCCGGGTCACCTTCCAGGGCAGGGAGCAGTCCGTGCCCGAGCTCGCCTCCGCCCTGGGGGAGGAGGTGGCCGCCCGCCGCGCCCTGCTCTCGGCCCGCGAACGCGAGGTGCTGGAGAACCACCTGCTCACCGAGGTCGCCGGTACGCTGCAGAACCTGATCGGCGCCGCCGAGCTCCAGGTGGAGCGGATGAACGCCGAACTGGAGGAACGCCCCACCAGCACCGGCATGCGGCTGCGCCTGCTGTGGCAGCTGCGCCGCGACGCCCCCGAGGGGGTGGCCGGGGCACGCAGCCGGCTGCTGCGCCAGACCGCCGACGCCTGGTCGGCCGACGACCGCTCCGCCGTCGGCGACTTCCTGCAGCGCCTCATCGAGCGGGAGCGCGAGGAGGACCCCGGCGCTCCGTGGTTCGACCGCCTCACCCGGGCCCTGGACCACCGCTCCTGGCACCGGTTCACCGTGCAGCGCAAGCAGCACGGGCAGTGGAACAGCGCCACCGGTCCGGCCTCGGGCGGCGAGCGCGTGCTGGCGGCGTCGATCCCGCTCTTCTCGGCGGCCTCCTCCTACTACGCCACCGCCACCAATCCGCACGCCCCGCGCCTGATCATGCTGGACGAGGCCTTCGCGGGGGTCGACGACGACTCCCGCGCCAAGTGCCTGGGGCTGCTGCACGCCTTCGACCTGGACGTGGTGATGACCAGCGAACGCGAGTGGGGGTGCTACCCGCAGGTACCCGGACTGTCCATCGCCCAGCTGTCCAGGGTGGACGGGATCTCCGCGGTCCTGGTCACGCGCTGGGAGTGGAACGGCCGCGAACGCCTCCCCGCGCCCGAACCGCACGAGCCGGGGACGCAGAGCCCGCAGGAGGTACCCTCCGGCAGCCGGGCCGGGGGAGGAAACGGGCAGGAAGGCCTGTGGGAGTGAGCGGCCCCGACCTGCCCCGGCTGCGCCGGCTGCTGGGCACCCCCGCCACGGCCTGGCTCCTGGAGCGGGCGCGCCGCCGACTGCACGAGGGCAGGCTGCTGACCGGGACCGTGACCCGCAGCGGCGCGACGGAGGAGGAGCGCGCCGCCCTCGCCTCACTCCTGGGCCGCCGGCCCGGGCGCGGCACCACCGTGAGTGTGCGCCTGGAACAGGTCGACGCCCTCCTGCGCGACAGCGGTGCCTGCCCCGACGGGCTGGCCGCGGCGGTGGAACTGCTCTCGGGGCCCGTGGTGCCGCGCGAGGAGGAGCGTGAACGGGAGGAGCGCGCCTGGGACCGCGCGTTCGCACCCCTGGAACAGGTGTGCGCCTCCGTACCGGCCCTGCGGACCTGGTGCGCGGGCATACGCAGGGACGGGCGCGTCCGGCGGATGGCCGGCGGGCCCGAACAGGCGGGCCCCCTGCTGGAGGGGGCGGCCCGGGTCGTGGCCGCGCTTCCGGCCGGCGGAGTGGCCCTGTCCCACCTGGCCGCCCGGGTCCTGGGCGACGCCCACGCCTTGGACGACGACAGGTCGGTGACCACCCTGGTCCTGGGCGCCGCCCGCCTGCTGGGGGACGAGGCCGAGGGCGAGGGTGCGGCCTGGCGGCGGCGCGTGTGGGCCTCGGTGGGAGTGCTCAAGGACGAACTGTCCTCCACCGTTCTGGTCCTCAACCTTCCCGGAAACCCGGAAACCGCGACGGGCCGGGCCCTGACCTCCCTGGCCGGGGAGGGGCAGCCGGCCGTGCTCACCCTGCGCCAGCTTGTCTCCGAGCCCCGGCACACCCTCTGGCCGGGGCTGGTGGTCTCGGTCTGCGAGAACCCGGTCGTGGTCGCGGAGGCCGCCGACCGCCTGGGTGCGCGGTGCGCACCGCTGGTCTGCCTCCAGGGGGGACCGAGCGCGGCCGCCCTGACCCTGCTGCGCCAGGCGGCGGACGGAGGAGCCGCGGTGCGGCTCCACACCGACTTCGACTGGGGCGGGGTGCGGATCGCCAACGCGGTGGCACGGCAGGTGCCCTGGGAGCCGTGGCGGCTCACCGCCGCCGACTACCGTTCCTCCCTCGGTGCTCGGAGCCGTCCACTCAGCGGCACCGCGGCCCCGACCGGCTGGGACCCGGCCCTGGCGGAGGCGATGGCCGAGTGCGGGATGCGCGTCGAGGAGGAGACGGTCCTGGACGACCTGCTGGGCGACCTCGGACCGGTGTGAGGCCGGTCCCCGCAGCCGGCCCCGGCCGATCGGGGCGGAGGCGGTGGGCTCTGCTTCGGGTACCGGCCCGTGTCGTTCACCGGCTGCGGGGCCGACCAGGGAAAAGATGGCTGCGGCTCCGGCACGGCCGCTCCGAAGGGCCGCGCCGGCGCGCCTTCCCTGTCCCGCTCCGACGGAAGCAAGGTCGCCCATGACGCCCAAGGCCCTGTGCGCCTCCCTGGTGCTGCTGACCGTGACCGCCCTGGCCCCGGTGCCCGCAGCCGCGGACGGTGTACCCCCGCCCGGCTCGCCCACCTACCGGTACAACACCTTCGACCGCCCGGCCCCGGGCAGCGCCTACACCCTGGCGGAATGGGAGGAGGACGGCTGGCACGCCGACAGCGAGCTCGGCCTGGACGAGCGCACCCTCATCGACGACTCGGTCCCCGCCCGCAGCGGCGGGCAGTCGCTGCGCGTGTTCTACCCCGAGGGCGAGTTCGGTGCGCGCGACTCCGGTGTGCTGGCACCCTTCCGGCTCACCCCGGCGCGCGAGTACTACCTGTCCCACTGGGCGCGCTTCAGCGAGGACTTCAGCTGGGGGACCACCTCGTTCGGCGGCAAGCTCGGGATCGGCCTGGCCGCGGGCGAGGCGTGCTCGGGCGGAGAGGTGTGCGACGGGGAGAACGGCTTCACCTCGCGCATGGTCTGGCGCCGCGACGGCCAGGCGGCCGTGTACTACTACCACATGGACAAGGAGGGGAAGTACGGCGACCAGGAACTCCTGCGCGTGGACGGCGCCGACGTCCACTACCCCCTGGGCGAGTGGGTGAACATCGTCCAGCGGGTCAGGATCAACACCGTCACCGACGGCCGGGCCAACCCCGACGGGGAGATCGAGGTCTTCTACGACGGCGAGCCCGCCGCGCTGGTCACCGGACTGCGCTTCGTGTCCAACGGCGACCTGGTGGACAAGGCCTACTTCTCGACCTTCTTCGGCGGCTCCAGCGAGGGGTTCGCCCCGGACCGCGACAGCTACGTCTGGTACGACGACCTGGAGGCCTCCGCCTCACGCGCCGACATGTGCGGCCTCATCGACTGCCTGTGAGCGGCCGGGGCGCGGAGCCCCCGTCACCCGCGGCCGAAGAGGGCGTCGGTGAAGGCGTTGCGGAACTTCCCGTCCGGGTCGAGGTCGCGCATCAGGCGCGCGAAGTCCGCGGCGCGCCCGTACCCGCCGATGACGTCGGCCGGGGCCATCGAGGTGAGTTTGCCCCAGTGCGGGCGGGCGCCCAGCGGCAGGAGGCGCTCCTCCACGGCGGCCAGGACCGGCGCCACGGCCGCCGGTTCCTTGAGCCAGGTGAAGTGGAAGGTGACGCAGTCCCGGCCGTGGGCGGGGCTCAGCCACAGGTCGTCGGCGCGGACCGTCCGCACCTCCGCAACGTGCAGCACCGGGGCCAGCAGGTGTCCGATGCCGCGGAGGGCGGTGAAGGCGTCCCTCGCGGACTCGCGGGGCACGTAGAACTCGGACTGCAGCTCCTCGCCCGCGCTCGGTTCCAGCTCGGGGCGGAAGTGGGGGAGGCGCGCGTACCAGGGGCCGACGACTCCCCCCTGCTCGGTGCAGGCCTCCGGCGGCATTCCCGGGACGGGGTGCACGGGCCGCCGCGCCGGCCGGCCTCCGCTCCACCTGCCCTCCGGCCGGTCGGTGCGGTGCTTGAGCCACACCGTGCCCTCGTCGCGCCAGTCGGTGAACAGGCTGACGCTGTAGGCCGCGCCGAACACGTCGTCGACGTGGTCGGCCACCTCGTCCAGGGGCACCCCGACCCGGACCCGCTGGGACACCTCGAACGCCGGCTCGATCTCCAGGGTGAGGCGGGTGACGACGCCGAGAGCGCCCAGCGCGACCACCGCGCCGGGGAAGACCTCGGGGTCGGCCTCGCGGCTCAGCCGGAACAGGTCGCCGTCGGGGGAGACGAGCTGCACGGCGCGGACCGCGGCGGACAGGCAGCGCAGGCCGTCCCCGGACCCGTGGGTACCGGTCGCACAGGAGCCGGCGACCGAGATGTGCGGCAGCGACGCCAGGTTGGCCAGGGCGAACCCTTGCTCGTGCAGCGCGGGAAGCAGTTCGGCATAGCGCATGCCGGCGGTGACGGTGGCGGTGCGCTTGCGCGCGTCGACCTCGACCTCCGAGGGGAGGCCGTCCAGGCGCACCAGCTCGGAGTCGGAGTCGGCGACGGTGCTGAAGGAATGGCCGCTGCCCAGAGCACGGACCCGCGTGCTGTCCCGGACGATGCGGCGCAGCTCGTCGACGCTCCCGGGCCGGTGGATCCGAGTGCCGGCGAAGGTGACGTTGCCCGCCCAGTTCGTGGGTCTCGTGTGCGGCATGGGCCCTCCGGGGGTGAGCGGCGTACGGTCCCGGTCTCCCGGGCGCCGCCACGGGAGCGGCTCCCGGAGGATAGCCGGAGGTCCCCCTGCCCGGTTCGGGCGGGGCGGCGGACCCCGGGAGCGCTCACGCGATTGTCGTAGGCCGGGGCGACAATCCGGTGTCCGGCCCGACCAGGTCGGGAAGGCGTGCTCCGAGGAGTGTCCGATGATGCCACCAGTGTTCTGCCCGTGCCCCGGGGACCGCCCGTGAGCGGCCGCGCGCGGCTGTGGCCGCTGATCCACCGGGAACGTTCGGTACTGGCCGACGACCTGTCGGGGCTGACCGAGGAGCAGTGGGCGACGCCGTCGCTGTGCGAGGGCCTGACGGTGCGCGAGGTGCTGGCGCACCTGACCTCGTCGGCGACCCTCAACGGCTTCCAATGGTTGGCCGGGGTCGTCCGCTGCCGGTTCGACTTCGACGCCCAGGTCGCCGTGCGCCTGGCGGAGCAGCTGGGGGACTCCGGTGCCGAGACCCTCGCGCGCTTCCGGTCGGTGGTGGAGAGCACGACGTCGCCGCCGCTGCCCGGGCCCGCCCTCCTGGGAGAGGTGATCGTGCACGGGGAGGACATCAGAGGGCCCCTGGGGATGGCGGGTGACCGTCCGATCGACGTGCTGACCCGTGTGGCGGCCTACTACCAGGGCTCGGACCAGGTCGTCGTCGCCGGAAGCCGGGTCCGGGGCCTGAGGCTCCGGGCCGTCGACGGCCCCTTCGCCTCCGGCACCGGACCGCTCGTCTCCGGACGCACGCTCGAGCTGGTCATGGCGATGACCGGCCGCCCCGCCTACCTCGGCGAGCTCACCGGCGACGGCGTGGAGATCCTGCGTGAGCGTGTGGCCGGGTGAGTGCCGGAGCGCGGGGCCGCCGCCCTCGGAAGCGCCGGCGGAGGGGCGGCGGCCGGTCCGGGCTCCGGGGGCGGACGAGGTGCCGTGGCCGCAGGCCTCCTGCCGGCCCAGGCTTTCCACGGGACCCTTGTGCGGACAAAGTACGTGAATCTACGCCATAAAGGTCGGGGTTCGTATTCACAGGCACACGAAGGCTCGGCAGAGCGGTTGCCATCGACCCGGACAGAACCTTCGGGCTTCACGGGACCACCTGGGATCGAGCCGCAGGGATCTGAAGTGCGAGAACTCCGAGGCCCTGCTCTCCCGGTTACTCCTCATTCCTCGTGATCTGGTGTCCGGAGTCGACTTCACCCCGTTCTACTGCTGTTCCACAGCCGGCCGAAGTGACCGCAAGTACAAGACCGCGAGAAGAAAAGCCGCTGGTCAGGGTGAGGGTGACTGGAAACCTTCGGCCGCTTCTGCGCCTGCACTTCCTCCTGCGTCCACATGCCCATGGTCCGGGCGGGCGGGGAAGGTGAGCAGGATGTGCCCGCCGAGGGTGCGGCCTTGCGGGCACCGGCTCCCGCCATGTCTCGGACCGCTCGTTCCACCCCGGAAGGTGTCCGAAAATTTTCGGCAACTTTGTCCCTGTCGTAGGCCTTTGTGTTGAGGGTTTCGCCGTACTTTCCGGGATGGAGTGCCAGGAGGCGCCGCCTGTCCTGGGTTTATGCTTTCTTGGGCAGATTAACTTTCCTGAAAGGTTCCGGAAACTGTTGACAGCCGGAGAGGTCGAACAAATACTGTCACCTACAGCAACCGGACAAACTCGCCGCGTTGCCCGACGCCGACGTGCGGAGGCCTCTTCCGGCCGCCGACCACCCCGCCGGGTCGTCTCGCGCTTCCTGGCCCCCACCCGCTTTCACCAGGAGGAAGCATGTCCTTCACCCCCACCCGTACGAGAAACCGCCTGCGGCGGCTCGCCGGCCGAGCGTGCGCCGCCGCAGCGGCACTCGTGATGGCCGCGGCGATGCTGCCCGGCACCGCCGCCGCGGCCGTCACCTCCAACCAGACCGGCAACCACGGCGGCTACTTCTACTCGTTCTGGACCGACAGCCCCGGCACCGTCTCCATGGAACTGGGCCAGGGCGGCAACTACAGCACCTCGTGGCGCAACACCGGGAACTTCGTCGCCGGCAAGGGATGGAGCACCGGCGGGCGCCGCACCGTGAACTACTCGGCCGACTTCAACCCCTCCGGCAACTCCTACCTCACCCTCTACGGGTGGACCCGCAACCCCCTCGTGGAGTACTACATCGTCGACAACTGGGGCACCTACCGGCCCACCGGTGACTACAAGGGCACGGTCACCACCGACGGCGGCACCTACGACATCTACCGCACGATGCGCTACGACGCCCCCTCCATCGACGGTACCCAGACCTTCCCCCAGTACTGGAGCGTCCGCCAGTCGAGGCGCTCCAGCGGAAGCATCAACGCCGGCAACCACTTCGACGCCTGGGCCCGCCACGGAATGAACCTGGGCAACCACGACTACATGATCATGGCGACCGAGGGCTACCAGAGCAGCGGCAGCTCCAACGTGACGCTGGGGAGTTCCGGGGGCGGCAACCCCGGCAACCCCGACCCCGGCAACCCGGGCGGCGGTGGCTGCACCGCCACGCTGTCCGCCGGGCAGCAGTGGGACGACCGCTACAACCTCAACGTCTCGGTCTCGGGCTCCGACAACTGGACCGTGACGATGAACGTGCCCTCCCCGGCCAAAATCAGCGCCACCTGGAACGTCAGCGCCAACTGGCCCAGCTCCCAGGTCATGCACGCCACCCCCAACGGCAACGGCAACAACTGGGGTGTGACGATCGAGCACAACGGCAACTGGACCTGGCCCACAGTCACGTGCAGCGCGAACTGATCCCCTCCTGAGCAGCCCCCGGGCGCGGCGGCCGTGTGCCGCCGCGTCCGCCCCGGCGGTGGGCGGCCCGCCGCCGGGCCTCCGCGTCCGGCCGGAAAGACCGCCGGTAGCCTCTTCCGTTGTGCCCGGTCGGGGACCGGGTACCGACGAGGAGGAGACACGTGATCCGAGAAGCCGTCGACGACGACGTCGACGCGGCCGCCGACACCCTGACCGCGGCCTTCGCCGACTACGCCTTCACCCGCCACACGATCGCGGCCGAGAACCACCCCGACCGGCTGCGCCGCTTCCAGCGGCTGTTCCTGAGCGATGTCGGCCTGCCCCACGGCAGGGTGTGGGTGTCCGAGGACCTCGGCGCCGTCGCCGTGTGGACCACGCCCGAGTCGGGCGGGGCCGCCGAGGTGATGGAGAACCTTCTGCCGGTCTTCACCGACCTGGCGGGCGACCGTGCCGAGTTCTACGCCTCGGCGGAGGAGGAGATGTCCCGCCACCGGCCCGACCACCCGGTGTGGTTCCTGGGCACGGTGGGGGTCCGCCCCGAGTTCCAGGGGCGGGGCCTGGGCCGGGCGGTCGTCGCCGCCGGCCTGCGCGAGGCCGACGCCGCCGGCGTCCCCGCCTTCCTGGAGACCTCGGAACCGGGCAACGTGGGCTTCTACGAGACGCTGGGCTTCGAGGTCACCGCCGAGTACGACCTGCCCGGTGGCGGCCCCCGGACCTGGGCCATGCTCCGCCCGGCCGAAGGCTGACGGCCGCGTCCCCGGGGCCGTGGCGGTGCATCTCCGGTCCCGGACCGCGGCGGGGGCGGGGGCGCAGCCCCGCCCCCGCCGGGTCACCGCCGGCTGTACAGGCGTCCGGCGGTGCTCTCCCGACGGGACTCCTCCGCCAGGCCGTCACCGGGAAGGACGGGCAGGCGTTCGCGCATCCAGTCGACCACCCGCTGGAGAGGCGTGGGCTCGTAGGGGACCGCTTCCCGCTCCATGTGGAAGTAGAAGTCCTTGCGGTCCGGGCGGCCGAAGGACAGGGTCCAGTCCTCACCCTCGTGCGCCCAGCGCAGGCACACCCTCTCGCCCTGCTTGTCGACGGTGGACAGCCCCGGCTCGGGGGCCTTCCTGCCGAAGGCCATGAGGGTGGAGATGGAGCAGGACGGCTCCCCGGCGATCTGGTAGGCCGACGTCCAGCAGGGGCGGAGTTCGCCGTCCCTGCGCGAGATCCACCCCAGCAGGTCGGGCTCCCTCTGCCCCTTGACCGGTGGCAGGGCGGTCGCGGGCAGGAGCGGTACGACGTGGAGCCGGCTGGTGTCGGGCAGATCGGCGGCGAAGCGGTCGCCGACCGGGGAGAGGTCGAGCTCGGGCGCGAAGTGGAACCGCTGCGTGTAGGTGTGGGGCCGTTCCGCGGTGTCCCACAGCCAGTCGTGGACCAGCAGCCACTCGCCGGGGAGCAGGGCCAGGGTGCGGGCGTGCCGGATGGTCCTGTTGTGCCTGACGTGGGTTCCGCAGTAGAGGATCCCCCGGTGCTCGCCCGCCCGGCGTATCCCCGAGCCGTAGGGGGTGACGCCGCGCCGCTGGTAGCTGGCCCCGTCGATCTCCACGGTGTTGTGGGCCCGGGTCGACTCGACGTACACGCGTGAGGGGTGGGCGTAGGGGAAACCGGCCCTGCCCAGGTCGCTGTCGGGGGTGGTCTGGTCGAGGTAGCCGAACTTGCCCGCGTCGACGAGGATCTCGTGGCCCCGGTCGTACCAGACCATCGAGAGGTCGTCGGCGTGCTTGTGCGTCCTGGAGTGGAACGCTGCCGTCTGCGCCAGGTAGGAGCAGTCGGCGTAGTCCTCGGGGCCCTTGGGCCAGCGGTCGCGCGCGATGAAGTAACCGGCCTCGGGGAAGGAGCGCCAGCGGTCGTTGGGCGCCTTGCCGCGGGTGCCTCCGGTGACGGCGAAGGTCAGGGCGGGGTCGGCGATGTGCGGCTGCTCCTCGCGCAGGACGCTCACGTGGCTGGTGTCCCCGAACATGGCCAGGCGGCCGTTGGGGAGCACGAACCAGGCGAGTGCCTCCTGGATGCGGTCGAGCATGGGCCGGAACTCCTCCTCGCCGACGAGCCCGGTGTCCAGCAGCTTCTGGAAGGTGGCCGCGGCCACCAGGTGGTATCCGGGGGAGTGCTCCCGGTGGATCCCGCCGGGGGTGAACTGCGTCCTGACCAGCTGGCGGACGCGCTCGCGCGCCTGCCTCCTGTGCATCCCGAGGCCGGGCAGGCCGCGCAGCCTGCGGGTCAGGGCCAGCTGCCCCGCGGCCACGTAGAAGCCGTGGTTGGAGTGGGGTGCGAAGAACCGGTCGTCGGAGAGCGCCTCCAGATGGAGCTCGGCGCACCGCAGGAGGAGGGTGAGGTCGGCGTCGCCGACGTGCTCGGAGCGGGCGGCCCGCTCCACGACGTAACCGAGCCGGTAGCCGCGCAGTCCGATCGCCGTGTCGTACCAGGCCATCCCCGGGGCGACCTGCGGGTGGCACCTGGCCCAGTCGCAGACGACCTGCACGGCCCAGGAGAGGTAGCGGGGCTCCCCGGTCCGGTCATGGGCCGCCAGGACGCAGCTGAGGAAGTCCCAGGAGTGGAAATGGAAATTCCACGCCCTGTTGGGGGATGCTGCCTTTTCCCAGTCGACGGGCGGGTTCACGTTGATTTCAGGAAAATTGCGAAGTTTCCACACACCCGAGATCGTTTTGTTCGCGGCCGCCTGGGTTCTGTGCCCCCAGTGGTCATCGGGAAAGAGGGTCTCGTAGGGGTGTGTCGGGGAGGATGCCAGTGCTGACCTTATTTCTTCTGGTGACATGCTGGATTATTCCCTTTCGGAGGTTTCGGATATTTCCCAAAGGCGATTCCCTTCTTCAGTGTAGGGCGCCGTCCGGTGTGCGCGTGGGGAACAAGGGAAATGGCGGAGGGTGGTGATGGTTTCATGGAGTTCGGAGGGGATTCTCCTCGTTCGGCAAAAAAATTGGGTAATCGAATCTTTCCTGAGGTGCCCGCCTCGTGTGCCGCGGGCGCCGTCCGGGTAGCCGGGAGAAGGAGCCGCCGGACAGGGGACCGTGCGGCCCGGGGAGGAAGGGAAGGCCATGCGCGCTCTGACAGTGGTGCCGTCGCGGCCCGGGACACCGGAGGTGCGCGAGGTCCCCGAACCCGTGCCGGGGCCGGGGGAACTGCTCGTGGACGGTGTGGCGCTGGGCATCTGCGGCACCGACCGGGAGATCGTCCGGGGTGAGCACGGCTCCGCGCCGCCCGGTGCCGAGTACCTGATCCTGGGCCACGAGTCGCTGGGGCGGGTGCGCAAGGCACCGCCGGACAGCGGTTTCGCGACCGGGGACCTGGTGGCCGGGGTCGTGCGCCGCCCCGACCCCGAACCGTGCGGCGCGTGCGCGCGCGGTGAGTTCGACATGTGCCGCAACGGTCTCTTCACCGAACGCGGCATCAAGGGCCTGCACGGCTACGGTTCGCAGGTCTGGACCGTGGAGGCCGACTACGCGGTGCGGCTCGACCCGGGACTGGAACGCGTCGGGGTGCTGATGGAGCCCGCCACGGTCGTGGCCAAGGCCTGGGAGCAGATCGAGAAGATCGGCAACCGGTCCTGGTTCGAGCCCCGCCGCCTGCTGGTGACCGGTGCGGGGCCGATCGGCCTCCTGGCCGCCCTGATGGGCGTGCAGCGCGGCCTGGAGGTGCACGTGCTCGACATGGTGGAGGAGGGCGTCAAGCCCGCCCTGGTCGCCGACCTGGGGGCCGCCTACCACACGGGCGGGGTCGCCGGCGCCGTCGCCGCGGCGGGCGGAGAACCCGACGTGGTCATCGAGGCCACGGGCGCCCCCGAGCTGGTCGTGGACGTGATGTCCCGCAACGCCCCCTACGGGATCGTGTGCTTCACCGGGCTCTCCGGGCGGGGCCGCACGGTCGATATCGACGCGGGGGCGGTCAACCGCGAGCTCGTCCTGGAGAACGACGTCCTCCTGGGGTCGGTCAACGCCAACCTGCGCCACTACGAGCAGGCCGCCCGGGCGCTGGCCGCGGCCGACCGCTCCTGGCTGCAGCGGATGATCACCCGGCGGCTGCCGCTGGAGCACGCCCTGGAGGCCTTCGGGCCGGGCGGCGACGGCGTCAAGACCGTCATCGACCTCTGAGGGCGCGGGGACCTCCGGCCGGAGTGGATTCCGCCTCCCGTGTTTTCCGGGAAAACGGGAGGAAAGGCATCGGTGAAATCACGTGTCCTTTTCTGCTGTCGTTGACACGTTGCGGTGCGTGACGAATATTCGAAGTCCGGCGCGTCGGACACCCCCCGAAACCCCGCTGAAATCAGAGGAGCCGCGACATGCGATCGCGAAATCCGTTTCGCCGAACGACCGCTCTACTCCTGGGCCTGCTGACGGCCGTCGCCCTCGCCCCCGCCGTGTCGGCTGCCTCCGCCGACACCGTCGAGACCATGGGCGGCACCGGCCCCTACGATGCCGAGTACACCACCACCTGGCGCCTGCGCGACCACACCGTCTACCGCCCCGTCGACCTGCCCGAGGGCGAGCGGCTGCCCGTCGTCGCCTGGGGCAACGGCGCCTGCCGGGCCGACGGGACCTGGTTCGAGAACATCCTCACCGAGTTCGCCTCCCACGGCTTCCTGGTCATCGCCAACGGCCGCCCGGGCGGCTCGGGCCGCACCGACGCCGACATGCTCATCGAGGCCGTCGACTGGGCGATCGAGGAGAACGGGCGACTGTTCAGCGAGTACCGGGGGCGCATCGACACCGACAACATCGCCGTGATGGGGCAGTCCTGCGGCGGGCTGGAGACCTACGAGGTCGCCGACGACCCGCGCATCGACACCACCGTGCTGTGGAACAGCGGCCTGCTGAGCGACCGCGACAACGACCTGCTGGAGGACCTGCACGCCCCCATCGCCTACTTCACCGGGGGGCCGAGCGACATCGCCTACGAGAACGCCCTGGACGACTACGGCCGCCTGCCCCGGGGGCTGCCCGCCTTCATCGGCCACCTCGACGTCGGCCACTACGGCACCTTCGCCGAGCCCAACGGGGGCGAGTACGGCCGGGTGGGCACGGCCTGGTTGAAGTGGCAGCTCAAGGGCGACCAGCAGGCCCGCCGGGAGTTCGTCGGTCCCGACTGCGGCCTGTGCGCCGGCGAGTGGGACACCGACAGCAAGAACCTGTCCTAGGTTCTTCCCGGCCCGCCGGCCCCGGCCCCGGCGGACCCCGGGCGGCCGCTCTCGCGCGGCCGCCCGGTGGTGTCCGGCCTCCCCGAGGCCGCGGGTGCCCTCCCGGCCCGAAGGCGGGCCGCGCGGGGCGGGGAGCCCGGCCCGGTGCGTACCCTGGCCATTTTTTGTGTTCCTTTTGTGTACGACCGGGTTTCAGAAATCGAATGGGAGAGTTCCGGGCAAGGGCAGAGAGTTGCTTGGCATTTGCCGAATGCCGTGTTGTACGGTGCCGGAGCGTCCGGAAGCAATGGTCCCGCCCATTCGCGTCCCTGTCCGTACAGAGCGGAGCTATGCCATGAGCGAATCCCAGCAGCCTCCCCACGACTCCTCCACGCCTCCCGACCGGCCCCGGGGCGGCATGTCCGCGGGGAAGAAGGTCGGCCTGGGGTGCGCCGGGTGCCTCGTCCTCATCCTCCTCGTGTACGTGATCGGGATCCTCGGCTCCTTCTTCACCATCGGCAGCAGCGACACCGGCGACCCGCAGGACACCCGTGCGCCCAACAGCGTCGAGACCACCGCCTCCGAGCCCGCGGACTGAGGCGGTCGCGGCGGCTCAGGCCACGGGGCGGTCTCCCCGCCCGCCGGCCCGTGCGCGGTTTCCGCTCAGGAAGGACAGGTAGGTCCTCTCGTACCCGAGTGCCATGGCCTTGCCGGTGAAACGGCGGCGCACGTGCTCGCGGCAGGCGCGCGGGTCCAGTCGCGCGGCCGGGCCGATCGCCGCGGCGAGTTCCTCCTCCCGGGCGGCCAGTACTCCGGTGACACCGTGGATCACCGTCTCGGCCGGAGCGCCGTGACGAAGCGCCACGACCGGTGTGCCGCAGGCCATCGCCTCGACGGCGGCCGTACCGCACGGCTCCGGTCGGCGGCCGGGCAGGAGCAGGCACCCCGCCCGGCCCAGCAGTTCCGCCCTCTGCTCCGCGGTGGGCTCGCCCAGGCATGCGGTGTCGGGTCCCAGCAGGGGCCGGACCGCCGCGTCGAAGTGCTCCTGCTCGTCGGGTCCGGAGCACCTCAGCGCGAGCACGGTGCGCCGGCCCGCGGCCCGGGCGGCCAGGATCGCGGTGTCGATCCCCTCACCGGGTGCGCAGCGGCCGAGGACGAGGACGTGGTCCTCCTTCCGGTCCCGGGGCCGGAAGGGCCAGCGGTGCAGAGCCACCGCGTTGTGCACGGTGGCGATCCAGGGCAGCCGCGGTGCCGAGCGCCGCTGGGCCTGTGAGACCGCGACGAGGCCCGCTCCGGGGCGCGCGGGGACGTCGGGGGCCACGGGCCCGTGCACGGTCACGAGGGTGGGGGCGGGGAACGCGGGAACAGCGGGCTGCGCGGTCGGTGCGTGCTCGTGGACCAGATGCGGGCGCAGCTCCTCGGCGAGCCGCAGCACGGAGCCCGTCGCCGGTGCCGGTTGCTCGGGGTCCGCCAGTGCGGCCTCGTGACCGAAGGAGATCAGGTGCTCGCGCAGTTCGGTGAGCACCTCCTCGATGCCGGCGTGTTCCGCCGAGGCCGGTCCGTACCGGGGCGGTGGGACCAGGAGCAGCCGCAGGGGGCTGCGGACCCGGAACTCCAGCACAGTCATGGTGAACCACCTTCCGTGGGCAGCCGGGGGTGCTGTTCCGTGCGGTCATGGGGGTCACTGTTCCCACGGCGACGGGGCGGCCTCCCCTGTCCATCACCGCGGCTTGGCGGTTCCGTGGCGGCGGGGCGCGCAGACCGGGAGCGGTCTTCGAGATTTTCCGTGCGCCTGGGCGCTCCCTTGCCGACCGCAGGGGGAGAGGGCACACACGCTTTGCCCCTGCCCGGGCGGTGCGGCACCGGCGTGTGAGGGCACCGGGGATCTCTGTGTGCGCAGCCCTGGGAGTACTTGTTCACGTTCTAACGTGTACATGGTTGGCATAGTTCACACGTACTGGTGTAGTGTGTGCTTCGCGTCAGAGGGAGCGTATCGCCCGTACTGGGTGGGAAAGGCGTGGAGACACCGCCTTCGGCCCTTCCCCGACCGGCACGGCCCCCGACGCGCGACGTCCCCCGGCGGTCCGCCGGACCGCCTGTACACAGACCGGAGAGCACCATGGCCCAGCCCCCGCAGCCCCCCTACGGCCCGCCCGCGCCCCCGAAGCAGGGCATGTCCACGGGCAAGAAGATCGGCCTCGGCTGCGGAGGCTGCCTGGCCGTCCTCGTCGTCCTGTTCCTGTTCGCCGGGTGCGTGGCGGTGCTCTCCTCGGGCGGCTCGGGGGACTCCGCGACCACCCGGGAGGAGACTGCGCAGGAGGAGACCGCACAGGAGGAGCCCGCCGAGGAGGTCGCCGAGGAGGCCGCGGCAGAAGGGGAGGAGGTGGAGGAGACGGAGGAGGCCGAGGAGCCGCAGGACGTCGTCCTCACCGCCGAGGCCGTCGAGTACGAGCCGGGTGTCCTCGACACCGGCGGGGACCACACCAGCGTGTACGTCACGGTGGAGAACAACGGGGACGAGGACATCGACGTCAACCCCCTCTACTTCGAGATCGTTGCCGACGACGGCACCAAGAAGAACGTCTCCCTGATGGCAGGACAGGGGCAGATCGACGCCGTGACCCTGAGCCCCGGCCAGCGAGCCGAGGGCACCATCACCGCGGAGGGCGCCTTCACCGCCGCCTCCGTCGAGTTCAACGACTCCTTCGGCCTCGGCGAGACCTACACCGCCGAGGTGCGGTAACCGCCGTGCGGCCCGCCGCCCGCGCGATCGGGCGGCGGGCCGCCTCAGCGCCGGCGGCTGAGGGCTTCCGGGGATCGGTTCGACCGCACCTCACCTCGCGGGGCGGCACAATGGGGGGATGCCACGCAACCGCCTTCCCCGGTCCGCCTCGCCCTGCCCCTGCGGTGCACCGGGCACCTACGACGAGTGCTGCGGCCGCCTGCACAGCGCCTCGGCCCAGGCCGCCACCGCCGAGCAGCTCATGCGCTCGCGCTACAGCGCCTTCGCGGTCGGCGACCGCGCCTACCTGATGCGCAGCTGGCACCCCGACACCCGCCCCGCCTCCCTGGACCTGGACCCGCGCACCGAGTGGGTGCGGCTGGAGGTGCTCTCCACCACCGGTGGAACCCCCTTCCACAAGGAGGGCACGGTGGCCTTCCGCGCCGTGTACCGGGAGAACGGACGCGAGGGCACGCTCGACGAGCACAGCAGGTTCGTCCGCCACGAGGGCGACTGGGTCTACCTCGACGCTCTCTGAGATCCGTCCAGGACCGGCCCGTCCGCCTCGGGGTCCGGCGTGTTTCCGCAGGACGGCAGAGACCCGCCCGTCCTGCCGGAAGGCGCCCGCGGCCGGCCCTTCGGAAGAGGGGCCTGCCGACCGACGGCTCCGGGGCCCGTGGGATGCCCCTGTCGCGGCGGTCGGACAGGTAGGCCGCCGGCCTGCCCGGGCAGGGGAAGCCGTCGAGCCCCGCGGCGCGGGCCGGGGGCCTAGCGGCGGAAGCGCCCCCGGGACCGGCAGGCCCAGGCCAGGTCCGCGGCCTCCCGGGCCCGCGCCGCGGTCCCCGGGTCGGGGTGGTGCCTGGCCAGCGCGTCCAGCACCCGCAGCGCGTCGGGGTGCTCCGAGCGCGCCAGCAAGTCGGCGTTGTCGATGATGACCGACTCCAGCCCCTCCGTGATCCCGGAGAGGAAGTCGACCGGGTCCTCGCCCTCGGCCAGCGCGGTGGCGGTGATGTCGACCATCACCCAGGGGGCGTGCTGATCCAGGACCGCGTTGACCTCGGCTTGGTCCAGCATCCCCGAGGTCACCAGGACCGCTGCGGCCAGGGCGGACAGCGCGGGCCGGCCCGAGGAGGCCATCGAGCGCAGCTGCGGCACGAGCTCCGAGCAGACGGTGCCGATGACCCTCGCGGCCTCGCGGCGGCGCAGCACCAGCCCGGGGCCGTCCACCACCCGGCTGAGCTCCCACAGCACGCGGGCGGGGGCGCGCGCCGCGGTCCAGGTGTCGACGGCGATGAGCCGTCCGTCGTCGGAGAAGGAGGGCAGCGAGTCGAGGAAGGTGGCGGCGTCGGTCTTGGCGAAGTCCTCCACCAGCGGGGCGGGCACCCCTGAGGCGAGCAGGAGTCCGCGCACCCCGTAGCGGCCCAGGGGGGTGAGCCTGACCAGGTACGGGGACCCGGGACCGCGGTCCGGTACGGGCGAGAGGCGGCCGGCCCGTACCGCACCGGTCTCGCCGAGCTGGGAGAACATGCACCTCAGCAGTTCGGGCAGACGGGAGCGTGCGTGCTCGGACAGGCCGGGCCCGGGCAGCAGCGCTTCGGTCAGCTGCTCCAAGGGCATGCGGCACCGGTCGGGCGCGTCGTAGAGCACACGCAGCACTCGCGGCAGCAGGCCGACGCCGGTCGCGTCCGGCTCCAGCGCGGCCAGGTCGCCGCGCCAGCACTCCACGGTGGTCTCGAACATGTCGGTCCACCACCGCAGGACCTGGTCGGGATCGCGGGATCGCTCCTCCAGGTTCGGTGCCGGCCTGGCGCGGCCCGAGCGGACCTCGAGCATGCCGAGCCGGACGGCCTCCCACCAGGGGAGGTCGAAGGCCGGGGTCCCCGAGGGGGAACCGAAGCGGTCGGGCCGCCGGACACCGGGGCCGGGCCGCTCACCTTCCTGCTGCAGCGCCAGGACCTCCACGGCCTCGCGGACGAGGGAGAGCTCGGGGATCCCGCGCGCGGTGACCGGGACGGCGGGCCCGGTCCAGCGCGCGAGGGCGAGGGTGTTGGCGTACAGGGGGGAATGGGAGGCGGTGAAGGCCAGACGCGCTGCCGGGTGCAGGGCTGCGGGGCGGGCCGAGCACGGCGGAAGGTCCCGGTGGGGGGTGGGGTGAGAGGGCATGTCCGCTCCCGGTTTCTCCTCGCTGAAAGCAGATCACGTCTCTTCTACCGCTCCCGTGACAGACTGCGTGGGCTTTCCTCGACATCCGCCGGGAAAACCTGGGATCCCGCTGCGGAAAAGCTCCGGATATGGCGGAATGCGAGGATTTTTCATGTGTCTCCGGGAAGGCCGGGAACGGAGGCGGGACGGTCCGAAAACCGGCAATCGACCGATGCGCGCGGGTCCCGCCTGGAGGACACTCGGACCAGCGACCGCTACCGAGAGGAACAACGCCGTGACCGGATCCCCCCTGCGCATCTACGACATCATGGCCTGCGACGTCTACTGGGACTTCGACGGAACCCCGCTGCCCAAGGAGCAGCACAAGTTCCTGGTCTCCTTCCACCCGACCCCGGGCGTGCCCACCCCCGACCTCGTGGAGTCCATCACCGCCCGGGGGCCGGGCGGCTACGAGGTCGCGTTCACCAACCAGTTGTTCACCCCGGCCGACACCGACGGCTACATCTACGACCGGACCCTCGACTACTACTGGTACATGGTCAACCTGCCCACCGGTTTCCTGCCCGGCGGCGAGTACACCATCGAGGTGCGCGGTACCGACGGCAGCACGCAGAGCCGCACCCGCCGGCAGGACGGCGACGCCTCGCGGCGACTGGTGGAGCACTACACCGCCCGGCGCGAGCAGCTCCTGGACTCCTTCAGCCCCTCCGGCCGCGAGGAACTGCCCGGGGTGCCCGATGACGGCGAGCTGGAGTGCTCGTGGCGGACCCTGGACCTCGACGGCGGGCCGGACGCGTACTACATCTACCGCCTGGCCCGGGGAAGGTCGGCCCGCGAGTTCGACACCCAGAACCTCACCTGGTGGGACAACATCTTCATCCAGCGGATGAGGGGGCGCGCCGACGCCGGGCTCAACCGCTCCGCGGTGAAGGTGGGCGCCGGACTGGAAGCCGACACCTCCTACGCCTACTTCGTCGAGGTCACCGACGCCAACGTGCAGGGCGAGACGAACATCTGCATCTTCCAGCCCCACCAGTACTTCCGGACCCCGGCCGCGGTGGCCGCCTCCGCCGGCACCTGACCGGGCCCGCCCCGCCCCGGGACGCGGGGCGGGGCCGAGACGTCAGGTGCGCGGGGCCCGGGCGTCCCAGCGCTCGGCGACCATATCGGAGGCCTGGTCGGCGAGCGCGTCACCCAGTTCCCCCACTTCGCGCAGGGCCTCGCGGAACCGGGCCACGCGGCGGAACATCTCCCCGAAGCGGCGCTGCTCCTGCAGAGGCAGTACCGGCAGCCGCATCCGCGAGGGGTCGATGCGCAGGCTTCCGGTGCTGCCGGCCCGCACAGCGGTGCGGCTCTCCGCTCCGCTGGTGACGAAGCCCGCCAGGAACCACGGGTCGACCGCGGCCGGGTTGGTGCGCACCACGTACACACCCGCCCCCGGATAGGCACCCGCGTCCTGGGCCGAGGCAACCCGGGCCACCGGCCGGGGCGCGTACACGGGAACGAGGACGTCGCCCTCCTGCACGGGGGGATTGCGCATCGGGTCGGCGTCCACCTCCTCCTCGTGTGAGGCCGCAGCACCCGCCACCAGGTCCTTGCCGGTGATCACCCGCGCCCGTGTGCGCTGTCCCGCCTCCTCGTCGGCGCGGCGGGCCGAGGGCCGCCGGATCGTCACCGTCCCGGCCTTGGCCAGTTCTCCCAGGGTCACCACCTCGTCGGTGTGCACGGGGCCCGGTTCCGGTACCTCGGGCAGCAGCGACCGCAGCGAGCCGAGCGCCTCCTCCCACCGGCTCCGGCGCCGCGTGAACAGCTCCACGTCCCCGGCCGAGGTGCGCGGCAGGGGCAGGTGTACGCGCGGGGTCAGGTCCACGTCCTCGTCCAGCAGGTCCACCAGGTCCACGGTCCGCGCCGTGCCGGGACGCTCGGCGAAGCCCTCGGGGGAGGCGCAGAACTCCTCCCAGAGGCGTCCGGCCGTGTCGGCGACGGCCTCGGGCGGCTCCTCGGCGGTGTCCACCACCAGCACAGGCCCGCCGCCGCCCGTGCGTTTGGGGCGCTCCAGCACCCAGAGCTGCAGGGGTACGGCGTAGTGTGCCGCGAAGCCCGGAGGCAGGGACACGATCGCGCGGAAGAGTCCCGCGCGCACCATCTCCCGCCGGATGCGCCGTCCCGACGGGCGCTGGGCGGCACCGGGCGGCAGCAGCACCACCACGCGCCCGCCCGGACGCGCCAGGGACAGGCAGTGCTGGACCCAGGCCAGGTCCGACTCCAGGCGCGGCGGCACCCCGTAGGTCCACCGCGGGTCCTCGGCCAGCTCCTCGGCACCCCAGTTGCGCTCTCCGAAGGGAGGAGCGCACACCACGGCATCGGCCTGCGCCTCGGGGAAGGCGGGGGAGCGCAGCGCGTCGGCCGCCCGCAGCTGCGCCTCCCCGTCCAGGGCGCCGGCGAAGGCCAGGCGCAGCGCGGCCAGCCGCACCGCCGAGGCCTCCCGGTCCTGGCCGTACAGACGGTCCACCCCGGCGCGGGCGGCGGCGGCGAGGAACTCGCCCCGGCCGCAGGCGGGATCGGCCACGGTGCTTCCGGGGCCCGCCAGGTGCGCGACGAGGTCGGCGAGGGCGGGCGGAACGGTGTGCGAACCGGAAGGGAAGCGCTGGTCCAGGCGTGCCATCAGGCCTTCGAAGACCGAGGCGGGACTCTTGCGGCGGGCGGCCTGCACGGCCGCGTCGACCAGTACCGACAGCGGGCCCTCGGACGGGGAACCGCTGTCGTCGTCGTGGGTCTCCAGGCCGGTGCGCCCCTGCAGAACCGCGAACTCCTCGGTTGCCGCCCTCAGCAGTTCACCGGTGTCGGCGTCCTTCTCGAGGAGGCCGGGGTTGCGGTGCAGGTGCAGCAGCACCGTGCCCACCCGGCCGAGGGCGTCCGCCGCGGGCAGGGAGGAACGGACCGATTCCAGTGCCTGCCACAGGCGCTGTTCAGGGTCGATGTTGGGCTCCCGGCCGTGGGCGGCCAGCCACGACTCCACCTGGGCCAGGTCGAACCGGGGGCTGCGGTCGGTGCCGCCTACGGGCGCGGGGAAGTTGTCGTACCGCCGCCGCCAATTGCTGACCGCGGTGGGCTTGACCCCGGCGATCCGGGCGATCTCGGCGGAGGTCACCTCCACGTCACCGGTGTCCATGCGGCCTTCCCGTTCGAGTCGTGCGCTGACAGGGCCTGACTATACACAGGGCATGCCGACCGGGGCTCCGCGTGAGCACGGAGCCGTGGTTGGCGCAGTTCACAGGGGGCGGGGCGGCGGCGGGGAGGCTTCCCGGTGCCGGTCCTCGCGCCCGCCGGAGAGGCCCCAGGCCCGTCGTCGGAGAGACCGCCGAGTCGGGGCTCCTCCGATTTTCGACCAGGGCGGGGCGGGCGCAAGAGGAAGGCCTCCGTGGGCGGACGATGCCCCCGGCCCGCGACATTCCGGGAGGGGCTGCGGGCCCCCGCGCCCGCTTCCGTGCGAGCCTGGGGCCGGACGAACGCCACAGGAGGAGCACCCCATGACACGCGACACCGCACCGGCCACCCTCGTCTCCGCCGGGATCGACCAGCTCCGGGAGCAGAACCCCTACAAGGAGGGCCGCGTCTCGCCCGCGCGCCTGTTCTCCGACGACGACGTCCGCGTCATGCACCTGGCCCTGGCCGAGGACGCCGGCCTGCCCGACCACAGCGCGCCCGTGCCCATCCTGGTGCAGGTGATCGAGGGGCGGGTGCGTTTCGACGTCGAGGGGGAGAGCCACGAGCTGGGCGTCGGCGGGATGGTGCATGTCGCCGCCTCCGTGACCCACGCGGTCGCTCCCGTCGGCGGGGCGGCGCGCATCCTCATCACCCTCCTGGCGCCCGGCGGCCACCACCATCCCAAGGCCTGAGCCCCGGGCCGGGGCGCCGCGGCGCTGTCCGGAGTCGGCCAACGCCGTATCGGACCGCGCCCGGAGGGCGAGAATCCTCCTTGCCGTCCACGGCGCGGAAGAAGGAGGGGCCCATGCCCAGGCGCGGTTTCGGAGGACTGGTCACCGATGGCCAGTGGGAGCACCTGCTGGCCTCGGCGGTGTCCCGGAGGTTCATCGACGGGGTGCTCGGGCCGGACTCCGAAACATGCCCTCTCGTCGGGGCCGACCTTGTCCGGCGGCCGGGAAGACACTTTCTCGTGCCGCCGGTGCGTCCGCGGCGCGGTCGGTGGCGCGGGCTCTCGTTCGCCCGATCACCGTGTCGACGACACAGCAGGTCAGGTCCTTCGAGGGTGCGTGTCGCTGCATCTTCCGCGTGCCTGTGATGGGGGGTAGGCGCGCTGGAAAGAAGATAGCACGGAATGTTTTTCATGCGAGGTAACTTTTTCATTTCCAATGGGGCCCCTTTTGTTTGGAATGAGGGGAATGGTGCAATTGGTGGCGAAATGACTGGAAAAGTAGCTTTCGTGCGGTATGTGTTGTAAGTGGTTCTCCGGCGGTGGCCGGATCCGGCCACCGGTCCGCCAAGGCGCGGGCACCACGGCAGACGCCGGGCCCCGAGGGGCGCGTCCTCCCGCGGTCGGGCGTGTTTCCTCCGAGCGCCGTAGGGTGGGTGGCCGTCTCCCCGCTCCCTGGAGTCGCAATGACTGCCACGCTCCCCCTCGACGCCACCGTTTCGCACTCCGCGCGGATCTGGAACTACTGGCTCGGCGGCAAGGACAACTACCCGGTCGACCGCGAGGCGGGCGACCGGATCGCCGCCGCCCTGCCCGAGATCGTCGACATCGCCCTCGCCACCCGTAGCTTCCTCAAGCGCGTCCTCGCCCATCTGGTGACGGAGGAAGGCGTCGACCAGTTCCTCGACATCGGCGCCGGCCTACCCACCGCCGACAACACCCACGAGGTCGTCCAGGCGCTCGCCCCGTCCGCCCGCGTGGTCTACGCCGACAACGATCCGCTGGTGCTCGCCCACGCTCGCGCCCTGCTCACCGGCACGCGTGAGGGTGCGACCGACTACGTCTGCGCCGATCTGCGCGACCCCCTCGTCGTCCTCACAGGGGCCGCCCGCACCCTGGACCTGTCGCGGCCGGTGGCGGTGGTCCTGTCCGGAATCCTGCCGTTCGTCGGCGACGACACTCAGGCACGCGCCATCGTCGACCGCATCATGGGAGGGCTGGCCCCGGGTAGCTTCCTCACGATCGTGCACAGCACCAGTGCGGTGACGAGAGAGGCGATGGTCGAGGCGGTGCGCCGCTGGAACGAGGTCGGCTCGGCCCGCTACCACCTGCGCACCCCCGAGCAGATCACGGCCCTGTTCGCCAACCTGCGCCTCGTGGAACCGGGTGTGGTTCCGTGTCCGCTGTGGCGTCCGCACCCCGCGGAGGCCGGTGGGGCCATGGAGATGGACGAGTTCTGCGGACTGGCCCGCAAGCCCTGAGCAGCGAGCGTTCAGGACACCCCGGCCGATCCCGCGGGCCGAGGCGGCACCGCACTGCCGACGTCTTGGAGGCCGACCGGATCCATCGGCGGTCGGACCTCCAGGACGACCGCCGTGCCCACCACCGAGCGGTCCTCGTGCATGGTGATCACCTGGCCGGGCCGGAGGCCGTGCCACAGAGAGGGACTCAGGGGAGCGAGCCGCACCGGGGCCCGTGCGCCGGGTTCCAAGAAGGCCGTGTACTCCACCCAGAGCAGGGCGACGAGAAGGTCCGGTCCGCCGACAGGGGTGCGGCCGCCGATGTCCCACATCGGTCGCAGGACGCCGGCGCCGGGGACAGGTGCCTGCCGTCGCGTCTCGGCTGCCGAACGGAGGGTCAGGTCGGCTCGGATGGTGCCGTTGCGGGCCTCGTAGCAGCGCAAACGGCACCATGACGCGCTCCTGTCCAGCCGCATCTGCCCGGCCGCGGTGGCCAGTGTCTCCCAGAAGCCCGCCGGAAGCGGTGGGGCGTCGCCGAGTTCCTCCAGCAGCCCGAGGGCCACCTCCCACTCGTCCCGGGCGAGGTACTCCCAGACGTCGTTGACCGTGATGTCGTTCTCGGTGGTGGTCCCGGTGGGAACGAGCAGGGCAGCGGCTTCCAGCAACCGGGGGACGTCCATACCTCATTGTGGGGCCTTCCCGCGGGCGCGGTCCCCGGACACATGCGCGAGTCGATCGCATCCCTGCGCCGAACGGCCCGGAACGGACCCCTTCGACCGTTCGCCGGGCCGGCCCGGGCCGCTCTGTGCGGCCCCGCTGCATTCCGGAGAAAATACGCTGTCCCGTGACCGGGCCGGCAAGAGGACGGGGCCGCCACCCGTCCGGCGGGCGCGGATACGATCGGGCATGCCACCCCACCTCTCTCGACCCCGGACCTCGTGGTGCCCAGAAACGTACTTCGCTTCCTCTCCCTCGCGCTGGCGGCCGCCACCGTGCTGCTGTGCGGTGGCAGCGTGCCGCAAGTGCTCCCGGCCGCCGCCGACCACCGAGACTCCTTCGGCTCGGTGGCCTGGCAGCGGGGATTCGGCGGAGTCTCCGCACCCGAGACCGCGGCCCTTCCCGGTGGTGTCGCCGTCGTCCGGGCGGAGGGCGTGGTGGCCTTGTCCGGCGACGACGGCAGGACCCTGTGGGACCACCAGGACGGCAGCCTCCAGGTGACCGGGTGGCATCTGGCCGAGGGAGGCCGCCACCTCGCCCTGCACCTGGCCGAGGACCCCGCCGGACAGGAGCGGCTGCTGCGGCTGCTCGACTCGCACACCGGCGCGGTCGTCGACGAACGGACCGTGGCCGAGGGCACCGAGATCCTCCTCACCGAGGACCTGGCCGTCGAGCAGGCCGGAGCCGCCGGGGGCCCCGGTCTGGTCGCCCACCCGCTGCACGGCGGCGAACCCCGTTGGGAGCTGGAGGAGCTGCGCTGCGAGACCGGCCCAGAGCTGTCGGCCGAGAGCGGGAAGCCGGTTGCAGCCGGCGGTGCGGTCGTGATCCGCTACGCCTGCACCGAACGTCCCGGTGACGAGGAGGGCATCGCCGGGACGGTGGCACTCGCCGCCGGGAACGGGCGCGAGCTGTGGCGGACCGAGGAGTCCGTGGACGATCTCGGTTTCCACCTCGCCCGCATGGTGCCGACCGGAGAAGGCCGCCTGCTGATGTGGGGCATCGACCCCCTGCCCAACCTCGTGGACGCGGCCACCGGCCGAGTTCTGGCCGAACGCGTCGACCTGGTCGGCACCGGCCCCCGCGGCCATGCGGTCACCCGCGAGGAGGACGGCCGCCGTGTACTGCGCGGACCCTCGTGGGGGAAGGCCGCCGAGCTCGGTCCCGCGGACGGCCCTGCCGACGGGGATCCTGTAGCGGTCCTGGGCGAGGGCCTGGCCTTCACGGTTGGCAGCGGAACGGACCCCGAAGCGGTTCTCCGTCCCTGGGAGGCCGGCGCCGAGGACATCCGCGTGGACCTGGGCATCCCCGGTGCGCACGTTTCCTCGGTGGAGTCCGTGCCCGGTGCGGTCGTGGTGGCCTACCAGGACCGCGGAGGTGGCTTCGGCCTTCTCGGCCTGCGCTGAGTTCTGCGCCTGTGGGCCGGGACTTTTCTGCCGAGCCCGGGACCGCCAATCACGGGTCACCGCGACTTCGTCGAGGGCGTGTCCTGGCATCCCGACGGTACCCGCGTCGCCACGGCTTCCGGTGACTCCACCGTTCGCGTCTGGGACACCGCCACAGGCGAGCAGATTCTCCTGGTGCGCGGCCATCGCGACCGTGTATGGAACGTGGAGTGGTCCCCTGACGGAAGCATGCTGGCCACCGCCTCGTCCGACCGTACAGCCCGGGTTTTCACTGCGGAGGAACTTGTCGTCCTGCGAGGGCATACCGACACGGTGTGGTGTGTGGCCTGGTCACCCGATGGCGATCGCATCGCCACAGGTGCCCAGGACCGGTGCATCCATGTATGGGATGCCCGTGACGGCTCGCTGCTGGCAGTACTGCGCGGCCACCAGGACTGGGTTGTGGGCCTGGCTTGGTCTCCCAGCGGTCGGATGATCGCCTCCTGTTCCGACGACCGCACAGCTCGGGTGTGGGACCTGGCCACCGGCCGCGAAAGCATGGTGTTCACCGGTCACGAGAACTGGGTGGACGCCGTCTCCTGGGCACCCGATGAGACGCGCCTGGCCACCTCCTCCGCCGATTGGACAGCGCGGGTGTGGAGCCTGGCCACGGGCCAGGCGGAGCGGGTGCTCAGCGGACACGGCGGTCGCGTGCCGGCAGTGGCTTGGTCACCTGACGGGGAAAAGATCGCCACCGCGTCCCACGATCGCACTGTTCGGGTCTGGGATGTGCGCAGTGGGGAGGACCCCTTGGTGGTGGGCGTCCACCGTGACCGGGCTCTGAGCATCACCTGGAGCGCAGGATCACGCCTGGTCGCCTCCGGCTCCAGGGACGGAACCGTACGCGTGTGGGATACCGACATGCCCTTGGAGGAGCTGATGCGCGTGGCGCGTCGGCGCACCTTCCGGACGCTGACCCCGGAGGAGCGCCGTACGCACCTGCTCGCGATGAGAACGGAGGAAGGTCAGTAGACCCGGGTGACTTCGCGGACGTCGGTGGTGACCAGGTACTCGTTGGGGTCCAGCGATATCTCCTCGCGCTTGGGGGAGACCCAGTACTGGCGATTGCGTTCGGCGAAGCCCTCCGGGCCGTCGTAGGAGATCTCCCAGATGAAGTGGTTGCGTTCCCTGTCGAGCCATGCACCACCGAGGGAGAAGCCGAACTCCAGACGCAGAGGGACGATCTCCTCCTTCCAGCGGCGGGCCCACTCGTCGAGCAGGCCCTCACGGACGGTGTAGGTGCGTACCTGGGTGGTAATGGCCACGGTGCTGCCTCTTCTCGTCTCGACACACGTTCGGGCACCGGCATGGGGCAGACGGTGCCGACGGGACGAGCACTCCGCCGGGGCTGCGGGTGCTTGCCTCTTGCATTTTCCCTTGAGGGCGGTACGGGGAGAGGTGAGCCCGGTCGGAGAGTGCCTTCCCGATGCCACCTCCCGAACACAGCGATCGAGTGCCCTCGCGTTGTCCGGGCTCACTGGACGCGATCGGGGCCCTTGCCCAGGTCTGCCGGTCGAGAAGGCCGCTGCCCCGGTCGACCTTCAGCCCGCGGGCTTGACGAGTGGTGCGTCCCGCGTGAACATCCGGAACCCGACGCCGTAGTACAGACCCCGTGCCCCCGGGTGCCCCGGAGCGCCCAGGCAGACGACCGCCATGCGGGTGGCTCCCGCCTCCCGGGCCAGGTGCATTCCGTGCAGGAGCATGGCCCTTCCCAGGCCTTGGCGCCGATAGGCCGGGTGCGTCCCTACCGGTTCGAACTGGGCGATCCTGTTGACCTCGTCGAGCCACACGATCGTCGAGGAGGCCATCGTCCCGTCCGGGGCCTCCACCAGGACGTGCAGGTCGCTGCGGTATCCCGGCGCCTGCCGGACGCCCCGGTAGCTCTCGGCGGTGTAGGTGGAGGGTGACCAGGCGTCCACATGGGCCCGGACCGCGGCCTCGGCACCTGCCTCGTCGGCGGTGCGGAACCGGAATCCGTCCGGTAGTGCCGGCTGCTCCACCTCGGCGAGGTCCCGCATGTTGAGTTGGGTCCAGGAGCCGGTGTCGCCGAGCGATTCCGGGTCGGTCCCGTAGCCGTGCGCCGCCCACCGCTCCAGAGCGAACCCGTCGGTGGCGCTCGGCGCGACCCGGCGCTCGGTGCCGGCTGCCGTGCTGTCGTACCAGGCGATCACCTCGTCGACCAGCCCTGCGTGGTCGGGACGGACCTGGTAGGACAGATAGGCGTCGGGAATCTCCTTCACCGAGCCGTCGTCGAACCGGGCCTGCCGCGGCGGCCAGACCCAGCCCCAGGCCACCAGTTCCCCGCCGGAGAACCACAGCCGGCGCGGACCGTGCGCTCCTTCCCCGGCGTGTCTCCTGCCCCAGTTCCAGGCCAGTTCACCGAACGCGGCGTCGCTGTTCACCAGTTCCGGGCGGCTGGCGGTGACGTGTTGTGCCAGCCCCTGCATGAGCTTCAGGTCAGCTGCGGTCACGAGTTCCGGATTCACCATGGCGATACTGTGGCAGCACTGTGTGAGGCCGTCGAGTTGTTTTCCGAGGGCGCATCCGGCCGGACCGGATGGTTCTCCCGTGTGAGAGCGGCTGCCGGTACAGGGCCACGGGAGCGGGGAGGGGTTGTCCACAGGCCTCGGCGAAGTATGGCGCGGGGGAGCTGACCTGCCGATAGTGGAGCCATGACCCCTTCGGCGCACACGAACCCCTGGTCCTGCTCTGCTCCCGGTTCTCGCTCTCACCCCGGTTCTGCCTCCGGCCTCGGCCGTGTCTCTGGTCCCGGATCCCTGCCCGGGCTCGGTCTTCGGTGGGGGCCGGGCCGCGGCCCCCGGCCCCAGGCAAGCTCCGGAGCTTGCCCAGGCTCTGGCTCGCAGCGGGGGAACGAGCCCTCCCGGGACGGTGCTTGGGTGCCGGTAGGGACCGGGGGCGACGCGGACTCGGTGCCTCTGTCCCGTCCTGTGCCAGAGGCCGGCGCCCTGCCACCCGCATGGCCGGTCCCCGGCGCGCGGCCGCCCATGGCCGCTGCCATCGCGACCGCGTTCCGCCAGTACGGCGCCATCTCCTGGCAGCAGGCCCGTTTCTGCGGACTCACCCAGGCCGACCTGAGGCGGCTCGTCCGCGGCGGGGAGTGGGTGCGCCTGCACCGCCAGGTCTACGCGGTGCGCTCTCTGCAACCCACCCAGGCAAGCCCTGAGCGGCTCCACCATGCGGTCATGGCCGCCCAGCTCGCCCTCGGACCGCATGCTCGGGCCGCCGGACAGACCGCGGCTCGGCTGTGGGGCATGCAGGGGCTCAGGCGCTGGGACGGTCAGGAGGTGCACATGGCCATCCCCGCCCTGGGCGCCCAACGCCACCTGCCCGGTATCGAACTCCACAGTTGGGACGTGCAGGAGGAGGAGACCACCGAGATCGGCAACGGCATCAGGGTCACCGTGCCCGATTGTTTCGTGCCGGGTCTGATGGAGGCTTTCATTCCTGGGAAGGATGAGAGTCATGGCAGCACCGAGGAAGTACCCCGATGAGCTGCGCGAACGC
>NZ_JACHJO010000003.1:191271-487215 GCF_014203695.1 Nocardiopsis algeriensis | reverse complement strand
TGGTTGCTCTTCCGGAGAAGGCGTCTGCGTTTCCGCTTTGTTGTGTCTTCACTTTATCAGCGTTCCGGTCCGCCACCAAATCGGTGTTTTTCCGGTGTGCTTCACAAGTGAAGAAGTCCGTTTCCGCCCCGATTGCCTGGTCCGAAGACCCTGCTTTCCGAGGAGGCCTTCCGAAGCTTACACGGCTTCGGGCACTGCCCGGACCGAGCTTGTTCGGAGAGGAGGTTCGCCGCCGATCGCAGTCGGTCCCGCTCTCGAAGGAGCGCCCACCGTGCCGCTGCGGCCCGATCGACTATAGGCGGGCTCTGTGCGGGCGTCAAATCGCCTTCCCTGTCGTCCGGAAGTCCGCCGGTACAGCAGGAGGGCGGGCGCACGGAGCGCCCACCCTCCCCCTCGCCCTGTCAGGCCTTGAGGACGACGCCCCCGATGTTGCGCTTGCCCCGGCGCAGCACCACGAAGCGGCCTTCCAGCAGGTCCTCGGCGCCGAGACGGGCCTCCACGTCGGTGACCTTCTCGTTGTTCACGTAGGCCCCGCCCTCCTGGACCGCGCGGCGGGCCGCCGACTTGCTCGGGGTCAGGCCGCTCAGGGCGAACAGCTCCACCACCGACGGCAGCTCCGCCACCGGGCCCTCGACCTCGGCCTTGGGAACCTCGGCCAGGGCGGAGTCCAGCGTGCGGGCGTCCAGGGCGGACAGGTCCGCACGGCCGAACAGCGCCAGACTGGCGTCGACGACCTTGCGGCACTCCTCCTCGCCGTGGACGAGAGCGGTGAGTTCCTCGGCCAGGGCCCGCTGGGCGGCACGGGCCTGCGGACGCTCCTCCGTCCGGCGCTCCAGCTCCTCGATCTCCTCGCGTGTCCGGAAACTGAACACCTTGAGGTAGCGCACCACGTCGCGGTCGTCGGCGTTGAACCAGAACTGGTAGAACGCGTACGGCGAGGTCAGCTCGGGGTCGAGCCAGACCGTGCCGGTCTCGGTCTTGCCGAACTTGGTGCCGTCGGCCTTGGTCAGCAGGTTGGTGGTCAGCGCGTGCGCCGGGCCGTGCGGCTCGTTGGCGTCGATCCGGCGGACCAGGTCCAGGCCGGCGGTGATGTTTCCCCACTGGTCGGAGCCGCCGGTCTGGAGAACGCAGCCGTGGCGGCGGTAGAGCTGCACGAAGTCGTAGGACTGCAGGAGCACGTAGCTGAACTCGGTGTAGCTCATGCCTTCGCCGTCGAGGCGGGTCCTGACCGTCTCGCGGGCCAGCATCTGGTTGATGCTGAAGTGCTTGCCCACGTCGCGCAGGAACTCGATGGCGTTCATCGAGCCCAGCCACTCGGCGTTGTTGACCAGGATCGCGTCCGTCGGCTCTCCCTGCTTCCCCTCCGGCGCGAAGCGCAGGAACGACGACAGCTGACCGCGGAGGTTGTCGACCCACCCCAGCACGGTCTCCGCCGAGTTGAGCCGGCGCTCGGCGCTGGGCTTGGGGTCGCCGATCATGCCGGTGCCGCCGCCGACCAGGGCGATCGGGCGGTGTCCCGCCTGCTGGAAGCGGGCGAGGGTCAGGATCTGGGTGAGGTGTCCGACGTGCAGGCTGCCCGCCGTCGGGTCGAAGCCGCAATAGAGCGTGATCGGACCATCGGCGAGGGCCTTGCGGAGTGCGTCAAGGTCGGTCGTCTGCGCGATGAGGCCGCGCCACTGGAGTTCGTCGATGATGTCGGTCACTGTGATGCTCTCTGTCGTGTGGGCAGGCCCGGGGGCCGGTCTGCTTTGCAGTCTAGGCCCTGTTCTTCGGGTCACCTCGGGCCGCACGGCCGATCGGCACGCGACGGTGCCCTCCCCTCGGCGCCGGCACCTTCCCGCCTCCCTGCGGCTCCTTCTCGCTCACCCTCCTCGTCCTTCCGTCCCCTCGGACGGATTTCGCGCCGTGTTCCCGCACCCTCCGGGCGGGATCCGAATTCCGGCGCGTGTTCCCTTCGGCCGCACGCATGGGTCAAGCTGGTCATCGGCGTTGTCCCCTTCCGACCTACTGTGGAGCCCCTTGTGAAGAAGATCGGTGCGATCGTCGCCGGTGTCCTGGTCGCCGTCGCGGCCTTCGTCCTCTACGAGCTCGGCGTCATCACCCCCGACCCCCGGAGTGACGGAGGAGGCTCCGCGAGCGGACCGATGTCCGCCCCGTCGGGAGAGCCGTCCGCGGAGCAGGCCCTGAACAAGCTCGACGAGCTGCGGGTGGAGGAGGAGAGCCAGGCCTCGGGCTACGACCGCTCGGCCTTTCCCCACTGGACCTCGAACGTGCAGGACGGCTGCAACACGCGTGAGGCGGTTCTGGTGCGCTCCGGGGAGGGCGTCGAGGTCGGCGAGGACTGCGACATCACCTCGGGCACCTGGCACAGCGCCTACGACGGCGAGACCTTCACCGACCCGGGCGACCTCGACATCGATCACATGGTGCCACTGAAGGAGGGATGGCGCTCGGGGGCCCACGAGTGGACGACCGACAAGCGCGAGCAGTTCGCCAACGACATGGAGTCGGACCAGCTGTGGGCGGTGAGCGCCTCGTCCAACCGCTCCAAGAGCGACGGGGACCCGTCCGACTGGCTGCCCCCGCTGGAGTCGATGCACTGCGAGTACGCGGTCTCGTGGATCGAGGTCAAACACGTGTGGGACCTGAGTGTGGACCCGGACGAGGAGGCGGCACTGCGCGAGGTCCTCGCGAGCTGCTGATCCGTGCGGCCCGGCCCGCCGCGGAGCGGGCGGGCCGCACGCTCCTCAGGCCGGGTTCGCGTGGCGGACGCTGCGCGCGGTGGCCAGGAGTCCTTCCTCCCCGAGGGCGCCGAAGGCGTCCCGCACCTCCACCCCCACCCCCGCCGCCGGGCTCCAGAACGCCTCGGTCCCGCCGTGCAGGCCGGGCACCCCGCCGTTGTCGAACCCGGTGAGCTCCCAGGACTCCGGAGAGCGCTCGTGGTACTCGGCGAGGAAGTCGCGCAGCGATTCGAGGTCGGTGATCCTGTCACCGCGCATGACCAGGACCTGGAGGACGACCCTGGCGCCTCCCCCGTCCAGAGCCTCCTCCCACACCCTGCTCCGGAAGGTCACGTCCCCCCACTCGTACTCGAAGTCGGAGACCGAGGTCTTGTCGTCGATCTGCTCGGGCAGGTGCTCGATGGTGAAGCCGTCCAACTCTCCCCCTCGCGGGTCGGTACCGGCCGTGGCCCCCGTCAGGGCGAACACGAGCACGGCGGCAAGTACAGCGGTGAGCGCGGCCGCCGGCCGGCGGACAAAGGGCATGGTCACCTCCGGCCGGGGAGCGCCGGGTCCGTCCCGGGGCCTTCCGGCCCACTTCCATGCTGAACCGCGCCCGGGGCCGGGACCAGAGCGTTCTCCGGGCTGTGGACAACCCCGGTCCGGCACACTCCGTCTCCCCTTCCCCTTTTCGGTGAGGACCGAACCACGCGGCGCCCAAGGGCGGCGGAGGCCCCGGTCCCGGGAGCCGGGGACCGGTCAGAGGGCCTCCAGCCCCTCGAGGACGGCTTGGAGGAGTTCCGCCTGGCGGAGGGAGCGCGTGGGCTCGCAGCACCGGAGCGAGCCGTCCTCGACCATGCCCGCGGCGATCGCCCTGACCTGACCGACGGGCAGGTCGACCCGCGCAGCGAGCTCGGCGACGGTCCGGGGGCTGCGTGCGTGGTACAGGATCGCCTCCCGCTCGGGCCACAGTCCGCCTTCCCCCTCCTCGGTCCGCACGGCGACGACCGGGGTGAGCAGGTCGAGCAGGCCGGGGTCGACGGCCCGGGCGGCGCCGGGGTCCCCCGCCGTGACTGCGTAGGGGCGGAGGAACCGCTCCTCGGGCTCGGCCGGGGGCCCGTCGGGGCCGGCACGGCCGTCTCCGCTCTCCGGGGCCGCCGTGTCGAGCGATCCTCTACTGCTCACCATGTCCTCCCTGCCGTGTGGGAGCCGGGACCTGGTCTCCCGACCGCTCCCGGGGAACGGGCCGCTTGGGCAGCGGCGTGCCGTGGCCGCCTCCCCGGGATCCGGTGCGGGAAGGGTCCTGGGGACCGCTGGGGTGCCCTTCGGGCAGTGCGGGCCCGGCATGCGGCCCCGGGGGCAGGTACTGCCGATCGGCCGTGAAGGGCTGGGTCACCGAGGCGGCGGCCGTGCCGGCAGGACCGTAGGGGCCGGGATCGGGCAGCGGGCCCGTGTCCTGCGCCCCGTGCGGGGGGCGGCCCGACGCGCCCCAGGTCGGGACAGGGCCGGCGGGGAATTCCGGTGCCCCGGTGCGGGGCACGGCGTCGTGCCCCGGCGGTTCACCTGCCACCCGGGGATCGAAGCTGCCTGCGGGCACCGGGCCGGCGGGCACAGGAGCGCTCCGCGCCGGACCCGGTGGCACCGGAGCGGACGTCTTGTAGGCGCCGTTCACCCCCGGTTGTGTGTCGGCGGGAACGCGGGGCGGACGGAACTCGGGCGCCGACGGCTGCGCGCCGCCATGTCCGTCGGGCCGCGGAGTTCCGCCCCGGGGCGCGGCGGACACGTCGCCGCGTCCCTCCTGCTGCGGGTGCCGGACGGCGGGGAGCTGCGGCGGGGCGGGGTGCCGGGCCGGGTTCTCCACGGGTTCCAGCAGGGAGGCCGGTACCAGTGTGGTCGCACGGGTGCCGCCGTAGGGCGAGGGCCGCAGCCACACCCGCACGCCGTGGCGCTCGGCGAGGCGGGCGACGACGAACAGGCCCAGCCGGGGGTCTTCCGGCAACGCCATGACGTCGAACTCCGGTGGCCGGGAGAGGGTCCGCTGGGCTTGTGCGTAGCCCTGCTCGGACATGCCCAGCCCCCGGTCCTCGACCTCCACCAGCAGCCCCTCGGGGGCCGGGGTGCAGCTGACGTCCACCGGTGTGCCGGCAGGGGAGAACTGGGTGGCGTTCTCGACGAGTTCGGCGAGGAGGTGGACGATGTCGGACACCACCTGGCCGTGCATGAGCAGCCGGGGGACGGAGGTCAGGCGGACCCGCTCGTAGTCCTCGGTCTCGGCGATGGCCGCACGCAGTACGTCCACGAGCGGGCGCGGCTGGTTCCAGCGGCGTGTGGACTGCCCTCCGCCCAGGATGATGAGGTTGTCGGCATAGCGCCGGGCCCGGGTGGTGAGGTGGTCCAGGCGGAACAGGCGGCGCAGCGCCTCCGGGTCCTGCTCGTTGTACTCGAGCTCGTCGAGGAGGCGCAGCTGCCGCTGGACGAGGGTCTGGTTGCGGAAGGCGATGCCGAGGAAGGCCTTGTTGGCGCCGCGGCGGATCTCCGCCTGGCGGACGGCGGCCGCGACCGCGGTGAGCTGCGCGGTGTCGAACGCCTCGGCGACCTGGCCGATCTCGTCGTTCCCGGACTCGTCCAGGGGTGGCAGCTCCTCCTGGACGTCGACCTTTCCGCCGCGCTGGGCCCGGTCGATGATGCCGGGCAGGTCCTCGTCCCGGTCGAGGATCTGCCCGCGCAGCCGGGCGAGCCGGCCGGTGAGGCGGCGGGAGGAGCGGCTGACGGCGGAGATGGCCAGAATTCCGGCGAGGAGGGTGGCTGCGGCGGCGGCCACGCCGAAGGACACCCGCACCAGTGCGGTGTTCCAGGCCAGGTCGACGGTGTGTTCGACCTGGGCGGAGACAAGGTCGTCCATGAGCGCGAGCGCGCTGGAGGAGGACGCGTCCCACTCCTCGGCGTCCACGTCGACGGAGGAGTTCCACGTCGGCTCCCCTCCGCGCTCCACGACGGGAGAACGGGTGACCACCCGGCGGCTGAGTTCCTCGGTCCCGGCCCAGTCCCGGCTCCCGGTCATCTTCTCGTACCGGTCCCGCACACCGGGGTGCATGGCCTCGCGCGCGGACGTGAGGGCGGAGCGGTAGGAGGCGGTGAGGTGGGTGAAGTGCGCGGTCGCCCCGTGGTCCATCTCCCCCGCCGCGATGACTCCGGCCAGGAGTGCGTCGGCGGTGGCGTACTCGGCGCGGGCACCGAGCAGCTCGGTGGTGAGGACGGCGTCGGTGACGCTCTCACCGCCGTCGGTGGCGTGGACGAGCGCCGTGGTGACGGCGTCTGCCCCGGTGAGGACCTCCCCGTAGGTGAGGAGCACCTCCTCCTGGCTCGCGGTGTGCTCGTCCAGGCGCAGGCGGATCTCCTCCACGGTGCGGGAGGCTCCGAGGAAGGCGGCGGCGCTGCGCCGCACCTCCTCGTCTCCGCTGTCCCCCAGGTCCTCGGCCAGGGCCTCGGCATCGGCCAGGGCCGCATCGGTGCGCTCGCGCTGCTCGTCCAGGTCGCGTCCCGTGTCCTCGTCGGGGCCGCTGTCCTGGAAGCGGCCCAGGTAGACCAGGGAGAGGCGGCGTTCGGTGTGCAGTTCCCCGACGGCCTCCGCGAGGGCCTGGCTGCCCTCGCGCGCCTGGACGACCGCGCCCATCAGCTGCGCGGCCCGGACTGTGCCGACGGAGGCGACGACGAGCCAGAGCACGAGGAAGCACAGGCTCGGGACGAGCACGATGCGGGTGAGCTGTCCGCGGATCGTGGACGCCTTGATGTGGGTGGTGAACATGGCCCCCTCCAGCCTGGGCGGGTGCCGGGTGCCCGGGAGGAGGGCCTCGGCGGCTTTCGGTCATGCCGAGACTAGCGAAAAACCATTGCCCTTAGTTGCCAAACGATTACATCTAGTTGCAACAAGGGGGCAGAAAGACCATGTGCCGTGCTTTTTGCAGGTACGTGGCCCCTTCCCGAACCGTGGAAGGGGGCAGAGCGTACACATCAGGGGCCGTCCGCTGCCGCGTGGCGGCAGCGGACGGCCCCTGACCGAAAGGCTGTTCCTCCGGGCGGCTCGCCCTCAGGACTCCGGCCGGTGGCGCGAGCCCACCGGCGCGGGCAGCTCGTCGACCGTGGGCGGCTGCTCCACACCGAGCGAGTTGAGGATCTCGGCGTAGCGCAGCGCGGCGATCTTGCCCAGCAGGCCGTCCGCACCCAGGGGTGTACCCAGCCGGGCACCGAAGCGCTCGGCCAGTGCACCCAGCTCGTCGGCGGGCAGTTCGGGCCCGAGCGCACTGGGTGCGATGACAGGACGCCGGCAGCCGCCCTGGCGCAGCTGTTCCACGGTCTGCCCGATCGAGGCCTCGCTCTCCAGGTCGGCGGGCAGCACGGTCAGACCGAGGCGTGCGGCCAGCAGAACCGCGGTGACCCCGGCCGCGCCGACGGCCCCCTCTCCGCCGACCGCGCCCACCACGACACCGTCGGCCATGCTGGTGTCGCGCGCGACGACGCTGATCAGACGCATGCGGTCGGCACGCACGTAACCGGCCTCGGCCAGACGCAGGTGCAGAGCCTCGGCGAGCATCGGGTGCGGACCCAGGCCCTCGCTGACCCGCACGGAGGCGCCGGAGGCCGCGACAGCGGCCTCGATGGCCGCGGAGACCTGCTCGTGCGGTGCGGTGACCAGCGGGACGACGACGCCCGAGAGGGGGCTGTCGTCGTCGCCGCTCAACTCCGCCAGGGCCTTGGCGAGGGACTCCTCGTCGCCCTCGGTGTGGCCGTAGCTGACGGACACCTCGGGCCGGTAGGCGCGTACGAGATCGGCCATCCGGGCACCGACCGACTCACCGTCGGCGCCTCTGGCCTGGTCGGCCGGGCCCGGGACCGCCATGATCAGCGCGGGCGTGCCGAACCAGTTGTCGAAGGACAGCGGGTTGCGGTGGCGGCCGGAACGCCGCTTGGGCAGTTGGCGTGGGGGAAGTCGGTCAGAGTTTCGCATACCAGGATTCAGATGAGAGGCGGATGGAGTGCCCGCTCGGAAGCAATGGTCGTTGCCGCGTCATTGTAGCGCTGTGCCATATCCACGGGCGTGTCCCACGAACGGTACACCTGGTCACCCCTCGTGCGGCGGTCTGGGGTGCGGGCCGGCGGGGTCATCCGCTCAGGGCGGGGCTGCGGCCGCGGATCACGTGGGTGACCAGTTCTACCAGCACGTCCCTGCTGGACTCGCGGTCGCGGGCGTCGGCAAGGACGATCGGTACCTCCTCGGGAACGTCCAGTGCCTCGCGCACCTCCTCGGTCCGGTAGGCGGTGGAGCCCTCGAAGCGGTTGACCGCCACCACGAAGGGCACCCCTCGGCGCTCGAAGAAGTCCACCGCATGGAAGCAGGTGTCCAGGCGCCGGGTGTCGGCGAGGACGACCGCGCCGAGTGCGCCCTCGGCGAGCTCGTCCCACATGAACCAGAAGCGGTTCTGCCCCGGGGTGCCGAACAGGTACAGGACCACCTCGGGGCTGACCGTGATGCGGCCGAAGTCCATGGCGACGGTGGTGGTGCTCTTGTCCTCAAGCCCGCCCAGGTCGTCGACCCCGCAACTGGCCTCGGTCATCACCTCCTCGGTGCTGAGCGGGGCGATCTCGCTGACAGAGCCCACCATGGTGGTCTTGCCCGCGCCGAACCCCCCGGCGATGATGATCTTGACGGCCTGGGGGATCGGTTCCTGCCCGTGCGTCGTGGTCTCAAAGTCTGCGGATGCCATCGAGTACCGCCTGGAGCACTTTCTTGTCGGGGAGCTGGGTGACGGGCACGGCTGCCCTGGTCCGGATGTCGCCGTCGGCGAGCAGGTCGCCCAGGATCACCCTGACCACGGTCAGGGGGATGTCGAGGCGGGCGGAGATCTCCGCGACCGAGATCGGTCTGCCGCACAGTCTCAGGATGGCCTCCCGCTCGGGTTCGGCCACCTGTTCCTGACGGCCTCGGGCAGCGACCACGATGGTGATCAGGTCCAACCGCGGACCGCTGCCGCAGGGTCTGGTGCGCCCCCGGGTCATCGTGTAGGGGCGGACCAGGGGACCTTCGGGCGCGTCTCCGCTCAGCACACCCTCCGAGGGCCCCTCCGACGTGGGGTGGCCCCGGCCGCGGTGCCACGGCGCCTCCTGGGCGGGCGGGAAGAGGTCCGCGCCCTCGAACCCCTCCGTCTCCGGAGGACTGACCGTCCCCGAGCGTCCCCGCTCCTGCCTGCCTGTCACGAGCTCCCACCTCCCGTCGCCGTCAGCTGCCCTGGCCTGCGCGGTGGGGCGGTGAGGAACTGTCCCACCCTCTTGACCCGCAGGTTCATCTCGTAGGCGACCATGCCCACATCGGCGCTCTCCTCGGCCAGGACAGCCAGGCAGGCGCCCTCACCCGCCGCGGTGACGAAGAGGTAGCAGTGCTCCATCTCCACGACGGTCTGCCGGACCTCCCCGCCACCGAAGTGCCGCCCCGTTCCCCGGGCCAGGCTCTGGAACGCCGAGGCCACGGCCGACAGGTGCTCGGCCTCCTCCGGCGGAAGTTCCCGGGAGCGGCCGATCAGCAGTCCGTCGGCCGACAGCACGATCGCGTGCGCGGCTCCAACGACGCGGTCGACCAGGTCGTCCAGAAGCCAGTCGAGATTGTCCGCGGCCTTGCTCTTGCCCACCATGTCAGTCGCTCTCTCCCGTGTGGTCGTCGGCGGCGGCGCCGACATCGTCACTGGTGTGCTGGTGTCCGTGGCCGTCCGCGTCGATGTCGGCGGCGCGGCCGCGGCGGGTGCCCGAGCTGAAGGCGTCCATCAGCTTGCGGGCCTGTTCCGGGCTGCGTTCCCGGGCTCCGGGGGGACCGCTGTCCGCGTCCTCCGACGGGGGATCCTGTCTGAGCTGGGGTACGAGGCTCTCCTGGCGTCTGCGCCGCGGCAGCCCGGGGCGCCCCGGGGCTGCGGCGGCATGTTCCCGGGACACCGGCTCCGGCCCGGAGAGCAGGTCCTGCTGCTCCACCGCCTCCTCGATGTCGGGAACCTGGCGCAGCAGGGGCGTGCGGGGCACGTGCCCCGCCTCGTCGGTCTCCTCGCCCGGGTCGGGGGGCACGGGCCGCAGATGCGGCCGGGTCCCCTCGGAGGGGGCCGCGCCCAGGGCCGCGCGGGCCCCGGTGCCGGCGCGCCCGGTCGGCCGGGGCCTTTCGGGAAGGGCGACGACGAGTGCGTCGGGGATGAGCACCACGGCACGGGTCCCGCCGTAGGCGGAGGGCCGCAGCTGAACCTGGATGTCGTGCCTGACGGCCAGGCGGGCGACGACGAACAGGCCGAGGTGGGCGTCGGTGCCCGGTGCCATGACGTCGAACTCGGGGGCCTTGCCGAGCGTGGCGTTGGCCCTGGCCAGCGCGTCCTCGGCCATACCGAGCCCGCGGTCCTCGATCTCCACGGCCACGCCCCTGGGCACGGACTCGGCGGAGACCGTGACCTCGGTGTGCGGGGGCGAGTAGGCGGTGGCGTTCTCCAGCAGCTCGGCGAGCATGTGGATCACGTCGGCGACGGCGGCCCCCGTCAGGGACAGCTCGGGCACGGCGACGAGGCGGATCCGGGCGTACTCCTCGGTCTCGGAGACGGCGCCGCGCAGGATGTCGACGAGCGGGATCGGCTTGCGCCAGCGCCGTCCCGGCCGGGAGCCGCCCAGGATGATGAGGTTCTCGGCGTGGCGGCGGCCCCGGGTGGCCAGGTGGTCGAGCTGGAAGAGGCTCTCCAGCAGGTCGGGGTCGTCCTCCTCCCGCTCGACACGGTCGAGGAGCTGGAGCTGGCGCTGGATCAGGGACTGGTTCCGGTGGGCGATACCGAGGAAGACCCGGTTGACGCCGGCCCGGATGTCGGCCTGCTTGACCGCGGCGCTGACGGCCGTGCGCTGGGCGATGTTGAAGGCGTCGGCGACCTGGCCGACCTCGTCGTCGCCGTGGTCGAGCTGCTTCATCTCCTTGTCCAGGTCCACGCTCTCCCCCGCCTCCAGGCGTCGGACGATGCGGGGCAGGTCGGTGCGGGCGGTGCCCAGGGTCTCGGCGCGCAACCGGGCGAGCCGGTTGGTCAGCCGCCCGGCGGAGCGGGCGGAGACGCCGTAGGCGACGGTGCCCGCGAACAGGGAGGCGATGCCGCCGCCGAGGGCGAGGGTGAGCATCCAGGAACTGGCCTCCTCCGCCGCGGTGACCACGGAGGCGGCGCGGGCCCCGGTGATACCGCTCAGCTCGGCGTTGACCTCGTCGGCGCTCTCGCGCCAGCCGTCGATCTCGGCGGGAGGTGCGGTGCGTCGCCCCTGCTGCGGTGCGCCGGGAGCGGTCGGGGGCTCCTCGTGGGCGGCGACGGCCCCGGCGATGGCGAGGGCCTCGTTCCAGACCCGGCTCTCGGCGAGGGTACGGGAGGTGGCGGTGTCGTCGGAGGCGCTCCCGGGATGGACGGTGCCCACACGGTGGCGCGCGTCGTGCACCAGAGCGGCGATCTCGACCTGGTCGGCGCGGGTGAGGCCGTCCCGGACCTGTACCGAGCTGATGAGGGCGTCGGCGTGGCTGAAGCTCTCCTGGGCCCACATGAGGTCGGTGGCGGCGGCGGCCTCCGCTGCGGCGAAACCGTCGTCGAGGGAGCGCGCGGTACCGGCGTAGATGCCGATCCCCTGCCCGATGGCATCGGTGTAGGCCTCCATCGCGGCGTCGGGGAGCCCCGGCGAGGCGAGGTTGTCGCCGCGCATCCGCCCGACCTCCTCCAGAGAGGTGAAGAAGTTGCCCGTGAGGGCGCGGCTGGCGGGGTCGTCCAGGTCACCGAGCCGGTCGCGCAGGACGGCGAGGGTCTCGACCTCCTCCTCCGTGGCCTGCCCCGCCTCGACGAGGGCGGCGTGGGTCTCCGGCCCGGGCGCGGCCAGGTACTCGGCGCTGAGCCGGCGCTCCTCCTGGAGGCCGGTCAGGACGGCGGCGAGCTGCATGCCCGCCCGGCCGTGGCCGACCGAGGCCCGCAGCGACAGGGCTTCCACGAGGGTCGCGGTGCTGAGCACGGCGAACAGGGCGAGGAAGGTGATGCTGGGTATCAGGACGATCCTGTTGAGCTGCGCCTTGATACCGCGGCGGCGGCCTCCCGGCTTCCCCACTTGTGCTCCTCCCACGGACTGGTCGCGGACACCTTTCGGGGGTGGCTCCCGGCGCGGCCCGTCACCGTGCGCGCCGAAATGAGCACTCGTGGTACCCGCGGATTCAGGACGCTACCGCACTCGATCGGTGCTTGCCGGGGAATCAGGAAAATCCGCAGCCGTCCGCGGAAAAGGGAAAGGGCGCCCCGCGGCGGCTGCCGCGGGGCGCCCTGGGCGCTCTGTCCGTCTAGGCGGAGAATGCCCGGCGGTTCTCGTCGATGGCCGAGCGCAGGCGCTCCAGCTGCTCGGCGACGCGTACGGGGGCGGTGCCGCCCCGGCCCGCGCGGGAGGCCAGGGAGCCCTCGACGGTGAGCACCTCGCGCACGGCCGGGGTCAGGTGCGGCGAGATCGCGGCGAGGTCCTCGTCGCTCAGGTCGGGCAGATCGGCCCCCCGCTCCTCGCACACCCGCACGCAGGTGCCGGCGATCTCGTGGGCCTCGCGGAAGGGAACGCGCTCGCGTACGAGCCACTCGGCGATGTCGGTGGCCAGGGAGAAACCCTGGGGGGCGAGTTCGGCCATGCGGTCGGTGTGGAAGACCAGGGTGGCGATCATGCCGGTCACCGCGGGCAGCAGCAGGTGGAGGGTGTCGACGGCGTCGAACACCGGCTCCTTGTCCTCCTGCAGGTCCCGGTTGTAGGCGAGCGGGAGCCCCTTGAGGGTGGCGAGCAGACCGGCGAGGTCGCCGATGAGGCGGCCCGCCTTGCCCCGGGCCAGCTCTGCGACGTCGGGGTTCTTCTTCTGCGGCATGATCGACGAACCGGTGGAGAAGGCGTCGTCGAGCGTGACGAAGGAGAACTCCTTCGTCGCCCACAGGATGACCTCCTCCGAGAGCCGGGACAGGTCCACGCCGACCATGGCGGTGACGAAGGAGAACTCGGCGACGACGTCGCGCGCCGCGGTGCCGTCGATGGAGTTCTCCACCGAGGCGGGAAAGCCCAGTTCCACGGCGACCGCCTGCGGGTCCAGGCCCAGCGAGGAGCCGGCGAGCGCGCCGGAGCCGTAGGCGGACACGGCGGCGCGCCGGTCCCAGTCGCGCAGCCGCTCGACGTCGCGCAGCAGCGGCCAGGCGTGCGCCATGAGGTGGTGGGCGAGCAGCACGGGCTGGGCGTGCTGGAGGTGGGTGCGCCCGGGCATGGCCGCGCCGGGGTGGGCTCCGGCCTGGTCGGCCAGGGCCTCCACCAGGTCCAGGAGCAGATCGGCGATCTGCCGGGCCTCCTCGCGCAGGTACATGCGGATGAGCGTGGCGATCTGGTCGTTGCGGGACCGGCCGGCGCGCAGCCGTCCCCCCAGCTCGGGGCCGACCCGCTCGATGAACCCGCGCTCGAGGGCGGTGTGCACGTCCTCGTCCTCCAGGACGGGGGTGAAGGCCCCCGAGGCCACGTCGGCCTCCAGCCGGTCCAGACCCTCGATCATGCGGTCGAGCTCGCCGTCGGTGAGCAGCCCGGCGCGGTGCAGCGCCCGTGCGTGCGCGCGCGATCCGGCGATGTCGTGGCGGGCCAGGCGCCAGTCGAAGTGGGTGCTCAGCGACAGCCGGGCCAGGGCCTGGTCCGGTCCGCCCTCGAAGCGGCCTCCCCACAGGCGCAGCGCCTCGGGCTGGTCGGGCATGGTGTGCTCTCCTCGGGGTGGTGCGGTGTGCGGGGCCGGTCGGCCCCGCACGGCGTCGTGCTCACGGTCTGCGGTCGGCCAGCCGCAGGAGGGCGGCGGCCAGTTCCTCCCCGCCCCGGGGGTCGCGGGAGATGACCAGGATGGTGTCGTCTCCCGCGATGGTGCCCAGGATGGCGTGGAAGTCGGTGTGGTCGATGGCGGAGGCCAGGTACTGCGCCGCTCCGGGGGGTGTGCGGACGATGACCATGTTGGCGGAGGCCTCGGCGGAGACGAGGAGGTCCTCGGCCAGCCGGGCGAGGCGGGCCCCGGAGGCCTCGGCCAGGTCGAGGGTGTCGGGGCGGGTGCGCTGGAGACGCTCGCCGCCCTCCCCCGGCAGGACGTAGGCGAGGTGCCCGTCGGCGGTGCGCAGCTTGACCGCGCCCAGTTCGTCCAGGTCCCGGGAGAGGGTGGCCTGGGTGACCTGGACACCGGCCTCGGACAGGCGCTTGGCCAGGTCGCTCTGGGAGCGGATGTCCTCCCGGGTGAGGACGTCGGTGATGCGGGCCTGTCTGGCCGCCTTGGTCATCGGGGCCGTGGCCTGCCCCTCGCCGTTCGCCGTCATCCGCCCTCCGGGGTCTCGGCGGCCTCCAGGAGGAAGGCGAGCAGGGCCTTCTGCGCGTGGCGGCGGTTCTCGGCCTCGTCCCAGACCACGCTCTGGTGGCCCTCGAGGACGTCGGCCGCGATCTCCTTGCCGCGGTAGGCGGGCAGGCAGTGCAGCACGATCGCCGCGGGGTCGGCGGCGGCCATGAGGGCCTCGTCGACGATGTAGGAACCGAAGGTGGCCAGGCGCTCCGCGGCCTCGTCCTCCTGGCCCATGGACACCCAGGTGTCGGTGGCCACGACGTCGGCGCCCGCGGCCGCCTCGCGCGGGTCGGGAGTGACGGCGACCGACCCCCCGGTCCGCCGGGCGATCTCGGCGGCGCGTTCGAGCACGGCCGGGTCGGGGGTGTAGCCCTCCGGGGCGCCGATCCGGACGTGGAGCCCGGCGGTGGCGCCGCCCAGCAGGTAGGAGTGGGCCATGTTGTTGGCGCCGTCCCCGAGGTAGGCCAGGGTGAGCCCGGCCAGGGTGCCCTTGTGCTCGCGCACGGTCTGCAGGTCGGCGAGGATCTGGCAGGGGTGGAACTCGTCGGTGAGCGCGTTGACCACGGGGACGGAGATGTGGGCGGCCAGGGTCTCCAGGTCGGCCTGGGCGAAGGTGCGCCACACGACGGCGGCGACCTGGCGCTCCAGAACGCGGGCGGTGTCCTCCAAGGGCTCGCCCCGGCCCATCTGGGTGCTGCCGCCGTCCAGGACGAGCGGGGTGCCGCCGAGGTCCGCGACACCGACGCCGAAGGACAGGCGGGTGCGCGTGGAAGGCTTGTCGAAGAGGAGCGCGACACTGCGGGGGCCCTCGAGCGGGCGGTGGCCGAAGCGGTCCTTCTTCATGGTGTCGGCGAGGTCGAGCACCCGGGCCTGCTCGGCCGGGGTGAGGTCGTCGTCGCGCAGGAAGTGCCTCATGACTGCTTCTCCTTGGTGGCGGCGGCCTCGGCGGCGTCCAGGACGGTGGGCAGCGCCTCGATGAACACGCCGATCTCCTCGGGCGTGATGACCAGGGGCGGGGCGATCCGGACGGCGTCGGGGGTGACGGCGTTGACCAGGAAGCCGCGGACGGCGGCCTGCTCCTGGACGTGGGCGGCGTGCGGGGCGGTGAGCTCCAGGGCCCGCCACAGGCCGCTGCCGCGCTGGCCGGCCAGGAGGGGGTGGTCGAGGGCCTCGAGCTGTTCGGCGAGGAGATCGCCCACGACGGTGGTGTGCGCGAGCAGGCCCTCCCCCTCGATGGTGTCGAGGACCGCGAGCGCGGCGGCGCAGGCGACGGGGTTGCCGCCGAAGGTGGAGCCGTGGTCCCCCTTGCGGAAGGCGTCGGCGTAGCGGCCCAGTCCGACGCAGGCGCCGATCGGCAGGCCGCCGCCCAGGCCCTTGGCCAGGGTGAGGACGTCGGGGCGCACCCCCTCCGCCTGGTGGGCGAACCAGGCTCCGGTGCGGCCGATGCCGCTCTGGATCTCGTCGAGGACGAACGCGGCTCCGGTGGCGTCGCAGATCTCGCGGACACCGGCGAGGTAGCCCTCGGGGGCGGGGACGACACCGGCCTCGCCCTGGACGGGCTCGGTGAACACGGCGACGCAGTGCTCGTCGACGTTCTCGCGCAGGGCGTCGAGGTCCCCGTGGGGAACGAAGCGGACCTCCGTGCCGAAGGGACCGAAGGGCTCACGGATCGCGTCCTTGCCGGTGAGGGCGAGGGAACCGGAGGTGCGGCCGTGGAAGCCCTTGCTGGAGGCCACGTAGTAGTGGCGGCCGGGAGAGGCCGCGCGCTTGACGAGCTTGAGGGCGGCCTCGTTGGCCTCGGTGCCGGAGTTGGCGAAGAAGACCTTGGCGTCGCCGCCGACCAGCGCGACGAGCCGCTCGGCGAGCTCGACCTCGCGTTCGTGGACGAACAGGTTGCTGGTGTGGGCCAGGACGGCGGCCTGACGGGCCACGGCGGTGACCACGGCCGGGTGACCGTGGCCGAGGACGGAGACGGCGATGCCGGCGATGAGGTCGAGGTACTGGCGGCCGTCGGCGTCGTAGACCTCGCAGCCCCGGCCGTGGGAGAGGGCGATCGGCGGAACGCCGTAGGTGGGCATGAGCGAGGCGGCGAAGCGCTCGCGCAGGTCGGAGCTGCTGGTCACGTGCGGCCTCCGTCGGTGTCGTTGCGGGCGTGGTTCCGGGGCTGCGGTCCGTTCCCCGAGAGCAGGGCTGCCTCCAGCTCCTCGTCGGCGACCATGGTGCCGACACCCTGGTCGGTGAAGACCTCCAGGAGCAGGGAGTGGGGGACGCGCCCGTCGATGATGTGCGCCTGGGGGACTCCGCCCCGGACCGCGGTCAGGCAGGCCTCCATCTTGGGGAGCATCCCCGAGGCGAGGGAGGGCAGCAGTTTCTCGAGTTCCTCGACGTCCAGTCGGCTGATGAGCTCGGTGTTGGCCGGGTAGTCGGCGAACAGGCCCTCGACGTCGGTGAGCATGATGAGCTTGCCCGCGCCGAGCGCGACGGCCAGGGCGGAGGCCGCGGTGTCGGCGTTGACGTTGTAGACGCCGCCGTCGTCGGCGCGGGCGACGCTGGAGACGACGGGGATGCGGCCGTCGGCGATGAGGGCGGCCACGGCACCGGGGTTGACCTCGGTGACCTCGCCGACGCGTCCGATGTCGACGCTCTCCCCGTCGATCTCGACGCTCTTGCGCTCGGCCACCAGGAGGTTGGCGTCCTCGCCGGACATGCCGACGGCGAAGGGCCCGTGCCGGTTGATCAGGCCGACGATCTCGCGGTTGACCTGGCCGGTGAGGACCATGCGGACGATGTCCATGGCCTCGTCGGTGGTGACACGCAGTCCGGCGGTGAAGGTGGACTCCACGCCGGAGCGGTCGAGCATGGCGCTGATCTGGGGCCCGCCGCCGTGGACGACGACGGGTCGCAGGCCGGCGTAGTGGAGGAAGACGACGGACTCGGCGAAGCGGACACGGAGCTCCTCGCTGACCATGGCGTTGCCGCCGTACTTGACCACGACGGTGCGGCCGTGGAAGCGGGAGAGCCAGGGCAGCGCCTCGATGAGGTTGGCCGCCTTGTCGATGGCCCCGGTGTGGTCACCGGGGGCGGATCGCGCGATCACGGGTTCTGTCCCCTCTTGTGCATGGTGGCGGGGTCGGCGTCGATCTGTGCGGCCAGGTCCGCGCACACCTCCGTGAGGAGGGCGGCGAAGTCCTCGGGCCGGGGAGCGGTTCCGCCGGCGCCGCTGGCCATGAGCAGGACGGTGTCGTTGCTGCCGGTCAGCGGGGCCAGGGTCGCGGCAGCGGCGGCGGCCAGCAGCTCCTGGCACTGGTCGGCGGTGAGGTCGGCGTCGGTGGTGAGGACGCACAGTCCGGTGGACAGCGAGGGGTCGGGCCCCTTGGCCATGGCGCCGAGGGTGTAGCCCCCGCCGCGCCGGAAGGCGATCTTGGCGACCGTGTCCGTGGTGCGTACGGCGTCGGCGGCGGCCAGCCCCCCGCTGCGGGAGAGCTCGGCGATCGCGGCGGTGACGCCGCCGCGCAGCTCCTCCAGAGGAGGCCGGACCCCGACCGGCCCGGCCGCGCACAGGGCGATCTCGGCGGCGGAGTCGCCGAGCCGTCCGGCGGTGTGCTCGGCGAGGGCGTGGGCGTCCTGGAAGCCGAGGTGGCCGGTGCCGGTGTTGGCGCATCCGGAGTTGAGGACGGCGGCGCGGACACGGCCGCCGGCGACGACCTGGCGGGTCCACAGGGCAGGCGCGGCCTGGTTCTCGCCGCTGCCGAGGACCGCGCCGGCCGCGCGGGAGGGACCGTCGTTGACGACGACGGCGACGTCGAGGGCCCCTTCGGGACCGATGCCCGCGCTGACGCCCGCGGCTCGGAAGCCCAGCGGTGCGGTGACGCTCACGGTGTGCCTTTCCAGTGGTTACGGGGCGACCGCGGCGAGCGGGAGACCGGTGGTCTCGGGCAGGCCCAGGGCGAGATTCGTGCTCTGGACGGCGCCGCCGGCGGTGCCCTTGGTGAGGTTGTCCAGGGCGGCGACGGCGACCATGCGCCCGGCGTCGGGGTCGACGGTGACCTGGACGAGGGCGGTGTTGGCGCCGAGCGTCATGGCGGTGCTGGGCCAGGTCCCCTCCGGAAGGAGGTGGACGAAGGGCTCGTCGGCGTAGGCGGTCTCGTAGGCGGCACGCACCTGGTCGACGGTGGCACCGGGCCGGAGGGGTGCGGTGCAGGTGGCGAGGATGCCGCGGGGCAGGGGCGCCAGGACCGGGGTGAAGGACAGGCGGACCGGTTCGCCGGTGACGGCGGTGAGGTTCTGGACGATCTCGGGGTTGTGGCGGTGGGTGCCGCCGACTCCGTAGGGGGTGAGGGCCCCCATGACCTCGCTGCCGACGAGGTTGGGCCTGGGCGCCTTGCCCGCGCCGGAGGTTCCGGTGACGGCGACGACGGTCAGGTCGGGCTCGACGAGCTGCTCGGCCAGGCCGGGGAACAGGGCGAGGGTGGCGACGGTGACGTGGCAGCCCGGGACGGCGACCCTCCTGGCCCCGGCGAGGCGTTCGCGCTGCCCGGGCAGCTCGGGCAGGCCGTAGGGCCAGGTGCCGGCGTGCGGGGTGCCGTAGAAGCGCTCCCAGGCGGCGGCGTCGTTCAACCGGAAGTCGGCCCCGCAGTCGACGACGAGGACGTCGTCGCCGAGCTGCCGGGCGATGTCGGCGGACTGCCCGTGCGGCAGAGCGAGGTAGACGACGTCGTGGCCGCGCAGCTCCTCGAGGGTGGTGGGGGCCAGGACGCGGTCGGCCAGCGGCAGCAGGTGCGGCTGGTGCGCTCCGAGGCGGTCCCCGGCGCTCTTGGCCGCGGTGAGGGCGCCGATCTCCATCTCGGGGTGGCCGAGCAGCAGGCGCAGCACCTCGCCTCCGGCGTAGCCGCTGGCTCCGGCGATCGCCGCGCTGTAACCCATGGTGGTTCTCCCCCTCGATCCTCTCCGACTGAACCATCATGCACTGGACTGCAAATTTATGCAAGCCGCCCGCCGCCCGGCCCGTGAGGAAGCGGTCCGGGAGAGTGTGTGACGACAGCTCGGGAGGCGCGCCCGGGACATGTGCGGCACACCCGGAAGGCGACCGTGACCCGCACCCATCGCGGACGGCGGACCGTCCGTCGACACCGCACGTTCCCCGGGACCGCCCCGACCTGGGTTTCGGCACCGCCGCTGGGCCGTCCGCATGCTCCTGCGGGTCCGAGAGCACGCTCCCGTGGGGAAGAGGTCCGCTGCGAGGGCGGCCGGAGAAGGCAGCCCAAAGCGGGAGCCTCCCCTGCCCGGCGGAGCGCACCGTCCACAGCATCCGACGGTCGACCCGCGACACCGGCTCCTGGGCACCGGATCGCACACGAAGGTGTACAGACGCCCGGCCGCCCGCTCCAGGTTCCGTTCGAGGCCGGGGGCACAGGTCTCGGGAGTTCCCGTGCCCTGCGGGGAAGGCCGGACGCAGGTCCTCAGGACAGGCCCCCAGCCGGTTCAGCGGCCGGAGAGCCGACCCGCGATGCCGGCGAGGCGGGAGGTGCGGGCCTTCTCCTCAGGGATCTTGGACTCGCGGCGGTCGGCGCTCCGGTAGAGGCCGCGGACGACCTGGGTGCCGACCCAGCGCAGGGGCTCGGGCTCCCAGCCGCGGGACTGGTGGCCCACCCAGGGCAGGCGGGTCAGGTCGGTGTCTCGGCGCAGGACCAGGTCGCGCAGGGTCCGGCCGGCGAGGTTGCTGGTGGCCACGCCGCTGCCGATGTAGCCCCCGGCCCATCCCAGACCGGTCTCGGTGTCGAGGTGGACGGTCGGGCTCCCGTCGCGGGGAACACCGAGGACCCCGGACCAGGCGTGCTCGACGGGTACGTCGGCCACGTCGGGGAACATCCGGGTGAGCGCGCGCCACAGCTCGGCGATGCTCTGGGGCTGGGTGGCGCCGTCCCCGTCCTCCCCTGAGCCGAGGCGGTGGGGCACGCTGCGGCCGCCGATGGCGATGCGGTCGTCCGCGGTGCGCTGGGCGTAGACGTAGGAGTGGGCGCTGTCGCCGAGAACCTCTCGGCCCTCCCAGCCGATCTTGTCCCACACCTCGGCCGGCACCGGTTCGGTGGCGATCATCGACGATCTCATCGGCTGCCAGTCGCGCCGGCGGCCGTGCAGCGCCGAGGTGAAGCCCTCGGTCGCGCGGATGACGTGGTCGGCGTACACGGTGCCGTGCTCGGTGACGACCGCGGGGCGGGAGGCGCCCTGGCGGGGGCGGATCTCCTCGACGGCGGTGCCCTCGAAGAGGGCGACGCCCAGGGCCTCGACGACGCGGGCCAGGCCGGTGACCAGCTTGGCGGGCTGGACGCGGGCGGCGTGCGGCGAGTAGGCGGCGGCCACGGCCCCCTCCACGGCGATGTCCGGCTTGTGGCCCTCTTCCAGCATGTGGATGTCGTCGGGCCAGTAGCCCCATTCCTGGAGGTACTCGATGTCCTCGACCAGGCGCTCGCGCTGGGCGGCGTTGGTCGCGACCAGGCGCATGCCGCCCTTGACGATGTCGGCGTCGATCCCCTCGGCCCCGGCCACGGAGACGACCTCGTCGACGGTGCCCATCATCGCGCGCTGGAGGGCGATCATGGACGCCTTGCCGTAGGACTGCGCGTAGCGCTCGCGGGAGCCGGCGAACTCGGCCGACAACCAGCCTCCGTTGCGCCCGGACGCCCCGTATCCGGCGAACTCGCGCTCCACGACCGCCACGCGCAGGTCAGGCTGGGCCTTCTTGAGGTAGTAGGCCGTCCACAGCCCGGTGTACCCGGCCCCGACGATGCACACGTCGTAGTCCACCGTGCCCGGCAGCGGGTCCCTGCGTTCAGGAACACCCGTCTCGCGGAACCAGAAGGAAACCGCGCCGTTGGCGAAGCGGGTGGACCGGGGGATCGGCCTCAATTGCGCGGCAGTGGTGAACAGTCCCATCAATTCCCCCCGTGCATGTCCGCCGGGAGACCGTGCTGCTCGGTCTCCGAACACTCGCCAAACTACACGGAGAGGGACAGTGGTAGGTCTTTTTCCGCACTTTCGTACGATTACGGTCTGCCAACAGGGGCTTTTCGACTACACGGGGTGTTGAAAGGGAAGTTCCTCAGCAGACCGCGCTGTCACGGAGGGTTCGGGCGATCTCGGCCAGCTGCCGGACCCCCTCCGGCCCCAGGGGCGCCAGGACGTGCTCCCGCAGCCGCTGGACGTGCTTGACCCGGGCCCGGTCGATGAACTCCACACCCTTGGGCGTGAGGGAGGCGTAGACGACGCGGCGGTCGGAAGCGCAGTTCTCGCGTACGAGGTACTCTTCGCGCTCCAACCGGTCGGCGAGCTTGGTGAACCCGCCGGTGCTCAGGCTGACCTCCTTGGCCAGGCGGCTCATCGGCAGTCGGTGGCCCGGCGTGCGCTGGAGTCGGATGAGCACCTCGAACCAGGGCCCCGCCATGTCCTTGCCCCCGGGGGTGATCCCGTTGAGCAGCCTGGGCTGCACGTTGTTCATCGCCTCGTGGAGCAGGCCCCAGGCGGTGATGAGGTCGTCGTCGTTCAGAGTGCTGTCGGTGTGCTCGGTCTCCTGCGCGGTCATGTCCGTCCCCGTCGGGTTCCGGGCGAGCAGCTTCGCGCATCTCACCCATAAGAAGTATCTTCCCGGTAAACATTACCCGACGGTCTTTTGTTCCGGCAGTCCTCGACCGCCTCGGATGGACACGGGGCCGCGCCGGTTCCGCCGCCGGAGCGGCGGAACCGGCGGACCCGTCAGCGACTCGACACCGCGTCGAGCGAGGCCGCCAGCGTGGAGACCAGGTGGTCGATCTGCTCCCAGGTGATGATCAGCGGCGGCGACACCAGCAGCGCCCTCGGGACCGGCCGCAGCACGACGCCCCGGGAACGCGCCTCGGCGAACACGTCGGCCGTGGTGATTCCCCGTTCGGTCAGGGCCTCCTCGGTGAGCTCCACCGCCCCCATCACGCCGAGGCCCGAACGCACCTCCGCCACCAGCGGGTGGCCGGCCAGGGTGCGCAGCGCCCCGTCCAGGTGGCGCTCGACCTCCAGCGCCACGGTGAAGAGGTCCTCGCGTTCCAGGATGTCGAGGTTGGCCATGGCCGCCGCGCATGCGCTGGGGTGCCCGGCGTAGGTGGTCCCGTGCATGAACGGGTTCCCCTCCCGGTTCCAGAACGGGTCGGCGATCCGGCCGCTGACCACGACACCGCCCAGCGGCACATAGCCGCTGGAGACGCCCTTGGCGAAGACCACCATGTCCGGGGTCACCCCGAACCGTTCGATCCCGAACCAGTTCCCCATCCGGGCGAATCCGCAGATGACGCTGTCGACGACGAACAGCACGCCGTACCTGTCGCAGATGCGGGCCACCTCGGTGAAGTAGTCGGGCCCGGGCAGGTACACACCGCCCGCACCGACCACCGGTTCGGCGAAGAAGGCGGCCACGTTCTCGGGGCCCACCCGGAGGATCTCCGCCTCCAGGGCCGCGGCCGAGTCGTGCGGGACCACCGAGGTGTCCTCGAGCAGCCGGCCGTACCCCGCACGGAACCTCTCCATACCCGAGATGCTCGTGCCGATGCCGTGCAGGCCGTGGTAGCCCCCGGTCCGGCTGATCAGATGGGTCTTCTCCGGCTTCCCCGTCACGGCCCAGTAGCGCCGGGCCAGTTTGGCCGCGGTGTCGATGGACTCCCCTCCCCCGCAGGTGAGGATCACCCTCGGGTCCGCGACAGGAGCGTGCGCGGCCAGCCGCTCGCTGAGTTCCAGGGCGGGGAGGTTGGCGAAGTCCCCGTACACCGTGTAGGAGTCCAGCAGGGTCATCTGCCGGTGGACCGCGTCGGCGATCTCCCGCCGTCCGTGGCCGGCGTTGCAGTACCAGAGGCTTGCGGTGCCGTCCAGGTAGCGGTCCCCGGAGGAGTCCCACAGCCACACGCCCTCGGCGCGGGCCACCACGAATTCGGGACCCCTGCTGACCGTGTTCATGTCGCAGAAGGTGTGCCAGAGCCGACCGGGTTCCCCGGTCCGGCGGGCGGCAGGTACTGACGAGACAACCGTTTCGGTCATAGGGCGACCTCCGAGCCGTGAGACGTGCGCGTGTGCGCAGCAGCAAAAAGGCTGTGTCGACCTGCGTCCGGGCGCCCGTAGGAGCAGGTCCTTGCAGGCTAGGTGTGACCCCCGCCTCACAGCAAGAGACAAAACGATTTTTCATCCCCGGAAACACGAACGTCATGCGCGCTACCCGGGCCCGCAGGCTTCAAAACACCTGATACGCAGGAAGAACACGGCTGAAAAAAATCTTTTCCGCAGCCTTCCGAACGGAGCTTTCGTGTCGGAGGGGCCGCTTCCCGGCCCCGAAACGCAAGGGCCGGCCGCCCCCGGAGGGACGGCCGGCCCGCGGGGCGGTCAGGCGCGCATGGACGCGCCCGTGCGTTCGGCCGCCGCGGCGACGGCGGCGTCGCGGGCGGCGCCCGCCTCCTCCGCGGTCAGGGTGCGGTCCCCGGCGCGGAAGCGCAGTGTGAAGGCCACCGACTTGCGGCCCTCGCCCACCTGGTCACCGGTGTAGACGTCGAACAGGCGGACGCTCTCCAGGAGTTCGCCCGCGCCCTCGGCCAGGGCGGCGCTGATCTCACCGACCGGCACGGAGGCGTCCACGACCAGGGCGACGTCCTGGGTGGCCACCGGATAGGTGGACACCTCGGGCGCGGTCGCCGGGGTGCGCGCCCGCTCGATCCGATCCAGGTCGACCTCCATCGCCGCGGAGCGCTCGGGCAGCCCGAAGGCCTTGACCGTGCGCGGGTGCAACTCACCCGCGTGGCCCACGAGCACGCGCTCTCCGTCGACGCGCGCGTACAGCGCGGCGCAGCGGCCGGGGTGCCAGGGGGCGTGCGCGTCGGCCTCCACCTCCAGCTCCACACCCGCGGTGAGGGCGACCTCGCGGGCGGCCTGGACCGCGTCGGCCCAGGTGGCCTCGCGGCCCGGCCCCCACCAGCCGGCGCGTTCGAAGCCCCCGGCCAGCACCGCGGCCACATGGCGCGGCTGCTCGGGCAGGGCGGCGTCGATGCGCGCCAGCTCCTCGGCGGAGGGGCCGCGGTCGACCGGGAGCAGCGGGGCTCGCCCGCCACCCGGCCTGGGCCGGTAGACCAGACCCGTCTCGAACAGGGACACGTCGGAGAAGCCCCGGCCCACGTTGCGGGCCAGTGCCTTGAACAGGCCCGGCAGCAGTGTGGTGCGCAGCAGCGGCTCCTCGTCCCTCAGGGGGTTGGCGAGGCGCAGCGAGTTCCGGCGCGCGTCACCGGCCGCCAGCTGGAGGCCGTCGAGGTCGCGCTCGCCCACGAAGGGGTAGGACAGCACCTCGTTGTGTCCGGCGGCGGCCAGGGCGCGGCCGACGGCGCGGCGCAGGCGCTGGCCCGCGGTCAGTCCGCGGCCCGAGGCCCGCGGCCGGATCGAGGGGATGTTCTCGTAACCCTCGAACCGGATGACCTCCTCGGCGAGGTCGTTGGGGTCGGTCAGGTCGGGGCGCCAGGTGGGCGGGGTGACGCGCAGGGCGGTGCCCTCGGCCTCAACCTCGCAGCCGATCGCCTCCAGCCACGTGCGCGCGGTGCCCTCGGGGTAGTCGACGCCGGCGACGGAGCCCGCGTGGGACTCCTCGACGACGATCTCCGTGCGCTCGGCGGGGTGGACGACATGGGTGTAGCCGGGCTCCACGGAGGCACCGCCCAGCTCCGCGAGGAGCTCGACCGCCCGGGTGGCGGCGGCCAGCTGGACGGCGGAGTCGACACCGCGCTCGAAGCGGCGGGAGGACTCCGACGACAGCTGGTGGCGGCGCGACGCGCGGGCGATGTGCATCGCGTCGAAGTGGGCGGCCTCGACGAGGACCTCGGTGGTGGTCAGGGAGATCTCCGTGGTGGCGCCGCCCATGACGCCGGCGATGTTGACCGGGCCGCTGTCGTCGGCGATGACGATGTCGTCCGGGTCCAGGGAGCGCTGGACGTGGTCCAGGGTCTCCAGCTTCTCCCCCGGCGCGGCCGCGCGCACGCTCAGGGCGCCCTGGAGGGCGGTGCGGTCCCAGGCGTGCAGCGGCTGGCCGAGCTCGAGCATCACGTAGTTGGTGACGTCGACGGCCAGGGAGACGGAACGCACGCCGCACTGGTGCAGGCGCCGCTTCATCCACAGCGGACTGGGCGCGTCGGGGTCGAACCCGGTGGCGCCGCGCAGGACGTAGCGGCCGCACAGCTCCGGGTCGGTCTCGGCCGGGTGGCCCTCGCCGGCGGGCGCCGCCACCTCGACGTCCGCGGGGTCGCGGAAGGCCGTTCCGTACAGGGCGGCGGTGTCGCGGGCCACGCCGCGGATCGACAGGGCGTAACCGCGGTCGGGTGTGACGGCGATGTCGAGCACGTCCTCGCGCAGGCCCAGCGGGCCGATGGCGTCCTCGCCGACCTCGCCGAAGCCCTCGGGCAGCACGATGATGCCGCTGTGGTCGTCCCACAGGCCCAGCTCACTGGCCGAGCAGATCATGCCCTCGGACATCTTGCCGTAGGTCTTGCGGGAGCCGATGCGGAAGCCGCCGGGCAGCTCCGCGCCGGGCAGGGACACCACGACGAGGTCGCCCTCGGAGAAGTTGCGGGCTCCGCAGACGATGTTCTGGGGCTCGCCCGTGCCGTTGGCCTGCCCGACGTCCACCTTGCAGTAGCGGATGGGCTTCTTGAAACCGGTGAGCTCCTCGATCTCGAGCACGCGGCCGTAGACGATCGGGCCGGTCAGGTCGGCACCGAGCTCGTCGACGGTCTCGACCTCCAGGCCCGCCAGCGTCAGCCGCGAGGCCAGGTCGCGTGCGGTGGTGCCGGCAGGCAGGTCGACGTACTCCCGCAGCCAGGAAAGGGGGACGCGCATCAGTTCTCACTCCCGAACGCCGAGGTGAAGCGGATGTCGCCCTCGACCATGTCGTGCATGTCGCGCACACCGTGCGCGAACATCAGTGTCCGTTCGATTCCCAGCCCGAAGGCCCAGCCGCTGTAGACCTGCGGGTCGACGCCCGCCGCGGTGAGCACACGCGGGTTGACCACGCCGCAGCCGCCGATCTCGATCCATCCCTCGCTGGAGCAGGTGCGGCAGGGCGCCTCGGGGTCGCCCACCGACGCCCCGCGGCACACGAAGCACTGCATGTCCACCTCGGCGGACGGCTCCGTGAACGGGAAGTAGGAGGCCCGGAACCGCGTCCGGAGGCCCTCGCCGAAGAAGGTCTCGACGAAAGCGTCGATGGCCCCGCGCAGGTGCGCCATCGTGATGCCCTTGTCCACGACCAGGCCTTCCAGTTGGTGGAAGACGGGGCTGTGGGTGGCGTCGAGCTCGTCGGTGCGGAAGGTCTTGCCGGGGGCGACCACGTAGACCGGCAGTTCCCTCGAGACCAGCGCCCGGATCTGGACCGGGGAGGTGTGGGTACGCAGGACCATGCCGCTGTCGCCGCCGTCGGGTCCCTCCACGAAGAAGGTGTCCTGCATGGTGCGGGCGGGGTGGTCGGGCTGGAAGTTGAGGGCGTCGAAGTTGAACCACTCGGCCTCGACCTCGGGCCCCTCCGCGATCTCGAAGCCCATGCCGACGAAGACGTCGGCCATGCGTTCGGCGACGGTGGTCAGCGGGTGGCGGGCACCGCGCGGAGCGCGGTCCCAGGGCAGGGTGACGTCGACGCGCTCCTCGACGAGGACGCGCTCGTCGCGCTCGGCCTCCAGGACGGCCTGGCGCTCCTTGAGCGCCTGGCCGACGTCGCGGCGGGCGCCGCCCACGCGCTTGCCCGCCTCGGCCTTGGCGGCCGGGGGCAGGGCGCCGATCTCCCGGTTGGCCAGAGCCAGCGGGGAGCGGTCCGAGGCGTGTGCGAGCCGGACCTCCTTGAGTTCTGCCAGGTCGCGGGCGGCCTCGACGGCGGCCAGCGCCTCCTCGCGCATGCGGGCGACCTCGTCGGGGTGCAGGGGGGTCACCTCGACCGGATCGAAGGAATTGTTCGGTGCAGACATAGTTGGTTGCCTCGCCGCTCAGCCCCCGCACGGAGAAGGCACGGGAGCGCACGGCAGTCACGGTCCGCCGGAGGCGGACCAAGCCGACAGGAAAAGCACAGGCAGGATGTCGGGCGGTGCCCGGGGGATTCTCCGCTGCGGGATCCGGACACGCCGTGAAGCCCACCGGGGGTGCTGGAGGGTCTGACGTGCTCAGACGAACTCGGGCGCCCCGGCGGGCATGGTAAATCGGAACTCGGCACCGCCGCTGGGGGCGCGTCCCACGGTGATCGTGCCGCCGTGGGCCTCAACGAGGCCCTTGACGATGAACAGCCCGAGGCCGGTCCCGCTCCGGCGCTTGCTGCGCCAGAACTGGCGGAAGACGCGCGGAATGGTCTCGGGCGCTATGCCCTGGCCCTCGTCGCGCACCGACACCGCTGCTCCCTCCTCACACGGCTCGATCACGATACTGACAGTACCAGCGCCGTGCCGTACCCCGTTTTCCACGAGGTTGGTGACGATCTGCTCGATCTTGTCCGGGTCGAGCCACATCTGCGGGAGCTCACCGCGGGTCTCGACCCGGAAGCGCTCCTCCGACTCGCCCGCGGCGACGCGACCGGCGACGACCCTGCGCACGGCCTCGGTGAGGTCGACCACCTGGCGGCGCAGCTCCAGGCGCCCCGACTCGATGCGGGAGACGTCGAGGAGGTCGTGGATGAGGCGGGTCACGCGGTCGGCATCGGCGTTGACCGTCTCCAGCATGAAGATCTTCTGCTTCTCGGTGAGCCGCTCCCATTTGGTGAGCAGCGTCGAGGTGAACCCCTTGACACTGGTCAGCGGGGAGCGCAGCTCGTGGGCGACCTCCGAGACCAGGTCGGCGCGGCTGCGCTCGGCCCTGGTGGAGGCGTCCCTGAGGGTGACGACGAGGCGGACGAGCTCGCCACCGGGCCGGGCGCGCACGTAGCGGGCCGCGACGAGGATCTCCCGCTCGTCGGGCAGGTAGACGGCGCGCTCGGTCTGGCGGGTGCGGGAGCGGTCGCCCCCGTAGGGATCGCTGGCCTCCCACCAGTCGTTGCCGTCCGCCCCCACCAGGGGCAGTGCGGCCCGGTAGTCACCGCCCAGGGCGCTCTCCGCGGGAATTCCGGTCAGCTGGGCGGCCTGGGCGTTGAAGAGGACGACCCGGCCGCGCGCGTCGGCCACGAGGACACCGTCGGGCAGGTCGTCGGCGTGCAGGGAGGCGTTCCCCGAGACGGCGGAGGCCCCGTCGATGTCCCACAGGGAGGCCTGGGACCGCCCGGTGCCGCCTCCGGCGCCGTCGGCCGAGGGGGTGCTGCGGGGAAGTACCGCTCCCCCGCCCTCCACCGGGTGATCCACCTGCCGGCCGCTGCCCACGCCTCTCTCCGCTCCCGTTGAAGGTCCACGACCGCAGGCCTCGTGCCGAGGACCGCTGACCGGTGGTGACACCACCCGTGGACGCCACCGCAGGTTGTCTACCCTGCACTTACACCTGGTACGCCTTGCCCCGGGATACGGACGCCCGACAGGAGAGCGTAGGAGTCCTCCTCGCCCCGTGCCCCGGGAACAGGATTCGACGGCCCGCCCGCGCGGTACCCGTTCACGAAACAGTGCCCAGTCTGCCGGACGGGGACGGGCCGCTCGGCGTCCGACCCGGAATACGGGTAAGGCCGAGCAGCGGTCGCGCGCGAAGGTGCCCGACCGCTGTGATCCTGCTTCTTCGACCCTATCGGCACTCAGGCCGCGTGCACGTGCATTTGGCTAGGAAGGTGCACGGCGCCTCTGCTGGCGCGCGGTGGTGTAGAGGCACACCGCGGCCGCAGTGGCCAGATTCAGGCTTTCGGCCCCGCCGTAGATCGGAACGCTGACCGCTCCGTCGGTGAGGCGGACGGTCTCCTCCGGCAGCCCCCAGGCCTCGTTGCCGAAGACCCAGCCCACCGGGCCGTCCAGATCGCCGCCGTCGGCGACCTCGTGCAGGTCCCGGGTACCGCCGCCGTCGGCGGCCCAGACCCGCGCACCCTGACCGCGCAGGAAATCGACGGCGCTCGCCGCGGAGGCGCCCACGACGACGGGAAGGTGGAAGAGGCTTCCGGCGGAGGCGCGCACGCACTTGCCGTTGTAGGGATCGACGGAGGCGTCGGTGAAGACGACCACGTCGGCGCCGGCGGCGTCCGCCGTGCGCAGCACCGTCCCGGCGTTGCCGGGGTCGCGGACGTGGGAGAGGACGACCGCCAGCCGGATGTCGCCGATGCTCTCGAGGGGGACGTCGACGAACTCGCAGACGGCGATGACGCCCTGCGGGGTGACGGTCTGAGTCAGCTCGGACATCACATCCAGGCTGACCCGGTGGGTGGGGACACCCGCCGCGTGGGCGGCGTCCACCAGGTCGCGGTGGCGTTGCACGGCCTCGGCCGTGGCATACACCTCGACGACCCCGGGGGCGGCCCCTCTGTACGGGGACCGCCCCTGGCCGCTCGCCGCGGCCAGGGCCTCACGCACTGCCTGGGGCCCTTCGGCGAGGAAACGTCGCTCGCGTTGGCGGAAGGTGCGCTTGGCGAGCCGCCGAACCCCCTTGATCCTGGGTGAGCGGATACTCGTGAACTCGTGGCTCGCCATCGCTGTCCGTCCTAGGCCTCGGCGGGGAGGGCCTTCTTGGCGGTCTCCACCAGGGTGGCGAAGGCGGCCTCGTCGTTGACGGCCAGCTCGGCGAGCATGCGGCGGTCGACCTCGATGCCGGCCAGCTTCAGGCCCTGCATGAAACGGTTGTAGGTGAGGCCGTTGGCGCGGGAGGCGGCGTTGATGCGCTGGATCCACAGACGACGGAACTGGCCCTTGCGGTCCTTGCGGTCGCGGTAGGCGTAGGTCATCGAGTGGAGCATCTGCTCCTTGGCCTTGCGGTACAGGCGCGAACGCTGACCGCGGTAGCCGCTCGCCCGGTCGAGGACGACCTTGCGCTTCTTCTTGGCGTTGAGAGCCCGCTTCACGCGTGCCACTGTGACTCCCTCTTGTGTGTTCCGGCGCGCAGGGCGCGCCGACCGGCCCGGCTCCGCAGAGCCCGGCGGCCGTTCTCGCTTCTGACTGATCCCTCCCGGAAGCCCTCACCGCTCCGGCCGAGCCGGGGACGCGGGTCCTCCCGGGGGGAGGGGAAGGTTCTGCGGACTACTTGCCGAGAAGCTTCTTGATGAACTTCGTGTCCGCGGGCGACAGCACCGCCTCGTTGCTCAGCTTGCGCTTGCGCTTGGAGGTCTTGTGCTCAAGGATGTGGTTCTTGTTGGCACGGCGGCGCATGATCTTGCCGGAGCCGGTGACCTTGAAGCGGTCCTTGGCCCCACTGTGGGTCTTGTTCTTCGGCATGTCGCCGTCGTCTCCTACTCCGTCGGCGTACCCTCCGCATGTGGCGGAGGACACGGCTGGTGCTATGGCGGGACCTCTGCGCGCCAAATACAACACAAGTCGGGGCTGCACGGGCACAGCCCTCCCCACCACCCGTCCGGTCGGCCGGGCGGTGGGGGACTTCCCCTCGAACCGCTAGGCCTCTTCGCTCTGCTCGCGGCGGGCCTTGTCCCCCGCCGCCGCGCGGGCCTCGGCCTTGTGCTCGGACCGCCGCTTGTGCGGACCGATCACCATGACCATGTTGCGGCCGTCCTGCTTGGGCTGCGATTCCACCGTGCCAAGGTCCTTGACGTCCTCGGCCAGGCGCGCCAGAAGGCGGCGGCCCAGTTCGGGACGGGACTGCTCGCGGCCGCGGAACATGATCGTCACCTTGACCTTGTCCCCGCTCTTGAGGAACCGCACGACGTGACCCTTCTTGGTCTCGTAGTCGTGCGGGTCGATCTTCGGGCGGAGCTTGATCTCCTTGATGATCGTGTTCGACTGGTTCTTACGGGCCTCGCGGGCCTTGACCGCGGACTCGTACTTGAACTTGCCGTAGTCCATCAGCTTGGCGACCGGCGGGCGCGCGGTCGGCGCGACCTCGACGAGGTCGAGGTCGGACTCCTGGGCCAGACGCAGGGCGTCCTGCACGGAGACGATTCCGACCTGCTCGCCGTTGGGCCCGACAAGACGGACCTCGGGCACCCGGATGCGGTCATTGATGCGGGGCTCGGCGCTGATGAGACCCCTCCCTAGCTTTATCGGATTACCTGGGACCGGCCGCCCTCCGGACGGTGGGCGGCCTGTTCGGCCGGATCACCCGTGGGGCTCTCCGGCCGGGCCGGGGTCTTCCCAAAAAGCGAAAACCCCGCCGGTACGTGCAAGCGGGGTCGATCCGACGGACGGCGAAGGACACGCAGCGAAGGACCAGGGACGGATGCCCGGGCTCACGACGCGACGCGCTCGTCCGACCTGTCGACCTGCGCGGGCCGAGCCCGGCAGGTGGGAGGATCACCTCCGCTTGCGGTCCCGGTGTGGCAGGCACACCGGTCCAAGTCGTCTCCTCATACTATCAGCAGTGCGGGCCCGCCGGGCCGGGCAGTCCCGTGTCAGCGGGCCGAGCGGCGGGCGAGCTCGGCCTCGCCGGCCGCGCGCATCGCCTCCACCGGGACCTCCTCGGTCCCGGTCATCAGCCTGACCTGGGCCGCGGCCTGGTGCAGCAGCATCGGGAAGCCGCCGACCACGCGCCGGCCGCGGGCCGCGACGGCCTCGGCCGCCGGGGTGGGCCAGGGCGAGTAGACGACGTCGAACAGGTCGGCCCCGCACTCGGCCAGAGCGTCGGCGTGGCGGTCGGCCGCGCCCGAGGGCAGCGAGGAGACCACCAGGTCCACATCGAGGTGGCGCTCCAGCTCCGCCAGGGGCGCGATCTCCAGCACGGAGCCGAGCCGCCGGGCGGCCGCGGCCACCTCGCCCGTGCGCCCGGTGTCACGGGCGAGCACGGTGACCGGCGCGACCGGCCCCAGCTCCCGCAGCGCGGCCAGCACCGAGGCGGCCGTGGCCCCCGCGCCCAGGACGGTGGCGCTGCGGGGGGAGCCGATCCCCGCCTCGGTGAGGGCGACCACGATCCCCTCGACGTCGGTGTTGCTGCCGGTCCACCCCCCGCCGCGGCGGACCATGGTGTTGACCCCGCCCACGCGGACGGCCAGGTCGTCGACCGTGTCGGACAGCTCCAGGGCCCGACGCTTGAGGGGCATGGTCAGGGACAGCCCGGCCCATTCGCCGCCGAGGCCGGCGAGGAAGGGCCCCAGGCCCTCCTCGCCGCACTCGTGCATGCCGTAGGACCAGCGGTCCGCCAGCCCCATCTCCTCGTAGGCCGCGGTGTGCAGGACCGGGGAGAGGGAGTGGGACACCGGTGAGCCCAGGACCGCGGCGCGCCTCACTCCCCGCCGCCCATCCAGGTCTCCTCGAACTTCTCCTTGAGCAGGAGGAACTCCTGGTAGTCGCCGGTGAACTCGGTGACACCGGCCTCGGGGTCGGTGGCCACGAAGTACAGGTAATCGGCGTCGGCAGGCTCCAGCGCGGCCTCGATGGCGGCCTGTCCGGGAGCCACGAAGGGGCCGGGGATCAGACCCTTCTTGTGGTAGGTGTCGAAGCCGCTGGTGTCGGCCTCGCACTTGAGTCGCTGCTCGTTGTTCAGGGCGATGCCGTATTCGCCGATGGCGTAGAAGCAGGTGCTGTCCATCTGCAGCATCATGTCCTGCTCGAGGCGGTTGTGGATGACCGCGGAGATCTTCGGCATGTCCTCCTCGCCACCGCTCTCCGCCTGGATGATGGAGGCGATCGCCATGATCTCGTTGGGGTCGTAGCCCGCTGCCGCGGCCCGCTCCTCCAGCTGGATCTCCTCGGCGACCTCGTGGAACTTGGCGGTCATGGCGAGCAGCATCGACAGCGGTTCTGTGTCGGACTCGAAGCGGTAGGTGGCGGGGAACAGGTAGCCCGCCGGTCCCTGGGTGGCGTAGTCGGGGAGGTTGAGCTCCTCGGTACGGGCGTGCGCCGCCTGGAGATCCTCCAGGCTCGCGCCTGTGGACTCGGCCAGGATCTCCAGGATCTGCTCGTTGCGCAGACCCTCCTTGAAGGTGATCCTGCCCTCGATGCGGTTGGCCGGGTCGAGCAGGGCGCGCACCGCGCTGTCGGCGCTCATGCCCAGGGCCAGCGAGTAGGTTCCGGGGGTCAGGCCGTTGCCCAGCTCATCCGGGGACAGGGACTCCAGGGCGTTGGTGAACGCCCGGGGGCTGGCGACGACACCGAGATCGGTGAGGTTCTCCCCGACGGTGAGGCCGCTCTGCTGCTCCTCGATGACGAAGACGACCTCGTCGGTGCCCTCGCCGCTGAAGTCGGCGGGGAAGACGTAGGTGCGCAGGACGGTGTAACCACCGCCTCCGACGACGATGACGAGGGCCAGGCAGAGGAGGATCATCATCCCCTTGCCGCGGGGCCCCCGGCCCGAGGCGGCCCGGCGGTGGGCCTCACGGGCCTTCTTGAGCTCCTTGGCCTTCTTCCGGCGCTTGCGGCCGCCGCCGTAGGCCTCGGCGATCTCGGCGAGACCGGGCTCCTCGTAGTCGTACTCCTCCTCGGGCTCCTCGGGCTCCTCGCGGCGCCCGCGCCGGCGCCCTCCCCGGGTCTCGTCGTCGGCGGCCTTCTCGACGGGGGCCTCGGCGGCACCGCGCCGGCGGCGGCCGCCGCCGCGCCTGCGGCTGCGGGGCTCCTCCGGAACGTCCTCGGTTTCCTCGTCGGGGAGCGCCTCTGCCGGTGCGGGCGCCTCGTGGTCGTCGCGGCCGCGGCGGGCACGGCGGCCCCTCGGTTCGGCGTCCTGGCGGAACTCACCGCTGTCCTCGGGAAGCTCCTCGGCGGCACCGCGCCGACGCCGGCCTCCGCGACGGGAGGGCGTCTCGGGGAGCTCTTCCTCCGGCTCGGAGCGGCCGCGGCGGCTGCGCCCCTTCGACGGAGGGGGAACGGCGGCGAAGGCGCCGGTGTCGGCGGAGGTGTGCACACCCGGGAACGAGCCGGTGTCGAACACGTCGTCGGCCTCGGGGGCGTCGTCCAGGAAACCGCCGACCGGCTCGTCGCGGCGGCCGCGGCGGGAGCGGCGGCGCCCGCCGGTGTCGTCCTGGGCCGACGCACGGCGGCCGCGGCGGGAGCGGGGCTCGTCCTGCTCGGGCGCCGGCGGGGCCTCTGGCTCCTGCTCGGCCCGTGCCCGTCGCCCGCGGCGGGGAGTCTCCTCCTCGGGGCGTGCGGGTGCGGGCGCCGCGGAGGCGGGCTCGCCGAGGCCCTCCAGAGCGGCGAGCGCGTCCTGGGTCGCGTCACCGCCCGCGGGCTGCGACGGTGGCACGGGGCGCTGGTGGGAGCCGGTCTCGTAAAGGTGTCCCCCGCCCGAACGCGCCGCACGGCTGCCGCGCAGCGCGTCGGCGGCGCCTCCGCGCCGGGGTGGCCGGGGGGAGCCGGTGTTCTGGGGGCCGCCCGGACCGAGAGGGTCGTAGCCGTCTCCCCGTCCGCCGGCGGACGGAGCGTCCTCCCAGGAGTCGGGCCTGGCCCGGCGCCCGCGCGAGGGCGGTGCGGGCAGCGGGTCACCGAGCGGGTCGTAGTCGTAGCCGCGTCCGCGACCGGCACGTCCACGATAGGGATCGTCGGGGTAGTCATCCCTGTCGTTCATGATTCTCCCTGGCTGGAGCGGACGGTCTCGCCCGGGGGCCGGCCTGTCGACCGTTCCTGGTCCAAGGCGCTCTGGAGGAGCACGGTTGCCGCCGCCTGGTCGATGACTGTTCGGCGGGCACGCCCACCCTTCGCACCCTTCTTGCCGAAGGAGGCTCCGGAGAGCAGCTGGCCCTGCGCGGTCACGGTGGTGAGGCGTTCGTCGACCAGGCGGACGGGGACGGGGTGGAGGAGCTCCGCGAGCTCCGCCGCGAACTCCCGTGCGGAGCGGGCCGCAGGCCCCTCTTTCCCGGACAGTGAGGCAGGGTAACCCACAATGACTTCCCGTGCTTCGCGTTCCAGGACCAGCAGGGCGATGCGCTGCCGGTCCCCCTTGCCGCGCGGGACGGTCTCGACCGGGGTGGCGAGCATACCGGCGGGGTCGCTGACGGCAACGCCGATGCGGGCGTTGCCGGGGTCGACGGCCAGGCGTACACCGTGCCTCACGAGGAACTCCCCCCCGGTCCGGGGACGCGACGCGGGCGGGCCGTGCCGTCGGGAGCACAGCACCGCGGTGGGAAAATCCTCAACACGGTGGTCCTGTTCATCAGGTGGGATCGCGGGAAGTTCCGCGCAGACAGCCCTGTGATCGGCTGCGACGCGCCACAGTATGCCCGATTCGACGACCAGGTGCAGCCTCGGCGCCTCGTCGACGGCGCTCAGGGGGTCGGCCGGGGGCATGCGCCCGTCCCTCGGGGACGGACTTTCTTCATCAGAGTGTAGATCACCGCGATACCTTCCCGAATCGCCCGAAGATCCGTTTCGGGCACCCGAACGGGCGGCGCGCCTCACGGATGCTCCGGCACGAGGACCGGGCACCACCGAGAACACCGACGAAGTCACGGAAGGTAACTTTACAATCCGCTGCGTGATCAGATGGATTTCCGTGCCCGGGTGTCGGCGGCCGCCGGAATTCCGGCGGCCGCCCCCGTTCACGGTTCAGGCGGAGGCCACCCGCGCCTCGACGGCACGCAGGGCCTCGTCCACCTTGCCGGCGTCGCTGCCACCGCCCTGGGCGATGTCGGGCTTGCCACCGCCACCGCCGCCGAGCACGCGGGCCGCCACACCCACCAGTTCGCCGGCCTTGACACCGGCCTTCTGCCCCGCCTTGTTCACGGCGATCACGACCACGGGGCGGTCCTTGGGGACCGCGGTCATCGCCACGACCACGGGTTCGTCCTCGCCCAGGCGCCCGCGCACGTCGAGGACGAGCTTGCGCAGGTCGTCGCCGCTCGTGCCCTCGGGTGCCGCCTGGGCGACCACCAGTGCGGACCCGTGGCGCCGCGCGCCCTCGGCGATGGAGCCGGCGGCCTGGAGCACCTGTGCGGCGCGCAGGCGCTCGATCTCCTTCTCCGCGGTGCGCAGCCGGGAGACCATGGCGTCGATCCGCTCGGGCAGCTCCTCGCGCGGAGTCTTGAGCTGTTCCGAGAGCTGCCCCACGAGCGCGGACTCGCGGGAGAGGCGGCGGAAGGCGTCCGCGCCCACGGCGGCCTCGACACGGCGCACACCCGAGCCGATGGAGGACTCCCCCAGCAGCTTGACGATGCCCAGTCGGGCGGTGGAGGGCACGTGGGTGCCGCCGCACAGTTCGACGGAGTAGTCGCTCATCTCGACCACGCGCACGCGGTCACCGTACTTCTCGCCGAACATGGCCATGGCGCCCATCCGCAGCGCCTCCTCCAGGCCCCGCTCCTGCGTCTGGACCTCGATGTCGCGGGCGAGGACGGTGTTGACCTCCTCCTCGACCTCGGCCAGGCGCTCGCCGCCCAGCGCGTTGTCGGCGGTGAAGTCGAAGCGCAGGTGCCCCGGCCGGTTCTCCGACCCCGCCTGGCCGGCGGTGGGGCCGAGCGCGTTGCGCAGCGCGGAGTGGATGAGGTGGGTCGCCGAGTGGGAGCGTTCGATCGCGTGGCGGCGGTCGGTGTCGATCGAGGCGTGCACGGTGTCCTCGAGAGCGATCTCGCCGGAGCGCACCGTGCCCCGGTGGACGAACAGGCCCGGCAGGGGCTTCTGCACGTCCTCGACGTCGACGAGCCCGCGGCCGTCGACGCTGAGCGTGCCGGTGTCGGCGAGCTGTCCGCCGCTCTCGGCGTAGAAGGGGGTGCTGTCCAGGACGATCTCGACCCTCTCCCCCTCGCGCGCGGCGGGGGAGGCCGCGCCGTCGACCACGATTCCCTTGATCCGGGACTCGCTCCGGGAGTCGGAGTAGCCGAGGAAGTCGGTCGCCCCGGCGCCCTCCAGCAGCTGGGCGTACAGGGAGATGTCGGCGTTGCCGAGCTTCTTGGCCCTGGCGTCGGCCTTGGCGGTCTCGCGCTGCTTCTGCATCAGCTCGCGGAAGGCGGACTCGTCCACGCTCAGGCCCTGCTCGGCCGCCATCTCCAGGGTGAGGTCGATGGGGAAGCCGTAGGTGTCGTGGAGCTGGAAGGCCTCGGAGCCGGAGAAGACGCTGCCGCCCTCGGCCCGGGTCCGCTCGGCGACGCGGCCGAAGAGTGCGGTGCCGGCCCGCAGGGTCTCGGCGAAGTTCTTCTCCTCGGTGTCGATCACACCGTGGATGACGTCGGCCTTGTCGAGCAGGTCGGGGTAGATGTCCTTCATCGCGTCGATGCTGACGGCCGTCAGCTCGTGCAGGAAGGCGGTGTCGCTGCCGGAGAGCAGCCGCAGGTTGCGGATGGAGCGGCGCAGGATGCGGCGCAGGACGTACCCGGCCTTCTCGTTGCCCGGCTTGACGCCGTCGGCGACGAGCATGACGGCGCTGCGCACGTGGTCGGCGACCACGCGGAGCATGACGTCCTGGTCGCTGTCGTCACCGTAGCGGGTGCCGGTGAGCTCGGCGGCGCGGCGGAGGACGCGGCCGATGATGTCGGTCTCGTAGATGTTGTCGACGCCCTGCAGGACCGACGCGAGCCGCTCCAGGCCCATGCCGGTGTCGATGTTCCTCTTGGGCAGCTCACCGATGATCGGGAAGCCTGTCTTGTCGCCGCCCTCGCCCCGCTCGTACTGCATGAAGACGAGGTTCCAGATCTCGATGTAGCGGTTCTCGTCGGCCTGGGGGCCGCCTTCGGCACCGTACTCGGGACCGCGGTCGTAGAAGATCTCGGAGCAGGGTCCGCAGGGGCCGGGGACGCCCATCGACCAGTAGTTCTCCTCCATCCCCATGCGCTGGATGCGCTCGGGGCGCACGCCCACGACCTCCCGCCAGATGCGCTCGGCCTCGTCGTCCTCCAGGTAGACCGTCACCCACAGCTTGTCGGGATCGATGCCGAAGCCGCCGTCCTCGACGGGGGTGGTGACCAGTTCCCACGCCAGCGGGATGGCCTTCTCCTTGAAGTAGTCGCCGAAGGAGAAGTTGCCGAGCATCTGGAAGAAGGTCGCGTGCCGGGAGGTCTTGCCGACCTCTTCGATGTCCTTGGTCCGGATGCACTTCTGGACACTGGTGGCGGTGTCGTAGGGAGGCGTGCGCTGCCCGAGGAAGAAGGGCTTGAACGGGACCATGCCGGCGGGTACCAGCAGCAGTGTCGGATCCTCGGCGATCAGGCTTGCCGAGGGCACCACGGTGTGTCCGTTCTTCTCGAAGAAACTGAGGAAGCGGCGCGCGATCTCTGCCGTCTCCATTGATGCCCTCCTGTGTTCGACACCGCCGTCGGCGGGTCGGTCCCTGACCGGGACCTCGTGGTACGCGGCCGTGCCTCCCTCCGGGGGAGGCCGCCACGCGAACGCGTGCGGATTCTCGGTGACCGCCCGGAGGCGGTGGCCGGGGTGCTCGCCGTAGTGACGACAACGGCGGAGGCCCGGTTGTTCCAAGGCTATCGCCGTCGGCCCCCGCCGGGATCCGCTTTTCGCGCCCGCGAGGGCCCGGGGACGGCAGGAGGGGGCCGGCGGCGGCCGGCCCCCTCCGGGGAGATCGCGGATCAGCCGCCGGGAAGCTCTCCGGCGTCGCGCGTCCCGGGAAGGGCCCGGCCCCGCCGCGGGGCGTAGCGGCGCAGGAGCTCCTCCTCCTGCTCCCGGACCGCGGCGGCCAGGTCCTCGTTGAGTTCGTTCAGGGCCCCCCGGTACTCACCGACGCGCCCTTCGACGCGCTCGGCGATTCCGCCGGGCGTGAGCGCCCGGCGCGCGCGGTTGACACGATGGACGGCGTAGCCGCCGAGGGCGGCGCCCGCCGCGAGGTAGAACAGGCGGCCGATCACCGGTTCTCCCTCCTCCGACGGCCGCGGACCACGGCCAGCGCCCTGCGCTGCCCCAGTACGCGGCGGACGCCGTAGGACAGGGACGCGACCCGCACGAGGGGTCCGGTGACGACCGACCGGGTCAGCGCGGTCACGGTGGAGACGTCCTCCGAGGTGGCCTGCACGTTGGCGGTGATCTCCTCGACCCGCTCCAACGACGTGTTGGCGCGTTCGACCGTGGAGGCGACGTCGTCCATCAGGGGAGGTGTGCGTTCCCCCAGTTCGGACACGACCTTGGTGGTCTCGTTGATGAGCTTGATGAGCTTGACGAGCGCCACGCACATGAACGTGGCGAGCACCGCCCAGACCACCGCGGCGACGAGCGCGGCGACCTCTCCTCCGGTAAGCATGCGGGCTCCGTGGCAGATGTAGAGGGTTGTTTCGGGTGTGTGGCGGCCCCGCGCACACCGCGCCGAGAACTCGGGGGCCTGGCCGTCCGGGGCCCGACAGCTGCCGGGCGGGACCCCGGCGCGGGCCGGTTTCGGCCGACCCTATCGTGTCCGGTCGTCGGTCACGTGAACGCGCCGCGGCGTGGGAGGGCCTGCGGCGCAGATCACGTGCGGCCACCGGTCGTCGTCCCCTGTAACCTCCCTTGAGAAAGGCGCCGGACGCAGGGAGGATGCACCCGGCAGCCGGACCGGGAACCCGCTCGCGGTCTCGACCCTTCCAGGACCGAGAAGCTGACTACGATGTCCGGACATGCCGCCCACCGGCTCCTAAACATCCCGGACAGGACACCTATGAGCCCCCGTTCTCCCCGAGAGATCTCCGTACTGGTGCCCGAGCACCTCCCCCCTCTGTATCCGGACGACCCGGCCCGGATCGGCCCCTATCTGGTTCTGGGACGCATGGGGCAGGGTACGACCGGCACGGTCTACGCCGCCGTGGACACCTCCTCCCCCACCGCCGGCGACCGCCTGGTCGCGGTGAAGGTCCTCAAGGCCCCCGAGTTGGAGTCGCCCGGAGCGAGAGAGGCCCTGAACCGGCGCCTGCTCGCGCTCTCCCAGGTCGATCCCGCGCGCGTCGTGGTCCCGACGGCCTTCGACTGCGAGGCCACCCCGCCGTGGATCCTCCTGCCCTACATGGAAGGTGAACGGCTGTCGCACTACGTGACCAAGCGCGGCGGTCTGGGCACCGGCAAGCTCATCGCACTGGCCACCGGCCTCGCGGAGGGCCTGGCCGCACTGCACGCCCGGGGAGTGGCGCACGGTTCGCTGCGCCCCGACGAGGTCCTGCTGGAGTCGCGGGGCCCGCACATCATGGAGTGCGCGCTTCCCGCCTCGGCGGAGAATCTGCGCGGTTCGGGTGCCACCTGGCTGAGCCCCGAGCGGCTTGCGGGCGGGGAGGCCGACGCGGCCTCGGACGTGTTCGCGTGGGGCGCCGTGGTCGCCTTCGCGGGGACCGGCAGGCTGCCCTTCGGGACGGGCGAGCCCGAGGAGATCTCCGCCCGGGCCGCCGCCGGGGAGTTCGAGCTGTCCGGGCTCGCCAAGGGGTTGCAGCCGCTGGTGGGCCGCGCCCTCGACCCCGACCCCTCGGCCCGGCCGAGTCTGCACGAGGTGATGGGGGCGGCCATCGCCGTCTGGCAGCGGGAGAACCCCCACGACACCGACCTGACCGACCGCGCGCGGCTGGCACACATCCTGGAGCGTGAGTGGAGCGCCGTGGAGCCGCCCCCGCGGGTGCCCCGTGTGATCCGGTTGGAGGGCGGCGGCCCCCGCCGCCCCTCCAGGGCCGTGGTCGTGGCGGGCGCGGGGGCCGCCGCGCTGGCCGTGGTCGGCGGAGCCGTGTGGGGGGCTTCCCAGGTGCTCGGTGCGGGATCGCGGGAGGAGCCCGCCGTCCCGGCGGCCCAGGACCCCTCCCCGAGCCCCGCCGCGGAGGAGGATCCGCTGACGCTGGTGGTGCGCTTCGACCCCGCCGAACAGGAGAACGTCCTGGAGGGCCCTTGGATCTACACCCCGGTGGACCGGGACGACGAGCCCGTGCGCGGCCAGGGCGTGCCCGCGCACACGGAGTGGGCCGAGCAGTGGGACGAGGCCGGGGAGCCCGCCGAGGCGGTGATCTCCCCCGAGGCCGAGGTGCTGTGCGCGAAGTTCTGTGCCGCGCCCGAGCACGTCTTCATCGACGACGAGGGCCGCGGCACCTGGGAGCTGACCGGCGCCGACTTCATCAACTACCTGTCCTGGGGGCCGGTGGTGGTCGTCGAGGTCACCTTCGCCGAGGAGGAGGGCGAGGGTCCGCGCGAGATCGTGCAGGTCACCGAGCTCTTCACGGACTGAGGCCTCTGTCCCGCCTCCGGCCCCGCCGGCCGGCCGCCGTCAGTCCTCGCTTCTGAGGACGCCGCGGATGCGGTCGAGGATCTCGGCGAAGCGCCGCTCGGCGCCGTGCCCGGTCGGCCTGTAGTACTCGCGCCCGTCGATCCCCTCGGGCGCGTGTCGCTGGGGTGCCACTCCTCCGGGGTAGTCGTGGGCGTAGCGGTACCCCTTGCCGTGGCCGAGCTCGCGGGCTCCCTTGTAGTGACCGTCGCGCAGGTGGAGCGGTACGGGCCCCGCCTTTCCCGCCCGGACGTCGGCGATGGCGGCGTCGATGGCCGAGATCACCGCGTTGGACTTGGGCGCCAGGCTGATGTGGACGACCGCCTGGGCGAGGTTGATGCGGGCCTCGGGCATACCGATGAGCTCCACGGCCTGGGCGGCGGCCACCGCGGTCTGGAGCGCGGTGGGGTCCGCCATGCCCACGTCCTCGCTGGCGTGGACGACGATGCGGCGGGCGATGAACCGGGGGTCCTCCCCCGCCTCGATCATGCGGGCCAGGTAGTGCAGGGCGGCGTCGGGGTCGCTGCCGCGCATGCTCTTGATGAAGGCGCTGACCACGTCGTAGTGCTGGTCCCCCGAGCGGTCGTAGCGCACGGCGTGGCGGTCCACGGCCCGCTCGACGTCCTGCTCCGTGACGGCCACCGGTTCCGCGCCGGCGGGCCCCGCCACCAGTGCGGCCGCCTCCAGGTAGGTCAGGGAGCGGCGGCCGTCCCCTCCCGCCAGGCGGACGAGGTGGTCGGTGGCCTCCTCCGTGAGGGTGTAGCGCCCCGCCAGGCCCCGCTCGTCGGTGAGCGCCCGACCCAGCAGCTCGCGGACGTCGGTGTCGTCCAGGGACTCCAGGGTGAGCAGCAGGGAGCGTGAGAGCAGCGGGCTGACCACGGAGAAGAAGGGGTTCTCGGTGGTGGCGCCGATGAAGCTGACCCACCTGTTCTCCACCGCCGGGAGCAGGGCGTCCTGCTGGGTCTTGTTGAAGCGGTGGACCTCGTCGACGAACAGGAGGGTGCGGGTGCCGTGCATGCCCATGCGGCGCCGTGCCTCGTCCACGACGGCGCGCACGTCCTTGACGCCCGCGTTGACCGCCGACAGCTCCACGAAGCGGCGCTTGGTCACCCGGCTGACCACGGTGGCCAGGGTGGTCTTGCCCGTCCCCGGAGGTCCCCACAGGAAGACGGACATGGGGGCGTCGTCCTCGACCAGGCGGCGCAGCGGACTGCCCCGGCCCAGGAGGTGGCGCTGGCCCACGACCTCGTCGAGGGTGCGCGGCCGCATGCGTACGGCAAGCGGCTCCTGCCCCCGGGCGGCTTCGGCTCCGGCGTCGTCGAACAGTGTTTCGGCCACGTGTCCAGGGTAGGCCGCGGGGCGGGGCGGTCAGGTCGCGGTCTCGGTCCGGACCATGCGGGTGATGAGCAGGGCGATGTCGTCGCCGCGCCCGGCCGGCGCCATCTCGGCGATGACGTCCGCCGCCTCGTGGGGGTCCTCGCAGTGCTCGCTCAGCGCCCGGCCGACGCGGTCCAGTCCCGCGTCCATGGTCACCTCGGTGCTCTCCACCAGCCCGTCGGAGCACAGCAGCAGGGTCGTGCCCGGGTCCAGGACGCGGCTGGTGACGGTGTACTCGGTGTCGGGGAGCACGCCCAGGGGCGGCCCGGTCTCCGGTTCCCACAGCTCGTAGCCGTCGGCGTCGGCCAGGACCACGGGCGGCTGCCCCGCCCAGGCGGCCTGCATGACGCCGCCGGCGCGGTCGACGACGAGGTAGCCGCAGGTGGCGAAGACGATCTCGCCGGTCTCGGTGAGCAGCCGGTTGGTCTCGCCCAGGACTACGCCGGGGTCGGACTGGTTGGTGGCGTAGGCGCGGAAGGCGACACGGATCTGGCCCATGGCGGCGGCCGCCTCCACCCCGTGGCCCTGGACGTCGCCGACCAGGAGGCCGACCTTGTCGTCGGGCAGCTCGATGACGTCGTAGAAGTCGCCGCAGATGCGCCAGTCGGCGCGGGAGGGCAGGTACTTGGTGGCGATGTCCAGGTCGGGGAAGCTGGCCACCTGCCGGGGCAGCATGCGCCGCTGGACGGCGTCGGCCAGCTCCAGCTCGGCCTCCTGCGCCTTGATCCGCTCCAGGGCCTGTCCGGCCAGGCCGGCGAAGGTGAGCATGAGCGCGCGCTCGTCGCGACTGGCATGGTGGGGCCGGTCCCAGACCATCTGCCAGACGCCGAGGGCGACCTTGCTGTCGCCGAAGATCGGTACGGTCGCCCAGGCCTGGGCCTTGGAGTCGCCGTGGCGCATGAGGTCGACGGCAGCGGGGAAGCGGCTGATGACCTCGGCGCGGCTCTCGAAGAAGCGCGGTTGGCGGTCCTGGATGACCGCGCCCATGGGGTAGTCGGTGTCGTCGGCGCGGCGCCCGTCGATCCTGTCGGCGTTGCCGCGGGCGCGGGTGCTGGGGGAGGTGCGCAGCACGCCTCCCTCGACGTAGAGGGCGACGGCGAAGTATCCCCCGAAGATGGGCAGGAACTCCTCGCTGAGCAGGTCCATGACCTTGTCGACGGTGGTGGCCGAGACCAGTTTGGACGACAGCTCGGTGACCAGGCGGCCGTGCTCGGCCTCGGTGCGGCGGCGGTCGGCCAGGCGGCGGACGAGCTGGACGTGCTCGGTGACGTCGTCGATGATGCCGACCAGGCGGTCGGGCTCACCGGGGACGAAGCGACCGCGCACGTGCAGGGAGCGCTCGTCGCCGAGGCGGTCGAAGACGCGGAAGCGCTGCTCGTAGTCGCGTCCGCCGAAGGAGGCGGCCAGGGCGTCGCGGACGCGGGCGACGTCGTCGGGGTGGACGCGCTGCATGAGGCGTTCGAGATCGTGGTCCCCGGCTCCCAGGAGGGCGCCGAGCGGGGTGGGGCCGAAGAGTTCGCGCAGCTGCCTCGTGTCCAGGTCCAGGCTCCACATGACGGAGTCGGAGTTGTCGGTGCGGAGTTCCCCGATGGCACGCAGGTCCGTCTCCTCGGGGGAGAGCACGTGCATCAGGACGACCGCGACGGCGCCGGAGGGATCGGGGTTCGGCAGCGGGCGCAGCTCGACCTCGGCCGTGTGCGCGGTCCTGTCCGCCACCGCCAGGCGCAGGCGGGCGCGGCGGCCCCATTCTCCGGCGAGGGCCCGGGCGTGGGCCTCGGCGCCGCGCCGGGCGTCCGCGTCGGCGAGGAGCGCGTGCCAGGGCCGTCCGCAGGCGTCCGCTCCGCCGAGGAGCTCGGCGAAGGCCAGGTTGGCGTGGGTGACCGCGCCGTCGGCCGAGGTGAGCGCCATGGGCTCGGGGGCGTGACGGAACGCCTCCGCGAGCACGTTCTCGGAACCGTCGCCTGCAGCGCGTTTTCCGTTCACAGACTTCATCCTCGTGTCGTCTCGGACATCACACCCGCGTTTCAGCACGGACACCTCTGTGAACATTCCGATTCGGCTCATTGTAGATGTCGGGGGCGATGCGGGTTCTCGGTGCGGTACCGGGCGCGGTTACCGCCGTTTCCACCGTCTGCTCGCCTGAGCTCCTCGTCACCGTTCCGGCCGCGGGGGAAGCGGTCCCCCGTGCGCGCTGTGTCCGCTCCACACACACGTGCGTGTTGCGGCCGTGAAGGGTGATTCGCTCCCAACCGTAGGGGATCCTGGCTCCGCGCGCATCCGCAAGACGTTTCCCGAACCGCCTTCGGTCACTTTTGCAGAGGCATTATGTCCACTTATGAACCAGTTTCCCCATTATTAAACCGATAAAAGGAAAAACGGGGAACTGCGGGCATGCACACCGGCCCCTGGCAGAGCTCCGCCCCGTCCCGGTCGGGTCCGGGACGGGGCGGCAGGGGTACGCCTACTTCTTCGGGTCGGGAACGACCGTGCGGACGTGGACGTCGCGCAGCTGCCGGTCCGAGACCTCGGAGGGCGCGCCCATCATCAGGTCCTGCGCGTTCTGGTTGAGCGGGAACGCGATGGTCTCGCGGATGTTGGGCTCGTCGGCCAGGAGCATGACGATGCGGTCGACGCCGGGTGCGATGCCGCCGTGGGGCGGGGCACCGAACTTCAGGGCCTTGAGCATGCCGCCGAACTCGGCCTCCACGGCGTCCTTGTCGTAGCCGGCGATCTCGAAGGCCTTGTACATGATCTCGGGCGAGTGGTTCCGGATCGCGCCGGAGGAGAGCTCGACGCCGTTGCAGACGATGTCGTACTGCCAGGCGAGGATGTCCAGCGGGTCCTTGGTCTCCAGCGCCTCCAGGCCGCCCTGCGGCATGGAGAACGGGTTGTGGCTGAACTCGACCTGCCCCTCGTCGTTCAGCTCGAACATGGGGAAGTCCACGATCCAGCAGAAGCGGTAGGCCTTCTCCTCGAAGTGCCCGGCCCGCCGGCCCGCCTCCACGCGCACGGGCGCCATGATGCGGTTGATCTCCGCCTCGTCCTCGGACGCGCAGAAGAACAGGCCGTGGCCGGGGCCCGCGCCCAGCTCGGAGAGCAGCTCGTCGGCGATGCCGGTGACGAACTTGGCGACGGGTCCGGTCAGCTCGCCGCCCTCGCCGACCTTGATCCAGGCCAGGCCCTTGGCACCCTGCTCGACCGCGAAGTCGCCGATGCCGTCGAAGTACTTGCGCGGCTGTCCGCCCACGTCGGGAACGGCCAGGGCGCGCACCTTCTTGCCCGCGAAGGCCCGGAAGTCGGTCTTGTCGAACAGCGCCGTGACGTCGGTCATCCTCATCGGCACGCGCAGGTCGGGCTTGTCGGTGCCGTACCACTCCAGGGCGTCGCGGTAGGCGATGCGCGGATAGGGGGAGGTGATCTCCCAGCCCTCGGAGAACTCCCGGAAGACGTCGGTCATGACCTTCTCGATGACCTCGAAGACGTCCTCCTGCTCGACGAAGCTCATCTCGACGTCGAGCTGGTAGAACTCGCCGGGCGAGCGGTCGGCGCGGCTGTCCTCGTCGCGGAAGCACGGCGCGATCTGGAAGTAGCGATCGAAGCCGGCGATCATCAGGAGCTGCTTGAACTGCTGCGGCGCCTGGGGCAGGGCGAAGAACTTGCCCGGGTGGATCCGGGAGGGCACCAGGAAGTCGCGGGCGCCCTCGGGGCTGGAGCTGGTGAGGATGGGGGTCTGGAACTCGTTGAAGCCCAGCGCCGTCATCTTCTCGCGGATCGAGGAGATCACACGCGAGCGCAGCATGATGTTGCGGTGCATCCGCTCCCGGCGCAGGTCCAGGAAGCGGTAGGTCAGGCGGCGCTCCTCGGAGGTGTTGTCCTCGGGAAAGACCGTCAGGGGCAGCTCGTCGGTGCCGCCGAGCACCTCCAGCTCCTCCGCCTCGATCTCGATCTCGCCGGTGGCCAGGTTGGGGTTGACGTTCTCACCGCTGCGGGCCGCGACCGAGCCCGTGACACGGACGACCGTCTCCTTGGGGGTCCGGCTCAGCTGCTCGAACACCGGGGACTCGGGACGTGCCGTGATCTGGGTGACGCCGTAGTGGTCACGCAGGTCGACGAAGAGCAGGCCGCCCAGGTCGCGGCGGTTGTGCACCCAGCCAGACAGGCGCACCTGCTGCCCGACGTGCTCCTTCCGGAGCTGACCACACGTATGAGTCCTGTAACGATGCATGAGTTACCAAGTCCACTAGCTACACGGCTGGGTGAGGGCGCCGGGGAGCCCGCTGGCGGGCCCGGCCGGGGGCATGGGTGCCCCCTGAACACTGGAATCCTACCGTCAACGCCGTCGGCGGACCCCCGGGTTCGGACCGCGGCGCGAAGGAGCACTCAGGCGGAGGCGCCGCGCAGGTACGGGTTGGTGGCGCGCTCGCGGGCGACGGTGGTGGCGGGGCCGTGTCCGGGCAGGATCCGGGTGTCGTCGGAAGCCGCCAGGACGGCCTCGGCGAGGCTGCGCGCCATCGCGGCGGAGTCGCCCCCCGGGAAGTCGGTGCGGCCGACGGATCCCGCGAAGACGAGATCACCGGAGAACATGACGGGGGCGCCGCCCTCGTCGGAGACCGTGTAGACGACCGATCCCGGGGTGTGGCCGGGGGTGTGCCGGACGGAGATCTCCAGTCCGGCGTACTCCAGGGTTCCCCCGCCGCCGGTCTCCACCAGGTTCTCCGGCTCGCTGTGGGGGCCCGGCCCCAGAAGGGCGGAGAGCTGGGCGGCGAAGCCGGCGTCGACACCCGCCGCGGGTTCGGTGAGCAGGTGGCGGTCGGCAGGGTGCACATGGACCGGGGTCCCGTGCCGTCCGGCCAGCTCGGCCGCCGACCACACGTGGTCGAAGTGGCCGTGGGTGAGAAGGATCGCGGCCGGGGTGAGCCCCTGCTCGGCCAGCACCCGGTCGACCGGGGCCGAGGCCTCCTGGCCCGGGTCGACGACGACGCACGCACCACCCCGAGCCGGTGCGAGCACGTAGCAGTTCGCGGCGAGGGGGCCGGTGGGAAGCGCGGCGATGAACACGGCGGAAGTCGTCCTGTCCTTCGGGAGTCGGTCTTCCGGCGGCGGCGCACCCACTTCTTCCGGGCCGCCCTGACGCCGGTACCCCAGAGCCTACCGACGGGTCGGGAAAGCAGCACGCCGCGAGGGTCGGCGAATGCTTTTGATCACCATTCGATCACCGCGCGCGCCCGGGCTCTTTGCCAAACCGCGCGGTAGTGCCATATTGGTCACGGTCCAGGTGTGTGCCCGGGCCCCGACCTGCGCGTCCCGACGAAGCGGACGGGCCGGCGAGGCCGACCGGGCGGCACCGGGCCCCGAGGCAGGCCGCGCACAGACAGGCCTGCGCATACGGTGAGACACGGCGCGTCGTTCCCACCGAACCGCGGGAGCGCCGTGCCCGGCACGGCAGGCACCGCCGCGGATCGCGCGGACACGCCGCGACGCCCCGAACCCGCGCAGCGGGTTCACGACAGCAGGAGGACACGGTGACCACGGACCCTTGGGGCCGCGTTGACGACGACGGCACGGTCTACGTGCGCACGAGCGAAGGCGAGCGGGTCGTCGGATCGTGGCAGGCGGGGGAGCCGGAGGAGGCCCTGGCCTTCTTCCGCCGCAAGTACGATGCACTGGTCACCGAGGTGGAGCTGCTGGAGAAGCGGCTGCGCAGCACCGACCTGTCCGCCTCCTCCGCCATGTCGAGCATCGACAAGCTGCGCACGGCGGTCCGGGAGGCCGGCGCCGTCGGCGACCTGGACTCCCTGATGGCGCGGCTCGACGTGCTCGCCGACCGCGCCGAGGAGCGCAAGGTCGAGCAGAAGCAGGCGCAGGAGAACGCGCGCGAGCAGGCCCGGGAGACCAAGGAGCGCATCGTCGCCGAGGCCGAGCGGGTCGCGGTGGAGACGACGCACTGGAAGTCCGGCGGCGAGCGGATGCTCCAGCTCATCGAGGAGTGGAAGAAGGCTCCCCGGGCCGACCGGCCCACCGAGCAGGCCCTGTGGAAGCGCATGTCGGCGGCCCGCAACTCCTTCTCCAAGCGGCGCAAGGCCTACTTCGCCGGCCTGGACCAGGAGCGCGAGGAGGTGCGCGCCGTGAAGGAGCGCATCGTCGCCGAGGCCGAGGCCCTGTCCGGCTCGGAGGACTGGGGGCCCACGGCCCGCGCCTACCGCGACCTGATGCAGCAGTGGAAGCGTACCGGCCGTGCCGACCGTGCCAGCGAGGACAAGCTGTGGGCGCGCTTCAAGGCCGCCCAGGACCGCTTCTTCGACGCGCGCAACGCGGTCTTCGCCGAGCGCGACGCGGAGCTGCGGGTCAACGCCGAGGCCAAGGAGAAGATCCTCGCCGAGGCGCAGGCGGAGATCCCCGCCATCTCCGACCCCCGCCGGGCTCGCGCCCGCCTGCGTGACTACCAGGAGGCCTGGGAGGCGGCCGGAGAGCTGCCGCGCGACGTGCGCGACCAGCTCGAGGGTGCCTTCCGCCGGATCGAGGACGACGTGCGCCGCGCCGAGGACGCCGAGTGGAAGCGGACCAGCCCCGAGGCGCGGGCGCGCGCCAAGGACACGGTCGACCAGCTCGCGTCGGCGATCTCCGGCCTGGAGGCGAAGCTGGAGAAGGCGCGCGCCGCAGGCGACACCAAGCGCGCCAAGGAGGCCGAGGAGGCCCTGGATGCCCGGCGGGCGTGGCTGGCCGAGGCGGAGAAGGCCCTCGACGAGATGAGCTGACCGGGGCGGCCCGGGTGAGCGGTGCGGAGGCGGGTCGCGTTGCGGCCCGCCTCCGGCGCCTTCCGGGCCTACCTGTTCACGTCCATGTGGAGGACGTTCGAGCGCCCGGGAAAGGTGCGCAGGTCAGGGACCTCTCCGGGGGCGTGCTCCCGGGGCTCCTCGGACCGGGGCGCCTCGTTCCGCCTCTTCAGGAGGCGACCCAGCACGGCGATGCCGAAGGCCGCGGCGACGAAGCCGAGAACTCCCGCCAGGGCCCATCCGAACGGCAGCACCGCCTGGACCCGGTGCGACTCGGCCGAGCATGCGGCCAGTACAGCGCCGGGAGCCGGCCTGAGGCAGGCCGTGGTGACCGGGCGCCGGGCGCCCTCGGGGAAGCCGGTGACCTCTCCGGTCATCCTCAGGGAGGCTCGCTCCCCCGGGGCCAGGGACCGGGTCCAGGTGATCTTCCGCTCCTCCACCGCGGCGTCCCCGCTTCCGGAGACGTGGCGCACCGTCGGCGGCAGGTACTGCACCACCTGCGCCTCGGGCAGCTCCTCCTCGCCGGAGTTGCGCACCCGGATCGTGTACTCGATCCTGTCCCCCGGCCGCAGCCCCTCCTCGTTCGAGGTGGTGCTCTCCAGGGTGATGTGCAGGCTGCCCGTGCCAGGGATCTCCCCGGTCTGTCCCGGGGCCCCGGGCGCGGCCACGAGCGCGGCCAGGCCCACCGCTGCCACTGCTGACGCCACGGCCATGACGCTTCCTCCGCTCTCCACCAAGAGAAACTCTTCGTGTCTATGTGATAGCACAGAGTAACTTGACGGGAGGTGTGCCGTGAGCGGGTCCGCGACGCGCACGAGGGGCGGGCGGCCGAACGGCCGCCCGCCCCTCGTGCGCATGCGGAGGCCTCAGACCCCCACGAAGGAGCGCAGGGCCTCGGCCCGGTCGGTCCGCTCCCAGGTGAACTCCGCCAGCTCACGGCCGAAGTGACCGTAGGCGGCGGTCCTGGAGTAGATCGGGCGCAGCAGGTCCAGGTCGCGCACGATGGCGGCCGGGCGCAGGTCGAAGACCTCCTTGACGGCCTTCTCGATCAGCTCGGGGGCGACCTGCTCGGTGCCGAAGGTCTCGATGAACACGCCCACCGGGTGCGCCTTGCCGATGGCGTAGGCGACCTGGACCTCGGCGCGCTCGGCGAGCTCGGCCGCGACGATGTTCTTGGCGACCCAGCGCATGGCGTAGGCGGCCGAACGGTCGACCTTCGACGGGTCCTTGCCGGAGAAGGCGCCGCCGCCGTGGCGGGCGTAGCCGCCGTAGGTGTCGACGATGATCTTGCGGCCGGTGAGGCCGGCGTCGCCCATCGGGCCGCCGATCTCGAAACGCCCGGTCGGGTTGACCAGGAGGCGGTAGTCGTCGGAGGCCAGACCGAAGGAGGCCACGACCGGCTCGATGACGTGTTCGCGGATGTCGGGGGCGAGCATCTCGTCCAGGTTGATGTCCGCCGAGTGCTGGCTGGAGACCACCACGGTGTCCAGGCGCACAGGGGTGTGACCCTCGTACTCCACGGTGACCTGGGTCTTGCCGTCGGGCCGCAGGTAGGGGACGGTGCCGTCGCGGCGGACCTCGGACAGGCGCTCGGCGAGCGAGTGCGCGAGCTTGATCGGCAGCGGCATCAGCTCGGGGGTCTCCCGGTTGGCGTAGCCGAACATCAGGCCCTGGTCGCCGGCGCCCTGCTTGTTGAGCTGGTCGTCCTCGTGCCCGACACGCGCCTCGTAGGCGGTGTCGACACCCTGGGCGATGTCGGGCGACTGGGCGTCGATGGAGACATTGACCCCGCAGGAGTCACCGTCGAACCCCTTCGCGGAGGAGTCGTACCCGATCCCGAGGATGGTCTCGCGCACGATGGCGGGGATGTCGACGTAGGTCTGGGTGGTGACCTCACCCGCGATGTGGACCTGACCGGTGGTGATCAGCGTCTCGACCGCGACCCGGCTGGCGGGGTCGTGGGTGAGCATCGCGTCGAGGATCGCGTCACTGATCTGGTCGGCCATCTTGTCGGGATGGCCCTCGGTGACCGACTCGGAGGTGAAAAGGCGGCGGGACACGTTGCGTGACTCCTTGCAGCGGCTGCTGGCTGACATGTGCGGTGCGGCCAGGCGCCCCGGCTCCCTGCCGGGGAGGCCGATACCGACCGGCGCGGTTGGTTATCTGGTCCACTGTAACGGGACCGCTGGGGGCGGGACTCCCCGAGGGCCTGGCGGCTGTTCACGGGACACCCGTTGGCAGTCTGACTTACCCGGTGGTAGGAATCCAGTCCCCGACGTGGGCGGTTCCCGGGAAACCGGTCAGTCGGGCAGCCGTTCCGCGACCAGGTCCCACACCCTGTCGGCGAGATCCTCCTTGGGACCGCGGGGAATCTCCACCGCCGTGCCGTCCGGTCCCAGGACCACGGCCTGGTTGTCCTCGGTCCCGAAGGCGCGCCCGCCTCCGACCTGGTTGACCACGAGCAGGTCACAGCCCTTCCTCGCCAGCTTGGCGCGGCCGTTGGCGAGGACGTCGTCGGTCTCCGCCGCGAAGCCCACGACGGTCTGCGCCAACCCCTCGCGGTCGCGGGAGGCGACCAGGCCGGCCAGGACGTCGGGGTTCTCGACGAGCTCGACGGGGGCCGGGGCCGAGCCGTCCTTCTTGATCTTGGAGGCGGCGCTGGCCGCGGGCCGGAAGTCGGCGACGGCCGCGCTCATCACGACGGCGTCTGCTCCCCGCCGCTCGGCCTCCATGGCGTCGGCCAGGTCGAGCGCCGACTCCACTGGGACGACGCGCACCCCGGCCGGGTCGGGCAGGGCCACGTTGGCGGCGACCAGTGTGACCTCGGCGCCGCGGGCGGCCGCGGTGCGTGCCAGGGCGTAGCCCTGCTTGCCGGAGGAGTGGTTGCCGATGAAGCGGACGGGGTCGATGGCCTCGCGGGTCCCGCCGGCCGAGATCACCACGCGGCGGCCGGCCAGGTCGGGGGCCCTGCCTCCCCGCCGCAGGACCATGCGGGCGGCCTCGAAGAGCTCGGCGGGATCCGGCAGGCGGCCCCGGCCGGTGTCGGCGCCGGTGAGGCGGCCCACCGCCGGGTCGAGGACGACGGCACCGCGCGAGCGCAGGGTGGCCACGTTGGCCTGTGTGGCGGGGTGCTCCCACATCTCGGTGTGCATCGCGGGTGCGAACACCACGGGGCACCGGGCGGTGAGCAGGGTGTTGGTGAGCAGGTCGTCGGCCAGGCCCGCCGCCGCCTTGGCCAGCAGGTTGGCGGTGGCCGGGGCGACGAACACGAGGTCGGCCGTCTGGCCGATGCGCACGTGCGGGACCTCGTGGACCGCGTCCCACACCCCGGTGGCGACGGGCCTGCCCGACAGGGCGGCCCAGGTGGGCTCACCGACGAAGCGCAGCGCCTCCTCGGTGGGCACGACCCGGACGGCATGGCCCGACTCGGTCAGACGGCGGAGCAGCTCGCACGCCTTGTAGGCGGCGATACCGCCGCAGACGCCGAGGACGACCTGTGGTTTTCCTGTGTCACTCACGTTCGGAGTTCTACCAGGCGTGTTCTCAGCTGCCCTCGTAGGGCTCGGCGGTGAGCAGACCCGACTTGATCTCGCGCAGGGCGATGGAGAGGGACTTCTCCTGGACCTGGGTCTCCACCAGCGGGCCGACGTACTCCAGCAGGCCCTCGCCGAGCTGGGCGTAGTAGGCGTTGATCTGACGGGCCCGCTTGGAGGCCATGGTGACCAGGCTGTACTTGCTGTCCACCAGCTCCAGCAGGTCGTCGATGGGCGGGTTGGTGATGCCTTCGGCGACGGGCTCGGTTCCAGCCACTTGGATTACCCCCAGGGACGGTCTTCACGATCCGGCGGGGATCCGCCGGCGTTGGTAGGCCACAGGACTCGGAGAAACTGCTCGCGCGTCCCGTGCGGCGCCGCCAGGCGGCGATATCACACCGCGGGCGCGGTGATCAACGCTAGCAGCTCGGCGCACACTTCCCGCACGGACGTGTTGACGAGAGTGGTGTCGAACTCCTTCTCCGCGGCGAGCTCGACGCGGGCCGCCTCCAGTCGGCGCCGGATGACCTCCTCGGACTCGGTGCCGCGACCGGTGAGGCGGCGCACCAGTTCGTCCCACGAGGGCGGGGCGAGGAAGACCTGCAGGGCCTCGGGCATGGTCTCGCGGACCTGGCGCGCGCCCTGGAGCTCGATCTCCAGCAGGACGGGGAGTCCGGCCGCCAGGCGCTCCTCCACGGGACGGCGGGGGGTGCCGTAGCGATTGCCCGCGAACCGGGCCCACTCCAGGAGCTCGTCCTCCGCCACGAGGCGGTCGAACTCCTCGTCGTCGACGAAGTGGTACTGGACGCCGTCCTGCTCCCCGGGGCGCGGTGCGCGGGTGGTCGCCGACACCGAGAGCCACACGTCGGGATAGGCCCGGCGCAGTTCGGCGACGACCGTGCTCTTCCCCACACCCGAGGGTCCGGAGAGGACGATCAACCGCTTGGCGGCCGGGGCAGGCTCGGTTCCGGGCTCAGACATGTGGTTCCAGGCTTCCTTCGGGCCTTGCCCGCCACGGGGCGCCTGGGGAGGTGGGCCTCGGGCTTCTCCGGCCCGGGCCGGCGCCGTCGGTGTACGGGCGGCGTGATGTGCGGGGCGTCGCTGGTAGGACGCGGGAAGCTTCATTTATACCATCGGGTAGCAGTGCGCTCCCGGCCGAACGAACAGCCGCGCACCACCACCCGATGGTCCTCAGGGCAGCAGTGCGCTCCCCAGCCGCACGAACAGCCGCGCACCACCACCCGATGGTCCTCAGGGCAGCAGTGCGCTCCCGGCCGCAGGACCGGCCACGCACCACCACCCGACGGTCCTCAGGATGCCGGTGCGCTCCTTAGCCGCACGAACAGCCGTAGGAACATCCGCGCACCACACCACCCGATGGTCCTCAGGGCGGCAATGCGCTCCCGGCCGCACGAACAGCCGCACACCACCACCCGGCGGCCCTCAGGATGCCGGTGCGCTCCCGGACTCGGAACCGGCCGCACACCGCGGCCTGATCGTCCTCGGGCCCGGCACGCAGCCGGACCCGGGGCTCACCGCACACCGCGACCGGGGGAGGCCGCCGGGGCGCGGGCGCCCGCCGCGACTGTGGGGGAAGCGGCGGAGCCCGCACCGGGGGTACTACTTGGCGAGGTCGCCGAACTCGGCCTCGAGGGCGGCGCGCTGGTTCGTGCCCAGGCCGCGGACACGGCGCGACTCGGCGATGTTGAGCCGCTCCATGATCTGCTTCGCACGGACCTTGCCGACACCGGGGAGGGACTCGAGCAGAGCCGAGACCCTCATCTTCCCGATGACGTCGTCCTCGAGGCCGTCGGCGAGCACCTGGGACAGCGAGATACCGCCGTTCTTCAGCTTGTTCTTGACCTCAGCGCGTTCTTTTCTGGCCTTGGCGGCCTTCTCGAGAGCCGCGCTGCGCTGCTCGGGTGTGAGGGGAGGAAGGGCCACGCCGGGTCACCTCGGTTTTCTACTCGTTTGTGGAGGGCGGACGCCTGCGCAAGTTAGTAGGTCCGACCCTCCTTAGGCAACGTAAAGTGCCCTTTCAGGGGCTATTTCGTCAAACCAACTACTCGTAGCAATGACTCGATTACGCACAGAAGGAAAAGTCAGGACTTTAGTCCCGATTGACCGACGGACGACCTTTGCCACCAGCAGAGGTCACAGAGGGGTGACTCAGGTCACTCTGGGCGCTCGTTCGCCATTTCGGTCATCCCCTTCGGCCCCGTCCTTGCGCCTGAAACTGTGAACCTTGGTGTTCGTTCGACACTTCGAGCGCCACCTCCGCCGTTCCCCTGCCCGACAGGGCGCTCCGACCTCCGAAGGGGGGACTCCCGGGTGCCGTTTCCGCGCCCCTAGGCTCCCTGGGACGAGCTCGCCGCGCGCCGGACCGCCGCCGCAATGGAGGCCGCCGCGGCACCGGGGTCCGGGGCCCGGGTGATGGGGCGGCCGATGACCAGGAGGTCCGCGCCCGCCTCGATCGCCTCCTCGGGGGTCGCCACTCGCGACTGGTCGCCCAGGTCCGCCCCCGCCGGACGCACGCCCGGCGTGATGAGGGTGACGTCCGGGCCCACCTCGGCCCTCACCAGGGCCACCTCCTGCGGCGAGCAGACCAGGGCGCGCGCCCCGGCTCCGACCGCCATGACAGCCAGGCGCCGTACCGCGTCCCGGGCCGGCCCGAGCAGCCCCACCTGCTCCAGATCCTTCTCGTCCATCGAGGTGAGCACCGTCACGGCGGCGATCTTCGTGTCCGGGGCGGCCTCGGCCGCAGCCCGCACCATGTCGGCCCCTCCGGTCGCGTGCACGGTCAGGATCGAGGGCCGGAGCCCCGCGACGCTGCGCGCCGCCCCCGCGACCGTGGCCGGGATGTCGTGCAGCTTCAGGTCGAGGAAGACACCGACCCGGTTGGCGCCGCGCACGGCGGCGATCACCTCGGGCCCGTGGCGCAGGTAGAGTTCCAGCCCCACCTTGACCGTGCTGACGTGTGGCGCGACCGCCGTGGCCCAGGCCGCCGCGGTCTCGATCTCCCTCGCGTCGATCGCCACTGCGATGGGCGCGGAGTGCGCGGTCATGTCGGTGTCTCTCCCATCGTGTGCCACCGGTTCCGGCCGGTGCCGCACCCGTCCCCGCGTTCTTGCCGACGCGATCACGAATGCACGTTCATCTTCGTGTGCACACCACCAGATGTGCGATTCCCCGGCCGGAGCGGTTCATGCGCCCCACCCGTGTCACTTCCCTGTAACGCTACTCAGGCGGCCGCAGGCGCATCGGCCCCGGTCCGCCCCTTCCGCCCCTCCCGGGCACAGGTGTTCGGCCGCACAGGGCCATCTCGGCGCCGTTCAGCGCGTTCCGAGCGCTTGCGCCCCGTGTGTCCGGACTGTCACGTTCCTTGCCGGTGGGCGGCACCCACCAGTTCGGACGCCTTGGACACTCCCCGGGCCTCCAGCGACTCGGTGAACTCCCGGAGCACCCGCGCGCACGCGGAAGGGTCGGAGAAGTTGACCGTGCCGACCGCCACCGCGCTCGCCCCGGCCGCCATGAACTCCACCACGTCGGCCCCGGTACGCACACCGCCCATCCCGATGATCGGCATGTCCGGCATGGCCTCGTGCACCCGGTACACGCACCCCACCGCAAGCGGACGGATCGCCGGGCCCGAGAGCCCGCCCATGCCGCCGGCCACGGCCGGACGCAGGGTCCGCGTGTCCACCGCCATGCCCCGGACCGTGTTGATCATCGACAGTCCGTCGGCCCGCGCCTCCGCGCACGCCTCGGCCAGCTCCACCACGTCGGGGACGTCCGCGGCCAGCTTGGCCAGGACCGGCACCTCCGAGCGGGCGTGCGAGCGCACCGTCCGCACCACGGCCGCCGCCCGGGCGGGGTCGTCGGCGAAGCGGCGCCCGGAGGGGGTCTCGGGGTCGGGGCACGACAGGTTGACCTCGATCGCGTCCACCCCCGCGGTGCCCGAGACCCTGCGGGCCAGTTCGCCGAACTCCCCCAGGCTCGAACCGGCCACGGACACGATGGCCCTGCCCCCGCGCGACAGCAGCCACGGCAGGTCCCTCTGCAGGAACACGTCCACGCCCGGCCCCTGCATGCCCGTCGTGCTCAGCATCCCGCTGGGCGTCTCGGCCATGCGCGGCGACGGCCGTCCCGCGTGCGGCTCCAGCATCACCGACTTGGTGGTGACGGCGCCGATGGAGGCGATGTCGAAGAAGTGGGCGAGTTCGCGGCCGGTTCCGGCGCACCCGGCGGCGGTCACCACCGGGTTGGGCAGTTCCAGGGCGCCCAGGCGGACTCGGAGGTCTGCGTTCAACGTGTCCTCTCCGGTGGTCGAGCGCGGGACCGGCCCGCGCCGGTCAGGCGATGTCTCGGGTGGATTCGGTGGCGCGGGCCGCGCTCGATCCCTTCCATCCGGGGGCACCCAGCGCGTCGAAGGGAATCGTGCCCACGTCGTCGAAGCGGACCTGCTCCCCCCGGAACACCGGACCGTCGACGCAGGAGCGCACCATGCGGGTGACGCCGTCCTCCCCCACGACCGGGACCACGCAGGTCATGCAGATCCCCGTGCCGCAGGCCATGGTCTCCTCGACCGAGACCTGGACGGGGACGCCGTGTCCTGCCGCGACGGCGGTGACCGCCCTCAGCATCGGCATGGGCCCGCAGGCGTAGACCGCGTCGGAGCGGCACTCCTCGATGACCCGGCCCAGGACGTCCGTGACCCGGCCGCGGGTGCCGAAGGAGCCGTCGTCGGTGGTGAAGACCGCCGTCTCGGCGATGCGGCGGGCGGTGATGGCGCTGAAGACCCGGTCGGCGGAGGCACCGCCCAGAACGAAGTCCACACGGCAGCCGCGCCGGCGCAGCGACTGGGCGAGCGGGAACAGCGGGGCGCTGCCGGAGCCGCCCCCCACCAGCACGCAGTTGACCGGGTCACGGGGCAGCGGGAAGGGGCGGCCCAGGGGGCCGACCACGTCCAGCAGGTCCCGCGATCTTCGCTCGGCCAGCCATGCCGTCCCCGTCCCCCGCACGGAGAAGAGGAACTCGACGGTGCCCCCGTAGTCGGGTTTGACGTCGTGAACGGCGAACGGGCGCCGCAGCAGGGTGCTGGAGTGGTCGCCGCCCACCGCCACGGAGACGAACTGGCCCGACCGGAAGCGCTCGGCTATCCCGGGCGCGACCACGGTGATGGCGTAGTAGGCATCCACCCTGCGCACGTTCAGCACGGGGCATCTGACCTGCACCGGTCCGTTGTCGCTCATCGTCTCGGGAAAGCCTCTCTCGCGCTCTGGGCCGGCGGGCACCGCGAGGTGTGCTGCGGGGCCCGCGCCGTGCGGGGGCCGGGTCCTGCCCGCCGCGAGCGGCGTGCAGGACCCGGCCCCTACAGACTAGGCCCTGTTTTTTTGGATGCTCTCGCCGTATCGGCGGAGCCGATCCTCCGGCGAACGGCCGACCAGGTGTTCCCTTGGGAGGCGGGGAGCGCAGCTCAGCCTGGTGGCTCGGCAAGCTCTCCGACGCGGCAAGGGGGCGCCTGGCGGCCGTGCAGCCCGAGACGATCCGAAGAACAGGGCCCGGACGCCCCTGGAGGCGCCCCCGGCTACGCCCTGCTCGCGGTCAGCGCCTGCGCGTGCTCCTGGAGGGAGCGCACGCCCACGTCACCGCGCACGCGGGCCTCGATCGCCTGGACCGCCGCGGCCAGCCCCTGCACGGTGGTCACGCTGGGGACTCCGCGCAGGACCGCCGCGGTGCGGATCTCGTACCCGTCCAGGCGCGGACCCGACTGCCCCGCCCCGCCGAACGGGGTGTTGACGATGAGGTCGACCTCGCCGTCGTGGATGAGCTGGACGACGGTGCGCTCACCGTCGGGGCCCGGCCCCTCGCTCTGCTTGCGCACGACCTCGGCGTGCACGCCGTTGCGGCGCAGCACCACCGCGGTGCCCTCGGTGGCCAGGATCTGGAAGCCCAGATCGGCCAGGCGCTTGACCGGGAAGATCATCGAGCGCTTGTCGCGGTTGGCCACCGAGACGAACACCCGGCCGCGCACCGGCCAGAAGCCGCTGACGGCCAGCTGCGACTTGGCGAAGGCCGCGCCGAACTCGGTGTCCAGGCCCATCACCTCACCGGTGGACCGCATCTCGGGGCCCAGGACGGTGTCGACGCCGTCGCCGTCCTTGTCGATGAACCGGTTGAAGGGCAGCACGGCCTCCTTCACCGAGACCGGTGCGTCCGCGGGCAGGTCGCCGCCGTCGCCCTCGGCCGGCAGCATGCCCTCGGCGCGCAGCTCGGCGATGGTGGCGCCGGCCATCACGCGGGCGGCGGCCTTGGCCAGCGGCACGGCCGTGGCCTTGGAGACGAAGGGCACGGTGCGCGAGGCGCGCGGGTTGGCCTCCAGGACGTTGAGCACACCGGCAGCCAGCGCGTACTGCACGTTGATCAGGCCGCGTACACCGGTGCCGCGGGCGATCGCCTCGGTGGAGCGGCGGATGCGCTCGATGTCCTCCTTGCCCAGGGTGATCGAGGGCAGGGTGCACGCCGAGTCGCCGGAGTGGATGCCGGCCTCCTCGATGTGCTCCATGACCCCGCCCAGGTAGAGGTCGGTGCCGTCGTAGAGCGCGTCGACGTCGATCTCGATGGCGTCGTCGAGGAACCGGTCGATCAGCACCGGGTGCTCGGGGCTGACCTCGGCGTTGCGCTCGATGTAGTCGGCGAGCATCTCCTCGCTGTAGACGATCTCCATGCCGCGCCCGCCCAGCACGTAGGAGGGGCGGACCATGACCGGGTAGCCGATCTCGTCGGCGGCGGCCTTGGCCTCCTCGAAGGAGTAGGCGGTGCCGTACTTGGGCGCGGGCAGGCCGGCCTCGGCCAGGACCTTGCCGAACTCGCCGCGGTCCTCGGCCAGGTCGATGGCCTCGGGGCTGGTGCCGATGATCGGCACCCCGGCCTCCTTGAGGCGGCGGGCCAGGCCCAGCGGGGTCTGGCCGCCCAGCTGCACGATGACCCCGGCGACGGGGCCGGTGAGCTGCTCGGCGCGCACGACCTCCAGCACGTCCTCCAGGGTGAGCGGCTCGAAGTAGAGCCGGTCGCTGGTGTCGTAGTCGGTGGAGACCGTCTCGGGGTTGCAGTTGACCATCACGGTCTCGTATCCGGCCTCGGAGAGGGCGAAGGAGGCGTGGACGCAGGAGTAGTCGAACTCCACGCCCTGGCCGATGCGGTTGGGGCCAGAGCCCAGGATGATGATCTTGGGCCGGTCGCCGGCCGGGACCTCGGTCTCCTCGTCGTAGCTGGAGTACAGGTACGGCGTCTGCGCCTCGAACTCGGCGGCGCAGGTGTCCACGGTCAGGTAGACGGGGTGGATGCCCAGGGCGTGGCGCAGCTCGCGGACCACGTCCTCGCTCTTGCCGGTGATCTCGCCGATCTGGAGGTCGGAGAAACCCAGCTGCTTGGCCCCGCGCAGCAGACCGGCGTCGAGCGCGGGCGCGGCGGCCAGCTCGCGGGCGGTCTCCTCCAGGCGCAGCATCTGGTCGAGGAACCACGGGTCGATCTTGGTGGAGTCGTGCAGCTCCTGGACCGTGGCCCCGGCGCGCAGGGCCTGCTGGACCTGGCGCAGCCGGTGCTCGGTGGGCGTGGCGGCGGCGCGCACGAGCTCGTCCTTGTCGCCGGGCTCACCCGCCCAGGTGAGGCCGACGCCGGACTTCTCCAGGGAGCGCATGGCCTTCTGGAGCGCCTCGGGGAAGGAGCGGCCGATGGCCATGGCCTCGCCCACCGACTTCATGGTGGTGGTGAGGGTGGGGTCCGCGCCGGGGAACTTCTCGAAGGCGAACCGGGGGGCCTTGACCACCACGTAGTCGAGCGTGGGCTCGAAGCTGGCCGGGGTCTCCCGGGTGATGTCGTTGGGGATCTCGTCGAGGGTGTAGCCGACGGCGAGCTTGGCGGCGATCTTGGCGATCGGGAAGCCGGTGGCCTTGGAGGCCAGCGCCGAGGAGCGCGAGACGCGCGGGTTCATCTCGATGACGATGATGCGGCCGGTCTCGGGGTGCACGGCGAACTGGATGTTGCAGCCGCCGGTGTCCACGCCGACCTCGCGGATGACCGCGATGCCGATGTCGCGCAGTGCCTGGTACTCGCGGTCGGTGAGGGTCATGGCGGGGGCGACGGTGATGGAGTCGCCGGTGTGCACACCCATGGGGTCGAGGTTCTCGATGGAGCAGACGACGACGACGTTGTCGTTGGCGTCGCGCATCAGCTCCAGCTCGTACTCCTTCCAGCCGAGGATGGACTCCTCCAGGAGCACCTCGGTGGTCGGGGAGAGCGCCAGGCCCTGGCCGGCGATGCGGCGCAGCTCGGCCTCGTCGTGGGCGAAGCCCGAGCCGGCGCCGCCCATGGTGAAGGAGGGGCGCACCACGACGGGGTAGCCGAGCTCCCCCGCGGCGTCCAGGCACTCCTGGAGGCTGTGGCAGATGCGCGAGCGCGCGGACTCCCCGCCGATGCGGTCGACGATCTGCTTGAAGCTCTCGCGGTCCTCGCCGGCCTGGATGGCGGCGATGTTGGCGCCGATGAGCTCGACCCCGTACTTGGCCAGGATGCCGGCCTCGTCCAGGGCAACGGCGGCGTTGAGCGCGGTCTGGCCGCCCAGGGTGGGCAGGAGGGCGTCGGGGCGCTCCTTGGCGATGATCTTCTCGATCATCTCGGTGGTGATCGGCTCGACGTAGGTGGCGTCGGCGATCTCCGGGTCGGTCATGATCGTGGCCGGGTTGGAGTTGACGAGGACGACCCTCAGCCCCTCGGCCTTGAGGACGCGGCAGGCCTGGGTGCCCGAGTAGTCGAACTCGGCCGCCTGTCCGATCACGATCGGACCGGAGCCGATCACGAGAACGGAGGAAAGATCACTACGGCGCGGCATGCTCTTTGTTCCTTTGACTACTCGGCAGCCGGAGCGGGCTGGGCGGACATCAGGTCGATGAACTCGTCGAAGAGCTCGGCGGCGTCATGGGGGCCCGCGGCGGCCTCCGGGTGGAACTGGACGCTGAACACGGGGCGGTCCAGCAGCCGCAGGCCCTCGACGACCTGGTCGTTGAGGCCGATGTGGCTGACCTCGGCCCGGCCGTAGGGGGTGTCGAAGGGGCCGTCGAGCGGGGCGTCGACGGCGAAGCCGTGGTTCTGGCTGGTGATGGCGACCTTTCGGCTGCGGGTGTCGATCACCGGCTGGTTGACGCCGCGGTGGCCGAAGGGCAGCTTGTAGGTGCCCAGGCCGAGCGCGCGGCCCAGGAGCTGGTTGCCGAAGCAGATGCCGAAGAGCGGCTTGCCCGCGTCGAGGACGCCGCGCACAGCGGCGACGGGGACGTCCGCGGCGGCGGGGTCGCCGGGGCCGTTGCTGAAGAAGACGCCGTCCGGGTCGAGGGCGAGGATGTCCTCGGCGGTGGCGTCGGAGGGCAGCACGGTGACCCGGCAGCCGCGTTCGGACAGCCGCCGGGAGGTCATGGCCTTGATGCCCAGGTCGACGGCGGCGACGTGGAAGCGGGCCTCCGTTCCCTCGGGCGGCAGGACCTCGTAGGGCGTGTCGGTGCTGACCTCGCCGGCCAGGTCGGCGCCGGCCATGGGAGGCTGCTCCAGGACGCGGGCCAGCAGCCGCTCGGGGTCGGTCTCGACGGTGCTGACGGCGGCGCGCATGGCGCCCTTGTCGCGCAGGTGGCGGGTGAGGGCGCGGGTACCGGTCAGGGCGATGCCCACCACGCCCTGGCGGCGCAGCTCCTCGTCGAGGGTGCGCTCGGCACGCCAGTTGGAGGAGATGCGCGCGGGCTCGCGGACGACGTACCCGGCGACCCAGATGCGGCCCGACTCGGGGTCGTCGTCGTTGATACCGGTGTTGCCGACGTGCGGGGCGGTCATCACCACGATCTGGCGGTGGTAAGAGGGGTCGGTGAGGGTCTCCTGGTAACCGGTCATCCCGGTGTTGAAGACGATCTCTCCGAAGGTCTCGCCGGGGGCGCCGAAGGAGCGCCCGCGGAAGACGCGGCCGTCCTCGAGAACCAGGATCGCCGGACCGCCGGTTGCCTCTGACACGTTTCCCCCCTCTGCCGCACCAGGACCGGCCTGGGCGCTTGCTGCGGTGTTCACTGGATCTTGCCCTCCAGGACGGTGGGGGCGCCGCGCAGGAACGTGGCGCGCACCCGGCCGGGCAGGGTCATGCCCCCGAAGGGCGTGTTGCTGCTCTTGGTGACCATGGCCGCTCCGTCGACACCGACGGGCGCGGCGGGGTCGTACAGGACGACGTTGGCGGGTTCACCGACCGCCAGGGGGCGGCCGTGCCCGGTGACGCGGCCGATGCGGGCGGGCGTCGCGGACATGCGCTCGGCCACCTGCTCCCACGTCAGCAGGCCGGTGTCGACCATCGCCTTCTGCACGACGGCCAGCGCGGTCTCCAGTCCGACCATCCCCATGGCGGCGGTGGACCACTCGGTCTCCTTGGCCTCCTTGGGGTGGGGGGCGTGGTCGGTGGCGACGACGTCGATGGTGCCGTCGGCCAGGCCCTCGCGCAGCGCCTGGACGTCATCGGCCGTGCGCAGCGGCGGGTTGACCTTGTAGACGGGGTCGTAGGACTCGACCAGGTCGTCGGTGAGCAGCAGGTGGTGCGGGGTGACCTCGGCGGTGACCTCGCAGCCGCGGGCCTTGGCCCAGCGGATGATGTCGACCGAGCCCCGGGTCGAGACGTGGCACACGTGCAGGCGCGAGCCGACGTGCTGGGCGAGCAGGCAGTCGCGGGCGATGATCGCCTCCTCGGCGACCGCGGGCCAGCCGGGCAGGCCGAGGCGGTCGGAGACGCATCCCTCGTTCATCTGGGCGCCCTCGGTGAGGCGGGGCTCCTGGGCGTGCTGGGCGATCACACCGTCGAAGGCCTTGACGTACTCCAGGGCGCGGCGCATGAGCAGGGCGTCGGAGACGCAGATGCCGTCGTCGGAGAAGACGCGTACGCGCGCGGCGGAGTCGGCCATGGCCCCGATCTCGGAGAGCCGGCGGCCGGCCAGGCCGACGGTGACGGCGCCGACGGGGCGCACGTCGCAGTACCCGGCCTCGCGGCCCAGGCGCCAGACCTGTTCGACGACGCCCGCGGTGTCGGCGACGGGGTCGGTGTTGGCCATGGCGTGGACAGCGGTGTAGCCGCCCATGGCGGCCGAGCGCGAACCGCTCTCGACGGTCTCGGCGTCCTCTCGGCCGGGCTCGCGCAGGTGGGTGTGCAGGTCGACCAGGCCCGGCAGGGCGATCAGACCGCCGGCGTCGACGACCGTGGTGCCCTCGGGGGCCCTCAGGTCGGCGCCGATCGCGGCGACCAGGCCGTCGGCGAGCAGGATGTCGACGGGTTCTCCGCCGAGCGGTCGGACGCCGCGGAGCAGGTGGGGTCGGATGTCGGGCATCGCGGTTTCGGCTTCCTCGTGTTCTCGTGGTGTCGGGAGGTCCGGGCGCCGGGGCCGTGCGGGCGCCTCCGGCGCGGGCGCACGGGCGCCCCGGTGCTCAGGAGCCGCCGAGCAGCAGGTAGAGCACGGCCATGCGCAGGCTGACCCCGTTGGCGACCTGCTCGGTGACGGTGCAGCGCGGGGAGTCGGCGACCTCGGCGGAGATCTCCATGCCGCGCACCATCGGACCGGGGTGCATGACGATGGCGTCCTCCGGCATGCGTGCCAGGCGTTCGCCGTGCATCCCGTAGCCGCGGCTGTACTCGCGTACGGAGGGGAAGAAGGAGTCGTGCATGCGCTCGGCCTGGACGCGCAGCATCATCACCACGTCGGTCTTGGGCAGAACGGCGTCGAGGTCGTAGGAGACCTCGCACGGCCAGGTGTGCACCGAGACCGGAAGGAGGGTGGGCGGTGCGACGAGGGTGACGTGGGCACCCAGGGTGGTGAGCAGCAGGACGTTGGAGCGGGCCACACGGCTGTGCAGGATGTCGCCGACCACGGCCACGCGCAGGCCTTCCAGGCGGCCCAGGCGCGAGCGCATGGTGTAGGCGTCGAGCAGTGCCTGCGTGGGGTGTTCGTGGGTGCCGTCGCCGGCGTTGAGGACCGAGCCGTCGACCCAGCCCGCGAGGCGGTGTGCCGCGCCGGAGGCGCTGTGGCGGATGACGACGCCGTCGGCGCCCATGGCCTGGAGGGTGAGAGCGGTGTCCTTGAGGCTCTCTCCCTTGGAGACGCTGGACCCCTTGGCCGAGAAGTTGACGACGTCGGCGGACAGGCGTTTGGCCGCCAGTTCGAAGGAGGTGCGGGTGCGGGTGGAGTCCTCGTAGAAGAGGTTGACCACGGTGCGGCCGCGCAGGGTGGGGAGCTTCTTGACGGAGCGGTCCCCCACGAGGGCGAGTTCGGCGGCGGTGTCCAGGACGAGGACGGCCTCGTCCCTGCTGAGGTCGCCGGCGGAGAGCAGGTGGCGCATCAGACGTCCTTCCCCTCGGTGGTGCCGGGCCTCGGCCTGGCGGGTCCGAGCAGTACCGCGTCGTCGCCGTCGGTCTCGTCGAGCCGGACGGTGACGCTCTCGCGCAGGGAGGTGGGCAGGTTCTTGCCCACGTAGTCGGCGCGGATGGGCAGCTCCCGGTGGCCCCGGTCGACGAGGACGGCGAGCTGCACGGCGCGGGGGCGGCCCAGGTCGTTGAGGGCGTCCAGTGCCGCCCGGACGGTGCGTCCGGAGAAGAGGACGTCGTCGACCAGGACGACGACGCGGTCGTCGAGGCCGCCCGCGGGGATCTCGGTCCGCTTGAGGGTGCGCACGGGCGCCGAGCGCAGGTCGTCGCGGTACATGGTGACGTCGAGGGAGCCGTGCGGGACGGTGAGGTTCTCGACGAGTTCGATCCGCTCGGCCAGGCGGCGGGCGAGGGGGACGCCGCGGGAGGGGATGCCGAGGAGGGTGACGTCGCGGCCGCCCTTGGTGCGTTCGAGCACCTCGTGGGCGATGCGGGTCAGGGCCCGGTTGATCTCGCTGCCGTCGAGGACGGCACGGGTTCCCGGTACCGGGGAGGTGTCTGCGGGCTCGCTGCCGCCCGCGGGTTTTCGCGCATGCACAACGGTGACCCCTTCCCTGCCTCACTGGACAGGTCGTTAAAGGATGTCGATCGAGCACACGCTACCAGCGGCGATCGGGGGCCTGCGGAGCGGACCCGGCCCCCGAAAGCCTGAATGTGACTCTGATCACGTGCACGGGGAGTGTTCGGCTCTCCTTCGGCACCCATCTGGCCACAGTGCGCATACACCCCAGGAAGGCGGATACGCGAAAACCCCTTGCAGGGAAGCAGTTTCCGTCACAGCGGACTTCCCCACTCGCACCGATCGGCACGGATATGAGAGGAGTCTCACTTACGCACGGTTTGGCCACTGATTAGTCGCGTTTCACCCCAACGGCTTGACCTGAACGGCCACCCCCCATAGCGTCACTGTCTGTAACCACTATCGAGTGGGGTTGCACCCCGTGACCTCTCCGACCGGTCCGCTCCTGCGGCCTGCCGGGCGCGAGCGGACGTCTCCCCACCTCGCCAGCCACTGTCACGGCCGGGAGCGACAAGAAGATGCCATCCGAATACGCCAAGTCCCTCGGTGCGCGGCTGCGCGCCATCCGCACCCAGCAGGGCCTGTCCCTGCACGGGGTGGAAGAGAAGTCCCACGGACGCTGGAAGGCCGTCGTGGTCGGCTCCTACGAGCGCGGTGACCGCGCGGTCACCGTCCAGAAGCTCGCCGAGCTCGCCGACTTCTACGGTGTGCCCATGTCGGAACTGCTGCCCGGAGGCGCCGCGCCCGCGCCCCTCGGCCCGACACCGAAGCTGGTCATCGACCTGGAGCGCATGCAGCAGCTGCCGCAGGAGAAGGCCGGCCCGCTGTCCCGCTACGTGGCCACCATCCAGAGCCAGCGGGGCGACTACAACGGCCGTGTGCTCTCCATTCGCCACGAGGACCTGCGCTCACTCGCGGTCATCTACGACAAGTCGCCCGGCGACCTGACCGAGGAGTTCATCAACTGGGGCGTCCTCGACCCCGAGGCCCGCCGCGCGGTGGACGCCTTCTAAACGGGCATCCGCGGAACGCGCCCGGGCCCGTCCGGCACCCGAGGCCGGCTCCCCAGGAGCCGGCCTCGCTGCGTTCCCGCGGCAGCGGCGCGGCCGGGCACTCCGCACCCCGGCGCCCTCCCGCCTCGCTTCCGCCGGCGGCGGGGAACCGCTCCGGCTCCTCGCCCGGCCTCGCGCGACGCACCCGGATCCCGCTCGTTGCGGGCGGCATCCGCCGGACACGCCCTAATGTGGGTCCGTGCCAGCCGACACCGAGTTGCGCGAACTGGCCCCGGCCGCGTTCGCGCACGCCGTCCCCGCCCTCCTGGAGGTGTACGAGGCGGCGATGAGGCCTCCGCCCCAGCAGCTGCCGGGGCGGGCCGCCGTCATGCACAGCCACGCCCACCACCCCGGCTTCCGCTCGGTCGTCGCCCTGCGTCAGGGGACGCCGATCGGCTTCGCCTATGCCTTCCACGGCCTGCCCGGGCAGTGGTGGCACGACACCGTCGCCATCGGCCTGCGCGCCGCGGCCGGGCACGGCCACACGCGCCACTGGCTCTCCGACGCCCTGGAGATCGCCGAGGTCCACGTCCGTCCCGACGCGCAGGGACAGGGCGTGGGACGCTCGCTCCTGCACGCTCTGTGCGAGGGCAGGCCCGAGCGCACCGCTGTGCTGTCCACCCGCTCGGGGCCGTCGGCGGCCCGGCACCTCTACCGCTCGTGCGGGTTCACCGAGGTGCTGGAGGACTTCACCTTCCCGGGCAGCCCGGACCAGCCCTTCTCCGTCATGGCCGCCCGGCTGCCCCTGACGGGCGCCGCCCGGCGACCTCCCGGTAGATCTCCCTGGTGGCGGTGGACTGGTTCGAGGTGATGAAGTGGATGCCCGGCGCCCCCTCGTCCAGGAGCCGCTCGCACATGCGCTGGGCGTACTCGATACCGAAGGCCCGAACCGCCGCGGCGTCGTCCCCGAAGGAGGCGAAGCGCTCGGCCAGGGCCGCGGGGAAGGGTGCTCCCGAGAGCTGCTCCGACCGGGGGATGAACGAGGTGCGCACCACCGGGAAGACCTCCGGGATGATCGGCACGTCGCAGCCGCGGGCCGCCACGCGGTCGCGCAGGCGCAGGTAGTCCTCGGGGTCGAAGAACATCTGGGTGATGGCGTAGTCGGCGCCGGCCTCGCACTTGCGGACGAAGCGCTCGGTGTCGGTCGCGACGTCCTCCGAACGGGGGTGCTTGTAGGGGAAGGCCGCCACCCCCACGCAGAAGTCGCCGCTGTCCTTGAGGAGCCGGACGAGCTCCTCCGCGTAGGTCAGCCCCTGCGGGTGGGGGATCCACTCCCCGGTCGGGTCACCGGGAGGGTCGCCGCGCACCGCGAGCATGTTGGAGACCCCCGCGTCGGCGAGGCGGCCGATGAGGTGGCGCAGCTCGGCCACGGAGTGCTCGACGAGGGTCATGTGGGCGACGGGCAGCAGAGTGGTGTCGGTCGCGATGCGCTCGGTGGTCTCCACCGTCATGCCCCGGGTGCTTCCGCCGGCGCCGTAGGTGACGGAGACGAAGGAGGGGCCCAGGGCCTCGATCTCACGGATCGCCCGCCAGAGGCGCTGGTTGGCCTCCGGGCTGCGGGGCGGAAAGAACTCGAAGGAGAACATCGGCTCGCCCGTGCGGAGGAGGTCGCGGATGTGCCGCGGCCGGGCGGAGGGACTGCGGGCTGCTGTGGGGCGTGTCGGTGCTGCGAGCATGCCCACAACCTTAGGCGAGTCCTCCTCACCGTGCGGGAACGGCGTCCCGGTATGTGAGATCCCAGGACAAGGTCGCGCCGAGGGGCCGCGCCGCAGGCCGAGCACCTGCGAAACATGCCCTAGTGTGCAGGTATGTCCGCCAGTTCTTCCTCTGCCTCGCCCGTTGCGTCCGTGCGCTCCGCCGTGGACGCCGAGTTGGAGGCCTTCTGCACCGCCCATCGCGCCCAGCTCCTGGAGATCGGCGCGGAACTGGCCCCGGCCATGGACGCGCTGGAGGCGATGCTCGCAGGAGGCAAGCGCCTGCGCCCGACGTTCTGCTACTGGGGCTGGAGGGGGGCCGGCGGCGCGGCCGGCGATCCGCGCGTGTTCCGGGCCGCCGCGGCCCTGGAGTTCCTGCAGGCGTGCGCCCTCGTCCACGACGACGTGATCGACAACAGCGACACCCGCCGCGGGCTGCCCGCCACCCACAAGAGGCTGGCCAAGCTGCACGCGGACCACGGCTGGAACGGCGACAGCGAGGGCTTCGGGCAGGGCGCGGCCGTGCTCATCGGCGACCTGTGCCTGGCCTGGTCCGACGAGATGTACCAGGCGAGCGGTTTCCCGCTGGAGTCCCTCCAGCGGGGCCGGAGCCCCTTCGACGCGATGCGCACCGAGGTGATGGCAGGGCAGTACCTGGACACGTTGGAGCAGGTGCGGGGCACCGAGTCACGCGAGGCCGCGCTGCGGGTGATGCGCTACAAGTCCGCCAAGTACACGATCGAGCGGCCGCTGCACCTGGGCGCCGCCCTGGCGGGACGCCACGAGGAGCTGGCCCCGGTGTACACCGCCTACGGGATCCCCCTGGGCGTGGCCTTCCAGTTGCGCGACGACGTGCTCGGGGTGTTCGGCGACCCGTCCACGACCGGCAAACCCGCGGGCGACGACCTCCGCGAGGGCAAGCGGACCCTGGTGGTGGCCGAGACCCTGGCCCGTTCCGGCCGCGCCGACGCCGACCGCTTCCGCTCCCTGCTGGGGGCGCCGGACCTGTCGATGGAAGCGGTGGAGTGGATGTGCGCCCTCATCGAGTCCTCCGGGGCCCTGGACGCCTGCGAGGAGCTCGTCACCCGGTACTCGGACGAGGCCCTCGCGGCGCTGGAGTCGCCGGCCCTGGACGAGAGCGCCCGGGAGCCGCTGCGCGAGCTCGTGGCCGCGGCCACCCGCCGCGCGCACTGAGGCTGGCCGGGGCCTGCCCGCAAGGCCCTCATGGAAATGTCCGGGGATTCCCGTAAGGGATTCCCGGATGTGCGGACGCCCCTCTCCGGTTACGTTGGCAGCACGAGGCCGACCGGACCGGAGGGACCCTCCCATGACATGGCGAACCCCGCACCGGGGACCGGTGCACACCGGCGAGCGGGCCCTGGCTCCCGACCTGGCGCGCGGCTTCATGCTCCTGTTCATCGCGATCGCCAACTCCGTGTGGTACCTGTGGGCCGGCGACCCGGGGCTCATGAACGTACACCCTGCTCCGGAGGGGGTCCTCGACCGGGCGGCGCAGTTCTTCACCGTGATGGCGGTGGACATGCGCAGCTACCCGATGTTCGCGTTCCTGTTCGGGTACGGCATGGTGCAGTTGGCCACGCGCCAGGAGGCCGCGGGTGCCGACGTGCGGGACGTGAACGCACTGCTGCGCCGCCGCAACCTGTGGCTGATCGTGTTCGGCTTCCTCCACGCCCTGCTCCTGTGGATGGGCGACATCCTGGGGGCCTACGGTGTGGCCGGGCTCCTCCTGGGGTGGTTGTTCCTGCGCCGCAGGCCCGCCACCCAGATGGTGTGGGCATGGGTGATCGTCGGCCTGATGGCCCTGCTGACGGCGTTCGGCCTGGCCGGGCTGGCCTTCACCCTGGCCGGCGGCGACCTGGGAGCCCAGAGCTCCGTCGGAGGCAGCATCACCTCGACCGCGGCCAACATCTCCGATCCCTCGGTCCTGGGGGCGGCGCTGGGACGCATCTCGGCCTGGCCGTTCCTCTCCCTCGGCCAGGCGCTCGGCCTCGCCGTCCCCGCGGCGGTCCTGTTCGGGTTCTGGGCCGCGCGCCGGCGTGTCCTGGAGGAACCGGGCGAGCACCTGTCCCTTCTGCGCCTGACCGCCTTCCTCGGCATCGCCACGGGCTGGCTGGGTGGCCTTCCGGCCGCGCTGGCGCAGATCGGCGTGTGGGACCTGGCCCCCGGACAGGTGGAGATGCTGCTCATGTGGCACATGCTGACCGGTCTGGCCGGAGGCCTGGGCTACATCGCCCTGATCACCCTGGTCGCCCGCCGCCTGGATGCGCGCGGGCGCGCGCACGGCCCGGTCGTGACCGCGATCGTCGCCACGGGCAAGCGGTCCCTGAGCTCCTACCTCGCCCAGTCTGTTCTGTGCGCACCGGTGCTGGCCGCGTGGGGACTGGGCCTGGGCGGGCAGCTGACCGCGTGGACCATGTTCCTGTACGCGGTCGCCGTGTGGCTGGTGACGGTCGCCGCGGCCTACGCCATGGAGCGTGCGGGCGTGCGGGGACCGGCCGAGACGCTGCTGCGCCGTCTGGCCTACCGGCGCGGTTCGCCGGGACGTGCGACCGCTCCCGCCGCCGGTGCGGAACACCTGCGGGAGGACCCGGGGCGCCCCTCTCCCTGACGAGGCGAAAGTCGGGGCGTGCCGCTCAGCCTCCGGCACGCCCTCGTCCTTCAGGATGGGGAGTCATGGGCGACGATCACATGACAAACCACACCATAGGGGTGACCGGGGCAACCGGAGCGGTGGGCGGGCGGGTCGCCGCCCGACTCGCACGTCTGGGGGTGGCGCAACGGCTCATCGTGCGGGACATCAACCGTGCGCCCGAGTACCCGGGCAGCACGGCGGCGATGGCGACCTACGAGGACACGTCCGACTTCGAGCGGGCCTGCCGGGGCGTGGACACGCTCTTCCTCGTCCCCGCCACCGAGTCCGAGAACCGGATCGACGTGCACCTGAGCGCGGTGGACGGCGCTCTCAAGGCAGGCGTGTCGCGGATCGTCTACCTGTCCTTCCTGGGGGCGGGCCCCGCCTCCACCTTCACCTTCGCGCGGACGCACTTCTTCACCGAGGCCCACATCCGGTCGACGGGCCTGACCTACACGTTCCTGCGCTCCAGCCTCTACCTGGACCTCCTGCCCGCGTGGGTCAGTGACCGGGGCGAGGTGCGCGGCCCCGCGGGCGAGGGCAGGGTGGCGTGGGTCTCACGCGACGACATCGCCGACGTGGCCGCCGCGGTGCTGGCCGACCCGGTGGCCGCTGCCGTGTCGGAGGACGCAACCCACGACGTCACCGGCCCCGAGGCGCTCTCCATGGCCGAGACCGCCGAGAAGCTGGGTGCCCTGACGGGCCGCAGCATCCGCTACGTGCCCGAGACCCCGCAGGAGGCGATGGAGGCCCGTCTGGCCGAGGGGATGCCCCTGTGGGAGGCGGAGGGCCGGGTGTCCTCCTACACCGCGATCGCGGCGAACGAGCTGGACGTGGTCGCCTCCACGGTCCAGAAGCTGACCGGCCACCCCGCCCAGTCCATCGAGGGCTTCCTCCGCCGCCACCCCAGTGCCATGTCGCACGTGTTCTGCTGACGCCGGGGTCAGTGCGCGCTGCGCGCCTCCACCCGGGCGCGCAGCGCGGCGGCCGCGGACCTCGGGTCCTCGGCCTCGGTGACGGCGCGCACCACCACGATGCGGCGGGCCCCCGCGTCCAGGACCTGGTCGACGTTGCCCTCGTCGATGCCTCCGATGGCGAACCAGGGGCGGTCGGTGCGCAGCGCCGCGGCGTACTCGACCAGCCCCGTTCCGGCGGCCCGGCGGCCGGGCTTGGTCGGTGTCTCCCAGACCGGGCCCACGCAGAAGTAGTCGCTGCCGACCTCCTCCGCGGAGGCGGCCGCCGCCTCGGGGTCGTTGTTGGAGCGGCCGATGACCGGATCGGCCCCGACGATGTCGCGGGCCATGGGCACCGGCAGGTCGCGCTGACCCAGGTGCAGCACGTCGGCGCGCACGGCGCGGGCGATGTCGGCGCGGTCGTTGACGGCGAGCAGGGCGCCGTGGCGCTCGCAGGCCTCCCGCAGCACCTCCAGGGCGGCGATCTCCTCGCGGGCCTCCAGGCCCTTGTCCCGGAGCTGGATGATGTCCACTCCCCCGGCGAGAGCGGCATCGGCGAACTCGGCGAGGTCGCCGCGCTCCTTCCGGGCGTCGGTGCACAGGTACAGAAGGGATGCGTCCAGGCGCTTGCGCAGGCTGGTTCCGTGGCTGGTCCTCACGCCGACCACCCTAGGCCCTCGGGCGGGCCCGCCCAAAGGAGCGGGACGGCGCGCCCCGCACAGGAGGCGGCCCCGTCAGAAGGCGAGGCCCTGGGCGCGGCGGCGCACCTCGGTGCCCCGGTTGCCGCGCAGGGCCTCCATGGGTGTGCCCGGCAGGGACGCGTCGGGGGTGAACAGCCACCGCAGGGCCTCCTCGGAGGAGAAGCCCGCGTCGCCGAGCAGGACGAGTGTGCCCTGGAGGCCCTTGACGAAGTTGTCGCCGTCGACGAAGGCCGCGGGGATGCACAGCTCTCCGCCCCGGACCACGCCCGCCAGTCGCCCTTCCCGGATGAGTGTCTTGACGGCGTTCGGGCTCACGCCCAGAGGCGCGGCCGCCTCCTTGAGGGTCAGCCACTCGCCGACCAGTGCTTCGATGTCGAGATCGCTCGGTGTCACCCCACCAATCTGCCACACCGGGGGAACAGGGGCGTCCCGGCGGGCCCGGACCGAAGGAGATCCCCGCCACTGATTCCCGCGGCGGGGATGCGTAGGATGGGCCCGAGCATTCACGTCCCGCGGGAGCCGGGGGGACCCGGCTGAGAGGGAGGCTGTCCGCCTCCGACCGCACGAACCTGATCCGGGTCATGCCGGCGAAGGGAGGGGAGACCGCACCGTGCGTACGCAGGAGGACCTCCGGTCCGGAAGGATCCGTCCGCCCGCCGAGGAACACGCGACCGTCGTGGTCGGCGGCGGGCTCGCCGGGCGGGTGACCGCCTGGAGGGCCGCGCAGAGGGGCCTGCGGGTCACCCTGGTCGAGCCCGACCCCGTGACCGCCCCGTCCGCCTCCCGCTCCGCCTCCGCCGTCGCCGCCGGCATGCTCACCCCGGCCACCGAGGCGGTGTTCGGCGAGGAGCCCCTCATGGAGCTCGGGATCCGGTCGGCGGGCATGTACGCCGACTTCGTCGCCGAGCTGGAGGAGGCCTCCGGCATCCGGGTGGGATACCGCACCACCGGCACGCTCCTGGTCGCCTTCGACCGCGACGACCTGGCCGTCCTCACCGAACTGCACGGCCTCCAGGGGCGTCTCGGCGTGCGCGCCGAGCGGCTGACCGGCCGCGAGTGCCGCCGTCTGGAGCCGATGCTCGCCCCGTCGGTGCGCGGCGGCGTGCTCGCCCCGGAGGACCACTCGGTGGATCCCCGGCTGCTGCTGCGCGCCCTCGCCGCGGCCGGGACCCGCGCGGGGGTGGCCGAGGTCCGGGAGCGTGTCGTGGAGATCACGGCGGGCGGCCCCGGTGGCGCACGCCTGGGTGCGGTCCTCTCCGACGGGCGCGTCCTGCCCGCCGGCCAGGTGGTGCTGGCCGCCGGCTGCCGGAGCGACCGCGTGAAGGTTCCCCGGCCGGTGGTTCCGCCGCTGCGCCCCGTCAAGGGCCAGCTGCTGCGCACCCGGGTGCCCGCCGGCGAGCCACCGCTGGTGCACCGGACGGTCCGCGGCCTGGTCCGGGGCTCTCCCGTCTATCTGGTGCCGCGAGCCGACGGCGAGGTGGTCGTCGGCGCCACACAGGAGGAGCGGGGCCACGACACCTCCCTCACCGTCGGCGGCCTGTGGCAGGTGCTCAGGGACGCGCGGGAGCTCGTGCCGGGGGTGGACGAGCTGGAGGTCACCGAGACCTGTGTGGGACTGCGTCCGGGCTCTCCCGACAACGCACCCCTGCTGGGGCCCACCGGGGTCGGTGGACTGCACCTGGCCGGGGGCCACTTCCGGCACGGGGTGCTGCTGGCCCCCGTCACCGGCGAGGCCATGGCGCAGGTCCTCACCGGGGAGGCCCTGCCGGAGTACGCGCGGCGGTTCGCCGCCGACCGCCCGGAGGTGTCCGGGCACACGACGAACTGGGAGCATCAGTGGAACTGACCGTCAACGGCGACCGCCGTGAGACCGCGGACGGCACCACGGTGGAGGCCGTGGTGCGCGACCTGACCGCCTCGGAAGGCGGCCCGGTCCCCGGGGGGATCGCCGTCGCCGTCAACGACGAGGTGGTGCGCCGGGCCGCGTGGGCCGGCACCGTCCTGGAGGCGGGCGACCGCGTGGAGGTCATCACCGCGGTGCAGGGGGGATGAGCGTGACACGGCACACCGACGACCCGCTCGTCGTCGCGGGGGTCTCCTTCGGTTCGCGGCTCATCACCGGCACCGGGGGCGCCCCCTCACTGGACGTGCTCGAGGAAGCACTGGTCGCCTCCGGCACGGAGCTGACCACCGTGGCCCTGCGCCGGATCTCCCCGGGGACCCGGGGGTCGGTATGGGACGTGTTGGAACGCAACGGGATCCGGCCCCTGCCGAACACCGCGGGGTGCTTCACCGCCGCCGATGCCGTGCGCACCGCTCGGCTGGGCCGGGAGGCGCTGGAGACCGACTGGGTGAAGCTGGAGGTCGTGGCCGACGAGCACACGCTGCTGCCCGACCCGGTGGAGCTGCTGGAGGCTGCGGAGCAGCTGGTGGACGAGGGGTTCACCGTGCTGCCCTACACCAACGACGACCCGGTGCTGGCCCGCCGCCTGGAGCAGCTGGGCTGCGCGGCGGTGATGCCGCTGGCCGCGCCGATCGGCTCCGGGCTGGGTATCCGCAACCCGCACAACCTGGAGCTGATCGTGGAGCAGGCGGGCGTCCCGGTGATCGTCGACGCGGGGATCGGCACGGCCAGCGACGCCGCGCTGGCCATGGAGCTCGGCTGCGACGCCGTCCTGCTCGCCACGGCCGTCACACGCGCCCAGGAGCCGGTGCGCATGGCGTCGGCCATGCGCGACGCCGTGCGCGCGGGCCGGAACGCCCGCCTGGCGGGCCGCATCCCGGTACGCCGCCACGCCCGCGCCTCCTCCCCCGACCCCGACTGACCCGCGTCCCCGCGCCGCCCGCCGGAAGGCGGCGCGGACACGGGTTTGGCGCCGTCCCCTACCTTGGAGTGGACGTGTCGTCCCCAGGAGGACGCCGCGAGCACAGAGAACCAACAGCGCGCGTCCGCCCGGCCCGTGGAGGGGCGCGCCGCCGACCGCGGGGCAGATCCTGCGCGGGCTTCCGCTATCGTGTCGGTTCGACACCTGGTGCCGGGTACGCGCCACCGCCGCGACAGCCCGCGCTCCCCGCAGCAAGGACACTACTCCGCCGTGGACATGACGACTTCCGACCCGCTCGTAGGCGAGACGCTGGACCAGCGCTACTTCGTGGAGTCCAGAATCGCCGGTGGCGGGATGGCGACCGTCTACGTCGCCCACGACCTGAGGCTGGACCGACGGCTCGCGCTGAAGGTGATGCACCCCTCCCTCGCCCAGGACCCCACCTTCGTGCAGCGCTTCATCAACGAGGCGCACTCCGTGGCGAAGCTCTCCCACCCCAATGTCGTCCAGGTCTTCGACCAGGGGGAGGACCGGGGCCACGTCTTCCTCGCCATGGAGTACGTTCCCGGCCGCACGCTGCGGGCACTGCTCAAGGAACGCGGGCGCCTGTCTGCCTACGACGCCCTGAACGTGATGGCGCCGGTGCTGGCCGCCCTGGGCGCCGCCCACCAGGCGGGCATGGTGCACCGCGACATCAAGCCCGAGAACGTCCTCATCACCGAGGACGGCCGGATCAAGGTCGCCGACTTCGGTCTGGCCCGCGCGGTGGAGCAGTCCACCCAGGGACTCACCCGCACCGGCACTCTCATGGGCACCGCCGCCTATCTGGCACCCGAGCAGATCGAGCGGGGCACCGCCGACGCGCGTACCGACGTCTACGCGGCGGGCATCATGCTCTACGAGCTGCTCACCGGCAGCCAGCCGCACACCGGTGAGACCCCCATCGCGATCGCCTACCAGCACGTCAACGAGGACGTTCCGCGTCCTTCCCACTTCCTGCCGGGGCTGGCGCCCGAGGTCGACGCCCTGGTCACCAAGGCCACCGAGCGCGACCCCCGCTACCGCCCCGGAAACGCGGGCCAGTACCTGGCCAGGGTTCTGGAGGTGCTGCACGGTCTGCCCGCCGACCAGCGCAAAGGCGGTGCCCCGCTGCCTCCGGTCAACCCCGGTGAGGCGGCCACGGCCTCCGTCACCGCCCCTCAGCTCATCGCGGGCGGCGCCGGACCGGGCACCGAGAACGCCACCATGGTCGTCGACATGGGCGGGTTCGACGAGGGCTACGACGAGTACGGCGACGGTGGCGGGGATCCGCCCCGCCGGGGCCTGCTCATCGGTGTCGGCGCCGCGCTGCTCGCCCTCGTGCTGCTCGCCGGCGGCTGGTGGGTCCTGGTCGGCCGCTTCGAGGAGGTGCCCGACGTGGTGGGGTCCTCCCCCGAGGCCGCGCGTGAGGCCATCCGCACCGAGGGTCTGATCTACGACCTGTCCGAGGAGACCGTCTACAGCGACGACGTCGAGGTGGGCGCGGTCGCCTCCACCGATCCCGAGGCCGGGGAGCGCCTCTCCCCCGGCACCGAGGTCACCGTGCACCTCTCCAAGGGGCCCCAGTACGTGGAGATGCCCGATCTGGTGAAGCAGGACGACTCCGATGCCGTCGAGGCCCTGGAGGATCTCGGCTTCGAGAAGGACTCCATCGTCCGGGAGGAGGTCGACGCCGAGGGCGTGGCCCCGGGCGAGGTGGTGTCCACCACACCGGCCGCGGGCGAGCAGGCCGACCGCGAGGAGACGGTGACCGTCACCGTCAGCCGGGGCATCGAGGTGCCCGCGGTCGGCGGCCAGGAACTGGCGCAGGCCGAGAGCGCCCTGACCTCGCTGGGGCTGGACGTCCAGATCGCCGAGGAGGCGAGCGAGGACGTCAAGGAAGGCCTGGTGATCAGCCAGTCCCCCGACTCCGGCTCCATCGTCGGCGCCGGCGACACGGTCCAGCTCACGGTCTCCACGGGTCCGCCCCCCGTCGAGATCCCCGACGTGGTCGGCATGTCGGTCAAGGACGCCAAGGAGGAACTGGAGGAGGCCGGCTTCAAGGTCAAGGTGGAGCGCATCCTCGGCGGCCGGACCGTGTCCGCCCAGTCCCACGAGGGCGAGGCCCCCGAGGGCACGGAGATCACGATCACCGCGACGCCCTTCGACCTCGGCGAGGACGAGGACGACGACTGACCGGTGCCCTCCCGCCCGGGGCGGGATAAGGTCTCTCGCATGGAGAGCGAGCGGATCCGGGTCCTGGTGGTGGACGACCACCCGATGTGGCGCGACGCGGTCGCGCGCGATCTGGACGAGGCCGGGATCACCGTCGCGGGAACGGCCGGGGACGGCGCCAAGGCGCTGCGCATCGCCCCGGCCGCCCGCCCCACCCTGGCCGTCGTCGACCTGCACCTGCCGGACATGTCAGGGGTGGAGCTCACCGCGGCCCTGGTCGCACTGCCCGAACCCCCGCGCGTCCTGGTGCTCTCGGCCAGCGGTGCCGGCGACGACGTCCTCGCGGCGGTGAAGGCCGGGGCGACGGGCTACCTCGTCAAGTCGGCGGGCCGGGAGGAGCTCCTGGACGCCGTGCGGCGGGTCGACCGCGGCGAGGCCGTGTACACACCGGGGCTGGCGGGCCTGGTGCTGGGCGAGTACCGCAGGCTGTCGTCGGACGAGCGGCGCCCCGAGGCGGCCGCCCCCGCGCTCACCCCCCGCGAGACCGAGGTGCTGCGCCTGGTCGCCAAGGGCCTGGCCTACAAGCAGATCGCGCAGCGCCTGTCGATCTCCCACCGCACCGTGCAGAACCACGTGCAGAACACGCTCACCAAGCTGCATCTGCACAACAGGGCGCAACTGGTCCGCTACGCCATCGACCAGGGACTCGGCTGATCCTCCGCGGCCGGTGACGCCCGTCCGTCCCCGGAGTGAATTCGCACGCTGTTCGCCCCTCGGGGTTGGCCTGAGCTCGCCGGGACCATTATGGTCTAGACCATATGGCGCCATGCGTCACAAGCCACACAACGTCGAGGAGAAGTCGTATGCGTGTCGGGGTGCTGACCGGTGGCGGGGACTGCCCTGGTCTGAACGCTGTCATCCGCGCTGTGGTCCGCAAGGGGATCAAGGACTACGGTTACGAGTTCGTGGGCTTCCGGGACGGCTGGCGCGGTCCGCTCGAGGGTGACACCATGCCCCTGGACGTGGAGGCCGTACGCGGCATCCTCCCGCGCGGCGGCACCATCCTGGGTTCCTCCCGGACCAACCTCATGAAGATCGAGGGCGGTGTCGAGCGGGTCAAGGACAACATGGCCGGGCTCGGCGTGGACGCGCTGGTGGCCATCGGCGGCGAGGACACGCTCGGCGTGGCCCGCCAGCTGCACGACCGCGGCGTCAACGTCGTCGGGGTGCCCAAGACCATCGACAACGACCTCAACGCGACCGACTACACCTTCGGTTTCGACACGGCCGTCAACATCGCCACGGAGGCCATCGACCGCCTCCACACCACCGCGGAGTCGCACCACCGCGCGCTCGTGGTCGAGGTCATGGGCCGCCACGCCGGGTGGATCGCGCTCCACTCGGGTATGGCCGCCGGGGCCAACGTCATCCTCATCCCCGAGCGCCCCTTCGACATCGACGAGGTCGTCAAGCACGTCGAGAGCCGCTTCCGGACCCAGTACGCGCCCATCATCGTGGTCGCCGAGGGGGCCCACCCCAAGGAGGGGCAGATGGAGCTGGCCACCGGCGAGAAGGACTCCTTCGGCCACGTGCGCCTGGGCGGCATCGGTCAGCGCCTGGCCGAGGAGATCGAGCAGCGCACCGGCAAGGAGGCCCGCTCGGTCGTCCTGGGCCACGTGCAGCGCGGCGGCACCCCGAGCGCGTTCGACCGCGTGCTCGCCACCCGCCTGGGCGTCAACGCCATCGAGGCCGTGCACGACAAGTCCTTCGGCAAGATGGTCGGCCTGCGGGGCACCGACATCGTGCGCGTGGACCTGGCCGAGGCCACCGACACCCTCAAGACCGTCCCGGCCGAGCGCTACACCGAGGCCGAGGTCTTCTTCGGCTGACGCGGCGGAACACGCGTCGGCCGGACGGGCGTCGGGCCACGGCCGCCCGTCCGCGGGCCCCCTCCCAGCTCCCTCGGAGGGGGCCCGCGGTGTGTCCGGCCCCCTCTCGGAAAGCGGATGAAGCGGTGGGGAGAATGTCCGATACTGAAAGGACGTCAGTGGTCGTTCCCGGTTCGGACCGCCGTCGCCTCCCACACAGCAGCCGGGACACCAAGACATCCAACCGGAGGTAGCACCCATGACCGCGTCGCTTGAGTCCGCGCCGCTCCCAGTGACCGAGGCCGGGGCCGACGCAGGGCTGGGCGAGCTCTGCGTGCTCATGAAGCTCGGCGAGATCGTTCTCAAGGGCTCCAACCGCAAGCTGTTCGAGCGCCGCCTGCACAACAACATCCGCAACAGCGTGCGCGACCTGGGTGAGATCCGCCTCTCCCAGCGCGGAGCCGGCGTCATCATCGTGCGCAAGCCCGGCGCCTCCGACATCGAGGTCGCCGAGATCGCCGACCGCATGGCCCATGTCATGGGGATCGTGTGGGTGCACCTGGTGCGCCGCGTCGCCAAGGACCTGGACGCCGTCACCGACGTCGCCGTGCGCTCCATGGCCGGACGCACGGGCACCTTCGCCGTGCGCGCCCGCCGCCGCGACAAGCGCTTCGGGATGACCTCCTCCGAGCTGGCCGGACACCTGGGCCACAAGATCATCGAGGCGCACGGCTACAAGGTGAACCTCAAGCGGCCCGACAACACCCTGTTCGTCGAGGTGGACAAGGACGAGGCGTTCGTGTTCACCGACGGCACCCCGGGCCAGGGCGGCCTGCCCGCCGGGATGAGCGGACGCGGCCTGGTCCTGATGTCGGGCGGCATCGACTCCCCCGTGGCCGCGCACCGGATGATCCGGCGCGGGCTCAAGGTGGACTTCCTGCACTTCTCGGGCATGCCCTTCACCGGACCCGAGTCCATCTACAAGGCCTACAGCCTGGTCCGCCAGCTCGACCGCTACCAGGTGGGCTCCCGCCTGTTCGTGATCCCCTTCGGCAAGGCCCAGCAGCAGCTCAAGAGCTCGGGTGTGGAACGGCTGCAGATCGTCGCCCAGCGACGCCTGATGCTCAAGACCGCCGAGGCCCTGGCCGACGACCTGGGGGCGGAGTGCCTGGTCACCGGTGACGCGCTCGGCCAGGTCTCCAGTCAGACCATGGCCAACCTGACGGCGCTGGACGACGCGGTCGACCTGCCGATCCTGCGCCCGCTCATCGGTATGGACAAGACCGAGATCATGGACCAGGCCCGCAGGATCGGGACGCTGGCCATCTCGGAGCTGCCCGACGAGGACTGCTGCACCATGCTGACCCCGCGCCAGGTGGAGACCGCGGCCAAGATCCCCGACCTGCGCCAGATCGAGAAGCGCCTGGACGCCGAGGAACTCGCCGAGCACCTGGTGACCACGGCGCAGATGCACAGGCCCAGCTTCCTGGGCGAGGCGGCCCCGGCCCGACTGGAGACCCGGCCCGCCGCCGTCCGCGCCTGAGCGGGGCCTGCCCCGGGACCCCGGTCCGGGGGCAGGCGCTCCGCCGGAGCACGAGCCGTGGAAGGCGAAGAGGGCCTCCTGGCTCCGGGAGGACACCGCGGTCCCTACCGGCGCCGGAGGCCCTCCTCGTCCGTGTCGGGCGGGGTGGGCGCCACCGGCCCGCGCGGTCAGTACGCCTAGATCCCGGCGAGTTCGAGGCCCGGGGCGGGGGTGAGGGCGCGGCCGGTCAGGGCGGCCAGGGTCCCGATCGCGTCGCGCAGCCCGGCCAGATCCTCCTGCACCAGGGCCTGCGGACCGTCGCACAGGGCGGTCTCGGGACGGGGGTGGACGTCGACGATGACTCCGTCCGCACCGACCGCGACGGCCGCCCGGGTCAGGGGCAGTACCAGGTCGCGCTTGCCTCCCGAGTGGGACGGGTCGACGATCACCGGCAGGTGGGACAGGCTCTGGGCCACGGGAACGGCACTGATGTCCAGGGTGTTGCGGGTGGCCTTCTCGAAGGTGCGGATCCCGCGCTCGCACAGGACGATGTCGAGGTTGCCGCGCTGGGCGATGTACTCGGCGGCCATCAGCCACTCCTCGATGGTGGCGCTCATGCCGCGCTTGAGCATGACGGGCTTGCCGGCGTCGCCGGCGGCCTGGAGGAGGGCGAAGTTCTGCATGTTGCGGGTGCCGATCTGGAGCATGTCGGCGTAGGAGGCGACGAGCTCGACGTCGGCGGCGTCCACGACCTCGGTGACGACCGGCAGGCCGGTCTCCGCGCGCACGTCCGCGAGGATCCTCAGGCCCTCCTCGCCCAGTCCCTGGAAGGCGTAGGGGGAGGTGCGGGGCTTGTAGGCGCCGCCGCGCAGCAGGGACGCGCCGGCCTCCTGTGCCATCCGCGCCGCCTCCAGGGTCTGCTCGGGGGTCTCGACGGCGCACGGGCCGGCGATGAGGGTGACGTTGTCGCCGCCGATCGGCACGCCGCGGACGCTGACGACGCTGCGGCTGTCGTGGTTCTCCCGGCTGACCAGCTTGTAGGGGGCCGAGATGCGCAGGACGTCGCTGACGCCGGGTTTGGCGGCCAGGCCCAGGTCCTGGAACCGTTCGACGTCCCCGACGAGGCCGATGATCGTGCGGCTCACGCCGCGGGTGACGTAGGCCTCTCCCCCGGCCGAGCCGATCAGCTCGACCAGGTCGCTGATGTTGTCGGAAGTGGCGTCCGGTGCCATCACGATGACCATGTGCGTGTCCCTGCCTGTGTGTTGGGTCTGGAGCTGAGCCCCGCGGTGCGTGTCGGACCGCCGGCTCCCGGGACAGCAAAAAGCCCCGGGTCGTCCGGCCCGGGGCTCAAGTCGTCTGTGTCAGCGCAGCGCTCTACAGGCGACCGGGGTGTCGGGCCGGTAGCCATAAAAACGCCAGAAGTTCCGCTGCATGGCAGGAACTATAGCGCACGGCCGGCGGTTGTCCACACACCCGGGTCGACCGACCCCGCTCTTCCGGGCACCTGGCAGGATGGCGGGTGCCGCCTCTGCTCCGCGCGGCGGGGGCGCCCAGGGGTGCCCCGGGAGATCTGGAACCGCGGTGATACGGACGGGGGAAGGTGTGTCCGAGGGGACGGGGAGCGGCAGCCGTTCGGAGGGGACGGCCGTGCCGCCGGGGCAGCGGGTGCGCCTGCACCACAAGCCGATCCACTACGGGCCGGTTCCGCGCTTCCGCGCGGACAGGTGGGACTTCCGCGTCATGGGGGCGACCTCCTCCCTGGGGGTGTACCGGTGGACGTGGGAGGAGTTCGCGCACCTGCCCCGGAGCCGCTCGGTGAGCGACTTCCACTGCGTGGCGCGCTTCAGCGTCCCCGGGATGTCGTGGGAGGGTGTACGCTCCGCCGACCTGGCCGCGGCCGCGCCGCCCGCGCCCGAGGTGACGCATGTGATGGCCTGGGCCGAGTACGGCTACAGTGCGAACCTGCGCCTGGAGGACTTCTTGGCCGAGGGGGTGCTGCTAGCCACCCACTCCGGTGGTGCGCCGCTGGCGAAGGAGCGCGGATATCCGCTGCGCCTGGTGGTGCCGCACCTGTACGGGTGGAAGAACGTCAAGTGGCTGCGCGCCCTGGAGTACATGACGGCCGACCGCCGGGGCTTCTGGGAGGAGCGCGGATACCACAACCGCGGCGAGGTCTGGCAGGAGCAGCGCTTCTTCCACCAGGAGGAACCGGGCCACGGCCCGCCCCTGTGACCGGTCTCCGGGACCGGCCGCCCTCAAGGGCGGGGGATGCGCAGCTCCACCTCGGTTCCCTGCCCGGGGAGCGAGAGGATCTCGGCCGTGCCGCCGAGGTCGCGCAGGCGCCCCTGCACGGACTGCGCCACGCCCAGACGTCCCTCGCGGCGGGCCTGCTCCAGGCGCCCCTCGGGGATCCCGGGGCCCTCGTCGCGTACGGACACCGCCACCGCGTCCCCCTCGTCCTCCACCAGGATCCAGGCGCGCGTGCCCTCGGGGCAGTGCCTGGCGACGTTGTCCAGGGCGGCGGAGACGGCGGCCGCCAGTTCCCGCGCGGTGGGCCCGGGCAGCGTGACGGGGGTGGCCGGCGCGGACACGGCCACCCGCACCGACTCCAGAGGCCGGAGCAGGTCACGCAGGTCCGTCCGGTCGGGGGCGGGCGCGGGGCCGGCCTCGTCCGCCTGGGCGGGATCGGACGTGCCGTCGGTGAGCAGGGCCCGCAGGCGCACCTCCTGCTCACCGGCCATCCGCCCCAGTTCGGCGGCCTCTCCCCCGACCTCGGCACCGCGCCGGCTGACCAGGGACAGCACCTGCAGGACCGAGTCGTGGATCGAGCGGGCCAGCTGCTCGCGCTCGCGCAGCCGGGCCTCCAGGGCCACCGCCTGCGCGAAGCGCTCCTCGGCCTGTCCCGAGATCCGGGCCATGTGGCCGACGGCCAGGCCCGTGAGGAGCAGCAGGACCACACCCCGTGCGGTCGCCGGGGTGACGGCCGCACCCATGAGGGCGCGCAGGAGGAGGTCGGCCGAGCCGTAGAGCAGGGCGACCGCGACGGCGCCGCGGCGTCCCCAGATCACGCTGGCGGCCAGCGCGGCACCCGCGAACCAGTAGCCGCTCAGGGGCGGTGCCTGGGTGAGGTAGAACGGCGTGGCCGCGGCGGCGGTCGCGAACAGGCAGCCAAAGGTCACCGCCAGGTCGACGGTGAGCAGCCGCCAGGTCCGCCGCTCCGGCGCGGCGTAGGCCAGCGCGGTCACCACGGTCCATGCGGCCATGAGGACCAGGACGCCCCAGGCCAGCCAGGGACGGAGCAGGTGTTCGTGGTTGCGGACCAGCAGGAAGAGCGCGTAGACGAGGGAGACGGCGCGGAAGAGGGTGAAGGAGCGCCAGAGGGGGACGTCGAAACCCAGGGCTCAGACCACCGCCCCGTCGTCGGGACCGCCGTCACCGGGGGGACGGCGGTCGTTCATGCGCAGGATGAGCACCACGAAGCAGGCCAGGCAGACCAGCACCGCCAGGAACACGAGCCAGTTGGGGCGGGGAAGCCCCAGGAAGGTGATGCCGAAGACCAGCGCGGGACTGCCCAGGAAGCCGAACCAGGCGGCGATGCCCGTCCTGTCGCCCTGGAGCAGAGGGGGTGGCGGCGGAGGCTCGTAGTGGCCTTCCAGGTCGGCCTCGGTCCGGCGGTCCTCCTCCTCGCGGTCGGGCCCGTCCGCGAGGAGGTCACCGGAGGCGGCGGGCTCCTCGTCCCGGGGAGGGGCGCCGAGGTTCTCGGCGTCGGGCCACGAGCGCAGGTCCCGCTCCGGGGCGTCGTCCTCGTAGAAGCGGGAGACGAGGTCCTTCCACACCTCGTCCTCGCCGGCCCCGGGGGCCGTGTCGGAACCGGTGTTCTCGGACGGCCCCTCCAGGAGGTCGCCGCCGACCGGCGTCCGGGGGTCGGCCGCACCGGCGTCCGGATCCGCGTCCCCGGTCGGCAGCGGGTTCTGCGCTCCGAGGTGGGGAAGTTCGGTGCCGAGAACGCGCTCGGCCTCGGCCCGCTCGTCGGCGTCCACGTACAGGTGGTCGGTGGGCGGGTCCTCCGCTCCCCCGGAGGGTTCGAGGACGTCCTCCTCCAACGGAACGGCGTAGGCGGCGATCCCCTTGCGGCGCAGCGCCTCCAGCATCCTGTCCGCGTGGAGGGGCGCGAGCAGCACCAGGGGCACGTAGGCGTCGGCGAGCAGGCCGTTGCCCCGGCGTTGCGTCATCGCTCGGCTCCTTCTTCCACTCTTCTTCTGCTGTGCTCCCGCACGAAGGCGAGGCTCCCCTCGAAGACGGCGGCGGCGTCGTGGTCGAGGGTCGCCACGTGGTAGCTGTCGTGGAGCAGATGGATCGTCAGCTGTGCACCGACCGCCCTCCTGGCGAGGATACGCAGACTCCGGGGGCCGACGACATGGTCCTGGGGGCTCCGGTAGGCCAGGATCGGCAACCTCAGGCGGGGCATGCCCTCCTGGACCTCGCGCCACAGTTTCGGGAGTGTCGCGGCGGCCGCCGTGGGCACCCGGTCGTAGCCGCCTTCGCTGGTGTCGTCCTTGGACACGTCGTTGCCCAGGCCCGGTGTGGAGGGCATGAGGCGCGCGGCCAGGCGCCGGACCGGGGCGATGACGGGCAGCCTGAGGTCCTCCACGGCCAGGGAGGGGTTGACGAGCACGGCGCCCCGCACGATGCCGGGGTGCCTCTGGGCCAGGCGCAGGGAGAGGGCCCCGCCCATGGACAGCCCCATGGCGAACACCTCGTCGCAGCGCCCGTCCAGGTCCAGCAGGGCCCGCTCCACCTCGGCGAGCCAGTCGTCGCTCGTGGTCGTGTTCATGTCCTGCCAGACCGTTCCGTGTCCGGGCAGCAGGGGCACTTCGACACTGAGCCCCGCAGCGGCCAGGTGCTCGGCCCAGGGCCGCATCGAGTAGGGCGAGCCGGTGAACCCGTGGCAGAGCAGGACGCCCGTCCTCGATCCGCGGTGGCTGAACGGCTCCGCACCGGGGATCGCAGGGGCGGAGTGGATCGTTCTCACGGAGATGCTCCCAGGGAATGCGAGCGGCGCACGGCGACGCTGTGTCGGATCGGCCGGGGCGCGTACCCGCCCCCACAGCCGTAAAGCTAACCTTTCGCCGGGCCGTTTGTCATGGGCGCGCACCAGGGCCCGCCGACGGGCGTCCCCGCGGCCGCGGCGGACCGCGTCCCTTCGCCCGGGTGAGGGGCGTGGCGCGCCGGGGCAGGTGCACTGAGTATCCTTCGTCTGGTCGGGCGCGAGCCCACACGGCAATATCGGCTGAGCGGGACAGTGGACCATGGCAGAGCGTGCCCAGTGCTCCCCGCGTGTGCAGGGGTGATCCGAGGATGTTCTACTGGGTGGTGAAGGCGTTCCTGGGGCCGGTCCTGGCCGTGCTGTGGCAGCCCCGCGCCGAGGGGGTGGAGAACGTGCCCCGCCGGGGGCCGGCCATCATGGTGAGCAACCACCTGTCGTTCTCCGACCACTTCTTCGGCCCGCTGCCGCTGCCGCGGAAGATCACCTTCCTGGCCAAGGCCGAGTACTTCACCGGCACCGGGCTCAAGGGGTTCTTCAGCCGGATGTTCTTCACCGGCGTCGGGCAGATCCCGATCGACCGCTCGGGCGGCAAGGCCAGCGAGGCGGCGCTGCGCACGGGCCTGAGGGTGCTCCGGCGCGGTGACCTGCTCGGCATCTACCCGGAGGGCACCCGCTCCCCCGACGGCAAGCTGTACCGGGGCCGCACGGGCGTGGCCCGCCTCGCCCTGGAGTCGAAGGCGCCGGTCGTGCCGATGGCGATGATCAACCTGGAGAAGATCATGCCCCCGGGCCGGACCGTCCCGAAGCTGGGCATCCGCCCGCACGTGAAGTTCGGCAAGCCGCTCGACTTCTCGCGCTACCACGGCATGGAGGAGGACCCGCGCGTGCTGCGGGCCGTCACCGACGAGATCATGTACGCGCTGATGGAGCTGTCGGGGCAGGAGTACGTGGACCGCTACGCCCAGACGGTCAAGGCGGAGCTGGAGGCGGAGGCCAAGGAGGCCCGCAAGGAGCAGAACGCCGACGAGAAGGAGCGCCGCAGGGCCAGGAGGGCGAGCCGCAAGGAGGAGCGCCGGGCCCGCAAGGAGGCGAGGAAGGACAAGGCCTCCCGCTCCGGACCGGACGCGGAGAAGGACTGAGGGACGCGAGCGGCCCCGGCCCCGGAAAGGGGCCGGGGCCGCTCGCGTCCGGGCCGGCTCAGTGGCGGGCGAGGTCGCCGGCGCCGGCGATGCCGGCCTCGCCGCCCAGTTCGGCCAGGCGGATCTCGGCCGGGCGCCGGTTCGGCCGCCCGGGGACGTGGCGGGCGAAGGAGTCGCGGATCGGCTCCAGGAGGACGGCTCCGGCGTCGGAGACACCGCCGCCGACCACGAAGCACTCCGGGTCGAGGATCGCGGCCAGGTCGGCCATCCCGGCCCCCGCCCATTCGCCCACCGTGCGGAAGCAGTCCAGGGCCGCCGCGTCGCCCTCCAGCGCGGCCTGGGTGATCACGTGGCCGCTGATCCCCTCCGCGTCGCCCTCGGCGAGCTTGAGCATCCGTTCGGCCCCCCGGGGGTCGGTGCGGGCCCGCTCACGGCCCTCCGCGACCAGGGCCCGGCCGCTGGCGTACTGCTCCCAGCAGCCCTGGTTGCCGCAGGGGCAGCGGCGTCCGTGCGGGACCACCCGGTAGTGGCCCACCTCGGCGGCCACGCCGAAGCGGCCGCGGTGCAGGCGTCCGTCCATGACGAGCCCGCCCCCGATCCCGGTGCCCAGGGTGATGCAGACGAGGTGGTCGCTGCCGCGTCCCGCGCCGAAGCGCGCCTCGGCCCAGGCCGCGGCGTTGGCGTCGTTCTCGATGACGACCGGCAGCCCCACCAGGCCTTCGAGCCGCTCCCGGAGGGGCTCGTTCCGCAGGCCGAGGTTGACGGCGACCTGGACCGTGGCACGGTCCTCGTCGACGAACCCGGCCACTCCCACACCGACGGCCCGGACGTCCTCCCCCTTCCCGCTCCGCCTCTCACGCAGCTCTCCCACGGCCCGGGCCACGACGGCAGCCAGTCCTCCGGGGTCGTCGGCAGGGGTGGGGTACTTGACCTTGTCCAGGATCTGCCCGTCGTGGTCGACGACGCCGGCGGCGACCTTGGTCCCGCCGATGTCTACGCCGATGGTCAGCATGGGGGCAGCTCCTTCTACTTACGCCCAAACTCTGACATAAGTCCCGAAGTTCATGTCAGAGGTCTTTCAAATGGTGCAAACCATTCGATTAAACCAGGCCAGAGCCACCCCGGACACCCCCGGCGCCCTACTCCCCGTCCGCCGACCCGGGGGACGTCCGCCCCGAGCCGCCCTCCGGCCCGGCCGCGCGCTCCGGCGGCGGGGCCGACTGCTCCAGGGAGCGCTCGAGCACGCCCCAGGTGCGCCCGAGCGCCCCCGCCACGGCCAGGCCCGCCCGACCCAGGTGACCCGCGATCTCGGGGGCGGAGGTGCGGACGATGTCGAGGACCTCCTCCAGCGCGGGCCGGGGCTCGGTCGCGGTCTCCAGCCGGATCGCCTCCTCCCACACGTCGCCCTTGGGCGGCGGCGGGGCGACGACGGCGCCCACACCCCTCTTGACGCCGGCGACGAGCAGCCTGCGCTGAAGGCCGTCCACCAGCCGCAGGGCGTCCTCCACCAGGTCCCCGCCGGTTCCGTCGCCGGTCCTGCCGTCGTTCTCCGCCATCCCGTCCTCCTTCGTACCGGATCGTCACCTCACGTTAACCGCGGGAAGAGCTCCGCCGCCGCCTTCTCAGGGAAGGTTCAGGGTCCGATCAGGGGATGAGGCAGGGGCGCCGGGACGTTGGAAGAAGAGGAGGACCTCTACCACAGCAAACGCCCATACGATTACAGAACGACACAGAAGCAGTGTGATGTGCACAAACAACACACCCGGCGTATAGTTCGCGTGCGTGTGGAGAGCGACGTGTCCAACCGCACCCGCAGGCACCGGGGGACCGTGCACCCGCGGTGCCGGCCACGCCCTCCCGCCCGCGAGACACCGGGGCGGGACCGCGGCACCGGGATGAACTCCCTGTTCACCGGGCTGACAGATCAACTCCGGATTACCTTTGGATACCGAACGGCAACCTGTTCTACTCACGAGTAGCGCGGTGTTGTTACGGTCGTCACGTCCCCACAATCCCAGAAACCCGTCAAGTCCAGGAGAACCACGTGCGCGAATACAGCTCTCCCGCCAAAGCTGCGATCTCCGATGACGCGAGACTGACCGACACGCTCTACGCGCGCGCCGCCGCCGAGCCGAGCGCCGTGGCCTCCCGCCGTCAGGAGTCCGGTCAGTGGCGCGACGTCACTGTGGCTGAGCTGCACGGCGACATCGCCGCGTACGCCAAGGCTCTGATCAACGCGGGTATCGAGCACGGCGACCGGGTCGCCCTGCTCTCGCGCACCCGCTACGAGTGGACCGTCGTCGACTACGCGATCTGGTCCATCGGGGCGATCACCGTACCGATCTACGAGACCTCCTCCGCCGAGCAGATCGAATGGATCCTCTCCGACTCCGGCGCCAAGGCCGTGTTCGTCGAGAACGCCGACCACGCCGAGCGGATCGAGTCCGTACGCGAGAAGACCCCGGAGCTCACCCTCGTATGGCGCTTCGACGGGCCCGAGTTCGCCCAGCTGCGGAGCGAGGGCTCCGGGATCAGCGACGAGGAGCTGGAGAAGCGGCGCACCGCGGTCAAGGTCGACGACCTCGCCACCCTCATCTACACCTCGGGCACCACAGGCCGCCCCAAGGGCTGCGAGCTCACCCACCGCAACTTCCTCTTCATCGCCCACAGCGCCCTCGAAGGCCCCGCCCAGAAGGTCCTGTACGGCAAGGAGAACCCCTCCACTCTCCTGTTCCTGCCCCTGGCGCACGTCTTCGCCCGCTTCGTGCAGGTCATGACCATCGAGGGCAAGGGCATCCTCGGCCACTTCCCCTCCACGGGCCCCGAGCTCATCGAACAGCTCTCGGTCTTCAAGCCGACCTTCCTCCTCGCGGTCCCCCGCGTGTTCGAGAAGGTGTACACCAAGGCCGAGCAGAAGGCCACGGCCGAGGGCAAGGGCAAGATCTTCGCCGCCGCGGCCGAGGCCGCGATCGCCTACAGCCAGGCACTCGACAGCGGCCGGATCCCCTTCGGCCTCAAGCTCAAGCACAGCCTGTTCAGCAAGCTGGTCTACGGCAAGCTGCTGGCCGCCCTGGGAGGCGAGGCCGAGTACGCCGTCTCCGGCGGCTCCGCCCTCGGCTCGCGCCTCGGCCACTTCTTCCGCGGCATCGGCTTCACCATCATCGAGGGCTACGGCCTCACCGAGTCCACCGCCCCGACCTCGGTGAACAGCCCCGAGTTCAACAAGATCGGCACCGTGGGCCGGCCCCTGCCGGGCTGCACCATCCGCATCGACGACGACGGCGAGATCCTCCTCAAGGGCGACCACATCATGGTCGGCTACTGGGGGAACGAGAAGGCCACCAAGGAGGCCTTCACCGAGGACGGCTTCTACCGCAGCGGCGACCTGGGCTCCCTGGACGACGACGGCTTCCTGAGCATCACCGGACGCAAGAAGGAGATCATCGTCACCGCCGGCGGCAAGAACGTCGCCCCGGCCGTCCTGGAGGACCGCATCCGGGCCCACGCCCTGGTCAGCCAGTGCATGGTCGTCGGCGACAACCGCAAGTTCATCGCCGCGCTGATCACGATCGACCCCGAGTCGTTCGAGCAGTGGAAGAAGGACAACGGCAAGACCGGCTCGATCGCCGAGCTCACGGAGGACCCGGACCTGGTCGCCACCGTCCAGGGAGCGGTCGACAACGCCAACCTGGCCGTGTCCAAGGCCGAGGGCATCAAGAAGTTCAAGATCCTGCCCTCGGACTTCACCGAGGAGAACGGCCAGATGACGGCCTCTCTCAAGGTCAAGCGCCACGTGGTGAACAAGGAATGGAGCAAGGAGATCGAGGAGATCTACTCGGTCTGACCCCCCCGCCCCGCCTTCCCGAACCGGCCCTCTCCTCGAGGGCCGGTTCCGTGTTCCCCGGCCCCGTCCCCGCTCCAGGGGGCGGGGCCTTGCCGCGCTCCCGGCCCGGGGACAGGGCGCGGTCCGCAGTCGGACCGGGCCCTGTCCCCGGGTCGGGGCGCTCCCCGCCGCCTCCGATGGTCCTGCGGCTCCCGGAGCGCACGTCCCACCCCGGAAAAAGCGACGGGCCCGGCCGCGCGATGCGGCCGGGCCCGTCGTCGGATGCGACTCCTAGTGGGCCGCGGACTCCTTCTCGACGTCCTTCGAGTGGTGCAGGTGGTGGCCGCTGTGCGGCTCCACCCCCTCGAAGGACACGTTGTCCTTGGTGTACCAGTGCGCCAGGGCGCGGCGGAGCCTGCCCTTGCCCTTGCGGGCGGCAGGGTTCTCCACACCCTTGTCGTCGACCTCGTCGGCCAGGGCCGTCGAGGTGATCACCGGCTTGCTCGCCAGGACATCGGTGGTCTCCTCGGAGCTCTCCTTGTGGACCTCGATGAACTCACCGCTGGGCAGCTGGCGGATGGTGCCGCTCTCGTAGCCGTGCTCGAGGGTGTCCCGGTCACGGCGCTGCAGACCCAGGCAGATCCGCTTGGTGACCATGAAGGCCACGATCGGCCCCAGGATGACCAGCACACGGAAGATGTACGTGGTCAGGTAGAGGTTGATCGAGAACGTCTCCGACAGGATGTCGTTGGAGCCGGCCAGCCAGCACAGGCCGTAGAAGGTGATCATGGCGACGCCGACACCGGTGCGCACAGGGGCGTTGCGGGGACGGTCGGCGACGTTGCGCGCCCGCTTGTCCCCGGTGATCCACTGCTCGATGAACGGCCACAGGGCCAGTCCGCCGAAGACCACACCCATGATTCCCAGCCCCGGCACCAGCACGCCCATGGGGACGGCATAGCCGAAGATCGAGAAGTCGAACCAGTTCGGGAAGATGCGGAGCGCACCCTCCATGAAGCCCATGTACCAGTCGGGCTGGAGCCCGGAGGTGATGGACGTCGGGGTGAAGGGCCCGAACAGGTGGATGGGGTTGATCTGGACGAACGCGCTCAGACCCGCGATCACGGCGAACGTGAAGAAGAAGAACCCTCCGGCCTTGACCGCGAAGCCGGGGAACATGGGTGTTCCCACCACGGTCTTGTCCGTACGCCCCGGTCCGGGGTATTGGGTGTGCTTCTGGTGCCACAGGATCATGAAGTGCGCGACGATCAGACCCAGCAGCAGTGCGGGAATGGCCAGCACGTGCAGCATGTACAGGCGGGTGATGATGTCCTCGCCGGGGAACTCCCCGCCGAACAGGAACATCGAGATGTAGGTACCCACCAGCGGCACCGCCAGGATCACGCCCTGGAGGATGCGCACGCCCATGCCCGAGGGCAGGTCGTCCGGCAGCGAGTAGCCGAAGAGGCCCTCGATCATCGCGAGCATGAAGATCGCGACACCGATGAGCCAGTTGATCTCGCGCGGCTTGCGGAACGCACCCGTGAAGAACACGCGGAGCATGTGGACCACAAGCGAGGCCACGAAGATCAGCGCGGCCCAGTGGTGGATCTGGCGGACCAGGAAACCACCGCGTACCTCGAAGTCGATGAACAGCGTCGAGGCGTAGGCCTCCGACATCGGGACGCCCTGGAGGCGCTCGTAGGAGCCGTCGTAGATGACCTCCACCATGCTCGGCTTGAACCAGAGCGTGAGGAAGACACCCGAGACGAGCAGGATGATGAACGAGTACAGCGCGATCTCGCCCAGCATGAACGACCAGTGGTTGGGGAAGACCTTGCGCAGGTTCTTCTCACCGGTCTTGGCGAGATGGAAGCGGTCGTCGATGAAGTTTCCGACGCCGCGCAGCGCCTTGGGTGCTTGCGTGGTCTTACTCATCGACTAGTCCTTCGCGTAATCCCAGAACGTCGGTCCGGGCGGCGCCGTGAAGTCGCCCCTGGCGACGAGGTAACCCTCGTCGTCGACGCCGATGGGCAACTGCGGCAGCGGCCGGTGGGCCGGACCGAAGACGACCTTGGCGGCGTCCGACGCGTCGAACGTGGACTGGTGGCACGGGCACAGGATGCGGTGCGTCGTGCGCTCGTACAGGGCTGCGGGGCAGCCCACGTGGGTGCAGATCTTGGAGTAGGCGACGATGCCGTTGTGCGTCCAGTTCAGACGCTGCCCGGACTCGCCGTCGACCTCGATCTCCTCCTCCATCCCCTGCTTCCAGTCGTCCTCCGGGACCTTGATCAGGAGGATGACGGACTTGGCGGCGTCGTTGAGGCTGATGCCGTGCGGGTAGTTCTCGTCGTCGATGGCCGGGAGGGCGGAGATCATCCCGTACGGGTCGTTCTCCAGGTCCTCCGCGCGGATCGCGCGGTGGGTGCCCTCGACGTACATCCGCATGCCGTCTTCCCACGGCGTGTTCTTCAGCTTGTCGCCGGGGAGCGGGCCGGTGTCGCGCAGGAGCACGATCGGCGCCAGGCCGAGCGGGACCATGGCGAGGATGAGCGTGCGGCGCATGAGCGGGCGCTTGGTGAACCCGCTCTCGTCCGCACCCTTCATGAAGAAGTCGCTGAAGGACCCCTTCTCCTCGGCACTCGAGGGCAGCTCGTCGTAGGGCGAGGCGACCTCGTAGTGCGGCATGACCTTGCGGGCCCACACCGTCATGCCGGCGCCGATGCCGAACATGGCCAGGGTGAGCGAACCGCCCAGCGCCATGTTCGAGTACTGGCCGATCTGCGGGTCCGCGATCTCGTCGACGGGGAAGACGAAGTAGGAGACCAGGAACCCGATACCGCCCAGGAAGGCCAGGAGGAACCAGAGGGACGCGACCTTCTCGCCGCGGCGCTGGACCTCCTCGGGCCACACGTGCGTCTCGGACGCCTTGTAGGGGCCTCCGTGGTCGTCCTGGGCCGCGGGGGCCTCGGTGACGACGCTCTGTTCGGCCGTGGGAGTGCCGACCACGCGTTCAGGCGTGTCCTCCCCGGCTCCGCTGGTGTTGTTGTTCTTCTCAGTCATGGGCACGCTGCTTCGCGGTGATCCAGATCGCGCAGGCGACGATCAGGGACAGACCGACGGTCCACCCGATGAAGCCCTCCGCGACCTGGCCGACCCGCTGGAGGTCGAAGATGCCGCCCGCGTTGGGTTCGGCCTGGAGCGTCTTCACGTAGGAGATGAGCTCCTGCTTCTCCTCGGGCGAGATGACGCCGTCACTGAACATCGGCATGGCGCCGGGGCCGCTGACCATGGCCTCGTAGATCTCGCGCGGGGTGGAGTCGTGGATCTCCGGAGCCCAGCGGCCGTCCGTGAGCGCGCCGCCGCCGCCGGACCAGCCGTGGCAGTGGGCGCAGTTGGTCAGGTACAGGCGCATGCCCATGTCGGTGTCGCTGGCGCCCTGGATGTAGTCCTCGTACTCGGCCTCGTACTCCTCGAGCGCCGCCTCGTACTCGGCAGCGGACTCCTCGACCGCCGCCTCGTACTCCTCGTCGCTCTCGAAGTCGCTGCGCTGAGGCTCGAAGTCCTCGGGCTCGGGGGCCTCGTCGGGGACCTCGTAGGGAATCTCGGGGCCGGCCTCGCCGGAGCGGATCGACTCGTTGTAGTACGCGATCAGGTCGGCCAGCTCCTCCTCGGAGACGACCGGCTCCCGGCGCGGCATCTGCGCGCTCGGGTCGGAGGACGGCATACGGCCCGTGCTGACGTAGAAGTCGATCGAGGCCGGGCCGACCTCGCGCAGGTCCGGACCGGTCGCGGTGCCGGAGCCGTCGAGCCCGTGGCACGAGGCACAGGTCTGGTCGAAGACGACCTTGCCCTCGGCCGCGTCCGCGTCATCCGGTGATGCAACTTCGGCGGCGAGGGTCTGCGCCTGGGCCTGGTCGGAGGTGGGAGCCACTGCGGCGTATCCCACCCCGAACAGGACTAGCGCGAGGATGACGACGGCATACCCCGCGAGGGGATGCCGTCGCCGCGCGGTAATCCATTTCACGGTTTCCCCGTTTCGGGTTACTGGATGAAGTAGATGGTGAAGAACAAAGCGACCCAGACCACGTCGACGAAGTGCCAGTAGTAGGACACGACGATGGCGCTGGTCGCCTGCTGGTGAGTGAAGCGCTTCGCGGCGTACGTGCGTCCCAGCATGATGAGGAACGCGATCAGGCCACCCAGGACGTGGAGTCCGTGGAAACCCGTGGTCAGGTAGAACATCGACCCGTAGGCGCTCGACTGGAGCGTCAGGCCCTCATGCGCGATGAGCTCGTAGTACTCATACGCCTGTCCGCAGATGAAGAACAGGCCCATGAAGAACGTGAGGAAGAACCACCTGCGCAGCTTCTTGACGTCCCCGCGCTCTGCGGCCCATACGCCGAACTGCGCGGTGAAGCTCGAAGCCACGAGGACCACGGTGATGGCCGACGCCCACGGAACGTTGAGGTGGGTGTCGGGCCACGGCCCGAGGTCCGGGTTCCCGTTGACCACTGATCGGATGGTGAAGTACATCGCGAACAGCGCAGCGAAGAACATGAGCTCGTTGGCCAACCAGACGATGGTGCCAACGCTCACCAGGTCAGGACGCTTTGCCGCACCATGTGCTGGTGTCGGTGCTGATTTGGGGTTCGCGGTTGCTGTCGCCACGGGAGCATTATTACGGCATCTCGCGAAGGCCCGTACTCGACCCCCCGTAACGAGGCGGATCGGTACCGGTTCCACCCTCCCGAAGGTCCCGGGAACGGACCGGGGACGTGACGTGCGCTTCATCGCGCCCGCCGGCGGGCACCCCCCGGGGTCGACCGGACACCGGGGGCTGCCAGGATCCGTGTTCCTGGGCGGCTGCGGCGATCCGTACCCCGCCGAAGCCCGCCTCAACCGCCCCGGGATAACCTCAGTGCAACATAACTATCACTCTTTGACAACATGCGGTCTCGGGGGGCAGCCGGGAGCCCGAGACGTGCCGACATCCTGGGTCGGGTCGAAGGTCCTCCGCCGGGTGCTCCCGTGCGGGGACTCCTGGGCACAGCGGACACGAGGCAATAGAGTCGGAGGCGTACAGCCAACGGATGCCCAGGCCGCCCCCCACGGCAGCGGCCCCGGCACGGAAGCGATGGGACGGTTCGCGATGGTGGTCAGCGGTACGGACACGGACGCCCGGATGCGCGTACTGGTCTACAGCGACAAGGCCGAGACCCGCGAGCAGGTGCGGCAGGCGATCGGCCGCCGCCCGGCCGCCGACGTTCCCCGGGTGGAGATCGTCGAGTGCGCGACTGCGCCGATGGTGCTGCGCAAGCTGGAGGAGACCGACGCGGCCGAGCGCATCGACGTCGCGATCTTCGACGGCGAGGCCGCCCCCACCGGCGGCATGGGCCTGTGCCGCCAGGTCAAGGACGAGATCTTCAACTGCCCTCCGGTGCTCGTGCTGGTGGCGCGGCGCGACGACGCCTGGCTCGCGAACTGGTCGCGGGCCGAGAAGGTGGTCGCCCGGCCGATCGACCCCGTGGTGCTGGCGGACGCCCTCGCCGAGCTCATGCGGCAGCGGCTCGCGGTCCTGAGCGGATGAGATGACGGGTGCGCGTGACCGGAGGGAGGCGGCCGCGGCCGCCTCCCCCGTCGTTGTCCGCACGGGCGGCGACCGGGAGCGCCGGCACGTCGCGGTGGGCGGGGCCCTGAACCACGGCGCCGACACCGGGCGATGGCGCAGCCTCAGCCCTTTCCCGCCGTCCAGTCCCCTGCCATCGCGGAGCACGAGAAGAGATGAACGACCAGACCCCTGACCAGCAGCCCGATTCCGCCGTCGCGGAGCGGACCTGGTCCCACCTGCTCACCGCCCTGCTCAACGGCGTCACCCTCGGCGCCTCCGACACCGAGTGGGCGATGAACGAGATCATGTCCGGCTCGGCGACCGACGCCCAGACGGCCGGGTTCGCCATCGCCCTGCGCGCCAAGGGCGAGGACGTGTCGGAGGTGACCGGCCTGGCCCGGGCCATGCTCGACAACGCGGTGCGCCTGGAGGTGCCCGGGCCGACCCTGGACATCGTCGGCACCGGCGGCGACCGCGCCCACACGGTGAACGTGTCGACGATGGCCTCGATCGTGGCGTCGGCGGCCGGGGCGCGCGTGGTCAAGCACGGCAACCGCGCCGCCTCGTCCTCCTGCGGAACGGCCGACGTGCTGGAGCGGCTCGGCGTGGTCCTGGACCTGCCGCCGGAGCTGACCGCCCGTGTGGCGGAGGAGGCCGGAATCACCTTCTGCTTCGCACCGATGTTCCACCCGTCGTTCCGCTTCACGGCCAAGCCGCGCCGTGAGCTGGCGGTACCCACCGTCTTCAACTTCCTGGGCCCGCTGACCAACCCCGCCCGGCCGACCGCGTCGGCGATCGGGGTGTTCGACGAGCGCATGTGCGGGGTGATCGCCGGCGTGTTCGCCCGCCGGGGCTCCTCCGCCCTGGTGTTCCGCGGCGACGACGGCCTCGACGAGCTCACCACCGCGACCACGTCGACGGTGTGGGTGGTGCGCGGCGGCGAGGCGCGGCGCGAGGTCCTCGACCCGGCGGACCTGGGCATCGCCCGGTCGGCACCCGATGCCCTGCGCGGCGGCGACGTGGAGTTCAACGCCCGGGCCGTGCGCGACATGCTGGCCGGCCGCCCCGGCCCGGTGCGCGACGCGGTGCTGCTGAACGCCGGCGCGGCGCTGGCCGCGGCGGACGGTGTGGAGGGCTCCCTGACGGACGCCGTCCGCGCCGGGTACGAGCGGGCCGTCGCCGCGGTCGACAGCGGCGCCGCCGAGCAGGCCCTCCAGCGCTGGGTGGAGATCAGCCAGGCGCACGCCAAGGACCTGTAGGTGACAGCGGTCCCGGGCCTTCCGGCCCGGGACCGCCTCACCAGCCGATGGCGAAGGCGGACTCCAGGTCGTGCCTCGAGTAGGCCTGGAAGGAGATGTGCGTGTCGGAGGAGATCACGCCCGGGACCTTGTTGACCCGGCCGGGGATGACCACGGCCAGGTCCTCGTGGCGGCGCACCCGCACCATGGCCACCAGGTCGACCCCTCCGGTGACCGAGTAGACCTCGCTCACCCCCTCGATCTCCGCGATCGCCTCGGCGACCTCGGGGATGCGGTGGACTTCGGCCTTGATCATGACGATCGCGGTGATCACTGTGCCTCCAGCACGGAAACGGCGCGGGCGGGCCCCGGCCCGGGGCCGCCCCTAGTAGACGTCGGAAAGCCGCGTCCCGGAGCGCCGTCGCAGCCGGTAGACCACAAGTCCCGCCACCACCCCGGCGACGAAGCCCCACACGTGCGCCGCGTGTGCGACGCCGGAGGCCGAGCCGGGCGTGTTCGATGTTGTGACGTAGAGAAGATACTCGAGCACGAAGTAGCTTCCCACCATCGCCCATCCCGGCAGGCGCATCGGCACGGCACCGAGGACCAGGGTCGTCACCCGGCCGCGGAACTGCACCACGAGGTAGGCGCCGAGCACTCCCGAGACCGCTCCCGAGGCACCCACCATGGGCACCTGCGCACCGGGGTCCCCCAGGGCGAAGCCGTAGGCGGCGGCCAGACCGGTGGCCAGGTAGAGCAGCAGGAAGCGGGTCCGGCCGATGCGGTCCTCCACCACGGGGCCGAACACGAACAGGTAGACCATGTTGCCCAGCAGGTGCAGCGCGCCGCTGTGCACGAACATCGAGCTGAGCACCGACAGCCACACGCTCTTGTCCTCCAGCGGGGCGCACCCGGGCTCCATGGGGCCGATCACGTCGATCCTGCCGAACATCTCGGCGGGGACCGCGCCCCAGCGCAGGAAGTAGTCGTGGACGGCGCAGTAGCGCTCCGCGAAGTCGACCGGGTACCAGACGGCGGTGGTGGCCTGAGGGGAGGCGAGGTAGGCCAGGACGTTGGCCGCGATCAGCAGGTAGGCGACGACGGGAACACGCCGGACGGGATGGTCGTCATTGAGCGGGATCGCGGCCATGGGCCCAGTGTGTCATCTCCGTGTGCGCCTCGGCCCCCGCGACGGGGCATGTCCACTCCCCCTCGATCTCGACCAGGCGGGTGGCGGGGTCGGCGAGCCAGGCCAGGACCAGCTCGCTCTCCCCGGGCAGTGCCGCCGGCAGGGGCCCCGGGACGTGCGGGACGTGTTCGGCGGTGGCGACGAGGGAGGAGAGGAAGGCGGCGGGGTCGCTGCCCGGTGTCAGGACGGCGGAGGCCGCGAGCCTGCCGTGGCGGACCACGCAGGTCTCCCAGCCGGCTCGGCCGCGCCGGCCGGCGACCAGGTGGGGGACCGCCGCGATGGCGGCCAGGCGCTGGGCGCGGCGGGCGCCGCGCAGGAACGAGGCCAGTCTGTCCCGCAGGGCCGCGGCCTCCTCGTAGCGCAGGTCGGCCGACAGTTCGGCGATGCGCTCGGTGTGCGCGGCCACGACGGCGGAAGGGTCCCCGGTCATGGCCGAGCGCGCGGCCTCGGCGTGTGCGAGGTAGGCAGCGCGGGACTCGGTACCGTCACAGGGCGCCCCGCAGCGGCCCAGCTGGGCCAGCACGCACGGAGAGACGCGGCCGTCGGGGACGGCGGGCAGGTCGTGGGTGCACCGGCGCAGCGGGAAGGCGTGCAGCAGCGCCTCCGCGGCCTGTTCGGCGTCGCTCCGGGACCGGTAGGGACCGATGCAGGCCGCCCCGTCCCCGACCGACCGCGCGGTCGACAGCCTCGGGAAGGGGCCGTCGGTGAGCACGATCCAGAAGTCCCGCTCCGGCCGGGGCGAGCGCCGGTTGTAGGGCGGTCGGCGTTCGGCGATCAGGCGCAGCTCCCGCACCGACGCCTCCAGCTCGGTGGTGCACACGATGGGGGTGACGCCCTCCACCACGGCGGCCATCTCGCGGATGTGCCGGCGGCTCTCGGCGGCGGTGAAGTAGGAGCGCACCCTGCGGCGCAGGTTGTTGCTCTTGCCGATGTAGAGGTCGGCGCCGCGTGCGTCCGTGAACACGTAGACGCCGGGGGCCTCGGGCAGCCCCTCGGCCAGGTGCCGCTTGGCACGCTGGGCCCGGGTGGGCGGCTTGGAGACGGAGCGCAGTTCCTCCAGGCTGGAGACGCCCATGGGAGCGAGCCGGTCGATCAGCCCCTGCAGGACCGAGGCGGTGGCCCGCGCGTCCTGAAGAGCCCGGTGGTTGGGGGTGGCCGGGGCCCCGAAGTGGGCGGCGAGGGTGGCGAGGCGGTGGTTGCGGGTCTCGCCGCGGGCCAGAACCGCGCGGGCCAGGCGCAGGGTGTCCACCACCGGGCAGGCGGGCCGGGGCAGCCCGTGGCGTTCGAGCGCGGCTTCGAGGAAGGCGGTGTCGAAGGGTGCGTTGTGGGCGACCAGCGCGGTGTCGGGGTCGGCGGCCAGGAAGTCCAGCAGCCGGGGCAGGACCTCCTCCGCCGGCGGGGCGGCGGCCACCATGGACGGGGTGATCCCGGTCAGGAGGGTGATCTGCGCGGGGACGGGGACGCCGGGGTCGACGAGGGTCTCGAACTCGTCCACGGTGCGGCCGCCGCGCACCTTGACCGCGCCGATCTCGGTGATCCGGTCGTGCGTCGCGCTGGTCCCGGTGGTCTCCAGGTCGAGCACGACGAAGGTGGTCGCGGCCAGGGGTGTGCCGAGATCGATGATGCTGGTCTGCACGCCGGCGGGCGCCGCTGACTGTCGAACCACGCGGTCAGGGTAACCGGAGCCGGTGACCGACCAGCCGGAATACGGCCTGACCTGCCCGGCGTGGGAGGATGTGGGTGATGGGACGCAAAGGGTCCCGCGTGCCGTGAAGGACCATGAGGAGGAACCGTGGGGATTGCGATGCCGGGCGACGACGAGCGGTGGCGGTGCACCGGTTGCGGCAACCTCACGCGGTTCGACGTGACACGGACGGTCCGCTCCCGCGACTACGTGCACCAGGACCTGTCGGGTGAGGGCCGGGTCGAGGAGCGCACCGTGCTCTCCGAGACGGTCGAGCAGGTCACATGCCGCTGGTGCGGTGCCACCGACCGCGTCGAGATCACCGCCCGCCCCGACGCCGACCAGCCCTCGGCGGAGAGCCCGACGGGTCACCGGTGAGCACCGGCCCGGAGGCCGGCAGCTCGGGGAACGGCGTCCCGGAGGAGGCGGAGGAGAGACTGCGGCGGCCCCTGCCGGAGGCGGTCCGCGCCCGGGTCGTGGAGTACGGCGCCGACGTGCTCGGCGGCATGCGGGCCTCCGAGCTGCCTCCTGCCCTGCGCCGCGTGGCCAGGTTCGAGCCGCGCCGGCGGGCCCGCCTCGCGGGGCCTCAGATCGCCGCGCAGCTGGAGGTCGACGCGGAGTTCCGCGCCGCGGTGGCCTCCCGCGTGGAGCAGGTGTGGCCCGAGCTGGCCGAGGGCCTGCGCTCGGGTGTGGTTCCGCCCGCCGCCGACCCGGTGGCGGTCGCGGCCTGCGCCTACCTGCTGCGCCCCGAGGGATGGTCCGGCATCGTCGAGGACGTCCACGGCGAACTGGACCACCGGGCCAGTTCCCTGGAGGCCGACGAGGCCGCCAAGGCCCTCGACGCGGTGCGGCGGGAGCTGGCGGAGACGCGTGACGGCCACCAGGCGGAGCTGCGGCGGCTGCGCGCCCAGATCAGGGAGCAGCGCTCCGAGATCGCCGAGCTGCGCCAGAAGGTGCACGTGGAGCGCCGGCGCGCCAAGGAGGCCCGGTCCCAGGCCGAGCAGGCCGCGGCCCGGACCGCCGACCGCGAGACGGAGACCGCCGGCCGGGTCGGCGCGCTGGAGTCGGAGAACCGCCGACTGAGGTCCCGGCTGGCCGCGGCCGAGGCCCAGGTGGAGAACGCCCGCCGCGCCGCGCGCGCGGGGCGCAACGCCGACGAGGCGCGCCTGCGTGTGCTGATCGACGTGCTGGTGGACGCGTCCCACGGGCTGCGCCGCGAACTGGCCCTGCCCGCCTCGGTCGACACCCCGGCCGACCTGGTCGCGGCCGAGAGCGAGGAGCGGCAGCGCGTGTCCCTGGGCGGCCTGCCCGACGACGCCCCCGGTCTGCTGGAGCACCTGCTGACGGTTCCGCGCGTCCACCTGCTGGTGGACGGCTACAACGTCACCAAGACGGGGTACGGGACCCTGCCGCTGGCCGATCAGCGCAACCGCCTGCTCACCTCCCTGGAGGGGCTGGCCAGCCGCACCCGCGCGGAGATCACCTGCGTCTTCGACGGAGCGGACGTGGACACGCCCCCCGCGATGGCCTCGCCCCGCCACGTGCGCCTGCTGTTCAGCGCCCCGGGGGAGACCGCCGACGAGCTCATCGTGCGGCTGGTGCGGGCCGAGCCGGCCGGTCGCCCGGTCGCGGTGGTCACATCCGACCGGGAGATCGTGTCGGCGGTCCGGCGGGCGGGAGCCCGCGCGGTGCCCTCGGCGATCTTCCTGCGCAGGTTGGAGACGCACTGATCCGTCCGTGCCCGGGAGCGTCCCCGGGCACGGGAGGGGCTTTGCGGGCGAGACCTCCCGGTTGAGCTGTGGCAGGCGGTCCGCTAGGTTCTACGGGAGTGTGAGTGCTCTACCGGTAAAAGGCCATATGCGGACCTGCCGGTGGGGTCCCGCAGCTCGCACGCGCGTTCGCGCTCCAGGCGCGGGCCGCTCCCCCACATCTTTTTCCTGACCCCCCGTGCGGACTTCCCAGACCCCAAGGAGCGTGGACCGCCATGAAGAACCCCGGTGGTCGGCGTACGGCTCGCCGAATCGCTGCTACGACCGGCATCGGAGCGGTCGTCGCCAGTTCCCTCCTCGTCCCGGGCACCGCCTCCGCGGAGCCGACCCGCGAAGAGGTCGAGGAGAAGATCGAGGAACTCAACCAGGAGGCGGCCGCCGCGGTCGAGGCCTACAACCAGGCCGAGGAGGACCACGAGGTCGCCGAGACCCGGTACGAGGAGCTCGACGAGCAGGTCGGCGACGAGCAGGAGCGCTACGAGGAGCTCAAGCAGAAGGTCCAGCAGCTCGCCAACGCCACCTACCAGGCCGGGGAGCTCGACTCCACGACCAGCATCCTCGCCTCCGACGGCCCCGCGACGCTGCTGGACCAGAACGCCGACCTCAACTACCTGTCGGAGTCCCAGCAGGCCCAGCTGAACGAGTTCGGTGAGTCCTCCGAGCGCCTGTTCACGCTCAAGGACGAGGCGGAGAAGGCCCTGGAGGAGGCGGAGGAGACCCTGGAGGAGGCGGAGGAGGCCAAGGAGGAGGCCGAGGCCGCCATCGCCGAGCAGGAGGAGATCCTCGCCCAGTTCCCCGACGCCGACGCCTCGGTCGCGGGTGCCGACGACTCCTCGGGCCAGGCCTACACCGGCTCGGCCTCGGGCAACGCCGCCGCGGCCCTCGACTTCGCCTACGCCCAGATCGGCAAGCCCTACATCTTCGGCGGCACCGGCCCCGACGGTTACGACTGCTCCGGCCTGGTGCAGGCCGCCTGGCGGTACGCCGGCGTCGACCTGCCCCGCACCACCTACGCCCAGGCCGAGGTGGGCACCCGCATCTACGACATGAACGCGCTCCAGCCGGGCGACATCATGTTCTTCAGCGGCCTGGGCCACGACGGCCTCTACGCGGGCAACGGGCAGATGGTCCACGCCCCGCGCACCGGCCGCAACATCGAGGTCGTCGGACTCGCCGCCTACTGGGCCGGTCAGTTCCAGTTCGCCGTCCGGTTGTAGAGGACCGCGTGTCGAGGCCGTTCCCGCTCCGGGAACGGCCTCTTTTCGGTTCGGGGAAGAGCCGAAGGTTCGGTTTTCGGACAAGTGTGAGAAGCAATCGGAACGTCACGAAACGGTTGAGAGCAGTCCAAGGCATGCACTAGTGTCATCGCCGAGCGTGGTTGCTCCTCTTCGCCGTCCCCCGGCGGCGACAACCGCGTCCGGGTCGGGACTCCCCTTTTTTCCACCGGGGCCTGCGGGTCTCGGGTGCGCCCTGCCCGGTTCTGTCCCCTTCGGGGCCAGGGGAGAAAGGTATTTCCCAACGTGTCTGCATCCCGACGCACAGCGGTTGTGTCCGTTATGGCCGCCTGTGCCTTCCTCGTCCCCAGCGGGGTCGCACACGCCGAGCCCACCGTGGAAGAGGTCCGCGAGGAGATCGAGCGCCTGGAGGAGGAGTTCAGCGAGCTGAACGCCACCTACAACGAGGCCAAGGAGACCCACGAGACCGCCGAGGAGAAGCTCGAGGACATCCGCGGGGAGATCGAGGAGACCGAGGAGAAGATCGAGGAGCTCAGCTCCGGCGTGCGCACGCTCGCCAACCTCACCTACACGGGTGTCGACTTCACCTCCCCCACCCAGCTGATCGGCGCCAGCGGCCCCGAGGAGGCCCTGGCCCACCAGGCTGACCTGTCCTACCTGTCCGAACAGCACAGCAGCGGCCTCGACCAGTACGTCGAGGAGCTGGAGAAGCTGGAGAGCCTGGAGGTCGAGGCCTCCGATACCGAGAAGGAGGCCGAAGAGGCCCTCGAGGAGGCCGAGAAGGCCACCGAGGAGGCCGAGGACGCCATCACCGAGCAGGAGGAGCTGCTCTCCGAGCTCACCGCCGAGGAGCAGGCCGCCGCGACCCAGAACGTCAGCAACTCCAGCGGCGGTTCGGGCGGCGGAGGCAGCAGCGGCGGAGGCGGCGGAGGCGCCACCTACAACGGCCCCGCCTCGGGCAGCGCCCGGGTGGCCCTGGACTTCGCCTACGCCCAGATCGGCAAGCCCTACGTCTGGGGCGGCACCGGTCCGAACGGCTACGACTGCTCCGGCCTGACCCAGGCGGCCTGGGCCGCCGCGGGTGTGTCCCTGCCGCGCACCACCTACGACCAGATCAACGCCGGCCAGCGGGTCAGCTGGGAGAACATGCAGCCCGGCGACCTGATGTTCTTCTACGGTGCCAGCCCGAGCCACGTCGGCATGTACGCGGGCAACAACACCATGGTCCACGCCTCGACGTCGGGCCGCCCGATCGGCACGGTGACCCTGAGCGACTACTACCGCTCGAACTTCACCGCGGCCGTCCGCCCGTAGGAACGGAGCCGATGCCGGTGCCCCCGCCCCTCCCGGGCGGGGGCACCGCCGTTTCCGGCGCCCTGTCCGCGGCCCCGCCTGCCGCACCCGCCGGGGATCGGCTCCGCCGATGCGGAGAGAGCGTCCGAAGAACACGGCCTAGACTCGCAGCCGTGCCGCGAACACTGATCATCACCAACGACTTCCCGCCCCGCGCCGGGGGTATCGAGTCCTTCGTCCACGAGCTGGCGCTGCGGCGGCCCGAAGGTTCCGTGGTCGTCTACTGCTCCTCGCCCTCGCCCTCGGACGCGGCAGCCGATCCGCACTTCGACCTGCGCCTGCCCTTCCCCGTGGTGCGCGACCGGGCCCGCGTCCTGCTGCCCGTGCCGCGCGTGGTCGCGCGGGCCCGGGCGATCGCCCGCCTCGAGGGCTGCGACAGCGTTCTCTACGGGGCCGCCGCACCGCTCGGGCTGGCCGCGGCCGAACTGCGCGGCAGCGTGCGGCGGCAGGTGGCCCTCACACACGGGCACGAGGCGGGATGGGCCCTGCTGCCGGGATCCCGCGAGGCCCTGAGGCGGATCGGCGAGACCACCGACACCGTCACCTACCTGGGCGAGTACACCCGGAGAAGGCTCGCCCGCGCCCTCACCCCCGCCGCCGCCGCGCGCATGCGCCGGCTGGCACCCGGTGTGGACACCGAGCGCTTCCGCCCCGGCTCGGGGGGCGAGGAGGTCCGCGCGAGGCTCGGCCTGGGCGGGCGCCCCGTGGTCGTGTGCGTGTCGCGGCTGGTGGCCCGCAAGGGCCAGGACACCCTGATCCGGGCCTGGCCGCGCGTGCTGGCCGACGTCCCCGACGCGGCGCTGCTGATCGTGGGCGACGGGCCCGACGCGCGGAGGCTGCGCTCGGCCGCCGCCGGCACGAGGTCGGTCCTCCTCACCGGTCCGGTGGCCCCCCGGGAACTTCCGGCGTACTACGACGCAGGCGACGTGTTCGCCATGCCGTGCCGGACCCGGCGGGGCGGCCTGGACGTGGAGGGCCTGGGCATCGTCTACCTGGAGGCCTCGGCGACGGGTCTGCCGGTGGTCGCCGGCGACTCCGGCGGAGCACCCGACGCCGTCCTGGACGGCGAGACGGGCCACGTCGTGGACGGAACCCGCCCCGGGCCGACCGCGCGCGCTCTCATCGGACTCCTGAAGGACCCCGACCGCGCCGCCAGGATGGGTGCGCGCGGGCGCGCCTGGGTCTCCGGGGAGTGGAGCTGGGACCGCACCTCCGAACGCCTCGGCGCCCTTCTGACGGCCTCCTGAGCCCCGGAGACGGCGAGAGCCGCCCCGGCCGGTGCCGGGGCGGCTCTCCTCCGCTCGGGGATGTCCCCCTAGTGCTGGAACTCCTTGCGGTAGTACTCGAAGACCCAGCCGATGACGGTGAGGATGATGGCGAAGGCACCGAGAAGGGCCATCCACCAACCGATCGCGATACCGATCGCCGTGAAGGCGACGGACATCGCGACGAACATCGGCCACCAGCTGTGCGGGCTGAAGAACCCGTACTCGCCGGCGTTCTCGACGATCTCGCCGTCGAGCCGCTCCTCGGGAGGAAGCCCGTGGAAGTGCTCGCTGCGGCGGGCCGACTGCCAGAGCCAGAAACCCACCATCCAGCCGAAGCCGATACCGATCGCCAGGACCGTGGTACCGGCCCATTCGATCGTCCCGGTGTCGATCCAGGACCAGTAGGCGTACAGGCCGGCGACCATTCCGAAGAAGGTCGAGACGCCCATGAACAGATAGGCCTGCGTCTTCATTGGCCCCTACTCCTTCGTGACGCCGGCGGGAACCGCGCCCGGGGCCGCGGCGTGCGGGTGGTTCAGGTCGAACACGGGACGCTCGGAGCGGATCCTCGGCAGCGACGTGAAGTTGTGCCGCGGCGGCGGGCAGGAGGTCGCCCACTCCAGCGAGCAGCCGTAGCCCCACGGGTCGTCGACCTCGACCTTGGGTGCCTTCTTCGCGGTGATGTAGATGTTCCAGAAGAAGATGAGGGTCGAGGCGGCCAGGACGAACGAGGACACCGAGGAGATCTGGTTGAGCTCGGTGAAACCGTCCTCGGGCAGGTAGTCGGCGTAGCGGCGCGGGAAGCCCGCCGCGCCCAGCCAGTGCTGCACGAGGAAGGTGCCGTGGAAGCCGAAGAACAGGAACCAGAACTGGATCTTGCCCAGCTTCTCGTCGAGCATCTTGCCGGTGAACTTGGGCCACCAGAAGAAGAAGCCCGCGAACATCGCGAACACCACGGTGCCGAACACGACGTAGTGGAAGTGGGCCACCACGAAGTAGGAGTCGGTGACGTGGAAGTCGATGGGCGGGGAGGCCAGGAGCACACCGGTCAGTCCGCCGAAGAGGAACGTGACCATGAAGCCGAGCGTGTACAGCATCGGCGTCTCGAAGGTGATCTGGCCCCGCCAGATCGTGCCGATCCAGTTGAAGAACTTCACCCCGGTCGGGACCGCGATGAGGAACGTCATGAACGAGAAGAACGGCAGCAGGACCGCGCCGGTCGGGAACATGTGGTGGGCCCACACGGTGACCGACAGGCCCGCGATGGCGATCGTCGCGCCCACGAGGCTCTTGTAGCCGAAGATCGGCTTGCGGCTGAAGACCGGCAGGATCTCGGTCGCGATACCGAAGAACGGCAGCGCGATGATGTAGACCTCCGGGTGGCCGAAGAACCAGAACAGGTGCTGCCACAGGATGGCACCGCCGTGCGCGGCGTCGTAGACGTGGGTGCCGACGATGCGGTCCGCGCCCAGGGCGATCAGGGCCGCGGTCAGGACCGGGAACGCCACCAGGACCAGGATGCTGGTGAGCATCGTGTTCCAGGTGAAGATCGGCATGCGGAACATCGTCATACCGGGCGCGCGCATGCACAGACCGGTCGTGATGAAGTTGACCGCACCGAGGATGGTGCTCAGACCGGAGACGGCCAGACCCAGGATCCACAGGTCACCGCCGACGCCCGGCGAGTAGACCGCGTTGGACAGCGGGGTGTAGGCGAACCAGCCGAAGGACGGCGCGCCGCCGGGGGTGAGGAACCCGGAGATGGCGATCAGGCTGCCGAACAGGAACAGGTAGTAGCCGAACTGGTTCATCCTCGGGAACGCCACGTCGGGCGCGCCGATCTGCAGCGGCATGATGATGTTCGCGAACCCGACGAAGAGCGGGGTCGCGAACATCAGCAGCATGATGGTGCCGTGCATGGTGAACAGCTGGTTGAACTGCTCGTTGGACATGACCTGCATGCCCGGGGAGAACAGCTCGAGCCTCATCGCCAGCGCCATGACGCCGCCGAGGAGGAAGAACGCGAACGAGGTGATCAGGTACATGTACCCGATGACCTTGTGGTCGGTGGACGTGAGCCAGCCGACGATCTTCGAGCCCTTGTGCGAGGGCACTTGTGCCCTCGTCTCGACCGGGGTTGTCGTGGTGGCCATTACTCGTCATCCTCCTGGGCCTCGTCGGTGAAGCCCGTGCCCTCGGTGTTGGAGCCCTCGGCACCCTGCTCCTCCGAGGTGTCCGGGCCGTCCGGGGTGTCGGCGGCCTCGGTCTCCTCGGCCTCGGCGGCCTGGATCTGCTCGGACTCCCAGGTCTCGTAGTCGTCCTCGGTGAGGACGTCGACCTGGAAGAGCATGCGGGTGTGGTCCACGCCGCACAGCTCGGCGCAGCGGCCGGTGTACTGGCCCTCGCTGCCGTCCTTGACGTCGACCTGGAACGCGTTGTCGCGGCCCGGGATGACGTCCATCTTGAAACCGAACTCGGGGACCCAGAACGAGTGGATCACGTCCGGGGAGTGCAGGTCGAAGTGGACGACGGCGTTCTCCGGCAGCGTCAGGGTCGGCTGCGTGGAGAGGTCGGTGGTGCCGTCCGGGTTGGGGATGCCCACCTCGGTGAAGAGCACCTCGCCGCCCTCGGCCTTCGGGGCGTCCAGGTAGTTGAACTGCCAGGCCCATTGGAAGGCGACGACCTCGACGTGGACGTCGGCCTCCCTCTCGGTCTCCATCAGGTAGGTCTGGTCACGCGCGGTGAAGTAGAACAGCACCGAGATGACGACGATGGGGAGAACGGTGTAGAGCGCCTCGATGGGCAGGTTGTAGCGGACCTGCGGAGGCAGCTGATCAGAACGCCGGCGGTGGAAGATGACCGACCAGATGATCAGTCCCCACACGAGAATGCCGACCGCGAAAGCCGCCACCCAGGAGCCCTGCCAGAGCGAGAGAACACGCTCGGCCTGCTCGGTGATCGGCCCCGGCATGCCCAAACGAGTGAGATCGTCTGACGCGCAGCCGGTCGCGGCCAGCCCCAGCACGGCGAGCGCGGCGCCGCGTGGTGCCCATCGGCGCAGACTTGGGCGCCGATCTTCTTGGCGGGTCGGACTCACGGATTGCCTTCCCAGCGGTGTAGCCCGTGGATTCCCACGGGCGGCCTAAGTATCCAAAGCTTGTCAGGGGGAAACATTATCGCGAACCGCCCAGAGTCCCGCCGATGGGCTTGGCAGGTCAGCGTGTTGCCAGAGACCCGTTCTCGGGACACTCGGTGGTTCACGGAGCCGGGCCCGTTCGCCCGCGGGGGGTGTCCCCCTCCCGGCTGGCTAGCGAGGCGCGGCCCGGCGTTCCCCCGGGCTCCTCCCCCCGAGCCCGTCCCGTCTTCCGACGCGGGCGTTCTCGCGAGGAGAGAACAAGGCGAGCGTATCGCTGGGTTTACGACACCCTTAACCGGGTTCGCCTTATCGGACTCCGGAGGTCAAGATGGGGACACAGGACGACGACACACGGGGGTGTCCGTGCCGGATCAGCAGCCGGGGCCGCCACCTGCTCCGCTCGTGACGGTGGAGGCGGTGGGCCGCAAGTGCCCGATCCCGATCATCTGGTTGGCCCAGCGACTGCACGAGGTCCCCATCGGGGGCCTGATCGCGGTCACCGCCGACGATCCCGCGGCGAGGGCGGACATCCCCGCCTGGTGCCGGATGAAGATGCACGAGTTCGTCGCGGAGGAGCAGCTGACGCGGGGTAGTGCTTTTCACATCCGCAGGATGTACTGAGCCGAAACGCCGGCCCTGAAGGGGCCCTGAAAGGGGCGTCGGGGTTTTCGGCCCCGGGCTCATAACGATTTGTCTACATCCGGATCCCGAAGGCGGGAACGCGCGGAACGGGGCAGGGGCCGCGCGGACGTGGTCCGCACGGCCCCTGTCACCGCCTTCCGGGCACGGGGGCACCCGGGGGGAGAGCCCTAGCGGGCGTAGTACTCGACGACGAGCTGCTCGTCGAAGGGCACCGGGATCTGCTCGCGCCGGGGACGGTCGACGACCGCGACACGCAGGTCCTTGTGGCTCACCGCGAGGTAACCGGCGATCTTGTCGTCGGCGTGGACGCCCTCGGCGGCCTCGACGAACGGCACCATGTTGCGGGACTTCTCCCGCACCGCGATGATCTGGCCCGGCTTGACCTGGTACGACGGGATGTCGACCTTCTTGCCGTCCACGGTGATGTGGCCGTGGTTGATGAACTGGCGAGCGGCGTAGATCGAGGCGGCCAGGCCGGCGCGCAGGACGACCGTGGCCAGACGCAGCTCCAGCTCGACGAGCATCTCCTCGCCGGTACGGGCGGCGCGCTTCTTGGCGTTCTCGTAGACCCGGAGAAGCTGCTTCTCGGACAGGTCGTAGTACCAGCGCACCTTCTGCTTCTCGGCCTGGCGGACCGCGTAGTCGCTGCTGTTGCGGCGGACGCGGCGGCCGTGCTCGCCGGGCGGGTAGGGACGCTTCTCGAAGTAGCTGACCGCCTTACGGGTCAGCGGCATTCCGGCGCGCCGCGACAACCGCACCTTGGGTCCGGTGTAGCGCATGCAATGTCCTTTCAGGGTGGTACGGGGAATCCCAGGTAAGGCTGGCCTAGATCTGGGAGGCGTGCGGGCACGCCCGGGCTCCCCGCGAGATGCGGGCGGGAGCGGGTTCCCCACCGTCGCGGCGACCCCTCGCCGACGGTTCGGGCTGGAACGAACCGGCACGCGTTTCGACGCACCGGCCGGTACGGGCCCCGTCGGCGGACCGGCAGGGCACTCGTACTGGACGCGGCCCCCGTACATGTCGTGCCGGGGCCGCGCGGGTCGCGACTTACCACTCTACGCGGTCCGGGACACCGCCCGGGACCGCTGCGGGCCGGTATCGGCCCCGGGATTCACAGGAAGGGACGGACCTCGGCAGCGGCTGCGGCCCCGTAGGACCTCTCCAGGCGGTCCACCAGGGAGTCCGCGCTCAGCGTGTACTCCTGCGGACCGTCGGCCTCGAGGCAGTGCACGGCGGTGGCGTTGCCGACCTGCGCCGCGCGCTCCAGGGACAGCCCCCAGGAATGGGCGGCCAGGAATCCGGCCCGGAAGGCGTCCCCCATCCCGGTGGGGTCGACCGGTTCGCCGACCGCGGCCGCGGGGACGTGGATGCTCGGCTCGCCCTTGCGGTCGATCCGGACGCCCTTGGCACCGAGCGTGGTGACACGGGTGCCGACCCGTTCCAGGATGTCGGCCTCGGACCAGCCGGTCTTCTGCTCGGCCAGTGCCTTCTCGTACTCGTTGGCGAAGAGGAGGTCGGCACCCTCGACGAGCGAGCGGACCTCGGGGCCCTCCATCCGGGCGAGCTGCTGGGAGGGATCGGCGGCGAAGCGGATACCGCGGGTGCGGCACTCCTCGCTGTGGCGGACCATCGCAGCGGGGTCGTCCGCGCCGATGAGCACCAGGTCGAGGCCCCCGAGCCGGTCCGCGATGGGCTGGAGCTCGATGTTGCGGGCCTCGGCCATGGCACCGGCGTAGAAGGACGCGATCTGGTTCTGGTCGCGGTCGGTGGTGCAGATGAACCGGGCGGTGTGGCGCAGTTCGGAGATGTACACGTGGGAGGTGTCGACACCGTGGCGGTCCAGCCAGGACCGGTAGTCCTCGAAGTCGGCACCGGCCGCGCCCACGAGGACGGGGGAGAGCCCGAAGGCGCCCAGGCCGAAGCAGATGTTGGCCGCGACGCCGCCGCGTCGGACGTCCAGCTCGTCGATGAGGAAGGAGAGGGACAACTGCTGGATCTGCTCGGGGATGATCTGCTCCGCGAACCGCCCGTCGAAGGACATCAGGTGGTCTGTGGCGATGGATCCGGCAACCGCGATACGCACGGGAGGAAGGCTCCTTGGTCAGGACGTGCCGGTCTGGCGACCGGGCGGAGTGCGGGCACACCGGAGCGCGCCCCTGAGGACTGCCTCAGGGTATCCAGTGCTCCCCCGTCCCGGAACGGCCGCGGGGCAGGTGTCGACGGCGGCGGGGGAGGCCGGACCGGGTCCGGCCTCCCCCGCCGGGGCCGTGTCGTCGGACGATCCCTCGGAGATGTCCGGGGATGTCCGCTTCGGGCCGTGTCGTGCCGGTGCTCTCGCCGCATCGGCGGAGCCGATCCCCCGGCGAACGGCCGACCAGGCGTGCCCTCGCACGGCGGAGAGCGCAGCTCGGCCCGGCGGGCTTCGCAAGCTCTCCGAGGCGGCAAGGGTGCGCCTGGCTGCCGTGCAGCCCGGAACGATCCGGAGAACAGGGCCTAGTTGAAGGAGTCGCCGCAGGCGCAGGAGCCGGTGGCGTTGGGGTTGTCGATGGTGAAGCCCTGCTTCTCGATGGTGTCGACGAAGTCGATCGTGGCGCCGACGAGGTAGGGGGAGCTCATCCGGTCGGTGACGACCTGGACGCCACCGAAGTCGCTGACGATGTCGCCGTCGAGCTCGCGCTCGTCGAAGTAGAGCTGGTAACGCAGACCCGAGCAGCCACCGGGCTGCACCGCGACGCGGAGGCGCAGGTCGTCCCGTCCCTCCTGCTCGAGGAGAGCCCGAACCTTGCCGGACGCCTCGTCGGTGAGGATGATCCCGTCGGTGGTCTCGCTCTGAACCGTCATCGTGAAAAGCTCCTCTGAAAAGGGGTTGCGGCTGACCGTGCGGCCCCGGCCCCGCCTGTGGGGACGGACGTCCTCCTGGACGGACAACGCCCGGGACCGGCCCGGCATTCCGCCACCGTGTTCACCATGTCTGCGCGTCCTCGGACACCGGAGGGCCCCGCGGAGCACGATGGTGCGCCTTGTTCCTCCAGGGTAATGTCGCCTGCGCCGCCGCGCCATCTTCGGGGGCGGTGCCTGTGGACACTCCGCGAGGGGACGAACTACCCGGCCGCGAGGGACGTACTCGGCGTTCCGAGGGCGTCCTCAGTTCCTCCAGCGGCGGGCGACGGCGGCGGCGAGGTCGCGCAGCTCCTCCGCGGGGCGGGCCATGGCGGCCTCGACCGATCCGGCGGACTCGGTCAGGGACCAGGTCTCGGTGATGCCCGCGGCGGCCGCCTCGGCCCGGCCGACGGCGACCCTCCCCGCGGTGACGACGCAGGGTACGGCGTGCTCCCCCGCCAGGCGGGCCACCCCGTGGGGGAGCTTGCCGCGCAGGGACTGGTGGTCGAAGGAACCCTCCCCCGTGACGACGAGGTCGGCGCCCGCGAGGCGCTCGGCCAGCCGGACGGCGGACAGGACGCGGCCGACGCCGGACTCGACGGAGGCACCGAGCAGGAGCAGCGCGAACCCGAGGCCGCCCGCCGCGCCCGAGCCCGGCTCCTCGCGCACCGTGCCGCCGGGGTCGGTCCGGTCGGCGAACGCGGCCAGGGCGGCGTCGAGACGCTGCACGAGGTCGGGGTCCGCGCCCTTCTGGGGGCCGAAGACGGCGCTGGCGCCGTGGATGCCGAGGAGCGGGTTGTCGACGTCGGTGGCGGCGACGAGGCGGACCCCCTCCAGGGCCCGGACCGCGGGGGCGAGGTCGACCGTGCCGACGCCGGTCAGTGCCAGGCCACCCGAGGACAGGGGCTCGGCGGGGCCGGCCCCCAGAGCGGCGAGCATTCCGGCCCCGGCATCGTTGGTGGCGCTGCCGCCGAGCCCGAGGACGACCGTGCGCGCGCCGTCGGCCACCGCGAGGGCGAGGAGCTCGCCGACGCCGCGGGTGGTGGTGCGGCCGGGGTCGCGCTCCCGCGCGGGGACCAGGTGCAGGCCGCAGGCCTGGGAGGTCTCGATGTAGGCGGTGTCCCCGTCGAGGAGGTAGGAGGCGCGCACCGGCGCACCGAGGGGGCCGCAGACCTCGGCCTCGCGGATCCGGCCGCCCAGGGCGGTGTGCAGGACCTCGACGAAGCCGGGACCGCCGTCGGACAGGGGCACCAGGTCGGTGCGCGCCTCCGGGTCGGAGCGGAGCCAGCCCTCGGCGACGGCTCGGGCGGCCTCCGCCGCGGTGAGGGTTCCGGCGAACTTGTCGGGGGCGATGACGATGCGCACCGCAACAGTGTGCCATTCCCCGCTCTGGAGGGAAAGGCCGGTCACACCCCGGGGGCGCCGTAAACGGGGAACCAGCGGGAGCGGTCCTTCTCCAGGGGCAGGTCGTCGCCGACGGCGGCCTCCGCGCGGAGTTCGAGCGCGTTGTCCCGGCGCTGCCCCTCCAGCGGCGCGAACGGGTAGAAGGTGCCGCGCTTGTACAGGTAGACCAGGGCGAGCCGGCGCCGTTCGTCACCGAACCCCACCAGGGAGCACAGCAGGGAGGGACCGTACCCGTTGGCCTCCAGGGTGGAGTTGACCGCGTGCAGGGAGGTGACCAGTCCGGTGATGTCGTCGGCGCCCCCGCCGCCCGCGGCCGGCTCGCCGGAGCGCACCACCAGCCACGTGTAGCCGTACTCGTCGGCACGGCGCTCCACCGGCGGCCCGCCGCCGGTGTCGAGCAGAGCGGTGACGTCCTCGGTGAGGTCGCTGAAGGCCGCTCCCTCGGTGGGCCGGAAGGCGACCGAGGCGGTTCCGGTCGGGCGGAGGCCGGTGACGGCTCGCAGGGTGACGGCGGCCGACGGCAGGGCGAACAGGGCGTCGAGGTCGGGTCGGGCGGGCTCGGACCGCCCGAACAGGGCGCGCCAGAAGCTCATGGTCCTCCTCTGCGGCGGATGTCGGTGCTGCGGACGTCAGGCTCCCCTGCCGAGGTGGCGGGAGATCTCGGAGAGCTGCGCCAGACGCTTCTCCACGGGCGGGTGGGTGGCGACGAGCCGGCTGAGGCTGAACCCCTTCGCGAAGGCGGGGGCGAAGAAGAAGGCGTTGAACGGTTCGACCTGGCGCAGGTCGCGGGTGGGGATGCGCGCCATGTCGCCGGTGATCTTGGTCAGGGCGCTGCCCAGGACCGAGGGGCGTCCGGTGAGGTAGGCGGCGGCCCGGTCGGCCGACAGCTCCCGGTAGCGCGACAGCGCCCGGGTGAGCAGGAAGCTCAGTCCCCAGGCGACGGCGCTGACCAGTACGACCAGGAGGGCGACGGCCGCGGGCGCGGGACCGTTGTTGTTGCTACGTGTCATCCCCGAGAAGGCGGCGAAGCGCAGTCCCGCCTGGGTGAGGAAGCCGGCGACGATGCCGAGGAACCCCGCCACGGTCATGACCGTGACGTCGCGGTGGGCGACGTGGGAGAGCTCGTGGGCCAGGACCGCCTCCAGCTCGTCCCCCTCCAGTCTCCGCACGAGCCCGGTCGTGACGCAGACGACGGCGCTCTTGCGGCTGTGGCCGGTGGCGAAGGCGTTGGGGACGTCGGTGTCGGCGACCCCGACGCGCGGCTTGGGCATGTCGGCCAGGGCGCACAGGCGGTCGATCCGGGCGTGCAGGTCGGGCGCCTGCCGGGGAGAGACCTCCTTGGCCCCCATGGCGAACATGGCGATCTTGTCGGAGGAGAGGTAGCTGAGGACCGCGAACCCCGCCACGAGCAGCACGACCAGCCAGACGTTCATCCCGACCGCGACGAGCGCCACGACGAAAGCGGCGTAGACCAGGACCAGGAGGACCATCGTCAGGACCATCCGGCCGGTGAGGCCCCGGTCCGGTCTGAACTTGGAACCCGCCATGTCCCCTCCCCCGTGTTCGGACGTCTCTGCTGTAGTCCTGACCCGGGGGAGGGGATCCGAACCTGAGAGGCGGGGGCCGGGGGTACAGATGCCGGGGCCGCCGCGGCCCGGAGGCCGCGGCGGCCGGCGTACGCACACGGCCCCGCCCGGACGGTTGGGCGGGGCCCCGGTAGCGTCCCTCAGCCGGGGATGAGTCCGTCGTCCTGGAGCATCTCCTTGACTTCCTCCATGCTCGCGTCGGCGTGCGGGAGGATGTACTGGGAGGGCTCGAGGGAGTCGGGCGGCAGCGCCTTGCCGTCCTCGCGGACCTTGTCCAGCAGGTCGTGCAGTGCCGTGCGGAAGGCCTCCTCGTCGCCCGCCTCGATCGCCGCCTCCAGGGCGGCGTCGAAGGAGTTGAGCAGTTCGAGGTCGGCGTCGGTGAGGTCGAGCTGGCCCTCACCCATGATGCGGACGATCACGCGCCCTCCCTGCGGTTGGCGGTGCTGCCGTCACCGCTCTCGATCTGCGGGGCGGCGGAGCCGCTGCCCTGACCGAGCTCCATCTTCATGCGCTCCAGCTCGGCGTCGACACCGCTGGTGCTGGCCATGCGGTCGAGCTCGGCCTGGATGTCGTCGCGGGCGGTGCCCGTGACGTCGTCGAGGGCCCCGGAGGCCAGGAGCTCGTCGACGGCCCCCGCCCGGGCCTGCATCTCGGCGGTCTTGTCCTCGGCCCGCTGTATGGCGAGGCCGACGTCGCCCATCTCCTCGGAGATGCCGGAGAAGGCCTCACTGATCTGCGTCTGCGCCTGGGCCGCGGTGTAGGTGGCCTTGATGGTCTCCTTGCGGGTGCGGAAGGCGTCCACCTTGCTCTGGAGGCGCTGGGCCGCCATGGTGAGCTTCTGCTCCTCGCCCTGGAGGTTGGCGTGCTGCTGGCGCAGGCTGTCGATCTCCTGGGCCAGGCCGGAGCGGCGGGTGAGGGCCTCGCGGGCGAGGTCCTCGCGTCCCTGGGTCAGGGCCGCGCGGCTCTGGTTCTCCAGCTTGGAGGACTGCTGCTCCAGCTGCTGGATCTGCAGTTCGACGCGCTTGCGCGAGGTCGCGACGTCGGCCACACCCCGGCGGACCTTCTGCAGGAGTTCAAGTTGTTTCTGGTACGAGTAGTCGAGTGTCTCCCTGGGGTCCTCGACCGAGTCCAAGGCCTTGTTGGCCTTGGACTTGAAGATCATGGAAAGTCGCTGAAACACGCTCATCGGCGTGGCCGTCCCCTTCTCGGTGCGTACATCGGGCTGTTCCCAGCGGGCGCTTTGCCCAACCCTACGTGCTCTGGCCCGTGGTCGCCATAAACCTGTGAGCGGCTACCCTGTGGGTGTGTTCCGACGTCGCTCCGCTTCCGCAGACACGGATTCGCACGGCGAATCCGCCAGCCCCGAGGCCGCCGAGACCGGCCGGCCCCGGGGGTACACCCCCAAGAAAGGGGTGCCCACTCCCAAACGCAGGGAGGCCGAGACCAACCCGCGCAGGCCGGTGAAGGCTCCGGAGACCCGCAAGGAGGCCTACCAGGCCTACCGGGAACGCCTCGACCGCCAGCGGGGCAGGGGCACGGCCACCTCCAAGGCCCTGCGCGGTGTCCCCCAGGACGAGGCCCGCTACTACCGACCGGCCGACTTCGGTCCGGCGCGGGCGTTCGCCCGGGACTACGTCGACTCCCGGCGTACGGCCAGTGAGTTCTTCCTGCCGTTCTCGATCCTGGTCATCCTGGTGCTCTTCTTCACCCCGCCCGGCGTGCAGTTCGGTGTGGCCTACGGGGTGTGGCCGCTGATGATGCTCACGATCATCGTCGAGGGCGTGTTCACCGGCCGCAAGGTCAAGAGGCTCGCGGTCGAGCGCTTCCCCGACGACGATCTGCTGCGCGGCATCGGCATGTACGCGGCGATGCGCCAGCTGCAGTTCCGCCGCCTGCGGCTGCCCAAGCCCAAGGTCAAGGTGGGGAACCGGCCGGAGCTCGGCGGGCGCTGACGCGGGGCGGGGCCGGCCGCGGTCGGGTGGAAAGCCGCCCCCGCACCGGCCGGGCACCTCCGAACCTGCCCCCTCGGCGCCGGACCGGATTGGTTAGAGTGCTCGCCATGGAATTCCGGCAGCTTGGCAGAAGCGGTCTCACCGTCAGTGAGATCGCCTACGGGAACTGGCTCACCCACGGCTCCCAGATCGAGGAGGACGCGGCCGTCGCCTGCGTACGTGCGGCCCTGGACGAGGGCATCACGACCTTCGACACGGCCGACGCCTACGCCCGCGGCAAGGCGGAGGAGGTGCTCGGCCGCGCGCTGAAGGGCGAGCGCCGCGACGGGCTGGAGATCTTCTCCAAGCTCTTCTGGCCCATGGGCGAGGGCAGGAACGACAGGGGCCTGTCGCGCAAGCACATCATCCGCGGGGTGGAGGACACCCTGCGCCGCCTGGGCACCGACTACCTGGACCTGTACCAGGCCCACCGCTACGACTACGGCGTCCCGCTGGAGGAGACCCTGCGGGCCTTCGACGACCTGGTCCGCCAGGGCAAGGTCCTCTACGTCGGGGTGTCCGAGTGGCGCGCCGAGGAGATCGGCCGGGCCCTGGAGATCGCCGACCAGATGGGCCTGGACCGCATCGTCTCCAACCAGCCGCAGTACAACATGCTCTGGCGGGTCATCGAGTCCGAGGTTGTGCCCCTGTCCGAGCGCGAGGGGCTCGGACAGATCGTGTGGTCGCCCCTGGCTGGCGGCATCCTCACCGGCAAGTACCGGCCGGGCCAGGCCCTGCCCGAGGGGTCGCGGGCCACCGACCCGAACACCAAGCACTTCATCGCCGACAGGGCGGGTGACCAGGAGCTGCTGGAGAAGGTGCAGCGGCTGGAGCCGCTGGCGAAGGAGGCGGGGCTGAACCTGCCCCAGCTGGCGCTCGCCTGGGTCCTGCAGAACGAGAACGTCTCCACCGCCATCATCGGGGCCTCGCGCCCCGAGCAGGTGCGGGACAACGTCAAGGCCGCGGGCGTCCGACTCGACGCGGGCCTGCTCGCCCGGATCGACGAGGTCCTGGGGGACAGCGTGAGCACCGACCCGGCGCTCACCAAGAGCCCGGAGGACATCCGGACCCGCTGACCCGGTGCGCCGTTGCTCCCCGGGCCCGCACGGGCCCGGGGAACCCGGCCCGGGCGCCGGCGCTCAGTCCATGGGCTCCAGGGCCATCGAGTAGACCTCCCGGCCCTCCTCCAGAAGGGCGACGCGTCCCACTCCCCCCTCGGCCAGTTCCTTCCAGTTCTCGCCCAGCCAGCTCTCCGCGTCGCCCCGCGAGGTGAACGACTCGGAGGGGAGCTCCTCTGCCGACGGACCGGCACCGTCGGCCTCGATGTACCGCCAGGTCCACGCCATTGCTCGACCGCCCTTCGTCGCGGATGCCGCGGCGGTGGTCGCCGCGTTCCCGTGCCGAGCTTAGCCAAGGCCCGGTTCGGCATGCGGTTTACTTTGTGCGTGCGTATCCGATTCCCGGGGACCGCGGGCAGCGTGGGCTGGCCCGCCCCGCAGTGCACCTGCGCCTCCTGCAACCTGGCCCAGGCCGACCGCCGCCTTCCCCTGCGCGTGACGGTCGACGACAGCTTCCGCGTCCGCGAGAGCGGTGCGGCCGGGCCGGTGCCCCCCGGTTACACGGTCTCCCCGACCCCGGACGGCCTCCTGGTCGAGAGCCCCGGCGGCGGCCGGCTGCTCCACGCCCGCTCCGGCCCGGCCCCGGAGGATTCCGCGGGGTCCGGTGCCGGCCAGGTGGACATGGTCGTCGTGGACGCCGCCCGCCGCCCCGAGGCCATCGGCGAGCTGCGCCGCTCGGGGGTGATCGGGGTGACCACGGCGGTCGTCGCGGTCGGCGGGGACCACAGCGTCCGCTCCCCCGCCGAGTTCGCCCGCCGGGCCCGCCTGTGGGGTGCGTTCGCCCCGGCCGACGGCCACGTCATGTCGTGTCCGCCCGCGGTCTGGCCCGATGCGCGCCCCCGCGCCCCGCACCGCGTCCTCGTCACCGGCGGGGCCCGCTCCGGCAAGTCGACCGAGGCCGAGCTCCGCCTCCTCGCCGAACCGGAGGTCGTCTACGCCGCCGCCGGCGAGCCCGCCGACCCGGAGAAGGACCCCGAGTGGGCCGAGCGCGTGGCCCGGCACACCGAGCGCCGGCCCCGGTGGTGGCGCACCGAGGAGACCACGGACCTGGCCGGTCTGCTGGGGAGGGAGAGGGGCGCCGTCCTGATCGACTGCCTGGGCACGTGGCTGACCAGGGTGATGGACGAACACGGCGTGTGGGGGGAGTTCCCGCCCCCGGGCGCCGAGGAGCGGGTGGAGTCCGAGGTCCGCGCCCTGCTGGAGGCGTGGCGGACCACGCGGGCCTACGCCGTGGCGGTCACCAACGAGGTGGGCTCGGGCGTGGTGCCCGCGACCCGGGCGGGCCGCCTGTTCCGCGACCACCTGGGTCGGCTGAACCAGTGGATGGCCGCCGGGTCCGAGGAGGTCGTCCTAGTGGCCGCGGGGCGCGTCCTGGACCTGTCATGAGCACCGCCGGGGACGCCGCCGCGGGGGCCCGGATGGCGGTGGGGACCTTCACCGCGGTCCCGGTGCGCGTGGAGCGCGTGGACCGCGCGGTCGCCGGGTGGGCGATGCTGTGGGCGCCCGTGCTGGGCGCGGCGCTCGGTGCCGTGTGCGGGGCCGCGGCCGCGGCGGGGACGCTGCTGGGGCTGCCGTCCGTACTGGCTGCTCTGCTGGGGACCGGGCTCGCGGCCCTGCTCACGCGGGGGCTGCACCTGGACGGGCTGGCCGATCTCGCCGACGGGCTGGGCAGCGGGCGGCCGGCCGAGGGCGCCCTGGAGGTCATGCGCCGGTCCGACATCGGGCCGTTCGGCGTGGTCACCCTGGTCCTGGTGCTGGGCGCCCAGGTGCTGGCGCTGGGCCGGCTGGCGGAGGTCTCCCCCTGGGCCGCCGTGGCCGGCGCCGCCGTGGCGGGTGCGGCGGGACGGCTCGCGGTGCTCCTGGCCTGCACCCCCCGGACCCCTCCTGCCCGGCCGGACGGGCTGGGCGCCCTCGTCGCCGGTACGGTCGGCCCCGCCCGTGCGGCGGCGGCCTGCGCGGGCACGGCCGTCCTGTGCCTCGCCGGTCTGGCGGTCTCCCCTGGGTTCGCCGCGGCGTGCGCGGGTGCGGCCGCCGCCGGGATCCTGGTGGCGGTGCTGCTCCTGCGCCGGGCCGTGCGGCGCCTGGGCGGTGTGACGGGCGACGTCCTGGGAGCGCTGGCGGAGTCGGCCGCGACGGCGGCGCTCGTGGTGGCCGCGGGCGCCTCGGCCTGGGTCTGACCCGGAGCGAGGGGACCGCGCCTCGCCGTGTTTCCGAATGTAGCCAGCATCACATTTCTTCACACGCCGTTTGGTGTCGCCCCCGGTGGAAAGGCGGTCGGCTTCCCACCGGTGGCCTCCCCCGACGGCCAGAGGCCCTCCTGCGCGCGGACGGGCCGGCACCCGCCCCCTGGGACTCCTCGGGCCCCCGCCGGCGCGCTGCGGCACGTCGGGGCCCCGGGGCGCCGACGTGCCGAGCGGAGCGCCGGAGGACTAGCATCAGGGGTGTGAGCACGTCGTTGTCAGTACACACGGAGTCCCCCAGTTCGCTCGACGCCGACGCGGTAGTCGTCGGTTATCACTCCGGAGGCGACGCCCCGGAGCCCGCATCGGGCGCTCATGACGTCGATGCCGCCTTCTCCGGCGGCCTCGCCCGAACCCTGTCGCTCCTGGGAGCGAGCGGCGCAGCGGAGGAGGTGCACACACTTGCCTCCCTGGGAGCCGTTCGGGCCCCCCTCGTCGTCGCGGTCGGTCTCGGCCCGGCACCCGCCGAGGGCCCCGTCGACTCCGACGTCCTGTCCCGCGCGGCCGGAGCCGCGCTGCGCACGCTGGCGTCGCGCCCCGAGGGCGCGGGCCGCGTCGCCCTGGCCCTGCCCTCCGGCACCGCCGAGGAGGCGGGCGCCGTCGCGATCGGCGCACGCCTGGGCGCCTACGCCTTCGACCGGTACCGCACCGGCGAGCAGGCCCGGAAGAAGGCCGAGAGCGGCGACACGCAGCTGCTCCTCGTCAGCTCGGCCCCGGAGGCCGAGAAGGCGGCCGAGCGCGCCGCCGTCCTCGCCGACGCGGTCTGCCTCGCCCGCGACCTGGTCAACACCGCGCCCTCCGACCTGGTCCCCGAGGACCTGGCCGCCGCGGCGCAGGAGGTCGCCGAGCGCACCGGTCTGGAGATCGAGGTCCTCGACGAGCAGGCCCTCTCCGAGGGCGGCTACGGAGGCCTGACGGGGGTCGGGCAGGGGTCCGCCAACCCGCCGCGCCTGGTCCGCCTGTCCCACAGCCACCCCGAGGCCACCCGGACGGTCGCCTTCGTCGGCAAGGGCATCACCTTCGACTCCGGCGGCCTGTCCCTCAAGCCCGCGGGCTCGATGGACTGGATGAAGTCCGACATGGCCGGCGCCGCCTCCGTGCTCGCCGCCATGGGCGCCATCGCCACCCTGGGCGTCAAGGTCAACGCCGTCGGCTACCTGGCCGTGGCCGAGAACATGCCCAGCGGCACCGCCCAGCGTCCCTCCGACGTCCTGACCGTCTACGGCGGAAAGACCGTCGAGGTGCTCAACACCGACGCCGAGGGCCGCCTGGTCATGGCCGACGCCCTGGTCCGGGCCCAGGAGGACGCACCGGACCTGGTCGTGGACATCGCCACGCTGACGGGCGCCCAGCTCGTCGCACTGGGCACCCGCGTGTTCGCGGTCATGGCCAACGACGACGCGGTGCGCGACGAGGTCGTGGCCGCGGCCGGTGCCGAGGACGAGGCCGCCTGGCCGATGCCGCTGCCAACCGAGCTGCGCTCGGGTCTCGACTCCTCCGTCGCCGACATCGCCAACGTGGCGGGCGAGCGCTGGGGCGGGATGCTCTCGGCCGGCGTCTTCCTCAAGGAGTTCGTCGGCGAGGACGTCAAGTGGGCGCACCTGGACATCGCGGGCCCGTCCTTCAACCAGGGCGGTCCCCACGGGTACACCCCCAAGGGCGGCACCGGTTCCGGTACACGCACCCTGATCCGCATCGCCGAGGAATACGCGAAGTAGCCTTCGGCCGGGCGGCGCACCTGTCGAGCCGGGGCGCCGCCCTTCGACGGCCGCCGTGGTCCCCCCTCGTGCCGGACCGCGGTACACCACCAGATTTCACCAGCCACACACCAAGGAGTTCGTTCCCGTGAGTGAGAACGGCGGCACCTTCGACCTCGTCGTCCTGGGCGGCGGCAGCGGCGGCTACGCGGCGGCACTGCGCGCCGCGGAGCTCGACATGAGCGTCGTACTGATCGAGAAGGACAAGCTCGGCGGGACCTGCCTGCACCGCGGCTGCATCCCCACCAAGGCCCTCCTGCACTCCGCCGAGGTCGCCGACTCCGCCAAGGAGAGCGAGAACTTCGGTGTCCGCGCCACCTTCGAGGGCATCGACATCGAGGCCGTGCACAAGTACAAGGACAAGGTGGTCAGCGGCCTGCACAAGGGCCTCACCGGTCTGGTCAAGGCGCGCAAGATCACCGTGGTCGAGGGCGAGGGCAAGCTCACCGGCAAGGACGAGGTCACGGTCGGCGACGCGGTCTACAAGGGCCGCAACATCCTGCTCGCCACCGGCTCCAAGCCCAAGACGCTGGGCCTGGAGATCGACGGCGAGAAGGTCATGACCAGTGACCAGGCCCTCGGCCTGGACCGCGTCCCCGAGTCGGTCATCGTCCTGGGCGGCGGCGTCATCGGCGTGGAGTTCGCCAGTGTGTGGCGCTCCTACGGCGCGGAGGTCACCATCGTCGAGGCCCTCAAGCACCTCGTCCCGGTGGAGGAGGAGTCGAGCTCCAAGCTGCTCGAGCGCGCCTTCCGCAAGCGCGGCATCAAGTACGAGCTGGGCACCCCCTTCGAGTCGGTCAAGACCACCGACTCGGGCGTCACCGTCACCCTCGAGGGCGGCAAGACCCTGGAGGCCGAGGTCCTCCTGGTGGCCATCGGCCGCGGCCCGGTCTCCGAGGGCCTGGGCTACGAGGAGCAGGGCATCACCCTCGACCGCGGCTTCGTCCAGGTCGACGAGAACCTGCACACCGGTGTCGGCAGCATCTACGCGGTCGGCGACCTCATCCCCACCCTGCAGCTGGCGCACGTCGGCTTCGCCGAGGGCATCTTCGTCGCCGAGCACATCGCCGGGCTCAACCCGCCCGCGATCGACTACGACGGCGTTCCCCGCGTCACCTACTGCGAGCCCGAGGTCGCCTCCGTGGGCCTGACCACCAAGGCCGCCAAGGAGCGCGGTCTCGAGGTCGTGGAGATGAACTACAACCTCGCGGGCAACGGCAAGAGCCAGATCCTGCAGACGCAGGGTGCGGTCAAGGTCATCGCCGAGAAGGACGGCCCCGTCCTCGGTGTCCACATGGTCGGCAGCCGGGTCGGCGAGCTCATCGCCGAGGGCCAGCTGATCTACAACTGGGAGGCCCTGCCCTCGGAGGTCGCCCAGCTCATCCACCCGCACCCGAGCCAGTCCGAGGCTCTGGGCGAGGCCCACCTCGCCCTGGCGGGCAAGCCGCTCCACGTCCACGACTGACCTTGCCGGGGGGCGGGCCCGCGCCCGCCCCCCCGTCCCATCCGCGCTGCCCATCAAGGGGTTGGGCAGAACACCGCGCCCAGATCCAACGAGGAACCCATGCCGACATCCGTTTCCATGCCCGCCCTGGGTGAGAGCGTCACCGAGGGCACCGTCACCCAGTGGCTGAAGAACGTGGGCGACACCGTCGAGGTCGACGAGCCACTCCTCGAGGTCTCCACCGACAAGGTGGACACCGAGATCCCGTCCCCCGTCGCCGGCGTGCTCACCGAGATCCTCGTCCAGGAGGACGAGACCGTGGAGATCGGCGCGGAGATCGCCATCATCGGCTCGGAGGGCGACGACGCGCCCGCCGCCGAGGAGCCCGGAGAGGCCGTCGCGGAGGAGCCCGAGGAGGAACCCGCGGAGGCCGCCGCCGAGGAACCCGAGGAGGAGCCCGAGCCCGAGCCGCGCTCCGACTCCGGTCAGGCCGCCCGGGCCGAGGAAGGCCCGACCACGTCGGTGACCATGCCCGCCCTGGGTGAGAGCGTCACCGAGGGCACCGTCACCCAGTGGCTGAAGAACGTGGGCGACACCGTCGAGGTCGACGAGCCACTCCTCGAGGTCTCCACCGACAAGGTGGACACCGAGATCCCGTCCCCCGTCGCCGGCGTGCTCACCGAGATCCTCGTCCAGGAGGACGAGACCGTGGAGATCGGCGCGGAGATCGCCGTCATCGGAGGCACCGGCGGCGAACCGCCCGCCGCCTCCGAGGCCGCCGCTCCGGCCGAGGCCGAGCCCTCGGCCCGTCCCAAGGGCGCGCGCGAGGAGCACCCCGAGCCGCAGGGCGAGGAGCCCGAGCCGACCCGCGGCGACGAGAGCGGTGACAGCCGGGACAGCGATGACAGCGGGGACGAGGGACCCTCCGTCGACATCGAGACCCTCAGCGGTACCGGCCGCGCCTCCGGCACCGACGCCGGGACCGAGGGCTACGTGACCCCGCTGGTGCGCAAGCTCGCCGCCGAGCACCGCGTCGACCTCGGACAGGTCCGGGGCTCGGGCGTGGGCGGCCGCATCCGCAAGCAGGACGTGCTCAAGGCCGCCGAGGAGCAGAAGGCCGCCGCCGCACGCTCCTCCGCACCGGCCGCGCCGTCCTCCGCTCCGCGCAAGGCCGCCTCCGACACCGCTCTGCGCGGCCGTACCGAGAAGATCACCCGCCTGCGCCGCTACATCGCCGACAGCATGGTGGAGTCGCTCCAGGTCTCGGCCACGACCACGCAGGTCGTGGAGGTGGACGTCACCAAGATCGCCCGCCTGCGCGAGCAGGTGATCGAGCGCGACGGCTCGGCCCCCGACTTCTTCGCCTTCTTCGCCCTGGCCACCGTCGAGGCGCTGCGGGTCCACCCCAAGCTCAACGCGGCGATCGACATGGACAAGGAGGAGATCACCTACCACGACACGGAGAACCTGGGCGTGTCGGTGGACACCGAGCGCGGTCTCCTCGTCCCCGTGGTCCAGGACGCGGGCAAGCTCAACATGACGGGACTGGCCGAGGCCATCGCGGACCTGACCGAGCGGGCCCACACCGGCCGCCTGGGCCCCGACGAGCTGGGCGGCGGCACGTTCACCATCGCCGAGACCGGCGGCAACGGCGCCCTGTTCGGCACGCCGATCATCACCCAGCCGCAGGTGGCCATCCTGGGCACCGGCGCGGTCGTCAAGCGCCCCGTCGTGGTCGAGGCCATGGGCGGGGAGGTCATCGCGGTGCGCTCGATGGTGTACCTGTCCCTGGCCCACGACCACCGCCTGATCGACAACGCCGACGCCGGCCGCTTCCTGCAGACGGTGAAGGAGCGCCTGGAGGAGGGCGCCTTCGAGGACGCGCTGGGTCTGGGCTGACCCTGCGGATTCCGGGGGCCGGGCGGTACGCCCGGCCCCTTTCCTTTTCCGGAAGGGCTTTCGTCCGTCCCTGATTTGACCTCAAGCACTGTTGAGGTCCTAGCGTTGGGCTGTCACCCGTAGAGCACAAGGACCCCTACATGCACAACCTTCGGATCGCGGTGATCCTGGGCAACAACCGCAACGGAAGCACGGGCCCCGCTGTCGCCCGCTGGTTCCTCGGCCTGGCGCACCGGCGCAAGGACATGGAGATCGACGTCCTGGACGTCTCGGAGCTGTTCACCGACGACCTGTACGGCCACGGGCACGGAGCCCCTCTGGCCGCCTTCGGGCCGAGGGTGGCCGCCGCCGACGGGTTCGTGGTGCTCACCCCCGAGTACAACCACGGGTACCCCGGACCGCTGAAGAGCGCGATCGACTCCGCCCGCAGGGAGTGGTTCGCCAAGGCGGTGGGCTTCGTCTCCTACGGGGGGATGTCGGGCGGCCTCCGGGCGATCGAGCAGTTGCGCCTGGTCTTCTCGGAGCTGCACACGACGACGGTGCGCGACACGGTGAGCCTGCACAACGCGTCGCGGATGTTCGGGCCCGACGGCCTCCCCGCCCGGGACCTGTCGGGGGAGCAGGGCGCGGTGGAACTGCTGCTGGACCAGGTGGCGTGGTGGTCCCTGGCCCTGCGGGAGGCCCGCCGGGAGCGGCCCTACCCGTTCTGAGCCGCTTCTGGGGAGCAGCGCGCGGGGACAGCGGGGGCCGGGGAGCGGAAGGCTTCTGGTAATGTCACCCAACTGTGACGAGTGAAGCGGATCCCGGCGCGGGAGGTGGACGGGACGGCGCCTGAGGGCACCGCCCCGTCTTTCTACCCCACCAATCACCATCCCCTGATGATCCCCATCATCAAAGGTCTTCGGGAGAGGCGCGCGGCAGCCGGCCCGACTGCGCGCGTCGCCCACAGCATCTCCGCGTTCACGCGGAGTTCCATGTCCCACATTCAAGGTAGAAGACCGTGGGCTCCTCCCGCAGAGCTTTTGACGAAAAACCCGAAGAAAAAAGTCCGGCCGGCCTGCCGCTCCCCCGACCCCGGGCCGGAAGGGCGTGCACAACGGTGCCGCTCGCCGACGTGTGCCGCTCTCTTCGGGGTAGACCCAGAGGCATGAGAGTGGCGATCACCGGGGCCTCGGGGCTTGTCGGCCGCGCGCTGGAGGAGTCCCTGCTGGGCGACGGGCACACCGTCGTGCGCATGGTGCGCCACGCCCCCCGGCCGGTGTACCGGTCGAACCTGGAGGAGGCCGAGTGGCGTCCCGAGCAGGGGCGCGTGGACACCGTCGCGCTGCACGAGGCCGACGCCGTGGTGCATCTGGCCGGAGCTCCCGTCGGCTCGTTCCTGTGGACCCGGCACAGGCGATCCCTCATCCGGCGCAGCCGGGTGCGGGGCACCCGCACCCTGGTGCAGGCCCTCCTCGGCATGTCCTCCCCGCCGCCGCGGCTGCTCACCGCGTCGGGGATGCACTTCTACGGCAACACCGGTGGAAGCCCGGCCACGGAGGACAGCCCTCCGGGCAGCGGCTTCCTGGCCGAGGTCTGCCAGGCCTGGGAGGAGGCCGCCGCCCCGGCCCGCGAGGCGGGGCTGTCGGTGGCGCACATGCGCACCGCCGTGGTGCTGGACCGCTCGGGCGGCTACCTGCGCACGGTCCTGCCGCTGTACCAGGCGGGTCTGGGCGGGCGACTGGGCTCGGGCCGGCAGTACATGAGCTGGATCGCCATGCAGGACATGGTGGGAGCGGTCCGCTTCCTCCTGGAGCGGCCGGACGTCACCGGACCGGTGAACATGTGCGCGCCCGAGCCGGTGAGCAACGCCGCCTTCACCGAGGCCCTGGGGCGGGTGCTGGAGCGCCCGACCCTGCTTCCGGTCCCGGCGACGGCGCTGCGGGCCACACTGGGCGACTTCGCCGAGGAGATGGCCCTGACGGACCTGAGGGGAACGCCCGAACGCCTGACACAGGCCGGCTATTCCTTCTCCTTGCCCACGATCGAACGTGCGCTTTCCGACATACTGGTCAGACCGGGCTCTCGCACCGGGGCGTAAGGTGGACGTGTGAGTGATCTCGTTTACGCATGGCTGGGCGACACTCCCGTCCCGTACCACCAGGGCTGGGATCTCCAGAAACGGCTCCACGAGCGCCGCGTCGCCGACGAGGTGGCCGACACCGTCCTGCTGCTGGAGCACGAGCCCGTGTACACGGCCGGCAAGCGCACCGGGAGATGGGATCGTCCCATCACCGACCCCGGTGCTCCCGTGGTGGACATCGACCGCGGCGGCAAGATCACCTGGCACGGTCCAGGACAGCTCACCGTGTACCCCATCGTGCGCCTGCCCGACCCGGTGGACGTGATCGCCTACGTCAGGATGCTGGAGGAGTCCGTTCTCCGCACCATCGCCGAGTACGGTCTCAGCGGCAGACGCGTCGAGGGGCGCACCGGGGTCTGGCTGGACGCCGACCCCGACCGCGGCCTGGCCGAACGCAAGATCGCGGCGATCGGCTGCCGCATCGCCCGCGGTGTCGGTATGCACGGCCTCGCGCTGAACTGCGACAACGACCTGTCGTGGTTCGACCGGATCGTCCCGTGCGGCATCTCCGACGCCGGGGTCACCTCTCTCACCGCCGAACTGGGGAAGGACGTCACGGTCGCCGAGGTGCGGCCGCTGATGGAACGCCACCTGGCGGACCTCCTCGGAGCGGCGGCGTACAGCCACACCGACGGTGCCGAACTGCTCTCCGGCGCCACCGCCCGTGGATGACACACCACACGAGCCAGTCCCGCAGGGCCGACAGCTCCCCCACGAGGGGCGCGGTGACCCGCAGCGCGGGAAGCAGAAGGGAACGGGTTCACGTTGACCATCGCTCCTGAGGGACGCAAGCTGCTGCGCGTGGAGGCGCGCAACAGCGAGACCCCTATCGAGAAGAAGCCGCCGTGGATCAAGATCAAGGCGCACATGGGGCCCGAGTACACGGAACTGCGCTCCCTGGTCAAGAGCGAGGGCCTGCACACGGTGTGCCAGGAGGCAGGCTGCCCCAACATCTACGAGTGCTGGGAGGACCGCGAGGCCACCTTCCTCATCGGCGGTGACCAGTGCACCCGCCGTTGCGACTTCTGCCAGATCGCCACGGGCAAGCCCACCGCCCTGGACCGCATGGAGCCGACCAAGGTCGCCAGGTCCGTGCAGACCATGGGACTGCGCTACGCCACGATCACCGGTGTGGCCCGCGACGACCTCGAGGACGGCGGTGCCTGGCTGTACGCCGAGACGGTCCGCAAGATCCACGAGCTCAACCCCGACACGGGCGTCGAACTGCTCATCCCCGACTTCAACGCCGAGCCCGACCAGCTGGCCGAGGTCTTCGGATCGCGTCCCGAGGTCCTGGCGCACAACGTGGAGACGGTCCCCAGGATCTTCAAGCGCATCCGCCCGGGCTTCCGCTACGAGCGCTCCCTCGACGTCATCACGAAGGCACGCGAGGACGGCCTGGTCACCAAGTCGAACCTGATCCTGGGCATGGGCGAGACCCGTGAGGAGATCAGCGAGGCGATGCGCGACCTCCACGAGGCCGGGTGCGACCTGCTGACCATCACCCAGTACCTGCGCCCCTCCAAGCTGCACCACCCGATCGACCGGTGGGTCAAGCCCCAGGAGTTCGCGGAGCTGGGCGAGGAGGCCGAGGAGATCGGCTTCGCCGGGGTCATGTCGGGGCCGCTGGTGCGCTCCTCCTACCGGGCGGGGCGCCTGTACAAGCAGGCGCGGGCCAAGCGTGACGCGGAGGCCGCCGCGGTGTCCGAGTAGGACAAAGAGGCCTTGCGCCCCAAGTCGTGACCAAGCTGGAACGGTGGCCCGCGGGCCACCGTTCCGTACACCCCGGCCAGGACACATATCCTGTTTCAGAGGCGCCCAGATCATGGCGTTCGGAAGGCGCCGCACGAGGTCGACCGCGAAGAGGAGGCAAGGCAGCCCCGGGATTGTCCCCGCCGGCCCCGGCCGGCGTGCGCTGCCTGAGAGCACGATGGCGAAACAGCCCAAGGGTTCAGAGAGCACAGCCGCGAAGGGCGCGAAGGGGACCAAGGAGCCAGGCCGCCTCAAGCAGATCGGCATGGTCGCCAAGATCGTCCACCGGCAGAGCCCGCGCAGCATTCCGCTCGCCGTCGCGGTCGCGGTGGTCATCCTCGCCGTCTTCGTCGCGATCGGCATCTGGACGGGATCGTGGATCCTGTGGCCGCTGACCGGTCTGCCGATCGCCTTCCTGGTGGGCTTCATCATCTTCACCCGCTCGGCCCAGCGCGTGCAGTACTCGATACTCGACGGCCAGCTCGGCGCGGGCGCGGCGGTGCTGGACAACATGCGCGGCAACTGGACGGTGGAGTTCGCCGTGACCGCCAACAAGCAGCAGGACGTGGTCCACCGCGTGGTGGGCCGTCCGGGCGTGGTCCTGGTGGGAGAGGGGGACCCGGGCCGCCTCAAGCCGCTGATCGCCGGTGAGAAGAAGCGCGTGGCGCGCGTGGCCTACGACACCCCCATCTACGACTTCAAGGTCGGCAACGGCGAGGACCAGATCCCGCTGTCCAAGCTCCAGCGCACGCTGCTCAAGCTGCCGCGCAACCTGGACAAGCAGGGCGCCTCCGACCTGGTCTACCGGCTCAAGGCCCTGCCCTCGCGGATGCAGATGCCCAAGGGCCCCCTGCCCAAGAACGCCAAGCTCCCGCGCGGCATGCGCGGCCAGATGGGCGGCTGACCGGCTCCCGGCCTCGGACGAGAGGGGGAGCCGCACCGGACCGGTGCGGCTCCCCCTTTTCTGCGTCGTGTGCGGGTTCCGCGTGGTGTGCGGGGCCGCACCTGCGGCATCAGCAGGTGTTCTCCCCCGAGGTGTCGGCCGCGGTGGTGGCGCCCAGCTCCTCCAGGGTGCCGCCCCCGCCGTCCGAGCCGTCGGAGGAGCCGATGCCCTGCCAGTCGGCGCCCATCACCAGTTCCAGGCTCTCGCCGAGGTCGGCCGCCTCCTCCACCTGCGCCCCGCCGACCAGTGCGCCGGCCACCAGCCGCGCGGAGGCCTCCTGCCCGGGGCCGTGGTAGACGGTGGTCAGCTCGGGTGCCCGCACCTCAGGGTTGCCGGTCCCGACCACGTCGAACCCCTCTGCGGTCAGGAGGGGCTCCACCTGGGCGGCCAGGCCGGTCGTGCCGTTGTTGTTGAGGAGCCGGAGCGACACGTCGGAGGGCTCGACGGCCTCCTCGCCCTCCTCGTCCTTCCCGCTCTCCTCCTCGGGGAGGACCTCGCCGGCGGCGACCGCGGCGAACAGCTCCTGCGCCCGGTCCTGGACGAGCTCCACCTTCCCCTCGTACAGGGCGGGGTCGGCGTCCACGACGGGGACCGTCACCATGTTCACCCGGTCCAGGTCCACCTCCCGCATCGCGATGACCAGCTCGGCCATCGCGTCCATGGTGAATCCGCTGTCGGCGACCAGGCTGTCGTTGACCGAGCCCAGGAAGTCGTAGACGGCGGTGGGGCTGGACAGGAGCTCGCCGCCGGTGACCTCGCCCAGGATCAGGCCGAGCATCTCTTGCTGGCGCCTGATCCGCTCCAGGTCGCTGCCGAGCTCGGTGGTGTCGCGCGAGCGCGCCAGGGCCAGCGCCTGCTCGCCGTCGAGGACCTGCTGTCCGGCGGGCAGGTCGAGGTGCGCCTTGGGGTCCACCATCGGCTCGGGGATGCACATCTCGATGCCGCCGACGGAGTCGACGATGTGCTGGAACCCCGCGAAGTCGACCAGCACCATGTGGTCCAGGCGGACGTCGGTGACGTCCTCCACGGTCTTGGCCTGGCAGTCCATGCCGCCGTGGACCATCGCGTGGTTGAGCTGGTCGAAGGTCCCCGGGGTCCCCGGGGCCTCCCCCGCAGGGTCGCACGGGGGGATCTGGACCATGAGGTCGCGCGGCAGGTTGACCATGGTCACACCGCTCCTGTCCACGTCGACGCTCGCCAGGACGATGACGTCGGGCCGGATGCCGTTGGCCGCGCTGTACCCGGCCTCGTCGCCGGACCGCTCGTCGGTGGCCATCAGCAGGATGTTGTGGATCCCCTCGACCTTGTCGGGCCGGTTCCCCCAGGCGTCGGTGTCGACCTCCTCGGTCTGCACCGCCAGCACGTCCCGGTATCCGGCGTAGGCGGTCAGGCCGGCGGCGATCACGGCCGCGGTGACGCCGCACGCGGACCACTGGCCCAGCGTCATCAGCGGAGCGGGCTTCGGTTTTCTGCGAGCCAAGGAAGGCACCTGCGATCCGTTTCCGGGGTTTGGGGGCACATCCGGCGGGGGAAGGGGCGTTCTGCCCGGCACCCGGACGCGACTGCCCGGATGCTACCGGAACCGTACGTTCCGTGCCAGATTTCGGCAGCATCCGGGCAAGGAAGCGCTCCGACCGAATTCCTCGGTCAGCAGACGCTCTCCTCCTCCTCGGCGGCGGTGATCCCGCCCAGGTCCTCCGTGACGGAGAGGTCGGGCTCGGCGGAGCCGCCCTTGAAGCCGTTCCAGTCGTTTCCGATGACCAGCTCCAGGGTCTGCGGCAGGTCCGCCACCTCCTCGACGGCGGCCGGGCCGTCCAGCGAGGCAGCGAGCGCCTCGGCCGCGGCCGCCTGCCCCGGGGCGTGGTAGACGGTCGTCGACTCGGGGAACCGCACGGTGGGGTTGCCCTGGCCGGCGATCAGGTAGCCCTCTCCCTGCATGTAGAGGGCCACCTCGTTGGCCAGACCCTGGACGGTGGTGCCGTTGAGCACCATGACGGAGACCTCCGAGGGGTCCGGCGCGTCCTCCGCGGCGGGCTCCTCCTCCTTCTCCTCCTTCTCGTCGGTCAGGTCCGCGCCGGAGTTGATCGCCTGGAACAGTTCGGAGGCGGCGGGCTGGCTCAGGGCGAGGCGGTTGCGGTCCTCCGGGTGCTGCCCGTTGGGGACGGTGACGAACTGGATGCGGTTCAGGTCGACCTCGCGCATGGAGATGGCCATGTCGGTCATCGTGTCGATGGTGAAGTCGTTGTCGGTGGTGACCGAATCCGTGACCGCGAGCAGGAAGTTGGTGATGGTCAGCGGGCTGGTCATGACCTCACTGCTGAGCACCTGGCGCAGCATGGCGCCCATGAACTGCTGCTGGCGGCCGATGCGGGACAGGTCGCTGCCGTCGCCCTGCCCGTAGCGGGAGCGCACGAAGCCCAGCGACTGCTCGCCGTCGAGGGTCTGCTGCCCGGCGGACAGGGTCAGGTGCGCCTTGGGGTCGTCGATGGGCTCGGGGATGCACATGTCGACGCCGCCGATGGCGTCGACCATGTCCTTGAACCCGCCGAAGTCCATCATCACGAAGTGGTCCAGGTGCACACCGGTGACCTGCTCGACCGTCTGCCACTGGCAGCCGACGCCGCCGAAGGTCATCGCCGAGTTGATCATGCCGCTGTGCGCGCCCATCCCCTCGTAGCCCTCGACCGCCTCGCAGGCGGGCAGGTCCACGACCAGGTCGCGCGGCAGGTTCACCAGGGTGGCGGCGCCCTTGTCGACGTTGATGCTGGCGATCAGCATCATGTCCGGGCGCGCGCCTTCGGCCTCGCCATAGTCGGCGTTCTCACCCGAGCGCACGTCGGAGCCGATGACCAGGAGGTTCATCACGCCCTCGACGCTGGTGGGCCGGTCCCACTGGTCGGTGTCGACCTGGGCCGTCGTGATGTTGCCGACGATGCCCTGGTACCACCAGTAGCCGCCCAGACTCGCGATGATCGACAGCGCGGTGGCCGCGCAGGCCACCCACTGCCCCGGTGACATCCTCATGGCGTCGAGGACGCCTGCGGGACGGGGAGCGGAGCGTTTTCCAGCCATGCGAACCTTCGGAGGGTGGGGTACTGGGGTACCGGAGGAGGGGAGGCACGCGGTCGGGGGCCGCGCGGAGGGCGGCCGCCGTGTTTCCTGGTCGTGCGATGAACGGATGCTAACAGCCGCCCGGGGAACACGCGTACGCGCGGGCGGGGGGTCCCTCAGTAGCGGGTGACCACGGTTCCGGCGGCGCGGTCGTGCAGGCCGCGGGTGTCCCGGTCGTAGATGACGGCGGGAACGAACAGGCACAGCAGCAGGGTGCGCACGGCCATGGAGACGAACCAGGGCCAGGAGCGCTCGCCGGTGGCGGTGATGCCGACGCCCACCAGGCGGCGGCCGACCGACGTGCCGAACAGGGTGAGCAGGAGGATGTTCATCACGGCGAAGATCACCAGGGCGGTGTTGCTGATCAGCGAGACCACCTCCTGCTCCTCGGTGACGCCGCTCCCGACCAGGCCGAGGCCGTGGGCGGCCCAGGCCAGGGCCAGGGCCAGGAACCAGTCGAGGACCAGTCCGGCGACCCTGCGGAAGACACCGGGGACCGAACCCGGACCGCTCTCGGGCAGGCCGAGCCGGTTGCCCCGGTAGCGGAAGTCGTCGTCGGCCGCGGTCGCGGCCCCGCTCGTGTCGCTCATGCCTTCCACGTTATCCACCCCGGCAGCGGAACCGGTTCCGGGCGGCCCGCAAGCGGGAGACCGGGGCGACACCCTCTCGTGTCCTGGGCCACAGAAGGTGCGTGGGAAGTGTCCCGTTTATCCCAGAACGCGAGTGAAACAGCACGTCGGACGGGTTGGTCTGTAAAAATGACAGGGTCCGTAACATACAGGAAACAATCGAGACATGGCGTGGAAACCACCCGCTTCTAGCTTTTCCTCGAAGCCGGGAGACAGAACGCGTGTCCGGCCCCGCCGCGACGGAGCGGCCGGAGGACCCGCCGCCGTCTCAGCCACGTGCACGGAGGTCCCTTTGTTCAGCAGCGTCGACGAGGTGCTCGCTTTCATCCGGAACGAGGACGTCAAGTTCCTCGATGTCCGCTTCACAGACCTGTTCGGGGGAGTCCACCACGTGACCCTCCCGGTCGAGAACGTCGACGAGTCGACGTTCCGCGACGGCCAGATGTTCGACGGCTCGTCGATCCGCGGCTTCCAGGCCATCCACGAGTCCGACATGCTGCTGCTCCCCGACCTGAGCACCGGCGTCGTGGACCCGTTCCGCAAGTACAAGACGCTGAACATGACGTTCTTCGTCCACGACCCGCTCACGCTGGAGTCCTACAGCCGCGACCCGCGCAACGTGGCCCGCAAGGCCGAGGCCTTCCTGCGCGGCTCGGGCATCGCCGACACCGCCTTCTTCGGCCCCGAGGCCGAGTTCTACATCTTCGACGACGTCCGCTTCGAGACCCGGTCCAACACCGGCTTCTACGAGATCGACTCCATCGAGGGCGCCTGGAACACCGGATCCTCGGTCGAGGGCGGCAACCGCGGCTACCGTCCGCGCTACAAGGGCGGCTACTTCCCGGTCGAGCCGGTCGACCACTACAGCGACCTGCGCTCCACCATGGTCCGCACCCTCATCGAGGCCGGTGTGGAGGTCGAGCTCCAGCACCACGAGGTCGGCACCGCGGGCCAGGCCGAGATCGGCATCAAGTTCGGCACCCTGCTCCACGAGGCCGACACCGTCCAGCTGTACAAGTACATCATCAAGAACGTCGCCAACGAGGCGGGCAAGACGGCGACCTTCATGCCCAAGCCGCTCTTCGGCGACAACGGCTCGGGCATGCACTGCCACCAGAGCCTGTGGAAGGACGGCGAGCCGCTGTTCTTCGACGAGTCCGGCTACGGCCAGCTCTCCGACACCGCCCGCTACTACATCGGCGGCCTGCTCAGGCACGCCCCGGCACTGCTGGCCTTCACCAACCCGACGGTGAACTCCTACCACCGCCTGGTGCCCGGCTACGAGGCCCCGATCAACCTGGTCTACAGCCAGCGCAACCGCTCGGCCTGCATCCGCCTGCCGCTGACCGGCTCCAACCCCAAGGCCAAGCGCATCGAGTTCCGGGTGCCGGACCCGTCGGCCAACCCGTACCTGGCCTTCTCCGCGATGCTGATGGCCGGCGTCGACGGCATCAAGAACAAGATCGAGCCGCCGGAGCCGATCGACAAGGACCTGTACGAGCTGCCCCCCGCGGAGGCCCAGGCCATCAAGACGGTGCCCGCCTCGCTGGAGGAGGCCCTCGAAGCACTGGAGGAGGACCACGAGTTCCTCCTGGAGGGCGGCGTGTTCACGAAGGACCTCCTCGAGACCTACGTGGACCACAAGCGCACCGAGGAGATCGACTCCCTGCGCCTGCGCCCGCACCCGCGCGAGTTCGAGCTGTACTACGACATCTAGGAATGCGAGGGAAGGCCGGGCGGCCATCCCCCCTCCTGACCGGGGCCGGTGTCCGAACAGGGACACCGGCCCCGAGCCGTGCGGTTCCCCGGGAACCCGTGCGGCTACCGTGGGACGCGTGGCAAGGGACGAAAGAGGCACCATGACGGCAGGCGCGCTCGCCAGACGCGGTTTCGGCGACAGCGCCCGGGCCCTGCGGCTGCTCTCGGAGGCGGGGATCGCCGCCGGCCCCGACAGCGCCGTCGTCGACGCCCTCGCGCAGGCACCCGACCCCGACCGGGCCCTGCTCGGACTGGTGCGGGTCCTGGAGGCGGGGAACGACCCCATCGAACTGCTGGAGGCCCTGGACGAGGACCGCGACCTGCGCCTCCGGCTGTGCAAGGTGCTGGGGACCAGCACGGCGCTGACCGACCACCTGGTGCGCCATCCGGGCGACTGGCGGGAGCTGCGCGGCGCCGACGCCGCCCGCGCCCCCGGTCCCGAGGAACTGCGCCTGGGCCTGCTGCACACCGTGGGCGCCGATCCCCACTCCCCCGCGCCCGTCGCGGGGACCTCGGACAACCGCCCGGTGGCCGAGCTCAGGCACGCCCTGCGGGTGGCCTACCGGCGCAGGGTGCTGCGCCTGGCCGGACGCGACCTGATCGGCGCGGCCACCCTCGACCGGACCGCCGCGGAACTGTCAGACCTGGCCGCGGCCCTGCTGGAGGCCTCCCTGGCGGTGGCGCGTGCCGAGCACCCCGAGGACGCCGCGCTGTGCCGCCTGGCGGTGATCGGCATGGGCAAGTGCGGCGGCCGGGAGCTCAACTACGTCAGCGACGTGGACGTGGTCTTCGTCGCCGAGCCGGCGGAGGCCGAGGGCGGGGATCCGCCGGACGAGCAGAGGGCGATGCGCGCCGCGACCAGGCTGGCCACCGCGATGATGCGCATCCCTTCCGACACCGACGCCGAGGGCACCCTGTGGGAGGTGGACCCGGCCCTGCGCCCCGAGGGGCGCAGCGGCCCGCTGGTACGTCCCCTCTCCGGGCACCGGGCCTACTACGAGCGCTGGGCCAAGACGTGGGAGTTCCAGGCCCTGCTCAAGGCGCGCCCCCTCGCCGGGGACTCCGCGCTGGGCCGCGCGTACATGGACGTGATCACTCCCATGGTGTGGCACTCCTCGGCCCGCAAGGACTTCGTCGAGGACGTGCAGGCGATGCGCCGGCGGGTGCTGGACCACATCCCGGCGGGACGGGCCGAACGGGAGCTGAAACTGGGTCCGGGAGGTCTGCGCGACATCGAGTTCTCGGTGCAGCTGCTGCAACTGGTGCACGGCCGCACCGACGAGCGGCTGCGCTCGGGCAACACCCTGGAGGCGCTGGAGGCGCTGTCGCAGCACGGCTACGTGGGCCGCAGGGACGCGGCCGGCCTGGCCGACGCCTACCGTTTCCTGCGCCGACTGGAGCACCTGCTGCAGCTGGAGCGTCTGCGGCGCACCCACCTGGTGCCCGACCCCTCCGACCCGGACGGGCCCGACCAGCTGCGCCTGCTGGGCCGGGCCCTCGGCTTCACGGCCGACCCGGTGCGCGAGTTGACCGCGGCCCGGCGGCGGGTGTCCGGGGAGGTGCGGCGCCTGCACGAGAAGTTGTTCTACCGTCCGCTGCTCAACGCCGTGGCCCGGCTGCCCGACGAGGAGAAGCGCCTGTCCCCCGAGCAGGCCCGGGACCGGATGGAGGCGCTGGGGTTCGCCGACCCGGCCGGCGCGCTGCGGCACCTGGAATCGCTGACATCGGGTCTGTCGCGGCGGGCGGCGATCCAGCGGACCCTGCTGCCGGTGATGCTGGGCTGGTTCTCCGACTCCCCCGACCCGGACGCGGGTCTTCTGGGGTTCCGCCAGGTCAGCGAGGCTCTGGGCACGACGCCGTGGTACCTGCGCCTGCTGCGCGACGACGTGCGAGTGGCCGAGCGGATGGCGTGGCTGCTGGGGACCAGCAGATACGTGACGGAGCTGCTGCTGCGCGCACCGGAGGCGGTGGCGATGCTGGCGGACGACACCGACCTGGCGCGCCGGGGGCCCGGGGTGCTGGCGGCCGAGGCCGCGGCCGCGCTGCGCCGCCACGACACGGCGGAGGACGCGGTGGCGGCCGTGCGGGCACTGCGCCGCCGGGAGCTGCTGCGCACGGCCGCCGCCGACCTGCTGGGCGCGGCGCCGGTCCAGGACGTGGGCACGGCGCTGACCGACATCGCGGCGGTGACGATCGACGCGGCGCTGCGGGCCGCCCGGTCCCGGGTCGTGGCGGCCGACGGCGAGGAGCTGACACGGGTGTGCGTGGTGGCGATGGGCCGCTTCGGCGGCGGCGAGCTGACCTACGCCAGTGACGCGGACGTGATGTACGTGCACGACCCGCTGCCCGGGGTGGACATCGCCGCGGCGACGAGGCAGGCGATGGCGGTGTTCCGCGAACTGGCACGGCTGCTGGAGATGCCGGCCGCGGAGCCGCCGCTGCAGGTCGACACCGACCTGCGCCCCGAGGGCAGGAGCGGGCCCCTGGTGCGGACCCTGGAGTCGTACGCGGCCTACTACAGGCGCTGGTCGCAGGTGTGGGAGAGCCAGGCGCTGCTGCGCGCGCGCCCGATCGCGGGCGATCCCGGGCTGCGCGAGGCGTTCACCGATCTGATCGATCCCTTCCGCTACCCGGCCGGGGGGATCGACTCGTCCTCCGTGCTGGAGATCCGCAAGCTGAAGGCGCGGATGGAGGCCGAGCGGCTGCCGCGCGGGGCGGACCCGACACTGCACACGAAGCTGGGCCGGGGCGGGCTGTCGGACGTGGAGTGGGTGGCGCAGCTGATCCAGCTGCGCCATGCGCACGAGTGCCCGGACCTGCGCACCACGGGAACCCTGGAGGCGCTGGAGGCCGCCGTGGCGCACGGGTTCCTCGGCGCCGACGACGGCGACGTGCTGGCCGAGGCCTGGTGCCTGGCCTCGCGGGTGCGCGGCATGGTGATGCTGGTGCGCGGCCGGGGCGGGGACTCGCTCCCCCACGACCTGCGGGTGCGGGCGGCGCTGGCCGCCGGGATGGGCCTGGACGACGCGGAGGAGGACGCGGATGTCCAGGAGGGGCCGGCGGAGCGGCTGACCCAGCTCTACCTCAACGCGACCCGCCGGGCCCGCGCCGTGATGGAGCGGGTCTTCTACGACGACTGACGCGGGGGCGCCCCCGCGCGGGGCGGGGGCGCCGTCGGGGCCGCGGGCGGCCCCGTGTCACCTCCAGTACTCGGTGAACACCTGCTTGCAGCCTCCGGCACTGTCGTCGCCGGTGGCCACCCGGTTGGCACCGGACTCCCACACGACGTCGCCCGCGCCGTCGATCTTGACGAACTTGTACTCGAACTCGGTGCCGACGGGCAGGTCGGTGCCGCCGCTCCACCACGGGTACGTGTTCTCGTCGGTCCTGAGCCTGAGCCCGTCGCGGGGGTTCCAAGAGCCGAGCTCGGGGAGGGAGCCGACGACGTGGATCTCCTGGCCGTAGCGGGTGGAGGCCTCGACGTGGAACTCGGCGGCGACGGTCGTGCAGTCCTCGTCGCCACCGCCGCCGTCACCACCGCCGTCGTCGCCACCGCCGTCGTCGCCACCGCCGCACTCGGCGGGGTCGTCGCAGGTGCCGCCCACGTGCAGGGCGACCGCACCGTCGGCGGGCACCTGGACGGTGACGCGCCCGCCGGAGACGGTGTAGGAGCCGGGGCCGGCCGCGTTCTCGTAGGTGCCGTCGGGCAGGTCGGTGGAGGCGGTCAGGTTCCAGGTGCCGCCGCCCGCGTTGAAGGCGGCGAATCCGCGGCCGCCCCGGTCGAAGGCCACCCGGGACGAGCCGTCCTGGGCCCTGGCCGTGAGAGCGGTGTCACCCACGGCGTTGCGGAAGGCGGCCATCCCGGCGACGGCGGGGGCGCGGTGCTCGCAGACCCAGTCGGAGGAGGAGCAGTCGCTGTCGGCGGTGATCCACCCGGCGGGGTTGCCGGGCTCGGTCCCGGTGCTGGGCGGCCCCTCGGCGACGGCTCCGCCGAAGTCGTAGCTGGACATCACCACGGGCGTGCCGTAGGGGTGGGCCAGCATGAACGCGGTCGCGAGGTGGTAGCGGGCGCCGTTCTTGTGGGTGAGGGTGGGCTCGTAGCGCTGGGTGTCGTGGTTGTCGATGAACACGAGCGCCTCGTCGGAGTCGAGGCCTCCGTGGCGGGGCATGTTCAGCAGGGGCGACAGGTTGCCGTCCCGGACCTTGGCGGAGACGTCGCGCTGGTAGTCGAAGTTGGTGACCAGGCCGTAGGGCGCGTAGTTCGTGTAGGGAATGGTGGCGTCACCGTAGACCTCGTGGTAGATGTGCGGCTGTCCGCCGAATCCGGGGACCTCGTCGAGGTCGCGGAAGATCTCGGCGATGTGGGCCTCGGGGACGTGTTTGGAGGCGTCCACGCGGAAGCCCGCCACGCCCATGCCGATGAGGCCGTTGAGGTAGCGGCGGATCTGGGAGCGCACCTGCGGGTCGGCGGTGTCGAGGTCGGCCAGGTCCAGCAGCCGGCAGTTCTGGACCTCCCACTTGTCGTTCCAGTCGGTGATGGTCTCGTAGCAGGGGCCGAAGTTGTCGCGGCCGTAGCTCGCGGTGCCGTCGCCGAAGAGGTCGGGGTGGTCGTACTGGGCCCACGGGGTCCCGTTGCTGCCGGTTCCGGAGCCGGGGCCGGTCATGTGGTTGATGACGACGTCGGCGTAGATGCGCACGCCGTTGTCGCGGCAGGTCTCCACCATGTCCTCGAACTCCTCGGCGGTGCCGCGCCGGGTGTTGTCGATCTGGTAGGAGACCGGCTGGTAGTCCTGCCACCAGGGGTAGTTGCCGCCTTCGGCGAAGGGGATGACCACGTGCTCCTGGGGCGGGGAGACCTGGACGCCGCCGAAGCCGTTCGGGCCGAGGAAGTCCTCGCACTCGGCGGCGACGGAGTTCCAGTTCCACTGGAACAGGTGGACGATCGTGTCCCCGTTGGCGGCGGTCGGTGCGTCCGCCGCCGGCAGGGGCGTCGCCGGTACGGGCGACTCGGGGGCGGCCGCTGCCGGGGCGGCCAGGACGGAGGTCAGCAGGGCGGCTGCGGCGGCGAGTGCCGCCAGGGTCCGACCCGGTCGGTTTCTGTGCATCATCGCGCTCCTGGGGGTGGCGCTTGCGGGGGAGACACGCAGGAACTTGCCATTGATGCAATTTCTTGCGTGACGTTGCGCACACTACCCTTCCGCGCCGCCGTTGGAAACACGGGCTCACGGAACACGGAGAAAAGAGGACCCGGTACCACCGGACCCGTACGCGATCTTCCCTGCTCACACCGTGACAGAGACGACCGCCGCCGCGGGGAAGGCCCGCAAGAATTTTCGCCGCGACGTCAGCCGCGCACGCAAAAGGGCCGACCGCGGCACGCGTACGTGCCGGGGCCGGCCCTGCGGCGGCCGGGGGCGGCCTACCAGAACACGGCGACGCCGATGTTGACGACGGCGAGCACACCCGCGGCGACGGCCAGGTTCCGGGCGGGCCTGCGAAGGTTGAGGAAGGCCACGACCGTGACCGCCAGGGCGATCACGAGCTTGACTCCGACCCACATGTGGTTCATGCCCCCGCCCGCCATCTCGGTGACGCCCACCATCAGCAGGCCGGTGACGAGCTGCAGGAGGGAGCTGTGCAGCAGGACCTTGACCGACTTGGGGTTGTCGGTCATCAGCTGCATGAGGAAGCCCGCGAGGATGCCCGCGAGGCCGAGCATGTGCAGGAAGAGAAGCGCGGAGGAGAGGATGTTCATGGCCCCAGGTTACTACGTACGGTAGTTTTCACCTCCGCGGCGGCCGCTCAGACGGGGCGCACCCGGCGGCGCCACAGCAGCCAGCCCGTGCCCGCCGCGAGCGCGACGCCCGCTCCCCCGGCGACCATCGCGGGGTCCACCTTCCCGGAGGCGCGCGACAGCACGGCCGGCTCGGTGACCGCCACCGCGTCGCTCGCGCACACGGTGGGGTCGTCCTCGCCCTCCAGCAGCAGGCAGGCGGTGCTCGCCGTACTTTCCCCGGCGTGCTCCGCCGGGCGGACCCGCACGGTGTAGACGGCCTCCTCCCCGCCCGGCACTCCGACCCGCCAGTTGACGATTCCGTCCGCGATCAGCCCGTCTCCGTCCGCCTCCACGATCTCCAGCCCCTCGGCCACGTGCTGGGCCAGGTGGGCGTCCTCCACCGCCTCCGGTCCGCTGTTGGAGACGGTCGTGCGCAGCACCGCCTCCCCGCCGGGCGCGACCTCCTCCGCCTCCAGCACCAACCCGAGGGGGGACTCGGGCAGAGCCGCGCCGTCGGCGAGCGCGGGCGCCCCCGGCACCGCTGCCCCGAGGGCGGCCGCGCACCCGGCCGCCGCGAGCCGAGCCCCTACCCGAACGGACCGAGCCATGCCGTGCCTCCTGACGTCTCCGCTGTACGACGACACCAAGACAACTACGCGCACATGAATATGTACGCAAAGTGACACACCCCTGGAGGCAAGTTCCCGGGCGCCCGATGGGGTTCGGGGCGGCCCTCCGGCGGCCATAATGCGCATACGGGGAGCCGGGCGGGCCGCCGCGCGGAAATACCCCGGAAATATGCACACGGCAGACTGTGTCGGGGACACTGTGCCCGGCACGGCTCAGCGGACGCCGGGCCGGGCGACCGGCATCGAGGAAGGTTGATCGTGAATCGACAGCAGGAATTCGTGCTCCGCACACTGGAGGAGCGCGACATCCGGTTCGTGCGGCTGTGGTTCACCGACGTGCTCGGGTACCTCAAGTCCGTCGCGGTCGCGCCGGCCGAACTGGAGGCCGCCTTCTCCGAGGGCATCGGCTTCGACGGGTCCTCCATCGAGGGGTTCGCCCGCGTCTACGAGGCCGACATGCTGGCTCAGCCGGACCCCTCCACCTTCCAGGTCCTGCCCTGGCGCAACGAGCCGCACGGCACCGCGCGCATGTACTGCGACATCCTCATGCCGGACGGCTCGCCCTCACCGGCCGATCCGCGGCACGTGCTCAAGCGCCAGCTCAGCAAGGCCTCCGATCTGGGCTTCACGTTCTACACGCACCCCGAGATCGAGTTCTACCTGCTCAAGAAGATGCCGGAGCTGGGCGAACTGCCCGTGCCCAACGACTCGGGCGGGTACTTCGACCACACACCGCACAACAGCGCGCACGACTTCCGGCGCAACGCCATCAACATGCTGGAGGCCATGGGCATCTCCGTGGAGTTCAGCCACCACGAGGCCGGCCCGGGCCAGCAGGAGATCGACCTGCGCTACGCGGACGCGCTGACCACCGCCGACAACATCATGACCTTCCGGCTCGTGATGAAGGAGGTGGCGATGGAGCAGGGCGTCTACACCACCTTCATGCCCAAGCCGTTCACCCAGTACCCCGGCTCGGGCATGCACACCCACCTGTCGCTGTTCGAGGGCGACCGCAACGCCTTCTACGAACCCGGTGCCGAGTACCAGCTGTCCAAGGTGGGACGCGGCTTCATAGCGGGACTGCTGCGCCACGCCGACGAGATCACCGCCGTGACCAACCAGTGGGTCAACTCCTACAAGCGGCTGTGGGACGACCCCGCGGCCTCCGCGGGTATGGGCGGCGAGGCCCCGGCCTACATCTGCTGGGGGCACAACAACCGGTCGGCCCTGGTACGGGTGCCCATGTACAAGCCGGGCAAGTCCAATTCCAGCCGGATCGAGCTCCGGTCCATGGACACCGCCTGCAACCCGTACCTGGCCTACGCGGTCATCCTCGCGGCGGGCCTCAAGGGCATCGAGGAGGGCTACGAGCTGCCCCCGGGCGCCGAGGACGACGTGTGGGCGCTCACCGACGCCGAACGCCGCGCCCTGGGGATCCGCCCGCTGCCCCAGAGCCTGGACGAGGCGCTGCGCCTGATGGAGAACAGCGAGCTGGTCGCCGAGGCCCTCGGCGAGCACGTGTTCGACTTCTTCCTGCGCAACAAGAAGGCGGAGTGGCGCGAGTACCGCCGTCAGGTCACCCCCTACGAGCTGGCCCGCTACCTGCCGACGCTGTAGGCCTTCCGTGCGGCGGGGGCCCGGGCGGGCCCCCGCCGCACGCTCAGGCGCCCAGCCACAGGTCGGGGCCGAAGACCTCGTAGCGGATCAGGCGGGCGGGCACGCCCGCGTCCAGGAACTGGGTGCGGACGTCGCGCATGAACGGCAGCGGCCCGCACAGGTAGACCTCGGCGCCCTCGGGGACCTCGACGGCGCCGATGTCCATCAGGCCCTTGCGGCCGCCCTCGCCCTGCTCGTACCAGTTCACGGCCTCGGCGTTCGGCAGTGCCTCGACCAGGGCGGCGATCTCGTCGCGGTGGGCGTGGTCCTCGGCGCTGCGGTCGGCGTGCAGGACCAGTACCCGGCGGGTGCTCTGCTGCTCGGCGAGCCGGTGGAGCATGGCGACCATCGGGGTGCAGCCGATACCGGCGGAGACGAGCACGAGGGGGTGCTCCCCGTCGGGCAGGACCACGTCGCCGGCCGGGGTGGAGACCATGAGGGTCTCGCCCGGGACCGCGGTGTCGTGCAGCAGGGTGGAGACCTCGCCGGCCGGTGTCTCCCCCGCGCGCAGGCGCTTGACGGTGATACGGCGCTGTCTGCCGTCCCAGCCGGTGAGGGAGTACTGGCGGGCCTGGCGGACGCCGTCGGGCATGCGCACCCGGACGCTGACGTACTGGCCGGGCCGGAAGTCGGGGGCCGGGGAGTCGTCCTCGGGTTCGAGCGTGAGGGTGACGGCGTCGGGCGTCTGCTCGGTGCGCCCGGCCACCCGCCAGGAGCGCCACACGTCGCGGCCGGTCTGCCCGGCATCGGAGTAGAGGCGGGCCTCCAGGGCGATGAGCGCCCCGGCCATGAGCCAGTAGACCTCGTCCCAGGCCGCCACGACCTCGGGGGTCGCCGCGTCGCCGAGCACGTGGGCGATGGCGCCGAACAGGTACTTGTGCACGATCACGTACTGGTCCTCGGTGATGCCCAGGGACACGTGCTTGTGCGCGATGCGGGACAGAAGGGCGTCGGGGCGCTCGTCGGGGTTGTCCAGCAGGAGGGTGGCGAAGGAGGCGATGGAGCCGGCCAGGGCCTTGCGCTGCTCCCCCGAGGCCTGGTTGCCGCGGTTGAACAGGCCGTCGAGGAGCTCGGGGTTCTCGCCGAGCATCGTGTCGTAGAACCGAGCGGTGATCGTGTCCAGGTTCTCGGCCACAGCGGGGATGGTGGCCCGGACGACCGCGGCGGACTCGGTGGAGAGCATGCGTCCTCCTCAGCGGGGACCAGTGTCCCCGGTCAGATAATTGGTATCTGAAATGCATATTAAATCTCCCCAAAAGGCCCCCTCCGCAGGGGTGCCCTCCGCCGGGTCCCCCGGGAGGCCCCGCGTGACCTCCGCCCCTCTGCGGCGCGGGACCGACAGCCCCGCGGCAGGGACCTTCGACCCGGCTCGGGGGAGGTCGGCGGCCCCTGCCCCCGTCGGGACCGAGGTCTCCTCTCAGCCGGGTTTCAGCAGGTTGAGGGTGGTGCGGGCGGGTGGTGTGACCAAGGCCTCCACGGTCACGCCGTCCAGGGACGCGTAGAAGGCCTCCCGGGCCTCGCGCAGGGCTCCGCGCAGGCGGCAGGCGGCCCGCAGGGGGCAGGGCGGGTCGTCCTCGCAGCCCGCCAGGTCTCCGTCGCCCTCCAGTTCGCGGACGATCGAACCCACTGAGGCGTGCCGGCCCTTCTCGGTCAGGCGCAGGCCTCCGCCCCTTCCGCGGCGGGTCTCCACCAGGCCCATGTCGGACAACCGGGCCACGGCCTTGGCCATGTGGGTGTAGGGCACGGCGAGCATCCCCGCGGCGGTCCGCGTGGTGAGGAGCCCGTCCTCCGCCGCGAGCCGCATGACCAGCCGCAGGGAGACATCGGTGAAAGCGGTCAGGCGCACTCCCTCAGGGTAGGACGTGCCCGGCGGGCGCCTCCCCCCTTGGGCAGCCACAGCAGGACCACCGCGAGCGCGACCAGGGCACAGGCCGCCGACACCGCCGCGGCGATGTGCACCCCCTCCATGAACGCCTCCTTCGCCGGGGCCACCAGCATCCGCCCCCGCTCCCCCAGCGCGCGGGCGAGCGCGAGGGTGCCCTCGACGGACTCCCCCGCCGCGTGCAGGTCCGACCCGTCCAGGTGCTCCGCCCCCTCCTGCCGGGCCGCCTCCTCCAGCGCGGGGGTGATCCCGGCCCTGTAGCGGGAGGAGATCACCGCGCCGACGACGGCCACTCCCAGCGCCGTCGCCACCTGGCGGACGGTGTTCTGCAGTGCCGAGGCCGCACCGGCCCGTTCCGCGGGCACCGTGGAGACGATCGCGTCGGTGGAAGGGGTGATCACCACGGTCATCGCCGCGGAGTGGGCGAAGAGGAGCACCAGGACGAGCCACACGGGGGTGTCCGTGCGCAGGAGCACGAGGAACGACACGCTCAGGGCCACGACGAGCGCTCCGGTCCCGGCGACGGCCCGCTGCCCGTACCTGTGCACCAGGGCGGGGCTCAGCGGGGCCAGGGTCATCTGCCCCACCGCCGCCGGCACCACCAGCAGGCCCGCGGCGAGCGGGGCGAACCCTCGCACGCTCTGCCAGTAGAAGCTGAGGAAGAAGACCAGGCCGGACATGCTGAAGAACATCAGCACGACGCAGGCGACCGACACGCTGAACCGCGGCTCGCGGAAGAAGCGCAGGTCGAGGGACGGGTTCGGGGTGCGCGCCTCGTGCACCAGGAAGAGCACGATCGCGAGCACGCCGCCCGCAAGCGCGCCGAGGACGTCTCCTCCGGCGGGGGAGGAGCGCTCGCCCGCGGTGATGATCCCGTAGACGAGCAGCACCAGACCGGGGACCGACAGCAGCACGCCCGCCACGTCCGGCCTTCCCGGGTCGGGGTCCCGGCTCTCGGGGAGAAGGAGGAAGGCCAGGACCAGGGCGGTCAGGGCGATCGGCACGTTGACGAGGAAGATCGATCCCCACCAGAAGGTCTCCAGCAGCAGCCCGCCGACCGACGGGCCGAGGGCCATGGCCAGCCCGACCGCGCCCGACCACAGCCCGATGGCGCGGCCCCGCTCCCGCTCCGGGAACACCTGGGCGATGGTCGACAGGGTCTGCGGCATCACCATGGCCGCGCCCAGGCCCATGGCCGCCCGGGCCAGGACGAGCTGGCCGGGGGTCTGCGAGCAGGCCGACAGCGCCGACGCCGTGCCGAACACCACCAGGCCGGCCGCCAGCATGCGGCGGCGGCCCCAGCGGTCACCCAGCACGCCGAAGGTGAACAGCAGACCGGCGAAGACCAGGGTGTAGGAGTTGATCGCCCAGGCCAGCTGCGCCTGGGTGGCGCCCAGCCCCTTCTCGGGGTCGGACAGGGTCCGCAGCGCGACGTTGAGGATGGTGTTGTCGGCCACGACGACCAGGAGGCAGAGGACGAGAACCGCCAGACCGCCCCACCTGCGCCGGTACGCCGTCCGCTCGTCCACACTCTCCCCGCTTCCGCAGCCGGGCCGCGGCGTCCGGTCCCGCCGCGCTCCCCCGCGCCCGCACACGGCGGGACGCCATCGTCATCGCACGGTGACACAACGTCCCGAAACCCGGCCCGCCCTCCGGACGACTTGGGCGTTTCCCTCCCCCTCGCCCGACCGTCCGGGTCGGGGAAGCCCTGCCGGGGCAAACCGGTTGTATCCGATGGAAAGCGGCCCCCGGGCTCCGTGCAATGATGCTCGGAGCGGCGTTCGGTCCCGTGCCCCGGGCCACCGGGCGCCGCCGGCCCCGCGTGAGAGCGCGGCTCGACATATTTCGTCCACACGTCCGGAGACACCCGCGAGGTGCTTCGAGACAACGGAGGAAGACAACATGAGCACCACACCCACGACCCCCTCTGCCGGGAACTCCCTCTACGGCGGGGTCACCAACCGACGCGTCACGGTGCGCGACCTGGCCGCCGCCAAGGAGCGCGGCGAGCGCTGGCCGATGCTGACCGCCTACGACGCCCTCACCTCCCGGGTCTTCGACGAGGCGGGCATCCCCGTCCTGCTCGTCGGCGACTCGGCCGCCAACGTCGTCTACGGCTACGAGACCACCCTCCCGGTCACGGTGGACGAGCTGATCCCCCTGACCGCCGCCGTCACCCGCTCGACCAAGCGGGCGATGGTCGTGGCCGACCTGCCCTTCGCCTCCTACCAGGCCTCCCCGCAGCAGGCGCTGGAGACCGCCTCCCGCTTCATGAAGGAGGGGCGCGCCCAGGCCGTGAAGCTGGAGGGCGGCCGCGCCGTGGCCCCCCAGGTGGAGCTGCTGGTCTCCGCGGGTGTTCCGGTGATGGCCCACCTGGGGCTGACGCCGCAGTCGGTGAACACCCTCGGCGGCTACCGCGTGCAGGGTCGCGGCGACGAGGCGGCGGAGAACCTGCTCAAGGACGCCAAGGAGCTCGAACGGGCGGGCGCCTTCGCGGTCGTACTGGAGTGCGTGCCGGCCGACCTGGCCCGGAGGGTGACCGAGCAGCTGGCCGTCCCGACCGTGGGCATCGGGGCCGGCCCCGGCACCGACGCCCAGGTACTGGTGTGGCAGGACATGGCGGGCCTGAGCCCGAAGGTGGCCAAGTTCGTCAAGACCTACGCCAACCTGCACGAGACCCTGCGCGACGCCGCCTCGGCCTTCGCCGGCGAGGTCGTCTCCGGCGCCTTCCCCGAGGAGCGCCACTCCTACAGCGCCTAGGTGTAGTGCCCTGAGAGGTTGCTGACACGGGAGGCGGGAGGCCGCCGGGCATCCCTTCCCGCGTCGGAGAACCCGCGCCGCCGACCGGGCCCGAACCGGTCGGCGGCCGCGTGTCCGGACCGTGTGAGGCGGACCACAGGCCGAATGTCGCTCGGTAGTACAGTGACGCCGACACCAGGACCGCCACGGGCCGGTTCCCGGCCCCACCGGGAGGACAGCAGATGCGCATCTCGATGCCGCTCCAGTACGCGGGCGAACCCAAGGCCGCCGTCGATCAGGTCGTCGAACTGGAGAAGGCCGGGCTCGACACCGTGTGGGTGGCCGAGGCCTACGGTTTCGACAGCCCCACCCTCATGGGCTACATCGCCGCACGCACCGAGAGCGTGACCATCGGGTCGGCCATTCTGCAGCTGTACAGCCGCACCCCCACCCTCCTGGCGATGACCGCCGCCGGGCTGGACCACCTGTCCGACGGGCGCGCCGTCCTCGGGCTGGGCGCGAGCGGGCCGCAGGTCGTCGAGGGTTTCCACGGCGTCCCCTACACCAAGCCCCTGGCCCGCACCCGCGAGACCGTCGAGATCTGCCGCAAGGTGTGGCGGCGCGAGGCCCCGCTCACCCACGAGGGAGCGGTCTTCCGGCTGCCGCTGCCCCCGGAGCAGGGCACCGGCCTCGGCAAGCCCCTCAAGATCATCAACCGGCCGCTCCGCCCGCAGATCCCGATCTACGTGGCCTCCCTCGGCATGAAGAACGTCGCCATGACCGCCGAGATCGCCGACGGCTGGCTCCCCCACCTGTTCATCCCCGAGAAGGCCGGGGAGGTCTGGGGCGAGGCGCTCGCCGAGGGCAGGGCGGCGCGCGACGCCTCGCTCGGCGAACTGGAGATCGCCGCCGGCGGCCTGCTGGCCATCGGCGAGGGCGAGGAGACCAAGAGGCTGCTCGACCTCGCGCGGCCGATGATCGCCCTGTACGTGGGCGGTATGGGCGCCAAGGGCAAGAACTTCTACAACACCGTCGCCCGCCGCTACGGCTACGAGGAGGCGGCGGAGAAGATCCAGGACCTGTACCTGTCGGGCCGCAAGGACGAGGCGGCCGCCGCCGTGCCCGAGGAGTTCGTGGAGCTGACCAACCTGGTCGGCCCCGAGTCCTACGTGCGCGAGCGGGTGGAGGCCTTCCGCGCCGCAGGCGTCACCCAGCTCAACGTCGTTCCTGCGGGCGGCGACCCGGTCGCGCTGGTCGAGAAGGTCAAGGGCTGGCTGTCCTGACCCGGAGGGGCCGGGGAGGCGCTCCCCGGCCCCGCGGGCGTACCGGCCTAGAGCCCGGTGACGCGGATGCCCGCGTGCGTCTTGTAGCGGCGGTTGACCGCGATGAGGTTCGCGGTCAGCGCCTCGACCTGGTGGGCGTTGCGCAGGCGGCCGCCGAAGACGCCCCGCACACCGGGGATCCGCTCGGCCAGCGCCCGCACCTCGTCGGTGGCGGCGCGGTCCTCCCCCAGCACCAGCACGTCCAGGTCCACCGTCTCCACCCCGGGGTCGAGCAGGACCACCGCGGACACGTGGTGGAACGCGGCCGTCACCCGGCTCTCCGGCAGCACCTGGGCCGCCTGCTCGGCGGCGCTTCCCTCGGCGACCGGCAGAGCGTAGGGGCCGCGCTTGTCGAAGCCCAGCGGGTTGACGCAGTCGACCACGATCTTGCCCCGCAGCGGCTCGGTCAGGGCCTCCAGCAGCTCCTTGTGGCCCTCCCAGGGAACGGCCACGACGACGATGTCCCCGGCCCCGGCCGCGCCGGCGTTGTCCAGGCCCCGGACGTCGATGTCGGCGTCCTCGGCCGCCACCAGCTCCCGGGCCGCCTTCTCCGCGCGCTCGGCGCTGCGCGATCCCAGGTACACGGTGTGTCCGGCCAGGGCGAACCTGCGGGCCAGGCCGCGCCCCTGGTCGCCGGTGCCGCCCAGGACCGCGACGGTCCGGCCGGAGATGTCCACGTTCTCGGGTGTGCTCGCTTCGCTCATGGGCCCGATCCTGTCAGAGGGGCCCTTCCCGACCGGGGAGTGCCCCGGCCCGTCAGCGCTCCTCCTCGTTCTCCTCCTCCCACGCCGAGTTGCGCTCCGCCGCGATGGTCAGCGCCCGTTCGGCCGTGTCCCGGTCGGGATAGGGCCCCATACGTGCCTGGTTGGGACAGCCCGGGCCCTGTTCGACCCTGCTGTGCCTGAGGCAGTACCACCACTGGTCCTCCGGTACGCCGACCACGGATCCTCCTTCGCTCGCGGGTCCTCCTGCGGGGTCTACCCGCGGCGGGACCTGCCTCACACCCGTCCGGAGAGGGAGGGGAGCACGGGAAACCGCCAACTATCATCGGTGTCCATGACTACTCCGCTGGTTCCCGGGCGCATCTCGCCGCAACGTTCGGTCCCCTCCCACATCGCACGGCCCGAGTACGTCGGCCGCAAGCACCCTGTGGAGGGGGTCCTGGGCGACGTGCAGACCCCGGAGACCGTCGAGCGGATGCGGGAGACCTGCCGCATCGCGGCTCAGGCCCTGGAGGAGGTCGGCAAGCACGTCGTGCCGGGTGTGACCACCGACGAGCTGGACCGGATCGGCCACGAGTTCCTCCTCGACCACGGCGCCTACCCGAGCCCGCTGGGCTACAAGGGCTACCCGAAGTCGCTGTGCTCCTCGCTCAACGAGGTCATCTGCCACGGCATCCCCGACGACACCGTCGTCTCCGACGGTGACATCGTCAACATCGACATCACCGCCTACAAGCACGGCGTGCACGGGGACACCAACGCCACCTTCCTGGCCGGCGACGTCTCCGAGGAGCACCGGCTGCTGGTCGAGCGGACGAGGGAAGCACTGATGCGCGGCATCAAGGCCTGCCGTCCGGGCCGGCAGATCAACGTCATCGGCCGCGTCATCGAGTCCTATGCCAAGCGGTTCGGCTACGGGGTCGTGCGCGACTTCACCGGCCACGGCGTGGGTCCGGAATTCCACTCCGGCCTGGTGGTACCGCACTACGACGACCCGACGCGGGACACGGTGATGGTGCCCGGCATGACCTTCACCATCGAGCCGATGATCACCCTGGGCGGTATCGACTACGACATGTGGGACGACGGCTGGACCGCCGTGACCGCCGACCGCAGGTGGACCGCCCAGTTCGAGCACACCCTGGTCATCACCGAGACCGGCGCGGAGATCCTCACCCTTCCCTGAATCTCCCCCTGCCCGCCCCCGACGGCCCGGACCCCTCTCCGGGAAGGGGGCCGGGCCGCCCTGCTGCTCGCCGGGCGCCCGCACCGGTGTGCGGCGCGTCCGGTACACCTCCTCGGGCGCCCGTGAGACGATCCGGTTCCGCAGCTCCGTGACCACGGCGGTTTCCCGTGTGCCGCGAGGCGATACGGGTCAGACTGGAGGGGTCCGCCCCGGCAGGCCCGTGTCCGACCCGTCCGGCCGGGAGCGGGAACACCTGCCGCGAGCCCCGCCACCTCTCCCCGGGGCCGGGGAGCGTCCGAGCGTCGAAGGTGGAGGGTGCGTGCCGCTCAGGTGCGCGAGAGCGATTCCCGGAGGGGGACCCTGTGACGGAAGTGACGACCCAGGAGGTGGCGCGCCCCCTGACGCGCCCGCCGCGCCTGCGCCGGGGGGACCGGGTGCGGCTGGTGGCACCGTGCAGCCCTGTGCCCGAGGCACAGCTGGAGGCCGCGGCCGCGGAGCTGTCCTCCTGGGGGCTGGCGGTGGAACCGGCACCGCACGTGCGCGACCGGCACCCGGTGCTGCCCTATCTGGCCGGCTCCGACGCCACCCGGGCCGCCGACCTCCAGGAGGCCTGGTGCGACCCGGACGTGGCCGCGGTGTTCTGCGTGCGCGGCGGCGACGGGGCGCACCGGACCGTGGACCTGCTGGACTTCGACGCGCTGCGCCGTGCCCGGCCCAAGGCCCTGGTCGGGTTCAGCGACATCACGGCACTGCACGAGGCGTTCGCGGTCGAGCTGGGCGTGGCGACGGTGCACGGACCGGTGGTGGGCACCAAGTACTTCGTGGGCGACGCCATCGCCCAGTTCGAACTGCGCACCACGCTGTTCGAGCCCGAGCGCCGCATGGTGCTGACCTCACCGGGCGCGCACGCGCTGGTGCCGGGCCGTGCCGAGGGGGTCCTGCTGGGGGGCAACCTGAGCCTGCTCAACGACGGCCTGGGGACCCCTCACAGCCGCCCGTCGGCCGCCGGCGGCATCCTCGTCCTGGAGGACGTGGGCGAGGACGTCGCCAGGATCGACCGGATGCTCACCCATCTGCTGCGGTCGGGCTGGATGGCCGGTCTCGCGGGTGTGGTGCTGGGCACCTGGACGGACTGCCCTCCCGACCTGGGCGTGATCGCCGACCTGATGCGCGACCGCCTGTCGCCCCTGGGCGTGCCGGTGCTGTGGGGCCTGGAGTTCGGCCACTGCGCCGCCCAGCTCACCCTCCCCCTGGGCGTCCCCGCCCTGCTCGACGCCGAGAGCGGGATGCTGGAGCTGTCGCTCCCCGGCCTCTCCTGAGCCGGCGGGCGCCCGCGACCTGGAAGCGTTCTGCGGCGCGTCTGAGCGGCCGGCCGTCCTCGACCACGCAGCGGGCCAGGGCCAGGCGTCCGGCGGGTGCGAGGCGGGCGCTGGCGTGGGTGGTGTGGGCCACCGAGGGCCTCCTGACCTTCTTCAGGTGTTGATCTGAGCAATCCACACCTATGTCGGAGGCCCTCTCTTGTTGTCAAGCACTGCCGGGCTGTTCCTCACCTCTGTGGTCATTACACCTAGACTCTGGGCATGGTGAGAGAGCCGTTGACCGCAGCCCAGATCGAGCGGGGGCGCCTGCTGGGCGGGCTGCTCCGGCAGGCGCGCGGCGAGCGCACCATGGTCGGTGTCGCCCGCGAGGCCGGAATCTCGGTGGAGACCCTGCGCAAGATCGAGGGCGGGCGCGTACCGACCCCCGCCTTCTTCACCGTCGCCGCGGTCGCCGCCGCGCTGGGCCTGTCGCTGGACGACCTCCTGAGGCGGGTGGACGAGGCCGCGAAGCCCTCGCCCGTCGCGGTGTGAGCCGTCTCCCCCTGTGGAACGTGGGAACGTGGGTACGGATGTGGTTGCGCTGTCCGGCCGTCCGGAGCCGCGGGCGCCGGTGAACACCCAGGGGGAGCAATGACCGAGAAGAAGCTGAAGGTGGACGGGGACGAGCTCCGCGGCCTCCTCGACGGACGGTGGGCACACGTGCGCGAGCGTGCCCGCGAGGTGCTGCAGGGCGACCTCTACGCCCCGGTGCACGGCCTCACCGTGGACGAGCACCGCGCCCGTACGCTCAGCCAGCTCAAGGCCCTGGCCGGGACGGAGATGCCCGCCTACGGCTTTCCCGAGTCGGTGGGCGGCAAGAACGACATCGGTGCCTCCGTCGTCGCCTTCGAGATGCTCGTCGCCGACTTGTCCCTCATGGTGAAGATGGGTGTCCAGTGGGGTCTGTTCGGCGGTGCGATCACCGCCCTGGGCACCGACCGCCACCACCGCGAGTACCTGCCCGACGCGATGTCGGTGGAGCTGCCGGGCTGCTTCGCCATGACCGAGACCGGACACGGGTCGGACGTCCAGAACCTGCGCACCACCGCCACCTACGACCCCGCCACCGAGGAGTTCGTGGTCCACACCCCCGACGAGGCGGCGCGCAAGGACTACATCGGCAACGCCGCTCGCGACGGCCGGATGGCAGTGGTGTTCGCCCAGCTGCACGCGGGCGGCGGCGAGCACGGCGTGCACGCCGTGCTGGTGCCGATCCGCGACGCGGACGGCCGGCCGATGCCGGGTGTGCGCATCGAGGACTGCGGCACCAAGGCCGGCCTCAACGGCGTGGACAACGGCCGCCTGTGGTTCGACCAGGTGCGGGTACCGCGCGGCAACCTCCTCAACCGGTACGGCGACGTCGCGCCCGACGGCACCTACTCCAGCCCCATCGAGAGCCCCGGGCGGCGCTTCTTCACCATGCTCGGCACCCTCATCCGCGGCCGGGTCAGCGTGGCCGGGGGCGCGGGCAGCGCGGCCAAGGCCGCCCTGGCCATCGCGATCCGCTACTCGGACACGCGCCGGCAGTTCACCCGCCCCTCGGAGGACGGCCCCGCGCAGGAGGTGCGCATCCTCGACTACCTGGCGCACCAGCGCAAACTGCTGCCCGCCCTGGCCCGCACCTACGCCCTGCACTTCGCGCAGGAGGAGCTCGTCTCCCGTCTGCACGACCTGTCTCGGGCCGAGAGGCCCGACGAGCGGGCCCAGCGCGAGCTGGAGTCGCGGGTCGCGGGACTCAAGGCCGTCGCCACCTGGCACGCCTCCGAGACCATCCAGACCTGCCGGGAGGCGTGCGGCGGCGCCGGCTACATGGCCGAGAACCGCATTCCGCAGCTGAGGGCCGACTCCGACATCTTCACCACTTTCGAGGGCGACAACACGGTCCTGCTCCAGCAGCTCACCAAGAGCCTCCTCACCGACTTCCGGGACTCCTTCGGCGATCTCGACCAGCGGGGGCTGGTCAGGTTCATGGCGGGCAAGGTGTTCGAGACCGTCATCGAGCGCACCGCCGCGATCCCGCTCATCGAGCGCCTGGTCAGCGCGGCTCCCGGCCGCGACGGCGAGGACGCCCTGTACAACCGCGGCTGGCAGCTGGAGCTGCTGGAGGACCGGGAGAAGCACGTCGTCGAGGGCCTGGCCGCAAGGCTGCGCCGGGCGGGCAAGGACGGCGGCGACGCCTTCGAGGCCTTCAACCGCGCCCAGGACCACGTGCTCAAGGCCGGCAGGGTCCACGTGGACCGGGTCGTGCTGGAGGCGTTCGTCGCGGGGATCGACCGCTGCGGCGACAAGGCCACCGCCAAGCTCCTCAACCGGCTCTGCGACCTGTACGTGCTCTCCCTCGTGGAGGAGGACCGCGCCTGGTTCCTGGAGCACGAGCGCCTCTCCACCTCCCGCGCCAAGGCCGTCACACGTGCCGTCGACGACCTGTGCCGGGGACTGCGCCCCTACGCGGTGCAGCTGGCCGACGCCTTCGGCCTGCGCGACGAGTGGCTGGCCGCACCGATCGCCCTGGGCGCGGAGCACGTCCGCCAGGGCGACCCGGTGCCCGGGGCCTGAGGCCGCCCGGAGCGGCGTTCGGCGCAGGACCGGACAAGGGATGCGAATGCCTTCGGGCGCGCGGCCGCCGGGCGGGCGCGCCCGGGCCCCTTCCTCCGGTGCGGCGGCTCCGCCTCCCGTACCGGACCCCGGCGCGGGAGGTCAGTCGGCGACGGCGTCCAAGGGGCCGCTGTCGCGGCGCTCGGGGGCGTACTCGCCCCGCAGGCGGGCCGGCTCCCACCACCACCAGTGCGTCTCGGGCACCCAGGCGGGCACCTCCTCGGCGGAGGCGGGGCCCGCCTCCGCCGCCACCTCGGCCAGGGCCTCGTCGATGCGGACGATCGTCTCCAGGTCCTCCGGGCGCAGGAACTGCCGCCAGGGCACGAACTCCTCGGCGAGGAGCTGGAGCATCGAGCGGCGCCAGCAGGCGGGCCGGTAGCCCTCGTGGCGGCCGTTCTCGGCGGCGGTCTGGCTGCGCACGACGTAGAGGCCGAGGCGGGCGGGGTTGTTGCCGCTGACCAGCAGCTCGGCCAGCTCGGAGGCGAAGCGCCGCCCTCCGGGGGAGTCCCGCTGGGCCGGGGTGGTGGCCCGGTACAGGTCGAACAGTGCGGCGAAGGCCGTCTCCACCAGCGAGTCGCGGTCCCTGCGCCGCACGGCGCTCTCGGCGAAGGCGTCCAGGGCCCTCCGCGCCAGGACCGGCAGCTCCCTGTCCGGATCCGCTCCCACCCGTACCACCCTCCTGGGATCGCCTCTGCGCCACATCCTGCGACAGGATCCGATGATAGACATCCGCCGGAGGGCCTGCCAGGGGCCGGTGTCCGGGCTCCTCCCGACCGGCGACTTCGCATCATGGCCGAAACCGGCCAAGGAATGCACGTTACAGACAGCCGTTTCCTGGAGACCCGCCGGTATTTTGGCCGCGTGAGTACCTCCCAGGAAGACACCAGTCCCACCGCCCCCGACCCCGAGGACGGACCCCCCGCGGCCTCCGGACCCTCCGAGGAGAACCCCTTCCTCGCCGCGGCGGGCACGCCCGTCCCGGTCGGCGGGGTCTTCTCCGCCGAGACCTTCTCCCTGACCGGCCTGCTGCTGCTCGCCACCGTCGTCGCCGGCATGCGGCTGCCCGACCTGTTCGGCTGGTTCGTCCTGGCCGGCAGCGAGGCAGAACCGGGGCAGGCCGCTCTCCTCCAGGCCGAGATCACGGTCGCCGGGGGGCTGAGCGCCCTGGCCGTGCTCATGTCCGCGCTCGCCCTGTTCACCAGCGGCGCCGGCAGCCGCGCCTGGACCCGCTGGCTGGCCACCGCCACCGTCCTCGTCGGCAGCCTCCTCGTCCTGACCGCCGTCCTCGCCTACGCCGGAGCCGCCGCCTGACCCGCCCTCCGCGGAGGGCGGGTCGGGCCCGGCGGACCGCGTTCAGGCGATGCGGTCGAGGATCAGCGGGCGCGGCTCGTGGCCGGCGTCGGCGATGTCGAAGGCGCCCTCCAGCGCCCGGGCCCCGCGCTCGAAGCGGGCGGGGTCGTCGGCGTGCAGGGTGAACAGCGGCTCACCGGCGCGCACGCGCTCCCCCGGCTTGGCGTGCAGGGTGACGCCCGCGCCGAAGGACACCGCGTCCTCCTTGCGGGTGCGTCCCGCCCCCAGGTGCCAGGCGGCCAGGCCCACCTGGTAGGCGTCCAGGCGGGTGAGCGTGCCCGAGGCCGGGGCGAGCACCTCGCGGCGCTCGGCGGCCTGCGGCAGCGGTGCGTCCGGATCGCCGCCCTGGGCCCGCACGAGCCGCTTCCAGACCGCCAGGGCGCTGCCGTCGGCGAGTGCCTCGGCGGGGTCCTTGACCCCGTTCTCGCCCGGCGTGAGCCCGGCGGCGGCCAGCATCTCGCGGGCCAGGGCCACGGTCAGCTCCACCACGTCGGCCGGACCGCCGCCCGAGAGCACCTCCACCGACTCGGCGACCTCCAGCGCGTTGCCGACCTGGCGGCCCAGCGGGGTGGACATGTCGGTGATGAGCGCGACCGTGCGGACGCCGTGGTCGGCGCCGATGCCGACCATGGTGCGGGCCAGCTCGCGGGCGGAGTCCACGTCCTTCATGAACGCGCCCGAGCCCGCCTTGACGTCGAGCACGAGCGCCCCGGTGCCCTCGGCGAGCTTCTTGCTCATGATCGACGCGGCGATGAGCGGAATCGATTCCACGGTCCCGGTGACGTCGCGCAGCGCGTACAGCTTGCGGTCGGCCGGCGCCAGACCGCCCCCGGCCGCGCAGATCACCCCGCCGGTGTCGGAGAGGACCGCGCGCATCTCGTCGGTGGACAGCGACGCCCGCCAGCCGGGGATGGACTCCAGCTTGTCCAGGGTGCCCCCGGTGTGGCCCAGCCCCCGGCCCGACAGCTGCGGCACCGCCGCCCCGCAGGCGGCGACGGTCGGGGTCAGGGGCAGCGTGATCTTGTCCCCGACCCCGCCGGTGGAGTGCTTGTCCGTGGTGGGCCGGTCCAGCTCCGAGAAGTCCAGCCGCTCGCCGGAGGCGAGCATCGCCTCGGTCCAGCGGGACACCTCGGCCCTGGTCATCCCGCGCAGGAAGATCGCCATGGCCAGCGCCGACATCTGCTCCTCGGCGACCTCGCCCCGGGTGTAGGCGTCGATCACCCAGTCGATCTGCTCGGGCCGGAGCTCCTGCCCGTCGCGCTTGGCGCGGATGACCTCGATGGCGTCCATGTGTGTCCTCTCACCGGGAAAACGGGTCTCCCCGGGCCGCTGCGCGGCACCGGGGAGACGGTACTTGCCGGAAATTCTTCTGTCAGCCGAGGTTGTGCGGCCCGAAGGCCTGCGGCAGCACCCTGTCCAGGGTCCAGACGCCCTCGGGCGTGTCCATGAGCAGCTCCGGCCCGCCGTGCTCGTACAGCAGCTGGCGGCAGCGGCCGCACGGCATGAGCGCCTGACCCTGCCCGTCCACGCAGCTGAACGCGACCAGTCGGCCGCCGCCGGTGGCGTGCAGGGCGCCGACCAGTCCGCACTCCGCGCACAGGCCCACGCCGTAGGAGGCGTTCTCCACGTTGCAGCCGCTGACGACGCGCCCGTCGTCCACGAGCGCGGCCGCGCCCACGGGATAGTTCGAGTAGGGCGCGTAGGCGTGTTCCATGGCCTTGCGCGCGGCGGCGCGCAGCGCCTCCCAGTCGATGTCGGTCATGAGCGGCTCGCCCTCCATTGCCTGCCGACGCCCGCGGGCGGCCTCAGCCTCTGCGAGGCCAGCGACAGTACCAGCAGTGTGGTGATGTGCGGGCTGTAGGTGGCCAGCTCGCGCGGCAGCGAGTCGGTGGTGAAGTACCAGACCAGCAGCAGCACCCCGGCCAGGGCCCCCGCCGCGGCCATGCCCTTGCGGTCCTTGCGCACCTGCCAGACGGCGACGGCGAGCAGGACCAGGGCGAGGAGCAGCAGCAGGACGTGGATCGCCGCTCCGCCGCCCCGGATCTGGAGGGCGTCGGTGTAGCCGAACAGACCCGCGCCCGCGGCCAGGCCGCCGGGCCTCCAGTTGCCGAAGATCATCGAGGCGAGGCCGATGTAGCCGCGGCCGCCGGTCTGCCCCTCCTGGTAGATGCGGGAGGCGACGATCGACAGGAACACGCCGCCCATGCCGGCCAGGCCGCCGGAGACGACGACCGCGACGTACTTGAGCGTGTACACCGGCACGCCGAGGGACTCGGCGGCGTCGGGGTTCTCGCCCACCGAGCGCAGGCGCAGGCCGAACGTGGTCCGCCACAGCACCAGGTAGGTCAGCGGGATCATGAGGATGGCGACGAGGGTGAGCGCCGACATGTTGGTGGTCAGGCCGATGACCAGCGCGGCCAGGTCGCTGACGAGGAAGATCCCCTTCTCCTCCAGCGGTCCGAGCGCGTCCTTGACGAAGGGCAGGCTCAGCACCTGGAAGGGCGGTGTCCGCGGCGACTGGGAGGCTCCGGCCCCGTCGACGTCGGCGTAGACCAGGATCGACAGGTAGCGCATCGCTCCCAGCATGAGGATGTTGATCGCCACGCCGGAGACGATGTGGTCGACCGCGAAGGTCACGGTGGCCACCGCGTGCAGCAGGCCGCCCGCCATGCCGGCGAGCACGCCCGCCAGCAGGCCCAGCCACGGGTTCCCCGTGGACCAGGCGAAGTAGGCGCCGAACCAGGTGCCCATGATCATCATGCCTTCGAGGCCGATGTTGATGACACCCGCGCGTTCGGCCCACAGGCCGCCGAGGGCGGCCAGGGCGATCGGCACCGCGAAGATGATCGTGGTGCTGATGGTGCCCGAGTCGACGAGCATGTCCTGCCCGGTGAAGACCCGCAGGCCCGACAGGGACACCAGCACCGCCGCGGACAGGGTGAGCAGGCGCCAGAGCGCCCAGCCCCTGGGCCGTGCCGGCCGGGCCCCGACCGGGGTCCCCGACACGGTGCCCGTCACTGTGATCTCCTGGCTCACTTCGCCTCCCCGCCGCGCTCGCCGTCGCCGGGGGTCTGGTCCCCGTCGGCTCCGGTGCCGCCCTCGGCCGCCGTGCCGGTGGCCACGGCGGCGGGTTCCTTCGGCTCGGCAGCGGTGCCGAGCTCCTTGCCGATCTGCTGCTGCTGGTAGCGGCGGCCCCAGCGGTGCACGATCTCGTAGACCACGACGACCGTGAGGACGATGGTGGCCTGCGCGATGACCGCGATCTCCTGCGGGTACCCGTCGAAGGGCAGGATGCCGGCCGCCTGGTTGAGGAACGCCCAGAACAGTGCCGCGAAGACGATGCCCACGGGGTGGTTGCGCCCCAGTAGGGCGATCGCGATGCCGATGAAGCCGATGCCGGTCGGGAAGTCCAGCGCGTAGTAGTGCGAGGCTCCCAGCAGCTGCGGCATGCCGACGAGTCCTGCGGCCATGCCCGAGAAGAGCATGGACAGGAACACCATCTTCTTGACGTCGACGCCGCTGGCCTCGGCCGCGCTCTGCGACTGGCCGGTGGCCCGCAGCTCGAAGCCGAACCGGGTGCGGTTGAGCATCACGGAGTAGGCGATGCCGACCGCGGCGGCCAGCACGACCAGGCCGAAGATCTCCCGGTCCGAGCCGAGGAAGCCGGCCGGGATGCCGGGCACCCACGACGACTCCTCCAGCGGAGGGGTGCCGATGTTGTTGGTGCTGATCTCGACCGCCAGGCGGTCGGTGCTCAGCAGGTAGGCGGTGATGCCGGTGGCGATCGAGTTGAGCATGATCGTCGAGATCACCTCGGACACGCCGCGGGTGACCTTGAGGTATCCGGCGATGCCCGCCCACGCGCCGCCGACCGCGACGGCCGTGGCCATGACGACGATCTGGCTGAGGACCGGCGGCAGCACCAGGTATCCGCCCACGGCCGCGGCGAGCAGGGCGGCGAGCCGGTACTGGCCGTCCACACCGATGTTGAACAGCTTCATCTTGAAGCCGATCGCCACGGCGACGGCGGCCAGGTAGTAGGTGGTGCCGTCGTTGACGACCTGCACCAGGCTGTCGGGCCGGGTGCCGTACTCGAGCATGCGGGTGAAGGTCGCCAGCGGCGGGATCCCGCTCAGCTGGAGCACGAGCGCGGTGACGGCGATCGCGAGAACGCCCGCCGCGGCCACGGCGCCGAAGGACAGCGCGAGCATGGCCGACAGGCGCCGGTACAGCAGGTGCGCCAGGAAGGAGCCGACGAGCGCGCCCAGTACGGCGGCGACCGGCTCGATGAGGGACAGGTCCAGGAACCAGCCCGTCAGCATCCCGGCGACCACGGACAGCACCAGGGCGGTCGGGACGACCAGCGTCCGGTGGAGGGTGGTGCCCTTCTCCCGGACGCCCTCGGGGTCGCCGGCGCCGCGCGTCCGGCCGTCGGCCCAGAGCGCGGTCGCGAAGGCGGCCGCGACACCGATCGCCGACGCCGCCCACCACAGCAGCGCCAGGTCCAGGGCCGCGGTGACCGCGACGCCCACGGCGACGGTGGCCGCCGTGGCGACGGGTACGGGCATGCTCCGGGTGGAGTCCTTGCTCATGCTCCGTCCTCGCTTCGGTCAGCGGCGGCGGTACCGCCTTCTGTCTTCTCGTCTCCGGCCAGCCCGGCGCCGGTCATGGCCGAGCCCAGCTGTTCGGGGGTGACATCGGTCGGGTCGGCCTGGGCGACCATGCGTCCGCGCAGGATGACGTGGAGCGTGTCGGACATGCCGATGAGCTCGTCGAGGTCGGCGGAGATCAGCAGGACCGCGAGCCCGGCCGCGCGGGCCTCGCGCAGCTGCTCCCAGATGGCGGCCTGGGCCCCGACGTCCACGCCCCGGGTGGGGTGGGCGGCCACGAGGAAGCGCGGATCGCCGCTCATCTCCCGGCCGATGATGAACTTCTGCTGGTTGCCGCCCGAGAGTGCGTCGGCGACGACGTCGATCCCCGGGGTGCGCACGTCGTACTCGGCGACGATGCGCTCGGAGTCGGCCCGCGCCCCGGCCCTGTCGATCCAGGGGCCGCGTGTGCTCGGGGCCTTGGTCTGGTGGCCCAGGATGCGGTTCTCCCACAGCGGGGAGTCCAGCAGCATGCCGTGGCGGTGGCGGTCCTCGGGGATGTAGCCGACGCCCGCCTCGCGGATCTTCAGCGTGTGCCAGCCGGTGATGTCCTGACCGCCGAGGAGGATCCGGCCGGAGGCGAGCGGGCGCATGCCCATGATCGCCTCGATCAGCTCGGACTGGCCGTTGCCTTCCACACCGGCGATGCCGACGATCTCGCCCTCGTGGATGTCGAGGGTGACCCCGTCGACCACGGGGCGGCCGTCGGCCGCGGTGATGGTGACCCCGTCCAGGGAGAGCACGGTGTTCTCCGTGACCGTGGACTCGCGCAGCTCGGGGACGGGCAGCTCGCCGCCCACCATCAGCGTGGCCAGTTCCCGGGCGGTGGTGGTGCTCGGGTCCGCGGTGGCCACGGTGGTGCCCCGGCGGATCACGGTGATCTCGTCGGCGACGGAGAGGACCTCGTCGAGCTTGTGCGAGATGAAGATGACCGTGAGGCCCTCGCTCTTGAGCTCTCGGAGGTTGTCGAAGAGCTCGTCGACCTCCTGGGGGACCAGGACGGCGGTGGGCTCGTCGAGGATGATGGTCTCGGCGCCGCGGTAGAGGACCTTGAGGATCTCCACGCGCTGGCGGTCGCCGACGCCCAGGTCCTCCATCAGGCGGTCGGGGTCGACGCCCAGGCCGTACTGCTCCGACAGCTCGCGGATGCGGGCCCGGGCCCGGTTGCCGATGCCGTGCCTGCGCTCGGCGCCCAGGACGACGTTCTCCAGCACGGTGAGGTTGTCGGCCAGCATGAAGTGCTGGTGCACCATGCCGATGCCATGCTTGATGGCGTCGGAGGGCGAGTTGAGGCGGACCTGGCGGCCCTTGACCCCGATCGTGCCCTCGTCGGGGCGGTGCATGCCGTACAGGGTCTTCATCAGCGTGGACTTGCCCGCACCGTTCTCGCCGACGATGGCGTGCACGGTACCGGAGGCCACGGTGATGTTGATGTCGTGGTTGGCCACGACGCCGGGAAAACGCTTGGTGATCCCGCGCAGCTCAACGGCCGGGGGCGCGGAGGCCCCTGAGCCCGATGGCGTGCTGCTCATCTGTCTCCTCGGGGAACTTGCGGCGCGGCGCGGAACCGGGTGGGCCCCGGCCGCACGTCGCATGACAGCAGCCGGGGCGGCGCCGGGCAAGGGGGATCCTCCCCTTCCGGCCGCCGCCCCAGGCCGTGCTTCGGGGCCTACGGCTTCTCGGAGACCTCGATCTCGCCGTCGATGATCTGCTGCTTGATCTCGTCCAGCTGCTCCTGGAGCGGGCCGATGAGCTCGGGGTTGGAGTCGGTGTAGTCCACACCGCCGCTGGCCAGGTCGAAGCGCTGGACACCCGCCTCGACGGTGTCCTCGCTGGCGGCCTCGATCAGGTCGTAGACGGCGACGTCGACCTGCTTGATCGCGGAGGTGAGCACGTACGGCTTCTGCTCCTCCTCGGCGTTCTCGTACTGGTCGCTGTCGACACCGACGAACAGGAAGTCGTTGCTGACGGCGGCCTCGAGGACGCCGTTGCCCGAGGCGCCGGCGGCGTGGTAGATCACGTCCGCGCCGCGGTCGTACTGGGCCTGGGCCATCTCGCGGCCCTTGGCCGGGTCGCTGAAGCCGCTGAAGTCCGGCGGCTGGCTGATGTAGTCGACCTCGACCTCGATGGCGTCGTCGACGTGGGCGACGCCCGCGACGTAGCCGGCCTCGAACTTCTGGATCAGCGGGGTCTCGACACCGCCGATGAAGCCGACGTGGTCCTCCTCGGTGCTCAGCGCGGCGGCGGCGCCGGCGAGGAAGGAGACCTGCTCCTCGGCGAAGACCAGGCTGGTGACGTTGTCGATGTCGGTGATCTCGGAGTCGACGATGGCGAAGTCGACGTCCGGGTACTCGGGCGCGACCTCGCGGACGGCGCCGTCGTAGGCGAAGCCGACCGCGATGACGACGTTGAAGCCCTCCTCGGCCATGGTGGTCAGGCGGTCCACCTTGGCGGACTCGGCCTCGCCGTCGGTGGGCTCGAACTCCTGGGCGTCCACGCCCAGCTCCTCCACGGCCTGCTCCAGACCCCGGTAGGCCGAGTCGTTGAACGAGCGGTCACCGCGGCCGCCGACGTCGTAGGCCAGGCCGACCTTGACCCCGGAGGCGGACTCCTCGCCGCCGGAACCGCTGCCCCCGTCGTCGGCCGCGCTGTCACACGCGGTAAGGGCCAGCACACCCGCCGCCGTGACGGCGGCGAACTTGGCTGCGTTGCTGCGCTTCACTTGATAACTCCCCTTCGCCCTCTCGACAGCCCGTCATATAGATGCGGATCGGCCGAGTTCTGCAGCCGGACGATATACGGTCGCCGAAAGTACACCCAACCTGCGCACCGACTTGTTATGAAGGCGAAAGCAGAGCGACACGGTGGCCCTCCCCAAAGTTACCGAGAACACACCGGAGGCAGGCAACCTTCTTTGCCGCAGGGGTTTTCCCGGCGGCGGAACACCCTTCGACAAGCGGTTACCGCAGTGAGCTCCGACACCTTTACGTAGAGTGACAAATCCCACGTGGGAGGGCACTGGTCCATACCGGTCTGGCATCTCCGGGGCGGGTCGGCACCGTCGGCCTCAGGAAGTGAGGAACTCCACGACGGCCTGTCTGAGGATCCGGGAGGAGACGGCGTTGGCGTGGCCGCGCCCCGGCACCTCCACGAAGGTCCCCCCGCACAGTGCGGCCAGCTCCTGCGCCCCGGCCGCGACCTCGTCCTCGGAGCCCGCTGCGACCAGGACGGGACAGGTGAGGGGCGGGTGCGCCCGGAAGGGCCGGGAGGCCTGGCCCCGGGCGCAGGCGGCCAGGGCCGCGGGGTCGTTCCCGGGCAGCCCCGCGACATTGCGGAAGACGGAGTCGAAGGGGGTGTCCCCGCTTCCGGGGTCGGACAGGTCGACCCCTTCGAAGGCGTCGGCCGGGCCGAAACCGCAGAGGGCGACGCGGCGCACCCGCTCGGGGTGGGTCAGGGCGAGCTCCCAGGCCAGGCGCGAGCCCATGGAGTAGCCGACCGCGTCGACCCGCTCGACGCCCAGCCGGTCCAGCGCGGCCGTGAGGTCGCCGACGAAGTGCTCGGGAAGGTAGAAGCCGCTGTCGGCGGGCTTGTCGCTGTCCCCGTGTCCGCGCAGGTCGGGGCCCAGCACCCGCAGCCCCTCGGCCTCCAGGGCCCGTGTCCAGCCGGCGGCCCGCCAATTCATGTCGAAGCTCGTGCCGAAACCGTGCAGCAGGAGTACGGGAACGGCGTCCGCCGGGGAGGACGGAATCAAATCCGCGCAGCGTATTGCCACGCCGTCGGCCGGATTTTCAGACATGAATCCTTCATTCCTCGTTCGCTGGAGTTATTCGGAAGGGGAAGGACGGGCCCATTCAGATCTTTCCCCGAACCCCGGCCGCCTACAAGCGGATCCGGTCGGATATTTCTCTGAACGGGCCCCGGTTCCTCTCCCCTGTTCAGTCCGCAGGCGGCTTGAGGCGCACCCGGCGGGTGGGCCTCTCCTCCGCGGGGACCTTGCCGACGATGCCGGCCTGGGGCGCGTCGTCACTCACCGTGACCACAAAGGTGACCAGGGGCGCGCCGACGGGGACCACCTCCTCCTCCCGCGCGTGCAGCTCGGCGATCCGGCCGGCCTTGGGCGAGGGGATGACGACGGCGGACTTGGTGGTCTCCACCTCCACCAGGGGGTCGTTGCGTCCGACGGTGTCGCCGACGCCGACCTGCCACTCCAGGACGGTCGCCTCGACCAGGCCCTCCCCCAGGTCGGGAAGGGTGAAGGTGACGCTCTCTTCGGCCATGTCTGTCTAGAACTCCAGTGTCCTCTGCACCGCAAGCAGGATGCGGTCGATCGTGGGCAGGTACTGCGGCTCCAGCGGACCCGCGGGGTAGGGCACGTCGAACCCGGTGACGCGCTGTACAGGGGCGGCCAGGTCGCGGAAGCAGTTCTCGGTGACCAGTGCCGAGACCTCGGCGCCCAGTCCGGCGGTGAGGGGCGCCTCGTGCACGACCACCGCCCGCCGGGTCCGCGCCACGGAGGCCGCGAGGCCCTCGGCGTCGATGGGCTTGAGCCAGCGCAGGTCCAGCACCTCCAGCTCCACACCGTCCTCCGCGGCCAGCTCGGCCGCCTGGACGCAGCGGTGCACCATGGCGCCCCAGGCCACGAGGGTGGCGTGGCGTCCGGGGCGGACGATCCGGCTGGTGCCGATGGGCTCGTCGGGTTCGCGCAGCTGAACCGGCCTGCGTTCCCAGTAGCGGGCCTTGGGCTCCATGTAGACCACCGGGTCGTCCGAGCGCACGGCCTGGAGCAGCAGCGTGTAGGCGTCCCCGGGGTCGGAGGGGGCCACGACCTTCAGTCCCGGGGTGTGGGCGAAGATCGCCTCCAGGCTCTCCCCGTGGTGTTCGGGCGCCTGGATGCCGCCGAAGGAGGGCAGGCGCAGCGTGATCGGCATGGGCGCCGCTCCGCGGGTCCGGTAGTTCATCCGCGCCACCTGGTTGACGATCTGGTCGATGGCGGGATAGGCGAAGCCGTCGAACTGGAGCTCGGGGACGGGGCGCCAGCCGTTCATCGCCAGGCCGACCGCCATGCCCATGATCGCGGACTCGGCCAGGGGGGTGTCGAAGACGCGCCGGTCCCCGAACTCCTTCTGGAGTCCGTCGGTGACGCGGAAGACTCCGCCGAGGGTTCCCACGTCCTCGCCGAAGACCAGGACGTCGGGGTCCTCCGCCAGGAGGACGCGCAGCGCCCGGTTGACGGCCTGCTGCATGGACAGCTCCACGACGGGGGCTTCCTGCGTCTCCGTGCCGGTGCGGTCGATCAGCTCGGTCACAGCCGGACCTCCTCCTGCCAGATGCGGCGCTGCCGGGCCAGCTCCTGGGTGGTCTCCCGGTAGACGTGCGTGAACAGCTCGGAACCGTCGGGCTCGGGGGCGGTGGAGACTCCGTCGCGGATCTCCTCGGCGCGCGCCCTCGCCTCGGCGTCGATGCGGTCGAGTTCCGCCTCGCCGGCGTATCCGGCCTCGATCAGGGCGCGGCGCATCAGGTCGACGGGGTCGCGGTGGCGCCGCCACCGCTCGGCCTCGGCCTCGTCCCGGTAGCGGGCGCTGTCGTCGGAGGTGGAGTGCGGCTCGACCCGGTAGGTGAGCGCCTCGACAAGGGTGGGGCCCTCGCCCCGGCGGGCCCGCTCCGCCGCCTCGGAGACGGCGCGGTGGACGGCGCCCGCGTCGTTGCCGTCCACGGCGACGCCGGGCATCCCGTAGCCGGCGGCGCGCGCGGCCACGGATCCGCCGGCGACCTGGCGCTCGTTGGGCACCGACAGCGCCCAGCGGTTGTTCTGGCAGAAGAAGACGACCGGCGCCCCGTAGACGCCGGCGAAGTTCATCGCCTCGTGGACGTCGCCCTCGGAGCTGGCGCCGTCGCCGAAGCAGGCCAGCGCCACGCCCTCGCCACCGCGCAGCCGCTCGCCCACGGCCCAGCCGACGGCGTGCGGCACCGGGCCGCCGACGACGGCGTTGATCGCACCGAAGCGGGACTCCATGGCGTCGTAGAGGCCGCCGTGCCACAGGGCCCGGTGCGTGGCCATGTAGCCGACCATCTCCACGCCGTAAGCCAGGGCGACGGCCATCTCGCGGTAGGTCGGGAAGACGAAGTCGCGGGAGGGGTCCAGCGCGGTCGCGGCGGCGACCTGGGCCGCCTCCTGTCCGCGTACGGAGACGTAGGCGGGGAAGACCCCCTGCCGCTGGAGGGCGACGGCCTCGGTGTCGAGGTCGCGCGCGGTCCGCATGTGCCGGTACATCGTGCGGGCGAGATCGGGCGCCAGGTGGTCCACCGTGGCGGACCCCTGACCGGCTGACTCGTGGGTCGGCATGTCGAGCGGCTCCCAACATGGCCCGGCAGCACCCTCGTGTGCCGGACCGAGTGGTTTCGAACGTGAAGCCCGATTCTCTGAAATATTCGACACTTCCGCCAGATACAGAGCGAAACTCGATACGAACAAGCACACATGAGCCTCAAACGTTCTCCAGCGTCTAAGTTATGGCGTGCGCCACGCCGAAAACACGACACTTCGCCCGATCTCCGACCGGAACCCCACCCCACCACCGACAGCGCCGATGTGGTTACAGTGTGAAGCTGATCGTGAGCAAGGAAAACCCCCTGCGCCAACTCCGACAATTCGTCGATAAAAGCGCAAGCAAGTACGACAAAAGCCTCTTCGGGGCACCCCGGGGAAGAAGTTCTGTCGCATTCTCGGAAGGGACGTGTAGTTACCCGCGAGTCAGGGAAACCCTGGACCCGATCACCGCGTCAACGACAAGTACAGTCGGATGCCCCGGCGCGCCCCCGCGCCACCCCCGCGAGAAGCGACCCGACCGCCCCCGGTCACGGGGACGCCGGGGGTCCACCGATCACAAGAGCACATGAGGAGCCCCCACATGGCCATGGGTGAGCACCGTAGGAACGGCCGGCGGCCCGACGCCACCGACCAGACGATCCTGAGCGCCCTCGCCAAGGACGCGCGCACCGGGATCACCGAGATCGCCGCGCTGGCCAACGTCTCCCGAGCCACGGCCTACAACCGGATCAAGAGGCTCACCGACGAAGGGGTCATCCGCGGCTACTCCGTGGTGACCGACCACTCGAAGATGGGGCTCGGCGTCACCGCGCTCGTCCTCATCTCGGGCAGTCAGCCCGACTGGCGCGCCAACCGGGAGATCCTGTCCGCCTACCCCGAGATCGAGTACTGCTGGTACGTGGTCGGCTCCGCGGACATCGTCCTGCTCGTCCGCGTCGCCGACACCAACCAGCTTCGCGACCTGATCCTGACCCGGCTGCAGTCGCTCCCCGGGGTGACCGCCACCCAGACGCTCACCGTCATCGACGAGGTCGTGCACCGGCCCGTCGTGGAGCCCGGAGACCCCGGCTGAGGAGACCTCTTCCTCCCCGCACCCGGAGGCCGAGGGCTCCGATCAGCCCCCGACCGCCTCGGCGACGGCGGCCATCAGCCCGCCCAGCAGCTCCGACCCCCGTTCGCGGGCAGCCCCGACGTCGCCGTCCACGTCCGACACGACTTCCACATAGGCCTTCAGCTTGGGCTCGGTGCCCGAGGGCCGCAGCGTCACACGCCCCCACGCCGCGCCCTCCAACCGGAAGCGCAGGGCGTCCGTCGGCGGCAGCCCCTCGTGGCCGTCGGCGAAGTCGTCGACCCCCGCCACCCGCAGGGGGCCGAACTCGGTCGGCGGTTCGGCGCGCAGCCGCCGCATCGCCGCGTCGATCAGCGACAGGTCCGAGACCCGTACCGACAGCTGGTCGCTCAGGTGCAGGCCGTACCTGCGGGCCTGGTCGTCGAGCAGGTCGCCCAGGGTCCTGCCCTCCTTCGCGGCCTCCGCCGCCATGGCGGCCGCGAACAGCGCAGCGCTGATGCCGTCCTTGTCGGCGACCGGGCGCCCGCTGTCGCCGCCGATGCAGTAGCCGATGGCCTCCTCGAAGGCGAACACCCGCCGCGCCCCGGGCCCGCCGGCGCGGGCCAGCCACTTGAATCCGGTGAGGGTCTCCTCGTAGCGGACGCCGCGGGCGCGGGCGATCTTGCCCAGCAGGCTGGAGGAGACGATCGTGGTGGCCACGACCCGGTCGTCCCCGCTCGTGCGGTCGAGCACGTACTCGGCGAGCAGGCCGCCGACCTCGTTGCCGTTGAGCCGCCCGTACCCGGGGACGACCACGGCGAGCCGGTCGGCGTCGGGGTCGTTGGCCACCACCAGGTCGGCGTCACCGGCCTGGGCCATGGCCAGGTCCATGGCGCCGGGCTCCTCGGGGTTGGGGAACTCCACCGTCGGGAAGGCCGGGTCGGGGTCGAACTGGGCCTCGACCACCGCCGGCCGCGCGAACCCGGCCCGCTCCATGGCCTCGACGAGCACCCTGCCGCCCACACCGTGCATGGCCGTGTAGACGACGGACAGGTCGCGAGGGCCCTCGGGCACCAGAGCGGTGACCGCGTCCAGATAGCGCTCCACGGCCTCCTCGCCCAGGACCTCCCAGCCGGTGCCGAGCGGCAGGTCCGCGACCGGGCCGACCGCGTCGATGGCGGCGGAGATGTCGGCGTCGACCGGGGCGACGATCTGCGCACCCGCCTCGTCGCCCTCCCCGCCGACGTAGACCTTGTAGCCGTTGTCCTGCGGCGGGTTGTGGCTGGCCGTCACCATGATGCCCGCGTCGGCGCGCAGGTCCCGCACGGTGAAGGCCAGGACCGGGGTGGGCAGCGGGCCCGGCAGCACCGACACCCGGTGCCCCGCCCCGGTGAGGACGGCCGCGCTGTCGCGGGCGAAGTCCTCCGAGCGGTGCCGTGCGTCGTAGCCGATCACCACGTGGGCGCCGCGCCCGGGCACCCCCTCGGAGGAGGGCAGGCGCCCGTGCAGCCAGGCGGCGATCCCGGCCGCGGCACGCATGACCACCACCCGGTTCATCCGGCCCGGCCCGGCTCCCAGCGCGCCGCGGAGCCCGGCGGTGCCGAACTCGACCCGCGTGTTGAACCGGTCGTCCAGCTCGGCCAGCGCCTCCTCCTGCCCGGCCTCGGCCGCGGCCAGCAGCGCGGCGAGCTCCTGGCGGGTCTCGTGGTCGGGGTCCTGGGCCAGCCACTCCCTGGCCCGGGCGACGGTGTCGGCGGTCATCGCTCTCCTCGGCGTCTTCAGATCTTGGCGACGATGTCGGCGAGCAGGCGGCCGACCTTGTCCGCGGAGTCGCGCCCGGTGGCCAGCACCTCCTCGTGGTCGAGGTTGGCGCCCTCCAGCCCGGCGGCGATGTTGGTGACCAGCGACATCCCCAGCACCCGGGCGCCCTCGGCCCGGGCCGCGATCGCCTCCAGCACGGTGGACATGCCGACCAGGTCCGCTCCCATGGCGCGGAGCATGCGGATCTCGGCGGGGGTCTCGAAGTGCGGTCCGGGCATGGCCGCGTAGACGCCCTCGGGCAGGGTCGGGTCGACCTCGCGGGCCAGCGCGCGCAGCTCGGCGCTGTAGGTCTCGCTGAGGTCGACGAACTCGGCGCCGGCCAGCGGCGAGCGCGCCGTCATGTTGATGTGGTCGGCGATGAGCACCGGCGACCCGACGCCGTAGGTGGTGTTGATGCCGCCCGCGGCGTTGGTGAGCACCACGGTCCGCGCGCCGGCGGCCACGGCGGTGCGTACGTTGTGCACCACGGCGTCGGTTCCGTGGCCCTCGTACAGGTGGGTGCGGCCCAGGAAGGCGAGCACCGAGCGGTCGCCGTCGGTGATGCTGCGGACGGTGCCGCTGTGTCCGGCCACGGCGGGGGGCAGGAATCCGGGCAGCTCGGCGGCGGGCAGCTCGTGCCCGGTGGCGCCGATCAGGTCGGCGGCGGGCGCCCATCCCGAGCCCATGACCAGTGCGACGTCGTAGGCGTCGACACCGGTGCGCGAGCGCAGCTCCTGCGCCGCGCGCGCGGCGGTCTCCTTGGGTGTCTGGGTCACAGCGTGTTCTCCGTTCGTCGGGGCGGCGCGGGGTCCGGGATCCGGGTCAGCGGCCGCGCCATCACGTGTTGGGGGCCCTCGTCTCCGAGGACGGTGCGCCCGGTGGCGGTGTATCCGGCCGCCTCGTAGACCCGCCGGGCCGCGGAGTTGGCCTCGTTGACGCACAGCACGGCCTCGCGTGCGCGCGGTGCCACCTCGGCGGCCAGGGAATCCAGCAGGGGTGCGGCGCACGCGGCCCTGCCGATCCCCCGGCCCTGCCATTGTGGCGTGACGTAGTAGGCGCGCAGCAGCACCGCCCTTTCGGGAGTGTCGACCAGTTCCCGCAGGTAGGGGCCGGTGTCCAGGATCCCGAACCCGGCCGCGGCCTCCCGGGCCCGGCCGGGGTCCCCGGCCGGGCCGAGGACGATCGCGAACGGTACGCGCGCCGGATCGGCGTCGGCGGCGGGCAGGGTGGCCACGGGCAGGGCCACGTAGCGCGTCTGCCCGGGAGCGAGGCGGTGGCGCAGCACCGCCTGCCTCAGCAGCGCGGCCTCGGAGGTGTCGCGGTCGAGTCGGACCAGGCGCGGGAGAGGTACGGCGCCGTGCCCGGCGCGGTACCGGCTCTGGGTGTGCATGGTCCGCACGGTCTCACATCCCGATCGGGTGCCAGACCGTCTTCGTCTCCAGGAACGGGGTCATGCGCGCCGTTCCCGGGTCCGGGTCGAGCCAGGCGTCCTCGCCCGCGTCCGCGTCGGGGCCGGGGCGCACCACCCGGGTGAGCGTCTCGGCGGCGGCCTGCTCGAACTCCGTCGCCGCGTCTCCCGCGCCGGTCAGGTCGAGGGCGTCGACGTCGGCGTGCGAGGCCAGGTGCGGCCCCAGTTCGGGGACCCGTCCGGTGAGGACGTTGACCACTCCGCCGGGCACGTCGGAGGTGGCCAGCACCTCGGCGAGGTCGACCGCGGGCAGCGGCGCCCTCTCCGAGGCCACGACCACGGCGGTGTTGCCGGTGGCGATCACGGGGGCCAGGACCGAGGTCAGGCCGAGCAGGGGGGCGTTCTGCGGCGCCAGCACCGCGACGACGCCGGTCGGCTCGGGGGTGGAGGTGTTGTGGTACGGGCCCGAGACGGGGTTGGCGCCGCCGAGCACCTGGGCGACCTTGTCGGTCCACCCGGCGTAGTACACCCACCGGTCGATCGCCGCGGACACCAGCCGGTCGGCCTCGTCCGGCCCCGCGCCGGTCGCCCGGCCCAGACCCGCGGCGAACTGGTCGCGCCGGCCCTCCATCACCTCGGCGATCCGGTAGAGGATCTGGCCGCGGTTGTAGGCGGTGCGCGACGACCAGCCGCCGAAGGCCTTGCGGGCTGCCGAGACGGCGTCGCGGGCGTCCTTGCGGGAGGCGAGCGAGGCGTTGGCGAGGTGCTCGCCGCCGGCTGAGGTCACGGGGTAGCTCCTGCCCGACTCGGAGCGGGGAAAGGCCCCGCCCAGGTAGAGCTTGTAGGTCTTGCGGACCGCCAGACGGGCGGCCGGCGCCGCCTCCCGGGTACCGGCAGCGCCCTTGTCGGAGGCCTTGGCCTCGTGCTTCGCGGCCTTGGCGGCGTTCTTGCCGCTGCCCTTGCCGCCACGACGTTCAGCCAAGGTAGGCCTCCAATCCGTGCCGCCCGCCCTCGCGGCCGTAACCCGACTCCTTGTAGCCGCCGAAGGGGCTGGCCGGGTCGAACTTGTTGAACGTGTTGGACCACACCACGCCGGCGCGCAGCCGCTCGGCGGTCCACAGCATGCGCGAACCCTTCTCGGTCCACACACCGGCCGACAGCCCGTAGGGCGTGTTGTTGGCCTTGTCCACGGCCTCCTGCGGGGTGCGGAAGGTCAGCACCGACAGCACGGGGCCGAAGATCTCCTCCCGGGCCACGCGGTGGGCCTGGCTGACGCCGGTCAGGACCGTGGGCGCGAACCAGTAGCCCTTCTCCGGCAGCTCGCAGTCGGGCGACCAGCGCCGGACTCCCTCGGCCTCTCCGCTGTCGGTGATCTCGCGGATGCGCTCCAGCTGCGCGGCGGAGTTGATCGCGCCGATGTCGGTGTTCTTGTCCAGCGGGTCGCCCACGCGCAGCTTGGCGATGCGCTCCTTCAGGCGGGGCAGCAGCTCCTCGGCGACCGACTCCTGCACCAGCAGGCGCGACCCCGCGCAGCACACGTGGCCCTGGTTGAAGAAGATGCCCGAGACGACGCCCTCGACGGCCTCGTCGAGCGCGGCGTCCTCGTAGACGATGTTGGCGCCCTTGCCGCCGAGCTCCAGGGTGAGGCGCTTGGAGGTGCCCGCGACCGAACGTGCGATCTGGCGCCCGACGCCGGTGGAACCGGTGAAGGCGACCTTGTCCACCCCGGGGTGCTCGACCAGCGTCCGGCCGGTCTCGCCCGCTCCGGGGAGGATGTTGACCACGCCGGGCGGCAGGTCGGCCTCCTGGCAGATCTCGGCGAAGGCCAGCGCGGTCAGCGGCGTGGTCTCGGCCGGCTTGAGCACCACGGTGTTGCCGGTGGCCAGGGCCGGGGCGATCTTCCAGGCCAGCATGAGCAGCGGGAAGTTCCACGGGATGACCTGGGCCGCCACGCCCAGCGGCCGGGGGTCGGGCCCCAGTCCGGCGTGGGCGAGCTTGTCGGCCCACCCCGCGTGGTAGAAGAAGTGCGCCGCCACCAGGGGCAGGTCGACGTCGCGCGTCTCCTTGATCGGCTTCCCGTTGTCCATCGACTCCAGCACGGCCAGTTCGCGCGAGCGCTCCTGGACGATGCGGGCGATGCGGAACAGGTACTTTCCGCGTTCGGCCCCGGGCATGGGGCCCCAGACCTTCTCCTGGGCGCGGCGGGCGGCGGCCACCGCCCGGTCGATGTCGGCGGCCCCGGCGACGGCGACCCTGGCCAGCTCGGTCTCGTCGGCCGGGTTGAGGCTCGTCAGGTACTCCCCGCTCTCGGCGGGGGTGAACTCCCCGTCGACGAACAGGTCGTAGGACTCGCGCAGGGTGACGACGGAGCGGGACTCCGGCGCGGGCGCGTACTCGAAGATCACCTTTAGTCCAACGTGTAGTGGTCGGGGCCCGGGTAGGTGCCGGTGGACAGTCTGGTGCGCTGCATGAGCAGGTCGTTGAGCAGGCTGGAGGCGCCGATGCGGAACAGGTCCGGGGTGAGCCAGTCGGGGCCGGCGGTCTCGTTGACCATGACCAGGTTGCGGATGGCGTCCTTGGTGGTGCGGATGCCGCCCGCGGGCTTGACGCCCACCTTGCGCCCGGTCTCGGCGCGGTGGTCGCGGACCGCCTCCAGCATGACGAGGACGACGGGCGGGGTGGCGGCCGGGGAGACCTTGCCGGTGGAGGTCTTGATGAAGTCGGCCCCGGCGCGGATGGCCAGGTGGGAGGCGCGGCGCACGTTGTCGTAGGTGACGAGCTCGCCGGTCTCCAGGATGACCTTGAGGTGGGCGTCGCCGCAGGCCTCCTTGACCGCGGTGATCTCCTCGTACACCTTCAGGTAGTCGCCGGACAGGAAGGCTCCGCGGTCGATGACCATGTCGATCTCGCTCGCGCCGTCGGCGACGGCCCGCCGGGTGTCGGCGAGCTTGACCTCCATGGGCGCGCGTCCGGCCGGGAAGGCGGTGGCGACCGAGGCGACCCCGATGCCGGTGCCCTCCAGCGCCTCGACGGCGGTGGCGACCATGTCGGGGTAGACGCAGACCGCGCCGACCTTCGGCACGGTGCGGTCGGCGGGGTCGGGAAGGGCGGCCTTGGCGCACAGGGCCCGGACCTTGCCCGGGGTGTCGGCGCCCTCCAGGGTGGTCAGGTCGACCATGGAGATGGCCAGGTCGATGGCCTGGGCCTTGGCGGTGGTCTTGACGGACCGGGTCGCGAGGTCCTGGGCGCGGGCTCGCGCGCCGACCTCGTCGACGCCCGGGAGTCCGTGCAGGAACGCCCTGAGCTCGCGACTGGTCGTCGCCTCGGGCGCGGAAGCGGTCTGGGGCACGGGCACCTACAGCTCGGTCGAACGGTGTTGCCGGATCGGTCCGTTCGCCGCGTCCGGCGGCGAAGGCGGACGGGGGCGGGGCGTGCCCCGCGATGTCCGGCAGTCACCATAACCCCGGGACGGGCGGCCGCCGGTACCCGCCACCGCCGCGCGGACCAAGGTTGGAGGAGAGTCCAACCGAACCTTGGTGCAGACTTTGGCCCTTCCTCCAATTACGGAAGGAATCCACGGGAGAACACCGCTTTCACAGGAACACGGCGCTTCCGCTACCCCTCGTCCGGTCTATACCGGAATCCTCCTTTCGCGGCGCCGAGCGCGCCCGTGTTCCCCCAGCACCCCCGCGTTGCCTACCCTTGCCCCATGGCTGAGTTCCGGATCAGCAGCGACGACGACCGGGTCGACCTGCGCAAGATGGCGACGGCACTCGTGGAGTCCCAGGGCTGGGCCCGTGAGGAGGTCGGCATCTGGGACAACCGGCGCGGCGAGGTCATCGTGACCGTCGACGACGCGCTGCTGTCCCCGACCGAGGCGGACCCGCTGCACCGGCCCCGGCACACCCCCAGCGACGTGCACCGGGCGTGCGAGCTGGTCCGCCGCGAGGACCCGTCGCTGAGGCGCGTGGACTTCGCCGTCCTGCGCCGGGAGGCGGCGCGCTTCTTCTCCGCGGGGTGGACGGTGGCCGACGTGCTGCACGGCCTGGCGCACCGCCCCGACGGCACGCCCTGGCCGCAGGGGCCCGACCACCAGGGCACCGAGTGGCTGCGGGCGCGATTGAGGGCCTGGCGCACCGCCGACGGCGACATCCGGCCCTCCCGCTCCCAGGAGAGCGCCCAGATGCGTGTGATCAGCAAGGCGGGCCTGCCGATGGACATCGGCCTGCCCGCGGAGGAGGAGGTCGCCCAGTACCCGGTGGCCAGTCCGTCGGCCGCGCGCTCGGCGGCCGACGACGCCCGCCGCCTCATCCGCCAGAACGCCCGCACGACCTCCGACTCCCTGGCCCATCGCGACCGCACCGCGGCCACGATCCACCGCCCCGGGAAGCGATGACCCCGGGGGTCCCGGCGCCTCCCGCGGCGCTCAGCCGTTCCTGCGGCGGCGCTCCTCCACCAGGGTGACCGCGGCGCCGGCCGCCTCGCCCAGGACGGACTCGGCGGGGCCCCGCCCCACCGTCGCGCGCCAGAGCACGGCGAAGACCAGCGACCCGAGGAGGAACCCCTCCAGCAGCCACGGGGTGTGGTAGTCGTAGCCCTGGAAGGCGATGACCACCGCCAGCACCAGGATGTGCCCGGCGTAGACAGTCAGCGGCATCCTTCCCACCGACGTCAGCGGGTACATGGTCCTGCGGAACCGCTCGCACAGCCAGATGCACACCACCAGCACCATGAGGCTCTGGCCCACCGCCTCGGCGATCTCGAAGGTGGTGCCGGTGTGCGGCGCGTTGATCCCCAGCCACCACCACGAGTCGGTGGGCACCTGCCCCGAGATCGAGTGCGCCTCGTCGTTCACCGCGAAGCGCAGCTCCTCCACCAGGGCGGGATCCTCGATCCGCGCCAGGGGCACGCCCAGCGTCTCCCGGCTGCGCAGGTCCATCAGCCGCTCGGTGCCGCCCAGGGGCCCGAGCACCAGCCACGACCCCGCGTAGCCGAACGCGGCCGCCCCGGCCCCGGCCGCCAGGAGGCGCAGCCGTACGGCCGTCGAGGTCAGGTCCAGGCGCCCGACCGCCATCCCCGCGGCCATGAACGCCATGAACGTGACCGCCGGGTAGTAGCCGGTGAGGAAGAACTCGGTGAGCGAGGTCAGCGACGAGGTCCTCGGCTCCGCCGGAAAGACGGTGCCGCGCAGCAGGAGCGACAGCGGCGGACCGAGCACCGCCAGCACGCCGGCCACCGCCCACAGGGCGCCCGACCGCAGACGCAGCAGCGGCAGTGCCAGGACGAAGAAGCCCGCGTAGTAGGCGAGGATGACGGCCACCGGCACCCCCGTCATGTCCAGGAGCAGCCCCAGCAGACCGATGAGCACCGACCGGGCGAGGATCCGCACCGTCGACCGGCGCAGCTCGTCGCCGGCCACGGGCCGCGTCCGGCCGGTCATCATCGCCAGGGAGATCCCCGCGAGGAAGGCGAAGAGGGCGGAGGAGTTGCCCCGCGTGATGTCGTGCAGGTCCCAGGCGTAGTCGTCGGGGGACAGCACCCCCATGGAGTCCACCCCGAGGTGGACGACGAACATCCCGAAGACCGCGAGTGCGCGGGCCGCGTCGATGCCGTCGATCCGGACCCTGGCCGGTGCCGCCCCGGAGGAGGGGGCGGCGGTGTCGTCAGATCGGTTCTGTGCCACGGGCCACAGGCTATGCCCGCCCGGCCCGCGGCAACAGCGGCATGCGGCGCAAACGCCGTTTTCGGCCCCGGCGTGGCCGGAGTCGGCCACGCCGGGTCACCGCGTCAGTCCTTCAGTGCGGCGAAGGAGTCGAGGGCCTCGGGGTTGGCCAGCGAGTCGCGGCTGGCGACCTTCTCGGGGGCCTCGCCCATGAGGATCCGCTTGACCGGCACCTCCAGGATCTTGCCGGACAGGGTGCGCGGCACTGCGGTGACGGCCCGCACCCGGTCGGGCACGTGGCGCGGGGAGCAGTCGGTGCGCACGCGCTTCGCGATCTCCTTGACCAGGGCGCCGTCGAGCTCGGCGCCCTCGCGCAGCACGGTGAACAGCTCGATGCGCGAGGAGCCGTCGCCCTGGGGCACGTCCACGACCAGCGCGTCGACGATCTCCTCCAGGGCCAGCACCGCGCGGTAGATCTCGCTGGTGCCCATGCGCACGCCGCCGCGGTTGATGGTGGAGTCCGAGCGGCCGTAGATGATCGCGGTGCCCCGGTCGGTGATCTCGATCCAGTCGCCGTGCCGCCAGATGCCGGGGTACATGGAGAAGTAGCTGTCGCGCAGCCGCTCCCCGCCCTCGTCCCCCCAGAAGAAGACGGGCATGGAGGGCGCGGGCCGGGTGACCACCAGTTCGCCGACCTCGCCGGTCAGCTCCCGGCCCTCGGGGTCCCAGGCGGCGACGGCCATGCCGAGCGAGCGCGCCTGGATCTCTCCCTCGTACACCGGCAGGGTGGGCACGCCGCCGACCAGGCAGCTGCACACGTCGGTGCCGCCGCTGGTGGAGAACAGCCAGAGGCCGTCGCCGAACTGCTCGTACACCCAGGAGAAGGCCTCGGGGCTGAGCGGGGACCCGGTGGAGCCGATGGCCCTGAGGGCCGACAGGTCGCGTCCCCGGCGGGGCTCGACGCCCTCCTTCATGCACGAGGACAGGAATCCGGCGCTGGTGCCGAACACCGTCACACCCGCCTCGGCGGCCAGGTCCCACAGGCCCCCCAGGTCGGGGGCGGCGGGGCTGCCGTCGTACAGGACGACGGAGGCGGGGGTCAGCAGGACGCTGACCAGGAAGTTCCACATCATCCAGCCGGTGGTGGTGAACCAGAGGACGCGGTCGTCCTCGCGGGCGTCCAGGTGGAGGTGGAGGTTCTTGAGCTGTTCGAGGAGGATGCCGCCGTGCCCCTGGACGATGGCCTTGGGCAGGCCGGTGGTCCCCGAGGAGTAGAGCACCCACAGGGGGTGGTCGAAGGGGACCGGGGTGAATTCCAGGCCGGCCCCGGCACCGGACTCCTCCAGGTCGCGCCACGGGAGGGTCCCCTGCGGCGCCCCGGCACCCGGCTCCAGGTAGTCCAGGACGACCGTGTGCTCGACGGTGGGCAGCTCGGCGCGCAGTTCCTCCAGGACCGGGCGCCGGTCGAAGTCCTTGCCGCCGTAGCGGTAGCCGTCGACGGCCAGGAGCACCTTGGGCTCGATCTGGGCGAAGCGGTCGATGACGCTGCGCACCCCGAAGTCGGGCGAGCAGGAGGACCACACCGCGCCGAGGGAGGCCGTGGCGAGGAAGGCCGCGACGGTCTCGGGGAGGTTGGGCAGGTAGGCGGCCACGCGGTCGCCCGGACCCACCCCCAGCCGCCGCAGGCCGCCGGCGATCGCCGCGGTGCGGGCGCGCAGCTCGCCCCAGGTCCACTCCCCCAGCTCACGCAGCTCGGTCGCGTGGCGGAGGGCGATCCGGTCGTCGTCGGCGCCCTCGAACAGGTGCTGGGCGTAGTTGAGGGTGGCGCCGGGGAACCACCGCGCGCCCGGCATGGAGTCGTCGGCCAGCACCTTCTCGTAGGGCGTCTCGGAGCGCACCCCGTAGTACTCCCAGATCGACTCCCAGAAGCCGTCGGTGTCGGTGACCGACCAGCGCCACAGGGCGTCGTAGTCGAATGCCGGGGAGGTGCCGCCCTCCCCGAACGCCCGGACCCCCTTGTGCTCGGCCGCCCAACGGGCGAACGCGACGATGTTGGAGGATTCGACCGCCGCGTCGTCGGGCTTCCAGAGCACACGGGGCACGCTGCTCTCCGTCATTGGGCCGCCTTCCCATTCGTGTGGCTGTGTCTCGGTGTGAGGCCCATCTAACAACACACCATGACGCAGGTGACGAGGCGGGTCGGGGCCCCGGGAGGAACGCGCTCCTCCGCGACTCGGCAGGTCACCGGGCCGCGGAGGCACCGCGCAGGATCTCGACGGCGGCCACCGGGGTGTCGACGACCGGGAAGCCGGTGGCCTCCAGGCGCTCGCGCGCCATCAGGCCGGAGGCGACCAGCACCGAGTGGGCCCCGGCCTCGCGGGCGGCGCGGGCGTCGTCGTCGATGTCGCCGATGAGCACGACGCGGGAGGGGTCGATGCCCTGCTCGTCGAGGTGGCGCACCAGGTGCTCGGCCTTGGAGTCGTGCTCGGTGTCGAACCGGCGCCCGTCCACGCGGGTGAAGTGCGGGGCGAGCCCGCGTTCCCGGACGAGCGGGACGAGGTGGTCGTGCGAGGCCATGGACAGCAGGGACTGGGTGCCTCCGGCGCGGTTCCAGTCGTGCAGCACGTCGGGCACCCCGGAGGCCAGTTCGCAGGTGGGCAGGTGCTCGGTGTAGCCGCTGTCGTAGAGCTCCTCCAGCAGCTGCCACTCGAGGTCGTCGATGCTGCGGCCCAGCAGCTCCTCGTAGCAGGGGATGAGCGGCCGGCGGAAGACGGACCGCCAGTGGTCCAGCTCCAGCGGGGCGATCCCGAAGCGAGCGCAGACGGCGTTGACCGCCGCGAGGTTGGCGTGGTTGTCGTCCAGGAGCGTGCCGTTCCAGTCCCAGACGATGTGGGTGATGTCGTTCCGGTCGAATGTCGTCTCAGTCATCGCATGCACTGTAGGGCCGTTCTCCCTGCTTGTCAGCCCCGCGCCTCCCCGGGGGCCGGGGCCGGCGGGCCCTCCTCCGGCAGGCGGCGCCTGCGCCGGGCCGCCCACACCCCGGCGCCGACCATGAGCGGGACCACCACGAGGACGAGGACCGGCACCAGGATCGCCAGCAGCGCGGTGAGGAGGCTGACCGCGTCCTCCAGGAAGGAGAGCACCGGCGCCGCACAGCCCCCCGAGACGGTGTTGCCCACGACCCGGCCCAGCGACTTGAGCACGTGGAAGGCCAGTGCGACGAGGACGCCCGCCGCCACCGCGCCCCAGGAGACGCCGCTCCCCGCCTCCGCGCCGGAGGCGGCACCGGTGATCTCGGCCAGTTCGACGGTGGAGGCGCCGGCTCCGAAGGTGATGCCGCCCGCGGTGGGGCGGACCACGGTCTGGAGCACGTCGTTGACGCTGTCGACGACGGGGAACTTGTCGGCCAGGAACTCGACGACGAGCAGCACCGCCAGGGTGACGAGGGTGGCCGGGTGCTCCAGCCACGTCCACGCCTCGCCGAGGGGGAGGAGGTCGGTGAAGCGGGCGACGAGGCCGACCAGCAGCAGGGGGATGTAGGCGTTCAGGCCGGCGGCGGAGGACAGGCCGATACCGGTGAGGGCGGAGAGCATGGGGGTTCCTTCCGTGTTCCCGGGCGCGGAGCGGGAACCGTGCGTGCGCACAGTCCTGCACTCCGGTACCGGTCACCCCCGTTGACGCTCTCCCCGCCCCCGCGGTTCCGGATCGGGGCTCACTGGGGGTAGTCCTCCACCTGGGAGGCGGGCCGGACCTCGGCCTCGTCGGGATCCCGCCCCTGCTCTGCCCGGGCCCTCCGCTGCCGCAGCAGGTCCCAGCACTGGTCGAGGGACCGCTCCACCTCCCTCATCCGGGAGCCCTCCTGCGGGGACAGTCCCCCGGGCGTGGCGCGCAGGGCGCGCTCCTCCTCCATCAGGCTCTCGATGGTGGCCAGGATGTCCTTCTCGGCTCTGTCGCTCATGACGCCATGGTGGGCGCGCCGCGGGAGCCGGACAAGCACCCGGGCCCCGCGATTCGCACCGGGCCCCCGGCGCCCGCGCGGCCGACCGCGGCCCGCCCGCCTCCGGCGCGGGGCCGCGGGAACCGTCCCGGCCGGGGATCACCGCAGGCCAGGGCGGTCCGGTACGCGGCGGGGCCGCAGGAGGGGGCCGAGGAGCCGCACCCGCAAGGCTTGTGCCCCTTTTCGTCTGGGAAAATCCTGCTACGGCCGCCCTCCGGACGGGACGCCGGAATGCGCCGCGACCCTCCGGCGCTCCATACCTGGAGGGGGTATCTTTGACGGCAACCGGGCAGGAACGACAGGGAAGCAGGGCCATGGCCGGGACCCACGGTTACAGCGACGACAAGCAGCGCCACATCAACCGGCTCCGCCGTATCGAGGGACAGGTCCGCGGCCTCCAGCGCATGGTCGAGGACGACCAGTACTGCATCGACGTCCTCACCCAGACCTCCGCGGTCAACAGCGCGCTGCGCTCCTTCGCGCTGTCCATCCTCGACGAGCACCTCAAGCACTGCGTCGCCCATGCCGTGGCGAGCGGCGGCGAGGAGGCCGACGCGAAGGTCAAGGAGGCCTCCGAGGCCATCGCCCGCCTCGTGCGCTCCTGAGGGCTCCGGGCCGGCCCCGCCGGGTCCCGGCCGTCAGTCCCGGCCGTAGCGCTCCTCGAGGTTCTCCATCAGGCGGCGGCCCTCCCGGGCGGCGGACTCGGCGTCCATGTAGTCGACCGCCTCGTTGGAGACGAACGAGGCGGCCTTGACCGCCTCGGCGAACCCCAGCCGCGACGTCTCCCCTCCCGTGAACATCCGGATGCCCCAGTTGGCCAGCACCCGGGCGCGCGCCGTCGGCGACGGTATCGCGGCGAGGTGGTAACCCCGTGTGATCCCCAGCGCGGTCAGTCCGTTGAGCTCGTGGTCCATGACCCTGGCCAGGGCGTCGTTGCCGCTCAGGTCCACCACCAGTCCCATGTCCTTGTGCCGGAACTCCTTCAGCGGCCGGCCGAGGATCGAGGCGATCACGTTCTGGGCCGCCGTGGCCGCCTCCCGGGTCGCGTACTGGGCGGTCGGCGGGCAGTACGGGCTCTCCCCCACGAGATCGGGCACCGCCGCCGCGTCCCCGAGCGCGAACACGTCCGGGATGCCGGGCACCCGCAGTTCGGCGTCGACCTCCAGCCGACCCCTCTGGGTGGGCTTGCCCAGCGTCTCCATGAGCGGGCTGGGCGTCACGCCCGCCGCCCAGATCAGGGTGCGGCAGGGCAGGACCCGGCCGTCGGTGAGGACCACCTTGTCGTCGGTCACCTCGCGCACCGACACCTTGAGCTTGACCTCGATGCCCATGGAGCGCAGCAGGTCGAGCGCCTTGCGGCCGAGCCGGTCCCCGAGTTCGGGCAGGACCTTGGGCGCGATGTCCACCAGATGCCAGCGGATCACCGAGCGCAGCTCGGGGTAGCGCTTGGCGGCCTCCTCGCACAGCCTCATGAGCGAGGCCGCGGTCTCCACCCCGGTGTAGCCGCCGCCGACCACGACGAAGCGGCAGCGCTCCTCCCGCTCGACCGGGTCCCGAGTGTCGTTGGCCAGTTCCAGCTGGGCCAGCACGTGGTCGCGCAGGAGCACGGCGTCGGCCAGGGTCTTGGCCCCGAAGGCGTGCTCGGTCAGACCGGGGATGTCGAAGGCCCGGGTGAGCCCGCCCGGGGCGAGCACCAGCCGGTCGTAGGGCACCGGCGACAGTTCCCCCGTGGGACGTCGCACCACCACGACGCGGTCCGCAGGGTCGACGCCGACCGCGTGTCCGGGAATGAGCCGGGTCCGCTTCATGAGCCGGTGCACGGACATCGCCACCGACTGGGGTGTGAGCAGTCCGGAGGCCACCTGCGGCACCAGCGGACTGTAGAGCATGTAGTCGTTAGGCGCGACGAGGGCTATGTCGGCCATCCCCGCCGGAATACGGCGTTCGAGGTGGCGCAGGGTGTGGATACCGCCGAATCCCGCGCCGACCACCACGATCCGAGGCTGAGCCATGGGTGCACCGCTCCTTCTCCGTGTCAGGTCGCCATCGGAGGCAGCACTACCCAGGACGGTCGGATCTAGGGGCGGGAGTCCGGCGCCTCCCCGCCTTTCCGACCAAGACCTTCCCCGTCCTTTGCCCCCGATTGACCTGTCAGGGCGGCCCGCCCCATGTCCAGCAGCAGCTCCGCCATCTGCCGGCGGGGCAGCGCGCCCCGGCTGTGCGGAGTGGAGTTGAGCAGGCCGAACACGGCGTGCACCGAGGCACGCAGGACCGCGGAGGGGACCGCGGGGCTCAGCTGGGCGAGCACGCCCACCCACTCCTCGACGTAGCCGCGCTGCAGGCGCCGCACCCGGCGCCGGTCGGCATCGGTGAGGTTGCCCAGTTCCCGGTCGTGGACGGTGATGAGCGCCGGCTCGTCGAGGGCGAAGGCGATGTGCCCCCGCAGCAGTGCCTCCAGGGCGGCCTCGGCGCCCGGAGCCGCCCCGACCAGCGTGCGCCCCCGGTCCGCCAGCCTCTCGCTGACGTCGATCAGCACCGCGCCCAGCAGGGCCTGCTTGCCGGCGAAGTGCCGGTAGAGGGCCGGGCCGGTGGTGCCCACGGCCCGGCCCAGGTCGTCGATGGACACGCCCCGGTAGCCGCGCTCCGCGAAGAGCACGGCCGCAGCGCCCAGAATGGCGTCCCTTCGCTCACCTGCCGGTCTGGCTCCCATCGGCCCCTCCCCTTTCGGCCCGCCCGTGACCCTGGACACCCATGTTAGTAGTCACTAACATCGCTGGAGTTAGTGAGTATTAACATCCCTCCACGAGAGGACAGCATGAGCAGGGCACCCGTGCTCGGCTCGGCGGTGGACACCGCCGGGCCCGCCTTCGCCGCCAACGACGCGGCGAACCGCGCCCTCGCCCGGCAGCTGCGCGAGCGGATCGCCGCCGCGGCGCTGGGCGGCCCGGAGAAGACCCGGGCACGACACGTCGAACGCGGCAAACTCCTGCCGCGCGACCGCGTCGACCTTCTCCTGGACCCCGGCTCCCCCTTCCTGGAGATCGCCCCGCTGGCCGCCTACGGGCTCTACGGCGAGGACGGCCAGGACGCGCCCGGCGCCGGGATGATCGCCGGTGTGGGCCGGGTGGCGGGCCGCCCGGTCGTCGTGGTGGCCAACGACGCCACGGTCAAGGGCGGCAGCTACTACCCCATGACCGTCAAGAAGCACCTGCGCGCGCAGGAGGTGGCGCTGCACAACCGCCTGCCGTGCATCTACCTCGCCGACTCCGGCGGCGCCTTCCTGCCCATGCAGGACGAGGTGTTCCCCGACCGCGAGCACTTCGGCCGCATCTTCTACAACCAGGCGACGATGTCGAGGCTGGGCATCCCCCAGATCGCCGCCGTGCTGGGCTCGTGCACCGCGGGCGGCGCCTACGTCCCCGCGATGAGCGACGAGGCGGTCATCGTCCGCGACCAGGGCACCGTGTTCCTGGGCGGCCCCCCGCTGGTCAAGGCGGCCACCGGCGAGGTCGTCACGGCCGAGGAGCTCGGCGGCGGCGACCTGCACTCGCGCGTGTCCGGCGTCACCGACCACCTGGCCGACGACGACGCGCACGCGCTCACCGTCGTGCGCCGCATCGCCGACACCCTGGGGCCGCAGGAGGAACCGGCGTGGGAGGTGCGCGAGCCGCGCCCGCCCGCGCTGGACCCCGAGGAGCTGTACGGCGTGGTGCCCGCCGACACCCGCACCCCCTACGACGTGCGCGAGGTCATCGGCCGCGTCGTCGACGGCAGCGAGTTCACCGAGTTCAAGGCCGAGTACGGAACCACCCTGGTCACCGGGTTCGCGCACATCCACGGCCACCCGGTGGGGATCGTCGCCAACAACGGCATCCTCTTCTCGGAGTCCGCGCTCAAGGGCGCCCACTTCATCGAGCTGTGCGACCGGCGCAGCATCCCGCTGGTGTTCCTCCAGAACATCTCCGGATTCATGGTGGGCCGCAACTACGAGGCCGGCGGCATCGCCAAGCACGGCGCCAAGATGGTCACCGCCGTGGCCTGCGCCCGCGTCCCCAAGTTCACCGTGGTCATCGGCGGCTCCTTCGGCGCGGGCAACTACAGCATGTGCGGCCGGGCCTACTCCCCCCGCTTCCTGTGGATGTGGCCCAACGCCCGCATCTCCGTCATGGGCGGCGAGCAGGCCGCCTCGGTCCTGTCCACCGTGCGCCGCGACCAGATGGCCGCGCGCGGCCAGGAGTGGCCCGCCGAGGACGAGGAGGCCTTCAAGGCCCCCATCCGCGACCTGTACGAGGAGCAGGGCAGCCCCTACTACTCCACGGCGCGCCTGTGGGACGACGGCGTCATCGACCCCGCCGACACCCGCGACGTGCTCGCCATGGCCCTGTCCGCCGCCCGCCACGCCCCGCTGGAGCCGGTGGGCTACGGCGTCTTCCGGATGTGAGGAGCCCCGTGACCGCACCCCAGAACCCCGCACCGCCCGGCAACGGCGCCGCGACCGTGCTCGTCGCCAACCGCGGCGAGATCGCCCTGCGCGTCATCCGCACCCTGCGCCGCATGGGCCTGGGCTCGGTGGCCGTGTACACCGACGCCGACGCCGCCTCCCCGCACGTGGCCGCCGCCGACCTGGCGGTGCGCGTGGACAGCTACCTGGACGCCGAGGCCGTCGCGTCGGCCGCCGCCGAGCACGGCGCGGACATGGTCCACCCCGGCTACGGCTTCCTGTCGGAGAACGCCGCCTTCGCCCGGGCCTGCGCCCGCGCCGGGGTGGTCTTCATCGGCCCGCCGCCCGAGGCCGTCGAGGCGATGGGCGACAAGATCCGCGCCAAGGAGACCGTGGCCGCGGCGGGGGTCCCCGTCCTGGGCGGGTTCACCGAGAAGCCCGGCAGCCCCCTGGACGACGACGCGCTCGCCAAGGCAGCCGAGGCCACCGGGTACCCGCTGCTGATCAAGCCCTCCGCCGGGGGCGGCGGCAAGGGCATGCGCGCCGTGCGCTCCCCCGAGGAGCTGCCCGCGGCGGCCGCCGCCGCCCGCCGCGAGGCCGCGGCCGCCTTCGGCGACCCGACCCTGCTGGTGGAACGGCTCGTGGAGCGGCCCCGCCACATCGAGGTGCAGGTGCTCGCCGACACCCACGGCAACGTCGTCCACCTGGGCGAACGCGAGTGCAGCCTCCAGCGCCGCCACCAGAAGGTGGTCGAGGAGGCGCCCTCCCCGCTGCTCACCGACGCCCTGCGCACCGAGATGGGCCGGGCGGCCGTGGCCGCCGCCCGCTCCTGCGGCTACGTGGGCGCGGGCACGGTCGAGTTCATCGCCGAGACCGGACCCGACGGCGAGCTGTCCTTCTCCTTCCTGGAGATGAACACCCGCCTGCAGGTCGAGCACCCCGTCACCGAGGAGGTCGTGGCGATCCGCGGAGAGCGCGGCATCGACCTGGTGGAACTCCAGGTGCGCGTGGCCCGCGGAGAACCGCTGCCCTTCGGCCAGGACGACATCTCCTGGACCGGCCACTCGGTGGAGGCCCGCGTCTACGCCGAGGACGCCGACCGGGGCTTCCTGCCCAGCGGGGGCCCGGTACTGGCCCTGGCCGAACCCGCGCACGCGCGGGTGGACTCGGGCATCGCCGCGGGCGGCGAGGTCACCTCGGCGTTCGACCCGATGCTCGCCAAGGTCGTCGTCTGGGGACCCGACCGGGCCGAGGCGCTGCGGCGGCTCGACAGCGCCCTGGGCGAGTACCTGCTGCTGGGGTGCGTCACCAACACCGCGTTCCTGCGCCGCCTGCTGCGCCACCCGCGCGTGCTGTCCGGCGACCTGAGCACCGACCTCGTCGAGAACGACCCGCCCGAGGCCGCACCCGAGCAGGTGCCCGACGAGGTGTACGCGGCGGCCGCGCTGGACCACCAGCTCGACCTGGTGCCTCCGGCACCCTCCGCCGACCGCTTCGCCGTCCCCGACGGCTGGCGCATGGGCGGCCCCGCGTGGACGCCGTGGCGCCTGCGCGCACCCGGCCGCGACTCCGCCGTGGTCCGCGTCCGGGCCGACGGCCCCGGCGCCTACCTCGTCCGGATCGGCGAGGGCGGGCCGGTGGCCGCCCGCGCCCGGCGCGACGGCCCGCGCCTGACCGTCACCTACGCGGGCCGCACCCGCACCTACCTGCGGGCCCACGACCCGGCCACCGGATACCGGTGGCTGGGTGCCGGCGGCACCGTGTGGAGCCTGCACGAGGAGCCCGCGGCCGCCGTGCGCCGCGACGGCGACGCGGCCGCCGACGGCACCGTGCGCAGCCCCATGCCGGGCACCGTGCTCGCCGTCCCCGTGGCGGTGGGCGAACAGGTCTCGGCGGGCCAGGCGCTCGCCGTCGTCGAGGCCATGAAGATGGAGCACACCGTCACCTCACCCGTCGACGGGACCGTGGCCGCCGTCGCGGTCCGCCCGGGCGCGTCCGTACCCATGGACGCCGTCCTCGTCACCGTCGAGCCCACCTCCGCCACCAGCGAGGAGAACCCGTCTTGAACCGTCATGAGCTGTCGACCGAGCACGCCGACCTGCGGGCCGCCGTGGAGGAATTCGCCCGGTCCGAGATCGCCCCCGTCATCGGCGAGTACTACGAGAACAACGCCTTCCCCTACGACATCGTCGCCAAGATGGGCCGCATGGGCCTGTTCGGGCTGCCCTTCCCCGAGGAGCACGGCGGCATGGGCGGCGACTACTTCGCGCTGTGCCTGGCCCTGGAGGAGCTGGCCCGGGTCGACTCCTCGGTGGCGATCACCCTGGAGGCGGGGGTGTCCCTGGGAGCGATGCCCCTGTACCGGTTCGGCACCGAGGAGCAGAAGAAGACCTACCTGCCGAAGCTGTGCGCGGGCGAGGCCCTCGGCGCCTTCGGGCTGACCGAGCCCGGCGGCGGCTCCGACGCGGGCGCCACCCGCACCACCGCCCGCCTGGAGGACGGGGAGTGGGTGATCAACGGGACCAAGTCCTTCATCACCAACTCGGGCACCGACATCACGGCGCTGGTCACCGTCACCGCCGTCACCGGCCGCCGCGAGGACGGGCGCCCGGAGATCTCCTCGATCCTCGTGCCCAGGGGCACGCCGGGCTTCTCCGTGGGCCAGAAGTACTCGAAGGTGGGCTGGAACGCCTCCGACACCAACGAGCTGGTCTTCGAGGACTGCCGGGTGCCCGAGGCCAACCTCGTTGGTGAGCGCGGCCGCGGCTACGCCCAGTTCCTGCGCATCCTCGACGAGGGCCGCATCGCCATCGCCGCCCTCTCGGTCGGCCTGGCCCAGGGTTGCGTGGACGAGAGCGTGCGCTACGCCGAGGAGCGCCACGCCTTCGGCAGCGCGATCGGCACCTACCAGGCGATCCAGTTCAAGATCGCCGAGATGGAGGCCCGCGCGCACACGGCCCGCCTGGCCTACTACGACGCGGCCTCGCGCATGCTGGCGGGCGAGCCGTTCAAGAAGGAGGCCGCGATCGCCAAGCTGGTCGCCTCCAACGCCGCCATGGACAACGCCCGCGACGCCACCCAGGTCTTCGGCGGCTACGGGTTCATGAACGACTACGCGGTGGGCCGCTTCTACCGCGACGCCAAGATCCTGGAGATCGGCGAGGGCACCAGCGAGGTCCAGAAGATGCTCATCGCCCGGGAGCTGGGCCTCCCCGCCTGATCCGGGGACGGGAGCCGGGAGCACCGCTCCGCGGCCGCGGGAGGGAACCCCCCTCCCGCGGCCGGAACCGGCCATGTGCGCGGCGGGCGGTGTCCCCGCTGCTCAGCGGCGCGGACACCCCCGCCCCTGCCGGAGGACCGCCCTCGCCCGGACCTCTTCTCCCACCGCTCACGCCGCCTTCCTCCCGGGCAGAACTGCTGGTGGGAACCCTGGAACCGGCACTGCAAAGAGCATTCTTGGTGCTGGAGGGGACGGTGGTTCCTGAGTGTCACAGGGGAGCGACAGCAAGGGATGACAAGCGCTCCCGATCGTCACAGAATGGACTTCCAGGGCCCGTGGATCTCCGGGCCCGGCGACCCGGCCCGCCCCGACGGGCCTCCCCCGCCACGGGTCCGCTGCCGCCCACATTCCCCGCCGGAGGAGTCACCGGATGGAAGGCACCCTGTCCGTCGTCGCCCTGGTCGCCGTGGTAGCGTCCGCCGGTGCGATCACGTTCTCCTCGCACTTCCGCCAGGAGCGCGCCGCCGAGATCCGGTCGTGGGCCCGCGAGCGGGGCTGGAGCTACGCGGCGAGCCGCACCTGGCAGCCGGCCCGGGCCGCCCTGCCCCTGGGCCCCGGCGGCGACCCGGTCCTCTCGCACGTCCTCACGGGCCGGCACCGGAGCCGCGAGGTGACCGCCTTCGAGTTCACACGTTCCGCACCCGGGTCCTCCCGGGGCACCGGTGAGGCGAGCCGCCCCACCTACTGCGCCGTGGCCGTGCGCGCCCCCGGCCCCTGCCCGGACCTGAGGATCCACCACCGGGGGCCCGCGGACCCCGGCCCCGCCGCGACCGCGTTCGAACGCGCCTTCGCCTCCAGCGGCGGCGACCCCGACTTCACCCGGGCGGTCCTGTCCTCCGGGACCGTCGCGTGGCTGCTGGCCGATCCGCGGTCGCGCTCCCTGCCCGTGCGCTTCAGCGGCGAGTACGTGTTCACCTGGACGTCCATGCGGCTCCGGCCCCGTCGCGTGCTCACCGCCGCCGACTACCTCGTCGAACTCGTCGACCACATCCCCGCCGAGGCCTGGCAGAGGAGGTCCCCGGCTCCCGACCCGGGCCGCCGCGGCGGCGATGCCCGATAAGATCCGGCATGCCCCGAAGCACCAAGGAGTGGTATCCCCGTGAACGACCCCAACGCGACGCACCGCATCTCCCGTGCCGACCTGTTCGCCGACGACGACGAGAAGCAGGAGCAGGCACCGGACCCCAACGCGACGCACCGCATCTCGCGCGCCGACCTGTTCGCCGACGACGACGAGAAGCAGGGCCCGAAGGCCTGACGCGTTCCCGACGCGAAGGAGCGCCCGTCCCCGCGGGGACGGGCGCTCCTGTCGCCGTGCCGGAGATCAGCGGCGCTCGCGGACCGCGGCGACGATCTCGGCGACCGCCTCGTCGACCGGGACGCCGTTGTTCTGGGAGCCGTCGCGGTAGCGGAAGGACACCGCGCCCTTGCTGATGTCCTCGTCACCGGCCAGCAGCATGAAGGGCACCTTCTGCTTCTGGGCGTTGCGGATCTTCTTCTGCATGCGGTCGTCGCCGGCGTCGACCTCCACGCGGATGCCCTCGGCGCGCAGCTTGGCCGCGACCTCCTGCAGGTAGGGCACGTGCTCGTCGGCGATCGGGATGCCCACCGCCTGGACCGGCGCGAGCCAGGCGGGGAAGGCGCCCGCGTAGTGCTCCAGGAGCACGGCGAAGAACCGCTCGATGGAGCCGAACAGGGCGCGGTGGATCATCACCGGGCGCTGCCGGGAGCCGTCGGCGGCGGTGTACTCCAGGTCGAAGCGCTCGGGCAGGTTGAAGTCCAGCTGGACGGTGGACATCTGCCAGGTCCGGCCGATGGCGTCCTTGGCCTGCACCGAGATCTTGGGGCCGTAGAAGGCCGCGCCCCCCGGGTCCAGGACGAGCTCCAGGCCCTGCTTCTCCGCCGCCTGGCGCAGGGTCTCGGTGGCCTCCTCCCACACCTCGTCGGAGCCGATGTACTTCTCCGGGTCCTTGGTGGACAGCTCCAGGTAGAAGTCGGTGAGGCCGTAGTCGCGCAGCAGGTCCAGCACGAAGGTGAGCAGCGAGTCGAGCTCGTCCGCCATCTGCTCCTTGGTGCAGTAGATGTGCGCGTCGTCCTGGGTGAAGCCGCGGGCGCGGGTCAGGCCGTGGACCACACCGGACTTCTCGTACCGGTACACGGTGCCGAACTCGAACAGGCGCAGCGGCAGCTCCCGGTAGGAGCGCCCGCGCGCGTCGAAGATCAGGTTGTGCATCGGGCAGTTCATCGGCTTGAGGTAGTAGTCCTGGCCGGCGTCGAGCTGCATGGGGGGGTACATGCCGTCCGCGTACCAGTCCAGGTGCCCCGACTTCTCGAAGAGGGTGCTCTTGGTGGCGTGCGGGGTGTAGACGAACTCGTAGCCGCCCTCCTCGTGGCGCCTGCGCGAGTAGTCCTCCATCACCCGGCGGATGATGCCGCCCTTGGGGTGGAAGACGGCCAGGCCCGAGCCGATCTCGTCGGGGACGGAGAACAGGTCCAGCTCGCTGCCGAGCTTGCGGTGGTCGCGCTTCTCGGCCTCCTCCAGGAAGGTGAGGTGGGCCTTGAGGGCGTCCTTGCTCTCCCAGGCGGTGCCGTAGATGCGCTGGAGCTGCGGGTTGCTCTCCTTGCCGCGCCAGTAGGCGGCGGCGGTGCGCATGAGCTTGAAGGCCGGCACCACGCGGGTGGTGGGCAGGTGCGGGCCCCGGCACAGGTCCTTCCAGCACAGCTCGCCGCTGCGCGGGTCGACGTTGTCGTAGATGGTGAGCTCGCCCGCGCCGACCTCGGCGGAAGCGCCCTCGGCGGCCTCGGCCGCGCCGCCCTTGAGGCCGATCAGCTCCAGCTTGTAGGGCTCGGCGGCCAGCTCGGCGCGGGCCTCCTCGTCGCTGACGGCACGGCGCTCGAAGCGCTGCCCCTGCTTGATGATCTGCTGCATCTTCTTCTCGATGCTCTTGAGATCGGCGGGGGTGAAGGGCTCGGCGACGTCGAAGTCGTAGTAGAAGCCGTTCTCCACGGGCGGGCCGATGCCCAGCTTGGCCTCGGGGAAGAGCTCCTGGACGGCCTGGGCCAGCACGTGCGCGGTGGAGTGGCGCAGGATCGCCCGGCCCTCCTCGGAGTCGATGGTGATCGGCTCGACGGAGTCGCCCTCGTGCAGCTCCCGGAAGAGGTCGCGCGGCTCTCCGTTGACCATGGCCGCGATGACGGTCCTGCCGTCGGCCTCCAGTGCCTGGCCCGCCGTGGTGGCGGCCGCCACCACACGCGGAGTTCCGGCGATGGTGATGTGCAGCTCTGGCGCGGCGGACACGGTGACTCCCTGGTGGGTCGTGGTCGGATGCGGTGGCGCCGGCGGCCCGTCGGGGCGGTCGGCGTCCTCGGTCGATGCTATCGGCTCCGCGGCAGGGGCACCTCCGGGTTTTCCGCCGGCCCGGGCGCGGGGGCGCGACCGCACCGGTGCGGTCTTTTCGGTTCGGTGGATCGGGGAAGAGGGACCAAGAGCCCGGAATGCGAAGATCCCTCAACCCGTTGGACTGTTATGTAGCTACTTGTCGCTTTTTTGGCGCTGTATGCACAGCACTACCTGAGGGCGTTGATCCTCGGTTCGGGATCGGTGACAATCAGCAGACGCCCGATCGCCGCCCCAGTGGACCTGAATGCACCCACTCGTTTCGACCGAATACTGTGAGCGCATGTCACCGAGCCCACCACCAGACCCGCCGGCACCGGAGACACTCCCCGCACCTCGGAAGCGGCGTTCCCGCCGTGTCCGCATGTGGCGCCGCACGCGCGCCCGACTGCGCCTCTTCCGCAGGTACATGCACGCGCACCCGGTGCTCCGCCTGCCCTGGGTGGTCCTGGTGGGCGTGGTCGGCGTCCTCATCATCCTGGCCGGCCTGGTCATGATGGTCACGCCCGGACCGGGTGTGGCCGCGGTCATCCTCGGACTGATCGTGCTCAGCACCGAGTTCCCCTGGGCCCGCCGCGTGGTCAGCCCCGCACGGAGGTGGTTCCGCCGCGCCGAACGCTACGGGCAGCGCCTGCGCACCGAGCTCCTGCGCCGCCACCGCTCCCGCCGCGCCCTGCGGCGCCGGACCGCCCCGGGAACCGTCGACTGAACAGGGCTCGGGCCGTCGACCCGGGAACCGGAACGACAGAAGGGGATCCATCCTGGATGGATCCCCTTCTGCTTCGATGTGGGCGATACTGGACTCGAACCAGTGACCTCGTCGGTGTGAACGACGCGCTCTAACCAACTGAGCTAATCGCCCCCGGCGGCCTGCGGGCCACCCGGTGTCCGCCCTGTCGTTCGGACAAGGAAAACTCTAGCGCATGTTTCGGAGTGATCGCTCCGCCTCCGATTCCGCGGCCGGACATCCTGGCGTGACCGAGCTCACAGTATACTTGCGGCGTGTTCGTGGGAGAGTTCTCCGTCGGACATGATCCCCCCAGTGAGTAGGAGTTCCCGGCCCCCGCGGACCCCCGCACGGCACCAAGACATTACCTGCGCGTGACGTGGGCCACTCAGTATTGGGAAATCTTTGGTTTGTCCTGGTCATTACAGTGACGAAGGATCGTGGAGCCGCCCTGCGGCGCGCCGGCCCCGCTGGGCGGGCGGCGAGACCTCCGGTCCTCCCGAAGAAAGTCTCCGTACTCACGTCATAGTCCGCGGGGAACCGCGTTGGAGCGAGTGAGACGGCAACCGACCGCACCGCGCCGGCAGGGCCGGACGAGAAAAGGTTTGGCGAACATGAACAGTAGCGACACCACTGCCACCGCCGAGCTGGGCCTCCGGCTCGTGGTTCCCGAACGCGCCGCGGTCCCCCTGGCCGCACGCGTCAAGTACAGCTCGAACGATCCCTACGCGATCCGCATCGCCTTCCACACCGGCGAGGAGGACCCCGTCGAGTGGATCTTCGCCCGGGAGCTCCTGACGGTCGGCATCGTCCGCCCGGTCGGCGAGGGCGACGTGCGCGTGTGGCCCTCCAAGGACGAGAACGGTGAGCGCAACGTCAGCATCGCCCTGTCCTCCCCCTTCGGCCAGGCCGAGTTCGACACCCAGGTCTCCCCGCTGGCCGAGTTCCTGCACCGGACCTACGAGATCGTCCCGGCCGGGCAGGAGGCCCAGTTCGTGGACCTCGACGACGAGATCCAGCAGCACCTCCACTCCTGAGCCCTCCGGGGCAGGGAGAAACGGGGGACGGCGCCGGCGCGCCGTCCCCCGTTCGCGTCTCCGGTGCCCGTCAGGGATCGATGTCGGCGGCGGAGCGCTCGGCGAACACCTTCATCGCCTCCAGCGTGATCGGGCCCGGCCCGTCCGACACCCGCTTCCCGTCGACGTGCAGGACCGCCTGGACGTCGCGGCCGGTCGAGGTCAGGAACATCTCGCTCACCTCGGGCAGGCGCTCCATGGGCACGTCCTCCTCCGCGGCGCCGTACCACTCCAGGACCAGTTCGCGGGTGATGCCCGCCAGCGGCCCCGCCGACAGCGGCGGGGTGACCAGGCGCCCGTCCAGCACCACGAAGACGTTGCTGCCGGTGCCCTCGCACAGATTCCCGCTCACGTTGCGGAAGAGGGCCTCACTCGCGCCCCGGGCCTTGGCGTGGGCCAGCGCGCGCACGTTGTCGGCGTACGAGGTGGTCTTGAGCCCGGCCAGGGCCCCGAACTCGTTGCGCGGCCACGGGGCCAGCGCCACGTCGGTCTGCGGGGGAACCCCCGGGAAGGAGCCCATGGCGACGATCATCGTCTGCTCGCCCGGGGAGCGGTCGGACCCCAGCGGCCCCGCCCCGTCGGTCACCGTGATGCGCACCCGGGCATCGGGCAGCTCCCGGTTGGCGGCCACGGCCTGCGCGACCCCCTCGGCGATCAGGTCCAGGTCCGGCGCGGCCATGCCCAGGCCCTCCGCCGAGCGGGCCAGCCGGCGCAGGTGCCGGGTGAGCGCGAACGGGCGGCCGCTCCTGGAGAGCACGGTCTCGAAGACCCCGTCGCCCACGGTGATGCCGTGGTCCGACACGGGAATCCTCGCCTCCGACACGTCGACGACGGCGCCGCGTCCGTATCCGGCTCCGGCGATCCAGACCTTCATCTCTCCACCCCCACGTTCCTCAGGTCGCCCGTGCAGGGCGGCACACCGATACTCCCACGCCCCGTACCCGGGAGCGCCGCGCTTGGCAAGGACCTGACCGGCACCGGCCGCGGCACGGGATCCGATACCGGCCGATGGACCCGTCGACGCTGGTCACAAGCCTCTGACGGAAACAGGAAGCATCAGACACGCGAGCAGGGGCCCAGACAGATAGATTACGAATGACTATCATCTGGGCAACGCTTGTGCGGGACCCGCCGGTAGCCGACCTGTGCCCCCCTGTTCGCACTGGCCGGTCACACCCCGTGGGCGCGGGCCCCCGCCTGTCACGCCCGTCCCCGACGACAGAACAAAGAGAGACATGACTCCACCGAGCACTGCCCGCGGCGAGCTCAGCTGGCTGCTGGACGATCTCCTCACCCGCGCCTCCGGAACGCAGCACGCCATCGTCCTGTCCACCGACGGGCTCCTCATGGCCACCTCCAGCGGCCTGGACCGCCCCGCCGCCGAACACCTGTCCGCGATCGCCTCGGGGCTGCACAGCCTCGCCGGCGGGGCCAGCAAGCAGTTCTCCGCCGGCGGCATCCGCCAGAGCATCATCGAGATGGACCAGGCGTTCCTCTTCGTCGCCGCGGCGGGCGAGGGTGCCTGCATGGCCCTGATGTCCGACTCCGACAGCGACGTGGGCCTCATCGCCTACGAGATGAACAAGGTGATCGAACGGGTCGGGCAGTATCTGTCGGCGCCTCCCCGGCCGGACATGCCCTCCACCCCCGCCCACGTGGAGAGTTAGGAACATGTCCGGCCCCTGCCGCCGCGGCGGGCCGCCCCGCTGGGCCTGCCACGGCAGGGCTCGGACCACCGATTTCGCGCTTGGCCCGGAATCCGCTAAAGTTCTGAATGCAGCGAGGGGGCGCCCCGGACCGGGAAGCCCCGCACCATCGCCGCGCGGACGTGGCTCAGTTGGTAGAGCATCACCTTGCCAAGGTGAGGGTCGCGGGTTCGAATCCCGTCGTCCGCTCGAAGGTTTCCTCCCCTGTCCATCGGTGGCAGAATGGGGACCGCATCGGGGAGAACCCCCGGCGCACACGCGGACGTGGCTCAGTTGGTAGAGCATCACCTTGCCAAGGTGAGGGTCGCGGGTTCGAATCCCGTCGTCCGCTCGGAGAGGCCCTGCATGGGTGTCACTCGACAGCTCCCCCATGCTGTTCCTGGCGGAGTGGCCGAGTGGTTGAGGCAAGGGACTGCAAATCCCTGCACACGGGTTCGATTCCCGTCTCCGCCTCCAATACCTCATCTCCATGAGGGCGGTTAGCTCAGTTGGTTAGAGCGCTACCTTGACACGGTAGAGGTCACAGGTTCGAATCCTGTATCGCCCACCAGCGTCACCGGAAACGGACCCCTGCGGGGGTCTTTTTCTTTTTCCGCACGCGGTGCGCCGGAGCGGGAGGCCCCGCCCCGGCCCCGGCGGGTCAGGCCTTGTCCTGCTCCTCCTCCACCTGCCGGTTCCACTCGCGCTTGCCGGCCTGCCACCCGTCCTCGTTCATGCCCAGGCGCCAGTAGCCCGAGATGGACACGCGCTCGCGGGGCACCCCGCGCTCACGCAGCAGCACCCGGCGCAGCTCCTTGACCGCGCCCGCCTCGCCGTGGACGAAGGCGTGCACGTCGCCCTCGGGGAAGTCCAGGGCCTCCACCGCACCGACGAGCCCGGCACCGGGAGCGTCGGCGCCGCGGTGGATCCAGGTGATCGCGGCGTTCGCGGCCGTCACCAGCTCCTGCTCCTCCTCCGGTCCGGCGACCTCCAGGAAGACATGTGCGACGGCGCCCTGCGGCAGGCGTTCGAGGGCGGCGGCGACGGCCGGGAGCGCGCTCTCGTCACCGACCAGCAGGTGCCAGTCCGCCTCGGGGTCCGGCGCGTAGGCGCCGCCGGGGCCGACGAAGCAGATCTCGTCGCCGGGCTTCGCCCCGGCCGCCCACACCCCGGCCAGCCCCTCGTCCCCGTGGGTGACGACATCGACGAACAGCTCCTTCCTCTCCGCGTCCCAACCGCGCACCGTGTAGGTGCGCATGGCCGGCCACAGCTCGCGCGGCAGCTCCTCGCGGATCTTTCCGAGGTCGAAGGGCACCGAGTAGGGCGCACCCTCCGGAGGGAACAGCAGCTTGATGTAGTGGTCGGTGTACTCGCCGGCGGTGAACTCCGCCATTCCGGGCCCGCCCAGCACGAGGCGGACCATGTGGGGGGTGAGCCGCTCGACCCTCTCCACCCGCGCGTGCGTGACCTGCGGCGCCCTGCGTCCGGGGCGTCCGGAGCGTTCAGACATGTCTTCGTTCCCTCCTCCGGACGCGGGGCGTCCGTTCACAGAAAAACGGCGGGGCGGGGTTCCCGGCTCACTGCTTCGGGGAACCCCGCCCTGCCGGGCCGCGCAAGAGCGCGGCCCGCAGCTCGGAAAGCGGCGCGTCCGGCCGCTCGGCGCTGCGGTGACGTCCCTCCCCACCTTGCCAGACACCGGAGCCACACCCTCCGACCGGGCCTCGGCCGCCGCACGCGGGAGCTCAGCCCGCGCTCCTCCCGTCGACGACGTCCATGACGTGTTCGGCGATCGCCATCGAGGAGGTGGCCGCGGGCGAGGGCGCGTTGCGCACGGCCGTCACGCGCCCCATCTGGCTGATCCGGAAGTCGTCGACGAGGTTGCCCCTGCGGTCGAGCGCCTGGGCGCGCACACCGGCACCGCCCGGCACGACGTCGCCGGGCCCGATCCCGGGCACGTACCGGCGGGCCGGCCTCAGATACGCACGCCTGGACAGGGACCCGTGCATCTCCTGGATCCCCGTTCTCCAGTGCCGGAACCCCATGGCCCAGAAACCCGGCCAGGAAAGGCACTCAGCCAGGTCCCCCGGCCGGACGTCGGAGAACTTGTAGCCCTCGCGGGAGAAGGCGAGGACGGCGTTGGGACCGACCTCGACCTCCCCCGACACCCGGCGGGTGAAGTGCACCCCGAGGAAGGGGTACCGGGGGTCGGGCACGGGGTAGACGAGCCCGCGCACCATGTGCGCCTTCTCCGGGCGCAGCAGCATGTACTCGCCCCGGAACGGGGTGATCCTGGGGTCGGACCTGTCGCCCGCCAGGCGGGCGAGCCGGTCCGTCATGAGACCGCCCGCGACGACGAGGCCGTCCACCCGGACGATCTCGCCGCCGGCGGTGACGTGTACGGCATCTCCGGTCTCCTCGATCGCGGTGACCGGGGAGTGGAACCGGATCTCCCCGCCCGCGGCGACGATGTCCTCGGCGAAGGCCTCGGCGATGCGCGTGTAGTCGGTGATGGCCGTGTGCGGCGAATACAGGGCGGCCAGGCCCGCCGCGTACGGCTCGATGTCGCGGATCCCGTCGGGCCCCACCCGGCGCAGACCCGGGACGGCGTTCGTGTCGGCCCTGGCGTGGATGCCGTCGAGCCGCGCCACGTCGTCCTCGTCCACCGCGACGACGAGCTTGCCGCACTCGTCGTAGGGCAGACCGCGGTCGGCACAGTACTCCCGCAGCATCCCCTTGCCGCGCGTGCACAGGCGCGCCTTGAGGCTGCCCGGCCGGTAGTAGAGGCCGGCGTGGACGACCCCGGAGTTGCGGCCGGTCTGGTGCACGGCCACGCGGTCCTCCTTCTCCAGCACCACGACCCGCGTGCCCGGCCGGCGAAGGGTGACCTCCCGGCCGATCGCGAGCCCGACGATGCCGGCACCGACGATGCCGATGACCTCGTCAGCCATGGTGGCCTCCTCGATTCAGGTTCTCCGCAACGGCCCTCGGGACCGGCGCCGGCCCGGACGCGGCGGCACAGCGCCTCCGGTCCCGGCCCGCGCCGTACAGGCCCCGAAGGAATGATGCACGCCCCGGCACCACCGCCGCACCGCGCCCCCTGGCCGCCGCGCCTCCCGGAGTCGGCGGCACCCTCCTTCCGGTACTACGGTCGAAGGCATGGTCATCCCCACCGACGCAGAGATCCGCGCCCTCCACGAGCGGTACGCGCCCACACCCGAGGCACTGGCGCTCGTCCACACGCACTGCGAGATCGTGTGCGCGATCGCCGAGCAGCTGCTCGACCGGTACGGCCACGACCTGGACCGCGACCTGGTCAGGGCGGGATGCCTGCTCCACGACCTGGGGGTGTACCGCCTCTACGACGCCTCGGGCCGCCTCGACCACCGGAACTACGTGAGCCACGGGCTGCTGGGACAGGAGATCCTCACCTCGGAGGGGTTCCCCGAGGAGCTGTCGCGGTTCTGCTCCCACCACACCGGCGTGGGCATCACCCGCGAGGACATCCGGGTGCAGGGGCTTCCCCTCCCCGAGGGCGACTACGTGGCCGAGTCCGCGGAGGAGCAGCTGGTGATGTACGCGGACAAGTTCCACAGCAAGAAGAACCCGCCGGTGTTCGTCTCCGCGGACACCTACGCCGTGTCCGTGTCCCGCTTCGGCGAGGACAAGGTGACCAGGTTCAAGGAGCTGCGCCGGCACTTCGGCGACCCCGACCTGGCCTCTCTCGTGGACACCTACGGCCACGCCCTGATCTAGGCCCGCACCACCGGCACCTGCGGCGTCCTCACCGGCGCCCGCACGTAGGAGCGGAGGCCACGGGCGGGGACGCCGCCGGGCATCCGCCAGGGCCTGTTTTTGGATGCTCTCGCCGTATCGGCGGAGCCGATCCTCCGGCGAACGGCCGACCAGGTGTTCCCTTGCGAGGTGGGGAGCGCAGCTCAGCCTGGTTGGCTTCGCAAGCTCTCCGACGCGGCAAGGGGGCGCCTGGCGGCCGTGCAGCCCGAGATGATCTACACAACAGGGCCTAGCCGACGTACTGGGACCGCACGGCGTAGATGGCCGCCTCCGTACGCGAATGGACCTGGAGCTTCTCCAGGATGCTGCGGACGTGGTTCTTCACGGTGTTCTCGGTGATGAACAGACGCTCGCCGATCTCCCGGTTGTTGAGCGAGCGGGCCAGCAGTTTGAGCACCTCAGTCTCGCGCGGGGTGAGCTGGGGGATGATCCGCTGCTCGGACGTGCTGCTCTCCTGCTTGGCCAGCTCGGCGAACTCCCCGATGAGCTTGGTCGCCATCGCCGGATTGACGAAGGTCTGCCCGCCGACGATGGCGCGGATGGCGCGCGCGATGTCGGTGACCGCGATCTCCTTGAGCAGGTAGCCGCTCGCACCGACCTTGAGGGCGTCGAAGAGGTCGGACTCCTCGTCGCTCATGGTCAGCATGACGAACTTGGTGTGCGGCACCGCCTTGCGGATGCGCGGGCAGGCCTCGATACCGCGCGAGTTGGGCATGCACACGTCCATGAGGACCACGTCGGGCTGGGTCTCGGCGGCGAGCCGGACCGCTTCGTCGCCGTCACCGGCCTCGCTGACGACGACGATGTCGTCCTCGTCCTCCAGCACGGACACCAGTCCGCGCCGGAACAGCGCGTGGTCGTCCACGACCATGACGCGGATCGGTCCTGCGACGCACTCCTTGCGCGGATGCAGCACGCGGGCGGGAGGATGGGGATGGGGGGACACGGCAAGGACGCCTTCCTTCTCGGAAAACCTGACATCTCTCCTGGGCAGGGGGCTACCCGCGGCCCCCGCTGCCGCACGGGGGGCACCGCCTTCTGCTCGCGCGAGGTCGGACGGCCGATCGAAGACGCGGAAACATGTGCCGCTCCTTGTCTGAGAACTGCCACTCATATTGACACGAGGCGCGCAGGCCTAGCCGGGAATCGAGGTTTCCGGTGAGCACGAGACGGACCCGGACCATGCGTCGGCATTTCAGGAGCGGTGGACACACCGGCCCCCGCAGGTCACGCCCGCCGGGCTGTGCCGGCTGGGAAAGCCCACCGTGTCGACGGGGTGGACCCCGACTCCCGAGTGCCCCACTGCTGCCGGGCCCGCTCCGGCCCGGCCGGGGACGGGTCAGCGCCCAGGCGGCCTTGGCTCCCCAGTAAGCGGGAGCGAGCTGCACACCCGTGATCCCAGGGGATCAGGAGGTTCGCTTCTTCCCATGAGGTGACCTGATGGTGTACGCGCAAGCGGACCCTGGTCGAGACCGCCCCGAACGAGGTCCCCGCGGAGTACACGGCGCGTGCTCAGACGGCGCAGCGGTCGCACTGAGCCCACATTTCCAGGCTGACGCACGGAGTGCCCTTGCCGACCGTACGTGGCAAGGGCACTCCGTTCTTCACTGGTTTCAAGCGTCTACCAGTCCTACCCGGCCAGGGCTCATAGGAGTCGAAGGCGCGAACGTCGGCCAGTTGGGCGTAGCGCTCTCTGCCGCGTGCAGTGCGCACCGAACGTTGGCAAAAAACAGACGTGCCCCGTCTTCGACGGTGCCTGCTTCCACGCCCATGGTCACTGTGATGGTTCGCTGGGCAAGGCTTCCGGCTACATCAGGATCCACAATGCCCGGGTCTGATTCCACCAGATTGTCAAGCTCGTCGAGGAACCGATCGACAAAATCGTCAAAGTCCTCATCTGTGGCAAGCCCCGAGGGATTTTCGAACGCTAGATCGACGGTCAGATGGTAGATGCTCACGCCCTCACTCCTCCCAGCAAGTCGCTCGTCGCAGTTGCCCGAGAAGGTTCTTCAGGTAGCTTGCCCCGGATGGCGACACATGAACAGTCTTGAAATGTTTTTCTTCACACGGACAGTGAGGTGATCTCAGCAATCGGGAAGCAGTAGAAAACCGGCAATAAAGACGAGAAGTGCATCCATGGGTGAATTTCCGTTCCCCTGACACAGACGTGGAGCCCCAGGTAGAAGGCGAGGTGTCGAATCTCCACCGGACCACCTGAAAGGCTCCACGTGGTTCCCTATACTGCCACCCTCGACGTGGACCAGACCACCGTTTGGCACCTTTCAGCCCTGCTGAACGCCGAACGCCAACGCCGCGGCACCCGCACAGGCACCCGCGCCCTGACCTGCTACAAACAGGCAGTCCTGGTCTTGCGGTGGTTTCGCGACGGCACCGCCATCGACGCCCTGGCCAGGGACAACCACATCTCCCGAGCCACCGGCTACCGCTACGTCGACGAGGGCATCGACGTGCTCGCCGACCAAGCCCCCGACCTGCACCAGGTCCTCGAACACGCCCGCACCACCCCCAACGACCCCCTGATCCTGGACGGAAAACTGTTTCCTTCCGACCGCTGTTCGGAGCCTGGCCCCTCCGGTCGAAGCAACCTCTGGTACAGCGGCCACAAACACCGCCACGGCGGCAACATCCAGTTCCTTTCCGATGCCCGAGGAGAACCGCTATGGGTATCCGACGTCGAGCCCGGGTCCACGCCCGACATCACCGCCGCACGCCGGCACGTGTTTCCGCTTGTGCACAAGGCCACGGCCGACGGGGTGGTAGTGCTGGCCGATCCCGGCTACGACGGCGCTGGTGTGGGGGTGCGCACGCCGATCAAACGTCCGCCCGAGGTCGACGAGCATCGCTGGCATGCCGATGACCGGGCCTACAACCGGCTGCTACGCGGCCTGCGGTGCATCGGCGAGCGCGCGATGGCGGTCCTGACCGGACGGTGGAGAGTGCTGCGCCACACCACGATGAGCCCGTCCAAAATCGGCGCGATCGTGCAAGCCGCGTTGGCTCTGACCAATATCGAGAAGCAAACTCACTGAGATCACCTCAGTACATCTTGAAGTACTTCTTGTTGCGAGTGACCCGCCAGCCTTGCCCCTCTGCTGCCCGCAGCACAGCTTCGAGATCTTTGTCGGGGTGACGCGTTCGCTCCATGCGAAGTCCCAGCTGGTCGCGCTCGAGGGGTACTGCGCTTGTGCTGTGCGAAGCACTAGCGTAGGTCAAAGCTACCCAAGCAACTGGTCCGGGGGGATGGTTTTCAAGTTCTTGCGGACAGGGCCGAGCTCCTCACCACCCTCTGCCCCTGATTCGGGATTCCTTCTTGGAATCGCGAGGCCTGAGTTGATAGCCTTGAGGAATCACAGCATGAGGTTTTCGAAACTGTTTGCGGCTACTAAACCATCCCGGTCATAACCAGACTTCTTACTCAGCAAGGCTGATCGCACGTTCCCTCGCGAAGGCCCCTCAACCAGAACAGTACGGTTCGTTCCCGTACGCAGCCCCGTAAGGGCGTCACCCGGACGGCCTTGTTTGGTGGATTCACCCCGCCTGTGCGGGGGGCACTGGAGCCGGTCCGCCTGAGCGCGGGTGGCCGGGGACTCACCCCCGCCTGTGCGGGGAGCACGCCCGCAGGATGCACGCTGACGGCCGTCCATGGGACTCACCCCCGCCTGTGCGGGGAGCACATCTCCACCCACCGGCCGCCCATCCCGGCCAAGGACTCACCCCCGCCTGTGCGGGGAGCACGCGGCTGTCGGTGACGCCCTGGCCCTGGCCCCCGACTCACCCCCGCCTGTGCGGGGAGCACCTCTTCGGAGACCGACGCCATGGAGTGCAGGAGGACTCACCCCCGCCTGTGCGGGGAGCACCTCTTCGGAGACCGACGCCATGGAGTGCAGGAGGACTCACCCCCGCCTGTGCGGGGAGCACGCCCGCAGGATGCACGCTGACGGCCGTCCATGGGACTCACCCCCGCCTGTGCGGGGAGCACCCTTGCTGTACTGGGGAAACGTGACGCGTTATCGATATGAGATGCAAAGTGCGCGAGCCCCAGGCCACCCCATGACACGGATCCACACGGGATGAAGCACCGGACCTCGCTCGCCTGGTCTCCTCGACAGGTCGAGAATACTCCCGGGACCGTGCCGGGGAAACCTGTCACCGGGGCGCCTCGGTGCAGACAGGGCGCCGGGCGCGGAAAAACGGGCTCGGCCCATCGCGGCCAGGTGGTGTGTGCGGACGACCACGGCGTGGGTGCGCGCTGTCGCTCCGGTATCGGGACACGGGTTTTCCCGCGAGGCGAAAGCGCGCATGGCACCGGTGACTCGGCTGCATCGCCCACCTCCACAGCGCCTCCACCTTCCTCCTCCGTCCGGAACCGAACACCTGTGTAGGGTCGGTGCCGTGAGACACCGACCCGAGAGGATCGCGGCAGAGCTCCTCCGGAGCCGCGACACCGGCCCGCTCCACACCGAGCTGGAGCGCCGTATGGCCGACGGTGACGCCGTCTTCCTCGGGGACCTGGGCGCGGAACTGCTCCGCCTGACCGCCGCCTCCTCCGTTCCCGCATGGCAGCACAGGAGCGTCCTGGACACCGTGGTACGGCTCCTGGCGCTGACACCGGGACGGCGCAGTGTCGAGCAGCTTCTCCGACTCACCTCCGGCCAGGACCGGGCCGCACGGAAGCGGGCCCGGTACGCGGCTTCCCTCCTCACATCGGCGCAGGACCCCGACGGCCTCCGGCCGGTCTTTCGCGGCAGTGGTTCGGGCAGCGGCGGCTCCGACGAGCTGCGGGCCTGTACGCTCCACGAACTGCTGGTCCGAGGCGCCGACCTCCGCGATCTGCCCGAGGCGCAGAGGTGGTCCGGTGTCCTTCGGCGCGGTCAGCATCCGCTCGCCTGGCTGCCGGCACGGCGCTCGGCGCTGGAGTCCGGTGCCGTACTTCCCAGCCACTCGTTGCGGGGAAGCATGTCACCACGGCCTTCCTCCGGAGGCGGTGCACCGGTTCGCCGCCGTACCGGCGGGGTCGCTGTTCAGGAAGTGACCGCTCCGGCGGCGCTGTCCGCCGCGACCGCCGGATGGGTCGAGGAGTCCAACGGCCTGGTCGAGGCCCGTGCCTTCGAGCCGGCACAGCCCCTGGAGGAGGGCGACCTTCCCGGAACTCTGCTCGGCCTCGCGTGTTCGGGGGGCGGCAGGAACTTCTCCGTGTACCGGTCCGACGCCGGGGCGGTGTGGGCCGAGCTGTTCGCCGCGGCCTGCGGCGGCGGCGCCTACGGCGGTGCCCTGTACGGCGCCTACAGGCGACTTGCCGCTTGGCGGTCCCTCGGCGGGCTCACCGGAGCGGCGGAGGAGGCTTCCTTCGAGGAGGTCGAGGGGCGCGCCGCCTCGTGCGGCTGGTACCACCTCGGCACCTCCACCTCCTGGTATCACCGGCTCATCTGGGACATCGGGGTGGCCGCGCTGTCTCCGGGGCGCCGCCGGCTGACGGTTCTGGCGGCCACCGACACGGACTGACTCGGCCCTCTGCCTCCGCGCCCCTCCTCCCGGGGAGGTTCTCCGACGTGGGGAAAGAGGAAAATATCCGATGCCTCTGATATCCCCGACATATCCTCGCAAGACATACGTGTTTGCGCCCCTCCCCCTCGAAGGAGCCCCGGCTTGTCGGCGATCCGTCTGCCTGAGCACCTGGAACTGCTTCTCACCGATGAGCCGGTTCTCGACATCTACGAGTACGGTCCCTGGCGGGTGCCCCACCGGCTCGTCGACGACCTGGTCGAGCTGTTCGACACCGTGATCGAGGATCCGCGGGCCCGCGATTTCCCTCCCGGTCGCGCCTCCGGTTCCGACCAGCAGCGGCACAAGCGCCTGCGCGGCGACGTCGTCGACCACCTGATCGCCCTCCAGGGCCCCCTGCGGGTGGTCGGCGGCAGCAGCGCGCGGATGCCTTCGATCGCGATCGGCCGCCACACCTCGGTGTCCAACCTGGTGTCGGAGCCCCACCAGTGGCTCCTGGACACGCTCACCATGCCTCCCTGCTACGGGTTGATCGAGGTGTCCAAGGAGCGCGCCGACCGCGAGATCGCCTTCTCCGTCATCGGCGACATCCTGGACGCGGCCGAGGGGGTCGAGCCGTGGGAGGAGCGCCGCCGGGCCTGGCGCGCCCTGTTGGACCGGCGCGCCGCGAATCCGGTCGATCGCGAGTTCGACATGTCGGCGAGCCCGCGTGACCTGCGGGTGGCCTGGGCTGCGGCGATCGACGCCGAGCACTTCCCGTCCGTTCCCGAGTTCGCGCCGCCGGCGCGGTTCCTGGCGTGGGCCCACGAGAGGTTCGCCGCCGCGCACGAGCGGCTCGCCGCGGTGGCCCACGACGTGCCGTCGCTGCCGGACGTGCTGGTGGACATCTGCCTGGGTGCGGGTCTGAGCAACCTGCCGCCCGTTTCCAGCGCCCTGTTCGAGGCGGGGCAGTTCCGGGCGCTGTCGGACGAGTTCCGCACCCGTAAGAAGGGGTTCGACCTGGTGGCGTGGCAGGACCGGGCCCGCACGTGGTTGTGGCAGGGCGTGGTGGCGGGCGAGGCCGATGTCTCCCGGGCCTGGCTGGACATGGGGACGCGCTGTGCGCTGGCGCTGACCTCGTCGGGGAACGAGGTGCACAAGTCTCCCCGGTACGGGACTCCGCTGCCGGTGAGCGGTTTCCAGACCGATCTGCGCCGCTACTGTCGGCCGCCGGCCGTGCCCGTGCTCGTTCCCGGTCTGGCGGGTGCGGACGGGGTGGTGGAGCAGGAGCAGGCGGCGAGGGCGCGCGAGGCCGATCCGGTCCTGGGTCCCACGCCGCTGGAGCGGCTGGACGCGTTGGTGGGTCTGGCCGAGGTCAAGAGGCAGGTGCGTGCCGTGGCCGCGGAGGCGGAGGCCGCGCGCCGGCGGGTGCAGGCGGGGTTGTCGGTGGCGGGTCCGGGGCGGCACATGGTGTTCACCGGCCGTCCCGGCACGGGGAAGTCGGCGGTGGCGCGGATCGTGGGCGAGGTCTACGCGGAGGCGGGGCTGCTGCGCACGGGCCGGGTGACGGAGGTGAGCCGGGCCAATCTGGTGGCCGATCACACCGGTGGGGTGGCCGAGCGGGTGGCGCAGGTGGTGCGCGGTGCGCTGGGCGGGGTGCTGCTGGTGGACGACGCGTCCGCTCTGACGGAGGCGGAGAACAGCCGCGGTCTGGGTGCGGACGCGCTGTCGGTGCTGGTGCGCAAGATGGACGAGCACGCCGACGAGCTGGTGGTGGTGCTGGCCGACGAGACCGAGGAGCGGGTGGGTCGGCTGCTGTCGGCGTCTCCGCGGTTGGCGGCGCGGATCTCGCGGCGGCTGCGCTTTCCCGATCCGAGCGGTGAGGAGCTGACGGCGGTCTTCGCCGCGATGGTGGAGGAGTCGGGTCTGGAGGCCGACCCGGAGGCCGTCGCCAAGGCGGGTCGGCTGCTGGGGCGTGCGTCGCGCGGTCAGGGGTTCGGCGGTGCGCGGTCGGCCCGGGTGCTGCTGGACCGGACGCTGTCGCGGCAGGCGGCCCGGTTGGCGGCGGCGCCGGCGGGGTCGTCGCCGGGTCTGGGTTCGGGTGCGGAGGCGACCGAGGGCGAGGCCGACCGGTTGGGTCGGCTGCTGGCCGAGGACGTTCCCGACACCCTGGAGACGGCGGCGGTGGGCCCGGTCGGGTGGCGCGGTGCGGTGCCGGAGGATCCGCTGGCGGAGCTGGACGCCCTGGTGGGTCTGGAGGCGGTCAAGCGGGAGGTGCGGCTGTACGTGGCGGAGGCCGAGGCCGAGCGGTTGCGTGCGGGGGCGGGGGTCCCGGTGTCCGCGCCGGCCCGGCACCTGGTGTTCACGGGCAGCCCGGGGACGGCCAAGACGATGGTGGCGCGGATGCTGGGTGCGGTGTACGCCGAGCTGGGTCTGCTGTCGTCGGGCCATCTGGTGGACGTCTCGCGCGGTGACCTGGTGGGTCGCTACATCGGGCAGACGGCGCCGAAGGTGGAGCAGGTGGTGCGCAGTGCGCTGGGCGGGGTGCTGTTCATCGACGAGGCGTATTCGCTGACCGCGTCGGAGTCGGCCAACGACTACGGGCCCGAGGCGATCGCGACGCTGCTGCGCATGATGGAGGACCACCGCGAGGACCTCGTGGTGGTGGTTGCCGGATATCCGCAGGAGATGGCGGGTTTCCTGGCGTCGAACCCGGGTCTGGCCTCGCGTTTCCCCCGGCATCTGTCGTTTCCGGACTACACGGACCGGGAGCTGGTGGAGATCTTCGGGGTGATGGCGCGCGAGGCGGGGTTCACGCTCGGGGAGGGCACGGAGGCGCGGGTGCGCCAGCTGCTGCGGGCGGCGCCGCGCGACCGGGCGTTCGGCAACGCGCGGCTGATGCGCAACCTGCTGGAGCGTGCGACGGCGCTGCAGGCCGAGCGGATCACCGGTGCCGGGGAGCGGTCGGCGGACCGGTTGTGCGAGCTGCTGCCGTCCGACGTCCCGGCGGCTCTGGGGGCGCGTACGGGGGTGCCGGCGCCGGAGGATCCGCTGGAGGCGGCGGAGAGGCTGGTGGGGCAGGAGGAGGCGCGGCGGGAGCTGCGCGCCCTGGATGCGCGCGCCCGGGTGGAGCAGGCCCGCCGGGGGGCGGGGATCAGTGTGTCGGGGGCTCTGGAGCACATGGTGCTGCTGGGTTCTCCCGGTACGGGTCGGGCGACGTTCGCCGAGCTGGCGGGGCAGGTGTGCGGTCGGCGCGGGGTGCTGTCGTCGGGGCATGTGGTGACGGTGGGGCGCAAGGACCTGGTGGGGCTGCTGCCGGGGCAGAGTGCCGAGCTGGTGGACGCGGCGGTGCGGTCCGCGGCGGGCGGGGTGCTGTTCCTGGCGGAGGCGCACGCGGTGCTGGTGCGGCCGGGGGCGGATCCTTCGGTGGACGAGGCGGTGCGGGAGCTGGTGCGTCTGGTGGAGCTGCACCGCCACGATCTGCTGGTGGTCCTGTCGGGGGCGCCGGAGGACCTGCCTGCGCTCCTGGAGGCGCGTCCGGAGCTGGATGCGCTGTTCACGCGGCGGCTCCGCTTCGCCGACCTGTCGGAGGAGGACCTGGCGCAGGTGTTCGCCGAGCGGGCGCGCGAGGCGGGGTTCCGGGCGGCGCCCGAGACCGTGGCGGCGGTGCGGGCGCTGCTGCTGGACCGGCCGCGGCCGGAGTCGCCGGCCAATGCCCGCCTGGCCGAGATGCTGTTCGAACGGGCGGCCCGTGCGCAGGCCGTGCGGGTGGCGGAGCTGGACCTGGACGACGAGGAGGTTCTGCGCACGCTCGCGCCGGCGGACGTTCCTGTCTCCCTGCCCGATGGCGGGGGCGCGCGCGTGGGGACGGGGCTGTACCTCTGAGGCCTCGGCAGCTTTCGGTGTCTGTCCGGAACGGAGTCGCTTTTCCGACACGTGGGCCGAAGGACGTAGTTCACACGTTTCTTTGGTCTTTGGTCCCGTTCGTCTTCCGTGTCCGACGGGTAGCCTGAGTGCCGACGAGTCCGGCCCCGCCCACCTATCCTGGGCGGGACCGGCCGTCGTACCAGGTCAGCCGCGCAGCAGCCCCAGCAGGGAGACCCACTCCCGGGCGGGCAGGTCCAGGTGTCCCAGCTCGCGGTTGCGGGTGTCGCGGAGACCGGTCACCGGCCCCTCGGACACCTCCACGCAGTCACCTCCGTTGCCGCCGCTGTACGACGACTTGTGCCACTTCTCGTGCGCCACATTGCTCATGCCGCCATTTCCTTTCCGATTTCACGGATGCGTCGCACCGATTCCGCTGGTGGCAGCGCATCGGCCTGCATCGACCCGAACAGAGTACGCATCTGGGATACTTCCCGGGAGTCGCTACGTGCTACATCCCCCAGTGCGTGCTCCACGAACACCACAGCGCGCTCATCTCGCAAAAACATGATCCGGAACGGCGGGCACAGGCCGGGGTGCAGCATTCGCTGGGGCAGCACCTGGAAGCGAATGCTTCCGGAGTCGGCGAGGGCGGCGATGTGTTCCAGCTGGTCGGCCATGACCCTGAGTGACCCTATCGGCCGTGTCACCACCACCTCGTCCACCACGAACCACAATGTGGGACGCTGTTCCAGTAAATTCGGCAGCCTTCCTGTCCGAGTTCGTACGAGTTGCTCTATTTTTTCCTCCGTTGCCCTCGGCTGCCACGACCTCATCAGAACCTCGGCATAGCGTTCCGTCTGCAGCAGTCCGGGAACCAGTATGGACTGATATTGGCAGATGAGCTCGGCCTGCCCCTCGGTGGCGAGCGCATTCTGAAACCAATCGGGAACACTTCTTGTTTTCATGGTCTCCGACCACCGGCGGAGCAGGTCGCCGTTTGTAGCGAAAACAGCCTCCAGGGCGTCCACTTGCTCCCTGTTTGGGATACGGACGGCCCGTTCGAGATGACCCACCATGGCACCGCTCACCCGGATGCGTTTACCGAGCTCCGCCTGGGAAAGCCCCAGCTCAACACGGAGACGGCGCATCTCTTTCCCGAAAAGCACCCAAGGCTTGTGTGGTTTCGCAGCCATACAACCATTCAACTACAGGGCGACAACAACCGCTACAGGATTCACCAGGAAGCGACAGTTCACCTGTAGCGCTTCCCGGCCCGGTGCGCGTTGTGGATAGTTGTGACCCGAGCGGCACAAATCCTGCGCACGGGAAAAGCCCCGGTCTCCACTGCCCCGGCTTCCGAGGCGTGCCTCACCTGAGACGAAACAAGATTGGTGAGACAAATGCAGTCTACTGTTACACGAGTTCTTCGGGAGGCCTCTCTGCTCCCCCGCCGTCGCCCCACCGGCAACCCGAACTCCTCGGCCCTCGTCCTCGGCCCCGCCGACACCGCGGACCCCGCGCGCTACGGCGACTCCGTCTGCTCCTGGGCCTACCAGGCCTCCCGCTCCGGCCAGGCCTGCGCCGACCGGATCGCCCGCCTCGCCGCCGTACTGGTCGACAACGCCCACCGCCACACCCGCTCCGGCCTCCCCGGCGGCGCCGTGGAGATCGCCCTCACCCGCAGCCGCTTCCAGATCGAGCTCGCCGTCACCGACGACGGCGCCGACCAGGGGGCCGACGGCTGGTACCCCTTCCCCCGGCTGCGGCCGCGCGGCGGCGGACTGCACCTGGTCGACCGGCTCAGCCTGTACTGGGACTGGATCGGCAGCGCGGGGCTGCCGATCACCGTGCGCGCCCTCATCAGCCGCTGAGAGGGCCCCGCACCCCCGGCCGCGGCCGGAACCGGCGCCCACGGCGGGCCGGCGCCGAAGAACCCGCCGCTCGCGGAGCGGACGGAAACGCACTCCGTCCCCGCCGGGCACCCGAGCCGGACCCGGCGGACGGACACAGAGCAGTCGAGCAGAAGGAGAACACATGCCATTCCCCGCACCGAGCGCCCGCACCGGGCACGGAACGGGCCGGGGAGCCGCCGGCAGCCGCTTCCCGGGCGGGGAGGCGCGGAGGTGACCTCGCCCGAGCGGCTCGCCGGGGAGCTCGCCGCGCGGCTGCGCGCCGACGGCACCCCCGGGCACATCGCCGACCTGTTCGCCCGCGTGCCCCGCCACCTGTTCCTGCCCGCCGCGGTGTGGACCGAGGGCCGCCTGCGCGTCGACCGGGACACCGACCCCGGCCTGTGGCTGCGCACCGCCTACAGCGACCGGTCCCTGGCCGTCCAGTGCGACGACGGGCGCCCCGGCGGGCCCGGTGCGGTCTCCTCCGCGTCGCCCGCGCCCTCGGTGGCGGCGCGCATGCTCGTCGCGGCCGGTGTCGAGCCGGGCATGCGGGTGCTGGAGGTCGGCACCGGGACCGGCTGGTTCGCCGCCCTGCTGTGCGAGCTGGTGGGCGACGACCGCGTGACCACGGTCGAGATCGACCCGTTCGTCGCCGTTGCCGCGCGCACCGCCCTGCACGGCGCGGGCTACGCCCCCGAGACCGTCGTCGGCGACGGCGAGCACACGCGCGCCGGAGGCGCGGGCCACGACCTGGTGCTCTCGGCCTGCACCGTCTCCCGCGTTCCCGAGTCCTGGCCGTCCCGGGTGCGCCGCCCCGGCAGGGTCGTCACCCCGTGGGCGCCCGCGCGAGGGTCCGCCCGCGGCGTGCTCGCCGTCCTGGACACGGTCAGGAGCGGCTACGCCGAGGGCCGCTTCGAGGGCGCCCTGGCGTCGGTGTGGTCGCGCTCCCAGAGATGGCACGGCCGGGTCCCGCCGGCCCCCGGCCGGCGCGGTGAGCACAGGAGCAGTACGGGCGAAGATCCCCGCGAACCGTGGCTGGACAGGGAGACCCGGCTCCTGCTGTCGCTGCTCGTCCCCGCCTGGGCGCACGGCACCGGCGGCGGCGAGGAGCCGTACGTGTGGCTGGTGTCCACCCGCTGCGGGTCGTGGGCGCGCCTGCACGCGGACGGCCGGATCGAGCAGAGCGGTCCCCGCATGCTCGCCAACGAGTCCCTGACCGCGCTGCGGTGGTGGCGGTCCCGGGGCCGGCCGGGGGTGGACCGGTTCGGGCTGAGCGTGGACCTCACCGCCCGGCGGCAGACCGTGTGGCTGGAGGATCCCGGGCAGCCGCTGTGGACGGCGTCCCGCCCGTACGGCAGCGCCTGAGAACATGGGGGCCTGCCCTCCCGGCGCCTCCGGCCTCCTCCGGGCCGGTCGGAGGAGCCCGTGTCCTGGCGGAACACCGCACGCCGGTGCCTCCGGCGTGGGATGCTGGGGGGCTTTGTTCGTCCCCGAGAACGGAGAGACCCCCGTGAGACTCCTCCATGCCGCGGATCTGCACATCGACAGCCCCATGCGCGGCCTGGTGCGCTATCCCGGTGCGCCGGACGAGCAGCTGCGCACGGCGGCCCGCGACGCGCTGCGCAACCTGGTGGACCTGGCGCTGGAGGAGCAGGTCACGGCGGTCCTCCTGGCCGGGGACGTCTACGACGGCACCTGGCGCGACGTCAGCACGGGGTTGTTCTTCACCGCGCAGATGGAGCGGTTGCAGGAGGCCGATGTCCCGGTGTTCATGATCTCGGGCAACCACGACGCCGAGAACAAGATGACCATGTCGCTGCGGCTGCCCGCCAACGTGCACCGGTTCGGCAGCCGTGAGGCGGCCACGGTGGTGCGCGAGGACCTGGGGCTCGCGGTGCACGGGCAGAGCTTCGGGCAGGCCGACGTGCGCGACAACCTCGCCGCCTCCTACCCGGGGGCGCACTCGGGGCTGTTCAACGTGGGTCTCCTGCACACGGCCCTGGAGGGCGACCGCAACCACTCCCCCTACGCCCCCTGCTCCCTGGAGCAGCTGGTCAACCACGGCTACGACTACTGGGCGCTGGGCCACATCCACAAGCGCTCGGTCGAGCACGGCGACGGCGTCCACGTGGTCTTCCCCGGCAACCTCCAGGGCCGGCACGCCCAGGAGACCGGCGCCAAGGGCTGCACCCTCGTCACGGTCGACGGCGCCTCCGGGGCGGCGGCCCTGGAGCACCGCGACCTGGACAGCTCGGCGCGCTGGCACGAGGTGCGGGTGGACATGGGCGGCGCCGCCGACATGGACGACGCCTGTGTCCTGGTGGAGAAGGCCCTGGCCGAGGAGGTCGCCGACTCCGCCCGCGAGGGGCGGGTGGACGCGGTGCGGGTGGTGGCGACCGGAGCCAGCGAGGCCCATCCCGTGCTGTCGGGCCGGCGTGAGGAGTTCACCGCCAACGTCCGCCAGATCAGCCAGCAGGGCCACTTCGCGTCGGTGTGGGTGGAGAAGGTGCGGGTGGCCACCCGGCGCCCCGACCGGTGGCTGCCGCCCGAGCAGGTCGCCGACCTGGTCGAGGACCTGCGGGAGGAGGGCGCGCGGCTGGGGTCCGACAGCGACCGGGTGCGGCGGCTGGTGGAGTCCACCCGGCTGCGCACCAAGCTGCCGCGCGAGCTGACCGACGTGTTCGACGACGGCGCCTGGGCCGAGGGCACCGCCCGCGAGGCCGTGGAGGCCCTGACCGTGCTGCTGGAGGGGAACCGATGAGGATCAAGCGCCTGGACCTGTCCGCGTTCGGGCCGTTCACCGACCTGTCGCTGGACCTGTCGGGGCCCGGCGTGCACGTGGTGTACGGGCCCAACGAGGCGGGCAAGAGCTCGGCCCTGGCCTCCCTGGCCGACCTGCTGTACGGCTTCGGGCACAGCTCCCCCTACGGCTTCCTGCACAAGCAGTCCCACCTGCGGCTGGGTGCGCTGCTGGAGGACGGGACCGGCGAACTGGAGGTGGTCCGGCACAAGCGCCGCCGCGACTCCCTGACCTCGCCCGGGGGCGCACCGATCCCCGAGGAGCGCATGGCCGCGCTGCTGCACCAGATCTCGCGGGAGGAGTTCACCGGCACGTTCGCGCTCACCCTCGCCGAGCTGCAGAACGGCGGGCGCCGGCTGCTGGAGGGCCGCGGCGACCTGGGCCAGGCGCTGTACTCGGCGCGTTCGGGCCGGGACCTGCGCGCGGTGCGCGAGCGGTTGGAGGCGCGCCAGCGCGAGCTGTTCCTGCCCACCGGGTCCAACCCCTCCCTCAACCGGCTGCTGCGGCGACGCAAGGAGCTGGGTGAGGAGCTCAAGCGGGCCCAGACCTCCGCGGAGGCCTTCGAGTCCCTGCACCGGGAGGCCGAAATCGCCGAAAAGCGGGCGGACGAGCTGGATCAGCAGTGGGGTGAGGCCGACCGCGAGCACCGGCGCTGGGAGCGGCTGGCGCGCGTGCTGCCCGACCTGCGGGAGCGGCACGTCCTGCGGGAACGCCTGGAGGCCCTGCGCGGGCAGGGCCCGCTCGCCCCGGCGGACGCGCGCGGCCGGTTGGAGGAGCTGGAGCGGGCCCGGGAGGGCCATCGCACCGCCCGCGACACCGCCGCGAGCGCCCTGGAGCGCGACCGGGCCCGGGCTGCCGGCGTGCACGTGGACACGCACCTGTCGGCGGTGGCCGAGGAGGCCGAGGCCCTGGTCGCGGAACTGGCCGGGGTCGCCGCGAGCATCCGGGCCTGGGAGGACGGCGAGCGCGACGAGGCGCGGCTGCGCGAGCAGGCCCGGCAGCTGTGGGCGCGGGCGGGTTCCGGGGAGATGGGGGCGGAGGGGCCCGAGCGGGTGGCTGCCCCGGTGCGCGAGCGCATCGTCGGACTCACCGAGGAGCTTCCCGCTGCGGAGGCCGCCGCGGAGAGCGCGCGCGGCCAGGTCCGGGCCAAGGAGGAGGCCGCCGAGCGGGCGCTGGCCGACCTGGAGGCCCTGCCCGAACCCGAGGACAGCGCGCTCCTCCAGGCCGTGCTCGGCGAGGCCCCGGCCTCTCTGGAGGCGTCCCTGCGGGAGGCCCGGGAGGAGGCCGGCGAGCTGTCGGCGCGCCTGGAGGCGGCGCTGTCGGAGGCCGGGTGGGCCGGCCGGTGGGCCGATACCGACGAGGCCTGCGCGGCCCTGCTGGCGGCGGTGGTGCCGGACGCCTCCCAGGTGGCCGGCCACCGCGACCGGCTCACCGACCTGCGTGCGCGCACCAAGGCCAAGCGGGAGGAGCACAGGAGCGCGCTCCGGGGCCTGGAGCGCGAGCGCGGCGAACTGGAGGCGCTGCGTTCGCGGGTGGACCCGCCCTCCGAGGACGACCTGCGCGAGGCGCGGCTGGCGCGCGACACCCTGTGGAAGCGCGTCCGTGCCGGGAAGGAGGGGCTGTCCGAGGAGTTCGAGGCGGCTCTGGCCCGGGCCGACGAGGTCGCCGACCGGCTGCGCCGCGAGGCGGACGCGGTGGCCGAGCGCCTCACCCGGGAGACGCGGGTGCGGGAGCTGGAGCAGGAGCTGGCCCACACCGCGCAGGACCTGGAGGAGCTGGAGACCGAGCGCGCCGGGCTGGACCGGGCCTGGGAGGCGCTGTGGCCCGGTGAGGACGTGCCCGCGCCCGAGGTCGGCCGGGCCGACGCGGTCCTGCGGCACCTGCGCGACCTGCGCGACCTCCACGAGGAGCGGCAGGTGGCGCGGGGCCGGGCCGAGGAGGCCGAGCGGTCCGCGCGTACCGTCGCCGACCAGCTGGGTGCCCTCCTCACCGGGACGGACCTGGAACCGGTCCTGGTCCCCGGCGCCGATCCGGCGGTGCTGCTGCCGCAGCTGCGCACCCTGGCCCGCGAGGAGCTCGAGCGGCGCGAGAAGGCCGCCGCGGAGCGCACCGAGGCCCGGCACCGGCGGCAGACCCACGAGCAGGACCTGGAGCGGCTGCGCCGGGATCTGGAGGCGGCCGAGAACGGGCTGCGGGAGTGGTCGCGGCAGTGGGACGAGGCCGTCGCCGAGGCGGGATTCGACGCCGGGGCCCGGCCGCGGTCGGTGCGGGCCGACCTGGACCTGCGGGAGCAGGCCGCCGACCTGTGGCAGGAGGCGTGCGGGGCCGGGGAGCGGGCCCGGGCGGCCCTGGCCCGGGTCGAGGAGTTCGACCGGGAGCTGGCGGAGGTGTTCTCCGCCTGCGGCGAGGACCTGCCCGAGGACCGGGAGGAGCGCGCCTCGGCCCTGCGGGACCTGCACGAGCGGGCCAAGGCCAACGCCAGGGCCGAGCAGGACCTCGCGCGCCTGGAGGAGTCCGCCGCCGAGCACGAGGCCGAGCTGGCCGAGGCCCGCAGCAGGTCCGAGCAGGTCGCCGAGGGCCTGGACGCCCTGCTGGCGGAGGCGGGGGCGGCCGACACCGCCCAGCTGCGCGCCGCGATCGAACGTACCGAGCAGGTCGCGGACCTGGAGCGGCAGCTGCGCACCCTGGAGCAGAAGCTCGCCCGCGAGGGCGACCTCGCCCGGTTGGAGGAGGAGGCCCGGGGCCTGGACGACGCCGAGGTCGACCGCCGGGTGCGGGAGGCGGAGCTGCGCCGGGAGGAGCTCGACGGGGAACGGGGGCCGGCCCGGGAGCGCAGCGCGCGGGCCCGGAGCGAGTTCGAGCGCGTGGACGGATCGGCGCGTGCCGCCGAGATCGCCGAGGAGCTGGCGGCGGTCGGCGCCGAGATCGAGGAGCAGACGGCCGAGTACATGAGGCTGGCCTTCGCCCGCGAGATCCTGTCCGCGCAGGTGGAGGACTACCGGCAGCGCAACCAGGACCCGGTGCTGCTGCGCGCCCAGGAGCTGTTCTCGTTCCTGACCCTGGAGCGGTTCACCGGGTTGAGCCCCGACACCGACGAGCGCGGCAACCACCTGCTGCGCGTGGTGCGCCGCACCGGGCAGCTGGAGGAGGTCGCCTCGCTGAGCGAGGGCACCGCCGACCAGCTGTACCTGGCGCTGCGCCTGGCCTCGCTGGAACGCTACGCCGAGGCGGGCAGGACGATGCCGTTCGTGGTCGACGACGTGTTCCTGGCCTTCGACGACGAGCGCTCCGAGGCGGCGCTGCGGGTGCTGGGCGGCATGGCCGACAGGTTCCAGGTGGTGGTCTTCACCCACCACGGCCATCTCGCCGACCTGGCCCGCGAGACGCTGCCGGACCGCTCCCACGTGCACACGCTGCCGCGCTTCGACCCGCCGCCGGTGGCGGGGACGGCGTAGGGCCCGCTCCCTCGGACCGTGCGGCCCGGACCGCTGCGGCCGGGCGGCCTCTCCGGGCACTCCCGGGGCGGCCGCCCGTCGGGGTCGCGTCCGGTCGGGGGCGGCCGGCCGCAGGCGCGGCCCGGTCGCCGCGGGCGCATAACCTCGGATCATGACCGACACGTTCGACGCGGACGCGGTGCGGGAGGTGCTCGGGGACGGTCCGGTGCTGGTGCTCACCGGCGCCGGGATCTCCACCGATTCGGGCATCCCCGACTACCGGGGGCCGGACTCGCCTCCGCGCACGCCCATGACCTATCAGCAGTTCGTCGGCGACGCCGCCTTCCGGCGCCACTACTGGGCCCGCAACCACGTGGGCTGGCGGCACGTGCACCGGACCCGCCCCAACGACGGGCACCGCGCGCTGGCGTCGCTGGAGGCGGCGGGGGTGGTCTCCGCCGTCGTCACCCAGAACGTCGACGCCCTGCACCAGGCGGCGGGCAGCCGCCGGGTGGTCGACCTGCACGGCCGCTACGACCGGGTGGTGTGCCTGGGCTGCGGCGAGGTGATCCCGCGTGCGGCGCTGGCCGAGCGGCTGACCGCGCTCAACCCGGACTTCGCCGACGAGGTGGACGACGTCGAGGTCGCTCCGGACGCCGACGCCGTCCTGGCGTCCACCGAGGGTTTCCGGCCGGCCGACTGCGCCTCCTGCGGCGGCATGCTCAAGCCCGACATCGTCTATTTCGGCGAGAACGTGCCCAAGGAGCGGGTGCTCCGGTGCCACCGGCTCGTCGAGGAGGCCTCCGCCCTCCTGGTGGCGGGTTCCTCGCTGACGGTGCTGAGCGGGCGCAGGTTCGTCAAGAGCGCGGCCGGCCAGGGCAAGCCCGTGGTGATCGTCAACCGCGGCGCCACCCGGGGGGACGCGATGGCCGCGCTCACCGTCGACGGCGGCTGCTCCCAGGTGCTCACCGCCCTGGCCCGCTCCTACGGCGCCGCCGCTCCGGCTCCGGTTTCGGGGAAAATCACGCCGGTGCCGTAAGAAACGCACCCCGGCCCGGGACTACCTCCACAGGAAGCGAGACGACGCCCGAGGAGTTCCATGGAGGCCGAGAGGTCTTCCGCCGACCGACTGGCGGACCTCTACGACAGATACCACGCCAGGGTGCTGGCGTTCTGTCTGCTGCGCGCCGAGGAGTCCGCGGCGGAGGAGGTGGCCGGCGAGACGTTCCTGATCGCCTGGCGCAAGCTGTCCTCCCTGCCGGACCCGCCGCTGCCCTGGCTGCTGGGTGTGGCACGCAACCTGCTGCGCAAGCAGTACGGGGCTCAGATGCGCAGGAACCTGCTGGAGCAGCGGCTGGCCGTGCTCAGCGACCACAGGGACCAGCAGGAGTGGGACGTGGCGGAGCACGTCGTGGCGCGCGAGGCCGCGGTGGCCGCGCTGGCCCAGCTGCCCGAGCGCCACACCGAGGCGCTCGTCCTCGTCGCCTGGCACGGGCTCTCCCCCGCCGAGGCGGGAAAGGTGGTCGGCTGCTCGGCGACGACGTTCTCGGTGCGTCTGCACCGGGCCCGCAAGGCCCTGGCCAAGAAGCTGGAGTCCCTGGAGAGAACGTCCGCCCCGGCGCACCGCGAGAACGCGGTGTCGCCGGTCGCCGGCCGCCGCGCAGCACGCCAGGAGGTGTGATGAGACACGAGACCGATCCGCTGGAGACCGTGGCCGCGCTGAGGCCGAGGGCGGTGGACGAACACGTGGAGCGCATCCACCGCAGGAACCGGGAGGGTGTCCTGGAGCGGGCCCGCACGCAGGGCGCGGCCGGGAGCGGGCGGGCAGGGGCGCGCGGCCGGTTCCGGCACCTGCTCATGGTGTCGGGGGCCGTGCTCACCGCGGTGTCGGCCGCGGCCGCCGGGGCTCTGCTGTTCACCCCCTCAGCGAGCGTGGTCGTCGAGTCCCCGTCTCCCCCCGCCGCCGAGAGCGGTGGTCCGCCGCAGTACGCGGATGCGCGCGAGTTCCTGATGGCGGCCTCGGCGGCCGCCGCCGAGGGCGAGGACCCGCAGGAGGGCGACATCTGGTACGTGCGCAGCCACCAGTACCAGTCCGCCTCCTTCTGGGGTGACGGCTTCGAGGCCCACCAGCAGTTCGTGGAGGAGGCGTGGTGGACCGCCTCCACCACCGAACCCTCGACCCTCGGCAACTACTGCCTGGACGCCGAGGAGCACTTTCCCACCGAGGAGGACCGCGCGGCCTGGGAGCGCGACGGCTCTCCCCCGCTGGTGTGCGAAGAGCCCAGGAGCAACAGGGCGTCGGGGAACATCGACTTCGTGTCGGGGCTGGCGGCGGACGAGCTGCTGGAGCTGCCCGGTGAGCCCGGGGAGCTGGAGGACCTGCTGCGCGAGCGGCGCAGGGAGTACAGCGGCAGCGGCTCCGATCTCGCGGAGGAGGACTTCGACGAGTTCCTCGTCTGGGCGGCCCCGATCACGGTCACCCTGTACCTTCCGGCCGACACCCGGGCCGCCTACTACGAGATCCTCGCCGGCATCGACGGCATGCGGCTGGCCGGAGAGGCCGTCGACCCGCTCGGCCGTACCGGAATCAAGGTGGAGGTGCCCGGCCGCGTCGGCGAGGACGGGGAGAGCAGCCACTACTGGATCATGGACGCCCGCACGGGGGAGCTGCTCAGCAGGCACCTGGGGGAGAACTGGATCGCCTTCGAGGAGTACGGCCTGGTGGAGGAGGTCGGAGAACCCGCCGCTCCCCTGGGCGGTTGATTCCCGCCCGGCTCCGCGGGCACCTCCCGCCGCGGTCGGCGCCCGTCCCGGGGCGGGCGCCACCGTCATGTGCGGGGCGGGGCGATCACCACGGGCACGCCTCGCACCGGGGTGAAGTGCACGGGGAGGGAGCCGGGGCCGCGCGTCCACGGCGAGGGGCGCCAGCGCAGTTCTCCGGCGGGCCGCAGGTCGGGCAGCCGGTCCATCAGGGCCTCCACCGCGGCGGCGGCGACCGTGCCGGCCATGGCGGGGGCCGGAGGGGGGCAGCCGTGCCCGGTGCGGCCGAACGATACGTGGGCGCGGCTGGCGTGGGCGCGGCCGGCCTCCGGGGCCAGGAGGGGGTCGGTGTTGGCCGCGGCCAGGCCCAGGACGAGCAGGTCCCCTCTGCCGATGCGGCGCCCGCCCAGCTCGCAGTCCTGGACCGCGAAGCGGCCGAGGAGGTTCTGCACGGGGGTGTGGTGCCACAGCACCTCGTCCAGGACCTGGGAGACGGTGCTGCGGCCGGCGGCCAGGTCCGCCGCGCGTGAGCGGTCCGCCAGGAGCAACCGCAGCGTGCCCGAGACCCAGTCCCCCGTCGCCGTCGGCGCCGTGGCCAGGACCGAGGTGAGATCCGCGATCACCTCGGGGTCCGTGAGGCCGTACGGGTGGGCGAGCAGGCGGGAGGGTACGTCGTGGCGGGGGCGCTTCCGGCGGTCGGCGACCAGGGTCTCCACCAGGGAGCGGATGCGGCGGTGGGCGGCCGCCGCGTCCTTCGACCCGTCCATGACCTGGGCGGCCTCGCGGACCAGGGGGCCGGCGTGGCCCTCGGGAAGCCCGTAGAGCCGCACGAACACCCCGGCGGGGACGAGGTGGGCGTACTGCGTGGCGAGGTCGGCCCGGCCCCGGGGGGCGAGGGTGTCGATCAGCCGGTCGGCCACCCGCAGGGACAGGGAGCGCAGGTCGCTCCAGCAGGTGGCGGCCAGTGCGTCGCCGAGCGCCTCCGCGCGGCGGCGGCGCTCGGGTTCCTCGGCCGGCGGCTGTGTCCACAGCGGATGGGGCGTCGGCGGCCGGTCCGCGCCCGCCCGGCCCCGCCGGTTCCAGACGCGGGGGTCGCGGGTGAACCACGCGGGTCGGCCCAGAACCCGGTGGACCTCCCGGTAGCCGGTGACGAACCATGCGGGGACATCGCCCTCCAGGAGGATCGGCGCCACCGGGCCCAGGCTGCGCGCCCTGGTGCAGAAGGCGGCGGGGTTCCCGGCCACGTCGGGCCCGTGGAAGACGAGTGCGCCGGCGGGGCCGGGCCGGGACGGACCGGCCGGGGCCGCACTCACGCGGTGTCCTCGCACACGGGCGCGAAGGCCGGGGCGGCCGCCGAGGGCACGGAGAGAGGTGCGGCCGGGGCGACCGCCGGAGGGGCGGGCGGGGGAAGGGGCGGGGACATGAACCGCGGAACCGGCGAAGGCGCGGCCGTGGGCGGGACGGCGGCGCGGTGCCGACGGGACCGGGTCTGCTGCGTGTGCTCACGGATGATCAGATGCGGCGGGACGAGGACGGACGCGCTGGTGCCGCCCAGGGGCGAGGGCCGGAGGTCCACGGTCAGGCCGTGCCGGTCCGCGAGGCGGGCGACGACGGCCAGACCGGTGCGCTCGTCCTCCAGCGAGGCCAGGCCGGGGGGTTCGGCGAGCAGCCGCTGGGCGCGTTCGTGCTCGCTGCGCCGCAGCCCGGGTCCGCTGTCCTCGACGGAGACGGTCAGGCCGGTGTGCTCGTCCTCCGCGGCGAGAACGTGGACCTCGCTGCCGGGGTCGGAGAAGCGCAGGGCGTTGTCGAGCAGTTCGGCGAGGACCTGGGTGAGGGCCTCGGCGGCGTGGCCGTCGACCAGCGCGCCGTCCGGGGCGCGGTGGCGCACCCGGTGCGCGTCGCCGATCCTGTGGGCGGCGTCGCGCAGGAGGTCCCGGACCGGTACGGGCCGGGTGCGGCGGCGGGTGGCGCGGCCCTCGGCGAGGGTGAGGAGGTTGTCGGCGAGGTGGGCGGCGCGGGCGGTGTCCGGCCCCGGGGGGAGGCCGGAGCGGATGCGGCTGCCGAGGACCGCCGCGGCGGCCGCGGCCGTGCCGGCGCGGCGGTCGGCCGCCACGAGTTCCTCCTGGAGGTGTTCGCGCAGGGAGGCGACCGTGTCGTGGACCTCGGGGTACTCGGCCGCCAGGCGCTCGGGGGCGCTGACGCGGTCTTCTCGGATCCGGGCGGTGACGAGGGGAAGCCAGAAGCGGTCCAGGTCGGCGACCTGCTGCTCGATGCGGACGGCCCGTTCTCCGGCGGCCAGGAGTTCGGTGCCGAGGGCGCGGGCCAGGCGGTCGAGGGCGGGGTGTCCGGGCCGGGGCTGCTCGGCGAGGACCTCGTCGAGGGAGCGCCCGCCGCGGGCCCCCTCGACGAGGGCGGGCAGGAGGTGGTCGGTGAGCAGTCCGACCTCTTGTTCGAGGGTGCGGTCGCCGGTCCGTCCGCCGTGTTCGCGGGCGCCTCGGGCCGCGCCCGCGCGGTAGGCGGTGACGGCGCCCGCCGCGCACAGGGCGAGGGCGAGGGCCCCGGTGACGGCGGCCAGGACCGGCCGGTCCTGGACCGGTGCGACGGCCGCGGTCCACGCGCAGGCCAGGGAGACCGGCGCGGTCACGGTGAGAAGTGCGGTGGCGGCCTGCCGCCCCGGCCCGGTCCGGTTTCTGGACGGCTCGTGTACTGGCATGGCGCAGATCCTCGCGGGTGGTGTCCGTGGAACAGCGGGATGCGCTCCCCGCTGCCCGGCGGCAGGATTTCGGGAGAGGGATGCCACCCGTTCAGGGAAAAGCGCAGGTGGACGGGGTTCACGTTAGTCCACGGCAATTCGCGGCGGGGGCCGTACGGAGAGATCGGCAGTTTTCTCCCGAATTCTCCCGGCGCGGAAAGGAATCAGGGCACCACCGCGATCAGGGCGGTGAATCCGGCCAGGAGCGCCAGGTTCCCGAGGGCGGAGAGGCGCCGCCGGGAGGCCTTGGCGTCGTCGGCGCGCGCGGGCAGGTCGGGCAGGCGCAGCACGGCGGCGCCCGCGGCGGCGGCCGTCAGCGCGGTGAGCACGTACCACACGGCGACGGGGAAGACCGTCCACACGACCACCGCCAGGGAGACGGCCATGAGGAAGCCGGTCTCGAACAGCCGGGCGAGCGCGTCCCAGCGGTCCGCGAGGCCGGAGGGCCCGCGCAGGGAGAGCAGGAGGAGTTTTCCTGCGGGAAGGGCCCAGATCAGGGCGAGGACCGTGCCGACGGTCCAGGCGATGGCTGTCGTGGTCATGCCGCCTCTTCTCCGGTGAGCAGTTCCAGTGCCTGTGCCTCGACCCCGGTGGTCGTGTCGGCGAGCACGACCACCGCGCGGCCGGCCTCCCGGTCCAGGGCGATCATGGCGCTGAAGCCTCCTGTGCCTCCGTTGTGCCAGGTCACGTCGGTTCCGTCGGTGTCGGTGAGCATCCAGGCGTAGCCGATGCAGCCGCCCGGTGCCTCCCAGCGCGGCTCCAGGGCCGCCGTGCCGGGGGCCGTGCCGTCGAGCAGTGCGCGGGCGTAGTGCTCCATGTCTGCGGGTGTGGAGCGGACCCCGCCCGCGGGGGCGTAGGCGCGGGCCAGCCACGGGGCGGCGGTCCGGCCCTGGCCGGTGAGGCCGGCGGTGGCGTCCTCGGGCAGGTCGTCCTCGGTGGCGGGCAGGAGGGTGGTGTCCATGCCGAGGGGGTCGAGGAGCCTCTCTCTCAGCAGGGAGGGGTAGTCGGTCCCGGCCGCCCGGGCCAGGGCCAGGCCCAGGAGTGCGTGGCCCAGGTTGGAGTACCGGGACTCGCCCCGGCCGTCGAGTTCGGCGGCGGCGGCCTGGGCGAGCAGGGTGTCGGGGCCGACCCGGTAGGGGTCCCCGCCCCGGTAGACCTCCAAGGTGCCGGACACCATGTCCCGGAGGCGGGGGGAGAGGCGGGGCAGGCCGGAGCGGTGGGAGGCGAGCTCGGCCAGGGTGACCTCGGCGGCGGGGGTGCCGTCGAGGTCGAGGAGGTCGCCGAGGCGGGTGTCCTCGGTGACCTCGCCGCGTTCGACCGCGTCGGCGAGCAGCAGCGCGGTCATGGTCTTGGTCACCGATCCGATCTCGTAGTCGGTGCCCTCGTCGGCCCCGAAGTGGGCGTGGCGGGTGGTGTCGCCGTCGATCTCGACGATTCCGACCCTGTTGTAGGTTCCGTCGGCGAACAGGGGGCGGGCCCGGTCGCGCAGTCCGGGGTCGCCGGTCTCCTCGGCGGACAGGCCGGGGGCCCGGGGCGCCACCGCGATGCCGAGGGCGGCGACCAGGGCGGCGACCAGACAGGCCGCCGCGACGGTCAGGGTTCTTCTGCTCACGTTCTCCTCCTGGGGATCGGTCGGGAGCGCTGCCGGAGCGGCGGGCCCTGCTGTCCGCCGCGTCAGGTGTGTCTGCCCGCCGCGGTGAGGATGACCAGGAGCGGCACGAGTCTCTCCGGGGGGATCCCGTAGTGCCCGCGCCGGACACTGGTGAGCCATCCGGCCGCGACGAGCTGGTTGACGTGGTGGTAGATCTGGCCGGTGGTGCCGAAGTCGGCGCGTTCGGCCAGGGCGGCGACGGTGTCGGTGCCGCGCCACACGGCGTGGAGCAGGTGGAGCCGTACCGGGTGGCCGAGGGCGTCCAGGGTTCCGGCGCAGCGGGACCAGTCGGCCTCCTCCAGGCGCTCGGCGGGCAGCCCGTACTGCCATTCCAGGACACCTTCGCCCTGCCGGAGCGTTCCGGCGAAGACCACTCCCCCGCGCCCCTCGACGTTCTGCTTCAGGGCGTTGAGGGCGAAGAAGGGGTCCCCGCCCGACTCGGCGGGCGCGGGGGGAGCGTCTCCGCGCCCCGCCCGCGCCTCCAGCTCGGCGACCCGGGCCTCCAGGTCGGCCAGCCGTTCCTCCGTCGTGCGTTCCATCACGCCTCCATAGTACTTGAGTTTCCGTAGTTACGTAATTTCATAGAAAGCCGACATGAGAATGCCTGATTTGCCCTATATGTGGACTCTCCTGGGTGCATGCTGACCAGCCCCGGCCGATGATGGATGGGGGACGCGATTCCTTCCGATCCATCCAAAGACCCGACCGGCCGAGGGCCGGGGTGTCCAGTGAGGAGACGACATGCGCGCCAAGACAGCCAACGGCTGGCAGTTCTTCACCGCAACGCTGCTGATCGTCACCGGTGCGATCAACATCATCCAGGGGCTGGTGTCGTTCTTCACCCCGGAGTTCTACCTGGTTCCGGGGTCGGAGGCCCTCTTCCTCGGCACGGGGGGCTGGGGCTTCCTGCTGGGCGTGTGGGGTGTCCTGCTGGTGATCGCCGGTCTGGGGGTCCTGTCCAGGGGCGTGTGGGCCCGCACCCTCGGTATCTTCCTGGCCGCCGTCAACGTGATCGCGCAGCTGGCCTTCTTCGGCATGCCGATGTGGACGATGACGGCCATCGCCATCGACCTGCTGGTGATCTACGGCCTCACCGCCGGCTGGCCCGACCGCGCGGACGAGGGCACCTCCGCCGAGGAGGAAGAGGCCGTCTACCGCAGCGGCCGCCAGGACGCACAGGAGGCACCGCAGGCGCCGCGCCCGCGCCGGCACGGCACGGCCGAGGACGGAGCCACCGCTCCCGGGCGCCGGCACACCACGGGCTGACCCTCCCGAAGAGTCCCTCTCCGGCCGCCCCCGCGCCCACCCGCGGGGGCGGTTTCCCCTGTGCTCAGGCCCGGGGGCGCGGGTGCAGGTGGCCCGCGACGGCGAGGCGGTTGTAGAGGTTCATCATCGCGATCGCCGCCATCAACGCGGCCGTCCGCTGCTCGTCGAAGTGCTCGGCCACCGCGGCGTAGACCTCGTCGGAGACGCCGTGCTCGCCCAGGCGCGTCATCTCGTCCGTGAGCGCCAGGGCGGCGCGCTCGGCGGGGGTGAAGATCTCCCCGGCCTCGTACCAGGCCGACACCAGGAAGAGCCGCTGCTGGGTCTCCCCCGCCTTCAGGGCCGCACGGGTGTGCAGGTCGACGCAGAACGAGCAGCCGTTGAGGACCGAGGCGCGCAGCTTGACCAGTTCGAGCAGGAGGGCGTCGAGGTGGCCGGCGACGATCTCGTCGACCTCCCCGAGCTTGGCGTAGACGTCGGGAAGCTTCTTGGACCAGATCACCCGGTTCGAGGACAAGGGAACCGCCTCCTTCACGTGCCGGGCCGCAGGCCCGGGGTCGGTGTCAGGAGAACGCTACCAACACGGCCGGCTTCCTCCCTGGCACCTTGCGTCAGCTCACCCCTCGGCCCGCACCCGCCGGTAGAGGGCGGAGAGGCCGTCGAGGAAGGCCGCCAGCGCCAGCTCGAAGCTGTCGCGGTCGATCTCCGCGGCGTGCTCGGGCAGCCGGTGGGCCTGGGACAGGTTGGGGTAGCGGTCGAGGTAGACGCGCACGTCGTCGTCGAAGCCGCGGGCGAAGGACTGGGTGGCGGCACCCACGACCAGGTACTTGGTGGAGGCGCCGATCATCGTCGCGTAGCGCGGCGGCCATCCCGCGCCCACCAGGCCGCCGTGGACGGCGTCGGCGCGGCGCAGCGCCTCCTCGCGGCGGCCGGGCCCGGCGGCGACGACCGGCAGGAGGTGGGGGTGAGCGGCCAGGGCGTCCCGGTAGGAACGCGCCCAGACCGTGAGGCCCTCGCGCCAGTCGCCCCCCGCGAAACCGGAGACGTCGATCCCCGCGGTGGCCTCGTCGGCGACCTCGGTGAGCAGTTCGTCCTTGGTCCGGTAGTGGCTGTACAGGGACGCCGCCTGGACGTCGAGCTCCTGGGCGAGCCTGCGCATCGACAGCTTCTCGAGCCCGTCCCGGTCGATGAGGGTGAGTGCGGCCTCCCGGATGGCCGGTTTGCTCAGGATCGGCGTCTTGGGTCGGGCCACGGACGGCTCCCCTCCTCCACTCGGCGGTTGTCCGGCCCCGATCATCGCACGAGGCGGAAGAGCCCCTTGCACGAGCCGGGTCGCGGCCGTACCCTCGAATAACCGAACACTGTTAGGTTATTGGGAGCAGCCGTGATCGATTTCTCGTTGAGCGAAGAGCAGCGCGCCGTCCGGGACTGGGTCCGGACCTTCGTCGAGCGGGAGCTGATACCGCTGGAGAACGAGGTGCTGCGCCGCGAGCGCGAGGGCCACCCTCCGGGCCTGAACAAGGAGGAGCGCACCAGACTGCGCGAACTGGCCCGCAAGTCCGACTTCTGGGGCGTGGAGACGCCGGTGGAGTACGGCGGCATGGGGCTGGACCCGGTCACCGCGGCCGTCATCGAGACGGAGCTGGGCAGGAGCTTCCTGACCTTCAAGTTCGGCGGCGAGGCCGACAACATCCTCTACCACTGCAACGAGGAGCAGAAGAAGCGCTACCTGCTGCCCACCATCGCCGGGGAGAAGCGCTCCTGCTTCGCCATCACCGAGCCGGGCGCGGGCTCCGACGCCAAGGCCATCCGCGCCCGCGCCGTGCGCGAGGGCGACGAGTGGGTGATCAACGGCGAGAAGACCTTCATCACCGGCGGCAACGAGGCCGACTTCGCCATGGTCTTCGCGGTCACCGACCCGGAGAAGGGCGCCAACGGCGGGGTGACCTGCTTCCTGGTGGACCGCGACATGGGCTGGACCTCCGAGCCCATCGACACCATGGGCGAGCGCCGCCCGGCCGCGCTGGTCTTCCAGGACGTGCGCGTGCCCCACGAGAACATCCTCGGCGAGGAGGGCAAGGGCTTCGCGCTGGCCATGCAGTGGATCGGCAAGGGCCGCTACCTGCTGCCCGCCCGCGCCCTCGGCGGCTGCGAGCGCCTGCTCACCATGGCCATCGAGTACTCCAAGACCCGCGAGACCTTCGGCGCCCCGATCGCCGACCGCCAGGCCATCCAGTGGATGATCGCCGACTCCCAGGTGGAGATCGAGGCGCTGCGCCTGCTGGTGCTGCACGCCGCCTGGCAGGTGAGCGTGGGCCGCGACTCCCGCCACGCCCAGTCCATCGCCAAGCTCTTCGGCGGTGTGAAGGCCAACGAGATCGTCGACCGCGTGATGCAGATCCACGGCGGCATGGGCTACACCCGCGAGCTGCCCGTCGAGCGCTTCTACCGCGACCTGCGGCTGCTGCGCATCTTCGAGGGCACCGACGAGATCCAGCGGCGCACGATCGCCCGCGACCTGCTCAAGGGCCACGTGAAGGTGGGCGCAACCCTGGGCTAGGAGCGGTGGCGAAAGGGGCCCGCGCCGAAAGGCACGGGCCCCTTCTCGCTCAACTCCGCAGGAGCTCAGAAGCTGGGGCTCCCGCCCCAAGACGCCCGAACCGGATCGAACTCCACCCGCGCCTCAGGGGGTGTGCCGTGAGGGCGCCGGCGGGGTTCTGCAGGAGCGGAGCGAACATCCGAGGAACGAGGATGTGAGCGCAGCGACGAAGAACCCCGCCCCGAAGGCGCCCGAACCGGGGCCGAAGCGAAGCGGAGGCCCCCAAGCAAGCACAGTGAGCGCAGCGACGAAGAACCCCGCCCGAAAGGCGCCCGAGCAGGGGCCAAAGCGAAGCGGAGGCCCCCAAGCAAACAGGCCCTAGCTCACGCCCACCAGGTCGCAGACGAAGATCAGCGTCTCGCCCGGCTTGATGAGGCCCCCGGCGCCGCGGTCGCCGTAGGCCAGGTGCGGCGGGATGACCAGCTTGCGGCGGCCGCCCACGCGCATGCCCAGGACGCCCTGGTCCCAGCCCGAGATGACCTGTCCGGCGCCCAGGCGGAAGCTCAGCGGGGCGCCCCGGTTCCAGCTGGCGTCGAACTCCTCGCCGGTGGAGAAGGCAACACCGACGTAGTGGACGCTGACCGTTTTGCCGTGGCCGGCCTGTGCGCCCTCGCCGACCACGATGTCGGTGATCTCCAGGTCCGCGGGCGGCGGGCCCTCGATGAAGTCGATCTCCGGACGCTCCAGAGCCATGGTGGCACCTCTCGTTGTCTGAATGAGCAGAGAGGGCCAGGCTATCGGCGCGCGGCGCTCATTCGCGCCCGAGCGCACCGACGGTGGCGGCGACCACGTGTCCGCGGCCCTCCGCCTTGACCGGTCCGCTGTCGGCCTGGACGAACACCGACTCCCCCTGTCGGAGGGCGATGCTCTCACCGACCTCGGGCACCAGCTCGACGCGGCCGTCCAGCACCAGCACGACGGCCGGCCCCTCGGCGGGCAGGTGCGCGGTGATCGCGCCGGGTCCCAGTTCGTGCAGGGCGAACTCGGGGGCGCCCGGGCGGAACTCGCGCCGACCCTCCCGCACGGTCGGCTGCGAGTAGGGGATGGGCAGGACCGAGAAGTCCACCACGTCCAGCAGTTCGGCGGGATCGACGTGCTTGCAGGTCAGTCCGGCACGCAGCACGTTGTCGGAGCCGGACATCACCTCGATCGCCGTGCCCTGGAGGTAGGCGTGCATGTTGCCCGCGGGCAGGAAGAGGGCCTGGCCGGGCCACAGGGTGATCTTGTTGAGCAGCAGGGCCGCCACTGCGCCGGGATCGCCCGGGTAGCGGGCGGCGAGGTCGCCGAGGATGTCGGTGTGGGCGCAGCTCGGCCGGACCCGCTCCCACTCCTCGGTGAACTCGGAGATGAGCCGTTCGCGCTTCCCGTCGGGCAGGGTGAGCAGCCGGGTGAGGGCGGCGCGCAGCGCGGTGTGGTCGTCGGGCCCGGACAGGTCGGCGCGCAGCGCGGTGGCGAGTTCGCCGGTGAGGCCGCGCAGGTCGTGGCGGGTGTCGGCGGGTTCGCGGAAGCCGCACAGTGCTTCGAAGGGCTCCAGCGCCAGCAGCAGTTCCGGCTTGTGGTGGGGGTCGCGGTAGTTGCGGTGCGGTGCGTCCAGCGGGATGCCCAGCCGCTCCTCCGCCTCGAACCCGGCCCGGGCCCGGTCCGCGTGCGGGTGGACCTGCAGGGACAGCGGTGCTTCTGCGGCGAGGTACTTGAGGAGGAAGGGCAGGCGCCCGCCGAAGCGGTCGACGACGCCGGGGCCCAGGATGCGGTGGGGGTTCTCCGCGATCAGTTCCGGGAGGGAGCGGACGCCGTCCTCTCCGTGCACGGCGCTGGGGGCGGCGTGGTGGGCGCCCAGCCACAGTTCTGCCTGCGGTGTGCCGTCCGGCTCGGTGCCCAGCAGGCGGGGAATGGCCGCACGTGCGCCCCAGGCGTACGGACGTACCTGGTTGGTGAGCCTGTGCATCCGCTTCCCGCTTTCCCGTCTGCGTTCTCTCACCCCGTGGACGCTCCGGTGAGGTGGGAACAGTCTCGCGAAGGGACCTCTCCCCGTCGACCCGGCACGCGCCACATCCCAAGGTGGGGCACACTTCACCTCGCGTGGTGGGCAGGCACCCGATCGCGAGGGGCCTGACAGCGGCAATAAAGTTACCGGGAAGTAAACCATGTTCCGCAGCACGGGAACAGCACCGGAAGGTCACCGTCCGGCGAAGCGCGAACGCGTGCGGGCGGGCGTCTCAGCGTCGGCGCCGGACCCGGTCCGAGTCCTCCACCAGGCGTTTCAGGGCGCGTTCGGTGAGCTCGGGATCGGTCGGCTCCAGCCCGGCGAGCGCGGACATGTACAGCCCGTCACCGGCGCGCAGGATGATCTCGGCCAGGACGGGGTCCTCCAGCTCCTCGTGCAGCAGCTCCCCCCAGCGCGTGAACAGGTAGCGGACGCGCTCGGCCGCCTCGGGCGGCATGTCCTCCTGGCTGCGCAGGGCGGCGATGACCGCCCAGTAGAGCTCGCGCTCCTGCACGCTGCGGGGCAGTGACGTGCGCAGGAAGACGCGGACCACGCCCTCCTCCCCCTCCGCCGCCTCCCGGAACTCCTGCTCCGCCAGTTCGGCGAGCCGGTCGATGAGGCCGGTCAGCATGGCGGCCTTGGAGGGGAAGTGGTAGAGCAGCCCGCCCTTGGAGACCGAGGCGGCGCGGGCCACCGCCTCCAGGGTGACGGACGAGTAGCCGTCGCGGACGAGGATCTCCTGGAGGGCGTCCAGGATGCGGTCGCGGGTGGTGGAAGCAGTCACGATTGACACTGTACCGGCTGGACGGTACTGTACCGGCTGGACGGTTGAAGAGTCCCGGGAGTCCCCTCCCGGTCGACCAGACTTCCCGTCCATTCCGCCTGGCCCAGAGCCTCTTCCGCCTCCCGCCGGGCCGTCTTCCGCGACTCCCGCCGGGGGAAGCGCTACCTGCCATACGCACGTAACGAGGAAAGATGACTTCCGCCACGGCCGGAAACGGCCACGACCGCACCTCCGCGGACCCGGCGCCGGCCCTCGCAGGCCCTCGCGAATGGGCGGCACTCGCCGTCCTGGTCCTGCCGGTGATCCTGATCTCGGTCGACTCGACCGTGCTGGGGTTCGCCGTACCCGCCCTGAGCGAGCACCTGCGGCCCACCTCGGGCCAGCTGCTGTGGATCGTCGACGTCTACGGGTTCGTCCTGGCCGGCCTGCTGGTGGCCATGGGCTCGCTCGGCGACCGCATCGGCCGCCGGAAGATGCTGCTGATCGGATCGGCCGCCTTCGGCACGGCCTCCCTGATCGCCGCGTTCTCCCCCACCGCCGAGGTGCTCATCGCCGCCCGCGCCCTGCTCGCCGTCGCGGGCGCCTCGCTGATGCCCTCGACACTTTCCCTGCTGCGCAACATCTTCCTCGACCCGCGCCAGCGCCTGCTGGCCATCGCCCTGTGGGGGTCGGGCTTCTCCGGGGGCGCCGCCCTCGGCCCCATCCTGGGCGGCTGGCTGCTGGAGCACTTCTTCTGGGGCTCGGTCTTCCTCATCAACCTGCCGGTGATGGCGCTCATCCTCGTCCTGGTCCCGCTGCTGGTGCGCGAGTCCCGCAACCCCGAGCCGGGGCGCCTGGACCTGCTGAGCGTGGTGCTGTCGATGGCCGCGATGCTGCCCGCCGTGTACGGGATCAAGAAGCTGGCCACCGCGGGGATCTCCTTCTGGCCGCTGGCCTCGCTCGCCGCCGGACTGGCGCTGGGATGGCTGTTCGTGCGCAGGCAGCAGAAGCTGGATTCACCCCTCATCGACGTGGACCTGTTCCGCAACCGGGTGTTCAGCGTGGCGGTGGCCACCAACCTGATGGTGGTCTTCTCCCTGGTGTCCTCGCTGTACTTCCTCACGCAGTACCTCCAGCTGGTGCTGGACATCTCGCCCATGCGGGCCGGGCTCGCGCTGCTGCCGGGGCTGGTGCTGTCGATCGTGGCCGGCCTCGTGGCGGTGCGGCTCTCGCGCCGGCTGAGCCTGGCCACGGTGATCGGCGCCGCCCTGCTGGTGAGCGCCGCCGGGTTCGCGGTGCTGGTCCTCGCCCCCGTGGAGGGTGCCGTCACCGGCGTCTCCCTGGTGGCGGCGGGGTTCGCGCTGATCGCCATCGGCTCGGGCCTGGCCGAGACGCTCACCAACGGCGCCATCATGTCGGCGTGCCCGCCCGAGCGCGCCGGGGCCGCCTCGGCGATCTCCGAGACCGCCTACGAACTGGGCGCGGCCCTGGGTGTGGCGGTGCTGGGCAGCGTGCTGACCGCCTCCTACCGCTCGCAGCTCACCGAGGTCGAGGGTGTGCCCGCCGACTCGGTGTCCGCCGCCCGCGAGACGCTCGGGGGTGCCGCCGACGCCGCCTCCGACCTGGGCGGCTCGGCCGGGGAGGCGCTGATGTCGGCCGCACGCGAGGCGTTCACCGACAGCATGCACCTGACCGGCCTCATCGCGGCGGCCATCGTCCTGTACGCGTCCGTCCAGGCCTGGTACCTGCTGCGCGGCCTCGGCAACCCCGCGGTCTCCGAGGAGAGCTGAGCCCCGGCCTCGGCGGTCCCGTGTCTGCGGCCCGGTCCGCGGGCCGCAGACACGAGGAGGCGCGGGAGGTCAGGGCAGGCGCACGATCTCCACGTCCCCGCCGTCCCAGGCGGGGGGAAGCACGGCGTAGGCGTCGGCCAGGGCGGCCCCGCGCAGGCTGCCGGGGCGGTCGTGTCCGACGGGGACGGCCGCGCCCTCCTCCAGGCGCACCGCGACCAGGCGGGTGTCCACCGGGTGCGGGGACACCGCTCCCCGCAGGGGGAGGCGGGCCGTCTCGCGGGTCGGGTCGGGGCGGCCCGTGAGCGCGCTGAGCAGGGGGACCAGGAGGGTGAGGACCGCGACCAGGGCGGCTCCGGGGTTGCCGGGCAGCCCGACCACCGCCGTGTTGCCCACGCGGGCCAGCAGCTGCGGGTGGCCGGGGCGGCAGGCGACACCGTCGACCACGACCTCGGCGTCCAGCTCGGCCAGTACCGAGCGCAGGTGGTCGGCGGGCCCCTTGGAGGAGGACCCGCACACGGCGACCACGTCGGCGTCCCCGTCCGCCACCGCCTCGGCGAGGGCGCCGCGGTCGTCACTCAGGTGGCGGATCCGCTCCACCCGCCCTCCGGCCCGCTCGACCAGGCCGGGCAGCATGGGGCCGATGGCGTCGCGCACACGCCCCTCCCCCGGTATGCCCCCGGTGGTGACCTCGTCCCCGGTGACGACCACCGACACCCCCGGCAGCAGTACCGGCAGGGTCTCGTGGCCCAGGGACGCCGCCAGGCCCAGCGCGGCGGGTCCCACCGCGCTCCCCCGCGAGAGGACGGTCTCTCCCGGTGCGGTCTCCTCCCCCGCCCAGCGCACGTGGCGGCCCGGCTCGATCTCCCCCGCGACCCTGCCGCCGCCGCTCTCGGCCAGCTCGTAGGGCAGAACGCTCTCGGCCCCCTTGGGCACCCGCGCACCGGTGGCGATCTCGACGGCCTCCCCCGGGTGCAGCACCGCGCACGACTCGGGCGCGCCCGCCAGCTGGGACCCCACCAGGACCCAGGGGCCGGGGCCCGTCACCGCGTAGCCGTCCATGGCGGCGGCGTCGAAGGCAGGCAGCCCGACCAGGGCACGGACGTCCTCGGCCAGGACACCTCCCAGCGCCCGCTCCAGCGGAAGCTCACGCGGGACCGGGGCCAGCCGCGCGCCCAGACGCCCCGCGGCCTGCCGGGCCGACGGCCAGGTTCGGTGCGTTCCGTGCTCTGTGCCCCTGGCCATAACGCCTCCCCGTCGTCCGTGCCGGTACTTCCCTATTGTCCACCCGAGGCCCCGGGTGCGGCGCTACTGCCGGAGGTCCGCGCGCCCCGGCCCGGAGTGCGCCGGCGGGGAGTACCGGGAGGCCTGCCGGATTCCGATTTGCCGTCTGCCGACTTTCCGCTAAAGTTCTTACCAGCGGCAGGGGGAACGCCAAGGAGACGAGGCGGGACCCGGCAGCAAGCGGACGTGGCTCAGTTGGTAGAGCATCACCTTGCCAAGGTGAGGGTCGCGGGTTCGAATCCCGTCGTCCGCTCGGAGGAGACGCGGAGGCGCGCAGGCGCTTGCGTGCAACTCGGTGGAGTGGCCGAGAGGCGAGGCAGCGGCCTGCAAAGCCGTCAACACGGGTTCGAATCCCGTCTCCACCTCCCCTTGTTTCACACGGGCGGTTAGCTCAGTTGGTTAGAGCGCTACCTTGACACGGTAGAGGTCACAGGTTCGAATCCTGTATCGCCCACCAGCAGTACCGCGGTTCGCGAGGGTTGCACCCGAGCCGCGGGTGAACACCGGACGGGCCCCTGCGGGGGCCCGTTTCCGTTTCCCCGACAAGGGGCACACCCCGGCGGGCCGGCCGGAGGCGACGGTGCGACCGGAGGTGCCCGGTCCTCGGCGGCCTGCTCCCGGCGGTTCACCCGCCGCCTGTCTCGCCGGCGGCCATCGGCGGAGGTACCCGGCCCGGCAACCGGCAGACTCCATGCCCTTACGGCCACGACACGCACTGCCGAGCAGCAGCTCGAAGGATCACGGCAGCCCTGCCGGAAGCGGAAACCGGGCAGGTACGGAGGCTGCGGGCCCGCGGATACAGCAATTTTCGATTTCATACCATGTTTTCCGGTGCCATGAGACACACCTAATAACCGGGACATCAAGATTTTCGTGTGCTAGGTTCTAAGAAGTTGCAGTCGTGAGCCCCGATGGATCCATCTCGTCGGGAGATCACCGCGGTGACAGGAAAATCGTCATTTGCGGTTTTCTTCATTTTTGATCGAGAGGAGCCAACATGGCTACCGGTACCGTCAAGTGGTTCAACGGCGAAAAGGGCTTCGGCTTCATCGAGCAGGACGGCGGCGGCCCCGACGTCTTCGCCCACTACTCGAACATCCAGGCCACGGGCTACCGTGAGCTGTCCGAGGGCCAGGCTGTGCAGTTCGACACGACCCAGGGCGCCAAGGGCCCCCAGGCCGAGAACATCACCCTGATCTAGGGGAGCTGACGCTCCTCCAGCGGTTGGGGCCCGCCCTCAGGGTGTCGGCCCCACCGCTTTTCTTTTTCTCCGCCGGTTTCTCCGCCGTCGTTCTCCGATCGGCACCGGCACTTCGTGCCCCGGGATTCTCCCGAGCGGGCGCGCACAGATCTTCATTCCTCCGGCGTACCCCGGTTTCCCCCTGCGAGGCCGCAAGGCCTCCCGCCCGGCGAACGCCGTCGGCGAAAGGCCTCATATGAGTCACCCCTATCGCGCCAGTGCGACCCGCAGCCGCCCCGCGCGGTCCTACGGACGCCAGCGCCCCCGCACCAACGGACGCCCCCGCACCGGCGGCCCCTCCGGTGAGTTCGCGCTCCCCGTCACCGTCACCCCCGGCCTCCCGCCGGCGGAGTCCTTCGAGGCGCTGGACATGCCCGCGCCGCTGAAGCGCGTCCTGGCCCGCCAGGGCCTGACGACGCCGTCCGAGATCCAGGCGGCGACCCTGCCCAACTCCCTGGCCGGCCGCGACGTGCTCGGCCGCAGCCGCACCGGTTCCGGCAAGACCCTGGCCTTCGGGCTGGCCCTGCTCGCCCGCCTGAACGGGCGTACCGCCGAGCCCCGGCGCCCCCTGGCCGTGGTGTTGGCCCCCACCCGGGAACTGGCCCAGCAGGTCGCCGACTCCCTGGCTCCCTACGCCCGCTCGGTGGGGGTGCGCACGACCACCGTCGTGGGCGGCATGCCGATCCACCGCCAGGCCCGTGACCTGCGCCAGGGCGTCCACCTGGTCGTGGCCACCCCCGGGCGGCTGCGCGACCTGATGGAGCGCGGCGACTGCATCCTGGACCAGGTGGAGTGCGCCGTCCTGGACGAGGCCGACCAGATGACCGACATGGGCTTCATGCCGCAGGTCACCGCGATCCTCCAGGAGGTCCCCTCCGACGGGCAGCGCATGCTGTTCTCCGCCACCCTGGACCGCAACGTCGACACCCTGGTGCGCCGTTTCCTGAACGACCCCGTGGTCCACTCCGTCGACCTGTCCCAGGGCGCGGTCTCCACCATGGAGCACCACATCGTGCACGTGTCCACCGCGGAGAAGAAGTCCGTGGCGACCCGGATCGCGGCCCGCGAGGGACGGGTGATCATGTTCCTCGACACCAAGCGCGCGGTGGACCGGATGGCCGAGCACCTGCTGGCCAACGGAATTCTGGCCGCGCCCCTGCACGGCGGCCGGAGCCAGCCGCAGAGGACGCGCACCCTCGACCAGTTCAAGCGGGGCGACGTCACGGCGCTGATCGCGACCAACGTGGCGGCCCGCGGCATCCACGTGGACGGACTGGACCTGGTGGTCAACCTGGACCCGCCCTCCGACCACAAGGACTACCTGCACCGGGGCGGGCGCACCGCCCGGGCCGGGGAGTCCGGCAACGTGGTCACGCTGGTGCTGCCCGGCCAGCGCCGGGACATGATCCGGCTGATGGACCGGGCCCGGATCGAGCCCCGCGTCCTGGGCGGCAGCACCGAGGCTCCCGAGCTGGCCGAGGTCACCGGTGCGCGCGAGCCCTCGGGCGTGCCGGTCGTGATCCGCTCCTCCGCTCCCCCGGAGCGGAGCCGGAACCACGCACCGCGCGGACGGCGCCGCCCGCGCCGCTGACCCGGACGAACGGCGAAGGGCCCTGCGATCGGTGGAGATTCCTCCACCGACCGCGGGGCCCTTCCGCGTTCCCGGAAGGAGCGCTCCCTCCTACGACACGGGGACTCACCCTTGCCTGCCCACGTGGAACAGAAATTGGCCAGGCGCCTTGGCCACTTGACCAAGGCACTCGGCCATTCGCTAACCTGGACGCATGAGCGACCGGAAGAAGGCACCTCGCAAGCAGATCCGTGCGGACGAGCGCCGCCGACAGCTTCTCGCGGCATCGCTGCGCGTGATGAAACGCGAGGGGATCGCGGCGGCGACCACCCGTGCCATCTGCGCGGAGGCGGGCATGCCCCACGGGGCCTTCCACTACTGCTTCCGGTCCAAGAGAGAGCTCTACGCGGCCCTGCTCGCCAGTGACATCGAGATCGACCTGGATGCCGTCTGGCCGGAGCTCTCCCCGGAGGCGGACCCGCAGGAGAACATCCGGAAGCTGCTGCTCGCGTACTGGTCCCAGGTCGAGGCCGACCCCGAGGCGCAGCTGGTCCTCTTCGACCTGGGGAGCTTCGTGCTGCGCGACCCCGAACTCCAGGAACTGCCCGGGCAGGAGTACAGAGCGTCCCTCGACAGGGCCACCGGGTACATCACACGCCTGGGTGACGAGGCCGGCCTGACATACCTGTGTGAGGAGCACACGCTTGCCGAGCTCGTGGTCACCACCCTCAACGGGGTCGCGTGGTCGTGGCTCGCCCACCGTGACAGCGCGGTCGCCCGGGCGAGCCTTACGCAGTTCGCGGAACTCGTCGCCGGCCTCACCCGAAGAAAGGCTGCCCGCCCGGTGTGACCTCTACCGGCGGCAGATCGAACCGCATCCCTCCGAGAGCCGAGGACGGCCATGACCGACATCGTCCACCGCCCGTACCAGGAGCGCGACGCCGAAGACGTCAAGTCGATGATCGACGAAGCGTTCCACATCCACCTCTACATGACAAAGGAACACCTGCTCAACAGCGCCCTGGAGGTCTACCTCCGCGAACGGCTTCTGGCCAGCACCTACACACGGGTCGCCGTCAAGGACGGTCGGGCGGTCGGGGTGATCATGGGTCGGGTCCCGGGTTGCGCACGGGTCCCCCACTCGGCTCGGAACAGATTGCTGACCTGGGTCCACATGGCGAAGATCGCCGTCACCGGCCTCTCCGACCTGCCCTCGCTGACGCAGTACTTCGCGTTCGACGGCGTCTACCGGAGGCTGCGCCGCAGCACATCTGCGCCTCTTACGGATGAGCTCACGCTCTTCGCGGTCGACGCGTCCACCCGGGGAACCGGCGTCGGAAAGGCCCTGTACCAGGACTACGTCCAGCACCTGCGCGACCTCGGCAGGAAAGACTTCTACCTGTACACGGACTCGCTCTGCACCTATGGCTTCTACGAAAGCAGGGGGATGACCCGTGCCGCGTCAGAGGACATGAAGATCCGGCTGAACGGCACCACCAAGGACCTCGGCGTCTTCCTGTACACGGGCTCGATCTTTGCCAGGGAAATCCCTGACGAGCCCGGCAGATGATCCGCCGCCAGGCATATCACAGGTCAAGGATTTTTCTCGTAACGACTGGCCGGTTCGATTTTTACCCCATCAAACTTCGGCCACGAATCTTGAGTAAAAATCGGACATTCAATATTCCTGGAGAAGAGTCCATAAAGATAATCTAGAGAATGCATGCGATAGCGGATCCACCTGGCCCCGAAGTCCGTAGCCACAATCGACCATTCCCCCGGAGAGCCGACAGCATCCCAGAACAGCATTGCACCATTATCGTCACCACCCCAGTACGTGAGGTTAGAAAAGCTCACCGAATCAACGTCTTGGAGATCACCCGGCCGATAAACCCGACGGCCATTTTTAAAATGAATTAATTTTCTCCCATAAATACGCCCCAAGGTCATTTGATGGTATTCGCGATGATCAAAAATCCCCTCAACATCTAAAATCAAGAATCTTCCATCAGCGACAAGACCAGATCCCATTTTGGAGGCTAGATCAAGGAAATCTGACGGCAGTCTACCAACCCAATCATCTTTGTTGAAAAAGACGCCTGCACCAGCTCGCGCACCATTGATGTTTTTAAAGGTCTCCAGGAGAAGATCTACTTTCGCTACCATGTTCCCGACTCCATCTCTTCCAAGCACCATGATCCCGAACAATCGATGGAGACTTTTTCATTGCTGGTACACCACACCCGGGCCGCCCGGGTGTGGAAGATCGCCGAGCGTATCAGAGCCGCGGGCCTGCTCGGCCTGGGCCAAGGGCCTCGGACGTGGTGTTCTGCCCGTTGAAGGGCCCGGGCAAGCCGCAGTGGAAGAAGGACGCCAACTCCGAACACACCAAGCTCCGAAGTCCCGGCGAACGCGCGATCCCCAGCACTCTGCGTTGGCAAGACGGCAATGGGGCATGGAGAAATCAGACCTATGGAGGACGTTGATTGTGAAGCCTCGCGCTGAAGTTCGGCATCGGCGGAAAAATGGAGACAGGCCGGATCTCATTTATTCCCCCAAGGACGTCGATGCACTAATTGATTCGATGCTCGAGAACCCAATAACTTCATATGAAAATTTTCGCGTGATTGAAAACTTGGCTCAAGTCCACTCCTTGGACCGAGATCTGATACCTTCTTCCGGGTATCCTGATCACGAACTGCTTGTGGGTGTTAACGTGGATTCCCGGGTGGGCATTGTTTCTTTCATGGATGCTGATGGAAATTTTGCACCTCGGGGATCCGCTGAAGGTAGATCCAATGTCGTCTACTACGCCCAGGGGGAGCCAACAGAGTTCCCAGATAATTCAGAAATATCAATCGATCTCGTTCGCCAAGCCGTCAAAGAATTTGTGTTCTCTGGAGGAGAAAGGCCATCTTGCATTCAATGGCAGGTGATCGATTTCTGGTAATTTTTGCCAAAAACACTCTGCCTGCAAACCTGTTTTGCCATGATTCCTGAAGTATTTTCTCGCGGTGCTATTGAGGTGATCTCAGTGGCTTTTCTTCTCGTGATCTTGTACCTACGGTCACTTTGTCCGACTACGAAACGGCAGCAAGACAGGGTGAAGTTGACTCCAGATACAAGATCACGAGAAGAAAAGACGCCGACCAGAGGGAAGCACTGAATTCCAGCCGAGGCAAGAAAGTCGCCGAACCGGACCAACCAGCAGGCAGACCTGAAACCTAGGCCCGACCAACAAAATCACCATCCCTCTCCCAGCTACACACTATTCCCTCGTGATCTTGTACCTGGAGTCAACTTCGCCCCACCTTGTTGGTGTCCCGACAACCAACCAAAGTGACCGCAGGTACAAGATCACCGGAAGAAAGGTAGCTGGTGGGATTGACCGGAAACCTTCGGCCGTGCCTACGTCTGCAATCGCTCCTGGTCCACACCGCTCCCGTGTCTGTTCCCACCCGGAGCTGCTGGGGAGTCGGCCTCCGCGCTGGAGCTGAGGGTTCGGCAGGGGCAACGCCGTCGCCGCGCTCGCTGCCCAAGGGGCAAAGGCCACAGGGGTGGCCCTGTCGCCGTCGTGGCGTGCAGCCGAGACATGGTTGGGCGGACGGGCCTCGGGGTTCTCGCGTGTGAGGCTGTCCACGAAGGCAGCTGTCCCTGTGGCTGTCCGTCTCTGTGGCTTCGGAGCGCGCTGACAGCAGAACCCGGCCATGCAAGGGTCACGGCCGGGCTCTGATCGCGTGCAGGGTTACCTGAGGGCGGCGTGGAGAAAGCCGGCCCACTCGCCGGCCGGGAAGGGGAGGTGCCCGGCATCGGGGTGCTTGGAGTCGCGGATGGCGGCACCACAGGGCAGGTCGGCGACCTCAACGCAGTTCTCACTTGCACCGCTGTGGCTGCTCTTACGGAAGCTGGCGGGGATGTGGGCTACCTCAACGCAGTTCTCACCAGCGCCGCTGTAACTACTCTTCCGGAACACAAAGTTGTTCACGATCGATCCTCTATTGATTCGAGTAGGTCCTGGAGGAAATCTATGGTCTGAGAAACTGTGAGCGCAGCACTGCTTGCTTCACGCCACATAGCATCGTAACGCCGTATATCTTCCGAGCTTTCCACGTAGAGAGTGGAGGTAGGAGTCTCGGCGTAACCGATAGTGGGGTCCCTGGGCTCAGGAAACTCCATGATCTGGAAACTCCCGAGATTAGCAGCATGCATCCCTGCCGAGAAGGGGAGAACCTGGATGGCGATGTTCGGCCTTGTAGCCATTTCGATGAGGTGCTGGAACTGCTCCTGCATGACTGTAGCTCCACCGGCATGCCGCCGCAGAGCGCTCTCATCGATGATTGCTGCGTACTCCGGCGGGTGCAGGACTCCCAGAATTTTCTGACGCTCCATGCGAGCCTTAATATGGCGTTGTATTCTCTCCTCGGAGTAGGCATTTGCCCCCAAGAACACTGCTCTCGTGTAGGCAGGAATCTGAAGAAGGCCAGGAACTACCTGCGCCTCATAAACTCGTATGAAAGAAGCTTCAACCTCAAAAGACGGCAATCCGGTCGCATTGAAGACATCTTTGTACTTAGACCACCATCCCGACTCGGAAGCATCCTTGGCGAGCTGGTGCATACCCTCCCAAGCTGATCGGTCAACCCCATAGAGCTCCGCCAAAGCATCAATGTGTGCAGTCCGGATGCGCTTGAGAGTAGCTGTCTCCATCTTGCCCAAGGTGGCACGCGGGATACCTGACTTTTTGGCTGCTATGTCCAGTGTGTCACCGGACTCCTCCCGAAGATCACGCAGTATGCGCGCCAGGCGCCGTCGCCTGACAGTCGGACTGAAGGTGTGCCTCATGCGGCCAACCTACCAAACCTCTTTGGAGATTCTCTGAACTACTTGACCTCAGAGAATCTCTAGATGATGATTGACGTGTAGCCAGTGATCGGCGCATCACCGAGAGTCTCTGCTGGTCAGGCTACGCCTTGCCCGTTTCGCGCATCACGGCAACCGTGAGACTCCTTCAACGGGCCTGCTCAACCCCTGTTCATGCATGCCAAGGAGTGCATCCGCCATGCCTTCGACCACCCGTGCCCCGATGCCCGAGCTGGGCCAGGCCACCGTCCCGCTCTCGTGCTTCATCCGCTCCGCGCACCGCCACTACTTCTCCGGGCGTCCCGAGCGGCCCGGTTACCGGATGCGCCACTACGAGTTCGCCGGCACCCCCGCGGTCATGCCGCTGGTGCGCGCGTTCCTGGACACCTGCGCCGCCGACCAGAGCAGCGACTACCGCTACCTGTTCACCCTGCTGGGCTCGGAGCTGGCCACGAACGCCCTGCGGCACTCCCTCTCAGGGCGGCCGGGCGGCAGCTACGTCCTGAAGGTCGAGCGCAACCGCGAAGGTCTGCGTCTGACCTGCCGTGACCTGGGCGGACTGTGTGAGCGCGATGCCCACCTGGCCCCCAGCCCCGACGGTCTGGACCTGGGCGCTGAGTCCGGGCGGGGGCTGGCTCTGGTGGACGCCCTGGCCTCCGCCTGGGGCGACAACGGCAACGCCCAGTACCGCAGCGTCTGGTTCCACCTGGCCTACGACCTGACCGACAGCCGCTGGAACACCCTCACTGACCACTGAAACCACCGCCCCGGCACCTCTCGGCACATGCCGACGGCATGAAGCGGGCCCAGGAGAGCGCTGCAACGCTCTTCCGGGCCCCAGATCCCAAAAACCACACTGCGACATGTAGAAAGTCAGGATCTGATGCAGAATCCTATCCCCGCTCCGCGCCCGGCTGTCGACCCCCGGCCCGAGCCTACGCAGCTGCCCTGGCGCCGACCCCTCCCTGGGCCCGTCTGCCCGGTGTGCGGCCACCCCTCCTGTCGGCGCCGGCGCGCCCAGCAGCTGCCTCGCTTGGGCGGGCACCGCGCCGAGTACGCCCGTGAGCACGCCCAGGCCGCCGCGCTTCAGCGCCAGTACCGGCACTTGATCGTCTACTACGGTGAGGCCACCCAGTCTTTCTGGGCCATCACCTCCACCGGCCTGGTGGAGGGCCGTGACATCGATGCCCTCCTGTTGGCGCTGTGGCCGCGCATCCAGGGATCTGTTGTTCGGGGTGGTTTTCAGAGGCAGGTGGCAGGCGGTGCCGGGGTGGTGGCCGCCGCCTGACAAGAGAAAAGCAGCCTGCGGCGGGGAGTAGATTCTGGGGGCGTGGAACCTTTTAGGCTGGTCAGCGGCTGGATCGGCGGGTAATTCTATGGGGCTTGCCGTGCTTTATTCCTTTTGGCTGGCGGTGTCTGTTTTTCGCAAACTTGCAAAATCAGGCATCCTGGCGGGGTAAAGTCGCAGGTCAGCAAGACTGCTCCCCGCGCACGCGGGGATGGACCCTCGTTGAGCTGGAGCTTGGCCAGGAACCGAAACTGCTCCTCGCGCACGCGGGGATGGGCCACGTCGGCCCCAAGGCCCTGGGCACCGACCTCCACCTTCAAGGCACATGTGCCCAGGCCGAGGACCGCCCCAGCGGCAGGCACACCCCCCGCTTCCGGTCGGCTCGTCCGTGCAGGCCACCGCGGTGCGGGAGCCTGCCGCGGGGTAGTGGCCGGGCATGGACACCTCAGCCTCTTCACAGCGGCGGAACCCGTGGAGGGCCGAGCAGCTGGCCCAGCGGCTGGACCGGCCGATGGGGGTGCTCGGCCTGGTCTTCGTCCTGGTCGTCCTCGGCCAGGCGCTGGCCACCGACCCGGGGCTGACCGCGGTCTTCACCTGGCTGGGCTGGGGCCTGTGGGCGGTGTTCGCCGGCGAGTTCGCCCTGCGCGCCTACGTGGCGCGCGACCAGAAGGTGTTCTGGCTGCACAACTGGTGGCAGCTGCTGTTCCTGGTGCTGCCCTTCCTGCGCTTCGCCCGGGCACTGGTCCTGCTGCACACCGCGCGGGTCGGCGGTGTGGTCTCGGCCGCGGTGCGCGGCTCGCGCTCGGCCGGGCAGCTGCTGTCGGGGCGGGTGACATGGCTGGGCGCGGTGACGGTGATCGTCGTCCTGGCCTCCAGCCAGGTGCTCTACCTCCTCGGCTCCTACGACAGCTACGGCACGGCGCTCTACCAGGCGGCCCTGGCGACGATCGCCGGCGAGCCCCTCACGCCGGACGACGCCTACGCGCGCTGCGTCGGGGTGCTGCTGGCCGCCTACTCGGTGGTGGTCGTCGCGGCGCTGGCCGCGGTGCTGGGTGCCTTCTTCCTGGAACCGGAGCGGAAGGCCGCGCCTCCGAGAGCCGGCTGACGGCGGCCGCCGGGGGCGCGGCTTCCTTGCTCAGGACAGGGTGTCGCGCACGTCCTCGGACACGCCGGAGTCCCGCAGGAACGAGATGTGCCCCACGCAGCCGGCCAGGTTGTTGTCGGCGCCCGGGAGGGTGACGCTGGAGACGGGGCGGATGATGAAGTCGCAGTAGGAGCGGAAGGTCGTGTAGGCGACATCGCCCGGGGTGGGGTCGCCGGAGTTGAGCGCGGCCAGGAAGTCGGATCCCACCACCACCTCCTGGCACGACGGCGAGGTCCCCACGCACGGGAGTTCCACGGTGGAGCCCTGGTTGGGTCCGGCGAGCGAGATCCAGTTGTCGACCTTCTCGTGTCCGCCGAGGAACTTGAGGTACCAGCGGGAGGACAGCCCGCCCATGGAGTGGGTGACCATGTCGATCTTCTCGCTGCCGGTCTCGGCCAGGATCCGGTCGACCTCCCGGGCGATCGCCTCGGCGGTCTCCGTGTTGGACGCGTCGTAGTCGTAGCTGATGGCGTACAGCTCGTCGCGGTCCCATCCGTCGTCGGTGAAGTCGGAGATCATCGGGTCCCAGTTGTCCGCGCTCCCGCTGTAGCCGTGCACGAAGAGGACGGGGTTGCGCGTCTCGGCGTGGGCGGTCGCGGGCACCAGGACCGCGGAGAGCGTCGTCAGCGCCGCTGCGGCGAGGGTGAGGAGGGCTCGCACCGGTGGCTCCTTTCCGTAGGGGAGCCATGATTGTGCGTGATGGTTTCTCCGCCGCGCATCCGGTGGAGCACGGGTCGGGGCCGCCGCGCCGTCAGAGGGTGAAGCCCTCGACGTCGTGCTCGGCCCGGGCGATGGACTCCTTCAGCGCGCGCAGGAGCTCTTCGCGGCGTTCGGCGGAGAAGCGGGCGCTGGGAACGGCGACGGTCAGCGCGCACAGGGCATCGCCGGCGCCGTTGCGCACGCAGGCGCCGAGCGCCGAGACGCCTTCCTCGGTCCCGTCGATGTTGAGCGCGTGGCCGCGGGCGCGCACCGAGGCGATGTCGCGCCGCACGTGCGCCCACTCGGCGTCCTCCAGCACGGGCCCGTCGGTCCGCAGGAGCTCCTCCAGCCGGTCGTCGTCCAGCTCGGCCAGCAGGGCCTTGCCCCCCGAGGCCCGCCAGGCCGGCAGGAGCGTGCCGCGCCGGTCGCCGACCTTGAGCAGCTGGGAGGATTCGGCGCTGGCCAGGAAGCGGACCCGGGTGCCGGTGCGGACCAGCAGGTTGACGGTCTCGCCGGTGCGCTCGCACAGCTCCTCCATGTGCGGGGTGAGCAGGCGGCGCAGTTCGCCGGTGGAGCTTCCGCCGGCGTAGGCGAAGGACAGGGAGGGTCCGGGCCGGTAGACGCGGTCCTCTCCGTGCACGGCGAAGTCCCGGTAGACGAGCATCGCCAGGAGCCGGTGGACGGTCGAACGTGCCAGGCCGAGTTCGCGCGCGGCCTCGCTCACCCGGACCTGGCCCTGGTCGCGGAGCATGTGCAGCAGCAGGAGCGCGTTGTCGACGGACTCCAGCGCATAGGCAGGCTTGTTCTTCACAGAAGAATTGTATTGCAGTCTCCAGAACACCGCTCCTAGTGTGCTGTGCATCCCGTCCCGGCGTATGCCGGCACACAGTCCGAGGAGCACATCCATGAACACCGGCCCCGCCGCTCCGGAGCCCACCCCTGAGGAGGAGGCCGCGCTCGAGCGCCTCTACTCCGACTTCGACTCCGAGAACCTCGTCCCCCTGTGGACCGAGATCGGCGACCTGATGCCGCCCCACCCCCGGTCCGACGCCGACCCGCACCTGTGGCGCTGGAAGACCCTGCTGCCGCTGGCCGAGCGCGCCGGCGACCTCGTCCCCGTGGGCCGGGGCGGTGAGCGCCGGGCCATCGCCCTGGCCAACCCGGGCCTGGCCGGGCGCCCCTACGTCAGCCCGACCCTGTGGGCCGCCATCCAGTACCTGGGCCCGCGCGAGGTCGCCCCCGAGCACCGCCACTCCCAGAACGCCTTCCGCTTCGTGGTCGAGGGCGAGGGCGTGTGGACCGTCGTCGACGGGGACCCGGTGGCCATGCGCCGCGGCGACTTCCTGCTCACCCCGGGCTGGCACTTCCACGGCCACCACAACACGACCGACAAGCCGATGGCCTGGATCGACGGCCTCGACATCCCGTTCGTGCACGCCACCGACAGCGCGTTCTTCGAGTTCGGTCCCGACCAGGTCAGCGACCACAGCACCCCCGAGACCTCCCGCTCGGAGCGCCTGTGGGCGCACCCGGGCCTGCGTCCGGTCTCCGACCTGCGCGCCCGCCACAACTCGCCCATCGCCGCCTACCGGTGGGAGTACACCGACCGGGCCCTGACCGAGCAGCTGGCGCTGGAGGACGAGGGCCATCCCGGTGTCGTCGAGCCCGGACACGCCGCCGTGCGCTACACCAACCCCACCACCGGCGGCGACGTGATGCCCACGATCCGCGCCGAGTTCCACCGCCTGCGCCCGGGTACCGCCACCGCGACCCGGCGCGAGGTCGGCTCCTCCGTCTACCAGGTCTTCGAGGGCAGCGGCGTGGTCCGCCTCGGCGGCAAGGAGTTCACCGTCGACCGCGGCGACCTGTTCGTGGTGCCCTCCTGGGTGCCCATGAGCCTGGGCGCCGAGAGCCGGCTGGACCTGTTCCGGTTCAGCGACACCCCCGTCTTCGAATCCCTGCACCAGGACCGCGTGTCCGTCGAGAAGGAGTCAGAGTGAGACTGGCGACCCTGCGCCTGAACGGCACCACCGCCGCCGCCCGGATCGAGGCCGATGCCGCGGTCGAGCTGCCCGCGGCCGACGTCGGCGCGCTGCTGGCGATGCCCGACTGGCGCACCGTGGCGGCCTCCGACGGCCCCCGCCACGACCTGGCCGGCCTGGACCGGGCGCCGGTCGTGCCGCGGCCGGGCAAGATCGTGTGCGTCGGCCTCAACTACCGTACGCACATCACCGAGATGGGCCGCGACCTGCCCGAGTACCCGACCCTGTTCGGCAAGTTCGCCGAGGCCCTGATCGGTCCCACCGACGACATCGTCCTGCCCGCCTCGTCGGAGGCCATGGACTGGGAGGCCGAGCTGGCGGTCGTCATCGGGGCTCCGGTGCGCCACGCCGACGAGGAGCAGGCGCGCGCGGCCATCGCCGGGTACACCGTCCTCAACGACGTGACCGCCCGGGACTGGCAGTACCGGTCCGTGCAGTGGCTCCAGGGCAAGACCTTCGAGGCCACCACCCCCATGGGCCCGGACCTGGTGACCCTCGACGAGCTGGGCGAGGGCGGACTGGACATCGAGTGCGTCGTCGACGGCGACACCGTGCAGAGCTCCAACACCGCCGACCTGGTCTTCGGCCCGGTCGAGCTGGTGCGGTACGTCTCCTCGATCGCGACCCTCCGGCCGGGTGACGTCATCGCCACCGGCACGACCGGCGGTGTCGGCCACGCCCGCAAGCCTCCGCGCTACCTCGCCGACGGCTCCGAGGTCGTGACCCGCGTCGAGGGCATCGGCGAACTGGTCAACACCGCCCGCCGGGAGCAGATCGATGGCTGAGGTCACGGCCCTCGACGAGCGGATCGCCTGGATGGAGGAGGGCACGGCCCTCCTCCTGCGGGCCCTCGCGGACCTGTCCGACGACGACCTGTCGGGACCGTCGGGCCTTCCCGGGTGGAGCCTGCGCCATGTGGCCGCGCACGTGGGGTACAACGCCCGCGCGCTGAGCCGACTGGCGCACTGGGCGCGCACCGGCGAGAAGACGCCCATGTACTCCAGCGGTGAGGCACGGGCCGCCGAGATCGAACAGGGCGCCGCCCTCCCCGCCGGGGAGCTGCGGGCGCTGGTCGCCGAATCCGCCGAGCGGCTGCGCGCCGACCTGGCAGCGCTGCCCGCCGACCGGTGGGAGGCAAAGGTCGCCACGGCACAGGGGCGCACCGTCCCCGCCACCGAGATCGTCTGGATGCGGTGCCGCGAGGTGTGGGTCCACGCCGTGGACCTCGGTGCGGACTTCTCCGACGTGCCCGCCGCCGTGGTGGACGCGCTCGCCCTGGACGTGCTGTCGATGTGGGAGCGCCGGGGCGAGGGCGCCGACATCGCGCTGGCCCCCGCCGACCGGCCCGCAGGGTGGCCCGGCCGCCCGGTGCCCGGGGCCGGGCAGGAGCCGGTGGTCGTCCGCGGCGACGCCGCCGGCCTCACCGGATGGCTGACCGGCCGTTCCGCCCCTCCCGCCCCCGCCGGCGGGGAGGGGACCTCCCTCCCCTCCCTGCCGAGGTGGCTGTGAGCAGCCACGGTCCGAAAGGAGCCCCCATGTCCGAGGTCCACCGCACCGATCCCGGGAGTTCGCACGAGGTCGTCGTCGTCGGAGGCGGCATCGGAGGGCTGGGCACCGCCCTCGCCCTCACCCGGGAGGGCAGGAGCGTCCGCCTCCTGGAGCGCGCCGACAGTTTCGGCGAGGTCGGTGCCGGGTTGCAGCTCGGCCCGAACGCCACCCGGATCCTGCGGGAGTGGGGTCTGCTCGACAAGGTGCGCGCGGCCGGTGTGGAGCCCAGGCGCCTGGTCTTCCGCGACGCCCTCACCGACGAGGTGCTCACCGAGCTGGACCTGGGGCAGGAGTTCCAGGAGCGCTACGGGGCTCCGTACGTCGTGTTGCACCGCAGCGACCTGCACTCGATCCTGCTGGAGGCCTGCCGCGAGGCCGGCGTGCTGCTGGAGACGGGGCGGACGGTGACCGGTGTGGAGAACACCGAGGACACCGCCTACACGCAGCTGGCCGACGGCACCGTCCTGGAGAGCGACGTGGTCGTGGCCGCCGACGGGCTGCGCTCCACCCTGCGGGGGCAGATCGTGGACGACGAGCCGGTGGGCTCCGGCTACGTGGCCTACCGGGGCACGGTGCCGTTGGCCGAGGGCGACCCGGTGCCCGACGACGTCGTGGCCTGGGTCGGTCCGGGCTGCCACTTCGTGCGCTACGCGCTGCGCCAGGGCGACATGCTGAACCTGGTGGCGGTCTTCCGCAGCCCCGCCTTCGACCGGGGCGAGTCCGAGTGGGGCGGCCCCGACGAGCTGGACGCGGCCTTCGGCGATTGCAGCGACACGGTGCGCTCTGCCCTGGCGCACCTGTGGCGCGACCGCTGGTGGCCGATGGCCGACCGGGAGCCGGCCTCGGAGTGGGTGAAGGGGCGCACCGTCCTGACCGGCGACGCCGCACACCCGATGCTGCAGTACCTGGCGCAGGGTGCGTGCCAGGCGCTGGAGGACGCCCACACCTTGGCCGAGCTCTCCACCGGGCAGGAGTGGGCCAAGGCCCTGGCGTCCTTCGCCGAACGGCGGATCCCCCGGACCGCCCGCGTCCAGACCACCGCCCGCATGTGGGGCGACATCTGGCACGTGGACGGGGTCGCCCGCGTGATGCGCAACGAGCTGTTCCGGACCCGGGACAGGTCCGACTACAAGTACACCGACTGGCTGTACGCTCCCTGACACCCGTGCGGGGTGGGCCCCGGCCTTCTGCTCGGGGCGCCCTACTTGGGGCGCCAGCTCCTGCCGCGGCCGGCCTTCTTGGGCTTGCGGGGCAGCGGGCGCGCGGGCTGGGGGTCGGCGGCGGGCTCGGCGGCAGGCGCGGCGGCGGCGCCCTGTCCGGCGGAGGGCTGCGCCCTGCCGAGCCGCTCCAGGCGCTCCAGACGCTCCGTGCGGGAGGCGATCCGGGGTTCGGCGGGCACGGTCCGAGGTCGCGGCCGGGCCGGTTCGGGTTCCTGCCGGGGCCTGGCCGGTTGGGGTTCCTGCCGGGGCCCGGTCGGCGCGGTGCCGGCCGCCGGGGGTGCCGGGCTCCGGCCGCCGTCCCCGGGTGCCTCGGCGGGTCCGCCGCGCGGCCCGGCCTTTCCGGGTTTCCGCCGCGGTGAGGGGGCCAGGGCCTCCTGAAGGCTCCGGAGCACGGATGTCTCCGCTTCCCCAGGAGCCTGTGCGGTTCCGGGGCCCTGCGCGGGCTCTCCACGCTGTCCGGTCGCCTCGGCACCGCCCTCGCTCCCGGGGGCCCCGGAGGATCCGGAGGTCCCCGCCGTCCTGGGGGTCTGCGCGGCCTCGGGGATCTTCCCTGTCTCCGGGGTACCTGCGGGCCGGGGGTCCGCCACGGGTTCGGGGGCTTCCGCGGCTCCGGAGGTTCCGGTGGGGTCCGGGGTCTTCTCCGTCCCACCGGGCCGTGCGGGATCCCCGGCTCCTCGTGTCTCCCCGAAGCCTCCGGCTCTGCTCTCCTCCGTCGGCTCAGGGGTCTTCATGACCCCGGGGTCTTCCGTGGGTCGGAAGGCCTCCACGGGAGCGGGTGCCGGTACGGGGCCGGAGGCCGCGGCGGGTTTCGGGGCCGGGTCGGGCGCGGGGGACTCGGCGTCCAGGAAGCTCCAGAGATCCTCGGTCCCGGTCGTCCCCGCCGGGGCGAGGGGCTCGTCCAGGAACTTCCAGGGGTTCTCGGGTTCGGCGGCCGGTGCGGGCGCGGAGGCGCGGGGCTGGTCGGGGCCGGCGGGTGAGGAGTGGTGGTAGGCGCGGACGGCCGACACGACCTGGTCGGCGGTGGATCCGGGCCAGGAGCAGTGGAAGAGGGGGTTGAGCGGCGGGCTGGTCTGGGTGATGAGGCCGTCCGCCTCGATGACGAGGCTGCCGCCCAGGGGCCAGCGGCCCAGGATCACCGCGGTGATGCCGTTGCGCTGGCCGTGCAGCAGCAGTCCCGACAGCGCCGTCTCGTATTCGGGTCCGGGTGCGGAGGCGACCAGGGCCAGCGGCGGGCGCTCCCCGGTGTCCCCGTGGAGTTCGCGCTGGAGGACCTCCAGTGCCTCCTCCATGGTGTCGACCATGCGAACGGGCTCGCACGGGTGGGCGCGCAGCAGGTCGCGGGTCTTCTCCCCCAGCAGGCGGACCGTGTCGGCCTCGGTGATCAGCACGCGCACGGCGCTGCCGTCGAGGGGGTCGAGCGCGTTGGCGACCAGGCGCCGGACGGCGCCGAAGGCGCCTTCCCCGGTGACGCCGAGCCCGGGGACGTGGTCCAGTTCGACGGTGACCCGCTCGTCGATCTCGTCCTCGGGGACGGGGCGGGGCGGCGGGGCGGGCAGGGCCAGGCGCCGGGGCCGGGACCTGGGGAGCGACCGCACGCGGGGCAGGCTCAGGCTGATCCGGGGCACGCGGACCCCGCGTCTGCCGAGGACGTAGCCGCCGGCCAGGCCGGCGAACGCCAGTGCGCCGGTGACCGTGCCGTCGGGGATCTCCAGGACGACGACCCGGCGGTCGCCGTCGTCCGCCGGAGCCTCGGAGGCGATCTCCTCGACCGCCGCGGCCTCCCGGGTGTGGACCACCGCCGGCGGCGGTTGCTGCGGGACGACGGTGTAGGACACCTCGGCCCGGCGCTGGGCGGCGGCGCCTCCGTCGCGGGGTTCCCCCGATCCGGCGCCGCGCGCCTCGAAGTCGGGGGCGTCCTCGCCCAGGGTGTCGGCGAGGTGGTCGGCGACCGCCTGCGCCCGGCGCTCGGACAGGTCCATGTTGGCGGTGGCGCTGCCGCTGGGGTCGGTGTGCCCGGTGATCCGGACGGGGGTCCCCGGGTCTCCGTAGGAGGCGATCATCTCCGCGACCGGGGCGAGGTCCTGGCGCATCTGCTCGGTGAGTTCGGCGGATCCGACGGCGAACCCCGCGACGGTGCGCACGCGTTCGGTGGGCCGGGCCGCCTCGCCGAAGGCCGGCGGCACGCCCTCCTCGCCGTTCCCGCCGTTCTCGTCCCCGGCCCGTTCCTCCTGCTCCTCCTGGCCGTCGGCGACCGTGTCGGCGAACGCGCCGGCCGGGGTGAGGGCCGCGGTGCCGACGGCGGCGGCCGCGACGGCCTGGAGGGGGCCGAGGGGGCGCAGCCTGCGGGGCGCGCCGCGCAGGCGGGCGGCGACCTCGACGGCCAGGCCCGCGGTGTACAGGCCCCACAGGGTCCACAGGGCGACGATCAGCAGGGCGGCCGGCACCCCCGGCGGCAGCCGCAGGCCGCGCAGGTGGGCCGCGGCCACGTCCCACGACTGCGGCAGTTCGGGCCAGGGCAGGTGCCACAGCAGGAGGTAGGGGACACCGGCCAGGACCGCCGCGGTGATCAGGGCCGCGCTCAGCTTTCCGACATGGGACATGTCCGCCTCACAGGGAGCTAGAGGTGGGCTGGGTGTGGGGACGTGCCGTGGCCGTGGCGCCGACGGTGGTCGAGCCCATCGGCAGCAGGACGTAGGAGTAGGACACCGAGCAGGTCACGGTCACCGTGTCGCCGCTGACCGAGACCGTTCCGGTGGCGCCGGAGGCGGCCAGGAAGGACTGCGCCGCCGAGGCCGCGGCGGCGGGGTCGAGGCCCACCGCGTCGCCTCCCGCGCGGTAGGCGGCCCAGTCGATCTGCTGGGCGCCGGCCCGGGCCGCCTCCTGGGCGAGCACCGCGGCCTCGTTGCGGCTGCGGAGCATGCCCCCGCCGTCGAACACCAGGCCCAGGCACAGCAGGAAGGCCGACAGCAGGACGGCGACGAACGCCGTGGTCTGGCCTCGGTCGTCTCTCACGGCTGCCCCCGGAAGGTGTCCACGACGACCGTCGACTCGCCGGTGACCGTGTGGGTCCCGGGGACGCCGAGGCCGGTCAGGTCGGCCAGGCTGACGTGGCAGCGGACCACGGCGGTCACCGCTCCTCCGGGGAGCAGCCCGCCGGAGTCCAGCGTCACGGTGTGGCTGCCGCAGCCCAGGCCGTGGCCGGCCAGGGTCTGGGTGGCCACGCTCCGCGCCGCCGCCTCCGCGGCGGGCACGGTGCGCTGGAGGGAGGCGGCGCGCGCGGCGGAGTGGGCCGCCTCGTCGGCGGTGGTGCTCGCGTCCACCACCCGCCCGGCCAGCACCATGAGCAGGGCGAAGGCCAGGAGGGCGGGGGTGAGTACCGCGAGCTCCACGGACGCCGAGCCTCGGTCCCTGTCGGTCACGGGGTTCCCTCCTCGGGGACGAACCGCTCCACCGGGGCGGAGGAGTCGTGCCGTACGGGCCAGGTGATCCCGGGCAGGAGGCTCGGTACCTGTGCCCGCACGACGACGTGCACCTCCTCCGCGCCGCGCTCGACGGAGACGTCGAGGTCGGTCAGGAGCGAGCCGCCGAGCGCCTCGGAGGCGGAGGTGCCGCCGTCCGCGGTGCGCGACTGCTCGGCCGTCCTGCGCGCGATGTCGGCGGCGACGTGGTCGCCGTGCATCCACAGGGCGGCCTGGATGACGAACAGGACGAGGAGCAGCAGGAGTGGCGTGGCCACGGCCAGCTCCGCGCTGCCCCGGTCCTCGCGGGGAGGGCGCACCGGTCAGACTCCGCCGATCTCGGCGATCTTGGCGTCCACGAGCGTCTTGACGGCGGCGGCCACCGCGCCGGCCAGGACGACCAGCACGGCGATGATGATGACCGTCTCGGTGGAGTAGCCGTCGTCGTCCTTGCCGGTCAGCCGGTGGCGGAGGTGGACAGCGGTGGCCTGGAGGGCGATCAGCCGGTTGTTGGCGAGGGCGATGAGTCGTCTCATGGAAAGCTCCGGGGTGGTTCGGGGGTTTTCAGGCGAACAGGATGTGGCTCATGGCGGGGTAGCCGAGGAGGACGAGGAAGCCGGCGAAGAGCAGGACGACCGGCAGGCTCATCCGCTCGGTGGCGGACTGGGCCTCGGCGTCGATCTCGGACAGGAACTGGGTGCGCAGGGTCTTGGCCTTGGCCGCCAGGGAGCCGCGGATGCGCGCACCGTCGGCGCCGGCCAGTTGCAGGCTCGCCGACAGCTCGGAGAACTCGGGGGTGTCGAAGCGCTCGCCGAGTTCGCGCAGCGCGGTCCAGGGCGGGCGGCGCAGAAGGGCGGCCTCGCGCAGGCTCTCCCGGATGCGGGACATGGCCCATCCGCCACCGGCCGCGGCGGCGTCGGAGAGGGCGCCGTTGACGCCCGCCCCGCCGGCCAGCGACACCACGACCAGGTCGGCGAACCCGGCCAGGGTGTGCCGCATCTGCTTGCGGCGCCTGTCCGCCTCGTCACGCAGCGACAGGTCGGGGGCGAACCAGGCGACCAGGGCGAAGAGCACCCAGGCGGCCGTGCCGTAGGCGGTGCCGAGGGCGACCCCGGACAGGGCGAGCAGTCCGCCCAGGAGCGGGGGCAGGAGCAGGCCGAGCAGGAGCCCGGTGAACTTCTCGGCGAGGTAACCGCCGGCTTCGCGCTCGCACACCCGCAGGTTGCGGCGGGTGCGGGGGCCGGGCAGGCCCAGGCCCGCCAGCAGCGGAATTCCGAGCGTGCCGAGGCGGGCCAGGGTTCCGGCGTCCTCGCCGGCGACGGGCGCGGGGCGCGGGGGCGGCGGGTCGGCGAGGCGTTCGGCGAGGGTGGGCCGGGCCCAGCGCACGGCCAGCACCAGCCACAGGCCCAGTCCGGCCGCGGCTCCGGCGGCGGCTGCTGCCAGGAGGGGGCTCATCGCGCTGCCTCCGGTGTCGGGGAGGGCCCGGGGGCGAGCACCCGCGGTCCCAGGTCGAAGCGGGACATGCGGGTCAGCCAGACCAGGGCGGTGGCCCACAGCGCGCCGATGGCCGCCATCACCAGCTGTCCCAGGAGGCCGTCGAAGGGGGCCAGGTAGTCGGGGCTGAACAGCAGCATGAGCACGGCCATGCCCAGGGTCGCGGCGACGATGATCCGCGTGGAGGTGCGTACGCGCGCGCGGCTCGCCGCCACCCGCACGAGCATCGCCGCCTGGTCGCGGGCCGCCTCGGCGAGGGTGCCCAGCAGGACGCCGAGGTCGGTGGCGTGCCGGGTGGCGGCGCTGGTGAGGGCGGAGGCCACCAGGTCGGCGGTGGGGTTGTCGACCTCGTCGGCGAAGGCCCGCAGGGAGTCCTGGACGGGGCGGCCCGAGCGCAGCCGCTCGGCGAGGCGGGTGACGGGTTCGCGGACGGGTTCGGGGGCGATGGGCACGGTGGCGGCGATGGCCTGGTGCAGGCCGGAGGCGCCGGCCATGAGGTCGCGCAGCATCTCCGTCCAGGCCGCGACGGCCTCCACCCCGGCCACCTGGTCGCGGTGGCGGTGGTCGGGGCCCAGCAGGGAGGGGCCCCACCAGCAGCCGGCGGCGATGAGCGCCCCGGCCACCGGCCAGCCGGTGAGGAGCCAGACCGCGCCGCCGGCGGCCGCGCATCCGGCGAGCTTCAGCAGCTGCCACTGCCCGGGCAGGGCCGCGGCGCGCCGCGGCCGCCGGGGCCGGGCGAGGGCGGCCAGCGACACCAGGGTCAGCCACAGGCCGGCTCCGGTGAGGGCACCGAAGGCGGCGACGAGGATCAGCGGGGTCACGGAGCCCACCCCACCGGGTCGGTGTGCAGCACGGCGGGGTCGAAGCCGGCCTCGGCGAGGGCGTCGAGGGTGTCGGGGCTGGGCGGCGCCGCCGGGAGCGCGCCGTCGCGGCCGCTGCGGTAGATCTCGTTGGAGATCACGTTCTGGCCCTCGGAGCCCACGACCTCGCGCACGCTGGTGACCTTCCGCCCGCCGGTGGGCAGGGCGGACACGTGCACGACCAGGTGCACGGCGGCGGCTACCAGGGACGCGGTGGCCTCCAGGGGCAGGCGTTCGGCGGACTGGGCGGCGTAGGCGCCCAGTTTGGTGAAGGCGCCCGCGGAGTCGGCCGCGTGCAGGGTGGTGAGGCTGCCGTCGTTGCCCTGGCTCATGGCGTTGAGCAGCGGGACGGTCTCGGAGCCGCGGGTCTCCCCGACGATGACGCGGTCGGGCGACATGCGCAGGGCGGTGCGCACGAGGTCGGCGATGGTGATCTCGCCGACGCCCTCGACGTTGGCCGGGCGGGCCTGGAGGGCGACGCAGTCGGGGTGGGCGGCGCGGTCGCGGTCCAGGCCGAGCTCGAAGACGTCCTCGATGGTGACGATCCGCTCCTCGGGCGGGATCTCGGCCGCCAGCGCCCGCAGGAGGGTGGTCTTGCCGGCTCCGGTCCCCCCGGTGACGACCATGTTGCGGCGGGCGCGGACGGCGGCCCGCAGCAGGGCGGTCAGGGCGGGGTCGACGGTGCCCAGGTCGCGGAGGCGTTCGAGGCTGGTGCGGCTGTGCCGGTGGCGGCGGATGGAGACGGCGGGCTGCCGGGAGACCTCCATGACCGCGTTGAGGCGTTCGCCGCCGGGCAGCTGCATGTCGAGGATGGGGGCGCCCGGGTCGAAGCGCCGCTCCCCCGAGGGGGACTCGGCGGCCAGCCGCCGCACCAGGGCGACGACGTCGTCGGGGTCGTCGAAGAGGGCGGCGTGCTGTTCGCGGGTGCCGTCGGCCCGGCGCACCCACACGTCCACGCCGTTGATGTTGATGTTCTCGATGTCGGAGTCGTCCAGGAGCGGCTGGAGGGGGCCCAGGCCGCACACCCTGGCCAGGGCGCCCGAGGAGACGGCGGCCTCGGTGGCCGGGTCGAGGACCGCGCGCCCCTCGGACAGCGCCCGGGTCGCGGCCTCGTCGAGGATCTGCGCGATGACGCGCTCGGCGCGGGCCCGGTACTGCTCGGCGGTCTCCTCGGGGCCGCCGCGGGTCTCCTCGCTCAGTCTGCGGGTGGCCTCCGCGGCGGTCCGAGCCACCTGTTCCGCCCGGGTCCGGGCGCGGTCGGTGTCCAGGAAGAGGTTGTCGGTGAGGTCGAAGGGTTCGCTGTTCACGCCGGGGCTCCCGTCAGCTGGGGCTCGGTCCTGGTCCCGGTCGCGGCGAGGTCCGCGGCGAGGCGGGACGCGGCCCGGAACAGGGGGCGCCGGTGCGGTCGGCGCAGGTCGGCCTCACCACGCAGGAACGCCGCGGCGCGCGGGTCGGCGGGCAGGCGGCCCCACACGCCGGGGCCCAGCGCCTCGGTGATCTCCTTGGTGCCGCCCTTTCCTCCGGTGACGACGGTCCGCAGGCCCGGCAGGGTCTCGGCGAGGGTTGCGGAGGCCTCCTTGGCCCGGCGCAGCTGAGCGACGTCGTCGGCGACGAGCAGAAGGGCCGCGTCGGCGCGGGCGGCCAGGGCGGCAGCCGGCGAGCCGGGGGCCAGGCGGCCCAGGTCCAGGACGGTCGCGGGGCCGGTCCCGGGAAGGAGCACGGAGGGGTTCTGGGAGAGCAGGCGCACGGCTCCGCCGGCGCGTTCGGCGGTGACGGGGGCCGGGCACACGGCCAGTCCTCCGGGGAGGGCCTGGGTGTGGTCGGCCGGGGCCGTGCCGGAGGCGGTGTCGTGGCGGGCGGCCGCGGCCAGGCCGGTCAGCCCGGGTGCGGGTTGCAGGCGCTGCCAGGTGGCGACGTCCCCGCCCGAGGCGTCGGCCTCGACCAGGACCGCCTCGCCGGGCCAGACCGCGGCCAGGGCCAGGGCGGCGGTGGTGGCGCCGGGGGCACCGCCCAGGGAGAAGAGCGCCACGGTGCGGGGCATCAGGCACCTCCGCGGGGGTTGACCTGGACCAGGCTGACCTGTTCGGCCGCGGCGGCCGAGGCGATGCGGGCGGCGTCGGTGGAGGCCACGACGAGTTCGAGCGTGGCCGAGCCGTCGGTGGAGGAGGCGGTGTCGATGCTCTGCACGAGCGCCCGGTAGGCCTCCACCCCCTCCGTCTCCTCGGCGGTGACCACCACGGACACCGCGGCGCCCGCACTCAGGGAGGCGGGGAAGCGGCCGGGGCGCAGTGCGGCGCCGACCACGGCGCGGTCACTCTCGGGGAAGGCGGCCTCGGCGCCCAGGGCCGCCTCGGGCAGGATTCCGCCCTCGGTGACGGGGACGGTGAGGGTGCGTCCGACCGTCTCCTCCAGGTGCTCGGCGCCGATGAGGGAGACCCCTTCGAAGGCGCCGATCCTCTCGATCCTCAGGTCGTCGGCCGCCACCACGTGCCCGGCGGGCAGGTCGGTGACGGCGACGAGGACGCCGCGGCGGGTGTCGAGCTGCTCCAGGGCCAGGACCCCTCCCAGGGCGCCGGTGACCGTCAGGGTCAGGGCCAGCACCAGCCAGCGCCGGCGCCGGGGGCCGCTGCCCAGGAGCCGCACGGGCGGTGTGCCCTGCGCCTTCGGGGGCGCGGGGGGCGCGGGTGCCGTCTTCGTGTCCACCACGTGTGTCTCTCTCACTGCTGTCGGGGGCCTGCGCCGGTGACGAGGCCCTGGGATTCGGCCACCTCGAGTTCGACCTGCGTGACCGTGCTGACCTGGTTGAGTTCGCCCGAGGCACCGTCGGAGAACTCCCAGGCCGTGTCCCAGGCGACCTCGACGGTGACGGTGTAGGTACCGCCGGCACTGCCTGCGGAGGAGCGGGTGTAGACGTGGCCGCAGTCGGGGGAGGCCGTGTCGGGGGCGTGCACGGCGGGGTCGTAGGGGGTGCCCGGGCCGTCGCACTCGATGCGGGTGCCGTCGCCCAGGGTCCAGGTGGTGGTGACGGGGGTGGCGGTGACCTCGAGGGACCAGCCGGGGACCTCGGCGGAGGCGCTCTCGGGCGCCCATGTCCGGGAGTCGACCCACAGCCAGACGGGCGTGTTGACCAGGACGAGGGAGTCGGGGCCGGGGGAGGTCTCGATCTCGGGCGGGGGCAGCTCGAAGGAGGCCATGGACTCCTGGATGAGGGTGACGGGGTCGACGGGGTCGCGGCCCTCCTCCCCCTCCTCGTCCTCTCCGTCGCCGTAGTCGATCGACTCCCAGTCGATCTCGTGCCAGGGGACCTGGGACCAGTCGACCGCGGTCTCCCAGTCGATGCCGCTGTAGTCGATGCCGTCCCCGGCGGGGGCGGCGGTGTCCCCTCCGGAACCGGTCTGGGTGCCGGTACCGCCCTGGGTGGGGCCCGAGCCGGCGCTTCCGCCGTGGCTGCTCCACCAGTCCAGCCGGACGGTGCAGCCCCTGCCGCCCGAGCTTCCGCACTCGACCCGGCCGAGGAAGGAGCCGGGGTCGGCGTGCGCGGGGGCGGCGGCGCCCGCCGCCGCCAGGGCCAGCAGTGCCGCGGCGGCGGCAGCGGGGGGTGTGGGCCTCAGCATGTTCCTGTCTCCCAGATGCGCAGGTCGGACACGCGCCAGGCGAGTCCGTCGTGGATGAGCGCGGCGTCGACGCGGCGCGGACCCCCTTGCGAGGAGGCCCCCGCACCGAGGTTCCAGTCGGAGTCGTCGAGGCAGTCGGTGACCTCGGCGCGGTCGGCGTCCTCGATGCGCGCGGATGGGTCGAGGACGGGTTCGCCGGTGACCTGCGCGCCCTCGGCCCGGGCGCCCTGCAAGGCGTCGGTCATGAGGGCGAGGGCCGCACCGACGGCGTGTTCCTCCAGTTCGGCGCTCTCGTCCGCGCCTTCGTGCGAGGCGTCCGCGACGGCCTCCCACATGCCGGTGTAGGCGGCGAGCACCGCCTCCTCCTCTCCGGAGGAGGGATGTGCCGGCGGTGTCGCCGCGACCGGTTCGGAAGGGCCGGTCTGCGGGTCCGCGCACCCCGCCAGCAGGGCCAGTGCCGCGGCACCGAGGACCGCGGTGAGGGGTCTCCGCACTGACATGCCCTCTCAGTGTGGCTTTGATTGTGTTTCGGCTTGGCTTTGGGTGAGCTTATAGAAGGACCGCATGCGTCAACAACCCCCGAAGGTCACAGAAGCCCTCTGTTACCGAACCTTCTCCTGAAGGGGGGAAGCAGTTTCCCGCAGCACGGCGAGGGCGCACCCGGAGCGGCGTCCGGATGCGCCCTCGAAAAGGGGCGGGAGGGGTCGCGTCAGACCACGGTGACGCGGGGCCCGCGGCCGCACAGGCGGCGGATCTCGCGAGGGTCCAGGCCGGCGTCGGTGACGAGGTGGTCGACCTCCGCGAAGCGTGCGAACCGGGACAGCCGGTCGCGGCCGATCCTGGTGTGCTCCGTCAGCAGCACGACCTTGTCCGAGGCCCTCACGACCGCCTGCCTGGACACGACCTCGCTCGGGTCAGCACAGGTCAGGCCGCGTTCGGGCGAGACACCGTCGGCCGCCACGAAGGCGACGTCCACATGTATCTGCTCCAGCACCTGGGGTCCGACCAGGGTGGCCCCGGAGCCCTTGCGCACACAACCGCCCAGCAGGTGCACGCTCAGTCCCTCGCAGTGGGACAGCAGCAGCGCGACGGGGACGGAGTTGGTCACCACGGTCAGGCCGGAGCCGGGGGGCAGCAGCGCGGCGACCTGCTCCGAAATCGGGCCCGCCTCCAGCAGGACCACTCCCCCCGGGCCTGGCAGTTCGTCCAGGGCGGCCCGGGCGATGCGCTCCCGCGCCTCGGCGGCGCGGTCCGCCTGCGGCATCACCCCGGTTCCCTTCCCGGCGGTCTCCCCTGCCGCACCGATGGCTCCCATCACAGGAACAACCACCTGAGCCTCCCCTGCATCGATGTCCAGAAGCCGTTCTCCGGCAGCCCGAAGATCTGGTCCGCGGAAGTCGGATTTTGGCACAGGGGCATGAAGGATCCAAGAAGAGGTGGGGGAAGTGCGGACAACGCTCTCCGAACGATCGCCGGGGCGGGAGGAGAGCGGGCGGAGGCACGGGTGTCCACCAGCGGCTTCGTGGCCTCTCGGGGAGGACCGGGGCCGACCGCCCGCGCCGATTTCCTCAGAGCTCAGGGCGTGCCGGCGACAGGACGCCACCAAACAGAAGTAGAACCACAGATGACAACTCAAACAAGGGGAAGACAACAACCACTTCCACATGAGGGCGTTGCGATGTTACCTTCTGTTGCGCTCGCAGCTGTGACCGGGAAGGCGCCCCCATGCCCTTGGACCCCAACATGCCCGAGTCCGCACGCACCGCCATCAAGGTGCTCACCGGCATCGAGGTCCCCACCGCCAACCCCCACGCCATGCGCGCCGCCGCCGAAATCTACCGGACCCTCGAAGACCGCCTCCTCACCGTCCTGGTCCCCCTGGTCGAAACCGTACGCCGCCGCGTACGCACCAACTTCGACGGACGCACCGCTGACTTCTACGACCGCTCCCTCGACCAGTTCACCAAAGGCGACAACGACTACATCGGCTCCGCCGCCCACACCTCACGCACCCTGACCACCGAACTACGCAAAGGCGCCGCCAACGCCGAATACATGGCCATGATGGTCATCGGCCAGTTCGTCCAACTCGCCCTGGAGATCGCCTGGGCCATCGCCACCGCCAAATTCACCTTCGGCGCCAGCCTCAAACTCATCCCCGTCTTCAAAGCCATCCGCAGCCTGGCCATCCGACGCATCCTGGCCTGGTTCCTGCTCACCGTCCCCAGCCACCAGATCCTCAGCCAGATCTTCGCCAGCCTCGACAGCATCATCCAACGCCTGCAGATCGACAACGGCACCCGCGACACCTGGGACAACAAACTCACCAAGGGCGCCCACACCGGCGCCGTCTTCGAAGGACTGGTCTCCGCAGGCCTGGCCGGCGGCATCGACCTGTTCCTGAGCAACCGGATCAGCAAGGTCTTCAACGACCACCTCGACAACCTACGCACGCTCCCCGACCCCGTACCCGCCCCCAAAACCACCGGCCCCGATCCGCTGCCGGCGCCCAGAAACACCGATCCCGCGCCCGACCCGGTCCCCGACTCAGCGCCCGCCCCCAGGGACGCCGGGTCCGATGCAGGACCCGGCACCGACCCCCTCTCCCCTCTCAACGGGGATCTGGCCGACCTGTTCGGACGCCACGGCAACGAGTTCCTGGCCTCCTTCAGCGGCGGAACCCCCGGCCGCGTCCCCTGGGACAACGCCGCCAACGCCACCCAACTGCGCGACGATCTCTCCGACCTGTTCACACGCCACTTCGCCGACCACCTGGGCACCACCGGCGCCCGCGACCTGGGCCGCGACTACGCCGACACCCTCATCCGCCACTGGAACACCCCCGACCTGCACGGACAGCTCAAGAACACCCTCGGCAACCAGCTGCCCCCGCACCTGCGCGACCACCTCGCCGACAGCCCCGCCCACCTCCAACAAGCCCTGCACCAACACAACGGCAAGGCCACCACCTACCTCCAACACCTGGGCCTGGGCGCCGGAAGCGGAGCCCTGGAGGGCTACCTCGGCGAAGGCCTGGGCAACGCCGCCCAGGGCGAGGGCTGGAAAGCCTCCGTCTGGTCGGCCACCGCCGGCGCCAGCCAAGCAGGCACCCAACAAGTCACCACCGACAGCGCCCTGGCCGGCATCAACGCCCTCACAACCCCACCCACCCTGCCCGATCCCCTCACACCCCCACCCCCAACCCAGACCGACAGCGGCGGAGAAGACCCCCCGACCACCAACACCACCGGCCCCGACAACCGGCCCTCCCTCGACGACCGCAACGATCCGGACGACAGAGACCCCGGCAGCAGGAGCAGCTCCCACCCCGACCACGGCACCTCGGACACCGACAGACCCAGGCCCGGAAACAACGAGCCGTCCGAAAGCGGCGGCGCCGCCCCTGGCAGTGGTCCACGCGGGACCGGGGACGGACAGAACACCGCTCCTCCCCGGGAAGCCTCCGACGGCCCGGGGACGGAGAGCCCACGCGAGAACACCGACCGGCCGGAACAGGTCGCGGAGGACAGCACGAGCACTTCGCGGGAGGAGTCCTCCGACGACCACGACTGGCCGCTCGGGGACATGCCCGACTTCCGCACCGGCGAAGGCGACCCCCCGGCCCTGGGCGCCTACCCCGACCGCAGCCCGTTCGACCCCCTGGGCCTGCTCGACGAAAAACCGGGAACGCCCTGGGTCCCGCTGCTGTCCCCCAAGGAGGATTCCCCCTTCTCCGACATCCCCTTCCCCGGCTACCAGGGCAACCTCACCGTCTTCATGCTCAACGAGCTCTCCGTCACCGGCCCCCACCCTGCACCGGAAGAGACAGACCCCGCCACCGCCCAAGGCGGCACGGAGCAGGCCGCCGAGGCAGCACCGGCGCCGTTCGGGCCCCCGCAAGCCCCCGCCACTCCGTCTTCCTCCGGCGTCGGCGGCACCCCGCCTCCCGCCGCCGAACAGCCGAACAGCGGGCGGGACGGCAACCGGCCCTCCCAGCCCCCGACGACCATCCCCCGCTCCGCACCATCGGTGGCGACCAGCAACGACACCGCCCGGGGAGAGTTCACCACAGCTGCCCAACCCCCAACACAGAGCGCAGCACAAGACACCTCTGCCTCATCTGCGACCCACGCGTCCCCCAAAGAGGCAGGTCAACCCTCCGCACCCACCAACACCGGTCGGCAGGAGGACACCTCCCCGGCTGCGATCGGCCGGCAGGAGAGCGACCCCTCCAGCAGCCATCGCGAACGCGACAGCGACGTTCCTCCTGACCATCGGCCCACCACCGGCGACGACGGGTTCGACGAGTACCTCGTCCTCGCAGAGGCCTACGAGGCAGCCCTCGCGCACACCGATCCCGCCGACATCACCGACGGCTCCGCCTCCGGCCCCGAGCCGGAGAAGGCAGCCGACGCGGGATCCCCCGCGGAGCGCTCCGGTTCGCAGGGCACGGACACAGGCGAGGAGGGCGTACCTTCCTCGGCGCAGCCGGTACCCGCCGCCCCCACCGCAAGAACCGAGCAACCTGCGCCCCCGCACCAGGACCGGCACACCGGAAGCGGGCAGCCCGCAAACCGGCGCACGGGCCCGCAGGGTCCGGCTCCCGACCCTTCCGTGCCCACCACCCCCGGCGACACCACGGACGAACCTGCCGACCCGGTGGCCGGCAAGGACACCCCTGCCCCCGAGCCGGCACAGCCGCCCCTCAAAACATCAGCAGAAACACCGGCGCACACCGCCAACACACAAGAACACCCCATCCCCACGGCCGAGACCGACCCCTCGAAAAACGACCCTGCCGACAAGAAAGACCACTCCGAGGAAAACACCCCCCGGCCCGAGGAGGCCCCCCTCCCCCGGAAGGACCCCGACCGCCCCCACAGCGACACCGACTCCTGGGAGACCTACTCCACCGACACCAACCCCGACACCGGCCAAGGCCACTCCAGCCCTGACCGGCCCGCACCCGTACCCGGCCCGAGGCCGGACCCGCCCACGCCTTCCTCCCGGGACCGACGCCCCGCGAGCGGACGCACGAACCAGCACGAACCGGCCCCCGCCCCCTCCGCGCCCGGCAACACCACGGGCGAGCCCGCCGACTCCGCGAACGCAGCGGACAACCCCGCCTCCGACCCGACGCAGCCGCCTGTCGAGGCATCAGCGGAACCACCGGCCCTCACCGGCAGGACACAAGTACGACCGGCCCCAGCGCCCCAGACCGACACCACCGACACCGACCAGAAGGACCACCCCGACCAGGCACCCCCGACCTCAGAACACTCCGCCCCGCAGAACACCGGTACGGACCGGCAGAGCACACCGCCCCCGAGTCAGGCAGCGGCTTCCCCACCCGCTCCACAGCCGAGCTCCTCCGCATCTCTGCCCAGGGACCGGCAACCCGAAAGCGGACACCTGAATCCGCACGTTCCACCACCTGCGTCCTTCGTGCCGGACGGCACCGACAACGCCACCGGTGAGCTCACCAACTTCACGACCGCAACGGACACCCCCACCACCAACCCGGCACAACCTCTCCCCCAGACATCAGCAGAATCACCGGCTCCACCCCAGACCGCCCGCTCCGAGCAGGAAGACCGCCCCGAAGAAGACGAGTTCCGACTCGGCCCCCTCTACATCGACCGCCGCTCCGACCCCCGCTTCAGCCACACTCCGCCCCGCTTTTACCCCCGCCACCTCACCGACGACGACCTCAACACCCCCCACCTCTCCAACGACCCCTTCACCGACAACGACCCCGACACCACCCCGCACCACAACCCCACCGACAACGAGACCCTCCCTCCCGAGGGGGAGACCCAGCCGGAAACCGGCGTCACGTCCGACCCCGAACAGAAAAACCGCTCCGGAGGAGACCAACTCCGTCCCGACAAGAACCCCCCGCCCCCAGGGGGCTCCAGCCGATCCCACAGCGGGGGCCACTCCACCGACAGCAACCCCGATCCCGGTTCCGGCTCCGGCACCGGTCCCTCGAACGCCCGTCACGACATCGGCTACCTACTGACCTCGGACCTGGTGAACCCCGGCATGCTCAATGCGCGGGAGATGGCCTCGTTCATGGACCGCAACCTCCACGGCAACGCCGGGACCGGGCGCCCCGCCGACGCAGTGCGCGACAACCTCAGGAAGAAGATCGCGCAGCAGGCCGGCAGGAGCATGGCCCCGTTCTTCGCGGAGGACGGCTTCTCCACCGCTGTCGAGGACGCGAACGGCATCACCTGGCAGGCGACCGTGTCGCTGCGGCCGGGGAACAACGGCTTCCTCCCGGTGACCGTCACCGAGAAGGACAAGGAGGTCCTCTCCCAGATCGCACTGTCCGCCGAGGCCGGAGAGGCCAACCCCATCAGCGGCAGCAGCTCCCGGGGCAGCAGCAAACAGATAGCGCTGGCCTTCCACGCGTCCCCGATCACCGTCGGCGCGGTCAACGGCAACCCCCTGGGACCCAGCGTGTACATACGTGTCGCCGGCGGCACACGCATGCGCAGCACCGGTCAGAGCACGACGAACACCAACGAGGCTTCCACCGGCCACGAGGTCGCCGGGGAGCAGAAGCTCTACGTCTCCGATCTGGTCATGTCCGTCACGCTGGAACGCCCTCCGAACACGGCGGCCTCCGGCGGAGGACACAACCCGGTCAACCTCCGGTACACCGCGCCCGACGGTCTGCGCCTCGTGCTGCCCCGCGAGGTCAGGGCCCCTGTCGAGGACGCTCCCCGATCCTTCGGCCGGCAGGGCAACGACACGAGGCCCCTGGCACCGCCCACCGGCAGCGGGCACCCCCTCTCGGTGGGACCCGTTCGCAGGACCGACAACAGGCAATCGCTCCCCGACTGGCTCCACGACCGCCTGTGGACGGACAAGGAGAAGAGCTGGTTCTACCAGAACCTGCACAGCGAGAAGTCCAAGCAGAAACACCTGGAGGACTTCCGGGCCCAGGTCGATGCGACCTTCTCGACAGATTCCATGCGCGCCAACCTGACCCGGATGAGCCAGGGCCCCGTGATCTTCCCGGTCACGACCCCCTCGGGCCGGTCCCGCCTGGTGGGCATCTACTCCGCGCCCACCTCCTACAGGGCCAAGAGCGACATGCTGCCCCCCGACAAGCTGTCCGACAGGACCAAGGCGACACGTGAGAGCGGCTCCTCCACCTCCCACAGCAAGAACGCGTCGGCCACGTTGGGGATCGGTCTCAACGTCGACGTCCCGGTGGACAGTGCGCGCCGGGGCCGTCTCGACATACCGGGCCTCGACTTCTCCGGCAGCAAGGGGTCGGCGAAAGAAAAGGGTCAGTCGTCCTCGGGGTCGGTCGCGCGGTCCGGGTACAGCACGTCGGAGGCGGCGACCTACGATGTCGACCGCATCTTCCACGTGTACGTCGACGGCTCCTCCGAGTCGTACACCTTCACCGGAACGAGCGTGGAGACCCTCACCGTCGAAGAAGCCCGTGCGATGAGCGAGCAGGTCCGCGCGGCGAGCTCGGCTCCGGCGCCGAACACCCGCCCGAACGCCGACGGCAGCGGCAGCGGCAGCGGCAGTGCACCCGCCCGGCCCGCACGCCCCAATCTGGCACAGCAGGTTCCGGTCACCTTCCACGGCGCCACCCCCCGCGAACTCACCTGGCCCGACGGAAGCCGGCACCGGACGGACAACGGCGACCGGTTCACCGTCCAGCAGGAGATCGCCCACCGGATCCTGACGGCCCTCGCTCAGGAACGACCGGGGATGGTGCTGCCCGACCTGGTACGGGACCCCTCGAACTTCGCGCACAGGCCCGACAGGCAGAACGCGAACCGTTCCTGGCGCGAGCACCGCCCCTTCCGCCGCAGTCATGACGCCGCGGTCTTCAACACGCAGCGGGTGATGGATGCGGTCTCGGAGACGATGCTCAAGAGCAGCTTGGACGACCTCACCCTGCACGGGATACCGGTACACCTGGTGGAGACGGCGTGGATCAACCCCAGCGACCTGTTCAAGAAGGACGCGAAGATGCTGCGGCCCCCCTTTGTCACGGTGCGCATCACCGCTGACTTCTCTCCGCTCACCCCGGGGAGAACGACGGAGAGGGGGACGGGTGGAGAATACTCCGGCGCTTCGGGGCGCTCCTCCGGATCGAGCAAGCAGAAGAGCGGCGGAATCGCTCTGAAGGCGGGCTCCTACATCCGCTCCAACGCGGGCGACGCGTCCAAGTTTCCCAAGAGCGCCGGCATCCCTTCCTTGTCCCTCGAACTGAACAACTCCCGGGGAAGCGGCCGCGGTCAGGGGACGAGCTCCCAGACCGAGGACGTCGTCAGGCATCCGGAAGGATCCCAGGCCTGGGGAAGCGACGTCCGCGTCTCGGCTCGGCTGTACGAACACGACGATCTGGGCATGGCGCAGGGCGACGATCGCGGCATCCTCCTGACCGGAAAGCCGGTCTCGGCCCGGATCGTCCTGGAGACCCCCGAGAGCAAGGAGGGGGCAGCCGGCGGGACGTCCCGGACGCAGCCGCCGGGCACGACCGCAGCGAGCGGCACGCCCATTCGTCCGCTCACGACCGACGAGGCCAAGGCTCTCATCGACGGCCGCCCCGCGCCCCGGAACAATGCTCCGCAAGGGCTCGGTGAAGAGCGTGCCCGCCTGCTCGAACAGGCGCTCAGCACGGTGGAGCACATCGGTACCAGGCTCCGCACCGGGGGGAGCAACGACGTCGGCAGCCTCCTGGAGGCCGCCTACAAGAACTTCTCCGCCACCCCGCTCTGGGGCGACGGCTTCGCCTTCGAACGCAAGCTGAGACACTTCCTGGCCAGTGGCCAGGGCGCCCATCAGTTCTACGAGAACCTCTTCTCCCCCGAGAACCTCGCGGGTCACCCGGCTCTGACCTCGTCCGGCGGCCTGCGAGCACGCACGGAGATGAGCGGCGGGCCGCTCTCCCCCCGCAATCTGCGGCCGACCATGACCACCCGGATGGACATCGACTCGATCGACCGCTTCGAACAGTCCGACGCCGAGATCGGGTGGAAGGACACCGTCTCCCTGAACACGTCCTTCAACAAGGGGAAGGGGACGTCGCTGGGCCTGAAGGTGTCGGGCGCGGGCCGTTTCAACCCGAACCCGCTCGTGAGCAGTGAGGAGACCGCGCACACCGCGCCCAACTCCGCGAAGAACCCCACACTCAACATCGGCGGCGGGGCGGGGTGGAACTTCTACCAGAACTCCACCGGTCAGACCACTACGGCGAACCACTCCAGAACGGTCGAGTTCCACCCCCAGGTCCAGATGTCGTACGCCTTCACCGGTTCGGGGACCGTGTCCCAGGCCATGGAGTTCATCTTGGCCGCGCTCCCCGGGATTCCCATCCCCCTCGGCCCCCAGTACCGGGCCTGGCAGGCCCGGGTCCCCGAGCTGATCACCGGCCTGATCCACGTCCGCGAGGCCCACCACGCGGGCCTCGTCCGGGACCGGGTCGCGGTGAACGACGACGGATCGCTGACCCTACGGCCCCAACCGGGCTCGGACGCCCCGAAGACCGTACGGATCCGGCCCGGGTTCGAGGACTCCGGCAAGCTCCTCAAGCCGGCCGATCCCAGCGGTGCGCTGAGAGACCTCACCGACAAGCTGGCCGCCAAGGGGTGGGAGCTGACGGCGGGCAGCAGAGAGGCCATCCTCCAGGCCCTCACCTCCCATACCGGCCTGCATCCGAACACGGGTGTCCCGCTCCCCGTGAAGGTGCGCAGCAGTTCCTCGCCGAGGGCGATCCCCTCTCGGGACGCCACCGTCACCCTGAAGCTGAGAAACGTGTCCACCAGTGCGGACTACCTGTCCGGCAGGGCGGAGTACCACCAGGAGCAGACCCGCGAGAACACGTCCGAGGAATCGGGGGGACGGGGCAGCTCGGTGTCCGGAGGCACGAACGCCAGCCCCCTTCTGGCCCTGCCCCAGTCCGGTGGCGACCAGCCGGGAGGGGAGTCGCCGACGAGCCGCCCGGTCTACGGAAGGCTGACCGCGCTCGATCACTCCACGAGCAGCAGCACAGGCACGAGCACGGGCAGGACGGACACGAACAAGCGCACTCTCGGGCTGACCATGGACACGCCCTATGTCAGGCTCTCCATGAAAACCGAGCTGACCATCGATCTGACCCTCGCCGAGAGGAGGAGCACCGACGAGAACCGCCCGGGGGACACCGCGCCGGCGGGAACCACCCCCGCAGGGAGCACTCCGGCGAGGAACGCGGGAGAAACTGCACCGGAGGAGACCCGCGTCTTCACCGGTGTGCACGACTCCGGCACCGTGAGCGCCTTCTATCCCGCCCCCTACCTCGACCTGTCACCCGCACCAGCCACCACGGCCATCTCGCCGGGCTCCTCGGGACCAGCCGGCGATCGGGGCGTGCTCGTTGTCGAGGACTCGTCCGACGATCCCCACCTCTCTCTCGGCGAGATGATGCGTGCCTGGACCACGGACAAGGACCCGCAGGCGCACAACGACGTCCGCGACACCCCTCTCCTTCCGGTCTCCGTCGAGGACCGCGGACAGGGCGTCCGCGACACCGCACACATCACCGTGGCCAGGTCCTTGGGCTGGACACCGCCTGCCGGCTCCGTCCGGAACGGCCGGTACACGAAGGAGGCTGTCACGTCCGCACGCGCGTACGCAGCGCGTGAACTGGGCCTGAACAGCCACCACAACGCCATCGACCAGAGCCTCAGCGAGATCGCCCTCAGGTCGGTCCTTCCCGACGCCACCGCGAACGAGGGCTCCGAGCTGATCCGGATAGGCCGCACCACCTGGAACATCCGCGCCATGCCGATCCTCTCGTCAGCGCGCTTCCTCGACTACAACCCCGAGGTGCGGTTGACCGACTCGGCCGGATCGAGCACGTCGTCCTCGTCGGCCAGGAACCACTCGGGGACGCAGTCCTCGGGTCCGGAGTTCCAGCCGTTGGCGGTACACGAGACCGCGCCCACGGCGAGCCGCGTCCTCTCCGGCATCGCCACCGTCCCTCTCAGCAGTACGAGTTCGGGAGAGACGTCCCGGGGCGGCGGCACGCAGGAGGACAGCTCCGACGGCCTCAGAGGAGGTCCCGCCTATCTCGTGGAATTCGACACCCGGGTGGCGATCGGGGCCAGGAGCGAGAAGCACGGAGCCTTCGTCCGCAAGGTGAAGCGAGCCGGGCGCGCCGTTCAGAACTTCTTCGGCGGGCACTCCGAGTCCAGACCCGCCCGTTTCCAGAGGGGCGAGACCTCGGCCAAGGTCGCCGTCTGGGTCTCGGAGTCGGACCTTCGGCGGTTCGGTCTGCTCGGCGCCGCCGCGGACACCTTCTCGCTCCGCGTCAGTGCCGGCAGGCTGGCCGACGCCCAGAAGGCCCTTGCCGAGGCCGACAAGGCCTATCTCGAAGCGCGGCGGCCCTTGGAGAAGGCAGCGGCTGACTGGGTGGCGTCTCCCGGGGACACACGAGCCAAACAGAGATACGAACAGCTGGAAGCGGACTACCAAGATCGGCGCGAGGCGTTCACGAGGGCGCGGGAGGACTGGGAGGAGGCACTCGGGGACCTCCGATACATACTGGGCGGTCTCAACACGGGAAACCGCACGGCGAGTGGGCTCTCCCGCGGCAAGCCCCCGGCCACCAGGAACAACCGTTTCAGCAGTATGCCCCCGATCCCGGAGGAGACCTCTTCCTCCTCGGGAAACCTCCAGAACCCTCCGGTCACCGATCAGGGCATCGAGCTCCCCGACTGGCCCGGCACCGGGACCTCCTCGAAGGCCCCGACCGAGGGCCAGGGGAAGGAGAAGGACGTCGGTCAGCAGGGCGCGGGCGGAGGAAGCGGAGGAGACAGAGGCGGTTCAGACCTCGCCGATTACTTCAACGACGTTCTGAACAGCTCCTCCTCCAAGGGCAAGGGGAAGCAGAGCAGCACAGGCTGAGCAGCAGATCCGCCCGGCCCCGCACCTGGAGTCGGCGCCGGGGCCGCACCGCGGTCCCGGCGCCCGGGGGCCGACGGCGCGGCCACCGAGAGGCCCGTGTCCCACCGCCCCTCTGCCGCGGGAAACGGATTCCGAACAACCGGTCATCAGCCGGGGAATCCTCGGCGAAGGAATTCCCTTCCCCGAAGGGCAGAAACAGCGTCAAGGAAAAAAGGGAGGGCTTCCACAAACCTCCCACCTGGAGGAACGCTTTCCTTCCGTCGCCATGCGGTGAATCCGGCGTCTGCACACGAAGAATTCCCGGCCGGAAACCCGGTGTTACCTTCTGTTGCGCTCGCAGCTGTGACCGGGAAGGCGCCCCCATGCCCTTGGACCCCAACATGCCCGAGTCCGCACGCACCGCCATCAAGGTGCTCACCGGCATCGAGGTCCCCACCGCCAACCCCCACGCCATGCGCGCCGCCGCCGAGATCTACCGAACCCTCGAAGACCGCCTCCTCACCGTCCTGGTCCCCCTGGTCGAAACCGTACGCCGCCGCGTACGCACCAACTTCGACGGACGCACCGCCGACTTCTACGACCGCTCCCTCGACCAGTTCACCAAAGGCGACAACGACTACATCGGCTCCGCCGCCCAGACCTCGCGCACCCTGACCACCGAACTACGCAAAGGCGCCGCCAACGCCGAATACATGGCCATGATGGTCATCGGCCAGTTCGTCCAACTCGCCCTGGAGATCGCCTGGGCCATCGCCACCGCCAAATTCACCTTCGGCGCCAGCCTCAAACTCATCCCCGTCTTCAAAGCCATCCGCAGCCTGGCCATCCGACGCATCCTGGCCTGGTTCCTGCTCACCGTCCCCAGCCACCAGATCCTCAGCCAGATCTTCGCCAGCCTCGACAGCATCATCCAACGCCTGCAGATCGACAACGGCACCCGCGACACCTGGGACAACAAACTCACCAAGGGCGCCCACACCGGCGCGGTCTTCGAAGGACTGGTCTCCGCAGGCCTGGCCGGCGGCATCGACCTGTTCCTGAGCAACCGGATCAGCAAGGTCTTCAACGACCACCTCGACAACCTGCGCACACTCCCCGACCCCAAGCCCATCGGTCCTGGGACTCCTCCTCCCCCCAGGACAGCGGATCCCCTACCCGGCCCGCTCCCCGGTCCCACTCCCCGGGGCACTGTGCCCGATACAGCTCCTCCTTCCTCGCTCAACGGGGACCTGGCCGACCTGTTCGGACGCCACGACAACGACCTCCTGGCCCCCTTCAGCGGCGGAACCCCCGGCCGCGTCCCCTGGGACAACGCCGCCAACGCCACCCGACTGCGCGACGATCTCTCCGACCTGTTCACACGCCACTTCGCCGACCACCTGGGCACCACCAGCGCCCGCGACCTGGGCCGCGACTACGCCGACACCCTCATCCGCCACTGGAACACCCCCGACCTGCACGGACAGCTCAAGAACACCCTCGGCAACCGGCTGCCCCCGCACCTGCGCGACCACCTCGCCCACACCCCCGCCAACATCCACACCCACCTGCAAAAACACAACAGCAAAGCCACCACCTACCTCCAACACCTGGGCCTGGGCATGGGAAGCGGCGCCCTGGAGGGCTACCTCGGCGAAGGCCTGGGCAACGCCGCCCAGGGCGAGGGCTGGAAAGCCTCCGTCTGGTCGGCCACCGCCGGCGCCGGCCAAGCAGGCACCCAACAAGTCACCACCGACAGCGCCCTGGCCGGCATCAACGCCCTCACAACACCACCCGCCCTGCCCGATCCCCTCACACCCCCAACCGACACCGAGGGAAAGAACCCCACAGCCGACAACATCGGTCGAGAGAGCTCGGGCGGCGGCAGGCCCGGGCCCTCAGGCAACGGACCGTCCGGCGACGACGACTCCACCCACGGCAACGGCCCCGACAGAAGCCAGGACGGGCAGAACACCGCTTCCCCAGGGAAGGACCAGGACGCACCCGGACCGCACAGCTCGCAAGAGGACACCCACCAACCAGAACCCGCGGCGAAGGACAACACGGACACCACGCAGCAGGGGCCCTCCGACGACCACGACTGGCCACTCGCGGACATGCCCGACCTCCGCACCGAACAGCGCATGCCCGCCCCCGAGACACTCGACGGCTCCAAGCCCCTGTCCGACCACCCGGGCCCCAGCCCGTTCGACCCCCTGGGTCTGCTCGACGAAAAACCCGGATTCCCCGCCTTCCTGAACCTCTCCCCCAAGAACGACTTCCCCTTCTCACCCCTGCCCTGGCCCGGCCACCAGAACAACCTCACCGTCTTCATGCTCAACGAGCTCTCCCACACCGGACCCGACCCGACACCAGGAGAGACCGACCCCGCACCCACCCACAACACAACACAACAGACAACTCAGACGACCCCGGCACCACTTGGTTCTCCCGAAACCGGAACCGGCCACCAAGGGAGCAAACCAGAGGTTGGAACCACGCCACCAAAAGACAGCTCATCCCACAACCGTCCTGCGCGTGACAGCGAAGGGCGCCCCGGCCATCGGTCATCTACCGAGAACTCCGACGACGGGTTCGCCGAATATCTCGCCCTCGCAGACGCCTACGAAGCCGCCCTCGCACACACCGACGAGTCCGCCGACAGCGCCGGCCACAGCCAGCCAGGAATCACCGGCCCCGAGCCCGCACCCGTCCCGGAACAGAACACGGCACAAGACACCTCTGCCTCCGACGCTCCGAGAGCACCCCGCCAAGAGGCAGAGCAGCCACCCGTACCCACCAGCACCGGGCAGCAGGAGAACACCCCCGAGGCGGGAACCACCCCGCTGGAAAGCGGCTCCAACCGTCCTGTCCACGACAGCGACAACTCCCCCGAGCATCGGCTGTCCACCCCCGATGACGGGCTCGCCGACAGCACCGACACCTCCGGCCACGACCAGCCCGGGGCCCCCGACCCAGATCCCGCACCCGTCCCGGAGCAGAGCACGACGGCCGACGCACAACTTCCCGCCGGCCACTCCGAGAGCGGTTCCTGGGAGACCTACTTCACCGACAGCAACGCCGATTCCGAGCAGGAAGACCGCCCCGGAGAAGACGAGTTCCGGCTCGGCCCCCACTACATCGACCACCGATTCGACCCCCGCTTCAGCCACATCCCACCCCGCCTCTACCGCCGCCATCTCACCGACGACCTCGACACCCCCTCCCTCTCCGACGGCTCCTTCACCGACGACGACCTCGACACCACCCCGCACCACAACCCCACCGACAACGAGACGCCCCCAGAACTGCCCCCACACCGCTCCGCGCCACCACCCGAGAGAAACCAGGACCCCGACGAGCAGGAGCCGAACCCCGAGTCCGACCTCTCCGACACCGACTCCTGGGAGACCTACTCCACCAGCAGCAACCCCGACACCGGGTCCGACCCCGGCGGACCCCCCTACCGGGGATCGGTGGAGGCGGACAGGTCCGGCACCCCTTACGATCTGGCCTATCTGCTGACGTCCAGCCTGGTGAACTCGACGATGATCCATGTCGAGCACATGGCCTCGTTCGTGGACGACGCACTCGACACGAGCGGTCTCGACCCGGCGGCGGCCGGCGCGGTCCGGCAAGATGTCGCCGCGCAGGCCCGCCGGGACATGACCGCGTTCTTCCGGCCGGGCGGTTTCCGGACCGCGGCCCTCCGGGCGGACGGCTCCACCTGGCAGGTGCGGGTGGAGCTGCGTCCCACCGACGGCCTCTTTCACCACGCACCCTCGGAAGCGGCCCAGGAGGGCTCGGCCGCCCCCGAGTTGAAACTGGTCGACGAGGCCGGTGAGGGCAACCCCGCGGAGAGCAGCGGCGTCCACGGCGGCAACAAGTACGTCGGCATCGGTTTCCAGGTCTCGCCGCTGCTCATCGGCCCTCCCCGAGCAGGAGCCCTGGGTCCGCGCTTCCTCTTCACCCTCACCGGAGGAACGCGCCAGCGCGCGACCGGGCAGAGCACCTCGATCCTGTACGACGGGTACAGCAGCTACGAGATCAAGGGCAAACCGGAGATCTATGTCTCCGACGTGACCATGTCCTTCACCATGGCACCGGAGGACGGCCCGGGCGGAGGACCCGACGACGGCCTCCCCCCGGTGAACGTGGAGGCGCCCTCCGCCAACGGTCTGATCCTGGTCCTGCCGGGCACGGTCACCGGCAAGGGTGTGGAGGGCGGCTTCGACGTCACCGACCCCTTCGCACGCAGGGAGCAGAGGAACGGGGACCGGGCAGGAAGCACCCCGGAAAGGGGAAACCAGGAAGGGAACGGCCGAGGAGGCCGCCCGGGAGAGGACCCCCGGCAGCCGAGCCCTCACGCGGGCAACGGCCATCCCGTCTGGGTGGGGCCCCTCCTCTCCGGCGACCGGAGCAGCCCGTCCCCCGGCAAGCCCTTGGCCGACTGGGTCCGCGACCACCTCTGGCCCCCCGACCGGCACCGCGCGTGGTGGAGGTCGGCGCTGGACGCGGTCGACCCGGGGGCGGAGGAGCGCCGCCAGAGGCGCCTGGACCTCTTCCACCAGCAGGTGGAGGAGAAGTTCGGGGACAAGGCCCTGCGCAACAACCTGCCGAAGATGACCAACGATTCCGCGGTCTTCGCCGTCACCGACCCCTCGGGTACCAGCCGGCTGGTCGCTCTCACCTCCGTACCGACCTCCTACAGCCCGAAGGACCACTCCGTTCCGCCCGCCAAGTACATCAAGGGCAACAGGACCGAGCGGGAGAGCGGAACCTCGACCAAGCACAGCGACATCCTGGGCGGCACCTTCGGCGGAGGTGTCAGCGTCGACGCCGGGGCGCCGGGCGACAGGTACAGAGCGCGCGTGGACGCGATCGCGGTCGAAGGCGGTCTGCGCGGCAGGTCGACCGACGAGAGCACGCGGTCCTCCTCCGGTTCTGCCAACCGGATGAACTACGGCAAGACCCCCTCGTCCGCCTACGACGTCCGGCGCACCTACTACGTGCACTTCGACGGGGAACCCCGGACGTACCGCTTCCACGGCGACAGCGTCGAGATCCTCACCGACGAGGAGGTGCGGATGATGAAGGGCGAGGCTCCGTCGGACAAGGTGCCGGCGCGGACGGACCCCGCCGGCGGAGGAGGAAGCGCGCTCGCAGGCAACCGGAACCCCGCCGCACCCGCGGAGGGCACGCCCACCGCCGCAGGAGGGAGCACAGGGCCGGAGAGCGGCGGCACCGCTCCGCGACCGCCCCGGCCCAACCTGGCCGAGGAGCACCCGACCACCCTGCACGGAGCGGTCCCCCGCGAGTTCACCTGGCCGGACGGAAGCCAGTACCGGGAGGTCGGAGGACAGCAGCGCACCCTCTACCAGGAGATCACCCACCGGGTGCTGACGGCACTGGCCGACAAGCGCCCGGGGCTGGTGCTGCCCGACCTGTCCAGGAGCAGGGCCGACTTCGCGCGCAGGCCGGGGCGCCCGGACGGGGAGTTCTTCAGCGGTTCCCTCCGCGAGCACCGGCCGTTTCGGCGCGACCACGACATCGCCGTCTTCAACACCCACCGGGTCATGGACGCGATCTCCGCGGCGAGCCTCAAGAGCGGCGCGGACGACATGGCGCTGAAGGGGATCGCCGTCCATCTGATCGAATCGCGGAGGTTCAGCCCCTCCGCCCTCTTCGCCTCGGGCCGGGAGGTGATCCGTCCGCCGTTCGTGACAGTGCGCGTCACCGCCGGCTTCGGTGCCCTGCGCCATGCCGGGGACACGAGGAGGGGAACCGGCGGCGAGTACACCGGGGCGTCGGAGCGCACCAGCGGCTCCGGGTCGCAGTTCCGCAAGACGGTACGGGGCACGACCGGCGCCTACGTCCGCAAGGGAAACGCCCTCGACGCGGCCGGCAACCCCGAGGACGGCGGTCTGGCCTCGGCCACGCTGCAGTTCAGCAGTTCCACGGGAGACGGACGGGGCGTCGGCGTCAAGACCCAGAGCGAGGAGATCGTCCAGTACCCGGAGGGCTCCAGCGTCTGGAACTCCGATGTCCGCATCTCGGCGAAGCTCCACGAGAACGACGACGTCGGCACGGTGCCGGTCGACACCCCGGAGCACGAGCGCGGGATCGACCTGTTCGACGAACCGGTCCGGGCCCTGCTGACACTGGACACCCCCAGGGCCGTCGCCGACGGCGGACAGCAGGGACGCGGCACCGGCCCGGCCCAGGTCACCGACATCCGGCCGATACCCGTCGACCAGGCGCAGGAGATCATCGAGGGCCGCACGGCACCGGAACCGGACCACGTGCACAAGACCCGGGACGTGTCCGGGAAGATCAGGAACTTCCTCGGCAGGGAGGCGACCCGGCAGCCCCCGGCCAACGGGGAGCAGGCGGCACCCGGGGCAGGCGGTGGCCACCGGGACACCGGCGAGCGGAACCGGCCCGACACGCGCACGGTCCAGCAGCGCCGCACCGACGCGGCCCGCGATCTGGGCGCGACCGTCGAACACGTCAACACCAGGTTCACCACCGGTGACGGCAACCCGGTGAGCACATTGCTCGAGGCCGCCTACGCGAACTTCTCCCCGGTTCCTCCCTGGGAGGGGCGCGACGGTGTCCGGCGCACCCCGGGCAGGTTCGGCTTCGCGCGCAAGCTGCGCCACTTCCTGCTCGGCAGCCAGGGCGGCGCCCAGTTCTACGCACACCTCCTCTCCCCCGAGAACCTCGCGGGCAACCCGGCCCTGCACTCCTCCAGCGGCCTGCGCGCACGCACGGAGATGAGCGGCGGGCTGCTGTCCCCCCACGACATCCGCGCGACGATGGCCACCACGTTCGACATCGACTCCGTCGACCGCTTCGAGCAGGCCGAGGGCGCGATCGTCTGGAAGGGCAAGAACACCGCCGAGGTGTTCACCAAATCGGGTCGGCGCAGGGACCTGGCACTGCGCTTTCCCGGTGCCGGCCGCTACAACCCCAACCCGCTCCGGTCCTCCGCGGACGGCACAGGCGCCCCGCCGGACGCGCCCGACTCGGCCACGGCCCCGCTGCTGCAGGCCGGCCCCTCGGCGGGCCTGAGCCTGTTCGACCGCTACTCGAGCAGCAAGGTCTCGTCGAAGTACTCCGAGACGGTCGAGTTCCATCCCAAGATCGAGATGTCCTACTCCTACTCCGCGTCGGGCCGTGTCACCCAGGCCGTGGAGTTCGTCAAGAACTGGAGCATCGGGCCGACGTTTCCGCGGACCGCACGCTACCGGGGCTGGCAGGCCAGGGTGTCCGGCCTCGTCACCGGCCTGATACACGTGCGCGACGCCCACCGGGAGGGCCTGGTCGAGGACAGGGTCGTGGAGAACCGGGACGGCACCCTGACCAGGTCTTCCCAGCCCGGACCGGAGGAACCGCAGGGTGTCCGGCTGCGGCCGGGGTTCGAGGACTCGGGCAAGCTCATCCGGCCCGCCGACCCCGGCCGCGCACTGCAGACACTCGCCAACCGGCTGGCGGAACAGGGATGGGAACTGACCGGGGAGAGCCGGGAGAACATCCTGCACGCCCTCACCACCCACACGGGTCTCAACCCGAACTCGGGCGCCCCGATCCCGGTGAAGGTCCGGGCCATCGACCACTCCGTCCGCCACCTCAACTCCCCCACGACGGCCCCCCTGTCCCTGGACGCGACCGTCACCCTGGGTCTGGAGACGACCGGTACCCGGATCAAGTACCTGGGCGGCAACACCGAGTACCGGCAGAAGCAGGGCCGGGAGGACTCGGCCAAGATCCAGGAGGGGGACGAGAGATCCGCCGTCGCCGGCGCGCAGGGAGGGCTGCTCGCCCCCCTGCCCCGCCCCGGCGGGGACCAGGTCCCGGATTCCGCCCCACCGAGCCGTCCGTACGTCATGGGCCTGTACGGCGACGCCTCCGCGACGGGCACGAGGGGTGGCAGCGACACCGTCAAGGACACCGGCAAGCGGTCTGTCGGCCTGACCATGGAGACGCCCTACGCCAGGGTGTCGATGGACACGAGCCTACGCATCGACCTGCACATATCCGAGAAGCAGGGGGCGGCCAACACCGTACTGTCGGAGCTTCCGGGGACACGGCGGGACTTCACCGCCACCGAGGAGTCGGGGCGGGTGGAGGGGCTCTATCCGGCCCCCTACCTGGACTTCGGGCGCGGCGGCCACGCGCCCGACGCACGGACCGGCACGCCCGGCGCCACGGCTCCGGAGAACCCCGCCACCGCCGTCCACCACTCCTCCGCCGACACGCTGCGCGCCTGGACCGAGGCCAACGATCCCCACGGGCGGGGCGACGTCGGCGGGGCCGTGCTGCTGCCCGTGGGCGTGGAGAACCGCGGACAGGACATCCGCGACACCGTGAACGTCGTCGTGGCCGAATCCCTGGGGTGGACTCCTCCCGCCGGCTCCGTCACGGACGGGCGCCACACCCCCGGGGCCGTCGACTCGGCTCGCAGGCACGTGGCGGAAAAACTGGCGCTGAACTCCCGGAACAACACACTGGAGCAGAGTCTCAGCCCCCTCGCCCTCAAGGCCCTGTTCCTCGACGCCAACGCCCCCGAGGGCATCGAGATGCTCGACCTCGGCCGGACCACCTGGGCCCTTCGCGCCGTACCGGACCCCGGGTCCGCGCGGATCCTGGACTTCAACCCGAACATCCGCCTGACCGACTCCTCGGAGTCGGGCAGGACGTTCTCCCCGGCCCGGGACGCTTCGACCACGACGGCCATGGGCATGTCCGAGCGCCCCTCGGGCCGCTCGGACACGGAAGCGGTGACCGGTGTCCACCACGGAGCGGCCGGCCACCAGTCGTCGTCGGTCTCGGGAGGAGACACCGCACGCGGCAGCAAACCCAAGGAGCCTCCGCATTCCGACCGCGTCCGCACCGGCCCGGCCTACCTGGTGGAGATGGACACCCGCTGGGTCGCCACCGCCAGTTCGCGGGAGCGCGGACCGTGGTACAGGCGCACGGCCCGGTACGTGGGCGAGAAGGCCGCCGAGGCCGGCCGGTGGAGCGCCGACAGGTTCCGCGCTGCCCTCGGAGCCGGGGCCGCCCCGGCCCCGGCTCCTCCTCCGAGCACCTGGCGGACGAGGGAGGCCCGGGCGAGGACGACCGTCTGGATCAGCCGGGGTGACGCGGAGAGGCTGGGCGTCCTCACCCCGGACAGGGCCGCGGCCGTCGACCGGCTGACCGCCGACTTCGCCGTGCTGCAGAAGAACCTCAAGGACACGGAGAAGAAGTACCTCAAGGCCCGGTTCGCACTGGACCCTGCGGCCGACAGGTGGGCGGCCTCGGGCGACGGTGCCGCGCGCGACCGGTACAAGGAGCTGGAGGACACGTACCTCGCCGCGCTCGACGCGTTCCAACAGGCGATCGACGCCTGGGTGGAAGGGCTCGGCACACTGCGTGAGGGGCTGGCCGCGCTGCCCCCCGCGCCAGAGCGTTCCCGACCGCCGACCGTGAGCGGCGGCGCGCCCCCCGACACCGTCCAGGAGGAGGCCGCCGACGCGGGGGAGCCGCCGGCGGGGGCCGGCCTGCCCGACCTCGCCGAGAGGTTCAACTCCGAGCTCAACCTCGTTCCCGCGAGGAACCGCAGGACCCCGGCAACGGGGTGACGGCGGCCGGGCAGAATGGAGCGGAGCCCGCCGGCGAGACCTGGATCCCGACACAGGACGGCGGGCAGGCCCCCCGAAAGTCTGGAGTGCACACGCGTTGACCGAGAACACCGAACCGGGCAGGACACGGCAGCGCGCGGCCGCATGTGCGGCGGCCGCGGCACTGGCGCTGTGCTCGCCCGCCCTGACCGTCCCGGCGGCCGCGGACCCGACCGGCGACCCCGCTCCCCTTCCCCAGGTCCACCCGTTCAAGGGGGCGGACGAGGCGTGCGCCGGGGAGAGCGGGGAGACGGTGGACCAGACCCCGTGGACGCACTCCTTCCTCGGCCTGGCGGGGGCCCACGAGCTGAGCACGGGCCAAGGGGTGGAGGTCGCGCTGCTGGCCACCGCGGCGGACGGTGGCGTTCCCGCGCTGTCGGAGGCCGTGGAGGGGGGCGGATCCGACTGCCTCGGCTTCGGCACCTTCCTGGCCGGAGTGGTCTCCGCGCGTCCGGTCGAGGGCAGCGGCCTGGTCGGTGTGGCACCGGGGGCGTCGCTGAGGGTCCTGCCGACCGGGGACGCCGGCACCGGTCTGGCCTCGGCGGAGGAGATCGCCGACGGAATCGGGCGTGCGGTGGAGTCCGGGGCCCGGGTGGTGCTGGTGGGGACGGGTACCTGGGAGGACTCCCCGGAACTGGAGGCAGCCGCGGCCGAGGCGGCCGAGGCCGACGTGCTGGTCGTGGCCCCGGCCACGGTCGCGACGTCGCAGGGGCTCCTGCCCGGGTATCCGGCGCAGGAGGAGTCGGTCCTGAGCGTGGCCGCCCACGACGTGGACGGCGCCCCTGTCGCCCGGGCACCTGTGCTGCTGCCGTCCGGTGACCTGGCCCGGGTGGACCTGACCGCCCCCGGTGACCGGGTGGTGGGAACGGCGCCCGGGGGCGGGCACGCCGCCGCTTCGGGCGACGGCGTGGCGGCGGCGTTCGCGGCCGGGTCCGCCGCGCTGCTCATGGCGCGCGAGCCGGAGCTGTCGGCGCGGGAGGTGCGCGAGCGCCTGGTGTCCACCGCCTATCCCTCCCCTCTGGGGGCGGCGGACCCGCTGCGGGGCAGCGGCCGGATCGACCCGCTGGGTGCGATGGCCGAGTCGGGGGACGGGGCCGCCGCCGGGGTCCCGGGGGAGCCGTTCACCGCCGGCCCCTCACCGCGGGGTTCCCTGCGGGAGGTTCCGACCGCGGCCGTGGTGGCCGGGTCGGTGCTGCTGATCGTGCTGTGCGTCCTGGGCGGCGCGGCGGTCCGGCGGGGCCGGGCCCGCGGCCGGCGCCCCGCTTCCCCGGGCGAGCCGGTCGAAGGCTGAGAGCGTGTTCGGGCAGGCCCTCCCCTGTCCTGACGTGATCCTGCTCCCGAGTGCAGGATCGTCGGACGGGAAGCGGGGGCTCACTCCTCGGCGCCCTCGGCGATGGCGAGCTGGACCTCCACCGGGTCGCGGCGCGAGATCCACAGGGCCCGGCCCGGAGGCATGGTGCGGGCGCGGATGTTGCCGAACAGCATGCCCTCGGAGGGCGGGCAGGACAGCATGATGCTCGGTGTGTTGAAGTCGATGAGCGACCGGACGACGGGGTCCGAGGAGGCCCGCCCGAAACCGCCCGCGGCGTGGGCGATGATCACGTGCAGGCCGATCTCCGCGCCCTGGGTGAGCATCGGCAGGAGCGGTGCCAGGGGGTTGGGGCCGCTGCCGGAGACCATCTCCAGGTCGTCGATGACGATGAACAGCTCGGGCCCGGTCCACCAGTCGCGTCTGCGGATGCGGTCGGGGGTGATGTCGGGGCCGGGCAGGCGCACCTTCATGGCCTGTGCCGCGGCCGCCATCATCTCCTTGACGCTGTCGGCCGAGACCGCGTAGCCCAGCTGCATCTCCTTGGGCACGGCGTCGTAGAGCCGGCGGCGCTGGTCGGCGAGCACGACCCTGGCGGTGGAGGGATCGTAGTGCCGCCGGATCGCGTTGGTGACGTGCCGCAGCAGGGTGGTCTTGCCGGTCTCGGTGTCGCCGACCACGAGCAGGTGGGGGGTCGTGCCGAAGTCGTGCCAGAACGGCTGCATCCGGCGGCTCTCCAGCCCCAGCGGCACCTTGAGTCCGCCGGCTTCGGTCAGTTCCGACGGAGGCAGTTCGGAGGCGTACAGCTTCGGGGGCAGGGTGCGCACCGGCGGCGCCGCGGGTCCGTCCCAGGCGGCGCGCACGCGCTCGACGAGTTCGGCCGTGCCCACCGACAGGGTCACCGGGTCGGGGCGGCCGTCGGCGCGGGGCAGTCCGGTGAGGAAGTGGTACTTGTCCTCGGTGATGCCGCGGCCGGGTACGCGCGGGACGGTCTGGGCGGCGCGCATGTGCACCATCGAGTCGACGGGATCGCCCAGGCGCAGCTCGAAGCGCGTGCCCATCAGGTCGCGGACGCCGGTGTGGAAGTCGGCCCAGCGCGGTGAGGCGACCACGACGTGCAGGCCGTAGTTGAGGCCGCGCTGGACGAGCTGGACGATGGGCGCGACCAGGTCCATGTGGTCCTGGCGGATGGTGCCCCAGCCGTCGATGAGGAGGAAGACGTCGCCGTGGGGGTCGTCGGCGAACTCCCCGGCCGCGCGGCGCCTGCGGTAGGTGTTCATCGAGTCGACGCCGTGTTCGGCGAAGAGGGCCTCGCGCCGGGTGAGCAGCTCGTGCATCTCCATGACGGTGCGGTTGATGCGCCGCTCGTCGGTGCGCGACGCGACGCTGCCCACGTGCGGCAGGCCGCTGAGCGAGTTCAGGACGCCGCCGCCGCAGTCGATGCCGTAGAACTGCACCTGGGCGGGGGTGTTGCGCACCGCCAGGGCGAGGACGAGCGTGGCCAGCATCGTGCTCTTGCCGCTCTGCGGTCCGCCCGCGATGCCCACGTGGCCGCCGGCGCCGGACAGGTCGGCGACCAGGGGCAGGCGCAGGTGTTCGAAGGGGCGGTCGACGATGCCGAGCGGCACGGTCAGGAAGGTCTCGTCCCCCCAGGCCAGGCCGCCCTCGGGCACCTGCGTGCCGACCATGGCGAGCAGCTCGTCGAGCAGCGGCGGCACGTCCAGCGGCGGCAGCCACACCTCGCGGGCGGCGGGCCCCTGCCCGGAGAGGCGGTCCAGGGCGATGTCCAGGAGGGTCGCGGTGCTCTCCTCCTGCTCCTGGTCGACGGGTTCGGGTTCGGGCTCGTCCCGGGGCACGGCGGTGTCGGTGAAGAGCACCACCTCGCCGCCGGCGGCGGACCTGCTCGCGGCCCGCCGCCGGGTCCGGTAGGGGCCCGAGACGTAGGCGGCCTTGAAGCGGGTGAGGGTCTCGGTGTCGGTCTTGAGGAAGCCGTTGCCGGGGGCGGAGGGCAGCTGGTGGGCGTCGGGCACCCCCAGGACGCCCCGGCTCTCGATGGCGGAGAAGGTACGCAGCGCGATCCGGTACGACAGGTGGCCCTCCAGCTGGTGCATGCGGCCCTCGTCCAGGCGCTGGGAGGCCAGCAGCAGGTGGACGCCCAGGCTGCGGCCCAGGCGCCCGATCATCACGAACAGGTCCATGAAGTCGCGGTGGGCGGCGAGCAGCTCGCTGAACTCGTCGACGACCACGAACAGGGTGGGCATCGGCGCCATGGACGGGTCGGACTCGCGGGCCTTCTCGTACTCGTGGACGGAACTGAAGTTGCCGGCCGCGCGCAGCTGCTCCTGGCGGCGCACGAGCTCTCCGTGCAGGGCGTCCTGCATGCGGTCGACCAGGATCGCCTCGTCGGCCAGGTTGGTGATGAGCGCCGAGGTGTGCCGGAGGCCGTCGAGGCCGATGAACGTGGCGCCGCCCTTGAAGTCGACGAGCACGAAGTTGAGGGTCTCGGAGGAATGGGTGAGGGCGAGCCCCAGCACGAGGGTGCGCAGCAGCTCGCTCTTGCCCGAGCCGGTGGCGCCGATGAGCATGCCGTGCGGGCCCATGCCGCCCAGCGCGGACTCCTTGAGGTCGAGTTCCAGCGGCGCGCCGTCGGAGGTCATGCCGATGGGGACGCGCAGCCGGTCCTTGGGGTGCAGTTCGCTCCACATCCGCTCGGTGTCGTGGCCGTGCAGGTCGGCGACACCGAGCAGGGTGGTGAGCTCGAAGTCGGTGGTGAGCGGTTCGGTGACCTCGACGGCCATGCCGATCCGGTAGGGGGCGAGCAGGCGGGCCAGGGATGCGGCCCGGGTGGGGCCGAGGGAGTCGGGGCGGCCCAGCACCTCCTCGGTGTCGCGTCCGGTGTTGTCCCGGGAGAGCATGACCAGGCGGTCGGGCTCCACCCTCAGGGCCAGCGTGTAGGGGTCGTCCTCGGGCGGCATGGGGTCGGCGACGTCGACGACGACGGCGTTGCGGTATCCGCCGCCCAGCAGCCGCGAACCCGGCGGGATCCGGCCGCCGTCCACGACGACGACGGTGAAGGGCTCCTCCCTGCTGGGGATCGCGGTGGGGTCGAAGCGCGGGCGGTCGGCGAGGTCGGCGCCCAGGAGCTGCTCCAGTTCCGAGGCGTCGGTGCACAGCAGGCGGGCGGCTCCCGCGCCGTCGCGGGCGGTGGGGTGCTGGGTGTGCGGCAGCCACTTGGTCCACGACCAGTGGGGCAGCGCCTCCTCCGAGGCGCACACCGCGATCCGCAGTTCGTCGTGGGCGTGGAAGACGGCCAGCTGCCCCAGGAGGGCGCGCACGAGAGCGCGGGAGGCGGCCAGGTCGCCGCGCAGGGTGATGCGGGCGTAGCCGCGCAGGTACACCTGGACCGGCTGGTCCTCGACGGTGCCGTAGGCGCGGATGAAGCGGCGCAGGGCGTGGGCGCTGAGGGGTTCGAGGTCCTCCACGGGCTTGGAGGAGACCGGGGAGATGTCCATGGCCAGGGCCTGTTCGCCGACGGCGACGCGCACCTCGGCGAAGTCCTCGTCGTCGGAACGGCGCTCCCACAGGCGGGAGGTGCGCACGATCGACCACAGGGCGTCGGGGTGGGGTGCCCGCCAGAGCATGGCGTCGCGCTGCTCGGTGACGACCTCCCGCAGGCGGACGCGCATCTGCTTGAGATAGCGCAGGTAGTCGCGGCGGTCGTCGTTGAGCTTCTGCCTGCGCTCCAGGAGGGCGCGCACGTACTGGCCGCCGAGCATGACCACGGCGCCCACGAGCATCATGCCGCCGGCCAGGTAGGGCATGGCGGTGCTCCCGCCGCCTCCGGGGCGGATGAACAGCAGCACCATCGCCATGGAGGTCAGGGCCATCGGCAGGTACATGAACAGCGACGACATGCTCGACTGCGGTTCGGAGAGCTCGGGGGGCTCCTGGAGGGTGATCTCCCCCGAGGGCAGGTCGGGCCCGGGCCGCCGGGGCGGACGGCGGACGAGGATCGTACTCACGGGGGCGGGGCCCTCCTTGTCGGACCGCGGGAGGCGCCGTCGGGCGCTCGGCAGGGAACGGTGGCGCGGCGCTCGGGTGACGAGTATGGTGCCGCAAACGCTACTGTGACCAAACAACATCACAAATTCGGAAACTTGAACCAACACATCTCCAAAAAGCGTTGCCGGAGTGTTAGCGTCGCTTCCGCTCCTGTCACGTAGACGCGCATGATGGGCCCCACCGGATGAACGACTCCGCGTCCGCGGACCTGTGCCGCCTCCTGATCCGCGCCCCCGGGCGCACCTTCGAGATCGCGGCCCCCACCGAGGTCCCCCTCTCCGAGATCCTGCCGACCCTCGTGCTCTACGCCGAGGGCGACAACGGCGAGGACCTCGACGAGAGCGGACTGGAACACGACGGCTGGGTCCTCCAGCAGCTGGGCGACGACCCGCTGGAGGAGGACGAGACCCTCCGCTCCCTGGGCCTGTGCCACGGGGAGACCCTCTACCTGCGCCCGCGGCGCGACCAGCTGCCGCCCGTGCACTTCGACGACCTCACCGACGGGGTCGCGACCGGGATGGCCGAGCGCCCGGACCGCTGGCGCCCCGAGCACACCCGCCTTCTCCTCCAGGCCCTGGGCCTGGCGGTGCTGCTCACCGGCCTGACCGTGCTCGCCACGGGCGGCCGCGGCCCGCTGACCGCGCTGAGCGCCGCGTGCTCCGCGGTGTTCATGCTGCTGTCGGCCTGGGCCGCCTCCCGCGCCATGGGCGACCTGCGCGCCGCCACCGGCCTGGCCGCGACGGCCACCCTGGCCATGGCACTGGCCGGGGCGTCCGTGCCCTCGGGTGAACCCGGCACCGTGCTGACGGGTGCGGTGCTGCTCACCGGCGCCGTGACCGCTGCCGGGGCGAGCGTGCTGGGGCTGGCCGCGGTGGCGGGCTCGGTGCCCTTCTTCGCCGGGCTGTTCACCGTCGAGGTCCTGTGCGCGCTGGGCGGGCTCTCGCTCATGTTCCTGCCCGGCGCCACGGCCCCGGCGGTGGCGGGCCTGATCGCCCTCGTCGCCCTGCTCACCGGCACGTTCGCACCCCAGCTGGCCTTCCGCCTCTCGGGACTGAGACTGCCGCCGCTGCCCTCCAACCCCGAACAGCTCCAGGAGGGCATCGACCCCTTCCCCGCCCGCGACGTCCTGGACCGCACCGCCCTGGCCGACCGCTTCCAGACCGCCCTGTACGCCGCCACCGGCGCCGTGCTCGCCGTCTGCCTGGTCGTGCTGGCCGCCTCCCCCGGCTGGGTACCGGCGACGCTGTGCGTCGTGGTGTCCCTGGTGATGCTGCTGCAGTCCCGGGGACTGGCCGGCGCCTGGCAGCGCGGAGCCGTGATCGCCCCGGCCTGGGCCGGGCTGACCGCCCTGGCCCTGACCCTGTCCTGGAGTGCGGACGCGCTTCCGCGCCTGCTCGCCACCGTCGGCCTGTTCGCCGCCACGGCGGTGCTGGCCGTGGTGTCGTGGACCCTGCCGGGCCGCCGCTCCCTGCCGCACTGGGGACGGGCCGCCGAGATCCTCCAGTCCCTGCTGACCGTGGCGATCGTGTCCCTCGTCCTGGCCGGCTTCGGCGTGTTCGCGCTCCTGCGCGGGATCGGCGGCTGACATGCAGTCGCGCCGAGACCGGGTGATGGCCCACACCTTCACCGTCGGACGCCTGGGTACCGCGATGCTGGAGGGCGACCCCGACGCGGTCGACGCCCCCATGCGCCGCACCCGCAGCGGAACCTACATCGGCACGGCGATCGCCGCCGTCCTGTGCGTGGGCTTCCTGGTGTTCGGCCTGATCTTCCCCGGCGGCGCGAGCACCTGGCGCCAGGAGGGGCGCCTGGTCGTCGAACGCGACAGCGGGGCCTCCTACCTGTACTCCGGAGGTGTGCTGCGGCCGGTCGACAACTACGCCTCGGCCCGCCTGATCCAGGGCGGGGAGGACGCCGTCAGCCTGGTCTCGGCCCGCTCCCTGGACGGAGTGCCGGTGGGCGGCCCCGTCGGCATCGCCGGTGCGCCCGACGCGCTTCCGGACCCCGAGGCGGCGGCCTCGTCGGTGTGGCGGCTGTGCGCCCTGCCGCCGGAGAAGGGCGAGCGGGCCCGCACCGCGCTGGTGGTCGGCGACGCACCCGACCCGAACCCGCCCGCCGGCGACCGCGCCGTCCTGGTCACCGACCCGGAGGGCGCCCCCCACCTGCTCTGGCAGGGCACCCGCCTGCGCCTGGACGAGGAGGGCGGCGCCGTGCAGGCCCTCGGCTACGGCACGAGCCGGGCGCTGCCCGTCACCCCGGCCTTCCTCGACACCGTGCCGACCGCCCCCGACCTGGCCGCCCCCGAGGTGCCGGGGGCGGGCGAGGAGGGCGCGGTGCTGGCCGGTGCGCCCCGGCGCGTGGGCCAGGTGTTCGCGGTCTCCGCCCCCGGGCAGGACGACCAGCACCACCTGCTGACGCGGGAGGGACTCGTCCCGCTCACCCTCACCGAGGCGCTGCTGCTGCTCGCCGACCCCGGCATCGCGGAGGCCGCCTACGCGGGTTCGGCCCCCGAGGCCGTCCCCCTTCCGGCCGGCGAGGCGCACGCGGGCCTGGCCCCCGGCGCGGAGGAGGCCGGCGGCCGGGAGCCCCGGCTCCCGGCGGTACCGCCGAAGCTGCTGGAGGACGACGGGCGGGCACCGTGCGTGCGGCTGGATCCCGACGGCTCCCTGTCCCTGACCATGGACGGCCCCGACTCGCTGGAGGCCTGGCCGGTGCAGGAGCGTCCGGGTACCGCCCCCGGATGCCCCACCCCCGACCTGGTGGGCATCCCCGCCGGGGAGGGTGCGCTGGTCCGCGCCCGTCCCGTCGGCGGCAGCAGCTCCTCCCCCACCCACTACCTCGTCACGGACGCCGCCGCGAAGTACCCCGTGGCCGGCGACAGCGCCCTGACCGCGCTCGGCTACGACGCGGAGCAGGCCCTGCCCGTACCGACCCCCCTGCTCCGGCTGCTGCCCACAGGCCCGCTGCTCGCCGAGGAGACCGCCGCACTGCCACTGGCTCCTCCCGCCCGCGCCGACGGCACCGGGTGCCCCCAGTGAAACCCATCAGAGGAGAGAAGAGATGACCCAGAGGACACGCAACACGGAGGAGGCCAACCGGATCGCCCAGGAGGCGATGTCGGAGGCCTACAACAACTGCCGGAGCATCTACACCAGCGTGGACAACACCCGCGACCAGCTGCGCGTCTCCTGGCGCGGCGCCGCGGCCAACAGCTACTTCGAGGCGCTGGTCCTCTGGCTGGAGGAGCTGCGCCTCATCACCAACGACATGAACCGGATGATCGGCACCTTCGGCGGAACCGTCCAGCAGATGCTCCAGACCGAGGACCAGGCGGTCCTGACCGGTTCGAGCTGGATCGGTGAGCTCAACCCGAACCAGTCCGGCTGAGCCCGCGATGCCCGGGCCCCGCCCTCCAGGAACCCCTCCCCGAAAGGCAGAACACCCATGAACGGTTTCGACATCAACTACGGCCCGGTCGAGGATGCCAAGGGCATGCTGCGCACCCAGACCGAGGCGGTGGCCAGGCAGATCGAGGAGCTCGACGCCCAGATGCAGGCGGTCAGGAGCGACCTGGAGGGTGCGACCGCGGAGAACTACGACGCCAAGGTCAAGTCCTGGCGCATGAACGTCGAGGACATGCGCGTCCTGCTGGCCAAGGCGGAGATCGCCCTGGGCCAGATCGCCCAGAACTACTCGACCACCGACAACCGCGAGGCCATGAACTGGTCCGCGCTGATGTAGCCCTCCCCCTCCGGGGCGGGCACCCCGCCACTCCCCTCGACGGGTGCCCGCCCCTCCCCTGCCGGTACGAACACCCCACGAACGACCGCCCGTGCGGGCGGTGAGGAGGTCCTGACGTGGAGAACAGCCTCTTCGACTTCCGAGCTGCCCTCTCCGGCGAGGTGCCGACGGAGTCCGCGGCCTCGGAGGACTCCCCCGCCCCCGAGGCGGGGTCTCCTGTCGTGTTGAAGGCGGGGCGACCGGGCGGCGCCCCGATCGGTATCGACCTCACGACCGGCCTGCTCCTGCTCCGCAGCGATTCGGGAACCGTCCGGGTCGACACCGGGACACAGGAGGCGGTCCTCGACCCGGACGGGGGCGAGGTGGTCGTCGACGACAGTGGAATGGCCGTCCTCCGGGCGCAGGCCCGGGGGAACGGCTCGCCCGACCTCCCCGACGGGGAGGAGGTCCGCCACACCGTCCTGGCCGAGGCGCCGGAGGAGGCGGACTTCTCCGGGCAGGAGGGATCCCGCGACACGGGGGCTCACACGGAGCCCTTGACCGAAACCCGCGTCCTCACGGAGGCCGAGGCATCTCCCGTCCCGGCGGAGCCGGCGGTCCTGCTGAAGAGGGACCCGGTTCTTCCGGAATCCGCGGTACCGGCCACCGAGCCCGTCTTCTCCGGGAAGCTGATATCCGCGCCGGAGCCCGGTTCCCCGGTGGAGGACGCCGGTTCCGGGGAGGAGGGCACGCAGGAGGACACCGGTCCGGTGGTGACCGTCGACCCCGCGACCGGGGCGATCACCGTCGAGGCCGGGGATCTCGAGCTCACCGTGGACCCGGAGACGGGAACCCTCGGGGTCGAGCCCGGGGAGCGGAGCCTTCCCCTCGACCCCGAGGCCGGGCCGGTCGTGGTCGAGGCCGGGGGTATGCGGCTCACCGTGGACCCCGGGAAGAACACCATCGGCATCGAGGCGGTGGAGACCGACGAGGGTACCGAGGCCCTCACCATCGAGGTCGGCGACCTGCGCCTCACCGTGGACCCCGAGACCGATGAGATCACCGTGGACCCGGGGGACGGGGAGGTCTCGGTCGATCCCGGGACGGGCCTGGTCACCATTTCCGAACCGAAGGGGCAGCAGGACGGGGGGTCGCAGGAGCAGGGAAGCCGGACCGGCCCGGAGGAGCACGTGCGGTCCGTGCCGAAGGACGACGGCTCGGGGGTCGAGGCCGGAGCAGGGCAGGCCCCGTTCGCGCCGGCCACCGGCACCCCTGCCGGGGGTGTCGGTCCGGACGGCGGAGCAGGACAGTCGACCTCGCAGGACCCGGCGACCTCGGAGAACCTGGCGACCTCGGAGGACCCGGCGGACGGGAATCCTCCGGTGGACTCCGGCCCTGCGAGCGATCCTCCCACCGACCTCGGCCAGGACCTCGGCGCCCTGGCCACCGCACCGCAGCAGCAGGAGCCCCTCATGCAAAGCCTCCGGGACGAAATTCCCGGAGATCCTCCCCATACCTCTTCTGTCAGGCCGTCCCCCACCACCAGCACAATTCCTCCGACCGGGGAAACCTCCTCCGACGACTCCCCCGAGGACAGCGGCGAGGACAAGGGCGAGGGCACCGAACCCGGGGACGACAGCACCCAGGACCTCGACGCCCTGGCCACCACACAGCGGCAGCGGGGGCCCCTCATGCAGGGCATCTCGGACGAGATTCCCGGGGGTTCCCCTCACATCCCTGTCAGCACGTTCTCCCCCACCACCGGCACGACCACTCCGACCGGGGAAACCTCCTCCGACGACTCCCCCGAGGACGACGGCGACGACTCCCCCGAGGACAGCGGCGACGACAAGGGCGGCGAGGACGGCGGGAACGGCACGGACGACGGTTCGGGAGACGGCAAGAACGAAGGCACAGCGATCGACCTCGATCGGCTGAAGGCCTTCCAGAGGGACTTCCTGCTTCCCCTCCGGGAGCGGGCCAGTGAGGAGACCGCTCGATTCTCCCGCTACCAGAGCGATTCCTCCGGGAGCGGCGAAGGTGGCCCGCACATCTTGCTCGGCAACGAGAAGTTCCTGCCGATCGCCGGTGAACTCGCCAAGGAGATCGACACGTCCATGTCCAAACTCCACGCCATCCTCACCGCCCTGGAGGACGAGCTCATCCGGGTCGAGGACCGGCTCAGTTCGAACATGACCGCCTTCGTCGAGCTGGAGGACGCACAGCACCTCAGCGCCCAGGAGGTGGTCGACCTGATCGGGAGTCCCTCGGTCGGTCGCGGCGGCGCCGGAGCCGGTGCCTTCACCACCACCGATACCGACACGAGCGACACGGCCTAGTCACACGGACGAGGAACAGGGAGGAGCACATGCCGGATCTGCCGAAGCTGCACGAGATCATGAACGTCTTCGCCGACAGGGAGGAGGGTGGCAAGCACCCCCCGATGCCGGCGATGGACACGGTGACGAAACCCAAGTGGCTCGATCTCGGCCGCTACCACTTCTGGCGCGACGACCACTTCTTCAAGGGGTTCGACTTCAAGAACGTGGACCGGTGGTGGCGCTTCGGAGAGTCGGTCCCCACGGGCGTCGGGTACGGCTACGTCAACATCACGCGGTGGAACTACGCCGGCTACAAGATGCAGGACCAGCTGTGGACCGGCCCCGACTCCGTCGAGGCCAAGTTCCTGAAAGGTCTGGCCGACCTGACCAACGTCGCGAACATGGCATCGGGCGAGCTGGCGTCCACCTCCTACGACCAGAGCACGATCTGGGACATCTCCGTGAACGTGGCACGCCTGGACGACTTCCTCGAGAGCCAGGTCGGCAACAACGACGCGGGACTGCTCCAGGCGTACAAGAGCATCGACGTCCCCGACAGCGCCATGCGCGGGTCTGCGGCCGCCGCGTTCGCCGCACGGCTGTACGACATGGCCAAGCGACTCGCCGATCTCAGCCAGCAGCTGCACCGCTTCCACAACGAGGTGAACAACCTGCGCGCGCCCCTGCTGGAACGGCTCAGCGCCTTGTCCGATGCGGTGAACACGGCACTGAAGGGCACGAACAGCACCATCAAGGGCACGCTCGACAACTGGTACTTCACCGTGTCCGTGGGCTCGGAGCGGTGGAACGAGGCGCGCGGGCAGTTCGAGATCAAGTACCACGACGACCCTCCCACGTACGGAATCGTCGGCGACGCCATCACCGACTCCAACATCAACCAGGTGCTGAAGAACCGCTGGACGGAGAACTACAGGCCGGTCATCACCGCTGCCGAGGACCTCTACACCACGATGCAAGATCACTACCAGCAGGCAGCCGCCAACCTGATGCCGATCAGGGAACCGGCCGGGGGCCTGCCTCCGGGTTACTCCTCTCCCGGCAACGGAACGGGGTCGGACGGCAGCGACATCCCCCCATGGCTCAAGGACCTCTACGAGGACGGGCCCGGCGGCGGTGTTCCCGACTGGCTCGAGAACCTCGGCGGCGGTGGGAACCCCGACCCCTTGAACCTCAACGGACCGGGCGGAGACAGCGACGGCAACGGTGTTCCCGACTGGCTCGACAGCCTCGGCAGCGGTGGGAACCCCGACCCCTTGAACCTCAACGGACCGGGGGGAGGCGGCTCTCCGGGTCTCGGCGGCCTCGGGGGCGGAAACGGCGGCGCCACCGACTGGCTCGGCAACCTGGACGACATCGGTGGAAGCACGCCGCTCGGTCTCAACGGCCCGGACGGCGGAAACGTCGGCGCCACCGACATCGGGTCCGGCAACCCCGGCCCGCTGCCTGTCGGACTCGGTGGCCTCGGCGGACTGGGCGGACTGGGCGGCCTCGGCGGACTGGGCGGCGGCCCGAACGATCGGGGCCGCAGTCCCGGGCTCGGCACGAACTTCCCCTACAGCGGTTCGCTGGAGTCGGACCCGGGTTCCGGGCTGCCGATCGACCCGGCCACCGGCGCCCCCTACCCCGTCGACCCCGAGACCGGCCGACCCTACAGCCCCTCCACCGGCCTGCCCATCAACTTCGACCCCGGCACCGGGCAGGTCCTGCCCATCGACCCCGTCACCGGACAGCCCGTCGGCATCGGGGAGAAGGGCAGCGGTCTGGAGTTCGACCCGGGTTCCGGGCTGCCGATCGACCCGGCCACCGGCGCCCCCTACCCCGTCGACCCCGAGACCGGCCGACCCTACAGCCCCTCCACCGGCCTGCCCA
>NZ_JACHJO010000003.1:0-191180 GCF_014203695.1 Nocardiopsis algeriensis | reverse complement strand
GCCTGCCCATCAACTTCGACCCCGGCACCGGGCAGGTCCTGCCCATCGACCCCGTCACCGGACAGCCCGTCGGCATCGACCCCTCGACCGGGCTGCCGACCGACTACGGCACCCCCTCCGTTCCCGGGCTGCCCGGGAACCAGGACGGCCTCCCTCTCCCCAGCCCTGCGCCGGGCCTGGACACCGACTTCCCACCCGTCTCCACACCAGGCCTCGACACCAACTTCCCACCCGTCTCCACACCGGGCCTGGACACCGATGTCGGCTCCGGCCCGGGGATCAATCCGATCACCGGCGGTCCTTACGTCACCGACCCCGACACCGGGCTGCCCTACCCGATCGACCCCGTCACGGGGGAGCCCATCACCACCGGTTTCGGCGACGACGGCCGCGGCTACGAGATACCCCGTCTGGAGAGCTTCGGCCCCGACGGCCTCAACTACGGAGGCCTCGGCACCGGGGACGGCTCGGGCAGCGGTGCGGGGAACGCCCCCGGCACCGCCGACCGCTCGTCCCTGTTCCACACCCCGGGCACCGCCCGCCTGCAGGCGGGCGGCGGGTTCCCCGTCCCCGGTTCTGACGCGGACGCCCCCGGTTCCGCCCCCTCTCCCGCCTCGTCCGGGACCTCGCCCTCCATGCCGATGATGCCGCCCATGATGGGCGGCATGGGAGGTATGGGCGGTGGCCAGGGCGGCGACTCCAACCGCGAACGGCAGCGCTCGACCTGGCTCTCCGAGGACGAGCGGGTCTGGGGCACCGCGGCAGACAAGAACAAGTCCGTGCTCGGAAGGCCCGTGCCCGGACAGAAGAAGGGAGCGCAGCGCCATGAGTTCGTCGATGCGGGCGCAGATGGAAGCGGAATTGGAACAGCTTCACAGAACGATGGAGCGACTCGCGGACGCAAGCGCAAGCCTGGAGTCGGCAACCGAAGAGGTCGTGGCCAAGAACAGGCTCGTGGGGGCGAAGGTGGACGCGACGGGGGAACTGATTGAGCTCAAGTTCCACACCCGGGCCTACCGCGACATGGCGCCCGCCGAGCTCGCCGCCGCCGTGACCGACGTGGTCAACCGCGCTCGGAGGCAGATGGCCGAGCGCGTCTCCGGCGTCTACAGCCCCTTCCTTCCCGAGGAGGTCGACACCCGTGCCGCCATGGACGGGCGGCTCGACCCCCGGGAGGTGCTCGACCGCATGGGCGTCTCCCTGGACGACCTGGGCAGCCCACCGGTCTTCCCGTCCGCCCCGTTCCCGAAGGAGGGCGACCGTGACGAACGGACCCGGTGAAGGCCTCTCCGCCTTTCCCGAAGGCATGATCAAGGACGGCTCCCGTATCCACGAGGCGGCCGAGTACACGCGGGAACTCAACGAGTGGTTCACGGCCGCGCGGGAGACCCTCGGTACCCCGTGGGGGAAGGGGGACGAGTTCGCCGAGCAGATGGACAAGGTCCTGGGGCCGCTGGAGGAGGGCCTCCGCCTGTACCTGGACTTCTTGGAGCAGGCACAGCAGGACGCGGCGGACCGCACCGTACAGACAGCGCAGAACCTCGGTGCGGCCGAGGACGCCGGCCAGGACCTCGCCTCGACCCTGATCCCGGGCGAGGGGCCCTCCTCCGGCGGAGGCCGCCGATGACCCCCTTCCCCGACCCCCCTCGCCGCCCCGCCATCGGCGGCCGGGGAACCCCGCCCAGAAGGAGACCCGATGTCTGAGCGCCCGCAGGCACACGCCGAGGCGGGCCGGCCGTCCGGCACCGCGCCCCGCTCCCTCCGCCCCGCGTCCCCCGACGCCTCGGCCGCGCCCGACACCCCTTCCCGTCCACTCCCCCTCTCCTCCGCCGGAGGGGAGGGCGCCGATGCGGTCGCGTCCCCGTCCTCCGGCGTCGGGCAGGAGACCCCTGCCGAGCACGACCCCCTCGCCCCGCCGCTGCCTTCCTCCCGAATCAGCGGGAGGCTCTCCGAAGCCGCGGCACCCGCGCCCCCCGACGCCGCTCCGGCACTGGACCGCCCCGGAAAGCCCGTCCTCGCGGGCGCGGCCATCGCCGGGCTCCTGCTGGTCGCGGCGCCCTTCGCCGTGACCACGGGCGTACCGGGCCTGACCCTTCAGGCCTCCGCCCCGTCCGGCGGGCAGGGCCCTGCCGTCGGTGCGGACACGGCGGTGCGCGGGGAGCCGGCCTGGAGCGGGAACACCTCCGCCGTCGGCGCGGACACGGTCGGCGGCCAGGCCGCGGGCTCCACCGCCGAGGAGACCGGCTACGTCCCGGAGGTACGCGAGGACGGAGGCGCGGCACCTTCCCTGCCCGACCCCGGCCCCGACGGCGCCTCCTCCGCGGGCGCCGGCGGAGGCGACGCGGTCGAGACCGCCCCCGTGGCGCGGGAGGAGCCCGCGTCGGACTCCGGCCCCGAGGTCACCGGAACCGCCGCGGAGAGCGGCGGAACCGGGGAGGACGGGACCGGGGAGGACAGGACCGCTCCGGACGGCGACGGGACCGGGGACGGCGGGCAGGACACCGCCGGGGACGGCGCGTCCGAGGAGACCGTGACGGCCGCCGGGGAGGAACCTGCCGGGGATCCCGGCCCGGAAGGCACCGCCGAGGAGGGCGGCGGGGCCGAGGAGACAGGAACCGAAGGGACGGGAACCGAGGATTCCACCGCGGAGGGTTCCACCTCGGAGGGGGCCACCGGGGAGGAGGCTCCCCCGGAGGCGGAGGGCGCGGGCGGGGCGGAGGAGACCGCCGCCGGCGCCCAGGAGGCATCCGGGCCGCAGTCCGTCGAGTCCCCCGACCCCGAGGGGGGCACCTCGGTGATGGAGGACGCCCTCGCCCAGGCCGCCGCCGACCCCGGGCCCTACCTGGCCGTCGCCGGTCCCGGCTGCGCGGGCTCCCCCGGCTCCTCCTACCGCAACGAGGGCCGCTGGGACAGCGCCGAGGGCACCGCCAGCTGGGCCACCCGCCCGGGCGGGTACACGCAGGAGGGCTGCGTCGGCACCTACGAGGCGGTTCCCGTCTCGGGCGACCCCGAGCACGGCAACGGGCAGTACGCCGCCTGGACCTTCTCCCCCGGGTACGCGGGCGCGGTGTGCGACCTCTACGTCCACGTCCCCGACGACGAGAGCCCGCTGTGGATCGCCCCCGGCGAGGCGCGCTACCAGATCTTCCCCGGTCTCCTCGCCGAGGGTTCGGCCGTCGCCGTCTTCGGTTTCGACCAGTCCCTGGTCCGGGGCGGCTGGGTGCAGGTGACCGGGTTCACCGCGCCCTCGGCGGAGTTCACCGTCCAGCTCACCAACGCCGGAGACGACCCCCTCGCGGGTCAGGAGCACACCGGCGCGCACGTGGCCGCCTCGGCCGTGCGCGCGTCCTGCTCCTGACCCCGGACCGGTGGGGCGCCGCGGCGGCGCCCCCGACCCCCATTCAGCGGCCCCCAGCGGCCCAGACAGGAAGGCCCCGATGACCAGGCACCTCCTCACCGTCGACCCCGACGGGCGAGACGGCCACGCGACGATCGGCGAGGCGGTCGAGGCGGCGCGCGGCGGCGCGCTCATCACCATCGCCCCGGGCCGCTACGAGGAGAGCCTCGTCCTGCGCAAGGTGGTCACCCTCGTGGCCCGCGACGGGCGCGGCAGCGTGGAGGTCCTCTCCTCCTCCCGGAGCGCCGTCCTGTCGGGTGCCGAGGCGGTCAAGCTCTCGGGCCTGGTCCTGCGCGGCCGCGACGGCGACCACCCCGCCGTGGACATCCCCGCGGGGCAGGTGGAGATGGCCGACTGCGAGGTGGACGGGGCCGCGTGGACGGCGGTGTCGGTGCGCGATACCGGTGCGCTGGCCATGCGCGGCAGCCGCGTCACCTGCTCGGCCGGCGCGGGCGTGGTGATCACCTCGCCGGAGCCGAGCACCCTCGAGGACTGCGTGGTCGAGGAGGTCGACACCAGTGCCCTGGTGATCGGCGAACAGGGCCGTCCAGCGGTCCGCTCGTGCGTGCTGCGCGACGCCGGGGGCAACGGCGTGTTCGCCAGCGGGCAGGCGGCGGGATCGATCGAGGACTGCGAGATCACGAGGACGCAGAAGCCCGCGGTGGCGCTGGAGGACGGCGCCGCCACCTCCCTGCGCGGCCTGCACGTGCACCGCACCGGCGGTGACGGCCTCGCCGTCTCCAGTCGGGCGCGGCCACTGGTGGAGGAGTGCCTGCTGGAGGAGGTGGGCGGCCGCGGGATCGCCGTCCACAACGGGTCCGACCCGCAGGTGACGCGGGTGCGCGTGGTGCGCTCCGGGGAGGCGGGCGTCCACGTGTGGGGGCGGGCGCGCGGCGTCTTCACCGAGTGCACGGTGGAGGAGTCGGGCGGCGACGCGGTACGCGCCGAGGAGCGGGCCGCCACCGCCTTCATCGGGCTGGTGGTGCGCGGGGGCGCCGGCCTGAACCTGGACGGGGACAGCGCCGTCGAGTTCGACCGGGGCCTGGTCAGCGGTACGTCGGGGCCGGGCGTGGTGGTCGGGGCGTGCGCCCCCTTCCTGCGCGGGACCGCGGTCACCGACACCCGCGGCCAGGGGGTGGTGTTCGGCAAGGACGCGCGCGGGCGCCTGGAGGACGTGTCGCTGGAGCGCACCGGCAAGAGCGCCGTGTCCGTGGAGGAGGGGGCGCGCCCGCTGCTGAACGGCGTGCGGATCTCCGGGAGCCGGGACTCGGGGATCTCGATCGGCGCGGGCGGTGAGGCCGACGTGCGCGACTGCGACATCTCGGAGTGCACCGGGGACGGGATCGCCGTGCGCAGCGGCGGCCGGGCGACGGTGCTGCGCACGCGCGTGTACAACGGGCGGCGCAACGGCGTCCTGGTGGCGGCGGGGGCGGGCGCCTCGCTGCGCCGGTGCGAGATGTTCGGCAACGGCGCCGACGGTGTCCTGGTGCACTCCACCGAGGACGTGGTGGTGGAGGACTGCTCGGTGCGCGAGAACGGGCGTTCGGGGCTGCGCCAGACCGCGGCGGGCGGCCGGGTGCGCGCCGAGGACCTGCTCAGCCACGGCAACGGGGCGCCGGACGCGTTCGGCGAGCACGCGGGGACCGCCGTCCCCGCGCAGGCGTCCCCCCCTGCGGGAGAGGACGCGGAGGAGAGCGCATCGGCCGGACCGATGCTGGAGCTGGACTCGCTGGTGGGTCTGGACAACGTCAAGCGGGAGGTGCGTACGCTCGTCACCCGCAACCAGATGGCCCGGCGCCGCGCCGAGATGGGGCTGCCCACGCCGCCGATGAGCCGCCACCTGGTCTTCGGGGGCGCCCCGGGTACGGGCAAGACGACCGTGGCGCGGCTGTACGGCCAGATCCTCGCCGAGCTGGACGTCCTGCGCTACGGGCACGTGGTGGAGGTGGCCCGCGCCGACCTGGTGTCGCAGTACGTGGGCGGGACGGCGATCAAGACCACCGAGGTGTTCGAGCGCGCCAAGGGGGGCGTGCTGTTCATCGACGAGGCCTACACGCTCACCACCGGCGGCGAGGGTGGAAGCGGACCCGACTTCGGCCGGGAGGCCGTCGACACGCTGGTCAAGCTCATGGAGGACCACCGCGACGAGGTCGTGGTGATCGTCGCCGGCTACACCGAGGACATGGAGCGCTTCCTGTCCGCCAACCCGGGTCTGGCCTCGCGGTTCAGCAAGACGATCGAGTTCGTCAACTACGAGGTGGACGAGCTGGTGGAGATCGTGCGCAAGCTGTGTGACGCGCACAGCTACCGGCTGGCGCCCGAGACGGTGGACGCGCTGGGCGCGCACTTCGAGCGGATGCCCAAGGGGCCGGCGTTCGGCAACGGCCGCGAGGCCCGCAAGGTGTTCGAGGAGATGATCGACCGGCAGGCGTCCCGGTTGAGCGGAACGCTGGACGACGACCCGGATTCGCTCACCCTCCTGCTGCCGGAGGACCTGGGCGCCGGCTCGGTTCCGGCGGAGGACGGCGCCGGCCAGGGGGACCGGATCGCGGCCCTGCGCGCGGAGCTGGACGCCATGGTGGGGCTGGCGGGGGTGAAGGCGACCGTCAACGACCTGGCCAACCTGCTGCTGATGTCGGAGCAGCGGCGCGCCATGGGGCTGCCGGTGGCGCCGATGAGCCACCACCTGGTGTTCGCCGGTCCCCCCGGTACCGGAAAGACGACCGTGGCCAGGCTGTACGGGAACCTGCTGCACGCCCTGGGGGTGCTGCCGGAGGGCCAGGTCGTGGAGGCGGCCCGCTCGGACCTGGTGGGGCGCTACGTCGGCCACACGGCCCAGCTGACCGCCGAGGTGTTCGAGCGCGCCAAGGGGGGTGTGCTGTTCATCGACGAGGCCTACACCCTGGCGCCGCGCGGAGCGGGCAACGACTTCGGCCAGGAGGCCGTCGACACGCTGGTCAAGCTCATGGAGGACCACCGCGACGAGGTCGTGGTGATCGTCGCCGGCTACACCGGGGAGATGCAGCGCTTCCTGGACTCCAACCCGGGTCTGGCCTCGCGCTTCAACCACCGGGTGGAGTTCCCCGACTACAGCGACGACGAGCTGGTGACCATCGTCGAGCGCATGGCGGAGGCGTCGGGCTACACGTGCGGTCCGGAGACGTCGGCGGCGCTGCGGGAGCACTTCTCGGGGGTGGTGCGCGACGCGAACTTCGGCAACGCCCGCTACGCGCGCCAGGTGCTGGAGCGGATGATCACCCGGCAGGCGGGCCGCCTCGTCAACGGTGTGGGCAACGCCACCCGCGAGGACTTCACCTCCCTGGTTCCCCAGGACATACCGCCGCGGTGAGGGCCGGGGGCGGGCTCCCGGGCGAAGAGTCCGCCCCGAAAAGGCAAACAGCGTTTACTCTAGAGGTGAACATTCGTTCACCTCTGTCCTCTTTTCGCCCTTGGAGGCCGTATGCCGCCCTCGCCACGCATGCCCGCCTGGGTCACCGCGGGGGTGCTCACCCTCTGCGGACTGATCGTCTCCCTCCAGCAGACCCTCGTCATCCCGCTGCTGCCGGACATGCCCGAGATCCTCGGCGTGTCCGCCGACGACGCCTCGTGGCTGGTCACCGCCACGCTGCTCACCGGCGCGGTGGCCACGCCGATCGTGGCCCGGATGGCCGACATGTACGGCAAGCGCCGGATGCTTCTCATCTCCCTCCTCGTGATGACCGCGGGTTCCCTCGTCGCCGCACTGGGCGGCAGCTTCGGCCCGCTCATCGTCGGCCGCGCCATGCAGGGCTTCGGCGCCTCCCTCATCCCCGTGGGCATCAGCATCATGCGCGACCAGCTGCCCCGCGAGAAGCTCGCCGGAGCCATCTCCCTGATGAGCGCGACCTTCGGCATCGGCGCCGCCCTGGGACTGCCGCTGTCCGGCCTGATCCACGAGGCCTTCGGCTGGACCGCCCTGTTCTGGTCCACCGCGGTGGTCGGCGCCGTGCTCATCGTCGTCATCCGGCTGATGCTCACCGAGTCCGTTCCGGGCTCCTCCGGCCGCTTCGACGTCGCCGGCGCCCTGATCCTCTCGATCGCCCTGGTCGCCCTGCTGCTCATCCTGTCCAAGGGCGCCGCCTGGGGCTGGACGAGCGTCGCCGTCGCCGTGCTCGCCGGCGTCGCCGTGGTCGCCTTCGCGGTGTGGGTCCCCCTCCAGCTCAGGACCCCCGAACCGATGGTCAACCTGCGCACGGCGGTCAAGCGCCCCATGCTGCTGACCAACGTGGCCTCGTTCTTCGTCGGCTTCTCGATGCTGATGAACTCGCTGATCACCACGCAGGAGCTCCAGGTCCCCACCGAGACGGGCTACGGCATGGCCCTGCCCGTGGTCACCGCCGGCCTGCTCATGGTGCCCGGCGGCCTGATGATGCTGGTGTTCTCCCCCATCTCCGGCCGGATGCTCAACAGGCTGGGAGGCAAGCCCACTCTGCTGATCGGTTCGGCCACCATCGGTCTGGCCTACCTCGGCCGCGTCCTGGCCCCCGACTCCGTCGTCACCACGGTCGTGGGGAACACGGTGATCAGCGTCGGCACCGCCGTCGCCTTCGCCGCCATGCCCACCCTGGTGATGGCGACGGCGCACCGCTCCGAGACCGCCTCGGCCAACGGCGTCAACTCGCTGATCCGCTCCCTGGGGACCTCCTCGTCCAGCGCCGTGGTCGCCATGCTGTTCGCCTCGATGGCCGTCGTGGTCGACGGTACGGCCTACCCCTCGGCCGCCGGGATGGACGTCGCCCTGTGGCTCGGTGCGGCGACCGCCGCGATCGCCGTCCTCGTCGGGGCGCTCATCCCTGTACGCGGCGGCGAGGAGTCCGGGGAGGAGCGGGAGCACGGAACCGCCCGGAAGGACGGATACCACCGACTGCCGAGCAAGAGCTCGTAGAGCCGACACCGCCGGAACGGAAAGAGCAGTGACGAGAACGGACAGCCGCGGGGAGATCGTCGGCGCGGCACGCGAGCTCTTCAAGGAACACGGGTACAACGCGGTGACCGTCCGCGACATCGCTGCCGCGGCCGGGGTCTCCCCCGCCCTGGTGATCAAGTACTGCCGCAGCAAGGCCGAGCTCTTCAACGAGGCGGGCCCGCACGACGTCCCCCTCGTCGAGCTCGACCTTCCCCGGGCCGCGCTGGGCCGCGCCCTGGTCCAGAAGATCCTCACACGGCGGGAGCACGGGGCCGCCGAGAGCTGGCTGGTCGCCGCCGCCCACGTGCGGGAGTCGCCCGAGCCCGAGCACACCCGCGCGAAGGTCCGGGAGAAGGTGCTGGACGGAATGGCGCGGCTGCTGGGCGACACCACCCCCGACCGCCGCTTCGCCGGCGCCGTCGTCTGCCAGCTGCTCGGCCTGGCGGAGGGGCTCCGGGGCCTGGGGATGTTCCCCGAGCACGAGACCCCGTCCGAGGAGCTCCTGGAGCTGTACTCGGCGGCCGTCCAGGGCCAGATCGACGCCTGCGCCCGGTTCTGCGGCTCCTGAGCCGCCGGGCACCGGGTCGGAACGGGTCGGGGTTGTCCCGGCGCGCGGACTCTGGTGGTATAAGTGTGTCCCCCGTCACCGCCGACGGCCACCGGTCCGACACACGAACCTTCCTGGCGCACTGAGAGCACGCGCGGGCGTGCCCCGGCCGCTTCGCCGTGCGTCCGCGCCGGAGGAGACATGGCCCATCCGTTGCTGGAGAGCGGACGAACGGATCCCTTCGCGCGGATCCCCCGTGAACTGGGCGCACAGCTGCGCCCGCTGGTGCCGCCGATGGTGGAGGAGTCCCTGGAGGGCATCCGCAGGCGATCGGAGTCCCACTCACCGCCCCTGGGCCCGGCCGAGGTCGACGGCGTACGGTGCGCGCTCACCGCCGGGGTGCACGGCTTCCTGGACCGGGTGGAGTCGGGGCCCTCCCCGGAGCTGGCCGACTCCCTGGCCGCGGAGTTCCGCGCATTCGGGGCGGGTGAGGCCCGGCGGGGCAGGAGCCTGGAGTGCCTGCACGCGGCGGTGCGCACGGCGGCCGCCGTCGCGTGGCGCCATCTGTCGGCGGCCGGTGTGCTCACCCGCGAGTACACGGGTTCGCTGGGTGAGGCGATCTTCGCGTTCCAGGAGGAGGTCTCCGCCGCGGCCTCCGAGGGGCACGCGCGGGTGCGCGGAGCGGGTGCGCAGGCGCTGCGGCGCCACCGCCTGCGGCTGCTGGAGGCGCTGCTGTCGGGTCAGGACGCCCGGACCGCGGCGGAGCTGGCCGCGGCGGCGGGCTGGCGGCCGCCCGAGCGGGCGGCGGTGGTCCTGTTCCCGGGGGAACCGGGGGAACAGGGCCCCGTGCTGCCGCCGGACGTGCTCGCGGACCTGGACCGCCCCGAACCGTGCGCCCTGGTCCCCGACCCGGGCGGGCCGGGCAGGCTGCGGGCCCTGGAGCGGTCGCTGCGCGGCTCGACCGCGGTGCTCGGTCCGGGTGTACCGCTGGAGCGCGTTCCCGAGTCGCTGGCGCGCGCCCGCGAGCTGGCCGGGCTGGTGCGGGCCGGGACCGTACCGGACGAGGGGGTGGTGCGCTGGGAGGACCACCTGCCCGCGCTGCTGCTGTCGCACGACACCGAGCTGATCGCGGCGATGGCCCGTTCCCGGCTCGCCCCCCTGGCCGAACTGCGGGCACCCCAGCGCGAGCGGATGGCCGACACCCTGCTGGCCTGGCTGGAGTCGGGGTTCAACGCCAACGAGGCCGCGGAGCGGCTGCGCATCCACCCCCAGACGGTGCGCTACCGCATGCGCCGGATGGAGGAGCTGTTCGGCGCCCGCCTGGGGGACCCGGGCGAGCGCTTCGAACTCGAACTGGTGCTGCGCGCCCGCCGCCTCCTCGGCCCGCTGGAGGAGACGTAGGCCCTGTTCTCCGGATCGTCTCGGACCGCGCGGCCGCCGGACGCCCTTGCCGCGGCGAAGAGCTTGCGAGGCGGGCCGGGCTGCGCCCCCGCCGTGCGAGGAGACGCCCGGCCGCCCCTTCGCCGGGGAATCGGCTTCGCCGACGCGGCGGGGGCATCCGACGAACACGGCCCGGGACCGCCGGATCAGGCCTGGGGAGCCAGGGCGCGCACCACCTCGGCCGGATCGCGGTGCCCTCCGCCGATGGGGTGCACGACCGGGGTGGTGACGCCGTTCTCGGCGTAGGCCCGGATGCGTTCGCGGCAGTACTCGGCCGGGCCGTGCACGACCAGGTCGTCGACCACGGAGTCGGGGATGGCGGCCAGCGCCCCCTTGCGGTCGCCCTCCTCCCACGCCTTCCACATGGGGGCGAGCTCCTCGCGGCCCAGCCACTCGTGGAAGGCGCGGTAGACGGGGACGTTCAGGTAGGCCGCCACGGCCCGGCGCGCGACGGCGCGCGCGGTCTCGGGGTCGGTGTCGGGGATGGTGAAGATCCGGGCGGCGATCTCCTTGTCCTCCCCGTACTCGCGCACGTACGGGGCGACCGTGCGCACGTCCTCGGCCGAGAGCCAGTTGACGATCGCGCCGTCGCCCTCGCGCCCGGCCAGGCGCAGCATGCCGGGCCTCAGGGCGGCCAGCAGCAGCGGCGGCACCTGCTCGGGGACGGCGCCCAGGGTGAAGCCCTTGACCTTGAAGGTGTCGTAGTCGGCGGTGACCTTGTTCCCGGTGAGGGCCTCGCGCAGGAAGCGGAGGGTGTCGCGCACCTTCTTGTAGGGCTCCTCGAAGGGCAGGGAGTTCCACTGCTCCACGATCACGTTGGAGGAGGTGCCGATGCCCAGGGCGAACCGGCCCGGGGCCGCGGCGGCCAGGGTCGCCGCGCTCATGGCCAGGGTGGCGGGGCCGCGTGTGTAGACGGGCACGATCGCGGTGCCCAGACGCAGCTGCGGGGCCCACACACTGGCCAGCGCCAGCGGTGTGAAGGCGTCGGTGCCGTTGGCCTCGGCCGACCAGGCGTCGGTGTAGCCCTGGTCCGGCATCCGTTCGATGATCGCCCTCTGGTCGGGCAGCGGGACCCCTTCGAGAGGGATGGTGATGCCCCAGCGAGTGGTCATGGCAGCTCCCTGCTGTCGGTTGCAACGCATACCGAATCCGGTTCTCTTCGGCCGCGCTCCCGACCATACCGCCCGGTCGGTCTGCTGTCTGTGCCCGGTTCCCGAAACGTGCCGCCGACACGGCGGCGCCTTCCCTGCGGGGCCCGGCCGCCGGGGCGTATGTTCGTAGGGTCCGGGCCGGTCCCGGGCAAGCGACACACCGTCCCCACGAGCGAAGGAGGCCCCTCACGTGGCAGCGCCACCCTCCCCCTACGACTTCCTGCCCCAGGTAGCGTCGTTCACCCTGGCCAGCGACGACGTCGCCGACGGCCGGGTCCTGCCCCCGGCTCAGGTCAGCGGGATCATGGGGGCCGGCGGCGAGGACGTCTCGCCGCACCTGTCCTGGAGCGGGTTCCCCGAGGGGACGCAGAGCTTCGCCGTCACCTGCTTCGACCCCGACGCACCGACCGCCAGCGGTTTCTGGCACTGGTCGGTGGCCAACATCCCGGCAGAGGTGACCGAACTGGCCAGGGGCGCGGGCGACGGCTCCGCACTGCCCGGATCGGCCGTCACACTGCGCAACGACGCCGGAAGCAGGCGCTACGTCGGAGCGGCCCCGCCGCCCGGGCACGGGCCCCACCGGTACTTCTTCGTGGTCCACGCGGTGGACGTCCCGTCCCTGCCGGTGGACGAGGAGTCCAGCCCCGCGTTCCTCGGCTTCAACCTGTTCTCCCACACGCTGGGACGGGCCCACCTCACCCCCGTCTACGAACAGAGGTAGGGGGCTCGGAGGAGTCCGACACGATCGGGGCGGGCGGTCCCGCCGGGGCCGCCCGCCCCGCCCTTTCCTCCCCGGGTCGGTCCCGCCACGCGCGTGGCGGCCGTTCGACCGGTCCCGGACCCGTCCGGGGACCTTCCCGGACGCCGCGCCCGGCTCCGCGGTGTCATCCCACGGCGTGGAGCCAGCGGACGGGGGCGCCGTCGCCCGCGTAGCGGAAGGGCTCCAGTTCCTCGTCCCAGGCACGGCCGGTGAGGCGGTCGATCTCGGCGGCGAGGTCGGTACCCGCCGCGGCGGCCTGCTCCACCGCCGCGCGCAGGCGGCCCTCCGGGACCAGGACCTCGCCCGCCGCGCTGGTGATGGCGGTGAACATGCCGAGGGAGGGCGTGTAGCTGTAGCGCACGCCGTCGCAGCCGGGCGACCCCTCCTCGGTCACCTCGAAACGCAGGCGCTGCCACGTGTTGAGCGCCGAGGCCACCGCGCTCGCCGTGCCCGCCTTCCCCTGCCAGTTGAGCTCGGCACGGTGGTGGCCGGGCGCCGCGGGCTGGGCGACCCAGTCGAGTTTCACGGGTACTCCAACAACGCCCGCGACCGCCCACTCGACGTGTGGACACAGCGCCGCGGGCGCGGAGTGGACGTACAAGACGCCACGTGCGGACACCGAACCTCCTGATACGAACGAGTGCGCTTCCCCGACGCCCTCGTACCACGAGAAGGTTGCATACCCGCCTGAATGCTTTCGCCCCATTGTGCCCCAAGGGCCCCTGGAGAACCAGCCGTGCACTGGGTTTTTCCGGCGTTCCCACCGTGGTCCCGGCGCTCCGACACTAACGTGGCTCCTGAACGGGCAGGAGAGTCCGATCCTAGTGGGGGCGGGTTTGCCGAACCAGTCGCACAAGGGCGTCCACGACACCCAGGTACCCCCTGAAACCGTACGTTTCGCCAGACAGAGGGACGAATTTCCCCGCTCCCTGTCGGTCACGGCCACAAGTGGACACGGCTCGGGCCTCCCCGAAGCACCGAAGGCGGCCGGACCGGAACCCGGCACCGCGGTGCCGGGAGACGCCGAGTTGGTCCGGCGGGCCCGCCGGGGTGAGTACCCCGCCTGGGAGGCCATCGTCGACCGGCACCTGCCGATGGTCAACGCCGTCGCCCGCTCCTACGGTCTGGCGGCTCCCGACCGCGAGGACGTCGTGCAGACGGTGTGGCTCACCCTCAACCAGCATCTGGCCCGGCTGCGGTCCCCCGAGCGCCTGCGCGGGTGGCTGAGACGGGTCACCCGGGACATGTGCAGGCGCCAGCGCGAGCGCGACGCCCGCCACCACCCCGTCGATCCCGGTGCGCTGGCCGCCCTCCCCCGCGTCCTCGGGCAGCCCTCTCCCCCGAGTCCGGAGGACGAGTACCTGCGCAAGGAGGTGCGCGACGAACTGCACCGGGCGATCCGCCGCATCGCGGACCCCGGGGAGCGGCGCGCCGCCCTGCACTACCTCCGTTCCCGGTATCCCCGGGGCGGCGACTCCGTACCGGGCCCGGGAGGGGACCCGGGGGCCGCCGCCAACCAGCGGCGCCGCATGTTCCGCACACTCCGCCGCATCCTGGAGGAATCCCGTTGAGAGAGAAGAAGAGCACCGCCCCCGCGCAGGAGGGGCGGGCGGCGGCCCTGGCCGCCTTCGACCGCTCGGAGGACGCCGCGGAGCTGGCCGAGCTGGCCTTTCCGGGCGGCCCTCCGCGCGAGCCGACCCGGGCGGACGACGACACCGTGCTGGGGGAGATGCGCTTCGTCCGCGGGGACGTCGTCCTGGAGGTGTGGCTCCACGGCCGGGGTCGGCTCCGTTCGGTGACGGGGCTGGTCCAGGGGGACTTCGACCACGCCCTGCTGGAGACCCGTCGGCCGGACCGGTCGTGCGACGCGGTCGCATCGGTCGGGGAGGACGGCAGGTTCGCCCTGAGGGACCTGGCCCGGGGGCCGCTCAGCCTGGCCCTGCGGCGGAGCGGCCGCGCCCCGCTCGTCACCGAGTGGTTCACCCTCTGACTTCCCCGTACTCCACAGAAACGGACACACCGAACACACATTGGACGCGGTCTCGAATACGTACCTGATCGCACGCATTCGCCCGCACTTGCCCCGTTGTGCAGCTTCGGCCCCGGCCTCTGCCTGCTCGGGACCTCCCCTCGGAAGCACCCCGCTGTTATCAATGGACCGGCTGCTTCCCCGCGGTGAAAGGCGGAAGACGTGTCCCCCACCCCTCCGAAGTCCCCTGTCCCCCTCATCGGCGTCCGCGACGCGGAGGAACCCTCCGGCCGGGTCCTGCTGGAGAGGGTCTCCCTCGGGGTGAAACTCGCCGAGGACGGCATGTTCGACGTGTCGGCCGACCTGCTGGACGACACCCACCTGCGCCTGCGCCGGCACCCGGTGGCCCGGAGCGCACCGGTGCTGCCCGCGGTCCTGGTCAACCTCGGTCTGTCCCAGATCCTCTGCGGCCGTTTCTCTCAGGCCCGGGACCACCTCGCCGAGGCCCGCGCGCTGTCCCGGGAGCACAGCCTGGAGCTGCTGGGCCTCGTCGCGGTGCAGAACCTGGGCTGCCTGGACCTGGCCCGGGGCGACATCCCGTCGGCGCTCACGACCTTCCTCGGTCTGGCCCACCGCCTTCCCCGCGAACGCCGCGAGGCCCTCCACGTGGACCTGGCCGAGGCACTGCTCGCGGAGGGAATGGTGGAGGAGGCCGCACGGACCCTCGCCGACGGCCCGTGGTCCCACGGCCGGTCCGCGCAGGCCTCCACCCTGCTGGTGGAGGCCAAGCTGTGTCTGCTGCGCGGTGACCGCTTCCGTTCGGTGGAGCTCGCCCGCCGTGTCCGCGGTGCCTTCGGCCGAGGATCCCTCTGGCACGGCCTGGCCACGCGGCTGGAACGCACGGCCTCTCGGCGCGCCCCTTCCCCCGTCGGCTCGGCCCGGACCTCCCTGGAGATCCGCCTGCCCCTGGCCGCCGCCTCGCCCCCTCCCCCGCTCGCCGCCGCCCACCGGGTGCTCGACGCCCTGGAGGCCGCGGTGAGGGCCCCGGTCGGCCGGGGTGCCCCCGTCCCCGGCCCCTGGCTGACCGGCGCGGCGGGCGACGCCCACGTGGCCCGGGCCGGTCTGGAATGCGCGCTGGCCGCCGGGGACCCGGCCACCGCACTGGAGTGGACCGAACTGGACCGGTTCGCGGACATGCCGCGGACGCGTGTGCCCGACGTGCTCACCGACCGCTACCGCGCGGCCCTCGCCCGGGGGCAGGGCAACCGCGCCTCGATCCACGCGCTCCGGTGGGAGCGGACGCGCCGACGTGCGGCACTCGCCGGCGCCCCGGTCGCCGTGCCTCCGGCGGAGCCGGTCGCGGGGCGTCTGCTGGAGCGCCTGGGCGACCGGGCGTTCCTGCGCCTCACCCGGTCGGGGCAGGAGGCCGTGGCCCTCGTGGCCGCGGCGGGGCGGGTGCACGCCCGCCCTCTGGGCCCGCTTCCGCGGGTGGCGCGCGCCCTGGCCCGCCTCACCCTGCCGCGGCCGCTGCCCGGCACGGCCGAGCCCCCCGTGCACGGCCTGCTGGCCCCCGTCCTGCCGCTGATCGGGGAGCGTCCGCTGGTGGCGGCCGCCGACACCTGCCTCGGCGATCCGCCCTGGGGAGCCCTGCCCGACCTGCGCGGGCGACCGGTCACCGTGGTCCCCGACGCCCGCTTCTGGCTACGGCGCTCCTCCCGTCCGCTCCGGGCCCTGGACAGGGTCCTGCTCGCCGCGCCCGGCGAGCCGCCGGGGGCGCTGGCCGAGGCGACCGCACTGGCGTCCGTCCGTCCGGGGGCCCTCCTCCTGACGGGCGAGAACGCCCGGTGCGAGGACGTGCTCGCCGCCCTGGGCACCAGCGACCTGGCCCATCTGGCCGGACACGGCCGGGTGCCCGAACGCGCGCCCATGCTCTCCTCGGTCGGCATGTCCGACGGCCCGCTGCTGGCCTGCGACCTGTCCGGGCCGGCCTCCGCTCCCGAGGTGGTGGTGCTCTCCGCCTGCTGGACCGGCCGTCTGCGCGATCTGTCCGGGGCACCCCTGGGCTTCGCGGGCGCCCTCCTGGGCGCCGGGACCCGGATGGTGGTGGCCTGCCCGGCCCCGGTCCGCGACGCGGGGACCGGGGCCGCCATGCTCGCCTTCCACCGCGACCTCGCCGCCGGGGTACCGGTTCCCGAGGCCGTGGCCGCGCGCCTCGGGAACCTCGGCTTCAGCTGCCTGGGGGCCTGAGCCGCGCCCCTCGGCGCTCCTCCGTGGCTACCAGCCGCGCTCGCGCCACTCCGCGAGGGAGGGGCGCTCGGCACCCAGGGTGGTGTCGCGGCCGTGGCCGGGATAGACCCAGGTGCTGTCGGCCAGGACCCCGAAGACGCGCTCCTCGACGTCCCCCAGGAGGGTCCGGAAGTCCTCGTCCGACCAGGTGCGGCCGACACCGCCCGGGAAGAGGCTGTCCCCGGTGAACAGGTGGGTGTGGCCCTCGGGGTCGTCGTAACGCAGCGCGATCGATCCCGGCGTGTGACCGCGCAGGTGGATGACGGTGAGGTGGCTGTCGCCGACAGGGATCCGGGAGCCGTGGACGACGGGCTCGTCCACGGAGACCGGGAGTTCCTCCCCGTCCTCGGGGTGGGCCACGGTGCGGGCGCCGGTCTCGCCGACGATCTCGGCCAGGGCCTGCCAGTGATCCTGGTGGCGGTGGGTGGTGACCACCCGAGCCAGACCGTCCTCCCCGATCAGTTCCAGGATGCGGTCGGGCTCGGCGGCCGCGTCGATGAGCAGGGCCTCGCCCGTGGCACGGCAACGCAGCAGGTAGGCGTTGTTGTCCATGGGGCCCACGGCCAGTTTGGTGATGGTCAGGTGCGGCAGCTGTCGAAGGTCGGCGGGGCCACCGACCTTGGTATCTCCGGAGTAGCTCACCCGTCCATTGTGGCCTCTGCACCGGAGCGACCGCATCCGGTGGGGCTATCGCGCCCAGCGCGGGGGGCGCTTTTCGAAGAAGGCCGCTCGGCCCTCCACCGCGTCGTCGCTCGCGAAGAACTCCGCGGACAGCTTCCCCAGCCGGGCGAACTCCTCGGTGCGCCGCCCCGGCTCGGCCGCGCCGCCGCCGAGCTCGCCGAGGAGCTCCTTGGTGCGCGAGAGCGCTCTGGGCGCCGCGGCGCGGACGCCCTGGAGGACGTCCTCGAGGGCCTGGTCCATGTCGCGGTCGGCAACGGCCTGGGTGATCAGTCCGGCCCGGGCCGCCGCGGCGGCGTCGAACAGCTCGCCGGTGAGGAAGTAGCGGCTCAGCTGCCGGGAGTGCATCCGGGCCGACACCGGGAGGGAGATGACCGCGGGGACCACTCCGATGCGCACCTCGGTGAAGGCGAAGGTCGCGCTCTCGGGGGCGAGCGCGATGTCGGCGGCGGCGACCAGGCCGATACCTCCGGCCCGGGCGGCGCCGTTGAGGGCGGCGATCACCGGTTTGGGCGCGGACATGATCTGCTCGAAGAGTTCGGGAAGCTCGGGGGCCGGCGGCGCCGGGGCCCCCCGGAGCGCGGCGGCGGCCTCCTTCAGGTCCGCTCCCGCACAGAACACCGGCCCGCTCCCGGTGAGGACGACGGCGCGCACCTCGTCGTCGGCCATGGCCTCGGAGAGCGCGCCCGACAGCTCCGAGCGCAGCTGCGCCGACAGCGCGTTGCGGTTGCGGGGGGAGTCGAGGGTGACCGTGGCGATCGCGCGGTCGACGTCGAGGCGGACCAGCGGCGTCGGGGAAGGCGTCTGCGTCATCTCGGGACCGGCCTTTCTGCGGAGGTGTCCCCGCAGGCGGGGACACGGGGGTCGCGGGGGTGGTGCGCCGTGCGCCCGCGCCCCGCTCGTGGCCGGGCACGCAGGCGGGAACCACCTTAACCGGCGAGCTTCCCGGTGCCGCGGCCGCGGCACCGCCTCTCCGTGTACCCGGCGGCCGGGCGGCCGGGGCCGGGGCCCCGGCCCCGGCGGTCAGCGCGTGGTCGCGTCGGAGAGGGCGTTGGCGAAGTGCAGCATCGTGGCGACGGCTTCGGGGCCGTCGGCCGCCTCGCTCACCCTCAGGGTGAGGGGCTCGGCGGTGATGGCACCGGTGTAACCGTGGTCCAGCTCGCAGCTCTCGTCCGCGCAGCCCGCAGGCTCCAGGTCGATGTGCGCGACGGCGCCCCAGTTGACGGACAGGTTGACGCTCAGCACCAGCTCGCTGGGCAGGCTGCCCGGCGTGTACTGCGCCGGGTTGGACACCACCCTGGTCAGGGCCACCGACTGGATGTTGCCGAGCTGGATGCTGTCGGTGGTGGTGGAGGCGTGGGAGGGGCTGTCCGGATCGGTGGGCGGGTGCTCGTCGGTGTGGCACACCACGAGCCGGGTCCCGGTCAGCAGCATGACCGTGATGTGCCGCCTCATCTCCATGGCCGGGTCGAAGGTCGCCTCGTGGTGCACGATGAACGCCTCGGCGTTCTCGCCTCCCAGGGCCGCGGCGACGGCGTCGATCACCAGGGCGGGGTAGTACCCGCTCCGCTCGATCTCCAGTCGCCAGTCCGTGGGGACGGTGCGTGTTTTCCTCATACCCCTATCCTGCCTCTTCCTCCCGGTACTTCGCGACCACGGGGTGAGACGGGAGAGCCGGTCCCGGATCAGAACGTCACCCCTCGCAGCCTGCGGGGACCGGCGTCGGGCCGCACCTCGGGTGCCTCGCGCAGCCACATGCGGGCGCCCAGGACGTGGGCTCCGGTGGCGTTGACCAGAACCGGGTCCAGGTCGACGTAGCCGATCTCGGGGAAGGCCTCGACCATGCGGGACACCCGGATGAGGAGTTCCTCCAGGGCCTCCACGTTGGGCTGGTCGGCGAGCGAGGTCGCTCCGGCGGGCAGGCCGAAGAGCAGCGGCGCGGCCCGCACCGCGTGGATGAGGTCGGCGGCGTCCACGTCGGTGAGCGGGGCGAGGCGGAAGGACCGGTCGTCGAGGAGCTCGGCGGTGACGTCGGCCAGGCCGAAGGAGATGACCGACCCGAAGGACTGGTTGTCGCCGGCCCGGACGACCGTGGGGACGCCGGGCGCCACCATGCGCTGCACGACGAGTGTGGCATCGGCACCGAAGCGGTCGTCGAGGGACAGGAAGGCGCTGCGCACGTCGTCGGGGGTGCGCAGGTCGGCGCGGACGAACGTGCCCCCCGAACGCACCCGCAGGTCCGGGGAGTCGGCCTTGACCACGACGGGGTAGCCGAGTTCCCCGGCGGCGACCACCGCCTCCTCCGGAGAGGTGACGCGGATGTCGGGGTAGGCGTCGATGCCGTAGCAGGCGAGCAGCTCGCGGGCGTCCTCGCCCGAGACGGCCGTCTCCTCGTCGTAGCGGCGGTCGCCGCCGAACCAGGCGACCTCCTCCGGGTCGTGGTCGGCCTTCCCCAGTGCCCGGGCGATGGTGGCGCGGGCGCGGGCGCGGTCGATGTCGGGCAGCTCGGGGTGGCGTCCGGCCTTGCGGTTGCGCCACTGGGTGTAGCGGGTGGCGTAGGCCAGGGCGCGCACCGCGTCCTCGGGTGCGGGATAGGAGGGCACCGAGCCGCGTAGGGTCTCCCCGCGCTCGCCGACGTGCCGCAGCTCCTCGGGGATGCCCTGGCGGGCCAGGTAGGTGGTGACGATGGGCTTGTCCGACTCCAGGGAGCGGGCCCGCAGGACACGGGCGACGTCGTCGGAGATGGGGTGCAGCGCGGGGACGAACACGACGACGACCGAGTGGACGCCGTCGTCGGCCAGCGCCGCCTCCAGAGCCCGGTCGAAGTCCTCCGCGGTGGCCTGGGGGCCGAGGTTGACGGGGTCGTGGGGACGCAGGCCCTGCCGGACGGCGGCGTCCTTGACCAGCAGCTCCAGGGAGTCGGAGTTGCCGATGATCCCGACCCGGGGCCCCAGCGGCAGGGGCTGGTAGGCGAACACCTGGGCGGCGTCGAACATCTGGGTGATGTCGTCGACGCGCACCACCCCGGCCTGCTGGAACAGGGAGGTGACGGCGTAGTCGGGCAGCGACAGCCCGCCGGCGGCGTGCCCGGTGGGGGTGGTGCGCGAGGAGCCGCCGCTGCGCACCGCGACGACGGGCTTCTGCTTGGCCAGGCGGCGGGCCAGGCGGGTGAACTTGCGCGGGTTGCCCAGGGACTCCAGGTACTGCAGGACGACCTCGGTGGCGGGGTCCTCCTGCCAGTACTGCATGAGGTCGTTGCCCGAGACGTCGGCGCGGTTGCCCGCCGAGACGAACGTGGACAGCCCCATGCCGCGTTCGGCGACGCGCTGCAGGATGGCCCGGCCCAGGGCTCCCGACTGGGAGAAGAAGCCGATGGGGCCGCTGCGGGGCAGGTCGGGGGACAGCGTCGCGTTGAGGGACACGCCGGGGTCGGTGTTGGCGATGCCCAGGCAGTTGGGGCCCACGACGCGCATGCCCGCGGCGCGCGCGGTGCGCACCAGCTCGTCCTGGCGTTCGCGCCCCTCGGGCCCGGTCTCACCGAAGCCGGAGCTGACCACGACCAGCCCGTGCACACCCTTCTCCGCGCACTGCTCGACCACGTCGACGACCGCGTCGGCGCGCACCGCGACGACGGCGAGGTCGACCTGGTCGGGGATGTCGAGGACGGAGGGGTAGGCGCGCACGCCCACGACGGCCTTGGCCTCGGGGTGAACCGGGTAGACGGGCCCCTGGAACTCGCTGTCGAGCAGGTTGCGCAGGGCGGTCTGGCCGATGGTGTGGGCGGTGCGGCTGGCGCCAATGACCGCGACCGACTCGGGGAAGAGCAGGCGGGCGATGGAGCGCGACTCGGCGCGCTGCTCACGGGCCCGCATGACCTCGTTGGACACGTCGGTGGGCTGGATGTCGAGCGTCAGCCGGATGACCCCCTCGTCGAAGGTCTGCTGCGCCGTGTATCCGGCCTCGCGGAAGACGTTGATCATCCGCCGGTTCTCGGGGAGCACGTCGGCGATGAAGCGCCGGATGCCGCGCTCGCGGGCGGCCGCGCCGATGTGCTCCAGGAGCACCGAGGCCAGGCCGCGTCCCTGGTGGGCGTCCTCCACGACGAAGGCGACCTCGGCCTCCTCCGGAGCCACCTTGTCGTAGCGCACCACCGCGACGAGGGCGTCGGAGATGGTGGCGACCATGCCGACGCGTTCCTCGTAGTCGACGGTGGTGAAACGCCTCACGTCGCGGTCCGACAGCTTGGGATAAGGAGCGAAGAACCGGTAGTAGATGGTCTCCGGTGAGAGCCGGGAGTGGAACTCGCGGAGCAGGTCGGCGTCGTCGGGCGTGATGGGGCGCAGGTGCGCGGTGCCTCCGTCGGTGAGGACGACGTCGGCTTCCCAGTGGTTCGGGTAGGACTGCACGAGTGCGAGACTAGACGACAAACGGTCGATTCCGGGGAAAGTCCATGCGGTATGCGCGAAATCGCCCGAAGAGTTCTCGCGTGGCGTACACGGGAAGGCTCGCCGGGCGGCGGTGCACCCTATAGGAAGGACCCCGAACACTCATCAGGATCGGTCGCCGTGTGGCCGTGGTGCTGTCAGTTCGTTACACGCCGCTGGCGCTGCACCTGTTAACGTCGTGCGGGCACAGATTCTCATAACCCTCGGTGGTGGCTGGCGAAATGACACGAGTGGTCGTAATCGGTGACCTCATGACCGATGCCGTCGCACGCGCGTTCCACCCGTTGGCCCGCGGCAGCGACACCCCCGCGTCCGTCGTGATGTACGGCGGCGGGTCCGGCGCGAACATCGCCGCGTGGCTGGCAGTAGAGGGCGTCGAGACGACCTTCGTCGGCCGGCGCGGCTCCGACATCACCGGACGCACCCGCGAGATGGAGCTCATGGGCTACGGCCTGGACTCGCGCACGGTGATGGACCCGGAGCGGCCCACGGGCACCTGCGTGGTCATGATCACCCACAAGGGCGACCGGACGATGCTGAGCGACCCCGGCGCCAACGCCCGGCTCCAGCCCGAGGACCTGCCCCGCGACGTGTTCGGCCCGGACGGGCACCTGCACGTGTCGGGGTACACGCTGATCAACGCGGACTCGCGGCGTGCGGCGCGCGTGGCGCTGCGCATGGCCCAGGACTGCGGCATGTCCATCTCGGTGGACGGCGGGTCGCACGCGCCGCTGGAGCGCGCGGGCGCGGAGAGCTTCCTGGACTGGACGCAGGGTGCCCGGCTGCTGTTCGCCAACCTGGACCAGGCCAAGGTGCTGACGGGCCGGGACTCCCCGGAGGCGGCGGCCAAGGTACTGACCGCCTGGTACCCGAACGTGGTGCTCAAGCTGGGCGACAAGGGCGGCCTGTGGGCCTCCAAGACACGCGAGGACGTCGTGACGGTCCCCGCCGAGCCGGTGGAGCCCTCCCCGGGCTCCGTGGGTGCGGGCGACGCGTTCATCGCCGGTTTCCTCCCCTTCTGGCTGGCGGGCCGCCACCCCAAGGAGGCACTGTCCCACGCCCAGCGCCTGGCTGCGCGCGCCCTGCACCAGCCGGGCGCCCGCCCCGACCTGGGCGACGGCCAGCCGGTCCGCCGCGGTGCCCCGCGGGGGCAGCGCCTCCGCTGACCCCGGCCCCGGCCGAGGGCCCGGTGGCGGTCTCCCCGCCCGCCACCGCCCCGAGGGACGCCCCGGCGCTCTCAGCCGTCCCCTTTTCTCCCGGGGCCCTCGCGTCCCCGCACCCTTCCGAACGCCCGGCTCCGCGCCGGGCGTTCGGTGCTTCCCGTCAGCCGCCGGTGGTGGCGAGGGTGAGGGGCAGGACCGCGGGGGCGCCCAGACCGCGCAGGAGAGCTGCGCCGACGGTGAGGGACCATCCGGTGTCGGTGAGGTCGTCGACGAGCAGCACCGGGCCGGGGTTCTCGGCCTGGAGGGCCGCCATCGCCTCGGCGAGGCCGGGTCCGGGGACCAGGGCGGCGTACACCTGGGCCAGGCGCATGGCGCTGTTGTGCCTGCGCTCCCCCGGGCCGCGTCCGTCGCGGTAGGCGAGCGAGCCCACGGGTGCCAGGCGGCCCAGGCGCGCCACGCGCTCGGCGAGGTCGGCGATCATGGCCGGGCGCGTGGTCGAGGGCATGGCCACCACGCCCACGGGCCGCTCCCGCCAGTCCCAGGCGGCCAGGACGCGCACCACCCCTTGCAGGACCCGGTCGTCGACGGGGTGGTCGGGGGCGTCGGCGGCGAGGACGCGGCGCAGCTCGCCGCCCCATCCGATGTCGGTGATGCGGCCCAGGGCGCGCCCCTCCTCGGCCATGAGCTCGGGCTTGACCCGTCCCGAGAGGGGGACGCCCAGGGTCTTCATCCCGGTGGGCCACTGGCGGCGGGGCGCGAGGGGTGTGCCGGGGCGGTCGAGGTGGGCGGCGGCGGCCTCGCGGCGCACCGGGTCGGCGTCGGCGGGCCAGTACCGGCCGGTGCACACGTCGCACCTGCCGCAGGGGGAGGCCGCCGGGTCGTCGAGCTGGCGGCGCAGGAACTCCATGCGGCAGGTGTCGAGGGCGATGTAGTCGAGCATCGCGCGCTGTTCGGCCTCGCGGGCGCGGGAGACCGCGGCGTAGCGTTCGGCGTCGTAGGACCAGGGCCGCCCGGTGGACTCCCAGCCGCCGCGCACCCGGCGGACGGCGCCGTCGACGTCCAGGACCTTGAGCATCTGCTCCAGGCGGGAGCGGCGCAGGTCCACCCGGGTCTCCAGGTGGGCCGGGGACAGGGGGCGGCCCTCCTCCTCCAGCACCGCCAGGGTGCGGCGCACGGTCTCCTCCGGGGGGAAGGACAGGCTCGCGAAGTACTCCCAGATGCGGACGTCCTCGCGGCCGGGCAGCAGGATCACCTCGGCGCGCTCGACACCGCGTCCGGCGCGGCCGACCTGCTGGTAGTAGGAGATCGGTGACTGCGGGGCGCCCAGGTGGACGACGAACCCCAGGTCGGGCTTGTCGAAGCCCATCCCGAGGGCGCTGGTGGCGACCAGCGCCTTGACCCGGTTGGCGAGGAGGTCGTCCTCGGCCTCGCGGCGCTCGTCGGGGTCGGTCTGCCCGGTGTAGGCGCGCACCGCCATCCCCTGCTCGGAGAGGAAGCGCGCGGTGTCCTCGGCGGCGCTCACGGTGAGCGCGTAGACGATGCCCGAACCCTGGATCTCGGGCAGGTGTTCGGCGAGCCAACCGAGCCGGGCCGTCGGGTCGGGCAGGTCGACGACGGCCAGGTGGAGGCTCTCCCGTTCGAGGGAGCCGCGCAGGACCAGGGTGTCCTCGCGCTCGGCCCCCGCCCGGAGCTGCTCGGCCACGTCGCGGGTGACACGCTCGTTGGCGGTGGCGGTGGTGGCCAGGACCGGGATGCCGTCGGGCAGGTCGTGCAGCAGCGAGCGGATGCGCCGGTAGTCGGGGCGGAAGTCGTGCCCCCAGTCGGAGACGCAGTGCGCCTCGTCGATGACGACCAGGCCGGCGCCGGCGGCGAGCCGGGGCAGCACGCGGTCCCGGAACTCGGGGTTGTTGAGGCGCTCGGGGCTCACCAGCAGGACGTCGACCTCGCCGGCGGCGACGTCGGCGTAGACGGTCTCCCAGTCGGTGGTGTTGGCGCTGTTGACGGTGCGGGCGCGGATGCCGGCGCGCTCGGCGGCGGCGATCTGGTTGCGCATGAGCGCCAGGAGCGGGGAGACGATGACGGTGGGTCCGGCGCCGACCTCCCGGAGCAGGGCGGTGGCCACGAAGTAGACCGCCGACTTGCCCCATCCTGTGCGCTGGACGACGAGGGCCCTGCGGCGCTGGGCGACCAGGGCGCGGATCGCGGTCCACTGGTCCTCGCGCAGCCGTGCGGATTCCCCGGCGAGTGCCCGCAGGCGCGCCTCGGCGCTCTTGCGCAGCACCTCGTCGGCGGGGGTCTCGGGGGCGGGGTCGATGGCAGTCATGGGTCCTTGCTATCAGAGGCGGGCGACGTGCGGGGACCGTCCGCGGGCCGGGTCGCCCCGATAACAGTAAGGAAACTTTCCTTTTACCCGCATTGGCTTTCCCCGTGTGCGCATGAACACTTCTGGTCACAGAGCCCGGCTCCATGGGAGCGCTCCCGTCCGGGCTCCGCACGTAACCCCGACGGAAGGCACACCATGCCCGAACCCGGTACTCCACCGCACCGCCGCAGGAGACGCGGTCTCCTCTCGGCCGCCGCGGCGTTCGTCTGCGGCGCGACCGCCCTGGCCGGCGCGGTCGTCCTCCCCGACCGCGAGAGCGCGGCCGAGAGCTCCGCGACCGTCCCCGTCGGCACCGGCAGCTACACCGACGCCCTCCCCGCCGGAGCCACCGGGCCCGTCGACGCCGACGGCAACCCCGTGGACCCCAAGGTCACCGACGACTACGAGGGCCCCGCCCCCACCAACGAATGGTGGTCCTCGCTCATCTTCCAGCGCTACCCCGGCAACCCCTACGGCGAGAACCTCTTCGCCCACCCCGCCAGCTACCGGCCCCACGCGGGCGGCCTGGAGATGGGGTACCCGGACGAGCCCCAGCTGGTCGCCGACGGGCTCAAGTACGAGTACCCGCACACCGCCGACCTGTCCCTGGGCGCGGCCGGGCTCGACTCCCCCGACACCCGCGTGGCCGACAGCGACGACTGGACCGTCACCGCGCAGTGGCAGGGCGGGCCGACCCTGCGCGTCACCATCGGCCAGGGCCTGCCCTTCGCCCACGCCGAGGCCGAGGGCGGTGACGCCCGGGTGGAGTTCCTGGCCGCGCCGCAGGTCTGGCACGAGGCGGCAGGGGTGGTGGGCGCCACCGCCAACGGCCACCACTACGCGCTCTTCGCCCCCGAGGGCACCTCCTGGGCCCGCTCGGGCGACACCTTCACCGCCCCGGCCGGGCACTACTCGGTCGCCCTGCTGCCCTCCCCCGAGGACCTGGACACCTTCGCCCCCTACGCCCACTCCGCCGTCACCGGCTCGGAGGTCGAGTACGACTACGACGAGGCCGCGGCGACCCTGACCAGCACCTACCGGGTGGAGACCGAGGACTCCGGCGGCACCCCCGTGGCCCTGTACCCCCACCACTGGGACAACGCCGTCAGCGAGGTCACCGGCATGTCCTACGCCTCCCCGCGCGGCGAGATGCGGGTGGCCCTGGGCGGCAGCTTCACCACCGAGCTGGCCACCCACGGCATCCTGCCGAGCCTGCCCACCGTCGACAGCGCCGACCACGACCGCATGCGGCAGCTGATCGACGAGGTCCTCGCCGAGGAGGCGCACTTCCCCTCCCCCGGCGACACCTACTGGGACGGCAAGGCCCTGGGACGCCTCGCCCAGCTCGTGCCGATCGCCGACTCGATCGGCTCCACCGAGGCCCGCGACCGGCTGCTGGAGCTGCTCAAGGCGCGCATGGAGGAGTGGCTGACCGCGGGCGGCGACCGCGGGTTCTCCTACGAGGAGCGCTGGGGCACCCTCTTCGGCTACCCCGACAGCTTCGGTGCGGCCACCGAGGTCAACGACCACGACTTCCACTACGGCTACTTCGTCACCGCCGCTGCCACGATCGCCCGCTACGACCGTGGATGGGCCGACGAGGACGCCTGGGGCGGCATGATCCGCCTGCTCATCGACGACGTGGCCTCCACCGAGGAGGGCATGTTCCCCCGCCTGCGCTCCTTCTCTCCCTACGCGGGGCACGGCTGGGCCTCCGGACACGCGGGATTCGCCGCGGGCAACAACCAGGAGTCCTCCTCCGAGGGCATGCACTTCGCCTCCGCCACCGCGCTGTTCGGCGCCCTGACCGGTGACGAGGAGCTGCGCGACCTCGGTGTGTTCCTGCACACCACGCAGGCCTCCACGGTCACCCGCTACTGGCAGAACTCCGACGGCGGGACCTTCCCCGAGGGCTTCGAGCACGACGTGGTCGGCATGGTCTGGGGCAACGGCGGCGACTACCGCATCTGGTGGGACGGCGGCGACGAGGAGCACTACGGCATCAACTACCTGCCGATCACCGCCGGGTCGCTCTACCTGGGGCACGACCCCGAGCACGCCGCGGCGGCCCACGAGTCGCTGCTCGAGCGCCTGGGCCGGCAGCCGCAGATCTGGCGGGACATCCACTGGGCGCACCGGGCGCTCTCCGACGGCGACGAGGCCCTGCGCCTGTTCGAGGAGCAGTGGCGGTCCTACGAGCCCGAGGCGGGAGAGTCCAAGGCGCACACCTACCAGTGGGTCTCCACCCTCGCCGAGGCCGGCACGGTCGACACCTCCGTCACGGCCGACACCGCACACTACGCGGTGTTCACCAAGGGGAACGAGCGCACCCACACCGCCTTCAACCCGGGTACCGAGCCGATCACCGTGTCCTTCTCCGACGGGACCGAACTCGAGGTGGCGCCGGGGACACTGGCCTCCACCAGGGGCGAGGGCGGCGGCGGTGGCCCCGGGGAGCCGGGCGAACCGGGTGAGCCGGGTGAGCCGAACGAGCCGGGTGAGCCGGGCAGCGGTGTGGGCGACGGCCTTCTGTACCTGTCCCCCACCTCGCTGTCCACCACTCCCGGTGACGCCGAGGGCTCGGTCTCCGTGGCCGCGGGGAACGGCGCCAACCACGACGGCACCCCGCCGGCGAACGCGACCGTGCTGGAGCTGGACGGGCTGACCGGAGCCTTCGACGGCGGCGGGACCTCCTTCACGCTTCCGGTGGACGCCGGCAGCGCGGTCGGCAGCGCCGTGCAGGTGCGCGTGGCCTACGACTTCGAGGGCGACGGCACCGACGACCGCGTGGAGACCTACCGGTACTTCGCCACCGATGACCTGCCCGGATGGGAGTCCTACACCGAGGGACAGGGGATGCTCGACGCACAGGGCTCCTTCGCCGACCTGGACGGCGGCTCGGTGCGCGTGACGCTCTGGAGCGCCCTGGGCACCGGGGAGTCGAAGGTCCGCACCGGCACCGCCGAGGGCGCGACGGTCACCGTCCCCTTCACCGGCTGAGCGGATCCGCCTCCGGGGTGCGCCCCCGTCCCGCGCTCGGGGCGGGGGCGCACCCCGGTTTCCGAATCCCTGACACGTACGGCCGTAAACCCCTCCAGACAGCAACAAAAGCCGCCAGTTACACGGCTCACACCCGCTCGACCACGCGTTCGCGTTCGTTTCAGTCCTTGGTACAGGCCAGAATTACGGACATGGCCCGTACAACTTCCCGTCCCCCCGAGGATCTCGCCGAGAAGATCATCGACATCGACGTCTCCGAGGAGATGCGAGGCAGCTTCCTGGAGTACGCGTACTCGGTCATCTACCAGCGCGCCCTCCCCGATGCACGCGACGGCATGAAACCCGTGCAGCGACGCATCCTCTACCAGATGAATGAAATGGGACTGCGTCCCGACAAGGGGCACGTCAAGTGCGCCCGCGTGGTGGGCGAGGTGATGGGCCGCCTGCACCCCCACGGCGACAGCGCCATCTACGACGCCCTCGTCCGCCTCAGCCAGCCCTTCGCCATGCGCGTCCCCCTGGTGGACGGCCACGGCAACTTCGGCTCCCTGGGCGGCGACGACGCCCCGGCCGCCATGCGCTACACCGAGGCCCGCCTCGACTCCGCCGCCGAGCTGCTCGTCTCCGGCATCGACGAGGACGTCGTCGACTTCCGGCCCAACTACGACGGCCAGGAGACCGAACCGGAGGTCCTTCCGGCCGCCTTCCCGAACCTGCTGGTCAACGGCGCCTCCGGGATCGCGGTCGGCATGGCCACCAACATGGCGCCGCACAACCTGGGCGAGGTCATCGCCGCGGCCCGGCACCTGATCGCGCACCCCGACGCCACCCTGGAGGAGCTCACCGAGTTCGTGCCGGGGCCCGACCTGCCCACCGGCGGCGCCATCGTCGGCCTGGACGGCATCCGCGACGCCTACCGCACCGGCCGCGGCACGTTCAAGACCCGGGCGACCGTCTCCATCGAGAAGGTGTCCGCGCGCCGGACCGGCCTCATCGTCACCGAGCTCCCCTACAACGTCGGCCCCGAGAAGGTCGTCAGCCGCATCAAGGAGCTGGTGCAGTCCAAGAAGCTCCAGGGCATCTCCGACCTCAAGGACCTGACCGACCGCACCCAGGGGCTGCGGCTGGTCATCGAGCTCAAGAACGGCTTCAACCCCGAGGCCGTCCTGGAGGAGCTCTACCGGCTCACGCCGATGGAGGAGTCCTTCGGCATCAACAACGTGGCCCTCGTCGACGGCCAGCCCCAGACCCTCGGCCTGCGCGAGCTGCTCCAGGTCTACGTCGGCCACCGCCTGGAGGTCGTGCGCCGCCGCAGCGAGTTCCGCCGCCGCAAGCGCCGCGAGCGCCTGCACCTGGTCGAGGGCCTGCTCACGGCCCTGCTCGACATCGACCGCGTCATCTCGCTCATCCGCGAGGCCGACGACACCGCGGCCGCCCGCGAGGCGCTCATGTCGGCCTACGAGATGTCGGAGATCCAGGCCCGCTACATCCTGGAGACCCCGCTGCGCCGCCTGACCCGGTTCGACCGGATGGAGCTGGAGGGCGAGCGCGACCAGCTCAACAAGGAGATCGACGACCTCACCGCCGTCCTGGAGTCGGACAAGAAGCTGCGCCGGATGGTCTCCAAGGAGCTCGGCGAGGTCTCCAAGAAGTTCGCCACCCCCCGCCGCACCCAGCTGCGCGAGAGCGACGGCGCCTCCCGTGCCGCCGTGATCCCGCTGGAGATGGCCGACCAGCCCTGCCACGTGCTGATGGGTGTCGACGGCACCATCGGCCGCACCAAGGGCGCCGCCGTACCGCCCGTCTACGACGGCCTGCGCACCAGGCACGACGCGATCGCCGTGTCGGTGCCGACCACGTCGCGCTCGGACGTCGGCCTGGTCACCGACCTGGGCCGGATGATCCGCGTCCCCGTGGTGGAGCTGCCGGAGCTGCCCGAGGAGGCCGGCGAGCGGCCGCCCCTGGCATCGGGGCTCCCGGTGACCGAGTTCGTACAGCTCGACGGCGACGAACGGGTGGTGTCGGTGGTGTCGATGGACTCCTCCGGCCCCGGGTTCGCCGTGGGCACCGCCGGCGGCGTGGTCAAGCGGGTCTCCCCCGACTACCCGCCCAACAAGGACGACTTCGAGATCATCACCCTCAAGGACGGCGACCGGATCGTCGGCGCCTCCCAGCTGTCCACCGGCGAGGAGGACCTCGCGTTCGTCACCTCCGAGGCGCAGCTGCTGCGCTTCGGTGCCTCCGCCGTGCGCCCCCAGGGGCGCCTGGCGGGCGGTGTGGCCGGTGTGCGCCTGTCCGAGGAGGCCCGCGTGCTGTGGTTCGGGGCCGTGCACAGCCCCGAGGACTCCGTGGTCGTCACCGTGTCCGGTTCCTCGACCGCCCTGGCGGGGACCGAGGCCGGCTCGGCCAAGGTCACGCCGTTCTCGGCCTACCCGACCAAGGGGCGGGCCACCGGCGGCGTGCGCTGCCACCGCTACCTCAAGGGCGAGGACACCCTGCTGTTCGCGTGGATCGGGCGCGCACCCGCCCGGGCCGCCCGCGAGGACGGGAAGCCGGTGCGCCTGCCCGACGCGAGCAGCCGCAGGGACGGGTCGGGCGATGCGCTTCCGCGCGCGATCGTTACGGTGGGGACCGGGCAGACCGACCTGGGCGTCACCGCACCCGCCGCGAGTTCCTGAGCCCGTCGCAGCGTGCCGTGCACACGAGCCTGGTCCGCTGTGCACGGCACTGTTGTGAGTACGACCGAGAGAGACACCAGTGAGCGACAACAGCACGTCCCCCGCGGGGGGAGCCTTCGACGACGTGTTCGCGGCCAACGCCGCCTATACCGCGAACTTCTCCCTGAAAGGCCTCAAACCCATCGCCGGCCGCGGTCTGGCCCTGGTGACCTGCATGGACTCCAGGATCGAGCCCCTGGACATGCTCGGCCTCGTGCCCGGTGACGCCAAGATCCTGCGCAACGCGGGCGCCCGCGTGACCGACGACACCCTGCGCACCCTCGTCCTGGCCGTCTACCTCCTGGGGGTGGACCGCGTCCTGATCCTGCCGCACACGCGCTGCAAGATGGCGTCCGTGCCCAGCGACGACGCGGTGCACGACCTCATCCAGCAGGAGTACGGGGTGGACACCAGAAGCCTGGAGTTCCACACCAACAACGACCAGCTGGGTGCCCTGCGCCACGACCTGGAGCGCATCCGCCACCACCCGCTGCTGCCCCACGGCCTTCCCGTGGCCGGCGCCGTCTACGACGTCGACACCGGCGCGATCTCCCCCGTCGACTTCTGAGCCGCAGGGACCCTCCCGCCGCGCGTTCGCCGTCCGGCGGGTCAGGTGACGGGTGGACACCTCCTGGCGGGGGGATGAAGAGGAAGGAATGCGGCCATCTCCCCGGCCGTTGTGATCCGAGGACGGTCCTTGCGGCCGTCGGAAGGAGCACCGTGGCAGAGAGCACCTACGACACCTACAACCGCGCCCGCATGTTCCTGGAGCTGGGGGACCCGATCTACGCGGCCAAGACATTGGAGCCCGCGCTGGAGAGCGAGCCCGACAGCCGCTCCCTCCTGGAGCTCCTGGGCCGCGCCTACTTCCACTCCGCCCAGCTGGGCAGGGCCGAGAGGACGTTCCGGCGCATCATCGAGCTGGATCCCGTGGACAACTGGGCCCACATCGCCCTGGCCCGCACCCTCGAGAGGCAGAGCCGCCACGACGAGGCGGCCGTCTACCGCCGCATGTACGCGGTGATGACCGGCGGATCCCTCGACTGACCAACCGCCCCCGGGGGGAGTTCTTTCCCCGGGGCACGCGCCACGACTACCCTCGGTCCATGGCACCCTCAACCGATCCGGACGACGTCCCGTGGGTGGACCGCAGCAGCGAGAAGGCGCGGTCCTGGGCCGACGAGGCGGTCCGCAAGGTGACGGCCGACGCCAACCGCTCGGCCGACACCCACCTGCACGTGTACCCGCTGCCGCCGGAGTGGGGCATCGACCTGTACCTCAAGGACGAGTCGGTGCACCCCACCGGCAGCCTCAAGCACAGGCTCGCCCGGTCCCTGTTCCTGTACGGCCTGGCCAACGGCTGGATCCGGGAGGGCACCACCGTCGTGGAGGCGAGCTCAGGCTCCACCGCGGTGTCGGAGGCCTACTTCGCGCAGCTCCTGGGGCTGGACTTCATCACGGTCATCCCGCGCGGGACCAGTCCGGAGAAGATCGCCCTCATCGAGCGCCACGGCGGCAGGTGCCATTTCGTGGACACACCGCCCGACATGTACACCGAGGCGGAACGGCTGGCCGCGGAGACCGGCGGCCACTACATGGACCAGTTCACCTACGCCGAACGGGCCACCGACTGGCGCGGCAACAACAACATCGCCGAGTCGATCTTCGAACAGCTCGCCCTGGAGCGCCACCCGTGCCCCGAGTGGATCGTGGTGGGGGCGGGTACCGGGGGCACCTCCGCCACGATCGGCCGCTACCTGCGCTACCGCAGGCTCAGTACGCGCCTGGCCGTGGTCGACCCCGAGAACTCGGCGTTCTTCCCCGCCTGGGCGACCGGCGACCCCGGCCACACCACGGGTATGTCCTCGCGGATCGAGGGCATCGGCCGCCCCCGCATGGAACCCAGCTTCGTTCCGTCGGTGATCGACCTGATGATGCCGGTGCCCGACGCGGCGAGCATCGCCGCCATGCGCCAGCTGAACGACCGCACCGGCCTGTGCGCGGGCGGCTCCACCGGCACCAATCTGTGGGGGACGTGGCACCTGATCGCCAGGATGCGGCGCGAGGGCCGCACCGGCAGCGTGGTCACCCTCATCTGCGACGGCGGCGACCGCTACCGCCACAGCTACTACGACGACGAGTGGGTGGCCGCCCGGGGGCTGGACCCCCGCCCCTACCGGGAGGCCGTCGACCGCTTCCTCGACGAGGGCGTGTGGGCGCCCCCTGCCTGACGGGGCCCGCGGGCACACCGGGGTTCCCGCGGCCCCCGACCGCGGGTCAGGCGTCGATGCGGGCGGCGTCCAGCTCCTGGGCGCCCTGCTGGATGAATCTGCGGCGCGGGGCCACCTCGTTGCCCATGAGCAGGTTGAACACCGCCGCGGCCTCCTCCGCCTGCTCCACCCGGATGCGGCGCAGGGTGCGGTGGCGCGGGTCCATGGTGGTCTCGGCCAGCTGGTCGGCGTCCATCTCGCCCAGACCCTTGTAGCGCTGAATCGGCTCCTTCCACGAGATGCCGCGCTTCTCCAGGTCCAGCAAGGTGCGCTGGAGCTCGGCGTCGGAGTAGGTGTAGATGTACCTGTCCTCCGCCTTGGCGCCGCGCTTGCGCCGCGTGGTGGTCAGCTCGATGCGGTGCAGCGGCGGCACGGCCGCGAAGACCCGGCCGGCCTCCAGCATGGGGCGCATGTAGCGGTAGATGAGTGTGAGCAGCAGGCAGCGGATGTGCGCGCCGTCGACGTCGGCGTCGGCCATGAGGATGATGCGTCCGTAGCGAGCGGCCTCGATGTCGAAGGTGCGGCCCGAGCCCGCACCCACGACCTGGATGATCGCCGCGCACTCGGCGTTCTTGAGCATGTCGGCGACCGACGACTTCTGCACGTTGAGGATCTTGCCCCGGATCGGCAGCAGCGCCTGGAACTCCGAGTCGCGGGCCAGCTTGGCGGTACCCAGCGCCGAGTCACCCTCGACGATGAACAGCTCGCTGCGGTCCAGGCCCTCGCTGCGGCAGTCCACCAGCTTGGCGGGCAGCGCCGAGTTCTCCAGGGCGTTCTTGCGGCGCTGGGTCTCGCGCTGCTGGCGGGCGGCCAGGCGGGCCTTGGCCGCGCCCACCACCTTCTCCATGACGCTGCGGGCCCTGGCCTTCTCCAGCTTCTTCGTGGAGGTCAGGAACTCGCGCAGGCCGCTGCCGACCACCTGGGAGACGATCCGGGCGGCGGCCGAGGTGCCGAGGATCTCCTTGGTCTGCCCCTCGAACTGGGGTTCGGGCAGACGCACGGTGACGACCGCGGTCAGCCCCTCCTGGGTGTCGTCCTTGGTGACGGGGTCGTCGCTGTTCCTGAGCAGCTTGGTGGCGCGCAGCTGGTCGTTGAGGACCCGCACCAGGGCGCGTTCGAAGCCGTTGATGTGCGTGCCGCCCTTGGGGGTGGCGATGACGTTGACGAACGAGCGCACGGTGGTGTCGTAACCGGTGCCCCAGCGCAGGGCGACGTCGACGTCCAGGCGGCGCTCCACCTCGGCGGGAACCATGTGCCCGGCGTCGTCCAGCACGGGCACGGTCTCGCGGAAGGTGCCGCTGCCCTGGAAGCGCAGCACGTCGCTGACCGGCTCGTCGGGTGCCAGGAAGGTGCAGAACTCGCCGATGCCGCCGTCGAAGCGGAACTCCTCCTCGTAGGCCTCCCCGTCCTCGACGCGCTCGTCGCGCACGGAGATGGTGAGCCCGGGTACGAGGAACGCGGTCTGGCGCGCCCGGTCCAGGAGGGACTCGCGGGCGATCTCGGCGTCCTTGAGGAAGATCTGCATGTCCGGCCAGAAGCGGATCCGGGTGCCGGTGACCTTCTTGGCCACCTTGCGGATCTGCTCCAGCCCCGAGGCCGGGGTGAACTCGGCGTCCGGACCGGCACCGGCGAAACGGCCGGGGATGCCCCGGCGGAAGCTGATGGCGTGGGTGCTCCCCTGCCGGTCGATCTCGACGTCGACCCGGGCGGAGAGGGCGTTGACCACGGAGGCGCCGACACCGTGGAGGCCGCCGGAGGCGGTGTAGGAGCCGGAGCCGAACTTGCCGCCGGCGTGGAGCTTGGTCATGACCAGCTCCACACCCGAGAGTCCACTCTTGGGCTCGACGTCGACGGGAATGCCGCGGCCGTCGTCGGCCACCGACACCGAGCCGTCGGTGTGCAGGATCACGTCGATCCGGTCGCAGTAGCCGCCGAGGGCCTCGTCGACGGAGTTGTCGATGATCTCCCACATGCAGTGGGTGAGGCCGCGGCTGTCGGTGGACCCGATGTACATGCCCGGACGTTTGCGCACCGCCTCAAGACCTTCGAGGACCGACAGGTGCCGGGCGGAATAGTCCTCGGGGTCGTGGACAGCTGCGGTCAAGGCGGTCACTCGGACATCTCCTGCGTCTTGGGGGCCATCGGGGCTCTGTTGCGGTGCGTGCTCTTTGTACCGCGCGGCACCGACGAAAAGGTCCAGGCCACAGCGTACGGAACGGATTTCCTCGCACACCGCCGGCGAAGGGCGGGCGCACCTGCCGCGCGGACACTGCCGCGGCCGGCGGGGGCCCGGGCGAACTCCTCGGCCGGGATCCGGCCCCGTTCTCGGGGATCCGGCTCGGGAAAGGCTCTGCCCCGCGCGAGACTACCACCTCTGATGGGTGCGCTCCGGTGGGTGCGCCCCGGATACTCCCCTTTTCCCTGGGATGGAGAGCCTCCTGAGGGGTACAACGAATACAAGAGACGACTTCGAGCCAGAAAGGCCCCCACCTCCCCCCGCACAGGCATCAACCAGGCAGATTCCGCTGTCGGCGTACACGGGATCCGGTTGGGAACGTCTGGACCGGGTTAGATGTTGTCAGAGGTGACTGACGCCGAGTACTGAGGATGGCGAAGTGACTGGAACCCTTGCCCCCACCCAGCCCCTGACGGCTGCTGACCGTTGCGACCGCTGTGGTGCACAGGCCTATGTCCGGGTGCTCCTGAACTCCGGCGGCGAACTCCTGTTCTGCGCTCACCACATGCGCAAGCACGACGATTCGCTGCGCAAGATCGCTTCGGACATCCAGGACGAGACGGACAAGCTCAACAAGAAGTAGCAACTCGGCCCCACAGGCACACAGCGGCGGCTCCCTCCGGGGGCCGCCGTTCGCGTGTGCGGAGCCTTCAGCCCAGGACCCGGTAGTGGTAGCGCGACACCTCGCGGAAGCCCGCGCGCCGGTACAGGCGCAGCGCCGGGGTGTTGTCCGCCACAACGCACAGATAGGCGCTCCGCGCTCCTCCGTCGTACGCCCGGCGGAGCAGGTCCGCGAGGACGGCCGCCGCCACCCCGCGCCCCCGCTCCCGGGGTGCGGTGGCCATGGCGCAGATCGCGACCGAGCCGCCGTCCAACACCGCGCAGCCGCGGCCGGCTCCGCCGGGTGCGGCCCCGTAGGCGGTTCTCACCCGGCCGAGGATGCGCGCGGTCCCCTCCGCCGAGTCCGGCTCGGGAACCCTCCAGTCGTCGGTCGGCACGTCGGAGACCGCGGTGGTCCCGGGCGCCTCCGGGCGCCGGTCCAGTTCCCGGGCCAGGACGAGACTGGGTTCGACGACCTCGTAGCCGTGCCCGGCCAGCCGGGCGTCGGCGCCCTCCTGCCCCGGCCACACCTGGGCGCACGGCCGCAGACCCAGCGCCCCGTAGTAGGCGGTGACCTCGGCGGCGTCCGCGGCGGGGTCCAGCAGCAGGGCGCTGTTGGCGCGCTTGGTCACGCCCTCCGCGAATCCGAACCGCCAGCCGCCGCGTTCCTCCACGCTGAACGCGGGCCAGTCCCGCGCCACCCGTGACGCCCACACGTGCATCCGCCGCACGCCCCTCTCCCGCCGCCGCTCTCGCGGAACCGACGATGCCACACGTCCCGGCACCGTGCGCGAACGCCCCCGCACTACGATGTGGGATCATCCCGCGTACAACCCTGGAGTCAACGACACATGCTCGTCCTGCTGCCGCCGTCCGAGGGCAAGGCCACCTCCGGCGAGGGGCCCGCGCTCGACCTGGGCACGCTGACCCTTCCCGAACTGGCACCGGCCCGCGAAGAGGTCCTGGGAGCGCTGACGGAGCTGTGCTCGGGCCCTGAGGAGACCGCCATGGACGTGCTGGGGCTCACCCCCGGCCAGGCGGACGCGCTCAAGCGCAACCTCGACGCGGCCGATGCTCCCACCCTGCGCGCCGCCGACCTGTACACGGGCGTCCTCTACGACCGGCTCGGCCTTCCGGACCTGCTGGAGTCGGTGCCGGACCGGGTCCGGGAGCGGGTCCTGGTCTTCTCCGGCCTGTGGGGCGTGGTGGGCGCCGCCGACCGGCTTCCCCCTTACCGCCTCTCGATGGGGGTCCGACTGCCCCCGCTCGGCGGTCTGGGCGCCTACTGGCGCCGGGTCCTCGCCGAGCCCATGGGCGACCTGGCCGGGGACCGGCTGCTGGTGGACTGCCGCTCGTCGGCCTACGCGGCGGCCTTCAAGCCCCGCGGACGAGCCGCCGAGCGGCTCGTGTCGGTCCGGGTTCTGCGTGAACGGACGGTGGACGGCCGGGTCCGCCGGTCGGTGGTGAGCCACATGGCCAAGGCCACCCGCGGGGACATCGCCCGCTCCCTGCTGCTGGAGGGCGTGGAGGCAGCCACCCCGGAGGAACTGGCGCAGGCCCTGCGCGACCTCGGCCACACGGTGGAACTGCCCGAGGGGCGTCCGGGCAGCGCCCGTGTCCTCGACGTCGTCGAGACCGGCTGACGCGGCAGTCCCGGAAGTTCATCGGCCCGGCGCGGCCGTCCCGCCCATGACGGCACCTCCGGGCATCCGGCGGGGCTCCGGGGCAGGATCCCCTGGGCCGCGGCAGGCGGCTGCCGCGAGGTTTTCTCCGCGACACACCACACGGACACCCTGCGTGATGTAACAGATCTGCATCGCGACTTTATCCTGTACCTACAGGGTTCTCGGCATCATGAGCCCTGTCGGATGGACGACGAACACCTGGGAATTCTCGTACGGGGCGTCCTGGACCGCAGGTGGGGCAAGCGGGCGTCGCCACACCCGCCGACCTGCGGGGCACGGAAAAGCCCGGTGCGCCACCCCGTCGTGGGGCAAGGTGGCACACCGGGCCGATCCTGTCCGAGCAGAGCGGCGAGCCGCTCAGTCCAGGTAGTCGCGGAGCACCTGGGACCGCGACGGGTGGCGGAGCTTGGACATGGTCTTGCTCTCGATCTGCCGGATGCGCTCACGCGTCACCCCGTAGACCTTGCCGATCTCGTCTAAAGTCTTCGGCTGTCCGTCGGTCAGGCCGAAGCGCATCGAGACCACACCCGCCTCGCGCTCGGAGAGGGTGTCCAGCACCGAGTGCAGCTGCTCCTGGAGCAGGGTGAAGCTGACCGCCTCGCCCGGCTGGATGGCCTCGGAGTCCTCGATGAGGTCACCGAACTCGCTGTCGCCGTCCTCGCCCAGCGGAGTGTGCAGGGAGATGGGCTCGCGGCCGTACTTCTGCACCTCGACGACCTTCTCGGGGGTCATGTCGAGTTCCTTGGCCAGCTCCTCCGGGGTGGGCTCGCGGCCCAGGTCCTGGAGCATCTGGCGCTGGACGCGGGCCAGCTTGTTGATGACCTCGACCATGTGCACCGGGATGCGGATGGTGCGGGCCTGGTCGGCCATCGCCCGGGTGATGGCCTGGCGGATCCACCACGTGGCGTAGGTGGAGAACTTGAAGCCCTTGGTGTAGTCGAACTTCTCCACCGCGCGGATCAGACCGAGGTTGCCCTCCTGGATCAGGTCCAGGAAGAGCATGCCGCGGCCGGTGTAGCGCTTGGCCAGCGACACGACCAGACGGAGGTTGGCCTCCAGCAGGTGCTTCTTGGCGCGGCCGCCGTCCTCGGCGATCCACTCCAGTTCCTCGCGCATCTCGTAGGCGAGGCTGTGGCCCTCCTCCGCCAGCTTCTCCTCGGCGAACAGGCCGGCCTCGATCCGCTTGGCGAGCTCGACCTCCTGCTCGGCGTTGAGCAGCGGAACCTTGCCGATCTGCTTGAGGTAGTCCTTGACCGGGTCGGCGGTGGCGCCGGCGGCGACGACCTGCGCGGCAGGGGCGTCGTCGTCATCGTCGTAGAGGACGAAGGACTCGTCCTCGTTCGCGGGCTTGACCGGGGAACCGACCGCCTCGGGCTTGGTGCTCTTGACCTCTTTGTCGGCGGAGTCGTCACCGGTGTCCTCGACCAGCTCCAGCTCGGCGCCGGTGTGCTCGAGGTCGTCGAGCTCCTCGAAGTCCTCCTCGGGCCCGGAGGCCAGCTCCAGCTCCTTCTTGGCCGCCGTCTTGCGGGTGGCGGTCTTCTTGGCCGCAGGATCCTTGGCCGCGGTGGTCTTCTTGGCCGCCGTCTTGCGGGCCGCGGGTTTCTTGGCCGCGGTGGTGGTCTTCTTGGCCGCGGTCTTGCGGGCGGGTGCCTTCTTGGCGCCGTCCGCGGAGTCCTCGGCGGCGTCGACCACCGCGGTGACCTTCTCCGGCTGCTCCTGAGCGGCGGCCGCACGCGCGGGCTTGGCGGCCCGCGTCGTGGTGGTGGTCTTGGGCTTGGTCGAGGTGGACCGCGAGGTCGCCGTCTTGCGCCGCGTCGTCTTGCGCCGAGAGGATGCCGACTCGGGCACGAGTACGGTGACGCCCTCCTTCGCGAGGCTGCGAAGCACTGACTGCGCCTGCGACATCGGGATCTCGGCCTCCTCGAAGGCACGGCGCACGTCCTCGGGCTCAAGATAGCCCTGGGACCGCCCACGCTCGATCAGCTGCTGAATGACGGGCTCTTGCAGTGACTCGGACTGCTTCGAGCGAGTCGAACTGGCAGATGACACAAACACCTCTCGAACGGACGTGTGGCGGGACTGTCGGACCCGGCGGCCCGCCTGGTCGGGGCCGGGTGCCGTCACCCTCTCCCGCCTGCGGCCTGGGAACAGTCCCGCCGGGGCGGGGAAGCCGTTGTCTTTCAAGCGTATGCGCTCTGGGAGGTCACCCGGAGGAGAGCCGACAGGGGGTTCCCCCCTGCGTACTGTCCGGGTTTCCCCGTGCGGGGCGGAACGGCTTCTTCACTTTAGGCAAGGCAATGGACTTGTTCGTACGGACTACGGCTTCCTCACGGTCGATCCCCCTCCGCGCTTTCACCGATCGGCGGCAGAGTCGATCACCGGGAGCTGAACGGCGAGCAGAGTGACGTCATCGTCCTGCTCATACCCTTCGAGCATGCTCTCAACAAGGTACTCCAGCATCTGCTGTGGATCGCCCACGATCTCCGGGGGAGCCGAGGACGCCACACCGACGAGCTCGTCGAGCCCGGTGTCGACGGATCGTTTGCGGTTCTCGACAAGTCCATCGGAGTAGAGGGCGACAGTGTTACCGGGTTGGACGAAGAATTTGTGGTGTCCTCTCGGAGAGCTGACCCCGAGCGGTGTGTCGGGGTCGGTGTCCAGGAGCCAGGGGCCGGCGTTGCCCGCCACGACCAGCGGCGGGAGGTGGCCCGCATTGCTGAGGTCGAGCTGCCCGGTGACCGGGTCCAGGACGAAGTAGACCAGCGTGGTGACCTGGTCCATACCCTCCGTGGCACTGAACATGCGATCCAGTCCGGTGAGCACGTCGGCGGGCTCGGGCATGGAGAACGCCAGTGCCCGCAACGCGTTGCGGATACGGCTCATTCCCGCGGCCGCCGGGATCCCCTTGCCCATGACGTCGCCGAGCACTCCGGCCACACGGCCGTCGGGGAGCGGGAAGGCGTCGTACCAGTCGCCGCCCACCTGCACGTGCTGGGACCCGGAGCGGTAATAGGCGGCCAGGCGCACTCCGCGCACCTCGGGAAGTTCTTCGGGGAGGAGGCTGCGCTGGAGCTCCTCGGCCGTGCTGTGCTCCTGCTCGTAGAGGGTGGCCCGGCCGATGGCCAGCGCGCACTGCCCCGCGAGCGCCTCCAGGAACACGCGCTCGTCGTCGGTGACCTCGCGGGGATGGCGGAAGGCGAAGCGCAGGGCACCGATCGGACGTCCGGCCACCATCATCGGCAGGGCCACCCAGGAGCGTTCGGGGGTGTTCTCGACCAGCTCCCGGACCTCGGGGGCGTCGTCGAGCAGCACAGCGAGCTCGGCCGGGCTCGCGGCCAACTGCGGAGCGCCGCCGCTGACCGCCAGGGCCGCGATGTCGGGGTGGTCGAGGGGGAAGGCGGCCCGGAGCGGCTGGTGGTCGTGCTCCGCCGCGACGGCCCGCAGCCGGAGCCGGTCGCGGTCCAGCAGGACCACGCTCGTGTGGTCGGCGCCCACCCCGGAGCGGCCGATCTCGGACATGGCGCCGGCGACGTCGGCGGCCGTGAGCGCCTCGGCCAGGTCGGAGGTGGCCTTCTGCAGGCGCGCGGTGCGCATGGCGGCCTCCCCCAGCTGCTGGTGGAGGCGCTGACGCAGCTCGTCGGCCTCACGCTCGTTGGTGACGTCCGTGAGGGTGCCGACCCACTCGGCCGGGCCCGGACCGCCGTCCATGACGGGATCGGCCCGGAACCGGTAGTGGCCGTAGCCGCCGGAGAGGGTGCGGACGCGGCACATGGCGTCGAAGGGGGTGACGTCCAGGACCGCGTCGTCCCAGGCCCGCGCGACAGCCGGCCGGTCGTCGGGGTGGACGGCCTCGAGCCAGCCGCGGCCGAGGAACTCCTCCGGGCTCTGGCCCGTGACGGACCGCCACTGCGGGCAGTCCTCCAGGACCTCGCCGTCGGGGTCGGCGGTCCAGAAGATCTGGTTCCCGGCCCGGAGCAGGGCGCGCAGGCGCTGTTCGTCCTTGCGGGCGGAGCCGCCGTCGCGGACGGCGATGAGAGCGACGTGCTCCTGCCCGCTCCCCGGGTCGGTGGCCGGGAACCAGGTCAGGTCCCAGACCTGCCCCGGGGAGACGCGGTGCCGGCTGCGGACGGTGTGCCCGTTCGCGCGCACGTCCTCCAGGGCCCGGCGGTGCTCGGCCGCGGCGGACCGGCCCCCGCTCTCCTCCAGAAGGTCCCCGGGACTGCGGCCCAGGCACTCCGCCGGGGTGCGCCCGAGCAGTTCGGCCATGCGCCCGTTGACCGTGCCGAAGGCGTCATCGGGACCCAGCAGGGCGAATCCGATGGGTGAATCGGTCAGCAGGGTCCTCACCGCTTCGGGAAGTTCCGCCCTGCTGACCGGGGATTGTGGGACGGACGTCTCGGCGCTCAACTGCTCGACACCTCCGAATAACACTCGGATTCCCCATCCGCGTCTCGCTGGGGCTTCCTGCCTGGACCACGCGGCGCCGAATGCCGTCGGGGGGCTCCGCGGCTCTCGGGAGTCACGCTCCACGACTCCTCTCGGCCGCTGTCACGGACCAAGCATAAGACACACCCGTCGGGGCGCAACGATCGTCGTCCGGTACGGGATCGTCGGCCAGGACACGGACCGCGGGCACAGGAGGTAAACAGGAGGCCACCTCCGGCCATCGAAAGGGAAGGGCACTTCCTTTTCCCGGAGCCCTTCCCTTTGTTTCTCCCCATCCGGACCATCCGTCACGTTTGATCTCATAGCTTAGAAATAAGACTGTTATACGCCCGAAACGCCCCATTTGTACGGGTGACCTGCGAGGATGGTGAGCTTCCGGTAAACAATGCATCGCGCAGGTTTTATCGGCAGCGCACCGGGAGAGGGGTTGACACCCCGCCGAGAACAAGTGAAATGGGGGGAGGTCACCGTCCAGGCCATCTTTCATCTAGGGGTGTGAGCGAGAATGCTCCAGACCTTCCCGGTCCAGGATCTTCGACAGATCTCCGCGCGGCTCCACGACGAGTTCGTCGGACTGACCCGTCGCTGCGTGGAGAGATGCGTCAGCGACACCTGGAACTGCCTCGAACATCTGGGCATCACGGTCACACCGCACCTCGTCGAACGGGTGGCCCGCGAGCACCTCGCGGCGATGGTGAACTCCGTGCCGCCCTCCCAGCTCCCGGCCAAAGCTGCACGCCGCGCGGGCGCCGCCCTGTTCACCGGCCACCGGATCGTTCCCGAAGCGCACTGACCGGACGTACCGGCACGCCGCGCGGGCGGAGCCCGCCGGCGTGCCCGTCGCCGTACGGACGCGGTGAAGAGGACCACCCCGAGTCGCGGGGGTGGAGCCCCACACGCGCGGCTGTCATACGCTCGGACCGTGCCCTCCCCTATGTCTCCCTCAGCCTCGGGACCCGAACCCGTTCCCGGCGCCGTCTTCGAAGAGATGCTCCGCGCCGCCCGGGCCCTCCTGGCCATGCGGCACGCCCTGGACGCCGAACTCGCCTTCAGCGAGATGCTCGGCGCCTGGTGGGGCGAGAACGTCCCCGGGCTCGACGTCGAACGTCTGCTCGGCGAGGGCCTGATCACCCACGCCGCCGCCTCGGGGAAGTCCGCGGGACTGGGCGTCCTCGCCGCCGTCGCGGCCCTCGGCACCTCCCCGGAGCAGCGCGAACTCGCCGAGCAGGGCATGATCGCGCTGCGCGAGCGCGGCCTCCAGGTCCCCGAATGGGCCTCCCAGCTGGGCCGGGTCACACCCCTCGGCACCTACGTCAACAGCGACCTGTTCGGCGACACCGACGACGTGGTGTGCGTCTTCGGCCGCGGCACACCCGACTCCGCCACCGGGCCCGAGCACGCCCTCATCCTCGTGGTGGACCACAACGGCGGCGGCGTTCTGCGCGATGCCTGGGTCACCACCAAGGTCGAGCGGTTGCTGGCCCAGTGCCGGGAGCGCGCCGCCGCGGACGAGTTCACCCGCTTCTCCGAGCTGGACCCGGCCCAGGCCCGCGTCCTGCTGGAGAGGGCCCTGCACACCACGGAGCAGATCGTGGCGGGCTCCTCCGACCCCGCCTCCGCACCTCCGGCCGAGGCGGTCGCTCCGAGCGCCTCGGAACTGGTGGAGGGCTCGCTGGCGGCCCACCTCGCCCTGGCCGAGTCCCGGATCCGGTCGCTGCCCCTGCCTCCCGAGGGGGCGGACCTCTCCCCGGCACCGGTGTGGCGGCGCGACCGCCGGGCGGTCCTGGCCGCGCGGTTCCTCTCCTCGGAGGAGGCGGCGAAACTGTCGGACTCCTATGCGGCGAGCCGGTGCGCCGACCACATCATCGCCTACGGCTGCGACGTGGACGGCGGCCGCCCGATGCGGGTGAGCCCGCGCAAGGTGGAGTCGTTCCTGCTGCGGTGGCTGCCCGGACGCGTGGTGCTGCTCTCCGAGGAGCAGGAGGCCATGCCGCACGTGCTGGCGGCATGGGTGCGCTGGGCCGGGCCGCGCCAGGGACTGCCGGAGGTGGCGGTGGGAGCGACGCTCGACGCGGTCTGGGAGTGCACCGCCGAGTTCGCCCGGACCTACCGGGACCCGGCCCGGCCGCTGGGAATGCGCCAGGAGGCGGTACGCAGGCTGCTGCCCGACGGGGACTTCTCCGCGCTGGCCCGGCGCATGTTCGCCTTCCCCCTGCTGGCCAGCGAGATCGTCTCGTGGGCCCCCGAGGAGTTCGACCCGGCCACCCCGAAGGGGCGGCGGGCCCTGCTGCGCCTCGACCACTACGGCGAGTACGAGGCGGCCGTCCCCCACAGCGGCCGCCACTCCAGCGGGCAGGACCGCTGGTACCGGCCGGCCACGCAGGACACCCCGCAGCGGCGCCGTGAGCTGGAGCGCCACGAGCGCCTGGCCGAGCGCCTGTGGTTCGGACGCCCGGCCGGGCTGTGGGCGGCGGCCCGCCGCCTGCTCGACCGGGGAGTGGACCGGACCGACGTGCTGGCCGCCCTGGGCGAGGCCCTGGACGCGGCCTCCGACGAGGCAGATCTCCGCCGCCGGCTCGACGGGCTGTAGTCAGTGCCTCTTGGGGCCTCCGCTTCGCTTTGGCCCCTGCTCGGGCGCCTTCAGGGCGCGGTTCTTCGTCGCTGCGCTCACATCCTCGTACCTCGGATGTTCGCTCCACTCCTGCAGAACCCCGCCGGCGCCCTCACGGCACACCCCCTGGGGCGCGGGTGGACTTGAGGGGAACCGGCGCTTCGCTCCACTCCTGCAGAACCCCGCCGGCGCCCCTGTGCTTGCTTTGGGCTTCCGCTGCGCTTCAGCCCGGTTCGGGCGCCTCTCGGGCGAGGTTCTTCGTCGCTCGCTCACGCCCTCGTTCCTCGGGCGTTCGCTCCGCTCCTGCAGAACCCCGCCGGCGCCCTCACGGCACACCCCCTGGGGCGCGGGTGGGCTTGCGGGTGACCGGCGCTTCAGCCCGCCCGTCACCCGCCACCACCCTCAACAGACGGCCTACGGCCGCAGCCTCCCTGCCCGTCACCCGCCACCACCCTCAACAGACGGCCTACGGCCGCAGCCTCCCTGCTCATTGCCCACAGCCCTCGACGGAGGGCCTACGGCCGTGATCCCCTTGCCGGGGTGTTCCGGGGCGGGTGGGGTCAGGTGAGCATGCGGTGGCGGAGGCGGTCGACGGTGTCGGTGGAGAGGCCGAGGCCTTCGGTGACGTAGGTGTCGAAGGAGCCGTAGATCTCGTCGGCGTGCGCGAAGGCGGTCTCCAGGTACTCGGCGCGCACGCGCGTCATCGGCGCGACCTCCTCCCAGGACAGGCCGCTGTTGGCGGCGAGCAGGCGCATCCACTTGTCGGTGTTCTCCTGGCGCTCGTTGCTGGCCAGGTAGTCGGAGACGACGGTCGCGCGGTCCACGCCGAGAAGGGTGAGCAGCAGGGCCGCTCCCCACCCGGTGCGGTCCTTGCCCGCGCTGCAGTGGAAGACCAGGGCCGTGGGCCCCTTGGCCGCACGCTCGACCAGGTCGCGATAGCCCTCGAGGGCGGTCGCGTCGGCCACCAGCTCGCGGTAGACGCCGAACATGAAGCGTTCGGCCAGGCCGTCGGCGAACATCGCGCGGGCCTTCTCCGGATCGGCGAGCGCGGCGCTGAAGTTGGCGCCGTCGGCCTGGGGGCCCTGGACGGAGACGGCGGCGTAGTCCGCGCCCTCGGGGGTGACGTCGGGCAGGGTCTCGCGCTCGTGCTCGGTACGCAGGTCGACGAGCTGGCGGATGCCCAGGCCGTTGTAGACCGGCAACTCCTCCTTGTCGATCGTGTGCAGGGCGTCGGATCGGTAGAGCAGGCCGGTGCGGACGGTGTGGCCCGAGGAGGTGCGCAGGCCGCCGAGGTCACGGAAGTTGGGGGCGCTGGAGAGGAGAAAGCCGTTGTTCGTCACAAATGCGACCCTACCCATCCGCGTCCAGCGCCCCGGGGCGGTCAGGCGTCCTGGCGCATGGCGGTGATCGCCTCGCCCGCCTCCTTGACGTCCTTGGCGGTGTCCACGCCCCGCCAGAAACCGCTGATCCGGTACGCGGTCAGCCGGCCCTGCCCGGCCAGCTCCGGGAAGGTGGAGGACTCGTGGTCGCCCTTGACCGGCAGCAGCGGGGTGATCCCGGGCTCGAAGAGGTAGACACCGGCGTTGATCCACACCGGCAGCAGCGGGCTCTGGGTGAAGCCCTCGATGCGGTCCTCGCCGTCGACGTCGACGATGCCCCAGGTGGTGCGGAACTGGGCCAGGGCCAGGGTGGCCAGACCGCCTTTCTCCCGGTGGTGGACGGTCATCTCGTCGAGGGGGAACCAGGTGAGCACGTCACCGTTGAGGGCGAAGTAGGGGGCGTCCTGGTCGCGCAGGCCGCTCGAGGCGTAGCGCAGCGCCCCGCCCCGCCCCAGGGGCTCGTCCTCGACCAGGACCGTGGTCTCGGGCCCCTCGGTGCGGGCGGCCAGGTGCTCGCGCAGGACGTCGGCCTTGTAGCCGCAGGAGACGACGACGTGCTCGACGCCGTGACCGGCGAGCCACTCCAGCTGGTAGTCGACGATCGGCCTCCCCGCCACCTCCACCATCGCCTTGGGGCGGGTGTCGGTGTAGGGCCGCAGCCGGGTGGCCTGGCCGCCGGCCAGGATGAGCGCCTGGGTGACGGGGGACGGGGATGGTGACGGTACAGCGGTCATGTGTCGGACATTAGCAGCACGGCCCCGGCGGCCGATCAGTTCTGCTGCGTGGCCTCGGCGTAGGCCCTGCGGACGTCGGCGCTGGTGACCAGGGTGAGCTCGGCGGCCGTCGCGGCCTCACCGATCTCCCGGGACACCCGCAGGTCGCGCTGGGAACACGCCTTCTCGAAGAGGGAACGCGCGAAGCGCCCGTTGCCGAGGGAATCGATCCAGCCTGCCTCGCACACGTGCGTGAAGATGCTGTGCAGGTCCTCGCGGGCGGTGCCGTCGAAGGTGTCACCGGTGCGGGCGGCCAGTACCTCGGCGATCCGCGTGAGCTCGTCGGCGGTGTAGGAGGGAAAGCGCACCCGCACGTTGAAACGGGAGGCGAGGCCGGAGTTGGAGGCCAGGAAGCGCTCCATCTCGGCCGGATACCCCGCGAGCACGACCACCAGGCGGGAACGGTCGTCCTCGGCCCGCTTGAGAAGGGTCTGCACGGCCTCGGCCCCGAAGGCGTCGCCTCCGCTGTACCCGGGGTTGACCAGGGAGTAGGCCTCGTCGACGAACAGCACCCCGCCGAGGGCGCGGTCCACGAGCCGGTCGGTCTTGACCGCGGTCGCGCCCAGGTGTTCGCCGACCAGGTCGGCACGCTGGGCCTCGACGACGTCGGCGCGGCCCAGCAGGCCCAGCGCGGCGAAGACCCGGCCCAGGATCCGGGCGACGGTGGTCTTGCCGGTGCCCGGTGGGCCCGTGAAGACGAAATGCCGCATGGGGGCGTGTCCCGGCAGACCCTGCTCCTCGCGCAGCCGGGCCACCTGGAGCTGGGCGACGATGGAGCGCACCTGCTCCTTGACCGGCTCCAGGCCGATCATGCCGTCGAGCTCGGCCAGCGCCTCGTCGATCCCCGGCGTCTCGCCGAAGCCCGGCAGCCGCGAGGTCAGTTCACCGTAGGCGGTCTCGACATCGGCGGCCCGGACCGTGACGAGGTCCTCGGCCTCCGGCCGGGGCGCGGGCTCCCCGCCACCCGCCCCGGCGGTGACCACGCGCACGTCCCTGGCCTGCGCGGCCTTCTCCACCAGGGAGCGGGCGAAGCGGCCGTTGCCCAGCTCGTCCACCGCCTCGCGTGCGACCGCCTGGTCGAGTCTCCGCCTGAGCGTGCGCTCCGCGTCGCTGTCGAGGACGTCGCCGCGCCGGCGGAAGAGGGCCTCGGCGATGCGGAACAGCTCGTCGGCCGAGTAGCTGGGAAAGGTGATGCGCGTGGAGAAGCGCGAGGCCAGGCCGGGGTTGGAGGACAGGAAGGCGTCCATCTCCTTCTCGTACCCGGCCAGGACCACGACCAGCCGGTCCCGGTCGTCCTCGGCCCGCTTGAGGAGCGTCTGCACGGCCTCGTTGCCGAACCGGTCGGTCTGGCCGTCGCCCTCGTTGACCAGGGAGTAGGCCTCGTCGACGAACAGCACCCCGCCGAGGGCGCTGTCGACGACCTCGTTGGTCTTGATCGCGGTGGCACCCAGGTACTCCCCCACCAGATCGGCGCGCTGGACCTCCACCACACGGGAGGTCGGCAGGAGCCCGAAGGAGTGCAGGATCGTGGCCAGGGTGCGGGCGACACTGGTCTTGCCGGTGCCGGGCGGGCCGGAGAAGACCAGGTGGCGCAGGGGGCGCTCGACGGGGAAGCCGGCGTCGGCGCGCAGGCGGGCCGCCTCGATGGAGGCGGCGATCCCGCGCACCTGCTGCTTGACCGGGTCCAGGCCGATCATGGCCTCCAGCTCGGCCAGGGCGACGTCGACGGGTACCGGTTCGCCCTCGTCCGCCGTGCCCCTGCCGCGGGCGGCCCGCGGTGCGCCGTCCGCCCGGGCGCGGGTCCTCGGTCCCGACCGGGCCGCTCCCCCGGGCTCGGGGCGGGCAGGGGGCGCGGTGGTCTCGCGTGCGGCCGCGGCTTCCTTCGTGATCTGGTGGGAGGCGGAGAGCCGCCACAGCAGGCAGGCGCCCGCCCCCGCGTAGAGCAGCGCGATGCCCCAGGAAGCGGCGAGGGGCGCGACGATCATGCCTGCCAGAGCCAGGGAGAAGCCGAGGAGGAGGCCGGCCGTGAGCGCCAGGGCGGCGGTGTGCCAGACGGGGAACTCGCGCACCCGGGAGGCGGCCAGGACGGTGAGCGGCGGCAGGGGCAGGACCAGCAGGGTGACGGGCTCACCGGTCAGCGGGATCTGGAACAGGGGGACCGCGACCGCGAGCCAGGCGACGCAGACCAGCACCGTGGCGAACGCGTCGACGGAGCGCATGAGCGCGGAGAAGGCGACGAGGAGGACCAGGACCGCGGTCGCCGTGCCCAGGACAGGCGCTCCGACGACCGGGGCGGCAACCGCCGCCACCGTCAGCAGGACCAGGGCGGCGACCAGGCGCCTGGCCGGGGGGATGGACCGGTAGCGGGCACGGAGGCGGTCGAGGCCTCCGGATCCGGCGGCGGGACGCGTGTCGCGCGTCATCGGTGCCCCTTCCTGCGTGGGGGTCCGTGGGAGGTCTGCTCTCCGGCCGTCGGGGACCGGAACCGAAGGGCTCGGGATCTGGGCACAAGCCTTGCCCCAACCGGGGCCGGATGTCCAGTACGGGCAGGCGTGTTCCCCCGGGGGAACCGGTCAGAGGAGGGGAATCTGGCCGCCGGGCGCAGGGCGGGCCCGGCGCAGGTGGCGCCAGCGCGGCAGGGCGTCGAGGTAGGACCAGCTCATACGGTGCTGCGGCGTGGGCCCGTGCTCGGCCAGGGCCGCGCGGTGGACGGGCGAGGGGTATCCCGCGGCCTTCTCGAAGCCGTAGCCGGGGTGCTGCTCGGCGAGCTCGGCCATGAGGGAGTCGCGCCGCACCTTGGCCAGGACCGCCGCGGCGGCGACGCTGACGCAGGTGAGGTCGCCCTTGACCTGGGTCCGGACGTTCCAGGGGCGGCCGATGAAGTCGTGGCTGCCGTCCAGGACGACCGCGTCGGGGCGGACGGAGAGGCCTTCGAGCGCGCGGCGGGCGGCACGGCGCAGGGCCTCGGTCATGCCGACCTCGTCGATCTCGGCGGGCTCCGACCATCCGAAGGCGTGGTCGGCCACCCAGGGCTCCAGCTGCCCGGCCAGGACCGTACGGCGCCGCGGGGTCAGGCGCTTGGAGTCGGTCAGCCCGGGCGGAGGATCACCCTCACCGGGCACGGCGGCGCAGACCAGCAGGGGGCCCGCCCAGGCCCCGCGGCCCACCTCGTCCATCCCGGCGACGACCCGCGCCCCGGCGGCGCGCAGTTCGTCCTCCACCTCGAAGGTGGGCGCGGCGGGCACGGTGTGCGGAGGGGAAGTCGTCGTCACCTGCCCAACACTAGGGTGTGTTCGCACGGCATCCGTCGCGGGCGGCACCCCGGTGCGTCCGGCCGGGGAAGGGGCCGGGGTCTTCGCCTCCGGCGGGGAAACACGGCGGGAGACGTGCCCGGGCACCGCGCGGCGGAGCGGGCGGTCACCACGCCCCGGATCCCCGATCCGGGCGGTCGTCCCCGTCACCCGCACATTCCCGGCGTGGAACTGGTCACACAGCTGCCAGGATCCCGCCGGTCCCGGCGTTGCGGACCGGTCGCACCCGGGAGAAAACACTCCGCCGATTGCGTGCACAGCCCCGAAACCGCTCTCCCACTGCTCTATCCTGTGGGGCAGGCCGCAGCACGTCGGCCGTATCGACTCTGACGCGGCCGGCCGCGGCCGTCGTGCCGCGCTCTTCCGCTCCGCGTCAGCCACAAGCAGGGATTCGGTGGGGGGAACACCATGTCCGCCGCAGGTTCCGGCGCGGGCCCCGAGGGGCCCGTGGCCAAACTGATCGAGATCGCGGAGAAGCCGACCTTCGGGCAGCGCTTGATCAGCTGGGCGTCGCGTCCACCCGGTCGCCTCTACATCCCCGCGTGCGCGGTTGTGGCCGCGGCCGTCCTGTTCGAGGACAGCGTCCCCGCCGGGCACCTGCCCACCTTCGCCTTCGCACTGGGCGGTGGCCTGCTGCTGGCGGGGATGGGCGCGCTGCGGATGGGTATCGCCCTGGCCGTGGCCCGGCCGATGATCCGCAACTACTGGCTGCGCTGGCTCTCCGCACCGCTGATCGCCGCGGCGGCCATCGGTCTGGCCGTCGCCGACGTTCCGCTCCAGGCGCGGGTGCAGGCCTCCGCGGACGACCTGGTCGCGCTGGGCGCCACCACCAACGACTCCACCTCGATCCCGCTCGGCGGCGAGCGGACGGGCCTCTACTCGCTGAACAGCGTCACGGTGGCGGAGGAGGTCGTCCACTTCGAGGTCGAGGGCGCCGGCCTGTTCTACCCGGCGGGGCTGGCCCACAGCCCCGAGGAGATCCCCGAGGGCGTCTTCGTCCCGGGCCAGGGCGCGCGGGTCTACGAGCACGTGGACGGCGACTGGTACGTGTGGGTCGAGCACTGATCCCGGGCTGCCGCCCCCTCTTCGACACGTTCCCACCTTCCTCCAACCCTTCCTTCACCTGCCGCGGGTAGACCGTGGAGTGCCTCCCCCCCCGGGAGCGGTCCCCGACCCTCCCTCCGGAAGCCCTGAGGAAGAGGACACATGCGCGAATTCGCCCTGACCCTTCACCTGCGGATCCACGACTCGGTCACCGCCCTGCGCCGCGCCCACGCCATGGGCGACGACGACCTGGCCGTCACCCAGGTGGGCGAGATCCAGGACCTGGTGGAGATCGCCGCACGCAACGGCATCGACATGGGGTCGGGGTACGCGGAACTCTCCGCCCTCGGCTGAGGATGCGCGAGGGCCCCGGGGCGGCCGACACGGCCGCCCCGGGGCCCTCACCGTTCCGGAGATCGCCCGCCTCAGCGGCGGCCCCGGCCCTCGTAGCCGTCTCCGCGCTGGAACTGCTCGCGCATCGCGTTCTCCTGGAGGGCCACGTAGCCCTCGGCCATCTCCTGCTGGCGGGCGGCCGCGGCGGCGACCGAGCCGCGCACCGGGTCCGGGGCCTCGCCCGCGGCGCCCGGGGCACGGGAGCCCGCGCCCCGCTCCAGGACCTGGGGCAGCAGCTGGGCGGTGAGCAGGGTGGACAGGGCCGAGGTGTCCCCCGTGCCCGCCTCCGTCTGCACCACCACGGGACGCGGGGCCCGCTCGGCCAGCGCGGCGCCCACGTCGAGGCGGCGGCGGGCCAGCTCGTACTCCAGCACCGCACGGTTGTCGCGGTAGGCGGTCGCCAGGCGGTGCTGGGCCTTGGCCTCGTTCTCGGCGGCCACCAGGTCGGCCCGGCCCCGTGTCTCGATCTCGTAGCGCACCCGCTGCGCCTCGGTCTCCTGCTCCTGGAGCATCTGGGCGACGTCCTTGCGGGCCTTGTTCAGGGACGCGTTGACCTCGACGATCTTGGCGTCGCGGACCTTCTTGGAGCGCTCGATGTCCATCAGCAGGGTGTCGATGCGGCGCTTGCGCGTCAGCTCCCACTCCTGCTCGTAGGCCACCAGCTCCTTGGACACCCGCTCCCGGGTGGCCAGGTGCTGCTGGTACTGGTTGGGCAGCTGCACGTCGGGGATGTTGCAGCCGGTGATGGACACGCCGTACTGCTGCTCCAGCTGCTGGTTGAGCAGCCGGCGCATGTCCTCGACGTTGGATCCGCGCAGGTCGTAGGCGGACTCGGTGCGCACCTGGCGGCTGCGCTGGCGGATGGCGTCCTGCACCGCGCTCGACAGGACGAGGTCGAAGTTGCTGGCGCCGATGGTCAGCACGAACTTCTGGGGGTCGACGATGCGGAACTTCAGGAAGAACTCGATCGACTTCAGCGGCACGTTCTCGCGGGTGGGGCAGGCCAGGACCGGCGCCGTGTAGGGGATCTCCGTGCTGGTGTCCACCACGTAGTCCACGCGCTTCCACGGATGCCACAGGTAGTGGCGGCCGGGTCCGATGACACCCGTGACCTCGCCGTACTTGCTGAGGATGCCCGTCGTGCCGTGCTCGATCTCGATGATCGAGCCGCGCCACCACCACAGCACCGCGACGACGACACCGAGGACGCCGACGAGCAGGGTGGGGACGGCCAGGAAGGGATAGACGGCCTGGAGGGGACCGCCGACGGCGGCGTTGACGGTCATCATCAGGGCCGAGGCGAGGGCGTACAGGCCGAACCACACCAGTACCGTCCACCGCAGGCCGCGGTTGTCCTTGGGAATGACGACGGGCACGAGGGCGCCCTGTTCACCTCCGCGCAGCAGGGCGGCGAGGTCGCCCCAGGAGGCGAGGGACTCCTTGATGCTGGATCCACCGCCGCTGTTCACCGGCTGGCTCATCTACTGACCTCCCTGATCGGTTCCGGGTCCCTGCGGCCACTCCGGCACGTCCTGGGTCTGCGGCTCGGCGCCCTCGTTCCCGGAGATCCCGGCCAGGCGCTCGTCGACGGCCTCGTCGGAGACGGACCGGCGGATCTCCTCCACGGAATCGCTGTCGGAGGCGCGGGGAGCCTCCGCCGTCTCGGGGCCGCCCTCCGCGAGCAGGGCCCCGATCTCCTCCTCGCGCTCGGCGATACGCGCCTTGATCTCGTCCAGCCGGGAGCGGATGGCGTCCATGTCCTCCTGGGAGAACAGGGCGGTGTCGGACTGGCCGATGATCTCCTGGGCGATGCGCAGGTAGTCGACGCTGGCGGCGTCGCCCGAGCCGATCCGCAGCACCTGCGGAAGGCTGTCGGCGACGTCGGCCAGCTTCTCCAGGAGGCTCTCGCGGAAGCGGTAGTTGAGGATCTCGGGGGCCTCGGCGGCGCTGACCGCACGGATGTCCAGGGCCTGGGCCTGGAGGAGCGCCGCGTTGGCGTTGGCCTCGGACTCGGCCTCGACGAACCGCTGGCGGGCCAGGGAGCGGGCCCGGTTGGTCTCGCGCTCCAGGGCGGTGTCCATCTGGGCCTGGTACTGGGCGATGTCGGCCTGGATCGCCGAGAGGGTCTCGTTGAGGGTGGCCAGTTCCTTGTTCAGGTCGCCCTCGTTCTGCTCCTTGCGCAGCTGGAGCTCGTACTCGAAGGTGTAGGCGTCCTTGGCCACCCGCACCATCTCGGGGGCGGCCAGGTCCATCCGGTACTCCTGGTTGGAGGGCTCGGCGTGGGTGATGTTGGCACCGGTCAGCTCGACCATGCCGCCGAACTGCCGGTTGAGCTGGTCGAGCAGGACCTGGGTGCTCTCGCCGACCAGGTCGTAGATCGCCGAGGCCTCCTGCTCGTAGATGAGGCTGCGGGTGGTCTCGCTGATGGCGTTGTTGAGCTTCTCCTGGAAGCCGTTCACCCCGCCCAGTGTGTAGACGAAGCCCTCGGCGTCGCTGATCCTGAACTGGACGAACAGGTCGACGGAGGCCTGGACGCCGCTCTTGGTGGGAGCGGAGCGGATGGGTGCGTTGAACGGGTACTCGCGCGTGGTGTTGACGATGTAGGAGACGCGCTTCCAGGGGTTGAAGAGCGTCACCAGGCCGGGCGTGCAGATCCTCTCCATCTTGCCGAAGTGGGTGACGATCGCGACGCAGCCCTGAGGCACCATGACCATGCCCTGGCGCCACCACATGAAGGCGGTGACGGCGAGGGTGATGAGCCAGTAGTGGATGCCGAAGAAGGGGTTGATCAGCGGGTTGCCGCCGGCCACCGCCTGCAGGGGCAGGACGGTCACCGCACCGATGACGCCGAGCACGATGAGCGCGATCGCGGGGAGCATGGTCACGAAGGTGCGGCCCCGGGGGATGACCATCGGGCAGACCACGTGGACGGGGCCGCCCTGCCCGCGCTCGTAGTAGCTGCGGTTGATGGCCTCGCCGGCGTTGTCGAGGGAGGTGGTCTTCTGTTCGATGCGGGTTCCGACGGAAGCGCCCTGCTCCCGTGCGGCGACGAAGTCCCGGGGATCGAGTCCACCGCCCTCGGTGGCCTGTTGCAGCGCGTCGGACACGGCCTGGCGCGGATCGCCTCCCTGGGCGACCGCGCTCGCCGCGCCGCGCACGGTCTGCGCGAACGACATGGGCAGAACTCCTTGGTGGGAGATATAGGGAAATGTGCGGAACTGAAGGGTGTGACGCCGCGTACCGCGCCGGGGTTCCGGGTGACAGATGGTCCGCGCACGTGGAAGGGGGTAGCGGACACCACCAACCTTGGCACAGCCAAGGGCCGAAACCCAGGGGGAAAGGCCCCGAACCAGGAAAAAATGTGCCCTGCGCCACAGGGAATCACGCGCGCCGGTGGGCAGGCCGACCGCGGACGGGGATAGCGTCGTCTCCACACACCGGTTCCGGTCAGGGGAGAAAACGATGCCGGCAGTTCCCAGTGCAGTCCTCACCACCGCGGGCCTCGTCGGCGGCTACTCCGTGGCCCGCGCCACCGGCAACCGCCCTCTGGGCGGCGCGGTCCTGGCCGCGTTCGGCGCCGCGGCCTTCGAGTCCTGGCGCCGCGGGCAGGGGCTGGGCACGGCGGTGGCCCTGACGGGCGTTTACGTGGCGGCCTTCGGCCTCTCCCACCCGCTGGCGAAGAAGATCGGCGCCTGGCCCTCCGTGCTGGGGGTCACGGCCGCCACCGCGGCGGTGGCGGCCGCTGTGACCGACCGCGACCGCGTCTGACCCGCTCGCGACCGCGGGCGGCACAGGCAGAGCGCGGCGGAGGCGCCGGCCGGAGATTCCGGCCCGACCCGTACGAACGAGCGGCGGCCCGGCATGTGCCGGGCCGCCGCGGTGTCTCATCCCTCAGGGGTCACACGGTCAGCTGCAGCCGCTGGTGGCGCCGCAGCCCTCGCAGGCGTAGCAGCTGCCGGACGGGCGCATCTTGGTGCCGCAGGTGACGCACAGCGGGGCGTCGGCGACGAAGCCCTGGGTGGACTCCAGCAGCTCCGTGGTGGAGTGCGCCTCGGTCGGCTCGGCGGCAGGTCCGACCGAGGGAGCCGACGGCTCCTGCGTGGCGGCCGACTGGGCGTAGGACTCCACCTGCGCGGCGACCTGGGCGGGGTCCTCGCCCGCCACCTGGGCCTCGCGCTCGGAGGCGGACAGCACACCGAGGGCGGCGCGCTCCTCGTAGGGCAGGTGGTCCAGGGCCAGGCGGCGGAAGATGTAGTCCACCACCGACTGGGCCATGCGGATGTCGGGGTCGTCGGTCATGCCGGCGGGCTCGAACCGCATGTTGGTGAACTTCTCCACGTAGGTCTCCAGCGGGACCCCGTACTGCAGGGCGATGGAGATCGCGATAGAGAAGGCGTCCATCACCCCGGCCAGGGTCGAGCCCTGCTTGCCGAGCTTCATGAACACCTCGCCCAGACCGTCGTCCGGGTAGGAGCCCGCGGTGATGTAGCCCTCGGCGCCACCCACCGAGAAGGAGGTGGTCTCGCTCGGGCGCTTCTTGGGCAGGCGGCGGCGGACCGGGCGCGGGACCTCGACGACGCGCGTCTCGGGCGCGGGGGCCTCGGCCTTCTTCTCCTCGGTCTTGGCCGTGGACAGGGGCTGTCCGACCTTGCAGTTGTCGCGGTAGACGGCGAGCGCCTTCAGGCCCAGCTTCCAGCCCTGGAAGTAGATGTGCTCGAAGTCCTCGACGGTGGCCTCCTCGGGCACGTTCACCGTCTTGGAGATCGCGCCGGACAGGAAGGGCTGCACCGCGGCCATCATGCGCACGTGGCCCATGGGCTCGATGTAGCGGCGGCCCATGGCGCAGTCGAACACCTCGTAGTGCTCCGGGCGCAGGCTCGGGGCGTCCACCACGTGGCCGTGCCGGGACACGTGGTCGACGACGGCCTCGATCTGCTCGTCCTGGTAGCCGAGGTTGCGCAGGGCGCGCGGAAGGGCCTGGTTGACGATCTGCATGGAGCCGCCGCCGACCAGCTTCTTGAACTTGACCAGCGAGAAGTCGGGCTCGATGCCGGTGGTGTCGCAGTCCATCATGAAGCCGATGGTGCCGGTGGGAGCGAGCAGGCTGGCCTGGGCGTTGCGCCAGCCGTTGCGCTCGCCGACCTTGAGGCACTCGGCCCACTCGCGGGTGGCCGCGGCGTGGATCGGCTCCTCCAGGGTGCCGACGGTGCGCAGGTCGTCGTTGGCGGCGGCGTGCTTGCGCATGACGCGCTTGTGGGCGGCCTCGTTGCGCTTGTAGCCGTCGTAGGTGCCGACGACACCGGCGAGCTCGGCGCTGCGCCGGTAGGCGGTACCGGTCATCAGCGAGGTGATGGCGGCGGCGACGGCGCGGCCGCCGTCGGAGTCGTAGGCGTGGCCGGTCGCCATCAGCAGGGCGCCCAGGTTGGCGTAGCCGATGCCGAGCTGGCGGTAGGCGCGGGTGGTCTCGCCGATCTTCTCGGTCGGGAAGTCGGCGAAGGTGATGGAGATGTCCATCGCCGTGATGACCAGCTCGGTGAGGCGGGTGAAGGACTCGACGTCGAAGGTGTCGTCCTCGCGCAGGAACTTCAGCAGGTTGATCGAGGCCAGGTTGCAGGAGGAGTCGTCCAGGGACATGTACTCGCTGCACGGGTTGCTGGCGCTGATCCTCCCGGTCTCGGGGTTGGTGTGCCAGTCCTGGATGGTGCCGTCGTACTGGATGCCCGGGTCCGCGCACTCCCAGGCGGCCTTGGCCATGCGCCGGAACAGGGACTTGGCGTCGACCTTGTCGACGGTCTCCCCGGTGGTGCGGGAGACCAGCGCGAAGTCCTCACCGCGCTCGACCGCGCCCATGAACTCGTCGGAGACGCGGACGGAGTTGTTGGCGTTCTGGTACTGGACGCTGAACATGTCGGCGCCGCCCAGGTCCACGTCGAAGCCGGCGTCGCGCAGGGCGCGGATCTTGTGCTCCTCGCGCGCCTTGGTGTCGACGAACTCCTCGATGTCGGGGTGGTCGACGTCGAGCACGACCATCTTGGCGGCCCGGCGGGTGGCACCGCCGGACTTGATGGTTCCGGCCGAGGCGTCGGCGCCGCGCATGAAGGAGACGGGGCCGGAGGCGGTGCCCCCGGAGGAGAGCAGCTCCTTGCTGGAGCGGATGCGGGAGAGGTTCACCCCCGCGCCGGAACCGCCCTTGAAGATGATCCCCTCCTCCTTGTACCAGTCGAGGATCGACTCCATGGTGTCGTCGACGGAGAGGATGAAGCACGCGCTGACCTGCTGCGCGGAGGTGGTCCCGACGTTAAACCACACCGGCGAGTTGAAGCTGAAGAGCTGGTGCGCCAGGGCGTACTTGAGCTCGTGGTCGAAGATCTCGGCGTCCTCGTCGGTGGCGAAGTAGCCGTGGGTGCGACCCGTCTCGGTGTAGACGCCGACGACCCGGTCGATCAGCTGCTTGAGGCTCCACTCGCGCTCGGGGGTGCCGAGGGCGCCCCGGAAGTACTTGCTGGTGACGATCTGGGTGGCGTTCATCGACCAGGTGGTGGGGAACTCCACGCCGCGCTGCTCGAAGTTGACCGACCCGTCGCGCCAGTTGGTCATGACGACGTCCCGGCGCTCCCACTCCAGGGAGTCGTAGGGGTGTACACCCTGGGTGGTGAAGACCCGCTTGATCTTCAGGCCCTTGCGGTTCCCCTTGCCCTTGCGTCCCGTCGGGCCGCTGGCGGTTTCCGTCATGTGCGGAGTTCTCCCCAGTACCTTGTGGGCACGGCCATGAGGCCGTGCTCGGCGTCCTTGCTTCTGGGCGGCCGGTGCCCGGCGCTGCCGCGCCGTACGGCACCTCCGCCCTGGAACAGAGGTGTCCCGTGGCCGCGTGCGGCCACCGGAGCTACCCCGTGGTCTTGAGTTCGGCCCGCGCCTCGGCCTCCCGGTCGCGGCGCAGGCTGGCGATCTCGGCCTCGAAGTCCGCGAGGCTCTCGAAACCGCGGTACACACTGGCGAAGTGCAGATAGGCGACCTCGTCGAGGTCGCGCATCGGGCCGAGGATGGCCAGGCCGATCTCGTGGGCGGGCACCTCGGCGACACCTCGGCTGCGGATCTCCTCCTCGACCTGCTGGCCGAGCTGGGCGAGGGCGTCCTCGGAGACGGGCCGGCCCTGGCAGGCGCGCCGGACCCCGGCGATGACCTTGGACCGGCTGAAGGGCTCGGTGACCCCGGAGCGCTTCGCGACCATCAGCAGGACGGTCTCCTGGGTGGTGAAGCGGCGCTCACAGGCGGGGCAGGAGCGGCGGCGGCGTATGGCCGCGCCGTCGTCGGTGGACCTGCTGTCGATCACCCTGGTGTCCGGATGGCGGCAGAACGGACAGTGCATCCCTGTTCACCTGCTTCTCTCGCCGCGTGGACGTGACCTGTGTCTCTTACCCTGATTTCGCTGAACCACAACTTCTGGGCCGATGCCCGCTCGGCAACACCAGATGTTGTGCCAACCTAGACCCCGGGGAGGCAGGACGCAACTTCGCCCCAGAGGCGTGTCACGGGCACCACGGACGGTGTCAGGGCTTTCGGACAGACCGGTAAAGGCACCGCCGACCGACCGCACCGCGGCCGGAATCGGCCGCCCGGACACGAGTTCGTCCATTCTCCGGAACACTCGGAGTGCGCACGTGTACACAGTTGAGCGAGAGCGGAAATTGCCCTCGGAACAGGAGGGGGAATTGTCCGCAATCTCGAACGCTTGTTTGATATCACCGTGCGCAACGGCTAATGTTGACCTTGATTTCATGCCGGTTTCGCCCTCCCGTGAACCCAGGTCGGCGAGGCCGCGCACCGGTGGTGGCCACACAAGCAGGCCCTGACCGAACCGAACGCCGAGGAGGCCGGCCGTGCCGGAGAAGAATCCCGTGGCACTGGATTCCGCAACCACCACTGTCCTCGCCGCTGCGGGCGGAGCGAGCGAGGGAAACCCCAAACTCACCGCGCGCCAGCAGAGCGTCCTGAACTGCATCCAGAGGCATGTGCGTGAACGCGGTTTCCCGCCCTCGATCCGGGAAATCGGCGAAGCCGTCGGCCTCTCCAGCCCTTCCAGCGTCGCCCACCAGCTCAAGGTCCTCCAGCGGAAGGGCTACCTGCACCGGGACCAGAACCGGCCGCGGGCGGTGGAGTTGCGCACACCGGGCCGCGTCAGCGGCCAGGAGGTGACCTCCGAGGACCTGGACCCCTCCCGCGCCGCCGCGGTGCCCCTGCTGGGCCGGATCGCCGCCGGCGGGCCGATCCTGGCGCAGGAGTCGGTGGAGGACGTCATGGCGCTCCCCCGCCAGCTGGTCGGCGAGGGCCGCCTGTTCATGCTCACGGTGGTCGGTGACTCCATGACCGACGCCGCGATCGCCGACGGCGACATGGTGGTGGTCCGCCAGCAGCCCGACGCCGACAACGGTGACATCGTCGCGGCACTGCTGGACGAGGAGGCGACGGTCAAGGTGCTGCGCCGCGAGGACGACGGGCACGTGTGGCTGATGCCGCGCAACGACGCCTACGAGCCCATCAACGGCGACAGCGCCACCATCCTCGGCAAGGTCGTCGCCGTGATGCGCCGTATCTGACCTCCCCCGCTCCCCCGACGCCTCCGAGGCGTGCCGGGGATCCCACGGCGGGGAACGCCGCCCGGTCGGTCTCGCACGCCCTTCCGGCGCGGCAAGGGGGCGCCTGGCCGACCGTGCGGCCCGAGATGACCCGAAGAACAGGGTCTAGTCTGTGGTCATGCCCAGAACCTCCGCCCCGCTGCGCCGTCGAGCCCTGGCCTGCGCCGCGGCCTTCGGCCTCCTGCTGCCCACCGCATGCGCCTCCGACGAGGACCGCACGGCACCGCTTCCCGGCGCCGACGGGGCCGAACGGGACATCAGCTTCACCGTGGACGGCACCGAGGTGTTCGCCACCCTCAGCCTTCCCGAGGGCGCCTCGGAGGAAGTTCCGGGCGCACTGATCGTCTCCGGCAGCGGTCCCACCGACCGCGACGGCAACAGCGAGCTGCGCCCCTCCGCCGACACCAACCTCAACCTCGCCCGGGTGCTGGCCGAGGCCGGGGTGGCCTCGCTGCGCTACGACAAGCTGGGCAGCGGGGAGACCGGTCTGGGCGGCCACGACCCCGAGGAACCCGTCGACCCGCAGGTGTTCGACGACCAGTTCGCGGCGGCCTACGAGCAGCTCCTCTCCCAGCCGGAGATCGATCCCGGGCGCACTCTGGTGGTCGGCCACAGCGAGGGGGCGCTGTATGCGCTGCGCGCCCACGAGCTGGTGCGGGACGAACCCGCGCTGGTCCTCGTCGCCCCGCCCGGCACCCGCTACCTCGACCTCGTCGACCGCCAGCTCACCGAGCAGGTCCGCTCGGCCGAGGCCGTGGGGCAGATCTCCGAGGAAGAGGCCGTGCTGGTGCTCTCGGACGCCCGTGCCGGGCGCGCGGCCCTGCGTGGAGGCCACGCCATTCCCGACGACCTCGGCGACGTCGCCGGTTCCCTGTACTCGGAGCAGAACGCCGAGTTCCTCACCCGCATGGACGCGCTGGACCCGGTGGAACTCGCCTCCGACCTGCCGCCGCGGACGCCGGTCCTGGTGCTGTGGGGCGAGGCCGACGCCCAGGTCTCGCGGGAGGAGGTCGACCGGCTGATGACCGGCCTGGCCGACGGCGAGCGTGTCGACATCCCCGAGACCGACCACGTCCTGCGCCACTACGAGGACAAGCCCGGCGCGACCGTGCTGGACTCCGAACGCCCCTTCGCTCCCGAGGTCTCCCCCGCCCTGGAGGACTTCGTCTCCCGGGCCTGGTAGGGCATGCGGCGGCCCCGCCGCAGCCTTCCCGCCCGGCCCCGGGGTCCGTGCCCGCCGGGCGAGGTCCCTCCCCGTCCGGGCGGGGCGGGTGCCGCCGCCCTCGGGAGTCAGTACGCCTGGTCCGGTGCGGGGAGGGCGGTGACGACGGAGCGGGCGTACTCCTCGGCCCTCTCGGTCGTACGGTCCTCGTCCCCGTAGCCGTAGGCGCTGTAGTCCGCCGCGGTGCCGTAGCAGGCCTCCGCGTACAGGTTGGAGACGCGGATCCCCACGCAGGCGAAGACGAATCTGTCGCGTGCCGTCCAGGCGACCGCCTCGTCGCCCAGGTCGGCGACCGGGGTGGTGTCCTGCCCGGAGACGGTGGCGTCGAAGGTGGCCTCGGCGATCGTCTCACCGCCGGGGTCGGGTGCCGCGACCACGACCAGGGTCGCGGCGGAGGGAACTTCCTCGCCGGGACCGCCGGGAATGGCCCAGCGGCACTGCCGACCGCTGCCGTAGGGGTCCTGGGGCGATCCCAGCGGCTCCTCGAACTCCAGCTCGTACCCGGGCATCAGCTCGTCGAGCACGTCGGTCTCCCCGACCGAGCACTCGGGTGCGGCGTCGTAGGCGCCGTTGTCGGGGGCATCGCGGTCCAGCACGTACCAGACGGCCCCCGCGGCCAGGAGGAGCAGCACCACCGCTCCCGCCACCAGGCCCGTGATCGCGCAGCCGCGGTTCTGCGGCTGGGCCGGAGGCACCGTTTCGGGGTCGTGGGGAAAGCTCACAGGGCCTCCCCGATCCGCTGGTCGAACGCCACCGCGGCCTCGCGGGCCCGTTCGTGGTCGACGGGCTCCCCGCCGGACACCCCGGTGTAGGAGATCCGTACGAGCAGGTTGTCGGAGGCCCGGGCCAGCTCGACGGCGCCGGGCTGCTGCCCGGCCCAGACCCGGGACCCGCCGTCGACCGTTTCGGCGCGGTCGGGAACCAGGGCGGCGTAGGCCTGCTGGACGCGCTCGGCACCGGTGACCGGCTCCTCGGCGGCCGTGTCGGTGAACAGAGCGGACACCGACACGCGCAGCACGGACCGCTCCGCGCCCTCGGACAACCCGCTCCACACGCACACCAGGGAGTCCCCTCCGTCCAGGGGCCCCTGCCGGGTACTCTCCCGGACGGCACCGGGAAGGTGCTCGGCCAGCACGTCGTCGGACACCGCGTCGCACCCGGTCGCCGCCGTGTGGACGTCGCCCGCGTGCGGCTCGCCCGGGTCGTCCTTGGCCAGCCACAGTCCGCCGCCGATGGCGGCGGCGGACAGCACCACCGCTCCCGCTCCGGTCACGGCCGCCCTTGCGAGGGGACCCACCCGGTCACCGCCTCCCTGTCGGTCGCGGCCGGGCCGGCGTGCGGCGGCGGCCGCGTCTCGCGGCCGCCGCCGCGGCACCGGGTCAGCCGACGACGATGTTCACCAGCTTCGGCGCGCGCACGATCACCTTGCGGACCTGCTTGTCGCCGATGAAGTTCTGCGCCTTCTCCGATGCCAGGGCGAGCCTCTCGAGTTCTGCCGGGTCGATGTCGGGCGCCACGGACAGCTTGTCACGAACCTTGCTCTGCACCTGCACCACGCAGGTCACGGACTCCTGGACCAGCAGGGCGGGGTCGGCCTCGGGCCAGTTGCCCACGGCGACGGTGCCGGTGCGGCCCAGCAGCTCCCAGCCCTCCTCCGCCACGTAGGGCGCGAACAGCGACAGGGCGACCGCGATGAACTCCGCGGCCTCGCGCACCGCCGGGTCGGCGGCACCGGGGCCGGAGTCGATGGCCTTGCGGGCCGCGGAGACCAGCTCCATGACGCGGGCGATGGCCACGTTGAACCGCTTGGCCTCCACCAGGGCGGTGATCTGCTCGATGGCCCGGTGGGTGGCCCGGCGCAGACCGGTGTCGCCCTGGGCGGGGTCGGTGCCGGGCCTGCTCGCCGCCCCGGCCTCGCTCATCACGCGGTAGGCGCGGTTGAGGAACTTCTGCGCGGCGGAGACGGACACGTCGGCCCAGTCGACGTCCTCCTCCGGCGGGCCGGCGAAGAGCATGGTCAGGCGGACGGCGTCCACGCCGTAGGCCTCGATCTCCTTGCCCAGGTCGACGCCGTTGCCCAGGGACTTGGACATGGCCCGGCCCTGGTTGATGACCTGGCCCTGGTTGGTGAGGCGGCGGAAGGGCTCGGTGAAGGACACCATGCCCATGTCGTGGAGCACCTTGGTGAAGAAGCGCGCGTACATCAGGTGCAGCGTCGCGTGCTCCTTGCCGCCGATGTAGTGGTCGACGGGGCCCCACTTGGCGACGGCCTCGGTGTCGAAGGGAGCGTCGTCGGTGCGGGGCGAGCAGTAGCGCAGGAAGTACCAGGACGAGTCCACGAAGGTGTCCATGGTGTCGGTGTCGCGCTGGGCGGGTCCGCCGCAGGAGGGGCAGTCGACGTTGACCCAGTCGGTGGCCGCGGCCAGCGGGGACACGCCCTTGGGGGCCAGCTCCGCGCCCTTGAGCTCGGGCAGGGTGACGGGCAGCTGCTCGTCGGGGACGGGCACCTCGCCGCAGGAGGGGCAGTGGATGATGGGGATGGGCGTGCCCCAGTAGCGCTGGCGGGACAGCAGCCAGTCGCGCAGGCGGTAGTTGACGGTGCCCCTGCCGGTGCCGCGCTCGTCCAGGACCTGGATGATGCGCTCGATGGCCTCGCTCTTGGACAGGCCGTCCAGAGGCCCGGAGTTGCGCAGGGTACCCTCTCCGACGGTGGCCACGCCGGTCTCGACCGGGTCGGGCTCGCCGGTCTCCACGACGACCTTGACCGGCAGGTCGAAGGCCAGGGCGAAGTCGAGGTCGCGCTGGTCGTGTGCGGGCACGGCCATGATGGCGCCGTGGCCGTAGTCGGCCAGGACGTAGTCGGCCGCCCAGACGGGCATGCGCTCGCCGTTGACCGGGTTGATCGCGTACCGGCCCAGGAAGACACCGGTCTTGGGGCGCTCGGTGGCCTGGCGCTCGATGTCGGAGAGCTTGGCGACGTCGGCGCGGTAGGCGTCGAAGGCCTCCCGCTGCTCGGGGGCGCACAGCTCCTCTGCCAGCTCGGCGTCGGCGGCCACGACGAAGAAGGTGGCGCCGTAGAGGGTGTCGGGGCGGGTGGTGAAAACGGTGACCGGCTCGTCGCGCCCCTCGATGGCGAAGTCGACGTCGGCACCGGTGGAGCGGCCGATCCAGTTGCGCTGCATGGCCAGGATCTCGTCGGGCCAGTTGCCGCCCTCGAGCTGGTCCATGTCGTCCAGCAGTCGCTGGGCGTAGTCGGTGATGCGGAAGTACCACTGCTCGAGGCCGCGCCGGACCACGTCGGTGCCGCAGCGCTCACAGCGGCCCTGGACGACCTGCTCGTTGGCCAGCACCGTCTGGTCCTTGGGGCACCAGTTGACCTGGCCGTCCTTGCGGTAGGCCAGCCCGCGCTCGAAGAAGCGCGTGAACAGCCACTGGTTCCACTTGTAGTACTCGGGGTCGCTGGTGTGCAGCCGGCGCGACCAGTCGACGGCGATCCCGTAGTTGCGGAACGAGGCCGCCTGGGTCTCGATGTTGGCGTAGGTCCACTCGGCGGGGTGGGAGTCGTTCTTGATCGCCGCGTTCTCGGCGGGCAGGCCGAAGGAGTCCCAGCCGATGGGGTGCAGGACGTTGTCGCCGCGCTGGAAGCGGTAGCGGCTGATGACGTCGCCGATGGCGTAGGCCTCGGCGTGGCCCATGTGGAGGTCGCCCGAGGGGTAGGCGAACATGTCCACGACGTAGGAGCGGGGGCGGTCGTCCGCGGGGTCCTCGCTGGCCTCGAACGGAAGCTCGGCGGCCCAGCGCGCCTGCCACTTGTCCTGGAGGGCGCGGGCGTCGTAGGTGTCGCCGCCCGTCGTCTGGTCGCCGTCTACCGCTGTCATCGCTGCATGCTTCCTTGCCGGTCCTCGGATGGGGTCACCCTCCTGGGTGAGCTCCCCTCAGGTTAGCGGTTGGCCGTCGCCGCCGACGACGTGTCACAGGCGGTCCCGCGGGGAGGTCCGGCACCGGGCCCGGGCGGAAACCACCCCTCTTTCACACTCCGTCACAGTGCGGACCCAATGCGCATGAAGTGATGTTTCGTGGGATTGCAGACTTCTTACCCCTCCACACCGACCGTCCGGTTTGTTACGCTTCCGCAGAAGTGGCGAAGAACACGCGACCCAGATCACACCGGCTCGCCGTGCCCACCTCGTGATCCATCTGCTTGCGGGAGGCCCCTATGCTCAACCTGTCCGTGATCCTGGAGGACGGTGCCCGTTCGACCCCCGAGAAGGACTGCCTGGTCTTCGGAGACCTCCGTCTGAACTACGCGATCACCGACATGATCGCCAACCAGGTCGCGAACCTCCTCGTCTCCCGCGGTGTCCGGCCGGGCGACCGCATCGCACTGGCCAGCCCGAACCTCCCCTACTTCCCGTTCGTCTACTACGGCGCGCTCAAGGCCGGCGCGGTCGTCGTACCGCTGAACGTACTGCTCACCCCGCGTGAGATCGCCTATCACCTGGAGGACTCCGGCGCCAAGGCGATCTTCGCCTTCACCGGCTCCCCGGAACTGCCGCTGGGCGAGCGCGCCTTCGAGGCCTTCGGCCAGGTGGACACCTGCGAGTTCTACGTGGACCTGCCCGCCACCCCGGGCGCCACCGAGTCCGCCATCGAGGGCGCCGAGACCCTGTGGAAGGCCCTGGAGGGGCAGCCCGGCGAGTTCGAGAGCGTGCAGACCAGCTCCGAGGACACCGCGGTCATCATCTACACCAGCGGCACCACCGGAAAGCCCAAGGGCGCCGAGCTGAGCCACAACAACCTGATGATGAACGCCGTCGTCTCCGCCGGCATGGTCAACCCGCACCCCGACGGCCGCGACGTCGCCCTGGTGGTCCTGCCGCTGTTCCACATCTTCGGTCAGACGGTCATGCTCAACGCCGCCCTGTACCGGGGGGCGACCCTGGTCCTCATGCCGCGCTTCGACGGCAACGAGGCCCTGGCCCTGCTCGAGAAGGAGGGCGTCACCGCCTTCGCGGGTGTGCCCACCATGTACTGGGGGCTGCTCAACGCCGCCCAGGCGGCCGAGGCCGGCAAGTACGACCTGGAGAAGATCGCGCACAACCTGGTCGACGCCGTCTCCGGCGGCGCGGCCCTGCCCGGCCAGCTCGCCGAGGACTTCGTCAAGACCTTCGGCGTCGGCATCAAGGAGGGGTACGGCCTGTCCGAGACCTCCCCCGTGGCCTCCTTCAACAACCCCAACGTCAAGGCCAAGACCGGCTCGATCGGCCGCCCGGTGTGGGGCGTGGAGATGAAGCTGATCGACCCCGAGTGGAACGAGGTCGTCAAGGAGGGCGACGAGGACCCCGTCGGCGAGATCGCCATCCGCGGCCACCTGGTGATGAAGGGCTACCACAACCGGCCCGAGGTCAACGCCGAGGTCCTGCGCGACGGCTGGTTCCGCACCGGCGACATCGCCCGCCGCGACGACGAGGGCTTCTACTTCATCATCGACCGCTCCAAGGACATGATCATCCGCGGCGGCTACAACGTCTACCCGCGGGAGGTCGAGGAGGTCCTGATGACCCACGAGGCCGTCAGCCTCGCCGCCGTCGTCGGTGTCCCCCACGACAGCCACGGCGAGGAGGTCAAGGCGTTCGTGATCCTCAAGGACGGCGCCTCGGCCACCGCCGAGGAGATCATCGAGTGGTCCAAGGAGAGGCTCGCGGGCTACAAGTACCCCCGTGAGATCGAGTTCCGCGACACGCTGCCGATGACCTCCACCGGCAAGATCCTCAAGCGCGAACTGCGCGCCTGAGCCCGGACCCGGGCCCGGCTCCCCTCCTCCCCCGGGGCCGGGCCCGTCCCGTGCCCGGACGGTCCCGGCGGTCGCGTGCCGCCGCGGCCGGGAGCGGAGCGCGTCCGGGGCACCGGCCCGCCCTCCGCCCCCTTCGCGGCTTCCCCCGGGAACGGCTACTCGGCGAGTCCCGTCACCTGGCGCAGGGTGGAGACGAGTTCGGCCCGCTTGTAGACGGCCAGGCCGATGGCGGCGCCGAACGCGGCGAGCATGTGCACGTAGACCATGGGGTCGCCGTTGGTGAGGCGCTCGGCGGCCTCCTCCTCGCCGACGGTGTGGGCCTCCCAGGCCGTGGAGACGGCGAACTCCAGTTCGGGAGGAAGCATCTCGGCGACGGTGCGGGCGACCGCCTCGCGCGAGTCGGCGGGCTTCCACACCACACCGGTGGCCTGTACGCGGCGGCTGAGGAAGGCGGCGACGACCCGCAGTTCGGAGAGGACCTCGTCGATCGCGTCGGCGGCCCTGGGGACGGCGCGCTCGAGCTCGTCGCGGTTGCGGTCGGCGTAGGCGGCGATCAGGTCGACCACGGTCCTCTTGACGTGGTCGGGCACGTCCGGTGCGGAGGGGCCTTCCCCGCCGGGGTTCTCGGTCACTGGGCACTCCTGGGTACGGCCGGTGGGTGAACGGGGTCCATCATGCCGTCCGACCGCCTCGGACGGGGGACGGGGAGAGCCCGTGTCCTCCGTTCGGGGAGGGCCGGAAGGCCGGTCGGGTCAGAAGGCGGGGCGCAGCGGCATGTGCGACTCGGTGCCGTCGGGCTTCACCCCGAGGATGTGGTGCAGCTGCACCACGTTGCGCTCGAAGCCGAGCACACACGCGGCCATGTAGAGCCGCCACACGCGCGCGGTGCCCTCCCCGACCTCGGCGACCGCCGCATCCCAGTTGCGTTCCAGGTTGGCGCCCCAGTGGCGCAGCGTCAGTGCGTAGTGCTCGCGGATGTTCTCCTGGTGGCGGATCTCGAACCCCGCGTCGTTCATGGCCGCCTGGATCTCGGCGGGGCCCTCCAGCTCCCCGTCGGGGAAGACGTAGCGGTTGATGACGCCGTCCGGGTCCATGCGGGGCAGGTCGTTGCGGGGGCGGGTGATGCAGTGGTTGAGCAGCCGCCCGCCGGGGACCAGCTTGCTGTGGAGCGAGGCGAAGTAGGAGGGCAGGTTCCTCGCCCCGATGTGCTCGGTCAGGCCGATGGAGCTGATCCGGTCGTAGCTGCCGTCGGCGACGTCCCGGTAGTCCATGTGGCGGACCTCGGCCAGGTCCGACAGACCCTCCTGGGCGATCCTCTTGGACGCCCACTCGGCCTGCTCCTTGGACAGGGTCACGCCCAGCGCGCGGACGCCGTGCTCGCGGGCGGCGTGCACGACCATGCCGCCCCAGCCGCAGCCCACGTCGAGCAGCCGCATGCCCGGTTCCAGACCGAGCTTCCTCGAGACCAGCTCGTACTTGCGGAACTGGGCGCTCTCCAGCGCCCCGTCACCGGCCTCCACCCGGTCCAGGCCGCTGTCGGTGTTGTCGAAGACCGCGCAGGTGTAGGTCATGGAGGGGCCCAGCACCATCTCGTAGAAGGCGTTGGAGACGTCGTAGTGGTGGCGGATGACCTCGGCGTCACGTTCCTTGGAGTGGCGCCAGCCGCGTCTGGCCAGGCGGCCGCGTGTCATCTCCTGCGGCGGAGGGGCGACCCGGTTGGCGAACTTGACCCAGCCGACCGAGCGGACGATGTCGGCGATGTCGCGCACCGAGATCCGGGGGCCCTCGGCGAACACGAAGTCGGCCATGCGCCGCAGGGCGGTGTACATGTCCCCCTCCACCTCCAGGTGGCCGGACACGTAGGCGCGGGTGAGGCCGAGCGGGTTCGGGGACTGGGCGAGGTAGTTGACAGCGACGGGGGTACGCACGTGGAGGCGTACGTCGCTGCCGGGATCACCGGCACTGCTTCCGTCGTAGGCGGTGAATCGGAGAGGCGCGTCGGTTCCCACGACGCGCTCGAAGATCTCGGCAAGCCGCACTGCTCTTCCTTCCTCTCGTGGAGCGGCCCGCCCACGGGTCGCGCCCCGTTGCTGTGTGCCCTCAGCGGTTGTGCACGCACTTGGCGTACAGGTCCAGCAGCCTCCCTCCGGGGTCGTAGGCCTCCTTGAGGCCCCGGTAGGCGGGACCGTTGTAGAGCCGCCAGAACTCGTCCTCCTCGTAGAAGGAGTCGGAGTACAGCGACTTGTGGCCGCCGAGCTCGGTGACGCGCTCCTCGATCCGGCGGTTGTGGTGGGCCCGGCGCTGGCCCGGTTTCATCTCCACCAGGCCCCAGAAGCCGAAGTTGACGTAGAGCCGGTCGTTCTCCAGGGGGTAGAGCGGCCAGACGTGCTCACCCTCGGCCGCGCCGGGGCGGCGGGGTTCGCGCAGGCGCAGCGGGCACATCCACACGGGGGACATGCCGATCTCCTCGTGGAAGAAGTCGAGGAACTCGGCGCCGCGCTCCACGCCCACCTCGACGTCCTGGATGAGGGGCTCCTTCGGGCGCCGCCCCCGGTAGTGGTCCAGCAGCCGGGAGAAGGAGGTGCGCCTGTCCCAGGCGACCAGGCGGCGGTAGACGTCGGAGCGCTTGAGCGAACGCGGCCACAGGGGGCGGACCAGCGGATGCTGGACGCCGAAGGCGCGCGAGCACCAGAACCAGTCGGTGTCCCAGCGCCACAGGTAGTCGTGCGTGGTGAGGTAGTCGCCGGGACCCGCGCCCGCGTATCTCGGGATGGAGCGGTAGTAGATCTCGTTGCCGGTGTAGTCGCTGGTCCAGGGCGCCTCGTCGGTGAAGCGGGCCAGGGTGAGGTAGAGCTCTCCGGGGCCGAAGGCGACGCCGTCGACGAAGTCCACGGGCCGGCCGCCGTACTCGCGGTCGGCGCAGATCCGGGCGAGGGCGTCCATGGCCTCGGACGCGTCGGAGAAGCGCAGGTGGCGCAGGTGCACGTACGGGGAGACGGGTTCGAGCTCGATGCGCAGGCGCAGAGCGTAACCGAGGGTCCCGTAGGAGTTGGGGAAGCCGTGGAAGAGGTCGCTGTGCGCGTTGTCGCGCGTGGCGGTGACGACCTCGCCCCCACCGGTGAGGATCTCCATCTCCTGGACGGCCTCGTGCGGGAGGCCGCTGCGGAAGGAGGAGGACTCGATGCCCATACCGGTGACGGCGCCGCCCAGGGTGATGGTGCGCAGCTGGGGGACGACCGTCGGCATGAGTCCGTGCGGAAGGGTGGCGGCGACGAGGTCCTCGTAGGTGGTCATGCCGCCGACGTCGGCGAGGCGCTCGACCGGGTCGATGGAGAGGACACCGGTGAAGGCGGAGACGTCGAGCGCCGGAGCGGAGCCGGACTCCCGGAACCGGAAGAGGTTGGAGGTGGGCTTGGCCAGGCGGACCGGCGTCCCCGGGGGCAGGGCCCGGTAGTCGCGGAGCAGGCGCCGGACCGCCGCGGTGTGCTCCGCCGGTTCGGCGGCACCGGTGGTGTCGGCGGTGCCGATCGTTCCCTGCTGTCGTGGAGTCATCCGCTCTCCCGTTTCCGGCGTCGGCGTGCACTCGGCACGGACCGGCCCCCCGAAGGCCGATCCCCTCAGTTCTACCTACGGGTAGGCGGGTTTGCCACCCCATACGCCCCGTGTTGCGCCGTACCGCGAAGGCTGTTGTGGCGCAAGAGTTTCCTGCTTCGCAAGTGATGGCTGCGGCGATGTGCCGAGGAGGTCGGCGCGCGGACGCGGATAGGATCAGGGGTCGTGCGCATCGCTCTCGTTGACTCCGGTATCGGCATGCTGTCCACCGCCGCGGCCCTGTTCGCGGCCCGTCCGGATGCCGATCTGCTCCTGTCCATGGACCCCGACCACATGCCGTGGGGCCCGCGTACCCCCGACGAAGTGATCGGACGCGCCCTGGCCGGGGCCCGGGCCGCCGCCGAGGCCGCCGGGGACGGGGGCCTGGACGCCGTGGTCGTGCCGTGCAACACGGCGTCGGTGCACGGGCTCACCGAACTGCGCGCCGTGTTCGAGCCGGGGATTCCGGTGGTGGGCACGGTCCCGCCCATCAAGCCGGCGGCCGCCGCGGGCGGGCCGATCGCCGTGTGGTCGACCGCGGCCACCACCCGCAGCAGCTACCAGCGCCGCCTGATCGAGACCTTCGCCGGGGACGCCACGGTCACACCCGTGGCCTGCCTGGGGCTGGCCGAGGCGGTGGAGTCGGCCGATCCGGGCCGGATCACCGAGGCGGTCGGCCGGGCGGCCGACGCCACCCCGGCCGATGTGCGCGGGGTGGTGCTCGGGTGCACCCACTACGACCTGGTGGGTGAGGAGATCACCTCGGCCCTGCGGAAGCGCCGGGGGCCGGGCACCGAGGCCCCGGCGCTGTTCACCGCCGCCCGCGCCGTGGCGGCGCAGGTGCTGCGCCGCATCGGGGACGTGCCCGTGTCGCACCGGTCGGGCAGCGTGCGCGTCCTGCACAGCGGCCGCCCCGGCCGGATGCCCGACGCCGCGCTGGCCTACCCGGCCGGCCGCGCCCTGGCCGCGGGTGAGGTCCCCCTGTCCCTCTGACCTCTCGACCGAGCGGGGTCCGGCCTCGGCCCTGCTTTTCGGATCGTCTCGGACCGCACGGCCGCCAGGCACCCCCTTGCCTCGCCGGAGAAGCTTGCGAGGCCGGGCCGAGCCGCGCTTCCTGCCTCGCAAGGGAGCGCCCGGCCGGCCGTTCTCCGGAGGATCGGCTCCGCCGACGCGGCGAGAGCACCCGGAGAACACGGCCTCGGTGCAGTGGCCTAGGAGGCCGTGCCCACCGGCTCGGGGGCGGGGGCCTCCAGCGGGGCCGGGGGCTCGGCGGGGGCGGGGGCGGTGAAGGCACCCGCCGCGAGGGTGCGCACGAGGTTGCGCACACCCGCCGTGTCGTTGTCGTGCAGGAGGGTCTCGAGCAGGGACAGGGCGGCGCGCTGGTCGCCGGGGCTCTCCTTGACGTGGCGCCACTGGGGTTCGGTGGCCGCGTCGGAGAGCATGAGCGTGCGGCCCACCTGACCGAGCGCGGAGAGCAGCATGCTGTCGTGCGGACGGTCGGCCAGTGCGGCGTTGACCTGCTCCGCCTGGCGTTCGGGGTCGACCTCCTCGGTCGGCTGGGCCTGCAGGAAGTCGAGGATGCGGTCGGGCGGGGCCAGCGGCTGGAGCGGCGGCATCGCGTCGACCATGGCACGGGCCTCGGCCAGGTCTCCCCGGATCTCGTCCGTGTTGCTCAGCTCGCCGATGAGCCGTTCGGCGCGCTGAGCCGAACAGCTCGCCACCCACAGGGCGCCGCGGCCCACGGCCAGCCGGGCGGCCGCCAGAGCCAGCTCCGCGCCGCGGCGGGGCGCACCCACGCGCTCGAAGTAGCGGGACCAGGTGGTGACCCGCACCCCCAGGCGCCAGTCGTTGCGGACGCTGCCGTGGCACACCAGGTTCTCCACCGCCTCGACCCATGCCGGGCGCAGGTGCGGGTGGGCCTCGGCCTCCTCCACCGTGGGCAGCGGCGTGATGGCCTCGCGCGGCGGGCACATCCCGAGGCGGGTGAGCCAGGACAGCAGGCGGGCGCGCTCGAAGCGGACGAGTCGGCGCAGCGCCGGGCGGCGGGTGTTGGCCCCGTCCAGGCCCAGCTCGGCCTCCATGCGGTCGAGGACCACGAGGGCGTCGGCGTGCCGGTCCTGGCGGCGCAGGGCGCGGACCATGGTGAAGACGCCGCCGGCTCCGAGCATCGCCGGCCCGGTCGCGGTGTGCTCGTAGCGGCGCAGTTCGTACTCGGCCCGGTCGGGGCGGTCCTCGTCGACGAGCAGCCCGATCCGGGCGAGGACGAGCGCGGGCCAGGCAGGGGTGCGCTCCCAACCGGTCAGGCGGCGGGCGGAGAGCAGTTCCCGGCGCGTCTGGGTGGTGCCCGCCGCGTCGATGTTGGCGTGGCATCGCGTCAGGGTCTCCAGCGCGGAGACCGGGAAGGGGCCGCGGTCGTACGGGCCGGTCTCCTCCTCGAGGGCCGCCGCGGCCTGGGGCAGGGCGCGCCGCCCCTCGGCGAGGGTGCCGACCCGGACGGCCAGGGGCCAGTGCGAGAGGAAGGCCAGTGTGGGCGGGCCGAGGACGTCGGGCACAGCGGTCCGGCCGTCCTCGGCCTCGGTGGCCAGGCGCCGGGCGATACGCGCGGCCGCGCGGGCCACGGCCTCCACCCGGGCGGTGTCGCCGGCCTCCGCGAGTTCGGGCAGCTCGGCAACGGCCTCGGCCAGGTCCTCCTGCCCGATGGACCTGAGCTGCCTGGCGGTCTCCCCCGACCATGTCCACATCGGCATCGTCTTCTCCCCTGATCGGATGCTGATGCACAGAAAGTAGCAGTGCGGTGACTCTTGCGTCCGGGGAATGCGGGAAACCGTCCGGCTCAGGGCTCGGGGAAAGACGTACTCACGTCCTAGACTGAACTTGAACCCTCAACCCCCGATCCCGAGGAAACGTGACCCGCATGGGATGGCGAGACCGCTTCGGACTGCGCAAGGCCAACCGCCAGGGCAAGACCCGCTTCGACCGGACCTCCGAGGACTCGGACGTCAAGGCCCTGATCGAGTTCGCCAGGAGCAGGGTGGGCGTGGAGTTCTTCGTCGAGCCCGAGACCTTCGCCACCCGGACCACCGCGGTCGCCGTCGCCGCCGACGGGGAGTGGATCCGGCGCCGCTGCGGCTCCCCCGAGGTGATGCGCAAGGTGGCCCGCAAACTGGCGGCGCCGGTCTACGACGCCCAGATCGTGGGCTATCCGCAGCGGATGCGGGACTGGAGCGCGCGCAACAAGCGGGGCCTGTCCCTGGACGAGTGAGACGGGACACCCGTGTCCCTGCTCCGCGGTGCCCGAAACCCGCGACCGGGTCATTTTGGGCATTGATGACGAGTCCTTGCCGCGACTTCCTCGCCGAACGGGTTCCCTAACGGGCTTCATCCGTCGCATACTCGCCTGGGAGGGGGGACTCTGATGAAGCAGGATCTCACGGCCCTGTGCTGCGAATGCGGCTCGATGCGCGAGGTGAGCGACTACCGGAGTGTCGGCGAGGCACAGTCCGCCTACGGGCTGGCCCGCTGCGTCGTCTGGCGCAAGTGCCGCACCTGCGGCTGCCGCACCTACCACGCCTACCTTCGCGGCGACGAGGACCGCGACGAGCTGGAGGACGCCCTGCGGCTGGACGGCGCCCTGGCGGCCGAGGCCCTGGACGAAGAGGTCGAGCAGCTCCGGCTGTGCGGGGTCGAGGTGGGCCACGCGCCCGTTCCCGCGATCTGGGGCGGGCAGTCCGTGGCCATGGTGACCCAGCGCCTGACCGACCGCTCCTATTCCATCGTGCTGGACCCGGAGGCGTCCGTCGTCTCCCGGCTCAAGCTCATCGACATGATGTGGAACGAGCTCCTGGTCGGCGAGCACGACGACCGCTGGTACATCCACGAGGCCGAGGACGACTCCCCCGGCTACGCGGTCCGCCTCTTCGGGTACCGCACACGGGGCTGACGGAAGCGGAGGCGGCCGGGCGTCCCGAGAGTGCCCGGCCGCCTCTCCCGGTCAGGCGGCGGGCTCGGGAGCGGACCGGCCCGAGAGCCGGCGCAGCGCGGCCCGCGCGACCGAGGGGTCGGTGGTCCCCCAGTAGGGCGGGAGCGAGGCACGCAGGAAACCGCCGTAGCGGGCGGTGGCCAGCCGCGGGTCCAGCACCGCGATGACGCCCCGGTCCCCGGTGGAGCGCAGCAGGCGCCCGGTGCCCTGCGCGAGCAGCAGCGCGGCGTGGGTGGCGGCCACCGACAGGAAGCCGTTGCCGCCGTGCGCCGCGATGGAGCGCTGGCGGGCGGAGGCCAGCGGGTCGTCGGGCCGGGGAAAAGGAATGCGGTCCACGATCACCAGGGACAGCGACGGCCCCGGGACGTCCACGCCCTGCCACAGCGACAGGGTGCCGAACAGGCACGCCCGCTCGTCGTCGGCGAAGCGGCGGACGAGCTGGCCGGTGGAGTCCTCCCCCTGGCACAGGATCGGATGGTCGAGGCGCTCGCGCAGCTCCTCGGTGGCCTGTTTGGCCGCGCGCATGGAGGAGAACAGGCCGAGCGTGCGGCCGTCGGCGGCCTCGATGAGCTCGGAGATCTCGTCGACGTAGGCCGGGAGCAGCCCGTCGCGGCCCGGCTGGGGCAGGTGCGTGGCCACGTAGAGGATGCCGCTGCGGGCGTGGTCGAAGGGCGAGCCGACGTCGAGCGCCCGCCATCGGGGCTCCCCCGCGGCGCGGTGCGGACCGTCCTCGTCGGAGGGGTCGTCGGGTTCGGCGCCCCGGGCGGCGCGCTCGGCGTTCTCCTCGGTGACCTCCCGGCCCAGTCCCCACTGGTGGGCCAGGGAGGTGAAGGAGCCGCCCAGGGTGAGCGTGGCGGAGGTGAGGACCACCGTGCGGTCGCCGAAGAGCTTCTCCCGCAGCAGCCCGCCCACACCGAGCGGAGCGATGCCGAGGGCGGGCTGGCGGCCGGGGGCCCGGGTGAGCCAGACGACCTCGGTGCGGTCGCGCAGGGCGGGTTCGAAGGACTCCAGGATCCGCACAGCGGTGTCGTGGACCTCGCCGAGAGAGGCCAGGGCCATGCGGCGCTCACTGGCGGTGTCGGCATCGCTCTCCCCGTTCGAGGGACCGATGGCGGTGACGCAGGCGGACGCGGCGTCGCGGGTGGCGGCGACGGCGCCGGCCAGGGCCTCGTCGATGTGGTCCAGGCGCCCCTCGGGGACGTCGGCGAACATGAGGGCGAGGCCGTCGGCGCACTCGGCGAGGCGCTCGCTCACCCCGGGTTCGACCAGTCGGGCGGCGCGCTTGGCGGCGAGGGAGACGGCGCGCTCACCGAGGGTGCCGGTGGCGACCGAGGTGGCGCGGTCGACGAGCTCGTGCGCCTCGTCGATCATGATCGTGTCGTGCTCGGGCAGGATGTGGTTGCCCTGGGTCATGTCGATGGAGAGCATGGCGTGGTTGGTGACCACCACGTCGACGCCCTGGGCGGCCTCGCGGGCGAACTCGGCGAAGCACTCCTGGCCGAAGGCGCAGACCCGGGCCCCCACGCACTCGTTCGCGCCCACGGACACCTGCCGCCAGGCCAGGTCGCCGACGCCGGGGACGAGCTCGTCCCGGTCGCCGGTGACCGTCTCCTCCGCCCACTCGTGCAGGCGGGCGACCTGTTTGCCGAGGGAGGAGAGCTGGCGGGGGTCGAAGAGTTCGGCCTCGTCGTGCTCGTCGCCGGCGCTCTCCAACCGGTTGCGGCACAGGTAGTTGCGGCGGCCCTTGAGCACGGCGAACGTGGGTTCGCGGGGCAGCAGGGGCGCGAGTGCCTTGGCCAGGCGCGGCAGGTCGCGTTCGACGAGCTGGGTCTGGAGCGCGATGGTCGCGGTGGAGACGACGACGGTGGTCTCCTTGTCCAAGGCGTGTCGAATGGCGGGCACGAGGTAGGCCAGGGACTTCCCGGTGCCGGTACCGGCCTGGACGACGAGGTGTTCGCGCTTCTGGACTGCCTCCGCCACCGCCTCGGCCATGGCGGACTGTCCCTCGCGGCGGTTGCCGCCGAGGGCCTTCACGGCCGTGTCGAGCATGGTCGGGACATCGGGGAGATCTGCCACGGGATCGACAGTACCGGCCGCGGGGGACATCGCGGCCGCTGTCCACAGGACCGGTCGGCCGGACCCGGGGGCCCGGCCGACCGCGGCAACGCTCAGGTCAGCGACCCGGCGAGCTCCTCCAGGGCGTCCAGGGACTGCCTCAGCCCGGTCTCCATCCCCGACCGCACCATGCCGTCGCGGTCCTCGACGCTCTGGAACACCGAGACCGAGGTGTAGCGGGTACGGCCTCCGTCCTCCTCCAGGGCGTGGGTCTCCATGGCCACGTGCCCCGGCATGCCCTCGTACTCGAAGGTCTGCACGAAGCGCTCGGGCGCGACGACGTCGTGGAACACACCGCGGAAGGCGTCCTCCCGGCCGTCGGGGCCCTTCTCCACGAACCGCCAGGTTCCGCCGGGGCGCAGCTCGAGCCGGTCGACGACCGTCTCGGTCTCGGCCAGGCCCCACCACCTGGCGAGGTGCTCGGGCTCGGTCATCGCCCGGAAGACGACGTCCCGTGGGGCGTCGAAGGTGCGCCGGACGACGATGTCCTGCCGGCCGGGCTCGACGATCACTTCGAGGTCACTCATTCTCGGTCTCTCCCTCTGTGGTTCCGGTGCTGCTCCGCTGTCCCCGCTGGATACGGCTGATCACCTCGTCGAGCCGGCCGAGGCGGTCCTCCCACTGGCGGCGGTGGCGGCCGATCCACTCCGACGCCTCCTCCAGCGGCTGCGTCTCCAGGCGGCAGGGCCGCCACTGGGCCTCCCTGCCCCGGCTGACGAGTCCCGCGCGTTCGAGGACCTTCAGGTGCCGGGAGACCGCCTGGAGACTGATGGGGAACGGCTCCGCGAGCTCGTTGACCGTGGCCTCACCCCTCGCCAGCCGGGCGAGCAGCGCCCGTCGGGTCGGATCCGCCAACGCGGCGAAGACGAGGCTCAGCGAGTCATCCGCCATCTCCTTGTTCAACCTCCTGGTTAATCAACCGACATGTTGATCATGGACCGGCGAAGCTCCCGGCGCAAGACCTGGAAGGCAAAATTCGGGGACGGAGCAGAACGACCCCGCGAGCAGGCGCGGCCGGCGGACAGGGCCGCCTCCGCGGAGCCCGGGCCCCGGAGGAAACGAAACGACCCTGGCCGCGAGCGGAGCTTGCGAGCAGGGTCGTTCTCAAGGGGGCCCGGGGGTCTTCCCCTGGAAGAAACAGAACAACCCCGCGAGCAAGCGGAGCTTGCGAGCAGGGTTGTTCTCGAGGTGGAGCTATGGGGATTCGAACCCCAGACCTCCTCCATGCCATGGAGGCGCGCTACCAACTGCGCCATAGCCCCGAGTCCTTCGGTTTCCCGAAGTCGTGGGACCAGTCTATCGGACCTGCGGGGGTGACTCGGCCACGGTGGTTCGCCCCCTGGCGACAACACGCGCGAAGGCGTAGAAAAGGGGCCATGGGAGATACGGATCCGGCCGGCGCCCTCCGCCGCTGGGAGGACCACGGCGGGACGTGGCGCGTGGTGGGCCGCTCCGAGGGACAGGTGACGGTGTCCCTGCGGCGCTGCGACGGCGGCGAGGAGGTGGAGCGCCTGGTCTCCGGCGACGCGGCCCTCCTGGACCACATCGGCACCCGCACCGAGGGGCCCTGACCGCGCCGTTCCGGGGAGAAACGGAACAACCCCGCCCGCAAGCCGAGCTCGCGGGCGGGGCCGTTGTCGAGGAGGCCCGGGGGTCTTCCCCCGGAAGAAACAGAACGACCCCGCGAGCAAGCAGAACTTGCGAGCAGGGTCGTTCCCGAGGGGGCCCGGGGGTCTCCCCCCGGAAGAAACAGAACGACCCCGCGAGCAAGCGGAGCTTGCGAGCAGGGTCGTTCCCAGGGTGGAGCTATGGGGATTCGAACCCCAGACCTCCTCCATGCCATGGAGGCGCGCTACCAACTGCGCCATAGCCCCTGGATTGCCGGTCGGTTTCCCCGAACGGCGATGGAAATACTGTACCGGAGGTGAAGAGGCGGTGAAGCCAACAGGGCGTCCACAGGGCACCCACGGAGTGTGTTGCGCGTCACCGTCGAGACCGGGGGAGGATGCGGGCCCTGGGTCGCGGTCCGGACGCAATATCCTGGAGGCGTGGCCGAATCAAAGCTTGAAATCCAGATGCTCCACGACCGCCTGCTCGTGAAGACGGTCGTGGACAAGAGCGAACGGCGCAGCAGCGCCGGCCTGGTCATCCCGGACACGGTGAAGCTGGCCACCAGGCTCGCCTGGGGCGAGGTCGTGGGTGCCGGAACCGGCGCCCGGCACGTGAAGACCGGTGACCGTGTGCTCTTCGACCCGGAGGAACAGGGCGAGGTCGAGTTGAACGGCGAACGCTACGTCATCCTGCGCGAGCGCGACGTGCACGCCATCGCCAAGGAGGCTCCCGAGCGGGGCACCGGGCTCTACCTCTGACCCCTGTCCGTCCGACACCCGCCGACCCGCCGGGCCCCGTGCCCGGCGGGTTCCGTGTCTCCGAGCCCCTCGCGGTCGCACACCCCGGTCCGGCCGTTCCGCCTCGCGGTACCGCCGTTCCTCCCCGTCCGGCCCTCCCCGCCGCCCGGGCGGGACGCCCCGCTCAGCCCTTGACCGCACCGGAGGTCAGTCCGGCGACGATGCGGCGCTGCAGGATCAGCGCGAAGGCGATGAGCGGGATCGACACCAGGACCGACGCGGCCATGACCTGGCCGATGGGGTTCTCGTACCCCACGCGCTGGAACGTACCGATGAAGACCGGGACGGTCTGCACGTTCAGGTCGCGCGGCGCGAACGAGAACGCCAGCAGGAATTCGTTGGTCGCGTACACGAAGGTGAGGATCGCGGCCGCACCCACGCCCGGGGCGGCCAGCGGCACCACCACCCTCCAGAAGGCCTGGAAGGGCGTGGCGCCGTCCACCTTCGCCGACTCCTCGATCTCCTTGGGGATGCCCGCGAAGAACGTGGTGAGGATGAAGACGGCCAGCGGCAGGGTCAGCGCCACGTACGGGATGACCATGCCCGCGTAGGAGTTGAGCAGGCTGATCCCCGTCCACTCGTCGATCCTCAGGTACATCTGGTACAGCGGGTTGACCAGTGCCACCGGCGGGAAGAGCGTCGCCACCAGGGTGACGGACAGGATGAGGAACTTGCCCGCCAGCGGCAGCCGTGCGAGCGCGTACCCCGCCAGGGACGCCACGGGGATGCAGATCAGCGTCGTCAGCGCCGCCACGACCAGCGAGTTGCGCAGCGCGAAGTGGAAGCCGAGGTCGACGACCTGCCGGTAGTTGTCGAGGTTGAACGGCCCCCGCAGGATGTTCGGGTCGGTGAGCGCGTCCGCCCCGGTGCGCAGACTCGTCATCGCCATCCACAGGAACGGGAACAGGCACCACAGCAGGACCACGGCCAGGCCCGCGATCTTGAGTGCGTTCGCCAGAGCGGGCGGCACCTTGCGGCGCGGCCGTCGGGCCCGGCCCACCACCCGGGCGATCTCGTTCCTCTCCGTCCTGCTCGTCATCGCTCTCCCTCCCCTGCTGCGTCTCCGACCATGTGCCTGCCCATCCGGCTGATGAAGGCCAGGCCGACGAGCATGACGACAACGAACGTGAGCGTGGACAGCGCGTTCGCGTAGCCGAGCCGCGGCTCGGCGATCAGGAACCGCTGGGCGTACACCGACAGGGTGGCCAGCGAGTTCGAGTAGCCGGAGAACACGTACGCGAAGTCGAACATGCGCAGCGCGTCCACCGTGCGGAACAGCAGCGCGACGACGATCGCCGGCCGCAGGAGCGGCAGGGTGATGGACCAGAACCGCTGGATCGGTCCCGCACCGTCGACCTCGGCCGCCTCGTAGTAGTCCCCCGGAATCGTCTGCAGCCCGGCGAGCAGCAGCAGTGCCACGAACGGCGCGGTCTTCCAGACGTCGGCGCCGATGATGGCGACCATCGACCACGCCGGATCGCGCAGCCAGTTGATCTCGGCGCCCAGCACCGCGTTCGCGAAGCCGGGGTTGTGGTCGAACATGTACCGCCACACCTGCGCGGCGACGGCGGTGGGGATCACCCACGGCACCAGGATGACCGCGCGGGTCAGGCCGCGGCCCACGAACGCCTGGTGCATGATCAGCGCGAACCCCATCCCGATGACGAACTCCAGCGTCACCGACGCGACCGTGAACACCAGGGTGTTGAGGACCGCGTTGTAGAAGTCGGGGTCCGTCAGCGCCTGCGCGTAGTTGCCGAGCCCGACGAACTCGCTGTTGAAGCCGCGCACGCGGTAGAGGCTCACCACCACGGCGTAGAACACCGGGAAGAGGGCGATGACGGCCATGAAGGCGAAGGACGGGGTCAGGAAGATCCTGCCCATCGCCCTCTCTCCCAGGCCGCGCCGCACACGTCCCTCCCGGCTCGTGCCCCTCGAAATCGTCGCCATGGCCGCCTACTCCTGTCCGAGTGCTTCGCCGGCTGCCCGGTCCACCGCTTCCAGCGCCTTCCGAGGGTCCTCGTGCCCCAGGTAGGCGGGATACACGTTGTCCTGAACGGCCAGCGACAGCGAGTTGTAGCCGGGTACCGGCGGCCTGGGATGCGCCTCGGTGAGGATCTCCCCGAGCAGCTGCACGTTCGGGTCCTCCGCCTCCTCGTAGATGCTGAGCATGGTCGGCGCGATGCTGTGCTCGATGAGCGCCTCCTGGGCTCCCGGGTCCGTCGCCGCCCACAGAACGAACTCGCGGGCCAGCTCCTTGCTGTCGCTCAGTGTGCTGACGGCGTTGTTGAGCCCGCCCAGCGCGCTGGTGGAGCCCTCGCCGTCGAAGGTGGGCAGCGGAGCGACCCCGAACTTCCCGGCGACCGCGCTCTCCTCCCCCGCCTCGCCCTCGAGGAGCGGGATCGCGTAGGGCCAGTTGCGCATGTAGACGGCCTCGCCCGCCTGGAACAGGGCACGGGCGTCGTCCTCGACCATGGAGTCGAAGCCCTCGGCGAAGAGACCGCCCTCGTGCGCCCGGGACATGAAGTCCAGTGAGCGCTCGGCGGCGTCGCCCTCCAGGAAGGTGCTCCGGGTCTGGTCCTCGTCGAACAGCTCGCCGCCGGCGGACCAGAACAGTTCCAGGTAGGTGACGACGAAGCCCTCGTACTGGTCACCCTGGCCGACGTAGCCGGAGATCCCGGCCTCCTCGGCGGCCGCGGTCCCCGTCTCGTAGAGTTCCTCCCAGGTCCGGGGCGGCTCGTCCACCAGGTCGGTGCGGTAGTAGAGGAAGGCGCCGTTGGACGAGTAGGGCAGGGCGTAGAGCTCGTCCTGCCACTGGGCGCTGTCGAGGGCCCCGGGCAGGCTGACGCCCTCGACCTCGGGTCTCAGGTCCTCCAGGCTCTCGACGTAGCCGAAGTCGGCGAACTCACCGGTCCAGATGACGTCGAGGCCCAGGACGTCGAAGTCGCCGGCCCGGCTCTGCAGGTCCTGGAACAGGGCCCGGCGCTGCTCGTCGGCGGTCGGGGCGAGGAAGTAGACCTCGACCTGGCGGTCGGGATTGTTCTCGTTCCACAGCCGCGCGACGGCCTCGTGCGCGGGGCGGTCGGCGCCGGTGACCGCCCACACGAACTTCGGGTCGTCGGCGAGGCCGCCGCTCCCCTCCGCCTCACCGGGCGGCGGTCCGCACCCGGCGACCAGTACCAGGGCGGCGACGGCGGCAGCCGGCCCGCGCCACCCCCCTGCCCCGCGGTGCGGCGGTTCGGCCATGAGTTCCCCTCCCCTGACACCGACGGGGATGTCGCGTGTCGGCTCGGTCCTTCTTGTGCTCCCCTCTCCACCCCTGGCCATGACCGGGGATGAGCGGGTAATCACCCCCAGTACCCAGGTCCCCGGTTCGTCAAGCCCGCAGGTCCGTCAGCGCTCTCCCGGCGTCCGGCTTCTGCCGTACTTCTTGTGCACCGCCTGCTTGGAGACACCCAGCACCGTGGCGATGGCGGCCCAGGTGACGCCGTCGTTGCGGGCCCGGCGCACCAGGACGGCCTTTCTGCGCTCCAGGTCCGCACACAGCTCCGCCAGGGCGGCGAGCTCGGTGATCGGGTCGCGGTCCCCGCCGTCGGCGAGGTCGGTGAACTTGTCCATGCTGTCAACTATCGTTGACACCCCTGGAAGCGTCAACCATGGTTGACACTCAGGCCGTCCCGGGGCCTCGGGAAAGCGGGAACCCTGGGGCTCCCGGAAAAACAGAACGACCCCGCGAGCAAGCCGAGCTCGCGGGCGGGGCCGTTGTCGAGGAGGTCCGGGGGTCTCTCCCCGGAAGAAACAGAACGACCCCGCGAGCAAGCAGGGCTTGCGAGCAGGGTCGTTCTCAAGGGGGTCCGGGGGTCTCCCCCCGGGAGAAACGAAACGACCCCGCGAGCAAGCAGAGCTTGCGAGCAGGGTCGTTCTCAAAGTGGAGCTATGGGGATTCGAACCCCAGACCTCCTCCATGCCATGGAGGCGCGCTACCAACTGCGCCATAGCCCCGTGTCGGGAGCCGATCGGTGGAACCGGCCGACTCCCCCAACAATAGCGGAATCCGGAGCGGACGTCGAAACGGACCCGAGGCGGCCGGTCAGGCGTCGTCGCTGAGCACCACCGGTTCGGGCAGACTCGCCGCGTTGTGCTCCATCAGGCGCCACATCCCCCTGTGCTGCCTGAGCACCGACCAGCAGCAGTTGCTGAGCGGTCCCAGGATCTCGCGCTGTTCGTCGGGGATCCCCAGCATGCGGGAGATCGCGACGCGCAGGGCGGCGCCGTGGCTGACCACCACGAGCAGTCCGCCGTCGGGGGTCCTGGCCAGCGCCCGGTCGACAGCGGCCTGCATGCGGTCGCCCACCTCGGAGATGGACTCCCCGTCGGGGATGTCCATGCGCGCGTGCTCGACCGGCCAGCGTTCGGCCAGCTCGACGCCGGTGAGTCCTTCCCAGGAGCCGCCGAAGCGCTCGCGCAGCCCCTTGTCGAACTCGATCCGCAGGCCGGTGGCCCGGCCGAGGTAGCCCGCCGTGTCCGCGGCGCGCCTGAGGTCGGAGGCCACGATGGCGTCGGGTTCCATCGTGGCGAGGAGCCGTCCGGCCCGGTCCGCCTGGGCGTGACCGGTCCTGTCGAGCTCGATGTCGGTCTGGCCCTGGAAACGGTTCTCCACGTTCCAGGCCGTGCGTCCGTGCCGCCAGAACAGCACACGACGGGTGTCGCTCACGTGATGTGTCTCTCCGCTCGGGGTGTCGCTGGGTGGGAGACCGGGCGCGGGAGCGCTACTGGTCCAGCGGCGTGCGCTCGGCGCCGCGCGAGCCCTCGGGGAGCTCGATCTCGGGGCAGTCCTTCCACAGCCGTTCGAGGCCGTAGTAGCCGCGCTCCTCCTCGTGCTGGATGTGCACGACGATGTCGACGTAGTCGAGCAGGACCCAGCGCCCGTCGCGCTCGCCCTCGCGCCGGACCGGCTTGGCGCCGGCCTTGATCCGCAGCTGGTCCTCGACCTCGTCGATGATCGAGCGGACCTGGCGGTCGTTGGGTGCCGAGCACAGGACGAAGGCCTCGGTGATGGCCAGCTGCTCGCTGACGTCGTAGGCGATGATCTCCTGGGCGAGCTTGTCGGAGGCGGCCTCTGCCGCGACCCTGACCAGCTCCACTGCCCTGTCTGTGGCTGTCACGTTGTGCTTGCTGCCTTTCAGCTCTCTCGGTAGAGCCCGGTCTTGTTGATGTAGCGGACGATGCCGTCGGGGACCAGGTACCAGATGGGTTCGCCCTTGCGGACCCGTTCCCGGCACTCGGTCGAGGAGATGGCCAGCGCGGGGACCTCCACCAGGGAGACCTTGCCCTCGGGCAGCCCGGAATCACTCAGATGGTGCCCGGGGCGGTTACAGCCTACGAAATGCGCGAGCTCGAAGAGTTCGTCCGCGTTCTGCCAGCCCAGGATGGCGCCGAGCGCGTCGGCCCCGGTGATGAAGAACAGTTCGACCTCGGGGCCGTACCTGGCGCGCATCTCGCGCAGTGTGTCGATGGTGTAGGTGGGGCCGGAGCGGTCGATCTCCATGCGGTCCACGCGGAACTGCGGGTTCTCGGCCGTGGCGATGACCGTCATGAGGTAGCGGTCCTCCGACGGCGTGACCTTGGCGGGGTCCTTCTGCCAGGGCCGCCCGGTGGGGACGAAGACGACCTCGTCGAGCCCGAAGAGGTGAGCGACCTCACTGGCCGCGACGAGGTGGCCGTGGTGGATGGGGTCGAAGGTACCGCCCATGATGCCGACCCTGCTCGGCCCGGCGTCGTCGCGTCGGACGGCAGGAACGCCTTCCTGGGGGGCTTCGCTCGCTTCGTGCACCACTGTGCGCTCCGTTCCACCGTGTTCGGACATCGCCGGAATCAGCCAACCGAGACTAGCCGACGGCGGCCGCGTCCTCTGCCGCACGGTCTCCACGTCCCCGGGAACAGGAACAACGGCCGGGCGTCCGGCACCCTTCCCGGCAGGTCCGCACATCACGTCATATCTCGAAGGCGGAAACCATGGCCAAGGGGGGACCCGGCGCATAGCATGCCGGTATGTCCAACTCACCGGATCGCGTCCGTGTCAGGCTCTCCGAGATCTCTTCCCGCGCCTACGAGCATCCCGCCGACCGCGGCGCCCTGGTGGCCCTGCGGTCGCTGCGCGGCTTCGACGAGGTCTTCAAGCGGCTGTCCGGGCTGTTCAACGAGCGTGCGCTGAGACTGATGTTCCTCTCCAGCGCCGTCCGCGTCGGCCCCACCCAGTTCCCGCACGTGCACGACCAGGTACGTGACGCCGCCTACGTCTTGGACCTGGACGAGGTGCCCGAGCTCTACATCCAGATGAACCCCCGGCCCAACGCCATGGCGATCGGCAGCCACCGCCCGTTCATCGTCATGACCACGGGGCTGTTCGACCTGCTGGACGCCGAGGAGCAGCGCTTCGTCATCGGCCACGAGGTCGGCCACATCCTCAGCGGCCACGCCGTCTACCGCACCATGCTGCTGGCCCTGATCCGCCTCGCCACCCGGGTGGCCTGGGTGCCGCTGGGCTACATCGGACTGCAGGCGATCGTGGCCGCTCTCGAGGAGTGGTACCGCAAGTCCGAACTCTCCTGCGACCGCGCCGGGGTCCTGGCCGGCCAGGACCCCGAGGCGGCCAAGCGCGCGCTGATGAAGCTGGCGGGCGGATCCCGGCTCGGCGAGATGAACCCGGACGCCTTCCTGGAGCAGGCCCGCGAGTACGAGAGCGGCGGAGACGCCCGCGACAGCCTGATCAAGCTGATGAGCCTGTCCGGACAGACCCATCCGTTCGCGGTGATCCGCCTGGCGGAGCTGGACCGCTGGATCGAGGACGGGTCCTACCGCCGCATCCTCGGCGGCGACTACCCGCGCCGTGCCTCCGACCGCGAGGCGAAGATCGGTGAGGAGGCGCGCAGCGCCGCACGCTCGTACAAGGAGGCGTGGGAGCGCAGCGGAGACCCCCTGCTGGGCACTCTGCGCGACGTCGCGGGCAGTGCGGCCAGCGCGGGAGGCAAGATCTTCGACACCGTCGCCGATCGCTGGCGGGGCGGCTCCCGCGGCAGCAGGGACGACAGCGGCAGCTGAGAATCGCGGCGCCGCAGTGCCCGGGGGCACTGCGGCGCCGTCAGGTCCGTCCGCCGTGACCGGCGGTCGGTGTCAGAACGCGGGGCCGGCGGCCAGCGCGGCCTCGACGGTCTCGCTGCGGGTCTCCTCGACCGCCTCCTCCAGCTCCTCCCCGTGGACCTCGAACTCCTCCGCCACGGCGGCGGAGAAGGTGCGCAGGGCCACCTCCTGGGTGAGGATGTCGCCGCGGACCCGGTTGTTCTCACCGATCTGGGCCGTCGGGCTGTTGCCCGAGGCGGACAGGTCCCCGCCGACGATGTTGTTGTCGATGTAGACGCCGCCGGAGACCCCGGTGACGCTCAGGTCGCCGTCGACGTAGTTGAGGGACTCGCAGAAGCCCTCCTGTTCGCCGGCGCCCACCGCGACCGGTCCGGAGCCGCCCGCGTAGGAGGCGTCGCCGATGACCTCGCTGTCGCAGAGGATGCCGCCGCCGGCCGCGCCGGTGACGCTCAGCGCACCGCGCACGACCGAGTTGTAGACGTCGGCGTACTCGACGCCGTCGGCCTTGAGCGCTCCGCCAACACGGGAGCCCTCGAGGTAGAGGGCCCCGGTCTCGGCGTTGATGTTGCGGACGCTGGAGTCCACGAGGTAGGCGAAGCCGCTCTCGTTGCCGCCGTCCACCTGGACGCTGCGCAGTGCGGCCCCGGCGGAGCTGTCCTCCAGGTACGTGCCGTAGGAGCCGCGGTTGACGATCTTGCCGCCGACGGAGGTGGCGGAGGCGTCGAAGTAGCCGTCCTGCTGGACGGTCACCTGGCCCTGGATCTCACCGCCGATGATGTGCAGGTTGCCGCCCTTGCGCACGGTGACGTCCCCCTGGACGACCGTGCCGTCCAGGTAGCAGTCCTTGTCGGCGGGAACGACGAGGTCGGTGGGCAGCGTGACGGCGCCGCCGTGGCCCGAGCAGAGGGTGACCAGGTCCGCCTGGGCGGGGGCGACCGCAAGCGTGACGCCGCCGACGGCCAGGACGGCTGTCGCAACGGAAGCGACCGTGCTGCGGAGCTTCATTCGGGGGGTTCCTTTCGTCATGACTGGGGGGGAGGGTGCTCATGGTGTGACCGAGCGGGGGAGGGAGCACCTCAGGCACCTAGAAGAACGTACCGATCACCCATCGCTTTGGGAATACGTCGCGGAGGAAGATTCGCTTCTGTCCAGGTTTCGGTCCGGGAAACACCCCGTCTGGCAAAGGTGCGCGTCCATCGCAGCGGCAGGGGGCCGTCCGTGCGGACGGCCCCCTGCCCCGGATCACCTCACGTGGCCGTCGCCGGTGACGACGTACTTGGTCGAGGTCATCTCCGTGAGCCCCATCGGCCCTCTGGCGTGCAGCTTCTGGGTGGAGATGCCGATCTCGGCACCGAAGCCGAACTCACCGCCGTCGGTGAAGCGCGTGGAGGCGTTGACCATGACCGCGGCGGAGTCCACCCGGGACACGAAGTACCGGGAGGCCTTCAGCGAGTCGGTGACGATCGCCTCGGTGTGGCGGGTGGAGTAACGGCGGATGTGCGCGATGGCCTCGTCGATGTGGGGCACCACCCGCACCGACAGGTCCATCGCCAGGTACTCGGTGGCCCAGTCCTCCTCGGTGGCGGGAACGACCGTGGCCCCGGTGTCGCGGGCGGCGGCGATCTCCAGCACCCGCTCGTCCCCGTGGACCGTCACCCCGGCCTCGGCCAGGGCGGGCAGGAGCCGCGCCAGGAACTCCTCGGCGGCGGCCTCGTGCACCAGCAGGGTCTCGGCGGAGTTGCACACCGAGCAGCGCTGCGCCTTGGCGTTGACGGCGATGTCCACCGCCTTGCCGAGGTCGGCGTCGGCGTCCACGTAGACGTGGCACAGGCCCTCGCCGGTCTCGATCACCGGGACCGTGGAGTCGCGGACGACGGCCTGGATGAGCGACCTGCCGCCCCGCGGGATGAGGACGTCGACGAGCCCGTGCGCCCGCATGAGGGCCTTCGAGGACTCGCGGGTGCGGCCGGGCACCATCTGGATGGCGTCGACCGGGACCCCGGTGCCCTCCAGCGCGTCGCGCAGCACGCCGATGAGGGCGGTGTTGGAGGAGTAGGCCGAGGAGGAGCCGCGCAGGAGGGCGGCGTTGCCGCTCTTGAGGCACAGGGCGGCGGCGTCGGCGGTGACGTTGGGCCGACCCTCGTAGACGATGCCGATGACACCGAGCGGAACCCGGATCTGGCGCACGTCCAGGCCGTTGGGGAGTACGTAGCCGCGCACCGCCTCGCCGACCGGGTCGGGCAGCTCGGCGACCGCGCGGACCGCGTCCGCGATGTCCTCGATCCGCCGGGGCGTCAGCGTGAGGCGGTCGATCATGGCCGGGCCGGTACCGGCCTCGCGGGCCCGCTCCACGTCCTCCGCGTTGGCCGCGGTGATCTCGTCGGACCGCTTGACCAGGGCGTCGGCGAGGGCGGCCAGGGCCGCGTCCTTCACCGCACGGCCGAGCGGGGCCAGCTCGGCCGCCGCGTCCCTGGCACGTTCGGCCACCGCACGGACCTCGCGCTCGATGTCACTCATGGCGTTCTCTCTCGGTCGGGAGGCCGCCCCGGTGCACCGGCCCCCGTCGAGTGGCGGGCAGCGGTCCGGGACGATTGCCTTCCAGCGTATAACCCCGCACCGCGGCGGGGCCGGAGTTGTCCACAGGCCGGACGGCCGGCGCGCGCCCGCCCCTCAGCTCCAGCCGTAGCGGCTGCGCAGGACGTCCGCGACCAGCCAGAACCGCTCCTCATCCATGACGGCGGCCTCGCGGCGGATGTCGTCCTCCTCGAAGTCGAAGAGGCGGTCCACCCGGAGGTAGGAGTCGCGGCCCCGCCGATCCCAGGGGCCCGAGCCGATGGGAAGCCAGTCCTGCCGCTCCCAGTGCTCGGGCCGCTGGGAGGACAGCATCAGCCCCTGCAGGCGGTGGCCTCGGCGGCCGATCACCAGGAGCGGCCGGTCCTTGCCCCGGGAGGGGTCCTCCTCGAAGGGCACCCACGTCCACACGATCTCGCCCGCGTCGGCCAGGCCGTCGCGCTCGGGGGCGTAGACGACCCTGGTCGCGCCCTGTCCGGTCGGGATCTCACGGACCTCGCCGTGCTGGGGGTGCCGTTCACCGCGCATCGTCTGTTCGCTCACGAGACGCATCCTAGGACGTGCGCCGGACCGGACCTGCGCCGGAGCCGCGCTCAGGCGCCCGGGGGGCGGGTGTCGCCGACCTCCGCGGTCATTGCACCTAGAGGACGACCAGGTCGTCGCGGTGGACGAGCTCGCGCTCGTAGGAGGGGCCCATCTCACGGGCCAGCCAGCGGGTGGAGCGGCCCATGAGGTCGGGCACCTCGGCCGCGTCGTAGTTGGTCAGGCCGCGCGCGACGACCGCACCGGCCTCGTCGCACAGGTCCACCGGGTCGCCCGCGCTGAACTCGCCCCTCACGGCGACCACCCCGGCCGGCAGGAGCGACGCCTTCTCCCGGACCACGGCGGCGACCGCCCCCGGGTCCAGGACCAGGCTGCCGCGCCCGGCGGTGGCGTGGGCCAGCCACAGCTGCCGGGCCGAGGGGCGGCGCCCCCCGCCGGCCGCGAAGAGGGTGCCCACGCGCTCCCCGGCGAGGGCGGCCCGTGCATTGGCGGCCGAGGTCAGGACCGTGTTCACACCCGCCTCGGTGGCGATGCGCGCCGAGGCCACCTTGGTGACCATGCCGCCGGTGCCCACCCCGCGGCTGCCGGCGCTGCCGATGTCGATGCCCTCCAGGTCGGCGGGGCCGCGTACCAGGCTCACCAGGGAGGAGGCCGGGTCGGCGGGGTTGCCGTCGTAGAGGGCGTCGACGTCCGACAGCAGGACCAGGGCGTCGGCGCGCAGCAGGTGCGCCACCAGGGCGGCGAGGCGGTCGTTGTCGCCGAAGCGCAGCTCGTGGGTGGCGACGGTGTCGTTCTCGTTGACGATCGGCAGGGCCCCGATGTCGAGCAGGCGGCGCAGGGTGCGCTGGGCGTTGCGGTGCTGCACCCGCCGCATCATGTCCTCGACTGTGAGCAGGACCTGGGCGGCGTTGATCCCGTAACGCGCCAGTTCACCGGTGTAGGAGGCCAGCAGCAGCCCCTGCCCGACACTGGCCGCGGCCTGCTGGGAGGCCAGGTCGCGGGGCCGGGTCCCCATGCCGAGCGGGGTCATGCCGGCCGCGACCGCGCCGGAGGAGACCAGGACGACCTCCTGGCCGCCCGCGCGCCGCGCCGCCAGCACCTCGACCAGGTCGCGGATGCGGCCGGCGTCGATCCGGCCGTCCCGCGTGGTCAGGGACGACGATCCCACCTTCACGACCACGCGGCGCGCCGCCGCGACGGCGGCGCGGCCGGCGGCCTCCTGCGAGTCGGTCTGTTCGATTTCTGCGCTGTGCACCCTGAGGGCTTTCCGTCCGTGGCGCGGAAGGGTCCGCGCGTCCTGGTTCGGCCGGGCCGGTGATCCCCGCGCGGGTCAGCCCAGCCGGGCGTCGGTTCCGCGCGGGCCGGAAGGTACGGCCTCGGCGTCCAGGGTCGGGTCCCAGTCGAACACCACGGAGTCCTCCTCGGTGCCGATCCGCACCTCGGCGCCGTCGGTCGCGCCCAGCTTGGCGAGCTGCTCCTCGATACCGAGCCGGTTGAGGCGCTCGGCGAGGTATCCGACGGCCTCGTCGTTGGAGAAGTCGGTCTGGCGCACCCAGCGGGCGGGCTTCTCGCCGCGCACCTCGAAGGTGTTGTTCCCCAGGGCCACGACCTCGAAGGGCATCTCGCCGATCATCTTGGGCCGGAGGACGACACGGGTGGGCTCGGGAGCCGGCGCGGCCGCCCGGGCCGCGGCGACCTGCTCGCCCAGGGCGTAGGACAGCTCGCGGAGCCCCTCGCGTGAGGCCGCGGAGACCTCCAGGACCTTGTAGCCGCGCTCGGTGAGCATCGGCCCGACCATCTCGGCGAGCTCACGTGCCTCGGGCACGTCGACCTTGTTGAGGGCGACGAGGCGCGGCCGGTCGGACAGGTCGACGCCGGCGCGCGAGCCGTAGGCCTCCAGCTCGGCCTCCAGGGCCTCCAGGTCGCTGACCGGGTCGCGGCCGGACTCGTAGGTGGCGCAGTCCAGGACGTGCAGGAGGGTGGAGCAGCGCTCGATGTGGCGCAGGAACTCCAGTCCGAGGCCCCGTCCCTCGTGGGCACCGGGGATGAGGCCGGGAACGTCGGCGATGACGTACTGGACCGCTCCCGCCTCCACGACGCCCAGGTTGGGGACGAGCGTGGTGAAGGGGTAGTCGGCGATCTTGGGGCGCGCGGCACTCATCGCCGCGATCAGCGAGGACTTGCCCGCGCTGGGGAATCCCACAAGGCCGACGTCGGCGATGGTCTTCATCTCCAGGCGCACGTCGAGCTCCTCGCCCTCCTCGCCCTTGAGGGCGAAGCCGGGCGCCTTGCGCTTCTTGGAGGCCAGCGCCGCGTTGCCGAGGCCGCCGCTGCCGCCCTTGGCCAGCACCAGGCGGGTGCCGTGCCCGACCAGGTCGGCGACGACCTCGCCGTCCAGGCGGGTGACCACGGTGCCGTCGGGCACCTTGAGCACCAGGTCCTCCCCGTTGGCGCCGGCGCGGTGGCCGCCCATACCCGGGGTGCCGTTCTGCGCGGAGCGGTGCGGGCGGTGCTTGAAGTCCAGCAGCGTGGCCGCCTGGGCGTCCACCTCCAGGACGACGTCGCCGCCCTTGCCGCCGTTGCCCCCGTCGGGGCCGCCGAGCGGCTTGAACTTCTCACGGTGCACGGAGGCGCAGCCGTGCCCGCCGTTCCCGGCCCTGATGTGCAGGACCGCCTCGTCGACGAAGTCGGGCATAGCTCTCCCCCATGCTCTCTGCCGACCGCAAGGGAGCGGTCCGGCGAAAAAATGCGTCACACAGTGACAACACGGAAGGCGGGCCAGTGTTTCCTGGCCCGCCCCCGAAGAATCACAGCGTCCGTTCGCGGCCCTACTGGGCGGCAGGAACGATGTTCACGGCCTTGCGGCCGCGGTAGTTGCCGAACTTGACCTCGCCTGCGACGAGGGCGAACAGCGTGTCGTCACCGCCGCGGCCGACGTTGGCGCCCGGGTGGAACCGGGTGCCGCGCTGACGGATCAGGATCTCGCCGGCCTGGACGGCCTGGCCGCCGAAACGCTTGACACCGAGCCGCTTGGCGTTCGAGTCGCGCCCGTTCTTGCTGGACGAAGCGCCCTTCTTGCTTGCCATTGTCCAGGCCTCCTACTTCGCCGAGATGCCGGTGATACGCACCTGGGTGTGCTTCTGGCGGTGACCCATGCGCTTCTTGTAACCGGTCTTGTTCTTGTACTTGAGGATATTGATCTTGGGGCCCTTGGTCTCGCCGAGGACCTCGGCGGTGACCGTGTAGCCGCTCAACTTGTCCGCGTCACTGACGACACCGCCGTCCTCGACGACGAGGATGGGCTGCCACGTGATGGTGGCACCGGTCTCCTCGGAGACCCTGTCGATGTTCAGGACGTCGTCGACAGACACCTTCTCCTGTCGGCCGCCCGCTCGCACGATCGCGTACACCGGGTAACTCTCTTCCTGCTCGCTCAACGAATAATGCTCGGGACCATCCCCGAGACGTGAGTCCGGGGTCCGGGTCCGGCCCTGCCCGCGACGGGGTACGGCCGGGAGGAGCGGCCCCGTGTGGGAGTGGGGCGCCCTCGTTCCACGATCCACTGTTGCCTGTAGCGGGGCGCGGGGATCTGAGGGAAACAAACCCTGCGTGGAGAGCACTTTCGGTGTCGGGGCGCGCGATCACGTGGAGCGCGCCGACGCACCATTCCTCAGATTACCATCGCCCTGCCGTGGGCCCGCACACCTGACGCCGTCCGGACCGGGCCGAAACCCGGTCCGGACCTGTCAGATGTCCCGCCTCCGGCTCAGCCGGCGTCCACCGCGGTGGACGTGGCCGCCTTGGTGGTGCGCCGGGTGCGGCGCCGCTTGGGCCGCTCGGCGGCCTCCTCGTCGCCTTCGGCCGGCACGGGGTTCTCGGTGGCGGCGGCCGGGTCGGCCTCCTCACCGCCGGATGCCGCACGCGCGGTCCTGCGGGTGCCGGTGCGCCGGGTGCGGCGGGCCGGTGCGGACTTCTCCGCGTCGGCTTCCTCCGCGTCCGCCTCCTCGGCGCCCTCGGGCTCCTGCGCGACGACCTCCAAGGGCTCGTCCGCCGCCTCCTCCAGGGGTGCAGACCCGGCCTCGGCGGCGTCCTCGACCGGCGCGACCTCCACGGCCTCCGCAGCCTCCTCGGCGGCCTTGTCCTCGGCGCTCTTGCGGCTGCGCGAGGTGCGCTTGCGGGTCCGCTTGGCGGGCTCCTGCGGCTCCTCGGCCGCAGGCTGCCCGGCCTTCTCCGCCTTCTCCGCCTTCTCGGCCTTCTCGGCCTTGCCGTCCTTCTCCGCCTTCTCGGGCTTGTCGGCCTTCTCCGCGGACTGGTCGGACTCGGACCTGGACTTCTTCTTCTTGCGGCCGTTGCCGCCGCCCTTGCCCTCCATCAGCTCGTTGGAGATCGTCAGGCCCCGGCCGCTGCAGTGCTCGCAGGTGGAGGAGAACGCCTCCAGCAGTCCCTGGCCGACCCGCTTGCGCGTCATCTGCACCAGGCCGAGCGAGGTGACCTCGGCCACCTGGTGCTTGGTGCGGTCCCGCGACAGGCACTCCAGCATGCGCCGCAGCACCAGGTCGCGGTTGGACTCCAGCACCATGTCGATGAAGTCGATGACGATGATGCCGCCGATGTCGCGCAGCCGGAGCTGGCGGACGATCTCCTCCGCCGCCTCCAGGTTGTTCTTGGTGACCGTCTCCTCGAGGTTCCCGCCCTGACCGGTGAACTTGCCCGTGTTGACGTCCACGACGGTCATGGCCTCGGTGCGGTCGATGACCAGCGAACCGCCGCTGGGCAGCCACACCTTGCGCTCGAGGGCCTTGTTGATCTGCTCGTCGATCCGGTAGGCGGCGAAGACGTCGCGGTCCTCGGTCCAGTGGGACAGCCGCTCGGAGAGGTTGGGCGCCACGTGGTCGACGTACTCGTGGACGGTGTCCCACGCCTCGTCGCCGGAGACCACCAGGCTGGAGAAGTCCTCGTTGAACACGTCCCGCACGACCTTGATGGTCAGGTCGGGCTCGCTGTTGAGCAGCGAGGGCGCGCTCGCCGACCTCGACTTGCGCTTGATGGACTCCCACTGGTTGGCCAGGCGGGAGATGTCGCGCTCCAGCTCCTCCTCGCTGGCGCCCTCGGCGGCCGTGCGCACGATCACGCCGGCGCCGCTGGGCATCACCTTCTTGAGGATCTGCTTGAGGCGGGCGCGCTCCTTGTCGGGGAGCTTGCGGCTGATGCCGGTCATCGAGCCGCCGGGAACGTACACCAGGTAGCGGCCGGGCAGGCTGATCTGGCTGGTCAGGCGGGCGCCCTTGTGGCCGATCGGGTCCTTGGTGACCTGCACCAGGACCGACTGGCCGGACTTGAGCACCGACTCGATGCGCTTGGGCTGGCCCTCCAGGCCGAAGGAGTCCCAGTTGACCTCGCCCGCGTACAGGACGGCGTTGCGCCCCTTGCCGATGTCGACGAACGCGGCCTCCATGGACGGCAGCACGTTCTGCACCCGGCCCAGGTACACGTTGCCCACGTAGGAGCGGTGGGTGGCGCGGTCGACGTAGTGCTCGACGAGGATGTCGTCCTCGAGGACCGCGATCTGGGTGCGGTCCCCGGTACGGCGGATCACCAGGTCGCGCTTGACCGCCTCACGGCGGGCGAGGAACTCCGACTCGGTGACGATGGGGGCGCGGCGGCGTCCCTGCTCGCGGCCCTCCCGGCGGCGCTGCTTCTTGGCCTCCAGCCGGGTGGAGCCGCGCACCGACTGGACCTCGTCCTCGATGGGCTTCTCCTGGCGCGGCTCGCGCACCTTGACAACGGTGTTCGGCGGGTCGTCGGAGGAGGCCTCGGCGTCTCCGCCCGAACGGCGGCGCCGGCGGCGGCGACGGCGGCTGCCGCGCTCGGACTCCTCTGCTCCGTCGTCGAAGGAGTCGGCGGCGGAGCCGTCGTCCTCCGCGGAGGCGGAGGTCTCCTCCCCGGCCCCGTTCTCCTCGTCGTCGGTCTCCCCGTCCTGGCGGGTCCGGCCCCGTCCGCGGCCTCCGCGGCGGCGGCGACGGCGGCTGGGGCGCTCGTCGGTGCCGTCGTCTGCGCCGGTGGACTCCGCGTCGGCCTCGTCCCCGGCCTCCTCGTCCTCGCCGTCCTCGTCGGGAGCCTCGACCGCGGTCTGCGCGGCCACCGGAACGGAGGCGGCCGCGACCGGGGGCTGGAAGAGCATGGCGGGTGCCTGGAAGACGGCCCCGGCTGCCGACGCGGGCTGCTCCTCGGCGGACTCGTCCTGCTTCTCGGCCGGCTCCGCGGCTTTGGGAGCCGCCTGCGTACGCGCGCGCGTGCGTGTGCGGCGGCCGGCCCCGCCTCCCCGCGTGTCGTCGGAGACGGCCTCGGCGGCGTCCTGCGCCTCGTCGTCCGCCGCGACCGCTGTCCCGGCTGCGGCCGCAGCGGTCCTGGTGGCCCTCGTACGGCTGCGGCGCGGGGCCGTCTCCTCGTCGGGACGGCCGGCGGCGCGCACGGTGCGCCTGCGCGGCGCGGAGGGGGCCACCTCGGTCTTCACCGTGCCGCCCTCACCCGAGCCGGCGAGGCTCGTGACAGGCACGGAGGGACGTGTGAGGTCCTCCTCCGGTTCGGGGGGTGGTCCTGCCGCGCGGCGAACGCCCTTGGCGGGCGCGGGCGTGGTCACCCGCACCTCGCCGCCCCCCGCGGGGGGCGCCGCCGCCTTCGTTTCGTCTGTTTCGGTTGTACCCGCGGTGCCGTCGGCACCGCTGCTGGGCTCGTTGTCGAGCATCCGGGCGGTCTCCCGTCAAAGTTCCCGGGCGCACCGCGACCTCTCGGTCTGCGGCGCGGCGCACGAGAACTGTCGTCGCTGTGTCAGCGCCGACGGCGCCGGGGCGCCGTCGGGGCAAAGTCCTGTGGTTTCGCCCATGCTTCCCCGTATCGGGTCCGCTTATCCGCGCGAATCCTGCACGGGCGTCGACGGCTGTGGTGCGCGCGCTTCGGCGTCGTCCGCCGCGGTTCGATCCGCGGCGAGCGGGTCAGCGATCGCACCTGTCGTCTCGTCCAGCGGCCCCTGCGCCAGCCGGGTCATCACGGGTGATGACGGCGGCGCGAGGTCGGCCACGTGGCGCAGGCCGGTCAGCACGTCGTCGGGTCGCACAGCGGGTGTGGTGTGCCGTACGACCATCCGAAGTATGGCATATGCCGCGTCCTTCTCACCGGGGGCGCACCCGCCGGCGCCGGAGGACACGTCGATGCCGACCACTGCCGGCCGGGTGTCGAAGCGGCGACGTCCCTTCTTCGTCATCCGCTCCACCTCGACGCTGTCGGCGGCCATGTAGGCGGCCACCGCCCTGGCGGCGTCGTCGGGGTCGACGCCCGCCATCTCCACACGCCATTCGGAAGCCTGCAGCCGGTCGGCGAGCCCGGGTCGGCGGGCCTCGACGACCTCGAGGACGTCGACACCCTCGGGCATGGCCGCGTCGATACCGGCCCTGACCTGCTGGGGCGGCCGTTCCTCGGCCAGGGTGATCTCAAGGTACTCCGCCTCGCTGGCGACCCCTGTGGGGGCCGCGCCGGTGTAGGAGACCTTGGGGTGGGGCGAGAAGCCGGCGGAGAACGCGACGGGCACGTTCGCCCTGCGCAGAGCGCGTTCGAGCGCCCGGGCGATGTCGCGATGGCTGGCAAATCTCATGCGTCCGCGCTTGGCGTAGCGGACGCGAAGCCGTTGACCGGTTCCGGCGGTGGAGGGTGAGGTGGTGCCCTCTGTTGCGGGGGGCAGCTCAACTCCTTTCCTCGTGCCCCCTGGGACGACCGCCGACGAGGCGGCCGGAAGGGGCTGTTCCTGTCCTGTTCAGCGTACGGTGCGCGCCGGTGCACATTCGCCAACGGGCGGGCACCTTCCGTGCACGTGCGCCTACGAGGACCACGTACACGGGTATCTCCCCCGCTGACCTGCACTCGAAAAGTCTCACAGGGTCACGAACAGGGTCCGCACGGAGAGCGCACAGGTGTTCACCGCCAGAACGCGGGCCCCTCGGAAAAAAATCCCGAGAAAATCCTGAACCCGTGGCAACCTCCGGCGCACCCTCGGAGTCCTATTACATGTACGGCCCGGCGCGAGCGGGGCGCCGGGCCGTACACCTTCTTCCGGGATCTCCCCCGACGGGGTCGAGGCCGAAGCCCGGAACCCTGCCATGTTACCGACGGGTCAAACCACCGTGAGCGGCAGCATCGGCCGCCCCTCGGCAGGCACGTTGATCTGGATCTCCGTCCCCATACTGGGGCACACCCCGCAGTCGTAGCAGGGGTTCCAGCGGCAGTCGTCGACCTCCAGCGACTCCTCCCCGTGCAGCGAGTCCTGCCAGTCCTGCCACAGCCACGAGCGGTCCAGGCCCGCGTCCAGGTGGTCCCACGGCAGGACCTCGTCCTCGTCGCGCTCGCGCGTGGTGTACCAGTCCACGTCCACGGGGTGGTCCGCCAGCGCGGTTTCGGCCGCCTTCGTCCACCGCTCGAAGGAGAAGTGCTCGCTCCAGCCGTCGAACCGGCCCCCCGCGCGCCACACCTCCTCGATGACGCGGCCCACCCGGCGGTCGCCCCGGGAGAGCAGCCCCTCGATGACGGAGGGCCGGCCCTCGTGGTAGCGCAGGCCGATGGACCTGCCGTAGCGGCGGTCCTGGCGGAGCCGGTCGCGCAGCTTGCGCAACCGGTCGTCGACGACCTCGTACGAGGTCTGCCCCGCCCACTGGAAGGGCGTCTGCGGCTTGGGCACGAACCCGCCGATCGACACCGTGCAGCGGATGTCCTTGCGACCGGTCACCTCCCGGCCGGTGCGGATGACCTCGGCGGCCAGGTCCGCGATCGCCAGCACGTCCTCGTCCTGCTCCGTGGGCAGACCGCACATGAAGTACAGCTTGACCTGGCGCCACCCGGCGGCGTAGGCCGCGGTGACGGTACGGATGAGGTCGGCCTCGGTGACCATCTTGTTGATGACCCGCCGCATGCGCTCGCTGCCGCCCTCGGGCGCGAAGGTCAGCCCGGAGCGGCGCCCGTTGCGGGTGAGCTCGTTGGCGAGGTCGATGTTGAAGGCGTCCACCCGGGTCGAGGGCAGGGACAGTCCGGTGTTGGTGCCCTCGTAGCTGTCGGCCAGGCCCTTGGCGATGTCCTTGATCTCGCTGTGGTCGGCGCTGGAGAGGGAGAGCAGGCCCACCTCCTGGAAGCCCGAGTTGCGCACCCCCTCCTCGACCATCCTCTGGACGGTCCCCGAGCTGCGCTCGCGCACGGGCCGGGTGATCATCCCCGCCTGGCAGAACCGGCAGCCGCGGGTGCACCCGCGGAAGATCTCCACGCTGTAGCGCTCGTGCACCGACTCCGCGGTGGGCACGATCGGCCTCTTGGGATAGGGCCACTCGTCCAGGTTCATCACGGTGTGCTTCTGCACCACGGCGGGCACGCCGGGCCGGTTGGGCGTACAGGAGGCGATCCGGCCGTCCTCGTGGTAGGCCACGTCGAAGAACCGCGGGACGTACACCCCGCCGGTCGCAGCCAGGCGCAGCAGCAGGCCGTCGCGGCCCCCCGGCTCGCCCTCCTCCTTGAACTCGCGGACGATCGCGGTGACGGCGAGGGCGATCTCCTCCCCGTCCCCGAGCACCACGGCGTCCAGGAAGTCCGCGACCGGCTCCGGGTTGAACATCGTGTGGCCGCCGGCCAGCACGACCGGGTGCTCATCGGTGCGGTCCTCCGCGTGCAGCGGGATCCCGGCCAGGTCCAGCGCGGTGAGCAGGTTGGTGTAGCCCATCTCGCTGGGGAAGCTCACCCCGAACACGTCGAACGCGGCCAGGGGCCGGTGCCCGTCCACCGTGAACTGGGGGACACCGTGCTCGCGCATGAGCTTCTCCATGTCCGGCCACACCGCGTACGCGCGTTCGGCCAGGACGTCCTCCTGCTCGTTGAGGACCTCGTAGAGGATCTGCACCCCCTGGTTGGGCACGCCGACCTCGTAGGCGTCGGGGTACATGAGAGCCCAGCGCACCCGGGCGGCGTCCCAGTCCTTGACCACGGAGTTGAGCTCACCGCCGACGTACTGGATCGGCTTGCTCACCTGTGCCAGCAGTGGTTCCAGTCGCGGGAAGAGGCTTTCGACGGTCATAGTGCGGACTTTCGCTCGGCGGACATCGGGTCCCCCGCCCTGGCGGGGGCGTGACCGGGGCCTGTGGTGCTGATGGCCCTGGCCGTCGCTTTCCTCCCAGGCTACCGGCGGGCCCCCGGCCCGACCTGCCTGTCGGAGACCCCTACTCGAAGCCCCGGTCCCTCGCGCTGATACCGAGTACCAGCCCGAGCGCGAACAGGTTGGCCAGCAGCGCCGTGCCGCCGTAGGAGACGAAGGGCAGCGGCAGGCCGGTCACGGGGACGACCCCCATACCCATCCCGATGTTGATGAAGGCCTGGAAGCCGAACCAGGCCGCCACCCCCACGCACAGCAGCCGGGGGCAGAGCTGGTCGCATCCGCGCGCGACACCGAGGATCCGCCAGATGACGACCGTGAAGAGCGCGATGACCAGGGCCGCCCCGAGGAAGCCCAGTTCCTCCGCCGCCACCGTGAAGACGAAGTCGGTGTGCTGCTCGGGTACGAACCGCCCGTGCGTCTGCTCTCCCTGGAACAGGCCCGTACCGTGCACCCCGCCCGAGCCCACGGCGATCAGCGCCTGGTTGGAGTTGTACCCGGCACCCTGCGGGTCCACCGTGGGATCGACCATCGTCGCGAGTCGGGCCACCTGGTAGGGCTCCAGCATGTCGAACCACCACACGCAGAACCCGGCGGCCGCACCGCACGCCAGCATGCCCACCACCCAGAACACGGGTGCCCCCGACAGCGTCAGCATGCCGAGGAAGATGACGCCGAGCACCAGTGTCGTGCCCAGGTCCGGCTGGGCGAGCACCAGGCCGAGCGGCAGGGCGAGCACCAGCAGGCCGAACAGCACGTCCCTGGTCATCGGCCGGCTCTCGCCGTCGCGCGGCTCCCCCAGCAGAGTGGCCAGGGCCAGGACGAGGCCGACCTTGGCCAGCTCCGCGGGCTGGAACTGGAAGGCACCGACGACGATCCACCCGCGCGAGCCGTTGATCACCGCGCCCAGCGGCGTGAGCACCAGGACGAGTGCCGCGGTCGTCGCCGCGTAGACGACGGGCGCGTACGCCCGGACCGTCCGGTGGTCCACCGACGCCACCGCCAGGCACACCGCCCACCCGACCAGCAGGTGGAGAAGGTGGCGCCGCAGGTGGCCGGTGGAGTCCAGCGGGCTGCTGCCGTCGCCGGGCAGCGTCGCCGACCACACCAGCAGTGCGCCGACGGCGCACAGGAGCGCCGCCGCGCCGAGCAGGACGGGGTCCGCCCTGCGTGCCGCCCCCGCCGCGGTGCGGCCGATGCCCGCCCCTCGCAGGAGAGCGGTCCCCGTGTGCGTGCTCATCACCGCTCCAGGACGTCGATGGATCCGTCGCTGCGCACGACGGGCAGTTCGTCGCGCGGTACCCCGCCGGGCAGGGCGGGTTCGTCGAAGTCACCGAACCCGTAGATCCCCTCGTAGATCGTGCGGGCGATCGGCGCCGAGGTCATGCCGCCGGTACCGCCCTGGGAGACGAAGACGGCGATGGCGAACTGCGGGTCGTCGGCGGGCGCGTAGGACGCGAACCAGGCCGACACCTGCCGGTTCTGGGCGTCGGCGCTGCCGGTCTTGCCCGCGACCGACACCTTGTCCTGCGGAAACCCGGCGAAGGCACCGCGCGCCGTGCCGGCCTTGGGTACCTCCGTCAGGGCCTTCTGGAGGTACGTGAGGGTCGTGTCGCTCACCGGGACCTTCCCCGCGACGACAGGCTCGATCTCCCTGGTCTCGCTGCCGTCGGCCGAGACGAGGGCGCGGGCCACACGGGGCTCGTACAGTGTTCCGCCGTTGGCGATGGCCGCGTAGGCGCGGGCCAGCTGCAGCGGGCTGACCAGCACGTCACCCTGGCCGATGGAGAAGTTGACCGCCTCGTTGGCCCGCCAGAGGAACCCCTCCACGCACTGCTCGTAGGCGAGCCGCTTGAGGTAGGAGGCGTGGGACGGGTTGGTCCGGGCGATGTCGGGATAGCCGCGCTCGCCGCGCTCGCAGTTGGTCTCGCGGGTCTCCTCCCAGAAGTTCCTCTTCCACTCCCGATCGGGGATGCGGCCACTGGTCTCGTAGGGCAGGTCGATACCGGTCGGCGAGCCGAAGCCGTAGCCGCGCGCCATCTCGGCCATGGCCTCCTCGGGCTCCCCCTCGGGGTGGAGGCCTCCGTCGCGCTTCCACAGCTGGTAGCCGAACTTGTAGAAGACGGTGTTGCACGAGACCACGATCGCCTTGTGCAGGTCGATGGTGCCGTGCCCGCCGCCCTCGTAGTTCTCGTAGTTCTGCCCGGCGAGGTTGACCGAGCCGGGGCAGGCGTAGGTGCTGCGCAGCGAGAACCCGTTCTCGACCGCGGCGGACAGGGACGAGATCTTGAACGTGGAGCCGGGCGGATACTGGCCCTGTACGGCGCGGGAGAGCAGGGGTTCGCCCGCCTCCTCGCTGAGCATCTCGTCGAAGGCCTTCTGGTCGATACCGCCCTGCCAGACACCGGGGTCGTAGGTGGGCAGGCTGGCCATCGCGACGATGCCTCCGGTGTTCACGTCCAGGACGACGGCGGCCCCCGAGTCGGCCTTGTACCTGGGCCGGGCGGCGGCCATGCCCTCGGCCAGCGCCTTCTCGGCGATCTTCTGCACGCGCAGGTCCAGGTGGGTGACCAGGTGGCTGCCGGGCACAGGGCGCTCGTCGGAGACGACCTCCATGACCTCGCCGTGGTTGTTGACGGCCAGGGTGCGCACGCCCGCGGTACCGCGGAGCTCGGTGTCGTAGACGGCCTCGACGCCGTCGCGTCCCACCTGATCGATCCCGGTGAACTGGGTGCGCAGCTCCTCGCGGGCGTCCAGCTCCTCCTGGGTGACCGGTTGCAGGTAGCCGAGGACCTGTCCGGCGGTGGCACCGTGGGGGTAGTCCCGGACGGCGTGCGCCTGGGCGGTGATACCGGGGAAGTCGTCTCCGCTCTCCATGATCTGGAGGGCGACGGAGGGCTCGATGTCGTCGGCGAGGGTGACGGGCTGGTAGGGCGAGCCAGGCCAGCAGGGGCGTTCCACGGTGGGGCCGCACAGGCGCATGCGCTGCTGGAGCTCCTCGACGGGCACGTCGAGGACCTCCGCCAGGTCGGTGAGGACCGCGAGCCCCCCGTCCTCCATCCCCACGAGCTCGTGGTAGTCGGCGGAGACGATCAGTTCGGTCCGGTTGCTGACCAGGGAGCGGCCGGCGGAGTCGAGGATGCGCCCCCGGGTGGCGGGGACGACGAGCTGCTGGTGGTGGTTGGCGACGGCGAGCTCGCGGTAGTGGTCGCCCCTGGGGATCTGGAGGTACCAGAGCCGTACGCCCAGGGCGGCGAACAGCACCAGGACCAGGATCTGGACGGCGAGGATCCCCGCGCGCCGGGAACGGGTCCGGCCGGGGGCCGGATGGGGCTCGTACACGTTCACCACCCCTCCGGGGACGTGGGCCCCTGCACGGTGGCGAACTCCTCGTCGGTGAAGGCGGTGCGCACGCGCAGGAGCGGCAGGGTGACCAGCGGCGAGACCAGCGCGGTCAAGAGCGTGCCGACGCAGGTGTTGAGCACCGCGGAGACCAGCCCGATCCGCGGGTCCCCCACCGCCAGGCCGAGGAACGCGTGGCCCAGGCCGACACCGAAGGCGGTCGCGGCGACGGCGCCCACCACCGTGGGAAGGGAGGAGGACGACTCCCCCGCGAAGGCCCCGGTGTTGCGCTTGAACAGGGACAGCAGGTAGGCGGCCAGGCACAGGATCAGAGCGCCCCGGCCCAGCTCGTGCGCGGCCGGCGGCAGGGCGTCCAGGGCGAGTCCGGCCGCGAACCCGCATCCCGCCGCGGCGGCGGGTCCGGCGGTCAGGGCGACGGCGACCACGGCCGCGAGCACAAGGTCGGGTCCGGGGCCCCAGTCGAGTGGGAGGCGGTTGACGACCGCCGCCTGGAGGAGCACGGCGACGGCCAGCAGGACCAGGGTGACGGCGGTTCTCACTTCTCCTCCGTCTCTTCGGGGACAGGCGGGAGCACCGAGTCCCGGGGGTCCTCCGCGGGCCCGGCGACGACGACGCCCACGACGTCCAGGGACGCGAAGTCGACGGCCGGGGTGATGCTCGCGATGCGGCTGAGTGCTCCGGGCGAGGCCTCCACCTTCTCGACGGTGCCGATGGGCACGCCGGGAACGAAGGGCGCTCCCTCGTGCGAGCCGAGTGTGACGACCCGGTCGCCGGCCTCCAGGGGCGCGTCCATGTCGAACAGCTCCAGGGAGAGGTCGGCCGAGGGGCCGCCGGGGACACCGCCGCCGTTGACCACGCCGATCTTGCCGGTCTCCTCCATCCGGGCCCCGACCGCGGAGGTGGTGTCGGTGGCGAGCAGGACCGTGGCGGTGCTCGGCCCCGCCTCGACGACGTGGCCCACCAGGCCGGAGCCGTTGACGACGGTCATGTCGGGCCTGACTCCGGACTCTGTGCCGGCGTCGATGGTGGCCACGCGCGCGTAGCCGCGCGGCGTGGTGCGGGTGACCGCCTGGGCGGCGACGATCTCGTAACCGCCCCGGCCGGACAGGTGCAGGAGCCGGTCGAGCTGGTCGGCGCGGCTCTCGTCGAGCCGGGCGGCCTGCAGCTGGGAGCTCAGGTCGGCGTTGGCCTCCTCCAGTTCGGCGATCCGCTCGGCGGCCGATCCCTGGCTGAGCCTCTCGTAGAGGTCGGTGACGGGCGAGGCCGCCGTGCCGACCCCCGCGGCGACCGGGGCGAAGACGGACTCCCCCACCGCCCGGGAGGCGGAGGCGACCGGGTCCTGGTCGGACCGGGCGTCCAGGAGCAGCAGGACGGCGGCCGCGGTGACGAGGAGGGCGAGCGCCGCCCGGGATCTTGTCGTGTCTCGGAACATGTCAGCGCCGCCGTTCGGGGACGAGGACCTGGTGGAGCCGCTCGTAGTTCTCCACGCAGGTGCCGGATCCGACGGCGACGGAGTCGAGCGCGTTCTCGGCGATGTGGACGGGCATGCCCGTCTCGTGCAGCAGGCGCTCGTCCATGCCTCTCAGCAGGGCACCGCCGCCGGTGACGGCGATGCCGCGGTCCATGATGTCGCCGGACAGCTCGGGCGGGCACTTGTCGAGACTGGTGCGGACCGCGTCGACGATGGCGTTGACGGGCTCCTCGATGGCCTGGCGGACGTCGGACTCGGTCATGACGATCGTCTTCGGCAGGCCGCTGACGAGGTCCCGGCCCCGGACCTCGGCGCGGAGCTCCTCCTGCCCGGTCGGGTGGACCGACCCGATGGCGATCTTGAGTTCCTCGGCGGTGCGCTCCCCGATCATCAGGGAGTGCTCCTTCTTGACGTAGGTCATGACCGCCTGGTCGAGCTCGTCCCCGCCGACGCGCAGGGACTGCGAGGTGACGATGCCGCCCATGGAGATGACCGCGACCTCGGTGGTGCCGCCTCCGATGTCGACGACCATGTTGCCGGTGGGCTCGTGCACCGGCAGGCCCGCGCCGATGGCGGCGGCCATGGGTTCCTCGATGATGAAGACCCTGCGGGCACCCGCCTGGTAGCCCGCCTCCTTGACCGCGCGGTGCTCGACCGAGGTGATCCCGCTGGGAACCGCGACGATGATGCGCGGTTTGGCGAAGTGGCGGCGCCGGTGGACCTTCTGGATGAAGTAGCGCAGCATCCGCTCGGTGATCTCGAAGTCGGCGATGACGCCGTCCTTCAGGGGGCGGACGGCGGTGATGTCGTTCGGTGTGCGGCCGATCATCTGCTTGGCCTCGATGCCGACCGCGACGATCTTGCCGGTGGAGGTGTCGAGCGCGACCACGGAGGGCTCGTTCAGGACGATGCCGCGGCCGCGTACGTACACGAGCGTGTTGGCGGTTCCCAGGTCGACGGCCATGTCCCGGCCGAGAAAAGCAAGGTTGTTCGGCATGTGACGTCCTCGAAGGCGCCGTGGTGACACGGTCGCGCATTGGTGCTATGCGTATCCGTTCCCGTGCTGTACGTGTACGGTTCTCCGCACGGTAGCCCTGGGTGATTTCCCAGCTGCGCAAACACACCGGCCCGCGCCCCCTCTTGACCTGGAAATGACAGAACCGCGGGCCCTGGGTCAGGGCCCGCGGTCCGCGTCCCCCTGGACAGGGGGAGGCTCCCCTACAGGTCGGGGAAGAAGAGCTTGATCTCGCGCTCGGCGGAGTAGGTGGAGTCCGAACCGTGCACGATGTTCTGCTGGACCTCCAGCGCGAAGTCGCCGCGGATGGTCCCCGGCGCAGCGGTGACCGGGTCGGTGGCTCCGGCCAGGGCCCGGAAGGCCTCCACCGAGCGGTCGCCCTCGACCACCATGGCCACCAGCGGGCCACCGGTGATGAACTCCACGAGGGAGCCGAAGAACGGACGCTCCGCGTGCTCCTCGTAGTGGGTCTTCGCGGTCTCGGCGTCGAGGGTGCGCAGCTCCATGGCGACGATCTTCAGGCCCTTGCGCTCGATGCGCGAGACGACCTCGCCGATGATGCCGCGGCGGACGCCGTCCGGCTTGATGAGAACGAGAGTGCGCTCCACGTGCGGTTCAACTCCTCACTGAAGGCTCCGCGCGGCCCGCTCGGGACTCACCCGCGGCGGTGCCGGCGACGGAGGGAAAGGGGTGCGGGATCCGGGCCCCGGCACGGGGCGCGGGGAGGCGTCGCCCTCCCCGGCCGCGGCGGCCGGGCCTGCGTCACACTATCGCGTTTGCGGACGCCGCACCTTCGGAAGCCGGGGCGGCGGGCCCGGTGGACGCCCGCCCCGCGGTTAGCCGGCCGCCGCCTCCTCCTCGGCCGCGCGGGCGGCGTGGGCCGCCTTCATCTCGTCGGTGCGGCGCCCCAGGATCACACCCGCGACCCACAGGGACACGAACACCACCGAGACCAGCAGCGCGCCCGAGACCGTGAACGAGGTGAACAGGAACGCGGCCTGGAGCAGCCAGGCGGCGTAGTGCGCCCAGGTGTACCTCTGCAGTGCGGCGAGCACCACGGCCGCGGCGGCCATGCCTCCCCACATCCCGCCGGCCAGGGCGGCGTCCATCCCCTCCAGCGCGATCGCGACGGGGATGAACAGGCCCAGGACGACGGCCTCGAAGACCAGGACGACTGCGCAGACTACGCGCACGGCGGTTCTCCCTTCGTGGTGGGCCGCCCCACCCGCTCACTCACCGGAGCCCCGCAGCAGGTGGACGGCGTCACCGGCGGTGACGACCGATCCCGTGACCAGCACACCGGCGCCGCCGAACTCGGTGCCGTCCTCGGCCAGGCCCACGGCCCGGTCGATCGCGTCATCGAGCCTGGGCGCCACGTGTACGCGGTCCTCCCCGAAGATCCGCGCGGCCAGTTCGGCCAGGCGGTCGGGGTCGAGGGATCGCGGTGAGGAGTTGCGGGTGACGACGACCTCGTCGAGCAGTGGTTCCAGGGGATCCAGGATCCCCTCGACGTCTTTGTCGGCCATGATCGCGACCACGCCCACCAGCTTGGAGAAGGAGAAGGCCTCCTCCATCGCGGCGACGGTCGCGGCCATTCCGGCCGGGTTGTGCGCGGCGTCGGCCACGACGGTCGGGCTGGTGCGCACGACCTCCAGCCGCCCGGGCGAGTCCACCCCGGCCAGGGCCTCGCCGACGATGGCGGGGTCCAGGCCCGTGTCGTCCTCGCCGACGGCGGCGAACGCCTCGACGGCGGCGAGCGCGACGGCGGCGTTACCCGCCTGGTGGGCGCCGAACAGGGGCAGGAAGAGGTTCTCGTAGGTACCGGTGAGGCCCTTCACGGCGAACTGCTGGCCGCCGACCGCCACGTCGCGGGAGAGGACTCCGAACTCCATGCCCTCCCGTGCGACACGGGCGCCCGTGTCGGCCGCGCTGCGCATCAGCACCTCGGCCGCCGCGAGCGGCTGCTGGGCCAGGACCGCCACGGAGCCGGGCTTGATGATGCCCGCCTTCTCCTCGGCGATGCCCTCCACGGTGTCGGGCAGGTACTCGGTGTGGTCGATGCCGATGGGCGTCACCACGGCGACGTCGCCGTCGACGACGTTGGTGGCGTCCCAGCGTCCGCCCATGCCGACCTCCACGACCGCCACATCGACCGGGGCGTCGGCGAAGACCGTGTAGGCCATGACGGTGAGGATCTCGAAGAACGACAGCGGGGCGTCGTTCATCTCGTCGGCCATGGCGATGTAGGGGCGGATGTCGTCGTAAGCGGCGACGAAGCGCTCCTGGGACACGGGTTGTCCGTCGACGACGATGCGCTCGCGCACGGTGCGCAGGTGCGGGCTCGTGTAGCGGCCCACGCGCAGACCGCGGGCGCGCACGAGCGCGTCGATCATACGGGCGGTGGAGGTCTTGCCGTTCGTGCCGGTGACGTGGATCACCCGGAAGTTCCGGTGCGGGTCGCCCAGCAGGTCCAGCAGGGTGCGGACGCGGTCCAGGCGGGGATCGATGTCGGTCTCGGGCGCGCGGGCCAGGATCTCCGCGGTCACCTCGGCGTAGCGCTCGTCGGCGCCCGCCTCGCTCACGGCTTGTCAGTGGTCGGGATGTACACGGCGTCAGTGTACGCGCCCCCACCTGCGTGCCCGCCCCGGGACTCGGACCTCCGGCCCCGGGCGCGCGATACTTGGGGACATGCCACGCCTCGACCCGTTCTTCTCCGAGTGGAACAGCCGCCGCCCAGGCCTGTCCCGCAGCCTGGAGCGCGCCCGGTCCCTGATGCGCGCCCTGGACCTGGACGGTGACCGGCCGCCGGTGCTGGGGGTGGTGGGTTCCAAGGGGAAGGGCACCACGGCGACCACCGCCGCGGCGGCGCTGGCCTCGGCGGGGCTGCGCACCGTCCTGGTCACGGGCCCGAGCTTCCGCTCCTACCGGGAGCGGGTGCGGGTGGACGGCGCCGCGGTCTCCGACGCCGAGCTCGACGCCCTCGGCGAGCGGATCGAGGAGGCCCGCCGCGCTCTGCCCCCGGTGGAGGAGGACGGCGGCTATCTCGCGCCGAGCGGCCTGTTCCTGTTCGCGGGGCTTCTCCGGGCCCGCGACACGGGCGCCGACGTGTGCGTCCTGGAGGCGGGGATGGGCGGGCGCCGCGACGAGCTGCGCCTGGTCGGGCCGGAGGTGGTCGCCCTCGGGAAGGTCTTCGCCGAGCACGTGGGCGTCCTGGGGGACACCGTCCCCGAGATCGCCCGCGAGAAGGCGCTGGTGGCCGGGGCGCGCACCCGCGCCCTGGTGAGCCTGCCCCAGGAACCGGAGGTGGAGGCCGCGGTCGGCGCCGCCCTGGACGAGGCCACCGGGGGCCGGGTGGTCGCCGAGACCGCCGATCCCGACCGGCCCGGCGCGGAGCCGCCGCCGGAGCTGCGCCCGCCCGGCCTGTCGGCGGCCTCGGGGGTCCTGGGCACGGCCGCCGCGGCCCGGATGCTGGAACACCTGGGCCGCGCACCGCTCGAACCGGGGCCCCTGCACCGGGTGCTGGGAACCCTGGTCCTGCCCGCGCGCCTGTCCCGCCACCCGGTCCCCGGGCACAGCGGGGCCGAGGTGCTCGTGGACTCGGCCATCGACCGCGTCGGTACGGCCGCGGCACTGGCCCGCGCCCGTGCCCTGTGGGGCGGGGTCGACCACGTCCTGCTCTGCCTGCCCGACCACAAGGACGTGTCCGGCGCGGTGGCGGTGCTGGAGGGCCTGCCCGTGACCGCCGTCCGCCTGCCCGAGACGCACCTGCGGTTCGAGCACGGCCTGCCCGCCGGTTGGGGCCGGATGGAGGCCGCCGACCTCTCCCCCGCGGCGATCGCCGCCCTGGGCCACCGGGTCCTGGCGCTGGGAACGGTCTACTTCACCGGCCGCGTCCTCGACGCGCTGGACGCCCCCACCGACCGGCTGTTCGGCTGACGGCCCGCAGGGGCGGCGCCGGGAGCGCCGCCCCTGCGGACGGAATCAGCGGCCGTGGCCTCGGCCGGGCCGGTACTCGGGCTGGGACTGGGGGTTGAACTCGTCCATGTGGACCTGCTCGGCCACGCGGAACCGGTTGTCCTCCAGCTTGATGACGTCCAGGCCTCGGGTGATGTCCGAGGAGTAGACGTAGCCGTTGTAGTAGTAGGCCGACCAGGAGCCGCCGAGCACGAGGCGGTCCTCGTCGATCGGGGCGCGGTCGAAGTAGCCGATCTCGCGGACCCTCTTCGGGTTGTTGAAGTCGAGCACCGACACACCGCCCTGGTACCAGGCCTGGACGAAGTAGTCGCGGCCCGGGACGGGGATGAGCGAGCCGTTGTGGGCGACGCAGTTCTCGGTGGTGCCCTGGTGGCGCGGGAGCTTGTAGTAGCCCTCGAACTCGAGCTCGGGGTCGCTGCCCGGGCCGTCGATCGTGTAGATCGCGTTGGCGCCGCGCTGGGGACCGATCTCCTCGGTGCAGACGGCGCCGCCGCCACCGCCGAGCTCGTCGGTGAACAGGACGGTCCTGCCGTCGTTGGTGAAGGTCGCCGAGTGCCAGAAGGCGAAGTTCTCGTCGCGCACCACGTCGGTGACGACCGGCGCGGCCGGGTCGGAGATGTCCATCAGGATCCCGTCACCCATGCACGCGCCCGCGGCGATGTCGTGCTTGGGGTAGACGGTGATGTCGTGGCAACCGCTGGTCCTGATGTTGCCGCCGTCGGGGAAGAGGACCGGGGTGTCGACGACCTCGGCCGAGGCGGGGTCGTCGAGCGGGACCTCGATGACGGAGATCTTGTCGTGCGGCGGTTGGCAGTTGGGGAAGTTCGCCGAGGGAGAGTAGGACGAGACGTAGACGTACTCGTGCTCCCCGTCCTTGCCGGGGACCAGGGTGTTGGTGTGCGAACCGCAGTCGGTGCGTACCGCGGCCACGTACTGCGGGTTGGCCTTGTCGGAGATGTCGAAGATCCGGATGCCCTCGAACCCGTCCGGGTCGGCGGCGCTCGTGGACGGGGCGCCGCACTCGGTGCCGGCCCTCGGGTATTCGACGGAGAAGTACACCAGGTCGCCGCTCACCGAGAGGTCGCCCTGACCGCCGGGGCAGAGCACCTCGGAGACGATGCGGGGCTCCTCCGGTTCGGAGATGTCGTAGATGACAAATCCGTTGTAGTTTCCGCCGATGGCGTAGTCGCCGGTGAAGGCCAGGTCGGAGTTGAAGTCGCTCATCGTCTCCGTCTTGGGGACGTTGGCGACGTGGGTGAGGTTGTCACTGGTCACCGCGTCGCTGACGAAGGTGTCGGCTGCGGCGGGGGTGAGGAGTCCGAGGACCAGGGAGGCCGCGCCGGCGAGGGCGAGGGCTCCCCTCCCCGCGGCTCTCTTCCATAGGCGTGGGGGTGCGGGGGGTGACGCCATGCGTACTCCTGTTCAGCTGCGGCGCAGAAACAGGGAAAAAGTACACACTTCAACACCTATCTGTATAGGGGGGAACCACAGAAAGTGTCTGGTCGACACATTGTGCACGCGGCGCGCCCTGACCGGACACAGCGCCAAGGGACACAGCGCCAAGGGTGGACAAGGCACACGGGGACTGAGTAGAAACCCTCCAGGGCACCGCCCGGGCCGGACCCGCCAGCCGGGGCCGCGAGAAGCCCCGGGTGCGCCCGCACCCCCGTTCTCTGGAGGATCCCCTCGTGCGTCGCCTGGCACTCGTCACCGGAACCGCTCTCACACTGCTCTGCACCTCGGCCTGCACCGGGGAGGAGGAACCGCAGGAGGCGGCCAACGTCATCGCCCCCGGCGCTCCCGGCGAGTCGTCCTCCCCCGCGACCTCGGAGCAGATCGCGGCCCTGGCCGAGGAACAGGGCCACAACGAGGCCGACGTCACCTATCTCGTGCTGATGATCGAGCACCACGGGCAGGCCCTGGAGATGGCCGAGCTCGCTCCCGAACGCCACGAGCGCGAGGACATCGGGCGCATCGCGGACAGGATCGCCGCCGCCCAGGGCCCCGAGATCACCGTCATGGAGGGATGGCTGGAGACGAACGTCTTCGGGCCGGCCCGGGAGAACCCCGCCTACGAGAACTTCTGCGGGCTGGAGGGCGGCGGCCACCACGGCGGGGACGGCGGGTGCGACCTGGGTGTGGACCACGGGGACATGCCCGGCATGGCCTCTCCGGAGGACATGGAGCGGTTGGAGGCCGCCGAGGGGGACGAGTTCGACCAGCTGTTCGTCGAGTTGATGACCGCCCACCACGAGGGTGCGGTCACCATGGCGGAGGAGGCCATGGAGAACGGCGAGGACCAGGAGGTGCTGCGGATGGCCAACGACGTCATCGCCGAGCAGAACGCCGAGATCGAGCGGATGCGCCAGGCCCTCGAGAGCTGAGGAGGGGAGAAGACGCCGAGAGGCGCCCCGAGGGGCGCCTCTCGGCGTTCGTGTCCGGTCGGCTCAGGCGGACTTCTCCTCGGAGTCCGAGGGCAGCTGGGTCCTGGGCACGATCGTGGGATTGACGTTGTCGATCACCGTCTCCCGCGTAATGATCACCTGACCCACATCCTTACGCGAAGGCACCTCATACATCACCGACAACAACACCTCCTCAATAATCGCCCGCAACCCGCGCGCACCCGTCCCCCGCATGATCCCCTGCTCAGCCACCGCCTCCAAAGCATCCGGCGTGAACTCCAACTCCACACCGTCCAACTCGAACAACCGCTGATACTGCTTCACCAACGCATTGCGCGGCTCCGTCAGAATCCGGATCAACGCCTCCCGATCCAGATCCCCCACACTCGTGATCACCGGCAACCGCCCGATGAACTCCGGAATCATCCCGAACTTCAACAGATCCTCGGGCATCACCTCACCCAGCAGCGCCGCACCACCACGCTCCGACTCCGGCCGCAGCACCGCATTGAAACCCATCCCCTGACGGCCCGTGCGCGACTCCACGATCTGCTCCAGACCCGCGAACGCCCCACCGCAGATGAACAGCACATTGGTCGTGTCGATCTGGATGAACTCCTGATGCGGATGCTTGCGCCCACCCTGGGGCGGCACACTCGCCGTCGTCCCCTCCAAGATCTTCAACAGCGCCTGCTGCACACCCTCACCCGACACATCACGCGTGATCGACGGATTCTCGCTCTTGCGCGCCACCTTGTCGACCTCGTCGATGTAGATGATCCCCGTCTCGGCCTTCTTCACGTCGTAATCGGCCGCCTGGATCAACTTGAGCAGGATGTTCTCCACATCCTCACCCACATACCCCGCCTCGGTCAGCGCCGTGGCATCGGCAATCGCAAAAGGCACATTCAAAATCCGCGCCAGCGTCTGCGCCAGCAGCGTCTTGCCCGACCCCGTCGGACCCAGCAGCAAGATGTTGGACTTGGCGATCTCCACGTCCTCGCCGCCAGGACGCTCCGACTCCGACCGCACCCGCTTGTAGTGGTTGTACACCGCCACCGACAGCGCCTTCTTGGCCTGCTCCTGCCCGATCACGTACGAGTCCAGGAACTCGTAGATCTCCCGCGGCTTGGGCAGCGACTCCCACGACAGCTCGGTGGCGTCGGCGAGTTCTTCCTCGATGATCTCGTTGCACAGGTCGATGCACTCATCGCAGATGTACACGCCGGGGCCGGCGATGAGCTTCTTCACCTGCTTCTGGCTCTTACCGCAGAACGAGCACTTCAGCAGGTCCCCGCCGTCACCGATGCGTGCCACCCAGCCACTCCTCAAAACTAAGGCCGCCCCGCCGGTACCGCTGCGCGCGGATGGCCCGGGAGTTCGGCTCCCGCACCCGCCCGTCCCCGGAAGGGGCGATCTGTGTGTCGCTCTTGGCCAGAGTAAGCGAAGAACCGGACCGGCTTCGCCATCGGGCTCCGGGCACGATGTGCACCGGTCCGGCCGACGCCCTGGGTGCCGGGTCCCGGGGCGGGACCCGGCTCCTGTCTCACCCCTGCTTGAGGGACGCCTTGCGGTACGGCAGCACGAAGTCGATGATGCCGTAGTCGACGGCCTCCTCCGCGGTGAGGATCTTGTCCCGCTCGATGTCCTTGGACACCTGCTCCGGGGTCCGGCCGGTGTGCCGGGCCAGCGTGGTCTCCAGCTGGGCCCGGATCCGGGTGATCTCGTTGGCCTGGATCTCGATGTCGCTGGCCTGGCCGTGCATGCCCTCGGTGGCCGGCTGGTGGATCAGGATCCGGGAGTTGGGCAGCGCGCCCCGCTTGCCCTTGGTACCGCCCGCCAGCAGGATCGCGGCGGCGGAGGCGGCCTGACCGATGCAGACCGTCTGGATGTCCGGGCGGACGAACTGCATGGTGTCGTAGATCGCCATCAGGGACGTGAACGAACCGCCGGGCGAGTTGATGTACATCTGGATGTCGCGCTCGGAGTCGAGCTGCTCCAGAGTGATGAGCTGCGCCATCAGGTCGTTGGCCGACGTGTCGTCGATCTGCACGCCGACGAAGATGATCCGCTCCTCGAAGAGCTTGTTGTACGGATTCATCTCCTTCACGCCGTAGGACGTCCGCTCGACGTAGGACGGCAGGACGTAGCGGCTCTGCGGCGCCATCGGTGCCGTTCCGCCGATAAAGGGGTTGAATTCGGTCATTTCACGCCTTCCACGCTTCCATGCGCCGCGCCGGGCTCGGGGACGGGCCGGGCGAAGCCACTGGGCCGGTTCCGGGGTGCGCTGCCCCCGCTACTGGTTCCGCTCCCGGGCCACGTCGAGCGTGCCCTCCAGGACCTCGTCGATGAAGCCGTACTCCTTGGACTCCTGGGCGGTGAACCAGCGGTCGCGGTCGGCGTCCTTCTCGATCTGTTCGACCGTCTGACCGGTGTGCTCGGAGATCTTCTCGATGAACATCTTCTTCACGTAGAGCAGCTGGTCCGCCAGGATCCGGATGTCGGAGGCGGTACCGCCGATGCCACCGGAGGGCTGGTGCATCATGACGCGGGTGTGCGGCAAGGCGTAGCGCTTGCCGGGGGCACCGGCGCACAGGAGCATCTGGCCCATGGAAGCGGCCATACCGATACCCACCGTGCGCACGTCGTTGGGGATGTACTGCATGACGTCGTAGATCGCCATGCCGGCCGTCACCGAACCGCCGGGCGAGTTGATGTACATGGTGATGTCCCGCTGGCGGTCCTCGGCGGACAGCAGCAGGAGTTCACCGACAAGGCGGTTGGCGATCTCGTCGTCGACCTGTTGGCCGAGGAAAACGATTCGCTGGCGCAGCAGGCGCTGAGGCGTCTGCTCGAGAAAAGGGGAAAGCTGCGGGTCCGACGTACGTGCGTCGAATCGCGGGGACTCATCAAAGGTCGGCGGCAATCTCGTCACCTGCTCCGGAATCGAAACGGTTGCGATACAGCGACACTAACGCCGACAGACACCGGGCTCGCACCGATCACGTCCCTGTTCGCTTTGAGCGCAGGGTGGTGCAAGCCCGGCAGGTCGCCTTCCTCCGAAGGCGAACAGAAATGCCCCGCCGACCGGGAACAAGGAGGGGCCGGCCGGAAATGGGCGCGGCCGACAGCAAGGCCCCGGAGGATCCTGGGATCCTCCGGGGCCCGGCGTGCCCCCTCCTGGGAGAGGGCCGGGTGCTACTTGTCCTCGTCGGTCTTCTCGACGGCCTCGGCCTCGGCCTCGGCAGCCTTCTCCTCGACGGTTTCGAGAGCCTCGGCAGCCGCGACGGCAGCGGCCTTGGCGGCCTTCTCCTCGTCGGTCTCCTGCTCGATGACGTTGCCGTCCTCGTCGGTGATCTTGGCGCCGGCCAGGACCAGGTCCATGGCCTTGCCGCGGACGACCTCGGTGAAGGCCACGCGGATCTGGTTGGACTGGACCAGGTGCTGGGCCAGCTGGTCGGGGCTGACGCCCATGCGCTGGGCCTGCTCGAAGACGTACTGGCTGAGCTCGCCCTGGTCGGCGCTCAGGTCCTCCTGGATGGCCAGCTGGTCGAGGATGAAACCGGCCTTGACCGCCGAACGGGCGCCGGTGGTCAGCTCCTCCTCGAACTCCTCCTCGGTCTTCTCCTGCGACTCGAGGTAGGCCTCCTTGGTCAGACCGCTCTGGGCGAGCTGCTGCTCGAGGCTCTGGCGGCGGCGCTGGATCTCCTCCTCGACGACCGCCTCGGGCAGCGGGACGTCGATGGAGTCGATCAGCTTCTCCAGGGCCTTGTCGCGGGCCGAGGAGACCTGCTGGAGGCGGCGCATCTCGGTCATGCGCTTGCGCACGTCCTCGCGCAGCTCGTCGATGGTGTCGAACTCGCTGGCCAGCTGGGCGAACTCGTCGTCGAGCTCGGGGAGCTCCTTGACCTTCACGCTGTGCACGGTGACGGTGACCTCCGCCTCCTTGCCCTCGTGCTCGCCACCCACCAGGGTGGTCGTGAAGGTGGCCTCGCCGCCGGCCTCCATGCCGCGCAGGGTCTCGTCGAGGCCCTCGAGCATGGCGTTGGTGCCGACCTCGTAGGAGTAGCCGCTGACCGCGACGTCCTCGAGCTTCTCACCGTCGATCGCGGCGGACAGGTCGATGGACAGCTGGTCGCCGTCCTCGACGGGGCGCTCGACGCCGGCCAGGGTGGCGAAGCGCTCACGCAGGAAGCCGATCTGCTCGTCGACCTGCTCCTCGGTGACCTCGGCGTTGTCGACGGTCACCTCGATGCCCTTGTAGTTCTCGACCTCGAACTTGGGGCGGATGTCGACCTCGGCGGTGAAGGCGAGCTCCTCGTTGTCCTCCAGCTTGGTGACCTCCACGTCGGGCTGGCCGAGCGCGAAGATCTCCTCCTTCTGGATGGCCTCGTTGTAGAGCTCCGGAACGGCGTGGTTGACCGCTTCGCTGATCACCGCACCGCGGCCGACGTAACGGTCGATCAGCCGCGCCGGCGCCTTGCCCGGGCGGAAGCCCTTGATCCGGACCTGCTTGGCGAGCGACTTGTAGGTCACGTCGAAAGCGTGATCGAGCTCCTCGAAGGGCACCTCGATGGTCAGCTTGACCCGGGTGGGGCTCAGCTCCTCGACAACGGTCTTCACGGGGCGGTACTCCTAGGTTTGCCGGCTGGTGTCCGCGTCGGCCCGCAGGCGCACCACACAACGGCGAATGCACGAGCGCACCCCGGCACGGCCTGGCGACCACTGCTTCCGAGGTGCCCTGCGACGGGCTGGGACTTACAGTTTCCTGCTGATCGCACCAAGTCTAGGGCAGATACACAGGGGGCCATCGCGCGCGGCCACTGGCCGCCGCAACGGTTGGTTTCGTCGGGGTGGCGGGATTCGAACCCGCGGCCTCATGCTCCCAAAGCATGCGCGCTAACCAAGCTGCGCCACACCCCGTGGCCCGGTGCCTTGTCGGGACCGGTCCCGGCACTGCGCCGGACACGCGGATCGTACGCTTCCGGGGGGAAGTGTGCGACCAACGCCCTGGAGACTGTACTCTTGTCTCCGTCGGCTCCACGAGTCTAGAGGAAACTCAAGGGCTCCGATGCCACGCGGGCGTAGTTCAATGGTAGAACCCCAGCCTTCCAAGCTGGTCATGCGAGTTCGATTCTCGTCGCCCGCTCCTGACGGCGGCGGGCCGGTGCCTGAGGCACCGGCCCGCCGCCTTTTCGTGTCCGCCCCGGGGAGAGCGTCCTCACACAGGCGGCCGGCGGTCGGGGGCCGCCTGCCGGAGCTCGGAATACCCCTGGCGCGTGGGTACGTTGACCCTTCGGGGCGGGCCCGTCGTCGCGGACCCGGAGCGGGCGCCCTCGACGAGGCGGGTGGATGGATGACTGAGCCGGGTACTTCCCTGAGCGCGCGCTGGTTCGAGCAGCCCGAGGGGCTGACGAGGCCGGCCGTCGTCACCGGGGTGTTCGACGTACTCCACGTGGGCCACGTCCGCTTTCTCCGGGCCATCGCCGCCCGCGGCCTCCCCGTCGCCGTCGGCATCGAGTCCGACGAGCGCGTGCGCTCCTGGAAGGGACCCGGACGGCCGGTCAACCCCGCGGAGGAGCGCGCCGAGACCGTCGCCGCCCTGGCGTGCGTCGCCGGCGCCTTCGTCATCGAGGGCCCGCCCGAGGTGGCCGACTGGTCCGCCTATGCCGAGCTCCTGCGCCCCCTGGCACCCGCGGCCCTGGCCTACACGGCCGGCGACCGCTACACCCGGGCCAAGATCCGCGGCGCCGACGCCCTCGGCGCGCAGTCCTGGGAGATGCCCTTCACCCCCGGGCGCTCCACCACCGCAGCCCTGGGCCGCCTCGCGCACTCCCTCTAGAGGCCGCCCCCGAAGTGAGACGAGAACGATACCGCCCATGGCCATGATGTCCGGAAGGCCCTCCTACAGGGCCCTGGTCAACGACGGAAGCGCCCGGGGACAGAAGCTTCCGCCCGGGATCACCCGCAGGGTCGCCTCCTACGCGAAGCCGCACCGGCGGCTGATCGTGTACTTCCTCCTGACCACCTCGGTGGGTGCCGCGATCGTGGTCGCCAACCCCCTGCTGCTCAAGGCCGTCATCGACCACGGCATCATCCCGGGCGACTCGCGGCTCGTGGTCGCCCTGGCCCTGGCCGCCGGCGCCCTGGCCCTCCTGGAGGGCGGGCTCAACCTGCTCAGCCGGTGGCTGTCGGCCCGGATCGGCGAGGGGGTCATCTACCTTCTGCGCACACAGGTGTTCACCCACGTGCAGCGGATGCCGATGGCGTTCTTCACCCGCACCCAGACCGGTTCCCTGGTGAGCCGCCTGAACACCGACGTGGTGGGGGCGCAGCGGGCGATCACCTCCGTGCTCCAGTCGGTGGTGTCCAACCTCATCAGCGCCACCGCCGTGCTCGTCACCATGCTCGCCCTGTCGTGGCAGGTGACCCTGGTGGCACTGTTCCTGGTTCCGCTCTTCCTCGTCCCGGCCAAGCTCATCGGGCGCAAGCTGGCCGGCATCTCGCGGGACGCGATGGACACCAACGCCGACATGAGCTCGCTGATGACCGAGCGCTTCAACGTCGGCGGCGCCATGCTCGTCAAGCTCTACGGGCGCCCCGAGGAGGAGACCGCGGGTTTCTCCCGGCGGGCGGGCCGGGTCCGCGACCTGGGCGTGCGCCAGGCGGTGTTCGGCGCGCTGCTGTTCAGCATGCTGGGCACGCTCACGGCACTGGCCACGGCGATGGTGTACGGCATCGGCGGACTGCTCTCGATCGGCGGCGCCTTCGAGGTGGGCACCCTGGTGGCGCTGGCCACGCTGATGGCACGCCTGTACGGCCCCGTGACCAGTCTGTCGAACGTGCACGTGGAGATCATGACCGCGCTGGTCTCGTTCGACCGCGTCTTCGAGGTCCTGGACGTGGAGCCGCGGATCAAGGAGGCCCCGGATGCCCGTCCGCTGCCCGAGGGTCCTCTGAGCGTGGAGTTCGACGGGGTGTCGTTCCGCTACCCCGGTGCCGAGGAGGTGTCGGTGGCGTCGCTGGAGGCGGCTCCGCAGGCGCAGTCCGGCGGTGACACCCAGGTACTGAGCGAGGTGTCCTTCCGCGCCGAGCCCGGGACGATGGTGGCCCTGGTGGGGCCCTCGGGCGCGGGGAAGACGACACTGACCCATCTGGTGTCGCGCCTGTACGACCCGACCGGGGGCTCGGTGTCCATCGGCGGGCTGGACCTGCGCGAGGTCTCCATGGACTCGCTGCGCGAGACCGTGGGCGTGGTCACCCAGGACACCCAGCTGTTCCACGACACCGTGGGCGCCAACCTGCGCTACGCGCGGCCCGAGGCGACCGACGAGGAGATGGAGGAGGCGCTGCGGATGGCACGCCTGGGGCCGCTGCTGGAGCAGCTCCCCGACGGCCTGGACACAATGGTGGGCGACCGCGGGTACCGGCTCTCGGGCGGTGAGAAGCAGCGCCTGGCGATCGCCCGCCTGCTGCTGCGCGCGCCGTCCGTGGTGGTACTGGACGAGGCCACGGCGCACCTGGACTCGGAGTCCGAGGCCGCGGTGCAGGAGGCGCTGGCGGCGGCCCTGGCCGGGCGCACGTCCCTGGTCATCGCGCACCGCCTGGCCACCGTCCGCGAGGCGGACCAGATCCTGGTGCTGGAGGACGGCCGGATCCTGGAGCGCGGAACACACGAGGAGCTGCTCGGCCAGGGCGGGCTCTACACGGCCCTGTACCGCACGCAGTTCGCCCCGCAGGGGCGCTGAGACCGATGGGCGGCGGCTATCCCTTGCCGCCGCCCTTCCTCCCGGACTTCCTGTCCTTCTTGGACTTCTTGTCCTTCTTGGACTTCTTGTCCTTCTTGGACTTCTCGTCCCTGTTGGACTTCTTGTCCTTCTTGGACTTCCCCGGCCCCCGGGGCTTCTCGGACTTCTTCCGCTTCTTGTCCTTCTCGAGCTTCTCGAGCTTTTTCGGCTTCTTGAGCTTCTTCGGCTTCTTGGGCTTCTTCGGCTTCTTGGCGTCCTTGGAGGTGACGTGGTCGGCCAGGGCCTCGGGCAGGGGGGCCAGGCCGGGGCCGCCCGCGGAGATCCAGTCGTCGACGGCCTCGAGGTGCTCGTCCTCCGTGATCCGGCCGAGCCACACCGGGCGCCCGCCCGCGGCACGGCCCTCCCGGGAGGGCTGGACGACCACGACGTCGGCCTGGAAGCAGATGCCCAGGCACTTGCTGGTCCGGACCGGGACCGAGCGGCCGAGGTGGTCCTCGACGGCGCTCAGCCGGGCGAGCTGGGCCTTGTGGTCGACACCGGGGACCTTCTTCCTCGTACCGCAGCAGCAGCCGCGGCAGACCGTCAGCCGGCAGGGGCCTGCGTCCGCTCCGCCCACGTCGGCCTCCCGAGATCTGTCGCTCCTTCCCGGCCCAGGCTAGGTCGTGTTCTCGGATGCTCTCGCCCTGTCGGCGGAGCCGATCCCCCGGCGAACGGCCGAGACGATCCGAAGAACGGCCTAGTCTCTCCCGCCGGCGTCCCGGCCGATGCCGGCCTCCTCACCTGCGGTGAAGGGCCGCCAGGTCTCGGGAAGGCCCGGGGCGCGGCCCGAGCCGTCCCACCCCTCGGCCCACAGCATGGGGAGCCCCGCGGCCACGAGCGGGTGCCGATGGTCCATCAGCTGCACCCGCACCTGCGGTTCGAGGCACGCGCCCGAGCTGCCGCACCGGGCGATCGGCCGGCCCGCGCGGACGCGTTCCCCCGGGCGGACCAGCAGAGAACCCCGCTGGAGGTGGCCCAGGAGCAGATACGCGCCGCCGATGTCGATCACCACGTGGTTGCCGAGCAGCCCGGCGGGGCCGAGCAGTTCCCGAAGGGCGTTCTCCAGGACCGTTCCGAACAGCCACGGCCAGGAGTTGCGGCTGCGGTGGTCCCTGCGGCGGTCGTGCACGGCCACCACCGTCCCGTCGGCGGGCGCGTACACGGGTTGCCCGAAGGCCGGGAAGTCCTCGGGGGGACGGCTCAGGGGCCGCCAGCCGATGTCGGGGCGCGATCCGTCGGCCGGTTCGGCGACCAGACCGAGGGCGTAGGTCTGCCCGTAGGCGTGCATGCCCTGGCTGGGTACGGCGTCCACCGGGCTGGTGAGCGCCATCCAGCGGCCCCGCACGGGAGGCCGCAGGATCCGCGGCTCGCACCGCGGCGTGCCCAGGCGCAGGTACACGGCCAGGGCGGCGGCCAGCAGGGTCCAGCCGATCCACCAGGGGACCCCCGCGTATCCGGCGAGGAGAACCAGGCCCGCGATCCACACGAGGGGGACGCGGACGCGGGCGAGGACGACGGCCGTGCGGGAGGGCGAGGTGCGCGGGGCGGAGGCGGGCATGCTCCATTGTGACGCCCGCCCCCGCCCCCGGTGCACCTCCTACCGCGGTCCCTCCTCGCCGGACCCGCTCTCGTTGCGGCCGGACTGCCTGCGCAGGTAGTCCGTCGCGCTGTCGCTTCCCTTGTCGATGTGCTCGTCGTACTTTCCGCCCGTGGCCTTCTTGGCCCTCTCGGCGGCCTGGTCGACGAACTTCTCGGCCTTCTCGGGGTTGTCCCGGGCCGCCTTCTTCAGGCGGTCGAACATGTCTCCGGCACCGGCCATGGCTCCCCCTCGTACGGCGCTGCCCTGTCTCCACTGGCGCGATACCCCGTCCCTTCCGGGTCCATGCCCCGGAAGGCGGTCCCGTGCGGTCAGATCCCCAGGACGAGCGAGGCGATGGAGAAGTAGATGAGCAGGCCGGTGGCGTCCACCAGGGTGGCCACCATGGGGGAGGAGACCACTGCGGGGTCCACACCGACCCTGCGGGCGAGCAGGGGCATCGACGAGCCGATGACCGCCGCCCACACGCACACGGCGATCACGGAGAGCCCCACCACCAGGGCGACGTCGACTCCGACCAGCAGTGTCCCGATGACCATCGCCAGCGCGGCCAGCAGCACACCGAGGAGCAGGCCGACCCGGGCCTCCTTCCAGATCACCCGGGGCAGGTCGCGCAGGCGCACCTCGCCGACGGCGAGCGCGCGCACGATCGCGGTGGCCGACTGGGCACCGACGTTGCCGCCCGTGCCGATGAGCATCGGGACGAACAGCGCCAGGGCGGTCACGGCGTCCAGCGCGGACTCGAAGGCCTGCATGACGTTGACGGTGAGTGTGGAGGCCACGATGAGCAGCATCAGCCACACCACCCGGGCACCGACCAGGCGCAGGACACCGACGGACGCGTAGTGGCCGCCGACGGGGGCGGCGCCGGACTGGCGGGCCATGTCCTCGGTGTCGGCGGCCTCGATGACCTCCAGGGCGTCGTCGAAGGTCAGCAGACCGACGAAGCGGTCCTCGGAGTCCACGACCGGCAGGGAGACGAGGTTGGCCTCCTGCATGAGGCGGGCGGCGTCCTCGACGGGCTCGTAGGCCTTCACCCTGGGGGCGAACAGGTCGACGATGTCCTTGAGCAGGCGGCTGTCGTCGTTGACGACGAGGTCGCTCAGGGCGACGGTGCCGACGAGGCGGCGGCCGTCGCTGACCACGGGAAGGGTGTAGATGCTCTCGGCCTCGGCGCCCTTGGCCCGCACGACCTCCAGGGCACGGCCGACCGTGAGGTCGCGGTGCAGGACGACCGTCTCGGGGGTCATGTACCGGCCGACGGAGTCCTCGGGATATCCCAGCAGTTCGGCGGTCATCCGCCGCTCGGCGGGGCTGAGCCCGGCCAGGGCCCGCGTGGCGATCTTGGCGGGGGCCTCGCCGATGAGCCGGGCCCGGTCGTCGGGTTCCATCTCCTCGAGGAGCTCGTGGAAGGCGGTGTCCCGCAAGCCGAGCAGGACGGCCTGCTGCTGGCCGGGGTCGAGTTCCTCGAAGACCTCCAGTTCCCGGTCCTTGTCCAGGAGCCGGAAGGGAACGATCGCCTCGGTGCTCGTCATGCGGACCAGTTCGTCGGCGATCTCGTAGGGCCTGTGCTCGGCCAACCAGAGCCGGATACCGGTCAGGTCGTTCCTGTGGACCAGATCGATGAGTTCTTCAGCGCGCTCGCCTTCTGACATGCGAAGCACCCCCTCGCGTCTCCTCTGCCCGGCGGGGCGCACCCGCGGGCGACACCGGATTTCGGCCGGGCGCCGCCCGTTCGCGAAGCGGAGGGCGGTACTCGGCGGGGTGGGCACGGGGCCCCGCTCCGGGTCCCGCCGTCACTGGTGTGGTGGGCCGTGCGGGGCCTGCGCCGGAGGTGGGGAGAAGGGCGCGCACGGGTTGTCCGGGAACGTGTACGGGCGGACGGCCGTACGCGGGACGGGGAGCACAACGACCCTACCGGCCGCGGGTCGCCGGCGGGCGCTGCGGCACCCCGGCGGGATGTCAGTCCCGCCAGAGGACGACCAGCGCGCAGTCGTCGTTCTTGTCCTTGCTGAGGGTGTCCACGATCTCTCCGGCGCCTGTGGCGAAGCCTCGGTGGACGAGGGCCTCGGCGGCGCCGAGCAGGCGGTCGATCCCGGCGTCGAGGTCCTCTCCGGGGGTCTCGATGAGCCCGTCGGTGCACAGCATGATGGCGTCACCTGGCCGGATCCTGCCGCTGACGGAGGTGTAGGTCATCTCGGGGATGACGCCGAGGACCACGCCTTTGGCCTCGGTGGTGCTCCACTCGCCCTTGCCCCGGTCGTAGTGCAGAGCGGGCGGGTGGCCGGCGGAGGCGATCTCGTACGCGCCGCTGCCGAGGTCCACGCTCACATGGACGGCAGTGACGAATCCCTCACCGCTGCTGTTGCGCATGAGGTAGTCGTTGCAGTGGGCGAGGAAGTCCCGGGCGGGCACGGCCCCGATGAGACCGCTGAAGGCGCCCGAGAGCAGCAGCGCCCGGGTGCCGGCGTCCACGCCCTTGCCCGAGACGTCGACGACGGCGACGTCGAGCCGCTCGCCGTCGCAGTGGGAGACGACGAAGTCGCCGCCGAAGGAGGAGCCGCCCGCCTGGCGCAGGACCGCGGTGCGGCCCCATCCGTCGGGGAGCCGGGGAAGCCTGCCCTGCTGGCGGAGCCGGTCGCGCAGGTCCAGGAGCATCATCTCGCCGCTGAGCCCCTGCACGCCGAGGCGCTCGCGCACGCCCGACAGCAGGTAGGACAGGACGGCCGTCACGCCGATGGTGACGAGCAGGCCGGGACCGACCTGGCCGAAGTCGAGCATGTAGCCGACGAAGACCAGGACCGCGGCGACGACGGCGAGCAGGAAGGCCAGGCTCTTGCGCTTGAGGAGCAGGCCGCCGGCCAGGACCGTGAGGATGGTGGAGCTGGGCGGGAACCATCCGGTGGGTCCCCAGACGGCGCCGACCCCGATGCCGACGGCGATCGTGACGAGGGTGATGAGGACGAGCCTGTAGCGAAACAGCACCTTGCGCTGGAGCACCGAGAGGAACCGCTGCGCGGAGGAGCGCAGCAGCCGGGTGGTCTTGGCGGTCGGTGTGGGCTTCATAGGACCTCTGGATAGGCACGACCCGCTCACCCGCGGGCGTCGGAAAATCGGTCGGCTCGGAGGGCCGCGTGGCGGCGTCGGCACGGCCGAGCGGCTCGGCCGCGTCCTCGGCTCCGGACGCTCCGGTCGGCTGGGGGCGGGTGTGTGGGGCCACGCCCCGGTCGTGGTTGGCGGATGACGCCGTCTCGGGCACCGCCGCGCGGCGGATGGTGCACACCAGCCGCTGTTCACGAACTGTAGCGCGGGGGATGTGGTACTGGCACGTGCAACCTACGGGGTTGCTCCCCATAACCGCAGGTTTGGGTTCAGCCAAAACCGGGCGACCGGGAAGGCGCGCGGGGCCCGGCGGGGTCGGGAGGGGGAAGGGCCCCCGCGCGACGCGGGCGCGGGGGCGCGGGTCGGGTCCTAGGGGAGGGGCGGCAGCTCGCCGGTGTTCTCGTACTCCGTCAGCATGGCGATGCGGCGGGTGTGCCGCTCCTCCTCGCTGTACGGGGTGGAGAGGAAGACCTCCACGAAGCGGGTGGCCTCCTCGAGGGTGTGCATCCGACCGCCGATGCTGAGCACGTTGGCGTCGTTGTGCTCGCGTGCCAGCCGGGCGGTCTCCTCGCTCCAGGCCAGGGCCGCACGGACGCCCTTGACCTTGTTGGCGGCGATCTGCTCGCCGTTGCCCGAACCTCCGATGACGATGCCCAGGGAGCCCGCGTCGGAGGCCGTGCCCTCCGCGGCCCTCAGGACGAAGGGCGGGTAGTCGTCGACGGCGTCGTAGACGTTGGGCCCGGCATCGACGACGTCGTGCCCGTGCTCCTTCAGCCAGGAGACGAGGTGTTCTTTGAGCTCGTAGCCCGCATGATCTGATCCAAGGTAAACACGCACGTGTCCAGTCTGGCAGGTCGTGCGGGGGAAAGGGCACGGCGCCCCGCCCGCGCCGGAGGCGCGTGCGGGGCGCCGGTACGTTCTCTGCGGCTCCCGTCAGACCGCGGCGGCCACGCTCAGGCCGATGGCGGCGAAGAGGACCAGGGACAGGATCGAGATCAGGTTGACCACCAGGATGATCTTGATGTCCTTGCCGATGGGGCCTGCCTTGGAGACCGCGGGCTTGCTGCTCAACTCACACCTCTATTGGCTGGGTCCAGGGGATAACCGAACAGAATTTTTCCACACCCCACAACGCGCTTCCCACCGGGTCCGATTCCGGAAGGAAGCGCTCGGGAGGCGTGAGTCCGCACACAGCGCGCCGGGCGGGCCCCACGGCACCGGACCTCAGAGCTGGACGGACTTGACCTCGCAGAACTCCTCCAGGCCCGGGAGGCCGGCCTCTCGGCCGTTGCCGGAGCGCTTGTAGCCGCCGAAGGGCGCGCGGGGGTTGTACGCGCCGCCGTTGAGCTCGATCTGCCCGGCCCGCAGGCGCCGGGCGACGGCCAGGCCCTGCTCGGCGTCACCGGCCCAGACGGCGGCGTTGAGGCCGTACACCGTGTCGTTGGCGATGGCGACCGCCTCGTCCTCGGTGCCGTAGGGGATGAGGACCAGCACCGGACCGAAGATCTCCTCCTGGGCGATGCGCATGTCGTTGCGGACATCGGCGAAGACCGTGGGGGCGACGTAGTAGCCGCGGTCCCGGCCCTCGACCGGCTCCGCCCCGCCGGCGACCAGGCGGGCCCCCTCCTCGACGCCGAGCCCGATGTAGGAGCGCACCCGCTCCAGCTGCGCGGCCGAGACGAGGGGGCCCATGCGGGTGGTCTCGTCGGCCGGGTCCCCCGGCGCGTACTTGGCGGCGGCCTGCGCCGCCAGGGCGACGGCCTCCTCGTAGGAGTCGCGGTGGACCAGCATCCGGGTGAGGGCGTTGCAGCTCTGCCCGGTGTTGCGCATGACGTCGGCGACACCGCGCTTGACCGCCTGGACCAGGTCCGCACCGGGCAGGATCACGTTGGGCGACTTGCCGCCCAGTTCCAGGGCGACCTTCTTGACGGTCTCGGCGGCGACCTGGCTGACCCGGACCCCGGCGCGGGTGGAACCGGTGAAGGACACCATGTCCACACGGGGGTGGGCCGCAAGGGCCTCGCCGACGACCGGGCCCGTGCCCGACACGAGGTTGAACACGCCCGGGGGCAGTCCCGCCTCGTGGAACACCTCGGCGAGCGCGTAGGCGCTCAGCGGGGCGACCTCGCTCGGCTTGAGGACGACGGTGTTCCCCGCGAGCAGGGCCGGGACGACCTTGAGCACGATCTGGTGCAGCGGGTAGTTCCAGGGGGTGATGGCGCCGACCACACCGATGGGCTCGCGGACGACGAGCGAGTTGCCGAGCCGGGTGCCGCCGAAGAGCTCTTCCCCGGACTCCTCGACGAGGTCGATGTAGGTCTTGAACATGAGGGCGGGCAGACCGGCCTGGACCTTGCGGGAGAACACCGCGGGGGCTCCCATGTCCCGGGTGAGGATCCCGGCGATCTCCTCCAGCCGAGCGGAGAACAGCTCGTGGGCCTTGGACAGGTGGGTGACGCGCTGCCCCGGTGTGAGCCCCGCCCACGCCGCGAAGGCGGCGGCCGCGGCCTCCACCGCGGCGTCCACGTCCTCGGGCGATCCGGCCGGCACGGTGTCGATGACCTGCTCGGTCGCCGGATCGATCACGTCCAGGGCCTCGTCGGAGGCGGAGTCGCGCCAGGCGCCGTCGATGTAAAGGGATCTCATGGCCCCACTGTCGCAGAACGGGATTCGGTTTGACCAGGGGCGGCAGGCCCTGCCGGTGGATCCGCCGACGGCGCGGGGCCGCCCGCCGTCAGTCCCAGTGGGGCGGGCGCTCGTCGAGCAGGCGGGCCGTGGAGTCGTCGTCGGGGTCGTCGCCCCATCCCAGGGCGCGCTCGTCACCGGTGGTGTCGGGAAGGATCTCCAGATCGTCGAGGAAGTCGACCCTGCGCTCGTCGTCGGGTCCCCACACGGCTGCCGTCCTCTCTGCGTCTCGGCGGGACGTCCCCGCCGCCTCTTCCACGACTCCAGTGTGCCGTGCCCGGCCGACCCCTCCCGCCGTTTCCCGGCCGGCGGGGCGGCGAGCGCCGCCCCGCCTCCCGGTCAGTCGAAGACCGGACCGCGCGTGCGGGTGCGCTTGAGCTCGAAGAAACCGTCGGTTCCGGCGACCAGGCGTACGCCGTCCCACAGCTTCCCGGCCTCCTCGCCGCGCGGGATCGGGGAGACGACCGGCCCGAAGAAGGCGACGTCCTCGACCTGGATGACGGGGGTGCCCACGTCCTCCCCGACCAGCTTCATCGCCTCGCCGTGGGAGGCGCGCAGAGCCTCGTCGTACTGCGTGGAGCCTGCGGCCTCGATCAGGTCCTCGGGCAGCCCGGCGTCGGCCAGGGCGGCGCGGATCGTCTCCTCCGTCTGGGGCTCACCGCTGTTGTGGAAGCGGGTGCCCAGAGCGGTGTAGAGGCCGGCCAGGACCTCGTTTCCGAAGCGCTGCTCGGCGGCGATGCACACGCGCACCGCGGCCCACGCGTGCACCAGGAAGTCCCGGTACTCCTGGGGCAGGTCGCGGCCCTCGTTGAGCACGGCCAGGCTCATCACGTGCCAGCGCACCCGCACCGGGCGCACCTTCTCCACCTCCAGCAGCCAACGCGAGGTCATCCACGCCCACGGGCACGCCGGGTCGAACCACATGTCCGCGGTGACGTTCTCCTGCTCGCCGGTCGCTTCGGCGGTCTGTGTCATCTGTACTCCTCGGTGAGTCATACCGCTGCCCTGGGGGCACTGTTCGTGGCAACCCGCTTTTCCGGTTGCGCATTCCGTCCCCGGGCGTGGCAGGATCGGAGCCGAGTGAAGACCCATTTACCTCCGGCTCCGACGACACCCCTGACCAGAGGGCACGACCGCTCTGGCCCGGAGTCGCCGGGCCGGCGACGATCCGGCCGGCGACGACGGCGGCCGTGGAGGGAGCGTGGCGTGGCAGGGAACCTGACCCGGGACGAGGCACGGGAGCGGGCGCGCATCCTCGATGTCGACTCCTACCGCGTGGAGCTGGATCTCACCACCGGGGACGAGACCTTCCGGTCCACCACCGTGGTCCGCTTCTCCAGCTCGGAGCCGGGCGCCCGCACGTTCGTCGAGCTGGCCGCCCCCCGGGTGCTGTCGGCGACCCTCAACGGCGCGGAGCTGGACCCGGCCGAGCTGTTCGACGGCGAACGCCTGGTGCTGCCGGAGGTGGCGGCGGAGAACGAGCTGACCGTGGTGGCCGACGCCGCGTACATGCGCACGGGCGAGGGTCTGCACCGGTTCGTCGACCCGGTGGACGACGCGGTGTACCTGTACAGCCAGTTCGAGACCGCCGACGCGCACCGCATGTTCACGTGCTTCGACCAGCCCGACCTCAAGGCGACCTTCGAGCTGACGGTGTTCGCACCGCCCTCGTGGGAGGTCGTCTCCAACAGCGCTCCCGACGTCGAGCGCGAGGCCGCAGGCGAGGGCCGGGTGCGCTGGCACTTCCCGGCCACGAAGCGGATGTCCACCTACATCACCGCGCTGATCGCCGGCCCCTACCACGTGGTCCGCGACGAGCACGACGGCATTCCGCTGGGACTGTACTGCCGGGCCTCGCTCGCCGAGCACCTGGACTCCGACGCCCTGTTCGAGGTCACCAAGCAGGGTTTCGACTTCTTCCACCGGCTGTTCGGGGTGCGCTACCAGTTCGGCAAGTACGACCAGCTGTTCGTGCCCGAGTTCAACGCGGGCGCCATGGAGAACGCGGGCGCGGTCACGTTCCTGGAGGACTACGTCTTCCGCTCGCGCGTCACCGACGCCCGCTACGAGCGCCGCGCCGAGACGCTCCTGCACGAGATGGCGCACATGTGGTTCGGCGACCTGGTCACCATGCGCTGGTGGGACGACCTGTGGCTGAACGAGTCGTTCGCGACCTACGCCAGCGTGTACTGCCAGGCCAACGCCACCAGGTGGACCGACGCCTGGACCACGTTCGCCAACGTGGAGAAGGCGTGGGCGGTGCGCCAGGACCAGCTGCCCTCCACCCACCCGATCGCCGCCGACATGGTCGACATCCAGGCGGTCGAGGTCAACTTCGACGGCATCACCTACGCCAAGGGCGCCTCGGTGCTCAAGCAGCTGGCGGCGTACGTGGGCGTGGACGCGTTCTTCGCGGGCGTGCGCGCCTACTTCGAGGAGTTCGCCTACGGCAACACCGAGCTCAAGGACCTGCTCAAGCACCTGGAGGCGGCTTCCGGGCGCGACCTGGCCGAGTGGTCGCGCCAGTGGCTGGAGACCACGGGCGTCAACACCATGCGCCCGGACTTCGAGGTCGCCGCCGACGGCACCTTCACGTCCTTCGCGGTGCTGCAGGAGGCCGAGGCCGAGCACCCGACACTGCGCTCGCACCGCCTGGCGGTGGGTCTGTACGACCGCACCGACAAGGGCATCGTGCGCCGCCGCAGGGTGGAGCTGGACGTCAGCGGCGCCCGCACCGAGGTGCCGGAGCTGGTGGGCGAGGCCCGTCCCGACCTGGTGCTGATCAACGACGACGACCTGACCTTCACCAAGATCCGCCTGGACGAGCGCTCCCTGCGCACCATCGTGGAGTCCGTCGGCGAGATCCGCGAGTCGCTGCCGCGCGCGCTGGCTTTCAGCGCCGCCTGGGACATGACGCGCGACGGTGAGATGGCCGCCCGCGACTACGTCGCCCTGGTGGTCTCCGGTATCAGCGGTGTCAGCGACGTGATGGTCGCCCAGACCCTGCTGCGCCAGGCGGTGTCGGCCCTGCACAACTACGCCGACCCCGCGTGGCGGCCGTTCGGGTTCGACCAGCTCGCCGAGCGGCTGCGCGAGCTGCTCACCTCGGCCGAGCCGGGCAGCGACCTGCAGCTGGCCTACGCCAACGCGCTGGCGTCCGCCGCCCACGGCGATGCCCACCTGTCCCTGGTCCAGGGCCTCCTGGACGGCGCGATCACGGTGGACGGCCTGGTCGTGGACACCGAGCTGCGCTGGACGCTTCTGCGCCGCCTGGTGGCGGCCGGCAAGGCGGGCGAGGCCGAGATCGCCGCCGAGCTGGAGGCCGACCCGACGGCCGCCGGGCAGCGGCACGCCGCCGGTGCCCGCGCCGCGATCCCGACCGCCGAGGCCAAGGCCGCGGCGTGGGAGCGCATCGTCGGCGAGGAACTGGCCAACGCCGAGTTCCGTGCCGTGCTCCTGGGCTTCACCGAGCCGGGCCAGGCCGAGCTGTACCGGCCCTACACGGAGAAGTACTTCGCCCAGCTGGCCCCGGCCTGGGAGAAGTGGACCGGCGAGTTCGCCCAGACCTTCGCCGAGTTCATGTACCCGAACGGTCTGGTGGAGGAGGAGACGCTCCGGCGCACCGACGCCTACCTTGCCGAGGAGTCGCCGGCCCCGGCGCTGCGCCGCCTTCTGATCGAGGGCCGGGCCGGTGTGCAGCGCGCGCTGCGCGCCCGCGCCACCGACATCGCGGCGGGCCAGAGGTAGTCCCCCCGACGCGCGGGCGCGGCCCCGGAGTCCTCTCCGGGGCCGCGCCCGTGCATGCGGTCCTCCCCCCGGTTCACAGGGTGCGACCGCCGCCCTCCCCGACGGACCCCAGGGTGCGGCGTACGCGCGCCACCATGCGCGGGTCGGCGAACAGCTCGTCCACGAGAACGGGCTCGCCCTCGCCGTTGGTGAGCGGAATGCGCCAGTTGGGGTACTCGGTTCCGGTCCCCGGCTGGTTCTGCATGCGCCTCTCCCCCACCACGTCGGTGAGTGCCACGCCGATCATCCGGGCGGGGGTCCGCCCCAGGTAGGCGTGCAGGGCGGCCACCACGGCGGCCGGGTCGGCCACCGGGTCCACCTCCTCGTCCAGCAGGCCCAGCTCGGTCAGGAGGCGGCACCAGTTCGCCACCCTGGCCTCGGCCTCGGCCCTCTCCTCGTCCACCGGGCGACCCAGCAGTCCGAGGCGGTCGCGCAGCTCGACGTGCTCGGTGGACAGGAGGGAGGCGACCGGCGGCAGGTCGTGGGTGGCCACGGTGGCCAGGCAGTCGGAGCGCCACCGATCCGGGGCGCGGGGCGTGCCGTCGCGCTCCTGCTCGAACCACAGCACCGAGGTGCCCAGCAGGCCGCGGTCGGAGAGGTGGTCGCGCACCCACGGCTCCACCGTGCCCAGGTCCTCGCCGACGACCACGGCGTCGGCCCGGTGGGCGGCCAGGGCGAGCGTGCCCACCGTTCCCTCGTGGTCGAACCTGAGGTAGGTGCCCTGGTCGGGCGGGGCGCCCTCGGGCACGCACCACAGCCGGAACAGTCCCATGACGTGGTCGACCCGCACTCCTCCGGCGTGCCGCATCGCCTGTCCGAAGACCTGGCGCAGCGGGCCGTAGCCGAGTTCGGCCAGGCGGTGCGGGTGCCAGGGCGGCTGGCCCCAGTCCTGCCCCTTCCGGTTGAACTCGTCGGGGGGTGCGCCCACGTGCAGACCCTGCACCAGGGCGTCACCGAACATCCACGCGTCCGCGCCGCCGGCCTGGACGCCGATCGCGAGGTCGTGCACGACGCCCACACCCATGCCGCCCGCCTCGGCGGTGGCCTGCGCCTGGGCGAGCTGTTCGTCCAGGATCCACTGGATCCAGCGGTGGAACTCCACCTCCGGCCACCGGCGCAGCGCCTCCCTGCCGACGGCGTCCGCGCCGACGTCGCGCAGACGGGCGGGCCAGGTCCGGTAGTCGGTGCCGTACTCCTCGGCCAGCGCCGACCAGGTGGCGAACTCGACCAGGGGCTGCCCCTGGCGTTCGAGGTAGGCGTGCAGGGCGGCCTCGCGGCCGGGAGGCCTCGGCACCCGGAACAGGATCTCCAGGGCCGCGCGCTTGGCCGCCCACACGGCGTCGCGGTCGAGCAGGTCGGCGGTGCGCCCGCGTTCGCGCAGGGGGCGGGCCAGCCGCTGGATGCCCTCGCGCTGGGCGGGGTCGAGCCGGGTGTACTCGGGGATGTCCTCGACGCGGATGTAGAGGGGGCTGGCGAAGCGGCGGCTGACGGGCAGATAGGGCGAGGCGTGCAACGGGGGCACGGGCTCGGTGGCGTGCACGGGGTTGATCAGGGTGAAGTCGGCACCGAGGTCGCGGGCGCACCAGTCGACGAGTTCGGAGAGGTCGCGCAGGTCACCGGTGCCCCAGGAAGCGCGTGAGCGGACACTGTAGAGCTGGGCCATCACCCCCCACAGTCGTCTGTCGCCGCGCAGGGCCGAGGGCTCGATCCGGTCGGGGACCACGAGCAGGGGCGCGGTGTGCTCGGCACCGCCCGCGGTGACGCGCAGGGTGTGCACGCCGAGGGGCAGATCGGGCCCCAGGGCCGACAGGGAGCCGTCGGAGGCCTCCACGGTGGCGTGCGCGCCCTCGGGAAGCACCAGGCCGGGGGCCTTGCCCTCCCGTGTGACCACCGCGGGCGGGAGCAGGCGGGCCGCCGGCGGCGGCGCGTCGGGGTCCGCGCCCAGGGCGGCCAGGACATGGCGGATGGTGTCGGGGCCGACGGGGACCCTGCGCCCCCGCCAGTCCTCGTAGCTCGTCGCGACTCCGTACTGCTCGGCCACGCGGTCCAGCTGAACGTCCCTCACAGGATCCGATCATGCCCCAACAGGTGCTCCGTACACCGGAGGACGGACCGGCGTGGGGCCGCGAACCCGGGAACCTCCGGGAGCGTCTGCCGCAGCAGGAGTGCGACACGGTGCGACACGGAGGCAGAAACGCTGGTCAGAGTGTAAATCCTGTCGCCGTTTGTCCTCTCTTTGCGCATAATCTTTGATGTGCTCTCCAACTACCGCCGGCTCTTCGCCGTGCCCCATGTGCTGTCCCTCCTGGTGTGGTCCCTGATCGCACGCTTCTACACTCCGGGGCTGATGATCGCCGTCACCTTCCTGGTGGAGGACTGGACCGGCTCGTACTCGCTGGCGGGGTTGGTCGCGGGCGCGTTCACACTGGGCATGGCGCTGGTGGGGCCGCTGCGCGGACGGATGGCCGACCGCGGAGGCACCGACACACTGGTGCTGGTGTGCGGCGTGGTGTTCACTGCGGGGTTGCTGGTATTGGCGTGGCTGCCGGGATCGCTGTGGTGGCTGTCCCTGCCGCTGGCCCTGGGCACCGGCCTGTTCGGCACCCCGGCGAACCAGGTCGTGCGGGCCCTGTGGCCCCGACTGACGCACGGACCCGAGCGGCAGGCGATCTACGCGGCCGAGGCCACCACGCAGGAGCTGCTGTTCGTGTTCTCGCCGATCCTCACCGCCGGCGTGGTGGCCTTCGCCGGCTCCCGCTGGGCACTGGTGATGCTGTCCTTGCTGGGTCTGCTGGGAGCGGTGGGGTTCGCGCTGGCACTGCGCCGCGCTGGCGTGACGGGCCCGGCCCCGGCCGAACCCGCGGCCGGCGGCGGACCGGGCAGGCGGCGCAGCCTGCTGCGCCGTCCCGCACTGGTGGTGCTGCTGGTGATGTGCATGCTGATGGTCAGCGGGATCATGGGGGTGGACATGGTCATCGTGGCCTGGTCCAACGAGTTGGAGGCCCCCCACTACGTGATGGTGCTCGCCTCGGTGTGGGCGCTGGGGTCACTGGTGGGCGGCGCGGCCGTCGGCGCCATGCGCGGCCGCCCCCACCTGGTGCGGCGCTCTTTCGCGGCGGCGCTGGGCGTCGTCGTCCTGGTGCCCTTCGTGCCGCCGTTCACGGTGCTGCCCACCCCTCTGCTCATCGCGCCGCTGCTGTTCCTGTCGGGGCTGGCGATGGCTCCGATGCTGGCCGTGGTGATGGGCCGCCTCGGCGAGCTCGCCCCGGCCGACCGCAGGGCCGAGGCGTTCGGCTGGATGGCCTCCGCCCTCGGCGCCGGCGGTGCCGCGGCCGGTCCGCTGGCCGGCGCCCTCATCGACGGTTTCGGCATCGCGGGCGGCGTCGTGGGGGCGGGTGTCCTGGTACTGGCCGCCGCTCTGCTGAGCATCTTCGTCCCCGAACCCGAACCCGAGCCCGAGCCCCGCGGTGCCGTCCCCGCCCCGCAGGCCTGACCCCGGGTCCCGGGCGGCGCTCAGTGGTGCCACAGGGGCGGGGCCCGGTGGGACCAGGGGCAGGCCTGCTCCAGCTGGGCGGCCAGGGAGAGCAGGGTCCCCTCTCCACCGTGCCGGCCGGTGAGCATGGCGCCGATCGGAAGGCCGTCGGGTGACAGGTGCAGGGGGAGACTGACCGAGGGGCGGCCCGAGACGTTGTGGACCGAGGCGAACGGGGTGAACTCGTTCATCAGGCGGAACTCCTCCTCCGGACCGCCGCCGGTGAAGTGGCCGATGGGTACCGGCGGCAGGGCCAGGGCGGGTGAGAGCACCGCGTCGTAGGGCTCGGTGGCGGCGGCGAGAGAGCGCACGCCCTGCTGGAGACGGCCCCAGGCGGCCATGAGAACGGGCACCGGAGTGGCGCGGGCGCGCTCGCGCAGCCAGCGGTTGACCGGTTCGAGCTCGTGCTCGCGGGCCGGGTCGACGGGCACGGCCGAGGCCATCGCGGTCCACAGCACCCGGAAGTCGTCCCTGTAGGTACCGCCGAAGTGGGCGTCACCGGGTTCGGGGATCTCCTCGACCCGGTGTCCGAGGGCGTCCAGGAGCCGCAGCGCCTCCTCGTGGGCGGCCAGCACGTGGGGGTGGACGGGGATCTCCGCCGATCCTGTGTGCGCGTAGTGGCCGATGCGCAGGCGGCCGGGTTCCCTCGCGGCGCAGGCGGTGAAGGTTCCTCCGGGCGGCGGAGGCGGGGCCGCGTGGTGGTCGCCGGAGCCGCTGCCCGACATGGCGTCCAGCACGAGGGCGGCGTCGAGGACCGTCCGGGTGAGGGGGCCCGCGGTGGCCAGGCCCATGAGGTCGGCCCTGCCGGGACCGCCCGAGACCCGCCCCCGGGTGGGTTTGAGGCCGACGAGGCCGCAGGCGGAGGCGGGGATGCGCAGGGAGCCGCCTCCGTCGCTGCCGTGGGCGACGGAGGCCAGGCCCGCGGCGACGGCAGCGGCGGAGCCGCCGCTGGAGCCGCCCGGGGACAGGTCGGGGTTCCAGGGGTTGCGGGTGGGCGGGGCGACGGAGTTCTCGGTGTAGCAGGTGGAGCCGAACTCGGGGGTGTTGGTCTTGCCGAGGAAGAGGGCGCCCGCCGCGCGCAGGCGCGCGACCGTTCCCGAGTCGGCGGGCGCGGGGGCCGCCGAGGCGGTACGGGAGCCGTAGGTGGTGGGGACACCCGCGACGGGGTCGAGGTCCTTGACCGCCAGGGGGACGCCCAGGAGCGGAGGCAGGTCGCCCGATGCGTCCATGACCCGCTTCTCCGCTTTACGGGCCTGATCCAAAGCCATTTCCTCTGTGACCGCAACATACGCTCCCAGAGCCGGATCAAGCCGTTCCACCCTCTTCAGGTAGTACTCGGCGATCTCACGAGGAGACAGTTCACGACTTCTGACCAGGGCAGCCACACGGTGGGCCGAAAGGTCATGGACGAGGGTCATGCCGACCCAGGTTAGCGGGCACGGCACCGGGAACCACGGTGATGGAGCAGAAGTTCTCCGAAGCGATCGGCAGAGTTTTCTTCCTTCCCCGTCCAGGTCCGCCGAAAACCGGCGGGCACCGGGAGCAGGGCAGGAAGAGCACGGGAAGCAATGCACTAGGACTCGGGTATGGAACGACACCATCTGGCCGACGTGGAATCGGCGAACAAGGAGCACCCGCCACGGCAGAGGTCCGAACCGAAAAGGCCGGAGGAACTCTTTTTCCGCAGCAAGCGCAAGAATCCGGACGTCTCAGGCGCGAAGGCCCTGTACGGAGCCCTCAAGGAACACGAGACCGCCTACAAGTGGGCCGTCCGGCTCGGCGCGGCCGCCGTGGTCACGCTGGTCGTCGGCCTGGTGCTGGCCGACCTGCTCCTCGGCGCGCTCTTCGGCCTCGCCGTGCTGGTCGGCATCACCTCCTACCAGTCGCGCCGTGAGTCCGAGGTCCCCCGCTGGCGCAAACCCTCCGCCGCCCAGCGCAAGACCGAGGCCCAGCTCAAGGTCATGAAGCAGCTGGGCTACCGCGTGCTGCACGCGCGCGCCGTCCCCGGCGGCAACGGGCAGATCGACCACTTCATCGTGGGGCGTCGCGGCGCGTTCGCCATCGACTCCGAGTCCTGGGACAAGCGCCTGCCCCTGTACAACAAGCTGGAGAAGCTCTACCACGGCCGCTTCAGCAAGAACGAGCGCATCGACGAGGCCCTGGAGGAGGCCAAGCGCGCGGAGGAGCTCATCAGCAAGGAGCTCGGCCGCCCGATCAAGGTGCGCGCCTCCCTCGCCATCTACGGCCCCGGCATGCCGTGGGACAGCCACCGGCTGCGGGGCGTCGACATCATCACCGGCACCAAGGTCCGCAAGTGGCTGCGCACGGGCCGGGACCGGCTCACCGAGGAGGAGATCGAGGAGATCTACCAGGCGGCCCAGAAGGTGCTCCGCCCCCGGTACTGAACCTGCTCCCGGGGCCCGGAAAGGCGTGTCCGCGCGCCTCTCCGGGCCTTCTCCGTGCCCGCCTCCGGCCGGAGATGGGCACGCCGGAGCACCCACGTCTCATTATCCGGATGCTCCGTCTTTCCCATCGAGACCGGACCGCTCCCCCGGGGCGACTACCATCGGAGGGAAACACTCGTCACGACGGGAGTCAGCCCCATGCCACCCCTACGCTCACGCACCGTCACCCACGGCAGGAACATGGCAGGCGCGCGTGCCCTCATGCGCGCCACCGGCGTGGAGCGCGAGGACTTCGGCAAGCCCATCGTCGCCGTCGCCAACAGCTTCACCCAGTTCGTTCCCGGTCACGTCCACCTGCGCGAGGTCGCCGACGTGGTCGCCGACTCCGTGCGCGCCGCCGGCGGCGTCCCGCGCGAGTTCAACACGATCGCCGTCGACGACGGCATCGCGATGGGCCACAGCGGCATGCTCTACTCGCTGCCCAGCCGCGAGCTGATCGCCGACGCCGTCGAGTACATGGTCAACGCCCACTGCGCCGACGCCCTGGTGTGCGTGTCCAACTGCGACAAGATCACGCCCGGCATGCTGCTGGCCGCACTGCGCCTGAACATCCCCACGGTGTTCGTCTCGGGCGGCCCGATGGAGGCCGGCAAGGTCACCGTGGTCGACGGCACCGCCACCACCGTGCGCAAGCTCGACCTGATCAACCCCATGATCGCCGCGGCCGACGAGAGCGTCTCCCAGGCCGAGCTGGACGAGATGGAGGAGGCGGCCTGCCCCACCTGCGGCTCCTGCTCGGGCATGTTCACCGCCAACTCGATGAACTGCCTCACGGAGGCGATGGGCCTGGCCCTGCCCGGCAACGGCACCGTCCTGGCCACGCACACCGCCCGCCGCGCCCTGTACGAGGACGCGGGCCGCCTGGTCGTGGAGGCCGCCAAGCGCTACTACGAGGACGACGACTCCTCGGTCCTGCCGCTGTCGGTCGCCACCCCGGCCGCGTTCGGCAACGCCATGGCCCTGGACGTGGCCATGGGCGGCTCCACCAACACGATCCTGCACCTGCTGGCCGCCGCCACCGAGGCCGGTGTGGACTTCGGCCTGCCCGAGATCGACGAGGTCTCCCGGCGCGTCCCGTGCCTGTGCAAGGTCGCGCCCAACACCGACAAGTACCACATCGAGGACGTCCACCGGGCCGGGGGCATCCCCGCCATCCTGGGCGAGCTGGCCCGCGGCGGACTGCTCGACACCTCGCTGCCCACGGTGCACGGCAAGACCGTCGGGGAGTTCATCGCCGACTGGGACATCGCCTCCGACACCGTCCTGCCCGAGGCCGTGGAGCTGTTCCACGCCGCTCCCGGCGGGCGCCGCAGCACGAAGGCCTACTCCCAGAGCACCCGCTGGGACAGCCTCGACAGCGACCGCGAGAAGGGGTGCATCCGCTCGGTGGAGCACGCCTACACCAAGGACGGCGGCCTGGCGGTGCTGTTCGGCAACCTCGCCCCGGACGGCGCCATCGTCAAGACCGCCGGTGTCGAGAAGGAGCTGTGGACCTTCTCCGGCCCGGCCAAGGTGTACGAGTCGCAGGAGGATGCCGTCGACGGCATCCTCGGCAAGAAGGTCGAGCCCGGTGACGTGGTGGTCATCCGCTACGAGGGCCCCAAGGGCGGTCCGGGCATGCAGGAGATGCTGTACCCGACCAGCTTCCTCAAGGGCCGCGGCCTGGGCAAGGCGTGTGCGCTGATCACCGACGGCCGCTTCTCCGGCGGCACCTCGGGCCTGTCCATCGGACACGCCTCCCCCGAAGCGGCCGCGGGCGGCGACATCGCCCTGGTCGAGGACGGCGACGTCATCAGCATCGACATCCCGAACCGCAGCATCGTGCTGGAGGTCCCCGAGGACGAGCTGAACACCCGCCGCGAGCGCCTGCTCAAGGAACTGGGCGGTTTCCGTCCGCGCGACCGCGAGCGCCCGGTGACGGCGGCGCTGCGCGCCTACGCCGCGATGGCCACCTCGGCCTCCACCGGCGCGGCCCGCGACGTGTCGCAGATCGAGAAGTAGCCTTCCGGCACGCGGAGGGGGCGGGCCCGGCCGGGCCCGCCCCCTCCTGTGTTCCTCAGGAACAGCAGCCGCCTCCGCAGCATCCGCCGCCCCCGCTGCCCGCGGGTTCGGCGGCGCGGCCGCCGACGGCGACCGTGGACAGCAGGCGTACCGTGTCGTCGTGCCCCTGCGGGCAGGCTGCCGGGTCGGCGGAGGCGGCCATCGGACGGGAGACCTCGAAGGTGTCGCCGCATTCGCGGCATCGGAAGTCGTATCTGGGCATGCCCCCAGGATACGACCGACCCCGTCGGCGGTTCCGCCCTCCGGCGCCCCGGAAGGGGCACCGGAGGGCGGAACCGCCGCGAGCGGGCCGGGTGGGACGCGGAGAGTCCCCGGCCCTTTCGCCAGGTCCTGTTTTTTGGATGCTCTCGCCGTATCGGCGGAGCCGATCCCCCGGCGAACGGCCGACCAGGTGTTCCCTTGCGAGGCGGGGAGCGCAGCTCGGCCCGGTGGGCTTCGCAAGCTCTCCGACGCGGCAAGGGGGCACCTGGCGGCCGTGCAGCCCGAGATGATCCAAAAAACAGGGCCTAGGCCGCGAGGTGGGCCATGTACGGTTCCCACTGCGGGTCACCGTGGAGGTCGCCGTTGATGAGCCGCCAGTGCGGTCCCTTGGGCACCTTGGGCGTCACCTGCAGCTCCCAGCCGAGTTCGTCCAGGAACTTGTCGGCCTTGCGGTGGTTGCAGGGCTTGCACGCCGCCACCACGTTCTCCCACACGTGCGCACCGCCGCGGCTGCGGGGGATGACGTGGTCGATGGTCTCGGCCTTCCTGCCGCAGTAGCCGCAGATGTGGCGGTCCCGCCGCATCAGCGCCATGCGGGTGAGGGGGACCCTGCGGGTGTAGGGGACGCTGATGTAGCGCCTGAGCCGGATGACGGACGGCACCTCGTAGGAGCGCGTCGCCGAGTGCAGGAGCTCCCCGGCTCCGTCCTTGTGGACGACCTCCGCCTTCTCCCTCAGGACCAGCAGGACCGCCCTGCGGAGCGGCAGTGTCGTCAGTGGTTCGAAGCTGGCGTTGAGCAGCAGCACGTGTCGGCGGGCGGCGCCTGCACCGCCCTCCCGGCTGCCCCGGGTGCTCATCGCGTCACCCCGGCCGTCGGCGTCGACGGCCGTGTCCTCTCCCCCGCCGGCCGAACCGCCGGTGGGGAGACCTCCCTCTGCGCCGGTTCGGGAACCAGCGATTGCCTATGCTTTGCCACACGGACCTCCCGGTGGTGCCGCCGAGTTGCGTCCCGCACTCAGTTTGCTTGTTCGGAGCGTCTCGGCGCCACCCCAATTTGCGCCGCGCCGCCCAGAAAACACGTGCCGTCGCCTTTTCCGGACAAAGGACAGGCTCGTGAAACCCTGTTCCATGTTCCTGTCGCGTTGTACGGCCAGGGGAGATAGCGGTGGATAGAGTGCGAAGCATGCCTGAACTCCGCTATCCCTCGGCCGAACGTCTCGACCTCGTCGAGAATCTGCACGGCCATGCCGTCGCCGACCCCTATCGGTGGTTGGAGGACGCCGGTTCCGCCCGCACCAAGGAATGGTCAGCCGCCCAGGACACCCTGTACGCCGAGGCCTCCGCCCGGTACCGGGGCCGGGAGCGCTTCGCCGACCGCATACGCGCCCTGATGGGCGCCGGAGCCGTGGGTGCCCCGGTGTGGCGGGGCGAGCGCCGCTTCTTCGGCCGCCGCACCGCCGAGCAGGAGCACGCCGTGCTCTACGTCCAGGACGGTGACGGACCCGAGCGCCCCCTGATCGACCCCGGTGCGATCGATCCCGAGGGCCTCACCACCCTGGACGCGTGGAAGGTCGACCCGAGCGGGCGGCTGCTCGCCTACCAGCTGTCCGAGGGCGGCAGCGAGGAGTCGGTCCTGCGGGTCATGGACGTCGACACCGGCGAGACCGTCGACGGCCCCGTCGACCGGGCCCGCTACAGCCCCGTCGCCTGGCTGCCCGACTCCTCCGCGTTCTACTACGTGCGCAGGCTTCCCCCCGAGGAGGTCCCCGAGGGCGAGGAGGACTACCACCGGCGCGTCTACCTGCACCGGCTGGGCAGCCCCGCCGACCAGGACGTCCTCGTCTTCGGCGAGGGCCGCGACAAGACCGAGTACTTCGACGTCTCCGTGAGCCGGGACGGCCGCCGGCTGATCCTGTCCGCCTCCAAGGGCACCTCCCCGGCCACGGATCTGTGGATCGCCGACCTGGCGGAGGGAGATCCCGGAGCGCCCCGGCTGGTCCCCGTCCAGGAGGGGGTGGACGCCTACCTGTCCGCGCACGTGGGCCGGGACGGGCGCATGTACCTGATGACCGACCGCGACGCCCCGCGCGGCCGCCTGTGCGTCGCCGACCCCGACTCCCCGCAGGAGTGGACCACCCTCCTGCCCGAGGACCCCGGTGCGGTGCTGGAGGACTACGCGCTCCTCGACGGCCCCGGCATGGAACGCCCGGAGCTGCTGGCGGTGTGGAGCCGCCACGCGGTGAGCGAGATCTCCCGGCACGACATGGCCACCGGCGAGCGCCTCGGCATGCTGGAGATGCCGGGCCTGGGCAGCTCCGGCCCACTCATGGAGCGCCCCGAGGGCGGGCACGAGGCCTGGTTCGGCTACACCGACAGCACGCACCCCTCGTCGGTGTACCGCTACGACGCGACCAGCGGGGAGGTGTCCCTGTGGGCCGCGGCCCCCGGCGACGTGGACCTGCCCGGGGTGCGGGTGGAGCAGGTCGCCTTCACCTCACGGGACGGGACCGAGGTGCGCATGCTGGTGATGGCGCCCGAGGAACCCGCCGACGGCCCTCGGCCGACCATCCTGTACGGGTACGGGGGCTTCCGGATCTCCCTCACGCCCGGCTACTCCGCGACCGCTCTGGCCTGGGTGCGCGCGGGCGGCGTGTACGCCGTCGCCAACCTGCGCGGAGGCCTGGAGGAGGGCGAGGAGTGGCACCGCGCCGGAATGCTCGCCGACAAGCAGAACGTCTTCGACGACTGCGCCGCGGCGGCCGAGCACCTCGTCGCCACCGGGGTCACCGACCCCGAGCACCTGGCCGTCATGGGCGGAAGCAACGGCGGCCTCCTGGTGGGCGCCATGGTCACGCAGCGGCCGGACCTGTTCGCGGCCGCCGTCTGCTCGGCCCCGCTGCTGGACATGGTGCGCTACGAGCGCTTCGGGCTGGGCCAGCTGTGGAACGTGGAGTACGGCTCGGCCGACGACCCCGAGCAGCTGGGCTGGCTGCTGGGCTACTCGCCGTACCACAACGTGGACAAGGGCACCCGGTACCCGGCCACCCTGTTCACCGTGTTCGACAACGACACCCGGGTCGACCCTCTGCACGCGCGCAAGCTGTGCGCTCTGATGCAGTGGGCCACAGGGGCTCCGGCCGACGACCGGCCGATCCTGCTGCGCCGCGAGGCCGAGGTCGGGCACAGTGCGCGCTCGGTGAGCCGCAGCGTGGCGCTCAACGCGGAGCAGCTGGCGTTCCTGGCCCATCACCTGGGGCTCTCCGCCGACTGACCCGCGGGGGCCGCGGGGCCGGGTCCCGGCCCCGCGGCCCGCTCGGGAGAGCAACGACACAGCCCGGGGGCGCATCCGGCCGCATGTTTCCCACCGGACCGCTGGGACAATCGAAATGTCCGTGAAACCCCAGGTGGGCAGCGTGAGAGGAACCAGGAAGTGACACAGACCGAGGCCGCGGCGGCCGATACCGGATCCAAGCGGCACGTACACCTGGCCCAGGTCCGCTACGCCGACCTCGACCCCCAGCACCACGTCAACAACGTCCGGATGCTCACCTACCTGGAGGACGCGCGCATCTCGTTCCTGCAGTTCGCGCTCGGGCCCGGGGACGACGGGTTCTTCGGCGCGACGGTGGTCGCCCGCCAGGAGGCCGACTACGTCGCTCCGCTGCTTCCCCGGACCGAGCCCGTCCGCGTGGAGCTGTGGGTGACCGAGGTGCGCAACGCCAGTTTCCACATCTCCTACGAGATCCTCGACGACGAGAAGGTGTACCTGCGCGCCCGCACGGTGCTGGTCGGCTTCGACGTGCCGACGCAGAGCGCCCGCCGGCTCAGCGACCGCGAGCGTGAGTTCCTCGGCCGCTACCTCGTCTGATCCCTCTCATTTGAGGGAGATGGTGACGGCCTCACCGTCGTCCCCCTCGTCGTCGGAGGACACCGACACCCGTGTCGGATTGTCCACGCGGGGAGGCCGGACCTCCTCGGGAACGTTCATCAGGCTGTGCGCGGCCGTGACCATGTACTCCCACAGCTGGCGTTCGAGCACCTCGGGCAGGTCGAGGGAGTCCACCGCGTCGCGCATGTGCTTGAGCCACAGGTCGCGTTCGACCGCCCCGATGCGGAAGGGTACGTGACGCATCCGCAGCCGCGGGTGCCCTCGCCGCTCGTTGTAGGTCCGGGGGCCGCCCCAGTACTGGATGAAGAACAGGCGCAGCCGCTCCTCGGCGGGGCCCAGGTCCTCCTCCGGGTACATGGGGCGCAGCTGGGGGTCGTCGGCCACGCCCTCGTAGAAACGGCGGACGAGGCGGACGAAGGTCTCCTCGCCGCCCACCGCCTCGTAGAACGTCATACGCACGGGCTCCTCGCCGGGGCCCTGCCGGTCATCACGTACGGAAGTCATCGCTCCCAGGGTATGCCACTTCCGCGTGCTCGGGCCGGGCCGTGGGGAGCGGCCCCGGGGGCCCTTGGACTCTTCCCGGGAACGCTGCGGCCCCTCCCCCGTCGGGGGAGGGGCCGCAGCGGGTGTTCGCGGACCGGACGTCCGCGGATCAGTCGCGGGTGAGCTTGCGGTGGGTGACCGCGTGCGGGCGCGCGGCCTCCGGGCCCAGGCGCTCGATCTTGTTCTTCTCGTAGGACTCGAAGTTGCCCTCGAACCAGAACCAGTTGGCACCGCCCTCCCACGCGAGGATGTGCGTGGCGACGCGGTCGAGGAACCAGCGGTCGTGGGAGGTGATCACGGCGCAGCCCGGGAAGTCCAGGAGCGCGTTCTCCAGCGAGCCGAGGGTCTCGACGTCCAGGTCGTTGGTGGGCTCGTCCAGGAGCAGCAGGTTGCCGCCCTGCTTGAGGGTGAGCGCCAGGTTGACGCGGTTGCGCTCACCGCCGGAGAGCACACCCGAGGGCTTCTGCTGGTCGGAGCCCTTGAAGCCGAACGCGGCGACGTAGGCGCGGCTGGGGATCTCGACCTTGCCGACCTGGATGAAGGTCTCGCCGTCGGAGATGCTCTCCCAGACGTTCTTGCTGTCGTCGATGCGGCCCCGGTACTGGTCGACGTAGGAGATCTCCACGGTGTCGCCGATGGTGATGCTGCCCTTGTCGGGGGTCTCCTCGCCGACGATCATCTTGAACAGCGTCGTCTTGCCGACACCGTTGGGGCCGATGACACCGACGATGCCGTTGGGAGGCAGGGAGAAGCTGAGGTCGTCGATGAGCACCCGGTCACCGAAGCCCTTGGTGAGGTTCTTGACCTCGACGACGGTGTTGCCCAGGCGCGGACCCGGAGGGATCTGGATCTCCTCGAAGTCCAGCTTGCGGGTCTTGTCCGCCTCGGCGGCCATCTCCTCGTAGCGCTGGAGGCGCGCCTTGCTCTTGGTCTGGCGGGCCTTGGCGTTGGAGCGGACCCACTCGAGCTCGTCCTTGATCCGCTTGGCGCGCTTGGCGTCCTTCTGGCCCTCGACCTTCAGGCGCGACTGCTTGGTCTCCAGGTAGGTGCTGTAGTTGCCCTCGTAGGGGTAGAACTGGCCGCGGTCCAGCTCGAGGATCCACGTGGCGACGTGGTCGAGGAAGTAGCGGTCGTGGGTGATCGCGACGATCGTACCGGGGTACTTGGCCAGGTGCTGCTCCAGCCAGTTCACACTCTCGGCGTCGAGGTGGTTGGTGGGCTCGTCGAGCAGCAGCAGGTCGGGCTGCTCCAGGAGAAGCTTGCACAGGGCCACGCGGCGCTTCTCACCACCGGAGAGCTTGGTGACGTCGGCGTCCCCCGGCGGGCAGCGCAGCGCGTCCATCGCCTGTTCGAGCTGGCTGTCCAGGTCCCAGGCGTTGCGGTGGTCGAGCTGCTCCTGCAGCTTGCCCATCTCCTCGAGCAGGTCGTCGGAGTAGTCCGTCGCCATCTGCTCGGCGATCTCGTTGAAGCGGGTGAGCATCGCCTTGGTCTCGGCGACGCCGTCCTCGACGTTCTCCAGAACCGTCTTGGCGGGGTCGAGCTGGGGCTCCTGGGCCAGCAGCCCCACGGTGAACCCGGGCATGAGTCGCGCCTCGCCGTTGGACGGCTGCTCGATGCCGGCCATGATCTTCAGCAGCGTCGACTTACCAGCGCCGTTGGGGCCAACGACACCGATCTTGGCTCCGGGCAGGAACGAACCCGAGACGTTGTCCAGGACGACCTTGTCGCCGTGCGCCTTGCGCACGTTGTTCATGGTGTAGATGTACTCCGGCATGCCTCCAAGCCTAGGCCGTCGGGGACCGTGCCCCTGCCACAGAGGGCCTCGGGGCGGTTCCGCTCCGGCTCCGGGAAGGTCCCGGGCACCCCCGCCCCTGTCGCGCACCGCTCACTCCTGCGGATCCCCGCCGTGCTCCCCCGGCCGCTGCGGCGCGAACTCGCGCCACCGCTCCACCGGGAGCCCCCAGGCCAGGGCCCGGCCCATGAGCCTGGCCATCGAGTACTCGGGGTCGGCGGCCAGCGCGACCCCGACCGCCGCTGCCGCGAGCGTGTTGTCGTGCTGCTGCCAGGCGGCGACCGCCAGCAGCGAGGCCGGTGCGGCGCGCTGGTGCTCGGGCAGGTGGCGGGTGAGCCTGGCCCACAGCTCCTGGTGGACGGAGGCACTGTGCTCCGTGATGTCGGCCCAGGCCGCGTCCCGGACCCGTATCCGGGTGAGGTGGACACCGAGCCAGGCCAGCTCCTCGGGGCCGGTGAGGCCGCGGCCCCGCCCCTCCTCCTCGACGGCTCTGCGCACCGCCGCGAGTCCGCGCCGGATGAGGACCTGCTCCCTGCCCTCGGCCAGCATCCTCCCCGCCAGGGACACCGCTTCCTCCGAGGCCGCGTCCTGCTCCGCCCTCGCCGGTCCCCGCAGCGGTTCCAGGATGCCGCGCACCCTCTCCAGGTCTGCCACGGTGTCCTTGAAGGACGGCACCGGGGCGATGCCGCTCAGAACGGCGTCGGCGGGGACCGGGGAGCTGTCGACGTTGACGACGGTGCCCTCCGCCGGACAGCAGGAGGGGATCGGACAGGTGTAGGACCAGTACCGCCCCTCGGTGACCCGCAGGGCGTCGACGACCGTGACACCGCACTCCAGCGCGGCGGTGCGCACGGCGTCCACGTAGGGGGTGACCTGGAGCGCCGGCCCGTAGGCGACCACGAGCACACCGGCGCATCCGTCGGCGACGACCTGCTGGAGCAGGGGCCGGGCCCTGCGCACCGGGTCCACGTCCCGGTACCTGCTGTCGAGGGCGCCGCAGTAGGCGGTGTGGATCCCCTCGCCGCGGATCGCCAGGACGACGATCCCCGGATCGGGGGGCTCTCCCACGAGGTAGGGCATGGTGGCGATGATGTCGGTGGGGTTCCTCAGCTTCAGGCGCGCGGGCGGAGCCGCGCTCCGGCGGGGCGGCGGCACCCGCGAGGGCGCACCGCCGGACGGGGGCCTGTCCGCGGAGGCGCCGTCCGCCGGGCGGGGGCATCCGCGCGGCAGCTCCGGAAGGGCTTCGGAGGCACGGGGGGAGGGGTCGGGGTCGGAGGGGCCGGGGGATCGCTCCTGGTCGAAGTGCATGTATTCACGGTGCGTGATCGAGGCGATGCGCGCAACCGGTCGGAGTGGGGCTGTGGAAAACCGCCTCCGGTGGAGGACGGGACGGAAGTTCCTAGGAGCCGCTCGGCGGGTCCACCTCTCCCCCGCTGCGGGAGCCGGGGATCCTGCCCTCCGGAGCCGTCCGGCCCGCAGGCATACACACCCGGTTGCGGCCGGTCTCCTTGGCCCGGTAGAGGGCGAGGTCGGCGGCGGTGAGCAGCTCCACGAGGTCGTTGCCGTGCTCGCCGACGACCGCGACGCCCACGGAGATGGTGACGGACACCGGCACGTTGTCCACCGTGATCTCCATGGACCCCACCTGGGAACGCAACCGTTCGGCGGCCTGCCACGCCTCCCCTGTGTCGGAGCCGGGCAGGAGCACCACGAACTCCTCGCCGCCGAAGCGCCCGAGCAGGTCGGACTGGCGCAGCTGCTGGGCGATGGTCGTGGCCACCCCCAGCAGCACCTGGTCGCCGAACAGGTGCCCGTGGGTGTCGTTGACCCGCTTGAAGTGGTCGATGTCGACGATGAGGACCGCCGCCCGGCCCCGGGTGGAGCGGGCCCTGGCGATCTCCACGGAGGCCTCCTGCTCCCAGGTGGGCGCGTTGAGCAGTCCTGTCTTGGGATCGGTGCGCACGGCCATCTGGAGCTGCTGGTAGAGCAGGCTCCGCTGGAGCAGCAGCACCGGCGGAACCGCGATGACCAGGAGGTACAGGGAGAGGTGGGCCAGGATGGCGATGGTGACGCCGACGCACAGCTCGACGCAGTCCACCGTGACGGCCTCCCGGTCCCAGAGGGGGCGCATGCCGTGCCTGGAAGGGTTGCTGATGCGCGCGGCTCCGGCGACGATGAGGGTGTTGAGCACCGTGAAACCGGCGCAGCACAGGAGTGCGACGACGACTCCCGGACCGCTGGCGAGGGCCTCGACGGCCTCGGCGTCGCCCCTCAGGCCTCCGACGAGGCTGCCGCTCCAGACGGAGTACCAGGTCACGGAGACCAGGAAGCTGGACAGCCCCACGGAGGCCGCGGTGAAGACCCGCCGGTGCACGAGGGTCTGCCGGGTCCGCTGCTGCAGGAGCAGGTAGACCGGGATCGGAATGATGAGCGAGTACAGCGGGGGCAGCAGGAGGACCACCGGGAACCACCAGGCCCCCAGCAGGTCGCGGTTGAACCCCGCGGGTGTGGGCACGCCCAGCCTGCGGCTGCCCTCCACGCAGATCGCCGCCCCGGCGACGAACGCGACGAACGTGAGCAGGTCCATCGCCGAGAACTCGGTCATCGCGAACGCCATGCCGAACAGGAACAGCGCGGTGAGCAGCACCAGCCCCATGTACACGACGAGCCGCCCGGGCCCCTGGAGGATCGGCCGGCGCGACCGCCCATCGGGGGCGCGCTCGATCGGTGCCGTCGGCTTCTCCGAGATACTCACGGTTCCGTCCTCCTCTCCGCTGTCACCCTCTGCCATCCGTCCCTCACACCGCTTCTGATGGGTCGCCACCCCTTCACGGTTCTTCCTTCGACGGGTCTTTCTCGCCCGGCGTTCCTCTGCTGCCCCTCCGGGTCTCGGCTTCTCGTCGGGTGTCCGCGGAGGAGCAGAGGCGGGACACGAGCGGACACTCCCACACTTTACATTACGTTGGGTAATAGACTAATTGCTTATTGTGTGAGAATCGCAAGCGATGGACCTTTTCGGGGGGACCAAGTTCCCCGAAGGGGTTGGCGAGAGGGAAGTTCTAGGGCATTCTGCTCTGGGGTACGGCGGTAGCCACTCAGGCACGGAGCGTCGAACATTTGGCAACTCCGATCGCCGCACCCCGTCGGCACTCGACAGAAGGAGTACACATGGTCACCTCTGGCGCCACTTGGATCTGAGATCCGCTGTCCACATGAGACGCCCGGGGGCGGACGGCATCCACACCGTCCGCCCCCGGGCCCCTGGGTCCGGCCCTCGGATCAGCCGCCGATCCCCCTCGCCACCTCGTAGGAGGCACGGAACTCCTGGTAGCGCGCCAGTTCGGCCTCCATCGGCTGCACCACCCGCTGCGCCGCGATCTCCCTGATCCGCTTCTCGGCGGCGCGCTCCACCTCCTCCCGGCGCTGCACCGCCGCCACCTCCACGAGGTTTCCGCAGCCCACACCGGTCAGCCAGCCCGCCAGCAGCGCCGCCACGACCAGCGCGGAGGCGTAGGCGAGGAACACCGGGTCGTCGAACAGCTCCAGCCCGGTGATGCCACCGCCGATCCAGCTCACCAGCGCCACGACCGCCCACAGCAGTCCCGCCCCGGCCGTCGCCGCCAGCGCGTACTGGGCGGACCTGGCAACGCCCCACCAGGACGGGGTCTCGCGGGCATCGCCCACCGCGGAGGAGACGGCCTCCCCCAGTTCCGCCGGCAGTTCGGGCACACCCGTGCGCGCGGCGGCCCGCATCCGGCGCCGCCACATGTCGGGCATCTCCTCGGAGACCGTGTCGGCGACCTCCCCCAGGACCTTCTCCAGCTCTGCCTCGTGCGCGTCGACGGGGCCGCCGACCGCGTGTTCGCCGTCCTTGCGCAGGAAGTCGAGCTGCACGGCCGCGAGCGGGTCCTTGCGCAGCTTGGCCACCGCACGAAGGACCGGCCAACCGACCTGGCGCCGGCCGCGCCGCACGTCTCCCGCCTCGACCCCGTCGGCGACCGCGTCGACCCCGGCCGCCTCGGCCAGGCCCTCCTGGACGCGGCCGTGCACCTCCTCGGGCACGACCGCCGGGACCTCCTTGCCGTGGAACTCGGCGAAGGGCTCCACGATCTGGTCCAGGTCCGCGACCAGGCGGTCGACCTGTGCCCGGCGCTCTCCCACGGCCTCGGCCAGGAACTCGCGCAGGTCCCGGATGCCGTGGTCGGTCACGGTGGAGGTGGTCAGGACCCGCGGGTGCACCCCCGACTCCGTCTCCAGCAGGCGCCGCAGGTCGGTGAGGAGTTCCTTGAGCTCGTCCGGCTCCACCCTGTCGACCTGGTTGAGGACGGCGACGGTGACCGCACCGTGCCCGGCCATCTTGGCCAGGTAGCGGTGGTGGACCGCCGCGTCGGCGTACTTCTGCGGGTCGAGCACCCACACGAGCAGGTCGACCGAGCCGATGAGCCGGTCGGCCTCCGCCGTGTGCATGCTGCGCACCGAGTCGTGGTCGGGCAGGTCGAGCAGGACCAGACCGGTGAGCGGGGAGTCCCCCGAGTCCAGGACACTGGTGCGCGAGTGGCGGTAGCGGGTGGGAACACCCAACCAGCTCAGGAGTGCGTCGGCACCCTCGTGTCCCCACACGCAGGCGTGCGCCTTGGAGGTGGTGGGCCGGGTGATCCCCGTCTGGGACAGCTCCAGCCCGCACAGCGCGTTGAACAGGGAGGACTTTCCGCTGCCGGTTCCGCCGGCGAGGGCGACGACGGTGTGCTCGGCGGACAGGCGGAGGCGCGCACCCGCGTGGTCGAGCAGCTTTCCGGCCCGTTCGGTGAGGTCCTGGGGCAGGTCGGAGCGGCCGATCTCGACGAGGGTGGAGAGCGCGTCGAGCCGCTCGATGAGTTCGGCCCGGGTGGTACTGCTGGTGTGCTCCCAGCGGTCGTGCGTGGTCGGCCGGTACTCGTCCTCGTCCTCGTCCGCCGAGGTGTTCGGCCCCACGGCCCGGAAGGCCCCGGAGACCGCAGAGGGGCCGGGAACCCGCCGGGGCAGGGGGGCGGACGCGTCGTCCTCGGCCTCGGAGGCCTCGTCCGGGCCGGGACCGGGCACCCGCGCGGAGGCACCGGGCCGGGTCGGAGCGTCGGGACCGACCGCTGTCTCCGGCCCCGCGGCCGTGTCCTCCGCCGCCCGGGTTTCCTCGACCTGCCCCTCCTGCGGTTCGGGGCGGGCCGGAGGGCGTTCGCCCTCCGCTCCGCGCGCCGCCGGCGGAACGGTCGCGAAGGTGCCGCTGGTACGTCCGGCGATCCGGGTGTCGTCGGCGGCCTCGGCGAGACTGCCGACCCAGCCGGCGAGGCCGTCGGGGTCCTCCTCCTCGCGGGGCGCGCGCCGTTCACGGCCGGCCTCGGCCGGGGGCCGCGCGTGTCTGCCCGACTGCTTCTGGGGCTGGACGGCGGCGGGGTCCTGCGCACCGCCCTCGTCGGGACGCTCCTTGGGAGCGCCGGAGGGGTAGCCCGCGATCCCGTCGTAGGAGGGCTCCTCGGAACCCTCGCCGACGTGCGCGTGCTCCGGATGTTCGGGAACCGGCATGGTGTAGCCCCGCCACGGGCCCGTCCCGGAGGCGGTCGGTCCGTCCCGACGCGCCTCCTCGGACTCGGCCGCTTCGGGGTCCACGTGCGCATGCTCGGGATGCCTGGAAGTCGTCATCGTGCTATCTCAAGGTTGTACGTGGCCTGGTAGAGCTGTACGGCGGTGTCCTCGGAGGGGATGCCGGCCGACGCCAAGGCGCTGTCGAAGGGAACGCGCTCCCGCTGGAGCAGTCCGAGGACGCGGCGGCGCAGGTTGTCCCGCGCCGTCGCGCCGATGCTGCGGAGCGACTGGGCCCCGAACAGCCCCTTGAGCAGGCGCTGCGGAGATGTCCCGGAGGTGTCCGCCGCGTGTGCGCCGCCTCCGGAGTGGGACTGCTCGTAGCCGAGCAGGTCGATGATCAGGATCAGGGTGACGATGTCGGGGTCGAAGGTGACGAACCTGGCCACGGAGCGCTTGGTCGCGCCGCTGGCGGTCGTCATCTCGGCGATCTCGCGCTGCCATTCGGCGATCTCCTGGCGGGTCTGCTGCGCCAGGAGCCCGGTGCCGGGCTGGTTGAGCGCCCGGGAGGCCATCGCCTGGCCGCCGGGCACCTCGCGCCAGCGGCCCTCGATCTCCTCGGAGGCGTGCTCGCAGGCGGAGACCACCAGGGCCTCCAGGGCGTCGCGGACCGCGTCCTCCAGCGCGGCGACGCGCTGGCCCCGTTCGGCCTGCTCGGCGCGGCCGCTCCTGCGGGCGCGCTTGCCGCGCAGGCTGCGGGCCAGCTCACCGCTGGCGGCGACCTCCTGCCAGCGGGCCAGCAGCGGCCCCCGCAGGAGGGAGCCGTCGCCCAGGCCCGTGTCGATGCGCCGGCGGGCGGTGGCGTAGGCGTCGTCGACGGCGCTGCCGAGCGCGCGGCCGGCCTCGATCTGCGCCTCGACCTGGCGGGCCAGTTCGGGAATGCGCGTGCGGAAGCTGTCGATGACGCCGATGAAGGTGCGCCGGGAGACCCGGTCGCGCTGCTCGGCCTCCCCCGCCACGTCCGCCAGGAACTCGCGGATGTGGTCGGCGACGTTGGAGGTGAAGCGCTCGCCCTGGATCTGATCGGTCTCGGGGATCGCGAACCGCGTCGCGCCGCCCAGGCCGTTGGCCTCCAGCATCGCGCCGAAGTGGTCGAGCAGCTGGCGGCGGCCCTTGCGGGGAACGCGGGAGAGCACGACCGAGAGAGAGGTGTCGCGGTCCCGGGCGACCTGGAGGAACTCCCACACCCGTGCGTCGGCGTAGCGGGTGCTGGTGGTGACGAAGACCCACAGGTCGGCGGCGTCGAGGAACTTGGCCGCGAACTCGTGGTGGGCCGCGACGGCCGAGTCGACGTCGGGCGTGTCGAGGAGCGCCACCCCCGGCGGCATGGCCTCCGTCGCGGCGAGGACGAGCATGCCGTCCTTGCCCGGCATGGCCAGGCCCTGCTGCCGCACGCGCGGCAGCGACGGGATGAAGGACGCCTCGCCGAACCAGTCGACGTCGGCGGGGTTGCACGCCAGGACCGGGCTGTTGGTGGTGGGCCGGCGTACGCCGGTGGTGGTGACCTGCTCCCCCACCAGGCTGTTGACCAGCGTGGACTTGCCTGCCCCGGTGGAACCGGCGACCGCGATGAGCAGCGGGATGTCGGGGCGGCGGACCCGGGGCAGGACGTAGTCGGTGAGCTGGGCGAGCACGTCGGCCTGGAGGACGCGCCCCTCCTCCGACCCGGGCAGCCCTTCGGCGAACTCCAGGTCGCGGATCTGTCTGCGCAGCGTCTCCAGGATCTGTTCGAAGCGGCCGTCCTCCGGGGCGGGGGCACGGTGCTTGGCCGGTCCGGCGGGAACCGGGACGGTGGGCCCCCGGCGGGCCTGGGCTATGGCCCTGGGGTCCTCACCCGGTCCGGGTGCGGAGGCGTGGGAATGCTGGTCCGAGGTGGCGGCCGGTCCGGTACCGAACCGGCCGGTGGGACCGGATCCGGAGGTGTCCGGAGCGGCCGACGGCCGGGTCATGATCGGTGTGCCCTCCTCATCGCTGCTGACGTTCCCGCCGGAACGAGCGGTACACGCCGTCGACGGGGTACTACTGGAGATCGCGCCCGGTCGCCAGTCTGGATACGAACTGGTTACCTGTGTGCAGTATCTCAAGTTCCCGGGCTGTTGTGACCACATCTCCGATGATCACCACAGCCGGTGACCGGACACCGGCCGACCTGGCCGCGTGCGCGATGGTCGCCAGCGTACCTGTCAGAACCCTCTGTGAGGGCAGTGTTGCGTCTTGAACCACCGCGGCGGGAGTGTCGGCGTCCCGTCCGCGGGTCGCCAGGAAGTCGGCCACGGCGGCCAGGCTCTCCGTGCCCATGAGTACGACGACGGTTCCGCCGGACCGGGCCAGTGCCTCCCAGTCGACGGTCGAGCGGGGGTCGCCCGGGGGGACGTGGGCGGAGACGACGTGCAGGTCCTGGGCCACGCCGCGGTGGGTGGCGGGGATGCCCGCGGCCGCCGGCGCCGCGAGCGCGCTGGTCACGCCGGGCACCACGGTGACGGGGACTCCGGCGGCGGCGCAGGCGGCCGCCTCCTCGCCGCCGCGCCCGAACAGGAAGGGGTCGCCCCCTTTGAGGCGGACGACGAACTTCCCCTGCCTCGCCCGGTCGACGAGGATCCGGTTGATCTCCTCCTGCGCCATGGAGCGCCCGTAGGGGACCTTCGCGGCGTCGACGATCTCGACGTCGGCGGGCAGCCCGTCCAGGAGCGAGGTCGGGGCGAGCCGGTCGACGACCACGACGTCGGCCTGGGAGAGGAGCTGCCGGCCGCGGACGGTGATGAGGCCGGGGTCGCCGGGGCCGCCGCCGACCAGCGCCACTCCGGCGAACCGCTCGCGGCCCCGGCGGACGTCGAGGGTTCCGTCGGCCAGGCCGCCGACGACGGCGTCGCGCAGACCCGCCGAGCGACGGGGGTCCCCGGAGGCCACGACCCCGACGGTGACGCCGTTCGCGCTCCCGGAGGCGGGCGTCCAGGCAGTGGAGGCGTGCCGGTCGTCGGCGCGCACGCACCAGATGCGGGCGCCCTCGGCCTCCTCGGCGACGGCGGCGTTGACCACGGGGTCGTCGGTGGCCGCGTGGACCAGCCAGTAGGGGGGAGCAGCGGGCCCGGCGACGTCACCGGGCTCGTAGGTGCGCCGGAGCCAGGTGATGCGGCCGCCGTCGGCGAGGTCCTCCAGCGCTGCGGACACGTCGGGGGCGACGAGGGTGACCCGCGCACCCGCTTCCAGGAGCACGGGGATCCGGCGCTGGGCGACCCTGCCCCCGCCGGCGACGAGGACGTCGCGGCCTTCCATGCGCAGACCGAGCATATAGGTCATGGGACGCGCCCTTTCCGGTCGTCCGTTCCGGTCCCCGGCAGCGGCGGCGGGATCCCGAGGGGAGGGGAGATTCACCAGTGATTGCTTCAACGTACCTTGTCAGCACGTTGTTACGTGCTCGTAAAAAAGGGGGGTGCGCCGGATGGAGGGCCGCCCGCACCGCCGATCCGGGTGCGGGCGGCCTCCGCGTCACGGGGCGGTGGAGACCCCGGCGTCGTCGAAGGTGGCGACGTCGCGCAGGACGCGGGCCGCGCTCTGGAGCAGGGGCAGGGCCAGCAGGGCGCCGGACCCCTCGCCCAGGCGCATCTCCAGGTCCACCAGCGGGCGCAGGCCCAGGTGCTCCAGGATCAGGCCGTGTCCGGGCTCGCTGGAGCGGTGCCCGGCGAAGAATGCGCTCACCGACTCCGGGGAGATGGCCGCGGCGGCCAGGGCGGCCGAACCGGCGATGACGCCGTCGAGCAGGACGGGCACCCGCAGCGCCGCGCCCCCGAGGACGAAGCCGGCCAGGGCGGCGTGCTCCAGCCCGCCCAGCGCGGCGAGCGTGCCGATCGGGTCACCGGCGTCGACCGGGTTGGCGGCCAGGGCGCGCCGCACGACCTCGATCTTGTGCTTGTACACGGTGTCGTCGGCCCCGGTTCCCCTGCCGGTGGCCCGCTCCGGGTCGGCGCCGGTGTAGGCGCAGACCAGGGCGGCGGAGGGGGTGGTGTTGGCGATGCCCATGTCACCGGTGATGAGGCAGCGGTTTCCGGCGGCGACCAGGTCGCGGGCGATCTCGATGCCGCTCTCGAGGGCCTGCATGGCCTGCTCGCGGGTCATGGCGGGGCCCTGGGTGAAGTCCGCGGTGCCGCGCGCGACCTTGCGCGGCAGCAGCCCGGGGGCGCGCGGCAGGTCGGCCGCGACGCCGACGTCGACGACGGTGACCTCGGCCCCCACCTGGGCCGCGAAGGCGTTGACGACGGCTCCGCCCCGGAGGAAGTTGTGCACCATCTGCCCGGTGACCTCCTGCGGCCAGGAGCTCACCCCTTGGGCGTGGACGCCGTGATCGCCGGCGAACACGGCGACGGCGGCCGGTTCGGGCACGGGAGGCGGGCACTCACCGGCGAGCCCGGCGAGCCGGACGGACACCTCCTCGAGGACACCGAGGGAACCGGGCGGCTTGGTCATCCGGTTCTGCCGGTCCCTGGCCTCCTCCACCGCACGGGTGTTCAGGGCTCCGATGGCGGTGATGGTCTCCTCCAGCAGGGTCGTGGGCTTCTGACCCGGCAGACCGCGGCGACCGTAGCGGTCGCGGTGCACCGCCCAGGACAGGGGGCGCCCCCGGGTCCATTCCGAGACACCCGGCCCGGGCTCGGGTTCGGCGGGGAACTCCTCGACGTAGCCCACGCACAGGTAGGCGACGACCTCCAGGTGGTCGGGGAGTTCGAGGGCGCGGGCGACGTCGTGCTCGTCCACGAGGCCGACCCAGCCGACGCCGAGTCCCTCGGCTCGGGCGGCCAGCCAGAGGTTCTCCACCGCGAGCGCGGAGGCGTAGGAGGCCGGTCTGGAGTGGCGTCCGGCCGCGTGGTGGACACCGCGGGCGGGGTCGACGGTGACCGCGATGTTGAGGGGCGCCTCCAGGACGGCCTCGACCTCGAGCCCGGGGACGGCGTGGGAGCGGGTGCCGGGCAGGGCCCGGGTGTACTCCTCGCGCTCGCGCGCGGCGAGGTCCCGGACGCGGGCGCGCAGGCCGGGGTCGTCGACGACGACGAAGTCCCACGGGCGGGAGCCGCCGATGCTGGGGGCCTGGTGGGCCGCCTCCAGGACGCGGGTCAGCACGTCGTCGGGGACGGGGTCGGGGCGGAAGCCCGCCTCGATGTCGCGCCGGTCGCGGATGGCCCGGTAGACGGCGGCGCGCTCGGCGTCGCCGTAGGCGTGTCCGGGCGCCGTCGCCGCGGACGGTGTCGGACGTGCCTGGGGCGGGCCCATGTGCTGGGACTCGGGCGCTGCTGCTTCGTGTAGGTGCATGCTCTGTTCTGGTTCGGTGGTCACGGAACCTCGGTCCGCGTCTCCCCCGGCGGCCGTCGCCGCCGGGGAGCCGGGTCCGGGCGGGCCCGGTTCCCGGGGGGCCGCGGAGGTCTCGGGTGCGGGGGGCGGAGAGGCGGGTGCGGAGGGCTCGGGAGCCGGCGCGGAGGCCTCAGGGGCAGGTGCCGGAGTCTCGGGCGCGGGGGCCTCGGGCGCGGGCGCGGGAGCCTCGGCGGCAGGTGCCGGGGGCTCGGCGACGGGCACGGTGGGCGCGGCGGGAGGCTTCGCGGCGGGAGGCTCTGCCGCGGGAGGTTTCGCGGCGGACGCCGGCGCCGGTTCGGCCGCGGGCTGCCTCACCTGCCGAAAGGGGTTCGCGGACGGGCCCGCAGCGCTCTGCGGCCGGGCTCCCCGACCGCTCTCGGGCAGCCCGTCGAGCAGGCCGCCGAACGTACCGGCGCTCGCGCGGGACGGCGGTTCGTGCCCGCCCTCCCCGCCGCGCCGGGCGTCCTCCCGGTCGTCGTTGGTCATGATCGCTCCCCATCGGGTGTGTCGACTGCCCGCTCAGTCCCTCATTTGTCCGTTAAGCGTAGTCCGAGAGCGCATGTGGAAAATCTGTGGGGGGCTTTCGGCTCCTGCACATAGGGTGAGCGCACACGCCGTCGATGACCTGGAGAAGGACCCAGCGTGAGCAGCACCCAGCAGAAGCCGATCCTGCCGTCCGTCATCCTGGAGACGGAGCGCCTCCGGCTGCGCGCCTTCGTCGAGGCGGACATCGACGACGTGTACGCGAGCTGCACCGATCCCCTCCTCCAGAGGTGGATCCCCCTCCCTGCCCCGGGCCTCCCCTACACCCGCCGGGACGCCGAGCAGTGGTGCCGTGAGACCGCCCCCGGGATGCGCACCGGCGGCGACGGCCAGCAGTGGGCCGTGACGGAGAAGGGCTCGGACCGCCTCCTCGGGTCGATCGGGCTGGTGCGCACCCTGTGGTCGGCGATGAACACGGAGATCGGCTACTGGTCCGCACCGTGGGCGAGGGGGTCGGGGTACACCTCCGAGGCTGCCGTGGCGGTCTCCCGCTGGGCCCTCGAACAGGGCTTCCGGCGCGTGGAGATCAAGGCCGCCCCGGGCAACACCGCCTCGTGCCGGGTGGCGGAGAAGGCCGGGTTCACCTTCGAGGGGGTCGAACGCAGCGCCATGCCCCTGCACGAGGGCCGCACCGACCTGGCCGTCTACAGCCTCCTGCCGGCCGATCTGGCCGCGGCGGGCTGACGGCGGGGGCCGGCGCCTCCGCACCCGCCCCGGGCACGCGTTCGCCCCCGGGCGCTCAGCCCCGGACCCGCGAGAGGAACCACCGTCCCGTCGGCGTGTCGTGGCGCAGTTCGTACACCCCCCGCGCGTCGGCCGCTCCCGCCTCCACCCTCCAGTGCCGGCGTTCGGGCACCTGGGCACTGCTCTCGGGCGACCAGTCCGTACGCAGGGTCACCCAGTGGTCGATGATCCTGCGCACGCCGTACACCCTGCCGTTCCACGTGAAGCGGACCGGACGCCCCTCGTCCTCGGTGACCGCGATCTCCGTCCTGTGGCAACGACCCACGGCACTTCCCCTCGGCATCGACCCCTCCGGGTTCGGGTACGGGCCGCCGGACCTGCTTCCCATGGGGAAGACACGAACAGGCGTTCGAACATGTGTTCCCACACTAGCGAATCCCGCGGCTCCGCGGAACCGTTTCGGCATCTCCGGCATCAGCGAATACAGGGGGCGGATCCCCTGGCGCGCACAAGCGCCCCGACCTGGCTCTTCCACCCGGCGGAAGCTCCGCGACACGGCGGACACCGGCATCGATACGCTTGTCGGGAGCCACCTCCCGGTCCGCACGAAAGATCCCGGCTCGCCCCCTCCTCCGCCCCGGGGCGGAGGATTCCCGTCCTGTGCCGCCCGGTCGCCCGGCAAGCGGCCGGGGCCGACGCGGTCGGCACCGGCCGGAGGGGAACCGGCCCGGTTTCCCCTGAGAAGAAGGAGGTTGCTGTGCTGGCTCGGTCCTCGCTCGGCACGTTCCCACGCCATGACCCCCCGCCCGGGCGCCCTCGCGGTCCGCGCGGCCGGACCCCCCTCCGCCCCGAAGGGCCCCGCATCCTCCGGAGGAAACCGTGACGTCGAACGGGCAGCACACCGGCAGACCCCTGCGCGCGAGCGATCCGCGCGCGCTCGGCGGGTACCGCATCGTCAGCCGCCTCGGCCGGGGCGGCATGGGCACCGTCTACCTCGCCGAGGACGCCTCGGACCGCCTCGTCGCCGTCAAACTGATCCACCCCGACCTCGCCGAGGACGAGACGTTCCGCCGGCGCTTCGCACGCGAGGTCGAGTCGGCCCGGCGCGTGGCCCGCTTCTCCACGGCGGGGGTGATCGACGCCCGGCTCGACGAGGAACCGCTCTTCATCGTCTCCGAGTACGTCCCCGGCCCCAACCTCCACGAGGCCGTCCGCCGCAGCGGCCCCATGTCCGGCGGCACCCTCGACAGCCTGGCGATGGGCGTGGCCGCGGCACTCACCGCCATCCACGGGTCCGGGGTGGTCCACCGCGACCTCAAGCCCGCGAACGTGCTGCTGTCGCCGGTGGGCCCCAAGGTCATCGACTTCGGCATCGCCCGGGCCCTGGACGGCTCCGACGGCGCGGCCACGCGCTCCAGCCAGCTCATCGGCACCCCCTCCTACATGGCTCCGGAGCTGATTCTCGGGGAGCAGCCGACGGCGGCCGCCGACGTGTTCGCCTGGGGCTGCCTGGTGGCCTTCGCCGGAACGGGCGCGGCCCCCTTCGACGCGCCCACCGTCCCCGCGGTCCTGCACAACATCTCCTCCGCCGAGCCGCGCCTGGAGGGCCTGGACCCGGGCCTGCACGACCTGGTGTCGGCCGCGCTCGCCAAGGACCCCGCCGCGCGGCCGACCTCCCCGCAGCTCCTGGCCCGGCTGACCGGGCAGGAGGAACCCGCACCCTCCGAGGTCGACCGCACCATCGTCCGCGGCTGGGATCCGCCCGGCGGCTCCCCCGTCGCGGGCGCTCCCCCCGAGAGCGCCCCCGTTCCCGGCCACCGGCCCGCCGACCGGGAGGCGCCCCCGCCTTCCGACGCACGCCTCCAGCCGCCCGCTCCGGCCGCGCCACCCGCTCCGGCCGCGCCGCCCACTCCGGCCGGGGCGCACGGGCAGCGCCCGCACGGTGGGGCGCCGGGCGGACACGGACAGGCGGCCCCTCCCCCGTACCCGGCCCCCGGGCACCCGTCCCCGCCGTACGGTCAGCCCGCGTTCGGCCCTCCTTCCGGGCCCGGAGCACCCCTTCCCCCGGCAGAGCCGAGGAAGCGGGGAAGAGCGATCGTGATCGGCGCCGCGGCCGTCGCCGCCGTGCTCGCGGTCGGCACAGGTGTCGTGGCGCTGATGAACGGCGGCCGTCCCGTGCCGGACTCCGTCCCCCTCTACGAGACGGACTTCAACGTCGACCAGGAGTGGCAGAACGACGGCTACTCCCCCGGTGAGTCGGACGGCTACTGGCCCGAGAAGCGCGGGCTCCTGCTGCGGCTGGAACCGGACGACGAGACCAGCCGGGGCATCCCCGCACCCGTGGAACCGCCCGAGGGCATGCCCGACGGGGTCGTGGTCAGCGCCACGGGATACGCGGTCGAGGGTCCGGGCGAGGCGGTGTTCGGCGTCCGCTGCTGGGACAGCGAGAACGACGGCACCCGCACCCAGTACGAGGCCCTGCTGCGCCACGACGGCCTGCGCGCCGAGATCCGCCGGATGAACGAGGACCAGGGCGACCGGACGCTCGCGCAGACCACGGAGGTGGACGGCTTCTCCCCCTACCCCCTCTACGACGAGGAGGCCCGGACCGACGACTACGATCCCCAGCGGCCCTACAGGTTCGACGCCGAGGCGGTGCCCACCAACACCGTCACGCTCTCCTGCCACCACCGCGCCGCCGAGGACGGGGCGGGCGAGCGCATGGAACTGTCCATGTGGGTCAACGGCGAGCACGTGCTGGAGGTCGTGGACGAGGATCCCCTTCCCGACCCGCCCGAGGACGAGGACGACCGCCGCCGGGTCGGCATCGTGACCCGCACGGGATCGGGGCCCGAACCCGTCGCCGTGCTCTACACGCACTTCGGCGTCGCCGAGATCACCGAGGAGTCCTGAGGCCCTCCGGGCGCGGTCGTGGCGGCGAACCGCGCCGGGCTGGCATGATGCGGGAAGATCCGGACCTGAGGAGCAGTGGTTCCATGCGCGCCATGGTGATCGAGGAGAACGGCGGACCCGAGGTCCTGCGGCCGAGCGAGGTTCCCGACCCCGTGCCGGGGCCCGGGGAGGTGGTCGTCGACGTCACGGCCCGCGGGGTCAACTTCATCGACATCTACCAGCGCAGCGGCCTGTACGAGGTTCCGCTCCCCTTCGTCCCCGGCATGGAGGCCGCGGGTGTCGTCACCGCCGTCGGCGAGGGCGTCGAGGACCTGTCCGCCGGGCAGCGCGTCGGCTGGGCGATGGCCCCGGGGGCCTACGCCGAACGCGCGGCGGTCAAGGCGTCCCTGGTGGTCCCCGTCCCCGACGGGGTGTCCGACGAGCAGGCCGCCGCCCTGCTGCTCCAGGGCATGACCGCCCACAGCCTGACCCACTCGGTCCACCCGGTCTCCGAGGGCGAGACCGTGCTGGTGCACGCCGCGGCGGGCGGTACGGGGCTGCTCCTCACCCAGCTGGCCAAGGCGCGGGGCGCCCGCGTCATCGGCACGGTGTCCACCGAGGCCAAGGAGCGGATCGCCCGGGAGGCCGGCGCGGACGAGGTCGTCCGCTACACCGAGACCCCCGTGGCCGAGGCGGTGCGCGAGCTCACCGGCGGCGAGGGGGTGGCCGCGGTGTACGACGGCGTGGGCCGGGACACCTTCGACGCCGGCCTGGCGTCGCTGCGCCCGCGCGGCGTACTGGTGCTGTTCGGGCAGTCGTCGGGGCCGGTGGCGCCGGTGGACCCGCAGCGGCTGAACGCGGCAGGCTCGGTGTACCTGACCCGGCCCTCCCTGGCCCACTTCGTGGCCGACCGCCAGGAGCTGCTGGGCCGGGCCGGGGACCTGTTCTCCCTGCTGGCGCAGGGCCGGCTGGACGTGCGGATCGGGGGGCGCTACCCGCTGGCCGACGCCGGCCGCGCCCACACCGATCTCGCCTCGCGCCGGACCAGCGGCAAGCTCCTGCTGGTCTGAGCTCACCGCGGCGGGGGCGGTGTCCCCGCCGCGCTACTCCCCGCTGCTGCGCTGCCCGGGCGGGGTGCCCGCCCTGCGCACGTCGCTGCGCGCGTCGTCGACCGCGCGCTGGGCCGCCTCGGCGGCGTCCACCGCGGCCTGCACCGCCGAGGAGCGGTGGGGATCGGGCGCGGCGATCTGGGCCGGACCGTCGCTGTCCTCCTTCTCCGTGGAGGGCGTGCCCGCGGCGGCGTCGCCGGCGAAGGCGTGGCTGACGTTCTTGATCGCCTCGGTGAACTCACCGGGGATGACCCAGAACGTGTTCCCCTCGCCCTTGGCCAGGTCCGGCAGTGTCTCCAGGTACTTGTAGGCGAGCAGCTTGGCGTCGGCGTTGTTGGCGTGCACGGCTTGGAAGACCCGCTCGATGGCCTGGGCCTCGCCGTCGGCGCGCAGAATGGCGGCCTGCTGCTCTCCCTGCGCCTCCAGGATGGCCTGCTGGCGGGCGCCCTCGGCCCGCAGGATGCGGGACTGCCGCTCGCCCTCGGCGTGGAGGATGGCCGCGCGCTTGTCGCGGTCGGCGCGCATCTGCTTCTCCATCGCCTCCTTGATGGTGGGCGGCGGGTCGATCGCCTTGATCTCGACCCGGTTGACCCGGATGCCCCACTTTCCGGTGGTCTCGTCCAGGACTCCGCGCAGGCGCGTGTTGATCTCCTCGCGCGAGGTGAGGGTGCGCTCCAGGTCCATGGAGCCGATGACGTTGCGCAGGGTGGTGACGGTGAGCTGGTCGATCGCCTGGATGTAGTTGGCGATCTCGTAGGCGGCGTCCTTGGCGTCGGTGACCTGGTAGTAGAGGACGGTGTCGATGTTGACGACCAGGTTGTCCTCGGTGATCACGGGCTGGGGACGCGAGGTGAAGACCTGTTCACGCAGGTCGAACTTGGTGTTGACGCGGTCGACGCCCGGGATGATGAAGTTCAGCCCCGGGCCCAGGGTCCGCGTGTAGCGGCCGAAGCGCTCGATGTTGTACGCCCGTGCCTGCGGCACGATGCGAATCGACGCCAGGGCGAGGGCGACGAGCAGGACGGCGATGATGGCCAAGGGTACGGCCGGGTCGATCATTTCTCAGCTCCTGGCCTGGGTGTCGGGAATGCGGCTGCGGGCCCGTACCGCGCTCACGGCAGGGGCTCGCGGGGATAGACCACGGCGGTGGCCCCGTCGATCTCCACGACGTCGACGTGTGTTCCGGCCGGGATCACCATGTCCTCGTCGATGCTCCGCGCCGACCACTCCTCCCCGGAGAGCTTGACCAGGCCGCTGTCGGCATCGACCTGCCGGAGGACGACCGCGGAGCGGCCCACCAGGGCCTGGGCCCCCGAGAGGACGCGGGGGCCTTTGTCGGACTGGCGCCGCACCAGGGGCCGGACGACGTAGATCCCGGCGGCGGCCGCGGCGGTGAACCCGAGGATCTGCACCGCCACCGGCAGACCGAGGGCGCCGAGCAGCGCGCCGGCCAGCGCGGCGACCGCCAGGAGCCCGAGCACGAAGGTCAGGGTGAAGACCTCGGCGATGCCCAGCGCAGCCGCGAGGATCAGCCAGAGCACCCAGGCGTCCATGTGCGGCCCTCCATCGGGTTGCGGGTACCCCTTATCTACCCGCACAACTCCCGCAGGGCAAGTGCTTTCGCGTCCCGGCGGCCCGCCGGGTCGGGGGGCTCCGGTTCCGGACGGCCGGACGCGGCCCCGGCCCCCTCGGGGGTTCCGGGACCGCGTCCGGCCCGCCCGCGCTACCTGCCGCCGGAGAACTGGTAGACGAGCTGGTAGGTGGGCCGGTTCTGCCAGGCGATCGGCCACATGTTGATGCCGCCCACGGCCTGGTGGATCACCGTGTCGGCGCACAGCTGGTCGCCGGCGTCGCAGTGGGCATCGCCCGGGTAGACCTCGCCCGCCGGGGTGGCGGCGGCCTCGGCGAGCGTGTCGAGCAGCAGGGTGCGGCACTCCTGCACGTCGCCGCCACCGCAGTAGGCCTCCTCGCCCAGGGGCCCCTCGACGCCGTGGCCGAGCAGGGTGCGCAGGTCCTTGTCCACGTAGGACCACCACCCGTACTGGAAGGCGGAGCCGCGGTGGGGCTGGCCCTGGTTCAGGCTGCCGGGCTCGCTGCCCCCGGTGGCGCCCGAGGGCGACTCGTCGGTCTGGGAGACCCGGGTCAGCTCGGTGTACAGGTCCTCGCCGAGCTCCGGCTCGAACTGGGCCCGCACCAGCAGCGGCCACCAGGCGTCCAGGACGCGGATGGAGTCGGCGTAGGAGTAGTAGCCGGCGTCGCGGAACGGCTCGCGCCGCAGCGCACCGGCCTCGTGCCACGTCCGCAGGCCCTCCACGGCGGAGGCGAGCTCGGGGTCCTCCACCTCCGCGGTGTCGATGACCTCCAGGAGCAGCGGCAGGACCTCCTCGGCGCGCAGGTCGGCCGTGCCCGCCTCCATCATCGTCCGGGTGAGGCTCGCGGTGGTGAACTCGTGCCCGCCGGCGATCAGCGAGGACACGCGCGAGTCGAGCAGGTCGCCGCGGTGCACCGATCCCGTGGACCAGCCGGAGGTGTATCCCTGTGCGGGCTTGTTGTTCCAGTTGACGATGTAAGCGGGGTCGACCGCCTGCGGGTGGTCCTCCGGCGGGTGGAGGTCGGCGTCGTTGGTCTGGGGGTCCCAGCCCGACCAGCCGGCCCCGGAGTAGGCGTCGACGGGCAGGTTGGGGTTGGTGCCCTCGGTCCGGACCGGGTTGGCGCCGGAGTTGACGAAGGCGATGTCCTCGTGGTCGACGTAGTGCCAGTTGAACGCGTAGCCGATGTCGGAGGCCGCGTCCGTGAACGTCTCGGCCGAGGTGATCTCGTCCGGGTCGTTGAAGCGCTGGAACCCGATGATCGAGTCGACCTCGTGCATGTAGGTGGAGCGCCGGGTCGTGAACGCGACGGGCTCCCCTCCGACGGTCGCGAAGGAGTGCACCAGGCCGAACTCCGAGCGCAGCGAGGTGAGCGTGTAGCCGCCGGCCGGGGTGCTGTCGGCGACCGTGGGCTCCCACGTGTTGGTGACGCTCAGCTCCTCGAAGGGCACGCAGTCGCCGGAGCCGTCGACGTAGGCGCGCGAACCGGTGGTGGGTTCGGAGCCGTCGGTCTCGCACAGCGCCACCGCGAAGGTGTCGGTGAGGTCCTGGCCCGCCGAGGTGGCGCTCCAGGCGTAGTCGACGCCGCGCCCCATCTGGACGTAGAAGCTCACGCCCGCGAAGGAGGCGCCCCGGGCGCTGATGCCCGGCCCCCGGAGTTCCTGCAGCATGAGGAGCTGGGGTGAGAAGTAACCGGTCTGGGGGCCCATGACGGCGACGGGGTTGCCGCTCTCGGTGTGCTCTCCCGAGACCAGGAGGGCGTTGGACATGCCGCGCGGGTCGGTGAAGCCCTCCGGCAGCACGCCGTCGTCGAAGATGCCCTCGGCGGCGGAGAGGTCGCCCTCCTCCACCATCTCCTCGAGTTCCTGCTGCTGGGCGGCCGGCAGGTCGTCGTTGGTGGGCGCTTCCTCCCCCTCCTCGGGGGCCTCGACCGCGGCGGCCGGGGGTTCGGCCGCCTCCGCCGCCCGCGCCCCGGTCGCCGCCGATCCGTGCTCGCCGTGGACGATGTCGTAGTACTCGACCGAACCGGGGTCGGGCAGGACCTCGCCGACGGGGTCGTCGGGCGTTCCGCTGTAGGGGAACTCGCCGGGGACGCTGACGACCGCCTCGGGGTCGTTCTCCATCCGCCAGGCCTGCCAGAGCTCCCGGCCCTCCTGCGCGCCGTAGCGGTCCTGGAATCCGGCCAGGACGACGGCGGACCGGACCTCGCCGCCGCCTCCGCCGCCGAAGATCCCGCCGACCATGGAGGCGATGCCGACGACGTCGGTGGCGGTGAAGGGTTCGATCTCGCCGGCGTTGGTGATGGCGTTCTTGTGGCCGGTCAGGACGTACTCGCCGGGGAAGTTGCGCCTGCGGTCGGCCTCGGCGATGTAGGCGTTGACGCCCTCCAGATAGGCGTCGACGTCGGCGAGGGCCTGCCGGCCCCTCTCGCCCTGCGCGGCGACCCGGTCGATCTGGGCCTGCTTGTCCTCCTCGGTGTAGGGGGCGCCCCGCCACAGGTCCTGCTCCATGCCCCGGTTGCCCTCGGCCCCTCCGGCGAAGGAGGTGAGCTCGCCCCGGCCGATCCGGCGCAGGACGTCCATGAGGAAGAGGCGGTCCTCGGCGGCCACGTACCCGGCGCCGAACATGGTGCCCTCGCGGGTGGTGCCCTCGACGTGGGGGATGCCGTGGGCGGCGTCGCGGGTGACGGTGACGTCGGCGCGCGGCCGGTAGGTGCGTCCGACGTCGTCGGGGTCCACTCCGAACGTGGCGTCGAGGAAGAAGTCGTCCAGCCCTTCCTCGGTGAGGCCGTCGTAGTGGTGGACGAGGTTGTCGTACATGTCCAGCTGGCTGGAGGAGTGCCTCGGCCGGGTGCCGAAGGCCTGGTGGCCGAGGATCTCCACGAGGGTGGCCGTGCCGTCCTGGCCGGCCGGAAGGATGTCGTGGCAGCCCTCGGGGGCGCAGTAGTCCGGGACCGGGTCGGCGGCGGCGGGGAGTGCGGGGAGCACGGAGACGGTGGCGGTCGCCACGGCGAGCACGAGGCCTGCGGCGCCCGCGCGTCTCCGGCGGTCGGGGGAAGGGGGCATGTGGATCACCACCTGTGGGTGCGGGCGATGGTCAGCGGCATGCTAAGCACGGGAACGGAAATCGCGAAAGAGTTTCATGTTTTGGCGGGGCGCCCGGACCGCACCGTCGCGTGGCCCCGCACAACGCTATGTTTGGCGTGACGTACGACACACACAGCGTGAACCTTCCGGGGCGTCCCCCGGCAGCCCCGCGCGCCCGCCCGGCCCGTGGCCGGAAGTGGCCACATCCGGCCAGAGCGTGCATTTCCGGCACCCGGTATCGGCCGACCCCTGATGCCTCCCCCCGCCTTTGAGAGAATCGAGCCCATGGACCAGCACCCCACCCCCGGCCAGGGCGAGCCCTGGCAGCAGCCGCACGACCCCGGCGCCGCGCACTGGGACGCGCCGCCCCAGCAGGGCTACGGCAACTCCCTGGAGCCCCACGGCGGTTACGTGCCGATGCAGCCGGACGCCCCGCACGAGGCCGTTCTCTGCACCATCGGCGACATCGCGTTCACCCAGACCACCGTCATCACCCCCGGCGGCCGCTTCCCCCTCAAGGGGAGCGTGTGGACGGTCACCGACATGAGCCGCACCGAACGCAGCACCCCGGTCTGGGCCATCGTCGTGGCGATCCTCGTCTTCTGGTGGACCTGCCTGCTGGGCCTGCTCTTCCTCCTCGTGAAGGAGCAGAGAACGAGCGGCCACGTCCAGGTCACCGTCCAGAACCACGGCCACTACCACGCGACCTCCGTCCCGGCCTCCTACCCCGGCCTGGCGGAGCAGATCAACCAGCAGGTCAACTACGCGCGCAGCCTCGCGGCCTGAGGCCCCACAGGGACCGGAAGGCCGTGCGGATCCTGGCTTGCGGCCCCGCGGGTTCCGGGCCGCGAAGACGCAGGTTTAATACGCAGAGTAACTATGAATACAGAGGGTGACGTAACTTTCCCGAAGGAGAGAGCTGATGCTCGTCACCCTTGCCCACATCGCCATCCTGCTCGGCCAGTGGTGGTACCTCTGAGCGCACGCCACGAGGGCTTCGCCGCTGCCCGGTGCGGGGTACGGGGGCGGCCGTGTGGGCCGAGCGGCTGCCCTCGCCCCGGCAGGTCGAGGCGGTGCCGGCGGCTCCGCGCTGCCGCACGAAGGCCGTTGGGGTGCTGCTTGCAGGCTCGTGTACGGCAGCCGGTGCAGGATGCGGGTGTGCGCTGCACGGACAGGTCCGCACAGGCCAGGGGCTCGGCGCGGGGCGCCGGCCTTCTGCTGCGGTGGCCGTCCGTGCGATTGCCCGCCGTGCCTTCGGCGTGGTACCGCACGCCGGCGTGCCTACCTGCTGCGGACCCACCGGCCGGGGCGTGGCAGTGTAGAAGGCGAGGCGCCTGCCGATCCCTCTTCCCGGGAGGCGGGGACACACCCCGCGACCGGACAGGGATCCGCATGCGGGCCCGGCCTGCCCGACGCCGAGCAGTTGGCGAAACACGTGGGCGCAGCGCCGCAACGGGTGTTAATCACCGGTAACGTTGTGTACGGGGTCACGGGAGACCGTTTTGGCGGGGCGAGTACGCCAACGAGGGACAACTACGAATCACCGTAGTTGATGAAGCTTTGCCCAGCCGTGGGCGGGATCGCCGGAATACCCTAGAATGTCTGCCCGAGACACCGTCAACCGCGGCACCCACCCGGCCGCAGGTTCCGTCTCCGGCACACCGCGGCCGACAACCGAATCAGGCACCCGTAGCTCAGTGGATAGAGCACCGGACTTCTAATCCGACGGTCGCAGGTTCGAATCCTGCCGGGTGCGCCCCAAAACCCCAGGTCATAGGGGGTGCGCGAGTCGAGCAGGCGAGACGCGCGGCCCTGATCGGGGTCTGAAATGCTCCGTGTGTGCTCCGCAGTGCAAGGTCCAGTACAGGTGGAGAAGCACCTCGCGGAGCATTTTGCCGTCCCGTAACACTGCGGGCGCGCCCCAAGTCCGACCCCGGGGTGGCCCAGTGCCCGCCCACCGACACAGGCGCCGCCCCGCGCAACGACAGCGCGGCCGCTTCCGCCGCCGCTTTCGCCACCTCCGGAAGCACCGACTGGTACTCGTCCTGCATGAAATGGACGGTCGTGTGGCCGAGTTCGCCCGAGGCCGCCTTCAACGTCCGACCCCGCCGAACGCGAGCGAGGCTGCCCTGTGGCGCGGCCCGCGCAACGTGATCGGCGGCAACCTCCTGCCCTGGAGGTGTCGGCCCTGCGTTAAACACTGCGATCGGTCCGCGGTGGAGCATCCGGCTGTGCGTACACCCCGGCCGGGCCGATCACCAAGTGCCGGTGGCCCTCCGGAGCGGTCTCGACGGCTTCCTCGATATGGACGAGGAGCAATCGAAGCGCACCGATCTCAGGGGTGGTGTCCGGGAACACTTCGCTGATGGCCTCCATGGACCGCAGATGCTCCCCCAGCGTGAGCGGATCCACATGCAACACGTACGGCGGATCCAGGTCACGGCCCTGCCACCGGCGAAGAAGGACACCCACCCGGTCTGGAGCCTCCTCGGCCGAGCCGTCATCCAGGTTGAGCCGGTGCACGAGTTCGGTGAACAGAAGTGTGTCGTGCATACGCCTTCGCTTACCCTCGCCGGGGATAGGCCGTGATGATGTTGCGTGACTCGTTGGCGACGGATACCACAGGCCGGTAGGTCCTGACGACGTTCCCGTCGCCGTCTCGAATCTGCACTGGCGCCGTGAACGCATAGGTGTCGTTCCCAGCCCTGTAGGAGACACTTTCGGGTGCGATAAGAATCTGTTCGATCGCGAAGTCAGCGAAAGACCTCCAGTTATCTCCTATCTGGGCGGCGATGTTGTTCCAGTCATCCATGTGCCTGTCCTTGATATGGCGATACCCCCAGCCTTGCGAGCCACATTTGAGGTAGGCGCTTTTTCCGGACGGGCCGCCGTTTTTAGTGAAAGTACGGACAAGCTTGTGGCTGTCGTCCCGCGCCCCGCAGGCCGCCCATGTCTGAGAACGCTCCTGCGACGGTCGGTATTCGACTCCGTTGATCTCTACGTAGTAGTCCTCGACTGTGGCCGCTGGTAGAACATGTGTGGCATGGGCCTGTGGCATTGAGCCAAGGAGGGCGAGTGCCATCAGGATGGCAATCACACCGGGGATCTTTTTGAGCATTTCGGGCGAACTCCTCGAATCCCGCATTCGATGGATGGAAGCACACCGGGCTCATTCCACGATCCGACCGCGAGAAACCCAGCTTCGCGAGGTGCGTATCCTTGTGCGCATGCCAATATGTCTCCTTGATGGGAGATCGTCCCAAGGCAGGAAGCTATGCTCGGATCACCCGAAAGAGACCTCACCACCGGTTTCGGAAGAAAACGGAGTGGAACCGGCTGCAAGGCCCAGCTCAGCCCAGGAGACCTTTGATCCGATGGTCCACCAGCCCCGGACGTGAGGAAGCCCCAGGCCAGAACGGGTGAACCCGTCTGCTGACCTGGGGTGAGAGCCGCTCCCTCGCTCCTGGTGTGCTCCCCGGTACCGTCTACCGCACCGGCACCAGACCACTCACCGGTGCCGAAGTGCCGCGTAGGAGCGCAGCGGTCGCCTCAGCCGCCGCCTTGGCCACCTCGGGGAACACCGTCTGGTAAGTGTCCTGGGTGAAATGGGTCGTGGAGTGGCCCAGCTCGGCCGAGACCACCTTCACGTCCGTGCCCGCCGCCAGCGCCATCGAGGCGGCCCCATGCCGGAGCCCGTGCAACGTGATCGGCGGCAAGCCGGCCGCGCGGGCGATACGGGCGAACCAGTCACTCACATGCGAGGGATGCCAACCCGTCCCGTCTTGGCGGGTGAACACCAACCCCGAGTCCTGCCACTCCGAACCCGCCTTGAGGCGGGCCTGGTTCTGGAACTTCTTCCAACTGTTTCGTACCGGGTTCTTTAGAGCTCATCTCATTTGGATTCTCGGTAATCTGGCCGCGTGTCGATGGTGGAACGCCTTGTGCCTGATGAGCTGTGGGAACTGTTCCAGCGAGTGGTGCCCGAACCGCCCACCCGTCCCCAGGGCGGTGGCAGGCGCAGACATGGCGATCGTGAGGTGCTGGCTGCGATCATCTTCGTGGCCACCAGCGGCTGCACCTGGGCCCAGCTCCCGCCCGTGTTCGGCCCGTCCGGGCCTACGGCACACCGGCGCTTTGCCGAGTGGACCCGGGCCCGGGTCTGGGCCAAGCTCCACCGGCTCGTGCTGGACGAACTCGGTGCCCGCGGCGAGGTGGACTGGTCGCGGTGCGCGATCGACTCGGTGAACATGCGAGCCCTCACAGGGGGGACCTGACGGGTCCGAATCCTGTTGATCGGGCAAGAAGGGGTCGAAGATCCATCTGATCACCGACCGGGCGGGTCTACCCCTGTCCGTGGCGACCTCGGGGGCCAACACCCACGACAGCCAGGCCCTGCAACCCCTGGTGCAGGGGATTCCCCCGATCCGGTCTCGTCGTGGCCCACGACGTCGTCGCCCGGCCAAGCTGCACGGCGACAAGGGCTACGATTACGCCCACCTGCGCCGGCGGGGGATCGTGCACCGCTTGGCCCGCAAGGGCGTGGAGTCCTCACAGCGGCTGGGATGACACCGGTGGCAGGTGGAGCGCACGATGGCGTGGCTGGCCGGGTGCCCCCGCCTACACCGCCGCTACCGGCCGACCACTTCCTGGCCTTCACCGGCATCGCCTGCACACTCATTTGTTACCGCAGACCCACCAAATGAGATGAGCTCTAAGTCTGGATTCCTACAGGCCCACCCGCAGGGGCGTTGACCTGCACTGATAACGGGCTGAAGGTGGGACGATCAAGGTGACCCCACCGATCGGCGGGGTCACTGGCCCCCGGAAGGGCCCACCCATCGGCGGCGTTGTCGGCCCTTTCCCGGCCCACCCTGGTCAGCTTCCCTCGGAGGCTTCCGGAACGCCTCCAGGCCGCTTCGACGGTCAGAGAAATCACCTCGGGTTCCTTCTTCCCGACCATTGACCGAGAAGTCCGCGACGACACCCTGCAGCTTCAGAGAAGCGTCGGAGGGCGTCTCCTCCCGCAGGAGGAGACGCCCCCAGTTCGTCCAGGTCTTTCTCAGCCCCGCAGCGCCAGATAGGCGCGGATGCGGTCGGTCAGCTCGGCGAACTCGTCCTCTACCGGCTCGGGCTCGACACCCGAAGCTGGGGCTGGGTAGTCCTCCGGTTCAGCCGGGCGGGGGCGAGGAACGGCCGCGAGGTTGAGGTACGGGCGCACCAGCGCCCCGGCGATCAGGTCGGGGGCGGTGTCCACCCGGTCCTCTTCCTCGAACGGGGCGGAGCGGCCGCGGTAGGCCTGTTCCCAGCGGGCCGAGGCAGTCGAGGCTCCTGCTGCCCAGACGTGCTGTTCGGGGAAGCCGGTCGGACCGGCGGGCAGGTTGCCACCTCGCCTGCGACGCTCAGAAGCATTGTTGGAGATCGGCGCTGCGGGCAACGCGCGCGGAACCCGGCGGGGCAGCCGGGGCGGTCGGGGCGGTCGGGGGATGAAGAGTGCGGCCAGGGCGGTGGCCAGCAGCACGGCAGCCAGGGCCCACACGCGCCCGGCCATGCTGTCGCAGGGCCGCCGGTGACGGCCGGTAGTAGGGTGTTCCACGGTCTCCTCCTGGTTGCATCAGGTGGTGATCTCGCCCCGGTCCGGTGTTGGAGCACCGGTCGGGGCACTTGTGTTTTTCAGATGTCGAGGCCTGCCTCGGCTCGGGTGTCCTTGGCCCGTCAGGAGCTGCGCTTCCCGCAGTGCCGAGCGCCTCTGGAGGCCCTCGCCCCGATTTCCGGGGGGTTCTTGAGGAGCCTTCTCAGGCGGCCTGGGTCCACCGGTTGTCGGTGAGGTCGTAGGCGAGGAAGAACCACACCTGCCGCAGGTCGGCGATGCCGTTGTCGCCCCACCCGGTGGCCAGGGCATCGAGCATGGCCAGCCCGCGCCCGTGCTCGGCCTCGAAATCCAACCCGCGCGGATCGGGAACCAGGGGATGGGTTTCCCCGGCCGGGGTGGTCCGGCCCGAGACATCGCCCTGGTCGGTGCAGGTGAGGTGGAGCCCACTACTGCGGCGTCGGCAGGTGAGCGTGTACCGGCCGTGGGGGCGTCCCGAGCGGGAGTGCGTCAGGGCGTTGTTGACCAGCTCCGAGCCGAGCAGGGTGAACAGGTGCCGGTAGTCGGCGTCGCGGTGGGCCGCGCAGGTGTTGAGGAAGGCACGCACCAGCGGGAGGAGTTCGAGGCTGGACCCGAACTCGTAGCGGCGGGTGGTGTAGGCGCCCCGGTCGGGGTCGTGGTGGAAGTAGTGCCGGGCCCGGGCGGGGACCAGGTCCCACAGCGGCAGGGTGGCCTGCGGCAGCGGCGGAAGGTCGATGATGCCCGGGTCACGGGGTGGTACGGCGCTCATGGGGACCATGGCGCGATTCCTTTCTCTGAGAGGAACGTCCGGCGTGTGCCGGCGCTCGGGCCTCGTGCTCCTTGTGCATGGCACGGAAGGCTTCAACACGTGCGCGTCCATCGAGGGTTGTAAAGCCAGCGGTGAGCAACCCGTCGGCCGTCTCCTCGAAGCGCGAGAGCGTCCGGCGGGTACGGTCACCGCACAACCAGCATGCACGACTTCATTACGTGTAGCAATCTTTTCTCAGAGAAAAATTTACGCATAGGAACTATGGCATCCTGAGTTCAAGTCCCCACGGCCCCGCTCAGAGGGCCGTTTACGCGATCACCGGGAGCTTTCGTGCCTGACGAACCGTCCCTGCGCCAGCGCTGGTTGGGAACCCGCCTGGAAGCCCTGCGCCGCGAAGCGGGCTTCTCCCTCCAGGAGGCCTCGCGCGCGGCCCAACGGTCGACCGCTTCCCTCAGCCGCATCGAGAACGGTGTCGTCGCCCTCCCCGCACGCGATGTGCGCCCCCTGCTCGACGCCTACAGGGTGGAGAACCGTGACACACGGGAGACCCTGATCGCAGTGGCAGGAGAAGTGGAGGCCGAGCGCAGGGGTTGGTGGGTCGAGCACAGCGACACCCTGTCCCCCTCCTACCTCGACCTGCTCCGCCTGGAGGCGACAGCGTCAGAGGTGCGCACCTACGAGACCAGCGTGATCCCGGGACTGCTGCAGCACGAGGACTACGCCAGGCGCGCCGTGGCCCTTACCAGCAGCACGGAGCTGAGCGAGGACGCCTTGGAACGGTTCATCGCCGTGCGTCGACAGAGGCAGCAGATCCTCCACCGGGACGAGGAGCCGACCGCCCTGCACGCGGTCATCCACGAAGCCGCGCTCCACCAGACCCTGGGTGCTCCCGAGGTGCTGACTGAGCAGTTGGTCCTGCTGCGGGAGCTGATGTCCCGTCCTCTGATCACCGTTCAGGTCCTGCCCCTGTCCGCTCCTCACCCGGCCTTGGCCGGCGCGTTCACCCTGGTGGAGACGCACCGGCTGACCTGGGTGCACGTGGAGTTGCAGACCAGCGACGTCTACCTGGAGGCGCCGCAGAGCGTGGCCCCCTATCTCGGCTGCTTCAAGGTGCTCTCCGAGCGGGCGCTTCCGCCCGCCGAGTCCGTCAAGGCGATCAACGCCAGGCTCGATGCCCTGACGTCCGCCGGCTCTACCGCAGAATGATGATCATGAACAGCACACTCCGTTCTTCCTGGTACAAGAGCAGCTACAGCACAGCGCAGTCGAACTGCGTCGAGGTGGCCGAGAGCGTGGCCGGGAACGCTGTGCGGGACTCCCGGCACCCCGAGTTCGGCCATCTGGATTTCCCTGTCGGAGAGTGGTTCGGGCTGCTCGTCCCGCTCAAGCAGCAGGTGGAACCGTAGCCTCCGCCGTGTTCAGACGAGGAGTAGGCAGCGGTCCCAGGCCTGGGTCGGTTCTCTGCCCGCCAGCGCCATGGTGGTCCCTTCCTTTCCTTCCAGCAGCCCCGATTCCCGGTGAGGGAACGGGGCTGCGGCGTGTGCGCGCATGCTCGTCAGATGTCGGTCCAGCCGCTGGCCCGTTGGGGCTGTGGGTTGGTCTTCGGACATGCGGTAGAGGACTTGGAGGACCCCGGCGGGGCCGTGGCACAGGCCGCCGTCGATGAAGTGCTTCACGATGTCGGGGTCGGACAGGCAGGTGTCCATGACCTGTTCGGTGTGGAGGCGGCGGGTGGTGTCCTGGAGGGCCAGGGCCGCGAGTTGCTGGGTTCGGGCGATGCCCGGAGTGCCGTAGCACCAGGAGGGCGTGCCTGGTCTGGTGAGGGGCGCGGGGTGACCGGTGGCGACCCATCCGGGCCACCAGGTGCGTTCGCCGTCATGGTGTTCATGTTCGTCCAGCTCGGCGCACAGCCGTTCCATCGCTTCGGTGTGTCCGTCGACAGTGCGTCCGTTCCGGTGGGTGAGGGCGAGAAGGCCCAGTACTCCGCTGATGCCGTGGGCCACACCCAAATTGGTGTGCCCTTCGGGGAAGTCCGGGTCCGGGTGTGCACGAGGTCCGTGGCGGACCCACCAGCCGGGTCGCTCGCGGTGCTCGTGGCGGACCGGGCGGGTGAGCCGCACCAGGTAGCGCAGGACGTCGTCAAGAAGGTCACCGTCAGGGTCGATGCTGCCGAGGGCGACGCCGATACCGGTGAGTCCGGTGATGAGGTCGTACTCGGCGAAGGAGGTAGGTCGGCGGTCCTCGATGCGCCGGGTCGCGGCGGCCAATCGGTGCCGGGTGAGGGCGATCAGGTGCTCGCGAACTGTGGCGCGGGCACCGCGGTAATCCCCGGGAGGGGTCAGGGAGAGCACGAAGCCAACCGCGGGCAGACCCTGGAACAGGGTGTTGCGGCCAGCTGGGTCGATGGGGCCGTCGGCCAGCGCTGTACGCAGGAGGGTGTGCACGGTCTCGGGCGGTGAGCCGGTGGCCAGGTACAGCAGGGCCGTCCCCAGCGTTCCGCCGTTCAGGGACAGAGGCGACGTGTCCGTGGCGGTGAGGGTGCTCTCAGGTGCGGTCATGGTCGGAGGGCTCCAGATGGCGGCGTGCCAGGACGAGGGCCCGGGTGAGGGCGAGCAGGTCGTGTTCGTCGTCGCGGTCGGGGCCGTGGACGCGGTTGTGGTGCATGTGCCACAGGGACGGCACGACCCGCAGCGGGTGGTCCAGCCGCTCCCGGTAGGCGGTCAAAGCGCAGTCGCGTTCGTCCCAGGTCGCGGTGACCGGAGCGGGGAGGTCGGCGGGGTGGGTGAGCAGGTGCCGGGCGGCGGCCAGGGACGTTCGGTCGACGGGGTTTCGGAAGCGGGGCAAGGCATCGACGATCCAGGTGGTGTCGGCGCCCATGGCGTCGGCGATGCGCAGCAGGGACAGGGCCGCCAAAACCCGGCTCCGGGAAGGGTCGCCGTACGTGGTGTGGTGCTGAGCGAGGACTGCGCGGCTGTCGCGGACGAAGACGTTCTCGGCAGCCTCCATGGCGGGGCCATGGCCGTAGCGGTCGTGTTCGGGACGGTAGGTGTGCAGTGCCAGGTCGTGGAGAAGTCCGGCATCGGCCAGGTCGTGGCTCCAAGAGGTGACGACCTGGTGGGGAGCGGTGTGGTCGGCGGAGCGCAACCGGAGCCGTAAGTGCGGGCCGTGATGGTCGCGGTAGCGCACGAACCAGCAGCGGAATCCTTCCCCGGCACGGTGTTCCAGAGCGGGAAGCTCAGCCAGGATCTGGGAGAACAGGGACGGGTCGGCGTACAGGTACGCGGAGACCCATGAGATTCCGAGTGCCTCTCTGTCCGGTGCCGTGCGGACGGTGACCGCGGCCCGAGATCGTGTGGGTGGCCCGGTAGTGCCGGTGGGGAGGACGAGTTCGTGTGCGTGGCCGTCGCACCAGGCGAAGTCCTCGGGGGACGGAGTCTCGACGAGGATCGCGTGACCGTGTCGGTCGAGGTGGGCCTCCACGAGGGAGCGGTGGGCGGCGGCCTTCAGGTCCAAGGGCAGGTGGCGTTCGCCTTCGACCAGTGCTGTGTAACGGGGAAGCGGCAGGTGGAGGCGAGTTCGGACGGTCGGCCAGGTGGCGGGGGTCAGACGCCAGCGGGCCGGAGTCAGGACGGTGCGGCCGGCGCGCAGCCGCGGCAGGAACGGCACGTGGAGCAGCAGTTCGGGCCAGGGATTGCAGGTCAGGTAGAGGGCGGTGCGTGCACGCGGTAGTTCGGTGACGAATCGGGCCAGGGGGTGGGTGTAGCCGAGGACGTTCAACGCGGTTGGGTGGAACGGCTCCAGTACCCGCCCGGTGGGGGTGTGGATCAGGCGCAGGTGATCGGAGTCGACCTGCACGGCGAGGTCGCCGGGCTGGAGAACCTCGGTGTCGGAACCGGTGGGCGGGTGAACGTCGATGGCCAGCACGGTGGGGGCAAGGGCGGGTGTTCTGCACAGGTGGGCGGCGGTGTCGGCCATGGGCGGGGCGAGCACCTGGACCGGGAGAGCGCCCCGGGTGAGGGTGGGCAGATCGGGGCCGGCAACAGTGGCGGCCATGCCGTCAAGATGGGCGAAGCGTCCGGTGAGGGTACCTGCGCCTTTGGAAATACCGGTGACCCAAAGCCGGTAGCGGCCCTGGTCCACGTCAGCCGGTGAGGCGGCAGCCAGGTGGGCACGAATCTCGGCGTGGGCGGGGACGGCTTTCGGCGTGGACGCGGTCAGGTGCACCCAGGTCGGGTCGTCAAGGTCCAGTTCCGTGTGGCCGTGGAGCGCAGCGGTGGTCGCGGCTTCCACGAGCGCCGTGTCGAGTTTTCCGGGTGCCGGAGGTAGCGCGGGAAGGCGCGTGTGCCGGTAGGAGGAGGGGTAGCCCAGGCCTGCCGGGCCGGTCAGGGCGAGCAGGTCGATTTGAGCGTTCTGGCCGTAGGTCTCCAGGCAGCGCCGGTGGTAGTCGACCCAGGCGGGAGGACCTTCGGGGTGTGGAGACAGACAGGCGGCAACAGCAGCGGCGCGGGCCGCTTCCTGTGCCACGTTCCGGGGAACGGTGACGGTGGCGCGGAGCCGGACATCAACCGCCTCTGTATCCGAACCTCCCTGGGAGAAGTCGCTCTGAGGTGGAGGTGGTGCTGTCACCGAGCTGAGGAGCAGGCGTTGTTCGAGGAAATGGTTCACCAGAGCGGTCGTCTTCTCCTCAGGGGCATCAGGGAAGGCGGCGGTGAGTGTCTTGTGCAGGTGCGTGAGCGGGACCGGTGTATGTGCCGTTTCCGCCAGCAGGGAGACGGCCGAGGTCAGGCGCAGTGAGACCGCGGCGGCCTGGGCAGGGGCGTGCGGGTGGGGACGGTGTTCCAACCGCAGGCGATTCCCGTGGACGCGGGCGGTCTGTGTCAGCACCACGGACCGCTCCGCTCCCCCGCTGCCTTCCGGGAACTGGTCCTGTGCCCGCCCGGACCGGAGCACTTCCTGATGACGCCCGCACCAGGTCACAGAGGTCTCGGTGCCCAAGGTAAGAGGGGCGACGCCGGCGAACAGCCCGAACGGTGTCGCCCGGCTATGGGCACGCAGCAGATAGCGCGCCACAGCGAAAGCGGTGCGTCGTACTCGTGCTTCCTCCACCGGAGCGGGCTCGGCCATGCGCCGGATGGCCTCGGTCAGGGAAGGGCTGGCGATGTGCAGTGCCCTCATCAGTTCGTGGTCATCACCGAGGCCGGTGATCCAGGTGCGCAGCTCGGCCGGTGACCTGGTGGCGGGGTCGGGGCAGGGAGGAAGGCGGGTCCACGGTCGGGTCGCTGCGCGCAGGGAGGGGGTGATCGTGGTGAGAGGGGCGTACACCGGTACTCCGTTCCAGGTCGTAGGGGTGAAAAGAGGGGCGCGCCCCACCCCGCTGGGATGAAAGGGCACGCCCCGGTGCGCGGGGTGGATCAGCCGTTGTTGGTACAGCTCGGGGAGCAAGCGGACTGGCAGGTCTTCCCGCAGCCGTCGTTGGTCATCGACCACAGGGACTGGTCCACGACAGGGACCTCCACCCGCAGGTCGAGGTCGAACGGATCGGTCGCCGTGGTGCGCAGAGCGCGGTCACGTCCGAGGGGCACCAAACCGGTGCTGGTGCGGTCGACGATGAGGGTGCTCATCAAGGGGCTCCTTAGGTGTCACTCGAGGGCCTACGGTCCCAGGTCAGGACCGTGTGGGTGTGTCGTTTGGGCACGACCCGCCCTGGGGGCAGGTCGGTGGTGGGAATGGAGGTGGGCAGCAGCTCGATGTGCGGGCCGGGGCCACCGCGGTGGTTGCGGTCCCACCGGCTGATCAGATCGGTCAGTTGCCGGGCGACCGGGGTGGCGTGGGGGCCATGGCCGACAGCACCGAACTCCCACCTCTCCTGGCCGGAGATCTTGCGCAGAACGCGGTAGGCGAAGCTCGCTCCGTCGTTGTCGACCAGGGCCGGCGTACCGGTGAGGACGATGGGGCGGATCAGCCCGGCCTGGATGGCCCCGCGCTGGGCGGTCAGCAGCGCCCAGCCATCGGCCACCGAGGCCAAGAACAGGTCCAGGCCGTCGGTGGCCTCCTCGGCTCCGACCGTCACCCCGGACCAGGACTCGGCGGGGTCGGTGGTGAGGGCGGTGCGCAGCGCCTCGATGTCGGGTTGCGGCCCGTCCTCCAGGCGCAGGCCCACCTGGGCACCGTCGGGTTCGTGAAGCAGGGGCATAGGCTCCCAGTACTCACCTGCGCCCTGCATGCGGACGAACCCGCAGGGGTCCACGGCCACGGCTCGCCAGTGCCCGTGGGCGGCGGTACGTTCCAGGGTGAGGCAGCGGGTGAGTCCGCGTATCCGCATCGGGACGACCAGGCGCCCGTCGGGGGCGAGCTGGGTGTCCCAGGCGGGGGGGCAGGTCCCACGCCCCGGCGGTGACGATGATGCGGTCGAACGGGGCGCGGGCAGCGAAGCCGTGCTCTCCGTCGGCGACCGCCAGGTGCACTCCTTCGGCCGCGGCGTCGGCCAGGAGCTCTTCGGCTCGGACGATGACGTCGGAGTCGATGTCGATGGAGGTGACCTGGCCGAAGGGGCCGACAAGTTCGCGGATCAGGGCAGCGTTGTAGCCGCCGGAGCCGATCTCCAGGACGTGCTGCCCCCGGCCCAGGTCGGCCCGGTGCAGCATGGTCGCGATGATCGAGGGTGCCGAGACCGAGCTGAGGGCCAGCCCGTTCTCCTCTTTGGTGACCACGGCCTGTTCGTGGTCGTAGGCCTCGGCGGTAGGGAGCCCGGGCAGGAACCTGTGCCGGGGTACGGTCCGCAGCGCCCGCTCCACAGCCGGGGACAGGGGTGGCTGTCCGAGCCGGGCGTGGTCGGCGGCGATGGCGTCGACCATCGCCTCGCGCGCCCGGGTCGTATCGGTCGTGGAGGTGGCGGACACAGGGTCTCCCAACGATCGGCGGCTGCCGACGGCCGGCCACGGGAGCCGTGCCGTTCGGCGGGACAAGGACGGTTGCAGTGTCCCGCGCCGGAGGGTGGCGACCTATGCGCACGCGCATATTCTGCGTGTTCGATTTATGCGCGGTGTTCGATTCAGGGGGTCTCGTGTGGGGCGATGACCTGATCAGCGCAGCTGGAGTACGGACCGCCGGTCGGATCGAACCCGGTGGCGGAGGTGCTCACCTGTCGGGGGCGAGATAGACGGTGGTCTTGTTCTCCAAAGCGAGCAGGGCCTGACGGGTACGGGCCCAGACATCTTCACGAAGGCGCTGGGACGCCTCCTCGGGGGTGAACCATCCGATGGCGCCGACCTCGGGATCCACCGGGTGCAGGTTCTCTGCGCGCTCGGGTGTCAGCGTTCCGCCATCGAAGACGAACATGAGCAGGTCGTCCCAGGGATCCCGGGGTGGCGTCCACTCCACGCACAGCAGGTCCCCTGGAACGAGGTCCAGACCGAGTTCCTCGCGCACCTCGCGCAGGGCAGCCTCATGAGGGGGCTCGTTGGCCTCGGCCATGCCTCCGGGGAGGTCCCAGAAGGGTTTGTAGGTGGGATCGACCAGTAGCAGGCGGCCCTGTCCGTCGTGCAGGACGACTTTGGCGGCGACGCGCTTGCGGGCCTGGAACCGGTTGCCCTCGGCCAGTGTGCGACGCCAGGCCGCAGGATCGCGAACGTAGAGGGGTTCCTCTCCTCTGTCGCCGTCAGCCATCGTGTGCCCCTTCGTCCGTTCGTCCGCTCCGGTGCGAGGCCTGTGCCGGCGACCCGTGTGGAGCTTTCCCCGTCTGAGACAGCACGGTAGCGACTGCGGGAACGTTGCGATAAGAGGCCAACGCCGCACGTACCTCCTGGAAGCGGGCGCCGGCCACGGCCGATCCGACCTCGGTGGTCACAGTGCCCGCTTCGGCGACGAGCCCGGCTGCCTCCTCTGCTTTGCGTTGACCGATCAGGGCTTGGGCCAAGGTCAAAGAGGCGAGCAAGCGGGCCCGTACCCTTTCGGGGGAACGCAGGCTCAGGGCGTGGTGGGCGTGTTCGGCGGCGGCGCCGTGGTCGCCCAGGTCGCACATGCTCCGGGCTGCCTCACCGGCCAGCGACGCCAGGTCGAAAGGGCTGGTCCACTCCGAGGTGGGCGGGGAGACCGGCACGGACAGCAGGTGCTCGCCCTGGCGGAGGAAAGTCCGAGCAGTGGTCGTGTCTTTGCAGGCGGCGTGGGCGCGGGTCAGCATGGCCAGGACCCTGCCGCGCAGGGCGGTGTCCTCGGTACCGTCGAGGTGTCGCCAGGCCTGCTCGGCAGCGAGCAGCGCGTTCTTGGTGTCGTCGCGGTGCAGTGCCAGGTGGGCGCGACTGGCCCAGATCTGCGCGGTGAGAGCTTCTGTCCCTCCGGCTCGGGCAAGGTTCAACGCCCGTTGGAAGTGATTGGCGGCGACGTCATCGCGGCCTGCGTCGTGGGCCATCCATCCGGCCATCTCAGTCAGTCCTGCCGCGGCAACGAAGGTGGCAGGGGTGCCGCTTTCCGAAACCAGGGCAGGACCGATCCGGGAGGAGAGGTAGCGCATGACCAGCGTGTAGAGATGGCCGCCACCCGCGCGCTGGTCCGCCAGCCGGAAAGCGGTGACGGCTTCGGCGGTAGAGCCCTCCACGACATTCCGCCACAGAGAACCGAGAACAGCGGAACCGTCAACCCCATCCCCTGCACCGATGCCCGCCTCTGGCGTTGGCGACTCGGCAGAGCTGGCAGCCCGGGGCTGAGGAAGGTGAGGTTCTTCCGTTTTCAACGGTGCCCCGAGCCCTTGAAGGGCCTCGATGGCTTTGCGTCGGTCGGTCAGCCCGCGGCCCGCTTCGGCCCGAGCGATCGTGCTCTGCGCCACCCCGCACATCCGGGCCAGTGCTTCCTGCGACAGGCCCTCGACGTGGTGCCGCAGGAAGCGGATCACACTCCGAGCATCACGGTCTCGAACAGCAGCAACGATCTCAGGGGCACGCCACACCAAGGACGGGATACAGGTGCAGCCTCCTCGGACTCCGCCGCGTGGACGACCGCAGTTACCGCACACAGGGGCCCCTTCGGAAGGAGAAGCACAGGGATGACCACAGTAACCAAACTCCAGCGAACACTCCGGTCCCTGCAACTCGAGTAGATCGCCACTCAGGACCCCGGATGCGAGCGCACCGTGGCACTCATGTGCGCCAACGCGGCATGGGCCTACGCCGTTCTCGACGACGAGAAATGTTCCCTGGACTCCCTCGCCCGGGCCCACGACGCCTTCGCCTGCGCTGATGCGGACACCGCCCCGTGGGTGTGGTTCTTCCACGAGGCCGACCTCGACGCCCTGTCCGGCGTCGTCAACGCCGCGCTCCCCTCCCGCTCCCCCCGCACGTACACGGCCGCGACCGAGCACCTGTACCGGGCCGTGGAAGCACGCAACCCGGACATGGGACGCAGCCAGGCCTTCGAGCTGACCACCCTGGCCACCGCCCACCTGCGCAACGGCGACCCAGACCAAGGAGTCCACATCGGCCAGCAGGCCGTCGACCTCGCCCGCCGCGTCCGCTCCGTGCGCGTTATCGACCGCCTCGCCCCGCTCCAGCAGGCCGCACTGGCCTACCGGCCCCGAGGAGAAACCGCCGATCTGGCCGCCGATATTGCTACCCTTCGCGCATCATGAGCACCACTCCCACCCCCTCCGCCGGCCCCCGTTTCGCCCTCACCCGCGACCGCGTCCACGAGGTCCTCGCCGCCTTGTGCGAGGAAGCCGGGATCGGCTCCCGTGCGGCCGATGACGCCGAGCTGATCAAGTTCACCAACAACGCCGTCTACCGCCTCCCGGGGGTGGGGCTGGTCGTGCGCATCGCCGGATCGGCCACCGTCGCCGAACGCGTCCCCGTGGTCATCGAGGCGGCCCGGTGGCTCGCCCGGCACGACGCCCCGGCGGTGCGGTTGGTCGAGGAGATTCCCCAACCGGTCCGGGCCGCCGGTGCCACGGCGACCTTCTGGCACCTGGTGCCCTCCACCGGGCCTGAGCCGACCGGCGGCGACCTCGGGCGCATCCTCCAGTACATCCACGCCCTGCCCGCCCCGGGGTTCACGCTGCCCTCGTGGGAACCGTTCGATCGCATCCGCAGCCGCATCGCCGACGCCGAAGGACTGAACGAAGCCGACCGGGTCTTCCTCACCGAGCGCACCGACCACCTCCAACTCCAGGTTCAGGACCTGGAGTTCGAGCTGCCCGCCGGGGTGCTGCACGGCGACCCGTTCATGGGCAACCTCATCCCCGGCCCCCAGGGCCCAGTGATCTGCGACTTCGACAGCCTCAGTCACGGCCCCCGCGAATGGGACCTGACACCCGCCGCGGTCGGCAAGGTCCGCATGGACTACCCCGTGGACCACCACACCCCGCTCGCGGCCGAGTACGGCTTCGATGTTCTCACCTGGGCCGGATTCCCCGTCCTGCGCCAACTCCGCGAACTCAGACTCGTCACCAGCGTCCTCCCGGTCCTCAACACCAACCCCGACCTGCGCGCCCAGTGGCAACACCGCATGGACACCCTCCGCCAGGGGGACACCAGCACCCGCTGGTCCACCTACCGGTAGGCAGCGCTGAACATGTCGGGTGTCGGAGGCGGTCCCAGCACACACCAGGGTCTCCATCGAACTCGGCACGAAACAAGGTGCATGCCATCCGTTTCCACGGCCTGCGTCCCTGGACTGTGCCCCTGCTCCAGGAGCAGGGCTCGGGCCTCGTCGGGGCCAAGGAGCTGTTGGGCCACGATCACATCAACGTCTACACCCACAGGCTCGACCTCCAATACCTGGAGCATCGACGGCCTTGACGATGCCCTTGGCCAGGACGATGGCCCTGACGGCCTGTCTGTCACAACGGCCGGCCGTTGACGTTGCCGTCGAGTGCCTCCAAGGCCCCACCGGAGATCAATCCGGAAATGCCGATTTGATTTGATCGGCTTCTCGGCGGATCGGGCCGACACGTGGAATCCGGCCCCACCACCATTCATCGTCCGACCTCCCGCCCCCATCGAGACGAAGAGCGATTTCGAATTCATCATTTTCAGTGAACTTCATAAATTTGGAGTCAACATCACCGAGAGCCCTCTTGAGCATCTCAAGAGAATCCGGGTCAACTTTTTTATACCCCGAGACAAGCAACTCCTGATCGCAAGGGCAGCAATGAAATCCCAGACTCCCCACACCGTTCTGCCGGAATCCGGAAGCCCGACCTCCGCCTCAAGTCTGAGAACATGCCCGTGCCATGCTTTGAGCAGATCAAGCACCGTCAGCTTGCGCCCTGGGGAAATTCGAACGGAGACATCCTCCAGTCGACGGATGTCCACATCCGCCAAGAAGCATTCGAGCCACTCACCGCTTCCACTTGAGTTCATCTCTTCACTTCTCGGAGAAATGCGAAGTAGGCTTCCACGGTAGATCCCAGCTGATAATCACGCGCATACCCTACTGCCTGGCCGTCTTCATGGCGGCGTCGTTGGCGGAACCGCCCGACGTGGTGAAGAGGACCTGGTCGTAGTGATCCTCTCCGCAGACTCCGAGAAGCGCCTGGGCAGCGTTGATCGCGGGAGCGTGGGCGCTACGGAAGAGGCTCAGGTAAGAGTGGTCGATCAGGACCTTCCCCACCGCCTCGGCGATGCGTTGGTTTCCGCAACCCATGTTGGCGTTCCACAGGCCGCTGGTCGCGCACAGGCGCCACTGACCATCGGCGAAGAGGATACGGGGCCCTCGGGCGTGTGTGGCCGTGCGCTCGGGTGCCCCGAAGCCGCTGGGCCGTCCCAGGCGTTCCTCCAGAGGGGACAAGGGAGCCACGGTGCTCACTTCCCGATCCGGTAGGCGCGGGCCTGGATCTCGTACAGTTCGGCGTAGCGCCCGCCCAGCGCGAGGAGTTCCTCGTGGCTGCCCTGTTCACACACTTCGGCTCCGTTGATGACGATGATGAGGTCGGCCATCCGCACGGTGGAGTAGCGGTGGGAGACCAGGAGCGTGATGAGGTCTCGGTCTTTGAGAGCTCTGACGCGCTCCGCGTACTGTTCGAACAGCAGGTGCTCGGTCTCGGCGTCCAGGGCGGAGGCGGGTTCGTCCAGAAGCAGGAGCAGAGGCTGGTCGCGCATGTAACCGCGGGCGAGCGCGACCTTCTGCCACTGCCCCTGGGACAGCTCGGCTCCCTCGGCCCAGGTGTTGCCGAGCTGGGTGTCCAGCCCACGGTCGAGTCGGTCGACCAGGGTGTGGGCGTCGGCCCGTTCCACCGCCCGTTCGACGGCCTCCTCGTCCTCGGCCCTGGCCAGATCGCCTACCCCTATGGACAACCGCAGCGGGTACTCGAAGCGCGCGAAGTCCTGGAAGGTACCCGAGAGCCGTTCCCGCCACGCGTCGGCCGGCATGTCGGCCAGAGAGACGTCGTCGACCAGGATTCGTCCGGAGTCGGGTTCGTACATCTTCGCCAGGAGCTTGACCAGCGTGGACTTCCCTGCCCCGTTCTCGCCAACGACAGCCACCACGGCCCCTGCCGGCAGGTGGAGCGTGACATCGTTCAGAACGCGCCGATCCGTCCCGGGGTAGGTGAACGAGACCCTGTCCAGGGTGATGCCGGAGCGTATGCGTTCCGGCGGAGAGGCCGGGCTCCGCTCGGCCGAGATGGAGGACAGTTCCTCCAGCCACAGCAGACGGCGCCCTCCCTCCAGCCAGATCGTGCGGAGGAAATGGACCTGGCTGAGCGTCTGGCCGATGTACTGGGCCAGACGGCTGCCGGCGGTGAGGAGCAGGACGACCTCGGCCGCCGAACCGTCGCCCAGTGCCACTCCGGCGACGGAGCCCAGGAAGGCGCAGCTGAAGACTGTGAGGGCTGCCGACTGCCACGCCGTGGTCGTCCAGCGGGCCCGGGCCATGGCATGGTGCCGTGCGGCCCATGCCCGGTGGCGCCCTTGGCGGACCCGTTCTCTGGCGCGGCCGACACGGAGTTCACGTCCGGGGGAGGCGTTCGTGCCCAGCAGGAAGAAGTGGCGTGCCAGGCGCTCGTGGTGTCCGACCCTTTCCTCCAGGGCGTGCTCCACCCCTCCGCGCCAGTGGGAGACCACGGCGGTGGGCACTGCGAACAGACCCAGCAGGCCCAACAGGGGGTGGATGGTCATCAGCAGTGCCACGGTCAGGATCAGGCGCAGGATCGCGCCGACCGCCTGGAACAGGTACTGGTAGACCTCGCTCAACGTGTCCGCGTGGTCCCGGATGAGCTGGACACGGTTGACGTAGGAGGGGCGTTCGTGGTGCTCCAGGGAGGGGATGCCGCTCTGGAGCCGGACCACGTGCGCTTCCATGAACACCGCGGTGCGGTCGGCGAAGCGACGGTTGGCTCTCTCGCTCAGCAGGCGCAGCAGCCAGCTCATGACCGCCAGCACGCCCAGGAGCACGGAGGCGGTGACCACGCCGAGCTGTTCCCCGGAGAGCACCGCGTCCGCGAGCATCGCCAGGGCGGCGGCGATCAGGACGTCGGGGAGGGCAGCACCGACCGTCGTCACGAACGCGACGGCGATGAGCCCCGGGGAGGCCGTCCAGCCGAGGCGCAGCGTGCGGTCCAAGCCCCGCCAGGACGAGGGCAGGGGGTGGTCTTCAGCGGGCACGGTCGGCTCCGTCCTGTTCTTCGTTGAACCGCGTGGCCTGGAGTTCGAAGAGCCGCTTGTAGGTGCCCCCGAGAGCCATGAGTTCGTCGTGGCTTCCGAGTTCCACGACCCTGCCCTGGTCCACGACGCAGATCCGGTCGGCGCGCCGGACCGTGGAGAAGCGGTGGGAGATGAGGACGGTCGTGCACCCCCGGGTGGCCTCCAGTACGCGGTCGAAGACCTCGGCCTCGCCGCGTACGTCCAACTGGGCTGTGGGCTCGTCGAGGACGACCACTCCGGCTCCTCGGCTCACGGAGTACAGGACCCTGGCCAGTGCGACGCGCTGCCACTGTCCTCCGGACAGGTCGGTGCCGTTCTCGTAGCCTGGGGAGAGGATCTTGTCGAGATCGCGCAGGTCCGCTGCGCCGGCGGTCGTCAGGGCTTGGAGGACATCGTCGGAAGTGGCTTCGGAAGGAGCCACATTGTCCCTGAGCGAGAGCTCGTAGCGGATGAAGTCCTGGAAGATCGCGGTGATCCGGCGGCGCCACGATCCCAGGTCCAGGTCCCTGAGGTCCGTGCCGTCCACCTCGATCGTTCCCGAGAGCGGGTCGTAGAGGCGGCACAGGAGCTTGACCAAGGTTGACTTTCCCGCGCCGTTGACACCGACGACCGCCAGCGAACCGCCGGCGGGAATGGTGAGGTCGAGGCCGTCGAGGACGGGTGCGGACATGCCCGGATAGGCGAAGGTCACGTCGCGGAACCTGATCTCCGCCGCGGGCATGCCCTCGGCCGGGGTCTGTCCGGAGACCACGCTGTGAGCCGCGGTGCCCGACGACATCGTCCTCTCCACGCGCAACACCGCCGCGACTCCGTCCGAGGCCAGGGAGAGAGCCCAGTTCAGGCCTCCGAAGGCGATCGCGCTGGCTCCCACCGCCGCGTAGGCGAAGGTGCTCGCCTCACCCAGGCCGATGGCGCCCGAGGCGGCGTCTCGTCCCAGGAACCAGAAGAACAGTCCTCCTGAGATCGTCAGTACCGCCACTGCCCAGCGCATCGGCTTCTGCCGCAGCCGGGTTGTGTGCCACCGCAGTTCGACGAGAGTCCTGCGTTCCGAGGCGAAACGGTCCGTCAGCCAGCTCGCGAGGCCGAAGAGCCGGATCTCCTTGGCTGCGGGAGAGTCCACGGCCAGCCTGTAGGAGTACTCGGCTCGACGTTGGGCGTCGAGGACCTCCCCCGTGTTGCGGTCCCACTGGGTACTCTCACGGAGCAGCCAGTGTGTGGAGAGCCAGGCGCCTCCCACCAGGAGCGGTGCCCACCAGGCGTAGGCGGCCAGGACCACCGCATGCGCCAGGCCCGAGATCACCTCGACCAGGCCGCCCGCAATGAAACCCATCGACATGTGCAGGGGCGGACCGGTCATCCCGAGGTCGAAGTCCCGAGCGGCGGTCAGCTCGTCCATGTGCTCGCGGTTCTCCAGGTGCGCGACGCCCTCGGGGGCACCCGCCGCGACGAGCAGGCGATCGTGCAGACGGTCGGAGACGTGTTCCCCCAGGAGGGAGCCGATCTGGTTGTGCAGGGGTGTCAGAAGCTGCATCAGGACGAAGACCACGCCCATCAGGAGCAGCGGTGTCAGCAACGGGGTACCGTTGGCGACGGCGCCGACCAGCTGTCCCACGGCCACAACGAAGCCGGCGGGAAGAACTCCCTGGCACAGGATCAGAGCCCACCACATCGCGGTCAGCCTCGGGTGGGACTTCCACAGGGTGCCGAAGAAAATCCATTCCCTCCGAGCCTTGAGCAAGGCCATCGGGCTGCTCTTCCCAGGGTGCACCACTTCGTCGGTGGCAGGGATGGACACCCTGTGCACCAGCCTTTCGTTCGGCGGGCCTTGATCGAGGGGCAGGCCGCTTCGCACGATTGTCAGATCTTGAAAAGAAATCAGCGCGGCATGTCCGCACCGTACTGGATCAGCGATGTGGGCCTATCTTCGGCCTCGCCCGGTGTCAACACAACATAGTGGGGCAAATGGTGCCGAGGGCGAGCAGAGTCCAGGGCAGCAGACCGCCCCGACGGCCATGGCGGGCGTCGCCCAACAGGGTCATGGAGGCGCCGACGATCATGCCGCCCACCGAGAACGGGGACAGGGCGGCGCGCCATTCGGGTTCGCCGTGGCGCAGGGCGAGTGCGTACATGTGCGAGTAGGACACCACCGCACTCACTCCCCCGCACCCGAACGCTCATCCCGCGAACCGCGGTACCCGTCCCTGCGCACCTTCGCGTGAGCAGGAAGGAGTTCGATCTCTGGCCCCTCGATCACAGGCTGAAGATTCATATTGTGTCGAGCTGGGTGCGCCACACAACCCCGGTTCACAGGGATTGCACAAGAACCTCGCACGAGGCCCTCTCGGCGTTCCGGGTCGATGTGTGTTCCATACGCGCTCCCCGGTACAAGGCGGTCCCCACTTCCGGAACACTTTGCCATCCCATGGCCTTGCGTGCCCGCCCCCGGGTGCTCCGTGTCCGCCCCCAGCACCCCTTGCCGGGCCGACCGAGCGCATCAGCCACCCAGAACACCCCGCTACGGGCATCGCCCCGTCCGAACACCAGGCTTGTCACCCGCCGGCACTACCCTGCCCTGAAACAGCGACCGACTCCCATGATCGAGGCCCTGCCATGTCTCGCCCAGGCCCCGCAACGATGCGCGACCAGATCCTCGACGCATTCCCTGAACTACACGAGCATGCGAAACCCGCGCTTCTGTTCCACCCCCGCCTGGGGGACCCGGGCCCCGGAAACAGTTCCATCGGCGGACCGCTCCTGTGGCCCGAAGACGAACCCTGGCCCACATGCTCCCTCGGCCACCACATCGACGGAGCCCCGCCCGAGAACGGCGACGTCCACTTCGACGACCCGCTCTTCCTCCAACCCGTCCTTCAACTGTTCGCCCGCGACCTGCCCGACGGTCACACCCTCCCCGGCGGAGCCGACCTCCTCCAAGTCCTGTGGTGCCCCAACGACCACCCCGACCCTCCTGACGCCTTCGGCCTCCACTGGGGCCCTTCCCTGGTCGTCCGCTGGCGCTCCACCATCGACATCACCAACGTCGCGGACGAGCAGCCCCGACCCCATACCGTCACGAGTTACTACGAGGGGCTGCCGGCGTGCGAGCTGACCATCGAGGCCGTGGAGGACCATCCCTGCATCGTCGACCTGCCTGAGGAAACGGTCCACCTCATCGACGAGGACGCAGAAGCGTGGGGAAACGAGATACCCCTCGGCTCCACCGCCATCCCCTGGCTCACCTACGTGGACCACATGGGAGCGCGTGAGGGGATGAAGTTCGGCGGCTATCCCTCCTACGGCCCCACCGCTCCGTTGCCGATGGCCTGCGAATGCGGTGCCGAGCTGGAGCACCTGTTCCAGATCGACAATCCGGAGAACGGCCCGATCGACCTCACGCTCGGGCGCGGAAACTTTCTGTGCGTCTACCACTGCCCCCGATCGAACGACCATCCCCACCGCATCAGGCTCCAATAACCGAGCCAAGGGATTTTTGCTCCGATGGGTGGTCGGCTCCGTCCACAAGAGACCCGCAGCCTCCCGTTGTGCGACTCATGCGGCAGAGCATCGGTGCCGTCCGTTCTGGTGCTGTCAGAGCGTGTCCTCGACCAGCCAGGGCAGCGGTATTCCGCAGTCGAGTGCCCGTAGGAGGTAGTCCACCAGGGAGCACCCCTCGCGCCACAGGGCCCAGCCGTAGGAGACCACCACGGGCCAGTCGTCCGGGTCTCCCACCGCGTGCCAGTAGCCCACCGCCCCGGAGGGGTGGGTCCCCCACGGTACGAGCTCGAAGCGGCCCGGAGCCATCGAGAACACAGAGCGCTCGCCGCTGTCCGCGTCCTCCAGCACCACCTGCCCCGGCTCTTCCAGGCTTGTGCGCATCGCCTCCGCGGGCCTGGATTCCCCTTCCATCAGGGCCCTGCCGTCGGTGGTCGCCGAGATCTCCTGTTCCAGCCGTGTGCGCAGGTTCAGCCGCGCGGGTGAGCCCACGGGGAAGGACACCTCCTCCAGCCGGGGGATGTACACCTCCAGGTTCCCCACCCTCAGCTCCTGGCAGCGGTCCGACAGCATCTTGAAGTCCGCCGGTAGGCGCTGTCCGAGCAGCATCTCGATCAGCTCCCACTCCTGCTCCTGGCGCGGGTACTTGCGCCAGGGAGCCCTGGTCCTGATGAGCAGGGCCTCGACTCGTTCGTCCAACCCCACACCGCTCTCCTTCGAAAACCGAGGATCCGAAATCCCGGCCGCAACTTCCGGCGGCCGTACGCCGGGGTAGCGACAGCCTTCGAAAGCCGGTACCAGGAGCTGAGGGTTTCCCCAGAGGAAGGCGAGGACATCACCGGAAGCGAATCGCAGTGCGGCCCCTTCGACCCAGGTGTAGGAGAACACGTCCTCCAGGGTGCGCAGACGCACCCCCGGACGGTCCTGGATCGCGCACCCGCGCTCGGCCAACAGGGCCCGGATCTGGCCCACGGCTCGTGTGATGGTGGACCGATCTGCCTCACAGAGCAGGCCCAGGACGGTGTGGGGCAGGTCGTGGCGCGGGTGGACCAGGGTGACCACCAGGTGATCGACGAAGACCGACCGGTGCCGGGCGCCGGCGCCGGCAGCCCGTTTTCTCACCCTGTCCCGGACCCGGTACCGGTGGTCTTCAACCGCTGTCTCCCAGGGTTGGGCCAGTTCTTCGACAAGTGCGGCCAGGTGGTGTCGGGAGATGCCGGTGGGCCAGGACCGCACGGTTGAGTTTGATCGCCACGGCCAGAGCATGCCACGGCCCTTCAGTTGTTTCGTGCCGGGTCTGATGGAGGCTTTCATTCCTGGGAAGGATGAGAGTCATGGCAGCACCGAGGAAGTACCCCGATGAGCTGCGCGAACGCG
>NZ_JACHJO010000002.1:273892-513462 GCF_014203695.1 Nocardiopsis algeriensis | reverse complement strand
CCGGCCCGGGGCCCGGGCGGGGCTGTTCCTGGCCCCCGCGGGCCCCGCCCCCCCCCCGGCGGCCCCCGCGCCCGGGCGCCCCCGGGGGGGGGGGGGGGCCGCCGGCCCCCCCCCCGCCCCCCCCCCCGGGGGGGGGGGGGCCCCCCCCCCCCGCCCCCCCACCCCTCCCTCTCTTCCCCGGGGGTGTGTGAGCGATGGCTTTGTGCAACTATGTCCCCTGTTTCGGAGTCACATGATCCGACACGGTCCCGAGGGAAGAAGGAACTCCATGGGTGACAAGAGCGGTGCGCGGCGGAGCAAGGGACCGCTGGTCGCCGTCAGCGTGGCCCTGACGCTGTGCCTGCTGGTGGCCGGGGGCGTGGTGTACCTGGTCGGCAGGATCTCCGCAGCGGTCGACGGGTGGGAGCCGCCCACGGCGGCGGAGACCCTCTCCGCGATTCCGACCCCTCCGCACGACCAGCTCACCGGACCTCCCGCGCCGGCCGAGGTGGCCCCGGACGGCGCCGCCTCCGCCGACCCCGAGGCCGACGAGCAGCAGACCCCCGGTGCGTCCGCCGCACCGCGCCCCGGCGACGTGTGGCTCGACGAGGTGTCCGAGGCCACCACCGTTCCCCGCCGCGCGCTGGAGGGGTACGCCACCGCCCAGCTGGTGCTGGCCCAGGAGCAGCCCGAGTGCAACCTGTCGTGGCCGACGCTGGCCGGGATCGGTTACGTGGAATCCCTGCACGGCACGTACGCGGGCGGCGAGATCGGCCCGGACGGGACCACGACGGTGGACATCATCGGCATTCCGCTGAACGGCACCAACAACACCCGCGCCATCCGCGACACCGACGGCGGCGAGCTGGACGGGGACACCGAGTGGGACCGGGCGGTCGGCCCCATGCAGTTCATCCCCACCACGTGGGAGCGCTGGGGCGCCTCCCCCGACGGCACCGACCCCGACCCCCACGACATCGACGACGCCGCGCTGACCGCCGGGCGCTACCTGTGCGCCGAGGGACGCGACCTGACGGTGGCCGAGGACTGGGAGGCCGCGGTCTTCGAGTACAACCACTCCGGCCAGTACATCGCCGACGTCCTGGCCTACGCCCACGCCTACGCCGACGCCTCCTGACGCCGGGCGGCCGTGCCCGCCGGCCCGGTGCGGGCCCGGCGGCTCCCCCCGCGCCCCGCGCGCCCGCTCCTGTGTCCGGCCCGGTCGCCGCCCCGGGGGCGGGCGCGGCCAGGTGGGCGGAGGCCCTCGATGGGTAGAGCCCGGGAGGAGGGAAACACCACACGGGAGGAACGCGGGATGACGACCACCAGGCTGGGACCGGCGGGGCGCGACGAGGCACTCGCCTCGATGGCCGAGGAGGAGCTCGACGTCCTCGTCGTCGGAGGGGGCATCGTCGGTGCGGGCATCGCGCTGGACGCGGTCTCCCGCGGGCTGTCCACCGGGCTGATCGAGGCGCGCGACTTCGCGTCGGGCACCTCCAGCAGATCCAGCAAGCTCATCCACGGCGGGCTCCGCTACCTGGAGCAGTTCGACTTCGAGCTCGTCCAGGAGGCACTCCGGGAGCGCGGCCTGCTGCTGACCACGATCGCCCCCCACCTGGTCCGCCCGGTGCCGTTCCTCTTCCCGTTCGCCCACCACTGGGAGCGCTTCTACATCGGCGCGGGCGTCACCCTCTACGACGCCCTGGCCCACACCTCCCGCAACAACCGGGGCCTGCCCGCCCACCGGCATCTGACCCGCTCGGGCGCGCTGAAGGTCTTCCCGGCGCTGCGCCGCGACGCCCTGGCGGGGGCCGTCCAGTACTGGGACTGCCAGGTCGACGACGCCCGCTTCGTCACCACCGTGCTGCGCACCGCCGCCGGACTGGGCGCCAAGGTCGCCTCCCGTGTCCAGGCGGTGGGATTCCTGCGCGAGGGCGAGCACGTCGTCGGGGCCCGCGCCGCCGACCTGGAGAAGGGCCGGGAGATCGACATCCGGGCCCGCCAGGTGGTCAACGCGGCCGGAGTGTGGACCGACGAGATCCAGGAGATGGTGGGCGGACGCGGCCAGATCCACGTGAGCGCCTCCAAGGGGATCCACCTGGTGGTGCCGCGCGACCGCATCCAGGCCTCCTCCGGGATGATCCTGCGCACCGAGAAGAGCGTGCTGTTCGTCATCCCGTGGGGCCGCCACTGGATCGTCGGCACCACCGACACCGCCTGGAACCTGGACAAGGAGAACCCGGCGGCCAGCCGAGCCGACATCGACTACGTCCTGGACCGCCTCAACCGGGTCCTGCGCACCCCGCTGACCAGGGACGACGTCGAGGGCGTCTACGCGGGTCTGCGCCCCCTGCTGTCCGGGGAGTCGGAGGAGACCTCCAAGCTCTCCCGCGAACACACCGTCGCCCACCCGGTGCCGGGCCTGGTCCTCATCGCCGGCGGCAAGTACACCACCTACCGGGTGATGGCCAAGGACGCCGTGGACGCCGTCGCACACGGCCTGGGCGGCGCGGTCCCGCCCTCGGTCACCCACAGGCTCCCGCTGGTGGGGGCCGCGGGTTACGAGGCGCTGGTCAACCAGAGGCACCGGCTGGCCCGCGAGTCGGGGCTGCACGTCTCGCGCGTCAGCCACCTGCTGCGCCGCCACGGCACGAACGCGCGCGACCTGCTCGACCTGGTGCGCGAACGGCCCGACCTGGGCCGGTCGCTGGCCGGCGCCGACGACTACCTGCGCGCCGAGGTGGTGTACGCGGTGGAGGCCGAGGGCGCCCGCCACCTGGAGGACGTGCTGTACCGGCGCACCCGGATCTCGTTCGAGTCCTGGGACCGGGGCATCGCCGCGGCCGAGGAGGCCGCCGAGCTGATGGCGCCGCTCCTGGGCTGGAGCGAGGACCAGGTCGAGCGCGAGGTCGAGTTCTACCGCAAGGGGATCGAGGCCGAGCGCGCCGCCCAGGAGCAGGACACCGACCAGGAGGCGGACGCCATCCAGCACGGCGCCCCCGAGATCGTCCCCGAGGCGCGTATCCTGCGCCCCTGACCTGCCGGTAGCGTCAAGGGCATGTGGCGATGGAACCCCGCTGCCCCGAGGCCGCTCCGCGGGCACGAGATCGAGGCGCACCTGGCACCGGCGTCGCTGGGCACCGACCCCCTGCTCCGGGCCGGCGCCGAGGCGGTGCTCGACGGAGACACCCGGGCGGGGCTGACCCTGCTGGCCGACAGCCGCGACGACCCGGAGCGGAGGGTCCTGGAGGCCGAGGTGCTCGGCCGCGCCGCGATCGACCGGTTCGAGGAGCTGACCGAGCACCTGGACGGCGGGGCCGACCGGGCCGACCTCCTGCTGTGGATGGGCAACACGCTGCTCGCCCGGGCCCGGCGGTCGGGCGGGGGCACGGCCGACCGCAAGGCGGCCGTGGCCGTGCTCGGCGACGCGGTGCAGCTGCTGCTGACCGCGGCCGGGTTGCGGCCCGACGACGCGGCCCCGTGGGTCGCGCTCCAGACCGCCGCCATGGGCGCGGGTGCGGAGCGGGAGGAGAAGGACCGGCTCTGGCAGGAGGCCGACCGGAGGGCGCCCCACCTGTTCGCCGCGCACATGACCCGGGTGCGGTCGCTGTCCCCGCTGCGGGGCGGCTCGGAGGAGGAGATGTTCGCGTTCGCGGGCGCCGCCGCCGACGGCGCGCCCGAGGGCGACCCGCTGCCCGCCCTCCTGGCCCTGGCCCACGCCGAGTTCCTCCGGGCCGAGCGCAGGCGGCTGAGCGGCGAGGTGTTCCTCGGGTTCATCGCCGAGCAGGCGGCGGGGCGCCTGCGCGGCGAGGCCCTCCAGGAACTGTTCGAGTCCGCCCGGGGATGGGCCGCGAGTGCCCGGCCGCACCCGTGCGACGTCCAGGCGCACCACCTGTTCGCCTGGGCGTTCCACCGCACGGGGGCGGCGGAGGCGGCGCGCTGGCACCTGGAAGCGGCCGGAAACGTCTACTGCGAGATGCCGTGGTCCTTCTTCGGCGACCCGCGCGCCGCGGTCGCCGCGGCGATGGCCGAACTGGGGGTGCACCCCGGCCGCCCCGCTCCGGAGGTTGAGTAGCGCTACTCAGGCGGGTCCGGGGCGCGGCGGAGAAACTGGGAACATGAACCCCGGCACCCACCCTCGCCCCCGCCCCGCCGCCGTCGCGGCCCGCGCCTCCCTGGCCGCCCTGGCCTCCTACGCCCTGGCCTTCCTCGCCGCCGCCGGCATCACCGCCCTCATGCTGGCGGCGGACGGCCCCGAGGCCGACGCCAACATCGGCGCGGGACTGGTCTACCTGGGCCTCCCCTTCGTCCTCGCCCCGGCAGCGGCCTGGCCCGCGGCGCGGATCGCGGGACTGGCCCGTCCCCTGGCCACGGTGGCGGCCGCCCTGCCCCTGCACCTGGTCCTGTCCGGTGCCGCCCTGTGGGTGGTCACGGGCACCGACGGCGCCTTCGCCGCGACCCCCGCCTTCGACGCCGTCCTGTTCGGGTCGGGGGCCCTGTCGCTCGCCGTCTCCCTGACGGCGGCGGCGCTCCTCCTCCGGAGGCGGTGAGGCCGCGGGGCGAAAACACCTGGCCCTTCCCCGCCGGGGCCGGAACAATGTACGCGTGCTACTGACGATCACCGCCACCGCGACCCCGGAGGCCTCCGCCACGGACCTCGGCTTCCTGCTCCACAAGCACCCCGACAAGGTGCAGGAGTTCGAGCAGTCCTTCGGGACCGCGCACGTCTTCTACCCCGAGGCCACGCGGGACCGCTGCACCGCGGCGCTCCTGCTGGAGGTCGACACGCAGGCCCTGCTGCGGGCGCGCACGTCCGTGAGCACACCCGACTTCGCCCTGGCCCGGTACGTCAACGACCGGCCCTTCGCCTCCTCCTCGCTGTTCACGGTGGCCCTGGGCAAGGTCTTCCGCTCCGCCATGAGGGGGTCCTGCCCCTCGCGTCCCGAACTGGCGCGCACGCCCCTGCCGCTGGAACTGCACCTGCCGGCCGTGCCCTGCCGGGCCGGGGCGGAGAAGGCGCGGGCCCTGTTCGAGCCGCTCGGCTGGCGGGTGACCGCCGAGCCGGTGCCGCTCGACCCCGGGCTGCCCGGATGGGGCGACTCCCACCACCTGTCGCTCACCCTCACCGGGGAACAGGTGCTGTCGGAGGCGCTCAGCCACCTGTACGTGCTGCTGCCGGCGATGGACGCCGGCAAGCACTACTGGACGGACCGCAGCGAGATCGACAAGCTCCTGCGCGCCGGCGGTGCGGCCGGGACGGGGGAGGAGGGCGCGGAAGGGGATGCCGAGGAGGGTGCCCGGCCCGGATGGCTGGCCCGCCACCCCGAACGGGCCTGGATCACCCGCCGCTACCTCGACCGCCGCGACGGCCACGTGCGGACCGCACTGGCGCGCCTGTCCGAGGTTCTCGGGGAGGACGGGACCGGCGACGACCCCGCCGCCGAGGAGGCGGAGGAGGCCGAGGAACGCGGACCCTCCCTGGCCGAGCAGCGCGCCGGCGCGGTCCTGGCCGTGCTCCGCGCCGAGCGGGTCTCCAGCGTGATCGACCTCGGCTGCGGGTCGGGCCGGCTGCTGGCCCGCCTCGCCGAGGAGCCCGGGCTGGAACGGGTGACCGGCGTGGACGTCGACACCGTTGCCCTGGAGCGCGCCCACCGCCGCGTGTGCCGGGGGTGCGAGGGCGGCCCCGGACGGCACCGCCCCCTGCTCGCCGGTGCGTCCGGGCGCCGGGGCGGACCGAGCGGGCCCGAACTGCTCGTCGGTTCGGTCGTCCACCGCGACCGGCGCTTCGAGGGCCACGACGCGGCCGTCCTCATGGAGGTGGTCGAGCACATCGACCCGTCGCGGCTGCCCGCGATGGCGGAGAGCGTCTTCGGCCTGGCCCGGCCGCGCGTGGTGGTGGTCACCACCCCCAACGCCGAGTACAACGTCCACTACGAGGGCCTCGCCGACGGCAGCCTGCGCCACAGCGACCACCGCTTCGAGTGGACCCGCCCCGAGTTCACCCTGTGGGCGGACTCCGTGGCCCGCAGGTACGGCTACGGTGTCCGCCACCTGCCGGTGGGGGACGAGCGCCCCGGCACCGGCGCACCGACCCAGATGGGAGTCTTCACCCGATGAGTGCGACAGAAGCGGCACCGGCCGCCGCGCCGCCCGTGCTCGGTGTGCCCGAGATGGGGCTCGTCGTGCTGGTCGGCGTGTCCGGCTCGGGCAAGTCCACGTTCGCCGCCAAGCACTTCCGCCCCACCGAGGTGGTCAGCTCCGACCGCTGCCGGGGCATGGTCAGCGACGACGAGAACGACCAGGGCGCCAGTGCCGACGCGTTCTCGCTGCTGCACACCATCGTCGACATCCGGCTGCGCCGCGGCCTGCTCGCGGTGGTCGACGCCACCAACGTGCAGAGCCGGGCCCGCCAGGAACTGGTGCGCATCGCCAAGGACAACGACGTCCTGGCCACCGCCGTCGTCCTCGACGTACCCGAGTCCCTGGCCCTGGAGCGCAACCGCACCCGGCCCGACCGCGACTTCGGCGACCACGTCGTCCGGCGCCAGCGGCGCGACCTCCGCCAGGGGATCAAGCGCCTGCGCAAGGAGGGCTTCCGCAAGGTGTACGTCCTCCGGGGCCCCGAGCAGATCGACGCCGCCGTCGTCGAACGCGAACGCGCCTGGCCCGACCGGACCGAGCTCACCGGCCCGTTCGACATCATCGGCGACGTCCACGGCTGCCGCGCCGAGCTGGAGGAGCTGCTCGGCGAGCTGGGCTACACCCTCACCCGGGACGGCCGGGGCAGGGCGGTCGGCGCACGCCACCCCGAGGGGCGCACCGCCGTGTTCGTCGGAGACCTCGTCGACCGGGGTCCCGACAGCCCCGGCGTGCTGCGGCTGGCCATGGGTATGGTCCGCGACGGCGACGCCCTCTGCGTGCCCGGAAACCACGAGAACAAGTTGGTGCGCGCCCTCAAGGGCGCTCAGGTGCGTACGACGCACGGGCTCGCCGAGACACTGGAGCAGCTGGAGCGTGAGAGCGACGAGTTCCGGGCCGAGGTGCTGGAGTTCTGCGACGGACTGGTGAGCCACCTCCTGCTGGACGGCGGAAAGCTGGTGGTCGCCCACGCCGGTCTCAAGGAGGCCTACCACGGCCGGGCCTCGGGCCGCGTGCGTTCCTTCGCGCTCTACGGAGACACCACGGGGGAGACCGACGAGTACGGCCTGCCGGTGCGCCTTCCCTGGGCGCGCGAGTACCGGGGGAAGGCGGCGGTCGTGTACGGCCACACGCCCACCCTGCGGGCCGAGTGGCTCAACAACACCCTCTGCCTGGACACCGGCTGCGTGTTCGGCGGCAAGCTGTCCGCGCTGCGCTACCCCGAACGCGAGGTCGTCGAGGTCAAGGCCCACAGGACGTGGTACGAGCCAGCCCGACCCCTGGCCGAGCCCGCCGCTCCGGAGGACGGGCGCCCCGAGGCCCTCGTGGACATCGAGGACGTGGGGCTGGGCGCGGCCGGGGCCGGCCTGCACGTGGAGACCCGGTACGGGCACGTCCACGCCGACGCCGGGAGCTGTCTGGCGGCGCTGGCGGTCACGAGCCGCTTCTCCGTCGACCCCCGGTGGCTGCTGTACCTGCCGCCGACCATGGCCCCGGCGCCCACCAGCGCCGAACCGGGCCTCCTGGAGCACCCGAACGAGGCGCTGGCCGCCTACCGCGGTGCGGGGATCGGCCAGGTGGTGTGCCAGGAGAAGCACATGGGCTCGCGCGCGGTCGCGGTGCTGTGCCGGGACGAGGAGGCCGCCGGGCGGCGCTTCGTGCCCGGGGAGCTCGGCACCGTCTACACGCGCACCGGACGGCCCTTCTTCTCCGACCCGGTACTGGGGGCCGAGGTCGTCGGCCGGCTGCGCGCCGCGGTCACCGAGGCAGGGCTGTGGGACCGGCTGGGCACCGACTGGATCGCCCTGGACGGGGAGATGCTGCCGTGGTCGGCCAAGGCTCGCACGCTGATCCGCGACCAGTACGCGTCGGTGGGCGCCGCCGCCCGGGCGGCCCTGCCCGCCGCCGGGCGGGCCCTGGCCGCGGCCGCCGCCCGGGGCCTGGACACGGACGCCCTCGCCGCACGGACGGCGCGCCGCGCCGACCAGGTGGAGGAGTTCAGCCGGGTGTACCGGCGCTACTCGTGGGACACCGACGGCGCCGCCGGGCTCAGGTACGCGCCGTTCGCGGTGCTGGCCACGGAGGGACGGGAGTACACCGACGCCGACCACCTGTGGCACATGGGGATCGCCGAGCAGCTCGCCGAGACGGGCGGGATGGTGCGCGGCACCCGCTACCTGGCCGTGGACGCCACCGACCCGGACGCCTGCGCCTCCGCCGTCGCCTGGTGGCGCGACCTGGTGTCGGCCGGCGGCGAGGGCATGGTCGTCAAACCCGTCCTGGGTGCCCGAGCCGAGGGGGCGAAGGGGCTCGCCCAGCCGGGTCTGAAGGTGCGCGGCCCCGACTACCTGCGGATCGTCTACGGACCCGACTACACCGACCCCGAACGGCTGGAGGTGCTCAAGCAGCGCAACACCGGCCGCAAGGCGGGCCTGGCGATGCGCGAGCACAAGCTGGGGCTGGAGGCCCTGGCCCGGCACGCGCGCCGCGAACCGCTGTGGCGGGTCCACGAGGCCGTGTTCGCGGTCCTGGCCCTGGAGTCGGAGCCGGTGGACCCCCGCCTGTGACAGGTCTCCGGCGGGGCGCGGTTGGAGGATCGGACATGCGCTGCTTCCGAGGGTGATCGTCCGATCACACCAATTGCGCCCCGCTCGGCCCCGCCCTCGCGCTTCCGGTTTCGCCGGGGTCCCCCCTGGGTCATGATGGCTGGGTTATTACTCCCCAGTACCCCCGGAGAGAAGAACGTGTCCTCCACCCGCCCCCGGCGCGTACCCGCGCCGACGTCCGCCGCGGCCGCCCTGCTCCTGGCCGCCGGGCTCGCCCCGGCACCCGCCCTCGCGGACGCCCCCGCACCGGCCGCCGGTGACGTGCGTGTCCACGACATCCAGGGCACCACCCGCACGTCCCCGTTCGCCGGGACGGAGGTCTCGGACGTTCCCGGCACGGTCACCGCCGTGAACGCGTTCGGCAGCGCCCGCGGCTTCTGGTTCCAGGACACCGAGGGCGACGGCGACCCGCGCACCAGCGAGGGCCTGTTCGTCTTCACCGGCCGCGAGACCCCCGATGTCGCCGTCGGCGACGAGGTCCTGGTCAGCGGCCGGGTCGACGAGTACCGGCCCGCAGAGGGCGCCCAGACCGTCACCCAGATCGGCGGGGCCGACTGGACCGTCCTGTCCGGCGGCAACGAGCTGCCCGCGTCGGTCCTGCTCGACGAGAACGCGATCCCCCGGGCGCAGGCGCCCGACCACGGCGGCGACATCTCCGGCCTGGAACTGTCCCCCGGCGAGTACGCCCTCGACTTCTGGGCCGCGCACGAGCACATGCTCGTGCGCGTGGAGGACGCCCCGGTCGTCGGCGCCACCGACGGCTACCACGCGCTCTGGGTGACCACCCGCCCCGACCACAACCCCAGTGCCAACGGCGGCACCGTCTACGGCTCCTACGACGACCCCAACACCGGCCGGGTCAAGATCGAGTCGCTGATCGACCGGGCCGAGCGCCCCTTCCCCGAGGCGGACGTGGGCGACACCCTCGCCGGCGTGACCGAGGGCCCCGTGTACTACACCCAGTACGGCGGCTACCTCGTCCGCGCCACCACGCTGGGCGAGCACGTCCCCGGCGGCCTGGAGCGCACCCCGGTGCGCGACCGCCGCCGGCACGAGGTCTCCGTCGCCACGTACAACGTGGAGAACCTCGGGGGCCGCGACCCCCAGGACAAGTACGACGCCCTGGCCGCCGGCATCGTCGAGCACCTCCGCTCGCCCGACATCATCGGCCTGGAGGAGATCCAGGACGACAACGGCACCGTCGACGACGGGACCGTGGACGCCGGAGTCACCCTCGACCGCCTCACCGAGGCGATCGCGGCCCGGGGCGGGCCCGAGTACGAGTGGCGCCAGATCAACCCGCAGGACAAGCAGGACGGCGGCGTCCCGGGCGGCAACATCCGCAACGCCTTCCTCTTCGACCCTGCCCGGGTCCAGTTCGTGGACGTGCCCGGAGGCGACGCCACCACCGCCGTCGAGGTGGTCCCCGGCAGGCGCGGCAGCGCCGCGCTGTCGGTCTCGCCCGGTCGGATCAGCCCCGCCGACGAGGCCTGGGAGGAGAGCCGCAAACCGCTGGTGGGCCACTTCCGCGCCCTCAACCGCGACATCTACGTGGTGACCAACCACTTCAACTCCAAGGGCGGCGACCAGCCGCTGCACGGCGTCGTGCAGCCTCCGCGGCGCTCCAGCGAGGCGCAGCGCCACGCGCAGGCCGCACTGGTGCGGGAGTTCGCCGAGGAGCTGCTCGCGGTCGACCCGGACGCCGACCTGGTGGTCATGGGCGACCTGAACGACTTCCAGTTCTCCCGCACCCTGGAGATCCTCACCGAGGACGGGCCGCTGCACAACCCGATGACCGCCCTGCCCGCCTCGGAGCGGTACGGCTACGTGTTCGACGGCAACTCGCAGGCACTCGACCACATCCTCGTCAACGATGCGGTCCGGCACCGGGCCGACTACCGGGTCGTGCGGATCAACTCGGAGTTCCACGACCAGGTCAGCGACCACGACCCGCAGGTGCTGTGGCTCGACACCCGCCGCAGCACCCCGCCGGGGCGCGGCTGACGCACCGCGCGCCCGGCCGGGAGACGGCCGGGCGCGCGCCGTCAGCGCACGTCCCTGCGGCTCAGCACCGCCGATCCGAGCGCCCACAGGAGGAGGGTGAGCGCGGCCGACGCGACCGCGACGGGCGCCGCCGTCGACAGGTCGAGGACGCCCGCGTCGGAGACGGCCGTGCCGCCGAGGCTGAGGGACCTGATGACCAGGGCCTGGGGGACGAGGTAGGGGACCGCCCCGCCGATCCCCGCGTAGAGGATGCCCACCCCGGCCACGCACCCCAGCAGGCCGAGGACGACGGGTGCGGCGAAGGAGCGGATCAGCATCGACAGCACCGACTGCAGGGCGACGACCGGCAGCGCGGCCACGATGCCCAGCAGCGCCGCGGCGACGCCGTTCCAGGGCAGGAAGCCGTCCAGGCCGAGGACGAGCTTCCCGGTCAGGACCACCATCAGGAGCAGGACGAGCTGCATGACCGCGACCACCAGGGCCAGGGCGGCGATCTTGGCGCCGACGACCGACCGGGCCCGGGCGGGCACGGCCATCAGCAGGTTCCAGTTGTGGCCGCGGTGCTCCATGCGCCAGGCGGCCGAGGCCAGCACCGCGATGGCCGTCGACATGAACAGCATTCCGTAGAAGATCGTGACCTGCGACCAGTAGGACGTCCATCCGGCGGAGAGGGCACCCTGATTGGCGCTGTAGTTGACGGTCCCCGTGATGACCGTGAGCAGCGGCAGCACCGCCGCGACGATCCACAGGGCCGAGCGGCGCAGCTTGGTGAGTTCGGCCAGGACCATGCCCGTCACCCCTCCGTCCGGTCGAAGCGGTGGCAGGCCGCACCGAACAGGGCCGCCACGACCAGCAGGAACACGGCCAGCCAGCCGTATCCGGGGGTGATCACCCGGAGGGCGTCCTCGCCCATCGCCACCGGGGAGACCACCGCGTAGTAGCCCCACGGCAGGGCACGGGCCAGGGCCGGCGGCATCAGCAGGGAGAACACCCCGCAGAACGAGCCGAGCAGACCGATGCCCATCCCGACGAGCTGGTTGTCCACCCGCGCGGCCAGCCATATGTGCAGGCACAGCAGCGCCAGGTCCACCAGGAACAGGCACACCGCGTACCGGACCCAGATTCCTGCCTGCAGGGGCACGGTGATCCCCGCAGCCAGGCCCGCCGCGACGACCAGGGAGGTCTGGACGGCCACCAGGGCGGCCAGGACCGCACCCAGCACGGCGGCCTTGGCGCGGCACAGCCGCCCCGGGGAGAGCCCGGCCACCTGCGACAGCATCCAGCCCCGGCCCTGGTGCTCCACGTCGACCTGCCGGGAGGCCAGCACCGCCACCAGGAGGGGCGAGGTCATCGCCGACACCAGGACGTAACTCAGGAGCAGGGTCTCCCACGGTTGGGCGGCGGGGTCGCCGAAACCGGCCCGTGCGGAGTCGGACATCAGGCCCGCGCACGTCAGGGCGGTGACGGCGGCCACCATGACCGCGCACACCGGTGCGACGCGGAGCCTGCGCATCTTCTGTACCTCCAGAACCGCCGCGCGCATCACAGGAGCCCCTCGCGGCCGGTGAGGTCCATGAAGACCTCTTCCAGACTCTGCTGGACGCGCCGCACGCCGTGGACCGGTACGTCGTGCTCGACCAGCTGCCGGACGAGGCGGGCCGTGTCGCGGTCGTCGAACCCGGACAGGCGGATGCCCCGGTCCGCGCGCACGGCGGGGATGCCCAGCGCGAGGGCCCGCTCGGGTTCGGGGGTGTCCACGAGCAGGTCCGGCAGGCTGCGGTGGAACAGCTCGGTCCGCGTGCCCTGGAAGATCAGCCTCCCCCGGCCGAGGATGCCCAGGACCGACGCCATCTTGTCGATCTCGTCGAGCAGGTGGCTGGAGACCATGACCGTGATGCCCTCGCCCGCCAGTGACACCAGCAGCTCGCGGATCTCCTCGATGCCGGCGGGGTCCAGGCCGTTGGTGGGTTCGTCGAGGACGAGCAGGCGCGGCTCCCGGGCCAGGGCCATCGCGATGCCCAGGCGCTGCTTCATGCCCAGCGAGTAGGCGCGGACCAGCTTGTCCATGTGCTCCTGGAGGCGCACGACGGCGACCGCGTCGGCGATCTGGCGGTCGCCGAGCCCGAGCATCCGCTGGACGATCGCCATGTTCTCCCGCCCGGTCAGGTGGGCGTACCCGGGCGGGGCCTCGATGAGCGAGCCGATCTCCCGCAGGAGTCCGGGGCGCGTCTCCCGGTTCATCGGTCTGCCGAAGACGCTGATCTCGCCCCGGGTGGGCCGGACCAGCGACAGCAGCATCTTCATGGTGGTCGACTTGCCCGACCCGTTGGGGCCCAGGAAGCCGTACACGCAGCCCTGCGGCACCCGGAGGTCGAGGGAGTCGACGACGGTGCGGGACCCGTAGGCCTTCGTCAGGCCGCGGGTGGTGATGATGTCCATGGAACTCCTTCCGCGGACAAGCCTCCGGCCCGGCCGCCGGGGAGGGCATCGTGCCGGGGGACGAAGAACGCGGTCGTACCCCGGTAGGAGAGCCCGGCGGCGCGGCCGGTCAGGCCTCCCGGAGCAGGTCCTCCCGGTCCACCAGCCCCGCGCGGAAGGCGAACAGCACCGCCTGCACCCGGTCCCGGGAACCGGTCTTGGCCAGGATGTGGCCGATGTGGGTCTTGACGGTGGGCATGGAGAGCACGAGACGCTCGCAGATCTCCGTGTTCGTGTACCCGAGCGCCACGGCGGTGAGGACCTCCTGCTCGCGCGGGGTCAGCGACTCGGCGGCGCGGCGGGTGTCCCGGTCGAGCGGGGCGGAGGGGGAGGAGCCGCCGAGCAGCGGGCGCACGTGCTGCAGGAGCCTGCGCGTGGAACGGGCGGAGACGACGGAGTCGCCGCTGTGCACGGTGCGCACGGCCGCCAGAAGCTCCTCCGGTGGGGTGTTCTTGAGCAGGAAGCCCGCGGCCCCCGCCTCGACGCCCTCGACCACGTACTCGTCGGTGTCGAAGGTGGTGAGGACGACGATGCGGCAGCCCGCCCCCGACGAGACGAGGGTGCGCGTGGCGCTCAACCCGTCGGTGCCCGGCATCTGGACGTCCATGAGCAGGACGTCGACAGGGTCCGACCGCTGGAGCCGGACGGCCTCCGCCCCGTCGCCCGCCTGCCAGGCGACGGACATGTCCGGCTGGGAGTCCACGACCATCGCCAGGCCGGCGGTGAACAGCCGCTGGTCGTCGGCCAGTCCCACGCGGATCACGCGTGCTCCCAGGGGATCACCGCGTGCACCCGCCAGCCGCCGGTCGCCTCGTCGGTCCCGGCCTCCAGGGCGCCGCCGTGCAGGCCGACGCGCTCGCGCATGCCGATCAGGCCGTGGCCCCGCCGGCCTTCCTCGGGCGCACCTCCCTCGGGCACGGCCGCGGGGACGGGGTTGGCCACGAGCACCTCGGCCCGTCCGGGCGACCAGGTGATCTCGACCCGGACCGGAACGGGGCCCGCGTGCCTCAACACATTGGCGAGTGACTCCTGCACGACGCGGTAGACCGTCAGGGACGCGGCCGCAGGCAGCGCCGGCTGCTCCCCGTGCCGGGACAGGCGGATCCGCAGCCCGACCCGGCGGTACTCCTCGACGAGGACGGGCAGGTCGTCCGCGCCGGGAGCCGGGGCGGTCCCGCGGGCCTCGCCGTCGCGCAGCACGTCCAGGAGCCGGTGGAGTTCCGCCGCGGACTCGCGTCCCACCTGGGCGATGGTGTCCAGGGCGGCCACCGCGCGACCGGGGTCGGCGGCCGCGGCGTAGCGGCCTCCATCGGCCTGGGCGACGACGACGTTCAGCGAGTGCGCGAGGATGTCGTGCATCTCGCGGGCGATGCGGGTCCGCTCGGCGAGCGCGGCCAGGCGCACCTCCTGCTCCTGCTGGGTCTCCAGCAGGCGGGCGTGCTCGACGACGCGGCCGAACTCCTCGCGGTTCCGGCGGCGGAGCGCTCCCAGCAGGGAGAACAGCACGACGGCCGTCCAGCCCGAGAGGACGGTGTTGAGCCGGAGCCGGGGATCCGCCGCGATGTGCTCCGGGGCGATGTCGAGGATCGCCCACACCGTTCCTGCGGTGAGCACGGCGAATCCGGCGGTGCGCCACGGGCCCGGCAGCTCGGCCTGCACCGTGTAGGCCCCGACCAGGGCGGCGACCCCGGCCAGCGCCGTGAGGTGGTCGAACCACAGGACGTGGACCGCCATCAGCGCCCCGAGCGCGGCCAGGGCCGGGAGGGGGCGGGTGCGGCGCAGCGCCAGGGCGGCGCAGGAGGCGGCCGCCAGACCGAGGTAGACCCACGCCTCGGCGGTGTGGAGTCCGTCCCTGGGCCGGGTCGCCACCAGCAGGACGAACCAGAGTGCCGCCCAGCACACGTCCACGGCGAGCACGTGGCGGCGGGCCCAGAGCGTCGCGCGGTCCAGAAGGGCGCGCGGGGACAGGTCAGACATTCCTCCACGATATAAACGCGCAGGCGGCGGGGCCTCGTACCCCGGTACGAGATCGGCGCGGCCCCCGCCCGGCTCCCGTGTGATCTTGCACCGGGGGCCGACCTCACCCTGACCTGCTGCTGTCCGGTATCCGGTCAAGGTGACCGCAGGTACAAGATCACGGCAGGAAAAGGTCATGGCCGGGGGGACCGGGAACCTTCGGCCGGACCTTCCCCGGCCGGACCTTCCTCCGCGGCATCGGAGGACGGGCGGCGGACGGGCGGAGGACGGGCGGAGGACGGGCGGCGGCGGGGGGCGGTGGCCCGCCGCGGGACCGGCGCGGCCGGGAGATGTCCCGGGAGGGGACACCTATCCTGGGAGCGCCCGCGGCGGCGCGGGCCCACCTCAACACCCAGGGGAGCGCGGATGAACATTCTGCTCACCGGAGGGGCCGGCTACATCGGTTCCCACGTCGCGGTCGAACTGCTGGAGGCCGGACACGGGGTCGTGGCCCTGGACTCGCTGGTCAACAGCCACGAGGAGGCCCTGCGGCGGGTCGAGCGGATCACCGGGGCGGCCCTGTCCTTCCACCGGGCGGACTGCACCGACCCCGCGGCGCTGCGGCGCGTGTTCGAGGCCCACGACATCGACGCCGTCATCCACCTCGCCGGGCTCAAGGCCGTCGGCGAGTCCGTCGAGCAGCCCCTGCGCTACTACCGCAACAACCTCGACGCCCTGCTCACCCTCCTGGAGGCGATGGGCGAGCACGGGGTGCACCGCCTGGTCTTCAGCTCCTCGGCGACCGTCTACGGCGACCCCGAGCGGGTGCCCATCACCGAGGACTGCGCCCTGGACGCCACCAACCCCTACGGCGCCACCAAGCTCTTCGCCGAGCGGATCCTCGCCGACGCGGCGGCCGCCGATCCGCGCCTGCGGATCATCTCCCTGCGCTACTTCAACCCCATCGGGGCCCACCCCAGCGGACTCATCGGCGAGGACCCCCAGGGGGTGCCCAACAACCTGTTCCCCTACATCGCCCAGGTGGCCGCGGGCCGGCGCGAGCAGCTGCGGGTCTACGGGGACGACTACGACACCCCCGACGGCACCGGCGTGCGCGACTACCTGCACGTGGTGGACCTGGCGCGCGGCCACCTCGCCGCGGTCGACCACCTGGCCGACGCCCCGGGCCACCGGGTCTACAACCTCGGCACCGGCCGGGGCACCTCCGTCATGGAGGCCCTGCGCGCCTTCGAGAGGGCCGTCGGCGCACCGATCCCGCACACCGTGGCCGATCGCCGCCCCGGCGACATCGCCGTCTGCTACGCCGACCCGGGCGCCGCCGCCCGCGACCTGGAGTGGAAGGCCGTGCGCGGTGTCGAGGAGGCCTGCGCGGACGCCTGGCGCTGGCAGACCGCCAACCCGTACGGCTTCGCGGGCCCGCCGGAGCGCCTCTGAGCGTGACAGCACACCCGGCACAGCCCGTCGGGGGACGCCGAAGCCCCAGGCCCTGTTGTGTGGATCATCTCGGGCTGCACGGCCACCAGACGCTCCCGTGCCGCGCCGGAGAGCTTGCGAAGCCACACCGGGCTGAGCTGCGCTCTCCGCCTCGCAAGGGAACGCCTGGTTGGCCGTTCGCGGGGGGATCGGCTCCGCCGATACGGCGAGAGCATCCACAGAACACGGCCTAGACTGGGGCCATTCCCTTGAACTCCTGCGGAAGGTCCTCCGTCGTGTCCGTTGCTGCTGACAGCACGTTCGACACCGTCCTCGTCGTGGACTTCGGCGCGCAGTACGCGCAGCTGATCGCACGGCGGGTGCGCGAAGCGCACGTGCACAGCGAGATCGTGCCCTCGACCATGCCCGTCGAGGAGATGCTCGCCAAGAAGCCGAAGGCGATCATCCTCTCCGGCGGCCCCTCCTCGGTGTACGCCGAAGGGGCCCCGGTCGTGGGCGCCGAGCTGTTCGAGACCGGGGTGCCCACCTTCGGGATCTGCTACGGCTTCCAGGCGATGACCCGTGCCCTGGGCGGCACGGTCGCCCGGACGGACCTGAGCGAGTTCGGCCGCACCGAACTGACCGCCGTCACCGACTCCGTGCTGTTCCAGGGCATGCCCGCCGAGCAGCTGGTGTGGATGTCGCACGGCGACTCGGTGTCCGAGGCCCCGGCGGGCTTCCGTGCCGTCGCCAGCACCGCGGGCGCCCCGGTCGCCGCGTTCGAGGACGCCGAGCGCCGCCTCTTCGGCGTGCAGTTCCACCCCGAGGTCCTGCACACCGAGCACGGCCAGGAGGTGCTGCGCCGCTTCCTGTACGAGGGCGCGGGCTGCCGCCCGACCTGGACGATGGTCAACATCGTCGAGGAGCAGGTGGAGCGCATCCGCGAGCAGATCGGCGACAAGCGCGTCATCTGCGCCCTGAGCGGCGGCGTGGACTCGGCCGTGGCCGGTGCCCTGGTGCAGCGCGCCGTCGGCGACCAGCTCACCTGCGTGTTCGTCGACCACGGCCTGCTGCGCAAGGGCGAGGCCGAGCAGGTCGAGAAGGACTACGTCGCGGTGACCGGCGCCCGGCTGAAGGTCGTCGACGCCGAGGAGCGGTTCCTGTCGGCGCTGGCCGGGGTGACCGACCCCGAGACCAAGCGCAAGATCATCGGCCGCGAGTTCATCCGCGTCTTCGAGCAGGCGGCCCGCGAGGTCGTCGCCGAGAGCGGGGAGGAGGCCGAGGTCGAGTTCCTGGTGCAGGGCACCCTGTACCCGGACGTGGTCGAGTCCGGCGGCGGCAGCGGCACCGCCAACATCAAGTCGCACCACAACGTCGGCGGCCTGCCCGACGACCTGCAGTTCACCCTCGTCGAGCCGCTGCGCGAGCTGTTCAAGGACGAGGTGCGCAAGGTCGGCGAGGAGCTCGGCCTGCCCGCGGAGATGGTCTGGCGCCAGCCGTTCCCCGGCCCCGGCCTGGGCATCCGCATCATCGGCGAGGTCACCCGCGAGCGCCTGGAGATCCTGCGCGAGGCCGACGCGATCGCCCGTGAGGAGCTCTCCCGCGCCGGGCTGGACCGCGACATCTGGCAGTGTCCGGTGGTGCTGCTGGCCGACGTCCGCTCGGTGGGTGTGCAGGGCGACGGCCGCACCTACGGCCACCCGGTGGTGCTGCGTCCGGTCAGCAGCGAGGACGCGATGACCGCCGACTGGTCGCGCGTCCCCTACGACGTGCTCGCCAAGATCTCCAACCGGATCACCAACGAGGTCCGCGAGATCAACCGCGTGGTGCTCGACGTCACCAGCAAGCCCCCGGGCACCATCGAGTGGGAGTAGGCCTCCCGTGAGGTGAGGGGGCTGGCGCACCTGGTGCGCCGGCCCCCTCTTGCGTCTTCTCCGTCCCCGGCGGCCGGCCCGTGCGGTCGGGCCGGACCCGATCGCGGGGCCGCGTGTCAGTCGACGAGGCCGCTGACGGCGATCCTGGTCTCGGGGCCGCCGGGCCTGTGGCTGAGCACGAGCGTCTCGGGGCCGTCGTCCGCGGAGAGGATGAACACCAGCTCGCCCGCGGCCGCCTCGCCCGGGGCGATCCCACCGCTCCACAGAGGCTCCTCGTACTCGGTCCGGCTCGGGGTCTCGGCCTCCAGGGTGCTGCCTTCGCGGGTCAGCATGCCCTGGGCGTCGTGGTCGAACGCGAGCACCTCGTCGCTGTGGTTCTCCAGTCGCAGGCTGATGACGCAGTACTGGCCCGAACGCAGGGTGGAGCGGCTCTCGACACGCTCCATGCCGCAGTCCGCGCGGGCGATGCCGTAGGTGACCATGCCGTCCGCCGAGGACACCGGGGCCTCCCCGGGTGTCGGGGCGGGGTCCTTCTCGGGGACCTCGGAGCCGTCCTGGCCGCCGTCCTCCCCGGGGGCGGGGGCGCCGGTTCCCGACTGCTGGGCGCCGCCGGGAGCCGCGGAGCCGTTCGAGTTCACCACGACGAACACCGCTGTCAGCAGTGCCACCAGCAGGGCCACGCCGGCCGCCGCGGCGATGACGAGCAGGCTCCGCCGGCGGCCGGGGGCCGCGGGGCGGTGCGGTGGCGGCGGTACGGGCGGGACGTAGGGCTGCGGTCCGGGCCGGGGCGCCTGCTGGTCGGCGGGCGGCACCATCGGGATCGGTCCCGTGGAGGCGGGGTGCTGGGCCGGAGGGTGGCCGGCGTGGCGCTGCTGGGCGCCCTGCTGCGGGTGCCCTCCCGGGTGGGCCGGAGGAGGCGCCTGCTGCGGGTGCACGAAGTTGCCCGTCTGGTGCGCGGGAGCCCCCGGATGCGCCGTCTGGGGACCGGGCCCGCCCTGGGGGACGGGGGAGGACGGGGCCTGGTAGTGGCCCGGGTGCATCCCCGCCATGCCCGGGTGGTGCCCCTGCTGCGGGTGCGGCGGGGCGGTCGGCGGGAGGTTGGGGCGCCAGGACTGGTGCAGCGCGTGCGACACCATCTCGTTCGGGTTGGTGCTCTCCTCGCCCCCCGCGAGCTCCAGCAGGAGGTCCTGGGCGGTGGGGCGCCGGTTCGGGTCCTTGTCCAGGGCGCGCAGCACCAGCCGGTCCAGAGGGCTGTCGAGGTTGCCGATCTGGGGCTCGGCGAACAGCACCCGCTTGCCCAGCGTCATGGCGTCGCCGTTGCCGAAGGGGTGGGTGCCGTTGCCGGCGAAGGCCACCAGACACCCCCAGGCGAAGATGTCGGCCTTGGTGGTGACCTGCTCCTCCAGCAGCTGCTCGGGTGCCATCCACCCGGGACTGCCCATGACGATGCCGGTCTGGGTGTGGTTGGTGGCGGTGTTCATCGCCCGGGCGATGCCGAAGTCGATCACGCGCGGACCCGACAGCGACAGCAGCACGTTGGCGGGCTTGAGGTCGCGGTGGACCAGGCCCGTGCGGTGGATGGCCGCCAGGGCCGCGGCGACGCCCAGGGCGAAGCCGTGCAGGGTGGAGGAGTCCAGCGGACCGTTCTCGGCGATGTGCTCGGCCAGCGCGGTACCGGCGATGTACTCGGTGACCATGTAGGGACGGTTCTCGAACGTCCCGTGGTCGAGCACTTTGGCGGTGCAGAAGGAGGCGACCTTGCGGGCGTTCTCCATCTCGTCGCGGAAGCGCGCCCGCGTCGCCTCGTCGAAGGCGAGTTCGGGGCGGATGACCTTGATCGCTACCTGGTTGCCCCGGTCCGGCAGGCTGCCCAGGTACACGGTGCCCATACCGCCGCTACCCAGCTTCCCGGACAGCACATAGGGACCGATGGTGGCCGGATCCCCGGCGGCCAGCGGTTCCAGGTTCTTCGGGAGCCCATCCGACGGCAAGCGACCCTCCCCGACGGTGTCCAAACCCCGCCTTGCCCCAAGGTAGCGGGGTTTGTGCCCTGATTCCCACTCGCGGACCGCATCGGGCCGCTCGGTTCCAGGACGGTTGACATGACAGTGATGACGATCCCCGAACCGCGGCCGTGGTTCCCGCCTTCTCCGTACCGTTGTGTTCTCGCCGGCGGGAGGGTGTGAACACAGCGGCTCCCCGCCGGGGGTGTGTGTTCACACAAGGTGGAGGTTCCTTTACGATTGGGGACTCGTGACCGTTAGTACCACCGTAACCGTGCGGGTTCCCGCGAAAGTGAACCTGCAGTTGGCGGTGGGGCCCAGACGTGAGGACGGGTTCCACAACCTCGTCAACGTGTTCCACGCCGTCTCGCTGTTCGATGAGATTACCGTCCGGGAGGCGCGGCCGCGCCGCGGGCGCCCCGACAGCGGCGTCGTCGCCGGTCTGACGGCCGGCGGTGACCTGGGATCCCACCTGGCCCGTGTGCCGCTGAACTCCTCCAACCTCGCAGCGGGGGCCGCGGCCCTCCTGGCGAAGGAGACGGGCCGGGGCGCGCCGGTCGAGATCCACCTGGCCAAGAGCATCCCCGTGGCGGGCGGCATGGCCGGGGGCAGCGCGGACGCCGCGGCCGCCCTGGTGGCCTGCGACCGCCTGTGGGGAACCGGGCTGTCCCGGGCCGAACTGCTGCGCCTGGCCGCCGAACTGGGCAGCGACGTGGCCTTTCCCCTCGTCGGCGGCACCGCGGTGGGCCTGGGCCGCGGAGAGCTGCTCACCCCGATGGACAGCCCCGGACGCTACCGGTGGGTGTTCGCGCTGTCCCCGCACGGGCTCTCGACGGGGGCCGTCTTCGCCGAGTACGACCGGCTGCGTCCGGACGCCCCCGAGCCGGAGCCGAGCGCGCCTCTGCGCGAGGCGCTGGCGGCGGGCGACGCCCGCGCGCTGGGTGCGGCCCTGGCCAACGACCTCCAGGAGGCCGCGCTGTCGCTCCTGCCCGAGCTGGGGCGGACCCTGGAGGCCGGCCGTGCGGCGGGCGCCCTGGGGGCCCTGGTGTCCGGCTCGGGGCCGACGTGCGCCTTCCTGGTGGGCGGCGGCTCGGAGGACCGGGAGACGGTGTCCGGCCGGGAGGCCGCCGTGGTGGCGGCCCTGGAGGCGAGCGGGCTGTGCGAGCAGATCGTGTCGGCCGACGGCGACGTCCCGGGAACCGTGTTCGTATGAGGCACATCACGCCGGCTTCTCCGGTGGTGGAGGGCCCCTCCTGACCCGAACCCCTTCCGCGGTCCGGGCACCGGGCGGGAACCGGGACAATGGAGGGGATGACGAATCTGGTCAACCTTCAGGACGTGTCCCTGGCCTACGGGCCCCTCGTGCTCCTCGACAAGGTGTCGCTGGGAGTCGACGAGGGCGAACGCATCGGCGTGGTCGGCCGCAACGGCGGCGGAAAGTCCACGCTGATCTCGGTGCTGTCCGGAGTGATTCCGCCCGACTCGGGCCGCGTGGTGCACAACCGCGGCCTCCGGGTCGGCTTCCTCCAGCAGCGCGACGACTTCCCCGACAGCACCGTCGGGCAGTTCGTGCTGGGTGGGCGGGCCGAACACGAATGGGCGGGCGACGCGCGCATCCGCGACATCCTGCGCGGCCTGCTCAGCGGCTGGGACCTCGACACCCCGATGGCGGGCCTCTCCGGCGGTGAGCGCCGCCGCAGCGGGCTGGCCCGCCTCCTGGTCGACGACCACGACCTCATCGTCCTCGACGAGCCCACCAACCACCTCGACATCGAGGGCATCCACTGGCTGGCCGAGCACCTGAAGGGCCGCCCCGAGGCGCTCGTGGTCGTCACCCACGACCGCTGGTTCCTGGACGCGGTCACCACCCGTACCTGGGAGGTCGGCCGGGGCGCCGTCGAGCGCTACGAGGGCGGCTACGCGGCCTACGTGCTGGCCAAGGCCGAGCGCGCCCGCCAGGCGGCGGCGTCCGAGGAGCGGCGCCAGAACCTCATGCGCAAGGAACTGGCCTGGCTGCGGCGCGGTGCGCCCGCCCGCACCTCCAAGCCCAAGTTCCGGATCGAGGCCGCCAACCAGCTCATCTCCGACGAGCCGCCGCCGCGCGACACGGTCGAGCTGGTGCGCTTCGCCGGCTCCCGGCTGGGCAAGACCGTCATCGATCTCAAGGACGTGACGGCGACGGTTCCCGGACGCACCCTTCTGGACCGCCTCACCTGGCAGCTCGGCCCGGGCGACCGGGTCGGACTGGTGGGTGTCAACGGGGCGGGCAAGTCCACCCTGCTGCGGATCCTCGCCGAGGAGCGCGCACCCGAGTCGGGGAGTGTGCGCACCGGCAAGACGGTCCGGCTCGCCCACCTGTCCCAGAACATCGCCGAGCTCGACCCGGAGGCGCGCCCCCTCCAGGCGGTCATGGACGTGCGGGAGCACGTCACCATCGGCAAGCGCGACTACACCGCCAGTCAGATGCTGGAGAAGTTCGGCTTCCGCGGCGAGCGGCAGTGGACGCCCGTCGGCGACCTGTCGGGCGGTGAGAAGCGGCGGCTGCAACTGCTGCGGCTGCTCATGGACGAGCCCAACGTGCTGCTGCTGGACGAGCCCACCAACGACCTGGACATCGAGACGCTCACGGAGCTGGAGGACCTGCTCGACGGCTGGCCCGGCTCGATGGTGCTGGTCTCCCACGACCGCTACTTCCTGGAGCGCGTCACCGACCGCGTGCTGGCGCTGATGGGCGACGGAACCCTGGCCTTCCTGCCGGGCGGCGTGGACGAGTACCTGGAGCGGCGGGCCGCGAGCCTGGGTGAGGCGGCCGTACCCACGGCCTCCTCCGGCTCCGCACCGGCCGGGAGCGCGCCCGAGCCGGCGGTGTCGGCGGCCGAGCGGCGCGCCGCCCAGAAGGAGATGCAGCGCATCGAGCGGCGCATGGACAGGATCGCCGCCCGTGAGGCCGAGCTGCACGGGCTCATGGCCGAGGCCGCCGACGACTACACGCGGCTCGCGGAGCTGGACACCGAGGCCAGGGCCCTGGCCGCCGAGCGCGAACAGCTCGAGGAGTCCTGGCTGGAGCACGCCGAGACCGCGGGGGACTGACCCCCGGGGTCCGGGCCCCCTGTGGCTATGGTGGTCCCATGGCCATGTGGGCGGCGGACAACAGGGCGGGTCGTGTGCGCGAGGGGCTGACGCTCCTGCTGTCGCAGGGACTGATCGAGGACTTCGAGATCAGGCCCGACGACGAGCATCCCTATCGGGTGACCATGCCCGCCGGAGTGATCGCCCTGAACGAGAACCAGGTGGCGCACTTCCTCCTGGGCGTCGTCACCGCGCGCTTCGGTCCCCTCGCCCGCCGGTGCGGCAGCGGATCCTGACCGCCTCCGCGGGCGGCGCGGACCGCCCGCGGCCCCTCCGTCAGGAGAGATGGGCCCGGAAGGCCTCGGCGATGACGCGGGCGCCCTCGCTGTTGGGGTGGATGTCGGGACCGCGTTCGGTGTTGCACATCCACGTCAGGTCGCAGACCGCCTGGACGTTGGCGGGCCAGCCGGTCCCGCTGTCCTCGGGAACGTCGAAGTCGGTGGAGTCGAAGGCCGCCTCCACGTCGGCGACCTGGATGTCGGCGGCGGCGTAGGCCGAGCGCAGCGACTCGTTCATCTGCTCCAGGACATCGGTGGCGTAGCCGCCCAGGGACGCGTCGAGGGGCAGCTCGCCCTCGGCCTCGGCCAGGGACGGCCCCGCGTCGGGGTCGATCTCCGGCTCCGCGTCCTCGGCCTCCTCCGGGGAGGGCTCCTCCGACGGCTCCGCCTCCGCCTCGGCCTCCAGCAGCATGGCGGCCAGGAAGGGGTTGTAGTAGGTCATCCCGATGATCTGGGTGTCCGGGCCCGCCGCCGTGCGCAGGCGGTCGGCGATCTCGGGGGCCTCCGACTCGATGCGCTCCAGGCCGTCGTCGACGCAGTCGGTGTCGAGGACCGCCGAGGAGACGTCCTCCGTGTCGCCGAGGCCCTCGACGCACCGGGTGAAGTTGTTGCCGCCGATGGTGACGGTCACCAGGGAGACCTGCCCCTCGTGCTCGGACAGGAAGTCCTCGGCCGCCTCGATCTGGGGTGCGCCGTCGTAGCGCTTCTCACACGAGGGGAGGCCGCCTTCGAGGAAGGTCGTCGTGTCCTCCCCGCCGCAGCCGATGCGCTCGTGGCGCAGCGTGGAGTCGGAGTCGTAGAGGTGCCGGTACAGCATGTCGGTGTAGCTCTCGGAGGTCTCCTGGGGGATCCGGTCCTCACCGGGCTGCACGCCCACGGTGATCGAGTCGCCCAGGGACAGGTAGTAGTGCGGTCCGGCCGCGGCCGCGCCGCTCTCGTCGCTGCCGCATCCCGTCAGGGCCAGCAGTGCAGCGGCCGCCGCGGCCGACGCCGCGCTCCACCGGTTTCTCACGTCTCTTCTCCAACCAACGCGTGGGCACAGGGAACACTCGCGCCTGACAGCGGACCCCGGTGAGGGGCGGATGCCGCATGCGGTCAGCCTTGCGGACCGGACGGGTCCATGTCGAGGGGAGCGAGAAGGCATCTCAGTAACGATGCCAGATGCCGGCGGTCCTCAAACGGCATGGGGGAGAGGAGGGACTCCTCGTAGCTCAGCAGGGAGGCGAGGGCGGCGTCGATGAGCTCGGCGCCCTTGTCGGTGAGGCACACCAGTACACCGCGCTTGTCGGCGGGGTCGGGGCGGCGCCGGACGAGCCCGGCCGCGGCCAGGCGGTCCACGCGGTTGGTCATGGTCCCCGAGGTGACCAGGGTGGCGCGGAGCAGGCGGCCGGGACTCAGTTCGTAGGGCGGCCCCGAGCGGCGCAGCTCGGCGAGCACGTCGAACTCCCAGGGTTCCAGCGAGTGCTCGGTGAACACCGTGCGCCGGGCACGGTCCAGGTGGCGCGCGAGCCGCGAGACCCGGCTGAACACCTCCAGCGGCGTCACGTCAACGTCGGGGCGTTCGGAGCGCCACGCCTCGATAAGCCCATCCACCTCATCGCGCATGGGAACAGTTTATCTCTTGACATCAAGATAGCGGGGCGGGTATGCCGTGCACACCCGCCCCGCAGAGCGCTTTCCTACCGGCGCCGGGTCTGGAGCCGAGGCTTGGGATCCAGGTTCGACAGGCCGTTCCAGGCGAGGTTGACCAGGTGCGCCGCCACGACCTCGCGCTTGGGCTTGCGCACCTCCAGCCACCACTGGCCGGTGAGCGCCCACATGCCCACGAGGGCCTGGGCGTACATCGGGGCGAGCACGGGGTCGTATCCCCGCTGGTCGAACTCGTCCACCATGATGTACTCGACCTGGCTGGCGATGTCGTTGATCAGGCTCGCGAAGCTGCCCGTTCCCGAAGCCACGTGGGAGTCCCGGGTGAGCACCAGGAAACCGGTGGTGTGCTCCTCCACGTAGCGCAGCAGCGCCAGGGCCGCCTTCTCGATCTTGTTGCGCGCGCCCTCGGCACCGAGGGCCTCGCTCACCATGTCGACGAGGATGCGCATCTCCTGGTCGACCACGACCGCGTAGACGCCCTCCTTGCCGCCGAAGTGCTCGTAGACCACGGGCTTGGACACGCCGGCCCGCGCCGCGATCTCCTCCACGGAGGTCGCGGCGAAGCCGCGTTCGGCGAACAGCTCCCGGCCGATCCCCACCAGCTGTCGTCGCCGTTCCTCGCCCGTCATGCGCTTGCGGCGCGTGCGGACTCCCTGATGATCGACTGCTCCCATGATGGTGGAGATCCTAGACGCTGACCCGCTTGGCAGCCAGTCGTTCGTTGTTGGGCCAGCGCACCTTGGTCGCCCAGCCCACCTTCTCGAAGAACCAGATGACGCGGGCGGAGATGTCGATCTGCCCCTTGAGCACGCCGTGCCGGGCGCAGGTGGGGTCGGCGTGGTGCAGGTTGTGCCAGGACTCGCCGAAGGACGGGATGGCCAGCCACCACACGTTGCGGGAGCGGTCGCGCACCTCGAAGTTCTCCTCGCCGATGGTGTGGCAGATGGAGTTGACCGACCAGGTCACGTGGTGCAGCAGCGCGACGCGCACCAGGCTCGCCCAGAAGAACGCGGTGAAGGCGCCCCACCAGGACATCGTCACCAGGCCGCCGATGAGGGCGGGCGCTCCGAGCGAGAAGAGCACGATCGGCACGAACAGCTTGTCGACGAGGACGATGTCCTTGTCCTTGAGCAGGTCGGGCGCGAAGCGGCGCGGCGAGGTCTTCTTCTCGTCCAGGTACATCCAGGCCATGTGCGCGTAGTAGAGGCCCTTGGCGACCGAGCGCCAGTCGTCCCCGAAGCGCCACGGGGAGTGCGGGTCGCCCTCGGCGTCGGAGTACTTGTGGTGGCGCCGGTGGTCGGCCACCCACTTGATGACGCTGCCCTCGATGGCCATGGAGCCGGCGACCGCCATCGCGATCTTCAGTGCCCGGTTCGCGCGGAACGAGCCGTGGGTGAAGTAGCGGTGGAAGCCGACCGTGATGCCGAGCCCGCTGATCACGTAGAAGACGACCGCGATGGCCACGTCGACCAGGGTCAGGCCCCAGCCCCAGAAGAAGGGCACCGAGGCGAGCAGGGCGATCAGCGGGACGAACACGAACGCGAAGACGGTGAAGCGCTCGGCCTTGCCGCGCAGTTCGGGCTCGTACTCGGGTATCGGCTCGCGGCGTGCGCCGGGGCGCTGCGCTTCGGTGGATACGTCGGGAGCGGCGGTCATGGGTCTCACCCAATCTTCCTGATCTTCGAAAAACGTCGTCGTGGTCAGGACCAGCGTCCGAAGGGCGCTACCCGTCGCGACTACCCAACCTATACCTACGTAACCGTAACCTACGATCCCGTAGGTTTGGCAAGGGTTGATCAGGAGGCGCTATGTTGGTGCTTGTCATGCGGGCGCGGCCTGTACGCGCCCTGCGTGTTCCCGGATGATGTAATCGGCAGCATGTGGGGTTTTGGTCCCCGTCGTCCAGGTTCGAGCCCTGGTCCGGGAGCTGGGTGCCTTCCGCCGCCCGGCCGCCGCGCGGTTTCGGCCGCACTGCGGAGCGGCGCATGTCACACACCGGTACTCCGAGCCGTTACCGCAGGCCACACAGGGGCTGCGGGCGCCCTCCACGTGGTGGGGAGCGGTCTCCGGGAGCCCCGAACCCGCATGTATCCTTCCCCTGTCGGCCGCTGGTCATCCGACGGCCGCCCGCGCGGCATGCGGGACGCGCCGCCGAAGGGTGAGCCGACAGGTCAATCGCCAGCTATCGCGAGGGGTCTCCTTCAGTGAGCGTGAACCGCCCGGCTGCCGTCGTCGTCCTTGCCGCAGGCGAGGGCACCAGGATGAAGTCCAGACTTCCCAAGGTCCTTCACGAGATCAGCGGACGCAGCCTCGTCGGGCACGTGCTGGCCGCCGCCGACGAGCTCGACCCCCGGCGAACGGTCGTCGTCGTGGGACATGCCCGGGAGCAGATCCGGGAGCACCTGGCGCAGATCGCGCCCGAGGCCCTCACCGCGGTCCAGGAGGAGCAGAACGGCACCGGGCACGCGGTCCGCATGGCCGTCGAGGACCTCGCCGCCCAGGGTGTCGAGCTGAGCGGGACCGTCGTCCTCACCTGCGGCGACACCCCCCTGCTGCGCGGCTCCACCCTCACCGAGCTGGTCGCCTTCCACGAGAAGGAGGGCAACGCCGTCACGGTGCTCTCCGCGCGCGTTCCCGACCCCCACGGCTACGGGCGCATCGTCCGCGACGCCGACGGGGACTTCACCGCCATCGTCGAGCACGCCGACGCCACGCCGGAGCAGCACGCCGTCGACGAGATCAACTCCGGCATGTACGCCTTCGACGGCGCCCTGCTCACCTCCGTCGTCCAGCGTCTGACCAGCGACAACGCCAAGGGCGAGGAATACATCACCGACGCGGTCGCGCTCCTGCGCGGTGACGGCCACCGGGTGGACGCCTGGGTCGCCGAGGACTGGCAGGAGGTCCAGGGCGTCAACAACCGCGTCCAGCTCGCCGAGGCCCGCCGCGTCCTCAACGACCGCATCCTGCGCGACCACATGCTGGCCGGCGTCACCGTCGTGGACCCCGCCACGACCTGGGTGGACGCGCAGGTCCGCATCGGCCGCGACGCCCTGATCGAGCCGGGGACCCGCCTGCGCGGCTCCACCGTCATCGGTGAGGACGCCGTCGTCGGCCCCGGCGCGGACCTGGCGGACACGGTCGTGGGCGCGGGCGCCGCCGTCCGCGAGACCACCGCGGAAGGGGCCGAGATCGGACCGGGGGCCACCGTGGGCCCCTACACCTACCTCCGGCCGGGCACCCGCCTGGCCGAGCGGGCGAAGGCCGGCGCCTTCGTCGAGGTCAAGAACGCGAACGTCGGCGCCGGATCCAAGATCCCGCACCTGACCTACGTCGGGGACGCGGACATCGGCGAGGGCAGCAACATCGGCTGCTCCTCGGTGTTCGTCAACTACGACGGCGTCAACAAGTCCCGGAGCACCATCGGCGACCACGTGCGCATCGGCAGCGACAACACCATCGTCGCGCCGGTCACCGTGGGCGACGGTGCCTACTCCGGGGCCGGGACGGTGATCCGCGACGACGTTCCGCCGGGAGCCCTGGCCGTGTCCGAGGGGCACCGCCAGCGCAACGTGGAGGGGTGGACCGTGCGCAAGCGCCCGGGCAGCCCTTCCGCCGAGGCGGCGCAGAAGGCCGTGGCGGCCGAGGCCGGTACGGACAGCGATCGGCACAGAGCCGACGACAAGCAGTGACTGTGGGGGAGAGACACGTGACCGGGATGAAGGCCACCGGCCAGAGGAACCTGATGCTGTTCTCGGGGCGCACGCACCCGAGCCTGGCCGAGGAGGTCGCGAAGGAACTGGGGATCGAGACGGTCCCCACCCGGTTCGACACCTTCGCCAACGGTGAGATCTTCGTCCGCTACCTGGAGTCGGTCCGGGGATCGGACGCGTTCGTCATCCAGGCGCACGCCGATCCGATCAACGAGGCGATCATGGAGCAGCTGATCATGGTCGACGCGCTCAAGCGCGCCTCGGCCAAGCGGATCACCGTGGTCACCCCGTTCTTCGGATACGCCAGGCAGGACAAGAAGCACCGCGGCCGCGAGCCCATCTCGGCCCGCCTGATGACCGATCTGTTCCGCACCGCGGGCGCCGACCGGATGATGGCCGTCGACCTGCACACCGACCAGATCCAGGGCTTCTTCGACGGCCCGGTCGACCACCTGTTCGCGCTGCCGATGCTGGCCGACCACATCGCCTCCCGCGTCGACCTGTCCGAGATCACCGTGGTCTCCCCGGACGCGGGCCGCGTGCGGACCGCCGACCGCTGGGCCGACCGCCTCGGCGCCCCGCTGGCGATCATCCACAAGCGGCGCGACCCGGACGTGGCCAACCAGGTGCGCGTTCACGAGGTCGTCGGCACGGTCCGCGACCGCGTCTGCGTGCTGGTGGACGACATGATCGACACCGGCGGCACCATCGTCAAGGCCGCCGACGCGCTGTTCGAGCAGGGCGCCCGCAAGGTCGTGGTGGCCGCCACGCACGGCGTGCTGTCGGGACCGGCGGCCGAGCGCCTGCAGAACTCGCAGATCTCCGAGGTGGTCATCACCAACTCGCTGCCCGTGCCCGAGGCGCGCTCCTTCGAGAAGCTGACCCAGCTCTCGATCGCCCCTCTGCTGGCCCGTGCGATCAGCGAGGTCTTCACGGACGGCTCGGTCACCAGCCTGTTCGAGTAGGAGTCCGGTGCCGGGGCCTCGGCCCCGGCACCCCGGCCGGGGCGGGGCATGTTCTGAGTCGTCGGTTGAGCCGGTAGACTTGACAGAGTGTCCCCGTGCCCGGGCGGAGCCTCCGCAGAGGCTGCGCGCGGAGGTTCGGGCAGGGGTGCGCGACGAGCGTTCCCGGGCCCGCGGGTCCGGTGGCTGCTCGCCGGGCACGCCTGGAACCAGGGCGTCCGCGCCCTCCCCGAGGGGGCCCCGCGCTTTCCCCGCCGAGAGCGGGAATCGTTCGTACTACTGGAGTCGTGTTCCCCGTGTAGCGGGGTTGAACCCGAGGAGTTTTGTCGTGTCCGAGGTACGTATCGCTGCCGAGCCCCGCACGGAATTCGGCAAGGGCGCCTCCCGTCGCGCCCGCCGCGCGGGTAAGGTGCCGGCCGTCCTCTACGGCCACGGCACCGACCCCCGCCACCTGAACCTGCCGGGGCACGAGCTCATGCTCGCCCTGAAGACCCCGAACGTCCTCCTGCGCCTGGACGGCCTGGACAAGGACAACCTCGCCCTGCCCAAGAGCGTCCAGCGCGACGCGATCAAGGGCTTCCTGGAGCACGTCGACCTGCTGGTCGTCACCAAGGGCGAGAAGGTCGAGGTCGAGCTGCCCATCACCCTCACCGGTGAGATCAAGGCCGGCGGCGTGATCTCCCAGGAGCTCGTGACGGTGACCATCGAGGCCGAGGCCACCCGCATCCCCTCGGACGTCGAGCTCAGCGTCGAGGGCATGGAGGTCGGCACCGTCGTGAACGCCGGCGACCTGAAGCTGCCGGAAGGCGCCGTCCTGGCGATGGAACCCGACATGATGATCCTGAGCATCGCCGCCGCACAGGTCGAGAAGGCCCAGGACGAGGACGGCGAGGACGCCGCCGAGTAGGCGTCGGCCGCAGACCTTTCGACGAACGCGCGGTTCCCTTCCGGGGACCGCGCGTTCGCCGTGTCGGTAGGGTTTCCCTGTGCTGGGATGGCTGAGGAAGAGAGACATGGCGGAGACCGAGCGATGGCTGGTCGTCGGACTGGGCAATCCGGGGCCCAAGTACGCCGGGAACCGGCACAACGCCGGGTTCATGGTGGTGGAGGCGCTGGCCGGCGGTGAGCGCTGGAAGGCGCACAAGGCGCACGCCGAGGTGGTGGAGACCCGCCTGGGCGGCGTCCCGGCGGTGCTGGCCAAGCCCCGCAGCTTCATGAACCTGTCCGGGGGGCCGGTGTCGGCGCTGGCCAGGTTCTACAAGGTGCCGATCGAGCGGATCGTCGTCGTGCACGACGAGATGGACATCGACTACGGCGCCCTCAAGCTCAAGAAGGGCGGAGGCTCGGGCGGGCACAACGGGCTCAAGTCGGCGACCGCCTCGCTGTCGAGCCCCGACTACCTGAGGGTGCGCTTCGGGGTGGGCCGCCCGCCGGGGCGGATGGACCCGGCGGCGTACGTGCTCAAGGACTTCTCGTCGACCGAGCGCGCGGAACTGGAGCTCAACGTGGAGCGCGCGGCCGACGCCGTGCGCACGATCCTCACCGAGGGTCTGGAGCGGGCGCAGAACATCTACCACACCGCCGCCTGACCTGTCCCCGGGCCGGTCCGCCGCGGACCGGCCCGGGGGATCGGCTACCTGCCGCCGTGCCTGCTCTCCAGCAGGGCGGACCACAGGGAGAAGTAGGCGGGCTTGGGGCCGAAGTTGTCCCACATGACCGTCGCGGCTCCCTCCCCCTCGAAGAACACCGGCACCCAGGAGTACTTGTCGGTGAAGCCCCAGATGGTGAAGGAGTCGCAGCCCTCCACGCCCAGGCACGCCGAGAGCGCCCGACCGTAGTAGTCGGCCTGCTGCTCCAGCTGGGCCCAGGTCGGGCGGCCGTTCTCCGGCAGCTGCATGCGCACGTCCACCTCGGTCAGGGCGGTGCCCAGGCCGAGGTCGTCGAAGCGCTGGAGGTTCTCCTGGAGCGAGGACGGGAAGCCGTACTGCATGCTCAGGTGCACCTGGGCGGAGAAGCCGTGCACCGGCACGCCCTCGGAGAGCAGTTCCCGGACGAGCTCGTGGTAGGCGTCGCTCTTGGCGTTGACGTCCTCGACCCCGTAGTCGTTGAAGTACAGCTCGGCCTCGGGGTCGGCCTCGTGGGCCCAGCGGAAGGCGTCGGCGACGATCTCGGGCCCGAGCTCACGGATCCAGATGTTCTCCTCGGTTCGCAGCTGCCCCGACTCGTCGAAGATCTCGTTGGCCACGTCCCACTGGTCGATCCGGCCGGCGTAGCGGCCGACGACGGTCGTGATGTGGTCGTGCAGGATCTCGCGCAGCTCCTCCTCGGAGAAGTCGCCCTCCTCCAGCCACTCGGGGTTCTGGCTGTGCCACAGCAGGGTGTGGCCGCGCACGTCCTGGCCGTGGCGCTCGGCGAACTCGACGATGGCGTCGGCCATCCCGAAGTCGTACTCGCCCTGCTCGGGGTGGATGTACTCCCACTTCATCTGGTTCTCGGGGGAGACGGAGCTGAACTGGTCGGCGAGGATCCGCCGGTACCTCTTGTCCGAGGTGAAGGGGTCGGGGTAGTCCTGCTCCAGGTGGTGGCCGCCGCCGGCGACGGCGGTGCCGATGACGAAACCGTCGGGCGCCGCCCAGCGCAGTGTGCCGGGCTTGTCGTGCCGGGAGTGCCCGGGGCGGTCGCCGTGGTGCGGACCGGCGGAGGCCGGGGCTGCCAGGGGGAGCACCAGTGCCGTCGCGGCCGCGAGCGCGGTGAGAAGGCGAACCGGTTTCATGGGGGGTCTCCAGTTCTGGTATCGGTATGTTTCCGGAAACTTCCGGAACTATGTGAGCACGGACACTAGAGCTCCGGTGCGCGGCGAGTCAAGATCGGGCCCCGCCCGGTGACCCGCAGAAGGCCCGACTCGTACTCTGGGGGCGGCACAAGGGAGGGCCAGTGACCGATACTCCGTCGCGAGAAGTCACCATTTCCGTCATTGCCGCGGAGGCGGGCGTGTCCGCTCCGACGGTGTCCCGCGTCCTCAACGGCCGGGGCGACGTCGCCCCGGCCACCCGGGAGCGGATCGAGTCCCTGATCCGGGCCCACGGCTACCGCCGCCGGGGCGGACGCTCCCGGGAGCGGATCGGTCTGCTCGACCTCGTCTTCAACGACCTGGACAGCCCGTGGGCGGTCGAGATCCTGCGCGGCGTCGAGGATGCCGCGCACACCGTCGGGACCGGCATCGTGGTCTCGGCCATCCACCGCAGGGCCGGTTCGACCCGGCGCTGGCTGGAGAACGTGCGTTCGCGCTCCAGCGACGGTGCCATCCTCGTGACCACGGACCTGGATCCCGCCCTGAAGGCCGAGCTCCGGGAGCTGCACGTGCCCGCGGTCGTCGTCGACCCGGTGGGCATCCCCGACCTGGACACGCCCACCATCGGCGCCACCAACTGGGCCGGGGGGCTCAGCGCGATCGGCCACCTGACCGCTCTCGGGCACCGGCGGATCGCCTTCGTCGCGGGACGCCCCGAGCTGTGGTGCAGCCGCGCCCGGCTCGACGGGTACCGGGCGGGGCTGGAGACTGCCGGCCTGGCGGTGGACGACGATCTCGTGGTGCCGGGGGAGTTCGACTACGAGTCCGGTTTCCGCGCGGGGGAGCACCTGATGGGCCTCGCCGATCCGCCCACGGCGGTGTTCGCGGCCAGTGACCAGATGGCCCTCGGCGTCTACGAGGCCCTGCGGCGCGGCGGCCTGCGGGTGCCGGCCGACGTCAGCGTGATCGGCTTCGACGACCTTCCCGAGGCGCACTGGGCCTCGCCGCCGCTGACCACGGTGCGCCAGCCGCTGGCGGACATGGGCCGGCTCGCGGTGCGCACGGTGCACAGGATCGTTCGGGGCGAGGCGATCGAGAGCCCGCGCGTGGAGCTGGCGACCGAGCTGGTCGTGCGGGACAGCACCGCGCCGCCGCCCGGAGAGGGCTGACACGGAAGCTGTCGTCACGTTTGGTGCGGAGATGTTGACTCTCCGCAGGAATTCTCTTTAGGCTGGCTTTGCTTGCCGGAATCTTCCGGTAACTCCCCTGACCCCTTGCGAGGAGACCTGCGTGAAGACCAGCCGCCGCCGTGTGAGAGGCCCCCTCCTCGCGGTCCTGCTCACCCTCGGCCTCTCCCTCTCCGCGACCCCCGCGTCGGCCTTCCCCGGATCTCCGGGGCCCGCCACCCCCGACATCGTCGACTCGACGGAGCACGGCGGCCGCACCGTGGCCCTCACCTTCGACGACGGTCCGAACCCGGAAGACACCCCCGAGCTGCTCGACGTGCTGCGCCGGCACCGGGTCCGGGCCGTGTTCTGCCTCCAGGGGGACCAGGTACAGCGGCACCCCGGCATCGCCCGGCGGATCGCGCGGGAGGGGCACACCCTGTGCAACCACTCGATGTACCACGGCGACATGGGGGACTGGTCGGAGGAGGAGATCCGCGCCGACCTGCTGGAGACCGATGCGGCGATCCGTGAGGCGGTGCCCTTCGCGCGGATCCCCTACTTCCGCGCGCCCTACGGGTCGTGGGGGCGATCCCCCGGGGTCGCGGCCGACCTGGGCATGCAGCCGCTGGGCTGGAGCCTGGCCGTCGAGGACTGGGTGCCGCCCGGCACCGACGAGCTCGTCCGGCGCGTGGAGGAGGGCGTCGGCCCGGGGGCGGTCGTGCTCCTGCACGACGGCGGGGGCGACCGCAGCCAGACGGTCGAGGCCGTGGCCCGGGTCGTCCCCGAGCTGAGGTCCGCGGGCTGGCGCTTCACCCTTCCCGCCCGGCGCGGCTAGGAGGTCCCGGCGGTGGCCCTGCGGGGGTCCCGACCCGCGGGGCCCCTGCTCCTGGCGGCCCCTGCCGGAGCCCGACCGCGCCGCCGGAGGCCCTCCCCCGGCGGCGCGGTCGGGCTCGCGATGCCTCCGACGACCGAAAACCTGACGCGACTAATCGATCACTTTTGGTTACCATGCGGGTGGTATCCGTGTTCCCGGCCCGGACGCGCGCTCCGCCCCTCCCCCGAGTGGAGGTCCGAGGTGCCGGATGCGGTCACTCGACGTGAGGATTTCGGTTCCACGGCAGCCTTGGGGGGCGCATGGTCGCAAGCAGCGGGGTGGAGGCGGTTCGCAGCGGAAGGGCGGAGGGGCGGCCGACGGTGTCCGTTCCGCGGGTCGGAGCGGAGCCCCCGCGCCCCCGCTCCTGGATCCGTGCCTACGTCGCCGGTCTGGTGGCGCTCGACCTGACCGCCGCGCTCCTGGCGGCCGGGGCCGGAACCGCGGTGCGCTTCCACGATGCGCTCGGCGCCCCGAGCACCGCCCCCTACCTGTACCTCTTCCTGCTGCTGCCGCCCGTGTGGGTCCTCTTCGTCCAGCTCGGCGGGGGCTACGAGCGCCGCTTCGTCGGGCTGGGCACGGAGGAGTACCGCCGCGTCGCGTCCGCCGCCCTGGCACTCACCGCCGCCGTGGCGATCGGTGCCTACGCCGCCAAGTTCGACCTGGCCCGGGGGTACCTGCTCGTCACCCTTCCCCTGCTCCTGCTGGGGAGCCTGGTCCTGCGCTACGTCCGGCGCAAGGCGCTGCACCGGCGCCGCGCCCTCGGGCAGTGCATGAGCGGGGTCGTCGTGGTCGGCCACCGGGTCGCGGCGGCCGAGCTCATCCGGTGCCTCCGCGCCCGCCCCCACCACGGCATGCGGGTCGTGGGGGTGTGCCTGCCCACCTCCGACGCCGGGGAGGGGGACGCGGAGGTGGAGGGCTGCCCCGTCGTCGGTGCCTTCCCCGACGCGGCGGACGCGGCCGCCCTCGTCCGTGCGGACACCGTGGCCGTCCTGGCCTGCCCGGAGATGGACGGCGCCGAGCTGCGGCGGCTGGCCTGGCGGCTGGAGAAGAGCGGCACCGACCTCGTCGTCGCCTCGGCCCTCATGGAGGTGGCCGGGCCGCGGACGACCATCCGCCCCGTGGCGGGGCTGCCCCTGCTGCACGTGGAGCATCCCGAGCTCGCCGGGGCCCGGCGTGTGGCCAAGGGGGCCTTCGACCGGTGCGCCGCCGCGCTCGCGCTCATCCTGCTGTCGCCGCTGTTCCTGGTGCTGGCGGTGCTCGTCCGCGCGGAGGACGGCGGCCCGGTGTTCTTCGGGCAGACCCGCGTGGGCAGGGGCGGGGCCGAGTTCACCGTGTACAAGTTCCGTACGATGGTCGTCGGTGCCGAGGCGCTGAAGGCGGCGCTGCGGCCCCTCAACGAGCACAACGGTGTGCTGTTCAAGATGCGACAGGACCCCCGGGTGACCCGGGTGGGGACATGGCTGCGCCGGTACTCGCTCGACGAGCTTCCCCAGCTCGTCAACGTGCTCCGCGGAGAGATGTCCCTGGTCGGCCCCCGGCCACCGCTTCCGGAGGAGGTCGCCCGCTACGGGCACGACGTCCGGCGCAGGCTGGTGGTCAAGCCCGGGCTGACGGGGCTGTGGCAGATCAGCGGCCGCTCCGACCTCTCCTGGGAGGAATCGGTCCGCCTGGATCTGCGGTACGTGGAAAACTGGTCGCTGACGTTGGACATCCAGATCCTGTGGAAGACGTGGTCAGCGGTGATCCGTGGGGCGGGGGCTTACTAACCGGTGAAGAGCATCCGAGACGATCATGAGGTGGCCCGCGACCTGGCCACCGAGGCGGGGCAGCTGCTGATGCGGCTGCGGGCCCGGCACGGCTTCGCCGAGCCCGACGTGCTGCGCACCCTGGGCGACCGCACCTCGCACGAGTTCCTGTTCTCCGCCCTCGGGCGCCTGCGCCCCAGCGACGCGGTGCTCTCCGAGGAGGGGGCCGACGACCCCGCCCGGCTGCGGTCGCGGCGCGTGTGGATCATCGACCCGCTCGACGGCACCCGCGAGTTCGCCGAGCCCGGCCGCACCGACTGGGCGGTGCACGTGGCCCTGTGGGAGAACGGCGAGCTGGCCGCCGGGGCGGTGGCGCTGCCCGCCCAGGGCAGCACCCTGTCGACGGTGGACCCGCCGTGGCTGCCCGAGGAGCGCCCGGCGGGACAGCGGCTGCGCATCACCGTGAGCCGCACCCGCCCGCCCGCGTTCGTGCAGAGGATGGCCACCCGGCTCGGTGCCGAACTGGTCCCGATGGGGTCGGCCGGCGCGAAGATCTGCTCGGTGCTGCTCGGCATGGCCGACATCTACGTGCACGCGGGCGGCCAGTACGAGTGGGACAGCGCCGCCCCTGTGGCGGTGGCCCGGGCGGCGGGCCTGCACGCCTCGCGGATCGACGGCACGGAGCTGTGTTACAACGAGGCCGACCCGCTGCTCCCCGATATCCTTGTATGTCGACCGGAATTGTCGGGTATGTTGTTGGCAAGCATCCGCGATGGCGCGGACCTCGACAGCGCCGGTCCGCACGCGGGGGGCTGAGGCCCAGACCCTCCGCCGCGGCGGTGTCCCAGCGGAAGGCGGATTCATGGGTCAGGCGAGTCAGCAGGCGCCCGGGCGCTACCAGCTCTCCCAGCTGGACGTCCTGGAGGCCGAGGCGATCTTCATCATGCGCGAGGTGGCCGCGGAGTTCGAGCGACCGGTGCTGCTCTTCTCCGGGGGCAAGGACTCCGTCGTCATGCTGCGGCTCGCCGAGAAGGCGTTCTGGCCGGGGGCGATCCCCTTCCCGGTCATGCACGTGGACACCGGGCACAACTTCCCCGAGGTCATCGAGTTCCGCGACCGCCGTGTCGCCGAGACCGGTGTGCGCCTGGTCGTCGCCTCCGTGCAGGAGCAGATCGACGCCGGCAACGTCACGGAGCCGACCGGCCGCTGGGCCAGCCGCAACCGCCTCCAGACCGCCGCGCTGCTGGACGCGATCGAGGAGAACGGCTTCGACGCGGCCTTCGGCGGCGCCCGCCGCGACGAGGAGAAGGCGCGCGCCAAGGAGCGCGTCTTCTCCTTCCGCGACGAGTTCGGCCAGTGGGACCCCAAGAACCAGCGCCCCGAGCTGTGGAGCGTGTACAACACCCGGATCAACCGGGGTGAGCACATCCGGGTCTTCCCGATCTCCAACTGGACCGAGCTCGACGTGTGGGACTACATCCGGCGCGAGAACCTGGAACTGCCCTCCATCTACTTCGCCCACGAGCGCCGCGTGTTCGAGCGGGACGGCATCCTGCTGGCGGACTCGCCCGTCATTCAGCGCGACGAGTCCGAGGTGCCCTTCACCGAGACCGTGCGCTACCGCACCGTCGGCGACCTGACCTGCACCGGAGCGGTCAGATCCACCGCCGTGGAGCTGGACGACATCATCTCCGAGATCGCCGCGACCCGGATCACCGAGCGCGGACAGACCCGGGCCGACGACCGCGCGAGCGAGGCAGCGATGGAGGACCGCAAGCGCGAGGGTTATTTCTAGGCCCTCCTGCCGACCCGTTCCCCCGTCCAGACCGCTCCCACCCACCTAGGACCAGGCAAGCATGAGCAACGACATCCTGCGGTTCGCGACGGCGGGCTCCGTCGACGACGGCAAGAGCACCCTGATCGGCAGGCTGCTGTACGACTCCAAGTCGATCTTCGAGGACCAGCTCGCGTCGGTGGAGCGCACCAGCGCCGCGCGCGGCGAGGAGCAGGCCAACCTGGCCCTGCTCACCGACGGCCTGCGGGCCGAACGCGAGCAGGGCATCACCATCGACGTGGCCTACCGCTACTTCGCCACCCCCAGACGCACCTTCATCATCGCCGACACGCCCGGGCACATCCAGTACACCCGGAACATGGTCACCGGTGCCTCCACCGCCGACCTGGCGATCATCCTCGTGGACGCCCGCAAGGGCCTGCAGGAGCAGAGCCGCCGCCACGCCTTCCTCGCCACGCTGCTCCAGGTGCCGCACCTGGTCCTGGCGGTCAACAAGATGGACCTGGTCGGCTACGACCAGGACCGCTTCGAGGAGATCAGGGCCGAGTTCGCCGACTTCGCCGCCAAGCTGGAGACCCGCGACCTGACGTTCGTGCCGATCTCGGCGCTGCACGGCGACAACGTGGTGGACCGCTCGGAGAACATGCCCTGGTACGAGGGCCCCTCCCTGCTGCACCACCTGGAGAACGTGCACATCGCCTCGGACCGCAACCTCATCGACGCGCGCTTCCCGGTGCAGTACGTGGTCCGTCCGCACAGGTCCCGGGACCCCGAGCTGCACGACTACCGCGGCTACGCGGGCCAGGTCGCGGGCGGGGTGCTCAAGCCCGGCGACGAGGTGGTCCACCTGCCCTCGGGGCTGAACACGCGCGTGGCCTCGATCAGGACGGCGGACGGCGAGGTCGCCGAGGCGTTCTCGCCGATGTCGGTCACCCTCCTGCTGGAGGACGAGATCGACATCTCGCGCGGCGACATGATCTGCCGCCCCGGCAACATGCCGACGGTCTCGCAGGACATCGAGGCGATGGTGTGCTGGATGACGGACACGCGCAAGCTGTCACCGCGCGCCAAGCTCGTCGTCAAGCACACGACGCGCACCGCGAAGGTGGTGGTCAAGGAGCTGCGGTACCGGCTGGACGTCAACACGCTGCACCGGGACGAGCAGGCCGACCACCTGGAGCTCAACGAGATCGGGCGGGTGCGGCTGCGCTCCACCCAGCCCCTCTTCGTGGACGAGTACAACCGCAACCGGCAGACGGGCGGCTTCATCCTCATCGACGAGGCCACCAACACCACCGTCGGCGCGGGAATGGTCGTCAAGGCCGACTGACGCGGGCCCCGCAGGGGCCCGGAGCTCCCGTGTTCCGAGGAAGGGGTACGGGGGTGCGGGAAGATGGCGCAACGGGCATGCGGCCCTACGGAAAGTGGTGTCCCGACGACTCCGCGATCCTTCGGGCCCGTGCCCGTTCTCGCATGTCAGGACCTGGGCATGCCCCGCACTTCGTTCAGGGCCGACCTTCGTGCGTTTTCCAGGAAAGTACGTGAAATCCGGGGCCTTGGTCCTTACTCGTGCGAAATCGGTCATAAGTGCGAGATCGGTTGAGTTCGACCGGTGATCGGCAGACGCGGCAGCGTTGAGACGGGGTTCCCGTGGATTTCGGACGCTTTCAGGACCGGCCGAAATCAGGAACGGTCCTTGTCGGCGGCGACGAGGAGAAACATCGCCCCTCGACTCGGATCCGGCATGGTCAGGCGCTTGCCGAAAACCCTCCGCGTGGCCGATGCGGCTGTTCTTGTCCGTGTGCCGGGGCACATGGCGAAAAATCAGCAGATGCGCGTATCCTGGGCAGCTGTGCGGCATGACAAAGGCCGATGATCAGGCTTTCTGCGGAATCCCTTCGCCCTTCGTGAAATCTTCAAGGTCGATATGGCATGTTTGACGCATCATGTCCGAAACGCCAAGGGTGTATCGGCGCGGCAGACCAGGCAGAGCCGAGACCAGCGGCTTTCCACCACACCAAGGAGACCCCCAGCGTGACCTCCCACACGACCCCCACCAAGACACTCGCGGTCGCGGGTGCGGCCGCTCTGCTGGCCCTGACCGGGTGCTCGGGCGGAACAGCCGTCTTCGACTTCACCGAGCCCATGGTGGAGCCGGCGCAGAGCATCAAGTTCCGTGTTCCGGATGAACTGATCGACATAAGCGAGGACTACGCCGAGGTACGCGTGCAGGAGTCCGTCACCGTGAGCTCTGTCGAGTCGGAGGACCCCTCGCAGTGCGCCGTGGGATACCGGTTCGAGTACGTCGACGGCGGCTTGGAGCGCCTCCTCGCCTCCCTCGAGGAGGAGGGCGACAAGGACCAGAGCGAGGAAGAGCGGATGGCCCGCGCCCTGGTCGGCGAGCCGCTGGATTCGATCGAGCTCAGCGAGGACTACAGCTCCGCGGTGGTGCCGGTGAGCTGTGCCGTTTCTCCGAACGACACCGAGAACACCGTGAAAGTGCGGCTCAAGCAGACCCCTGAGAGTGGGGAAAGCAGTTTTGCCTGGGCCGAAATCACCGTCATGAAGAGTGGTGATCTGTTCGTCCACGAGCCCGAGATCAGTGACGACTGGCAGCTCGACTCCGACGGCAACTGGATCCAGGTCGGCTAGATCCCGGCCCCCTCTCGGGGAGAAATTCGGCCGTCGGCCGTCACCGGGTGGAAGAGCCTCGCCTCCGGAGGCAGGGTCCGCACCGATCCGGACAGGACTCTCCCACCCCCGGACGTCAGCCGGAACCGGACCGCAGGGGTGTGGAACGTGAGGGTTCCCGGCCCTGCAGGATTCCGCCGCATGTGTACGGGGCCGCCCCTGCGGGCGGCCCTTTTCCTTTTCCGGACCGGAACGGTCCACCGGGAGCGCTGTGAGCGTGTCCTCGCTGGTGGGAGGGCCTGACTGTGTCATTCTTCTCGCGTCTTCCGGACATCGTCCGGGGTGCGGCAGGGGGAAATACATTGGGTTTTCTCCGGTTGTGCGACCTTCTTGCCGCTGGAAACGCCCGCAAGGAGATCATTTATGCACAATGCCCGAATGCGGAGGGCCCTCCTCGGCGCCGCGGCGGCCGGGGCGCTCGTACTGCCCCTGGCCGCGGCGGTACCGGCCGCGGCCCAGGAACCGGCGCCCCTGTACACCAGCGCAGCCCCGGCCGAGGGCGAGTGGTTCGTCGTCATGGAGGAGGGTGCCGGCCCGGCCGCGTCGAGCCCCGAGGCCCTGGGCATCCCCGCGGAGAGGATCAACCACACCTACACCGAGGTCGTCGACGGCTACGCCGCGACGCTGACCCAGGCCGAGGTGGAGGAGGTGCGGGCCCGGGACGGTGTGGCCTACGTCGAGCAGGTCGGCGTCGCCGGCATCCGCGTCACGTGGGGCCTGGACCGCATCGATCAGCAGGACCTGCCCCTGGACGGCGTCTACGCCACCTACGGCGACGGGTCGGGGACCTCCGCCTACGTCATCGACACCGGTATCGACCCGGACCACCCCGACTTCGGGGGTCGGGCCTCGGTGGCCTTCGACGCGCTGGGCGGAAACGGCTACGACGGGCACGGGCACGGGACCCATGTGGCGGGCACCGTCGGCTCCGCCACCTACGGTGTGGCCCCCGGCACGGAGCTGTTCGGTGTCAAGGTCCTGGCCGACGACGGCTGGGGCACCTTCGACGACGTCATCGCGGGGGTCGAGTGGGTGGCGCAGAACGCGCCGCCCGGATCGGTGGCCAACATGTCCCTGAGCGGACCGCCTTCGGAGACGGTCGACGCCGCCGTCACCGCGCTGGCCGAGTCCGGGGTGTTCGTGGCGGTCGCCGCGGGCAACTTCGCCGAGGACGCCGAGGGGGGTTCCCCGGCCCGGGCCCCGGCCGTGACGACGGTGGCCGCCTCCGACATGAACGACGCCTCTGCCGACTTCACCAACTTCGGACCGCTCGTGGACCTGTACGCCCCCGGTGTGCTCGTGGAGTCCACCATTCCCGGCGGCGGGTCGGCGGAGCTGGACGGCACGTCGATGGCCAGTCCGCACGTGGCCGGAGCGGCAGCGCTGTACAAGGGCATGTACGGCAACCGCGGCCAGGACGAGATCAACGGCTGGCTCGTCGCCAACGGCGTCCATGGCAGGCTGACGGGAGTTCCCGCGAACACGGTGAACATCCTGCTCAACGTCCAGGGTCTGTAGGAGGACGCAGGGGGACCGCTTCCCGGCGGTCCCCCTTTTTTGTTTTTCGGGAGTTCGACCGTCGCATCTTCCGCGTGGTGTTTTCATCGGTAAAAGCATGTTCTGTCTTTGATGGGCTGTCGGCGAGGGGGGTGGACAAGGATTTTCCGTGAAGTTGTGGGAGCGCTCCCGATCGCTGTTGCAGCTGTACATACGCTGCCTGCGGGCGGGGGCGCTACCCAGAAAAGGTCGGAAATCACATGGCGGAGGGGAAGAAACTCTTCTCCCCGGGGAGGTGCGATTCTGGCGATCCCCTCACTGGCGTGTCGACTCGCGGCAAGTGTGTAATGATGTGAACACGTACGGTTATGTACCTTTGTTGTGCATGTTTTGTCCGACTTCTGCAAGGAGAACACATGAACAACCTCCCCAGCCGGCGCTCCCTGTTCGGCGCCCTCGCCGCGGGCGTCCTCTCCCTGCCACTGGCCTTCGGCGGCACCGCCTCCGCCGGCGCCGACGACCTGGCTCCCCTGTACACCAGCGCCGACGCGGTGGACGGTGAGTGGTTCGTCGTCCTGGAGGACACCGTCGGCGCGGACTCCGCCGGACCCGACGCGCTGGGCATCTCCGCCGACAGGATCAGCCATACCTACGAACAGGTCCTCAAGGGCTACTCGGCCACGCTGACCGAGGCCGAGGTCGGTGAACTGCGGGCCCGGGAGGGCGTGGCCTACGTCGAGCAGGTGGGCGTCGCCCGCACCACCGTGACGTGGGGCCTGGACCGCATCGACCAGGAGGACCTGCCCCTGGACGGCGCCTACAACGTCGGCAGCGACGGCTCCGGCGTCTCGGCCTACGTCCTCGACACCGGTATCGACCCGGACCATCCCGACTTCGAGGGCCGGGCCTCGGCGGCCTTCGACGCGCTGGGCGGGGACGGATACGACGGCAACGGGCACGGGACCCATGTGGCGGGCACCGTCGGCTCCGCCACCTACGGTGTGGCCCCCGGTGTCGAGCTCTTCGGTGTCAAGGTCCTGGCCGACGACGGATCGGGCTCCTACGACGACGTCATCGCCGGCATCGACTGGGTGGCCCGGAACGCGGGGCCGTCCTCGGTCGCCAACCTGTCCCTGGGCGGCACCCCCTCCCAGGCGCTCGACGACGCGGTCAACGCGCTGGCCGCGTCGGGGGTGTTCGTGGCGGTCGCCGCGGGCAACGACGGGACCGACGCCGGAAACAACTCCCCGGCCCGCGCCTCGGGCGTGACCACCGTGGCCGCCTCCGACAGCAGCGACACCGCCGCTGAGTTCTCCAACCACGGCTCCGCGGTGGACCTGTACGCCCCGGGTGTGGCGATCGAGTCGACCGTTCCCGGCGGCGGCACCTCCGCGCTGGACGGCACGTCGATGGCCGGCCCGCACGTGGCCGGAGCGGCGGCACTGTACAAGAGCGCCAACGGCGACGCCTCCCAGGAGGCCATCCAGGACTGGCTGGTCTCCAACGGCGGCTCCGACAAGCTCGACGGGGTCCCGCCGGGCACGGCGAACATCCTGCTCAACGTCCGAGGACTGTGATCCGGGCGGCGGCCGCCGGCTCCCCGTTCGCCCGCGGCACGCCCGAAACGCGCGCTCCCCGGACGTGTTCCGCCGGGGGCCCGGGCCGGTGCGCCGCACCCGTCCGGGTGCCCGCGCCCACCAGGGGTCATCACTCCTCGGACCCATGTGGTCACGGAAGGCAATAGCCTGGTCCTGTGGACGGTGCGTATCGACTGGTGTTCGTCGGAGGGATGGGGCGCTCGGGATCGACGCTCATCGAACGGCTCCTGGGGGAGCTCCCCGGGTTCTGTTCGGTGGGCGAGACGGTGCACCTGTGGCGCCGAGGGCTTCTGGAGAACGAGCTGTGCGGCTGCGGGCGGCCGTTCGCCGACTGCGGCTTCTGGACCGAGGTGGGCATGCGGGCCTTCGGGGGATGGGAGCACCTCGACGTCCGCGAGGTGCTGCGGCTCAAGGCGGGGATCGACCGCACCCGCTACCTGCCGGTCCTGCTCCACGCCTCCGACCGGGGCGCGGTCGCCGCGCGGGGGGAGTGCTACACCGCGTTCTACCACCGCCTGTACTCCGCGGTCGCCCAGGTCAGCGGCGCACGCGTGATCGTCGACGCCAGCAAGCACGCCTCGCTCGCCGCCTGCCTGCGCCGGCGGTACGGCACGGGCATGCGCCTGCTGCACGTGGTGCGCGACCCGCGGGCGGTGGCGTACTCGTGGGGCAAGCGGCTGCCGCGGCCCAGCGCCTCGGCGGCCAGCAGCGAACCGGAGATGGCCCGCTGCTCGCCCGGGCGGGCGGCGGTGCGGTGGATGGCCCAGAACGCCTACCTGGACGCCCTGGCCCGGCGCGGTGTCCCCACGCTGCGTGTGCGCTACGAGGACTTCGTCGCGGATCCGGGCGGGGAGTTCGGCCGCATCGCCGCGTTCGCGGGATACGAGGGCAGGCCGCCCGACCCGGGGGAGGAGCGGCTGCCGGCGGCGGAGGGGCACGCGATCTCGGGCAACCCGATGCGCTTCTCCCCGGGGCCGGTCGGGGTGCGCGCGGACCACGGGTGGCGCGAGGGCCTGGCGCCCTGGCGCAGGTCCCTCGTGAGCGCGGTGACGGCGGGACACCGGAGGCGCTACGGGTACTGAGTCCGCCCGTTTCGCCTGTTCGGCGTGGTGTTCGGACGCTTCCTGACGTAAGGTGTCAGCTCAATCACTCAGAGTTGCATTCAGGGGGCGTGCGCTGTGGGCAGGGGACCGGTACGGGGAACGGCGGCGGCGGGGGCGGCCCTGCTCGTCCTCACTCTGGGAGGGGAGGGGCACGCCGAGCACACCTCCGGGTACGAGTGCACGATCTCCGAGATCCTGGAACCCTCCTGCGGTGTCTGGTGGGGCGCCAGTCCCTACAAGGACCGGATCGAGCCGCTGGAGGAGGCGGTGGGCCGGCGGATGGACATCGTCTACACCTGGCGCGGCATCGACCAGGCCTCCGTGCCCGGTGAGCGCGAGCGCGCACTGGTCGCCGAGGGCCGGTTCGTCCACACCAACATCGAGGCGCGCCGGTTCACCCGCCCGGGGCATCCCGCCGTCGACTACGGCTCCATCCTGCGGGGCGACTTCGACGAGTCGCTGCGGTCCCAGGCCCGGGGCGTCGCCGAGCTGAAGGTGCCCTATTTCGTCACCTTCGACCACGAGGCCGACGCGGGCAAACGCTACGACCGGCGCGGCACCCCCGAGGAGTTCGTACGGGCCTGGCGCCACATCGTGGACCTGTACCGGGAGGAGGGCGCCGACAACGCCGTGTGGGTGTGGAACGTGACCGGCTGGAAGGGCAACCTCGACCGGCTCCCGGGGCTGTGGCCGGGCAACGACCACGTCGACTGGATCAGCTGGGAGGCGTACAACATGAGCGGCTGCGACCTCCACCCGGACTGGACGGAGCCGGTCTCCTTCGAGGAGGCCCTGCGGCCCGCCTACGAGTGGATCCAGGAGGAGGGGCCCCGGCACGGCATCGACCCCGGGAAGCCGGTGATGATCGGCGAGATGGGTACCACGTACATCGGACCGGAGCGGACGCGGCAGTGGTACGCCGAGATCCCGGAGGTGCTCCGGCGCTACGAGCGGGTGCGCGCCGTCAAGGTGTGGGACAACCGCGTCTCGGACTGCGACTTCCGGGTCGGCGCCCACGAGCACGCCCGCGAGGGCTTCGCGGAGGCCGGGCAGGACCCCTACGTGAACCTGCCCGACCAGATACGGGAGTTCGTCGCGTCCGCCGAGCAGCGCGCCGGGCGCGGTCTGCCCCGCCTCCCCTGACGCCTTCCCCGCGGCCCGCGACGCCTCCGGCGGGCCTAGACGCCCCTGCCGCGCAGGTGCAGGGCGCGCAGGATCCAGCCGGGCGGTATTCCGCACACCACCAGCAGGGCGAGGTGGGCGCGCGGCTCGGCGGGGCGCCGGCGCAGCGTCGCGGCGATCCAGCGCAGGGCGGCACCGCGGCGCCCCGACGCGGCCTCGGCGAAGGCGATCTGGCCCGACACGCGGGCATGGCCGCGCGGAACCAGGGCGAACTCGGGGTAGCGGTCCAGGAGCCAGCGCAGCGCCGTGGAGGTGGTCTGCCATCGGCCGGCGAAGTGGGAGTGCCGGTGCCACAGCACCCGTACGCCCGCCTCGGGGACGTTGCGGACCGGGCGGCGCCGGGCCAGGCGCAGCAGGAGCTCGTAGTCCTCCGCGTAGCTGCCGGGAATCTCCTCGCTGACGGGGCCGCAGCCGCCGACCAGTGCGCGGCGCCGGATGAGGAACGTCGACGGATGCAGCTCGGTCAGCCGGGATCCGAGCAGGTCGCCGAAGGAGACGCTGGTCCGCTCCAGGACGCGCACGCACTCGGTCCTGTCGTAGACCACCGTGATGCCGCAGCAGACCACCTCGGTGTCCGGCTCCTCGAGCATCACCCGCACCTGGGCCCGGAGCTTGCCCGGCAGCCAGATGTCGTCGTCGTCGCAGAAGGCCACCAGGTCGGTCCCGGCGGCCGCCACACCGGTGTTGCGGGCCCCCGCCAGACCGGGGGTGAGCGTGTTGGAGAGCACCCGCACCGGGCGATCGCCCCCCTCCCGCGCCAGGGAGGGGTCGGGCCGCCCGTTGTCGTAGACCACGAGGGTGGTGATCCGGCCGGGATAGTCCTGCTCGGCGACGGCCCGCAGGGTACGGCGCAGCAGCTCGGGGCGGTCGCGCGTGGGGACCACGACGGTGACCTCGGGCCAGTCGGCGGGCCCCTGCGGTGCGGCCGGAACCCCTGCCGGGGCAGGACCGGGTTCGGGGTCCACCAGCAGGTCGATGAGCGCACCCGCGCGCAGCGCGGCCTGCTCGGGCTCGTCGGCGCCGCTCACCCGGAAGTCCTCCGGGTTGTCCAGCGCCTTGTCGATCAGCGCCGCCAGCTGCTGCGGGGTGGAGCAGGAGCGCACCCGCCCGGCCTCCTCCAGCCTCTGGACGAAGAGCAGCTGGTGGTCGTCGACGTGCTCGTCCAGCTCCGGGTCGCGGGCGACCACGACCGGCAGGTGCCCGGCCGCGCGCGCCTGGACGATCGTTCCGGGACCGCCGTGGGTGACCACGACCCTGGCGGCGCGCATCTGATCGCCCAGCTCCGTGCCGGACAGGAAGGGCGTGCCCGGCACGTCGCGGGGCGCGCGGCTGTGCCCGTGCTGGACGAGGAAGCGCAGGTCGCGGCGGCGCCTGGCGTAGTCGTCGATCCACCGTACGAGCCGGTCGAAGGCGTGGTGGTCGGTACCGACGCTGACGACCACGTCGGGGTGGTCGCTGAGCCCGGGCCGGGGTTGCGGGTGAGCGGTCTGTTCTGTCACAGGAGCGGTCCTACGGTGATGGCGGTCGGCATGAAGGCGCGCTGCTCCTCCCACTGGGCGAGGTACAGGCGGGTGAAGGGACGGCACAGGCGCGAGGTCAGGGTGGGGGTGTCGACGCGGTCGTAGACCTCGATGTAGACGGTGGGGACGCGCAGCAGCCAGGCCAGGGCGAAGAACGGCAGCGCCACCCCGGCCCCGGTCGTCACGACGGCGCCCGGGCGACCTCGGGACAGCACCCGCAGGGCCAGCGCCGTGTTGCGCACCAGGTTGCCGAGGTGGCGGGTGGTGGGATGGAAGGCCCACCACACCCGCTCGCCCTCCAGGGCCGCTTCGGCGTCAGGGGTCCGGAAGGTCACCCAGACGCGGTCGCGCCCCTGCCACCAGGGGCGGAGTGAGCGCAGCTGGGCGAGGTGCCCGCCGCTGGAGGCCACGAGGAGTATCGGTCGCGCAGACATAGAGTAATCATGCCATGACAATTTGTAATCAGAGGGGTGTCATCGCCGGAGGCGGAGAAGGCCGCGCATCGCCCACACCGTCGCCAGGTGCCCGGCCGCGCCGGCGGCCACCGCCGCGACCGGAAGGAGGACGCCTCCACCGGAGAGTGCCCGCGTCAGCAGGGGCAGGGCACCGCACCACAGCAGCGCGCTGCCCGCCGCCGCCAGCACGGAGGGGCAGAGCGGGTGCGGGGCCGAGGTGGAGCGCAGCTGCCACAGCGGCAGCAGTTTGCGGACCAGCACGGCCCCGGCCAGGGCGGCGGCCGCGCCCACAGCCCCCAGCGGCGGGACGAACAGTACGCACAGCAGCACGTTCGCGGCCAGGGCCAGCACGTTGTTGAGCAGGTTCATCCCCGTGCGGCCGGTCATCGACAGCACCAGGTCGCCCGGGCCCAGGGCGGTGGCCGCCATCTGCCCCGCGCACACGACGGCCAGGGCGGCGGCTCCGGAGGCGTAGGCGGGCCCGAACAGGCCCATCACCTCACCGGAGAACACCAGAACCGTCAGGTACAGCGGCCAGTTCAGACACACCAGCCATGCCGCCACCGCCCGGTACAGGTTCCGCGCTCCGGCGTGGTCGCCCGCCGCGACCTGTTCGGCGAACCGGGGCTGGGCGGCGTGCAGCACCGCCTGCGCGGCGGTCTGTCCGGCCACGGTGATCCTCGTCGCGGCGGTGAACAGCGCCGCCCCCGCGAGCCCGCCCAGCAGCGCGGTCAGCACCACGCCTCCGCGCTGCACACCCAGCTGCGCGCAGCCGGCCGCCGCGCGCGGCAGCGCGAACGACCAGAACTCCGCCCGGGAGACGGCGGCCCCCGCCCGCGGGGCCTCGTCGGCGGGGGCGGTCCGCCTCAGGATCCGGCCGAGCCAGAACCAGGCCACCGCCGCCGCGGGAAGGTACGGACCCGCCCAGGCCACGGCCAGCAGCCCTGCCGAGCCGGTCGCGGCGACCGCTCCCACCAGTGCCAGCTGGGCCAGCGGCCGCCCCACCCGTTCCACGGCGACGGTCCCCGCCATGTCGTGGTGGGCCCGTCCGGCCGCCAGTGCGGTCTCGGCCAGCACCGCCGCGGGCAGGAACGCCGCGAGCAACCGCAGGTAGGAGGCCGCCTCCCCGGTACCCATCGCACCCGCCACGGGCTCCGCGCACACCACCAGGACCGCCGAGGCCGCGCACGCACCCAGCACGGCCGGCCCCACCGCCGTCCTCAGCAGCTCCCGGACACCCTCCCGCCGCCCCAGCACCCGCAGCCGGGCGGTGAAGTACACGAGGCCGTCGGGCGCCCCCGCGTTCGCGACCGCCGCCGTGATGAGGAACACCGAGGTGGCGGAGAACAGCAGACCCGCCTCCTCCTGGGAGAAGGCGCGGGTGACCGTGACGATCAGCGCCAGGTTGAGCACGGTGCCGATCCCGGCCCCGGCCGCGCCCAGGGCACCACCGCGCAGGACGCGGCGCAGCCCCGAGCCCTCGGCGGTGGCGGTCACGCGCGCCACGAAGGTGTGCGGCCCCACCACCGGGCCAGGCGGGCGTCGCTCTCGGCGAACCGCTCGGACAGCTCCGCGCGCAGCTCCTCCGGCATCATGCCCCGGCGGCGTGCGTTGTGCTTCCCCGGGGGCCGCCCCGGTCCCGGCCCCAGACCGAGGAACCGCTCGATCTCCTCCAGCTCGCGGGTGGTCCCGTCGAAGAGGTCCGCGTGGTCGGACACGTGGATCCGCTCACGGCCCAGGTGCCGCTCCAGCCGGAGCAGCTGGTCGATGTAGTGCCCCCGGGCGACGTACCCGTGGTGCTGGTGGGAGTGCGAGCGGTAGCTCGGGTCCGCGACGAGCTTGTCCTCCTCGCCGGCCAGACGCGACTCCTCCAGTTCCAGGGCGCGGCGCAGCGGCTCGGTCTCGAACCCCCGGGCGCTCTCGTGCGCGTGCGCGGAGAAGGCGCGCTCGACCGGGTCGCGCAGAACCACGACCACCCGCACCTCCGGCAGGTCGCGGGCGATCCGCTCCGCCGCCAGCGGGTGGAACAGGTAGTACGGGCTCGACTCGAACACCTTGCGCCCGCGCAGCAGGGCGCGCAGCGGAAAGTGCGACCGGTACCAGACCGGTCCCCGGTCGTACCCGGTGTCGAAGTAGTGCACCCCTTTGCGCAGGACCGGCCCGACCACCTCCGGATGGCTGCTCAGGGCCTTGAACAGCGACGTGGTGCCGCAGCGCTGGGCCCCGCAGACGAGGAAGTCCGGCAGCGCCCGTGCCGGGGCGGTGGCCCGGCCGGCCCCGTCGACCAGCGACAGGAGCGTCCGGCGGGCCGGACCGGCCAGCCGTCGGGTCAGGGTGGGTGAGGCATGCCGTGGCATGGCGTGGTTCCCTTCGCAGGTGTCGTCCTACCGGCCGCTCACAAGACCCTCGCGGCCTCGTGCGCGGCCCTCTCCTGGAGCCCTTCGAGAGCGGGCAGCAGCCAGTCGTCCACCGCGGCCATGCGCGCGCCGCTCTCCTCCTGGCGGTCGTGCAGGTAGCGGGTGGCGAGGTCGATCAGGTACAGGGCCATCACGGTGGACACCGTGTCCGGGTGCACCCCCAGGTCGGCCATGAGCGGATCGCGCAGCAGGCGCGCACCGCTCTCCAGCCACCGGTGCACCCCCGGGTGGACCCCGTCCTGCACGCACTCGTTGAGGTCGTAGTGCAGGGCGTCGAACCCCGCGGGGGCGTCCAGGGAGAGCCTCTCCCAGTCCCACACGAATGCCCTCCGTGCCGTTCCCGCGATGTTCCACCTGGTCAGGTCGCCGTGCCAGGCGCCGAAGGCCAGGTGCACGTCCGGGAGCCGGTGCAGTGCCTCGGCCAGCGGAGCCGCCTCCGGACGCGCTCCCAGGGCGTCGATGCGCTTTTCCAGGGACCTCCGGTAGGGGCTGTCGGACAGCCGCCGCTCGCGCACCTCGACCAGGCCCGCGATACGGCTGACGCAGCGCAGCAGCTGCCGCCGGGTGGGCCGGTCGGTCTGGCTGCCCACCGGCAGCGGTTCCTGCACCAGCAGAGGCCGGCCGTTCCACTCTCCCTCGTACAGGAGCCGCGGAACGGTGACGTCGGCCAGGCGGGCGTCGGCGAGCACGCGCAGAGCCTCCGCCTCCGCGCGCACCAGGCGCGAGGTCAGTTCGTTGACGGCGACCTTGGCGTACCCGATCGTCCGGCCGCCGGGGGTGAGCAGGAGCAGGACGGGCTTGCGGTTGGCCCGGGGCGGACCGAGGTGGACGGCGACGGCCAGTTCGCGGTCGAGCGCGGCGGCGAGCGCGTGCTCGATCCCCGGTCCCTCGCCCACGTACAGCCGGTCACGCAGCAGCAGGGGCGCGATCCCGGTGGCGAACGCCCCCGTCAGGAGCAGGGCGCGGAGGCGCTCGCGCAGGGAGTGCCTCTGGGAGAAGGCGGAGATGCCGCGCACGGCCGCCGAGCGGTTGTGGGCGGGCAGGAGCAGCCGCGGGCCGCGCGCGTTCGGGACGGGCAGGTACTGCTCTCCCCTCCGGATCCGCGGGCGCATGCTCCCGTCACCCGGGCCGAGGAGACCCCCGCACGGCCACAGCACCGCCGCGAGGTCGGTCAGGAAGGTCGTCTCGCTGGTCACCGGCGGCCCCCGGGGATGTGGTCGGCGCGCGACGGCTCCCCCTCCCGCCACAGCACCGCGACGGCCACCACGGTCACGGCCAGCGGGGACATCAGCGCGACGTAGAAGAACATGTACCAGAACAGCAGCAGCACGCACAGGAGGGCGCCCAGACCCACCGGGGACGACACCCGCCGGTAGCGCCACGCCACCGACGCGAAGAACGCGAGGAACAGCGCGGTGCCTCCCCAGCCGTGGGCCACGAGGAGCGTCCACAGCTGCCCGGCGTTGCCGATGACGTGCCGGCCGCAGGCGGGGCACTCGGCCGTGGGGCCGACCGCGATCGAGTCCGCGCTCCCCGGGGCCTCCCGGGTGGTGCCCCAGCCGATCACGGGGGACAGGTCGGCCGCGGCCACCGCCGCGGAGTTGGAGGCCGAGCGCCCGCCGTCGCTGTGCGGAGAGGAGAACCGGTCGGCCACCATGCCGGCCAGAGGGGAGAGGGCCAGGACGAGGAGGGCGAGCAGCGCGACGGCGGAGCAGGCGGCCACCAGGGCGATGCGTCCGCCCCGCAGCAGTACCGCGCCGCCGTACAGGAGGGAGAGGACCAGGCCCGCCCACAGCGCCCGGTTGAGCGAGTACACGGCCGGGAGCACGGAGAGCGCGGCGACAGCCGGGGCGCCCCAGCGCACCAGGGGAGACGAGCCGTGCGTCCGCCAGGCCACCACGAGCCACACCAACAGCAGAGAAAGCATGTAGCCCCAGACGTTGGTGTACTCCCACGGGGCCTTGGGGCGGGCGTAGTCGTCTCCGAAGATGTCCATGACCTGGGCGGACGCCGGATGGATCAGGTCCTGCACGTAGCTGTCGGAGACCAGCGGCTCGGGCAGCAGGTACTCCAGGGGCGCCCGGAACTCGAAGTGCGGTGCGAGCATGCCCAGGTAGCCGCCCGCGACCGTGGCCAGGCACAGCAGCGACAGCGCCCCCGCCACGGCGCGCGGAGATAGCCCGCGCGCGTTGCCGACGTAGAGCAGCAGGACGGTGAGCACCAGGTAGTCGGCCACCCGTACCAGGGCGCCGCCCCAGCCCCCGCTGTCGGGAACGGTCCCCGGCGTCTCCAGCGGGACCGCGGCCAGGCCGACCACGGCCCACACCAGGAAGAGGGCCCACAGCCAGAACCCCGGAGGGACGCGCAGGCCCTCGGCCCGATGGCGGCGCACCAGCTCAGCGGCCATCGGCACGGCGAACAGCCAGTACGCGAACCGGCCGAGGCCGAGGGCCCACCACAGCGGGTATCCCGCCAGCAGCCACACCAGAAGCCTGTCCGCCGGCGCGGTGCCGCCGGCGGACAGGGAGGCCCCGGTCGGCCCGGCGCCGCGTTCCCGGGCACGGGAGACGGGGGCGGCCATCAGCTCCGTGTCCCGGCCGTGTCGGCGGGGATGACGACCTCGGTCTCCTCGGTCTCCTCGGTCTCCTCGGGCTCCCCGGTCTCCTCGTCGCCGGGCTCCTCCTGCCGGGGAGAGCTCCCCGGCAGGTCCTCGACCACCGTCTCCGGCGCGGGACCGGGCAGCGGCTGGAGCGGTAGCACGACCGCCCCGGCGACCTCCGCGCCCAGGCGGGACACGGACGCCACCAGCTCCGCGACGTCGGAGCGGCGGGTGCGGCCCGCCTCGACCACCGGAACGACCAGGTCGGCGGAGGGCGCCACGGCGTGGACGTCGGCGCTCTCACTCATCGGCGCGACGAGGACGATCACGCAGTCGGCGCCTCCGCGCAGCAGGTCCAGCAGTTCGGCCGTGCCCGAGCCCTGTACGGGGGCGGACACCCCGGGACGCCCGTACCGCAGGACGCGCAGGCGGGGCGCGACGTCCGGGCGCACCTCCAGGGCCGCGGGGTCCTCGCCCTCCATCAGGGCCTCGGCCAGACCGGGGCCCTCGGGCAGCCCGAGCAGTTCCCCGACGGTGTCCGTACGCGGGTCGGCGCACACCAGCAGCGTCTCGGAGCCGGTGCGGGCCGTCGCGGCGGCGAGGTTCACCGCGGCGGCGGCGCCCGCGCGCCCCGGCGTGGTGGCCGCGACGACCACCACCCGGCCCCCCGGGCCGCGGTCCCGCGCGCCGAGCCGGACGCGCAGCAGGTGGGCCAGGGCGTTGACCCGCTGACCGTCCGGTCCGCCCTCGCCGAGCAGGCCGGGGAAGCGCTTCCTCCCGCGCCTGCCGGGGCGTGAGAGGTCGAGGAGGACGGGCAGGCCGCCGACGCGCCCGGTGCCCCCGGCCCCGAGCAGCCGCGGATCGAGCCGGTCCCGGACGACGGCCAGCAGCAGTCCCGCGAGCAGGCCCAGTACCGCGCCCCCGGCGGCCCACAGAACGGGCCTGGGGCTCCCGGGCTCCTCCGGAAGAGTGGCGGGGGTGAGCACGCGGCCCGGTTCGACGGTCTCGCGCAGGGCACGCAGCGGGCCGGTGCCGCCGCCGAGCGCGGCGATCTCCTGGCGCAGCGCCTCTGTTCGCGCGGTGTCCCCCGAGGTGCCCGGGGGCTGCCCCGGTGCCTGACCCGGGACCTGCTCCGGAGCCGGGCCCGCCACCTCGTCCAGCTCCGCGTAGAGAGCCTCCTTCTCCTCGCGCAGCGCCTCCAGCTGCCTCTCGACGAGGGCGTCGAGGCGGGCTCCCCGCAGCTCCAGGTAGGCGTCGGCATAGGCGGCCGCGCCCCGGCGGGCCTCCTCCGGGTCGCCTGCCGAGAAGTGGATCTCCAGGACGCTGCTGTTGGGCGGCACGGTCACCTCGATGCTCTCGGCGAGTTCGGCGGGGTCGGGCGCGCCCTCCGGGCCGAGCCGTTCCGCGACGGCGTCCGCGACCTGGGCGGACCCGACCACCTGGGCCTCGGTGTCGAGGTTGACCTCACCCGCGAGGCGCCCTGAGCGCTCGCCGGTGAACTCGGCCATGCCGCTGGGCAGGACCTGTACCGCGGTGACGGAGGTGTAGGTCTCGGGAACGGCGAGCACCCCGCCGACGGACAGGAGCAGACCGCCGAGCACACCCGCGCAGACCAGGTGCCCGCGGCGGCGCAGCAGAGCGGTGTATTCCCCGAGTTCCGTCCCCGGCAGCGAGGGGGCGTCGGCGTCCATCGAGTCCTCTCCACACAACATGCGACACTTTTAGTAAACGATTGAACACTAAGTGTAGTCGCTTGGGTGGTGTCTGACACCTGGCGAAACAGCCGTGTGCGGCTCCGGACACGAAAAAGGGCGGCGGGAGCACCCCGCCGCCCCGGAAGGGCGCCCGTCAGCTGCCGACGGCCCAGGTGGGAACCGCGGTCCCCTCCAGCCATGCCTCGTCACAGGCCTTCTGGCTGGTCACGGTGTGCGCGAGAGCCGAGCAGTCCCGGTACTCCAGCAGCTGCTCCTGGAAGACCATGACCACGGCGAGCATGGCGACGGACACCACGAGGCCCGCCACCCCCACCGCCATGCTCATCAGGGCGAGCGGGGCCTCGGAGCGGTTCTGACGCGCGGCGCGCCGGGCCCGCGCCCCCTGCACCAGCCCGAACGCGGACAGCACGACCCCGTAGGGAGGCAGCAGCAGTCCGGCGAGCCCGAGGAAGAGGCCCCACAGGCCTCCTCGTTCGATGCGGGGAGGTTCCTCCTGGGAACGCGGGTCCGGGTGGTTGTCGGTCAAGGTTCACTCCTTCGGGGGCGCCCTCCCGGGCGCCGAGGTGCGCTGTTCCTGGACGGAGCGCGCCCGCTGTCACAAATCTCGGGGCCGGGTCGGGTCCCCGGGGGCCGACCCCCGGCTGCCGACGCCCGACTCCCCGTGGGGTCGACGCTACCCGGCCCGATAAGGTGGTGACGCGGACGGGTCGACAGACCCCGTGCCTGGCGTCTGTACCAGGTGCACGCGAAATCCGGATGCTGCGCCGTCCCCCGGTGCCCCCGGAGCGGGAGGAGGACTCCCGCACTGTTCTCTAACGCATGGGAGAAGCATTGTCCGCGCGAGTGGTGGTCCTCATATCGGGCACGGGCAGCAACATGGCCGCCCTCCTGGAGGCGGCCCGAGACCCTGCCTACGGGGTCCGCGTCGCCGCCGTCGGCGCAGACCGCAGAGGAACCCGCGGCATCGAGCTGGCCGAGGCCGCCGGTGTACCGACCTTCGTCGTACCCTTCCGCGACTACACCGACCGCTCCACGTGGAACGCGGACCTGGCCGAGCGTATTTCCGAGTACGCGCCCGACCTCGTCGTCTCCGCGGGGTTCATGCGCATCCTCGGCCCCGAGGTCGTCGGCAAGTACCCCGCGGTGAACATCCACCCCGCGCTCCTCCCCTCCTTCCCCGGCGCGCACGCGGTACGCGACGCGCTCGCCCACGGTGTCCGCATCACCGGCACCACCATCCACTTCCTCGACGAGGGCGTCGACTCCGGGCCGGTCATCGCCCAGACGGCGGTCCCCGTCGAGGACGACGACGACGAGTCCAGCCTCCACGAGCGCATCAAGGCCGTGGAGCGCCAGATGCTGGTCGACAACGTCGGCCGCCTCTGCCGCGAGGGCTGGACCATCGACGGCAGGCACGTGCGGTTCGGCCGCACGGCGCGAAGCGTCGCGGATGCGACCGACCCGAAGGAGAACCGGTGACACAGCAGGCCATCAGGCGTGCGCTGATCAGCGTGTACGACAAGACCGGCCTCGACGACCTGGGCAGGGGACTGGCCGAGGCCGGGGTGGAGATCGTCTCCACCGGCTCCACCGCCTCGCGGCTGCGTGACGCGGGCGTCCCCGTCACCCCCGTGGAGGACGTCACCGGCTTCCCCGAGATCATGGAGGGCCGGGTCAAGACCCTGCACCCGTCCGTGCACGCCGGCCTCCTCGCCGACCAGAACAACCCCGAGCACACCGCCCGGATCCAGGAACTGGGCATCGCCCCCTTCGACCTGGTCGTGGTCAACCTCTACCCCTTCGGAGACACCGTCGCCTCCGGCGCCTCCGAGGCCGACTGCATCGAGAAGATCGACATCGGCGGCCCCGCCATGGTGCGCGCCTCCGCCAAGAACCACTCCAGCGTCGCGGTCGTCGTCGACCCGGCCGCCTACGGCTCGGTCCTGGAGGCCGTGCGCGCCGGCGGCTTCGACCTGGCCGAGCGCAAGCGCCTGGCCGCCCTCGCCTTCCGCCACACCGCGGGCTACGACGCCGCGGTCGCCGAGTGGTTCGCCGGCACCTACGCCCCCGACGAGACCGCGGCAGAGACCGCCTGGCCCGACTTCCGCGCCGCCGTCCACACCCGCAAGGACGTCCTGCGCTACGGCGAGAACCCGCACCAGCGGGCCGCCCTGTACACCGTCGACGGCGCCGCCCCGCACGGCCTGGCCGGGGCCGAGCAGCTGCACGGCAAGGCCATGTCGTACAACAACTACGTCGACGCCGACGCCGCCCTGCGCGCCGCCTCCGACTTCGACGAGCCGTGCGTGGCGATCATCAAGCACGCCAACCCGTGCGGCATCGCCGTGGGCGCCGACAACGCCGAGGCCCACCGCAAGGCCCACGCCTGCGACCCCGTGTCGGCCTTCGGCGGTGTGATCGCCACCAACCGCCCCGTGGGTGCCGAGCTCGCCGGACAGATCGCCGAGATCTTCACCGAGGTCGTCGTCGCCCCGGGCTTCGCCCCCGAGGCCGTCGAGATCCTCACCCGCAAGAAGAACATCCGCCTCCTCGTGGTGAAGGACGCGCCCTCCGCCGCACGCGTGGAGACCCGCCAGATCAGCGGCGGCCTGCTCGTCCAGTCGGTCGACCTCGTCGACGCCGAGGGCGACGACCCCGCCAACTGGACCCTGGCCACCGGTGAGCCCGCCGACAAGGCGGTCCTGGCCGACCTGGCCTTCGCCTGGCGGGCGGTGCGCGCCGTCAAGTCCAACGCCATCCTGCTCGCCTCCGGCGGCGCCACGGTGGGCGTGGGCATGGGCCAGGTCAACCGCGTCGACTCCGCCCGCCTGGCGGTCACGCGCGCGGGCGGGCGAGTGGACGGATCCGTGGCCGCCAGCGACGCCTTCTTCCCCTTCCCCGACGGCCTGGAGATCCTCACCGAGGCCGGCGTACGGGCGGTCGTCCAGCCGGGCGGTTCCGTGCGCGACGAGGAGGTCGTCGCCGCGGCCGAGGCCGCCGGCGTGACCATGTACCTCACCGGCACCCGCCACTTCTTCCACTGAGTCCCAAGACGGACGAGGAGCAAAGCATGAGCGCGACCGTTCTCGACGGCAAGGCCGTCGCCGGGTCCATCCGCGAGGAGCTCGCCGGGCGGGTGGCCCGGCTCAAGGAGCGGGGGATCACCCCCGGCCTGGGCACCGTGCTGGTGGGCGACGACCCCGGCAGCCACTCCTACGTGCGCGGGAAGCACCGCGACTGCGCCCAGGTGGGCATCGCCAGCATCCGCCGCGACCTGCCCCAGGACGCCACCCAGGAGGACGTGGAGCAGGCCGTCCGCGAGCTGAACGAGGACCCGGCCTGCACCGGCTACATCGTGCAGCTGCCGCTGCCCCGCGGCCTGGACGAGAACCGGGTCCTCGGCCTGATCGACCCGGCCAAGGACGCCGACGGCCTCCAGCCCTCCAACCTGGGCAAGCTGGTGCTGATGCAGGAGGCTCCGCTGCCGTGCACCCCGCGCGGCATCGTGGAGCTGCTCTCCCGCTACGACGTCCCCCTCAAGGGCGCCGAGGTGGTCGTGGTCGGGCGCGGTGTCACCGTGGGCCGCCCGCTGGGCCTGCTGCTGACCCGCCGCTCGGAGAACGCCACCGTCACGCTGTGCCACACCGGCACCCGGGACCTGGCCGAGCACACCCGGCGCGCCGACATCGTCATCGCGGGCGCGGGTGTGCCCGGGCTGATCACCAAGGACATGGTCCGCCCCGGCGCGGCCGTCCTGGACGTCGGTGTCTCGCGCACCGACGCCGGACTGGTCGGCGACGTCGCCCCCGACGTCGCCGAGGTCGCCGGCTTCCTGTCGCCCAACCCGGGCGGCGTGGGCCCGATGACCCGCGCGATGCTGCTGGTCAACGTGGTGGAGGCCGCCGAACGCCAGTAGGGCTGTGCTTGCCTTGGGGCCTCCGCTTCGCTTCGGCCCCGGTTCGGGCGCCTTGGGGGCGGGGTTCTTCGTCGCTGCGCTCACATCCTCGTGCCTCGGATGTTCGCTCCACTCCTGCAGAACCCCGCCGGCGCCCTCACTGTGTTTGCTTTGGGGCCTCCGCTTCGCTTCGGCCCACCCGTCGCCCGCCACCACCCTCAACGGACGGCCTACGGCCGAAGCCCCCTTGTTCGGGCGCCCCTCAAGGCGGGGTTCTTCGTCGCTGCGCTCACTGTGCTTGCTTTGGGGCCTCCGCTTCGCTTCGGCCCCTGCTCGGGCGCCTTTGGGGCGGGGTTCTTCGTCGCTGCGCTCACATCCTCGTTCCTCGGATGTTCGCTCCGCTCCTGCAGAACCCCGCCGGCGCCCTCACGGCACACCCCCTGGGGCTCGGCTGTGATTGCGGGTGACCGGCGCTTCGCTCCACTCCTGCAGAACCCCGCCGGCGCCCCTGTACCCCTTTGGGCTTCCGCTTCGCTTCAGCCCGGTTCGGGCGCCTTTCGGGCGGGGTTCTTCGTCGCTGCGCTCACGCCCTCGTTCCTCGGGCGTTCGCTCTGCTCCTGCAGAACCCCGCCGGCGCCCTCACAGGCGGGGTCAGCTGGCTCGGCGGGTGGCGGCGCCGGCGGGCATGGGGCGCACCAGCCCCAGGGCGACGACCTCGTTGGCCAGGCGGGTGCGCCTGTTCTGGCCCTCGGGGATGCGGAACTTCTGGTACAGGCGCAGGAGGTGCTGCTTGACCGCGGCCTCGGTGACCACGAGGACCCCCGCGATGTCGCGGGCCGTGGCCGGGGCCACGAAGGCCTCCTCCGACAGGGCGGGGCGGCACAGGGCGTTGAGCACGTCCAGCTCCCGGCGGGTGAGCTCGGGGGCGGTGCCGCGGCGCAGGTCGGCGTCGGGGCTGATCTGCTCGCGGGGCAGGCCTCCGATCCGGCAGCGGGCGCTGCCGAAACTGATCACGTCGCCCTCCTCCAGGACCCGGCGGGCGATGGGGCGGCCGTTGACCCTGGTGCCGTTGCGCGACAGCCCGAGGTCGACCACGTAGACGTAGGGGCCCCGGCGGACCAGTTCGGCGTGCAGCAGCGAGACGCTCGTGTCCGAGAGGCGGATGTCGGTCCCCGCCCCGCGGCCGACGGTGGTGACCTCGCCGGTCAGCTGACAGATCTCTCCGCTCTCCTCGACCCGGAGATAGGGCCCGTCCACGGTGACTCCTCCCGGACTGGGGTGGCGCTGCCGGTGGCTGTGGGGGCGCCGGTGGGAGAGGGACTGCTGGCGGGGGACGGGAGTTGGTTCTGCGCGTTGAGTGGGCTTCATCAGGGGGTGGTCCTCGCTCACCGGTGCACTCACATCTCCAGTCGGGCTACCCGGCTGCCGTGCGTTCTACGCGCTTACTCCGGAGACAGACGGACAAGTCGCGCAAATACGCCTCTGTAGCCCTGGCGGAAGGTGGTAACGGTCACCCGGCCCCTCCGAGCGGAGCCGGGCCGTTTCCGTGACTGGTGGGAGCCGGCGGGGCGCCGCGCAGCGGGGCGGGCATCCGCGGAACACACCCTAGACTGGCGCTCGATACCGAACAGGCAGGGACGCGGTGGACAGTCTGGAGCTGACGGAGTTGGCGGACACGGGCGAGCAGGAGGCGGACGCTCAGGGGGAGCCGGCCGAGGAGCGCGCGGAGCCCGCCTGGCTGGCACAGGTGCCCTACGCGCTCGTGCTCTCCGCGCTGGCGGCGGGGATCGTCGTCGTGGCAGCGGCCTACTTCAAGCGGGGACCGGCGATCATCGCGGGTGCCCTGCTCCTGGCCGCGGCGTTCCGGGCCTTCCTGCCCGAGCAGTGGGTCGGCATGCTCGCGGTCCGGCGCCGCTGGGTCGATCTGGTGACCCTGGTCGGCCTCGCCGTGCTCCTCATCGCCCTGGCATGGGTGGCGCCGCAGCTGTCGGGATAGCCGTCTAATAAGCTTGACATCGAGATACCGCGACACCGACAAGCCACCGTCTCCCCGGAGAGCACGGAGACCGGGCGGGATCAGGGTATTGCCGAGCGCGCGGGAAACGGCTCCGGCCACGAGCCGGAGGCCGCCACCGCCGCACGAGGCGGTGGCGGAGACTTGAAGGGACAGCCACACAGCCATGGCCAAGATCAAGGTCGAGAACCCCGTAGTAGAGCTCGACGGCGACGAGATGACCCGGATCATCTGGTCCTTCATCAAGGACCGTCTGATCCTCCCCTACCTCGACATCGACCTGAAGTACTACGACCTGGGCATCGAGGAGCGCGACCGCACCGATGACCAGATCACGGTCGACGCTGCCAACGCCATCAAGGAGCACGGGGTCGGCGTCAAGTGCGCCACCATCACCCCGGACGAGGCCCGGGTCGAGGAGTTCGGCCTGAAGAAGATGTGGCGCTCGCCCAACGGCACCATCCGCAACATCCTCGGCGGCGTGGTCTTCCGCGAGCCCATCATCTGCTCCAACGTGCCCCGCCTGGTGCCCGGCTGGACCAAGCCGATCATCATCGGCCGCCACGCCCACGGCGACCAGTACAAGGCCACCGACTTCAAGGTTCCCGGCCCCGGCACGGTCACCATGACCTACACCCCGGAGGACGGCAGCGAGCCGATCGAGTTCGAGGTCGCCAACTTCCCCGAGGCCGGCGGCGTGGCCATGGGGATGTACAACTTCCGCAAGTCCATCGAGGACTTCGCGCGCGCCAGCCTCAACTACGGCCTGGACCGCAACTACCCGGTCTACATGTCGACCAAGAACACGATCCTCAAGGCCTACGACGGCATGTTCAAGGACGTGTTCCAGGAGGTCTTCGAGACGGAGTTCAAGGACAAGTTCGCCGCCGCCGGGCTCACCTACGAGCACCGCCTCATCGACGACATGGTCGCCGCGTCCCTCAAGTGGGAGGGCGGCTACGTCTGGGCCTGCAAGAACTACGACGGCGACGTCCAGTCCGACACCGTCGCCCAGGGCTTCGGCTCGCTGGGCCTGATGACCTCCGTGCTGCGCACCGCCGACGGCCGCACCGTGGAGGCCGAGGCCGCCCACGGCACCGTGACCCGCCACTACCGCCAGCACCAGCAGGGCAAGCCGACCTCCACCAACCCGATCGCCTCCATCTTCGCGTGGACCCGCGGTCTGGAGCACCGGGCCAAGCTGGACAACACGCCCAAGCTCCAGGAGTTCGCCACCACCCTCGAGGACGTCGTCATCAAGACCGTCGAGGGCGGCCAGATGACCAAGGACCTCGCCCTGCTCGTCGGCGGCGACCAGGAGTGGCTGACCACCGAGCAGTTCCTCGCGGCTCTGGACGAGAACCTGTCCAAGCGCCTCGCCTGACCGTTTCCCGGGGCGCTCTGAGCCGGCGCCCCGAGTGAGACCTTCGCCACGTCCGGTCACCCTCCGTAGGGAGAGTGGCCGGACGTCGGCATGTGGAGGCGGAACGGGTCAGAAGGGCCGGAAACACCCCCTGGGGGGCGCTCGCGGACACGGCGGCAGAAGATTTTCTCGGGGAGTTTTCCGTGTTCGGTGCACATGGAGGCCCTGCTGGTGGGAAGATGGCGGAGCCGGATCACCGCCGTGGCGCGTCGGTGCGACATAGGCCACGTGACCTCGATTCGCGCCTTCCACGAACTTTGACTTACAGTGGAGTCACGCCGGTGAGAACCGGCAGGCCAGAGCAGGTTTGCAGCCGCTCTGCCACATGAGCCGACGTGCCGTCGGTGCGCCCGCTGGGGGGTAGGCGCGCACAGTACGGAACGTCACCAAGGAGGGCCCGTCGCTTCGGCGACGGGCCCTCCGCTCTTTGTGCGGCCTCCTGCGGCCGGAGTCACTCCTGGAAGGCGCTCTCGGGGATCGGCTCGCCCTCGCGCATCGCCGCGAACATCTCCTCCGACCGGACCTCGTCCCAGACCACCACGGAGCCCACCCCGTCCAGGGTCGGCGTGCTCCCCACCGGGATCGCGGTGGTCTGCGTTCCGCCGCGCATCGCCAGCAGCAGGGTGCCCAGGTGGCGCAGCTTGTCGCCCTCGTCGACGGTGAAGGTGTCGGTGCCGGCCAGCACGAGCGGGACCGATTTGAACGGGTTGTACAGCGTCGACGGCTCACCGGCGCTCCGCACCAGCGCGGAGAAGAACTCCCGCTGCCGGGCGATGCGGTCCAGGTCGGCGCGCGGCGAGTTGCGGGTGCGCACGTAGCCCAGTGCGGTGCCGCCGTCCATCGTCTGGCAGCCGGCCTCGATGTCCAGCCCCGCCTTCGGGTCCTCCATCGGCTCCTCGGGGCACAGCTCCACGCCGCCGATGGCGTCCACGATGCCCACGAACCCGCCCATACCGATCTCGACGTAGTGGTCCACGCGCACACCGGAGGCCCGCTCGAAGGTCTCCACCAGCGGCGCGGGGCCGCCGCAGACCTCATCGCCCTCGTCGCCGGTGCCGCACACCGCGTCGGCGTAGGCGGCGTTGATCTTGTTCTGGCCCCATCCGGGGACGGCCAGTTCCACGTAGGAGTCCCGGGGCACACTGACGATGGTGGGCTCGCCGTCGCCGTCGGGGACGTAGAGCAGCATGATCGTGTCGGTGCGGCGCCCCTCGGCATAACCGGTCGCCAGCTCCCGCATCTCCTCCTCGTCCAGCCCGTCGCGGCTGTCGGACCCGACGATCATGTACACGGTGCCGGGCTGGCGGTCGGGACGGCCCTCGTGGTCCGTGATGGCCTCCACCCGCGCCAGGCGCGAGTTCGACCAGAGGTAGAACCAGGTGGGGAGCGCCACGACCGCGGCCAGGAACACGCACAGAACGATCAGGGCGGTCCGCCCGGTGGTACGGGCGAGTTTCTGCCGCGTCCTGCGTGCCCGCGTCCTGCGGCCGCTGCCGTCGTACTCGCGCCCCGAGTAGTGGGTCCGGCGCTCCCGGCGCGTACGGGGCGGCACCTCCTCCGCCGGAGGCAGGCGCCGCGTCTCCCCGAGGACCTTCTGCTCGGACTCCCGGGGCCGGTACAGCTTCTCGAACGCGTCGGGCTTGTCGGGGTCGCCCGCGCGCCGGAACACGCCCTGCCTGTCGTGCTCACCGCTCGGGGAGGAGTCGCCCCGGTTCCGTCGGTCTGCCATTGCATCGCCCATCCGCTCAGCGCGTGAAGTGCTTCGTCGCCGCCAACACCCTGTTGGATCGCAGAAAGCGTAGCGAGGTTCGCCCGAGCGGAACCGGAGTGTCCCCTTTTCCGAGGAGAAGGGCGGAAGAGACACCGCCTCGCGGCCGCGCGGACCGTCAGCGCAGGCGGTGCGCCCCGGCCGAGGGAACGGCGGCGCGTACACGCGGCGGTGTCCGGTCGCGGGCGGTGAACTCCCTGACCAGGGCCTCGCGGACCCGGTCCACCCGTTCCCGCGCGGCCAGGGCGAGGGCGGTCCCGGCCCAGCCGGACAGGCGGACGCCGCGGGCCCCCGCGCGGGAGGCGGCCTCGACGGCGACCTCCACCTCCGGCAGTGGCAGTCCGGTGCGGCGCAGGGACAGGTGGGACGCCGACAGCACCGGACCGACATCGCCGAAGCGCTCGGCGCGCAGCAGCCCCACCGCGGCGTTGAGCCGGTGCACCTCCGTCACCGCGAACTCCACCCGGCGGCGCGCTCCCGGTGCCGGGATCTGGCGCAGGGCCCCCGGCAGGTCGCGCACCGACCGCAGGGGCCCCAGGGTCTCCTGTGCGCGCTCCAGCTCCGAGGTGTGCCGCGGGCGCGGGTCCCGCCTGGGCAGGGCGCCGGTGTCCACCACGAGCAGGCACAGGCCGTCGGCGGCCGGGTCGAACGGCAGGACCGTGGTCCCCCACGTCCGCAGGTTCACCCGGACGGCGCAGCCCGGCCGGGCTGCCAGAGCCACCCGCTGGTCGACGGTGTCCCCCTCCGGGGGCGGGCCCCCGGCCATGTCGGCCAGCGCGAGGGAGACGGCCGCCCCCACGGCGCCCGTGAAACCCAGGGAGGCGTGTTCGGGAAGATCGGACCCCAGCACCACGCGCAGCCCCTGGTCGGCCCCCAGAGCGCCTCTGCGGCGCGCGGCGGCCACGGCCGCGGCGACCGCGCGCGCCGCCGGGACCCGGGAGCGGAGGGGGCCCCGCACCGTCGCCACGTCCACCTCCGGGCCGGGGGCCGGGCCGACCGCGGCCGTCACGCCCCAGGGCAGGGCCGCGTACAGCCCGGCGCCGCCCGAGGCCGCGGTGTGCTCGCCCATGAGCGCCAACCGCCCGGGCGCGTGCCAGACCCCTGCGGGGGAGCTGCCGTGGCGGGCGGCGAAGCGCTCCGACAGGGTGCCGGGGTCCGGTGCCTCCGCCGGCCACTCCCCCCGGGGCCCCGCCGACCGAACCCCCAGCACAGCACGCACCCGTGCTCCCGCGCCCCCCACGCCACCGTCCCCTTCCGGTCCGTCCGTCCCTCCAGTCTGCCCGTGCCCCTGAGCGCCCTGTGTGCGCCCTGGCCACTCGGCGGCCTTCCGGGCCGGAGGGCACGGAGGAAGGGGGCGAGTGGCTGATGCGCCGTGGTGCCAACCGTGAGGCGTGAAAGGAGAAGGCCGTCCCGAAAAGGTTCCAGAAGGTCTGGTTATCCCGTATGTACGCGCTGTCAGGAGGGTAGTCCTCCCGTGTCCCGGTTGACCGGGAACGTCGGTGCGCCGACCGAGCCATGGCCGGCAAACACCCCTCGGAGGGTAGATGGGAACCGCATTCAAGTCGTCCGAACGAGCGACGATCGGCGTGGAGTGGGAGCTCCAGCTCGTCGACCGCCGCAGCCGTCGCCTGAAGCAGGAGGCGCAGAAGCTTCTCTCCGAACTTCCCGAGCTCAGCGACCAGGACGCGCCGCCGCTGCGCCACGAGCTCATGCAGTCCCAGGTGGAGGTCGTCACCGGGATCTGCGACACCGTCGGCGAGGCCAAGGCCGATCTCGCCCGCAGCATCGACCGCATGCGCGACGTCCTCGCCCCCTGGGGGACCACGCTCACCTGCTCGGGCACCCATCCGCTGGACAGCTGGCGGGACCAGGAGCTCAGCCCCGGGGTGCGCTACCGCGAACTGGTCGACCAGATGCAGTGGATCGCCCGGCGCATCCTCACCTTCGGGGTGCACGTCCACGTCGGTGTGCGCAACAGGGACAAGGCCATCCCCATCGTCAACGCGCTCACGCAGTACCTCCCGCACTTCCTTGCCCTGACCGCGTCCAGCCCGTACTGGGGCGGGGAGGACACCGGGCTGGCCTCGGCGAGGTCGGTGGTCTTCGGGTCCCTGCCCACCGCGGGGCCGCCGCCGCACCTGCGTGACTGGGCGGCTTTCGAGGAATACCTCGAAACCCTCCTCCGTGCGGGTACCATCGCCTCTATCAAGGAAGTGTGGTGGGACATCCGGCCGCACCCGGACTTCGGAACCATCGAGATCCGGATGTTCGACGGGATTCCCACCCTGCGCGAGGTGGGAATGGCCGCCGCGCTCTCCCAGAGCCTGGTGGAGCTGTTCGATCACCAGCTCGACCGCGGGTACGGACTGCCCAGCCCGCCGTCCTGGGTGGTGAGGGACAACAAGTGGCGCGCCACCCGCTACGGGCTCGACGCGAGTGTCATCACGGACGCGCGCGGAACCACCGTTCCGATCCGTGACGACCTCCGGGAGTTGGTCCGCGAGCTCACGCCGGTCGCGACCCGCCTGGGCTGTGCCGAGGACCTGGACCTGGTCTCCGAGACCCTGGACAAGGGCGCGTCCTACGAGCGGCAGCGCGCGGTCGTCGCCGACGGCGGATCACTCGACGACGTCGTCGACATGCTGGTCGCCGAGCTCGACGCAGGCCCCGCCCGCGCAGGGGACGGCACCCGGAGCGGAGCCGGCCCGCGCTAGGACATGAGCGAAGCGAAAAGGGGACCCTCGCATGCAGGGACATGACCTGCCGGAACAGTTGACGGCTTTTCTGACGCGCCGTGAGCGGGACTTCATCGGCTTCCGCCGCGACCTGCACATGCACCCCGAACTCGCCTTCGCCGAGCACCGCACCACCGGCCGTATCGCCGCGTACCTGCGCGAGGCCGGTCTGACCCCCAAGGAGCTGCCGGCCGGCACCGGCCTGATCTGCGACATCGGCTCCGGGGGCGGCCCCACCGTCGCCCTGCGCGCAGACATCGACGCACTCCCCCTCACCGACGAGAAGGACGTCCCCTACCGCTCCACCGTCCCCGGGACGGCTCACGCCTGCGGGCACGACGTCCACACCGCGGTCCTGCTGGCCGCGGGGGTCTTCCTCGCCCAGCAGGACCGGGCCGGTGCCCTGCCCGGCAGGGTCCGGCTCATCTTCCAGCCTGCCGAGGAACTGCCCGGCGGCGCCGTGGAGGTCGTCAACTTCGGGGCGATGGACGGAGTGGACCGCGTCTTCGCCCTGCACTGCGACCCCCGCCTGACGGTCGGCCGGGTCGGCCTGCGCACCGGCGGCATCACCGCGGCCTGCGACCAGATCGCGGTGCGCCTGTCGGGCCCCGGAGGGCACACCGCGCGCCCCCACCTGACCGCCGACCTCGTCTACGCACTGGGCAAGGTCGTCACCGAGCTGCCTGCCGTGCTGTCGCGCCGGATCGATCCGCGGGCGGGCTTCTCCCTGGTCTGGGGCCGCATCAGCGCGGGCTCCGCACCCAACGTCATTCCGGACGACGCCGTGGCGGAGGGCACCATCCGCTGCCTGAACGACGAGGCCTGGCACGCCGCTCCCGACATCGTCAAGGGGCTGGTGGAGTCGGTCGCCTCCGACTACGGCGCCGAGGCCGAGGTCACCTACAAGCGCGGCGTCCCACCCACCATCAACGAGGAGACCAGCGTCGACATCATGCGCGAGGCGGTCGGCCTGGCGCTCGGTCCGGACGCGGCAGCGCCCACCCCGCAGAGCCTGGGCGGCGAGGACTTCGCCTGGTACCTGGAGCACGTTCCCGGCGCGCTGGCGCGCCTGGGCACCCACTCGCCGGACTGGGACGGGCCCATGCTGGACCTGCACCGCGGCACCTTCGACGTCGACGAGCGCGCGATCGGGGTGGGCACCAGGGTCATGGTGACCACCGCGCTCACCGCCCTGGACGCCGACGGCCGGGCCCGTACCCGGGAGGAGGCCGAGGAGCAGGCCCTCGCCTGAACCCCTCGGGCGGACCGCGCGGGGGCCGCGACCGGAGGCGTCTCCTGCCGGATGTGTGTCAACTCCGTGCTCGGATGGCGGGCCGGCGGGTTCCGGGTGGCATTCTGAGATACATGAAGCAGCCACTCACCTCTGAGCAGATCAGGCGGGCACCGAAGGTGCTCCTGCACGACCACCTGGACGGCGGGCTGCGCCCGGCCACCGTCGTGGAGCTGGCACGGGAGGCCGGCTACGAGGGACTGCCCACCTACGACGCGGAGGAACTGGGCCGCTGGTTCCGGGACGCCTCCGACTCCGGTTCGCTGGAACGCTACCTGGAGACCTTCGCGCACACCACGGCGGTCATGCAGACCCGCGACGCCCTGGTGCGCGTCGCCGCCGAGGCGGCCGAGGACCTGGCCGCCGACGGCGTGGTCTACGCCGAGCAGCGCTACGCCCCCGAACAGCACCTGGAGGGGGGCCTGACCCTGGAGGAGGTCGTCGAGGCCGTCCAGGAGGGCCTGGAGCTGGGGGAGAAGCGGGCCGCCGACGCGGGGCGCAGGATCCGCACGGGACAGCTGGTCACCGCCATGCGGCACGCCGCGCGCTCCTCGGAGATCGCGGAGCTGGCGGTCCGCTACCGGGACGCGGGCGTCGTCGGTTTCGACATCGCGGGCGCCGAGGCCGGCAACCCGCCCACCCGGCACCTGGACGCCTTCGAGTACCTGCGCCGGGAGAACTTCCACTTCACGATCCACGCCGGTGAGGCGTTCGGGCTCCCTTCCATCTGGGAGGCCCTCCAGTGGTGCGGCTGCGACCGGCTCGGCCACGGCGTGCGCATCATCGACGACATCGAGGTCGGCGAGGACGGGGTGCCGCGGCTGGGCCGCCTGGCCCAGTACGTGCGCGACAAGCGGGTGCCGCTGGAGATGTGCCCCAGCTCCAACGTGCAGACCGGTGCCGCGCTGTCGATCGCCGAGCACCCGATCGGGCAGCTGCGCGACCTGCGCTTCCGGGTGACGGTCAACACCGACAACCGCCTCCAGAGCGGTACCACCCTGTCGCAGGAGTTCGCCAAGCTCTCCGAGGCCTTCGGGTACGACTGGGACGACCTGCAGTGGTTCACGGTCAACGCCATGAAGTCGGCGTTCCTGCCCTTCGACGAGCGGCTGGCACTCATCAACGGCGTCATCAAGCCGGGGTTCGCCCAGCTCAAGTGGACGGCCGGCTGATGGCGACCGCGGAAGGAACCCCGACCGTCCACTACTCCCGGCGGTCCCGCCTGCTGGCGATCGCCTGGATCGCCGTCGCGGTCCTGCTCCTGATCGACCTCCTCCTGCGCGGTGAGGGGGCCCAGGTGGCGACCTACGGCTCCGTGCTGCTGGCGAGCGTCGCCCTGGTGTACCTGGTGTGGCTGCGGCCGCGCGTGGCGGTCACCGAGCGCGGGTTGCGGGTGGTCAACCCGCTGCGGGAGACGTTCGTCCCCTGGTCGGCCGTGCTGTGGGTCGACGTGGTCGACGTCCTGCGCGTGCACACGCCCGAGCGGATCGTGCGCTCCTGGCCGCTGCGCGAGACCAAGCGGCAGCGGGTCCGCGAGAACCTGCGCCGCGAGAGCGGCCTCGCGGACCCCGAGGACGACGTCGAGCCCGAGCAGATGCGGCCGGTGGAGCTGGCCGCCCACCAGCTGCGCCGGGACGCCGAGCGCCACAAGGCCCGCCCCCTCAGCGGTCCGGTCAAGGACGTCGGTGAGGCCGGGCCCGCGGCGCTCGGTGCGCAGGACCGGCCGCAGACGATGGTCCCCCTCGAGGTCATCGTCCTCCTCACCGCCGCCGTGGTGCTGCCGGCGGCGGCGTTCCTGCTGTTCTGAGAGGTGTCCCCGAAGCCGGACCCGGCCCTGGCCGGGTCCGGCCTTTTCCGTGTCCGGGCTTGACGGAGGATTCAGGTTCTGCTTAGGTAAGGCATGCCTAAGGAAAAGGTTCCGGGCGGGTCGGCTTCGCGCGGATGGCCCTCCGCCCGGACCCTTCTTCCGAGTGGCGCGCGGTTCAACTGAACAGAGTCAGGAAAGGTGCCCGGTCGCGAGTCCAACGGGATCTGCGGGGATCCCGCGCGTCAGGGCACCGAGGGGGCAGTTCTCCGGCCGTCCCGGCCGGTACCGTCCGTCCCAAGGCCTCGGGACGAACGCTCGCCACGCCGGTACCGGGCAGGTCGCCCGGAGACCGCCCCGGACGGTGTTCCGGCGGCCGCGCCGCGCGTACAGGGATCTGCGGGGATCCCGCGCGGTGCGCCCCGGACGGTCTCCACCTCTTCTGCACGGATGGCCCGAGGGGCCCGGTCCGATCTCGGCCGGGTCCCTCGGGCGTCCTTCCGTTCTCAGACCCGGGTGAGCACCTGCTTGAGCAGGTCCCCCAGGGGATGCGCCCGCCGGGTGACCACGTCCCTGGCGCGCTCGACCTCGGCGGGGTCGATCACCGCTCCCACCGCGTCGTTGCTGACGATCGCCAGCCCCAGCACCTCGGCGCCCGCCTCCGCGGCGGCGATGGCCTCCAGGGCGATCGAGCGCCCCACCACGTCCGCTCCCGCCTGGCGGAGCACCTGGAGCTCCGCGGGGGTCTGGAGCTGGGGACCCACGGTGCACACGTACACGCCTTCCGCCAGGGCGGGGGCCACCTCGCGCACGATGCCCCGGAGCCGGGGGCTGTAGGCCTTGCTCAGGTCGACGAACGACGGTCCGGCCAGGGGAGACCGCGAGGTCAGGTTGATGTGGTCGCGGAGCACCACCGGCTGGCCCGGTGCGATGTCCACCCGGAGGGACCCCGCGGACCCGGTCAGCACGGCCGTCCGCGCGCCCGCCGCCAGGCCGGTGCGCACCGCGTGGACCGCCTCCATCGCACTGCGGCCCTCGTAGAGGTGGACGCGCCCCATGAACACGACCACGCGTTTGTCGTCCACCCACATGCTGCGGACCTTCGAGGTGTGGCCCTCCGCGGTGGGCACGTGAAAGCCCGGCAGCTCGGCCATGTCGAACTCGATGTCGGGGGTGCCCAGCGTGTCCGCGGCGCCCGCCCACCCGGAGCCGAGCACCACCAGGGCGTCGAAGCTGTCGGCGCCGGTGCGGGCCAACAGCTCGTGCGCCGCGGCGGCAGCCAGCTCCTTCGCCTCCTCGGTCGTCCTCGGTGTCTGATGCTCTGTTTCGTTCACGAGTCGGATGCTACCTCTGTGTAGTCTGATAGTTCCGGAACGCAACGCAGGGCGGTCCGCCGAGGGGAATGCGGGGAAATCTCTGGTTCGCGGCGGCGCGGGAGGGTACGGGATGCGCGCAGTGGCCTCCGTCTCCCCGTCCGGGGCCTGCGGCAAGCAGCCGCTGCCGCTGCCGATCCGGCGAGCGGGATGGCCGACAATGGAGGTAAGCGAGAAAACAGGGTGCTGACCGTCGTGCCCAGACTTCCCCGATCGGGAAGCCGGGCGCAGGCCGGCCGCAGAGGAAGTGAGGCGAAGTGACGAAGGTCGTGATCATCGGAGGCGGTCCCGGAGGCTACGAGGCGGCACTGGTCGCCGTGCAGCTGGGTGCCGACGTGACCGTCGTCGACCGCGACGGGATCGGCGGTGCCTGTGTCCTCACCGACTGCGTACCCTCCAAGAGCCTCATCGCCACCTCCACCCGGGCCATCTACATGGGTGAGTCCGAGCGCCTGGGCATCCAGGTGGACGACCAGATGGACGGCAAGTCCTCCGTGCGGGTCGACCTGCCCACCGTCAACGCGCGTATCAAGCGCCTGGCCCGGGCGCAGTCCGACGACACCCGCGCCCGCCTGATCAAGGAGGGCGTCGAGATCATCGCCGGCGAGGCCCGGCTGGTGGATCCGAGCATCGTCGCCGTCGGCGACCAGCGGATCCGCGCCGACGTCGTCCTCGTGGCCACGGGAGCCCACCCCCGTGAGCTGCCCACCGCCCGCCCCGACGGGGAGCGCATCCTCACCTGGCGCCAGATCTACGACCTGGAAAAGCTTCCGGAGAAGCTCATCGTGGTCGGTTCGGGCGTCACCGGTGCCGAGTTCGCCGGCGCCTACCAGTCCCTGGGCTCCGACGTCACCCTCGTCTCCTCCCGCGAGCACGTCATGCCCACCCAGGACACCGACGCCGCGGCGCTCCTGCAGGAGGTCTTCGCCCGGCGCGGCATGACGGTGCTCAACCGCACCCGCGCCGAGTCCGTGGTGCGCACCGACGACGGCGTCCTGGTCACCCTCTCCGACGGGCGCACCGTCGAGGGAAGCCACTGCCTGATGACCGTCGGCATGATCCCGAACACCGACGGCCTGGGCCTGGAGGAGGCCGGCGTCCGGCTCGGCCGGGGCGGTTTCGTCGAGACCGACCGCGTCTCGCGCACCACCGTGCCGGGTGTGTACGCGGCGGGCGACTGCACGGGCGTGAACATGCTGGCCTCCGTGGCGGCCATGCAGGGGCGCATCGCCATGTGGCACGCCCTCGGCGAGGCGGTCACCCCGCTGAGGCTGTCCAGCGTCGCCTCCACCGTGTTCACCCACCCCGAGCTCGCCGCGGTCGGGGCCAGCGAGGAGGACGTACGCAGCGGCCGGGTCGACGGCCGGACGGTCACCCTTCCCCTCCCCACCAACCCGCGCGCCAAGATGAACGACGACCAGGAAGGCTTCGTCAAGCTCATCTGCCGCCAGCACACGGGCATCGTCCTGGGCGGGGTCATCGTCGCCCCGCGCGCCAGCGAGCTCATCCTCGCCGTGTCGGTGGCGGTGCAGCAGCGCCTGACCGTGGACGACCTGGCGCACACCTTCGCGGTCTACCCCTCGCTGTCGGGCAGCGTCACCGAGGCCGCCCGCTCCCTGATGCTGGCCACCCCCGAGTAGGAACCCGCGAGCAGTGGTCCGGGCCCGCCGCGCCTCCGGGACGCGGAGCGGGCCCTTTACCTTTTCTTGACTTCCGTCTGCGTACTGTCTTGCCGTGATCTGTCCCAAGTGCCAAAGCCCCATGCGTACCTTCGACCGCCAGGGTGTTCACATCGAGCGGTGCGACGGCTGCCAGGGAATCTTCCTGGACCGGGGCGAGCTGGAGCGTATCGTCGAGGCCGAGCAGCGGCACTACGGCGTCGCGCCTCCGCCCGTCCCGCCGGCGGCGCCCCCGGTCGCCCACCCGCAGCCCGGCGGCTATCCGCAGGGCTACCCGCAGCGCGGGTACGCCGACTCGCCCCGCGGATACCGGAACTACCCGGACTCGCCGCGCGGCTACCGCGACTCGCCGCGCCCCTACCGCCGCAAGAGCTTCCTCGAGCAGCTCTTCGACTGAGGCGCGACGACACACGTACTCCATGCACCCGCTGATCTGTACGCACTGCGGGGAGTGGGACGAGACCCCCGACACCACGGCGGGGGTCTCCGTGCTGCTCTGCCCCCACTGCGAGCGCACGCGCCCCTTCCTGCGCCTTCCCCTGTACTGCGTCTCGGGCCCCAGCGGCACGGGCAAGTCCACCATCGCCGGAATCCTGCTGGAGCGCCTCCGGGACCGCTTCGTGGTGCTCGAACAGGACCTTCTGTGGGTCGGCGGCCTGCGTGACCCGGCCGGGCACCACCGCCTGTTCCGCTCCACGTGGCTGCGCACCGCCGCGATGGTGCAGCAGAGCGGGCGCCCGGTAGTGCTGTGCGGGACCGTCGTCCCGCCCGAGTTCGAGCCCCTGCCCGAGCGCGCGCTCTTCTCCGACATCCACTACCTGGCGCTCACCTGCGACCCCGACGTCCTCGCCGACCGGCTGCGGGCCCGCCCCGCCTGGCGGGAGTGGGACGAGGAGCGGATCACCGAGACCCTGGAGTTCGCCTCCTGGATCGGCACCGAGGCAGACCGGCTCGACCCGCCGCTGACCCTCGTCGACACCACCCGCGCCGAACCGGCGGCCACCGCCGCCGCCGTGTGCCGGTGGATCGAGGACCTGCACGCCCGCTCCCCGGGCCCGTGACGGGCCGCGAGCGCGAAGGAGGCCCCGGGCACGTGCCCGGGGCCTCCCCCATGTCCTTGCCGGCGGATCAGAAGTCGAAGCCGCCGAAGTCGCCGCCGCCGAAGTCCCCTCCGCCGAAGTCGCCTCCGTCGAAGCCGCCGGCGTCGCCGGACATGTCCCCCGCACCGAGGCCCATGCCCATTCCCATTCCCATTCCCATCATGGACCCCATCATGGAGCCCATCATCATGCCGGTGAACATGCCCGCCATCATGTCCATGCCGAAGTAGCCGCCGGCGTAGGGCGCATAGGCCGGGCCCGCGTCGTAGTAGGGGCGGCGCTCTCCGCCGACCTCGACCAGGCGCACGTCGGGCTGTCCGCCGATGCGCACCGCCTGCGCGCAGTCCGCGCACGCGGTGACCGTCCGGGGAGCGCCGCCGGGCGGGGCCCAGGTCACGTCCGTCACCGACGGGCCGTGCTGCGGGTTGAAGAAGCAGGGGCCGCGCCGCTCGGGCACGGGCTCACCGCTCATGCGCGCCCGCGTGGCCGTCATGTAGTAGCGGCCGTCCTCCAGCGCGCTGGTGACCAGGCGCACCTCGTCGGGCTCCCGGATCGTGTCGAGCCGGCTCTTGGCCTGGTCGTAGGCGTCCATGGCCCGCGAGTAGTCGGCCCGGGTGGCGTCGTCGACCCGCGACAGGTCGATCTCCAGCCGGGCGACGTCCTCGCCCAGCCGGACGACGTCCTCCGTGGCCATCTGCCTGATCTCGGCCAGCTGCCGGGCCTTCTCCTCCTCGCGGCGCTTCTTGCCGCGGTAGGCGGACCAGACGACGAGCCCGCCGATCCCGAGCAGTACGGCGAGCAGGACCAGCCCCGTGGTCGCGCCTGCGGCCTCGGCGTCCTCCACCTGCTGGGCTGCGTCGGGCACCGCGACCAGGGTGTCGATCTGGTTGCCGCCGCCCTCCGCCATGGCGGTGTCGCGGATGGCCTCGGTGTCCTCGACGTCCGGCGACATCACACGGAAGGCCTGGTCACCGGCGAACACGCCGTAGAGGCCGTCGCCGACCTCGTCCATGACCGGGTCCATCAGGGCTTCGAGCGAGGCGTCCGAGCCCACTGCGCCCGTGGGCAGCAGCACGTAGTAGACGGGTGTGTCCGCCCCGGCCGCCGCGGCCTCCAGGGCGCTCTCCTCGCCGGCCGGGATGGTGGTGATGCCCGGGTCGATGAAGACGCCGTCGTCCTGCAGCTCGTCGACGACGACCTGGACCTCGGGTGGTTCGGGCGCGGTGTCGGCCGCGGCGGGCGCCGCCGCGGCGCCCAGCACCGCGGCCGCGATCCCCGCGGTCAGCACAGTGGGTGTTACCAAGCGGCGCATGTCGTTCCTCTCGCCTCCGTCACTGACAAGGACGAACAGCGGCCCCCGAGGGTTCCCTCTGTGCCCTTTCTCTCCCCGGGGCGGGCGCCGGCAACCCCGCCGGCGGGGTGTGGGTGCGAGAATCCGTGGAAAACACCGTGGTGAGGTGATCGGGATGGCTGCGCTGGGCGACGAGAACGATCCGACGACCGAAGGCGGTGGCATGCCTGTTTCCCCTGTGGTCCCGCCTTGTGAACCGGTTTCCCGGTGGTCTCCGCTGATGCCCCCTCAGGACGGCTACCGGGCGGAGGACCTCGATCGCATTCCGGATCTTCCGCCGCACACCGAGCTCATCGACGGAAGCCTGGTCATCGTGAGTCCCCAGAAGCGTTTCCACATGCACATGCTGCGGCTGCTGGAGACGCAGCTGCTGGAGCAGGCACCGGAAGGGCTCGAGGTCATCAGGGAGATGACGGTCGTGCTGGGTGAGCGGCAGAGGCCTGAACCCGACCTCATGCTGATCGACGCCCGTACCGAGTACGGCATGGACGCCACCTGGATACGGGCCGAGGACGTGAGACTGGCCGTGGAGGTGGTCTCGCCCGAGTCCGAGATCCGGGACCGCCGGCGCAAGCCCCAGCTCTACGCTCAGGCGGACATCCCGCACCTGTGGCTGGTCGAACAGGAGCGGGGAAGCCTGGCCACGGTGCACGTGTACCGGCTCGACCCGGTCAACCGGAGCTACACCCACACGGGCAGCCACCGGGACCGCCTCAAGACCGACACGCCCTGCGACCTGGACATCGACCTCACCTGGACCCCGCGCTCCCGCAGGGGGTGAACGGCAACGGCCCGCCGGTTCCCCGGCGGGCCGTGTGCGTGCGGCAGGTCAGTCCTTGGCCGCCGCCGTGGCGGTCACGGGCTCCTCGGCCGCGGGCTTCTCGTCCGCGGACGGGGTGAGCTCCGGGTTCAGCTCCTCGGGGGCGCTGTCCTCCTCGTCCAGGGGGACGAAGCCGGAGGCGTCGCGCGGGGCGTTGTAGCGGTCCACGTCGAGGATGCCCTCGCGCTTGGCCACCACCGCCGGGATCAGGGCCTGGCCCGCCACGTTCACCGCGGTGCGGCCCATGTCCAGGATCGGGTCGACCGCCAGGAGCAGGCCGACGCCCTCCAGGGGCAGACCCAGGGTGGACAGGGTGAGCGTGAGCATCACGGTCGCGCCCGTGGTGCCCGCCGTCGCGGCCGAACCCACCACCGACACCAGCACGATCAGCAGGTAGTCGGCCAGGTTCAGCTGGATGTCGAAGAACTGGGCGATGAAGATCGCCGAGACAGCCGGGTAGATGGCGGCGCACCCGTCCATCTTGGTCGTGGCGCCGAACGGGACGGCGAACGCCGAGTAGTAGCGGGGGACGCCCAGGTTCTGCTCGGTGACCCTCTGGGTGACGGGCAGGGTGCCCATCGAGGAGCGGGACACGAAGCCGAGCTGGACGGCCGGCCACACGCCGCTGAAGTACTTCAGCGGGGACAGCCCGTTGAGGCGGGCGACCAGCGGGTAGAGGACGAACAGCACCAGGGCCAGGCCCAGGTAGACGGTCAGCGCGTACTTGCCCAGCGCGCCGATGGTCGTCCAGCCGTAGCTGTAGACGGCGTTGCCCAGCAGGCCGACGGTGCCGATCGGGGCGAGGCGGATGATCCACCACAGCGCCTTGAGCACGACCTTCAGCGCGGAGTCGGCGAAGTCGATGAACGGCTCGGCCGGCCTGCCGACCTTCACCGCGGCGATGCCCAGCACGACCGAGATGACGATCAGCTGGAGCACGTTGAACGACAGCGAGGTGCTCAGGGCGCCGTCGGCCTCGGAGGTGGAGGCCTGGAGGGCGAGGAAGTTCGTGGGGATCAGGCCCTGGAGGAAGTCCAGCCAGGTGACCTCCCGGCCGATGTCCTGGGCGCTGGACGCGTCCACCCCGCTGTCGACGCCCGGACGCAGGACCGTGCCGAGGCCGATGCCGATGGCCACCGACACCAGTGCGGTGACGGCGAACCACAGCAGGGTCTGCCCGGCCAGGCGGGCGGCGTTGGTGACGTTGCGCAGGTTGGCGATCGAGGAGATGACGGCCAGGACGATCAGCGGCGGGACGACCGTCTTCAGCAGGGAGACGAAGGCGGACCCGATGATCTGGAGGGCCTCGGCCAGGCCGTTGGTGACCGATCCGTCCTCGGGCGGGCTGATCTGGAGGGCGGCGAAGCCCAGGGCGACACCGATGAAGAGGGAGGCGATGACCTGGACGCCGAACGACGGCATCCGGAGGCGCCGCCCGACCTTGGTGGTCTGTGCGGACACGGGTGGGACTCCAAAGGGTGACAGGTACCGGAGGAGGCGCACGGCGCAGCGATCGGCTCCGCGTGCGGGAGACGTCCGGTGGAAGGGGAGAAGGTGAACGGGGCGCCGTGTACGGCGCGGGGAGGCGTGTGGGCGCGTCAGGAGCCGGTGGCCGTCGGGCCACCCTTCGAGGGGTGGCGGCGGGCGACGGGCTCGGGGAGTGTCGGCCGCCGGGCCGTCCTAGGGGCGCCCCTGGCCCCCACAACACGCATCGCTGTCGCGCCGGCACAGATCAATGTGCCAGCGTCGCGTCAGCCCCCAGATGTTCGTCACGGAAGAGAACGATAGCCCTCTTTGTCCATCTTTTCCATGGGTATCTGTCCAGGACCGTGCCCCTGAGAGGGCAGGATGTCCGGCGGTCAGGGGCTTCACGGGCTTCTTCCTGGTCCGCGGTGCGGGAAGTGTCACCCCCGGGACACACGCCGGGGGAGGCACCGTGCGGTACCTCCCCCGGATCCGTCAGACGTCCTCGATCTCGCAGACGACCGCGCCGGAGCCGACGGTCTCGCCCGCGGCGACCTTCAGCCCGGTCACCTTCCCGGCCCTGTGGGCGGTCAGCGGCTGCTCCATCTTCATCGCCTCGATCACCACCACGGTGTCGCCCTCGGAGACCTGCGCGCCCTCCTCGGCCACGACCTTGACCACGGTGCCCTGCATCGGCGAGACCAGGGTGTTCCCGCTGACCGCAGCGGCGCCCCCACCTCCCTTGCGGGCGGCGCGCTTCTTCCTGGAGCCACCTGCGGACGGGGCCGCGGCGGTGCCCAGCGACGCCGGCAGCACGACCTCCAGGCGCTTGCCGCCCACCTCCACCGTCACCGTCTCGCGCCCGGCCTCCACGGCCTCGCCCGGGGTGCCCGACCACGGCTCGATCCGGTTGTCGAACTCCGTCTCGATCCAGCGGGTGTGGACCTCGAACGGCCCGTCCCCGGCGGGGGCGAACGCCGGGTCCTCCACCACGGCCCGGTGGAAGGGCAGCACGGTGGGCATCCCGCCGACCTCGAACTCGGCCAGTGCCCGCCGGGAGCGCGCCAGCGCCTCGGCGCGGGTGCGGCCCGTCACGATCAGCTTCGCGATCATCGAGTCGAACGCCTGCGGCACGGTGAACCCCGCCTCGCAGCCGGTGTCCACGCGCACGCCCGGGCCGCCCGGCAGCGCCAGCTCGGTGATGGTGCCCGGCGCGGGCATGAAGCCCCGGCCGGCGTCCTCGGCGTTGATCCGGAACTCGAAGGAGTGGCCGCGCACCTGCGGGTCGCCGTAGCCGAGCTCCTCGCCGTCGGCGATGCGCAGCATCTCCCGCACCAGGTCGATACCGGTGACCTCCTCGCTCACCGGGTGCTCGACCTGCAGACGGGTGTTGACCTCCAGGAACGAGATCGTGCCGTCGGCGCCCACCAGGAACTCGCACGTGCCCGCGCCCACGTAGCCGGCCTCCCGGAGGATGGCCTTGGACGCGCTGTAGAGGCTCTCCACCTGCTCGGGGGTGAGGAACGGCGCGGGGGCCTCCTCCACCAGCTTCTGGTGGCGGCGCTGCAACGAGCAGTCGCGGGTGGAGACCACCACGACGTTGCCGTGGGCATCGGCCAGGCACTGGGTCTCCACGTGGCGCGGCCGGTCCAGGTAGCGCTCGACGAAGCACTCCCCGCGACCGAACGCGGTGACGGCCTCGCGCACCGCCGACTCGTAGGCGTCGGCCACGTCCTCCAGCTCGTGGGCGACCTTGAGGCCGCGGCCGCCGCCGCCGAAGGCGGCCTTGATCGCGATGGGCAGCCCGTGCTCCGCCGCGAAGGCCACCACCTCCTCGGCACCCGAGACCGGGTCGGGGGTGCCCGCCACCAGCGGGGCGCCGACCTTCTGGGCGATGTGGCGCGCCTGCACCTTGTCACCCAGCGCGGTGATCGCGGCCGGAGGCGGGCCGATCCAGGTCAGTCCCGCGTCGATGACGGCCTGGGCGAAATCGGCGTTCTCGGCCAGGAACCCGTAGCCGGGATGGACGGCGTCGGCACCGGAGCGGGCGGCGACATCGAGCAGCTTGGCGATGTCGAGGTAGGAATCGGCGGGGGTGGACCCGCCCAGGGCGTAGGCCTCGTCGGCGATCCTGGTGTGGAGAGCGTCCAGGTCGGGCTCGGCGTAGACGGCGACACTGGCCAGTCCGGCGTCGCGGCAGGCGCGGGCGATGCGGACGGCGATCTCGCCGCGGTTGGCGATCAGAACTTTACGCACGGTGGGAAACCCTTCTGCTGAGGCGTGGGGCGGATGCGCGCCGACCGCTCCCGAGGTCTGCTGGTGGGACTACCTGGCGCTCGTGCGCCAGGCACCGGGGCCGGGGCGCAGCGGGGTGCGCAGGCCCCGTGCGCGGTTCCGCCAGCCGGACGGGCGCTCGGCCGGAGCCTCGTCCGCCGAGCGCGCGGCGGCGGCCCGGGCCGCCAGCACGGCGGTGAGGGCGGCGATCTCCTCGGGGCCGGCCCCGCCCCGGACGACGGACAGGAGCGGCTGCTTCTCGTGCGTGCTCACAGCGGAACGTTCCCGTGCTTCTTGGGGGGCAGCTGCTTGCGCTTGTTGCGCAGTGCCCGCAGTGCCTTGGCGACCTGGACCCGGGTCTCCGAGGGCAGGATCACCCCGTCGACGTAGCCGCGGTCGGCCGCCGCGTAGGGGTTGAGGAGCGTGTCCTCGTACTCGGAGACCAGCCGGGCGCGCTCGGCCTCGACGTCCTCGGCGGCGGCGAGGGTCCTGCGGTGCAGGATGTTCACCGCCCCCTGGGCGCCCATGACCGCGATCTGCGCGGTGGGCCAGGCGAGGTTGACGTCGGCGCCCAGGTGCTTGGAACCCATGACGTCGTAGGCGCCGCCGAAGGCCTTGCGCGTGATGACCGTGATGAGCGGGACGGTCGCCTCGGCGTAGGCGTACAGCAGCTTGGCGCCGTGGCGGATGATGCCGCCCCACTCCTGGTCGGTGCCGGGCAGGAAGCCGGGCACGTCCACGAAGGTCAGCACCGGGATGTTGAAGGCGTCGCAGGTGCGGACGAAGCGCGCGGCCTTCACCGAGGCGTCGATGTCCAGGCAGCCCGCCAGGCTCATCGGCTGGTTGGCGACGACGCCGACGGAGCGGCCCTCCACCCGGCCGAAGCCCACCACCATGTTGGTGGCGAACTGGGCGTGGACCTCCAGGAAGTCGCCGTCGTCGAGGACGGTCTCGATGACCGTCCTGATGTCGTAGGGCTGGTTGGCCGAGTCGGGGATGAAGGAGTCCAGGGCCAGGTCGCCCTCGGAGGGCTCCTCACCCTGCTCGTCCTCGGGCTCCACCGGCGGGGTGTCCTCGAGGTTGTTGTCGGGCAGGTGCGACAGCAGGGCCTTGACGTAGTCGAGGGCGTCCTGCTCGTCGGCGCCCATGTAGTGGGCCACGCCCGACTTCGTGTTGTGGGTGCGGGCGCCGCCCAGCTCCTCCATGGAGACGTCCTCGCCGGTGACGGTCTTGATGACGTCGGGTCCGGTGATGAACATCTGCGAGGTCTCGTCGACCATCACGACGAAGTCGGTGAGGGCGGGGGAGTAGACGTGCCCGCCGGCGGCGGCCCCCATGATGAGGGAGATCTGGGGGACGACCCCCGAGGCGTGGGTGTTGCGTTTGAAGATCTCCGCGTACAGGCCCAGGGAGACGACGCCCTCCTGGATGCGCGCGCCGCCGCCCTCGTTGATGCCGACGACCGGGCACCCGTTGGTGAGGGCGTGGTCCAGGACCTTGCAGATCTTCTCCCCGTAGACCTCGCCGAGGGAGCCGCCGAAGACGGTCACGTCCTGGCTGAAGACGGCGACGGGGCGGCCGTCCACGGTTCCGTGCCCGGTGACGACGCCGTCGCCGTAGGGGCGGTTGCCCTCCAGCCCGAAGCCGGTGGACCGGTGGCGGGCCAGGGCGTCGAACTCGACGAACGAACCGGGATCGAGCAGGGCGTCGATCCGCTCGCGCGCGGTCATCTTGCCCTTGGCGTGCTGCTTCTCGACGGCGCGGGCGGATCCGGCGTGAACGGCCTCGTAGCGGCGCCGTTGCAGATCTGCGAGCTTGCCCGCGGTGGTGTGGATGTCGATCTCGTCCGCGGAGAGCGGTTCTGGGGCTTCGGTGGCCATGACTACGCAGGTTAGCCGCGTGGGGGTGCCCCAGAAGCAGCCACCCCCGGGTTTGCCCGGCGGCGGCCCGGAGCCCCCGAGCGCGCCCTCCGGGTGCCGGAAAGGTGGAAAAAGGCTGCGCGAACGGCGTGGAAAACGTGATTCGATGTGAATGGGAACTGCTTCCGGAACAATTGTTAACGTGCTGGCAAAGATGCGGAAATGCCTCCCCGGGGCGCCTCTCCTCCATGCGATCTCTGTATTGTCGGCCCCATGACAGCGGTGAGTGCAGAGCGTGACAGCGCGCGGCAGGAAGTACCCGAGCAGCTTCGCAACGACGTCAAACTGCTGGGGGAGATGCTCGGGACCGTTCTTGCCGAGAGCGGAGGCGAGGACCTGCTCGCCGACGTCGAGAAACTCCGGCACGCGGTGATCGGTGCCCGGGACGGCTCCGTCTCGGGGGAGGAGATCACCGCCCTCGTCGCCTCCTGGCCGCTGGAGCGCGCCAAGCAGGTGGCGCGCGCCTTCACCGTGTACTTCCACCTGGCCAACCTGGCCGAGGAGCACCAGCGCATGCGCGCCCTGCGCGAGCGCGACGACGCGGCCAACCCGCCCCGCGAGTCCCTGGCCGCCGCCGTGCGGGCCGTTCGGGACGAGCACGGAGGGGAGCGCCTGGCCGAGCTGATCGGCGGCATGGAGTTCCACCCCGTCATCACCGCGCACCCCACCGAGGCCCGGCGCCGCGCCGTCTCCACCTCCATCCTGCGCATCAGCAGCCAGCTCGACGCCTGGCACGCGGCCCACGAGGGCAGCACGGCCGCGGCCGAGGCGCACCGCCGCCTCCTGGAGGAGATCGACCTGCTGTGGCGCACCTCCCAGCTGCGCTACACCAAGCTCGACCCGCTCGACGAGGTCCGCACCGCCCTGGCCGCCTTCGACGGCACGATCTTCGACGTCGTCCCGCAGGTCTACCGGGCCCTGGACGCGGCCGTGGACCCCGAGGGCACCGGAACGCGGCCGCCCCGTGCCAGGCCCTTCGTGCGCTACGGCAGCTGGATCGGCGGCGACCGCGACGGCAACCCCTTCGTCACCCACGACGTGACGCGCGAGGCCGTGCTCATCCAGTCCGAGCACGTCCTGCGCGGCCTGGAGCGCGCCTGCGAGAGGGTCGGACGCACCCTCACCGCCTACGCGAACCTCACTCCCCCCTCCGCCGCGCTGCGCGACGCACTCGCCACCGCGCGGGCCGGCCACCCCGACACACTGGCGGAGATCGACAAGCGCTCCCCCAACGAACCGCACCGCCGGTTCCTGCTGCTGGCCGCGGCCCGGCTGCGCGCCACCCGCGAGCGCGACGCGGACCTGGCCTACCCGGGGGCCGAGGCCTTCCTCGACGACCTGCGCACCGTCCAGGAGTCCCTGGCCGCGGCCGGCGCGGTCCGCCAGGCCTACGGGGAGCTCCAGCACCTGATCTGGCAGGCGGAGACCTTCGGCTTCCACCTCGCCGAGCTGGAGATCCGCCAGCACAGCGAGGTGCACGCCGCCGCGCTGGCCGAGCTGCGCGAGAAGGGCACCGACGGGCCCCTGTCGGAGCGCACCCGGGAGGTGCTGGACACCATCCGCGTCATCTCCTGGATCCAGGAGCGCTTCGGTGTGGAGGCCTGCCGCCGCTACATCGTCAGCTTCACCCGCTCGGCCGAGGACATCGCCGCCGTCCACGAGCTCGCCGACCTCGCGCTCCCCGCCGGACGCCGGCCCGTCCTGGACGTCATCCCCCTGTTCGAGACCGGCGCCGACCTGGACGCCTCGCCGCACGTGCTCGACGGCATGCTCGAACTGCCCCGGGTCCGCGAGCGCCTGGAGCAGAGCGGGCGCCGCATCGAGGTCATGCTCGGCTACAGCGACTCGGCCAAGGACGTCGGCCCGGTCAGCGCCACCCTGCGCCTGTACGACGCCCAGGCCCGCCTGGCCGACTGGGCCGGGCGCCACGACGTGCGCCTGACCCTCTTCCACGGCCGCGGCGGCTCGCTCGGCCGCGGCGGCGGCCCGGCCAGCCGCGCCCTGCTCGCCCAGGCACCGGGCTCCGTCGGCGGCCGCTTCAAGGTCACCGAGCAGGGCGAGGTCGTCTTCGCCCGCTACGGCCAGCACGACATCGCCCGCCGCCACATCGAGCAGGTCGGCCACGCCGTCCTCATGGCCTCCACCGACCGGGTCCAGGAGCGCGAGCGCTCGGCCGCGGCCGCCTACCGCCCCTACGCCGACACCATCGCCGCCGCGGCCCAGGAGGCCTACCTGGAACTGATCGGCGCGGAGGACTTCGCGGTGTGGTTCTCCCGGGTCAGCCCGCTGGAGGAGCTGGGTGAACTGCGGCTGGGTTCGCGCCCCTCCCGGCGCGGCGCGGCCAAGGGCCTGGGCGACCTGCGCGCCATCCCGTGGGTGTTCGCCTGGACCCAGACCCGGGTCAACCTGCCCGGCTGGTACGGCCTGGGCACCGGCCTGGACGCCGTCCCCGACCCGGCGGTGCTGCAAGAGGCCTACCGCGAGTGGCCCATGTTCGCGTCCCTGCTGGACAACGCGGAGATGAGCCTGGCCAAGACCGACCGGACCATCGCCGAACGCTACCTGGCTCTGGGCGGGAGGCCCGAACTCACCGAGCGGGTGCTGGCCGAGTACGACCTCACCCGCCGGCTGGTCCTGCAGGTGACCGGGCACAGCCGCCTGCTGGAGAACCGCAGGGTGCTCTCCCGCGCCGTCGACCTGCGCAACCCGTACGTGGACGCGCTCTCCCACCTGCAGCTGCGCGCCCTGGAGGCCCTGCGCTCCGACGGCGCCGACGACCTCGACCCCGAGGACCAGCAGCACCTGGAGCGCCTGCTCCTGCTGTCGGTCAACGGTGTCGCCGCCGGCCTGCAGAACACGGGCTGACGCCGTCCGCCGCGGTGCCCCCGCCCCGTGCGCGGGGGCACCGTCCGGCGGTGCCGGTCGCGTGCTGCTGTAATGGGGGCATGACCGGCAGCCCCTTTCCCCGCCCCCCGCTCGACGCGGACGCCCTCACCTCCGCCCTGGTGCGTCCGGGGAGCATGTGGTCGCGGATCCTGGTGGCGGACGAGGCCGGCTCCACCAACACCGAGCTGGCGGCGCTGGCCCGTACCGGGGCACCGCACGGAACGGTCCTGGCCGCCGAGCACCAGACCGCGGGCAAGGGCCGGCTCGGACGGGAGTTCGACACACCGCCGCGGGCCGCGCTCACGATCTCCCTGCTGCTGCGGCCCGAGGTGCCCGCAGGGCGGCTGGGGTGGCTGACGGCCCTCATGGGAACGGCGGCCGTCGGTGCGATACGCCGGACGACCGGGGTCGGGGCCGCGCTCAAGTGGCCCAACGACGTCGTCGTCCCCGAGGAGCTGCCGGGCGGCCCAGCCGGCGGGGAGGGCAAGCTCGCGGGCATCCTCGCCGAGGCCGAACTCTCCTCCGACCGGCCCGGTGTGGTCGTGGGGATCGGTGTCAACGTGTCCCAGGACCGCTCCGAGCTGCCGGTGGACACCGCCGTGTCCCTGAGAGGCGCCGGCGTCGCGGCCCCGGACCGGACCGAGCTGCTCATCGCCCTGCTGGAGGAGTTCGAGAAGCTGTACGCGGGATGGGCCGGGGCCGGCGGCGACGCCGAGGCCTGCGGTCTGGCCCCCCTCTACCGGAGTATGTGCACCACCCTCGGCCGGCGGGTGCGCGTCCATCTGCCCGGCGGCCGGGTCCTGGAGGCGCCGGCGACCGGCGTCGACGCGGACGCGAGGCTGGTCGTGTCCGGTCCGGCGGGGGACCAGGCGCTGAGCGCGGGCGACGTGGTGCACGTGCGCCCTCGCCCCTGACCTCCCCGGAGTGCCGTCCACAAGGGGCTGCGGCTTCTCCCGCGGCGGGCCGTGTTATGCCATTATCACCGGTACGGCTGTCGCGGACCGGGCCTCGGGAGGCCGCGGGCCCGGGCGTAAGCTGGATGTGACCCGGGCCGCACCACCGGTACGGTGACGAAGTGCTCGCTCCCCGCTCCAAGCGGGAAAGGTTCCTGAAAGAGAACGTATGCCCTCGCGTCCTGACCCGAAGACGATCGAGACCGCCCTGCTCGGCGGTGAGGTGATCTACACGAGGAAGCAGGCGACCGAGTTGGCGGGGGCCGACCCAGTGCTCGCCGGACGCATCTGGCGCGCTCTGGGCTTTCCCACCGAGAGCGAGGACGCGGTCGCCTTCGCGGAGAGCGACGTCGAGGCGCTGCGGCTCGCCAACGGCCTTCTGGAGGAGGGTGTCCTCGACGAGGAGGGCGTGGTCCGCTTCGCCCGCGCCATGGGCCAGATGCTGGCCCGGCTCGCCGACTGGCAGACCGGCATCCTCAGCACACTCATCTTCCAGCGTGCCCAGGGTGACGGCAGCGAGGCGGCGATTCCGCTGATGGGCCAGGTCAAGGACCTGATCCCGGACGTCGAGCGGATGCTGCTGCACATCTGGCGCCGGCAGCTCGCCGCCTCCACCTCCCGCACGCTCGCGGTCATGACCAACGGCGGCCACGGGACACCCAACTACTACCCGCTCGTCGTCGGGTTCGCCGACCTCGTCTCCTTCACCACACTCAGCCGCGAACTGGACGAGGTCGAGCTCGCCGGTGTGGTGGAGACCTTCGAGGCCACCGCCGCCGACATCGTCGCCTCCGGGGGCGGACGCGTCGTCAAGACCCTGGGCGACGAGATCCTGTACGTGGCCGACACCGCCGCCGCGGCCGCCGACATCGCCCTGCGCCTGGCCTCGGGCATCGAGACGCACGTCGAGGTCCCCGACGTGCGCGTCGGCCTGGCCTCCGGGCCTGTGCTGACCCTGCACGGCGACGTCTTCGGCACCACCGTCAACCGCTCCAGCCGCCTGACCTCCTTCGCCCGCCCCGGCACGGTGCTGATCGACGAGAGCCTCGCCGAGAGCCTCGCCGACGAGGAGGGGCTGCAGGTGGTCAAGGTGCGGGCCCGCCACGCCCACGGCCTCGGCCTCATCCAGCCCTACACCCTGCGGCGCAGCTTCGAGGCGGGGGTCCACCCCTGACCCGGCTCCCCGCTCGGGGCCGTCCGGGGGTGTGGCACGGCAGCGGCCGGGGATAGGTTCGGTGAGGCCGGAACACATCCAGGACAGGTGGTGGAGACTTTCGTGAGCGACACTTCCCCCGTCGTCCGCCTGCGCATCCCGGGCACCTCCCTCCCGGAAGAGGGCGGGCTTCCCCCGGAGAGCAACGTGTGGGTCGTCGGCGACGAGGAGAGCGCGATCGTCGTCGACGCCGCGCACGACCACGAGGCGATCGCCCGCGGCCTGGGCGACCGCGAGCTGATGGCCATCGTGTGCACCCACGGCGACGCCGACCACGTCGGCGCGGCGGCGGCCCTCGCCGACCTCACCGGCACCCCCGTGCTGCTGCACCCCGCCGACGGCCGCCTGTGGGAGCAGGTGCACCCGGACCGCGAACCCGACGCCCCGCTCCTGCACGGAGAGGTACTGGTCGCAGGGGGGATCGAGCTGCGGATCCTGCACACACCAGGGCACACCCCGGGAGGTGTGTGCCTGTACGCGCCCGAGCTCGGCGCGGTCTTCACCGGGGACACGCTCCTCGCCGACGGCCCCGGGGCCACGGCCCGGTTCTTCTCGGACCTGCCGACCCTCGCCGCCTCGGTGCGCGACCACCTGGCGGTCCTGCCCGGGGAGACGGCGGTCCACCCGGGGCGCGGGGAGTCCGCCACCGTCGCGGAGGCCACCGCGCGGCTCGACTCCTGGACCGCGGGCGGTTTCTGACCGACGTCCTTTTCCGCCTCCGTTCCGGAACACGGCCGAGGAAAAAGTATTTTTCTGGCGCCTTTGTCGGTAATTGCCTGATTTTACGCCGCTGCGGCTCTCATTCCCCGGCCGAAGGCCCCCGCGCATCACCCGGTGAGGGTTTCGGCTTTCGCGGACCGCCCGCGTCGGGACTGGTGATGAGCACCTCCAGGTCCGGTCCCAGCTGCTCCGGCGTCAGGTCCAGCAGGTACTCGTTGAGGTGGCGGCGGAAGGCGTCGGCCGAGTGGGAGGGCTCCACGTCCCTGCGCCGGGCCACCGCCACCGTGCGCAGCAGACGGGGGCGGGCCAGCGGCGTTCCGCGCAGGCCCGGGCGGTTCCTCAGCACCATGCTCGGAACCACGGCCAGGCCCAGACCCGCCTCCACGAACCTCAGCACGGCGTCCATCTCGCCGCCCTCGACCGCCAACCGCGGCTCGAAACCCGCGGCCCGGCAGGCGCGCAGTGTCGCCTCGCGCACGTCGTACCCCCGCCGGAACATCACCAGGGGCCGGTCGCGCAGCTCCAGGATCCGGATCGAGGCCCGGCCGTTGGGGGAGGGCTGCGACGACGGGCTCACCACGACCAGGTTCTCCCGCAGGACGGGGGTGGTGGTCAGGTCCGGGTCGCTGCTCTGCAGCGGCAGGATGATCAGCGCCAGGTCGAGCTCGCCCCGCCCCAGGTTCCGGATGAGGTCGCGCGACCCGCTCTCCTCGACCCGCAGCTCGATTCCCGGGTAACGTCGGTGGAAATCGGCGAGCACGTCCGCCAGCAGACCCGCACACAGGGAGGGCGTGGCGCCCAGGCGTACCCGGCCGCGACGCACACCGGCCAGCTCCGCCACCTCCCGGCGCGCGGTCTCCAGGTCGGTGAGGATGCGCTGGGCCAGCGGAAGCAGCACCTCGCCGGCCGGCGTGAGTGTGATATTTCCCCGGGCACGACTGAATAACGGTGCACCCAACTCCTGCTCAAGGCTCCGGATCTGTTTGCTCAAGCTCGGCTGTGCGACCCGTGAAAGCTCGGCTGCGCGGGTGAAATGGCGCGTGCGGGCCACCGCGACGAAGTAGGCCAGCTGCTGGATCTGCATGGTCCATAGACTAGGGCTATGGACACAAGAGTCCTCATGCCTTGGACGTCAGACTTAACTCGAAATTAAAGTGACAGGCTGTGGCGAACAGTACCTTGACCAAGAAGCGGTCTACGGCCTACGGGTCCACGGTGGCGCTGAAGGCAGCGATGGCGATCACCGGTGCGATCCTTGTGCTGTATTTGATCGCGCACATGTACGGCAACCTGAAGATCTTCTCCGGCCAGGAGGCCTTCGACGGCTACGCCCACTCCCTCCGGGAGCTGGGCTACCCGCTCCTGCCCTACGAGGGCTTCCTCTGGATCGCTCGCATCGTCCTGCTGGCGAGCATCCTCATCCACATCTACGCGGTCGTCGTCCTGTGGCGCCGCAACCACAGGGCCAGGACCGCCAGGTACCAGGTGACGAAGAGGGTGCAGCGCAGCTACTCCTCGTACACCATGCGCTACGGCGGTATCCTGATCGCACTCTTCGTGGTCTTCCACATCCTGCACCTGACCACGAACAACATCGCTCCCGGCGGCAGGTCGGACAGCCCGTACGAGCGCATGGTGAACGGGTTCCAGCCCGAGTTCTGGTTCGTGACCCTGTTCTACCTCGCCAGCGTCGTCGCGGTCGGACTCCACCTGCGGCACGGCATCTGGAGCGCCGTGACCACCCTGGGCGGCAACAAGGCCGGCCGCCAGGGCAAGCTCAACGCCCTTGCCACCGCGATCGCGCTGATCGTGGCCGTCGGCTTCGCGATCCCGCCTCTGGCAGTCACCTTTGGACTGGTGAGTTAATTGTCTGACACCGACTACTTCATCGTCGGAGACCCCGTTCGGGACGAGAAGGCTCCCGAGGGCCCGATCAACGAGCGCTGGGACAAGCGCCGCTTCTCCGCGCGCCTGGTCAACCCCGCGAACCGGCGCAAGCTCTCCGTCATCATGGTCGGCACCGGCCTGGCCGGTGCCGCCGCGGCCGCCACCCTGGGTGAGGCCGGCTACAACGTCACCACGTTCTGCTACCAGGACAGCCCGCGCCGCGCCCACTCCATCGCCGCACAGGGCGGTATCAACGCCGCCAAGAACTACCGCAACGACGGCGACAGCATCTACCGCCTCTTCTACGACACCGTGAAGGGCGGCGACTTCCGCTCCCGCGAGTCGAACGTCTACCGCCTGGCCCAGACCAGTGTCGAGATCATCGACCAGTGCGTGGCCCAGGGCGTGCCCTTCGCCCGCGAGTACGGCGGTCTGCTCGACAACCGCTCCTTCGGCGGCGTGCAGGTCTCCCGCACCTTCTACGCGCGCGGCCAGACGGGCCAGCAGCTCCTCATCGGCGCCTACCAGGCCCTGGAGCGCCAGATCGCCGCGGGCACGGTCGAGATGAACACCCGCCACGAGATGCTCGAGCTCATCGTGGTGGACGGCAAGGCGCGCGGCATCATCGCCCGTGACATGGTCACCGGTGAGATCGAGACGCACTTCGCCGACGCGGTCGTGCTCGCCACCGGCGGCTACGGCAACGTGTTCTTCCTGTCCACGAACGCCATGGGCAGCAACGTCACCGCGACGTGGCGGGCCCACCGCAAGGGTGCGCTCTTCGCCAACCCGTGCTACACGCAGATCCACCCGACCTGCATCCCGGTCAGCGGCGACTACCAGTCCAAGCTGACCCTGATGAGTGAGTCGCTGCGCAACGACGGCCGCATCTGGGTGCCCAAGAAGCAGGGGGACACGCGCGACCCGCGCCAGATCCCCGAGGACGAGCGCGACTACTACCTGGAGCGCATCTACCCGTCCTTCGGCAACCTGGTGCCCCGCGACATCGCCTCCCGTGCCGCCAAGAACGTCTGCGACGAGGGCCGCGGTGTCGGCCCCAGCGGCCTGGGTGTGTACCTGGACTTCGCCGACGCGATCCAGCGCATGGGCATCAAGGCCGTCGAGGCCAAGTACGGCAACCTGTTCGACATGTACCAGCGCATCACCGGCGAGAACCCCTACGAGGTTCCGATGCGCATCTACCCGGCCGTCCACTACACCATGGGCGGGCTGTGGGTCGACTACGACCTGCAGAGCAACATCCCGGGCCTGTTCGTCACCGGTGAGGCCAACTTCTCCGACCACGGGGCCAACCGCCTCGGTGCCAGTGCGCTGATGCAGGGTCTGGCGGACGGCTACTTCGTCCTGCCGAACACCATCAACGACTACCTGGCCGACGGCCCGTTCGAGAAGATCGACGAGTCGCACCCCGAGGCCGTCGCGGCCAAGGAGCAGGTCACCTCCCGGATCGACAAGCTCCTGTCCCTCCAGGGCTCCCGCACCGTCGACTCCTTCCACAAGGAGCTCGGGCAGATCATGTGGGAGTACTGCGGCATGGAGCGGACCGAGGAGGGCCTGACCAAGGCCATCGGCCTCATCCGCGAGCTGCGTGCGGAGTTCTGGCGCGACGTCAAGGTGCTGGGAACCAACGACGAGCTCAACCAGGCCCTGGAGAAGGCCGGCCGCGTGGCCGACTTCCTGGAGCTGGGCGAGCTCATGTGCATCGATGCCCTCCACCGCCGCGAGTCCTGCGGCGGCCACTTCCGCGCGGAGAGCCAGACCGAGGACGGCGAGGCGCTCCGCCACGACGACGAGTTCGCCTATGTCGCGGCCTGGGAGTTCGGCGGTGATGACAGCAAGCCCGTGCTCCACAAGGAGAACCTGGAGTACGAGTACGTCGAGATGAAGCAGCGGAGTTACAAGTGAACATCACTCTGCGCGTTTGGCGCCAGAAGGGCCCCGACGACAAGGGGCGCATGGCCACCTACAAGCTCACGGACGTCTCGTCCGACATGTCCTTCCTGGAGATGCTCGACGTCCTCAACGAGAAGCTCACCCTGGAGGGTGAGGACCCGGTCGCGTTCGACCACGACTGCCGCGAGGGCATCTGCGGTGCCTGCGGTGTCGTGATCGACGGCGAGGCGCACGGCCCGGAGATGACCACCACCTGCCAGCTGCACATGCGCAGCTTCAATGACGGCGACACCATCACGGTGGAGCCGTGGCGGGCCAAGGCCTTCCCGGTCATCAAGGACCTGGTCGTGGACCGCGGCGCGTTCGACCGGATCATCCAGGCGGGCGGCTACATCAGCGCCCCGACGGGTACCGCTCCGGACGCCCACGCCACCCCGGTGCCCAAGGCCGACGCGGACCGCGCGTTCGACGCCGCGACCTGCATCAGCTGCGGCGCCTGCGTGGCGGCCTGCCCGAACGCCTCGGCGATGCTGTTCACCGCCGCGAAGGTCACCCACCTCGGCATGCTCCCGCAGGGGCAGCCGGAGCGGGCCGCGCGCGTGGTGAAGATGGTCAACCAGCACGACGAGGAGGACTTCGGCAACTGCACCAACATCGGTGAGTGCGCCGCCGTCTGCCCGAAGGGCATCCCGCTGGACACCATCTCCCAGCTCAACCGGGACCTGCTCGGCTCCCTCGCCAAGGGCGTCGGCTGACGGATCCCCGTCCGCGGGGCCGCATCCTTCGGGGTGCGGCCTCGCGCCGTTTCCGGGCCTGTACGGCGTCAGCCCCGTCCCGGCTCGTCGCCGCTGTGTCCGCGGCGGCTGCCGGGCAGGGTCGCCGACCCCACGCGGAGAACGATCTCCGGGCCGTCGAGACCGAGGACGTCGGCCCACTCCACGTACCGCTCGTGACCGCGCATCCAGCGCAGCAGCGGCCGCCACGGGAAGGGCGGTTCCAGTGAGCCCTCCCTGCCGCTGTAGCCCAGGCGGCCGGCCAGGGCGGAGCGGCCCATCACCAGGCCCAGCAGCTCGTAGCGGCCGTTCACGCGGCCCACGACGACGTCCTGCACGGTACCCACGGGATCGCCGTCGCTGTCGACCGCCCTCCTGCCGATCAGGTCGCTGGTGGTGAAGGTCCTCACGAGCCGCTCCCCGGAATCCTGCCGATGACGTGCTCGCGCAGCCAGTCCTCGACGATGACGGCGTTCTCCGGCGCGGCGGTGCGCAGCCGGGTGCTGGGACTGAACTCCTCGACGTCCTCCACGGGTACGCGGACGGGTTCGTCGGAGGTCGGACGCATCCGCTGCATGACCGTGCGCCAGAACCGGCCCAGGCGGCCGCTGAGTCGCGGGCCCAGGGCCGCGGTGTCGGTGAGCAGCGCGGTCATGACCGGGGCCCGCTTCCCGTCCCACGTGAACTCGACGTCGTCGACCTTGCCGGTGTTGTTCCCCTCGCGGTCGACGATCTGGCGGTCCAGCACGGTGAAGCCGAGCCGGAGGACGACGTCGGGCATCATTGCCCCGCTTTCGTGAAGAGCATGAGTGGAATGGCAGCCACCGACACCACCAGAAGAATCACCAGGTACACCGACCCCAGCAGGTTGGTCAGCCACGAGTTGGTGCGCTCACCGAGGTACTCGCGGTCGTTGGCCACGACGAAGATCGGCAGGTAGGTCAGCGGCAGGGCGGCCGCCGAGAGCACGAGGCTGTACTCGGTGACCATGATCGGGTCGACCCCGGTGAGCATGAACAGGGCGCCGGCCACGATGCTCAGCAGCAGGACGGTCTGGAAGGCCGCGGCCCGGCGGGGCGGCAGCGACTTGCCCCACGGCCAGCCGAAGTACTGGGACACGCTGTAGCCGGCGGCCAGTGCCGCCTCCAGAGAAGCCCCGAAGGTGGCGGCGAGGAAACCCACCAGGACCACGACCAGCCCCAGCTCACCCAGGGCGGAGATCACCGGGAGCGCCACCTGGCTCAGGTCGGTGACCCGGACGTCGGCGGGGGCCAGGTGGACCGCTGCGCAGGCCATGACGGCCAGCGACAGCAGACTGCCCAGCGGGAGCCCGAAGAAGACGTTGACCCGCGCCGTGGCCAGATCCCCGACCGTCCACTTCTCCTCGACCCCGCCGGAGGAGAAGAAGAGCACGGTGTAGGGCGTCATCGCCGAGCCGAAGAGCGCCACCCCGTAGTACGTCCAGGCGGCCCACCCCTCGTCCGGAGGAGGGGAGAAGGAGACCGCGTCGGCGGCCAGGGCGCCCCAGTCGGGGCCCAGCAGCCACAGGGCGACGGCGAACACGATCAGAGCCGTCCCGAGCAGGCCGTAGGAGGTCTCCATGCGCTCGAACGGCAGCTTCCACAGCACGATCCAGATCAGCACCGCTGCCACCGGCACCCACAACAGGTGGTGCAGGCCGCTCGCCAGTTCGAGTGTCAGGGCGATACCGCCTATCTGGGCGGACAGGGTCAGCAGGGTGATGAGGTAGGAGGCCAGCAGATTGGCCAGCCCGGCCCGGGCCCCCAGGCGCTCGCGGACCAGGTCGAAAGTGGCCCGGCCGCTGACGGCGGTCACCCGGGCCGACATCTCGGTGAACACCATCAGGCCGACGACACCGAGGACGATCACCCAGGCCAGGGACATCCCGAAGCGGGCTCCGGCTATGGAACCGGACACCAGGTCGCCGATGTCGAGGAAGCCGCCGATGGCGGTGAGCATGCCGAGGGTGAAGGCCTTGAGCCACTTCACCGCAGGGATTCCTCGACGTCGGCGAGTCCCCGCGCCGTGTCGCGTAGCGCACGGGCCGCCTCCTGTGTGCCCGCCCGGTCACCGCGGCGCACGGCCACGCGCAGGTCCGACAGCCCCCCGACCGCGTCGTCCCCCAGGGCGGTGATGCGTCGGCGCAGCCCGTCGAGGCCCGGGGAGGGAGGCTGGAGCGTGCCGAAGGTGTCGGAGACGGACCGGGCGGTGTCCTCCGCGTCGGTGGCCGTGACATCGAGGTAGGGGGTGAACGCCTTGCCGTCCTCGGCCAGCTCGGCGGCCAGGACACCCGTGCGCACGGCGGAGAGCAGTTCCGTCGCCGACTGGAGGGCGTCGCTGCGGTAGGCCCCTTCGGTGAGCGCGGGGGCGGTGCAGCCCGTGGCGCAGAGCACGAGGGCAACCACCGCGGTCAGGACGCGCCGAGAACGGAGTCGCGCAGGTCGCGGCGAAGGGGAACCCATGACAGAACGGTAACCCTGCGTCGAAGGCCCGTAACTCTTCGCGTGGGGCGTGTTGTGCCGCTTCCGGGGTCAGTGCATCGGCGAGCGCATCAGACCGTAGGAGGTCGGGGCCCCGGGCGCGGTGACCGTGTTGACCACGTGGAAGTCGAAGCGTTCGTAATAGCCGATGTTGTGCGGATTCATCGTCTCCAGGTACAGCGGTACCCCGTCCGCCTCCGCCTGCGCGATCCCCCAGCGGATCAGGCGTCCGCCCAGGCCGCGGTGGGGCGTGGCCGGATCCGCCGCGAGGTAGGTCAGATACCAGTGCGGCTCCGACGGGGTGGCCGCCGTGAGCCGGTTCATGTAGCGGGCGAAGCGCAGCAGTTTCGCCGGTCCCAGCAGTTGCAGCCAGTGCGGCAGCGCGCGCATACCCGCCGCCAGACCCTCGGGAGCGCTTCCGGGAGACGCCCACAGGGCGGCTCCCCGGACAACGTCCTCGGACACGGCCACGGTCGCGTGGCCGCCGGGAACGTAGGCGAACCCGGCGAGCAGGGCGCACGCCCGCGTGGCCTGCGCCATCCGCCGGCTGTCGTCGGGGAACAGCCAGATGAAGAGGGGATCGTCGTAGAAGGCGCGACCCAGGACGCGCGCGATGGAGGGCACGTCGCCGGCGCTCGCCGTGCGAACACCCTGGGCCGCGGTTGCCGTCGGGGTCAAAGCTGTGTCTCTTCCCTCGTCACAGATGCTGGGGCACCGCCCATGCTAGACGGCGGGCACTCCCCATACGGGGTGTTTCGTGCAAGTGCCGCCTCTCACCGGCGGTCGCGCAGGAGGGAGTGGCTGGTGACGCCGTCCATGGACGCGGACTCCCGCACCACCCGGAAGCCGAAGGCCTCGTAGAGGCCGACGGACTTGGGGTCGAGGACCTGGGTGAACACCGGCAGGCCCTCCGCGTCGGCCCGCTCCAGGCCGGCGGTGAGAAGGCCCTTCGCGATCCCGTTCCCGCTGAAGGCCGGATCCACCCCGAGGGCGGCCAGGTACAGGTGGGGCTCCTGCGGCTCGGCCATCTTCCACTCGGCGAAGACGCGGAGGAAGGCGCCCCTCCGGTCGCGGCCGATCAGCTCCGCCCAGTGCGGCCACGTCCGCAGCGACACCAGCCTGCTCTCGGGGGTGTGCCCGGCGGCTGCCCACAGGGCGGCACCGCGCACCGAAGGGGGCCCGTCCGGCTCCTCGGCGGCCTCGGCGACGCGGGTGTCCCCGAAGGGGACGTAACCGAACCCGGCGGTCAGCGCGAAGAACCGGCGCGTCCTGGCCACACGCGTCGCGTCGTCGGGGAAGAGCCACCGGAAGAAGGGCGTGTCGTACAGGGCCCCGCCCATGACACGCACGATCGAGGGGACGTCGTCGAGGGCGGCGGGCCGGTCGGCCTTCGTGAGGATCGGAGTCATCTCTCTGCTTTCCGGTAGGGGGTTCTCGCCCCCATGTTAGATCACAGGTGTGTCACGAAAGGCGGCGGCGCCGCGGGTCCGACTGAGTTCCGGACCTCCTGGCCGAACACGTGGGCCCGCACCCAGGCGTGCATGGCGATCGCCGCGGCGGCGCCGGCGTTGATCGAGCGGGTGGACCCGAACTGGGCGATCGACAGCACGGCGCGGGACACCTCGCGCACCTCCTCCGACAGTCCCGGTCCCTCCTGGCCGAACACCAACACGGCCTCGCGCGGCAGCGGGTAGGTCTCCAGGGGGACGGCACCGGGCAGGTTGTCGATGCCGATGAGAGGAAGGTCGCGCTCCGCCGCCCACGCCACGAGGGCGTCGGTGTCCGGGTGGTGGTGCACGTGCTGGTAGCGGTCGGTCACCATGGCACCCCGGCGGTTCCAGCGACGCCGCCCCACGATGTGCACGGCGGCGCAGCCGAAGGCGTTCGCGGTGCGTACGACCGAGCCGATGTTGAAGTCGTGGCTCCAGTTCTCCACCGCCACGTGGAACGGATGGCGGACCGCGTCCAGGTCGGCCACGATCGCCTCGCGCCTCCAGTACCGGTAGCGGTCCACGACGTTGCGCCGGTCGCCCTCGGCCAGGAGCTGGGGGTCGTAGTGCTCTCCCTCGGGCCAGGGGCCGGGCCAGGGGCCGACTCCGACCTCACGCACTTCGTCCGTGGTCTGGGGTCTCTCGTTCACCTCTTCAGCTTAGGGATCCTCCGCCGGTGGATGTCCCCGTGCGCACCGCTCGGCCGGGCTCTCCCGGACGGCGGAAAAAAATTTCTCCGGAGGTGTCGATCCGGCGGGTTCCCGTTCGACGTGTGGACGAGAGCGGGGGAGAGGAACCCCCGCCGCACGGAAGGTGAACACCATGCGTTACATGATGACGATCATGTCCGACCCGCAGTCCGAGAAGGCCGCCGAGCCCACGCCCGAGGTCTTCGAGGCGATGGCCGCCTACAACGAGGCGATGATCAAGGCCGGCGTCCTGCTCGCCGGGGACGGCCTGGCCCCTTCCTCCGAGGCCACCCGGGTCTCCTTCCGCAACGGCCGGGCCACCGTCACCGACGGCCCCTTCGCCGAGGCCAAGGAGTTCATCGCCGGGTACTGGGTCCTTCAGGTCTCCTCGCACGAGGAGGCGATCGAGTGGGCCAAGCGCTGCCCGCACCCGTCGGAGGGCGACGACACCGGGATGAACCTGGTGCTGCGGCGCATCCTCGGCACCGACGACTTCGGCGACGAGATGCCCGAGCACCTCAAGGAGCGCGAGCGGGAGCTGAGGAGGGAGGGGTACGCCCACTAGGCATTGTTCGTGGAAGTGAGAGCGGAGCAGGGCCTGCTCCGGCAGGCTTGGTGAACGTGCCCGGCTGTCGTGAACTCACCGATGCCGGGTGGGCCCTGCTCGCCCCGCTCGTGCCCGACGTCCCCAGCAAAGGCGAGAAGCGGGCCGGTCACCGCTCTGTCGCCGACATGGTCCTGTTACGCATGCGCGCCGACACCCACAGCGGGGAAGAGCTCATCGCCGGTATCGACTCCACCGATGCCGTCGAGTGCGAGACGAGACGGCACCCTGACCATCCCGACGTCCGCTACTTGGTCTCGTTCGGGTGGCTCGTGTGCACCTGCTCCAGATAGACGGTCCGTCCGTCGACGAAGTACCAGATGCGCGCGGTGCCTTTCGCCGTCGGCTTGTGTTGCCAGCGCTCGTGGGCCGTCCCGCCGCGCTGGATCGTGCCGAGCTCGCCCTTCAGCCGATAATTCGTCCGAGTCGTCACCAAGGGTGTGCGGGTGAGGAAGTCCCACGTCTCCGTCATCGGGTTGCGGATCGTCGCCACCAGGTCGCGCCAGCCCTTCTTCGCGTCGGCGGTGGCGAAGCGGATCTCGTACTCGACCTTCTTCGGGGGGCGGGGTACCAGCTCACCCTTCTTGGCAGCCACGGTCAGGGACGCTCCACGGCCTCGGCGGCATCGTCGCCGTCCAACCACTCGAGATCAGCGTTCCCCAGACCCGCCGCAACCGCAGCGGCCGTCTCCTTCCAGGACGTCAGCTCAGCGATCGCCAGATGCGGCTGGCCGGTGGAGAACGAGGCGCGCGCAGCGTCGACGAGGTCCTGCGCACAGGTCTCGCGGTCCGCAGGCGACAGTGCCAGCATCCACGGGAACGACTTCGCCATGCGCTCGGCGAGCGTGCCGCTGTCGTCGAGCGTGACCGTGATCAGCTGCGCGGCGAAGTTCAGCAGACGGGCACGGCCCTCGGCCTCGCGCTGGGACATCAGGACCAGCGCCTCGCCGTCGCGGCGGGTCACCGTGACGGGGTGGTTCTCGGCCTCGGCGAAGACCTCGGCCGAGTGCTTACTCAGGTCCGAGGAGCGTCGCGTGGCGACGGGGAGGTTGGCTGCGATGGTCATGAATCCATCGTATTCGGAACGTGTTCGGAATTCCAGTGGGTGGCTGAACGGTATCGGTTCTGGATGAGGAGACGCCTGATGAGGCGATGACCAGTTGGATCCGCCCTCAGCACAGGGGGCCCTTCGTGTGTTTCGTGCCGGGTCTGATGGAGGCTCTCAAACCTGGGAAGGACGAGAGTCATGCCGGCACCGAGGGAATGTCCCGATGAGCTGCGCGAACGCGCCACCCGCACGGCCGTACGAGCCCGCCAGAACCCGGCCGCACGAGACGGAGCGATCGCCCGCACCGCCGATTGGGTCACCCAGGCCGAGGTCGACGCCGACCACCGCCCTCAGGGGTCGGCCTGCGGCCGCAGTGCCTGCTTGCGGCGGCGCGGGCCGCGGCGCTTGGATGGGTGGTGTGGACCACAAAGAGACGACACGCGCGGTGGAGGCGGTCTGGCGCATCGAGTCGGCCCGCCTCGTCGCCGCGCTCACCAGGATGGTCGGCGACGTCGGCCTGGCCGAGGAATTCGCACAGGACGCCCTGGTCAGCGCGCTGGAGAAATGGCCGACGGAAGGGGTGCCCGACCGTCCGGCCGCCTGGCTGACCACCGTCGCCAAGCGCCGGATCCTCGACCGCTGGCGGCGCGACGGGCGCTTCCAGGAGCGCATGGCCGAACTCGGCCGCGAGATCGCCGAACACGACGGGCAGGCGGAATTCGACGCCGTCCTGGAGGAGGACTACGGCGACGACCTCCTGCGGCTCATGTTCGTGTGCTGCCACCCGGTGCTGTCGACGGAGGCCCGGGTCGCGCTCACCCTGCGGCTGCTGGGCGGACTGGCCACCGACGAGATCGCCCGCGCCTTCCTGGTGCCCGAGGCCACCGTCGCCCAGCGCATCGTGCGCGCCAAGAGGACCCTGGCCCGCAAGCGCGTCCCGTTCGAGGTGCCCGCAGGACAGGACCGCGACGCCCGCCTCTTCTCGGTGCTGGAGGTCGTCTACCTGGTCTTCAACGAGGGCTACGCCGCCACGTCGGGACAGGACCTGGTCCGCCCCGAGCTGTGCGAGGAGGCCATGCGGCTGGGCCGGGTGCTCGCCGGTCTGCTGCCCGAGGAGCGCGAGGTACACGGCCTCCTGGCCCTCATGGAGCTGCACGCCTCACGCCTGCGCGCCCGCGTCGGCCCGGACGGCGGGATCGTGCCGCTGGCCGTCCAGGACCGGTCCCGCTGGGACCGCCTCCTCATCACCCGCGGCATGGCGGCGCTCGTGCGGTCGCTGCCGCCGGACCCCGCGCAGCCGCGCGGCCCCTACGCACTCCAGGCCGCCATCGCGGCCGAGCACGCCCGCGCCGCCGTCCACGAGGACACCGACTGGACGGTCGTCGCAGCCCTGTACCTGGCCCTCGTCCGGGTCACCGGGTCGCCGGTGGTGGAGCTGAACCGGGCCGTGGCGGTGTCGATGGCCCACGGGCCGGATGCGGCGCTGCCCCTCGTGGACGCCCTGGCCGACGCGCCCGGGATGGAGGGCTACCACCTGCTCCCCGCCGTTCGCGGGGACCTCCTCCTGCGGCTGGAGCGGCCCGCCGAGGCCCGCGCCGAGTTCGAGCGTGCCGCCCGTCTCACCCGCAACGAACGCGAACGCACCCACCTGCTCTCCCGCGCCCGCTCCTGCTCGGCGGCGGCCGTGCCCGAGAAGTCCGAGGCCGGAGTCCCCGGCCCCCGCGCCTCCGCCGATCTCGGTGCACCGGATCGCGCGCGGCCTTCCCCGCGTTCGGGGTGACCTTCCACGCCCTCGGAGGCGTCAGGCCGTGCGCCGGCTCCTCCGCGCGCCGAGAAGGGCGACCAGGCGCCAGCCCAGCATGGTGGCGGCGAGGAACAGCGAGGTGACGACGGCGAACGACAGCGGCGCTCCCTCGCCGGTGAACAGGCGCAGCACCATTCCCCCGCTCACGGTCACCGCCCACACGAACACGCCGGTCGGCCACACCCGGGTGGGCGAACGCCACGCCAGCGTGACCACCCAGCCGAGGAGCGCACCGGCCAGGAACGGCCATGCCGTCGCCGCCACGGCCGGGACGGCCGTACCGGTGTCGTGGTCGACCTTGCCGATCACGACGAAGGAGAGGACACACACGAGGTCGGCCAGCAGGGCGAGCGGCACCGCATACGAACGCATAGTCCCAGGCTACGGCCGCTCTTCCGGAGGCCCGCGCCGCCCCCGCTGCTTCCGGCAGGGGCCGGAAGCGGCGGGGGCGGGCCCCTCAGGCCTCGACGCGGAGGCTGTTCTTGAGGAACTCGACCTGGAGCAGCAGCAGGTTCTCCGACACCGTCGGGTCCGAGGGCGAATGGGTCACGCCCGACAGCGGCAGCACCGTGTGGCGGCGCCCCGCCGCGAGCAGGGCCGAGGACATCCGCTGCGTGTGCGCGAACACCACGTTGTCGTCCGACAGGCCGTGGATCATCATCAGCGGGCGCTCCAGCTTGGCGGCGTCGGCCAGCAGGGAGCTGCGCTCGTAGGCCTCCGGCTGCTCCTGCGGGGTGCCCAGGTAGCGCTCGGTGTAGTGGGTGTCGTAGAGCCGCCAGTCGATCACCGGGGCGCCCGCGACCGCGGCGTGGAACACATCGGGCCGGCGCAGCACCGCCAGCGCCGCCAGGTAGCCGCCGAAGGACCAGCCGTGGATGCCCACCCGCGAGGTGTCGAGGAAGCCGAACCGGTGGGCCGCGTCCTCCAGCGCCGCCACCTGGTCCTCCAGCACCGCCGTGGCCAGGTCGAGGTGGACGGCCTGCTCCCACTCCACGCCGATGCCCGGGGTGCCCCGGCCGTCCGCGATGAGCACCGCGAACCCCTGCTCGGCGTACCACTGGGCGCTCAGGAACGCGCCGCGCGTGTTGAGCACCCGCTGGGCGTGCGGCCCGCCGTAGGGAGCCATCAGCACGGGGAGCCTCTGCCCGTCGCCGCGGTACCAGGAGGGCAGGACCAGCGCGCACGGGATCCGCCGCTCGCCCGCGCGCCAGGTCTCCACCCTCAGCTCGGGCAGGTCGGGGGACTCGGCCAGGCTCTCGATCGTGCCGTACTCGCTGTGCACGCCCGATTCGCCGTCCCGCATCACCAGGGTGCGCACGCCGGGGAAGTCCGTCGACCGGTGCTGCACCACCAGGGTGTCGCCGCGCAGGCGGCCCGAGCGCAGGCCGCTGTGCGCCCCGGAGTCGGTGCCCTTGGAGCAGCCGTGGCCCGGCACCTCCACCGGGCCGGAGCGCTCCCCGTCCCGGGTGGCCAGCCACAGCGACACGTCGGCCGGGCCGTCCTCGGGCGAAGCCGAGTACAGGACGCGGTCGCCGTCGACGTCGACCACGCCGCGGACGTACACGCCGGGCGGGCTGACCGGTGTGTCCCCCACGTACACGCGGCGCTCCCCCGCACCGTTCTCGCGGCCGATCCACACCAGTTCGCCCGAGGCGGTCCAGGAGGGCACGCCCGGCATGAGCTCCACCCACACGCCGTCGCGCTCGGTGCGCACCGCCTCGCCGCGACCGGTGGCCGGGTCGGCCTTGAAGAGGGTCAGCGTCCTCTGGTCGCGGCTCTGCGCGGTGAACACCACCGACGCCGCCCCCTCGGGCCCGGCCTTCCAGCCCGCCGTCGCGAGGTAGGGCAGCTCCTCCCGGTCCCACTCGACCCAGACCGGATCCGGATCGCTCCCGTCCGCGGAGAGCACCGCCAGCCGTACCTCCGGGTTGTCGGTGCCCGCGGCCGGATAGCGCATCGCCGTCGGCTCCTGCTCGGGGGCGGCCGGATCGTCCACGTACCAGCGGGCCACGGGCGACTCGTCGACCCGGGCGGCCAGTACCGCGGACCCGTCCGGCGCCCACCAGAAGCCCCGGTAGCGCCCCATCTCCTCGGCGGCGACGAAATCGGCCAGACCCCAGGTGACGTTCTCCGCGTCCGGGGAGGCCAGGACGCGGTCGCCCCGGCCGTCGGCACCGATGACACGCAGGGCGCCCCCGCTGACGTAGGCGATCCGCCGACCCCCGGCGTCGATCCTGGGGTCGACCACGGGCGCGGTGGCGGGCAGTTCTCGGGGGTCGGCGCCCCCGTCGGCGAGGTCGACGCAGAACAGCCGCCCCGACAGGGCGAACACCGCCCGGGTGAAGTCGCGGTCGACCGTGTAGGCCACGATGCCTCCGCCGCTCTCGCGCAGCCGCTCGCGGCGCGCCCGCTCCTCCGGCGGGAGGTTCTCGTCGTCGGCACCCAGGGCGCGCGGGTCGGCGACCACCCTCTCGGTGCCGTCGTCGGCGTCGTACACCCACAGGCAGGTGGCCGTGTCCACCCCGTCCCGGCCTCTCAGGAAGGCGATGCGCCGGCCGTCCGGCGAGATCTCGAACGATCTGGGCACTCCGATGGTGAACCGCTGGGTACGTGCCTGCTGGCGAGGAAAACTCATGGGCCGATTGTGTCCCACATCGCGGACGCGTGCCCAGCCCCGGCGGACGGGTGTGCCGGGAGGCCGGAGCGTGTCCGGCCGGTATTCTTCGCTGTGTGAGCGACAGGCGACTGATGATGGTGCACGCGCACCCGGACGACGAGAGCATCGTCACCGGGGCCACACTGGCCAAGTACGCGGCCGAGGGGGCCGGGGTCGCCCTCGTGACCTGCACCCTGGGGGAGGAGGGCGAGGTCATCCCCGAGGACCTCGCGCACCTGGCGGCGGACCGGGACGACACCCTGGGCGAGTACCGGATCGGCGAGCTCGACAAGGCCTGTGTCGCCCTGGGCGTGCGCGACCACCGCTTCCTCGGGGGCCCCGGACACTACCGGGACTCGGGCATGATGGGCGCCCCCTCCAACGACCACCCGAAGGCGTTCTGGGGCGCGGACCCCCACGAGGCGGCGGCCCTGCTCGCCGAGACCATCCGGGAGTTCCGCCCCCATGTCGTGGTGACCTACGACGAACACGGGGGCTACGGCCATCCCGACCACGTCCAGGCCCACCGGGTCACCCGTCTGGCCTGCACCAGGGCGGGAGACCGGAGTGTTCCCGGTACACCCTGGCAGGTCCGCAAGATCTACGCGATCGCCCAGCCGGTGTCGCGCCTCGAGGAGTCCGTCGCCCGGCTGAACGAGGAGGCGGGCCCCTTCACCCCGCCCCGCGAGGTCTCCGACATCGCCCTGGGTACCCCCGACGAGATCGTGACCACCCGCATCGACGCCGACGACCACTGGGCCGCCAAGGTCCTGGCCATGCGCGCCCACGCCACGCAGATCACCGTGGACGGCGAGCGGTTCGCGCTGTCGAACGACATCGCCCAGGAGATCGACGCCGTCGAGTACTTCACCCTGCTCGCCGGGCCCTCCGCGCACATCCCGCGGGGCGGGTACGAGACCGACCTCTTCGAGGGGCTGTGACGGCCTCCGGCGGCGACGGCCGCCCACCCGCAGCGCAGGGCGGCGTGCTCTCCGGACTGCTGTCCGCGGCGACCGCCGTCGTACTCCTCGCCCTCGGCGCCGCGACCGGCCTGGTGGCGGCGCCCGCCGCCGGCTGGCTCACCCGCTACTGGGAGGCGGGGATCACCGCCCAGGTGCTCGGGGCAGCCGGTCTGGTCGCCCTCCTGGCGGTGTTCTACGCGGCCTGCCGCCTGTGCGGCTGGGGCAGCCGCAGCGTTCTCGGCGCGGCGTGCTTCGCCGGCGGGTTCGTCGTGGTGACCATGGCGCTGAGCGCCTACGTGCCGGGCGGAGACGTCGTGCTCCAGGGCCATCCCGTCCACTACGGGTACCTCTTCGGCTCGATGGCGGTGCTCGCGCTCGCGGTCGTCCGCAGCATCCCGAACCCCGTCCCCTCCTTCACGCCCTGAGCCCTGTTTTCGGATCATCTCGGGCTGCACGGCCGGAGGATCGGCTCCGCCGATACGGCGAGAGCATCCAAAAAGCAGGGCCTGGGAATTCCCCCCGGAGCGCCTCGGGACGGCCGGATACCGCACGGACGGAGGACCGGGATCCTCCGTCCGCGCGGCACCCGGGCCCCGCGCGTGGGCAGGCGGCGGGGGCCGCCGCCGCGGCGTGCGGCCGGTCAGGCGTTCCAGAACTGTAGGAGCAGTTCGCCGAGGAAGGCGAAGCCCTGGAAGGCCGGGTTGGGCAGCACCGCGTGGAACAGCGCGTACACGAGCTCCACGAGCTTGTCGTGGACGGAGGGGAACCACAGGACGGCGAACACCAGTACCGAACCGAACAGCGCGTTCGCCCGGGCGGCACGCACCCAGGGCCGGTCGCCCACCGCCGCGGCCAGGACCTCGAAGCCGTCCAGACCCGGCACCGGCAGCAGGTTGACCAGGGCCGAGGTCAGGTTGGCGAAGGCCAGGAACGCCATCGCGGCGATTGCCCAGTTGGTGGTGTCCTGGCCCGCGGGGACCAGGAACGAGACCGTGCCGGCCAGTGCGGCGAACAACACCAGGTTGGCCAGCGGACCGGCCAGCGCCACCAGCACCCGCCGGCCGGGGCCGATCCTGTCCCAGGACACCTGGGCGGCCGGGCCGTTCATGCCGAAGGCGCCGAAGCCGAGGTAGAGCACCGGAAGCACCAGGCCGGCGAAGGCGTGCTGGTAGGCGAAGGGGTTGAGGCGCAGGTAGGCGCTGCCGCGCAGCGACCGGTCCCCCGCCAGGTGGGCGGCGAGGGCGTGCGCGAACTCGTGGACGGCGCACGAGACGATCCAGCCCAGCAGGATCATGAGCGGCGGGATCAGCGGGGTGACGCTCGTGTCCTCGGCGGCCCAGTCCAGTTCCACGGCCTGCCACGAGAGCCATCCGGCGAACCCGGTCAGGCCGAGGAGGAGCACGAACACCGGGCTGGGCAGGAAGTCCGCCCAGCTCTCGGCCCTGGCCGCCTCCCCGCCGCCGGTCTCCCCGCCGTCGGCCTCTCCGCCGCCGTCGGGACTCCCGGCGGCGGGGGAGGCGCCCTCGTCCTCCCGGTCCTCCCCGGCACCGGCGGCCCCGGGGCGGTTGAGGGCGTCCTCGGGCATGCGCTCCCACGGGTCGTCTGCTACCTTCCCGCCCTCCGGGGTGACGGGCGTACCGGTGGTCTCCGCCTTCTCCGGCGGTTCGGGCGTGGGCATGGTGCTCCTGCTGTTCGCGCGGGTCGTCCGCGCTCCAGACTAGGCCCTGTCCGGCACCGGACCGCTTCGGGCGGGCCGACCGGTCACACCACCGCCGGGGGAGCCACCGCCGACTTGTGGAGGCAGGCGATCGCGAACACGCGCCCCAGGTCGGTCAGCTCCCGGTACCCCGAGCCGTCGTCCGGGGTGAGGAGGTCCAGTGCCTCCAGGAGCCAGCACACCGCCGTCACCATCGCACGGACCTGGTCCGAGGCGGCCTCCGCGGCCTTGCGATGGGCCGCGGCGTGGCGCCCCGGTGCCTGCGGTTCGGGAAACGTCCACCCCGAGGAGGTGAGCAGTCTCTCGGCCGCGTCGGCGTCGGACTCCCTCCGGCCCGGGTCCGCGCCGTCCTGGGGCGTGCGCGACAGCAGCATGCCGAGCAGGGTCTCCGCGGCGGCCTGCTCCAGGCCGCCCGTACGGCACACCGATTCGGTGGCCGCCTGCCACAGCGCCTCGGGATCCTCCCTCAGCTGCCTGCCGCGCCGGGTGAGCACCAGGCGCCGCCCGGAGCGGCGCACCGCCCGCATGGCGCGCAGCGTCTGGTGCAGGGCGATGAGCTGGGTGACGTCGGTCTCGCTGCGCGGAGGCTCGGGGGAGGTGCGCCATCCGAAGTCCTCGCACATCTGCCGCACCACGACGGGGGAGAGGTAGCCGATCTGGGTGAGTGCGATGCCGTCGTCGGCCAGGTCCAGCAGCCGCTGCAGCGGGGCCGTCGCGATGTGGGCCGAGCGGGGTACCTCGGCCCCGGCGATGATCTGCCCCACCAGGGGCCACAGCTGCCGGCGGTAGGGGTGCGCGGGGGAGTTCAGCCAGCCGCGCACCCTCTCCTCGCGGATGCGGTCCAGGTGGCTCAGTCCACCGTCCCCGGGCCGGGTGAGGAAGGAGCGGGCGAAGCGCTCCTGGGCGGGCCGCCACCCGCGCTTGCCGGGGCGCACGTCGCCCAGCGCGATCGCCAGTTCCAGGGCGGAGGCGGTCTCCTGGCGGGCCCGGATCTCGGCGTCGCCGACCACCATTCCCCACGTCAGCTCGGGCAGATCGGGCGGTTCCACCCCCGACTCCCACATGAGGCGCTCGTACATGACCAGTCCGGCCCCGTACTCCTCCTCGTACACGTCCAGGAGCGTCTCGGTCTCCTGCGAGGAGCAGACCTGCGCGTACCTGTGCAGTTGGAGCAGCGAGAAGAGGTCTGCCAGGGCCCGTATCGCCGGCCTGCGCTCCTCCTGACTGAAGCGCGCGGGCAGCTCCAACCAGCAGAACCGCTGCACGGTGTGCTGGTTGAGCTGTTCGAGATTGCGCTCCGGAGCCAGAGTGTCCAGTGCCTGCCGAGCCATCTCGGCCGCGGCCCCGTCCCGCCGAGCCATCTCGGCGAGGGCTGACGCCACTGCTTCGCCCATGACGGTGCTCACCACCTCCCCGCGTGCCTGGCGCCCGTACCGTACGGGGGTGCCGACGGGGGCGCAGCGCTTGTTCTCGACCCGGCCTGGGGGATACAGCCGGGGCTGAGCCTCTCCTACCCCGGTCGGGGCGAAGAATGCCTCTGGACAGACGTGCGGCACACGCCCTGGCGGGAGCCCCGGAACCTAGGACGCCTCCGGAGGAGGCCCTCCGCGGCGCGGCGGCACCGGGGGGACGACACGGCTGGCAGCGATGTCCGACTCCGCGACCCGCCGGACGGAACCGTCCCTCCGGCGCAGGGCGAGCACTCCGCCCTCCCAGGACTCCACGACGCCGACGATATCGGTGAAGCCCCCTCCGGGGAGGCGAATCCTGACAGAGACCCTCCTGCCGGTGTCCTGCGGCGTGATCCGGTGGACCAGGCGACCACGCAGATGCAAGGTGCCCCCCGAGTGTGCGCGAGCGGTGTTTCGCCCCCATACTAGGAGCACGACATCTGTGCCAATTGCTTAACAGAGTCCGGAGCGGGAGGGCACGGCGCCCGCACGCCGGTCCCGACGCCCGGTTCTCTGGGAGGTCCCCGCCGCCCCAGTGGGACGCGGGGGTGAGACAAGGAGTACGACGTGACCTACGTCATCGCGCAGCCCTGTGTTGATGTACTGGACAAGGCGTGCATCGACGAGTGCCCCGTGGACTGCATCTACGAGGGCGACCGCATGCTCTACATCCACCCGGACGAGTGCGTTGACTGCGGCGCGTGCGAGCCTGTCTGCCCGGTGGAGGCCATCTACTACGAGGACGACCTGCCCGAGCAGTGGTCCGACTTCTACAAGGCCAACGTCGAGTTCTTCGACGACATGGGCTCCCCGGGCGGTGCCTCCAAGGTCGGCAAGATCGACCGCGACCACCCGCTCGTGGCCAAGCTGCCGCCGCAGGCCGAGTAGTACGGCCGGGAGGCCGCGAGACGCACCTGCGTGGCGCAGAGGGTGCGCGCGGCCCCGTGCGCACCGTCGCGCCGACCCCCTGAAGCCGGGGGTCGGCGCGACTGTCGTGAGCGGTACCGAACACAGGGGGAGCGCCCCCGAGATCCGATGGAGAGTGCACCGATGGCCGAGCGGCGATCCGTGAAGGACCGGCTCCCGACCTTCCCCTGGGACCGGCTCGCGCCCTACAAGGAGAAGGCCGCGGCGCACCCCGGCGGCATCGTCGACCTGTCCGTGGGCACCCCCGTGGACCCGGTCCCCGCCTCCCTGCGTGCCGCACTCGCCGACGCCGCGGACTCGCCCGGCTATCCGCAGACCTGGGGCACGCCGAAGCTGCGCGCCTCCGCCGCGGGCTGGCTGGAGCGCCGCCACGGTGTCCGCGTCGCCGAGGAGGCGGTGCTGCCCGCCGTCGGCTCCAAGGAACTCGTGGCCTGGCTGCCCACCCTGCTCGGCCTGGGCGAGGGCGACACGGTCGTGCACCCCGAGCTGGCCTACCCCACCTACGACATCGGTGCCCGGATCGCCGGGGCCACCCCCGTCGCCTCCGACGGCCTCGCCGCGCTGGGCCCGGCCCGCGCGGGCCTGGTGTGGGTCAACTCGCCCAGCAACCCGACCGGCCGCGTGCTCGGCGTCCCCCACCTGCGCAAGGTCGTCGAGTGGGCGCGCGAGCGCGGTGCCGTCGTCGCCTCCGACGAGTGCTACCTCGACCTGGGCTGGGACGGCACCGAACCGGTGTCGATCCTGCACCCCGACGTGTGCGGCGGCTCCCACGAGAACCTCCTGGCGGTGCACTCGCTGTCCAAGCGCTCCAACCTGGCCGGCTACCGCGCCGCGTTCGTCGCGGGCGACCCCGCCCTGGTCTCCGAGCTGCTCGCCGTGCGCAAGCACGCGGGGATGATCGTGCCCGCCCCGGTCCAGGCGGCCATGTCCGCCGCGCTGGACGACGACGCGCACGCCGCAGAGCAGAAGGAGCGCTACCGCGCCCGCCGGGAGCGTCTGCGCGCCGCCCTGGAGGGGGCCGGCTGGCGGATCGAGCACTCCGAGGCGGGCCTGTACCTGTGGGCGAGCCACCCGGGGCACGACGCCTGGGGCGCCGTCTCCCACCTCGCCGACCGCGGTGTCCTGGTCGCCCCCGGGGAGTTCTACGGGCCCCGGGGCGCGAGCCATGTCCGGGTGGCCTTCACCGCCACCGACGAGCGCGTCGAGGCCGCCGCCGGGCGCCTGGCGCGCTGACGCCGGGCGGGTGCCCCCGCCGGGGGCACCCGGGCTCAGCCCAGGACGACGCGGCCCTCGGTGTCGACACCTGTGCTGCGCCACTCGCGGGCGTCCTCCGTGCCGTCCGAGGCACTCCAGGTGCGGTCGGCGTAGGACACCGACGTCAGTCCGTACTCCTCGGCGTGGGCGACCGCCCACAGCGCCATGGCCCAACCCAGGTCGCCGGTCCGGGGCTCCTCGTCCAGCGACAGGGGCAGCTCGGCGGGGTCGGTGCCGAAGACCCTGGCCATCTCCTCCTCGGCGCCGGCGACGTCGGCGGTGCCCGACTCCAGGGCCTCCAGGGTCTCCGCGTCGTACCAGCAGGTCAGGGCGGAGCCCCGGTCGCCGGTGAACACCTCGTTCATCCGCTGCGACAGCGCCTCGTGCTGGTCGTAGGCGTAGCCGTCGGCGCTGCGCTGCACCGCCTGGGCCGCCTCGAACACCGGTATGGAGTCCCAGCCGTCGATCTCGTCCAGCGCGTCGTAGAAGGCGCCGCTGGCGTACACCGGGTCCATGATCTCCTCGGTGTCACCCCAGTCCTGGGACGGCCGCTGCTGGAACAGCCCGACGGAGTCCCGGTCGCCGTAGTCCAGGTTGTAGAAGGCCGTCTCCTGCCACACCGTGGCGAAGGCCACGGTCACCGCCTCCGGGGGGAGGTCGCGGCTGAAGGCGACACCGCTGACGGTCGCGGCGCTCATGGCCTGCTCGGGCTCCATCGGATACCTGCCGTCGGCCAGGTCCAGGCGGCACCCCGGCTCGATCTCGGGCTGGATGTCCAGCGGCTCGACCGTGGTCAGCACGTAGTAGGCGCCCCCGACGAGGGCGCCGCACACGAGTGTCAGCGACAGCAGGATCTTGACGAAGGCGGAGAATTTCCGGCGCTTGCTTGGCACAGGTCAACCATGGGTTCGGAAACGGGTGGTGCGCCGACAGGAGAACGATGTGCGACGCTTCGGGCGAATTGTAGTCAACACCGAGCGCTGAGGAAGGAGAAGCCGGAGAGGTCCCCCGCGCATCCGGCGGGGGGACGTCGGGGTACCGCCCGCGAACTACTAACGTGTCTCTACATGACCAGCTCGTACTCCAGCCCGCTGCCCGACCAGATCGACGAGCTCTGGGAGCAGCGTTCCGAACTCACCCCCGGCCACACCGAGGCCCGGGAGATCATCACCGGTGCCATCGACCAGATCGACGAGGGCAAGGCCCGCGTCGCCTTCGTCGACCCGGAGACCGACGAGGTCGTGGTCGACGAGCGCGCCAAGCGCTCCATCCTGCTGGGCTTCAAGGTCCTGGACATGCAGGAGTCGCAGGTCGGTGACTTCTACCACCACGACCGCATGCCGCTCAAGAAGCGCTTCGACGGCGTCCGCGTCGTCCCCGGTGCGATCGCCCGCTGGGGCGCCCACCTGGCCCCGGGCGTCGTCCTGATGCCGTCCTTCACCAACATCGGCGCCTACGTCGACTCCGGCACGATGGTCGACACCTGGGCCACGGTCGGCTCCTGCGCCCAGGTGGGCAAGAACGTCCACCTGTCCGGCGGCGTCGGCGTCGGCGGCGTCCTGGAGCCGCCGCAGGCCTCCCCGGTGATCATCGAGGACGACGCGTTCCTCGGCTCCCGCAGCATGGTCGTCGAGGGCGCGCGCGTGCGCACCGGCGCCAAGCTCGGCGCGGGCACCATCCTCACCTCGTCCACCCGCGTCTTCGACGCCGAGACCGGTGAGGAACTGGCGCGCGGCGAGGCTCCGGCGTGGTCGGTGTGCGTCACCGCCAACCGGGTCAAGAGCTTCCCCGGCGGCGACTTCGGCATGCCGGTGCTGCTCGTGCTCAAGCGCCTCCAGGAGGGGCAGGAGCACGACAAGCTCGCACTCAACGACCTGCTCCGCGAGCACGGCGTCAACGCCTGACCGGCCTTCGCGCACGGGGCGCCCTCCGCACAGGGGGCGCCCCTTCGCGTACGCGGCGCCCGGTGGACGGGGCGGGGCCGGCGGCCCTCCCGCCTCCCGCGTCACCCACCTCTCAGATCACTGCAACCAGGCCCTGTTGTGTGGATCATCTCGGGCTGCACGGCCGCCAGGTGCCCCCTTGCCGCGTCGGAGAGCTTGCGAAGCCCGCCAGGCTGAGCGGCGCTCCCCGCCTTGCACGGGAACGCCTGGCCGACCGTTCGCCGGAGGATCGGCTCCGCCGATACGGCGAGAGCATCCACAAAACAGGGCCTAGGCTGGCCGGGTACCGTGCAGCCGACCGAACTCACGAAACGGGACAGACATGCTCGACCTGACCTCGGACGTCGTGGACCTGACCGCCGCCCTCGTGGACATCCGCTCCGAGAGCGGGGACGAGAAGGTCCTCGCCGACGCGGTCGAGGACGCCCTGTCGGCGCTGCCCCACCTCACCGTCACACGCGACGGGGACGCCGTCGTGGCCCGCACGGACCTCGGACGCGCCCGGAGGGTGGTCGTCGCCGGGCACATCGACACGGTCCCGATCGTCGACAACGTCCCCTCGCGGGTCGAGGGCGGGCGCCTCTACGGATGCGGCACCTCCGACATGAAGGCCGGGGTGGCCGTCCAGCTCAAGCTGGCCGCGCTGGTCCCCGAACCGGTGCACGACGTCACCTACGTCTTCTACGACAACGAGGAGGTCGACGCCGAGCGCAACGGCCTGCGCCGCCTGGCCCGCAACTCCCCCGAACTGCTGGCGGGGGACTTCGCCATCCTCATGGAACCCACCGACGGGGTCATCGAGGGCGGCTGCCAGGGCACCATGCGGGTGGAGGTCGTCGCGCGGGGCGAGCGCGCCCACAGCGCCCGCTCGTGGATGGGGGTGAACGCCGTCCACGGCGCGGGGGAGATCCTGGACGTCCTGCGCGCCTACACCCCGCGTGAGCCCGAGGTCGAGGGGCTGCGCTTCCACGAGGGGCTCAACGCCGTGTTCATCCGCGGCGGGGTCGCGGGCAACGTCATCCCCGACGAGTGCGTGGTCACGGTGAACTACCGCTTCGCCCCCGACCTGTCGGTCGCCGATGCCGAGGCGCACCTGCGCGAGGTCTTCGGCGGGTTCGAGGTGCGGGTCACCGACGCGGCCGCGCCGGCCCGGCCCGGCCTGGACGACCCGTCGGCCGCGGCCTTCGTCTCTGCGGTGGGCGAGGGGAGGGCCCGCGCCAAGCTGGGCTGGACCGACGTGTCGCGCTTCTCCGAGCTGGGGGTGCCGGCGGTCAACTACGGTCCGGGAGACCCGACCCTGGCCCACACGAGGGACGAGTACGCGGAGACGGACAAGATCCGCGAGGCGGAGAAGCGCATGGTGGCCTGGCTGAGCGGCACGCGCTGACACCGGGGAGGGCGGGGAGGGACCGCCGCTCCCTCCTCGGCCGAGGCCGGACCGGCGGATCTCGGACCGGCGGCTACGCCTGCCGCGGCAGGGTGAGGATCTCGGCCCCGTCATCGGTGATGGCGATCGTGTGCTCGGTGTGCGCCGTCCGGCAGCCCGTCGCGCTGCGCAGCGTCCATCCGTCGGCGTCGGTGACGAGTTCGGCGGTGTCCGCCATGACCCACGGCTCCAGTGCCAGCAGGAGCCCGGGACGCAGCTTGTGCCCGCGACCGGGTCGTCCGGAGTTGGGGACGTGCGGCTCCTGGTGCATCGTCGACCCGATGCCGTGGCCTCCGAACTGGGTGTTGACCGGATACCCCGCCTCGTGGAGGACCGCGCCGATGGCATGGGAGATGTCGCCGGTGCGGGCCCCCGGGCGGGCGGCCGCGATCCCCGCGGCCAGTGCGCGTTCGGTCGCCTTGATCAGAGCGATGCTCCCGCGGGGCCTCGCGTCACCCACGACGAAGCTGATGGCGGCGTCTGCGGCGACCCCGTCCCTGGAGACGGCGAGGTCGAGTGTCAGCAGGTCGCCGTCGGCGAGCGTGTAGTCGTACGGCCGCCCGTGGAGTACGGCGTCGTTGACACCCGTGCAGATGTAGTGGCCGAACGGGCCGCGGCCGAAGGACGGCGCGTAGTCGACGTAGCAGGACACCGCACCGGCCTCGGCGATCATCGCCTCGGTCCACCGGTCGATGTCCAAGAGGTTCGTGCCGACGGTGCTGCGCCGTTTCAGCGTCTGCAGGATGTCAGCGACCAGGGCGCCCGTCTCCCTCGCGCGGGCCAGTTCGGTGGAGTTCAGGATCTCGATCATGCGGCGCCTTTCTCATGAACCCAATAACTATACCGGCCCTGCGGTGCCGACAGCCGACCTCGGGTACGTGACCGCCCTGTCGCCCGACCTCCTCGACCCTGGTCTCGCCTCCGCGGTGGCCCGAGTGGGAACAGGCACAGGTGCGAGCGCGGGAACAGGCACAGGTGCGAGCGCGGGAACGGGTACGGACACAGGTGCGGGTACGGACACAGGCGGAGCGTGGCCGAAGGCCTCCGGTCGCCCCACCCCGGCCAACGCCCTTTCTTCCCGTGATCTTGTATCCACGGTCACTTTCACTGAATACCGGGACACCAACAAGACAGGACGAAGTTGGCGCTAGGTACAAGATCACGGGAAATAGGGTGTAGCTGAGAAAGGGGGCGCGGGTTTTCTGGTCGAGCCAAGGCCTTCGGTCCGCCTCCTGGTCGACTCGATTTGGTCCCTTCTCTCATCCCAGCCGGAAATCAGCCTCACCACTCTGGCCAGCCTCCTTATTTCCCGTGATCTTGTACCTGCGGTCACTTTCGCTGTATGAGGGAGGGTGGCAGGGTGGGGTGAGGTTGACGCTAGGTACAAGATCACGGGAAATAAGACACAGCCAAGAGAGAAAGCGCCGACTTCCCAGTCGGGTCGAGACCCCAGGGGCCTCAAGGGTCTCAGGTCCGCTCCTGACTGCTTCGGTTCGGGGCCTTCCTTGCCTTGGCCGGAATTCGGTCTTTCCCTCTGGTCAGAGGCTTTCTTGCCGTGATCTTGTACTTGCGGACACTTTCGCTGGGTACTGGGAAGTAGAAAAGGGGGTGAGGTTGGTGCTGGGTACAAGATCACGGGGGATAGGGCGCAGCCGAGAAAAGGGAGTGCGGGTTTTTCTGGGTGTGGAGGAGGGGGCTCCTCGGTCTTCCGAGAAGCCCCCACCGTTGGGAGAGGTCAAGGAGTCCCCACCGTTGGGAGAGGTTGAGGAGTCCCGGCTGTGTCAGCGGGTGAAGATGTAGGGCTTCAGGTGCGGTGGGGGTGTGGTGCCGTCGGTGAGGGGGACCAGGGCCCAGGTGTGGGTTCCGGTGTCGGTCCAGGGGCAGGTGCGGTCATATCCCCAGGCGACGGAGAGTGCCTGGACCATGAGGAGGCCTCGCTGGCCCTCGGCCTCGTCCCACTCGGTGGCGGTGCGCTCGGTCGGGATCTGCGGGATGCGGCCGCTGCCTCCGTCGTCGGTGAAGCCCAGGCGCAGCAGGCGTCCGCGACGCAGGCACAGGGTGCGGAGAACCTGGCCGTCTTTCTGGCCGGAGGCGGTGTACTTGCAGGCGTTGGCGAACAGCTCACTGGCACACAGCACCAGAGTCTGGACGGCTTCGTCGGGGAAGCCGGTCAGGTCGGTGGCCAGGTCTTTCCGGACCTGCTTGAGCTGGGACAGGTCACCGGGGTAGGTGCGGTGTTCCCAGAAGGCGCGCTGCACGCTCATGCGGGCACCCCCATCTGGAGGTTCTGCCGCTGGGTGTGCCACATGCGGGTGAGCCGGGCCAGTTCACGGTCCAGCTCGGCCTCGTCCAGGCGGTGGTGACGGCCCCGCGCAGGTACGGGCGCAGGGCCAGGCACCGACAGCGGCAGAGATACAGGCTCGGGGAGGGGGATGGTTTCGCCGGCGAGCAGGTCGCCCTCGGGGATGCGCGGCTCGGGCAGCTGGGGCGCCTGGGGCTTTTGCGGGAGTCGAGACGGCTGGGGCGCCTGCTTCGGCTGGGTGTCAGCGGCGAAGGCAGCGCGCATGCGGGCCACGTGCTTTTCGTGGGCCTCGTAGTAGGGCCGCACCAGCGCCACGTCGTCGGCGCTCAGCAGCCGACGGGGCTCGGCCGGACGGGGCCGGGGCCGGGGAGGCTCGGGGGTGTGTCGCGGAGCGGCCGCCGGGGCGGGGGCGGCCACATAGCGGCGGACCCGCGTCGACCTGCGGCGACGGGAGAGGAGACCGGAACCGCAGTGGCGGCCGCGGGACGGGAGGATCAGCGCCAGGAGCGTACCGAGGGTACGGCTCACAAGCGCAGCACTAAACTGGTGCACGCCGGCAATCCTGTTCTTAAAGAGGTGTGTTGCTGGCCACGACCCCGGGCGCTGGATGGCGTCGCGGGGTCACGTGTTCATTTGTTTGGAAAGCAGCATAGAGGATGGGTGGGGGTCGGGGTGAGGTAAAGGCGGGGAACTTCGAAAAATTGGTGTCCGCGCAGGTCACGGCGGTGGAAAGACTTTTTCGACTTATCTGGCATCAATTATCTATTCGGGCATTTTGGGCTCGGTTTCCCGCCGATCGGGGGCCGGGAACCCGGGACAGCCCCCGCCGCTCCCCTCGGGGCAGGGGCCCGAGGGGAGCTTTCTGTCACCGGTGTGCCACATGGGATTCAGGTGTGGGTCGCACCTGCGTGGATAGCTTTACTGCATGACGGAAGAAGCCAAGCACAAGCAGACGAGGTCGGCCGGTCCCCTCACCTACCGGGGCGACTCCATCCCCCGCACCACCACGGACCAGAGGCTGCTGGACCGGCGCGGGCCGTCCGACTGGGTGCACACCGATCCCTGGCGGGTGCTGCGCATCCAGTCGGAGGTCGTCGAGGGGTTCGGTCTGCTGTCCGAGATGCCCTCCGCGGTCAGCGTCTTCGGATCGGCCCGGATCCAGCCGGGAACCCCCTACTACGAGCTGGGGGTCCAGGTCGGCCGCAAGATCGCGGAGGCCGGGTACGCGACGGTCACCGGTGGCGGCCCCGGCATGATGGAGGCCGCCAACAAGGGCGCGCAGGAGGCGGGAGGCCTGTCCGTCGGGCTCGGCATCGAGCTCCCCTTCGAACAGAACCTCAACCCCTACATCGACATGGGGGTGACCTTCCGCTACTTCTTCGTCCGCAAGCTGATGTTCGTGAAGTACTCGCAGGCCTTCGTGGTGCTCCCGGGCGGTTTCGGGACCCTGGACGAGCTGTTCGAGGCGGCCACGCTCGTACAGACCGACAAGGTCACCCGGTTCCCCGTCGTGCTCGTCGGCACGGAGTTCTGGGGCGGTCTGGAGAAGTGGGCCCGGGAGAGCCTGCTGGAGAACGGGCTGATCAAGCCCGGTGACATGGACCTGCTCCGGATGACCGACGACCCCGACGAGGTCGTCGAGATCATCAAGAAGGCGCACCTCGACATCGCACATCGGGAGAACGGGAGCGGCGAGGGCGCCGGACCCGAGCAGTAGGAGGCCGGCGGGACCGCTCCCGCAAGGCGTCCGGATTGTGGCACGATCGGTCCCGTGCCCGAACTCATCATGATCCTGGTCGCGCTGGCTGCCCTGGCCGTGCTCGTCGGCGTCGTGTACGTCGTGCTCGGCAAGGGCGGCCGGCTCGCCCGGTACGAGGCCGACTACCCCCCGCTGGAACTGCCCGACGACCGCCCGGTGAAGGCGGTGGAACTGGGTCGGCTCGTCCTCCCCCTGGCGATGTGGGGCTACCACGTGCGCGCCGTGGACGAGCTGCTGTTCCGACTGACCGCCACGCTGCGGGACCGGGAGTCCCGGATCGAGGACCTGGAGTGGCGCCTCTCCCGCCTCGACCCCTCCTACGTGCCCCGGGGCAGCGGTCCCGTTCCGGGCTCCGACCTGCCCGGCGACCCCGACGAGGCGGTTCCCGCGCCCCCGCTGCCCGACGACGCCTACGCCCCCGAGACGTCCGGGGCGGAGGAGGCTCCCGTGACCGCGGAAGGCGGCGACGGCGACACGAGGAGCTGATTCGGCGCTCCTATGTCGTGCATCACATCCAGGGTGCACTTTTTTGCCGGATCTGTGGCGATTATGTGTTCTATTCTCGGTCGCTGTACTTTCGTACCCCCCGTTCCGCCCCCTGGGACGGGTGCAGCCCTGTAAGGATGACGAGGATGGAAGCAGCAGCCGAACTCGAGTCGGGAACCGACGGCGGGGATGATCGGCCCGGGACCGGGACGACCCCCATCGTTCCCGTGCGGCAGCTGTCCCTGTGGCCGCCGCCCAGGACGGTTCGCACCAATGCCAGGCGCCGCCGTCAGATCGGCGCGGGGATCGCGGCCGGGCTGGCCGTGCTACTGGTCGCCGGAGGTGCCGCCGCGGTGTGGGCACTGTCCGGTGACAGCGAGGAGGAGGCCCCGGCGGTCACCGTCGGGGCAGAGGTTTTCGTCGGGTCCTGGTCCGGTGAGATGGTCCAGACCGACACCGAGGGCAACCACGTCGCCGACTGGCACGCGGAGGTACGGATCGAGGAGGGCGCCGAGCGCGGCAGCACCGCGTGGACGACCTTCAACTGCTCCGGCACGCTCGCGCTGACCGCCGCGGACAACGACCGGCGCGTCTACACCTACACCGAGACGGCGGATCCCGAGGAGCGCTGCGTCGACGAGTCGGAACTGACGGTGTGGCCCGCCTCCGAGGGCAAGGGCCTCGAGGCGGAGTGGTCCTCGGTCACGCGCGAGGGGACCCGGATGGTCTCCACCGGGCCCCTGCTCTGAGGAGGCCGGGGCCGCGCGGCCCCGGCTCTCCACGGGGTTTCGGCCAGTCCCGATATATCATCAGGGATTGACGATTCCTCGTTGGTGCGTGTGTGCGGTCCCTGTGGCTGTTGCCTGGCGCACACACGGGGGCGAACCTCCGAGATAATGGTCGAAGAGCGATTCCCGTCCCTTAAGTCACACGGACGCGAGTCACACGGAACCGGCCCACGGCTCCGGAGCCGAGACGGCACTCGGATCGGCGCCGGTGCTGTGGCCCGGCCACCGCGAGGAAAACGAGAAAGGGGAATGGCATGGCGGCGATGAAGCCGAGGACCAGCGACGGGCCTTTGGAGGTCACCAAGGAGGGTCGCGGCATCATCATGCGTGTTCCGCTGGAGGGAGGTGGCCGCCTGGTCGTCGAACTGACACCGAGCGAGGCCGCCGAGCTCCGGGACGCGCTTCAGGGTGTCATCGGCTAGGGCCGGAGAACTACCTTCCCCACCTGGGCCGCAGGGCCCTGACACCCCCCGAGGCAGAAGTCTCGACAACGAGTGAACGATTGTGAGCGGCCTGTGCCATTCGCCACGGAGATCCACCCCGTCACCGGAACCCTCACCGACTCCTCCGCGGACCTTCTGGTCCTCCCCGTCACCACGGGGGACGGCGGACCGTCAGCGGTCGAGGGGGTGGGCGAGGGCGGACTCGGACGGCTCCTCCCGGCGCCGCTCGCAGACCTGTTCACGCACTACTCGCTCACCGGCAAGGCCGGGGAGTGGGCCCAGTTCCCGGTGGCACGGGAGCAGGGCCTGGCCAGACTGGCACTTCTGGGGGTCGGTTCGGGCTCGCCCGACGACCTCCGGAAGGCCGGGGCGACACTGGCCCGGTCTGCACGCGGCCGGGAGCGCGTCGCCTTCGCCTGGACCGGCGCCGGCGACGCCGCCGCCACGGCCTTCGCCGAGGGCGTGCTGCTCGCCTCCTACACCTTCGACATGAAGAGCCAGGAAAGGCCCGCCGACCAGCGCCCGGCCCCCGTGGTCGAGGCGGTCGGGGCGCAGGGGTCGGAGGCGGCCCTGCGCCGGGGCGGCGACCTGGCCGCTGCCGCCGCTCTGGCCCGCGACCTCATCAACACGCCCTCCCAGGAGAAGGACCCCGCCTGGATGGCGGAGCGCGCCCGCGAGGCGGCCGCACGCGGCGGCCTGGAGGTGCGGGTCTGGGACGAGAAGGAGCTGGAGGAGGGCGGCTTCGGCGCGATCCTCGGCGTCGGCCAGGGCTCTCCGAGGCCTCCGCGCCTGGTTCAGCTCTCGTATGTCCCCGAGAACGCCGACCGGCACGTCGTGCTCGTCGGCAAGGGCATCACGTTCGACACCGGCGGCCTCTCGCTCAAGCCCACCGACAACATGGCGCTGATGAAGACCGACATGAGCGGAGCGGCGATCGTCCTCGCCGTGCTGTCCGCCCTGTCGGCCGTGTCCGCCCCCGTGCGCGTGACCGGCCTGCTCGCCCTGGCCGAGAACGCCTTCTCCGGTGACGCCACCCGGGTCGGGGACGTCCTCACCACCTACTCGGGCACCACCGTCGAGGTGCTCAACACCGACGCCGAGGGGCGGCTGGTCCTCGCCGACGCCCTGGGCTATGCCGTCGACCGGCTGGAGCCCGACCTCCTGGTGGACGTCGCCACCCTCACCGGCGCCGCCAGGGTGGCGCTGGGCAGCGGCACCGGCGCGCTCTTCAGCACCGACGACGACCTCGCGTCCCAGATCCTGGCGGCCTCCGAGGAGGCGGGGGAGCCGCTGTGGCGGATGCCCCTGGTCGAGGCCTACACCGAGACCCTCCGGTCCAGGGTCGCGGACCTGGCCAACATCGGTACCCGCGGGGAGTTCGGGCCGGCGGGCGCCACGGACGCCGCGCTCTTCCTGCGCGAGTTCACCGGCGGCCTGCCGTGGGCCCACCTCGACATCGCGGGCCCCGGCCGCTCGACGCGTGAGGACGGGATCCTGAGCAAGGGCGGGACCGCCTTCGCCACCCGGACCCTCCTGCGCTGGCTCTCGGGGCTGTAGGGCCGGACCGCGGGGCGGCGGTCACAGGGGTCCGCCGCCCCGGGAGGGCGTCTCAGGGGCGGATGGCGGCCAGGAGCCCCTCGCCGAGGGGGAGCAGGAGAGGGACCAGGTCCTCCTGCTCGCGCACCGCGCGGACCGTGCCGTGCACCGCCGCCTCGGCGGGATCGGGCACGCGCAGGGGTCCGTCCGGACCGGCGGGGCCGGCCAGGATGCCGTGCAGGACCACCATGCCCCCCGGGCGCAGCAGCCGCATCGCCTCGGCGAGGAAGTCGGGGTAGGACACCGGATCGGCGTCGACGAACACCATGTCGTAACCGCCGTCGGCCAACCGGGGGAGCACCTCCTGGGCCGTCCCGCAGATCAGCCGGGCACGGCCGACCCCGAAGCCCGCGCGGGTGAACACCGAGCGCGCCCGGTCCACGTGGGCGGCGTCGGCGTCGACCGTCGTGAGGATCCCGTCACGGGCCATGCCGCGCAGCAGCCACAGTCCCGAGGCGCCGCACCCCGTGCCGATCTCCACCACGGAGCGCGCCCCGGTCGAGGCCGCGAGGAAGCGCAGCGCCGCACCCGCGGCCGGCGCCACCGGCGGTGCCGTGGACCGGTTGCCCGCGTCGTAGGCATCGGCGAGGGGGCCGTCGGCGAGGGCCTCCTGCTCGAACCTGCTCTGCTCCGCCCCGGCCCAGGTGGGTCGGGCCGCTGTCTCTCCAGTGCCGGCGATGACGGCCTCCCGCTGCTGTCGACGCGTTCGGGGCCGGGCTGACCAGCAGATGGTCACCCAACGTGGAAGGATGGTCGCTGCCCCGCCAGAAGCCTAACGCGATCCGGTACCAACTCCGAGCGGGGAAACGGAACTTAACGGGCGCCCTGCGGCGTTGAACCCGGATGAACGTACGTTGATCGCCACGAAGCAGTACTCCCCCCGGGACTGGTCGGCGCATCGACGGAAGGAAGGGAGAAGCGGTGCCAGAATCCGGCTCAGCCGTCGAATTCGAGGCATGGGAACCGCCGAGCTGGGACGAGGTCGTCCGCACCCACTCCCCTCGGGTGTACCGGCTCGCCTACCGGCTCACCGGCAACAGGCACGACGCCGAGGACCTCACCCAGGAGGTCTTCATCCGGGTGTTCCGCTCCCTGGCCAACTACACCCCCGGTACCTTCGAGGGCTGGCTGCACCGCATCACCACCAACCTCTTCCTCGACACGGCCCGGCGCAAGGCCCGGATCCGCTTCGAGGGCCTGGCCGAGAACGCCGACGAGCGCCTGGAGGGCCGCGAACCCTCGCCCGCCCAGCGCTACGACGACCGGCACTTCGACGCCGACATCCAGGCCGCCCTGGACGCCCTGCCCGCCGAGTTCCGCGCCCCCGTGGTCCTCTGCGACATCGAGGGGCTCTCCTACGAGGAGATCGCCGCAACGCTCGGCGTCAAGCTCGGCACCGTCCGCAGCCGCATCCACCGGGGCCGCGCCCAGCTGCGCCGGGCCCTGGAACACAGGCGGAGCCTGGCTGCGGCCCAGCGGCAGAAGGACGGCGCGAACGCGACCAACGGGGAGGCGGAGTGAGTAGGGACCACCTGGGGGAACGGCTCTCCGCGCTGGTCGACGGAGAACTCGGGCCCGACGAGCACGAGACCGCCCTCATCCACCTCGCCAAGTGCGAGAGCTGCCGGTTCGAGGCGGACATGCTGCGCCGTCTCAAGAGACGGCTCCACGGCCTGTGCGAGCCCGAACCCGACCACGACTTCATGGGCAGGCTGGCCGGCCTCTCCCGGGACCCCGGCGTCGGCGGAGGGCCCTTCGGAGGCCCTCCGGGGCCACCGCCCGGGAGCTTCGGCTCCAGCGCGCCCCTGGGTTCCTCACGCCCGCTCGGAGGCTTTCCCGGCGAGGTGCCGGCGGTGGATCCGGCACCGGACGCCGGCGGGCGGACCTCCGCCCCGGGGCGGTCCTCCCGGCGCCGCACGGACCGGTTCCCCCACCTCTTCCCCGGTTTCCCGGGCGGCCGCTACGCCGTCGCGGGGATCGCCGTGGCCACCGCGCTGCTCGGCAGCGCCTTCGTGGCCGGGGGCAGCACCGAGGAGGCCCCCGTGGTGGAACCGCGCCTGGCCGACTTCGCCCTCGAGCACGCCGTCACCAGCCGCCACTTCACGGTGGCCGGGACCGGTGCGGACGAGGTCGGCGGTGCGGACGAGGCCGGTCCCGCACCGGCTGAGCGGTGAGGGCGGGGAACCCCTCCGCGCGTACCGCGCCGGCTCCTCTCCAGGCCCTGGCACTGCTGTGCGTCCTCCTTCTGGCGGGAGCGGTCTCTCCCGACGCCGGGGACGTACCCGCCGAGGGCCCCGACGACGGGATGCCCGTGCTGCGCCGCGCCGCGGAGGCGGCGGACGAGGTCGCCTACAGCGCCGTCCGCGAGGTGACCGGGGAGGACGGGGAGAGCGACCTCCTGGTGCGTGTGGTCAACCGCCCCGGTGACGGCATCGCCCTCCTGCCCCTCGAAGGCGCGGAGGACGCCCTGGTCGTCCGCGACTCCTCTCTCCAGGCGCTCGACGACAGCCTGCTGAGCACCTTGGAGGACGTCTACGCCGTCCGCGACGCGGGCAGGGACGAGCTGGGCGGGCGGAACGCCCACCTGGTGGAGGCCCTGCGCGCCGACGGCACGGCCGCGGGCCGGTTCTGGGTGGACGCCGGCACCGGCGTACTGCTCGGCAGCTCCGTGTACGGCGAGCGGGGCGAGCGCGTCCTGGGCTTTCGCACGACCGGCCTGGAGATGGGCGACGAGCACTGGCCCGACCACGCCTCCGGGGACGAGCCCTGGGGTGACGTCCTCACCGGCGGGGAACGGGAGGAGCTGCGCGAACAGGGATGGGTCCTTCCCGAACGCCTCGCCTGGAACCTGTGCCTGGTCGACGCCCGCAGCACCAGTTACGGGGACCAGCGCGTCATCCACGCGGTCTACTCCGACGGGCTCTCCCAGGTGTCCGTTTTCATCCAGCGTGGGAGACTGGACACGGGAAGCCCCGCTGTGCTCCGGAACGGATACCTCGGAACCGGGACGGGGGGAAGCGGCGTCACACCACAGCACGACACGATCCCCGGTGGCGACACGGGCCGGTACCACAGCGTGTGGCAGGCGGACGGATTCGTCTTCACGGTGCTGGCGGACGCCCCCGCGGGTCTGGCCTCGTCCGCGGTGACGGCCCTCCCCGGCCCGGAGGACTCCGGGTTCTGGTCCCGGGTGCGGCGGGGCATGGCCCGGCTCGGCTTCCTGTAGGCCGGCGGGACCGGGCCCGGCCGACACGCCACAGCGACATACGGAGCAGGTCTTGAGTGAGGAACACGGCGGCCCCGGCGGACCCGAGCGGCCGATCCCGCCGACCGGAGGTCCACCCCCCGGATCCGGTGGGGCACCGCAGCCGACCGGCCCCGCCTCCGCCGAACAGCACAGGCCTCCGGGCACCGCCCCCGGCGGCTCGCCCCTTGCCCCCGGACCGACCCAGGGCCGCGCCGCGCAGGGCCCGCCGCGTCAGGGGCCCCAGGGTCCGGCCCTGACCGCTCCGCATCCGGGGGGCGAGCCGCGGCCCCCGGGGCCGCCCCGCGAGCAGAACGCCGGCCGCTTCGGCGGCGCCCCGCCGGACGGGCCTCCTCCTCCGATCGGACAGCCGGCCCCGGCCCGGCCGGGCGGGCGGAGGATCCCCCTGTGGGCGGCGCTCGCCTGCATGCTCGCCGCGGCCCTCGTCGCGGGCGTCGCGGGCGGGGCCGTGGGCGTACTCGCCACCGGCCCGGCCCGGCAGGAGGTCGTGCCCGAGCAGGAGGGCCCGGCCAACAACGAACCTCCTCCCGAGGCACCTCCGCGCGACCCCGACACCATCGCGGGCGTGGCCCAGCGGGTCGGTCCCAGCGTGGTCTCCATCAGCAGCGCGGGCCGCACGGTCCTCACCAGCGGGTCGGGGTTCGTCATCGACGGGAACTACGTCGTCACCAACGACCACGTCTCCAGCGAGCTGGAGGCCGACGGCATCCTCGTCGAGTACAGCGACGGCAACCTCTCCACCGCCGAGGTCGTGGGTGCGGACCCCAGCTCCGACCTCGCGGTCCTGTCGCTCGACGAACCGGTCGAGGTCGAACCCCTGCAGTTCGGCGACTCCGAACAGGTCGTCGTCGGTGACGAGGTGATCGCCATCGGCGCCCCGCTCGGCTACACGGGGACCGTCACCCAGGGCATCATCAGCGCGGTCAACCGGCCGGTGACCTCGGGCGAGGGCCCCGACGCCAGCCGCTTCTACGCGCTCCAGACCGACGCGGCGATCAACCCCGGCAACTCCGGCGGCCCTCTCGTGGACACGCAGGGAAGGGTCATCGGGGTCAACTCGATGATCGTCACCATGGGCTACATGGGAGAGGCCGCGGGCAACATCGGCCTCGGTTTCGCCATCCCCTCGGTCGAGGCCGAACGCGTGGTCCGCCGGCTCATCGAGAACGGTGAGACCACCTATGCCGACATCGGCGCCGACATCGACCTCGACAGCCCCATCGCGGGCGCGGTCGTGGCCGAGGGAACGGGTGCCGTCGAGCCGGGCGGCCCCGCCGACGAGGCGGGCCTGCGCTCGGGAGACGTCATCGTCTCCTTCGCCGGCAACCGGGTGCACTCGGGCCAGGAGTTTCTCGCGATGCTGCGCGACCGCATGCCGGGCGACGAGGTCGGCCTTCGCTACGAGCGCGACGGCGAGCCCCGGGAGACCAGTATCGTCCTCGGCTCCACGAGCGACTGACGCACGGGAGCGGCACATACGAAGCGGCCCCGGCGAGATGCCGGGGCCGCGTTCCGTACGGGGTGCCTAGCGTTTGGTGGGGGAGATGCCCAGCTGCATCCCCGCGAGCCCGCGCGGGCGGCCCACCAGGTTCTCGGCGATCGAGGAGATCACCTTGGAGGCCTCCGCCTCGGGGTCGGTCAGGACCAGGGGCTTGCCCTCGTCCCCGCCCTCGCGCAGGCGGGTGTCCAGCGGAACCTGGCCCAGCAGCGGGATCTGGGCGCCCAGCGTCTTGGTGAGGGCGTCGGCGACCGTCTGGCCACCGCCCTCGCCGAACAGGTGCACCTTCTCGTCGCTGCCCGGAGGCGTGTAGTACGACATGTTCTCGATGACGCCCGCCACGCGCTGGTGGGTCTGGGCGGTGATGGCGCCCGCGCGCTCGGCGACCTCGGCGGCGGCCTGCTGCGGGGTGGTCACCACGATCAGCTCGGCGCCCGGCAGGAGCTGGGCGACGGAGATGGCGATGTCACCGGTGCCCGGGGGCAGGTCCATCAGGAGGACATCCAGGTCTCCCCAGTACACGTCCGACAGGAACTGCTGGAGAGCCCGGTGCAGCATCGGACCGCGCCAGACCACCGGCTGGTTCCCCTGGGTGAACATGCCGACCGAGATGACCTTGATGTCGTGCGCGGTCGGCGGGAGGATCATGTCCTCGACCTTGGTCGGGAAGTCCGAGGCCCCCAGCATGCGGGGCACCGAGTGCCCGTAGATGTCGGCGTCGACGACACCGACCTTGTGGCCCTGGGCGGCCAGGGCCGCGGCCAGGTTCACGGTGACGGACGACTTGCCGACGCCGCCCTTGCCGGAGGCGACGGCGAAGACCTTGGTGAGGGAGTTGGGCTTGGCGAAGGGGATCTCCTTCTCCGCCTGGCCGCCCCGCAGCTTGGTCTGGAGCTCCTTGCGCTGCTCATCGCTCATCACGTCGAGTTCGACGCTGGCGGAGGTGACCCCGGCGACCTTGGTCACCGCCTCGGTCACGTCCTTCTCGATGCGCCCGCGCATCGGACAGCCCGCCACCGTGAGGTAGATGCCGACTCGGACGGAACCGTCGTCGGCGATGTCGACGCTCTTGACCATTCCGAGGTCGGTGATGGGACGGCGGATCTCCGGGTCGTGCACCGTCGACAGGGCTTTCTGCACCTGCTCGGTGGTTGGTGTGGAGGACATGTAGCCAATCGTAGGTCAGCGGGGACAGAACCTGGCCAGTGGTGTCTCTCACCGGCCCACCTGTTCCAACCGGGAAGGGCGCCTCCCTATTCCGGTCACCGGCTCCCGTCAAGGGATACAAGGGTGGAAAAGTGGAGCAAAGGACCGTTCCGGAGGGTAACCACCTGATGGAGACGCGGCCTTAACGTCGGCGATACATGGCCGGATAGTAGTCTCGGCCCACGATGGGAAATGCGTCGCGACCGCCTGGTTCCTCCTGGCCCTCCGCCCCGAAGGGGCCGGAGGGACGGACGGAGCATGCTCAGGAGCAGACGTGGGCGGACCCGCCGGGAGGGGGGAGCGAGGCGTCCCCAGGCGGGCGTTCGGAGGCCGATCGGGGCGTGTGGGCCTGGCCGCCGCCGAGGCCCGTGCGGACCAGCCAGTTCACCCCCGCGGAGATTCCCGGGGGTGAGTTCTATCACAGGCTCGGTCGCACCCGGCACTACCGCTGGTGGACCCTGCCCCTGACCCTGCTGGCGTTCGCCGTCCTGCTGTTCTTCCTGGGGGTCGGCATCGCCCTCGCCACCACGCTGGTCTCCGTGCTGGGCGGCAACAGCCTGATCTCGGACTCACCCCTCAGCGAGATCGGCCAGCTCGCCTTCGGCCTGCTCAGCGTGGCGCTGCTGGCCCCCATCGTGCTGTTCCTCGTGCGCGTGGTGCAGTGGCGCCGGACCGGGACGCTGCTGTCGGTCGAGGGGCGTGTGCGATGGCGCTGGCTGGGTCTGTGCACCGCCCTGGCGATTCCTCCCGCGGCCGTGTGCGCGGCGGCCTTCCTGCTGCTGGCCGAACTGCTCCGGCCCGAACTGGTGCCCAACGAGGACGCCGGGGGAAAGGTGGTCTTCGCCGCGGTCATGGCGGTCGTCCTCCTGCTGGTGCCGTTCCAGACGGCGGCCGAGGAGATCACCACGCGCGGCCTGTTCATGCAGATGGTCGGGGCGCTCGGCCCGCGGCCGGGGGAACCCGGCGGCGACGGCGCGGCCGCCCGTGTCCTGCGGTCGCCCTTCACGGCCGTCACGGCCAGCGGTGTCCTGTTCGCCGCGGTCTACGCGGCCACCCACCCCGGGGACCTGTGGACCACCGCCTCGCTGGCGGTGTTCGGCCTGGCAATGTCCTGGCTCACCTGGTACACCGGGGGGCTGGAGGCCGCCATCGGCCTGCACATGGTCGCCGGCCTGATCCAGTTCACGCTCTGCGCCTTCGAGGGCAGGACCGCGGAGATCGGCACCGGCGCCGTCGTCGGCGCGGGCCTGCCGCTCGGCTCGGGCACGCCTCTGGTCCTCCTCCTGACCTTCGCCCAGACCGCCCTGTACGCGATCGCGGTGCTGTGGGCTGCCCGGCGCCGGAACGTGCGCCGCGTCAGCGCCCGCTCCTGAGGTGCTCAAGGAGTGTGGGTCCCGGCGCCCTCGGCGGCCCCGTCCGACGGCGTCCCCGGGGGCCGGGACCGGGGAAACACCCAGGTGCGGTAGGAGAAGAAGCGGAACAGCGTACCCAGCCCCACACCCACCACGTTGCCCGCGATGTTCTGGGCCAGGGGGCCGTCCAGGCCCAGCACGTACACCGAGAACCCCTGGCACGCCAGCTGGATGAGCATCCCCACGCCGTTCATCGCCAGGAACAGCAGCGTCTCGCGCCCGTAGCCGGTCCGGGCCCGGTCCCGGAACGTCCAGAACCGGTTGCCCGTGAAGGCCACCGCGATCGACAGCAGCGTGCCCAGCACCTGGCCTGCCAGCGGGCCCATGCCGACCACGCCCCACAGCAGGTTGGTCGAGGCGATCTGCACGACGTAGGCGAGGGCGCCGACGGAGCCGAACCTGCCCACCTCCGCGGCGAGCCCGGCCGCCCGTGGGTGCCGGGAGAGGAACGCGCGCATGTTCTGCCTCCAGTCGGTGCGGGGGGCGGCGCCGGAGAACCGGTCACCAGGGCGTGTCCGGCGGACGGCCGCCCCGAGGTGCGGCGCCCCGGCACGTTCCCCAGCGCGTCCGGGCCGGCCGCCGGGGAACCGCCACGTCCCCTCCCGCCCCGGGAGAAACGCACCGGCACACCGCTCGTGACGGGCGGCGTCCACCGGACACACCCTAGACTCTGACCGGAGGCGAGGCCCCGGCCGCCGGCTCCGGGCCGCTCCGGTCGCCCGTGGTGTGCGGGAGCCGCCCCTCACCGCGGTTGTCGAGCATGTGAGTTGAGGAACTGTGAGCGAGCGTAACCGCACTGTCCCCCGCGTGGGAATGGTGGGAGGCGGGCAGCTCTCCCGGATGACCCACCAGGCCGCCATCGCCCTCGGGGTGGACTTCTCGGTGCTGGCCGCCGACCCGGCCGACAGCGCCGCACTGGTCTGCGGCAGTGTCACCCTGGGCGACGACCGCGGGCTCGAGGACGTCCTGGCCTTCACCAAGGCCCAGGACGTGGTCACCTTCGACCACGAGCACGTGCCCGAGGACGTCCTGCGCGCGGTGGAGGAGGCGGGGGGCCTCCTGCGCCCGGGCCGCGCCCCTCTGCGCTTCGCCCAGGACAAGCTGAGCATGCGCACCCGCCTGGCGGAACTGGACGCGCCCGCTCCGCGCTGGCGGGCCGTCTCCGAGCCGGGACACGTCGAGGAGTTCGCACGGGAGACCGGTTGGCCGGTCGTCATCAAGGCCTCCCGCGGCGGTTACGACGGCAAGGGCGTGTGGGTCGTCGGGGACGGGTCCGAGGCCCGCGCGGTCGTCGAACGCGCCGCTGCCGAGGGCGTTCCCCTCCTGGTGGAGGAGAAGGTGGCCTTCCGCCGGGAGCTCGCGGTCCAGGTGGCGCGCTCCCCGCACGGGCAGGTCGCCGTCTACCCGGTGGTGGAGACCGTCCAGCGGGGCGGCGTCTGCCACGAGGTGATCGCCCCCGCACCCGGGCTGTCCGAGGACAAGGCGCTTCGTGCCCAGCAGCTGGCCATCGAGATCGCCCGGGCACTGGACGTCACCGGGATGCTGGCCGTGGAGCTGTTCGAGACCGAGGACGGCGTGGTCGTCAACGAGCTGGCCATGCGCCCGCACAACTCCGGTCACTGGACCATCGAAGGCGCCCGCACCTCCCAGTTCGAGCAGCACCTGCGCGCGGTGCTGAACCTGCCCCTGGGCTCGCCGCGCACCAACGCGCCCTTCACCGTCATGGCCAACCTGCTGGGCGGCGAGGACCCCGAGGTCTACCGCCGCTACCTGCACGTCATGGCCCAGGACCCCGAGGTCAAGGTGCACTTCTACGGCAAGGAGGTGCGCCCCGGCCGCAAGATCGGACACGTCACGGTGACGGGTGAGGACCACCGCGACCTGCTGCGGCGCGCCCGCGCCGCCGCCGACCACCTGCGAGGAGACGACCAGTGAGCAACAGCCAGGCCCCGGCCGTGGGCATCGTGATGGGATCGGACTCCGACTGGCCGGTGATGCGCGAGGCGGCCGAGGCGCTGCGCGAGTTCGACGTTCCCTTCGAGGCCGATGTGGTGTCCGCGCACCGGATGCCGCACGAGATGATCTCCTACGGTGCCGAGGCCGCCGGGCGGGGCCTGAAGGCGGTCATCGCCGGCGCGGGCGGCGCCGCCCACCTGCCGGGCATGCTCGCCTCGGTGACCACGCTCCCGGTCATCGGCGTTCCGGTACCGCTCAAGTACCTGGACGGCATGGACTCGCTCCTGTCCATCGTGCAGATGCCCGCCGGTGTCCCGGTGGCGACGGTCGCGGTGGGCGCGGCCCGCAACGCGGGCCTGCTGGCGGTGCGGATGCTGGCCGCGCACGACCCCGAGCTGGCCGACCGCATGGCCGCCTTCCAGGAGGACCTGAGGAAGCAGGCCCACGCCAAGGGCGAGCGCCTGCGCCGTGAGGCCGCCTCGGGCGACCGCCCCACGGGCTTCGGCAGGTAGGCCGACCGGTGCTCTCGGCCCCGGACCCGCCCCGCGGCGGGCCTCCGGGGCCGTTCCGTGCTCTCAGCCGTCCGACCGCAGGAGGGAGTGCAGCCCCTCCATCGCCTGGTCGACGGTCGGGAGAGCACCGGGATCGACGAGGTACTGGATGACGTATCCGGTGATGAGGTTGTACAGGAGCGATCCCGTGCCCGCGGCCGTCGCGTTGTCGACCTCGTCGGAGGGCACGTCGAGGACGAGCGCGGCCAGTTCCCGCCGCCCCTCGGCGATGCCCGCGGCCAGGGCCTCGCGGACCGTCGCGTCGAACTGGGCCTGGGTGTAGGCCTGGACACTGGCCACCAGCAGGTCACGCTGCTCGGGGAGCGTCTCGAAGAGCGAGGAGAGCAGGGCCCGCAGCCGCTTGGAGGGCGCCTCGGCGCGCGAGGCCACCACGGCCCTCTCGAAGACGTCGCCCCACTCGCCGGTCGCCTCCAGCACGGCGGCGTTCATGAGGTTGTCCTTGGACCCGAAGTGGTAGCCGATGGAGGCCAGGTGCGCGCCCGAGGCGGCGACGATGTCGCGCGCGGTGGTCTTGTGGTAGCCCTTCTCGACCAGGCACTTGCGGGCGCCGGCCAGGAGGTCCTCGCGTTGGCTCATGGCTCCACCCTAGCATTTTGTACGTACGTACATATTGACGCGAGATTTTGACGTACGTACGATCAAGGCATGTCGACCGCGACCTCCGAAAGCCGGGCCACCGCCCGCACCTGGGTCGGACTGGCCCTCCTGCTGATTCCCGCACTCCTGGTGTCCATGGACCTCTCGGTCCTCTTCGTCGCCGCGCCCGCCATCACCGAGGCGCTCGCCCCCACCTCCGCCCAATGGCTCTGGATGATGGACATCTACGGCTTCGTCCTGGCCGGACTCCTCGTCACCATGGGCGCGCTCGGCGACCGCATCGGGCGCCGCAAGCTGCTCCTCGGCGGCGCCCTGCTCTTCGGAGCGGCCTCCGCACTGCTGTCCCTCGCCCCCACCGCCGAACTGTTCATCGCCGGGCGCGCTCTGCTCGGGGTGGCGGGAGCGACGCTGGCCCCCTCCACGCTCTCCCTCATCCGGGACATGTTCACCGACCCTCGCCGACGCAGCACCGCGGTCGCCGCCTGGACCACGGCCTTCACCGGCGGTGCCGTCGCCGGGCCGATCCTCGGCGGAGCACTCCTGGAGTTCTTCCCGTGGGGCTCGGTCTTCCTGGTCAACCTGCCCTTCATGGCCCTGCTGGTGGCCGCGGCCCCGTTCCTGGTCCCCGAGTCGCGGGGCAGCGGCGCCGCCGGATTCGACCTGCCCGGTGCGGCCGCCTCGCTCGTCGGCGTCCTCGGCCTGGTCTACGCGCTCAAGCGCTTCACCGAGCACGGCGCCGACGTCTGGGGCCTGGCCGCCCTCGCGGGAGGTGTCCTCCTGCTGGCGCTCTTCGTCCTCCGGCAGCGCCGCGCCGCGCACCCGCTGATGGACATCACGCTCTTCAGCCGGCCCGCGTTCACGGCGGCCGTCGGCGGCAACACCGCGGTGGCCTTCGCCACCGCCGGGCTGGGCCTGCTGACCCTGACCTTCCTGCAGACCGTGCACGGCCTCGGCCCGCTCCAGGCCGCACTGTGGTCCCTGCCGACCATGGCCGGCACCGTGCTGGGGGCGGTCCTGGCCGGAACGCTCTCCGCGCGTGTGCGCCCGGGGCTCCTCATGGCCGCGGGCCTGCTCGTGGGCGCGGGCGGGTTCGCGGTGGTGGGCACGGTGGAGCCGCACGACCCGCTCACGCTGATCATCGGCGGCTACACCCTGCTGACCTTCGGCATCGGCATCGTGGCGACCCTCGCCAACACGCTGGTCCTGGCAGCGGCGCCGCCCGAGCGGGCCGGATCGGCGGCCGGGGTCGCCGAGACCAGCAGCGAGTTCGGTGCCGCGCTGGGCATCGCCGTTCTGGGCACGGTCGCGGCCGCGGCCTACCGCACGGGGGTGCGGGAGGCACTGCCGCAGGTGGACGGGGCGGCGGCCGAGACGGTCGCGGGCGCCCTGTCCGAGGCTCCGCGGGCGGCCGACCCGGCCGCTCTGCTGGAAGCGGCCTTCACCGCCTACACGGACGGACTCACCACCGCGGCCCTCACCGGGGCGGCGGTGCTGGCGGTGGTCGCCCTCCTGGCCGCGGTGGCCCTGCGGGGGCTGCGCCCCGAGGCCTCCGAGTGACGGAACGGCCCCGGCACCGCACTGCGGTGCCGGGGCACGGAAGAGGGGACTACTGCCGGCCCAGCGCCCGGTAGGTCCAGCCGGCCGAGCGCCAGAAGGTCGGGTCGAGCGCGTTGCGCCCGTCCACGATCCGCTTGTCCGCCACGACCTCGCCCAGGGCCTCCGGGTTGGCCTCGCGGAACTCCTGCCACTCGGTGAGCAGCAGGACCACGTCGGCGCCGGCCGCGGCCGCGAGCATGGAGTCCGCGTAGTTCAGCTCCGGGTGCTCCTGCCGGGCCCGCTCCAGGGCCTGCGGGTCGTACACCGTCACGCGGGCGCCCAGCGAGGCGATCGTGGCCGCCACGTCCAGCGCGGGCGAGTCCCGGATGTCGTCGGAGTTGGGTTTGAACGCCGCGCCCAGCACGGCGACCGTGCTGCCCGCGAAGTTGCCGCCGATCAGCTGGCGGGCGATGTCGATGGTGCGTGCGCGGCGGCGCTGGTTGATCGCGTCCACCTCGCGCAGGAACGACAGCGCGGGCTCCACGCCCAGCTCGTCCGCACGGGCCATGAACGCGCGGATGTCCTTGGGCAGGCAGCCGCCGCCGAAGCCCAGACCCGGACCCAGGAACTTGCCGCCGATCCGGTCGTCGTAGGAGAGCGCCTCGGCCAGCTGGATGACGTCGGCGCCGGCGACCTCCGACACCTCCGCCATCGCGTTGATGAAGGAGATCTTGGTGGCCAGGAAGGCGTTGGCCGCCACCTTGACCAGCTCGGCCGTCTGCAGGTCGGTGAGGAGGAAGGGGACACCCTCGTCGATCTGCTGCTGCCACAGGGAGCGCACGGCCTTCTCGACCCGCGGGGAGTCGGTGCCCAGGACGATCCGGTTCGGGTGCAGGGTGTCCTCCACCCCGAAGCCCTCACGGAGGAACTCCGGGCTCCACCCCAGTTCGGCCTCCTCGCCGACAGGTGCCAGCGCGGCCAGGCGCGCGGCCAGCGTGGCGGCGGTGCCCACCGGGACGGTGGAGCGCCCCACGACCACGGACGGCCGGGTCAGATGCGGGGCCAGCTGGTCCACCGCGGAGTTGACGTAGCGCAGGTCGGCGGCGCCGGACCCCTCCTGCTGGGGCGTGCCCACACAGATGAGGTGCAGGTCGGCGAAGGCGGCGGCCTCGGCGAAGGAGGTCGTGAAACCGAGGCGGCCCGCCTGGAGGTTCCGTTCGAGGAGCTCGTCGAGACCGGGCTCGTAGAAGGGCACGCTGCCGGCGCGGAGCGTGTCGATCTTGGCCTTGTCGACGTCGAGCCCGAGCACCTCGAAGCCCATCTCGGCCAGACAGGCCGCGGTGGTGGCGCCCAGGTACCCCGTACCGATGACGGAGACGCGCATACGGTCCGCTTCGACCACTGGTTGTGTCCTTCCCCGCTTCCATCCGCCCTCGTGCTGCTGATGATGCCCGCCGGAGCCGGTCACCACGCCGCTTGAGGGCAGAAATCGGACATGCTTTGGCCACCAGAGAAGCACCCGGTGGTGCGGAGCATCACCTTACGCGCCGCCTTGTGGCGCACGACCGAACACGACATGAACAGTCAGGCGCTCAGGTTACCGCCGCGTCCGGGCACACTCCGTACCGGAGGGGCTCAGCGTGTCTCCCCTCCCGCGTCCGGGTTCAGCGGCGCCCACACAGTACCGCTCTCGTCGCGCACGAAGGGAGTGGTGGTCTTGTTCGGATCGCCCGCGGAGGAAGGGTCCACGACCACGGTCGGCGGGACCTCCGGCGGTTGCGGAACGGTGTCGGGCACCGGTGCCGGGGGCTCCGTGTCCTCGGGGACGCCGAAGACCTCGGGGGCCGCCGCGGGGGCGGCGGGGACAGCCGTCCGCCAGCGGGACGGGACCGCCGCGGAGAACAGCAGCAGTGCGCCCAGCAGCAGCGCCGTACCCGTGCCGGGGCCGCCCGGGTACAGGGAGCTCTCGTCGTTGAGCCAGGACAGCGCACTCCCCATCGACGCGGGGTGCACCGCCGGCCACAGGGCCAGGGCGGTGAGCAGCGCCCCCGACGCCCCGGCGGCCAGGGGAGAGATCCTCGCCGCCGCCACATAGGCGGCGGCGAAGCCCGCCAGGCACAGCACCGCGGCCGATGCCACGGAGGCGAAGGACACCTCGCCCTCGACGAGCCGGGGCAGGGACCCCGAGGCCCAGGCGACGGCAATCCACAGCACAGGGGCCAGGGCGACACCTGCGAGCAGGCCTGCCAGATGGCGGAGCACGGAAGCACCCTCCTTCGCGGGGATCTCACCCGCAGATGTTGTCCCGGGCGGTCGAGGTCTCCGGAGCGCCGGAGGACTCCCCCTCCGGCGCCGCGGTCCCGGACCCGGGAGAGTCGAACGTCGTGTAGTTGGCACCGATCACGATCTGCAGCTCACCGGCCAGGGTGGCGTCCTCGACGGCCTCGGAGCCGGGGACGAGCGAGGACAGGTACTCGGCCGCCTCCGCGTCCTCGGGACCGTACCTGACCTGGGTGATGTCGACGCCGCTGCCGTCCCAGTTGGTCGCGGGGGCGGCCACCCCGAAACCGGCCTCCTCCAGTGCCGCGTCCAGCTGCGCGCCCAGACCGGAGGTCGCGGTGGCGTTGAACACCCGCACGCTCAGGTCCTGGGGGCGCACCTCGGGGGAGTCCTCCTCCGGTTCGGTGACGGGCCGGTCCGCGCGGACCGCGGCGAACAGCTCCCGGGCCGCGGGCTCGTCCCACAGCAGGGCCACGTCCCCGTGCGGCGTCCGGTAGTCCATGTCGGCGATGGGGACCTTCGTGAAGGCGACGGCGGACAGGTCCAGGTCGCGCATCTGGTAGGCGAGGTCGTTGAGGGCGGAGGTGTCCAGGCCGTCGTCCACGGTCACCGACGACAGCGCGCTCTCCAGGAACGCGGTCAACTTGGCGGGGTCGGACAGGGTCTCGGTGTCGAGGGCCCGGTCCAGCATCGCGGCCAGGACCTGCTGCTGGCGGTCGATGCGGTCCAGGTCGCCGTGTGTCGTGGCCCGGGTGCGGGCGAAGGCCAGGGCGCCGGTCCCGTCCACCTCGTGGGTGCCCGCCGCCATGTCCAGCTTCGCCTTGGGGTCGTGGATGGGTTCGGGCAGGCAGACCCGGATTCCGCCCAGGGCGTCGACCACGTCCACGAATCCGGCGAAGTCCACCTCCACGTAATGATCGATCCGCACGTCCGTGACGGATTCCACGGTCCGCACGGCCAGCTGCGGGCCCCCGAAGGAGTAGGCGGCATTGATCTTGTTGCTGCCTTCGCCCGGGATCTCCACCCACAGGTCGCGCGGAATGCCGACGACGGTGACGCGGTCGCGTTCGTGGTTGAGCCGCACCAGCATCATGGTGTCGGAACGGCGGCCCTCGGAGGCGCCGCCGCCGAGTTCACCGCTCTCGTCCTCCCGGCTGTCGGAGCCGATCACCAGGAAGGTCAGACCGCCGGTCGCCTCGGGGCGGTCCCCCTCGGTCAGGCCGCCGAACACGTCGAACCGGTTCAGTGCCCCCGACATCCAGCCGGTGAACGCCCACGAGGTGCCCGACGCCAGCAGGACCAGGACGGACAGGGCCGCCATCAGCACCACACCCGTGCGGCGCCGCCGCACGGCCCGGCTCGGCACGGTGATCCGACCCGATCTCGGCGACCGGCGCCCCTCGGGGGGCAGGGGCTGGGAGCGCTCGCGCCGGAACGCGTCCGCACCAGGTCGCTGCGGTCCTCCGCTGTCGTCGTTCATCGTCCCCGTCCCACCCCGGTCACGGTGTCTTTACCCCTAGGTTGTCACCTGATCCCACGAAGGGAGCAGGATGTCGGACCTCGGCGTGTTGTCTTTCTTTTCGGCCTTCCGGTGTATCCGGAGATGTGCTTTCCCCGGATGCGTCCATCTGGCCGGACTCTGGTAATTTCATTTCCCGCCGTGCGGCGACAGGATGCCGTACGGCTTTCAGGGAACGCGAGGATTTCTCCTCGACCCCCTGTCTTCCCCCGGACACGGAGACGGAATTCGTGTTTCGTTCCCCGGTCCCCTTCCACGGAGCTGCACGCATGGCTGCGCACTACCCCACGGAACCGGTCTCCGACAAGGACTGGCTCGTCACCCTCCTGCTCACCTTCCTCGTCGGAGGCTTCGGCGTCCACCGCTTCTACGTCGGCAAGATCGGCACCGGCGTCCTCATGTTGCTGACCTGCGGTGCCCTCGGCATCTGGACCCTGATCGACTTGATCATGGTCATCGTCGGCAACTTCAAGGACGCCCAGGGCCGTCCGATCCGACGCACCGCCTGAGACCGACAGGCCCTTCCACCCGGGCCCGGCCGACCCGTTCGGCCGGGCCCGGGGGTGCAGTACCGTTGACGCGCGTACACCCCGCCGTCGCACGCCGATGCGCCCCGTACGGCTGTGGCCGCGTACCCCGTCGTTCCGACACGTCTTGATCTTGGGAAGTGCCCGTGTCCTGGCCGCCAGTCTCCGTCGTCATGCCCGTACTCAACGAAGAGCGCCACCTCGCCGCGGCGGTGGAACACGTCCTCGCCCAGGACTACCCCGGCGACCTGGAGGTCGTGCTCGGTGTGGGGCCCTCGACGGACCGCACCCGCGAGGTCGCCGACGCGCTGGCCGCCGCCGACCCCAGGGTCAAGGTGGTGGACAACCCCACGGGCAAGACCCCGGCAGGGCTCAACGCCGCCATCGGGGCCTCCTCGCACGACATCGTGGCCCGCATCGACGGGCACGCGATGATGCCGTCCGACTACCTGCGTGTGGCGGTGGAGACCCTGCGCGAGACCGGGGCCGACAACGTCGGCGGCATCATGGCGGCCGAGGGCACCACCCCGTGGGAGAAGGCCGTCGCGGCCGCGATGACCTCCAAGATCGGCGTGGGCAACGCCCGCTTCCACACCGGCGGCGAGGGCGGCCCCGCCGACACCGTCTACCTCGGTGTCTTCCGGCGCTCCGCGCTGGAGCGCGTGGGCGGCTACGACGAGGCCTTCCTGCGGGCCCAGGACTGGGAGATGAACCACCGCATCCGCCAGACCGGTGGAACGGTGTGGTTCCAGCCGCGCATGCGCGTGTCCTACCGCCCCCGCCGCAACGTCCGCCTGCTCGCCAAGCAGTACTTCCACTACGGTCGCTGGCGGCGGGTGGTCGCACGCCAGCACAAGGGCACCATCAACCTGCGCTACCTCGCCCCGCCGATCGCCCTGGCCGGAGTGGTCGCCGGGCTGCTCGGGGGCTTCCTCCTCTGGCCGCTGTGGCTCGTGCCCGCCGCCTACGCCGCCCTGATCGTGCTCGCCTCGGTGCCGCTGGGCCGAGGCCTGCCCGCCGCGAGCCTGCCGCTGATCCCGGTGGCCCTGGCGATCATGCACATGTCATGGGGCGCGGGCTTCATCACCAGCCCGCCCGGCCTCGGCTCGGACTCCCGTACCGCCCAGGCCGCCAGGGCCTAGTTTATTTTGGGGCCTCCGCTGTGTTTGCCTGGGGCCTCCGCTTCGCTTCGTCCCGCCCGTCGCCCGCCACCACCCTCAACGGACGGCCTTCGGCCGCAGCCCCCTTGTTCGGGCGCCTTTCGGGCGCGGTTCTTCGTCGCTGCGCTCACTGTGCTTGCTTTGGGGCCTCCGCTTCGCTTCGGCCCCTGCTCGGGCGCCTTTGGGGCGGGGTTCTTCGTCGCTGCGCTCACATCCTCGTTCCTCGGATGTTCGCTCCGCTCCTGCAGAACCCCGCCGGCGCCCTCACGGCACACCCCCTGGGGCGCGGGTGTGCTTGCGGGTGACCGGCGCTTCGCTCCGCTCCTGCAGAACCCCGCCGGCGCCCCTGTGCTTGCTTTGGGCTTCCGCTTCGCTTCAGCCCGCCCGTCGCCCGCCACCACCCTCGACGGACGGCCTGCGGCCGCAGCTCCCTTGTTCGGGCGCCTTGAGGGCTCGGGTGGGTCTGCTGGGGGCTGTGCTTCGGGGGCGGCCTCACGGTTGGAGGGTGGGGCTGCTTTCGAGGGCGGCGACCGTGCCGGGGACGTCGTCGACCACGACCGCGTCCACACCGGTCTCGGCTAGGAGGGCGGCCTCGGCCGGGTCGGGGCACCACACGGCCATCTCCAGGCCTGCCCGGTGCGCCAGGTCCACGGTGTACGCCACCGGGCGGCGGCCGGGCAGGGAGCCGTCCCCGGTCAGGCCGAAGGAGCGCACGTCCACCGCGACCACGGGGCAGCCGAGGCCGACGGCCCCCGCCACCGCCTGGTCCAGGGGGTTGCGGACGAAGGGCATCCACGCGGTCGGCACCTCCGGGGCGCCGTCGCGGACCGCCGTCAGGACCCCCGGGTCGAACGAGCAGACGAACACCCGGCGCCGCGCCGCCTCGCGGCGGAGGTGGGGCATCAGCAGGGAGACGGTCCGCCGCGAGGGGGCGTCGACCGCGTCCTCCATCACCGTCTTCACGTCGACGTCGAGGCCCGTTCCGGCCGGAATCGCCGCCAGCCCCTCCGCCAGGCCGGCCAGACCGGCGGCGCGGCACTCCTCGGCGGAGAGGTCCACGATCATGCGCCCGTCGTCCAGGGCGGCGTTGTGGTACAGCACCAGCTCGTCGTCGGCGGTGCGGCGCACGTCGATCTCGACCCAGTCCGCGCCGGACGCCACCGCGGCGGCGAAGGACGCGGGGGTGTTCTCCCGGGCGCCGTCCACCACGCCCCGGCCCGCGCCCCGGTGCCCGATCACCTCGGTGGCGGAGAAGACCCTGCTCATGCCCGACCCCCGTCCGGAACGGACGCGTTCCGCAGCCGGCGCAGCAGCGTCTCGGCGAGTTCCACGTCTCCCGGGTTCGTCACCTTGATGTTCGTCTCCTCACCCGGCACGATCCGGACCTCCTCCTCCGGCAGGTAGCGCAGGACGACGCCGCAGTCGTCGGTGGCGACCAGGTCCGGGTCGGCCGTCGCCAGTTCGTAGGCCCGGCGCACGGTCCCCAGCCGAAAGCCCTGGGGCGTCTGCATCCGGCGCAGCTGCGAGCGCGGCGGAACCTCGGCGATCGCCTCGCCGCCGCGCCCCGGCGCGACCCGAACCACGGTGTCGGAGCTGGGCACCGCCACCCCCACCGCGTTGGCCTCCGCCAGCGCCGACACGCACGCGCTGATCGTCGCGGGCCGCACCAGCGGGCGGGCGGCGTCGTGGAGCAGGGCGATGTCGGTGTCCGCGGCGCCCTCCATCGCGGCGAGCGCGGCGCAGGAGGTGTCGGTGCGGGTGGCCCCGCCGGGGAGCACCCGGCTGACCTTGGTGAACCCGGCCTCGGCGACGATGTCCTCGACCCGGCCCACGTGCTCGGCCACCATCAGGACGACGACCTCGTCCACGTCCGGGCACGCCTCGAACGCGGCGACGGTGTGCTCGATGATCGGCCTGCCCTCCAGGGGCAGCAACTGCTTGGGGAAGGAGGCGCCCATCCGGGCACCGACCCCTCCGGCCAGAACCGCCGCGATCACGCGCGGGCCCATGCCCTCACCTCTTGCTCTTCCACAGCTCTCACGGCCACCCTCCCAATCGAAGGGAAATCGATACAGGAGACCCCCGCGGGCAACGAACCGGGCGCGAACTCACTCTTCTGCGACAGACCCTGCGCACCGCGTGACAATGCCCACGTCCCGGACCCGGGTTTCCCCGCCGTGAGGCTAGCGGATGCCCGGCAGGGTTCGGGAGGTCACATTCGGGATACGGATGTGCGGCAGCTCGGTGGGCGCACTCCGGCCGTCACAGCGGTAACCTATGGACGCCTGTTTGGCGTGCCCGGTACAGATCTCCCCTGATTCGGTCGTGGAGCCGGGCGCGGTCCATGACATCCCCCGGGTCCCCGGACACACCCCCCGTCGTACAGGGACCGGGCACGGGGCGGACCGCGTGTGCCGGTCCGTGCGCGCAGGCGAGTACGAATCACGCCTGTCCGGCACGTCGTGGACCGGACGAGAATCTCAATTCTTGGAGGTGGCGGTGGCGTCAAGGGCGCTGGCCGTCTGGGAGCACCGGAAGGTCGTCGGCCTCCTGGTCCGGCGCGACCTGAAGGTCAAGTACCAGCAGTCCATACTCGGCTACGCGTGGACGATGTTGGAGCCGCTGGCTCTGACATTGGTCTACTTCTTCGTCTTCGGGGTCGTCCTGAACGCGGACCGGGACATGCCGGCCGAGGCGATGGCGCAGGGCGGCTTCCTCCTCTTCCTGGTGGCCGGGATCCTGCCGTGGACGACCTTCGGCGCGATCCTCAACGAGGCGCCGCGCGCGATGATCACGCACTCCAAGCTGATCACCACGATGAAGGTGCCCCGGGAGATCTTCCCGATCGCCACGGTGGGCACGAAGTTCGTCGAGTACCTGCTCACGTGGCCGGTGCTGCTGCTCTTCGTGTTCTTCCTCGGCGGCCGCCCGTCGTGGGAGGGCGTGCTGCTCTGGCTGCCGCTGGCCGTGGTGCTGCAGTTCGTGATCGGCCTCGGCCTGACCCTGCTGCTGTCCTCGATCAACGTCCTGGTGCGCGACGTGGAGCGCCTGGTGCGCATCGCCTCCCGGATCCTGTTCTACGGATCGGCGATCCTCTACCCGGCGCTCATGGTGCTCGACTCCGACCAGGTGCCCGAGTGGCTCAAGACCGCCTACCAGATCAACCCCCTGCTCGGTATCTTCGAGATGCACCGGGCCGTGTGGTTCTCCGGTTTCGAGGAGCTGACACCCGGCCCGATCGCGTTGACCTCCGCGGTGGTGGGTTCGCTTCTGGTGCTCGTCATCGGATACTGGACGTTCCGCCGTCTGGAGATGTCCGTTTTGAAGGAGTTGTGATGGCGCAGACCGACTACGGCGCCGAGCTCGGGAGCGGGCCGGTCATCGAGGCCAAGGGGCTCGGTGTCAAGTTCGCGGTGAACCGCCGTCGCAAGCGCAGCCTGCGCGAGATGTTCATCCACGGGACCAAGCGCGACCCCAACGCCGCGGGCGACGAGTTCTGGCCGCTGCGCGACGTGTCCTTCGAGATCGCCCGGGGCGAGTGCGTCGGCATCGTCGGCAAGAACGGCACCGGGAAGTCGACCCTCCTCAAGCTGATCGCCGGCGTCCTCCTCCCCGACGAGGGCGAGGTGCAGGTGCGGGGCAAGGTGGCTCCTCTGCTGGAGCTGCGGGCGGGGTTCAACGACAACCTCACCGGCCGGGAGAACGTGTACCTGGTCGGCTCCCTGCACGGCATGACCGAGAAGCAGATCGACGAGCGCTTCGACGAGATCATCGAGTTCGCCGAGATCCAGCCGAAGTTCATCGACACCCCGGTGCGGCACTACTCCAGCGGTATGAAGGTGCGCCTGGGCTTCGCCCTGATCTCCCAGCTGGAGCATCCGATCATGCTGGTCGACGAGGTGCTCGCGGTGGGTGACAAGGCGTTCAAGCGCAAGTGCTACGAGGCCATCGAGCGGATGCTGGCCAACCAGCGGACGATGGTGCTGGTCTCCCACAACGAGGGCGACCTGCGCAGGTTCTGCGACCGGGGCCTCTACATCAGGGACGGCGGCCTGGCCCTGGACACCGACATCGAGGCGGCCCTGGCCGCCTACAACGAGGACACCAAGGCCGAGATCGCCAAGCGCAAGAAGGCCGAGGCGGCCAAGAAGGCCAAGAAGGACGGGACCGGGGGCAAGGACGGCGGCCAGGCGGCCTGACCCCGGCCGGGGCGTGTCAGTGGTTGAACGACCACACTCCGTGGGAAACGGTGACTCTCACCGGAACCTGAGAGGGCACGCCCATGGCCGACACCGGCGCCGCGCGGTCGACCGCGCGGACCCTGGAACGCAGACGCGCCACTCCCGAGGGGGCGGCCCGCCTCGGCGTCGTGGTGGCGGCCGGCGCCGCGCTCTGCTTCACCCGGACCGATCCGGTCGGGGCCCTGGCCGGGTCCGCCCTCCTCGGGGCGGTCCTGTTCTGCGACGTGGCCCGGGCGCGCATGCGCTCCCACCGGCGCGGGGTCCCCGCCCCGTGGCTCGTGGCGATGCTGTCCCAGCTGCGGGAGTACGTCGTCTACCTCGGCCTGGCCGTGGGAGGGGCCCTGGCCGGGGTCCCCGGTTCGTGGGGATGGGCGGCAGGGGCGCTGGTGGCGCTGGCCCTGCGCGACTCGCTCCTCTCGAGCCGGGACCGGGAGGGCGCCCTCCGCGTTCTGGCCTTCCCCCAACCGGTCCGGTTCCTCGTGATCGCGGTCGCCGCCACGCTGTGGGACCCCAGGGCGGCCTTCGCCGCGGTCATCACCGGATGCGTCCTCGCCGTCACCGCCGTGCTCGTCCACCCGGCGGGGAGCCGCCGCTGACCGCCGCCGCGGGCGGTCCGGCGGCCCTCCCCCGTCCCGCCGCGGGGCGGGGGAGGGCTGCCAGGCATTACCCTGTTCGCACCGGTTGCCGCCCTGGTACTGTCTGGACTGGTCCCGAGACGTCCTGCGGCGGCTGCCCCGACAGACTCGTGCCGACCGTGCCGCCCCCCGAACGAGCAGGAAGACCCGGTGGCCACGGAAGCGGCCTCCGACGCACCCGTCCCCTGTTCTCCGTACGCTTGACAGCGGTCACCCGCCGCAGCGACAGGACGGCACGTCCTGCCGCCGGCGCCGTGAGCCCGGTCGTCCGCAGCCCCCGAGAGGACGGGCGCACACCCGGCAGGACCGCAGTCCCCGGCAGTGGTGCTCAGTGCCGGGGCATCCCGGACCGAACACCGCAACGGCGGCGAGCCTGTCGCCGGAACGAGCGGGGAGGCGTAGAGACCCTCCCCGAATAAGGAGGAACACGCCCGCATGCTCGGAATGGTTCTCGCCGCAGGCGCGGGTCGACGCCTGCGCCCCTACACCGACACGCTGCCCAAGGCCCTGGTGCCCGTCGACGGTGAGACGACCATCATGGACATCTCGCTGCGCAACCTGGCCGCCGTCGGCCTGACCGACGTCGTCGTCGTGGTCGGATACCGCGCGGAGGCGGTGGAGGCCCGCAAGGAGGCGCTGGAGGAGCGCCACGGGGTCAGGCTCACCCTCAGCTACAACGACAAGGCCGAGGAGTGGAACAACGCCTACTCCCTGTGGACCGCGCGCGAGTACTTCTCCGAGGGCGTCCTGCTGGTCAACGGCGACACCGTGCACCCGGTCGGTGTCGAGAAGACGCTACTCGCCGCACGGGGTCCGGAACTCCTCCTCGCGGTGGACGACGTGAAAAGCCTTGCCGACGAGGAGATGAAGGTGACCCTCGACGAGGAGGGCCACCTGCGCACCATCACCAAGCTCATGGACCCCGCGACGGCCGCCGGTGAGTACATCGGCGCGACCCTCATCGAGGGCTCCCTCGACGCCCGCCTCGCCGACGCCCTCAAGGCCACCTGGGAGCGCGACCCCCAGCTGTACTACGAGGACGGCTACCAGGAGCTCGTCAACCGCGGGGAGAAGATCTCCGTCGCCCCCATCGGCAAGGTCGACTGGGTGGAGGTCGACAACCACGACGACCTCGCCAAGGCCAGGGAGATCGCGTGCCGCTACTAGCTCGAATGCTGCCCTCCCCGGTGGCGATCGACGTGCGCCGCGGCGCCGTCTCCTCTCTCGGGGACGTGCTCGCCGACCGGCGCATCGCCACCGAGGGCCGGATCGCGGTCGCCGTCGGACCGGGGCAGGGAGAGCAGATCGCCGCGGACCTGGACCTGCCCCAGTGCGAGGTCTTCCGGGTCGAGGAAGGCACCGTCGACGCCGCCAACGAGCTGGGCAGGAAGCTCCGCTCGGGCGCCTACGAGGCGGTCGCCGGCATCGGCGGCGGCAAGACCATCGACGTCACCAAGTTCGCCGCCACCATGGCGGGCATCCCCATGGTGGCGGTCGCCACCAACCTGGCCCACGACGGCATCGCCTCCCCCGTCAGCTCCCTGGAGCACGAGGGCGGCAAGCCGTCCATCGGGGTCACCATGCCCATCGCCGTGGTCATCGACGTCGACTACGTCCAGGCCGCCCCTCCGCAACTGGTGCGCTCAGGGGTCGGCGACGTGATCAGCAACATCTCCGCCATCGAGGACTGGGAGCTGGCGGGCCGGGTCAACGGCGAGCCGGTCGACGGCATGGCCGTCACCTTCGCCCGGGTCGCCGCCGAGGCGGTCCTGCACCGGCCGGACTCGATCGAGTCCGACGCCTTCCTCACGGTCCTGGCCGAGGGGCTGGTCCTCTCGGGCATGGCCATGTCGGTGGCCGGCTCCAGCCGCCCCGCCAGCGGCGCGTGCCACGAGATCCTGCACGCCGTCACCCAGCTGTACCCGGGGGTCAGCAACCACGGCGAGCTCGCGGGGCTGGGGACGCTGTTCGCCTCCTTCCTGCGGGTGCGGCACCTGGGCTGGCCGGAGGCGCGGATGAACGAGATCCGCGACTGCCTCCTCCGCCACCAGCTGCCGGTCGTGCCCTCGGACGTCGGACTCGACGAGGAGGCCTTCGCCCGCGCGGTGGTCCGCGCCCCCGACACCCGGCCGGGCCGGTTCACGATCCTGGAGCACCTCCGGCTCTCCGAGGACGAGATCGAGCGGAGTGTGGCCGACTATGTCGAAGCCTTCGGTCGCTGAGGTCCGGGCGGGCGGGCAGCCCGCCGGGATCAAGGAGCGCACGAACGAGGAGCACTGGGCGGGCCGCCTCTACATGAGGGACATCTCGCCGTACCTGAGCACGCTGTTCGTCCGGCTCGGCGTCCCACCGAACCCGATCACCTACCTGATGATGGTGTTCGGGGTGCTGGCGGGTGTCGTCGTCGCCTTCGGCGGGCTGTGGTCGGCGGTCGCCGCCGCGGTCCTCGTCCAGATCTACCTCCTCCTGGACTGCTCGGACGGCGAGGTCGCCCGTTACACCGGGCGGACCAGTGTCGCGGGCATCTACCTCGACCGGATCGGGCACTACGTGTCCGAGATCGCCCTCCTGATCGGCCTGGGCGTGCGAGCGCAGGGCGAGTGGGAGGCCGGGAACTGGGTCGTCCTCGGCATGGCCGCGGCCATCGGCGTCGCACTCATCAAGGCGGAGACCGACAACGTGGTGGTGGCCCGCGCCAAGGCGGGACTGTCCGAGACGGTCACCGACGAGGCGATGCGCCCCCGCTCCTCGGGCCTGAGCCTGGCCCGCCGGGCGGCCTCCGCCCTGAAGGTCCACCGGATCATCCAGGCCGTGGAGCTCTCCCTGATCATCGTGGTGGCCGCGGTCGTGGACGCCTTCCTCGGCGACCTCACGGCCACACGGGTCCTGGTGGCCGTCTGCGCCGCGGTGGGCGTGCTGATGAGCTTCGCCCACTTCGTCAGCGTGGTCTCCTCGCGCAGGCTCCAATGACGCAGAAGTGACGTTCCCGTCACATGTGGGGCCGCGGCGGTCCTTCCGGCCGCGGCTCCTGCGTTTCCCTCTTATTCTGTCGTTGATCTGTTTCTGCGACTGTCGGTTCGAGTCAACCTGCCGGCGGTCCGCTGTCCACTGATACGGTCCCGAACATGACCACACCCGTGATTCCGCCCCAGCCGGGCCCCGGTGAGTCCGTGGCGGAGACCTCCAGGGGGCCCAGAGCCGAACGGAGCCGTCCCCAGGTGTCCGGTAAACCCACCCTCTCCTGCGTCCTGCTCACCATGGGCAACCGCCCGGCCGAGCTGCGCCGCGCCATCACCAGCGTGTTCGAGCAGGAGGGCGCCGACGTCGAGGTGGTCGTGGTCGGGAACGGCGCCGACCTGCCCGAGCTGCCCGAGGGCGTGGTCACGGTGCGGCTGCCGGAGAACGTGGGCATCCCCGAGGGGCGCAACCACGGGGTGAGGGCGACCACCGGCGACATCATCCTCTTCCTGGACGACGACGGGTGGTACCGCTCCACCGACCTGGCCCGGCACGTGCGCGACCGCTTCGCCGCCGAGCCGCGCCTGGGTGCCCTGTCCTTCCGGATCGCCGACCCCGACGGCGGCCCCGACCAGCGCCGCCACGTACCGCGGCTGCGGGTGGGCGACCCCCGCCGCTCCAGCGTGGTCACCACCTTCCTGGGCGGTGCCTGCGCGATCCGCCGCACCGCCTTCGAGGAGGGCGGCGGCCTGCCCGGCGAGTTCTTCTACGCCCACGAGGAGACCGACCTCGCCTGGCAGATCATGAACGCCGGCTACACCATCGAGTACGACGCCGAGGCGGTCATGTACCACCCGGCCGTCGCGCCCACCCGCCACGAGAACTTCTACCGCCTCAACGCCCGCAACCGGGTCTGGCTGGCCCGCCGCAACCTGCCCTGGCCGCTGGCCTTCGCCTACCTGGGCACCTGGATCGTCCTGACCGTGCTGCGCGAGCGCAGGCCGGACGCGCTCAAGGCCTGGTTCGCGGGCTTCCGCGAGGGCTGGCGCGAGGACGCGGGTCGGCGCACCCCGATCCGCTGGTCCACCGCCTGGCGCATGACCCGCGCCGGACGCCCCCCGGTCATCTGACCCCGCGCACGACGAGGGCCGGGCACCGCACGGTGCCCGGCCCTCGTGCACGGGGTCAGATCTCGTTGACGACGACCTCGTGGTCGAGGCGGGGGAGGCGGTCGAACCAGGCGTCAGGGCCCGGCTTGCCGATGTTCATGACGACGACCGGGCGCAGCGGGGAGTCCTCGCCGAAGAACTCGCGGCGCACACCGTCGGCGTCGAAGCCGGTCATCGGTCCGGCCGCCAGGCCGGCGGCGCGCACGCCCATGATCAGGTAGGCGATCTGGAGGAAGCCGTTCTGGACGGCCATGCTCTCGCGGGCCTCCAGGGGCATCCCGGCGAAGTTCTCACGGGCGTCCGGCGCGATCGGGAAGGTCGTCGGGAAGTGCTCGTGGAAGTCGGTGTCCACGGACAGGATCAGCGAGAGCGGCGCGGTCGAGGTCTTGGGGGCGTTGCTGCCCGCCATGTGCCCGACCAGGCGCTCGCGGGCCTCGGGGGAGCGGACGACGGTCACGCGCAGCGGCTGGTTGTTCATCGCGGTCGGGCCGTACTTGACCAGGTCGACGATGTCGCGCACCTGCTGGTCGGTCACCGGCTCGTCGGTGAAGGTGTTGGCGGTGCGGGCGCTGCGGAACAGCAGGTCCTGGGCGGCCTTGTCGAGGACCAGCGTCTCACTCATGTGTCAACCTCGTGTGTTTCGGTGTCTGCGGACACGCGGGGCTCGGCGTGTCATGTGCGACAACAAAGGTTGACCAGGAAGCTATTTCCTGAAGAGGTTAAATGTGGTCGCCCTCACGTTCCAGGGCGCGCCGGCTGCTCCTGGGCCGGGGCACGCGGACGGGCCGGGGCGGGCGGACGACCGCACCGGACGACTCCGCCACCCATTCCTCCAGCTGCTTGACGAACAGCCGGGCCTGGACCGGCCAGTGGAAGGACGCCTGGGCGATCGCGTGCCCGGTGCTCCCCATCCGGGTGCGCAGCTCCTCGTCCCCGCTCAGGCGCAGCACCGCGTCGGCCGCTGCCCGCACGTCGCCGAAGGGCACCACCAGACCTGCCGGGCCCTCGGGGCGCTCCGCCACCAGGGCCTGGGCGACCGGGCTCGGCGAGCTGACCACCGGGATGCCGTGCGCCATGTACTCCACGATCTTGGTGGGCATCGAGTGGCGGTAGTTGGGCGTGTCGTGCAGCAGGCTCAGCCCCGCCGCCGCCCCCGCGCACATCCGCAGGGCCCGGTCGTTGGGCACGAAGCCGTACCAGGTCAGCGCGCCCTCCTGCTGGGCCTCGCGCAAGAGCGGACGCACGTCGGGGTCGGCGCCGCCGATGATCTCCAGCCGCACCCCGTGCCGGCGCAGGATCCGGCCCAGCCCCACCATCTCGCGGGCGCCCCGGGCCACGGACACGTGGCCGAGGTAGACCGCCCGGTCACCGCCCGGCACGCGCGCCGGGACCGCCGGGACGTCGGTGGTGTTGGGCACCACCGGGTGCGGGCGGCGGAACCGGGACCGGTAGCCCTCTTCGGCCAGCAGCAGCCGCATCCGGCGTTCGGCGCGCCGCTCGAAGGAGCGCACCACCGTGCCGAGCGGCCGCCGCAGCGGTCGGGGGACCCACGGTTTGGTGAGCAGCGCTGCGGCGGTGTCCTCGTGGACGTCCCACACCGTCACCGGGCGCCGCGAGGGCAGCGCCAGCAGCAGCTCGGGATCGTGGAAGAGCAGCAGGTCCGCCCGGGGCGCGTGTTCGGTGAGTGCCGCACGTGCGGCACGCAGGGCCCGCAGCCGCTCCCGGCCGGCGGCGCGGGGCACGTCGATCGAGTGCAGCGACCGCCACGGTGTGACCCCGCATTCGCGGAACGGGGCCATATAGGTCACGGTGTGCCCCGCATCCAGGAGGGCGCGGACCTGCCGGTGCAGGATCCGCGCGTCCTCCGGATGGTGGACGACGGTGGCCACGAGCGCGTGCATCAACATCACCTACCTGGGTCACCGGATGTTTCGTCTCCATGGAGATGATCCGCCTCTGGCTCGGCGGCACCGGCACTACGACACGGTATTCATCAGCGGAAACAGAAGGCGGAAAGCCCGGTGGACGGAGGAAGGGGATGCGGTGAACCTTCCACGAGGCGCGGGTGAACGCAGAGGGGCACACCGCCGACCGGCGGTGCGCCCCCGGAAACCGGTTCCTCAGAGAACCTGGACCCCTTCGCGTCCGATGCTCCGGCGCAGCCGGCCGGAGACGTCCGGGGTCTCGTCGGGCTCGGGGCGGCGCAGCACGCCGCGGGTGTCCAGCAGCAGGCGCGCGTACCGCTCCAGCAGCTTGGGCCGGTACTCGCTGTGGTCGGTGAGCAGGATGGTCAGGTCGGCCTCGGCCAGGGCCTGCTCCAGGATCTCCGAGCGCGGCACGTCCGCGCCCTCGACCTGCCACGACTCCACGTGCGGGTCGTGGTAGGTGATCTGGGCCCCCTTGGCGAGAAGCTTGCGCGCGACCGGGCGTGCGGGCGACTCGCGCTGGTCGGCGATGTCGGCCTTGTAGGTCACGCCCAGCAGCAGCACCTTGGAGCGCGACAGGGCCAGGCCCGACTCGTTCAGCAGCTCCTGGGCGCGCTGGATGACGTAGGCGGGCATCCGGTTGTTGATCTCCTGCGCCAGCTCGACGAACCGGAACGGGTAGCCCAGGGTCTTGACCTTGTACGACAGGTAGTTGGGGTCGATCGGGATGCAGTGCCCGCCCACGCCGGGGCCCGGGTAGAAGGCCTGGAAGCCGAACGGCTTGGTGGCCGCCGCCGCGATGGAGTCCCACAGGTCGACGCCGAGTTCCTGGCAGAAGACGGCCATCTCGTTCACCAGCGCGATGTTGACGTGCCGGTAGGTGTTCTCCAGGAGCTTGGCCATCTCGGCCTCGCGCGTGCCCCGGGCCCTGACCACGGTGCCGATGAAGCGGCTGTAGAACTCCGCCGCGGCCGCCCCGCACTCCTCCGTGAGGCCGCCCACGACCTTCGGGGTGTTGGCGACGCCGAAGGTCGGGTTGCCCGGGTCGATGCGCTCGGGGGAGAAGGCCAGGTGGAAGTCGGCGCCCGCGACCAGGCCCGATTCCTCCAGGATCGGGCGGACCACCTCTTCGGTGGTGCCCGGGTAGGTGGTGGACTCCAGGACGACCAGGGTGCCCGGGGTCAGGTTCCGCGAGATCGTCCCGGCGGCGGCGGTCACCGCGCCCAGGTCCGGTCCGCCCTCGGAGGAGAGCGGGGTCGGAACACAGATGACGATGGTGCGCGCGGTGGACATGCAGAGCGGATCTGCCGTGGCGCTGAACCCCTTGTCCAGCATGGTCGCGACGTCCTCGTCGGAGAGGTCGTCGATGTGCGAGACGCCGTCGTTGAGTCCGGCGACGACGTGCTCGCTCACGTCGAAGCCGGTGACCTTGAGGCCGGCCGACACGGCTTCGGCCGCCAGAGGCAGGCCGACGTAGCCGAGACCGATGACGACGAGGTCGCTGACCGCTGCGGCGGACTGCTCGGGTGCGTGGGCTGGGTTGGAGACTGCGGCATCCACTTCGTTGTCACACTCGCATTCGTTTCGTGAACGGGCGCAGATATATCGGGAACCGCCAGAACGTCACACTGCCGGATGTCGAGTGTAAACATCAGGAGCCCTCGTTCACGGGATTTGGCCTGGTTCGGACACTTGCCGAACAAGACTCCGGTACGCCTGGTCATAGCGGTACGAGGCCTCGGTCCAAGTGCGTTCCGCGCCGACACGTCCACGGCCCGCGAGACCGTAGGATTCTCGCATTTCACGACTGTAAGCGAGTTTTGTCAGGACATCGGCTAGAAGTGCTGATTTGCCCGGAGGAATTAACTCTCCTGTCACTCCTGGTTCCACAATCTCCCGAAGAGCAGGAAGATCACTGGCGACAACAGGAAGTCCGCCGGCCATCGCCTCGACAGGCTTCAGAGGAGTCACCAGCCGGCAGACCCTGTCGTCGCGCCGCGGCACCGTGAACACGTCCATGGCGGCGTGGTGCTCCCGCACCTCCGAGGCGGGGACCCGTCCGGTGAAATGGGCGATCCCGTCCAGTCCCAGGCCGCGCGCCCGCGACCTCAGCGCGGGCAGCTCGGGGCCGTCACCGACGATCAGCGCGTGCGCGCGCTCCCCGCGTTCGCGCATGAGCGCCACCGCGTCGAGCAGCGAGTCCAGTCCCTCGTAGCCGAAGCAGCTCGTCGTCGTGCCCGCCACGAACTCGTCGGAGCCGATGCCCAGGCGCGAGCGCACCGCCGAGCCCGCGGGCAGAGGCTCCAGGAACGACTCGTCCACGGCGTTGGGCACCACCAGGAGCCGCTGGGGCGCCACCCCCCGGGCCTCGATGTCTGCGCGCATCGCCTCCCCCAGGGTCACCACCAGGTCCGCGGAGAGCATGCACTCGGTCTCGGCTGCGCGCTCGGCGCGGTAGAAGGCGTCGTCCGGGCTCCGGGACGGGTCCCGCGACAACCACGACTCCTCCAGGAAACCCCGTGCCTCGTACACCACCGGCAGGCCGAAGCGGCGTCCCAGCTCCAGGGCCAGGCGGCCGTTGCGGTGGTTGCTCGCCGCGTGCAGCACGTCCGGGCGCAGCGCCTCCACCAGGCGCGACGCCATCTCCAGCCCCGCGGCGAGCTCCGCCTCGGGACCGCTCGGGGCCGTCCACGGGAGGAGCCGGTGGTAGGCGACCCCGTCCAGGCGCACCAGGGTGCGGGGATCGGCCACCCCCTTGGTCAGCGGATAGCCGACCCGTGTGACCACGTGGACGTCCGTCCCCGCCGCACGCTGGGCGGTCGCGATGCGATGGGTGCGCTGGGTGTAGCCGGCATTGGTGTGGGGGAGCGCGTTGGTGACCAGGTGGAGCACCCGCAGCCCCTTGCCGGGGGCTGCCCGGTCCGTCGCCGTATGCGGTGGTTCATCGGTGGATGCCTCCGGTCGCCGAGCGTTCACCGTGTCGTCGGGCCGTGTTCGGGCACGGCGGGTTAACGTGATCCCGTGGTGGTCGGGCGGTCCGGCCGAGGACGCGGGGACGATCCGCCCCGCGGCCAGGTCCGCCCGGCGCTCGGCGGCCTCCCGAACCGGACCCCGGGGAAGGAGCTCGACCAGATCGCGGGCGGTCTCCGCGTCTCCTGCCGCGAGGCAGGCGGCCACGAGGCGGCCCAACCCGCGGGGAGAGGCCGAGCGGGCCGCGGAGAGCACCGCACCGCGCGCGTCCTCGCGCCGACCCTGGTCCCACAGGGAGTAGGCGAGGGCCGCTCCGCCCGCCCGGGCAGCCAGCCCGCGCGCGGTCCGCCGCACGGGGCCCGGCATCAGCCGAAGGCCCAGCAGCGGAAGGCGGGCCGGGTCGGAACGCAGGTGCCGCCAGGCCAGCGACACGGTGAACGTCGCAGCCCGCACCCAGCGGGTACGGGGACGGACGACTGAGGAAGTCTGGGTGTCATGCACGGTCAGCCACCCAACCACGGAGACGTGGCCGGAGGGTGACGCCACGGCGACACGGACGGGACGACCGGGAAACACCGCTCCCCGGCCGGGGCCGCAGCAGTCCCGCCGGCCGGGGCGGGAACAGTATTTCGAGCAGAAGGAAACGTGAGAGCCGTGGCAGCGAGCGCACCCCCTGGGAGCCGGGACACCGCGATCGTGCACGTCGTCGGTGCCCGACCCAACTTCGTCAAGGCCGCGCCCGTCGTCTCCGCACTGCGCGGGCGCGGCGCCCATCAGGCGGTCGTCCACACCGGGCAGCACTACGACGACCGGATGTCGGCGGTCTTCTTCCGCGACCTCGGCCTGCCCGAGCCCGACGTCGACCTCGGCGTGGGCTCGGGTTCGCACGCCGCCCAGACCGCCGCCCTCATGGTCGGACTGGAGAAGGAGTTCACCGAACGCGCGCCCGGCGCGGTCGTCGTCTACGGCGACGTGAACTCGACGGTGGCCGCCGCCCTGGTCGCCGCCAAACTCGGCATCCCGGTCGCCCACGTGGAGGCCGGCCTGCGGTCCTTCGACAACACCATGCCGGAGGAGATCAACCGCCGGGTCACCGACCAGCTCAGCGACCTGTGCTTCGCCACCAGCCCGGAGGCCGTCGGCCACCTCGCGAACGAGGGCATCGCCCCCGACCGGGTGCACCTGGTCGGCAACCCCATGATCGACACGCTCCTGGCCAACCTCGACCGGTTCGACGCCGACGCCCTGCGCGCCCGCCTCGGCCTGCCCGAGCGCTACGTCGCCGCGACCCTGCACCGGCCCGCGAACGTGGACGACCCCGACACCGTCGCCCGCCTGGTCGCACGACTGCACGAGATCGCCGACCTCGCGGACGTGGTCATGCCGGTACACCCGCGGGGCAGGGCCGCCTTCGACCGCGCAGGGCTCGGCGGCCACCCGCGCGTGCGCCTGCTCGAACCGCTCGGCTACCTCGACTTCGTCGCCCTCACGCGGGGCGCCGCGGCCGTCGTCACCGACTCCGGCGGTGTGCAGGAGGAGACCACCGTTCTCGGCGTCCCCTGCCTGACCCTGCGGCCCAACACCGAGCGGCCCGTCACCCTCACCCACGGCACCAACCAGCTCGTCACCGAGGCCGACCTGCCCCAGGCCGTCGCCAAGGCGCTGGACGGACGCCGGGACGCCACGGCCGTCGACAGCACGCCGCCGCTGTGGGACGGCCGTTCCGGGGAGCGCATCGCCGCGGTCCTCACCCGGTGGTCGGGGTGAACCCCGTGGCCCGCCCCGTCCACCGCTCCGCCCCGGCACTTCCTGCCCGTCCGACCAGAACACGAGGTGGCAGACCGTGAAACGGCGTGAACAGAGCCAGACCGAACAGCTCAGGCAGGCCCTGGCCGAGCGCGAGGCCCAGCTCCAGGAGGCGCGGGCCCGGCTCGCCGCCCTGGAGGACTCCACCTCGCTCCAGGTGGGCCGTGCGCTCACCAGCGCGGCCAAGAAGCGCGGGCGCTCCCTGGTCAGGCTCCCACGAGACCTCTACCGGCTCTGGCGGCGCAGCGGCGACACGAACCACACCGAGCGCCGCCGCACCACCGAACCGGTCCGCTCCTTCGAGGCCGAGCGCCAGGAGTCCCGGCTGCTCTCCGGGCTCGCCGGCGGCGGTGCCGACCTCCTGGTCGCCGCCACCGTCCTCGGCCCGGCGGTCCAGGCCGCCGTCGACCCCTACATCCGCGCCGTACCCCTGCGTCCGCACGACGCCCAGATCGTCATGGACGGATCGGACGTCGACCTCGTCCTGGTGTCGGCGTCCGCGGCGTCCCCCGGCTCCCTGTGGGCCCACGTCGGCGACCCCGCCGCGGCCGACCGCACCCGGGCCCTGCGCTGGGTCCTGGAGTCGGCCGCGGCCCGCGGTGTCCCCGCCGTCCTGCTCGACGACGCGGTGGCGCCGCCCGCGCTGCGCGAACTCGGCTTCGACCGCATCCACCAGGGGGACGCCGGGGTGCCCCTGCACCTGTTCAACCCGGTCGCGGCCGAGCTGGCGGAGGGCCCCGAGGCCGTCTTCGTCCGCGACACCCCCGAGACGCCCGTCCCCGGCATCCTCACCGAGCTCGGGGCCGGGGCCGTCGACGCCGACGCCGCCCACCTGGCCGAGGCCCTGCGCGCCGCCAACGTCGCGGTCGTGCCGGCCACCGGGCCGCGCAGCGCGCCCCTGCGCCGGCGCGCCCTGGCCTGCGGTACCCGCGTCGTCACCCACGGCCCGGCCGAGGTGGCCGACACCGAGGGGCTGGCCGTCACCGTGCCGCGCCTGCGCGCGGCCGGCCCCGCCCCCGCCGAACAGCGGAGCATGCTCCGTCAGATCTTCCTGGAGGAGGCCACCCCGGTCCGCCTCGCCGGGATCCTCGACGGCCTGGAGTTCCCGCCCGGCACCCCCGGGCCGGAACTGCCGCTGCGGGGCCGGGCCGTGGCGGTCCTGGCCGACCCCGCCGGAGAGGCCGAGGCCGACGAGCTCGCCGAGTCCCTGCTGTCCTCCCTGCTGCGCCCGGCCGAGGTCGTCGTCCCCGACACCGCCGCGCGCCTGCCCGGACTCCAGAGGCTGCGGGCCGAGGGGGTCACCGTGCGCACGGCCCGCTTCAGCGCCCCCGACACCCCCGAGGAGCTCACCCGGGGCACCGACCGCGGTGCCGTGCGCGTGGGAGGCCTCGGCCCCGACCGCTGGGCCGTGCTGGCCGAACGCGCCACCTCGCCCTGGGCCCACCTGTGGACGGGGCCCCTCGGCCCGGGACGCCTGGCCGACCTGGTGTGCGCGGCCGAGTGCTCCGACGCCGACGCCGTCGGCGCCTCCGACGGCGCACCCGGCGAACAGGCCGCCGCTCCGGGAAGCCGCGGCTTCTTCGACCGCCCGACCGGGGCGCAGTACGTTTTCGTCAGTTCGGTCGTCCCCGAGCTGGCCCGCACAGCACTGCTGCGGCGGGGCTGGGACCCCGCGGAGTGGAACCGCAGGGGCACCCGACTCCTGGCCCTGGGGCCGGACCACGGCCCCGGTACCGGCTCCGGCGCCGAGGACTCCGCCCGGGGCGCCGCCGATGCCTCGACCGGTGCCGTCGGTTGACCTCGGGCAGCACCGGCCGCCCCGCACGGGCCACCCGCAAGCATCTGAAGGGAAGAACGTGAGCACACCTCCTCCGCGCGCACTCCTGTACGGGGACGTGGACCTCAACATCATCGACGGTTCCGCGATCTGGGCGCAGTCGATGGCACAGGCCCTGGCCGCCGCCGGATGCGAGGTCACCCTCCTCCTGAAGGCGCCCGTGCGCACAGACCGGCTCACCGCGCCCCTGGCCGGGACCCCGGGGATCCGCCTGCTCCGCCCCTACGAGGACAAGCTCCTGTCCGACCTGGGTCCGCGCGGGCTCACCCCCGAGCAGGCCGCCGCGCTGATCGCCGCCCGGCACGAGCGCAGGCCCTTCGACCTGGTGGTCGTGCGCGGCCGCCGTCTGGCCGGGCTCGTCGCGCAGGAGGAGTCGCTGTCCGGACGGCTGTGGACCTACCTGACCGACTTTCCCCACAGCGTCGGCGAGCTCACCGCCAGCTCCGTCGCCGAGCTCACCGAGATCGCCCTGGCCTCCCGGTTCCTGCTCTGCCAGACCGAGGAGCTGAGGGCCTTCCTGGAGTCGTCGGTGCCCGCCGCCTGCGGTCGGTCGGTGCTCTTCCCCCCCGTTGTCGTGGTCCCCGAGGGGCTGCGCGCCGCCGGGGAGGTGCACGCCCGGACACGCCTGGCCTACACCGGTAAGTTCGCCCCCCGCTGGAACACCCTGGAGATGGCCGGGCTGCCCGCCGAGCTCGAACGCCTGGGTGTGGACGCCGAGGTCGTCATGATCGGCGACAAGATCCACTCCGAGCCCGCCGACTGGTCCAAGCGCATGCGCAGGGCGCTGGAGGACACCCCGAACGTGGACTGGCTTGGCGGCATGTCGCGCGCCGACGCGCTCCGCCGGTCCGCCGAGTGCGACTTCGGACTGTCGTGGCGCGACCCGTCCATGGACTCCAGCCTGGAGCTGTCCACCAAGGTGCTGGAGCTGGGTGCGCTTGGCCTGCCCGTGGTCCTCAACCGCACCCCCATGCACGAGAACCTGCTCGGTGCCGACTACCCGCTCTTCGCCGGGACCGACCTGGCGTCGGTCGCCGAGGTGGTCGCCCGGGCCTACGCGGACCGGGCCGTCTACGCCGACGCGGCCGAGCGCTGCCGCGCCGCCGCCGCGGACCACACCCTGGAGCGCGCGGCGGAGCGCCTGCGCGGCTACCTCGCCGAGGCACTGCCCCCGGCACCGGCCGGCGCCGATCCCGGCCGCCCGCTCAAGGTCGTCGTGGCGGGGCACGACATGAAGTTCTTCACCCGCCTGGCCGAGTACCTGGACTCCCTGCCCGGCCTGGAGGTGCGCATGGACGAGTGGGAGGGCCTGAGCACCCACGACCAGTACCGCTCCCGGGAGCTGGCCGCGTGGGCCGACGTGGTCATCTGCGAGTGGTGCGGGCCCAACGCGCTGTTCTACGCCAAGTGGAAGCGCCCCGGCCAGCGGCTGATCGTCCGGCTGCACCGGTTCGAGCTGTACGCGGAGTGGCCGCGCAAGCTCGACATCGACAAGGTCGACGCGGTGGTGTGCGTCAGCCCCCACTACGCCGACCTGACCCGGGAGATCACCGGCTGGCCCGGTGACAAGGTCGTCGTCGTGCCCAACTGGGTCGACGACGAGCAGCTGGACCGGCCCAAGCTGCCGGGTGCCGAGTACTCGCTGGGGATGATCGGGATCGCCCCCTCGCGCAAGCGCCTGGACCGGGGCCTGGACGTGCTGACCGAGCTGCGGCGCATGGACCCCCGCTACACGCTGTCGGTCAAGACCAAGCAGCCGTGGGACTACTGGTGGATCTGGAACCGCCCCGAGGAACGCGCCTACTTCGAGCGGGTCTACCGGCGGATCCAGCGTGAGGAGCCGCTGGCCGCGGGGGTGGTGTTCGACCCCTTCGGCCCCGACGTGGCGACCTGGCTGCGCCGGGTGGGGTTCGTGCTCTCCACCAGCGACGACGAGTCCTTCCACCTGGCACCGGCCGAGTGCGCCGCCTCCGGCGGGGTGCCCGTGCTGCTGCCGTGGCCGGGTGCCGACACCATCTACGACCCGCACTGGATCCATGCCGACGCGGTGGCGGCGGCCGAGTCCGTCCACGCCGTTGTGAGCGGGGGCCACTTCGCCGCGGAGGCCGAGAGGGCCAGGGAAGAGGTGACCAAGGCCTACGGGCTGGGGCGGGTGCGCTCGCTGTGGACCGACCTCGTGGTCCGGGGCAAGGCGCCCGCACCCGTGTCCGCCGCGCCCTAGAACCGTGTTGTGTGAACGCTCTCGCCGTGTCGGCGGAGCCGATCCTCCGGCGAACGGTCGGCCAGGTATTCCCTTGCGAGGCGGGCGTTGGCGTGGGTAGCGTGGGCCATCGAGGGCCTCCTGACCTTCTTCAGGTGTTGATCCAAGCAATCCACACCTATGTCGGAGGCCCTCTCTTGTTGTCAAGCCACTGCCGGGCTGTTCCTCACCTCTGTGGTCATTACACCTAGACCGGCCCCGCCGTCTTCGACAGCCCGCCGGCTCCGGCGGGCAGGAAGAGCGCGAAGGTGGTCGGCCTGGCCTGCACCAGCTCGATCCGGGCTCCCGCGGCCTCGGCGATGTGCCGGGCCAGTGCCAGCCCCAGGCCGGTGCCGCCGCTTCCGCTCACCTCGCGTTCGAAGATGCGCCCCGACAGGTGTTCGGGGACGCCCTCGCCCTCGTCGCTCACCTCGACACGTACCGAGCCCCCGGTGTCGAGGCGGCGGATCGTCACCGTGCCCGCGCCGTGCTTGTAGGCGTTCTCCACCAGGGTGGCCAGGATCTGCCTGAGGTCGGCGGGGACCGTCAGCGCGGTCAGGCCGGGATCTCCGGTGACCACGAGCGTGCGCTTCTCCTGCTGGAGCACGGGCGCCCACTCGCTCTGGACGTGGTCGAGGACCGGATCGATCTCGGCCTTCTCCACCTTGGCGTTCTGGCTCTTGCGCGCCCGCCCGAGCAGGCTCTCGACGGTCTCGACGAGGCGCTCGGTCTGGGCCAGGGCGGCCGCTCCCTCCTCGCGGACCACGTCGGGGTCCTCGGCCTCCGCGATGATCTCCTCCAGGCGCATCGTCAGCGCGGTGAGAGGCGTGCGCAGCTGGTGCGAGGCGTCGGTGGCGAAGTGGCGCTCGGTGGCGATCAGGTTGGCGATGCGCAGGGCGCTGCGGTCCAGGACCTCGGCGACCCGGTCGGCCTCGGCGATCCCGTAGCGGTGCCCCCACGGTGACGCGACGCCCGACCCCAGGCGTTCGGCGGTGGTCGCGAGGTCCATCAGCGGCAGGGTGAGGCGCCTGGCCTGGAACATCGACAGGCCGACCGCGACACCGACGGCCAGCAGGACCAGGGAGGCGATGCCCATCCAGCCGCGGGCGATGCTCTCCTGGATCTCCTCGGTACCCATCCAGATCTCGACCACGGTGCCCCGGCCTGTGGTCGTGGTGGCCCGCAGCAGGGTCGACGCGTCGGCGGTCCCGGGGTCGAGCGCCGGGTCGCCCGCGGTCACCGGTTCCGAGTCCCCCGCAGGGGTGATCCTGACGAAGCGGCCGGGGTGCTCCCGCTCGAACTCGGTGAGGTCGATCTCGCCGTAGGCCTCCAGCATGGTGTCGCTCTCGGCACCGATCAGCTCCGCCTGCCCTTTCAGCTGACGGTTGCTCTCGTCGTGCACCGTCTTGTACGTGAGGACGGCGAGGGGCAGCCCGAGCAGCAGGACGGCGATGGCGGTCACCGCCAGGGTGGAGAAGAGCATCCGCCTGCGCATGGTCACCTCACCCGTCCGGCCGGGCAGTGGGCGACCGGCACGGGGCGGGCCGGACCCACGGGCTCGTCAGTCCCGCTCGAACCGGAAACCCACGCCCCGGACGGTCGTGATGTACGACGGCTGGTTGGCGTCGTCGCCGAGCTTGCGGCGCAGCCAGGAGATGTGCATGTCGAGGGTCTTGGTGGACCCCCACCAGTTGGTGTCCCACACCTCGCGCATGATCTGCTCGCGGGTGACCACCTTGCCGGCGTCCCGCACGAGCACGCGCAGGAGGTCGAACTCCTTCGTGGTGAGCTGGAGTTCCTGGTCGCCCAGCCAGGCGCGCCGGGAGTCGTTGTCGATGCGAACGCCGTGCACCACGGGCACCTCGGCGCCGCCCCTGCGCAGCAGGGCCCGGACACGGGCCAGCAGCTCCGCCAGGCGGAAGGGCTTGGTGACGTAGTCGTCCGCCCCGGCGTCGAGGCCCACGACGGTGTCGACCTCGTCGGCTCGGGCCGTGAGGATGAGGATCGGGGTTCCGTGGCCTTCGGCGCGCAGGCGTCGTGCCACCTCCAGCCCGTCCATCTCGGGCAGGCCCAGGTCCAGGACCAGGAGGTCGATGTCCCCTGCACGGGCGCGGTCGAGTGTCTCAACACCGTTGACGGTCACATCCACTGTGTAGCCCTCGCGGCGGAGTGCGCGCGCGAGTGGCTCGGAGATCGAGGTGTCGTCTTCGGCCAGCAAAACACAGGTCATGCTGCCGATCGTAGGTCCGGGGTCGTGCATTTCCCTATTATGCGCGCCGGATGCCCCAAGCTTGGTTGGAAATGCGTCAACCTCATATCGGACAAATCACACAAAAGGGACGTCTGGCGACTCTCTTTGCCTTTCCTTGGCGAAGAGATGCCATTCGCAGGAAGAGGGGATGCGCATAGTGAAGAAGCGACTCCGGTGAATGCCTTGGGAAGGGGTCGGGAATACGCAAAGGGGCCGCCCCGGAGGGCGGCCCCTTCACACCCGGACGGTCAGCCCTCGGAGGGCTCGTCCCCGGCACTCCGGTCGCGGCGCCCGCGGCCCAGGAGCAGGGCGGCGCCACCGAGCACCACCGCGGCGACCGCGGCCGCGACGAGGCCGGTCAGCGCGGCACCGGTTCTGGGAAGCGGCTTCCCGCCGTCGCCGCCCGGCCCCTCGCCGGAAGGGGCGCTCGGGCCCTCGCCGGGGGCGGTCGGTCGCGGCTCCGCCGGCTGCGGGTCGGCCGGTTCGCCGCCGGGCTCGGTCGGCTGCGGGTCGGTCGGCCCCGGCTCGGACGGTCCGGTGCCGGGAACGGTGGCCCGCTCGCCCACGACGATGCGGCCGGAACCGCCCTCGGGGTAGGACTCCTCGGTCACCCGCCCCTCCAGGGTCCCGGTGAGGAAGCTCTCCAAGGCGCCCTGGTAGGTGGTTCCCACCACGGTGAAGTCGGCGCCGCGGAAGGGGTAGCTGTCACCGCCCCTGGCGGAGAAGTCGTTGGTGGCGACCCCGACCGGGTCACCCTCCACGACCTCGCCGTCCTCGACGATCACCGTGCCGTCGTGCAGGATCGCGCTGCGGACCCGCTCGCCCGGGGTGGTCACCGTGCCGTCCTCGGCCACCACCTGGGCGGTGCGCTCGGGGTCGTAGGCGAAGTTCACGCCGGCGACCTGCATGAACGCCCCGTCGGCGGCCGGCGCCGCGGCCACGCCCCGTTCCAGCAGCTCCTTGATCTGCGATCGCGGGAGGTCGGGTACGACGGCCACCTGGTTGGCGAAGGGGGCGATCGAGTAGGTGTCCAGGGAGGACAGCGGTCCCGCCGGGATCACCGAGTCGTTGCGGATGCCGCCGCCGTTCTGGATGCCGATCTGCGGCCGGGGGACTCCGTACTCCTCCGCCCTGCGCACACCGGTGTCCAGCAGGGCGTCGGCCATCAGGTTGCCGAGGTTGGTCTCCTGGGTGCGCACCCCCGGGTCGCGGACGCCGTTCAGGGCGACCTCGCTCCGGGCGACCTCGGTCCCGGCCAGCCCGGCGACGTGGTCCGCGACCGGATCGGTCACCTGCTCCTGCACGGCGGGGTGCGGATCGACCGCGTCGGCGCCGGTGCCCGAGACCCGGACCGCACCGGAGCGCTCGGAGACCGACACCAGATCACCGTCGGCGTCGAAGTTGACGACCAGGCGGCCCACGTACTTGTAGTCGGACCCGGCGGTCACGATCGGCACCGCGTCCCCGTCGGGGTTGGTGGCGATCAGCGGGTAGGAGAGCGGCTCGCCCGTACCGGGGTGGGCGGTGACCGTGTCACCGGGGACCAGGGCGTCGTCCGGGTTCGCCATGACCTCGTGCCCGCCGCCGGCGACAATCACGTCGACCCCGGTCAGCTGCCGCGCCACCTGCTCCTCGTAGGTGATGCCCTGGAGGTGCGAGATCAGGACGATCTTGTCGATCCCCTCGGCGGTGAGGCGGTCGACCTCGGCCTGTACCGGGGCGACCAGGTCCTCGACCACCACGTCGCGGGGGCTGGTGATGGTGGCCAGCGGCGGGTAGAGGGCGCCGACGAGGCCGATCTGCTCGCCGCCCGCGTCCACGACGGTGCTGGGCGCGATCCGACCCTCGTCCGCCAGGGCGGCCAGGGACGGCTCGCCGGACACGTCGACGTTGGCGGCCAGCACCGTGGTGCCGGGGAGCTGCCCCAGGAAGTCCGCGTACAGGTCCGGACCGAAGTCGAACTCGTGGTTGCCCATGGAGATCGCGTCGTAGCCCGCGTGTCCGGCGGCGATCGCGTCGTGGAACGGGGCGCCCTCCTCCAACGAGGCGGACAGCTCCGGACCGGGCAGGTACATGTCGCCGGAGTTGACCGTGACGACGCCGCGCCGGTCGGCCTCGTCGTCCCCGGCCTCCAGGCCGACCTCCTCGGCGGCGCGCAGCTCCTGGAGCAGCGTGGTGAAGCGGGCGGCGCCGCCGAAGTCCTCCTGGTCGGCGGCGTGCAGCAGCTGCGACTCGGGGTCGTTGGCGTGCAGCAGGGTCAGGGTGAAACCGGTGCCGTCGGCGGGCTCCGCGGGAACGGCCGCCGCGGCCGGTGCGAGCGGGACCGTGAGGGCGCCCGCGAGTATCAGCGCGGCCGAGGCGCGCGCGGGTCCGAACATGTGCGGGGGGCTCCTTCGGGGAAGCGGGGGAAGGGGTCTCGGATCGAAAGACTAGAGGGCCGAGGGGGATCGGTCATGTCCCTGCGGGTTACGATTCGCCGAGATCCGCTCCGCCGGGTCCGCCGCCCTACCATGGACGGGCAAGCAGATCCGACCCCTCGGAGGACGTTCGTGTTTCCCCCTGGCCAGGACCCGTACGATTCCGACGGGCACCGGGACGGCGTTCCGCCGCACCCGGGACCGGCGCACCGGACCGGTCCCGCTCTCAGCCCCGACGCGCCGCTGCCCCGCAAGGTCGCGACCGTGCGGAACCTGATGTTCGTGGGCGGCGCGTCGGGCCTCGCGCTGGCGGTGCTGTTCGTGCTCGGTCTGAGCACGCCGCCCGAGGAGATGGCCCTGGTCCTGCGGGAGCAGGCCGCGATCGCCGAGGAGCAGGGCGTCGAGTTCCCGTTCACCATCGAGGCGATGCGCAGCGCCATGACGGTCATGGCGGCGGTCACCGGCGCCTACGGGCTGCTGTCCACCGTGCTCGCGACACGGATCCGCACCCGGACGGTCGGCGTCTTCTGGGGCGTGGTGCTCTTCCAGACCGCCGCGGGCGCCCTTCTGCTGTGGATGCTGCTGGCGGGCGACCTCCTCCTCGCCGTCCCGCTGGGCTTCGCCGTCTTCATGGTCACCGCCATGCTCTCCCGCGAGGGCCGCGCCCACTACGGGCTTCTCTAGGCCTTGTCCTTCGGATCACCTCGGCCGTTCGCCGGGGGATCGGTTCCGCCGACACGGTGAGAGCGTCCACACAGCAGGGCCTAGCGGAGCCAGCGCGCCGGGTCGGCCACGACACCGGCGAGCTCCAGGAGCGCCGCGCCCGCCGCACCCGGGGCGGGGCCGGCCGGGCAGGCCTCCACCCGGGGCGTCACCCAGCGGCCGGACAGCACGCGCCGGCGCAGGTGCTCCCGCAGCGGCGGCAGCAGGCGGTCGGCGACGTCGGCCAGATGGCCCCCGAGCAGGACCACGGGGATGTCGAGGATGTTGACCGCTCCCGCCAGCGCGATACCCAGGGCCCGTGCCGCGCGGTCGAGGGCCCGCTCGGCGGCCGGGTCTCCCGCGCCCGCGCGGTCGGCCAGATCGGTCAGGGGGTGGTCGACGGGCAGCCCGGCCGCGGCGAGCAGGGCGCCGCGCCCCGCGTACTGCTCCAGGCAGCCGGTGGAACCGCACCGGCACGGCGGCCCGTCGGGGTCCACGCAGACGTGCCCGATCTCCCCCGCCCAGCCGTGGCGGCCGGCCAGTACCGAGCCGTCGAGCACCGCGGCCCCGCCCAGGCCGATCTCGCCCGAGAGGTAGACGAAGTCCGGCCAGGGGCCGGGCCGCCCGGGGGAGGCCTCGGCGACCGCCCGGGCCGCCAGGTCCGCCTCGTTCCCCACACGCAGGGACAGACCGGCACGTGCCGTGCGGGTCATGAGGTCCGCGGGCCGTACGTCCGACCAGCCCAGGTTGGGTGCCACCAGCAGCGTCCCGGTGTCGGCGGAGACGATTCCGGGTAGGGCCAGACCCGCGCCGACCAGGCGCGTACCGGAGGGGACCCGCGCCACCAGGTCCGCGGCGAGTGCGTCGAGCCGCTCCAGAACGGGGCCGGGATCGCTGTCGCGGAAGTCGCCGGGCTCGCGCCGCTCGGCCAGGACGTCCCCGGACAGGCCGACGACGCGCCCGGCCAGGAAGGTGACGCCCGCCTGGAGGCCGACCGCCGCGATGGCCCCGCCCGCCGCAAGGGGGCGTGCCGGCCGCCCCCGGCCCTGGGCCGCCTCCTGTTCCTGCTCCGCGAGGATTCCGCCCGCGACGAGCTCGTCCACGAGGCGTGCGGCGGTCGCACGGGTCATGCCCGTCGCCGCCGCCACACCCGCCCGGGACAGGGGGGTGGGGGAAGCCAGCACGGTGCGGGTGGCAAGGGCGAGGTTGGCCTCGCGGATGGAGGACTGCCGCGCCCCGGTCGAGGCGCGGACAGGGGTCGGGAAAGCATGTGGCACGCCATTGACTCTAGCGGGCCGCAGGATTATGTTCATCTGCGAAACAAAATGAGGAAGGGGATGCCGATGACTCGCCGGCCCACACCTGAGGACAAGTTCTCGTTCGGCCTGTGGACGGTCGGCTGGACGGGCGCCGACCCGTTCGGCGCGGCCACCCGACCGGCTCTTGAGCCCTGGGAGTACACCGAGCGCCTGGCCGAGATCGGTGCCTGGGGTGTGACCTTCCACGACAACGACGTGTTCCCCTTCGACGCCGACGAGGCCGCCAAGGACAAGATCCTCGGCCGCCTCAAGGAGGCCACCGACCGGGCCGGGCTCGTCGTCGAGATGGTCACGACCAACACCTTCACGCACCCCGTCTTCAAGGACGGCGGCCTGACCTCCAACGACCGCTCCGTGCGCCGCTTCGGACTGCGCAAGGTCCTGCGCGCGGTCGACCGCGCCGCCCAGATGGGCGCCACCACCTTCGTGATGTGGGGCGGACGCGAGGGCAGCGAGTACGACGGCTCCAAGGACCTCTACGCGGCGATGGAGCGGTACAAGGAGGGCCTGGACACCGTCGCGGGCTACATCAAGTCCCAGGGTTACGACCTGCGCATCGGCCTGGAGCCCAAGCCCAACGAACCGCGCGGCGACATCTTCCTCCCCACCGTCGGCCACGCCCTCGGCCTCATCGCCGAGCTGGAGCACGGGGACATCGTCGGGCTCAACCCCGAGACCGGCCACGAGCAGATGGCGGGGCTCAACTACACCCACGCCCTCGGGCAGGCGCTGTGGAGCGGCAAGCTGTTCCACATCGACCTCAACGGCCAGCGCGGCATGAAGTACGACCAGGACCTGGTGTTCGGCCACGGCGACCTGATGTCGGCCTTCTTCACCGTGGACCTGCTGGAGAACGGCTTTCCCGGTTACCCCGACGGGCCGCGCTACACCGGCCCCCGCCACTTCGACTACAAGCCCTCCCGCACCGAGTACATGGACGGCGTGTGGGAGTCCGCGAAGGCCTGCATGTCCACCTACATCATGCTGGCGGAGAAGGCCCGCGCCTTCCGTGCCGACCCCCGGGTCCAGGAGGCGCTGGAGCACGCCGGTGTGCCCGACCTGGCGGTCCCCACCCTGGGAGAGGGCGAGACGGTGGAGCAGTTCCTGGCCGCGGACGACGGCTTCGACCCCGAGGAGGCGGCCAAGCGCGACTTCGGCTTCGTGCGCCTGCAGCAGCTCGCCCTCGAACACCTCATCGGCTGAGGGGGCGCCATGGCTCTCGTCGCAGGCGTCGACTCCTCGACGCAGTCGTGCAAGGTCGTCATCCGCGACGCGGAGAGCGGCGGGCTCGTCCGGCAGGGTTCCGCCGCGCACCCGCCCGGCACCGAGGTCCACCCCGAGGAGTGGTGGTCCGCCCTCCGGCGGGCCGTCGAACAGGCGGGCGGACTGGACGACGTGTCCGCCCTCTCCGTCGCCGGGCAGCAGCACGGCATGATCTGCCTCGACGACCGCGGCGAGGTGATCCGCCCGGCCCTGCTGTGGAACGACACCCGCTCGGCCGGGGCCGCGGCGGACCTGGTCACCGACCTCGGCGACGGCGACCGGGAGGAGGGGGCGCGCCGCTGGGCCTCCGAGACCGGAACGGTCCCGGTCGCCTCGCTCACCGCCGCCAAGCTCCGGTGGCTGGCCGACCACGAACCCGGGAACGCGGCCCGGATCGCCGCCGTCGCGCTTCCGCACGACTGGCTCACCTGGCGGCTGTCGGGGTCGGTCGGCGCGGAGACGCTGGTGACCGACCGCTCCGACGCCTCGGGCACCGGCTACTTCCAGGCGGCCGCCGACACCTACCGGTACGACCTGCTCGCCCTGGCCCTGCGCCGGGACGAGGCGGAGGCGCGGCGCATCGTCCTGCCCCGCGTGCTCGGCCCGGGGGAGCGGGCGGGGACGGGCGACCCGGATGCCGGGCTCTCCCACCTGGTGCTGGGTCCCGGCAGCGGCGACAACGCCGGGGCGGCGCTGGGCCTCGGGCTCCGCACCGGCCAGGTCTTCCTGTCCCTGGGCACCTCGGGCGTGGTCGCCGCCGTCTCGGAGGTGCCCGCCGCCGACCCCAGCGGCCTGGTCGCCGGATTCGCCGACGCCACGGGGGCCCACCTCCCCCTGGCGTGCACGCTCAACGCCGCCCGCGTCCTCGACGCCGCGGCGCGCGTTCTCGGCATCGGCCTCGACGAACTGGGCGAGCTCGCGCTGCGGGCGGAGGCCGGGGCCGGAGGGCTGGTCCACGTGCCCCACCTGGAGGGGGAGCGGACCCCCAATCTGCCGGACGCCACCGGTTCCCTGCACGGTATGACGCTGTCCTCCATGACACGGGAGAACCTCGCCCGCGCGGCGGTCGAGGGCATGCTCTGCCTCATGGCCGAGGCCATGGAGGCCGTCCGCGCCCAGGGCGTCGGCGTCGAGCGCATCACCCTCGTCGGCGGCGCCGCCCGTTCGGAGGCCGTGCGCCGAATCGCCCCGGCCGTCCTGGGGGTGCCCGTGGACGTCCCCGAGCCGGGGGAGTACGTGGCCGACGGCGCGGCCCGGCAGGCCGCCTGGGTGCTGTCCGGCGAAGAGACGCCTCCGCGCTGGGAGACGGGGCGGAGCCGGACGTACACGGCACCGCACGCGCCCGAGGTCCTCGACCGCTACCGCGAGGCCGCCGCCCGCGAGGCGGCCGCCCACGGCGCCTGACCCCCACCGCGCCCCGCCAGGGGCACGGGCCGCCCGGGAACCCCCTGCCCGGGCGGCCCTCCGCCTGCTCCGGCCCTCCGTTCCCGCGGCCGGCGCCTCCGGTCGGCCTACCGGGGATCCCCCGGCCGGGGGAGGCCGAAGAGGCGGGCGTCCTCGCGCGGGGGGCGGGGCGGGCGCACCGCCGTCTCCGTCCACCGGCGCTCCAGGAAGCGGCGCACCACCGCGGTGCCCGTGCCCGGCTCCCCGCCGCCCTCCAGTGCCAGCACCCCGCGCAGCAGCTCGGCGGCATCGGGCCGATCCTCGGGGTCCTTGGCCGTCGCGGCTGCCACCAGTCGCTCCAGACCCGGCGGCAGGTGCTCCAGGTCCGGCTCCTCCAACAGCACCCGCCGGGCCATCTCCTTGGTGCCCGCACGCCCGAACGGGTCGTGCCCCAGGGCCGCGAACGCCACCGTCACGCCCCACAGGAACACGTCGGACCTCTGCGTGGTGGGCCGGTGCCGGTACTGCTCCGGGCTGATCCACCCGGGGGTGCCCAGCCTGTCGACCTGCACGGCGACGCGCTCGTCGGGCAGCGCCTCCGGAGACGGCAGCCGCAGGTCCCGGTAGGCGCGGCGCATGCGGCGCAGACGGATCCACTTGGTCGGATCCGGATCCTCCACCGGATGCGCGATGCCGAAGTCGAGCAGCTTGGGCCCCGTGCCGGACAGCACCACGTTGCCCGGTTTGAGGTCGCGGTGGACCACCCCCGCCCCGTGCACGGCCCGCAGCGCCTCGGCGGTGCCCGCCGCCAGGCCCAGCAGCATTCCTCCGCGCAGGCGGCCGTGCCGCTCCACGTGGTGGCGCAGGGTGGGGCCCGGCACGTACTCGGTGATCAGCCACGGCACCTCCGCCTCCACGTCGGCGCGCACGAACCGCGCCACCGAGGGGCTGTTGACCCGCGCCAGCAGCCGCGCCTCCAGGGCGAAGCGCTCCCGGAAGCGCCGGTCGGACGCATGCCGGGCGTGGAGCACCTTGACGGCCAGGTATCCGCGCACACCGGGGGAGGCGGCGGCGTAGACGGTGCCCATACCGCCGGAGCCGACCCGCCCCAGGACGCGGTGCCCGCCGATCTCGCGGGGGTCCCCCGGCTCCAGGGGGTCGAGCCTGCGCACACCTCGTGCCTTCATCGGGGCTCCAGAGCGGGTGGGAGACGTGACGGTGCGCGGATTGTATCCGTGCTCCGCCGCGGCCGGAGGGCCGAAATCGCCTGTCCCGTCGGGCATTCCGGGCGATAAACTCTTCGGTGCGGACGAAGGGGGCGCGCTGTGGAGATCGTTCTCTCAGGCGGCCGGAGGGTCGTTCTCGGGCCGGCCGCGGTGGAGGCGCTGGCCTCGGCCGAGCCCTTCCCCGGCAATCCCGACGTGTGGTGCCCCCAGGGGGACAACGCCGCCCTCAACGCCTCCCTGATCTCCCAGGGACTGGCGGAGCGCACCTCCGAAGGGCTCCTGGTCCTCACCCCACGCGGCGTGGAGGCCCGCGGGCGGGCGCGGCGGCTGGCCTCCGCCCTCGGCCCCGGCACCTCCTCCGGCAGGGTGGTGATCGACCCCCACCTGGGTGAGAAGGAGGCGAAGGCCCTGCGCCGCTCCCTGGAGCGCCCGGTTTCCGCAGGGGCGGACGAGGGCGCGCTCGTCCCCGCCGCGCGGGTCCTCTACGGGATGATGTTCGCCGTCTTCGCCGGCATCGTCATCCTGGACCTGCCGGTACTCGCCAACCTCCTCCTCGCCGCGGCCGCGGCCCTCGCCCTCGTCCTCCCCCAGGGCCTTGCCGCCCGCCGCGGGCGCCGGGAACGGGCCGAGGCGCTGCTCGCCGAGTCGCTCACCGGCCACCACGTCTCCCCCGAGATGCTCGACGAGGACTGCCGCGGCCTGCTGAGGCGGGCGCAGGGAGCGGTGGACGCGGTCCTGTCCTCCTCCCTCCACGAGGAGGGCCTCCTCCTCGACAGCGTCCGCAACCGCGTCGTTCTGGCCGATGCCGAGTGGTCCGTCGCCGAGGGGCTGCTCCGGCAGACGCGCGAGCGCGAGCGCATGGCCGGACTGCCGACCCCGGGGGAGCTCAGCCGCAGGGCGTCCGACCGGGCCCTCGCGGCCCTGGACCGCGACCTCGGGCGGATCGCGGAACGCGTCCGGCTCCTGGAGGAGTACGCCGACCGGGTGAGGGCCGCCGAGGACGAGCGGCAGGACCGCGCTTCGGCGCGGGAGTTCGACGCCATCGCCGAGCGGGCCGCGGTGGAGGGAGCCGCCCACCGGCAGCAGGAGGAGGCCCTCGCCTCCCTCGTGCGCGCCCAGGAGACGGCCCTGCGCGTCGCCGAGTTCGACGTGTCCGGCGACCCGGGACCGCAGCCCTCGCCCTGACGGGTCCGCCCACGGACGGAAAGGGCCTTCGAACGTCGCGGCTCTCTGGCAGGCTCGGGTGGGAGCGGAAGGAGACGCCATGGCCCCCGAGCAGTTCATCGACGCGGCCCTGTGGTTCCCCGAGGCGGAGGAGAGTGAGCCCTTCGGCCCCGGTCACCTGGTCCACAAGATCGCCGGGCAGAAGATGTTCGCGCTGCTGGGCGGCGACCGGGAGGCAGCCTGGGTCAACCTCAAGTGCGACCCCGGGCTCGCCCTGGAACTGCGCGAGGAGTTCCCCGGCGTCACCCCCGGCTACCACATGGACAAGAGGCACTGGAACACCGTGTCCCTGTCCGAGGTCCCCGACGACGAGATCCTCGAGATGCTGAGACACTCGTACGTACTGGTGGCGCGGGGCCTGCGCAAGGCCGACCGCGACCGGGTTCTCGCTGCCCTCGGGGACGGCATCCCCCACCTCCCGGGCACCGGGAAGCCCACCGGAGCCGTGTGAGACGGGAGGAGGCCACGTGCCAGAGGACAGCGGGAGACGTCCCCCGGCCGTCGTCCAGGGGGTCCTGGAGCGCATCACCTACGCCAACGAGGACACCGGCTACACCGTCGCACGGGTGGACACCGGGCGCGGCGGCAGCGACCTGCTCACCGTCGTGGGCAGCCTCATGGGCGTCCAGCCGGGCGAGGCCCTGCGCATGCAGGGCCGGTGGGGCTCCCATCCCCAGTACGGGCGCCAGTTCCACGTGGACGACTACACCACCGTCCTGCCCGCCACCGTCCAGGGCATCCGGCGCTATCTCGGCTCGGGGCTGATCAAGGGGATCGGCCCCAAGATGGCGGAGCGGATCGTCGAGCACTTCGGCACCGACGCGCTCGACGTCATCGAGGACGAGCCGGAGCGGCTGATCGAGGTGCCGGGCCTGGGCCCCAAGCGCACCAGGCTCATCGCGGACGCCTGGGAGGAGCAGAAGGCCATCAAGGAGGTCATGGTCTTCCTCCAGGGGGTGGGCGTCAGCACCTCTCTGGCCGTGCGTATCTACAAGAAGTACGGCGACGCGTCCGTCGAGGTCGTGCAGAAGGAGCCCTACCGGCTGGCCACCGACGTGTGGGGCATCGGCTTCAAGACCGCCGACACCATCGCCCAGGCCGTCGGCATCCCCCACGACAGCCCTCAGCGCGTCATGGCCGGGATCCAGTTCACCCTCTCGGAGTCCACCGGGGACGGGCACTGCTACCTGCCCGAGGAGAAGCTCATCTCCGCCGCCGTCAAGATCCTCGGCGTCGAGGCGGGGCTGGTCATCGAGTGCCTGTCCCGGTTGGTCGAGGAGGAGGGCGTGGTCCGCGAGGAGGTCCCCGGGCCGGAGGGCGAGCCGGTGCGGTCCGTCTACCTGCTGCCCTTCCACCGCGCGGAGATCGGCGCGGCCGCCGGACTGCTCACCCTCCTCAACTGCCCCCAGGACCGGCTGTCGGCCTTCTCCGGTGTGGACTGGGAGGTCGCCCTGGGCTGGCTGCGCGAGCGCACCGGCACCGACCTCGCCGAGGAGCAGCGCCGCGCCGTGGTCCAGGCCCTCACCGAGAAGGTCAGCGTCCTCACCGGCGGCCCCGGCTGCGGCAAGTCCTTCACGGTCGCCTCGATCGTCACCCTGGCCGCCGCCAAGCGGGCGAACATCGTCCTGGCCGCCCCCACCGGGCGCGCGGCCAAGCGCATGACCGAGCTGACCGGCCACGAGGCGCGCACCGTGCACCGGCTCCTGGAACTGCGCCCCGGAGGAGACGCCGCCTACGACCGCGACAACCCCCTCGACTGCGACCTGCTGGTCGTGGACGAGGCATCCATGCTCGACCTCGTCCTGGCCAACAAGCTCGTCAAGGCCGTTCCGCCCGGGGCGCACCTGGTGTTCGTCGGCGACGTCGACCAGCTGCCGTCGGTGGGTGCCGGGCAGGTCCTGCGCGACCTGCTCGCCGAGGGTTCCCCCGTGCCCAGCGTGCGCCTCACCCAGGTGTTCCGCCAGGCCCAGGAGTCGGGAGTGGTCACCAACGCCCACCGGGTCAACCGCGGCGAGCCGCCCCAGTTCCAGGGGATGCGCGACTTCTTCCTCTTCCCCTGCGAGGAGACGGAGGACGCCGCCGCGATGACCGTCGACGTCGTCGCCCGCCGCATCCCCCGCACGTTCGGCCTCGACCCGCGGCGCGACGTCCAGGTACTCACACCCATGAAGGGCGGCGCGGCCGGCGCCGCGAACCTCAACACCGAGCTCCAGGCGGCCGTCACCCCCGCCGGCGACGGTGTTCCCGAACGGCGCTTCGGCAGCAGGGTCTTCCGGGTCGGGGACAAGGTCACCCAGATCCGCAACAACTACGAGAAGGGCGAGAACGGCGTCTTCAACGGCACGCTCGGTGTGGTCACCGCCATCGATCCGGTCGCCCAGGAGGTGAGCGTGCGCACCGACGAGGACGAGGAGGTCTCCTACGACTTCGCCGAGCTCGACGAGCTCGCCCACGCCTACGCCATCACCGTGCACCGCTCGCAGGGCAGCGAGTACCCGGCCGTGGTGGTGCCGGTCACCACCAGCGCCTGGATGATGCTCCAGCGCAATCTGCTCTACACCGCCATCACCCGGGCCAAGAGGCTCGTCGTCCTGGTCGGTTCGCGCCGGGCCCTGGCCCAGGCCGTCCGCAACGCCTCCTCCGGGTACCGGCACACCGCCCTGGCCCACCGGCTCCGCACCATGGGGGCGCCGGACACCTCCCGAGAGGTCGCCGCGTCCGGCCAGGACGTGTATCCGCCCGACATGCCCTAGGCTGGGACACCGTGGAACAGCAGACCCTGATCGTCGTGGGTGCGGCCATCGTCAGCGACGGCCGCGTCCTCGGCGCGCAGCGGGCCGAGCCCGCCGCACTGCGGGGCCTGTGGGAGTTCCCCGGCGGAAAGGTCGACCCGGGGGAGACCCCCGAGGAGGCCCTGGTCCGCGAATGCCGGGAAGAACTCGGCGCCGCGATCCGCGTCCTGGACCAGATCGGCGCGGACGCGCCCTTCCCGCCCTCGCCCGACCGCAGGCACACCCGCCCGGCGGTCCTGCGGCTGCTGCGCGCCGAGCTGGTCGGCGGCGAGCCCCGTGCCCTGGAGCACCTCTCGCTGCGCTGGCTGTCGGGCTCCGAACTGCACACGCTCCCCTGGCTGCCCGCGGACGTGCCCTTCCTCGACCCCGTCGCGGCACTCCTCGTCCCCGATTCCGCAGCCCTTCCTTGAATTTCTTCCCGGCGCGGGTGTGAGCAGGGCTGCGCCCGCGCTCCCGGAAGAGACCGTCGCGACCGCATAAAATGACCACGGGCCGTGGCACTCTGCGGTTCTTCCCAGTACCAGGAGATCGAGACTTCTTCATGTCCACCGCTACGCCCGTCGAGGGCTCCGCACGCCGTAGCGACCTTCGCAACGTCGCCATCGTGGCCCACGTCGACCACGGGAAGACCACCCTTGTCGACGCCATGCTCTGGCAGTCCGGCGTCTTCCGCGAGAACCAGGACGTCGACGACCGCGTGATGGACTCCAACGACCTGGAGCGCGAGAAGGGCATCACCATTCTCGCGAAGAACACGGCCGTCCACTACACCACGCCCGAGGGCGAGGACGTGGTCATCAACATCATCGACACCCCCGGCCACGCCGACTTCGGCGGCGAGGTCGAGCGCGGCCTGTCGATGGTCGACGGCGTGGTCCTGCTCGTGGACGCCAGTGAGGGCCCGCTCCCGCAGACCCGCTTCGTGCTCCGCAAGGCCCTCCAGGCCAAGCTCCCCGTCATCCTCGTCGTCAACAAGGTCGACCGGCCCGACAGCCGTATCGCCGAGGTCGTGGACGACGCCTACGAGCTGTTCCTGGACCTGGACGCCGACGAGTCGCAGATCGAGTTCCCCATCGTCTACGCCTGCGCACGCGACCGCAAGGCCTCTCTGGAGCGCCCCGCCAACGGCACCGTCCCGGAAAACGACAACCTCGTGCCGCTGTTCAGCACCATCCTGAACACCATCCCGGCTCCCGAGTACGTCCCCGGCGCGCCTCTGCAGGCCCACGTCACCAACCTGGACGCCTCGCCCTTCCTCGGCCGCCTCGCGCTGTGCCGCATCCAGCAGGGCGAGATGCGCAAGGGCCAGCAGGCCGCGTGGATCCGTGCCGACGGCACCGTCCAGCAGGTCCGCATCACCGAGCTGCTCATGACCGAGGGCCTGGAGCGCAAGCCCGCCGAGAAGGCCGGGCCCGGCGACATCGTCGCCATCGCCGGCATCGACGAGATCATGATCGGCGAGACCCTCGCCGACCCGGAGAACCCGGTCGCGCTGCCGCTGATCCAGGTCGACGAACCCGCCATCTCCATGACCATCGGCACCAACACCTCGCCGCTGGTCGGCCGGGTCAAGGGCGCCAAGGTCACCGCGCGCCTGGTCAAGGACCGCCTCGACAAGGAGCTCGTCGGCAACGTGTCGCTGCGCGTCCTGCCCACCGAGCGGCCCGACGCCTGGGAGGTGCAGGGACGCGGTGAGCTGGCGCTGGCCATTCTGGTCGAGCAGATGCGCCGCGAGGGCTACGAGCTCACCGTCGGCAAGCCGCAGGTGGTCACCAAGGTGATCGACGGCAAGGTGCACGAGCCCGTCGAGCGTCTCACCGTGGACGCCCCCGAGGAGCACATGGGCGCCATCACCCAGCTCCTCAGCGTCCGCAAGGGCCGCATGGAGAACATGGTCAACCACGGCACCGGCTGGGTGCGCATGGACTGGCTGGTGCCCTCGCGCGGTCTCATCGGCTTCCGCACCGAGTTCCTCACGGAGACCCGCGGCACCGGTATCGCCCACCACGTCTTCGAGAAGTTCGAGCCGTGGTTCGGCGACCTGCGCACCCGCGCCAACGGCTCCCTGGTGGCCGACCGGGCGGGGCAGGCGATGAGCTACGCCATGTTCAACCTCCAGGAGCGCGGCACGCTCTTCGTCGACCCGGGCACCGAGGTGTACGAGGGCATGATCGTCGGCGAGAACTCGCGCTCCGACGACATGGACGTCAACATCACCAAGGAGAAGAAGCTCACCAACATGCGCTCCGCCACCGGCGACGAGCTGGAGCGCCTGGTGCCGCCGCGCAGGCTCTCCCTGGAGCAGGCCCTGGAGTTCTGCCGCGAGGACGAGTGCGTCGAGGTGACCCCCGACGCCGTGCGTATCCGCAAGGTCATCCTGGACCAGAAGGAGCGCGGCCGGATCACGGCCAACAAGAAGCGCCAGCAGCAGTGACGGGCTGACGGCGGGGCGGGCCCGGAAGGGCCCGCCCGAGTTTTCCCGCAGGTCAACCGGGTAGACCGCTAGGACATGAAGACCGATCCCTCATGTCCTCGATGCGGTCGCGCGGTTCAGCCTCCGGGGCTCTGGTCCAGCGCGTGGGAGTGCGACGCCCACGGGCCCGTCGCCCCGCTCCAGCCCGTGCGGGCCCCCGGCCGGGCCGGCCTGGAGGCCCTGCTGCACCGGGCCGACGTCCCGGTGTGGATTCCGTGGCCCCTGCCCGCGGGATGGGTGGTCACCGGTTTCGCGGAGGCGGGTGACGAGCGCAGCGGCGCTCTGGCCACCGCCGTCGCGCTCTCCGGCCCCGGCCCCCTCGGGGGCGTCGGCGAGATCGCGGTCGTCGCGGAGGATCCCGGCATCGGTCTGGGAGCGCGGCTGGCCGGCCTGGAGGGGCCCGATCCCGGGGACGGCTTCGACACCGCAGCGCCCGACGCCAAGGTCCGCTTCGACGGCCACGACATCGCGCTGTGGAACCTGGACCTGGGCCGCGACCGCGCCGCCTACGCGGGTGAGGCCCTCGCGCACTGGCTGTGGCTGGTGTTCGCCTCCGCCGACACCGGAATGCTCATGTGCGAGATCAGCGCCCTGCGCGACCTGCGCGGCATCAACGACGGCGGTATCGCGCTGGAGCCGCCCTTCGGGGCCCCGAGCCCTTTCCTGTCCCGTGTCCTGGCGCCCGAGAGGTCGCAGGAGTAGGCGGCGTACAATCGCCCGGTGACTCGTATCGACCTGCACTCCCACAGTTCCGTCTCCGACGGCAGCGACACCCCCGCCGAGGTGATCGGACACGCGGTCGCCGCGGGTCTCGACGTCCTGGCCCTCACCGACCACGACACGGTGGGCGGTGTCCGAGAGGCGGCGGAGCACCTGCCGAAGGGCTTCACCCTCGTCCCGGGAATGGAGCTCTCCTGCGCCTACCGGGGATCGAGCGTCCACCTCGTCTCCTACCTGTTCGACCCGGAACACCCCGCGCTCGTGCGGGAGCTGCGCCGGATCCGCTCCGACCGGGCCTCCCGCGCCGGGGAGATGGTGGACAAACTCCAGGCACTGGGCGTCGCCGTCACCTGGGAGCGGGTCCTGGAGATCGCGGGAGCGGGCCGCGACGAGTACGCCGACGCCAACACCATCGGCCGGCCGCACATCGCGCGGGCGATCGTGGAGGCGGGCGCGGCCCGCGACGTGCAGGACGCCTTCGACCGCTGGATCGGCTCCGGCGGCCCCGCCTTCGCCTCCCGCTACGCGCTCGATCCGGTCCGTGCGGTGGAGCTGGTCCGCGCGGCGGGCGGGGTGTGCTCGCTCGCCCATCCGGGCCGGGCGGAGGGCGCCCTCAACGACGCGGTCCCCCTCGAACTCGTGGAGCGCATGGCAGCGGCGGGCCTGGGCGGTATCGAGGCCGACCACCCCGCGCACAACCGCGAGGAGACCGGGTACTGGCGCGGCGTCGCCGCGGACCTGGGCGTGGTGGTCACCGGTTCCAGCGACGACCACGGCAGCCTCACCAACCGCCGTCTGGGGTGCAGGACCACCGACCCCGCGGCCTTCGAGGAACTCGTGGCCCCCGCCACGGGAGCCGCCCTGATTCTCGGATAGCCGCTTTCGAGCCTCCGGGGACGTTCGATACGGTACCGACCGCTGCGACAATGGTCACAGCGTAATCACTCATAACAGACGAAGCGGAAAGGTCGGACACCGTGTTCTGGAAGCGGAAGTCGAAGAAGCAGGAAGGCCAGGAGGCCCCCGATTCCGCTGCGGAGCCCGCGGCGACCGACGAGGAGACCGAGGCCGCGGCCACCGCGGCGGAGGAGCCCGCCGCGGCCGAGGAGTCCGCCCCCGAGGAGGCCGGGGACGCGGCGGACGAGAAGCCCGGGACCGGGGAGGAGTCCGCCCCGGACATCTTCGCCGACGAGGGGGAGGAACCCGGCGTCACCGGCCCCGACCCCGAGGGCATCACCCGCGTGCGCACCGCGGGGGTCTTCGAGTTCGACGACGAGAAGTACGAGGTCGTCAGCAACACCTGGATCGTCGACGCCGACGACGAGGGTGTCGTCGTCATCGACCCCGGCCACGACGCCGAGGCGGTCCTCGAGGCCGTCGGTGAGCGCGACATCTACCTGGTGGCCTGCACCAACGCCTACAGCCCGCACATCGAGGCGGCCGTGAAGGTGGCCGAGGAGGCCGAGGCCCCCGTCGCCCTGCACGCGCGTGAGATGCGCCTGTGGCGACGCCTGCACGGCGCCGAGTACCGCCCCGAGGTCGAGGTCGAGGGCGGCGGCAGCATGACCGTCGGCGATCTCCAGATCGACATCCTCGCCCTGCCCGGCACCTCGCCCGGCACGGTGGGCTACTACATCAGCCAGCTCGGCGTCGTCTTCAGCGGGGACACCCTGCGCAAGGGTGAGCCCGGCATGGTGGGCAACACCTACATCGACTACACGACGCAGCTGGCCTCCATCGGGGAGTCGCTGCTGACCCTGCCCCCGGCGACCCGTGTCCTGCCCGACCGGGGTCCCGCCACGACCTCCGGCGCCGAGAGCAAGAACTTCGACGAATGGGTCTGACCCGCCCCGTGCCCCCGGCCCGTCCGGGGGCACATCCGTGTCCCGGGAGAGGCGTTCTCAGCGCCGTCCCACCGACTCCACCTCGTTCCAGAACGCGGTGAAGGCGCTGGAGGTGGTCTCGGGGGCGTCCACGTTCGGGGAGTGCCCCGCACCGGGGATCACGAGCCGCTTCGCCTCCAGCCGCTTGGCCATGGCGTCCTGGGCCTCCAGCGGCCAGGCGTCGTCGTTCTCCCCGTAGACGACCATCGCGGGCAGGCCCGTCCCGGCCAGTTCCCCGACGCGGTCGTCGGCGGAGGAGAGCTGTTCGGCCAGGCGGAGGAGGCCCAGGGCACTGCTGTTGAGCAGCCGGTCCCTGAGGAAGTCCCGGACGCCGGGGTCGGGGACGCGGCGGTGCGCGTCGGCCTCCAGCCCGCCGTCCCACAGCTCCCGCAGGCGCTCGCTCGTGGGGTTTCCCGCCAGGGCCGAGACGACCAGCTGGACGCGCAGCGCGCCGGGACCGGTGAGAGCGCCGGGGCCGCTGCACAGAAGGACGAGGGAGGCCAGGTCGACCAGACCGGACAGCGCGGTCTCCCGGACGACGAGGCCGCCCAGGGAGTGGCCCACCAGGTGGACGGGGGAGCCGCCGCCGACCTGGTCGACGACCTCGGCGACGACGGCGCCGAGGGAGCCCAGACCGTAGTCGGGCATCTGCACGCCGGGGGGAGCGGTGAGGGTCTCGGGGCCTGGGGACTCGTAGGTCCCCGGCAGGTCGATGGCGACCACTTCGCGCCCCGCCTGGGCCAGACTCTGCAGGAGCGCGATGAAGTCCTCCTTGCTGCCCGTGAATCCGTGCACGAGGACGGCGGGTGCGAGGTCGGCGCTGCCGGACACGGGCAGGGCGCGCAGCGCCGCCACCGGGCCGTGGGACAGATCCAGGTCCGTGCGCCGCACGCCTGGAGGCAGATCGAGGAACTTAGGTGTACTCACGTCGGGTCACCCTAGACGATCACCGGTCCGGCGGATGAGGAGGCGGGCCGTCGACGGGGCGCCCGGCACCGCGTGCCGGACGCGGTGCCCGTACCTCTCGGTCCGCCGTGGCGCTCGCTCGGGCGGCCGCGCCACGGCTCTCTCGTTCGGGGCCGTACCCGCCCCGGTGTCAGGTGTTCTCGGGGTCCCTGCGGGCCGCGGCGCGCGTGCGGCGACGGCGGCGGATCTGGCGGGTGCCCTCGGCGGACTCGGACTCTCCGGAGGCCTTGGCCGCGGGAGCCTTCGCCTCGGCGGTCCTCGCGCCGGCCTCCGCCGCGCCTCCGGCGGCACCGGTTCCCACGGACTGCCCGCCGCGGGTGCGCCGACGGCTGCGGCTGCGGCGGGGGCGCTCCTCACCGGAACCGTGGTCCTCGCCCCGGCTCTCGCCCCGGCTCTCGCCGCGGGCGGAGCTCCCGCCCCGGTTCTCGTTCCGGCCGCGACCCCTGCCGCGGCGCCCGCGCTCCGCGTGCGGCCCGCCGGTGTCGCCGATGTCCTCGATCTCCTCGGCCTCGAGCCCCTCGTGCTCGGAGCGCTTGTCCAGGGCCAGCTTGCCCTTGGTCCCCCGGGGGATGCCGAGCGCCTCGAAGAAGTGGGGAGAGGTGGAGTAGGTCTCCTCCGGCTCGTTGAAGGACAGGCCGAGCGCGCTGTTGATCAGCTTCCAGCGCGGCATCTCCTGCCAGTCCACGAAGGTGACGGCGGTGCCGGTGCGCCCCGCACGGCCGGTGCGGCCGATCCGGTGCGTGTAGGTCTTCTCGTCCTCGGGCGTCTCGTAGTTGACGACGTGCGTCACGTCGTCGACGTCGAGCCCGCGGGCGGCCACGTCGGTGGCGACCAGGATGTTGATCTTGCCGTTGCGGAACGCGCGCAGGGCCCGCTCCCGCTGGCTCTGCCCGAGGTCGCCGTGGACGGCCGCAACGGCGAAGCCGCGCGCCTCCAGGTCGTTGGCCACCCGGTCGCAGGTGCGCTTGGTCTGGCAGAACACCATGCTCTGGCCGTGGCCCTCCGCCTGGAGGAGCTTGGCGAGCATCTCGATCTTGTCCATCTGGTGGGTGCGGAACGCGTGCTGGGCGATCCGGCTGGTGATCGCGGACCCGTCGATCTCGTTGTCGTCGCCCGCGCGCACGTGCGTGGGACGCCGCAGGTACTGCCGGGACAGGGCGACGATCTCGCTCGGCATGGTGGCCGAGAAGAGCATCACCTGGCGCTCGGCGGGGATCCGCTTGAGGATGCGCTCGATGTCGGGCAGGAAGCCCAGGTCGAGCATCTTGTCGGCCTCGTCGAGGACCACCGCGCCGACCCCGTCCAGGCGCAGGTGCTTCTGCTTCTCCAGGTCCAGGAGGCGTCCGGGGGTGCCGACGACGACGTCCGCGCCCTCCTTGAGCCCGTTGATCTGCGGCTCGTAGGAGCGGCCGCCGTAGACGGTCAGGATGCGGGCGCCGCTGCGCTTGCCCGCCGTGGTGAGGTCGGCCGCGACCTGGATGGCCAGCTCGCGGGTGGGCACCACGACCAGGGTGCGGGGGCGCTTGGACGAACCGGGGGCCTCCTGCGCGCGCTGGAGCAGGGGGATCCCGAAGGCCAGGGTCTTGCCGGTGCCGGTGCGGGCCTGCCCGATGATGTCGCTGCCGTTCAGCGCGATGGGCAGGGCGAGTTCCTGGATGGGGAAGGGTTCGACGATCCCCTCGGCCTCCAGGGCGTCGGCGATCTCCTCGCTCACACCGAGACCGCGAAAGGTGATGCGTGGGTTCTGTGTGTCGTCTTTGCTGCTCAGGGCTCAGGCCTCCATATCGGCGGTCCGCTGTATCGGTGCGGCCGCGTCGGAATGCGGTTGCGGCCGGCTCCGGGCCGCCGCGGAAAGGCGCGGCTCGTCGGCCGTCCCGTTCGTTCGGAACTGCGCGGCGGCGCTGCCGTCCGGGTCCGTGCGGCCCGGGGGGCTACCCGGCCGTGGGCGGATCCGTCCGCTCGATCCGCTCCCTGGTTGGCGGGAGCGACCGTGGGTCATCGTTTCCTCGCGCACTGTCGACCGCCGGCGGGACCGTTCGCGCTCGGGCGGCGTCCTCTGCACGGCACCGCTGTGTGCGGGAGATCCCCGCGTGTGTTGAGGAGAGGTCCGCTTCGGCCGCACACGCAGGTCATCAGTGAGAGTCTAGCTGCTGACTTCCCCGGTGGACATAGCAGTTCACCGGGCTTCTCGGACGGCAATGGCGTACCCGCTTCCCCGTGTGTGCAACCGCCCGCAGGCCCTGTTTAGTCCCGGCTTCTCCGCGCGGAGCACCTGGCGATACCCTGGCGGTCATGACCACAGGCCCCTCCACCAGCTCAGGCCCCTCCGCCGATCGGGGGGTGATCGACCTCCTCGGTCTGCTCGCCTACGCCGAACTGGGCTCCTTCTTCCGCCTGGCCGCCGATGCCGGTCTCGCTCCCTCCCTGCGCAGCCAGGGCCGGTTGGCCGCGATCGCGGCCACCGAGCAGGTGCACTACCAGGCGATCCGGGACAGGCTGGTCGAACTGGGCGCCGACCCCGAGGAGGCCATGGCCCCGTTCGTGGAGCCCCTGGACGCCTGGCACGAGCGCACCCGGCCCAAGACGTGGCTGGAGAGCCTGGTCAAGACCTATGTCGGTGACGGCATCGCCGGCGACTTCTACTGCAAGGTCGCGGAGCTGGCCGACGACGGAACCCGGGCCGTCGTGGAGAGCGCGACGGCCGAGACCGGCCGCGCCGAGTTCATCGCGGAGACGGTGCGCGAGGCGGTGGAGAAGGACCCCGCGCTGTCCGGCCGCCTGTCCCTGTGGGCGCGCCGACTGGTCGGCGAGGCGCTCAGCCAGGCGCAGTCGGTGGCGGTGAGCCGTCCGGAGCTGGCTGCGCTGCTGGCCTCCGGGACCGGGGACGGGGCCGAGGAGGGCACGGCCGCGCTGGGGCACCTCGCCGAGGTGAGCCGGATGTTCGCCGCGCTCACCGCCCGGCACTCCGCCCGGCTCGAAGCCATGGGGCTCACCGCCTGACCCTGCGGGGTTCTTGACCGAATCATGGTTCGGACATGACCGAACCCGGGTTATTTCCAACACTTTCGTGACGATCGGATGGGGACGGGACGTAAACTCGATACCGTTCCCCGTCTTCCCAGCCCGTGAATAGGTACTTCCATGCCCCGTGGGACCTCTGTGCGCCACCCGCTGGCCGGCCTCACCCGTGACTTCCACCGGATCGGCCCGCTCGACGGTCCGCTCGAACCCTGGATGTGCGCTGAGCTGGACCAGCACGCCGCACAGGTGTGCGGAGCCATCACCTCCTCCGGCGGCGAGGTGACCGCCCGGACCCTCGGAACCTACCTCCACGGCTTCCTCGACGGGTGCCTGGAGCGGGGCTGGGACTCCGAGGCCGTGGAGTACGACTGGGAAACCCTCCGCATCCTCGCCATCTGCCGCCTGGCCAAGGAGCGCGGTCTCGTCCGCTAGGTTTGTGTCATCGCAGTGCCGGTGTGACCGACGGTGCCCGGCTGCTCGGCCGCTCCTCCTTCCGGAACTCCAGCAAAAACCCCTCCGTGGGCTTACGCTGTGAGCACGGCCGACCACAGCGGCCGGCCACGGACCCGTCACCTCCGTGGTCGAAACAGAGCACTGCGGAATGCAACGTGGTAATTGCGGCGTTATGTCGGTCCGAAGCGGGCCGACGAGCCGTGACTGGCGGAGCGGCCCGCGAAGCCGCGAGAAAGGAATGCGAATGAGGAGCGGTCGGCATGGGGCGGCGCGCCCACCGGTCGGCGTCCTGATCCAACAGGACCGCGTCGACTTCGCGCTTTTCGCACTGATCTTCGTCATCGCGCTGCTGTCGATGTTCTTCACCGGTCCGGGCAACATCGCCTTCTGGCTCGCCCTGATCCCGATGGTGTCCACGGTGGTGCTGGCCTTCCGCAGGATCGAGCACCTCTCGCGGCTGGAGCTGAGCGACTCGGAGTTCCTGTAGGGAGCACGACCGGTGTGCGCACGGAAGGAGGGCGGGGCCGCAGGGCCCCGCCCTCCCTCTCTTGTGTGTGCCGTCAGGGAGCGGTGCTGCCGCCCGCGCCCCGGCGGTGGGCCGGGGCCTCCTCGCGGGGGGCGGGCCCCGGACGGTTCAGGGCCGCGTCGCGCCCGGCCCGGTAGCTGGCCTGCTCGGAGATCTTGCCGCTCTCCTCCTCGGCCCTGCCCAGCCAGTGTTCCCAGCGGGACTGCATCGGCTTGATCATGCCGCCGCCGACACCGACGACGAGGATGCCGCCGATGGTCGCGAGCACGGTGATCAGCACCGGCAGGGTCACGCTCACCGCGATGCCCACCTGGTTCAGGGCGGCGATGACGCCCAGGCCCAGGATGAACACGGCCGCGATGTTGGCCAGCAGGCGCCCGTAGGACAGGCCTCCCAGGGCCCCGCTGATGATGTCGCGGACGGCCTTGGCGATCATGGCGGCGACCACCACGATCACCAGCGCCACGACGGCGCTGGGGATCCACGAGATCACGTCGCTCAGGAGCGTACTCACCGGGTTCGGCCCGAAGACGTTGAACGCGAGCGTGAGCACGAACAGCAGCCCGACGTAGTAGATGATCTTTCCGCACAGCTCACTGGCGCTCCAGCGGCTGCGCTCGAAGTACTCGCCCACACCGCCGCGGTGGAGGGCGCGGTCCAGCCCGACGCTGTGCAGGCCCTTGCCGACCAGCCTGCCCACGGCCCAGGCGATGAGCCATCCGAGAACGAGAATCACCAGGAAGCCGATGAGCTGAGGCAGGAAGGCCACCACCGACTGCCAGGCCGTCATCAGGCTCTGACCCACGTCCATAACGTCTTCACCCCCAAGTCGATTGCTCCGTCCGGAAAGCGAAAGCCCGCCGTTCGGACGTGGCAGAAAGGAGCAGGGCGCTCCTCTTTCGCCGATACCCGGGGATTCTGGATCGAACCTCTGGCGAACCCCTTTCTCAGGGGATTTCCTTTTCTTGGGGAACAAATAAAGAAAAAGGGAAAAGAAAATGCGGTACAGAACCGCGGGACGGGGGAGCGGCCCCGGCAGAGAGGAACCCCCGGGTGTCCCCGGGGGTTCCCCGCAGTCCGCGGGAAGCCCTTGGACGGCCTCCGCCGGACAGGGCCGGAGCCGATTTCCCGGCGAACGACCGGCGGCCGTGCGGCCCGAGATGATCCCGGAACCCGGGCTAGGTCTCTTGCTGCTCCTCGGCCGCGCCGCGCTGGAGGTCCCAGCCGCTGATGCCGCGCCAGGCCAGGCGGGCCACGAGCTGCTCGGCGGCCTCCTTCGGGATGGCGCCCCGGGTGTTGATCCAGTAGCGGGCGCTGGTCTCGGCCATGCCGACCATGCCGACGCTCAGCAGGTGGGCCTCCTCGTCGGAGATGCTGGTGTCCTGGCGGATCACCGCTCCGATGAGCTCCGCGCAGCGCTGCATGGTCTGCTCGCTCTTCTCGCGCACGGCGGGAAGGTTGCGCAGGTCGGACTCGAAGACCAGGCGGAAGGCCTCACCGTCGCCCGCGACGAAGTCGAAGTAGGCGCGGAAACTCGCGATGACGCGCTGGCGGTTGTCGTCGGTGCTCTGCAGGGCCTCGCGCTGCTTCTCGACCAGCGACTCGGAGTGCTCTTCGAGCAGTGCCAGGTACAGCTCCAACTTGCCGGGAAAGTGCTGGTAGAGCACCGGTTTGCTGACGCCGGCCCGTTCGGCGATCTCGTCCATCGCGGCCGCGTGGTACCCGCGTTCGACGAAGACCTCCTGCGCGGCGGCCAGAAGTTGGCGGCGGCGCCTGACCCGGGGCAAGCGGGTACCCCGGGCGCGGGCGTCTGAAGGAGCTGTCACACCCACACCCTCCGAAATCGGCATGGCAGATGCACGCCACTGTTGGACATCTGCGCGGCTGGTAGTGCTGCCGAACCCGCCTTCGGCCCGCGACGCGTTCCACAGCTTTCCTTTTGTCCATCCTACTCCGGCGTAGCTTGGGCGCGGGCATGTGCGCCCGCCGGTGCAGGTCAGCGGCGGTCCTCGTCGTCCTCGCCGACATCCTGCAACTGGTCCAGGACGTCCGCCTCGCTCGCCTGTCCGAAGACCTCCTCCTCGGCGCGGTCGAGCCAGTCGCCGTTGTCCTCGTCACCCGATGCGGGGGTGCTCTGCTCGACCGCGTCGGCCTCGGGAACCGAGGCGGTGGGATCGTCGCCGGGCACAGGGCTCCTTCTCGCGGATCGGTTCTCGGGCACAGGTCCTCCCCATGTCGTCACCAGATGTACCGACGTCCCTACCCGGGGCCGGGTCGGCGAACCGGACGGAATGAACTCCGGGCCTGCCGGGGTTGCCCAGGAGGAGAGCCTCTCCCGGACGGTGTGTCCCACACCTCCCCGGGGTGGGAATGCCAAACCCCACCCGTTAGGTTGGGTATAAGTGCAAGCACGCTTCGCGCCGCACCCCTCGCCCGCAGCCGCCGTCGAACGCAGGCGGTGCGAAGCACCTGAACAGACTTGAGGAGTCACAGTGTCGCTGCCGCCGCTGGTGGAACCAGCTGACGAGCTGACCGTGGACGAGGTGCGCCGGTACTCGCGGCACCTGATCATCCCCGACGTGGGCATGGACGGGCAGAAGCGCCTGAAGAACGCCAAGGTGCTGGTCGTCGGTGCGGGCGGGCTGGGCTCCCCGGCACTGCTCTACCTGGCCGCCGCGGGCGTGGGCACGCTCGGCATCATCGATTTCGACGTCGTCGACGAGTCCAACCTCCAGCGCCAGGTCATCCACGGCCAGAGTGACATCGGCCGGCCCAAGGCCGAGTCCGCGCGCGACAGCGTCCGCGAGGTCAACCCGAACGTCGAGGTCGTCCTCCACCAGGACCGCCTGGACTCCGACAACGCGCTGGAGATCTTCGCGGGTTACGACCTGGTCCTGGACGGGACCGACAACTTCGCGACCCGCTACCTGGTCAACGACGCCTGCGTCATCCTCGACAAGCCCTACGTGTGGGGCTCCATCTACCGCTTCGACGGTCAGGTCAGCGTCTTCTGGAACCAGTACGGGCCGCAGTACCGCGACCTCTACCCCGAGCCCCCGCCGCCCGGCATGGTCCCCTCCTGCGCGGAGGGCGGCGTCCTGGGCGTGCTGTGCGCGTCCATCGGCTCGGTCATGGTCAACGAGGCGATCAAGCTGATCACCGGCATCGGCGACCCCCTGGTGGGCCGCCTGCTCATCTTCGACGCCCTGGAGATGAGCTGGCGCGAGGTCAAGGTCCGCAAGGACCCCGAGACCGCCCCGGTCACCGAGCTGATCGACTACGAGGCGTTCTGCGGCGCCGTGTCGGACGAGGCGACCGAGGCCGCCGCCGGCTCCACGATCACCGCGACCGAGCTCAAGGACCTGCTGGACAACAAGGCCGACGAGATCTTCCTCGTCGACGTCCGGGAGAAGAACGAGTACGAGATCGTCAGCATCCCCGGTGCGACGCTCATCCCCAAGGGTGAGTTCCTCAACGGGAAGGCGCTCTCGCAGCTGCCCCAGGACAAGCGCGTCGTCCTGCACTGCAAGTCGGGCGTGCGCTCCGCCGAGGCCCTGGCCGCGGTCAAGGCCGCCGGCTTCGCCGACGCCGTGCACGTGGGTGGCGGTGTCCTGGCCTGGATCAACCAGGTCGACCCCAGCCTCCCCGAGTACTAGTCCCTGTCCTTCGGATCATCTCGGGCCGCACGGCCCGGGAGAACCTTCCCGGGACCCGCTTCCGAAGGGGCCGCACCCGCCGCCAGAACCCGAGGCCGGGTGCGGCCCCTTCGCGATTGCCCGGGCCGCTTTGGGTACATGGCCCTCGAGGGCCGTCGGCCGAGCGTCGGCCACAGGCCCGGAGGAGGTGTCTTCATGAACAGGAAGGGACGCTGGGCGGACTGGGGGGCGATCGTCGCGGGACTGGCCCTGGGCGCGAGCTGGGTCTGGCACGGGATGCAGGGCTTCAGCGGCGGGAGCCTGTTCATCCTCGGACTGGGGGTCGTCGTGGCCGCGGTCTTCTCCCTCACCAGGCCGGGGGCCCTGTCGAGCGAGGTGGCCACCCTGGCCCTCGGTGTGCTGACGTTCCTGCTGCCGTGGCTGCTGGGCTTCACCCACCTGGCCCTGGCGGCCTGGTCGGTGTGGATACTCGGCGCGGTCATCGCCGTCCTCGGCGCCTACGGCCTGGTGAAGGCCCGCAAGACCCGCCAGGAGGACCCGGATTCCCGGTGGAGCGTGCACACGACCGAGAACTGGGACGGTGACAGCCCCCCGCGCCCGGCCGGCAACCGGTGAGACTCCCTCCTTTCGTCGGAGGGCGGCGCTAGGCTCTTCCGCGTGTTCGAGAGCGAGGAGAGCGGGCCCGACGACTACGCCGAGGAGGTCCTCGCCGTGGTGGAGCGGATCCCGCCGGGGCGGGTGATGGCCTACGGCGACATCGCCGAGTACGTCGGCAGGGGAGGCCCGCGGCAGGTCGGCGCGGTCATGTCCGCCTGGGGCGGGGCCGTGCCCTGGTGGCGGGTGGTGCGCGCCGACGGCCGCCCGCCCCCCTGCCACGGCGGGCAGGCCCTCTCCCACTACGTGGCCGAGGGCACTCCCCTGCGTCCTTCGGGTGAGCGGGTGAACATGCGGGAAGCCCGGTGGGACGGGGAAACCCGGACCTGACGGCGGCCGACAAAACCCTCTGTCCGTGAAGAACCGGGCAGGATGGTCGCCGGTTTCTGGTGAACTGGTGGGGTGAACACATCCCCGTACCGTCTTGTGCGGCGTGCCCACCAGGTGCAGCCGCCGCCGGTGCTGGACGAGAACCAGAGGCGCGTGGTCGAGCACGAGGGCGGTCCCCTCCTGGTCCTCGCCGGCCCCGGCACCGGAAAGACCACCACCATCGTCGAGGCCGTCGTCGACCGCATCGACAACCGCGGCATCGACCCCTCGCGCGTCCTCGTTCTCACCTTCAGCCGCAAAGCCGCGCAGGAGCTGCGTGAGCGCATCACCGGACGCCTGCGCCGCACCACCCGCGAACCGCTCGCCCTCACCTTCCACAGCTACGCCTACTCCCTCATCCGGCGCGAGTTCCAGCGCATGGGCGACCGGCCGCCCCGGCTGCTGTCGGGGCCCGAGCAGCTCATGGAGGTGCGCGAGCTCCTGCGCTGGGAGGCCGTCGAAGGCGGTTCCGCCTGGCCCGAACGGCTGCGACCGGCCCTGGAGACCCGCGGGTTCGCCGAAGAACTGCGCGACTTCCTCATGCGTGCGCAGGAACGCGGGCTGGGTCCGGCGGAGCTGGAGGCGATGGGCCGCGAGCGCGGCCGCGACGACTGGATCGCCGCCGCCGGTTTCCTGGACCGCTACACCGGCCGGTTCGACATCGCCCCCGTGCCCACCCTCAACTACGCCGAACTCGTGCGGATCGCCGCCAACATGCTCGCCGACCCCGAGGTCCAGGAGCGTGAGCGCGCCGCCCACGAGGCCGTCTTCGTCGACGAGTACCAGGACACCGACCCCGCGCAGGAGGAGCTCCTGCACGCCCTGGCCGGGGACGGGCGTGACCTCGTCGCGGTCGGCGACCCCGACCAGTCCATCTACGCCTTCCGCGGCGCCGAGGTGCGGGGCATCCTGGAGTTCCCGCGCCGCTTCCGCACCGTGCGCCGCGAGGAGGCCCCCGTGGTGTCGCTGCGCACCTGCCGCCGCAGCGGCTCGGTGCTGCTGGCCGCCTCGCGCGCACTCACCCGGCGCCTCCCCGCCGTTCCCTCCGGGGACGGGCGCGTCAACGAGCACCGCGACCTGCGGCCCGCCGAGGGGGTCCCCGACGGGGAGGTGCGGCTGCTCCTGGCCGACAGCCCCGCGCAGGAGGCGGCGATCATCGCCGACACCCTGCGCCGCGCCCACCTCGTGGACGGCGTCCCCTGGTCGGACATGGCGATCCTGGTGCGCTCGGCCGCCCGCCAGGTGCCGGTACTGCGCCGCGCCCTGACCGCGGCCTCCGTCCCCGTCGCCGTCGGCGCCGACGAGATCCCCCTGGCGGCCGAACCCGTCGTCCGACCGCTGCTCGCCCTGGTCCGCCACGGCCTGGACCCCGAGGGGATCGACGACGAGGCCGCCCGCGCACTCCTCACCAGCCCCTTCGGTGACGCCGACTCCGTCCGACTGCGCCGCCTGGTGCGCGCTCTGCGCCGCCTGGACCTGGATCGCGTGGGAGCCGAAGGGGGGAGCGGCGACGACGGGGCCGCGTACCGGCCCGCGTCCCGCCTGCTCGCCGACGCGCTGCGCGACCCCGCCGACCTCACCCTCGTCGACCCCGAGGTGGCCGCCCCGGCCCTGCGGATCGCGGGGGCCCTGGCCGCCGTCCGCGAGCTCGCCGACCGGGGAGCCGACGCCGAACAGGTCCTGTGGCGGCTGTGGCGCGACAGCGGTCTCGCCGACAGGCTGCTGCGCGCCAGTCTCGCCGGCGGACGGCGCGGCGCCTCCGCCGACCGCGACCTCGACGCCGTGGTCGCCCTGTTCGAGAGCGCGGCCCGCTACTGCGACCGGCTGCCCCCCGGCACGCCCGAGGGGTTCCTGGAGGACCTGGACGCCCAGGAGATCCCCGGTGACAGCCTCGCCGAGCGCGCCCCCGAGGGCGAGGCCGTGCGCATCCTCACCGCGCACCGCTCCAAGGGCCTGGAATGGGGGCTGGTGGTCGTCGCCGGCGCACAGGAGGGGGAGTGGCCCGACCTGAGGCTCCGCGGATCCCTCCTCGGCGTGGAGGAGCTGCTGGACGCCGAGGCGCACGGCGCCGACTCCTCCGGTGCCGCGCTGGCCTCCAAGCTCCTGGACGAGGAGCGGCGCCTGTTCTACGTCGCCCTCACCCGGGCCCGGCGGTCCCTCGTCGTGACCGCCGTCGGAGGGGAGGAGGCCGAGGAGCGCCCGTCTCGCTTCCTGTTCGAGACCGGGGTCGGCGACCCCGAACCCGTCAGCACCGGACTGCGCTGGCTGTCGCTGCCCTCCCTGGTGGCCGACCTGCGCTCGGTCGTCACCGACCGCGACGCCCCCGATCCTCTGCGCTCCGCCGCCGCGGCCCATCTGGCGCGCCTGGCGGAGGAGGGCGTGCGGGGGGCCGATCCGGCCGAGTGGTACGCGCTCACACCCTTCTCCGACGACCGGCCCCTGGCCGAGGAGGGCGACACCGTCCGCGTCTCGCCCTCGCAGGTGGAGAGCTTCACCAGCTGCGAGTTCCGCTGGCTCCTGGAGCGCGCGGCCGGAGCCTCCTCCGGCGGTACCGCCTCGGCGCTCGGCACGGTCATGCACGCGGTCGCCGTCCTGGTCGCCGAGGGCGCCGGCGCCGACGAGGTCGGCAAGCGCATGGACGAGATCTGGGCGGACCTGGACCTCGGCGGCCCCTGGCAGTCCGAGAAGCAGCGCGAGCGCGCCGACGAGATGGCGCGCAAGCTCGTCGCGTGGCACGCCGCCAACGACCGCGAGCTCGTCGTCACCGAGGAGGGTTTCAAGGTCGAGGTCGACGGGATCGAGATTACCGGCCGCGTCGACCGCCTCGAGCGCGACGGCCAGGGCCGTGCCGTGGTCGTCGACATCAAGACCGGCGCCAAGGCCGACGACCTGGCCCGCCACCCCCAGCTCGGCGTGTACCAGATGGCCGTGCTCAAGGGCGCCTTCGCCAAGCTCGGCCTCACCGAGCCGGGCGGCGCCTCCCTCGTGCAGATCGGCAGGGACGCGTTCAAGCACAAGGCGCGGGAACAGGTCCAGCCGCCCCTCGGGGAGGACCCCGACCCCCGGTGGGCACAGGACCTCGTCACGGGGGTCGCCGCCGGGATGGGCGGCTCCCGATTCACCGCAATCCGCAACAAGGGCTGCAAGATGTGCGCCGTCAAGGCCTGCTGCCCGGTCCAGGACGAGGGCAGGCATGTCTGAACCCCACCCCCGCTTCACCCCCGCCGAGATCGCCCGCCTCCTCGGGCAGCCCGAACCCACCGCGGAGCAGTCCGAGGTCGTCTCCGCCCCGCTGGAACCCGGCGTCGTCATCGCCGGGGCGGGCTCGGGCAAGAGCGAGACCATGGCGGCCCGCGTCGTGTGGCTGGTCGCCAACGGATACGTGCGCCCCGAACAGGTGCTCGGCCTGACCTTCACCCGCAAGGCCACCGCCGAACTGGCCGAACGCGTGCGCAAGCGCCTGGAACAGCTGCGCGAGGCCCGGGTGGTCGAGGAGGAGGTGCTCGACGGCGAGCCCACCGTGTCCACCTACAACGCCTACGCCGGGCGCATCGTCGCCGACCACGCGCTGCGCGAGGCGGTCGAGCCCACGGCGCGGCTGCTGAGCGAGGGGCAGTCCTGGCAGCTGGCCGCGCGGATCGTCGAGGAGTACGACGGGCCGATGGACGCCGTCGACGTCGGCGCGGAGACCGTCACCCAGCGGGTGCTGCACCTGTCCGGGGAGATCGCCGACCACCTCACCACCACCGACGCGGTACGCGGCATCGGCCGGTGGATCCAGGCGGGGGTCGAAGCGCTGCCCAAGGTCACCGCCCCCACCCGGGACCTGGTGGCCGCCCAGCGGCGCCGCGAGCAGATGCTGCCGCTCGTGGAGCGCTACCGGCACGCCAAGCACGTGCGGGAGGCGATGGACTTCGGCGACCAGATGGCGCTGGCCGCCCGCATCGCCGAGCACCATCCCGAGGTGGGGCTCGTCGAGCGCGGGCGCTTCCGGGTGGTGCTGCTCGACGAGTACCAGGACACCAGCCACGCCCAGCTCGTCCTGCTGCGCTCGCTGTTCGGCGGCGGCCACGCGGTGACCGCCGTCGGCGACCCCTGCCAGTCCATCTACGGCTGGCGCGGGGCCATCGCGGCCAACCTCGTCCGCTTCCCCACCGACTTCCCCGCCGGCCCGGGACGGCCCGCGGCGGTGCGCCGCCTGTCCACGAGCTTCCGCAACGGCGAGCGCATCCTGGCGGCGGCCGGGCGGATCTCGGAGGAGCTGCGCGCCGAGGCCCGCGAGGTGCCGGTCCTGTATCCCGGCCCGGCCCGGCGCGGTCGCGGCACCGTCCGGACGGCCCTGTTCGGAACGGAGTCCGAGGAGGCCCTCTGGATCGCCCGGGAGGTGCGGGAGCTGGTCCGGGCGGAGGACGGGGGCACCGCCCCCGACGGTCTGCCCTGGCCCCCCGGCGAGTCGGGCGGCCGGGCCGACGGCGGGGTGGGCCCGGGGGACATCGCCGTGCTGTGCCGCCGCCGTGCCCAGTTCCCCGCCCTGCGGGAGGCGCTGGAGGCCCAGGGCATCCCCGTCGAGGTGGTCGGCCTCGGCGGGCTCATGGCGGTGCCCGAGGTCCGCGACATCATCGCCACCCTGCGCGTGGTCCACGACGCCTCGGCCGGCAACGAGCTCGCCCGGCTGCTCACCGGGCCCCGCTGGCGGCTGGGACCGCGAGACCTCGCCGCCCTGGGCACCCGCGCCGCCGAGCTGGCCCGCGCCACCCGGCGCGACCTCACCGGACCGGAGCCGGAGGAGGAGGGTGCCGGGGACGACGTGCTCCGGCGCAGCGTCCTGGACCTGACCTCGGAGAGCGGCAGCCTGGTGGACGCCGTCGACGATCCCGGCCCCGCGGAGAACTACTCGGAGACGGGGTACGCCAGGCTCGGCCGCCTGGCCGAGGAGCTGCGCTCGCTGCGCAAGCTCGTCGGCCAGCCGCTGCCCGACCTGGTGACCGAGGTCGAGCGGATGCTCGGCCTCGACATCGAGGTGGGCGCACGCACGGGCCGCGACCCGCTCTCGGCCCGCGCCGACCTGGACGCGTTCGTCGACCACGCGGTCCGGTTCACGGGCAGCAGCGAGGACCCGTCCCTGGGCAGCTTCCTCGGCTATCTGCGCGCCGCCGAGGAGAACGAGAGCGGGCTGGCACCCGGCGACCGGGTCGGCACCTCCGACAGCGTCAAGCTCATGACCATGCACGGAGCCAAGGGGCTCCAGTGGCCGGTGGTGTTCGTACCGGGCCTCAGCGGAGGCAAGAACCCCGTCTTCCCCGCCAAGGCGCGCGACTCCCTCGCCTGGGTGAAGGCCGACCACCTGCTGCCCTACCCGCTGCGCGGGGACCGCGACAGCCTTCCCGAACTCGCGGGGGTGGGCAAGGACGACATCGAGGCCTTCAAGGAGGAGGAGGCCGCCCGCCACCTGACGGAGGAGCGCAGGCTCGCCTACGTGGCCGTCACCCGGGCCTCGTTCCGCCTGGTGTGCACGGGCCACTGGTGGGGGCGCACCGGCACGGCGCCGCGCGGGCCGTCGGTGTTCCTGGAGGAGGTCCGGGAGGTCTGCGACCGGATCGTCCACTGGGCGGACCCGCCCGAGGCGGACGAGACCAACCCGCACGACGAGGAGGAGGGCACGGCGGTGTGGCCGCCGGAGGAGCCCCCGGACGGCCGCCACGGCGAGATCCTCGAAGGGGCGGCCCTGGTGGAGCGGGCCCGCGCAGCCCTGCGCGAGGGCCGCGACCCCGCCCCGGACCCCGCCCGCCACGACAAGCTGCGCCGCCGCCTCCAGGGCTGGGAGCGCGACACCCGCCTGCTGCTCGCCCACCGCGACCGCGAGGAGTCCGGGCCCGCCGGCGGGACGATCGAGGTGGAGCTGCCCGGCCACCTCTCGGTGTCGTCGATGGTGTGGCTGGCCCGCGACCCGTCGGCGCTGGCCCGCCAGATCCGCAGGCCCCTGCCCCGCCCGCCGGCGCCGCACACGCGGCGCGGCACGGCGTTCCACACCTGGCTGGAGCAGCGGTTCGGTCCCGGTGCCGCCCTGCTGGACGAGCTGCCGGGGGCGGCCGACGAGACGGCGGGGGAGGACGAGGACCTCGCCGAGCTGCAGCGCCGCTTCGAGGAGAGCGAGTGGGGCCCGCGCGTCCCCGTCGAGGTCGAGGTGCCCTTCGAGACGGTGATCGGCGACCGTCTCGTCCGCGGACGCATGGACGCGGTGTTCCACGACGCGGAGACGGGACGCTACGACGTGGTCGACTGGAAGACCGGCAGACCGCCCTCGAACGCGGCCGAGCGCCGCGCCGTGGGTGTGCAGCTGGCCGCCTACCGCCTGGCCTGGGCGGACCTGGCGGGTGTCCCCCTGGAGGAGGTCAGTGCCGCGTTCCACTACGTGCGCGCCGACGAGACCGTCCGTCCGGCCGACCTGCTCGACGCCGAGGGCCTGGCGGCCCTCTTCACGGCCCTCCCCGAACCGGGCCGCTGACCGGCGGGGCTCAGATCACGCCGAAGACGAAGCCGCCCCCGGCTCCGCTGTCCTCGCCGAACAGGTACCGCCGGGCCGAGAGCACGAACTCGGTGCGGCTGATGAACCCGTCGCCGTCGGTGTCCACCGCGCCGAAGTGCTCCCCGGCGGCGACGGTCCCGGCGCCCAGGGCCTCGGCGTAGCGCAGGAACTCGGAGCCGCTGATCCGGTCGTCGCCGTCGGCGTCGAGCAGGTCGAAGGCCGCCTCGGCCACACCCTCGGCGGGGTTGGACCGGCTCCGGTCCTCGGCCGCCGCGTGCATGGCGGCCACGAACCGCTCCCGCTCCAGGCGCTCCTCGGCCCCCGAGTGCCGCAGCAGTTCCTGCCACAGCGACCGGTACGCCTCCTCGACCGCCCGCGCCCGGCGCTCCTGCGGGTCCAGCCCGTACCCGGAGGTGTAGCGGTCCACGAGCCGCTGGTAGTCGGCCCACGTCACGGACTTGTCACCATCGGTGTCGAGTACGTCGAACAGGTCGCTGAACCTGGCTGCGACCGCCTCTGACGGTGTGGTGCTCACTGATCTCCTCTCCTGGGACGGGACGTTCCTGCCCCGTGTCCTCTGAGTTCCCGGACAGCGAAAAAGTTCCCCGTGTGCCTCACGAAGAACTTGGCGGCATTTACCCAAGATGGGAGAGTGGGCAATGCCCACACATGGAGGAGGCAGTCGTGGAACTCGTCAGAACCGGTAGCAGAGGCCGCATCACTCTCGGGGAGAAGATCGCGACCAGTGAGTACTACGAGGTCGAGAAGGCCGAGAACGGGACCATCACCCTCCACCCCGTACGTGTCGTCCGTACTGCCGAACCGACCCCGGACGACATCCGGCGCCGCAGCGAGGACGTCGACGCCGGGCGCAACATCATGAGCGCGACCCTCGACGACATCGACCGGGCCGTCGAGGACGGCGGATGAGGAAGCTGTCCTTCCACACCGAGGGCCGGGACGACCTGATGTGGTGGGTCGAGCACGACCGGCGTATCGCGAAGAAGATCCGCAAGCTCATGGAGGGGGCTCTCCGTGACCCCTTCGGTGGGTCGGGGAAGCCCGAGCCGCTCAAGCACAGGGGGCCGAACCGCTGGTCGCGCCGCATCACCGGCGAGCACCGGCCGGCGTACGCGGTGGCGGACGAGGAGATCACGGTCGTGAGTGCCAGAGGCCATTACTGACCTTCTCCGCACGCCGGGGCCTGCTTCTCACGGCGCAGCCGCTCCGGCTCCGGCCCGTGCGGTGCGTTCCCCAGCGGATGTCCCCGCGACCTGGGCCGTTTCCGCCCACGACGCCTCCTCCGGCCGCTCCGTCCCGCGTCGCGCCGACGATTCGTCCAGGTCTAAGGTCGGAATCGACAAGGATGTCGAGACAAGGACATGCATATGGACGTTCGCGCCTACATCGAGGCCCACCGGGACGAATTCCTCTCCTCGCTCAAGGAGTGGCTGGCGATCCCCTCGATCTCCGCAGACCCGGCCCACCACGGTGACGTGCGGCGTTCGGCGCGGTGGCTGGCCGACCACCTGTCCGCCACGGGCTTCCCCACGGTGGAGCTGTGGGAGACCCCCGGCCTGCCCGCCGTGTTCGCCGAGTGGCCCGCCGCCGACCCCGCGGCGCCCACCGTCCTCGTCTACGGCCACCACGACGTCCAGCCCGTCGATCCGCTGGAGGAGTGGGAGACCCGGCCCTTCGAGCCCACCGAGCGCGGCACCTCCCTGTTCGCGCGGGGAGCCTCCGACGACAAGGGCCAGGTGCTCTTCCACGCCCTCGGCGTGCGTGCCGCGCTGGCCGCCTCCGGCGCCGACGCCCCGCCGGTCACGATCAAGCTCCTGGTGGAGGGCGAGGAGGAGTCGGGCTCCGTGCACTTCGCCGAGCTCCTGGCCGCCAACCGCGACCGGCTGGCCTGCGACGTGGCCGTCATCTCCGACACCACCATGTGGGCGGCCGACACCCCTTCGATGTGCGTGGGCATGCGCGGCGTCACCGACGTCGAGATCTCCCTGTACGGCCCCGACCGCGACCTGCACAGCGGCTCCTTCGGCGGAGCCGTCCCCAACCCGCTCAAGGCCATGAGCGACCTGCTCTCGGGCATGCACGACGACGACAACCGCGTGGCGATCCCCGGCTTCTACGACGGCGTGGTCGAGGCGAGCGAGGAGGAGCGCGCCCTCATCGGCCGCCTGCCCTTCGACGAGCAGGAGTGGCTGGCCACCGCGGCATCGAGGGCCGTGTGGGGCGAGAAGGGCTACTCCACCCTGGAGCGGATCTGGCTGCGGCCCACCGCCGAGATCAACGGCATGTGGGGCGGGCACACCGGTGCCGGCGGCAAGACGATCGTCCCCCGCTCCGCCCACGCCAAGGTCAGCTTCCGGCTGGTCCCCGGCCAGGAGCCCCTGAGGATCCAGGAGTGCGTGCGCGCCTTCGTCGAGGCGAACACCCCCGACGGCCTGCGCGTCGAGACGGAGTTCGGCGGCGGTGTGCGCGCCTGCGCCTCCGACCTCTCCTCCGGCGCCCTCAAGGCCGCCCGCGCCGCCATGGAGCGCGCCTTCGGGACCCAGGTGCTGTTCACCCGCGAAGGGGGCAGCGGCCCCGAGGCCGACATCGCCGACATCCTCGGTGCCCCGCTGGTGTTCGTCGCCGTGGGCCTCGACGAGGACCGCATCCACGCCCCCAACGAGAAGGTCGAGGTGCCCCTGCTGCTCAAGGGGGCCGAGAGCGCCGCATACCTTTGGGAGGAGCTCGCCTCCGCGGGCCGCTGATCCGCGTTCTGCGCACGGGCCGCGCCACCGCGGCGCGGCCCACTCCGAAGGAAGGACCCATGGACCCTGCCATACCCTCGCTGTCCCGCTTCTCCATCGACCCCGCCGGGCACCTGCGCAGGGACGCGGAGTGGCTGGAGAAGGCGTGGGCCGACCCGGCCACCCGCGTGCTCGTCCTGGAGGGCGGCTACGTGGGCACCGACGACTGGAGGAGCATGATGCTCAAGCAGTCCCGGGCCCTGGTCACCGACGGCGGGGCTCCCGAGCTCGTGCTCAGGACCCCGGAGGAGGCACCCGAGGGCGAGCGCTACCTGCTCGGGGTGGAGGACGGCCGCGCCTACTTCGCGGTGCGCGCGCCCAGCGCGCTCACCGCCGGCGAGGGCGCCCGGCTCGCCTCCCTGCGCGAGGTCGGCGCCTTCCTGCCCGACCGCGACACCGGCCTGCTCACCCGCGCGGTCTCCCTCGCCAACTGGAACGCCACCCACGGCTTCTGCCCCGCCTGCGGCTCCCGCACCGTCCCGGCCGCGGCCGGCCACGTCCGGGTCTGCGAGAGGGAGGGCAGCGAGCAGTACCCACGGACCGACCCGGCCGTCATCATGCTGGTGCACCGCGAACGCGACGGCCGGGAGGAGATCCTGCTGGGGAACAACGCCCGCTGGGGGGACGAACGCCGCTACTCCGCGCTGGCGGGCTTCGTCGACGCGGGCGAGTCGCTGGAGCAGGCCGTGGTCCGCGAGGTCGCCGAGGAGACGGGTGTGGTGGTGGAGCACCCGCGCTACCTGGCCTCGCAGCCCTGGCCGTTCCCGCGCAGCCTCATGGTCGGCTACACCGCGCGCGCCGTCGGGGAGACCGGGCGGACGGACGACGAGATCGCCGACGTGCGCTGGTTCGGCCGCGACGAACTCCTCGAGGCCACACGCGGCGGAGAGGTCCTCCTGCCGGGGCGGATCTCGATCGCCCGCACCCTCATCGACCACTGGTACGGCGGGGAGCTCCCCGGGGAGTGGTGAGAGCCCCGAGGAGAGGCGTCAGCCGCTCAGCTCCTCCGGCAGGGAGGTGAGGGGGCTCGTGCTGCTCTCCACCACGTCGCGCGCCAGGTGGGCCACCTTGAGACCGCGCGAGCGGGCCGAGGAGCGCAGCCGCTCGAACGCCTCGCGCGGGGTCATCGTGTGCCGTTCGGCGAGGACGCCGATGGCCTGCTCCACCACCACGCGCGAGTGCAGCGCGTGCTCCAGCTGGGCGACGGTGTGCCGCAGGCGCTCCACCTCCGAGGCCCCCTCGGGGACCCGGCCGGGAGCCCGCGTCCGGAACCGCTCGGCGTCGGCCTCGCCGGAGAGCAGGTCGGCGAGGACCATCGCGCTCACCAGGTCGGGCATCTCCTGCCCGCCCACGCGCCACCCCCTGGGGGTACGGCGCACCACCCCGGCGTCCGCCGATGCGGCGACCGCCATGTCCTGAGACCTCACGTCGTCCCCCAACTCCACACTCCCCGTCGTCGCTTCCGTCGGGTTGTCCCATGGCCGGACCGCCCTCGGACGGGGGTGTGCCCCGGGTTCGGGGTACCGCGGCCCGCGGGCGCACCCGCGGGCCGCAGCCGTCCTACGACAGCTCGGCCAGCTTCTGCTTGACCTGGGCGAGCGACGGGTTGGTCATCGCCGCACCGTCACTGAAGACCAGCGTCGGGACCGTCTGGTTCCCGCCGTTGACCTTCATCACGAGCTCCGCCGCCTCCGGGTGCTTCTCGATGTCGACCTCCTGGCCGGTGATCCCCTCGCGCGCGAGCTGGCTCTTGAGCCTCTTGCAGTACCCGCACCAAGGGGTGGTGTACATCGTGAACTTGTCGGTGGACGTGCTCGTCATCTCGCTCGGTCCTCTTCTCGTCTCGCGGCCGGGGGCCGGTTTCCGTCCCTCTGTCCAACAACGGACGGGGCCGTTCCGCTTCCCGGGGGCGCTCGACACAACGTGGGACGCCTCACAGGGGCAAGTGGTTCTGAATGTGTCCTTCGCCGCACAGAGAGTGGTACCGCGTTCCGTACCGGGAGGATCCGGGCTGTGGACAAGTGCCCGCCGGGGCCCGCCCCGGCGGATACTTGAGAGACTGCCTTCAGCCCGCCCAACCGTCCCGACAACTCGCAGGAGCACCATGGACCCCGACCGCGTCCTGGAGGGACTGGACCCGGAGCAGACACAGGCGGCGCGCGCCCTGCGCGGCCCCGTGTGCATCCTGGCCGGTGCCGGAACAGGGAAGACCCGCGCCATCACCCACCGCATCGCCCACGCGGTCGCCGGCGGGGTGGTCGACGAGCAACAGGTCCTCGCGGTCACCTTCACCACGCGCGCGGCGGGGGAGATGCGCGGACGGCTGCGGGCCCTGGGCGCCCCGCGCGTACAGGCGCGCACCTTCCACGCCGCCGCGCTGCGCCAGCTCTCCTTCTTCTGGCCCCAGGTCATCGGCGGCGAGAGGCCCACCCTCATCGAGAGCAAGGTCCAGGCCGTGGCGCGCGCCGCCCACTCCGTCGGAATCCAGCCCGACCGCAACGGCCTGCGCGACCTCGCGGGGGAGATCGAGTGGGCCAAGGTCACCCAGGTGCGGCCCAGCGACTACGAGAAGACCGCGGCCAAGACGGGCCGCCAGACGCCGCTGCCGGGCAACGAGGTCGCCCGGGTCTTCGAGGCCTACGAGGAGCTGCGCCGCGAGCACAACCTCCTCGACTTCGAGTCCATGCTCGAACTCACCGCCGGAATGATCAACGAGTACCCGGCGATCGCCCAGCGCGTGCGCGACCAGTACCGCTACTTCGTCGTCGACGAGTTCCAGGACGTCAACCCGCTCCAGAAGCTCCTCCTGGACGCCTGGCTCGGCGACCGCGACGACATCTGCGTGGTCGGCGACCCCAGCCAGACCATCTACTCCTTCGCGGGAGCCACCCCCTCCTATCTCACGGGCTTCGCCGCGCGGTATCCGCACGCCACCGTCGTCGAGCTGGTCCGCGACTACCGCTCCACCCCCCAGGTGGTGCGGGTGGCCAACCACGTCATCTCCCAGGCGCGCGGCACCACCTCCGCCGGCCACCTCACCCTCCAGGCGCAGAGGCCGGACGGACCCGATCCCGTCTACCAGGAGTACGAGGACGAGCCGGCCGAGGCCACCGGCGTCGCACGCAAGATCGCCGTCATGATGCAGGAGGGCGTGCCGGCCGGGGAGATCGCGATCCTGGTGCGTACCAACGCCCAGTCCGCCGCCTACGAGCAGGCCCTCAACGACGAGGGCATCCCGTTCACCGTGCGCGGCACCTCCCGCTTCTTCGAGCGTCCGGAGATCAAGCAGGCCGTGCACCTGCTGCGCGGTGCCCGCCACGAGGTCCCGGGGGAGGAGCCGGCGCCCCTGGCGGGCACCGTCCGCCAGCTCCTGGGCCAGATCGGCCTCACCGACGCCGCCCCGGAGGGCCGCAGGGCACGCGAGCGCTGGGAGTCGCTGTCGGCGCTGGCGCAGCTGGCCGAGAACATGGCCGCCGGGACCGGGCACGGGGGGCGGGCGGTCACCATGGCCGACTTCGTCGACGAGCTCGACACGCGCATGGCCATCGAGCACGCGCCGGGGTTCGAGGGCGTGACGATCGCCTCCCTGCACGCGGCCAAGGGCCTGGAGTGGGACGCCGTCTTCCTCGTCGGCCTCACCGAGGGCATGATGCCGATCATCTACGCCGAGACCGACGAGCAGGTGGAGGAGGAGCGCCGCCTGTTCTACGTCGGTGTCACCCGCGCACGCGAGCACCTGTCCATGTCGTGGGCCCTGGCGCGTTCGCCGGGCGGTCGCAGGACGCGCAAGCCGTCCCGGTTCCTCGACGGTCTGCGCCCCGCCTCGCCCTCCACGGCCGCACGCCGGGCCGAGCGCCGCAAGGGAGGCCCGGCCCGCTGCCGGGTGTGCGCCGCCGCGCTCACCGACGCCGCCGAGCGCAAGCTGGGACGCTGCCTGGACTGCCCCTCCAGCTACGACGAGGCGCTGATGGAGAGGCTGCGCGAGTGGCGCCGGGCCGTGTCCCGGGAGCAGAAGATCCCCGCCTACGTGGTCTTCACCGACGCCACCCTCCAGGCGATCGCCGAGCAGGAGCCGAGCGGGCTCTCCCAACTGGCGGCGGTGTCCGGTGTGGGAGCGGCCAAACTCGAACGCTACGGTGAGGCGGTACTCGCCCTGGTCTCCGGAGCCGACCCCGCCCAGGTCTTCGGAGGCGAGGACACAGGTGACGAACCGGAGGATCCGACGGATGAGTGAGAGCTCCGACAAGCTGGAGCGGGAGCAGTCCCTGAGTGAACTGATGGCGATCCTGGACCTGGAGCAGATCGAGGTCAACATCTTCCGGGGCAGCAGCCCGAAGGAGGGCCCCCAGCGGGTGTTCGGCGGCCAGGTGGCGGGCCAGGCCCTGGTCGCCGCGGGCCGGACCGTGCCCGCGGAGCGCCACGTGCACTCCCTGCACGCCTACTTCATCCGCCCGGGTGACCCTTCGGTGCCGATCGTCTACGAGGTCGACCGGGTCCGCGACGGGCGTTCCTTCACCACCCGCCGGGTGGTGGCCATCCAGCACGGCAAGCCGATCTTCACCCTGTCGGCCTCCTTCCACAAGGAGGAGCCGGGCCTGGACCACCGGATCCCGATGCCCGACGTGCCCCCGCCCGAGGAGCTGCCGAGCACGCGCGAGCGCATCCGCGCGGAGTTCGGCAAGGTGCCGGGGTTCGTGCGCTGGCACCCGATCGAGCTGCGCCCGGTGGGGCCGCTGTCCTACGAGGCCGAGCGCGACCCGAGCCTGCGCACCGCCACCAATCCGGTGTGGCTCAAGGTCGACGGCAAACTGCCCGAGGACCGCCTCAGCCACGTGTGCCTGATGACCTACGCCTCGGACATGACCCTGCTGGACACCGTGCTGCTGCGGCACGGCCGCTCCTTCGCCGGCATCTCCATGGCCAGCCTGGACCACGCCATGTGGTTCCACCGGCCGTTCCGTGCCGACGAGTGGCTGCTCTACGCCCAGGAGACCCCCACCGCCGGGGGCGCGCGCGGCCTGGCCCGGGGACTGGTCTACACCCGCGACGGCGACCTGGTCTGCTCGGTCGTCCAGGAAGGGCTCATCCGGGTCATCGACGCCGAGGGCTGGTCCGAGGCCCTGCGCCCCTGACCCGGGGCGGGGGCCGCCCGTCCCCGGGCGGCGGTCCGGCCGGGGACGACCCGCTCCGCATCGGCAGGGTGAACCCTTCCGAACGTCCGAGAAAACAGGAAATCGGTGGCCGGATTCGGCCGTTCTCCCAGCTCAAAAATAGGTTGCCGGGCTTCTGCCCGACCCATAGTCTGTAACACGTCGCATTGACCGCTGCCGGCTCAGGTGAAAGATTCCTGCGCCCGACCGTGAAGGAGGTGCCCCGTCTGATGATCAGCATCACGAAGACCACCGGTTTCGCCATGCCTCTGGCCCAGCTGCCGCTGCTGTCCGGTTCGGGCACCGCCGAGCGCGGTCTCTCCGGCAGCACCGCCGCCTGGACGGTCCTGAGCGCGGATGTCCTCCTGGGCACCCGTGTCGTGGAGGACACCAAGGGAGAGGCCGGAGGCTTCGGCTCCGGCAGCAAGCCTTCGGCGCTCCTCGCCTCGCAGTCCGTCCGCCAGGGCAGTGGTGTGCCCACTGGCGGCGAGCTCGCCCGTGAGCGTGGCGAGACCGCGACGGATCACGCCGAAACTGCCCGGCGCCGCTACGGCGCACCGGGGGAGTGTCCACGGAAGATTCCGGCCTAGAGCAGGACAGGCCGAGAGTTTCGACCGTGGCCGCGGACCCCGACACAGGGGCCGCGGCTTTCTTTGTATCCTCGCCCGTTCCCCGTCCCCCAGGGACAAGGGAAAAGGCGTCGACATCGCAAGTCAGGTCCCGCACCGGACCCGAGCCGGTGAACCGAGAACACCGACCGCGTTGTACGAGACGATCAAAGATCTTGGAGGGCACCGATGCTTGCGTCGGTCCTGGAAGCGCCCTTGCTGGGTGAGACCGAAGTCCCCTGCAGCCTGCAGCCCGACCTGTTCTTCGCCGAGGCCCCTGCCGATGTCGAGGCCGCCAAGGCGGTCTGCGTCGCCTGCCCGGTACGGGAGCAGTGCCTGGCGGACGCACTCGACCGCAAGGAGCCGTGGGGCGTCTGGGGCGGCCAGCTCCTCGTCGCCGGCCAGGTGGTCGCGCGCAAGCGCCCGCGCGGCCGCCCCCGTAAGAACCCCGCACCGGTCGCGGCCTGAATCCCGCCGCCGGCAGCAGAACCACACAAGACCCGAAGGACAAGAAGATGATGATGCTCGAACTCGTGCGCGTGGTCGGTGAGATGGACGCCGAGCTCCGGCGTGAACACCAGGGCCGCCGACTGACGGCCCGGCAGCTGCGGGCACTCCGGCGGGAGGAGCGCCGTGCCACGGAGATGATCACGGAAACAGCGTGGTCGAGGCTCTGTTGACCTGATCCGCCCGAGAGCTGACCGGAGCCGGGCGGTGACCGCGCGGGCGGTCACCGTCCGGTCTCGCTTTCGTGTCCCAGGGGTAAAGATCGCTCTGTCCTCCGAGGGCAAAGAAAAGTGCCTTACGGCCGAAAAAAGCCCCAGAACGGCACAGATCACCTTGTGGAGTCGCCCTTTTCCGGGCTTCCTGGCCGCCCCCTCAATCGGAGAACCAATGGCATAACGGGACAACACGCGCCTGTTCGGGAGCGCGCTCCTCGGCTACCGTAAAGTCTGTGCCCTCGAACACAAAAATCGAGGTACGGCGAAGTCCCCGTCGTCGGCGAACGGTATCGGCCTACCGGGACGGGGACACCACGGTCGTCCTCGTGCCCGCGACGTTCTCCCGCGCAGAGGAAAAGCGCTGGGTGGGCCGCATGCTGCAACGACTGGAGGCCCGCGAAGGACGCAGACACCCCGGCGACAGGGAACTCCAGGAGCGGGCGGTGGAGCTGGCCCGGCGCTACCTGGGCGGGGCCGACCTTCCCGAGAGCGTCCGCTGGGTCGACAACCAGAACGCCCGCTGGGGGTCGTGCACCCCCGAGACCCGCACGATCCGCATCTCCCGGCGTCTGGCGGCGATGCCCTCCTGGGTCGTCGACTACGTCCTCGTCCACGAACTCGCGCACCTGTCCATCCCGCACCACGGGCGGGACTTCTGGGAACTGGTGCGCCGCTACCCCCGGACCGAGCGCGCCCGCGGCTACCTGGAAGGGTTCAGCGCCGCCTCCCGGCTGGAATCCTGCGACCGGCCCGACGAGCCCTCCGAGCCGGAACAGGGCCAGGTCGCCCTCGACGAGTTCCCCACCTGAGGCCCCTCTGCCCGAGACCTGTCCGGGAGAGACGCCCCCGCGGGGAACCCGGTCCCCCGGGCCGGCGAGAGGATCCGTACCGCGGACCCGGACCGTGTCCGCGCCGAGCGGTCCGGATCCCGGGTCACCCCTCGACCGCGCCCGCCTCCCGATGGGCGGCCACGGCCTCGGCCGCGGCGCGCACCAGCGAGCGCGTCACCTCGTCGGTGGGTTCGGGGAGGTCGTCCACGGGGAACCAGCCCAGGTCGGCCGACTCGTCCGGGTCGCGCACCAACACCGCGTCCGGCGGGGCCAGCACCGCGTACTGGACGTCCAGGTGGAAGCTGCCGCCCCCGCACGGAACCGGGTGCCGGTCCAGCCTCAGCGGTCCTCCGGGCAGGAGGGTGAGACCCCGGATCCCCGACTCCTCGGTGGCCTCACGCAGTACCGCCCCCGCCAGGGAGGTGTCCTCGGGCTCGCAGTGCCCGCCCGTCTGCAGCCACATGCGGTGGACCCTGTGCAGGGTGAGCACCGCGTGGCGGCCGTCGGCGGAGATCACCGCGGAGCTCGCCGTGATGTGGCCCGGCAGGCATGCGCGCCACATGCCGTTCTCGTGGGTGTCCAGGTGCTCCAGGTAGAGGCGCCGCAGCTCCTCCTGCCGGAGGTCGGGCGCGGTCCAGGCGGACAGCACCGCCCGTGCGTCGGCGTGCAGTGACACCTAGGAGTCCTCTCCCCGCTCGCCGTCCTCCTCGTCCTCGGGCCGGCGCCCGGATGTGCCGGGGCCCTCCTCGGTCAGTGCCGAGATGTCGAACTCGGTCTCGTTCCCACCGCTGACGAAGGACTCCGGGTCGTCCAGGTCCTCGCTTCCGGGCATCAGGTCCGGGTGCTGCCAGAGCGCGTCGCGGCCCTGGACCCCGCGCGCCTGCTCCAGGGCGGCCCACAGAGCCGACGCCTCGCGCAGGCGGCGCGGGCGCAGTTCCAGGCCCACCAGGGCGGCGAAGGTGTGCTCGGCGGGTCCGCCGGTGGCCCGGCGCCGCCGCGTGGCCTCGGCCAGCGCGCCGGCCTGCGGGAGGCGGCCGCTCACCGCCGCCGACACCACGTTGGCCACCCAGCCCTCGATGAGCGCCAGCGTGGTCTCCAGCCGGGCCAGCGCCGCCTTCTGCTGCGGCGTGTCCTCGGGCTGGAACAGTCCGCCCTCCGCGCTGCCCAGCACCTGCTGGAGCGACTCGGGGTCGCTGATGTCGATCTCGCCGAGACGGTCCTCCAGAGCGGCGGCGTCGAAGGACATGCCGTCCGCGTACTCGGCGACGAGGCGGGACAGGTGCGAGCGCAGCCACGGCACGTGCGAGTACAGCCGGTGCACCGCGGCCTCCCGCGCCGCCAGGTACAGCCGTACCTCGTCGTCGGGCACCTGGAGGCCCTCGCTGAACCTCTCCACCCCTCGGGGGAGCAGCGCGGCGGTGCCCTCACCGGCCAGCGGCAGGCCGATGTCGGCGGTGCCCACCACCTCCTGGGAGAGCTCGCCGATGGCCTGTCCGGCCTGCTGGCCGACCATCATGCCGCCCATCTGCTGGATCATGCCCAGCAGCGGCCCCGCCACGGACTGCATCTCCTCGGGCAGGCTCTGGCCCATCGAGCGCACGGTCTTGCTGGTGAGCGGGTCGCACAGCTGGACCCACGAGTCCATCGTCCGCTCGACCCACTCCGAGCGGCTCCACGCCTGGGCGGTCTGGATGCCCGAGGGCAGGTCGGTGGCCTGGTCGAGCCACAGGTCGGCGAGGCGCAGCGCGTCCACGACCTTGGCGTAGTCGCCGGCGGGTACGCTCGGGTCGCCCTTCTGGGCGACGATCTGGCGCGCGATGTCCTTGGCCGCGCTCCAGTTGATGCCCGAACCGCTCTGTGCGCCTCCGGCGCCGCCGGGTGCGGGTTGGGACGACATCATGTCGGCGAAGCGGCGCAGCATGTCGGCCATCTGCTGCGGGTCGCCGAACGGAAAGCCCTCGGGCATGCCGCCACCGCCCGGGCCGCCGCTGCCGGCACCCGAGCCGGAGCCGCCACCATGGCGTCCGGACTCGTCGTCGGGATCGTTCGGCATGCTGAAACCGAAGGGAAGGTCGCTCACGATCAGACCTCAGGCAGGATTAGATTTGGTCTCCACTGTCACGTTAGCTGGGAGTCGCCCGGAGTGAATACCGAAAGCAACCAGGTTCGCCCAGAGCACAGCCGGTCCGGAGGGCCCGGGACAGTGGTCGCGGTTACCGGTGCGTCCTCCGGAGTGGGCCGGCTCCTTGTGGAACGCCTGGCCGCCGGAGAAGGTTCCGGGCTTCTCCGGGAAGTCGTCGCCATCGACAAGGAGTTCGCCGACGTGCGCGGCGTCACGTGGCGGATCGCCGACGTGTGCGACCCCGGACTGGTCTCGCGCCTGGACAGGGTCGACGTCCTCGTGCACACGGCCGACGACCGCTCCCTCGACACGCACCCCGCCGAACGGCGCGCGCACAACGTCAGGGCGGCCCAGACGGTCCTGACCACCGCCGCGGCGTCGGGGGTGCCGCGCGTCGTCCTGGTGACCGGGACCATGGTCTACGGTGCCGCACCCGACAACCCCGTCCCCCTGCCGGAGGACTCCGCCCGGGTCTCGGACAACAGCGACGGTCTGACCGGCGACTTCGCCGAGATCGAGAGCCTGGCCGAACGCGCCCGCCGCGCCCATCCCGGCCTCACCGTCACCGTCGTGCGCCCCGCCCCCCTCGTGGGCCCCGGCCTCGACACCCTCCTCAGCCGCCACTTCTCCGCACCCCGGTTGCTCACGGTCAAGGGCCACGAGCAGCACTGGCAGTTCTGCCACGTGGAGGACCTGGTCGGCGCCCTGGCCTTCTGCGCCCTGCACGGGGTCCACGGACCCGACGGCGTGGTCGCCGTGGCCTCCGAGGGCTCCCTTCCCCAGGGAGAGGTGGAGCGGCTGTCGGGGATGAAGCACTTCGAGGTCCCCGCCAACCTGGCCTTCGGCGCGGCCCGCCGCCTCCACCAGGCCCGGATCACCCCGGCCGCGGAGGCGGAGCTGAAGTTCCTCGTCTACCCGTGCGTGGTGGACTGCGCGTCGCTGCGCCGGGCCGGGTGGAAGCCCGCCTACGACAACGAGGCGGCGCTGGAGGTCCTGCTGGACTCCAGCAGCGGCAGGCACGCCCTGGCGGGCCGCAGCATCGGCCGCAAGGAGGTCACCATCACCGCCGCCGGCGCCGCGGGTGCGGCCGCCGCCGCCATCGGAACCGCGGTCACCATTCGCCATCTGCGCAAACGCAAGGGCGGTGGCTGACGGCCGGCGCCCCGCCCGCGCGGGACGCATGCACGCGGCGCGTGCATGTGTCGGGGAACATGCACGCGTGTGATGACATGGGGGAACGTCCTGTTGATACGGTCTTGTCGTGGAACACATCACGCTCGCATCCGTACGTGACACCCCCCTGTCGGTGGACGAGGTCCTCGCCGCGGTCGCCGATCCCAGAGCGGGGGGCACCGCCGTCTTCATCGGCACCGTCCGCGACCACGACCACGGCCGCGACGTGGCGCGCCTGGGCTACTCGGCGCACCCCACCGTCGAGGCGCAGCTGCGCTCCGTCATGGAGAAGGTCCTGGCCGAGACCACCGTCCCCGGCCGCCCTGTCGTCAAGATGGCCGCGGTCCACCGGGTCGGCGAACTGGAGATCGGCGACATCGCGGTGGTCGTCGCCGCCTCGGCCGAGCACCGCCAGGAGGCCTTCGACGCCTGCCGGCGCCTGATCGACGACCTCAAGGCACAGGTGCCCATCTGGAAGCACCAGGCCTTCCACGACGGCGGACAGGAGTGGGTGGGGGCTTCCTGACCCCTCCCCGCGCCGGCGGCAATAAGGTGTGCAGCATGGTTCGTCGTGTCATGACCCTTGTTGTCGCCCTCGTCCTCCTCATCGGGCTCGGGGTCGGCAGCCGCTTCCTGCCGATGCCGTACCTGGTCGCCGGACCGGGCCTCACCCTGGACACGGTGGGGGAGAACGAGGGGGAGCCGGTCATCCGGATCGGCGGCGCCGAGAGCTATGAGCACGAGGGATCGCTGTCCATGGTGACCGTGCAATACGCGGGCGGTCCCCAGCACCGGCTCGACTTCTTCACCGTCGTCTCCGCCTGGCTCTCGCCGAACGAGGCGGTCATGCCCGAGGAACTGCTCTTCCCCGCAGGGCGGACCCAGGAAGAGGTCAGCGAGCAGCAGGCCGTCCAGATGAACGACTCCCAGACCAACGCGACCGCCGCCGCGCTGGGCGAGATGGGCATCGGCTATGAGGCGGTGCCCGTGGTCGGCGACACGGTCGAGGGCCTGCCCGCCCACGGGGTGGCCGAGCCGGGCGACATCGTCGTGGCGGTCGACGGCGTGACCGTTCCCACCTCCTTCCCGCAGGAGGACGAGGAGGCCGCCGGCAGCACCGCTGTCGTGGAGATGGTCGGTGCGCACGAACCCGGGGACACGGTCGAACTCACCCTGGAGCGGGACGGCGAGCGGCTGGACGTGGAGATGGAGGTCGCCGAGAACGACGGCGGCCCCGCAGTCGGCATCATGCTCGCCGACGACATGGACTTCCCCGTCGACGTCGAGATCACCGTCGGCGACATCGGCGGCCCGAGCGCCGGCATGATGTTCGCCCTGGGCATCATGGACCGCCTCAGCCAGGAGAGCCTCACCGGCGGCGCCGACATCGCCGGTTCGGGCACCATCGACCCCGCGGGCACGGTCGGCGGGGTGAGCGGCATCCAGCAGAAGATGGTGAGCGCCCAGCGCGCGGGGGCGGAGTACTTCTTCGTGGCCGCCGAGAGCTGCTCGCAGACGACCGAGTCGGCGGCCTCCGGAGAGATCGAGGTCGTGCGCATCGAGACCCTCACCGATGCGGTCGAGGCCCTGGAGACCATCCGCACCGGTGAGGGCAGCCTGCCCCGCTGCTAGTGGTGTTTGCTCGGGCGCCTTTGGGCGCGGTTCTTCGTCGCTGCGCTCCTGTGCTTGCTTTGGGGCCTCCGCTTCGCTTTGGCCCACCCGTCGCCCGCCACCACCCTCAACGGACGGCCTACGGCCGCAGCCCCCTTGTTCGGGCGCCCTCAAGGCGCGGTTCTTCGTCGCTGCGCTCACATCCTCGTTCCTCGGATGTTCGCTCCGCTCCTGCAGAACCCCGCCGGCGCCCTCGCTGTGTTTGCTTTGGGGCCTCCGCTTCGCTTCGGCCCCGGTTCGGGCGCCCTCAAGGCGCGGTTCTTCGTCGCTGCGCTCACACGCTCGTTCCTCGCGTGTTCGCTCCACTCCTGCAGAACCCCGCCGGCGCCCTCACGGCACACCCCCTGGGGCGCGGGTGGACTTGAGGGTGACCGGCGCTTCGCTTCGGCCCGCACGTCGCCCGCCGCCGCCTTCGGCGGGCGGCTTTCGGTCGCAGCTCCCTTGTTCGGGTGCCCTCGCGGGTCAGGAGTCGAGGTCGAGGGTGAGGGCGAGGGCGGAGGTCAGGGCCGGGATGAGGTCGGCGCCGTTGAGGACCGCGTCCTCGCTGTCGTGGCTGCGCATGCGCATCGCGCAGTGCCGGGAGCCGTCGCGCAGGACGCCGGCGACCATGCGGATCTCCTCGGTCTCGCGGCCGGACACGGAGGGGTCCTCGCCCGGGGCGAGGGTCTCGTCCGACCCCTTCACGGCCAGGCGCTCCATCACCAGGGCGCAGCCGGCCACGCCCTCGGGCCACATGATGCTCCCGAGCGCCTCCTCCAGGGGGAGGTCCGCGGGCAGCGGGTCCTGCTCGACGGGGGTCAGCTCGTCGGGGTCGGCGGGAGCGCCGATGCCCAGGAGATCGGCGAGCCCGGGCTCGGCCTTGAGCAGTTCGGCGGTGGGTACCAGGGCGTAGAGGCCCAGAGGCCGGTCCCATCCCTGGGCCGCGGCGTGGCGTTCGAGGTCCATGACTGCTTCGCGAATGTTCGACACGCTCCCATAGTGACCGATACATCTGCCTCACCGCCCTGTCCCGGGGGAAGTAGGGTCCGAAGGACCATGGAGTATGCCGCTCCGATACGCCAATGATGCGGCCTTGTCACCCGTGGGGGAGCAGTTTGGGGAACCCGGAGGCCACCAATGAAGTTCTTTGTTGAGAGAGCGCTACACGCGCACCGAACTCACCTGTCAAGCCAGAACGAGGGGGAGGCGTGAGCTTCCGATCGCCCGGCGCACCACCTGCGCGTATGCCTCGCCGATCAAGGTTGCTCGCGCCAGTCGCGGCGACCGTGGTCGTCATCATCGCGGCCCTGATGCTCGCCGCGAACTTCCTGACCGACTACAGATGGTTCAGCTCCGTCGGCTACACCTCGGTCTTCCTGACCGAGCTGTGGACCCGCGCGCTGCTGTTCGTCGCGGCCGCCCTCGTGATGGCCGTCATCGTCGGTGCCAGCATCTTCTTCGCCTACCGGGCCCGCCCCGGTATCCGTCCGATGAACCTGGAGCAGCAGGGCCTGGACCGCTACCGGCAGTCCATCGACCCGCACCGCAAGCTCTTCTTCTGGATCGCCGTGGGCGCTCTCGCCCTGCTGTCCGGTGCTGCGGCCAGCGGTGACTGGCGCTCCTACCTGCAGTTCGTCAACGGCGTCGACTTCGGCCTCGCCGATCCCGAGTTCGGGATGGACATCGCCTTCTTCGCGTTCACCTACCCGTTCCTGCGGATCCTGCTCGGCTACCTCTACGCGGCCGTGGTCCTCGCGTTCATCGCCGCGGTGATCGTCCACTACCTGTACGGCGGCGTCCGCCTCCAGAACGACACCGGCCAGCGCGCCACCCCGGCGGCCCGCGTGCACCTGTCCGTGCTGCTGGGCCTCTTCGTGCTGCTGCGCGCCGGCTCCTACTGGCTGGACCGCTACGGGCTGGTCTTCTCCGAGCGCGGATACACCTTCGGTGCCTCCTACACCGACGTGCACGCGGTCAAGACCGCGCTGACCATCCTCACGGTCATCTCCGTCATCTGCGCCGTGCTGTTCTTCGCGAACGTGTACTTCAAGAACACCATGGTCCCCATGGCCAGCCTCGGTCTCCTGGTGCTGTCCGCGGTGCTGGTCGGTGTCGCCTACCCGGAGATCGTCCAGCGCTTCCAGGTCAGCCCGAACGAGCAGCGCCTGGAGAGCCCGTACATCGAGCGCAACATCGAGTACACCCGGCAGGCCTACGACATCGCCGACGCCGAGGTGCAGGACTACGACGCCACCACCGAGCTCAGCACGAGCGACCTGGTGCAGGAGGCCCAGGGCACCACGGTGCGCCTGGCAGACCCCTCCGTGGTCTCGCAGACCTTCCAGCAGATGCAGCAGGTCCGCGGCTTCTACCAGTTCCCCGACGTGCTCGAGGTCGACCGCTACCCCGACTCCGAGGGCAACCTGATCGACACGATCGTCGCCGTCCGCGAGCTGGACGGTCCGCCCTCCGACCAGAACAACTGGCTGAACCGGCACCTGATCTACACCCACGGCTACGGCATGGTCGCCGCCGCGGGAACCGAGATCGACGCGGAGGGCCGCCCGGTCTTCACCGAGTACAACATTCCGCCGCGCGGTGAGCTGAGCGAGGTCGTCGGCGAGTACGAGCCGCGGGTCTACTACGGCCGTGAGGGCGCCGACTACGTCATCGTCCAGGCGGAGGAGGAGTACGACTACCCCCTCGACGCGGAGCAGGAGAACACCGACGTCCCCACGCTGGAGGACGCGGTCGAGCCCGAGGTGAGCCCGAGCCCCGACGAGGCGCGGGTCCCCGCCGACGCCGAGCAGACCGAGGGCGAGGAGGCGCAGGAGGCCCCCGCCGAGGGCGAGGAGGGCCCCCAGGAGGAGAGCGAGGACACCGCGGCCGGCTCCCAGGCCTACAACCGCTACGAGGGTGACGGCGGCGTGCAGCTGGCCTCGTTCTTCGACAGGGTCCTGTACGCGATCAAGTACCAGGAACCCAACATCCTGCTCAACAGCGCGATCACCGACGACTCGCGCATCATCTACGAGCGGGACCCGCTGGACCGCGTCGAGAAGGTCGCGCCCTTCCTCACCGTCGACAGCCGCCCCTACCCGGCGGTCGTGGACGGCCGGATCATGTGGATCGTCGACGCGTACACCACCTCCGACGGCTACCCGTACGCCAACCGGATCGACTTCACCCAGGCGGTGACCGACACCTTCACCGATGGTTCGGTGCAGCAGGTCAACGCCCTGCCCGGCAACCAGGTCAACTACATCCGCAACTCGGTCAAGGCGACCGTGGACGCCTACGACGGCACGGTGACCCTGTACGCGTGGGACGAGGAGGACCCGGTCCTCCAGACCTGGATGGACGCCTTCCCGGACATCGTCACGGACAGGGACGAGATGAGCGACGAGCTCATCGAGCACCTGCGCTACCCGGACGACCTGTTCAAGGTGCAGCGCGAGATCATGCGCGAGTACCACGTCACCGAGGCCTCGGCCTTCTACGGCGGTCAGGACTTCTGGACGGTCCCCAACGACCCGACCGGCGCCACCGACCGCCCCGAGCCCCCCTACCGCCAGACCATCCACTTCCCGGGCGAGGAGGAGGAGGCCTTCTCGCTGACCACCACCTACGTGCCGCGCGGACGTGAGAACCTGGCGGCCTTCATGGCGGTCAACAGCGACCCGAACTCGGAGGACTACGGGCAGCTGAAGCTGCTGGAGCTGCCGCGCAGCACCGTGATCTTCGGTCCCGGCCAGGTGCAGAACGCCTTCGACGCGGATGCCGACGTCCGCGAGGTGCTGCTGCCGCTGGAGCAGTCCAACGCCCAGGTGACGCGGGGCAACCTGCTCACGCTGCCGTTCGCGGGCGGCCTGCTCTACGTCGAGCCGCTGTACGTGCAGGCGGGCGGCGACGGGGCGGCGTCCTTCCCGCTGCTCCAGCAGGTGATGGTCGGCTTCGGTGAGGAGGTCGCCATCGGCAGCAACCTCCCCGACGCGCTGAGCAACCTGTTCGACGACGGCGAGGCCCCGCCGCCCGAGGCCGAGGAGGAGCCTGCCGAGGAGGAGCCGGAGCAGCCCGAGGCCGGCTCCGGGGACAACCCCGACCAGGACCTCACCGACGCCCTCAACGAGGCGGTGGAGGCCTGGGAGGAATCGCGCGAGTCCCAGGAAGAGGCCGACGAGCGCCTGCGCGAGGCCCTGGAAGCCATCCAGGAGCAGATGGACGAGCAGGGCGGCAACTAGCCCGAGCAGGGGGCGGGCCGACAGGTCCGCCCCCTTCGCCGTCGCGGCGTGCCCGGAGAAGTGATTTGGGCCTGACGGCAAAGAGCGCTACTGTGGAGGAACACCGACGCGGGGTGGAGCAGTTCGGTAGCTCGCTGGGCTCATAACCCAGAGGTCGCAGGTTCAAATCCTGTCCCCGCTACCAGGGCGCGGCCCCGGGAGGAATCCCGGGGCCGGTGCTTTGCAGGAAGGTGGCGTTCCCGAGGTCTCCCAGGCGGAGGCCGATTTGCCACCAGGGGGAAACCCCTTAGACTGGGAACAACAACGCGGGGTGGAGCAGTTCGGTAGCTCGCTGGGCTCATAACCCAGAGGTCGCAGGTTCAAATCCTGTCCCCGCTACCAACCGGAGAGCCGGGTGCGCACGCACCCGGCTCTTCTGCTTCTCCCGGAACCTCGGGGCCGTGTGCCGCCCGGGATCCGGACGGCACACGGCCTCCCGCTCAGCGGGTGCGCCCCTCCACCAGCTGGATCACGCGGTCGGCCCGCTCCGCCACCTTCGGATCGTGCGTCACCACGATCACCGCGGCGTCGCGGACCCTGGCCTGCTCCAGCAACTGGTCCATGATCATGGTGCTGCTGGCGGCGTCCAGGGCGCCCGTGGGCTCGTCGGCGAGGACGAGGGCGGGATCGCGGCTCAGGGCCCTGGCCAGCGCCACACGCTGCTGCTCACCGCCGGACAGCTGGTGGGGCCGGGAGTGGAGGCGGTGCTCCAGCCCGACCGACTCCAGCAGTTCGCGCGCCCGCGCCCGGCGCCGCAGCGCGGGGACGCCCGCCAGTACCAGCGGGACGCCGACGTTGGCCAGCGCGGTCCTCCGCTCCAGCAGGTGGAACTGCTGGAACACGAACCCGATGCCCTCCCCGCGCAGGCGGGAGCGGGCGCCTTCGCGCAGCCGGGTGGTGTCCACTCCGTCGAAGTCGTAGGTTCCGCTGCTCGGCCGGTCGAGCAGGCCGAGCACGTTGAGCAGGGTGGACTTGCCCGAGCCGGACTGGCCGACGATCGCGACGACCTCTCCCCGGCCCACCTCGAACGTGCAGTCGTGGAGCACGTCGATACGGGTGCCCGACACCGTGAAGTGCCGGGTGATGCCCTCCGCCCGTAGCAGGGGCGCGGTCCCGGGGCGGGAGAGCGCGGGGGCCGCGGCACCGACGGCCATCTACCCCTCCTCCGACTCGACGTGGAACTCGTCCTCGGGCATCTCCTCCATGTGCGCGCCGGGGACGTCGAAGCGCGGATCGAGGGGAATCGGGTCGACGACCTGCTCACCGGCGCTGAGCCCCGAGACCACCTCGACGAGGGAGCCGTCGGTGATGCCCAGTTCGACCTCGCGGGCCTCCTCGGCGCCGTCGGAGGACACGACCAGGACCTCGCCCTTCTCGGAGTTGCCGCGCACAGCCGTCGCAGGGACGACCACGACGTTGCTCACCTTGCCGGTGGAGACCGACAGCTTTCCCTGTACGCCGTCGAACACCTGGAGGTCGGAGGGAATCCGGCAGGCCAGTTCGACGGTGCCTCCGCCGCCCGCGTCGCCGGCCTCCTCGCCCTCAGGGACCGAAGAGCTCTCGGACGGACCCAGGGAGAGGAAGTCGCACTGCTCGGCGGCCGGGCCCTTGGTGATCTCCAGCACGATGTCACCGGGTTCCTCGTAGAACCGGTAGAGGTCGTTGGCGGGGATCTGCGCGACCGCGCGGAACTTCTCGGGAGCGACCGTGGCCACGACGGCCCCCGGCTCGAGGACGTCGCCGACCTGCACGCGGTCCAGGCCCGAGACCACGCCGCCGATGGGAGCGTACAGGGTGACCTCTGTGGTCGCGGGGGCGGAGGGAGAGCCCTCCCCTTCCTCGGGGGCCGGCGCCGACTCGTCGGGAACCCTCACGTTGACGATCGGCGCGCCCTGGTCCACCTCGGCGCCCTCGGCGATCCACACGTGGGCGACCTCGCCGCCCTTCCGGGCCTCGACGGCCTCACCCGGCTCGGCCCGGACGGTGGCGTCCAGGACGACCACCGAGTTGATCGAGCCCAGTTCGACGGTGTGGGGCACCCCGCCGAGGTCTGCCGCCTCGTCGATGAACTCCCCGTCCCCGCCACCGCCCGAGCGGTTCAGCAGGAAGTAGCCCGAGCCCGCCAGCGCCACCAGCAGCAGTGCGACCGAGCCGATGATGATCCACTTCTTCACTTCTGTGCTCCTATTCCCGGAGACCGGCGACGACGGACGAGCGCAGTGCCCGCATCGCCGGGACGATCCCGGCGAGAAGGCCGACCGCGGCGGCGCTGCCGAGCCCCACGAGGACACCGCTCGGCGGAATCGCGAGGGCGACGCCGGTCGGCAGGCTGACGAAAGATTCCAGGACCGCGGCCGCGGCGGTGACCAGGGCCCAGCACGCGAGCAGGGCGATGACGCCGGCCACGAGGGAGACCACGACCGACTCCATCACCACCACCACGAACAGCGTGAAGCGGCTCGCCCCCAGGGCGCGGTAGGTGGCCAGTTCGCGGCGCCGCTCCCGGACGGTGACCAGGCCGACGTTGAGCACGCCGAGCAGGCCGGTCGTGAGGGTGATGGCGGCGATGCCCGCCAGGCCCCAGGAGAGGTAGGTGACGGCATCCTCGATGACATCGGCCCCGTCGATCCGATAGCCCCACACGGAATCGCTGCTTCGGACACCCCACCTCCAGGCGGTCGAGGTGAGCCGTTCGTGGAACATCGTGCCGGTCGGGTCCTGGGCGGCCGGATCCCCGGGGTCGATCCGGGCCAGGTACGTGACCCCGCCGGAGGGCATGTAGTCCCCGTAGGGATCGGCCTGGCCAGGCGGAGGCGGGCCGAAGAGCAGGTCCTCGGAAGCGGGGGAGCGCAGGAGGTAGGCGCTCTGCCAGGTGAAGTCCGTCCCGCTGGACTCCAGGACCCCGACAATGCGTACGTCGGTCCACCGGTCGGTGCCGATCTGGACCCGCTCGCGGTCGCCCATGGCGTTCGCCAGGTCCTCGTTGACGACCAGGACGGGGACGCGCGACTCCAGGTCGGCCTCGGTGAACCAGCGGCCCTCGGCCATGGTGAACCTGCGGATCTCACCGAGGGAGGCGTCGACGCCGCGGAAGTCGGCCGTGTCGATGACGGTGCCGCCCGACCGGAGGAGGACGGAAGCGGAGGGCGTCTGGAAGAGGGAGACCTCCTGCGCGCCCGCGCGGCGGATGTCCTCCTCCAGCGCCTCCTGGTCGGAGACCTCCTCCATCACCGAGATCTCGAAGGTCGCGGCGCGTCCGGCGTTGGTCTCGCTGTAGGCGATGGCGAAGCGCTCGCCGAAGTCGCTGCCGGTGACGACGAGGATCAGCGAACCCACGCCGACGACGATGCCGGCGCAGGACAGGATGGTCCGGGCGACGTTGGCCCGGGAACCGGCGAAGGCCAGCACGATCCCGGCTGTGAGGGAACGCAGCATACGGCCCCCTTCCGTGGGTCTGTGGGGGGGAGCTGCCCTGACGGCAGCGGTGCGGTGCGCACCCGCGGGGGCGGGTTTCACCAGACCCATCGCGGACGGCCGCGGTTTCGGTTCGCTCCGGTGCGGAGATTCCTCTGTCCTCCCGTGGCCGGAAGCGGCCACGGGCTCCGGAGAGCAGTGCCCTCACATGGTATTACCGCATGTGAGGGCGTCGATGCTCTGCGCTCGGACGGGTGCGGCGGGCTCAGACGCTGCGCAGGGGTGTGGGGCCGCTGTCGAGCCATGTGAGGACCTGGTCGTGCAGCGCACCGTTGGTACACACCAGCGCACCGCCGTCGACGAAGCCGTCGCCGCGCAGGTTCGTCGCCCGACCTCCCGCCTCCTCCAGGATGATGGGCAGGGGCGCCGCGTCCCACACGGACAGCTCCGGCTCGGCGGAGACGTCGACGACGCCCTCGGCCACCATCACGTGCGACCAGAAGTCACCGTAGGCGCGGGTGCGCCACACCGAGCGGGTCAGGCCCAGGAACGAGTCGAGGCGTCCCTGCTCCTCCCATCCCGTGAGCGAGGAGAAGCTCAGCGAGGCGTTGGTGAGTTCCGACACCTTCGACACCTGGCAGCGCGAGGCCTTCGACAGGCTGCGGCCCTGCCAGGTGCCACCGCCCAGGGAAGCCCACCAGCGGCGCTGGAGCGCCGGGGCCGACACCACACCGACCACGGTGCGGTCGCCCTCCATCAGGGCGATGAGCGTCGCCCACACCGGGACGCCGCGCACGTAGTTCTTGGTGCCGTCGATGGGGTCGATGACCCACACCCGGTCGCTGTTCCCCGTCCTGCCGTACTCCTCGCCCACGACGGCGTCGCGGGGCCGGGCCCGCGACAGGACGCCGCGGAGGGTCTCCTCGACCAGCCGGTCGGCCTCGGTCACCGGAGTGAGGTCGGGCTTGGTGTCGACCACGAGGTCGAGCGCGCGGAACCGCTTCATCGCGATGTCGTCGGCAGCGTCGGCGAGCACGTGGGCCAGCCGTAGATCATCGTCAAAGGACGCCATGAGCGGTAACGCTACCGGTCCGGGCGGGGGCATGGCCAAGGCGGCACACATGATTGACCGGACTCTTGCCCGCCCGTCTCCCCCCACCACCCTCAACGGCCGGCCTCCGGCCGCGGTTCTGCCCGCCCGTCTCCCCCCACCACCCTCAACGGCCGGCCTCCGGCCGCGGTCCTGCCTGCCCGTCTCCCCCCACCACCCTCAACGGCCGGCCATCCCCACCCGCCGTCCGTCCCCGCCCGCGGAGGACGGTCTCCGAGGCTCCTTCTCCGGGACGTGCGACGGGGCACCGGATGGGAGGATGGGGTCATGGAGACCAGACAGCGTACGCCTGCTCGGGAGCGGTTGACGGATGCCGCGTACGCCGAAGTCGTCTCCGGTGGCTGGGCCGACTGCCGCATGGCCGATGTCGCGGCGGCGGCCGGGGTGTCGAGACAGACCCTGTACAACGTGTTCGGCAGCAAGGAAGGCCTCCTCCAGGCCGTCGTGGTCCGCGAGGTCGGTGCGCTGCTGGACGACGTGATGCGGGTTCTGGAGGCCGAGGGCAGCAACCCGGTGCACGCCCTGGGCAGGTCCACCGTCCTGGTGCTGTCGTCCGCGGAACGCAACCCGCTGCTGCGCGCCGTGGTCACGGGCGACCGGGAACTGCTGCCGGTGCTGACCACCCGCTCCGCGCCCCTGTTGGACGTCCTGGTGGAGCGGATCGCGGCGACGCTCCGCGCGAACCTCCCGCACCTGGAACCGTCACTGGCGGAGGCGGTCGCGGACGTGAGCACGCGTCTGACCGTGTCGTACACTCTTCAGCCCATCGGTCTGGACGAGGCCGCGCGCCGGGTCGAGACCGTCGTTCACGGAATGCTGCTCGGCAGCAGCCCGAGCAGGCAGGGGGACACCCCGAACGGGAGCCGCCGATGACGGAACAGGAGCGCGAGGAGGCACTGCGCGCCTACATGCGCGCCGGCCGCATCACCGCGATTCCCGTGCGCCGCCACGACAGACTGCTCCTGCTCGACCAGGTGGCCGGGGCCTTCGAACCGGGCGTCCGCTACACGGAGCCACAGGTCAACGCCGTCCTGCGGAGGTTCAGCGAGAACGTCCCCGTCCTGCGGGGCAGTCTCCTCGAAGAGGGGTTCCTGGAACGCGACCGGACCCGCTACTGGCGTTGCGGCGGCACCGTCGATCTCTGAGGAGCACGTCCCGCTCCTCCCCGGCGCACCGGGGCGGGGTGTGCGTGATGTCGGCGGACGTGCCGTTCGCCGCACCGGGCAGGGCCGCGACCGGTGGTGCGGCCCGGGCCCGCGCCGGTGGGGGAGAGCCCGGGCCCGGCACACTCAGTCGTCCTGGTCGGCCTCGCCCTCGCGGCTCGCGAGGAGGCGGCGCAGGGAGGCGACGCGCTCGGGGTCGGCCTCACCGCGGTCCAGGGCGGCCGTGACCGCGCAGTCGGGCTCGCCGGGTTGGTGGGAGCAGCCGGGCGGGCAGTCCTGGGCGAGCTCGGCCAGGTCGGGGAAGCCCTCGACGATGTCCTCGGGTTCGATGTGGGCCAGCCCGAAGCTGCGCACGCCCGGGGTGTCGATGAGCCAGCCGTTCTCGAACGGCAGCGCCACGGCCGAGGTGGACGTGTGGCGGCCGCGGCCGGTGACCGCGTTGACATGGCCCACCGCCCTGTCGCTGCCCGGGATGAGGCGGTTGAACAGGGTGGACTTGCCCACCCCGGAGGAGCCGACCAGCACGGTGGTGCGGCCTGCCAGGCGGTCGCGCAGCCCCTCGAGCTCCCCCTCCGGGCTCAGGACCTCGTAGGGGAGTCCCAGCGGCTCGTAGGTGCGCAGCATCTCGTCCGGGCTCGCCAGATCGGCCTTGGTCAGGCACAGGAGCGGATCGAGCCCGGCGTCGTAGGCGGCCACCAGGCAGCGGTCGACGAAGCGCGGCTGGGGCGGCGGGTCGGCGAGCGCGCACACGATCGCCAGCTGGTCGGCGTTGGCCACGATCACCCGCTCCACCGGATCGGTGTCGTCGGCCGTGCGGCGCAGGACGGAGCGGCGCTCCTTGACCCTCACGACCCGGGCCAGTGTGTCCGGCCGCCCCGAGAGGTCGCCGACCACGTCCACGCGGTCGCCGACGACGATGGAGCCGCGGCCCAGTTCGCGGGCCTTCATCGCGACGACGGGCGTGTCGGCGACCAGGCACCGGTACCGGCCCCGGTCCACGGCGGTGACCAGGCCCTCCACGGCGTCCTCGTGCTTGGGCCGGACGCGGGTGCGGGGACGGGATCCTCCCCGGGCGCGGACCCGGATGTCGTCCTCGTCCAGGTGGCGCCCCCCGCCCCGCGTGCGGCTCATGCCAGGGCCTCCGCCCACAGGCCGGGGAAGTCCGGCAGGGTCTTGCGGGTGGTGGCGATGTTCTCCACCTCCACGCCGGGAACCGCCAGGCCGATCACGGCCCCGGAGGTGGCCATGCGGTGGTCGTCGTAGGAGTGGAACACCCCGCCGTGCAGCGGGCGCGGGCGGATCACCAGACCGTCGGGAAGCTCCTCGGCGTCGCCGCCCAGGCGGTTGATCTCCGCGGCCAGGGCCGCGATGCGGTCGGTCTCGTGGCGGCGCAGGTGGGCGATGCCCGTGATCCGGGAGGGTGTGGAAGCCAGCGCGGCCACCGCTGCGACGGTGGGAGTGAGCTCACCGACGTCGTGCAGGTCCGCCTCGATGCCCAGGATCCGGCCGGTGCCGCGCAGGGTCAGCGCGCCGCCGTCCCGGGAGACCTCGCCGCCCATGCGGGTGAACAGCGAGCGCAGCTGGTCGCCGGGCTGGGTGGTGTGCTCGGGCCACTCCTCGACGGTCACCTCGCCGCCGGTGACCAGGGCCGCCGCCAGGAACGGCGCCGCGTTGGACAGGTCGGGCTCCACGTCGATCCGGGAGAGCTTGACCGGTCCGGGCTCCACCCGCCAGGAGTTCTCCCCGACGGACACCGCCACCCCCGCGGCGCGCAGCATCTCCACGGTCATGTCCAGGTGCGGCTGGGAGGGCACCGGGGGACCCTGGTGGCGCACGTGGACGCCCTGCTCGAAGCGGGCGCCGCCGAGCAGCAGGGCCGATACGAACTGGGAGGAGCCCGAGGCGTCGAGCACCACCTCGCCGCCCCGCACCGAACCGGTGCCGCGGACGGTCATCGGCAGGGAGCCCCGGCCGGCGTCGTCGATGTCGGCCCCCAGGGCGCGCAGCGCGTCCAGCAGCTCGCCCACGGGCCGCTCCCGGGCCCGCGGATCACCGTCGAAGGCCACCTCGCCGTCGGCCAGCGCGGCCAGCGGCGGCACGAACCGCATCACCGTGCCCGCGTTGCCCACGTCCACCGACGCGGGCCCGCGCAGCGGCGCGGGGGTGACGGCCAGGTCCTGCCCGTCCGCCCCGGCGGGGACGATCCCCGTGCCCAGGGCGCGCAGCGCGTCCGCCATGAGCTCGGTGTCCCGGCTGACCAGGGGACGGTGCACCAGGCACGGCGACTCGGACAGCGCGGCCAGGACCAGTGCGCGGTTGGTCACGGACTTGGAGCCGGGCAGGGACAGCCGGGCGCTCACCGGCCGCCGGGCGACAGGGGCGGACCAGTGCGGGCCGGATGCGGTTGCGGGCTGGGCGGACACGGAGTCACTCATGGCACCAAGGTTAGCGGCCGTGCCCCGAGACCGGAGGAGGAGAGGCGGAGGGCGCGGACAACGGGTACGGAAGTATCCTTGTCAGTGCAATGGTGTATCTGGATCACGCTGCCACGACCGAGGTCAGACCGGAAGTGGCCGCCGACGTGGCGGCCGAGCTCGGGGTCCTCGGCAATCCGTCGTCCCTGCACGGGCACGGGCGCGCCGCCCGCCGCTCCGTGGAGGAGGCCCGCGACCGCATCGCCGCGGCCGTGGGCTGCACCCCGCACGAGGTGGTCCTCACCGGCGGCGGCACGGAGTCCGACAACCTCGCGATCAAGGGCCTGTACTGGGCCCGCCACGCGCAGGATCCGGCGCGGCGGCGGATCATCACCAGCGCGGTCGAGCACCATGCCGCCCTCGACCCCGCCCACTGGATGGCCGAACACCAGGGAGCGGTCCACGAGCTGCTGCCCGTGGACCCCCTCGGCCGGGTGGACCCCGCGGCGCTGCGCGAGGCGATCGGGCGCGACCCGGACTCGGTCGCCCTCGTCTCGGTCATGTGGGCCAACAACGAGGTCGGCACCGTGCAGCCGGTGGCCGAGCTGGCCGCCGTCGCCGCGGAGTACGGCGTGCCCTTCCACACCGACGCCGTCCAGGCGATCGGTGCCGAGCCCGTCGACTTCGCCGCCTCCGGTGTGGGCGCACTGACCCTCACCGGCCACAAGATCGGCGGCCCGGTCGGCTCGGGGGCCCTCGTCCTGGCCCGCGGCCTGGTCCCCGTGCCGGTCCTGCACGGCGGGGGCCAGGAGCGCGACATCCGCTCCGGAACCCTGTCCGCCCCGCTCGCGCGCGGCCTGGCCACGGCCGTGCACCTGGCGGTCGCCGAGCGCGAGGAGCACACCAAGCACCTGTCCGCACTGCGTGACGAGCTGGAGGAACGGGTGCGCGCCGCCGTGCCCGACGTGGTCGTCAACGGCGATCCCCGCCGCCGCCTGCCCGGCATCGCGCATCTGTCGTTCCCCGGCTGCGAGGGCGATGCCCTGCTCATGCTCCTGGACGCCCGGGGCATCTCCTGCTCCACCGGCTCGGCCTGCTCGGCGGGTGTGGCCCAGCCCAGCCACGTCCTGCTGGCGATGGGGGCCGACACCGACGCGGCGCTCAGCAGCCTGCGGCTGTCCCTGGGACGCACCTCCACACGCGAGGACGTCGCGGCGCTGGCCGAGGCGATCGGACCCGCCGTCGAGCGGGCCCGGGCCGCCCTGGCCAAGCGCAGGCGCTGAGCGGCCTCACTCGCCCCGGTGGACGGTGACGGACTCGATGGTCACGTCCTCCGCGGGGCGGTCGTTCGGCCCCGTCTCCGTCCTCGAGATCGCGTACACGACCTCCATGGACTCCTCGTCGGCCACGTGGCCGAAGATCGTGTGCATGTCCTGCAGGTGCGGCGTGGGGGCGACCGTGATGAAGAACTGGGAGCCGTTGGTGCCGGGCCCGGAGTTGGCCATCGCCAGCACGCCCGGCTCCTCGAAGGTCTCGCCGGTGCCGACCTCGTCCTCGAACTCGTATCCGGGGCCGCCGGTACCGGTTCCCTGCGGATCGCCGCCCTGGATCATGAAGCCGTCGATGACCCGGTGGAAGATCGTGCCGTCGTAGAACTCGTCCTCGCCCGTCACCGGGTTGGTCGCCACCGTCCCCTCGGCGAGGCCGACGAAGTTGGCCACCGTCTTCGGCGCCGTCTCCGGCAGCAGCTCCAGCCTGATGTCGCCCTCGCTGGTGTGCAGCGTGGCGCCCTCCACATCGGCGGTGCCCTCCACGTCGAACTCCGGCGCGTCGGTGTCCGCGGCGGTGGAGTCCGGAGCGGCCTCCGGCTCGCTTTCGTCGGCGTTGCCGCTGCACGCGGTGGCGGTGAACAGCAGGGCACCGGCCAGGAGGGACGAGGCGGTCACGGTGGCACGGGTCATGGGTCACTTCCCAGGTAAAAGAGGCGGAGCGGCACATAGCGTACTTGCAGCGCGGTTCCTGATCCACCCATGCGGCGACCTTCGGTGACCGTTCGGCCACGCCGGGCGGGGGCCATCGCCCCCTCTTTCGGGGAATCCCCCCTTTCGGGCGAACATCAGAACCCCCGAGTGGCATTGTCGGACCTTGCAGTGACTTATGACAGACCGCCGTACTTCGCCGATCGCTTGACCGGGCGCCCCGAACGGGGGATCGTCGAGCGACGGGAGCGTCCGGGGCGCGGGCCCGCGGCACCTCCCGCGGGCGAGGGGAGAGGACATGGGTTCGAACATGGTGCTGCCGTCCGCGATGTGGCTCCCCTTCGGCACGCGGGTGCTCAACGCGCGGTCGGACAAGGGGCTCTCACTCGTCGAGCTCGCCGCCTCCACCGGGGTGGGCGGTGACAAGCTCCGCGACGTGGAGGCCGCCAGATGCCGCCCGGCGCGCTCCCTGGTGGAGCGCATCGACACGGCTCTGGGAGGAGGCTCCCGACTGGTCGAGGCCTGGGCCGTGACCCTCCAGGCGGAGGCCTTCCCCGACGAGTTCGGTGATCTGGGCGAGCTGACGGTCCACGCCACGCGCGTGTGGGAGACCCGGGCGGAGACGGTCCCGTCCTTCCTGCGCACCCGGGAGTACTCCCGGGCGGTCCTGCGGCCCCGGTGGCCGGGCCTGTCCGACAAGGAGGTCGAGGCCCTCGTCGACGAGGAGATGTACCTGCGCGCGGTGGTGACCGGCCCCGGCGGTCCGGCCCTGCGTGCGGTCCTCGCCGAGTCCGCGTTCCAGGACCCCGAGGTCGATCCCGGTGTCCTCAGGGCCCAGCGCTGCTTCCTCGCCGACCTCGTGGAGGCGGGCATCGTGAGCCTGGCCGTCATTCCGGAGACGTCCCCCCGCGGCCCCGCGCAGAGCGGGGACTTCCGCTTCCTGGAGTTCCACGCGCGGCCCGGTATGGCGTACGCCTTCGCGGCCGAGGGCGGGGAGCTGCTCACCGACATCGACCACGTGGAGCGCTGCTGCCTGATCCGCGACGCCCTCGAGGACGTGGCGGTCGAACTCACCCCCGACTCGGCCCTGCTCGCCGCGGAGTGAGCCGCGCTGTGTTTGCTTTGGGGCCTCCACCGTGTTTGCTTGGGGCCTCCGCTTCGCTTCGGCCCCTGCTCGGGCGCCTTCAAGGCGCGGTTCTTCGTCGCTGCGCTCACATCCTCGTTCCTCGGATGTTCGCTCCGCTCCTGCAGAACCCCGCCGGCGCCCTCCCCTGCCCCTTCGGGGCCTCCGCTTCGCTTTGGCCCCTGCTCGGGCGCCTTCAGGGCGCGGTTCTTCGTCGCTGCGCTCACGCCCTCGTTCCTCGGGCGTTCGCTCCACTCCTGCAGAACCCCGCCGGCGCCCTCACGGCACACCCCCTGGGGCGCGGCTGTGCCTTTTGGGTCCTCCGGTCGCGACATCCCGTCTCGGACGCCCCTCAAGGAGCGATTCCTCGTTGCTCGCTCCTGCGGAACCCCCTCGGCGCCCCTGTACCTCTTTGGGCTTCCGCTTCGCTCACTGCGCCCCTTGGGGAAAGGTCCTGTGATGGGTTAGGTTGCCCGCCATGGACATCGCGATCAGATCCGGATACGTCGTTCCCGTCGTCGGGGACCCCATCAGCGGAGGCACCGTCCTCATCTCCGGTGGCCGCATCACCGCGGTCGGGGCCGATGCCGACGTGGCCGTGCCGGAGGGCGCGACCGTGGTCGACGCCGCCGGCAAGTGGGTGCTCCCCGGCTTCGTGGAGGCCCACGGCCACATCGGCATCGACGAGGAGGGCATCGGCTGGGCCGGTGACGACACCAACGAGATGACCGACCCCAACGGCGCGCGCATGCGCGCCCTGGACGCCGTCAACCCCGCCGACCAGGGCTTCGCCGACGCCCTCTCCGGCGGCGTCACCAGCTCCGTGGTCAAGCCGGGGTCGGGCAACCCGATCGGCGGCCAGACCGTGGCGATCAAGTGCTGGGGCCGCAGCATGGAGGACCGGCTCCTCAAGCACCCCGTCAGCGTCAAGAGCGCCCTCGGCGAGAACCCCAAGCGCGTCTACGGCGACAAGAATCAGCTGCCCTCCACCCGCCAGGGCGTGGCCGCGGTCATCCGCGACGCCTTCACCAAGGCGCAGGACTACAAGGTGCGCAGGGAGAACGCCCGGAACGCGGGTGACCCCTTCGAACGCGACAACACCCTGGAGGTCCTGGTCCGCGTCCTGGACGGAGAACTCCCCTGGTGCCAGCACACGCACCGCGCCGACGACATCCACACCGCCATGCGCCTCGCCGACGAGTTCGGCTACCGGCTCGTCGTCAACCACTGCACCGAGGGCCACCTGCTGGCCGACGAGCTGGCGGCACGGAACATTCCCGTCATCACCGGCCCCCTGATGACCAACCGCTCCAAGGTCGAGGTGCGCAACAAGACCCTGGCCAACCCCGGCATCCTCGACCGCGCCGGGGTCAAGGTCGCGCTGACCACCGACCACCCGGTCGTCCCCATCGAGTTCCTGGTCCACCAGGCCACCCTGTGCGTCAAGGAGGGCATGGACCCGGACTCGGCCATCCGGGCTCTCACCGTCAACCCTGCCGAGATCATGGGCATCGACGACCGGGTCGGCTCCCTCCGGCCGGGGCTGGACGCCGACGTCGTCGTCTGGTCGGGCGATCCGCTGGACGTGATGAGCCGCGCCGAGCGCGTGTTCGTCGACGGCCGCGAGGTCTACACCTACGACTACGAGAAGCGCCGCGGCGTGGTCGCCGACGCCTTCTACCGCGAGGGCTGAGAAGAACCGGGGCCGGGTGCGCGGCGCCCCGCCCCGGTCCTCAGGACAGTGCCACCCGGCGCAGCTCCTCGGGCAGGCCGAGGAGCTGCGTCGCCCCGGCTCCGAAGCCCTCCAGGGCCACGGTGACGCGCTCGGACTCCAGTCGCTTCCACACCAGTTCGGGGTCGGTGGACCAGAACGGGGCCAGCACGACCGGCACCCCCGCCGCCACGGGGGCCAGCAGCAGCTCCGCGCCCGGGCCCAGCTGCCCCAGCGGTGAGTCGGGCTCGGCGAGCAGCACCGCGCGGTCACCGTCGGACAGCTCCCACCGCCGCGCCCACTCGCGGGCGCCGGCAGTGAGCTCCGACCCGGTGCGCTCCCCGGCGTCCGTCCGGAGGGCGGGCCCGTCCGGGTCGACCGGGTAGGGGGAGAAGTGGTCCCCGTGCCCCCGGACCTCCACGGAGTAGTCCGTCACCATCGGCGGCACCTCTGCCAGGGGCAGGCCCAGCGGGTGGAGCGAGGTGCCCACGACCTCGTCGGCGCCGCTGTCCAGAGCGGCCTCCAGGCGGTCGGCGTCGGCCACGGCGACCTGGGCCCCCTCCGGGAAGGCGCTGCCCGCGACCACCTCGGCGACGGCCCCCACCGACCAGCACGAGGCCAGCCACACGAGCGCCTGCCAGTGCACCGGGAGGGCCACCGCCACCCGGTCCCCCGGCTGTACGCCGAACCCGTCCACCAGCATGTTCGAGGTCTTGGAGACCCAGTTGTCGAAGGTGGCGCGTGACAGCTCCACCCGTCCCCCTGTCTGGTCGTAGGACGTCACGAACGGACGGGACGGGTCGGCGGAAACGAGTTCGCGCCACATCTGCGCGGGAGTTTCGGACATAAGCCCACTGTATTGACCTGGGTGGGTTCCCGTCAGCAGTGTTCGCGTCCTTCGCGGAATGTGCGCCGTGCTACATCTGGTGACACAGTGGGCCCATGCGCTTGCTCCCCGGACGGATCCTCGCCCGTGCGACCGCGCTCCCCGCGATCGCTGTCTCGGCCTGGCTCCTGGTGGCCTTCCCCCTGCTGGCCCTCGGTGTCTTCACCCCCCTGCCGGCCGTTGTCCTGGGCGTCCCCGCCGTGGTCGCGGCCTGTGTCTGGATTCCGCGGCTGATCCCCGATCCCGACGAGGACGTGCCGTGGTGGCCCGTCGCCGCCGTCCTGCTGATCGCCGCCGTCTTCGCCGCGGTGCAGATCGCCTTCCACGCCGAGGCCCTGGTCATCCGCCGCGACCCGGCCTCCTACGCCATGTACACGGTGTGGATCGCCGAGAACGGATACCTCCCCATCCCCCAGCAGCGCGACCTCATCGCGGGCGACGACCCCCTGCTGAGCTACGGGAGCCTGGCCCACTACGAGCGCGGCGACGTCATCTGGCCCCAGTTCATGGCCGGGGCCCCGCTGCTCACCTCCGTCGGCCACTGGCTGGGCGGGCTCGACGGCATGCTCGTCACCACCCCCGTCCTGGGTGCGCTGGGTGTCCTCTCCTTCGCCGGGCTCGCCGCACGCCTGGTCGGCGCCCGCTGGGCGCCCCTGGCCGCGCTGCTCCTGGCCGTGTGCCTGCCCCAGCAGTGGGTGAGCCGCTTCACCTACAGCGAACCCGTCACCCAGATCCTCCTGCTCGGCGGGCTGGTGCTCGTCTACGACGCCCTGGCCCGCCGCACCCGCCTCGGGGACCGCTGGTCGCGCGCGCACACCCTCGCGGCCGTGGCCGGTCTTGCCCTCGGCCTGGCCCTGGTGGTCCGGATCGACGCGATCCGCGATCTGCTCCCCGTGGTCGGTTTCGCCGGCCTGATGCTGGTCGCCCGCCGGGGCCAGGCCCTGCCGCTGCTGGGCGGCCTGGCCGTCGGTGTCGGCATGGGCCTGTACGCGGGATACGGGCTGTCACGGCCCTACCTGGAGTACCTGTCGGACTCCCTCCACCCCCTGCTGCTGATCAGCGCCGCCGTCATCGCGGTCACGGCCGCCGCCACCGCCTTCCTGTGGCGCCGCGGCCTGCCCCGCACCGACCGCGTCCGGTGGCTGCCGGCCGCGGTCGCCGCCCTGGCCCTGCTCGCCATGGCGGGCTTCGCGGTCCGGCCCCTGCTGTGGCCCGACCACGGCCACGGCAGCGACTTCACCGACAACTGGGTGGCCTACGTCCAGCAGGTCGAGGGACTTCCGGTCGAGAGCAGCCGCACCTACTACGACATGAGCCTGTACTGGGTGGGCTGGTACGTGGGGATGGGCACCGTCCTGTTCGCCTCCCTCGGCGTGGCCATGGTGCTGTACCGCCTCGCCAAGCGGCAGGACCCCCAGTGGCTGCTGCCCGCCATGTTCTTCGTGTGGACCGTCGCCACCACCCTGCTGCGTCCGGCCATCACACCCGACCACCCGTGGGCGAGCCGGCGCCTGATCGTCCTGGTCATCCCCGCCTTCATCCTGTTCGCGGTCTGGTTCACCGCGTGGCTCACCCGCTACTGCGCCGCTCCCGGGCGGGGCGCCGCGAGCCCCTTTCCCGCCCGCGCCCTGGCCGCGTCCGTCGCGGTCGCCGCCGGCGTCTCGATGGTCGTCCCGGCCGCGGCCACCTCCCACGCCGGCACGGGTTACCGGCAGGACGTGGGAACCGTCGCGGCCACGGAGGAGTTGTGCGCGGCGCTGCCGGAGGACTCCTCCGTCATCGTGGTGGACCCCGGGATGGCGGGAAACTACATGCCGCTGCTGCGCAACGTGTGCGGCGTGCCCACCGCGGCCCTGGACGACGCCACCCAGGAGAACGTCGACCGGATCGTCGACGCCGTCCACGACCGCGACCGCACCGCGGTGCTCGCCTCGGAGGAGTGGGGGCAGCTCGCCGAGCTCACCGACGGGTCGGTGGAGGTGACCGCGCCCTTCCACGTGTCCGCGCAGATGGATCCGAGTACGCTCATGAAGCCTCCGACCGGACACTGGAGGTTCACCGGGAACGTGTGGATCGCGGTTCTGCGCGATCCGCGGTGACCTTTCTCCCCGCCCCGGCCCCCCGACCACCGACGACCCCGCCGAGATGAACCCATGAACCACACCAGCGACGACAGCCGCGACGAGCCGCAGCAGCGTGCGGAGCCCGGTGAGCCCCCCGTACGGGTCACCGTGGTGCTGCCCTGCTACAACGAGGAGGACCACGTCCTCGACGAGGTCAAGCGGATCTGCGCCGCCATGGACGCTTCCGGGTACGGCTACGAGCTCCTGGCCTTCGACGACGCCTCCACCGACGGCACCCTGGAGCGGCTGCGTGACGCCGAGCACCTGTACCCGCACATGAGGGTGGTCGCGTTCGAGAACAACGGCGGCTCGGGGACCGTGCGGCGCATCGGCAGCCAGCGTGCGCGCGGAGAGTTCGTGGTCTGGACCGACGCCGACATGAGCTACCCCAACGAGCGCATCCCCGAACTGGTCGCCATGCTCGACCGCGACCCGGAGATCGACCAGGTCGTCGGGGCCCGCGACCAGGAGCGGGGCAGCCACAAGGCCCTGCGCGTGCCCGCCAAGTGGGTCATCCGCAAGATCGCGGAGAAACTCACCAACACCCGCATCCCCGACCTCAACTCCGGACTGCGCGTGTTCCGCCGCGACGTCGCCCGCCCCTACCTGCGGCTGCTGCCGCCCGGCTTCTCCTGCGTCACCACCATCACGCTGGCCTTCCTGTCCAACCAGCACCCGGTGAGGTACGTGCCGATCGAGTACGCCAAGCGGGCCGGCAGGTCCAAGTTCCACTTCGTCAAGGACGCCTACCGGTACATCCTCCAGGTCCTGCGCATGGTGATGTACTTCAACCCGCTCAAGGTGATGATGCCGCCGGCCCTCACGCTGCTGTGCGTCGGTACGGCCAAGTTCGTCTTCGACCAGGTGCGCAACCCGCTCTACATCCCCAACAACACCGTCATGATCCTCATGACGGGGCTCGTCATCGCGGCGATCGCCCTGCTGGCCGACCTCATCGTGCGTTCCCGGGACGGGGCGTGAGCGCGGCGCCCGCCCGGGTCGTCCTCGTCGGCCCCGCCCACCCCTACAAGGGCGGGGGCGCCCGGCACACCACCGAGCTGGCACACCGGCTGCACGGCCTGGGCCACCCGACCGCCGTCGAGTCGTGGCGCGCCCAGTACCCCTCGGTGCTCTACCCGGGAGTGCAGACCGTCGAGGCCCCCGAGGGGGATCCCTACCCCGGTACCCGCCGCGGCCTGGCCTGGTACCGGCCCGACGGCTGGTGGCGGACCGGCCGCCGCCTGGCCCGGGAGGCCGACCTCGTGGTGCTCACCCTCTTCTCCCCGGTCCAGGTGCCCGCCTATCTGGGCATCCTCGCCGGGCTGCGGTCGGCGCGCTCCCGCCCCCCGCGCACGGTGGCGCTGTGCCACAACGTGCTGCCGCACGAGCGGCGCGCCGTCGACGTGTCCCTGGTGCGCGCCCTGCTGCGCCGGGTGGACGGGGTGCTCACGCACTCGCCGGAGCAGGCGTCGCTGGCCGAGGGGCTGCGCCCGGCCGGGGCGGACCGGCCCGCCGTGGCGGAGATGCCCCCGCACCTGCCCGACACCGGCGGAGCCGCGGCCCCGCCGCCGGGCGAGCGCCGGCACCTGCTCTTCCTGGGCATCGTCCGCCCCTACAAGGGGGTGGACGTGCTGCTGCGGGCCCTGGCCGCCGGAGCGCCCGCCGACGTCACGCTCACCGTCGCGGGCGAGTTCTGGGGCGGCACGGGCGAGGCGGCCGCGCTCGCCGAGCGGCTGGGGATCGCCGACCGGGTCCGGCTGCGTGACGGCTACGTCCCGGCCGAGGAGCTGCCCGGTCTGTACGCGTCGGCCGACGCCGTCGTGCTGCCCTACCGCACCGCCACCGCCAGCCAGAACGTGTGGCTGGCCCACGAGCACGGCCTGCCCGTGATCGCCACCCGGGCCGGAACGCTGGCGGGACACGTCCGCGAGGGCGTCGACGGCCTGCTGTGCGAACCGGGTGACGTCGACGGCCTGGCCCGTACCCTCCGGGAGTTCTACGCCCCCGGAGAGCCCGAGCGCCTGCGCGCCGGGGTCCGCCCGGTGGACGCCGAGCCGTACTGGCGGGAGTACACCGGGCGGCTGCTGGAGGCCTGAGGCCGTCGGGGGATCGCTACAGCGGAGGTGCGCCGATCCGTTCCGGGGCGCTGCCGGCCCGATGTCCCCCGGAGAGTTCGAACGTCGGTCAGGCCGGTTCGGGGGAGTGGGCCGGCAGCACCGACAGGCCTGCCCAGGCCATGTCGGCGGCCGTCATCACCAGCCGGGACAGCACCGCCACCACCAGGGCGGAGCCCGCGTCCACGACCGGGGCCAGGGCCACCACCAGTACCGCCTCGCGCACCCCCAGGCCCGCCGGGGCGAACACCGCCAGCAGGCCGAGGGTCCATGCCAGCGCGTAGGCGCCCACGGCCGGGAGGAGCGAGTCCAGCGGACCGCCGCCCACCGCCCAGGTCAGGACCCACGCGTGCAGGCCCAGTGGAATCCACGCCACCAGGGTCCAGCCCAGGGCGGCGGCCATCGTCCGGCCGCCGATCCGCAGGGCCCCGGCCTCGGCCACCTCCCGGAAGCGCGCGAACGGCCGGGCCGCCAGGCGCACCCCCCACCCGACCACGCGCGGATGCAGCGCCGCGAGCACCAGAGGAGCCAGGACGAGCGCCCACCACCAGCGGCGGGCCGCCTCGGCCGAGGACAGCGGCAGAGCCACCGCCGCGACCGCCAGACCCGCCGCGACGGTCACCCCGACGGCCAGCAGGGTCGCGGCGGTGCCCCGCACACGCGGCACGTTCCGGTCGCGGGCCAGTTCCACCTGCGCCACGAACGCCCACACCGATCCCGGCAGGTACTTGCCGAGCTGGCCGACGAACATGATCCGGGCCGCGGCCCGCACCGGCAGAGGAGAGCCCAGGCCGGCCAGGAGGGCCCGCCAGGCGAGCATCTGCGCGGTCAGCCCCGCCATCGCGGCGGCCACCGACAGGGGCAGGGCCCACAGCGGAAGGTCCAGCACCGCCTCGCGCGCCTGGCCCCAGTGCCCGCGCAGGGCCCAGCCGGCGCACACGCACAGCAGCGCGAACAGCGCGGTGCGCACCCACGGGTCGCGGCGCAGCCGGGTCAGCACGGGTCTCCCCCCTTCGTTTACCTGCCGACCCTACGCTCCCGGGCGCGCGCCCGACGCCGGGAGGGAGGTGCGGCGGGGAAGGGGCCGGAGCGTAGGGTGCGCCTATGAGTGGTGAGAACGTTTCCGCCCCCGCCGCACCCCCGACCGCGTCCGCCATGCGCCGCGCCCTGGCCCGTGCCCGGGACGGCAAGACCCTGGACGCCGCCGAGGCGGAGGTACTCCTGCACGCCCGGGGCGAGGACCTGGAGGTGCTCCTGGAGCACGCCGGGAGGGTTCGGGACGCGGGCCTGGAGGCCGCCGGACGTCCCGGGACCGTCACCTACAGCCGCAAGGTGTTCGTCCCCCTCACCCGGCTGTGCCGCGACCGGTGCCACTACTGCACCTTCGCGACCGTGCCCGGCCGTCTCGACGCCCCGTTCCTGTCGCCCGACGAGGTCCTCGGCATCGCCCGCGAAGGAGCGGCGATGGGCTGCAAGGAGGCCCTCATCACCCTCGGGGACCGGCCCGAGGACCGGTGGAAGCAGGCCGCCGAGTGGCTCGACGCCCACGGCTACGACGACACCCTCTCCTACGTGCGCGCCGTGTCGGTCATGATCCTGGAGGAGACCGGCCTCCTGCCGCACCTCAACCCCGGGGTGCTCACCTGGTCCGACTTCCAGCGCCTCAAGCCGGTGGCGCCCTCCATGGGGATGATGCTGGAGACCACCTCGCGGCGCCTGTTCACGGAGAAGGGCATGCCCCACTACGGCAGCCCCGACAAGGACCCCGCGGTGCGCCTGCGCGCCCTGGAGGATGCGGGCCGCTCCAGCGTCCCCTTCACCACGGGCATCCTCCTGGGCATCGGCGAGACCTTCGCCGACCGGGCCGAGTCGATCTTCGCGATGCGCGGGGCCGCCCGCCGCCACGGCGGCGTCCAGGAGGTCATCGTGCAGAACTTCCGGGCCAAGCCGGACACCGCGATGAGGCACCGCCCCGACGCCGAGCTCGAGGAGATGGCCGCGGCCGTCGCCGTCACCCGCCTGGTCATGGGCCCCAAGGCGCACATCCAGGCGCCGCCCAACCTCATCGGCGGGGAGGAGGGCGGCCGGGACGAGTACGCGCTGATGCTCCGCGCGGGCATCGACGACTGGGGTGGCGTGTCCCCGCTGACCGCCGACCACGTCAACCCCGAGCGGCCCTGGCCCCAGATCGACGACCTGGCCGCGCGCACAGCGGCACAGGGCTTCACCCTGCGCGAGCGGCTCACGGTGTACCCCGAGTACGTCCGCGCGGGGGAGCCGTGGCTGGACCCGCGCCTGGCCGGGCACGTCGCCGCACTCGCCGACCCCGAGACCGGTCTGGCACGCGAGGACGCGATTCCCGAGGGGCGGCCCTGGCAGGAGCCGGAGGCCGTCCTGCTCTCCTCCGGCCGCACCGACCTGCACACCGGGATCGACGGGGAGGGCCGCACCGGGGACCGGAGAGGCGACTTCGACTCCGTCTACGGCGACTGGGACGAACTGCGCCCCGGGGTGGACCGCGAGGGCGCCGTCCCCCGCCGGTTCGACCCCGAGGTCGCCGCGGCCCTGCGCCGGGCCGAGTCCGACCCGGCGGGGCTGACCGACGCGGAGGCCCTCGCCCTGCTGCACGCCGACGGCCCGGAGCTGGAGGAGCTGGCGGCCCTGGCCGACCGCGTGCGCAGGGACGCCGTCGGTGACGACGTCACGTTCGTCGTCACCCGGAACATCAACTTCACCAACGTCTGCTACACCGGCTGCCGCTTCTGCGCGTTCGCCCAGCGGCGCACCGACGCCGACGCCTACACGCTCTCCCTGGAGCAGGTGGCCGACCGGGCGGAGGAGGCCTGGCGGGCGGGCGCGACCGAGGTGTGCATGCAGGGCGGGATCCACCCGGACCTGCCCGGCACCGCCTACTTCGACATCGCCCGGGCCGTGCGCGAGCGCGTCCCCGACATGCACATCCACGCGTTCAGCCCGATGGAGGTCGTCAACGGGGCGTCCCGTACGAACCTGCCGGTGCGCGAATGGCTGGCGCGGGCCAGGGAGGCAGGCCTGGACTCGATCCCGGGTACCGCGGCCGAGATCCTCGACGACGAGGTGCGCTGGGTCCTCACCAAGGGCAAGCTTCCCGCGGGGGAGTGGATCGAGGTCGTCACCGCGGCCCACGACCTGGGGATACCGACGACGTCGACGATGATGTACGGCCACGTGGACTCGCCCCGGCACTGGGTGGCGCACATCAAGCTGCTGCGCTCCCTCCAGGAGCGCTCGCTGGAGCGCAACGGCCGCCCGGGGTTCACCGAGTTCGTGCCGCTGCCGTTCGTGCACACCAGCGCGCCCCTCTACCTGGCGGGCCTGGCCCGCACGGGGCCCACCGTGCGCGAGAACCGGGCCGTGCACGCGCTGGCCCGGCTGCTGCTGCACGGCGCGATCGACAACATCCAGTGCTCGTGGGTCAAGCTCGCCGAGGACACCTGCCGCCGGCTGCTGGAGGGCGGGGCCAACGACGTCGGCGGCACCCTGATGGAGGAGACCATCAGCCGCATGGCGGGCTCGGGGCAGGGCTCGTACAAGACCATCGGCGACATCCGCGCGCTGGTCGAACCCACCGGGCGGCCGCTGCGCCAGCGCACCACGCTCTACGGCGAGGTGTCCGAGGAGCGGCGGCGCACGGCAGAGGCCTCCGGCGGCGTCGCCCCCGAGGTCCTGCGGCCCACCCTGCCGCTGCTCAGCTAGAAAAGGCGGGGGTCCGGGGAGCGCCGTGCGCTTCCCGGACCCCTGTCGGTCTCAGGCGGTGGTCAGCAGGTGCCGACGAGGCGCCAGACGCCCCACTCGCCGGTGGTGCCGGGCTCCTCGCCCCGCGTCCACCACTGGGCGCGGTACTCGGCGCCCCCGTGGGCCACCACGTCGCCGCCGGTGTAGACGGCCTCGGCGCTCCAGGCGGGGGCGGTGCAGTCGCCCGGCTCGACGGGGGGCTCCTCCGTCGGCTCGTCGCCGGGGTCGGGGTCCGGCTGGGAGGGGCCGCCGTCCAGGCGCGCCGAGATGGTCTCGGCGAACTGGTAGCCGTTGGTGGCGTCCCAGTTGATCGACCAGGTCATCACGCCGCCGATGGGCCCGTACGGGGTGTCCGGGGAGAACCTGCCGCAGTTGGTGCCCTGCTCCAGGCAGTCGAGTGCGCGGACGACCTGGCTCGGCGCCATGTGGCCGCCGCCGGCCGCCGCCGGGACGGCGGGCAGACCCAGCCCGACCTGGTGGGGCTCCAGCCCCATCTCCAGCTGGATGCAGGCGAGTGCCGCGACGAAGTCGGGCGTGCCCTGGCTGTAGACCTGCTGGTCGCAGCCCAGCATCGAGCCGGAGTTGTAGTACTGCATGTTGACGATGGTGAGGATGTCGGAGATGTTCGACGCCAGCTGGTAGTAGCCCATGCCGGTGTGCTGGAAGTCGATCGTCTGCGGCGCCATCGCGATGATCAGGTCGTCCCCGGCCCGGGAGTGCAGGTCGCGCAGCGCCTGGGTCAGGTACTGGGCGTTGATGCCGTGCTCGAGGTCGATGTCGACGCCGTCGAACCCGTAGTCCTGCATCAGGGCGTGGGTGGTGGCGGCGAAGTTCTGCGCCTGTGCGGCGTTGGCGACGGTGACGTTCCCCTTCTCACCACCCACGGAGATGATGACCTTGCGGCCCTCGGCCTGGATGGCGGCGATGTCGGCGCGGAACTGGGCGTCCGTGTAGCCGCCCAGCTCGTTTCCGGCCAGGTTGAAGGTGATGCCGCCGTCGAGGGACGGGTGGTTGTCGGCGAACGCGACCGCCACGAGGTTGTACTCGGAGGGGATCTCCGACAGCCGCATGATGGTGGAGCCGTTGTCGAAGTTGTGCCAGTAGCCGGTCAGCCACTGACCGGTCTGCTGGCGGGCGGTCACGGTCTCGGCCTCGGAGGGCTCGGGGGAGAGCTGGACGGCGAGGCCGGCGGCGAACAGAGCCGTGAGGGCGGCCGAGAGCCAGGCAAGGAGAGGCCTGGTCCGGGGGGATCCTGTACTGCGACGTCTCATGGGGGAGTTTCCTTTCGTCGAGCGGGGAGAGACGAAGGGGATTAATTGTTAGGAAACCTTAGAGTTGTCGCGCAGTCTCGTCAATGAAATGGGAAATAAAGCTTTCAGTTTTATTCGGCACCCGGTCCCGGCCGGGGAGGCGCAACGGGCCGCCGCCGGAGGATCCGGCGGCGGCCCGTGGCACGCGACCGCGGTCAGCGCACCGCGATGAACGCGTCCGGATCCCGCGGCGGGCGCTCCTTCGGCGGCTCGGCGGCGCGTCCCACCGCGACCGCGCCCATCGGCTGCCAGTCGTCGGGCACCTCCAGCACCTTGCGCACCACGTCGGCGCAGAACATGGTGGAGGAGATCCACGCCGACCCCAGTCCCTCCACGGCCAGCGCCACCAGCAGGCTCTGCACCCCGGCGCCCATCGCCACGAGGAACATCGAGCGCTCGGCCTCGGCGCGGCGCTCGTCCGGATACGGGTGCGCTCCGTCGGCCACCAGGAAGGGGACCACCAGGTACGGCGCCCGGCGCAGCACGTCCCCGCGCCGGGTGCGCCGCGCGATCTGCTCCTCGGTGAACCCGTCTCCGCGCAGGTCCGCCACCCAGGCCTCCAGCATCGCGTCCAGCAGGCGCTCGCGGGTCCGCGGCGACTCCACCAGTACGAAGCGCCAGGGGGTGGTGTGGTGCGGTGCGGGTGCCGTCACCGCGGCGGCCACCGCCCGGCGTACCAGTGCCGGGTCCACCGGCTCGTCGGTGAACGACCGCACGGTCCGCCGGGCCGGGACCACGTCGCGCGAGCCGTACCGGAACAGGTCGTCGTCGGCCGACCGCACCAGGGCGGCCGCACCCGGGCCGTCCTCCTCGGTCACCAGGTCGGCCAGGCCGCGCACCACCGCCACCGGTACCGCGCTCGCCTTGCCCTTGACCAGGTCGCCCGCTCCGGCGATCTCGTCGGCGACCGCGCCCACGGTCGCCTCCATCACGTTCCCGTGGGTGTCGGTGGTGCCGCGCAGGTCCTGGACCGGCACCAGCCCGGCGACACCGATGGCGACGTCGGTCTGACCCACGCGCCACGGCCGCCCGAAGGTGTCGGAGACCACCACCCCGACGTTCACGCCGAGGCGCCGGCGCAGTCCCGCGCGCAGGGCGCGGGCCGAGGCGTCGGGGTCCTCGGGGAGCAGGAGCACCGTACCGGGCTCGACGTTGGAGGCGTCCACGCCGGCCGCGGCCATCACCAGGCCCCGGCGCGTCTGCACGATCCTCGTCCGTCCCGCGCGGGCGACCACGCGCACGGTCTCGGCGGTGATCGCCTCCTCGCGGTCCATCCGCCGCGAGCGCCCCTCCGCCTTGCTGACGATCTTGGAAGTGACCACCACCACGTCGCCGTCGGCCAGGGGATCGCCCGAGGCGGCGACGGCATCGGCGACCAGCGCGGCCAGGTCGTCGCCCTCGCGGACCTCGGGGATGCCCGAGAGCCCGCGTACCCGCAGCTCGGTGCTCACGCCCCGTCCCCCTCGCGCCCGGCCAGTTCCACGGCCAGGTCGAGGGCCGCCCGCGCGATCGCCTCGGTGGCGGCCGGATCGCTCATGTACAGAGGGCGGGAGCGCACCTCGATGCCCTCCACCTCGGTTCCCGCGTCGGCCTCGTCCACGAGCCAGCCGTCCAGGAGGTCGGCGCCCAGATGGGCGGCGACGGCGCCGGCGTCGGTCTCCACGCCGATGGCGCTCAGGCAGGCGTCGGCCATGCCGCGTACCGGTGCGCCTCCGATGATCGGGGAGACGCCCACCACGGTCTTGGCCGCCATGGCGTCGCGGATACCGGGGATGTTCAGGATCGACCCGACGCTCACCACCGGGTTGGACGGCGGCAGGAGGACGAGGTCGGCCTCGGCGATCGCCTCCAGGACCCCGGGCGCGGGCTTGGCCGTGTCCGCCCCCACACCGACGATCTGCTCGGCGGGCAGCGCGGCGCGGTACCGGATCCACCACTCCTGGAAGTGGATGGCCCTGCGCCTGCCGTCCTCGTTCACCACCACGTGCGTCTCGACCTGGTCGTCGGTCATCGGCAGCAGCCGGACACCCGGCCGCCAGCGGTCGCACAGGGCCTCGGTGACCGCCGACAGCGGAAAGCCGGCGGCGAGCATCTGGGACCGCACGATGTGGGTGGCCGTGTCCCGGTCCCCCAGGCCGAACCATGTGGGCTTCATCCCGTAGGCGGCCAGCTCCTCCTTGACGGTGAAGGACTCGTCGGCCCTGCCCCAACCGCGCTCCTCGTCGATCCCTTCGCCGAGGGTGTACATCACCGTGTCCAGATCCGGACATATCCTCAATCCGAACAGGGTGATGTCGTCACCGGTGTTGCCGATGACGGTGATGCTGCTGTCTGTGGTTCTGCCTTCGGTCTCCGGTGCGCCGGTTCCGAGCGCGGCCCTCAGGCCCCGCAGGAAGCGTGCTCCGCCGATGCCTCCGGCCGGTACGACTATCCGCATGCGTCCAAGTCTGGCAGGCTGGGTGCTTGTATGGGTTGTCTGCCCCGCCGTGGGGAGCGACCCGGGCGTGACCGTCTTGATACCGGGAGTTCCCGGGTGGTGGGAACCCCGGCAGCGTGGCCGCCATCCCATCTTGTCGGCCACCGTCCCGGTGTCCCCCGGATCTCCACCCGGACGCGGCCGCTCCACCCTGAAGCCCGACATAGGAAAAGCTTCCCCCGACCGAGGGCGGCGAAGAAGCAGCAGAGGGGAACCTCTCTTGAACAACGAATCACTCGAACGCCTGCGCCTGCCCGGGGCATGGGTCCTGCTGGCGGCTGTGGGAGCCACCATGCTCTCGGGCCTGATCAGCCTCATCGTCTTCTCGAGCGGGTGGGAGGGGTCGTTCGCGTCGTCCATGCGCGGCGTCGGCTCCTCGCACTTCTTCGGTGTGGGCACCACGGTCCTGATCGCTGCGGCGGTGGCCCTGGTGCTGACGAGCGAGCGGACCCGCCCGGCGGCCTCCCCGGTCGTGCTGACGGCCATGATCCTCACCTGCGTCGGCCTGCTCTTCTGCGCCATCACGCTGATCTGCGGGTTCATCGACGTCAACTTCGGCATCGGCCTGAGCAACCTGCTCGGGACGGTCTCCCAGGGTGCGGTCCTCGGCCTGGTCGGCTTCGCGGCGCTGAAGGCCTTCAACGACCCCACCCTGGTGCCCCGCACCGCGGGCCGACCGCAGCAGCCCGCCTACGGTCAGCAGTTCCCCCCGATGACCGGCGCCCAGCAGTCCTTCGCCCCGTCCGGCTACCCGGCACAGGACCCGGCGGGACAGCCGGCGGCCGACCCCGCTCAGCAGCAGGGCCACGACGCCTCCCAGTACGGGCAGCAGGCGTACGGCACCGGGGCCCAGCAGGCGTACGGCCAGCAGTACGGGCAGGAGGCCCAGCAGCAGTACGGAACCGGCGGCCAGCAGGCCTACGGCACCGATGCCGCCCAGCAGCAGTACGCGGCCGACCCCGCTCAGCAGCAGGGCCACGACGCCTCCCAGTACGGGCAGCAGGCGTACGGCACCGGGGCCCAGCAGGCGTACGGCCAGCAGTAC
>NZ_JACHJO010000002.1:246567-273796 GCF_014203695.1 Nocardiopsis algeriensis | reverse complement strand
GTACGGACAGGAAGCCCAGCAGCAGTACGGGCAGGAGGCCCAGCAGCAGGCCTACCCGGGCTACGACGCCTCCCAGTACGGGCAGCAGGCCTACGGCCAGCAGTACGGCTACGACGCCTCCCAGTACGGGCAGCAGGCGTACGGCACCGGGGCCCAGCAGGCCTACGGCCAGCAGTACGGGCAGGAGGCCCAGCAGCAGGCCTACGGCCAGTCCTACGACCCCGCCTCGTACGCACCCCAGGGCGGGCAGCCCGCCGGCACCGGCGAGCAGGCCGCCCAGGACGCCATCCAGTACGGCTGGCACCAGGGGCAGCAGGGGCAGGAGGGACAGCAGCAGGCCGGAGTTGATCCTTTCTTTAACTCGGGCGAGCAGAACGGTACTCAATCGGCCGACCAGAGCGGCGGATCCTACGGAAGCCAGTACGGCACGGGCACCGGATACGGCACCGACCAGCAGGGTCAGGGCGGTACCGGCGGCCAGCAGGGCTGGTACGGAGGAGACGACAAGCGCTGACCCGCTGCCGGGCTCCGTGCCCCTGCCGCCTTGGAAGGTCGTGAATTGCGTGGTAAACCGCAGATCGGACACGTGCGGACCGCCGTTGGCAGTTCGTTACGTGATATTCAGTGGATTACCGTGCAGGGCGCTTGACGAGTTGCAACGCGTCCACGTGTAATTTCAAGGTGGGATTCCCCCCGGCCCGGGGGAAGAAAAGGGCCGGGGACATCTATGGGGGGCAATAGGAGGTGCGCATGAGCGAGGTCATCCCGCTGGCGCACGGCTCGGATGAAGATCTGGGCTGGCAGGAGCGTGCCCTGTGCGCGCAGACCGACCCGGAGGCGTTCTTCCCCGAGAAGGGCGGATCGACCCGGGAGGCGAAGAAGGTCTGCCAGTCGTGCGAGGTACGCGCGGAGTGCCTGGAATACGCGCTCGAACACGACGAGCGGTTCGGTATCTGGGGAGGACTCTCCGAGCGCGAGCGCCGAAGGCTGAAGAAAGCTGTCGGAGGAGATTTCGATTTCCTCGCGGACGTGCTGTAGAGATCGGCGCATGCGACGCGCGCCCGGGCAGGTGCCCGGGCGCGCGTCTTTGTGTATCCCCCGAAACCCGCATCATCGGTGGGAATGTCCGATATGACGGAGGTGCCTGTTTTCGGGGTGAAGGGACACGTCATGACGTGCGGGTGGCGTAGGGTGATGTACCGCACGCCGCCCCGCGCTCCCCCGACACGCGTGGCCCGCGACCCCCCGAAGGGCCCCCCTTCCCCGCCCTCCTGAGAAAGCCCACCGCAGCCGTGCCCGATCTCGACCCAGCCCGACACGTCGTCACCGCGGTCGTCGTGTCCCACGACGGAGCCCGCTGGCTGCCCGAGACGCTGTCGGCGCTCCGCACCCAGAGCCACCCCGTGCAGCGCGTCGTGGCGGCCGACACCGGAAGCACCGACGGCAGCGCGGACATCCTCGACGAGCACCTCCCCCGGGGGGCGGTCGTCGGCCTGCCCGCCCGTACGGGCTACGGGGACGCCGTCCGCGCGGCCCTGTCCCTGGACCGCTCCACCGCTCCGGTGAAGGGGTGCGACGAGGACGCCACCGAGTGGATCTGGCTCATCCACGACGACCTCACCCCGGACCGGGAGGCACTTGCCCATCTGCTGGCGGCCGCGGACCGCGATCCGCACGCCGCGGTCCTCGGCCCCAAGCTCCGCGACTGGTTCGACCGCCGCCTCCTCGTCGAGGTCGGCGTCACCATCGACGGCGCCGGCCGCAGGGAGACGGGGCTGGAGCAGCGTGAGTTCGACCACGGCCAGCACGACGGCACCCGGCAGGTGCTCGCCGTCTCCAGCGCGGGCATGCTCGTCCGCCGCGACGTGTGGGAGAGGCTGGGCGGGTTCGACCGCTCGCTGCCGCTGTTCCGCGACGACATCGACTTCTGCTGGCGCGTGGGCGGCGCCGGGTTGCGGGTCCTGGTCGTCACCGAGGCGGTCGCCTACCACGCCGAGGCCTCCGCCCGCAGAAGACGCCCCATCACCGCGGCCCGCAACCACCCGCGCAGGGTCGACCGCCGCCACGCGGTCTTCGTGCTGCTCGCCAACCTGCCCCTCGGCGGCATGGTCGCCGCGCTGGTACGCAACTCCGTCGCCTCGCTGCTGCGCGTGGCCATGTACCTGCTCATCAAGCAGCCGGCCAACGCACTGGACGAGGCCGCCGCGATCACCCTCGTGTATCTGCGGCCCGACAAGCTCGTGCGGGCCCGCTTCCGGCGGCGTCGCGACCGCCGGCGCACCTACAGTGCCATCCGCCCGTTCCTGGCGCGAGGGGTGGCCGCCCGCCAGTTCGCCGACGCCTTCGCCGGTGTGCTCTCGGGCGAGCCGGTCCTCAACACCCCGGGGCGCCACCAGGCGGTGACGGCACCGCCCGTCGCCGAGGACGACGAGGCGCCCACCGACAGCGGCGGCTTCCTGCGCCGGGCGGTCCTCCGGCCGGGGCCGCTCCTGGTCCTCGGACTGGCCGCGGTCACCGTCGCTGCCGAGCGCTCCCTGCTCCTGGGCGACCTCCTCGCGGGCGGGGCGCTGCCGCCGGTCACGGGCAGCGCCCGCGACATGTGGGCGCTGTACCTGTCCGGCAGCCCCGACAGCGGTGCGGGTTCGGGCGGGGCGCTGCCGCCCTACGTCGGACTGCTCGCCCTGCTGTCCACCCTCACCCTGGGCAAACCCTGGATCGCGGTCTCCCTCCTCCTGCTCGGCAGCGTGCCGCTGGCCGGGCTGACCTCCTACCTGCTCGCCCGCGAGGTGCTGGGCTACCGCCCCGCACGGCTGTGGATGTCCGCGACCTATGCCCTGCTGCCGGTGGCCACGGGCGCGATCGCCCAAGGGCGCTTCGGCACCGCCCTGGTCCATGTCCTGATGCCGGTCCTGGCGCTGCTGCTGGTCCGCGTGGTGTCGATGCCGCCCAAGCAGTCCCGCCGGGCGGCCTGGGGCCTGGGCCTGGTGCTGGCCGCGGCCACCGCCTTCGTGCCGATGACGTGGCTGCTGGCGCTGGCGGCAGGGGGACTGGTCACCGTGGTCTTCGGCCACGTGGGCCGCCGCCTCTACGTCAGCGTCGCGATCGGACTGGGCCTGCCCGCCCTCCTGCTCATGCCGTGGACGCCGGAACTGGTGCTGCACCCCTCGCTGTGGCTGCTGGAGGCGGGGGTGAGCCCTCCGGGCGAGGCGGCCTCCCCGGGAGAGCTGCTCATGCTCTCGCCCGGCGGGCCCGGTACCCCGCCCTTCTGGGTCACCGCGGGCTTCGTCGCGGCGGCGCTGTGCTCGCTCCTGCTCCTGAAGCACCGACTGCTGGTCGCCGCGGGCTGGGGCCTGGCCCTGTTCGGCGTGCTCGTGGCGGTCCTGGTCGGCAGGATCGTCGTCGAGCCGTACTTCGGCGGGCCCCCCGCCCAGGTCTGGCCGGGGGTGCCGCTCACCTTCGCGGCCACGGCCGTGCTGCTCTCGTCGGCGACCGCGGTCCGCTCCTTCCGGAACATGCTGGACACGGGAGGTCCGCGGCGCGCCTTCGCGATCGCCGTGGCCCTGCTGGCCCTGGCCACACCCCTCTCGGCCGCCGCCGCGTGGATCTGGGAGGGCGCCGACGGGCCGGTCACCTCCCGCGCGGTCCCGGTCGTCCCGGGGGCCCTGGCGAGTGCGAGCGGGGACGGCACCGCGCCGCGCACCCTCGTCGTCACACCGGCGGGGGACGGCGGTGTCGACTACCTGGTGGTGCGCGGGAGGGAGCCCCGGCTCGGCGAGGAACGCGTCCGTCCCGACGAGGACACCGGGGCCCGACTCGACCGCGCCGCCGCGGAACTCGCCGCGGGGCAGGGCGGCAGTCAGCTGAGGGTGCTGGCCGACCTCGGTGTCCGGTACGTCCTCTACCCGCGGCCCGAGCTGACCGGGACGGTCGACTCCACCATGGTCGACACCCTGGACGGAACACCGGGTCTGCTCCGGCAGTCGCTCTCCCAGCGGTACGGGCTGTGGCGCCTGGAGGAACCGGCGGGGAGGCTGCGGACCGTCTCCGAGGACGGAGGCACCGAGGAGCTCCTCCGGGTCGAGGGCCCCGGGGACGACTTCACCGCGCACCTCGGGGAGGGCGCCCCCGGCCGCACCCTGGCCCTGGCGGAGGCCGCCGACGGCGGCTGGAGGGCCACCCTGGACGGTGCCGAGCTCACCCCGGTCGAGACCGCCGGCGGAACACAGGCGTGGGAGCTGCCGACCGGGGGCGGGAAACTGCACGTCCGGCACACCGACCACGTGCACAGCGCCTGGATGCTCACCCAGGGGCTCCTGCTCCTGGTCGTCTCGGTCCTGGCCGCACCCGGGGTGCGGACCGAGGAGGAGGACCGGCTGATCGAGTCCACGCCGGTGCCGCGGCCGATGCCCTTCGAGGCGCGGCCCTCCCGGCGCAGCCGGCGCGGAGGCCGGAGGGCGGGACGGCGCCGGGCCGACATCCGCAGGGAGGACGACGGGGAAGTGGCGGGGACCGAGCGGGAGGAGAGACCGTGCGTCTGATCGCGGAGAACAGGTTCGCACTGCTCGGACTGGTGGCGACGGCCCTGGCGGCGCTGTTCGGCATCGCCCTGGCCACCGGCCCGGTCACCGCCGAGCTGGGTGTCACCGGGCCCGAGACGGTGCGCCCCGAACTCGCCCTGAGGGTGTGCCCCGCGCCGCACGCGGCCTCGGACGCCCGGAGCTCCGTCGCGGCCTTCGCCCCCCGGGTGAGCCGTGACGACGGAGGCGGCCTGTGGGCCGTGCCGGTCCCACGGGCGCCGGAAGAGGACGGCGGGGAAGACGAGGGCTCCGCGACGGCGGGTGGACGCCTCGGTGAGGTGCTGACCGAGCCGGGCAGCGTGTGGAAGCTCGACACCGGAGAGGAGCGGCAGCCCGTCGCCGTCCACGCCGAGCAGGCGCTCGCCCCGGGGCTCGACGCCACACAGATCACCCTGGCCGACGGTGCCGCCACCGAGGTGCGCTGCGTGGAACCGTCCGTCAGCACCTGGTTCGCGCTCCCGGGCGTGGGCGACTCCGAGGGCGTGCGGCTGGAGTCGGTCACCGCCCACCTGGCCAACCCCGAGCGCTCCCACGCCACGGTCAGCGTCGACGTCTACACCAGCGGCGGGCCGTCCCGCTCCGCCGAGAGCCGGGGTATCTCCCTCGGCCCGGGGGAGTCGACGGAACTGGACCTCACCGAGCCGGCCGGGAGCATCGGCGGAATCGGTGTCCAGGTGCGCACGAGCAGCGGCCGGGTCGCGGTGTCGGTGCTCGCCGAGCACGTCTCGGGCTCTGCCGACTGGGTGCCGCCGACCGCGGCCCCTGCCACGGAACACGTGGTGGCGGGTGTTCCCGGCGGCGCGGGCCGCCGCCACCTCGTCGTGTCGGCCCCCGGCCAGGAGCCCGCCCGGGTGCGGGTCCACGTGCTCTCCTCCGCGGAGGACGGCGGAGGGGGCACCCCGGGGCGGAGCGCCGACGACCCCCTGGTTCTCGACGTGCCCCCGGCGGCCTCCGCGTGGCTCACGCTGGAGAGCGCCCTGGGCGGGGAACCGGGAACCGTGCTGCTGGAGGCGGACGTTCCCGTGATCGCCGGCGTGGCGGTGGAAGCCGCCGACGGGGAGCGGAAGGTGGTCGAGACCGCCTACACCTCGGTGGTGCCGCCGCTGTCGTTCCCGCTGGACACCATGGCGGTACTGCCCGACGTCCCCGTGGACGCGGACACGGAGCTCGTTCTGGGCGCCCCCCGGGACGACGTCTCGCTCATGGCCACCCCGATCGGGCCCGACGGCACCCAGGGAGACGCGGTGCGCACGGTGGTGGAAGCCGGGACGACGACCGTGTTCGGCGGGGAGGAGGCGTGGAGCACTCCCGACGGAGTCGACCCCGAGGACGGCCACGCCCTCCGCCTGGAGGTCCTGGAGGGCTCGGGTCCGCTGCACGCCGCCCGCGTGCTGAGGTCGGGAGAGGGGCTGAGTGTGCTGCCCGTGCGTCCCGCGCCCGTGGAGATCGCGCTGCCCGACGTCCGCCACACGATGGTCGGCGTGGTCCCCTGATCCGCGGGGCGGTCAGTTCTCGGGGTCGACCGACTCCGGTTCCACGCCGAGCAGGTTGGCGACCTCCTCGACGACCGTCTCGTGCACGAGGAGTGCCATCTCCTCGGGGTCCTTGGTCCGTATCTCCAGCGGACGCCTGTACACCACGATGCGTGCCTTGCCGGAGGGCTCGGTCTCCAGGCGGGAGAACGGGATCGCCTCGGCGGGGGAGCCGCGCGGCGGGGCGGGCGGGACGTCCTCCACGAGGAAGTCGACGTTGGCCAGCTCCCGCGCCCACAGGCGCTCCAGGCGTTCGACCGCGTCCAGGACGAGGTCGTCGAACGCCTGCGCCCGGGTGCGGAAGACAGGCAGGTCGGAAGGCACGAGCGGACCGCGGATGCCTCGGCCGCGGCGGTCCCGGCGTCGCACTCGGTCTGGTTGGCCACTGAAGGGGCGCACTCGTCGCACACTTCGAGACTAAGCCATCACAGCCGTCTCGCGTAGTCCCCGGTGCGGAAGACCCCGATGGCCCCCGCGGGCCCCGGACGAAAGGCCCCGCCGACCTTCGCGCGGTGCCGTACCGGGGCGGAGAGGGACCCGGTCGCGGTGGAACTGACCAGCTCATGGAACGATGCTGGCGTGTCCCTCGGTAAAGGCATACAGTCGAACGCTGTGAGCCCTGTTCGACGCTGCTCGAGAACCGCCTGCCGGCAACCCGCCGTCTTCACGCTCACGTACGTCTACGCCGACTCGACGGCCGTCCTCGGCCCGCTCGCCGCCTACGTGGAACCGCACTGCTACGACCTGTGCGCCATGCACGCCGACCGGCTGACCGCCCCGCGCGGCTGGGAGGTCGTGCGGCTCCCCGTCGAGACCGCGGGCGGAGGTCCGGGAAGTGACGACCTGGAGGCCCTCGCGGACGCCGTACGTGAGGCGGCGCGGCCACCCGTGCGCCCGTCCGACGACACCGCCGGTGAGGGTGCCGAGACCTTGCGCCGCGGCCACCTCCGCGTGGTCAGGTCCGATCCCGGCCGCCCGGACCCCCGACCCTAGATCCCGATCCGGGTGCGCGGCCGTCCCCGGCGGAGCGGTGACCAAGGTCTCGCGTCCCCGCGAGAAGCCGGAAGGGCCCCTTGCTAGGTTTGTAGCGCGCGCGGCCACCGCGCGCGGGACGAACGTTGGAGCAGGACCTACCGGGCCGGAGACGACGTGGCAGACCTGGCAAGCATCTTCAAGGCATACGATGTACGCGGTGTGATTCCGGACACCTTGAACGCGGATGTGGCACGGGCGATCGGGGCGGCCTTCGCCCGGGTCGTCGGCGGGCCGGCCGTCGTGGTCGCCCACGACATGCGCCCCTCCTCGCCGGAGCTGGCCGCCGCCTTCGCCGAGGGCGTCACCTCCCAGGGCATCGACGTGGTGTCGGCCGGCCTCGGCTCCACCGACCTCCTCTACTACGGCTCGGGCCACCTCGGCCTGCCCGGCGCGATGTTCACCGCCAGCCACAACCCCGCCCAGTACAACGGCATCAAGATGTGCCGTGCCGGTGCCGCGCCCATCAGCGGCGACACCGGACTGGAGGAGATCCGGCGCCTGGCGGAGGAGGGCGTACCCGCCCACGACGGCCCGGCGGGCACCGTCACCGAACAGGACCTGCTCCCCGGGTACGCCGCGTACCTGCGCGAGCTCGTCGACCTCTCCGGGATCCGGCCGCTGAAGGTCGTCGTCGACGCGGGTAACGGCATGGGCGGCCACACCGTCCCGGCCGTCCTCCAGAAGGGGCTGCCGCTGGAGGTCGTCCCCCTCTACTTCGAGCTGGACGGAACCTTCCCCAACCACCCCGCCAACCCCCTCGACCCGGACAACCTGGTCGACCTCCAGGCCAAGGTGCGCGAGACCGGCGCCGACATCGGCCTGGCCTTCGACGGGGACGCCGACCGCTGCTTCGTCATCGACGAGCGCGGAGAGGCCGTGCCGCCCTCCGCCATCACCGCCCTGGTCGCGGTGCAGGAGCTGGCACGCGAGCCCGGCGGGACCGTCATCCACAACCTCATCACCTCCCAGGCGGTCCCCGAGATCGTGCGCGAGCACGGCGGCAAGCCCGTCCGCACCCGGGTCGGCCACTCCTTCATCAAGGCGACCATGGCCGAGACCGGGGCCGTCTTCGGAGGGGAGCACTCCGCGCACTACTACTTCCGCGACTTCTGGCGGGCCGACACCGGCATGCTCGCCGCGATGCACGTCCTGCGTGTGCTGGGCACCGACGAGCGGACGCTGTCGCAGATCACCGAGGAGTACTCGCGCTACGCCTCCTCCGGCGAGATCAACTCCGAGGTCGCCGACGCCCCCGGTCGGATGGCCGCCGTACGCGAGTCCTTCGCCGGGCGGGACGGCGCCACCGTGGAGGAGCTCGACGGGCTGACCGTCACCCTTTCCGACGGCTCCTGGTTCAACCTGCGCGCCTCCAACACCGAGCCCCTGCTGCGGCTCAACGTCGAGGCCGCCGACGACGACGCCGTCGCGTCCCTGCGCGACGAGGTCCTGGCGATCGTCCGGGCCTGACCGGGCATCATGGAGGGGCGGGCGGCCGCGGTGCGCCGCGGGCCCGCCCCCACCACCACAGGAGGAACGAGGACCGATGAGTACGAAGATCGACGGCTGGCTCCTGGAGATCCTGGCCTGCCCGCAGAGCCAGGCCCCGCTGCGCCACGACCCCGAGACCGACGAACTGGTCTGCGACGAGAGCGGCCTGGCCTACCCGATCCGGGACGGGATCCCGGTCCTGCTGGTCGACGAGGCGCGCAGGATCGGCTGAGGGGGGACGGAAGGCGCGGGGTGCGGCGGACGGATCGCCGTACACCCCCGCAAGCCGTACCCTGTTCGTGCCGCCCCGCTCACCCCCGACCTCCCGGAGGACACAGATGCCCGGTCCCGAAACGCTACAGCCGAGTGATCCCACGGCGTTCGGCTCCTACAGCGTGACCGGACGGCTGGGCAAGGGCGGGCAGGGCATCGTCTACCTGGCCGAGGACCCCGCCGGGGAGCAGGTCGCGGTCAAGGTCCTCAACGACCAGTGGTCCCGCGACAGCGATCTGCGCAAACGCTTCGAGAAGGAGGTCCGCGCCGCCCAGAAGGTGGCCTCCTTCTGCACCGCGGCGATCATCGACGCCCGCCTCGACGGTGATCCGCCCTACGTCGTCAGCGAGTTCGTGGAGGGCAAGGACCTCCAGGAGACCGTCGCCAAGGGCGCCCCCCTGCGCGGTTCCTCGCTCCAGCGGCTGGCGGTCTCCACCGCCACCGCGCTGGTGGCCATCCACAAGGCGGGCATCGTCCACCGCGACTTCAAGCCCGGCAACGTGCTGCTGGGCCCCGACGGCCCGCGCGTGATCGACTTCGGCATCGCCCGCGTCGACGACGGCACCGCGACCATGACCAACTCGATCGTGGGCACGCCCTCCTACATGGCGCCCGAGCAGATCGAGGGCCGCGGCATCACCGACAAGTGCGACATCTTCGCCTGGGGCTGCGTCATCGCGTTCGCCTCGACCGGCCGGGCGCCCTTCGGCTCCGACACGGTCCCGGCGGTCGTGCACCGCGTCGTCAGCGCGCCGCCGGACCTGGACGGGGTCGACGAGGCGATGCGGCCGATCGTCGAGTCGTGCCTGGACAAGAACCCCGACAACCGGCCCTCGGCGCAGAAGCTCCTCATGCGCCTGCTCGGCCACGACGACGGCGGTGGCGAGGCCCCTTCCACCGACGACGCCGTCCGCCAGGGGGAGAAGATCGCCCAGACCGGACTCTTCACCGGCGGCCAGCAGTCGTTCCGCCCGCCGTACGGCACCGGTCCCTCCACGGGGGGCAACCCGCCGATGATCTCCGACCCCAGGCCGGGAGCCATGGGCATGCCGGGACATCCGGGGATCTCGGACCCGCGCCCCGGTTTCGTCCACCCCGGGGCCTCCGACCCGCGCCCGAGGCCCGGCTACCCGGGCGCACCGCAGCCGGGCACGGGCGTGCCCGCCCGCCCCCACTACCCGCAGCAGCCGCACCCGGGCGCCATGAACCCCAACCAGACCTACGCCAGGCCGGGCATGACCGGTCCGCCGCAGCAGGACGGGGACTCGATCCTCCAGCAGGGCTGGGTGGTCCCGGCGGTGCTGATCACCATCGTGATCCTGCTACTGGTCCTGGTGCTCATCGCGGTCAGCACCTGACCCGGCGGGGGTCAGACCTGCGTCAGTTCGCTCATGGCGCGGGAGACCGCCTCGTCGACCAGGTCGCGGATCTGCGGCCAGCGCTCGTCGGCGGAGTCGGTCGGCATGGCCGTCACCCCCTCCGCCCCGGACACGTCCGGGATGTCGCGGGCCCCCTCGGGTGTGGTCAGACAGGCGTCGGCGGTGACCGCCAGGACACCGGTGCGCGGTCGGCCGATCTCCTGGACGACCACGGTCAGCGCCAACGAGGCATCGCCCACGGACAGCTCCAGGACGTTCCACCAGTGCGCGGCGCCCGGCGTGAGCAGGGTCCGGGCGGCGGACAGGGCGTCCGCCCTGTCCGGGCCGGGGGAGTCGGAACCTCCGGAGCGCACCGAGGTGCGGGTCTGCGGATCCAGCGCCCGCAGGATCAGCGCGACCGCCTCGCTCCGGGAGCGCAGGTGCTCCGCGAGGCGGCGCCGGATCACCGCGGCCAGAGGCGGCACCGGAGCCCCGGAGGAAGGGGCGTCCCCGGGCGCCCAGCTCAACTCCTCGCGCATCGTCCAGGTCACCATGTGCGCGAAGCGGGACACCGTTCCGGCGAAGCCCTCCACCGGACCGCGCCCGGTGAACGACGGCGGGCGGCAGGGAAGCAGCGGAGGCAGGCCCGCACGCCGCAGCACCAGGGAGGCCAGCACCCACGGGAGCAGCCACTCCCCGTCCCCGGCCCCCTCGATCTCCTCCAGGGCGGCCTCGGCCTCGGCGTACACGTGCGCGGCGCGCACCACCGGATGCACGGGCAGGGCCGCGGCCTCGGCCAGGGCCCCGGCACGGCCCTCGTCCAGTCGGTGCTCGGGGGAGCGGTAGGGTCCGGCCCCGGGCAGCGCGCGGACGTGTTCGGCCAGTTCGGCCACGACCCCGGCGGTGACCGGCGTCGCCGCCGCCTCCTTCGCGGTCGCGGACAGCAGGAGGTCGGCCAGCTCGGGGCCGCCGCCCAGTTCGCGGACGCGGCGCCGGACCAGGTCCCGCCGTGCCGCCTCGTGCTCCTCCCGTGGCCGGCCCTGCCGGTGCTGCGTCCAGATCTCCCGCAGCCGGTCGACGTCGGTGAGCTCTTCGCGTACGCGCTCCGGAAGCCGCTCCGGGTCCGCGCCGCGGCGTAGGGTATCCACCTTGTCTCCGTAGCCGCCCGGCGCTCCGCCAAAACATGGGGGAGGGGCACACGGCGTGGCCGCTACCGGCCATCACCGGGGGCGTACCCTCCGTGCCGTTTCAGGGGCGGCCGAGCAGGCGCATGGCCTTCTGCTTCTCGTAGTCGAGGGCGCGCGCGGGGGCGGGTGCGAGCCGGCCCAGCCGCTCGCCGTGGGCGCGGACCCGGGCCAGGACCTCGGGCTCGGAGAGCACGCGCAGCGCGAACGCCAGCGCGGTCGGCGGGATGTCGAACTCCTGCTCCAGCTCCAGGCCGGTCTCGATGGTGCGCAGGTCCTCCTCGGTGAACCGGCGGTGCCGGTGCCCGCGGCCGGTGGGCGGCTCCTGGGTGCGGGGCAGGAGCCCGAGCCCCTCCCGGTAGCGCAGCATCCGCGGTGTGATGCCCGTCCGCTCGGCCGCCGCGGAGATGGGCACGGGACCGCTGCGCGGGGCGGAGTCGTCGAGGGCCATGGGACCGAGCCTAGCCGAGACCGGCGCCGGGAACCCCTCGATCTGACAATGAAGCGTCAGATTCGGCCTGGTGGGAGGCTTTCGCACCTAGAATCGGGGGAGCCACGACCATCACGAGTGAGGAACGCATGGCTTTCGACTTCAAGGTCGCCGACCTGTCCCTGGCCGACTTCGGACGCGACGAGATCCGGCTCGCCGAGCACGAGATGCCCGGCCTCATGGCCACCCGCGCCGAGTACGGGGACAGCAAGCCGCTCAAGGGCGCCCGCATCATGGGTTCCCTGCACATGACCGTCCAGACCGCGGTCCTCATCGAGACCCTGGTGGCCCTGGGCGCCGAGGTCCGCTGGGTGAGCTGCAACATCTTCTCCACCCAGGACCACGCCGCGGCCGCGGTCGTCGTCGGTCCCGACGGCACCCCCGACGACCCCAAGGGCGTCCCGGTCTTCGCCTGGAAGGGCGAGACCCTGGAGGAGTACTGGTGGTGCACCGAGCAGGCGCTCACCTGGCCCGGTGACGAGGGCCCCAACATGATCCTGGACGACGGCGGCGACGCCACCATGCTGGTCCACAAGGGCGCCGAGTACGAGAAGGCCGGCGCCGTCCCGGACCCCTCCACCGCCGACAGCGAGGAGTTCGCGGTCGTCCTGAGGCTGCTCGCCGAGAGTCTCCGGAAGGACCCGGGCAAGTGGACGGCCATCGCCAAGCGCATCAAGGGCGTCACGGAGGAGACCACGACCGGTGTCCTCCGCCTGTACGAGATGCAGCGCAACGGTGTCCTGGCGTTCCCGGCGATCAACGTCAACGACTCGGTCACCAAGAGCAAGTTCGACAACAAGTACGGCATCCGCCACTCGCTGCCGGACGGCATCATGCGCGCCACCGACGTGCTCATCGGCGGCAAGGTCGCCGTGGTGTGCGGTTACGGGGACGTCGGCAAGGGCGCGGCCGAGGCGCTGCGCGGCCAGGGCGCCCGCGTGATCGTCACCGAGATCGACCCGATCAACGCGCTCCAGGCCGCCATGGACGGCTACCAGGTCACCACCCTGGACGACGTGGTCGAGACCGGTGACATCTTCATCACCACCACCGGCAACTTCAACGTCATCATGGCCGACCACATGGCCCGGATGAAGCACCAGGCCATCGTCGGCAACGTCGGCCACTTCGACAACGAGATCGACATGGCCGGCCTGGCCAAGGTCGAGGGCATCGTCAAGAAGGAGATCAAGCCGCAGGTCCACGAGTGGACCTTCGCCGACGGCCACTCCGTCCTCGTGCTGTCCGAGGGCCGCCTGCTCAACCTGGGCAACGCCACCGGGCACCCGAGCTTCGTGATGTCCAACAGCTTCACCAACCAGGTCATCGGGCAGATCGAGCTGTTCACCAAGACCGACGAGTACCCGGTGGGCGTGTACACGCTGCCGAAGATCCTCGACGAGAAGGTCGCCCGCCTCCACCTGGACGCGCTCGGCGTCAAGCTGACCGAGCTCACCAAGGAGCAGGCCGCCTACATCGGCGTCGACGTGGCGGGCCCCTACAAGGCCGACCACTACCGCTACTGATCGGTGCGGACATCCGGCCCCTCCGGACGCCGCGGGCGCCCGGAGGGGCCGGTTCAGGCCGGAACGGGACGACAGGCGGCAGAGTGACTGAACCTTCGCACGAGGTGGCCGACCTCGGGCTGGCGGCGGCCGGCGTGCGCCGGGTGGACTGGGCGGAGCGCTCCATGCCGGTGCTGCGCAGCGTGCGTGAGCGCTTCGCCGCCGAGCGGCCCCTGGAGGGCCTGCGGATCGCGGCGTGCCTGCACGTGACCGCGGAGACCGCGAACCTGCTGCGGGCGCTGCGCGCGGGCGGGGCCCGGGTGTGGCTGGCGGCCTCCAACCCGCTGTCCACCCAGGACGACACCGCCGCCGCGCTGGTCGCCGAGTACGGGATCTCGGTCCACGCGTGGGCCGGGATGGATCCGGCCACCTACGACCGCAACCTGCTCCGGGTCCTGGAACCGCGCCCCCATCTGCTGCTCGACGACGGCTGCGACCTCGTCCACGCGGTGCACGCCCTGCGCCCCGAGCTGCTGGAGGACGTGATCGGCGGCTGCGAGCAGACGACCACCGGGGTGATCCGGCTGCGCCGGATGAGCGCCGAGGGGGAGCTGCGGCTGCCCATGGTCGCGGTCAACGACACCGCCACCAAGCGCATGTTCGACAACCGGTACGGCACCGGGCAGTCCACCGTCGACGGCATCCTGCGCGCCACCAACGCGATGCTCGCCGGACGCACCGTGGTCGTCGCGGGGTTCGGCTACTGCGGCCGCGGCCTGGCCGAACGGCTCCGGGGCATGGGGGCCCGGGTGGTCGTCACCGAGGTCGACCCCGTCAAGGCCCTCGACGCCGCGATGCAGGGCTACACCGTCGCGACCATGGCCGACGCGGCCCCGGTCGGCGACGTGTTCGTCACCGCGACCGGCAACCGCGACGTCGTCCGGGGTGAGCACCTCGCCCGGATGAAGGACGGTGCGATCCTGGTCAACTCCGGCCACTTCGACCTGGAGATCGACCTCGCGGCGCTCGACGCCGCGGCCGTGTCCGTCCACCGCGGTGTGCGCGAGCACGCCGACGAGTACGTGCTCGCGGACGGCCGCCGCCTCCTGCTGCTGTGCGAGGGGCGCCTGGTCAACCTGGGCGCGGCCGAGGGGCATCCGGCCGCCGTCATGGACATGTCCTTCGCGGTGCAGGCCCTCACCACCGAGTGGCTGGCCCGCAGCCGTGCCGGCCTCGCACCGGGAGTGATCGAGGTCCCGGCCGAGCTCGACAGCGAGGTCGCCCGGCTGGAACTGGCCGCGCTGGGGGTGGGCATCGACACCCTCACCCCCGACCAGGAGGCCTACCTGCGCTCCTGGCACCCCTGACGGCTCACCGCGGCAGGTGCGGCGGGAGGGCGGCCTCGTGGCGGCGGCGCCGCTCGGCGAGGACAGCGGCGAGGAAGTACGGCGGAGGAGTGCCCGGCGGCGGGGGAGGACTGATCTGGGCGGCGACCTCGTCGGCCAGGCGGGCACCCATCTCGTAGCGGGTGTACTCGGCCAGCTCCGCGTAGCGCAGCACGTACTGGCGGGCCGCGGCCGCGGTCTCCGGAGACAGGCGGGCCAGCTCCGCGCCGGCCGCCCACCCCGCCAGCTGCGGCGGCATCGGGACGGCCTCCTCACGGGCGCGTCCGGCGCGCTCCTCCACGACCATCGTGCCCGCCACGAAGTCGCCCACACGGCGGCCGTCGCGGCTCAGCATCGACACGATCAGGGCGATCACGCCCGAGGTCATCCAGACCTCCACGAACGACGCCAGGGCCCTGGCGAGGGCCTGGCGGAACCGCTCGGGGGAGCCGTCGGTGCCCACGACGCGCAGGCCCATCGCCATCTTGCCGAGGGAGCGGCCCCGGGAGACGGTCTCGAACGCGGTCGGGTAGCCCACGAAGACGAGGATCGTGCCGCCCAGGCTGATCGCGGCGACGGCCGCCGGGTCCAGTTCCGTGCCCATCCACAGGGTCAGCGTGGTCAGCAGGACGATCAGCGCGATCTGCACGATCATGTCGATGACCAGAGCGACGGCCCTGGTGGCGAAACCCGCTGGGCGCAGGTCGAGCACCACCGCGTCACCTGTGACCAGGGGCGTCGCGCCGTACGCGCCGTCGTGGCCCTGGCCGTGGACGGGATAGGACACCGGCACTCGCTCCTCGGGGCTGTCGGGAACCTGTCCACCCGACACTACCCGCCGCCCGGGACCGGGTTCGCGCCGGTCTCCGCCGCGCGGACGGGACCCGGTAGGGTCCATTGCGTGGATATCGACGTGTTCGCCGCGGCGCACGCCCGGGAGTGGGAACGGCTGGACGAGCTGGTGCGCAGGCGCCGGTCGCTCGACGGCGAGGAGATCGACGAACTCGTCGATCTCTACCAGCGGGTCTCCACCCATCTGTCGGTGGTGCGCTCCTCCGGCCAGGACCCCGCCCTGGTGGGCCGGCTGTCCGCCAAGGTGGCGCGGGCCCGCTCCGCGGTGACCGGGGCGCACGCGTCCGCCTGGAAGGACGCCGCCGGCTTCTTCACCCGGGTGTTCCCCGCCATCCTGTACCGGCTGCGCTGGTGGTGGATCGGCACCACGGCGGGGGCCGTGGCGCTCGCCGGGGCCACGGCCTGGTGGGTCGCGGCCAACCCCGACGTGCTGCACGCCATCGGCACCCCGGAGACCGTGTCCCAGTACGTCGAGTTCGAGTTCGCGAACTACTACGTGGAGAACCCCCGTGCCTCCTTCTCCGCGCAGGTGTGGACCAACAACGCCTGGGTCGCGGCGCAGGCGATCATCTTCGGTGTCTTCCTCGGCCTGCCCACCCTGTGGGTCATGGGGCTCAACGCGGTCAACGTCGGCCTCGCAGCCGGGATGATGACCGCCTACGGCAAGGCCGACGTGTTCTTCGGCATGATCCTGCCGCACGGGCTGCTGGAACTGACCGCGGTCTTCGTCGCGGGCGGTATCGGCCTGAAACTGGGGTGGACCGTCATCGCCCCGGGCGACCGCACGCGCCTGCGCGCCCTCGGCGAGGAGGGCCGCGCCGCCGTGGCGGCGGCGCTGGGCCTGGCGGTGGTGCTGTTCGTCTCCGGGCTCATCGAGGGCCTGGTCACGGGCAACATGGTCGCCGGGCACATCCCCGTCCCCGTCGCCCTGGGCATCGGTGTCCTGGCGGAGGCGCTCTTCCTGCTGTACGTGTTCACGGTCGGACGCAAGGCCGCCCAGGAGGGCGAGACCGGCGACATCGAGAACGCCCCGGAGGCCGTCCCGGTCGCCTGAGGCACCCGGTCCTGCGCGCGGGCCCCGCGGTCCCGTACCTCCGGCTCACGCGGACGTGCGCCACGGGTACAGGACCACGGCCCCTACAGGCGGCCCTGGGCCTTGAGGTTGATGTAGGCGTCGGCCAGGGCCGGGGCGATGTGCTCGGGATCGGCGTCGACGACCTCCACACCCATGCGGCGCAGCTCCGCCGTCACCCGGCGCCGCGCGCCCAGCGTCCGCTCGGCGGCGCCCGCCCGGTACAGGGCGGTGGAGGTGCCGCGCTCGGCGGCCATCGCGTCCACGGCGGGGTCGCGCACCGCCGCCACCATCACGAGGTGGCGCGACGTCAGCGCGGACAGCCGCGGCAGCAGGCCCTCCTCCAGGGAAGCGGGGTCGAGGTCGGTCAGCAGCACCACCAGCCGCCGTGTCCGCCCCTGCGTCCCCAGGACGGTGCCCACCAGCCCGGCCGGGTCGGACTCCACGAGCTCCGCCTCCAGCGGCGCCATGGCCTCCACGATCCGGCTCACCTGACTGCCCCGGCCCGAGGCGCGTACCTGAGCCCGGACGCGCCGGTCGTAGGCCAGGAAGTCCACCCGGTCGCCCGCCTTGCCCGCCAGCGCCGCCAGCAGCAGCGCGGCGTCCATGGCGTGGTCCAGCCGCGGGGTGTCGCCCACCCGGCCGGCCGACGTGCGCCCGGTGTCCAGCACGACGAGGATGCGCCGGTCCCTCTCGGGCCGCCAGGTGCGCACCACCACGCCGTCGCCGCGCGCGGTGGCCCGCCAGTCGATGGACCTCACGTCGTCCCCGGGCACGTAGTCGCGCAGCGAGTCGAACTCGCTGCCCTGTCCGCGCACCATCGCCGTGTGCTGCCCCTCCAGCTCCCGCAGCCGCGACAGCTTTCCGGGCAGGTGGCGGCGGCTGTGGAACGGCGGCAGGGTCCGGACCGTCCACGGCGCCCGGAGTGTGCGCTGGCGCCCTGCCAGCCCCAGCGGACCGATGCTGCGCACCGTCACCCCGGCGGCGTGGGCGTCGCCCCGCCGGGTGGGGGTCAGCTCCGTCGCCACCCTGCGCCGCTCGCCCGGGTCCACCCTCAGCCGGTGGCTGCGCGGGGAGGCGTGTGCGCTCGGCGGCCACGCGTCGCGCACGAGGCCGCGCAGGCGCCGCCGGGTGGGGTTGGTGACGATCACGTACACCGTCGCGGTCTCGCCCAGACGCAGCGACGTGTCCCCCTCGCGGGACAGCCGCATCGCCCGCGGGCTCGCCGCCAGGAGCACGTCCAGCGCCACCAGCAGCACGACCAGGGCCACGGCGACACCCGCCGCCTGCGGACCCAGCAGGCCGGAGAAGGCCACCGCGACCGTCGCGAGGAGCGCGAGCAGGGCCGCCCGCCCGGTGACCGCCATCAGCGCGGCACCGGGACGGAGGCGAGCACCCCGTCCAGGATTCCGTCGGTGGTGGCACCCTCCAGCTCCGCCTCCGGCCGCAGCGAGATCCGGTGCCGCAGAGTGCCCTTGGCCAGGGCCTTCACGTCGTCGGGTGTCACGTAGTCGCGACCCGACAGCCACGCCCACGCCCGGCTGGTGCGCAGCAGCGCGGTGGCACCGCGCGGGGACGCGCCCAGCTGCAGCGACGGCGACTGCCGGGTGGCCCGGCACAGGTCCACGATGTAGCCGAGCACCTCGGGCGCCACCCGGACCTGTTCGACCGCGGCGCGCGCGGCCCTCAGCTCGGCGGCCCCCGCCACCGGCTCCACGCCCGCGGCCCGCAGGTCGCCCGGGTCGAACCCGGCGGCGTGGCGGCCCAGCATGCCGACCTCGGAGGCTCTGTCGGGCAGGGGAACGGTCACCTTGAGGAGGAACCGGTCCAGCTGCGCCTCGGGCAGGGGGTAGGTGCCCTCGTACTCGACCGGGTTCTGGGTCGCGGCCACCATGAACGGGTCCGGCAGCGCCACCGGGCTCCCTTCCACGGTGACCTGCCGCTCCTCCATCGCCTCGAGCAGGGACGCCTGCGTCTTGGGCGGCGTCCGGTTGATCTCGTCGGCCAGCAGCAGGTTGGTGAACACCGGGCCCTTGATGAACTCGAACTTCGCGGTGTGCTGGTCGTACACCAGCGACCCCGTCACGTCGCCCGGCATCAGGTCCGGGGTGAACTGCACCCGCTTGTGGTCCAGGGACAGGGCCGCCGACACGGTGCGCACCAGCAGCGTCTTGGCGACACCCGGCACACCCTCCATCAACACGTGGCCGCGGCACAGCAGCGCCACGACCAGGGCGGTCACCGTCTCGTCCTGGCCCACGACCGCCTTGGCCACCTCGCGGCGCAGGGCGACCAGCGCCGCCCGCGCCTCGTCGGCGGATGGCAGTGACTCGGGTGTGATGGCGCTCACGTGCCGTCTACCTCTCTCGATACCTGAAATACTTTCGCGGCTCCGGAAGGAACCGGTCATCTCTGCAGCCTGCGGACCCGCTCGTCGAGCCCGTCGGCGAGCCGGAGCAGCGCCTCGTCGTCGGCCGTCCAGGGGTCGGGGGAACCGGGGTACAGCAGTGCCCGCAGCTCCTCCGGGGCGTCACCGGTGCGGTCGGCCAGGGCCGACACGACCGCTGCGGGGGAGGCGTCCGCACCCAGGCCCAGCCGGGGCACGTTCCGCTCCAGGAAGCCCGAGCGCAGTGCCGACGCCACGCGGTCGCGCGCCTGGCGGGACCGGTAGAGCCCCGCTCGCCCCTCGGTGGTCTCCGAGGCCCGCACCACCACCGGCAGGGCCTCGGGGACCAGGGCACCCAGACGCCGTCCCTGCCACAGGGCGAGCAGGGCCAGTGTCAGGAGCAGTGGAAGGAGCGACCAGCGCAGGCCCGGCGGCAGCAGTTCCACCGGGCTCGCACCGCCCTCCTGCTGCGGCGGGTCCGGCCGCAGCCACACCACGGTGTCGGCGTCCATGACGTTGAGGGCCAGCGCGGCGTTGCCCGCCCGGTCCAGCGCGTCGTTGACCAGGGGAGTACCGGTGCCCAGCACCGTGATGGCGGCACCGTCCCGCTCCACCCGGACCAGTGCGTCCCCCGTACCGCCGGGATAGCAGCCGGTGCCGGCGGAAGCGGTGTACAGCTCGCCGTCGAGGTGCACAGGGCCCGCCGCCGCGGCCGCGGGCAGGTCGCAGTGCGGCTCCAGGCCGGCCCCCGAGAACCCTCCCAGGAGGGACTCCCCGTCGCTGCGGCCGGAGACCTCCACCCCGGGCGCGAAGGCCTCCAGGGTGTTGACCCCCGGCTGCACCAGGACGGTGTCGGCGCCCAGGCCGGCCAGCCGCTCCAGCTCCTCGGGGAGCAGCCGGTGGTCCATCGTCAGCACGAGTACCGCGTCACCGGCCCCGGAGACCGCCTCCGCGGCGGCCTCGGAGGAGCGCACGACCTCGACCTCGCGGTCCTCGCGCAGCACGTTCACCAGTGCGCGGGTGCCGTCCGGCTCGACGCTGCCCGGTTCCAGATGGCCGGTGGGGAACTGCTCGCTGCCCAGCGACGCCAGGACCGAGACCGTGAGCAGGACGGCGGCCACGGCGAGGGGAAAGCGGAGGGCGTGCCAGGCCCCGCGCGCCCGGGACCCGGGCGCCTCGGTCGGTACCTGGGGGGAGGCGGTCGTCATCGGCTCTCCTCCTCGGCGGCGGCCGGGCGTTCCGCCCGCAGCCGCTCGTCCAGCTCACGCAGGGCGGCCGCGGCCTCGGCCGTGGCGATGCGATCGCCGTAGACCACGTCGTTGAAGACCTGCGCGCCTCCGTGCAGGGCCTCGGACAGACCGGGCAGGACCGCCGCGGCCTCGTTCGCCAGCTCGGTGGCGGTGCGTCCGGCACGCGGGGTGAGGATCGCCCGGTCCTCCAGGTCGACGCTGACGGCGCGCATCCGCTCCGCGATCGCGCTCGCGTACTCGCCCGCGGCCTCGTGCCGCTCGGCCGCGGCCCGGTGGTCGGCGGCCGAGCGCGGGGTGCTCTCGTGCACGGCCCCTTCGGCGCGCCGGGTGCGCGAGGGGCGCAGCCAGACGACCAGCCAGACCACGAGCGCGGCCAGGACCAGCAGGAAGGCGACGGTCACCCAGGTGCCGCCCACCCCCGGGACCGCTACCGGGATGCTGCCGATCAGCTCCCAGAACCAGTTCAGGAAGCGGTCGATCAGGGAGGGTTCGGCCTCCCTGTACACGGGGTCGCCGAGCTCGCGCAGGGCGCGCTCGCGCCCCTCCTCCCCGGTCACCTCCCGGGCGGTCGGCGAGGAGGCGCTCACGCGGAGTGCCCCGGGAGGTAGATCTCCGGACCGACGGCCCGGCCGGACTGCACCGCGCTGTGCAGCTTCAGGTCGAGCCCCTCACGGCGCATGCGCAGGTCGACGTAGAGCAGTGTGGAGACGCCGACCTGGAACGGTGCGGTGATCGCGTGGGCGAGAGTGGTCCCCGCGAACGAGAGCACGCCGGCGACGACGGCTGCCCACAGCACGCCGGGGAAGCCCATGGAGAGGAGCAGGCCGCCGATCTGGAACGGGCTCACCAGGATGTTCACGACGAAGTAGGCGAGAATGGTCGTCAGCAGGAGGATGCCGAACACCCTCCACCGGCTGCCCTCCGTCAGACGCCAGGAACGGGCCAGGGCGCCGCCCACGCCGAGGCCTTCGAGGACGAGGGCGCTCATCGCGAAGTTGATGCGCACCGCGAACCACCAGTACACGGCGAAGCCGAGCGCGAACATCACCACGATGAAGGCGAACAGGAGAAGGACGCCGACCACCTCGTTGCCCACGGCGACCACGGCGAAGCTCAGGAAGATGCCGATGAAGCCGACGAGGACCGCCGCGGTCAGGGCGGCGAAGAGGATCAGCGACTGGAGCACGGACAGGCCGATGATCGGCCAGATCCGGCCGCGTACGGCCGTCCACGCCTCACCCGGCCCGAGCTTGTACCCGAGGACGGCCATGCCGACCACGACGGTCAGCAGGCCCGTGACCAGGGCGAGCCCCAGGGAGGTGAGGAGGCTGCCCCCGAGCAGGCCGAGGAGCGACCAGCCGCTGATGCCGAGCGGGTTGTCCGGGTCGGAGTAGTAGGGGTCCTCCAGGGTCTGCTCCATGAGCAGGCCGTAGTCCGCCATGTAACCGGTCATGCCGAAGGCGCTGACGATTCCGGCGACCGACATGACGAGCAGCGAGAGCCCGACCATGGTCTTGGGATTGTGCCGGATGAGCGTGAACGCGCCGTTGAGGACGTCCCCGAGGGTCATCGGCCGCAGCGAGACCACACCGGGCCGGGGCGCGGCCGGGCGGGCCTGCGTCCCGTGGCCGTACGGAGGCTGCTGCCCCTGCTGCCACTGGGCTCCGGGTGGTCCGTAACCCGGGGGGACGTTCGCCCCCGGCGCCCCGTGGCCGTACGGGGGCTGCTGCCCCTGCTGCCACTGGGCTCCGGGCGGTCCGTAGCCGGGCTGCGGTGCGCCGTACGAGGGGGCGGGGGGCGCCTGCCCCGAGCCGGGAGCCGCGAACCCCGGGCCGGGTGCGGCCGGCGGCGGCGAGGCCGGGCGCCCGTCTCCGCCCGGGGCGGCCCAGTCGTCTGCGGCGGCACCGGGTTCGGACGCTCCGCTGCCCGCCGATTCCCCGGGGTTCTCCCCCGGCACGTCCCGGTGGCCGTCCTCCTGGCTCATCTGCCCTCCGCACTCCGTGGGGTTCGGTCACACTGCGCGATCGGTTCGGCGCGGCGCTCACATGCTGTCCTGATCCAACCTACCGGCCGGTTCCGGCGATCTCGGGCGGTGTCCGTGCATGCACGTGCCCAACCGACTCACTTCATTCTTTTTGTATGCTTTCTGTTACCAACAGGACGAGTCGCATCGGTTTTCGAACGCATCCCCGCCAGATCTGACACCGCCGGGGTCGAAAACAGCCCGATCGGGCCCAAAGGGACCGACCGCACTCCTCGCCGCGTCCGAAGATGGCAAGGTAGGGGGACCGGAGGCAGTTCCTTGCCTCGGGCAAGGGCGCACAGGACCGTATGACGCCACTTGAGTGTTCGAAGAGAGGAGTAGGCGCCGCGAAACCGCCCGCAGGGGCGGCGACGACGCCCGGCGCCGGACACACCTATGAAGGGACGTGTACTGGTTGTCGACGACGACCTCGCACTCGCCGAGATGCTGGGCATCGTGCTGCGGGGCGAGGGGTTCGAGCCCTCGTTCGTCCACGACGGTGACAAGGCCCTGGAGGCCTTCCGCGAGACCAAGCCCGACCTGGTCCTCCTCGACCTGATGCTGCCCGGAGCCGACGGCATCGACGTGTGCCGCCAGATCCGCGGCGAGTCGGGCGTACCGATCGTCATGCTCACGGCCAAGTCCGACACCGTCGACGTCGTGCTCGGCCTGGAGTCGGGCGCCGACGACTACATCGTCAAGCCGTTCAAGCCCAAGGAGCTCGTGGCCCGCATCCGCGTGCGCCTGCGCCGCACCGAGGAGCCCGCCCCCGAGGTCCTGCAGATCGGTGACATCACCATCGACGTCGCCGGGCACGCCGTGCGGCGCGACGGCGAGCAGATCAGCCTCACCCCGCTGGAGTTCGACCTGCTGGTCGCCCTGGCCCGCAAGCCCCGCCAGGTCTTCACCCGCGAGGTGCTGCTGGAGCAAGTCTGGGGCTACCGCCATGCCGCGGACACCCGCCTGGTCAACGTCCACGTGCAGCGCCTGCGCGCCAAGATCGAGAAGGACCCGGAGCACCCCGAGGTCGTCGTGACCGTCCGCGGCGTCGGCTACAAGGCCGGCACCGCCTGAGCGGCGCGGAGCGTCCATGACCGCGTCCGCACCGGAGGAGGAGCGGGCCTCCGGCCTCGGAGCACGACGTACCACCTCCCCGCCCTCCGGGGCCGACGGCTCCGGAGGGCGGCGCGGTGAGCCCGGCTCCGGGCTCACCCGCGCCTACCTCTTCGCCCAGCGCACGGCCCGCGCCCTCGTGCGCGGCGTCCACACCAACTGGCGCCGCTCACTGCACCTGAGGGTCGTCTCCACCACCCTGGTGCTGTCCGCGGTGGTCATGCTCGGCCTGGGTTACGTGCTCGTCTCCCAGGTGCGCAGCGGCCTGCTCGACGCCAAGATCGACACCGCCGTCAGCGACCACCGGGCGGGGCTCAACTACGCGCTCGCCGAACTCCAGGAGAGCGAGACCGTCGACCGGGACCGGCTGCTCTACAACATCGTCGGCGAGCTGACCAGCCGCAGCGGCGACACCGGCCAGTTCGGCGTGTTCATCCTGCCCTCCGTCGACGACGAGGCCGGATGGGCGACCGGGGAGAACAACAGCGTCCCCCAGCGCCTCATCACCCAGATCCGCCAGTCCACGAGCGATCAGCAGTACCACACCTACACGCGCATCGAGCAGGACGGAGCGGAGGAGCCCGCCCTGGTCGTCGGGGCCGAACTCACCCATGCCTACGAGCTCTACTACGTCTTCCCGCTCCAGCACGAGCAGGAGATCCTCGACCTGGTCCAGCACACGGTCGTGCTGGTCGGTGCCCTCCTCGTCGTCCTCTTGGGGCTGATCGCGCTCGTGGTCACCCGCCAGGTCGTCCATCCGGTCCGCTCGGCGGCCGGCTCGGCGGAGCGCCTGGCGGCCGGCGACCTCACCGAGCGCATGGCGGTGCAGGGCGAGGACGACCTCGCCCGGCTCGCCCTGTCCTTCAACGACATGGCGGGCAACCTCCAGGAGAAGATCCAGGAGCTGGAGGAGCTGTCCAAGCTCCAGCGCCAGTTCGTCTCCGACGTCTCCCACGAGCTGCGCACCCCGCTGACCACGATCAAGATGGCCGGGGACGTGCTCTTCGACGAGCGCGAGGAGCTGGAACCCACCATGCGCCGCTCGGTGGAGCTGCTGCAGAGCCAGGTGGAGCGGTTCGAGGAGCTCCTGGCCGACCTGCTGGAGATCAGCCGCCACGACGCGGGCGCCGCCACCCTGGGCACGGAGTCCGCCGACATCCGCGACGCCGTGGTGAAGGCCGTCGGCGACGCCGAGCAGATCGCGGAGAAGCGCGGCATCAAGGTCGTCATGCGGCTGCCGGCCGATCCCTGCACGGCCGAGTACGACCCCCGCCGGATCAACCGCATCCTGCGCAACCTCGTGGTCAACGCCATCGAGCACAGCGAGGGGCGCGACGTGGTGGTCACCGCGGCGGCGGACCGCGATGCGATCGCCGTCGCCGTGCGCGACTACGGCGTGGGCCTGAAGGAGGGGGAGGAGCACCTGTGCTTCGACCGCTTCTGGCGTGCCGACCCCGCCCGTGTGCGCACCACCGGCGGTACCGGCCTGGGCCTGTCCATCGCCAAGGAGGACGCCGCGCTGCACGGCGGCTGGCTCCAGGCGTGGGGCATGCCCGGCCAGGGGTCGCAGTTCCGGCTGTCCCTGCCCCGCAGGTCCGGCGACGAGTTGCGGGGCTCCCCCCTGCCGCTGGTCCCGCCGGAGTTCGCGATGGGCCGCAACTTCACCCGTGAGGGAGAGGAGAACCCTTGAACAGCCCCCTCCTCCGCGCCCCCGTGCTCCGCACCGCTCTCGCGGCCGCCTCGTGCCTGCTCCTGGCGTCCTGCGCGAGCGTTCCCACGACCGGCCCCGTGGTGCCGAGCGACGGCGGAGACTCGTCCGCCGACCCCTACGGCCAGTACGTGCGCCTGCTGCCCGCCGGTCCGCAGACGGGTGTGGCACCGGAAGGGCTGATCAGCGACTTCCTCAAGGACATGGGCAGCTTCGAGGAGGACCACAAGGCCGCCCGCAGCTACATGCTCCCGGAGACGCAGCAGGAGTGGCGGACCGGCGGCTCGGTCATGGTCTTCGACAACCTCAACACGGTCGACCTGGAGGCGGAGGTCAGCGGTGACGGGCTCACCGCCACGGTGCGCATGCGCAGTCCGCTGGTGGCCACCATCGACGAGAACGGCAAGTACGTGCCCAGCCGTGCGGGGGTGCTCCTCGACGAGACCTTCGTCCTGGCCCGGGAGAACGGCGATCCCGAGGGGGAGTGGCGCATCCGGAGCCTGCCCGACGAGCTCATCCTCAGCCGGCTCGACGTGGAGCGCACCTACCGGCCCTTCAACCTGTACTACTACAACGCGGAGGACAGCGCTCTGGTACCCGACCCGGTCTACCTGCCGGTGAGCACCGACCAACTGGCCGAGCGCCTGCTGCAGCAGCTCGTGGAGGGGCCGACCGACTGGCTCGCACCCTCCGTGGGGACGGAGTTCGCCGAGGGGGTGCCCACCTCGGTCGAGGTGGACGAGGAACGGGCCGTCGTCAGCGTCGGCAGGGCGGGCGGCGACGAGTTCAGGATGGGTGCCCAGATCGCCTGGACCCTGCGCCAGCTGCCCGAGGTCCAGGACTTCACCCTCCGGGTCAACGGCTCCGAGGTGGCCTTCGCCGGAGCCGAGGGGCAGAGCCCCGAGCGGCCGCGCCCGGCCAGCAACTTCTGGCAGAGCGTCGGTCCGGGTGCGGTGTCGCAGGACGTGCACGCCTACTACACGCACGAGGGCCAGCTGTGGTCGGCCTCGGACTGGGACAGCGACGTGATCGGAGAGCCCGAGCGGGTGCCCGGGCCACTGGGCGCCGGCGACGTGCAACTGGAGCGGTTCGCGGTGTCGGTGGACGAGCGCACCGTCGCGGGGATCACCCTGGGCGGGGGCACGGTCGTGACGAGCCGGACCAGCCCCGGGTCCCAGGTCGTCGAGGTCCTGGACGACGGTGTCTTCAGCGAACTGTCGTGGGACGCGGGCGGAAACCTGTGGGTGGTCGAGGAGGTCCCCGAGAGCGGCGAGGAGGAGCCGGAGGAAGAGCCGGGAGGGGAGGCGGCCGAGGCCGGGACGACGGAGCTGTGGATCCTCCGCGGCGGCGAGCAGGTGGTCCGCGTCGACGTGCCGGGTCTGCGCAACGAGTCCCTCGTGCACTTCCGGGTGTCCCGCGACGGGGCGCGCGCCGCCGTGGTCACCGAGGTCGACGGGCGCAGGTCGCTCAAGCTGGGCCGCGTGGTCCACGACGCGGACGGCCAGGTCTCGGTGGAGGGCTTCATCACCCTGGCCCAGGAACTGGAGAACGTCACCGACATCGCCTGGCGCTCGGCCGACCAGCTGGCCGTTCTGGGCAGCCGTGAGGGCGGTACGCCCCAGGCGTTCCTGGTACCGCTGGACGGCGGTACCCCGCCCGCCAGCGTCGGCAACTCGGTCACGGGCATGGTCAGCCTCTCGGGAGCCCCGGGCCAGCCCCTGGTCGTGGGCACCGACGAGGGCAGCATCTGGATCTCCAACGACCGCATGAACTGGCAGAACGTGACGGAGGGAAGCTCGCCGACCTTTCCCGGCTAGCCCGCCCGTCACCCACCACCACCCTCAAAGGCCGGCCTCCGGCCGTCGTCGTTTCGCCCGTCACCCACCACCACCCTCAAGGGCCGGCCTCCGGCCGTCGTCGTTTCGCCCGTCACCCACCACCACCCTCAAGGGCCGGCCTCCGGCCGTCGTCGTTTCGCCCGTCACCCACCACCCTCCA
>NZ_JACHJO010000002.1:180671-246473 GCF_014203695.1 Nocardiopsis algeriensis | reverse complement strand
CACCCTCACCACCACCCTCAAGGGCCGGCCTCCGGGTTTTCCACAGGGCTCAGGACCGGGGTGGCGGCAGGGCCGCGTGCGGCGGAGCCTGGTGGTGTGGACGGACACGACCTGCTGCCTTCCCTGCCGCGGAGACTGTGGGCGGCCCTGCTCGACCTCCTGCTGCCGCAGTCCTGCGCCGGGTGCGGGGGGTCTTCGGGACCCCTGTGCGGACAGTGCCGCGCCCTGCTGGAGCGGCGACCGCACCTGTGCGCGCCCCGGCCGGGCTGCCCTCCGGTGTGGGCCGCGGGCCCCTATGCCGGGCTGTACCGGAAGGTGCTGCTCGCCTACAAGGAGGGCGGAGCCGACGCGCTGGCGGCGCCTCTGGGGCGGTGTCTGGCGGCGGCGTACGAGGCGTCGGGGCTGGCCGGACCCGACACCGTCCTGGTTCCCGTGCCGGGGCGAGGGCCGCCGCACGACCCCCGGGCACCGGTCGCCAGGCTGGCGGCGGCGTGTCCGGCCAGGGGCGGCGGACAGGTGCTCCCGCTCCTGCGCCACCGGGGCCGGGCCCGTCGCCAGGCGGGGCTGGACCGGGCCGGGCGGCTCGCCAACCGCAGGGGCGCGTTCACCGCGGGAAGGGTGCCGAACGGGGTGGCCGGGGCGCCGGTGGTCGTGGTCGACGACGTCGTCACCACGGGGGCGACGGTGGCCGAGGCGGCGCGTGCGCTGGGGGAGGCAGGCCTGCGGGTGGTCGGTGCCGTCGCACTCACCGAACGGGCGGCCCGAGGCCGACCCGGCCCCGGGAGGCGGCGGGAGAGAAGGTTTTACCCACACTCCTGAAGAAGCGAAAAGTCCATGTGCACAGGGCTTTGTGATGTTTCTCGAAGGGTTGTTCGGCCCGATGCCACCTGACATCCTCGCCTCGACACGTTACCGTCACGGTATGGCACCCGTCCGGGTCCGTGGTTGCGTCGGAGGATCGGCGTCCCTGGGAGCACCAGGGCGCTCCTTCGGCAAGCCGATGCCAGGCGCAGGCGAAACGGCCCACGTAAGGCGACTTTTCGTCGTCCGATCACGGTGCGCCTTAGAGGTAAGCCCTGCCCCGCTGAGGGTCCCGATGTCCCTCAAGCCCGGGAGAAGAGCAGTAGTCGCGTTCAAGAGCGGCGAAACTCTCAGCAGGCGGATGTGGGGACGAAGACCAGGTCGGCCGGACGGGTGGCTGTCCATCGGGGGGTTCATCGAGAACGGTGGACCCCCGCAGGTGCTTCCCCTCGGCATGCCCTTCCCGGTGCCCCCTGCCCGCCTCTCCTCTCCCGCTGTCCCCTTCCCCGGCCGTGTGCGGCCGGGCCGAAGGTCCCCGGCCGGGCCCCGGAGGTCCTCACCGATCACGTGCGTGTGGCGTGTGATGACTGTGCTTTTGCTGGGTATACGCACTTTCAAGCGAGATGTGGCCCGTGCGGAAACGGGTCAGGAAAGGGGCTGGGAGCGCATGACGCCCTCTTCCGTCCCCCGAACGGCGGAGAGGGATGCAGAACCGAGCATGGCCGCCGCCTGAGCGGCGGGTCACGCGACAAAGGGGGTCCTATGGACATCATCGTCAAGGGTCGACACACCGCTGTGAGTGACAAGTTCCGGCAGCACGTCGAGAACAAGCTCGACAGGCTCTCCAAGTGGGAGCGCAAGGGCATGACCATCGACGTGGAGGTGTCCGCGGAGCGCAACCCCAGGCTCGCCGACATCGGAGAGCGGGTTGAGCTGACCATCCACACCAACGGCCCGGTCATCCGCAGCGAGGCGGCCGCGAGCGACCGCAACTGCGCCCTGGACCTCGCCATCGACAAGATCGAGGCCCGCCTGCGCAAGGCCGCGGACCGGCGCAAGAACCACCGCGCCCACCGCGTCCCCGTCACCGTCCCGGCCGGGGCCGTCCCCGGAGACCTGGCCCCGGAGCCTCCGGGACCCGTCGCCACGACCCCCGCCCCGCGCACCGGCGAGGAGGCCGCCGTCCCGGAGGAGGGCGGCTCCTCCGAGGAGTTCGTCGAACTCGACACCCAGGGCGCGATGCCCCTCATCGTGCGGGAGAAGGTCCACCGGGCCAAGCCCATGAGCATCGACCAGGCCCTGCTGGAGATGGAGCTCGTCGGGCACGACTTCTACCTCTTCCACGACGAGGCCAAGGACGCCCCCAGCGTCGTCTACCGCCGCAAGGGCTTCAACTACGGTGTCATCCGCTTGACCGACTAGGCCCTGCTTCCGGGAGGCTCTCGCCGCATCGGCGGACGGCCGACCAGGCGCCTCCTCGCGCGGCGGGGAGCGCAGCTCGGCCTGGTCGGCCCCGCAAGCTCCTCCGGCGCGCGCGGGGCGCCCGGCGGCCGTGCGGCCCGCGACGGTCCGCGCAGCAGGGCTCAGGGCGTGTCCGGCGGACGCCGCCCGCAGTCGGCGGTGTCCCGGTGTGTTTCCGCCACGGAGGAGGACCTCGCCGTACGGCGAGGCCCTCTCGTCCTCCGGTCCTCGCGGCCACGGCGGAGCAGGCGCACGGGGAGCGCGGAAGGACAGGGCCGCGGCGGGCCCTGCCCGCCGCGGTCACTGCCGGGGCACCCTCTCCGGGGCGCCCCGGGAAGGATCAGCTGTCGCCGGAGCCGGGCCTGACGATGTCCTGCTTCGCGGCCTTCCCCTCCCGGATCCGGTGCAGCGGGGTGTCGTGCCGCTCCTCGGGCTCCACCCGCGGCGGGTCCAGCACCACGTCGCCGAAGAGGTCGAAGGCGAGGGCCATCACCAGCGCGGCCACCAGCAGGATTCCGCTGATCACCAGCAGGGTCACCGACATCCCCGTGGCGACGGCGAAGCCGGCGACCACGAACCCCGCGATGGCCAGGCCCACCGAGATCCACGAGGTGAGCCTGCCCCGGTGGCTGTTGGTCGGGGCGAGCGTGCCGCCCTGCCGCTGGAACCCCCGGATACGGCCGAACTCCTCCTCGTTGTCAGGTCTGCGGCCCTCCCAGGCCAGACCCGGGTCCTCCTCGTCGGCCGGTCCCGAGGACGGGTGTCTGCGGCCCGAGACGAAGTCGTCCACGATCTCGACCGGTGTGCGCGGCGACGGAGCTCTGCCCGTCTCCTGCGTCTCCGGATCCCGGATGCCGTCGTTCTTCCTCGCTCGCATGGTGATTCCCCCGGAATACACATCGCGTTCGACGGTCCGGCCGTCCCCCTGGCCGGGCCGTGCCTAGACTGGGATCTACCCATCCACAAGGGAGAAACTCGCCGATACAGGGCGGAAGAGCGCGGGCCCCTGCCGTGACAGTTGGAAAACGGTGAGAATCCGCAGCCCCGCACACCCCCTTCCGGCGCCGGGCGCCGGCGGTCCCGCCTTTCCCAGAGGGAACATACGCAGCGGTTTCTGTCGTTGTCGCACGGGGAAGGGACGGCCTCCGCCACCGGTGCGAGAGGGTGGGCATGTGATTCGCGTCCCCTAGGATGTAGGGCCGAGGGCCCAGGACCCCGCCGCCCTCCGCGGCCACACGCAAGCGGTCAGCGGGCCTAGACCTGATCTCCACGTGTCCGTGGAGCCAACCGCGATCTGCGAGGAGCGCATAGGAAGTGCCAGGGATACTCAGCAAGCTCCTGCGCGCGGGTGAGGGAAAGATCCTGCGCCGGCTCAACAAGCTGAAGGACCAGGTCAACTCGCTCGAGGAAGACTTCGTCGACCTCACCGACGAGGAACTCCGGGACCTCACCCGGGAGTACAAGGAACGCCACGAGGACGGCGAGTCGCTCGACGACCTCCTGCCGGAGGCCTTCGCCACGGTCCGCGAGGCGGCCAAGCGCACCCTGGGCCAGCGCCACTTCGACGTCCAGATCATGGGCGGCGCCGCCCTGCACCTCGGCAACATCGCGGAGATGAAGACTGGTGAGGGCAAGACCCTGACCGCGACCCTGGCCATCTACCTCAACGCCCTGACCGGCAAGGGCGTCCACGTCGTCACCACCAACGACTACCTGGCCCGCCGCGACGCCCAGAACATGGGCCGCGTCTACCAGTTCCTCGGCCTCGAGGTCGACGTGGTCAGCCCCAACATGACCCCGGCCCAGCGCCGCAAGGCCTACCAGGCCGACATCACCTACGGTACGAACAACGAGTTCGGCTTCGACTACCTGCGCGACAACATGGCGCTGTCGCTCAAGGACACCGTCCAGCGCGGCCACTACTTCGCCGTGGTCGACGAGGTCGACTCCATCCTCATCGACGAGGCCCGCACCCCGCTGATCATCAGCGGTCCCTCGGAGCAGAACTCCCGCTGGTACGGCGAGTTCGCCAAGATCGCTCCCCGCCTCAAGCGCGACGTCGACTACGAGGTCGACGAGAAGAAGCGCACGGTCGGCATCACCGAGTCCGGTGTGGCCAAGGTCGAGGACTGGCTGGGTATCGACAACCTCTACGAGGCGGTCAACACCCCGCTCATCAGCTTCCTCAACAACTCCCTCAAGGCCAAGGAGCTGTACAAGCGGGACAAGGAGTACATCGTCAAGGACGGCGAGGTACTCATCGTCGACGACTTCACCGGCCGTGTCCTGGCGGGCCGCCGCTACAACGAGGGCATGCACCAGGCCATCGAGGCCAAGGAGCGCGTCAAGATCAAGGACGAGAACCAGACTCTCGCCAAGATCACCCTCCAGAACTACTTCCGCCTCTACGAGAAGCTCTCCGGTATGACCGGTACCGCCGAGACCGAGGCGGCGGAGTTCCACCAGACCTACGGCATCGGCGTGGTGCCCATTCCCACGAACAAGCCGATGGTCCGCAAGGACGTCAAGGACCTCGTCTACAAGTCCGAGGAAGGCAAGTTCCAGGCGGTCGCCGAGGACATCGCCGAGCGCCACGAGGCGGGGCAGCCCGTCCTGGTGGGCACCACCAGCGTCGAGAAGTCCGAGCTGCTCTCGCGCATGCTCAAGCGCGAGGGCGTTCCGCACGAGGTCCTCAACGCCAAGAACCACGCCCGTGAGGCCGCGATCATCGCCCGCGCGGGCAAGAAGGGCGCGGTCACGGTCGCCACCAACATGGCCGGCCGCGGTACCGACATCATGCTGGGCGGCAACCCCGACTTCCTCGCCGACGAGGAGCTCCAGGAGCGCGGCCTGAGCCCGCTGGAGACCCCCGAGGAGTACGAGGCGGCCTGGCCCGAGGCGCTGGAGAAGGCCAAGGCCGAGTACGAGGAGGAGCACGAGAAGGTCGTCGAGCTCGGCGGCCTGTACGTGCTCGGCACCGAGCGGCACGAGTCCCGCCGCATCGACAACCAGCTGCGCGGACGCTCCGGCCGCCAGGGCGACCCCGGTATGTCCCGCTTCTACCTGTCCCTCCAGGACGACCTGCTGCGTCTGTTCAACAGCAGCCGTCTGGAGGCGTTCATGAACCAGCTGAACATCCCGGACGACCAGCCCATCGAGTCCGGCATGGTCAGCAAGGCGATCGCCTCCGCCCAGGGCCAGGTCGAGGCACAGAACTTCGAGATCCGCAAGAACGTCCTCAAGTACGACGAGGTTCTCAACCGCCAGCGCAAGGTCATCTACGCCGAGCGCCGCAAGGTCCTGGAGGGTCAGGACCTGCGCGACCAGATCATCTCGATGCTCGACGAGGTCCTGCGCGGTTACATCGCAGAGGAGACCTCCCAGGGCGATCCGAGCGACTGGGACCTCGACAAGCTGTGGCGGGCCTTCAAGCAGGTCTACCCGATCAGCTTCACCGTCGACGAGTTCATCGAGGAGAACGGCGACCTCCACACGCTCACCAGCGAGATGATCGCCACCCAGGTGCTGGAGGACGCCCACGTCGCCTACGAGGCACGCGAGGCCGAGCTCGGTGAGGAGGCCATGCGCGAGGTCGAGCGCCGGGTCATCCTCCAGGTGATGGACCGCAAGTGGCGCGAGCACCTCTACGAGATGGACTACCTCCAGGAGGGCATCGGCCTGCGCGCGATGGCCCAGCGCAACCCGCTGATCGAGTTCCAGCGCGAGGGCTTCGACATGTTCCAGCAGATGCTGGAGGCCATCAAGGAGGAGTCGGTCGGCTACATCTTCAACGTGGAGGTCCAGGTCCGCAAGAAGGAGGAGCCCGCCCTCACCGCCGCGTCGGCCGCCGCGACCGCCGCCGCGATGGGCGGTTCCTCCGGTGCCGCGACCCTGGCCACCGCGGTGCAGGAGGACGAGGAGGCCGCCGTCGCCGAGGCCCCCGACGAGGAGGCCGAGGCCGCCGAGGACGTGGTCGTCCCCGGCTTCGGCGAGGGCCGGCCGAGCAAGCTCCAGTACTCCGCCCCGAGCGAGGACGGCTCCGTCGAGCAGCACAGCGAGGAGAGCGACGAGTACGCGGGCACCCCGCGCAACGCGCCGTGCCCCTGCGGCTCCGGCAAGAAGTTCAAGAAGTGCCACGGTGACCCGTCGGCCAGGTAGCCGGCACCGCCACCGACGCCGCGGGCGCGGCTCCTCCCGAGGAGCCGCGCCCGTCGGCGTTCCGGCCGGGTCAGGTGCCGGGGTCCTTTTGTTCGGGGGCCCCGGCGGAGGAAGGCGGCTCCTGCGCGGCCGCCTCCTGTGCGGCCGCCTCCTCGGGCTCGTCCTCCCGGCCCGGGGTGGGCAGGCGGAACCTGGTGATGAGCAGGTAGAAGATCCCGAAGTAGACGGCGAAGTACACCGCCCCCAGCAGCAGGATCAGGCCGAGCCCGGAGGTGTTGTCCTTCGTCACGTTCAGCAGCAGGTCGATCAGGCCTGCCGAGAAGCCGAAGCCCAGCTGGGCGTCGAGCGCGTTGAGCACCGCCATCGACACACCCGTGAGCACGATGTGCACGGCGAAGAGCACCGGCGCCACGAAGATGAACGCGTACTCCACCGGCTCCGTGATCCCCGTGACGAACGCCGTGAGCGCCGCCGGGATCATGATCGACCCGATCTGGGCCCGCTTCGCCCTCGGCACCGCCATCCACATGGCCAAGGCCGCACCGGGCAGGCCGAACATCAGCACGGGGAAGAATCCGGCCAGCATTCCGCCCGCGTCGGGGTCGCCCGCGAAGTAGCGGGTGATCTCGCCGTGCGACACGTTGCCCTCGGCGTCGGTGTAGGTGCCCGACACGAACCACACGAGCGAGTTCACCACGTGGTGCAGCCCCAGCGGCAGCAGCAGGCGGTTGACCACGCCGTAGGCACCCGCGCCCAGTGCTCCCAGTCCGACGAACCATTCGCCGAGATCCTGGATCCAGCCGCCCACCATGGGCCAGAGCAGGCCGAGGAGCACACCGATGACCAGGCCCGCCAGAGCGGTCGCCATCGGCACGAACCGGCGTCCGCCGAAGAAGCCCAGCCAGGTGGGCAGCTTGATCCGGTGGTAGCGCTGCCACAGCAGGGCCGCGACCAGACCCATCACGATGCCGCCGAGCACGTCGGTGGGGTTCTTCACCGCGTGGTCGATCACCGCGGTGACGCTCTCGACCGCCGCGGGATCGGTCACCGGTTCACGTGTCACCGGGTCGACCGGCAGCGGATACGCGGTCAGCCGTGACCCGAGGTCGCCCTGGGGGCCGTCGTAGGTCACCATCGTCCACGTGGCCACCCTGTCGAAGACCAGGTAGCCCACGACCGCGGCCAGCGCGGTGGAACCGTCCGCCCGCCTGGCGAAGCCGATGGCCACACCGATGGCGAACAGCAGGGGGAGAGCCTGGAAGACCGCGTCACCCGCGGTGCCGACGGCTCCCGCGACGGGTTCCATCCAGCCCATCCCCGGGAGCCCGGCCAGGCCGTCGGCTCCCAGAAGGTCGGGCTGGCCCAGCCGGAGCAGGATCGCGGCGGCGGGCAGCACCGCGATCGGCATCATGAGGCTGCGGCCCAGCCTCTGGAGCACCGCGAGTGTGCTGGACGGGCGTTTCCCCGTCCGCTCGCGGGCGGTCGCGTTGTCCGAACTCATGGGGGGTACCTCCTCGGACGTGCGCCTCGTGGGCGCGGCTGGGTCAGTCGCCGTGCCGCCGCGGGTCCAGCCGGGAGTGCAGCTGGTAGCGGTCGGCCCGGTAGGTGGACAGTGCCAGTTCCACGCACCGCCCCTTGGCGAAGCTTCGGCGCTGCATCACCAGCACCGGGCTTCCGGCGGGGAGACCGAGGAGCCGGGAGTCGGCGGAGTCGCAGATCCCCGCCTCGATCGTCTGTTCCCCGGAATCCAACAGGATGTCGTACTCGTTTTCCAGTACTTCGTACAGAGACCGCTCGGAGAGGTCGAAGTCCTCCAGCCGCGGGACCATGGCGGCGGGGATGTTGGAGCGCTCCACGGCCATGGGCTCGTCGTCGGCGGTGCGCATGCGCTCGATGTGGTGCACCAGGGTGCCCGGTTCGATGTCGAGCATGCGCGCGGTGTGCCCGCTGGCCGGGATGATCCGGCGGATGAGCTCGCGGGCGCCGGGCTCGTAGCCGCGGGTGCGCATGTCCTCGCTGAAGGAGGCCAGCACCAGGGACATCTCGATCTTGGGACGGGCGACGAAGGTGCCCTTGCCCGGGACCCGGTAGAGCCGCCCCTCGGACACCAGCAGGTCGATGGTCTGGCGGACGGTCATCCGGGAGAGCCCGTAGGCGCTGCTGAGCTCCCGCTCGGACGGGATCATGTCGTCCACGCCCAGGCTCGCCATCCGGTCCAGGAGCAGGTCGCGGAGTTGGACGTATTTGGGCAGCGGGTTGCCGGGGTCGATCGACATGGGCGGGAGGCCTTCCCGGTCGGCGGGCGGACGGTGGGTCTGTTCGGGTGAGCTGCTCGAATCTAACGCGGGGCAGGGCTTTCGCGTACCCCCGAGCAGCGGGGGAGCGGCCGGGGGCGGTGCTCCGGGCCCGGGGGAGGCGCCTGGTATGACTGGTATAGTCCGGACTAGACCATAGCTCCTTTTCTGTGTCAATCCACCCGAGGCGGTCCATGCTGCCTCCGGGCGCCCGGACTCCGCCACACACCAGGGGAAGGCTCTCCATGACCACCAGTACCATGCGTGCCGAGATCGCCGAGCAGCCCGAGGCACTGCGGCGCACCCTCGCGGAACTGCTTCCGCTCCGCGGTGAGATCGAGGCGCTGGGCCGCTCCACCAGGCACGTGCTGTTCATCGCCCGGGGTTCCTCCGACAACGCCGCCGTCTACGGCCAGTACCTCCTCCAGGTGCACGGCGGCCGCCTGGCCGCGCTCGGCGCCCCCTCCGTCGCCACCTCCTACGGTGCCAAGGCGGACCTCTCCGGTGTCCTTGCCGTCGCCGTCTCCCAGTCGGGCAAGACCGAGGAGATCGTCGAGACCATGCGCTGGGCGGCCGACTGCGGTGCCCGTACCGTCGGCGTCACCAACGGCGCCGACTCCCCGCTGGCCAACGAGAGCGACGTCGCCCTGGTCACCCGGGCGGGCAGCGAGGTGGCCGTACCCGCGACCAAGACCTACAGCACCCAGCTGGCCGCGCTCGCGGTCCTGGCCCTGGGGCTGGGCGGCGGCAGCCTCGACCCCGGGGACCTGCAGCGGGTCCCCGACGCACTCGACGAGATCCTGGCCGCCCCCCAGGACTCCCTGGAGGAGATCACCGAGCGGCTGACCGCGGTGCAGGGCATGGTCGTCACCGGCCGCGGCATCGCCCTCACCACCGCCCTGGAGACGGCGCTCAAGCTCAAGGAGGCGTGCTACCTGCACGCCATGGGCATGTCCTACGCGGACCTGCTGCACGGTCCCATCGCCATCCTCGACCCGCGCACCCCGGTACTCCTGGCCGCGGCCTCCGAAGGACCCGTGCTCCAGGGCACGATCGCCCTGGCCGAGCGCGCCCGCAGCGCCGGATCTCCCGTCTTCGGCATCGGCGGCAAGGAGCTGGCCGCCGCCACCGACCTGTCGCTCCAGGTTCCCGACCTGCCCGAGTGGGTCGCCCCGATGGGTCTCATCCTCCCCGCCCAGCTGCTCACCGAGCGGCTCGCCCGCCGGCTCGGATCCGACCCCGACGTCCCCCGCGGCCTCAACAAGGTCACCCAGACCACCGGCTGACCCGGGAGGGAGCGTGGACCCTGGCGTGAGAGGCCCCGCGCACCTAAGCTCGCCGGAGCGGGGGGCGTCCCCCTTCCCACGGTCAGGAGGTCACATGGCGGACAAGGCAGCGGCGATCGTCGCGGGTCTGGGCGGTGCCGGCAACATCGAGGACATCGAGGCGTGCATCACCCGCCTGCGCACCGAGGTGGCCGATCCCGGGCTGGTGGACGAGAAGGCGCTCAAGGCCACGGGCGCCCATGGCGTCCTGATGTCGGGAAACGTCGTCCAGGTGGTCGTCGGCCCCGAGGCCGACAGCCTCACCGACGACATCCGCGACATCATGGACGCCTGAATCCGGTCCGGTACACGAATCGACGGGTGCGGGGCCGGATGAAGTCCCGGAGAAGGGGAAGACCACTTCCATGCCAGATGTGACCGGCGCCCTGGGCGTCGTCTCCCCCGTAGCCGGAACCGCGCTGTCCCTCGGGACGGTGCCCGATCCGGTGTTCTCCCAGGGAATGGTCGGCCCCGGGGTCGCCATCCACCCCGAACCCGGTCAGGAGGGCGGGCAGGAGGGATGGCAGGACGCGGTGTCCCCGATCGCGGGGACCCTCGTGAAACTGCACCCCCACGCCTTCGTGGTGATGGCGCCCGACCGGCGCCGGGGCGTGCTCGTCCACCTGGGCATCGACACCGTCCAGCTCGGGGGCGAGGGCTTCGAGCTGCTCGCCTCCGAGGGTGACGAGGTCGAGGCCCGCACGCCGGTCGTCCGCTGGTCCCCGGGCGGGGTCGCCGCCCGGGGGAAGCCCTCGGTCGTGCCGGTCGTCGCGCTGGACGCCGGGCCGGACGCCCTCGCCGACATCGCCGAGGGCGCGGTCCTGCGGGGAGATCCGCTCTTCCTCTGGAGGTGACCGCCGCGCGCGATGCCGCTCCGCACCGCGGAAGGCGGTAGTCTCCGGCGAGTCCGGTGATCCTCTGGAGATGAAGCCCGCATGAGACTGCCCGCTCCGTACGCCCTGGCCTGCGTCGGACTCGCCCTGTCCACCGCCGCCTGCACGCTCCTCGGGGAGGTGAATCCCTCGGAGGAGGACGGCGGTTCCCCGACCGAGGAGTCCTTCGAGCCGGTTCTGGCGCCCCGCCTGCTCGAGGAGATGGACCTCGGCGACAAGATCGGCCAGCTCATGGTGCTGACCGCCCAGGGGACCACGGCCGCCGAGAACGCGGCCCTCATCGAGACCTACCGGCCCGGCGGGCTCATCTACTTCGACGCCAACCTCACCGGTGCCGAGCAGATCGCCTCGCTGTCGGCGGGGGTCCAGGAGATCGCCGCGGAGCAGGGCGCCGGCGTGCCGCTGTTCCTCGGCATCGACCAGGAACAGGGGCTGGTCGCACGGCTCCCGGTGGGCACCTCCTTCCCCGACGCCATGGCGGTCGGGGCCACCGGGGACACCGGGCAGGCCGTCCTGAGGGCCACCACCACGGCCGCCGAACTGAACGCGCTGGGCATCAACCTCAACTACGCCCCGGTCGCCGACGTCAACACCGACCCGGACAACCCCGTCATCGGTATCCGCTCCTTCGGCTCCGACCCCGCCCTGGTCTCGGAGATGGCGGTCGCCGAGGCCGGAGCCTACGCGGAGGCCGGCATCGTCCCCGTCGTCAAGCACTTCCCCGGCCACGGCGACACCGACGTGGACAGCCACACCGGCCTGCCGGTCATCGACATGCCCCGCGACGAGTGGGAGGCCGAACACCTGCCGCCGTTCCGGGCCGCGGTCGACGCGGGAGTCGACGCGGTGATGACCGCCCACGTGATCATGCCGCAGCTGGACGCGGGCACCGACCCCGCCACCCTGTCGCCGGCGATCATCGACGGCATCCTGCGCGGCGAGCTCGGCTACGACGGCGTGGTCACCACCGACGCCCTCAACATGGAGGGCGTGCGCCAGGACCACACCGACGGCGAGATCGCCGTCCGCGCCCTGGAGGCGGGCGTGGACCAGCTGCTCATGCTGCCGGACCCGGCCGCCGCCGTCGCCGCGATCACCGAGGCGGTCGAGCAGGACCGCCTCACCGAGGAGCGCATCGACGAGTCCGTGCTCAGGGTGCTCGTCCTCAAGGAGAGGCGCGGGGTGCTGGAGGCCGACCCCGTCGACCCGGCGGCGGCCGAGGCCGCGCTGTCCGACCCCGCCCACGCCGAGGCCGCCCAGACGGTCGCCGACGCCTCCGCCACCCTCGTGCGCAACGAGAGCGGCCTGCTGCCCCTGGCCGCCGGGGCGCGCGTGCGCGTGGAGGGGACGGGCGCCGACCGCCTCGCCGGCGCCCTGGCCGAGGCGGGCCTCGAAGTGGTCACCGAGGGCGCCGACGCGGTGGTCGTGGGCACGAACGGGGCCCGGGGCTCGGCCGAGCAGAGCGCCCCCGTCGAGGCGGCCCGGGCCCAGGGCCTGCCGGTGGTCGTCGTCGCCCAGGGCGGCCCCTACGACCTGGAGGCCTTTCCGGGGGTCGAGGGGTTCATCGCGGTCTACTCGTCCGTGGACGTGTCGCTGGCCGCCGCGGCCGGGGTGGTCGCGGGCGAGGTGGAGCCGACCGGGACGCTGCCGGTGGACATTCCCGGCGCGGATGTCGCAGCGGGCACCGGCCTGGGCTTCTGAGCGGTTGAGGCGGGCGGGAAACGGGAAGAACCGTTGCCCGCCCGACCCCGAGGAGAAGGGAGGCGACCGGATGGACGGCATCCGCCGAGGAGTCATCTCCGACTGGTGCGGCGTGCTCACACCGCCGCTGCCCGACGGCATCCGGTCCTGGCTGAAGGCCGACCGGATCGACATCGACCACTACTACGAGGTGACGCGCCCCTACTTCGACGGCAGCCTGGCCGAGAACCCGGTCCACGCCCTGGAGAGGGGCGAGATCGACACCTGCGAGTTCGAGCGGCAGCTGGCCGGGCTGCTGCGCTCCGTCCACGGCGGCCCGGTCGTCGCCGAAGGGCTGCTGACCCGCATGTTCGCCGGCTTCGACCCGGTGCACGACATGTACGAGGTGCTGCGCGAGGCGCGCCGGGCGGGCGCGAGCACCGCGGTGCTGTCCAACTCCTGGGGCAACGGCTACCCGCGGAGCCACTTCGCGACCACCTTCGACGCGGTGGTCGTCTCCGGCGAGGTGGGTATGCGCAAGCCCGAGCCGCGCATCTACCTCCACACCTGCGAACAGCTCGGACTGTCCCCCGAGGACTGCGTGTTCATCGACGACCTGGAGTCCAACGTCCGCAGTGCGGAGGAGCTCGGTATGGCCGGCATCGTGCACACCGGGGTGGAGAGCACCCGGCGCGCCCTGGAGGAGTTCCTGGCCCCCGGCCGACGGACGCAGGCGGTCTGAGCGGAGCGAATGTTTCGGAAGGGGACCGGGGCTTGGCACACTTTCTGGGTGTCCGTCCCCGTCCCGGAGAGTCGCATCCATGTACGTCTTCCTGCCCAGCACCGTTCCCGCCCTGGCCGCCGTTCTCGCCGAGGGGCGGGTGGAGGGGGCGCCGCTGACCGCCTTCGCGGCCGACCCGGGGCCGGGCGGTGACGCAGAGGAGGCCGAGTACGAGGCGATGTACGCTGCGGCGGAGGCCTCCCTGGCCCTGCTGGCCGCCGACCCGGCCGCCCCCCGCCGCAGGGTCGTGCTCTCCGCGAACCTGGCCGACCACCTGGTCGCTCGCGAGGCCCGCGAGGCCGGGGGAGTGGTCCGCGTCCGCGTCACCGGGCACATCCCGCTCAAGCGCCTGGCCTCCGCCCACGTCGACGACGCCGATGCCGCCGCCGACATCGCCCGAGCCGCCGAGGACCCCGGTTCGGACGCCGCCGACGGGCACGAGCTGATGTGGTACGCCCTGCAGGAACTGCCTCATCTGGTGAAGGAGTAGGCGGTACGGCACAATGGGTTGGTCCGCGCAGCGTCGACCCGAGGAGTCCGTCATCAGCCGACTGGTGCTATGGAACATCGATCTCACGCTCCTCGACGCCGGCCAGGTCATGAGGGCCGCCTACGCCGAGGCGTTCGAGAAGGTCACCGGTGAGCCGCTGGTCTACCTGACGTCCGCGGCCGGACGCACGGACTCCGAGATGTTCTTCGAGTTCTGCGCCCGCAACTACGTCGACACCGAGCCCGACACCGGCACCCTGTCCCGCTTCCTCTCCGAGCTGGAGACGGCCTTCGCCGCGCGCGGCGACGAGCTCCTCTCCAAGGGACGGGCCATGCCGGGGGCGCAGGCCTCGCTGGCGGCCGTGGCGTCGCTGCCCGACACCGTGCAGACCGTCGTGAGCGGCAGCACCCGGGCCACGGCGACCACCAAGTTGGCGGCCTTCGGCCTGGACTCCTACCTGGACCTGGAGATCGGCGGGTACGGGTCGGTCAACTACCCCAAGTCCACCCTCATCCAGTCCATCCGGCTGCACGCCAAGGGCGAAGGCGGCGGGATGTACACCGAGGAGGAGACGGTGCTGTTCACCGACAACGCCCCCGACGTGCGGGCGGCGCTCATCGGCGGAGCGGTGCCGGTCGGTGTCCTCAACGGCCCGGCGACGGAAGGGCAGCTGCGCGACGCGGGGGTCCGGACCGTCCTGCCCGACCTGACCGACCCCGGCGCCGTGCGGACCGCTGTCCACCAGGCGACGGGCCGGTAGCCGGAGACGGCCTGCCCGCCCCGCTCCTCCGCCGGTGACCGCCGCGTGCCGGGGTCGTGCCTGCTCCCGCAGGTAAAACCCAGTAGCCTGTCCCTGGGCGAGGCGAACGACAAAGACGTCAAGAGCCTCCGGTTTCCTGCCCGCATACACAGGTCACTTCTGTCAACAACAGTTCCGCGGCCCCTCGCTGTCCGAGGTACCCGCGGAGGAACACCTACCGGTACAGAGATCTCCGGTGCGTACAGAGTCCGTACGGCCGGGTGGATCCATGATGTTCGTACGACGCTCACAAAGGAGTGAGAAGGTCACATGTCCGGACAATCCGACGTCATGCTCAAGAAGCTGCTCAACGACGCAGCCGCCCAGTGGTCGCCGGGGGATCGGCTCAGCCCGGAGGACGCCGACGCCGTCCGCCGCTTCCTCCCCCTCTACTACCGCCACGTCGACCCCGAGGAGATCGCGGGCCGCACCCCCGCCCAGATCTGCGGCCCCGCCGAGGCCCACCGCGCCCTGGCCGCCCATCGCACCCCCGGCCGGGCCAAGGTCCGCGTCTACACGCCCTCGGCCGACGCCGACGGCTGGGAGCAGCAGAGCAGCGTCGTCGAGGTCATCACCGACAACGCCCCCTTCCTGGTCTCCTCCGTGACCATGGCCCTGCGCGACCTCGGCACCGCGTCCCGACTGGTCGTCCACCCCCAGATCACCGTCGATCGCGACCTCGAGGGCAACCTGCGCCGCATCGACCCGGAGCTCGGAGGCGAGGGGCCGCTGCCGATCGACGAGTCGTGGATGCACATCGAGATCGACCGGCAGAGCGACCCGAAGCGGATCAAGGAGATCACCGACCGCGTCGAGTCCGTCCTGGCCGATGTCCGCCACGTGAACGAGGACGCCGCCAAGATGCGCGACCGCGTCGTCCGCGTCGCCGACGAGCTCGCCGCCTCCCCCGAACGCCTCGCGGCCGGCGGCGTCGACCCCCGCGAGGTCGGCGAGAGCGTCGACTTCCTGCGCTGGGTCGCCGAACGCCAGTTCGTCTTCATGGGCTACCGCGAGTACAGCCTCGTCACCGACGAGAACGGGGACGACGCCCTGCGCCCCGAACCGGGCACCGGACTCGGCCTCCTGCGCATGGACTCCCCGGTCTCCACCAGCTTCGCGGCCCTGCCCCCCGAGATCAGGTCCAAGGCTCGCGAGCCCTACATCCTGGTCCTCACCAAGGCCAACTCCCGCTCCACCGTCCACCGGCCCAAGTACCTGGACTACATCGGCGTCAAGAAGTTCGACGAGCAGGGCAACATCGTCGGTGAGCGCCGCTTCCTCGGTATGTTCACCCCCCAGGCCAACTCCACCGCCCTGTCCCAGATCCCCATCCTGCGCCGCAAGCAGGCGGAGGTCCTGGCCCTGGCCGGGTTCGAGGCCGACAGCTACGACGGCCGCGACCTCGTCGAGCTCCTGGAGACCTTCCCCCGCGAGGAACTCCTCCAGATCCCGGTGGGCGAACTCCACAACATGGTCCACGGCGTCCTGCGCCTGCGCGACCGGCGCGGCACCAAGCTGTTCATGCGCCGCGACCCCTACGGCGGCCGCTACATGTCCTGCTTCGTGTACATGCCGCGCGACGAGTACAGCACCCGTGTGCGCCTGGAGGTCCAGAAGGTCCTCACCGACGCCTTCCAGGGCGCCAGCACCGACCACAACGTCATGATCGGCGCGGCCCCGCTGGCCCGCCTGTACCTGGTGGTGCGCGCACAGCACGGGCAGACCCTCGCCGACATCGACCAGTACGCCCTCGAGGAGAAGGTCCGCCGGGCCGCACGCTCCTGGGACTCCGATCTCGCCGACGCCCTCGCCGAGGCCTTCGGCCCCGACCTCGCCACCGGGTACAAGGAGCGCTACGGCGGCGGTCTCACCGAGGCCTACAAGGTCGACAACGGCCCCGAGGCCGCGGCCACCGACATCGGCGAGATCGAGGCACTCCTCCGCCGCACCGAGGAGGACGAGGTCCAGGGCGCCTTCTCCGCCAGCCTCTACCGGCGCGGGGACGCCGACACGTGGCGCTTCCGCCTCTACCGCATCGGCGCCCCCGTCTCGCTGTCGGACGTGCTGCCGGTCCTGGAGCACCTCGGCGTCGAGGTCGTCGACGAGCGGCCCTACGACATCACCGTCCGCGGCGTGGGCCGGGTGTGGATCTACGACTTCGGCCTGGGCGCCCTCCCGGCCGGGGACCTGGCACCGGAGCGCCTCAAGGAGCTGTTCGAGGAAGCCTTCACCGCCTCCTGGCTCGGTCTCGGGGAGTCCGACCGCTTCAACGCCCTGGTCGTCCGCGCCGGCATCGACTGGCGTCAGCTCACGGTGCTGCGCGCCTACGCCAAGTACCTGCGCCAGACCGGGTCCACCTTCAGCCCCGACTACCTCGCCGACGTCCTCGTCGCCCACGCGGGGATCGCCGAGATGCTGGTGGAGCTGTTCCGCGCCCGCTTCGACCCCGACCGGCCCGACGACGACCGCGACGAGCGCTGCGAGGCCGTCGTGCGCAAGATCGAGGGCGAGCTGGAGTCCGTGGCCAGCCTCGACCACGACCGCATCCTGAGGTCCTTCCTGGCGGCCATTCTCGCCACGATGCGCACCAACCACTACCAGGGCCGCCCCTACCTGACTCTCAAGCTCGCCCCGCAGCAGATCCCGGACATGCCCCACCCGCGGCCCCGGTCCGAGATGTACGTCTACTCCCCGAGGGTGGAGGGCGTCCACCTGCGCTTCGGCGCCGTCGCCCGCGGCGGCCTGCGCTGGTCGGACCGCTTCGAGGACTTCCGCACCGAGATCCTCGGCCTGGTCAAGGCCCAGACGGTGAAGAACTCGGTCATCGTCCCCTCCGGCGCCAAGGGCGGCTTCGTCTGCAAGCGCCTGCCCGAGAACGCTCCCCGCGAGGAGGTGATGGCCGAGGTCGTCGCCTGCTACAAGGACTTCATCAGCGGGCTGCTCGACGTCACCGACAACCTCGTCGAGGGCCGCACCGTCCACCCCGAGCGCACCGTCCTGCACGACGGCGACGACTCCTACCTGGTGGTCGCGGCGGACAAGGGCACCGCGACGTTCTCCGACACGGCCAACGGCATCGCCCAGGAGCGCGGCTTCTGGCTCGGCGACGCCTTCGCCTCCGGCGGCTCGGTCGGCTACGACCACAAGGCCATGGGCATCACCGCCCGCGGCGCGTGGGAGTCGGTCAAGTACCACTTCCGGGAGATGGGCGTCAACGTCCAGGAGGAGCCCTTCACCGCGGTCGGCATCGGCGACATGTCCGGCGACGTGTTCGGCAACGGCATGCTGCTGAGTCGGAAGATCCGGCTCGTGGCCGCCTTCGACCACCGCCACGTGTTCCTCGACCCCGACCCCGACCCCGAGGTCTCCTGGAACGAGCGCAAGCGGCTGTTCGACCTGCCCCGCAGCAGCTGGGCCGACTACGACGCCTCCCTGATCTCCGAGGGCGGCGGCGTCCACCCGCGCACCGCCAAGTCGGTGCCCCTCACCCCGCAGGTGCGCGAGGTCCTGGGCATCGAGGAGGACGTCACCGCGCTCTCGCCCGACGAGCTCATCCAGCGCGTGCTCACCGCCCCGGTCGACCTGCTGTGGAACGGCGGCATCGGCACCTACGTCAAGGCGAGCACCCAGTCCCACGCGGAGGTCGGCGACAAGGCCAACGACACGCTCCGCGTCGACGGCTCCGCCCTCCGGGCCAAGGTCGTCGGAGAGGGCGGCAACCTGGGCATGACCCAGCCGGCCCGGATCGAGTTCGCCCGTGCGGGCGGCCGCGTCAACACCGACTTCATCGACAACTCGGCCGGTGTGGACACCTCCGACCACGAGGTCAACATCAAGATCATGCTCGACCGCGAGGTGCGGGAGGGCGACCTGGAGCGGGAGGAGCGCGACAAGCTCTTCATCGGCATGACCGAGGAGGTCGCCGGGCTGGTCCTGGACAACAACTACGCGCAGAACACGGTGCTGGCCACCGCGCGCAAGCAGGCCTCCCAGATGCTGCACGTCCACGCCCGCTACATGCGGCACCTGGAGCGCACCAAGGTCCTCAAGCGCAAGCTGGAGGACCTGCCCTCCGACAAGACCGTCGCCGAGCGGCGGGCCGCGGGCCTGGGCCTGACCGGACCCGAGTTCGCGACGCTGCTGTCGTACACCAAGATCAGCCTCAAGGAGGAGGTCGCCGTCACCGGTCTGGCCGACGACCCCTACCTGGCCGACGCCCTCGTGGAGTACTTCCCGGAGCCGCTGCGCACGGAGCGCTTCGCCGAGGCGGTGGCCACCCACCCGCTGCGGCGCGAGATCATCGTCAACCAGGTGGTCAACCAGATGGTCAACCGCTCCGGACTGACCATGGCCTTCCGCCTCAACGAGGAGCTGGGCTCCAGCGCCGCGGACATCACCCGCGCCTACCTGGTGGCCCAGGACGTGCTCAACCTCCGCCGGCTCTGGGAACAGGTGGAGGAGCTCGAGCACCGGATCCCCGTGGACGTCCAGCTGACACTGCTGCTGGAGACCCGCAAGCTCGCCGAGCGCGCCACCCGGTGGCTGCTGCGCAACCGCTCCTTCCCGTTCGACATCCGCAGCGAGATCGGATTCTTCGCGGAGGTGGACGGGATCATGCCCCGCCTGGAGGGGCTCCTGCGCGGTCGTGACCGGGAGGCGTTCGCCGAGCGCCGCGACCGCTACGTCTCGACGGGCGTGCCGGTCGAGCTGGCGGAGAAGGTCGCGGCCATGGTGCCGGCCTACTCCACGCTGGACCTGGTGGAGATCGCACACCGCACCGGGCAGCCGGTCGAGCGGGTCGCCGAGCTGTACTTCGCCCTGGCCGACCGGCTCAACATCAGCTGGTGGCGCGAGCGGATCGTCGAGCTGCCGCGCGACGACCGCTGGGGGACCATGGCGCGGGGCGCCCTGCGCGACGACCTGTACGCGGCGCACGCCGACCTCACCGGCCGGGTCCTGGAGTCCGGAGAGGCGGGTGAGCCGACCGGGGCCCTGATCGAGTCCTGGATGGAGGACAACCGCGAGACGGTCGACCGGGCCGGCATCACCCTGTGGGAGATCCAGGAGCACGAGCGCTTCGACGTGGCCACGCTGGCGGTGGCCGTGCGCTCCTTCCGCTCCCTGGTCGGATAGCACGCGGAGGGAGGGGTCCGCCGCTCGAGCGGCGGACCCCTTCCGCGTTCCCGCGGCTCTTCCGGGCGGGCGGATCCGGTGGGGAGCGTCCTGCCCCCTTCCGGCCCGAGGAGGACGCACCGGGACACCGCTCGCGACGGGCGGCACCCACCGAACACGCCCTAGACTGATCGCGTGGCAGAACTGGACCCAGCTGAGAAGATCAAGGACCTCGCGGGGACGCTGGAGAGCGTCACCGCCGTGTTGGACCTGGAGGCGATGCAGACCCAGATCGCCGAACTGCGCGAGCAGTCCGCCGATCCCGAGCTCTGGGCGGACCAGGACAACGCGCAGAAGGTGACGCGCAGGCTCTCGGGTCTGGAGTCCGTCGTCAACAAGGTCACCGGTATCGGGCAGCGCCTGGAGGACCTGGCGGTGCTCTACGAGCTGGCCGAGGTCGAGGACGACCCCGACACCCGGGACGAGGCGGACCGCGAGCTCGAACAGCTCCGCAAGGAGGTCGGCGAGCTGGAGGTGCGCACCCTCCTCAACGGACCCCACGACGAGCGTGAGGCCATCGTCACCATCAACTCCCAGGCCGGCGGTGTCGACGCCGCGGACTGGGCGCAGATGCTCCAGCGCATGTACCTGCGCTGGGCCGAGCGCAACGGCTACCCCACGGAGGTCTACGAGACCTCCTACGCGGAGGAGGCCGGCATCAAGTCCACCTCGTTCGCGGTCAAGGCACCCTTCGCCTACGGCACCCTGCGCGGGGAGCACGGCACCCACCGCCTGGTGCGCATCTCGCCGTTCGACAACCAGAACCGGCGCCAGACCTCCTTCGCCGGTGTGGACGTCGTCCCGATGGTGGAGCAGAGCGACCACATCGACATCGACGAGTCCGAGCTGCGCGTCGACGTCTACCGCTCCTCCGGACCGGGTGGCCAGGGCGTCAACACCACCGACTCGGCCGTGCGCATCACCCACCTGCCCACGGGCATCGTGGTGTCCTGCCAGAACGAGCGCTCGCAGCTGCAGAACAAGGCGACCGCGATGTCGATGCTCCAGGCCAAGCTGCTGGCGCGCAAGCGCGAGGAGGAGCAGGCCGAGCTCGACGAGATCCGCGGTGACTCGGTGAGCAGCTGGGGCACCCAGATGCGCAACTACGTGCTGCACCCCTACCAGAGCGTCAAGGACGTGCGGACCGGGGCCGAGACGGGCAACACCGCCGCGGTGCTGGACGGGGAGATCGACGAGTTCATCGACGCCGAGATCCGCTGGATGCGCAGCCGCGAACGCGCCGACGAGAACTGAGGGAAAAGGACCGGGGCCCTGTAATATCCGCCTTCCAGGTGCCCTCACCCCCGGGTGGGGGCACCCTCTGTGACAGAGGTGGTGCCAGTTGTGAGAAACCGGGGTCGAGGGGGAGTCCCGTGTCCCAAAGGTGATGCTTGCGACTCCGCAGTTTTACCGAAACTACTATATGTGAACGTTATCATCGGTTGACACCTCCGATATGCTCATGGCTGTTGTCCGACGGTGCCCTGAATCTCCCGATGAGATGAGACCTGGACAATCCGGGCCGCTTATCCCTCTACACTGTCGGTTGGCCGTACGGCCGGTACGATCCCGCGCGGAGCCCTCTCCCTGTCGGGTGCCCATACCTTCGAGAACCTTGTGATGCGCCTGTGATCCACTTCGACAACGTCACCAAGGTCTATCCGACCCAGAAGCGCCCCGCGCTCGACGGCGTTTCCATTGACGTAGACAAGGGCGAGTTCGTCTTCCTGGTCGGCCCGTCCGGCTCGGGAAAGTCGACCTTCCTCCGTTTGGTGCTCAAGGAGGAGAAGCCCGACAAGGGCCGCGTGCACGTGGCGGGCAAGGACCTCGCGCGCCTGTCCAACTGGAAGGTCCCGCACCTGCGCCGCCGCATCGGCTGCGTCTTCCAGGACTTCCGGCTGCTGCCGAACAAGAATGTCTTCGAGAACGTCGCCTTCGCGCTGGAGGTCATCGGCAAGCCCCGCCGCTTCATCCGCAAGGTCGTGCCCGAGGTCGTCGAGCTCGTCGGCCTGGAGGGCAAGGCCGGCCGGATGCCCGGTGAGCTCTCCGGCGGTGAGCAGCAGCGCGTCGCGATCGCCCGGGCCTTCGTGAACCGCCCGCAGATCCTGCTGGCCGACGAGCCCACCGGCAACATCGACCCGGCGACCTCCATCGGCATCATGAAGGTCCTGGACCGAATCAACCGCACGGGTACCACCGTCGTCATGGCGACCCACGACGCCGCCATCGTCGACTCGATGCGGAAGCGCGTCATCGAGCTCGAAGAGGGCATTGTGGTGCGCGACCAGATGCGCGGAGTCTACGGCCAGGCGTACTGACCTTCGGCACGCCCGGCGCCGGGCGGCCCATACCGCTGCGAGGACCGGCGCGGCGAAGCTCCCAAGGATGGACCTTTAACAGATCATGCGAGCACAATTCGTTCTCTCCGAGACGTGGATCGGCCTGCGCCGAAACCTGACGATGACCATTGCGGTCATCACGACGGTCGCCATTTCCCTCGCTCTCTTCGGTGCGGGTCTGCTGGTCAACCAGCAGGTGTCCGAGATGCGCAACTACTGGGACGAGCGGATCACGCTCACCATCTACATGTGCAACGACATCTCGCCGACGCAGACGTGCCAGGAGAACGGGCCCGCGACCGATGAGGACCGCCAGGCTCTGGAAGGCCGCCTGGAGGGTCTGTCCCAGGTGGAGGACTTCCGCTACCTGACGGCCGCGGAGGCCTGGCAGGACTTCCAGGAGCGCCTGGGTTCCTCCAACGAGGCCCTTGCCGCCGCCGCCCAGGAGGGCGACATCCCCGACAACTACCGGGTGCAGCTCACCAACCCGGAGTTCTACGACACGGTGCGCGCGGAGGTCGAGGGCGCCCCGGGCGTCGACACCGTCTCCAACGACCAGCAGGTCCTCGAGCAGTTCTTCGGACTCCTCGACGGCCTCAAGTGGGCCGCCCTGGTGGTCGCGGGCTTCCAGCTGGCCGCGGCCGCTCTGCTGATCGGCAACACCATCCGCCTGTCGGCCTACAGCCGCCGCCGCGAGACCGGCATCATGCGCCTGGTGGGTGCGTCGAACTTCTACATCCAGCTGCCGTTCCTCCTCGAGGGTGCGATCGCCGGCCTCATCGGCGGTCTCATCGCCTCGGGCTTCATCGTCGCCACCCGGTTCACGCTGCTCGGTCAGATCGAGGACTGGTTCCAGTTCGACATCGCCCTCAGCACCGGGGCGCTGTTCTACGTCATCGGCGTCTCGCTCATCCTCGGTGTGCTGCTGTGCACCATCACCTCGTTCCTCACCCTGCGCAGGTACCTGAAGATCTGACGCGGGGCCGCCAGGAGCGGGACAACGACCACCCGGGGGGCCTCGTGCCCCCCGGACGTATTGAAGGGACATCTCTGTGGCGCGGGAAACCGGGCGCAAGCTCATCGCTCAGAACCGGCGTGCCCGGCACGACTACCACATCGACGAGACCTACGAGGCCGGTCTCGTCCTCACCGGTACCGAGGTGAAGTCGCTCAGGCAGGGCAAGGCATCCCTCGTGGACGGGTTCGCCCACATCAGCGACGGCGAGGTGTGGCTGGAGAACGTGTACATCCCGGAGTACCTCCAGGGGACCTGGACAAACCACGCAGCCCGGAGATCGCGTAAGCTACTGCTGCACCGCGGGCAGATCTCCCGGCTCATCGGCAAGACCCGTGAACCGGGATACACGCTGGTCCCGCTGTCGCTGTACTTCAGCGACGGTCGGGCCAAGGTCGAGATCGCTCTGGCCCGCGGCAAGCGCGAGTACGACAAGCGCCACGACATCGCCGAGCGTGAGGCCAAGCGCGACATGGAACGTGCCTTGCGCCACCGAAACCGATAAGGCGCCCGAAAGGAACACACACGGTGTCCCCCCGTCCCCTCGGCCGGTTCACGGCCGCCGGCAGCGGCCTGCTCCTCGCCGCCACCCTGGCCGCGTGCACGCCGAACCCCAGCCCGGAGGTGGCGGTCAGGTCCTTCCTGCTCGCCTGGCAGGACGGCGACCTCGCACAGGCCGCCACCTACACCGACGGATCCCCCGAGGAGGTGGAGCGGGCCCTCAAGGACATGAGCGAGCAGCTCGACCTCGCGTCCCTGCGCTTCGGGATGGGGCCGGTCTCCCAGGAGGGGGACAGCGCCTCCGCGGAGTTCGACGTGCAGGCCGACCTCGGCATCGGCGACCCCACCTGGGAGTACACCGGCCGGATGTCCCTGGCGTGGGGCGCCGACGGCTGGCGGATCGCCTGGTCGCCCAGTGTCCTGCACCCCGAACTCAGCGACGAGGAGAGGCTGGCGGTCAGCTACGAGATCCAGGAGCGCGGCCAGATCCTCGACCGGTCCGGCCGACCCCTGGTCTCCGCCGACCGCGTCACCGCCTTCGGCGTCGTCCCCGCCGAGATGGAGGACAAGGAGGCGGGCGTCACCCAGCTCGCCGAGCTTCTCGACGAGGACCCCGGACCCCTGCTGAACCGGGTGCGCTCCGCGCCGCCCGAGCAGTTCCAGCCGCTCGTCCTCATGCGCGACGTGGACCCGTCGCTGCTCGACGAGGCGGGCCGCATCCCCGGCGTCGACGTCGAGGAGATGGAGATCAACATGACGCCCACGGCGGCGCCCTTCCTCGTCGGCGAGGTCGCGGGCACCGCCGAACACCGGGTCTCCTCCCGCGTCCCGGGGCCCTACCAGGCCGGCGACACGGTGGGTCTGAGCGGTCTGCAGAACATCTACCAGCACGAGCTGGCCGGTTCGGCGACCACGCAGGTCGTCACCCTGGACTCCGGGGGCCAGGTGACGGACGTCCTGGAGGACTGGGAGGGCGAGCGCAGCGGGGTCGTCGAGACCACCCTCGACCTGGACGTCCAGAGGGCCGCCGAGCACGCACTGAGCTCCCTGCCGGGCAACGGCTACCTGGTGGCCGTGGACACGGCCACCGGCGGGATCCTGGCAGCCGCCGGCGGTGAGGGCGCGGCCGACGACGCGGCGCTCGCGGGCTCCTTCGCGCCGGGTACGGCCTTCACCCCCGTGGCTGCGCTGGCGGCACTGGAGTCGGGTGCGGTGACCGCCTCCGACCCGGTGCCCTGCGACCAGCAGACCCAGGTGGGCGACCGGACCTTCACCAACCCGAGCGGCGGGTTCCTGTCCGGGGAGCCGGACATCGCCCGCAACATCGCGTTCAGCTGCAGTGTCGGTTTCGCGGAGCTGGGCACCGAGGTCGGTGCCGAGGCGCTCGCCGGGACCGCGGAGCGCCTGGGCATCGGCCAGGAGTGGCAGCTGTCCGTCCCGTCGGACTCGGGGACCGTCGAGGTTGCCGCGGACGAGGCGGCCGTGGCCGCCGCGATGGTCGGTGAGGAGGGCGTGCGTGTGAGCCCGCTGGCGATGGCGCTGGCCGCCGCGGCCGTCGCCGACGGGGCCTGGCACGAGCCCTTCCTGGTCGGTGAGGGGTCCGAGGGCACCTCCTTCGACGAGGCCCATCTGGCCCCGGTGCGGCAGGGGCTGCGCGACGCGGTGGTCGAGCGCATGCCGATGCTTCTCACCGCCGGCGGAGAGGAAGAGCTGCACGGCCAGGCCGCCCGGGTGGAGCAGGACGACACCTCGCTCCACTGGTTCGTCGGCTACCAGGGCGGAGTCGCCTTCGCGGTCGTCGCCGAGGTGGACCCCAGCGTGACGCTGGTGCAGCAGCACGCGGTGAACACGGCCCAGGCCTTCCTCGGCGGCATGGCCAACGGGGTGCCCGAGACGACCGAGGCCGGAGCGGAGACGTGGCAGGCCCCGCTCGGCGAGGAGACCTCGCTCGCCGAGGCCGACCTCACCGGTGGCGGCGCGCCCGGCTGGTAAACGAAACTTCCCGAACTGTCCCTAAAGGGACAAGGAACGGCTCTCCGGGCAACCTTCCGGAGGGCCGTTCGCGTCTTTGGGGGTGAGCTGGTCCCGCAACAGGGGGTAGCGGGCCAGTGTGAGAGAGGCAGGACCTCATCTCGGGGGAGATCCTGCCGGTTCCCAACGGTCGGTCCGACCCTGCCGACCGGCCCCCGCGGGTGATGCGTCGACCGCTCTGGAGTCCGCCCCGCGGGGGTTTCTCCCTGTCGGGAAGAGCTGTCGGAAGAAATTTTCAGGGGCGGGAATCAGCTTGGCCCCCGCTCTGTTGACCAGGTAGAGTGACGAACACACGAGCGGTTCGCCACTCGTTGCGGGCCCTTCCGGCCGAGTCCGGGAACGGCCTTGACAACTTCACAGGGGGTGATCGGTTTCGACTTCGGTAGTCGTTCCAGGGGAAGCGGGTCGAGGGTTGCGTTTGTGACCTCGTTAATCCTGCATTCGCGCTAAACACAAGTGCCAATTCCAAGCGCACTGAGTTCGCTCTCGCTGCCTAAGCGATAGCGTCTCTGTCGGCCCGGGCTCGTCATCGGCTCGGGATCCGGCATCAGCCAGATGACTCACCGCTCAGATCAGGCCACGGGGCCTGAGCGGGACATTTTCGTGGCTGGGCCCGTCAGCGATGTGTCTGTGCAAGCGCTGGGGCCGAGCAGAACGACACCACAGACTGCACCCGGAGAAGCTCTGGCCCGGCATCGAAGGACGCGGGTTCGATTCCCGCCACCTCCACTCGTCAACAAGACGACCCTGCTCGCAAGCCATGCTTGCTCGCCGGGTCGTCTCGTTGTTTCTGTCCGGGGGGCGACCCCCGGGCCCCCGCTTCGTCGACGAGACGACCCTGCTCGACGGCTTTTGCCGCCTCGCCGGGTCGTCTCGTTGTTTCTGTCCGGGGGGCGACCCCCGGACCCCCGCATCGTCCACGGGACGACCCTGCTCGCAAGCTGCGCTTGCTCGCCGGGTCGTCTCGTTGTTTCTGTCCGGGGGGCGACCCCCGGGCCCCCGCATCGTCCACGGGACGGTCCTGCTCGCAAGCCGCGCTTGCTCGCCGGGTCGTCCCGTTCTTCTTTGCCGGGGCGGCCCCCGGACCCCGTGTTTCCGCCCCCGCCGACGTCTGTCGGCGGGGGCGTTGCCGTGTGCACCGAGGGCGTGACCTTGCCCATGTTCGTACTTTCGGAGTTGAAGTATTCTTCAAGTCTGTACATCATGGTGCACAAGCCCCCGATCCGAGAGAAAAGGTCCTGACGTGCCGGTGCCGCTCTACCAGGCGAAGGCGGACTTCTTCCGCACCCTGGGTCACCCCGTTCGCATCCGGGTCCTGGAGCTGCTCCAGGACGGCCCCCGGCCCGTGCGCGAACTGCTCGCCGACATCGGCGTGGAGGCCTCCAACCTGTCCCAGCAGCTGGCCGTCCTGCGCCGTACCGGGCTGGTGATGTCGCAGCGCGAGGGCGGTGAGGTGCTCTACCGGTTGAGCACGCCGCAGGTGGTGGAACTGCTGCGTGCGGCTCGGGCCATCCTCACCGACATGCTCGCGGACCAGGGTGAGCTGCTGGCCGAGCTGCGCGGCTCCCGGGAGGAGGAATCGTGAGCCGCGGGGAGACGGCGCGTGCGGCACTCGCCCGCGTCACCGGGCTGCTGCCGGCATGGGCGGACCTGGCCCGCATGCGCGTGGCGCCCGGGCGCAACCTGCTCGCGGGGGTGACCGTCGCCGTCGTGGCGCTGCCCCTCGCCCTGGGGTTCGGCATCTCCTCGGGGATGGGCGCCCAGGCGGGCCTGGTGACCGCGATCGTCGCCGGCGCCCTGGCCGCCTTCTTCGGCGGCTCCAACCTCCAGGTGTCGGGACCCACCGGTGCGATGACGGTGGTGCTGGTGCCCATCGTCGCCCAGTACGGGCCCTCGGGCGTGCTCACCGTCGGCCTCATGGCGGGCGCGATGCTGGTGCTGCTCGCACTGCTGCGCGCGGGCCGCTACGTCCGCTACATCCCCGCGTCGGTCGTGGAGGGATTCACCCTCGGCATCGCCGGTGTCATCGCCCTGCAGCAGGTCCCCGCCGCTCTCGGGGTCCCCGTTCCCGAGGGGGAGAAGGTCGTGCTGGTCGCCTGGGAGGCGGTGCGCGACTTCGCCGCGGACCCGCAGTGGACGGCGGTGGCGCTCGCGGCGGGCACCGCCGGGGTGATGCTGCTGGGTGCGCGCCTGCGGCCCACCCTCCCCTTCTCCCTGCTGGCGGTGGCGGCGGCCACGCTGATCGTGGAGGCGACCCCGCTGGAGGCCGAGAGCATCGGTGACCTGCCGTCGGGGCTGCCCGCCCCCTCGCTCGGCTTCCTCGACCTCTCCCAGCTGGCGGTGCTCCTGGGGCCGGCCGCCGCGGTGGCGGCGCTGTCCGCGCTGGAGTCCCTGCTGTCGGCCACGGTCGCCGACGGCATGAGCGTCAACCAGCGCCACGACCCCGACCGCGAGCTGTTCGGACAGGGGCTGGCCAACATCGCCGCCCCGCTGTTCGGCGGTGTTCCCGCGACCGCCGCCATCGCGCGCACCGCGGTCAACGTGCGCTCGGGGGCCAGCTCCCGGCTGGCCGCCCTCACCCACGCCCTGGTCCTGGCCGGAATCGTCCTCGCGGCCGCGCCCCTGGTCGAGCGCATCCCCCTGGCGGCCCTGGCCGGGGTGCTGCTGGCCACGGCCGTGCGCATGGTCGAGGTCGGATCGGTGCGCGCCATGGTGCGCGCCACCCGCGCCGACGGGTTCGTCCTGGTGCTCACCGCTGTGGCCACCCTGGCGGTGGACCTGGTCGCGGCGGTCCTGGTGGGCATGCTCGTGGCCGGAGCCCTGGCCCTGGTGTCGCTGGCGCGCAACGCCCGGCTCGACCGGGAGGAGCTGGCCGAGCACCTGCCGCCGGGTGACTACACCGCCGAGGAGCAGAAGCTCCTGTCCGAGCACATCGTCGCCTACCGGCTCGACGGTCCGCTGTTCTTCGCCGCGGCCCACCGGTTCCTGCTGGAGCTCAGCGAGGTCTCCGACGTCCAGGTGGTGATCCTGCGCATGGCCAGGGTCAGTACGGTCGACGCGACCGGGGCCCAGGTGCTGGGGGACGTCGTCGAGCGGCTCCGGGCCCGGGGCGTCACCGTCATGGTCTCGGGTATCGAATCGGGCCAGCTGCGGCCGCTGGAGTCGCTGGGCACCCTGGCGAGCCTGCGGGAGGAGGGCTGCGTCTTCGACACCACCCCCGAGGCCATCCGCGCCGCCCTGGCCATGCTGCACGGCAACGGCGTGCTGATGCGCTGAGGTGCGGCCGGGCCCGGGCCCGCGCGGAGACTCTCCGCGCGGGCCCTTCTTCATGTGGACCTCTCGGCAATCAATGTTCCTATATAGGTTGCGATGCTAACTAGGTAGCTCTATCGTCTAGGTAGACACACGGAAGAGGTGGTTCTGGTGGAGTTCTCCTCCCTCGGATTGGGCCTGGCGGCGCTCGTCGCGCTGTACGTGCTGGCGGTGGAGCCCTGGTGGGGCAAGCGGGCCTACGCGGCCCTGGAGCGCAGGCGCGAGAGCGACCCCCGGGCGCTGGTGCGGTTCTACGGTCAGGGAATGGCGGTCTGGTGGCCGCTGGCGGGGATCGCGCTGCTGTCCGTGCTGATCTCGCCCGGGGTGGCCCCGGCCGACCTCGGCCTCGGCCTGGCGGGGACCAGCTGGGGAACCCTGGCCGGCATGCTCGTCGGGGCCGCCGCGGCCGGAGCGGTTCTGTACAAGTTCACCCCGAACTCCCTGGCCCCCGGCCAGGCAGCGGTCTCCGCGATGCTGCCGCGCACCCCCCGCGAGAGGTGGGCGGCGGTCGGCCTCTCGGTCACCGCCGGCGTGTGCGAGGAGATCGTCTTCCGCGGTCTGTTCATCGCCGTCGGAGTCTCCCTCGGCCTGGAGCTGTGGGCGGCCGCGGCGGTCAGCCTGGCGGTCTTCTCCTTCGCCCACCTCTACCAGGGCCTCCGCGGGATGCTCCTGGTCACCCTCGTGGGCCTCGCCCTCACGAGCCTGTACCTGAGCACCGGAAGCCTGCTCGTGCCGATCGTCATGCACATCCTGATCGACCTGCGGGCGCTCCTGATCACCCCCCGTCCGGAGGCCGCGCGGGAGCCGGGCCAGGAAGAGCGCGAGGTCGTCGGAGCTGGTGCCCGATGAAGGGGAAAGCGCGCACGGACCGGCGTGCGAGCTGGCTCAAGGGGGTGCTCGACCTCCTGGTGCTGGCCGGGCTCGCCGAGGGCGAGAGCTACGGGTACGCGATCGCCAAGAGGTTGGACGAGGCGGGGTTCGGCACGATCAAGGGCGGCACGCTCTACCCGGTGCTCAACCGGCTGGAGGAGGCCGGCCTGGTGGACGCCGAGTACCGCGCCGCGGAGCGGGGGCCCGGCCGCCGCTACTACCGGATCACGGACGAGGGCCGCGCGTTCCTGGCCGAGCAGGCCGCGGCATGGACGGAGTTCGACGAGGCCGTGCGCTCGGCGCTCGGCGCGGGAGGAAACACATGAGCGGCTACTTCACCGCACTGGCCGGCCGGCTGGCGGAACTCGGCGTCGACGGCGAGCGCTCGCGCCGGTTGCTGGACGAGCTCCTCTCGTACACGGCAGAGAGCGGTACCGACCCGGAGGAGGAGTTCGGCCCGGTGGACCGCTTCGCCGCCGAACTCACCCGACCCGCCGGGGAGGAGGAGGGCGACGACCCCGAGACCCTGGTGTGGACCGCCGACGCCTTCGAAGGGCCGGCCCGCCTCGACGAGATGGGGAGGCAGGGCTGGGAGGTCGAGAGGGTCGACCGGCTGGGCCGCTTCGTCAGCCGCCGCGATCCCGAGCGGCCCCAGGTCTGGGCCTACCGCCAGGAGATGTGCGCCGGCCGCGCCGACCGCGAGCGCCTGGCCCGGCGGCTGGCGCCCGAGGGATGGGAACCCTGCGGGCACTGGTCGGTCCTGGCCTACTTCAAGCGCCCCGGCTCGGCCACGGCCGGTCCCGAGGCGGAGATCGAGGCCCCGCCCGCGCCCCGCCGCCGGTACTTCTTCGGAGCCAGGGGGCTGGTGGCCGTCGTCCTCTGCCTCGCGGTCGCGCTGGTCGGGGTCGGCAGCTCGATCCACCGGATGGCCACCGGAGGCGGGGGAGCGGACGAATGGGCCGGATTCGCGGTCGGAGCCGTGGTCGGGGCGGTGGTCGCCCTCGGTGTCCTGTGGCTGGGCGTCCGCCTGGGGACGGCCCGACGCAACAGGAACAAATCCGACATTTCCTGATCTACGACGTCAAGCTCGGGGCAGAGACGGCAAGGGCGGTGCCGACCCGGCACCGCCCCCGCCGACTTCCACGGGTCACTCCTCGGTCGCCCCCACGAGCCAGGCGACCTTGTGGGCCGTCACGCCGAGACTGACACTGCTGCCCAGGTGGACCCCGAACGAGGCGAGGAACGCGTAGTCGTGTTCCCTGCGCTCGCAGACCACTTCCTCGACCGCGCAGGCGGACGCCGGGTTGCGCACCCTCAGGCAGGGCCCTTCGTCCTCCACCAGGTCGGCGCGGACGTCGTAGCGGGACAGTTCACTGGCGAGCAGGCCGAGGTGTCCGTGTTCCTCGGAGGGCACGTGGGTCGGCTGCTGCTCGTTTCCTGACTGGGCCATGGCTCAGATCCTTTCGTGTCGAGCTAAGGCTCTCCTCGATGCCCTGATGCCATTCTCGCGCAAGGTTATGTTACTACTACGTATCGTTGCTACGACACGCCGCCGGAAATCCGCAGGCCCCGGTGGAACACGTCCGTGACCGACAGGTCCTCGCCGAGGACGACGAGGTCGGCAGGCGCCCCCGCCTCGATCCGGCCCGCTCCGGCCAGGCCGAGCGCCTTCGCAGGCACGGACGAGGCCGACCGCAGCGCCTCGGGCGCGGACACCCCCAGTGCGACCGCGTTGCGCACGGCCTGCGGGAGCACGATCGTGCTGGAGGCGATCGCCCCGGTCTCCACCAGGCGCGCCCGCCCCTCGCTCACGCGGACCCGCAGGGCGCCCAACGTGTACTCGCCGTCGCCCAGCCCCGTCGCCGCCATCGCGTCGGTCACCAGGGACACCCGTTCGGCGCCCGCGGCCGCGAACACCAGCCCTGCCGCGCCCGGGTGGACGTGCACGTTGTCCAGGATCAGCTCGACCGTCACCCTCTCGTCGCCGAGCAGGGCGGCGATCGGGCCGGGGTCGCGGTGGCCCAGCGGCCGCATCGCGTTGTACAGGTGCGTGGCCACCGTCGCACCCGCCTCCACCGCGGCCAGGGTCTGCTCGTAGGTGGCCTCCGTGTGCCCCACGGCGGCCGTCACACCCGAGGAGGATGCCGCCCGGATGAGGTCGAGCGCACCCGGCAGCTCGGGGGCCACGGTGATCATGCGGACGTGTCCGCGGCCCGCCTCGAGCCAGGCGTCGAACTCGGCGGTGTCGGGGTCCCGCAGGAGGCCGGGGTCGTGGGCTCCGCAGCGGGCGCGGGCGATGAAGGGGCCCTCCAGATAGATGCCGGCGAGCTCGCCCGCCTCGCACAGCTCCGCCAGCGCCGACACCTGGCGCACCGTGTCCTCGGGCGAGGCCGCCACCAGGCCGCCCACCAGGGACGTCACGCCCCGGGAGCGGTTGAAGCGCACCGTCTTCAGCGCGCCTTCGGGGTCGGCCTCGGTGAAGGCGTGCCCCGCACCGCCGTGGACGTGCGTGTCGACCAGCCCGGGCGCCACCCAGGCGCCGCCCACGTCGTGCACGGTGCCCCCCTCCGGGGGCGCTCCGCTGCCGAGCGCGGCCACCCGGCCCTCCTCGATCCGCAGCCAGCCCTCGTGGACGCCGCCGGGTGTCACGACCCGGGCTCCGGTGAGTGTGGCGGGAACGTCGACCATGCTCTGGGCTCTCTCTCGTCGTCAACCTGCGCGAAGGGTTCGGTGTGTCACAAATTACACAGGTGTTCGCGCAGTCGCGGAAAGGGGGTGCGGCATCCTTCCTCTCCTCGTGCAACCCCTGTGGAGCTGGGCATATCCCGCCCCGTGGGACGCCTGTCCAGGAAATGGACCGACCGGGCCGCGGAGGCACGGATTCCACGGGGTCCGCCGACACGCATTGACGACAGAGGCGCGGCGCCGCATGATGGGGGCATGTCCGCCGGTGAGCTGCTTGTCCAGCGCCTGCACGTCGATCTCCGACAGCAGGCGAGCGCGCTCTGTCGTAGCTAGCGCCTTGCGGGGCCAGAACCCCGCGCCACGGGTGTGCCCCGTGCCCCGTCTTCCGCAGACACCGGACGCTCTCTTCCCCAGTTCTGGGTTCCGGGCCGATGAACGGCCCGAGGACACCCCTGCCAGACCCGGCACCTGTGCGCCGACGGCGATGTCCGCCGGCCGTGTCGGTGAGAGGAACGACGGTCCTCCCCGGTGTCACCGATCCGATCACCGCTCCGATGCCTCCTCCGGTCGATCCCGGTTGCTCCGACAGAACCCAGGAGTTCTCGCATGACCCGCTTCACCGTGCTCGTCGCCGCCCCCCGACCCCGTTCCTCCGTGCACTCCGCCGCCCTCCGCGCCGCCGCCGAGATCTCCCTCCGCGCCGGTGTCTCCGCGCAGCCCGAGGTCGTCGACCTCGCCGACCTCGGCCCCGACCTGCTCTCGGAGTCCTCCGCCGCCGTCGACGGTGCGCTGGAGCAGGTCCTTCGCAGCGACATCCTGCTGGTGGCCTCCCCGCAGGTGCACGGAACCTACACCGGCCTGCTCAAGGTCTTCCTCGACCGGCTGCCCGAACTGGGCCTCGGCCACACCGTCGCGGTGCCCCTCGCCGTGGTCGAGGACCTGCGCAACAGCCACGGCATCGAGGAGGACCTGCGGGTCCTCCTGGCCGACCTGGGAGCCTGGGTCGCCGAGCCCGGTCTGATCCTGTCCGCCGACGAGTCCGGCCGCCCCGACGGCGTCGTGCGCGCCTGGGCCGACGTCGCGGCCCCGGGCCTGCGCGAGGCCGTCTCCGTCGCGGTCTGACCGCGGACCGGTGGTCCCGCCCCTCCGGGCGCGGGATCACCGGTCGGCGTCGGCCGCCACGGCGTTCTCGGCCCGCAGGCGGCTGGTGTCTGCCTCGGCGCTGGCGACGTTGCCCCGTACCAGCACGACCACCACCAGGGTCAGGGCGAAGCCCCCGACGCGAAGGGCGAGCATGAGCGGGTCGTCGGGCAGCTGCTCGCCGAACAGCAGGGTGCCGGCCACGACCGTGAACACGTTGCCCACGACGTTGGAGACCGGGGCCGTGATCGAGGCGCGCGAGCGCTGGAGCGAGGTCTGGAAGAGGACGATGCCCACCGCCCAGCCGAGGGCGTAGAGGTAGGGGTAGGGGGAGAGCAGAGCCGGCGCGACCGCCGCCCACAGGCCGTGGTCGGCGAGCAGGCCGCCCAGGCCCTTGCCCTGCAGTCCGGCGCTTCCTTGGGCGAGCCCGGCCGCCGCTCCCATCGCCGCCGCGGACACGTACCGGCCGCGGCCGCCGACGACGGCCATCACTCCGACGCAGGCGACCACCGTCGTGAGGCTGACGGCGACCAGCACCGGCGTGTTCGCCGTGGTCCCGGTCTCGGCCCCCTCCGCGGTGGACAGACCGAGCAGGCCCAGTGCCACCGGCATGACGCCGAGTGCGACGTACTCGCCCCGGGTGATGCGCTCGCCCAGGACGAGGGTCGCCACCAGGAGGGTGCACGCCACTCCCGCGGCGAACGCGGGCTGGGCGACCGAGACCGGGGCCAGGCCGAGGGAGACGATCAGCCCCAGGCTGCCGAGCGCGGCGAAGACGCAGCCGAACACCCAGCGGGGGTTGCCGAGCAGGACCCGGGCCAGGTGGAGGGGGCGGTGGACGGAGATCGACTCCGCTCCGTGCAGCGCGCGCTGCTCCACGGTCAGGCCGACCGTGTAGACCACTGCGGACAGCAGCGCCACCAGGAGTCCGATCACAGCGAGGCCCTTCGGCTCAGGAGCAGGCGGCGACGGGGAGGGTCGCGGCCGCCGGGCGGGTGCCGCTAACGTCGTGGACGGCGGTTCGCTCGGCCACCGTGGGGGACCTGCGGGAGTTGACGGCTTCCATATAACCAGTTCTAGTGTGAGCTTTCCAGCTTCTTCCCGTCCTCGATCGCGGTGGAGAGCGGGTCCGGAGCTGAAAACAGAGAACGTGTTCCGGTGTCGCGGCGCTGCGACACCGGGGAATGGGGCACGGTGCGGGACCCGAGCGAGACCGACGCCTCCGCTGCCTCGGGCGGAGGCGGGGACGATCCCTGCCCCGAGGCACTTCCCCGGAGGGCCCGGCTGCTCCGCGCACTGCGTTCCCGGGCGGCGCGGGCCCTGACGCCCCTGCGCGACCTGACCTGGCAGGACCTCTCCCCGCGCAGCGTCGTCGGCCGGGGGCTGGCGCGGTGGCGCCACCGGAGCCCGCGCCCGCGCTCCTCCCGTTTCGAGCCCGGACCGTTCGGGCTGTTCGGCGTCATGCTCGCGGCGATGGCCGCCACCCTCCTGATCATCCAGGTGAGCGCGGGCGGTCCCGGCGGTGCGGAGGACGAACTCGTCGACGAGCCCGTGACGATCCCCGGGCCGCCGCCGGGAGAGCTGCGCATCATGGTCGTGGGTGACGCGCTGACCCAGGGCAGCAGCGGCGACTCCACCTGGCGCTACCACCTGTGGAAGCACCTCGAGGAGAGCGGGGTCGAGTTCGATCTCGTGGGCCCCCGCGAGGGCGTGCACCCGCTGGAGGGGGAGAAGGAGGACGACGCCGTCTACGCCGACCCCGATTTCGACACCGACCACGCCGCGCTCTGGGGGCTCACCGCGCAGGAGATGTCCACCGGAACGGCGCAGGTGGCCGCGGAGCACGGCCCCCAGTACCTTCTGCTGCTCGCCGGGATGGAGGACATCCTCGACGGGGGCGACGCGGACCTGGCTCTGGACGGGGTCGGGGAGACCATCTCCACGGTGCGTGTCGTCCAGGGGGAGACGCGGTTCGTCGTCGGGGAGCTGCCGCAGGCCGAGGGCACCGGTGACGACGAGCGGGTCAACACCGAGATCGCCCGTTTCAACATGGGCCTGGTGGAGCTCGCCCAGCAGGTGACCTCCGCGGACTCGCCGGTGGTCGTCGCCCGGGTCGCCGACGGCTACTCGCCCGTCCGGGACAACTGGGAGGGGGTCCACCCGAACGCGCGCGGCCAGGTGCGGATCGCCGCCGCCTTCGCCGACGCCCTCGCCCGTCCCCTCCAGGTGGGGGAACCCTACCCCCGGCCGCTGCCGGAGGTGGACGTGGGACCGAGGCGGGAACCCGAGCCGGAGGCGGAGGAGACCGAGGACGGTCTGCGGCTCTCGTGGCCGGGGGTGCCGGGGGCCACCGCCTTCCGGGTGAGCCAGCGCCGGGTGGAGCCCGACCCCGACGAGGAGACGGTGCTGCCCCTGGAGCCCGTGCGCGACGGGGACGGATGGTCCGCGCTGGTGGAGGGGCTGTTCAGCGGTGCCGAGTACGAGTTCACCGTGACCGCGTTCAAGGGCCGGGACGAGGGCGCGTCCTCCGAGCCGCTGCGGTTGGTGTGGGACGGGGACCCGCCGCCGGGTCCTGAAGGGCTGCGGTCGGCCGGGGACGGGGTCGCGCTCGTGTGGGACGAGGTCGGGGAGGCCACCCACTACGAGGTGTGGGTGCGGCCCCTGGAGTGCTCGGCGGGCGACGACCGCCGAGCGCCGGCGGAGCCCGACGACGGCACCGGTTCCCCCGATCCGGGGGAACCGACGGCCCCGGTCGGCCCGCCGGAGGGTGAGCCGACGCCTTCTCCGGAGCCCCGGCCCGAACCGGAGCCGGAGCCGGCTCTCCCCGAGCCGCCGGCGGGTGCCGTCTGCGGGCCGCAAGACGGGCTCGGCCCGGACGAGGGCGAGGGATGGCTGCTGGTGGGCCCGGTCGAGGGAACCCGTTGGGAGGTGTCGGTGCCCGAGCGGTACGAGGTCGCCGTCCGCTCCTACCGCGACTACGTCAAGGGCGGCTACTCCGCGAGCTTCCCGCTCACGGACCGGTGACGGCGGAAGGGCGGGAGGCCGTGGGGGAGCGTGGGCCGGGCCGGTGGGCGCCGCGGCTGGTGCCGTGGGCCACGGGGCTGGTCGCCGGGGTGCTGGCGCTGGGGCCCGCGCTGGGGCGCGGATACGTGCTCCGCTACGACATGGTGTTCGTGCCCGACCTGTCGCTCGCGGCGGTGCTGCGGGGCGCGGACGGGTTTCCCCGTGCGATTCCCAGCGACGCGGTGGTGGCCGCCCTGTCGGCGGTGCTTCCCGGTGGCGCCGTGCAGTCCCTGGCCCTGCTGTCGGTGTTCGCTGTGGGCGGCGCGGGGGCGGCCCGCCTGCTGCTGTCCGTCCTGGGGCGTGTTCCGCGGACGTCCTTCCCGGGTCGGAAGGCTCCCTCGGCGGGGATGCTTCTGGCATCGGCCGCCGCCGGCGCTGCGTACGTGTGGAACCCGTTCGTCGCCGAGCGCCTGCTGCTGGGCCAGTGGGCGATGCTGCTGGGTTACGCGGGCCTGCCCTGGGCGGTGGCGGCCGCGGCCCGGCTCGCGGACGTCCGCCCGGTGGCGGGGACGGCCGGCCTGCTGCGGGCGCTGGTGCCGGCGGCGGTCGGCGGTTTCTCGTCGGTGGTCCTGACAGCGCTCACAGCGGGCCCGACCGTCCTTCTGACCGGCAGGGGCGGCAGGAGCAGGTGGGTGCGCGCGGGGCTGTTCGGGTCGGCCCTGGTGCTCGTGTCGCTGCCGTGGCTGCTGCCGTCGCTGGTGAGCGGGGCGGCGACCGATCCGGCGGGGGTGGAGGCCTTCGCGGCCCGGGCGGACACGCCGCTCGGGACGGCGGCCTCGCTCCTGATGCTGGGCGGGGTGTGGAACTCCCACGCGGTGCCGGCCGGATACGCCCATCCGGTACCGCTGGGCGTACGGGTGCTGATGTGTCTGGCAGCCCTGGTGGCATGGGTGTGGGTGCTGCGCAGGGAGCGTCCGGTGTTCGGCCCGGGGTTGACGGTGGCTGCCGTGCTCGGTCTGGTCATCGCCCTGGCAGGCACGGTCGGGCCGGGCCGGGACCTGCTGGCGGCGTTGATCTCGGCCTGGCCGGGTTTCGGCCCGCTGCGCGACGGCCAGCTCTACGTCGCCCCTCTGGCCCTGGTGCAGGCCCTGGGCCTGGGCGCGGCCGCCCACTGGCTCACCCGGGACGCGTCCGCCTCCCCGGGCGGGCGGGGGCGGGCGGAGGCGGCGGTTTCGCTGGGTGCGGGCGCGGGCCTGGTCCTGCTGCCGCTGGCGGCGCTGCCCGGTCTGCTGTGGGGAGCGGCAGGGGCGCTTGCGCCGGCGGAGTACCCGCAGGAGTGGTTGCGGGCGCAGGCCGCCGTGGCGGCGGACGAGCGCCCCGGTGCCGTCCTGGTGCTGCCGTGGAGCGCCTACCGGGGCGTGGACTGGAGCGGGGAGCCGACGGTGGTCCTCGATCCCGCCACCAAGCTCTTCGACCGGCGCACGCTCTGGAACGACGACCTCGTGGTGGGTGCCTCCGACGGTGCCGAGGTCGTGGTGGAGGGCGAGGACGCCCGGGCCCGGGAGGCGGCCGAGGTGGTGGGGCCCGATCCCCGGACCGGGTTGCCCGAGCGCCTGGACGCGTCCGCGCTGGGAGGGCTGGGCGTGCGGTACGTCGTGGTCTCCGCGTCGGTCGATAACCAGTTCTGGTTGGGTTCGGAAGAGCTGTCCGTGGTGGTGGAGGGGCCCGGGCTGACTCTTCTGGAGGTCCCGGACCCCCATATCAAGGCGGACAAAGTCGGCGTTCCGGGGTTGGAAGTTACCAGTGGGTTAGTTACAGTTGGGGCAATTCTCTGGTCTATTGCTAGATCAGGTTCTAGCCTCAATCCTCAGCGCTTCGCTTCCAGCGCGGGAGCGGGCACGCGGAAGGAGATCGACCAGTGATCAAGGTAATCGCCGCCTGCGTCATCGGTGTGGCCCTGGCGGGTGCGGGGACCTTCGCGGTCACCGGCCTGTTCACGGAGTCCGCCTCGACCGTGGAACCGGTGAACGAGACCCTCTACAACTACGGTGACCGCTAGGCGCTGCCCGGTTGTCCGTTCCCGTGGAGGCCCGGGGACGTCCCACCCCTGGCGGGGCGTCCCTTCGCCGGCCTCCTCGGCGGACCGGGCAGGTCCCGGCCGCCGTACCCCCACCGACGTCCGGTCGACGGGCCTGCCCGGCGTGCGCCCCGCGCTTTCCGCACGCCGCTGCCCTGTGCGTTCCCCCGAGCACACGAGGTGTCGATCCCCCGAGCCCCTCGCCCGGCGCCCCCGCGGAAGGAGAGCGTGTGGTCTTCCAGAAGGCCCGCCCCGCAGCGGGGCCGGCCGCGGTCGACACGGCACAGACCGCCCCGGCCCCGGCCGAGGCGCGGGAGGTCCCCGCCGACCTCGGGCCGCGCCTCGACGGCATCCGCATGGTCATGATCAACTGGCGCGACCCCTGGCAGAGCACCGCCGGGGGCGCGGAGGAGTACGCCTGGCGGATCAGCCGCCACCTGGCGGAACTCGGAGCCATCGTCACCTTCCTGACCAGCCGCGAGCCCCACCAGGCGCGGGTGGAGACCAAGGACGGCATCGTCATCCGGCGCATGGGCGGCAGATTCACCGTCTATCCGCGCGTTCTGGCGTGGCTGGCCCTGTGGCGCCGCGAGTACCAGCTCGCCTTCGACTGCATGAACGGCATCCCGTTCCTGTCGCGGCTCGTGCTGCGCCGCCGCACCCGCGTGGTCAGTATCGTCCACCACGTCCACGACCTGCAGTTCAACGCCTACTTCCCCCGGCCGGTGGCCTGGCTGGGGCGCTTCGTCGAGTCCGTGGTGGCCTCGTGGGTCTACCGCAGGTGCACCACCGTCACCGTCTCGGAGTCCTCCCGGCAGGCCATGCGGAGGAAGCTGGGCTGGCGTGCGCCCATCGAGATCATCCACAACGGCGGCGTACGCGGACCGGTCAGCCTCCGGGAGGGTTCCGCGGTTCCGGCGAGCTACCCCTTCCCCGCCCTGGCCAGCCTCGGCCGCCTCGTCGTGCAGAAGCGCGTCACGCAGGTGGCCGACCTCGCCCGCGTGCTCGGGGACGAGTACCCCGACCTGCGGGTGCACGTCATCGGCCGCGGCCCCGAGGGCGAGCGCCTCGCCGAGCAGGTCGAACGCGACGGCACCGGCGCGCGGGTCCGCCTCCACGGCTTCCTGCCCGAGGAGGACAAGAACCGCATCCTGGCCTCCTGCCACCTGCACGTCACCGCCTCGGAGTTCGAGGGCTGGGGTCTGACCGTTGTCGAAGCGGCCCGTCTCGGAGTGCCCACTGTGGCCTACGATGTGGACGGTCTTCGCGATTCGGTACGCGACGGCGAAACCGGGTGGCTGGTGCGCGAGGGTGAGACCCTCGCCGACACCGTGGCCCGGGCGCTCGACGAACTGTCCGACCCCCGCCGGGCCGAGGCCGTGAGACAGGCCTGCCGTGCGTGGGCGTCCCGCTTCACCTGGGAGGCCAGCGGCGCCGACATGGCCCGGCTGGTCGCCCGCGAGCTCGGCCTCCCCACCGGCCCGGACACGACAGCAGGCAGGAAAGCGGAAAAGTGAACTCGGCGGAATCCACCGCCAGGCGCGAACCGGAGGATTCCAGAGCACCGTCCGCCCCCGGCGGTACGACGGACACGGGGCTGCTGACGCGGCTCAAGGTCCTGGCGGTGTGTCTGCTACTGGGAGCGCTGGCGGCGAGTATCGACCCCGGCAACGTCGTCAGCGACACCAAGCTCGACCTGACGGCCAACCCGCAGGGGTTCCTGGAGCGCGCCCTGCACATGTGGGACGCCTCCTACTTCGGGCAGATCCAGAACCAGGCCTACGGGTACTTCTTTCCCAACGGGCCCTTCTTCCTGCTGTTCGACGTGCTCGGCATGCCCGACTGGCTCGTCCAGCGGGTGTGGATGGCGGTGCTGCTCATCGCCGCCTTCACCGGTGTCTACAAGGTCGCCCAGGCCCTGGACATCGGCACCGTCAACACCCGCATCCTCGCGGGCGTCGCCTACGCCCTGGCGCCGCGCGTGCTGACGCTGCTGTCGTACAACTCGGCCGAACTGCAGCCGATGCTGCTCATGCCGTGGATCCTGCTCCCGCTGGTCCTGGGCAGCCGGCGCGGATATCCGCCCGCGCGGATGGCGATGCTCTCCGGCCTGGCGTTCCTGTTCTGCGGGGGCACCAACGCCGCCTCGGAGCTGGCCGTCCTCGTCGTACCCGGCCTGTACCTGATCACCCGTGCCCACGGCCGCCGCAAGTGGAGCCTCCTCGCCTGGTGGCTGCTCGCCCTCGTGCTGGCCTCCTTCTGGTACATCGCGCCGCTGCTCCTCATGTCGCGGTACGTGTGGTCGTTCATGCCCTACACCGAGGACGCCGCCGTCACGACGAGCGTGACCTCGCTGGTCAACACCCTGCGCGGGACCTCCAACTGGATGGGCTTCCTGCCCGACCAGGGCAACACGGCCCTGCCCGCGGGCGCGGAGCTCTCGACCACCCCGTGGCTGATCGCGGCCACCGCGCTGGTCGCCGGGCTCGGCCTGGCGGGGCTGGTCAACCGGCGCACACCCGAGCGGCTCTTCCTCGTCTCGTCGCTGCTCGTGGGCACCGCGATCCTCGTCGCGGGCCACACCGGCGACATGACCGGTCCCTTCGCCCCGGCCGTGCGCGAACTGCTGGACGGGACCCTCGCTCCCTTCCGCAACGTGCACAAGTTCGACGCGCTGGTCCGCCTGCCCGTGGTGCTCGGACTGGCCCACCTGCCCGTGGTGGTGGCCCGGGACCGGGCCGATCGCACGGGGCGGCCCGTCTCCGGACGGCTGCGGCGCTCCCTGTCCGCGGCGTGCGCGGCCGTCTTCCTGGTGACCCTCGTCCCCGTCGCCACCGTCGGCATCGCCCCCGCCGGCGGGTTCGCCTCCCTGCCCGGCCACTGGTACGAGGCCGTCGCATGGCTGGAGAAGCACTCCGACGAGCGCGGCATGACCATGGCCGTGCCCGGTTCGGGACGCGGTGAGTACCAGTGGGGGCGCCCCCTGGACGAGCCCCTGCAACCGCTGATGTCGGGCGCCTGGACCAACCACCAGATCATCCCCTGGGGCTCGGCCGGCGTCTCCCGGCTCACCCACGAGATCGACCAGCGCGTCTCCTCGGGACGCGGTTCGGAAGGGCTCGCCGACACCCTCGCACGCATGGGCGTCACCCACCTGATCGTCCGCAACGACCTGCAGCGCGTCGGCAACAACGGCGGCTGGCCCGCCCGCGTCCACCAGGCACTGCGGAACTCGCCGGGGATCACGGAGGCCGCCGAGTTCGGGCCCGTCGTCGGTTCCCTGGACCACCGGTCCGCCTCCCAGTGGTACGACCAGCCCTACCGGTCGCTCACCGTCTACGAGCTGGAGGACCCCGCCCCGGTGGTCGGCACGGTGCCCGCCGATGAGGCCGTGCGGGTCACCGGTGGACCCGAGTCGCTCCTCCACCTGGCCGAACAGGGCCTGATCACCGACGACCGCCCCGTGCTGCTGGGCGACGACCCGGGCGCGGAGGGCATCGCCGCCGAGGACACCGTCGTCACCGACACCGTCCGCCGCCGCGAGGTCGTCTACCCCGACGTGCGCCGCAACGTGTCGGCCACCCTCACCGAGGACGAGGAGTACGAGCGCGACGTCCCCGCCCCCGACATCATGGACCCCGCCTGGGAGAACTACGTCTCCTACGCCGAGGACATCGGCATCGCGTCGGTGCGGGCCTCCTCCTCGGAGAGCGGTGCCGACGCCAACGCCGCCTACCGCGACCCCGGGCACGCACCGCACGCCGCCCTCGACGACGACCTGACCACCTCCTGGCGCTCCAGCGCCTTCACCGGTGCGCTGGGGGAGTGGATCGAGGTCGAGTTCACGGAGCCCCAGGACGTCAGCGGACTGAGCGTCGCCTTCGAGCAGTTCGCCGACGACCCGCCGCCCTCGCGCGTCACCGTCGCCACCGACACCGGCGAGGTCGAGGTACCCGTCGCCCTGACCGACGAGCCGCAGGAGCTCATGACCCCGCCGGGCGCCACCACCTCCCTGCGGATCCGGGTGGACGAGCTCGCGTGGGAGCCGGAGTTCCGCTTCGGGACCAGGGTGGGGATCGCCTCGATCTCCGTCCCCGGGACGGAACCCGCGCGGACCCTGCGGGTGGCCGGCGCCACCGACACCGCGACCCTGCTGTTCACCGGTTCCAGCGGCTCCGCGCCCGGGTGCATGGAGGGCTCCCACGTGTGGGTGTGCAACACCGAACTGGAGGTGCAGGGAGAGGACGCCCACCGGCTGGACCGCATCTTCGAGCTGTCGGCCGACTCCGCCTCCTACCCGCACAGCGTGACGGGCGAGGTCGTGCTCACCGACCCGCGCGAGGCGGAGAACGCCGCCAACCGCGCCGGCTCCCTTCCGCACGTCACCTCCTCCTCCACCGCGGTGCAGCACCCGGCGGCCATGGGCCGCAGCGCCCTGGACGACGACGAGAGCACGGTCTGGTACCCCGACCCCGAGGAGAAGAACCCCTGGCTCGACATCGACCTGGGGCAGACCGTCACCCTCGACCACCTGGAGGTCGAGTTCCCCAGGGCGGACAGCGTCCTACGGCCCATCAAGGTCACCGTGGAGGGCGGCGACACCGTCCGCGAGGGCTGGCTGGACGGAAGCGGCCGGGTCGGCTTCGCCCCCCTGCGCGCGGACTCGCTGCGCCTGACCTTCGAGCGGCCCGAGGGCCAGGCCCTGGAGATCGGCACCGTCACCCTGCCCGGTGTCGACCCGGTGGACCCGCTGCCCGAGGGTGACGCCTCCACCGCCTGCGGCCTGGGCCCCACCCTGAGGGTCAACGGGGAGAGGGTGGAGACCCGTATCAGCGGCGGCAGGCTCTCCGACCAGATGACCGGAAAGCCGCTGCGCTACGAGAGCTGCACCGAGTTCGACCTGGTCGAGGGCGAGAACCGGATCGTCGTCGACCCGGGCAACCGCTACGAGGTGCGCTCGGCGGTCGTGGAGTCGGGGGCGTCGATCGCCGACCGCGCCGAGGTCTCCATGACCGGGCCCGAGGAGGTGCACGGCTGGGGTGCCGGCGAGCGCCGCTTCGACATCGCCGCGGTGGACGAGGACAGCTACCTCGTGGTCAACGAGAACTTCAACGAGGGGTGGGAGGCCCGCGTCGAGGGCTCGGAGGAGCCCTTGGCCCCGGTCCGCCTGGAGGGCTGGAAACAGGCCTGGGTCCTCCCCGCCGGGAGCTCGGGCACCGTCACGCTCACCTACGCCCCCGACGCGGCCTACCACCAGGCCCTGGCCGCGGGCGCCGGACTCGCCGGGCTGCTGGTGCTGCTCGCCCTGTGGCCGTCCCGCCTGCGCGGCACCCTCGAACGCGGCGGCCGCTCCCTGCCGGGCGTCGGTGCGGCACGGCTGCACCGGTGGGTGCTCCTCCTGCTGGGTCTGGCCTACGGGGTGTGGGTCGCCGGAGGGGTCGGCGCGGCCCTGGTGGCGGCCCTCCTGCTGTGCATGTGGTGGATGGGCCGTCGCGCCCCCCGCCGCCTCCGCCACGCCAGGCCGGGCAGCCCCTCCCTGGGCGGGCGGCTCCTGCGCCGTGCGGCGGGCCCGTGGCCGGTCGCGGTGTCGCTGGGGCTGGCGGGCCTGTCGGCGGCGGTGGGCACCCACCTGTCGCTGTACATGCCCTTCCACGACGTCACCGAGCTGCTCGGCGGGCCGCTGCGCGACTGGGTCGCCCAGCTGCTGTGCCTGCCCGCGCTGGCCAGGCTGATCCTGGCCCTGGGGCAGCCGGACGCCGAGGGGCGCGCCGACGAGCACCCCGCGGCCGTGCGCGCCGCGGCCGCGGCCCGCACGGCCGCACGGTCCGAGTGGCCGGGCCCGCGTCCCGGCGAAGGCACGGAGGAGAGCGATCCCGAGGAGGTGCGGGCATGACCGCGGTACCCGGTGTGCGCGGCCCCCTGCCGGGGGGCACGATCCTCCTGGCCGCGGGCGCCTTCCTGCTGACCCTGGCCGTGCTGCTGCCGCTCCACGTCTACGAGCGAGTCGCCCTGCTGCCCGCCGAGGAGCAGTTCGAGATCTCCCTGGTGGCGGAGGACGCCGGCTACCTCGACACCTCCACCTGGGAGTGGCGGCAGGCTGCCCGCGTCGTCCGCACCACCCGGGTGGACGCCACCCCCCACGGAGGCGACTGGTCGGCGTGGGAGACCTCGGTCGCCACCAGCACGGACGAGGGGGTGCTCGACCACTGGAGCCGCCGGGTCATCGTGGACAGGCGGACCGGACGGGCGGTGAACTGCTGCGGCGAGCACGTCGACGGGGACCGCGCGGTCCGCCAGGCGGGCCTGGTGTTCTCCTGGCCCGTCGGCGCCCCCGAGGGGGACCACCCCTTCTACGACGCCGAGGTGCGCTCCGCCCCGCCCATGGAGTTCCAGGGCACGGAGGAGGTCGCCGGGATCGAGGTGCGCCGCTACACGCAGACGATCGACGCCACCCAGGTGCCCGGGTCCGCCCGGCAGGTGCCCGCGTCGCTCTTCACACCGGGGGCGGAGGGAACCGTCAGCGCGGCCCGGTGGCTGCGGGTGGTGCGCACGTACTGGGTCGAGCCGGTCAGCGGCGCGGTCGTCGACATCGCGGAGGAGCGCCACGAGACCATGCGCCCCCGGACGGAGGGGGAGGAGATCGACCTGCTCCACGCCGAGTTCTCCCTGGCCGAGGGCCAGGTCGTGGTGCTGGCCGAGCACGCGCGTGTCCGCTCGTTCCTGCTGGCCACCCTGCGGGACCGGGCGCCGGCGGTGCTGGGCCCGCTGGGTGCCCTGGCGGTCCTGGCCGGAGTGGTCCGGGCACGGCGCTCCCGGGTCCCCGGCGGCGCCGCGGGGAGGGAAGGCGCTCCCGTGTGATCGGGAGCGGGGGACCGTAGGATCGGACACATGTGCGGTCGCTATGCCCAGTCCAGGAACGTGCACCAGCTCCGGCTCGCCTTCGGCCTGCCCGAGGAGGCCCTGCCCGGGGACGTCGACCCCCGGGCCTGGCCGCCGCTGGAGGAGCTGGAGCCGGACTACAACATCTCGCCCGGCCGGAGCGTGTACGCGGTGCTCGGCCCGCCGCCGCAGGCGGCCGAGCCGGGGCCGCCCGGGCCCCGGTCCCTGCACACCCTGCGCTGGGGCCTGATCCCGTCCTGGGCCAAGGACCGCAACGTCGGCTACCGGATGATCAACGCCCGCAGCGAGACGATCGCCGACAAGCCCTCCTTCCGCACGGCCTTCCGGCGCCGCCGCTGCCTGCTGCCCGCCGACGCCTACTACGAGTGGCAACTGATCGGCAAGGACGGCAGCGCGGAACCCAGCACCTCGCCCGCCACCGACCCCCACCACCGCAGGCGCAAGGCCAAGGCCGACAAGAAGCCCTGGTCCGTCCGGTACAGCGGTGGCGAGCCCCTGGCCCTGGCGGGGATCTTCGAGCGCTGGCGCGACCCCGAGGCCGACGCGAACGACCCGGGCGCCTGGGTGTGGAGCTGCGCCGTCGTCACCACCGAGGCCGCGCCCGAGCTCTCCCACATCCACGAGCGCATGCCCGTCGTCGTGCCCCCGCAGGACTGGGCGCGGTGGCTGGACCCCGCCGCAGGCCCTGACGAACTGGCTCTCCTGCTGGAGGACACCCCCGCGGAGCTGCTGCGGGCCGACGAGGTCTCCACCGACGTCAACAGCATCAAGAACAACGGTCCCGGCCTGCTGCTCCCGCTCTCCGAGTCGGGGAGCGGAGAGCCGGACACGCTCTTCTGAGCCCTTCCGAGCTGCCGGACCCCGGCTCAGAGGGGTTTGCGGGCGCTGGCCAGGAGATGGACGCCGACGTAGTCGTCGGACTCGGTGGCGCGCAGCTCCATCTCGACCAGCCGTGCCATGGACCTGGGGTCGCGGGCCAGCATCATCTCCACGGTGGAGGCGGAGAGTACCGTGCGCGGCTTGATCCACTCCAGTTCGAGACCGGCGTCGGAGAGGGCGTCGGCGAGCTGCTCGGCGGTGAAGCAGCGGGTGATGGAGCCGTCGGGCCAGGGCACCAGCAGCACGTCCGCGGACGGCGCGTGGCTCAGCTCCGGCCAGCAGTCCTGCTCGGCGAGCAGCGCCATGCCCAGCACCACGGAGTCGACGCACACGAGGGTCCGGCCGCCGGGGCGCAGCACGCGGGCGATCTCGGACATGGACTCCTCGGTGGCCAGTTGGCGCGAGAGGACGCGGTTGTCGGCGAGGACCCCGTCGAAGCTCTCGGAGGCGAACACGCGGGGGAACGCCGAGTCGCCCACCACGTGGCGCAACCGCCCGCGACGTGCGGGGCGGGGCACCGAGGCGCGGCTGTTGACCAGGGTCAGAGGGCGGCGCACCGCCAGGTCCGCGGAGGGCAGGAGGGCGACCACGTCGTGTCCGGCGGCCACGGCCCGGGGCGCCCCCCGGTAGTCGGGGCCGGACAGGTCGAGCAGCCGCGAGGGTGTCTCGGGCAACCACCGGGCGATCTGGGCCTCGGTGACGGCCCAGTAGAACCGCCAGTAGTCGGACAGCCGGTCCGGGGCGGCGAACTGGGCCGCCGGTGACCGGGGGCGGTCGGTGGTCGGCGTCGGGGACGGTTGCACGTGCGCTCCTCTCCCGTTCTTCCAAGGGTCTACCCGCACTCTGCCGCGCCTCACCTCCTGCGGTGCGACGAAAAGCGCAGGTACGCGGCCGGGACGCGAAACCCCGCCCCGCTCGGAATGAGGGGGGCGGAGCGGTTGTTGTCACCGTCACCGCGCCCGGTAGCGGTGCGGACACCAGGGACTTCTCCAGGAGGAGCACCAGACATGCCGATCGGCGCATGCCTTGAGCGCGACGAAGCGCCTTCGACACCACGTGGCGTCGGTACCCGGTTCAGTGCTGTGGAATCGTATCGTGGGGACACGGACATCCCAGCCGGGACCAGCGCGAGGAGGCCGACAGGCTTGGAACAGGGCCAGGAGACAGCCGAGGAGCGGGACGAGCGCTTCGAGAGGGACGTGCTTCCCTACCTCGACCAGCTCTACTCCGCGGCGCTGCGCATGACCCGGAACCCCGCAGACGCGGAGGATCTCGTCCAGGAGACCTTCGCCAAGGCGTTCGGTTCGTTCCACCAGTTCAAGGCGGGGACGAACCTCAAGGCGTGGCTGTACCGCATCCTCACCAACACCTTCATCAACTCTTACCGCAAGAAGCAGCGCGAGCCGAAGCAGGCCGGCAGCGAGGACGTCGAGGACTGGCAGCTGGCACAGGCCGCGTCGCACACGGCGGCGGGGCTCAAGTCGGCCGAGGCGGAAGCGCTGGAACACCTTCCCGACACCGACGTCAAGCGTGCGCTCCAGGAGCTCCCCGAGGACTTCCGGATCGCGGTCTACCTCGCCGATGTCGAGGGCTTCGCGTACAAGGAGGTCGCCGGGATCATGGGGACGCCCATCGGGACCGTCATGTCCCGGCTCCACCGGGGACGCCGCCAGCTCAGGACGCTCCTGGAGGAGTACGCGAAGGACCGCGGATTCCTTCCTTCCTCCCGTGCGGCCGCGGCCGCGGGGGCATCCGCGGGAGGACGGGGACAGGACGTGTCGGACCGAGGGGAACGGCGATGAGTGACAAGGAGACCCCGTGTAGCGAGGTGCTCGAGAAGCTCTACACCTATATCGACGGTGAGCTCGAGGAGAACAACTGCGAGCAGATCAGGCAGCACCTGGACGAGTGCGCGCCCTGCCTGGAGGAGTACGGGCTGGACGAGGCGGTGAAGAAGCTCGTCGCCAAGCACTGCGGCTGCGACCCCGTCCCGCTGGACCTGCGTGACAAGGTGCTCGGCCGGCTGGCGAGGGCGAGGAGCGAGCAGGCGGTCCGGGAGGCGCGCGCGGACTTCCCGGGAGCGCCGACCTGAGGAGTTCGCCCGAAAGCACCGGGCGCGGTGGCGAAAGCTGGAATCCCAGCTTTCGCCACTTTTTTGTGATACCTGGAATCCTTTCCTTTTTGCTCTTCTCGTGTCTGATTGAGTGATTTGGGGGCGTTTGTGGAATTTCAGGTTCGTGTCGTGCCCCGCGGGTTTTGGTCACCCGCTTTCCGCGTCCGGCCTCCTTCCGGGGCCCGGCGTCCGTACAGCGGCGGACCCTCCGTGTCGTGCTCGAATCGGAATTATTTTTCTCAGGCCTCAGGGAAGTCTCCTGTTTGTCACTATGCGTAGTCAATGCAGGTGGTATTCATTGTCAGGCGGCGGGGGAGGGCGCCGTGCCGGGGGCGTTCAGGTTTTTCGGGCCGGCGGAGCCCGGTGACGCAGAGTTATGGGCGGAATTTACTAAATAAATTAGTAATTCCGCGTTCCGGAATTTGCTGTCCTCCTGGCGGGTTCCGTGTTCGGCAGTTCGGGCCATGGGCAAACAGGATGCCGCCAGGGCCGTTAAACTGGTCGCCATATCCAACGAATGGGGTAATTCACGCGGCCGTGCCCGGGAGAACAGGGGTGCGCCCGTGTCGGAAAGAGAGGGCAAACATGTTCATGTCGTTCGTTCAGATCATGGCCGCGGCCGTTGTGGCTGCTTCTTCCTTCACAGGATGGTCCTGGTGGTAGAACAGAACAGGTGAAACCATGACAGTCCGGTAGTTGTCGGCAGGGGGTGAGCGGGGGTGCGGTCTCTTCCCGGGAACGCGCGTGTCTACGTCGGAATCATCGTTGTCAGCGCCGTCTCCATCGTGCTCATCGGTCCTTGGACGGGTTTCGACCCGTGGACCCTCCTCCTGGTCGCGGTCCTCTTCGTGGTCGCGGAGTCGATCAGCACGAGCGTCATGGCCGACGTCAAGGCGGGGATCTCCCCCAGCTCCGCGGTCTCCCTGGCCGCCGTGGTCCTGGTCGGACCGGTGGGAGCGGCGGTCGTCGGCTTCTCCTCCTGCCTGGCCCTGCGCAAGCAGGAGCTCGTCAAGAGGGCCTTCAACGGGGCGCAGTTCGCCCTCGCCGCCTACGCGGCCGGGCACGTCTACGTACTGTGCGGCGGAGTGGTGGGAGAACTGGTCCAGGACGACTTCCCCGAGGTCGTCCTCCCCTATCTGGCCGCCGTCCTGGCCCACTCGGCGGTCAACTCCCTCCTCGTCGGCACCCTCATGTGGACGCTCGGGGCCGTGCCGCGCAAGGGCCCGGGGCGGTTCCACTGGCGCCCGCTGGCCGCCGCGGAGCTGTCCTCCCTGGGATACCAGATGCTCGGGCTGGCCATCGCCGCGGTCTGGGGCGGGGTGGGGATCATCGCCCCGCTCCTGGTCCTGCTGCCCCTGTTCATCGCCCGCTGGACCTTCGCCCAGCAGGCCGACGAGGCCCGCGCGCACGAGGCCACGCTCGCCACCCTCTGCCAGGCGGTCGAGACGAAGGACTACTACACCCGGGGCCACTGCATGCGCGTCGCCGAGGGCGCTGCCATGATCGCCCGGGAACTGGGTATGTCGGCCGAGCGGGTGCAGAAGATCCGTTACGCGGGGATGCTGCACGACATCGGCAAGCTCGGAGTGCCCACCAAAGTGCTGCAGAAGACCGGAAGGCTCACCGACGAGGAGTATGCGGCGATCAAGCTGCACCCGACCCGCGGTTACGAGATCGTCCGGGAGATCAGCTTCCTGGACGAGGCCCTCGCCGGCATCCGCCACCATCACGAGCGGCTCGACGGCAGGGGCTACCCGATGGGCCTGGTCGGGATGGAGATCCCCGAGTCGGCCCGCATCATCAGCGTCGCGGACGTCTTCGACTGCCTGACCTCCACCCGCTCCTACCGCAAGGCCTGGTCGGTGGAGGCCGCCATCGCCGAACTGAGGAAGTGCGCGGGCACCCAGTTCGACCCGAGGATGGTCGAGGCACTCGTACGCGCGGTGGAGCGGGAGGGCTGGGAGACACCCGACGTCACCGAGCCGCCCGGAAACTGCTTCGGCTCCTCGCGCAGGTCCATCGCGGTGTCCCTACCGGGGGCCGCACCGGAGGAGGGGCCCGCCGACGGCGCCGAGAAGGAGACCGCGACCGCGCCGGCTCCGGGGACGACGGTGCCCGCCGAGCCGGTGACGGGCAGGCAGGACGGGTGATGACACAGGGCCGTGCGCAGGAGCGGCACCCGTTCGACGGGCAGGGACCGGAGGGCGGGGCGCTCGACCACCGGCGCCGGACGGGGCCGTTCTGGCGGACCCCGCGTCCCGCACGCGCCGTTCTCGTCGGGCTTGTGGGCGCGCTGTCCCTGGCCGCCCTCGTGTGGACCTCCGCCACCGGTTTCGTGGAGCCGACGGTGGCACTGGCCTTCTGCCTGCTCATCGCAGGAGGAGAGTTCGCCAGGATCACCCTGCACGGGCGCCGCGAGGTCGCCCCCGTCGCTTCGGCCGGTGCCACCAGCTACGCCTTCCTCCTCAGCCTGGGAGAGGAGCCCGCGGCGCACTCCCCGTGGCAGGTCGTGGCCGTGGTCGCCTTCGCGGTCGCGGTCGGGGAGCTCCCGCTCGTCGCGGTGGGTCGCAGCCCCCGGGTGGAGGATGTGGCCCGGCGCGTGCTGGCCACAATGCTGCTCGCCGTCTCCTTCCGGCCCCTGGCCGTCCACCTCGAACTGTCCGGACCGTCGGTGACGGCCGCGGTGCTCATGTCAGCCCTGGTCACGATCGTCTGGTTGATCGACGCGCTGGTGTCGGCGGTGCTGAGGGCCGAGCGGCTGCGCACCCGCTTCTCGGTCGCGCTCGGGGACGAGATGCGCGCGCAGTTCCCCACCGGGGCGGCGATCGGAGCCAGCGGGGTGCTGATCGCGCTGGCGTGCACCGTGACCGGCCTGGCCGGTCTGCTGGTGTTCTGCGCTCCGCTGCTGGTGGCCCAGCTGGCCTTTCACCGCCACGCGGAGGTGCGGCGCACCTACCGGGAGACGGTACGGGCGCTGTCGCGGGTCACCGAGGTGGGCGGCTACGTCGAGAACGGCCACTCGCGGCGGGTCGGCCGCCTGTCCTACCTCATCGCGTGCGAACTCGGCATGGCCGAACAGGGGCTGCACAATCTGGAGTACGCGGCCCTCATGCACGACATCGGGCAGCTGTCCCTGCGCGAGCCCGTCGCGGGCGGTGCGACGGTGTTCGCCTCGCCCCGGGAGCAGCGGCGCATCGCCGAGCTGGGGTCGGCGATCATCCGGCAGACGGGCATGCTGGAGAGCGTCGCCGAGATGGTGCGCCGCCAGTGCGAACCGGTCACCGGCCACGGGGACGAGGGTGCGCCGCCGCTGGGAAGCCGCATCATCAAGGTCGCCAACGCCTTCGACGACCTGGTGGGGGAGAGCGGCGACGCCGGACGCCGGGCCGCTGTCCTGGAGCGCCTGCGGATGGACGCCGGAACCGAGTACGACCCCGACGTGGTGGAGGCCCTGGCCACCGTCCTGGCCCGCGGGTGAGTCCCGGCGGGGAGGGGCGGGCCCGTCCCCGCCGCGGGAAGGACCGCCGCCCGCCCCGGGCTCAGCTCATCGGGGGACGCAGCCGTGTGACGAATTTGTACCGGTCGCCGCGGTAGAGCGAGCGGACCCATTCCACCGGGTTCCCGTCCCGGTCGAAGCTGCGCTGGCAGTGCAGCACCAGCGGCAGGCCCACGTCCACGCCCAGCAGGCGTGCCTCGTTCGGGGTCGCCAGAACCGTCTCGATGGACGCCTCCGCCTCGGCCAGGGAGACGTCGTAGGCGCTGGCCAGAGCCTCGTAGAGCGAGGCGTACCGGTCCAACTGGCGGCGCAGCCCCGGAAAGCGCCGGGCGGCCAGGTGCGCCGTCTCGACCGCCATCGGCTCGCCGTTGGCCAGACGCAGGCGCTCGATGCGCAGCACGCGTCCGCCCGAGCGGATCGCGAGCAGCTCGGCCAGCTGGTCGTCGGCGTTGATGTAGCTCACGTCCAGGATGCGCGTGGCCGGGTGCAGGCCGTGGGAGCGCATCTCCTGGGTGTAGCTGGTCAGCTGGAGGACCTGGGCGACCTTCGGCTTGGCCACGAACGTGCCCTTGCCCTGGATGCGCAGCAGGCGCCCCTCCACCACCATCTCGGTCAGGGCCTGGCGCACGGTCGTGCGCGACGTCTCGAACTGGGTGGCCAGCGCCCGCTCCGGGGGCACGGGATTGCCCGCCGGCATGGCCTCGATCAGTTCCAGGAGCTGCTTCTTCACCTGGTAGTACTTGGGCACCCGGGGGCTGTCTTCCAGAGTACGCCGACCAGTCATTCCGTTTCCTCCACGCGTCCTTCCGCGCCCATGATTGGTGTGGACCACTGGTAGAGCGCGTACCCCTTGAGTATGCCTTCCTTCATGGGATGATTTGTGAGTGCCTCACCTCAGTGACCTCATCAGGCGCCATACCGCGCTCAAACCGGCGGATCTGGAGTGGATCCAATCGCTGGTCTCCGACTGGCAGCTCCTGGCCGACCTGTCCTTCGCGGACCTGGCCCTGTGGGTGCGCCTGCGTGACGACAACGGCTGGGTGGCCGCGGCCCAGATGCGCCCGACCACGGGCCCCACCGCCTTCCAGGACGACATGGTGGGGTCGATCCTTCTCGACGACATGGCCGAGTCCTCCGCGCGCACGGCACCGCGTGCGGTCGGGCGCCGGGCGCTGATCGACCGGGCCTGGCGCGAGGGCCGCATCTGCCGCGACGGGGACCCCGACTGGTCGGGCGGGGTGCCGGTGCGGGAGGAGACCATTCCGGTCCGGCGCGACGGCAACCTCATCGCCGTCATCCAGCGCAGCACCAACCTCAGTTCCGCCCGCACGCCCAGCCGCCTGGAGCTCACCTACCTCCAGAGCGCCGGGGACCTGGCGCAGATGATCGCCGAGGGCGCCTTCCCCTTCAGCGACCAGGGGCCGCTGATGGTGCGCTCCCCGAGGGTCGGCGACGGCCTGCTGCGCCTGGACCAGAACGGCGAGGTGGTCTACGCGAGCCCCAACGCGCTCTCGGCCTACCGGCGCCTGGGGCTGACCGCGGACCTGGTGGGGGCCCGACTGGACCGCATCACGCTGGAGCTGGCCGTCCAGGGCGAGGCCCGCGACGAAGGGCTTCCCTACACGGCGAGCGGCCGGGCGCCGCAGGAGGCGGAGGTGGAGGCGCGCGGCGTCATCGTGCAGCTGCGGGCCATTCCGCTGGTCATCGACAAGGTGCGCATCGGCGCCCTGGTGATGGTCCGCGACGTCACCGAGCTGCGGCGCCGCGAGCGCGAGCTGATGACCAAGGACGCCACCATCCGGGAGATCCACCACCGGGTCAAGAACAACCTTCAGACGGTGGCGGCGCTGCTGCGCCTCCAGGCGCGGCGGCTGGACGTCCCCGAGGCGCGCGCGGCGCTGGAGGAGGCGGTGGGCCGGGTGGGGTCCATCGCGATCGTGCACGAGATGCTCTCGCACACCCCTGACGAGGTGGTCGACTTCGACGGCATCGCCGACCGGGTCATCCAGATGGCGGCGGAGGTCTCCTCCACCGGGAGCACCGTGGTGCCGCGCCGGGTCGGCGGTTTCGGCCTGCTCAACGCGCTGGTGGCCACACCGCTGTCGATGGTCCTGGCCGAACTGGTGCAGAACGCGGTGGAGCACGGCCTGGGGCAGGGGCCGGGGCAGATCGAGGTCCGGGTGTGGCGCCGCGACGGCGGGGAGGAGCACCCCGGGGCGGGGGTCCTGGAGCTGGCGGTCTCCGACGACGGCAACGGCCTGCCGGAGGACTTCGACCTGGAGGGTACGACGAGTCTGGGCCTGCAGATCGTGCGTACCCTCATCGTGGGGGAACTCGGAGGAACCCTGGCGATTCGGCCGAAGGAGCGCGGCGGGACCGAGGTGGCGATCACGCTGCCGCTGGACCGGGAGGAGGGGTCACTGCCCTGAGGGAAGGTGCTGTGCCTTTCCCCGGGGGCGGTGCGGGGCCCGCAGATCAGCTGCGTACCATCTGTCGGTGAGGGATGCCGCGGCGCTTCTTGAGCGCACGGCGCTCGTCCTCGCTGGTGCCTCCCCAGACGCCGCCGTCCTGACCGTTCTCCAGGGCCCAGGCGAGGCAGGCGGAGCTGACGGGGCAGCGCCGACACACGGCCTTGGCCTCTTCGATCTGGATCAGTGCGGGGCCGAAGTTGCCGATGGGGAAGAAGAGCTCGGGGTCTTCGTCACGGCAGGCAGCGTCGTGGCGCCAGTCCATGCGGTCCACTCCTCACGATTGTGAAGCTTTTCACGAGCAGGATGCGTGGGGGGCGCCCGGCAGATGGGTCCCACCGGAGGGGTCTGTGGCCTGCGGTGCTTCTTCGACCCCGCCGCCACATGGGAACGCCCGATTGACTCGCCTGTGAAATGAGGCGATAACTTGAGCGTGTCAGGATCGATCAGCCCATGCAAGAGTTCGCGGGACCAAAGGTCCTGATTCACGTGTCGGGTGTGTCACAGTGCCCGCGAATGGTGTCTTTCCCGGGAATTAACAGACGATTCGTAATGCCTTCGGTATCGATCGGAAGTTGACCTCTTCGCGTTCGCCGAGGTACTCGCCGTCGATTTGGAAGGCCCTGGGGTGGGACGAGGAGATGCGGAGAGACTCCTGATCGTGCCAGGTCACGTAGCCGTCACCGTGCCGGGGCAGGCCTTTGGGGAAGAACATCTGGGAAAGGATCCAGCCCGTCAGCGGATGGGAGGCCTGGGTCAGCGCGAAAGCGTCCAGGCCCAGCTCGAAGCGGGAATCGGGGGTGGGCTGGAGCGGCAGGGCGCCCGCGTATGTCCACGGGGTCGTGTTGGTCACAAGCGCGAAATAGGCGTCGTCAAGGTTCCTTCCGGCGGCTTCCACCCTCAGTGACGGATCGTGGATATCACCGCGGAAGAACAGCTTCACCGCCACCTCCGCGTACAGGGCCGGCGAGGCCCGGCGTCCGCTCGCGCGCTCGTTCTCCACCTGCTGGACGACGTCGGCGTCCCAGCCGAACCCGGCGCAGAACGTGAAATAGCGGTTGTCCCGGTCGCTGGTGACCCGGCCCAGGTTGACCTCGCGCTCGCGGCCGTGCCGGATCGCGTCCAGGACCGTCAGGGCGGCCTCCACGGGATCCCCCGAGACCCCCAGGGCGCGGACGAAGACGTTGGCGCTGCCGCCGGGGACGGCCGCGTAGTACGGTCTCATCTGTCCCTCGGGAGTCGACAGGAGCCCGTTGACGACCTCGTTGACGGTTCCGTCGCCGCCCAGGCTCACCACCATTTCGTAGCCGTCCGCCGCGGCCTTGCGGGCCAGCTCGCTGGCGTGCTCGCGGTACTCGGTCACGGCGACGGTGAGGTCCAGTTCCGACGCCAGGGTGCGCAGGATCACGTCGAGCGTTCGCGGAGTGCTGGTGGTTGCCTGGGGGTTCATGATGAAAAGGGCGCGCACGCCCTCAGTCTAGGGCGTGTCCGGCGGCCCCGGCCCGCGGTCCGCCACCGCCCCTCGGAGCCGGCCTGCGGCCCGACGGGCGCCCGGGGGAGAGGCCGGCGGGAGGCACAGATACCCTCGTGACGTGTCTTCTCGGCCGTTCACCATCGTCATCGCCGCCGCGCTGGAGGCCCTGGTCGGGCTGGCAGCCGGGGCCGGCGCCCTCTACATCGCCTTCAGGGCGGTCACCGGGCACTTCTCGGATCTGGACTTCGCGATCCCGCTCATCGCCCTGGGAGCGGGCGTGTGCGCGCTCCTGCTGTTCGTGGCCAAGGGGCTGTGGCAGCTCAAGGACTGGGCGCGGACACCGGTCTTCGTCACCCAGATCTTCCTGGGCGTGGTGGCGTACTACATGTTCACCAGTGAGCAGTACGCCCTCGGAGCGCTGCTGGCGGGCGTGGCCGCCGCGGCCTCGGCGGCGGTGCTCTCACCGCCGACGACCGCGGCGCTCTTCCCCGGCGAGTGGGGGAAGGACGAGTAGGCCGCGGTCGTCGGAGCGGGTGGTCAGTCGTCGGTGGTGAGCGCCTGGCGCAGCTGGGCCAGGGTGCGGGCCAGCAGGCGCGACACGTGCATCTGGGAGATGCCCAGTTCCTGGGCGATCTGCGACTGCGTCATGTTGCCGAAGAAGCGCAGCAGCAGAATGCGCTTCTCCCGCGGCGGAAGCTGTTCCAGAAGGGGCTTGAGCGACTCCCGGTACTCCACGCCTTCCAGGGACTCGTCCACGATGCCCAGTGAGTCGGCCACCGCGGGGGCGTCCTCGTCACCGCTGTCGGGCGCGTCCAGGGACACCGTCGAGTAGGCGTTGGCGGACTCCAGGCCCTCCAGCACCTCCTCCTCGGTCATCTGGAGATGGGCGGCCAGCTCCGCGACGGTCGGGGAGCGGCCCTCGCGCTGCGACAGGTCGCTGACGGCCTTGGTCAGCGAGAGCTTCAGCTCCTGGAGGCGGCGGGGAACCCGTACCGCCCATCCCTTGTCGCGGAAGTGCCTCTTGATCTCACCGACGATCGTGGGGGTGGCGTAGGTGGAGAACTCCACCCCCCGTTCCAGGTCGAATCGGTCGATCGACTTGATGAGCCCGATCGTGGCCACCTGGGTGAGGTCGTCCAGCCACTCCCCGCGGTTGCGGAAGCGGCGGGCGAGGTACTCCACCAAGGGCAGATGGAGCTCCACCAGCTCGTCGCGGATGCGCCGGCGCTCCTCGGAGTCCGCCTCGAGTTCGTTCAGGCGCTCGAAGAGCGCCCTCGCACGTGCCCGGTCGGGCACCGCGTGCTCGGTCTTCGCGGTCAGAGCGGGCCCCCTTTCGCTCACGCCGGCTCCAGCGTGCCGCGGCGTTTGTACAGGACGATGGAGACTCGGTCGTCCGGGCCGACCTCCGCGTCGACCTCTCCGGCGAGGGCGGACAGCACCGTCCAGGCGAAGGTGTCGCGGGCGGGAAGCCGCCCGTCGGCGGTCAGCACCGAGACGGAAATGCGCATTCCGTCAGGGGTGAGTTCGAATTCCGTGGTCAGTTCCGTGCCCGGCAGTGCCTGGGAGAGGAGCATGGCGCAGGCCTCGTCGACACCGATTCTCAGGTCCTCGATCTCGTCGAGGGTGAAGTCGAGTCGCGCGGCCAGACCCGCCGTCGCCGTCCTCAACACGGACAGGTATGCGCTGTCCGCGGGCATGTTGACGGTGACAGCGTCCCTGACGCCGATGGCGTCGGCCGTGGACACGGCGGTTTCTTCGGTCACGTCCCTCCTTCGGGGGGCGAGGTTGCCGCTTGAGAGCAATGTATCTCGTTTCACCCCGCTGTCGGGGTAGTGAACCGAGATCGCGTCCGGCGGGCGGTCCGCGAAAGACGGTGCCGGGTCCCGTCGGGGAACCCGGTACCCACCTTATCCACCCTGCTGACCTGGGACGTGTGCGCCGAGAAAGAGCATCCGAATTCCTTCGGCGGACAATGACCGATATTTCGGGACGTCGGTTCGGGACCATGTGCTGTTCGAGAGCGGGTTCCCGGAGCACGCGCCCGGGCCGTGTCCTCCGGGCGCTCTCGCCGCGTCGGAGGCAGGGCGGTCCGGGACGATCCGCACAACAGGGCCTAGGCCGGACGGTGTGCCACCACGCGCTCGACGAGCCCGAAGAACAGGCGGTCGTGGTGGCCCACCCGGAAGCCGGCGTCGACCGCCACGTCCCGGGGCAGGCGGCGCGGCCTCTCGCGCCTGCGCTCCAGGAGGCGTCCCGGGAACCTGGCGTACTCGATGCGGTCGGCCATCAGCAGGCGTCCGCCCGGTGCCAGGACCCGGTACATCTCCCGCAGGGCGCGCTCCTGGTCGGGAATCGCGTCCAGCGCGAACGTGCACATGACGGTCTCGAAGCTCTCGTCGGGGAGGTCCAGGGCCTGGACGTCGCCCTCCAGGAAGCGTGCGGGCAGCCCCAGCTCCTCGGCCCGCTCGCGGGCCAGGGCGAGTGCCTCCGCGTCGGCGTCCAGGGCGGTCAGCCGGATCTGCGGGGGATAGTGGCGGAGGTTGGGGCCGCTGCCCACGGCCACCTCCAGGGTGCGTCCGCGCGCGCCCGCGCACAGGATCTCCCGGGTGTGCCGCAGGGCGATCCCCTCGAGGATCTCGCCGCGGTCGCGGCGGAGCGCTCCACGTATCCGGAACCTGCGGTCCTGCTCGGCCTGGGAATCCATGTCCTCCTCCGGAAGCGCACCTGCCACATCATGACTCTGGGACTCCCGGGGCGCACGGTCAAGAGGTGTCGGCGCGTTTCCGTGAGACGGCCGGAAAACGGGTGTGCCCCGCGGCCGGAAGGGGCCGCGGGGCACGGAGGAGGAGAACCTGGTCAGAGCACCTTGGACAGGAACGCCCGGGTGCGCTCGTGGCGCGGGTTCGACAGCACCTCGTCGGGGGCCCCCGACTCCACCACGACACCGTCGTCCATGAACACCAGGGAGTCGCCCACCTCGCGGGCGAACCCCATCTCGTGGGTGACCACCATCATGGTCATGCCGCCGGCGGCGAGATCGCGCATGACGTCGAGCACCTCGCCGACCAGCTCCGGGTCCAGCGCACTGGTGGGCTCGTCGAACAGCATCAGGGAGGGTTCCATGGCCAGTGCGCGGGCGATCGCCACACGCTGCTGCTGGCCGCCGGAGAGCTGCTCGGGGTAGGCGCCGGCCTTGTCGGGCAGGCCCACCCGTTCCAGGAGCTCCATGGCCTTGGCCGCGGCCACCGCCTTCGACTGCCTCTTGACCTGGACCGGGGCCTCCATGACGTTGCCCAGGGCGGTCAGGTGGGGGAACAGGTTGAAGCGCTGGAAGACCATGCCGATGTCGCTGCGCTGGGCGGCGATCTCCTTCTCGCGCAGCTCGTACAGCCGGCCGCGCCTCTCCCGGTAGCCCATCAGCTCGCCGTTGACCCACAGACGTCCGCCGGTGAGCTTCTCCAGGTGGTTGACACACCTCAGGAAGGTCGACTTGCCCGACCCGGAGGGGCCGATGACGCACATGACCTCTCCTCGCCGGACCTGGAGGTCGATGCCCTTGAGCACCTCCAGGCGGCCGAAGCTCTTGCGGACGTCCTCGGCCACGACGAGCGCGTCGGTGGGCGGCACGGCGCCCTCGGGGCTCTCCACGGCCGTGTCGCCGCTCTGCTCGGACATCAGTGCGCACCTCCGACGATCCGGTTGCGCAGTCCGCCGTCCCGGCCGGGGTTGAACCTGCGCTCGATGAAGTACTGACCCACCATCAGGACGCTGGTGATGGCCAGGTACCACAGGCAGGCGGCCACCAGCATCGGGAAGATCTGGTAGGTCCGGGCACCGACGGCCTGGAGCTGGTAGAAGAGCTCGATGGTCACCGGCACGTAGGCCAGCAGGGCCGTGTCCTTGAGCATCGCGATGGTCTCGTTGCCCGTGGGCGGGATGACCACCCGCATCGCCTGGGGCAGGGTGATGCGGCGCAGAACCTTGCCGCGGCTCATACCGAGCGCCTGTGCCGCCTCGGACTGGCCCTTGTCCACCGACTGCAGGCCCGCGCGGATGATCTCCGCCATGTAGGCGCCCTCGGAGAGGGACAGGGCCATCAGGCCGGCCACGTAGCCGCTCAGGACCGTACGCGTGTCGATCTCGAAGAAGCGGGCGTCGCCCTCCAGACCCAGCCAGGGCATCCAGTAGTTGTCGAAGGGCAGACCCAGCTCGATGGTGGTGTACAGGATGGCGAGGTTGCCGAAGAGCACCGCCAGCACCAGGCGGGGCACACCGCGGAAGAACCAGGTGTACAGCCAGGAGACCGCGATCAGGACGGGGTTGCCCGACAGGCGCATCACCGCGAGGACGATGCCCAGCAGGATGCCGATGAGCATCGACAGCACGGTGGCGCTGATGGTCACCCACACGCCGCGGACCACGGGGTCCGAGAACATGTGGTCGACCATGAACGGCCAGTTGAAGGCGTCGTTCGTGAACAGCATGTGCACGAACATCGCGGCCAGGACGAGGACGACCCCGGCGGCCAGCCAGCGCTCCGGATAGCGGACGGGGACGGCGGTGACGGAAGGGGCCGAGCGGCCCGGAACGGAGGAATCCGGTTCCGGGCCGCCGGTCTTCTCTGTCGTTGAGGACACGGATCGGACTTTCGCTGGGATCGGTGATGGTCGGGGCGGGGCCCGGCAGGCCCCGGGAGACGGCGCCGCCTACTCGGCGACCTCGGGGTTCACCTCGGAGCTCTCCAGGCTGCCGACCGTCACGTCCCAGCCCTGGAGGATCTCCTCGTAGGTGCCGTCCTCGATCATCGCGTTGAAGGCGGCGGCGACCGCCTCGGCGAGCTCGGTGTCGTCCTGGTGGGTGAGGATGCCGTACGGGGCGGCGTCGTACTGCTCGCCGACGAACTCCAGGACGCCCTCGCCGGTCTGCTCCAGGGCGTAGAGGGAGGTGGGCAGGTCGGCCAGGGAGGCGTCGTTGACACCGGAGACGACGGTCTCGGTGGCCAGCGGCTGGTTCTCGAACTTCTGGATGGAGATGGGCTCCTCGCCCGCGTCCTCGCAGGCCTTGCTGCGGGCCTCGATGTCGGTGTCGTGGGTGGTGTCGGACTGGACGGCGATGCGCATGCCACAGGCGTTGTCCGGGTCGACGCCCTGCGGGTTGCCGGCCTGGGTGAACCACTGGGTGCCCGAGGAGAAGTAGCTGACCATGTTGACCTGCTCCATGCGCTCCTCGGTGATGGTGAAGGAGGAGGAGCCGAGGTCGTACTTGCCGGTGTCGACGCCGATGATGATGGCGTCGAAGTTGGTGGGCTCCCACTGCGACTCCAGGCCGAGCTTGGCCAGCGCGGAGTCGAGCAGGTCGATGTTGAAGCCCAGGACGGTCTCGCCGTCCTCGTCCAGGTACTCGGCGGGCGGGTAGGAGGCCTCGACACCGATCGTGACGGTGCCGGCCTCGGCGATGTCGGCGGGCACGAGCGCCGCGAGCTCCTCGTCGATCCCCACCGAGGGCTTCTCGGGAGCGGCCGTCTCCTCGGAGGTGCCGCCCTCGCCGCTGCCGCAGGCGCTCAGCGCCAGGACACCGGCGAGGGAGAGGGCGCCCAGGGTGCGGGGTGCGGAGAGAATCTTGTCCAGGGCCATAAGGGGTCTCCTCCTGACGCGCGTAACGCCTGGTCGGAAGCGGGTTCTTCGGCCCCTCCGGTCCAATGCGAGCGACATCCGTTGCAGATGGTGGGCACATATCGGTGCGTCCGTGGCATCCGATGATGCCGCCCCGGGATTTTGTCGGGATCACCGTTGTGCGAGAATTGCGTAACGGGTCATCCCCGTGACAGAGGCGTACGCGCAGTACTCGTATAGGAGTCAGGCGAAGCACGACTCCCGCGGTGGCACCACCGGTCATGGCCGACCGGCACCGAGGGAGCTCCCCTAGCAAAGAATCCGTCTTCGCGCGCGACACGCATCGCTGCCCTCTGCCCTCGTCATGGCCGACGCGGGCGGAACCGCAAAACCTGAGGGGTTTGAGTAGTGACCACCCATTCTTCGCGTACCCGGAACCCGAACCTGGACGACGATCCCGCGTTCGCCCTGCACCGCGGCGGCAAGCTCCAGGTGACCTCCACCGTCGACGTCCACGACCACCACGGGCTCTCCCTGGCCTACACGCCCGGCGTCGCCCGTGTCTGCGACGCCATCGCCGAGACGCCCGAGCTCGTGGAGACCTACACCTGGCGCAACAACCTGGTCGCCGTCGTCACCGACGGCACCGCGGTCCTGGGACTGGGCGACATCGGCCCCGAGGCCTCCCTGCCCGTCATGGAGGGCAAGTCCCTGCTGTTCAAGCAGTTCGCCAACGTCGACTCCGTGCCGATCGCGCTGGCCTGCACCGGCGTCGACGAGATCGTCGAGACGGTCGTCCGGATGGCGCCGTCCTTCGGCGGGATCAACCTGGAGGACATCTCCGCGCCGCGCTGCTTCGAGATCGAGAAGAAGCTGCGGGAGCGGCTGGACATCCCGGTCTTCCACGACGACCAGCACGGCACGGCGATCGTGACCACCGCCGCGCTGTACAACGCCGCCCGCCTGAGCGGCCGGGACCTGGGCGACCTGCGCGCCGTGGTCTCGGGTGCGGGGGCCGCCGGCGTCGCCGTCACCAAGATGCTCATCGACGCGGGCATCGGCGACATCGCCGTCGCCGACTCCAAGGGCATGATCTACGACGGCCGCGAGGGCCTGACGCCGATCAAGCAGGAACTGGCCGGGGTCAGCAACAAGGCAGGACTGCGCGGCTCCATCGAGGGTGCGCTGGCCGGCGCCGACGTGTTCATCGGCCTGTCGGCCGGCGAGGTCCCCGAGTCGGCGGTCGCCTCCATGGCCGACGGCGCGATCATCTTCGCGATGGCCAACCCCAACCCGGAGATCCACCCGGAGATCGCCCACAAGTACGCGAGCGTCGTCGCCACCGGCCGCAGCGACTTCCCGAACCAGATCAACAACGTCCTGGCCTTTCCCGGGCTGTTCCGCGGCACCTTCGACTGCGGGGCCACGGACATCACCGAGAACATGAAGCAGGCGGCGGCCAGGGCGCTGGCAGACCTGGTCGGCGACGAGCTGGCCGCCGACTACGTCATCCCGAGCTCCTTCGACGAGCGCGTTGCACCGGCCGTCGCCGCCGCCGTCGCCGAACAGGCGCGCAAGGACGGCGTCGCCCGCAGCTGACGCACGACCGAGAGGGCCCGGAAGCGCGGCTTCCGGGCCCTCGCCCGTCGGTGCGCCCTCGGCGCGTTCCGGGCTACCTGGTATCGGGATCGTCGACGGCCCGGCCCCAGGGATCGCCGCCGTCGGCGGGCGGCATGGGGCGGGCGGTACCGGAGTCCTCGGGTGATGCCTCCTCGGATCCGGTCGTCCCGGGGGAGGGTTTCTCGGCCGGGGCGTCCCGGTCGGAGGTCTCCTCCGCCTCGGAGGGCCCGCGGGGCGGGCCCCAGTTGCGCATGTCGCGGCGGATCACCTCGACCGTGTCGTCGAGGATACGCCGCAGGTCGTGCGCCGCGGCCTCGCCGACGCTGCCCGCCTCGCGGGCCACGTCGCGGACGCGGTCGCTGAAGTCGTGCAGGGCCCGGTCGAACTCGGAGGGGCCCTGGGACCCGCCGCGGCCCCAGACGGCACCGAAGGCGCCGAAGCCCTGGGAGAACCTCTCCCATTCGCGGCCCCATCGCCCGCTGCCGCCGCAGTCCTCCTCCGCGGAGCCCTTCTCGGAGGCTCCCTTCCCGGTGGGCTCCTCCGCGGCTTCCCCGCGTTCGGCTTCCTCGCGCGCGGATTCCTCCGCGGCGCCGCGCCGCGCCCCGCCGTACTTCAGCTCCTGGCGCAGGGAGCTGATCGTCTCACGGACGTCCTGCTTGACGGCCCGGGCGATGTCGCGCACGGAGTCGGTGATCTCCCGCTCCAGGTCGTGCAGGTCGTGCTCGCGCTCCCGCAGCTCCTCGCGCCCCTTGTCGGTGAGGCGGTAGACCTTGCGGCCGCCCTCCTCGGTGTGGGTGACCAGGCCCTCCTCCTCGAGGCGGGCGAGACGGGGGTAGATGGTGCCCGGCGAGGGCGAGTACACCCCCAGGAAGCGGTCCCGGAGCAGGCTGATGATCTCGTAGCCGTGCCGCGGGCTCTCGTCCAGCAACTTGAGCAGGTAGAGCCGCAGCCTTCCGTGGCCGAAGACAGTACTCATTCAGGCCCCCTCGGGGATCGCGGCCGGTGCCTCGGGCGCGCGCCGCAGCAGCGCGGTCCGCCCGGACGCGGAGTTGACGGTGATGGTCGCGGGGTCGACACCGCTGCCGATCTTCCCGCTCAGGACGGTCCTGGCCCGGCCCCCGCCGCGCTCCAGGCCGAAGTCGGACTCCGCGCCGGCGAGCGACGTGCGCATCTCCACGTTCGCGGAGGTCTCCGCGGGCACGCGCAGGACGATCTCGCCCGAGACCGTGTTGAGGCCGACCCGCCCGGCCGGGGCGATGCCGGTGTCGGCGAGGATCGAGCCCGAGACGGACTTGGCGTTCAGCGAGGCGACCGTGCCCCCCGCCACGGCCAGCTGCCCGCTGACGCTGTTGAACCTCACACTGCCCTGGACGTCGCGCAGGGAGACGTTGCCCGAGACCGTGGCGATCTCGGTCTCGCCGGAGACGTCGTCCATGGTGACCTCGCCCGAGGCTGTGCGCACCTTGGTCCGGGCCCCCATCCCGGCGGCCACGACCGGTGCGGCCATGGTGACGACCTCGACCGGACAGTCCCGGGGAACACGCAGGTCGACGGTGGCGCTGCGGTTCTGGACCTGCTTGTAGCCGCCGAGCTGAACCGGCTTCAGACGGTCCAGGAGGCCCTGGCCGGTGAGGTCGCCGTACTGAATGGTGAGAATGCCCGCCTCCTGGACCGCGAGGAGGGGTTCCCCGACGATGTCGGTGACCTCGAAGGTCACCGGGTCGTCGGTGGGAAGGATGTTGACCTGGCCGCCGAGTATGCGGACCCGCAACGCGACGATGCCGTCAAGGGTCTGGGTCGTCGGCCTGTCGATGGTCCAACGTGCCATCGCGTGTGCCCTTTCGCTCGTTCCTTGCTTTCACGTTATGTCGCGAGTCGGGCAAACTCAAGATATGTCGCGGATTCTCGGGGTGTTCTCGGGGTGCTCTCGGGGTCGACCCGGACATGCCGAGGGGCCCGGGCCGTGGGAAACGGCCCGGGCCCCTCGGGGAACCCTACTCGTCGTCCTCGTCGTCCAGCCTGGCCAGCCAGGTGGCCAGGCGGTCGACCGGAGTCTCGAACTCGGGATTCATGTCGGTGAACGTCCGCAGCTGCTCGGCGAGCCAGGCGAAGCTGACCTCCTCCTCGCCGCGGCGGTTCTCCAGCTCCTCGATTCCGCGATCCGTGTAGTACATGCTGTTCCTCTGGCGTGCTCGCAGGCTCGCAACGCGTGCTCGGGGCTTTTGGGCACCGGGTTCTTCGTCGTCGCCGCCGCCCTGCTCGTTCCTCGCTGCGGTTGCGGCTCCTCCTGCAGAACCCGGTGAGCCCCTCGCTGTTGCTCTGGCGTGCTCGCAGGCTCGCAACGCGTGCTCGGGGCTTTTGGGCACCGGGTTCTTCGTCGTCGCCGCCGCCCTGCTCGTTCCTCGCTGCGGTT
>NZ_JACHJO010000002.1:0-180574 GCF_014203695.1 Nocardiopsis algeriensis | reverse complement strand
GTTGCGGCTCCTCCTGCAGAACCCGGTGCACCCCTCGCTGTCAGTCGGCGGGCGGGAAGACCGTGTCCACCAGGGCGCGCTGCTCCGCCTCGTGCCGCTTGGCCGAGCCGGCCGCGGGGGAGGAGGAGGCAGGACGCGATATCCGGGTGAACGGACGGTCCAGCTGCTCGGAGAAGACCAGCGCCACGAACGGCCACGGACCCATGTTCGCCGGCTCCTCCTGGACCCACAGGACCTCGCCCGCGTTCGGGAAGGCCTTGAGCTGCTCGCGGATCTCCTCGATCGGCAGCGGGTAGAGCCGCTCGGTGCGGATGATCGCCGTGTGGCGGTCACCGCTCTTGCGGCGCGCCGCGTCCAGGTCGTAGTAGACCTTGCCCGAGCACAGCACCACGCGGCGGACCTTCTCCGGAGCGATCGAGTCGTCCGTGATCAGCGGCCGGAAGTGGCCCGAGGTGAAGTCCTCGGCGGCCGACGTGGCGGCCTTCAGGCGCAGCAGCGACTTCGGCGTGAACACGATCAGCGGCCGCTGGATCGGCGACTTCGCCTGCCAGCGCAGCAGGTGGAAGTAGCTCGCCGGGGTGCTGGGCATCGCGACGGTCATGTTCTCCTGCGCGCACAGCTGGAGGAAGCGCTCGATGCGGGCCGAGGAGTGGTCCGGGCCCTGTCCCTCGTAGCCGTGCGGCAGCAGCAGGGTGACGCTGGAGCGCTGGCCCCACTTCTGCTCGCCGGAGCTGATGTACTCGTCGATGACGGTCTGGGCGCCGTTGACGAAGTCGCCGAACTGCGCCTCCCACATCACCAGCGCCTCGGGACGCACGAGCGAGTAGCCGTACTCGAAGCCCAGGGCCGCGTACTCGCTCAGCAGCGAGTCGTGGACGTGGAACTTCGTGGTGCCGTTGTCGAACTGCTTGAGCGGCGTGTGGGTCTCGCCGGTCTCGCGGTCGACGAGCGCGGCGTGGCGCTGGCCGAAGGTGCCGCGGCGGCTGTCCTGGCCGATCAGGCGCACCGGGTGGTCGTCCAGCAGCAGCGAGCCGAAGGCCAGCAGCTCACCGGTCGCCCAGTCCACGGCGTCGGTCTCCACCATCGTCTGGCGGCGTGCCAGCTGCGGCGCCAGACGCGGGTGCGGGGTGAAGCCCTCGGGCAGGCTGACCTGGGTGTCGATGACCCGCTTGACGGTCTCGCTGCTGATGGCCGTCTCGACCGAGGAGTGGTCCAGGCGGCCCTCGGTGAACACCACGGGCTTGACCACGGAACCCGGCTCGATCGGCTTCTTCTCGACCTCGCGGGTCTCGGTGAAGGCGCGCTCCAGCTCGTTCTGGAAGTCGCGCAGTGCCGACTCCGCCTCCTCCACCGTGATGTCGCCGCGGCCGATGAGGGCCTCGGTGTACAGCTTGCGGGTGGAGCGCTTGGCGTCGATGACGTCGTACATCAGCGGCTGCGTGAACGCCGGGTTGTCGCCCTCGTTGTGGCCGCGGCGGCGGTAGCACACGAGGTCGATCACGACGTCCTTGTTGAACGCCTGGCGGTAGGCGAAGGCGAGGTGGGCGACCCGGACCACGGCCTCGGGGTCGTCCCCGTTGACGTGGAAGATCGGCGCCTGCACCATCCGCGCCACGTCCGTGGCGTAGACGCTGGAACGGCTGTCCTTCGGCGAGGTGGTGAAGCCCACCTGGTTGTTGACGATGACGTGGACCGTCCCGCCGGTGCGGTAGCCCCGCAGCTGGGAGAGGTTCAGCGTCTCGGCCACGACGCCCTGGCCGGCGAAGGCCGCGTCGCCGTGGATGAGGATGGGCAGCACGGTGAAGCCGTGCGCGCCCTTGTCGAGCAGGTCCTGCTTGGCGCGAACGATGCCCTCGGCGACCGGGTTGACCGTCTCCAGGTGGGAGGGGTTGGCCGCCAGCGAGATGCGGATCTCCTCGCCGTCGCGGGTCCGGAAGACGCCCTCGGTTCCGAGGTGGTACTTCACGTCGCCGGAGCCGTGCGCGCTCCGCGGGTCGAGGTTGCCCTCGAACTCGCCGAAGATCTGCCCGTAGGACTTGCCGCAGATGTTGGCCAGCACGTTGAGGCGGCCGCGGTGGGCCATGCCGATGACGGCCTCGTCCAGCTCGGACTTGGCGGCCTTGGTGATGACGCCGTCCAGCAGCGGGATCAGGGACTCGCCGCCCTCGAGGGAGAAGCGCTTCTGGCCCACGTACTTGGTCTGCAGGAAGGTCTCGAACGCCTCGGCGCTGTTGAGCCTGTGCAGGATGTGCAGCTGCTCGTCGCGGTCGAGCTTCTCGTGCTCACGCTCGACGTGCGACTGGATCCACTCCCGCTCCTCGGGGCTCTGGATGTGCATGTACTCGATACCCACCGTGCGGCAGTAGGTGTCGCGCAGCACGCCCAGGATGTCGCGCAGCTTCATGACCTGCTTGCCGCCGAAGCCCCCGGTGGGGAACTCGCGGTCCAGGTCCCACAGGGTCAGCCCGTGCTGGAGGACGTCCAGGTCCGGGTGCCTGCGCTGCTCGTGGTCGAGCGGGTTGGTGTCGGCCATCAGGTGGCCGCGCACGCGGTAGGCGTGGATCAGCTCCTGGACGCGGGTGGTCTTGTCGAGCTGGGTGGCCTTGTTGACGTGGATGTCCTGGACCCAGCGCACCGGCTCGTAGGGGATGCGCAGGGAACGGAAGATCTCGTCGTAGAAGCCGTCCTCGCCCAGCAGCAGCTGGTGGATGCGGCGCAGGAACTCACCGGACTGCGCACCCTGGATGATGCGGTGGTCGTAGGTGGAGGTCAGCGTCATGACCTTGCTGATGCCCAGCTCGGCCAGCGTGTCGGAGGACGCGCCCTGGAACTCGGCCGGGTACTCCATGGCGCCGACACCCAGGATGGTGCCCTGGCCCGGCATCAGGCGCGGGACCGAGTGCACGGTACCGATGCCGCCGGGGTTGGTGAGGCTGATCGTGGTGCCCTGGAAGTCCGGCACGCCCAGCTTGTTGTTGCGGGCCTTGCGGACCAGGTCCTCGTAGCCGCTCCAGAACTCCATGAAGTCCATCTCGTCGGCCTTCTTGATGGAGGGCACGACGAGCTGGCGGGATCCGTCCGGCTTCTGGAGGTCGATGGCCAGACCGAAGTTCACGTGCTTGGGCTTGGCCACACCGGGCTTGCCGTCCAGCTCCGTGTAGGAGTGGTTCATCTCCGGCAGGCTCTCGAGGGCCTTGATCATGGCGTAGCCGATGAGGTGGGTGAAGGAGACCTTCCCACCGCGGCCGCGACGGAGATGGTTGTTGATGACGATGCGGTTGTCGAAGAGGAGCTTGACGGGCACCGCGCGCACGCTGGTCGCGGTGGGGAGCGTCAAGCTCGACTCCATGTTGGTGGCTGTGCGCGCGGGGGCGCCGCGCAGCCGTTCCTCTTCGACCTGGAGGGCCTCGTCCTTGCTCTCCTGCTTGGGAGCGGGGGAGGAGGCCTTCTTCTCGGGTGCGGCGGGAGCAGGCGCGGGAGCCTTCTCGGTCTTCGCCTTGGCCGTTCCCCCACCCTTCGCTCCAGCAGTCTCCGCGGACTTGTAGTCCGCGAAGAAATTCCACCAGGCCTTGTCGACCGAGTTCGGGTCGTTCAAGTACTTCTGATAAAGCTCCTCGACCAACCACTCGTTGGGACCGAAATCTGTCAGGGGTTGAGACGCCTCAGACGACACGGCGGAGATCGCCCACTTCCGCTGCTCGCTTGTGAATGTTGGAAGACGGGTGGCTGCTGGCAAGGCGGGCTCAAGGAACGAACGTGGGATCCTCCCGGCACAGCGGGAGACATCTGGCCTGGCCAGCACTCGTCGGGTACCAGGCTACTTGTCCCGGCCTCCCGGCGGGGAACGCGACAGGTGTTGAAACTGGGAGATAGCTAACAATTCTTCACAAGATTATTGGCTCTGCGTGTTGGCAGACACACCAAGAGTGTACCTTAGGTCCTGTTTGTGGGGTTATGGGGCTTGTTGTGCGTGTGAAGAGGGTGGCCGCTCCCCGTCGAACACGGTGTGGCGTGCGTCACTTTTCCTCTCCCGGGCCCTTCGGAGCCGGTTTCCCGGAACCCCGACGGCCCCGATCCCGTCCCAAGGGAGTGCACGCGGCCGGGCAGGACGGCCGGGTTCCGCCACCGACGTTCCCAGCGGGCGCGGCGGAACCCGGGCCCGGCCGCCGCGGTTCCTCTTTCCCGCCTCTCCTCGCACGGGCGGTCGTGAAACGCCGGTGAACGGCGCGGCCGGAGTCGGATCTGCGTGCTCTGCGGAGTTCTCCCACGCCGGAGCCCTTCCCATGTCTACGATCTCGGTAGTACTCGCCGGACACACGGGGGTGGGAGAGAACCATGAAGGGCCTGGGGGAGTTGGAGTCGGCCATCATGGACGCGCTGTGGCGGTCCGAGGAGCCGCTCTCGGTGCGCCGGGTGCGCGAGACCATGGTCTACGACCGCGACATCGCCTACACCACTGTCATGACGGTCGCCAACATCCTCTTCCACAAGGGTCTGCTCGACCGGGAGAAGGCCGGCCGGGCCTGGGTCTACTGGCCGAGCGAGACCCGGGCGGAGTACACCGCCCGGGTGATGGACGAGGTGCTCAGCACCTGCCCCGACCCCGGCGCGACCCTGCGCAGCCTCGTCGAGCGCTTCAGTGACGAGGACGTGGCCCGCCTCCACCAGCTCCTGGGCCAGGTCCGCGGCCGGCGCGTGCTCGGCCAGGTCCGGGACAGCCGCGAGATGGCGGGCTGACACCGGGCCCTCGGCCCTGCTGCGCGGATCGTCCCGGGCCGCTCGCCGGAGGACCGGCTCCACCGATACGGCGGGAACGTCCGAAGGACACGGCCTAGGAGAGAATCCAGCTGCGCCCCTCCGCGGCCAGCTTCTCCACCAGCGTCGCGCTGTCGTGCTCCTTGGCGAACAGGTGCTCGGGGCGGGTGATCGGCACGATCCACAGCCACCGCACCGGGTCGCCCTGAAAAGTGAGCCCCGAGGTGTCCGGCGGGTACAGGGACGGGTCGGGAACCAGGGGAGAGGGGTCCTCCAGGAGCAGCACCGCGCCCGCACCGCGCCGCATCGACCTGTCCTCGGGGTTGTCCAGCCACTTGACCGTGTGCCCGGTGCCGAACCAGGTCACGGCCCGCCAGGGGAACGCGCCGATCCAGCGGAAGACCCGTGCCGCCTGGTGGGCCGGCATCGTCGTGGCCAGGGCCAGCTCCACCCGGGCGTACTGGGAGGTGTTGGCCATGTACCGGTCCAACGTGGGCATCCGCTGCCCGCACATCCCCACGGTCGACAGGATCGTGTAGGGCCGGTGCTCCGTCGGCGGGCGCTCCGACACCCGCAGCAGCGGCGGATGGCCGTCCGACACGTCCCAGTAGTGGCCCGCCTCGCCCACCCGGCGGTTGAGGTGGCCCAGAACGGTGCGCTGCACGCTGCGCCACGCGCCCGAGGCCCGGCGCCAGTCCCAGTAGGCCTCGGCGTGCACCACACGCGGCCACAGCTGGTTCTTCACCGGGTCCAGCTCCCACGCGTAGGCGCTGCGGCCGATCGCCTCGCGCGCGTATCCGGGCAGCCCGCTGTCGGCCTCGGCCCAGCCGGGGATGACCGCCAGCAGGCCCTCCTCGTCCACCAGGGCGACCCCGTCGCCCTCCTCGAACCACACGGCGCGCAGGCACGAGGGGTCGAACCGCGGGCGGCCCTGCGGATGCTTGGTGTGGGCCTCGGGCATCAGCGGCGCCCGGCCCTCGCCGGCCTCGTCCGGGCCCCCGGCGGGCGGAGCGATCTCGTGGTTGGCCAGCCACACCGGGACGCGGATGCGCCCGCGTGCGTCGAGCAGGTAGGCGGCCGTGGTGCGGGAGTCGCACTCGACCACGACCCGGCGACTCTGATAGGGGCTGATCTCGTCGAGCAGGACGTCGATCCCTGTCACCGGTCCTCCCGGGTGCCGAACCCTGTTGCCGGGGCCCGCCGGGCCGTGCCCGTCCGGCCCGTCCGCCGAGTGCGTAGAATCGACGGTAGTGCCCTGACAGGCGGAGCTGCACCGCAGCCGCGTATAAGTCGTATAACGACCGGAACCGCTGCTGTCCCGCGCCGGGCCCCAGACCATCGACTCCATCTCCTACGGACTCTGTATGCCCGCCGAGCTCACTTTTGTCGCCCCCCGCCGTGCCAAGCCGCCCCGGCACCTGGCCGACCTCGAACCCGAGGAGCGGGTCGAGGTCGTCACAGGACTGGGGGAGAAGCCCTTCCGCGCCAAGCAGATCGCCAAGCACTACTTCGGCGGCCTGGAGTCCGACACCTCGGCGATGACCGACCTGCCGGCCTCCTCGCGGGAGAAGCTCGGCGAGGCCCTGCTGCCGCGGCTGATCACCCCCGTCAAGCACATCACCTGCGACAACGGCATGACCCGCAAGACCTTGTGGAAGGCCTTCGACGGCGTGCTGTTCGAGTCGGTGCTCATGCGCTACCCCGACCGCGTCACCCTGTGCATCTCCTCACAGGCCGGATGCGGCATGAACTGCCCGTTCTGCGCCACCGGCCAGGCCGGGCTGACCCGCAACCTGTCCACCGGCGAGATCGTCGAGCAGGTGGTCGCCAGCGCCCGCGACCTGGCTCGCGGCGAGGTCGCCGGGGGCCCCGGGCGCATCAGCAACATCGTGTTCATGGGCATGGGCGAGCCCATGGCCAACTACAAGCGCGTGCTGCAGACCGTGCGCCGCATCACCGACCCGGTCCCGGGGGGCCTGGGCATCTCCCAGCGCGGCGTCACCGTCTCCACCGTGGGCCTGGTCCCCGCCATCGACAAGCTCACCGCCGAGAAGATGCAGGTGCGCCTGGCGATCTCCCTGCACGCCCCCGACGACGAGCTGCGCGACGAGCTGGTGCCCATCAACACCCGCTGGAAGGTCGCCGAGGTGCTCGACGCCGCCTGGCGCTACGCCGGGACGACCGGGCGCCGGGTCTCCATCGAGTACGCGCTCATCAAGGACGTCAACGACCAGGCCTGGCGGGCCGACCTGCTCGGCAAGCTCCTCAAGGGTCACCTGGTACACGTCAACCTCATCCCGCTCAACCCCACGCCGGGGTCCAAGTGGACCGCCTCGCGCCCCGAGGACGAGCGCGAGTTCGTGCGCCGTCTCCAGTCGCACGGCGTCTCGGTGACGGTCCGCGACACCCGGGGCCAGGAGATCGACGGCGCCTGCGGCCAACTCGCGGCGTCCGAGCTCTGAGCGCCTCGGGGCGGCCGGCGTGATCGAGACGGGCCTGGCCTTCCTGGTCGCCCTCGCCTCGGGCCTCGTGCCGGTCGTCAACATCGAGCTGTACCTGGCGGGCGCCGCCGTCGCCCTGGACGACGGCGCCCTGACGGCCATGGCCCTGGCCGCGGCTCTGGGCCAGACCCTGGGCAAACTGCCCTACTACTACGCGGGCCGGGGAACCCTCACGGCGCCGTGGCTGCGCCGCAGGACCCGGACTCCGGGCAAGTGGGCCGCCCGGGCCGAGACCTGGCGCCGGAGGGCCGAGGCCCGTCCGGTCTGGGGCGCGGGCCTGCTCGCGGTGAGCTCCTTCGCCAGCGTTCCGCCGTTCTTCGTGGTGGCGGTACTGGCCGGGGTGGTGCGTATGAACGTCGTGTTGTTCTGCGCGATCACCTTCACCACCCGCACCGCCCGCTTCCTCGTCGTGGTCCTCGCCCCGGCCTGGGCGCTCTCCCTCCTCTCCTGACCGCCGCTCACACCGGCAGCAGGTCGCGGCGGCGGAAACCGAGCAGTCCGCCCGCGGCCGCGGCGACCGCGACGGCCGCGGCCACCGCGACAGGTGCCGCCTCGAACTCGCCGCCCGGCAGCAGGGGCAGCATGCTGAACGCGCTCAGGTCCACCAGCCACTCGTCCAGGCCGAGCAGCCCGCCGAACATCGTGGCGAGGACGCTGTAGCCGAACCAGGCCCACACCAGCGGGACCAGGCGCGGTGCCGCTCCCACCACCAGGGCGGTCAGAGCGGTGAACAGCAGGGCGACGGGCAGCTGGGCCAGGACGGCCTCCAGCATCGTGCCGATCCAGGAGGAGTCCTCCACCGCGGCTGCGGCGCCGATCCCCATGCCGAGCCCGCCCAGCAGCACGATCAGGGTCGAGGACAGGGCACTCACCACCAGGGCCCCGCCGAACCAGCGGTACCGGCTCACCGCCGTGGCCAGGACGGCCTCGGCGCGCCCCGAGGACTCCTCGCTCCGGGTGCGGAGCACCGAGACGACGGCGTAGGCGGACGCCGCCATCATCGTGTAGCTCACCATGGTGCCGAGGTAGCCCGCCATGACCTCCGAGGTGCCCCCGAGGAAGACGGCGCCCAGCTCGGGGTTCTCCTCCAGCATCGTGTCGATCTCGCTCGACAGCGTGCCGAAGGCGGCGGCGAAGGCGAACACGGCCGCGGCCCAGGCGATGACCGCCCCCCTCTGCTGGTGCAGGTGCAGGGCCGTCGCTCCGCGGAGCAGGGACCCGGCCCCGGCGGGGCCGGGCCGGGGCGGGACCAGTCCGGCGCCCAGGTCGCGCCGGCCGGCCAGGGCGTAGGCGGCGGCGAAGAGCAGGCAGACGAGGAGCGGGTACAGCAGCAGCGGCCACCAGCGCAGGTCGTCGTACACGCGGGTCTGCTGGACCCAGGCGAAGGGGGAGAGCCACGACAGGGCGTTGCCGCCGGGCTCGGCCATGTCACCGACGACGCGGAACAGGAACAGCACACCGACGGCCAGGAACGCGAGCCCGGCCGCGCCGCGCCCGTACCCCGTGACCTGCGCGCACACGGCGGCGACGGCGCCGAAGGCGATTCCGGCCAGGGCAAGGCCCAGGCCGTAGGCCGCCGAGTCGGCGATGGCCAGGCCGCTGCCGGCCAGGGTCGCGGCGACCAGGCCGCCGATGACCAGGTCGACCAGGGCCGCGGTCGCCAGGGCGGCCGTCATCTGGGCGCTCGGGCCCACGGCGCCGGACCGCAGCAGTTCGGCCCGGCCGCTCTCCTCCTCGGCGCGGGTGTGCCGGACCACGTGCAGGATGTTCATGACCGCCAGCGCGATCAGCAGGCTCATGGTCAGCTCGTTGACGACCATCGGGCCCAGGCCGTAGTCGTCCAGCCCGTATCCGGGACCGCCGAAGACGATCCCCGTGGGGGTGTCCATGAGCGCGGCGCGGGACCGGCGCTGGGCCTCGGTCGCGAACATCTCGTCGAGGGCGGGCACGGTCGCGGCGACGGTCCCGACCAGTGCGAGCGTCCAGACCGACAGACGGATCCGGTCGCGTCGCAGGACGAACCGGAGGAGTGTCCCGGTTCCGGTGAGGGCGTTCACGTGCGCTCCCCTCCGCTGCCGTCCAGGGCCGACAGCTCGTCGCCGTAGTGGCGCATGAACAATTCCTCCAGCGAGGGCGGGGTGCACACCAGGGAGCGCACCTCCAGGTCGCCGACCGCGCGCACGGCGGTGCCGAGGCGGTCGTTGTCGACGGCGAAGGACACCCGGTTCCCGTCGGCGGACAGGTCGTGGACGCCGTCGAGGCCGGACAGCACCGAGGGGTCGCCGTCGACCGAGGCGCGCACGGTGGAGCGGGTCAGGTGGCGCAGGCCCTCCAGCGTCCCCGACTCCACGGTGCGCCCCCGGCGGATGATGGTGACGGTGTCGCAGAGCTTCTCGACCTCGGACAGGATGTGGCTGGACAGCAGCACCGTGCGGCCCTGCGCCTTGGCCTCCAGCACGCACCGGGTGAACACCGACTCCATGAGCGGGTCCAGCCCGGAGGTGGGCTCGTCCAGGACGAGGAGTTCGGCGTCGGAGGCCAGCGCGGCGACGAGGGCGACCTTCTGCCGGTTGCCCTTGGAGTAGGTGCGGGCCTTCTTGGAGGGGTCCAGCTCGAAGCGGGCCAGCAGCTCCTCCCTGCGGTCGGGGTCCAGGCCGCCGCGCAGCCTTCCGAGCAGGTCGATGGCCTGGCCGCCGGTCATGTTGGGCCACAGGGAGACGTCCCCGGGCACGTAGGCCAGGCGGCGGTGCAGGGCGACGGCGTCCTTCCACGGGTCGCCGCCGAGCAGGCGGACCGTCCCGGCGTCGGCCCGCAGCAGGCCGAGCAGGACGCGGATGGTGGTGGACTTCCCGGCCCCGTTGGGGCCGAGGAAGCCGGCGACCTGGCCGGCCTCCACGGTGAGGTCGAGTCCGTCCAGGGCGGTGAAGCGCCCGAAGCGCTTCACGACGCCCCGGGCGTCGATGACGGTGTCTGTCATGGCCGGGGAATTCCTTTCTCGGGGGCGATGCGCCGCCGTGTCCGTCAGGTGGCGCCGTCTTTGTGGGCGAGGTAGGCGTCGAGGGCTGTGCTGTCGGGGAACAGGCCCTCGGTGTAGACCTCCAGGACGGGGAGCGCGTGCTCTGTCTGCCACTCCCGCACCACCTCGCGGAAGTCCACGTCGGGCCCCGGGTGCCGGAGGTTGACCAGGAGCACGAGCGCGCCCAGCGAACTGGCCGTCATCCACAGGGCCCGCGCCTTCGGGTCCCGGGTCGGGCGGATGGTGCCCGCCGCCTCACCGGCGGCCATGTAGCGCTCGACGTCGGCGACCATGCGGTCGAAGAGGGTGCGGGCGAGGTCTCCGCCGGCCTGCATGGAGCGGAAGACGTAGGCCACCAGGTGCGCGTACTCCTCCGCCGTGGCGAACTGCTCGATGAGCGTCCCGGAGTCGGGTGCGGTGACGCCCTCCGTCTTGACCTCGTCGATCGTGGCGGCGACGTGGTCGTCGCACGCCTTGCGCAGCGCCTCCTTGGAACCGAAGTGGTGGATCACGAGGCCGGGGGAGACCCCGGCGGCCTCGGCGATGGTCCGCACGCTGACGTCGAACCCGCGGTTGCCGAAGCACACGACGGCGGCGTCGCGGATGCGCGCGCGGGCCGTGAGGTCCGGGTTGCCGGGCGGTGTGGCTGAACTCATGTTCAAGAGACTAAACGACCGTTTAGCCCATGGCAAGGGCGTTTCAGATCGCTCTCTCGGGCTAGCCGTACACTCAGGGCACGAGCCCCAGGTGGACGAGGAGTGTTCTGCATGGTTCAGGTCGCGGTGGGCCAGTTCGCCCCGGGGCAGGACAAGAAGGCCAATCTGCACACGGTGGCCGAGCTGGCCGGACGGGCCGCGGAGCGGGGTGCGCGGGTGGTGCTGCTGCCCGAGTACGCCATGTTCACCGCGCCGCGCACCGACCACCGCTGCGTCGAGGCCGCGGAGCCCTTGGACGGCCCCTTCCTCGCGGCCGCGGCCGAGGTCGCCCGCAAGGAGGGTGTCCACCTGGTGGTCGGGGTCAACGAGGCCGGGGCGGAGGATGCGGAGCGCTTCACCAACACCCTGGTGGCGCTGTCACCGGAGGGGGAGCGGATCGCGCTCTACCGCAAGATCCACCTCTACGACGCCTTCGGTGTCCGGGAGTCGGACGTGGTCTCGCCCGGTCCTCTCGACGAGCCGCAGACCTTTGCCGTCGACGGGGTGGTCTTCGGCCTCCAGACATGCTACGACCTGCGCTTTCCCGAGGTGACTCGGCGTATCGCCGACGCCGGCGCGCATGTGGTCCTGCTCGCCGCGCAGTGGGTGCCGGGGCCTCTGAAGGAGGAGCACTGGCGGACGCTGCTGCGGGCCAGGGCCATCGAGAACACCGTGTACGTGGCGGCCTCGGGCCAGTCGGCGCCGCTGGGTGCCGGAAACAGCATGGTGGTCGATCCCATGGGGACGCCGGTCGCCGCGCTGGGAGAGCAGGGCTTCGAGGTCGCCGTGGCCGATGTTTCGGTTGCCCGGGTAGAGGAGGTTCGGGTCGCTAATCCGGCTCTTTCTCTCCGTCGCTTTTCGGTCGCTCCGCGGTCTGCGGGATGAGGTCCCTTACCCTTGCGGTCCGTCAGTTTTCCGGCAAAGCCTATGAATGTACAGGCTTGAACTGGGGTCTTCCCAGGCTTGTTCACGTAGGGTTATGATCTACCTGCACGGAGTGATTTGGTTTGGTCCGACCCCATCCGGGTCCCCCAGGCCTCTGATTCCTTTAAGGAGCCGGCGAGGACCGGCCCGCCAGACTGTCCTAAACCACGGGGGGAGCAAGGACATTGCGCGGAATGAGCACGATGTGCGAACCAGCCACGTCAGACGGTGCGTCCGACACCTACGTCTACGACCCGGAGGCGCTGAGCGCGGAGCAGCGCATGGGGGACGCCTGCGCCGCCTGCCACACCAGGTGGCCCAGGCCCCGCAGGGTCCTGGGGGTCCTGCCGGACGGGAGCCAGGTGTTCGGCTGCGGGGAGTGCGCGGCCGTCATGGGGCTCGAGGCGCCGACCGCCGTCGGCGAGAGGCTCTTCGCGGTCCGGTGAGCACCGGATGCGGCGGCGCTCCGGGTCCTAGGGGAGGAACGGACCCGGAGCGCCGGTGCGACGCGCTCGCTTCCACGGGGAGGAGGGGGAAGTGAGCACATCTTTCCTGGAAGGCATCCGATCGTCGGCGGCGGACCCGCCGACCGCACCTCCACGATACTCCGTGCCCCCTGTCACCGGCCGTCGGTGAGACTCATCGGTCCGGTATATCCGGGAACTCCGCCGTGTGCGTACCTCCGTGCCCTCACACCCCCGCGTCGACCGCGCGCACGGCGTCCAGCAGGATGTCGCGGCCCTCGGCGGCCTCCTCCTCCGACAGGGTCAGCGGCGGCGCCATGCGCAGCACGTTGCCGTGCACACCGCCCTTGCCGATGAGGAGCCCGCGCTCCCTGGCGGCCTCCAGAACCCTTCCCGCCGTCGCGGGTGCCGGGGCACCGGTCACCGGGTCGACCATCTCCACGGCGAACATCAGGCCCTTGCCCCGCACGTCCCCGACGCTCGCCAGTTCCGCCAGAGGGCGCAGACCCTCCAGGATCAGGGCGCCCCGGCGCAGCGCGTTGCCCTGGAGGTCGTGCTCCAGCACGTGGTCGAGAACGGCCCCGGCCGCGGCCATCGACACCGGGTTGCCGCCGAAGGTGGCCACGCCCGCGGCGGGGAGGCCGTCCATGAGGTCGCCGCGCGCCACGACACCGCCGACGGCGAAGCCGTTGCCCAGGCCCTTGGCGAAGGTCATGGCGTCGGGGACCACGCCGTGGTTGCCGATACCGAAGAAGCTCGTCCCGGTACGGCCCCAACCCGTCTGCACCTCGTCGGAGACGAAGAGGATGCCGTGCTCGTCCAGCACCTCCTTGTAGGCGGCGTACAGCCCGTCCGGCGGCATGGCGAAACCGTTCACACCCTGGACCGGCTCCGCGATCAGGCAGGCCACGTTCGGAGCGGCGGTGTCGAGGACGTCGCGCAGATCGGCGACGCAGGCCTCGACGTATTCCTTCTCCGACATTCCGCGGAACACCGGGGAGGCCTGGTCCGTGCCGTGCAGGTAGTGGACGTTGAGCGGTGAGAGGGAGGAGTTCTTCCACACGCGGTTGCCGGTCACGGCGATGGTGCCGTAGGAGCGGCCGTGGTAGCTGCCGCGCATGGCCAGGACCTCGTCGCTGCCGCGCGCGCAGGTGGCCAGCAGCAGAGCGGTCTCGTTGGCCTCGGTGCCGGAGTTGGTGAAGAACACCTTCGCGTCCGGGATGCCCGAGAGCTCGGCGATCCTCTCGGCGAGCTCGACCTGGCTGCGGATCAGGTAGAGCGTGGAGGTGTGCACGACCCCCTTGGCCAGCTGGCGCTCCACGGCCTCGCGCACCTCTGCCACGTCGTAGCCGAGCATGTTGGTGGCGATGCCGGCGAAGAAGTCGAGGTAGGTGCGCCCGTCGGCGCCGGTGACGCGCGAGCCGCTGCCACCGGTGATCTCCAGCGGGGACTCGTAGTACAGGGGCAGCCAGGAGGGCATGACCGCGCGGTGGCGCGAGAGAAGTTCCGACATGCGCCCAGTCTCCCCCGCCCCTGCTCACGGGTCCAGAGCGGCCCCTCCGACAGGCCCGCCAGGTACGCGCGAGGGCCGCGCCCCCGTCGGGGGCGCGGCCCTGCCTGCGGTACATCCCTCTTGGGGCGGACCTCAGATCTGCTCGAAGGCCTCGGCGAGGATGTCGAGGCCCTCGTGGAGGAGCTCGTCGCCGATCGCGAGCGGCGGCAGCATGCGGATCACGTTGCCGTAGGTGCCGGCGCTCAGCAGGATGAGGCCGCGGGCGTGGCAGTGGGCCAGGATCTTGGCGAGGGCCTCGGGGTTGGGCTCCTTGTCCTGGCCGGTGACCAGCTCGATCGCGACCATCGCGCCGCGACCGCGCACGTCACCGATGATCTCGTACCGGTCGGCCATCTCGCGCAGGCGGCCGAGCATCAGGTCGCCGATCTCGCGGGCCCGCTGCACCAGGCCGTCGGACTCGATGGCCTCCAGCGAGCCCAGTGCGGCGGCGCAGGCCGCCGGGTTGCCGCCGTAGGTGCCGCCCAGGCCACCGCCGTGCACGGCGTCCATCAGCTCGGCGCGGCCGGTCACCGCGGACAGGGGCAGGCCGCCGGCGATGCCCTTGGCGGTCACGATCAGGTCCGGGACGATGCCCTCGTGCTCGCAGGCGAACATGTGGCCGGTGCGGGCGAAGCCGGTCTGCACCTCGTCGGCGACGAACACGATGCCGTTGGCGCGGCAGAACTCCACCACGGCGGGCAGGAAGCCGGGGGCCGGCTCGATGAAGCCGCCCTCGCCCTGGATCGGCTCGATCACCACGGCGGCGACGTTGTCCGCGCCGATCTGCTTGGTGATCTGCTCGACGACCATCGCGGCGGCCTCGGGGCCGCAGTTGTCCGGGCCGGTCGGCCAGCGGTACGCGTAGGCCATGGGCATCCGGTAGATCTCACCCGCGAAGGGGCCGAAGCCCTGCTTGTAGGGCATGTTCTTGGCGGTCAGGCCCATGGTGAGGTTGGTGCGGCCGTGGTAGGCGTGGTCGAAGACCACCACAGCCTGGCGGCCCGTCGCGCTGCGGGCGATCTTCACCGCGTTCTCGACGGCCTCGGCACCGGAGTTGAGCAGGATCGAGCGCTTCTCGTGGTCACCCGGCGTGATGCGGTTGAGGGCCTCGCAGACCTCGACGTAGCTCTCGTACGGGTTGATCATGAAGCAGGTGTGGGTGAAGCGCCCCAGCTGCTCCGTGGCCCGCTCCACCACGCGGCGATCGGCGTTGCCGACGTTGGTCACCGCGATACCGGAGCCGAAGTCGATGAGGGCGTTGCCGTCGATGTCCTCGACGATGCCGCCGCCCGCGCGGGTGACGTACACGGGCAGGGTGCTGCCGACGCCCTGGGCGACAGCCGCGCGGCGGCGCTTCTGGAGCTCGAGGGACTTGGGGCCGGGGATCTCGGTGACGACCCGGCGGGACTGGGCGATCTCGGTCGCTGCCATGCGTCTGCCTCCTTCACTGGGTGCGGGAACGGTCGGGACGGTTGGCCGACGTGCACGACACTAGGTGCGCGGGAACACGTCAGGCATGGACACGGTGGATAATCGAACCAGGTGGATACGCCAATACGTCAGATCCTGCCAAGGAGGGGAGCTGCCGCGATGCCACCGACACTGGGCGCGCTGCTGCGGACGCCCTCCCTGCGGCTGGAGCTGCTCACCGGGCACGAGCACCTCGGCCGCCGGGTGGAGTGGGTCGCCGTCAGCGAGCTGACCGACCCCACCCCCTACCTGGCCGGCGGTGAGCTCCTGCTCACCACCGGCGTGCGCTGGGCCGACTCCGTCCCCGACCTGCGCGGCTACGTGCGCAGGCTCGCCGAGCGGAAGGTGGCCGGGCTGGGCTTCGGCGTCGGAGTGGTCCTGGAGCAGACCCCCGCGCAGCTGTGCGAGGCCGCGGAGGAGTTCGGCCTGGCCCTGTTGGAGATCGGCAGGGAGACCCCCTTCATCGCGGTCGGCAAGGAGGTGTCGCGCCTGCTGGCCAAGGAGGAGTACGAGGGGCTCAGCCGCGCCTTCACCGCCCAGCGCGACCTCACGCGGTCGGCGCTCTCGGGCGGGCCCGCGATCGCCGACCGGCTGGCCCGGGACCTCGACGCCTGGGTGCTCCTCCTGGCCTCCGACGGCTCGGTCCGCCACGCCTCGCCCGCGGCCGCCGCGGGACGCGGGGCCGACCTGGCCGGGGAACTGGGGCGCCTGCGTGCGGCGGGTCCCCGCGCCAGCCTCTCCCTGACATCGGGGGGCAAACACGTGTCCGTACAGCCGCTGGCCGTCGGCCACCGTGTCCGGGGCTTCCTCGCCGTGGGCGTGGACGGCCCCCTGGGCACCGAGCAGAGGACCCTCGTCAACGCCGCGGTGTCGCTGCTGTCCCTGGAGCTGGAGCGCAGCGCCTCGGGGGACACCGAGCGGACGGGGGAGGGCGTGCTCACCGCACTGCTCACCGGGGCGCTGGACCCCGAGCACCCGGGCGCCGCCCTGCTGCGCGAGGTGCTCCCGCCCGAGCCCGTCGTGGTGGCCGTGGCCGACCGCGCCGACCGCACCCACCCCCCGGACGGGGTGCTGGTCACCGAGCACGGCGGCCGCGGGGTGCTGCTCGCCGCGGCGGAAGCGGCCGCAGCCGCGGTCGGCGAGGTGCTGGAGGGCCCCACCGGGATGAGCACCCCCGTCTCCTACCGGGACCTGGCGCTCGCGCTCGCCCAGGCCGAGCGTGCCAGGGAGGCGGCCGGCACCGACGGGGTGGTCCGGGCCGCGGACCTGCCCGGCGGCCTGCTCGACCTGGCCGACAACCCGGTCGGGGCCCGGCTGGCCGAGGACCTGCTCGCCCCGCTCACGGCCGAGCGCACCTCCGCCGAGCTCCTCGCGTCGCTGCGCGCCTACCTCGCCGCCTCGGGCCGCTGGGACTCCGCGGCCGAGGCCCTCGGGATCCACCGCCACACGCTCCGCTACCGGATGAGGCGCATCAGGGAACTGCTCCCCGGTGACCTCGACGATCCCGACCACCGGGCCGAACTCTGGATCGCCCTGCGGATGAGCGGGCGCGGGGAGGGCGGGGCGCACCGTCCCTGAGGAGAACCGGGACGGTTTCCGCTGTTTCCCGGGCCCCGGACGCCGCTGTCCGTGACAATGGGCGCTGACATCGGAGTGTGACAGCACGGCTACGTGGTCGGCATCGGGAGGCGGTATGAGATCTCTGCGCGACGACGGGCAGACCGCGCAGAACGCCGGACCGGCTCCGGGGGCGGCCCTCCCCGGCGCCCGGAGCCCGGGAGAAGGGGATGCGCCGATGCACCGGAACCCCTCCGTCCCCCAGAGCGAGATCCGCGCCCTCCTTGCCTACCTGCGCGCCTGCCTGCGCCGCGAGGCCGTGCACACCCACGGCATGGGGCTCGATCTCCTCGGCACGGACGAGTGCGCCTGCCTGCCCGCCGGGCCGGAGCTGCTCTTCAGCGGCGCCGGCGAGACCCTTCCGCTCGGCCCCGCCGCGACCCGCGTCCTGCGGGCGGCGGACCGCGGCACCCTGACCCTGCGCTACGGCTATCCCCTCGTGATCCTCGGTGAGGGGACCGAGCGGTCCGTCCTGCCCCTGCTCACCGTCGATGTCCGGGCCGCGACCCCTGCCGAGGGGCCCGGTGTCCCCCGGGTCCGGGCGGTCGGCCCGCCCGACGTCAACCCCGCCCTCCTCGCCAGGGCCGGGATCACCGATCCCGAGGACCTCCTCGGGCTGCGCGCACGGCTGCGCTCGGGTGCCCCGGGCACGGGCAACCGACCGGCGGCCCTCGCCGCCCTCGCCGCGCAGGCGCGCGATCTCCTGGCCCGCCTGGAGATCGAACGCATCGACGACATCGACCCCCGCGCCGTGCGGGGCGCCCCCCGCAGCGCCTCGACCGGCGCCCACAACGTCGCCCTCCTCTTCCTTGCGGGTCCCGGAGCCGGCGGGCACGGGACCGGCACGGTCGGGGACGTCCTCGCCGATCTCGACCCGTCCGATCCCGACGGGTTCGACCCCGCGGACATCGGCGGCACGGCCCTGGAGGCCCTGCTGGGACCCTTCGGGGGCCCGGACGGCGCTCCCGCGGGCACGGACGGACCCGGTGACGGGGAGGAACCCGTCCCGATCTGCGCCGACGGAATCGGGCAGTCCCGGTACGAGGCCCTGTCCGAGGCGATGCGCGGACGGCTCACCGCGGTCGCCGCGCCGCCCGGCACCGGTGCGCACGACCTCGTCGACGCCGTCGTGCGCACGGCGGTCGGCACCGGACAGCGGGTCCTGGTGTGCGGGGCGTCCGAGGCCGATGTCCGGGAGTTCCTGGACCGGTCGGGGAAGGCCCCCGACCACCCCGTCGTGCGGGTCGGTGGCGAGGAGCACCTCGTCGGCCAGGTCCGCCTCCTCGCCTCCCTGCTCTCCGAGCGCCCCGGCAGCGCGGTCGCGGACGACGGCGGGGCGGCGGCCCGCGAGGACCTGGCCCGGCACTGGTCCCGGGTCCGCAAGGCGTGGGCGGCCATGGACGACCTGGCCTCCGGCGGCCACGAACTCGCCCGCCTGGTGGAGGAACGCCGCCGCGCCGTCGCCGAGGGATGGGACCCCGACACCCTGTTCACCCCCGAGCGGGGCGGCCCCGAGTACTGGCTGTACCGCGCCGAGCGCGCGGGCGCCGCCGGCCTGGCCGGACACCGCCACCGGGCTGCCGTGCGCCGGGAGCTGGGCGTGTCCACCGATCCTGCCGACCTCGACAGGCTGTGCTCGGTCGCCCGGCTGGAGACCCGATGGCGGGCGGCCGTGGACCGCCGTGTCCGGAGCGAACCGCTCGGCCGGCTCACCGAGGAGCTCGCCGACGCGCTCGAACGGCACAGCGAGGCCGGCACCGCCTGGTTCACCCTGGCGGTCGATGACCGCCTCCGGCGCGGCCGCCCGGCCCTGGAGAACCGCATCGAGAGCCTCAACTGGCACCAGGGCGGCGGCTGGCCCGGCATGCCCGCCCTGCTCGACACCCTGCCCGCCTGGACGTGCCGCACCGACCAGGTCCGTGCACTGCCGCCGCGGGCCGGCCTGTTCGACCTCGTGGTCGTCACGGGTGCCGAGCACACCCGGGTGGCCGAACTGCTGCCCGCCCTGTACCGGGGCAGGCGGGCCCTGGTCGTCGGCGACCCCGCCTGCCCCGGCCCGGGGAGCGCCCTGGAACCCGACGAGGAGAGGAGGATGCTCACCGCCGCGGGACTGAACCCCGACCGGGCGGGGAGGCGGAGGCTGCGCCACGGCTCGGGATCCGCGCTCGACGCCGTCCGGGCCTGTACCGGAACGACGCTGTGGCTGGACGAGCACACCGGTGCGCCTCCCCTGCTCGCCGAGGTCGCCCTCCGCCACTGCTACGACGGCCGGGCGGAGGTCCGTATCCGCCCCGATCCGGACGGAGGGCCTCCTCTGGAGTGGCGCGATGTCGGCGGCCGGTGCGAACCGGTCCCCGGGATGTCCTGCGTCAACCGGGACGAGGCCTACCGGACGGTCGTCGTGGTCGACGAGGTCGACGAGCACCTGCCCGCCGGAAGGGTGATCGCCGTGGTCACCCCGCTCCAACCCCAGGAGGCCCTCCTCCGCCGGCTGCTGGGCCGGCGCGCCCTGCGCCACCAGGTGCGTGTCGGCGGCCCCGGACTGCTCCGGCACGACCGCGACGCCGCCGACGTCACGGTGCTCTCCCCGGTGCTCGCCGAGGGTGCCCCCGCCGCCGTGGAGCGCAGGGTCCGGCGTATGCGGCACATGTGGTCGTCGGTGCTCACCCGCACCCGGCAGCGCCTGGTGGTCGTCGGTGACCGGGCGTACTGGTCGACGGCCGGGGGGTCGCTCGGGGACCTGGCGTCCCCGCCGGCCGAGCGGACCGATCCGGCGGTGCTCGCGCTGGCCGACGGGCTGCGCGAGGCGGGGGCCAGGGTCGTGCTCGCGCAGCCCGTGGCGGGTGGGACCGCGGACATGGCGGTCCACCTCGGTGCCCGACGCCTCCTGCTCCTGCTGGACCGGGCCCCCGACGGCCGGGCCCTGCGCCGCCTGGTCGACCGCGGCGACGCCCTCGGTCGAGCCGCCGGAGACCCCGTCGTGGTGGTCCCGGCCTGGCGCTGCTTCGCCGATCGCGGCACGCTGGTCGGGGAGATCCTCGCCGCACGCTGACACGGCCCCGGGCGGAAGGGCCCGGCAGGCGGTGACCTCCGCGGGGCGGGGCAGAGGCAACGGCGTCCTACCCTGGAGGCAGCACCGTGTCCGACACGGGCGGTTCGGAGGAGGGAGCAGGGTGCCTGAGGGCCACACGCTGCACCGGCTTGCGGCGCACTTCGACAAGACCTTCGGCGGCGGCGCCGTACGGGCGTCCAGTCCCCAGGGGCGCTTCGCGGAGGGAGCCGCCCGCATCGACGGCCGGGTGCTCACCGAGGGTGAGGCGCACGGCAAGCACCTGTTCCTCGGGTTCGACTCGGGGGAGTGGATGCGGGTCCACCTGGGTCTCTACGGCGCGTGGACCTTCGGCGACGCCGACGGTGAGCGCCACCTGGGCGCGCCCCGCGCGGAGGGGGCGGAGCGGCTCGGCCTCGTTCGCGACGACGAGGGTTTCGCCGTGCCCCCCGCCCCGGTCGGCGCGGTCCGGGCCCGTCTGGTGAACACCTCGGGATGGGCCGATCTGCGCGGCCCCTCGGCGTGCGAGGTGATCACCGAGGAGGAGAAGCGGGCGGTGCACGCCCGCCTGGGGCCCGACCCGCTGCGCGCGGACACCGACCCCGAACGGGCCTGGAGGACGGTCTCGCGCTCGCGCACCAGCATCGCCGCCCTGCTCATGCGCCAGGACGTCGTCGCGGGTGTCGGCAACATCTACCGTGCCGAGTCCCTGTTCCGGGCGGGCCTGGACCCGTCGAAGCCGGGCCGCGAGCTGGCCCGGGAGCAGTGGGACGTCCTGTGGGACGACCTGTCGGGACTGCTCCGCGACGGTGTGCGCGACGGCTACATCATCACGACCCGCCCCGAGCACCGGCCCGACCCGGACGTCCGACCGGTGCCCCGCCCCGACACCCTGTACGTCTGCTACCGCACGGGGGAGCCGTGCCGGGTCTGCGGATCGCCGATCGCCTCCCGGGAACTGGCGGGGCGTGTTCTCTACTGGTGCCCAGGGTGCCAGACCGCATAATTCCAGGCACCTTTGGGGGAAAGATCCCTTAGTGGGTGATTTGTGCGGGAGCCATGCAGTAGGATCCCCAGCTGTTCGCTTAACCGGTTCAGCGTGGGAGGTCGAGGCCCGTGGGATCGCTCATGAGGCGTCCGACGATCATGGACATCGCCCGCGCCGCGGGCGTGTCCAAAGGTGCGGTCTCCTACGCACTCAACGGCCGCCCGGGTGTCTCGGAGGAGACCCGGGAGCGGATCCTCGGCATCGCCCGCGACCTGGGCTGGGCCCCGAGCACCACGGCGCGCGCCCTGTCCCCGGGCGGACGGGTCGGCGCGATCGGCATGGTCGTCGACCGGCCCGCCCACGCCCTCGGGGTCGAACCCTTCTTCACCCAGCTCCTCACGGGCATCGAGACGGAACTGGCCTCCTCCGACACCGACCTGATTCTCAGGGTCACCGACGACGCCGGGGCCGAGGCGGACGCCTACCGGCGGTGGGCCGCGGAGCGCCGCGTCGACGGCGTGATCATGGTGGACCTGCGGATCGACGATCCCCGCGTGGCCCTCGTGGAAGGGCTCGCCCTGCCCGCCGTCGTCCTGGGCGGCCCCGGCGGAACGGGTGCCCTGCCCTGCCTGTACACCGACGACGCCTCCTCGGTCCGCGAGGTGGTGCGCTACCTCGCGGCGCTCGGGCACCGGAGGATCACCAGGGTGGCGGGGCCGGCGGAGTTCCTGCACACCCGGGACCGCACGCTGGCCTTCGAGGAGGCGACGGCCGGGGTGGGCGCGGCAGGGGACACGGTCCACGCCGACTACACCGGGGAGTCCGCCACCAGGGCGACCCGCCGCCTGCTGGCCCTGGCCGACCGGCCGACCGCCCTGGTCTTCGACAACGACGTCATGGCCCTGGCAGGGCTCGGTGTGGCGCACGAGATGGGGGTCGACGTGCCCTCGCAGCTGTCCATCGTCGCCTGGGACGACTCGGCCCTGTGCCAGCTGGTGCGCCCGTCGCTGACCGCGGTCGCCCGCGACGTGGTGGCCTGCGGTCGGCAGGTGGCGGGGATGATCGCGGAGGCGGTCGGCGGCGCGGCACCCCGTAGCCGGGAGACCGCGAGGGGTGAGCTCCAGCCGCGGGGGAGCACCGGGCCGCTGGAGCCGTGACCGCATCCGGGGAGGTGGACCTCACCACCCGGCCAGGGGACCATGGCCCCGGAGGCAAAAGCGCAGTTCGGATACGGTTCCGGGGTCTTTCTCCGGTTTCTGGACGCGTGTCCGCCCCGAGTTTTTCGGAGAAGTCGAGGTTCGATCGGCCTCGATCTGGGTACGTATGGGCATCTGCGCTGTTACAAGCAAATAACAGCGAAGTGTCAGGGATTGACGCTCTTCCACCCCACGTGTTGTTGTTAACATCACTTACCCGGTTCAGCAACGGCCCTGAGGTTCGCTTCCGTCTGGGAGCGCTCCCAACCTTCCGTCTCCCGGAAGAGGATTTCCCCCTGCACGGGCCGGCCGGGTGGAAGGAGGAGTCGAGATGAAGTCTCTTCGACTTCCTGCGGCGCTCGCGGCGCTGGCCCTCGTGGCCACTGCCTGTGCGGGCGAGGGCGGGAGTGAAGGAAGCGGCAACGGGGCCTACCCCCGGAACGAGACCCTGTACACCACGGGTACCGCGTGGGGTCCGCCGAGCAGCTGGAACCCGTTCATGCGCGGCAGCTACACGGTCGGCACGATCGGTCTCGTCTACGAGCCGCTGTTCCTGTACGACACCGAGAGCGGTGAGTACGTCCACTGGCTCGCCGAGAGCGACGAGTGGACCGAGGAGAACGTCCACCAGATCACCCTGCGCGAGGGCGTGACCTGGACCGACGGTGAGGCCCTCGGCGCCGACGACGTCGTGACCACGCTGGAGCTGGGCAAGGTCGGCGGTCCCTACACCAACGTCTGGGACTACGTCGAGAGCGTGGAGGCCGTCGACGAACTCACGGTCGAGGTCACCTTCGCGGAGAACCGCCCCCAGGAGTGGATGAACTGGGCCTACGCGAACCCGATCGTCCCCGAGCACATCTGGGGTGACGCGGACGAGGCCATGCTCTCCGAGGCCGCCAACGAGGACCCGGTCGGCACCGGCTCCTACGTCTACGAGTCCCACACCGACGACCGCATGGTCTGGGAGCGCAACGACGACTGGTGGGGCGCCGAGGCCCTCGACCTCACGATGGACGCCAAGTACATCATCGACATCGTCAACGCCTCCAACGAGGTGACGATGGGCATGCTGAACCAGCACGAGGTCGACCTCTCGAACAACTTCCTGCCGGGCATCGACCAGGTCCTCGACAGCGACCCGAACCTCGTCAGCTACTACGAGGGCCCGCCCTACATGAGGAGCGCCAACACCGCCTGGCTGGTGCCCAACACCACCAAGGCCCCGATGGACGACGTCGCCTTCCGCCAGGCCCTGGCCCACTCCATCAACATGACCGAGATCGTCGAGGGCCCCTACTCCAACCTGGTCCAGCCGGCCAACCCGACCGGTCTGCTGCCCGAGTGGGACGCCTACATCGACCACGAGCTGGTCGAGGAGGAGGGCTTCAGCTACAACGCCGAGGAAGCCGTCAAGTTCCTCGAGGACGCCGGCTACGTGGACGAGGACGGCGACGGCTTCGTCGAGACCCCCGACGGCGAGCCGATCGAGCTCAAGCTCGCGGTCCCCTCCGGCTGGACCGACTGGATGGAGGCCGCCCGCGTCATCGCCAAGAACGCGCAGGCGGTGGGCATCAACGTCGAGGCCGAGTTCCCCGAGTTCGACCTGCTGGTCGACAACCGCAACAGCGGCCAGTACGACATGATCATCAACAACGAGCGCCAGCTGAGCAACACGCCGTGGACCTACTACGACTACCTGTTCCAGCTGCCGATCAGCGACACGCAGACCACGGTCAACTTCCACCGCTACGAGAACGAGGAGGCCTGGGAACTCGTCGAGCAGCTCGCCGCCGTGCCGACCGACGACGTCGAGGCCGCCGCTGAGATCACCTCGAAGATCCAGGAGATCCAGCTGGCCGAGCTGCCCGCCATCCCGCTCTGGTACAACGGCCTCTGGGCCCAGGCCAGCAACAAGACCTGGACCAACTGGCCGAGCGAGGCCGAGGGCACGCCGGACACGCCCGCCACGATGTGGAACGGCTGGTTCGAGCTGGGTGCGATCCAGACCCTGGCGGCGATCGAGCCGGCCGCCGAGTAAGGGCTCCCCACCTTCCCCTCCCCACCTGGCGCTCCCGGTCGCGAACGGCGCGAGACATCCGGCCGGGAGCGCTTCTCCGACAGGACGCACCACGGGGCACACGGCTTCCGTCCCGTGGTGCGTCCCCGTCGGGGACCTCGCCTGTCCGCCACCGTCACCTGGAGGAACGAGTGTGGCGCTACATTGGCCGTAAGCTCTTCGTCTACCTGCTTACGTTCGTCATCGCGGTCACCATCAACTGGATGATTCCGCGCTTCATGCCGGGCGACCCCGTCCGCAGCATGCTCAACCGGGCCTCGATCAGCGATCCCGAGGCCCTCGAGCGGATGACCACCTACTACGAGACGGTCTTCGGCCTCGACACCCCCCTGTACCAGCAGTACTTCAACTTCTGGGCGGGACTGTTCCGAGGAGAGCTGGGCGTGAGCTCGATGCTCTACCCGCAGCCGGTCCTGGACATCATCCTCCGCTCGCTGCCCTACACGTTGGCCCTGCTCCTGCCCGCCATCCTGCTCAGCTGGATCGTGGGCAACCGCTTCGGCGCCTTCGCCGCCCGCAACAAGGTCCTGGACAACACCGTCCTGCCCGTCGGCTACATCCTGACCGCGACCCCGTACATGTGGCTGGCCCTGCTGCTGGCCTGGAGCATGGGCATCGTCCTGGGCTGGTTCCCGGCCTCGGGCGGATACAGCTTCTCGCTGATCCCCGAGTTCAGCTGGCTCTTCATCTCCGACCTCATCAGCCACTGGTTCCTGCCGTTCATGTCCCTCTTCATCGTCGCGCTCGGCGGTTGGGCGATCGGCATGCGGAACATGATCATCTACGAGCTGGAGGCCGACTACTCCAACTACCTCCAGGCCCTGGGCGCCCCGCGCCGCCTGATCCGCCGCTACGCGTTCCGCAACGCGATGCTGCCCCAGATCACGGGTCTGGCGGTCCAGCTCGGCACGGTCATCGCCGGCGCCCTGCTGACCGAGATCGTCTTCAACTACCCCGGTCTCGGGACCCTGATCCTGAGCGCCCTGAACAACCGCGACTTCTTCGTGCTCCAGGGCGTCTTCCTCTTCGTCGTGGTCGGTGTCCTGATCGCCAACTTCATCATCGACATCATCTACGTCCTGATCGACCCGCGTACCCGGGTCCAGATGACGGGAGGCGGGGCATGAGCAACGTCGCCGGTGCACCCGGAACCGCGGAGAAGTCCGACGGCGCCGCAGCGAAGCGCGGTTCGGAGGCCCTCCACTACGCCAGACGCAACCCCAAGCTCCTCATCGGCCTCGGCATCGTCCTCGGCCTTCTGCTGCTGGGCATCATCGCCCCGTTCTTCGTCGACCACGACCCCAACGAGTACATCGGCCCCCAGGGCCAGGCGCCCGACGGCGAGTACTGGATGGGGACGACGAGCTTCGGCCAGGACATCTGGGCCCAGTTCGTCTACGGCCTGCGCGCGACCTTCCTCATCGGGATCTTCGGCGGCGGCGTGGCCTTCGTCATCGGCACCGCCGTCGGCTTCGTGGCCGGCTACAAGGGCGGGATCATCGACGAGATCCTCAACATGCTCACCAACGTCGTCCTGGTGCTGCCCGCCCTGGTCGTCCTCATCGTGGTGACCGCCTACCTGGAGGTGCGCGGCCTCTTCGTCCAGGGTGTGTTCATCGGTCTGACCTCGTGGCCGTGGGCCGCCCGGGCGGTGCGCTCCCAGGCGCTCTCCCTGGCCAACCGCGACTACGTCGACCTGGCCCGCCTCAGCGGCCGCCGCACCTGGAAGATCATCACCAGCGAGATCGCTCCCAACATGAGCTCCTACCTGGTGATGTCCTTCATCCTCCTCTTCGGCGGCGCGATCCTCATCGCCGCGGGCCTGGACTTCATCGGCCTCGGCCCCTCCAACGGCGTCTCCCTCGGCCTCATGCTCGAGAGCGCGGTCGGCTGGGGCGCGCTCCAGCGCGGCATGTGGTGGTGGTTCATTCCGCCGGGCCTCGGGATCACGGTGATCGTGGCCTCGCTGTACATCCTCAACGTCGGGTTGGACGAAGTGTTCAACCCCAAGCTGCGGGAGCTGTGATGACTCTTCGCGTCAACGACCTGAAGGTCTACTACCAGACCCTGCGCGGGGACGTCCACGCCCTCGACGGTGTCACCTTCGACCTCGCCGACGGGGAGATCATGGGCCTGGCCGGCGAGTCCGGCTGCGGCAAGACGACCCTGGGCAAGAGCCTCATCCGCCTCGACTCGCGGATGAAGCACGTGGGCGGCACGATCGAGCTGGACGGCAAGAACGTGCCGATCGCCGACGAGAAGGCGATGGTGCCGCTGCGCTACCACGAGATCTCGCTCATCCCGCAGTACGCGATGAGCGCGCTCAACCCCACCCGCAAGATCGGGCGGATGATCAAGGACCTGATGAAGGCCCGCGGGGTGGACCCGGCCTCGATCGAGGACGAGCTGCACCGCCGCCTGGAGCTGGTGGGTCTGGAACAGGACGTCCTCAACCGGTTCCCGATCGAGCTCTCGGGCGGTATGAAGCAGCGCGTGGTCATGGTGATCTCCACGCTGCTCAACCCGTCCCTGCTCATCGCGGACGAGGTCACCTCCGCCCTGGACGTGTCCACCCAGCGCGCGGTGGCCGAGTCCATGGTGGAGTTCCGCGACCGCGGGTTCGTCAAGAGCATGGTGTTCGTGACCCACGACCTGTCCCTCGTCTACCAGATGGCGGACACGATCATGGTGATGTACGCCGGGCACGTCGTGGAGAAGGCCTCGGCCAAGACCATCGTCAACGAGCCCAAGCACCCCTACACCCAGATGCTCATCTCGGCGCTTCCGGAGGTGGGCAGCACCGAGGAGCAGGGGCGCCTGGAGGGCATCCCCGGCAAGCCGCCCGGCCTGCTCGACCCGCCCACGGGCTGCCGTTTCAAGGACCGCTGCCCGCTGGCCTTCTCCAAGTGCTCCGAGCGGCCGCCCCTGGTCGAGATCGAACCCGGCCACTGGGCCGCCTGCTGGAAGACGGGGTGAGGTAGACCGTGCTGGAACTCAAGAACGTGCACAAGGTGTACAGGGTGGGCGCGTTCGGCGGCGGCCGGAAACGCGCCGTGCGCGACGTCAGCCTGACGGTGGAGCCGGGCGAGGTCGTGTCGCTGATCGGTGAGAGCGGCAGCGGCAAGAGCACCCTCGGCAAGATGGTCCTGGGCCTGTTCCGGCCGACGGAGGGGCAGATCCTCTTCGAGGGCACCGACATCACCACGATCAAGGGCCACGCCGCGCGCAAGGAGTACTACCGCCACGTGCAGGGGGTCTTCCAGGACCCGTTCAGCAGCTTCAACCCGATCTTCAAGGCGGACCGGGTCTTCGAGATGATCCGGTCCACCTATTACCCCGGCGTCTCGGACGCCGACTGGAAGGACCGGGTGCTCGACGCGCTGGGCACGGTGCGGCTCGATCCCGACAACGTGCTCAACAAGTACCCGCACCAGCTGAGCGGCGGCCAGCTCCAGCGCGTCCTCATCGCGAGGGCCCTGCTGCTGGACATCAAGCTGCTGGTCGCCGACGAGATCATCAGCATGCTGGACGCCTCGACCCGCATCGACGTCCTGAACCTGCTCAGCGACCTCAAGGAGCGCGGGCTCGGCATCCTGTTCGTCACCCACGACCTGTCGCTGGGCAACTACGTCAGCGACAAGTCGGTGATCCTTCGCAAGGGGGCCATCGCCGAGATGGGGCCGACGGCGCGGGTGTTCGAGAACCCCCTGCACCCCTACAGCCGACACCTGCTCTCCTGCGTGCCCCAGCTGCACCGCACCTGGGCGGAGGTGGACGCCGAACTGGCGGCCAACCCGCCGGAGGACGTCGAGCTCCCCGTGGCGCCCGACGAGGAGTCGGCGCCGCTGGTGGAGGTCGAGGAGGGCCACTTCGTCGGGATCAACCAGGGTTGATCCGCGGCGGACCGGGGAAGGTGCGCGCGTCCTCCGTGCCCGTCGGAGGGGCGCGGGGCGCCTTCCCCGTTCCGGCTCCGGGTATTCCCCCGAGGCCGGTGTGTGTTGCCACACCGGAATCCCTGGTGATCCGGGGTTCATGTGGTAGGTTCAAAGAGATTGTTAGTCGTTGAATTTCGCAGTTGGTGTCTTGCCCGCGGAGTTTGTGACCGGCGGGCGGTTTCTTTTGGAGTCGGCTCGCGGCAATTCACGGACGTGCGTTCGCGTCCGTGGTACACCGAGCTGAAGGAGAGAACATGGCTCAGGGAACTGTGAAGTGGTTCAACGGCGAGAAGGGCTTCGGCTTCATCTCCCCCGACGACGGCGGCCCCGACGCCTTCGTGCACTACAGCGCGATCCAGGGCAGCGGCTTCCGCAACCTGGAGGAGAACCAGCGCGTGGAGTTCGACGTCGTCGCCGGCCAGCGCGGCCCGCAGGCGGAGAACGTCGTCGCCCTCTGAGACGAGACGTGACGCCCACCCGGCCCTCGGGACGGTGTAGGACGTGATCGGGCGCCCCCGGAAGAGCACTGCTCCTCCGGGGGCGCTCGCGTGTGTGCACCGGGCGGTCCGGATCAGCCCCCGAAGCCGGTGAGGTTCCAGATCCAGGCACCGATCACACCGCCCGTCAGCGGGGCGACCACCGGGATCCAGGCGTATCCCCAGTCGGAGGAGCCCTTGCCGGGAATGGGCAGGAGCGCGTGCGCGATGCGCGGCCCCAGGTCGCGGGCCGGGTTGATGGCGTAGCCGGTCGGGCCGCCGAGGGACAGGCCGATCGCCAGTACCAGCAGGCCCACCAGCAGCGGCGAGATGCCGCTGGAGAACAGTCCCGCCAGGTCCACCCCGCCCTGCGAGACGTGTTCGGAGTTCGCACCGATGCCCAGGACGCCCAGCACCAGCATCGCGGTGCCGACGGCTTCGGTCGTGAAGTTGGCGGCGGGGCTGCGCACGGCCGGAGAGGTGCTGAAGACACCCAGCTTCGCGCCGGGGTCCTCCGTCTCCTCCCAGTGCGCGAGGTAGGCCAGGTAGACCAGCACGGCGCCGGTGAAGGCGCCCAGGACCTGTGCCGCCATGTAGCCCGGCACCAGGGCCCAGTCGAACTCGCCGATGCTGGCCAGCCCCAGCGTCACCGCCGGGTTGATGTGGGCGCCGCTGACGGCGCCCACCACGTAGACGGCGACGGCCACGGCCATACCCCAGCCGAGCGTCACCACGATCCAGCCGCCGTCGAGGGCCTTGGACCGGGCGAGGGAGACACCGGCGACGACGCCGCCGCCGAGCAGGATCAGGATCGCAGTACCGACGAACTCCGCCAGGTATACCGTCATGACGTCACCTCCGCCCCGGAGAGGGGCTGTCGGGTCACGGGAGCCCCTCACGCCCGCGGGCAGCGGCGCGGTCGGACAGGCCCGTCACCGGGATGGATGGTCGGGGCGCCCGGCGGCGCCCCTGTCCGGGGCGCCTACTCCTCGTGCTCGACCCAGTCGAGGGTGCGCTGCACGGCCTTGCGCCAGTTGCGGTACTCGCGGTCGCGCACGGCGGGTTCCATCTCCGGAGCCCACTCGGCGTCCTTGCGCCAGTTCGCGCGCAGCGCCTCCGTGTCGGGCCAGTAGCCCACGGCCAGGCCCGCGGCGTAGGCGGCGCCCAGGCACGTGGTCTCGGAGACCCTCGGCCGGACGACCCCCGTGTCGAGCACGTCGGCCAGGATCTGCATCAGCAGGTCGTCCGCGGTCATGCCGCCGTCCACCTTGAGGGTGGTGAGCTCCACCTCGGCGTCGGCGTTCATCGCGTCGACGACCTCGCGGGTCTGCCAGGCGGTCGCCTCCAGGACGGCGCGGGCGATGTGGCCCTTGTTGACGTAACCGGTCAGACCGGTCATGACGCCGCGGGCGTCGCTGCGCCAGTGCGGGGCGAACAATCCGGAGAAGGCCGGCACGATGTAGCAGCCGCCGTTGTCCTCCACGGTCCGGGCGAGCTCCTGGACCTCCGGTGCGCTGGAGATGAGGCCGAGGTTGTCGCGCAGCCACTGCACGAGTGCGCCCGTGACCGCGATCGAGCCCTCCAGGGCGTACACCGCCGGTTCGTCGCCGAGCTTGTACCCCAGGGTGGTGAGCAGGCCGTTGTCGGAGGTCACCGGTTCGGTCCCGGTGTTCATCACCAGGAAGGTCCCGGTGCCGTAGGTGCCCTTGACGTCGCCGGGGTCGAAGCAGGTCTGGCCGAACAGAGCGGCGTGCTGGTCGCCCAGGGCGGAGGCGACGGGGGTCCCCTCCAGGAAGCCGCGGGCCTCGCCGTAGACCTCGGAGGAGGAGCGGATCTCCGGCAGCACGGCCTCGGGGATGCCCATGGCCTCCAGGGTCGCGCCGTCCCACTCCAGGGTCCGCAGGTTCATCAGCATGGTGCGGCTGGCGTTGGTGACGTCGGTGACGTGGCGTCCGGTGAGGTTCCAGATGATCCAGGTGTCCATGGTGCCGAACAGGACCTCGCCGCGCTCGGCGCGCTCGCGCAGTCCGTCGACGTTGTCGAGCAGCCAGCGGAGTTTGGGGCCGGAGAAGTAGGTGGCCAGGGGCAGGCCGCAGCTCTCGCGGAACCGGTCCTGGCCCTCGTCGCCGCCGAGTGCGCGCACCAGGGTGTCGGTGCGGGTGTCCTGCCAGACGATCGCGTTGTGCACGGGCTCTCCGGTGGCCTTGTCCCACACGACCGTCGTCTCGCGCTGGTTGGTGATGCCGATGGCGGCGACCTGGTCGGGCGTGATGCCGTTCTTCTCCAGGCAGTTGCGCAGGACCGCCTCGACGTTGCTCCAGATCTCCGCGGCGTCGTGCTCGACCCAGCCCGGCCGGGGAAAGACCTGGCGGTGCTCGCGCTGGTCGACGGAGACGGCGTTGCCGTCCCGGTCGAAGAGGATGCAGCGGCTGGAGGTCGTGCCCTGGTCGATCGCGGCGACGTACTGCTGACTCATCGGAAAATGCTCTCGCCTTCAGGTGGAGGGCCGGGGAAACGGGGCTGGGAATGCGCGAAGCCGGGCTATATCCGCACGTTGTGTGACATTGGCGTATAACAGGCGTTAGTTTTGTTCCTCCCTCTTCCCGCGTCAAGGCTGCGTCACGCAGCAGTGTCGCCCAGGTCACATTCCCTTGGGCAACGATCGCAAGGCGTACGGGCATGCGGAAGCCGCCGCGCGGTCGGGGCGCGGCGGGACGGGCGGCCCAGGAGGACCGGCAGGGGCCGTACCCGGCTCTCGGGAGACGGCGCGGGCGGCAGCGGCCGACCCCGGCGTCCCGCTCGGTGAAGCCCACGTGCCGAAGGGTGCGCAGGATGCCGAGCACGGTCTCCCCGGGCAGCCCCGGGGAGCGGGAGGTCTCCGCCGGTCCCGGGCGCGGGGCGCCGTCGGCGAGCGGCTGCGGGGCGGCCGCCGCGCGTCCGGCCGACCGGGTTCTTCCCGGCACGGGAACGACCGCTCTGCCCCGCGGCGACGCCGTACGGGGATGCTGCGGTTCGGGGTACCGGCCGGCACGGTGCCGACGGGACCGGTGCCTCAGAGCTCGGCGGCGGCCTTGGCCACGGCACGGGCCGCCTCGTCGGCGTCCCGGTCGGTGATCTCCAGGTGCATCACCAGGCGGACCGTGTCCGGACCGATGGACAGGGCGCGGACGCCGTGCCCGGCCAGGGCCGCGAGGAACCGCTCGCCCGTGCCCTGCGGGGTCTCCAGCAGGACCATGCTGGTCTGCGCACGCGCCGTGATCCCGGGGGCCTCCCCGATCCGGTCGGCCAGCGCGGCCGCGCGGCGGTGGTCCTCGGACACGCGCTCCCGGTGGTGGCGCAGCGCGTACAGCGCGCCCGCGGCGATGACGCCCGCCTGCCGCATCCCCGCTCCCAGCATCTTGCGGGCCCGCCGGGCCCGGGTGATGCTGTCCGCGTCGCCGGCCAGGGCCGAGCCGACCGGGGCGCCGAGGCCCTTGGAGAAGCACACCGACACGGTGTCGAAGCCCTCGGCGACCTGTGCGGGGGAGGCCTCGAGCGCCGCCGCGGCGTTCCACAGGCGGGCTCCGTCCAGATGGGCGCGCAGGCCGTGGCGGTGGGCGAAGCCCGTGACCCTTCGCTGGTCGGCGAGCGGTACGACCCGGCCGGTGAAGGTGTTCTCCAGCCAGACGAGGGCGGGCTCGGCGCGGTGGATGTCGCCGCGGCCGGAGATCCACGACTCCAGCAGTGCGTCGGAGGGGGCCGGCGTCTCGGAGTGGAGACGGGGCAGCGCCCGGGCGAGCACGGCGGTGGCTCCCTGCTCGTCACCCACGAGGTGGTGGTGCTCATGGGCCCACACCTCGTCGCCGCTGCGCACCGAGACGTACAGGCCCAGCTGGTTGGCCATGTGACCGGACGGGACGTAGAGCGCGGCCTCCTTGCCCAGGAGCGCGGCGGTCTCCTCCTCCAGCGCGCGGACGGTGGGATCCTCGCCGAAGACGTCGTCACCGACCTCGGCCTCGGCCATGGCGCGCCGCATCTGCGGGGTGGGCCGGGTGACGGTGTCCGAGCGGAGGTCGATCATGGCGGGCATCCTCGTGGTCCGGGGCGGGTGTCCCCAGACGATACCGGCGCTCCCGACCCGTGCGTTCAGGGTCCGGCCCCGCCGATCCGGTCCATCGCCGCGGAGAGGCGGTGCAGGGTCTCCAGGGCCTCCCGCGCCTCCTCCGGACCCAGTTCGGCGAGCAGTGCGTCGGCGAGGCGGCGGTGGGAGGGGGTGATGCGGCGCAAGGCGGTGCGGCCCTCCTCCGTGGGGGCGAGCAGCTTGGCGCGGTGGTGCGCGGGGTTGGGCCGGTACTCGGCGAGACCCTGGCCGACGAGGAGGTCGGCGATGCGCTGGACGCTCTGCCTGCTGGTGCCCAGGCCGCGGGCGATCGCGGAGACGGACAGGGGCTCGGTGGTGACCGAACCCAGCACCTGCCAGCGGGCGGCGGTGAGCCCGGCCTCGCGGGCGAGCTCCTCCGAGGCCGACAGGAACTGGCCGTTGAGCCGGAAGACGGTGAGCGCGGTCCCGGTGAGCAGCTCGGCGGGCGCGCGGTCGGGGGAGGGCACGGTCAGGACCCCTCCACCAGGGAGAAGTAGGCGGTGGGGTCGTGCTGTGCGTACAGGCGGTACCAGGCGTCCAGCACGCGCGGGGTGAACAGGTCGAGCGCGGTGAAGATCTCGCGGGCGAACTCCAGGGACGCGGTCGGTCCTGCCGTGACGAGGCCGTCGTCGGTGACCGCGAGCGCGTCGCGGTAGCGGCTGGTCCCCGCGTAGCCGGTGGCCAGCAGGTACTCGGGAGCGGCGCTGGTGTGGTCGCGGTGGTCGAGCAGGCCCTCGCGGGCCAGGCCGGCGGTGGCGCCGCAGATCGCGGCCACCGGAACCCCCGCGTCGAGGAAGATCCCGGCGGCCGAGGCGAAGGGGGTCATCTCCTCGGGGTCGCTGTCCCACAGGGAGGAACCCGGCAGGATGAGCATCGAGCTGGACGACGGCCTGACCTCGGGAAGCGAGGTGTCGGGCAGGACGGTGAGGCCGCCCATGGTGGTCACCGGGGCTCCGGTGAGGCCGACGGTCACCACGTTGTGGCGGCCGGGCACGCGCTGCCCCTCGCCGCTGCGGATGGTGGCGATCGCGTGTCCGATCTCCCCGTCGGCGAGTTGGTCGTAGACGGCGAGGTGGACGGTCTTCTCGAACTCTTCTTTCATGTCAGCATCCTGTCATGTTGACAATATGTTGTCAACGCTGGCGCGGGATGTGCGGTGCCGCCCCCGCGCCCGATCGACGGGTAAGCGCCATGATGCCGCCGGGTGGGGGTGCTTGTCGCGACTTCGGGGAAAACACCGGGAATCACCGCGAGAGGGCATCTCCGCAGGTGGTAGGACGCGAGAGGTTCGGGCGACCGTTCGCAGAACTTCACAAATGGTATTACCATTCACTGGGCCGCCTCCCCGAGGGCGTACCCGGCGACCTGCCGTGACGTCCCTGTGCGTCCGACACCGACCACCGCACCGGAAGGCTCCACCATGGAGAACTTCGAGCCCGTCCACGGAACGGGCGCCCTCCTCGGGATCGCGGCGGGGGCCGTCGCGCTCCTGCTGTTCCTCATCATCCGGCTGAGGCTGCACGCCTTCGTCGCCCTCGTCCTGGTCAGTGTCCTGACCGCCCTCGCCGCGGGCATCCCCGTCTCCGGCGTGGTGGACGTCCTCCTCGAAGGCTTCGGCGGCACGCTCGCCAACGTCGCCCTCCTGGTGGGGCTCGGCGTCATGATCGGCCGCATGCTGGAGACCACCGGCGGCGCCGCCGTCCTGGCCGGGGCGCTGATCAGACTCTTCGGCGAGAAACGGGCCCCGCTCGCCCTCGGTGTGGCCTCGCTGCTCTTCGGCTTCCCGATCTTCTTCGACGCAGGCCTCATCGTCATGCTGCCGATCGTCTTCAGCGTCGCCCGGCGCCTCGGCGGCTCCGTCCTGCTCTACGCGCTGCCCGCGGCCGGCGCCTTCGCGGTCATGCACGCCTTCGTGCCGCCGCACCCCGGTCCCGTCACCGCCGCCGTGGAGATCGGGGCCGACATGGGCCTGACCCTGCTGGTCGGCACCGTCCTGGCCGTGCCCACCTGGTACCTGGCCAGCTACCTGTACGGCCTGTGGGCGGGTCGGCGCTGGGAGCTCCCCGCGCCCGACGACGTCATGTCGGACGGCAGTGTCACGCACGAGAACCCGCCGCGTCTGGCCACTGTTGTCGGCATCCTGCTGCTCCCGATGCTGCTGATCTTCGCCAACACCGGTGTGAACACCCTCGTGAGCACCGGCACGGTCCCCGAGGACGCTCTGTGGGTCGCGGTCGCCTCGCTGATCGGTGCGACACCCATCGCCCTGCTCATCACCGTGCTCGTGGCCATGCCGGTACTCAGCCGGGGGCGCTTCACGCGCCGCCGTGTGGAGGAGATCGTCGGCGACGCCCTCGGCCCGGTGTGCGCCATCATCCTCATCACGGGCGCGGGCGGCATGTTCGGCGGGGTGCTGCGCGCCAGCGGCATCGGCGACGCCCTGGCCGGGACCCTGGAGTCCACCGGCCTGCCGGTGATCGTCGCGGCGTTCGCGATCGCGCTGGCCCTGCGGGTCGCCCAGGGCTCGGCCACCGTCGCCATCACCACCGCGGCGGGCCTCATCGCCCCCGCGGTCCAGGCCTCGCCGGGGCTGTCGACGATCGACCTGTCCCTGATCGTCATCGCGATCGCCTCGGGCGCCACCGCGCTGTCGCACGTCAACGACTCGGGCTTCTGGCTGGTCGGCCGCTTCCTGGGTATGGACGTCAAGACCACGCTCAAGACCTGGACCGTCATGGAGACGCTGATCGGCTTCATCGGCTTCGGCCTCGCGGCCGGCCTCAGCCTGGTTCTGTGACCCTCCTGTGCTCCGGTCCGTGCTCCGGGTCGGCCTCCAGGGCCTCGGCGACCTCGGTGACGATGGAACGCATCGCCGCCTCCGCCGCGTCGGGGAGGCCGTCCCGGACGGCCCGGGCGACCTCCGCGTGCAACCGCAGCGCCTCGGGGCGCGGACGGCGCGGCATCAGGTCGTAGGAGGTGCGTCCGACCAGGACCTCCGAGACGACCTGGGCCAGTCCGGCGAGCATCTCGTTGCCGGACAGTTCGAGGATGCGATGGTGGAAGGCGATGTCCAGTTCGAGGAAGGCATCCAGGTCCCCGGCGCGGCCCGTGCGGTCGAGGCGGTCGGCGATCTCCATGAGCCGGGCCCGTTCCTCCGCGTCGCCGCGCACGGCGGCCAGGGCGGCCGCGCCCGGCTCGACGGCGGCGCGCAGCTCGTTGAGGGAGCGCAGCTGCTCCATCCGGCCCGGCCCGGCCAGGCGCCAGCGGATCAGCTGGGGGTCGAAGACACTCCAGTCCCGCCGGGGGCGCACCCGGATGCCCGTCCGGGGCCTGCTGACCACGAGGCGCATGGACTCGAGCACGCGGACGGCCTCGCGGGCCACGGTCCGGGAGACGCCGAAGTCCTTCTCCAGACCCTGGAGGGTGAAGGAATGGCCCGCGGCGTACTCGCCCGCGGCGATGGCCGGTCCCAGCACCGACAGCACCCGGTTGTGCAGCGTGCGGTGGTCAGCGCCCATCGTTCTCCCTGTACCCGGCTCCGTGTCCGCGCCCCCTGTGGCCGGTTCCGGACGCGGGGACAGGCTGAAGCCTAACGGGACCGATCGATATCACTATGGGTGGCGGTGCCTGCGCTCGGCAGGACCCACGACACGGAGAAACCATGCACTTTGTCTTCATGGGAGTCTCGGGCAGCGGCAAGACCACGGTCGCCGTGCGGGTGGCCAAGGAACTCGGGCTTCCCTTCGCCGAGGCCGACGACTTCCATCCCCGGTCCAACGTCGACAAGATGGCGGCGGGCATTCCCCTCACCGACGAGGACCGCAGGCCGTGGCTGCATGAGCTGGCGGACTGGATCGGTGAGCAGGAGGCCCTCGGCGAGTCGACCGCGATGGCGTGCTCCGCGCTCAGGAGAAGCTACCGCGACATCCTGCGCGCGGCGGCACCGGGGGTCTGCTTCCTGCACATGGACGGCCCCGCCGAGGTGATCCTGGGGCGCCTCGAGGCCCGCTCCGGCCACTTCATGCCCTCCGCCCTGCTCCAGTCGCAGCTGCAGACCCTCGAGCCGCTGGAGCCCGACGAGGAGGGCCGGGAGTTCGACGTCCGGGCCGACAGCGACACCCTCGCGGGGCAGGCCCTGGAGTACGTCCGGGAAAGGATGCGCGGCACCGGCGCCTGAGACCCGCAGCCTCGGACAGGGGAGCGGAGATGCCCGGTTTGCGCCTTGCGCGGCGGCTTGGAGCGCGGGACCCTGTTCGGCATGCATGATTCCGTTTCGTCCCCCGCCACCCCCTCCCCAGGGCCGCTCCGGTCGGTACTGGCCTTCGCGGCCGACCTCGTTGCCGAGCGCCATCCCGGGGTGCGACCCCCGCTGGACGTGCGGCAGACCTTCGCCCTGATGTTCACCGTGATTCCGGTGCACGGGCTCCTGGGGTACCTGCTCTGGGAGCTGCTGGACGACGGACTGCCCTCCGCCGTCGGAAACGACCTGCGGACACTGCTGGTCGTCACTGCCTGCTCCGCGCTCCTCCTGGCGGCACTGGCCGTGCCGGTCCTGCGCGGCGGCCACATCCTGTGGCGCCTCGCGCAGGCCGGTGCCCTGGTCGCACTCGGCAACGGTCTCGGTGCGCTCCAGGTGTCGTCGAAGCTGGCGGACACGACCCTGCTCCTCGGTGCCCTTCTCGCCGTGCTCACGACCGTCGTCCTCAACATCGCCCTGTGGAGCACCGAGGTCCGCCGCTGGTGCGGCGCCGTGCCGGTTCCCGGGGCGAAAGCGGTCTCCCCGGGGACCGCAGACCCCGCGGCGAAGGGTCTCGTACCGTTCGCGCCCGCCGCCGCGCGGCAGGAGCGGCCGCTCTCGGAGTCCGCCGGGCCGGCCGTGTCCGCGTCCGCCGACCCCGGGGAGAAGCCGGGCGCGGAACCGGAGGAGAGGAACGGCACGCAGGACTGAACCGGTCTCCCCACCTCTTCACGTCCGGGTCACTCGCCCTCGCCGTCCGCCAGGGCGTCCAGGCGGGCCAGGTGCTCGCTGTCGTCCTCGCCGTGCCGTGACGCGTAGGCCTCGCGTGCCTCGTCGGCGATGTCGGCGCTCTCGTCCTCGAACCCGTAGTCGGCGAGGTCCTCGAGGAGGTCGACGGCCCGGTGCAGGAGGTCGGGCTCCTCGTCGTCCTGCCCGGGAGAGTGCTTTCCGATGGCGGAGAGCACGGCGTCGCGGGCCTCGTCCGCAGCGTTCTCCGAACCGGCCGCGGCGGTCAGCCGGATCCTGGTGATGGGGTCCTCGTCGGCGACCAGCATCAGCTGCTCGGCCAGCCAGGCACTGTCCTGGCTCTCGAGGAAGGCGGCCAGCGCCGCATCGTCAAGGGGTGAGGTCATTCCGAGAGCATAAGCGCATCGGGGCCGTCTCCGGGCGCCGGAACGAGACAATCAAGACATAAGGGCGTTAAGAGTATAATTAGGGATAAATATTTTCGGGGTGGACAAGCTGTCCATAAAACCGCAACTATGAATTGCGGCACAGATGGGAAACGGTTGTATTAATACCCAGCCGTCTATCTTCCCAGCTGGTACGGCCCCCGCTAGGGTCCACTCAATCGATCCGGGCACCCCCGGCCCGCTTCCCCCCATTGAGGTGGACATGTTCACGAAGCCCTCCAGGAAGCTGCTGGCCCCCCTGGCCGCAGCGGCCTCCCTCACGCTGCTGGCCACGGCCTGCGCGGAGAGCGAACGAGACGAGGGGGGCCAGGAGGCCCCCTTCGTGTTCGGTTCCGCAGGCGACATCAAGTCTCTCGACCCCTTCCTCGCCAATGACGGCGAGACCTTCCGCTACAGCCGTCAGGTGTTCCAGACCCTCCTCGAGCACGAGTCCGGCGGCAGCGAGATCGTCGGCGGACTCGCCGAGGACTGGGAGCAGTCCGAGGACGGTACCGTCTGGACCTTCCACCTGCGCGACGGCGTGGTCTTCCACGACGGCGACGAGCTCGACGCCGAGGCGGTCTGCGCCAACTTCGACCGCTGGCACAACCTGTCCGGCCCCTGGCAGAGCTCCAACAACTCCTACTACTGGCAGGCGATCTTCGGCGGGTTCGCCGAGAACGAGGACGAGGCCCTGCCCGAGTCCCGCTACGTCTCCTGCGAGGCCACCGACGAGCTGACCGCCGTCATCACCATCACCGAGTACTCCTCGATCTTCCCCGGCGGCTTCAGCCTCGCCGCGTTCGGCATCATGAGCCCCAGCACGCTGGAGGCCATCGCCGACGCCGAGATCACCGGCGAGGAGGGCAACTACAGCCTGCCCGACTACACGCGCACACCCGGCACGGTCGCCGGTACCGGCCCGTTCACCGTCGAGGAGTGGAACCGCGACCAGGCCGAGGTCACCCTCAAGCGCTTCGACGACTACTGGGGTGACACCGCGGGCTTCGAGACGATGATCCTGCGGGCCATCCCCGACGAGAACGCACGCCGCCAGGCCCTCGAGGCCGGGGACATCCACGGCTACGACCTGGTCGCGCCCGCCGACGTGGAGCCGCTCGTGGAGGCCGGCTTCCAGGTGCCCACCCGCGACGTCTTCAACGTGCTCTACCTGGCCTACCAGCAGGAGACCAACGAGGCCCTCGCCGAGCTCGAGGTCCGCCAGGCCCTCGCCCACGCCGTCGACCGCCAGCGCATCGTGGACACCATCCTCCCCGAGGGCGGCGAGGTCGCGACCCAGTTCCACCCCGACACGCTCGACGGCTGGTCCCCGGACGTCACGACCTACGAGTACGACCCCGAACGGGCCGAGGAGCTGCTGGAGGAGGCCGGCCACGCCGACCTGACCATCGACTTCTGCTACCCCACCGAGGTCACCCGCCCGTACATGCCGGCGCCGCGCGACATCTTCGACGTCATTTCCGCCGACCTGGAGGCCGTGGGCGTCACCGTGGAGGCCAAGTCCTACGAGTGGACCGAGTACATCGGCCGCACCGACAGCGGTGAGTGCTCGCTGTACCTGCTCGGCTGGACCGGCGACTACAACGACGCCTACAACTTCATCGGCACCTGGTTCGCCGTGCAGAACGACGCCTGGGGCATGGACGAGCCCGAGCTCTTCGATGCCATGGCCGAGGCCAGCAGCAACCCGGACCAGGAGGAGCGCATCGCCGCCTACCAGGAGCTGAACGAGCAGATCATGGAGATCCTGCCGGGCCTGCCCATCTCCAGCTCCCCGCCGTCCATCGCGTTCGCCGCGAACGTCGAGCCCCCCGCCGTCAGCCCGCTGACGCAGGAGAACTTCGCAGAGGGCTCCTGGAAGGAATAGGCCCTTCCCCACCCTCGACGGACGGCCCGACAGCCGCGGTCCGCGAGGACGGGTTCCGGCCGGGACCCTTGAGGTGCCGGCCGGAACCGCTTCGTGCTCCCGCCGCGGCTCCGGCCGCGGCCCCTCCCTGTCCACCACTGGCGAAAGGCGGCGAAGGTGCTGCGATTCCTCGTCAGGCGTACCCTCCAGCTGATACCGACCCTGGGCGGTCTGTCGATCCTGCTGTTCGTCTGGCTCCAACGGCTGCCCGGCGGCCCCGAGTACGCCCTCCTCCCCGATGACGCGACCCCCGAGCAGCGAGAGCAGATGCGCCGATCGCTCGGGCTCGAGGAACCGATCGCGGTCCAGTACCTCACCTTCCTGCGCCGGATCCTCCAGGGCGACCTGGGCACGTCGCTGCAGACCGGGCGCCCGGTCCTGGAGGAGTTCCTCACCCGTTTCCCGGCCACGTTCGAGCTCTCCGTGACCGCGATGGCCATCGCCGTCTCGGTGGGCCTCCCCCTCGGCTACCTCGCCGCCCGCCGGCGGGGCGGCGTCCTGGACTTCGCCGCCGTCGGCGGATCCCTGCTCGGCATCTGCACCCCGGTCTTCTTCCTGGCCTTCGTCCTCAAGGTGGTCTTCTCCGAGGGACTCGGCCTGTTCCCGTCCGCCTTCCGGCTCTCCCCGGGGCTGAGCCGCACCGAGCTCAGCGGCTTCGTCGTCCTGGACGGGCTGCGCACCGGTGAGCTGGACGTGGTGTGGGACGCCCTGCTCCACCTGGCCCTGCCCGGCGTCGCACTGGCGTCCATCCCGCTCGCGGTCATCGTCCGCATGACCCGTGCCAGCGTCCTGGAGGTCCTCGACGAGGACTACGTGCGCACCGCGGACGCCAAGGGCCTGCACCGCTCCACCGTGCGGACCCGCCACGTGATGCGCAACGCGATGCTGCCCGTGGTCACCTCGATCGGACTGCTCACCGGCAGCCTGTTCGCCGGGGCGGTCCTCACCGAGAGCGTGTTCGCCTTCCCCGGGATCGGCTCGTTCGTGTACGTGGCGACCCAGACCCGCGACTATCCGGTCCTCACCGGGTTCATCCTGGTCATCGCCGCCATGTACGTCCTCATCAACCTGCTGGTGGACATCTCCTACAGCCTCCTCGACCCGAGAGTGCGGGCCCAGTGACGACGACACCGAGTTCCCAGAACCTGCCCGGGGACCCGGGCACGGCCGTGCCGGCCGAGGCCGGCGGAGACGGGCGCACCCCCCTCCTCGGCCGCAGGGCCGCCAAGGTCGACCGCCTCGCCGAGCTGATGGGGGAGCGCGCCGACGACGGCCACGGCGCCGGCGTCTGGCGCACGGCCTTCCGGCGCCTGCGCCGCAGCCCCATGGCGATCAGCGGCGCCGTGATCGTCGCCCTGTTCCTCCTCGTCGCCCTGTTCGCGCCGCTCATCGCGCCCTACAGCGCCACGTCGCAGGCCTGGGGCAACGAGGTCTTCCCCAACCAGAACGTCTTCGTCGGACCCCGTGCCGAGAACTGGCTCGGGCTGGACAACCTCGGCCGCGACCAGTTCTCCCGCATGGTGGTCGGCGCCCGCCAGACGCTCCTCGTCGGCGTGGTCGCCACCCTCGTCGGCTTCTGCGCCGGCGCCCTGCTCGGAGGAAGCGCCGGCGCGGCCGCCGTCCTCGGCGGCCGGCGGGGCGCCTGGTACGACAACGCCGTCATGCGCGTCATCGACATGATGCTGGCACTGCCCACCCTGCTGCTCGCGGTCACGGTCGCCGCACTGGTCGGCCCCAGCCTGACCACGGTCATGCTCGCGGTCGGTATCGCCCAGGTGCCGATCTTCGCCCGCCTGCTGCGCGGGGCGATGATCTCCCAGGGCAGCCGCGACTACGTCCTGGCCGCCCGGGCCCTGGGGGTGCGCAAGCGGAGGATCGCGCTCGCGCACATCCTCCCCAACTCGCTGGGCCCGGTCATCGTGCAGTCCACCCTCACCCTGGCCACCGCCATCATCGACGCCGCCGCCCTGTCCTACCTGGGCCTGGGCAACCCCGACCCGTCCTTCCCCGAGTGGGGGACGATGCTCGCCGACGCGCAGAGGTTCCTGTCCAGCGCACCGCAGCTGGCCGTGTACCCGGCGCTGGCCATCATCGTCACCGCGCTGGGCTTCACCCTGCTCGGTGAGGCCATGCGGGAGGCCCTCGACCCGAAGCTGAGGAAATGACCATGAGTAACGGCACACCGCTGCTCGCGGTGGAGGAGCTGTCCGTGGTGTTCGGCGGGCGCGGCTCCGACGAGGTACGGGCCGTGGACGGAGTGTCCTTCACCCTGAACGAGGGAAAGGTCACGGGCCTGGTCGGAGAGTCCGGCTGCGGCAAGAGCGTCACCTCCCTGGCCCTCATGGGGCTGCTCCCCTCCCGCGGCGTGCGCATCGGCGGATCCGCCGTCATGCGGCTGCCCGAGGGGGAGACGGACCTGCTCCGGCTCCCCGCCCGCCGCATGCGCGACCTGCGCGGGTCGCAGCTGGCGATGATCTTCCAGGATCCGCTCAGCTCCCTCAACCCGGTGGTGCCCATCGGCGTCCAGGTGACCGAGATCCTCCGGAGACACCGGCGCATGGGCGGGTCCGCCGCGGCGAAGGAGGCCGCCGTCCTCCTGGACCGGGTGGGCATCCCCGACCCCACGCGCCGGCTCCGCGAATATCCGCACCAGCTGTCCGGCGGCATGCGCCAGCGCGCGCTCATCGCCATGGCGGTGGCCTGCCGCCCCCGCGTGATGATCGCCGACGAGCCGACCACCGCCCTCGACGTCACCATCCAGGCGCAGATCCTCGAACTGCTCAAGGAACTGGTCACCGAGGAGGGCACCGCGCTGCTCATGATCACCCACGACCTCGGGGTGGTCGCCGGGCTGTGCGACGACATCAACGTGCTGTACGCGGGCCGGGCGGTGGAGAGCGCACCGCGCGGTCCGCTGTTCGCCGAGCCCGCCCACCCCTACACGATCGGCCTGCTGGGCTCCGTCCCCCGCCTGGACGCGCCCCGCGGGGAACCGCTCACCCCGATCCGCGGATCGGTCAACGACAACATCGCCTGGACCGACGGGTGCGCGTTCGCACCCCGCTGCGACCGCTACGCCGCGGAGTGCCTGGAAGGGCCGCCGCCGCTGGTGCCGGCCGGGGACGGCCACACGCACCGGTGCGTGGACCCCGCCGAGGAGGAGACCGAATGAGCCTGCTGCGGATCAACGACCTCAAGGTGCACTTCCCGATCCGGCGGGGCGCCCTGGTCGACCGGACCGTCGGCCACGTGTACGCCGTCGACGGGGTGAGCCTGGAGATCGAGCGGGGCACCACCTACGGCCTGGTGGGGGAGTCCGGCTGCGGCAAGACCACCCTGGGGCGGGCGGTGCTGCGCCTGGTCGACATCACCTCCGGTGAGGTCTTCTTCGACGGGCGCGACCTGGCGTCGCTGGACGGCGAGTCCATGCGCCGGGAGCGCCGCAACCTCCAGATGGTCTTCCAGGACCCCCTCGGCAGCCTCAACCCCCGGCAGGACATCGGTTCCCTCCTCCTGGAGGGCCTGCAGACCCACGGGATCGGCGGTCCCGCCGAGGAGGACATGCCGGCCGGGCGCGGGGCGCGCCGCCGGGCGGTGCTGGAGGACCAGCGGCGCCGGGTGGTCGACGCCCTGGAGCGGGTCGGCCTGTCGGCGAAGGCGCTCACCCGCTACCCCCACGAGTTCTCCGGCGGGCAGCGCCAGCGCATCGGCATCGCCCGGGCCCTGGTGCTGGAGCCGGACCTGATCATCTGCGACGAGCCGGTGTCGGCACTGGACGTGTCGATCCAGGCACAGGTGCTCAACCTTCTGGAGAGCCTCCAGTCCGAACTCGGGCTGACCTATCTGGTCATCGCGCACGACCTCGCGGTGGTGCGCCACGTCAGCGACGTGGTGGGGGTCATGTATCTCGGGGCGCTGGTGGAGGAGGCTTCCAGCGACGACCTGTACCGCACGCCCCTGCACCCCTACACGCGGTCGCTGATGTCGGCGGTGCCGGTGCCCGACCCCGAGGTGGAGGACACCCGCGAGCGCATCCTCCTGTCGGGCGACCTGCCCTCCCCGGCGAACCCGCCCGCCGGCTGCCGGTTCCACACCCGCTGCCCGTGGCGCCAACAGGACCGCTGCGCCACCGAGCGGCCCGTGCTGCGCGAGGTGGGCGGAAGCGGCCACCGGGTGGCCTGCCACCACGCGGAGCGCATCCTCTCCGGCGAGATCGGGCCGCGCGACGCCGGCGCCGTCGGGGCGGGCGCGGAGTGACCTCGCGCGGGGGCGGGCCCCGGACGGAGGAACGGCGGCCGTTCCGGCGCCCCCGCGGGTGAGGTGCGCCGGCGCGGGAAGAACCATCCCATGAGCACGAGCGCGGTCCCCGCCTCCGGGGTGTTCCTGTACGACGCCGACTGCGGTTTCTGCAAGAGGTCGGTGGCCTTCGCGCGGGACCGGTTGCGGGCGCGGTCGCAATTCACCGCCTGGCAGGACTTCGACCTGGACTCGGTGGGCCTCTCGCCCGGGCAGACCCGGGAGGCGGCGTGGATGGTCCTTCCCGACGGCCGCCGCTTCCGGGGCGGGGACGCCGTCGCCGAGCTGCTGCTCCGGGCCCGGCCCCTGGTGCGCCCGGCGGGGCGGCTCATGCGCCTGCCGCTGCTGCGTGCGCTCAACCGCCGGGCCTACCGCTGGGTGGCCGACAACCGCCACCGCTTCTCCGGCTTCTCCGGCGGTGCGTTGTAGGCCGTGTTCCTCGGGCCCTCTCGCCGTAACGGCGGAGCCGACGCCCCGGCCGGTACGTTCAGGTGTTCCGCAGGGCGCGGCAGGCCTCCAGGAGCCGCTCGCGCAGCTCCGCGCCGCGCTCGGCGAAGCCGCTCTGCGCCTCCATGTACCGCGCCTTGCCCTCCGCGGTCTCGATCGGGACCGGTTCGTACCCCCAGGCCCGGAGGTCGTAGGGGGAGGCCCGCATGTCCAGGACCCGGATGTCGCGGGACAGCTCGAAGCAGTCCGCCACCAGCTCCGAGGGCACCGCCGGGGCCAGCTTGTACGCCCACTTGTACAGGTCCATGTTGGCGTGCAGGCAGCCCGGCTGGTCCATCTCCACCTGGGTCTCCCGGGTGGGGCGGAGCGTGTTGCGCGGACGGGCCGCGTCGGTGAAGAAGCGGAACGCGTCGAAGTGCGAGCAGGCGATCCGATGTGACTCCACCACCCGGTCGGTGCCCTCCTGGCCCAGCCGCAGCGGGACCTGGCCGTGCCGCACCCGGTCGGTCCGGTACACCATCGCCCACTCGTGCAACCCGAAGCAGCCCAGGTGCGCCGGGCGGGAGGAGACCGCCGTCAGCAGCCGCTCCACGAAGTCCACCACCGGCCGCGCCGCCAGGAACGCCTCGGTGTCCAGGCCCACGGCGCCGCCCGGAAGCTCCGTGTAGAAGCGCTCCGACAGCCGCTCGTGCGCGCCGAGCAGGACCGTGCCGGCCCCCGGGTGCCAGCGCCGCAGCTGTGCGGGCTTGAGGTTGTAGTAGGTGAACAGGAAGTCCTCCACCGGGTGGCGCTCGCCCGCGCGCCGCCTGCGCAGGTGTCCGCCGACCAGGGCGTCGACCCTCCTGCCGTGCCGATGCGCCCGCTCCCGCCACTCGCCCTCGGCCAGCACGGCCGGGGTCCTGGTACCTGTTGCCGTCACGGCCACCAGGGTACGCGCGCTCAGTTCGTCTGCTGCACGGGCAGGTGCCGGCCCAGATAGCCGACGTAGACGCGGTTGGTGGTGCCCGGGCCCAGATGCGGGTAGAAGTACAGCCGCGGGCAGATGCCGTACTCGATGTCGAGCTTGATGTGCGCGTACATCGGCACCCGGCCGCCGGGCGCCACCTCCTCCGGCACCCGGAACACGCGCTTCTCGCTGAGCTTTCCCCGGTTGCGCACGTGGTCGGACTCCTGCGACGCCAGGCGCTTGATCGGGATCACCCGGTACCCGTCCGGGTTCTCCCGCAGGTAGGAGTGGAAGCCCAGCCCGCGGTCGGGGTGGTCGAACTGGTAGCGCGCGTAGTCGTTGAGGGCGAGCAGGGCCTCCCAGGCACGCGTGACCCACAGGGACTCCTTGCGGCTCTCGGAGAGCTCGTACACCTCCTGGGCGTCGATGGTGAAGTACAGGTACGGCAGCCCTGTGCCGTCGGTGATGTGCTCCAGCAGTTCCGGCACGTCCTGCGGAGGCCTGCGCCGGGGGTCGGTCGGCGCGGGTGCGGCGGCCAGTCGGAACAGCCCGGCGTCGCGCGCCTGTCCGCGCAGCCACCGGGCCTCGTACCGGGCGCTGTTCAGCTGCTCCCGGGTGGCGCCCAGCTCCTCGGTGAGGTCGGCGGTCTCGGCCAGCAGCTCCTGGCGTTCCTCCGAGAGTTCCTTGACCTGGCTCCCGAGCCGGGTGACCTCCTCCCTCAGGCGCCGGATCTGCAGTTCCAGCGCCTCGCGCTCCTGGGCGGCCGCGATCTCGGCTGCGGGGTCGGCCCCGGGCGCGACCGGGGTGTCCCGGCTCGGCGGGGGAGCCGACGCCAGCAGGTCCTCGGTCTCCTCCGACAGCAGCGCGTCCACCGCCTGGAGGGGCTCGGGCAGCCGGATCGCCAGCGCGTTGTCCCTGACCCGGCGCGAGAGTGCGGCCCCCACCCAGTTGCGGATGTGCTCGCCCTCCCTGGCGGTGTCCAGGGTGGAAGGGTTCATGCGCGGATGCCGCGAGCCGTCGTCCTCGTCCTCCACCCCGGGTAAGAAGGTGCGCACTCCTCCGGCCGGGACGTCCAGCCCCGGGGGAAGGCGTTCGGCGACCTTGCCCCGGGCCGCGGCGTCGAGCACGTAGACGGCGCACATGCCGGTGCATCGCGACAGTGCCGCGGCCATGGCGCCGCGCCAGTCGGCGACGGTGACGTCCTTGGGCGCCCCGGTGGCCAGGACCGCCAGCCTCCGCCCGGGATCGCGGACCGTCGCGACCAGGGCGTCCACGAGGGCGTCGTCGCGTCCGCGCACGATGCGCGGTCCCGAGGGCAGGGGATGGCCGCCGTCGTGCGCGGGCAGCGCGTCCAGCAGCATGCGGGCGGCCTCGGGAGGCATGACGTCGACCTTGGGCTGCTCGGGGAGGAGGGGAACGGGTTCGACCGCCATGTCCAGCCAGACGTACCGCCACGGTGACAGCTCGGGATCGACCACCACGGTGACGGAGGTGCGCCACACCCCGTCCGGTTTCTCGGACTCCGTGGTCAGCCGCAGGAAGGACAGGCCCTCCTCGGTGTTGTCGTGCCGCACCACCAGGGCGCACGAGCGGTTGCTCAGCTCATGGCGGCCCGAGGAGGAGAAGTCCACACGCGCGCCCGAATTGCCCCGCTTGCTCAGCCACCGGGACAGCACGGCCGAGACGGCGGGGACCAGGTCGCCCCCGTTCTCGGGAACCGACACGAGCGTGCGGTAGACAAGCGGCAATGAGCACTCCCCGGCTCCCGTCGGCGGTCGGCCAGAGGCTCCGTCCGAGCAGGGCAGAGGCCTCATCACCACTGTGTATGAAGTCATCTCCCAGCGCCAGTCGGTTGGCGGAAGATCCCGTCCTGCCCCGTTCCCGGTGCCGGTTCTGTTCGCAGTGCTCCATGATGGCTAAGCCGTGCGGCCTGCTTGGCAACGGTGGACAAAGCGGGTGTGCGCTCCGCGGCACTAGCGTCGCTCCCATGTCCACGTACTCGTTCTGGCTGGCCGGCACCGCCGCGACCGGCGACACCGAAACCACCGTCGTCAACCCCTACACCGGCGAGGCCGTGGGCCGGGTCTCCGTCCCCACCGCGGAGCAGGTCGAGCGGGCCGTCGCCGCTGCCCACGCGGTCGCAGCCGAGGCCGCGGCCCTGCCCGCCCACGTCAAGGCGGCCGCGCTCGACCACATCTCCCGCAGGATCGGTGAGCGCGCCGAGGAGATCGCCCGGACCATCACCGCGGAGAGCGGCAAGCCCCTCAAGTGGGCCAGGGTCGAGGCGGCCCGCGCCGTGTCGGTGTTCCGCTGGGCCGCGGAGGAGGCGCGCCGCGACAGCGGTGAGCTCCAGCGCCTGGACACCGACGCCGGCGGCACCGGTCGCATGGCCCTGGTGCGGCGCGTCCCCAAGGGCCCGGTCCTCGGCATCTCGCCCTTCAACTTCCCGCTCAACCTGGTCGCCCACAAGGTCGCCCCGGCGATCGCGGTCGGCGCTCCCGTCGTCCTCAAGCCCGCCCCGGCCACGCCGATCACCGCCCTTCTGCTGGGCGAGATCATCGCCGAGACCGACCTGCCCGGCGGCATGGTGTCGATCCTGCCCGTGCCCAACGAGCAGGCCGCCTCCCTCATCGCCGACGAGCGCCTTCCCGTCGTCTCCTTCACCGGCGGCGCCTTCGGCTGGGAGATCCAGCGCCGGGTCCCGCACAAGCACGTCACCCTGGAACTGGGCGGAAACGCCGCCGCCGTCGTGCTCGACGACGCCGATCTGGACTGGGCCGCCCAGCGGGTGGCCCTGTTCGGCAACAACCAGGCGGGCCAGGTCTGCATCGGGGTGCAGCGCGTCGTCGTCACCGACGCGGTGTACGACACCTTCGTGCCGCGCCTGGTCGAGGCCGTGGAGGCCCTGGCGACCGGGGACCCGGCCGACCCCGAGACCGTGGTCGGGCCGCTGGTGGACGAGGCCGCCGCCGAGCGCGTCCAGTCCTGGATCGACGAGGCCGTCGCGGCCGGCGCGCGCGTGCTCACCGGCGGCACCCGCGAGGGAGTGACCGTCGCGCCGACGGTGATCGCCGACGCGCCCGCGGACTCCAAGGTGCTGCGCCAGGAGGTGTTCGGCCCGGTGCTGGTCCTGCAGCGCGTCGCCGACACCGACGCCGCGTTCGCCGCTGTCAACGACAGCGACTTCGGCCTCCAGGCGGGCGTGTTCACCCGCGACCTGCCCACCGCCTTCCGGGCCCACCGCGAGCTGGAGGTCGGTGGCGTGGTGATCGGCGACGTGCCCAGCTTCCGCGCCGACCAGATGCCCTACGGCGGCGTCAAGAAGTCGGGTGTGGGCCGCGAGGGCGTGCGCGCGGCGATGACCGACCTCACCCACGAGCGGGTCATGGTGATCACCGGCATCGACCTGTGACATCCCGGTCGGGGAACGGCGGCGCCCTCGGCGCCGCCGTTCCGCGTTCCGGGCCCGGTCAGAGGGCGGCGGCGCTCTCGTACAGCTCGCGCGCCTGTGCCCCCAGGCGGGGGCCGTACTGGGTGCGGCTGTCGTCCTCGTACTTGAAACTGACCACCGAGGCGATCGTGCCCGTGCCGGTCCCCGTGTCGAAGCCGGTGAACCAGGGGCCGCCGCTGGAGCCCTGGGTCATGTCGCAGCGCATCCCGTTGGCCGTGGTGCCGCCGCTGTCGGCCCGGGTCCGACCCGAGCAGTAGTGCAGTGCACTGCCGTCGTAGGGGGGAACGGCCGGATAGCCGAACGCGTAGACCTGCACCCCTTCGCGCACCCGGTCCGCGGTCCAGGTGCTGAAGGAGATCTGCTGCGCGCCGACCCGGTCCTGCACAGGGGTGCCGCCGTCGGTGTTGAGCACCGCCATCGCGAAGTCGTAGCTGTCGTCGGCATCGCGCGACCACTGCGGTGGGACCAGCAGGTCGCGCGCGGTGTAGCGGCCGTGGGGGGTCTCCCCGTCCGCGTACGCGGGGACGAAGGTCCAGTTGCGCGCCCACGAGCCGCGGCCGTCCTTGACGCAGTGCCCCGCGGTGATCAGCGTGCTCCTGTTGCGCGCGTCCACCACGGAGGCGGTGCAGGTGAGGTCGGTGCCGTCCATGGTCAGGTAGACCTTGCCGGTGGTCCGCACGACCCGGCCTCCCGCGCTCCAGGGTGCGCCGGGGCTGTCGGCCCGCGGTGCCGCCTGGGAGGCGGCCGCGGGCGGATCGGCGGTCGGGGCGCCCTCCAGGAGGCTGCTGACGGGCCGGGCCGCGGCCATCCTCTCGAGTGTCCAGTAGTCCAGGACGGCACGGTCCTGCTCCTCGGTGACGGCGGCGGCCTGGTGCGCGACACCCTCCTGGTGCGGCTCCCCGCTGCCCGGCGCGGTGCGGACGCTCGCCGTGTGCAGGGCCTGCGCGGGCCCCTCCGCGCGGTCGAGGAGGACCGTCCCCCCGGCGACGAGCGCGGCGGCGGCCAGGGGAGCGAGGATCTTGTGTGCGGTGGACGAGATCATGCCCGAATCCTTGCACACTCCCTGTATCCGCTCGGGTACTTTCGGTTGGCGGGGTGGAGGGTGTGTGAGGACCCGGCACAAGGGGAGGGCCGCCTCCGGTGGGGGGAACCGGAGGCGGCCCGGACCGTCCGCGCGGCGCTGCGGGAGTAGTGCCGTGCGGGCGGCCGATCAGGCGAGCGGGATGGTGATCCTGGAGGGCTCCTCCTCGGGGGAGGAGACCGTGACCCGGTCCCCGATCTCGCTCTCGTTCTGGTACCGGGCGTCCCTGCTGTCCACCACGACGGCCAGCCGGTGACCGGCCGGGACGTCCCACACCACGGACCCGAGCTCGGTGGTGACCGTCACGGGCTCGCCCGGGGTCGCGCCGCGCAGGGTGTAGGGCGCGTGGGAGACCAGGGCGCCGGTGCCGTTGCCGTCGACCGCGAACAGGTACACGAACACCGACTGGTCCTCGGTGGTCGGGGTGACCGTGAAGGTCGCCTCCGGTGTACCCGCCACCCGCGCCCCGTTCGGGTAGGGCTCGCTCGTCCACACGGCCGCCCGGTAGCGGTCGATCAGGGGGAGGCGGACCCCGGTGGGCACGTCGAAGAACTGCTGCAGCGCGCCGGACAGGAGCACGGTGCCGCTCTCGGCGGCCGTGTTGACACCGGTGCGGAAACCGTAGTTCCAGCCGGTGGCGGGCTCCGCTCCCATCGCGCCCTGGCTCTGCCAGCGCAGCCAGCTGGTGCTGGGCCTGTCGAGGTAGAGATCCTGGGTGCTGCCGGTCACCGAGGGCCAGTCGGCGTGCGAGGTCCAGCCGCCGCGGCCGTTGTTGGGCTTGACGTGCACCGGGTCCTCGGTGTCGACGCCGTTGGCCTCGCCCCGGAGGTGGTGGTCGAACCAGTCGCCGACCGACGCCCACACCTCGTCGGGCAGGCCGAGCGCGCCGAAGGCGTCGCGGGTGGCGTGGTCGCCGGGCGCGAGCATCAGGCGCTTGGGCCCTTCGAGCTCCTCGTAGAAGTCGGCGAGGTGACCGGCGGGGAAGAAGCCGTCGTTCCAGGCGTGGCCGATCATCACGGCGGTGCCGTTGTCGTTGATCCGGTCCACCTTGGTGGCGGCCGAGCGGTCGGGGGCGATCTCCAGGGCGGGCCCGAAGTCGCCGCTGCGGTAGCCCTCCTCCACACGGGTCAGGGTCTCGCCCTTGTTGCCGAGGAGGCCGCCCGAGAACAGGAGCACCTCGATCGACTGCGCGGTGGCGGTCTGGTTGGGCAGCAGGGAGACCTCCAGGTCGGCCCAGCCGCTGAGTGCGGCGACCGCCTTGACGCGGTCGTCCTCGGCCGCGGTCAGCAGGCTGATGCCGGCGCCGTAGGAGATACCGGCCATGCCGATCTTCTCGGGGTCGGCGTCGGTGTTCTCCAGGGCCCAGTCGATGACGGCACTGGCGTCGGCGCGGTCCTCGGGGCCGGCGATCTCGATCTCGCCGCCGGAGTCGTAGAAGCCGCGCGAGGTGTAGGTGACGACCTGGTAGCCGGACTCGAGGGCGAGCTTGGCGCCCGCGCCCACGTAGAGCAGGTTGTTGGTACCCCACGCGGAGGGCATCACCAGGAGGGGGTGGGGCCCCTCCGTGCCGGTGGGGGTGATCACCTTGGCCTGGAGCCGGGTGCCGTCGTGGCTGGTGATCGTCTCCCGGCTGACGGTGGCGCCGATGGCGGCCGCCGCCGGGGCGGGGGTGAGCAGTACCGATGCGAGCACGGCTGCCGCCGCGCCTGAGAGCAGGCGCACCAGCCGTCCGTGCCGGGGGGCCTCGGCGGCCCGGGGGGTCTTCGAACGCATTCTCTCGGGAACCTCGGATGAGCGGGGGAACAGGAGGTTTCCGATGGGGGTCGCGCCTCCACGCCATCGGAGGGCCCGGTGTTCGGCCTCACCGGGCAGCAGCACGTATTTAACTGTGAGGTAACTTACTTGCGAGTAAAACGTAGGCGAGGCGCGACCGGTTGTAAAGACCGGGCGGGCGGAGGGGGCCGCGGGGCATCGTCCACAGGCCCCGGCGGCCACCCGCCCGGTGCGGGACAATGGGGGCGTGCGAGAAGAACAGCAGCGAAGCGTAGTGATCCTCGGGTCGACCGGATCGATCGGGACCCAGGCCCTCGACATCGTCCAGCGCAACCCCCGCCGCTTCCGGGTGGCGGGCCTGGCCGCCGGTGGCGGACGGGTGGACCTGCTCGCCAAGCAGGCGGCCGAGTTCGACGTACCCCTCGTCGCCGTCGCCGACCCGGACCGGGCCGCCGAACTGTCGCGTGCCCTCGCGGCGCACGGGAGCCGCGCCGCCGTCCTGCCCGGCCCCGGGGGCGTGGCCGAGCTCGCCGGGAGCGCCTGCGACGTGGTGCTCAACGGCATCACCGGTGCCCTCGGCCTGGAATCCACCCTCGCCGCCCTGCGGGCGGGCACCTCCCTCGCCCTGGCCAACAAGGAGTCCCTCATCATCGGCGGGCCCCTCGTACGCGCTCTCGCCCGCCCCGGTCAGATCGTCCCCGTCGACTCCGAGCACTTCGCCATCGCCCAGTGCTTCCCCCACCTGCCCGGGGACGAGCTCACCGGCCTCGCCCAGGGGCACGTGAGGGCGCGAAGGGAAGAGGTGCGCCGCCTCGTCGTCACCGCCAGCGGCGGTCCCTTCCGGGGCCGGAGCCGGGACGAGCTGGCCGGTGTCACCCCCGCCGAGGCGCTCGACCACCCCACGTGGAGCATGGGCCCCGTCATCACCGTCAACTCCGCCACCCTGGTCAACAAGGGGCTGGAGGTCATCGAGGCCAGCCTGCTGTTCGACATGCCCTTCGACAAGATCGACGTGGTCGTGCACCCGCAGTCGATCGTCCACTCCATGGTGGAGTACGTCGACGGCTCCACCATCGCCAAGGCCAGTCCGCCCAGCATGATGATCCCCATCGCCTACGGGCTCGGCGCACCCGACCGCGTCCCCGACGCCGCACCCGGCCTGGACTGGACCCGGGCCCAGAACTGGACCTTCGAGCCGCTGGACCACGAGGCCTTTCCCGCGGTCCGATTGGCGTGCGAGGTCGGTGCCGCGGGCGGTACCGCGCCCGCCGTCTACAACGCGGCCAACGAGGAGGCCGTCGACGCCTTCCTCCAGGGAAACCTCGCTTTCCCGGCCATCATGGACACCGTGTCGCGGGTAGTCTCGGAACACCAGCGGACGGACCGCCCCGGTGGGGCGTCCGGACAGGAGCTGAGCCTCGACGACGTGTACGCCGCCGACGGCTGGGCCCGTACACGGGCGCGTGAGCTGGTCGCACGCCGCCAGGCCTGACACCGGTTTGAGGAGAGATGCATGGTCCTGCTGCTGACCGTGGTCGGGATCGCCCTGTTCGTTCTCGGTCTGCTGTTCTCGATCGCCTGGCACGAACTCGGCCACCTCGCCACCGCCAAGATGTTCGGTGTCAAGTGCACCGAGTACATGGTGGGCTTCGGCAAGACCCTGTGGTCGTTCCGCCGGGGTGACACCGAGTACGGCATCAAAGCCGTCCCGCTGGGCGGTTATGTCCGCATGGTGGGCATGATGCCGCCCTCGCGCCGGAGCGACGATAGCGGGCGCAAGCTCTCCCGCTGGCGCGCCATGGCCGAGGACGCCCGCGAGGCCTCCTACGTCGAGCTCTCGCCCGAGGACCAGGACCGGCAGTTCTACCAGCGGGCCCCGTGGAAGCGGCTCATCGTGATGTTCGCCGGGCCCGGCATGAACGTCGTCCTGGCCGCGATCCTGCTGGGCGTGCTGTTCATGGGTATCGGCGTGCCCCAGCAGACCACGCAGATCGGCGCCGTCAACGAGTGTGTGGCGCCCGCCGACAGCGGCGCCACCTCCTGCGAGGGACTCCCGCAGACCCCCGCGGCCGAGGCGGGTCTGCGGCCCGGGGACGTCATCGTGGAGGTGGGCGGCGTGCCCACCCCCGACTGGAACACCGCGAACCAGGCCATCCGCGGCTCGATGGGGCCCACCGAGATCGTCGTCGAGCGCGACGGCGAGCGCGTGGCCGAGAGCGTCGACATCATCGAGAACGAGCTCCCCGCCCGCGACGCCGAGGGCGACTTCCTCTACGAGACCGACGAGGACGGCGACGAGGTCGTGGACGAGCAGGGCCTGCCCGTCCACAGGATGGAGACGGTGGGCTTCCTCGGCATCATCTTCGCCACCGAGCGCGCCCCGCTCACCCTCGGCGAGTCCGCCGAGGAGATGGGCGCCATGATGGTCGGCGTGGGCGAGGCGCTCGTCGGACTGCCGGCCAAGGTCCCCGGCGTGTTCGCCGCCGCCTTCCTCGGCGAGGAGCGCACGGCCGACTCCCCGGTGGGCATCGTCGGCATCTCCCGCATCGGCGGCGAGATCATGGCCCAGGGTCTGCCGATCGCCGACACCGCGTCGATCATGATCCAGATGCTGGCCGGGGTGAACCTCTTCCTGTTCGCCTTCAACATGCTGCCGATCCTGCCCCTGGACGGCGGGCACATGGTCGGTGCGATCTGGGAGTGGATCAAGCGCGGCTGGGCCAAGCTGGCCCGCAGGCCCGAGCCGGCCCCGGTGGACGTGGCGATGCTGACGCCCGTCGCCTACGTCGTGGTGGCGTGCTTCCTGGTGTTCAGCGTCGTCCTGCTGGTCGCCGACGTCTTCAACCCGGTTCGGCTGTTCGGCTGAGCCCCGGCCGGGAGGCGGCCCCGCCTCCCGGCCGGGGAGCTCCGGGGTGCCGGGGACCGTCCCCGCTCCAGGTAACCTGGGCTCGCGACCCGGGAACGGCGGCGAGCCCCGCCGAGCCGGTGCTCCCCGATCGCGGCACCGTGCGCTGTACCGCCGGACGCCTTCCCGAAAACGGACGAATTCAAGTGCCGCCCCCTTCCCCGGCGGCAGACGAGGTGAATCAAGCGTGACCGTCGATCTCGGTATCCCCGCCACCCCGCCGCGCCCGCTGGCGACCCGGCGCAAGTCCCGGCAGATCATGGTCGGCAACGTTCCTGTGGGCGGTGACGCCCCGGTGTCCGTGCAGTCGATGACGACCACCCGTACCTCCGACATCAACGCCACCCTCCAGCAGATCGCCGAGCTCACCGCGGCGGGATGCCAGATCGTCCGGGTGGCCGTGCCCACCAACGACGACGCCGAGGCGCTGGCGGTCATCGCGAAGAAGTCGCAGATCCCGGTGATCGCCGACATCCACTTCCAGCCCAAGTACGTGTACGCGGCGATCGATGCCGGGTGCGCGGCGGTGCGCGTCAACCCGGGCAACATCAAGAAGTTCGACGACCAGGTCAAGGAGATCGCCAAGGCGGCCGGGGACGCGGGCACCCCCATCCGCATCGGCGTCAACGCAGGGTCGCTCGACAAGCGCCTGCTCGCCAAGTACGGCAAGGCCACGCCCGAGGCGCTCGTGGAGTCGGCCCTGTGGGAGTGCTCCCTGTTCGAGGAGCACGGTTTCCGCGACATCAAGATCTCGGTCAAGCACAACGACCCGGTCGTGATGGTCAACGCCTACCGGCAGCTGGCCTCGGCCTGCGACTACCCGCTGCACCTGGGTGTGACCGAGGCCGGCCCCGCGTTCCAGGGCACCATCAAGTCGGCGGTGGCCTTCGGCGCCCTGCTCTCCGAGGGCATCGGCGACACCATCCGGGTCTCCCTCTCCGCGCCTCCGTCCGAGGAGATCAAGGTGGGCAACCAGATCCTGGAGTCGCTCGGCCTGCGCGAGCGCGGCCTGGAGATCGTCTCCTGCCCCAGCTGCGGCCGGGCCCAGGTGGACGTCTACACGCTGGCCGAGGAGGTCACCGCCGGCCTGGAGGGCATGGACGTTCCGCTGCGCGTGGCCGTCATGGGCTGCGTCGTCAACGGCCCCGGCGAGGCACGCGACGCCGACCTGGGCGTGGCCTCGGGCAACGGCAAGGGCCAGATCTTCGTCAAGGGCGAGGTCATCAAGACCGTCCCCGAGTCCAAGATCGTGGAGACCCTCATCGAGGAGGCCCTGCGCATCGCGGAGGAGATGGGTGAGGGAGCCGGGTCGGGCGAGCCCACCGTCTCCGTCGCCGGCTGACCCGATCCCCGCACGTCCTCGGCCGCGCCGCCTCGGCGCGGCCGTTCGTGTGTCCGCGGCCGCCCGCACCGGTCGGGCGTGTGCCGAGTCCCGGTTCTTCTCCTTGTGTCTTCTCTCACGTCGGCGCTGCATGTGTGCGTCACAGTGCACGTTCTCGGCGTCCAGGGGCCTGAGGCGCAAGAAAAAGTGGTCATGTTGCCCACACAACACCATTAACGTTGCTCTGGGCACTTTTGAGTCGATACAGACACAAAATGCCCGTCTGTGCCTGGCCCCGAGAGGGCGTCCGCGTCCGCGTATCGGGCGATCCCCGCTACGCGGCGCATCCGCATGCAGTGACGAGGAGCAGTACGTGGTCGATCAGAAGACCCCGGCGGACGCCGCGGCGTCCAGGGGCCGGGGAGGTGCGCCCGCGATCCGGGAGCGCCTGACCCGGCGCAAGCCGGTGGAGGAGCTCGTGGCCGAGACCCAGGCGGCGGAGGGCACCGGGCTCCAGCGGCACATGGGGTTCTGGCAGCTGTCCATGATCGGGATCGGCGCGACCCTGGGCACCGGTATCTTCGTCGTCCTGGGAGAGGCGGTCCCCGTCGCGGGTCCCGCCGTCATCCTGTCCTTCGTGCTCGCGGGTCTGACAGCGCTGTTCTCCGCGCTGGCCTACGCCGAGATGGCCGGCATGATCCCCGCCTCCGGCTCCGCCTACTCCTACAGCTACGCCACCATCGGCGAGTTCATGGCCTGGGTGTGCGGCTGGTGCCTGATGCTCACCTACGGCGTCTCGGTCGCGGCGGTGGGCGTCGGCTGGGGCGAGTACATCAACGAGCTGCTCCACCTCACCACCGGACTGTCCCTGCCGCAGGCCCTCCTGGCGGGGCCGATGGAGGGCGGCCTGGTCAACCTGCCCGCCGCCGCGGTCGTGCTGCTGTCGATGTTCGCCCTGCTCGGCGGGGTGCGGGAGAGCAGCCGGCTCAACGCGGTCATGGTGGTGGTCAAGGTCGCCATCCTCGTGATGTTCGTGGCCATCGCGGTCACGGCCGTCCAGGAGGGAAACTTCGCCCCCTTCATGCCGATGGGCATGGCGGGCGTCAGCGCCGCGGGCGCCACCCTGTTCTTCTCGTACATCGGCTTCGACTCGGTCTCCACCGCGAGCGAGGAGGCAAGGAACCCCCAGCGCGACCTGCCGCGCGCCATCATGTTCTCCATGATCCTGGTGACGGCGATCTACTGCCTGGTGGCGTTCGCCGCGGTCGGCGCGTTCAACTGGACCGGTTTCGCCGACGGGGAGACGTCCCTGGCCGGCATCCTGACCAAGGTCACCGGGACCCCGGTGTGGGCGGTCGTCTTCGCTGCGGGGGCGGTTCTGGCCCTGGCCAGCGTCGTCCTGGTGGTGCTCTACAGCCAGACGCGGATCCTGTACGCGATGTCGCGCGACGGCCTCATCCCCGCGGCCTTCTCCGAGGTCGACGCCAAGGGCACCCCGTGCATTAATACCCTCGTCACCTCTCTGGTCATCGCGGTGCTGGCCGCCCTGGTGCCGCTGGGCCCGCTCGCCGACGCCACCTCCATCGGCACGCTCTTCGCGTTCGCGCTGGTCAACGTGGCCGTCCTGGTGCTGCGCCGGACCCGTCCCGACCTCCCGCGCGCCTTCCGCGTTCCCGGTGCCCCGGTCACCCCGGTGCTGGGTGTGCTGGCCTGCGCCTTCCTGATGTTCAGCATGTCCCTGAGCGTCTGGCTGGCCTTCCTGGCCTGGCTCGCGGTGGGCTTCGCGGTGTACTTCGGCTACGGCATGCGCCGCTCCGCCTTGGAGCGCGTCTGACCGCACACCGCGTCGACGAGGGGCCGGGGGGAGACTTCCCGGCCCCTCGTCGCGTCCGGAGCCGTGGGAGAGGTCACAGAAAGACGCGGAACGCAAAGAACCACGTCAGAGCCAGGAAAATACGCAAAGTTCCACGTCCTCCGATCACTTTTCCGACGGTTCTCGCCGCCTAGAGTGGACACGGCCGCGACGACGTTCCCGGGAGAGGAGGCACGGCCGTGCACACGCGACGACCCCTGCGGGTGGCCCTGGACCAGGGCTGCGGCCGCAGCGGCGACACCGCTTCCGCCCTGTCCCGCCTCGCAGAGCGGGCCCGGGCCGCCGCCGACGCCGGCGCCGACCTGATCGCCGGCCCGGAGATGTCCCTCACCGGCTACAACATCGGCCCCGCCACCGCCCGGCTCGCCGAGCCCGCGGACGGCCCTCTGGCGGAGGCGGTCTCCGCCATCGCCCGCGAGAACGGCATCGCCGTGGCCTACGGCTTCCCCGAGCGGGCGAACGGGGCGGTGTACAACACCGTCCAGGTCGTGGACTCCTCCGGGGAGCGACTGGCCGCCTACCGCAAGACCCACCTCTTCGGCGACCTGGACCGCGAATCCTTCACCCCCGGCGACGAGCCGGTCGTGCAGGCCGACCTCTGCGGCGTGCGCCTGGGCCTGCTCGTCTGCTACGACGTCGAGTTCCCCGAGGCGGTCCGCGCCCACGCGCTGGCCGGGACGGAGCTCCTCCTCGTCCCCACCGCTCTCATGCTGCCCTTCACCCGGATCCCCGAACAGGTCGTGCCCGTACGCGCCCTGGAGAACCAGATCCACGTGGCCTACGTGAACCGCTGCGACACCGAGGGGGACCTGCGCTACGCGGGCCTGAGCACCCTCGTGGCGCCCGACGGCTCCGAGACGCTGCGGGCCGGCCCCGGCGAGGAACTCCTGATCGGCGACGTCGACCCGGACGCGGTCGCCCGCGCCCGCCGCGAGCAGTCCTATCTCGCCGACCGCCGACCCGCCGTGTACACGCGCCTCGTGCTCTGACCGTTCCGCCGCCCCGAGAACATTCGCCCAGCCACCTCCGGGAGGAACCCCATGACCTCTGCCGTGCCCACGGCCGCCGGTGCCGCGCAGGAGCAGGAACCGCCGCTGAACATGTGCGGTCCGGACTTCCCGTTCCCCTACGACGCCTACCTGGCCCACCCCGCGGGCCTGGGCCAGGTGCCCGCCGACCGGCTGGGCACCGAGGTCGCCGTGATCGGCGGGGGACTCTCGGGGATCGTGACCGCCTACGAGCTGATGAAGATGGGCCTGCGGCCGGTCGTGTACGAGGCGGACCGGATCGGCGGGCGCCTGCGGACCGAGCGCTTCCCCGGGCTGCCCGACGAGGTGGTCGCCGAGATGGGCGCCATGCGCTTCCCCCCGTCCTCCACCGCCTTCTGGCACTACGCGAACCTCGTGGGCCTGAGGGCGGCGCCCTTCCCCAACCCGCTCTCCCCGGCCGCCCCGAGCACGGTGGTCGACCTCAAGGGCGAGACCCACTACGCCACCACCCAGGACGACCTTCCCGAGGTCTACCGCGAGGTGGCCCGCGCCTGGGAGCGGACCCTGGAGGAGGGCGCCCAGCACTCGCGGATGCAGAAAGCCCTCCGGGAGCGCGACACGGCCACCCAGAAGGAGATCTGGAACGCACTCGTCGAGCGGCTCGACAACCAGACCTTCTACGGCTTCCTGTGCGAATCCCCTGCCTTCTCCTCCTTCCGGCACCGCGAGATCTTCGGCCAGGTGGGCTTCGGAACCGGAGGCTGGGACACCGACTTCCCCAACTCCATCCTGGAGATCCTGCGCGTCACCTACACAGGTGCCGACGACGACCACATGGGCATCGTCGGCGGCGTCCAGCAGCTGCCGCTGCGCCTGTGGGAGGACGCCCCCGACAAGCTCGTCCACTGGGCGCAGGGCACCACCCTGGCCTCGCTGCACGGGGACGGACCCCGCCCGGCGGTGACTGCCCTGCGCCGCACCGCGGCCCCGGGGTCCCCCTCGGGGAACATCACGGTCACCGACGCCTCCGGCTCCACCCGCACCTACGCTGCGGCCGTGTTCACCGCGCAGAGCTGGATGATGCTCTCCAAGGTCGACTGCGACGAGGAACTCCTGCCCATCGACCACTGGACGGCGATCGAGCGCACCCATTACATGGAGTCCTCGAAGCTGTTCGTGCCGGTGGACCGCGCGTTCTGGCGGGACAAGGACCCCGAGACCGGCCGCGACACCATGAGCATGACCCTGACCGACCGGATGACCCGGGGCACCTACCTCCTGGAGGGCCCCGACCCGGACGGCCCCGCGGCGATCTGCATGTCCTACACCTGGTGTGACGATGCACTCAAATGGCTGCCCCTGTCGGCCGGAGAGCGCATGGAGGTCATGCTCTCCTCGCTCGGCAAGATCTATCCCGGTGTGGACATCCGGTCCCACATCACGGGCGACCCGGTCACGGTCTCCTGGGAGGACGAGCCCTACTTCATGGGCGCCTTCAAGGCCAATCTGCCCGGCCACTACCGCTACCAGCGCCGCCTGTTCACCCACTTCAGGCAGGACTCGCTCCCCGAGCGCCACCGCGGCCTGTTCCTTGCCGGCGACGACGTGTCGTGGACCGCGGGATGGGCCGAGGGCGCGGTGCAGACCGCCCTCAACGCGGTCTGGGGCGTGATGCACCACCTGGGTGGTGCGACCGACCCGCTCAACCCCGGACCCGGGGACCTGTTCGACGAGCTGGCGCCGGTCGCCCTCCCGGAGAACTAGGATCTGCAGGTCGGGACCCACGGACCAGGAACCCACAAGGTTCCTCCCCAAGGGCCCTGCTCCTCGGATGCTTTCGCGCTCTCGGCGCAGCAGGCGCCTCTGCGGGAAGCCGATCCGGCAGTTCCGCGAGGCGGAGTGCTCATCCCCTGGCCGGCCCTCCCGTCGTTTCTCCGACACGGGAGGGGAGAGCCCGGCCGCCGCGCGGCGAAATGACCCGAGGAGCAGGGTCCGGCAGCTCCGGGCGCGTGCCAGCGAACCTCACGCGCCCGGAGCTCAGCCGTTTCCGGACACCTCGGAGGCTCCCGCGAGGACGGGCCGGTCGACCAGCCGCGACAGCACGAGGGTGCTTTTCGTGCGGACCACGAACGGCTCGGCGCCGATGCGCTCGATCACCTGCTCCAGGTGCTGGGTGTCGCGGGCACGTACCTGCACGACGGCATCCGCGTCCCCGGTGACCGTACAGGCGGAGGTGACCTCGGCGTAGCCCTCGAGGCCCTGGCGGATCTCGGAGGGAGAGGTGCGGGCCCGGCAGTACAGCTCGATGAAGGCCTCGGTGGTCCATCCGACGGCCTTCGGTTCGACCACCACGGTGAACCCGCGCACGGCGCCCGACTCCACCAGGCGGTCCAGACGGCGCTTGACCGCGGAGGGGCTGAGTCCGACCCGGCCGCCGATCTCGGCGAAGCTCGTCCGCGCGTCCGCGCCGAGTATCGCGATGATCCGCTCATCGACACGATCAAGCCGCATTGCGCCCCTTTGCTGGTCTCTGGCCAGGTAGGGCAATGCTATCGGCGGGCGGGGCCGCCGTGTCGCTTCTCCCGGCACGCACGGTCGCGGGGAGAATACGAGCAGTCGTCGAGGGGGCGGGGGAGTGCGCACGTGGGAGTACGGGGACCGGCCGCGCTGTCGGCCGGGGTGATGCTGGTCTCCCTGTGGGCGGCGCCCGCGCAGGCGGAGGGCGCCGCCGAGGCCCTGCGCACCGACCAGGGCACACTCGAGTGGCTGCCCTGCGAGGACATCGACCCGGTCGGGGACGAGGTCCTGGAGTGCGCCGCCCTCACCGTCCCCATGGCGCACACCCCCGGCGGAGACGGCGACCGCGCCCTCGGGGACACGGTGCGGATCGCCCTGTCCCGCGTTCGCGCCACGGACAGGGCCGAGCACACGCTCCTGGTCAATCCCGGAGGTCCGGGCAGCCCCGGCCGCCTCTGGGCCTCCCACACCCACGCCCGCATGCCGCCGGAGCTGCGCGAGGTCTACGACGTCGTCGCCTTCGACCCGCGCGGCACCGGGGCCTCCACCCCCTCGATCTCCTGCGACCCCGGCCACTTCGCCCCGGTCCGCCCCGACACGGTCCCGGCCGGGGAGGAGGCCGAGGCGGCCCTGCGCGCCCGGGCCGAGAAACACGCCGCCGCGTGCGCGGAGAACACGGGCCCCCTCCTCGAACACGTCCGCACCGAGGACACCGCCCGCGACATGGACGCCGTCCGGGCCGCCCTCGGCCTCGAACGCATCGACTACCTCGGCTACTCCTACGGCAGCTACCTCGGCACCGTCTACTCCGCGCTCCACCCCGGCCGGGTCCGCGCCCTGGTCCTGGACAGCGCCGTCGACCCCGACACCCCCTGGTACGAGAGCAACCTCCGGCAGAGCCGGGCCCTGGACCGCGCGGCCCGGAGCTTCTTCGCCTGGACGGCCCGCCACGACGGAACCTACGGCCTGGGCGCCACCGAGGAGGAGGTGGCGAAGGCCTACCAGGACCTGCGCGCCGAACTGGCCTCGGAGCCGATCGGGTCCACCGTCGGGCCCACCGAACTGGAGGGTGTCGCCATCGTCACCGCCTACAGCGGGCAGGCCTGGCTGTCCGTGGCCGATGCCCTGTCCGCCTGGATCACGCGGGGAGACCCTGCCCCTCTCCTGGCCCTGCACGAGGCCTACGGGGAGCAGCCCGACACCGGCACCGACAACGCCTACGGCGGTTACCTCGCGGTCCAGTGCACCGACGCCCCCTGGCCCGGGGGCTGGGACCGCTGGCGCGCCGACGCCGAGGCGGTCCACGACCGGGCACCCTTCATGGGGTGGCACAACATCTGGTACAACGCCCCGTGCGCCTTCTGGCAGGCGCAGGCCGGGCCCTGGTTCCAGGTCGGCGACGGCGCCGGCGAACACCGGGCCCACACCGGGGACGCGCTGATCGTCCACGCCACCGGTGACGGCGCCACCCCGGTCGAGGGGGCCCTCGCCCTGCGCGAGCGCCTGCCGGGATCGGTCCTGGTCGTCGAGGAGGGCGGCCGCAGCCACGGTGTCTCGCTCACAGGGAACACGTGCGTCGACGCGGTGGTCTCCGCCTACCTGCTGGAGGGCAGGCTGCCGGTGCGGCGCGGGGGAGAGGGTGCCGACCTCTCGTGCGAGGCCCGCCCGGAACCGCGGCCGACCGACTCGCAGGACGCACCTGGGAGGATGGCGGAGAACTTCGGGCCTCTCGGGGCGGAACACCCCGAAAAGTCCGGGGTGTCCGGGTAGCGTTCGCGTAGGCTGGGAAGACGCCGGCCAGATGGGGGAGATGCGATGCTGCGAACCTCGCCGCTGCGGATTCTCGGGGAGCAGGACCGGGACGCGGTACGCGCCATCCTGGACCGGGACCCGGCGGGCAACGTGTTCGTCGCCTCGCGGCTGTCGGCGGCCGGGATAGCGGCCACCCGCACCGCCGAGGTGTGGGGCCACGTCGAGCGCGGGCGCCTCACCGCCCTGTGCTACTCCGGGGCCAACCTCGTTCCCGTCAACGCCGGCCCGGCGGCGATCCGCAGCTTCGCCGACCACGCCCGCCGGCGCGGCCGGCGCTGCTCCTCGATCGTCGGGCCGGTCGATGCCGTCACCGACTTCTGGGAGCAGGTCGCCCCGGCCTGGGGGCCCGCCCGGGCCATCCGAGCCAGCCAGCCGGTGCTGGAGATCCGCGAGCCCGCCTCCGTCCCCGCCGACCCCCTGGTGCGCAGGGTCCGCCCCTCCGAGCTCGACATCCTCGTGCCCGCCTGTGTGGCCATGTTCACCGAGGAGGTCGGGGTGCCACCGGACTCGGGTGACGGCGGCGCGCTCTACCGGGCCCGGGTGGAGGAACTCGTGCGCACGGGGCGCGCCTTCGCCCGCATCGAGGACGGCCGGGTGGTGTTCAAGGCGGAGATCGGCGCGGTCACCGAGCACGCCTGCCAGGTCCAGGGCGTGTGGGTCCATCCGGAGCTGCGGGGACGGGGCCACTCGGTTCCCGGGATGGCCGCCGTGGTCCGGTACGCCCTGGCCGAGATCGCGCCGCGGGTCACGCTCTACGTCAACGACTTCAACGCCCCGGCCCGGGCCGCCTACGGCCGTGTCGGTTTCCGCCAGGTCGGAGAGGTCATGTCCGTCCTGTTCTGAACGGGGCGGGGACCGTGTCGTAATCGATACTGCAAAGACACGGGACCGTGGTGTTTGGCCGAAGTCATTTCCGTTTTGTAGTGCTTGTGGGCGGATTATTCGATTCTTCGGTTTCGTTCGTTCCTATTTCGCCCGGGCCGAGCGGTCCATGCGGCATTGCCGAAGTGTCGCACGTCACACGCTGTGGCCTCGGCCTGGGGCGTCACCTCTTTGTCCTCGCCGGGGAGGACACATGACAGGCCTTGGTGAACGATTTCCGGCGCCGCGAACCGCGGTGTGCTGTTCTGGAGCGAGCGCACCCTTGTCTAAGGTGAAGTGAAGGCGGCGCACACTGCGCGCCCTTCGCGGGTGATGGGAGCAACCGGATGGCTGAAGCGAGGCAACTCCGGGAACACGTGCCCGCGGAGGCCTCCGGGAGCACGGATTCCGTGGAGAGCACGGGTCTCACCGGGGGAGCCACGGACCACACGGTGTGGAGCTGCGCCGGGAACCTGACGGCGGTCCGCTCCGTGCGTGCGCGTGTACGCGAGTTCCTCGCCCGCATGGGCCACTCCGAGGGTGTCCTGGACGATGCGGAGCTCGCCGTCAGCGAGTTGGCCACCAACGCCCTCCTGCACTCCCGCTCCGGCCAGAGCGGCGGGGTCATGACGCTGTTCATCCGCTCCGACTCCGTCCGTCTGCGTGTGGCCGTCGCCGATCAGGGCGAGCGCAGGGGACCGGGCGGACACACCCGGGAGGACAGCGGGGACTTCGGCCGCGGCAAGCTCATCGTCGACAGCTGCGCCACCCGCAGCGGCGAGTACCGGAGCGAGTCCACCCACGTGGCCTGGTTCGAGATCGACGACGAGCACCGCTCCCGGAGGGACGACGACGGGCACTGAGCCCGAACCGCCCCGGGTGTGTCCGGCGAGGGCCGCGGGGAGCCCGGAGCCGCGGGGAGCAGGGCCGCCGCGGGGCGGGCTCCGCCGCTACGGCGAGAGCATCCAAAGAACAGGGCCTATGCCCGGGCCCCCGGCGCGGCGACGCGCTCGGGGTGCGGGGTGCAGCGCACCGTCACCCGCCGGCCCTCGGGGGCGGGGCAGCCGGATCCGGCCACCACGCAGGCCCCCGTCCACAGAGCCAGCGCCACCAGGGCCAGCCGGGTGGGTTCCTCGCCCTCCTCGTCCACGGCGACCACGTCCTCGGCCGTCAGGTCCAGGCACTCGCGCAGGGCACAGAAGCGGGACATGAGGTCGCTGTGCGGGTACAGGGTGATCAGCAGGCCGCCGGAGCCGTCCTCGTAGCCCAGGACACCGTTGTCGAAGAGGCCGCGAGAGGGGCTGTAGCCGTTCCCGTCGGGGCTGGGCCGCAGCAGCTCGTCGAAGGGCGTCGTCCCCGGTTCACTCCCGAAGCAGATCACCTGGCGGACCCGCGACCTCTCGGCCAGGTCGAGCCCGGCCCGTGCCATGTCGGCGCTCACCAGCAGCAGCCGGGCGTCGGTCTCCTCGAGGGCCGCGCGCTGGGTACGGGGATCGGAGGAGACGGACAGGGGCAGTGCGCGTCCGCCCACGGCCATCACGGTGTAGGTGGCCAGGAACCTGTCGGGCGAGACCGGGGCGAGGATGCCCACCACGTCACCCAGGCACATGCCGCGGTGGCTCAGCCCCGCCGCCGCCCGCTCCACGGTGGCGGCGAAGGTGAGGGCGTCGACCCGCCTCCCTCCGGCGCGGATCGTCCCCCCCAGGCCGGGGCGCAGTTCGAGCCGCTCGCACAGGCCTCCCGTCAGTGATCCGATCGGGTCGTCCCGGCGCGGCAGGTGGCGCCCCGGTCGTCCGGTTCCTGAAGACAGCACTACCCCCATGCGTTCCCCCAGTTCGCCCTGACCTCGGTGGTACCGCAGCCCGGGTTCGTCACGCCCCCTCCGCGTGACGAACCCGGGAGCGCCGCACCGGTTGTCGAAGCGGGAGCCTCCCCGGAACACACCCCGCACCGGTGTGGTTCTTCCACCTGCCCCGGGTGCTCTCCCCGGGGCTGACGCGCCATCGGCTGCCGCGGTGCTCGGACCGGGCCCGACGGGCGTTCCGGGACCGCGGAGCCGTGCCGGAAAGGTGGCGCGACCTCGCTGTCCCATGCCTCCAACATTAGCGCCTTCACGGTCGAATGCACATGCATATTGCCATGCATATGCATATGTAGATTTGCCGTGCACGTGAGAGGGAGCGCCTGCCGCGCCTCGGGAACCCGGGCGCCGAGCGTACTAGGACGTGCGGTGACGCTCCACCCAGGCCGCGATCTGCGTCCGCGAGTTGAAGCCCATCTTGCGGTTGATGTTGGCGATGTGCCGGGCGGCGGTGGAGGGGGTGATGAACAGCGCCCGGGCGATCTCCGGGTTGCTCTTGCCTCCACTCACCAGCCGGGCGACCTCCAGCTCCCGCCGGGTCAGCCCGTCCTGCGGCGACGTCGTCTCGGGCGAGAGCGCGGGTCCCGCCGCCGGCCGGGGACGGCGGCCGCTTCCGCCCTGGGCGCGCCGGGCCGGTCGGCGGCGGCACTCCTCGGCCGCCTTCTCCGCCTCCCGCACCGCTTCGGCCAGGCCCAGGGCCCGGCCCTCCTTCCACCAGCGCGCCATGTTCCGCCTGCGCCGGGTCCCCGAACCCGAGAACGGCCACGGAGCGGCCGGGACGGGAAGGCCCAGCTGCTCGCGCACCCTGGCCGCCGCGCCCGCCAGACGGCAGGCCGACGCGGCGGCACCGGAGTCGAACACCAGCCGGGCGATCGAGACCAGGGCCCGCGCGGCCTCCGCACGCTGCCCCGACTCGTGGCTCATCAGCATTCCCTCGCTCAGGTGGTCGAGGGCCTGCGCGGTCCGTCCCTGCGCGTGGGCCACGCGGCCGATCCCCGCCAGGCAGCACGCCTCGTCGGAGGCGACCGCGATCAGCCGCTGGGTGTCCAGCGCCTCCCGGTAGCAGCGGTCCGCCGTCACCAGGTCGCCACCGGTCTCCGCGGCCCGGGCCTGGCCGAGGAGCGTGACGCCCACGCCCCATCGGTGGTCGATCCCGCGGAGCAGGGAGAGCGCCGCGTCGTAGTGGTGGTCGGCCGTCGTGTGGTCGCCCTGCTGGGCGGCCAGGGCGCCCCGGGTGCCCAGGGCGATGGCCTCGCCCCACACGTCCCCGGACTCCCGGGACAGCCGCAGGGCCTCCTCCACCCGGACCGCCGCCTGGTCGGGGACGCGCTCGCGCACCTCGACCAGGGCCAGGAGGTTCAGGGCGGCGCGGACCGACTTCTCGTCGTCGCTCTCACGGCACAGCCGCAGCCCTTCCTCCCCTGCTTCCAGCGCGGTGCCGTGGTCGCGCAGCATCCGGGCCAGCTGTGCCCGCCCCACCAGCGCGCGCGCCCAGGAGGGGGAGCGCTCCGCGTCCTCCAGACCCATCAGGAGGTCCATGAGGTAGGCGCCCTCGGAACAGCTGTGGCAGCTCACCCAGTAGCCGACCAGACTGGTGCACAGGCGCAGTCCGGGCTCGGCGCGGCCGTGCTCGTGGGTCCACCGCAGCAGCGAGCGCAGGGTGTCGTACTCGGTCGTGACACGCTGACGCCCCGCGTCGCGCTCGGACCAGGGCATCGCCCGCCCCGATTCCAGTTTCCGGCCCAGGTCCTCCACCAGGTCCAGCATCCGGTCCAGCAGGCGCTGCCGGAACGTCTCCACCTCGCCCGCGTCGGCCAGACGCTCGGCGGCGAAGCGGCGCACGGCTCCCGGGAAGCGGTAGCGCACCCGGCCCTCGAACTCACCCGCGACCGTGATCAGCGAGCGGTCGAGCAGCGACGTCAGCAGGTCGAGCACCTTCGACTCGGGAAGTGCCCCGTCGGTGCACACCTGCTCGGCCAGCTCCAGGTCCCAGTCCCAGAAGACCGACAGGCGCCGCAGCAGCACCTGCTCGGCCTCGCCGAGCAGCCCGTGGACGAAGTCCAGCACCACGGGCAGGACCTCGCTGCGGGGCAGGGCCTGCCCCGGACCGGGCCGGAACCGCGGGGAGGCCAGGTGCCCGCGCAGCCCCTCGGCGAGCTCCTCCATACCCGTCTCCGGGGCGCTCGCTCCCAGCAGTTCGATGCCGAGGGGAACCCCGCCCGCCAGGTCGCACAGCACGGCGGCGGTCTCCAGTTCCCCCTGCGGGACGGAGAAGCGCGGATCCCGGGCACGGGCCCGTTCGAGCAGGAGCCGGACCGCCTCCGAGTCCCCCGGGTCGGGCGGCGGCGCGTTGCGTGCGGCCACCGGCAGCGCCAGCGGGGTCATCCGCCACACGGTCCCGCCCGACAGGCGCAGGGGCTCCACGGAGGTGATCAGGACGGACGCGGCCGGGCAGGCGGACAGGATCGCGTTGCCCACTCCGGCCACCTCCGGGGCCGAGTACGCGCAGGAGTCCAGTACCAGCAGCAGGCGGCGGTCGCGCAGGGCCTCGATCACAGTGGCCTCGAGCGGCTGTCCCGGTTCCTCGACCACGCCCACCGCACGGGCGATGCGGACGAACACCTCCAGGGAGGTGCGGGCCTCGCTCAGGTCGGCGTACCACACCCCGTCGGGGAAGGAGACGGTGGAGTGCTCCGCCACCCGCAGGGCCAGACGGCTCTTGCCGATGCCCTCGGTGCCGCACAGGGTCACGGAGCGGCTGGACTCGAGCAGGCGGAGCAGGCTGCTCAGGTCCTGTTCGCGGCCCACGAAGCCGGTGCCCGGTCGGGGGAGGTTGTGCCGCGCGGGCGCGGTCAGAGATGCCATGGCCTTCACATGTCGGGGCAGTCGGGAGGTTCCCGGCTGGAGGGTGGAGAGGTGGCGGGGAGGTGCTGTCGTCGGAGTGGGACGCGGTGCTTGGACTTTCTGTCTTAGCGTCTGCACGCGCACTGTGCAAGTGCTTCCGGCTCGCTCCGCGGTCTCATGGTGAGTCTCGGAGCGAAGCCCAGCCGGTCAGCTGGCTTCGCGAGGAAATCGAGAGTTTTCTGAATATGTTCGCGATATGGCGGGCTGCGGTGGCCGGGCTGATGGTGAGCCGCTCGGCGATCTCCCGATTGGACAGGCCCTGTTCCGCGAGTTCGGCGATCTCCCGCTCCCGCGGGGTCAGCGACGCCGGCTCCGCGGTCCGGGGCGCCCGGGGAAAGGCCAGGGCCCGGTCGCGCACCTGTTCCAGGGGCAGTGAGCGCCACGCGTTCCACGCCTCGGCCGCCACGGCCGTCCCCACCCGCTGCTCGGCCATCGAACGCAGCCGGACGTTCTCCGCCGACGGGCGGTCCAGCACCGTGCGCAGTCCTGCGGCCACGCCGACCAGGGCGGCGGCCCGCTCGGGCTCGTCCTCGGCCAGGGCCAGCTCGCCCAGCGCCTCCAGCGCATGGGCGACCTCCAGGCGCCGTCCCGAGGCGAATCCCATCCGCAGGCACGTGGCCAAGGCCTCCCGGGCCTCCAGGAGGCTGCCCTCCGCCATGTGGAGGCGGCCCAGTTCCCGGGAGCAGCGCGCGGTGGCCGGGGCCGACTCCAGTTCCTCGAACACCGCGAGGGCCTCGGTGAACAGGGCTCGGGCCCGGTCGAGCTCCTGCTGTTCTGCGGCGATGGACCCGAGCAGGTGCAAGGACCTGGCCATGCCCCACCGGTCGTCCAGGCTCCTGCTCCTCGCGATGACCTGCTCCAGGTACTCCACGGCGCGGTCCGGGTCCCCCCGGCGGCGTGCCAGCTGGGCGAGGACGCCCAGTACCGCGGCCCCGGTGACCGGGTCGCCCGAGGGCCCCGTCCGCTCCAGGGCGCGCTCGGCGTGCCCGACCCCCTCCTCGAGGGCGCCCGTGCGCAGCGACAGGGCGGCCAGGACGGTCAGGGCGGCGGCCGCGGCCTCGGCGTCGCGGCAGGCCCGCGCGGCCTCCAGCGCGTATCCGGCCAGCGTGGACACGTGCGGCACGGCGTCCAGGTCCAGCCGCAGCTCGGCGCGCAGGGCCAGCGCGCGTGCCCGCAGGTGGGGGGTCTGGCCGTCGGGGTCGGTGGCCAGGACCTGCTCCAGTATGCGGCTGCCCTCGGCCGCCAGGCCGCGCACCGTCCAGTAGGAGCGCAGTGCCAGGCACACCCTCAGGGCCTCGTCCACCCGGCCCCGGGACAGCGCCCACGACACCACCCGGGCGTGGTTCTCCCGGTGGTGGTCCAGCAGGCGCAGGCGGCGCATCCGCTCGCGCCACCGCATGGGGCCGCGGCAGCCCTCGGCGGTCGCCTCCAGGGAGGAGACGCAGAAGTCCAGGTAGCGCTCCCAGCGCTCCTCCCGCGGGTCCTCCGCGGCCAGCTGCTCGGCGGCGTAGGCGCGTACGGTCTCGGTGAGCCGGTAGTGCGCCGTGCCCTCGATCTCGGTGTCCATCACGACGAGGGACTTGTCCAGGAGCGAGAAGTGCAGCGGCAGGATGTCGGACGGGTCGACCCCGTCCCCGGAGCAGACCTCCTCGGCCATCTCCCGGTGCCAGGTGCCGAACACCGACAGCCGGTGCAGCAGGAGCCGCTCGGGTTCGGAGAGCAGGTCGTGGCTCCACTCCAGCACCGCGCGCAGCGTTCTCTGGCGCGGCGGCAGGTCCTCGGAGCCGTCGCTGGTCAGGAGCTGGAACCGGTCGTCGAGGCGGTGCAGGATCTGCTGGACCGACAGCACCCGGACCCGGGCGGCGGCCAGTTCGATGGCGAGCGGCATCCCGTCGAGCATGCGGCAGATCTCCGCGATGTAGCCCGAGTTCTCGCGCGTCATCTCGAACCCGGCCCGGGCGGCGTGCGCGCGGGTGACGAAGAGGCGCACCGATTCGTAGCGCTGGGCGTCGCGCCGGGGGAGGGGAGCGGGCTCGGCCGCGTAGGGATCGGTGGGCGTGGGCCGTGCGGGCAGGGAGAGCGGCGGGACCCGCCAGACGTTCTCCTCCGGCAGGTGCAGCGGTTGCCGGCTGGTGGCGAGGACGCGTACCCGGGGGCAGTCGCGCAGCACGGCCCGGCACAGCTCCGCCACGGGCCCGGCGGCGTGCTCGCAGGTGTCCAGGAACAGCAGAAGGTTCTGGGTGCGCAGCGCCGTGATGACGGCCTCGACCGTGGTACGCGTGCCGTCGACCGCGTGCAGCACACCGGAGACGGTGCGCAGCACCTGGTCGAGTGTGGAGGCCTCGCTGAGGTCCACGAAGCGCACTCCGTCGGAGAAGCGGCGCAGCACGCGCTCGGCCAGGTGGAGGGCGAGCCGCGTCTTGCCGATACCGCCGGTCCCGGTCAGCGTGACCATTCTGGAGGTGTCGAGCAGGCGGCCGAGGTCGACGATGTCGCGCTCACGCCCGACGAAGCGGATGAACTCGCCGGCGGACAGGGGCAGGTTGTGGCGGGGATGAGACATGGCCTCATTCGTTAGGTACACCTGATCGGTCCGCGGAGCGGATGCCCGGCGCCGCGGAGGACAGCCGCTCCCAGTCTTGCATCCGATGACCGGGCCTGTCCCGGGAATGGCCGGTTCCGGCACGGGAGGTCGAAAACCGCCCATGCCGGTCGGTGCACTGTCGCGGAGCGGTTACCCTGCGGTGCCGTCGTCGCCGGGGGTCCAGGAGGCGGGATCGGCCGGGCCCTGACCCCCCGTGGACATGTCCTTCACCTCGTGGCCGCCGTCCTCGCCGAAAGGCGGGAACCACACGAAGGGGATGCCCTTCTTGGAGGCGTACTGGATCTGCTTGCCCACCTTGGCCGCGGAGTGGAACACCTCGGTGTTGAACCCGCGCCCGCGCAGGAGCTCACCGGTGAGCACGGCGTCGCGGCGCCGCTCGGCGCTCGGCACCACCACCATGACGTCGGTGGGGCAGGCGCGGCCCGTCTCGATGCGTCCCTCCGCGACGAGCTTGGCGAAGATCCGGGTGAGGCCGATGGAGATGCCCACCCCCGGCAGCCTCCGGCGGATGAACTGCCCGGCCAGGTCCTCGTAGCGGCCGCCCGCGCAGATGCTCCCGTACCCCGGGTCGTCGTCGAAGGAGGCCTCGTAGACCGTGCCGGTGTAGTAGTCCAGCCCGCGTGCGATCGACAGGTCGGCGACGACGCTGCCCTCGGGCAGGTCGGCCAGGTCCTCCAGGACGAAGGACAGCTCCCCCAGGCCCTCGTCGAGCAGGGCGGAGGACACCCCCAGCTCCCGCACCCGCCCGGGCACGTCCGCCCCGGTGCCCCGGATCCGGGCCAGGGCCAGGCACGCGTCGGCCTGGTCGCCGGACAGGCCCTCCCCGAGGAGGATCGCCCGCACGCCGTCGTCGCCGATCTTGTGGAGCTTGTCCACCGCGCGGATCACCGCGATCGGCTCCTTGACGCCGATGCCCTCGTAGAAGCCCTGGAGCACCTTGCGGTTGTTGACGTTGAGCGTCCACGCGGGGATGTCCAGGCCGCTCAGCACGCGGTGGACGATGCGCGGCAGCTCGGCGTCGAAGTGCAGCGGGACCGAGTCGACGTTGATGACGTCGATGTCGCACTGGGTGAACTCGCGGAATCGCCCTTCCTGCGGCCGCTCGCCCCGCCACACGCGCTGCATCTGGTAGCGCTTGAAGGGGAACGTCAGGTCGTTGAAGTGCTGGGCGACGTAGCGGGCGAAGGGTACCGTCAGGTCGAAGTGGAGCCCGAGCCTGGCGTCGGAGTCGTCCTTGGGGTCCGCCTGGAGGCGGTGCAGGGTGTAGACCTCCTGGGAGGTCTCGCCCTTGGCCGTCAGCACGTCCAGGTTCTCCACGGACGGGGTCTCGACCGACGTGAAACCGAAGGACTCGAACCCGGCGCGGATATGGTCCATCCAGCGCTGCTCCACGGCCCGGACCTCTGGGGTCCACTCGGGGAAACCGCTGATGGGGGTGGGGCGGACGACGCGCTGATCGGACATGTGGAGTACTCGGCTCCCTGCAAGACGGTCGGAACTCGGGGCGGGGGGAAGGCGTGCCCATCCTAAGGCCATCCCGGGCCGCGGACATGGCCGCCACCGGCCCACGTGGACGGATGTGGGCCGGTGGGGGCTCCGGCGGGCCGTCGGAACCGGCCGCCCCGGCGCCGAGGAGCGAGGCGCCGGCGGGCGGCCGCGTGTCGGGGCGCCGCCGATGGCTCCCGCAGGCGGTCGCGCGCTCGTGCCAGGAGTCGGTTTCGCGGCCGTGTGTACGGCGGGGGCCCTGTTCCCCACCGTAGACTCCGCAGGCGCCGCCGGACAGCGATCGGCGCGGCCGGAAGCGGCCGATCACAGTCGCTCACAATGTCGTAAAGTCGCTCCCGCGGGGTACGAATCTGTGCTTGTGTGATTACCGTGTGTCTCTGAGGGGGTCGCGGCGCCACGGTGGAACACCGCGCCCGCGGGCCCCTGCCGCCGGGGCTCGGGGCCTGTCCGCCGCGGGTGCGCCGACACGCGCACGAGTGCTCCGAAACCCCGTACAGAACGGCTGTCCGGTGTTAGGTTCCAGGGGCGGTGTCTCTCTCGGGGGAGTTCGGACCCGGGGGCGCCCCACCCCTCACGTCCGGGCCGTACGAGCCGTGCCCTCGCGCTCGGACCCGGCATTTCCGCTAGGACTAACTGTGATCGACCCAGCAAACAGCACGAGCAACCTTCACGCGCCCAGCGAGCTGTCCACCAAGATCATCATCGCCGGGGGGTTCGGGGTCGGGAAGACCACGTTCGTCGGCGCCGTCTCGGAGATCCCCCCTGTCCGTACCGAGGCCGCCGTCACCGCCGCGAGCGCCGGCGTCGACGATCTCTCGCACACTCCCGACAAGACCAGCACCACGGTCGCCATGGACTTCGGCCGCATCTCGCTGGAGACCGACCTGACCCTGTTCCTGTTCGGGACCCCCGGGCAGCAGCGCTTCTGGTTCATGTGGGACGACCTGGTCCGCGGCGCCCTGGGCGCCGTGATCCTGGCCGACACCCGCAGACTCGAGGACACCTTCCAGGCGCTCGACTACTTCGAGCGCCAGTACCGGCTGCCCTTCGCCGTGGCCGTCAACGAGTTCGACCCCGAGGCGCGCTACAGCGCCGAAGAGCTGCGCGACGCCCTCGATCTGGCCCCCGAGGTCCCGGTCGTGTACTGCGACGCCCGGGACCGCGCGTCGGTCATCCAGGTCCTGGTCACCCTGGTCAAGCACGCCATGGCGGTGGAGGCCCGCCAGCACTCCCGGGACCGGCTCCTCCACAGGTGACGGGGTCTCCGTGCCGTTCGGTGCGGAGCCCGGACGCCCCTCCCAGGACGCTTGCGGGGGTCTTGGGGGGGTTGTGCCCGGCGTTACTCTGTGGGGGTGTTCGGACGAATGGCGGAAAGCGTCCGCCGGCTGCTGGGCAAGCCCGGCGCGGTGGATCTGCGGCCTTATACCAAGCTCCTGTCGGCGATCGAGGCCGAGGAGGATGGTCTGCGCGAACTCGGCGACGCCGAGCTGACGGACAGGGCCATCGAACTCGGCAATGCCGAACTCCCCTATTCACGCGACGACCTCGTGAGGCTGTGCGCGGTCGGACGGGAGGCGGCCCGGCGCTCCCTCGGTGAGCGACCGTTCGACGTCCAGCTCCTCGGCGTCATGGCACTGCTGGACGGGCACGTGGCCGAGATGGCCACCGGCGAGGGCAAGACGATGGCCGGTGCCCTGGCCGCCGCGGGCTTCGCCCTGCGCGGCCGGCGCGTGCACGTGATGAGCGTCAACGACTACCTGGCCCGTCGCGACGCCGAGTGGATGAGGCCCCTCTACGACATGCTCGGCGTCACCGTCGGGGCGATCAGCGAGGAGTCCACGACACAGGAGCGGCGCGACGCCTACTCCTGCGACGTCACCTACGGGCCCGTCAGCGAACTCGGCTTCGACGTCCTGCGCGACCGCATGGTCACCGACATCGCCGACCGGGTCGTGCCCGAGCCCCACGTCGCCATCATCGACGAGGCCGACTCCGTGCTCGTCGACGAGGCCCGGGTGCCCCTGGTGCTGGCCGGCGCGGCCGAGAGCGTCAGCTCCAGCGAGGAGATGGCCGACCTCGTCCGCACCCTCAAGCCGCGCCTGCACTACGAGATCGACGACGAGGGGCGCAACGTCCAGCTCACCGACGCCGGGATCGACGCGGTCGAGAAGGCTTTGGGCGGTGTCGACCTCTACTCGGAGGAGGAGTCCTCCCTCCTGCCCCAGGTCAACCTGGCCCTGCACGCCCACGTCCTGCTCCAGCGCGACGTCCACTACGTGGTGCGCGACGGCGAGGTCCGGCTCATCAACGAGTCGCGCGGGCGCATCGCCCTCCTCCAGCGCTGGCCGGACGGCCTGCAGGCCGCGGTCGAGGCCAAGGAGAAGGTGGCCGTCAGCGAGACCGGGGAGGTGCTGGACTCCATCACCGTCCAGTCCCTGGTCCTGCGCTACCCGACCCGTGCGGGTATGACCGGCACCGCGATGTCGGTGGCCGAGCAGCTGCGCGAGTTCTACGAGCTCGAGGTCGCGGTCATTCCGCCCAACAAGCCCAACATCCGCAAGGACCACGGCACCCACCTCTACGCCACGCGCGAGGAGAAGGAGGACGCCCTCGTCGCGAAGGCGGAGGAGGTGCACGCGACCGGCCGCCCCATCCTCATCGGCACGCAGGACGTGGCCGAGTCCGAGCGCCTCGCCGAGCGCCTGCGCAAGGCGGGGCTGGAGTGCGTGGTCCTCAACGCCAAGAACGACGCCGACGAGGCGGCGATCATCGCCGAGGCGGGGACCTACGGCGCTGTCACCGTCTCCACCCAGATGGCCGGGCGCGGTACCGACATCCGCCTGGGCGGCAGCGACATGAGCGACCGGGAACGCGTGGTGGAGGCCGGCGGCCTGTACGTGATGGGCTTCGGCCGCTACCCCAGCAGCCGCCTCGACGGCCAGCTGCGCGGCCGGGCCGGCCGCCAGGGCGACCCGGGCGACTCGGTCTTCTTCGTGAGCATGGACGACGACCTGGTGGTCAACAACGTCTCCGAGACCTCGGGCTACACGACCGGCGACGACGGCGAGATCACCGACGAGGCCTGGCTGGCCACGGTGGACCACGCCCAGCGGGTCTCCGAGGGGCAGCTGCTGGAGGTGCACCGCAACACCTGGCGCTACAACCAGCTGATCGACGTGCAGCGCGACGTGGTGCTGGAGCACCGGGAGCTGGTCCTGACGGGGAACGAGGGCGATCAGCACATCAGGCAGGACCGCAAGGAGCATCACGCGAACCTGGTCGAGGAGGTCGGCGAGGACAAGGTCGCGCAGGCCGCCCGCCTCGTCACCCTCTACCACCTCGACCGCGGCTGGACCGACCACAACGCCTTCCTCTCGGAGTTGCGCGAAGGCATCCACCTTCGCTTCCTCGGCCGAAGGGACCCCCTCGACGAGTTCAACCGCGAGGCGGTGCCGGTCTTCAAGGGCTTCCTCGACGACGCGCGGGCCCGGGCCGCGCAGAGCTTCGAGGAGCTGGAGGCCGTGGACGGGGAGCTGGACGTGAGCGACGTGGGAGTCAAGCGTCCGTCGATGACGTGGACGTACATGGTGCACGACCATCCGTTCAGCTCGGCGTTCGAGACGCTGGCCGGCCGGCTCAAGGGCGGTCAGAAACGCTAGATCCGCCGGTCCGGCGGAGACAATTCAAGGGTTCTCTTTTATTACGTGCGGGTCGGGACTTTGGTCCTGCCCCGCACACACTTTTGTCAGCTAACCTGGAGAAAACCCGGTCCTGGCTCCGAAGTGCCATGCGTAATTACTCCGATCGGGTTAGCATTGGCTTCGTTTTCCAAGGAATCCGAGACGGTTGGGAAAGAATCCGCTGTGGTTCATGAAATCGGCGCGCAGGAAAAGATCAGTTACGGACGCAACGACCGCTTCCTCGGCGGCCCGGTGGGCGGGGGGCAGTTCTGGGTCGACGAAAGCGGTCGGCCCGTGGCCAAGATCGGCGGCCCCAAGGAGTGGCGGCCCACGCCCATGATCGATGTCCGGGTGGACGACGTGTTCAGTGTCGGAGGCCAGGTCTGGAAGGTCACCGAAATCGTGGACGCGGATTCGCCGTCGGCGTATCTGCTGGCCACGCGCATCAGCTGATCCTCTTCCGGGGTGCGCCGAGCCCGGCGGCCCCTTCTTTACTTGTGCCGGGAATCGCGATTGAGCGCGGCCTTTCTCCGGAAGGTGCGCGGAACAGCGGTTCCCGGTTTTTCGTGCCCGCGGGCACCGGGAGGACGCCGGCCCGGGCGGGGCGCGGTGCCGTCACCGCAGATCAGGCGGCCTCGGAGGCCGCCCCGGAGGAGGTCTCGGGGGGAATCGAGACGTTCCGGTTATCGGAAGGGGGGTGTTCGCGTTACCGCCGGATCGTTAACGTCGGTCAGGCAAGGCGCGCCCCGCGTCAGGGAGAGGCCGCACTCCCGAAAGACGACCGCGGGCCGCTGCGCCCTGCCGCCCCCGAGGCCGGTCCCAGGGGCTGTCCCCCGCCCCTGGGCCTGGCCGCCCTCCGCATCGAGGCGGGGAGCGGCCGGGCCGGCGCCGTGCCTCTCCCCCCGCCGCGCACCCGCGAGCATCTCCCTGAAACAGGTTCCTGCTCCGCCATGCCTGAAAATAAGAGCTTGTCGACCTTGATCTAGAACGCGTTCCAGTACTATTCTCCCGGTGTGCCTGGCCCGGTGAGGGCATCCGGTGGTTCGGTCGCCGGACGCCAGCGGACGGCAGGCGAGAGAGAACCGTCGCCCGTTGAGGTCGGATCGCGCCCCGACCCCAGCGGGCGACGGCGTTCCCGGGGCCGGCTCTCCGCCGGTCGGGCTCCGGAGCCGGGGCCGTGTTGTTCGGATGCTCTCGCCGTATCGGCGGAGCCGATCCTCCGGCCGTGCGTCCCGGGATGATCCGAAGAACAGGGCCTAGGCGAGGAGGCGGGAGATCTCCTCGAAGGAGGGGCAGGGCCAGGTCTGGCGGCAGCCCGTGCACAGCTCCTCTCCGTGTTCCTCCTCCGGGCGGTGCAGGCGCAGCAACTGGGCGCACACGTCCGCCAGGGCGGTCACCTCGTCCCGGGCGTTCGCGTAGAAGGCGACGTCGTTGATGCGGGCCAGGGCGCTGTTGGACCGGGGCCGGGGCAGGCCCACCGTGTCCGGCTCCCAGGGGACGGCCCTGGCCGAGCGGTCCTGGATGCCCTGGACGCATCGGAGCAGCCTCGCGTGATCGGCGAGGAGCCCCCTTTCCGGCCTGGTGAACGGCGGCATCGCTGATCTCCCCCAACGGGCGCAGCTTCGTCTGATGACTTAGCGTATATGTTCGCGTGCTGATTGTCGCGACACGCGCGGGAGGAGTTCACCCTGAGTGAAAAACGGGCCGTCCCGGGCAAGGACGACCCGCTGTGGAGGGAGAGGTCAGCAGCTGCCCCCGCAGCTGCACGAGCTGCCGCTCTGGCATCCGCATCCGCAGCTCGAGCCGCAGCTGCATCCGCTCATCGCCGGGGGAGTGGTCGGGAAGTACATGGCGTTTCCTCCTCAGGAGACGTGGTTCCCTCGGCCGCCGCGCCGCCTCCCCTCCCCGGGGGGAGAGGGGTGCCCGCACGGCCGCCGAGAAGTGGTGTGCCCGCTCGGAGGGGCGTTCCAACCCCCCGGCGGACTCCTCGGCCCTCCGCCGGGGACGGGACACCCCCGCGTGTCCGGCCCGCCGGCCCCTGCGACCTGGGAGGGACACCCGGAGGGCCCGACCGGGGAAGGCCGGGCGGTCGCGAGGCGGCGTGCCATTCGGTGGAACCGAACCCGGTCGATGGGCACGACCGGAACCACCGCGTCGAGAACGGCCACCGCCGGTACCGCCGTCGTCCCCGGGGCCGGCAGCGGCGAGGGAGGTGCGACCGGGGGCCGCGACGGCCGCTCCGGGGCGTCGCGCCGTGCCGGAGGGCGTCTCCTGTCAGAAGACGTCGTCGGGCGGGGCGGGGGAGTCCACGGCGTCGGCGTCGCGGACGGGGGCGCGCCCCGAGACGAACCGGTCGAGTTCCCCACCCTCCAGGAGCCGGGCCATCTCCGGGTCGCGGTGCGCGCGGCGCGCCAGCTCGTCCACCGGCAGCGGCCGGGAGGAGGCGGTGATGACCAGATTGCCGAAGCGGCGACCGCGCAGCACCGCCGGAACGGCCGACAGCGCCGCGTGCGGCAGGACCTCGCGGACCGTCGCCACCTGGCCGCGCGTGTGCGCCAGAGCCCCGCCGTCGCCGACGTTGACCACGAGGAACCCGCCCGGACGCAGCACCCGCGCCGCCTCGGCGTAGTACTCCACCGAGGTCAACCGCGCCGGCGTGCGCGCACCCGCGAAGACGTCGCTGACGACGAGGTCCGCGCTCGCCCCGTGCCGGGCCGCGAGCCACTCGCGGGCGTCGCCGATGCCCACGCGCAGCTGCGCCCGCCGGTCCCACGGCAGGCGCCGCCGCACCATGTCCACGAGGGGCGCGTCCACGTCCACCGCCCGCTGGCGCGACCCCGGGCGGGTGTGCGCGACGTAGCGGGCCAGGGTGAGGGCCCCCGCGCCCAGGTGCAGCGCGTCGATCGGCTCGCCCTCCGGGGCGACCAGGTCGGCGGCGTGCGCGATCCGCCGCACGTACGAGAAGTCCAGGTAGGAGGGGTCGGACAGGTCCACGTGCGACTGCGGGGTGCCCTCCACCACGAGGAACCACGAGTCGGACCGGTCGGCGTCGGCCAGCAGCTCCGTACCGGGAGGCCCCTCGGCTCCGGCGTCCTCCCCGGCTCGGCGTCTTCCCATGTCCCCGTCCTGTCCGGCCGTCGTGTGCGCCCACCAGCGTAGCCGCCGGAGGCGGAGGGGGCCGCGCGCGTCCGGGGTGCGGGACCCCTCCCCGTGCCGGGGCGGAGCGGGAACCGGAGCGGTTCCCGCCGACCGGGGGAGCGCGGCGGGGGAGGCCCCGGGACGCCGTTCGGCAGGGCGGGTCCCACCGAACATGCCCTAGCCTGGACCCCTCTCGAATTTTTTCCGTCTCCGCGCCCCGACCGGGGTGCGTTCCCCGAGGAGTGGCCGTGCTGCTGCGGATGTCGACCCTGTTCCTGCGCACCCTGCGTGAGGACCCGGCGGACGCCGAGGTGCCGAGCCACAAACTGCTCGTCCGCGGCGGTTTCGTGCGCCGGGCGGCCCCCGGCGTCTACTCGTGGCTGCCCCTGGGCAAGATCGTCCTGGAGAACGTCTCCCGGGTCGTGCGCGAGGAGATGAACGCCATCGGCGCCCAGGAGCTCCTCCTCCCGGCCCTGCTCCCCAAGGAGTACTACGAGGCGACCGGCCGCTGGGAGGAGTACGGCGACACCCTGTTCCGCCTCCGGGACCGCAAGGGCGCCGACTACCTGCTCGGTCCCACCCACGAGGAGGTCTTCACCCTCCTGGTCAAGGGCGAGTACTCCTCCTACAAGGACTTCCCGGTCATCCTGTACCAGATCCAGGAGAAGTTCCGCGACGAGGCGCGCCCCCGCGCCGGAGTGCTGCGCGGCCGCGAGTTCCACATGAAGGACTCCTACTCCTTCGACATCGACGACGAGGGGCTCCAGGCCTCCTACGACGCCCACCGCGCCGCCTACATCCGGATCTTCGACCGGCTGGGCCTGGAGTACGTCGTCGTCAAGGCCACCTCCGGCGCCATGGGCGGCTCGGCGTCCGAGGAGTTCCTCGCGGTCGCGCCCACCGGCGAGGACACCTTCGTGCGCAGCACGGGATCCGACTACGCGGCCAACGTCGAGGCGGTCACCACCCCCGCGCCCGCGCCTCTTCCGATCGAGGGGCTGCCCGAGGCGAAGGTGCACCACACCCCCGACACCGCCACCATCCAGAGCCTCGTGGACTTCCTCAACGGTGCCGGACTCGGCCGCGACTTCAGTGAGGCGGACACCCTCAAGAACGTCCTGGTCAAGACCCGCACCCCCGGCTCCGAGGAGTGGGAGCTGCTCGCCATCGGCGTGCCCGGCGACCGCGAGGTCGACCTCAAGCGCCTGGAGGCGGCGCTGGAGCCCGCCGAGGTCGACCTCCTGGACGAGGCCGACTTCGCGGCCAACCCCTTCCTGGTCAAGGGGTACATCGGCCCCCGCGCGCTGCTGGACAACAAGGTCCGCTACCTCGTCGACCCGCGCGTGGTCACCGGCACCGCGTGGGTGACCGGCGCCGACCGGGCCGACCACCACGTCGTCGACCTGGTCGCCGGACGCGACTTCACGCCCGACGGCACCATCGACGTCGCCGAGGTCCGGGACGGGGACCCCTCGCCCGACGGGCAGGGCACGCTGTACACCGCGCGCGGTATCGAGATCGGCCACATCTTCCAGCTCGGCCGCAAGTACACCGACGCCTTCCAGGTCGACGCGCTCGGCCCCGACGGCAAGCCCAGGCGCGTCACGATGGGCTCCTACGGCATCGGCGTCTCCCGCGTGGTCGCCTCGGTCGTCGAGCAGTCCCACGACGACAAGGGCATCGTCTGGCCGCGCGAGATCGCCCCGGCCGACGTCCACGTGATCGGCACCGGCAAGGGCGAACAGGTCGAGGAGGCCCTGCGCATCGCCGGGGAGCTCGAGGCCCGCGGCCTGCGCGTCCTGGTCGACGACCGCAAGGGCGTCTCGCCCGGTGTGAAGTTCACCGACGCCGAGCTGCTGGGTGTCCCGACCGCCGTCATCGTCGGCCGGGGGCTCAAGGACGGACTGGTGGAGCTGCGCGACCGGGCCACCGGCGAGCGCGAGGAGGTCGCCCTGGCCGAGATCGCCGACCGCGTCGAGGCGGCCTGCCGAACCTGATCTCTCACCCCTGGTCGAAACCCGGCAGGGGGTCGAGCTCGCCGCCCCATTCCAGGGTGCGCAGCGTGGCCCCCTGCAGGTTGCGGGCGCCGGTCACCCGCAGCTCGGTGTCCTGCGCCGCGGCCAGCCACAGGTAGGCACGGGCCGCCGCCTCCTCCAGACCCACCGCGAAGGCGCGCAGGGAACCGGAATCGCGCTCCCGGGGCAGCGGGTAGGAGTTCTTCGCCGGCGGCGGGTCGAAGCCCCGGGCCACCGCCAGCGCGTGCAGCTCGTCACGCAGGGCCTTGTGGTCGAGGGCGGTCGTCCGCGCGCGCTCGCGGTCGCCCTCACCGTCGGCGGCCCCGCCGACGAACTCGTACCCGTACACGGCCGCGTGCTCGGCACGCAGCGCCTCGGCCAGGGCCTGCGGCCCGGCGTCCGCCTCGTCCTCGGGCCGCGCGGCCAGGGGGCTCTCGCTCATGTGCATCCTCTAGTCGTCGGCCAGGAGGCGGGCGTGCCCCGCCTCGCAGGCACCGATCGCGCTGACCAGCTGGGACAGGCCCGGGTCGGAGAGCGCCGCGGCCTGGTCGATCCTGGCGCCGGCGGCGGAGATCTCCAGGGCCCGCAGCCCGGCGGTGTCGGTCGCCGCGGGGGCCTCCTCCTGCGGAGCGGCGGAGGCATCCGCCTGGGAGAGCGCCTCCGAGTCCTCGGGAAGCGCCTCCAGCAGTGCGTCCAGGTGGGAGAGGTGGTTCTCCAGCAGGCGCCCCAGCAGGTCGGCGGGGCCGGCTCCCTCGGCGGCCGCGGCCTCGTAGCGGGCGACCAGGCGCTCCTTCTCCCGCAGGACCGAGAGCAGCACGTGCTCGTCCGGGGACACGTCCGAGGGGTACCACTCGACCGTGCCGCATCCGGCGAGCCCGGCGGCGGCCGCACCGGCCAGCGCCGCGCCCAGTACCGTACGGCGGCTGACGCAGCCGATTCCCTGGCCCAACACGGACTCCTTCCCCTGCCCCGGCCCGCCGCCGACGGCGGACCCGTCTCATCTTTCCACGCCCGCACCAGGCCCGTGCCCGCGCCGGAAGGCCCTGCCCCACGGGCCGCAGCGGTGCTTCGGGCGTGGACGGCGACGCGCCCCGGCCGCGGACGGCGACCTGGAAAGTGTCCGGGTGTGGATACTCTTGCAGCACAACCGCCGTCACCCGCGACGCGCGGCCGGTTCGCGTCCCCCCGGGGCCGCGGACCAACCAGTCGCAGACTACGTACAGAGCTGGACCGCCCCGTACACCGGCACGAGGCCGAACGGGCGGGATTCCCGCCGTTGGAGGGGTCGAGACCCATGGGAGCGCAGGGGCGTGAGCAGCGCATCGCCGAGCTGCTGGAGCCGGTACTGGCCGAGGCCGGACTGGACCTGGAGGCCGTCGAGCTGACACCGGCGGGCAAGCGCCGCGTGCTGCGGGTGGTCGTGGACTCCGACAGCGGTGTCGACCTCGACACGGTGGGCGAGGTCAGCCAGGAGGTCAACACCGTCCTGGACGACTCCGACGCCATGGGTGAGCAGCCCTACGTCCTGGAGGTCACCTCTCCGGGCGTGGACCGCCCCCTGACGCAGCCCCGCCACTGGCGCCGCTCGCGCGGACGCCTGGTGAAGGTGTTCCTCGCGGACGGGGGACGGGTCACCGGACGCGTCACCGACGCCGACGACGAGAAGGTCACCCTGGACGTCGAGGGCCGGCCCCGCACCTACGCCCACGAGGAACTCGACAAGGGCAAGGTGCAGGTGGAATTCCACCGTCCGGACGACACCGGCGCGGCGGACTAGAGGGGGAGCCCCGTGGACATTGACATGAGCGTCCTTCGCAGCCTCGAGCGCGAGAAGGACATCTCCGTCGAACTGGTGGCCAAGGCCATCGAGGACGCACTGCTGATCGCCTACCACCGCGAGGAGGGGCCGGACAGGAAGGCGCGCGTCGAACTCGACCGCTCCAACGGCCACGTGACCGTGTGGGTGGAGGAGACCGACGACGAGGGCGTACGCGTCGGCGAGTTCGACGGCACGCCCACCGACTTCGGCCGTATCGCGGCCTCGACCGCCAAGCAGGTCATCCTCCAGCGTCTGCGCGACGCGGAGGACGAGCTGACCCTCGGCGAGTTCGCCGGCCGCGAGCACGACATCGTCTCGGGCATCATCCAGCAGGGCAAGGACCCCCGCAACGTGCTGGTCGACCTCGGCCGGATCGAGGCCGTCCTGCCTCCGCAGGAGCAGGTGCCCACCGAGACCTACACCCACGGGGAGCGCCTGCGCGCCTACGTCGTGCAGGTCCGCAAGGGACACCGCGGCCCCTCGGTCACCCTCTCGCGCACCCACCCCAACCTGGTGCGCAAGCTCTTCCAGCTCGAGGTCCCCGAGATCGCCGACGGCACCGTCGAGATCGCCGCGATCGCCCGTGAGGCCGGCCACCGCACCAAGATGGCGGTGCGCTCCAACCGGGGCGGCGTCAACGCCAAGGGCGCCTGCATCGGCCCGCTCGGCAGCCGTGTGCGCAACGTCATGGCGGAACTGCACGGGGAGAAGATCGACATCGTCGACCACTCCGACGACCCCGCCGTGTTCGTGGCCAACGCACTCTCCCCGGCGCGGGTCAGCTCCGTGGAGATCGTCGACATGGCCGCCCGTGTCGCCCGCGTGGTCGTGCCGGACTACCAGCAGTCCCTGGCGATCGGCAAGGAGGGCCAGAACGCCCGCCTGGCCGCGCGGCTCACCGGTTGGCGCATCGACATCCGATCCGACGCGGAGACCGCCCCGGCGGGGAACGCCGACGGCGACGACACCGCGCCGGTCGGCTGACGGGGGTCGCGCCCATGGCTCGACGCGGTAGGGTGGCGGAAGACGGTCCTGACCGTCCCGTGCGTACATGCGTGGGGTGCCGGTCGCGGGCAGTCCAGTCCGACCTCGTTCGGATGGTGGCCGTGGGCACGGCCGTCGTCCCCGACGTGCGGGGTCGACGTCCGGGACGCGGTGCCTATCTGCACGACGACCGGCGATGTCTCGAACTCGCCGAGCGCCGCAGGGTGTGGTCGCGCGCCTACCGGAGGGGACCGGGTGACACCGGATGGGACGTCACACAGGTGGCGGCCCTGATCGGTGCCACCCCTCATGGCCGGACAGGTCGCCTTCCCCGATAGGGTTGGAATGTCTGAGCCGTCCTCGAGGTTGTAGTGACCGAGGTCGGCGTGCAGTGCTGTGTCGGCACGCATCAACGACCCATTGTTGTGTAGCGATGAGGAAGCAGGTCGAGATTGCGATGAGCGCCTGATGAGTACGCAGCGATGAGTAACTCGAGCTAACGACGGTCCGGCACAGGCCCATGTCCCGGACCGGCAGCTGAAGGAGAGTAGTGGCGAAGGTCCGGGTGTACGAACTCGCCAAGGAGTTCGGTGTAGAGAGCAAGGCCGTCCTGGCCAAGCTCAACGAGATGGGCGAATTCGTCCGTTCGGCGTCCTCGACGATAGAGGCCCCCGTCGTGCGACGCCTGCAGGAAGCTTTCAACAACGGGTCCGACGGCGGCAGGAAGGGTTCGGCTCCCAAGCCCGGCCCGCGCCCCTCCGCGGAGGCCCCCAAGCCGGGTCCCAAGCCGGGTCCGGCCCCCAAGCCGGGTCCCGCTCCGAAGCCGGGCCCCAAGGCCGAGGGCGCCCCGCGCGCCGCCGCGCCCAAGCCCGGCCCCAAGGCTCCCCGAAGCGAGGCTCCCCGCCCCGCCGGAGCCCCCAAGCCTGCCCCGCAGAGCCGTCCCGAGCGCGGTGACCGTCCGGAGCGCAGTGACCGCCCCGAGCGCGCCCCGCGCGCCGACCGCGGCCCGCGTCCCGGCGGTGCCGCCGGCGGCCCGCGTCCGGGCCCGCGCACGGCCGGTCCGCGTCCGGGCAACAACCCGTTCGCGTCCAACGCCTCCGGCATGGGCGCCAAGCCGGCCGGTCCGCGTCCGGGTGGCGCCGGCGGCCCGCGTCCGGGTCCGCGTCCCGGTGGTCCCCGTCCGGGCCCGCAGGGCGGCGAGCAGCGCGCTCCGCGTCCCGGCGGTGCCGCGGGTGCCCCGCGTCCGGGTGGCGCCGGTGGCCCGCGTCCGGGTCCGCGTCCCGGTGGTCCCCGTCCGGGCCCGCAGGGCGGCGAGCAGCGCGCTCCGCGTCCCGGTGGTTCTGCGGGCGTTCCGCGTCCGGGTGGCGCCGGCGGTCCGCGTCCCGGTGGTCCGCGCCCCAGCCCGATGAACATGCCCTCGTCCCGGCCCGCCCCGCCCGCGGGCGCCGGCCGCGGCGGTGGCGGCGGCCGTCCCGGTGGCGGCGGTCGCGGTCGCGGCGGCGCACCCGCGGGTGCCGGTCCGCGTCCCGGTGCCGGTGGCGGCGGTCCGCGTCCCGGTGGCGGCGGCTTCGGCGGTCGTCCCGGTGGCGGCGGTCGCGGTCGCGGCGGCGGTACGGCCGGTGCGTTCGGCCGTCCGGGCGGACGTCCCGGGCGTGCCCGCAAGTCCAAGAAGCAGCGGCGCCAGGAGTTCCACGACCTCCAGGCTCCCTCGTTCGGCGGCGTCAAGATCCCGAGCGGCAACAACCAGACCATCCGCCTGTCCCGCGGCGCCTCGCTGGCCGACTTCGGTGACAAGATCGACGTCAACCCGGCGTCGCTCGTCCAGGTGATGCTGCACCTGGGGGAGATGGTCACCGCGACCCAGTCCCTGCCCGACGAGACCCTGGTCCTGCTGGGCGAGGAGCTCAAGTACAGGGTCGAGGTCGTCAGCCCCGAGGACGAGGACCGCGAGCTCCTGGAGTCCTTCTCCATCGAGTTCGGCGAGGACGAGGGCACCGACGAGGACCTGCGTCCGCGTCCGCCGGTGGTCACCGTCATGGGTCACGTCGACCACGGCAAGACCCGGCTGCTGGACACCATCCGCAAGGCCAACGTCGCGGTCGGCGAGGCCGGCGGCATCACCCAGCACATCGGTGCCTACCAGGTCTCCACCGAGGTGGACGGTGAGGAGCGCAAGCTCACCTTCATCGACACCCCGGGTCACGAGGCGTTCACCGCCATGCGTGCCCGCGGTGCGAAGGTCACCGACATCGCGGTCCTGGTGGTCGCGGCCGACGACGGTGTCAAGCCGCAGACGGCCGAGGCCATCGACCACGCCAAGGCGGCCGAGGTCCCGATCGTGGTCGCGGTCAACAAGATCGACGTCGAGGGCGCCGACCCGCAGCGGGTGCGCGCGCAGCTCACGGAGTACGGCCTGGTGGCCGAGGAGTACGGCGGCGACGTCCAGTTCGTGGACATCTCCGCGCTCCACGGCACGAACATCGACGCCCTGCTCGAGTCGATCGTGCTGACCTCCGACGCCGCGCTCGACCTGCAGGCCAACCCGGAGATGGACGCCCAGGGCCTGGCCATCGAGGCCTACCTGGACCGCGGCCGCGGCTCCATGGCCACGGTGCTGGTCCAGCGCGGAACGCTCAACGTCGGCGACTCGATCGTCTGCGGCGACGCCTACGGCCGCGTCCGCGCCATGCTCGACGAGCACGGCAGGAACGTGCAGAGCGCCGAGCCGTCCCGCCCGGTGCAGGTCGTCGGTCTGACCAACGTGCCCAGCGCCGGCGACAGCTTCCTGGTCGTCAAGGACGACCGGGTGGCACGCCAGATCGCGCAGCAGCGCGAGGCGCGCGAGCGCTTCGCCCAGCAGGCGCGCTCGGCCCGCCGGGTCACCCTCGACAACTGGCAGAAGACCCTGGAGGAGGGGGAGCGCTCCGAGCTGCTCCTGCTCATCAAGGGCGACATGTCCGGTTCGGTCGAGGCCCTGGAGGAGTCGCTGCTCAAGATCGACGCGGGCGGCGACGAGGTCGCCATCCGGGTCATCGGGCGCGGTGTCGGTGCGATCACGCAGAACGACATCAACCTGGCGGCCTCCGCCGAAGCCATCATCATCGGCTTCAACGTGCGGCCCGAGGGCAAGAACAGCGAGCTCGCCGACCGCATGGGCGTCGACATCCGCTACTACTCGGTCATCTACCAGGCCATCGACGAGGTCGAGGCCGCGGTCAAGGGACTCCTCAAGCCCGTCTACGAGGAGGTCAAGCTCGGCACGGCGGAGATCCGCGAGGTCTTCAAGGTGCCGAGGATCGGGAACGTGGCCGGTTCGATCGTCCGCGAGGGCATCATCCGCCGCAACACCAAGGCGCGGATCATCCGCGACGGTGTCGTCATCTCCGAGAACCTCAACGTGGAGTCGCTCCGCCGGTTCAAGGACGATGCGACCGAGGTCCGCGAGGGCTTCGAGTGCGGTATCGGCCTCGGCTACAACGACGTCCGGGTCGAGGACGTCATCGAGACCTACGAGATGCAGGAGAAGCCCCGCGACTAGTCGCGAGGCCTGACTCCCCAGGGGCCCCGGACTCCCGAGTCCGGGGCCCCGCCCTTGACGGCCCACACAAACACCGCAGGTGATCACTTGTACGTTGGGGCGCTGACCCTGGACGTCCTCCTGGGAGACGTCCACTCGCTCAAGCAGAAGCGTTCGCTGGTGCGGCCGGTCATCGCCGAGCTGCGCCGCAAGTTCTCGGTCTCCGTCTCCGAGGTGGGGGACCACGACCTGTACCGCAGGAGCAGGATCGGTGTCGCCGTGGTCGCCTCGACCGCCGCGCACGCCCGAGAGCAGATGGACTCCTGCGAACGCTTCGTCGCGGGCCGTCCCGAGCTGGAGCTGCTGTCGGCCAGGCAGCGGCTCTTCAACGAAGAGGAAGACTGACCATGGTTGACGCCGCACGCGCGCGCAAGGTCGCCGACCGCATCCAGCGCATCGTCGCCGAGATGCTGGACCGGCGGATCAAGGACCCGCGCCTGGGATTCGTCACCGTGACCGATGCGCGTATCACCGCGGACCTGCGGGACGCCACGGTCTACTACACGGTGTTCGGCACCGAGGAGGAGAAGGCCGCCTCCTCGGCCGCGCTGGAGAGCGCCAAGGGCCTCATCCGCAGCGAGGTCGGGCGCCAGACCGGCATCCGGCACACGCCGAGCCTGACCTTCGTCGTCGACGAGGTCCAGGAGAACGCCCAACACATCGAGGAGCTGCTGCTCAAGGCGCGCCGCGCGGACGCGGAACTGGCCGAGCGCGCCGGCACGGCCAGCCCCGCGGGAGAGGCCGACCCGTACAAGGCGCCCCGAGAGGACGCCGACGAGGACGAGTAACCCCCGGGCGGCGGCACGGGGTGCCGCCGCCCCCGCACCGATGAGGAGATCCATGGCCGAGAGCGGTGTCGTGGTCGTCGACAAGCCGGCCGACTGGACCTCGCACGACGTGGTCGCCAGGATGCGCAGACTTGCGGGAACCCGCAGGGTGGGCCACGCGGGCACCCTGGACCCGATGGCGACGGGGGTGCTCGTTCTCGGCCTGGAGAAGGGCACCAAGCTGCTGGGCCACCTGACCCTGACCGAGAAGTCCTACGACGCCACCATCCGGCTGGGGCTCACCACGAACACCGACGACGCCGAGGGCGAGCCCGGCGTGCGCACGGACGCGTCCGGGGTGTCCGAGGAGGGCGTGCACGCCGCCGCCCGGAAGCTGACCGGCCGCATCGACCAGGTTCCACCGCAGGTCAGTGCGATCAAGGTGAACGGCGTGCGCGCCTACAAGTCGGCGCGCCGCGGCGAGGAGGTCGAGCTGCGGGCCCGGCCGGTCACGATCGGGGAGTTCACCGTCCACGCCGTCCGCAGGGTCGAGGCGGAGGACGGGGTGTTCGTCGACGTGGACGCCTCCGTCACCTGCTCCAGCGGCACCTACATCCGTTCACTGGCCCGCGACATGGGTGCCGACCTGGGCGTGGGCGGCCACCTCACCGCGCTGCGCCGCACCCGCGTCGGTCCCTACGACCTGTCGCGGGCCCGCACCCTGGAGCAGCTGGCCGAGGAGTTCACCCAGGTCCCCCTCGCCGAGGCGGTCGCGGCGGCCTTCCCCTCGCGCGTCCTCACGGAGGAGGAGGCGGGCCGGCTCCGGCACGGCAACCGCATCGCCCCGGGAACGGAGGAGCGGAGCCCGGTGGGCCTGTTCGCCCCGGACGGCCGTGTCATCGCCCTGGGGGAGAACCGCCGGGACCACACCAGGCCCCTCGTCGTCTTCGAACCGGCCTGACCGACCCGGAGGGCGGCAGCACGCCGTCCTGCCGGACCGCTGTGCCGCTCACGGGCCGGAGGCAGCGCTGGGTGACCGCCCGTGTGCGGATTCTTCGGGAGCCCGCAGCGGGCGGCAGGACCGGAGAACCCGCTGGAAGCGGCGGTTCGGGCCCTGCTCCGGAGGACCTGCCGGGAACGGATGCGCGTGGGCGGTGGACCGGCCGGGGCGCCGGGCATGGCACCCTTGACCGGGTGGGGCACGCTGCGGAGGCGGTGGGCCTCGCGCACACGAGGCAGAAGTGACGAACAGCAGGGAGCCAGGCGTGCGGCGATGGGACGGGCCGGAGGACGTGCCCTCCGACTGGGGGCGGTCCGTGGTGGCGGTCGGCGTCTTCGACGGGGTGCACCGGGGCCATCAGACTCTTCTGGAGACCGCTGTCGGACGCGGGCGCGAACTGGGACTCCCGGTGGTCGTGGTGACCTTCGACCCGCACCCGGAGGCGGTGGTGCGGGGAACCGTCCCGCCGATGCTGACCCAGGTGGACCGGCGGATCGAACTGCTGGGCTCCCACGGAGCCGAGGCCGTGTGCGTGGTGCCGTTCACGCGGGACCTGTCCGCGCTCTCCCCCGAGGAGTTCGTGCAGCGGATCCTGGTCGGCCGCCTGCACGCCGCCGCCGTGGTGGTGGGGGAGGACTTCCGGTTCGGCCACCGCGCCTCCGGTGACGTCGGTGTCCTGGCCAAGCTGGGCGAGGTGCACGGCTTCACCACCGACGGGGTCCCCCTCGTCGCCGACGGCGAGACGATCACCTCCACCCGGGTGCGCGGACTCCTCCTGGACGGTGCGGTGGCCGAGGCGACCCGCCTTCTCGGCAGGGCGCACCGGGTCGAGGGCACGGTGGTGCACGGCGCCGCACGCGGGCGGGACCTGCTGGGCTTCCCCACGGCGAACATGGACCTGCCCCCCGACACCGCCGTTCCGGGGGACGGTGTCTACGCCGGCTGGCTGAGCCGCTCCGAGCCGCTGGAGGACCAGGAGTCGCGCTGGCCGGCCGCGATCTCGGTGGGTACCAACCCCACGTTCGACGGCGCCCTGCGGACGGTGGAGGCCTACGCCCTGGACCGCGACGACCTCGAACTGTACGGCGTGCGCATGACGGTGGACTTCACCGAGCGCATCCGCGGGCAGGAGAGGTTCGACGACATCGGCGAGCTCATCGCGGCCATGCGCCGCGACGTCGGCAAGTGCCGGACCGTTCTCGGCCTGGGCTGAACGAGCCGGGGTATGGGGTAGGGTGAAGACGTTCACGTGTGCCCCGCGCACGGTCACGGATCCGTGACCTCGGGGGGAGCGCGGTGCACCCCGCCGTCGGCGGGGTCCGTGCGCCACACGCGGCGGTGACTGTTCGTACGCGCGGTCACCGCGTCTGGCCCGGGTCGCTCCCGACCCGCGTGCCGCACCGCGTACCGAACACGAAAGAGGACAACGACGTGTCGATGGACGCCGCCACCAAAGAGAAGATCATCGCGGAGTACGCGACGAAGGAGGGAGACACCGGCTCCCCCGAGGTCCAGGTGGCTCTGCTCACCCACCGCATCACCGAGCTGACCGAGCACCTGAAGGACCACAAGCACGACCACCACAGCCGTCGTGGCCTGCTCCTGATGGTCGGCCGCCGCCGCCGTCTCCTCAAGTACGTGGCCCAGCAGGACATCACCCGCTACCGCTCCCTGATCGAGCGTCTGGGCCTGCGCCGCTAGGCTGTCCGAGGGAGTGGCTTCGGCCGCTCCCTCTTCCTGTTCAGTAGGGTGGACGTGTCGGCGGTCGCCGCCGACCCCGCTCACAACCGTACGAAGACCACCCGCGATCGCACTCCCCCGGCCGCAGAGTCGGGGCCGGTCCTCGGTAGTGGCCACCGGACGCTCCCCTCCAGGGACGCCGTGGGCTTCGATCGATGACCGGCCGTCATCACTCCGGGGCACGAACGCGGGCAGTAGAACCCATAGGCGCATCCGGCACGTACCCGCCGGGTGCGCCGGACGCGAACACGTGTAGTAGGAGGTCGCCCATGGAGGGCGTGTACTCGGCCGAAGCCGTCATCGACAACGGCAAGTTCGGCAGCCGAACCATCCGCTTCGAGACCGGACGCCTGGCCCGCCAGGCCGCCGGCTCCGCCACGGTGTACCTGGACTCCGAGACCGTCGTGCTCTCGGCCACCACCGCCTCGAAGCGCCCCAAGGACAACCTCGACTTCTTCCCCCTGACGGTGGACGTCGAGGAGCGCATGTACGCCGCGGGCCGCATCCCCGGCTCCTTCTTCCGGCGCGAGGGCCGTCCCTCCGAGGACGCCATCCTCACCTGCCGCCTGATCGACCGGCCGCTGCGCCCGTCGTTCAAGAAGGGCCTGCGCAACGAGATCCAGATCGTCGAGACGATCCTGTCCCTGCACCCCGAGCACCTGTACGACGTCGTGGCGATCAACGCCGCCTCGATGTCCACCCAGATCGCCGGGCTGCCCTTCTCGGGCCCGATCGGCGGCGTGCGCGTCGCGCTGATCGAGGGCCAGTGGGTGGGCTTCCCCACCCACGGCGAGCTCGAGAACGCCACCTTCGACATGGTGGTCGCCGGTCGTGTCCTGGAGGACGGCGACGTCGCGATCATGATGGTCGAGGCCGAGTCCACGGTGAACACCCTGCGCCTGGTCTCCGAGGGCGCGGTCGGCCCCAACGAGCAGACCGTCGCCGAGGGCCTGGAGGCCGCCAAGCCCTTCATCAAGGTGCTGTGCCGCGCCCAGCAGGCCGTCGCCGACCAGACCAGCCGCGAGACGGGTGAGTTCCCGGTCTTCCTCGACTACGAGGACGACGTCTACGAGGCCGTCGAGGCCGCCGTCCGCGAGGACCTGTCCAAGGCGCTCACCATCGCCGACAAGCAGACCCGCGAGGGCGAGCTCGACAGCGTCAAGAACAGCGTCGCCGAGCGCCTCGCCGAGCAGTTCGAGGGCCGCGAGAAGGAGATCGGTGCCGCCTTCCGCTCGCTGAGCAAGCAGCTCATGCGCGAGCGCGTTCTGCGCGACAAGGTCCGCATCGACGGGCGCGGCCCCAAGGACATCCGCCAGCTGGCCGCCGAGGTGGGCGTCCTGCCGCGGGTGCACGGCTCCGCGCTCTTCGAGCGCGGTGAGACCCAGATCATGGGTGTCACCACCCTGAACATGCTGCGCATGGAGCAGTCGGTCGACACGCTCAACCCCGACAAGACCAAGCGCTACATGCACCACTACAACTTCCCGCCCTACTCCACCGGTGAGACCGGCCGGGTGGGCTCGCCCAAGCGGCGCGAGATCGGGCACGGCGCCCTCGCCGAGCGCGCCCTGATCCCGGTCCTGCCCTCGCGGGAGGAGTTCCCGTACGCCATCCGCCAGGTGTCCGAGGCGCTGGGCTCCAACGGTTCCACCTCGATGGGTTCGGTCTGCGCGTCCACCATGTCCCTGCTGTCGGCCGGTGTGCCGCTCAAGGAGATGGTGGCCGGCATCGCCATGGGCCTGATCAGCGAGGACGGCGAGTTCGTCACCCTCACCGACATCCTCGGTGCCGAGGACGCCTTCGGCGACATGGACTTCAAGGTCGCCGGCACCCGTGAGCTCATCACCGCGCTGCAGCTGGACACCAAGCTCGACGGCATTCCCGCCGAGCAGCTGGCCATGGCCCTGCAGCAGGCCCGCGGCGCCCGCCTGGCCATCCTCGACGTCATGCAGGAGGCCATCGAGCGTCCGGCCGAGATGAGCCCGCACGCTCCGCGCATCCTCACCGTCAAGGTCCCGGTGGACAAGATCGGCGAGGTCATCGGCCCCAAGGGCAAGATGATCAACTCGATCCAGGACGAGACCGGCGCCGAGATCACCATCGAGGACGACGGCACGATCTACATCGGTGCCACCGACGGCCCGTCCGCCGAGGCCGCCCGGAACACGATCAACCAGATCGCGAACCCGACGATGCCGGAGGTCGGCGACCGCTACCTGGGCACCGTCGTCAAGACCACCACGTTCGGCGCCTTCGTGTCGCTGATGCCGGGCAAGGACGGTCTGCTGCACATCTCGCAGATCCGCAAGCTGCACGGCGGCAAGCGGATCGAGAACATCGACGACGTGATCGGCATCGGCGAGAAGATCCAGGTCGAGATCCGCGAGATCGACCCCCGCGGCAAGCTGTCGCTGGCTCCCGTCGAGGTCGTCGAGGCCGAGACCGCCGAGGCGGCCGCGGACAGCGACACCCCGGCCGACACCGAGGCCGACACCGAGGCCGACACCGAGGCCGAGGAGACCGGCAAGGACGACTCCGCGGCCCCGCGCCGCCGTCGCCGCCGCACCTCGACCAGGAACTCCGAGAACACCTGATCCGGGGCTGACATGTGAGGGGGCGGTCGCACCATGCGGTGCGGCCGCCCCCACCGCGTATCCTCGCCCCACCAGCCACCGACGCCAAGAAGAAGGATTCATGAGTTCTGTCCCCATCGCAGCCGAGCAGGAGCCGGGCACGACCGTGACGCTGCTGGAGCCGGACGGCGGCTCCGGACTGGTGCGCCGCACCGTGCTGCCGGGCGGCCTGCGCGTGGTCACCGAACACATCGCGGGCGTGCGCTCGACCGCGTTCGGGATCTCGGCCGCCACGGGCTCGAGAGACGAGGACTCCGCACACGCCGGTTCGGCGCACTTCCTGGAGCACCTGCTGTTCAAGGGGACCAGGACCCGCTCCGCGCTGGAGATCTCCGCGCTCCTGGACGGCGTGGGCGCCGACCACAACGCCTACACCGCCAAGGAGCACACCTGCTACTACGCGAAGGTGCTCGACCGGGACCTGCCGCTGGCCGTCGACGTGGTCGGCGACATGGTGGCCGCCTCGGTGCTCGACGAGGGCGAGGTCGAGACGGAGCGCGGCGTGATCCTGGAGGAGATCGCCATGTACGAGGACGAGCCCGCCGACCTGGTGGACGACGTCTTCGCGGCGCACTTCTTCGGGGACAGCCCGCTGGGGCGCCCCATCCTCGGCACCAACGAGACGATCAAGGCGCTGCCCCGCGACCGGATCGCCGAGCAGTACCGGGACGCCTACGTCCCCTCACAGCTGATCGTGACCGCGGCCGGCAGCCTGGACCACGACGACGTGGTGGCGCGGGTGCGGGAGATCTTCGCGGACCAGCTGGCCGCCGCGGGCGACGCACGCCCGGTGCGTCCGCGCATGGGAGGGGGCCCGGTGCCCACCCGCGGCGGCACGGTGGTGGAGTCGCGTGAGACCGAGCAGGCGCACATCATCCTGGGCTCGGAGGGCATCACGCGCACCGATCCGCGCTGGCAGGCGCTGCGGCTGCTCAGTGCGGCCCTGGGCGGGGGCATGTCCTCACGCCTGTTCCAGGAGGTGCGCGAGAAGCGCGGACTGGCCTACGCGGTGCACGCCTACCACACCGGTTACGCCGACACCGGTACCTTCCAGGTCTACGCCGGCTGCCTGCCGGAGAAGGCCGACGAGGTCGTCGGGGTGTGCCGCGAGGAGCTGGACAAGGTGGCCCGCGAGGGGATCACCGCCGAGGAGCTCCAGCGGGCCAAGGGCCAGATCCAGGGATCGCTGGTGCTGGGCAGCGAGGGCACGAACGCGCGCATGGGGCGCCTGCTGTCGCACGAGCTCAACCATCCGCGCCACTTCTCGATCGACGAGGACCTGGCCCGCCTCGACGCGGTCACGGGGGCGGAGGTGGCCGAGGTCGCCGCGGACCTGCTCTCCCGCCCGCGCGCCCTGGCCGTCATCGGCCCCTACGACAAGGACCGCAGCTTCTAGTCCCTGTTTCCCGGATCGTCTCGGGCCGCACGGCCGCCGGGTGCCTCCTTGCCGAGTCGGAGAGCTTGCGAAGCCGAACCAGGCTGAGCTGCGCTCCCCGTCTTGCAAGGGAGAACGCCTGGTCGCCCCGTTCGCCGGGGGTCGGCTCCGCCGATGCGGCGAGAGCGTCCGCACACCACGGCCCGGCCCCTTCCGACCCGGCCGGAGGCCCGCCCCTCGGGGCGGGCCTCCGGTGTCACCGCATGTCGCGGAGCAGGTCGCGCCGGGCCCGGGCGACGCGGGAGCGGACGGTGCCGACGGGAACACCGAGGCGGCTCGCGGCCTCGGCGTAGGGCAGACCCGCCAGCTGTGTGAGGACGAACGCCCGCCTCCGCTCGGGGGCGAGCCCGTCCAGCAGGGCGAGCAGCGCGAGGTACTCCTCGAACCGCCCGGGTGACGCGGGCTCCCGGCCGGCGGAGTCGACGCAGCGCGGCCGGGCGGAGTCGTGGCGGTAGCGGTCGGCGACGGTGTTGCGGGCGATGGCCCGCAGCCAGGCGAGGACGGGGGCCCGCCCCGAGTACCGGGGCAGGGCGCGCAGCATCCGCAGGTAGGTCTCCTGGGTGAGTTCCTCCACACGGTCGGGCGGAACCCGCCGGGCGATGTAGCGGCCGACGTCGCCGCGGGTGCGCCGGACGAGGTCGTCCAGAGCGGACGGGGACCCGTCGCGGGCGGCCAGGGCGAGACGGTCGAGATCGGTGTCGGGAACGGCGTCGGGTACAACCTCGCGTGCGAGGCCGGGCATGGGTGCTCTCCTGGTTCCGGGCGCGCACCGGCGGCCCCCCGGCCCGTGGTCGGGGAGCGGTACGCGCGGTCGGCGGTCTCGGTCAGCGCGGGGAGAGCGGAGGTCCGCGCAGGACCAGGCTGTGGCGCAGGAGCGGTGCGGCGGGGGCGGGCAGGAGCGGTCCGGCGGGCCGCTGCGGGGGCAGCGGCTGGCAAGGGAGGCGCACGACAGCCAGAACCAGCGGCAGCAGCGCTGCGGCGGCCAGACGCAGATGGTCGAAGACCGCGGCCTCGCCCCGACGGAGCCACCAGGCGCACACCGCGGCCGCCACCGCGTGGGCGGCGAGCATGTCGGCGCCGGCGGAGGCCCCGGGGTCCAGGGCCGTGCCGTGGCCCCCGTGCCCGGCCGCCGACGCGGCAGTGAACACGGTGTGCAGGGCCAGCTGGCCCCACAGCATCCACCCGGTGATGGTGCCGAGTCCGCGCTCCCGCCCGGTGAGCGCCCACGCGGACGCCAGGATCAGCAGAGCCCCGGCCAGGAGGCCGCCGAACGGCACCTCGTGGCCGGAGGAGAGCGTGTGGCCGCACGCCGACACGGCGACGCACACCGAGGCGGACACCCCGGTGCGAACCGCGCGCAGGGGCGTCCGCTCCGTCATGGCCTCATCGTCGCACCTCCTCCGGCGCCCCCGGATCCGGGTCAGCCCTCGAGCAGACCCTGGCCCACGTAGCCGTCCTCCTCGCAGCCGGGCGGGACGGCGAACACCGCGGAGCCGACCGCGGTGACCCACTCGTTGAGCAGGTCGAGCTCGTCCAGGCGTTCCTGGATGGGCACGAACTGGCGCAGCGGATCGGCCTGGTAGGAGGCGAACAGCAGCCCCGCCTCGGGGACACCGTGGTCGCGCAGGTCGTAGTTGTAGGGGCGGCGCAGGATCTGCTGGTCGGGGTCGTCGCTGCGGGCCCGGCGCACGTGTGCGAACGCCGGGATCACGGGCAGCCCCGAGGTGTCGGTGGCCTCCAGGTCCACCAGGTCGTGCTCGTCCTCGCCGGTCAGCGGAGCGCCGTTGGAGAGGCGCCGTCCGATGACCGCCTCGCGCGCGGGCCGGTCCAGCTCGTCCCAGGAGTCCAGGTCGGTGGCGATGCGGCGCAGCACCAGGCTGGTGCCGCCCCGCAGCCAGTCCGGTCCGTCCGAGCGCCACACCAGGCGGTCGAAGGCGGGGGTACCCGCGACCGGGTTGATCGTGCCGTCCACCTGGCCCATGAGGTTGCGCATGGTGGTGCCGTCGGGCTCGGATCCGGAGGCCCGCCGGAACCCCGTCTGCGTCCACCTCGGCCGGGTGAAGGCGCGGGCGTCCTTGGCCATCGCCCGCACCGCGTGCGAGACGGTGACCGGGTCGTCCGCACACACCTGCACGAGGAGGTCGGCCTCCCCCCACCGGTCGTCGAGCTCGTCGTGTCCGAACTCGGGCAGGGGACCCAGCCACTCGGGTACCGCATCGGGGTCGACCCGTTCCACCAGCCCCCGGCCGAAGCCGAACGTGGTGGTGAGGCGGGCGGGCACCTCGGCCAGCTCCGGCTCGGTGTCGGCCAGCACGGGCCTGCCTTCGGCCAGGCGCGCGGCGTCGTCGCTGAGCAGCCGCATCATCCGCCGCACCCCGTCGGCGTCCACCTCCTCGCGCAGGTCGAGGGCGACGAAGGAGGCGTGCGCCTGCGGCGGCGTCTCCACCCCCGCCTGGCGGGCGCCGTGGAAGGCGACCGTCCGAGTCCCGTTGAGCGGTGCCTCCGCCGCTCGGGGAGCGGAGGTCGGATCCGCGGCCCGCAGGCGCGCGAGCGCCCCGCCCGCGACCCCGGCTCCGGCGACCGCCGCGCCGCCCAGCAGCAGGCCTCTGCGGCTCATCGCACGCTCGCCCATCAGTGATCCCCGTGCCCTTCGCCCTCGTACTCCTCCTGGGCACCCGCGTAGTCCTTGACGGGAGCGGTGAACTCCGTGGTGGAGCCGTCGGAGAACTCCAGGGTGACGGTGGTCTCGTCGCCGGGCAGCAGGTCGCGCTCCAGGTCCATGAGCATGATGTGGTCGCCGCCGGGCTCCAGGGCGCGGCTTCCCCCGGCGGGGACGGGGAAGCCGCCTTCCTTCTCGCGCATGACCGAGTCCGCGCCGTCGGCGGCGGACTCGTGGAGCTCCACGGTTCCCGCGGCGTCGTGGGCGGCCGCGACGACGGTGGCCTCCGCGTCCCCGCTGTTGGTGATCTCGCCGAAGACGGCGGTCATGCCGTCCTCGGCGGTGGCGGCCTTGACCCACGGGTCGGTGATCGCGAAGCCGTCGGCGGCGGTGTGCGCCGCCTCGCCGGCCTCCTGCGCGGTCTCCTGTCCGGCGTCCGCGTCGGTGCTGCCGGCACTGTCGGCACCGCCCGCGCAGGCGGAGAGGGAGAGGGCGAGCAGGGCGGCGGTCCAGGCCGTCCGGGTGCGGTTCATGTGCTGTCCTCGGGGTTGCGGGCCGCCCGCGTGCGGCCGTTCCCCCTTCATGTCGGACCGGGGCGCCGTCCGGTTCCCGCGGATGCGGTCGGGCTACCTGCCGCGCCCCCGCTTGGCGACGGCGATCCGCCTGGGGGCGGCGGCGCCGGCGGCACCGCGCACCACCACCTCCAGGAGCCCTTCGCCGTAGTCGGCCCGGATGTCCTTCTCGGTGACCCCCTCGGGCAGGCTGATCTCGCGCCGGAACGTGCCCATGAAGCGCTCGGAGGAGTAGTAGACCGCGCTCTCGTCCTCCTCGCGCCTGCGCTCCCCGGTGACGGTGAGGGTCCCGTGGGTCAGGGTGACGGAGACGTCCTCCTCGTGCACCCCCGACAACCCGCAGCGGATCACCAGGTCCTCGCCCCTGGCGAGGATGTCCGTGGGCGGGCTCCAGGCGTCGGCGTAGCCGCGCTCGCGCCCTCCGGCGTGCCCGCTCTCGACGGAGGCCATGGCATCGGAGACGCGGTTCATCTCGGTGATCATGTCCACGACGCCGTGGAAGGGGTTGGTGAACCTCTTGCGTGCCATGTGGAGTCTTCCTTCCTGTGGGGCGGACCCGGTGGGCACCGCCTGTCGCGAGCGGGATCCCGGTGCCTGTCCCGCAAGGCCGGAGAAGGAACCGGAGCGCTTCTCCGCCGACCGGGGAGAGCCCGGTGGGGCGTGCCGGGGCGCCGCACGGCAGGGCGCGCACCCACAGGGCACGTCCTAGGGCCGGGCGCCGGGCATGCGCTCCCTCTCCGCCCGCCCGGGTGACCGGGGTTCGTCCTTCAGCGCCTTGAGCAGTCCCCAGGACATGAGCAGCAGGATCACGGCGAAGGGCAGCCCGGTGACGACCGCCGCCGCCTGGAGTGCGGACAGGGCTTCCGCGCCGCCGAGGACGAGCAGGACGAGGGTGACGGCGCCCTCGCTCAGCGCCCAGAACGCCCGCTGGGACTTGACCGGGCGGGGGTCCTGGCCGTTGGTGAGCGTGTCCACGACCAGGGAGCCGGAGTCGGAGGAGGTGACGAAGAAGACCGAGACGACGATGATCAGCAGGACGGAGATGACGGCGCCGACCGCCGCTCCGACGGGGAGCATGTCGATCATGCGGAAGGCGCGGTCCTCCTCGGCCAGCTCGTTGAGCCCGGCATCTCGGAACATGTCGTAGTACAGGCTCGCGCCGCCGAAGACCCCGAACCACAGGACGGAGACGACGACGGGAGCGAACAGCGCGCCGACGACGAACTCGCGGATGGTACGCCCGTAGGAGACGCGGGCCAGGAAGATGCCGACGAACGGCGCCCAGGAGATCCACCAGCCCCAGTAGAAGATGCTCCACGCGGTGGTCCACTCCGCTGCCTGGGGGTCGACGAGCGGGCTGGGAAAGGCCAGGCTCCACGGGACGAGGCCGGCCAGGTACTGCCCGAGTCCGGTGGTGGTGATGCTGATGGTCCACAGCTTGGGGCCGAGGAGGAAGACGACCACCAGCAGGAGGAAGGCCAGCCAGAGGTTGATCACCGACAGCCGGCGGATGCCCTTGTCGATGCCGGCCACCACGCTCAGCAGTGCGATGAGGGTGATGACGACGATGAGCACCGACTGCACGAAGGAGTTGGACGGGATCCCGAAGACGTGGTTGAGCCCGCCGTTGATCTGGAGCGTGCCCAGTCCCAGGGAGGTCGCCAGGCCGAAGATCGTTCCGAACACGGCCAGGATGTCCACGATGTGTCCGGGCCAGCCGAACGCCCGGTCGCCCATCAGGGGGTACAGCGCCGAGGCGGGCCGCATCGGCAGGCCCTTGCGGAAGGCGAAGTAACCCAGCGACAGCCCGAGGGCGATGTAGACGGCCCACGGGTGGAAGGACCAGTGGAAGAGGCTCAGCGCCATGGCCTCGCCCGCCGCCTCGGGAACGGGGGCCCCGTCGGGTCCGGGGAGGTACTCCGCCCTGCGGGGCCAGTGCAGGTGGTGGACGGGCTCGGAGACGCCCCAGAACACCAGGCCGATGCCCATGCCGGTGGTGAAGAGCATGGCGAACCAGGCCACGGTGCCGAACTCGGGGCGCGAGTCGTCGGGGCCCAGGCGGATGGAGCCGAACCGGCTGAACAGCAGGAACAGGGCCAGGCCCAGGAAGAAGGTCGTGGCCAGGACGTAGATCCAGCCCAGTTTCTCGCCGATCCAGTCGCGCGTGGCCGTGGCCGCGTTCAGCAGCGGTTCGGTGGCGACGACCCCCATGACGACGAAGGCCACGATCACGATGCCCGAGACGGCGAAGACCGTGGGGTTGGTGTGCTCTCGGATGTAGTCGCGCAGGGACGAGATGGTGGCTCCTTCCCAGCTCCGGGGATGCCCGGGCGGACGGGCCGGTCGTTGCGGTCGGCCGGGTCGTGTCCCGTGGATGGTAGGCACACCGTCATCCGAAGCCCAAGGAACTACGCAGAAGCGGAGTTTCGGAACATGGGGGGCGCTTCCGGGTCTTCGGTCAGCTCCGGGGTTCCGTGAGGAGGTCCAGCACCCCGCCCAGGCGGTCCAGCCAGCCGACGATGGTCGCGAGCTCCTCGACCGAGTAGTCGTCGTGCAGCGCGGTCATGGCGTGGCGCATACCCGGTGCGGTCTCCGAGGCGATACGGTCGGCGCCCTCGGCGAGTTGCACGGTGACCTTGCGCCGGTCACCGGTGTGGCGGGCGCGCTCGACGAGGCCGTGGGCCTCCAGGCGGTCGATCACCCCGGTGACCGAACCGGTGGACAGGCACAGGCTGTCGGCGATCTCTCCGGGTGTCATCGGCCCGCTGACGCGCAGCAGCGTGTAGCACTGGAAGTCGGTGGGGTTCATGCCCGAGCGCTCGGCCATGCGGTGCAGCAGCCTGATGAGCCGCACGGCCAGCATCTGGCCGTCGTCCTGGAGGACGTCGTAGAGGTCGGCGCGCCGGGAGGACGGGGGACCGGGGACCCGCCGCGTTCCCACACCGGGGGAGGGGGTGTCGGCAGGGCGGGCGTCCATGGGTCCTCTCTCGCGCTCGTGCGGCTGGTCTCCTCCGGCCGTCGGTCCGAGTTTAGATCCCCCGGGCCGAGTCGTTTTCCTCCCGGAGGTGTGGAGGGGAGCAGATCCGGTCAGAATCCCGGTGTGGAAATAACTCGGCAAACGAGATTCAAGAAAAACGAGATGTATCTCGCGAAGCGGTCAGAGGAGGACGCGGTCGGACCCGCCCCGAGCACGGACACGGCACCGGACCGCCCGCGCCTCGAGAGCGCCCTGCGCCGCTACCTCGACCGCAGGCTGGAGAGCGCGCGGAGGATCGACGGGGACTTCGGCCGCGAGCTCGCGGCCGAGGTCGTGCGCTTCACCCTCGGCGGGGGCAGGCGGATGCGCCCCCTCGTGGCCTGGTGGGGATGGCTCGCCGCCGGCGGGGCCGCCGAGGAACCGCACGCCGGCCCCGCCCTGCAGGCCTGCGCCGCACTCGAACTCGTCCAGACGTGCGCCCTCGTCCACGACGACGTCATGGACGGCTCCCCCACCCGCCGCGGCGCTCCCGCGGTCCACGAGGCCTACGCGGCGGCGCACCGCGCCGGCGGCCTCGCGGGGGATGCGCGCCGCCACGGCGAATCGCTCGCCGTGCTCGCGGGCGACCTCGCCCTCGTCTGGTCCGACGACATGCTGTACGAGGCCCTGGCGGAGTTCCCCGCGGAGGCGGCCCACCGGGCCCGCGCGGCCTGGACCGGGATGCGCACCGAGATGATGGCGGGCCAGTTCCTCGACCTGCGCTCCCAGGCCCGCAGGCAGCGGTCCGAGGCCGCGGCCCTGCGCGTCGACGAGCTCAAGACCGCCTCCTACAGCACGGAGGGCCCGCTCCACATGGGCGCCGCACTGGCCGGCGCGCCCGCGGGGACGGTCGAGGCCCTGCGCTCCTACGGCCGGGACACAGGCATCGCCTTCCAGCTGCGGGACGACCTGCTGGGGGTCTACGGCGACCCCGCCCGCACGGGCAAACCCGCCGGGGAGGACCTGCGCGAGGGCAAGTGCACGGTCCTGCTCGGTGCGGGGGTGCGGCTCGCGGGAGAGCAGCGGGACATGGGTGCCCTCGCCCTGCTCGACACCGTCGGGAGCGGCGACGTGGACCCCGAACAGGTCGCCTCGGCACTGGAACGGGTGGGCGCTCGAGCTCTCGTGGAGGAGCGCTGCCGGGAACTGGCCGCACGGGCGGCGGCCAGGCTGAAGGGCCTGCCCGCGATCTCGGCCGACGCCCGGCGAGCCCGGGACTCCCTGCGAGCCCTGGCCGTGTCGACCGGCGAGGACCTGCTGTGAGGGCGCCGGGGCGGAACCCCGTCGTCGTCGTCGGGGCGGGGCTGTCCGGGCTGGCCTGCGCACTCCACCTGCTGGGCGCCGGACGCGAGGTCGTCGTGCTCGAACGCGACGAGCACCCCGGCGGCCGGGCAGGCCGCCTGGACCGGGACGGGTTCCTCATGGACACCGGGCCCACCGTCCTCACCATGCCCGAACTCCTGGAGGAGGCGTTCGGGGCCGTGGGCGAGACGGTCGCCGACCGCCTCGACCTCGTCCCGCTCACCCCCGCCTACCGGGCCTCCTTCGCCGACGGGTCGAAGATCGACGTGCACACGGACCGCGACCTGATGGCCGCCGAGGTCGCCCGCGCCGCCGGGCCGCGCGAGGCCGACGGCTACCTGCGGCTGCGCGACTGGCTCACGCGTCTGTACCGGGTGGAGATGCGCTCGTTCATCGACGCGCCCGTCGACTCCCCCCTGGACCTGCTGCGCCCCGACCTGGTGCGGCTCGCCGCCCTGGGCGGCTTCGGACGGCTGGCCCCGGCGGTGGGCAGCCGGGTGCGCGACGAGCGGCTGCGCCGGATCTTCTCCTTCCAGTCCCTGTACGCCGGAGTGGCACCGGAGAAGGCCCTGGCGGCCTACGCCGTCATCGCCTACATGGACACCGTCGCCGGGGTGTACTTCCCCAAGGGCGGAATGCGCGCCCTGGGAGCGGCCATGGCCGGAGCCGTCACCAAGGCGGGGGGGACGGTGCGCCTCGGCGACGCTGTGGCCCGCCTGGAGCGCCGCGGCGACCGTGTCACCGCGGCCGTCACCGAGTCGGGCGAGCGCGTCCCCTGCGACCAGGTGGTGGTCACCGCGGACCTGCCCGCCGCCCACCGGCTGCTCGGACACACGCCCCGGCGCCCGGTGCCGCTGCGCCACTCGCCGTCGGCCGTCGTCCTGCACCTGGGTACGGACCGCACCTGGGAGGGCCTGGACCACCACACGATCTCCTTCGGCCGGGCCTGGCGCGGCACCTTCGACGAGATCATCCGGCAGGGGCGCACCATGAGCGACCCCTCCCTGCTCGTCACCCGGCCCACCCGCACCGACCCCTCGCTCGCACCCGACGGGCACCACCTGCTGTACGTGCTCGCACCGGCGCCCAACCTCGCCGCGGGACGCATCGACTGGGAGCGGGAGGGGCCGCGCTACCGGGACCACCTGGTGCGCGTGCTGGAGGAGCGCGGGCTTTCCGGACTCGACGCCTCGGTGCGTACCGAGCACATGGTCACGCCCGCCGACTGGGCCCGGCAGGGACTCGCCCACGGCACACCCTTCTCACTCGCGCACACCTTCGCCCAGACCGGCCCCTTCCGGCCCCGCAGCACCGTTCCGGGCACAGCCAACGCGGTCCTCGCCGGATGCGGGACCACACCCGGGGTGGGCGTGCCGACCGTACTGATCTCGGGGAAGCTGGCCGCCGCCCGCGTGGTGGCACGGACGGGGGGATGATGGGAGCAGGAACCGCGGAACTCGACGCCGCCGGTATCGGAACGGAGCAGCTGCGCGGGGACTACCTGCTCTGCCGGCAGCTGCACGCGCGCCACGGCCGCACCTACTTCACGGCGACCCGGGTCCTGCCGCCCGAACGGCGCCCCGGCGTGCACGCGCTGTACGGGTTCGCCCGCTGGGTGGACGACGTCGTCGACGAACCCGGGCCCGGTGCGACCGCCGGCGGGATCCGGGCCCGGCTGGACGCGATCGACGCCGACCTGCGGCGGGCGCTGTCGGGGGGCGCCCCGCACGAGCCGGTGCTGCGCGCCCTGGCGCACACGGTCCGGCGCCACCGCCTGCCCCCCGAGTACTTCACCGCGTTCATGCGCTCCATGCGCATGGACCTGGACACCCGCTCCTACCGCGACCTCGACCACCTGCGCGAGTACATGTACGGCTCGGCAGCGGTCATCGGGCTCCAGGTGCTTCCCGTCCTGGGGACCGTGGTGCCGCGCGAGGAGGCGGCACCGCACGCCGCGGCCCTGGGCGAGGCGTTCCAGCTCACCAACTTCCTGCGCGACGTCGCCGAGGACCTGGGGCGCGGCCGCCTCTACCTGCCCGCCGACGTCCTGGCCGCGCACGGCGTCGACAGGGAGCTGCTGGAGCACTGCGCGCGCACCGGCACCTCCGACCCCCGGGCGGCCCGGGCCCTGGCCGCCCTGGTGGAGGTCAACCAGGGCTTCTACCGCAGGGCCGAGCCCGGAATCGCGATGCTCTCCCCGGTGGCCCGCCCGTGTGTCGCCACCGCCTTCCGCCTCTACCGGGCGATCCTGGACGAGATCGGATCGGCCGGCCACGACGTGTGGAGCACCCGCCACCGGGTCTCCGAGGTCCGCAAGCTGGCCGCCGCCGTACCCGCCCTGGCCCGTTCCCTGGTCGCCCGTTCGGTGCCGCGTCCCCGCCGCCCCCACGAGTACGTCTGACACGTCAGGAGGAAGCAGTGTCCCTGCCCGATCCGAGGCCGCGGCGGCTGCCGCTGCGCCGCATGCCCGCCTCCACCTGGAACGCACAGCAGCCCACATGGAGGGAAGCCAGGCCCGCGGTCATCGGTGCCGCGCTCAAGCGGGCCCTGGCACGCCCCTCCGGAAACTGGTTCGTGCTGGCCGCCAGCGGCGAGGTGCGCACCGACCGGCCCTTCGGCCGCGTCGTGGCGGGCACCGAGCTGGTGGCCTGGCGCACCCCCGACGGCAGGGCCCACGCCGGTCCGGGCGCCTGTCCCCACCTGGGCGCCCCGCTGTGCCGGGGCGCGGTGGGCGCCGGCCGCCTGGTGTGCCGGTGGCACGGCCTGTCCCTGGACGGCGGAGGCTTCCCCGGCTGGGACCCCTACCCCGTGCACGACGACGGCGTCCTGGTGTGGGTGCGCCTGGACGAGGCGGGCGGGGAGGAGCCCACCGACGCCCCCGTCGTGCCCGAGCGCCCCGAGGCCGCGAGGGCCATCACCGCGGTGGAGAGCCTGGCCGGGCGCTGCGAGCCCGAGGACGTCGTGGCCAACCGCCTGGACCCCTGGCACGGCTCGTGGTTCCACCCGTACTCGTTCGTCGGGCTGCGGGTGACCGAGATCCCCGAGGAGTCCGACCCCGACCCGGACCGGATGGTGGTGGAGGTGGGCTTCCGCGTCGCGGGGCGGTGGGGCGTCCCGGTGCGCGCCGAGTTCCACTGCCCCGAGCCCCGCACCGTGGTCATGCGCATCATCGAGGGCGAGGGCCTGGGCAGCGTGGTCGAGACCCACGCCACCCCGCTGGGCACCGACCGCGACGGGGTGCCCCGCACCGCCGTCATCGAGGCGACCGTCGCCGCCTCCGACCGCCCCGGCTTCGCCCTCGCCCGCCGCCTGGCCGGGTCGGTGGTGCGCCCGGCCGTGCGGCTGGCGGCCCGCCGGCTGTGGCGCGACGACCTGGCCTACGCCGAGCGCCGCTACCTGCTGCGCTCCACCGGCCGCTGGCCCGGCTGAGCCCTCCGCGCCCGGCGGGCCAGGGCGCGCATCGGCGCCGACCGCCCCCGGCGGGGAACGGTCCACACCGTGTGGCCCGGCAGGCCCCAACGCGACAGCAGGGCGTTGGCGGCGAGCATGCCGCTGGTCGCCGCACGCTCCATCAGCGCCACGGGCAGGTCCGTGCGCACGTGGTCGCCCGCCAGCACCAGGAACGGGTCGGGGGTCTCCACCCCCGGCCGCTCCCGGTGGCCGCCCGGCGGGAACAGCGGGCAGTCCGCGCGCAGTTCGTGCCGGGAGTCCACCTCCCGGGCCGCCGCCAGCTCGGGATAGACGCCCACCGCCTGTTCCCACAGGCGCTTGCTCTCGCGCTCGGGATCGCAGTCCTCGTCCAGCGCGTAGGCGTGCAGCTCCACCACCGAACCGCCGGTGCGCCGCGCCCACGCGCGCGACTCGTCCTCGTAGCGCTCCAGCACACTGATGTTGTCCAGCGTGGGATACCCGGCGGTGCCCAGGAACGCCGGCCGGTGCGCGCGCACCGGCCGGTCCAGCCAGTGGCGCGACACCAGGAACGGCGGGGCGGACTCCAGAGCGGCCACCCGGTTCCGCCACGGTTCCGACCCCAGCTCCGGTGAGGCCGCCACCAGGCGGCGCAGGCCGGGGGTGTCGCAGGCCAGGACGAGGCCGTCGAACTCCTCCGCCCCCAGGGCGAAGCGGCGTTCCCGACCGGGACGCACCGCCTCCACCCGTACCGAGGTGCGCACCTGCGCGCCCAGTCCGGACAGGTACCGCTCCAGGGGCTGCCACAGCGCCTGCGGGAACGGTGAGCGCGGCACGTCGAACACCAGGCCCTCGGAGGAGCCGAGGAAGTAGATGTGGAACATCACCGCCAGCTCCGCCGCCGACAGCCTCTCGGGTGCGGCGAAGAAGCTGCGGCTGAAGACCTCGAACGCCAGGTGCCGGGCGGTCGGAGGGAAGCGGACCGCCTCCAGCAGGTCCCGGGCGCTCAGGTGGTCCAGGCGCTCGTACACACCGGGCACGTCCACGTCCAGCAGCTGCAGCGCCGCCGGGAGGTTGACCCGGGCCAGGTCGCGCAGCGGAAAGCTCGGACTGGTGGCGGCCAGCGCGAACGCGTTCCACGGCGGCGCCGGCGGCAGTCCGGAGAAGCGGTCACGCGGTCCGTCGCGGTGCACGAGCGGGTAGTCGGTCAGCGGGACCAGGGAGTCGAGACCGGGGTCGGCCCGCCGCAGCAGCGCGCGCAGCGTGTAGTACTGGCGGAAGAACGCGTGGAAGCCCCGGCCCATGGTGGCGGACGAGCCGTCGGCCAGGCGGGTGTTCCAGCCGCGCAGCCTTCCGCCGGTGGACTCCTCGCGTTCGAGCACCACCGCCTCCACACCGCGCTCGGCCAGTGCGCACGCCGCTGCCAGTCCCGAGATCCCCCCGCCGACCACGCCGGCCCGGGGCGGTCGGCGCGGGGCCGTCCCGCGCGGGGGCGGGGGCAGGACGGCCTCGGCGCGCCGGTCGCCGATCCCTTCGGGTCGCTCAGGAACCATCGCCGGCCTCCTCGGACCGCTTGCCCGCGAAGGTGTGCGTGATGCCGTACTGCCATCCGGGGAGCGGGGCACTGGCCACGCACTCCAGTCCCGCGCGGCGCATCCGTGCCAGTACCTCCCTGCGCCCGTCGAACTCCAGCACGCTCCGCCACAGGTAGCGGAACAGATCGGCACGGCCGGTCAGTGTGCGCCCCGCCGGAATCACCACGCTCCAGCACACCGCTGTCCACACCGCGCGCGCCGCGGCCGAGTCGGCCACCGAGTACTCGTGCAGGACGAGCCGCCCGCCCGGCCTCAGCAGGGACACCGCGGTCTCCAGCAGGGCGTCGGGGTCGGGGCAGTTGCGGAGCAGGTAGGCGCCGAACACGGCGTCCGCCGGGCCGCCCAGCTCCCGCTCCGCCCAGGCGGGGGTGAGCTCCTCGGCCCGCGCCCGGTGGAAGGAGACGGAGGAGGGCCAGTCCTTGGCGCGGGCCCTCTCCAGCATCCCCTGCGAGGCGTCGACACCCGCGATCCGCGCCGACGGCACCGTCTCCAGCAGGGCCGCCGTCGAGGCACCCGTGCCGCAGCCGAGGTCCAGTACGCGCGGGCGCGGGCCGAGCGAGTCCGCTCCCAGCCTTCGGGCGGAGACGCGCAGATGGGCGTGGTAGCCGGGGTTGGCGGCGACGAGGCGGTCGTAGGCGTCGGCGGCGCGGTCGAACTCGTCGGTGACCGTGCCGTGTTTCATGGCCCGTGTGTCCACGGGCGCCTCCCAGGGTCGTGTGCGTGTGGAAGCGGCTTCCGCGGTGCATGCTGGGTGCATGGCCGACTACGACGTGGCGATCATCGGCGGAGGGGCCTCGGGCCTCACCCTTACCCACGGGCTGGGGGTGATCAACGACCGACGCGGCCGGCCCCTCTCGGCCGTGCTCGTGGAGCCGCCACCGGGGCCGCTCACCCCGCCGCCGCGTACCTGGTGCTTCTGGGAGCCCGACGGAGGCCCGTGGGACGGGCTGCTGGCCGCCCGGTGGGAGAACCTGGCCGTGGTGGGGCCCGACGGGGCCGAGCACAGGTCCTCCGCCGCCCCCTACGTGTACAAGATGCTGCGCTCGGCGGACCTGGAGGAGCACGTGCGCTCCTCGGCCGGGAAGGCGGTCGACCAGCTGGGGATGACGGTGACCGGCGTGGAGGACGGGGCCGACCGGGCCCTGGTGCGCGGTGTCCTCCCCGGTGGAGGGGAGGCCTCGCTGACGGCCCGGTGGGTGTTCGACTCCCGGCCCCCCGATCCGCTGCCGCGGGGGCGTACCCGGCTGCTCCAGCACTTCCGCGGCTGGTTCGTGCGCACCCCGGAGGACGCCTTCGACCCGGAGGCCGCGGTCCTCATGGACTTCCGCCCTCCCCAGCCGCGAGACGCGGTCGCCTTCGGCTACGTGCTGCCGCTGTCGCGCCGCGAGGCACTGGTGGAGTACACCGAGTTCGGGCCCGAGCCGCTGAGCACCGGCGAGTACGAGCGGGCGCTGCGGCGCTACTGCGACCGGCTGGGGCTGAAGGGCGTCGAGGTGGTCTCCGCGGAGCAGGGCGTCATCCCCATGACCGACGCGCGCTTCCGCACCCGAGCCGGCCGCCGCGTCTTCCGCATCGGCACGGCGGGGGGCGCCACCCGGCCCTCGACGGGCTACACCTTCAGCGGGGCGCAGCGCCAGGCCGCCGCGGTGGTGCGTGCCCTGGACCGGGGCCGGGTCCCCGTGCCGCCGGTGCCGCACCGCCGGCGCCACCTGGCCATGGACGCGGTGATGCTGCGGGCGCTGGACACCGGCCGGATCGACGGTGCGAGGTTCCTCACACGCCTGCTGACCGCCAACCGGCTCGGCGACGTGCTGGCCTTCCTGGACGGGGCCTCGGCACCGCACCGGGAGCTCGCCCTGGGGATGAGCACGCCGGTGGCGGCCATGTCCGCGACCGTCGCCGACCACGTGTGGCACTCCCTGCGCACGCGGCTCTCCCGTTGACCCGCTTCTTCCCGGATGCCCGGTCCGCCTCCCGGGTAGAGGGCCTGCGCGGCGCGGCCTCCGCGCGGGTGTAGGGTTGCGCGGGAAAATGCTCGGAAAACAAGATGTACGTTATCCGAGCTGAATATGGCAACGGGGAGACATGAAGACTGCGGACAAGGACAGGCGACCGCCGCAGCGGTCGCGCTGGTGGATCGGGGCGGCGCTCCTGCTGACCCTCCTGTGGCTCGCCGGAGCCGGGCCCCTGGGGGCCTTCCTGGGCAAGCTCGGCGAGGTGCAGACCAACGACTCCAGTACGTTCCTGCCACTGAACGCGGAGTCCACCCGCGTGGAGGAGATGGCCGAGGAGTTCGACCGGGGCGACGCCATCCCCGCTGTCGTCGTCCTCTCGGGCGACGAGGACATCGACGAGGCCGGGCTCGCCGATATCGCCGGGGTCGCCGAGCGGATCGGTGAGGAGGAGTGGGTGGCCGCGCCGGTCGTGGGCCCCTTCCCCGGGACCGAGGACGCCTCCGTCGCCCAGTTCGTCGTCCAGATCGACACCGAACACGACACGGGCGACTCCGTCGACGAGCTGCGGGCCCTGCTCGCCGACAATCCTGTCGAGGGGATCGACGCCCAGGTCACCGGCCCCGCGGGCTACGCCGCCGACCTCGCTGCGGCCTTCGGCGGCATCGACTCCACCCTCCTGATCGTCACGGTCACCGCGGTGCTGGTCATCCTCGTGGCCGTCTACCGCTCACCGCTGCTGCCCTTCCTCGTCATCACGTCCGCCCTGCTGGCCCTGTGCCTGGCCGGCGCCCTGGTCTACCTCGCCGCCGACAGCGGACTGGTCACCCTCAACGGGCAGAGCCAGGGCATCCTGTTCATCCTGGTGGTGGGCGCCTGCACCGACTACGCCCTGCTGCTCGTGGCGCGCTACCGCGAGGAGCTGGCCGAGCGCGGAAACGTCCCGCAGGCCGTCCTGGCCTCGGTGCGCGGCGTGCTCGAACCCGTCCTGGCCTCCGGCGGGACCGTCATCCTCGGTCTGCTCTGCCTGCTGGCCGCCGACCTGGCCTCCACCCAGAGCCTCGGCCCGGTCGTGGCCATCGGCATCGTCGCCTCCCTGCTCTCGGCGCTGACCTTCCTGCCGGCCGTGCTCGCGCTGTGCGGACGGGCCGCCTTCTGGCCCTCCGTCCCCAGGCGCTCCACCGAGGAGGACCGGACCGAGAGGTCGCAGCACCGACTGTGGGCGCGCATCGCGGACGTGGTCGCCCGGCGCCCCCGCACCCTGTGGCTGGCCACCACCGCCCTGCTGGCCCTGGCCGCGGTGTTCGCCCCCCAGTTCGACGCCGGGGGCACCGGACAGGCCGAGGTCTTCCGCACCGAGGTCGAGGCGGCCGAGGGCCAGAAGACGCTCGACCGCGGTTTCGGGGAGGACGCCTCCGCCGCACCCGCGCTGGTGATCGCCGACGCCGACCACGTCGACGAGGTGGTCGAGGCCGCGGAGGGCCTGGACCGGGTGAGCGGGGCCGAACCGGTGACCGAGGGCGGACCGCCCGGACAGCCCCTGCCGCCCCTGGAGGTCGACGGCCGCGTCCTGGTCGAGGTGGCCATGACGGTCGGCCCCGAGTCGGCCGAGGCGCTGGACGTGGTCCGCGACCTGCGCGAGGAGCTGCGGGACGTGGAGGGCGCCGACGCCCTCGTCGGCGGCATCAGCGCGAGCGACCTGGACACCCTGGAGACCGCCCAGCGCGACTTCACGGTCGTGGTTCCGCTGGTCCTGGTCGTGGTGTTCCTCGTGCTCGTCGTGCTGCTGCGCTCGCTGGTGGCACCGCTGCTGCTGATGATCGCCAACGTGCTCTCCTTCGCCGCCGCACTCGGCGTGGGCACGCTGCTGTTCGACCATGTCCTGGACCTGCCCGGCGCCGACCCCGTCGTGCCGCTGTTCGCGTTCGTGTTCCTGGTGGCGCTGGGCATCGACTACAGCATCTTCCTCATGTCGCGGGCGCGGGAGGAGGCCCTCCGCCACGGTCACCGGGAAGGCATGCTGCGCGCCCTGACCGTCACCGGCGGTGTGATCACCTCCGCCGGCGTCGTGCTGGCGGTGACCTTCGCGGCGCTGACGGTCATTCCGCTGCTGTTCATGCTCCAGCTCGCCTTCCTGGTGGCGTTCGGGGTCCTGGTGGACGCGCTGCTCGTGCGCTCGCTGCTGGTGCCCGCCCTGTCCCTGGACGTGGGCCGGCGCATGTGGTGGCCGAGCCGCATCCCCGAGTCGGGGAGCGCGGCCACCTCGGAGGAGAAGTCCCTCTCCTGACGCACCGACGACAGGGGCCGTAGGGCCTCCGGGGCCGGTGCGGACTGCGAGATCCGCACCGGCCCTCCCGCCAGCCTCTCAGGCCACTACCTCTAGAGCGGATCGCCCGGCAGCTCCCGATAACCGGCCGCGAGTCTGCGCACGAGTGCGGCCTGCGGCAGGGGTACTCCGTCGATCGAGGCCACCGGACGCACCCCCGTCGTGGCATTGGCGGTGAAGGCGCCCGCCGTCCGCGCGGAGGCGGCCGCCGCGATCGGCCGGGTGGAGACCGGAATCCCCAGCCCGGCGGCGACCCGGCCCACCAGCTCGGCGGTCACACCCGGCAGGCAGGGGGCCTGCGGCCACACCAGACCGCCTCCGTCCAGGAAACCGATGTTCCAGGTCGGCCCCTCCGAGATCCGCCCGTCGACCCCGTGGAACAGGGCGTCGTCGTGGCCCTCCAGCTGTGCGGCGCGCCTCTGGCGGATCGACCCGAACAGGCCGGTCCCCTTCACCGACGGGGTGTCGCGCGTGTACATCCGGGTACCCAGGCGCACCGGCGGGAGCGGGCCCTCCGGGGCCGGACGGGCGGTGACCAGGACGCTCGGGACGCTGCGGGCCGACGGGCGGCCCAGGTCCAGACCGGGGTCGAAGACGGTCACGCGCACCACCGAGGGGGAGGGGTGTGCCAGGGCGGAGCGCCGGGCCAGCTCGCGCACCCGCACGGTGTCGAGCTCGGTGCCGAACAGCGCGAGGCAGTCCCGGCTCAGCCGCTCCATGTGCAGGTCCAGGCCCCGCACCCGCAGGTCCGTGACGAGCATGGTGGTGAAGTGCCCGTAGCCCTGGAGGGCGAGAGGGGCGATGTCCCCGGTGGAGACGGGGCGTCCGTTCAGTTCCATGACGGAGACCATGATGTCACTCCGCCACCGGGGCGGACAGGGGACGCGGAACCTCTCCCCGGACGCCTCCGCGCCTGCGGGAGCGCCGGGACCGGCCGGCGCCCTCGGCGGTATCGTCGACCTCTGGCAGCGACGGTCCCCGCGCGGCGACCGGGCGAACGACAGGGAAGAGAGGAGCACCGGTGCCCCGCATCGACCTCAACGCGGACCTCGGCGAGGGCTTCGGCCGCTGGGAGCTCGGTGACGACCGGGCCCTGCTGTCCGTCGTCACCAGTGCCAACGTCGCCTGCGGCTTCCACGCGGGCGACCCGACCGTGCTGCGCCGGACCACGGCCGACGCGGCCGAGCGGGGCGTGGCCGTGGGCGCCCACGTCGGCTACCGCGACCTCGCGGGATTCGGACGACGCTTCGTCGACGCCGCGCCCGCCGAGCTGACCGACGACGTCCTGTACCAGCTGGGCGCCCTGTCGGCCTTCACCCGCCTGGCGGGGGAACGCATCCGCTACGTCAAGCCGCACGGCGCGCTCTACAACGCGATCGTGCACCACGAGGAGCAGGCGGTGGCCGTCGTCACCGCGGTCAAGGAGTTCGACCCCGGCCTGCCCGTGCTCGGCCTGCCCGGCTCCCGGTTCCTGGAGGCGGCGGAGAAGGCGGGGCTGCGCACCTACCGCGAGGCGTTCGCCGACCGCGCCTACACCCCCGAGGCCACGCTCCTTCCCCGCCGCGAGCCCGGCGCCCTCCTGCACGACCCGCAGGCCGTGGCCGAGCGCTGCCTGCGCATCGCGCGCGGGGAACCGATCGAGGCGGTCGACGGCACGGAGATCCTCGTCGGGGCCGACTCCCTGTGCGTGCACGGCGACAGCCCCGGCGCGGTGCGCATCGCCCGGGCGGTCGCCGAACGGCTGCACTCCGAGGGCATCACCGTCACCCCGTTCACACGAGTGGACACGTGAGCGCACCGGAGGGTCCGCGCCGGAACGTCCGCGCCACGACACCCGGGAGGATTCCGTGCGCGTCCTGAGGTGCGGTGACAGCGGCGTTCTGGTGGAGGTTCCCGACCTGGCCGGGGTCATCGCGCTGAACGCCGCGCTGGAGGACCGGCCGATCCCCGGCGTCACCGACGTGCTGCCCGCCGCCCGGACCGTGCTGCTGCGGCTGGCGCCGGGCACCGACCCCGGGCGGGTGGCCTCCGAGCTCGCCGCCCTGCCGGCCGTCCCGGCCGGTGCGGGGAAGGCGGAGGAGACCGTCACCCTGCCGGTGGTCTACGACGGCGAGGACCTCGGCGATGTCGCCCGGTACACCGGCCTGACCCCGCGCGGCGTGGTGGCGGCGCACACCTCCGCCACCTGGACGGTGGCCTTCTGCGGTTTCGCGCCGGGCTTCGGCTACATGGTGTGCGACGATCCGCGGCTGCACGTGCCCCGCCGGGGCGAGGCGCGCACCCGGGTGCCCGCCGGATCGGTCGCGCTGGCCGGCGGGTTCACCGGGGTGTACCCGCGCAGCTCCCCCGGCGGATGGCAGCTGCTCGGCCGCACGGACGCCGAGATCTGGGACCTGGAGCGCGACCCGCCCGGACTGCTGCGCCCAGGTGTGCGCGTGCGCTTCGAGGAGGCCTGATGAGCGCCCTGGAGATCCTGGCGACCGGACCGATGGCCACGGTCCAGGACGCGGGCCGCCTCGGCCACGCCGCCCTGGGCGTGGGCCGCTCCGGCGCCGCCGACACCGCCTCCTACGCGCTGGCCAACCGGCTGCTCGCCAATCCGCCGGGCGCAGCGGCGCTGGAGGCCACGCTCGGCGGCCTCCGGGTGCGCGCCCGCGGCCCGGTCACCGTCGCCGTCACCGGTGCCGGCGTTCCGCTGCGCGTCGACGGCCGCGGCGCGGCGATGAACACCGTGCTGCACCTGGACGACGGGGCCGAGCTCGCCATGGGTGTCCCCGAGCAGGGCCTGCGCACCTACCTGGCGGTGCGCGGGGGAGTGGACGTGCCCCCCGTCCTGGGGTCGCGCAGTACCGACGTGCTCGCCGGGCTCGGCCCGGACCTGCCCGTGCCCGGTGCGGTCCTGCCCGTGGGCCCGGCCCCCGCCGCCTTTCCCGTCACCGGCCACGCGCCCGCCGCACCCGTGGGCGGACCCGAGGCGGTCCTGCGCGTCACCCTCGGGCCGCGCGAGGACTGGTTCACCGCCGGGGCGCTCCGCACCCTCCTCACCGCGGAGTACGAGGTGACCTCCCGCAGCGACCGGGTGGGGGCCCGCCTGTCCGGCCCCCTCCTGGAGCGCGCGCGTGCCGGGGAACTGCCCAGCGAGGGCATGGTCCCCGGTGCGGTCCAGGTCCCGCCCGACGGCGGGCCCGTCCTCTTCCTGGCCGACCACCCCGTGACCGGCGGATATCCCGTGGTGGCGGTGGTGGTGTCGGCCGACCTCCCCGCGGCCGCCCAGGCCCGTCCCGGCACCAGGGTGCGCTTCACCCTGGCGGGGCCGGCGCTCCCGCGCACGCGGGCCTGAACGGTCCTTCCGCCCGGGATCCGGTGTTTTGCCGCACGTCACCCCGGGTAGTCGCGGGGCCGAAGGCGGTCCGGAGATTCCGGTCCGACGGAAGGGGGACACGTGAGCGGCAAGGATCAGCTGATCGCATGGCTGAACGACGCCTACGCCATGGAGAAGTCCATGGAGGAGACCCTGGAGCGCCACGCCAAGGACGCCAAGGGCGCTCCCGACGTCCAGACCCGTATCGAGCGGCACATCGAGGAGACGCGCCTCCAGGCCGAGATCGTCAAGGGCTGCATCGAGGGGCTGGGCGGCAAGGTGTCGGGGACCAAGAGCGCACTGGCCGGCTTCTCCGGGGCGGTGCAGGGCATGATGAACAAGGCCTCCAGCGACACGATGGTCAAGAACAGCCTCTCCGACTACGCCGCCGAGCACTTCGAGATCGCCTCCTACAAGGCTCTCATCGAGGCGGCCCGCGACCTGGGGGAGGAGACCGTCGCGCAGAAGCTGACCCAGATCCTCCACCAGGAGGAGGAGATGGCCCGCTTCCTGGAGCAGAAGCTGCCGAGCGCCGTGCGCGGCACCCTCGCCGAGGCCGCGAGCTAGGTGTACCGACCTGAGAGGTCGGTGACGCGGGAGGACCGCCGACCGCGGTGCGCCACCGGGGCGCACCGCCCGGCCGGTGCCTCCCGCTTCCCGTTCCCGCCGGGACGCGGGCGGCGGGGCGCCCCGACCCGGCGCCTACCGCCGCTCCCGACCGTCGGGGCGGGAGCGGTCGCGCCCGGTCTCCGGGTTGCTCAGCTCCTGCGGTCCCTGCCACTGCGCGGACTGCTGTCCGTAGCGCCCCCGCATGCGCGTGTAGCCGGCCTGGCTGGAGTACGCCGTCTTGGCGGCCCGTGAGGCGTCGCCCGTGCGCGCCATCTGCTCCATGCGCCGCAGCTCCGCGGCCTGGGCGGCGGCCTCCGGAGAGTTCGGGGCCGAGTCCGGGGCCTCCTCCAGGAGCTGCCGGGCGCGCCCGAGGAGGTGCGCCGCCCGCTCGCGCTCACCTCGCCGCAGCGCCCGCGCGGCCTCCCGCTTGGCGCTCTGCGCCTTCTGGAGGGCCTCTTCGGTGCGCACCTCCGGGCTGGGCACCCTCCCGGACGCCTCGGTCCCGGGAACCACGTCGACGGTCACCGGCAGGAGCGCGGTGCGGGTGGTCAGCGTCGCCGGGTCCACGTAGGTCACCTCGACCACGGTGACGGTGGTCGCGCCGAGGGAGGACGCCCCGGGCACCTCCAGGCGCAGCAGCAGCCGCCGCTCCTCGCCGGAGTGGAAGTCGCCCAGCTCCACGACCACCGACCCGTCCGGCAGCCGGTGGGAGGGCATCTCACCGATCACCTCCACCGACGCCAGGTGCTCGCCCGCGGGGACGCGCAGCGACACCGCCTGCGCCGACTTCGCCAGGAGGTACTCCGCCTCCTGTGAGATCAGGCCGACCGCCGTGTCGGGGTCCTCGGCGAACAGCGCGCTGCCGGTACCGCCCTCGGAGATCGCGCCGAGCAGCGCCTCGTCGTAGCCCAGGCCGTAGCCCAGCGTCGCCGTGGAGACCCCGTGCGCGTAGGCGTCCGCGGCCACCCTCCGCAGGCTGTCGTGGTCGGTGATCCCCTGGTTGGCGTGCCCGTCGGAGACGAGCAGCAGGGTGGCACCGCGGTCGCCGCCCGCCCGCCGCGCCTCCTGGATTCCGCGCAGCAGCCCGCTGGACAGGTCGGTGGCGCCGCCCGGGCGCAGGGCGGAGACGGCCCGGCGCGCGGCCGCCTTGTCGGAGAGCGGACCGCAGGGGATCTCCACCCCGGCCCGGCTGTCGAAGGAGACCAGACCGAAGTTGTCGGTGGGGGCGAGCCGGTCGATCAGTCCGAGCAGGGCCCGGACGGCCCCGGCCAGGCGGTCGCCCGCCATGGATCCGCTGCGGTCCAGGACGATCTGGAGGGTCGAGGCCGGGCGCTCCCGGTCCTCCTCGCGTGTGGGTGCGGTGATGTCGATCAGGAGGGACACCGCGTCGCGGGTGTCCAGGGGGACGGCGTCGAATTCCAGCAGGGCGGAGAGGTGCACGGAACACTCCCGGGGATCGGATGCCCCCAGAGTAGGGAGGGGAGGCGACGATCCGCCTCCCCGTGGCCGCAACAGGACAGCGACGGCCGGTTCAGGGCCTGCGCAGGCCCAGGCGGCGCAGCTCCAAAGCCGCCAGGTCCCGTACCGCCCCGCCCTCGTCGGCGTGCCAGGCCCCCACCGGATCCTCGTGCACGGCGGCCAGGCGCGCGGGCGGGACCGACGCCAGGGCGCGCAGCGCCAGCAGTCGCGAGCGGGCCTCGGCGGACATGCCGCCCGTCCTCCTGACCGCCGCCGCCTGGCGCACCCACCGGGCCCGGGCGGGCAGCCAGGTGGCGGCCACCAGCAGCAGCGGCACCGCCGCGACGAACAGCGGCAGGGTGAGGGACAGGGAGGCCACCGATTCCTGGAAGGCGTGCCCCGCCGAGGTGAGGGAGTCCCCGGTCTCGCTCATTCGTGTGAACGGCGCCGCCAGGGACTCCCCGGCCAGGGGAACTTTCAGGGCCTGCTCGGCCGCGCTGTCCATGTGCTCGCTGAAGCCCCGGCCCGTGTCGGCCATGAGCTCGCCCGGCCGGTCCAGGGAGGTGAGGATCTCCCGCAGCGACAGCGCAGCGCGGATCCAGAGGTAGACCCAGACGGCGGCGAGCACGTCGGAGGTGATCTGGAGCAGCGCGCGCAGGGGCCGATCGGCGTACAGCTTCACGAGGTTCTCCGGGGGTGAGGCGGGGGACGGGGCCGGGACGGACCCCAGATGTCGTTACCCGCTTTCGCCTTCGCGCACGCCCGGGTCGGCGGGCACCCGGTCGCGGACGCGGAACAGCCGGCCGAGCAGGGCCAGGACCGGCAGTTCCACCAGGGGCCCGACCACGAGGGCGACGGCGATCAGGGGCCGGTCGGGAAAGGCCGCCACGGCGACGGCCAGCGCGACCGGTGAGTTGCGTGCCACCGTGGTCATCGCCAGCGCGGCCCGCTGGTCGGCGGGCAGCCGCAGCACCCGCGAGGTGAGTGCGGCGACCACCGGGAGCACGGTGAAGAACACCGCCAGCGGCGGGAGCAGGTGCACCAGGGCGCCCGCGTGTCCGGCCACCGTGCGCGCCTGGGAGGCGAACATGGCCAGTACCGCCAGGTAGAGCAGAGGCAGCACCATCGCGGACGCGCGTGCCACCACGGCCTCGTCCCGCCATCGCGCGCCCTTCCGGCGGCGGGCGGTCTCCCGGACGAGCACGGCGGCGGCCAGGGGCACCACCAGGACCACGAGCACCGCCTCCACCAGCGTCCCGGCGTCCACCATCGCCGCCTCCCCGCCCAGCAGCAGGACGTGGACCGGCAGCAGCACGAGCTGGAGAACCAGGTTCACCGGCAGCAGCGCCGTGGCGACCCCCATGTGTCCGCGGGCCAGGCCGGTGAACACCAGGTACCAGTCGGTGCACGGCGTGACCAGGAGCAGCAGCAGACCGATGCGCAGATCGGGGGAGCCCCCCAGCAGCCCGGCGCCCAGGGCCCAGGCCAGCAGCGGGGTGAAGGCGAAGTTGATCACCAGGCTCGCGGCGACCACCGGCACCGCGGACCGGGCCCGGCGCACCTGTCCGGCGTCGACCTGGACGAACACCGCCGCCAGCATCAGCATCAGCGCGGGCAGCACCAGGTGCCCCGCCACCCCACCCACCGGCAGCACCAGGCCGGCGCACAGCCCGACGAGTGCGGCGGCGGCCACGAACAGGCTCTGGAACTTCTCCGACGCGGACACGTGAGGGCTCTCCGACGGGCAGGGACGGTGGCGTCCACCGTACCCGGCGGCCGGGAGGCCGCCCGACACGGCCGCGCACCGGCCCGCCGGGCCGGTCCCGCCGGCCCCTGCCCGGCAGCGGTCCGGGCACCGGAATTCCTGCCCGTGCCCTGGGCGGGCTCCATCGGGAGAGGCCTTCTTTACCGGGGCCGGGGCCTAGGCGGACACGGCTCGGGGAAGGCCCTTGCTGTTCGGTGCCCGGACCCGGGCGCCCTCCGGAGTCCGCGCGGACCGCGCGGACGGCCCGCCCCCGTGTCCATGCCCCCTCGGAGGAGGAACGATGGGATACGACCCCGACGCCCAGGCCGACCGGGGCCTGATCGCCCGACTCGACCCGCCGCAGATCAGGAACGCCGAGGGCGAGGTCGTGTGGGACGCCGACGCCTACGCCTTCCTCGACGAGGAGTGTCCGCCCACCGCCCATCCCGGGCTGTGGGAGCACTCCCGGAGGTGCGCCCGGCAGGGGCTCTACGAGGTCACCGAGGGGATCTACCAGGTCCGGGGCCTGGACCTGTCCAACATGACCCTCGTCGAGGGCAGGAAGGGCGTCATCGCGGTCGACCCGCTGATCTCCGCGGAGTGCGCGCGGGCGGGCCTGGAACTGTACCGGCGCCACCGCGGCGACCGCCCGGTCACCGGTGCCGTCTACACGAGTTCGCACATCGACCACTTCGCCGGTGTCCGCGGGGCCATCGACGGCAGCGTGCCGATCCTGGCCCCCAGGGGGTTCCTGACGAACGCCGTCTCCGAGAACGTCTACGCGGGCCCCGCACTGGTCCGGCGCGGTTACTTCTACACCGGGGCCCTCCTGGAGAGGGGGCCCGCGGGACAGATCGGCCTCGGCCTGGGACAGAGCAGTTCGAGCGGCAGGATCTCCCTGGTGGCGCCCAACCGCAGTATCTCCCGGACCGGCCAGGAGGAGGTCGTCGACGGGGTGCGGCTCGTCTTCCAGATGACCCCGGGCAGCGAGGCGCCGGCGGAGGCCAACTTCTACCTTCCCGAGCACCGGGCCCTGTGCATGGCCGAGAACGCCGTCCACAGCTTGCACAACGTGCTCGACCTGAGCGGCGCGCTGGTGCGCGACGCGCGGCTCTGGGCGCGCTACCTGGACGAGTCGATCGAGCTGTTCGCCGGGAAGTCCGACGTGCAGTTCGCCTCCCACCACTGGCCGACCTGGGGAACCGAGGAGATCATCCGCTTCCTCTCCCAGCAGCGCGACATGTACGCCTACCTGCACGACCAGACCCTGCGCCTCATGAACAAGGGCCTGGTGGGCTCGGAGATCGCCGAGGAGCTCCGGATGCCGCCCGGACTTGTGAGGCAGGAGCACACCCGGGGCTACTACGGCTCGGTCAGCCACAATGCCAAGGCGATCTACCAGAGGTACATGGGCTGGTTCGACGGCAACCCCGCCCACCTGTGGGAGCACCCCCCGGTGGAGGCGGCCCGGCGCTACGTCGACTGCATGGGCGGCGTGGACGAGACCGTGCGCAAGGCGGAGGGCTACCGGGACGCCGGTGACCTGCGCTTCGCCGCGACCCTGCTCGACCACGCCGTCTTCGCCGACCCCGACCACAGCGGGGCCAGGGAGGCGCTGGCGGGGGTCTACGAGAGCTTGGCCTACGGCGCCGAGTGCGGGACCTGGCGCAACTTCTACCTCCAGGGTGCCCACGAGCTCCGCCACGGCTTCCCGAAGGTGCACTACGACATCGCCGGCGAGATGGCGACGGGGCTCACGGAGGAGCAGCTGTTCGACGCCCTCGCGATCAGGATCGACGGTCCCCGCGCCTGGGGGGAGAGCTTCGCGATCGACTGGCGCTTCCCCTCCAGCCTCTACCGCACCACCATGTCCAACGGCGCCCTCATCGTCCGGCAGGCCCCCCGTGCCGGCCGGGCCGACCTGTCGGTCCACCTCACGAAGGCCGACCTCATCGGCCTGGTCCGCGGGGAGGAGCGCCCGATCACCACCGAGGGCGACGCCTCGCTCCTGGAGCGGTTGCTGGGCCTGCTGGACCCCTCGGACGGAAGTTTCGCCATCGTCACCCCCTGAGCCCCGCGGGCACTGCCCGCGACCGCACTCGGGAGCGGAGACGGCTCACCGGGGGGCTCCGGGAAGGCTCACGTCGACGACCACCGCGCGGTGGTCGCTGCCGGTCACCTCCACGACCTCCAGCCGGTCGACACCCGTCCCCGGGGTCACCAGCACGTGGTCGATGGCCACACCCGGCAGAGGCCGGTCCGTCGGCCAGGTGGCCCGCAGCCCGCGGCCCAGGACGGAGGCGGCGTCCACGTACCCCGAGTCCAGGACCGCGCGCAGCGCGGCGTGGTCCACGGTGGCATTGAAGTCCCCTGCCAGGATCCGGACGGTGTCCTGCTCCGCGGGTACGGCCAGGGCACGCAGCTCCCTCTCCCACGCGGCGGTGAGGGAGGTGCCCAGCGGCGGGGGCACGTGCACCGAGACGACCTCGACGGCGGGCCCGGGGCCGTCCACCGCCACCCCGGCCACCGGCATGGCGAAGGCATCGGGCCCCTCGGCCGCGTCCCCCAGGTCGGTCAGCGGCAGGGACGAGTGCACGCTGCTGCCCTCCACCCCCGACACGGCGGAGCGGTCGATCTCGTGCGGCAGGAGGTCCTCCAGCCCGGCGGCGGCGAGGTCCGCCAGCAGCCCGGGTGTGACCTCCTGCAGCGCCAGGACGTCCACCTCCTGCTCGCGCACCAGGTCCACGGTCTCCCGCACGTCGGCCCCGCCCCCGAGGGCGTTGAAGGCCATGACCCGCAGTACAGGCCCGCCCGCCGCGGTGATTCCGTACGGGATCGCGCGGGGCAGCACCACCGCGGCCAGGACGGCCACCACCGCGGCCAGGGCAGCGAGGGAGACCCAGCGCCTGAGGACCCCCGCCGTCGCGGCCGCCAAGGCCGCGGCGCCCAGCGCCACAGGGGTGTGGGCCGTCAGCGGTACCAGGACGGGGCCGCGTTCCAGGCCGAGCGCCCGCATCAGGGCGAACCCCGCGAACCCTGCGGCGACGAGCGCCACCGACACCGTCACGGCGGGGTGGCGCTGCTGCGGGTGCTCCATGGGCGTGTTCCTCCTCCGAGGGCGGCGTTCGCCTGCTCCCGTGGTGTCAACGCGCCTGCGGGGCGTCCCGGTTCTCCGGTGTTCCCTTCGTCACCGACGAGGGTGTCCCGCACCGGCTCGGCGGCTCTGTTCCGCACAACGGAAAAGGGAGGTAAAGCTTTATAGCCGGGCAAAACGCCTGGCAGGGGATGCTTTCCGGGGATGTGCAGACTTTTTCCGACCTGCCCCGGGCCCCTGAGTGGCGAGGCGCCGGAGGGAGGCGTACAGTCCTCTTTTGGCGTGCCGGTCAGCAGGGCCGACAGGCGTCGTTCTCTCCCTAAGCGAAACCCAGAGCCATGACCGTTGTCCCCCTTCGTGCCGCGCGTGTCTACCGCTCGGAGAACTCCGAGCGCTCGGTGCACGCCTGGTGCCACAAAGCACTGAGCCAGTGGCCCGAGCTCGGGCCCCTCCCGCCTGTCGAGACCGGCCTGGGAAGCACGCAGGCCTTCCGCGCCGCGGGCGGTCCCCGAACCCCGGTCCTGGTGCTCTCGGGCACCAACTTCAACGCGGCCGCCACGGTGCCCGCGGCCCGCGCACTCTCCTGCGACCGCCCGGTGTTCCTGGTCGACCTGCCGGGCCAACCGGGCCTCAGCTGCAGCCGCCGGGTCGGCGGCGCCCGGATCGAGGCCTACGGCGAGTGGCTGGGCGAGCTGCTGCCGCAGATCACCGACCGGCCCGTCATCGTGCTCGGCCACTCCCGGGGCGCCGCCGTCGCGCTGGCCTCGGCCCCGTCACCACTGGTCGCCGGCCTGCTGCTGCTCAACCCCGCCGGGCTGACGGCCGCGGGGGTCAGCCCCGAGTCGATGCGTGTCACGCTGCCGTGGATGCTCCACCCCACCGAGCAGGCCAGCGAGCGCCTGGTCGAGTTCCTCAGCGGTCCCGGCGCGCTCTGCGGTGAGCACCGCTCCGAGGCCGAGTGGCTCACCCTCGTCTCCCGCCACTGCAGAACGGGGTCCGTGCCCAGTCCCCTCCAGGCCGAGAACCTCCGGCCCTGGGCGGGCACCCCCGTGGTGGTGGCGACCGGTTCGCACGACCCGTTCTTCTCGCCCGCCCGCCTGCACGGACCCGCCCGCCGGTTCCTGGACACCGGTGTGCGCACGATCGAGGGCGCCGGCCACCTCTCCCTGTACGAACAGCCGGAAAAGGTGCGCGACCTCCTGCGCGAGCTCGACGACTGAGGCGGTGGAGGCGGACACCGCCGACACACGAGAAACGGGGCCTCTCCGGTGGCCGGAGCGGTTTTTCCCGGAGAGTGCGTGTGACATCACGTTTTGTGTGCGCGCTCGGGGCAGACTCTCAACTGTTCAGACAGTATCCGGAGAGGGGCCCACGTGCTCAGAAAACTCGCGCAGGGACTCGGGCTCAAGACAGACCCCGTGATTTTCTTCGCGGCGGCGGGGCTGACCATCCTCTTCGTGGTCTCTGCCATCGCCTTCACCGACACGGTCGACCAGATCTTCGGCACCACCTCCAACTGGATCCTCACCAACCTCGGGTGGTTCTACATCCTCGGTGTCACCACGTTCCTCATCTTCCTGATCTGGATCGCGAGCAGCCGCTTCGGCAAGGTGCGGCTCGGCCCTCCCAACAGCAGGCCCGACTACAGCAACGTCGTCTGGTTCGGCATGCTGTTCGCCGCCGGCATCGGCAGCATCCTGATGTTCTGGGGCGTGGCCGAACCCATCAACCACTTCGCCAACCCGCCCCAGCGGAACGTGGAACCGGAGTCGGTCCAGGCCGCCGAACAGGCCATGGGCTTCACGCTCTACCACTTCGGCCTCCACACCTGGACGATCTTCTGCCTGCCCGGCCTCGCCTTCGCCTACTTCGTGTTCCGCAAGGGCCTGCCCTTCCGGCTCAGCTCGATCTTCCACCCCTTCATCGGTGAACGGATCCACGGCCCCTTCGGCAAGGCCGTCGACATCTTCGCGGTGCTGGGCACCCTCTTCGGTGTCGCCGTCACCATCGGCCTGGGCACCATGCAGATCAACAGCGGCATCCACACCCTGTTCGGGCTGCCGGAGAACCGCGTCACGCAGCTGGTCCTCATCGCGGCGGTCACGACCATCGCCGTGATCTCGGTGGCGACCGGCCTCGACGTGGGCATCAAATGGCTCTCCAACATCAACATCGCCCTGGCGGTCGCACTCCTGCTCTTCGTGCTCCTGGCCGGTTCCACCCTCTTCCTCGCCAAGGGCATCATCGAGAGCACGGGCGTGTACCTGCAGTGGCTCATCCCGCTGTCGTTCTGGAACGACACCTTCAACAACACGGGCTGGCAGGGCTCCTGGACCGTCTTCTACTGGGCCTGGACCATCACCTGGTCGCCGTTCGTGGGCATCTTCGTCGCCCGCATCTCCCGCGGCCGCACCATCCGGGAGTTCGTGCTCGGCGTCCTTGCGGCGCCCACCGCGTTCAGTGTCGTGTGGTTCAGCGTGTTCGGGCTGTCGTCCTTCGACATCGAGATGAACCAGGACGGCCGACTGGTGGAGGAGGTCGTCAGACAGGGGGACATCCCCGGCGCGCTGTTCGCCTTCCTCGACCACTATCCGCTGACGACCTTCATGTCGGTGCTCAGCATCCTCATCGTGATCATCTTCTTCACGACGTCGGCGGACTCCGCCTCCATGGTGGTCGACATGCTGTGCTCGGGGTCCCACGAGGGCCCCGTCCGCCAGCGGGTGTTCTGGGGCATCGTCCAGGGCGTCGTCGCCGCGACCGTGCTCACCGCGACCGGTGTCGGCGGCCTGGAGGCCTTGCAGCAGACCATCATCGTGTTCGGTCTGCCGTTCTTCGTCATCGGGTTCCTCATGATGATCGGCCTGGTGCGCTCGCTCAACGCCGAGTTCAGCGAGGGCTCGGGCGCCGTGCGCGACCAAGGGGCGCCGCTGGCGGCCAAGGCCCGCCGGGCCCGCAAGGTCCGCAGGCGCGGAGGGGACAAGAGCGGACGCGGCTACGTCGGCGACGGCGCGCCGGAGTAGGACCGGGCCCCTCGGCGGTGCCCGGCGGCCCGGGCACCGCCCGCGGCCTACTGCCGGGCGCCGACGTGCTGGACGACCTCGTAGGTCCAGATCTCGCTGCCCGTCGCGGCCGGACCCGACCCCTCACCGTGCCCGTGCCCATGCCCGTGCCCATGTCCGTCCCCGCTCCGGCCCGCGTCGGCGGCGGCCTGCGCGTGCCCCTTGCGGAAGGACGGGCCGTTCACCCAGTTCTGGAAGTCCTCCTCGGAGCGCCAGCGGGTGTACACGAGGTACTTGTCGTTGCCCTCGACCGGGCGCAGCAGCTGGAAGTCCTCGAAGCCCGGCTGGCCCTCCACCAGGCCGGCCCGCTTGGCGAACCGCTCCTCCAGGGTGGGACCCGCGCCCTCGGGCACGGTCAGGACGTTGAACTTGACGACGCTCATACGGCACCTCCGGTGATCGGTGGATCTCTCCCCCAACCTAGGACAGCTCCTGTCCGTGCCCCTGCCGACCCGCCTGGGCGGGCATCAGCCCAGGCCGTGCCTGCGGGCCGTCATCCGCAGGATCACCGCGCGGGGCAGGAGCCTGCGCAGTGCGAACACCACGGGCGCGTTGCTGCCCACCGCGTAGAGCGGCCTGGGGTTGCGGGTCTCGACCGCGCGCACGACCGTGCGCGCCACCGCCCGTGCGGGCACGCCCCTGGCCTCGTTGGCGTCGAGGTGCTTGATCATGGTCCGGTAGTCGTCGGTGTAGGGCGAGCCCTCGCGCAGGTACTGGGTGCGGCGCTCGCTGATGCCGGTGTTGATCGACCCCGGCTCCACCGTGGCCACGCCGATCCCGTACGGCGACACCTCGCGGCGCAGCGCGTCGGCGAACCCCCGCAGTGCCGCCTTGGAGGCCACGTACGAGGAGCGGTGGGCCAGCGGGAAGCTCGCCAGCATCGACCCCACCATCACCACACGCCCCCATCGGCGCTCACGCATCCCCGGCAGGAGCAGCTGGGTGAGCCGCACGGCGCCGAACACGTTGATCCGGAACAGGCGTTCCAGGGCCTCCGGCGGCAGCTCCTCCAGAGGTCCGCTCTGGCTCTCGCCCGCATTGTTGACCAGTACGTCGACCTCGCCGGCCGCCTCGGCGCACGCCTCGACCGAGGCCGGGTCGGCCAGGTCCAGCGCCAGATATTCGACGCCCGGCACCGGGGCGGCCAGCGCCTCGGGCCGGCGGCTGGTGCCGAGCACGCGGTATCCGCGCGCGACAAGCTCGGCGGCGACCGCGTGGCCGATCCCCGACGACGCTCCTGTGACGAGGGCGGTCCTCCGGGTGGTACGTGGCATGGGTGCTTCCTTCCGGGCAGGGAACTGGCCGCGCTCGCGCCGCGCGTGAGCGACGATCCTACGACCCCGCCCCGGGGCGGAAGCGCCCGCAGGGTGCTCGGAGGCCCCTCCGCCCCGGAGACGGGGCCCGAACGCGCCGGCCGGGGGATCAGTCCCAGCGGTGGGGGTCGAACATGCCGATCGGCAGATCGGTCCGGCCGTGCCGGGCCAGGTCGGACAGGGCCTCGCCCACCGCGGAGGCGAACTTGTACCCGTGGCCGGAGAACCCTCCGGCCAGGACCAGGCCGGGGAGGTCCCGCCGCAGGCCGATGACGAAGTGCTCGTCGGGCGTCATGGTGTACATGCACGGCGCCATGCGCTCGGGCAGCTCCTCCACCCCGCGCAGCCCTGCCGCCAGTTCCGCCAGCCGGCGTGCGTCGGCCCCGTCGGGCTTGCGGGGGCCGGCGTCGGGGTCCACAGGTTCGCCCCACTGCGCCCCGGGGCGGTCGCCGCTGCCGGGGGCCTCCGCGTGGATCCCGATCTTCACGGTGCGCCCGTCCAGACTCGGGAAGCCGTACCAGGTCGTGCCGTCGGGCTCGTCGCGGGCGAACACCGGACCGCCCGCGTGCGGCGACGGGTCCTGCGTGGTGCGGAACCAGCCCAGCACCCGGCGTTCGACGCGCATGCGGACGGGTGCCATCGCGTCCGGCAGCAGTTGCGGCAGCCAGGCCCCAGCGGTGACCACGACCCGGCGGGCCCGGATCTCGGTGTCCCCGGCCAGGACGCGCGGACGGTCCGGGTCGGGTTCGATCCGGGTGACCCGGGTCCCGGTGAGCACCTCGGCGCCGGCTGCTCTTGCGAGCCGCAGCGCGGTCGTGATCGCGGCCTCGGGGAGGACCACGCCGCCCTCCTCCTCGAACACCCCCTCCTCCCCGGGGCGCACCGCATGCTGGGGGAAGCGTTCGGCCAGCTCCTGACCGGACAGGCGGCTGTGGGCGAGCCCGTGGTGCCCGGCTGCGGTCAGCGTGCCCGCCACGGCGGCGCTTCCGGGAGCGCCCAGCACGAGGGCCCCGGTGCGCAGCACCAGGCAGCTGCCCGACGCCTCCTCCAGGTCGGCCCAGGCCCGCCAGGCAGCGTGTACGAAGGGGACGTACTCGGCGCCCTCCAGGTAGGCGGTGCGGATGATGCGGGACTCGCCGTGGCTGGACCCTCTGCTGTGGCCGGGGGAGTACTGCTCGACCCCGACCGCGTCGACACCGCTGCGGGCCAGCTGCCACAGCGCCTGCGCACCCATCGCACCCAGGCCCACGACCACGGTGTCGGTCTCGATGTGCTCCGCCATGTGCGGCCTCCCGTCTTCCTGCTCCGGGGCCATGATCCCAGGTCGGCGGCGCAGGAGGGCCCCGCGGCGGTGCCGCGGGGCCGGGTGCCCGCCCCGGTCGGGACGGGGCGGGCAGGGAGGGAGGAAGGAACCGGTACCGGGATGCCGGGAGCCGGTACCGGCCGCTGTGGTCCGCGCGCGCCGAACGGGGAAGGAAAGGCCGGGAGGCATGCCCGTGGCGCGGTTCGCGGTTCGACATACGGATTTCGGGAATTCTCCCGAATCCGCTTCTCCTACGCCGGAGGAGTGGGGCCGGCGAGGAATGTTCTCGGGTGTCGGTATCAGTGGTGAGTGATGTCCTGGGCGTTCTCCAACAAGGGTTCTGCTCCAGTGCTGCCGGAAGCCGACGGCCGCCGCTTTCGAGGAGGAAGCGTGTGGCCGCAAGGGTGGGAGCGCTCCCAGTCGCATGGTGAGCGGGTGGAAGGTGGACGGATGGAAGCCGTTCCGTGGGTCCCCTTGCCGCGAATGCGGCTCCGGAACGGCTTTCCAGAACCGTAGCTTCTCAATGGTGATATGTAAACACCATAGGAAGAACTTGTTTTCGGGACCCGGTCCCTTTCCGAAAAGGTCCAGGTGATGCGCAATGCGCGGGCGGCCGGCCGTTCCGCTGTCGAAAAAATCCTCAACCTCTCCGTTTTGAGGTGACTCCTCTGGGTAACAATCAGCCTGGGAGCGCTCCCGTCGCACGGCACACCAGCCGAGAACGACGGAGACGCAATGAACAACAGCACCGACACCACCACGCGCACGACTGCCCTCGCGGCCCGCGCCCTCACCCTCACCGCCGTGCCCGTGCTGGCCATGACCGCCATGGCCGCGCCCGCCTCCGCGCACGGTTCGGTCGTCGACCCGGCCTCGCGCAACTACGGTTGCTACGAGCGCTGGGGAAGCGACCACCTCAACCCGGACATGGCCCAGGAAGACCCCATGTGCTGGCAGGCGTGGCAGGACAACCCCAACGCCATGTGGAACTGGAACGGCCTCTACCGCGACAACGTCGGCGGCAACCACCGGGGCCAGATCCCCGACGGCACCCTGTGCAGCGGCGGCAACACCGAGGGCGGCCGCTACGACTCGCTCGACACCCCCGGCGAGTGGAAGACGACCCCGATCAGCGGGGACTTCACCATCCACCTCTACGACCAGGCGTCGCACGGGGCGGACTACTTCCAGGTGTACATCACCAACCAGGGCTACGACGCGACCACCGACTCCCTCGACTGGGGCGACCTGCAGCTGGTCGAGCAGACGGGGTCCTACGCCCCGGCCAACGACTACTACATCGACGTCGACAACCCCGGCGGCCGCAGCGGACACCACGTCGTCTTCACGATCTGGCAGGCCTCGCACATGGACCAGGTCTACTACCTGTGCAGTGACGTCGACTTCGGCTGACCGGGGGAGCGCCGCTCCCTGAACCGGCCACGGCCCGCCGGGAGTCCGGCCTCCCGGCGGGCCCTCGCGCGCCCCGGACCCGCCGAGTGCGGTCAGCCCTCGCCGTGGAGGCGGTCGCGGGCCGCGTCGGTGACGGCGCTGCCGGGGTCGTGCACGAAGTCGCCGAAGGCGCCGGCCTGCTCCTCATGGGCCCGGGCGGCCTCAGCGGCCTGCTCCTGATATCCCTGCACCGCCTCGGCGGCCTGGCCGTGGGCCTCCTGGCTGTACCCCTGGGCGGCCTCGGCCGCCTGTTCCTGATACCCCTGCACGGCCTCGGCGGCCTGGCCGTAGGCTTCGTGCGCCCCACCGAAGGCCTCCTGGCTGTACCCCTGGGCGGCCTCGGCCGCGCCGTGGGCGTCTGCACCGAAGCCCTGGACGGTGTCGGCCGCACCCTGCGCGGCGGTGTCGGCCGCGTCGCCGAAGAGACCCTTGAACCATTCGATCAGACTGTCGAACATCGCGCACTCGATTCCTGGGGATGGGCTGTGCGTATACCCGGCCCCGATAAGCCGGGGATAAGGGCCTCACGTGCAGCGTGTTCAGGAAGGGGAGACAGCGCCGCGCGGGGCGGGGGCGAGGGCGAGCGCGAGCCCCGCCAGACCGACGGCCGCGGCCACTCCGTACACCGCCGGATAACCGCTCGGCACGGAGGCCGTGAGCACCGCACCGGTGACGGCCACCAGCAGCGACGTGCCCAGTGACTCCGACACCTGGAGGGCCGAGCTGTTGCCGCCCTGCTCCCGGGCCGGGGACAGCGCCAGGATCAGGGTGCTGAGCTGCGGGTAGAGAATTCCCATGCCCACGCCCATGAGCACGCACCCGGCCACCGCCGCGGCGAGGGGCGCCGCTCCGGAGACGAGCAGCACACACCCGGCGGGTCCGCACACCACCAGCGCCGCGGCCCACCGCAGCCCGGCCGGATCCCCTGCGGGCGCCTTCGACCGCGCCTGGATCCACGAACCCAGTGCCCAACCGAAGGAACCGACGGCGACCGCGGCCCCCGCCACCACGGGGCCGTGCCCCAACTGGTGCTGCAGGTACAGCGGCAGGTAGATGTCCGTCGCCGTGCAGACCGCTCCGGCCACGCCCCGGAACGCCACCACGCGGGGGATCCCCGGCCGGGCCAGCAGAGTCCCCCGGGGCAGCAACCGGGCCGCGGCCGCCACCACGGCCACGGAGCCGGCCGCTGTCCAGAGGGCCAGCCACGGCATCTCCTGCTGGCCGGCCACGTGCAGTCCCAGCACCGCTGCCGCCGAGGCGACGGCCCACATCCCCCGCCGGTCGAGGGGAAGCTTTCGGCCGTTCTCAGCCGGGAGGGTGCGCACGGCGCTCATCAGCACCGCCAGGGATCCCGCGGAGCCGACCAGGACCAGCGCGAAGACCGCCCGCCAGTGCATCACCTCCACCAGCGCGCCCGTGACCAGCGGCCCCGCGATCGACGGGAGCAGCCACGCCGCGCTCAGCAGGCCGAAGACGCGCGGGCGCAGCGACTCCGGCAGTGTCCGCGCGATGACCACGTAGAGCACCACGGAGTCGATGCCCCCGCCGACCCCCTGCAGCAGGCGCCCGAGCACGAAGACCGCCATGTCCGGCGCCGCCGCGCACAGGCCGATCCCGGCGAGGAACAGCAGTCCGCCCACCGCCAGCGGCCTCCCCGGACCGCGCAGGTCGGCCCACCTCCCGCCGACGGTCATCCCCACCAGGCCGGTGGTGACGGTCGCCGCGAAGGCCAGCGAGTACCACTGCTCCGCGGCCAGGTCCCGCGCCACCACCGGCAGCGCCGTGGTGACCGCGAAGGTCTCGAACGCGATGAACGTCATCATCCCGAACAGGCCGGCCACCACCGGCCGGTGGCGCCGCGCCCACAGGCCTCCGCCCTCCGGCGTGTTCGACGCCCCGACCCTCTCCACGCCCGCCCCTCTCGCCGCCCGTGGAGAAGAGTCCACAACCTCAACCTTGGTCGAGGTCAAGGGAGCGGGCGGTGACGCGGGACACTCTCCGGCCGCCGCTGCGCGGCACCGCCGGTCCCCGCGGGGCAGGGCGGCCCCTTCCCGGCCGAACGCACGGGACGCCGCCCGTGACGGGGAGCGTCCCGGAGGGCGCCGCGGCTCAGCGGACGTGCTCGGGGTCGCTCACACCGCTCTCGTGGTGCAGCCGGTCCAGAGCCGTCGCGTAGTAGGTGCGCGGACCCTTTCCGGCGGGTGCCGTGAACACCGCGGTACCGCCGCTCCCGGCCCGGACCGTGCCGACCAGCGTGCGGGGGTCCCCGATCCGGCACTCGGCCTCACGCCGGTCCGGCGGTGCCCCGTCGAAGGCGTAGACCGCGTAGTAGGCGGGACGCTCGCCCGGTCCGGGGCGGATGTCCAGCTCCACTCCGCCTTCGACCGGACCGGAGGCCGAGATCCGCGGAGCACTGGGGGCCGCTCCGCCCAGGTCCTCCTTCACCGGCACCAGCGCGGGGTGCGCGTAGTGCTCCTCCGCCACGATCCCCATGGCCTCCTCGGCGTTGGTGCGCAGCGAGTCCGCACTGAAGTAGACGTCGCCGCGCACCCCCGGGTGGTCCCGATTGAACTCCAGGTGCCGGGCCAGCTCGCGCGGGTCCGACCAGGCCCCCGAATTTCCGGCCTTGTAGGCCGCCTGCCCGATGTACAGGTGCACCCCGGTGCCCTCGACGGCCTTCTCCCACCACGGCACCAGTACCGCGTAGTCGGCCGCGGGATGCCCGATCTCCCAGTACACCTGCGGGTTGATGTAGTCGACCCATTCCTCGCGCACCCATCGGCGGCTGTCGGCGTACTGACCGTCGTAGGACTCGAATCCGCCGGTGTCGGAGCCCTCGGGATGCGTCGAGGAGTTGCGCCAGATGCCGAAGGGGCTCACTCCGAATTTCACGTGCGGCTTGGCGGCGTGCACCGCCTCGTCCATCTCCCGCACCAGGGTGTCGACGTTGTGGCGCCTCCAGTCGGCGATGTCGTCGAACCTCCCGCCGTGTTCCCCGAAGGTCTCCCCGTCGGGAATCTCCTCGCCCGGCACCGGATAGGGGTAGAAGTAGTCGTCGAAGTGCACCCCGTCCAGGTCGTAGTTCTCGACGGCGTGCATCATCGCCTCAATCACGAACTCGCGCGCCTCCGGCACGCCGGGGTCGTAGTAGAGCTTGCCGCCGTAGGCGAACACCCAGTCCGGGTTGCGCCGGGCGGGGTGATCGGCCACCAGTTGTCCGGGGTCGCCGTGCATGGCCACCCGGTAGGGGTTGAACCAGCCGTGGAACTCCAGGCCCCGCGCGTGCGCCTGCGCCACCGCGAACTCCAGCGGGTCGTAGCCGGGGTCGGCGCCCTGCTCCCCGGTGAGCCACTGCGACCAGGGCTCGTGCGGGGACGGCCAGAAGGCGTCGGCCGTCGGCCGGATCTGGACGAACACCGCGTTGAGTCCGCGGTCCACCGCCCGGTCGTAGAGCTCGATGAGCTCGGCCCTCTGCTCCTCGGGGCTCAGCCCCGGTTCCCCGGGCCAGTCGATGTTGTGCACGCTCGCGATCCATGCGGCGCGCATCTGGCGCTTGGGCGGTGCCGCGGGGTCGGCTCCGCACTCCGCCGCGCCCTGCCGGTCCCCGGTGGCGGCGGAGGAGGCGGAGGGGGTGGCGGGCACGCCGAGCAGGGCGGCGGCCAGCACCGCGGCGGCACCGCGCAGCAGGGCGCCGCTGCCGCGCGGCCCCCCACCGGTGTCGGCGGGTTTCGGAGGCGGACTGTTCACGGCGACTCCTCTCGGCGGGCGGAACCCGGATACGCAACCACCCATGGTGACGAAAGGAAAGCCCAGAGTGAAGAACCTTTCCGATCTTCCGGGAAATTGCCAGGAGACCGTGCCGATGCGGTGCAGAAGTATCGGGCGTGGCAGCGGGCTTCCCGCACGCGGACACGGGTCCGGACGGCCTTCCGGGGCCGGGGTGCGGAAACGCGGGACCCCGAAAACTCAGTAAGCTGCGTGGGCATCCCCAAAACAGCTCCGAGCGCTCCCCCGGCGCCATCCGGAGTCCGTTTCGCCCCGCCCCCTCCGGTCGGAGGCAACCGAGAAGTATCCAGGAGCAGCTCCGCCGTGTCCATCTTCGAAGCCATCGTCCTCGGCCTTGTACAAGGGCTCACCGAGTTCCTGCCGATCTCCTCCAGCGGCCATCTGCGCGTGATCTCCGCGCTCTTCGGCTGGCCGGATCCCGGTGCCGCCTTCACGGCCGTCAGCCAGATCGGTACCGAGCTGGCCGTGGTGGTCTACTTCCGCAAGCGGATCTGGGCCATCATCTCGACGTGGACCCGGTCGCTGTTCAAGCGCGACCTGCGCGGCGACATCAACGCGCGCATGGGCTGGTACGTCATCCTCGGCTCCATCCCCATCGGCGTCCTGGGCCTTCTCCTTGAGGACCAGATCGACAGTGTCTTCCGCGACCTGCGGCTCATCGCCCTGAACCTCATCATCTTCGGTGTGCTCCTGGGCGTCGTGGACCGGTACGCGAACAAGCGGCGGACCCTGGAGGACCTCACCGCCTCCCGCGGCCTGACCTTCGGCCTCTTCCAGGCTCTGGCCCTCATCCCCGGTGTCTCCCGTTCGGGCGGCACCATCACCGGTGGAATGCTGCTCGGTTTCAAGCGCGCGGAGGCCGCCGAGTACGCCTTCCTGCTCGCCCTGCCCGCGGTCTTCGCCTCGGGCGTGTACAAGCTCACCGACATCGGCGGCAACGAGTACGCCGGCTGGGGCGCCACCATCGTCGGAACGCTCGTCGCGGGCGTCGTCGGCTTCGTCGTCATCGCCTGGCTGATGCGCTTCATCTCCACGAACAGCTTCATGCCGTTCGTCTACTACCGCGTCGGTCTGGGCATCCTCATCCTGGCCCTGGTCAGCTGGGGCGTGCTGGAGCCGAACGAGGCCGACGAGAACCAGCCCGCCCGGAGCGAGATCGTCAGCACCGAGACCCCCGGCGAGGAGACCGAGGAGGAGGCCGCCTCCGAGCCCTCCCCGGAACCTGCCACCGAGCCCTCCGAGGAGCCCTCCGAGCAGGCCGCGCCCACGGTCGATCCGATCACCGGCTGGGAGATCGACCCCGAGGTCGGGCTGCCCCGCAACCCCGAGACCGGTCTCTACCACGACTCCGAACTGGGCATGGACGTGAACTACGACGTCACGTCCGGGCTGGCCACCAACCCGATCACCGGTGAGACCTACGACCCGAGCCTTCAGTACAACTGACGTACCCGGAAGGTGCCCGCGGCAGAAGGACGACGCCGCGGGCACCTTCTGCTTTCCCGGGAGGCCCGGAGGCGGAGGAGCCCGACCGCCGCGGCGCCCGAGGGCCCTCCGCGCGGTCGGGGGGCGGGTCTCCTCCCTCCCCCCGACCGAAGGGTGTCAGTCCTCGAAGCCCCAGTCCTCGGCGGCCTCCTCGAACTCCTCCGCGGCCTCCTCGAGTTCCTCGGCCGGTTCCTCGAAGGCGTCACCGATCTCGTCGATGACCTCGGCGGCCACGTATCCCGCCGCGATGCCGCCGGCCACGCCGAGCGCGATGCCGCCGGCGCCCTCGAGGAAGCCGCCCCGCTCCTCCTCGTGGTGGTAGCCGCCGTGGTAACCGCCCTGGTACCCGTGGAACTCGCGATGGCGCTGCAGCGACTGCACCACCCACGTGTCGATCATCCGCGGCCAGTCCATGCGGTCGGCGTCGGCGTGCTCGACGCGGAACCAGCCCGTGCCGTCCCCACCGCGGTGGTGGTCGAAGGTCAACCCCACCGACACACCGGACGGGTCGGCGACGAGGACGAGTTCCACCTCGCCCACCTCGGAGGCGTACTGCGGCGCGGGGTGGAACTCGATCTCCTGATAGAAGGGCACCGTCTGCGGAGCTCCGGGCAGGTGGCCCGTCTCCACGTCGGCGCTCTTGAACCCGAACCCGAGCTGGATCATCGCGGCCAGGATGCGGTCCTGCACCGGGAGCGGGTGGACGTGGACCTGGTCGAGGTCACCCTTGTCCAGCGCGCCCGCGACGGCCACCTCGGTACGCAGCCCCACGAAGATGCCGGGCAGCGGAGCACCTCCCGCCATGCTCACGGGCGCCTGCCAGGGAACCGGATGGCTGAAGGGGATCGAGACGTGCTGGCCGGGCGCCAGGTACAGGCCGCCGGCCACGGGGACGCGGGCGAACTCCACACCTCCGGTGTACTCCTCGTCGCCGATCTCCGCCTCGGCCCGGGTGACCAGGGCCAGGGTGATCTCGGTGATCTCGGCCGGGTTCTCACCGCCCATGAGCTCGACCCGGCCCTCGAGGAGCCCGCCGGGGTGGACGTGGGGCTGGGAGAGAACGGTGTCGACCGTGGGGCCGCCGACCCCGAAGGCCGAGAGCAGGCGTTTGAACATGGGGTTCCCTTCCGGGGGTTCGCGCCGGTGCACACCGGGGGACTCCGATGTGCGGATGACGAACACGCAACGCCGGGTACGGCGTGCGGGGTTCCCGCCCAGGGGGCGTCGCAGAGCGGGGGGACAGCCGCAACCGGTGCCCGTGGGATCGGGCGCCGGGAAACCGCTGGTGGAGGGGGCGGACTTCGACTCCCCACAGCAGCAAATGTGGTCCAGATCACTTTCTTTGCGATGGGCCTCAACCCCCGCAACGTCCCCGGTTTCCGTGGGCGAGCGCTGTGCCATCCTGGTGGGGACACGGCGCGGGCCGCGGTGGAGAAGAAGAGGTGCACGCGGGACATGGCTCTGGGAACCGTCGACCAGTGGGTCGTCAACGCCGCCGATCCGTCGGCCCTCGCCCGCTTCTGGGCGTTCGTGCTGGGTGGTGAGCCGGTGGACAGGGAGGACGGATGGGCCTTCGTCGAAGGAGCGGCCGGGCGGCCGCGCCTGTCCTTCCAACCCGATCCCGCCCCGAAGGCCGAGCGCAACCGCCTCCACCTCGACGTGCGGGTGGACGACATCGCCTCCGCCGCCGCGGCGGTCACCGCGCACGGCGGCCGGCTCCGGGGGAAGGCCGTCACCGACGCGCAGGGATCCTTCCAGGTCGCGCACGATCCCGAGGGCAACGAGTTCTGCCTGGTGTCCCCGGCCGGGCGCTGAGCCCGGAGGACGGCTCCATGCCGGGAACGGACCGGGCGCAGGGGCGGGGCGACGGACACTCCCCGGTCCGCTAACCGCGGCCTTCCTTTCCGGTGACCGGACCCTCGAAGGTCCCCCCGGAGAAGTCGACGTGGTCGCCGCCGTAGCGGCTCGCGTTCACACCGCCGTGGATGCTGCCCGCCTGGATCACGGTGCCGGAGACGTCGCCGTGGACCTCGTTGCGCACGTTCGGCCGCGGCTGCTCCCCGCCCAGTTCACGCACCAGACCCCGCAGCTGCTGCTCCGCGCCGGGGTTTGCCTCGACCAGGCGGCGCAGCCTGGTCCGCCATTCCCCGGTGACCTCCTCGGCCAGTCGGGGGCGTTCCACCACCTCGTTCCGCGAGATGTCGAGCTCGGCGGCCATCACTTTTCCGGCCTTGGGGGACAGGGCGGCGAAGGCCGCGCGGACCCGGGCCCAGGCCGTGCGGTCGGGGGAGGACATGGCTCTGACCAGGACCTCGGCAGCTTGTTCGGCCAGGGAGGAATCACCCATCGGAACTCGCACCTCGCTTCGTGCCGCAGGGAAGGGACGCCCGGCGATCGGGCGCACACGGATGAGAACACCGTAATGGCTCGCGAGATCCTCCACGCAGAAATCTGTTGAACCTGAGGATATATCTGCATGTTTGGGATATTCGGGATAAAAATCCCTTTCGCGCTCACGGTTCGCCGGAAAGGAAGAGCTCACTTTCCCGACAAGCGCGGACGAGACACAATGGTCGGTATGAGATGGCTGTGGACGTGGCTGCTGGTGGCGGTGGCGGTGGTGCTCGGCGGAGCCTGGGTGCTGTTCCGGTTCGCCGTCGACCTGAACGAGCTCTCCCAACTGTCCGGCGTCGGTTCACTGGCCACCGGCGTCGCCGCCCTGGTCGTCGCCGTCTGGACGCTCTACCGCCCGCCCGGTGGGAAGCCCGATCCCTCGGAGGCGGTCAGGACCGTCAACACCGTCAACGGCGATGTCTCGGGACCCGTGGTCCAGGCCGGGACGATCGAGAACGGGGTGCACATCGCCCGGTACGGAGGCGACCACGTCGACCCCTCCGACAGGGCTGTCCCCGATCCGGGCACCGGCAACCGGGTGGACCGCCGCGGCCGAGGCGGCACCGCCGAACCGTGAGGGGCCCCGCCCCGGAGGAAGGAGATCGGGCCCGGCCACGCTCGCCGTGATCTCGTTCCTGGCGGCACCGCCGGTGCCGCCAGGAGCAAGATCACCGGGGGCCGGGGCCCGGGTGCCGTACCGGTGACGGCGAGGTCCGCGGCCGCTGCGGTCTCAGGCCTCGAAGGCCCTGTCGGAAGCCGTGCGCGGCATCGGGGCGTACACCGTGTCCCGGATCAGGACCCCCTCGGGATCCCAGTGCTGGATGCGGATCTGGTTCCCCGCGTCGTCGAACTCCGTCCGCCTGGCGAGCCGCCCGTTGGGGTGCCACGTCCTCCAGACCCCCTGGGGGAGGCCGGTCCTGAGGGTGCCCTCGACCTTGAGTCGACCGTCGGGATACCAGACCCTCTCGGGTCCGTTCTCGGAGCCGTTCTCGTAGACGGAGTACTCGACGAGATTTCCCTCCTCGTCGTACTCGACCATCTCACCGGTGAAGGGCACCCCCTTGTAGAGGGTGTTCCAGTTGACGGGGTCGAAGTCGAGATCTTCGTCGCCGGCGTCCACCCTGAGCGGCCTCGCCATGGTGTCCTGCCTTCCGGGGGTGTGATCGATGGAGCCGTGGAGCAGCCGCCGACGGTCCCGGGGGACGGGATCCGGACAGCACGACTGTCCACGGCACCGATTGTGACGTGTCGGTTCCTTGTCACATAAGGGTTCTCGGACAAGGGGCCGCAATCGGCCAGATGTACGGAAACGGGAACCGTCCCGTACTTGTTCCGACGTGCGCTCCCCACCGCTGGGTTCCATGCGTCTCACCACCTTTGACGTGCCCACTGCCCCGTGTGCGGCACCGAAACCGACCTGACACGTCAGGGAACAGAGATGTCACCAGGGGTGAGGGGAACCGCTCCGCGCCGGTGCTCTCAGGGGGCCGGCGCCAGGGCGCCGGGGAGGGAGTCGAAGGCGGCCCGCACCTCGGTGATCAGGGTCTCGGCACCGCCGGTGCTCTCCGCGTGCTTGTAGGTGCGCACCCGGTTCATGCCGCCGAACCTGACCGCGGCCCCCCGCCGTCTCGCTTGCCGGCCGCAGCCGCACGTCCTGGCGGCTGTCGGAGCCGAGCTCCCCCTCCAGCAGTTGCACGCCCCGCTCCCGGAACGCATCCCCCGCGGGCACGCCGTCCTCGGCCGCAAACGTCCCGGACACGGGGACGGGCCACCGGGAAATCCCGGTGGCCCGTCGACGGCGGCTCGGCGCGGCTCAGTGGCCGCCGACCAGCGTGCCGGACAGCTCCTTGTGCAGCTGCTCGCTGGGCTCGTTGAGGCCGGTGATCTCCACCTCGACGCCGTGGCGACCGAAGTGCTCGGTCACCTGGTCCAGCACGGCCACCGCCGAGGAGTCCCACACGTGGGCGCCCGACATGTCGACCACGACCTTCCTCAGGCCCTCCTCGGCGTAGTCGAACCTCTGGACCAGTTCGCCGGCGGAGGCGAAGAACACCTCGCCGTTGACCGAGTAGACGCGGGTCCCGCCCTCGGGGTCCAGGACGCTGGTGACACCGGCCTGCACGGCGGCCTTGCGGGCGAAAAGCACCATCGAGACGACCACACCGACGATGACGCCCAGGGCGAGGTTGTGCGTGGCCACCACGACCACCACCGTCACCGCCATGACCAGGGTCTCGGTCCACGGCATGCGCCGGAGCGTGGCCGGGGCGATGCTGTGCCAGTTGAAGGTCACCAGTGACACGAAGACCATCACCGCGACCAGGGCGGCCATCGGGATCAGGCCCACGATGTCGCCCAGCACCACGCACAGGACCATCAGGAAGATCCCGGCCAGGAACGTCGACAGGCGGGTGCGGGCGCCCGACTTGACGTTGATCATGGTCTGGCCGATCATCGCGCACCCCGGCATGCCGCCGAAGAAGCCGACCAGGATATTGGCGATCCCCTGGCCGCGGGCCTCGCGGGCGTGGTCGGAGGAGGTCTCGGTCTGGTCGTCGACCAGCTTGGCCGTCATGAGCGACTCCATCAGGCCCACCAACGCCAGCGTCAGGGAGTAGGGCGCGAGGAGCACCAGGGTGTCCCAGGTGAAGGGCACGTCCGGGATCAGCGGCACCGGGAAGGCGTCGGGCAGCTCACCCTCGTCGCCCACGGTCCGGGTGGAGACACCCATGGCCACTGCCGCCACGGTCAGCACCACGATCGCCACCAGAGGCGCCGGCACGGCCTTGGTCAGGTACGGGAAGCCGAAGATGATCGCCAGGCCGATGGCGACCATGGCGTAGGCGGGCACGTCGAAGCCGATCAGATAGGGCACCTGCGACATGAAGATGAGGATCGCCAGTGCGTTGACGAACCCCGTCATCACGCTGGGCGGCACGAACCGCATCAGCTTCGACACCCCCAGCAGGCCCAGCACCACCTGGATGAGGCCGGCCAGGACCGCGGCCGCCATCAGGTGATCGGCGCCGTGCTCCATCGACAGGGGTGCCACGACCAGCGCCATGGCGCCGGTGGCGGCGGAGATCATCGCGGGGCGTCCGCCCAGGAACGCGATCGACACCGCCATGACGAAGGACGCGTACAGCCCCACGCGGGGATCGACCCCGGCGATGAGCGAGAAGGAGATGGCCTCGGGGATCAGGGCCAGGGCCACGACGAGTCCGGCCAGCACATCGGCGCGCAGCTGCGCCGCACCGGGGATCCGGTCCTTGAGGGGCCGGGGGGACTTCAGGGAGAGCTTCATGGAACCCATCGGGTCTCGGGCAGCCCGAAGCAGGGGCCGCGACGTTCGGGTCGGGTGAGGACAGGCTGCGTCCACACGGCCGACCGCGATGTCGGCTGCGGAGCAGGGCCCGGGATCCGGTGCGGCACGTGATCGTGCCCCGGTACGCGGCTTCCTCGCCGCGCGCCCGCCCGTGTCGGTACGGACGGGGAAGCGGAGGGGCGGTACGGCCCACGAGAGGTGGGCGGCGCGGACCGTCCTGCCGCAACACTACCGTTGCGTGAGAGTTGGCGTCGCGAAGGACAACTGAGACAACCCTCACAGGACGAGGTCCCCGGTTCTTCCCGCGGAAGTGCGCCGGATGTGTCAGCGGCGCCCCTTCGCCGCGTCGGCACCCCTCGCGCGGGGCCGTCCGGAGGTCACACGTCCGCGGACGACCCAGGGGGCCCGTGCCCCGACAGGTTCGCGGCCTCCGGGACTTCTGCGGGAGGGCGGGCGAGGCACACCACCGCTGCCGCGAGCGCGCACAGCGCTGCCAGGCCCAGCACTCCCGGCCGGTAGGACCCTGCCCACCCGTGCGCCAGCGACAGCAGGATCGGCCCCACCGCGGTGGAGGCCACCACCACCGACTGCGTCAGCCCGCGCAATGTGCCCAGGTGGGCCGTACCGAAGTAGAACGGAAGCGCGGCGCTCTCCACCGCCCGTGCGCCCGAGGCCGCCGACCCCAGCGCCGTGCCGTACAGCAGCGCGCCGATCCCGGGCTCCACCAGCGGGAGCAGGAGCAGAGCCAGCGCGTGCAGGCCCATCGCCGCGCACATCAGCACCTTGGGGGAGAACCTGTCGGCGGCCGAGCCGAACAGCAGTGCCGCGCCCAGACCCGCGACGGTCTGCGGCAGGAAGTTGGCCGCCGCCTCGGTGGGGGACAGACCCTGCTCGCCCAGCACGGAGATCTGGTGGAAGAACACGGCGGTGGCGACCAGCCCGCTGCACGCGATGGAACCGGCCATCGCCCAGAACATGGAGGTGCGCACCACCGCCCGCAGCGGCCACACCGGATCCCCGGCCCCGCTCCCGGAGGCGGCCTTCCCGCCCGGTTCGGACACGCGTACCCCGCGCAGTCCCCACCAGGCCAGGGGCAGGACCACCACCCAGATCAGCACCGCCTCCGCGGCGAAGGTGTGGCGCCACCCCAGCACGGCGATCACCCGCTCCGCCACCAGGGGGAACAGGGAGATTCCCGCGGCGCCCAGGGAGCTGACCAGGCCCAGGAGCGTGCCGCGGCCGCGCGTGACCGCGACCGCGACGGCCGTGGTGGCGATCATGCTCATACCGCCCTGGCCCAGCGCCCGTACCCCGACGAACCCCGCCGTCAGTCCTACCAGGCCCTGGGCGCACGCCAGCAGCACGAGGAAGCCGCCGAAGCCGAGCGCGACCAGTGCCAGCACCCGTCTCACGCCGAAACGGTCCACGGCGCGGCCGATCCACGGCAGCGCGAGCGCACCCGACAGTGTTCCGACCATGTAGGCCAGCGAGACGGCCGACCGGCTCGTTCCAAGGTCGGCGATGACATGGTCGACGAAGACGGAGATCCCGGCGGTCTGCCCCGGACCGCTCAGTGCAAGGACCAGGGCGGAAGCGGCCACGATCCGGAACGCGGACCGCGTGGATCCGCCGGCCGCCCGGGACGGTTCGGTGGACAGTGCTGCTCCTCGGGTCGTCAGGTGCCGGGCACCGGGCGGTTGCGCCGTTCGCGCAGCCGCTCGGAGAACTCCTCCGCCATCGCCAGTTTGCCGCGCAGAGCCCGGCAGCGGTCCGCGACGGCGGCCTCGAAGCCGTCCAGGCGCCCGGACAGCTCGTCACGCTCCTCGGGGCCGACACCGGCCTCGCCGAGCCGGTCGAGGGTCTCCAGGAGCTCCCGGGTCTCCTCCAGGCTGAACTCCAGCGGCTTCATCCGCTTGATCAGCTGGAGCCGGTCGACGTCCTCCTCGGTGTAGAGGCGGAACCCTCCCCGCGAGCGCGCGGACGGCTCGACCAGACCGACCTCCCCGTAGTAGCGAATCGTGCGCAGGGACAGGCCGGTGCGCCGGGCGACCTCGCCGATCTGCATGTGCTCTGCCGGGGGCATGTCGGCATCCCCTCTTGTGGATCCTGGGCCGGTACCGGGCAGCCGCGGGAAGAACGCGGGCGGCCCCGAGTCCGCCACGGTAGCGTGTCCGGACCGCCGGTGCGCTCCGCCCCGGAGCGGCAGGGGTTCAGGTGGGGGTGCGCAGCAGATCCGGTTCGATGTAGATGAGGTGCGCGATGGGCACGGCGGCGCGGATCCGCCTCTCGGCCTCGTCGATGGCTCGGGCGACACGGCGGGCGTCGTCCTCGGCGTCCACCGCCACCTTCAGGGCCACCAGCAGTTCCTCCGGGCCCAGGTGCAGAGTGCGCATGTGGATGACGGCGTCGATGTCCTCGCACTCCAGGACCGCCTGCCGGATCCGGCGGATGTTCTCCTCGCTCGCGGCCTCTCCCACGAGCAGGCTCTGGACCTCGATGGCCAGCAGTACCGCGACCACCACCAGCAGCAGGCCGATCGCCGCCGTACCGATCCCGTCCCAGACGCCGTTGCCGGTGACCAGGGTGAGGGACACCCCGACCAGGGCGAACGCCAGGCCGATGAGGGCGGCGGAGTCCTCCAGCAGGACCACCGGCAATTCCGGGGCCTTGGAACGGCGGATGTAGCCCAGCAGTCCGAAGCGGGCGCGTCCTTCCCTCGACTGCCGCAGCGCGGTGCGCAGCGCCGTCGTCTCCAGCGCCATCGACACCAGCAGGACGACGACAGGAACCCACTGCCAGGAGGTGATCGGATGGGGGTCGCGGATCTTGTGCCAGGCCTCGTACAGGGCGAACAGGCCGCCGAGGGTGAACAGCACGATCGCCACCATGAAGGCGTAGAGGTAGCGCAGGTGACCGTAGCCGAAGGGGTGCTCGGGGGTGGCCGTGCGCCGTGCGCGCCGCCCGCCCACCAGCAGCAGGACCTGGTTGCCCGAGTCGGCCACCGAGTGCACCGACTCGGCGAGCATCGCCGACGAGCCGCTCAGTAGGTAGGCGACGAACTTGGTGACCGCGATCCCGAGATTGGCCACCAGGGCCATGACCACGGCTTTCGTGCTCTCTCCGGAACTCAACGCCTACCCTCCCGCTGTTCCCGTACCGGCGGTTCGCCCGCGCGGTCCCGCTGCCACGGCCACCGGTTCTCCAGCTCCACCTCCAGGGAGAAGCTGAGGAAGGTCCGGACCAGGACGACCGCGGCCAGCACGCCCACCGAGCGGAAGGTCGGCTCGATCGCCACCGTGCGGATGATGTCGCCCGCCACGAGAAACTCCAGCCCCAGCAGAATTGCCCGTCCCACCGACTGGCGGTAGGAGCGGTAGATCCCGGCGAACGGCGACCGCACGGCCACCACCCGGTACAGGAACACCGAGGTCGCCGCGGCGACGCCGGCGACGATCACCGCGACCCCGGCGACGTCGATCGCCGTACCCACGGCCTCGACGGTCCCCTGGATGTCCATCGTCTTCCCCTTGCGGCCGACGGCTCCCCATGCCTCCTCTACCTGGGTCGGTGCGCACCAAACCCCGCCGTCGCGCAGGCGCACTCCGGTGGGCCGGTTCCTCAGGCCGCTCGCGGAGAGCTCCGCGTATCGGAAAGGGGTCGGAGCGGGCACGCCATATTTGTGATTACTGAGAATTTTGGTCTTTTTGTTTCTTGTGACTGATTTTCCCGCTCCGCGATGTCTGTGGCGGCCTTTGCCCTTTGGGGGGTACGGCTATTGTGTGGTGTGACGGATATCTCCTTGCCCGGGTGCTTTCTTCCCGGCGCCGCCCTCCGAAGGAGGTCCATGCTCCAGTTCGTCCCCCCGAACCTGACCGAGCACCCCCTGGTCCTGGCCCCCGACGAGGCGTACCGGGGCCCCGCGGGGCCGCTTCCGCCCTCCGGCCCTCCGTCGCCCTCCCCCACCTCCGAGAGAGGGGCCCTGACCGAGCGGGTCTTCCTGGGCGGTCCGGTCTCGGTGCCGATCACCCCCGAGTACACCGCCGGGGACCCCGCACTGAAGGCCTTCGTGGAGAGAGAGGCCGGCCACAGCACGTACCACCTCGTGCACCTGTCCGTCTCCTTCGCCAACGGCCCCGGCCTGCCCCCGCTGCGCACCGCCTCGGTGGAGCTGAAGCTGTCCTCCGCCTCCGGGGTCCGGCCGCCGGTGGCCTGGTCGATGTCACCGCTCAGGGTGGACGAGGTGAGCCAGGTCCAGCAGACGTTCCACCTCGGCCCCGAGCTCAAGTTCCAGGACGTCGAGGTGGCCCTCGGGGGCTACGAGGCGAGCCGCTCCGCCGCGCGGACCGCTCCCTTCCTCCTCGGCATGCGGGAGCTGCGCGACGACCCCGGGTGGGAGTTCACCCGGACACGGACGATGGCCCTGGACGGCACGCACCGCCTCGTCCTGGTCGTGCGCGCCGAACGCGGCGGCACCGCCGGTGTCACGGGCACCGTCCGGGCCACCACGCGGGGAAACCTGCTGCGCCGCTACCGGAGCGCGCTGCCCAGGCCCCTGACCCTCTCCACCGTCCTCTGAACGGAGACCCGGCCGTGGACGCGCACCTGACCCCCGAGGAGATCGGCGAGCTCACCCGGATCTTTCCCCCTCATCGGGCGCACCACCTCCTGAACCGGGCGGGCTTCCCACCGGGCGCGGTGCCCGCCTTCCCCTACACCGCGCGCGACTTCTGGGAGCAGGTGGCGGCGGAACTCTCCCACGGCGCCGTGTCGGACGGCCGCTGGCGCCTGCTGGAGGCGGCCCACCGCCTCTACCCGGGGAACGAGGTCTTCCGTGCCGCCCGCACCGCGCCGCCGGCCCTGCCGATGCGCGTACTGGTCATGAGCGCCGAGCCGCGCGGGACACAGCACCTGGAAGCGGGGAGGGAGGTCAGGGCGATCACACACGCCCTTCGCGGCAGCGGGGCCGAGGCCGAGCTGGTGCCGGCCGCCCGCTCGACCGACCTGGGCCGGGTCCTCTCCTTCGAACCGCACGTGCTCCACCTGGTCTGCCACGGCGAGGGCGACAGCCTGGTCTTCGGGGACGTCCACGGCGAGGCGCACCACGTGCCCGCCCGGGATCTCGCGGACACGCTGCGCCACTACCGGAAGACGTCGGACACCGGTCTGCACGGCCTGGTCCTCAGCTCGTGCGACGGCGAGCACATCGCTCCCCTGTTCACCGGCGCGGCCGAGGTGGTCGTGGCGCACCGGGGCCGCCTCGACGCCGCCTGCGCCGCTGCCTTCACCGGGCACCTGTACGAACGGCTGGCCCAGGTCGGGGACCTGGGCCGGGCCGCCGCGACGGCCGCGCACCACGTCCGGCTCACCGATGCGTCCTGCGCCCCGGTCGCGGACGGTCTGCTGGTCCTCAGGCAGGAGTGACGACATGTTCGAGAGGTTCGGCAAGCGGGCGCGGCGCGTGGTCGCCCTGGCCGAGGAGGAGGCGAGGGAGCTCCACCACGACCACATCGGGACCGGGCACCTCCTGCTCGGCCTGCTCCGCGAGGGCGAGAGCGCCGCGGCCCTCGCCCTGGCCGACCTGGGGGTGGGCCACGGCAGCGCCCTGGCCGGGGTGGTCGGAGAGGTCGGCCGCGGACGGGGGCGCCCCGCCGGGCACATCCTCTTCACCCCGCGGGCCAAGGACTCCTTGGAGCAGAGCCTGCGCGAGGCACTCCTGCTCGGGCACAAGTACATCGGGGCCGAGCACCTGCTGCTCGGCCTGCTCCCGGTCGAGGGCACCGCCGGCCGGGTGCTCCGCGGTCTCGGGGTCTCCCCGGAGCAGGTGCGCCGGCAGGTGTACCGGGCCCTGGACCACCTCAAGGAGAGCCGGAAGCGGGGCGCGGGCCTCTTCGGGAGGTTCGACAGCGGCGCGCAGCGTGCGGTCGTCCTGGCCCAGGAGGAGGCGAGGGAACTCCGCCACGACCACATCGGGGCCGAGCACCTGCTGCTCGGCCTGCTCCTGGTCGGGGGCACCGCGGCCAAGGCCCTGCACGGACTCGGGATCCAGGCCTCGGCGGTGCGCGGGCACATCGGCGAGACGGCCGGGTTCGGCGAGGGGCGCCCGGAGGGGCACATCCCCTTCAACCCCGAGGCCAGGCGCGCCCTGTCGGGTGCGTCGCGTGAGGCGGCCCTGCTCGGACACGACCGCATCGGGGCCGCCCACCTTCTGCTGGGCCTGGTCCGGATGCCCGACAGCGCCGCGGCGCGCCTTCTGTCCGGACTGGGGGCCGCTCCCGACGCCGTGCGCCTGCAGGTGCTGCTCCTGGAGGGCGGAGAGGTCCTTGCGGCGGCTCCGCCGGCCCCGCCGTCCGGTCTCCGCGAGAACGGTACGGCGGAGGCAGCCGTCCCTCTCCCGTCCCCGGAGCCCGAACCGGAGGAGATGCGGCCACCGGAGGTCGTCGCCCTGTCGGAGGAGGATCGCGACCGGTTGAGCGGGGAGCTCGCCCTCGTCTTCCCCGACCCGGACAAGGCGAAGGCCTTCCTCAAGAAGGCCGGCTTCCCGGTCGCCCAGATGCCGTTCCCCGTGAACAGCTCCGCCATGGGCATGTGGGAGGCCCTCCTGGACGAGATCGGGTACGGCATCGTCCAGGACGGTTTCCGCCTCCTCCTGGGCAAGGCCCTCGGCAGATATCCGGGCAGCAAGGTGTTCCAGCTCCTCGCGGAGAAGTACGGGGTGGCGCCGGCGGCCTGACCGCGCACGGGGGGCCGGGCCCGCGGGCCCGGCCGGTCCGGTGCCCGCAGGCCTCAGCCCGCGTACAGGGCCTCGCGCAGCGCCCGCACCTGCTGCTCCCGGAAGCGCTGCGCGACCCCGGTCCTCGGGAAACCGGCGTTGAAGCCGTGGAAGGCGCCCGGGACGACGGTCAGCTCGCAGGGGACCCCCGCGGCCCTCAGGCGCTCCGCGTACACCGTGTCCTCGTCGTGGAACAGGTCCGCGGTGCCCACCCCGATCCATGCCGGGGGCAGGCCGCCGAGGTCCTCGCGCCGGGCGGGGGCGGCGTAGGGGGAGATCCCCTCCCCGCCCGGCGCCCGGCCCAGGTAGGCGCCCCAGGCGTACCGGTTGTTCGCGGGCGACCACAGGCGCACGCCGCTGGTGTCCATGTCGGTGCGCAGCACCGTGCGGTCGTCGAGCATCGGGTAGACGAGCAGCTGGAAGACCGGGTCCGGACCGCCGCGGTCGTGGCAGAGCAGCGCCAGTGCCGCGGCGAGCCCGCCGCCCGCGCTCGCACCGCCGATCGCGATCCGCCGCGGGTCCACCAGGAGCTCCTCGGCGTTGCCCGACACCCAGACCAGGGCCGAGTACGCGTCCTCGAGCGCGGCGGGCGCCGGGTGCTGGGGGGCGAGCCGGTAGCGCAGGGACACCACCGTGATGCCGAGCTCCCGGGCGAACGCGATACTGCCCGCCTCGTCCTGGACGGGGCTGCCCATGACGTAGCCGCCGCCGTGGGCCCAGAGCAGGGCCGGGGCGGGGCGTGCGAGAGACCTGGGCCGGTAGACGCGCAGGCCCACCGGCGGCGCGCCCTCCGCGCCGGGCACGGTCAGGTCCTCGATCACCAGGTCCTGGGGGGTCTTCCCGGGACGGAGGCCGCGGGTGAGCCGCTGGAAGAGACGGACGGTGCTCCGCCGTACGGGCGGTGTCGGGAGGTACTGGGCGCGGGCCAGTTCGGGGTGCAGGGAAGGCATCTCACGCTTCTTCGATCGAGCGCCGGACGTCGTGGGCGGCGCGTCACGGGAGCGGCGGGCCGCGGACGGCGTCGGCGGCCGGTGCCGCTCCGACAAACGTTAGCCCACCGCAGGAACCGGGGCGGGCCGCCCGGCAGCGGAGGCACCGGACATCCGGTCGGACCGCCCCGCGTGTCGAGGGCCGCGGCCCGGACCGGCAACTCCGGGGGTCCGCGCCGGACCGCCCCAAGATTGCATGCTCATTCATAATGATGCATACTTATTTCCATGTCCAAGGTACTCACTTCCCTCCCCGTCGGCGAGCGCGTCGGTATCGCCTTCTCCGGTGGCCTCGACACCTCGGTGGCCGTCGCGTGGATGCGCGACAAGGGCGCGGTCCCGTGCGCCTACACCGCCGACATCGGCCAGTACGACGAGCCCGACATCGCCTCGGTGCCCGGCCGCGCCGCCGACTACGGCGCGGAGGTCGCCCGGCTGGTCGACTGCCGGGAGGCCCTGGTCGAGGAGGGGTTCGCGGCCCTGGCCTGCGGAGCGTTCCACATCCGCTCCGGTGGCCGCACCTACTTCAACACCACCCCCATCGGGCGGGCCGTCACCGGCACCCTGCTGGTGCGCGCCATGCTCGAGGACGGGGTCCAGATCTGGGGGGACGGGTCCACCTACAAGGGCAACGACATCGAGCGGTTCTACCGCTACGGCCTGCTCGCCAACCCCTCCCTGCGGATCTACAAGCCGTGGCTGGACGCCGACTTCGTCAACGAGCTCGGCGGCCGCAAGGAGATGTCCGAGTGGCTCCTGGCCCACGGCCTGCCCTACCGGGACAGCACCGAGAAGGCCTACTCGACCGACGCCAACATCTGGGGCGCCACGCACGAGGCCAAGTCCCTCGAACACCTCGACACCGGTATCGAGATCGTCGACCCCATCATGGGCGTGCGGTTCTGGGACCCCGAGGTCGAGATCGTCCCCGAGGACGTCACCGTCGGCTTCGAGCAGGGCCGGCCGGTCACCCTCAACGGCAAGTCCTTCGAGTCCGGCGTCGACCTGGTGATGGAGGCCAACGCCATCGGCGGACGCCACGGCCTGGGCATGTCGGACCAGATCGAGAACCGGGTCATCGAGGCCAAGAGCCGGGGCATCTACGAGGCGCCGGGCATGGCCCTGCTGTACATCGCCTACGAGCGGCTGGTCAACGCGATCCACAACGAGGACACCCTCGCCAGCTACCACAGCGAGGGACGCCGCCTCGGCAGGCTCATGTACGAGGGCCGCTGGCTGGAGCCGCAGGCGCTGATGATGCGCGAGGCACTCCAGCGCTGGGTGGGCACGGCGGTCACCGGCGAGGTGACCCTGCGGCTCCGGCGCGGCGAGGACTACTCCATCCTGGACACCGCCGGCCCGTCCTTCAGCTACCACCCGGACAAGCTGTCCATGGAGCGCACGGAGGACTCCGCCTTCGGGCCCAACGACCGCATCGGCCAGCTCACCATGCGCAACCTCGACATCGCCGACTCCCGCGCCAAGCTGGAGGAGTACTCCAGGCTCGGCATGGTCGGCAGCGCGCAGGGGACGGCCGCGATCGGTGCCGCGCAGGCGGCCTCGACCGGCCTCATCGGCGCGATGCCCGAGGGCGGCGCCGAGACGATCGCCTCCCGCGGCCAGGCCGAAGAGCACGACCTGCTCGACCACGCCGCCATGGAGGCCGGCAACGACTGACCCGCGCCCGTCCCCCGCCGGCGCGCCCGGCGGGGGCGGTGCGTGCGGGATGCCTTCGACCGGTGCCCCCCCGGGACCCCGCCGCGGCCGGCGCGGAGATCCGGCCGACCCGGGGCCCCGGATCGGCGCCCGGGCTCAGCCCAGGTCCGCCTCCAGGAGCCGGTGGAAGGTCCCGGCAGGGTGCTCACGGGTGGGCAGCGCCTCCACGAACGGCAGGAGCTCCCGCTCGGCCACCCCGTGCACGCGGCGCAGCTCGGCCACCGGGTCGGGGTGCTCGTCCACCCGCAGGTCCAGGTAGGGATACGGGTGGCCGCTGTGCACGTACAGCGCGGCGCTCTGCCTTCCGCGCCTGTCACCGCCCGCCGCCTGACCGGCCTCCAGGGCGGCCAGCAGCCGCCGGTCCAGCGGGCCCTCCGCGGACTCGAAGCGCTCGGCCATCGCCTCCAGCGTCGCCCTGCCGGTGAGGATGTTGCCCGCCACCGCGTAGCCGTCCCCCAGCAGGTGGCCGCTCCACGGGTGCGTCTGCGGTCCGGTGTGGGCGGCGACCCGCCCCTGGCGGTCCACCATCGCCACCTGCCGCGCGTCCGCGTCGGGATCGGCCTCCAGGACCTCGCGCAGCACCTCCTCCGCGGGGCGGGACCGCAGCAGCTCCAGCCCGTCGGCGCCCAGCAGCGGATTGATCAGTGCCTGCGTGGCGATCGCGCCCGCATCGGCGCGGGCGAAGACCGTCAGGGAGCCGATCGCCGGCATCCGGCTGCTGGTCGCGACCCCGCACATCCCGTTGGCGGCGTCACGGGCGACGATCGAGAAGGTACCTGCGTACAACGGCGACCACTTCTGAACTCGGGCGCCCGGGCCGTGCGGCCGGGAGCGCCGGGGAATCGGTACGGCATCCGCGGAGGCCACTGGGGATGCTACCGGGTCCCGGCGGAGCGGTCCGGGATCCCGGCGGCCCTGCGGAAGCGCGCGAACTCCTCGGTGAGCTCCCCCTGCTGCCAGTGGGCGTTGCGCCCGCTCGGGTTGGGCAGCAGCCACACCCGGGTGCTCCCCACCGTCGCGGCCTGGGGGCCCACCTTCGCCTTGGGCTCGCCGAAGGCGTCGCGGTAGGCGGTGATGCCCAGGACGGCCAGCCACCGGGGGCGCCACCGCAGGACCTTGCGCCGCAGTTCCTGGCCGCCTCGCGTGATCTCCTCCCGGCTCAGCTCGTCGGCCTGGGCCGTGGTCCGGGCGACGACGTTGGTGATCCCCAGGCCCAGGGACAGGAGCAGGTCCTCCTCGTCGGGCCACACCCGGCGCGGGGTGAGCCCGGATCCGTGCAGGGCGGGCCAGAAGCGCGTGCCCGGATTGGCGAAGTGGTGTCCGAGGGAACCCGAGATCAGGCCGGGGTTGATGCCGCAGAAGAGCACGTCGAGGCCCTCCGCCACCAGGTCCGGGACCACCTTGTCCCGTGCGGCCTCCAGTTCCTCCTTGCTCGGCCGGGGCGTTCTTCCCCGTACGGGCATGCCTTCGTCCCGGGCCTCCATGGACTCTCCCTCCGGTGTCCGGTGACATGTGCGCCTTCTGTGCCCTTTGTTCCCTCCAGGTGGCATCCGATGCGATCGGACCGCACCCGGAGAGGGATCTCCGGGCGGTACCGCGCGGGGGTCAGGACGGCGGCGTCCAGGTCCCGGCCTCGGTGAGGGCGGCCGTGACGACGGCGGCGTCGAGGGTGACCACGGCCATCTCGAAGGTCTGCGGGCCCGAGCGGAAGGTGACGATGCGCACGTCGCCGAGCTGCCGCTCCCGGAAGGAGGACGGCTCCCGCACGCCGAGCAGCTCGACGGGGCCGGAGATCGGAACGGGGTCCGCGTAGGACCGGAACGGTCTCCAGGCGCGCCACGTGAGCCGCTGAGGAGCGGCGAGGTGCATGACGAGGACGCCCTGCCGGAAGCCGCGGCCCCTGCGGACGCTTGCCACGGCGTGCAGGGGGAGGCCCTGGCGCAGATCGCGGAGGTCCTGCTCGGCGGCCGCGGGATCACCTCCCCGGAGCCCCTGCCACAGCAGCCGGGGATCGCGGACCATGCCGAGGACGCTTCTGGTGCCTGCGGTGTTGCGGGACGGGAGAGCCATGGGATGCCGACCACCGTTCCTGGGAGGGGGGACTTCGGCTCCTCCGACGGCCGGGCGGGCACGCGGGTTCCCCGGAACCCGGGCTTTTCCCGCTTTTCGGATTTCCGGAGAGAATCCTCCGAAGGTTCCGACAACCCCCTCCGAGGGTGTTCTGCGTAAAAAGAATGTGTCTTCCACGTCCCTTTTCTCGGTAGATGGGAAACGGGTCTTCCCATCCGGGAGCATTGGTGTTCCCATAACCCCCACCTTCTTTCCGGAATTGGTCTACCGTGAAAGCAGGCCGCTCCGGAGAAAACTTTCCGCGGAGCCCAGGAGGGGTTCCGCCGTCCGGTCTCCCGGGCGGAGGAACGACCGTGACCCCTGTCCCGCACCCATGCCGCGAGGAATCTTCATGGCAGCACCCCTGTCCGATCGGAAACGCTCTCGTCCGCGCCCCGGACGACAGGCGTTCGCCGCCCTCCTGGCCGTCGCCGCGCTCTCCGCCGCCGTCTGGCTCTGGGCGGTGAACGAGAGCCCCGACACGATCCGTGCCGCCGTCGCGCAGGTCGGCGGTGCCGCCGCTCTCCTGCTGTGCGCTGCCGTGACCGCTGCCGTCCACCAGGCCGCCGCCGCGCGGAGCGCCCTCGCCCGGCTCGCCGACGCCGAGGCCCGGTCGCGCCAGGACCGGGAGGCGCGCACGGAGATCGAGGACCAGGTCACCGCGCTGGCCGACACCGCCGTCCCCCTCATGCTGCGGCGTATCCGCGAGGACCGGACCACCGCCGCCGAGGTCCTGGCAGGGGAACTCCCCGAGGTGCTCCCGCCGGTCGCCCACCTGCGGCGCACCGTCCTCGACCAGCTCCTGGAGGCCGACAGCCGCACCGCCACCGCGATGATCTCGACCGCCGACTGCGGGGCGCGCATCCAGGCCCGCCTGACGACCCTGCTCGCCCAGCTGCGGGAGCTGGAGGAGCGCTACGGTGACCGCTCCGACATCTTCTCCGACCTGTTGAAGGTCGACCACAACGTCTCCCGCACCGGCCGCCTCGCCGACACCCTCGTCACCCTGGCCGGCGGACGCTCGGGCCGCCGCTGGACCCGCCCCATCGTCATGGAGAGCATCCTGCGCGGTGCCGCGGGCCGCATCACCGCCTACCGCCGGGTCCGCCTGCACTCCACCAGCACCCTCGCGGTGGTCGGCCACGCGGCGGAGGGCGTCATGCAGGCGCTGGCCGAGGTCATGGACAACGCCGTGAACTTCTCCGCCCACGGCACCGACGCCCACGTCTACGTCCAGGAGGAGGACACGGGGATCGTCGTCACCGTCGAGGACAGCGGACTGGGCATCCGCCGGCGGGAGCGGCGGCTCGCCGAGAGCCTGCTGTCCGAACCCCGGGACCTGTCCACCCTGCCCAGCTCCCGGATGGGCCTGGCGGTGGTGGGCAGCCTGGCCCACAAGTACGGACTGAAGGTGAGCCTGCGCCCCTCCGCCCGGGGAGGCACCGGAGTGGTCCTCCTCATCCCGACCCACCTCCTCACCGAACCCCGGGCCCCCGAGCCACGGCCGAGTACCCGGAGCACCGCGGAGTCCTCCGACGGCCCCGGGGAGACCGTGGCCTCCGGGGAGGACGCGTCCTCCCGGCCGGACGGCTCCCGCCCCTCCCTTCCCCGCCGCAGCACGGCCGGTACCGCCGAGGCGCCCTCCGCGCAGCCCGGCGGCCTGCCGCGGCGCCGCCGCGGGCGCACTCTCGCCGAAGCGGTGCGGGAAAACCCCGAGCAGCTCTTCCCCCTCCGCTCCGCATCCGCCGGGAAACAGGTGCGCGGCGGCCTCTCCACCCGGTTCTCCGCCTTCCGCGAAGCCGTTCCCGGCTCCGAGGAACAGCACTCGCAGAACGACGCATGACCGCGGCCCCCACCGCGTACCACCGCCGACCAGAAGAGGAAGGGAGGAAGGGCTGCCCGAGCGCACCGCGTTCCGGACCCGGCCCTGCCATCCGATGACCACGACCGACCTCGGCCTCGACCAGGTGCTCGAGAACCTGCGCGGCAGCATCCCCGGCGTCCACCACGTCCTGGTGCTCTCACGCGACGGGCTCAAGATGTGCCACACCCGCGACCTCGACGCGGACCGGGCCGACCAGCTCGCCGCCGTCGCCGCCGGCATCCAGAGCCTGTCGCTGAGCGCCTCCGTCGAGTTCGGCGACGCCACAGGAGCGGGTCAGGCCATGCTCGAGTTCGGCGGCGGGCTCCTGCTGATCGTCGGAGCCGGGGAAGGGGCCCACCTGGCCGTGGTCGCCGGCCTCGAGTCCGACGTCGGCGTGATCGCCCGCCACATGAACGGATGCGTCGGCCAGATCGGCCACCTCCTCACGGCGGAACCCCGGAGGAGGGCGCAGGAGACGGAACCCGCCCGATGAGAGCCGACCCCCTCCACAAGGAGAAGCCGGACCGCCTGTACATGGTGACCGGAGGACGCGGCGGCGCCGACGAACCCTCCCTCGACTCCGTCGCCCTCATCGTCGCCGAGTCCGAGCCCTCGCCCGAGATGCAGTCGGAGCACGCCGCGGTCCTGCGGCTGTGCGCCCGGCCGACCGCGGTGGTGGAGCTTTCCGCCGAACTCGGACTTCCGGTGAGCGCCGTACGGGTCCTCCTGGCCGACCTCCTCGACACCGGGGCGGTGACCGCCCGACACCCCGCGCCCTCCACCGTGCGGGAGGGACCGCAGCACGACCCCGACACCCTGAAGCAGGTGCTCCTTGCTCTCCAACGCCTTTGAACGCACCAGGCCCCGACAGACGTGGGCCGCCCCCGGACCGACGGACCGGCACCCCCTCGCCGAGACGGTCGACAGCGCCCTGAAGATCGTGATCGTCGGCGGGTTCGGGGTCGGGAAGACGACCATGGTGGGCTCGATCAGCGAGATCCGGCCCCTGAGCACCGAGGAGGTCATGACCCAGGCGGGGACCGGGGTGGACGACCTGCGCGGGGTCCGCCACAAGCGCACCACCACCGCCGCGTTCGACTTCGGCCGGATCACCGTCGACGCCACCCGGGTCCTCTACCTGTTCGGCGCCCCCGGGCAGAAGCGCTTCTGGTTCCTGTGGGAACAGCTCTTCACGGGCAGCCTGGGCGCGGTCGTCCTCGTCGACACCGCCCGCGTGGAGGACTCCTGGTACGCCGTCGACCGCCTCGAACACCACGGCATGCCCTTCGTCGTCGCGGTCAACCGGTTCGGCCCGGGCCCCAGCCTGGACCGGGTGCGCACCGCTCTGGACCTGTCCGACGACGTTCCGCTGCTGGAGTGCGACGCCCGCCGCCGCGAGTCCAGCCGCGACGTCCTCATCACCCTCGTCCACCACCTGGCCTCGTCCGGCCGGACCACAGCGAAGGATCCGACGTGAACGACACCACGGGGACCCGCGACGCCCCGCAGCCCGACGCGGCTCCGCCTCCTCCCGCGGCCGACCACGAAGACGCCATGCGCCTCTACGGGCCGGACGTCGCCCGCGACCCGGTGCCGCTGTACGAGGAGATGCGGCGCCGGTTCGGCCCGGTGGCGCCCGTCCTCCTCGACGGCGACGTCCCGGCCTGGTTCGTCCTGGGCTACCGGGAGCTGCACCACGTCGCCGGACACCCCGAGTGGTTCGCCCGGGACTGCCGGCGCTGGAACCAGTGGGACCGCATCGGCGACGACTGGCCGCTCCTGCCGTACGTGGTGTGGACGCCCTCGGTGATGTTCGCCGAGGGCGACGAGCACCGGCGGCGCGCCGGGGCGATCGGCGACGCCCTGGCCGCCACCGGCCGGGCCCATCTGCACACCCTGTGCCGGCAGGTCGCCGACGACCTCGTCGACCGGTTCGCCCAGGACGGCGAGGCCGACCTGATCGGCCAGTACGCCCACCGGATCCCCGCCGGGGTGATCGCCCGCCTGTACGGCATCCCCGCGCAGGAGGTGCCGGGCCTGGTCGAGGACAACCTGCTCTCCCTGGACACGAACCCCGAGGCGGCCCTGGCCCACCAGCGGATCCTGGAGCGGATGCGCCGCGTGGTCGCGCAGCGGCGGGAGCATCCGCGCGACGACATCCCCTCCCTCCTGCTGAACCACCCGGCCGGGCTCACCGACGAGGAAGTGGTCGTCGACCTGCTGGTGATCATGTCCGCCGCCCAGGCGCCCACCGGCAACTGGATCGGCAACACACTGCGGCTGATGCTCCTCGACGACGACTTCTCCCTCACCCTGCAGGGCGGACGCAGCAGTGCGGGCGAGGCGCTCAACGAGGTGCTGTGGAAGAACACCCCCACCCAGAACTTCATCGGCCGCTGGGCGGTGCAGTCCTGCGAACTGAGCGGACGCCGCATCCGCCAGGGCGACCTGCTGGTCCTGGGACTGGCCGCCGCCAACGGGGACCCGCGCCTGAACACCGGTGACCTGGACATGCACGCCACCAACCGGGCGCAGATGTCGTTCGGGCACGGGGAGCACGGCTGCCCCTTCCCCGCACCCGTGATCGCGGAGACGATCGCGCGCACCGCGGTGGAGACCCTCCTGGACCGGCTGCCGGACGTGCGCATGGCGGTGGCCCCCGAACAGCTGCGCTGGCGCCCCTCGATATGGATGCGCGGCCTGTACGAGCTGCCCGCCCGGTTCAGCGCCGCCCTCGGGGTCCGGCACCGGACCGCGGCCGGGAGCACCGCCGCTCCGACCGCGTGACGGGGCCGTCCCGCCCGGGACGGCCCCTCCGGCCTCAGCTCCCCGAACGGGAGGAGGACCCCGCGACCGGGGTGAACTCCACCGGCAGCGCCTCCAGGCCGCGGGTGAACAGACCCCGCTCGACACGTCTGGCCCCCGGGGCCGGGCGCATGTCCGGCATCGCGTCGAGCAGGTCGTTCACCCCCACCCGCACCTCGGCCTCGGCCAGCAGTGCCCCCACGCAGAAGTGCCGGCCCAGGGCGAAGGCCAGGTGCCGGGCCGCCGCGGAGAAGGACGTGGTGCCGTCCAGCTCGGGGCGGAACAGGTCGAAGGTGTCGGGCGAGCCGAAGTGCTCCGGGTCCCGGTTGGCGGCTCCGATCAGACAGGTGACGGTCGATCCGGCAGGCACGGTGCCGCCGCCGATCTCCACGTCCTCGACGGGCTGGCGCATGATCATGTGCACCGGCGGGGTGAAGCGCAGCGACTCGGCGAAGGCGCGCGGGATCAGGGACCGGTCCTCGCGGACCGCCGCGAGCTGGTCGGGGTGGTCCAGCAGGTTCGCGAACAGGCTCGCGACGGCCTTGTCGGTGGTTTCCCCTCCCGCGGCCAGCAGCAGGCTGCAGAAGGCCTTGACCTCCTCGTCGGTCATCCGGACGCCGTCCACCTCGGCCAGGCACAGCCGGGACAGCAGGTCGTCACCGGGTGCCTCCCGCCGCTGCCGGATGATCGGGACCAGATAGGCGGCGAGCTCGTCGCGGGTGCGCATCCCGGCCTCGGCCACCCGGGGGTCCTGGCTCAGGTTGCCGAGGAAGGCGATGATCGCCGTGTACCACCGGTGGAAGCGGTCGTGGTCCGCCTTGTCCAGGCCCAGCATGTCCACGATGACGTTGATCGGGAACCGGGTGGCGTACTGGGAGACGAGGTCCACCCGGCCCTCGTGGCGGAACGCGTCGATCAGCTCCCGGCTGTTGCGCTCGATCACGGGAAGGAAGCGCTCCTCCAGCTCCTTGCCCCGGAAGGCGGGTGCGACCAGGGCGCGCCGCACCGCGTGCGCGCGCCCGTCCAGCTGCAGGATGGTGCGGCCGTGCACCGGCTCCAGCTGCCAGCTGTAGTTCTCGGTCGAGAAGAGGTCGTCCTTGAAGGCGCGCCGCACGTCCTCGTAGCGCGAGACCACATAGCTCCCGGTGGCCTCGTGCCACAGCAGCGGCGCGTGTTCGCGCAGCAGCCGGTAGGCGCTGTAGGGGTCGGCGGCGAACTCGGGGGAGAGGAGGTCCGGTATCTCGTCGGCGATGGTCACATCGATCACGCTCCTGGCGGCTCGGGCAAAAGGGCCACGATAAGAAGGGGTGCTTCTTCAGGCAAAAAAGATTCTCGAATTGAGGGGAATGGTGTTCCGTGTCCGATTTCAGGTGCAAGGAGAATTCGGATCTTCCCGGCCTCGGTGTGGAACGGCGACGGCGGTATTTCTCGGAATTCCCCGGTGTTCTCCGGGGCCGGTGCCGCTCACTCCGCGGAGGCGGCGGATCGGTCCCGCCGTACGGCGAGGGCCACCGCGCCCATGACGGTCAGCAGCACCGCCAGCGCGCCCCACACCATCGGCTGCGTGACGAGCATGTCGCCGCTCTCGGCCCCGGGCGTCCGGCCGCCGTCGCGTCCGGTCACGGTGACCAGCAGGAGGACCACCACCCCGGCAGCGGCGGCGGCCCGGCCGCAGAGCCGGAGCAGGGGACCGGGACGGCGCAGGTCGCGCACCGCGAGGCGCTCCTCCCGGCGCAGCGGCGCCAGCAGGCGGGCCAGGAACAGGAGGGCGACGGGCAGCTGGAGCGCCCACACCGCGGTGCGGAACCAGCCGTCGAACCACACGTTGGTGCCGTAGAGCAGGGTGTGCCAGACGCTGAGGGCGTACACCACGACGACGAACCGGTGCAGCACCCGCCACAACCGGGTGCCGGTCCAGGAGCGCACGTAGAACGACAGCCCCAGCGGGATCGCCAGATAGAGGGCGATGAGCCCGAGCAGGATCGCGACGCGCCCGGTGCCCGAGTCGTACCCGCCCGGGACGAACACGTCCACGAACGCCGACCACACCAGGGCCGCGGTCCCCAGCCCGTCGGCGTTCTCCCGCAGGAGTTCGAGGAAGAACGCGAGGGCGTGGGCGAACATCAGCCCGATGGTGGTGAGGGACGTGACCCGGTGCCAGCGCTCGATCCGGGCGTGCGGCACCACCGTCCACCGTCCCGGCGCAGTGGCGCGCAGCAGACCGAGCATGACGGTGATCCATGCCCAGAGCAACCCGGACCACCCGAAGGCCTGGCACAGCCAGTAGAGCAGGTAGAGGTCGGCGTCGGCGAGGTACGGCATCACCGCGAGGGTGGGCGATGTTCCCTCCGCGACGCGGTGGCGCAGGACGGCGAGGACGGCGGCGGTGACCGCCAGGGCGGCCGTCGCGTCCAGGAGGAGATGGCGCAGGTCGGTGCGCAGGGTGCGGACGTCCACGCGGGCGGGGCGGCCGGTGCTCGAGGACGTTCCGGGGGAGGAGGACGAAGACATGGGGGGGTTCCTGTTCCAGATCGGCGCGTGAGCATCAGAACACTTTCTGTCCCCTTTGCCCATCCCCCCACGGGACCGGGACCGCGGACGCGGTGGTCGCGGATCCGGAGCGGTCGGGGCCGCCCTCTCGGGGGATCGGCGCCCGGACCGCGTGAGTGCGGCCGACCGGTGCCGTCAGGTGTCGGACAGCACGGGCCTGCGCCGGACAGGGGGCGGTTCGATCGCGGTGCGCAGGGGACCGCGGGTGTCCGCGCAGGTGCCGAAACGGATCCAGGCCAGCTCCCGCGCCCGGCGCCGGTCGAGCACGAGCAGGCTGCGCGCGCCCGGTGCGAACGCCGCCGGCCCGCGCCGCGCGGCCGCGCGCAGCCGCCGCCAGCGGCGGGAGTGCAACCGGTGGCTGCGCTCGGTCACCCGCCGGCCCCGGGCGTCCTGCCCGCGCCGGGCCTCCTGCGGAGTGGCGTCGATCATCACCACGTGCATCTCGTACCGGCGGAGTCGGCAGAGCAGGGCGAGCAGCACGCGGATCGGGCCCCGCGTCCCGCACTCGTGCAGCACCACCGGGCCGCCGCGCAGCGCCGCGGCCATCCGGGCCAGGTGCAGCACGTGCACCACCCAGCGCCACAGCGGGTAGGGGATCCGGCCGAGCAGCGGTGCCAGACGGTGGCGGGACTGCAGCGAGTCGATCACCCGCACACCCTCGGCGGTGAACACGGTCCGCTGCTCGTTCTCGCGGAACCCGAACAGCCGCCGCAGCAGGGTGCTCTTCCCGGCCCCGGGCACCCCGGCGACCAGGACCAGGGACCGGCGGGGGTAGACGATGCCGTGCACCGCCGCGTCGTTCACCGCGGGTACGTACCGTGCCGGCTCCCGGAACATCTTCTGTAGCTCCTCAAAGCCGACCTTCGCGCCGGTGAGGCGCGGCTCTGCAGTGGCTGCATCACCGATGCCATGACGCTACCGGGTATCGGCGGTTCCGAAAAATGCGGGCGCCCCGCCTTCGGCGACCCCGGCGCGCGACAGCAGGGGACCTTTGCTTCATGCCCTGCCCGGTGCCTCGGCGACCCGGTGCGAAGGACATGTGTTCGGACGACGGAAGTACCCGGCCTGCGCCATCAGGCCCGCCTCGGAGCCTCCGGCCCGCCGTCGCCGACGGCGACGCGGAGTCTGCGGGGCAGCGACCCGGGAGGCCTCGGCCGACTCCGCCGTGACGGTTCCGAGCCCGGTGACGGAGACGACCTGGTGGCTCTCGACAGTACGGACACGGTCCAGGGCCGCCTTCAACGGCTGTGAAGCAGGTCCGGACATCGGGGGTGGGAGCATGGGCGGATGACAGAGTTGACCGCCCGCTGGCAGGTCGTGCCGTCGGGGGAGACCCGTCGGCTGGCGGAGTTGACCGGGGACGACGGTCTCACCGGGTTCATGCCACCGCCGCTGCCGGATGCCGTCTGGGTGCTCCACCCCATGTACGAACACGAACACGGCCCGTCCGACAGGACGTACGACGACTACCATCGCGCCCGGTCGGTGGATACGGGCGTCTCCCCCTGGCGCTTCGGGGACGTCGACCTCACACGGGTGGGAACCGTCATCGGAGGCGGGTTGGGCCGCGCCGAGCACCCGGGCCCCGGTTGGCGGCGTCTGCGCTGGGAGGAGTTGGCTCGCAGGGTCGGTGATCCGCCGGTGCCCGAGGGACTGCTGCCCTCCTACCGCTGCTTCCCCTCGGCCAAGAGGCAGGGAAGTTGGCCGCTCGGTATCGTCCCGCCCACCGAAGGAAGCCTGGATCGGCAGAGCTGGAAACGGTTGATCGAGATCCTCGACCAGTGCAGTCCGGCAGGAGCGGACACCCGCTGTCTGAGCTACCACAGCCCCTTGACCCTCAGGACCGCCGACTACGGCAGCCTGCATGTCCGGGCCGGCCGACTCGGTGACGCCGAGATCCTGTACGACTTCCCTGAGGCGGACTTCAGCCCGTCCAATCTCTGGGCGGAAGACTGTTCGTGGGTGGTGTGCACCGACTACGACCTGTGGGCCACCAAGGTGGCCGGTCCCGCAGCGCTCATCGAAGCCCTCCTGAGTGACACCGAGATCGAGGCCGTACGGCTGCCCTGGGCGCCGTGAGTCCGGTTCTGCCTTCGGAACTGTTTCCCGGAGCGCGGCAGGAGGATGCCCGAGAAGAGGCACGACCGCAGCGCGGTGCCGGGAAGCGTGCGGGACAGCGGCGGACGGCCGCGCCGGGGCGGGGCCCTGGCGCGGCCGTTGTGTCGGGGGTCAGAGGAAGAAGAGCAGGTGAGCGGCCAGGACCCCCACCCCCAGAGCCAGGACGTGGGCGGCCACCATCAGGGCCGGGCCCGGGCGGGGCGCGGGCTTGCGGTGGCTGTGCGGGCGGTCCGGGTGGCGGCGCGGCAGCGGTGGCCGGGGGCGGAGCGGCCGCTTGGGGGTCGGCGCGGGCGGTGGGCCGTCGTCGGGGGCCGAGCGGGGGCGCGGGACCGGGGTCGTGCCGGTGCGGTCGGGGCGGGCCTGCTGGTTCTCGGCGGCCAGGCGTTCGGCCTGGATGTGCATCCACAGCGGGAGCTCGCCCTGGGCCAGGCGGCGCTGGACGCGGGGGTTGCCTTGCATCTGGGCCAGGAGCCGCTGCTGTCGCGGGAGCGAAGCGGCGGGGCGGGAGAAGCGGCGGCCGTGGGGTGCGGCCAGGACGGCGCGCACCCCCTCGGTGGCCGGAGCGGTGTCGGTCACCGGGCCTCCTCCGGGGAGCCGGCGGGCGCGCAGACGCTGGTGAGGGCGAAGTCGGCCCACACGGCCGTGCCCCGGCCGGCGCAGAAGGGCGAGTCGGTGGCCGACTCGCTGCCCCAGTCCAGAGCCAGCGCCTGGATGATCAGCAGCCCGCGCCCCGATTCGGCCAGGTCCCACTCGGCACAGGTGCGCTCGGCAGGCACACGGGCAAGGGCGGGGGCGTCCGTGCGGGTTCCGCCGTCGACCAGGCACAGGCGCACCGTGTCGACGGCGGGCTGGAACAGGGTACGCATGACGCGCCCGCCGGGCTCGCCGGAGCGCGAGTGGGCGCAGGCGTTGGCGAACATCTCGCCGACGCACAGTACGGCGTCGTCGGCCACCTGTGGGCACAGCCCTTCGAGCCGGGACAGGTCGGCGGCCAGATCGGCACGCACCCAGCGGGCCTGGGCCAGGTCGCCCGGGTAGAAGCGAGAGGGCCACCGCCGCCCCGCAAAGGGCGGGGTGGGGATGTGGAACGGCGCGCGCGGACGCGGCACAATGGTCATGTCGATGAATCCCTTTCATGTTGTGGGTGTTCTGTCGGCGCGGCTCCGGTGGGTGGTACCAGCACCCCCGGGGCCTTTTGTGTGGGTTTCTGTGCTGCTGTCCCCCGTGTTGTGGTTTGTGTGACGTTCGGTCGGTGGCCGGTGCGGTTTGCCGGATGGGCAGCCCGGTGTGAGGCCAGAGACGCGCTGGAGGGGCTCCTCAGCTTGGAGAGTGGCGAACAGGTCGGTTCAGACCTTGTCGCGTTCTCGGATGGAGGTGTCTTGTACGGGCGTATTTGGGGCTGGGCTCAGGCGCACCTATCCGGCGTTCGACGCGGATGGCGGCGGCGGTGTAGTCGTCGATGAGGTAGGGGCCGGGGGCCAGGAGTGCCGCGTAGGTGCGGACCTGGTAAGCCTCGGCGGTGATGTCGGCGAGGCTCAGCAGCCGGTGCCGGAAGAGGCCGCCCAGACGGGCTGCGGCCCATGTGCCCCACAGTTCTCCTTCGGCACCGAGGGCTTGCTCGAGCTTGCATGAGAGGTGGTGCCCGGGGTTGCTCTCTCCTGATTCGTCCTGCTGGTGCGGCATCAGCGTGGTGCCGGCGCTACCTGGGAGGAGGACAGGAGAGAGGTCCTGTCGCTTCCGTGTTCGCCACGGGATGGCGCCCAGCCCTTTCCAGCTCGCCCCCAAGCCGACGGCTGCTCTCCCACGACTACCAGCCATGACGTCTCCTCAGCACGAGTCCCTCCTCCCACCGTGCGCGGGTGAGGCCCTGGTTACATTAGAGACGATGAAACCCGCAGATGCAATCCGCATATACAAATTCCCCAAAAATTTGGCTGAGGTCGAAGCCAGAGGCAGTATGGACTGCATGACAATGAGCCCCACTGTCGCCCAATGGCAACTTGCTACCGACCTGCGCAAGTTGCGTGGAGATAGGAAGCTTTCCGAGGTAGCACGAGCTATCAAGGTCAACATCTCCACCGTGTCTCGATGGGAGACGCCAGGCGTCGAGGGGGTGATCCCAGGACCAGGCAGCCTGGAGCGACTGCTGGAGTACTACGGGCTGGATGCGGGGGCCGTCCAACGGCTTCTCCACATGCGTAGGGAAGCACGCTCATCAGGCTGGTGGCAGTCCAGCGGTGTCGCTGACGACTACGGCACATACATCGGACTTGAGAGCGCCTCACGCCGGATCCGCACCTACGAGCCCGTTCTCATACCCGGGCTCATGCAGACCGAGGGCTACGTACGGGCTCTGTTCAGAGGCACTATGCCCAGTGCACCGCCGGAGGAGGTTGACGCAGGTGTCAAGATCCGTTTGACCAGGCAAGCGGCTTGGCAGAAGAACGGCGCGCATCTCTGGGCAATCGTCAGCGAAGCAGCGATCCGCACCATTGTCGGAGGCTCTAGGCTGATGATCGAGCAGATCCGACACCTCACCCAGTTGGCGGAGCAGAGGAACGTGACTCTCCAGGTCCTGCCTTTCGAGGCAGGAGCTCACGCAGCTCTGGAGATCGGCAAGTTCACCCTGCTCACGTTGGATGAGCTGTCGGTTCTGGTTACCGTCGCTGACGGCACAAGTCTTTTTTGGGACAATCAAGACGCTTTGGACAGGCACGCCGACGTGTTCGAACGTCTCCTTGCGGACGCCTGGCGTCCTGCGCAAACGGTCGAGTTTCTGGAGCGCACTGCCAAGGTCTTGGAGAAGGAGGGGTTATGAGGCCGCACGCAGCCAACTGGCACAAGTCCAGCTACAGCGGAACCTCGTCCGACTGCGTCGAGGTGGCTGACCTGGTAGGTGGGACCGCGGTGCGCGACACCAAGCACCGCGATCTGGGCATGCTGGTCTTCCCCGCCTCCGAGTGGCAAACCTTCCTCAACAGCGCCCGCAACGACCTCTGCTGAGTGTTCCTCCCGGTGATCTTGCTGCTGCTGTCACTCTCGACCGCTGGGAGGGCAGGGCAGTGTCATACCGCGATGCTCGGACCTGCGACCGTCGGATGAGAAGTCCGGAGTCGGGCGATGTCGCCCGGGGTGCCTCGGTACGGGACCGCAGAGCATGAACGGGGCCCGCATCGGCCTTGAGGGCGTCCGACGGCAGCGCGCAAGGTTCTTGCCGGCCACGGGACGGCGGTGATGCTCCGCAGTCCCGTGCCCGGTCAGCGGTATCTGTCTCGTGCCGGGTCTGATGGAGCCGTGTTTCTGGATCCTCAGGCCACAGTGCCCGGCTGTTTGTCCTCGAACTCTACGGGTGTCAGCTCCCCGATCGCTGAGTGCCGGCGTTGCCGGTCGTGGAAGACCAGCTGATTCGGCCTTGCACCTGAGAGCGGAATACGCCATCCTTGCGGCCATGATGATGAACCTTGCACGGAAGGGCGGCCTCCGCCCGGGCCTTTGAGCGCCCTCGAGTGGACCCTCGGCGCCCCCGCCGACGGACGATCCACTTTCTTTCAACACATCACCTCCCTTTTCGCCGAGCACGGCGAGCCCCCGTGGCCCAATGATGGTCGACCCTTTCCCGATGATCCTCCCGGCTGGGCCAACGACATGGTGCACAGCGTCGTCCTCGACGGGGTCCGCATCCACCACTTCGGGGTCAACGCGGATACGGAACAGGCAGACGCCCTGGCCGAGATCATCTCCCGAACCGTCGAGGGGCCTCCCGACATCGCTGCTGCACAGCGTTTCCACGACGCGCTCGCCGATACCGACGCCCTGACGGTCGTCGACGATCTCCTCGAACCACTCGCCGCACGCAAAGTGCCCCGTCGACGTGCGCGGACGCTCTTCCGGTGGGTGCTTGAGAACGGCACCCACCGCAACGCGATCAAGATCGCGCTCGGGCTGCTGGGCCTGTGTGGAGACGAACGCGAACGCGAGCTCTTCGTCCTGCTCGGAACACTGGACGAGTTCACCCTTTATGCGGCTGTCGCGCTGTGGCGCTCCGTACCCGACCCAGAACCGGATCTGTTCCGTCTCGCCCGACGGGCCACAGGATGGGGCCGCATCCACGCGGTGAAGCGGTTGGAGGGCACCACCGACCCCACCATCCTGGCCTGGCTGCTGCGCGAGGGGTTCCGCAGCGGGATCATGGACGAATACCTCGCCCATTTCGCCGCGGTGAACGGCAGGCTGCTGGACGCCCTTGCCGGTGGCGGAGCCCCGGGGGAGGTGGACGACGCACTGCTCGACGGGGCGGGCGGCATCCTCAGCGCCATGATCCTGTCCGAGGGCGGCCCGGCCGAAGGGCTGGCCGACTACCCGGACGCGTTCGCCGCCCTGGAACGCTACGCCGAGCTGATCAGCGACGCGCCTGCTGTACTGGGACGCTTCAGCGATCTGGTGGTCATTCGGAATCATCTGCTCGGCGGCCCTGACAGGCTGGGGGTTCCGGCCGGCGAGGTCGTCGAGCTCGGCCGACGGTTCGAACGGGTACTCGAGCGTCCCGAATGGAAGGCACAGGTCCATGCGCACCTGGACGATCCTGAGGACAAGGATTTCCATGTCGCGTTGGCAGCAGCAGACCGCTTGGGAATGCGTCCGTTCGACGCCGTCCTCCGACGCCTGAGCACCGTGCCCCAGGACTTCCTCTCCTGGTACCGGGCCTTCCGCTGGGCAGGCCCTGAGCGGGTGAACGAGCTCGTGGAACTGGCCGGCGCTGTGTTACCGGTCGACGAGTTGTCGACGGGGCCTTCCGAGGTGTCGTCGGTGGGGCCCGGTTACGAGAACGATCTGGCCTTGGAGAGCGTCCTGCGGGGCCTGGTCCATGCTCCGGGATCGGGCTGGCCGCTCATCCGCGCGGGTCTGCGCAACCGCTGCATCGGGGCCCGTTCGGCAGCGGTCGCCGCACTGGAAGCGTGGCCGGACGTCTCCCTGTCGGCGGAGGCGGTGTCCGTGCTCCGCCTGGCCGAGTCCGAGGAGCCGCACACCGGCACGAGGGAAGGGCTGTCGATGCTTCTGGCACGAATGGACCCTGCCGCGGTGAAGGACTGATATCTGGGCGGCAGCAGCCCGGATCTGCGTCCCTCGCTGATCCGGGCTGTGCTGTTCGCCTGCCCGATCGAGGTGTGCCAGCTCCGGTCGGGAAAAGCCAGACCTTGCACCGGGGAGGAGCCGGGGAACGTCTGGGGCTTGGAGTGTGGTGAGGGCTTCGTTCCAGTTCCTGGCGCGTCCTCTCTGCTGAGGTTTTGCGGCGCGCTCGGCAGCTTCGAATTCGGGGCCGTCGGACCAAAGACCTCCCGGTCCAGGTTTTGAACGTGAGGTCGTTCTCGTTGAGCAGAGTTGTACGGCAACACATGTGATGCCGGTCCTGACTGCCTTTGGCTGTACTTGTCACCGGTCGATGCCCACGCGAGTCACGCACTGTGTAAGTCTGTACGCCTAACCCATCTATCCTCTTTGCTGCTGCAAAAGTAAGGCTGTGATGTAGTATTGCAGCACCTGGGAGGAGGAAAGATGTCTGCTGCCCTCGATCTTGCTGACCTTGCGGCCGAGCAGTGGGGCCTTGTGACGACTGCGCAGGCCCGTTCCCTGGGTGTGTCTCCTCAAGCGGTCGCACGACTCGCCAACCAGGGTGCCCTCGAGCGCATGATGCACGGCGTCTACCGCGTGACGGGGGCTCCACCCTCGCCGCTTGACGGCCTCCGTGCGGCCTGGCTTGCCCTCAACCCTGCCCGCCGGGCCAGAGAACGTCTTCTTGACGATGCGCCAGCCGTGGTGTCACACCGATCTGCGGCAGCGATCCACGAGCTCGGGGACCTGGAAGCAGATCAGTACGAATTCACCAGCGGAGAGCGCAAGCAGACACGGCGGCCCGACATTCGCATTCACCGTGGCCAGGTCAGAAAGGAAGAGTGGATAGCGATCGATGGGCTTCCGGTGACATCGGTTGTCCGAACGGTGGCCGACCTTGCAGCTGCGCGTGTCGATGGCGGCCACCTCGCCAGTGTTGTGCGTGATGCGCTCACTCGACAGCAGGTCGACGACCAGCAGCTCATTGACGTGCTCCGGCACTACGCCCACCACTACGGCGCGCGGATGGGCGATGGCAAGGCTCTTCTCTCTCGTCTTCTCCAGGAGTCCGGCATCTCTGAACCGATCGAGCGCGCGGTCGAGCTCACGAGGGCTCGGGCGCTCGACAACGTTGACGAGTCTCGGGTTCGGTGGCATTCAGACGAGCAGATGCAACTGCAGCAGCTCAGTGAACAGATCGCCTCCATTCAGCGTGCGATCACATCGGATGCCCGGATCAGCGAGCAGGTCGCGAATTCACCAGCGATGAAGGCCATGGCCGAGCTCGCGCGCCACCTGGAGTCCCCAGGTATGCAGTGTCTCGCGAAGCAGTACGCGGAGGTGGCCGAAGTATCCCGGCTCGCCCGTACCGTCAGTGAGGCCGTTCGGGCTCCTGGGACCCCGCTGCCTGAGGTCGAGCCGCGCGCTACCGAGGATGGATAGTAAGAAAGCATGGTCAATGGGTCGCCGCAGTACGTCACGACGAACGCGTTCCGCAGGGCGCTCGAGGATCGGCTGAAGAGTGAGGCCAAAACTCGCGGTCGGTTGCTCGAGCAGCTACGACGAGAGTTCCTGTTCCAGCGGTTCCTCGCGCTGATCTTTTCTGAGCCCCATGGCCATTGGGTACTCAAGGGCGGCGCGAGCCTGCTGATGCGGCTTGCTGAGGCGCGTTTCTCCAAGGACCTAGATCTACTTCATCTTGGGGATCTGTCACCAGATGCGGCGGTCGCTGAGCTACGAGCGCTCACAGCTCCGCGTGAGGGTGATCATCTCACGTTTGTGATCGAGGACGGGATCTCTTATAGCCGCACGAATCCAGTTGTCGAGATCAGCGTCACCGCCTATATCGGTGCCAAATACAGCGGCTTCCCCATCGATCTTGCGCGCGAGCTGCACCTGCTGGCTGCGCCTGAGCGGATCCAACCCGCACCCGTCGTTGAAATCCCCGGACTGGCCAAGCTTCCCGAAATTGTGGTGTACCCCCTGGCGGACCAGGTGGCGGACAAGGTTTGCGCAATGTACGAGCTCTACGGTGATCTGCAGAGTACCTCGTCGCGGTACCGCGACCTGGTAGACCTGGCACTCATCGTGTCTACATGCGAGCTTGAGGCCGAACCCATCTCTCGGTCGTTGCAATCGGAGAGCAAGCGCCGAGGGATGCGACTACCTGAGCAGATGGTGCCGCCAGGGCCACAGTGGCCAATCGGTTACAGGTCATATGCTCGCAAGACCAAGATCGACACGGCACTTCACACTATGGAGGCTGCACTCGAGCACGTGGGGGCTTGCATGAACCCGCTCTTGAACGGGTCGCGCGACCGCGGTCGCTGGTTGCCTGAGACTGGTTGGTCAGACTGACCTACTGACAGGGCTCGTTCAAGTTCCCGATGGTTCGGGTTCGTAACCGATCCTGAAGAACAGCAGGGCCCGTTCGGGTAGGTCCCGGACCGCGCGGGTGGTCCCGCTTGTGCCGCCGAACCCAATTGCGGAGTGTTTCGGAGTTGATGCCGAGGTCTTTCGCGACCTGGGCGATCGGCTTCTGTATCTCGATTACCATGGACCGCTTCCTCGTGGAACTCTGGTGAGCACTTGCTTTGCCTGGCCATATTTTCCCCGTTTCCTTACGGGTCCATGTTATTTGGTCCCTGCCCGGAAACCTCGGGGCACCTTACCTGGCTGTGATCACGCCAGCAGCCTCTGTGCTGAGGCTTCATGGGATTAGCAGGGGGCGGACCAAATTCCACTCTTGGTCAGTGAGCTCGAATCTGCGTTTCATATAACGGTTGTACACCGGCGTTGAGAGCCACAGACCCGAGACTCAAGATCCACAGAATACGCCCTAAGCGCTCCAGAGGTGAGTGCCCCACTTCGGATGCCAATTACGGGATGTGTGTTGCGGAGTGGCTCAGTGATGCCTCGCATGGTGGCATGGAGAGTTCGGTTTGGTTTCTCTGGCGGAACAAGAAAGTGGCTTCTGTCAGTAGGAATTCAGGCTCGCGCATGTTGAAGTGTTGCTCGACATCTATAGGACCATTCCAGCACAAAACATCGACAGGCCTCACGGGAGAAATCCTGGGCGGCCGTCGGCAGCGGTGAAACTGTAGGTGGTGGCCTCAGAAAGGACACCGAGGGGCGGATCGCCGTTCTCGATGATCACGGCCTGTCCGGGGAAGGCAAGCATGTCCTCATAGAAGCGCTCCACGACGGTGGATGTGATTCGCACGTCGGGTATGTCGGGGTCCTCCGGGGTGCTTTTCAACGGCTGGCGATAGGTGACCACAGGGGAATCTAAAATCACGAAGCCGAGATGGGGGAGGTCTCGTTCGATGCAGTGGCGGGCTAGCGAGGTGGTGAAAGCTGAATGCAATACGGATCGCACACCCTTGCCACGGCTAGCGCGCGTGCGGCCCCCGGCCCAGACCTCGGCATTGTATTGGTCATACCCGGCGTTGTCGACCCCTGGTACTTCCCAATTGCTCAGGGTGCGTTGGAGAACTGAGTCGAAGTCGTTGACGACCGAAGCACCGATGTACTCCGCAGGTCGGGTAGCAGGCACCGCCCCCTCTCCATCGATGCGAGAGCGTTTGTCCTCAAGCTCTGCGATCCGCGCATGCAGTTCCAGCCCTCGCTCAACTGCAGATCGTGCATCTAGTAGTTCTTGAAGCCCCTCTCTGAGCGGTACCAGCTGGCTCTCGGCTTCGGTGATGAGTTCGTCCAGCGCCTCCAGGTCGTCTTTGGTGGTCTGCCAAGACTGGGCGACTTCTTCCTGCTCGCTGGCGAGGTCTGCGATAGTCGGCAGGAGATCAGTGAGCAGGCCAGTCGTCTTCTCGGCTTCCGCCTGAACCGCAATGTGGAGTTGAGTGGTCTCATGCTGGTTGTGACCGGGATGCTGGTGCTCAGGTTTTGCTCCGCAAAAGACGCAAGTGCCAACGCGGAAGTAGCCGAGGATACTGCCAGCCTCGTTGATCATCACTAGACGCTCGAGATCGGAGCGGTACTGGTTTTCTAACAGACTGAAGCGTCCCAGCAAATCGCTAACCTCGGCCAATCGCTCGTCTAACTCAGCAAGTTTGCGGGCGTGCGTCATACGCTTGCGTATCGCTTCCCGGTGACCGTCGTCGGCTATGCGAAGAGCGCTGCTCTGTGTGTTAATCGCGGTTTTAATCCGCATCAGGCGGTCCTTGAGCTCGCATTCGGTCTCGTCCGATTCAAGTTTCTGGGATAGATCGATCACAAGCTGGTCCAAAAGGTTGATCTGTCCCTTATTTACACGCCGCTGCCCCGCATTCGGACCAGCGTCGGTGGGAGAGTCTCCCTCCCCGGTTAGCAGGAACCGCATGACCGACGTCTCCGCGGTCCTTGTGGTAGCGGTGCCAGTGCGTAAGACCGGTGAGGGCATGGCGATCATGCGATCCTCATTAACCACGGACAGGTGCACCAGATCGGTCAGCGTGAGGGAACGGGTGCCGCCAGCTTCGTTTTTGCGGATGAGAACCTCGTCTAAACCCATGGCGCGCATCAGATGGACTGAGAGGCTGTTCTTACTGCGCGCGTTATGCACCGAGTTCACGATGGCGTCAGGTGGCCGTTGGATCAGACTGCGAATGTCCTCGCGATGCAAATGTGTGGAGTTAGTGCCGGGACGCCGGACGAGGGTCAGCGGGCTGCCGTCGGGCAGCAGCAGGCCGAGGAGGATCTGGGTGTACCCCTCGGTCTCAGGAACCATCTCCAGCTTGGCTCCGCCGAGCATGTACTCGATAGACCTGACGATGAAGGTCTTCCCGGTGTCGGAGGCGCCGTAAATCGTAGTCAGCTCGGGCCCGAAGACGATTTGTGCTGACGGCTTGCCCGGTCCGGCGTAGGTGAGGTGGACCAGTTGGAGACTATTCACGATGGCCCTCCGACGGGTGTTTGTTCATGGAGGCAGGATGAGTTGTGAGCAAGGCGTGAGTGGCGACACGTACGTTAGTGTTCGGAGCCCATTCGTGGACGGCCCACTTCGCGCGTTCGCGGAGCTGTAGGACGTACGGAGCTCTGAGGATGTCAACAAAAGCCGGACCACGTTCAGTAGCCCGGTAAACCAAACCAGTCCTGTCGCCAGTTTCGAGTTCAGCAAGACCGGCGCGGATTAGGACCAGAAGTGCCTGTTCGAAAATTGTGCGCTTCAAAGCGAGCTCTCCTGTGCGAGCAGGTAGATCCGGGTGCAAGCTAGGCGGCCCGTCAAACTCTGCGCTGTGTAGCATGGCATAGTCCAGGAGTGCGATCTCGGCAAGGTCCAGGGCATCGGGGTGGCTCTCTGAGAGCAGCACTAGCGCCCGCACGCCGATTTCCAGGGGCCCGTTCAGCGGCTTCATGAGCCTTCTTCCTCACACCATGTGAGCTCGTCCTCGTTCGCCAGGTGATGGCATACCCCGCGGCGATCCAGAGGTCTCACATGCTGAGCGAAAACTGTCTGAGTCAGCCCAACACTGTGCGCCTCCGAGATGACGGCACTTAGACGCTTCCACCCCGTCGGGTGATCGTCTCTCGCCACGTCGATCACGGCGTCGTAGATGTCCTTGACGATGGCCTCGAAATGACCTTCGGGATAAGCCTCCTCTCCGAAGCGGCGTAGAGACTCGGCACTGAAGAATGCTTCACGCTGGTGGCGTAGGTGAGGACCAGCCTTGTGATGCTGTGCGATCTGGTCGAGGGTGCTGGTGTGATCGGGCCAACGCTCGGCATATACCTGGACTAACTGCTGTATGTAGCGGGCCTCACTCGGCTCCGGCCTCTCGGGTGGTTCCATGATGGTCGGGCGGGGTGGAGACTGTGGCGGGAACCGCTTCGCCCAGGCGCTAGTGGTCTTGTGCTGCTCGAGCATCTCTTTCATGTTGACGGTTCGGAAGATCTCGAATGACGTGTTCGCCGCCAACTCCTCGACCTCACGCCTCAATCGCGGGCCCAGGTCGGTGATGACCTTGTCTGTGGTATCGCGCAGCTCTTCTACGAAGTCCTTCCGGGTAGCGACCGGGCGTTGCAGGGCCTGTTGCAGGCTGGGGCCGATCGAAGGAGCGACGAAGGTGTACTTCTCTGGTATGACGAACTCACCGGTGACGACGCCCGCGAACATTTTCCGCATCTCACCCGTGGCGGTGCTCAGAGCCAGCGTTCTCTTGTAACGTTTGCACTGGTAGTTGTGCCAAGGGCCTTCTAAGCCCTGGTGAGTGAGGAAGCCCGCTACGTCGATGCCGTGGTCACCCGCGCCTCCCTGGCGCTCTACCCGGACGTACAGACTGTCCAGCGCAGGAACCCACTCCTCGACGAACCTCTCGAATTCGTCAGGGTCGTAGGTGAAGACGATCTGTTCAGGTGACGGCATAGCCGGGAAGTGCATTGCTGTTGGATAGTTGAGGATGAGCGACGGGGTGTCATCCTGGTTTCTTGCCCCTGATGAGCCCGGAATCGACTCCAATATCTCCTCCTCAACGACGGACATCTGCCGCAGGTGTCGGTTAGCTGTCGAACGTCATGACGGCACACTAGCTAAGATGAGCTATGGGATTGCTCCTGTTGCCGGTTCCGGCCAGAACACTTGAGTGTGAGCCCTGGTCAGGGAAGATGTGAATGGAGTGCCGAAACCGCCTCTCGGGACTCGGGCGGCTGACATCTGCCGCGTTCTTCGTTCGAGACGGTTGAATCCCGGGTTCGCTCGGCGGCTCGGCTCTACACTCGGGCCATGCCGCGAACCCTGTACCTGGTGCTGTCCGGAGCCCCCGCGCCGGAGGGGGTGGTCGAACTCGTTCAGGCCTTCCAAGGTCATGACTGGCGGGTGACGGTGCTGTCCACCCCCACCGGCACGGACTTCCACGACCCCGCCCGCCTGGAAGAGGTCACCGGCGACCCGGTCCGGGTGACATTCCGCAGGCCTGGCCAGGGCAAGCCCCTACCGCCCGCTGACGCGGTGCTGGCCTGCCCGCTGACCTTCAACTCCACCAACAAGTTCGCCCAGGGCCTGGCCGACAACTTCGCGATCGCCCTGCTGTGCGAGATGGCCGGATACGGCGTGCCCACCGTTGTGGTGCCCCACTGCAAGCCCCAACTGGCGTCCCACCCGGCGTTCACCCGCTCCCTGGACACCCTGCGCTCCATGGACGCGGTCACCGTCCTGCACGACCCTCACGCCCCCTACGAGAAACGTCTGCCCTCCTGGCAGCAGGTCATCGACACCGTGAACAGCCTCTGACCGAAAGGCACGCCGTGGCCCCCGCCACCCGAGGCCGGACGATCACACACGCCCGCCGACGCCGCAGTTACTCCCAAAGCGTGCCGGCAGGCCTCCTCGGCCACTCGGAACCGTGGCTCTCCCAGGCCGGACGCGGCATCTTCACGGTCGACTCCCATGAGATCCTCACTCGCCTGACCAGGGTCCTGCGCCCACAAGTGGCAGGACGTTGCCGCAGTGCGTTGGATGCGGAGCGGATTGCTTCCGGACTCATCCACTATGACTCGGGCGCGGCTGCGGTGCGAAACGCATCGGCAGAGCCGTTCGGGCTTTCTTCTGACAGGCTGAAGCGTCATGGACGAAACATCGGATGGTCAGGCTGCTCAAGATTTCTTGGCAACGGTCCGTCGCGGCGAGCATTGCAGCGGGACCGTCACCAAGGTGACCCGTGACGGTGACGTGGTAGTGGCCCTGGACGGCTTTCCTGGACGACCACTGGGGGTGGTCGGACCGTTGGACGTCTCCTGGACCCGGTTCGCGCGCACGAACAGGGAAGTGGAGGTCGGCCAGCGTGTCACGGCGGAGGTGATCGCCGTCGACAGGGAGGCGGGCCGAGTCCGGATGTCGATGGCTGCCACGGAGAACCCACAGCTGTGGGCGTTCCTCAAAGGGCTTCGCTACGGCGAGATCGTGTCCGGCGTGATCGCGTCGATCGAGTCGTTCGGCGTGTTCGTGAGGTTGGACGAGGGGCCCGGCCACCCTGCTTTCCCCGGCGTCGGGTTCATCTCCTATGCCGCGTTGTCCTGGCACCGCTTCGATGCGGCTTCGGACATCGTTCAAGTCGGTCAGCGTGTCTCATGCGAGTTCCTCAGGTTCGACACATCGAACGGAGAGGCCCGGTTGTCGCTGAAAGCGATGCAGCCCGACCCGTTCCAGGTGTTCGCCGACACTGCCCGAGAGGGGCAGGTGCTGTGTGGGCGCGTCACCAAGCTCGTGCCGTTCGGTGTCTTCGTCGAGGTGGCCGATGGTGTTGAGGGCTTGGTGCATCTGCGAGAACCGACGGAAGCGCCGGTGGAAACCCCGGAGGAGGTGGTCCGGGTGGGTGAGGAGCTCTCGGTGGTCGTCCTCGAGGTGGATCGAGGACAACGCAGGCTGACTCTTGCTCGGCAGCAGGTTCTGCCTGACATCCGGTGACCTTCAGGGCCCCGAAGCTCTCGCGTTCTGCCGAGGAACACACGAAAGCCGGAGCTGACCGGGTTGCGGGGATAGAACCGAGCTTTGGCATGCAGAAACCGGCACGAGCCTGAAGGAACATGGAATTGTCGAGAAACCACTGTCCATAAGGCCACACGCTCGACGAGCACACCCTGCGCAGCCTCCTCGCGCACCCGGGCCATGGGCAGTCCGCGCCGGCCTCCGCCCTTGTTTCCCTCGGTGGCGGCGTCCCCGAGCGGAGCAAGGAGCAGGTGCGGACACGGGCGCGGATGTGGGCGCAGGAGTGGGTGCAGGCGCAGGAGTGGCCGAAAGTTTCCAGTCGACCCCACCCCGGCCAGCGGCTTTTCTTCCGGTGATCTTGTACTTGCGGTCACTTTGGCCGGTGATAGGGCAGCAGCGGGGCAGGGTGAAGTTGACCGCAGGTGCAAGATCTACTGGTCCACCATGGTGGTGTCAGGGAGGGTTTCGACGGGAGCTCTCCCCGATCGCGACGCTGGGGTGACTCCTACAAGATCTGTCCGAGATGGCTTTCTCGTGACGTGTCCACCAGCGCTCGCACACCAGGGCCCTGCCTGTGAGAGTGACCTGATAGAAGCCTGTGCATCCCATAATTCACAGTAGATCTGTCCCCCACGGCAGAGCCCTGGCAGCAGTCCCGTCCCTCCACCAAAAGACAAGGACAGGACACCACCATGGTGACACTGGGCATCGATCCGCACAAGCAGATGCACCTGACCGTCGCGCTGAGCCTTGCCGCCGGCGGCGTAGGCGATATGACGGGACTCCTCGGGCGGGGGCCAGGCGGGTGAGGAGGTTGTGCAGGGTGTGCTCGTCGGGGACGTTGATGTGTCGGGTGAAAGGGCATACGGGCAGGCCCAAACCCGGGAGGACGTGCTCGGGTACGTTGCGGGTCCGCTCGATGATGGCGCAGGTGGTGGCGTGGTCGGCGCTGGTCAGGGCGCACACGCACAAGGCGGGCAGGCTGTAGCGGCGGCCGCGTGGACCGCATGGGCCGTTGGCGGTGGACAGGGTCCCTCAGGCCGGGATGGGCGCATTGGTGGGGGTGGGTGGTTGCGCGGGTGGGGCTGAGGAGAAGCATGGGCGCGGGAGGATGACGCAACGGGCGTGTGCCCTTATGGAAAGTGGTTTTCCGGCAACTCCATGAGGCTTCAGGGCCGTGCCCGTTGTTGCATGTCAAAGCTCGGTCCGTCCCCGCGATCTGTCCAAGTCCGCTTTCGTGCGTTCCTCGGCAGGGCGCGAGGACTTCGGGGCCTTGGCCGTGGGGGGATCAGTCGGCCATCGGATCAAAAGTATCTCCTGGTTGCATTACTTCTGACCTGCTGTTTTCTATGTGGCCGGATCCGGCCACGAAAAACTCACGTAGTGAAAGTGTGCAGGTTAGACATGTGAGAAGGCGCTTAATGGTGAAGTTCTGAGCTGTTTGGGTCAGGTGGGCTGCTCGTAGTTCTGGTAGCTTCACTCATGGTTCGAGTCTTTAAGGGAAAACCCCTGTGAATTCCCCACAGGTCAGTCAGGGGGCCTCTTATGAAGAAGACGATGAAACGCGGATGACAAGTCGTACTGGAGAAACAGCTGTTGACGCGCTGAAGCAGACAGGGCCCGCCATTCGTCCCTCTGGTCGGCGGGCCGCCGTGGAACCACTTTGAACGAGACCCGTGCTACACCGCAATATCGCCTTCGGTCACATCATCTCTGTCTTGATGTCCATCATTCTGGCATTCCTTGCAATGAGCCTTGCCGATCGAGATGTGGCTGCCGGAAACCCACATCTCTTATGGATCAGGGAAAACAGCAACATATCCACTTCGGCGGAGGTCGCTGCTGCAGTTCAAAGAGCGGCTGAAAGCACGAGAAGTACGGTCGTGCTCAACATCCCTGACCTCCGGGATCCGGGAAATCTGCGTCACTTCTACATCGCCGCTGGAGATTCGTCCGGTCCGGGTGCCGAATGGGCAGAGAGCGGGTACCCCGACTTCAGCCCGGCCATGCGCACCGAGGTGCACGATTTCTCCGAACTCTCCCTCGCTGATCCTCGTGGTTACTACATGGTCTTTGGCGAAGAGGAGGACGCGCATGCTGTCCAAGACGCGCTCTCCGACGTCGGCCTGGTTGGCGACTTCGCCCACCGTGACGATGAACGGGTACTCCACCGGGAGGACTACCTCTTGGAAGGTGACCTCTTCAACGCACTGGTGACCACCGCGCTGTGCATTGTCGTCGTCGTTGGCTCCGGTGTGTTGTTGAACGCCAAGGCCTACGGTGTGATGCGGCTCAACGGCCACTCTTACCTGCGCATCCTCGGTAGCGATCTGTTCCGGATCGCGTGTGTATGGGTGGTCGCAGCTCTCGTCACCACCGTGCTCGCACTCACCCTTCTCGGCCTCTACAACGGCTGGGCGCAGCTCCGGGAGTTCGCAGCCCTCACCGGATACGTGGTCGCCGGTCTCACTGCGGCCGCGGTGGGCGCACACGCGCTCGCTCTCGGGATGCTGCACCTGTCCGACGTGCTTGGCACACTCAAGGGCAAGCTCCCGGTCCGCTCGACGGTCCTGGCCACCTACACCGTCCGGATCACCGTGCTGGTCCTGGCTTTCGGCGCGATCGGCGCTCTAGCGGGCTCCGCCCGAGAAGTGCGGGTTTCCCAGGAAGGCTTCGACCACTTCGTCGAGGCGGACGACACCTCCCAGATCACGTTCCTCGGCAGCGTCCGGGCAGAGGAGATGGAGGAGGCCTTCGAGACGGACATCGGACCGTGGCTGCGCGAGACCGACACAGACGGAGACACGATCCTGGTGCGCCCTGGGCAGGCCGACTACTACGTGCCGCCCGGCTCCCCCTATCCGGACTTCGAAGCACTGCTGGTCAATGACACCTACCTGCGACATCAGGAACTCCTCTCCCCGGACGGGGAGCGCTACGGCCCTGGTGAGAGCGTGCGCATTCTCATCCCCGAGTCACACGCCGATCTCGCCCCTACCCTGCTTGAGGGCGTGGAGGCATGGCTGGACTTCGAGATGAGAGACGACGAGCCCGTCGACATCGAGGTCCTCGCGCTGGCCGGCGGGCAACAGGTGTTCACCTACGGTCGGACCGAACAGGCCACTCTCACAGCCACGCCCTTGCTCACCGATGCCGTCATCGTCGTGATCCCCAACGGCATGATGCCTGCGCCCCGCTATGCCCACCTCGCCTCTCAGGGGTACCTGTTGTTCCCGGACCCCACCGACGTGGAGACAGCCATTGCTCAAGAACCACTGTCGTCCTACGTCAACGGGCTGCAGCCCGTTGCGCTCGCCGCTGCCGACCAACACGACCGGCTCCTGTCCGAGGTGCGCATCCGTACCGCCAACCTGGCCGCCCTCGGCGTGGTCGTGGCACTGACCGGCCTCGCTGCCTGCCTGATCTACGTGCGTACCCGCGCCCAGCAAATCTTCGCCCGGCACATCAATGGGTGGACGTTCACAGCCGCCCACCGCGGGATGCTTCTGGCTGAGGCCTGTGTCATGGCCGGCTTCGTCGGCTGGGCCACCTGGTGGACCCTGAACCGGCTCGCCCTGCTGCAAAACCCCCAGACCTTCTCGCCCGAGGTGACCGGTACCACCGGGACCGAACCGTTCATGGCCGCTGGTGTCGCAGGAGTCGCCCTCATTTTCGTCCTGGCCACCCTCGCCTTCTTCCATCGCCGTATCGTCCACGAGGGCGCCACCCAGGCCTGAGGGCCGCGCACGCAGACATGGTGTGTCCTGCGTTTTTTGGAGTCGGTTTTTCTGGATCCTGGGACCACGTGCCCCTTGAAGGAGGGCATCGTGGGACATCGTGGATACCCGGCCGAGTTCCGCCGCAAGGTCTTGGACTCGGTCGAAGCAGGGCGCAGCGTCGCCGATATGGCACACGATCTGGACATCAGTACCGAGACCGTCTACGCCTGGCGGCGCCAGGACCGTATCGCCTTACGAGTTGGTGCGTGATAGCGGGTGAGGCTTCACTTGTTTCGTGCCGGGTTTTTTAGAGGCTTGGAACCAACGCATCGGCGGGTGCCGATGCGGGATTGTGCTGGTAGAAGTCGGCTTCGAACTCCGCTGGCGGGACCAGGCCGATCTCGCCGTGCAGACGGCGGTGGTTGAACCAGTCGATGTACTCGGCCACCGCCAACTCGAGGTCGTCGATGTCCTTCCACGGCCCGCGGTTGCGCACCAGCTCGGCCTTGAACAGTGAGTGGAACGCCTCGGCCAGAGCATTGTCGTAGGAGTCACCGGTGGAACCGACCGAGGCCACCGCGCCGGCCTGGGCCAACCGTTGGGTGTAGCGCACCGCGACGTACTGCACGCCGCGGTCGGAGTGGTGGATGAGCCCGTCGACGCTGCGGCCGGCGTGCTCGCGGCTCCACAGGCCCATCTCCAGTGCGTCCAGAGCCAAGTCGGTGCGCAGTGACTTCGACACCTGCCAGCCCACCACACGGCGGGAGAACACGTCGATGACGAAGGCGGCGTAGACCCACCCGGCGAAGGTGCGCACATAGGTGATGTCGGCCACCCACAACTGGTCGGGGGCCATGGCGGTGAAGGAGCGCTCCACCAGGTCCGGGCGCATGTCCGGGGCCGGTGCCGGCACGGTGGTGCACGGCCCCTTGGTGCGGCTGATGCCGCGCAGCCCAGCTCGTTTCATCAGCCGCTGCACGGTGCAGCGGGCCACCCGGTGGCCCTGCCGGTTGAGTTCGGCATGGACCTTGCGCACACCGTAGACGCCGTAGTTGTCGGCATGCACCTTGGTGATCTCCGC
>NZ_JACHJO010000001.1:192368-526356 GCF_014203695.1 Nocardiopsis algeriensis | reverse complement strand
GAGGGGTGGAGCTGACCGGTACTAATAGGTCGAGGGCTTGTCCGCTGCAGATAATTGGATGTTCGCGCATGCTTGTTCACTAGGGAATGCTTCCCACGGTGCCGGCCGGAGTGGTGTCTGGTTGGTGGTGTGGGTGTGAGGTTTCCGTGGTGGTTATGGTGGGAGGGTCACACCCGGTCTCATTCCGAACCCGGTCGTTAAGTCTCCTTGCGCTGATGGTACTGCCCTGTGGTGGGGTGGGAGAGTAGGTTGCTGCCACGGTTTTTCTTGAGGGGGGTCGTCTTTGCGGGCGGCCCCTCTTTTTTTGTGTGTGGTGTGTGGGGGGTCCTGGCGGGCCCCCCTTTTTTTGTTGGCTGGGGGTTGTTTGTTGCCCGGGGACCGGCGGAGGGGCGGGGTCGCCCCGGCTCGGCAAGGGCGGGGCTTCCCGCCCTTGCCGAGCGGTCACAGAAGCTCCGTCACGCCCATCGATGCCGGTTCGGCGTGGGCGTGGAGGTCGGCCGCCTCGATCTCCTCGCGGGTGATGCCCAGGATGAAGGCGATCGTGTCCAGGTACGGCACGTTCACCGACGTGTCCGCCTGCTGGCGGACCACCGGCTTGGCGTTGAAGGCGACACCCAGGCCCGCCGTCTGGAGCATGTCCAGGTCGTTGGCTCCGTCGCCGACGGCCACGGTCTGCTCCAGGGGGACGCCGGCCTCCGCGGCGAAGCGCTCCAGCGTCGTGGCCTTGCCCTTGCGGTCGATCACGGGGCCGACGAGGCCGCCTGTGAGACGGCCGTCGACGACCTCCAGCGTGTTGGCCGCGGCGTAGTCCAGGCCCAGCTTCTCCACCAGCACATCGGTGATCTGGGTGAAGCCGCCGCTGACGATGCCGCACTCGTACCCCAGCCGCTTCAGGGTGCGGATGAGGGTGCGGGCGCCCGGGGTCAGACGGATCTCCTGGCACACCTTCTCGATGGCCGAGGCGTCCAGCCCACGCAGGAGGGACACACGCTTGCGCAGGGACTCCTCGAAGTCGATCTCGCCCCGCATCGCCTCCTCGGTGACGCGGGCGACCTCCTCCTCGCAGCCGGCGTGGGCGGCGAGGAGCTCGATGACCTCCCCCTGGATGAGCGTGGAGTCCACGTCCATGACGATGAGGTGCTTGGCCCGGCGGTGGAGGCCGCTCGGCTGGACGGCGACGTCCACACCCTGGGTGGAGGCTTCCATGGCCAGTTCGGCGCGCAGCTGCGCGAGCTGGGCCGGGTTCCCGGCGGCGCCGGAGATCTCCATCTCCACCGAGGTCACCGGGTAGCTGGAGAGGCGGTCGATCCGGTCGATGTTGGCGCCGGCACGCGCGACGCACGAGGTGATGGCCGCGAAGGCGCCCGGTCGCAGGGGGTCGGCGAGGACGGTCACGTGGAGCCGCTCGGACGCGGAGGACTCGCTGACCCGGTCGCGGCCGTCGCCGCTGTCGTAGTCGACCTCCATGTCGAGGTCGATCGCGGTCTTGCCGAGCGCGCTGCGGACCTCCTCGAAGACACGGCGGCGGCTCACACCCGGTGCGACGCGCTCGTCCACGTCGAGGACGGCACCCAGGACGAGGCGTCCCGCCAGTACCACCTGCTCGAGGTCGACGATGGTCACGGGGAAGACGGAGAGAGTGCTCAGGAGACGCGCGCTGATGCCGGGACGATCGCGGCCGGTCACCGTCACCAACAACGTGGTTTCATCATTCATGGCGCTGTCCACGGTACTCCGCCGCCGGGGCTGCCCGGCTGACCGGCCTCCTTCTCCGTCCGGCCGGTGCGCCGGGTGGAGTCCTGGACCTACTTGGACTTCTTGTGCCTGCGCGGCTTCTTCGCCTTGACGGAAACGGCTCCGAGCATGCATGTACCAGTCAGTCGGATGACCGGGGCGTTCACATCCGTCACCTGGTCGGTGCCACCGAGCTCGGCCGCACCGAGAATCGCCGACGTGTTGTTGATCACCCTGACGCCGTGGGGAACGACGATGTCCACGGCACCGAGGATGACGGCGAGCTGAATGGTGACGTCGCGCTGACTGAGCACCGCCTCGCGCAGGTCCAGCTCGATGGCGCCGCACAGCACGGAGGCGTTGGTCCGGGGCTCGACGAGCCAGCGGCCCTTGCGCTCGCAGCCGCCGAACACGGCCACGAGGTTCTCCGAGCCCTTGCTCTGCCCCGCGAGGTCGCGGGCCTCCTGGCCGAGGAGCTGCATGCCGTCGGTCCCCGCCGGCTGCGATCCCGCACTCGTGTAGTCGTAACCGGGCTCAGGAAGGTCGGAGACGATCGGAGCCAGCTCGCCGATGGTCTTGGCCCTGTACAGGGTGTCCAGGCGCTCCTCGTGCTCCACGGGAGTGAGCCGCCCCTCCGCCAGCGCCTCCCGGAGCCGTTCGGCAACCTTGTCACGCTCCGCGTCGGAGGCTCGGATGTGCTCGGGCTGCATGATGACGGATCTCCTCGTCCTGTTCCACGGGGCCGTTGTCGGCCGTACACCAAGTATCGGCTCTTGCCTCCTTCCGGCGGATCAGGTGACAGCCCTGGTCCTACCCTGAGACCCGCCCCGGAGCCTGTCGCCTCGGGGAGAGGTACTCCCTTCCAGGGTCGTCCTCCGGCGCGGGAACGGCAACCCCGGTCAGCGCTCCAGGGCGGCGTGGGCCGCCACGAGCGCCCTGCGCACGGCGGAGTCCAGGCGGCGCAGCGCCTCCCCGCGGGTCCCCGCCTGGTGGGCGCTCATTCCGCGTCCCGACCTCGGGTCGGCCGTCTCCACGATCCGGGCCAGCCGGACGGCCTGGTCGGCCACCCGCAGTGCGCGCGGTGGGTAGCCGGGGGCCAGGGAGGGGCCGGGAGAGCGGGCGAGCCGCTCGCGCACGTCCGCGGGGAAGGCGGTGATGTCGTCGACCCCTTCCAGCAGTTCCGCGGTCTCCACGAGGGTCAGCCTGAGTGCCTGCTCGGCCTCCGCCAGGCCGGGGACCTGCGGAGGCGTGTCATTCGCCGGATAGGGGGTCCACGCGACGCCCGCGTAGGACGACCCGCGCCGGTCGGCGGAGGGCACCAGGCCGACCTGGCGGTCGGCGAGCCGCAGCAGTACCCCTTCCCGGGCCTCCAGCGCGGCCCGGTTGAGCTCCGCGGGGCCGACGAGCCCGAGAGGGTCGCCCTCGGCGGGCAGGGCGAGCCGGAAGGCGGACAGTCCCAGGCCACGAAGCCGTACCAGAGCGGTCCGCAGCGGTACGCCGCTGTCGAAGGGCAGGCCGGGGACCGGTACTGTCCCGATCATGCCGGGGCCGCCGATGCGTTCGACGGAGTCGACGGCCTCGTCGAGGCCGGTGTGCCCCGCCAGCCATGCGTTGCCCCAGGCGACGAGTGGTGCGGACGTGAGATGCATTGCTTCAGGGTAGGTCGGCCCGTGCACCGGTGCGGGACGCGGACGAGGTGAAGGAGGAAGATGGACGAGCGTGTTCTGGACCTGAGCGGGGTCACCGTACGGAGGGGCGGCACCGCACTTCTGGACGGGGTCGACTGGTCGGTCGGGGAAGGCGAGCGCTGGGTGGTGCTCGGGCCGAACGGTGCGGGCAAGACCACCCTCCTGAACGTGGCGTTCTCCCAGCTCCACCCCACGGCCGGCCGGGTGGAGATCCTCGGTGAGCGGCTCGGCGCGGTGGACGTGTTCGAGCTGCGTCCTCTCATCGGCTACGCGGGGGCGGCCGTCTCGAACCAGGTGGAGGAGGGCACCCCCGTGCTCGACCTGGTGCTCAGCGCGGCCTACGGCTACCTTGGCCGGTTCCGGGAGGAGTACGGGACCCCGGACCTGGGGCGGGCCCGCGCGCTGCTGGGCCACTGGGGGGTCGGTGACCTCGCGGACCGGAACTTCCACACGCTGTCGGAGGGCGAGCGCAAGCGGGTGCTGATCGCGCGGGCGCTGATGTCCAACCCCGAGCTGCTGCTCCTGGACGAGCCCGCGGCCGGACTGGACCTGGGCGGGCGCGAGGACCTGCTGCGCCGCCTGAGCTCGCTGGCCCGCAACGATGCGGCCCCCACCCTGGTCGTGGTCTCGCACCACGTGGAGGAGATCCCGTCGGGCTTCACGCACGCGCTGATGCTGCGGGAAGGCGCGGTGGTGGCGTCCGGCCCGCTCGACGAGGTCATGACGGCGGAGAACCTGTCGGAGACGTTCGGTCTGGAGCTGAAGGTCGAGCGCGACGGCGAGCGCTGGAGCGCCCGGGCAGCCTGAGTCGGGTGCCCGTCCGGTCCGCTTCGGAAAAATAGGTCCTACTCAAAATCAGAAAAGGAACGCCCCTAAAAAATATTTCTGTCCGGATATGGTTTGGCTGGTGCATATGGGGTAGCGTCAGCGACCGGTGAACGGACCGGTCCATTTCGACGCGCCTTATGATCAGCGGGTGCGAGCGGGACCGCCGTGACGCGGTCCGCTCCCGCGCTGCCTGCCGCCCCCGCCAGCAGATCCGGAGCTGCCCGATGCCGATGTCGAACACCGTTCCCCGGACACCCGGCGGGGTGCGCCCATGACCGCCGTCATCATCGTCGCTCTCTTCGTGGCCGTTCTGCTGGTCATCTTCTGGCGCAGCGTGCGCATCGTCCCGCATTCGACCGAGGACGTCGTCGAGCGCTTCGGCAAATTCCACCGGACGCTGGGCTCGGGGTTCAACATCGTCATTCCGGGTGTGGACCAGGTGCGCGAGCGCATCGACCGGCGCGTCCAGGTGGTGAGTTTCCCGCCGCAGTCGGCGATCACCGAGGACAACCTCGCGGTGGAGGTCGACTCGGCGGTCTACATCCGCGTCGTCGACGCCTACCGGGCCACCTACGAGGTCGCCAACTTCATCCAGGCCGTCGAGCAGCTGACCCTGGCGACGCTGCGCAACGTCATCGGCGGCATGAACCTGGAGGAGACGCTCACCTCCCGCGACCAGATCAACCGCGAGCTGAAGATCGTCCTGGACGAGGCCACCCGGGACTGGGGCATCGAGATCAGCCGCATCGAGCTCAAGGGCATCGAACCGCCGGGCTCGGTGCAGGAGGCCATGGAGATGCAGATGCGCGCCGACCGGGAGAAGCGCGCGCAGCTGCTCAGCGCGGAGGGCGAGAAGCAGTCCGCGGTCATGCGCGCCGAGGGCGAGCGGTCGGCGGCGGTGCTGCGGGCCCAGGGCCAGGCCGAGGCCCAGATGCTCACGGCCAAGGCCGACGCCGAGGCCCAGGCGGTGCGGGCGCGCGGTGAGGCCGACGCCATCCACATGGTGTTCAAGGCGCTGCACGCCAGCCACCTCGACTCCGACGTGCTGGCCTACCACTACCTGCAGAAGCTTCCCGAGATCGCCCAGGGCGACGCCAACAAGGTGTGGATCGTCCCCTCGGAGATGGGGCAGGCCCTGAACGGGGTCGGCACCGCCTTCGCGCGGCTGCGCGACGAGGTCGTGCGGTTCCCCAACGGCTCCCACTCCTGACCTCGCCGGGCCCCGCTCACGCGGGGCCCGCCCGCCTTCGGCGTCCCCCGGAGCACGGACCGGACCGCCCCCTCTCGTAGGCTGCCCCCGATCATCGGGCGAGCACGGCGAGGAGAGGGCACATGGAACTCTGGGAGGCCGCCGCCATCCTCCTCGCGGGTGTGGCGGCCGGGGGGATCAACGCGATCGCCGGATCGGGCACCCTCTTCACGTTCCCCGTGCTCCTGGCCCTCGGCTACCCGCCGGTCGTGGCCACGGTCTCCAACAGCATCGGCCTGGCTCCGGGGACGTTCAGCGGCGCTGTCGCCTACCGGCGCGAGCTGGCCGGGCAGCGCCGGAGGACGATCCGCCTGGGCAGCATGTCGTTCCTGGGTGCGATGACCGGTGCCCTGCTGCTGATCCACCTGCCCCCGGGCGTGTTCGAGACCGTCGTCCCGTTCATGATCGGCGCCGCGTGCGTGCTGATCGTCCTCCAGCCCCGGATCACCGCGTGGGCGCGCTCGCGTCGGCCCGCGGGCAGGGACGGCGGCCCGTGGCTCCCGGTGGGTGCCTACGCGACGGGTGCCTACGGCGGCTACTTCGCCGCGGCGCAGGGCATCATCCTGATGAGCATCCTCGGCATGGGGCTGGACGACGACCTCCAGCGGGTCAACGCCCTCAAGAACGTGCTCACCACGATCGCCAACAGCACGGCTGCGGTGTTCTACATCGTGCTCGCCGACCCGGCCTGGCCGGTGGTCGGCCTCATCGCCGCCGGAACGATCGTCGGCGGCTACCTGGGGGCGCGCTTCGGCCGCCGCCTCAGCCCGACGGCACTGCGCGTGTGCGTGGTGGTCGTCGGCCTGTCCGCCGCGGTCCAGCTCCTGGCCGGCCGGATCTGAGCCTCGGCCGGATCCGGGTTTCGGAAGGACCCGGGGCCCGGCGGGGGTCAGCTGCGGAAGTAGCCTCTGCGGTCGGCGTCGTCGACCAGGGCGGTGGCGTAGGCCCCCAGCGCCTCGGACCCCTCCTGGATCGCCTTCACCTTCTCCATCACCTGGGCACGGGTGACACCGAAGCGGACCCATGATCCGCCGTCGTTGTGCCAGTTGGAGAGCATCGGCGACAGGCGGTCCACGGCCCGGGCGAAGCGGGCCTCCGGGGTGGAGCGGGCCTCGAACTCCTCCCAGAGCTCGCGGGCCCGGTCCGCCTGGTCCTCGGGCAGCAGGGGGAAGATGCGGTCGGCCGCGGCGCGTTCCCGGGCGGCCCGCGTCTCGGCGCCGGCCTGGTCGAAGAGGAAGGTGTCCCCGGCGTCGATCTCCACGATGTCGTGGAGCACCAGCATCTCCACGACCCTGTCGATGTCGGTGCCGGCGGGCGCGTACTCGGCGAAGGTGCGGGCGGTCAGGGCCATGTGCCAGGAGTGCTCTGCCGAGTTCTCCCGGCGGGATCCGTCCACCAGCAGGTTCTGCCGCAGGATGCGCTTGAGTTTGTCGACTTCCAGGAGGAAGCGCAGTTGGGAGTTCAACCGCTCGTTGTCGACCCCGCTGGCAAAGACCGGTGCCGGTTCCGTCACGTGGTTCGCCCTCCTGAAGGATGAGTCGAAACGGTCAGGCGGACCGCGCGTGCGGTCGCACCTGGATAATCCCATGAAACGCATACCAACTGTCGCGGCGGTGTCCGCCGAGGGGCCGGGGGCGGAGGCGGGACGGTGCACGCGGTGGACACCGGACGGTGCGGGGACACGGGTTCGGACACGCGGTGAGGGCCTGGGAGATCAGTCGAGGGGATCGCCGGAGACCTGCGCGGAAGCCGTGAGGTGCCGGTGGAACCACTCGGTCAGCGCGCGGTCGGTGAGGACCCCGGCGGGGGTGAGGGGGCCCGGCTCCAGGCCGGGCTCGGGGCCGATGACGTGTGCCAGATCGGGCACCACGATGTGACGGAGGGCATGGGCGCCGTCCTGTCCGGTGGGCGCGGACGCGTCGGCCAGGGCCGCGCACAGGGCGGCGCCGTGCTCGGGGGGCACGACGTCGTCCCGTCCTCCGCTGACGACGAGCAGCGGGGTGCGTTCGCGGGCGAGCTCCTCGGCCCTGGCGGTGAAGTCGAGCCGGCCGCGGGTGCGGGCGGCCTGGTCGGTCCAGGTGTAGGAGGCGCCGGTGAGGCGTTCGCGGGCGGAGACGACCAGGGCCGGGTCGACGATCGGGTTGACGGCGGCGGCCGCGCCGACCGGCAGGTGTCCCTCGGCCAGGGTGAGCAGGACGGCCGACGCGCCCGCACCCACGCCGACGATTCCGACGGGGCCGTCCGTGACGGGGAACATCGACCGCAGCTCCGCGGTGACGCGGTGCAGTTCGGAGGAGGCCTCCTCGACCACGGGGCCGAACAGCTCGACGAGGTAGTCGCGCTCCCCGCGCCGGTTGACCTCGGCGACCCCGCCCTCGGGCAGGCGCGCTCCGAAGAGGGGCAGGCCCAGGTAGATCCGCCAGGCGGGGAGCGGGACCATGGGGACGGCCCCCGCGAGCGCGGCCTCGCTGCGCGGTGGCTCGAAGGCGTGCAGGGCGAGCACGAGCGGGGCCGGCCCCCCGCCCGCGGCGGGCGGGAGGGCGAGGAAGGGGATCCCGGCGGCGGTTCCGGTGACCGGCCGGGTCGGTGTGTAGGTGTCGGTCACCACTGCGGTGCTCCTCCATGGCGTTGAGAGAAGTCGGTCAGGTAGCTGCTGACCATGCGCTTGGTCTCGTAGACGAGGTCGGGGTCGCCCTCGGGGTCGTCGCGGAAGGCCAGCTTGAGCACGGCGTCGGCGGACTCGACGGCCACGTGCACGGCCTGGTCGAGCGCCTCGGAGTCGGGGACACCGGTGACGGAGACGATGATCTTGCGCAACTGGGTGGAGATGACGCGGTTGTTGTCCGTACCGCCGCTGAGCAGCCGCGGGTCGACGATGTCGCCGAAGTGCAGGCTGCGAAAGCCCGGCACGTTGCGGTGCATGTCGATGTACTCGTCGACGATGATGTCGACGGCTCCGGTCCAGTGGGTGATGGTGGCCTCGGAGAGGCGCGTGGAGACGCGGGTGCCGAACTGGTCGAGGAAGCGCAGCCCCAGGGCCTGGGTGATCGCCTTCTTGTCCGGGAAGAACTGGTACACCGACCCGATGGCCACGCCGGCGCGTTCGGCGATGCGGGTGGTGGAGAGGTTGTCGTAGCCGGCCTCGTCGAGGAGTTCCGCGCAGCAGTCGAGCATGCGTTGGACACGGGCCACACTGCGCTGCTGGGCGGGCAGGCGGCGGAGCGGGGCCTTGGCGAAGGCCAGTCCGTCGAGGGTGACACCGGATGATTCGCGGCTCTCACGCGCGGTGTGGCCGGTTTCGCTCCTGTTGGAGGAACGTCGCGGGCGCGAGGGCGTTGAGCTTCGGGAATTAGTCGTCACGAAACCTATGATGCCTTTGCTCAATCGCCTGGTTCCGAGGAAATGGCAGTTTGGTACCCACGGATCTACCTCGGAGGACGTCTGATGGGTGATATGGCGGAAAAAGCGATCGGACTCCGCTATGTCTGTTCGGTGTTGGGAGTAACCGGCAAGGCCCCGGCGTGCCTTCTGTCCGTTGCCGCTGCGGGCTGATACGGGAAGAGGCCGACCCCGGAGGGCCCGAGCGGGGGACCGGCGGGCCCGGGAAGCGAGGGGCATGCGTAGTCTCGCGCCATGGAGAACCAGCCGAACCCCGGCATCGACGCCCTCGTCCGCGACCTGCCCAAGGTGGAGCTGCACGTCCACCTGGAGGGCTCGATGCCCCCCGAGACCCTGTTCGACCTGGCCCGCAGGCACGGGATGGAGGACATCCCCGCCACGCTGGAGGAACTGAGGAGCTGGTACGCCTTCAGCGACTTCCCCCACTTCGTCGAGGTCTACCTGGCGTCGGTGCGGACCCTGCGCGAGGAGGAGGACTTCGCGCTCCTGGCCTCCGTGGTCGCGGAGCGCCTCGCCGCCCAGAACGTCCGCTACGCGGAACTGCACGTCAGCCTCTACACCCACCTCATGCGGGGGGTACCCGCGCGGGTGGTGTTCGACGGGATCGAGTCGGCGCGCCGGCAGGCCGAGCGCGAGCACGGGATCCAGCTGCGGTGGATCCCCGACTTTCCCGGTGACTTCGGGCTCACGAGCGCGGAGGCGACGGTGGAGGCGGTACTGCGCGACGCGCCGCCCAGCACGGTCGGCTTCGGGGTGGGCGGTGTGGAGACGCCGCTGGAGCAGTACGCGGAGGTGTTCGGGCGGGCCCGCGCAGCCGGACTGGCGAGCCTGCCGCATGCGGGGGAGCACGGCGGCCCCGAGCGGGTGCGCGAGGCCCTGGACGCCCTGGCCGCCGAGCGCATCGGCCACGGCATCGACGCGATGAAGGACCCTTCCCTCGTCGCCCGCCTGGTCGACGCGCAGGTTCCCGTCGACGTCAGCCCCACCTCGAACGTGTGCACGCGCGCGGTGGAGGAGATCGGCGCGCACCCGCTGCCGAGGATGCTGGAGGCGGGGCTCCTGGTCACGCTCAACAGCGACGACCCGACGATGTTCGGCACGGATCTCACGGGTGAGTACCTTGCGGCGCACGGTCTCGGGCTGTCCGCCGCCGACCTGGTCCGGCTCGCGGCCAACGGTGTCCGCGCCTCCTACCTGGGCGCCGCCCGCCGCCACGCGCTGCTGTCGGAGATCGCCGCCGTCGCGGAGCGGCACGGGGTGGAGGTCTCCGTGTAGGCGGGGGTGCGGAGAGCCCGCGCGGCCGGCACTGACGCCCCGCCCGCCTCCTGGAGGTGTCAGGCGGGGGAGCCGGTGAGGCCGAGCCCGCACTCGACGCGCATGTTCTCCCAGGTCCGCGTGGCGGTGTCGGCGTCGGCACCCTCGTAGGGGACGGGCACACCGCCCTGGATCCGGGCCGGCAGCCAGTCGGCTCCGACGACGCTGCCCCGGTCGAAGGTCAGGGTGAGCACGCCCGTCTCCGCGGTGGGGCCGTCGAAGTTGTAGAAGACGAAGTTGCCCAGCCCGTGGTGCACGTAGGAGTCGCCGAGGAAGCCGCCGGGCGAGAGCACGTGGGCGTGCCCGCCGACGACGGCGGCGGCGCCGGCGTCGACCAGCTCCTGGGCCAGGGTCGGCGCGTGCGGCAGCGGGCAGTGTGCGCCCTCCAGGCCCCAGTGCAGGAAGACCACGACGTTGTCGTACTCCTCCGCGGCCCCGGCGACGGCGTCGAGCATGTACTGCTTCATCTCGCCCTTGGTGGAGGCCAGGCCCGGCTTGCCCTCGCCCGCGGTCCACTCGGCGATGAGGTGGTCGTCCATGACGTCGGTGGCGCCGAAGAGGGCGACGGTCTGCCCGTTGACCTCGGCGACATGGGGCGCGTAGGCCTCCGCGATGTCGTTCCCGGCACCGACCAGGGAGACCGAGGAGCCCTGTGCGTTGGCCAGGGTGTCCGCGAGCCCTTCGGCGCCGTAGTCCATGCCGTGGTTGTTGGCGACCGTGGCCACGTCCACACCGGCGGCCTCCAGCGCGGTCAGTGCGGAGGCGGGTGCGCGGAAGACGTACTCCTTGCCGGGGACGGGCACGCCGCCCTCGGTGACAGCGGTCTCCAGGTTCACCATGGCCAGGTCGGCGGCGGAGAGGTGCTCGGAGATCGGGTCCAGGGCGGTCTCCGGATCGCTCAGGCGGGGCCTCAGCATGCCCTCGAACATCACGTCACCGCCGAAGGCGACGGTGAAGGGCCCGCCGGAGGCGGCCTCGGACGCCTCGGGGACCACGGGATCGGCGCTGTCGCTGGGAACGGAGGCGCCTTGCAGTTCCCCGGCGGGCTCCTCTGCGGGCGAGCAGGCGGCGACGAGCAGGAGGGAGAGCGTCGCGGCGCCGATGGGCAGGAAGGGCCTCGGTCGGCCGGGGTCGGATGCCGTCTGCATGTCGTTCTCCAGGGGGACGGGGGAAATGGAGGCGTCGTGTGGAAGGACGCGCGGCACATGTTCCCGGTTGCCGGGCGGTCGGGGAAAAGGGGCCGATTCCGCCTTTGATCACTTCTTGAATTCAGGCTGTTGCTTTGCGTGTCTGCCGGGGTGGCGGGGCGGGGGAGGTTCCGCCGAGGGTTCCCCTCTCCCTCAGGGTAGGCGCTGCTGACCAGCGGTTTTGCATGTTTGTGTGGCCAGAGGGTCGGGAGTGGAGGAGGTGAAGGGTGATGCAAGGCCCTGTTGCGCGCAAAAAGGGCAAAAAAGATATTCTTCATTATTCAGATGTCGAGGGATAAGGTTCTCGTTCGGGAGTGCGGGAGTGAAGCAACTAAGCAGCTTAGTTGCTTCTGTTTCGGGGTTTACCCGGAAATTTTTTTTGTTGATTTATTTCCCCCGAGGGCCCTTTGTGTACGAAGGGTAACCTCTTTGCCTGCCTCTGAGCTGGGCTTGTTGCGGAGGGTAATTGTTCCTCTGTCGGCCGGCTCCGGGTGGTCGGACAAACATTTCCTGAAATGGCTTGTGCGCCGCCCGCGCCTTGCTAGCGTTTCGGTCTGTCGGCGGTTCGGACCGAAGAGAACCGCGTCCCATCTCAGGTCATCCCGCCGTTCCACCGCGTTTCCCGGTGGCGGCTCGCACCTGCCGCAGAGTCGGAACCCCGCGCCCCCCGCGAAAAGGTTCCGACCGCGGCCCGCGCCGAGATCAGGCGTTTTCCCCAGGCTTCACCGTTGAAAGGCCGTACCAGATGCGCAACACACTCCGTTACTCCTTCGCCGCCGCTGTCGCCGCCGGCCTGGCCTTCGTCCCCGCCACGGCAGCGTTCGCGGACGCCACCACCGACGGTTCGGGCAGTGTGGCCGGCGGCAACCAGATCATCGTCCCGGTCGACATCGAGGCCGACCTGTGCGGCAACGCGCTCTCCGTCCTGGGGATCTCCCAGGCCACCTGCACCAAGGTGTCCGAGGTCCTCTACGAGGCCAGCGGCAGCGGCGGTGCCTCCACCGACGGTTCGGGCAGTGTGGCCGGCGGCAACCAGATCATCATCCCGGTCGACGCCGCCGTCGACGCCTGCGGCAACGCCGTCTCCGTCGCGGGGATCTCCAAGGCCGACTGCGTCGAGGTGGTCGAGACCCTGGAGGAGGAGAGCGAGACCGGCACCTACTCCACCGACGGTTCGGGCAGTGTGGCCGGCGGCAACCAGATCATCATCCCGGTCGACGCCGCCATCAACATCTGCGGCAACTCGGTCGCGGTCCTGGGCGGGTCCACCGCCAAGTGCACCACCGTCATCAACGTCATCCAGGCCTCCCCCGAGAACGAGGGCGGCCCCTCCACCGACGGTTCGGGCAGTGTGGGCGGCGGCAACCAGGTCGTCGTCCCGGTCGACGTGGCCACCGACATCTGCGGCAACGCGGTGGGCGTTCTCGGTCTGGCCGAGGCCTCCTGCCTGGAGGTCATCACCGAGGAGGGCGGTGACAAGCCCGGCGAGGACAAGCCCGGTGATGACGAGCCCGGCAACGGCGGCGGCGACGAGCCCGGTGGCGACGAGCCCGGCAACGGTGACGGCGACAAGCCCGGCGAGGACAAGCCCGGTGGCGACGAGCCGGGCAACGGTGACGGCGACAAGCCGGGTGGCGACGAGCCCGGCAACGGCGGGTCCGAGGGCGACAAGCCGGGGACCGGCGACGACAAGCCCGCCCCCGGGCAGCAGGCCGACGGCGAGCTCGCCGTGACCGGTGCCGCCCTCGGCGGTCTCGTGGCCGCCGCCGTGGCCGCGATCGGCGCCGGCGGTGCGGGCCTGTACTTCGCCCGCAAGCGCAAGGCGGCTGCCGCCTCCTCCGAGGAGTAACCGCAGTTCTTCCCGGTGCGCGGGGCCGTCGGCGGGGGCCGGCGGCCCCGCGCCGCGTCCGGGCGGGTCGGTGCGGGGTGGTCGGGGGCGTCTCATAACCTCGAAGACGTGCTCAAGGTCCTGTTCTCGCGACGCATGCTGGCATTCCACGCGCTGGTCCTGGTGGTCGTCCCCAGCTTCATCTGGCTGGGCTTCTGGCAGCTCGGCCGCTGGGAGGTGCGCAGTGCCGCGGCCCAGCTCCAGCAGGACAACCTCGCCGCGGACCCGGTTCCGGTCGCGGAGCTGACCTCCGTCGGCGGTGACATCGACCCCGGCGACCGGTGGCGCACGGTGGAGGCCACCGGGACGTGGGACAGCGGCAACGAGATCCTGCTGCGCAACCGCGACGGGTCCGCCGGCGTGGGCTTCCACGTGCTGACGCCCCTCGTCACCGAGGAGGGGCCCGCCGTCCTGGTCAACCGGGGATGGGTTCCGCGCGGCGAGACCGCGCTCGACGTTCCCGAGGTGCCGCCCGCACCGGAGGGGACCGTGGAGGTGGCGGGCCGCATCCACTACACGGAGACCGAGGAGAACACCGGGCTGAGGAACCGCGACAGCCTGCCCGAGGGCCAGCTCCTCATGGTCGACGTCCCGGCCGTCGCGGAGGAGCTGCCGTACGAGGTGTACGGAGGGTACGTGGAGCTCACCGCGCAGGACCCGGTGCCCGAGGAGGCGCCCGAACCGGTCGCGGTCCGCGAGACCGATCTCGGGATGAGCGCGTCCTACGCGTTCCAGTGGTGGGTGTTCAGCGTCGTCGCCGTGGTCGGATGGATCTACCTGATGCGGCGCGAGGTCCGCGAGACCGCCGGCACCGCGAAGCCCTCGGCCGGGAAGGACCCGGACGGGGAGGCGCAGGGCGAGGCGCGCAGCACGAGCACGGTCTGACGCGGCCGGGGAGGAGTCCCGGCGGTCCCTGTGGCGGGGTTCGCGTCCCGGACGTCCTGCGGCACCGCGGCGTGCCGGGCGTCCCCGAGGTAGGTGGAGGAAGCGTGTACGAGGAGAGCGGATATCCGGCTCCGGCCGGTTTCGGGCGGCGCGAGGTGGGCCCCGAGGAGAGCGCCCGTGCCGGGAGGCTGTGGTGGGACGGCGCGGCCGACGCCTACCAGGCCGAGCACGGGGAGTTCCTCGGCGACGCGGAGTTCGTGTGGTGCCCGGAGGGGCTGACCGAGGCCGAGGCCGGTCTGCTCGGGGACCTGGGGGAACTGCGCGACCGCCGGGTGCTGGAGGTCGGCGGCGGTGCGGGGCAGTGCGGTCGCTGGCTGCGTGCCCGCGGGGTGCGGCAGGTCGTCTCCTTCGACCTGTCGCTGCGGCAGCTCCAGCACTCCCGGCGCATCGACGAGCAGACGGGCGACCGCCTGGCGACGGTGCAGGCCGACGCGCAGCGGCTGCCGTTCGCCGATGCCTCCTTCGACGTGGTGTTCTCCTCCTTCGGGGCGTTCCCGTTCGTGCCCTCCGCCGACGACGCCCTGGCCGAGGCGGGGCGGGTACTGCGGCCGGGCGGGCGCCTGGTGTTCTCGGTGACCCACCCGGTCCGGTGGAGTTTTCCGGACGATCCCGGTGAGCAGGGGTTCACGATCACCCAGTCCTACTTCGACCGTCGTGCCTACGTGGAGGAGGACGACCGCGGCAACGCCGTCTACGTGGAGCACCACCACACACTGGGGGACTGGGTGCGGGGGATCTCCGGGGCCGGTTTGGTGCTGCGGGAGCTGGTGGAACCCGAGTGGCCGGAGGGCCATGAGCGGGTGTGGGGCGGCTGGGGGCCGGTGCGGGGCAGGATGATCCCCGGCACGGCGATCTTCGTCGCCGACCGGCCTCAGGAGATGTCGGGGTCCAGGTAGGCGGGCGGTACCGCGGGTACCAGCCAGACCCCGTTGGCCGTCACACGGAACTCGTGTCCGTCGGCGCGCATGCGCCCCGCGTCGACGGTGAGTACCACCGGTCTTCCGCGGCGGGCGCCCACACGCGTCGCGGTCTCGGCGTCGGGTGACAGGTGGACGTCGTGCCGCTTCCCGGGGCGCAGGCCCTCGGCGGTGATCGCGGGAAGGAAGCGGGCGACCGTGCCGTGGTAGAGGGTCGGGGGCGGCACACACGGCTCCAGCCCCAGGTCGACCGGGACGGAGTGGCCCTGCCGGGCGCGGATGCGGGTTCTGTCGGGGCTGAACTCGAACCGCCCCTTGCCGTCGCGGGCCACCACTTCGTCGAGCAGGTCCCGGTTGATCCTCCTCCCGCTTCTGCGGCAGCCGGCGAGGAGGTCGTCGACCGGGGCCCAGCCTCGGGCGTCGAGGCCGATGCCGGCCCGGGCGGGATCGTGGCGCAGCACGAGCGACAGGAACTTGGACGTTCGTACGATCTCTTTCTGGTCCATGGCCCCATGCTCGTGCGAAGACGCACCCGAGGCCCAAGGGTTTTCGTCAGTTCTCCCGGCCGGGGGCGCGAAGTGCCGACTCCCGGCTCTGGGCGAGGCGGCGCAGGGCGGCGAGAAGGGCGTCGCCGAGCACGGTCCCCACGACCGCGCCCTCGATGATCTCGTCCAGTTCCTCCGTGTCCCGGAGCGTGTCGAGGTCGACCCGGGCGACCTGCTCGACGGCCTCGGCGTAGCGGACGAGGTATTCCTCGCCGAGGGGGTGGCCGGTGCGCCGGTAGCCGGCCAGGACTGCGGCCAGGCCTTCGACGGCGGGGTCGTCGGGGTGGCAGTTCCAGCCGCGGTCCCTGACGAGCTCCTGTGCCCGGGCGAGGTCCTCCTCCTCGGGGGAGCCGTCCTGTCCGGCCGGAGGGATCGCGTCCAGTACCCGGCCGAGCAGATTGTGGGTGCTGGACCGGGGAGCGTCGACATGGGCGAGGACCTCGCGGACGGCGGCCACGGGCAGGCCGCCGACATCGGTGAGGGCGCGGACCAGGCTCAGCCGCCGGAGGTGCGCCTCGCCGTACCGAGCCTGGTTGCGGCTGGTCAGCTCACCGCGGTGGAGGAGGCCTTCGCGCAGGTAGTACTTGATGGTCGGCACCGGGACGCCCGACCGCTCACTCAGCTCGGCGATACGCATGACCCCCATTCTCCCGCCTCGGGCTTGCCACGCCTGCTCCTCATATGGATACTACGACTATCTACAGTAGATAGTTCTACTATCCGAAAGGAGTTCCGTGCACACCTCGCGGAAGCCGCACACCGTGCGGGAGGTCATCGCCTGGCACCGGCCGCTCACACTGACCGCCCTCCTCTGCCTGTCGCTCCTCCCTGTCTGCGCGGCGGGTCTGATCCTCGACGGACGCCTGGTGGCGGGCGATCCGGCCTGGCTCAAGCCCACCAAGTTCGCCCTGTCCGTCGCCGTCTACAACCTGACCCTGGCCTGGCTGCTGTCCCTGCTCACACGCCTGCGCCGCACCGGGTGGTGGCTCGGTGCGCTCATCGCCGCGATGACCACGGCCGAGGTCCTCCTGATCACGTTCCAGTCGGTGCGCGGCCAGGCCAGCCACTTCAACTACGCGACCCCGCTCGACACGGCCGTCTACGGCCTGATGGCGGTCATGATCACGATCGCGTGGACCGCCAATCTCGGGGTCGGCGCGATCCTGCTGGTCCAGCGCCTCGGGGAGCGCTCCACCACGTGGGCGATCCGCCTGGGTACCGCGATCGGTCTCGGCGGCATGGCACTGGCGTTCCTCATGGCCAGGCCCACCGAGGAGCAGGCGGTCGTACTCGAGGGAGGAGGGGTCGCGGACGTGATCGGGGCCCACACGGTCGGAGTCCCCGACGGCGGCCCCGGCCTGCCGCTCCTCGGCTGGAGCACGGTCGCCGGTGACCTGCGCGTCGCCCACTTCGTCGGTCTCCACGGGCTCCAGGTGATGATCCTGCTCGCGCTCGCCCTGGTGCTCCTGGCCGCGCGCCACCCGAGGATCTCCCCGGACGCCGTGCGCCTGCGCCTGGTCCTGGTCGCCGGGACCGCCTACGCGGGGCTGACCGCGCTCACCGCCTGGCAGGCACTGCGGGGCCAGCCGGTCGTCCGGCCCGACGCCCTCACCCTCGCCGCCGCGGGCCTCCTCCTCGCCGCCACGGCCGCCGGCCTGTGGTGGGCCCTGCGCACGGAGCGCCCCGGAGGGCTTCCCCCGACGGCGGTTCACGACGAGTTGTGCGACTCTTTGCCCCGCCCAGACCCCCCGTGCGAGGTCGAGCGGACAGACTCGGAGATGACCTGTGCGCGAAGAGAGGGGCCTCGATGATCACCACCGACTTCTTGCCCGGGTCCCCGAGCTGGCTGATGCTGTCGTCACCGGACGTCGACGCCTCGCTCGCCTTCTACGGGGATCTGTTCGGATGGGAGGCAGCGTCCGCGGGCCCGAGAAGTGCCGGGCACGTGTATCTGACTCTGGACGGGGACGTCGTGGGGGTCCTCGGCCCGCTCGTCGGCGAGGGCGAGAAACCGGCGTGGACGATCTTCTTCAAGGACCCCAACGTCGACGACACCGTGCTCGCGGTGGAGCGGCTCGGCGGAACACTGCTGGTGGAGCCGTTCGACATCGGTGAACTGGGGCGGGTCGCCCACTTCTACGACCCCCAGGGCGGCCACTTCGCGGTGGCCAAGCCCTATCACTTGCAGGGGATGGAGGTCGCCGACCGACCCGGTTCCCTGTGCTGGGTCGAGCTGTGGACACCGGACGGGGCCGCCGCGGTGGAGTTCTACGGCGAGCTGTTCCGGTGGGGGTTCACCGACCACGACATGCCCGCGGGGCTCGACGGCACCTACAAGCTCATCACCCCCGCGGGTGCGGGGCAGGAGCGGGCACACGGCGGCATCATGGCGGTCGACCCCGACGCGCTGCCCGCCGACAACGGCTCCGCCGACTGGCATCCCGCATTCGCCGTCGCCGACATCGACGCCGCGGTGGACAAGGTGAAGGCCGGTGGCGGCCAGGTGTACACGAAGCCCGAGGACACCCCGGTACTGGGGCGGTCCGCGTTCTGCGCCGACCCCTTCGGCTCCGCGTTCTCCCTGTTCAGGTATCTGCCGGAGTGAGGGGTGCGCTCTGCCGCCCCGGCGGCGGAGCGCACCCGGGCGGCGGGGGCGGTGGAGGCGCCGCATCCCCGGCGCGGGCCTCCGAGATCCTCCGCCGCGGCTCCGCGCGGTCCGGACACGGCCTCCGGCGTGTCGGCGCGGCCCCGTATACGCTCCTCGCGCCTCTCCCGCCGTCCCGGCCGGAGACGGGGCCTCGGCCGGAGCAGGGAGCACAAGGCCATCCTGTGTCTCTCCGGCCACTGGGTTCACTTTTTATTCATTTTCCACAGGCATTTCTCCAGTCCTCTTCAGACTCTCCAGTTTCAGAGGGAAACAGCTGCCACTGGAACTTCCCCCGAGATTCCGTGGCCGGAACCGGCCACATGGTGTTTCACGTGCGGTGCCGTGTCATTCGGATCACCCTTCCCCGAGAGGGGGGTATCTGACCTGGAGATATCTCTGGGTGAGTGCGGTGACGATGCCGTTCCTGGCCTCCGCAAAGACGAACAATGCGGGCAAATCGCGCATAATAACGATATGACATCGTCGTCTTGCGGAGTCAGGAAGATCAGCTGACTTTGAACATAATCCGCGTCTGCCGCCGCACCGCCGGCCGCACGCAGGAAAAAAGAGCAACCCGTACCGCTGCCGTGCACACCACGGCACCCGATCAGTCCCCGGTGGAGCCGCCCGGGGCAGCGGCGGACCGGCAACCTCACCAGGCCGGCGCGGACCTTCCTCCGCTCATCCGCAACCTCGACTTCCAAGCCCTCTGGAGCAGCCGCTTCCTCGCCGGCCTCGGCAAGGAGAGCGGCGAGGTCGCCTACCCCCTCCTCACACTCATGGCCTCCGGGTCCGCCGCGCACGCGGGCACCATCGGCGCCGCCCAGGCGGTCACGGCCATGGTCGCCGCCGTGCTCGGCGGCTCACTGGCGGACCGGGCCGACCGCCGCACCGTGCTGCTCTGCTGCGACGTGGGCCGCCTGGTCCTCATGGGCGCGTTCACGGTGCTCCTGCTCCACGCACAGGTGGCCCTTCCCCTCGTCCTGGCCGTGGCGGTGTGCTCCGCGGCGCTGACCGGCATCTCCAACCCCGTCGCGATGGCCTCGGTCAAGCAGCTGGTCCCGCCCGCGCAGGTGGCCACGGCCTCGGCCCAGAACCAGATCCGCTTCTTCACCACCACGGCCCTCGGCGGGACCGCCGCCGGGTTCCTGTTCGGTCTGGGGCGGGCCGTCCCCTTCCTCGCCGAGGCGTTCGCCTGCCTGGTGTCGGCGGTGCTCGTGCTGTTCATCCGGCGTCCGATGCAATCGGGGGAGCGGCGCGAGCGCAGGCCGTGGACACCGGGCGGGGCGGTCGGCGGCTTCACCTTCCTGGCCCGGCACCCTCTCTTGCGCCCGATGCTCTGCTGGATCGTCGGGTTCAACCTGGTCTTCTCGCAGGCGGGGGTGTCCCTGGCACTCATCGCCACGGCCGAGGGACTGGGGGCCGGCCACCTGCAGATCGGGCTCACGGTGTCCCTGGCCGGGTTCGGCGGACTCGCGGGTGCCCTGGTGGCCGGGCCGGTCGTCAGGCGGGTACGCCCCTCGGCGATGTTCCTCGCCGCGGCCTGGTCGGCCCCGGTGTGTGCGCTGCTGCTGGTGGTGACCCCCCACATCGTCTGGCTGGGCCTCTTCGTGGGCGGCGTGTTCGCGATCGTGCCGTGCGTGAACGCGGTCTTCTACGCCTACATCGCCGTGTCGGTCCGCGACGAGTACCAGGGGAGGGTCCTGGGCGCGGTGACGTTCACGTGCATGGCCTCCCAGCCGGTCGGCATCCTCGGCGTCGGTGTCCTCTTCGACCTGGCCGGGCCCACCTGGGTGTTCCTGGCCATGGGCCTGGTCTCGGCCCTGGCCGCGCTCTTCACCCTGTCCCCCGTGATGCGGGACCTGCCCAGGCCGGAGGAGCTCGCGGCCGTCTGAGAGGCGTCCCGGACCGGGTACGGCCCCTTTTCGGGGCACTGGGGTCGGTTCGGGTCCGCGCGTGCAGGAGGATGTTTCCGGTATGTCTCCCCAGTGATCGGAGTTCCCCCACATGGCGCGGAAGACGCCCCTCGCAGGAGTCGCGCTGATGGTCGCGGGCAGCCTCGTGCTCAGCGGCTGTTCGAGCATCTCGGGCTGGTGGTCCGAGACATTCGGGGACGCCTCGGGTCCTCCTGAGGTCAAGGAGGAGTTCCCGTACGTCCGTGAGGGCCGGATCTTCCAGGACACCGGCCAGGACGCGCAGATGCGCTTCGCCGTCACGGGACTGGAGCGCACCGACGAGTACACGGTCATGTACTACGAGGTCACCTACCTCGACGACATCACCGGTCCCAACCGGAACATGAGCATGGCCCACACCCTCGTCGATCCCCTCACCGGGCGCGTCTACCGGCAGTTCCTCGACGAGAACGGCCTCAAGTACGGATCCGAGAGCCCGGGCGAGGACGGCCTCTACCCGGTTCACGACGGCGTCACCAACGAGTACGTCCGCTACTACCCGCGCATCCCCGACGAGGTCGAGCAGGTGACGTTCGTCGGCAGCGGCCTCGGCGCGATGACGGGTATCCCCGTCCAGGACGTGGAGGAGGAGCGGCCCGACCCGGAGGACCCCAACGGGGCCGACCACCTGACCCCGGACGATCCGCCTGCCCGGGGCGAGAACCTGACCTTCCCCAACCGGCGGCCGGACGAGGACGCCTCCGCCGACGAGGGATGGGTGCAGAGCTTCGTGGACTCCGAGATCGCCTCCACCACCCGTGACGGCGACCGCGAGATCATCTCGCTGCACTCCGACGTGATGTTCGAGTTCGACCGCGACGACCTGACCCCCGAGGCCGAGGAGGTCGTGCGCAGGGCCGCCACCACGCTGGCCCGCAACGTGGACCCGGACGAGCCGGTCATCACGGTCATCGGCCACACGGACAGCCTCGGCAGCGACTCCTACAACGACGACCTCTCGGTGCGGCGCGCCGAGACCGTCCGCGATCTCCTCGCCGAGGAGATCGGCCCCGGCCACACCCTGGAGGTGGAGGGGCGCGGTGAGAGTGAGCCGGTTGCGCGCGAGGGCGGCCCCGACGACGAGCAGGCCCGTGCCCGCAACCGGCGGGTGGAGTTCTCCTACGTCTTCGACGACGCTCCCCGGGTGAGCGAGGAGGAGGAGTACGACGACGACGGTCTGGGTGTCGCCCAGCGCAACGTCACCTGGCCCGCACCCTACGACGACGACCCCGGTGCGGTCGTGGCCGAGAGCGAGAAGGACGGGATCCGCCTGGAGGTCCACCCGCTGCGCCGGGACGGCGCCTACGTCATCGGCACGGTCGCGCTGACCAACATCACCGACGGGCCGCTGACGCCGGACGTGGGCGGGTCCGAGGTCGTGGCCGGCGGCCCCGAGCAGTTCAGCAAGGGCACACTGGGCGGTTTCCAGCTGTTCGAACCGGAGAGCGGTCTGGTGCGGTACGTGGCCCAGATGGACCTCGGTGAGGGGCGCTACAGCAGCTTCGCCGACGAGGTCCACGTCCTGCAGCCCGGCAACACCTACAACCTGGTCGCGGTGTTCCCGGCGCCGCCCGTGGACGTGGAGTCGCTGACCCTGCGCGCGGGTCCCTTCGGCGAGTTCGAGGAGATCCCGGTCGAGTACTGATTCCTCCGCCCCGGGAGAAGGGGGCCGCCGGCGATGAGCCGGCGGCCCCCTTTTTTTCTCGTGGCCGCATCGCCGGAGGGCGCGGAGGTTTCGCGGTCGCGGAACGCCGGTTTCCTGCCCTGATGTGGACGTTCGCGTTCAGACAGCGGACAATACGGGGTGATATGGAAGGATTCTCAGGTGACTGAAGAGTTCCGTGCCGCGTTCCAGCGCGTGCTCGACACCGCTGCCGAACAGGCGCCCGGGTTCCCCGCGGCTGTGCACGACGTCCTCCGGCTCTCCTCACAGGTGCCGACGGAGGAACTCAGCGCGGCCATGGAGGCGCTCTTCCCCGTGCTCGGCGACTGCGAGCCGGCCGCGGGCATCGCCGCCGACCTCGCGGTTCTGGCCGGGGCGCTGGTGGAGGCCGGCGCCCCCGCCGGACAGGTGGGTCTGGAGGTGTTGCGCCAGCTCGGCAGCTACGGGCAGGCCGCGGTGGCCTTCATGCACGCCTGGGAGAAGACCGGTGGCGGGCAGCTGCCCGATCCCAACGGCGTCACGGAGGCGGAGGAGCAGCGGGTCGAGGAGGTCCTGGGGGACAACGCGCCCCTGGCCACCGTCGGCTGGTGGACCTCCCTGCGCTACGGCCTGGCCGCCAAGGCCATGCTCGGCGACGCGAGGGTGCGGGCCGCCGTCCGCTCCGATGCCAGCGCACTGGACGGCCTGAGCCAGATCGTGCGCGCGCTGGCCCTCCACCAGCCGGTCTACGGCGAGGTCGCCGAGCTGCTGCGGATGGCCGAGGCGGACACCGTCCTGGTGCTGGACCGCGCCTCCTGGCGCGGCTTTCGCGTGCGCTTCGACGGGATCGGCGACAATTTCCAGCTCCACACGCTGCTCGCCGACGCCCTCATCGGCAAGGAGGGCCTTCGCGTGCCGGGCAACCGCCCCGACCCGAGGTGGACGGCCGCCTGCCTGGACGCCCCCGCCGACCCGCTGGCCGACGTGGTGACGGGGGAGTGGGACCTGGTCGGCGGTGACGGCACGTGGGTCGGCAACGAGGCGTGCCCCGCTGACATCCCCGTGGTCGACGGGGAGCGGGTGCTGGTACTGGAGCCGCAGTCGCTCGCCCATTCGTGGCGTGCGGGGAGGCGGTACCCGCACATCCCCGGTTCGCTGGAGGTCGTGGCCGAGCTGTCCCCGGACGAGGCCACCTCGTGGTGGGGAAGGATGCACCCGGTGGGCTCGGTGCGCCATCCCATGGCCCCCGAGATCGAACACGGCGACACGGGCGCGCACCGGCCGCCGCTGCACTTCGGGGTGGCCGCGCACTTCGAGGAAGTGGACTCCGGCCCGATGGCGGCGCCCCTGGCCGAACCGGACCACCCGGAGGTGCTGCCGGAGCAGGCCCCCGAGCCCTGGGGAGGGGGTGACGCCCTGCGGTCCGAGCCGGAGCCGTGGGACGTGAGGGAGGAGCCCCCGGCCGGCTCGTGGGGAGGGGGTGACGCCCTGCGGTCCGAACCGGAGCCGTGGGAGGTGAGGGAGGAACCCCCGGTCGAGCCCCGGCACGCGGAGCCTCGGCCCGCGGAGTCCTGGTCCGCGGAGTCCTGGTCCGCCGAGCCCGAGCGCCGGGCCCCCGGTGCCGGATGCCCCGGCGCACACCTCGTACCGCCGATGCCGCCCGGTGTGTCGGACAGCTGGGCGTGGGCCCCCGAGTGGAAGTGGCCCCCGCCGCCCGTGCGGTAGGGAGTGTCCGGTGGATGCCCGCCCACGACGGGGGTGCCCACCGGGCACACCCCTGGACGTGTCCTCCGGCGGTGGGGTCCCGGTCACACACCAGAGGCGAAAGCCGCACTAGGGTGTGTTCGTAGGTGCCTTTCGTATCTCGCGGCGGTGCGGGGGACGTCGCGAGCAGTCGAGACGATTCGCGGAGCACACCTCAGGCCGGCGGTCGCGGACCGACACCCTGGCAGAGCGACCGCGCTGGGTGTGCAACACACTCAAGGAGATCCCGTCATGGGACAGCGACACTTCGATCTGGTGGTTCTCGGCGCTGGGCCGGGCGGATACGTCGCGGCGATCCGCGCGGCGCAGCTGGGGCTCAACACCGCTGTCATCGAGGAGAAGTACTGGGGCGGGGTCTGCCTCAACGTGGGCTGCATCCCCTCCAAGGCCCTGCTGCGCAACGCCGAGCTGGCCCACCTGTTCACCAAGGAGGCCGACACCTTCGGCATCAAGGTCGAGGGCCGGGTCGAGTTCGACTACGGCAAGGCGTTCAGCCGCAGCCGCGAGGTCGCGGACGGCCGGGTCAAGGGCGTCCACTTCCTCATGAAGAAGAACAAGATCACCGAGATCGACGGGCGCGGTACCTTCACCGACGACCACACCATCGAGGTCCGCGGCCGGGACGGGGCCACCGAGACCGTCACCTTCGACCACGCGGTGATCGCCACCGGGGCCTCCACGAAGCTGCTTCCGGGCACCGAGCTGTCCGAGCGCGTCGTCACCTACGAGGAGCAGATCCTCGAGAGCTCCCTGCCCGAGAGCATGGTCATCGCCGGTGCGGGCGCGGTCGGTGTCGAGTTCGCGTTCGTGCTCGCCAACTACGGTGTGGACGTCACCATCGTCGAGTTCCTCGACCGCGTCGTCCCCACCGAGGACGAGGAGGTCTCCAAGGAGCTCTCCCGCGCCTACAAGAAGCTCGGCGTGAAGGTGATGACCTCCACCCGCGTCGAGTCGGTCGAGGACACCGGCCAGGGCGTGCGGGTCACGGTCACCGGTGCCGACGGCAAGGAGCAGGTCCTGGAGGCCGACAAGCTGCTCCAGGCCATCGGGTTCGCCCCCAACATCGAGGGCTACGGCCTGGAGAGCACCGGCGTGGCGCTGACCGACCGCGGTGCCGTCGACGTCGACGGCCGCTGCCGCACCAGCGTCCCGCACATCTTCGCGATCGGCGACGTCACCGCCAAGCTCATGCTGGCGCACACCGCCGAGGCGATGGGCATCGTCGCGGTCGAGACGATCGCCGGGGCCGAGACGCAGGAGATCGACTACAAGTTCATTCCGCGCGCCACCTACTGCCAGCCGCAGATCGCCAGCTTCGGCTACACGGAGAAGGAGGCGCGGGAGGCCGGGTTCGACGTCCAGGTGGCGAAGTTCCCGTTCATGGCCAACGGCAAGGCCCACGGCATCGGCGACAGCCGGGGGTTCGTGAAGATCCTGTCGGACGGCAAGTACGGCGAGATCCTGGGCGCCCACATGGTCGGCCCCGACGTCACGGAACTGCTGCCCGAGCTGACGCTGGCCCAGCAGTGGGACCTGACGGTGCACGAGGTGGCCCGCAACATCCACGCCCACCCGACGCTGAGCGAGGCGGTCAAGGAAGCGGTGCACGGGCTGGCCGGCCACATGATCAACTTCTGATCCTCGGGGGCCGCACGGCCCCGAGGGAGCGGGCGGCGCGGGGGCCGGTGTCGGAGCGGCCGGGGACTTGCTAAGTTTCCCTGTGTCCCCCGCCGGGGCCCTCTCGCCCGCCCGGCACTCCCCGAGATCCGAAAGCCACCCATGCGACTGATCCCGTCCTCTCCCCTGTCGTGCCTGGGCACAGCCGCCGTCGCCGTCGTGGTCGGCGGTGCGGTTCTCGTCGGCTGCGGAGTCGTGGACATCGACGAGTTCGATCCGGACTTCGACCTCTTCTCCTCCGACGGCGCGGAGAGCCCGCAGGAGGAGCCCAGCCCGAGCCCGAGTGCCGCGGAGGAGGACGAGGAGGCCGCCTCCGCGCAGTACGCGCTGCCGGAGTCGTGCGCGGAGGCGGGTGCGGCCGAGGTCGTCGGCGACCTGGCCCCGGGCACCGCGCTGTCCGAGGAGCGCGGCGAGGTGGAGGGCTTCGACGAGGCCGAGCAGCTGGTCTGCTCGTTCGGCGACGGCAGCGGCACGGCGGGCTCCGCCACGTTCACTCTCGTGTTCACCGTCAACGTGGACCCGAGCCTCAGCCCCGACGTGGTGCAGGTGCCCGGCGCCGAGGAGGAGATGGCCTGGGAGGTGGACATCGACGTGGACGTCGACACCTACCACACCGACGAGGCCGACTCCCTGGGCGGCGACCTGGAGTACGTGGGCACGGTGGACGGCTCCACCCGGCACCTGTACCTGGCCCTGCCCGGAGAGCTGTACGTGACCGCCATCGCCCAGGGCGAGGAGGTCGCGCGCGAGGACCTGGAGCGCGTCGTCCTCCTCGCCGCGGAGAACCTCCGGGGCTGAGGAGCCTGAGACACCGGCGGCCGGGCGCGTCCCGGTTCGCCGGTCCGGGCGGGTCGCCCGCGCAGGGTCACGGCGGAGCCGACCGCGCGCCTGCCTCCGCGGCCGGCGTGCCCCGGTTCGGCGGTCCCGCCAGCGGAAGCCGGAGCGTGAACACCGTGCCCTCACCGAGCACGCTGGACACCGATACCCCGCCACCGTGGAGACCGGCCAGGTCGCGCACGATGGCCAGGCCCAGGCCGCTGCCCCCCGTCCGGCGGCTGCGCGACTTCTCGGCCCGCCAGAAGCGGTCGAACACGTGCGGCAGGTCGTCCTCGGCGATGCCGGAGCCCGTGTCCTCCACCTCGACGACCGCCTCGTCGTCCTCGCGGCGCGCCCTGACGGTGATCTTCCCCGGGGCGGCCGTGTGCCGCAGTGCGTTGTCCAGCAGGTTGCCGACAGCCTGGAGCAGACGGGTCCGGTCGGCGCGCAGTTCCACCGGAGCGGTGTCGGCGACCAGCTCCAGCCCCGACTCCCCGGCCCGCAGCGCACGGCCGGACACGGCCTGCTCCACCAGCTCGTCCACCGACACCAGTTCCAGGGACAGCCTCAGCTCGCCCGCGTCGGCCAGGGCCAGGTCGCGGAGGTCGTCGATGACCTCCTGGAGCAGCCGGGCCTCGCCGAGCAGCATCCGGACCCGCTCGGGGTCCAGTTCCGCCACCCCGTCCTGGGCGGCCTCCAGCCAGCCGCGCAGGTTGCTCAGCGGTGTCCGCAGCTCGTGGGAGATGTCGCTGATCATCCCCCTGCGCTGTTCCTCCAGCCGTTCCAGGTGCTCCGACATCGCGTTGAACGCCGTCGCGAGCCGGCCGATCTCCCCCGAGTCGGACACGTCGACCCGCGCGGGGCCGCGGCCCCGGTGTGTCCGCTGCACGGCGTCGGTGAGCGCCCGCACAGGGCGGACGAGGCGGGCCGACACCGCCACACTCACCAGCACCGTCGGCACCAGCACCAGCAGCACCATGCCGCCGATCCGCAGCAGCCCTTCCCCGGACAGGGACAGAACGGACTCGGCGCCCTCGGACGGGTCGTCGATGAACAGCAGGGCGGCCGGGGCGACGTACGGTTCCAGCTGCGCCCGGCGGCCGGCGTCCACGCAGTCGGCCACCGCCGGGTCCAGGTCGGCGGACTCCGGGAGGGGAGCGGCCTCGGAGGGAGGGGGAACGGCGGTGGGCTCCTGCGTGGGCGGCAGCCACCAGCCCTCGGGCTCCGGGGATTCGGTGTCCTCCGCCGAGGGCGGGTCCTGGCCCGGTGAGGGAAGCATGTCCTGGGCGGGAACGGGCAGGACCTCCCCCTCGGGAGGAGGCGCCTCGGGACCTGCACCGCCCTCGTCCGTGTCCGAGGGGGGAACCGGATCCGCCGGGGCGCGCGCCTCGTCCGCGGGCGGCTCCGAGGGCGCGGCCAGGGCGGCCGGGACCCCCGTGGCCCCGTCGATCCCGAACCGCACCCCCTGCCCGTCCCCGGGCAGGCAGGAGGCGGTGGTCTCCGCCAGCTCCTCCAGCGCCTCGCGCTCGGTGTCGGTCGGCTCGTCCAGCGCGTCCAGGCCGCAGTCGGACCACTGGGCGCTGCCGACACGCGCTCCCGTGACCACGGGGCGGCCGCTGGGCCGTACCTCGACCTCCGCGGTGAGTCCGTACACCCCGTCGAGGCAGGCCGCCCCCGACTCCGCGACGGACAGCAGGCGCGACCGCTCCTCGTCCGGCAGCGAGAAGGGGCCGACCGCGCGCGGGTCGATCCGCCCCTGGGCGTCCGGTGCCAGCGTGAGGTCCACGGCGAGCGGGTCGACCACCGCCGACGTCCGCCGCGGCAACTCCTGCTCCCCCTGGGCGGAGTCGGCGATCGGTACGCGGTTCTCGGTGGTCAGCGCGATTCGGCGCCCCGTCTCGTCGGCCAGCTCGCGGACCGTGTCCTCGACCCCCGCCCACCCGGGATGGGAGGCCGCGTAACCGACGAGGGTTCCGTGGATGCGGGTGTCCACCGCGAGGGTCTCCCCCCGCCGGACGCTGATCGACTCCGAGGTGCGCTGCACGGAGAGCCAGGCGGTCGCGGTGATCGAGCAGACCGCCACGATCACCGAGCTGGCCAGCAGCCGGGTCAGCATGCTGTGCCGGAGCCGGACGCGTCCGGGCTGTGCCCTCCGGCGCCTTCCCCGTCGCGGTCCGGTGCGGGTACCCGCCCACCACGCCCTAACGGTGCGCACCGTCTGTCCCGGCGAGCTTGTAGCCGACCCCGTACACGGTGAGCAGCCGCACCGGCCTGCGGGGATCGGGCTCGATCTTCCGGCGCAGGTTCTTGACGTGCACGTCGATGGTGCGCTCGGTGATGAACCGGCTGATCCCGTGGATGTGCTCCAGCAGCTGGGACCGGTCCAGGACCTGCCCGGGCCGGGCCGCGAGGGCCGCGAGCAGCTGGAACTCCGCCGGGGTGCACGCCACCGGGGCGCCGTCCACCCGGACCGTGTGCCGCCCGGGGTCCACCGCGACCGCTCCCGCCCGCAGTACCCGCTCTCCGCCGTCGGCGCTCCGGCGCGACCTGCGCAGCAGTGTGCGCACCCGCGCCATCAGCTCGCGCGGGCTGTAGGGCTTGGTGACGTAGTCGTCCGCCCCCAGGTCCAGGCCGTTCAGGAGGTCGTCCTCGGTCGAACGGGCGGTGAGCATGAGCACCGCCACGTCGGACTCGGCCCGCAGCGCCCGGCACACGGCCAGGCCGTCCATGCCCGGCATCATCACGTCCAGGACCACCAGGTCGGGACGGTCGCGGTGGTACTCCTCGACGGCGGCCCGCCCGTCGTGGACCACGCGCACGAAGTGGCCCTCGCGCTCCAGGTAGCGCCGGACCAGGTCGGCCTGGTTGGCGTCGTCCTCGGCGACCAGTACATGCGCGCACACGTGGGCGACCTCCGCTTCCGCACCCGGGGCCGCGGTCGGCCGGGCTCTGTGCGGACGATCGTACGGCCGCTTCCGCGGACCCCGGGCCGGTGCCTTCGCGGTGGAGCAGGTCACCACACGGAAAGCACACGGCGGGCACACAGGATGCACACATTCGTCGGACATTCTCGTGGGCGTCCGGTTCGGAGGGACCGGCCGGACGCCTTGCCGACCTGGAGGGACCACCATGGGCCGACGCCCCGCAGCCGGGCTCCCGGCGACCGGAATCCTGCCGGCGCTCGCCGCGGCCGCTCTGTTCGCCCTGACCGCCTGCTCGGCCGGATCGGACGGGCAGACCGGACCGGGGGGCGCGGGGACGTCCGAGGGCGCCGGTGCGCCCGCCGCGGGCGGCGCGTGGATCGCCGGGGTCGCCGGCGACCGGATCGAGGTCCGGGCCGAACCCGGGGGAGAGGTGCTGCACACCCTCGGCAGCCCGAACGAACTCGGCGCGGACCGGGTGTTCCTCGTCCGCGAGGACGCGGGGGAGTGGCTGGAGGTGCTGCTCCCCGTCCGTCCCAACGGCAGCACCGGTTGGGTCCGCAGGGACGAGGTGGAGCTGTCGGTCACCTCCTACCGGGTGGAGATCGACCTGTCGGAGTTCTCCTTCGCGGTCCTGGACGGCGGTGAGGAGGTGCTCGGCGGGGTGATCGGTACGGGGGACCCCGAGACCCCCACTCCGCCCGGGGACTACTACTTCACCGAGCTGGTCCGTCCGCCGGAGCCCGGCGGGCCCTACGGCGCCTACGCCTTCGGTCTGAGCGGCTACTCCGAGACGCTGGAGAGCTTCGCCGGAGGCCCCGGGCAGCTGGCGGTGCACGGCACCGACGACGAGGCCGCCCTGGGAAGCCGGGTCAGCCACGGGTGCATCCGCGTCTCCGACGACGACATCACCTGGATGGCCGAGAACTTGCCGCTCGGCACCCCGGTCGGGATATCCGAGTGACACGCCCGTCCCTGTGACACACCTACGAGAGAAGGACATGCCATGCGTCCGAAGACCTTCCTGATCGCCGCCGGCTGTGCGGTGTTCGCCCTGTTCGCCGCCGCTCCGGCCACCGCCGAGGAGGCCGCGCCGACCCCGGCGGCCGAGGCGACCCAGGACGCGCCGGCCCCGCCGGAGGCCGAGCCGACCGAGGCCCCGACCGAGGACGCGCCCGCGCCGCCCGAGGCCGAGCCGACCGAGGCCCCGACCGAGGACGCGCCCGCGCCGCCCGAGGCCGCTCCCGCCCCGCCCGTGGAGCAGGAGCCCGTCTACACCGGCTGATGCACCGGCTGACACCGCGGGGCCCCGCCTCCCCCGCCAGGGGTGGAGGTCGGGGCCCCGCGACGTGTCCGGTCGGTATCCGCCGCTAGAAGCGGTCGAGCAGCTGGGCGCAGCGGATGAGGCCCAGGTGCGAGTAGGCCTGCGGGTGGTTGCCCAGGGCCCGCTCGGTCACCGGGTCGTACTCCTCGGGGATGAGCCCCGTCGGCCCCGCGCAGTCCACCAGGTGCTTGAACAGCTCCTCGGCCTCGGCGCGCCGGCCCGTCAGCAGGTAGGCCTCGATCAGCCAGGCCGTACACAGGTGGAAGCCGCCCTCGCCGCCGGGCAGGCCGTCGTCGCGGTGGTAGCGGTACACCGTCGGCCCGCTGCGCAGCTCGGCCTCCACGGCCGTCACCGTCGCCTGGAAGCGCTCGTCGGCGGGGTCGATGAGACCCGACAGCCCGATGTGCAGGGAGGCGGCATCCAGGTCGGTGCCGTCGTAGGCGGTCGTGAACGCCTGGGCCTCCTCGTTCCAGCCCTTGTCCAGGACCTCGGCCGCGATCTCCTCGCGCAGCCCCTGCCAGGTCGGGTCGGCGTCGCGCCCGTAGGTGCGGGCCAGGGTGAGGGCGCGGTCCAGCGTCACCCAGCACATCACCTTCGAGTAGACGCGCTGGCGCGGTTCGTCGCGCTCCTCCCAGATGCCGTGGTCGGGCTCGTGCCAGCGGCGGGCGACCGCCTCGGCCATGGCGCGGACCAGCTCCCAGTCGCGGTCCGCGAGGGTGCCGCGCACCGACGACAGGTGGGCGATGAGTTCGACGACGGGCCCGAACACGTCCAGCTGGACCTGGTGGTCGGCCAGGTTGCCGACGCGGACCGGGCGGGAGCCCGCGTAGCCCGACAGCGAGTCGATGACCTCCTCGGGCCCCAGGTCGGTGCCGCGCAGCGAGTACAGCGGGCGCAGCATCTCGGGGCCGGGCAGGGACTCCACCACGCGGTGCACCCAGTCCAGGAAGGCCTCGGCCTCGGCGGTGGAGCCCAGGGTGACCAGTGCCTGGACCGTCAGCGCGCCGTCGCGCAGCCAGCAGTAGCGGTAGTCCCAGTTGCGGACGCCGCCGATCTCCTCCGGCAGGGAGGTGGTGGCGGCCGCCATGACGCCGCCGGTCGGTGTGCACAGGCCGCGCAGGGTGAGTGCGGAGCGGGCGGACAGCTGCCGGGCGGTCTCGGGCAGGGTGAGCGTGTCCAGCCAGTCCGACCAGTACGCACCGGTCCGGTGCCGCAGCTCGGACTCGGGCAGCGCGGACGGTTCCAGGGAGTCGGTGCCGCAGCGCAGCTCCAGGACCACCGGCTGCTCCGAGCGCGGGTGGACGACGGCGCGGGCCACGTCGTCGAAGCCGTCGTGGTCGATCTCCCACTCGACGCCCGGTGCGTACAGGGCGATGGGGAACTCGGCGCCGTGGACGATCAGGCCGTCGGGCCGGGAGACGATGCGCACGGGTGCGCGGCCGAAGTCGGGCCGGGGCGCGAACTCGACGGTTGCCGGGGTCACACCGCTGATCACCCGGATCAGGTCGGTACGGCCCTGCGGGGTGCCCTGGGCGAGGTAGTCGGTGACGTCCATGCGCGACCAGCGGGTGCACACGCTCATGGTGCCCGGGAGGTAGCGCTGGCCCAGAGGACGGCCGCCGTGGGCCGGGGCGACGGCGAAGACGCCCGCCTGGCGGCCGCCGAGGACCTCGGCGAACAGCGCGCCCGAGTCGGGCTCGGGGTGGCAGAACCACAGCAGGCGCGCGTCGGGGCCGATCAGGGCGACGGAGCTCTGGTTGGAGAGCATGGACATGCGCTCGATGGGGGTGGGCCGCTCGCCGAAGACCCAGGAGCGGCGTTCGGCGGCCAGGAGGGCCAGCAGCGAGGCCGCGGTGGGGGTGTCGGGCACGCGGTGCGCCGCGACGGTGGGCTCCTCGCCGACGCGGATGCCCGCGTCGGCACCGCTCAGGCGCAGGAAGACGGGTTCCTCCCCGTCGCCTCCGCCGATGTAGAGGGTGGAGGTCGCCTCGACCTGGTCGCGCAGCAGTTCGAGCGCGGCCGCCTTGCCGGACGGCTCGGAGTCCGGGCCGACACCCTCCGGGGTGATGGTCAGGTCGGTGTCGAACTCGGTGCCGTGGGCGCCCACGAGCCGGATCTCGCCGGGCAGCCGGGAGAGCGTCGCGAGGTCGCGCAGCGGGCGGGCCGAGATCACGGCGCACACCGTGCCCGGGAGGTCGGCGAGCTCGCGCAGGGCGCGCAGCGCCTCGGGCAGCGGGCGCCGGGTACCCGGCTCGGCGGTGTCCACGGGAGCCAGCGCGCCGTCGTAGTCGCATGCCACGAGAAGACGCGAGGTACGGGCCAGGGCGGACACGCGCCGGCGGACGTCGGTGGGCAGGGGTGCTGGGGCTGCTCCGGCGGGCCTTCCCGAGCTCTCGGGGAACGCCTCGACCGCCTGGGTGAGCGTCACGTTGCCTCCTCCATCGGTCCACGCATGACCAGGGGAAAGTAGGTGCACTTGGGGCTGCCGCGCATGCCGGCGGTTCACACAGGGCTGGTGTGGAGAACGTAGAACGCAGGGCTTGTGGCGCGGTTCCGACTCCAGGGACTTTTAGGAAGATCTCAAGATTTTTTAACGCGAACGCGGGCAATCTGGTCACGCGAGCCGTAAAGATCCTGTCCGCAGGAAGTCAACGCGAGACTACCCGCGTAAGACGGTGTCCGTGACATCGGGAGGCTGTGAACCAGATCACAAAATCATCAACAATTCGCAGATGAGAGCATCCGTCACGTATCAGACACCGCCGAATGACCCACGGTCATGGACAAACCGGGCCCCGCACCGGTGCGGGGCCCGGTGCGGGGCCGGTCCACGTGTGTTCGGGCACATCGGCCCGGGAGTCAGGAGTCCTTCTCGGGCTTGCGGAGGTGGTGGACGAAGGCCGGCGGAATGTTGGCGAACACCTTCTCGGAGCGGATGCCGTACCGGTCGATCCACTCCTGCACGACCCAGCTCGTGCGCGCCTGGCGCAGGTAGTCCTCGCGGCGCGCGATGACCGCCTTCACCTCCTTCGTGTACAGGTAGCCGTAGAAGGACAGCGTCCCCCCGGGGCGCAGCACCTCGAAGTAGTAGTCGAGGATCTCCCGTACCGCGTCGGCGGTGAAGTTGGCGAAGGGCAGACCCGACACGATCACGTCGTAGGTGCGGTCGGTACCCATGTCGCCCACGAGCGCGGCGTGCACCGCGGACTGCGCGGCGATCGGGGACAGCACCGGGTCGGTCTCCAGGAGCCGCTCCAGGTGTGCGGCGAACTCGGGGTTGGCCTCGACGATGTCGAGGGTGTCGCCGGGGCGCATCTCGGCGGCGATGCCGCGCGTGATCGCCCCCGTCCCGGCACCCACCTCCATGATGCGCAGGGAGGGGTCGAGCTGGGGGCGCCGGCGGAGGTACTCGGCCATCGCGCGGGCCAGCGCGGCACTGCTGGGCACGACGGAACCGGTGGCGTGGAAGGTTCTCAGCGCCTGGCCGAAGAACAGCTTGGTGTCACGGAGGCGCTCCTCAAGCCTCAGGGCGGAAAGGGGTCCGGCATGGCTCTGTGTCTCGGACATAGGTGAACGCTAACCGCTTACAGGCCTCCCACGGCATCAGCCACGATGGGTTCGGTCGAATTCCTCCTCGAATCCGCCGTGTTCTCCGCAGTGTCCCCGCCGTCGCGGCGGTCGTGCCCCGGGCCTGACCCGTGTTGTCCGGACGCCCTCGCCGTATCGGCGGAGCCGATCCTCCGGCGCGGCAGGGGGGCGCCTGGCGGCCGTGCGGCCCGAGATGATCCGAAAAGCAGGGCCTAACCTTGTCCCATGAGCGAAGAGAGTCCCCTTCCCCCGCAGGGCGCGACCCGGCCCCGGACCGCACTGGTCACCGGAGCCTCCTCCGGGATCGGTGAGGAGTACGCCCGCAGGCTGGCGCAGCGCGGCTACGGTCTCGTGCTCGTCGCCCGGCGGGCGGAGCTCCTGGACGAGCTGGCGCGGGAGGTGCGCGACGACTACGGCACCCTCGTCGAGGTCCTCCCCGCTGACCTGGCCACCGCCCAGGGGCTCGCCGCGGTCACCGCCCGCCTGGCCGCGGACGGCAGCGGCCGCGCGGCCCCCGTCGACCTGCTGGTGAACAACGCGGGGCGCGGCGACGGCGGCCTCTTCGCCGAGCAGGAGCCCTCCGAGATCGACGCCATGATCGACCTCAACGTCCGCGCGGTGCTGCATCTGACCCGGGCGGTCCTGCCGGTGCAGATCGCCCGGCGCGCGGCGGGGGAGAAGGCCGTGCTCGGCGTCGTCAACGTCTCCTCCCTGGCCGGCGAGCCGGTGTCCAACCCCGGCGGCTCGGTCTACGGGGCGGGCAAGAAGTTCCTCACCCTGTGGAGCGAGAGCGTGGCCGCCGAGGTCCGCCCCCTGGGGGTGCACGTCACCGTGGTCCTGCCCGGTTTCGTGCGCACGGACATGACCCGCTCGGTCCAGGAGAAGGGACTGCCCGAGTTCGCGTTCGTCCCCAAGGAGCACATCGTCCGGGACTCCCTGCGGGCCTGGGCCGCCGGTCGCTCCCGGGTGATCCCCGGCGCCCAGTACAAGACGGCGGACGGCCTGCTCAAGGTGCTGCCGCGGTCCCTGGTCCGGGCGGTGGCCCGCCGGATGGTCTGACGCGGCCGGCGGACGGAACCGACCACATGCTGAGACTTATCTCTCGGGGTGCTGCCCGGAGTCCGTCCGAGCCCCTAACCTGGAGAGCGCACTGCCGGTCGAGGAAAGAGACCATGAAGACCTTCGAAGAGCTGTTCGCCGAGCTGTCCGAGAAGGCGCGCTCCCGCCCCGAGGGGTCCGGGACCGTCGCCCAACTCGACGCGGGCGTCCATGCCATCGGCAAGAAGGTCGTCGAGGAGGCGGCAGAGGTCTGGATGGCCGCCGAGTACGAGTCGGACGAGCAGGCGGCCGAAGAGATCTCGCAGCTCCTCTACCACCTCCAGGTACTGATGCTGGCCCGCGGCCTGCGGCTGGAAGACGTCTACAAGCATCTGTAGGTCGGCGCACCCGCCCGGTGCGTACCGGCCCCTTGCCGACGTCCTTCCACAGCCGATGACGAAAGCCGTGAACATGCCTGACATGCTGAGAATCGCTGTGCCCAACAAGGGCCAGCTCTCCGAGCCCGCCGCCGAGATGCTGCGCGAGGCCGGGTACCGGCAGCGCAAGAGCAGCCGCGACCTGGTGATGGTCGACCCCGACAACGAGACCGAGTTCTTCTTCCTGCGCCCCAAGGACATCGCCGTCTACGTCGGCGAGGGCATCCTCCAGGCGGGGATCACCGGCCGCGACATGCTGCTGGACTCGGGAGCCCCCGTCGACGAGGTGCTGCCCCTGGGCTTCGGCGGCTCCACCTTCCGCTTCGCCGCCCCCGGCGGCGCGGGGATGTCGGTGGCCGATCTCGAGGGAAAGCGGATCGCCACCTCCTTCGACGGGCTCCTGCGCTCCTATCTGGAGCGCGAGGGCGTCAACGCCCGCGTCATCCACCTGGACGGCGCGGTCGAGAGCTCCGTGCAGCTGGGCGTGGCCGACGCGGTGGCCGACGTGGTCTCCACCGGCACCACCCTGCGTCAGGCGGGACTGGAGATGTTCGGAGATCCGATCCTGGTCTCCGAGGCCGTCCTCATCCGCCCGGCCGGCGCCGGCGAGGACCCCAAGTTCGAGACGCTGCTGCGGCGCCTGCGCGGCGTCCTGGTGGCACGCGACTACGTGATGATGGACTACGACGTCCACGCGGAGAAGCTCGAGGCGGCGGTCGCCCTCACGCCGGGCATGGAGGGGCCGACGGTCTCCCCCCTGCACCGCGAGGGCTGGGTCGCGGTCCGCTCGATGGTGCTGAGCAAGGACGCCCAGCGCATCATGGACGACCTGTGGCAGCTTGGTGCCCGCGCCATCCTGGTCACGGACATCTACGCCTGCCGCCTCTGACACGTCGCGGCGCACGGGCCCCGCGGCGTCGCCGCGGGGCCCGCGGCCGCTTTCGGAGCCGGTCCCGGGAAAGGGGAGGACCGGAAGAGGAATGACAGCCTCCTGTGCCACGATGCCTTGGTGATCGATAACTTCCGCCGTGCCGTCGCCGACATGGTCGCGGTCGCCGAGAAGCGGCCGCGCGACGTCCTCCCCCTCGCCGGCTCACTGTTCCAGATGGCCGGACACGTCCCCGCCGGTGCCCGGGCCGAGGCCCTCGCCGTCCTCGCCGGGCTCCTCCGCCCGCCCGGCCGCGTCGCCGTGGGAGCGGCCGCCGACATCGCCGTGCTGTGCGGTGCCCTGGTGGAGATCGGCACCCCTGCGGGCTCCGCCGGGGTCGAGGTCCTGTACCGGCTCCGGCACCACGGCGGGCACGCCGCCGCCTTCCTCACCGCGTGGGAGCGCACCGGGGGCGGGCCTCCGCCCGACCCCGCGCAACCCGAGGCCCTCGATGCCGCCGCCGCGCGGGTCGGCCCCGAACTGGGCGAGGCCACGGCCTCCGCCGTCGAGGGATGGGAGGTGCTGCACCGCTACGCCCTCGCCGCCAAGGCGGTGCTGGGCGACGCGGACGTGCGCGCCGCCGTGCGGTCGGACCGGTCGCTGCTCTTCGCCCTGTTCTCCCTCGCCCGGCAGGAGGGCCATCGCATCCGCGAGCTGGGTGAGGTCTTCGAACTGCTGCTGATGGCCGAGGCCGACCGGATCCTGGTGCTCGACCGCGCCTCGGGGCGGGCCTTCCGCGTCTGGTTCGACGGGGTCGGTGACAACTTCCAGCTGCACGTCCTGCTGGCCGACGCCCTCGTCGGACCGGAGGGGCGCGGGGTCCCCGGCCACCGGCCGCAGCCCGAGTGGGTGGCCTCGGCGACCGATCTGCGCGACGACCCGCGGGAGGCGATCGCGGAGGCCGTGTGGGACCTGGTCGGCGGCGACGGCAACTGGGTCGGCAACGAGGCGACGCCGGGGGCCGTCCCCGTCATCGACGGCGAGCGGGTGCTCGTGCTCGAACCGCTCTCCCTGCGTCACACGTGGCGCACCGGCCGCCGCCACCCGCACATCGAGGGCCGGCTGATGGTCGAGGAGGAGCTGGGGCCGCGGGAGGCCGCGGTGTGGTGGCACCGGGTCCACCCGCCCGGCAGCGTCCTGCACCCCCTCATCGAGGGACAGGAGGACACCTTCGCCGTGGTCGACGTCACGGAGGACCAGGCGACCCTGTCCCCGGTGGAGTCCTGGGTGGAGGGCGTTCCCGTGCCCACTGAGGGATCCGCCGCGCAGCCGGCGCTCCCGGCGGAGTCGGCCGCGCTCCTGTCGGGCGCCGCGATGCTCCCTCCCCTGGAGAGGCCGCCGGAACCCGCGTCCGTGCCTCCTCCCGAACCCGCCCCGGAGCCCGTGGCCACTCCCGAGCCCACCCCGGAGCCCGTATCCGCCCCCGAGCCCGTGCCCGGGGAGGCCCCGGCCCCTCCGACCGGCCCCGCTGTGGCCGCCGATCCGCCGCCCGTCCCGCGCCCGGAGGTGCCCCCGGCCCTGGCGGGGGCGTGGGAGCGGCCCGCGCCGCCGCCCCCGTACCGGGGCAGGAGAGGCGGGGGCAGCGAGGACTCGGCCCCCGGTGCGGGGCTCCTGGACCCGCTGCCGCCCGGCGTCTCCGACAGTTCCGGCTGGGGCCCCTCCTGGAAGACCCCGGGCCGTTAGGGCCCGACCTGCGGTGATCTTGCTCCCGGCGGTGCCGACGGCGCCCGGCGGTGCCGCCAGGAGCAAGATCGCGGGGAACGGGGCCCGAGCCGGGACGGCTCCCCGGCCCGGCCCCTCTCAGCAGCAGCGCGCCCCCGGGTCGGTGTCGCCCCGGTCCGTGTGGCGGCGCCAGAAGACGCGCTCCGACAGGGGCTCCTCCCCGGGGTGCTCGCGCCGGTGGTGCTCCAGGTAGATCTCGTAGGCCCGCTCACCGGCGATACCCCGGGCGATCTGCCAGGCCTCCCGCAGTCCGCGCAGCAGGGCCGGACCCAACCCCGTCACCGTCATCCCTTCTCCTCTGCCTCCGCGGACACCGGCGCGGCCGCTCCCGCGGCCGCGGAGCGGCGGGCGTACTCGCGTTCCTCACGGGTGGCGACCAGGCCCGAGGGTGCCCAGAGCCGGGATCTCTCGTAGGGGTCCTCGGTGGTGGGCAGCGATCCCTCGGGTGCGCGCAGGGCCTTGATCCACACCCGCACCGAGTCGACCAGGATGACGACGACGAGCAGGGCGAACAGCACCGACAGGATTCCGTCGACGGTCGTGTTGACCACGACCTTCTGCATGGCGTCCACGCCCTGGATGGCGCCCACGCCCGTCTCTCCGTCCGCCAGGGCCTCGGAGAACTGCCGGCGCTGGGCGAAGAATCCGATCGCCGGGTCGTCGGAGAACACCTTCTGCCAGCTGGCGGTCAGAGTGACCACCGCGTCCCAGGCCAGGGGCACCAGGGTGACCCACGCGTACTTCGCCCGCCCCGACTTGATGAGCAGGGTGGTGCACACCGCCAGCGCGATCGCGGCCAGCAGCTGGTTGGCGATGCCGAACAGGGGGTACAGCTGGTTGATCCCGCCCAGGGGGTCGTTGACCCCCGCCCACAGGAAGTAGCCCCACGCGCCCACGACCAGCGCGCTGCACAGCCACGCACCGGGTCTCCAGCTGGGGTCGCGCATCGGCTTGTAGACGTTGCCCAGCGTGTCCTGGAGCATGAACCGGCCCACGCGCGTTCCGGCGTCGACGGTGGTGAGGATGAACAGGGCCTCGAACATGACGGCGAAGTGGTACCAGAACGCCATCATGGCCTGGCCGCCGAACAGGGTGGAGAAGATCTGCGCCGCACCCAGCGCGAACGTCGGCGCGCCTCCGGTGCGGGCCAGGATCGACTCCTCCTCGATCAGGCGCGCCGTGTTCTCCAGCGTCTGGGCGTCGACGGTGAATCCCAGCTGGCTCACCGCCTGGGCCGCGCTCTGGACGCTGTCGCCCAGTGCGGTCGCCGGCATGTTCATCGCGAAGTACACGCCCGGGTCGATGACGCAGGCGGTGACCATGGCCATGATCGCCACGAACGACTCGGTGAGCATCGAGCCGTAGCCGATCACGCGGACCTGGCTCTCCTTCTCGATGAGTTTGGGCGTGGTGCCCGAGGAGACGAGCGCGTGGAAGCCCGACAGCGCGCCGCAGGCGATGGTGATGAACACGAACGGGAACAGCGAGCCGGCGAAGACCGGGCCCTGGCCGTTGAACGCGAACTCGGTGAACTGCGGCAGCCGCAGTGACGGCGAGGCGACCACGATGGACACCGCCAGCAGCACCACCACGCCGATCTTCATGAACGTGGACAGGTAGTCGCGCGGCGCCAGCAGCAGCCACACCGGCAGGACCGAGGCGATGAAGCCGTAGGCGATGAGGCCGAAGGTCAGCTCGTTCCTGCTGAACAGGAAGATCTCACCCAGCACCGCGTGGTCGGCCACCCAGCCGCCCCCCGCGATGGCGGCCAGCAGCAGCACGACGCCGATCGCGGAGGCCTCCATGACCCGGCCGGGCCGGAGATACCTCAGGTAGACGCCCATGAACAGGGCGATGGGGATGGTCATGATCAGGGAGAAGGAGCCCCACGGGGACTCGGCGAGCGCGTTGACCACGACCATGGCCAGCACCGCGAGCAGGATGATCATGATCGCCATGACGGCGATCAGGGCGGCGATCCCGCCGACCGGGCCGATCTCCTCGCGTGCCATCTGGCCGAGGGAGCGGCCGCCTCGCCGGGTGGAGAAGAACAGCACCACCATGTCCTGCACGGCTCCGGCGAAGATGACGCCGACGATGATCCAGATGGTGCCGGGCAGGAACCCCATCTGCGCGGCCAGGACCGGGCCGACGAGCGGGCCCGCCCCCGCCACGGCCGCGAAGTGGTGGCCGAAGAGCACCCTCCGGTCGGTGGGGTGGTAGTCGGCTCCGTTGTCGACACGCTCGGCCGGGGTGGCCCTGGTGTCGTCGGTCATCAGGACCTTGTACTGGATGAACCGGGCGTAGAAGCGGTAGCCGATGGCGTAGGAGGCCAGCGCCGCGAAGATCAGCCAGGACGCCGAGATCTCCTCGCCCCGGCCGAGGGCGATCATGCCCCAGGCGACGGCCCCGACCACGGCGACGCCGGCCCACAGCGCCACACGTCCGGGTGTCCACCTCTGTCTGCGCGGTGCGGCCTCGGGCCTCGCACCGTTCGGTTCAGCGGGCATCGCATCCCTCTCTCGTGCCGAACCGCGCGGCCGCCGGGGGAGGGGTGCGGGCCGCGCCTGGACGTGCGTGACCTACCCCGATCCTCACCGGAACAAAGTATTTCGTCACGGAGGGTGAACAACATTTCGGACACTGTCCGGGCCGGTTCCCCGGAGGTTCCGCTCCGGCTGCCGACTGCGGGACGCCGGTCGCCGGGCCTTCCGGAGCGAGGAGGGGCACAATGTGGGCCATGAAGACGCGAGACACCACGGAGGAGACGGTCACGCTGGCCCGGGTGACCGGGGAGACGGGAGGGGACCTGGTGCTGCGCCGGGTCGGCGCGCACTACGAGATCTACTCGAACGGGGTCTTCCTCATGGACACCCGCGACGGGACCTCGGAACGGGAGATGGTGCGGGCCTCCCTGGGCGCCCTGCCGCCGGGGCGCTCCCTGGCCCGGGTGCTCATCGGCGGCCTGGGCGTGGGCTTCTCGGCCCGCGAGGCCCTGAACCACCCCAGGGTGGCGACCGTGGACGTGGTGGAGCTGGAGCCGCACGTCATCGACTGGCACGACGGGGAACTGGGGGAGGCCGCCGACCGCGTGCACCTCGACCCCCGCTGCCGGGTGTACAACGCCGACATCGTCGACTGGCTGGAGGAGACCGCCGGGGCCGCACGGCCTCCGCGCTACGACGCGGTGTGCCTCGACACCGACAACGGGCCCGACTGGACCGTGACGGAGGGGAACGGGCGCCTGTACGAGGCGCAGGGGCTGGAGTGGCTCACCCGCCTGCTCGCACCGGGGGGTGTGCTGTCCTTCTGGAGCGCGAACGCGGTGCCGGCCTTCGAGGAGCTGCTGCGCGGCCGCTTCGCCTCGGTGGAGGTGGTGGAGGTGCCGGTCGCGCGGGGCGTGCCCGACACCGTCTACCTCGCGAGCGCGCCGTACCGGGTCAGCGCGAGGACATGTAGCGGCTGAACTCCTCCAGGGAGATGCGCCCGTCGCCGTCGCCGTCCATGGCGCCGACCACCGCGGCGGCCTGCTCCTCCGTGCACTCGTCGCCCAGGTTGCGCATGAGGGAGACCAGCTCCTCGGCGGAGATGCGCCCGTCACCGTCGGTGTCGACGAGTGCGAACGTGGCCGCGTACTCGGTGGTCTGGGACATGTGGCTCTCACTCCAGGGGTTCGGGGGCGCTGCTCGGCACAGGTTACCGCCGGCGGAGCCCGCACCGGAAGGAGCGTGCCGACGCCGGGGCCGCGCCGGGGGAAACCGTGGCGCGGCCCTTCGGCGGAGGGCGCCTACCTGCTCACAGAGGCCCGCGAACCGATCCAGCGGGCGGCGATCGTGAACACCAGGACCAGCAGGAACAGGCACAGGGCGGCTCCCCAGGCACGGTCGATGCCGGCCTCGAACGGCTGGAGCGCGCCCCGGTACAGCTGCATCGGCACGGCGCCCTGCGGCTCGCCCTGGAAGGAGGTCACCACCAGGCCGGTGCCGAACGCGGTGAGCAGCAGCGGGGCGGTCTCGCCGATGCCGCGCGCGACCGCCAGCATCGAGCCGGTGACCAGGCCGGGTGCGGCCGCGGGCAGCACCGTGTGGACGATGGTCTGCCACGTGCGGGCGCCCAGGCCGTAGCTCGCGTTGCGGATCTCGTCGGGGACCAGCCGCAGCATCTCCTCGGCCGAGCGCGTGACGATCGGCAGCATCATGATCGCGATCGCCACCGCTCCGGTGAAGGTGCCGAAGCCGAGCCCGCCCCAGCCGATCACCAGAAGGCCGTACACGAACAGGCCCACGAAGATCGAGGGGATGCCCGTCATGACGTCGGTGAAGAAGCGGATCGCCCCGGTCAGCCGGTTGGGCCCGTACTCCACGATGTACACGGCGGTGGCGATGCCGAACGGGATCGACAGGACGACGGCGAGCGCCATGATGTACAGCGTCCCGAAGAAGCCGGCCGCGTAGCCGCCGCCCTCGCGCCGGGGTGGCGGCTCGGTCGCGGTGAGGAACTCCAGGTCGACCACGCCGATACCGCGCCGCGTCACCTCGAAGACGATGAGGACGAGCGGGATCATCGCCAGGACCATGGCACCGGTCAGCACGACCGAGGCGGCGCGGTCCTTGAAGCGCCGGTAACCGGAGCCGGGCGGGCGCTCGCTCAGCGGCACGTGCCGCGGGGGCGCCGGTGGGGTGGTGGTGGCGGTGCTCATACGGCGGAGTCTCCCGTGATCTGTCCGAGGCGCCAGACGATGACGCGCGCCAGGATGTTGACGACCATCGTGACCAGGAACAGGGCGACGCCGATCGCCATCAGGCCGGTCCGGGTCTCGGGCGCGGCCTCACCGAAGGTGGCGGCGATGTGCGAGGCCATGCTGCTGCCGGTGTCGAAGAGGCTGCCCCCCCACGACTGGGAGCCGCCGATCAGCATCAGGACGGCGATGGTCTCGCCGAGTGCGCGGCCCAGGCCCAGCATGGTGGCGGCCACGATGCCGGAGAAGCTGGCCGGCAGGACCACCTTGGTGACGACCTCCCAGCGGGTGGAGCCCAGGGCATAGGCGGCCATCTGCTGTTCGAGCGGCTGGACGGCGACCACCTCGCGGATGATCGCGGTCATGATCGGCAGGATCATGATGCCCAGCACGATGCCGGCGGGCAGGTAGCCGACACCGCGCACGGGGCCCTCGAAGAGGAAGAACCAGCCCATGGCCGCTTCGAGCCGGTCGAAGAAGGGCCGCAGCACGTGGGGCAGGAACCAGTGCAGGCCCCACAGGCCGAAGATGACGCTGGGCACCGCGGCGAGCAGCTCCACCGTGTAGGAGAGCGGCTTGGCCAGGCGGCTCGGCGCCAGGTGCGTGAGGTAGACGGCGATCATGATCGACAGCGGCAGCGCGATGGCGAGCGCGATGGCCGAGGTGACCAGGGTGCCGTAGATGAAGGGCCAGGCACCGTAGGTACCGGTGATCTCGGTCCTGGACCGCCCGCTGTCCCACTCCTCCCCGAGGAGGAAGCCGAAGAAGCCCTCCTTGGCGAAGACCGGCCAGGCCTCTGCGGTGGTCCGCACGACCATCAGCGCCAGGATGACCAGCACGACGGTTCCGCAGACGCCGACGGTCCACTTGAAGATCGGGTCGGCCAGGCGCCCCTTGCCGGATTGCAGGGTTCCCCGCCGCGCGTCGGGGGCCTTCGGGGCCTCGGGGGCCTCGGTGGACATGTGCTTCTCCTCTGTGGCTTTCGTGGGGAGTGGAGAGCGGCCGCCCCGGCACCTGAGTGCGGGGAGGAAGAGGGGCGTGGGTCGCGGCCGGGGCGGGGCTGCGCCGCCCCGGCCGCGAAGGATGTGCTCCGGTGGGGGAGCGGGTCACTCCTCGGTGGTGTCGGCCTCGGCCTCGCCTTCCTCGGCGCCGCCCTCGGCGGGGGCGTTGTCGGCGTTGGTCTTCTCGAGCTCGGCGATGACGCGCTCGGTCAGGCCCTCGCCCAGGGGGGCGTAGCCCAGCTCACCGGCCACGTCGCGGGCGCCCTCGTCGGTCAGGGCCCAGGTCCAGAAGTCGATGATGGCGTCGGCGGAGGCCTGCTCGTAGCCGCAGGTGTAGGTGAAGATCCAGTTGGTGCCGGCGATCGGGTAGCCCTCGCCGCCGATGTCGTCGATCGAGAACTGGAAGTTGTCGGGGATGTCCGCCTCCTCGGAGGCGGCGATGGTCGCCTCCAGGGTGGGCTCGATCGGGGTGCCGTCCTCGTTCACCACGTGGGCGACGGTGAGGCCGGCCTCCTGGGCGAAGGACTGGTTGACGTAGCCCAGGCCGCCGGGGTTCTGGGTGATGCCCTGGGCGACGCCGTCGTTCTGCTGGCCGCCGACCAGGCCGTCGGCCCACTCCAGCTCCTTGCCCTCGCCGTACTTGTCGGCCCACCAGTCCACCTCGGTGGACAGGTAGTGGCTGAACACGGCGGTGGTGCCGGAGCTGTCGGCGCGGTGCACGGGGACGATCTCGTCGCCCGGCAGGTCCATGTCGGGGTTGAGCTCGGCGATGGCCGGGTCGTCGAAGGAGGTGATCTGCCCGTCGTAGATCTTGGCGATGGTCTCGGCGTCCAGGACCAGGCCTTCGAGGTCCGGGTTGTTGACGGCGATGACCACGGAGCCGAAGACGACGGGGAACTGGACGGCCTCGCAACCGCGCGCCTCGGCGGCGGTGGCCAGCTCCTCCTCGCTCAGGTGCTCCTCGGAGGAGCCGAAGTCGACGGTCTGCTCGAGGAACTGCTCGACACCGGCACCCGAGCCGACGCTCTGGTAGTTGACGTCGACACCCGGCTGGACGTCGTTGGTGTAGCTGTAGATCCAGTCCTGGAAGAGCGGGTCGGGGAAGCTGGCACCCGCGCCGGTCAGGGAGGCGCTGAGGTCGCCGCCACCGGAGCTGTCGCCGCCGGCATCGTCGCCTCCGCCGCCGCACGCCGCCGCGAGCAGGGGGACGGCCGCCAGTACGGCGAGCTTGGAACGCCCGTTGCGCATGTCGAAGTTCTCCTCGTTGAAACACCACTGTCGGGGCTGACGTGAAACGACATTAAACGGGTGCGGAGTCGCGGCGACATCGAAATAGCGGCGGGACGGTAGAAGAAGGATGAATGGCGGGTGAATGAAGGTAACCGTTGAATAACGGGCCTTGTTCAATGGGGGGGCGGGTTCTGTGTCCACCGGCCGACTCACGGTGATGACCTGCGGGTACGGGGAGCCGTGGGGTGTTCTCCGGTGACCTCGGGGAAAGGGAAGGGTCTCCGGTGGTTGCCCGGTAGTTCACTTTCGCGTGTGTCTTCGTGTGCCCTGGTGCGAACATGGTCGATGGGGCGCTCCGATGGTGCGGAAGCGCCCCTGGAAATACACCGGAAAACGGCTCGGGTGCTTATTCTCCGCTCGCCGCGTCCAGCCGGTAGCCGATACCTCGGACCGTGTGGATGAACCTCGGCCGGGCCTCGGAGTCGCCCAGTTTGTGCCGCAGGCGGCGGATGTGTACGGCGATCGTGTTGTTCACGGGGGGAAGCGGTTTGCGCCAGACAGCGGTCCAGAGTTCCTCGCGGCTGACCACCCGGCCGCTGCGGCGCAGCAGGAAGTCCATGATCCCGAACTCCCGAAGGGCCAGGTCGACAGGGCTTCCGTCCACGAACAGCCGGTGCCCCAGGGCGTCCAGCTCCAGCGCACCCGAGCGCAGCGGCACCGCGGAACCCGGGAGCCGCTCCACGGAGGCACCGTCCGCACCGGGGAGCGAGCCGCGCAGCAGCGCGGCCAGCTCCGGAATGCGGTAGGGGCGGTTGACGCAGGCGGTCGCGCCGGCCGCCAGCGCCCGCATCGCCCTCTGGGAGTCGTCGGGGCCGACCCCGATCAGGATCGGGATGTCGGTGGCCCGGCGGGTCACGCGCACCAGCGTCTCCAGGTCCACCTCGGGCGGGGCCGCACTGGTCACCAGGGTGTCCGGCCTCGCCATCCCCACCCGCAGGAGGGCCTCCGCACCGTCGACGCACACCGTGATGTCCACGTCGTGGCCGCTCAGCGACAGCACCAGCTGGTGCGACTGCTCGGACTCCGGCTCCACCAGGAGCACCCTGAGGGGTGCCTCCTGGCGTTCCGCGCGCTCCGGGGCCCCGCTGTCCCGGGCGGCCGCGGGCCGGGGGACGGAGGCCGGAGGAGGAAGCGCTGGCATGAGCGGGTCCACTTCATCGGAGGGGCGTACGTCCTGGCGTCCGGCCGATCAGCCGAAGCGGCCGGAGATGTAGTCCTCGGTGCGCTGGTCGGAGGGCTTGCTGAAGATCTTCGCGGTCTCGTCGAACTCCACGAGGCTGCCGTAGCGCTCGCCGCTGTCGTCGACGCCCGCGGTGAAGAAGGCGGTGCGGTCCGAGACGCGGGCCGCCTGCTGCATGTTGTGGGTGACGATGACGATGGTGTACTCGCCGGCCAGCTCGTACATCAGGTCCTCGATCTTGAGGGTGGCGATCGGGTCGAGCGCCGAGCACGGCTCGTCCATCAGGATCACCTCGGGGTTGACCGCGATGGTCCGGGCGATGCACAGGCGCTGCTGCTGGCCGCCGGAGAGGGCGAAGGCACTCTCCTTGAGCTTGTCCTTGACCTCGTCCCACAGGGCGGCCTTGGTGAGGGTCTCCTCGACCAGGTCGTCCATGTTGCCGCGCATGCCGTTGATGCGGGGGCCGTAGGCGATGTTGTCGTAGATCGACTTGGGGAAGGGGTTGGGCTTCTGGAAGACCATGCCGATCCGGCGGCGCACCTCGATGGGGTCCACGGACGGGGCGTAGAGGTCCTCGCCGTGGTAGGAGACCTTGCCCTCGACCCGGGCGCCCGGGATGAGGTCGTTCATCCGGTTGAGGGTGCGCAGGACGGTGCTCTTGCCGCAACCGGAGGGGCCGATCATGGCGGTGATCTGGCGGGGTCCCACCTTGAGGTCGACATCGCGCACGGCCTTGTTGGCGCCGTAGTGGATGGACAGTCCCGAGACGTCGAAGACGGGGTCGCCCAGGCCGGGCACCTCGCGGTTGTACCGGATGGTGTCGGGTGCGACACCGCGGCCGGAGTCGGTGCCTCGGAGGGACGCGGCGTTACTGACAGACATGGGGCCACTTCCGGGTCGGACGGTGCTTGCGCGGTCAGGGGGGTGAACCGCCGGAGCGCGGTCGCCATCCATGGAAATATGCCGGTGTGAATCCGCGGTGAACGAACCGAGTGCCCGGGGTGAACGTGCGCGGTGGACTCGGAGGCGTGGTGAACACGGGCATGGGCGAGGCGTCACCGAACAGGGGAGAAGTGTCCTGCTTCGCACCCTCGGGGGTGGTGCTGGGAGGTTCCGGGCGGGGGTGGACAGCACGGAACCCCTGCCGGATCCGGCAGGGGTTCCGACCGGAGGCTACTGGGAGGAGCCGTCGCCCTGCTCGGAGATCTTCTGGCGGACCTCGTCCATGTCGACCTTGCGGGCCTCGGCGATCAGGCTCTCCAGAGCCTCCGAGGGAAGCGCGCCCGGCTGGTTGTAGATGATGGTGCGGTCGCGCACGACCATCAGCGTCGGGATCGACTGGATCTTGAACTCGAAGGCGAGCTCGCGCTCGGCCTCGGTGTCCACCTTGGCGTGCACGATGTCGGTGTGCTTCTCGGAGGACTGGTCGAAGACGGGGGCGAACTGCCGGCAGGGCCCGCACCAGTCCGCCCAGAAGTCGATGAGGACGAACTCGTTGTTCTCCAGCGTCTCGGCGAAGTTGTCCTTGGTGAGTTCGACGGTGGGCACGGGAATCTCCTGGTCTGTCGGCGTCGGCGGGTGGCCGGGCACCCGCTCTCCTCTTCGGTTACTACAGCGGTGGTGCCCATTCGTTTGTTCCGTATGCCTTGCGGGCGCCCCTCGGCCTCCCGGTGGCCTGCTGTTTTCGGCCTCAACACGCGTTACCTACCTGTTTGGGAGGAAAGTGGCTTTGCGGTTACTGTCGGGGTCCAAGGGCCCCCGGGAACGGATGTGCTCCGTTCGGGGCCGTGGCGACGCACCGGGGAGGTCGGGATGGGGATGGAGCCTCCGGAGGAGGACCGGGGCGTCGACTACCGTTTCACCCTGGCCAACGAGCGGACGTTCCTGGCCTGGGTGCGCACCGCGCTCGCCCTGCTCGCGGGGGCCGTCGCCGTCCTGCACCTGCTCCCGCTCGAATGGACCAGCGGTATGCGCACGGCGATCGGCCTGATCCTGGCCGGGCTGGCCGGGTTCATCGCGGTGTACGCGCTGGTGCGTTGGTACCACGTGCAGCGCGTCATGAGCCGCGGGGAGAACCTGGAGATGAGTGCTCTGCCGCTGCTGACGACGATCACGGTAGGCCTGGTGTGCCTGCTGGTGCTGCTGGGGAACCTGCTGTGACCGTGCCGGACGATCAGAGGGATCCCGGGCTCCAGCCGGAGCGCACGCTGCTCTCCTGGCAGCGCACGCTCATCCTGCTCGTGGCCGTGGGGCTGCTCTTCCTGCGCGGTCCGCTGATCCCCGGATCGGGGGCGGTACCGGAGGCGCCTCTGCCCGTGCGGGCGGCGGTGATGGGGGCGGTCCTCGTCGTGGCCGGGGGGATCGCCCTCCACCTGCGGAGGCGCTGGCGGAGGTCGGGCAACGGGGTGCCGGGCGCGGGACGCACGCCTCGGAACGTGGGGAGTCCTTGGACGATGGTGGTTCTGTGCGCCGTCGTTCTCGCGCTGTGTGCCGTTCAGGCGGCCACGGTGCTCTGAATTCCGGCGGATGGGGCCGGTTCCCCGGTTGGCGGGCCCGGTGCGGTACCGGGGGCCGGGGTTCCGGTGTGTCTCACCGACCGGTCACGCCGGCTGGGGGACGGAGTCCTGCGCGCGGCGGTGCGCCACGATGGAGTTGATGATGTCGTTGAGGTTCCGGGTCGGCCGGTAGCCGATCAGCCGGTGTGCCAGCGAGGTGTCGGGGTAGCGGCGCTGCATGTCCTCGTATCCGTCGCCGTAGGCCTGCTCGTAGTCGATGTAGACGATCTCGCTGGTGGAACCGGTGAGCTCGACGACCCGGTCGGCCAGGCCCTTGATGGAGACCTCCTCGTGGCCGCCCAGGTTGACCGCCTGGTTGTAGGCCTCCGGCGTCTCCATGAGGCGCAGGAGGCCCGGGATCACGTCGAACACCGAGCCGAAGCAGCGGCGCTGCGCGCCGGTGCCGTAGACGGTGATCGGTGCGCCCCGGAGCGCCTGGTCGACGAACCGGGGCACCACCATGCCGTACTGCCCGGTCTGGCGCGGCCCCACCACGTTGAAGAAGCGGGTGATGACGCAGGGGACGCCGGACTCGACGCCGTGGACGTAGGCCACGAGCTCGTCCAGCCCCTTGGCCGCGGCGTAGGACCAGCGGCTCTTGATCGGGGACCCGTAGATGCGGTCGTCGTCCTCCTTGAGGCCGTCGGCGTCGTTCTTGCCGTAGACCTCGCTGGTGGAGGCGACCATGTAGGGGACGCGGTTCGCGACCGCGGCCTCCACGACGTTCTCGGTGCCCTGCAGGTTGATTCGCAGCGACTTGAGCGGGTTGTCCACGATGTTGTAGACACCCACCGCCGCCGCGAGGTGGAAGACGGTGTCGGCCTCCTCGACCAGGTTGCGCACGAGGTCCCGGTCGAGGATGTCGCCCTGGACGAAGGTGAACCCCGGCGTGCCCTCCAGCTGGGTCAGGTTCTCCATGGAACCGGTGGACAGGTCGTCCAGGACGACGACCTCGTGGCCCTGGGCGACGAGGTGGTCGCACAGGTGTGATCCGATGAACCCGGCTCCGCCGGTGACTACGGCCTTCATGGCTGTCCCTTCACTTTCTGTGCTTCTCGACGGTTTCTCGCAGGGAGAGTGAGGTTCGGACAGGGGGGATTTCCCGGCGCTGCCGTCAGGCCAGACAGCGCAGGACGTGGTAGCCCTCGCCGAGGGCCACCCCCGCCTGCATGCCGCGCAGGACGGCGAGGCTGCGCAGGGTGAGCTCGGAACGGGTGTGGGGGTGTTCGTGGGTCTGGGAGCCGTAGAGCTCCATGCCGCGGAGTTTGTCCCTCATCTCCTGCTCGGACAGTTCCACGACGAGGTTGGGCGGGCACACCGCGTCGAGGCGCCACTGGTCGGCGGCCTCCTCGTAGGCCAGCGCCAGGCGGGGATGGTGGCGCAGGGCGGTGTTGGAGGGCCGCAGGGCGGTGTGCACGGCCTCGGCCACGGCCTGGTGGTCCTGGTTGTAGCTGGTGCGGTGGGGGGCGATGACCACCGTCGGACGGAGGCGCTCGAGGGACAGCGGGCTCTCCCGCTCGATGACCTGGGCGAGGTCGACCCGGGGAACCGCGTCGAGGCGCAGATGGTACTTGTCGCCGGGCAGGGCCATGTGCCAGTCGTCCCAGCGGAAGTGGTCGGCCACCGCCTTGATCTCGGCGTTGCGCTCCTGCGCGGTGGAGAAGCCGCGCGGCGACTGGTCCGCGGTGTCTCCGACCGTGAGGAACTGTACGAACACCTCGGCGCCGGCCTTCTTCGCCTTGCTCATCAGGCCGCCGCAGCCGAGTGTCTCGTCGTCGGGGTGGGGGGAGTAGACCAGAACGCGTTCCTGGGACCAGTCGATCGTCATAAGGGGATGCCGTCCTTCACGGAAAACGGGGGAAACGGGCGGCAGGTGTTCACCTGCGGGACACGGGGCAGAGGCCGCCGCGGTGTTCGTGGATCACGGACTCAGGCGCGGGCCTGTCGGAGAATCCTCAGGGAGTCCGGGCCGGCGTTGAACAGGAGGTCGAGTGCCGCCATGCGCGGTACGAAGTCGTCGGGGTCCCGCTGGTGCTGGCGGTAGACCGGGTGGCGGAACTCCTGCCATTCGAGTCCGATGCCGTGGCGGGCAAGGATCTCGGCGTCCAGGTAGTTCCTCGCTCCCTCTCCGGAGAGGTAGATGTCGGCTCCGGCCTTGGCGCAGATCTGGGCGATGAGTTCGCTCTTCTGGCCGGAGAAATCCCCGAGTTCGCTCGCTCGGACCATCGGTGTTTCGATACCGAAAGCGCGCATCAGCATACGCGTCGTGGCCAAGGCGAGATCGGTGAGATCTTCCCACTCCCTTGCGTACAGAAGGCTGATTTCCTCCTCATGTTCGCTCCAGTACGGGGCTTTGCGATAGCAGTGCTCCGCAAGTGCCTTGTGATGTTTGCTGCGCCATTTCTGGGTGTTGTCGATGGACTTGTCCAGAATTCGGTCATCCCTATTGCCCTGGGAGACCGGGACGGTCAGCAGGACCGGGGCGCCGCGGCCGGCGACGTAGTTCCGGTTCTGCCACCCCCGCCGCTCGAACTGGACCGTGTCCAGGACGACGAAGAGGTCGCACCGGTCGAGTTTGTCCAGGAAGCCCAGCCAGGGGAGGTAGTGGGGCTGGTGCACCGCCACCCGGACTCCCCCCGCGGGCACGGCGGGGGCGCGGCTCGCGGCGGCCGCCTCCGGCGCACGGGGAGTGCGGACGGTGTCGGGCGACGGGGGTATTGATCCGCCGATCACTCCGGCATTCTCCTTCTCTCTCGGTGTCGTGTTTCGGTCGGTTTCACGAGGCTCTGCGTGACATCAGATGAGCAGATGGTGAACGCGGAGTGCTCCGCTGCAAATACCTTCTAATGGTTACCATCCCCGGCGACTCCTTGTATACGTTTTTCGTGGCCTACATAGGACGCCGACCTGTGTGAACCGTTCCGCGCGGCGGGGCGTCAACCTATCGCAGACTTCGTGAATTATCGTCTGCCCGAAACAGCTGCCTTTGGGAGGGGTTCCCTAGCTGTGCGTATCGCGCGTTTCATCGGCGGCCTGCTGACCGGGCTCGTGGCCCTGGCGCTCGCCGTCACACTTTTCGTCTACTGGTTCGACTTCGCGACCGACATGGTCGCGGCCTCCGGCTTCGGCCCCTGGGGTTATGCGCTCCTGTGGCTGGCCTTCGGGGCCAATCTCCTTCTCTGGACCGTCATGGGCCTCGCACGCCTGGGCGACGACGCGGTGCACGCCGCCCTCGGCCGCACACCGCGCTCCCGGTACCGCAAGGGAAGGGGGCGCAGCCGGGCCCGCGGGCGCGTGCTCGCCGCTGCCGGCGCCCCCGCCGGTGGGGCGGGAGCCGAGGCCCCCGCCGGCGGGGCGGACGACGCGGTGCCGGCGCCCGGCGAGGCCGCGGGCGACCCGCCGCCCGCCCGCATCGCCGTCGTCATCCCGGCGCACAACGAGGAGCAGGTCATCGGGGGGGCCATCTCCTCGGCACTGGAGCTGTTCGACAGATGGGACATCTACGTGGTGTCGGACTCCTCGGGGGACGCCACCGCCGGCATCGCCGCCCGTGCCGGTGTCAACGTGCTCGAACTCATGAAGAACCGGGGCAAGGCGGGAGCCCTGGAGGCGGTCATCGAGGAGTTCGACCTGGCCTCGAACTACGACGGCGTGCTCATCCTCGACGCCGACACCACGCTCGACGCCGGCTACGTGGAAGGAGCCAGGAGGCAGCTGCGCGACCCCGACGTCGCCGCCGTCGCGGGCTTCGTGGTGTCGGAGTGGAAGCCGCGCGAGCGCACCTTCGTCGGCCGGCTGATCTCGGCCTACCGGGACCGCCTGTACTTCATGCTGCAGTACCTCATGCGCTTCGGGCAGACCTGGCGCTTCGCCAACACGTCGTTCATCGTGCCGGGGTTCGCCAGCGTCTACCGCAGCGAGGCCCTGCGGGAGATCGACATCAACCCGCGGGGGCTGGTCATCGAGGACTTCAACATGACCTTCGAGGTGCACCGCAAGCGCCTCGGGCGCATCTCGATGAACCCCGACACCAAGGCCTACAGCCAGGACCCGTTCACGTTCGCGGACTACCGCAAGCAGGTGACGCGGTGGACGCTCGGCTTCTGGCAGACGGTGCGGCGGCACAAGCTGTGGCCGAGCGTGTTCTGCTTCTTCCTCGCGCTGTACATCATCGAGGTCGTGCTCGTGTCCTTCCTGCTCCTGGTCACCGCGTTGACCGCCGGGTTCGTCCTGGTGGGCACGGTCGCCGGGGAACCGTTCCTCGGGGTGCCCTTCGCCGGGGACCTGTTCGCCGGCGTGACGGCCTTCCTGCCGCTGGTCGCCCTCGCGATCGGCCTGTTCATCCCCGACTACATGCTCACCTGCCTCATGACGGCGATCCGGCGGCGCCCGTCCTACCTGCTGTACGGGCTGCTCTTCTTCCCCATCCGCCTGGTGGACTCCTACCTGGCGCTGAAGACGATCCCCCAGGCGTGGACGGCCAGGACCGACGGGACCTGGACCTCCCCGGTGCGGGGCTGACGCGGTCGGCGGGGCCTCTCCCGGGTGCGGGGAGGCCCCCGGAGGGTTCTGGTCCGCGGCAGCGTTTAGCCTCGGAGAAGAACCCCGGCCAAAAATGGGAATCCTCTGATGGGTGTGAAGTAGCGGTGGACAAGAGGCGTGTGTCGTTCGCGTTGTACCGGGTGCTGGCCTATGTGACCGGTGTCTTTCTCCTGGGTCTGACCTTCGTGGCCATGCCCGCGAAGTACCTGGTCGGGGAGACCGCGCGATTCTCCCTGATGGCCGCGCCCGCGGGGCTGGAGGGGTGGTTCGGCCCCGAGTCACCGCTGATGCTGTTCATCGCCATGCCGCACGGCTACATCTACATGGTGTACGTGTTCGTGGTCCTGTGGGTGGCGCTGGACCGCCGCTGGGGCGCGGGGAAGACGCTCGGCGTGGTGCTCGCGGGCACGATCCCGGTGCTCGGCTTCGTGGTCGAGAACCGGGTCGTGAAGTCGGAGCGGGCCGCGGACGAGGCCCGTTCCGGAACTCAGGAATCGGCCGCCGCGGCCTGATCCCCCTTCGGAACAGGGGTCTCCTCCGGTTCGGAGGGGGCCCCTTCCTCTTGTTCGCGGGCGTCGGCGAGCTCCCGGCGCATGAGGATGATCCAGAAGACCACCCCCGAGACGCCGAACATCGCCCACTGGAGCGTGTAGCTCAGGCTGCGCCAGTTGACCGTGATGCCGGTCGGCGGCTGGGGCGGTTCGTCGGGCACGAGGGAGTTGGTCGCGGGGTCCTGCTCCGGAAGGGCGACGTAGCCCTCGTAGAGCGGGTGGTCCCACTTGTTGACCAGGAGGGACGTGGCGATCCGCTCCACCTGGCCCTCGGGCGGGGACACCGGGGTGTAGCCGCCGTCGGCCACGGGCGGCTGGAGCCAGCCCGAGACGGTGACCTCCTCGTCGGTGACCGGCGGGATCTCCTGCCCCTCCTCCGCCCAGCCGCGGTTGACGGTGACCGCGGCGCCGTCCCCGGTGACGAGGGGGAGGATGACGTGGTACCCGCGCACGCCTTCCTCACTGGCGGGGACGAGCAGCTGGGAGTCCGCGTCGTAGTGCCCCGTGGCCGTGACCGCGGTGTTGGCGTGGGTCTCGGGGTGCATGTACTGGCCCGGCTCCAGGAGCTCACCGATCGGCACGGCGTCGGCGAGGTCCTCGGCGGGGTTCGTGATGACCGTGCGGTCGGGCTCGAAGGCACGGGCGAACTGCCATGCGGTGCCGGCGACGCACACCGCGGCGAGGAGTACGACCAGGAGGTGGATGCCGAGCCACCGTGGGCCGAGTAGCGGTGATCTCACCGGTCCAGGCTATGCGCGCCGCCGGAGTGGACGCCCATGACCCCCGCTTGACCCTGCCCACAGGTCCTTGGCACGGGGCCTGTACACCAATGATGATTACTTTAAGTAGTTTCCAGTGACAGAGGGTTGTCCTTCGAGGTGGGTGTCGGTAGTGTCTTCATCAACGCGGAACGACAGGATCGCTCCGGACAACCGGGACACCGGTCACCGCGTGACAGGCCTTCAAGGCCTCGACTCCAGGGGGGAGGAGTCGCAGGCCGCTTCCCGGCGCGAGGGTCGCTTCCGTACTTTGAGGGGGGATGCGGGAGCGGCCCTCGCCACCTTTTTCGGGGGGCACGTCCGAGAGGACGTGCCCCCCGGCGCATGTCAGCCCATGGTCCTCTGGCCGTCGAGGGTCTCGCGGAGGATGTCGGCGTGGCCGCAGTGCTGGGCGGTCTCCCGGACGAGGTGCACGAGCACGTCGCGGGCCGTCCAGGAGGTCCCCTCCGGAAACCACGGCGCCGGGGGAAGGAGGTGGGAGACCTCCAGGTCGGGCAGGGAGCGCACGGTGCGGTCGGTCTCCTCGGCCGCCTTCGCGTAGTCCTCCAGGACCGAGGCCAGGGTCTCCCCGTCCGCCAGGTGGAAGCTTCCGGCGTGCTCCTTGTCGTCGTCGCCGGCCACCGGTGAGCCCTCCGCGCCTTCCAGGACGAAGGACATCCAGTCCCGCTCGACCTTGGCCACGTGCTTGACCAGGCCGCCGAGGCTCAGCTCGCTCACGGTGGGCCTGCTCCTCGCCTGCTCGTCGGTCAGGCCCTGGACGGTGAAGCGCAGGAAGCCGCGCTGCTCACCCAGGATGCGCAGGAGACACTCGCGTTCGGCGTCCACCGTGCTCTGCCCTGTAGACATGAGGAGCTCCTCTTGTTGTGTTCCGAAGCACACCAGCCTAGGAAGGAGGTACGACATTTCGGGGAGGGAAGCGCGGCGAAGGGGAAGGTTTCCCGTGTGGTGGAACCGGTACGGAAAGTGTCGGTACTCTGGCCTCCCGGCCACCCGGAGGTGTGTATGACCGTTCCGCTCCACTACCGGATCGACGGGCCCCGGCACGCACCCGTCGTGCTTCTCGTGCCGACCTTCGGTACCACGATGTCGGTCTGGGAGCCCCAGCTGCCCGAGCTGACGCGCGTACGCCGGGTACTGAGGATCGACCACCGGGGCCACGGCGCCTCGCCGGCCCCGGAGGGGCCCTACAGCGTCGAGGACCTCGCGCTCGACATCCTGCGGCTGCTGGAGGAGCGGGAGTTCTCCGGGATCTCCGCGGTGGGTGCCGGGTTCGGCGCGTCACTGCTGGTGTGGATCGCCGCCAACTCCCCCCGGACACTGGAGCGGCTCGTGCTGCTGGCCGCGGCTCCGCGCACACCTCCGATGCACCGGTGGGACCTGATCGCGGAGCGGGCGCGGGAGGAGGGGACGGAAGCGGTCGCCGCCGAGCTGTCGCTGCCCTGGTTCACCCCCGACACGATGCAGCAGAGGCCGGAGACGGTGGCCCGGTTCACCAGGGAGCTCAACGGCATCGACCCCGGCGCGTTCGCCGCGCTGTGCGAGGCGGCCGACGGCATCGACCAGCGCCATCTGGTCGCCGGGGTCCGCGCCTCCACCCTGGTGGTGACGGGGGCCCACGACCCCCTGCTGCCGCCGGGGCACGGGCGCAGGCTGGCCGACGGCATCGCGGACGCCCGGTTCGAGGTGGTCCCGGGGGCGGCCCACCTGGTCGGCGTGGAGCGCCCCGACCGGGTCAACGAACTGATCATGGACCACCTGGGGGCGTGACCGGCGGGAGCGTCGGAAGAAATGCGTGGACAAATGCCGCAATAAAGGCATTTCGCGGAAATGTGAAGAAGTTTCATATGCCCTGATCGTGCGAGCGGTCGGGTATTTCCCCAACTTCTTTTCCTCTACTTTCCGGTAACGCTCCCCCCATCCCCTATGATGCTGCCAAATACAACTGAACACGTGACCCCGCGACGCACACAAGCGCCCGGGGTCGTGGCCAGCAACTCACCACTTGAAGAACAGGATTGCCAGCGTGCACCAGTTTAGTGCTGCGCTTGTGAGCCGTACCCTGGGTACGCTCCTGGCGCTGATCCTCCCCTCCCGCGGCCGCCACTGCGGTTCCGCTCGCTTCTCCCGTCGCCGCAGGTCGACGCGGGTCCGCCGCTACGTGGCCAACCCCGACCCGGCGACCGCCCCGCGACACACCCCCGCGCCTTCCCAGTCCCAGTCCCGGCCCCATCCGGCCGAGCCCCGTCTGGCCGAGCCTCGTCTGGCCGAGCCTCGTCTGGCCGAGCCCCGCCAGGTGCTGAGCGCCGACGATGTGGCGCTGGTGCGGCCCTACTACGAGGCCCACGAAAAGCACGTGGCCCGCATGCGCGCCGCCTTTCAGGCAGACACCCAGCCGAAGCAGGAGCCCCAGCCATCTCGGCCGCCCCAGCTCCCGCAAGCACCCCAGGAACCCCCGGTGCCTCAGCTGCCCCGGCTTCCGGAGCCGCGCATCCCGGTAGGTGACCTGCTCGCCGGCGAAACCGCACCCCTCCCCGAGCCCAAGCCTGAGCCCGCACCCGTGACCGCCCCTGTGCCGGTGCCTGTCCCTGTGCCGGCGCCTGCGCGGGGCCGTCACCACCGTGTGGACGAGGCCGAGCTGGACCGTGAACTGGCCCGGCTCACCCGCATGTGGCACATCCAGCGGCAGAACCTCCAGATGGGGGTGCCCGCATGAGCCTGCGCCGCGCCTTCTGGGAACACCGCACCTACCCGGGCGATCTGGCCCAGCTCAGGCAGGTCCGCCAAGACCTGGCCACCGACCTGGCCGGCTTCCCCGACGAGGCGGTCGAAACCCTCGCCCTGTGCGCCAGCGAGCTGTTCGCCAACGCGTGCAAGTACACCGCCTCCGGCCAGGAAGACGGCCAGGTTCTCCGCACGCTGTGCCTGCGCCGGGGCCGCCTGCTGCGCCTGGGCTTCACTGACGACGGCGGCAGCGGCAGTGCTCCGCAGATCCCTACCGAGCGCAGCGATGACGAGTGGAACTGGGCCGAGGGCCAGCGCGGACTCCTCCTGGTCCAGGAGTTGTCCACAGCCTGGGGATACTCGCGCACCTGCCCCTGGGCTGACCTGGGCACCTCCACCTGGGCCCTGGTCCCCCTGCCCGAGGGCACCGCGCCTCCGCCAGGCCTGAGGCCCTACATCTTCACCCGCTGACACGGTGGGAACTCCTCAACCTCTCCCAACGGTGGGGACTCCTCGGAAGGCCGAGGAGCCCCCACCCCCTCCTCCACACCCAGAAAAACCCGCCCTTCCTTTCTCAGCTATGTCTTATCCCCCGTGATCTTGTACCTAGCACCAACCTCACCCCGCTTTCCTTCCCTCCCGCATCCAGCGAAAGTGTCCGCAAGTACAAGATCACGGCAAGAAAATCCACTGACCAGAGGGGAAGGCCGAATCCCGGCCGAGGTGAGGAAGGCCCCGAACCGAACCAGCCCGGGGGTAGACCTGAGTCTTCGAACCGACCGAAAACCCGCGCTTCCTCTTTTCGCTGTGTCTTACTTCCCGTGATCTTGTACCTAGCGCCAACTTCATCCCACCCTGCTGTCCTTCCGTATTCAGCGAAAGTGACCGTAGGTACAAGATCACGGGAAGAAAATCCGCTGGCCAGAGGGGAAGGCCGAATTTTGGTCGAGGTGAGGAAGGCCCCGAACCGAACCAGCCAGGGGGTAGGTCTGAGACCCTTGAGGCGCCTGGGATCTCGAACCGACTGGGAAGTCGGCGCTCCCTTTCTCGGCTGTGTCTTATTTCCCGTGATCCTGTACCTGGGGTCAACTTCACCCTGTTTTTCTGCCCTCTCGCATGCAGTGAAAGTGTCCGTAGGTACAAGATCACGGGGAGAAAAGTCGCTGGCCAGGGTGGAATAGACGGAAACCTTTGGCCATTCCTGCGCCCGTGCTCGGATCCTGCGTTCACATCCACGCCCCTACTTGGGTCCTGGTCCCTACTTGGGTCCTCTCTTCCAGAAAAGGAGTTGTATGCCCAGCCGATCCCATGAGATCCCTTTGCGGTTGGTCCAGAACCAACCCGCCCTGGCCCCGGTGCTGCTGCGCGAGGTCCTGGACTATCCGCTGCCCGAATACTCGGAGGTGGCCTCCACCTCCGAGGCCCTGACCAACTGCGACCCCAAGGAATGGAACGTCGACAGCGCGGTGGTGCTGCGCCAGGGGACCCGCACCGTTCTGGGCGTGGCGATCGAGCGCCAGAACTGCTACGACCCCAAGAAGCGCTACAGCTGGTATGCCTATCTGGCCACTCTGTGCGGGCGCCTGGAATGTCCGGCGGTGCTGGTGGTGCTGTGCCCCGATCGGGCGCTGGCGCGTTGGTGTGCCCGGCCCTTCGAGACCGGCCATCCTGACTTCGTGCTGCGTCCGCTGGTGATCGGTCCCGATGACCTGCCGGTGGTGGCCGAGGTGGAGCGGGCACGGGAGCTGCCGGAGCTGGCGGTGCTGTCGGCCCATGCCCACGGCAGTGGTGATGTGCGCACGTTGAAGGCGCTGGTGGAGGCGCTGGATGCCACCGCTGACCGCAACCGTGCGTTCTACTATGACTATGTGCTGAGCGGTCTCAACGAGGCGGCTCGCCGGGAACTGGAGGGCCTGATGTCCGTGGAAACCTACGAATGGCAGAGCGACTTCGCCCGCAAGTACGTCGGCATCGGCCGTGAAGAAGGCCGTGAGGAAGGCCGGGAAGAGGGCCGCGCGCAGGGGGTGGCCCGTAGTGTGATCGGGGTTCTGGAGGCCCGCGGGTTCACCGTCTCCGACCAGGTCCGCGCCCGCATTCGGTCCTGCACCGATCTGGGTGTGCTGGAGGCCTGGGTGCCCAAGGCCGTTACCGTCCAAGCCCCCGAGGACCTCTTCGACTGACCCAACGCCCCGGCACACGCCGGCCGGTCGTCGACGATCTTGCTCCCGGTGGACGGGATCTCCGTCGAAGTCACCCCTGGGAGCAAGATCACCGCTGCTGGATATCGAGTGCCAATAGCATTCAGCGGTCGACCAGGGCCCGGACGGTGATCGGCAGGCCCGCGCCTCCCGCCCAGTCCCAGTAGAGGCTGAGCCGCTCGACCAGGTGCAGACCTCCCCCGTGGGGGCGCGCCCGGGGAAAGGGGTACCAGCCGTCGGCGCCCTGGTCGGCGCCGTTGTCGGTGACGGTGACCTGTACCTGGAAGCGGTCGCGGGTGACGGTGACCTCGACGGTTCCGCGGGGAGATCCGGAACGGGTGTGCTGGTGGGCGTTGCGCACCAGGGCGACGGTGATGCGGGCGACCTGGTCCGAGCAGGCCTGCCCGGAGCGAGCGGCCCGATAGGCCCAGGAGTAGACGCGGCTGTCGTACCACGAGGGGTCCGCCGGGTCGGCGGGGCCGAGCACGATCGCCGACGTGCTCGGGTTGTCGGTCCGCACACGCCGCAGGTGCGCCTGGGCTTCCCAAGGAACCCGGGGGTTCGGAGCAGCGGCTTGCATATGCCTCATCTCGCCTGTCGTGTATCGAGAAGGCCTCGCAACCCATTCTCTGCTTCGGTTTCCGAGGCCTTTTGTCCGCGACTTCCGATACGAAGTCACGAACCCTTTTCCACAACAACTCTCCCAGTGCCGAGTCCGGTGGTCTAGGATGATCGCTGAGCTCGGTTGCTTTTGTATGTCGCGCGATAAGAGCAGATAAGACAGCGATATCGGCGGTGAGGCATGGGTGGTACCGACCCTGCGCGAGAGCGCTTCGGTGTGCTGCTGAAGAAATACCGTGTCCAGGCGGGTGCGACGCAACAGGAGCTGGCCAGGTCGGCAATGGTCGCGCAGAGCACGATCAGCGATCTGGAGCGAGGGCGAAAAGGGACGCGCCGTGACCAAGTGGTGCGTATCGATTCAGCGCTTAACGCCCACGGGGTTCTCGTGAACGCCTGGGAGGCCGCGTTCTCACCCACCGGCATGACAGGTTACTTCCGCGAAGTGGCCGAAGCCGAGCAATCCGCTGTCGCGATCCGTCAGTACGCACTCGGCCTCGTGCCCGGTCTGGTTCAATCCGAGGCGTACGCGCGATCGGTGATCTGTCTTGCCTGGCCGCATGCGACCCCGGACATGATCGACCGGATCGTCCGCACGAGAATGCACCGCCAAGAGATTCTGGAGCGGGACCATCCTCCTGTACTGACTGTGATTCTGGATGAGACCGCGTTGCTCCGGAGGTTCAAGAGTCCCGAGGTGATGGAGGGCCAGGTGGACCACCTCATTCGCCTGTCACATCGTGACAGGGTGACCATCCAGATATTGCCGATGGACACCGAAGGACATCCAGGCCTAGGTGGCTCCTTTAAGCTGATAGCTGCCCCTGACGGCGGCGATATCGTCTACGTCGAGGGCCACGAGGTAGGCATATCCCTCAAGGAACCTGAGACCGTGAACGGCTATGACCGGATTTTCGCGGAACTTCGCAGCGCCGCGCTGCCGGTCTCGGTATCCCGGTCTCGGCTTGAGCAGATTCGAGGCGGCATCTGATGATGGACGAGAGATGGAAGAAGTCCAGCCACAGCAACGGCCATGGTGGTGACTGTGTGGAAGCGCGCGGTGACATGGCGGTCTCCAGGGTGCTCGTGCGTGACACCCGGAACCGGGAGCTGGGGCACCTGGACGTCCCCGCCGGTGAGTGGGCCTCCCTGCTGGGGCTCCTGCGCGGCTGAACTCCTGAAGCACCCCGGCCCTGCCCCGAGTCCTCGGGCAGGGCCGGACCTGTGTCTCCGCCGGCTCGCAGGAGCGGACCGGCCGCGAACGGAGGTCTCCGGGAATCAGACGGGGATCAGTGGCTGGTTGATCTCCAGCAGGTAGCCGTCGGGGTCGCGGAAGTGGGCCGCGCGCACCCCCCACGCGGTCCAGTCGCGGGGCGGCAGCACCTGGCGGGCTCCGTCGGCGGCCAGCCGGGCGGCGGTCGCGTCCACGTCGTCCACCTCGAACACGACCGCCATGCGGTCCTGGTGGGGGAGCTCGGGGTCGGCGGTGTCGGTCTCCAGGGCCTCGGCCATCACCTCACGTTGGTTGAGGGCCAGGCGGGTGGACGAGTCCACGTCGAACTCGGCGTAGCGGGTGCCCAGGTCGCCGCGCAGGACGGGGAACTTGAGCACCTCGGAGTAGAAGCGGAAGCAGGCCTCGTAGTCGTTGACGAGAAGTCTGATGTAGCTGCAGCGCATGGGGCCTCCCGTGGTCGTTGGTCGTCGGCGCCGGGCGGGGGGTCAGGAAGGCGCATCCCTGAGTATCCGTACCCCGATTGCGGACGATAAGCGGACACGCGCCGACTGTCGGATTTCTGTGTACGGGCGCGCCTGGTCCGGTGCGGTCACCTCGGCGTCCTTCTGTAGTGGTTCTCCCATGACATGTAGCCCCCTTGCGCTCATATGTAGTACATGTACTATCAACAGCAGCAGGAGGGCGACAGGAAGGAGAAGGGCTGTGACATCTCTCAGCTCCGGGACGCCGGCGAGGGCCGAGGCCCAGGCGACCGGAGCCCTCGGACGGGCCGTGGTCGAGGTCCGCGGTCTGCGTATGAACTACGGGACCACCGAGGTCCTGCGCGGGGTCGACCTCACCGTCCGGCGCGGCGAGGTCGTCGCGCTGCTGGGCCCCAACGGCGCGGGCAAGACCACCACCATCGAGATCCTGGAGGGGTTCCGGCGGCGCTCGGACGGCGAGGTCTCCGTGCTCGGCACCGACCCCGACCGCGGTGACGAGCGCTGGCGCGCCAGGCTCGGCGTCGTCCTCCAGTCCTGGCGCGACCACGCGCGCTGGCGGGTGCGCGAACTCGTGGACCACTTCGGGCGCTTCTACGCCCCCTACTCGGAGGAGGGCCGGACCCGGCCCGCCGACACCGACCGGCTGCTGGAGGTGCTCGGGCTCACCGAGCACGCGGGCAAGCGGGTCGAGGACCTCTCCGGCGGCCAGCGCCGCCGTGTGGACGTCGCCCTCGGCGTCGTCGGCCGTCCCGAGCTCCTGTTCCTCGACGAACCCACCGCCGGGCTCGACCCCCGGGCCCGGCGCGACTTCCACGAGCTGATCCACCGCCTCGTGGACGAGGAGGACACCACCGTCCTGCTCACCACCCACGACCTGGACGAGGCGGAGAAGCTCGCCGACCGGATCCTGATCCTCGCCGGCGGGCGGATCGTCGCCGACGGCAGCGCCGAACAGCTCACCGCCCTGGTGGAGCGGGAGAGCGAGGTGGCCTGGACCGTCGACGGCGCGCGCCACCTCCACACCACCGGCAGCCCCGCCCGGCACGTCGCCGAGCTGTACCGGGTGCACGGCGACGCCGTCGCCAACCTCCGGGTCACCCGCCCGTCGCTGGAGGAGGTCTACCTCGACATGGTCCGCCACCACGAGTCCGGTGCCGCCGAGCGCGCCGCCGCCGAGTTCGGCAAGGAGATTCGATGAACACCAAGGCCGACGCGGTCCGTGCGGGGCTGTCCCGGGGCCTGATCGAGATCAAGGCGTCGCTGTCCAACCCGGCCGAGTTGCTCAGCGGCTACCTGCTGATGCCCGCCATCTTCATCACCATCGTCTTCCTCCTCGGCGACGGAGAGGGAGAGGCGGGCGCCACCGCCGGCTCGTTCGTGATGGTGGGCGGTATCACGATGCTGCTCGTCATGCTCGGTACCGCCACCGTCACCCAGGTGCTGGGCAGCGAGCGCGAGGACGGCACGCTGCTGCGGGCCCGCTGCGTGCCCGACGGCATGGTCGGCTACGCGGTGGCCAAGACGGCGCACCTCGCCGGCATGGCGGCGCTGTGCCTGGCCCTGATGATCGTCCCCGGACTGCTGCTCGTCGACGGGTTCGCCCTGCGCGGTGCGGTCGAGGTGTTCACCCTGCTGTGGGTGTGCGCCCTGTCGCTGCTGGCGCTGGCGCCGATCGGCGCGATCACCGGGGCGCTGATGAGCAATCCGCGTATCGCGGTCAGCGTGTCCATGATGCCGGGCATCGCCCTCGTGCTGTCCTCGGGCGTCATGATCCCCCTGGAGATCATGCCGGACTGGGTGCAGGCCGCCGTCAAGGTCTTCCCGGTCTACTGGTCGGGGGTGGGCCTCCAGAGCGCGCTGATGCCCGCAGAGTACGCCGCCGCCGAGCTCGGCGGGGCCTGGCAGCTCACGCGGGCCGCCGGTGTTCTGGCACTGTGGGCCGTGGCCGGGTTCGCCGTCGCGCAGCGGGTGCTGCGCCGGGCGGCGCGGCACACGTCGGGGTCGAGGGTCCAGGAGGCCCGGGAGAAGGCGATGAAGCGTGGTTACTGACAAGGGCCGCCGCGGCAGGGCGGCGGCCGGGGGCACCGAGGCCATCTACAACCGGATCGCGGTGCTGCGGGCCGAGCGGAACGTGTCCCGCCGCCAGCTCGCGGAGGAGCTCGGCGTCCACTACCAGACCGTGGGCTACCTGGAGCGGGGCGAATACAGCCCCAGCCTCCACCTGGCACTGCGGATCGCCCGCTACTTCGAGGTGCCGGTGGAGGTCGTCTTCTCCACCGAGCCCTTCCCCCGTATCGGCCAGTGAGGCCCGAAGGAGAGTTTCCCGTGTCCGCAGACCGTTTCGACAGCACGTACCAGGAAGGCCTTCGCGCCTCCGTCGAGAACCCTCGGCGGCGCGCGTTCTGGGCGCCGCGTTCCCGGCGCCGCCTGGCGGTGGTTGCCCTGGCCGCACTCACCCTGGCGGCCGCGGGCACCTACGCGGCGGTGGTCGTGGCCGAGGGGCCCGCGGCCAGAGGGGCCACCATCGGTTTCGTCGTCCTGCTGCTCCTGACCGCGGTGCTGGGTACGCAGCTCAACATCGCGACACGCTGGGTGGCCGGATACACCGGGCTGGACGAGTACCAGCGGGCGGAGATGGCCAGGGCCACCAAGCTGGGCCACCACGTGACCGCCGTCCTGATGACACTGCTGATCGCTGTGGCCACAGGGTTCGGCGGTGCGCTGTCCGCGCTCGACTGGGACGGGCGCCTGCCGCTCGCGGTCCTCGTGCCGATGGTGGTGGTCACGGCGATGTGCCACGCGTCCTTCCCCGCCTGCTACCTGGCCTGGACCCGGCCGGACGAGATCCCCGACGAGGAGGACTGATCCGCGCGGGCCGTCACCAGATGTCGGGGCCGGCCCAGCCGTAGGTGTCGCGGTGGGAGATCTGGGCGAGCTCGTCCTCGGTGAGGACGCGGGGCTCGCCCAGCTGCCGTGCGCGCAGGTAGGCCGCGCACAGCCAGTCGAGCAGGCGCAGGTTCTCCAGCGCGTGCCCCGGGCCGCGGCCCAGGGCCACCCCGCCGTGGTCGGCGAGCAGAGCGGCGTCGCGGCCCTTGAGCGCCTTGACGGCCTGGTCGGCGATCTCGCCGGTGCCGTAGGTCGCGTACGGGGTGACGGCGACGGCTCCGCCGAGGGAGGCGGCGCGGTGGTGGATCGGGGGGAGCTCGGGCAGGACCGCGGAGACGGCGACGGTGTCGGCGGTGGCGGCGTCGACGACGGCGGTGACGTCGCGCCCGTGTTCGACGGCCAGGCGGTGGACGGCCATGTGCAGCGTGGTCTCGGCGGCCGGGTCGCGGCGGCCCTCCAGCACGCGGTCGTCGAGGGACATGACCGGGCAGTCGGCGGGCTGGAGCTGGTCGAGGGGAACGCCGTGGGGGGTGACGACCACCAGGTCGCCGCTGCGGACGCTGACGGTGCCGGTCCGGCCCGGGGCGGCACCGGGGAGGGCGGTGAGGGAGCGGGCGACGAGGCAGATGTCGCGGCGTTCCTGTTCGAGCAGCATGACGTCCTCAAGGGATGCGCGCGGCCGCGGTCCGGAGCGGACCGCCGGTGGGGACCGCCCGTGCGGCGGACGGAACCGTTTAGGTACACCTAATGTACGCCACACCTCTTTTTCCGGGCTGATCCACCCCGGCGAGCCTGTTGCTGTTGTGCCTGATGAGGGCTGTGGAGCCTGTGTCCCCGCAGGGGCGGGCCCCGCCGATCTCCTCGCGGGCGCACCCCTTGTCCCGGCACCCGGGAGGGCCGAGAATTCCCCGTGTCCGCCGCCGGAGGAGCTGAGGGAGGGCCATGCGCTGGGACCGGTGCGCCGCCGCGGTGGGAACGATGCTGTTCCTGGACGCGCTGCGGGTGTTCCTGCCCTCGCTGATCACCCTCTTCGGCCGGGCCGGGGAGACCGGCCCCGAGGTGATGGGCCTGTACGCGCTGGCCTGGTTCCTCCTGCCGCTGCCCCTGGCCGCCCTCTCCCGGAGGCTGCCGCCGCTGCCGGTCGCCCTGGCCGCCGGCGCCGCGCTCGCCCTGGCCCGCCTGGCGCTCCAGGCCGCCGACGGCGGCGACCCGCAGCTCCACCTGGCGTCCCTGGCGGTGGGCGCGGGCACCGTGTGGCTGACGGCCACCGCGTCGGCCGCGTCCGCAGATCCGCGCCTGTCGGGGCACGGCGTCATGGTCGGCGTCGTCGCCGGGACGGCGGGCTCGGCGGTCCTGCACACCCTGCTCGGCCTGAGGAGCCCGGCCTGGCAGGAGGGGTTCCTTCCGTGGCTGCTCGTGGCGGCCGGCGCCGCGCTCTTCCTGGTCTCCCTGGACAGGGTGCGGCGCTCGGACCCCGGCGGCGCCCCGGCTCCGGTGCCCGCGCGGGCCTGGCTCGCCCTGGGGCCCCTGTTCTTCCTCGGCGGCCTGTGCACCGCCAACCCCGCCGTCGGGGAGACCATGGGAGGTTTCCCGGTGGGAGCCGCGGTCGTCGCCACCGCCGCGGTGCTGTCGGTGGGGGTGGCGGCCGATCCGCGCCCCACCCTGCACCGGGCCCTGCCGCCGGCCGTGCTGACTGCTGCCCTGGCCGCGATGCGGTGGGCCCCGACCGAGGTGGACGGCGTTCCCGGTGTGCTGCCCCCGGCGGCGCTGGCGGTACTGCCGGTCGGCCAGATCGCCCTGGCCGCCTGCGTGGGCTGGGCCGCGTACGGCGGCGGAGGAGGGACCGGGCGGGTGGCCTCGGCCTGGTACGCCTTCGCGGGGCTGCTGTGCTTCGTGGTGTTGGTGTTCGCCTACTACGCGGCCTTCGACCTGTACTTCTCCCACGCCTTTGTGCCCTTCCTCGCCCTCCTGCCGCTGGTGGCGGCCCTGGTACGCGCGTGGCCGCCCGCGTCGGAGCCGCCGGGAGGCCGGGGGAGGAGCCCCGGCCGCTTCCCGCCGCCGGGGAAGGACACGGCGGGGAGCGCACCGGTCCGGCTCGGGGCCGCGGTCGGCGCCGCCGGGATCACCCTGGCGGCCACGCTCGCGGTGCCGGTCCTGCACACCGCCTCCGAGCCCGCCCCCGCACCGGACGCGGGCCGCGGGGAGGGCCTGCGCCTGGCCGCCTACAACGTGCGCATGGGTTTCGACACGGAGGGCCGCCACGCCCTGCATCAGCAGGCGCGGCTGCTGCGCGCGGAGCGGCCCGACCTCGTCGCCCTCAGCGAGGTGGACCGCGGCTGGCTGCTCAACGGCGGGCACGACATGCTCGGCTCCCTGGCCCGGGGACTGGACATGGAGGCGCACTGGGCACCCGCCGACGGCCCCCTGTGGGGCGACGCCGTGCTCACCCGGCTGGAGGTGGTCGAGCGGCGCGGTTTCCCCCTCACCCCCAGCGGGCCGACGGGCGCCCAGGCCCTGGAAGCGGTGGTGCTGTGGGAGGGGCGGGAGATCAGCGTCGTGGCCACCCACCTCCAGCCCGACGACTACGGTTTCGCGTCCGAGAGCTCGCGCTCCCAGCTGCGCGACATCGCGCGCATCGTGACCGGGGCCAGGGAGGAGGGGCGGCCCGCGGTGGTCGCGGGTGACCTGAACATCGAACCCGGCAACCCCGCCTGGCACATCCTGGAGGAGGCGGGGCTCCGCGACCCCTTCGAGCGCCCCTTCCCCACGATCCCCACGGCGGCGGGACCGCCGCGGGAGATCGACCACATCCTGGTGACGCCGGAGTTCACCGCCTCCGCGCCCGCCAACCCGGACGAGCCCTGGTCGGACCACCGGATGATCGCGCTCACCCTGGACCTGTGAGAGAGACTGTCAGCGTTCGTGGCGCAGACGGCGGTTCACCCAGTACACGTTGACGCACGCGGCCACGAAACCCGCGCCCAGCAGCACCATGAGCCACACCTCGTCGGTGAGCAGCACCGCGCAGACCGTACCGACCAGCAGTACCAGCGCACCGAACAACGCGAGGACCATCCGGAACCCCAGCGCGCTCGCCGGGCGCTCGGGACTGCCCAGAGGTCCCTTCAACCGGCCTCGTCGCATGCCGATCACTCCTTTCCTCCCCCTCTCCTACCGCATCGGGGCGGGGGCCTAACAAGGGCCCCCGCCCACGGCGGCGGGGGTGCCCCCGAAGGGACACCCCCGCTGTCCGGAAGAGAGGTCAGACCCCGCTCATGAGGGCCGGGAGCGTGGACTCGTAGGCCTCGCGCAGCTCCTCCAGCGGAATCTCCACCGCACCCGAGGGGTGCTCGACGACCAGCGCGTCGCCGCCCACGGTGCCGATCTCCTCGACCGGAACCCCGTGGTCGGTGGCCAGCGCCAGGAAGGCGTTCTCCTCGCCGGGCCGCACCGCCACGATCGCGCGTGCGGCGGACTCGCTGAACAGGGAGGTGAAGGCGTCGCCGGACACGGCCACCCGGATGCCCCGGCCGCCGTGCAGCGCCGACTCGGCCAGGGCGACGCCGAGGCCGCCGTCGGACAGGTCGTGCGCGGCCGCGGCCAGGCCGCGCTCGGCCGCGCCGGCCAGCACCTCACCCAGCGCCGCCTCGGCGGTCAGGTCGACCTCCGGGGGAAGGCCGCCCAGGTGGCCGTGCACGGTGTCGGCCCACGCCGAGCCGCCGAACTCCGGCCGGGTCTCGCCCAGCAGGAACACGCGCGCCCCGTCGGTGTCGAAGGCGGACTTCAGGCGCGTGCGCACGTCGTCGATCACGCCGAGCACACCGATCACCGGGGTCGGGTTGATCGCCACGTCACCGGTCTGGTTGTAGAAGCTCACGTTGCCGCCGGTCACCGGGGTGCCCAGCTTCTGGCAGGCGTCGGCCAGGCCGCGCGTGGCCTCCGCGAACTGCCACATGACCCCGGGGTCCTCCGGCGAGCCGAAGTTGAGGCAGTTGGTGACCGCGAGCGGGCGGGCGCCCGTCGCCGCGACGTTGCGGTAGGCCTCGGCGTAGGCCAGCTGGGTGCCGGTGTACGGGTCCAGGCGGGTGAAACGCCCGTTGCCGTCGGTGGACAGGGCCACGCCGCGGTGGGAGTCGTCGGCGATGCGGATCATCCCCGAGTCGTGCGGCGCCGACACCACGGTGTCGCCGCGCACGTAGCTGTCGTACTGCTGGACGACCCACGACGGGTCGCCCACACCCGGCGCGCCGAGGACCCGCAGCAGCTGCTCGCGCAGCTCGGCGTCGCCCTGCGGGCGGGGCAGCGCGGCCGCGTCGTCGGCCTGGAGGGCGTCCTGGGCCGCGGGGCGGGAGTAGGGGCGCTCGTAGACCGGGCCCTCGTCGGAGGCGGTCCGCGGCGGCATGTCCACCACGGTCTCCCCGTGCCAGGTCATGACGAGGCGTCCGCCGCGCTCGGCCTCCTCCGGGGTCACGTCGGTGACCTCGCCGATCTCGGTGGCGAGCACCTGCCACTTCTCGCAGACGGCGAGGAAGTCGGCCATCTTCGACGGCTCGACGATCGCCATCATGCGCTCCTGCGACTCGCTCATGAGGATCTCCTCAGGAGTCAGGCGCGGGTCGCGCAGCGGCACCTTGTTGAGCTGGATGCGCATACCGCCGGTACCGCCCGCGGCCAGCTCGGTGGTGGCGCAGGAGACGCCCGCCGCACCCAGGTCCTGGATGCCGACGACCATGTCCTTCTCGAACAGCTCCAGGCTGCACTCGATGAGGAGCTTCTCCATGAACGGGTCGCCGACCTGGACGCTGGGCCGCTTGGCGTGCGACTCGTCGTCGAAGCTGGCGCTGGCCAGGACCGAGGCACCGCCGATGCCGTCGGGGCCGGTGGCGGAGCCGAACAGCACCACCTTGTTGCCGGGGCCGGGCGCCTGGGCGAGCTTGATGTCCTCGTGCCGCATGACACCGATGCACAGGGCGTTGACCAGCGGGTTGCCGAGGTAGCCCTCGCCGAAGCCGATCTCACCGCCGATGTTGGGCAGCCCCAGGCAGTTGCCGTAGAAGGAGATGCCCGAGACCACGCCGGGCAGGACGCGCTTGGTGTCCTCGGCGTCGGCCGGGCCGAAGCGCAGCGCGTCCATCACCGCGACCGGGCGGGCGCCCATGGTGAGGATGTCGCGGACGATGCCGCCCACACCGGTGGCCGCCCCCTGGTGGGGCTCCACGTAGGAAGGGTGGTTGTGCGACTCGATCTTGAACGTCACGGCGCGGCCGTCGCCGACGTCGACCACGCCGGCGTTCTCGCCCATGCCGACGAGGAGGGCGTCGTTCTCGGGGGCCTTCTCGCCGAACTGGCGGAGGTGCACCTTGGAGGACTTGTACGAGCAGTGCTCGCTCCACATCACCGAGTAGATGGCCAGCTCGGCGGAGGTGGGGCGGCGGCCCAGGATCTCGCGGACCCGCTCGTACTCGTCCTTGGCCATACCCAGTTCGGCGTACGGCTGGGGCGTGTCCGGGCTGCTCTGCGCCACGGCGACGGTGTCGAGACGAGGGACTTCAGACATGCGTGGTTCCGTTCGCGTGTGCGGATGTGTGCCGAGCCGTGGCGTCCGCCGACCGGCGCGGAGGGTCGTGGGTGGTGCCGCTCCCCGGTCAGGAGGAGGGGAGCCGGGCGTTGCCGAGCATCAGGACCGCCGAGGAGTTTCCCCCGCCGTGGTCGGAGGAGTCGGCGATCAGGGTGGTGCCGTCGGTCAGGAAGGTCTCGCCGACGTACACGTCGTCGGGCGACTCGACGCCCTCGGGGAGCATCATCTTCCAGCCGTGGTCCATGAGGTGGTGGTAGACGGTCTCGACGGCCTCCTCGGAGTCCTCGGGCGCCTCGCCCTCCTCGGTGAGGACGGCCACGAGCCGGACGCACTCCATCGCGTCGCAGTGCACGCCGTCCTCGGGATCGGAGGAGTAGGCGAGCCCCGGCGGCGCCGCGCCGAGCACGTCGGCCCCCGGGGCGTCGGCCGGGTCCGGCGCCTCCGGAGCGCTCTGCCCCTCCGGGGCGGCGGGGGCGGAGGCGGGGGCCGTGGCGATCGCGTTGAACAGGCCGAGCGCACCCGACACCACCAGGCCGACCACGACCAGGCCGACCAGGAAGAACATTGCTTTACGGGAGCGCAGGAGCGCCATCATCGCGAGGATCGTCCCCCTGTTGTCCGGTGTGCTGTCGGCCGGGTGCCGTCTCAGACCCCTGCGGGGGCCTTGGCCATGTGGGCCAGCACCGAGGTGAAGAAGCCGAGACCGTCGGTGGAGGGGCCGGTCAGCGCCTCCACGGCGTGCTCGGGGTGCGGCATGAGGCCCACCACGTTGCCGTGCTCGTTGGTGACCCCCGCGATGCCGCGGCGGGAACCGTTGGGGTCGGAGCCGGCGTAGCGGACCACGACGCGGCCCTCGGCCTCGATCCGGTCCAGGGTCTCCTCGTCGGCGACGTAGCTGCCCTCGCCGCTCTTGAGCACGACCAGGATCTCCTGGCCCTCGGTGTAGTCGCCGGTCCAGGCCGTGGCGCTGCTCTCCACGCGCAGGAGCTGGGGGCGGTTGACGAACCGCAGGGAGGAGTTGCGGGTGAGCGCGCCCGGCAGCAGGTGGCTCTCGCACAGGATCTGGAAGCCGTTGCAGATGCCCAGGACCGGGAGGGCCCCGGAGCGGGCGGCCGGCACCAGCTCGGACATCAGCGGGGCGAACCGGGCGATGGCGCCGCAGCGCAGGTAGTCGCCGTAGGAGAAGCCGCCGGGGAGGACGACGGCGTCCACGCCCTTGAGATCGGCGTCGTCGTGCCACAGGGAGACGGGCTCGGCGCCCGCGAGCGCGACGGCGCGCGCGGCGTCCTTGTCGTCGAGGGAACCGGGGAAGGTGACGACGCCCACACGGGCTGTCATGAGCAACTCCGAGTCGATAGTTCGGTCCGTCCCCGCGGCTGCGGGGAGCATCGGCGGGAGGGGTGGCGGCGTCCCCGCCCCATCGCCGAGGACACTGCGTCCGCACCTCGCAGAGTACCCGCTCACCTGTACTCGGGTACGACGGTCTCCCTCGGAAAGGGCATCCGAACTGTGTGATCCTCCGAAGCGGCGGTGCCGGGAAAGGCCCCGGCAGGGAGGAACGGACAGGGGCGCGGTGTGCGCCGCACGTGTCCCTCCCCCTCCGGACCGGAGGCGGTCCTCACACCCCGTGCAGCAGGAAGGACGGGTCGCCGACGGCGAAGCGCCCGCCCCCGTCCTCCGAGGAGACGTCGCACGACGAGCGACGCTTGCGCAGCATCACCGTCACGCGGGGTTCGTCCTCGAACCCGACCTCGTCCATGAGGCAGCGCATCAGCAGAATGCCCCTGCCCGATTCTGCTTCGAACCTGGGAAGGGGCGGGGATGCGGTGAAACGTTCGGCGAGCGCCGAGGGATCGGCGGCTCTCCCTGTGTGGGACACCCTCACCTCGCACCAGCGGGTGTCCACCTCGGCTTCGACCCTGTAGTCGGATGCGGCTCCGCCGTGCTCGATCGCATTGGCGCAGGCCTCCGACACGGCCAGGAGGAAGTCGTCCACGCATCCCTGGCACAGGCCCATCCGGGTGAGAAGGGTGCCGAGGACGTCGCGCACGACGGAGACCGTGTGCGCCTGCCGCGGGAGGGAGATCGAGAAGACGGCGTCCATGGGCAACACCTCTCGTGCTCCTTGTCGGTTACTGGCCCGGCACGTTAGGACACCTTCCCGAGGGCCGTGTCGGTAAAACGAACAGCCGTGTCCTCAAAGGGACACGGCTGAACGTTTACCTATACAGCGGGCAAGGAACGCACCCCGATTTTTTTCGGGTCCGGGTTTTCGTTCGGGACCTTCGGATCAGGACTCGACCCGGACCTCGAAGTCCTCGATGACGGTGTTCGCGAGCAGGGTCTCGGCGAGGCGGCGGACGTCGGCGAGGCGGGCCTCGTCGACCTCGCCCTCGACCTCGATCTCGAAGCGCTTGCCCTGGCGGACCTGCGCGATGCCGTCGAAGCCCAGGCGGGAGCAGGCACCGGCGATGGCCTGGCCCTGCGGGTCCAGGATCTCGGGTTTGAGCATGACGTCAACTACGACGCGGGCCACAGGGTCCTCCACAAGAGAAATGGGTGTGCCGCCCTCCCGCCCGCCTGCGGCTCCCCGGCCGGGCGGACGCCTCTCCGTCGCTCGGAGCGGGCGACGCCAGAGTACGGCACAGCGGGGGGATCCGGAGCCGGATGAGGCGTTGGCCACACATGCGGGCAAGGCGTTCGTATCCCGGGAAGAGGGAAGGAGAGAAAGTCCGAAGGGGGAGGAGAAGGAGCGATTTTTTTACTCGATGCCGAACAGGGAAGGTGCGTGTTTGGAGGATTACGTGACTCGAATCACCTCGATTGATGTCATCATTGGAAGGACGAAGTGGCGTCTAACAGAGTGGAAGTAATCGTCCGGTCGTCTGAGGGGGAATCTTGACGACTATCCACATGGACCAGACCTCCACGGCAGGTGAGACCCGCGACGAAGAGCAGGTGCTCGACTTCGCCGCCGCGGTGACGCCGTTCGCCGACCAGCTCTATCCCACGGCCCTGCGGATGACCCGCAACCCGGCCGACGCAGAAGACCTCGTCCAGGAGACGTTCACCAAGGCCTTCGCCAACTTCCACCAGTTCCGGGCGGGCACCAACCTGCGGGCCTGGCTCTACCGGATCCTGACCAACACCTTCATCAACGGTTACCGCAAGAAGCAGCGGGAGCCGCGCCAGGAGACCACCGACGAGATCAAGGACTGGCAGCTCGCCGCGGCCGAGGCGCACACCTCCTCGGGGATGCGCTCCGCCGAGAACGAGGTTCTCGACCGCCTGCCCGACTCCGACATCAAGCAGGCGCTCGCCCGGCTGCCGGAGGAGTTCCAGGAGGTCATCTACCTCGTGGACATCGAGGGCTACGCCTACAAGGAGGTGGCCGAGCGCATGGGGACCCCGCTGGGGACGGTGATGTCCCGTCTGCACCGCGCCCGCCGCCAGCTGCGGGAGATGCTCGGCGACTACGCCCGCGACCGCGGCATCAGGGTGCCCGCCGCCCGCTGAGCCGGGCGCCCTCCCCCGCGCGGGGCACCTCTCCCGCGATCCCCCTGTCAGCACTCTCCGTGTTCCCACCCCGGCCCTTCGTCGCTCCCGGGCCGGAACGCCCCTTCCCGGCCGGGTACACCGGCATCCTCCGCGCCCGAAATCCCGGCACATGCTAGGAAGCCCTGCTAACGGGGCACGGGGGCGGTCGTGGATCATGGGCCGCGCAACTGAAAAGGTGGCGCTGAGGGCTTGCGCTCTCCATGGTGAAGTCTGTCACGATATGGGGAGTCTGTCCGTGACACCCATCACCCCGGGTGTGCGGACCGGGAACGGTCGATCAGCGTTCACCCACGCGAATTCGGCCCCGAACACCGAGGAGCGACGTGTCGGACACCGGCGTCCATGAGGAACCAGAGCTCATCCAGCTCCTGACACCGGAGGGGGAGCTGACGGGACACCCCGACTACCCCCTGGAGATCAGTGCGGACGAAGCCCGCGCGCTCTACCGCGACCTGGTGCTGGTGCGCCGGGTCGACAGCGAGGCCGTCTCCCTGCAGCGCCAGGGAGAACTGGGGCTGTGGGCCTCGCTCCTGGGCCAGGAGGCGGCCCAGATCGGCTCCGGCCGGGCCCTGCGCGAGCAGGACATGGCCTTCCCCTCCTACCGCGAGCACGGCGTCGCCTGGTGCCGCGGTATCCAGCCCAAGGAACTGCTCGGCATGTTCCGCGGCGTCACCAACGGAGGGTGGGACCCCCACGAGCACGGGTTCCACCTGTACACGATCGTCATCGGCAGCCAGGCCCTGCACGCCACCGGATACGCGATGGGTGTGCAGCGCGACGGCGCCCTCGGCGAGGACGGCACCGCCGTCATCTCCTACTTCGGGGACGGCGCCACCAGCCAGGGCGACACCAACGAGGCGTTCAACTTCGCCTCCGTGAACAACGCGCCCGTGGTGTTCTTCTGCCAGAACAACCAGTGGGCCATCTCCGAGCCGCTGGAGCGCCAGTCCCGCGTGCCCATCTACAAACGCGCCGCCGGCTTCGGCTTCCCCGGCGTGCGCGTCGACGGCAACGACGTCCTCGCGGTCCTGGCCGTCACCCGGGCCGCGCTCGCCAACGCGCGCGAGGGCAACGGCCCCACGCTCGTCGAGGCGTTCACCTACCGCATGGGCGCCCACACCACCAACGACGACCCCACCCGCTACCGGGCGTCGGCCGAGCTCGACGAGTGGAAGGCCAAGGACCCCATCCTGCGGATGCGCCGCTACCTGGAGGGGAACGGCCTCGCCGACGAGGAGTTCTTCGCCTCCGTCGACGCCGAGGCCGACGCCCTCGGCGAGCAGGTGCGCACCGAGTGCCGGTCCCTGCCCGACCCCGAGCCGCTGGAGATCTTCCACGAGGTCTACGCGGAACCCCACGTCCACATCGACCGGCAGCGCGCCGAGTTCGCCGAGTACCTGGCCTCCTTCGAGGCAGAGGGGGCCTGACCGACATGACCAACCTCACGATCGGCAAGGCGATCAACGCCGGCCTGCGCGCCGCCATGGAGCACGACCCCAAGGTCCTCGTCATGGGCGAGGACGTCGGCAAGCTCGGCGGTGTCTTCCGCGTCACCGACGGCCTGTACAAGGACTTCGGCGCCGACCGCGTCATCGACACCCCGCTGGCCGAGTCCGGCATCGTCGGCACCGCCATCGGCATGGCCATGCGCGGCTACCGCCCCGTGGTGGAGATCCAGTTCGACGGGTTCTTCTTCCCGGCGGCCAACCAGACCTTCACCCAGCTGGCCAAGATGCGGCGCCGCTCGGCGGGCAAGCTCAGCATGCCCGTCGTCATGCGCATCCCCTACGGCGGCGGTATCGGCGCGGTGGAGCACCACAGCGAATCGCCCGAGTCCTACTTCCTGCACACGGCCGGCCTGCGCGTGGTCAGCGTCGCCAACCCCGAGGACGCCTACTGGATGATCCAGCAGGCCATCCGCAGCGACGACCCGGTGATCTTCCTGGAGCCCAAGCGGCGCTACTACGAGAAGGCCGAGGTCGACACCGAGGCCTCCATCGCCGAGGCGGCACCCATGGGCGCCGCCCGGGTGGCGCGACCGGGCACCGACGTGACCCTGCTCGCGTACGGCCCGATGGTCAAGACCGCCCTCCAGGCGGCCGAGGCGGACACCGACCACTCGATCGAGGTCCTCGACCTGCGGTCGCTGGCCCCCGTCGACTACCCCACCGTGTTCGAGTCGGTCCGCAAGACCGGGCGACTGGTGGTCGCCCACGAGGCCACCCTCACCGGCGGCCCGGGTGCGGAGATCGCCGCCCGCGTCACCGAGGAGTGCTTCTACCACCTGGAGGCCCCGGTCATCCGCGTGGCCGCGTTCGACACCCCGTACCCGCAGTCCCGGCTGGAGGAGTACTACCTGCCGGACCTGGACCGGGTCCTGGACGGGGTCGACCGGGCGTTCGCGTACTAGGGATCGGGGAAACCGAAGGACATGGCGATTCAGAAGAGCGCGCCCGCCGTCGGCGGCGTGCAGGCGTTCAAGTTGCCCGACGTCGGCGAGGGCCTGGTCGACGCGGAGATCCTCACCTGGTACGTCAAACCGGGTGACGTGATCGAGGTCAACCAGATGATCTGCGAGATCGAGACCGCCAAGGCCGTGGTCGAGCTGCCGAGCCCCTTCGCCGGGACGGTCAAGGAGCTGCTCGTCGAGGAGGGCGCCACGGTCGACGTCGGCACGGTGATCATCACCGTGGACGACGGCACCGGAGGCGGGGAACCCGAGCCGGCGGCGGAGCCCGCGGCCGAGCCGGAGCAGGAGGAGAAGCGCGAGAAGCCCCTGGTCGGCTACGGCGAGAAGGCGGCCGCCACCCGGCGCCGCCCGCGCCGCCGTCCGGGGGCGCAGCCGGCCCCCGGGGCCGCGTCGGCGCCCGCCGCACCCGCACCCGCGCCCGCTCCCCGGGCCGAGCCCGCCGCGGCCGTGCCGCCGGGCCCGGCCCCCGGCCAGGGGCGCCCCCTGGCCAAGCCGCCGGTGCGCAAGCTCGCCAAGGACCTGGGCGTGGACCTGGCCTCGGTGGCCCCCAGCGGAGCGGGCGGCATCATCACCCGCGACGACGTCCGGGCCGCGGCCGGTCAGGCGGCCGGACAGGTGGAGGCACCCGCCCCCGCCCCCGCGCAGGCCGCCGGGCGCGAGGACGTGTCCGCGCCGGTCGCGGACCGGGGCGCCCGGGAGCGGCGCATCCCGATCAAGGGGGTGCGCAAGCACACGGCCGCCGCGATGGTCGGCAGCGCGTTCACGGCGCCGCACGTCACCGAGTTCCTCCAGGTGGACGTCACCCGCACGATGAAGGCGGTGCGGCGGCTGCGCGAGCACCCCGACTTCGCCGATGTGCGGGTGTCGCCGCTGCTCATGGTGGCCAAGGCGCTGCTGCTGGCGATCCGGCGCAACCCCGAGATCAACGCCTCGTGGGACGAGGACAACCAGGAGATCGTGGTCAAGGACTACGTGAACCTGGGGATCGCCGCCGCGACCGAGCGGGGCCTGGTGGTGCCCAACATCAAGGACGCCGGCGCCAAGACCCTGCCGGAGCTGGCGGCCGCCCTGAAGCAGCTCACGGACACCGCGCGGGCCGGGAAGACCACGCCCGCCGACATGTCCGGCGGCACCGTCACCATCACCAACGTGGGCGTGTTCGGTGTGGACGCCGGAACCCCGATCCTCAACCCGGGCGAGGCCGCCATCCTCGCCTTCGGGCAGATCCGGGACATGCCCTGGGTGCACAAGGGCAAGCTGAAGATCCGCAAGGTGACGACCCTGTCCCTGTCCTTCGACCACCGGCTGGTGGACGGGGAGCTGGGTTCCAAGGTCCTGCGGGACATCGGAACCGCCCTGGAGGACCCGGAGACGACCGCCCTCGCCTGGGGGTAGACAGGACCGCCGTCGGGGCTGACGGCGAACGGACGGCTCCCGGGGCGCACGCCCCGGGAGCCGTTCCGGTCAGAAGGTCAGAAGGCCGGAAGATCAGAAGGGCAGCCACACCAGCCCGTAGCGGAAGCCGAGCGCCAGGACCGCCGCCGAGGCCAGGACCGCCAGGGACAGGTGGACCCGGGCGAGGGGGCGCAGCCACCCCTTGGCCAGCGAGACCGCGGTGAGGGCGGCGCCGGTCAGTGCCAGGGGGACCGCCACCGCCAGCGGCGCGGTGAGGGCGGGCGAGCCTCCGATGACCCACGACTCCAGGGCGGCGGAGTTCGTCAGGCCGTACAGCAGCAGCCCGACCCCGGTGAAGCAGGCCAGAGCGGTCAGGGAGAGCAGGACGCGGGCGGCCAGGGTCCAGCGGTTGCCGCGGCGCTGGAAGGGGACGGCCGCGGTCAGCAGCACCAGGAGCCCGGAGACCGCGACGACGGCGTGCGTGATCGGGCTGTCCGCCAGGGTGGTCCGCTCGTAGGCGTTGGTGGGGTTGGAGTCGGCCACGAGCGCCGCGGGGGCGGAGGCGTCCCCGACGACGGCGAGCACGTCCGAGCCGTCGGAGGCCGAGAACCTGCCGTCACCCAGCGGCAGCCACCGGTCGTCCGAGGCGGTCAGGCCGCTCAGGGACAGGGTTCCGTCGCCGGCGTCGCGCACCACGAGGTTGTCGAAGAGCGCGATGATCTGCGCCGGCCCCTCGGCCGCACGCCGGGTCGAGACGTAGGTCCCCTCCAGCGCGCCCAGGTCCGCCCCGGGATCGGCGGTCCCCTCCGCGGCCGCCTGCGGGGCGAAGGTGTCCATGAAGTCCTCGACCACGGCCATGCGCAGGTCGAGGAGAGGGTTGCCGCCCGCCGCCTCCGCGGAGTCGTCGCCGTTGACCGCGACGTACACGCCCGCGTCCAGCTCCGGCAGGACGACGTAGGCGGTGTGCAGGCCGAGGAGGTCGCCGGCGTGGCCCACGGCGGGGGAGTCGCCCGCCCGCCATTCGTAGGCGCCGTAGCCCATGGCAGTCGTCTCCGGGTGCGCCTCGTACTGCCGCGCCGTCATCGCCTCGACGACACCGGCGGGCAACCCCTCACCGCCCTCGGCCTCGCCGCCGTTCAGCAGCGCGAGCATGAAGGCCGACATGTCGTCCGCGGTGACCATGGCCGCGCCGGCGGGGGACGCGCTGACGTGGATCTCCTCGGCGCGCGAACCGTCGGGCGTGTACAGGAGCGGGATGTCGTACACCTCGCGGGCGTCGTCGATCTGGACGAACTCCGAGCCGTCCATGCCGAGGGGCGCGAAGACGTGCTCCGCGACGTAGTCCTCGAACGGCATCCCGCTCACGGACTCGACGACGTAGCCGGCGACCGCCGTCCCGTGGTTGGAGTAGGCGGCGAACTCGCCGGGGGAGAAGAGGTACTCCGGCTCGCCGAGGACGACCGCCTCCTCCAGGGTCCGGTGCAGGTGGGTCTCCTCGATCCGGGGCATGTCGATCACCTCGGCGAACCCCGCGGTGTGGGTGAGCAGGTGGTGCAGCGTGACCGGCTCCCCGCCAGGAGCCGGGGCGAGCCGCGCCTCCTCGGGCAGGTAGGCGTTGACGTCCTCGTGCAGGTCGAGCTCACCCTGCTCGACCAGGGTGAGGACGGCTGCCGCGGTGAAGGACTTGGAGACCGAGGCGGCGGGGAAGGTGTGCCGGGTGTGATCCAGAGGGGTTTGTTCGGCGAGATCGGCGTAGCCGTGCGAGGCCGCGGCGATCTGCTCGCTCCCCGACACGACCGCCGCGGCGACGCCGGGCGCACCGTGCTCCTCCAGGAGCTCGGCCACCCGGGTGTCGAGGAACTCCTGGGCGGTCTCCGCGGTGAGCGGGACGGCCTCGTCCCCCCGCGGTGCGGACGGCGCCGGGGCGGCGGCCCCCGGCAGGGCGGTCGCGACGACCACCAGGGGTACGGCCAGGCAGGACAGGGCGCGGTGCAGGCGTTTCACAGGAACTCCGGGAGAAAGGGGGAGGCGGTTGCGTCCTCTGTCAGGAAATCTACGGAACCGCGTTTTCCCGCACACTGGCGCCTGCGGGTGTCTTCGGGGTACAGCCTGCTGTACCCCCGCCCCGGACTCAGCCCTCCAGGGTGCCCAGGAGCTCCAGATGGGTGTCGTAGACGGCGATCCGGCCCGTTTCGGGCTCCAGGCCCGCCAGCAGCGAGCCGTCCTGGGACATGGCGGCCGGATACAGGTGGGGGGTCTCCGCCTCGAACACGATCTCGTGCCCCGTCACGTACTGCCAGGCCGCCACGTTCCCGGTGCCGTTGACGGGGTCGAGGACGACCGCGAACACCCGCCCGCTCGCCGCGCTGTAGAAGACGTCCACCGGGACCCCGGTCTCCTGGGCGGGAGCGAACGCCTGGAGCACCTGTCCGGTGGCGGGATCCACCAGGAGGACGCGGCCCTCACGCAGGATGAGCACCTCCGAACCGTCGGGGACCAGGTCGAAGGCGTCGGACCCCACCTGCGAGCGGTCGCGGATCAGCCCGCTCCGGAGGCCGTCCCCGGCCTGCCAGGTCGCGACGCCGCCGTCGGCCTCCCCGCCGGCCACCACGCCGCCGTAGAGCGAGTACCTGACCGCGCCGAGTCCGCCCGACCCCTCCATCGCGGCGGCCGGCTCCCACGTGCCGGTGTCGTACAGGCGCAGGAAGTGCTCCTCGGGGTCGCTCTGCGAGGCGACGGCGAGGAAGGACCCGTCGGGGCTGAAGGCCACCGAGCGCACGGACGGGTTGGCGCCGACGGTGTGCGACCGGCCGTCGGCGAGGTCGGTGACGACCGCGCCCTCCGGTGAGCTGCGGGCGAGGAGGCACCCGTCGGGGCTGAACGCGACCGGGGAGATCGGTGCGAACGAGGACTCGTGGGGCACGGCGGCGAGGGGTTCGGACTCCTCCCAGTCCCACAGGACCGTCCTCCGGCTGTGGGAGACGGCCAGGACGGAGTCGTCGGGGGAGAAGGAGAGTTCGAGGGGGGCGTCCGGGTCGAACCGGGTCAGCGGATCGGCGGGCGGGGCCAGGTCCTCGGTGATCAGCCCGCCCTCGGGGCAGGAGCGCACGTCGGCACCCGCGCTCCCCGCACGGGGGCCCAGGAGGGCGTGCACACCGATCCCGGCGAGCAGCAGGAGCACACCGAGAAGGGCGGTGACCTGCAACGGCGCGCGGCGGGAGGCCCGCCCCGGGACGTCGGGGAACACCGGGACCGGGTCCGCCGGCACCGACGGGCCGAGCACGGGGGCGGCCGCGGAGCGGTAGGCGCGCTCGGCGCGGGCGACGGCCTCGCGTGCGCCCGCGGGGAGCCAGGTCCGCTCCGGGCAGCCCTCGGGGAGAGGTCCGCCCAGCTCCGCGAGCACATCGGCGGCGGAGGGGCGGTTCTGGGGCAGCTTGTCCAGGCAGGCGCCGACCAGGCCGTGCAGGGGCTCGGGGATCCCGGACAGGTCGGCGGGCTCGCGCAGCACGCGGCGCACCGTCGCGGGCGCGCCGTCGGCCGCGCTGTCGGACGCGCCGCCTCCGAACGGGTCGCGGCCGGTCGCCGCGAACAGGAGCACACCGCCCAGGGAGAACATGTCGCCGCCGGGCACGGCGGCGCCCCCCGTGAGCTGTTCGGGGGCGGTGTAGGCGGGGAGGCCGTCGAGGTTCCCGGCCTCGCCGGACAGGCGGACGAGCCGCGGACCCCCGGCGTCCACCAGGACGTGGTCCGGGTCCAGGCCGCGGTGGACGGCGCCCGCGGTGTGGATCCGGTCGAGGGCCTCGGTCAGGCAGCGCGCGAGGGTCCCGAGCGCGGGCGCGGCCAGGGGACCGGTCTCCTCCACCAGTGTGCGCAGGGAGGGGCCGACCACGTAGGCGGTGGCCACCCACGGGCGCGGCGCGGTGAGGCAGTGGCCGAGCAGCGGAGGGGTGAAGCGGCTCCGGGTGCGCCGGGCGAGCGCGGCGTCACGGGCGAACCGGGCCCGGAAGCGCCGGTCGGAGGCGTACTCGGCGCGGACGGTCCGAACCGCGGCGGGGCGGCCGTCCGGAGCGATGCCCAGGTACACGCGGCCCATGCCGCCGGATCCCAGACAGGCGATCAGGCGGTAGCCGCCGAGTTGGGTGGGCTCGTCGGGGTTCAGGGCGCGCATGGGTCCTCTGGGGGTCCAGGGGTGGGCGAGGACTCGGTCCCGACCGGGTGTCCGGGGTCGGAGAGGCTGTCGGTGGTGGCAGCTACGTTAACCCTGAAAGGTTGCCGAAAGAGAACGATTCGGACCGCGTCGCGGCCGGGGGCGACGGAAGAGTCCCGAGTGGCGCGTGTCACATATCAGATGTACATGGAACCGATGCGCGCGGGTAGGCGTCGAAGTGTGTCGGCGGAGTGACCGAGGTGTCAGACGGCGAGGGCCTGTCGGTTCTCCACCGCGCAGGCGAACGGGTTGAGGAGCGCCGCCGCTCCCGCCGGGTCGCTCGCGGGGTGGGAGATGGTCCCGCCCTGGAAGAGGTCGTTCCAGAAGAAGCGGCCGTCGCGGCACCAGACGTTGACGTCGCTGCGCACGGACATGACGGCCATGTCGGAGGTCCCCGACCAGTAGAACTGCCGGGGGACGGAGGAGGAGAGCTCACTCAGGAGGGCCATGATCGCGCGCTCCGCGCAGAAGGCGTGCCGGGGCTTGTGCTTGACCCGTCTGGCAAGCGCCGACTTCACCCGGGATGCCCGGGGGTTGTTCAGTCGCCAGTGACTCAAGACCGTCTCCAGTGTCTCTCGGTTTCCGCGGTACGGGGCCGTGTGTGGTTGTTGCGGCCACGCCGCCGCGGTTTCGAGGGGTTCCGCCTGTCATGGCGACATCGGCGGCTTCCCTCCACAAAGTTGATGAGGTGCGAACTATGTCGTTACCTCGTAGTTATGCTTTGCGCTCCGGATGCTAGCAGCACCTGACCCCCTGTAGTCGAGACCCTTAAGCGTGACCAATGTCACATCGAGCAGGTGGGTCTGGACCATTTGGAGCTGAATTGTCCCTGATGGTAAGGGCTTTTTGGGAAGTGTGTTCGATGGAAGAACGCGTGGACCCGGGTCGGTAGTCCCGCTCCGAGTGTCAGGTGTTTCACCCGGAACAAGTACCCCAGGCACAGGTTCTGTCGCTCTCAGTTACTTTGTCCGGATTGTGGATTCTTGACCCTGTCGGGGTTGCGGTTTGCCGAGGCCGAACTCTCCTGGTATGTGCGGTTTCCGCGCGCTCCGCGTCCGGGTGGAGCCGGTGTGGTCGGGCCTTCCCGCTCTGGCGGACACTGGAGAGGTTGTCGTAGAGGGGGAGAACCCGGCTCGTGGTGCAGATCGATTCATCCGGTGACAGGACCGCCAACGGGGGAGGGCCCGTGCCAGGGGAACCCCGGGGAGGCGGCCGGGCGTGGCTCGTGTGGGGCGTCGCCGTGGGGAGCTACTTCCTCGCGATGCTGCACCGCAACGGCCTGGGCGTCGCCGCCCTGGAGGCCCAGAGCCGGTTCGACGTCGGCCCCGCGCTGCTCTCCGTGCTGCCGATGCTGCAGCTGCTGGTCTACGTCGTGCTCCAGGTGCCCGTGGGGCTGCTCGCCGACCGGCTCGGACCGCGCTACACGCTGGTGATGGGCACGGCCGCGATGGCGGCGGGTTCCCTCCTCTTCGCACTGGCCCCGGGAATCGGTGCGGCCGTCGCGGGACGCTTCCTCATCGGCCTCGGTGACGCGCTCGTCTTCCTCAACGTCATCCGGCTCGCCGCCCTGTGGTTCCCCCGCAACCGCTACGCGCTCGTCAGCGGCCTGACCGGCGTGGTCGGCGGCATCGGCCAGGTGGCGAGCGCCGCACCGCTGTCGTGGGCCCTGGACGGGGTCGGCTGGGTCGCGGCCTTCCTCACCACGAGCGGCCTCACCGTCCTCATGGGACTGCTGGTCCTGCTGATCGTGCGCGACCGCCCCGCCGGCGAGGCCGGACGCGTCACCGTCGCCGAGCCGATCCCCGTCTGGGAGGCGCTCAAGGAGGCCCTGCGATCCCGCGGCCCCAGGATCGGCATGGCCCACCACGCCGCGGTGATGGCGCCGTTCACCATGATGATGGTGGTGTGGGGCTACCCCTTCCTGGTCGAGGGCCTGGGCCTGACCGAGGGGACCGCGGCCGCGACCCTCACCGCCATGGCGGCCGGGGCGCTGTGGGCCTCTCCCCTCGTCGGTGCGCTGATCGGCCGCAGACCCGCGGTGCGGGGGGCGATCGCCCTCTCCCTCGGTACCGCGCTGTCCCTGGGATGGCTGCTGATGGTGGCCTGGCCGGGAGGGGTCCCGACGGCGCTCGGCCTCGGGGTGATGGCGGCCAGCGCGGTCGGCCAGGCCCTGGCGCCCACCGTCTCCTTCGACTACGCCCGCGACGGGATCCCGGCCAGCCGCACGGGCGTGGCGTCGGGCCTGGTCAACATGAGCGGCTTCACCACCGCGGTGGTGTGCACGGTCGCGGCCGGCGCCCTGCTGGAGGTGCTGCCCGAGGGCCCGGGGTCGTTCCAGACCGCCTTCGTCCCCATGGCCGTGGCGACGGCGTGCGCCACGGCGGTGCTCTGGTTCTTCATCCTGAGCCGCCCCCGCACCCCGTAGGGTCCCGGGTCCGCGCTCCCGGCCGGCGCGCCGGAGGGCGCCCGAAGGCGCGGAGGGCCCTGTGAGGGCCGCCGGGGGCCGGGCCGCCCGCCGCGCGGCCCGGGACCCGGTCGGGTCATCCCGCGCGCCAGGTGGCGTCCTGGAGGGCGCCGCCGGCCTGCGGCCCCATGAGGGTCAGGCCGCCGTCGACGAACAGCGACGCCCCCGTGACGTAGGAGGAGCCCGGCCTCGCCAGGAAGGCGATGGCGTCGGCCACCTCGTAGGCGTGGCCCGGCCGGGAGACCGGATAGCCCGCCCGGGAGTCCAGCGCCGGCTCCTCCTCGTGCTGGTCCGTCATGGGCGTGGCGATCTCACCGGGCGCCACCGTGTTGGCCGTGATGCCGTACAGGCCCAGCTCCAGCGCCAGGACGCGCGTCAGGAGCTTCAGACCGCCCTTGGCGGCGCAGTAGGCGCCGGCGTTCACACGGGGGAACTCCTCGTGGACGCTGCTGACGTTGACGATGCGCCCGCCCCGCCCGGCGTCGCGCATGTGCGCGGCGGCGATCTTCGAGCACAGGAACGGCCCGTCCAGGTCGACCGAGAACACCTGGCGCCAGCGCTCGTAGCCGGTGTCCAGCAGAGGCTCCCCCGAACCGGTCCCCGCGTTGTTGACCAGGACCCCGATGCCGCCCAGCTCGTCGATCAGCCCCTTGACGGCCTCCGACCCGCGCACGGGGTCGGTGAGGTCGTGGCGGCGCACCGCGACCCGGCGGCCCGCCGCGCGGGCCTCCTCCTCGGTCTTGCGCACACCCTCCTCGTCCTCGTGGTAGGTGATGCCGATGTCGAAGCCCTCGTGGGCCAGGCGCACCGCGGTCGCCCTGCCGATCCCGCTGTCGGCCCCCGTCACGACCGCCACGCGGTCGTAGTCGTCGAACGCGTTCACACCGGCCACGCGGCCGTCACCGTTCCCGGCCATGCTGTCCCCCTTCCGCGCCTTCCCCCGAGGCGCTCGGGTGTGCCAGCTACCCGCGCCGCCCTCCCGTACACGCGCGGGCGCCCGCGGCCGTGCGGGGTTACGCCGGTGGGACGGGGCCCCGCGGACCGGGCGGAGAACGCAGAGCGGGCGGGACGGCAGAGCCGTCCCGCCCGCGATGATGCGAGGGTTCCCCGAAGGGGAGAGCGCGCCTAGAAGGCGGACTCGGGAACCTCCATGAGGTCGTTGGTGACGGCCTCGGCGATGCGGCGCTCGGCGGCGATGCGCGGCAGGAACTGGTCGGCGAAGAAGCGCGCGGCGGCGATCTTGCCGGTGTAGAAGTCCTTGTCGGCCTCGTCGGCGCCGTCGATGCTGCCGAGGGCGATCTCGGCCTGGCGCAGCAGCAGCCAGGCGAGGACGACGTCGCCGAAGACCATGAGCAGGCGGACGGAGTTCAGGCCGACCTTGTAGAGCTCACGGGGGTTCTCGGCGCCGGCCATGGCGTGGCCGACCATGAGCTCGACGATCTTCTCGACGTTCTCGATGCCCTCGAGGAGCAGCTTGCGCTCCTCCTTGAGCTGGCCGTTGCCGGCCTCGCTCTGGGCGAAGGCCTTCATCTCGCCGGCCAGCGTGCCGAGGGCCTGGCCGCCGTTCTTCAGGATCTTGCGGAAGAAGAAGTCCTGGGCCTGGATGGCCGTGGTGCCCTCGTACAGGGTGTCGATCTTGGCGTCGCGGATGTACTGCTCGATCGGGTACTCCTGCAGGAAGCCGGAGCCGCCCAGGGTCTGGAGGGACTCGGCGAGCAGCGCGTAGGAGCGCTCGGAGCCCACACCCTTGACGATCGGCAGCAGCAGGTCGTTCATCGCCTCCAGCGCGGAGTGGTCCTCGCCCTTGGCCTTGGCGATCTGGATGGCGTCCTGCTGGGTGGCGGTGAGCATCACCAGGGCGCGCATGGCCTCGACGTAGGCCTTCTGCGTCATCAGGCTGCGGCGCACATCCGGGTGGTGGGTGATGGTGACCTTGGGGGAGCCCTTGCCGCCGGCCAGGTCGTTGCCCTGCACGCGCTCCTTGGCGTACTCCAGGGCGTTGAGGTAACCGGTGGACAGGGTGGCGATCGCCTTCGTGCCGACCATCATGCGCGCGTACTCGATGATGAGGAACATCTGGCGGATGCCGTCGTGCTTGTCGCCGACGAGGTAGCCGATGGCGGGGTGCTTGTCGCCGAAGGTCAGCTCGCAGGTGGTGGAGGCCTTGAGGCCCATCTTGTGCTCGACGTTGGTCACGTAGGCGCCGTTGCGCTCACCGAGCGAGCCGTCCTCGTTGACCAGGTACTTGGGCACGAGGAAGAGCGAGAGGCCCTTGGTGCCGGGGCCGGCGCCCTCGGGGCGGGCGAGCACCAGGTGGAAGATGTTCTCGCTCATGTCGTGCTCGGCCGAGGTGATGAAGCGCTTGACACCCTCGATGTGCCAGGTGCCGTCACCCTGGTCGACGGCCTTGGTGCGGCCGGCGCCCACGTCGGAGCCCGCGTCCGGCTCGGTCAGCACCATGGTGGCGCCCCAGCCGCGCTCGATGGCGAGCTTGGCGAACTCCTTCTGCTTCTCGTTGCCCTCGGAGAAGAGGATGCTCGCGAAGCCGGGGCCGGCCGAGTACATGTGGACGGCGGGGTTGGCACCGAGGATGAGCTCGGCCGCGGCCCAGACGAGGGAGCGGGGGGCACCCAGGCCGCCGAGCTCGGGGGAGAGGTCGAGGTTGTACCAGCCGGCGTCCATGTAGGCCTGGTAGGACTTCTTCAGGCTCTCGGGCATCTTCACCGAGTTGGTCTTGGGGTCGAAGACGGGCGGGTTGCGGTCCGCGTCCTCGAAGGACTCCGCGACGACGCCCGTGGCGAGGCGGTTGACCTCGTCCAGGATGGTCCGGGCGGTCTCCTCGTCCAGCTCCTCGAAGGGGCCCTGGCCCAGGATGTCCTGGCGCTTGAAGAGCTCGAAGAGGTTGAACTCGATGTCGCGCAGGTTGCTCTTGTAATGCGTCATGGACAGCTCCGCTGTGTCCCTGGCCGCGGTGTCTGTACACGCGGATCTACCGACTAGTAACAAAACAATGTTACTACCGAGTAGCCACCGGCGCCAGTGGGGGCAGGGACTTATGTCCCCAAAGGCACATTGACGTGGGGCGGAAGGCGCCGTAAGGGGCGCAAGGGGCCTACGGGAGCGCTCCCATAGTAGGGAGGGCGAGGCCGGAGGACCATGCCCCTTACGACGGTGGTCGCGGTGGTCGGGCCCGGGAGCGTGCCGGACGAGGTCGCGGCGGCCGGGCTCAGAGGACCCCGTACTCGGCGATGCTGTCGGCGGTGCCGCCCGTCACGGCGACCTCGGCGAAGACCTCCGTGCCGGCGGCCATGGCCTGCTCGAACAGGTCGCTGCCGCAGGGGACGTCGCCGTAGCTGCCCACGGTGGCGGACGCGCCCGCGACGGGGCAGGCGTAGAGGCCGGCGAGGATCTTGGTGTCCGCGGTGACGAGGAAGGACTGGCCGTCGACGGCGTACTCGCCCGGGCCGACGTACTGGAACTGCCCCGCGAGCGCACCGGTGAACCCGTCCCCCGCCGAGGCCTGCTCCCCGCCCGCGTCCTCGCCGGCCCCGGCGGGTTCCGACTCCTCGGGAGCCTCCGTGTCCGGGGACGGCTCGGGCGCCTCCTCGTACTCGGTGATCGAGTCGGCGACCCCCTCCTCGACCTTCACCTCGGCCAGGACGGTGGAGCCCTCCTGGAGGAAGGCCTCGAAGTCCTGGTGGCTGCACTCCACCACGCCGTTCCCGTCCCCGTCGGTGCTCGGGCCGTCCTCGGGAAGGCAGGCGTGGATGCCGGCGAAGATCAGGGTGTCGGAGGACATGGAGAACGCCTGCTCGCCGACGGCGTACTCGCCGGGGCCGAGATAGGAGACCTCGCCCCTGAGGACCTCGGTGTTGTCGTCCCCGGCCTCGCGGACCGCGCTCCCCGCACCGGAGGGCGCTTCCTCCTCTCCGGAGCAGCCGGTCCCCACGAGGAGGAGGACGGCGGCGGACGCGAGGAGAAGGGGGTGAGTACCGGGGTTCATACTCGTCGTTTCTGCTGTGCGGCGGAACCGGGGGCGGTGGAGCGGTTTCCGGGGGAGCGGAGGCGGGGCCTGCCGCTGCGGACCTGAGGAGGCGGAGCCCGGTGAGGGGACCGGCGAGCGCGCCGGCCCCGAGAACGCGAAGATGCTAGCACTACCGGAAGGTCTGCCCCGGGGCCGCGCCGGGGGCGGGCGGGCCGACCTGCGCTCTCTTCCCGGCGTCCGGTGTCCAGGCCCCGGAGCCGGGGCCTCGGAAACGGAAAAGGGCCCCCGGCGCCAGGCGCCGGAGACCCGTGGTCCCGAGAGGATCAGTACGTCTCGTACTCGGTGATGCTCTGGGCGACGCCGTCGACGATCACGACCTCGGCGAAGACGATCGTGCCGGACTCGAGGGTCTCCTCGAAGTCGGACAGCGGGCAGGAGACAGCGGCGTTGCCGTTCTCGTCCGTGCTGGGGCCGCCGTCGGTGTAGCAGGAGTAGATGCCGCCGGTGATCTCGGTGCTGTCCGAGACGAAGAAGGCCTGGTCGTTGACGATGTACTCGCCGGGCGCGAGGTAGGACAGCTCACCGGCGAGGCTCCCGCTCACACCGACCTCTCCACCGCCCGAGCCGTCGGCGGAGCCCTCGCCGGACTCGGGCGCGGTCGACCCGTACTCGGTGATGCTCTGGGCGACGCCGTCGACGATCACGACCTCCGCGAAGACGGTCGTGCCGGACGCGAGGGTCTCCTCGAGCTCGGACGCGGTGCAGGAGACAACGGCGTTGCCGTTCTCGTCCGTGCTGGGGCCGCCGTCGGTGTAGCAGGAGTAGATGCCGCCGGTGATCTCGGTGTCCTCCGAGACGAAGAAGGCCTGGTCGTTGACGATGTACTCGCCGGGCGTGAGGTAGGACAGCTCACCGGTGAGGGTCTCGTTGACGCCTTCGCTGGCCGCGACCTGCTCGGCAGCGGTCTCCAGGGCCGCGGACACCGTCTCCTCGTCCATGCAGCCGGTGGCGGTGGCGAGAAGGCCGGCCGCGGCGAGGGAGGCGAAGGAGAGGCGGATGCCGAAGTTCATGATGTTCTTTTCTCTCTGTGGAATCCGGAAGATTAAGCGCCGGGATCCGAGAGTGCACAGCAGAGCGGAAATGGCCGCCCAATGCTCTGGGATTCACGCGGTGCCGGAATTGCTTTGGGATTCCAGCGGGGCTTTCGCCCCTGAGAACAATGGTGATACTAGCACCCGATTGGGAGCTCTTCCAGGTGCTCCGCAAGGGCGGAGAGCTGTGACGGCCTGTGACTCTCCGCATCGCCCCGAAGGGCCGCCCAGGGCGGCGTGTAAGGCTCCGATAAATGTCCAGGTGAAAGGACGGTGCCCGGTTTACGTAATGGCTCGGGCCGAGAGTCCCGCAAGGGTTCGGGGAAAAAGTTCTGTCCGAGGGGCAGGTTTTTCGGGCAATTTTTCCGAGGTTCTGCGAAACCGCTGTGGTGTATGACACTTCGGCGGATGGGCGCGCCGGAGCAAGAAGATCCTCGGGTCGGGGGGGCCGTGGTCCAGGGCGCGGGGCAGGACTGGTGCAGGCTGACCAGGGAATTCGGGCGATCCCCCTCTGCCTCCGCGGGAACTGGAGCCGGGGTAGGCGGTCCGGCCCTCTTCCGGGTGCGGCGGGAAGGGGCCGCCCGCGCGGGGGCGAAGTTTCCCAGGGTGCCGGGGAGTGAGAACCAGGACGCTCCGGCGTCCTGCCGCCTCCTGGTTTCGGTCAGGTCAGAGTCTGGGGTCTTGCCCGCATCAACCCGTTCTGTCTGGCCATGGCTCTGATTGGGGCCTGAAGGAGCCCCCGGAGACCTGTTCGGGAACGGCTCGGCAGTACCGATGGCCCCGTCGGAATGTCCAAGGCTAGGCCGAACAACGGGGTGCCGGTCCTCACCCGGGGACGACCTGGTCCTCAGGCTCCCTCGGCGTTCAGGACCGCTGTGAGCAGGCCCGGCATGCGCGCCTCCAGGTCCTCCTCGCGCAGGCGGCTCAGGCGCGAGGTCCCCTCGTAGTGCTGCCGGATCACGCCGGCCTCGCGCAGCACACGGAAGTGGTGGGTGGAGGTGGACTTGCTCACGGGCAGGTCGAAGGCGATGCAGGCCATGTCGTCGTGCCCCTGGGCCAGGGCGCGCACGATGCGCAGGCGCACCGGGTCGGCCAGGGCGCTCAGTACTGCTTCCAGCTGGATCTCGTCGCGGTCGGGGTGGTGCAGTTGCCGACCCGACGCCGTCTGCCTGCTCGCGGACATGCTCCGACCTCCCTGCGGCTCACGTCACAAAGTACGAACGACGTCGTAGTTTGACAACCATCGTAGTACGACGTTTATCGTACCAAGGTCCCGTCCGACGACCTGAAGGATGCACCGTGAGCCTTCTGTTCACCCCGCTGACCCTGCGGTCGCTGACCATCCCCAACCGCGTGTGGATGGCCCCGATGTGCATGTACTCGGCCGCGCCCGAGGGCGACGCGGTCGGCGCACCCACCGACTTCCACCTCGCGCACCTGGCGAGCCGGGCGGCCGGCGGCGCCGGGCTGGTGATGGCCGAGGCCACGGGGGTGCGGCCCGACGGGCGGATCAGCCCGTGGGACCTGGGCCTGTGGAACGACCGCCAGCAAGAGGCCTTCGCACGGATCACTGCGGCGATCCGCGCCCACGGCTCCGTTCCGGCCCTCCAGCTGGCCCACGCCGGCCGCAAGGCCTCCACGGACAAGCCCTGGCTCGGCGGTCGGCACCTCGCGGAGTCCGAGGGCGGCTGGCAGGCGGTGGCCCCCAGCGCGGAGGCCTTCCCCGGGCACTCGGCCCCGCACGAGCTGACCGAGGCGGAGATCGACCGCCTGGTCGCCGACTTCGCGGCCACGGCGGAGCGGGCCCTGGCCGCCGGGTTCCAGGTCGTCGAGGTGCACGGGGCACACGGCTACCTGCTGCACTCCTTCCTCTCCCCCGTGTCCAACCACCGCACCGACGCCTACGGCGGCAGCATCGAGAACCGCATGCGCTTCCCCCTGCGGGTGGTGGAGGCCGTGCGCGAGGTCTGGCCGGAGGAGCTGCCCGTCTTCTTCCGCACCTCGGCCACCGACTGGCTGACGGAGAACCCCGAGGACCCCCGCGAGGGCTGGACCGCCGAGGACACCGTCCGCCTGGCCAAGGAACTCCAGGCGCGCGGTGTGGACCTGCTCGACGCCTCCAGCGGCGGCATCGTCCACGACGCCCGCATTGTCGCGGGTCCCGGCTACCAGGTGCCCTTCGCCGAGCGGGTGCGCAAGGAGACCGGTCTGCCCACCTCCGCCGTCGGGCTGATCCTCGAGCCCCGCCAGGCCGAGGAGATCGTGGAATCCGGGCGGGCCGACGCGGTCATGCTCGGCCGGCAGCTGCTGCGCGAGCCCTACTGGGCCCACCGCGCCGCCGCCGAACTGGGTGTACAGCAGGCCTGGCCCGCGCAGTACGGCTACGCGGTCGTCCGCCGCTGACCGGGGGATGTCCGGCCGGGCCTGCGGCCGGACACCCTCTCCCCGCCCGTATCCTCGGACTCCGACTTCCCACCGACGCGGAGAGCGGTACCACGATGCTGGAGATGCTGCCCGGACTCATCCGGATCTACGAGGAGTGGGCGGAGCGGTATCCCGACGTACAGCCGCTGACCATCCAGTTCGCGGCGGGCGAGACGTCGGACGGGGGACTCGACGGGGTCCTCGCCTACCCCCTCGACGGGCACTGGCTGCTGGTGACCTTCGGCCTGACCGAGCTGGGGGAGAAGACCAGTGACGAGCCACGGGTCTCCGGAGCGGGCTTCGAGTTCACCTGCCGCATTCCGCGCGAGGACCGCGACAAGTCCGTCCCCGCCTGGATCCTGCGTGTCCTCCATGCCCTGGCCGACCACTTCCTCTCGGGCAGCGACCTGGACGTGGGCCACTGGATCGTCACCCCGTCACCGCTCGGCGGAGATCCTGCCAACGGCGACATGACCTCCCTGGTGATCGTCCCCGACGTCGACGTCCGCGCCATGGACACCGACAACGGGATCGTCCTCTTCTTCCAGCTCGTCGGCCTGAAGGCCGACGAGGGCGCCGACGTCCAGAAGGCAGGGACCGCCGCCCCGCTCGTCGCGCTGCTGCGCGACCGCGACCCGAGGATGCTCACCAACCCCGGGCGGGAGACCGTCCGGCTCTGACCTCCCGGGGAGGTGTGGCCGTGCCGGCGGTACCCGGCACTTCCGCGTGTCACCCGGACTGCAGTTCCGCCACAGAACCATGCAGACCGTTGCGTTGGAGGCGGGCAAGGACGTCGGTCACCGTGCCGGGCGGCTTGCGCCAGGAGTCGGCGATCTGCTGGGCACAGGCCCAGACCACCTTCTTGTCCAGGTGGATCTGGTCGAGGACGAAGTCGTCCGGGCTCTTCGCCTCGATGTCCCACTCGGACAGAACTGGTGGGGGGAAGTCGGACAGGTTCTCCGTGACGATCACCTGGGCGCGTGCGCGGATCGCGGCGGCCAGAACGTGCCTGTCGTCGGGGTCAGGAAGTTCCAGGGAGGCGATCAGCGGCTCATAGCCCGTGACAAGGCAGTCCCGGACCGCAGAAATCATGAGTGCTCTCGTTCGCTGCAGCGCCTCGACCGGTAGGTCAGGACGGTTTCGAGCGAGGTTGTCAAAGGTCTCGTCCAGGATCTGGTGTGTCCACCTTGCCTGGACGAGACCGGCCTGGGCCACTCTGATGAGCAGGTCGCGCAGCGTACTCGGGTAGAGAACGTTCGCATCGTAGACGACGACGAAGGGCGTCTCAGTCCAGGCCCAGTTCCCGGGTCATCGCGGACAGCTCGTCAGCGGCCTCACGGCGGCGCTGGTCGTCCCTGCGCATGTACTCCATCAGGGAGGAAGCCTGGATGCGGCGGTGGGTGCCGACCTTGCGGTAGTCGATTTCTCCTGCCTGGAGGAGGCCGATGAGGTACGGGCGTGAGACGTTGAGCATGTCCGCGGCCTGCTGAGTGGTCAGCTCGGCGTGGTCGGGGACGACGGATACGCCGCGCCCGGCCGCCATGTGGGCCAGCACGCCGGCCAGCAGTTCGACAGCTTCCCGGGGAAGCAAGAGCTCTTCCTGACTGTCCTCGACGAGCACGGGGACGGAAGCCAGCGCTTCGGTGTGCTCGTCCAGGTAACGGCGGATTCGGGGCAGCGCTCCTGCGGCTGCCTGGGTCTGTTCGGTGTCCGGATGCGAAGACAACACGGCCATGGTTCCTCCTCACTCGGTCCAGCGACAGATACCTACCCTGCAATCGCATTATCCGAAACAAGCGAAGCAAGTGCAAGAAGACTGTCTGTTCCGCTGCCTCGCAGGGAAGAAGGAGGGCCTGGGAGGAGATGGTGGGCCAGCCGGAGACGTCATCGGTGGGCCGAGAGGGGACCTGACCTCGATGACTTGTACTTGCAGCTCGGCTCGATGCCTTGGGGCCAAGTGGTTGTCGCGGCGAGAAGCTCGTTGAGAGCCTCGGCCGGGGTGGCCCAGCTCAGGGCCTGACGGGGCGGTCGGGTGTCGGTCGGGTGGTTGGCGCAGCTTGTAGGACAGGATCCTGGGTGTCCCGAACAGGAGTCGCCTTGAGCGTGACGAGGCCCGGACATGGCAGACTGCTCAGGCGGGAAGTCCTTGTTTTCGGTCTATTGATAATCCGCTTGCTTGCCTGAAGTAATTGTTCCTGCTGGTCAGGGTATATATCGCGGCTAAACCTGTGTAACGTGTCCGAATTAGGCCAAAGTGGGCCTCGGTTCCCTTTGGGTCACTGAAGGCTCACGTCATGTGTCCGCGTGTCATGTAAAGTGATTTGTGTCACTTTATTTCCGGCTTCCTTCCAGTGCTAGTTTCTCGCTCGGTCCCAGACAAACCACCGACCGTGTCCGGATGGCACGGTCACCCCGGTGATCCCCCAACCTGGGTTAGAGAGCTTTGCCATGCCCCGCCATGCGCGGGCACTCGGCGCTGCCACCCTGGCGTCGGTGCTCCTCATGTCCGCTCTGTCCGCTCCCGCACATGCGGAGGAGGAGACCGAGAACGGAGCCTTCGTCGATACCGCCGACCTGGTCGGCGAGCAGGCGGCTCTGACCCTGGCCCAGGAAACCGGTGAACCGGTCGAGATCACCGTGGCGACCACCGAAACCACTCGCCACCTGGCCAACCCCGACGGTAGTTTCACCATGGAGCAGTCGGCTTTTCCCGTTCGCGTGCGCGACGAGGACGGCTGGGTCCCGGTGGACACCGATCTGGCCGTTGCCTCCAACGGCACGCTCCGGCCCAAGGCCGCTGTCGCCGACATCGCCTTCTCCGGGGGAGGGAACCAGGACCTGGCCCATATCGGCCTCGGTTCCAACAGCGTCACCCTCGGCTGGCACGAGGAACTGCCCGAGCCCGCGGTGAACGGTCCCCAGGCCACCTACGCCGACGTCCTGCCCGACGTCGACCTGGTGATGACTGCGGGGGTCGACGGTTTCGGGCAGGTTCTGGTCGTACACACCCCCGAGGCCGCCCAGCACCCCGACCTCGCCGAGCTGCAGATGGCCCTGTCCACCCGAGGCGTCACCATGCGCCTGGGCGAGAACGGAAACCTCGACGCGGTTGGTGAACTGGGACAGGAGAGCGTCTTCACTGCCGTGGCTCCGGCCATGTGGGACTCCGCAGGAGCCGAGGAAACGGGTGAGGACCCCACACTGATGGCGCCTGCCACCGCCCGTACCGAACTCCTCGACGTGGACCTGGCCGTCGACAGCATCCGCCTGGTGCCCGACCAGGCCATGCTCACGGACCCCGACACCGCCTACCCGGTCTACATCGACCCCTCGGTGGCGGTCAGCCGTGTAGGCCGCACCTACGTCAACGCCAACTACCCGAACCAGTCCTACTGGAACTATCCCACCTCCCACGCCCCGGGAGTCGGATACGAGCCCAGCCAGGGCAGCACCAAGCGTGCCTTCTGGCGCTTCAGCGTCGACTCGCGTACCAAGAACGCCACCATCACGCGGGCCACCTTCCGCGCCAAGGTCACCCACGCCTACGGGTGCACCAACGCGAAGGTCGAGCTGTGGCGCACCAACGCCATCACTTCTTCCACCACCTGGAAAACCCAGAACTCTTCCTCGTTCTGGGACGCTCGACTCGACACCAGAACCATCAACGCCGGTCGCTCCAACTGCTCCGGCGGTGCCTCCCCCACTGTGGAGTTCAACGCCACCAACGGCTACGTCTGGAGCCGTGACGCAGGCCACGCCACCACGACCGTGGGCCTACGCGGCAACGAGAGCAAGTCCTCCGGTAACCACGACTGGCGGCGCTTCGCCTCCAACCCCACCCTCCAGGTCGACTACAACAACCCGCCCGAGATTCCCACCAAGCTCTCGGACTCACACGGTGGCTCCTGCGCCACCAACCCCGACAACCCCCGCCTGATCAACCAGACCAGGCCCACGTTCACCGCTTACGTCCGGGACCGCGACTCCACCTCCAGCAACCGCCAGAAGGTCAAGACCCGTTTCGCCTGGTGGGTCGACGGCACACGTGTGGGCGAGGTCGACACCTCCTCCACCGATGTGGCCGTGTGGTCGTCGGGCTCCTACCAATCGGTGCGCGCAACCGCCTTGCCCGAGGACGTACTGATCGGCTACCGGGCCAACGCCCACGACGGAACCTCCTGGTCGGGCTGGTCGGCCTACTGCTACCTGATGGTCAGCACCGCCCGTCCCGATCAGGGCCCCGAGGTCACCTCCACGGATTACCCCGCTGGTGACGTTTTCCACGGTTCTCCGGGCCTGCCTGGTGAGTTCACCTTCACCAACAACGGTGTCACCGGGGCCACCGACTACTACTACGCCCTCAATGACAGCTCCTGCACCACGCGGCTGACCCCTGACGAGCCGGGCGGACCGGTGACCGTCACCCTCACCCCGCGCCAGAGCGGTCCCAACTGGATCTACGCACGTACCGTGGACGCCTTCGGCAACTCCTCCGACTGCGTCCTGGCCTACTCCTTCCTCGTAGCCGAACCCAGTGACCCCGTCGCCCACTTCCGGTTCGACGAGGGCCAGGGCGACCGGGCTGCCGACACCGCCAACCCCGGCGAGGGTGCCACGCTCTCCGGCGGAGTCGAATGGGTTCGCGGCAGGGTCGGTGCCACAGAGAATCCCGACACCAATCCCAGCCCGAGGATGGAGGGCACCGCCGTCCGGACCAGCGGCTACACCGACGGCGACCCCGGCCCCTATGACCAGATCAACGCCGACCACTCCGCGGTGGACACCTCCGGAACCTTCTCCGTCTCCGCCTGGGTGAAGCTGGACCGTGCCTATGCCCACCACACCGCGGTGGCCCAGGAAGGCACGGAACAGAGCGCCTTCCACCTGGGCTACCAGGGCAACACCGGTGAGTGGGTGTTCAAGATGTCGCCCGAGGACGAGTACTGGGACGGTTCGCGGGACTGGACCACTGTCACCTCCACCGAACCCGCCCAAGTAGGTGCGTGGACCCATCTACTGGGTACCTACGACGCCCAGACCGGGAAGACCACCCTGTACGTCGACGGTGTGAAGCAGGGCGAGGCCACCCACACCGGGACATGGAACGCCACCGGGCCGCTGACCGTGGGACGTGCCCTGTTCCAGGGCGCCGGCAACTACTACTGGCCGGGTTCCGTCGACGATGTCAAGGTGTGGGACCGCCTCGTCCTGGACGAGACTGTCGCCAGCAGTGAGACCTACAGCGAGGTGTGGCGCCTGGCCAACTGGCCGGTCGCGGTCGAAGGCCGCTGGATGCTCGACGAGTGGGACGGCACCGCGGTGGAGGACGCCACCGACCACGGCCTGGACGCCACCCTGCACGGTGACCCTCTCACTGCATGGAATGCCGCGGAGAACTACATCACCGCCTCACCCGGGGTGCGTCTGAACGGAGTCGACGAGTACATCGAGGCGCCCGGGCCCGCTCTTCGCACCGACCGCAGCTTCACCGTTGCGGCCTGGGTGCGCCTGGACGAGACCGGTGAGGGCGTCAATACCTCTGCCACCAGCCAGGCCGGCGAATTTCAGAGCGGCTTCCACCTGGGTTACCAGGGGTCGGAAGGCGCTTGGGTGTTCAAGATGGCGCCCCACGACGACAGCCCGACGTCGGGATCGTCCGGATGGACCTACGCCTACTCTTCCACCGGCGCAAGCCTCGGGGAGTGGACCCATCTGGCAGGGGTCTATGACCACACCCGCGGCGAGCTCGTCCTGTACATCAACGGATACGAGGAGTCCCGGGTCGCCGTGGACCATGCCTGGCACGCCGATGGCCCCCTGCGGATCGGCAGCGCCCAGCACGCCGGCTCCAACACCTACCACTGGACCGGCGACCTCGACGACGTCCACACCTACCAGGGCGTGCTTGATAACCGAAACCTGGTCCAGGTGTACGCAGGCGAATTCCCCCGTACTCAGAGTTGACTCCGGCTCAAGACTTCCAGCTCCCCGACCCTGTGATCGTCCCTGCCCGAGCGGTGGGACAGGAGGAAGACCGTGACCCCCCGCAGTGATGTCCCCATCCGTCCTGGTCGGATCAGGCGGAGCCTGACCTACGGCACCGCACTTCTGATGATGGTGGCGCTGTTCAATACGCTTCCGGCCTCGGCCAACGCCTACAATCACCAGCCCGAGGTCGATGATGTTCCTTCTGTCGAGGGCCACGACCTGGTGGCCCAGGCCATGGCTGAGGACAATGCGGTGGCCGAGGCGGCTCTCACCGCCCCAGAAGAGATTGATTGGCCGGAGGCTGCTTCCAGCGACCTTGCATTGGAGGATGGGGCCCAGAACCTGAGCGGTCGGGAAAAGTCGCCTATCACGGTCGCTCCGGTGACAGGAGCAGATTTCGACGAGTGGGATGTACCCGAGCATTGGCAAGAATGGGCCCCTGAGCTCCAACCGGAGGAAGACCCTCAAGAGATACCAGAACAGGAGGAATTGGTAGAGGAGAAGGCGCCGGAACAGGAAGAGCCGAGCACGGAGGAAACCGGAGAGATCTCCGAGGAGGGCCCTGAGCAGGGCAACGACGCGGAAGCCTCAGAAGCCGCTGTTTCTTCCCCTGAGAGCAGCTCATCCCCACCCCGGAGCGACTCCCGGAGAGAACCCACCAATCCTGATGCATCACAACCGCAGATTGATGTCTTCGCCGACCCCGAACCGGTGGAGTCGGTCCGGGTTGACCTCCTGGACCGTGCCGAGGCCGAGGCTATCGGCGTCGACGGACTGCTCGTCCACGTCACCCGCACTGATGACTCACCTTCCATTGCTCCAGTGCAGATGAAGGTTGACTATTCGGAGTTCGCCAACGCATTCGGTGGAGACTATGCCTCCCGTTTGAGCGTCGTCGAGGTCGATCCCTGTCTCCTTGACGATTCCTGTGCCTCTGACGCCCCGGTCACCTTCGATTCGCCCCAGCTTCTGGGTAATGACCTCGAGGAACAGAGCCTGTCCGCAGTTGTGGCCGCAGCCCCTGCCCAGGGGGCTCTGTTCGCAGTTGCATCTGCACCTGCGGGAGGTAACGGTGACTACGGTGCGACTCCGCTGTCTGCCTCCTCCACCTGGAACGTCAACACTCAAGCGGGCGACTTCTCTTGGTCCTACGGTCTGTCGGTCCCGCCCGCGCCCAGCCAGCTCTCCCCCGCGGTGTCGCTGAGCTATTCCTCAGGCGGGGTCGACGGACGTATTGCCACATCCAACAACCAGACCTCGTGGATCGGCGACGGTTTCTCCTACGCACCTGGCGCGATCGAGCGTCGCTACGCCGCCTGCGTCGACTCCGGACATGACACCGGTGACCTGTGCTGGAACACCGACAACGTCACTCTCTCCATGAGCGGGCACTCCGGAGCTCTTGTTAAGCACGAGGACGGCACCTACCGCCTCACCAACGACGACGGCACCAAGGTGGAGCGCCTCACCGGCGCCACCAACGGTGCCCACAGCGGTGAGTACTGGAAGGTAACCACTCCCGACGGCACCCAATACTTCTTCGGCCGCAACCGCCTTCCCGGTTGGTCCAGCGGTGACCCCGAGACCAAATCGGCACAGACCATGCCCGTCTACGCCGCCAAGTCCGGGCAGCCCTGCTACGACCCGAACTTCTCCGAGTCATGGTGCCAGCAGGCCTATAAGTGGAACCTTGACTACGTCGTGGATGTGCACGGCAATGTTATGACGTTCTACTACGCATCTGAGACCAACCACTACGGTCGTAACCTCACTAAAACCGCCACCCCTTACGTGCGTGCCGCCAATATCAGTCGGATCGAGTACGGGCTGCGCAGTGACGACGTCTATGCCATTGCCCCGGCCCGCATTGTCTTCTCCACCTCCGAACGGTGTCTGCCTACAGACTCCTTCGACTGTGCAGTAGAGAAGCGCACCTCTGCCAATGCCGAACACTGGCCCGACGTACCTCTGGATATGGCGTGCAAGGCGAATGAATCTTGCACTGGCACGCACACACCGACATTTTGGTCCACCAGAAAACTCGACTCCGTCACCACTCAGATCCGACAGGGTAACGAGTACACCAAGGTCGACTCCTGGAAGCTCGAACACTCCTTCCCTGAGTCAGGCGACGGCACAGGACCGACTTTGTGGCTGGACTCGGTTGAGCACACCGGTCACGTAGGCGGTACCGAGACCCTTCCCAAAGTGAGCTTTGCCGGCACTCAGATGCCCAACCGGGTCGATTCGCCCACCGACAACATCGCCCCCATGCTCAGGTGGCGTATCACCTCGATCTACACCGAGACAGGTGGGCAACTCGACATCACTTACTCCGAGCCGGAGTGCGAACCGGGCAAGACCCCTAAACCGCACAGCAACACCAAACTCTGTTACCCGGTCAAGTGGACCCCCGAGGGCGGAGTGGAACTGACCGACTGGTTCCACAAGTACGTCGTCACCGAGGTTAACGAACTCGACCTGGTCACCGACCAACCCACCCTCACCACCAGCTACGACTATGTGGGTACCCCGGCCTGGCGCTACACCGAAGCCGACGGCATGGTCAAGGACAAGTACCGGACCTGGGCCGATTGGCGTGGCTACGACCGTGTCATTGTCCGCACCGGGCACCCCAGTGAGCAACGTACCGAGACCGAGTACCTGTACTTCCAAGGCATGGACGGGGACAAGCAGCCCAGCGGGACACGCAATGTCTCTGTCACCGATTCGCGCGGAGTCGCCCACACCGACCATAAGGAACTCAACGGCATCCTGCGTGAGGTGATCACCCGTAATGGGGAAGGTGGCGAGGTGATCTCCCGTGAGATCACCACCCCCTGGCTGCAAAAGACTGCCGAGGTTAACCATTCCTGGGGCAGCCAGAGCGCCCACATGATTCAGACCGAACAGGTTGTCAAGTTCACCCGCAAGGCGGATGGAACCTGGTACCAGACCCGCGTCGACAACACGATCAACGAGCGAGGCGCGGTTACACAGGTGCGTGACCACGGTGACGTGGACGTGTCCGGTGACGAGAAGTGCGTCAACACCGACTACGTCAGCAACACCGACAAGTGGATACTCAACCTCGCTTCCCGGACCGAGACGCTGGCGGTGGACTGCAGCCAGAGCCCTGAACGCCCTGCCGATGTCATTACCGACGAACGTGTCTTCTACGACGAAAAGGAACATGGAGCGGCACCGACTCGGGGGTTGCCCACCCGTACCGAGAAGCTCGACTCCTACGAGGAGGGCGATCCCGTCTACCAGGTGGTCCAGCAGGCCGAGTTCGACCTCTACGGCAACACTGTTTCCGAAACTGATGCGGCCGGCGGTGTGACCACCACCGAGTACACCTTCACCAGCGCCGGGCTCCCTGAATCCACCACTGAGACAGACCCGCTCGGTCACACCACGACCACCAGAGTCGACCCCACGCGTGGTTTGCCTGTTTCAGAGACCGATGCCAACGGCCGCACTATGGCGATGTCCTATGACCCGCTCGGCCGCTTGGTCAGTGTGTGGCTTCCTGACCGGGATCCTGAAACGGTCAGTCCCACCACCGAGTTCGAGTATCACATTCGCCAGGACGCGCCTACCTCGATTGTCACGCATTCACTGGGGACACAGGGCGAATACGTCACCAGTTACGAGATCTTCGACGCGTTTCTGCGACCGCGCCAGGTACAGACCCCGGGTGTGAACGATGGGCGGCTGATCACCGACACCTTCCACGACACCCGTGGACAGATCGTCAAGGAGCGCGAAACATACCACAATAAGGAGAGTCCGAGCGACTCCTTGTTCATTGTCGCCAACGACGCAGACATCCCACGCCAGACCGAGACTCTCTATGACGGGGCTGGTCGTGCTACCGACGTCATCCATGTCGCTTTTGGCGAGGAGCGTTGGCGCGCCACTACCGAACACCACGGTGACCGATTCCTCATCACTCCGCCCGAAGGCGACATAGCCACCACCGTCGTCAATGACGCCCATGGACGGATGGTCGAAACCCGTACGCACTACGGTCCTACACCCGAGGGTGCATACGACTCGATCACCTACACCTACGCCAAGAACGATGAGCTTGCTTCGGCCACCGACCCTGAGGGCAACACCTGGTCCTACAGCTACGACCTGCGCGGTCGCCTGGTTCGGACCGAAGACCCCGTTGCCGGGACCACCACAATGTCCTACAACCAGCTCGATCAGCTGGTTGCCAAGACCGATGCCCGGGGGGAGACCCTCGCCTACACTTACGACGCTGTTGGCCGCCAGACCGGTCTGTACGACGACAGTCCTGACGGGACTCTGCGTGCCAGTTGGGTCTACGACACCCTTGCCAAGGGCCATCTGACCTCAGCTACCCGCTACGTGGATGGCAACGCTTACACCAGTCGGGTCGTGGCCTACGACAAGTTCTACCGGCCCACCACAACAGAGGTCCTCGTCCCCTCCAGCGAAGCAGGGATCTCAGGGCGTTATCGCTTCTCGACCTATTACAACATCGACGGCACGGTCCGGGCAGTGACAATGCCGGCGGCAGGTGGACTGGGTCGGGAAACAGTGGACTACTCGTTCAACGACCTGGGCCTGCCGGTTCAGATGTCAGGCCTTTCAAACTATGTCACCGAAACGCGCTACAACAACATCGGTGAACTGATCCAACGCACCATGGACCTGGGCGTCTCCGGTACGCATGCGACGTGGATGACTCGCAAATACGATAATGCCACGGGAAGGCTGACCGAAACGAGCCTGGTGCCTCAGTTCGGTGTCACCGGGTCCTTGGCCCAGCAGAGCTACACCTACGACGACGCCGGCAACGTGTTGAGCCTGCGCAACGAGCCCACCGCTGAACACCTGCGGTCGGACGTGCAGTGCTTCTCCTACGACCACATGCGCCGTATGACGGATGTGTGGACTCCTGATACGGAGGGCGAGCAGGCCTGCGCTTCCGATCCCTCGGCAGACGAGTTGGGGGGTGCAGCCCCTTATTGGCACTCCTACACCTACGACGCTCTGGGCAACCGCCTTGTCGAGACCCGCCATGACCCGGTGGCGGACACGGTGCGTACGTACACCTACGGCAGCCAAGAGGGTACGGCGTCGCAGGCACTGACCCAGGTCAACGAGACCGGTCCTGCCGGTGACCGCATGGAGCAGTACACCTACGACGAGGCCGGTAACATGACCGGCCGCATCACTGCCTCCCGGGACCAAGAGCTGGAGTGGGACCCCGAGGGCAAACTGTCCCGCGTGGTCGAAGAAGATGGATCGGCCACATCCTTCGTCTATGACGCCGACGGTCAACGGCTGATTCGCCATGCGCCGGATTCTTCCACTTTGTACCTGCCAGGTATGGAACTGCGTCTGGATCGCACAACACTGCTGAAGGAAGCGACCCGCTTCTATACCTTCGCTGATGAGGTTGTGGCGGTACGTGAAGACGACGGAACCTTGTCGTGGATCCACTCCGACCACCACGGGAGTGGGCAGGTCGCGGTCAACGCCCGCACCGGCGAGGCTACTCACCGATACATGACGGCATTTGGTCAGGAGCGGGCAGAGCAGGGGCAGTGGCCATCCGAACGCGGGTTCGTGAACGGAACTATCGATGAGTCGACAGGACTGACTCAGCTCGGTGCGCGCGCCTACGATGCGTCGTTGGGGCGCTTCATCTCAGTGGATCCGGTCATGGACGTGACCGATCACCAGCAGATGCACGGCTATACCTACGCCAATAACAACCCGGTTTCCTTCAGTGACCCTGATGGACTCTTCCTTGGGAAGATTGGCGACATTGTCGGACGCGTAATGAAGGTTGCGCTGAACCTGATGGCCAGGGTTGGGCAGCGCTATGGCGTTGACATGACCCAGAACCCTCAATGGCGATCCATGATGGGCTTGGCGAACAGGCTGTCTTTCCAAGGGGGTTCGGGTGGCTCTTCGGGGAGCACCTATCAGAGCCAGCAGAGCCAGGCTTATCTGGATGCCAAGAGAGAGCAGGAAGAGGCGAAGCAAAAACTAATCAAGGCCGCTTCTGGGTTGGCTCAGCTGGTTGCTGATGAGCTGGGGATCACGGCAGGACTGGAGTGCTTCACCACAGGGAACCTCGCTGCGTGTGGTGAGACGGCACTGAACGTGGCGCTCATGTTCGTGGGTGGCCTCCCTGCCAAGATTGCAGCGAAATACGGGCTGCGGTGGGGTAAGGCCGCCGAGTTGGGGCGAAAGATCACCGAGCTGGGCGGTGAGCTGGTCAGCGGTGTGAGGGACCTGCTCAAGGCCAACAAGAAGGTGAACAACCTCGGCCGTAAATGCAACAGTTTCATGCCTGGTACTCGGGTGGTAATGGCTGACGGGTCGACCAAGCCGATCGAGGACGTCGAGATCGGTGACAGTGTGTTGGCCACGAACCCGGAGACAGGTGAGCAGACCGCACGGACGGTATTGGCCACCATCATTGGCTCAGGCAGCAAACACTTGGTCGAGATCATGGTCGACCCCACCACCGAGCGTGACGCTCCCGAGGGTGAGAACGGCCAGACCGACTCTGGTTCTGAGGATCAGATCGAGCAGTCGGGTATTCCGGGGCCGGTTGCGGCCGGCGATGTGATCGTCGCGACCGACGAGCACCCGTTCTGGGTCCCTGAATTGGGTGCGTGGTTGTACGCCATCGACCTGTCCCCGGGGACGTGGCTGCAGACTTCCGCAGGCACCTGGGTACAGGTCAACGCGGTCCGGTCCTGGACCCAGTCGGCCACCGTCCACAACCTGACGGTCCAAGGCGTCCACACCTACCATGCGGCTGCTGGGCCACTCGACGTTCTTAGTCACAATTCTGGTGGTGAATCATGTAGCATCACCAATGCAGTCATCTCTGAAACAAAGGATGCCAGAGGTAAAGGTAGCATTGTAGGAAATGTGCCAGTCACTGCTGACCAGGCATTGGATGCAGGAATAGAGTTCCTCGGTTCGGGCTACAGGGAAATGGGCGAAGGCCGCGGGGTTTTTCGGAGTGCCGATGGTCTTAGGCAATTCAGAATCGATCCCGACTCGCTGGACGGGGGCCATTGGCCTGATTTTCCTCACGTGCATTTTCAGATGTTCGATAGTCCTGGTGACAAGAAGAATTCAGTGAACAATCACGTCCCACTCATAGGGAGGTAAGTGGGGTGTTCAATTGGTGATATGGGGTTGTCCTATTTGTTTAGGGGTTTTTAGGGTGTAGCTGCTTGCGGGGGTCAAAATTGGAGTTTCTTCTGTGATTAGTATTGGTGTTGTCGGTAGGATAGTGGAAGGCGATGAAGTGGGGAGGTTTGTCTTTGTCCAGGAGCTCCCAGACGATCCGCCGAGTTACCTGGTCCACACTGCGGCCGATAAAGACTTTAAAATCTCGGGTGGAGATGAGTGGGTTGAGGATTTCTCTTCGTTGGTTGAGTTCTTCAAAGAAGGTGGGTGGACTGTGGAGTGGCTTCGCTAGGTTCGGGTCGTGGCGCCTTACCGTGATCAATCACGGAAGGTTTTCATGGCGGCTTTTCGGGCCTGCCATGTGCCTCTCAATGAGATCGTCTTACTGGAGGCCTCGGGGCGTCCCCGTGAGCGTATTGGATGCCTCGGAGATCGTCTCATTTGGTGAATCTCGGTAGCAGATCAGTCCGGACACCTATCCCTGCCCAATGAGAAGTGCCCCGGCCGGCCGGCAGGGCGACCGCGCCGAGGGCCCGACTTGGACGGCGGACAACCGCCCCGACGCCGGTTCCGTGCAGGAGGTCCACGTCGTCGGCCGGGTTCTCGTACCTGAAGGAGGCGATGTGGCACGTATCGGGATCACCGGTCACTCGAACCTGACCGCGGACAGCGTGCCCCTGGTGCGCCGGGCGCTGGACGAGGCGCTGAAGCCCTACGCGGACAACCGCCTCGTCGGGATCTCCTGCCTGGCGCGCGGTGCGGACCAGCTCTTCGCCGAGGCCGTCCTCGACGCCGGCGGAACGCTGGAGGTCGTCCTGCCCTCGGTGGACTACCGGGAGAACAAGGTCAAGCCCTCCAACCGGGACCAATTCGACGCACTGCTCCTGCGCTCCTCGCTCGTCCGGTACATGCCGCACCGAACTGCGGGCAGTGCCGCCTACGCCGACGCCAACGAGGCAGTCCTGAGCGGGATCGACCGCCTGTTCGCCGTCTGGGACGGCCGTCCGGCCGGCGGCAGAGGCGGAACGGGGGACGCCGTGGAGGCGGCTCGCGGCCGCGGGGTCCCCGTCGAGGTGATCTGGCCTGCGGGGGCCGAGCGCGAGCAGTGACCGGAGAGGCAGCCGTTTTCGAGGAGGAACTGCCCTTCCCGACAGAACTTGCTCCGTATCGGCCACCGCTGGCGGCCCGCGGACGAAGCGCGTCGGTGGCGGACGCTGGGCCCGTTGGCGGGAACCGCGGCGGTGACGTGCGGGGGCGTCAGTTCTCGGACCAGACACCCAGTTCGTTGCCGCTGGGGTCGGTGAAGTGGAAGCGGCGCCCGCCGGGGAAGGCGTAGGGGCCCTGGACCACGCGCCCGCCCGACTTCTCCACAGCTTCGATGGACTGCTCCAGGTCGGTCGAGTACAGCAGTACGAAGGGGCCGCCCGCCCGTACCTCCTCACCCAGGGCGAGTCCGCCCACCTCGGGGGCGTCCGCTCCTTCCGGGTTCCGGATCCCCGCGTACCGGGGGCCGTAGTCGTTGAAGGTCCATCCGAACGCCTCGGAGTAGAAGCGCCGCGCCCGGTCCAGGTCGGTGACCGTGAACTCCAGGTAGTCGATGGCGTGGTGCCGGCGTGCTTGTGAGTGGGTCATGGGCGGATGGTGCACCACGGCTGCGACATTCCGCCGTACCAACACGGCCCTGGTCTGCCGCTGCGCACGGCCACATCCGGCCAGCCGCCGAGGCCCAGCCTTTTGCGGTGACAGGTACAGAGTTGACACGAGAGGAAGGAAGCGTGAGTCAGCGGCGTATGAGGTGCTGGGGGCGCGATTTCCTCGTCTGGAAGGGCGTGGAAGGTCTGGCAGTGAAGTCAGGTACTCCCAGGGTCGCCCGGCCCGTTTCCTGCAGGGGAGGGACGCATCTCCGAAGAATTTCTGCCCCTTTTGATATATTTTCTGCGGTTTGAATATAACTTACTCTATTCTCTTTTTTCTTGGCTTCGTGGATGATGTGGAGGGTGCTTTTATGCGAAGCCAAAGGGGTGTGTCGTGCGGACTCTTTCCTGCGTGGTAGCGGTTTCTGTGGCTCTGGTTCTTGCCTCGGCTCCGGGGGCGGCCTCGGCTGTCGAGAACGACGAGCCGGTCTCTGCCGATATCCGTACGTTTGCCGGCTACGGGGCTTCCGTGCTCGGGACTTTCGAGGCAGCCAGTGGCAACTGCGGTGTCCGGGTCGACATCCCGCATCCCTCGCGTACGACCAACAACCAGATCCACACCCGGGTGGAGTCCTTCTGCCAAGGGAGCGCCATCGTCGACAACACCATTACCGGTAAGTCTTACCGTTCACGTTGGTACGGCTGGGAGCACAGGCGAACCAAGACGAACGGGCCCAAGAACATTTGGCGTATTCGGGTCACTGTCGATGTGGATTGCGACTACGGAAGCCGGCACCGCTGGCGCACAGAAGGATACGGGAGCGGCATGCTCAACGGGCAGCCTGTCAGCGCCAGCGCCTACGAGCAGACCGACAACGAGATCACGTGCGGGGCGAACAACTGACGGGTCCCTCGGCACTGGGGCGGATATACGGCCGGATGCTTTGGGGTGCAGGAGCCGTCTGAGGGATCCTGATACCTCTTGCCGGATGCGTTCCTTCCACACCGGGCGAAAGCACGGATGTGGAAGAGGTGTCCAGTAGCAGGGCAGGAATTCCCTACCTGCCTCAGGAGCAGGTCGAAGCTCCTCTTCAGCCGCCGGGTCTGTACCTGGGCGATGGGTCCGGCGGAGCAGGACTGGACATGGTAGCTGTGGACTGGCGCTCTCTCGGTGGCCCCTTAGACCGACCTGCAGGGGTGGTCGAGTGGCCGGACCGGTCTGCTGTGTCCGAACCGGTGCTTACCCTCACGTTCGACACCCGGCAGCTTCCCTCCCGCGTGGTGCTCTACTCCTATCCGGAGGTCGGCAGGAACGGAGTACCCGACGAGACCGACGGTCGCGAGGAGAGGTGTCTGTTCGCCGAGGGCTCCGCAACGTGCTGGTACCAGGGCCGTGAGGGAGAGGAAGTGCGTGTCTTCGCCGACCGTGCGGATCTGGGTGAGTTCCTGGTGCTCCATGCGGCATGGCCCGTCCTGTCCACGCAGAGTGGAACCGATGATGTGGACATGGTGTCGGGATCCTGGCTGCTCAGAATCGATCCCTGAAGGAGGAAGCCATGCTTGTGGACGCGGCCGCGCTGCTGGCGCACATGACGCGTGAGAGTGCTCGCGCGTGTGTCCTGGTCGAGCGTTCGGAAGGCGAGAACCCGGGTGAGTCGGTCCCGCTCCGGTACCGGATTTCCGCACGTGACCTGCTGCACTGGGAGTACACCGTCGACGAGGCCGGGGCCACGGTGCTCCGGCAGGCCTGCGACGGGCGGGAACTGGTGCAGGACTCCGGACGCGGACCCCTGCGCTCCCCGGTGCCCGGGCACGACACCGTCGACGATCCCCGCTACTTCTACTCCTGGGTGGGAGCCGTCGACACCTGGTTGGTGGAGATGCTGCGTCCCGTCGACCTTCTGGCCCGGGTCCGGGTCACCTCGGTGGCGGAGGAACCTTCCGGTACGGGGTTGCGCATCGGTGCCCTGCCTCTGGGCAGCGAGCCGTCCCCCTACAGCGGCTTCTCCATGCCGGACGGGCGGACCCTGGACATGGTCCTGGACCCTGGACGCGGTCTGCTGGTCCGGGTCGGAATCAGGGCGGCTGACGGCTCCCTCATCGATTACTCGCTCACCGAGGAGTCCGGGAGCGGCACGGCGTGACAGCGGTTGGCACGAGCGCGGCCTGCTACCTGGGGGCGTGGGCGCGGTAAACGTCCAGACCCATCGGGTGGCCGCCGCTGCGGTGGCGGGACTCGAACACGTACCTGCTGGTCGCGGTAGACCGGACGGCGTGACGGATCTCAGCGGGGCCGCCAGGACTGTGTGGGGCTGGGCGATGCGCGTCGGGGTGCCGCGGCCCAGAGGGATCTTCGCGAACGCACAGCGGATGCGGATGCTGCCGGCGTGCGCGACACCGGTGATCTGCCGGTCCGGGCTGCGCCGCAGCTCGGGGCGGTGCCGGACCTTGACGGCCGGGCCACGCTCCCTGCGACGTGGGGCAGGTAGGACTCGACCATGCGCAGCACCACCTCGCTGACGCGGGTGTTGTTCGGTATCTCCCGCACTTGCAGGTGCGGGGCGACGTCATCTGCCATGGCGACGCTGTCGCGGTCCATGATGATGCGCATGTCCGCTCCTCTCGTCAGGGTTCCTTGCAGGAGTCACCCGCTCTCCCCACCCGGTTCGTCTCGCACTGGCTCACTGCTGACGGCCTGTGGACGGAGCACATCGGCGGTGACTGAGAACTGCCGGACGGGCGAAGTACCGAGGCGTCAGTTCTCGGAGCAGACACCCAACTCGTTGCTGCTGGGGTCGGTGAAGTGGAAGCGGCGCCCGCCGGGGAAGGCGTAGGGGCCCTGGACCACGCGCCGGCCCGCCTTCTCCACAGCTTTGACGGACTGTTCCAGGTCGGCGACCGTGAGCTCCAGGTGGTCGATGGCGTGGTGCCGGTGCGCTTGCGAGTGGATCATGGGCGGATGGTGCACCAGGGCTGCGACAGTTCCCGATACCGACACGGCCCCGGGCGGCTGATGCCGTACTCATGTGCTTCTTCGGCGAGTACGAGAACTTTGAGGACCTGCAGCCGGTCAGCGGCACTGCTGTCGAAGGAGGAAAGGCGTGATCGCGCCGACCAGGACCATCTCACCTCAGCGCGCGTTGCTGACCGTGGGCGCCCAGATCCTCATCTCCAGCAGGAGGCAGGACCTCACCGTCAACCAGGCATGGCACAGGTTCCAGGACTGGCGGGCCGAGCACGGCCACAAGGCTTCGGTCCCCTTCTGGTGGTTCGCCCTCGCCCTCGATGTCTTGTATGCGCTGGGGGTCGTCGAGATGCGAGGGGACGTTCTTGTCTTCGGGGAGGTACGGCACGGGGAAGGCCTCCCCGGTGATCTTGCTCCCGGTGGGCAGGGCCACCGTTCCGGTCACGCCTGGGAGCAAGATCATCGAGGCTGAGGGCGGTACGCCCTAGAAGCCGCCGTCGCTGCTGACGAGCTGGCCCGTGACCCAGCGGGCCTCGTCGGTGGCCAGCCACGCGATGACGCGGGCGGCGTCGTCGGGTTCTCCGCAGTGCCCCAGGGCGAACCGGGGAACCAGGTCCTCCATCACCTCAGGGGTGATGTACCCGGTCTGCACGGGACCCGGGTTGACGACGTTGACGGTGATGCCGCGCGGACCCAGTTCCGCGGCCAGGGTGGGGACGATCTGGGCCAGGACCGCCTTGGCGGAGGCGTAGGCGATCTCGCCGGGCATGGGGCCCTTGAACTGGCCCGAGGTCATGAGGACGACGCGCTCTCCGGGGCGGCCGTCGTGCTGCGCGGCGAATGCCTGCGTCAGCAGGAGCGGGGAGCGGGCGTCCACCGCCCAGTGGCCGTCGAGCATCTCGGGGGTCACCTCGGCGAGGGAGGCGTCTCCGCCGCTGCGGGCGTGGTTGGCGACGAGGACGTCCACGTGGCCGAACTCGGCGACGGCGGCGTCCATGACCCTCCGGGGTGCCTCGGGGTCGGCCATGTCGGCGGAGATGTGGGTGACGCGCGCGTCGGGGTCGCCGAGGGCGTCGCGGACGCCTGCGACGACGGCGTCGATGTCGTCGCCTCCCCACGGCTGCACCACGTCGTGCGGTCGGTAGTGGTGGAGCATGAGCCCGGCGCCGTAGGCGGCCAGGCGGCGGGCGACGGCGTACCCGATGCCGCCGCGGCGGCCGGCCCCGGTGACGAGCGCGGTGCGCCCGCGCAGCGGCAAGGGGTCGCGTGCCAGGTCGGTGCGGTCATCAGGGCCGGAGGTGTGTGCGCGCTCGGTCATCGGGAGCCACTGTGCCATTCCGCTCCCCCCTTGCGCACAAGGTTTTCCGGTGTCCCGGCCCGTGGCCGGCGCCCGGGCGGCGCGCCCGGTCCCGGCAGGGAAGCCGTGAGCCCGGTTCGGTGCGGAGGAGGAGTATGGACCTTTGCCTGACACCTTCCTTGTTCTAATATCGCACACATGGTTCTTGATGCCCGTCACCTCGGTCTCCGCGTTGCCGAAGCGCGTCAGCGCGCAGGACTCACCCAGAGCGAGCTGGCACGCTCCGTGGGCCTGGACCGGTCGAGCCTGGCCAAGATCGAGACCGGTGCACGCCGCGTCACGGCGCTGGAACTCGCCCAGGTGGCCGAGGCACTCGACGAGCGAATCGAATGGTTCGTCGAAGAGGCCCCGCCCGCGATCGTGTCCCACCGCAACGTCACCGACCCCGGTGAGCCCAGCCCGCGCATCGATCGCGAAGTGGAGCTGCGTGCCCGGGCGGTCGAGTTCGTGTCCCGGCATGATCCGATGCTGCGCAAGGCCCTGGACCGTCTGCCTGTCTTCTCCGTACCTGCTGACAAGGAGGAAGCGGAGCAACTGGCGCACGAGGCTCGGATGCTCTTGGGCGCAGAAGCGGAAGGGCCCCTCAAGGAACTCGGCGCCAGGGTGGTCCGAGCAGGACTCGTTCCCTTCGTGGCCGACCTGGGCACAGAATCCGCGGACGCGGCCAGTGTCCTGCTGGAGGCCGGAGCCGTGGCTGTTGTCAACGGAGGTCTGCGTGTGGGCCGCCGGCGCCTGTCCCTGGCGCATGAACTCGGCCATGTGCTGATGGCGGACGAGTACACGGTCGACTGGCGCATCGACGGCGCTTCGACCCCTGATCTCCGCGAGCAGCTCATCGATCGTTTTGCCCGGGCTCTTCTGCTACCGGAGTCCTCGTTCCGTGATGCGTGGGACAGGTGGCTTGCCGACAAGGGAGCCCGTGCAGCAGCGGTGATGGCGGCAAGCTGCTTCCGCGTCGACATGTCCACGCTGGCGCGCCGGCTTCTGGAGCTCGAGATGGTCGAGGGCACCCAGGCCGCACAGGTGAGAACGACCAGAACCACCAGAGCGGACATCGTCGAACACGATCTCGTCGTCTCGGACGAGCTGGGTTCCGGCTGGCTTCCGCGAGACTACGAGGCTGCTGTCCTGCGCCTCTTCAGGTCCGAGAGGGTGAGCGGGGCGAGGGCACTCGAGCTGCTGTTCGGCACGTGGGATGCGGCAGACCTTCCCGAGCTTCCGCAGCGGAACGCATCGGCGATATGGGACTTCGTCTCGTGAACGGCGATCCAGGTGAGGAACTCGTCGTCGACACCGGTCCGCTGAGCCACCTGGCGGAAGCAGGATGGCTCGGCGTTCTGCGTTCGGTTGCCGGAGCGAGGAAAGTGGTCGTACCTGACGCGGTCGAGTACGAACTGCGCCGGGGGGCGAGCACCAGACCCCATCTCCAGCAGGTTCTGGGAACGGAATGGATCTCCAGGTCTGCACTCGACACGCCTTCCGAGAACGCTGCCTTCGCTCACTTCTCCGCCTTCCTGGTCTCCGGGGGGAGGAACATCGGAGAGGCAGCCGTTCTGGCCTACGCCCAGGTTCACGGGGCGACTGCGGTCATCGACGACGGGGCAGCAAGGCGTGCCGCCAAGGAGGCGAAGGTCAGGTACACGGGTACGCTCGGGTTGCTCTGCGAGGCTGTTCGTGCGGGTTTCCTGACGCTGGCGATGGTGAGCAGTGTGGCAGACCACCTCATGGAGACCGAGTACAGGCTTCCCTTCGGGCCGGGTGAGTTCGAGAAGTGGGCGCAGGAGAACGGAGCTGTCTGAAGGCTGCGGTGAGCGCTTCCGTGCCGCCGCCGGGGCACGCCCGGGCGGGTTGCCCCTGTGTGGGGTCCTCCCGCCCGGGGGCGATACCGATCACCCCTGCTCCCTCCGGTCGAGGGCCGTGCTGATCTCGCCGACGCGGTCGGCGAGCAGGCCCATGGCGCCGATGGCCCTGGTGAGCGGGTCGTCCTCGGCCCCGCCCAGGGCCTGGGTGCGCCGGTAGGCCGCCTTGACCGCGGCCCAGCGCTCCTTCTGCTCCGGAGTCATCACCCCGCGCAGCTCCGCCAGCTTGAGGAGGTTGGCCTCCGCGCCCGAGGTGAGGGTCTGGGCCTCGCCCAGGTAGTGGTCGTCGACCACCGCCTCGACCTCGTCGTCGTTCATGACCGGGACGATCTTCTCCGCCATCCGGTTCATGTTGCGGTAGGAGCCCTGGAGCTGGAACGGCGGTTCGGTGCGGGCGTCCTCCGACTGCGCCGCGGAGGCGATGTAGGCCTGGTTGACCGCCAGCACCGTCTCCTGGAGCCGCAGCAGCTTGCGCAGCACCGACACGATCCGCTCCGCCTCGACCGCCGAGTACGGGTGGTCGAGCCGGTCGAGGGCCACCGAGTCGTCGCCGCGGGCCATGCGCACGAAGCGGTACACGTCCTCGCGTCCGCGCGAGGACAGCGGCGCCAGCACCGGGTTGGAGGTGAGCGCGTTCTCGATGTAGCTGAGCGCGAACACCTCCTCGCGCCCCGACAGCACGTCGCCCAGGTTGTACACGTCGGCGCGGTTGGCCAGCATGTCCGGGATGCGGAACCGCTTGCCCTGCTCGGTGTACGGGTTGCCCGCCATGCACACCGCGAACCGCTTGCCGCGCAGGTCGTAGGTGCGCGTGCGGCCCTCCCACACGCCCTCCATGCGGCGCTGGCCGTCGCACAGGGAGATGAACTTCTGCAGCAGCTCCGGGTTCGTGTGCTGGACGTCGTCCAGGTACAGCATCACGTTGCTGCCCATCTCCAATGCGAACGAGATCTTCTCGACCTCCTGGCGCGACGTGGCGTCCGGAGCCTCGGCCGGGTCCAGAGAGGTCACCGCGTGGCCCAGGGCCGGGCCGTTGACCTTGACGAACACCAGGCCCAGCCGGTCGGCCACGTACTCCATGAGGGTGGTCTTGCCGTAGCCGGGAGGGGAGATGAGCAGCAGCATCCCGCTCTGGTCGGTGCGCTTGCCGTCGCCGGCCGCGCCCAGCTGCTTGGCGAGGTTGTCGCCGATGAGCGGCAGGTAGACCTCGTCCAGCAGCCGGTTGCGCACGAAGCCGCTCATGACCTTCGGCCGGTACTCCTCCAGCCGCAGGCGCTCGCGCTCGGCCGCCACCAGCTCGTGGCGCCGGTGCTGGAAGTCCCGGTGGGCGGGCACCTCCTCCAGGCGGAAGCGGCGGGTGCGCTCCAGGAACTCGTCGATCCGCAGCTCCATCGACCGGTTCCCGATGCGCGGGTGCGTGCCCAGGAGGCCGGTGACGGTCTCGCCCACGGCCGCGGAGGACGCGTAGCGCTCCACGTCCGCCAGTGCCAGCACCGCAGCCTCGGGCAGGTCGCGCGGGTCGGCGCCCTCCTCGGTGGAGGCGTACGCCTCCAGCCAGGCCGACACCAGCTGGTACCGGGCCGGCAGGTCGCCGCCGAGCGCGCGCAGGTCCTCCTCGAAGGCGCGGCGCGTGGTCGCCCGGGAGCTGCCCAGCGCCCGGTGGAAGCGGTCCAGCAGGGCGCGGGCCGAGGCCCCCGACACGAACCCGCGCTCGCCCGGGGAGTCCAGGGCCAGCTCCTCGAAGAGGTACTCGGCCACCAGGTCCAGGTCGGCGTCCTGGTGCAGCCCGGTGCCGGTGAGGAACCCGTCGACCGCCTCGGCGAGCTCGGTGCGCAGCGCGTCGATCGCGGGGGAGCGGCGCGCCCCGAACACCGCGCGGGCGCGGGCCAGCGAAGCCGCGCGCACGCCCCAGGCCCTCCGGGGCTCCTCGGCGGTGCCGAAGGCCCAGAACAGCTGGGCCACCGCGCGCACCGGAGCCGGGTAGCGCAGCAGGCCCGCACCGGTGCGCAGGCGCAGCAGCGCCTCCAGGACCAGCCCCGCGTCGTGGTCGTGCACGCCGCGCTCGTAGCCCTCGTCGTAGCGGGCCGACGCGGCCCGGCGTGCGACCTCGGCCGGGTCGGCCTCGCGCAGCCCGTCCAGGGTGAGCCCGTCGCGGCCCTCCTCGGCGGCGGCCATCAGCGACGCCGCCAGGTACTCGGAGCGGTACACCTCCGGGCTCTCCGAGACCAGCGGCCGGTCCCACAGGTGGCGCGTCCGCCCGAAGGCGGGATCGGTGACCGGGGACCGGAAGTCGGTGCCGGTGATCGCCACCGCCATCTCCCCGCCGTACGGGGTGAGGGTGATGTCGACGGGCTGGGTGTTGACCGCGAACTTGTGCTTGCCCAGGCGGACGGTCTCGCCGTCGTACAGGTCGCTGCGGTCGCGCAGCGCGCGCCCGGCCTCCTGGCGGGCGGCCAGCAGGCGCCCCTCGAGCTCCTCGGCGCGCACGCTCTCGCCGAGTTCGCGCATCTCCTCGACGGTGCGCCGCAGCCGCGCCACCATCGCGTCGGAGGCGAAGTAGGTGTTGACGTCCTCCAGGGTGGTGAGCGAGGCGACGCGCCGCCGCACCCCGTCCAGGACCCGCTCGGCGGAGGAGGACAGCCGGTCGGCCCGCCGCGCCCGCTCGTCCACGAGGGTCTGCTTGCGGGAGGAGAACGCCTCGTACACGTCCTCGCGCTTGTCGGCCAGCTCGGCGAGGAAGTCGTCGAACTCGGCGAAGCGCGACTCCAGGTCCTCCAGCCGGAGCATGATCCGCCCCAGCTGCTCGTCGCAGCGGTCGGGGGTGTCGGCGGCGGCGAGCGCGCCCGTCACCGCCTGGCCCAGCAGGGCGAACTCGGCGGCGAACTCCGCCCGGCCCTCCACGGCCAGCAGTTCCCGGCGCCGCGTCTCCAGCACGGCGCGCGCCCGGTTGGTGCCGGCCAGCACCTCGCTGATCCGCTCCAGGATGCGCGTGCGCACCTGGGCGTCGCCGATGTCGAGGGAGCCGATCACCTCGGTGACGGTCTGCAGGCCCTCGGTCAGCTCACCGATGCGCTCGCCGACGGCCGCGGCGGCGCTCACGGCGTCGAGGGCCTCGGCGTCCTCGGCGAGCCGCTCCACCTCGGCGCGGTAGCCGTCGAAGGCGTCGTCGCGCTCCAGGAAGGCGACCGTGCGCCGACCCGCGGAGGCGATCTCCTCGCCGAGCCTGCGGTCCAGCTCCTCCAGGCGCCCGGTGTCCACGTGGCGGACCTCGCGCAGCGTGGCGGCCCGCCCCTGGGCGCGCCGCAGCCCGGTCAGCCGCTCCACCCAGCCCTCCGCCGTCCGGGGCGCCTCGCCCCGCGCGGTGCGGATGAGGGAGGCGGCCTCCTCCTCGGCCTCCGCCAGTGCCTCGGCCGCCTGCCGGGTGAGGGCCTGGACGGCCTCGAACTCCTCCAGGACCCGTTCCGCGGTGGCGCGCACCTGATCCAGCGGCTCGGCCAGGTCGCCGAGTTCGGCCTCGCCCAGCCAGTGGAACCGGTCGGCGACGCTGCGGCAGGAGGCGATGAGCGCTTCGAACACCTCGGTGGAGGGGCGCATCTCCTCGGCCATGCGTGCCACGGAGAGGCATTCGGAGACGCCGCGCACCAGCTCGGCGTTGCCCACCCGCTCCAGCGGACCGGTGCCCGCCGGCTGGGCGGCCGCGTACACGTCGGACACGTAGGGGGTCTGCCACACCTGCATCGGGTGCACCCGGGTGGGGCCGTCCGCGCTCTCGCGGAACACCGCCATGGTGCCGTCGTCGAACAGCGAGTACCCGTGGCAGACGATCGGGGCGGCGACCTCCTTGCGGATGGTGTTGTACGACAGCAGGAGGCTGCGCCCGTCGGCCCTTGAGTGGAAGACGTACAGCACGTCCTCCCCGTTGGGGGAGCGCACCACGCGCTCGAACTCCAGGCCGGTGACGTCGGTGTCGAAGGTCCGGACCGCTCCGGTGGACAAGTAGTGGCCGCCGGGGAAGATCAGCCCCTGGTCGTCGGGCAGCCGCCGGCACGCCTGGCCGATCCCGTCCAGGCGCAGCACGTCCTTGGTGCGGGTGTTGAAGACCAGATGGCGCCACTCGGTCTCGTTGTAGGGCAGGATCCGCAGCAGGATCAGCGATCCCACGCGGGCGTACATCACCGAGGCGTCGGCCAGGCTCTGCAGCGGCTCGTCGACGGGTTCGCTGTAGATCCCCTCACCGGACTCGGTGTTGTCCTCGACCTTGACGGTGAGGTCGCCGCCCACCGTCTCCACGAACACCTCGTCGAGGATCGAGATGTGCGGGTGGCGGCCCTGGACGTGGTCCTCGCGGGTGGCCTCGGTCCAGGTGAAGTCGTGCGAGGGCGGGAACACGTGGTCGCGCTCGCCCCGGTCGTCGAGGTAGGCCGTCTCCCCGGTGGGGGAGACCGACCAGCGCAGCACGCGGACGTCCTCGGTGCGCGGCCCGGTCTGGAAGACGGCGAGGAGGCGGCCCTCCAGCCGGCGCAGCTGGAGCAGCCGCGTGTCGCGGTAGTAGCGGTAGAGGTTGGCGAAGTCCTGGCGGAACCGCTCGTCGGCGAGCAGCCCCGGGACGGAGTCCTCGGACATGTCGGAGAACGAGAGCGCGTCGCCGTCGCGCTCGAACCGGTGCAGCGAGAACACGTCGGAGACGTGCGTCTCCCGCTGCATGCCGAGGAAGACGTTGTAGCCGAACAGCATGGTGTCGCCGACCGAGTGGCCCACGCCGGCGACGTCCCGGGGCACGCAGTTGTGCTCGGTGCGGATGCGCTCGGTGCCCAGCAGCGCCAGTTCGGTGCCGCCGAACACCTCCAGGCGGCGGGCGTTGAGCTCCTCGGTGCGCCGGGCGAGCTCGCCGGTCTGCTCGCGCAGGCGGGTGCGGAGCACCTCGTAGGTGCCCGAGTCCAGGCCGGGGGCCTCGGGCGCGCTGTCGGGTGCGGTGGACGGTCCCTCGGTCAACGTGCGGTCACCTCTTCGCTCTGGAGCTCTCACGCGGGGGAAAGGGGCGGGCCCGAGGGCCCGCCCCTGCCGGGAACGGTCAGTTCTTGACCGCGTTGCCGTTCAGCGCGGACAACGGCATCGAGTCCACGCCCAGCTTCCGCGCGGAGGCCAGCAGCTGGTCGAGCTTGGCGGCGTCGGGGCCGCCGGCGCCGATCAGCTTCATCAGCAGGGCGGAGAGGGTGAGGTTCTTGACGTCCTCGCTGCCCGCCGCGGCCAGGGCCCGGCCGAGCACGGAGTCGGTGCCGCCGTCGAGCAGGGACTCCCCGAGGGAGCGCACCGACTCGGAGTTGGCCACGAATCCGTCCACGGCCTTGCCCATGCCGATGGAGTTGACCATGCGGTCGAAGAACGCGCCGTCGCCGCCGACGATGTTGATGTCGGCGCTCTCCAGGCCGGTGGCCAGGACGGTGGCCTGGGCCTCGGCGACCTGGCGGTGGACGTCGATCCCGGCCAGGCGCACCTCCTTCTCGGCCTCCAGGCGCAGGCGGTACTCCTCGTGCTCGCGGCTGACCTCGTCCAGGGCGGCCATCGCGCCGGCCTTCTCGTGCAGGCCGGCGGCCTCGGCGCGCAGCTTCTGCTCGACGGCCTCGGCCTCGGCCAGCGCCTTCTCTCGGGCCACGGCGGCCTCGGCGCGGCCGACCTTCTCGATCGCCTCGGCGTCCTGCTCGCGGACCTGGACCTCGGCCAGCCCGGCGGCCGCGGTCTCGGCCTGGATGCCCTCGGCCAGGCGGATCTTGGCGCGGGTGTCGAGCTCGGCGGCCTGCTGGCGGGCCTCGGCGAGGGTGAGCTCCTCGGCGGCCTTGTGCTTGGCGGCCTCCTCCGCGGCCTCGGCGGCCTTGATGTCCTTGACCAGCCGCTCCTGGGCCTCGGCCTCGGCGTGGATGACGAGGGCCTGGCGCTCGCGCTCGGCCTCCTCCACGGTGCGCAGGCGCTTGATGGCCTCCTCCTGCTCGGCCACGGTGCGGTCGACGGCGACGCGTTCGCGGATCACCTCGGCGACCTCGCGGCGCTCGGCCTCGACCTCCTTGTCCTTGGCGATGCGGGTCAGCTCGGTCTCGCGCTCGCGGCCGATGACCTCCAGCAGCCGGTCCTTCTCGATGCGCTCGGTCTCGATGGCGATGACGCGCTCGCGGTTCTTCTCGGCGACGGCGATCTCGCGGCGCTGGTTCTCGTGCTGGACCCCGAGGGCCTCGGAGGTGCGGATGTTGGCGGTCTCGGCCTTGAGGCGCTCCTCGGCCTGGACGCGCGCGGTCTCGGCCTCCTCGCGGGCCTTGATGATCTCGATCTCGCGCTTGGCCTTGGCAGCGGCCTCCTCGCGGCGCTTCTCCAGCTCGGCGAGGGTCTCGGCGGTCTCGGTGTTCTGGCGGTCGATCTCCTTGCGGCGGTCGTTCTCGAACTCGTTGGTCCGCTTGTGCTCGGACGCGGTGCGCTCGGTGATCTTGGAGATGCCCTGCGCGTCGAGGATGTTGTTGGCGTCGTGCTGGTGCAGCGGCGTCTGCTCGAGGTAGTCGATCGCCACGTCCTCCAGGACGTAGCCGTTGAGGTCGGAGCCGATGACCGCGATGATCTGCTGGCGGAACTCCTCGCGCTGGGTGAACAGCTGCTCGAAGTCGAAGCGCTTGCCGACGGTCTTGAGGGCCTCGGCGAACTTGGCGTTGAACAGTTCCTGGAGCGTCTCGTGGTTGCTGGCCCGCTCGGTGCCGATGGACTTGGCAACCTTCTTGACGTCCTCCTCCGTCTCGTTGACGCGGATGAAGAACTTGACGCTGATGTCGGCCCGGATGTTGTCCCGGCAGGTCAGGCCTTCGCGGCCGCGGCGGTCCAGGTCCAGGGACTTGACCGCGATGTCCATGTACTCGGCCTTGTGCAGGACGGGCAGCACGACCGCGCCGGTGAAGGTGACGTGGACGTCGCGCGTCTTGGAGATGATCAGGGCCTCACCCTGCTTGACCTTCTTGAACATCTTCAGGACGGCGACGACCAGCAGGAGCAGTACGAGTACCGCGACACCGAGGGAGATGCCCACGGTCAGGAACGCCGCGTTGGCGGCTTCCTGGCCGGTGGAGGGAGCGCTCAGCAACACGTGGGGGCCTCTTTTCCGCGAGTGGACGGAAGGGAAGGCGGTCGGGGGTGCACGGGCGGGATGCCCTGGCCCGGGGACCGCTCACGGAAAGTGAGACGCGGTGCGACCGAACCCGGTTCCACTATTCGGAAGATTTCGCTCCCGGGGCGGAGGATCGCTGGGAGAAGGCCTGCTCAGGGCCGTCCGGGGTCCAGGGAGGGATCGAAGCCGGTGACGAGGAAGACGTCCTGCTCGTCGCTGCGCTCGAAGACCAGGGCGGTGCTGCCCACCGGCAGCACCTCACCGCCGATGGTGCGCACCGGGATGACAACGGTGGCCCCGCTCTCGGTGGTGATCTCGGCCTGCCCGAAGCTCTCGCCGGCCTCGCCGACACGGATCACGCAGGTGCGGCCCACCAGGTCCCGCTGGGAGGAGCCCCCGCGCCGGGGGAGGAAACGCTGCACGGCCATGACCAGGCCGCTGGTGAGCGCCCAGGCGGCCACCACCGCGATGACGAGCACGACCGCGCCCAGTGCCCAGGACAGGGCGCTGCCGGGGGAGGTGAGGAGACTGGTCACGATGCCGCCCATCATGCTCACGAACCAGGCGGAGAGCACCAGCGCGGTGATCTCCACCGTCACCGGTGCCTTGCTCAATCTCATGCGTTCCAGGACCGCGCTCGCACCCACCGGGCTGCCGTCGGCGTCCGCGGCGTCGAGCATCTCGGTGTCGGCCAGGCCGATCGCGACCACGATCCAGTAGAGGGTGACCACGGCGAGCACGGGTGTGAGGAGCACGGCCGGGAAGCCGAAGGCCGTGTCGAGAAACAGCCCCACGCGAGCCACACCCCTTGCGTCCACCGGGCCCCCGGCGGTGCCCGGAGGCTGCCGTCAGGACGGGGACCGTGCCCGGAACTCTACCGAACGCCCCAGTTCAAGACAGGAGGGAAGCCCCAGAATTGGCCGGAACCGGACACTCCGCTCCTTTTCTCGCCACGGCGGTCCTCAGTTGCGGCCGTTCCAGCAAAACCTCCGGCAGGACAGCAAAAGCCCGTGGCCGGACAGCGTGAACACGTCGACGAATTCCGTTTCGTACGTGTTTCCGAACGGTGCCGCGCGCCCGGTGAACCTGCCGATCGCCGCCACGGTGTCCCCTTCGGAAACCGTCTTGAATATGCGGTGGCGGCCGCGCGTGTAGGCCAGCGACTCCATTGCCGCTGCGGCCTCGTCCGGGCCGCGCGAGACCGGGTGGCCGGGGTGGTGCAGGCGTGCCTCCGGGTCGAGCAGCGACATGTAGCCCTCCATGTCGGCCTGGTCCAGATAGTGGTACGAGAGCCTCACGTGCTCCGCGCCGATGGTGGCGGCGACGTCACCTGCGGTGATGTCCGGGGCTCTGGCCTGGGAACGCATGGAAACCTCCTGGGGTCGGGCGTTCCCAGGGTGGGCCGGAGGGCAATCCGCCTGCTATCGCGGCGCTATCTTCCTTTTCGATAAAAAGTCAATTGGTGCTTCCCATTTTCCCTATTTGATGTGATATAAGTCCGAGTGTGCCGGGGTTATGTCCGCAGTGCCGACGGAAATGGGGCATCACCATAAGCACCGAAACAACCACCGTCAGTCATACGCCCCGGCCGTTCTTCCGCCTTCTCGGTTCACCGGAGGTCGAAGGTCCGGAAGGGCCCGTACGCATACCTCCCGGACGCCAGCAGGCGGTGCTCGCCTCCCTGCTGCTGGAACTCGGCCGGGTCGTCTCCACGGACCACCTGGTGGACGTCATCTGGGCCCAGGATCCTCCCGAGACGGCCCGTACACAGGTGCAGATCTGCGTGTCCCGGCTGCGCCGCCTGCTGTCCCCGCTGGGGACCACCATCGATACCCGGCCCCCCGGCTACCTCCTGCGCGCCGACCCCGGCAGCGTCGACGTCCACCTGTTCCGGGTCGCCGTGCGCGACGCGGAGATCCTCCTCAAGGAGGGCCGAGAGGAGGACGCCTCGGCCTGCCTCCGGGAGGCCGTGGAGTATTGGAGGGGCCCCGCGCTCTCGGGGCTCGACGGGGAGATCCTCCGCAACAAGGCCGTCCTGCTCGACGAGGACCGCGTCGCCGCTGTCGAGGCCTACATGGACATCGACCTGCGCCTGGGCCGGCACGCGCGCCTCCTCGGCGAGCTCGCCGAGCTCGTGGACCGGTACCCGCTGCGGGAGCGGCTGCGGGCCCAGCTCATGCTCGCCCTGTACCGCTCCGGCCGCCAGGCCGACGCCCTCCAGGTGTACCGGTCCGGCCGCGAGCTGTACGTCGACGAGCTGGGCCTGGAACCCGGGGGAGAGCTGAGGTCCCTGGAGGCGGCGATCCTCGGCTCCGACCCGGCACTCGACCTCCCCGTCCGGTACACCCCCGAACCGGGGCCCGGCACCGGGACCCCGGACGCCCGCGCCGGCACCGGCGCCCCCCGGACCCCGGACACGACCTCCGCAGCCCCGTTCCAGCTGCCGACCGCGGCCGCCGACTTCGTCGGCCGGCCCGAGGCCGTCTCCGCTGCCACCGAGATTCTCCTCGGAGACCCCGAGAAGGTCGGTATCGCCGTGCTCCTGGGCCGGCCCGGCGTCGGCAAGAGCGCCACCGCCGTCCACATCGCCCACCGCCTCGCCGAGGAGCACTTCCCCGACGGCCAGCTCTACTGCGACCTGCGGGGCAGCCACGAGTCGCCGCTGAACGCCGCGAACGTGCTCGGCAGGTTCCTGCGGGCGCTCGGCGTGCCCGGCCAAGCGGTGCCCGACGACCTCGACGAGCGGGCCGCCATGTACCGCGGCATCGTCGCCTCCCGCCGGCTGCTCGTCGTGCTGGACGACGCCGCCGCGGAGGCCCAGGTGGCGCCGCTCGTCCCGGGCAGCGGCGCGTGCGGGGTGCTCGTCACCTCGCGCGCACAGCTCACCGGGCTTCCCGGCGCGCGCCGCGTCGAACTCGGCATCCTCGACGAACCGGTGGCCCTGGCCCTGCTCGAACAGGTCGTCGGACCCGACCGGGTCCGGCGGGAGCCCGAGGCCGCCCGGGCCCTGGTCCGCACCGTCGGACGGCTGCCGCTGGCCCTGCGCATCGTGGCGGCGCGGCTGGCGGCACGACCGCACTGGAGCCTGGCCGCGATGGTGACGCGCCTGGCCGACGAGAGGAACCGCCTCGACGAGCTGGCGCACGGCGACATGACCGTCAGGGCCAGCCTCTCCCTCACCTACGACGGCCTCGGGGCGGAAGCGGCCCGGACCTTCGGCCTCCTCGGCGCCGCGGAGGGGCCGACCATCCCGGCGTGGGCGGCGGGCGCCCTGCTGGACGACCTCCGGCCCTTCCCCTCGGACCTGGCCGAACCGCTCGTGGACGCGCACATGCTCGACGTCACCGGCATCGACGCCGCCGGAGAACCGGTCTACCGCTTCCACGACCTGGTGCGCGGGTACTCCCGGGAGAAGGGCCGGGCCCAGGGCCTGCCGGGACCGGAGGAGACCCGGCGCCTGATCGGCGGATGGCTCTTCCTCCTGGAGGAGGCCAACCGCCGGATCCTCGGCACCAACCTCCTGCGCGTGCGGGGGCAGGGTGAGCGCTGGCGTCCCCCCGCCGCCTACACGGACCGCCTGCTGTCCGACCCCCACCAGTGGATCGACCGGGAGCTCCCCAACCTCCTGGCGGCCATCACCCAGGCGGCCCGGCTGGGGTTCGACGAGCAGTGCTGGGAACTCGCCTCGCAATTCTGCGTCTACGCGGAGAGGCGCGGCTACTTCGACGAGTTCGGCGAGGTCCTGCAGGTCGTCTCCGAGGCGGTCCGCGCGGCCGGCAACCGCCGAGGGGTCGCCGCCATGGACTTCGCCGCGTGCCTGCTGATGAGCAACGACCGCCGGACGGAGGAGGCCGACGAGGCGCTCTCCGCGTCGTTCGCCGGCTTCACCGAACTCGGGGACCGGTTCGGCCAGGGGCTGTGCCGGTCCTGGATGGCCGACTCCGCCCTGGGACGCGGGGACCGGAGCGGCGCGCAGAAGCTGGGCGAGGCGGCCCTGGACGACTTCGCGGCGGTCGGGGAGAGCGGGGCCGCCTGGCGGCCGCTGATCGTGCTCGGGCGCATCGCCGTGGACCAGGGGGAGCACGAGAGGGCGGACGCCCTCCTGGAACGGGCCCTGGGCTGCACGCGGGAGACGGGTGACCCGCGCGCACAGGCGCAGGTCCTCTACCAGAGAGCGCTGCACGACATGGCGCGCGCCGCCCACGCGGACGCCCGCGCGCACTTCCTCGACGCCCTGGACCGGATCGCCCATCCGGGGGACCCCGTCGGAGAGGCGCTCCTGCGCTTCGGTCTGGGCCGGGCCCAGGCGGCGATGGGGGACGTGGGGCCGGCCCGTGCGTCGATGGAGCAGTCGATCGCCCTGTGGGAAAGGCTGGGCGACCGGGAGGGCGCAGCCGAGGTGCGGGCCGCTCTGGAGGGGATCGCCGGTCTCGCCGACTCCGTCGTCACCGCGGCCGGGACACCGGGGGCACCGGGGAGCTGACCCCGGCGGGGCGGCCTACTTGGGCCAGTTGCCGCTGTCGGGGCAGGTGACCGTCTGGCAGGGGGGAGGCGGCGTCTCGGAGCCGTCGTCGGCCAGGGCGGGGGAGGCCAGCAGCGGGCCGAGGCTCAGGGCGGTCACGACGGTGAGGACCAGGGTGCGGACTCGCATGGGGGTTCCTTTCTCCGGGGCCTCTCCTCGAGGCGTGTCCCTACCGTAGAAATCCGTCCTGTTCCGCCCCTATCCCCGCGCTATCCCCGACCCGACCTGCGCCTCTCCCCTCATCCCGAGCACCGGTAACCGCGAGGACAGGGCCGTGATAGGCCTCTCCCCGACGGTGGTTCCACGTCCCAGCGAACGCTTCTGGAAAGGTCGTCGTGGAACATGGAACTCCGGGAAGAACAGCACTCCTTCGGACACCTCCTCCGCAGATACCGCCTCCGCCGTGAGATGACCCAACAGGAGCTGGCCGACTTCTCCACCATCAGCGTCCGCGCCATCAGGGACCTGGAGCACGGCCGGGCCCGCAACCCGCGCCGGGACACCGTGCGGCTGCTGGCCGACGGGCTCCGTCTCGGCGACCGGGACCGCGAGGACCTGAGGGCCGCGGCCGGCCGGGGACCGGGACGCAACCGGCTGCGCGCCGGGGCCCCGGGATCCGCCGGCGCCCCGCCCGCCGCCCGGACCCCCTTCGTGGGCAGGCAGGACGAGCTCCACTTCCTCACCTCCCGGATCTCCGCGTCCGAGGACCGCCTCTTCTCCGTCGTCGGGGCACCCGGGGCGGGCAAGACCCGCTTCGCACTCGAAGCCTCCGCCCGCCTCCAGCGCGACCTCGGCCTCCGCGTCGTCTGGTCCTCCGCCGACCTCCTCCGCGCCCCCGGGAGCCAGGGGCAGCCCCCCGGCGCCCCCGGGGAGGAGGGGCACGGGCAGGAGGCGCCCGACCCGGTGGCCGCGTCCGTCGGCGAGGAGGCCGCCCTGCTCGTTCTGGACGGACCCGGGACCGCGCGACCGGACCCCGGACCGGTGGAGGCCCTCCTGGAGGCCCACCCCCGCCTGCGTGTGCTGACCACCGCGCGCTGCCCGTACGGGACGGTGGACGAGCAGGTCTTCCTCCTCGAACCCCCCGGCGCCGGCGACGCCTCCGAGATCCTGCGCCACCACCTCCACCGGGCCGACCCCCTCGCGCAGGTCGACGACGCCCGGGCCGAGCGGATCTGCGCCCTGCTCGACCGGCTCCCCGGCGCCCTCGCCGCGGTCGCCACCTGGTCCGCCGTCTATGACCCGGCCTCCCTCCTCTTCCTCCTGGAGGAGGACCCGCTGCCCCTGCTCACCCCCCTCGGCGACGCCGGTGCCGAAGCCCGGGGCGCCGACACCCGGACGGCCCTCGCCTCGGCGATCGCCGACTGCCCCGAGGAGCAGCACCTCCTCCTGAGAGAGCTGTGCGACGCCGGCGGGGGAGCCACCGCCGCCTCGCTGGCCGGGGCCCGCGGAATCTCCATGGCCGACTGCGGCCGGGCCCTGGCCGGCCTGATGACCCGGGGGCTGGTGCTCCGCGACCGCAGGTCCGCGGAGTCCCTCTTCCACCCCTTGCGCCTGGCGGACGTGCTGGTCAGGGAACTCGACACTGCCGACGACAGGATGGAGATCGCCTCGTGAGCACCACAGGACGCCTCACCCGGGGGCTGCGGGCCGGGACCCGACGCCGGCTCTTCGAGGACGCCTCCCAGGACATCGGCGCCGAGCTGGCCCTCATCACCGAGGTCGACCTCGCCCACCTGGTCATGCTGGCCCGTACGGGACTCCTCGACCGGGCCCGGGCCGCCGCGATCACCCGAGCCGTCGTGCACCTGCGCGAGGAGCGGTTCGCCGGCGTGCGGGACCTCCCCCGGCCGCGCGGCCTCTACCTCGCCTACGAGGAGCACCTGAGCCGGCTGCTCGGCCCCGAGACCGGCGGTGCCCTGCACACCGGCCGGTCGCGCAACGACCTCAACGCCACCACCGCCGCCATGCGCCTGCGCGCCTGGACGCTCGACTTCCTGGAGCAGGCGCTCCGCCTCCACGCGGTGCTGCTCGGGCGGGCCCGCGCCCACCGCGACACCGTGATGCCGGTCTACACGCACTTCCAGGCGGCGATGCCGGTCACCTACGGGCACTACCTCCTCGGCATCGCCGAGGCCCTGGGCCGGGACGCCGACGCCGTCGCCGACGCGGCGCGGGGCCTGGAGCGGTGCCCGCTCGGTGCCGGTGCGGTCGCCGGCACCGACCTGCCCGTCGACCCGGCGGCGACAGCCGCGCTGCTCGGCTTCTCCGCACCCGCGCGGCACGCCACCGACGCCGTGGCCAGCCGCGACACTCATCTCCGGATCCTCGCGGCGGTCGCCGGGACGGGGGTCACCCTCAGCCGCCTGGGCACCGACCTCCAGCTGTGGAGCACCGCCGAGTTCGGCCTGGTCCACATGCCCGACCACCTGGTCGGCGGAAGCTCGGCCATGCCCCAGAAACGCAACGCCTTCCTCCTGGAGCACCTCAAGGCCAAGGCGGGAGCCGCCATCGGCGCCTGGACGGCGGCCTCGTCCATGGTCAAGTCCACCCCCTTCACCAACTGCATCGAGGTCGGGACGGAGGCGGTCGCCGCCTGCCGCCCCGGGCTCGACGCCGTGCACGAGGCGGTGCTCCTGGCCCAGGTCCTGGCGGGAGGCGCCCTGCCCAGGCCCGAGCGGATGGCCCGGCGTGCGGAGGAGGGCTTCACCACGGCCACCGCCGCGGCCAACCACCTCGTACGGGAGGGGGTGGCCTTCCGCACCGCCCACCACGCCGTCGGCGAGGAGGTGCGCAGGGCCCTGGAGGAAGGCCGCACCGGGCTGGACGCGGTCACGGTCGGAGGAACCCGCCGGCCGGTACCCGCACACCTCACCTCCCCGGAGGCGGCCGCCCGCGCCACCGGGGCCGGAGGGGGACCCGGTGCCTTCGACATCCTCTTCGAGCAGGCCCGCCGGGAGCTGCGCGCACGCGCGCTGCGGCACACCCGGGCCCGGCAGCGCCTGGCCGGCGCCCGCCGCGGCCTGGAGGAGGCGGTCCGCGAGCTCACCGCCCCGGTCGCCTCCGGCGGACGGCAGCCGGCGAGGACCCCTTGAGGCCGGACGGCGGGGACCGCCCCGCCGCCCGGACCGCACACCGCGCACACCACGACAGAAGGAGGGACCCCGTGTCCGCCACCCCGCCGAACCCCGACCGCCTGGTCCTCGTCGAGAGCAACACCACCGGATCGGGCCGCGACTTCTGCGACCGGGCCCGCGCCCGGGGCCTCGAACCCCTGCTCCTCACCCGCGACCCCGACCGCTACCCCTACGTCCGGGAGGACGCGGTGCCCGTGCGCGTCATCGACACCGCCGACCCCGAGGCGGTGCTGCGCGAGTGCCGCTCCCTCGGCGCCCGCGCCGCCGGTGTGACCTCCAGCTCCGAGTACCACGTCGCCACCGCGGCGGCCGCCGCACGGACCCTCGGTCTGCCCGCCCCCGACGCCGAAGCCGTGTCCCGCTGCCGCGACAAGGCCGCCCAGCGCCGGGCGCTCGCCCGGGCCGGTGTCCCCGGACCGGTCTTCCACGAGGTGCGCAGCGCCGCCGAGGGCGCCGCCCTGGCACGCGAGGCGGGCGGCACCGTCGTCGTCAAACCGGTCCTCGGCTCCGGGTCCGACGGCGTGCGCGCCTGCACGGGCCCGGCGGAGACCGCCGCCGCCCTCGCCCCCCTGCTGCGCGGGGAGCCGGGCCGCGCCCTCGTCGAGGAGTACCTCGACGGCCCCGAGTATTCGGTGGAGACCTTCGACGACCGGGTCGTGGGCATCACCGCCAAACACCTGGGCGCGCCCCCGCTCTTCCTGGAGACCGGCCACGAGTACCCCGCGCCGCTCCCCGCCGGAGTGGAGCAGGCCGTCGCGGAGACCGCCTTGGAGGCCCTGCACGCCCTGGGCCTGGGATGGGGGCCCGCCCACGTCGAACTCCGCCTGACCGCCGCGGGCCCCCGGATCGTGGAGGTCAACCCCCGGCTGGCCGGCGGCATGATCCCCACCCTGGTCCGGGCGGCCACCGGGATCGACCTGGTGGCGGCGGCGGTCGCCCGCGCCGTCGGCGAACCCCCCGCGACGGCTCCCGTGCGCGGAGGGGCCGCCGCCATCCGCTTCCTGTTCGCGGAGCGCTCCGGGACGGTCGCACTCGTGTCCCGGGACGGCGCCCGGACCTCCCCCGGTGTGGTCCGGGCGGCCGTCACCGTCCGCGAGGGCGACCGCGTCGAGGTCACGCACACGTTCCGGGACCGGATCGGCCACGTCGTCGCCGCCGCCGACCACCCGGAGACGGCCGCACGCAGGGCCGAGCACGCCCTCGGGCTCCTCGGCGTGCTCGTGGCCTCGGAAGGGGAAGTCACCGTTCCCGCCGACTGATTGCCTCTTCTTCTTCCGGTCCGCCGGGGACCCCGAGGGATACGTTTCTCACGCCTGACGAGAAGAACGCCCCCTCCGAGCCACTGGCGGTGTCCCATGAGGCCCATCCCCCAAGGCACGTCCCTCGCGGGTCCCGGACCCGTGACAGTACTTTCCGGAACCTCCTCCGACTCCCACACCTGGAACCTCGTCTTCCTCCAGCTCCTCCTGGAGGAGGCGGGGCACCGGGTCGACAACGTCGGACCCTGCGTCCCCGACGACCTGCTCGTCGACCGGGTGCGCGCACAAGAGCCCCGCCTCCTCGTGGTCAGCAGCGTCAACGGGCACGGGTACGAGGACGGACTCCGTATGATCACCGCCCTCCGCGCAGCCCCGGGAACGGCCGGGGTCACCGCGGTCATCGGCGGAAAACTGGGCGTCGACGGGGCCCTGGCCCCGGACCGGGTCCGCGACCTCCGCGACGCCGGATTCGACGAGGTCTTCGCCGACGGCGACGCCGGCGCCTTCCGCGGTTACCTCGAACGGCTCGTCCTCGAGGCGGCGTCATGACCCGCGACGACCTCCCCGACACGGACGCGTTCGGCTCCTTCGTCGCACGGGAGCACGCCCGGGGCCGCCTCGTGGTCCAACCGCGCATGGGGTTCGGCGACCCCCGCCGGATGCGGGCCGGACTCGCGGCCACCCGGGCCGCCGACGCCGCGTCGGTCGGCACCATCACGCTCGACAGCTACACGCGGGTGGGTGACAACGCCTCCGCGCGGCGCGCGGTGCTCGCCGGCACCGACCTCAACGGCTACCCCATCGTCGCCCGCCCCCCGGAGCAGACCCGCGAGGTCCTCGCCGGACTGGCCGGGCCGGACTTCCCCGTGCAGGTCAGACACGGCTCGGCGGCCCCGCAGGAGATCTTCCGGTCCCTGCTGCGGGCCGGGCTGACCGCGACCGAGGGAGGACCGGTCTCCTACTGCCTGCCCTACGGGCGGACCCCTCTGGAGCGGTCCGTCGCCAACTGGCGGGAGGGGGCCGCGATCCTTGCCGCGCACGCGGAGGACGGACGGTCCGCGCACGTCGAGACGTTCGGCGGCTGCATGCTCGGCCAGCTCTGCCCGCCGGGGATGCTCGTGGCCCTCAGCCTCCTGGAGGGCATGTTCTTCCTCCAGCACGGGATACGCGGCATCTCCCTCAGCTACGCCCAGCAGACCAGCCCCGCGCAGGACCGCGAGGCGATCCGCGCCCTGCGGCGCCTGGCCTCGGAGTTCCTCGGCGGTGCCCGGTGGCACGTCGTCCTCTACACCTACATGGGGCTCTTCCCCCGCACCCCCGGAGGAGCGCGCTCCCTGCTCCGGCAGGCGGCCAGGACCGCCGTGGAGGCAGGGGCCGAACGCGTGATTGTCAAGACCGAGGCCGAGGCGCACCGCATCCCCACCATCGGCGAGAACGTACGGGCCCTGGAGATCGCGGCGCGGGCCGCGGAGGAGACCCGGCCCGCGGCCGGCGGAGACCCCGACAGCGACGTCTACCTGGAGGCCCGGGCACTCCTGTCCGCCGTCCTGGAGCACTCCGACGACATCGGGACCGGGCTCCTGCGCGCCTTCTCCCGCGGCCACCTCGACATCCCTTACTGCCTGCACCCCGACAACGCCGGACGGGTGCGCTCCCGCATCGGCGACGACGGACACCTGCGCTGGGCGGACACCGGTTCGCTGCCCCTCCCCCCGGTGGCCCACCGCTCCGGCGCGGTGACCTCCGCCGACCTGATCTCGACCCTCTCCTACATGGAACGCAGACACGACAGCGGCGCGGCCCCCGTGCCCGAGAGAAACGGGTGAACCCATGACCGGCACGAAGACCACGGCCTACGGAAACGCCTTCACCGCCCACATGGTCCTGGCGGACTGGACCGAGGAGAGCGGCTGGTCCCCGGCGCGGACTGTCCCCTTCGGGGAGCTGCCCATGCACCCCGCCATGGTGGGACTGCACTACGGCCAGGTCGTCTTCGAGGGCCTCAAGGCGTTCCGGGGGCGCGACGGAGGCCTCGCCCTCTTCCGCCCCGAGGAGAACGCCCGGCGCTTCCGGGACTCCGCCCGCCGCCTCGCCATGCCCGAACTGCCCGAGGAGGTGTTCCTCGCGGCGGCGGAGGAACTGGTGGCGGTGGACGGGGGCATGCTCGGCGGCGACGGCTCGCAGAGCCTCTACCTGCGCCCCCTCATGTTCGCGAGCGAACCCGACCTCATGCTCCGGCCCGCACGCCGGTACACCTTCCTGCTCATCGCCTTCGCCACCGGCGGGCTCTTCGGCGACGCGGACGCCATCTCGGTGTGGGTGTGCCACGACCAGAGCCGCGCCATGCCCGGTGGGACCGGGGACATCAAGTGCGCGGGCAACTACGCCCCCACCTACCTCGCCCAGAACCGCGCCTCCGAGAAGGGATGCCAACAGGTCGTCTGGCTCGACTCGGAGGAGCGCCGCTGGATCGAGGAGGCGGGCGCCATGAGCCTGTTCTTCGTCCGCGGAGGCCCCGACGGGGCCCGGGTGGTCACCCCGGAGCTCACCGGTACGGTCCTGCCCTCCGTGACCAGGGCCAGCGTCCTCGACCTCGCCGCCGACCTGGGACACACCCCGGTCGTCGAACGGGTCTCGCTGGAGCAGTGGCGCAAGGAATGCGAGTCGGGCGAGATGACCGAGGCGTTCTCCTGCGGCACCGCGGCGGTCGTCACCCCCGTCTCCCGGGTCCGCGACGAAGGCGGCGACTGGACGATCGGCGACGGAACGCCGGGTCCCGTCACACGCGCCCTGCGCGGCGCCCTCCTCGACGTGCAGCACGGACGCGTCCCCGACCACCGCGGCTGGCTGAGGCCGGTCCCCGCCCGATGACATCCACTCCCGAATCACGACCGCACCACCCCCCCAGAAGGAGCCGTACCATGACCGTCACCGACACCGTCCGCGCCTTTCCCTCCGCCCCCTCCCGGCCGGCGCCCGCCTCCGCCGGTGAGCTGGACGCCCGTGCCCGCGAGGTCTACGCCCGGGTGGACGGGGGAGACATCGGCGGGCTCCTCGAACTCTTCAGCGACGACGTCGTCTACGAGCGCCCCGGCTACCAGCCGATCGTCGGGCGCACCTCCTTCGAGCGGTTCTACCGCGAGGCCAGGGTGATCCGCGAAGGCGTCCACACCCCCGACTCCGTGGTCGTGGGCGAGGACGGCCGCGTGGCCGTCCAGGGAAGCTTCGCCGGCGTCCTCAAGGACGGCACCTCGGTCTCCCTGCGCTACGCGGACTTCTTCACCTCCGGGCCGGACGGCCGCTTCCGCCGCCGGGACACCTACTTCTTCTCGCCCATGGTCTGACCGGGGCAGCGGACGGGGCAGACCGGCAACTGCCGTCGATCTGCCCCGCTCGTGTGCCGGGGACACGGGAGACGCGGAACTACGTTTCTGCTCGTACCGCAACGGCGGTCTCTGTGATCACCCGACGACGAGGAACCGTGCGATGTCCCCCCACCATGACGAGACCTGGCCGCTCAGTGAATCGCAGAGCGGGATCTGGTTCGCCCAGCAGGCCGACCCTGCGACACCGATGTTCGTCAATGCCGAGTACCACGAGATCGAAGGCCCGCTCGACGCCGAGGTGCTGGCGCGTGCCGTCGACAGGGTCGTCGAGGAGTCCGAGAACCTCCGGCTGCGCTTCATCGGCACCGACTCCGGACCGGTGCAGTACCCCGACCCCTCGGCACGCCGGCCCCTGAGGGTGGTCGACCTGAGCGGGGCCCCCGACCCCCGAGGCGCGGCACTGGAGTGGATGCGCCAGGACGTGGGCCGCGCACCGGACCCGTACACGGACGACCTGTGCGCCTTCGTCCTCTTCCGGATCGGCGAGCAGCACCACCTCTGGTACGTGCGCGCCCACCACCTCGTCGTCGACGGCTACACCTTCATGCTCCTGGCCCGCCGGACCGCCGAGGTGTACACCGACCTGGCCGCCGGAGCCGACCCTCTTCCGGCCTTCGGCTCCTTCCGGGAGCTGCTGGACGAGAACCTGCGCTACCGGACCGGCGACGAGGGCGCCGCCGACCGCGCCTACTGGGAGGCCCGGCTGGCCGGGGCCCCGTCGTACACCTCCCTGACCGGCCGTGTCGCCCCGCCCTCCCACCACCACCTGCGCTCCACCAGCGTCATCGGGGAGGAGGGGCTGGCCCGCATCGAGGCGGCGGCCGCCCGGATCGGGACGGGGTGGAAACAGGTGCTCATGGCCGCGGCCGCGGTCTACACGCGCCAGTGGTCGGGGGAGGAGGACGTCCTGCTCAGCCTGCCCGTCGCGGCGCGGGCCACCCCGCTCAGCCGCCGGACCCCCGGTATGCAGTCCAACGTCGTCCCGCTGCGCTGCTCGGTCACCCCCGGCACCACGTTCGCCGAACTCGCCCGGACGGTGGCCGCCGACCTGCGCGCCTGCCTCCCCCACCAGCGCCACCCGATCGCCTCGGCCCTGCGCATGCTCGGACAGACCGCCGACGCGCGGCACGAGTGCGGACCCATCGTCAACATCATGGCGTTCGACTACGGCCTCTCCTTCGCGGGCCTGCACGCGACGTCGCACAACATCTTCCAGGGACCGATCGAGGAACTGCGGATCGACATCCTCCAGCGCGAACGCGGAGGCCCCCTGCACGTCGACTTCGATGCCAACCCGGCGGTCTTCTCCCCCGAGGAGCTGGAGCGCCACCGCCGGAGCTTCGAGGCCCTGGTCGAGCAGCTGTGCGCCGCACCCGACACGGCGGTGCGGGACGCCGACGGCCTGGACCCGGCCGACCGCCTCCGCCAGATCACGGAGTTCAACGCGACCGGGAGCGGGGTGTGCGATCGGACGGCTGCCGAGGTGTTCGGGGAGCGGGTGCGGGAGGCTCCGGACGCGGTGGCGGTGGTGTTCGGTGAGGAGCGGCTGACCTACGCCGAGCTCGACGAGCGTGCGAACCGGTTGGCCCACCACCTGGTGGCGCGCGGGGTCGCGCGGGGCGAGGTCGTGGCGGTCCTGCTGGAGCGCGGGCCCGATCTCGCGGTGTCGGTCCTGGCGGCGGTGAAGGCGGGGGCCCCGTACCTGCTCCTGGATCCCGCCTTCCCCGACGAGCGGCTGGGCTCGCTGGTGGAGGGTGCGGGAGCGCGTCACCTGGTGACGTGTGCGCAGCAGGCGGGGCGCGTGTCCACGGTCTTCCCGCCGGTGGCGGTGGACACCGACGCGGAGGTGATCGCGTCGCGGCCGGGGGCGGCCCCGGGTGTGCCCCTGGGCGCGGCCGACGGCCTGTGTGTGATGTTCACGTCGGGTTCGACGGGGCGTCCCAAGGGTGTGCTGGTGCCGCATCGTGCGGTGGTGGGGACGCTGCGGGGTCAGGACTTCGCGGACTTCGGTGCGGATCAGGTGTGGTTGCAGTCGGGTCTGCTGTCGTGGGACGTGTTCGCGCTGGAGTTCTGGGGCTCTCTGCTGAACGGGGCGCGGTGTGTGCTGCAGCCGGGCCGGCACACGCGCCCGGAGTTGATCGAGGCTCTGGTGGCCGAGCACGGGGTGACGACGCTGTGGCTGTCGGCGGGGCTCTTCAACCTGATGTTGGACGAGTATCCGCGGGTGTTTTCGGGTGTGCGCCAGGTGATGACCGGTGGCGAGGCGCCCTCGGTGGAGCACCTGCGCCGGTTCCGGGAGATGTTCCCGGGGGTGCGGCTGGTGCATGGCTACGGGCCTGTTGAGGCCATGATCTTCACCAACGCGATGACGTTGGACGACATGTCCGGGGACTGCGCCCCGGTGGGCCGTCCGCTGTCCGGTAAGCGGGTGTATGTGCTGGACGAGCGGCTGCGCCCGCTCCCCGTGGGCGTGGCCGGTGAGGTGTATGCGGCGGGTGTGGGTCTGGCCGACGGTTATCTGGGTCAGCCGGTGGCCACAGCGGAGCGGTTCCTGCCGGATCCGTTCGGCGGTCCGGGGGAGCGGATGTACCGGACGGGTGACCTGGGGAGGTGGACCGAGGACGGTCATCTGGTGGTGGTGGGCCGTGCTGACGGCCAGGTGAAGATCCGCGGTTTCCGTATCGAGCCCGGCGAGGTCGAGACCGCGTTCACGGCGCTGCCGCAGGTGGCGGCGGCCGTGGTGACGGCCCACGGCGGCACCGTCGGGGAGAAGCGCCTGGTGGCCTACGTGGTTCCGGAGCCGGGGGCGGACCTGGAGCCGGTGGAGCTGCGGGCCCGGGCTGCCGAGGTCCTCCCCGAGCACATGGTGCCCTCGGCCGTGGTGCCGCTCGACGCGCTGCCCCTCAACGACAGCGGGAAGCTGGACCGGCGTGCGCTTCCCGAGCCCGATTTCGGGGCGCTGTCGCGGGGGCGTGCCGCACGCGATGCGCGCGAGGAGGTCCTGTGCGGGCTGTTCGCGGAGGTGCTGGGGCTGGAGTCGGTGACCATCGACGACTCCTTCTTCGACCTGGGCGGGCACTCCCTGCTGGCCGCACGCCTCATCGCCCGGATGCGGGAGGTGTTCGGCTCGGAGGTCACCCTGCGCGAGGTGTTCGCCCGACCGACGGTGGCGGCCCTGGCGGAACAGGTGGCGGACGGCGGCCCCCGGGCCCCGGAACTGCCGGCGGTCGTTCCGGTGGACCGTCCGGAGCGGGTTCCGCTGTCGTTCGCGCAGCGGCGGTTGTGGTTCCTGGACCGGTTGGAGGGGCCGAACACGACGTACAACATTCCGGTGGTGCTGCGTCTGTCGGGTGCGGTGGACGCGGGCGTGCTGGAGGCGGCGCTGGGTGATGTGGTGGAGCGCCACGAGTCGCTGCGCACGGTGTTCCGCGAGGCCGAGGGCGAGCCCTACCAGCACGTCCTCGACCCCGGACCGGCCCGCGAGGCGCTGGTGTTCGAGCACGGGGCGGAAGCCGCGTCCTCACCTGTCCCCCTGGCCGAGTACCGGTTCGACCTGTCGGCGGAGCTGCCGGTGCGGGCACGGTTGGCCGAAGAGCCCAGTGGGTGGTGTCTGGAGCTGCTGGTGCACCACATCGCGGGTGACGGTGCCTCGATGGGCCCGCTGCTGCGGGATCTGGAGGAGGCCTACCGGGCCAGGAACGACGGTCAGGCTCCGGCGTGGGAACCGCTGGAGGTCCAGTACGCCGACTACGCCCTCTGGCAGCGGGAGTGGCTGGGCTCGTCCGGCGGGGTGGGTTCGGACGAGGACGGCACGGGTGTGCTGTCGCGTCAGGTGGAGTACTGGCGGACCGCTCTGGAGGGTGCTCCGGAGGAGTTGGCTCTGCCGTGGGACCGGGTGCGTCCCGCGGTGGCCTCGCACCGGGGCGGGTTCGTACCGCTGGCTCTGCCCGACGAGGTGGGTGCGGCTCTCGAACGGGTGGCGCGTGCGCACGGGTGCACGCTGCACATGGTGTTGCAGGCCGCGGTGGCGGTGGCGCTGTCTCGGTTGGGCGCGGGGCCGGACATCCCCCTGGGCACGCCGGTGGCCGGGCGGTCGGGCCGTGCTCTGGAGGACCTGGTGGGGTTCTTCGTGAACACGGTGGTCTCCCGGGTGGATGTGTCGGGGGATCCGTCGCTGGGTGAGTTGCTGGGTCGGGTGCGGGATCGGGCCTTGGTGGATCTGGAGCACGGGGACGTGCCGTTCGATGTGCTGGTGGAGGAGCTGAATCCGGTGCGTTCGGCGGGCCGCAACCCGCTGTTCCAGGTCATGCTCACCCTCGAACACGACACCCTGGTGCCCCTGGACCTCGGCGGCACCTCCGCCCTGCCGGAACTGGACCCCGGCTACGACATCGCCAAGTTCGACCTGGAGCTGTCCTTCTCCCGGACCTCCGCCGGAGCACTCCGGGGCCGTGTGGGTTATGCGGTGGATCTGTTCGAGGAGTCGACGGTGCGCCGGCTGGCCGGTGTGCTGGTGCGGGTGCTGGAGCAGATGGTCCGGGACACCAGTGCGTCGGTGCACGGTATGGACGTGGTGTCGGATTCTGATCGAGCCGCGTTGGAGGCGTGGAACGCCACCGGGAGCGGGGTGGCCGACCGGACGGTGGCGGAGGTGTTCGAGGAGCATGCCCGCCGGGATCCGGGTGCGGTGGCGGTGGTGTTCGGCGAGGAGCGGCTGACCTACGCCGAGCTCGACGAGCGCGCGAACCGGCTGGCGCACCACCTCCTCGCGCGGGGAGCGGCCAAGGGTGACGTGGTGGCGATCCTGCTGGAACGCGGGCCGGACCTGGCCGTCGGTGTCCTCGCCGCTGCGAAGGCGGGAACGCCGTACCTGCTCCTGGACCCGGGGTTCCCCGACGAGCGGCTGCGCTCCCTGGCGGAGAGCGCGAACACCCGCTACGTCATCGGACGCGAACTGTTCGCGGACAGGGTGGTCACCGCCCATGCCCCCGTTCTCGTGGACACCGACGCGGAGGTGATCGCGTCGCGGTCGGGGGCGGCTCCGGATGCCGGTGTGGGGGCGGGGGATCCGTTCGGGGTGATTTTCACGTCGGGTTCGACGGGGCGTCCCAAGGGTGTGCTGACCTCGCATCGTGCGGTGGTGGGGACTTTCCTGGGCCAGGATTTCGTGGATCTGTCTCCGGATCAGGTGTGGTTGCAGTGTGCTCCGGTGTCGTGGGACGGGTTCGTGCTGGAGTTCTGGGGTGCGCTGCTGTCGGGGGCGGCCTGTGTGCTGCAGCCGGAGCGGTCTCCGGAGCCGGGTCGGATCGCCGAGTTGGTGGTGCGCGAGTCGGTGACGACGCTGTGGTTGTCGGCGGGGTTGTTCAACCTGTTGCTGGATGAGTATCCGCGGGTGTTTTCGGGTGTGCGCCAGGTGATGACGGGTGGTGAGGCGCCGTCGGTGGAGCATCTGCGCCGGTTCCGGGAGGCTTTCCCGCCGGTGCGGTTGGTGCACGGGTACGGGCCGGCCGAGGCGATGATCTTCACCAACGCGATGGCGGTGGAGGAGGTTTCCGAGGGCCGAGTGCCGGTGGGTCGGCCTCTGGCGGGCAAGCGGGTGTACGTGCTGGACGGCCGGTTGCGGCAGGTGCCGGTCGGGGTCGTGGGCGAGGTGTATGCGGCGGGTGTGGGTCTGGCCGACGGTTATCTGGGTCAGCCGGTGGCCACGGCGGAGCGGTTCCTGCCGGATCCGTTCGGCGGTCCGGGGGAGCGGATGTACCGGACCGGTGACCTGGGGAAGTGGACCGAGGACGGTCATCTGGTGGTGGTGGGCCGCGCCGACGGCCAGGTGAAGATCCGCGGCTTCCGGATCGAGCCCGGCGAGATCGAGACCGCACTCGCCGCGCTGCCCCAGGTGGCCGCAGGCGTGGTGACCGTGCACGAGGACAGCTCCGGTGACAGGCGGCTGGTCGGATACGCCGTACCTGCTGACGACTCACCCCGGATCGACGGTCCGGAGCTTCGGTCCGAACTGTCGGCGGTGCTTCCCGAGCACATGGTGCCGTCGGCGGTCGTGGTGGTGGACCGGCTGCCGCTGACCCCGAACGGGAAGGTGGACCGGCGTGCGCTGCCGGAGCCCGATTTCGGGGCGCTGTCGCGGGGGCGTGCTGCGCGCGATGCGCGTGAGGAGCTCCTGTGCGGGCTGTTCGCGGAGGTGCTGGAGTTGGAGTCGGTGACCATCGACGACTCGTTCTTCGATCTGGGCGGGCACTCCCTGCTGGCCGCACGCCTCATGACGCGCATCCGCTCCTCCCTGGGCGTGGAGATCACGCTCAAGGACCTCTTCCAGACCCCCACCGTCGCCGAACTGGCTGCCATGCTCCGGGAAGGGGGACGGAAGGACGGCCGGCGTCCGCAGCCGCGGCGTATGGAGCGTCCGGAGCGGATTCCGCTGTCCTATGCCCAGCGGCGGTTGTGGTTCCTGGACCGGTTGGAGGGGCCGAACACGACGTACAACATTCCGGTGGTGCTGCGTCTGTCGGGCACGGTGGACGCCGGCGTGCTGGAGGCGGCGCTGGGTGATGTGGTGGAGCGGCACGAGGTGCTGCGCACGGTGTTCCGCGAGGCCGAGGGCGAGCCCTACCAGCACATCCTCGACACCGATCGGGCAAGGGAGATGCTCGTCCTCGACCGGGGCGAGCACACCGACATCTCGGTCCCCCTGGCCGAGTACCGGTTCGACCTGTCGGCGGAGCTGCCGGTGCGGGCGCGGTTGTCCGAGGATGTCGGCGGCGGGTGGTGTCTGGAGCTGCTGGTGCACCACATCGCGGGCGATGGCGCCTCGATGGGGCCGCTGCTGCGGGACCTGACTCGCGCCTACGAGGCACGTCGCGCCGGCGTCACGGACGACCGTGCTCCTCTCGCCGTGCAGTACGCCGACTACGCCCTCTGGCAGCGGGAATGGCTGGGCTCGTCCGGCGGGGCGGGTTCGGACGAGGACGGCGGAAGTGTGCTGTCGCGTCAGGTGGAGTACTGGCGGACGGCTCTGGAGGGTGCTCCGGAGGAGCTGGTTCTGCCGTGGGACCGGGTGCGTCCTGCGGTGGCTTCGCACCGGGGTGGGTTCGTGCCGATCTCCCTGCCTGAAGGTATGGCCGAGAGGTTGGAGCGGGTGGCGCGTGTTCACGGGTGCACGCTGCACATGGTGTTGCAGGCCGCGGTGGCGGTGGCGCTGTCGCGGTTGGGCGCGGGGCCGGACATTCCGCTGGGTACGCCGGTGGCCGGTCGGGGTGAGGGTGTGTTGGAGGACCTGGTGGGGTTCTTCGTGAACACGGTGGTCTCCCGGGTGGACGTGTCGGGGGATCCGTCGCTGGGTGAGTTGCTGGGTCGGGTGCGGGATCGGGCCCTGGTGGATCTGGAGCACGGGGACGTGCCGTTCGACGTGCTGGTGGAAGAGTTGAACCCGGTGCGTTCGGCGGGCCGCAACCCGCTGTTCCAGGTCATGCTCACCCTCGAACACGACACCTTCGGAGACGTCGACCTGGGCGGGATCGGCGCGGTGGTCGAGGCCGACACCTCCGTCGACGCGGCCAAGTTCGACCTCACTGTCGCCTTCGAGTCGGACGGTTCCGGTCTGCGCGGTCGTGTGGGTTATGCGGTGGATCTGTTCGAGGAGTCGACGGTGCGCCGGCTGGCCGGTGTGCTGGTGCGGGTGCTGGAGCAGATGGTCCGGGACACCGGCGCGTCGGTGCACGGGGTGGACGTGGTGTCGGATTCTGATCGAGCCGCGTTGGAGGCGTGGAACGCCACCGGGGCCGGGGTGGCCGACCGGACGGTGGCGGAGGTGTTCGAGGAGCATGCCCGCCGGGATCCGGGTGCGGTGGCGGTGGTGTTCGGCGAGGAGCGGCTGACCTACGCCGAGCTCGACGAGCGCGCGAACCGGCTGGCCCACCACCTGGTGGCGCGCGGGGTCGCGCGGGGCGAGGTTGCCGCGGTCTTGCTGGAGCGCGGCCCCGATCTCGCGGTGTCGGTCCTGGCGGCGGTGAAGGCGGGAACGCCGTACCTGCTCCTGGACCCCGGATTCCCCGACGAGCGGCTGCGCTCCCTGGCCGACAGCGCCGGGGCGCGCATGGTGGTGACACGCCGGGAGGAGGCCGATCGGGTGCCCACGGGAGCGGAGCCGGTCCTGGTGGATGCCGACGCGGAGGTGATCGCGTCGCGGTCGGGGATGGCTCCGGATGCCGGTGTGGGGGCGGGGGATCCGTTCGGGGTGATTTTCACGTCGGGTTCGACGGGGCGTCCCAAGGGTGTGCTGACCTCGCATCGTGCGGTGGTGGGGACATTCCTGGGCCAGGATTTCGTGGACCTGTCTCCGGATCAGGTGTGGTTGCAGTGTGCTCCGGTGTCGTGGGACGGGTTCGTGCTGGAGTTCTGGGGCGCGCTGCTGTCGGGCGCGGCCTGTGTCCTCCAACCAGGACGGAACCCGGAGCCCGAACTGATCGAGAAACTGTGTGTCCAGCACCGTGTGACGACCCTCTGGGCCTCGGCGGGACTGCTCAACCTGCTCCTCGACCAGCACCCGGACACCTTCTCGTACGCACGTCAGGTGATGACGGGTGGCGAGGCTCCGTCGGTGGAGCATCTGCGCCGGTTCCGGGAGGTGTTCCCGCGGGTGCGGCTGGTGCATGGCTACGGGCCGGCCGAGGCGATGATCTTCACCAACGCGATGGCGGTGGAGGAGGTTCCCGAGGGTCGCGTGCCGGTGGGTCGGCCTCTGGCGGGCAAGCGGGTGTACGTGCTGGACGAGCGGCTGCGCCCGCTCCCCGTGGGCGTGGCCGGTGAGGTGTATGCGGCGGGTGTGGGCCTGGCCGACGGTTATCTGGGCCGGCCGGCCGAGACGGCGGAGCGGTTCCTGCCCGATCCGTTCGGTGCTCCGGGCGAGCGGATGTACCGGACCGGTGACCTGGGGAAGTGGACCGAGGACGGTCATCTGGTGGTGGTGGGCCGCGCCGACGGCCAGGTGAAGATCCGCGGTTTCCGGATCGAGCCCGGCGAGGTCGAGACCGCACTCGCGGGCACGGCCGGAGTGGACCACGCAGCCGTCCTCGTCCACGGTGACACGGTGGGCGAGAAGCGCCTCGTCGCCTACGTCGTTCCTGCGGGAGAGGCCGAGGTCGACCCCGCCCAGGTCCGGATGTCGGCATCGGCGGTCCTTCCCGAGCACATGGTGCCGTCGGCGGTCGTGGTGGTGGACCGGCTGCCGCTGACCCCGAACGGGAAGCTGGACCGGCGTGCGCTGCCGGAGCCTGATTTCGGGGCGCTGTCGCGGGGGCGTGCTGCGCGCGATGCGCGTGAGGAGGTCCTGTGCGGGCTGTTCGCGGAGGTCCTGGGGCTGGAGTCGGTGACCATCGACGACTCCTTCTTCGACCTGGGCGGGCACTCCCTGCTGGCCGCACGCCTCATCGCCCGGATGCGGGAGGTGTTCGGATCCGAAGTCGGTCTGCGGGACCTCTTCCTCCATCCCACGGTGGCCGCGCTGTCCGCAGTCCTCGGGGAAGAGGGACGCAAGGGCGGCCGGCGTCCGCAGCCGCGGCATATGGAGCGTCCGGAGCGGATTCCGCTGTCCTATGCCCAGCGGCGGTTGTGGTTCCTGGACCGGTTGGAGGGTCCGAACACGACGTACAACATTCCGGTGGTGCTGCGCCTGTCGGATGCGGTGGATGCGGGTGCGCTGGAGGCGGCGCTGGGTGATGTGGTGGAGCGCCACGAGTCGCTGCGTACGGTGTTCCGGGAAACCGAGGGCGAGCCCTACCAGCACATCCTCGACCCCGGACCGGCCCGCGAAATGCTCGTACTGGAATGCGCGCGTGCCGCGGATGGTCCCTCCTTCCCACCGCTCTCCGGGCACCGGTTCGACCTGTCGGCGGAGCTGCCGGTGCGGGCGCGGTTGTCCGAGGATGTCGGCGGCGGGTGGTGTCTGGAGCTGCTGGTGCACCACATCGCGGGCGATGGTGCCTCGATGGGTCCGCTGTTGCGGGATCTGGAGGAGGCCTACCGGGCCCGGGTGGCTGGGCAGGTGCCGGCCTGGGAGCCGTTGGAGGTCCAGTACGCCGACTACGCCCTCTGGCAGCGGGAATGGCTGGGCTCGTCCGGCGGGGCGGGTTCGGACGAGGACGGCGGAAGTGTGCTGTCGCGTCAGGTGGAGTACTGGCGGACGGCTCTGGAGGGTGCTCCGGAGGAGCTGGTTCTGCCGTGGGACCGGGTGCGTCCTGCGGTGGCTTCGCACCGGGGTGGGTTCGTGCCGATCTCCCTGCCTGAAGGTATGGCCGAGAGGTTGGAGCGGGTGGCGCGTGTTCACGGGTGCACGCTGCACATGGTGTTGCAGGCCGCGGTGGCGGTGGCGCTGTCTCGGTTGGGCGCGGGGCCGGACATTCCGCTGGGCACGCCGGTGGCCGGGCGGTCGGGCCGTGCTCTGGAGGACCTGGTGGGGTTCTTCGTGAACACGGTGGTCTCCCGGGTGGATGTGTCGGGGGATCCGTCGCTGGGTGAGTTGCTGGGTCGGGTGCGGGATCGGGCCCTGGTGGATCTGGAGCACGGGGACGTGCCGTTCGACGTGCTGGTGGAGGAGCTGAACCCGGTGCGTTCGGCGGGCCGCAACCCGCTGTTCCAGGTCATGCTCACCCTCAGACACGGAGGCATCGACGCGATCGACCTCGCCGGCGTCACCGCGACCCCGGATCTGGACGACGACCTCGACGTCGCGAAATTCGACCTGAGCATCGGCTTCGAGTCGGACGGTTCCGGTCTGCGCGGTCGTGTGGGTTATGCGGTGGATCTGTTCGAGGAGTCGACGGTGCGCCGGTTGGCCGGTGTGCTGGTGCGGGTGCTGGAGCAGATCGTCCGGGACACCGGTGTACCGGTGCACGGCATGGACGTGGTGCCTGAGCAGGACCGGCGCGCGCTGGAGGCGTGGAACGCCACCGGGAGCGGGACGGCCGACCGGACCATGGCGGAGGTGTTCGAGGAGCATGCCCGCCGGGGCCCGGGCGCGGTGGCGGTGGTGTTCGGTGAGGAGCGGCTGACCTACGCCGAACTGGACGAGCGCGCGAACCGGTTGGCCCACCATCTCCTCGCGAGGGGAACGGCCAGGGGTGACGTGGTGGCGATCCTGCTGGAACGCGGCCCCGATCTCGCGGTGTCGGTCCTGGCGGCGGTGAAGGCGGGAACGCCGTACCTGCTCCTGGATCCGGGATTCCCCGACGAGCGGCTGCGCTCCCTGGCCGGCAGTGCCGGGGTGCGCACGGTGGTGACACGCAGCGAGGAGGCCGACCGGGTGCCCACGGGAGAGGAGCCGGTCCTGGTGGATGCCGACGCCGAGACGATCTCCCACCTGCCCGGCAGCGTCCCCGACGCCCGGGCGAACCCCGCCGACGGTGCGTGCGTGATCTTCACGTCGGGTTCGACGGGGCGTCCCAAGGGTGTGCTGACCTCGCATCGTGCGGTGGTGGGGACGTTCTTGGGCCAGGATTTCGTGGATCTGTCCCCTGGCCAGGTGTGGTTGCAGTGTGCGCCGGTGTCGTGGGACGGGTTCGTGCTGGAGTTCTGGGGTGCGCTGCTGTCGGGCGCGGCCTGTGTGCTGCAGCCGGAGCGGTCTCCGGAGCCGGGTCGGATCGCCGAGTTGGTGGTGCGCGAGTCGGTGACGACGCTGTGGTTGTCGGCGGGACTCTTCAACCTGCTGCTGGACGAGTACCCGCAGGTGTTCGCGGGTGTGCTCCAGGTGATGACGGGTGGTGAGGCGCCGTCGGTGGAGCATCTGCGCCGGTTCCGGGAGGCGTTCCCGCAGGTGCGGTTGGTGCACGGGTACGGGCCGGCCGAGGCGATGATCTTCACCAACGCACGAACCCTCTCCTCCGTCACCGAGGGCCGCGTGCCGGTGGGCGGCCCGCTGGCGGGCAAGCGGGTGCATGTGCTGGACGAGCGGCTGCGCCCGCTCCCCGTGGGCGTGGTCGGCGAGGTCTACGCCGCAGGTGTCGGACTGGCGCACGGATACCTGGGGCGTCCGACCGAGACGGCGGAGCGGTTCCTGCCCGATCCGTTCGGCGGTCCGGGGGAGCGGATCTACCGAACCGGTGACCTGGGAAAGTGGACCGAGGACGGCCATCTGGTCGTGGTGGGCCGTGCCGACGGCCAGGTGAAGATCCGCGGCTTCCGGATCGAACCCGGCGAGGTCGAGGCCGCGTTCACGGCGCTGCCGCAGGTGGCGGCGGCCGTGGTGGTGGCCCACGGTGACACGGTGGGGGAGAAGCGCCTGGTGGCCTACGCGGCCCCCGAAGCAGGGGCGGACCTGGAGCCGGTGGAGCTGCGGGCCCGGGCTGCCGAGGCGCTCCCCGAGCACATGGTGCCGTCGGTGGTCGTGGTGGTGGACCGGATCCCGCTGACCCCGAACGGGAAGGTGGACCGGCGTGCGCTGCCCGAGCCCGATTTCGGGGCGCTGTCGCGGGGGCGTGCTGCGCGCGATGCGCGTGAGGAGGTCCTGTGCGGGCTGTTCGCCGAGGTCCTGGAGTTGGAGTCGGTGACCATCGACGACTCCTTCTTCGACCTGGGCGGGCACTCCCTGCTGGCCGCACGCCTCATGACGCGCATCCGCTCCTCCCTGGGCGTGGAGATCACACTCAAGGACCTCTTCCAGACCCCCACCGTCGCCGAACTGGCCCACAAGGTCGGTCAGGCGACCCCCGCCAAGCGGGCCCGGCCCAAGCTGAGCCGGCGCACCCGCCAGGGCGTCCGGCTCTGAGCAGGCAGGCGGGGACACCGAACCGGTGTCCCCGCCCGTCCGGGGCGTTCCCCGCCCCTTCGCCCCACCACCCCGGCGAACGTCGGACACCCCAACTGCCGCCCACCCTGCCCGTCCACCTGCCGAGGCGCAGCGGCTTCCGTTCCTAGTGTCGTGAGGGAAAGCGAAACAGAAGGCGAACGCCGGCAGGCGGGACGACAGGCGGGTCGACATGCTTCCCCTTTCTTTTGCTCAGCGGCGGTTGTGGTTCTTGGACCGGTTGGAGGGTCCGAGTGCGACGTACAACATTCCGGTGGTGCTGCGTCTGTCGGGTGCGGTGGATGCGGGTGCGCTGGAGGCGGCGCTGGGTGATGTGGTGGAGCGCCACGAGGCGTTGCGGACGGTGTTTCCGTCGGTGGACGGTGAGCCGTTCCAGCGGGTGCTTCCGGTGGGGGAGGCGCGTCCTGTGCTGCCGGTGGTGGAGGTCGGTGCGGGCGGGTCGGCGGAGCGGGTGGCCGAGGCGGTGCGCCATGTGTTCGACCTGGGGTGTGAGGTCCCGGTGCGGGGGTGGTTGCTGCGGGAGTCGGAGCGTGAGCACGTACTGGTGATGGTGCTGCACCACATCGCGGGTGACGGCTGGTCGATGGGTCCGCTGCTGCGGGATCTGGAGGAGGCCTACCGGGCCCGGGCGGTCGGACGGGCTCCGGGGTGGGAGCCGCTGGAGGTCCAGTACGCCGACTACGCCCTCTGGCAGGAAGAGGTTCTCGGCTCCGCCGACGACCCCGACAGCCTGGCGGCCGAGCAGATCTCCTACTGGGAGCACGCACTGCGCGACCTTCCCGAGGTGCTGGACCTGCCGACCGACCGTCCCCGGCCCGCCGTCGCCGGCTACCGCGGTGGTATCGCCCCGATCGCCCTGGCACCCGAGACCCACCGCGCCCTCCTGCGGCTGGCGGCGGAGCACGACGCCACCCTGTTCATGGTCCTCCAGGCGGCGCTGTCGGTGCTGCTGGACCGGATGGGCGCGGGCTCGGACATCCCCCTGGGCACACCCGTGGCCGGGCGTGACGACGAAGGTCTCGAGGACCTGGTCGGGTTCTTCGTGAACACGCTGGTGCTGCGCACCGACACCTCGGGCAACCCCGGTTTCGGAGAACTGCTGGACCGGGTGCGGGAGACGGACCTGGAGGCCTTCTCCCACCAGGACCTGCCCTTCGACCGGCTGGTCGAGGCCCTCAACCCGGCCCGGTCCACCGCGCACCACCCGCTCTTCCAGGTGATGCTCGTCCTCCAGAACAACGCCGGCGGCACGATGTCCCTGCCCGGCCTGGAAGTGGCGGAGGAGCCCTTCCGCACCGGCATGGCCAAGTTCGACCTCACGTTCATCCTCGGCGAGTCCTTCGCCGCAGACGGTTCCCCGGCAGGTCTGGAGGGCGGACTGGAGTACGCCACCGACCTCTTCGACCACACGACGGCGGAGTGCTTCGTCACCCGCCTCGTCCGGGTCCTCGACACCGTGGCCGCGTCCCCCGGAATTGCCGTCGGCGACATCGACCTCCTCACCGCCGAGGAGGAGGCGAGGCTCCGCGAGTTCAACGCGACTGGGAGCGGGGTGTGCGATCGGACGGCTGCCGAGGTGTTCGGGGAGCGGGTGCGGGAGGCTCCGGACGCCGTGGCGGTGGTGTTCGGCGAGGAGCGGTTGGCCTACGCCGAGCTCGACGAGCGGGCGAACCGGTTGGCGCACCATCTCCTCGCGCGGGGAGCGGTCAAGGGTGACGTGGTGGCGATCCTGCTGGAGCGCGGGCCGGACCTGGCTGTCAGCGTCCTGGCGGCGGTGAAGGCGGGAACGCCGTATCTGCTGCTGGACCCGGGGTTTCCCGACGAGCGGCTGCGCTCCCTGGCCGGCAGTGCCGGGGTGCGCACGGTGGTGACGCGCCGGGAGGAGGCCGACCGGGTCCCGACGGGATCCGAACCGGTCCTGGTGGATGCCGACGCCGAGGCGATCTCCCGCCTGCCGGGCAGCGCCCCCGAGCCGGGGACGGGGCCTGCGGACGGCCTGTGTGTGATGTTCACGTCGGGTTCGACGGGGCGCCCCAAGGGTGTGCTGGTGCCGCATCGCGCGGTGGTGGGGACGCTGCGGGGCCAGGACTTCGCGGACTTCGGTGCGGACCAGGTGTGGTTGCAGTCGGCTCTGCTCTCGTGGGACGCGTTCGCGCTGGAGTTCTGGGGAGCGCTGCTCAACGGGGCGCGGTGTGTGCTCCAGCCGGGCCGGCACACGCGCCCGGAGCTGATCGCGTCCCTGGTGGCCAAGCACGGGGTGACCACGCTGTGGCTGTCGGCGGGACTCTTCAACCTGATGCTGGACGAGTACCCGCAGGTGTTCGCGGGTGTGCGCCAGGTGATGACCGGTGGCGAGGCGCCGTCGGTGGAGCACCTGCGCCGGTTCCGAGAGGCGTTCCCGCAGGTGCGGCTGGTACACGGGTACGGGCCCGTCGAGGCCATGATCTTCACCAACGCCCTTCCTCTCGACTCCGTCGACGGAGAGCGCGTGCCGGTGGGTCGGCCTTTGGCCGGCAAGCGGGTGCATGTGCTGGACGGCCGGTTGCGTCGGGTGCCGGTCGGGGTCGTGGGCGAGGTGTACGCGGCAGGTGTCGGACTGGCGCACGGATACCTGGGCCGCCCGGCCGAGACGGCGGAGCGGTTCCTGCCGGATCCGTTCGGTGCTCCGGGGGAGCGGATGTACCGGACGGGTGATCTGGGGAGGTGGACCGAGGACGGTCATCTGGTGGTGGTGGGTCGTGCCGACGGCCAGGTGAAGATCCGCGGCTTCCGGATCGAGCCCGGCGAGATCGAGACCGCCCTGGTATCCCACCCCGACGTCACCCAGGCCGCGGCGGTGGTCCACGGTGACACCGTGGGGGAGAAGCGCCTGGTGGCCTATGTGGTCCTCGAACCCGGATCGTCCGCCACCCCCTCCTCCCTGCGTTCGGACCTGGCCTCCGCCCTTCCCGAGTACATGGTGCCCTCGGCCGTGGTGCCGCTCGATGCGCTGCCCCTCAACGACAGCGGAAAGCTGGACCGGCGTGCGCTGCCCGAGCCCGATTTCGGGGCGCTGTCGCGGGGGCGTGCCGCGCGCGATGCGCGCGAGGAGGTCCTGTGCGGGCTGTTCGCCGAGGTGCTGGGGCTGGAGTCGGTGACCATCGACGACTCGTTCTTCGATCTGGGCGGGCACTCCCTGCTGGCCGCACGCCTCATCGCCCGGATCCGCGGTGCGCTGGAAGCCGAACTCACCGTCCGCGACCTGTTCCGCGCCCCCACCGTCGCCGGGATCGCACGGACGCTGGAGCAGAGCGGTGCGGTGCCTCTCCGTGCGGCCCTGAGCCGGCGCGAACGTCCGGAGCGGGTTCCGCTGTCGTTCGCCCAGCGGCGGTTGTGGTTCTTGGACCGGTTGGAGGGTCCGAGCGCGACGTACAACATTCCGGTGGTGCTGCGTCTGTCGGGTGCGGTGGACGCGGATGCGCTGGAGGCGGCGCTGGGTGATGTGGTGGAGCGCCACGAGGCGCTGCGGACGGTGTTTCCGTCGGTGGACGGTGAGCCGTTCCAGCGGGTGCTTCCGGTGGGGGAGGCGCGTCCTGTGCTGCCGGTGGTGGAGGTCGGTGCGGGCGGGTCGGCGGAGCGGGTGGCCGAGGCGGTGCGCCATGTGTTCGACCTGGGGTGTGAGGTCCCGGTGCGGGGGTGGTTGCTGCGGGAGTCGGAGCGTGAGCACGTACTGGTGATGGTGCTGCACCACATCGCGGGTGACGGCTGGTCGATGGGTCCGCTGCTGCGGGATCTGGAGGAGGCCTACCGGGCCCGGATGCTCGGACGGGCTCCGGGGTGGGAGCCTCTGGAGGTCCAGTACGCCGACTACGCCCTCTGGCAGCACGAACTGCTGGGGGACGACGCCGCTCCCACGGAACTGCTCAGGGAGCAGAGCGAGCACTGGAAGGAGTTCCTCGACGGCATCCCCGAGGTGCTGGACCTGCCCGCCGACCGGCCCCGACCCGCCGTCGCCGGCTACCGCGGGGACGTGCTCACCTTCGAGATTCCCGCCGACGTCCATGCCAGGCTGGCACGGATCGCGGCGGAGCACGACGCCACCCTGTTCATGGTCCTCCAGGCGGCGCTGTCGGTACTGCTGGACCGGATGGGCGCGGGCTCGGACATCCCCCTGGGCACACCCGTGGCCGGGCGGTCGGACCGTGCGCTGGAGGACCTGGTCGGGTTCTTCGTGAACACGCTGGTGCTGCGCACCGACACCTCGGGCAACCCCGGCTTCGGGGAGCTGCTGGACCGGGTGCGGGAGGCGGACCTGGAGGCCTTCTCCCACCAGGACCTGCCCTTCGACCGGCTGGTCGAGGCCCTCAACCCTGCCCGGTCCACCGCGCACCACCCGCTCTTCCAGGTGATGCTGACCTTGCAGAACAACGCCGGGACGATGCTGTCCCTGCCCGGTCTGGAGGTGGCGGAGGAGCCCTTCCGCACCGGCATGGCCAAGTTCGACCTCACGTTCTCCCTACGGGAACGGCGCGGTCAGGACGGCTCCCCGGCAGGTCTGGAGGGCGGACTGGAGTACGCCACCGACCTCTTCGACCGGGAGAGCGCCGCACTCCTCACCGCCCGGCTCGCCCTCCTGCTCGACGAGGCCTCGGCCGACCCCGGGCGGGGCGTGCGCGACCTCCCCCTCGCCACGGGGGCGGAGTACCGCCGGGCCGTGCACGAGTACAACGACACCGCGGCCCCGGGCCGGCCCCGCGTCCTCGTCCACGAGCTGTTCGAGGACCGGGTCCGCGAGACACCCGACGCGGTCGCCCTGGTCGGCGACGGGGAGAGCCTGACCTACGCCGAGCTGAACACGCGCGCCAACCGGCTCGCCCACCACCTCGCCTCGCTCGGGGCGGAACCGGAATCGGCGGTGGCCGTGCTCGTGGAGCGCTCCGTCGACCAGCTGGTCGCGACCCTGGCCGTCGTCAAGTGCGGGGCCGCCTACGTGCCCCTGGCCGACTCCTTCCCGGTCTCCAGGGTCCGGGACATCATGGCCGACACCGGCGCCCGCGTCCTGGTCACCGACCGCGAGGGGGAGGTCCCCGCGGCCGAGGCGGAGCAGGGGACGGCCGTCGCACAGGTCCGCGACGTCCCCGCCGGCCTGCCCGACCGCGACCCCGCCGTCAGGGTGGGGGACCGGGCCCTCCTCTACGTCATGTTCACCTCGGGCTCCACCGGCCGGCCCAAGGGCGTCGCGGTGGACCACCACAACGTCGTCCAACTGGCCCTGGACCACTGCTGGGACGGGGAGAACCACCGGCGGGTCATGGTCCACTCGGCGTACGGCTTCGACGCCTCGACGTACGAGATCTGGGTGCCGCTGCTCCGCGGCTCGACCCTCGTGGTCGCCCCCCGGACCGACGGGGACGCGCACGTGCTGGCGCGGACCATCCGCGACCACGGCGTCACCGCCGCCTACTTCACGACCGGCCTGTTCAACGTCATGGCCGACGAGTGCGTCGAGGGGCTGGCCCTGCTGCGCGAGGTGTGGACCAGCGGCGACGTCGCCTCCCCGGCGGCCGTGCAGCGGGTCCTGGACCACTGCCCCGACACCGTGGTCGTGCACGGCTACGGGCCCACGGAGACCACGGTCTGGTCGAGCTACCAGACCTTCGGGACCGGGCAGCGCCGCCTGGACGAGCTGACGCTGGGCACCCCGATGGACAACACGACCATGTACGTCCTGGACGACAGGCTGCGGCCGGTCCCGCCCGGAGCGACCGGGGAGCTCTACATCGGAGGCTCCCACGTCGCCCGCGGCTACGTGGGGCGCCCCGACCTGACCTCGGAGCGCTTCGTCGCCGACCCCCTCGGCGAACCCGGCCGGCGCATGTACCGCACCGGCGATCTGGTCCGCTGGACCCGCCAGGGAGGTATCCGCTTCATCGGCCGGGTCGACGGTCAGATCAAGATCCGCGGCTTCCGCATCGAGCCCGCCGAGGTCGAGGCCGTCCTCGGTGCCTGGCCGGGGGTGGCGCAGTGCGCCGTGGTCGTCCGTGAGGACCGCCCCGGTGACAAGAGGCTGGTCGCCTACACCGTCATGGAGGCCGGATGCACGCTGGACCGGGAGTCGGTGCGCCGGAGCATGGGCGAGACCCTGCCCGACTACATGGTTCCCTCCCTGTTCGTCGCGCTGGAGCAGATGCCGCTCACCGGCAACGGCAAACTGGACCGCCGGGCCCTGCCCGCACCCGACTACGGCGCCCTGTCCCTGGGGCGCGGACCCCGCACGCCCCGCGAGGAGGTCGTCTGCGGAATCTTCGCGGAGGTGCTCGGACTCGAACGCGTCGGCATCGACGACTCGTTCTTCGACCTGGGCGGACACTCGCTGCTGGCCACCCGCCTCGTCAGCGGTGTCAACGAGGCGACCGGCCTCGGCCTGGGGGTGCGCGACCTCTTCCAGACCCCCACGGTCGCCGGACTCCTGGGCGAGGAGGACAGGTCCGGAGCCCTGGACGTCCTCCTGCCCCTCAGAACCGAGGGAGGCGAGAACCCGCTCTTCTGCGTCCACCCGGCCGCGGGTATGAGCTGGTGCTTCGCCGGCCTGACCCGGTGGCTCGGCGACGGGCAGCCGGTCTACGGGCTCCAGAGCCGGACCCTCACCGAACCCGGGTGGCTCCCCGCCACAGTGGAGGAGATCGCCCGTGACCACCTTCGGGAGATCCGGAGCGTACAGGCCCGAGGACCCTACCGGCTCCTGGGCTACTCCTTCGGAGGACTGGTCGCCCACACCATGGCGGCCCTCCTCCAGGAGGAGGGCGAGGACGTGGAACTGCTCGCCCTCATGGACTCCTATCCCGTCCACGGGATCCGGGACACCCCCGGACCCGGCCACGAGCAGCTCATGGACATGCTGCTGGGGAGACCGCCGGAGGACCTTCGGCCCGGCTCCCGGCAGGAGGAGCCCCCCGACATCGCCCGGGTCGTCCGCGAACTACGCGCAGCGGACCCGGTGATGGCCGGTTTCGCCGAGGCCGAGGTGACCGCACTGGTCACGGCAGCGGTGAACCACATGGAGATCGCCCGCGACCACGTCCCCCGTGTCTTCGACGGTGGCATCACCTTCTTCCGTGCGGAGCTGGGACGTGTCGACGGGGCCCCCGACACCGATGCGTGGACCGAGTACGTGAAGGGAGGGATCGACGTCCACCGGGTCGGTGCGACACACGGACAGATGGCGGAGCCGTCGCCGATCGAGCAGATCGGCGGTGTGCTGGCCGGACTCCTGAAGGCAGAGAGACGCGCCGGGCAGAGCGGCGCGATGAAGGAGATGCTGAGATGACGAACCCGTTCGAGGACAGCGAAGGCCGTTTCCGTGTCCTGGTCAACGACGAGGGACAGCACTCGCTGTGGCCGTCGTTCGCCGACGTCCCGGCCGGCTGGACCGTCGCGAAGGACGAGGACACCCGCCAGGCGTGCCTGGACCACATCGAGGAGAACTGGACCGACATCAGGCCCCTGAGCCTGGTCGGCTGACGGAGAACGACCACGGGCGGAGCGCGCCACGAGCGCGCGCACCCGCACCCGGCCGCCCCGGCACCACCGGCCGGCCGAACCCCGACCGGACCACCGCACCGGTACGTCCCCACGCGAGCCCCGGACACGGAGAGAGACCCTCTCCGTCCGGGGCTCGCGTGCGTCGCGGGAGCGGTGCGGAGACTGCCGGTGTGCTGCCGCAGGAAACTACCCGCCGCCGGCCGGAGCCCTCCGTAGCCTTCTTCGTGGTCGGCCCCGGGTCCGGCGGCCGGCTCCACGGCCGGTGCGCTCCCTCCCGGGTACCGGGAGGGCGGGAAACCGGCGAGCGCCACGGATGGGGTACGGGAATGCGGATATCGGAAGGCCGGACGACCGGTGGCACCAGTTCACCTGCGCAGGCGCCCCTTCGCCTGCGCGCGAGGCCGGGGGCCGGCGGCATCGGGTTCGGCTCGTGCGACGCGCACCACGGAGAGATCCTGCAAGGCGTGTTCGAGCACGGGGGCGAGCTCGTACGCGGACTGGTGACCCTGCCCTGCGACCTCTACCGCTCCTACGCGGTGTTCGAGCCCTCGCCGGTGCCGGTGCTCACGGTGGCGCCCGCGGACCGGGCCAAGGCGTTCCGGGCCGCGGCGGAGACGCTCGCCGTGCTGGGCCGCTCCTACACGGGCGGGCACCTCTACATCGAGTCGGGGGCGCCGCTGTCGCGCGGCTTCGGCTCCTCGACCAGCGACGTCATCGCGACGGTCCGGGCCGTCCACGACGCGTGCGGCTGGGTCGCGGACGGCGAGGTCACCGCCAGACTGGCCGTCGCCTCCGAGAAGGCCTCGGACTCCCTCATGTTCGAGGAGCACGCGGTGCTCTTCGCGCAGCGCTCGGGCTTCGTCGTGGAGAGGCTCCCGGCCCCGCTTCCCCCTCTGGCCGTCCTCGGGTTCGGGACGAGCCAGGACGGGGCCGGCGTCCCCACCCTGGGGATGAGCCCCGCCGTCTACGGCGACGCCGAGGTCGCCGCCTTCGCCGAACTGCGGACGTCGCTCCGCGAGGCCGTGGCGGCACAGGACGCGGCCGGCGTCGGCGCGGTCGCCTGGGAGAGCGCCCGCATCAACCAGCGCCACCTGCCGGTACCGGGCTACGCCGATCTGGAGTCCCTGGCCGTCCGCTGCGGCGCGGTCGGCCTCCAGGTGGCGCACAGCGGCGACATCGCCGGCCTGATGTTCGACTGCGCGGACCCCGCGCTCGGGCACCGGCTGGACACCGCCGAGGCCGGACTCCGGGAGCTGGGCGTGACGAGCAGCTGGCGGTTCACCACCCGCGGACATGGGAAGGACACCCCGTGAAACAGCAGACCCCCCTTTTCGACTCCATGGTCGAGGCAATGGCCATGCCCCGCTTCGTGCGCCTCCGTCCCAACCTCTACGCGGTCGTCTTCAGCCTGATGAAGATCCTGCCGGCCAAGCACATGGTCGAGCAGGCCCGTGCCGACGGCCGACTCTCCCCGGGCACGCCCGTCCTGGAGACCTCGTCGGGGACCTTCGCCCTGGGGCTGGCCATGGTCTGCCGCCGCTGGGGCCACCCGCTGACCATCGTGGGCGACCCGGCGATCGACCCGGCCCTGCGCGTCCGGCTGGAGATGCTGGGGACCCGGGTGGAGATCGTCGACGACTTCGACGCCCCCGGCGGTATCCAGGGGGCGCGGCTGGCCCGCCTGGAGGAGCTGCGCCGGGAGCAGCCCGGCGTGTTCGTGCCGGGGCAGTACGACAACCCGGGAAACCCCGCCTCCTACCTCCCCGTCGCCGAACTCGTCGCGGGCACGGTCGGAAGGGTGGACCGCCTCGTCGGCCCCGTGGGCTCCGGCGGCTCCAGCGGAGGCATCGCCGGTGCGCTGCGCATGTTCGGCGAGGAACTGGAACTGGTCGGTGTGGACACCCCCGGCAGCGTCCTCTTCGGCCTGGAGAACGGCCCCCGCCCCCTGCGCGGCCTCGGCAACAGCCTCTACCCGGGCAACGTCGTCCACCGGTCCTACGACGAGGTCCACTGGGTGAGCGCCGCCGCCGCGTTCCACACCACACGGCACCTGTTCGCCGAGCGCGGCGTGTTCGCCGGCCCGACGAGCGGGGCCGCGCTCCTGGCCGCGGACTGGCACGCGCGCCGATCCCCGGAGGAGACCACCGTCGTCGTCTTCCCCGACGACGGGTACCGGTACCAGGACACCGTCTACTCCGAGGACTGGCTGCGCGACCAGGGGCACTGGGCCCCCGACCTCGCGGACGACCCCCTCCTGGTGCGGAAGCCCTGCGGCCTGGACCCCCACTGGACGCGGATGCGCTGGGACCGGCGCCCCGCCCCCCGGCACGCCGTGGCCCGCTGACGGCCCGCTGCTGGCCAGCACCCCGACCTCGCACCGACCACCGGAGACCCCCGATGACAGACACCACCGCCCCCGCAATGATCGCCACGGCGGATCTCATGGACGAGCACGGCGCCCTCGCGGTCTGCTCCGCCCCCTTCCGCAGCTTCGGCGGCAGGTCCGCGTTCCACGGACCCCTCGCCACCGTCCGGTGCCACGAGGACAACGGCCTGGTCAAGGCCGCCGTCGCCGAGCCGGGTCGCGGCCGCGTCCTGTTCGTCGACGGCGGCGGCTCACTCGGCGCCGCCCTGGTGGGGGACAACGTGGCCCGTACCGCCGCCGGCAACGGCTGGGCGGGCATCGTGGTCAACGGCGCGGTCCGGGACACCCGGCAGCTGGCACACGTCGACATCGGCGTCCTCGCCCTGGGCACCCACCCCCGGCGTCCCTCGCACCTGGGGGCGGGCGAGACCGGTGTGCCGGTCGTCTGCGGCGGCACCGTCCTCCGGCCCGGCCGGCTCCTGTTCGCCGACGAGGACGGCGTCGTGGTCGCCCCGGACGACATGCCGCCCGCGTTCCCCGGCCTTTCCTCCCACCTCTGACCCCCACCTCCGACCCCCCGAGGAGCAACCGTGACCACCGCTGTACCGACGGAGAAACCGAACGCCCTGGGAAAGGACTTCTCCCGCTTCTGGTCGGGAAGCCTGCTGAGCAACCTCGCCGACGGCATCATGCTGACCGTGCTGCCCATGGTCGCCGCGATGCTGACCAACGACCCCATCCTGGTCTCGGGCCTCATGGTGGCCCGCTTCCTGCCGTGGCTGCTCCTGGGCCTGTTCGCCGGGGTGTTCGTGGACCGCCTGGACCGGGGCAGGATCATGGTCGTCGCGAACTTCGTCAGAGGCGGGGCCGTCGCCGCCCTCGCGGTCCTCGTCGCGACCGGGAACGCCTCGATCTGGGCCCTGTACGCCGTGATGTTCACTGTCATGACGTGCGAGGTCTTCTACGACCTCTCCGGCCGTGCGATGCTGCCCGCCCTGGTCCCGGCCTCGGGGCTGGAGAAGGCCAACGGCCGCCTCGTGGGCGGCAAGACCGTCACGGAGGACTTCGCGGGAGCCCCGCTCGCGGGCCTGCTCTTCGTGGTCGCCGCCGCGCTGCCCCTCGCGGTCAACGCCGGGGCCTACGTCCTGGGGGCGGTCGTCCTGCTCGGGCTGCCCCTGGCGGTCCGGCGGGCCCGTCCGGGCGGCGAACCGGACGAGGGCGCCTCCTCCGGCGCGATGGGCGCCGTCCTGGCGGAGATGCGCGCCGGACTCGCCCACGTGTTCACCGACCGCGTGCTCCGCCCGACCGTGCTGTTCGGCGCCCTCGTCAACATGGCCTTCATGGCCCAGGCCGGCATCCTGGTGCTCCTGGTCCAGGAGTACCTCGGCGTCCCCGAGGCCCTGTACGGCGTGTTCCTCGCCTCCTCCGCGGTGGGCGCGCTCGCGGGGTCCGTGCTGGTGGGGCCGATCACGAGCGCGCTGGGCCGGTTCCGCACCGAGCTGGTGTCCTTCGGCCTCATGGGCCTGTGCTGCCTGGTCTTCGGCCTGGTCCCCAACGCCTACGTGGCGGCCCTGGCCTGGATGGTGCTCGGTGCCGCCATGACGGTGTCCAACGTCGTCATGATCGGCGCGGCGCAGCTCATCGTCCCCGGCACCCACCTGGGCCGGGTCATGTCGGTGATGCAGGTCATCGGCTTCGGCCTCGCCCCGGTCGGTTCCCTGCTGGGCGGCCTCCTGGGCCGGGTGGAGCTGAGCTACGTGCCCGTCGCGTCCGGTGCGGTGATCCTGGCGGCCCTGGTCCTCAACGCCGGGGCCCTGCGCCGGCTCACCCGCCGCGCCGACGAGGCCGCCGCGGCCGCCGGATGACACCGGGCAGGGGGCGGCCCCCGACGGTTCGAAGCCTCCCCGGGAACACGCCCCGGTTGCGGGACCCGATGCGAAGCGCGGCCCGGGGCGCCGAGATGCCGCAACCGCCGCGGATTCTGCCGGCAGCAGTATGCCCTGGCGTGCCGGGAATCCGGCGGGGGAGACTGCCGGCATGAGACTTCTGGTGCTGGGTGGTACGGATTTCGTCGGATGGGCCGTGGCCGAGGAGGCGCTGGAGCGGGGGTGGGACGTCACGGTGTTCCACCGGGGGACCCGCCCCTCCCCGGAAGGGGCGGCCGTGCTCCACGGGGACCGGACGGCACAGGACGGCCTGCGCGCCCTGGAGAAGGGTGAGTGGGACGCCGTCGTCGACACCTGGTCGGCCGCTCCCTGCGCGGTCGCGGCGGCCGCACAGCTGCTGGCCGACCGGGTCGGCCACCACTCCTACATCTCCAGCCGCTCCGTCTACACCTTTCCCTCACCGCTGGGAGCCGACGAGAGCTGGCCGACGGTGGACGCCGATCCCGAGTCCGACGGAACCGACTACGCGGCGGACAAGCGCGGGGGTGAGCTGGCCGCCGAGGGGGCCTTCGGCAGCCGGGCCCTCGCGGTCCGCGCGGGCCTGATCCTCGGCCCTCGCGAGAACGTCGGCCGCCTGCCCTGGTGGCTGGGTCGGATCGCCCGGGGCGGGCCCTTCCCGGCACCCGGCCCCGCCGACCTGCCGATCCAGTACGTGGACGCCCGCGACCTGGCCGCCTGGACCTTGGACGCCGCCGCGTCCGGGCTGTCGGGGCCGTACAACCTGGTGAGCCCGGTGGGGCACGCCACCATGGGAGACCTGATCACCGCCTGCACCGAGGTCACCGGCTCGGGTGCCGAACCCGTGTGGATCACCCCCGAACAGGTCGCCGCGGCCGGGGTGGAACCGTGGACGCAGCTGCCGGTGTGGGTGCCGCCGGGCGAGGCGCACGACGCGATGCACGGCAGCGACGTCTCGCGCGCACTGGCCGCCGGCCTGCGCTGCCGTCCCGTCGCCGAGACCGTCGCCGACACCTGGGAGTGGCTGACCTCTCTCGGTGGCACTGCCCCGCAGCGCTCCGACCGCCCCGTACCGGGCCTGCCCGAGGGTGCGGAGGAGCGGCTGCTGGCCGGCGCACGGTAGGTCAGCAGGCACGCAGACGGGCGGCTGCCATGCGCAGGGTGAATGGCAGTCTGCCGCAGCGGTGCGCGATGTCGGCGCAGGCGGCCTGCATCGCGGCCACCGCCTCCGGGGCGGCGACATGGCGGATCAGCTCGACCGACGACTCCTCGGAGAGGACATCCAGGTGCAGGCGGTGGGCGCCCGACAGCGCGACCAGCGGCACCAGGCTGCTCCTCCTGGCGCCTCCGCCCTGGAGAGGCGATCGCGCTCACGTGGTGTCCCGGTAGCTCCGAGAGAAGGCATGTAGCACCGTGGGACACGGAAAGCTACAATCAGAGTATGAAGACCATCACCCAGCGCGAGTTCCGCAACAACGCGGCCTCCGTCATGGACCAGGTGGAAGCGGGCGAGAGCTTCTACGTGACCCGCAACGGGGTCGAGGTGGCCCAGGTCAGCCCTGTCGCACGCCGCCGGCGCCTCAGCGCAGAGGAACTCGTGGAGCGTCACCGCAGGCTCCCCCGGGTGGATTCCGCACAGATGCGTGAGGAAGCCGACGAGTTCTTCGGTGGCGAGGACCGGGTCGGGGACGACGAACGTGGCTGAGCGGCCTGACCGAGGCGTCCTCGACACGTGTGTCTTCATCGACCTCGGCGAGATCGATCCGGCTGGACTTCCCAGATTTCCCGACATCACCTCCATCACGATGGCTGAGCTCCACCAGGGCGTGGCGATGGCAAAGGACCCGGTGGGCAGGGCTCGACGCATGGAGAAGCTCCAGGCCGCGGTGAGGGACTTCTCCCCCCTGCCCTTCGGGGGCGAGGCAGCGGCCCGTTACGGAACGCTGGTCGCCCTCACCCTCGCGGCGAACCGCAACCCGAAGCCGCGCCGCCTGGATCTGATGATTGCCGCTGTGGCCTCACTGCACGGACTGCCCCTGTACACACGCAACGCCGACGACTTCGCCGGCCTCGACAGCGCCGTACAGGTAGTTCCGGTCTGAGCGCCGACCGGTCGGTCGCGGACGCGGCGAAAGGGCCGCCTCCCCCGCGGGGAGACGGCCCTTCCGCGCTCGTGTCCGGTTCAGGCCACCGGGGCCCCTCGGCCTTCTTCGCCGAGACGGTGAGGAGGAGGGGGAGCTCGCCCGGGCGCTGAGTCTTTACAGGGGACCGTTTCTCAGCAAGAGCTACAGCCCTTTTGCGGCCCAGACCCGTGATCACGTGGAGCAGCGGATCGCCCGCACCGCGATCGACAGCGACGACCTCGCCCTGATCGAGGCGGCGGACAGGGTGGTCAAGCATCCCGAGCTGAGCGAGGAGTTGGTGCGCAGGGGCAAGGACAGGATTTCCGCGTCTTTGAGCCGCTCCTGGTTGGCAGGGCTGGAAGCGGTTGTGTGAGTACCCGGATGACATACAGGAGAGGGGCCGACGGACGATCCGTCGGCCCCTCTCCTACGGGATGCCGTGATGTGTCAAGCGGTCTTGCGGTTCTGGCCCATGCGCGCGACGACTGCGACGACGCCGACGAGGAGTACAACGGCCAGGGCGATACGCAGAGGACCGTCGAGGGCAACGATGGAAAAGCCGGCGAAGACGGCCAGAATCGCGAGGACGATACCCAGGACGGAGTTCGAACGGTGCCACTGCTTGGTGGGCATGCAGATGTGCCTTCCGATGTCGGGGGGTGTGCGTACATGGTGTTGAGGCCCGGTGTGGTGAGGGTTCTTCACACGGGCATCACACAAAGACACACGCTGTCAGGAAAAGGGATTCCCCACTGTGGGGCTGGGGAAGCCTCTCGGGACAGAACATCTCAAAGACCTCTTGCCGGGTGCACGACAGCATGCCGATAAAGCCATGGAGGTGCTTTCAGAGGAGCGCCGCCGTCCACCACGGTGAGCTCGGCAGCGAGGTCGGCGAAGGCGGGAAAGGGTAGGGACGGGCCAGTCACGCAGCAGGGTCCGCTGAAGGCCGAAGACGTGGGATCCTCTGGTCCTCCAGCGGACTCCGCTGCTGTGTGCAGGGTTTCTGCCGAATCGCCGCGGTCGTGTGATCGTTGCTGATGGCACCCACTTCCGGTTCGGGAGTGGCCCTGCGGATCAGGGGACCGGATAGGGACAGATGCCCAGCCAGATCTGGCACAGCTGCGGGGGCCCGATGAGCCCGTTGGAGGAGCGGGAGTCGGCGGACGCGGAAGCAGCGTGCTCGGAGACGGCGGTGCTCTCATGAGGGGCCGCCGCGGCCGGGGCCTGGCCGAGGGCGAGGCTGCCGAAGACCAGTGCGGAGGCGACTGCGAGCTTTCGGGAAGACATGGTGGTCCTTTCGTCATCGGGAAGGACCATCGTCTGCTCTCCGCGCTCACACGGGCTTCACACCTGTTCGGGTACGGACGGCCACTGTGTCGGCCGTAGTGGGTTCTGGCCGGTTGCGGACGACCGGGAACTGTACGTACACGCGAGGGCCGCCCCTTCCGGGACGGCCCTTCGCGCATTCTGCCGGTCAGCCGGCCGGCTCCTCCGCCTTCTTCGCCGAGACGGTGAGCCTGTCGGCGTTGTCGCCGACGTCCACCACCACCGTGTCCCCCTCGGTCAGCCCGCCCGACAGCAGCTCGCGCGCCAGCGGGTCGCCGATGGAGGACTGCACCAGGCGGCGCAGCGGCCGGGCCCCGTAGTTGGGGTCGTAGCCGGACATCGCCAGCCAGTCGCGGGCGCCCGGGGTCACCTCGAGCGAGAGCTGCCGGTCGGCCAGGCGGCGGGCCAGCCTGTCCACCTGGAGGTCCACGATCTCCGTCAGGTTCTCGATGGACAGAGCGTCGAACATGATGACGTCGTCGAGCCGGTTGAGGAATTCCGGCTTGAACGTCGCCCGGACCACGTCCATCACGCGGTCGCGGCGCGCCGACTCCTCCAGGGTCTGGTCCACGAGGAACTGCGAGCCCAGGTTGGAGGTGAGGATGAGGATCGTGTTGCGGAAGTCGACCTGGCGGCCCTGACCGTCGGTCAGGCGGCCGTCGTCGAGCACCTGGAGCAGGGTGTCGAAGACCTCCAGGTGGGCCTTCTCCACCTCGTCCAGCAGCACCACGGTGTACGGGCGGCGGCGCACCGCCTCGGTCAGCTGGCCGCCCTCCTCGTAGCCGACGTACCCGGGAGGCGCGCCGACCAGGCGCGACACCGAGTGCTTCTCGGAGTACTCGCTCATGTCGATGCGCACGATCGCGCGCTCGTCGTCGAACAGGAACTCCGCCAGCGCCTTGGCCAGCTCGGTCTTGCCCACACCGGTCGGGCCCAGGAAGAGGAAGGAACCCGTGGGGCGGTCCGGGTCGGAGATGCCCGCCCGGGCGCGGCGCACCGCGTCGGACACCGCCGTCACCGCGTCCTTCTGGCCGATGAGGCGGCGGCCCAGCTCGTCCTCCATGCGCAGCAGCTTGGAGGTCTCCCCCTCCATCAGGCGGCCCACCGGGATGCCGGTCCACGCCGAGACGACGTCGGCGACCTCGTCGGCGCCCACCTCGTCCTTGACCATCGTGTCCTCGCGCCCGGTGGCCTCCTCCTCGGCCTTGGTCGCCTCCTCGATCTGGCGCTCCAGCTGCGGGATGTCCCCGTACATCAGCCGGGAGGCCTCGTCGAAGTCGCCCTCGCGCTGGGCCAGCTCCGCCCGGGTGCGCAGCTCGTCCAGCTGCCCCTTGAGCTCACCGACCCGGTTCAGGCCCGCCTTCTCCTGCTCCCACCGGGCGATGAGCCCGTTGAGCTGCTCCTGCCGGTCGGCCAGGTCGGCGCGCAGCCGCTCCAGCCTCTGGACGCTGGCCGGGTCCGACTCCTTGGCCAGCGCCATCTCCTCCATCTTCAGGCGGTCGACGGTGCGCTGGAGCTCGTCGATCTCCACCGGGCTGGAGTCGATCTCCATGCGCAGCCGGGAGGCCGCCTCGTCGATGAGGTCGATGGCCTTGTCCGGCAGGAAGCGCGCGGTGATGTAGCGGTCGGACAGGGTCGCGGCCGCCACCAGCGCGGCGTCAGCGATCTGCACCTTGTGGTGCGCCTCGTAGCGGCCCTTGAGGCCGCGCAGGATCGCGATCGTGTCGGTGGCCGAGGGCTCGCCCACCATCACTTGCTGGAAGCGGCGCTCCAGGGCCGGGTCCTTCTCGATCCGCTCCCGGTACTCGTCCAGGGTGGTGGCGCCGACCATGCGCAGCTCACCGCGGGCCAGCATGGGCTTGAGCATGTTGCCCGCGTCCATGGCGCCCTCGGCCGCGCCGGCGCCGACCATGGTGTGCAGCTCGTCGATGAACGTGATGACCTGGCCCTCGGAGTCCTTGATCTCCTGCAGGACCGCCTTGAGCCGCTCCTCGAACTCGCCCCGGTACTTGGCGCCGGCCACCATCGCCGACAGGTCCAGGCTCACCAGGCGCTTGCCCAGGAGCGACTGCGGCACGTCGCCGGCCACGATGCGCTGGGCCAGGCCCTCGACGACCGCGGTCTTGCCCACGCCGGGTTCACCGATGAGCACGGGGTTGTTCTTGGTGCGCCGGCTCAGGACCTGGACGACGCGCCGGATCTCGCTGTCGCGGCCGATCACCGGGTCGACCTTGCCCTCGCGGGCGCGCTGGGTGAGGTCGACGCCGAACTTCTCCAGCGCCTTGAAGGTGTCCTCGGGGCTCTCCGAGGTCACCCGGCCCTTGCCGCGCACCCGCCCGAACGCCTCCAGGAGAGCGTCGGGGGTCGCACCGGCGTCCTTCAGCAGACGGGCGGCCTCGCCGCCGTCGGCGGCCAGGCCCACGAGCAGGTGCTCGGTGGAGACGTACTCGTCCTCCATCTGCTGGGCGCGCTGCGCCGCCGTGTTGATCGAGACGATGAGCTGGCGCGAGGAGCTGGGAGAGCTGACCGTCGAACCGGAGACCTTGGGAAGCGCGGCGATGCCCGCCTCGACCTTGTCCTTGAGGCTGTCGGGGTTGGCGCCGATCTCCTTGAGCAGCGGCCGGGTGATGCCCTCGGCCTGGTCCAGGAGGGCGGACAGGAGGTGCAGGGGCTCGGTCTGCGGGCTGCCGTCCGCGGTGGCGCGGCGGATGGCCACCGACAGGGCCTCCTGGCTCTTCCGGGTGAGCTTGTAGTCCATGTGAGGCGACTCCTTTCACAAAGGGTGCAACTCAGAGTCATGAGATGGGGCCGGACGCGCCGCGCTTTCGCTGCGTGCCCGGGGTCAGCCGCGGTGGCCGCGGTTTCCCTCGGGGCCGCCCCTGTCCTCCTGGCCCGGCGGGGGGATCTCGGCGGTGTCGAAGACCGTCACGCGGGTGCGGCGGACCAGCTCTCCCCGGACCGGGGACGCCTCCGGCGCCCGGGTCCGGCGCGTCACCGCCCGGCGTGCGGCCTCCAGCTCGTTCGCCAGGTGGAAGACCTGCTCGCGCAGCTGCTCCACCTCGTCCTCCAGCTCCAGGATCCGCTTGATCCCGGCCAGGTTGATGCCCTCCTCCTGCGACAACCGCTGCACCTGGCGCAGCATCTGGATGTCGCGCATGGAGTAGCGCCGCCCCCGGCCGGACGTCCTCCCGGGGGAGACGATGCCCAGCCGGTCGTACTGGCGCAGGGTCTGCGGGTGCATCCCCGCCAGCTCGGCGGCCACCGAGATCACGTAGACCGGGGCATCAGGACCGAAGGAGCCGTTCACCTGTCTCACACACCCTTCGCCCGCGTTTCGAGCCCGTCACGCGGGTCGTAGTCGGACGTCGCCGCGCGGAACTTCTCCAGAGCCTCGCGGGCGTCGCTGCTGAGATTCTCCGGCACCGCGATCTCCAGGGTGACGATCATGTCGCCGGTGGTGCCGTCCTTGCGGGTCGCGCCCTTGCCGCGGACCCGGAGCTTGTGGCCGTTGCGGGTGCCCGGGGGGACCTTCACCGTCACCGGGAAACCGCTGAGCGTCGGAATGCGCACGTCGGCGCCGAGCGCGGCCTCGGGAACGGTCACCGGGACGGTGACCGTGATGTTGTCGCCGCTTCTGCCGAACAGCGGGTGCTCCTTGACATGGACGACGACGTAGAGGTCTCCGGCCGGGCCGCCGTTCTCCCCGGGCGCGCCCTTGCCCTTGAGGCGGATCTTCTGCCCCTCGGACACACCGCCGGGGATCCGGGTCTGAACGGTCCGGGTGCTCTTGCCGCGTCCGCTGCCCTTGCAGTCGGTGCAGGGGTCGTCCACGACCAGGCCGCGGCCCTTGCACTCGCTGCACGGCTCGGAGAGGGAGAAGCCGCCGAGGTTGGTGTTCTCGTGTCCGGTGCCCGAGCACCGGGGGCACATCCTGGGAGCGGTGCCCGCCTTGGCGCCGGTGCCCTTGCAGGTGGGGCACGGCGCCTCGCTGGCCAGCTGGAAGGAGCGGGTGGCCCCCTCCGCGGCCTCGCGGAAGGTCAGGGTGGTCTCGGTCTCGACGTCGGCGCCCCGCCGGCTGCGGGTCGTCCCCGTGCCGCGGCCCCGGCTGCCGAAGAGGCCGCCGAACAGGTCGCTGAGCCGCTCCCCGCCGGAGGTGCCGGTACCGCCGCTCTGGCCGAACAGGTCGCTCATGTCGAAGCCGCCCGCGCCGGAGGCGCCGCCCGGCCGGTAGGCGCCGCCGAACAGGGAGCGCGCGTCGTCGTACTCCTTGCGGCGCTTGTCGTCCGACAGGACGTTGTAGGCCTCGGAGATCTCCTTGAAGCGCTCCTCGGCCTTGGGGTCGCCGGTGTTGGCGTCGGGGTGGTTCTCCCGGGCCAGCTTGCGGTAGGACTGCTTGATCTCGTCCTTCGAGGCGGTCTTCGAGACACCCAGGACCTTGTAGTAGTCCTTCTCCAGGTAGTCCTTCGTGCTCATCGACTGGTGCCTTCTCCCGCTGGTGCCGGTGGTGTCCGATGTTTTCACGCGGCCCCGGGCCCGCGAGGGGCCGGGGCCGCTGCCGGGTCCGGCCGCGCCCGCTGTCGGCGGTCGCGGCCGGACCCCTCGCGGCCGGTGGCCGCTACTTGTCGTCGCCGGTGCCGGCCTCGTCCGCCTCGTCGGCGGACGCCTCGGTCCCGGTCTCCTCCGCACCCTCCACGGGGTCGCCGACGACCACTCGGGCCGGGCGGAGGATCCGCTCCCCCATCCGGTACCCCGGCTGGAAGACCTCCACCACCGACTGGGTGGAGATGCCCGGCATCGGGACCATGGTGAGCGCTTCGTGGATGTTGGGGTCGAAGTCGTCCCCCTTGTCCCCGTAGCGCTCCAGGCCCAGCTTGGTGGAGAGGGCCTCCAGGGCCTCACCCACCGCCTTGAACCCGCCGTTGAGCTCCTCGTGCTCGCGGGCCCGGCCGATGTCGTCCAGGATCGGCAGGAGTTCACCCAGGACCTGGGCGGTGGCGAGCTCGCGTACGGCCACCCGGTCGCGCTCGACGCGCTTGCGGTAGTTGGCGTACTCGGCCTGCACCCGCTTGATGTCGTTGGTGAGCTCGACAACCCTCTCGTCGGCGTTGATCGCCTCCGACACCACCTGCTCGGGGGTGTCCGGAACCTCGATCTCCACCTCCTCGGCCTCGACCTCCTCGGCCTCCTCGGTGTCCGGGGCCTCGTCGGCCTCGGCCTTCGGCTCCCGGACCTCGCCGGTCTCGGGGTCGATGCGGCGGTTGTCGCGGATCACCGGACCCTTGCGCTCGTCGCCCTCGCCGGTACCGTTCGTGCTGTCAGACAGCGCCATCGGGAAGCGCCCTCCTCTCCTCGACTCGGCCTCGGGTCAGGACTGCTTGCCCTTGTTGTCGTCCTCGTCGACGATCTCGGCGTCCACGACGTCCGCGTCGTCGGCCGAGTCGGAGGCAGCCTGGCCCTCGGCACCCTGCTGGCTCTGGCTGTAGATGGCCGAACCGATCTTCTGGCTGGCCAGGGCGACCTTCTCGCTGGCGGTGCGGATCGCCTCGATGTCGGAGCCCTCCAGGGCCGTCTTCAGCTCGGCGACCGCGGCCTCGGTCTCGGAGCGCACGTCCGCGGGGACCTTGTCCTCGTTGTCCTTGATGACCTTCTCGGTCTGGTAGACGAGGGACTCGGCGTTGTTGCGGACCTCGGCCTCCTCGCGGCGCTTGCGGTCCTCCTCCGCGTACTGCTCCGCCTCGCGGACCATCCGGTCGATGTCGTCCTTGGACATCGCCGAACCGCCGGAGATGGTGACGGACTGCTCCTTGCCGGTGCCCAGGTCCTTGGCGGTGACGCTGACGATGCCGTTGGCGTCGATGTCGAAGGTGACCTCGATCTGCGGCACGCCGCGCGGCGCCGGGGGCAGACCGGTCAGGTCGAAGACACCCAGCTTCTTGTTGTACTGCGCGATGTCGCGCTCGCCCTGGTACACCTGGATCTGCACGGACGGCTGGTTGTCGTCGGCCGTCGTGAAGATCTCCGAGCGCTTGGTCGGGATGGTCGTGTTGCGCTCGATGAGCTTGGTGAACACGCCGCCCTTGGTCTCGATGCCCAGCGACAGCGGGGTGACGTCCAGCAGCAGGACGTCCTTGACCTCGCCCTTGAGCACGCCGGCCTGGAGCGAGGCGCCGATGGCGACGACCTCGTCGGGGTTGACGCCCTTGTTGGGCTCCTTGCCGGTCATCTCCTTGACCAGGTCGACCACGGCGGGCATGCGGGTGGAGCCGCCGACCAGGACGATGTGGTGGATGTCCTGGAGGCTGATGCCCGCGTCCTTGATCACCTGCTGGAAGGGGACCTTGGTCCGCTCGAGGAGGTCGGCGGTCAGGCGCTGGAACTCGGCCCGGGTGAGCTTCTCGTCCAGGTGCAGCGGGCCCTCCGCCGAGGCGGTGATGTAGGGCAGGTTGATCGCGGCCTCGCTGGAGCTGGACAGCTCGATCTTGGCCTTCTCCGCGGCCTCGCGCAGGCGCTGCAGCGCCATCTTGTCCTTGGAGAGGTCGACGCCGTTGGCGTTCTTGAACTTCTCGACGAGCCAGTCCACGACGGCCTGGTCCCAGTCGTCGCCGCCCAGGTGGTTGTCGCCGTTGGTGGCCTTGACCTCGACGACGCCGTCGCCGACCTCGAGCAGGGAGACGTCGAAGGTACCGCCGCCCAGGTCGTAGACCAGGATGGTCGCCTCGTCCTCCTTCTCCAGGTGGTAGGCGAGCGCGGCGGAGGTGGGCTCGTTGATGATGCGCAGGACGTTGAGGCCCGCGATGGTGCCGGCCTCCTTGGTGGCCTGGCGCTGGGAGTCGCTGAAGTAGGCCGGGACGGTGATGACGGCGTCGGTCACGTCCTCGCCCAGGTAGGCCTCGGCGTCGCGCTTGAGCTTCTGGAGCACGAAGGCGCTGATCTGCTGGGGGTTGAAGGTCTTGTCATCGATCTTCACCGACCAGTCGGTGCCGATGTGGCGCTTGACCGAGCGGATGGTCCGGTCGACGTTGGTGACGGCCTGACGCTTGGCCACCTCACCCACGAGGACCTCGCCGTTCTTGGCGAAGGCGACGACGGACGGGGTGGTGCGGGAGCCCTCGGCGTTGGCGATGACCGTGGGCTCGCCGCCCTCCAGGACCGCGACACAGGAGTTCGTCGTACCGAGGTCGATTCCGACCGCACGTGCCATGGTTGATTCCTCCGTCGAAGTTGAGTCTTCCTGACGTAATTTTGCTTCGCCCCTTGAGCTCTGTCAAGTCAGTTGAGTCGACCCGGCTCAAGTTAATTTCTACGACCTGACAACGGTCGGCCACGCGAGGATGTTCCCGGGCGGGCCGGTTCTACCGGAAACACGGCCGAACTCCGGGGAAACCCGGGGGGATCCTTGACCCCTGCCCGGGGGTACCCCCGGCGAACACCGGGGGATCGGGTGGAGGGGTGTCGGGGTGAAGAGTGATGCACGACACATCGGCGCCCGCCCGGTTCGGGATCGGTGCACTCACCAGTTCTTCCGGCGCGGGCGCGCGGAGGATCGGCTTTTCGCCGCTCTCCGCATGCGATCGAGTGCCGAGAGTGATGTTCCGCGCCTCGGGGGCTGCTCGGAGGGGGGATAGGGGTGTACCCGCGTGATCTTTGGGTCCGGGGGCGAACTAGCGTGAATCAGAGGCGGTCAGCGCCCCGCCGGCGCTGTTGACTCCGCAGTGATTACTCGCTAGTAACATAGATTCGACCGCCGGTGTGTGGCGCACCGGACGACGAAGCAGGATGGGAGGCCACGGACGATGTTGTACCTGACACTGGGCATCATCACCTCGGTCTTCGCCGTGGTCGCGTTCACCATGTTCGGACTGGCGATTCGCCAGATCGTGCGAACCGTGGGTGTCGGCCGAGCGGTGGAGCCGGAGCGCAAGGGCCCGTTCGGGCAGCGCTTCACGATGACGCTCATCGAGATCCTCGGGCACGGACGGATGCTCAAGCGGCCGTGGGTCGGTATCGCCCACTGGTTCGTGATGGTCTCCTTCCCCCTGCTGTTCTTCACGGTGGTGGAGGCGCAGGGCGAGGTCTTCTACCCGCACTTCAAGCTGCCGATCATCCACGACTGGACGATCTACGGCCTGGCCATCGAGGTCATCGCCGGGCTGAGCCTGGCGAGCATCATCGGCCTGACGATCTACCGCCTGATCAAGGGGCCGCACCGCCTGGGGCGCGACTCCAGGTTCTACAACTCCAAGACCTGGACGGCCTACTACGTCGAGGCCTACCTGTGGGCCCTGCTGATCTCGATCTTCGTGATCCGCGGGTTCAAGGCCGCCATGGGCGACTTCCCGTTCCCCGCCTGGGCGACCCCGATCTCCACCGCCCTCGGCTCGATCCTGCCCGGTGACCCCGCGATCGCCGAGCCCGGCATCGCCCTGGTCGCCGCGTTCAAGCTGATCATCAGCTACCTGTTCTTCGTCGTCATCGCCCGCATGCTGACGATGGGCATCGGCTGGCACCGCTTCCTCGCCCCGGTCAACATCTACTTCAAGCGCAACGCCGACGGCTCCCCGACGCTGGGTGCCGCCAAGCAGATGATGGACAAGACCGGGACCAAGCCCCTCGACTTCGAGGAGGCCGACCCGGACGAGGACCCGTTCGGCGCCGGGAAGATCGAGGACTTCACCTGGAAGGGTCTCCTCGACTTCACCACCTGCACCGAGTGCGGCCGCTGCCAGTCGCAGTGCCCCGCCTGGAACACCGGAAAGCCGCTCTCGCCCAAGAAGGTCATCCTCGACCTGCAGCGGCACGCCTACGAGAAGGCCCCGTACCTGCTCGACGGCATCACCGCGGAGACGCTCGCGGAGAAGCCCGACGAGAGCCACGCCGGTGTGGACGTGCTCGCCCTCCTGGAGAAGCCGCTGGTCGGCACCGAGGAGGAAGGCGGTGTCATCCACCCGGACGAGCTGTGGGCCTGCACCAACTGCGGTGCCTGCGTCGAGCAGTGCCCGGTCGACATCGAGCACATCGACCACATCCTCGACATGCGCCGCTACCAGGTGATGGTCGAGTCCAACTTCCCGTCCGAGGCCAACACCCTCCTCAAGAACCTCGAGAACAAGGCCAACCCGTGGGGCATGTCCGAGGACAAGAGGATGGACTGGATCCAGGAGCTGGCCGAGCAGGAGAACCCTGTCGAGGTCCAGGTCGTGGACGACAAGCTCCCCGAGGACACCGAGTACCTCTTCTGGGTCGGCTGCGCCGGAGCCCTGGAGGACCGCGCCAAGAAGACCACCAAGGCCATCGCCGAGCTGCTGGACATCGCGGGCGTCAAGTTCGCCGTCCTCGGCGGCATGGAGGCCTGCACCGGTGACCCCGCGCGCCGCCTGGGCATGGAGTACGTCTTCCAGATGCTCGCCCAGCAGAACGTCGAGACCCTCAACGAGGCCGGCGTCACCAAGATCGTGGCCAGCTGCCCGCACTGCTTCAACACCCTGGCCAACGAGTACCCGCAGCTGGGCGGCACCTACGAGGTGATCCACCACAGCCAGCTGCTGGCCAAGCTCGTGGACGAGGGCAGGCTGACCCCGGTCGAGTCCGTCAACGAGAACATCACCTACCACGACCCCTGCTTCCTGGGCCGCCACAACAAGGTGTACACGCCGCCGCGCGACATCATGGCCAAGGTCCCCGGGGTCAAGACCCAGGAGATGCACCGCCACAAGGAGCGGGGCTTCTGCTGCGGCGCCGGCGGCGCCCGCATGTGGATGGAGGAGCGGATCGGCAAGCGCATCAACACCGAGCGTGTGGACGAGGCGCTGACCACCAACCCCGACACCGTCTCCACCGCGTGCCCGTTCTGCCAGGTCATGCTCGGCGACGCCATCAACGAGAAGAAGTCGCAGGGCGAGGCCAAGGAGTCGCTGGAGGTCGTGGACGTCTCCCAGCTGCTGCTCCGCTCCGTCCGGGGCGAGAAGGCGCAGGAGACCACCTCCGCCTGACGGCCGGGGGCCGGTGCTCCCAGGGGGCCGGGACGACCGCGAGGTCGCCCCGGCCCCCTCCGCTTTTCCGGTCCTGCTCTTCCGCGCTCAGGGGGCGAGGTGCTCACCGAGGAACTCCTCCAGCTCGTGCCGGGTGACCTGGCTGGCGAATCCGCCCCAGTTGAGGTCGAACATGTGCTCCGCCCAGGGGATCTCCAGGTGCTCGTGGGGGACTCCCGCCTCGTCGAGGCGAGCGGCGAACCGGCGGTTGTCCTCCGGGTCCAGGAACAGGTCGTGGCCGGGCATGACCAGCAGGGTCGGAGGGGTGTCGGGAGAGACGTGCTCGAGGGGCGAAGCCAGCGCGTACTCCTCGGGAAGCTCCTCCACGGTGCCGCCCATCATCTGCACGCTGCTCTCGTGCAGCTCCTCACCGAGGGGGGAGAGGCGTTGCCGCCACGGGACCTCAGGTGCGGACGCGGTCCCGTCGGATGCCGAGTACCAGGCAACGGCGGCGTCGACGCCGCTGTCGCCCTCGCAGCTCGGCGCGATCTCCTCGTCCGTGGTGTACGCGGCGAGGAGGGCGAGAAGGCCGCCGGCCGACTGCCCGGTGACAGCGACCCGGTCCGGGTCGGCTCCGTGCTCCTCGGCGTGCGCGCGGGCCCAGCCGATCGCGCACTTGACGTCGGACACCGGCACCGACCAGTCGCCGTCGGGGAAGTGGCGGTAGTCCGCGTCGAAGACGACGTAGCCGCGGTCGGCGATCCAGGTGTCCCAGCGGGGGAGAAGGCTCTGCGGCAGGTCCTCGGCGCCCCCGTGCACGTTCACCACGATCGGCAGCAGGTCCCTGTCGGTGTGCTCCGCGGGCCTCCATACGTCCAGAACCAGGTCCTCGGGGGTGTCGGGGTCGCCGACCGGGGAGTCCCCGGTCCGCAGGTAGACGTGTGTCTCGGGCTCCCGGTCGGTGCTGGTGGAGAGTCCGGCGGTGTAGGCGCCGAGGTCGAGCGGGATGCCCTCGTCCCGTGCCGTGGACCAGATCGCGGCGGGCGGGACGAGCGCGGCGACCAGCACGGCTCCGTTGGCCGCGGCGGCGATCACCCTGGCAGGCCCCCGCGCGAGGAGGGACGCCGACAGTCCGACCGCGGCCAGGGCGGCGAACAGCAGGCTGAACTCCAGCGCCAGGAGTGCGTACTGCCAGGCGCTCCAGGAGACCGGAGGGAGCAGGACGAGTGCGGTGGCGCCCGCTCCGGTGAGGGCTGTCGCGAACGTGAGTGCGGTGGCGCACCGGCGCCCGACCGCGGCCAGGCGCTTTCCGGCGGGATGTGATGGGTGCGGGTTCATGCCTCCTCCAATCGATACACTTGTATCGATACGACTGTATCATCATGGGTCCTGTGCCAGAATGTGCTCGTGCCCAGGTACGTGGACAAGGACGAACGCCGCCGCCAAGTGGCCGCTGCGCTTCACCGGATCGCTGCTCGGGAAGGGCTGGACAACGTCAGCATCCGCACCGTTGCGGCCGAGGCGGGGCTGTCCGCCGGCGCCGTCCAGCGGGACTTCGGCACCAAGGACGCGCTGCTCCACTTCGCGCTGCGGGAGGCGCTGGCCGGCGTCGAACGGCGCTTCTCGGAAGTGCGCGTCGGCCCGGGGAGGCTTTCCTTCGCCGACGGGCTGAGGACGGCCCTCCTAGACCTGCTGCCCACCGACGAGCAGCGTCTGGCCGAGACCCGCGTCTGGTCCGCGTTCTACGCGCGCGCCGCGGTGGACCCCGGCTTCGCCGACGTCCTCGCCGAACTCGACGCCCGGTCCCGCGAGGCGCTCCGCGCCGCGGTCGGCTGGGCCGAGGAGGAAGGCGAACTGGCGCCGGGGCAGGACCTGGACGCCCTCGTCGAACTCCTGATGGTCCTTGTGGACGGGATCTGGCTCAGTGCTGTCCGCCTTCCCCGGGACGCCTCGTTGGACGGCCTGAGGGCCGCCGTGGACGCGGCGGTGGCCGCTGTCACCGCCGGGGGGCCGCACCGCGGCTGACGGCGCCCGCGTATGACATCTGTCAGGTCCCGGGAACTGCGTCTCTCATGAGCAGCCGGTGACAGCGGTGTCTGCCGCGGGAAGCGGGATTCCGCGAACCTGGATCCATGACGACGACCAGCACCGAATCCCCCGGTACACCCCCCGCCGCGGCCGAGCCCGTGGTGACCGTGCGCGACCTCAGGCAGAGCTACGGCGACTTCGAGGCGGTCCGGGGCGTGTCCTTCGACATCCGCCCCGGCGAGCTGTTCGCCCTCCTGGGCACCAACGGCGCCGGCAAGACCACCACCGTCGACGTCCTGGAGGGCCTGAGACGCGCCACCTCCGGCACCGTCCGCGTCTTCGGCCACGACCCCTACGGCCAGCCCGCCGCGCTGCGGGGCCGCACCAACGCCGTCCTCCAGGGCGACGGGCTCCTCGACGACCTCACCGTCGCCGAGACCGTCGTGCTCTCCCGCGACCTGGCCGCCGACCCCCGCGACCCGGCCGAGGTGATGGAACTCGTCGGCCTGACCGACAAGCGCTCCGTCGCGGTCCGCCAACTCTCCGGCGGGCAGAAGCGCCGCCTGGCCCTGGCCTGCGCGCTGGTCACCCGGCCCGAGGTGCTCTACCTCGACGAGCCCACCACCGGCATGGACCCCGAGGGGCGCCACGAGATCTGGCGGCTCCTCCGCGACCTCAAGGAGCAGGGCACCGCGATCCTGCTCACCACGCACTACCTGGAGGAGGCCGAGCGCCTCGCCGACCGGCTGGCCATCATGCACAGGGGCGAGATCCGGGTCGAGGGCACGCTGCAGGGCGTCCTCGCCGACTGGGGCGACCGGATCGGCTTCCGGATGCCCGAGGACGTGGGTATCGCGGACCTGCCCCGGCCGGCCGACACCTCGGTCGCCGTGGAGACCCGCGACCAGGCCCTGTGGGCCGCCTACACCGTCTCGGGCCCCGACATCGCCGGCCGCGCCTCCGCGGCGGTCGCCGAGCTCCTGGCCTGGGCCGGGGAGCACGGGACCTCCCTGCAGCACCTCCACGTGCGCGGCGCCTCCCTGGAGGACGTCTTCCTCCGCGTCGCCGGCGACCTGAACCAGAACTGACCCCCGAGGAGAACGCCACCATGACCATCGCGACCACCCGGACCGCGCCCCGGCCCACCATGGGGGCCCTGCGGCAGACGCTGCGCCTGACCCGCATGGAGTTCACCCTCTTCATGCGCTACAAGACCGCCTGGCTGTTCCTGGCCATGGCGCTGTTCCTGATCGCCGTACCGCTCAACACGCCGGGGGAGGAGGTCTTTGGCGGCATGGCCTCCAACGAGCTCTCCGCGCTCGGGATGATGGGCAGCATCGCCGTGATCATCGGTGTGGGCCACCCCTCGAACGTGTTCACCGCGCGCAGGGAGGCCCTCGTGCTCAAGCGGATGCGGGCCGGCGGCGTGCCCAGCGCGGCGCTCTTCGGCGCCGTCACCGCCATCGTGGCGGGCTTCTCCCTGGTCATCGCGGCCCTGGGTGTGGGGCTGATGGTGTCCGTCGGCGCCGGCATGCCCCAGGACCCGGTCATGCTGCTGTTCGCCGTGGCCCTGAGCGCCGTGCCCATGACCTTCCTGGGGCTGCTGATCACCCCGCTGGCGCGCAACGCCGAGTCCGCGCAGATGGCGGCGATGGCGCCGATCATGCTCCTGCTCTTCAGCGGCGGTGTCATGCCGGTCGGCCTGTTCCCCGACATCCTGCACAAGATCTTCTCCCTGCTGCCCTCGGCCGCCACCGGCCAGCTGATCCAGGCGGGCTACACCGGGTACGACGTGTTCGGCGGGTTCGAGGGCGCCTCCGCGGTCGGCCCCTTCGAGCTGTGGGTCGCGGCCCTGCCCTCCATCGGCGTCCTGTTCGCCTGGACGGCGGTTCTGGGCGTCGCGGTGCACCGCTGGTTCAAGTGGGACCCCCGCCAGGCGTGACCTCGCGGCGTGGGTGATCCTGTAACCCGGTGCCCCCGCCGCCCCACCCCGCATCTCCCGAGGAACGACATTGACCGAGGACCCCGTCACGAGGGCGCCGCGCAGAGGTCCCGAGGCCGACCGCAGGCTCCGCATCGCCCGCGCGATCATCATGTCCACCCTGGCCTTCATCGTGGTCACGGTGCTGGCGCTCCCCCTGGCCGAGTTCGCGTCCTTCTTCGCCGGGGCGGGCCCGGTCGCGGAGGGCAGGACGCTGACCTGGTGGCGCCCCGCGGCGGCCGAGGTCCTCCTCGTGGTCATGGTGGTGCTGCTCTTCCTGCTGCTGCGCGACCGGATGGACGGGCGCAGGATCCCCGACCCGCGCCTCTACTGGGGTTCGCTCGCCCTGGTGGCGGCCTCGGTGCTGCTGCTCCAGACACCGGTCACGGGCATGAGCGTCGTGGGGGCGTGGTGGGCGATCGGGGCGTTCCTGGCCCCGCGGCGGCGCACCGCGGCGGTCACGGCCGGCCTCGTCCTCCTCCCGTGGGCGGCGCTGCCGCTGAGCCCGATGGACACCCATCCCGCGGTCCTCGTCATCACCTGGGTCCTGATGGTGCTGTGGGCGCTGCTGCTGGCGAGCGGAACCCTCGCCACCCTGTGGCTGTGGGACATCACCGCCGAGGCGGTGGAGGGCCAGCACGCGCGGGCCCGGCTGGCCGTCACCGAGGAGCGGCTGCGCTTCGCCCGCGACATGCACGACCTGCTCGGGCACAGCCTCTCGGCCCTGGCGGTCAAGTCGGAACTGGCGAGCAGGCTGGCCGAGCGCGACCCTGCGCGGGCCGCCGCGGAGATGACCGAGGTCAACGAGCTCGCCCGCCAGGCACTCCAGCAGGTGCGCAGCGCGGTCAGCGGCTACCGCGAGGTGAGCCTGGCCGACGAGGTGCACACGGTGGGCGAGGTGCTGTCCGCCAGCGGGACGCGGGTGCGGGTCAAGGGCCTGGACGGGCTGGAGCTCGACCCCGGCCAGGAGTCCCTCGCGGCCTGGGTGGTGCGCGAGGGCGGCACCAACGTGCTGCGGCACAGCGACGCCACCGAGTGCGGCATCGTCTTCTCCCGGACCGAGGACGCCGGCACGGGGGAGCGGAGCCTGGTCGTGGAGGTCTCCAACGACCGGGCCCACCCTCTCGGCGGCCGGGAGGGGGGCTCCGGCAACGGGCTCGCCGGGCTGTCGGAGCGGGTCGCCCTCGGCGGCGGCGTGCTGACGTCCTCGCGGACCAGGGACGGCGGCTTCCTCCTGCGCGCCGTCCTCCCGCTCTGAACTACAGCAGGGACACCGACGCGAAGGCGGCGTCGATGGCCTCGGTGGCGGCGTCGCCCCCGTTCGGGTTGAGGCCCAGCACGAACGCCCCGGCGCCGTCCTCCGGCTCCAGCAGGAGGAAGCGGCCGTAGGCCCCGTCGGCCTCGTCGCTCTCCAGGGTTGCCTGGAACGCGGGCACGCCGTCCACCTCGAGGGGGCCCGAGGGGCCCAGGCCGAGCGAACCGAGATCGGAGGCCAGACCGGCCATCGCCTCGACGGCCAGGCGGGCCCCGGCGACAGGGAGGGGCTCCACCGCGTTCAGCTCCCGGGCCCCGGTGACGATGAACGCGTCGGGGTCCTCCGGATCCCCGAGCACCACGTAGGAGGTGTAGCCGGAGGGGACCTCGTCGTCGCCGGCCCGGACCCAGCCGTCGCCGGGCAGGGGGTAGGACAGGCCCGCCCGGGGGTCGGTGAGAGTACCCTCCCCTCCGCCCCCGCCTGCCTCCGGGGCCGCCGCGCCCGGGCTCTCGGAGTCCGAGGCGGTGCCCTCGTCCGACAGCGGGCCGTCGTCGGAGAGGAACCAGCCGATGCCGACCGCGGTGACCAGGAGGAAGGCGAAGGTCACGACGAGCGCGACGGCGAGCGTGACCTTGCGGGCGGTGCCCTCTCCCCGGGCGTCGGTCCGGACTCCCCGGCTCTCCCCTGCGCTGTCCCGGTCGTCTGGGTACATGTGCTGCTCCTGAGCGTGTCTCCTCCGGGGCTGCGGTGCCCCGCAGGAGGCGTACCCCGCCCGGGTGCGGAAGCAGACATCCGAACGTGGCCGGTTGAGGACGATTTCTCAGGAACGCTGCGGGGAACGGGGGCTGGGAGCCGCTCCGGGAGGAGGCCGGCCCGGTAGATCGGCGGGGGAGACCCCGAGCACGCGGTCGATCTCCTCGGGGGTGAGTCTGCGGTCGGCACCGGCCACGGCGATGAGCACCTCGGCGTACAGCTCTATCTCGTCCAGTGCCTCGTGGTCGTGGACCGTGTCGGGACCGCGCGGGCGGATGCCGTACCGCACGTGCGCTCACCTCCAGGATTCGCCGTGGTCTGCCGCGGAGGGTGCCGGTCAGGGCGCGACTGTGTCCCCCCATGGAGAAGTGGAGGGATTCCAGACTACGTCGGGAGAGCGGCGGCGAACATGGTCCGTGCGGACCATGGAGGGCGTGATCCGGACGGGTCAGGAACGGCCGTCCGCCGCCCCGGGGCGGGGTGTCCGCGCCGCCGGGCGCGCGCTTACGGCTACGGGATCCGGGGAACCCCGCCGTAAGCGCACACCCGGCGGGACCGCCGTCAGCGCCAGGACACCTCCTGGTGCTGCAGGGCCAGTGAGGCGTAGTGTGCCGGGGTGTGCTCCAGCACGAGGCGGTCGTTGTCGTTCAGCTCTCGGACGACCTTGCCGGGCACGCCCGCCCACAGGGTGTCCGGAGGCACGGTCTTGCCCGGGGGCACGAGCGCTCCCGCCGCGACGAAGGCGCCCTTGCCCACGCGGGCCCCGCCCATGACGATCGCGCCGATGCCGATGAGCGCGCCCTCCTCCACGACGGCGCCGTGCACCATCGCCTTGTGGCCCAGGCTGACCCCGTCGTGCAGGACGACGGGTTCCCCCGGGTCGGAGTGCAGGCCGCACTGGTCCTGGATGTTGACCCTCTCGCCGACGGTGATCTCCTCCGTGTCGGCGCGCAGCACCGACCCGTACCAGACGCTGCTGTGCGCGCCCAGGCTCACGCGGCCGACCACGACGGCGCCCGGTGCGACCCAGGCGGTGGGGTGCACCTCCGGACGTCCGAACGGGGCGTCGCCGATCCGCGCGCCCTCCGGGGCGCCCGTGCCGCGGCCCTCCGTCTCGCTACCCATCTTCTCGTCCTCCCTCATGTGCGGAACAAGCATCCTTTTTCATGACGGGTCGGTCAGGGGTGAAGTTGACCGCTCTGCCCCGTACGGGGATGATCGCGCATACCTTGGTAGACAACGCGGTCAGGGTCCGCGCGGTGGGCACTGCCTCCGGCGCCTTCCCTGGTCGGAAACCCCGTGACGCCCCGACTCCGATTGATTCCCCCTCTTCGGCCTCAGGGGCGGCGAAAATGGACATATATGGGGGGAGCATGATTTACGTGGAACTGAGGATGCTCCCCTGGTAGGTGGGTACGGGGCAGATCTCACCTGCTGCGATGTGCAGTCAAGACGGTGTACAGGACAACGAAAGGCGCATGAGCGATATGTTGCCGGGTGGCGGGCTGCAACAGGACAGGTTCCCGACGGTGCGCAAGGGCGGCTACGACAAGGCCGCTGTAGACGAACAGTTCGTTCGTCTGAGCAATGAGAACCAGACGTACCGCGATCGTCTGCGGCGTATGGACGACGATCTGGAGCAGTACAAGCGCGATCTTGCCATTGCCCGGGAAAAGGCCCAGACCAAGCCCGAGCACGAGCAGATCAGCGAGCGCATGGCGGAGATCCTCCGGATCGCGGAGGAGGAGGCCAAGGAGCGCCGCGCCAAGGTCGACGCCGAGGTGCAGGAGATCCGGAAGAAGGCCCAGGAGGAGATCGCCAAGCTCCGCAAGGACGCCGAGGAGCACTCCGAGCGGATCATCTCCTCCGCGCGCAGCGAGGCCACCGAGCTGGTCGGCTCCGCCAAGAAGGAGGCCGAGCAGCTCCGCGAGCAGGCCAAGAAGGAGGGCGAGCGCCGTCTGAGCGAGGCCGAGGCCCGGGCCAAGAAGATCCACGACACCGCGGACCGCAGGCTCGCCACCCTCACCGCGACGCACGCCGAGGCGCTGCGCCGCCTCAAGGACATGAACTCCACCCTCGACGACCTGCTCGGCGCCGAGGACAAGGCCGGTCCCCTGGAAGCGGGACTGGCCCGCGGGGAGAGCTCCGGGCCCGCCCCGGCCGCGAAGGCGGCCGAGAAGGCCGACGGCCCCAAGGGGGCCGCGCCGGCCCGCGAGCAGCAGCGTCCCGAGCCGCAGCAGGCGGGGACCGGGCAGAAGCCCGGGACGGCCGGAGCGGCCAAGCCCCAGGCGGCGGGAAACGAGCGCAAGCCCGAGACCGCCAAGCCCGAGACCGCCAAGCCCGAGGCGGCCAAGCCCGAGGTCGCCAAGCCCGACGCTGCCAAGCCCGAGGCGGCCAAGCCCGAGGCGGCCAAGCCCGACACTGCCAAGCCCGAGACCGCCGGGTCCGAGTCGGCCCAGCAGGCCAGGCCCGTGCCCTTCCGGTCGCAGCAGGCCCGGCCCGAGCCGGCCGACGCCGCGCAGAAGGCCGGCCAGGCCGGAGCACAGCCGGCCAGGCCCGAGCGCCCCTGGGCGACAGGGACGCCCAAGGGGAACGACCGCTCCCCGGAGAACACCGGTCCGGCCCCGGACGAGGCGACCGTGCGCATCAGGCCCCTGGCGCGGCCCGAGGCCGCCGCGGGCGACTCCGCTCCGCGCCCGCCCCAGGGCGTCGGCTTCGCGGGTCCGGCTCCGCAGGGACCGGCACAGCCGTCCGCCGACAGCGGTGACCCCGGCGTCACCGGTGTCTACCCCCGTCCGGGCATGCCGCCCGCAGGCGGGGAGGGCGCGCAGCCCCGTCCCTAGAGCGTGTTCGGCGGGCGCCACCCGCCGTGAGCGCTGCCGCCATGCGTCCACCGCAGGGCCCCGGTGCTCCGAACGGCGACGAGCCGTGCGGATCGCACCGGGGCCCTGTGCGGCGGAACGGGCCCGGCGGGACGGACCCCGGCCGACCGGTTCCGGCGGGGCGCCTCCTCACGCGTCCGGCGGCGGCGACCCGGACGCGGTGCCGCGGAAGGTGCGCCGGTAGGCGCTGGGGGTCACGCCCAGCTCCGCGTGCATGTGCAGGCGCAACGACGCCGCCGTTCCGAAACCCGACCGGTCCGCGACGAGGTCCACGGACAGATCGGACTCCTCCAGCAGCTGCCGGGCCCGGTCCAGGCGCTGCTGGGACACCCACTTGCCCGGGGACAGCCCCATCTCCTCGCAGAACCGGCGGGTGAAGGTGCGCACGCTCATGGACTCCTGCTCCGCCATCTCCTTCAGACCCGGTTGCAGGTGGAGGTTGGCCAGGGCCCACGCCCTGGCCCTGGCGGTCGCCGGGCGCTCCGGCCCGGGCACGGGGCGCCGGATGTACTGCGCCTGGCCGCCGTCCCGGTGGGGCGGGACGACCGTGCTGCGGGCCACCTCGTTGGCGACGGCCGAGCCGTGGTCGGTGCGGATCATGTGCAGGCTCAGGTCGATGCCGGAGGCGACGCCGGCGGCGGTCAGTACGCGCCCGTTGTCGGTGTAGAGGACGTCGGGGTCCAGGTCGATGTGCGGGTACATGGCGCGGAAGCAGGCGGCGGACTTCCAGTGCGTGGTCACCCGGCATCCGTCGAGCATCCCCGCGGCGGCGAGCACGAACGCGCCGGTGCAGATGGAGGCCACGCGCGCCTCCGGACGCACGAATGCGAGGGCCTCGGCCAGAGCCGGATCGATCGGGTCGTGGGGGCGCTCGCCGTAGTCCTCGTCTGCTGCGGGCAGGATCACCGTCTGGGCTTCGCCGAGCACCTCGGGGCCCCGGGTGACGTTCAGGGTGAAGTCGGTGTCGGTCCTGACCTCTCCCGGTTCCAGGGCGCAGGTGACGACCTCGTAGAGCAGCCGGCCGCCCGCGTCGCGGGCCTGGCCGAACAGCCGGTGGACGATCCCCGCCTCGATGGGCAGCAGACCGTGCCGGGCGAGGACGGCCACGCGATGGCGCCCGGGGTGGACGAAAGCAACCATGGCCGGATCCTTGCACATGTTGGCATTCAGGACACTGTCGGCCGCAGCGGTCCCGAAGGACGCTGAGGGCATGTGCCACGACACCGCTGCCGAACGCAGGCCCGCAGCCGCACCCTTCCACCGCGCATGGCCGATCGCCCTCGTCGCGTGCCTGACCATCGTGGCCGCGGCGGCCTTCGCCGCCGTGCCCGGCCTCCTCACCGACCCCCTGCACACCGAGTACCGGTGGTCGCGCGCTTCGATCGGGGTCGCGGCGTCGGTCAACATGGTCGTCTACGGCCTCGTCGCCCCGTTCGCGGCGGCGCTGATGGACCGGTTTGGCATCCGCAGGACCGCCCTGGCTGCGCTGACCGTCATCGTGGCCGGGGCCGGGCTGACCACCGTGATGAACTCCGTGTGGCAGCTGACCCTGTACTGGGGGCTGCTCATCGGCGCGGGCACCGGATCCCTGGCGATGACCTTCGCGGCGACCGTCACCGACAACTGGTTCACGAGGCACCGCGGACTGGTCATCGGTGTACTGACCGGCGCCAGTGCCTTCGGGCAGCTGGTCTTCCTCCCCCTCCTCGCGGAGATCGTCGACCACCGGGGATGGCGGCCCGCCGTCGTGACCCTGGCCCTGGCGGCGGGCGCCGTGGCCGTGCTCGTCGCCCTGGTGCTGCGCGACCACCCCGCCGACGTGGGGCAGCGGCCCTACGGGGCGGTGTCCTTCGTACCGAAGCCGAAGACGGACCGGAGCGCCGCACGCCGGACCGCCCTGGTGCTGGCCGGCGCGGCGCGCGATCGCAGGTTCTGGCTCCTGGCCGGTTCGTTCGCCGTGTGCGGTGCGACCACCAACGGGATCATGTGGACCCACTTCGTGCCCGCCGCGCGGGATCACGGAATGGACCTCACGGTGGCCGCCTCCCTCGTCTCGGTGATCGGTGTGTTCTCCCTGGTGGGGACGGTCCTGTCCGGATGGCTGACCGACAGGTTCGACCCCGGGAGGCTCCTGGTCGGCTACTACGCGGGCCGGGGCCTTCTCCTGGTCGCACTGCCGGCGCTGCTCGGACCGGACGCCGGAGCCGCGATGGCGGCCTTCGTGGTGCTGTTCGGTCTCCTCGACGTCGCGACCGTACCCCCGACCGTCCTGCTGTGCCGCCGGATCTTCGGCCCGGACGGAGCCATCGCCTTCGGATGGGTCAACGCCGTCCACCAGGTCGGCGCCGGGGGCATGGCGGTCCTCGGCGGGTTCGCCCGGGACACGGCGGGAAGCTACGGCCCCGTGTGGCTGCTGGCCGCCGCCCTGTGCGCCGTCGCCGCGGCGGCCGTGCTCCGGATTCCCCGCAACGCCGGGGGCGGGGACGGCCCCGTCCGGGCGGTCGGGCGCGGAACCGGGCGGTCGGAGGCGTGAGCGGCACGGACAGGGACACCGGGGCGACCGCCGGCGGCCGCGAGCACCGCACGGCGTCCGGCGGTCCTTCCCTCCCGTTCTCGCTCGTCCTGCTGCTCCTGGCGGCGGCGGTGGCCCACATCGGCTTCACCGGCCTCGACCAGAGCCTGCGTGCGGCGCGCGGAGAGGGGATCCCGGGAACGTTCGAAGCGGTGGAGACCACGTGCGTCCGGCATCCGGGGCACGAGTCGTGCACCTGCCACGGCACCTTCACCGCCGAGGGAGGCGAAGAACCGCGCGGGGTGTATCTGCACGCCGCCGGGCGTGACACCTGCGTGGAAGAGGCGGAGATACCGGCCGTGGACGCGGGGGCGGACAACCGCGTCTACGGTCCCGACGGCTCCCGGGAGTGGATCGTGTCCGCACTGCTCCTCCTGGCCCCGGCGGCCGTCGCCGGGACGGTGGCGGCGACGTGGGTGCGCCACCTGCGGCGGGCCGGGTCCTCCAGGTAGTTCCGGACTCGGGCCTTTCCGGCATGGGACGGCAGCGACATGACCACACCGCTTCCCGACGGGAAAGGGTGCGCGGCCGGTCCACGGCGGTTGGCACTCATTCCGCGTCTTCCGTCTCGCCCACCGCCCCCGAAGCCGGGACGTCATGCCTCCGCCACGGGCCCGGGAGCGGCTTTCCACCGGACACCCACTCGTGAAGCCGGTCGAACGCGGCATCTGACTTCACGAGGCTTCGCCGGAGTGCGTGGAAGTCTTCCCTTGCCTGGACGAGGAACGCCCGAAGCTCCTGTGTGGTGGCACAGGACGGCGGGTCGGCCCAAGCCCCCGCTTCGGGCCGTTCCCGCAGTGTCTCCGACACCGTGTCGAACAACCAGTCAGCGAATTCCTCCGGGTCGTTCGCCTTCTCGGGGGCCTCGTCCACGTCGTCGTGCGTCACGCGTCGTCCTTCCGTCATCGCCTGTGTCCAGCGTGCCGGGGGCGCCTGTCCGGCGGAGTGGCCCGAGTGTGGGCCCCGTTGTGGGCCCCTCGTCGACAATGAGGAGCATGACCCCCGAAAACCTCCCCGCTTTGCTCCGCCGTCTGCGCACGGGCCGTGGTTGGTCGCAGGCGCGTCTGGCGGACGTGCTGTGCTCGGTCTCCGGGCGGCCCACCGTGACACGCCACGACGTGTCCAGGTGGGAGCGGGGAAAGCGCGTTCCCCGCGCGTGGCTCCCGTACCTCGCGGAGGTCTTCGGTGTCTCCCGGGAGCGGCTGGAACTCGCCACGGCCGCAGACACGGGACCCGGAGCGGCGGAGACACTGGCGGAGCTGCTTCCGCCGGGGGACGCGTCGGCCCCGCTGTCCGCGCGAAACGGCCGGAAGGTCGGACAGAGTACGGCCGCCGATCTCGCGGCACGAGCGCACGGCCTCCGCCTGGCGGACGACGTGCTGGCTGGTGGGGACCTCATCGGCCCTGTCTTCCGAGAACTGAGAGCGGCCGTTCGCATCCTCCGGGAGTCCACACACACGGAGGCGGTACGGCGGGAGCTGCTCCAGGCCGTTGCGGAACTTGCGCAGATAGCAGGATGGACGGCATCCGATGCGGCGGACCCGCGCGCGGAAGCGGCCTACCGCCTTGGTCTGGACGCCGCGAGGGAAGCCGGGGACGGAACGCTGGCGGCGCAGTTGGCCGGATCCCTCGGATATCACCTCGTGAACAACGGCAGGGTCCGGGAGGGGGCCGCGCTGTCTGTTGCGGCGGTCGCGGAAGCGGGCCCGGACGCTCCGGGAAAGACACGGGCGTTGTTCCATGACCGGGCCGCGTGGGCCCTCACCAAGGCCGGAGACGCACAGGCCGCCATGCGGTCTCTCGGGGAAGCACACGAGGCACTGGGGGAAGACACCGGGGGCAGCCCGTCATGGGCATATTGGGTGACGGAAGCGGAGCTGGAGGTCATGGACGCGCGCGTGTACACAGAACTCCGGCGGCCCCTCCGTGCTGTTCCCCTGCTGTCCCGCGTTCTCCGCGAATATCCGGCCACGTCCACGCGGGAACGAGCACTGTACGAGTCGTGGCTCGCCATCGCCTACGCGGATGCCAACGAGCCGGAGGAAGCCGCGCGCGTCGCGGCCCACGTGATGGCGCTGTCAGGGGATGTGGCGTCCGCACGGACATCCGACCGTGTCCGGGCCGTGTTGTCACGGCTGGCAGAGTACCGAGACGTCCCGGAGGTCCGGGAAGTACTCGCATCCTCCTAGGACGTGTTCGAAGGAAGGGCCTCCGAGCCGCCGCTCCTGGTGTTTTATGGCCTGCTGTAGGGCGACGTCCGCCTTGTCGCAGGCCGTCGGCTACGATTCCGACAGCCATGATTATCCGCGCGGCCATCAGGTCCGATCTCGGTGCGATTCTGCGTCTCCTCCGCGAGCTCGGTGACACCGCCCACATGCAGAGCGCTCATGTCCGCATGTCCTCGGCCGCGGTGCGTGCCTGGACCCGCATGGAGAGCGACCCCGACCGCACCATCCTGGTCGCCGAGGAGAGGGGCCAGATCATCGGCACCCTGGACCTGCTGGTGGTGGCCAACCTGACCCACGACGCCCAGCCCTGGGCCGTGGTGGACAATGTGGTCGTCGACCCCCAGCTGCGCCGCCGGGGCATCGGCCGGGCCCTCGTGGAGGACGCCCTGGACCGCGCGACCCGGGCGGGGTGCTACAAGGTGGAGCTGCTCTCGCACGAGAGCCCCGACGGCGTGCGGAAGTTCTACGCCGCACTCGGCTTCAGCGGTTCCGCACTAGGCTTCCGCCGCAGGCTGTGAAATGCCAGTCTGGGAACGGAAACCCGATACAGAGCCGCCGAGAGGTGCCGACATGGAGCGTCCGGAAGAGGCCGGAGGTGCCGCCGCCCCGCCGCGCGGTCGCGAGGCGACGAAGGCCCGCATCCTCGCCAGCGCACGGGAGCTCTTCACCAGCGAGGGCTACGGAGCGGTCTCGTCCCGCATGATCGCGTCGCACGCCGGCGTCAACGTCGCCCTCATCAACCGCTACTTCGGTGCCAAACGGGGCCTGCTGGCCGAGATCCTGCGCGAGGACGGCGTCTTCCCCCGCATCTTCGAGGGCGACCGCGACACCCTCACCCGCCGTCTGGCCGAGCACACGGTCAGCCGGCTGCACGGGGAGAGCACGGCGCTCCAGCGCACGCTGGACAACGCGGCGGGCGACCCCGATCTCCAGAAGGTCCACCAGGAGCGGATCAGCAGCGCGATGATCGACCCGCTCGCGGCCTACCTCGGCGGGGACGAGCGCGCGCGTGCGCACGCCTCCCTCCTGTCGGGGGTGCTGCTGGGGCTGACCCGTGTGCGGCTCGTGGAGGGCGCGACGGCGCTGCGGGCCCAGGACCGCGAGGTGCTCACCGCACGGGTGCAGGCCCTCCTCGACCTGTGCCTGGTGGGTTTCGAGGACGAGGAGCACGGGGAGGGCTGAACCTCCCCGCACGACCCTGCCGCGTCAGTCGCGCAGCAGCGCCACGACGTCGATCTCGACGAGGATGCCGGCCAGTTCCGATCCCACCGTGGTGCGGACCGGGTACGGGGCCTCGAAGTGCTCCCTGTACACCGCGTCGAACTCGGCGAAGTCGGCCTTGAGGTTGTGCAGGTGGACGGTCGTCTTGACCACGTCGGCCAGGGTGAGGCCGCGCTCGGCCAGCACCGCGGAGATGTTGGCGAGCACCTGGGCGGTCTGCTCGCCCACGGTCGGGGCCACCTCGCCGGTGCCGGGGTGCTGCGGCCCGAAGCCCGCCGTGTACAGGAAACCGCCCGCGGCGATCCCCTGGCTGTAGGCGCCCGCGGGAGCGGGGGCGCCGTCGGTGCGGACGGCCTGCCTCGTCATGGGTACTCCTTCTGTAGGTGCTGCCGCAGCTATTGGTAAACAAAGTTACCAATTATCTCGCGGAAAGCGTATCTTGGACCGTGCCGACACGCGGTCCGCCGGCACCGGGCCCTGAACGGAGGAACTGTGCAGTCCGAGACCGTACTGACCGGAGGGCTGGTGGCCGACGGCAGCGGCGCTCCCGCCCGGCCCGCCGACGTCGTCCTGCGCGGACCGCGCATCACCCACGTCCTTCCCACCGGGGACGGGCGCTCCGCGGCGGGCACCGGGGGAGGCCGGCCCGCCGACGTGGTCGACGTGACCGGGCTCGTCGTCGCCCCCGGCTTCATCGACATGCACTCCCACTCCGACCTCGCCGTCCTCGCGGACCCCGCACACGAGGCCAAGGTGCTCCAGGGCGTCACCCTGGAGGTGGTCGGACAGGACGGCCTGGGCCACGCGCCCGTCACCGACACCACCGAGGAGGAGCTGCGCGTCCGGCTCGCCGGATGGAACGGCACCCCGGACCTCGACACCTCCTGGAGAACGGTGGGGGAGTACCTCGACCGGGTCGACCGGGGCGCGCCCGTCAACGTCGCCTCCCTCGTCCCCCACGGCAACGTCCGCATGGCGGTGCTCGGCGACGACGACCGGCCGCCCGCGGAGGCCGAGCTCGACCGGATGCGGGAGATGATCGCCCGGGGGATGGCCGACGGGGCCCAGGGCCTCTCCACGGGGCTCACGTACACGCCGGGCATGTACGCCACGGACGACGAGATCGTCGAGCTCCTCCGACCCGTGCACGCCGCGGGCGGGTACTACTGCCCCCACCACCGCAACTACGGCTCCCGGGTCGTGGAGTCCTACCAGGAGTGCCTGGACATCGCCCGCCGCGCCCAGGTGTCGCTCCACCTCGCCCACTGCCACGTCAACTTCCCGCAGAACCGGGGGCGCGCCCCCGAGGTGCTCGACGCCATCGACGAGGCCACCGTGCGCCACGGCCTCGACGTCACCCTGGACAGCTACCCCTACACGGCGAGCGCCACCTACCTCGCGGCCCCGCTGCCGAGCTGGGCCCAGGCCGGAGGCGCGGCCGCCACCCTGGAGCGCCTGCGCGACCCCGCCACCCGCGCCCGCATTCTCCGCGAGATCGAGCACGAGGGGACGGACGGCAACCACGGCATCCCCATGGACTGGTCCTCGATCGTCGTCACCGGCACCGCCGACCCCGCCCTGGGCTGGGCGGTCGGCTCCTCCGTCGCCGATCTGGCGGCGCGGCGGGGCCGGGAGCCCGGCGACCTTTACGCGGACCTGCTCGTGGCCGACGAGCTGCGCAGCGGCTGCCTGCTCCAGGTCGGCAACGAGGACAACATCCGCACCATCATGCGGCACAGCTCCCACACGGCCGGCAGCGACGGCATTCTCGCCGGGGACAAACCGCATCCGCGTGGCTGGGGCACTTTCCCCCGTTACCTCGGCCACTACGTGCGCGAACTCGGCGTGCTCACCCTGGAGGAGTGCGTCCGCCACCTCACCTCCCGGCCCGCCCGGCGCCTCGGCCTCACCGACCGCGGCCTCCTCCACGCGGGAGCGACGGCCGACCTCGTGGTCTTCGACCCCGACACGGTGGCCGCCCGCGCCACCTACGACGAGCCCCGCCGCACCCCCGTCGGCATCGAGCACGTGCTCGTGTCGGGGGAGTTCACCGTCCGCGGCGGGCGGCGGACCGACCGCCTGCCCGGCCGCTCCGTGCGCAGGAACCGGTGAATGCGGCAGAGCCCGCGACCGGAGGGACCGGCGCGGAGATCGACGCCGTCTGCGTCGGCGAGACCATGGCGGTGCTGCACGGACGCGGACCCCTCGCGGCGGGGGCGCGGCTGACCGTGGGCACCGGCGGCGCCGAGTCCAACACCGCCGTCGCCCTGGCCTGGCTCGGCCACACCGCCGCGTGGGTGAGCCGGGTGGGCGGCGACCCCTTCGGCCGCATCGTCACCGAGGCGGTTGCCCAGGGCGGTGTGGACGTGCGCGGCGTGGTCGTCGACCCGGCGCGGCCCACGGGCCTGTACGTCAAGGACACCGGCCCCGGCGGCGCCGGAGCGCTGTACTACCGCGCGGGATCGGCCGCCTCGGCCCTGTCTCCGGCCGACGCCGACCGGGTGTGGTCGCGCCGTGCCCGGCTGATCCACCTGTCGGGCATCACCGCTGCGCTGTCCGCCCCGGCCGCCGCCCTGGTGGAACACCTGCTGGACCGGCGTGCGGGAGAGGGGGTGCTGCGCTCGTTCGACGTCAACCACCGGCCCGCGCTGTGGTCGCCGGGGACGGCGGCCCCGGCCCTGCTGGACCTCGCCCGCCGGGCCGATGTGGTGTTCGTGGGCCGCGACGAGGCGGAGCGGCTCTGGGGAACCCCTGAGGCGGAGGACGTGCGTGCGGTCCTGCCCGAGGTCCCGGTCCTGGTGGTCAAGGACGCCGGGCACGGGGCGACGTGCTTCGACGCCTCGGGGGAGGTGTTCGTCGCCCCTCCCCGGGTCGACGTGGTCGAGGAGGTCGGTGCCGGCGACGCGTTCGCCGCCGGGTTCCTGTCGGGGCTGCTCGACGGGCTCCCGGCGGAGCGGGGACTGCGGCTCGGCCACGCCGTCGCCGCCGAGGTGCTGCGCTCCGCCGGCGACACCCTGGAGAGCGTGCCGCCGGACGCCGCCGAGATCCGCAGAGGCTGAGCGCCTTCTCAGCCGATGACGACGGCACCCGCCAGGACAGGGGTGCCGAAGGTGACCGTGCCGCTGCCGGAGGCCAGGGCGCGGCTGCCCTGGCAGCTGGTGCCGGAGAAGAGCGCGAACCGCACCCTCGGCCCGCCGGAGATCCCGGTGACGCCGCCCTGGCCGGTCTCCAGGACCCGGCACCCGCCCTGGCGCACATCCTGATGGTGGCCCGACTCGAAGGTGATCCGGACGGGGAGATCCTGCTCCCCCCGGCCCGACAACCCGGCGACCGCTCCGGAGATGGTGGCGGACATGGTGGCGAGGTTCGCTGGACGGATCGGCACGGGCTCCCCTTCGGCTCGCTCTGCCGACCGGCGGGCAGGCGAGGTTCTCATCACGCTGAGTTATTCAGTTACAGAGGTCATTTAGCTACAGGAGCGCGGCGAACGAGCGGATCACCGGCGGAGTGTCGGCGGATTCGTGCCGGGGGAGGGACGGGCGCGTCGGACACGGGTAGCATGCAGGGGCAACCGGGAAAGGGAGGTGGGAACGTGGCGAACGCGCTCCTGGCCCTCCTCGAGTTCGTCCTGCTGGGCACCGTCCCGGCCGAACCCCTGCCCGTCCCCGCCCCGCTGGCGCTGCTGTTCGTCGCCGTCGGCGCGGTGGTCGCCTGGTACTTCCTGAGGGGCAGCGCCCCCGGCCCGGCGACCGAGGCGGTGGCCACCGCCGCGCGCGCCATGCGCCGCAGGTCGGAGCAGCTTCCCGTACTCCCCCTTCGTGACCCCGATGCGGCGGGCAGGCCGCGTCCGAGGGCACCCGGGCGGTCCCTGACCGCCCGCTGATCCCCGGCGAACCGGTACGCGCGCCGACGCGTGCCCCCGCCGTGTCCGGGCGGTCCACCACCGGTCGTGTGTCTCCCGCCTCCCGGACGAAGGGTCCTCTCCCGTGTACAGCTTCTGGCCGGTCTCGGCCGCCATGTCCCTGCTCACCGCCGTTCTGACCGCGCTGACGGACGCGCTCACCCCCGTCGCCGGCGGCACGGCCGCCGCCCTGGCGGTGGTGGCCCTGACCGTCGCCGTCCGCCTCCTGCTCCTGCCGCTGGGAGTGGCCCAGGTCCGCGCGGAGAAGGCCCGCGCCCGTATCGCCCCCCGCCTGGCCGAGGCCGCGGCCAGGTACCGGAACACGCCGGAGAAGCTCGCCGCCGAGCAGATGAAGGTGTACTCCGAGGCAGGCACGTCGCCGCTGGCCGGCTGCCTGCCGTCGCTGGCGCAGATCCCCGTGGTGATCGCCCTGTACGGGGTGTTCATCGGCGCCGGCGAGGCCCCGACACCGCTGCTGGAGCACGCCCTGGCCGGGGTGGAGCTGGGTGCGACCGCAGCCGCGGCGGGCGGGGCGGGAGCGCCGGTGTTCGTGCCGCTCCTGGCACTCCTGGCCGCGGTCGCCTGGGCCAGCCGGCGCTACGTCCTCCTGCCCGCGTCCGCCGCGAACCCGGCCCCGGCCCCGGAGCAGGCGGGGATCCTCCGGGTGATGTCGTACATGCCCTACACGACCGTGCTCTTCGCCGCCTTCGTTCCCCTGGCGGCCGGACTGTACCTGCTGGCCTCGACCGCCTGGACGGTGGGCGAGCGCGTGCTGCTGCGCCGCGTCGTCCCCGCCCCGGTGCTGCGAGGAGGGTCCTCGCGCCGATGACCTCGCACCTGCGGCCCGCCGCGCACGCCCGGGCGGGCCACGGGTACGAGGTCACGGTGCATGCCGGGTCAGAACTCGACGCTGACGCAGGCGAGGCGGTCTCCGGCGGAACCCGCCTCGCCCTCCTCGGTGCTCGTGTGCTCGGCGTGCAGGACCACGGAGGCGGCCTCGCCCTCCCGGAACTCCCACGGGACGGTCGCCGTGGCGAAGGCGTTGCCGTCCTCGCCGGTGGTGAAGTCCAGCCACACCTCGTTCTCGGGGTTGGCGTAGGCGGGGTCGGTGGAGGGCGTGCCCTCCCCGGCCGCGGGGTCGGCCTCGTCCTGGTAGTGCGGGCCCGCCTCCTCGGGGTCCTCCCCGCACGGGCGCGTGTGCACGTGGGCGCCGAAGTCGCGGTTCCCCTCCAGGCCGGTGCCGGTGAACTGCACGTAGGTGGAGCCGTCCTGGACACGCACCTGCACGTCGGCGGTGGCTCCCACGGGAACCGCCTCCTCGTCGTAGGTGACGGCGCCGGTGCTCTCGCCCGGCTCCATGAAGATGGCCGCGGTGACGCTGGGCGGGGCGGTCGGCTGGATCGCCGCGGGGCTCTCGGTGGCGGGGGAGCTCTCCTCGGTGTCGGCTCCGTCCTCCGAGCAGCCGGTGAGGAGGACCGCGGTCAGGGCCAGGAGGCCTGCGGTGAGGGGTGGCGTGCGCATGGCGGAACTCCAGGGTGTTCTCGACGGATACCCGCATCGTCACCAGACGTTAGCAACAGTGACTAGGGGTTCGGGGAGGTCGAGGCACCGGAAGGCTGCACCGAGGTCGGCCGGGGGAGGTCCGAAGGCGGAGGGAAGGGGGTCCTGAGGGTGAAGGCCTCGGGGGTGGGGCCGTGCTCACGCAGCAGGTCGAGACGCCTTCCGGCCTCCTCGACAGAGGGGATGTTATCGCTCGGGAACCACCACAGCACCAGATGGGCCGTGTCCATGCGCTCGAACCACTGCCGCCGCCCGCGCAGCAGCGCGAGGTGGTCGGTCCGGTAGGTGAAGTTCCAGAGGGACTCGACGTCCTCCCAGACGGAGTAGTTGACCAGGTAGGAGTCTCCGAAGGGGCGCAGGCCGGTGGCGTCCTCCTTGCCCTCCTCCACGAGCCGCCACACGAACCCGGGGGCGTGCTCGGCGAGCTGGTTGACCGCGTCGATCTGTGAGCTGAATCCCTCCATGGAGGGGTCGTCGAGGGGGGCCGTGAGGCGGCCGACGTTGAACTGCGCGAGGTGGTGCCGGGGGTCGCTCATGGGCACAGCACACCACGGCCCGGTTTCTATGTCAACGAATTTTGTTTTTAGAGACGGCGACGCAGCAGCCCTCCGTCCGCGGGGCCATCCGGGCGCGGTCGCCGTCCTCGCCGAGGCCCTCCAGCATTCCCCGCAGCAGTTCCAGGTTCAGCCCGCAGGCCAGCGGCGGGAACGCGCGCGCCAGCGTGTGGAAGGGGCAGTTGCGCATCCGGACGTCGTCCCCGGCCTCCTCGGGCTCGTAGCCGCGCTCGCGCAGCAGCTCCTCCACGGACCCGGCCCCGCTGCCGGCGCCGAGCCTGCGCCCCTCCTCGCGCGCCGCGGCGTGCACGGCCTCCTCGGCTCCGTGCCGCTCCACGGCCTCGGCCAGCACGTGCGCGGCCAGCTCGTACTCGCGCGGCGGCAGGTGCAGCGACAGCTGGTGCCCGGCGCGCCGGTACAGCTTGGCGGGACGGCCGGCCCCCGGCCCCTCGCGGCCGTTGACGCGGCGCCGCTCCACCTCCAGCAGGCCGGCCTCCTCCAGCCGGTCCAGGTGGTGCGCGGCCAGCGTCCGCCGGATCCCGAGCGCCTCGGCGGCCTCGCCCCGGCTCACCTCGCCGCCGGAGTCGGCCACGTACTCGTACAGCCTGCGTCTGAGCGGATCGGCGAGGGCTCCGGCCGCGTCGATCGAGGAGTCGTCCATGCCCCCATTGTCGGCGGTGGGGAGAAGTGGTCGAGGGGGACGGGGGGAGGCGCGGGCCGGTGCCCGGGGGAGGGGCGCGGCCGCAGCCGGCCCCGGGCACCGGTGTCCCGGATCCGCTTTCCGCGCGGCGGCCCGGGGGCCGCACCCCGGACCCGGCCCGGGAGTCCTACCGGGGGCGTTCGTAGGCGACCCGGTCGCTCGCGTCGAGGACCACTTCCAGGGTGTCGTCGCCGAAGGAGGCGAGGTAGCCCTCCGGCAGGGCGAGGGCCTGGAGGAGGCTCGGCCGGAGTTCGAGGAGCTGGTACACATGGACCGCTTCGAGGGAGTCGACCCCTTCGAAGTCCTCGCCCTCGGTGCCGACGAACCATCCGGAGTCGCCGGTGCCGGAGGGCGCGCTCCGCTGCGCCACGACCCTGGGGGCGGTCAGGGCGCCCTCGGAGAGCACGACCTTCTCGTTGAACACCGCGGGCTTCCCCGCCGCCACGCCCGCGAGGGAGAGCACGTGGGCCTGCTGCGCGTCGACGGCCAGTGCGAGGCTGAGGTTCTCGGTGTCGGAGGTGACGTCGCCGACGTAGTCGGGGCAGCGCACGGTCAGCGCCGTGCCGGTCCCGGCCAGCGAGTAGGCGCTCCAGCCGGCCCGGAAGACGAGCCCGTCTCCGAAGGACTCCGCGGGGATCTCGTGCAGGACCCCGAAGAACCGGTCCACCTGCGGCGAGAGAGCGTCGTCGGCCGTCACGGACACGGTCCTGCCCGAGACCTCCCGGGTGGTCGTCGCCATGCTGCGGTCTGCCTTCCTCTGGAGCGGCCCGGGAGCGGCGGCCCCGGGAAGGAACACGGGGATTCTCCTTCGGAGGAGGGATTCCGGGGCGCTGCGCACCCCGGGCGTCCGCCTCCTGGGTCGCGGGACGGGAGCCCCGGCGGAGAGGGCCGGAGGGGTCCCGCCCCGGGCGCCCTTCTACGGAAGCCCCTCCTCGTCCAGCTTCTCCAGGGAGGCGAAGAGGATCCCGGCCGTTTCGGGCTCGATCGTATAGCCCTCCGGTGTCTCCTGGTAGACGGGCGCGTATCCGCGGGCCTCGGCGTGCCTGTTGGCCCGCGCGATGTCCTCCCGGATCTCCTCGGGGGACCTCTGGAGCTCCTGTCCGGCGTCCTCCAGGGAGACGGACCTCCCCGGATGGTTGCTGAAGAAGCCGAGGGTGCCGGTCGCCGGCCGTCGAATCCTGAGGAGGTACGCCTCGACGTCGGCGGCCGGTATCTCCGGCGACCAGGGGCGCGGCGTCGTGCTTACGGTGTTCTCGTCCATGGCGGTCACAGCTCCGTGTCCGGTGGATGGGGCGGGTCTGGGGCGAAGCGGGCTCGTGTCCGGTGTGCTCCTCGGTCCTGCGGCAGCGGTCGTGCCCCCTTACTTCTTCCCACTTGCCGCCGGTCTCAGGCTCGGAATCCGACTCCGGGACGACCTCTGGCGGAGTTTTCCTTGCCCAAATATTTCTTGCCAGGAAGATATTTCCTGAGTATGGTTCGAGGTGTAGGCAAGGACGTCCCGGCAAGGAGAGGTGAAGGCCGACCGGCCACGGGGGCGCCGCACCGGAACAGACAACCAGAGGAGCAGCTCATGCCGATCAGCACGAGCGGACTGCACCACGTGACCGCCATCGGCGGAGATCCGCAGCGCAACGTCGACTTCTACGCGCGCGCCCTCGGACTGCGACTGGTCAAGACCACCGTGAACTTCGACGACCCGAGCGTCTACCACCTGTATTACGGGGACGGCGAGGGCAGGCCGGGCACCCTCATGACCTTCTTCCCCTGGCCCGGTGTGACCGGCGGCCGGCACGGCAACGGGCAGGCCACCGCCACCGCCTTCTCGGTCCCCGAGGCCTCGCTCGGCTGGTGGGAGCGGCACCTGGCGGACACGGGGGTGCAGACCTCGCGGAGCCGGACGCACGGCGAGGAGGAGACCCTCACCTTCCTCGACCCCGACGGGCTGCGGATCTCCCTGGTCGCGCACCCGCAGGGCGACCCGCGCGACCCGTGGGACACGCCGCTCGTGCCCGCCGAGCACGCCGTGCGCGGCCTGCACTCGGTGACCCTCCAGGTCTCCCAGGAGGACGCCACGGCCGGAATGCTGACCGAGGGGCTCGGCCTGCGCCACGTCGGCGGGAGCGGGGACCGGCTCCGGTTCGCCGCCGGGGACGGCGGTCCGGGCGCCCTGGTGGACGTGCTGGTCACCCCGGACGCCCCGCGCGGGCTGGTCGCGGGCGGCACGGTGCACCACGTCGCCTGGCGCGTTTCCGACGACGCCACCCAGGTCGCCTGGCGGGACGAACTCGTCGACAAGGGCGTGAGCGTCACCGAGATCCGGGACCGCCAGTACTTCCGGTCGATCTACTTCCGGGAGCCGGGCGGCACGCTGCTGGAGATCGCCACCGACGGACCCGGCTTCACCGCCGACGAGCCCCTGCTCGAACTCGGCCGCGCCCTGAGGCTCCCGCCGTGGCTGGAGCCCCGCCGGGAGCAGATCCGCGACTCCCTGGCGCGGCTCGACCTGCCCGAGGAGAACAACCCCGGAGCGGCCGGAGGCCCGCTCCGGCCCGCAGAGGGGAAGTAGGCCGCATGGGTACCGAGCTGTCCCTGGAACACCGCTTCACCGAGGGCGACCCCGCGGCGCCGGTGCTGCTGCTCCTGCACGGCACCGGCGGCGGCCCCGACGACCTCAGGGCCGTGGGCAGGGAGATCTGCCCCGACGCCGCCGTCCTGGCCCCGGCGGGCCCGGTCAGCGAGCAGGGCATGGCCCGGTGGTTCCGCCGGCTGTCCGAGGGCGTCTTCGACACCGAGGACGTGCGCCGGCAGGCCGGCCGGCTCGCCGACTTCCTCCTGGCCGCCCGTGAGCGGTACGGGTTCGAGGACCGCCGGGTGGTGGCCGTCGGGTTCTCCAACGGGGCCAACATCGCCGCGGCGACCGTGCTGCTGCGCCCGGACGCGCTGACCGAGGCGGTGCTGTTCGCGGCGATGGACCCGGTGCCGGACCCGCCCGGGCACGACCTCTCCGGATCCAGGGTCCTGCTGTCCAACGGGCAGCGCGACCCGATGGCCCCGCTCGACTCGGCCCGGCGGCTGGTGGAGTCCCTGAGGGAGCACTCGGCCGCCGTGCACGAGCACTGGCACGAGGGAGGCCACCAGATCACCCCCGAGGGGGTACGGCAGGCACGGGACTGGCTGACGGGGGAGACGGGCTGACCGGGAGGGCGGGCCGGTCGGGGGCCCGGCCCGTCCTCCCGTGATCCTGCTCGTGGCGGCGTTGCCGGTGTTCGGCAGCGCCGCCACGAGCAGGATCACCGGGGTTCGAGCCCCGCTCAGCAGCGGCCCCGAGGCGTGGAGGGAGAGCCGATGGAGGACGACGTCCGGGATGCGGGACCCGCGCGGGTGGTGTTCGGCACGGGCACGGCGGACAGGGTCCGGGAGGAGGCCGAACGACTCGGCGCGACGCGCGTACTGCTGCTGTCCACCCCTTCACAGGCACGGACGGTGCGCAGACTGCGTGAGATCCTGAACCCGCTTCCGGTCGCGGAGTTCGGCGGCGCGGCCCTGCACACCCCGGTCGAGGTGACCGAACGGGCCCTGGAGGTCCTGCGCGGGCACGGGGCCGACTGCCTCGTCGCGGTCGGAGGGGGATCGGCGATCGGGCTCTCCAAGGCCCTGTCGGTGCGCACCGGGCTGCCGCAGCTCGTCCTCCCCACCACCTACGCCGGGTCCGAGGCCACGCCCGTGCTCGGCGAGACCGAACACGGGCGCAAGACCACCCGGTCCGCGCCGGAGATCCTCCCGGACACGGTGGTCTACGACGTGGAGCTCACCCTCACCCTGCCGGTGGCGGTGTCGGTGACCAGTGCCGTCAACGCCCTGGCCCACGCGGTGGAGGCACTGTACGCACCCGAGGCCGGTCCGGAGAGCGACCGCAGGGCGCTGGAGGCGGTCGCACGCATCGCCCGGGCCCTTCCGGCGGTCACCGCCCGTCCTTCCGACCCGGAGGCACGGGCGGACCTCCTCCAGGCGGCCCGGCTCGCCGGAACCTGCCTCGGTGCGGTCGGCATGGGCCTGCACCACAAGCTCTGCCACACCCTGGGCGGCGCGTTCGGGATGCCGCACGCCGCGACCCACACGGTGGTCCTGCCCCACGCAATGGCCTACAACGCGTCCGCCGCACCCGATGCGATGGCTTGCATCGCCCGGGCACTCGGCGCGGACGGGAGCGCCCCGGCCGGGGTGTACGACCTCGTCGCCGGTGTCGGCGGCCCCACGTCGCTGCGCGGCCTCGGCATGGCCGAGGCCGACCTCGCGCGCGCCGCCGAACTCGCCGTGGCGCAGCCCTACCCCAACCCCCGCGACCCGACCCGGGAAGGGGTCGAGGCGCTGCTGATCGACGCCTGGCACGGCCGCCGGCCGGACTGAGGCAGGGCGCGAAGCCCGGACCGAGCCGGAGGCGGCGCGGAAGGACACGCTCCCCGGGTGTTCGGACGGTTCAGGAGCGGGCCTGCCGCCAGGGTTCGGGGAGGCGGGCGCCGGACCGCAGGTGGTGGTCGAGGGTGCTCAGCAGGCGGTCGGCCTCGCGCATCAGCTGGTAGGCCTCGCCGGCGTGCCGGGGGCGGGTGCGCAGCACCTCGGACAGCTGGTCGTAGAGCTCGGTGGTGTTCCTGCGCCGTGGAAGTTCCCTGCTGCCGAAGGGGCGGGTGCCCTGATCGGAGTGGCGGGGCACAGGTACCCGTTCGGCGTCGGCGGTCATCGCTCCCCGTCCTTCCTCGGTCGGCTCCCCGACCTGCGTGGGCTGTTCACGTGTGTTGCGACGCGGGCGGGCGGCCCGGCCGGGCTCGGCGCGGCGGTGTCGACCGCGGGGTGGAAGGGCGTGCGGCAGCCCGTGTTCCTCCGCACGCGGGCCGTGGGTCATGTGCTCACCTCGGGAGAAGTAGATGTGAGAACGACGTTACGGAGCGTGCGGGTCTCCGGTGTTCCGATTCGGAACACCGGGGTCCGTGACCTCTCAGCTGATCTGCATCCGCCTGGCCAGGCCGCGCAGCGGCTCGGGGACGGACCGGTGGAGGTCGATCAGGTGGGCGGTGACCGCGCGCGCCGACGGGTGGTAGCGGGTCATCTGGGGTGCGATCCGCTCGGCCGCCGCCAGCCGTGCCAGCGCCTTCTCCCGCTTGCCGGCCTCGACCAGCGCGCGTGCCATGTCGATGTCGTGGTGGGCGCGGCGCGCGGCGGGCAGGGACGCCAGCACCGACTCGGTGACGAGGGCGTCGCGGCGGAGGGCCTCGTCGTGGTCGCCCATCTCCACCGCGACCGCGCACCCGTGGATCTGCACGTTGGCCGGGTTGAACTGGAGGGCGTACCAGTCCCGGGTGTGCCCGGGCAGCCGCCGCACGGTCTCCTCGGCCCGGCCGAAGTACTCCCAGGCGTCCCCGGGGGTCGTCGAACCCGTTGAGGTGCCCCGCGCCGACAGCACCGCCGAGCGGAGTTGCAGGGCGCCGTGGACGGCAAGCGCCCGGGGCGTGTCCTGGTCGACGGACGAAGCGGCGGCGCGCACGATGTGGAGGCCCACCACCCATGAGCCGTACATCATCATCATGAGCGCCCGGGAGAGCTGTGCGAGCGCGGGGAGGTTGGGGTCGTCGCTGCGCGCCGCGCTCGCCGCGGCGTCCTTGATGGCGGACATGGCCAGGTCGGTGTAGCCCAGGCGCCGGGAGAGCGAGACGGCAAGGGCCTGCGCGGCGTTGACGTGCCGCCAGGTCCGGGGGTCGTCGCCGCTGTGCGCGTGGACGGCGAGTTCGGTGAGCAGGGCCGGCAGGCGGGTGCCGATCTGGAGGTGCTCGGCGTTCTTCGAGGCCAGCCGCAGCGACTCGATCTCCTGGACGAGCACGCTCATCGGCCGGGGCCGCACGTCCGGATCCGAGGGCACGTCGACCGAGTCCAGCGCCCTCCGCACCTGGGGGATGGTGGCGTGGATCCGGTCCTGGGCGAGACCGCGGCCGGGGCAGGTGTGGCCCGAGATCTCTGCGGGGTCCACGGCCAGGGCGGCGGAGACCGCGGCGATGAAGGCGGGGGTGGCCAGGCTGTGTCCGCGTTCGACCTTGGCGATCAGGCTGCGCGACACGTGGCTCCGGGCCGCGAGGCCGTGCTGTGTCAGTCCTCGGAGCTTGCGGAGTCGGGCGACGCGTTGGCCGGCGGTCTCTTCGATGTCCTGAACAGGCATGGCCCCGTCCTTTTCCTGAGCGGTCGCGCTCTCAGGGTAGGGCGGGGCTTTTGCCGTGTCAGGCGGTTGACCACATCGCAATCCGAGGAGAGGGAGGGCCGGGATCCGCTGTGCTCCTTGCGCGGAGCGGGACCGGGGGGCTCCCCCGGGGGCCCTGCCCGCGCCGAGCCGCAGCGGAAGAGGGGCGCCGGCCCTGCCCGCGCCGAGCCCTGCCCGCACCGAGCCCTGCCCGTGCCGAGCCCTGCCCGTGCCGCGCTCCGTCCGTGCGCTTCCCACTCACGCTGTGCTTCGCTCACGCCGAGCTCCATTCGCCGGACGAACGTGCGATCACCCAACTCAACCCGCGCGCCACTCCAGCCAACGACCTTTCTTCTCGTGATCTTGTACCTACGGCCACTTTCACTAGATGCAAGAGGGCAGCAAGGCAGGGTGAAGTTGTCGCTAGGTACAAGATCACGGGAATGAATCGCAGCTGGAGGGAGGATCGCGGTTTTTCGGCCGGGGTTGGGTTTGCGGTCCGCCTCGGATCGTAGGACCAGCCATCTGGTGAGGAAGTCAGCCAATCCGTCCACAGGGATGGGCCTTTCTCGTTTGGGAGAGTCTCGACGCATGGACGCAGTGGGCTTGGGGAGCCGTCCGCATATCTTCGCGGGAGTCTTGCTGAACGTCTAGGAAAAAATCACCGGGGCTGTCATTTCTCGAACGAGTGAGGCGGCGATGTCCTTGTGCTCGACCCCCAGGAATGCTGTCTCTGTCACATACCCGTTGGGCAAGGTCCTCTTGATGAAGAAGCACTTCTCCCGTACGCGGGTGCATGTGTTTTCCGTGTAGACCACAGGATCAGATGTCCTCTCGAAACTGGTGCCGGGAACCCGTAGTGCTTTCAGTGCCATGTAGAGGCCCTGGAGCACCTCGGCCTTCCTCTCGGCCGACCACGGTCTCATGACACGTTCACGGTGTAGATGACCAGCTCCAGCGCTCTGTGGAACAAGGACACGGGGCATGCCATCTCGCCGCCGCAGCGGTGCCACACGTAGAGGTCCTCCGAGACCGTGACGACGACGGGGACCCGCGTGCCGGGGATGGACACGTGCAGCTCCGGGGGCTCTCCGGCCTGCCAGAGTCGGCAGTCGTCGGACTCAAGGCCATCGAGGCCCTGGCCGTGGAGCACGCCGGACACCTGGCGCTGCATAAGTCCTTTTTGTAGCTCTTTAAGCTTCAGCAACTGCCAACGCCTGGCATCTCCTGAAGTCATGGTTTCCCTCAGGGGGCTTGTACTGGCCATGTCGGGAGGCTGCCACCTGCGTGAAGCTCATGGAAGACGAGATACAGAATGGTCACGACTGGTCTTATCGAGTACATGTGTGTACTCGCGCCGTGACACCATCGGTACATGGTGGACCAGAAGAAGCCGGTCTGGATCAGCTTTGGCGAACACGTCCGGGGTTTGCGCAGGCAGATGGGCTGGTCGCTTGACCAGTTGGGCAGGGAGACCACATACTCAGCCACCTACCACAGCAAGGTCGAGCGCGCCGTGAGATCGCCGAAACAAGGCATAGTGGAAGCGATGGACTCTGCCTTCGGTACAAACGGCGCCCTGCTCAGGATGTGGCGTGATGTGGCACGCTTGGAGAGTGGGGCGGGCTGGTATGAGCAGTCCGAGGAGTACGAGAAGGAAGCGAACGAGATCCGCTTCTTCCATCCCTTCGTGATCCCGGGGTTCTTCCAGACCGAAGGTTACTCCCGTGTGCTCATATCCCACACCGTTCCCATGGCGAACGAAGCGCGCATCCAAAAGACCGTCGCAGCGCGCAAGGCATGGCGCGAACGCCTGAAAACCGAAGATTCCCTCATGCTGAGCGTCGTCATTCCCGAGCTGGTCCTCACACAAAGAGTGGGTGGTTCCCAGGTGATGAGGGAGCAGCTCGGTCGTTTGGCGGAAGAAGCCATGGCAAGAGGAACGACAATCCAGGTGCTGCCTTTGGGGCTGAGCGACTTCACCTGGACCGTGGGGGCTTTCCGACTCATATACGTTGGTGATCGGAGCCCCATTGCGTGCTCAGAGCACACCACAGGAGAGCACGTAACTGACGAGGCCATGCAAGTGCGCAGGTTGGAGGTCGCGTACAATAAGCTTCTGTCGTGGTCCCTACCCCCCGACGCCTCTCTAGCGAGGATGACCGAAATAAAGGAAGCACTGTGAACGAGTGGCGCAAGTCCAGTTACAGTCAGGGAGAAACCAGCTGTGTGGAAGTCAAGGAAGGCTCGCACAGCGTTCTGGTTCGGGATACACAGAACAGGGATCTCGGGCATCTGAGCTTCAATGCCTCGGAGTGGGCTTCTTTCGTGCGGGACCTCAAGGGCGGCGACCAGTAGGACGAGCGAGTCGGTCGCTGCTTCGGGAGGCCCGCCCCGGCTCCGGCTCCGTGGTGGGTCTTCTGCGTGTGAGGAGACCTCCTTCCCTGTTCGCCGCCGCGGTCCCGCTGTACTCCCTCGACCCTGATCAGAGAACCCGTATCCCTCGTCCTTACACATTGGTATGAATGGGCTTACATCACCTGCCTCGTGAGATCGGAGCCCCCGGGTTGCTTGAGGACTGGCTGCGCACAGCGATCACCGAGTACGGCCAGGAGTGCGCCGACAAGCTCCAGGACGGCATCGGCCAACCCGAGGCGGCGATCCGCGGTCCGGTGGAAGGGTTTCTCACCAAGGTCGGCCTGGCCGCAAAGCTGAAGGTCGTCGTCCACGACGAGGCCCACCTGAAGGACGCCGGCGCCCGGCCGGACTTCGCGGTACGGGTGAACGGTGAGGTCACCGGCCTCGTCGAGCTGAAGAAACCCAAGGAGAACCTGGACCCGGCCAGGTTCAAGGGGCACAACAAGCGCCAGTGGGAACGGCTCAGGGACCAACCGAACCTGCTCTACACCAACGGCACGGAGTGGCGCCTGTACCGGTACGGCGAGCTCCAGCTCAGCGTGGAGTTCGACGGTGACCTCCACACCTCCGGTACGGATCTGACCAGCCACGACCCGGCGGTCGAGAACCTCTTCCGCGCTTTCCTCCAGTGGTCACCTCCGCCGATCACCACGGTCGACCAGCTCGTCAACCGGGTGGCCCCGCAGTGCCGCCTGCTGCGGGACTCGGTCCTGGAGCAGCTTGCCGAGGAGGCCAAGAAGCGCAAGGCAGGGGCGGACGAGTACGACCTGCCGTTCACCATGCTCGCCAAGAACTGGCGGGAACTTCTGTTTCCCACCGCCGATGACGAGGTGTTCGCCGACGGGTATGCCCAGACCATCACCTTCGCGTTCCTGCTGGCCCGTACGGAGGGCATCGACGTCGCAGGGCTGGAGACGTGGAAGATCGCTCATCAGCTCGGCGCGGGCAAGCCGCACGCGCTGATGTCCCAGGCGCTCAAGCTGCTGGCCAGCAGCGCGGTCTCCTCCTTCACCGTCACCATCGACCTGCTGCGGCGGATCATCGGCGCGGTGGAGTGGGAACCGATCTGGGCACAGCGGGAGGACGCCTACCTCCACCTGTACGAGTCGTTCCTGTCGGTGTACGACCCGGAACTCCGCAAGGAGTCGGGGGTCTACTACACACCGATCGAGGTCGTGCGGAACATGGTGCGCCTGACCGACGACATCCTCACCACCCGGCTGGACGCCGAACAGGGATACCTGTCGCCGTCGGTGACCACGATCGACCCGGCGATGGGTACCGGCGCCTACCTGCACGCCGTCATCGACCACGCGGCCAAGCGCGCCGAGGAGCTCGAAGGCCCCGGCTACGTGGGGCCGGCGATCAGCAACCTGGCCGAACGGCTCATCGGATTCGAGTTGAAGATGGGCTCCTACACCGTGGCGGAGATGCGCGCGGTGGACATCCTCAAGAAGTACGGTGCCACCCTCCCCAAGGGCGGGGTCCGGCTGCACGTGACGGACACCCTGGCCAACCCGTTCACTTCCGAGGTGTCGGTCATCCCGGATCTGGTGGCGCTTGCCAAGTCGCACAAGGCCGCCAACAAGATCAAGGCCGACACCCCCGTGACCGTGGTCATCGGCAACCCTCCCTACCGGGAACGAGCCCAGGGGCAGGGCGGGTGGATCGAGTCCGGAGCCGAGCATGTCGGAGGCGCCACGCCGCTGGACCGGTTCCGCAAGGTCGGCAACGGACGGTTGGAGAACAAGCTCAAGAACCTCTACGTCTACTTCTGGGCCTGGGCCACGTGGAAGGTGTTCGACGCCCACCCCCAGGACCGGCACGGGGTGGTCAGCTTCATCACCACCTCGGGCTACCTCAAGGGCCCCGGGTTCAAGGGAATGCGCCGCTACCTGCGCGAGACCTGCTCGGAGGGGTGGATCGTCAACGTCAGCCCCGAAGGCATGCGACCCGACATCCCCACCCGGGTGTTTCCGGGTGTGCAGCAGCCTCTGGCAATCGCGATCTTCGTCCGTAAGAAGGACACCGATCCCCGGACGCCGGCGAGGATCCACTACGCCAAGGTGACGGGCAAGCGGGAGGACAAGTACGCCCAGCTCGATGCCCTGGCCCTGGACAGCGACGCCTGGCAGACGGTGCGGACCGGATGGGAGGACCCCTTCGTGCCCGTTGCGGAGTCGGCGTGGGACGACTACCCGGCGCTGGAGGACCTTTTCTGCTGGTTCAGCCCGGGCTTCACACCCAACCGCAACTGGGTGACGGCCCCGTCTCCGAAGATCCTTCAGGAGCGCTGGAACAGGTTGGTCCACGAGCCGGACGAGGCGCGGAAGGCGGTCCTGTTCAAGGAGACGCGGGACCGGACACTCAAAAGCACGAAGGCTCCTCTCCCCGGGTTCCCAGAACAAGAGAAGGCGGTCTGCGAAGAAGCAGGCGAGTGCCCTACTCCAACGAGAGTGTCTTACAGGTGCTTTGACCGACAGTGGATCATTCCGGACAGCCGGGTGATCGACTTCCCCCGGCGGAGCCTGTGGGCAAGTGCAAATGTTGAGGGTCAGCTCTTCATCAATGAGATGCACAGACTCGCAATCAGCAGCGGGCCGGCAGTGGCTTTCGCTGCGCTGATCCCAGACGTCCACCATTTCAAAGGCAGCGAAGGCGGGAGGGAATTTCCTCTCCTACACCCCGATGGTTCTCCAAACATCGCTCCCGGCCTGCTCAGGCAGCTTGAAATTGCTCTCAAGCTCACCGTGACAGCTCAGGACCTGGCCGCCTACATTGCCGGGGTCACCGCCCATCCAGCGTTCACCGATGAGTTCACTGAAGAGCTCGACGCTCCTGGCGTGCGGGTTCCGCTCACCGCTGATCCCGCGCTGTGGGAAGCGGCGTGCGAGATCGGCCGACACGTGGTGTGGTCAGCCACCTATGGCGAGGCCTTTGCTGATCCGAAGGCAGGGCGACCTCAGGGGAAGATCAGCTTCGACCCCACGGACCGGCGCCGCCCCAAGAACCTATCTGCCATCGCAGCCGGGCTTCCCGCCAAGATCACTTACATTCCTGCCGAAGATGGTGAGGGACAGATCAGGGTGGGCGAAGGGCTCTTCGGACCTGTCACGGAGCGCATGTGGAACTACGACGTCGGTGGCACGAACGTCATCAACAAGTGGTTCTCCTACCGCAAGGAGAACCCTGGTGGCAAGAAGACCAGTCCTCTCGACGACATCCACCTGGACGCGTGGCCCATGGAGTGGATCACGGAGTTCAACGAACTCCTCACCGCCTTGCGCCGGGTCACGGAGCTGGAGGAACGCCAGAGCGAGCTCTTGGACAAGGTGGTGGCGGGGCCCGTTCTCACCCTGGACGACCTGAAGAAGCGGGGAGTCAAGATCCCGGATTCGAGCAAGGACCGAAAGCCCCGCTACAACCTAGCTGCCGTTTCCGAGCCCGACGATGGCTCTTTTCCGTTCCTCGAATAGGAGATTGCTGACGCCCCCGCGCTGCACAAGCGGTACGTGCTTTGGCGAAAACTTCCAGTCACCCCTACTCCAGCCAACGGATTTTCCTCGTGATCTTGTACCTGCGGTCACTTTCGCTGGATATTGGGAGGGCTGCAAAACGGGGTGAGGTTGGCGCTAGGTACAAGATCACGGGAAGTAAGGCAGAGCCGGGAAAGGGGACGCGGGTTTTCCTGGCCGTGGAGAGAATGGGCGTGGTGGGGACTCCTCGGAGAGGTCGAAGAGTCCCCACCGTGTCAGCGGGTGAAGATGTAGGGCTTCAGCCCCGGCGGAAGCGCGGTGCCGCTGGGCAAGGGGATGAGGGCCCAGGTGTGGGTGCCGGTGTCGGTCCAGGGGCAGGTGAGGTCATATCCCCAGGCTGTGGACAACTCCTGGACCATGAGCAGCCCGCGCTGACCCTCGGCCCAGTTCCACTCGTCATCGCTGCGCTCGGTCGGGATCTGCGGGATGCGGCCGCTGCCGCCGTCGTCGGTGAAACCCAGCCGCAGCAGGCGGCCCCGGCGCAGGCACAGCGTGCGGATCACCTGGCCGTCTTTCTGGCCGGAGGCGGTGTACTTGCAGGCGTTGGCGAACAGCTCGCTGGCACACAAGACCAGGGTTTCGACGGCTTCGTCGGGGAAGCCGGTCAGGTCGGTGGCCAGGTCTTGGCGGACCTGCCTGAGCTGGGCGAGGTTGCCCGGGTAGGTGCGGTGCTCCCAGAAGGCGCGCTGCACGCTCATGCGGGCACCCCCATCTGGAGGTTCTGCCGCTGGACGTGCCACATCCGGGTGAGCCGGGCCAACTCGCGGTCCAGCTCGGCCTCGTCCACACGGTGGTGACGACCCCGCGCAGGTACGGGCGCAGGGACAGACACCGGCACAGGGGCGGGCTCAGGCTTGGGTGCGGGCTCGGGCTCGGGGAGGGGTGCGGTTTCGCCGGCGAGCAGGTCGCCCTCCGGGATGCGCGGTTCCGGAAGCCGGGGCGCCTGAGGCACCTGGGGTTCCTGGGGTGCCTGCGGGAGCTGGGGCGGCCGAGATGGCTGGGGCTTCTGCTCGGATCCGTCATCTGCCTGGAAGGCGGCGCGCATGCGGGCCACGTGCTTTTCGTGAGCCTCGTAGTAGGGCCGCACCAACGCCACATCGTCGGCGTTCAGCACCTGGCGGGGCCCGGACAGATGGGGCCGAGGCCGGGGAGGCTCGGGGGTGTGTCGCGAAGTGGTCGCCGGGCCGGGAGCGGGGTCGGCGACGTAGCGGCGGACCCGCGTCGACCTGCGGCGACGAGAGAGAAGACCGGAGCCGGAGTGGCGGCCGCGGGGCGGGAAGATCAGCGCCAGGAGCGTACCGAGGGTACGGCTCACAAGCGCAGCACTAAACTGGTGCACGCTGGCAATCCTTGTCTTCAAGTGGTGAATTGCTGGCCACGACCCCGGGCGCTTGCTAGCGTCGCGGGGTCACATCGATTTTGATGAGAAGCGTAGGGGATGGCGGGGGTTGATGTGAGGGAAAAGCGAAGTGGACTGAAAAAAATTTGATGTGCGCAGGTCAGAGGCCTGGAAAGACTTTCCTCTCCAATTTCTCTAAAAGGGCTATTCGGGCATTCTGATCCGAGGTTGGATCCTTGCCGGTGGAATGGACGCGCCGGAAACCTGCCTGGCCTGAGCCCTCGTGTCCTCTGCGCCGACACCTCCGCGCGGCCCGCGTGCGTTCGCCCCGGGGCACGTCCCGGCGGGCGCCCTCCGGGGCGGGGTGGGAGACTGGGGGAAGACCACGACCTTTGTCCGGACAGGCGAGATGCGAACGATCAGGCGCGACGGCGAGTACGAGCTGGAGATCAAGAAGTCCCGGTTCCTCTGCGCCATGGCCAGGGTGGACAGCGAGGAGGCCGCACGGGCCTTCATCGCCGCGCGGCGCAAGGAGCATTGGAGCGCCACCCACAACTGCACCGCCTACGTCCTCGGTGAGGACGGCGACGTGCAGCGGTCCAGCGACGACGGCGAGCCCGCCGGGACCGCCGGGGTGCCGATGCTGGAGGTGCTGCGCCACCGGGAGCTGACCGACACGGTCGCCGTGGTCACCCGCTATTTCGGCGGTGTCAAGCTCGGCGCCGGCGGCCTCATCCGCGCCTACGGCAACGCCGTCTCCGCCGCGGTGGACGAACTGGGTGTGCTGGAGCGGCGCCGGCTCCTCGTGGTCGACGTCTACGCCGACTACGTGCTCGGCGGGCGGCTGGAGAGCGACCTGCGCGACTCCTCCCTCATTGTGCGCGGCACCTCCTACGAGGAACGCGTGCGGGTGGAGGTGGCGCTGCCGGAGGAGGACCTGGCGGAGTTCGAGGTCCGGCTGGCCGAGCTCACCGGGGGGAAGGCCGAGTTCGAGGTCCGGGGCGCCACGGTCGTCGACGTCGAGCCGTAGTGCCCGTGGCCGCCTCGGGGAGCAGGCCGGAGGCGGGAGTGCTCCCGGAGCCGAAACCACTGCGGGGCGCGTCCAGTATTCAGATGGCGTAACGACCGGTGTCCGTGTGTGTCCGCCCCTGCTCTTCCGGCTTAGGATTTGCCGTAAACGTCACCGTTCACGGGGAGAAACCGTTCATGTGCAGCTCACGGGTGCCTGGGGCCCTGGCCTGCGGGCTCGTCGCGCTGCTGGTCGCCGGATGCACCGGCGACCCCGAGCCCCCCGCACCCCCGGCCGGAACCCCGGAGGAGCCGGCCCCGGTGCCGACCTCCTTCGAGGGCGACCCGCCGCCCGGCATCGAGGGCGAGGTGCTGCGCTACCTGCACGGCGACTCCGCCGACGTCCACGAGATCTTCGCCGACCCCGGCGGTGTGCGCATCAGCGCGGTGGGGGACGCCTTCCTCGTCAGCGCGGGCAGCGAGGACCGCCACCTTCTGCACGACGCCGCCACGGGCGAGACCCTGTGGGAGGGCGGGGTGCGGCTGCGCGGGTTCGACGCCGACCTGGAGCGTGAGGCGGTCATGCTCATGGAGGACGCCGAGGGCACCTCCTTCGCCCTGGACGGGCAGGGCGGCGTGCTGTGGGAGGAGACCCGCGAGGGCGACATCTTCCTGGACGGCATCGCGGTGCGCAGGCCCGCCGAGTGGACGCACGACGACCCCTACGGCGAGTACGTGCTTCTGGACGCCGGTGGCGAAGAGCTGTGGAGCTACGAGTTCGCCGCTCCCGAGGAGGAGGGCGACGAGGAGGACGAGGCCGAGGAGGACGGCGAGGAGGACGACGGGTCCCAGGAGGAGCCCGCCCTCGGCGTGCCCGTCGCCGCCTGGCAGGACCTCGTCCTGCTCGCCTCCGGCGGCCCAGAGCTGCACGCCCGTTCCCTCGACCCCGACAGCGCCGGAGAGGAGCTGTGGACCGTCGACGGCGAGGACGAGGACCTCGGCCTCGTCTCCTCGGGCCCGGTGCCCACCCCCCAGGTCCTCGGCTTCCACCCGCTGCCCGACGAGGGGGGTGACGTGCTGCTGGTGCGCTGGGCCTCCTCCGAAGCGGCCTCCGTGCTCTCCGCGCACGACCCCGATGACGGGGAGCTGCTGTGGACCCTGGAGGAACCCGGCACCAACCCCGTCGCCCACCCCTACGACCCCGCCGGAACCGGAGGCGCCCTCTACGACGGCGAGACCGGAACGCTCCTGCTGCCCCAGGCCAGCGGGACCGCGACCGCCGTCGCCCTCGACCTGGCCGAGGGCGAGACCCTGTGGGGCCTGGAGGAGGAAGGCGGAGCCTTCTCCCCGGCCTTCGCCTTCGACGGCATGTTCTACGGCACTTCCCGGGGCGGAGGCGACCAGCCGGACACCCAGGTCGTCCTCGACGCCCGCAGCATGGACACCGTCTCCGGGGAACTGTCGTCCCAGGTGGAGGCGGTCACGGACAGCGGCCACGCCGTCCTCGTCCAGGGCCGCCAGCGCTTCGTCTACGGCCCGTCCCCGGAAGAGGCGGAGTCCTCGGAGAGCCCCTCCCCGGAACCGTCGGAGTAACGACCTGCGGAGAGGACGCCACCGGCGCGGCCACCACATATCCGGTGGCCCGCACGGCGGCCGCCATGGCCGGTATCGGCCTTTGTGTCCGCCTGGAGTGGAAGGAAATCTTAGAGCCACTAGTATCCGGATGTCCCCCTTGTGCGTGTTCTCCTCCTCCACCCCATGCCCCTCGGGGGGACCCCTCTGCGCATCTTCCGGACAGACCTGTGAGCCGACAGCCGTGAGCAAACCCCCCTTGGCCGTTGCCCTTCCCGCGACCGCGACGGACCTGACCTCCACCGACCCGGCAGCCATCGGCCCCTACCGGCTGCTCAAGCGCCTCGGCGCGGGCGGGATGGGGGTCGTCTACGCGGCCGTCGACGCGCAGGGCGCCCTCGTGGCGGTCAAACTGATCCACGCCGAGTACTCGGCCGACCCCGAGTTCCGGGCGCGCTTCGCCCGCGAGGTGGAGCTGCTCCACCGTGTGGGCGGCGCCTGCGCGGTACCGCTGCTGGCGGCCGACACCGGGGCCGAGCGGCCCTGGCTGACCACCCCGCTGGTGAGAGGGCTGACACTCAGCGCCTACGTCCGTGAGAACGGGCCGCTCGACGAGCGGCTGCTGCTGGGCCTGGCGGCCGGGGTGGCCGAGGCCCTGGTCAACATCCACGCGGCCGGGGTCGTCCACCGGGACCTCAAGCCCGCCAACATCGTGCTGTCCCCCGAGGGCCCCCGGGTCCTGGACTTCGGTGTGGCCCGCGCCGCCGACCAGACCGCGATCACCCGGACCGGGTCGGTGACGGGGTCGCCCGGCTGGATCAGCCCCGCCCACTATCAGGGCGAGGCAGCCCGCGCCGCCGACGACGTCTTCGGATGGGGAGCCGTCATGGCCTACGCCGCCACCGGACGGCCGCCGTTCGGCACAGGGGATCCGGCGGCGGTCGCGCACCGGGTCCTCGACGGTGAGCCGGACATGGAGGAGTTCACGGGGCCGCTCGCCGACCTCGTGCGGCGGTCGCTGGCCAAGCGTGCCGACGCCCGGCCCACCGTTCTGGAACTGGTCCGCACACTGGCATCGGTGAACTCCCCGTGGGATTCCTCCGGCCCGGTGAGGTCAGCGGAGGAGGCAGCCGGCGCGATGGCCGCCGTGGTCGGCCACACGTGGCAGGGGGTGCGGCCGGCACCCGAACAAGAGTTCCGGGTACCTCCGCCGAGCGGACGGAACAGGAAGGCCCTCGCGGTCGGCGCGGTGGCGGGCGCCCTGGCGCTGGTCGCCGGTCTCGGTGTCGGCGGGGTGGCACTCGCCGGGAACTGGGACTCGCTGCCGGCCGCCGCCTGGTTCACCGGAGAGGGGGAGGAGGGCTCCGCGCCGGGGCAGGGGACCGGAGAGGCGGAGGGAGAGCGCCCCGGACCGGGCGGCCAGGAACCGTCGGAGAGCGCAGCGTCCTCGGTGGAGCCGTCCGAAGAGCCCTCCGAGGCGGAGGAGGGCACGGAGGAGGAACCGGAGACCGGCGGCGGTGAGACCGTCACCGTCTCCGGGGTCGTCGGTTCGGGGGTGAGCGCCTCGGGGCCGCGACCCTCCGGCGAGCACGTGGTGCCCTTCCAGCCCGCGGGCGGTACAGGCGTGTACGCGCGGCTCGACGGCGCGACCGTCGTGTGCGCGTGGAGCTTCTGCCAGGACTCCGGCGTCAGCGTCTCCGAGGGCAGCACCGGGACGGTGCCCTCCAGCCCCTCCGCGCTGGCCGTCCACGTCAGCAGCGGCAACCGCACCGTCCAGGCGGAGGTCACCTACACGACCGACGCGGACGGGACCGTGACCATCACCCGTCTGGTCGAACGGCACAGCGCCGCCGGCACGGGGACCCCGCCGTGGTGACCGGGGGCCCGCGACGCGACGCACACGAGGAGGAGCAGGGATGAAGGCGATCGTCCGCAGGACCGCCGCAGGGCTGGGCCTGGCACTGATCGCGGCCACCGCGGGTGCGGCACCCGCCGCTGCCGCCACCTACGGCGGGCAGTGCGGCAGCGGCTACGGGGTGGTCAACCAGGCAGCGGTCCCCGGGGGAACGGTCTTCCTGACCTACAACTCCTCCACCCGCAAGAACTGCGCCGTCACCATCCGCTCCGCCCCGGGCGCGGCGATGAACATGGACGTCGCGCTCAAACGCAGCAACAGCACGGCGTGGCAGACCGACCCCGGCAACTGGACCCAGTACGCCGGACCGGTCCACCTGTCGGCGGCGGGGCAGTGCGTGGACTGGGGCGGCGCCATCGGTGACGACTGGATCGTCCGGACCGGCACCAACTGCGGCTAGCCTCCGCCCTCCAGCGCTCGCCCGGCGGCGTTGCGGGCTGCGGCCCCTGCTCGGGGACCGCATGGTGAACCCGGACAGCCCTACGATGGGCCGATGACCGAGCCGCTGCCTGCCGTCGGCCTCTTCGATGTCCGACGGCTCCGCCTGGTGGAGACCGAAGCACCGCAGCTGTCGCCCGAGGACGCACGGGCCAGGGACCGTGTGTGGAGCCGGGCGGTCCGGGCCAACCCGCACCTGTTCGACGGCCCGGTGGTGGCGTGTGCGGGGATGGCGCGGGAAGGGGACGGCCTCGTGCTGTCCTGGGCGCGGGTGACCTACCGGCACTACGCCCTGCGCCGGGTCCCCGGTAACACCTCGTGGCTGCCGCCGCTGTTCGTCAGCGTCGTACAGCCCACCTGCGGCGGGCATGTGCTGGTGGGAAGGATGTCGCCGTCGACGGCCGCTCCGGGACGGTGGCAGCTCCCGGGCGGGTCCGCAGAGCCGCCGGCGGACGGCGGGGCGCTTGACGAGGGGGCGTTGCGCAGCCACGCCGCGCGGGAGCTGGAGGAGGAGGCCGGCACCCGCCTGGATCCCGAAGACCTGCGGCTGTGGGCCGTCAGCCGTGGTGAGAACCGCAGTGTGGGTCTGTTCTACCTGGCTCCGCCCCGCTCGGCGGCCGAGTTGCGGGAGAGCTTCGAGGCGGCGACGGAGGCCGAGCGGGCCTCCGGGCGTGCCCCTGAGCTGGACCGGATCGCCTTCGTGGCCTCGCCCGCCGACCTCTCGGACCTGGAGGGCCCGCACGTGGCCTACCTGGAACACGTCGTGCGCCGCTGCTGGGGGTGCGGCGGCTTACCGAGCGGTGTCCGCAGTGCCAGATGAAGGGCCTCACCCGGATCACCGAGCGAGGCCCCGTCCTGTGTGACTACTGCGGCCTGAGCATGCAGGAGGCCAACCAGCGAATGAGGTCAGGAATGGGCGGCTTCGCTTCGTTCTGCACGCACCTGCCACCCACCGCCCTCCCGACGTAGCACAGGGCGCACCTGCGCCCATCCCGGACAGCCGGCGGTTCGCCACTCCTGGACCCACCCGCGCGCCGTGGACTCAGCGGGGGTACCGATGGTGAGAGCGTCCAGCCCGACCGGTCGGAACAGGAAAGCCCCAGCCGAGTCGGCCACGCCGATACCGAACCTCTGTGGCCCTCCGAGGACGACCAGCTCGCTCGGATGTGTGGCGTACAGCCAGGCCCGGAACTCTGCGGGGTCGTCGCCGTCCTCGAACACCCGGACTGTCCGTACTCCGTCAGCGAGCCGAGCCAACAGGCTCTCGGCGTCGGCCGGGTGCTCCCTCGCCCATGTCCCTGCGATCCACCACGTCGCGCCCTGGCCGTCCTGCGCGCGAGCGTCAACGCCTCGGGGCGGAACCGTCCATTGGTCGAGGTCGGCCCCGTGCATGCTGTAGCCCGAACCCGTTCTGATCTCCAGCACCTTCATGCCGGGCCGGAGATCAAGCCCGTCGAGAGTGGCGGCGATGCGCTCTCGGGCCGTGGTCTGCGTGATGAGAGATCCGTCGGCGTTGAACGTGTAGACGTCTTCGGGTACCGCCGCCAGGGCAGTGGACACGCGGGGGCTGTACTCCATGATGCCTTTCAGGTTCGGGTGATCACGATGAGCGGCCGGTCGTTAGCCTCGCACCATGATTCCTGTCTCCCTTGACGGCCCGGCCCTGTCACTACGAGAGCTGAAACCCTCCGACGCCGAGGCGCTGCACACCGTTTACGGTGACTCCAAGACCGTCGAACACCTCAGCTTCAGGCCCCGCACGGTGGATCAGTGCAAGGCGATCATCGACTCCGCCGTGAAGGATGCGGAGACCGAGCCGCGCACGGTGTACATGCTCGCAGTGCTCCATGACGAGGAGCTCGTCGGCGCTGCCAGGCTCGCGAAGGACGAGCGTCCCCATTCCGCGCAGATCGGCTTCGCCCTCCGTCATGACATGTGGGGGCGCGGACTCGGGGCGGAACTCGTCCAGCTCTTGCTCCGTCTGGGGTTCGCCGAACTACGGCTGGCCCGGATCTGGGGCGCCCGGTCTCCGGAGAACTCCGCGTCTGAAGCCGTGATGAACAAGATGGGGATGATCGAGGAAGGCCGCATCCGGAGACACCTGTGGACCGGGACCGCGTGGCGAGACTCCATCGTCCATTCGATCCTGTCGGACGAGTGGGCCGGCTAGTCACCGTTTCCTCGAAGCGCATCACCGCACGTCTTCAGATTCGATCTGGTGAGGGTCTGTGGTGATGCGCTTCCTCGGGACCGTGGACAAAGTGAGCCTTTTTACATCCTGCTTCTCGGAGATGAAGGACCAGCACCGCGCGGGTGATCTCCCCGACGCGATGCGGGCGGCAGCGCAGGCGGCGCAGGATGTCCCACTGCTTGAACTGGGCGAGGGCCGGTTCGAGATCGGTGTGTTCTCCTACGGGTCCCACGGTGAGCGCGCCGCCCAGGACTACATCGACATCCTCCGAGCCTGGGACCGCCACGACGGCTCCATGGCCCGGATCGAGGTCTGGCCCAGCGGCACACCCGACGCCGACCTACCCGCAGACCGGGTCTGGGTCCTGGACAAGCCGCACACGCACACGGTCCTGGCCTGGACCTGAATGCACCCTTCGGTGTCGTGTTCCTCCTGGCGAGGAGAAGAGCACCATGCAGGGGCCCGGGGCGGACCCAGGTCGAGCGCCAACCCGAACCAGGCACCGATCGCAGCAGGCGTTGGCCAGGTGCAAAGCCTGGCTCTCAGAGAAAAACGAGGCCTGTCCGGATCCGGCCAGACCCGGTGGCCCGGGCCTTCGACGGGGGTAGAACCGCAGTACCCGTCCCCCGACAGGAGATTCCCGTGGCCCAATGCTCTATGTGCAAGGGTGAAGGCACCATCGTGATGGAGTCCGACGGTGACGGCAGCGGAGGCGGGTGGGCCCACCGTGAAGTGGCCACCTGCAGCGGCTGCAACGGGACAGGAGAGAAGTGACAGATCTCGACGCGCTTCATACCGCCCTGGTGGCGCGTCTCGACACCGCCCCCGTGATCCGCGACGCGTTCGCCGCCCACCCCCGGCACCGTTTCGTCCCCGACATGATCTGGCCCGACGCGACCGGGCTACCGCTGTACCGGAGTTCCGACCCCGATCGGTGGACGAGCCTGGTCTACTCCACCGAAGCGGTCACCACCCAGGCCAACGACGGTGGCCCCGGGCCGCGCAACGAGCCCAGCTCGTCGTCCTCGGCCCCTCAGGTGATGGCGGACATGATCGCCGCGGCCGGGATCGAGGAGGGCATGCGGGTGCTGGAGATCGGAACCGGCACCGGGTGGAACGCCGCGATCCTGTCCGAGCTGGTCGGTGAGAAGGGGTCGGTCACCAGTGTGGAGATCGACCCCGGTGTGGCAGCCCTGGCCCGGGAAAGACTCACCGGTACCGGCGTCACCGTCCGCACCGGGGCAGCCCCTCCCGCCGACCAGGTCTACGACGCGGTCATCGCCACCTGCGCGGTGACACACGTTCCGCTTCCGTGGTTGGCCGCTCTTCAGGAGAACGGCACCCTCGTGCTGCCCTGGAGTCCCCACCCGGCCGCGCACAGCACACCGATCGCGGCGCTGCGGCGCCGGGGCCACTCGATCTCAGGGCCGTTCGTACGCGAGGGCGCGTTCATGCGCGACCGCACCCAGCGCCCCGGCGACCTACCTTTCCCGGGCCTCGGCCAGAGGCCCACACCTTTGCCGCCCTTCCCCGTCGGGTCGGTGGAGCTGATCGGTTCGGGGATGCTGACCCAGCTCCTGCTCATGCTGCCCGGGGTGCGTCTGGGAACCGGGTCGCGTCCTTTCAAGGGCGAGCCGGGAAGGATCGTGTGGATGGGTGCCGGTGCGGCATGGTCCTATCTGTGGCCGGACGGCACCGTCACCGGCGGCGGCGACCGTGCCTTGGGCGAGGAGCTGGCGGAGGCCTACCTGCTGTTGCAGGACAACGGGCTTCCGGGGCTGGAGAGCTTTGCTCTGGAAGCTGTCCCTGATCACGGCCTCTACCGGGTGACGTGCGCGGTTCTCGGCAGACACTGGGACCATTCCGTCTCCCCCCGAAGCTGAACGGCATGCGGGGGCAGGACCTTACCGGTCCAGGGTGGATGCCTGGCGGGTGAAGGAGGTCATGCGCCCGGGTCGGCTTCCCAGTCCAGTCGGCCTGTACCGCGCTGGTCCCACAGGGCGAGAAGGCGGGTGTGGCGTGTGGAGATCACCCGGGGTGCGTCCGGGAGGTCGGGGTGGGTGAGGAAGCGTGGGCCGGGGCCGCTGCGGTGCTCTCGGTCCCACCGCCGGACGTGGCCGACCATGAGGTCGACCAGTTCTGCGGCCTCGGGACCGTGGCCGCGGGCGAGGAACTCCCACCGGACCGGGTCGGTCGACACCTCGGGGAGCAGCAGGTAGGCCAGGGAGGTGCCGGTCCACATCGCCGGAGTCCGGTGCACACCCATCGTGGCGTGGCCCAGGTCGCCGGCGTCACCGGACAGAGTGGCGAAATCGGGCAGGGTGGTGGCCAGCCACAGCTGCAAGCCGCCGAAGTACTCGTTGCGGCCCATCCGCACCCCGGTGTACTGCTCGCGGGCAGCTTCCGCGAACACCTCGGGCAGGCGGTCAGGGGCAGGGACGGGATCGGCGTCGGTGGTCAGCACCACGGTGTCCGTCGCAGCCACGGTGGTGGGTGCCGGCGCGCCCAGGCCCTGCATCGGCACGAAGCCGGCATGGTCACCCGTCTCACCCACCAGCAGGCCTCCTCCGTGGTGGGTGAACGCGTAGACGCGCTGGAACCCCCGCAGGCCGAGGGGAAGTACGAGGCGACCTCCGCTGACGAGCTGGTCGGTCCACGCCCGGGGCAGATCGGTGGCGGCCACCGTGACGACGACCCGATCATAGGGAGCGCGGTCGGGATGGCCGTGTTCGGCGTCGCCGACGACCACTTCCACCCGATCGGCGTATCCGGTCTGTTCCAAGTGGATGCGGGCCCGGTCGACGACCTCCGAGTCGATGTCGATCGAGGTGACGTGCCCGTGGGGGCCGACAACTTCGGCGATCAGGGCGGCGTTGTACCCGCCGGACCCGATCTCCAGCACACGCATCCCCGGCCGGATGTCCGCGCGCTCCAGCATCAGGGTCTGGACCCAGGTGGCCGAGACGGAGCTGGTGGCTCGGCCGTCGCTGTCGAACTTGGTTTTCAGTACAGCTGTGGCGTCATAGACCTTCTCCAGCGGGAAATCTGGTGCGAACCGGTGACGCGGCACTGCACGCACGGCGGCGGTCACCCGTTCCGAACACAGGGCGTTGACAGCCCGCAGCCGCTCGATCATCCGCTCACGCAAGGCGTTGATGTGGCCGGTGTCCTGGGCGGGAGTGGTCTCGGAGGTCGTCACACCGGCAGGCTAGCCGGACAGGGCACGGCGGGCAGGGGCTTTCGGAACAGCAGTGCGGAAGAGGTAAGGGCGCCTGCCTGGTTCGGTCTGGGGGGCGGCGCCGTGCAGGTCGGAGCCATGTCCATGACCGCGTCGGTAAACGGAGCCCCACCGGCGCGACTTCGCGCCGCCACCACGTCTGGTCACCCCGTGCGTGTCTGAGAAGCAGAGCTCTCGGTTCAGCACCACAGCTGTCCGGCACCCGCGCTTCTGGTTGCTCGTGCGAAGACGGATACAGGTCTGCTCTCCGGGCACGAAGGCCACGGACAGCCGCAGCATCGCGAACGCCGAGTGGCGTTTTCCCAGAACACCGCTGCTCGTGCGTGCCGACGTTCTACGCTGACCCTGCCCCGGCCACCGTGAGGGCCGCCCGACACGGCAGAAGAGGTGCGATGACTTCGACCACCACCGGACACCCTCATGACCTGCTACGTCGGGCCATGGTGGATCGCCTGGCCCAGCGGCAATCCCTCACCGCTCCGGTGGCCGAGGCATTGCGGGAGGTGCCCCGACATGTGTTCGTGCCCCAGGCCTCGGCCGAGGACGCCTACGCTGACCGCACCGTGTCCGTCAAGGACGGCCCGGACGGCGACTCGGTCAGCTGCGCCTCACATCCCGGTGTGGTGGCCCACATGCTCACCCAGGCGGCAGTTGAACCGGGCATGCGAGTGCTGGAGGTGGGAACCGGGACGGGGTACAACGCGGCTTTGCTCGGCCACCTGGTCGGCCCGACAGGGCAGGTGGTGAGCGTCGATGTGGACGCGGATCTGGTCGAGAACGCCCGCGTTCATCTGAAGCAGGCCGGGGCAGGCAACGTGCGGGTGCGGTGCGCCGATGGCGCTTTGGGGGCGCCCGATCTGGCGCCGTTCGATCGTATCGTCGCCACTGTGGGCGCCCATCGTCTTCCCATCGCCTGGCTGGAGCAGCTCGTACCCGGTGGCGCGCTGGTCGTGCCGATGCGGGTGGTCGGGGACGTGGGGTACTCGCTGGCCTTGCGGGCTCACCAGGACCACTGGGTGTGCACCAGCGCCGAGCTGTGCAGCTTCATGCCGATGCGCGGTGGGATCGGGGACGACTCTCGTCGGTTGGTGGACGTGTCGGGGGACGGTGGGGTGCGGTTGCAGGTCAACCAGGAACAGGCCATCGCCGACTCCCAGGTGGCCGGGGTGCTGGAGGAGCCCGCGGAGACGGTGTGGACCGGTGTGAGGTTCGGCGGCATGGAGCCGCTGGACACGATGTGGCTGTGGCTGGCGCTGCACTTGGACAACGCGATCTCGCGGCTGATGTACAGCCGGGAGGAGGAAGCCCGCAGGGGGCTGGCACGCGGTCTGGGGTGGGGCGCGATGGCGAGTGTGCCGGTCAGCGAGCGCGGGTTGGCCTACCTCACCCACCGGGTTCTCGCCTCCGCAACGGAGGACCCGCTCCAGGACGGCCCCTCCACGGAAATCGGCGTGGTCGGACATGCCGCTGCCGGGCGAGCCCTGGCTCGTCGTGTGGCCGACGTCATCGATGCGTGGGCACCGCAGCGGCATGTGAAGCCCACCTACACCGTGTACCGCGCCGAGGCTCAGACACCGGCTCCAGGCCCACAAGCGTTCGTTCTGGATCGGGGGCCTGTCCAGGTGGTCCTGTCCTGGGATCTGTAGAAGGCAAGTGCTGGTCGGGTTCGCCTCGCCTGAGCAGGTACGTGCGGACTTGATCGGTCTCGGGACAGAAACGTCTGTGCACATCATGTCGGGCCGGCCGCTGTCCCGACGCTCTCACCAGGCCAACGACCGACAGTGCCGCCACCGCAGACAAACGGCCGGCGAATCCTGACACACCAGGTCTACAACCGGAGTACCAGGGTGCGGGTGTGAGTACTCGATGGACGGTCCACGACGAGAAGCTCGTGGACCAGAACCGGCACATCCGCCTCTCCACCGTCGATGTCACTCTCCCGGACGGGGTCTCGTTCACCCAGTACGTCGTTGCCATGCCCCCCGCCGCGATGACGATCGTGGTCAACGACCAGCGCGAAGTCCTGCTGATGCGGCGACACCGGTTCATCATCGACCGGTGGGTGTGGGAACTGCCCGGCGGCTACGTCGACGGTGCCGAGGACATCGAGGCCGCGGCGGCACGCGAGGTCGAGGAGGAAACGGGGTGGCGCCCCCGCTCGATGGAACACATGGTGACCTTCCAGCCCGCCATCGGATCGGTGGACCAGCCCCAGATCGTCTATCTGGCCCGAGGTGCCGACCTCACCGACACCCCTCCGGACATCAACGAGGCCCAGGAGATCCGCTGGTGGCCGTTGGAAGAGGCGGTGGAGATGATTGCCGGTGGGGAGATCGTCGGCGCCTCCACAGTGGTCGCCTTGTACCGGGCACTCACTCTGGTATGACCTCCCTGACGTGTGCAGTGAATTCTTCCGCCTGGGGCAGTTTCGGGTGAGGCCGAAGCCGGTGACGCAGGCGGCGCAGGTACGGCAGCACACGGGGCCTCCGGGCGCCGGCGCCGCACTCGGGACACGAATGCTCGGTCCCGGCCGCCGCGCGGCACCTGGGCGCCCGTGGCCCGCTCCTCGACCAGGATCCGGTGGGAGCAGTTCGGGACGCACGCTCACGGAAACGGGAGGAGTCGGCGGGCCCACCACAGGGCGCTCCAGGCAGCCAGGCCCAGGGCGGTGCCGGTGAGGGTGCCCACCAGCGCGGCGCGGACGAGGTCGTAGCCGCTTTCCGCCGGGTACCCGGACAGGCCGCCCAGCACCGTGCCCCCGAGGGCGCAGGCCGCGACGGCGGCCAGGGCGGCGGCGGGCAGCGGGCCCCGGGTGTGCGCGCGGGCCCGGGCTGCGGCCCACCACAGCACGGCGGCCAGGCCCAGGGCGGAACTCGCGTACATCAGCACGTTGTACAGCAGGTGCGGGCCGACCACCGGGGTGCTCAGCAGCGGCCACACCTGTACCAGCGCACCCCTGGTCTGGGTGAAGGAGTCCCACAGCATGTGGGTCGCCGAGCCCGCGGCCAGTGCCGCGGCGGCCAGGGCGGCCCCGCGCGGACCCGGCCGCGGCGGGGCGGGCGGTTCCAGGCCGGCCAGGGCGTGCAGCGGTGCCCGGAGCGCGTACAGGTACACCGCGAGCAGGCAGGCCCCCAGCAGCACGTCCGCGCCGAGCCCGAAGGGGGAGTGGGTGAGCGCCGGCGGAACCGGCACCGGAACGTAGTACGGGAGGTCAGGGGCGACCGCGCCGACGACCAGGGCGGACGGCGGGAGCACGCGGACCAGGGGCAGGACCGCGGCGGCATGGCTGGGGGTGAAGGGCACCGGATGCTCCGAAGGGTGGGGGCGCGGTCGTCTCCCGCCGCCTCCGGGGAAGGCGGGAGACGGCGGACGGCGTCTCCGTGATGCGGACCCCACCGAACCCGCGTTGGTTCTCGCACGGCGGCGGATGTGATGTGCGGCACATGTCCGGGCTCCACCGGTTCGCGCACGACCCGCTTTTCTCACAGGGAGGGAAAGCGGAGGCCATGAGAGCGTTCTCCTGCGCCACCCGGCGCACCCCCACGCACGCGGGACCGAACCCGGTTCTCTACCATCCCAGATATGGATGTCCCTGAGAGCGGGGCTGCCGGACCGGCCGCCCCTGACCTGGCAGAGGGGTTCCCCGCAGCGACCCTGGAGCGGTGGCGCGAACTCGTCGCCGGAGTGCTGCGCAAGAGCGGCGTCTCCGAGGACCGCCTGGCCGAGAACCCCGAATCGGTGCTGGCCACACGGACCTACGACGGCTTCGCCATCGAGCCCCTCTACACCGCCGAGCCTCCGGCGGCAGACCCCGGCTATCCCGGGCTCGCCCCCTTCACCCGCGGCTACCGGCCCGGCGGCGGAGTCCCCACGGGCTGGGACATCCGCGCGCGCCACACCGACGCCGACGCCGAGACCGTGCGCAAGCGGGTCCACACCGACCTCATGAACGGCGTCTCCTCCCTGTGGATCGCCGTCGGCGGACGCGGTCTGCCCGCCGCACGCCTGGGTGAGGCCCTCGCCGACGTCCACCTCGATCTGGCCCCCGTCGTCCTTGACCCCGGCGACGGGTACGCCGACGCCGCCGACGACCTGCTCGGCGCACACGCCGACGCCGACGTCCCCGACGGCCGCGTCGTCTCGCACCTCGGCATCGACCCCCTCACCTGCGCGGCCCGGGCGGGCCGGAGGCCCGACGTCGCCGACGCCGCGCGCTTCGCCGCCGACCGCGCCGCCGGCCGCCCCGGCCTCGGCCTGGTCGTCGCCGACGGCACCCTCGTCCACAACGCGGGCGGTTCCGAGGCCCAGGAGCTCGGCCACGCGATCGCCGCGGGCACCGCCTACCTGCGGGCGCTCACCGCGGCGGGTATGGACACCGCCGACGCCGCCGGCAGGATCGAGTTCCGCCTGGCCGCGAGCGCCGACCAGTTCTCCACCATCGCCAAGCTCCGCGCCGTGCGCGCCATGTGGAACCAGGTGCTGTCCGCGAGCGGGGTGCCCGCCGACCGGCGCGCCATGCGCCTGCACGCGGTCACCTCCGAGGCGATGGCCACCCGCCTCGACCCGCACGTGAACATGCTCCGCGCCACCGTCGCCTGTTTCGCCGCGGGCACCGGAGGCGCCGACGCGGTCACCGTGCTGCCCTTCGACGCCGCCGCCGGGCTGTCCGACGACTTCGCGCGCCGCATCGCCCGCAACACCCAGTCCCTGCTGATCGAGGAGTCCCACCTGGGCCGGGTCGTCGACCCCGCCGGCGGGTCCTTCTACGTCGAGGCGCTCACCCGCGACCTGTACCTGGCCGGATGGGCCTTCCTCCAGGAGCTGGAGGCCGCGGGCGGCGCCGCCGAGGCGGTCGCCGACGGCCTGCTGCGCGAGCGCGTCGACGAGGTCTGGGAGCGCCGCCGCCGCGACCTCGCCCACCGGACCGCCCCCCTCACCGGCGTCAGCGAGTTCCCGAACCTCGACGAGGAGCCCCTGGTCCGCGAGCCCGACCCGGCGGCCGTCGGGGACAGCTGGTTCCCGGTCCGGCGCTACGCTCGCGACTACGAGGAGCTGCGCGACCGCAGCGACGCCGCGCTGGCCCGCACCGGCGAGCGCCCCACCGCGTTCCTGGCCACCCTCGGACCCGTGGCCGCGCACACCGCCCGCGCCTCCTTCGCCGCCAACCTGCTGGCCGCCGGGGGTATCGCCTCGCTCAACCCCGGCCCCCTCGACGGGGCGGAGGCCGCTGCGCGCGCCTTCACCGGCTCCGGGCTCCGGGTCGCGGTGCTCTGCTCCTCCGACAAGCTCTACGCCGAACACGCCGCGGCCGCCGCGCGCGCCCTCAAGGAGGCCGGGGCCGAGCGCGTCCTGCTCGCGGGCTCCCCCGACGACGCCTACCGGGAGGCGGGGGTGGACGCCTTCGTCCACAAGGGGTGCGACGCCGTCGCCCTCCTCGGCGGCCTGTCCGGCCTTCTCACCGACGACACCGCGGCACCGTCCGCGAAGGGGGCGAGCGCATGATCCCCGACCTCTCCACCGTGGCCCCCGAGCCGCCCGAGTTCTCGGGGCAGGGCGCCGCCGACTGGCAGCGCGCTGTCGAGGCCGCCACCGGCAAGGCCCCCGACGCCCTGGAGTGGGAGACCCCCGAGGGCATCGCGGTCAAGCCGCTGTACACGCCCGCCGACCGGGCGGGCCTGGAGTTCACGGACGGCCTGCCGGGCATCCCGCCCTACCTGCGCGGGCCCTACCCGACCATGTACGTCAACCAGCCGTGGACCATCCGCCAGTACGCGGGGTTCTCCACGGCCGAGGAGTCCAACGCCTTCTACCGGCGCAACCTCGCCGCCGGCCAGAAGGGCCTGTCGGTGGCCTTCGACCTGGCCACCCACCGCGGCTACGACTCCGACCACCCCCGCGTGGCCGGCGACGTCGGCATGGCGGGCGTGGCCATCGACTCCCTCTACGACATGCGCCAGTTGTTCGACGGCATCCCGCTCGACCGGATGAGCGTGTCCATGACCATGAACGGGGCGGTGCTGCCCGTCCTGGCGCTGTACATCGTCGCGGCCGAGGAGCAGGGCGTCGCGCCCGAGAAGCTGTCGGGGACCATCCAGAACGACATCCTCAAGGAGTTCATGGTCCGCAACACCTACATCTACCCGCCGCAGCCGTCGATGCGGATCATCTCCGACATCTTCGCCTACACCTCGCAGCGGATGCCGCGGTTCAACTCGATCTCCATCTCCGGCTACCACATGCAGGAGGCGGGGGCCACCGCCGACCTGGAGCTGGCCTACACGCTGGCCGACGGGGTCGAGTACATCCGCGCCGGACAGCGTTCGGGCCTGGACGTCGACGTGTTCGCGCCCCGGCTGTCGTTCTTCTGGGCGATCGGCATGAACTTCTTCATGGAGGTCGCCAAGCTCCGCGCCGCCCGCCTGCTGTGGGCGCGCCTGGTCCGGGACCTGGGCGCGGCCAACCCCAAGTCGCTGAGCCTGCGCACCCATTCGCAGACCTCCGGCTGGTCGCTGACCGCGCAGGACGTGTTCAACAACGTGGCCCGCACCTGCGTGGAGGCCATGGCGGCCACCCAGGGCCACACCCAGTCGCTGCACACCAACGCGCTGGACGAGGCCCTGGCCCTGCCCACCGACTTCTCCGCGCGCATCGCCCGCAACACCCAGCTCCTGCTCCAGCAGGAGTCGGGCACCACCCGCGTGGTGGACCCGTGGGGCGGCAGCTACTACGTGGAGCGCCTCACCGCCGAGCTCGCGGCCAAGGCCTGGGGTCACATCCAGGAGGTGGAGAAGGCCGGCGGCATGGCCGCCGCCATCGACGCGGGCCTGCCCAAGATGCGCATCGAGGAGGCGGCCGCCCGCACCCAGGCGCGCATCGACTCCGGCCGCCAGCCGGTCATCGGCGTCAACAAGTACCGGCCCGACAGCGAGGACTCCATCGACGTCCTCAAGGTCGACAACTCCCGCGTGCGCACCGAGCAGCTGGAGAAGCTGCGCCGCCTGCGCGAGGAGCGCGACGAGCAGCGGGTGCGCGCGGCGCTGGACGCCCTCACCGAGGCGGCCGGGCGGGAGTCCTCCGCCGGGGAGGGCCTGCCCAACAACCTGCTCGCCGCGGCCGTGGACGCGGCCCGCGCCATGGCGACGGTCGGTGAGATCTCGGAGGCCATGGAGAGGGTGTTCGGGCGCCACTCCGCGAACATCCGTACCATTCAGGGCGTGTACAGGGAAGAGGCGGCGAACGGGGGCGGCGAGGCCGGCCTCATGGAGCGCGTCACCCGCCGGGTGGAGGAGTTCACCGAGGAGGAGGGGCGCCGGCCCCGCATCCTCGTGGCGAAGATGGGCCAGGACGGGCACGACCGGGGCCAGAAGGTGATCGCGACCGCGTTCGCCGACCTCGGCTTCGACGTCGACGTCGGCCCGCTGTTCCAGACCCCGGCCGAGGTCGCCGCGCAGGCCGTCGAGGCCGACGTGCACGTGGTCGGGGTGTCCTCGCTGGCGGCCGGGCACCTCACCCTGGTCCCGGCCCTGCGCGAGGAGCTGGCCGCGCTGGACCGCGGGGACATCATGATCGTGGTCGGCGGGGTCGTGCCCCCGCAGGACTTCGATGCCTTGAGGGAGGCGGGCGCGGCGGCGATCTTCCCGCCCGGAACGGTCATCGCCGAGGCCGCGATCGACCTGCTCGACCAGCTGGAAGAGCGCCTGGACGGCTGAGGGGGAGCGGACGTGGGCGACGGCAAGGCACGGCGGCGCCGTCCGGTGGACGTGGACGCCCTGGCCGAGGGGGTGCTGGCCGGGCACCGGCCGACCCTGGCCAGGGCGATCACGCTCGTGGAATCGCGCCGGCCCGACCACGTGCGGGCGGCGCAGGAGCTGCTGGTCCGGCTGCTCCCGCACACCGGCAACGCGGTCCGGGTGGGGATCACGGGCGTCCCCGGCGTCGGCAAGTCCACGTTCGTCGACGCGCTGGGCACCGATCTGACGGGGGCGGGCCACCGGGTGGCGGTCCTGGCCGTCGACCCGTCCTCCACCCGCACCGGCGGCAGCATCCTCGGTGACAAGACGCGCATGGCGCGCCTGTCCACGGACCCGAACGCGTTCATCCGGCCCTCGCCGACCGCCGGGACCCTGGGCGGTGTCGCCCGCGCGACGCGGGAGACCCTGCTGCTCATGGAGGCGGCCGGGTACGACGTCGTGCTGGTGGAGACCGTGGGGGTCGGCCAGTCCGAGGTCACGGTCGCCGGGATGGTGGACTGCTTCCTCTTCCTCACCCTGGCCCGCACCGGCGACCAGCTCCAGGGGATCAAGAAGGGCGTGCTGGAGCTGGTGGACGTGGCGGCGGTCAACAAGGCCGACGGTCCGCACGCCGCCGACGCACGCAAGGCGGCCCGTGAGCTGTCGCGGGCGATGCGGCTGCTGCAGTCGGTGCACCCCGACTGGCGCCCGCCCGTGCTGACGTGCAGCGGTCTGACCGGCGAGGGCCTGGACGAGGTGTGGGACGCGGTGCTGCGGCACCGCAAGGTGCTGGAGGAGAGCGGCGCGCTGGAGGAGCGGCGCAGCTCCCAGCGGGTCAGCTGGATGTGGGAGCAGGTGAGGGACCGCCTGATGGACGCCCTCGTGCGCGACCCGGCGGTGGGCGAGCTCGTCCCCGATCTGGAGGAGGGGGTGCGCTCGGGGCGGACCACGGCCACCCTGGCCGCGGGCACCCTGCTGGAGGCCTTCGCCGGCAAGGGCCGCGAGGCTGCGGGAGGGGGAAGCGCCGGAGCGGGATGAGGAGGGACCAAAGACCCTGAATTTTCCGCAGGAGTGGGTTATATATCCTGAAATCACCTAGTGTGATGGGATGATTTCGAACACGGTCGGGGAGGTTCGTGCCCCCGGGGCGAAAATTTCTTCCGGTATGGCATTCCCGAAAGTGCGGTTCGCTTATACCGTGTGTGTCCAACGACTTACCGGACAAGCGGCCGCGCGGGTGTCTCCCCTCCCAGCGGTCCGGCGCAGCGGGAGTGGCAGCCGGACCAGTGGCGCGGACGCCGTGTCTGCGTATGGTTAAGCGAAGGGACCCCCGCCATCTGAACGTGGGGCCGGGAGGAGTGAACGTGCACAGGCTCGGGCTGAGCACGCGGGTAGAGAGCCGCAGCGTCATCGTCGCGATCAAGGGGGAACTCGACATCGCGACCACCAGTGACCTCCAGGAACACATCCAGGCCGCCATCGCCGCACACGGCCCCTGGCTGATCCTCGACATGTCGGAGCTGGAGTTCATGGACTCCAGCGGACTGAACGTCGTCATCAACGCCTATCGGACCGTCCGCGAACAGGAGGGCGCCCTCGCGCTGGCCGCCCTCAACGAACGCGTCACCAAGGTCGTCCGCCTGGTCGGCCTGCACCGCCAGGTCCCGGTCCACCAGACCGTGGCCACCGCCGTCGCCGCGATGGAGGCCCTGGAGGCCAAGCGCCAGGCCGGGTAGCCTCGCGCGACACCCCCGGTGTTCCGGAACCGCCGCCCGGACCCCCGCGGCGGACAGCCGCAGATCCGTTCTCCCGTGGGCCGGACATCGAGCCGGAGCCCGGCCCACACCGCACGTCCTACCGCGCCCGGGTCGCACCGAGGGCCAGGACGAGCACCCCCGCGCACACGAGCAGGCAGTGCCCCACCGCCCAGGCGAGGGAGAGCATGTCGAGGGCGCGGGAGGGGTGGACGATCTCCTGCGCCTGCTCCACGAGGGCCAGGTAGCGCCACACCTCGACGAGCGCCGTGAGCACCGCCGCCGGGAGGAAGAGGCATGCCGCCCCCGTGCCGCCGGCCCCCCTCCTGCGGAGGGCGAGCAGGAGCAGTACCACCGCGGCTGCGGAGGAGACGGTGCCGAAGAGGACGTTGTACGCCGCGGGCAGCGGGAAGACGTGCCCGTCCGCCAACCGCAGGTGGTCGTCCACGTGGTCCGCGATCCGGAACAGGCCGATCAGCAGGGCGCTCACGGAGACCACGCCCCCGGCGAGCACGAGGCCCCCCGACCGGTGCGACGGGCGCGAGAAGGAGACAGCGACTCCGAGCCCCAGGAGGAGCTGGAGGGCGAGGAGCACCAGGAGGAGCGCCAGGAGGGGGAAGGACTGCTGGACGGGGGGTACCACGGCGGGGTTCTTTCGCGGGGACGGGGACATTCCCTGGGACGCCGCGCCCCGGCCGCCGGTTGCGGACCGCTCCCGGGGCGCCACCGATCCGGACGGGGCATTGCGCCGCCGGGGTGTCCTGCGTACCATCGCATCGAATCGCTTCGACGAGGAGGGGCGTCCCGGTGCGGATCTCCGATGTGGCCCGGCACGCCGGTGTGTCGCCCAGCACGGTCTCCTACGTGCTCAGCGGCAAGCGCTCCATCTCCGACAGCACCCGGCGCCGCGTGCTCGACAGCATCGAGACCCTCGGCTACCGCCCGCACGCCGGCGCCCGCTCGCTGGCCAGCCGGCGCAGCAACGTCATCGCGCTCGTCATTCCGCTGCGCGAGGACGTGCACGTCCCCGTGGCGATGCGCTTCGCGGTCTCCGTCGTCACCGCGGCGCGCGCCCACGACCACGACGTCCTCCTCCTCACCCAGGGAGAGGGGCCCGAAGGGCTGCACCGCGTCGCGAGCAGCGCGATGGTCGACGGAGTCATCGTCATGGACGTGGAGACCGAGGACGCGCGCGTACCCGTCCTGCGCTCCCTGGACCTGCCCTCGGTCCTCATCGGGGTCCCCGCCGACACCGAGGGCCTGACCTGCGTCGACCTGGACTTCGCCGCGGCGGGGGCGGCCTGCGTGCACCACCTCGCCGACCTGGGGCACGAGGACATCGCCTTCGTCGGGCAGCCGCCGTCGGTCTACGACCGGCGCACGGGCTTCGCCGAGCGCACCGTCTCCGGCTTCGAGGCCGCCGCCCGCGAGCGCGGCGTGCGGGCCGCCCTCCATCCGTGCGCCTCCGGCGAGGCGCGGGCACTGGCCGAGGAACTGCTCCGCCGGGACCGGGTTCCCACCGGCCTCATCGTGCACAACGAGCCGTCGGTCGTCCCCCTGCTCGACGCCTTCGCGGACGCCGGCCGGACCCCGCCCGACCTGTCGGTGGTCGCGATCGGCCCCCTGCCCCCGGGCTCGCCCGACCTGACCCGCGTCGACCTGCCCGCCGAGGAGGTGGGCGCCCGGGCGGTCGGCCTGCTCATGGACAAGATCGACGGCCCCGGCGGCGCCGGGGTCACCCTCCTGGAACCCCGGCTCGTCCGCGGAGGCAGCACCGCGCACCGACCCGGGCCGACCGTCTCCCTCTGAAACCCCGGACGGGGAAACCGCCCCGTTCGGCGCAGGCTCCGTCGAAGCGCTTCGACGGATCCGTGTCCGATCCACGTACCGAGCGTGACCGAAGGTCCCACCCCCCGACCGGAAGGACAGAGCGTGTTCCATCAGATCGAGGACGGCGTCGAGTGGCGCGGAAGCCACCAGGTCGTCCGCGCCCAGGCCTGGGGCGCCGACAGCATCCGCGTGCGCGCCGGGCTCTCGGTGGTCCGGGAGGACCTCCCCGGGGCCCTCGACGCACCCCCGCCCGCAGACCCCGGGTCGGTGCGGATCCGCGTGGACGAGGAGGGGGCCGAGCTCGCCAGCGGCTCCCTCGTCCTGCGGATCACCCCCGAGGGCATGCTCACCTTCCTGCGTACCGGCGCCGACGGGCGGCAGGAGGAGCTGCTGGCCGAGGAGCGCGCCCACTTCTGGTGGCCCGGCCCGCGCGCCTACACCTCCACCGGCAACGGCTACTACCGCATCGAGCAGCGCTTCAGGGCCTACGAGGACGAGAAGGTCTTCGGACTCGGCCAGCACACCCACGGCCTGTTCGACCAGAAGGGCGCGGTGATCGACCTCGTCCAGCGCAACGCCGAGGTCACCATCCCCTTCATGGTCTCCTCGCGCGGCTACGGCCTGCTGTGGAACAGCCCCGCCGTCGGCCGGGTCGAGCTGTCGGCCAACGGCACCCGCTGGGTGAGCGACAGCGCCCGCCAGATCGACTACTGGGTGACCACCGGCGACGGTCCGGCCGACGTCCTGGAGCACTACGCCGACGCCACCGGGCACGCGCCCATGCTGCCGGAGTACGCCTCGGGCTTCTGGCAGTGCAAGCTGCGCTACCGCACCCAGGACGAGCTCATGGAGGTCGCCCGCGAGTACAAGCGGCGCGGCCTGCCGCTGTCGGTCATCGTCAGCGACTTCTTCCACTGGACCCACCTGGGCGACTGGAAGTTCGACCCGGCCGAATGGCCCGACCCCGAGGGCATGGTGAAGGAGCTGCGCTCGATGGGGGTGGAGCTCATGGTGTCGGTGTGGCCGTCGGTGAGCCCGCTCAGCGAGAACTACGGGACGATGCTGGCCCGGGGCCACCTCGTGGCCACCGAGCAGGGCCCGCCGGTGCACGCCGACTGGGCCGACAAGGGCGTGGACGCCCAGATCCAGGTGTCCTTCTACGACCCCACCAACCCCGACGCCCGCGCCTTCGTCTGGGACCGGGTGCGCGAGAACTACCACTCCCTCGGCATCCGGCTCTGGTGGCTGGACGCCTGCGAGCCCGAGCTCAAGCCCGGCCACTCCGGGAACCTGCGCTACCACGCCGGCCCCGGTCTGGAGGTCGGCAACATCTATCCGGCCGAGAACGCGCGCACCTTCCACGAGGGCATGCGCGCCGCCGGGGAGCAGGAGATCCTCACCCTGTGCCGCTCGGCGTGGGCGGGCAGCCAGCGCCACGGGGCGGCCCTGTGGTCGGGCGACATCGCACCGACCTTCGCCTCCCTGCGGGCGCAGATCCGCGCCGGCCTCCACACGGCCATGTCCGGAATCCCGTGGTGGACCACCGACATCGGAGGCTTCCACGGCGGCGACCAGGAGTCCCCCGAGTACCGCGAACTCCTCGTGCGCTGGTTCCAGTACGGGGTCTTCTGCCCGCTGTTCCGCCTGCACGGCTACCGCGAGCCGTTCTCGCACGACCTCTACCCGAGCATGTCGGGCGGACCCAACGAGGTGTGGTCCTACGGGGAGGAGGTGTACGAGCTGCTCCGGGAGATGCTGTTCCTGCGGGAGCGCCTGCGCCCCTACGTCATGGAGCAGATGCGCGCCGCCCACGAGCGGGGGCTGCCGCCGATGCGCCCCCTGTTCGTGGACTTCCCCGGGGACGCCCGCGCCTGGGAGGTCGGGGACCAGTTCCTCTTCGGCCCCGACGTCCTGGTCGCCCCGGTCACCGAGTACGGCGCGCGCTCGCGCAAGGTCTACCTGCCGGAGGGATCCGGCTGGACCGACCCGTGGACCGGCGACGTCCACCCGGGCGGCACCGAGATCCTCCTCGACGCCCCGCTCGACCGCGCCCCGGTCCTGCTGCGCGAGGGTGCCGACGTCCCCGTCCGCCCCTGACCTGGCGGCCGGTGACCGCTGCGGGCCCCGCGACGGCCGCTCCCCCTTGCCCCGGGGAGCGGGGGCTCGTGCGGGGCCGGGCAGCGGGAGGGTCAGGAGGTGAGGGGATGGCCGCGCAGGACCGCGACCCCGCCGCCGGGCAGGCGGAGGCCCTCGGCCGGGGTGCCCGAGAGCAGGTCGACGGAGCCCGGGCCCAGTCCGAGGCGGGCCGGGTCGATGCGCTGCGCGTGGCGTCCGTGGTTGGTGAGGAACACCCATACCCCCTCGGGCCCGACCCGCCGCACCACGTCCAGGTCCTCCTCGGGGAAGGCGCCCGCGCCGGCGGCCTCGGTGATCACCCGGCCCAGGCCGCGGTCGTTCAGGTGCGCCGACACGTACCAGGCCTCACCCGCCCCGTGCCTGCGCCGCGTCACCCCGGGGAAGCCGTCCAGCGGACCGCCCGCGTAGCGCGCCACCGCCTCGGCCCCGGTCAGGTGGACGTGCTCGCTCCACCGCGACACCTCCTCGCGGACCATGCCCACGTCCATGCCGACCGTCTCGCCGGGGGCCATGGGGTACATCTCCTCCACCCGGATGCCGAGCAGGTCGCGCAGCGCGCCCGGGTAGCCGCCGGTGCGCACGGTCCCGGTGGGATCGGCGATCCCGCTCATGTAGGTGACCACGAGCGTGCCGCCGTCCTCGGTCCAGCGCGCCAGGCGTTCGGCGGCCCGGTCCGACAGCAGGTACAGGGAGGGCACCACGAGCAGCGGCACCTGCGGCAGGTCGCGGTCGGGCCGGACGAAGTCCACCGTGCGCCCGGACCGCCACAGCACCCGGTGCGCCTGGCGCACCGCCTCCAGGTAGTCCAGGTCCTTGGACGGCAGGGAGGCCGCCCCCATCGCCCACCAGCTCTCGGGATCCCAGACCACGGCCGCGTCGGCGAGCACGTCGGCGTCGCGGACCTCCGCGAGCCGGCCGAGGACCTCGCCCAGCTCGCAGATCTCGCGGAAGATCCGCGATTCCGGGCCGGCGTGCGGCACCATCCCCGAGTACCACTGCTCGGCGCCCCCGCGCGAGGCGCGCCACTGGAAGAACATGGCGCCGTGCGATCCCCGGGCCACGTGCGAGAGGCTGTGGCGGGCGATCTCCCCGGGGGCTTTGGGACGGGTGAGCCCGCCGGTGTAGACCACGCCGGCGGCCTGCTCCATGAGGAGCCAGGGCCGCCCGCCGGCGGGGACCCGGTCGGCCCACGACCGGGCCAGGTCGGCCGCGAACGCGGTCTGCTCGTCCCCGGACCCGCCGGGCCGGTCCGGGTAGTCGTCGATCGCGACCAGGTCCACGTGCTCGGCCCATCGCCACTGGTCCACGGGCACCCAGTCGCCGAAGGCCAGGTTGGTGGTGACCGGTACGTCCGGGGTGCGGGCGCGCAGCACGTCGCGCTGGTCCAGGAAGTGGTCGAGCATCTCGTCCGACAGGAAGCGGCGGAAGTCCAGGACGTGCGCCGGGTTGGCCAGGTACTGGGTGGCGCGCGGCGGCAGCACCTGCTCCCACGCCGAGTAGTGCTGGCCCCAGAACGCCGTGGTCCACGCCCGGTTGAGCTCCTCCAGCGTGTCGTGGCGCCGCCGCAGCCAGTCCCGGAAGGCGCGGGCGCAGTGGTCCGACCAGGTCCAGGTCCCGTACTCGTTGTGCACGTGCCACAGGGCCAGCGCCGGATGGTCCCCGTACCGCTCCGCCAGTGCGCGGGTGATCCGCACCGAGGCCTGGCGGTAGGCCGGGGCGCACACGTCGTAGGTGTCGCGGCTGCCGTGGACGAGCCGCGTCCCCTCGGCCCCGACCGGCATCGCGTCGGGATGGGCCAGGGTGAACCAGGGCGGCGGGGAGGCGGTCGGGGTGGCCAGGGAGACCCGGATCCCCGCCCCGTGCAGCCGGTCCATGACCCGGTCCAGCCACCCGAAGTCGTACTCGCCCTCCCGGGGCTCCAGGAGCGACCACGAGAACACGCCGACCGTCACCAGGGTGACACCCGCCCGGCGCATGAGTTCGAGGTCCTCTGCCAGGGTCTCCTCGGGCCACTGCTCGGGGTTGTGGTCGCCTCCGAACCACAGCGGTGCGGGCGGGGTGGGCATACGGACTCCCTCGGATCGGACGGTCCCCCGAAGTATGGCGAGAAAGCCCCTGTGCCGACACCCCCGACGCAAGGAGAGACATGGCCCGGACCCGGAGGTTCCACACCTTCCACCCCGTCGCGGACTGGGAGGACGCCCTGGTCACCGGCAGCGGCACCCTGGGCGCGCTGGTGCACTCGACCGCGGAGAGGATCTCCCTCACCCTCTGCCACGAGCGGCTCTTCCTGCCGGCGGCCGAGCCCCTCCCCGCGCCGCGGACCGCGCGCATCCTGACCGAACTGCGGTCGCTGCTGCGGAGCGGACGCTCCCGGGACGCGGCCGTGCGCATCGCGGAGTTCGCGGCGGCCGAGCACCCCGGTTACGCGGACACCCGCTGGATCGACCCCCTGGTGGGTGCCGCCGTGCTGTCCCTGGAACCGGACGAACCCGGCACGGGCCCGGTCCTGCGCACCTGCGACCCCGGCTCCGGCCTGGTCGGCGAGCACCTGCCGGACGGGACCGCGCACCGCGTGTTCGCCTCCCGCCCCGACGACGCCGTCGTCGCCGAACTGCGGTCCCCCCGCGGCCTCTCCGGGCGGCTGCGCCTCGGCCTCCTGCCCGAACCCGTCCCCGTTCCGGTACGGGTGCGCGCGCGGGCCGACCGCGACCGGCTGTCCCTGCGGGTGGACTTCCCCGCCCGCCCCGCCGGATCCCTGCCCGGCTACACGGTGGACTGCGCCGTCTCCGCCCGGGGCGGCGCGGTCCGGTGCGAGGACGGGGAACTGGTCCTGTCGGACGTCGCCCTGCTCCGGCTCGCCGTCCGCATCGGCACCGACCGGCCCGGAGGCCCGGCGGCGGCCCCGCGGGCGCGCGTCACCGGCTTCGACGGGGCCCTGCGGCGGCACCGCCGGGTCCACGGGGAGCTGATGGACCGGTTCCGCCTCCGGCTGGGCGGCCCCGCCCCCGACGCGCCGGGCGAGGAGCTCCTGGCGGGCGGGCCGACCCCGGAGCTGGTCTCCCGCCTCGTCGACGCCGGGCGCTACGTCACCGTGTCCGCCTGCGGGGAGCTCCCGCCCACCCTGCAAGGGGTCTGGAGCGGCACCTACGACCCGCCGTGGCGCTCGGGCTACACCTTCGACGGGAACCTCTTCTCCGCGGTGGCGGCGCTGCACACCACCGGCACGCCTGAACTCATGGTGCCGGTGTTCGACCTGCTGGAGGGCATGGCCGGAGACCTCCGGGAGAACGCCCGCCGCCTCTACGGCTGCCGCGGGCTGCTGCTGCCCGCGCACGCCTCCACCTCGGGGCGCCACCACCACTTCGGCCCCGAGTGGTGCCTGACCTGCTGGACCGCGGGTGCGGCCTGGGCGGCGCGGCTGTACTGGGACCACTACTCCCACACCCGCGACCGCGACTTCCTGCGGCGGCGCGCGTGGCCGTTCCTGCGGGAGGCCGCGCTGTTCCACGAGGACTTCGTGACCGAGGAGGGCTTCGTGCCGTCGTACTCCCCGGAGAACACCCCCGCGGACGGGGACGGCCAGGCCGCGGTCAACGCCACCATGGACGTGGCCGCCGTCCGCGACCTGTGCCGCAACCTCGTCCGGACGCACCGGATCCTCGGTGAGCCCGGCGCCCGGCGCTGGGCCGCGCTGGCCGCCCGGCTGCCGGGGTACCGGATCGCCCCCGGCGGCGAGCTCGCCGAGTGGGCGGGGCCCGCCGGGCCGGTGGCGCAGGAGGAGCGGCACGCCCACCGGCACGCCTCCCACCTGTATCCGCTCTGGTACGAGCCCGATCCCGTGTTCGCCGCGCCCCGGTGGCGCGCGGCGGCGGTGCGCGCGGTCCGCGCCCGGCTGGCGTGGTGGCGGGGGCAGGAGGCCGACGAGATGGCCTTCGGGCTGGTGCAGCTCGGGCTGGCCGCCGCGCGCCTCGGCCTGGCGGAGGAGGCGCACGAGACCGTGTCTCTCCTGGCCGCCCGCTACTGGCGGCCCACCCTCGTGCCGACGCACAACCGGGGTGCGCTGTTCAACACCGACATCGGCGGCGGGTTCCCGGCGGTGGTGGCGGCGATGCTCCTGGGGTCCACCGAGGGCCGGACCGACCTGCTGCCCGCGCTTCCGCGCGCCTGGCCCGAGGGCCGGGTGGAGGGGCTGCGGGGCAGGGGAGGCGTGGTCGTGGACCGGCTGGAGTGGTCCGGTGGGCAGGCCGAGGCCGAACTGCGCTCGGTGGAGCCGCGCACGGTCCTCGTCGGCCTTCCCGGCGGAACGCGGTGCCGGGTGGCGGTGAATCCCGGGAAAGCGGCTGTCCTGCGTTTCCGCGCATTCCCCGAAAGGAGTTGTCGAAGCGCTTCGAAAAATTCCGACTGACCCCCTTGCCGACCTGTTCCCGCCTCTTCACACTGATCGGGAATTGACGTCCGCCGCCGACCCGGAGCCCTCCGCGGCGGTGGGCGACCCCCCTGATCCGAGGAGGCGCACATGCCCCCCGCGCACCGACAACCCGCTCGATCGGATACTTCTCGGGAGCGCTCCCAGAGCCGTTCCCTGACCGCGGTGGCGACCGCGCTCGCCACGGCCGCCGCCACCGTGTCCCTCACCGTCGCCGGCAGCGCCGGCGCCGACCCCGTGGCCGCCGCGCAGGAGTCCTACACCTGGGACAACGTCCAGATCGCCGGAGGCGGCTTCGTCCCCGGCATCGTCTTCAACCAGACCGAACCCGGCCTGGCCTACGCGCGCACCGACATCGGCGGCGCCTACCGCTGGGAGCCCGACACCGAACGCTGGACCCCGCTGCTCGACTGGGTCGGCTGGGACCGGTGGGGCTGGACCGGCGTGGTCTCCCTCGCCACCGACCCGGTGGACCCCGACCGCGTCTACGCCGCCGTCGGCAGCTACACCAACGACTGGGACCCCGGCAACGGGGCCATCCTGCGCTCCGACGACCGGGGCGAGACCTGGGAGGCCACCGAGCTGCCCTTCAAGCTCGGCGGCAACATGCCCGGCCGCGGCCTCGGCGAGCGCCTGGCCGTCGACCCCAACGACAACAGCATCGTCTACTTCGGTGCCCGCGGCGGCCACGGCCTGTGGCGCAGCACCGACCACGGCGAGACCTGGGCCGAGGTGGAGGCCTTCCCCAACCCCGGCGACTACGTGCAGGACCCCGACGACGAGTGGGGCATGCACAGCGATGTCATCGGCGTGACCTGGGTCGTGTTCGACCCCCGGTCCGGCGGTGACGGGGAGGCGACCCAGCACGTCTACGCAGGCGTCGCCGACCTGGACGACCCCGTCTACCGCAGTACGGACGGGGGGCAGAGCTGGGAGCCGGTGGAGGGAGCGCCCACCGGCTTCCTGCCCGCCCACGCCGTGCTCGACCACGAGGGCGGGCAGCTCTACCTCGCCACCACCAGCACCCCCGGCCCCTACGACGGCGACGCGGGCGAGGTGTGGCGGATGGACACCGCCACCGGTGAGTGGAGCGACATCAGCCCGGTGCCCTCCGGCTCGGAGGACAACTACTTCGGCTACGGAGGCCTGACCGTCGACCGGCAGGACCCCGACACGCTCATGGTCGCCACCCAGATCTCCTGGTGGCCCGACATCCAGATCTACCGCAGCACCGACCGCGGGCAGACCTGGACCCAGGCCTGGGACTGGGGCGCCTACCCCGAGCGGGAGACGCGCTACGAGATGGACATCTCCACCGCGCCCTGGCTCGACTTCGGAAGCGAGGGCACGCCTCCCGAGACCCAGCCCAAGCTCGGCTGGATGACGCAGGCCATGGCCATCGACCCGTTCGACTCCGACCGGTTCATGTACGGCACCGGCGCGACGATCTACGGCAGTGACAACCTCACCAACTGGGACGCGGGTGAGACCTTCGACATCGAGGTCAAGGTGCACGGCCTGGAGGAGACCTCCATCAAGGACCTGGCCTCCCTCCCCGGCGGCCCGCTGGTCTCGGTGATGGGCGACATCGGCGGCTTCGTCCACGACGACATCACGCAGGTCCCCGAGCGCATGCACCAGCAGCCCTACTGGGGCAACGGCACCGGCGTGGACTTCGCCGAGCTGTCCCCCTCCACCGTGGTGCGGGTGGGCAACGCCGAGGACGACGCCAACTCCTCCATCGGCATCTCCACCAGCGGCGGCGACAGCTGGTGGGGCGGCCAGGAGCCCGCCGGGGTGACCGGCGGCGGCACGGTCGCGGTCGGCGCCGACGGGTCGACGATCGTGTGGAGCCCCGACGGCACCGGGGTCCACCGCTCCACCACCCTCGGCTCCTCCTGGACCGCCGCCGAGGGAGTTCCGGCCGGTGCCGCGGTCGAGGCCGACCGGGTCGACCCGGACGTGTTCTACGCGATCGCCGACGGCACCTTCTACACCAGCACCGACGGCGGTGCCACCTTCACCGCGTCGCCCTTCGCGGGCCTGCCCGCCGAGGGCGAGATCCGCTTCGGGGCCGTGCCGGGGCACAGCGGCGACGTGTGGGTCGCCGGCGGGAGCGCGAACGGCACCTACGGCATGTGGCGGACCACGGACGCCGGCGCGACCTTCGAGCGGATCGAGGCGGTGGACGAGGGCGACGCGGTCGGCTTCGGCGCCCCCGCACCGGGCTCGGACTACCCGGCGGTGTACACCAGCTCGCGGATCGACGGGGTGCGCGGCATCTTCCGGTCCGACGACGCCGGGCGGACGTGGGTGCGTATCAACGACGACCGGCACCAGTGGGGCTGGACCGGCGCGGTGGTCACCGGTGACCCGGACGTCTACGGGCGCGTCTACATCGGCACCAACGGCCGGGGCATCGTCTACGGCGATCTCGAGGGCGGCGCGCCCGGTCCCGGAGATCCCTCCGAGGAGCCCACGGAGCCCTCCGAGGAGCCGACGGAGCCCTCCGAGGAGCCGACGGAGCCTTCCGAGGAGCCGACGGAGGACCCCGGGCCCGGGGCGGAGGTCTGCGAGGCCGACTACCGGATCACCCACACCTGGTCTGGCGGGTTCCAGGCCCAGGTGACCGTCACCAACACCGGCACGGAGGAGATCGACGGCTGGGAGATGAGCTGGGACTTCACCGCCGGTGAGCGGGTCAGCAGTCTCTGGAACGCCTCCTACCGGCAGGAGGGCACGTCCGTCACGGCCTCCGACGCCGGCTGGAACGCCCGGATCGCCCCGGGCGGATCGGTGACGGTGGGCTTCAACGGCATCGCCGACGGCGAGCCGCAGGTCCCCGGCGCCGTCGAGCTCAACGGCAGCACCTGCGGCTGACCCGTCCGCAGCGCGGGCCCGTACCCGCGGTCGACCCGGTCCCGGTACCGGGGACGCCGCGGGTACGGGCCCGCCGGGGCGGAAGCCCCCGCCGGGCCGGTCAGCCCTTCACCGCGCCGATGATGACGCCCTTGGTGAAGTGCTTCTGCACCAGCGGGTAGACGACCGTGACCGGTACCAGCGCCACCACCACGATGGCCATCTGGATGGCCAGGTTGGGCGCCGACGCGGTGCCCTGCACGGCGTCGCCGACCACCGAGCTGGAACTGAGCTGCTGGCCCTGCTGCACGTACTGGCGCAGCACGAGCTGGAGGGGCCACTTGGCGTTGTCGTTGATGTAGAGGATGGCGTTGAAGAAGGCGTTCCAGTAGCCCACCGCGTAGAACAGGCCGACCACCGCCGTGACGCCCTTGGACATCGGCAGGACCAACCGGGTGAGGATCGTCCACTCGCTCGCCCCGTCCACGCGGGCGCTGTCGGCGATCTCGCCAGGCAGGTTCATGAAGAACGCCCGCATCACCACCAGGTTGAACGCGTTCACCGCCGTGGGCAGGATCAGCGACCAGTAGCTGTCGATCAGCCCGACCTCGCTGACCAGCAGGTACAGCGGGATCATCCCCGGTGCGAACAGGAACGTCAGGAGGATCGTGAACAGCAGCGGGCGGTGCCAGAGGGATCCCGGCCGTGAGAGCCCGTAGGCTGCCAGGACCGTGGCGGTCAGGCTGACCAGGGTGCCGACCGCGGTGACGCCCAGGCTCACCAGGACGGCGCGGGTCACCACGCCGCCGCCGAACAGGTCGGCGTAGGCCTGGAAGGAGATCCCCTGGGGGACCACGACCAGGCCGCCGGCGCCGTTGACCGCCGAGGCGGGGGACAGGCTGGTCAGCACGACCACGTAGATCGGGAAGACGACGGCGGCCGCGATGGCCGCCAGGACCGTGTTCTTCGCGGCTCTCGCGGGCAGGCTCGGGCGCTCCGCCCACACGGGGCGCCGGTTGTCGAACAGTGTGCTCATGCTCGCCTGTAGATTCCGTTCTCGCCCATCATGTGGGCCAGCTTGTTGGCGGCCAGGATCAGGACGAGGCCGACGACCCCCTTGAGGAGGCCGGCCACCGCGCCCGCGCCGAAGTTCCCCGTGACCAGGCTCTGGTGGTAGATGAACGTGTCCAGCACCTCCGACACCCCTGATCCGAAGGCGTCGCGTTGCAGGAAGAACTGCTCGAAGCCGACGTTGAGGATGTCGCCGAGCTTGAGGATCAGCAGCAGGACGATCACCGGCCGCAGGCCCGGCAGGGTAATGTGCCACAGCCGCCGCCAGCGCCCGGCGCCGTCCACGGCCGCGGACTCGTAGAGGTTCTGGTCGATGGCGGCCAGCGCGGCCAGGAAGATGATCGTCCCCCAGCCGGCGTCCTTCCAGATCATCTGGGAGGTGACCACGAGCAGGAACGCGTCGGGGTCGGTCATGATCTCCAGCGGTGCGTACCCGTTCTGGCGCAGCATCTGGGAGACGAGCCCGGCGCCGCCGAGGATCTGCTGGAACAGCGTCACCACCAGCACCCAGGAGAAGAAGTGCGGCATGTAGACAATGCTCTGGAGGACCAGCCGCATCCGCCTGCTGAGCACGCTGTCGAGCAGGATCGCCAGGGCGATCGGGACGGGGAAGAAGAACACCAGCTGGACCGACGCGATCACCAGGGTGTTGCCGACGGCGTTCCAGAACCGGGGGTCGGTGAGCAGCCGCTCGAACTGGGTGAGGCCCACCCACGGGCTGCCGAGGATCCCGTCCCACGGGTTGTACTCCTGGAAGGCGATGACGTTGCCGAGCGTCGGGACGTAGTGGAACACCGCCAGCAGGCCGATCGCCGGCAGCGCCATCAGCAGCAGCTGCCAGTCGCGGCGCAGCCGCGCCCCCAGGGAGGGGCCGCGCCGCCGGGGCGGGCGCCGCCCTCGCTCCGGGGGACTCCCCCCGGACGGCCGGGCGGCGCCGCGCGACCGCTCAGTCACGGCCGTGTTCACCGAGGACCTCCAGGTAGAACTCGCGGCCCTCGTCGCCGCCGTCGCGCCTCCAGTCGGCGACGGCCTGGTCGAGCTGGTCCAGGCCCTCGCGGCCGCGGATGATGTCCTCCACCTTGTCGGCCATGGGCGTCTCGGCGGCGGAGAACCGCTCGGGCCGCTGGATGCGGATGCCCGCGAAGGGGTCCTCCTCGGCGTACTGGACGGCGTGGTTGTACCAGTCGGTCTTCCACTGGACGAAGTCCGGGTACTGGCTCTCGGTGACCGCCTGCGGCCGGCCGCTGATGAAGTAGTAGCCGTCGTTGACCTCCTTGTGCCCGAGGTCGGTGAGCTGGGGCGCGCCTTGGTCGTCGAGCTCGTGGTGCACGCCCTCGGCCCCGTAGCGGTAGTCCATGTACTCGCGGGTGCCGTAGGGGGCGGCGCAGAAGTTGATGACGTTCAGCACCTCCTCGACCTGCTCGGGGTCCATGCCCTTGCGGACGAAAACGGATTGGGCGGAGGGGTCGTTGCCGTGCAGCACCGGGTCGCCGCCCTGGGCGCCGAAGACGGGCATCAGGTCCAGCCGGAAGTCGGGGGAGTCGCCGAGCATCTGCCCGTAGGCCTCGTGCCAGGCGCCGATGCCGTCCTGGTTGAAGAGGATCTGTCCAGAGTTGAGCAGTTCCTTGGCGTTGTCGCCCTTGGCCACGATGTCGGGGTGGACGAGCCCGGCGTCGAACACCTTGCGCATGTACTCGATGCTCGCCCGCCACTCCTCGGTCTCGAACATGTGGACGAGCTCGCCGTTCTCGTAGCGCCATTGCTTGGGCGCGCCGAAGATCTGGCGCATGGTCAGGTTGAAGTCGCCGAAGGCCCAGCGGTTGTTGTCGGGGTCGTTGACCTCCTCGCCGATCGCGAACAGGTCGTCCGGGCTCGCCGGCGCCTCCAGCCCGTACTCCTCCAGCAGGTCGCGCCGGTACAGGACCCAGTTGCCGAACGGCTCCGCCGGCCAGGGCACGCCCTGGAGCTTGCCGTTGAAGACGTTCCACCGCCAGGCGTCGCTGTCCAGGTTGGCCAGCAGCGGGTAGGCGGCGGCCGCGTCCCCGGCCAGGTGGGGCGTCAGATCCTCGAAGAGCTCGCCCACGGCCCGGTTGAACTGGGGGATCAGGTTGACGACCCAGTCGGGGATCATCGTGATGTCGGCGACGTCGCGCCCGGCGATGACGGCGTTCATCTTGTCGATGACCGTGTTGCCGTCCTGGAAGTTGAACTCGACCGTGGTCCCCATCCGCTCGTTGACGTGGTCGAGGAACGAGTTGTTGCCGAGGCCCGGGGGGACGGGGCCCCACAGGGGCGTCATCGCCGTGTAGTGGCCGCCCCTTCCGCGCGGTTCCGGGACCGCCGGGACGAACTCGGTCGGGTAGGCGGTGAACCCGTCCGGTGCGCCGCCGACGCCGGGGATGTCGGGGGAGACCCCCTCGAACGGGATGTACGTGGGGATGAGGCCGTCCAGCGAGGTGGCCTCGGAGGCGGAGCCCCCGCCGCTGCCCCCGGAACCGGAGGAGCAGGCGGGGAGCACCCCGGAGGAGAGCACCGCGGCGGCGCCCGCCATGCCGAGGAAGCGGCGGCGGGTGGGGGAGGGGAGGGCGAAACGGGATGCCCGGGGGGTGGGAGGCATGACGTCGTTCCTTCGTACGGTCGGGCCGAAGCCCCTGGGGGTAGGAAACGAGCGGCCATTTTGCTATGAATTATTTGGCCGTTGGGGAAAACAAATTACTTCAGTGTGAACTGTGACACAAGGGTCTGTCGGCGTCGAAGTCGAAGCGGTTCGATTTGGGTCGGCATTGCCCACCGACGAGAGGCGGAAACCCCCCATGACCCCTGCTCCGACCGCTCTGCCCCACCGAGACCCCGGCCTCCCGGACGAGGAGAGGCTGGACGCCCTGCTGGGCCTGCTCACCACCGAGGAGAAGATCGGCCTGCTCCACCAGCACCAGGCACCCGTCGAGCGCCTGGGACTGGCCCCCTTCCGGACGGGGACCGAGGCCCTGCACGGCCTGGCCTGGCTCGGCCCCGCCACTGTCTTCCCCCAGGCGGTCGGGCTCGCCGCCGCCTGGGACCCCGACCTGCTCCGCCGGGTCGGCGGGGCCACCGCCGACGAGGTCCTCGCGGCGAGGGACCGGGGCGCCGGCCGCAACGTGTGGGCACCCGTGGCCAACCCGCTGCGCGACCCCCGCTGGGGCCGCAACGAGGAGGGCTACTCCGAGGACCCCTGGCTCACCGGGCTGCTCGCCGCCGCCTACGCGCGCGGGCTGGCCGGGGACGGGCAGCGCCTGCGCACCGCACCGACCCTCAAGCACTTCCTCGGCTACAACAACGAGACCGACCGCTGCACCACCTCCAGCGACCTGCCGCCCCGCGTACTGCGCGAGTACGAACTGCCCGCCTACCTCCCCGCGCTGCGCGAGGGCTCCGCGGTGGCCGTCATGCCCTCCTACAACCTCGTCAACGGCAGGCCCGCGCACCTGAGCCCGCTCCTGGGCGACGTGCTGCGCGAGGAGGCCCCCGACGAGCTGCTCGTGGTGAGCGACGCCTTCGCCCCCGGCAACCTCCACGGGCTCCAGGGCTTCCACCCCGACGCGCCCACCGCCTACGCCGCCGCGATCCGCGCGGGCCTGGACAGCTTCACCCAGGACGACGACCGGCCCGAGGAGACCCTCGGCCACATCCGCGAGGCGCTCAAGCGCGGCCTGCTCACCGAGGACGACATCGACCGCGCCGCGCGCCGCGCCCTGTCGGTGCGGCTGCGGCTGGGCGAGTTCGACCCCGGCCCCGCCGACGAGGGGGCCGCCGACACCCCTGCCTTCCGAGCCCTGGCCCGCGAGGCGGCCGCCCGCTCGATCGTCCTGCTGCGCAACGAGGGCGGTGTGCTGCCGCTGCGCGACGTGCGGCGCGTGGCGGTCGTCGGCCAGCTCGGCGACACGGTGCTGGAGGACTGGTACAGCGGAACCCTGCCCTACGCGGTCACCGCCCGCGCCGGACTCGCCGAGCGCGTCGAGACCGTGTTCTGCGAGGGCGCCGACCGGGTGCGGCTGTTCACGTTCGGGGCGGGGGTGGTCGCCGAGCCCGGGGAGGGGGAGCCGCTGCGGTTGGAGTCCGTCGGCCGGGAGGCGGCGCCGGTGCTCCCGCCCGGCAGCGGGTTCGCGCTCCTGGACTGGGGCGGAGGGGCCTTCGCCCTGCGTTCGGAGCAGACGGGGAAGTACCTGGACGAAGGGCCGGACGGGGTGCTCGCCTGCACAGCCCCGGGGCCCGGGACGTGGGAGGTGCGCCAGACCTTCCGACTGGAGGAGGTCATCGCCGGCCACCTGTACACGCTGGTGCAGATCCACACCGGGCGCCACGTGTGCGTCGGCTCCGACGGCGCCACCCTCGAACTCTCCGAGGACGGGGCGCGCGCCCTGCCCGTGTGGATCCGGGGCCTGGGCTCGGGGGCCGAGGAGGCGGCGCGGGTCGCGGCCACGGCCGACGTCGCCGTGGTCGTGGCGGGGGACCACCCGATGGTCAACGGACGCGAGACCGAGGACCGCACCGACCTGGCCCTGCCCGCCGCCCAGGAGCGGGTGCTGCGCGCGGTCCGCGCGGCCAACCCCGCCACAGTGCTCGTGCTCAGCAGCGGATACCCGTTCGCCGTCACGTGGGCGGACGAGCACGTCCCGGCGGTCCTGTGGTCGGCGCACGGCGGCCAGGAGTACGGGCGCGCGCTCGCCGACGTGCTGTTCGGCGACACCGAGCCCTCCGGGCGGCTCCCCCAGACCTGGTACCGGTCCGCCGACGACCTGCCCGACCTGCTGGACTACGACATCATCTCGTCGGGCGGCACCTACCTCTACTTCGACGGAGAGCCGCTGTACCCGTTCGGGCACGGGCTCGGCTACACGCGGGTGGAGTACCTGGACCCGGAGGTCGCCGTCGACGGCGACCGGGTCTCGGTGAGGGTGCGGGTGGCCAACACGGGGACGCGCCCGGCCGAGGAGGTCGTGCAGGTGTACACCCGCCAGCTCACCTCGCGGGTGCGCGTGCCGCTGCGGGCTCTGCGCGGCTTCGCCCGGGTCCGGGTGGAGCCGGGCGAGAGCGCGGTGGCAGAGGTGTCCTTCGACACGGCGCGACTCGCGCTGTGGGACACCACGCGCGACCGCTTCACGGTGGAGCAGGCCCCGCGGGAGGTGCTGGTGGGCCGGTCGGCCGCCGACATCCGCTCCGTCCTCCCCTTGGACGTGCCGGGCGAGGTGATCCCGCCCCGGGACGCCGCCCGCGCCTGGGCCGCCGACGGGTACGACGAGGCCCGGGGAACCGTGCTGTGCCCCGCCGCCCCGGACCGGGGCGACGCCGTGCGCTCCCGCCACCCCGGTTCCTGGCTGCTGATGCGCGGGGTCGACTTCGGTGAGGGTGTCTCCTCGTGCCGGGTGAGGGCGGGCTCCGAGCGGCCCGCCGAGGTCCGCCTGGTCCTGGACGACCCCCACGCGGGGCCGACCCTGGCCGCGCTGAAGGTCGCGCCCGGCGGCCCGTACGACTTCGCCGAGGTCGCCGCGCCGGTGGTCGGGGCACAGGGGGTCCGCGACCTCTACGTCGTCCTCGACACCCCGGGCACGGCCGTGGCCGAGATCGCCTTCGACAGGTGAGGCGCGCCCGGGCGGCCGGCCCGCCCGCCGACCGCCCGGGCACGGGGACCCGCCGGGGCGGTCGGGCACGGGGGCGGGTGTCCGCGGAACACGCCTTAGGGTCGGGGCATGCCCGTACCTGAGTTTCTTGTGGAGTTGCGCCGCCATGTGGGACACGACCTCGTCCCCCTCGTCGGGGTGACGGGGATCGTGCTCGACGAGGAGGGCCGGGTGCTCCTGCACCGGCGTGCCGACGACGGCCGCTGGTGCACCCCCGGAGGAATTCTGGAGCCGGGCGAGCAGCCGGCCGGCGCGGTGGTGCGCGAGGTCCGCGAGGAGACCGGTGTCGAGGTCGCCGTGGAGCGCCTGGCCAGCGTGGTGGCGCAGGAGCCGCACACCTATCCCAACGGCGACCGGGTGCAGTTCCTCGACCTGGCCTTCCGCTGCCGCCCGGTGGGCGGCGCACCCAGTGCCGAGGGCGACGAGACGCTGGAGGTGCGCTGGTTCGCCCCGGACGAGCTCCCGCGGATGCACCCGCGCATCACCCGGCGCATCGACGACGCCCGCTCCGATCGACCCGACCCCTACCTCGTCCTCTGAGGGGCTTCGCGACACGCCGGGGCGGTGTCCCGGACACGGGGGCGCCGGGATTCTAGGGTGTTCGGCGGCCGGTTCTCCGGTTTCCCCTGTCACCGACAAACTCGAACACGAGTTCGATAGGCTGCCCCAGTGAGTCTTCTGAACGAACAGATCGACGTCCGCTCCACCGCCGGTGGGAACCCCGCGCAGTTCACCTGGCGCGGCCGCACCTTCCGGGTCCTCCGGATCATGGGCGACTGGTCCCCCCACCCGGAAGCGCCCGACACCCGCCTGATCCGCGTCTCGGCCGAGTCCGAGGCGGGCGAGCCCAGCATCATCGACATCAGGCGCGACGCGGCCTCCGACTGCTGGACCATGCGGCGGCAGTGGAACTGACGCCCGGTGCGCCTCCGGACCGCGGAGGCGCACCGGCCTCAGAGGAAGATCCGGCCCCGGCGGCCGCGGTCGCGCAGAGCGGCCATGCGGCGGATGTTGCTCGGCCGCCGCGACACCAGGTGGTAGAGCAGGAGCGAGAGGCCCCGGTCGGTACGCACGCGGTCGGCCATCTCCCCCATGTTCACCCTCGGGTACAGGTGCGGACCGCCCGCGTGGATCCGCACGGTGTGGGCGCCCTCGGGGAAGTACGCGTAGGCGTGGTTGTCGGCCGTGTACTCGGCCGCCCGTGCCAGCGCGGCACCCAGACCGGGGACGAGCTCGGCACCCAGGGTGGCCACCCTGCGCCAGAACCCGGTGTGCCCCGCGACCAGATGCCCGAGCTGGTGCGCCACCCGGAAGGTGAGGGCGTCGGGGTCACCGACCCTGGCACCGCCCTCGAACAGGGAGCCGGGCAGCACCAGGTAGCGGCGCAGCCCGTGCGCCGCCGCACCGCCGCGGCCGGGCGCGGTGAGCACGTAGGCCTCCGGCGGACGGGGCAGCCCCATGGCGGCGGACAGCGTCGTGACGATCCGGTGCGCGTCGGGGAACTGGGTGGGGGAGACCCGCACCGACTCCGCCCGGTGCCGCGCGTGGCGCAGGCCCCGCACCGCCCAGCACACGGCGGGCACCGCCGACACGGCGGCGGCCGTCCACACCGGTGATCCGGTCAGCGACCACACCGCCCCGGCCAGGAGCGCGATGGCGGACAGGCCGACGGCCGTGCACACGACCAGCAGGAGTGCCTCCCACGGGTGGGCGGTGACCGGAACGGCCTCCTCGTCGGCGCCGGGTTCGCACAACTCCTCGGGGCACGGCGGCGCGGAGTACTCGGGCATGCCTGCTCTCCTCGGGGCACGGGCCGCGAACGACACAGGGCAATGACTGTCTGTACTCGATTATTACTTTCCGTTTCCCCGGAGCGGGGACATCTCCCGGCGGCGTGTCAGGACTGCTCGTGGCCGCGCAGCTCCTCGGCGAGGAGATCCAGGAAGTGGTCGACCTGCGAGGGGTCGTATCCCGGCCGGGCCCTGGTGGTCGAGAACTGGACCCGCTCCACGTCCGAGGAGGTCAGGCACCGCCGGTCCCGGCGGCCCCTCAGGAGCATGTCCAGCGTGAACTCGGCGCGGTCCAGGAACTCGTCGACCTCCTGCTCGTTGTAGCCCGTGGTCAGGCGGGTGGTCGCGAAGCGCTGGTCGCGGACGTCCTGCGGCGTCATCCCCTGCCGGCGGCGCGCGGGGCCGGCGGCGCGCGCCGGCTCCGGCGGGGACGGCGCCGGCCGCTCCGGAAGCGGCGGTGCCTCGCTCGCCCGGCCGAGTCCGCGTCCCGCCAGGTCGGCGATCACGATGTCGAGGAAGTCGTCGACCTGGTCCTCGCGGTACCCCGGGCTCAGCCGCGTGGTGCGGAACCGGGAGTTGCGTACTTCCTCGGCGGTGACGAGCTCCCCCCGCCGCGGCCCGCCCTCCAGCGCGACGAGCGTGGCCTCGATGCGGTCGAGCAGCGCGTCGACATCCTCCTCGTTGTATCCCGGGCGCAGGCGCACCGTCTGGAACTTCTTGTTGCGGATGTCCGCCGGTGTCAGAGGCATGGTCCCCATTGTGCAGATCAGGAGGTTGTCGGGGCGGTCATCGAGCGGTGCGGTCCTCGGCCGCGCGCAGCCGCGCGACGAGGTCGTCGACGTACGAGCCCACCTGGGTGCGGTCGTAGCCGCGCAGGACCACGTCGAAGTTGAGCGCGGCGAGTTCGGCTGCGCCGATGTGCGGTGCGGAGGAGTCACCGTTCAGGGTGGCGAACGCGCGGGTGACCGCATCGGTCACCTGGGTGCGGTCGTAGCCGCGCAGGAGGAGGTCGAACTCGGGTGGAGGAGGAGCGGACGACGGAGGAGCGGGATCCCCGCCCTCGGCCACGCGCAGTTCCGTGAGGAGGTTGTCGACGTACCAGCCCACCTGGGTGCGGTCGTAGCCGCGCAGGACCACGTCGAAGTTGAGCGCGGCGAGTTCGGCTGCGCCGATGTGCGGTGCGGAGGAGTCACCGCTGACGGCGGCGTGGGCGCGGGTGACGGCATCGGTCACCTGGGTGCGGTCGTAGCCGCGCAGCACCACGTCGAACTCGGGCACGGGGGGAGGGGAAGGGAAGCCCATGCGCCGCATTATGCCGGGAGGCACTGTGGCGCGCCAGACTCGGCGCGGGCAGGTGTCCGATGGCGGACACGTCCTCCCGCTGGTTCCAGGCCCTGTTTTTTGGATGCTCTCGCCGTATCGGCGGAGCCGATTCCTCGGCGAACGGCCGGCCAAGCGTTCCCGTGCAGGGCGGAGAGCGCAGCTCGGCCTGGCGGGTTTCGCAAGCTCTCCGGCGCTGCAAGGGGGCGCCTGGCCGGCCGTGCGGCCCGAGATGCTCCAAAGAACAGGGCCTAGTTCCTCAGGAGGTAGACGGCCAGACCGCGGGCCACGGCCGAGGCTGCCTGTTCGCGCCACTCGGGGTCCTCCATGAGCGCGGCGTCCTCGGCATTGCGCATGTTGCCCATCTCCAGGAACACCTTCGGCACGTCGGACATGTTGAGCCCGCCCAGGTCGGTGCGCTCGTCGAAGCCCCCGTCGGCGAGGTAGTCGGCGTAGGGGATGCCGCTGCCGTCCAGGTACTCGCGGTGCAGGTCCTCGGCCAGGACACGGGACTCGTCGGTGATGTCGTCGGTGTAGCCCTCGACCTCGCCCGGCAGGATCACGTGGAACCCCCGGCCCGACTCGGGGCCGCCGTCGGCGTGGATGGACACGGAGGCGTCGGCACCGGCCTCGTTCCCGATGCCGGCGCGCTCGTCGATGCAGGGCCCGACGCTCTCGTTGTCCTGGCGGGTGAGGACCACGGTGGCGCCGTCCGCCTCCAGCTTCTCTCGGACGAGGAGGGAGACCTCCCAGTTGAACTCGTGCTCGGCGTAGCCGCTCGCGGTCTGGGCGCCGACGGTGTCGCACGCCTTCTCGTGCTGCCCGGCGGGGACGAGCTCGTTGATCTCGGAGGGTGCCTCGGCGTTGCCGCCGTTGTGACCGGGGTCGATGACGACGACGCGGCCGCCGAGGGGGCCGTCGCCGACCGGACCGGTGGAAGGAGCGGCGTCGCCCGGCTCTCCTCGCTCCTCCGTGCCCGAAGAACCGTCGTCGGGACCGGGGAGCGGCAGGGTGGCGGTGGGGTCCTCGCCGGGGGCCGGCCCCGGCGAGCCGGAGCAGGAGGCGAGCAGGAGGACCAGGGGGAGGGAGGTCAGGGCGCGGGCCGCGCGGCTCCGGTGCCCCGGCGGTGCGGAGTCGGGCATGGGCTCAACCTAACCGCTCGGAGGACCGGAGCACCCCGGCGGGTCCGGCACAAGGGGCCGGAAAGCCTTTCCTCCGGAAAAGGCGCTCTTGGTAAGACGCTTGAACGGGCGATTGGTTTACGCGATATTCAAAATTTTTCTCGCTCTGCTCTCTGTGTCGCCGATGTCGGTCCACGATGTGCTTGTGATGTTCTTGTTATCATATTTCGTACATTTCGGTCGTCTGTATATGTGTAAGCTTTACGCAGGAGATGGGAAGCGATCCGGTTTCGGATCCGCCGGCCCTTCCGTTCAAGGCCGAGTCCTGAGATTCCCCTGGTAGATGGCTTTTCCGTGCCGTCTTGTCCCCCCCGTCCCACCCTGGCCCACCCTTCCCGCGGTGACTTTCCCTTCGCCTGCGGTCGTTGTCCGGGTCAGGCGCAGTCCGACAGGTTCGGGCTGAGATCCCAAGAGGATTGATTTTGAAGAGCACCCCCAAAATCACCGCTCGCCGCATTCTCCAGGGCAGCGCGGCCTTCGCCGCTCTGGGTGCGATGAGTATTGCGACGGCCCTTCCCGCCGCTGCCGACACGAGTGCCGCCGGATGGGCCTATGCCTACGTCGGCTACGAGCAGGGCGTCTCCGCGACCGACGTCATCCCGCAGGGCGGGAGCGGCGGCGACAGCAACAGCTTCCAGGGCAGCCTGGACGAGTTCCTCAGCCTCAGTGCCTCCACCTCTGCCTCGGTCAACGGCAACGGCGCCAGCTCCACCGCCACGGTGGACAGCGCCCGGATCGTGCTCACCGCCGACGACGTCCAGGCCATCCTCGACGGTCTCGACGAAGAGGACGAGGAGGAGACCGAGGAGGACGAGGAAGACAAGGACGAAGCGGACGAGGCCGAGGAGACCGAGGACGGGGAGTCCGACGACGCTCCGGACGAGTCCTCCGAGGCCGACGGTGACTCCACCGGTGGCGACGACACCGGCAACGGCGAGACCGACGGTGGCTCCACCGGCGGTGACGACACCGGCAACGGCGAGGCCGACGGTGGCTCCACCGGCGGTGACGACACCGGCAACGGTGAGACCGATGGCGAGGCCGGTGGCGACAGCGGTTCCACCGATGGTGAGGCCGACCCCACCGAGGAAGAGACCGCCCCTGCCGACGAGGTGGACGCCGAGGCCGCGGTCGTCGACTCCACCGAGGACGAGGTTCTCGCGCTGGAGGAGTACGAGCTCACCGACGGCGGTGACGCGATCGTCCTGGACGCCACCCTCAGCGGCGCCAGCGTCACCACCACCTACAGCTGGAGCGGCAAGGTCTCCCACTCCTTCGACCCCGGCAGCGTCTCCTACTCCGTGAACGAGTTCGGAGCCAACGTCGAACCGTTCGATGTCAGCGAGGCCTGGACCTCCGTGGAGCTCGGCTACGACTGGCAGGACGCCTACACCGGCATCATGCTCGGCGTCGACGTCCCCGCGACGGACGAGGCCGACGGCTTCTACGGCGAATACCCCCTCGGCGTGGCCTACGCCAGCTACGGCCTCGAGTCCGTCGACGCCGGTGGCGGCGAGGACAAGGGTGACGACAAGGGCGACGGCAAGGACGAGGCCGAGAACACCCGGAACACCGAGGAGCTCGCCAAGCCCGAGCCCAAGCCGACCGAGGCCGCTCTGGCCACGACCGGCAGCCCGGTGGCCGGCCTGATCGCGGCCGGCGCCGCGATCGCCGCCGGCGGTGGCGCCGCCGCCTACCTGGCCCGCCGCAAGAAGAACGCTGTCGCCGACTCCGCCGAGGAGAACAGCGAGAGCTGAGTCCGGTAGGTCGACATCCGTCGGCCGACCGGCACGGACCGGCCCCGGGGCGCCCGCCCCGGGGCCGGTCGTTGTTTTCTCCGCTCCTGTGAGGGCAGGAACTTCTTCGGAGACGTCGTCGTTGTCCCCGTATCCGCTCCTACACGACGAGTAGCCCCCGCGTCCGGACGGTGGAACAGTTTCCGTTTTGTGATCCAACGGCTATTCTCACCTAAGGGCACTGAGCATGTGCGCTACGTGCCTGCCCCTTTCTGCGCGGGACAGCCTTCGGCCTCTCCCGCGCCCCGTGCCCGGTTCCGAGACCGGCCGCGCCCCTCGACGTCGAACGCGGGGCACAGGCCCGTTCCGGGAACGGACATCCCCCAGACCGGCAGGAGTGTTGTGGTGACTCCCGAGAGAACGACCATCCGTCGCCTTCTCAGCGGTACCGTCATGTCCACAGCTCTCGCGGTGGTCGGCCTCGCGGTCGCGGCTCCGGCCGCCGCGGACCCGCTCGTGTGGGGCAGCGCCCAGGCCTGGTCCTCCTCCGGTGACGCCGTCAGCGGTTACTCCACCGCGGTCAGCCACGGCGGCAGCGGTGAGGGGGAGGCCGTCACCGAGAGCACCTTCGGCGCGCTCTCCCCCTACATCGAGATCAAAGGGCGGACCCGCACCTACATCGACGCCCAGGGGGCCCACGCCGAGGCGGTCGTCGAGTCGGCGACCCTGCGCATGGAGGCCGACGACCTCGTCGACCTGGGCATCGTCGAGCTTCCGCCCGAGGACGGGAGCACCCCGGGGCATAGCGCGTCCGGGACATCGACCGGACAGAAGACACCTCCCGAGGACGCCCCGGAGGAGAGGACGGCCCCGTCCGGGGACGCCTTGCCGCCGGACGACGACCGGGCCCCGATCCCCCGGCAGACCCCGTCGGTGAAGCCCTCCGTCTCCGGAACGTGGCCGAGCCCGGGAGAGGACGACGTGATCGTCCTCGACGACTCCAACACACGCAGGCTCTCCTCGGGAGGCGCCCTGACGGTCACCGCCGCGGACGTGACCGCCACGGCCAGCGCCGGGTACGACGGCACGTCCGCCACCACCTTCGAGCACGGTGACCTCACGGCGTTCGGCATCCCGACCGGCCCCCTGGAGGGCGACGGCAACGGGTACCGGGTGGAGGACGTCCTGGAGGTGCTCGACGGGGACGGGAACGTGGTCGAGGAAGTTCCCGTCAGCGTCCAGTTCACCCGCCACCAGACGGCCTTCGGCGACGAGGAGACGGGTTGGGAGGGCGGCGGTGCCCGCACCTGGCTCGGCGTGCTGGTCCGGATCGGGGAGGGCGACGGCGCCCTCGAGTGCACGGTGGACCTCGCCGACGCCTGGGTGCTGGGATCCACCTACACAGCAGGAGGGACCCCCGAGCCCGGAGGCCGCAGCGAGAGCTTCCACCAGGGCGCGGTGGAGGAGGACCGCTCGGGGAACCGCCTGGCGATGACCGGCAGCTCGCTGGCCGCCCTCGTCACGGCCGCCGTGATCGCGGTGGGAGGCGGAGGCGCGGCCACCTTCCTGGCCCGCAAGCGCCCCAGTGCCCTGGACGACCGCTTCGAGGACTGAGACTGTGTTTGCTTTGGGGCCTCCGCTTCGCTTTGGCCCCGGTTCGGGCGCCTTTGGGGCGCGGTTCTTCGTCGCTGCGCTCACATCCTCGTTCCTCGGATGTTCGCTCCGCTCCTGCAGAACCCCGCCGGCGCCCTCACGGCATACCCCCTGGGGCTGGGGTGGACTTGCGGGTGACCGGCACTTCGCTCCGCTCCTGCAGAACCCCGCCAGCGCCCTCACGGCATACCCCCTGGGGCTGGGGTGGACTTGCGGGTGACCGGCACTTCGCTCCGCTCCTGCAGAACCCCGCCGGCGCCCTCCCCTGCCCCTTCGGGGCCTCCGCTTCGCTTTGGCCCCTGCTCGGGCGCCCTCAGGGCGGGGTTCTTCGTCGCTCGCTCCTGCAGAACCCCGTCGGCGCCCTCACGGCACACCCCCTAGGGCGGGGCTGTGCCTGTCTGGGGGCTCGCCTCGTCCTGGCCGGTGTCCCCGCCTGGTCCTCGGACATGCGGAGGGCGGGTCCTTCCTGGTGGAAGGACCCGCCCTCGGATCTCTCGGCTCCTGTCAGTGCGCGGAACCTGTACGGCTGTTCTCCCCCGGAGTCGGCGCAGCTCGGAAGGTCACTCCGTACGCTGGCTGGGGATCCCCGCCAGCAGGGCGCGGACCTCGGTCTCGCGGTAGCGGCGGTGTCCGCCCAAGGTGCGGATCGAGGTCAGCTTGCCCGCCTTGGCCCAGCGCGTCACGGTCTTGGGGTCCACGCGGAACATGGTGGCAACCTCGGCGGGGGTCAACAGGGGCTCCGCCTCGGGCGTGCGAGTTGACATGTGTACGGCCTCTCTCCTCCTGGATCTGCGTGCCGATCCTTGAGCCTGCATCCTGGCGCTTCGCCCGGATGTCCAATATTTCCCGTAGGTCCATATTGGCATCACCCGAGGTGATGATGCGACCACAACAAGCAACTTTGCATGTGGGAGGCGTCGGAAAGCCGCCCGTGGCCGCGTCACGCTAAGTGATTCTAGCGACACGTTTAGTGGCATGTGGCGTATTCGGTCAAAACTTCGTTCTCGGGCTTCGTTTTTCTCGATCCGGAGCGCCCGAAGTGCTACCGGGGGCCGACCGAAACCGGACTGCTCCGGTGTCGAGCGGCGGTGCTGTCCGTGCTCGGCTGCTGTGCGGGGAATGGGTTGCCGGAGGGGGCGACGTCCGGGTTTCGCCCGCTTCGGCGGCTTGGTCTGGCGGGGTGGAAAGCCCGTGCGGCAGGGGTTTTCGCCTTCGGGGGAGAGGGTGCGGCGTCGACGTACCGTGACCGGGCAACTACAGTCTATCGAGACCTATGGGGCGTTATGCCCAGCTTCCCGGGGGTGGCTCCCGGGTGGCGGGATCGGGCCCTTCGCAGGCCCTGCCACGTGCACGAACTCTTTTTCCGAAGAGGCGAGAAACCTGGCGTACCAGGTTGAGGAGCGGCGCGTCGCCCCTCGGGGACGGCGACAGAGGCCGCCGGGTGTCCACGAAAACATGAATTGCACTTCATGTTCAGTTGGCGTGTTCCAGTGCCTTGACGAACCTCCAGCGCCTCAGCATGCGCTCCCGCAACTCCAGCACGCGCTCCGTGTCGCCGTCGGCCAGCGCCCTCAGCGCCTCCGACACCTCCGCGACCGAGTGGTCGTCGTTGAGGTGGTCGTCGCTCAGCAGGTGCGGCAGCCCTCCGTAGTCCAGCTCCAGCAGCGAGTCGGGGTGCGCCGTCAGGCGCAGCCAGTCGACGAGTCCTTCGGTCGAGCCCGACGCGGCGTGCTGCCCGATGTACTCGCGCAGCACCCCGGACGTGTGCTCCAGCCGGCGTACCGCCAGCGAGGTCCGGGTCAGGTACAGCAGGGTCCGCGTCGTGTCCGCCGACAGCACCAGGCACCGCTCCTGCCCCTCGAAGGCCGCGAACCACGGCACCGGCACGGTCCAGTTGCTCGACAGGATGCCGGGCCGCACCTGGGCGCCCGAGTCGAGCCAGGACCGGTAGGCCTCCTCGGTGCGCTCGGCCTCGCTCTCGGGGACGAACGCCTCGCTCAGCGACGGCGGCGTCGCGTCGGCGAACTCGGCGAAGGCCTGCCACGACCGCAGCCGGGTCTGCCACGGGCACACGTACAGGCGCCCGTCCACCCGCCGGAGGTAGGCGTTGCGGCTCTCCTCGGCGGGTGCCACCACCGGGGGTGCGGCGACGAGCCTCTCCAGGCTCTCGGCGTGCTCCGCCGCCAGGGCGTTGATTCTGCGGGGGCGGTCGGAGGAGTCGGCGTAGCGCTCCCAGTGCAGCCGCTCCTCCCAGGGAAAGGAGCCGATCGGCTGGTAGATGCGGAGGTAGGCGGTGTAGGGAAGCACGCAGGAATGGTGGCACAGATCGCGTTGTGTGGCACTCATCACGCGGGTTCTCCCGCCTCTGTGTGCTTCACAGCCCCCACCGGCCACTGCACGCCGCTTCCGTCACACCCGGGGTCCGTAGGCATGGCGCCGCCCGACCAGGTACGGTTGTATGTGTACGTAAGCTGGCGCCTGTCGTCAGCCGCGTTTGACGGCCGTCAGCCCGATAGTGCGGGTTAGTTAAGGATCTGGGGTTCGTCGGAATCCCATCGTTGAGGGGGTCGAGCCAATGGGGCGCGGCCGAGCCAAGGCCAAGCAGCAGAAGGTCGCCCGGAAGCTCAAGTACAGCACCGGTGGGACCGACCTTGATCGGCTGCGGTCGGAGCTGGGTGTCGCTGAGCGTGCAGCGTCTTCGGAGCCTCCGGTTCCGGACGATGCCTACACGGAACCTCACGACGACCTGGTCGACCGTTACGCGGATCTCGCCGAGAAGTACTCCGACTCCGACAGATAGTCGGACGGATCTGCCAGACAGCTCGGACAACAACCGCTGACCTGTGTACACCGCCGGTCCCGCGCCTCGGGACCGGATCGGACAGGTGGATATAGCCGGTGCGAACCACTTCGGTGGTTCGCACCGGCTATGTTTGTGCCCTTCATACGCCTCCGTGCTCTCCGGACAGGCGCGCCCGGCCGGAGCCGGCCGTCACCGAGCCCAGCTGCCACGCGGGGACACCGCGTCCGGCCAGTACCTCCAGCGCGCGCCCGGCGTCCTCCGCCGCGACGACCGCGACCATGCCCACGCCCATGTTGAACGTGGCCTCCATGTCCTCCCTGCTCACGCCGCCCTTCTCGGCCAGGTAGCCGAACACGGGGGCCGGTACCCAGGTGGAGCGGTCCAGCTCGGCGTCCAGGTGCGCGGGCAGCGACCGGGACAGGTTGGCCGCCAGGCCGCCGCCGGTGATGTGCGCGTAGGCGTGCACCTCCACCGCCCCGGTCAGCGCCACGCAGTCCTGGGCGTACACCCGGGTCGGAGTCAGCAGCACGTCGCCCAGGACGCCGTCCAGCTCGGGCACGTGCGCCGACAGGTCCAGCCCGGCCCTGTCCACGATGTGCCGGACCAGCGAGTAGCCGTTGGAGTGCGGCCCGGAGGAGCCCATCGCGATGACGGCGTCGCCCTCGCGGATCCGGTCCGGACCCAGGACGGCATCGCCCTCCACCACGCCGGTGCCCGCGCCGGCCAGGTCGTACTCGTCCGGTCCCATCGCACCGGGGTGCTCGGCGGTCTCGCCGCCGATCAGCGCGCACCCGGCCTGGTGGCAACCCTCGGCGATGCCCCCGACGATCTCGGCGATGCGCTCGGGCACCACCGAGCCGCAGGCGATGTAGTCGGTCATGAACAGCGGCTCGGCGCCGCAGACCACCAGGTCGTCGACGACCATCGCGACCAGGTCGATGCCGATGGTGTCGTGGCGGTCCATCTGCTGGGCGAGCAGCACCTTGGTGCCCACGCCGTCGGTCGAGGTCGCCAGGACCGGATCCTTGTACTTGGCGGTGTCCAGGCGGAACAGGCCCGCGAAACCGCTGGCGTCGGGAACCTGCTCGGGCCGCCGTGTGCGCGCCACGTGGCGCTTCATCAGGTCGACGGCGCGCTCACCGGCGGCGATGTCCACGCCCGCGGCGGCGTAGGCGCCCGCCGTTCCCGTGCTGTCGGCTGCCACGCGAGATCTCCTCGTGCTGTGTGTGGGTGCTGGCGCCCCGCGGCGTCGAGCCGCCGCAGGGCACGGTCGGGTGAGGGCGCGGCGGAGTGCTCCGCCGCACGCGGTCACTTCTTGGTGCCGGCCAGGGTCGGGCCCCCGGGCGTTCCGCAGGCCTTCTCCAGCAGGTACTTGCCCCGGGACGCGGGGTCGACCTCGATCGGGTAGACGCCGTCGAAGCACGCCCGGCACAGGCGCTCCTCGGGAACCCGGGTCGCGGCGATGAGCTCGTCGAGGTCGACGAAGGCCAGGCTGTCGGCATCCACCGATGCGGCGATCTCCTCCACCGACAGGTTCGCGGCGATGAGCTCGGCGCGGGTGGCGAAGTCGATGCCGTAGTAGCAGGGCCACAGCACGGGCGGGCTGGAGATGCGCACGTGCACCTCGGCCGCACCGGCGTCGCGCAGCATCCGCACCAGGGCGCGCTGGGTGTTGCCGCGCACGATCGAGTCGTCCACGACCACCAGGCGGCGGCCCTCGATGACCTCGCGCAGCGGGTTGAGCTTGAGCCGGATGCCCAGCTGGCGCAGGGTCTGGCTCGGCTGGATGAAGGTGCGGCCCACGTAGGAGTTCTTCACCAGGCCCTGGGCGAACGGGATGCCGCTGGCCTCGGCGTAGCCCACCGCGGCGGGGGTGCCGGACTCGGGCACCGGGATGACCAGGTCGGCCTCCACCGGGTGCTGCCCGGCCAGGCGGCGGCCCACCTCCACGCGGGTGGAGTTGACGTTGCGCCCGGCGATGGTGGTGTCGGGACGGGCCAGGTAGACGTACTCGAACAGGCAGCCCTTGGGCTCGGCGGGAGCGAAGCGGCGCGAGCGCACGCCGCGCTCGTCGACGGTGATCAGCTCACCCGGCTCGATCTCGCGGACGAACTCGGCACCCACGATGTCCAGGGCCGCGGTCTCGCTGGCCACGACCCAGCCCCCCGCGTCCGAGGCGCTGCCCAGGCGGCCCAGCACGAACGGGCGGATGCCCTGCGGGTCGCGTGCCGCGTAGAGGGTGTTCTCGTCCATGAACACCAGGGAGAAGGCACCCAGGACCTTCGGGAGCAGCTTCATGGCCGCTTCCTCGACGGTGCTGCCGCTGCGTGCCTCGTCGGCCAGCAGGTTGGTGAGGACCTCGGTGTCCGTGGACGCGCCTCCCCGGCTGGGGGGCAGCATCGCGGCCAGTTCCGGGGTGTTGATCAGGTTGCCGTTGTGGCCGAGGGCGAGTCCCCCCTCGCGCGCCGTGTAGAACGTCGGCTGGGCGTTCTCCCAGGTGGGGGAACCGGTGGTCGAGTAGCGGCAGTGGCCGATGGCCAGATGGCCGCGCAGCGAGTCCAGGGTCGCCTCGTTGAAGACCTGGGAGACCAGTCCCATGTCCTTGTAGACGAGGATGCGTTCGCCGTCGCTCAGCGCGATCCCCGCGGACTCCTGTCCGCGGTGCTGAAGAGCGTAGAGGCCGAAGTAGGTGAGCTTGCTGACTTCTTCGCCGGGAGCCCAGACCCCGAATACACCGCAGGCGTCCTGCGGTCCGCGTTCGAGCGGGTCGAGGTCCATGGAGAGCCGGCCGTCGGAATGCGACACGGTCACAGCTTAGTGCCTGGGGCCCGGCGAGATGCCACCCGGGGTCGGAGGGGAAGGTGTCCGGACAGGTCGGCACGGGTGCCGCTGGCCTGTACCGCGTGCTCGGCGACCGCCTGTTCCCACGCGGTGTCACCGACGGCCAGGCGCAGCCAGGTGGTGGGGTCCGTCTCCACGACGCCGGGCGGGGTGCCCCGGGTGTGACTGGGGCCCTCGACCGCCTGGACGGCACCGAAGGGCGGTACGCGCACCTCCAGGGCGCGGCCGGGGGCGCTGTCGGCGAGCATGGCCAGGCTCGCGCGCACGGCTGTCCTCACAGCGGCCCTGGGTGGCTCCCCGGCGCGCAGGACGGCCCGTGCGCAGGCGAGGACGGCCTCCTCCTCACCGTCCGGGCAGGGTTCGCCCAGGGTGTCCAGGGCTTCGCGGAGACGGCGCACGAGACTCGGTGTCAGGGAAGGCATGCCGCCAGCGTAGGACCTCCCCGCGACAGCTGTCCGGAGCCTGCGGGCGATGGCCCGGGTGAACAGGTCCGGTACTTGTGTTTACGCCGGTATTGCCGGAAAGTGGAGATCGGGAACGCCGGTGGAACTGTCTACCGGTCTCCCCTCGATCGGGTGATTCCTGTCTCATCGCACCGCTGGTCAGAGGAGGCCCGACACGGTAGCGTCCCGAAGCGTCCCGGTGTTGTTGAGATTGGGAGGATTGCGATGGAACCCGGCCCCCGGGGTGTTCCGCGCACCGACACCGCAAGATGAACAGGGGATGTCCCCGTCCGTGCCCGGCGGCGCCTGCGCCTCCGTGACGTGCCGATTCCGAAGGCCCACGCCCCTTAACATCCACCAAGGAAGACCCACCGCACCATCGGGAGAACGACGTGCGCCTGCGTTTGCGCCCGCGTGATGACAGTTACTACGAGATGTTCACCGACTCGGCGAACAACCTGGTCATCGCGGCCCGCCTTCTGGTGGAGCTGATGAGCGACGGAGCCGATCGCGAGGCCATCACCGAGAAGATGCGCGCCTGCGAGCACGCGGGTGACGACGCCACCCACGCGATCATGCGCCGACTCAACAAGGGGTCGGCGCCGCCGATCAACCGCGAGGACATCTACCAGCTGGCCTCCAACCTCGACGACGTCATGGATTCCATGGAGGCGGCCGTCGACCTCATCGGGCTCTACGGGCTGGAGCGCCTCCCCAAGGGGATCATCGACCAGATCGAGGTCCTGGAGCGCGCGGCGGAACTCACGGCGGAGGCCATGCCCCGGCTCCGCCACCTGGACGACCTCACCAGGTACTGGATCGAGATCAACCAGCTGGAGAACCAGGCGGACCGCATCTACCGCAAGCTCCTCGCCCGGCTGTTCAGCGGCGAGTACGACGCCCTCACGGTCCTGAAGCTCAAGGACGTGATCGAGGAGCTGGAGAACGCGGCCGACGCCTTCGAGCACGTGGCCAACACCGTCGAGACGATCGTGGTCAAGAACGGCTGACCCCCTCCCCCTTCCTTCCCGGAGCCGGCACCCGTGCGGGCCCAAGGTAAAGAACGGGTACAGGATCTCCCTCCTTCCAGAAAAGTTCCGCCTGCGGCACCGGTCCCCGGGTAGTCGCGCCGTGACGGTCCGCTCGCCCGAGCGGGCCGTCGCGGCATGTCGTGCGGGAGGCCTCACAGGCCTGCCGCCGGCGCACGCGAACCCGGAAAGGAGCAGCCGTGGAGGAGTCCAACCCGCTCAAGGCGGCGGTCGACAAGGTTGTCGACATGGTGACGGAGGAGGGGGACCCGGCCGCGGCGGCCCCCGGGCGCCCGTCCGTCCGGCCACCGCAGTTGGAGGAGCCCACCCGACCGCGTGAGCCGCTCCCGCCCAAGCCGGACCAGGGCAAGCCCGAGCCGTACACGGCCACCGGCCGCCCCACGGGCGGATCGGCGGAGGCCCGGTCGCAGGGCGGTGCCCACCTGACCACCGCCCAGGGGCTGCGGCTCCCCGACTCCGACCACTCCCTCAAGGCCGGCCCCCGCGGGCCGGTGCTCCTGCAGGACCACCACCTGCGGGAGAAGATCATGCACTTCGACCACGAGCGCATCCCCGAGCGCGTGGTGCACGCGCGCGGCGCCGCGGCCCACGGTGTCTTCAAGGCCTACGGGACGGCCGAGACCGTCACCAAGGCGGCCTTCCTGCGCAAGGGCGTGGAGACCCCCGTGTTCACGCGGTTCTCCACCGTGGTCGGCTCGCGGGGCTCCGCCGACACCGTGCGCGACACCCGCGGCTTCGCCACCAAGTTCTACACGTCCGAGGGCGTGTACGACCTGGTCGCGAACAACATCCCGGTGTTCTTCATCCAGGACGCCATCAAGTTCCCCGACATCATCCATGCCGCCAAGCCGCACCCGGACCGGGAGATCCCGCAGGCCCAGAGCGCGCACGACACCTTCTGGGACTTCGTCTCCCTGCACACCGAGGCCATGCACCACACGATCTGGTTCATGGCGGACCGGGGCATCCCGCGCTCCTACCGCACCATGGAGGGCTTCGGCGTCCACACCTGGCGGCTGGTCAACGACCGGGGCGAGACCAGCCTGGCGAAGTTCCACTGGAAGCCCAAGGCGGGCGTGCACTCCCTGGTGTGGGAGGAGGCGCAGATCGTCAACGGCGTGGACCCCGACTTCCACCGCCGCGACCTGGCCGACGCGATCGAGGCCGGCGCCCACCCCGAGTGGGAACTGGGCATCCAGGTCTTCCCCGACACCCCCGAGCAGACCTTCGAGGGCATCGACCTGCTCGACCCGACCAAGATCGTCCCCGAGGAGCTGGCCCCGGTCCAGCCGATCGGCCTGCTCACGCTCAACGCCAACCCGTCCAACTACTTCGCCGAGACCGAGCAGGTCGCCTTCCACCCCGGCCACCTGGTGCCCGGCATCGACGTCACCGACGATCCCCTCCTGGCGGGCCGGCTGTTCTCCTACCTCGACACCCAGCTGATCCGGCTCGGCGGTCCCAACTTCGGACAGCTGCCGATCAACCGCACGCACGCGCCCGTCAACGACATGCTGCGCGACGGCATGCACCAGACGGCCGTGCACACCGGTGTCGCCCCCTACAAGCCCAACAGCCTGGACGGGGGCTGCCCCTTCTTCGCGGGGAACGAGGAGGGGGGCTACGTCGAGGTGCCCGCACCGGTCGAGGCCTCCAGGAAGGTCCGCCAGGCTCCCGAGTCGTTCGACGACCACTTCACCCAGCCCAGGCTCTTCTGGCTCAGCCTGTCGCCGGTCGAGCGCGAACACACCATCGCCGCCTTCACCTTCGAGCTCGGCCGGTGCTACGAGGACGCGATCAAGGAGCGCACCCTGCGGGCCCTGGCCGAGATCGACCCGTACCTGTGCGAGAAGGTGGCGGACGGACTCGGCCTGCCCGCGCCCAGGGCCACGAGGGAACTCCCCTCCGTCACGCCCAGTGCCGCGATCTCGCAGGTGGGCAAGGAGTGGCCCGTCAAGGGGCGGATGGTCGGCATCGTCGCCGACGAGAACTCCGACCTCGACACGGTCCGCGCGCTCCAGGGGAAGATCTTCGAGGGCGGCATGGTCCCGATCGTCATCGCCCCGACTGGGGGCAAGCTCGGCGCGGACAGCAGCGAGCCGGTCACCGCGCAGCGCAGCTTCGCCACCGCGCGCTCCATCGAGGTCGACGCCCTGATCCTGGCGGGCGCCCCCGGCAAGGGGGAGGACGCCTACGCGACCCGTGACGCCAAGGCCTGGAGCGGGGCCGTCGACGCGCCCGTCGACCCGCGCGTCGTGCTCATGCTCACCGAGGCCTACCGCCACGCCAAGCCGCTGGGCGCCGTGCCCGCGGCCCGGCAGGCGCTCGACGCGGCGGGCATCCCCGTCGACGCCCCCGGCGTCGCCGTGGGCGACGGCGACGCCGTCCTGGCACAGGTCGTCGACCTGCTCGGCCGCCACCGCGTCTGGGACCGCTTCCCGGTCCAGGCCTGACACCCGACCGAGCGGCGGCGGACACGAAAGGCGTCCGCCGCCGCCCGGCTGCCACGGCCCTCGTGCGTGGCCGAAGATTTCCGATCACCCCACCCCGGCCAGTGATTTTTCTTCCCGTGATCTTGTACCTACGGTCAACTTCGACCGACTACGAGACGACAGCGAGACGGGGTGAAATTGACCGCAGGTACAAGATCACGGGAATGGGGCACGACTGGGGGAGGGTGCGGGTTTTTGGTCAGGTCGAATTATCCTCCCTTTTCTGACCGATTCGGTCCGGTTTCTTCTCCACTCCGACCGGAAGTGAGCCCCTGCCCCAGTTGGAAAGGTCGTGCACGACTGTGGTCAGTGGCTTTCCTTCTCGTGATCTTGTACCTGCGGTCACTTTGGCCGGCTGTGGGACGGCGGCGAGACGGGGTGAAGTTGACCGCAGGTACAAGATCACGGGAAATGAGGAGTGATCGGGGGAGCGGGGGGCTGGAATTCCTGCGCCTTGGATCCTTGCAGCCCGTCCCCGGGTGATGTCGCCAAGCTTGAGGGTCCTGCCCGGATCGGTGTGGGGCCTGCGTCCGGATACGGTGTTGCTTCCACGAGTTGACACTACTCGGAGCTGACGCGAAGTCAGCAAAAATCAATAGACAACAACTTGAAGGAGCGTGTATTTCTATTGGTGGAAGTATGGCTGCTCATCGAGCAGGTGGCCAGAGGGGTATAGGTGTTGTTGTCGTTCAAGGAAGGCATGGAAGAACTGGGAAGGAGGGTTTGCGATGGTTGTGAGGATCTTGAGAGTGGGCATGGCCGTTGGGCTGTTTATTCTCAAGCGATCAAGGATGAAAATGAGTGGCCAGGATTATTGGAGCTGGTCAAGCAAGAGCCAGATAAGGCGGTCGCTTCGTCTGTTGTCGTAAACCTGCTGGAGTTGCTTCCGGAGTCCCGGAGAGGGGATGCTGTTGCGGTTCTTCCTGCTGGGAAGATTCGCGAGAATGCCGAACTCCGGTCTCGGGAGATCTCGGTGCTCGAAGCGCTTTCTGTTGAACGCGCGGTATTTGATGAGTCGAACTTGAACATCCGGGGGTGGTCCAACTGGCTGCAGATGCGGGTTGCTGTATCGGCTAGGCGCAAAGAAATCCTTGGTGCTCTGAGTACAGCTGGATCCACGAAGCGGATTAGGAATACTGCCAAAGAAAATTTACGCCTCCTTCTCCTTTCCGGAGACCGCGACGGGCGGTAGGGCAGCATGGAGTCTTTCTCATTCTGAAGGCGCAGGCCACAGCCTCGTGCCAGCCTGCCGGGAACACCCCTGACAGCAAAAAGACCCTGGCCGCACGTGCCATGCGGGTCCACCGCAGGAGGACCCGTTCCCGATGGCGGCGCCCGGCCCCTGCGCAGCAGGCACTGCTGGTGCTGGTCCGCCTGTACAAAGGCGGGACGTTCACCCAGGTCTCGGCCAATTTCGAGGTGGGCGCCACGACCGCCTGGCGCTACGTGCTCCAGGCCACGGCCCTGCTCGCCGAGCAAGCATCCACCCTGGCTCACCGCTCTGCAAGCAGAGGGGTATTTTGATGGATAAAATAGATCCTTTTCTGGTTCTTGCTTCTGCTGTTTCTGAGGGGAGGATTTCCGCTGAAGATTTCTCCGTCGTCTGTCTTCCCTTGTTCAAGGGGGGAAGCGGTAAATTTCCCTCCGAGGGGCAGTATCAGGCTGAGAATGGTTTGTTCTATGTGGCGCACGACTTCTGTGTTGACGATGAGTGCGCGGAAGACCCCTGTATCAACGAAGACCAGGTCAGGGAAGCGGCGGGGAAGATCGCCGAGAGAATGGAAAAGCTGAAGGCGTTGGCGGAGTGATCCCCTCCACCGGCCTTGGTGAGGGCATGGCTGCCTGTCGAGCAAGCGGCCGTGAGGGGCGGTGTGACGGTGTCGCTTTCCCCGGTGCGGGTGGCCCCGGTGCCGTTCTGTGGTGGGCCCGCACGGGAGTTCGGGCAGCGCCTGCGACCTGTGCACCGTCTTGGGGACGGAAGGTTGGAGGCTTCCCGGGTGCCCGGGGCGGGCACCCGGGGGACGCCTCAGAGGCCGCTGATCGCCCGTGAGGGGGTGGTCTGCCGGGTCAGGAGGTCGCGGATGAAGGCGTAGAAGCCCTCGGCATCGATCTCCTCGACCACCGTCGCGTTGGGCTCCAGGCCGTGGACGCCCCACGACATCGCCGAGTAGCCGCGGGTGAGCTCTCCGGCGGTCTCCACGTCCACGTGGTAGCGGGAGGCCTTGCGGACCAGCTCGGGGTGGAGCAGCACGGCGGCGGTCAGCGAGTCGGGGTGGGTGGTCCCGTCGATGCCCACCCGGCGGTCGAACTCCAGCGTTGCCGCGCACACCCGAGTGAAGAACGCCGACAGCACCGTCCCGAGGCCCTCGATCTCCGACAGCCGCTCCTGGCCGAAGACGGCCTGGCGTAGCGTCAGCGGGTCCCACGGGACGACCGTGACGTCGAAGCCCGCCGCGAACACGGCCTTGGCGGCTTCGGGGTCCACGTAGAAGTTGAACTCGGCGGCGGCGGTGATGTTGCCCCGGCCGTTGTTGGACCCGCCCATGACGTACAGGGACTTGACGTTGCCGGCGAAGGAGGGGTCCTTCACCACGGCGGCGGCGATGTTGGTCAGCGGGCCGATGGCCACGATCGAGAGCTCGCCTGGGTTCTCCGCGGCCAGCCGCACGAGTGCGTCCACGGCGTGCTCGGACTCGGGGACCAGGCCCTCCTGGTCCATGGACAGCCCGCCCGAGCCGTCCCCGTGGACGTTCTCCGCGCTCACCCACTCGCGCACGAGCGGGCGGCGGCAGCCCAGGTACACGGGGACCTCGCCCAGCCGCCCGGCCGCGGAGAGGGTGAGGAAGGCGTTGCGGACCTGCTGCTCGAAGCCCACGTTCCCGGCGACCATGGTGATCGCCCGCAGGTCGGCGGCGGGGTCGAGGAGGCCGACGAGCAGGGCGACGCAGTCGTCCTGCGCGGTGTCGGTGTCGATGATGAGAGGCATGGCCCCTGTCTATCCGACCCGGGGACCCGCCGCCCCCTCCGGGACGGACGAAACGGCAGGTCCGCTTATCCGAAGCGGCCGGTGATGTAGTTCTCGGTCTCCTGCTTGTCGGGACGGGTGAAGATCTTGTTCGTCTCGCCCATCTCGACCAGCTTGCCGGGCTTGCCCGGAGCCGAGAGGTTGAAGAAGGCCGTGCGGTCCGACACCCGGGCCGCCTGCTGCATGTTGTGGGTGACGATGACGATCGTGTAGTCCTCCTTCATCTTGTGGATGAGGTCCTCGACCGCCAGCGTCGAGATCGGGTCCAGGGCCGAGCAGGGCTCGTCCATGAGCAGGACCGAGGGCTTGACCGCCGTGGCGCGCGCGATGCACAGGCGCTGCTGCTGGCCGCCGGAGAGGCCCGAACCGGGCTTGTTCAGCCGGTCCTTGACCTCCTCCCACAGGTTGGCGCCGCGCAGGGACTCCTCGACCAGGTCGTCGGCCTCGGACTTCTTCATGCGCTTGTTGTTGAGCCGGGCCCCGGCGATGACGTTGTCGTAGATCGACATCGTCGGGAACGGGTTGGCCTTCTGGAAGACCATGCCGACCTCGCTGCGGACCATGACCGGGTCCACGTCGGGGCTGTAGATGTCCATGTCGTCCAGGAGCACCTTGCCCTCGGCGCGGGCGCCCGGGGTGACCTCGTGCATCCGGTTGAGGGTGCGCAGGAAGGTGGACTTGCCGCAGCCGGACGACCCGATGAACGCCGTCACCGACCGCGGCTCGATGGTCATCGACACGTCCTCGACGGCCAGGAAGTCGCCGTAGTAGACGTGGAGACCGGAGACGTCGATTCGTTTCGCCACTGGATGTGTTCCTCGTGAAGTCTGACCCGGGTGCGGGCGTGAGCGGGTGGTCAGCGGGCCTTCGGCGCGAACAGGCGGCCGATCATGCGGGCCAGGAAGAAGAGCAGCATCACCACGATGATGAGCGTCAGGGCCGCGGCCCAGGCCCTCTCGTAGTTCACGGCGCCGCCCATGCGGACCTGCGCGTAGATGAAGACGGGGAGGCTCATCATCTGGCCGTCGAACAGGTTCCAGTTGATCGCCACCGCGGAGGTTCCGGCGGTGAGGATCAGAGGAGCCGTCTCTCCGATAACGCGGGCGATGGCGAGCATGATTCCGGTGGTGAGGCCGGCCGCGGAGGTGGGCAGCACCACCTTGGTGATGGTCCGCCACTTGGGCACGCCCAGCGCGTAGGAGGCCTCGCGCAGGTCCTGGGGGACGAGCCGCAGCATCTCCTCGCTGGAGCGCACCACCACCGGGATCATCAGCACGGACAGGGAGATCGCGCCCGCGGCCCCGTTGGTCACGCCCGGGCCGAACAGGATCATCCACAGCGCCACGACGAACAGGCCGGCGACGATCGACGGGATGCCCGTCATCACGTCGACGAAGAACATGATCGTCTTCTTCATGCGGCCCCGGGCGTACTCCACCAGGTACACGGCCGTCATGACGCCGATCGGGACCGAGATGAGCGTGGCCATGCCGGTGATCGCCAGGGTGCCGACGATCGCGTGGTAGACGCCGCCGGCGTCCATGCTCGGCAGGACGCCGTTCATCGACACGCTCAGGAAGTAGCCGTCGAAGCGATCCAGGCCGTAGCCCAGCACGGTCCACAGCACCGACACCAGCGGCAGCATCGCCAGGACGAAGCAGCCGTAGACGAGGGTGGTGACCAGCCGGTCCTTGGCCTTGCGGCCGCCCTCGACGCCGGCCGAGACGGCGACGACGACGATCGCGTAGGAGGCCGCGGTCAGCAGGCCCCAGACGACGAGGCCGAACGAGGAGAAGGCCAGCAGGATCCCGGCGACGACGGCGGCGCACGCCGCCAGGAGGGCGGCGGGGAAGTGCCGGTGCAGGGAGCCGCGGCGGAGCTCCCGCTCGGTGGCGGGAGGCTGCGTGGTCGTGCTCATCGTGACTCCTTGCTCCCGCGCGCCACGATGTAGCGGGCGCCCATGTTGACGACCAGGGTGATCGCGAACAGGACCAGGCCCGCGGCGATCAGTGCGGACACTCCGTAGCCGGTGGCCTCGGGGTACTGGAGCGCGATGTGCGCGGCGATGGTCTGGTTGCCGCTCTGGAGCAGGTTCCAGGAGATGGCCAGCGAGGGCGACAGGATCATGGCGACGGCCATCGTCTCGCCCAGGGCCCGGCCCAGGCCGAGCATGGCGCCGCCGACGATGCCCGAGCGGCCGAAGGGCAGCACCGCCAGCCGGATCATCTCCCAGCGGGTGGCGCCCATGGCCAGGGCGGCCTCCCGGTGCCCCTGCGGGACCTGGTGGAACACGTCGCGGGACATGGCGGTGATGATCGGCAGGACCATGACGGCCAGCACGATGCCCGCGGTGAGGATCGTGCGCGCGGAGGTGGAGGCGGGGCCCGCGAACAGCGGGATCCAGCCCAGGTGGCGGGCCGCCGCGCTGTAGACGGGCACCAGCTGCGGGGCGAGGAACCCGATGCCCCACAGGCCGTAGACGACACTGGGGATCGCCGCGAGCAGGTCCACCAGGTAGCCGAGCACGGCGGCGAGCCTGCGGGGCGCGTAGAAGACGATGAAGAGGGAGATCCCGATCGCGACAGGCGTGGCCAGCAGCAGGGCGATGGCCGCGGCGAGCACCGTGCCGAAGGCCAGTGCCGCGACACCGAAGGAGGGGTTCTCCCGGACGTTGGGGTCCCAGCCCGTCTCGAGGAAGAAGTTCGCCGTGTTGGCGCGCAGCGACGGCCATGCCTGGATCACCAGGAAGGCGGCCACTCCGGCGAGGATCACCAGGATGAGGATGCCCGAGCCTCGGGCGAGCCCGGCGAAAACGGTGTCGCCGATCCGGCGCTTGCCCCGGGGCGGTGTCCCCGCCTCGGGCGCGTCCGTCATCGTCATGGATTGGCTCCGGTTCGGAATGGGTGCAGTGCCGGCCGCCCGCCCCGGAGGGCGGGCCTCGGACCCGGACGGGTACGGCTCCTGATCAGGGGGTTACCCCGAGGGAGATGGTCGCGACCGTCGAACGCGGAGCGGTCGCGATGCGCCGAATGCGAAGGTAGGGCCACTAAGTGACCAGATGTCCCAACAAAGATGAACAGGAGGTGAATGGAGCATCGCACTGCTGTGGCGGTAAGGAGTTCTGCCGATGAATGTGACGAGGCGCACGAGCCGGACCCGCTCAGACGGTCGGGGCGTACATCACATCGGTGTCCCACATGCCGAACCCCAGCGACTCGTACATCCGCACCGCGGCCGTGTTGTCCCCGTCCACGTACAGGTGGACCCAGGGCAGGCCGAGGTCGCGCAGGTGGCGCAGCCCCATGAGGGTCAGGGCGCGGCCCAGGCCGGTGCCCTGCCAGTCCGGATCGACCCCCACCACGTACACCTCGCCGACCGGCTCGCCGTCGGTGAGCCCGGCGCCGTCCGCGTGCACCTTGGTCCAGTGGAACGCGGCCACCTTCCCGTCCGCGGTGACGGCGAGGAAGAAGCCCTGCGGGTCGAACCAGTCCTCGGCCTCACGCTGGAGCAGGTCGTCCAGGTCGAGCTGGCCCTGCTCGGGGTGGTCGGCGAACGCGCGGGCGTTCGCGGCCAGCCACGCCTCCTCGTCCTGGCCCACCGTGAACGGGCGCAGCCGCACCCGCTCCGAGGTCTCGGGGCGCAGCCGCGGCTCGGGCAGTTCGGGCGCCCGCCACGGGCCGCCCGGCACGTCCTCGGGGATGTCGTGCAGCGGCATCCGCATCTTGTGGAGCTCGCGGACGGCGGTCCAGCCGCCGGCCTCCGCCACCGCGACCGCCTGCGGGGTGCGCCCGTGCGCCCACACGCGGACCCCGCCCGGGCCGGCGTCCGCCCGGACGGAGCGCAGCAGGGCGGTGCCGTGGCCGCGCCGCCGGTGGTCGGGGCCGACGACGACCTCTCCCGAGTCGGGTTCGCCCTCGACGCGCTCGACGAAGGCGAAGCCGACCACGCGGCCGTCCTCGACGGCGGTGTGGAAGCGGCTGCTGCCGGAGGGCGCGCCGTGCCGGACCCTGAGCAGCGTGTGCTCCGACAGCGGTGCGACCCCGTCGGCTCTTCGTGCGTCCTCTGCGAGTGCCAGGACCTGGGCGGCCGTGTCGGAGTCCAGGTCCTCGGTGACGTTCGGAGTGCTCATGGCCCGACAGCCTATGCCGCGGCGGTCCCCGGACCCTGTCCCGACTCCCCGCTCGGGCGTGCCGCCGGGTCAGCCCTTGCGGCGCCTGCCCTGGTAACCGCTGCCGAGGCGGATCCTTCGGGTGGGTGCCATCGGGGCGGCCAGCAGCAGCATGAGCAGGAAGGCGGCGAGCAGGATCGCGGGAGCCATGTTCGGCCCCATGTCGGTGTGGCCGGCCGCGACCTCGGTCTCCTCCGCCCCCTCGTCGGAGGGGGTGACCAGAGGCAGGTCGGCCAGGTCCTCGGCCGTGCCGGAGGTGAGCGGCGGCAGGTCGGCCTCGCCCTGGGGGAGGGTGGGGATCCGGGAATCACCGGTGGGGACGTCGCTCACCCCGCCCGTGGGGCCGCCCGGGCGCACCGGGGTCCCGGTGCCCGACGGGCTGCGGCCGCCGGAGGCGCCTCCCCTGTGCTCCGAGGGGGTGCTCGGCGATCCGGTGGCGGTGGGCGAGGGCCGCTCCGTCTGCTCCGGCCGGTCGGAGGGGGAGGGGGTGGGCCTCGGGCTGGGATCCTCCGGGGACGAGGGGCTGGGGGAAGGCTCCTTGGTGGGGGGATCGGAGGGCTCCGGGCTGGGATCCTCCGTCGGTTCCTCGGTGGGCTCCTCCGTGGGCTCCTCGGTGGGTTCCTCCGTGGGCTCTTCCGTCGGCTCCTCGGTCGGCTCCTCGGTCGGTTCCTCCGTCGGGTCGGGGGAGGGGGCGGCGACCGACACGTTCCACACCGCCGCCGCGGTGGCGGTGTCGCCGGGATCGGCGCACCCCTCCTCCGTCTCCGAGAGCACGTAGGCCAGGGCGGCCGTGACCGCGACGGACGCGTCGGCGGCACCGCCGACCGCGATGCCGGAGGCCGCCTCGCCGGGCGCCAGCCACCGCGCGGTGAAGCCCTCGGCGGTGAAGCCGCTGTCGACGTCCATCGAGACCAGGCAGACGCCGAGGTCGCCGTGGTTGGTGACGGTCAGGCCGTTGGCGGGCAGGGCCTCGCCGGGGGCGATCGTGTCGTGGGACCGCGTGAAGGAGAGGTCCACCGGCCCCTCGGCGGCGGGAGCGGCGTGGGCCGGGGAGATCACGGCGATCAGGGTGGACCCGACGAAGGCCGCACCCAGCAGCGTTCCGAGGCGCCGGCCGGGAGCGGGCGGGGTGTCCGCGGCGTCTGTGGACATCGGGGCGGGTCTCCTCCGGGGGGCACAACTCTGGGATCGCACCCGGCTTCGGTGAGTACGCCGCGCCTGCTGTTCCCGAGCCGGAGTGCCTTCCAGATCTTAGGCCCTTCCGCCGCCGAAAACGAGACCGGAACCGGGGTTTTCTCACGCTCGTGACACGTGCCGCGACCCTCCGGATACCCCGGCGCCCGGACCGCCCGGTACCCGCGGGTACCGGGCGGGGCGTCCCGGGCCCGTCAGGTGCCGCTCGTCTCCGGGGTGCGGCCGGCCTCCTCGGCGGGGAGCGCCTGGTTCCTGTTCGACGTGTCGGGCACGAAGCGGTAGCCCACGTTGCGCACGGTCCCGATGAGGGACTCGTACTCCGTTCCCAGCTTGGCGCGCAGGCGCCGTACGTGGACGTCGATGGTGCGCGTGCCGCCGAAGTAGTCGTAGCCCCACACCTCCTGGAGCAGCTGGGCCCGGGTGAAGACCCGCCCCGGGTGCTGGGCCAGGAACTTGAGGAGCTCGAACTCCTTGAAGGTGAGGTCGAGGATGCGGCCGCGCACCCGTGCCGTGTAGGTGGCCTCGTCGATGACGAGGTCGCCGCGGCGGATCTCGTCGGGGTCGTCCGACCCGGCGCCGGCGGATCCCACGGCCAGCCGCAGCCGGGCCTCCAGCTCGGCCGGGCCCGCGGTGGCCAGGACGAAGTCGTCGATCTGCCAGTCGGGTGTCAGAGCGGCGACACCGCCCTCGGTGAGGACCGCGAGCAGGGGGCAGTCCAGCCCGGTGGTGTCCAGGAGGCGGCAGAAGTTGCGTGCCGAGGCGAGGTCGGTGCGGGCGTCGACGAGAATGGCGTCGGCCGGCGTTCCGGCCCTTCCGCCCGCGCCGGGGGTGAGCAGTGCCCCGGCCTCGGCGGGTGCGACCCGCACCGAGTGCAGGAGGAGTCCGAGGGCGGGTAGTACGTGGTCGGACGGTTCGTTCGAGTTCGTGAGTAGCAGCAGATGGCTCATACGTCTCTTCTCGTCCTCCGCACTGATGCGGCCGAGCGAAGGCCCCGTTGCCCCCGTGAACAATTGTTTTCTTGTCGCCTCCGAGCAATACCAAGGATAATCAGCAGATGGTGAAGTGCACTATCAGGTACTGGGCCGCGGCCAAGGAGGCCGCGGGAACCGCCGAGGAGAGCGTCGATGCCGCGACCTTGGCCGACGCGCTCGACACGGCGCGCCGCCTCCACCCCGGCGACCGTTTCCACCGGGTGCTGGGGATGTCCTCCTTCCTGCTGGACGGCAACCCCGTGGGCCACCGGGAACACGGCGGAATCCCGGTCACCGAGGGAACCGTGATCGAGGTCCTGCCCCCCTTCGCCGGCGGATGAGAAACCGCAAGGTCCGTGGAATCCGGAGGAGACATGACCGAGAACCCCGAATGGGCCGGACGGGCCAGGGTCGTCGTGCTGGGAAAAGAGGGATGCCACCTCTGTGAGGACGCCTGGGGCGTCGTCACGCGGGTCGCCGACGACCTCGGGGCGAGCCGTGCCGAGGTGATGCTCGGCGAGGTCGGGGAGGCCGAACGGGAGGAGTACTGGGACAAGATCCCGGTCACCTTCGTCGACGGCCGCAGGCACGACTTCTGGAGGGTGGACGAGGGGCGCCTGCGCGAGGCGCTCGGTGCCCGCCTGTGAATCCGTGAGCCCGGCATCACACGGCCCCCCACTTTGTGCACCCTTTCACAAGCCCGTAATCTAAGGTGTCCGGCTTTCCCCGGGGCGCCGGCGGCCACGGCTCCTCGGCGGGCCGCGCCGCCGTCCCGGGGCAGCCCCCGTTCCGCCCCGCGATGCCCAGGAGCACCCGCCTGTGACCAGTCGAACGCCCAGGCCCCGGGAAAGAGGGATCCCGGAGGCCACCGTCGCCCGGCTCCCCGTCTACCTGCGCGCCCTGCAGGCGCTCCAGGAACGGGGAACCCCCACGGTCTCGTCCGAGGCCCTGGCCGAGGCGGCGGGGGTGAACTCGGCCAAGCTCCGCAAGGATCTGTCCCATCTGGGCTCCTACGGGACACGCGGTGTGGGCTATGAGGTGGAGCACCTCGTCCACCAGATCTCGCGTGAACTTGGTCTCACCCAGGACTGGGCCGTGGCCATCGTCGGTATCGGCAACCTGGGGCGCGCTCTGGCCAACTACGGGGGTTTCGGGACCCGCGGCTTCCGGATCGAGGCCCTGCTCGACGCCGACCCGGCGATGGTCGGACAGCGGGTCGCATCCCTGGAGGTAGGGCATATTGACAGTCTGGAAGAGGTTGTCGGTTCCAGAGGTGTCTCCATCGGGGTCATCACCACTCCCGCAGAGGCCGCGCAGGCGGTCGCGACCCGATTCGTCGAAGCAGGGGTCGGAAGCATCTTGAACTTCGCCCCCGTCGTGCTCAATGTGCCGGACGGGGTCGATGTGCGTAAGGTCGACTTGTCCATCGAACTCCAGATCCTCGCCTTCCACGCGCAGCGCAGGGCCGCCGGGGACGGACAGGTCGCGGCGGCGCCGGGACTGGAACTGACATGAGACGAGCAGGGGCGGAAGCAGGAGCACACCGCCTTTCGGGGGGTCGCGCACAGAGACCGGGGGCCCTGTCCGAGCATGGAGAGACGCTGAGTAGTGCCTGCATAGGAGAATGCGGATGAGTGTCCTGGCCGTGGGGTTGAGCCATCGCAGTTCGCCGGTGGCGCTGCTCGAACGTGTCGCGCTGAACGCCGAGATGCGCGTCAAGACGGTCGAGGAGATGCTCGGCACGGAGGCGGTCAACGAGGCCATGGTGGTCTCCACCTGCAACCGCACGGAGGTCTACGCCGACGTCGAGACCTTCCACGGCGGCGTCGCCGCCATCACGGAACTTCTCTCCTGGCACACCGGCGTCCCCCTCGGCGAGCTCTCCGAGCACATGTACGTGCACTACGAGGACCGTGCCGTCCAGCACCTGTTCTCCGTCACCTGCGGGCTCGACTCCATGGTCCTCGGCGAGGGCCAGATCCTCGGCCAGGTCCGCGACGCCCTCAAGGAGGGGCAGGAGCGCGGTTTCGTCGGCCGTGTCCTCAACGACCTGGGCCAGCGCGCCCTGCGCGTGGGCAAGCGCGCCCACACCGAGACCCACCTGGACCACGCGGGCGCCGACATGGTGAGCTTCGGTCTCACCGTGGCCATGGACGGCCTGGGCCTGGGCCCGACGGGCGGCCGGGAGACCACCGCCGACCAGACCGTGCCCGCGGTGGGCGCCACGCCCCCGGCCGGCTGCCCGATGTCCGCCGAGCCCGGCGACACCGGCTCCGCGCCGCTGGCCCGTGCCACCGAGGGGCCGCTCGACGGTGTCCGCGTCCTCGTTCTCGGCGCGGGCTCCATGAGCGCGCTGTCCGCCAACACCGTCGCCCGCCAGGGCGCCTCCACCGTGGTCGTCGCCAACCGGACCCGCGAGCGCGCCGAACGCCTCGCCGAGTGCCTCACCGAGGCCTACGACAGCGTCTCCTCCCGGACCGTCCCCTTCGACGAGGCCGCGTCCGCCCTGCCCGACGCCGACCTCGTCATCTCCTGCACCGGAGCGCAGGGGCTGGTCCTCACGGCCGACGAGGTGGCCGGCGCCACCGAGGGCCGTACCACCCCCCTCGTCTTCCTGGACCTGGCGCTGCCCCGCGACATCGACCCCGCCGTCCGCGACCTGCCGGGCGTGCAACTCGTCGACATCGAGGACATGCGCCGGGCCGCGGCCACCGGGGACACCGGTGAGGGCCGCGCCGGAGCGCTCACCCTCGTCCGCGAGATCGTGGACGAAGAGGTCGCCGAGTTCCGCGCGGTCCGCCGCGTCAACCAGGTCACGCCCACCGTCGTCGCCCTGCGCGCCCAGGCGCAGCAGGTCGTGGAGGCGGAGCTCTCGCGCCTCCACGGGCGCCTGCCCGACGACCTCGACGACCGCACCCGCGAGGAGATCACCCGCGCCATGCGCCGCGTCGCCGACAAGCTCCTGCACAGACCCACCGTGCGCGTCAAGGAGCTGGCCGCGGACCCGGACGGGGGCTCCTACGAAGCTGCACTGCGGCGACTGTTCGACCTCGACACCACGACGGCGGCACAGGCCGCCCAGGAGAAGGCATGACCGCCACCACAAGGCCGGCCAGGCTCGGCACCCGGCGCAGCAACATGGCCACCAGCCAGTCCCAGATGGTCGCCGACACCATCACCGAGCGCACCGGCCAGGCCATCGAGCTGGAGCTCATCACCAGCTTCGGCGACGTGACCCGCGCCCACCTGACCCAGCTCGGCGGCACCGGCGTGTTCGTCAACGCCCTGCGCGACGCGCTGCTGGAGGACAGGATCGACTTCGCCGTCCACTCGCTCAAGGACCTGCCCACCACGCCCGCCGACGGGCTCGTCCTGGCAGCCGTCACCGAGCGGGACGACCCGCGCGACGCCCTGTGCGCCCGCGACGGCCTCAAGTTCGCCGACCTGCCCGCCGGCTCCAAGGTCGGAACCGGTTCGCCGCGCCGCGTCGCCCAGCTCTCCATCCTGCGCCCCGACCTGGTCTACGTCCCCATCCGGGGCAACGCCGAGACCCGTCTGGGCAAGGTCGCCTCCGGCGAGCTCGACGCCGTCGTCCTGGCCTACGCGGGACTCGGCCGCGTGGGCAGGCTGGACGACGTCACCGACGTCTTCGAGCCCGAGCAGATGCTGCCCGCCCCCGGCCAGGGCGCCCTGGCGGTCGAGTGCCGCACCGAGCGCCGGGACGGGGACCTCGCCTACCTCGCCTCCGTCGACCACCCGGGCACCCGCGCCGCCGTCACCGCGGAGCGGACCGTCCTGGCCGAGCTCGAAGCCGGCTGCGCCGCTCCCGTCGGCGCCTACGCCGAGTACGACGGCGAGGCCGGCACCCTCCGGCTGCGGGCCGTGGTCGCGGCCACCGACGGCAGCGAGTCCGTGCGCCGCGAGCGCACCGTGGCCCTGGCCTCGGCCGGGGACCTCGACACGGCCGCCGCGCTCGGCCGCGACCTCGCCCAGCAGATGATCGCCGAGGGTGCCGACCGCATCGTCGCCGAAGCCTTCGAGGAACGGGACACGCCCTGAGTCCCCGCAGAGGAGCCAGTAAGTGAACGCCAACGCCAGTTCCCAGGACCGGCACGCCTCCGCGCGTGCGGGACACGTCGCCCTGGTCGGAGCCGGTCCGGGCGGCGCCGACCTGCTGACCCTGCGCGGCGCCGAGCTGCTGCGCCTCGCCGACGTGGTCGTCACCCTGCGGGAACCCGATGCCGAGGAACTCGCCGGCTTCCGCGCCGAGTTCCTCGCCCTCTGCTCCGAGGACGTCTCCGTGGTCGAGGCCGAGGGGTGCGGCAGCGACGTCAACTCGCTCGTCCTCGCCCGGGCCCGCGAGGGCCTGCGCGTGGTCCGCCTCTACTCCGGGGACCCGTTCTTCGGCTGCCGCGGCGCCGACCTCGTGGCCGCCTGCCACGAGGCGGAGATCGAGGTCGAGGTGGCCCCCGGCGTCTCCTCGGCCACCGCCGCGGCGACCTTCGCGGGCATCCCGCTCCTGGGCGACGCGGGTGCGGAGGTGCGCATCCTCGACGCCCGCTCGCGCGGCGGGGACGAGATCGACTGGCACGAGGCCGCGGCCGGCGGCGCCACCCTGGTCGTCCTGGGCGCCGACGCCCCCGCCGAGGCGGATCCCGAGCACCGCGGCCCCGGCTTCGACGTCCTGTGCAAGGCCCTGGTCGCCGGGGGCCGTCCGGCGACGACACCCGTCTCGGTGGTCCGCGCCGGCGGCACCACCCGCCAGACCACCGTCACCTCCACCCTGGCCCGCCTGGTCGCCGACCTCAAGGCCAAGGACGCCAAGGGGCACCACGTGACCGCGCCCGCGACGATGATCGTCGGCCCGGCCGCCGCCCGCCAGCCCGAGCTGTCCTGGTACGAGAGCAGGCCGCTGTTCGGCTGGCGCGTCCTGGTGCCCCGCACCAAGGAGCAGGCCGCGGCCCTCTCCGACCAGCTGCGCGCCCACGGGGCGGTCCCCGAGGAGGTGCCGACGATCTCCGTGGAGCCGCCGCGCACCCCGCAGCAGATGGAGCGCGCCGTCCGCGGGCTGGTCACCGGCCGCTACCAGTGGGTGGCCTTCACCTCCGTCAACGCGGTCAAGGCCATACGCGAACGCCTGGAGTCCTACGGCCTGGACGCCCGCGCGTTCGCCGGGGTCAAGGTCGCCGTCGTGGGCGAGGCCACCGCGCAGGCGGTCCGCGACTTCGGGATCGAGCCCGACCTCTCCCCGCCGGAGGAGGCCCAGTCCGGCGCCGGACTGGTGTCGGTCTGGCCGCCCTACGACGCGGAGATCGACCCCATCGAGCGGGTGCTGCTGCCGCGTGCCGACATCGCCACCGAGACCCTGTCCACCGGGGTGACCAACCTCGGCTGGGAGGTCGACGACGTCACCGCCTATCGGACCGTGCGCGCGGCGCCGCCGCCCGCCCCCGTCCGAGAGGCGATCAAGGGCGGCGGCTTCGACGCGGTGCTGTTCACGTCCTCCTCCACGGTGCGCAACCTGGTGGGGATCGCGGGCAAGCCGCACAACACCACCGTCATCGCCGTGATCGGCCCGGAGACGGAGAAGACCGCCATCGAGTTCGGCCTGCGCGTCGACGTGGCGGCGCCCAAGGCCTCCGTATCGGCCCTCGCGGAGGCTCTGGCGGAGTACGGTGCTGCCAAGCGCCGTGAGGCGATCGAGGCGGGCAAGCCCGTCCTCAAGCCGAGCCAGAAGCGCCGCGGCCGCCGCCGCAAGCTCTGACCGAGCCCGTCCGTACACACCAGGAGCCCGAAGTGACCGCCAGCAGCCACGACGCCGCCTTTCCCGTCGCCCGGCCGCGCCGCCTGCGCCGAGGCGCCGCGCTGCGCCGCCTGGTCGCCGAGACGCGGGTCCTGCCGGAGAACCTCGTCCTGCCGGTGTTCGTCAAGGAGGGGATCGACGCGCCCGTGCCGATCTCCTCCATGCCGGGCCAGGTGCAGCACACCCGGGACAGCCTGCGCAAGGCGGCAGCCGAGGCGGCCGCCGCCGGCGTGGGCGGGCTCATGGTGTTCGGGATTCCCGCGCACAAGGATGAGCGGGGCTCGGCCGCCGACGACCCCGAGGGGATCGTCCAGGCGGCCCTGCGCGACCTGTCCTCGGAGGTCGGCGACGACCTCGTGGTCATGGCCGACCTGTGCCTGTGCGAGTACACCTCGCACGGCCACTGCGGCCCGCTGGAGACCGGCGGCCACGTGGACAACGACCTCACCCTGGAGCGCTACGCGTCCATCGCCGCCGCGCAGGCCGAGGCGGGCGCCGCCGTGGTGGCGCCCAGCGGCATGATGGACGGCCAGGTCGCGGCGATCCGCGCCGGGCTGGACGGAGCAGGTTTCCCCCAGGTGCCGATCCTGGCCTACGCCGCCAAGTACGCCTCGTCCTTCTACGGCCCCTTCCGGGAGGCCGCGGAGGGCGCGCCCCAGTTCGGGGACCGCTCCGGCTACCAGCAGGACCCCGCCAACGTCCGGGAGTCGCTGCGCGAGGTGGCCCTGGACGTCGCCGAGGGCGCCGACATGGTGATGGTCAAGCCCGGCTTGGCCTACCTCGACGTCGTCGCGAAGGTCGCCGAGATCTCGCCGGTTCCCGTCTCGGCCTATCAGGTCAGCGGTGAGTACGCGATGATCGAGGCGGCGGCGGAGCGCGGCTGGATCGACCGGGAGAAGGCGATCCTGGAGACCCTGACCTCCTACCGGCGGGCCGGGGCCGAGCAGATCCTCACCTACTGGGCCACCGAGGCCGCGCGCCTGCTGCGCTAGCAGGGCCCCGTCCCGGTCGCGGCCGCCGGGGGACGGGACAGAAGGCCGCACCTGTTCCGGACCGATGGGGAGGACTCCCTTGGCAGAGGTGTTGTATCGGCGCAAACGGCGTCCGGCGGCGGCTGCGATGGTCGACGCCGCGCTGGGCTACGCGGCCCTGGGATGGCCCGTGGTCCGCGGCGCCGCGCCGGGGGAGGACCGCGCGTGCTCCTGCGACCGCATGGGATGCCCCGATCCGGCCGCGCACCCGATGACGGTGGCCTGGGGGGTGGAGGCCGCCACCGACGCCGACACCATCCGGCGCTGGTGGACCGACAACCCTGACGCCAACGTCGTCCTGCCGACCGGCCGGGTCTTCGACGTGTTCGACGTCCCGCGCGAGGCCGGTGTGATGGCACTGGCCCGGATGGGCCGCGCCGGGCTGCCGGCGGGACCGGTGGCGGCACTGGGCTCGCGGTACCTCTTCTTCGTCGCGACGCGCTCGCCGGTCGACGAGGACGAGTGGTGGTCGTGCCACCTGGACTGCGTGCCCGAGTCCGTCGAGGAGATGCCGGGCCTGCGCTGGCACTGCCGCGACAGCTTCGTCCTGGGCGCCCCCTCCCTGCTGCCCTCCGGCGACCGGGTCACGTGGATCCGCACCCCCCGCGACGGCGACGGATCGGTGGTCCTGCCCGACCCGATCGCGGTGCTCGGGATCCTCGCCGACGCCAGCGAGGAGTTCGGGCAGGGCTCCTGACGGCCCCTCCCCGGCACGCGGGCCTCAACGGAACGCAATCTCTTTTTCACGCGGTGTTTACAACTCGGTGTCGCGTGGCTACGCTCATGGGAGCGCTCCCGAAAAAGTGGGATGCGTCACTCGGAACAAGGCCTCCTGTCCGCGAACCCACCCGCACCGACCCCCCGCTCATTTTCGGAAGCGTATCCCGACGGCTGCTTGGGAGCGCTCCCGAAAAACGGTACGACACCGTCCGCCGGAGAATGCCATGCCCCGCGCACCACCACATCCGCAGAGAGAACCGGATTTTCGCAACAGTCGGAACGGCACGTCCCGACCGACACTTCTCACCCCCCTCCTTATTGGGTCCCCACACCATGAGGAAGCAGAAGATGAGCAGAATCCCCAGTGCGGCCCGGACCGGTCCGGCGCGCGCACGACGCGGCACAGCCGCTCTCTCCGCCATGGTGGTCGGTACCGCCCTGGCTTTCGTCCCCACCGCTCCGGCCAGTGCGGCCGCAGGCTGCTCGGTCGACTTCGACGTCAACGACTGGGGCTCCGGCTACACGGCCAGTGTCACCATCACCAACCACGGTGACGCGGTGAACGGCTGGGACCTGGAGTGGACCTACTCGGGCAATCAGCGGATCACCAACCTGTGGAACGGCACCTACAGCCAGTCGGGGCAGGACGTCACGGTCGGCGACGCCGGATACAACGCCTCCATCGCCTCCGGCGGCAGCGTGGAGTTCGGCTTCAACGCCTCCTACTCCGGCTCGAACACGAACCCGACCGAGTTCACCCTCAACGGCGTGTCCTGTGACGGCTCCGTGGAGGAGCCCGGGGATCCGGACGAGCCCGGTGAGCCCGGTGAGCCCGAGGAGCCCGGCGAGCCCGGGGAACCGGGTGAGCCCGGCAGCCGCGTGGACAACCCCTACGTGGGCGCCGACGTCTACGTGAACCCGATCTGGTCGGCCAACGCCGCGGCCGAGCCCGGCGGCGCCGCCGTCGCCGACGAGCCCACCGGCGTGTGGCTGGACCGCATCAGCGCCATCGAGGGCAACGACAGCCCCACCACCGGCAACATGGGCCTGCGCGACCACCTCGACGAGGCGCTCGAGCAGGCGGACGGCGACCCGCTGGTGTTCCAGGTGGTCATCTACAACCTGCCCGGCCGAGACTGCTCTGCCCTGGCCTCCAACGGCGAGCTGGGCCCGGACGAGATCGACCGCTACAAGAACGAGTACATCGACCCGATCGCCGACATCCTCGCCGACTACGAGGACACCGAGCTGCGGATCGTCACGACCGTCGAGATCGACTCCCTGCCGAACCTGGTCACCAACGTCACACCGAGGGACACGGCCACCCCGCAGTGCGACGAGATGCTGGCCAACGGCAACTACGTCGAGGGCGTGGGCTACGCGCTGGCGCAGCTGGGCGCGATCGACAACGTCTACAACTACGTGGACGCCGGCCACCACGGCTGGATCGGCTGGGAGGACAACTTCACCGCCTCCGCCCAGATCTTCTACCAGGCCGCCAACGCCGCCGGTGCCACCCCCGACGACGTGCACGGCTTCATCGCCAACACGGCGAACTACTCGGCCCTCAAGGAGGAGAACTTCTCCATCGGCCAGACCATCGCCGGTGTTCCGGTCCGGCAGTCCTCCTGGGTCGACTGGAACAACTACATCGACGAGCTGAGCTTCGCTCAGGCCCTGCGTGAGGAACTGGTCTCCCAGGGCTTCGACAGCAGCATCGGCATGCTCATCGACACCTCCCGCAACGGCTGGGGCGGCCCCGACCGTCCCGACGGCCCCGGCCCCACCGCCAGTGTGGACGCCTACGTGGACGGCGGCCGCTACGACCGGCGCATCCACCCCGGCAACTGGTGCAACCAGGCCGGCGCCGGCCTCGGCGAGCGCCCGCAGGCCGAGCCCGAGCCGGGCATCGACGCCTACGTCTGGATGAAGCCCCCGGGTGAGTCCGACGGTTCGAGCGAGCTCATCGACAACGACGAGGGCAAGGGCTTCGACCGCATGTGCGACCCGACCTACGGCGGCAACGTGCGCAACGGCAACAGCCCCTCGGGCGCCCTGCCCGACGCCCCCGTCTCGGGCCACTGGTTCTCCGAGCAGTTCCAGGAGCTCCTGGCCAACGCCTACCCGCCCGTCAACTGACGCGCTGAGGCACCCCTGGTGAGGCCCCCGGCGGGGCCCCACCGGGCCGGGCGGGCGACCCCGCCCGCCCGGCCCCTCCACACCACCCGAACCCGTTCCCCCCGGTCCCGCCAGCGCGGGTGGCGTGGCGCCGCCGTGCCCGGAACCGGCGGACGGGTGAGACGTCCAGGAGGACGAACGTGCACACCCTCCGCTCGGGCGAGCGCAGACGATGGCGCAAGCCCCCTCCCCTCGTCGCGGCCGCGATACTGGCGGCCGCCCTGCTCCCGGCGGCACCCGCACAGGCGGCCCCCGCCTGCGAGGTCGACTACCGGATCACCAACGACTGGGGCAGCGGCTTCACCGCCGACGTCACGGTCACCAACAACGGCTCACCGGTCTCCCCGTGGAGCCTCGGCTGGGAGTTCCCCGGCAACCAGCAGATCACCAACTCCTGGAACGGCACGCACAGCCAGAGCGGCAGCTCGGTCACGGTCACCGCACCGGCGTGGTCACCCGGCCTGGGCACCGGCCAGAGCGCGACCTTCGGGTTCCAGGGCACCGGCTCGGGAGCCGCTCCCACGGCGTTCAGCCTCAACGGCACGGCCTGCGGCGAGGACGCCGAGCCCGAGCCCGAGGAGTCGGAGCTGGTCGTCTCGCCCACCTCGGTCTCCCTCGACCCGGGCGGCTCGGCCACCTTCGACGTGGCCCTGTCCGCCGAGCCCGAGGACACCGTCGACGTCACCGTCGAGCGGTCCTCCGGCAGCGACACCCTCTCGGTCACCAGCGGTGCCGCACTGTCCTTCGACAGTGGCAACTGGGGCGAGTCCCAGGAGGTCACCGTCAGCTCCTCCGGCGACGGCAGCGGTGACCCGGCACGGGCCGAGTTCACCGTCTCCGCCGAGGGCCACGACCCCGTGACCGTCTCCGTGCGCGAGCGGTCCGGCGCCGGCAGCGCCTACGAGGAGGAGTTCCTCGACCAGTACGAGAAGATCAAGGACCCCGCCAGCGGCTACTTCCGCGAGTTCGACGGACTCCTGGTGCCCTACCACTCGGTGGAGACCCTGATCGTGGAGGCGCCCGACCACGGGCACGCCACCACCTCCGAGGCCTACAGCTACTACCTGTGGCTGGAGGCGACCTACGGGCGCATCACCGGCGACTGGGAGCCCTTCAACCAGGCCTGGGCGTCGATGGAGACCTTCATCATCCCGGGCACCGCCGACCAGCCCACCAACGCCTCCTACGACCCCTCGTCCCCGGCGACCTACATCCCCGAGTCCATCGACCCCAGCGACTACCCGATGGCGCTGGACCAGGGGGTCGAGGTCGGACGGGACCCGCTGGCGGCCGAGCTGGCCAGTACCTACGGGACCGACGAGGTCTACGGCATGCACTGGCTGCTGGACGTGGACAACACCTACGGGTACGGGTTCTGCGGCGACGGCACCGACGACGCCCCCGCCTACGTCAACACCTTCCAGCGGGGCTCCAACGAGTCGGTGTGGGAAACCGTGCCGCACCCCTCGTGCGAGACGTTCGCCCACGGCGGTGAGAACGGGTACCTCGACCTGTTCACCGACGACGAGAACTACTCCGAGCAGTGGCGCTACACCAACGCGCCCGACGCCGACGCGCGCGCCGTCCAGGTCGCCTACCTGGCGCACGAGTGGGCCTCGGAGCAGGGCAACGAGGGCGCCATCGCCGACAGCGTCGCCGACGCCTCCCGCATGGGCGACTACCTGCGCTACGCGATGTTCGACAAGTACTTCAAGGAGATCGGCGACTGCGTCGGCGCGACTTCCTGCTCCCCCGGAACGGGCAAGGACTCCGCGCACTACCTGATGTCCTGGTACTACAGCTGGGGCGGCGCCCTGGAGAGCGCCGAGTACCCGTGGGCCTGGCGGATCGGCGGATCCTCCGCCCACCAGGGCTACCAGAACGTCATGGCGGCCTACGCCATGTCGGAGAGCGCGGCCCTGGAGCCCGAGTCGCCGACCGGGGCCCAGGACTGGGCCACCAGCCTCGACCGCCAGCTGGAGTTCCTCCAGTGGCTGCAGTCCGCCGACGGCGGTATCGCCGGCGGTGCCACCAACAGCTGGGAGGGCACCTACTCCGCGCCGCCCGCGGGCACCTCCACGTTCTACGGCATGTTCTACGACGAGAAGCCGGTGTGGCACGACCCGCCGTCGAACCGCTGGTTCGGCTTCCAGGTGTGGGACATCGAGCGCGTGGCCGAGTACTACCGCATCACCGGTGACGAGCGCGCCGGGGAGATCCTCGACAAGTGGGTCCCCTGGGCGATGGAGAACTCCTCCGTCGGTCCGGACGGCGAGTTCGCGATCCCCGCCGACATGGAGTGGACCGGACAGCCCGACGACTGGACCGGGACCTCCACGGGCAACCCGGGCCTGCGGGTCGAGGTCCTCAACCACAACCAGGACGTGGGCATCGCGGCCGGCCTGGCCAAGACGCTCATGCACTACGCGGCCGCCACCGGCGACACGGAGTCGCGCGAGTTCGCCGAGGGCCTCCTGGACGCCCTGCTGCACCACGAGGACGACCTCGGTGTGGCGGTTCCCGAGGTCCGCGCCGACTACCAGCGGTTCGACGCCCCCTACGACTCGCCCGACGGCGGTCTGTACGTCCCCGACGGCTGGACCGGCCAGATGCCGAACGGCGACGTGATCGACTCCGACTCCACGTTCCTGTCGATCCGGTCCTTCTACGAGGACGACCCCGACTGGCCGAAGGTCGAGGCCTACCTCGACGGCGGTCAGGCCCCCGAGTTCACCTACCACCGGTTCTGGGCCCAGGTCGACGTGGCCACCGCCCTGGCCACGCACGGCGAGCTCTTCGGCTGATCCGCCGACACAGACGGGGGCCGGGCCTGCGGGCCCGCAGGTCCGGCCCCTTCCACCCGCAACGGCAAGACAAGAAAGGAAAGGAGTGGTCATGGCAGCAGGAAGAAGAACCGTGGCCGCGCGTGTGGCGGCGTTCCTCGCCGTCGCGTCCCTGGCCCTCGTCACGGGGGCGGCCGGGGCCGCACAGGCGGAAGAGACCCCGCTGCGCGACCTGGCCGACCGGCACGGGCTGCGCATGGGCGTGGCCGTGTCGTCCCATCTGCTGGACAACGCCCGGTACGCGGACATCGCCGCGACCCAGTACAACTCCGTCACCCACGAGAACTCGCTCAAGTGGGAGTCGGTCCAGCCCCAGCGCGGCCAGTTCAACTGGTCGGGCGCCGACCGTCTGGTCGACTTCGCGCAGGCCAACGGGCAGGACGTCTACGGGCACACGCTCGTGTGGCACAGCCAGCTGCCCTCGTGGGTGTCGAACGGGGGCTTCAGCGGACCCGAGCTGGAGCAGGTGATGGAGGAGCACATCTCCACCACTGTCGGGCGGTACCGGGGCGACATCGACTACTGGGACGTGGTCAACGAGGCGTTCAACGAGGACGGGAGCTTCCGGGACTCGGTGTTCCACCGGACCCTCGGTGAGGGCTACATCGCCACGGCCCTGGAGATGGCGCACGAGGCCGATCCGAACGCCCGCCTGTTCATCAACGACTACAACGTCGAGGGGATCAACGCCAAGAGCGACGGCCTGTACCGCCTGGCGTCCTCGCTGCTCGCCCAGGGCGTGCCGCTGCACGGGGTCGGCCTCCAGTCGCACCTCATCGTGGGCCAGGTCCCCAGCAGCATGCAGGCCAACATCCAGCGCTTCGCGGACCTCGGGCTGGAGGTCGTCATCACCGAGGTCGACATCCGCACGTCGACCCCCGCGAGCCAGCAGGCGCTCCAGCAGCAGGCGAACGACTACAGGACGGTCTTCGAGGCCTGTCTGGCGGTCGACGGCTGCGGCGGCGTGACCGTGTGGGGCGTCGCCGACCCCCACTCGTGGATCCCCGACACCTTCCCGGGGCAGGGCGCGGCTCTGCCCTACGACGACAACTACCAGCCCAAGCCGGCCTACTGGGCGATGCACGAGGCCCTCGGCGGCGGACAGACCGACCCCGGCCCCGACCCCGATCCGGACCCGGACCCCGAGCCCGGGGACGGCTCCTGTGACGTCGACTACACCGTCGTCAACCAGTGGGGCCAGGGCGCGGTCGTCGACGTCACCGTCCGCAACACCGGCGACGCGGCGGTGAACGGCTGGCGCCTGACCTGGACCCAGCCCTCGGGCGAGCGGATCACGAACGCCTGGAACGCGACGGTGAGCCAGAGCGGCAGCTCGGTGACCGCCGAGGGCGTCTCCTGGAACGGGACCCTCGCCCCGGGTGCGAGCACCTCGTTCGGCTTCCAGCTCACCCACACGGGACAGGCCGGAACGCCGAGCGGCTTCAGCCTCAACGGGGCCGCCTGCGGCTGACAGACCCCCGGGGCGTCCGACTCCCCACCGCGGGCGTCCCGGGCTCCACCCATGCTCCCGGGGGCCGGGCCTCCTCCTCCCGGTCCCCGGGACCCAACCCCCCACCGGAGAGATCCATGTTGCAACGACTGGCCATAGCGCTGGGATCCGTCCTGGCACTGGTCGCCTCCCTCCTGGCCCTCAGCCTGCCCGCCCACGCCGACACGGGGTTCCGCGTCGAGAACGGGCGCCTGGTGGACGCCGCCGGGAACGACTTCGTCATCCGCGGCGTCAGCCACGCCCACACCTGGTTCGCCCACGAGACCGGCGCCTTCGCCGACATCAAGAGCCACGGCGCCAACACCGTCCGCGTCGTCCTGAGCAGCGGTGACCGCTGGACGGAGAACAGCGTCTCCGACGTGGAGAACGTCGTCTCCCTCTGCAAGGCCAACCGGCTCATCTGCATGCTGGAGGTCCACGACACCACCGGCTACGGCGAGCAGGCCGGCGCGGCCACCCTCGACCAGGCGGTCGACTACTGGCTGCGGATCCAGGACGCGGTCAAGGGCGAGGAGGACCACATCCTCGTCAACATCGGCAACGAGCCCTACGGCAACGACGCCGCCGCCAACCAGGGCTGGGCCGCCGACACCGGTGCGGCGATCAACCGGCTGCGCGACGCCGGCTTCGACCACACCCTGGTCGTGGACGCCCCCAACTGGGGCCAGGACTGGCAGGGCATCATGCGCGACAACGCCTCGTCGGTCTTCGACTCCGACCCCGACCGCAACACGGTCTTCTCCATCCACATGTACGGCGTCTACCAGCAGGAGTCCACGGTCGTCTCCTACCTGGAGCACTTCACGGACGCCGGCCTGCCGCTGATCGTCGGCGAGTTCGGCCACGACCACAGCGACGGCAACCCCGACGAGGACGCCATCATGTCCCACACCGAGCGCCTGGGACTGGGCTACATCGGCTGGTCGTGGAGCGGCAACGGCGGCGGTGTCGAGTACCTCGACATGGTCGAGGGCTTCGACGGCGACAGCCTCACCCCGTGGGGCGAGCGGATCTTCTACGGTCCGAACGGCATCGCGCAGACCGCGCAGGAGGCGCCGGTCTACGGCGGTCCCGGCGGGGACCCCGGGGAGGAGCCCTCCGAAGAGCCTTCCGAGGAGCCCTCCGAGGAGCCGACCGACCCGCCGGCCGACGGCGGCTGCACCGCCGAGTTCCGGGTGGTCAACGAGTGGTCCGGCGGTTTCCAGGGCGAGGTCACCGTCACCGCCGACGCCCCGATCACCGGCTGGACCGTCACGTGGACCCAGCCCGCGGGCCAGAGCGTGACCCAGGCGTGGAACGCCGACGTGTCCACCTCCGGCAGCACCGTCACCGCCTCCAACGTCTCCTACAACGGCACCCTCGCGGCGGGGCAGTCCACCGCGTTCGGGTTCACCGGTACGCACAGCGGCGGGGCTTCGGCGCCCGACGCCACGTGCGCCGCCGCCTCCTGACCGGAGCGGCGGCGGCCCGGCCGGGCAGGCGCCCGGCCGGGCGTCACCCACCTGAAAGGAAGAACACATGAGGTCACGTATCCGCAACCTCCTCTCCACAGGGGTGGCCCTCGGCGCGCTCGCCGTCGGCTACTCGGTGGTGGTCGCCCCTCCGGCGGCCGAGGCGCACGGCGCCTTCACCTACCCCGCCTCCCGCACCTACGCGTGCTTCCAGGACGCCACCGGCGGCAGCTCCGGCGGTGCCCTGGCGCCCACCAACCCGGCGTGCGCCGACGCGCTGGCCGAGGGCGGTGACTACCCGTTCTGGAACTGGTTCGGCAACCTGATCAGCAACTCGAACGGGCAGCACCGCGCGTTCGTCGCCGACGGGGAGCTGTGCGGCCCGACCGAGCCCTTCAGCGCGTTCAACGCGGCCCGCACGGACTGGCCCTCCACCGCGCTCCGGGCGAACACGACGGTGGAGTTCCGCCACAACGCCTGGGCGCCGCACCCCGGCACGTTCTACACCTACGTCACCAAGTCGGGCTGGAACCCCAACCAGCCGCTGACCTGGGACGACCTGGAGCTGATCGACGAGGCCGTCGACCCGCCGCTGCGCAGCGGCGGGGACGCGGGGGCCGAGTACTACTGGGACGTCGACCTGCCCAACCGCGACGGCCGGCACATCATCTACTCGGTCTGGGAGCGCTCCGACAGCCCCGAGGCGTTCTACAACTGCTCCGACGTGGTCTTCAACGGCGGAACCGGTGACCCGGGCCCCGACCCGGAGCCGGACCCGGAGCCGGACCCGGAGCCGGACCCGGACCCGGACCCCGAGCCGGACCCCGGGCCCGACCCGGAGCCCGCGGAGGAGTACTGCACCGCCGAGTACCGGGTGGTCAACGAGTGGTCCGGCGGCTTCCAGGCCGAGGTCGAGGTCACGGCCGGTGACGACGGCACCGACGGCTGGATGGTCGACTGGGTCTACGCCAACGGCCAGCAGATCAGCAGCCTGTGGAACGGTTCGGTGGTCAACCACGGAGCCCACTTCGAGGTGACCAACGCGGCCCACAACGGCGTGCTCGACGCGGGGGAGTCCGCCACCTTCGGGTTCACCGCGACCGCGACGGGCACCAACATCGACCCCCGGGTGGAATGCGGGCCCGGGGCGTAGCGACCGCTGAGGCCGGACAGGGCCCGGCAGCGGTGTGACAGCAGGGGGAGGGCCCCGGCACGGGCGGAGGTCGACGGGACCGCCGCCCGAGGGCCGGGGACCTCCGCGGCCCGCACCGTCCGCAGGGCACGCCCCGGCCCACCAGGAGAAAGGATCCTCCCCGGGCGGCGACGCGCGCCCGGGGAGGATCCTTTTCGGCATCTCTTCCGGGAGGATCCGGAAGGGCGGGGAGAGGAACGTCCCCGGTTCCCGGTCGGCCCCGTGCCCCGTGTCCGGTCAGATCCTCTCGGCGTTCACCACGATGCCGTCCTCGTCGCTGTAGAGCCATTCTCCCGGGTGAAAGGTGACGTCGCCGAAGGTCACCGGCACGTCCAGGCGGCCCGCGGCGTCCTTGGCGGACTTGCGCGGGTTGGACCCCAGCGCCTTGACACCCAGGTCGAGCCCGCCGATCGCGACGGTGTCGCGCACGGCGCCGTGGATCACCACGCCGGCCCACCCGTTGGCCACCGCGGCCTCGGCGATCATGTCGCCCATCAGGGCGGAGCGCAGCGAGCCTCCGCCGTCCACGACCAGCACCGCGCCCTCGCCGGGGGTGTTGAGGACCTGCTTGACCAGACCGTTGTCCTCGTGGCACTTGACCGTGCGGATCGGGCCGGAGAACACCGCTCGGCCCCCGTAGCGACGGAACTGGGTGGAGCAGCTGCGCAGGGTGTCGCCGTGGTCGTCGATCAGGTCCGCTGTGGTGAAGTTCTCGGCCATGACAGCTCCGGTCTCGTGGTGAAGCGGATGGGCACCGCCCAAGTTACTTGTTGGTAGCTCCTCCGGTGGCGGAGCACCCGCCGTTTCCGGCACCGCCGGGATCGGCGCAGGCAGCAGGACTGCGAGGCGGGTCATGGTCCTGAAACCGGACACAGCTGACACACTGGTGAGGTGGGTACTCAACAGACTTCAGAAGAGCTCTTCCAGCGCGCCGCCGCCGTCATCCCCGGCGGGGTGAACTCGCCCGTGCGCGCCTTCGGCGCGGTCGGAGGCACCCCGCCCTTCTTCGTCGGCGGGCAGGGGCCCTACCTCACCGACTCCGACGGGCGCCGGTACGTCGACCTCGTCTGCTCGTGGGGTCCGCTGATCCTCGGCCACGCGGAGCCCTCCGTCGTCGCGGCACTCCGCGCCGCGGTCGACGCCGGAACCTCCTACGGTGCGCCGACGCCGGGCGAGGTCGAGCTCGCCGAGCTCATCACCGAGCGCGCGCCCGTCGAGAAGATCCGCCTGGTCAACTCGGGCACCGAGGCCACCATGTCCGCGATCCGCCTGGCCCGCGGCTTCACCGGGCGCAGCAAGGTCGTCAAGTTCGCGGGCAACTACCACGGACACGTCGACGCGCTCCTGGCCGCCGCCGGCTCGGGCCTGGCCACCTTCGCCCTGCCCGACTCCCCGGGCGTCACCGGTGCCAGCGCCGCCGACACCCTGGTCCTGCCCTACAACGACACCGAGGCCGTCGAGCGGGCCTTCGCCGAGCACGGCGACGACATCGCCTGCGTCATCGCCGAGGCCTGCCCCGCCAACATGGGCGTCGTTCCGCCCGGGGAGGGCTTCAACGCGCGCCTCAAGGAGATCGCGCACGCCCACGGCGCGCTGCTCGTCCTCGACGAGGTCCTCACGGGCTTCCGCGTCAGCGCCTCGGGGTGGTTCGGCCTGGAGGGCGTCACCCCCGACCTCATGACCTTCGGCAAGGTCATGGGCGGCGGCCTGCCCGCGGCGGCCTTCGGCGGCCGCGCCGAGATCATGGACCGCCTGGCCCCGAACGGCCCGGTCTACCAGGCGGGGACCCTGTCGGGGAACCCGCTCGCCACCGCGGCCGGCCTGGCCACCCTGCGGGGGGCGACCCCCGAGGTCTACGCCCACCTCGACCGGGTCTCCGCGCAGGTCCGCGGCGAGGTCGCCGCGGCGCTCACCGAGGCCGGGGTGACCCACCGGATCCAGACCGGCGGCAACCTGTTCACGGTGTTCTTCACCGACCGGGAGGCGGTCGACTTCGACACCGCCCGCACCACCGACACCAAGGTCTACGCGGCCTTCTTCCACGCCATGCTCGAACAGGGCGTCTACCTGCCCCCGGCCGCCTTCGAGGCGTGGTTCTTCTCCGCGGCGCACGACGACACCGCCGTCGAGCAGATCGTCTCCGCCCTGCCCCGGGCCGCCCGGGCGGCGGCAGAGGCCCAGAGCTGACCAGCGTTCGGCCCGGGCCGTCCACCGGTCCGGGCAGACCAGTAAGAGAAAGACGCACACGATGACCACGACCACCGTCGTGCACCTGCTTCGGCACGGCGAGGTACACAACCCGTCGAAGGTCCTCTACGGCAGGCTCCCGGACTTCCACCTGAGCGAGCGCGGCCGGCAGATGGCCGAGGCGGCGGCCGAGTGGTTCGAGGGCCACGACATCGCCGCGCTGTACTCCTCGCCGCTGGACCGCACACAGGAGACGGCGGTCCCGCTCCAGAAGGCGCTGGACCTGCCCGTCGTCCTCGACGAGCGCCTCATCGAGGCCGACAACAAGTTCCAGGGCAAGACCCTGTCGAGGCGCTCGATCCGCGACCCCGAGGTCCTCCGGCGCGTGTACAACCCCTTCCAGCCGTCCTGGGGCGAGCCCTACCGGCAGATCGTCGCCCGCATGGTCGACATCATCAAGGTCGCCCGCCGTGCGGCCTGGGGAAGGGAGGCGGTGTGCGTCAGCCACCAGCTCCCCATCTGGATGGTGCGGCGCGCGGCCGAGGGCAAGCGCCTCTGGCACCGCCCCGACATGCGGGAGTGCAACCTGGCCAGCGTCACGTCGCTGACCTTCGTCGGCGAACGCCTGGCCGGTGTCAGCTACGCCGAGCCGGCCGCCTCCCTGTACGTCGGCGGCTCCTCGGTCCCCGGGGCATGACGCGCAGCGCACACCCGGGGCGGTAAGCTGGAGCTTCGGGTGCGGTAGGTGCACGGCTCCGCCGAGCACCGGCCCACCGGGGCCCGCCCCGGCAGCCGAGGTGGTCCCGTGCCCCGCGCACGCGCCCGCCCGGACGGCCCGGCAGTCGCATCCGTACCCCTTGCCGCACCGCCAGGGTGGTCCGGCATGTCTTTACCCGTTGTCAGCGAGAGGGTGGTCCCATGGGCTCCGTCATCAAGAAGCGCCGTAAGCGCATGGCGAAGAAGAAGCACCGCAAGATGCTCAAGCGCACGCGTATCGCGCGCCGCAACAAGAAGTAGCGGCGGCCTCGGCGATCTTCGCCTCTCCGCGGGGGCGGGCGGGCCGTAGGGCGTGTTCGACGGATTCTCCTCGGCCTTTCGGCCGCCAGGCTGCTTCCCGCGGCGCCGGAGGCGCTCGCGGGCTCCCGGTCCGGTCCCCGGCCCTCGCGGGGCCGCCCGGCCGGAGAACGCCGGGTATCCGCCGAGCACGCCCCACGGCACGCCCTTGACGTGAGAGCGATCCCCGGCCGCGTGACGGAATTCTGCGGCCGAGGCATTGTTGTCACCAGGGACGCGGACGCTCGTCCATCCCGAGAGTGGGCGGCCCGCGATCCCAGCCCCCGTCTCCTCTCGAGGAACGTATCGCCATGGCTCAAGTCGTACTCGTCACCGGGGTCTCCAGCCCCATGGCCGCCCGGGTCGCCCGGGCCCTGCGCACGGCACCCGGCGTCAGCCGGGTGGTCGGAGCGGATTCCGCGCCGCCGCCCGTGTCCGCGGGTGTCGACCACGTCCACGTCGACCTGCACGACGGCAGCCTGGACAGGATCGTCGCCGACTCCGGCGCCGACATCGTCGTCCACCTCGGCCTGGACAACGCGCACAGCGTCAACCGGGAGGAGAACCTCCTCGGCACCATGCGCGTGCTCGCCGCGGCCCAGCGCTCCACCACCGTCCGGCGCCTGCTGGTGCGCTCCAGCGCCACCCTCGACGCCGACGACGCGGCCGAGGTCGAGCGGCACACCCGCGGCCTCCAGCGCCGCCGTCCGGACCTTTCCGTGGCCGTCCTGCGGTTCGCCAACCTCATCGGTCCCACCGTGGACACCCCCCTCACCCGCTACCTCGACTCGCGTGTCGTGCCCACGGTCCTGGGCAGCGACCCCCGCGTGCGCTTCCTGCACGAGGACGACGGGGTCGAGGCGCTCGTGCGCATGGCGCTGAGCGGCGAGACGGGCTTCTTCGACGTCGCGGGCAAGGACGACGTCCCGCTCTCCCAGTGCCTCCGCCGCGTCGGCGGCCGGCGCCTGCCGATCCCGGCCACCGGCCTGCGGGTCCTGCGCGGAGTGGCCCGCCGGGGCAGCATCGACTACGCCTCCGCCAGCGCCGCCCGCGCGGTCCGGACGGGACTGGAGGCGACCCTGGATAGCTCCGACCTGGAGAACGCCCTCGGCTGGACCCCGGCCCACAGTTCCGTCGAGGCCTTCGAGTCCTACGCGGGCAGCCGCGAGCACCGCGGCCGCGGTGGTGGTGGCGGCGGCCTGCGCCCGGTCCACGTCCTGGCCCTGGCGAGGACGACCCTGCGCCGCTGATTGTGCTGGCTTGGGGCCTCCGCTGTGCTTGCTTTGGGGCCTCCGCTTCGCTTCGGCCCCGGTTCGGGCGCCTTTGGGGCGCGGTTCTTCGTCGCTGCGCTCACATCCTCGTTCCTCGGATGTTCGCTCCACTCCTGCAGAACCCCGCCGGCGCCCTCACGGCACACCCCCTGGGGCGCGGGTGGGCTTGCGGGGAACCGGTGCTTTGGCCCGCTTGTCACCCGCCACTGCCCTCGACGGACGGCCTACGGCCGTGGCTTCCTTGCTCGGGCGCCTTCAGGGCGGGGTTCTTCGTCGCTGCGCTCACATCCTCGTTCCTCGGATGTTCGCTCCGCTCCTGCGGAACCCCGCCGGCGCCCTCACGGCACACCCCCTGGGGTTGGGGTGGGCTTGCGGGTGGCCGGTGCTTCGGCCTGCTCAATGCCCGCCGGCGCCCTCGACGGACGGCCTTCGGCCGTAGTCCCCTCGTTCGGGCGCCTTTGGGGCGGGGTTCAGGCGGCTCTGCGCTGTCGGAGGGCGCGCAGGGCGACCGCTCCGGCGGCCACACCGACGGCGGCGGGGATGGCCGCCTTGAGCGTGCCGCGGTGGCGGCGGAAGTCGTACACCGGCCAGCCGCGGCTGCGGGCGTAGCGGCGCAGCGCGCTGTCGGGGTTGACCGCGTGCGGGCGGCCCACCAGGGACAGCAGCGGGAGGTCGTTGGAGGAGTCGCTGTAGGCCGAGCACTGGGACAGGTCCCAGCCCTCCTTGCCGGCCAGGGAGCGCACCGCCACGGCCTTGGCCGGCCCGTGCAGCAGGTCGCCGTTGAGGCGGCCCGTGTACACGCCGTCGATGTTCTCGGCCTCGGTGCCCAGCGCACCGGTGAGCCCCAGCCTGCGCCGGATGATCTGAGCGAGCTCCACCGGGGTGGCGGTGACCAGCCACACCGGCTGCCCGGCGTCCAGGTGGCGCTGGACGAGCCGGCGGGCGCCCTCCCAGATGCGGTCGGCCATGGTCTCGTCGTAGATCTCCTCGCAGAGGGAGACCAGATCGGCCACGCCGTGTCCGGCGACGAAGGCCAGAGCGGCCTCGCGGGCCGCGTTGATGTGCTCGGGCTGCTCACTGCCGGTCACGCGGAACACGGTCTGCCCCCATGCGAAGCGCATCAGGTCGCGTGTGGTGAACAGGTCGCGTGAGGCCAGGCCGCGGGCGAAGTGGTAGATCGACGCACCCCGCATCAGGGTGTTGTCCACGTCGAAGAAGGCGGCCCCAGCCGGAGACGGGGGGACGGCGTGGTGTGACACGGTTCTCTCCTGGCTCGAGTGGGGATCCGGTGCTCTCCGCTCCCCGAGTAGTGCGAGCCTACGGCCCCTCGCGTGCGGTACGCGGGCCCTGGCCGAGGGCGATAAATCACGTGATGAAGGTCACAGTAAGGAGTGCTGTTTTGCCCTTCGTTCTGCGGGATCTTCCTCCGAAGGGTCTTCCCATACCGGGACGGAGTGCACACCCACCCGCTTACGTGCATCATCATGGTCGGGATGGTGACGGTAGCACTGGCATTCATAAGCGCGTTGGTCGGTTGGAGCGCGACCGCCGCGCTCGCTGCGTATGCCCAACGCCGCCCGGGGATCCCCACGGTCGGGTGGCTCGTCGGGGCACTGGGCATCACCGCCGGCCTCAGCGTCGGCGTGGTCGGCGCGATGTTCGAGTTCGGTGAGCTCACTTTCCGCCTGTTCCACATCGGCATCAGCCTCATCGGCCCGCTCTACATCGCCTGGGGCGCCCTGGAGTACGGGGTCCGCTCCCCGAGGGGCCGGTTCACCTCGCGGCTCTTCCTCAGCGCCTTCACCATCGTCCCCCTGGTCGTGCTGAGCGTCGACCGCCTCAGCGGCCAGTTCGCCAAGGCCTTCCCGGCCCTGGGCGACCACTACGACCTCGTCCCGCGCTCACTCGTCAACGTGGTGCAGGTCGTCGTCGCGATCTTCCTCGTCTCCGCGCTCGTCGCGGTGCTGCGCAAGCCGCGGGGCACCCGCAGGGTCCAGCTGGGCGTGATCGGACTCCTCGCCCTGGCCGCCGTGCTCTCCGTCGCGGTCGGCCGCCTCGGCCTCGGCGCCGTCGGCCCGCTGCTCATGCTCGGCGCGGTCGCCGCGCTGTGGGGCGCCGCCGCCATGGCCGTGCGCCCCCGCCGGGACGAGCTCGACGAGGACGAGTACGACGACTACGACGACTACGACGAGGACTTCGAAGAAGACGACCTCCCGGAGGAGCCCGTGCGCCGCAAGCGCCGCAACGCCGACCCCTACGACGAGGCCTACGACGGCCCGCCCGTGCGCCGCGCGCCGGCCGCCAAGCTGCGCGGCGTCATCACCATCTACACGCTCGGGGAGGGGCAGGAGGCCGGCTTCGACCGCATCGCGGACGAGGTCGTGGAGGAGGTCGCCCGGCGCGAGCCGGACACGCTGCTGTTCGCCTGCCACACGGTCCCCAGGGCGCCGCTGCAGCGCATCGTCTACGCGATCTACCGGGACGACCTGGCCAAGGAGGAGCACGAGCAGCAGCCGCACGTCATCGAGTTCGTGCGCCGCAGCTCGGCCCACGTCGCGGCGACGAACGTGATCGAGCTCTCCCTCTCGGGTGCGGCGGCCAGCGACGGCCTCGCCGCGCTGCTCATGCCCCACTGACGGGACCCCGGCGGAGGGGTCCCACCTGGGGAGGAGCGCTCGGCGGGACCTTTTTGCCCTGGTCCCAAAACCGCATAACGGTTCTCGGCGTCCAAGTACCGGTGAAGTACCCTTCCCTACAGGTTCTCCATGATCGGCGCCCGCCCCGCGCCGGTGGCGTGTGACCGAAGACCGGCCGGACATCCGGCCGAGAGGCGCGTCGGAGCGAAAGAAAGTGTGCCGGGATCCCAGATGCGTAAGTTCCTTGTCGTCCTCCTCATCCTCCTGGCGGTCCTCGTCGTAGCCGCGGACATGGGAGGACGCAGCCTCGCACAGAGCATGATCGCGCAGCAGATCTCGCAGCGGATGGAGATGTCCGAGGAGCCCGAGGTGTCCATCGAGGGGTGGGCCTTCCTGCCCCAGGCCCTCGGCGGCACCTACGAGGAGCTCAACATCCGCGCCACCTCCGCCACCCTCGGCGAGGTCACCGCCGAGCAGATCGAGATCACCGCCTCCGACGTCGAGGCGCCCCTGGCCGACCTGCTCTCCGCCCCGAACGTCGTCGCCGGGACCCTGGAGGGCACCGCCGTCCTTCCCTACTCGTTCGTCAACCCCTACCTGCCCGAGGGCGTCACCGTCTCCACCGAGAACGGCAGCCCCCGCATCTCGGGCACGGTGGCCCTGGCCGACTTCGGCATCAGCGTCCCCGTCGAGGCCGCACCCGAGATCACGGTCGAGGAGGGGACGATCCTGGTCACGCCGACCGACGTCCAGGTGGGCGACGCCCCGGTCGACGTCAGCGGCATGGTCGCGGACATGATCACCTTCAGCTTCCCGATGCCGGAGCTGCCCTACGGCCTCGCCCTCACCGGTGCCGAGTCCGTCCCCGGCGGCCTGCGGATCACCGGTACCGCCACCGACGTCCCCCTGATGGGCTCCGAGGCGGCCTGACACACGCCGCGCGGACGGAAGGGAGAAGCCACATGGGAGCCGGAACCGGCGAGGCCCTCACCACGGCCGACCTCGGCGCCGAACCGGGGGAGCGGGCCACCCTCGTGCAGTTCTCCACCGCCTTCTGCCAGCCCTGCCGGGCCACCCGGCGCATCCTCGACGAGGTCGCCGACATGGTCGAGGGGGTCGCCCACGTCGAGGTCGACGCGGAGTCCCGGCTCGACCTCGTACGCCGCCTGGGGATCACGGGCACCCCCACCGTGCTCGTCCTCGACGCCTCCGGCCGGATCGTGCGCCGGGCCTCGGGCATGCCCCGCAAGGCCGACGTGATCGCCGCGGTCGGCGCCGCCGTCCTCTGAACGAGGGCCGGTGGGGAGCTTCGGCGGGCCCCTCACCGGCCACGACGGAAGCCCTGTGATCCAGGCCACTGGTGACAAAATCACCGGTCTCGAGTAGCTTCGTAGTCGTGACTTCCTTGACGAGCGCTTATCTGACGAAGCGACGGGCAGTGGACCTCTGCCGCGTCGCCACCGCGCTCTGTCTGTGCCCCTAGGGCGCACGGGCTCCCTCCAGGTGAGACCCGCGCCCCCTCGCGCGACCGACATCCGACTCGTGCACGCAGCTGGGGACGACACGTCATGCAGGTCCACCTTCGGGAACAGCATCCCACCGCGGCCCTGACCGCTTCCGTACCGGTCGCGGCCCTCTCCGCCGACCTCCGGCGCTCGGAGCTCCGGGCTCCGGCGGACCTTCTCCCCGTGCTCCGGCCCCTCGCTGCCGTACGCGACCTCTCCGCAGCTCCTCCCGGCACCGTGCTCCGACCGACCGCCGGGTGCGTGCTCCCCCGCTGCCGTACGCCGGCACCGGCGAAGACAGCCTGACGACCCCCTTGCCCCGGGCGGCCCTCCACTCCGGGGCATCCATCACGTACGCCACACCGCACAAGAAACAGCAGGAGGTTCCCCATGAGCCGCTCCGACGCCCTCGTGGACGCCGATTGGGTTGAGGCTCACCTCGACGACGACAACGTCGTCCTGGTCGAGGTCGACGAGGACACGTCCGCCTACGACGGGGGGCACATCCGCGGCGCCGTCAGGATCGACTGGGCGACCGAGCTCCAGGACCCGGTCCGCCGCGACTTCGTCGACAAGGCCGGCTTCGAGAAGCTGCTCTCCGACAAGGGCATCGCCAACGACGACCTCGTCGTCCTCTACGGCGGCAACAACAACTGGTTCGCGGCCTACGCCTACTGGTACTTCAAGCTGTACGGCCACGAGAACGTCCGCCTGATGGACGGCGGCCGCAAGAAGTGGGAGCTCGACTCCCGCGAGCTCGTCAAGGACGTCCCCGAGCGCCCCGCCACCCAGTACAAGGCCAAGGACCAGGACCTCTCCATCCGCGCCTTCCGCGACGAGGTCGTCGACTCCATCGGCAAGAAGGTCCTGGTCGACGTCCGCTCGGCCGACGAGTTCACCGGAAAGCTGGCCACGCCCGCGCACCTGCCGCAGGAGGCCGCCCAGCGCCCCGGCCACATCCCCACCGCGCGCAACATCCCGTGGGCCAAGACCGCCAACGAGGACGGCACCTTCAAGAGCGACGAGGAGCTCCGCGCGCTCTACACGGAGGCCGGCGTCGACCTCGACCAGGAGATCATCGCCTACTGCCGCATCGGCGAGCGCTCCTCGCACAGCTGGTTCGCCCTGCACGAGGTCCTCGGCCTGGAGAACGTCAAGAACTACGACGGCTCCTGGACCGAGTACGGCTCCCTGGTGGGCGTGCCGATCGAGCTCGGGGAGGCCAAGTGAGCTGCGCGGCCCCGATCGGCGGTGTCGCCCTCGAGGGCGTCGACGCCGGAAACCAGGCAGTCATCCAGGGCACCGTGACCCGCGACGGGCAGCCGCTGCGCGGTGCCTACGCCCGGCTGGTCAACGCCTCCGACGACTTCGTCGGCGAGGTGGCCACCGGGGACGAGGGCACCTTCCGGTTCTTCGCCGCCGACGGCGACTGGAAGGTGCGCGTCCTGGCCTCCCAGGGCTTCACCGGCGAGTACCCGGTGACGGCCCAGGTCGGCAAGGTCATCGACATCCAGGTACAGGCCTGAGGGCCTGACGCGCGCGAGGGGCGCCGGTGCCCGCGGTACGACCGCGGCGCCGGCGCCCCTCGCCGTCGCGGGGAGGCACACGCGGCGCGCCGCCCGTACGGCCGTGACAAGCACGCGGGGCAGTGGCAGCATTCTGATCACCCCTCCGGCCCCGCGCCGGCGGAACCGCCCCCGCGTGAACCGAATCTCCGGCCGCCCGCCGGGCAGCCGACCTGGAGGTGTCCGGACGTGCCCCCCAACCCGCGGCCAGGCAGTGCGTCCCGAGGCGAGGCCGGCCGGACCTACCTCGGCTGGCAGCACGCCGTACTCCTGCCTCCACCCGGACCGGCGCCGCGCCGGCCCGCCCCGGCCGACGCGGAGACCGTCGGCGAGGAGTGGATCGCCGCCCAGCGCGACAGCGAGGCCCGGACCAACCGGCCGCTCCACGCCGCACTGGCCGGACTCGCCGTGTTCGCCCTCCTGTGCCTGCTGCTGTGGGCCCTGCGCATCCTCCCCGGCGTCCTCGCCGTCGGAGGGGTGCTGGCCTGCGCCGCGATCGCGGCCCCCGTCGGCCTCGCCCTCGTCCAGAGCCGCCAGGTCGTCGCCCAGCGCCTGGCGCGCGCCCGCGAGCTCCTGGAGGCCGAGCGCGAGGAGCGCGACCGCTCCCTCCACGAGCAGCAGCGGGAGCACGCCCGCGAGTACACCGAGTGGCAGGCCGCCTGCCGCGCCTACGAGGCCCAGCCCCTCTGGCACGGGGTGACCGTCCCGCCCGGGACCGGCACCGTCGTCGTGCTCGGCGGCACGGACGCGGGCTGGTCGGCACTGCTCGCCACCGTCGGGGCCTCCCGGTTGCGCGAGGGCGGCGACCTCACCGTCGTCGACCTCACCGGACGCCCCGTCTCCCGCGAACTCGTCCGGCTGGCCCGGCGCTGCGCCGTCGCCCCCCGCCGCTGGGTGCTGCCCGCCGACCTGCCCCTGATGACCCTCGGCACCAACCTCGACGCCGGACAGCGGGCCCGCGTCCTCTCCGCCGTCGCCGCCGCCTCCGGCCCGGCCGAGGACGTCGACGCCGACGAGACCCTCCTGCTGCGCCTGCTGGAGGTGCTCGGGCCGCAGGCCGGCGTCGCCGAGCTCATCGGAGGCCTGCGCGCCCTCATCACCCCCGAGGACGACGCCGCCGAGGACGACCCCGCGCTCGCCCTGCTCGATGCGGGCCAGCGGGCCCGGGCGCGCGAGCGCTGCGCGGACGTCGCCTGGGAGCGGGCATGGGAGCTGGAGCGCCGCCTGGCCCCCTTCGAGGCGGTCGGCACGAGGGCCGAGGACGACGCCTACGCCCAGGTCAAGATCATCTCCATGGACCGGGCCTCCGGGGAGACGGCGGCCCGCGTCTACGGCACCTACGCCGTGGCCTCGCTCAGCGAGCTGCTGGAGGTGCCCCGCTCCGGCCCCTCCGCGGCGGGCGGCCACACCAGGAGGCGCCCCGCGCGCACCCGCACGGTCGTGGTGTGCGGCGCCGACGCCCTTCCCGCCGAGGAGGTGGAGCAGGTGGTCCTCGCCGCCCGTGAGAGCGGCGTGGAGGTCGTCCTCATGTTCCGGAGCCCGGTCCCGGCCGCGCTCGCCCGCTTCGGCACCCCCGACTGCCTCCCCGTGGTGATGCGCCAGGAGGGGGAGGCCGCGGAGGAGGTCGCCCGCGCGGTCGCCGCGCTGCCGGGCGCCGCCGACCCCGACCCCGCGAACCTGCTGCTGCACCGCCTCACCGAGGCCGTGGGCGAGGCCGTCGGGGAGTCGGCCACCGCGATCGGGGACGACCCGGACGCGGAGGTGGCCGACGACGACAGGTTCTTCCCCTCACCGCACACCGAGTCCGGCGCGGTGATCCGCAACGCCGCCTCCGTCGCCCCGCTCGACCTCGTACGCCATGTGAGATCCGCCACGGCCTGGGGAAGGGCCACCGCGGAGGAGGCCCGCGCGGACGCCCCCCTGCCGGCGGAAGGGGACGGCGGCCTCCGCGCCCGCCCCCACGGACTGGACGCCGGCGCCCTGCGCTCGCTGCCGCCCACGGCCGCCGTGGTCCTGGGCCCCGCCGGACCTGTCCTGGCGGACACCAATCCGGGTATTCTCACCCTGTCCACCGCCACGCTGGCCACGGTGGACGATTCACGCAGGACCGGTGACGAAACGGCCGCGGGGCGCGGCGGGGCAGCGAACGGGAACGAGGAGCGCGGCGGGTGGGAAAGACCCCGCACCGCCTCTCCGGATGCCTCCGCCGATCCGCCCGCCGGGGTGCCCGCGGCATCCCCGGGAGTCGACGCCGGACCTGACCGCGTACCGCCCAATCTCGGTCCGCCGCCGGAGCGGCTGGACTGGCGGGTCCGACCGCGGGTGGACAATGAGGCATGGCCGACACATCGCCCGCCGCCGCCTCGTCGGCGCAGGTGATCCAGCGATCGTGGAGAGTAGATGAGCGAGCTTCCCTTGCGCGCCCAACTGGCATCGGTACTGGGGAGGAGTGCGGCCAGCCTGTCCAGGGCCACCGGACGGGGTGACGGCTCCGTCATCGGCGGCAGGGTCGCCCTCAAGGTGGAGCCCGATCTCCTCTCCCAGCTGGCCCGGGGACGGCGCCTGGCACTGGTGAGCGCCACCAACGGCAAGACCACCACCACACGCCTCATCTCGCAGGCACTGCGGGAGTTCGGCGAGGTCGCCACCAACGAGCACGGCGCGAACATGCCCACGGGGCACATCACCGCCCTGTCCAACAGCATGTCCGCCGTCAACGGTGTGCTGGAGGTGGACGAGAAGTACCTGCCGCAGGTCCTCGTCGCCACCCAGCCCGCGTTCGTGGTCCTGATGAACCTCAGCCGCGACCAGATGGACCGCGCCTCCGAGATCAACCTGCTCGCCAAGAAGTGGCGGACCGCCCTCGGCAAGAGCAACACCCACGTCATCGCCAACGCCGACGACCCGCTCGTGGCATGGGCGGGACTGGGCGCGCCCCACGCCACGTGGGTCTCGGCCGGGCAGCGCTGGAAGGAGGACTCCTGGTGCTGCCCCGAGTGCGGCGGCCACCTGCGCCGCGACCGCGACCCCTACTGGGAGTGCCCCGAGTGCGGCCTGTCCCGGCCCCAGGCCACGTGGGCCGTGGACAACGACTCCGACGTCCTCGTCACCCCGCAGGGCGAGCGCCTCAAGCTGCGGCTGAACCTGCCCGGTGACGCCAACCGCGCCAACGCCGCGATCGCCGCCGCCACCGCGGCCGGTTACGGCCTGCACCCCGCGCGCACCCTGGAGCGCCTGCGCGAGGTCACCTCCGTCGCGGGCCGCTACACCTCCGTGGTCACCATGGGCGTGGAGGTCCGGCTGCTGCTGGCCAAGAACCCCGCCGGATGGCTGGAGTCCTTCGCGGTCCTGGACCCGCCGCACACCCCGGTGATCCTGTCGGTCAACGCGCAGGTCCCCGACGGACGGGACACCTCCTGGCTGTGGGACGTCGACTACCGGGTGCTGCGCGGCCGCCGCGTGTTCGTCATGGGCGAGCGCCGCACCGACCTCGCGCTGCGCCTGGAGACCGACGGCGTGCACTTCGAGGTGGCCGACCGCGTCGACGAGGTCCTGGGCCGGCTCAAGGCCGAGCAGCCCGGCATCACCAAGGTCGACCTCATCGCCAACTACACCGCGTTCCAGCAGATCCGCACGGCGTACGGCCGCGTTCAGTAGGAGAGACACACATGAGCAACACCAGCGCCCTGCGGATCGTGTGGATCTACCCCGACCTGCTGAGCACCTACGGTGACCAGGGCAACGTCCTCATCCTCAAGCGCCGCGCCGAGCTGCGCGGCATCCCGACCGAGGTCGTGCGGGTCAACTCCAGCGACCACGTGCCCGAGCAGGGCGACATCTACCTGCTCGGCGGCGGCGAGGACCGGCCGCAGATCCTGGCCGCCGAGCGCCTGCGCGCCGACGGCGGCCTGGCCCGCGCCGCGGCCCGCGGCGCCTGCGTGTTCGCGGTGTGCGCCGGTTACCAGATCATCGGTGAGACCTACGGCGACGACGAGGCCAACCCGCTCCCCGGCGTGGGCATCCTCGACATCCGCAGCGGCCGAGGCGAGTCCCGCGCGGTCGGCGAGATCGTCGCGGACATCGACCCGGCCCTGGGCGGAGGGCGTATCACCGGCTTCGAGAACCACCAGGGCCGCACCGCGATCGGCCCGTCCGCCCGGCCGCTGTCGACCACCGTGGTCGGCACCGGCAACGACGGACACACCGAGGGCGCCTACCAGGGCCAGGTGCTGGGCACCTACCTGCACGGCCCGGCACTTCCCCGCAACCCCCACCTGGCCGACCTGCTGCTGAGCTGGCGTGTGGGGCGCATCGCGCCGCTCCAGCCGTCCTGGGGCGAGCGCCTGCACGAGGAGCGCCTGGCGGCGGCCCTGCGCCAGTAGACGGGGAGGGGAGGGCCGCAGGGCCCTCCCCCCGCCCGCCAGGGGGTTCGCGGACGCGGGAATGCACGACCCCGGCCGTTTGCTGCCCTTGCCATGAAGGCAATCGCACTGAACAAGTACGGGACCGCCGACGACCTCGAGCTGATGGAGCTGCCCGAGCCCAAGGTGATGCCGGGAGAGGTCCTCATCCGCGTGAAGGCGGCGGGGGTCAACCCCGTGGACTGGAAGCTGGCCGCGGGCGGCCTGGACCCGCTCATGGAGACGGCCTTCCCTCTGGTACCGGGCTGGGACGTGGCCGGTGTCGTGGAGGCGGTCGGTGTGGACGTCCCCGAGTACGAGGTCGGCGACGAGGTCTACGGCTACGCGCGCAAGGACTGGGTGCAGCTCGGGACCTACGCCGAGCGGGTGGCGGCGAGCGTGCGGCTGATCGCGCCCAAGCCCGCCTCCCTGAGCTGGCAGGAGGCCGCCGGCGTGCCCCTGGCGGGGCTGACCGCCCTCCAGTCGCTCAAGCGCGCGCGGGTGGGCTCGGGCGACACGGTCCTGATCCACGCCGCGGCGGGCGGCGTCGGCTCCTTCGGGGTCCAGATCGCCCGCGTCCTGGGGGCGCGCGTGATCGGTACCGCGAGCGAGCGCAACCACGACTACCTGCGCTCCCTGGGCGCCGAACCGGTGGTCTACGGCGACGGACTGGCCGACCGGGTCCGCGACCTCGCCCCGGAGGGCGTCGACGCGGTCATGGACTTCGTCGGGGACGGAGCGGCCGAGCAGTCGCTGCCGCTGATCGGGGACCGCAGCCGGATCATCTCGATCGCCGATCCCACCGTGGTCGAGCACGGCGGCCACAACCTGTGGGTCCGCCCCGACACGGCCGACCTGGTCGAGCTGGGCCGCATGGCGGACAAGGGCGAGCTCAAGATCCACATCGAGCGCGAGTTCCCCCTGGAGCAGGCCGCCGACGCCTGGCGCCTGAACGAGGAGGGCCGCACGAGGGGCAAGATCGTCCTCACCGTCTGACCGGCCGGAGGCCGCGGCGCCCGGGACCGGTTCCGCACCGGCCCCGGGCCCTTCCGCGGGTGGACATCCCTCCCGCCGCGCCGGGCCGCGCGCCCCTCGGCTCCGGCCCTCTCCCCGGTGGGGACCGGCCCGGTCTCTTCCTCGGAGGGCCGACCGGGGAATGAATCAGGAGTGATCTGCGTCTCATTTGTATGAGCACCGGCAAGAGTCCCCACGGGCCCGGGCGGGTCCTGAGAGCCGTCGCCGTCCCCGCCGCGGTGCTCCTTGCCGGAGCGGGCTGCATCACCACCGCGATCGCCCTGAACTCGGTACCGATGCCCACCGTCCAGGTCGTGGTGGGGGAGCGCACCTCGGAGCAGGCCGAGGACGGGGCGGAGGAACCCGAGGAGAGCGGGGGACCGCAGGAGACGGAGGAACCCTCGCCCCCGGAGGCCGAACCGGAACCCGCTCCGCCACCGCAGGCTCCCGAGCCCACCGTGAGTGCCCCGCCCGAGTCCTACAACGGCTCCTCCACGGTGTTCGGCGACTTCCTCGTGACAGTGGAGACCGGGTACACCGATCCCACCGTCACGGACGGCATGGGCTCCTACGCCACCGCTCCGGCCGGCATGGAGTACCACGTCTACCGGTTGAACGTCACCAACCAGGGGGCGGGGCCGAGCATCTTCGACACCTACGGCACCACAGGGACCGCCGTGGACGGGCGGACCTTCGCGCACGACCCCGACGCCGAGTACACGGTCGCCTGGGACTACTTCTGGGACGAGGTCAACCCGGGCGAGACCGTCACGACGCACATCCTCTTCCTGGCGCCGGTGGGGACCGAGTTCAGCCGGATCATGGTCGGCGGCGTCAGCCCGCTCGAACCCGCTTAGGCCGTGTGCTGTGCGGCCGCGCCCCCTCCGCAAGGGGAGGCGCGGCAGCCGGCGGTCACCGGGGGCGGCGCCGGAGGGTGATCCGGGCGTTGGCGCCCGTGTCCGGGTCGACCACGACCTCCTGGCCCGCGGCGATGCCGTCGACCACCAGGTCGGCGTCCACCGGGGCCGTCCGCTTGACCACACCCAGGGCGATCGGGCCCAGTTCGTGGTGGCGGGCCGAGCTGCCCACGCGGCCGATCGCACGCCCGTCCAGCTCGATCGGGCTGCCCACCGCCGGCAGCCGCTCGGCGGTGCCGTCCAGGTGCAGCATCACCAGGCGGCGCGGCGGGCGCCCCAGGTTGTGCACGCGGGCGACCGTCTCCTGGCCCGGGTAGCAGCCCTTCTCCAGGTGCACGGCGCGGCCGACCCAGTCGACCTCGTGCGGAATGGTGCGCTCGTCGGTGTCGAGCCCCGGGCGCACCCGGTGGTGCTCGATCCGGTGGGCCTCGTAGGGCCACATCCCGGCCGGGCGGGCGCCCGCCGCGGTGAGGGCCTCGGCGGTCTCCACCAGCCGCTCCGAGGGCACGAACAGGTCGGTCTGGTCCTCGGCGGCACGCACCGGCGTGTCCTCCGGGGCGACGGACTCGATCACCGAGGCCCGCTGGGGTCCCAGAACGGTGAGCACCGAGCGGGAGCCGCCGAGGTCCTCCACCTCGACGCGCAGCATGAACCGCATGGAGTCCAGGAAACGCGCCAGTTCCGCGCCCTGGCCCGGCTCGGTGTGGATCCACACCGCCTCGCCGTCCTCGACGAGGGACAGGTGGTGGCGCAGGTGCCCGCGGTTGTCGAGGACGAGGGCCTCGGTGGCGGTGCCCGGTGCCAGGTCCTTGGTGAGCTGGCTCGTGAGGTCGTTGAGCCAGTTGAGGCGGTCGGGCCCGCTCACACGGACGACGTCCCGGTTGCTGCGGTCGACCCACGCGCTCGAACGCTCGATGGCGCGTCCCTCATGGGCGGGGTCCCCGTAGTGCGCGGCGACTCCGGAGTCGGGGGCCTCGGCGCTCACGGCGCCCGGTGTGCTCAACAGCGGCGAAGTCATACCGCCGAGACTAGGTCATGTGCGGCGCGGACATCCGCCCCGCTGCGCGGCGCCCCGCAGCCCGTGCCGTCCCGGCCCCGCATTCCCCCGCTGCCTGCGGCGATGGCCACAGAAAAAACATTTGCCCGCGACTCGAACCGCGACGTACTGTCGGTGTCACGCAGGAAAGGAGGTGGTCCGGAAGATGATTTCTCCCAGGACTTGCGAGGTGTCCGTCCGCTAGGACGACGCATCGGCGTCGTTCGCGGCGAATACCAGACGGACACCCGGACCCCGGGCTGCCGGAACTTGTCCGACCGGCCCCGCCGCACCGGCGGGAAGCAGCCCGGGGTTCGTCCTGCCTACTGGGCCGCCCGCTTCAGCTGCGCGGACATGTAGGAGCGCAGCTTGTGCCCCCTCGCGGCCAGGTCCCACGCGTAGCCCAGGGTCTCCCGGTTGTCGCCGAACAGGCCGTACAGCCGGTGCGAGGCCGTCACGTCGAGGCCCGTCGGGGTGTGCAGCACCGCGTCGGTGGCCATCTCGACCCGGTGCGCGAACACGTTGCCCACGTACGACTCGATGAAGCCCTCGTTGTGCGTGACGAGTACTTCCAGGTGAACGACAGGTTCGTCCTTGTCGCGTTGGGCGGTGTCCTCCTCGGAGAGCGCTCGCCAGTACCCCGACTCCTCGGTGATCAGCTCACCCAGGGTTCCGTCGGGCTGCATCCGCCAGGCCTTGCCGCTGTAGCTCAGGTAGGGCAGACCGGGGCGATGGGCGAACTCGATCTCCTGGCCGAACTGGAACTCCTCCACGTCGGCGTAACCGGCGACGCCGACGCCCTCCCAGCGGCCGATCAGGAAGGACAGCTTTGCCAGATCGGGGTGTACATCAGCGTGCATAACCTCTGAGCGTAGCGCCGACCGGGCGGGCCCGCGGCCACCGCCACCCCGGGGTGGGGGACTGGACACGCCCAATTGGCCCCGCTTTCCCGGAGAACTGGTAAAGATGGTCACCTGTGCGGTGTGGCCACGGGGTGCACGAAACGCCCGCCGCTGTCGTCTGACCTCCGACATGCTCCAAGGGGCGGCCTGTGTTACTGCTCATCGGTTGGGTACTCCTCGCGGCCGCGGTCGTTCTCCTGCCACTCGCACTCCTCGCCCTGCGGCGGTGGCGGCGCCAGCGCGGCCTGGCCCTCCTCAGGCCCGCGGAGCTGGCCCGGCACGCGGGCAGGCGTGTCACGCTCACCGGTGTCGCCGCCCCCGGCCCCGGCGGGACCGTCGCCTCCGGACTGGCCGGGGTGGACTGCGTCTGGCACGGCCACGAGGTGCTGCGCCACTACATGCCGCTCGGCAAGGAGGGAACCGTCCGCGAGCGCACCTGCGACTCCATCGCGGACTACGGCTCCGAGGAGCTGTTCGGCCTGGTCGCCCCCGGGCAGTCCCCGGACGGTGCCCGCGTCCTCGTCGACCCGGGCGACACCCGCCCCGGCGACGCCGAGCTGTGCCTCCAGCGCGTGGTCGGACGCCCGCAGCCGGGGGTGGCCTCACCCGCCGACGACCTGCTTCCGCGCGTGCGGGGCCGTATCTCGGGCGTCTTCCGCGGCGAGACCATCGAGTTCGAGTACCGCGAGTGGGTGATCCGCCCCGGCGTGCGCGTGCGCGTCACCGGCACGCTGCGGGTCCGCGACGGCCACGTGGTGATGACCGCCTCCGAGGGCGGGAAGCTGCTCGTGGAGCACGACGCGGCCGACCGGCCCCGGCGCGACTCCCCCCGGCGCGTCGAGGCGGTCGCCCTGACCGCCGCCGCCCTCCTGTGCGCCGCGGCGGGCGCGGTCCTGCTCCTGCTCGCGGGCGTGTGACCGCTTCCCGTCCCCTCGAACCCCCTCGGGGCAGGGGGTAGGCTGACCGCCATGTCTCGTTCCCTGGTGATCAAGATCACCGCAGGCGACAACGATCCCGAGCGCTGCAACCAGGCCTTCACGGTCGCTGCCGCGGCCGTGGCGGCGGGGGTGGACGTCTCCCTGTGGCTGACCGGCGAGTCCGCGTGGTTCGCCGTTCCCGGCCGCGCCGCGGAGTTCTCCCTTCCGCACGCGGCCCCCCTGGAGGACCTGCTCGACACCGTGCTCGCCGCGGGACGGGTGACCCTGTGCACCCAGTGCGCCGCCCGCCGCGGGCTCACGGAGGAGGACCTGGTCGCGGGGGTCCGCATCGCCGGCGCGGCGGCCTTCGTCGAGGAGACCCTGCGCGACGGCGCCCAGGCCCTCGTCTACTGACGGTGCCCGCACCGCCGGGGCGGTACGGGCACGGGGAGCGGGGGAGGGCTACTTCTTGCCCTGGTTGGCGACGGCCTGGATGGCGGCCTCGGCGGCCTTCGGGTCGAGGTAGGTGCCGCCCGGGTTGGTCGGCTCGAACCGCTCGTCCAGCTCGTACACCAGCGGGATGCCGGTGGGGATGTTCAGCCCGGCGATGTCGGTGTCGCTGATCCCGTCCAGGTGCTTGACCAGCGCACGCAGCGAGTTGCCGTGTGCGGCGACCATGACCGTCTTGCCCACGGCCAGATCGGGGACGATCTGGTCGTACCAGTACGGCAGGGTGCGCTCCAGGACGTCCTTGAGGCACTCGGTGCGCGGCATGAGCTCCGGCGGCAGCTCGTTGTAGCGGGTGTCCCCGGCCTGGGACCAGGGGTCGTCGTCGGCGATGGGCGGCGGAGGCGTGTCGTAGGAGCGGCGCCAGATCATGAACTGCTCCTCGCCGTACTCCTCGCGGGTCTGCGCCTTGTCCTTGCCCTGGAGGGCGCCGTAGTGGCGCTCGTTGAGGCGCCACGAGCGCTGGACCGGGAGCCAGTGCAGGTCGGCGGCGTCCAGGACGATCTGCGCGGTGTGGATGGCGCGCTTGAGCAGCGAGGTGTGCAGGATGTCCGGTGTGACACCGGCCTCCTTGAGGAGCTCGCCGCCGCGGCGGGCCTCCTCCTTGCCGGTGGGGGAGAGTTCCACGTCCACCCATCCGGTGAACAGGCCCTTGGCGTTCCAGACGCTCTCACCGTGCCGAAGCAGTACCAGAGTTCCCATGGGGCAAGCCTAGCCACTTGCCCCTCCCCCACGGGAGCCGCCCGGCCCTTGGCGGGGCCTTTCTCAGGCGTCGGTCCCGGTGTCCACCAGATGGGCGAAGGCCCGCAGGTTGCGCATGTCGTGGCCGCGCTCGGCCCGCCACTTCCACTCCTTGCGGATCGCCGACGCGAAGCCGCGCTCCAGGGCGCCGTTGAAGTTCTCGTCCGAGTAGGTGAGCACGCACCCCAGCAGGCGGTCGACCTCGTCGGGGGTGACGCCCTCCAGCGGCAGGCGCCCCCGGATGTACACGTCGCCGACCTCGTCGGCCGCGAACGCCATTCCGTACATGTCCGAGTTCTTCTGCATGAGCCACAGGTAGAACTCGGCGGCGTTCTCGTCCGGCTGCCGGCAGAAGAACGACGTGAGGGTGAGGCTGTGCGGACCGACCTCCAGCCATACCAGGGTCTTGAGCTTGGCCTTGCCCGGCAGGGTCACCAGGAACGACCCCTCCCGGGGGCGCTCCACCTCCAGGCCCGCCTCGGCCACCGACTCGATGATCGCCTCGGCCGCGGCCTCGCGCGCCGTCCTGGTCCCCACGTCGCAGCTCCTCCCGTTCCCTCGCCTCTCCCGACCGACGGTAGCGCCCCGCGTCACCGGCCGGCCGCGAGGGGAAGGGGATCCGCGTGCGGGGCGAGGCTCTCGCCGTACACGGCGAGCAGCGAGTCCACCGTCCGCTCCCAGCCCAGGGTCGCGGCGTGGGCGGGCGCCGCCTCCGCCAGGTGCGCCCGCCAGGCCGGCTCGGTGATCATGCGGTGCAGGACCGCCGCGTAGTCGGCGGGGTCGTGCCCCTCCACGAGGATCCCCGAGCGGCCGTCCGCCACGGCGGTGCCCAGGCCGCCGACCCGGGCGGCGACCACCGGGGTCCCGCAGGCCTGGGACTCCACGGCGACGAGGCCGAAGGACTCCGAGTGGGAAGGTACGACCGTCGCGGTGGCCGCCCGGTAGTAGTCGGCCAGGCGCTCGCGGCTCTGCGGCGGCTCCATCCGCACCACGTCGGCCACCCCCAGCGACCGGGCCAGGTCGGCGAGCATCCGCGGCTCGTGCATCCCGGCGCCGGACAGGCCGCCCACCACGCCCACGACCAGGCGTGAACGCAGCGACGGGTCGCGCTCCAGCAGCTCCGCGGCGGCGCGGACGAGCACGTCGGGGGCCTTGAGCCGCTGCACGCGCCCCACGAACAGCAGCAGCTCGGTGTCGGCGGGCAGGCCGATGCGCGTGAGCGCCTCGCGGCGCGCTCCGGGGGTGAAGACCTCCAGGTCCACCCCGGGCGGAATAACGCTGATCCGGCTCTCCCGGGCGCCGTAGTGCTCCCGCAGCTGGCGGGCCTCGTCCTCGGTGTTGGCGATGAGCCGGTCGGCCTGGTGGACGAGCTGGTCCTCCCCGCGCACCCGCAGCTCGGGCTCGGGGGCGTCGCCCTCGGCGAGGGAGGCGTTCTTGACCCGGGCCATGGTGTGCATGGACTGCACCAGGGGGACCCCCCAGCGGCGGGCGGCCATCACCCCGGCGCGCCCGGACAGCCAGTAGTGCCCGTGCACGAGGTCGTAGTGTCCGGGATCTCCCTGGGCCTCGGCGCGCAGCATGCCGAAGACGAAGGGGCACAGGTGGTCGGCGAGGGCGTGCTTGTCCATGCGGCCGTAGGGCCCGGCGGGCACGTGCCGAACGCTGACGCCCGGAGCGAGCTCCACCACCGGGGGCAGGTCGGGGGCGGTGGCCCGGGTGAACACGTCCACGGCCACACCGCGCTCGGCCATGCGCCGGGCCACCTCGACCACGTACACGTTGAGACCGCCGGCGTCGCCGGTACCGGGCTGGTCGAGCGGGGAGGTGTGCAGGCTGACGGTGGCGACGCGGGACGGAACCGCGGTCCGCCCGTCCGCGGGAACGATTCCGGACACCGGTGATTCCTCCCAGTTCGTGTGTACGCCGCTGAGGACAACAGCGAAGAAGGTACACACTGTTCCCGTGCATCGGCACAGCGGGTCACGGTCCGGGTGGAGGGAGTCGGGGCTCAGACCGCCACGGGGTGGCGGAGCCCCAGGGAGTCCGGATAGGGACGCAGGTAGGTCTGCCGGCAGGCCCAGGCCACCTCCTCGGCGTCGCAGTGGTGCCGCAGCAGGGCCACCGGCAGGCTCAGCGGCACCTGCCCCCTCCTGTAGTCCTCGACGGCGGCGAGCAGATCCTTCCTGCGGCTGCCGTCCAGGAGCGGGCCGATCATGCCGAACACGTGCTGGAGCGCGTTGGCGTGCCTTCCCCGACCGGCCGGCACCGCGAGTGCGCGCCGGAAGGCGTCCGTGTACTCGCGCACGGTGCGGTCCCGGTCCCACGCCCCCGCCCGGGCGGCGATCCTCCCCGTCTCGCGGTAGCCCTCCGGGGTGTGGGCCATGAGCTGGATCTTGTGCCGGGAGTGGAAGCCGACCAGGTCGCGCGGCCTCCAGTCCGACTCCCACAGCTCGCGCAGCCTGGCGTGGGCGAACAGCCGCTCGACAAACGCCTCGCGCAGCGACGGGTCGGACAGGCGCCCCTGCTCCTCCATGGGGAGCCCGGGCACCAGTTCCGCCAGGCGGGAGGTGAACGCGCCCCTGCCCCTGCCGCCCACGCGGTGGCCCTCCTCGTCGAAGACCGGCAGGGCGAACATGCCGCAGCTCGGCGACTTGTGCTTGAGCACGTAGCCGTCCAGCCGGCGGAGCCCGTCCAGGTGCTTGTCGGCGACGGCGGCCAGCTCCTCGGTGTGGTCGCTCCCGTCGCGCGCGCCGACCACCCGGTCGGAGCCGGCGCGCCGCTGCAACCGCAGCGTCGGGCGGGGGACGCCCAGCCCGATCTCGGCCTCGGGGCAGACCGGCAGCCAGTCCACGTACGGCGACAGCTCCTCGGTGAGGAAGCGGAAGCGGCAGTGTCCCCCGTTGTAGCGGACCGGTGCGCCGAGCAGACAGCTGGACACCCCGACGCGGGGCCGGCCCAGAGCCTCCTCCTCGTGCTTCTCGTGCCCTCTCATGTGGTGTTGGATACCCGTATTCGCAGGTCGGACCCCTCGCAGGGTGCCCGATCCGGTACCGATCCGCCGCGGGGAGGGCCGAGGGCGCTGAGGGGAAGGGCCGAAGGCAGCTTCCGAAAGTCCTGGGACGGGGGTCCTAGGACCCTGTCCTTCGGGCCATGAGGGATTAACCTGGGGGTACGACAGCCTGTAGTACGACCGCAAGTAGACTCGAAAGCATGAATCGGCTCGGCGAACTCGAACGTGCGGTGATGGATGTACTGTGGGCAAGGGATGAACCAATGACGGTTCGTGAGGTGGGCAAAGCTCTCTCGGAGCGAGACCTGGCGCACACGACCGTCATGACCGTGCTCGACAGGCTCGCCAAGAAGAAGGTCGTCACCCGGGCACGTGAAGGACGTGCGTGGCGGTACCGTCCGGCTGCCAGCCGGGAATCCTACGTCTCCGAGCTGATGTTCGACGCGCTCGGGCAGACGGGGGACCGCGACGCAGCTCTGGCCGCCTTCGTCCAGTCGATGGACGGCAAGGGGGCTGACGCGCTCCGGCGCGCACTCGCGGAAATCGAGCAGCCAAGGAACTAGTCCGTATGGTCAGTGCCGCCCTCCTCATACTTGTATCGGTTGGCTGCCTCATCGCCATGGAGCTCCTCCACCGGGCGAAGTGGCCCTCCCGGGGGCCCTACACGGCAGTGATCGCCTGGCAGGCACTCGGCCTGGCGTGGGGAGTCTCCACCATCGGCGCGCTCCTGGCCTTCGGTCTCTCCTCCTACCAGCTCGGCGCGGCCGCGGGCCTCATGGCCCTGGCCGAGGACATCGTCACCGGGAACCTCATCATCTCCGAGCTCTCCCAGGGTGCCGAGGGCATCAGCCACATCGCGGCGGTCGTCCTCGCGGTGGTGCTCACCCTCGTGCTCTTCTGCGGACTGGTCTCCTCCTTCGTCCACGTGATCCGTGTCCGGAGGCGCCACTACGACCTTCTCCAGCTGGTCTCCAGCGACCACCCCGACGTACCCGGCGCCCGCGTGGTCGACCACCCCGCCGCCGCCGCGTACTGCCTGCCCGGTGTGCTCCGCTCCCAGGTCGTCATCAGCGCCGGAGCGCTCGCGGTCCTCGACAACCGCGAGCTGGCCGCGGTCCTGGCCCACGAGCAGGCGCACCTGCGCGAGCGCCACGACCTCGTGCTGCTGCCCTTCTCCTCCCTCAAGCGCGCCTTCCCCAGGGTGCGCCTGGTGCGCACCTACTACGAGACCGTCGCCCTGCTCATCGAGATGTGCGCCGACGACCAGGCCCGGCGCAAGAGCACCTCGCGCGAGCTGGCGATGGCGCTGCTGCGCTTCGGCGCGGCCGGGCCGGCGCCGGTGCCCGCCGGTGCGCTGGCAGCCGTCGCCGAGCCCGGCGTGGTGCTGCGGGTCAACCGCCTCCTGCACCCGCACGAGGAGCTCTCCTACCACGCGGGCGCGGTCGTCATGGGCGCCTCCGCCTTCCTCCTGGCCGCGGTCACCTGCCTCTGGCACATCCCGATCTGACCGGGAAGCGGTGCCCGCGGAGGGTGATCCCGGTAACGGCGGGCACGATTCGGGACGCCGATCCGTTTACCGTGGAGAGCGGGCGGATCCCCGCTCGAGACCTCGTCGGGAGTGTGTTGTGTTCGGACTGATCTGGCAGCTCATCTACCTGGTCACCTTCGTGGCCAGCCTCTTCGCGCTGATCGAGGCTCTCCGGACACCGGCTGCGGCCTTCGAGCTCATGGACAAGCAGACCAAGAAGCTGTGGGTGATCCTCACCGGTGTCGCCACCGGTCTGTCCGCCCTCGCGGTGTTCTCGGGCACCGGCATGTTCGTCATTCTCGGCCTGGTCGCCACCCTCATCTTCCTGCTGGACGTGCGCCCCGCCGTCAAGGGTGTGGGCGGTGGCAGGAACCAGGGCCCCTACGGCCCCTGGTAGGCCTCCTCCAGCGAGTCCAGCGACTCCCGGAGCGCCTCGGCGTAGGCGGGGTCGTCCGTGTAGCAGGAGTGGCCCATGATCTCCGGCCGCCGGGCCTCGCCCGGCGGGGCGTCGTAGTTGCGGGGGTCGGGCAGGGACTCGTCGGGCCCGACGGTGCCGGTGCCGCCCGGACCGGAGCGGACCCGCACCGGTCCGGCGATCGCGTCGGTGGTCCGCCACAGATTGCGCCAGTCGGCCAGCCGCCCCTGGAGGTCGGCGAAGGGCACCGGCCCGAAGTAGGCGGGGAAGTAGCGTGCGTACAGCCGGTCCAGCGGAGAGCCGTGCGTGACGAGCGCGACCCGGCCCAGGCAGTCGTCGGGCAGCTGCCACACCGTGGCCGCCGCCAGCACCGACCCCTGGGAGTGCCCGGACAGGACCACCCTGGTGCCCTCCCGCGTCATCCGCGCCACCCGCGCCACGAGCTGCGGGACGGCCCGCTCCGCGTAGGAGGGCGGTGCCAGCGGGTGCGCCACCCGCGGCCAGAACGTCCCCACGTCCCACAGGGCGCCCACCGCCTGGCGGGTCGGCCGGTCCCGGTAGGCGCCGTGGCCGATCCACGCCAGCGCCACCAGGGAGGCCCCGCCCAGCAGGGAGCCCGCCCCGATCAGCACCGACACCACCCCCTGCGCGACCCCGAGCGCCCCGCCGGCGGCCGGAACGGGGCCGTCGGCGGCCAGGTTCCCCGACAGCGCCGAGTAGAGCACGAGCCCGGCCAGGGCCGCGGCCGGGAGCAGGAGGGCGGCCAGGACCGCGGGCAGCACCTCGGTCATCCGGCCCAGCGCCCGCGCCTCCGCGATGTGCCACGTGCGGAGGTCGCGCGCGCTGCGCTCGTACTCCCTGGTGACCTGGAGCAGGTGCGCCCGGGTGCCCCGGCGCAGCCGCAGGGCGAGGAAGGCCAGGACCAGGACCGCGATCGCCCCCTCCAGGGCGATCGCCAGCTGGACCCAGGAGTAGGCGGCCGGCGGGGACAGCGGCAGGCAGGCCGCCCCGTCGGGGGTGAGCGGGCCGCACCCGCTCAGCCACAGCGAGCCCTGGTAGACGACGGCGGCCGAGAAGGCGCTGCCCAGGAGCGCGCCCAGAGCCGCCGTGGCCGGCCCCGCGAGGCCGTACATCGCCGCGCCCTCCGGGGCCCGCTCCGTCGTGTGCAGCACCGCCGCGGCCACCAGGGCCAGCAGCACCAGCCCCGACTGGGCCGCGAACAGGGTGCCGAGCAGCACGGAGTGCCCCGGCAGCTGCCCCACGGCCTCCCAGCCGGGCCGGGGCCACAGCGTGTACCCGGCGGCGACCGCGGCGAGCAGCAGGGCGGCGTCGCGCAGCACGCGGCAGAACCGGTCGGCCCGCACGTTCCAGCGCGGGTCCACGCCGGGGACGAGGACGCTCAGCGCGCTCGCGGTGACCACCGCCGCCAGCAGCACCACCAGGAGCGAGCCCGCCACCCAGGGCTCCACGGCCGCACCCAGCAGCTCGGGCAGCGTGCCGGGGAACTGCTCGCGCCGGGCGAGGTCGTACCGCAGGGCGGGCAGGAGGAGCAGGATCACGACCGTGCCGATCGCCACCGACACGTGCGCCGAGCGCAGGCGCGCCATGATCTCGCTGTTGCGCCAGAAGTCGGGGTCGCTCAGCGGCGCTTCCCGGCTGTGCACGGGCGGGGCCGCGGCGGTCACCACCTCGTAGTCGGCGGCGGTGCGCCGCGACAGCCTCCACAGCACCGCCACCACCGTGGCCGGCATCAGGGCGCCCACCAGGAGGGCGGGGCCGGTGGCCGACAGCGCCGACGAGTGCGAGGCCAGGAACGACAGCCACGGCCGGACGCGCGCGCACTCCTGGCCGAGCCCCGCCGCGCACTGCCAGGCCACGAGGTCCATGCCGATGCCGGCCACCGCCAGGGTGATGAGCGAGGTCAGGGTCAGGGCGAGCAACCGCACCGCCGCACCGTAGGTGTTGTCGGCGATTTTGCCCAGGCCGGCCACGGGCCGGTCCTGGCACCCCGGACGCATCCAGTACGCCACGTTGACCAGCATGAACGGCAGCAGCAGGAGCCAGAGCGCCCGGGAGGAGCGGCCGGAGGTCAGGTTGCCCCAGGCGAAGATCTCCCGCCGCACCCCCGGCACGGTCTCGGTGTCGGCCTCCCTGCGCCACCGGAAGAAGCCGGCCAGGCGGTCCCCGCCGACCCGCATCGCGGGCTCCACGTCGAGGAGCTCCTCGGCCTGGCCGCCGCTGACGCCGTGCACGCGCAGCTCGACGCTGTCCAACTGGTTCTCGGCGGAGCCGGGGACGATCTCGTCCTCGGCACCGCGGTCCGGGTTCGGGGGCAGGCCGGGCCCGCAGGAGCACATGCGGGAGGCCTCGGAGGAGACGGCGGAGGACGGAGGGGAGGCGGCAGGGGGCTCGGTCCCACGGGAGCCGAGGGGGCCGACGTGTTCCGACATGGAATCATCCTGCCACGCCAGGCCCTGTTTTTTGGATGCTCTCGCCGTATCGGCGGAGCCAATTCCTCGGCGAACGGCCGACCAGGCGTTCCCGTGCAAGGCGGAGAGCGCAGCTCAGCCTGGCGGGCTTCGCAAGCTCTCCGGCGCTGCAAGGGGGCGCCTGGCGGCCGTGCAGCCCGAGCTGATCCAAGAAACAGGGCCTCGGCCCTGTTTTTTTGGATGCTCTCGCCGTATCGGCGGAGCCGATCCTCCGGCGAACGGCCGGCCAGGTGTTCCCTTGCGAGGCGGGGAGCGCAGCTCAGCCTGGTTGGCTTCGCAAGCTCTCCGGCGCTGCAAGGGGGCGCCTGGCGGCCGTGCAGCCCGAGATGATCCGAAAAACAGGGCCTACGTGTCTGAGCGCAGCAGTTGGCGCCGGTCGGCGGCCGACCGGAGCCTCATTCCAGCAGAGGGGAATCCTCCAGCTCCCACGTGTTGCACGCCCCCGGCGCCTGCTCCCGCCACCCCGTGAGCATCCACCGCTCGCTGTTGGCGGCCGAACCGTGCGTGCGGTCCTCCTCGGGCCCGCCCTCCCGGTCGGAGGTGGCCCTGGCGTCGGCGAGCAGGATCTCCAGGTCGGTGCCGTCCAGCGGATAGGTCACCCGCACCGATCCGAGGAAGACCCCGGCCAGGCAGTTGGCCTGCAACTCGCTGCGGCGCGTCCACGCGTTGCGGTCGAGGACGTCGGCCTCCAGCTCGCGCTGCTCGTGGTAGTACTCCAGCAGGCCCGACTCCCCCTGCACGTGGTGGGCGTACTCGTGCGCGAGCAGGGAGGCGTACACGACGCCGTCCTCCGTGCCGTTCCACTTCTCCACCACGTCCGAGACACCGATGTAGACGCTCGTGCTCGCCCGGCAGTAGAACGCCCCCGCCTGCGACGGATAGGGACGGCACGGGCTCACCCCCGGCTCCGTCCAGAAGACCCGGTCCGGAGGCTCGAACGGGATCCCCGCCCGCTGGAACTGGGTGCTCCAGGCGTCGTCCAGGCAGTCCGCCACCGTGTGCAGGAAGTCCTCCACCGAGGCGGGGACGTCCACGTCCAGCTCCGGCACCGGACACGGACGCGGAGTCAGCCGGCCGGTCCCGTAGAGCGGGTTGTCCACCAGCGCCGCCTGTCCCGAGGGGCGGACGGGCTTCTCCGGGACGCCCGGGAGCGTCGTTCCGGAGCTGCTGCCCGACGGCCCCCCGTGCGGAGCGCCCACGTCGTCGGCGACCCCGCCTCCCGCCGCGTCCTCCTCACCGCCCGCGGACCACGACAGCAGGACCAGTGAGAGCACGACCGCCAGCAGGCCGGACACCAGCGCGAACGCCCGCCCGTCGACCCGGCGCGCCCTGCGGGCGGCCTCCGCCCCGGGCGCCTCTTCCCAGCCTGCGTACACTCCTGCCCGCCCGCCCTCTCACCAGGGGCCCGGTCCCGGCCCCCGCATCACCGCACGAGCTCCTCGGGAGCGTCCCAGGTGTCGCACGCCCCCGGGTCCATGCGATCCATGCCGTGCACCGTCCACATCCTGCTGTTGTCGGCCGAACCGTGGGTGTGCCCGCCACCGCGGTCCGAACGCCGGACGACGTCGTCGAGGATATTCTCCCGTCCCTCCTCGCCGAAGCCCAGGGAGTCCTCCGAGGCACCCAGGAACACGCCCCCCAGGCAGTTGGCCTGGAGCTCCTTGCGCCTGGTCAGCTCATCGGCCTCGTCCTGCGGGGCCCCGGCCCGGACCTCGTGGAACTCCGCGAGGATGCGTGCCTGGCCCTGCACGTGGTGGCCGTACTCGTGGCTGAGGAGGAAGGTGTAGGCCTCGGGCCGGCCGCTGCCCGCGGACGCCGCCACGACGTCCTCCACGCCCAGGTAGAGACCGTGGTTGGCCTGGCAGTAGAACGCGGCCGTGCCCTCGGTGGGGAAGGCGCCGCAGGGGCTGTGCCCCCCCGTGTGCCAGTACACGCGGTTGGGCGAGGAGAACTCCATCCCCGCCTCCGCGAAGTAGGAGCCCCACGCGTCGTCCAGGCAGTCCGCGATGTCGTGGGCGAACGCCTCGACCGACTCGGGGTCCTCCTGGTCCAGCTCCGGCGCCCGGCACGTCACCTCGCCGATCTCGCCCACCCGGTACAGCGGGCTGTCCCCGGGGAGCCCGTCCGGGCGCCCGTCCGCGGCCGGCCGCTCCTGCGCCGCTCCCGCTCCCGCCGCCGCCCCGGTCACCGACCCGTGCGCGGCGGGGTGCGACCACGCGGGTTCCGCCGACTGCAGCAGCGAGGAGATCACGAGGAAACCGGTCATCCCGACGGCGGCCAGCCCAGTGCCCAGGCAGAGCGAGACACCCAGCCCCATCTGCTGGAGGAATCCGGGGCGCTCGGACCAGTAGCCGGCGCCGGACGGCCGGAACCGCGGGCTCACCTCTGCGTCCCCTCACCGCACGGCCCCCGCCGGCGCGATGCGCGCACCACCGGGGACCACGGGGTACGGGGGGACCGGATAGGCTCTCGCGTCATGTGGTGGGTCGGCTCCTGGCGCCTGGCCGTCGCGGTGGCGACGGCCCTCTTCGTGTTCTTCCCGCTCTTCGCGGCGCCCGCGGCCGCGGGGCCGGGAGGGGCGGCCGTCGCCGCGGCGGCTGCGGCACCGGCCCCCACAGTACCCGCCGGAGGTGAACACCGCTCCGGGGCCGAACCACTGATCACCAACAGCATCCGGCTCGACCTCGACCGTGCCGGTGTCCTCGGTGCCGAGGAGGTGATCACCTTCGAGGGCGGTGCTCCCGACGCCTTCACCCGCGCCCTCACCGAGACGATGCTCTACGACACCGAGCACGACCGGGAGTTCGAGATCACCGGCATCGAGGCCACGACCCTCGACGGAAACGCACTCGAGGCCGAGGTCGAGCACCGCAACGGCGCCCTCCTGGTGACCGTCCCCACGGAAGGGCTCGACGGGACCGTGCTCACCTACCGGGTGGGCGGCACCGTCAGCGAGATCTCCGGCGGTGTCCAGATGGAATGGCGCGCGGTCGGCGCCTACAGCCATCCGGTCGAGACCACCGACGTGACCGTCACCGCGCCCCTGCCGCCCGAGGCGCTCTCCTGCCTGGCGGGGGAACCGCGCAGCGCCATGTACTGCACGGCCTCCGATATGGGACCGGAGAAGTCGGTGGCGCACTTCCTCCAGGTCGACATGGAACCCTCCGACCGCCTCGACATCGTCGTCAACTACCCCCCGGGGACCGCGGGAGGGGAGCCCATCCTCACCCGCCGCTGGTCGCTGGCCTCCGCCTTCGCGGTCACCCCGGTGACCGGGGGCGTGTTCGGCCTCCTGATCGCCGTCCTCGTGGGCGGCCTGGCCGTGCTGATCCGGATCCGGGGCCGCGACGAGCGCGCGCTGCGCCGCGAGGCGGCCCGGGGCGACCACGCGCCCGTCGCGCAGGGCGAGCACGGGGAGCTCCGCTTCAGCCCTCCCGACGACGTCCATCCGGGGCAGATTGGCACGCTCATCGACGAGCGCGTGGACATCGCCGACCTGACCGGAAGCGTCGTCGACCTGGCCGTGCGCGGCTACATCCGCCTGGAGGAGCTGCCGCACGAGCACTTCACCTCCGTGGACTGGCGCCTGGTCCGCCTGGACGGCCCGCCCGACGAGACCCTGCTCCCCTCCGAGTGGCTGCTGCTGGACGCCCTCTTCGGGGAGAGCCGCACGGTGCGGCTCTCCCAGCTCGGCTCCTCCCGCGTCTCCCCGGACTTCCCCGTCCGGATCGACCGCGTCCGCGAGGAGCTGTACCGGGACATGGTGCGGCTCAAGTGGTTCGCCCGCTCGCCCAGCCAGGTGCGCGGCCGCTGGAGCACCGCGGGCATGGTCGTCACGGCCGCCGGCGTGCTCCTCACCGTTCTCCTGGCGATGTTCACCACCGCCGCGTTCACCGGCTTGGCCGTGGTCATCGCGGGCGCCGCGATGACCGTCGGTGCCCAGTACATGCCCGCCAAGACCAAGCTGGGCAGCACGGTGTACGCGCACACCCTCGGGTTCCGCGACTACCTGCTCAGCCCCCGGGCGCAGACCGCACCGCCCGGCCAGAGGGTCGAGCTCTACTCGCGCTACCTGGCGTACGCGGTCATCTTCGACGACGTCGACAGGTGGGCCGGCATCCTCGCCTCCGCCGCCCTTGCCGACCTGACCCCCGAGGAGCTCACCGGGGACGGCCTGGCCTGGTACACCGGCCCCCGCGAGTGGCGGATCGACGACTTCACCGACTCCATCCGCATGTTCGTGGTCGCCCTGACCGGCATCATCACCAACGCCCGCCGCCTGCGGGTGCTCAACCAGTTCCAGCAGTCGGGACAGAGGAGGTAGGGACCATGCGCGCGGTCGTGCAGCGTGTGTCGCACGCGTCGGTGACGGTGGGCGGGGAGACCGTCGGGGAGATCACCGAACCCGGCCTGGCCGTCCTGGTCGGCGTGACCCACACCGACACCGGGGCCGAGGCGGCCAAGCTCGCCAGGAAGCTGTGGACGCTGCGGATCCTGGAGGACGAGCGGTCCTGTTCCGACACCGGTGCCCCGCTGCTGGTGGTCAGCCAGTTCACCCTCTACGGCGACGCCCGCAAGGGCCGCCGCCCCACGTGGCAGGCGGCCGCGCCGGGGCCCGTCGCCGAGCCCCTCGTCGACGCGGTGGTCCGCGAGCTGCGCGCGCTGGGCGCCGCGGTCGCCACGGGGTCCTTCGGGGCGATGATGTCGGTCTCCCTCACCAACGAGGGGCCCTTCACCGTCCTGCTCGAGGTCTGAGGGGGCCGGAAGGAGGAGGTCCCGGTTCGCGGTGGGGAAGCCCGCGAACCGGGACCGCGTCGAAGGAGAGGGTTCTCCGGAGGGGCGGGTACCGGGGGTTCAGGCGCCGACGGCCACCGGTTCGAACTTGTAGCCCAGCCCCCGCACGGTGACGATGTACTTGGGGCTGCTCGGGTCCTCCTCGATCTTCGCGCGCAGGCGCTTGACGTGGACGTCGAGCGTCTTGGTGTCGCCGACGTAGTCGGCGCCCCACACGCGGTCGATCAGCTGCATGCGCGTCAGCACGCGCCCGGCGTTGCGCAGCAGCACCTCCAGGAGCTCGAACTCCTTCAGGGGCAGCTGCACGTTCTCCCCGCGCACGGTCACCACGTGCCGCTCCACGTCCATGCGGACGGGTCCGGCCTCCAGCGCGGCGGGCAGGACGACCTCGTCCTCGCCGCGGCGGCGCAGCACCGCGCGGATGCGGGCGACCAGCTCCCGGGAGGAGAAGGGCTTGGTCACGTAGTCGTCGGCACCCAGCTCCAGACCGACGACCTTGTCGATCTCGGAGTCCTTGGCGGTCAGCATGATGACGGGGACGTTGGACTTCTGCCGCAGGCTCCGGCACACCTCGGTGCCCGACAGGCCCGGCAGCATCAGGTCCAGCAGGACCAGGTCGGCACCGGTGCGGTCGAAGATCTCCAGGGCCGCGGTCCCTGTCGGTGCCACGGCGACCTCGAAGCCCTCCTTGCGCAACATGTAGGACAGGGCGTCGCTGTACGATTCCTCGTCCTCGACCACGAGTACGCGAGTCACTGTGCCGCCTCCTGACGGTCGTTGTCCCGGGCGGCGTCGCGCCCCCGGTTGTCGGGACGGGGCAGACGCAGAGTGAACGTCGATCCCGCCCCTTCTTGGCTCCACACGGTCACTTCTCCACGGTGGTGGGTCATGATGTGCTTGACGATCGCCAGGCCCAGACCGGTACCTCCGGTGGCCCGGCTCCGAGCGGCGTCCACACGGTAGAACCGCTCGAAGATCCTCTCCAGGTCCTGCTGGGGGATGCCGATGCCCTGGTCGGCCACGCTGATGCCCACGCTCGTCTCGCCGACCTCCACGGACACCGCGACACGGGTGTTCTCGGGGCTGTAGGAGACGGCGTTGGCCACGAGGTTGCGCAGTGCCGTGCCGAGCAGCCCCTCGTCGCCCAGGACGGTGACGCCCTCGGAGCCGCTGCTGACGAGTTCGATCCCCTTGGCGTCCGCGGGCATGCTCAGGGCGTCGAGGGCGTCGGCCACGAGCGCCTCCAGGTCCACCCGGGTGGGTTCGGTCATGGGTTCCGCGCCCTGGATGCGCGAGAGCGTGATGAGGTCCTGGATGAGCGCGGACAGGCGGGAGGCCTCGGCCCGCATGCGGGCGGTGAAGCGGCGGACCGCCTCGGGGTCGTCGCTGGCGTCCTGCACGGTCTCGGCGAGCAGGGACAGGGCGCCCACCGGGGTCTTGAGCTCGTGGGAGATGTTGGCGACGAAGTCGCGGCGCACGGCCTCCACCCGGCGGTGCTCGGTCTGGTCCTCGGCCAGGACCAGTACCAGGCCGGTGCCGCCGAGGGGGGCGACCCGGACGGCGAAGGAGGTGGCGTCGGGCCCGAACTTGCGCACGGCCACCTCGATCTCGGTCTCCCGGATCACGCCGTCCCGGCGCACGTGCCGGGCGAGGGTGAGGAGCTCGGTGATCACCAGCTCCTCGCCCCGGACGATGCCGAAGGCGCGCGCGGCCGAGGAGGCGCGCAGGACGCGGTCGGTGGAGTCCAGGACCACGGCGGAGGAGGGGAGAGCGGAGAGTACCTCGGCGATGCCGGAAGGTAGCGTGTTGGTGTCCTTGCGCTGCGCAGCCGGAGCCGGGCGCTCGGTTCCGCGGACGCGGAAGAGCGAACTGGCGACGACGCCGGCGACGACGCCCGTCACGAGTCCGACGATGCCGGTCAGAGCGGCGAGAAGTTCCCCTTGCACGATTCGATCGTAAACGTGTGGACTGGGGCTTTACCCGTTCGGGGTAGGTGACGTGCCCGAGCTTCTTCCATCGTTCACCTGCTTTTGGCCGGTTCTTCAAGAAACCACAGGGAGCATTGACGCCATGCGCGACATGTATCACGAGGATCTCGACAGTTTGGGCGAGCGTCTGGTCGAGATGACCAGGCTCGCCCGGCACGCCATCGCCCGGGCCACCACCGCGCTTCTGGACAGCGACCTGAACGCCGCGCAGGAGGTCATCTCCGGGGACGAGCGGATCAACCGGCTGGACCAGGAGATCGAGGACACCGCCTTCAGCCTGATGGCCCGGCAGCAGCCCGTCGCCTCCGACCTGCGGGCCATCATCACCTCGCTGTACATGCGCGGCGACCTGGAGCGGATGGGCGACCACGCCGTCCACCTGGCCAAGATCGCCCGGCGCCGCCACCCCGACTCGGCGATCCCCAAGCCGGTGCGCTCGATCGTGCTGGAGATGGGCCACCAGGCGGAGCTGCTCGTCACGAAGGCCGGCGAGGTCATCCTCGACCGCGACCCCGACACCGCGCTCGAGCTGGACAAGGACGACGACAGGATGGACCGGCTGCGCCGCAAGCTGCTCCAGCGCATCCTCGCCCCGGGGTGGGAGTACGGGGTGGAGGCGACCATGGACGTCACCCTGGTGGGCAGGTTCTACGAACGCTTCGGGGACCATGCCGTTCACGTTGCCGACAACCTTGTTTACATGGTGACGGGAGAGAAGCGCGAGGACTACGAGGCGGAATCGTGACGGCCCTTCTTCTTCCCGGGGCACCGGTGGCGGACGGAACGTGACAGATATCGCGCAACGGCCATTTCCGGTGTCCCGCGGAGGGGCGCCGCGCCGGTCCCCGAAGCCTTTGTGAAGGGTGCGAAGACCCCTGCACCAAGGGGCTCCGGGCTTTCGCGCACCCGTCCTGACCAGCGGTCCAAGGGGGTTCGGGTAGACTTTGTCAACCCCAGAAAAGTGCGCTCTGACCTGCGGGTTCGCAAACCTAATAGGTAGGTTAAGTCATGGATTCATGGTATCCTTGTGGTAGCGGAAGGGGTACCTGTCACATGGCTTTCAAGGTCGGCGACACTGTTGTCTACCCCCATCATGGGGCTGCTCGTATTGAAGCGATCGAGACTCGTACCATCAAGGGCGAGGACAAGACCTACCTCGTGCTGAGGGTGGACAAGGGCGATCTGACGGTGCGCGTGCCCGCCGCGAACGCCGAGGACGTCGGGGTTCGCGACGTGGTGGGGCAGGAGGGCCTGGACAAGGTCTTCGAGGTCCTTCGGGCGCCGCACACGGAGGAACCCACCAACTGGTCCAGGCGCTACAAGGCCAACCTGGAGAAGCTCGCGTCGGGCGACGTGAACAAGGTCGCGGAGGTCGTCCGGGACCTGTGGCGACGGGACAAGGAGCGCGGCCTGTCGGCGGGTGAGAAGCGGATGCTCGCCAAGGCGCGCCAGATTCTCGTCAGCGAACTCGCTCTCGCGGAGAAGACCAACGAGGACAAGGCCGAGGCCCTCCTCGACGAGGTTCTCACGACCTGAGACACGGGCAGGGAATCGCGTAATTCATGACGAAAATGCCTCGGGTGGGCGTCGGCACCGACGTCCACCCGTTCGCTCCTGGAAAGACACTTTTCCTCGCCGGTCTGGAATGGCCGGGTGAGGAAGGGGTCAGCGGCCATTCCGACGGGGATGTCGCCGCCCATGCCGCCTGCGACGCACTCCTCTCGGCGTGCGGTCTGGGCGACCTGGGCTCCAACTTCGGCACCGCCGAGCCGCAGTGGAAGGGCGCGTCCGGCGCCGCCCTGCTGGCCGAGACGGTCGCCCGCGTGCGCGCCGCCGGCTTCGAGGTCGGCAACGTCGCCGTGCAGATCATCAGCAACCGGCCGAAGTTCGCACCGAGGCGGGCGGAGGCGGAGAAGACCCTCTCCGAGGTCGTGGGCGCACCGGTGTCCGTCTCGGCCACCACCACGGACGGCCTGGGCCTCACCGGCCGGGGCGAGGGCATCGCCGCCGTCGCCACGGCGCTGTGCGTGCCCCGCGACTAGGCCCTGTTCCCGGTCACCGGAACGGCTTCGCGCGACGGCCCCGCATCCTCAGAGGATGCGGGGCCGTCGCGCTGTTCCGGTCGGGCTGTCAGTCGTCGGGGGGCAGGGGCTCGCTGCGGACCCGGCCGGACGGCGGCCCGGAGGTGAAGTCGGGCATCGGCGGGCGCTTCGGTTTGAGCACCATCGGGCGCTTCCTCATGGGCGGCCGGGGCTCACGCGGTGCGGCCGGGGGTGCCTGCTCCTCGGCGTCGTCGCGGGGGCTCGCGGCTCCCGGCGGCACCTGGGGCCCGCGCGGCCACGCCTGCCCGCGCGGACTCTCCGGGGCCTCCTGCGGCGAGGTGCCGATGTGGAAGGCGGCCCGGACCGTCGGCCCGGTGTCGTGGTCCAGGACGGGCGCGGGAAGCGGTTCGCGATCCCCGTCGTCCTCGGGCGGCGTCCACACGGGGGGCACGTAGTCGTCGCTCGACCAGCCGCGCGATCCCGTGTCGGCGGGAGGCTCCCACCGGGCGGGCTCGGAGCCGCTCCCCGTGAAGAGCCGCGCCGGCCCCGGGCGCCCCGCCGGAGAGGAGCCCTCCGTCCGGGAGCCCTCCTCGGATTCCCGGTGCGCGGGGGTGTCCGCGAGGGGCTCGTCGGCCGCGGGCCCGGCCGTCTCGGCAGGGGACCCGTGCCCGGGCCGGGCGCGGACGTGCTCCCTCCCGCTGTCGGCCGGAGCCGCCGTGAGGGGGAGGTCCCCGAGTTCCTGCTGTCCTGCGGACCGCTGCTCGCCGAGGTCCTCCGAGGTGCGGTCCCCGGTCTCGGGGAGGGCAGAGGCGCCTGCCTCCTCTGCGGAAGGCTCTGCGGAAGGTTCGGCGGAGGGCTCTGCGGGCTCCTCGGGGAGAGCCCCGGCCCTCGGGGAGCCGGGGACGTGCTCCGGGGACCCGTCCCGCTCCGCCGGGGACTCCGGGTGGGCAGCGGGCGGTGCCGGCCGGAGGCGGACCGGGGCGTGCTCCTCCTCCTCCGCGGGCAGGGGAGCGGTCCGCCGTGCCGCGGCGGCCGGGAACTCCGGAGATTCCGCGGGGGAGCCCGCCGCTCCGGTGGTGGCCGCTGCCGCCGGCGGCAGCGCCGAGTCCCTGGGCGCGGGGGCCTCGGCCTCGTCCGTGGCGGGATCGCCCGCGGGGGAGTCGTGGTCGAACCCCTCGTCCGCCAGGTGCTCGGGGACGTCCTCCGGGACGTCCTCCCCGTCCCGGGGCCCGTCCGCTCGCGCGCGCTGCGGCATCGGTACCAACGGCGGCCGCTCGGCGGCCTCCCTGATCGGGTTGTCCCCGCTCCTGGGACGGCGGGGGAGCCGGAGGGTGGGGACCGACATCTCGTCCTCGCCACCGGTCTCGGGCAGCGGACGCGCCACGGGGGCGGGGGCGGGGGGCTCCTCGGGGCTTTCCGCCGCCGGGGCGGGGGGAACGCCCGTCAGCCGCTCCTCGAGCGTGGGTTCGGGGTCGCGGGGGCGGGGCTCCTCGGGTTCCGGGGAGGTCCCGGCGCGGCCGTCCGGAGGGCGCCGGCGGAAGGCGGCGGAGGTCCGGTTGCGCAGGTGCGCGCGCAGGGCCATCCACAGCAGGAACGCCACCGCCAGCGCCACCAGCGGGGAGACCGCCACGACGACCGCAGCGAACCGCCGGGGGAAGCCGTCGATCAGCCCGAGGTTGTTCATCAGCATGGCGACCGCCGCCACAAGGACGAGCACGGGGATGAGCACGGCGTCGACCCAGAAGCGTTCGCGGGGTTCGGCGCCGCGCAGCAGGTAGCTCACCCAGAACGCCATGATCAGCAGCAGGGTGAACACGATCGGGTACACGTGGGCCAGCGCGCTGCCCTCGTGGCCGCCGTGCTCGGCGAACCGGAAGATGCCGTTGTAGGAGATGACGAGGGCGCACAGCGCGATCAGGCCGACGAACAGGGCGCCACCGAGGAGAGCACCGGCTCCCGGGCCGCGCTCCGCGGGCCTGCCGTTCCGTGTCCCGGATCCGGAGGGGTCGTTGTAAGGGGCCATCGCCAGGAAGCGTAGTCGAGACGGTCCCGCCGACACGAGATTCCGGCCGATTGCGGCTACGTGCAGACGTGCCGAAATCAGAGGTGCGCATGCCGGTATATCGGGATATGCGAGGTCTGTTGGTCGGGTATTCCTGAGGTGGGTTACCCCGTTCCGCTCGATCTCACACGCAGGCGTTTCGAATACGGCTCGACATATATACGGTCTCGGGGATGTCCGATCGAAAGGCGGAGGGCCCCGGCGGGCACCTTCCCCCGTCGAAAGTCCGTTCGTGACATGGGGGCGAGGGGAAAGCCGATAGGCTTGACAGCGTGAGTCTGCGCTTCTACGACACCAGTGCCCGGCAGGTCCGAGAGTTCGTCCCCCTCCGCGAGGGACATGCCTCCCTGTACCTGTGTGGTGCCACGGTGCAGGCACCTCCCCACATCGGTCACATCCGCTCCGGGGTGAACTTCGACATCCTGCGACGCTGGCTGACCTACTCGGGCTACGAGGTCACCTTCTGCCGTAACGTCACCGACATCGACGACAAGATCATCAACGTCTCCGCCGCGGAGGGCGTGCCGTGGTGGCAGGTGAGCGAGCGCAACCAGCGGGCCTTCACCCACGCCTACGACACCCTGGGCTGCCTGCCGCCCACGGTCGAGCCGCGCGCCACCGGCCACGTGCCGGAGATGATCGAACTCATGCAGCGCCTCATCGACGAGGGGCACGCCTACGCCGCCGGTGACGGCTCCGGCGACGTCTACTTCGACGTGCGCTCCTACCCGGCCTACGGCGAGCTGTCCAACCAGCGCCTGGAGCAGGTCGTCCCGTCCGCCGACACCGGCTCCGACCGCGACAAGCGCGACCCCCGCGACTTCGCCCTCTGGAAGGGCGCCAAGCCGGGCGAGCCCAGCTGGGACACCCCGTGGGGGCGCGGTCGGCCCGGCTGGCACCTGGAGTGCTCGGCCATGTCCACCAAGTACCTCGGGCCCAGCTTCGACATCCACGGCGGCGGCCTCGACCTGGTCTTCCCGCACCACGAGAACGAGCTCGCCCAGTCCCGCGCCGCCGGTGACGGCTTCGCCCGCTACTGGCTGCACAACGGCCTCCTGGCCGTCGGCGGCGAGAAGATGAGCAAGTCGCTCGGCAACTCGATGCTCATTCCGCAGATGGTCCGCAAGGTGCGGCCCGTCGAACTGCGGTACTACCTGGGCCAGGCGCACTACCGCTCCACCATCGACTACTCCGACGCCGCCCTGCACGAGGCGGCCGCCGCCTACCAGCGGATCGAGGGCTTCCTGACCCGGGCCGCCGAGGTACTCGGCGAGATCGCCCCGGCCGCGCGGGTCCCCGCCGCGTTCGCCGACGCGCTCGACGACGACCTGGGCGTGTCCCAGGGGCTCGCCGTGGTGCACGGGCACGTGCGCGAGGGCAACACCGCCCTGGCCGCCGGAGACAAGGAGAAGGCCGCCGAGATCGCGGGGGAGCTGCGCGCCATGCTCGGCGTTCTCGGCCTGGACCCGCTCGACGAGCAGTGGGCCACCGGTGGGGACCAGGGGCTGCGCGAGGTCGTCGACGCCCTCGTCGCGGTCGCCCTCGGACAGCGCCAGGCGGCCCGCGGCCGCAAGGACTACGCGGCGGCCGACGCGATCCGCGACCAGCTCACCGAGGCGGGCATCGTGGTCGAGGACACGCCGGAGGGCCCCCGCTGGGACCTGCGCCGGGACTGACTCCGGGCCCGTGCGGTGGCGCGGCCGCACTAGTCTGGGACTTTGCCGCCGCGCTCTGCGGCGGAACCCACCGGCCGGACGCACCGCGACTCCGGCATGCCCGCGAGACGCAGGAAGGCGGCGACCATGCCGGCGAAGAAGAGCAAGAAGGGCCCGACCAAGGGGAGCGGCGGCAAGGGCCGCCGCGCACTTGAGGGCAAGAGCGGCACCCTGCCCGCCGAGCAGCGGCACTGGTACGAGGGCAAGCAGCGCGCCAAGGCGGCCCGCCGTCCCCGGCCCGCCGCGGGGAGCGAGCCCGGCACCGGGGCCGAGCGGCGCCGCAGCACGGACTCCGACCTGCTGGTCGGCCGCAACCCCGTGGTGGAGGCGCTGCGCGCCGGGATGCCCGCCACCCGCCTGTTCCTGGCCAACAGCCTGGACAGCGACGAGCGCGTCACCGAGGCCGCCCGCCTGGCCGGTGAGAGCGGCGTCGACGTCGTCGAGGTGACCCGCGCCGAGCTGGACCGCCGCTGCGAGAGCAACGGCCAGCCCGGAGCCGCCCACCAGGGCCTGGTGCTCCAGGTGCGGCCCTACCAGTACTGGTCGGCCGAGGGCCTGCTGGAGCGCGCCCAGGAGGCGGACACCCCGCCGCTGATCGTCGCCCTGGACGGCGTCACCGACCCGCACAACCTGGGCGCCATCGCGCGTTCGGCCGCGGCGTTCGACGCCCACGGCCTGCTCATCCCCGAGCGGCGCTCGGCCGGCGTGAACATGACCGCGTGGAAGACCTCCGCCGGCACCCTGGCCCGCCTCCCCGTCGCCCAGGCCACCAACCTGACCCGGGCCCTGGAGACCTTCAAGAAGGCGGGTCTGTTCGTCGTGGGGCTGGACGCGGGCGGCGACACCGTGATTCCGGGCCTGGAGCTGGCCACCGGCCCGCTGGTGATCGTGGTCGGCTCGGAGGGCAAGGGGCTGTCCCGGCTGGTGCGGGAGGCGTGCGACGTGGTCGCGGGCATCCCGATCGGCGACGCCGAGTCGCTCAACGCCTCCGTGGCCGCGGGCGTCACCCTCTACGAGGTCTCCCGCCTGCGCAACGCGGCGGCCGACGCGAGTTAGCCCGTGCCCCGCCGGGGCAGCGGTAGGGGTATGTCAGCGGGGGAGACCGACGAACTGCTCGGCTCGGGGCTGCGGCGCAGCGATCCCACCGAACCGGGGATCCGGCGCATCCGGCGCGGGCGCGGGTTCAGCTACCACGACGCCGAGGGGAACCGGATCACCGATCCGGACGAGCTGAGGCGCGTCAAGGACCTGGTCGTGCCCCCGGCCTGGCGCGACGTGTGGATCTGCGCCTCCCCGGAGGGGCACATCCAGGCGTGCGGAACCGACGATGCGGGGCGCCGCCAGTACCTCTACCACCCCGAGTGGCGCCGCCGCAGCGACGAGGCCAAGTTCGACCGCACCCTGGACTTCGCGCGGCTGCTGCCCCGGATCCGCGCGAGGGTCGCCGAGCACCTGGAGGGGCGCGGTCTGGGCCGCGAACGCGTCCTGGCCGCGGCGCTGCGGATGGTCGATCTCGGCTTCCTGCGCGCGGGCGGGGCCGAGTACGCCGAGCAGAACGACTCCTACGGGGTGGCGACCCTGCTGCGCGAGCACGTCCACCTCACCCGGGCCGGGGCCGTCGTCGAGTTCCCCGGCAAGGCCGGCAAGCAGCAGCGCTTCGAGTGCGCCGAACCGGACGTGTGCCGGGTGCTGGCCTCCCTGCGCAGGGCCCGCGAGCCGGGCCAGGAGCTGTTCGCCCACCGGAACGGGGACGGCTGGCACAACGTCCGCAGCGAGGATCTCAACGCCTACCTGCGCGAGGTCTCGGGCGAGGACCGCACCGTCAAGGAGTTCCGGACCTGGCACGCGACGGTCCTGGCCGCCGTGGGCGTGGCCGTGGCGGTCCCCGGCGAGGCCGACCGGGCCCGCGTGGAGGCCCACGTGGTCCGCGAGGTCGCCGACCACCTGGGCAACACCGAGGCGGTCGCCCGCGCCTCCTACATCGACCCGAGGGTTTTCCGGCTCCACGAGGAGGGTGTGACCGTCGCCGCGGCCCTGGCCGAGCTCGGCGAGGACACCCCTCCGGGCGAACTCGCCACCCGGGGCGGCGTGGAGGAGGCGGTCCTGGCCATGCTCGAGAAGGCCTGACCGGTGCCGACGGCATCCGAGTGGGCCCCCGTGTCCCACAGCCGGTACCATTCGGGTGGAAGCGGTCCCCGGCACGGGGATCCGCGGTCCGCCGGCGTAGCTCAATCGGCAGAGCAACCGCCTTGTAAGCGGTAGGTTAGGGGTTCAAGTCCCCTCGCCGGCTCCAACCTCACTCACGTGGGGAGCGGTGGAACGACAGTTCTGTGCGACCCCCGCCGGAGGTCTGCGGGCTTGGCCTCAGGCAGTGAACGCAAGATCCCAGGGGACCGGGCACATTCTTCATGCCGAAGTTGGCACCTGGCACGGTTGCCCCGCCATGCCCGAGCGTGGAAGCTTGGACGGCTCCCCTATCCCCAAGAAGCACCGCATTTTTGCGTGGTTGCCACAGGCCCGCCCCAATCGGTAGTTGCTGCCCTGGCCGATCTTGGCGGTGACTGGCCAAAGCTTCCCTCACACCCCCGAACGACCCTTCGGGCGCGGTGGCACCCCAGTAACCACGCCAACCGCCATGATCACGCCCGCAGCGATCAGCGCAGGCGCCAACGGATCAGCCATCACCGACACCGCCCATGCCGCAGCGATCCCGCCGACGATCAGTGCCGCAGCGACCGTACCCATGATCCACGCAGATGACATGCACACCTCTTTCAGTAGGGGGAAGCACCAGGGCGGACGGCGCACAGGTACACCTGCGTGGCAGTAACACCCCGGCGACAGAAGGCCTTCGCCCGGCCTCCCATGCCTGCCAGACCCGTCCGGCGGGCGGCGTTCAAGGGCCTGACCCTCATGCCTCCCGGGGGGAGTGTCCATGGCCAACGGCACCGCCGACCTTTGCTTGCACTCCCAGACCGGTACGGGCGGACTGCGTGAACTCGGCACGATCACCGTCATCGCTCAGAAGGCGATGGTGACCTCAAGATCCACGCGGGCGACCCGGAAGAGAGACTCCGGGAGTTTGTGCGCGGCCTCGTCGGCCACCTGGATGGGAGCACCACCTGGGCCTCCGGCGGTCGGCTCACTCACCGCGTGCCCTGCTCGGGCTCCGCTCCCGTTGGGGGTAGGGACGCTGAGCCAGTCGGGGTGTCTACAGACGCGCCACGATCTGCCCGAACTCCTCTGGAGACAGAGCGCCACGATTGCGCAACTCCTTCACCAGTTCGAAGGACGGCACCTGGGACAGTGAAGCTGGAGCGGGTGTCGGCTGAACTGGAGCGGTTGTGACCGGGACAGCCGGAACGGGCGCCGGAGCCTTCGTGATGATGCTGTTCAACGCATCCACGATGGCCTTGCCGTCCGGCTTCTGCACCTGCTCGATCTCGGCCTTGTTACCACTGGCGAAGATGGTGATCTTTCCGAGCATCATCCCTGCCGACCACTGCACCGACGAGATCTTCTCGAATGGGAAGTCCTCGGTGACCTGACTGGTCCACCCGTCCTTGATGAACATCATCCGCCTGTCGGTGAGCACCACAAGGCCGGTGCCGGGTCCGTACACTCCGCCTACCAGGTGGGTGACGGTCTCGCCCTCCCACAGGTAGTTCACGAGCCTCTTGATCTCACGGTTCGACCCGAGCCGGTACGACATTCGGTTCCGGGCAGCCTGAATATCGGGACGGAGCTGGACGTCAGCCATGGCGAACTCCTCGCAGGACGGGGATGTGCGGCCCATCGTGGCACGCCACACCATCCCGCAAACCCGCCTGGCCAGTTCAGGTCAGCGTGTGCACCAGCTGCCCTCTCGTGCGTCGGGAGGTCAGCATGTGCATCCCCCAACACCGGGGGCGTCATAGTCCGCCGTCGCGTCCTGCAGATCTTCGACAGATGGTCAGGCGCGCGTGCACGCAGTCGGGGGATGACTCAGTGAAACAGGACCTTCTCCCCTGTGCTTGCCGCCTCCCGCAGTCCCGCAATAAACCTGTGCATGGAGGCCACGGTCTCCTCTCGCTCCCACGGTGCGTCCCCGGAGCTGGTGTCCTCCACCGCGGGGATGAGCCCTTCGAGGCGGTCGGCGAGCGGCCCGGCGTGCTCGGGGTGGATGTGCCCTTCGCAGTCGGAGTGGACCAGCAGCACGAACAAGATGTCGGCGGGTGGGCTGTCCCAGTCGCCTTGAATGTGCTCGTCGGTGTACTGCTCTTCGCCGATGTCGACGAAGACGATGGGCCCGTACCGGCCCTGGACCTCGCCGAGGGGGTATCCGGCGGCTTCGGCGATGGTGTTACGCCAGTGGTTGAACGCATGGTAAGGGCCGGCCCAGCATGTGGGGGTGGTGGCGAGTCCCATGTTTCCTCCTGTGGGGGTGAGTTCATAGTGTCCCGCCGCACAGGGCGATGTCGCGCGGCGGGGCAGGCGGTCAAGCCGTGGCCATCTCTTCGAGGGCGGCGCGGACATCCTTCAGGGTGCGCCGCCCTGTCCGCTCGGACACCCGGTGGCCACGCCCGTCCACGGTGGCGATGATGATCGCCGCTTCCCACTCGGGGACGATCCCTTCGGACCGGGCGCACGCGCCCTCGTCCGCGGCTTTCGTAACGCACTCAGCGGACGCGGCAACAAGCTTGCTATGCCCTTGAGGTCCATTGCGCCGACCAGCAGGCTGCCCGCACGACCCACGCCTTCGCTCAAGCATCAGGGAAACCCTGACAACGCATGTACGAGAACACCGCGAAAGCGCCAGAATCGGTACATGCGACGAACCTGGGTGTGGGCCCTGGCAGCCGCCGGGGCGGCCTTGCTCGCAGTGCTGTGCGCCTTTCTGATGCTGTCCGGACCGGAGGAGGTGTCCTGGGCGGCGGGGATCGGGTCGTTCGTGCTGGCTGCCGCGGCCCTGGCCCTGACCTGGCCACGCCGCACACCTTCACCACCAGCTCTCCCACCCGTTGCCACAGCCCCGCAGGTGAACAACCGTATGGGCGACAACTCCGGCACCGCAGTCCAGGCCGGCACCATCCGCGGCCCGGTCACTGTGCACTCCCCACCCACCCCGACCACTCCGCCGGTGCCGGGGTGGGTGGACACCGCCCTGCCCGCCCACCGGGCCGATCCGCGCGAACTGGGTGCCCACCACGCCCCGCCCGGCCCCGACGGCGAAGACCTGCCTCCCTACGTGGCTCGGGACGTGGACGCCGACCTCGACCAGCGCCTGGCCGAGGTTGGCGCTGCACCGCGTGGTGGGCTGGTGCTGGTGACCGGGGCCTCGACCGCGGGCAAGACCCGCGCGCTGGCAGCGGCGTTGGTCCGCACCCTGCCCGAGCGGATGCTGGTGGCTCCGCCCGAGGACGCCGACCTACGGCCCTTGCCTGCCTGGCTCGCAGAAAGAGCCAGGCAGGCGCCGCAAGGGTGGGTGGTGTGGCTGGACGACCTGGACCGCCACCTGAGTGTGTCCGGCCTTACCCCCGCCCTAGTGGCCGAGCTTGGCCACGCCGGCGCGGTGGTGGCCGCCACCATCCGCCAAGAACGACTGGAAGCCCTGCGCCCCAGCGCCACCGACCACACCCCTATCCCTGAGGGGGTGGGATATGCAGTGCTCAAAACCGCCTCAGTCACCATCGACCGCCGCTGGAGCGATTCGGAGCGCGAGCGGGCCCGTACCAGCGACGACCAGCGCTTGGCCCAGGCCGCAGACGGCGAGCGCTTCGGCGTGGCCGAGCAGCTGGCTGCTGGCCCCCGCCTCCAGGAGATCTGGGACAACGGCCCCGACAACGGTCACCCGCGCGGCTACGCGCTGGTGGCCGCAGCGGTGGGCCTGGCCCAGGCCGGGGTGTCCAGCCCGCTGACCCAAAAGCAGCTCCAGGCCGCCCACACCGCCTATCTGCCCGCCCCACCGCCTTTGCCGGAGGAGAGCGACCGGGCGTGGGAGTGGGCCACCCAGCCGCGCAGCGGCCAAGCCGGCCTGTTGGTGCCTGCCGACCACGACGGCCGCCGGTGGCGGGCCTTCGACTACCTCACCACCCCAGGCCCTCTACCCGACGCGGTATGGCACACCGCCTTGAACACAGTGACCGACCAAGAGCGCTTCACCGTTGGCGTTGCGGCTTACAGCGCTGAGCGAACCGATATTGCTGACGCGGCCTGGTGCCCGTTGGCCGATGCTGGTGACGCCCGTGCGATGGTCGGTCTTGGGCTCCTGCTGTTGGAGGTGGGTCGGGCGGGGGAGGCTGAGACTTGGTGGAGTAAAGCCGCCAATGCTGGTAACGCTCTCGCGATGGTCAGCCTCGGGTCCCTATTGAAGGCGAGTGGTCGGGTG
>NZ_JACHJO010000001.1:0-192275 GCF_014203695.1 Nocardiopsis algeriensis | reverse complement strand
TCGGGTGGGGGAGGCTGAGACTTGGTGGCGTAAAGCCGCCAATGTCGGCGACACCGACGTGATGGTTGACCTCGGGCACCTGCTGTTGGAGACGGGTCGGGTGGGGGAGGCTGAGACTTGGTGGCGTAAAGCCGCCAATGTCGGCGACACCGACGTGATGGTTGACCTCGGGCACCTGCTGTTGGAGACGGGTCAGGCGGGGGAAGCCGAGACCTGGTATCGCAAAGCCGCTGACACTGGGGACACTGGCGCGATGGTCAGCCTCGGATTCCTGTTGAAGGCGAGTGGTCGGGTGGGGGAGGCCGAGACTTGGTGGCGCAAAGCCGCAGACCAGTACCACATCTCCGCGATGTTCTATCTCGGGAACCTGCTGTAGGAGAGCGGCCGGGCAGAGAAGGCCGAGCCGTGGCGGCGTTGGGCCGCCAAAGCCAAGCGGGGAAGTGACCTTCTCCGAGAGCCGGACAGTAGTGTTCGCGCCCGATCTTGGCCCCCATAAGTGAATTATTGGCGGCCAGATCCAAATCTGGGCAAAGAGCAGGGCCCCCCGGGGAAGACGTGCTCCCCCGGGGGTCCTGCCGTCCGTCAGCCCGGCCGGGCGCCGACCGCTCCCTCTCTTGCGATCCGGCATCGGCCGAGAGCGGGCGGTCCGGAGTGGCAGGAGGTGCGCCCCGTGCCCTGCCACTGATCGGTTGCTGTTGGTGCCCGCGTGCCCGGGGCGTGAGGGGTTGCTCAACCAGGTGCGCGGGGTTCAGGGGCCGGGCCTTCGCCAGGGTTCGGGGAGGCGGGCGCCGGCGCGTAGCTGCTCGTCGAGGGCCGACAGGAGCCGGTCGGCCTCCCGTAGTGCCTGGTAGGTCTCTCCCAGGTGCCGGGGCCGGATGCGCAGCAGCTCGGACAGCTGGTCGTAGAGCTCGGTGGTGTCCCCGTGCCTGGTCCTGCGGCGGGGAAGCTCCCCGCCGTCCCGGGATGCGGCCTTTTCCTCACCCCGGGGCACGGGTATCTGCTCGGTCCCCTCGGTCATCGCTTCCCGTCCTTCCGGGCCTGGTTTCCCCATCCGCGCGGGTTGCTCATACGGGCTTCGAGAGCGTCGGCGGTGTTCTCCATCAGGGTCGGTTCGACGTCGTCGATCAGGGCGGTCGCCATCCAGTACCGGGGGGTGCGCCAGACCTTCCACCGGGTGCCGTGCGCGGCTTGCAGCCGCGCGAGTTCCTGCGCTTCGAGGCGCACGAGCAGGCCGGCCGGGCTCGAAGCGGTGAGCGCCACACCGTCGCGGAAGGCCTGCCAGGCGCCGTGTCGGGCGCCGTCGCGCTCCCGGCTGATCTCCCATCCGGGGAAGTCCGCGGCGATGGCTTCGATCGCGGACGGGTGGGTGTGCAGCAGTGCGCGTTCCTCCGCGTGCCGGTCGGTCGTCATCTACTCACCTCGGAGAAGCCGTGTGCGTGATGAGACGACGCTACGGATGGTGTGGCTATCGCTACAGACACAGAATGTGGCAGTTTCGGGGCCACAGCCCCAGAACTGCCACGCTACGTGGTACCGCGCTGATCAGGTCACACCGAGGAACTCGGCAACCTCCCGCTGTCCGCTGCTGGGCATCCGCTTGGCCTGTTCCAACAGGTCCTCCGCGATGTCCCGTGCCGCTTGCTGCTGGCGGAACCACGACGGTGCGCGGCTTTTCAACCCCAGCATGATCTCTGTTGTCCGTTCGACATCGCGCAACCGAAGGTGCGCCGCGGCCTGGTCGAGCGCGTACCTCTGCTGTGTGTTCGCCGTGGTCTGCCCTTGCCGCGGCCGGATCTCCTCGACCATCTCCAACGCCCGGTCCGGCCGGTCGGCGATCAACTCGTTCTGCATCCCGTTCATCAACGCCGTGGCCCGACCGAACCGCATGTGCCCGGCGGTCGCGATCTCGTCTCCGACGAATTCCCCGGCGGTCTGGGCAAGCTCCTGGTACTCCCGCGCCGCGTCGGGGCGGTTGTTGCGGACGGCCGCGGCTCCGGCGCGCATGAGGATGTACCCCCATGCCGCCACGGTGTCCTTGCCGGCCTTCGAGAGCTTGGAAGGTTCCAGCGCATCAGCGGTATCCGCGCACAGGCGTTCCACCTCATCGAACCGGCCTTGCCGTATGAGCGCCCATCCCTGCTCTCCGATGCAGGCGGCGGCAAGCCCCTGATCGCCGACGGCGAGCGCGTCGGCAAGGGCGTCCCGAAGCGCGATGAGGGACAGATCGTGCTCCCTGATCTGGATCAGGTAGCGCGCGGTCAGTTGGAGGGCGTCCGACCGCAGGCGTATCGCCTCGTTCTTCTCGTCGCCCTCCAACAGGGCCACGTGGGCATGAGCGGACCGCACGAGTGCTGGGGAGAGCCGGGCGACGTCGTCGTACCGGTCGGCCTGGTAGTGCGCGGCTACCGATGCCACGGCGCGTTCCAGCAGGCCCAGGTCCGGGGGCACGTCGTCGTCGGGGTAGAGGCGTCCACGCAGGCCCAACGGCGGGTTGACGGCAGAGCGGATGTCGGCGAGAACGGCGTCGCGCTGGTCATCGACCCGTGGGGCGGGAGCTTCGGGGGTCATGAACCACACCGTGCGCACGCCCAGGGTCCGGGCGATGCGGTGATAGTTCTCGATGCGGGCCGTGCCGCCTTGTTCGATCTTGCGGATGACGCCGACACTGATTCCGGCTTGTTCCGCAAGACCCTCCTGTGTGAGGCCGCGGCGCCGCCGCAGCTCGACGAGCCGGTCAGCGACGGTCCGGTCGTGGCTACCCTGGTCGGGCACAGGCCCCGCCTCCTCTGCGTTGGTCGCACTTCTCAGAGTAGGGCGGGGCCTTCTCCGTGTCAGGAGGTCGGCCGCACCCGGCCGCGGCGCCTCCGGGCAGCGCTGGCTCCGGCCGCGCATGTGGCGGCAGACATGGCGACGGCCTCCCGGGATCTTCCCGGGAGGCCGTTCGCCTGTGCTCAGGAACTGCGGCGGTGCCGGTCGAGGAAGCCGCGGATCGCCGCCGCGAGCTCGGCGTCCTCCGGGGCGGCGCCCCCGAAGCCGGCGTGGGGCATTGCCTCGAAGACGTGCAGCTCGGCCTCGGCCCCGGCGGCCAGGAGCGCGCGGTGCATGCGCACGGTGTTGGACAGGAACAGGTCCCGGGTGCCGGCCTGCAGGAACACGGGTGGGAAGCCCGTCAGGTCGGCGAACAGCGGGGACAGGTAGGGGTGTGCGAGGTCGTGTCCGTTCGCGTAGAGGAGGTTCACCTCGCGCAGGCCGGCCAGCACGTTGTCGATGCCGTCGTTGGTCCGGAAGGAGTCGCCGGACTCGGTGAGGTCCACCTCGGGTGTCAGCAGCACCAGGGCGGCGGGCATCGGCAGGCCCTCGTCCCGGGCCCGGACGAGGAGCGCAGAGGCGAGGTTGCCGCCGGCGGAGAGGCCGGAGACGAAGATGTCGGCGGGGTCGCGGACCTCCAGCAGGGCCCGGTAGGCGGCCAGGCAGTCGTCGAGCGCCGCGGGGTAGGGGTGGAGCGGAGGCATCCGGTAGTCGACGCTCCAGGTCTCGGTCCCGGCGGTCATGGCCATGGTGCTGCCGTTGCGGGCGCACAGGTCGCCGCCGCCGAAGACGAGGGCGCCGCCGTGGATGTCGAGCAGGATCGGGCCCTCGCCCTCCGGGACCCCCTCGGGGCGGATGACGAACGTCCGGGCGCCGCCGCGGACGGTGTCCTCGACGGAGACGGGGAGGTCCGGGCTCTCGGACCTGGCGCGGACGCGCTCGTTGTGCTGCTCCACGAACCTCAGCCAGCCCTCGGTGTCGTCGAGGGCGGGGTAGGGGTCGGTGAGCGCCAGTGACTGGGACAGGAACCGGCGGGCCTCCTCGCTCACATGCGCGGGGAGCGGTGGCCGGGGGCGGGAGTGATCGCTGATGGGGTCCTCCTCGGGGGCTCGGCCGGGACACGGAGTGACGGGCACACTGTGCCGATTGGGGCCGATATCTGCTCGTTTGCACCATAAGTGCATGTGAGTCGGAATCCTATCCCTGCCCAGGCCGGTTTCCCGGCTGCCGATAGCATCGGCGCATGGCCAGTGCATCGACCCGCGACGACATCCGATCGGCGGCGTCGCGGCTCTTCCGCGAGCGCGGTTTCGCCAGGACGACGGTCCGGGAGATCGCGGCGCAGGCGGGTGTGGACCCGGCCCTGGTCATCCGGCACTTCGGCACCAAGGAACTGCTGTTCCTGGAGACGATGCGCCTGTCCATGAACGACGAGCCGCTGCTCGACGTGCCGCCGGAACGGCTGGGGGAGAGGTTCGTCGAGGTCCTCCTCGACGGGGACGAGCCCTCGCGGGAGATCTTCCTGGCCCTGGTGCGCGGCAGCGGCGAGCCCCGGATCGCCGCCCGGCTCAAGGAGACCCACGAGAAGGCGTTCGTCGAACCGCTGCGCGCCCGCCTGACCGGCCCCGACGCCGAGACGCGGGCCCGGATGGCCGGGGCACTGGTCGCGGGGCTGCTGTACTCGCTGTGGGTGGCCGGCGACGAACGGCTGCTCGCCGCCGACCGGTCCGAACTCGTGACCCGCTACGGCGCGCTCGTGCAGCAGGTCCTCACCCCCGGGGAATGAGGCGGCCTACTGGGCCGACCAGCCGCCGTCCGAGGGCAGCACGGCGCCCGAGACGTTGACGCCGTCGTCGCTGAGCAGGAAGGTGATCGAGGCGGCCAGCTGCTCGGCGGTGGCGATGGGCGGGATGAGGCCCATGAAGCCGCCCAGGCGGCCCTGCCCGAACTCCGACGGCGTCCAGGCGTTGCCGGCGATACCCGTGGCGACACCGCCGGGTGCGACGGCGTTGACCCGGATGCCGTGCGTCGCGTACATGACCGCGGTGTTGAGCGTGATGCCCACGACGGCGTGCTTGGACGCGGTGTAGGCCACCCCGGCGGCCGAGCCGCGCAGCGCCGCCTCCGAGGCGACGTTGACGATCGAGCCGCGGCGGGCCTCCATCATCAGCGGCACGACGGCGCGGGTGAGGCGGAAGAGCCCGTCGACGTTGACGGCGAAAATCTTCTCCCACATCGCGTCCGTGACCTCGTGGATCGCGGAGAAGTCGTCGGAGATGCCCGCGACGTTGGCCAGGGCGTCGACGCGGGGGCCCGCGGCGGCCAGGATCCGCTCGATGTCCTCGGGCACGGTGAGGTCGGCGGTGACCGGAACGATGTCGGACCCGGGCAGCTCCGCGACCAGGCTCTCGAGCTTGTCGGCGGAGATGTCGACCGCGACGACCTTGCCGCCCTCCCGGGCGACGCGGGAGGCCGTGGCGCGGCCGATGCCGGAGGCCGCACCCGTGACGAGGACGACCTGGCCCTCGAAGCGGCCGGGCGTGACGCGTTCGCGCCATCCGGCCGTCTCGGAGGCCTCGTCGGGAATGACGCCGCCGTTGGCGCTGCGGACGAGTTCGTCGACGACCTCCTGCGTCACCGCGCCCTGGCTGAGGTCGACCATCTGCTGGAGGGGGAGGTTGTGCAGCGGGGCGAGCACGTCCTCCCCGAAGCCTCCCTGTGAGAGCAGCCCGCGCAGGGCCTCTCCGCCCTCGGGGTGCGCCAGCCACTCGCCGATCGTGCTGCTGCCGGTCAGGGGCCTGTCCTGTGCCATGCCGTCTCCTTCCGAGATGCGCGCCGGTTGTCCGGCCGCGCCGTCCACCGTATGTCAACTTAGTTGACAACTGCGTGGATCCCCACGGCGAAACGGGCGATGCGGTGCTCGGCCGTCAGGAACCGGCCTCCGGCGCAGACCAGGCAGAAGCCCCCACGGTTCACCGTTGCGGCTGTGTCCTTACACGGTGAATCCACCGGGTACCGGAGGCGGTGGCGGGTGCGCCTTTCCGCGTTTCGCCGGGGCCCGGCCGGGCGGACCCCGGTCCGCCGGTGGTGATGCGGACGGCCCGCAAATCCCCTCCCACCTGCGGAAGGTCTTTCCCAGCGGCCATGATCTGCATTTCCACCGAGCCCTTGGAGGATGCAGTGAGCACACCGCCGGCACCCGCGACGACCGGGCCCGACGAACAGACCGACGGCACCGGGCGCCAGGCAGCGGAGGAGGCACAGCCCGAGGTGGCCGCCCCCAGGTACATGGCCTTCGCCGAGGAGGCGGCGCAGGCGGGGTGGACGAGGGTGGCCCGGCGCATGCCCGCGCTGGTCGCCCAGGCCCTGTCCCTGGGATGGAGCGCCAGCCGGGCCGACCTGATCGCCGCACTGGCACTGAACCTGGCGATGGGCGCGGCCACCGCCTGGGCCCTGGTCGCCACCACCACCGCCCTGGAGGAGCTCTTCTCCGCCGTGCCCACCCCCGACCGGGTGCGGGCGGCCCTGCCCTCCCTGGCGCTGCTGGCCCTGGCGCTGGTGGTACGGGGCTCGTGCTCGGTGCTGGCCGGACGCGCCCAGGCCCGCCTGGAACCCCAGGTCGAGCTCGCCGCGGAACGGCGGCTCAACGAACTCGCCACCGGCGTCTCGGTGGAGGCCTTCGACGACAGCGCCTTCAACGACGCCGTCTTCCGCGGCTACGCCCGGGGGACCAGCGAATCCAGCTCCCTGGTCAGCCACACCGTCGACGTGCTCACCGGCCTGGTCGGCATCATCGCCGCGGCCGGTGTGTTGGGCACCCTGCACCCCGTTCTCATCCCGCTGCTCCTGCTGGCCATGGTCCCCCAGTGGTGGGGGTCGGCGGCCGCCGCGCGCCTGCGCTACCGGATGATGCTCGCCCTGAGCGAGGGGCGGCGGCGCAAGTGGATGCTGCAGCAGCTCATGGTCTCCCGGGAGAGCGCGGCCGAGGTGCGCTCCTACACCATGGGCCCGCACCTGCGCCGTGAGTTCGACACCGTCGCCGAGTACGAGCTGGGAGTCCACCTGCGGATGGTGACGCGCATGTCGCTGATCCGGATGGCGGGGAACTCACTCAGCGGTCTGGTGACCGGCCTGGTGTTCGCCGCACTCGGCGTGCTCCTGGTCCAGGGCACCGTGCCGATCGCCGCCGCCGGCGCCGCGGTCGTGGCCATCCGCGTCGCGCAGAGCGCCCTCGCCTCGGCGCTGAACTCGGTGAGCATGGTGTACGAGTCGGGGCTGTACTTCGGCGACTTCCTGGACCTGGAGGAACTGGCGCGCGGGCGCACCCCCGCCCCGGGCCTGCCCCCGGCCCCGGAGGGGTTCGACGAGATCCGGGTGGAGGGCGTCACCTTCTCCTACCCGCGCGGCGAGCAGGAGGACGACGTCCCGCCCGCGCTGCGGGACGTGGACCTCGTCCTGCCCCGGGGCGTGACCGTCGCCCTGGTCGGGGAGAACGGTTCGGGTAAGAGCACCCTGGCCAAGCTCCTCTCGGGCCTGTACACCCCGCAGCAGGGCCGCGTGTGCTGGGACGGCACCGACCTGGCCGGGGTCGACGGCGAGAGCCTGCGCGAACGCGTCGCCGTCATCGCCCAGGACCACACCCACTGGCCCGTCACCGCCCGCCGCAACGTCGTCATGAGCAGCCCCGACGACTCCGGGCGCCTGGAGCGCGCCGCGTGCGCGGCCGGCGCCGACACCGTCGTGCGGGAGCTGCCCCGCCGGTGGGACACCCTGCTCGACAAGCGCTTCACCGCCGGCTACGAGCCCTCCGGCGGACAGTGGCAGCGCCTGGCCGCCGCCCGTGCCTTCTACCGGGGAGACGACGGACGGGCCACACCCCTGCTGATCGCCGACGAGCCCACCTCCGCGCTGGACGCCCGCGCCGAGCACCGGTTCTTCGAGTCGGTGCACGCCCACGCCGGTCGGACGGGGGCCACGGTCGTGCTCATCACGCACCGGCTGGCGTCGGTGCGCATGGCCGATCACATCGTCGTCCTGGACAAGGGGCGGGTGATCGCCCAGGGCACCCACGAGGAGCTCATGCGTGAGGGCGGCCTGTACCGGGAGCTGTGGGAGATCCAGGCCACCGCCTACCGGGGGATCGGGGCCACCGGGGAGTAGCGGGGGCCGGGGCCGGGTCCCCGATGATCTTGCTCCTGGGGAACGGTCTCGCCGGTCGACCGCACCCCTGGGAGCAAGATCATCAGGATCAGGGACGACCGGTACAGCCGGACCGGCGCGGTGCGCGGGCCCGTCAGGTCGGTGCTGCCTGCTCGTCGGCGCCGGTCAGGTTTCTGACGTCCCGGAAGCAGAGGGTGACCAGGCCCGAAACGAGGATGACCGCGCTGCAGGCCCACAGTGCGGTGTTCAACGGGACGGCCTCGGACAGGAGGCCCGCAGCCGCGGTGCCGACGGGAACGGCGGCCAGGGATCCCAATGCGTCGTAGGACGCCACGCGCGACAGGTACCGGGGCGGTATGCGCTGCTGGAGGAGGGTGTCCCACAGGACGGTGAAGACCGTGGCGCCGACACCGTTGACGAGCGTGCCGGCCGCGACGATCCACGTGTGTCCCGTGGCAAGGGCCAGGCAGACGCCGGGTGCGGCGAACAGCAGCGTCATGAGGACCGCGACCCTCAGCGGGTACCTCGCCCTGACCCGCAGGGCGACCAGGCCGCCCAGGATGTATCCCGTCGAGTTGGCGGCGAGAACGAACCCCCACGAGGCGGGGCCGCCCAGATGGCGTTCGGCCGCGAGGGGACCGAGGACGTTGAGCGTCGCGTGGAAGGCGGACATGATCACCATGAACTGGACCACGACGACGAGGACCCACCGGTGCGAGGAGAACTCCCGCCACCCGGTTCGGATACTGCGGAGCACGCTCTCACCTGTCGCGGCGACAGGGGGGAGCCGCATCCGCGACACCAGGACCGCACTGGCGAAGAACGTCAGTGCGTTGACGGACATCGCCCACCCGGCGCCCAGGTTCGCGACCGTGATCCCCGCTCCTGCGGAGCCCAGGACGACGCCGAACTGCATCGAGAGCGACATGAGGGAGTTCGCCGCCTGCCGCTGCGCGGGCGGGACGACCATGGGCACGACGCTCTTCGAGGCAGGGAGGAAGAAGGAGGCGGCCGCGCCGTTGACCGCCTGGGCCGCGGCCAGGCTCCAGGTGTCGGCGCCTCCGCTTCCGAAGAGGTAGGCGGTGAAGGCCGCACTCAGCCCGGCGACGGCGTCGGACCACGCCATGACGGCCGTCCGGGAGAACCGGTCGGCCAGCGCACCGCCGAGCAGGAGACCCGGCAGGAGGGCGAACCCGCGCGCGGCCACCACGATCCCGATGTCAGCGCCGGAACCGCCGGCCGCCATCACCCCGAAGGCGAGCGCGACGGGGGCCGTGCCGTTCCCGATCAGGGCGAGGAAGCGGGCGGCCACCAGGTTCCTGAACCCGGGGAGCCTCAGGACATCGACCACCGGGCGGGGGGAGCTTTTCATTCTTCCCGCAGACTTTTCCAGGATGGCGAGTCGGCCGGGGGCGCATGCTCCGCTGCTCTCTCGTTTTCAGCTCTTGTCAGCTGTCTCCGACTGCCTCGTGAGGACGTTGCTCCCCGTCGTCTATGCGGTGACGAGAACGCCGCGTGGGTTGTCGCCTCGGAGTTCGCCGGCGAGGACACCGGCTCGGAAGGCATCCCATTCGGCCTTGGTGTAGGTCAGGGTGGGGGAGTTGGGGATGCCGGTGTCGGTGAGGGTGAAACCGCCGTCCAGGAGGAACACCGCGTGCAGTCGGCCGAAGTCGGTGCCGTCGCTGACGATCTGGTCGAGGAGGTGTTCCCAGTCGGCGTTGGGGACAGTGAGGGTGGGGCCGTCGGGGTTCTTGGTGTCACCGACCTCGATCATCCCGGGTCTGAGCCTCCGTACCTGAACACATCCCTGTGCGCTCGTACTGGCGCTGGCCTTGAACCATGGCGTGGTGACCGGCTCGGTGCGCTGTGTGGCCGAGACTGCGGAATCACGGTTCACGAAGGTCCTCCCGAGCGGATTTGATGAGTTGAACCGACTCCTTCTTCGGCAGGGCGTCGGCGAGCAGGTTGTTGTAGAGGAGCTTACAGTGGCGCAGATCGCGGGTTTTCTCCAACGTGAGGTTGCCCCCGTGACTGTCCACGTAGACGACCTCGGGTGCCGACGGTTCGAACTCCAAGATGCTGAACGAGCCTGCGAGGCCCGCGTGCGCCCCTACGGAGGTCGGGATGATCTGGATGGTCACATGTGGGAGTTCCGCAGCGGTTTTGAGCAGGTGATCGAGCTGCTCGGCCAGTACCTTTCGACCGCCGACGGGGCGGTGCAGCACGTTCTCCTCCATCACGACCCAGAAGTGCAGCGGATCGTGTTCGCGAGTGAGCAGCTCCTGGCGACGCATACGCAGCTCAACGAGTAGTTCGATGTCGTCGGGATGCTCGGCAGGGTTGCCTGCGGTGAGCACGGCATGGGCATACTCCCGTGTCTGGAGCAGCCCATGAACCAGATTGTGCTCGTAGGCGCGGAGGGATGTGGCGTCCGACTCCAGCCCGACATAGGTCTCGAACTTGGGCGGTAGGACGCTCTCATAGGACTCGTACCAGCCCTTGCGGCGGGCTTCCTCCGCGAGCTGCAGGAGGACATCTCGGTGTTCCCCGCTGACCTGATAGAGGTCCATCAGCATGGTCAGTTCGGGGTGAGTGGGGACTACCTTGCCGCCCTCGACCCGGTAGACCTTCGGGGAGCGGATGCGCAGGTGCTTCGCGACTTCTTCGCCCGTGAGGTCGTTGCTCTCCCTGAGTTGGCGAAGCATAATGCCCAGCTTGCGGCGGCTGGCCACCGGGGCGTGGCGTTCAGGCATGGGTGCCCCCATCCTCATCGGCTCGGGCTTCCGTTCAGATCGTCGCTCATTCTCTCCCAACCTCAGTGCATCTTTCAGAGAATATTTTCTACAGAAGGTTGCGCGAAATATTTTTCCAGCACATGATGGTGGCAGCCGAGAGCGCGCTCTCCCACACACAGCGTCACGGTCCATCTGTTCTTCGTCTGTGCCGCAGACCGTGAGCGACCCAGGCTCTCCTCGCCGTAGGAGCAGCCACGTGGCGGTGTCCTCTTCCCGTGCGCTCACGGCGATCAGCAACAGTTCCTGTTGGCTTCCGGAGGGCCATGATGGATGGTTTGGACATACCGCGACCCAGGCAGACGGCGGAGGAAGATCGGCGGACGCCCATGAGCGGACTCCCGCGCCCTGGTGGGGCCCGAGCAGGCACCGGGGTGCGTACGGCGGTCTTCGGTTCGCAGCCGACGCAGGCAGCGCAGATCCGGAGCTGGTGTCAACGAGGCATCGGGGTTCCCGCCCACCAGGCCTTTCCTCTGCTGCTGGTCGCCAGTGAGTTGGTGGCCAACGCCTGGTTGCACACCGCCTCGGGAGCCGAGGGCGGGCGCGTGAAGGTTCAGATGCGGAGCCTGTCCGGCCGACTCGTTCGTATAGCGGTCACTGACGACGGGCCGAGGCCGACGCAGCCTGTCCGCCTTCCACGTCTGTCACCTCGGACCGATGCGCTGGCGGAGGGCGGGCGGGGGCTGCGTCTGGTGGACCGCCTGTCCGTGAGGTGGGGGTGGGACGGCGAATTGGGGAAGCCGCTCACGGTGTGGGCCCACATCGACCTCTACGCGTCTCTGCCTGAGGATGTCGAGTCCTGAGGGACGTGAGGTGGCATGGAGAAACGGGCCCAGGACGCTGAGCACGGACCCGGCCTTTCCGGCCATGAGCGGGAAGCGCAGCTCCACCGGGGCCAATGACACCCGCTCGACAACCACCGAGAACAACAGCGCCCCGACCGGTGCTTGGACCCACCGGACGGGGCTTGATCACCACCTGAAGAGAGCAGGAGGAGACCGTGGAAAACCTTACCGGGCGACACCGCAGGCCCCATCAGAGCATGGCCGGGCGTATGTGGGCGCTGGCCGCTGCTGTGCTGGCAGCGGCCCTGGCCTACGTGTTCGTCCCCGCACACCCTGGGCGCGAGCGCGCCGCGATCGCGGCGCCGCCCCGCCGCCGGGAACTGCCGCCCGCGTCCTTCGAGCGACACTCCGGCCAGAAGCCGCCGGACTTCCCCGACGACGACCTGCCCGACCCCGACCAGGTCGGAGGTGCCCTGGTCCGCCCCTACCTGTCCCCGCAGATCTCGGAACAGCTCGGGCCTGTCGTCCCGGCTCCCCGGGTTCGTGGAGGGGATCTGTTGGCCGAACCTGCCCAGGACGACACCGATGATCTCAGCGACCTGGCCGCCGTGGTCCGCCTCTACCTCGAAAAGGTCGGGTGAGCACCATGGCGAGCATCTACGCTCCCCCTGCTGCCCGGGTCCCGGAGGCCATGTCTCCTCCCCGGTGAGCTGACTTCCGGCTGTGGCGGGGCGGCGTCCGGCATGGGCGCCGCCTACCGCGAGCGGGGCCGTCAGCGGTGTTCGGAACGGTTCTCGACCAGGGCGCGGAGCTGCTCCACCGTCAACCACGGCTCGGAAACATGGATCATGCGGTGGCAGTTGGCGCAGAGCAGGGCGAGATCCTGGAGACGGGTCCTGCTGGGGCCGATGACGTGCAAGGGCACGGTGTGGTGGACCTCGATGGAGTCCCTGCCGCGGTCGCCGTAGCGTCCGGCGAAGTCGAAGCCTCACGGACCGGCTCCCCCGCACTTCCCTCCGGAGGGTGGTGGGCCGGTTTCCCTCCGTGCCGAGTCGCCGAGGAATACCCGTGCGCATACCGGGAACGGCCCCACCGAAGCCGTTCACCAGCGGCAGGGCTGATGTACGCTTCTGCGTGTTGACGGCCCCACCCGCTCACCCCTACGCGGGGCCCAACCGGATTGGCACATCCCCCATGCTGCGACCCCACGCCCTGCGCCCCAGGCCGGGAAGGCGTGTGTCGCATGCGGTCGTCCGGAAGAGGGGCGCCCTGAGGCGTGGTGCGGACATCTGCCCTGTTGGGCCCTGCCGTCCGAGGCCTGCCGCCCCCTTCGGCCTCCCCTCCGTCTCCGCTGTGCTCCCGCGGGACCGGCGCTCGCACTACTCCCCTTGGATGTGATCCGTGTACTCCTCTCCGAGCGAGGTGGCTTCGAACTCCTCCACACCCCTCCCGCCTGCTCCCCGTACCGTCTGTTTCCGGGGGGACTGAGCCGTGTCGACGGGAGGACGGACGGAACACCCCCGGCCCCCGGCCGGCCGTACGGTGGCGCGGAGCGCCGAGTGCCTCGAACTCGCCGAGGAGGTCCGCTCCGTCACGGCGGCCGAGGCCGTCGAGCGGATGTATGCCGTGTTCGCACGCCACCCCCTGGCGGCGCGGATCGACGGCTGCCCGCACTGCGTCACCGACGAGGACCAGCGCCGCCTGCGGAGAGCCCCCCTGCGCGAGCTGGAGGCCGAGGACCTCAGCCGGTTCACCGACAAGGCCGTCACCACGTGGGGCGGCGTCGACGACCTGAAGCACTTCCTGCCCCGCATCGTCGACATCGCGCTGTCCGTCGGCGGCGGCATCGACATCGACACGGTGGCGGCCAAGCTGGACCTGGCCCGCTGGCGGGAATGGCCCCGTGACGAGCGCGCCGCCGTGCTCGGCTGCTTCGCCGCCCTGTGGCGGGAGACCCTCGACCTGGACCCCGAGGAGCGTCCGGCGGTCCTGGTCCTCGACACGCTGGCGACCGCCTTCGACGACCTCGGTCCCTTCCTCGAGGCCTGGACCGAGCGCCTGCGTGCCGGAACCCGCAACCCGAGTGCGCTGCGCCAGCTCGCCGACACCTCCGGGACCGTCGTCGCCACCTCTCCGGGGTCGCGCAACCAGCAGGTGGTGTCCTGGCTGCTGGCCCGGCACCCCCGGCTGGAACGGCTCTTCTACGAGGCGAGGCAGGCCGATCCGGTGCTTGCCGAGGCGCTCGCCGACGCCCGGGCGGGGCTCGACCTCCTGCGCCGGAGCGACCTCTCCCACGGGACGGGCTGGGACTCCCAGCGTCTGGGCTCCTTCCGCTGACAGCCTGCTTTACGTGATCTTGTATCTGCGGTCACTTTGGTCGGACAGGGGATAACCCCGGGATGGGGTGGGGTCGGTTGTAGACACAAGATCACGAGGGAACGGGCTGTGGCTGGGAAGGAGCGCCGGCTTTACGGCGCTGATCGCGCAAGGGCCCCCGGTCCCCCGGCCGTGGGGAGTGCCGTTGTTCCCCTTTCCCGTACGCGCTCATGGACAGCCCCGGGGGGATCCCCCTACCGTGACGGGATGAAGACCTCAGCGATCGAAATCCCCGATCTCGGCGGGCGTACGGCGATTGTCACGGGGGCCAACAGCGGGGTGGGTCTGGAGACCACACGCATACTGGCCAGGATGGGCGCGCGGGTCGTGATGGCCGTGCGCGACGAGGAGAAGGGCCGTGCGGCGGCCGCGGACGTCCGGGGTGACACGGAGGTCCGCCGCCTGGACCTGGCCGACCTCTCGTCCGTGCGCGCCTTCGCCGAGCGGTGGGAGGGCGACATCCACCTCCTCGTCAACAACGCGGGGATCATGGCGGTCGCGCAGGGCCGGACGGCGGACGGCTTCGAGCTCCAGTTCGGCACGAACCACCTCGGCCACTTCGCCCTCACCAACCTGCTGCTGGAGCACGTCACCGGCCGCGTGGTCACCCTCTCCTCCGTCCTGCACCAGCTGGCGCGCGGCATCGACTTCGACGACATCGGTATGGAGAAGGGCTACACCCCCTTCAAGGCGTACGCCCGGTCCAAGCTTGCCAACCTGCTGTTCACGCTGGAGCTCCAGCGGCGCCTGGACGCGGTCGGGTCCCCGGTGCTCTCCACCGCCGCGCACCCCGGTTACGCGAGGACCAACCTGCAGAGCCACGGCGCCGACCCGCTGGTCCGCCGGATCGGGATGCTGGGCAACAGGATCCTCGCCCAGAGCGCGGCCGACGGCGCCCTCCCCACCATCTTCGCCGCCACCCAGGACGTGCCCGGCGCCGCCTTCGCCGGCCCCAAGGCCATGGGCGGTACGCGCGGCGCCCCGGCGCTCACCAGCCGCAGCGAGGCCGCGTGGGACGAGCGTGCGGCCAAGCGCCTGTGGACCCTGTCGGAGGAGATGACCGGGGTGTCCTTCCCCCTCGCCGGCCCCTGAACGCGCACGAGCCCCGCGGAGACCCGGAGGGTTCCCGCGGGGCTCTTCCACCTGCTCTACGGCGTGAGGGTCAGCTCGTTCTCCGCGGCCTCGCGGACGGCGTCCTCGGTGAAGGCGAACGGCATGGTGTCACCCCTGCCCCACGCCTCCAGCTGGTCGTCGTAGTTGGGGTGGAACGCGTGGCCGGAGTTGCCGGTCAGGTGCACCCACGTGGACGCGTCGCGATCGGACATGTCGATGACCATGCGCATCGACGGCACCGTGGCGATCCCGTACCCCTCCTTGTCGTTCCATCCGGTGGCGTTGACGATGGACGAGCCGCCCGAGCTCTCCACCGGGCCCCGGTTGAACAGCCACTCGACGGGACCGATGCCCGAGGTGCCCAGTGACTGGTGGGTGGCGGTCAGGGTGTGCAGGTCGCCCCAGCGCCAGGCGGACGGGTCGTCGCCCAGCAGCTCGGTGAGCTCCTCCGCGGCGGCCTCCATCGCGGCGGCCAGCACCTCGTCGCGGCCGCTCGCCTCCTCGCCCTGCCACCACGCGGACTCGGGGTCCTCCAGCAGGCCGGCCACCACGTACATGCCGCGCGAGTTGCCCGTCATGGCGACGGGGTCGGTCTCGTCGAACAGCAGCGGCAGCAGGTGGCGCCACGTGGCCTGGTAGAAGGCCGCACCGGCGGAGTCGGTGTCGGTGTACAGGTCCCAGTCGCGCAGCAGCTCCTGGGCCTCGGCCGCGGTTCCCGACGGCTCGGCCTCCAGCAGGTGGGGGACGATGTCGGCCGCGGCCAGGTGGTAGGAGTCCATGTGGATGTCCGACATGTCCTGGACGGTCACCGGTCCGGCGGCGGTCTTCTCGGCCAGCAGGTCGTTGATCCGCTGCGACCGGTACCCGTAGTCCCAGTCGTCGGTGAGCCAGTGCCCGTAGTCGGCGTCGACCACGGACTGGTTGGCCGTGACGATGAACCCCGACTCGGGGTTGTACACGCTCGGCAGCTCCTCGAAGGGCAGGTAGCCCTGCCAGTCGTGGGCGGAGTCCCAGCCGGGGGACGGGTAGCGGCCGTCGCCCTCGCCGCGCACGGGCACCTTTCCGGGGGACTGGTAGCCGATGTTGCCCTCGTTGTCGGCGTAGACCAGGTTCTGCGCCGGGACCTCGAACTGGGAGGCCGCCAGGCGGAAGTCCTCCCAGCCGCGGGCCCGATTGAGGCTGAAGATCGCGTCTGCGGTCGTGCCCGGACGCAGCGCGGTCCACTGGAGGGCGACCGCGTACTCGGCGTCCTCCTCGGCGCCCTCCAGCTGCGGGTCGCCGGCGATGCCGGCCAGGTCGGCACCGGCCGCGGTGTCGGACAGGATCGGGCCGTGGTGGGTGGATCGGACGGTGATCTCCACGTCCTCGCCGCCGGCAACCCGGAGGGTCTCCTGGCGGGTCTCCAGGGGGAGCTGCTCGCCGTCGACGACGTAGCTGTCGCCCTCGATCCGCTCGACGACCAGGTCCATCACGTCGGGGTTGAGGTTGGTGAAGCCCCAGGCGATCGACTCGTTCTGGCCGATGACCACGCCGGGCAGGCCGGAGAAGCTGAACCCGCTGACGTCGAAGGGGCAGGCCTCCGTCAGCTCGGTGCAGTGCAGGCCGATCTGGTACCAGGTCGAGGGCATCGACGCGCCCAGGTGAGGGTCGTTGGCCAGGAGGGGCATGCCGGTCTCGGTGTGCTCGCCGCCGACCACCCACGAGTTGGAACCCAGGTCGGGGCTGGTGCTGGAGCCGAGCATCTCGGGCAGCGAGGCCGCGCCCTCGTAGACGGAGGTGACGGCGTCGACGGCCTCCTCGGACAGCTCGGCCGGGGCCCGCCGCTCGTCCTCCTCGTTCCCGTCCTCCTCCTCGGAGGTGAGGTGCTCGTCGGTGTCGGTGATCGGAGCGTGCTCCTCGTAGGGGTACTCGGGGTAGAGCTCGGCGATCTGCTCGCGGGTGAACCCGGCGGAGAGCAGCTGCGCGCGCTCGGTCTCCTGGCCCATGTTGCCGCCCAGGTCCCAGGCCATGGCCTTGAGCCAGGCCAGGCTGTCCACCGGGTCCCACGGCTCGATGGTGTGGCCGCCGTTGAGCACGGAGAGCAGTGCGTACTCCAGCGAGGCGTCGGCGCCGTCGTGGTCCTCCAGCCAGGCGTTGACACCCTCCGCGTAGGCGTCCAGGTAGCCGCGGGTGTCCGGGGACAGGAGCTCGTACTCCTCCTCGGCGACGCGGCGCCAGCCCATGGTGCGCAGGTAGGCGTCGGTGTCGACCTGGTCGGGGCCGAACAGCTCGGCGGTCCGGCCGGAGGTCACGTGGCGGCGGAAGTCCATCTCCCAGAACCGGTCCTGGGCGTGGGTGAAGCCCTGGGCCATGAACAGGTCGTGCGTGGTGTCCGCGTAGACGTGTGCGGTTCCGTACTCGTCACGCAGCACCGTGACCGAGGACTCCAGGCCGGGGAGGGAGAGCTCGCCGGAGGTGTCGGGGAAGGACCTCCGCACGGTCCAGACGCCCAGCCCGGCGGCGAGCAGGGCGAGAACCACAAGGGTGACGAAGAACCACAAAAGGACACGAAGTAGGACACGCTTCCGCAATGCACGCATGACGGAACTTTATGGTGCCCCAGATCACAGTCACCAGAGCCCCCGGGTTCGGGAATCCAATCGTTACTTGCGGGTATGCCCGGGGGCCGGAGCCCCCGGGCGCGAGGTCAGGAGCCGAGGACCTCGACCAGTCGCTCGGCCATGAGCGGAACGCTGTAGTGGTCCATCCGGAACGAGGTGGCGCCCAGGGTGAAGACGCGCCCGTCCTTCCAGGAGTCCAGCTTCTCCAGGTTCGGCGCCGTCTCCAGGTAGTCCTCCACCTCCTGGCCCTGGGTGTTGACGAACAGCAGCGTGCTGTCGCCCATGTCGGAGGCGTCCTCGGTGGAGAGCTCGACGATGTCGCTGCGCGCGCCGCCCTGGGACGAGGCCTGGGCCGACGCGGGCAGCTCGGCCAGGGTCAGCCCCAGGTCGGTGACGAAGCGCCCCTGCGCGGACTCGGACGTGAACAGGTTGAACCCGTTCGGGGTGCCGGTGAGGACGGCGACGCCGTGCTCGGTGGACAGCTGCGCGGAGGTCTCGGCGACCAGTTCCTCGTACTCGGCGGCGATCTCCTCGGCCCTGTCCTCGCGGTCGAGCGCCTGCGCGTACCGGTCGGTCAGCTCCAGCCAGCTCATGTCGGACTCGCCCTGGACGACGGTGGGGGCGATCTGCGACAGCTGCTCGTACATCTCCTCGCTGACCATGTCCGCGCCGTAGCCGTTGCCGACGATGAGGTCGGGTGCGGCGTTGGCGACCTCCTCGAGGTCGATCTCGGGGCCGGACAGGGCCTCGACGCCGCGCTCGTCGGCCACCTCCGCCCACTGGGCGAAGAAGCCCTTGTCGTCGGTGAGTGCGTTGGGGGAGGTGGTGCTGGAGGCCACCACCGGGACGTCCAGGCTCAGCAGCACCGAGGTGGAGGTGACGCTGACCGAGACCACGCTCTGCGGTTCGGCCGGGATGTCGGTCTCCCCGTAGAGGTGGGTGACCGCGCGGGTCTCCTCGGCGGAGGCGGGCGCCTCCTGCGCGGAGTCGCCTCCGCCGGTGCCGCAGGCGGTGAGGGAGAGGAGGAGCGCCGCGCCGGCACCGAGCACAGCTACTGTGTGCGAGGAAATTGCTTTCTGCATGACAAGTATATTTAGGTGTGCCTAACCTAATGTCAAGACGGGGAATGTGAGGGCGCATGGGACATGGGTCACATGCTGATGCGCAGATGGCGGCGGGGAAGGACGCTCCGGGGACCCGGGGCCCACGAGCGGACGACCAGGCCGGCCAGGAGGAGGACCACCCGAGCACCCGCGACGCCGGCGAGGCGCTGCTGCGTGTGGCCGGGCTCCTGGAGGAACTGATCACCGCGCTGGCCGCCGAGCACGGGCTCACCGCCTTCCAGGCGCGCACCCTGAGAGCCCTGCACGACACCTCCTCCCAGAGCGCCCTGGCCGACCAGCTCGGCTGCTCGGCCTCGCGGGTCTCCGTCGTCACCGGCGAACTGGAGGAGCGCGGGCTCGTCCGCAGGGCCGCCTCCTCCGGGGACCGGCGCATGCGGGTGACCCGCCCCACGGAGGAGGGCAGCCGCGTCGTCGACGCCATCGGGGAGGAACTGGGGGCCCGCTCCCCCCTCGGCCGCCTCACCGGCGGCGAGGTGGCGGAGCTCTTCCGCCTCCTCACCGCCGTCGAGTCCGCCTCCGACCGGTGACCTCCGCAGGAAAGGACCGCAGCACCATGGAGCGGCAGGACATCCCCCTCCACACGATCCCCCCGCGCCTCAAGCGCACCGCCCGGCCCGAACGCGTTCCGACCCCCTGCGTCCAGGAGGCGGCCCGCGACCCCGAGGGGTTCTGGCGCCGCGTCGCCGGAAGCGGGACCCCGATGGTGGGGGAGGCCGACGCCGAGGGCCGGCGTACGGTCACCTTCCTGTGGCGCGGCGGCGACGAGCTCGCCGACGTCGTCCTGGCCGCCGACAAGGCCGCCGCCGCCGACTCCTACCGCTCCAACCGCATGGAGCGCGTCCCCGGCACGGACGTGTGGCACCTGACCTACCGCATGCACGGGGACTGGCGGGCCTCCTACACCGTCGCCCCGGTTCCGGCCGGAGGCGGACCGGTCTCCCCCGACGCGCTGCCCGAGGTCCTGCGGATCCGGCGCGAGCGGGCCCTGGCCGTGTCCGAACCGGAGGACCGCCCCGCCCTCGCCCGCTGGTTCGACGCCCTCGCCCACGCGGTCCCCGACCCCCTGGCCCGGGAGCGGCTCGACGCCCGGACCTCGGTGGTGTCCCTGCCCGAGGCGCCGCGGAGCCTGTGGCGGGAAGGAACGGAGGCCCCGGCCGGGCGGGTCACCGGGACACAGGTCGCCTCGGAGCACCTGGGCAACACCCGCACCGTGACGGTCCACGAACCGGCGCGCCGCCCGCCCGAGGGCCTGCCCTGGCCCGTGGTCGTCCTCCTGGACGGACAGGACTGGCGGAGCCTCCCCCCGCTGATCGACGCGCTCGTCGCGGACGGGACGCTCCCGCCCGCGCTGACCGTCCTGGTGGACTCCCTCGGTCCGATCGCCCGCACACGGGAGCTGGCCTGCTCCGACGCCTTCGTCTCCTTCCTCGGGGAGGAGCTGCTGCCCCTGCTCGCACGCCGGTACCCGGTCACCGGCGACCCGTCGCGCACGGCGGTCGCCGGGCAGAGCCTGGGCGGGCTCACCGCCCTGTACGCCGCCCACCGGAATCCCGGGCGATTCGGGCGGGTGGTGTCGCAGTCGGGGTCGTTCTGGTGGCCGGGCGTCGCCGCGGCGGGAGGGGAGAGCGAGCGGATGCCCCGGCTCCTCGCCGGCGCCGGCGAGGTTCCCGAGCGCGTCCACCTCTCCGCCGGAACCGACGAGTGGTCGCTGCTCGGCCCCAACCGGCGCCTGCACGCCGCCCTGGCCGAACGCGGCGCCGCCCTGGGCCGCGCACCGGGGTTCGCGGTGCTGGAGGAGTACCGCGGCGGTCACGACCGGGCCTGCTGGCACGCGGGTCTCCCCGCCGCGCTGGCCTTCGCCACCGCCGACTGGGAGCGCTGAGTCCCGGGCCGCCGCGGCGGCGCGGTCCCCCTCGCGGACCGCGCCGGCGCGGAGGGATACGCTCGGCGCGACAGCGACTCCGGGGAGGAAACACCATGACAGCGACCGCGGTCGTCACCGGCGCCAGCAGCGGGATCGGGGCCGCCACCGCTCGGGGGCTGGCAGCCGAGGGCTACGACGTCGTCCTCGTCGCCCGCCGCGCCGACCGGATCGAGGCGCTGGCCGAGGAGCTCACCGCCCAGGGCCGCAGCGCCCGGGCCTTCGCCCTCGACGTCACCGACCGCGCGGCGGTCGACGCCTTCGCCGAGGCCCTGCCCTCCTGCTCCGTGCTCGTCAACAACGCCGGCGGCGCCATCGGCGTCGACCCGATCGCCACCGGGGACCCCGACGACTGGCGCAGGATGTACGAGGTCAACGTCCTCGGCGTCCTCAACATGACCCAGGCCCTGCTGCCCGAGCTGATCGCGAGTGGCGACGGGACGGTCCTGGTCGTCACCTCCACGGCCGGGCACGTGGTCTACGAGGGCGGTGCGGGCTACGTGGCCGCCAAGCACGGCGCGCACACCCTGGCCGCCACCCTGCGCCTGGAACTGTGCGGCGAGCCCGTGCGCGTGGTGGAGATCGCCCCCGGCATGGTCAAGACCGAGGAGTTCTCCCTCAACCGGCTGCGCGGCGACGCCGAGGCCGCCGAGGCGGTCTACGCGGGCGTGCCCGACCCGCTCACCGCCGAGGACGTCGCCGACACGGTCGTCTGGGCCGTCACCCGGCCCCCGCACGTGAACATCGACCTGATGGTCGTGCGCCCGCGCGCCCAGGCCGCCCAGCACAAGGTCCACCGGGTCCGCCCCGAGAAGCGGTGACCCGGGGCCGGGGCGGGGGACCGCTCCGGCTTTCCGCCCCGGCCGCGTGCCCGGAGGGCGGACACACGGCCGCGGCGCGGGGACGGGGCTCAGGCGTCCAGGTCGGAGGCGAGCAGGGCGGCGAGCTCGTCGAGGGCCTTGTCGGCGTTCTCGCCGTCCTCGCAGGCCAGGGTGACCTCGTCGCCGTGCTTGACCCCCAGGGACATCACGGCCAGCAGGCTGCGCGCGTCGACGGGGTCGCGGTCCCCGGCGGCGATGGTGACGGGCAGGCCGGTGGCGTTGACGGCCTGGACGAACAGGGTCGCCGGGCGGGCGTGCAGACCGAGGACGGAGCCGACGGCGGCGGTGCGCTGGGGCATGGGTTCTTCTCCTTGGGGCGTGGGGGTGCGAGGGGCGGTCAGAGGGAGTCGACCGCCCACCGGGGGTCGGGCTCGGCCACCACGTCGATCGCGTCGGCCGGGACGTCGTCGGGGGAGGGGATGGCCGTGCCCGGCAGGGACACGGCGGCGGTTCCCCAGGCCACGGCGTGCCGCAGCCGGTCGGCGGGGTCCGGCCCCGACGCCAGGAAGCCGGCGAGCGCGCAGTCGCCCGCGCCCACGGTACTGCGGGTGCGTACCCGGGGCCCGCGCGCCCACCACGTGCGGTCGGGCTCCACGAGCACGGCCCCGTGGCCGCCCAGGGTCACGAGGGCGCGGCCGTTGCCCCGGGCGAGGATCTCGCGCGCCGCGTCGGTGACCGCGCCGATGGTGGACAGCTCCCGCCCGGTGAGTTCGGAGAGCTCCTCCAGGTTGGGTTTGAGCAGGCCGACCGAGCCCGCCTCGACCGCCGCGCTCAGGGGCTTGCCGGAGGTGTCCAGGGCGAGCGGGACCCCGTGGGCGTCGGCCAGTTCGGCCACGCGCAGGTAGAGGTCGTCGGGGACGCCCGCCGGCAGGCTGCCGCTCGCCACCACCCATGCGGGCCGCTGGGCCAGCTCGGCCTCCAGGGCGGCGAGGAGGGCGTCGGTCTCGGCGGGGGTCAGGCTGGGGCCGGGGGCGTTGAGCTTGGTCGTGGTGCCGTCGGACTCGGTGACGGCGACGTTGGCGCGCGTCTCCCCCTCGATGGGGACGGCGACACAGGGCAGGTCACCCATGAGCGCCGTGAGCTCGGCACCGCCGCTTCCGCCCACGGGAAGGACCGCGCGGGCGGGGACTCCGGCCCGGCGCAGGGCGCGGGCGACGTTGACGCCCTTGCCTCCCGCCTGGGCATGGGTGGACCCCACCCTGAGGACCTCGCCTCGGACGAGGCGATCCACCTCCAGGGTGTGGTCCACGCTCGGGTTGGGAGTCAGGGTCAGGATCATGTGTGCCTCTCCGAGGTGGCTGCGCCCGGCCCGATCCGGATGTTGGACTGTATTTGATTATGTGTGTTCTCCTGGATGTGTCAACATCGTCGCTCTCCGTCCCGGGGTCTTCGCCGGGGGTTGCCGCCGGGGGAGCGGGGGTGTGCGGTCTCCGGTTTCCGCTGCTCGCCGGGGTGGGGGCGGACATCTTGCCTGGTCGTGTGTGCTGCAGTGGGACTTCCTGGGATATTGGAGGGAGATACCCCTTGTGTGTCCTGGACAACACGACTAAACTCACTCAAAGCCACATCGAAACACAGGTGATCCAACATGTACGCGGAAGAGCGCCAGAAGGCGATCCTCGAACGCGCCCGCCGGGACGGCCGGGTCGACGTGACGGGGCTCGCCGCGGAGTTCGACGTCACCTATGAGACCATCCGGCGCGATCTCACGGCGCTCGAACGCCACGGGGTCCTGCGCAGGGTCCACGGTGGCGCGATCCCCGTGGAGCGCCTGGGCTTCGAGCCCACGCTCAACGTGCGCGACTCCGTCATGACCCAGGAGAAGGAGCGGATCGCCAAGGCGGCTCTGAGCGAACTCCCCGACGAGGGCGCCATCCTGCTCGACGCCGGCTCCACCACCGGACGCCTCGCCGAACAGCTGCCCACCGACCGGGAGCTCACCGTCGTCACCAACTCCCTCTCCATCGCCCTCACGCTCACGCCGCGCACCAACATCAACCTGATGCTGCTCGGCGGCCGCCTGCGCACCCGGACGCAGGCGACCGTGGACGCGTGGGCGCTGCGGTCGCTGGCCGAGTCCTACGTGGACGTCGCCTTCATGGCCACCAACGGTATCTCCGCGGACCGGGGGCTCACCACCCCCGACCCCGCGGAGGCCGAGGTCAAGCGCACCATGATCGCCTCGGCCCGGCGAGCCGTCCTCCTCGCCGACCACACCAAGGTCGGCAACGACCACTTCGCCCGGTTCGCCTCGGTCGAGGACCTCGACCTCGTCATCACCGACCAGGGGCTCGCCGGCGGGCTCGCCGACGAGCTGGAGGCGGCCGGACCCGAGGTCCGCGTGGTCTGACACCGCAGGCGCCCGGGCGGCGCGGGGCACACAGCCCGGCGACCCGCCGCCCGCCCGGGCCTTCGAACCCCTCTCTCCCACCCGCGCGGCAACCGTCCGCCGCATCCCCCCGGAGGTCCCCATGTCCACGACACAGGGCGGCGCGCTCACCGCGACGCGCTCCGCCATCCAGCGCTTCGGCGGATTCCTGGCCGGCATGGTCATGCCCAACATCGGCGCGTTCATCGCCTGGGGCCTGGTCACCGCCCTGTTCATCCCCGACGGCTGGCTGCCCAACGAGTACCTCGCCCAGCTCGTCGACCCGATGATCAAGTACCTGCTGCCCCTGCTCATCGCCTACACCGGCGGCACGCTGGTGTACGAGCAGCGCGGCGGCGTGGTCGGTGCGGCCGCCGCCATGGGTGTGATCGTCTCGGCCGACATCCCCATGTTCCTGGGCGCCATGGTCATGGGACCGCTCGCCGCGTTCCTGATGAAGCACTTCGACCGGCTCGTCCAGCCGCGGATCAAGTCCGGCTTCGAGATGCTCGTCAACAACTTCAGCGCGGGCATCCTCGCCGCGCTGGCGGCGATCCTGGGCGCCTACGCGGTCGGCCCCGTCGTGGGCAGGATCGCCGAGGCCCTGGGAACCGGGGTCCAGTTCCTCATCGACCACAGCCTGCTGCCCCTGGTGTCGGTCATCGTCGAGCCCGCCAAGGTGCTCTTCCTCAACAACGCCATCAACCACGGCGTGTTCACCCCGCTGGGCACGATGCGCGCCCTGGCCGACGGCAGGGCCATCGAGTTCCTCATCGAGACCAACCCCGGCCCCGGCCTGGGCATCCTGCTGGCCTGCATGTTCTTCGGACCCAAGGTCAGCCGCGCCACCGCGCCCGGCGCCATCGTCATCCACTTCTTCGGCGGGATCCACGAGATCTACTTCCCGTACATCCTCGCCCAGCCGAAGCTGATCCTCGCCGCCATCGGGGGCGGCATGTCCGGCGTGGCGACCTTCATGGTCCTGGACGCCGGCCTGATCTCGGCGGCCTCGCCCGGCAGCATCATCGCCCTCATGGCCGTCACCCCGCCCGGGGGCCACCTCCCGGTCCTGGCCGGGGTCACCGTGGCCACGCTGGTCTCCTTCGCCATCGCCTCGGCGCTGCTCGGCTTCGGCCGCGCGGAGCGCAAGGCGGAGAAGGCGGCAGCCGAGGCCGACACCACCGCCGACACCACCGCCGACAAGTAGGAGGCCGTCCGTGAACAGCATCGAAGGCTCTGACGTCAAGAAGGTCGTCGTCGCGTGCGACGCCGGGATGGGCAGCAGCGTCCTGCTCACCACCCAGCTCAAGGGCACCCTCAGCCGCTACGGGGTCACCGTCGAGCACTCGCCGGTCGACCGCATTCCCCAGGACGCGGACGTGGTCCTGTGCCAGACCGGTCTGGCCGACCGCGCCCGCAAGCGGGTGCCCGACACCGTCGTGGTGGGCTTCCAGATGTTCCTGGGCGACCCCGCGTTCGCCCGGCTGGAGCAGGCGATCCGGGACGGTGGGACCCTTGCCGGCTGAGCCCGCCCCGCTGGTCCTGACCGAGGAGGCGGTGCGCCTGGGCCGCACCGCCGCCGACCGGGCCGACGCCGTCTCCCAGTGCGGAGAACTCCTGCTGGAGCTCGGCGCGGTCGACCCCGGATACCTGCCCGCCATGCACGAGCGCGAGGCCTCCGTCTCCACCTTCCTCGGCGAGGGCGTGGCCATCCCGCACGGGACCGACCCCTCGCGGAAGTTCGTGAAACGGACCGCGCTGGCCGTCCTCCAGTTCCCCGACGGGGTCGACTGGGGCGGATCCACCGTGTACGTGGCCATCGGCATCGCAGCCTCCGGCGAGGAGCACCTCGGGGTGCTCACCGCGCTGGCAGGAGTCCTCACAGACCCGGACAAGGCAGCACGGCTGCGCGGCGCGTCCTCCCCCTCGGACGTCGTCGCGCTGCTCGCCCCTGAGCGGGAGGGGCCCGCCTAGGCCCTGTTTTTCGGATCATCTCGGGCTGCACGGCCGCCAGGCGCCCCCTTGCCGCGTCGGAGAGCTTGCGAAGCCACACCAGGCTGAGCTGCGCTCCCCGCCTCGCAAGGGAACACCTGGCCGACCGTTCGCCGGAGGATCGGCTCCGCCGCTACGGCGGGAGCATCCAAAAAACAGGGCCTGGTCCGGACAGCGGCCGGGGTGCCCCCCGCCCCGGCCGCCCTCCCCGCACCCCACCCCACGCAGGCCGTCCGGAAGAACCCGGACAGGACCGAACACGAAAGGCCCCGACATGCTCGTCGCCCGCTTCTACGCACCCGGTGACATCCGACTCGAGCAGGCCCCCGAGCCGACCGCCGGACCCGGTGAGCTCAAGATCGCCGTCGTCAACTGCTCCACCTGCGGCACCGACGTCAAGATCTCCCGCCACGGACACCACCACATCGACCCGCCCCGGGTCATCGGCCACGAGATCGCCGGCCGCGTGGTCGAGGTCGGGGACGGGGTCGAGGGCTGGGCCGAGGGCGACCGCGTCCAGATCATCGCGGCCATCCCGTGCGGCAGCTGCGCGGAGTGCACCGACGGCCGGTTCACGGTGTGCTCGCGCCAGACCTCCATGGGCTACCACTACGAGGGCGGCTTCGCCGAGTACATGATCGTGCCCGAGGCCGTACTGGCCGTGGACGGGGTCAACCGCATCCCCGAGAACGTCGACTACGCCGAGGCCTCCGTCGCCGAACCGCTGGCGTGCGTGCTCAACGGCCAGGAGATCGCCGGGGTCGGCGAGGGCGACACCGTGGTGGTCATGGGGGCGGGCCCCATCGGATGCCTGCACGTCCGCCTGGCGCGGGCCCGGGGCGCGGCCCGGGTGTTCCTGGTGGACCTCAACCGGGGCCGCCTGGACATGTCCGCCGAGGTCGTGCGCCCCGACGCGGCGATCTGCGGCGACGAGACCGATCCCGTCGCCGAGGTGCTGCGCCTGACCAGCGAGCGCGGCGCCGACGTCGTCATCACCGCCACCGCCTCCGGGAAGGCGCAGGAGGACGCACTGCGGATGGTCTCGCGCAGCGGCCGCATCAGCTTCTTCGGCGGCCTGCCCAAGGACGCGCCGATCATCCAGCTCGACTCGAACGCGGTGCACTACCGCGAGATCTCGATCTTCGGCGCCAACGGGTCCAGCCCCGACCACAACAAGCGCGCCCTGGAGCTGATCGCGAGCGGAGAGGTCCCGGTGGCGGACCTCATCACCGAGCGCATGCCGCTGACCGACGTGCACAAGGCGATCGAGACGGTCGCCTCGGGCACCGCGATCAAGGTGACCATCGAGCCCTGACCCGCTGCCGCCGGCCGGGTACCCCCCGGCCGGCCCGGGAAGGCTTTCGGCGAGTCAGCACCGACCCACGGAGAGACCATGGCGCAGACCGAACCCCTCACACCGGGAACCTTCCGCCTCACCGGCGTTCCGGCCGCCCCCGGCGCGGCCGTCGGCCCGGTGGCGCGGATGGCACCTCCGCCGAGGCTGCCCGACACCCGACCCGCGGCCGGGGACCCCGACGCGGAGGCCGCCGCGGCCCGCGAGGCGCTCGACCTGGTGGCGCGGCGGCTCGACGAGCAGGCCGCCGGCCTGGAGGGCGACGCGGCGGCGGTGCTCGGCGCCCAGGCGCTCATGGCCCGCGACCCCGAACTCGCCCGCCAGGTGGGCGAACGGGCCCGCGCCGGGGAGCCCGCGGCCTGGGCCGTGCACGCGGCCTGCGGCGCCTACCAGGAACTCCTGCTCGCCGCGGGCGGATACCTGGCCGAACGGGCCGCCGACCTCGCTGACATCCGGGACCGCGCCCTGGCCGTCCTGCTGGACCTGCCCATGCCGGGGCTGCCCGACCCCGGTGTCCCGCACGTGCTGGTGGCCGAGGACCTCGCCCCGGCGGACACGGTCCGGCTCGACCCGTCACGGGTGCTCGCCATCGTCACCCGTCAGGGAGGACCCACCAGCCACACCGTCATCCTCGCCCGCGGCCTGGGCATCCCCGCGGTCGTGGGATGCGCGACGGCAGGCTCCCTCCAGGAGGGCGTCGAGGTCGCGGTCGACGGCGACGCGGGAACGGTCGTCGCCGAACCCGGCGCGGAGGAGTCCGAGCGGATCCGCGGCCGCGCCGAGCGGCGGCAGGCCCTGCTCGCCTCCTCCACCGGCCCCGGACGCACCGCCGACGGGGAACCGGTGCAGCTGCTGCTCAACATCGGCGAGGGCGACCCCGGAGCCGCAGCCGTGCACGACAGCGAGGGCGTGGGGCTGATGCGCACGGAGTTCCTATTCCTGGACCGGGCCCAGCCGCCGACCGTCGCCGAGCAGACCTCCGCCTACACCCGGCTGTTCACCGCCTTCCAGGGGCGCACGGTCACCGTGCGGACCCTGGACGCCGGATCGGACAAGCCGCTGGCCTTCGTCGACACGGGCAGCGAGGACAACCCCGCGCTGGGCGTGCGCGGCTACCGGACCGCGCGGGAGCGGCCGGGCCTGCTCACCGACCAGCTGAAGGCGATCGCCGCCGCGGCGCGGGAGACGGGCGCGCGGGTGCGCGTGATGGCGCCGATGGTGTCCACGCCCGACGAGGCGGCCGGCTTCGCGGAGCTGGCGCGCGCGGCGGGGCTGGAAGAGGTGGGCGTGATGGTGGAGGTCCCCGGGGCCGCGCTGCTCGCCGACCACCTGATGCGGCGCGTGGACTTCGTGTCGATCGGCACCAACGACCTCGCCCAGTACACGATGGCCACCGACCGCACCCTGGGCACCCTGCCGGACCTGCTCGACCCGTGGCAGCCGGCACTGCTGTCACTGGTGGGGACGGTGGGCGCGGCGGGGCTCCACCACGGCAGGCCGGTGGGCGTGTGCGGCGAGGCCGCGGCCGACCCGCTGCTCGCCCTGGTCCTGGTGGGTCTGGGCGCGACCAGCCTGTCGATGGCCGCACCCGCCCTGCCCGCCGTGCGCCATGCGCTGGCCCGCCACACCCGCGACGAGTGCGCCCGTCTGGCCGGGCTCGCCCTGGCCGCCCCCGGCGCGGCCGCCGCCCGCAAGGCGGTGCGCGACGCCGCGGACCCCGAGATCGTCCGTCTGTGACCCGGCGAAGGCGCCCCGCCGACCACGGCGGGGCGCCTTCGTGCACGGTCTACACGCCTGCCAGGCGTGCGGAGACGAGCCGGTTGAGCGACACGTTCTGCTCGGCCGCCTCGAGGGCGAGCTGCCGGTGCACCTCGGGCGGCACACGCACCTGGAACCTGCCCGAGAAGGTGCGGTCGGCGATGGCCTCGGGCGGCTGCTCACCGTTTCTGACCATGTCGGCGACGACGTCGGCGGCCAGCTGCTGGATGCCCTCGAACGCCTCGGAACGGGTGTCGGCGATCCACGAGAGGGAGGGCAGCTCGGCGACGGTACCGACATAGGCCGAGTCCTCGGCCGACCAGAGGACACGGTAGGCGTAGTGGTCTGCCGTGCTCACGATTCCTCCTTCGATCTCACGATCGCGGCGAGGACCTGCCCCGCCCGGCAGGGCCCCGCCCGCCCCGTGCGGTTCCGGACGTCGACGCGGGGGTCCCCCGGCCGGGGGACATCGCCTCGGGGCCGGTTCCGTGTTCCTGCGGATCAGGTGGTGTAGTCGGCGTTGATGCGGATGTAGCCGTCGGTCAGGTCGCAGCCGTAGACGGTGAAGGCGCCGTCGGCGATGCCCAGGTCGACGCCGATGACGACCTCGTCGCCCTTGAGGTGCTCGGCGGCGCGGGCCAGGACCTCGTCGGTGGCCTCGGCGGGGTAGGTCTCCACGTCGCCGAAGAGGATGCGCACCTTCTCGGGGAGGATGTCGGTCTCGTCGGAGCACTTGCCCACGGCCATCGCCACGCGCCCCCAGTTGGGGTCGGCGCCGTGGACGGCGGTCTTGACCAGCGGCGAGTTGACGACGGCCTTGGCGACCCGCTTGGCCTGGGCGTCGTCGCGGGCCCCCGTCAGGCGCACCTCCAGGAGCTTGCCGGCGCCCTCGCCGTCGGAGGCGATCATGCGCACGAGCCGCAGCGCCACCCCGTACAGGGCCTCCTCGAAGGCGGCCGCGTCCACCGGCCCCGCCAGGCCGTTGGCGAAGATCGCCGCGGAGTCGCTGGTGGAGGTGTCGGTGTCGATGCTCAGCGCGTTGAAGGTGCGGTCCACCACCCGGCGGAACACCGCGTCCAGGACCGGCTGCTCCAGTTCGGCGTCGGTGAAGAACCACGCCAGCATGGTCGCCATGTCCGGCTCGATCATGCCGACGCCCTTGGCGATACCGGTGACGACCGCGTCGCCCACACGGGCCGAGGCGATCTTGGGGTGGGTGTCGGTGGTCATCATCGCCGCCGCCGCCCGCTCCAGGTCGGCCGGTGGGAACTCGTCGGGCAGCGCGTCCAGGTGCGCGCGGACCCTGTCCATCGGGTAGGGGCGGCCGATCACACCGGTGGAGGCCACGAGGATCTCGTCGGGCCGCACACCCGCCGCGCGGGCCACGCGCTCCTGCAGCTCCCGGGCGTTGTCCTCTCCCGTACGCCCCGTGGCCACGTTGGCGTTGCGGGCGATCACGGTGACGCCGCGGGCGCTGCCGTCGGCGGCGGCCTCCCGGCTGAGCAGCACGCTGGGACCGGCGAACCGGGACCGCGTGAACACGGCGGACACGTGTGCGGGAACCTCGGACACCACCGCGAAGAAGTCGTCGTTGGGGTCCTTGATCCCGATGTTTCCGGCGACGCCGCGGAAGCCTGCGGGTGTCTGGCTGCTCATCGTCCTCCTCAGGGGCCTGGTCAGCGCCAGCGTACTCCGCCTCCCCGTTCGGCCGCGGCCCGCACGGGTTTCGCGCCGGGGTGTTCCCACGGGGGTGAAAAGGAGGAGGTAACGGGGTATCCGCCGAGGTAGACGACCGGGGGGAGGCGTGTTGTGCGCGATGGTGACTGGCTCAGCGAGACCGGGACGCAGATCCGAAGGGTCCTGAAGGTGATGGTGGAGACCGGCTGCCTGCCGGGCGGGACCGCCGTCATCGGGAGCGGAGGCATGTGGGAGTTCGTCGCGGTCGGCCGGATCGACGGGGAGACCGACACCGCACCGGACACGGCCTACGACGTGGCGAGCCTGACCAAGGTCATGGCCTCGTGGCCGCTGGCCGGCCAGGCGGTGGCCGAGGGGATGCTGGACCTGGACGCGCCCCTGGCGGAGTACCTGCCGGTGGGCGGCCTGCCGGGCGGAGGGGTGACCACGAGGCAGATCCTCACCCACACGAGCAGGCTCAACCCGGTGTCCTGGCTGGAGCCGTACGCGGGCTCCGGCCGCGATCTGCTGGAGGAGATCCTCTCCGAGCCGCTGGAGGAGCCCGGCTACCGGTACATCGACAGGGGCTTCATCGTGCTCGGCCTGCTGATGGAGCGCCTGTACGGGACCGGGTTGGACCGCCTGGCGGGCGACCTGTGGGACGAGATGGGGCTGCGCTCCACGTCGTACGGCCCGCTGCCCCGCTCACCGGGGGTCGCCCCCACCGAGAGCCGCCTGGCCGGGGCCGCGCCCGCGTGGGGCGTGGTGCACGACGAGGCGGCCGCGCTGATGGGCGGGGTGGCCGGGCACGCCGGCGTGTTCACGACCGCGATCGACCTGGGTGCCTTCGCCCGGGCGGTGCTGGGCATCCACGACGGCGGGTGCGGCCCGATGACACCGTCCTACGTGCGGGCGAGCTGGCAGCCCCACGTGGACGCCGGGTCGGGTCTGTGGCGGGGGCTGGGGTGGCTGATCACCTCCGAGGGGGTCGTCCACCACAACGGGTTCACCGGGACGAGCCTGTTCCTCCATCCCGGCAGCGGCCGGTACGTGGGGGTGCTGACCAACGCGGTGCACCACGGGCGCGACCGGACGGGGCTGGTGGACCTGCGCGAGGCGGCCCGGTCGGCGCTCACGCCGCAGGCGCACGACTCGGCCCAGTAGGCGGTGCCGGCGGGACCGTGCCCCGGCCCGCCGGGCCGGGGCACGGCCGTCTCAGGACCGCTGTGCGCGGATCGCGCCGATGAGCGAGCCGAGGAGCTCCGAGAGCCCGGCGGGCCCCTCCACCAGCAGGTCGGTGACCTCGCTCAGGACGGCCACCTCGCTGGAGTGGACGCACACGGACAGGCCGGACACGCCCCGCTCGCGCAGCTGCGCGACGGCCTCGAAGGCGGGCAGGTCGCCCAGGTCGTCCCCGGCGAAGAGGACGGTGTCCGCCTGCCGCTCGGTGACCAGGGCGGTGAGCGCCTCGCCCTTGTCCACGCCCGACGGCCGGATCTCCATGACCAGGCGCCCCGGTTCGAGCTGGAGGTCGGCCCGCTCGGCCAGTTCCGACAGGTGGGGGATCAGCATCGCCAGGGCGGCCTCGGGCTCGGCGGCGCGCCGCGTGTGCACGGCCAGTGAGCGGCCCTTGTCCTCGATCCAGGTGCCCTCCGGGGCCCCGGTGCGCTCCAGCAGGCCCGGCAGCTCCTGGCGGACCAGGGAGACCCCGGGCGGCGGGTCGGCGGCCAGGAGGCGGCCGTCCACCCAGCGCTCGGCGCCGTAGTGGCCGAGCACGGTGATTCCCGGCACCCGCTCCAGTCCGCCCAGCCGGACGGCGGTGGCGGCGGGGCGGCCGGTGACGACCGCGACGTTGCCCACGAGGCTGGCCAGGTCGGTGAGCTGTTCGACGATCCCCGGGTAGGGCGCGGAGGCCTCGGGGTCCTCGACGACGGGCGCCAGCGTGCCGTCGAAGTCGAAGGCGGCGAGGAGCCCGGAGGGCTTCTCCAACAAGGCTTCGAGCGCGGTGCGCCCGGTGTCCGTGGACGGTTGCGGCAGGGACATGGTGAACCTTTCCGGATCGGGTCTCACCCGCCTTCTACCCCCTGCCCCGCCTCCGTGCTCCGGGAGGGCCGCCCGTTTCCGCGCCGGCCCTCCCGGCCGGGCGGCCCCGGCGGGTGCTCCGCGGGCAGGGGCCCTCAGAGCCGGATGCCCAGACGGCGCGCGTTGCGCTGGCGCCTGCGGTCGGCGCGCAGCCGGCGCAGCCTCTTGACGGTCATGGGGTCGAAGGCGAGCGCCTCGGGGCGGTCGACCAACCCGTTGAGCAGCTGGTAGTAGCGAGTGGCGGAGAAGCCGAACTCGTCTCGGATGGCCTGTTCCTTGGAACCCTCGAACTTCCACCACTGGCGCTCGAAGGCGAGGATCCGCTGATCGCGTTCGGCGAGGGCCGACCGCCCGTCCTCGGACGGACCGACATTCGGCATGGGACACCCCCTGAACGGGAAATTGGTTTGTCCGGATCGGACCGACTCATGCTAGCGACCCGACATGCCGGGCGCGGCGCGGAAAACCCATGACTGGCACGGGGGATACAGTTGCCTTTCCTGCCCCCAGGCCACTTGTCCCGGGCATGATCCTGTGCTCGTGAGACAATCGAGACGGTCCGAAGAGCAACATTCGAGGGAGCCTGCCGTGCTCTGGGGCAACAGCCACAACAGGAAACCCGCCAGGACCGTCGCGACCGGCGTGGCCGCCGTCCTCTTCCTGGCCGCGGCCCCGGCCGCGGCCGACCCGGTCCCCGACTTCCGCCCCGAGCAGTGGGGTCTGCAGTCCATCGACACCCAGCAGCTGTGGGAGGAGACCCAGGGCCAGGGCGTCACGGTGGGAATGCCGGGGTTCGCCGTCGACGAGGAGCACCCCGACGTGGACGGCAACGTCACCGTCGACACCGAGTTCGGGTCGGACGGCGACACGGAGACCGGCACCGCAGCGGCCTCCCTGGTCGCGGGCCACGGCCACGGGTTCGACGCCGACGCCGGTGTGCTGGGCGTCGCCCCGAGGGCGGAACTCCTGGTCCTGCCCACCGACAAGAGCCTCCCCTCGGCGATCCGCCGGGCGATCGACAGCGACGTGCAGGTCATCCTGCTGCCCGAGACCGACGGCTCGGTCAACCTCACCAACGCCACACGCGACGCGGCCGACGCGGGAATCCTCGTGGTGGGCCCGGCGGGCGGCGAGGAGTACCCGGACGTGCTCGCCGTCGGCGGCGTCGACGAGAACGGCGAGCTGGTCGACGGCTCGCCGGACGCGGAGGAGATCGACCTGCTCGCCCCGGGCGCCGACCTCGTCGCGGCCGGACCGGACCTGGGCCAGGAGGAGGTCACCGGGGCCGAGTACGCGGCGGCGATGGCCGCGGGTGCCGCGGCGCTGCTGCGCGCCGCCTACCCGCAGCTCTTCCCCGACCAGATCCGGTCCGCACTGGTCGACGGCGCCCAGCAGGGGACGGACGGTCTGCCGAGCCTGCACCTGCCCACGGCGCAGGCCCAGGCGGAGGGCGCCGCGCAGAACACGCAGCTCGTCGACGGAATCCTCGAGAACCGGGAGGAGCAGGACGCCCCGGTCCCGGTCTGGGTCTGGCTCCTGGTGATCGGCGCGGTCCTGGTCCTCGGCATCGCCATGGTGGTCCTGTGGGTGCGCCGCTCCACCAAGGACCCCTACGGGGTGCAGGCCGAGCGCGAGCTGGAGGAGGCCGAGATCGCCCGGGAGCGCGCGGCCACCGCGCCGCCGGCCACCCGCCGCAAGGGCGGCCGGCGCCGCAAGCGCTGAGTCGGGGAGGCCGCGGCGAGGACCGGCGGAGAGCGGAACCGGCGCATCGCGCCACTGTGCGCCGCGCATCGGTCACGCGACTCTCCGTAGGTTTTCTCGGGGATTTCCTCCCCTTGAGCACGTGCATATGTAAGCAACGACGAAAACTCTTGACTCTTCAGGGCAAGAGGTAAATCTTTGAGGAATGGCAGCCCTCACGACCTCTTCCCTGCCCTCGCGAGGCGGACCCCGGGCCGAGATCGCGCCCGAGCACCGCAACCTCGTCGAGGGGCGCGTCCACATCTCCGACTACGACCCCAAGTGGCCCTACCTCTTCGAGCGCGAGGCCGCCCGGGTCCGCGGCGCCCTGGGCGACCGGGTCCTGCTCTTCGAGCACGTCGGCTCCACCGCGGTGCCCGGCATGCCCGCCAAACCCTGCGTCGACCTGCTGCTTCTCGTCGCCGACTCCGCCGACGAGGCCTCCTACCTGCCCGACCTGGAGGCCGCCGGATACTCCCTCGTCATCCGGGAACCCGACTGGTACGAGCACCGCGTGTTCAAGGGCCGCGAGGTCAACATCAACCTCCACGTGTTCAGCCGGGGGTGCGAGGAGGCCGAGCGGATGCGCCGCTTCCGCGACCGCCTCGCCGCCGACGCCGGCGCGCGGGAACGCTACGCGGCGGTCAAGCGCGAACTGTCCCGCCGCACGTGGGAGAGAATTCAGGACTATTCAGATTCCAAGTCCGAAATCGTTCTTCAGATCCTGGCGGAGGCGGAGAAAACCCGCGCCTGAGCGCGCATTTCCCGTTTCCGTGCGCTCCCGGGCCCCGCGGGGGTATCCGGGGGCGCGTCCGCCGGACGCGCCCCCGCGCCTCAGCCCAGGGAACGCAGCTGGTCCTGGAACCACCGGCGCGGCGGCAGCGCCACCGCGGCCTCGGCCAGGCGCTCCCGGCGCCGCCTGCGCTCCTCGGCCGGCATGGACAGGGCCCGGTGCAGCGCCTCCGCGGTCTCCACGGTGTCGTAGGGGTTGACCAGCAGCGCGTGCTTGCCCAGCTCGTCGGCCGCGCCCGCCTCGCGCGAGAGCACCAGCACCGAGTCGCGCTCGGACAGGACCGGCCCCTCCTTGGCCACGAGGTTCATCCCGTCGCGGATCGGGTTGACCAGCAGTACGTCCGCCAGCTGGAACGAGGCCAGCGAGCGCGGGTAGTCGTCGTTGACCTCCAGGATCAGCGGCGTCCACTCGGCGGTGGCGAACTCCTCGTTGATCTCCTTGGCGGTCCGCAGCACCGAGTCCGTGTACTCCCGGTACTCCGGCACGTCGCCCCGGCTCGGGTAGGCGAACGCCAGGTGGGTCACCCGGCCGCGCCACTCGGGACGGGTGCGCAGCAGCTCCCGGTAGGCCTCCAGGCCCCGCACGATGTTCTTGGACAGCTCGGTGCGGTCGACCCGCACGATCAGCCTCGTGTCGCCCACGGCCTCCTGCAGCGTGGCGCGGCGCACCTCCACCAGCGGGTCGGAGGCGCTCTCCCGCAGGCTCTCCTCGTCGGCGCCGAGCGCGTGCACGCCGACCTCGACCACGCGGCTGCCGTACTCGACCGTGCGCCGCCGGAAGTCGACGTCCGCGCGCAGGATCTCGTGGCAGCAACGCAGGAAGGCATCGGCCCAGCGGGGGCTCAGGAAGCCCAGGTGGTCGGCTCCGAGCATGCCCGAGAGCAGCTCCCGGGCGATGTCGTCGGGCAGCATCCGGAAGTACTCCGGCGGTGCCCACGGGGTGTGCGAGAAGTGGGCGATGCGCAGGTCGGGACGGCGGGTGCGGAGGATGCGCGGCACGAGTGCCAGGTGGTAGTCCTGCACGGCCACCTTGGCGCCCTCGGCCGCGCCGCTCAGGAGGGCTTCGGCGAACGCCTCGTTGTAGGCGGTGTAGCCCTCCCACGTGCGCCGGAACTCCGTGCCGAAGGACGGCTTGTTCGGGGTGTCGTAGAGCATGTGCTGCACGAACCACAGGGTCGAGTTGGCCACCCCGGTGTAGGCGTCCCGGAAGGTCTCCGCCGGGATGTCCAGCATGTGGACGCGCATGCCGTCGAGGTCGTGGCTGCGGTCCAGGCGCGCACCGGGAGCCTCCGCGGCGGCCCGCCGGTCGGCGTCGGACAGGGCGGCGCACACCCAGATGCTGTCGATCTCACCGGCGACCGACATCATGCCCGAGACGAGTCCGCCTCCTCCCCGCCGGGGCTCCAGGGAGCCGTCGTCGGCGGTAGAGAAGGACACGGGTCCTCTGTTGGAGGCGATGAGGATCTGCGCCTTGTCCACGGTGGTCGTCCTCTCGAAGCTGCGGAAGCGGAACGGGGGTCGGTGCGAGGGTACGGGCCCGGGCCCGATCCGGTGGCCGCAGGTAGGATGTCATGGCTGGTCGTGGGCCCGCGGGCAGGGTGTGTCCCGGTTCGCCGCCTTCGGGGCGGTCGGCGACACGCGAGGGCGCACACCCCTATCTCTCGCCAGAGCGCACCGGCTCCAAACCCCTCCCCGGCAGGGGAAGGCGTGACGCGGCGCACCCGGACGGGGCCGCGTACGCGAGGAGGCGGCCCCCCGCCGCGTCTCACCATGTGGGAGAAATGGTGTTACCCGGGTCACCGTCCATGGAAAACCGGGCGGCATGTCCGTTACAGTGACCTTGCGAACCGACCGGGACACCGGAGGTCACCGCCGAAAACTTCATATTGCTCATCCAGAGGGGTGGAGGGACCGGCCCTGCGAAGCCCCGGCAACCATCTCAGCATGTGATACCCGCGGACGTCGCGGGGCTGCTGGGACAGGTGCCAACTCCGGCCTGGGGGCAGAGCGCCCGCCAGGAAAGATGAGGGGAGACGCCTCGCCATGGCGATTGCCGCCACCGAACCCACCTCCGTCCGCTCCTTCGGCCCCGCGACCGCGCTCTCCTGTCGCGAGTGCGGCGAGCGCTACGAACTCACCCCCCGGTTCGCCTGCGAGTTCTGCTTCGGCCCCCTCGAGGTGGCCTACGACTTCGGCACCGTCACCCGCGCCGAGATCGAGAGCGGACCCAAGAGCATCTGGCGCTACCGCTCCCTGCTGCCCGTCCCGGACAACGTGGCCGAGCTGCCCAACATGAGCCCCGGCCTCACCCCCCTGATCCGCGCCGACCGCCTCGCCGCGGAGCTCGGCCTGGACTCCCTGCACGTCAAGGACGACTCCGGCAACCCCACCCACTCCTTCAAGGACCGCGTGGTCGCCATCGCGGTCGAGGCCGCCCGCACCTTCGGCTTCACCACCCTGTCCTGCTCCTCCACGGGCAACCTGGCCGGCGCGGTCGGCGCCGCCGCGGCCCGGGCCGGGTTCGACTCCTGCGTGTTCATCCCCGCAGGGCTCGAAGAGGCCAAGGTCGTCATGGCCGCCGTCTACGGCGGCAAGGTCGTGGCGCTCGACGGCAACTACGACGACGTCAACCGCTTCTGCTCCGAGCTCATCGGCTCCCCGGAGGGTGAGGGCTGGGGCTTCGTCAACGTCAACCTGCGCCCCTACTACGGCGAGGGCTCCAAGACGCTCGCCTACGAGATCGCCGAGCAGCTCGGCTGGCGCCTGCCCGACCAGATCGTCGTCCCGATCGCGTCGGGGTCCCAGCTGACCAAGATCGACAAGGGCTTCCAGGAGCTGATCGCGGCGGGGCTGGTGGAGGACAAGCCGTACCGGGTCTTCGGGGCCCAGGCCACCGGCTGCTCCCCGGTCGCCCGGGCCTGGGAGCAGGGGCACGACGTCATCCAGCCCGTCAAGCCCGACACCATCGCCAAGTCGCTGGCCATCGGCAACCCGGCCGACGGTCCCTACGTGCTCGACATCGCCCGCCGCACCGGCGGGTCGGTGGAGCACGTGAGCGACGCCGAGGTGGTCGACGCGATCAAGCTCCTGGCCCGCACCGAGGGCATCTTCGCCGAGACGGCGGGCGGAGTCACCACGGGTGTGCTCCGCAAGCTGGTGCGCGAGGGCCGGCTCGACCCGAAGGCCGAGACGGTCGTCCTCAACACCGGTGACGGGCTCAAGACGCTCAACGCCGTCGACGCCGGACCGACGGCCACCATCGCGCCGTCCCTGGAGGCGTTCACCGCGGCGGGCCTCGCCTGACGCGTCCACCCCGCCCCCTGTTCCCGCCCGTACCGCAGAGGAGAACCACCCATGAGCGCCAGTGTCCGCGTCCCCACCATCCTGCGCACCTACACCGGTGACGCCGCCGAGGTCAGCGCCGAGGGCACCACCCTCGCCGAGGTCCTCGACGACCTGGAGGCGAACCACCCGGGCATCCGCGCCCGCATCCTCGACGACAGCGGCAAGGTGCGCCGCTTCGTCAACGTCTACGTCGGTGACGAGGACGTCCGCTTCGACAAGGGCCTGGAGACCGCGGTGGCCGACGGGGCCCAGATCTCGATCATCCCCGCCGTCGCCGGGGGCTGCTGAGCCGAAGAGGCGGAAGGGGCGGATGTCCGAGGACATCCGCCCCTTCGCCGTTCCCGGGGGCCGTTTCCTGTCCGCTGAGCGCGGAAAGCTTGGCCATATGCGCTGTTTGTGCAGGTAAATGGCGTTATGTGTGCTCCACAAAACGTCACCACGGCGTTTGCACTCTCCATGGGCGAGTGCTAAAAAGGGTCGTGGGTTAGCACTCGCCTCGGCGGAGTGCTAAACCCGGATCGAGGCTGCGAGGCCGCTGTCCCGGCAGCAGGGTTGCCGGAGGCGCAGTGGTCGTCCGTCGCGGGCGCACGCCTCGTCCTACTCGCGTATCGCCCGGTCACGGGAGGACATAACCCAATGGCAGCCAAACTGATCGCGTTCGACGAAGAGGCCCGTCGCGGCCTCGAGCGCGGCATGAACCAGCTCGCGGACGCCGTCAAGGTCACGCTCGGCCCCAAGGGCCGCAACGTCGTCCTGGAGAAGAAGTGGGGCGCCCCCACGATCACCAACGACGGTGTCTCCATCGCCAAGGAGATCGAGCTCGAGGACCCGTGGGAGAAGATCGGGGCCGAGCTGGTCAAGGAGGTCGCCAAGAAGACCGACGACGTCGCGGGTGACGGCACCACCACCGCCACCGTGCTCGCCCAGGCGCTCGTACGCGAGGGCCTGCGCAACGTCGCCGCCGGCGCCAACCCGGTCGGCCTCAAGCGCGGCATCGACGCCGCCGTCTCCCGCATCAGCGAGGAGCTGGGCAACCTCTCCAAGGACATCGAGACCAAGGAGCAGATCGCCTCCACCGCCTCGATCTCCGCCGGCGACCCCCAGATCGGCGAGACCATCGCCGAGGCCATGGACAAGGTCGGCAAGGAAGGCGTCATCACGGTCGAGGAGGGCCAGACCTTCGGTCTGGAGCTCGAGCTCGCCGAGGGCATGCGCTTCGACAAGGGCTACATCTCGCCCTACTTCGCCACCGACCTGGAGCGCATGGAGACGGTCCTCGAGGACCCGTACATCCTCATCGCCAACTCCAAGATCTCCAACAACAACGAGTTCCTCCCCGTCGTGGAGAAGGTCCTCCAGGCCGGCCGCCCGCTGGTGGTCATCGCCGAGGACGTCGAGCAGGGCGCTCTCCAGACCCTGGTCGTCAACAAGATCCGCGGCACCTTCAAGTCCGTCGCCGTCAAGGCCCCGGGCTTCGGTGACCGCCGCAAGGCCCAGCTCGGCGACATCGCCGTCCTGACCGGCGGCCAGGTCATCACCGAGGAGGTCGGCCTCAAGCTGGAGAACACCGAGCTCGACATGCTCGGCCGCGCCCGCAAGGTCGTCGTCACCAAGGACGAGACCACCATCGTCGACGGTGCCGGTGACGCCACCGCCATCGCCGGTCGCGTCAACGAGATCCGCAACGAGATCGAGCGCAGCGACTCCGACTACGACCGCGAGAAGCTCCAGGAGCGCCTCGCGCGCCTGGCCGGCGGCGTGGCCGTCATCAAGGCCGGTGCCGCCACCGAGGTGGAGCTCAAGGAGCGCAAGCACCGCATCGAGGACGCCGTCCGCAACGCCAAGGCCGCGGTCGAGGAGGGCATCCTCCCCGGTGGTGGTGTCGCGCTGCTGCAGGCCAGCGTCCCCGCGTTCGAGAAGCTGGAGCTGGAGGGCGACGAGGCCATCGGTGCCGACATCGTCCGCCGCGCCATCGCCGAGCCGCTGAAGCAGATCGCCGTGAACGCCGGCCTCGAGGGCGGCGTCGTGGCCGACAAGGTCCGCAACCTGGAGCCCGGTTTCGGCCTCAACGCCGCCACCGGCGAGTACACCGACCTGTTCAAGGACGGCGTCATCGACCCGACCAAGGTCACCCGCTCCGCCCTGCAGAACGCGGCCTCCATCGCCGGTCTGTTCCTGACCACCGAGGCCGTCATCGCCGAGAAGCCGGAGAAGCCGGCTGCCGGCGCCGCCGACCCGACCGGTGGCATGGGCGGCATGGACTTCTAGTCCACCTCGCCCGAGGTCCGGTACGCGACCTCGCCCGCGACGACCGGGCGGCTCCCCGTGAGCCGCCCGGTTTCGCCTTTCCGGGGTCAGGTGTCGCCGTGCCAGGCATGCCAGAGAGCGGCGTAGGAACCGCCGCGGGCGAGGAGCTCGGCGTGGGTACCGAGCTCGACGACGCGGCCCTCCTCGACCACGGCGATCCGGTCGGCGCCGTGGGCGGTGTGCAGCCGGTGGGCGACGGCCACGACCGTGCGGCCGGAGAGCACACCCGACAGGGAGCGCTCCAGGCGGCGGGCCGAACGCGGGTCCATCAGCGACGTCGCCTCGTCCAGCACCAGGACCTCGGGGTCGGCCAGCACCACGCGGGCCAGGGCGAGCTGCTGCACGTGGGCCGGGTCCAGGTCACGGTTGCCCGAGCCGACCCGGGTGTCCAGCCCCTCGGGCAGGGCGCGCACCCACTCCTCGGCCCCCACGGCGGCCAGGGCCTTCCACAGGAGGGCGGGGTCGGCCTCGGTCCTGTCCAGGGCCAGAGCCAGGTTCTCCGCGACCGTCCCCCGGAAGACGTGACTCTCCTGGCTCAGCAGAATCACCTTTTCCCGGCGTGCGCGCGGGGGCAGGGCGGCCATGTCGGCGCCGCCGACCCGGATCGTCCCCGCATCGGGCGCGTGGATGCCCGCGACCAGCTTGCCCAGGGTCGACTTGCCCGCACCGCTGGGCCCCACGACCGCCAGCCGCTCACCCGGACGCAGGACCAGGTCGATCCCGTGCAGGACCTCGGCACCGGTGTAACCGAAGCGGACACCCTCGATCTCCACCCTCCCGGGAGGGCCTCCGCCAGCGGCGGGCGGCCCCGTCTCCTCCTCGGCCAGCTCCACACCGAGCAGGCGGCGCAGGCTGGTGTAGCCCTGCATGAGGCTGTCCACCTCGTCGATCAGGTGCTCCAGGGGACCGGAGAGCTGCACGGCCAGGAACACCGCCGTGGCGACCTCCCCGGCGGACAGGGCGTCCCGGGCGTACAGGACCCCTCCGGCCAGGAGGGTGGCCGCGACCGGGAACATGTACGCGAAATCCAGGTTCGGGTACCACGCGCAGCGCAGCCACAGCGTGTAGCGCTCGGCGAGGTAGGCGCGGCGCACCCGCTCGTCGGTGCGCGCCACCTGGCGGTCCTGGCGGCCGAGCGCCTCCAGGGTGCGGGCCCCCTCCACGGTGTCGGTGACGCCCTGGGTCAGGTCGGAGTAGGTGTTCAGCTCGCGGAGGTACCCGTCGGGGGCCCGCCGCACGTACCAGCGGGTGGAGAACCAGATGAGCGCGGCCGACGGGACCCAGGCCAGGAGCAGGGCGGGGTGCAGCACGCCGATCGCGCCGAGGAAGACGGCCACCGTCACCCCGCTCACCACCATGACCGGCACGGACTCGCGCACGGTGTGGCTCAGGTGGCCGATGTCGCGCCCGGCACGGGCCACCAGGTCCCCCGTCCCCGCGCGCTCCACGGTGCCCACCGGCAGGTGCAGCACCGCGCGGACGAAGCCCTCGCGCAGCTCGGCCAGCACCCCCTCACCGAAGCGGACCGACAGCGCCACGGACAGGAGGGTGAACACGGCGTGGACGACCAGGGCGGCCACGACCAGCGCCGCCGCCGTGTCGACACGGCCGGGCTCCGCACCCGCGCGGACGGCGTCGACGATCCGCCCGAGCATCCACGGGGGCACGAGGGCGGCCAGCGCGGCGACCCCGTAGAGGGCGACGACCCCGGTCAGCGCGGCTCCGTGCCTGCGGCCGATCCGCCGCAGCCGCCGCAGGACCGTCTCCCCGGAGGCGATCGGCAGCCGGGCGGCGTCCTCGGTGGCCGGGATCATGGCCCCTCCTCGTCGAAAGCGGTGCGCAGGACGGTCTCCGCGTAGCGCGGCACGGTGGCCAGGAGTTCGCGGTGGGTGCCCTCGGCGACCACCCGGCCGCCCTCGACGAACTGCACCCGGTCGGTCCGGTCCAGCAGCAGCGGGCTGGTGGTGAGCAGGACGGTGGTGCGGCCCGCGCGCTCGGCGGCCAGGCGCTCGGCGACGGCGGCCTCGGAGTGGGCGTCCACCGCGGAGGCCGGTTCGACCAGCACCAGGATCTCGGGGTCCAGCGCGAGCGCCCGGGCCAGGCGCAGGCGCTGCTGCTGACCGCCGGAGTACTCGCGCCCGCGCTCGGTGAGCACCGCGTCCCACCCCTCGGGGGAGCGGCGGACGACGTCCTCGGCCGCGGCCGCGTGCACCACCTCGGCCAGGCGCTCCTCGGACAGGCCGCCGTCCGGGGAGAGCTCCTCGCGCAGCGGACCGGAGAACAGGTGGGCGGTGTTGTCGGCCACCAGGACGCGGCGGCGCACCTCGCGCAGCGGCAGGTCGCGCAGGTGCACGGCGTGCCCGGCGCCGTCGACCAGCAGGGTGTCCCCGTCGCGGTAGCGGCCCAGGCGGTCGGCGGTCGCGGTCGCGTCCGCCGGGTCGGCGCACACCACACCGGTGACCAGCCCGGCGGGGGCGCTCACCCCGCCGGCCGGATCGCTCAGGCCGCAGAGGCCCGCGGGAGCCTCGGCGGGCTCGTCGGGGTCGGGCAGGTCGTGGACCAGCCCCAGGATCCGCACCACGCGTCCCGCCGCGACCCGCGCCGAGATGTAGCGGGACGTGAAGTACATGAGGTGGCGCACGGCCGCGGCGAGGTTGAGGGTGTAGCCGTAGAACGCGACGAGCTGCCCCACGGTGATCTCCCCGGCGAGGGCGAGCCGGGCGCCGTACCAGACGATGCCGATCAGCAGCAGCCCCGGATACAGCTCGCGCAGGGCGCTCAGCGCCGCGTCCATCCAGCCGACCCGCACCCCGGCGGCGCGCACGTACTGGGACTCGGCGCGGTAGCGCTCGCCGACGGCGTGCTCGCCGCCCACGCCCCGCAGGACGCGCAGCCCCGCCACCAGGTCGGTGGCCCGTGTGGTGAGTTCCGCCTGCCGGGTGCGCTGGTGGTCCTGGCGGCGCGCGAGGGGACGCAGCACGGGCACGACGCCCAGCATGATGAGGGGGACCGCGACGAGCACGACCAGCCCGAGGTCGGTGTGCGCGGTGAGCATGAACGCGCCGGCCGCGACGGTGCCGGCGATTCCGGCCGCACCGAAGACGGCGTCCTCGTAGAGGGCGGCGACCTGGTCGATGTCCTCCGTGCCGACCGCGACGACCTCGCCCGAGGGCAGGCGCCGGGTCAGGGTCGGCCCGAGGTCCACCGAGCGGCGGGTGACCACCTGGACGGTCCGGTACGCGGAGGCGTACCAGTTGAAGCAGGTGGCGCGATGCAGGACCGGGGTGATGGCGGTACCGACCGCGATCAGCGCGGTCAGGATCCCGAACCAGGTGAGGAGGGAGCGAGGGTCGCCGATCCCCGCGTCCAGGGCGGCGCCGACGGAGGCGGAGAGCAGGACGGTGCCGACGGTGTAGGTGCCCAGGAGAAGGCTCGCCCACAGCAGGGACCGCCACTCGCGCCGGGCGAGCCAGAGCAGGTAGCGGTCGGCCGAACGGGAGTCGGGTTCGCCCGGAGGCTGTGGAAGGCTGCGCACAGTACGGGGACCTTAACCGCGGGAACACCGCGGCGGCCACCGGTTTTTCCGCGCCGGGCCCGGTCGGGGGCGGTACGGGCCCGGTTCAGGGTCGATTCAGGGCCTTCCCCGAGTGAGGACGGCGCTGCCGGGGGAAGGCCTGGGGGCACACCCCCCCGAACGGAGACACCCCCGTGGACGAACGCAGGCCCCACCTCCTCCTGCGGATCGCCGCCGTCATGGCGGCGTCCGTGCTGATCTGGCAGCTGATGGCCCGGATCGGCGAACTGCTTCCCGAAGGTCCGCAGGGCGGACCGCGGCACTGGGTCAACGCCCTGGTGGTGTGCGCCCTCGCCGTTCCCATGGTGTGGCTGGCACGCCGGTACCTCGACCGGCGGCCGTGGAGCGGGCTCCGCCTCACCGGACCGCGCCGCGGATGGCGTCCGTTCCTGGTGGGCGCGGTCTCCTGGCTGCTGCCCGGAGCGGCGGGGCTCGCGCTGGTCCTGGTGCCGGGGTGGGTGGCCGTCGTTCCCGAGCGGTCCGCCGCCGGAACCGCGGCGGGGCTGGCCGTGCTGGCGGTCCTGGTGCTGCTGTTCGAGGCCCTGCCCGAGGAGCTGATCTTCCGCGGCTACCTGTACCGCAACCTCAACACCGTCCTGTCCGGTTGGCTCACCGTCCTCGCCCAGGCCGCGCTGTTCACCGTCTTCGGCCTCGTCCTGTGGGTCCCCACGGCCGGGTGGGAGGTCCTGCCCGAGCGGCTTCCGCTGTTCCTCGGCATGGGTGTGGTCCTCGGATGCATCCGGCTGGTCACCGGGAACGTGTGGGCCTGCGTGGGCTTCCACACGGTCTTCCAGACCGCGGCGCAGGCGCTGCTGGCCGGAGAGCTGTTCACGGTCGGGGGAAGCCAGGAGCTGCTGATGGCGGGGGCGTTCCTCGGCCCCTTCGTGTTCGGTGTGCTGGTGACCGTGCTGCTCACCCGAGCCGAGGGCGACTGGGGCGCGCGCGTGCCCGACCCGGTCAGCTGACCATGCCCCGCTCGTGGAGGATCTCGACGAGGCGGCGGGTGGCGGGTGCGCAGCGGTGGCGCTCCCCGTGGGAGATCCAGGCGAGCTCGCGGATCTCGGCGGAGGCCGCGGGCTCGCCCTCGTGGTCGGCGGTGTAGCAGGTCATGCGCACCAGGGTGCCGGGCGGGCGGCCGTGCGCGGCTTCCTCGAACACGGTGACCAGGCGGAAGGTGCCCGGGACGAGCCGGACACCGACCTCCTCCAGGGCCTCGCGGGCCACGCCCTCCTCGTCGCTCTCCCCGGGCTCGCGCTTGCCGCCGGGGGAGTACAGGAGGTCGGACCGCTCGGGGAGGACGCACAGCACCCTGCCGTCGCGGACGTGCACCCAGACCAGGGCGTCGATCACGGAGGGGGCGGAGGACTGCGGCATGCTCCCACCCTACGCGCGTGCGGAGCGGGGGCGGAAAGATAACCATTGGGAAACGCAAGCGCCGACCCCTCTGGGCGGAGTGTCGCCGCCGGGTTACAGTCCGCTGTGACTGGGAGCGCTCCCAGACGGTGGGGGCCGTCCGAAGCACACACATCGACCAAGGAACAGCGCATGTCCCGCACTTCCCGCACACGCAAGGTCCTGGGGGCCTTCACCGGGCTTGTCGCGGCACTGGCGACGGGAACGGTGGCCCTCACCGTGCTCCCCGCCTCCGCCGCGGAATCCGAGTTCTACGTCAACCCCGACATGGCCTCCGCCCAGTGGGTCCAGGAGAACCCCGGCGACCACCGCGCCGGCGTCATCCGCGACAAGATCGCCTCCGTCGGCCAGGGCAACTGGTTCACCCAGCACAACCCCTCCGAGATCCGCGGCGAGGTGTCCGCCCTGACCGCGGCGGCCGCCGCCGAGGGGCAGATCCCGATCATGGTGGTCTACAACATTCCCGGCCGCGACTGCGGGAACCACAGCGGCGGAGGCGCTCCCGGCCACGACGCCTACCGCGCGTGGATCGACGAGTTCGCCGCCGGGCTCCAGGGGCGGCCCGCCACCATCGTGGTGGAGCCCGACGCCCTGCCGCTGGTGAGCAACTGCAGCAGCGCCTCCGACCGCCAGGCCCTCCTGGACTCGATGGCCTACGCGGGCAAGGCGCTCATGGCCGGGTCCTCCCAGGCGCGCGTGTACTTTGACATCGGCCACTCCGCGTGGCTCACCCCGAGCGAGGCGGCCGGACTGCTCCACGGCGCCGACATCGCCGACAGCGCGCACGGGGTGTCCACCAACACCTCCAACTACCGCTGGACCGCCGACGAGGTCGCCTTCGCCGAGGCGACCATCGCCGCCACCGGCGTGCCCGGCCTCAAGGCCGTCATCGACACCAGCCGCAACGGCAACGGGCCCTCTCCCGACGACGAGTGGTGCGACCCCTCCGGGCGGATGATCGGCACCCCCAGCACCACCGACACCGGAAACCCCGCCATCGACGCCTTCCTGTGGGTCAAGCTGCCGGGCGAGGCGGACGGCTGCGCCGGACGGGCGGGCCAGTTCATCCCCGAGCTGGCGTACCAGATGGCGGTCGACGCCCCCGACCAGCCGGGTCCCGGCGAGCCGGAGGAGCCGGGCGAACCGGGTGAGCCCGGGGAACCGGGGGAGCCGGGCGACGGCGACTGCGAGGCCGTGTACCGGGTCGTCAACGACTGGGGCAGCGGATTCCAGGGTGCGGTGGAGGTCACGGCCGGCACCGACCTCGACTCCTGGACCGTCGAGTGGACCTTCCCGAACGGCCAGGTGATCACCAACGCGTGGAACGCCGAGGTCTCCACCAGCGGCTCCCGGGTCACCGCGCGCAGCAACGCCTGGAGCGGCGGGCTCGCCGCGGGGCAGAGCACCGAGTTCGGCTTCACCGCCAACCACAGCGGTACCAACGGCGTCCCGGAGCCGACCTGCTCCGGTAGCTGATCCGCCGTTTCCGCGAACCGGACCGGGGCGGAGGGCCGATGCCTTCCGCCCCGGCCCGTACACCTCGGTCCTGTTTTTTGGATGCTCTCGCCGTATCGGCGGAGCCGATCCCCCGGCGAACGGCCGGCCAGGCGTTCCCGTGCAAGGCGGAGAGCGCCGCTCAGCCTGGCGGGCTTCGCAAGCTCTCCGACGCGGCAAGGGGGCGCCTGGCGGCCGTGCAGCCCGAGACGATCCGAGAAACAGGGCCTAGCTGCGCCCCGCCACCCCCTCCAGCGACGCGCGGTCCTCCTCGCCGAACTCCTCCTCCAGCTCCTCGGGGGAGGTGTCCAGGTCGATCCGGGCCACGGGCACACCGCGCGCGGACCCGATCGCGCCCAGGCGGCGCAGCGCGCGGTCCCCCGCGTAGTCGACCAGCTCTCCCGGCGTCAGCTCGTAGCGCATGGTCTCGGGGGTGGCCTCCGCGACGGCCTCCCCCACCTCGACCGTGGCCGTCACGTGCGGCAGCAGTTCCTCCAGCCGCTCCTGCACCGTGTCCCAGAGGGAGTCGTCGGCGGCGACGTGGCGGCGGCAGGTGAACGTTCCCCAGGCCATGTGGCGGCGCTCGTCGTCGGCGATGTGGGCGATGATCCTGCGCATGCCCGGGAAGATGCCCCGAGACGTGCAGATGTGGTTCCAGGCGTGGTAGCCCGTCAGCGCGAGGGAGCCCTCGATGACGTGGTTGTAGGTGACCGAGGCGCGCACCTGGTTGCGCGGGCCCGGGTCCTCCAGGAGCGCTTCCAGGGACCGGGGCAGCTCCTCGTAGAACAGCGCCCGGTAGCCGGGGTTGGAGTCCACGTACGAGTGCAGGTCGTCCCGGACGCCCACGGCGTCCAGCCACAGCCGGAACGCCTGTACGTGGCGGGCCTCCTCGAAGGCGAACTGGGTCAGGTACATCTCGTCGCCGAGCCGGCCCTCGGCCGCCATCGCCCGCAGGAAGGGCTGGAGGTCCTCGGTGACGGCCTCCTCGCCCGCGGCGAAGAGGGCGCACAGGCGCAGGATCCGCTTCCGCACGTTCTCGTCGAGCGCCTCCCAGTCCTCGGCGTCGCGGCCGAGGTCGATGTCGGCGGGGTTCCAGAATTTCGCGTTGCCCTTGGCGAACAGCCTGAGCGGGAGGGAGTCCCAGTTCAGGCCTCCGTCGCGGAGGGAGGAGAAGCCGGTGCGGCGCTGGTCGGTCATGGGGGCCTCCATGGGGGGGTGTCGCCCCCCATCATTGGACGCCGGTCCGCTCCGTGTAAAGGGTGGTGCGCCGGAGTGTGGACGGGAGGTGCACGCAGCGCAGCCGTGGCGGGCCGCCTCCCGCCGAAACGGTACGGTCTGGGGGTACCGTCCACACGAGTTCCGATCGGGGTACGACGTGTTCTGTGGTGATCCGGGATCCCCGGGCTACGCCGCGTGCGCCGCACAGACCCAGCTGTTCGCACTGGCCTCCGCGGTCCCGGCGCTCCTCGGCCTGGCCCTCCTCGCCGCCGCCTTCGCCGCTCCGGGGATCCGCGACGACAGCGCACTGCGCACGCGGGTCCTCAGCTACTCGCTGGTCGCCTGGGGCATCGCCGCGGGCACGTACGTGATGGGCGGACTGCCCTCCTTCTGACCCGGTTCAGATCTCCTCGCCCGCGAGGACGTCCGCGGCGTCGATGATCCGGTACGCGTACCCCTGCTCGGCCAGGAAGCGCTGCCGGTGCGCGGCGTAGTCCTGGTCGACGGTGTCGCGCGCCACCACGGCGTAGAAGCGCGCGGCCCGCCCGTCCGACTTGGGCCGCAACACCCGGCCCAGCCGCTGCGCCTCCTCCTGCCGGGACCCGAACGACCCCGACACCTGCACGGCCACGCCCGCCTCGGGCAGGTCGATCGAGAAGTTGGCGACCTTGGACACCACCAGGGTCCGCAGCTCCCCGGCGCGGAACGCGTCGAACAGGCGCTCACGCTCCTTGTTGCGCGTCTCGCCCTTGATCACCGGGGCGTCCAGCGACGCGCCGAGCTCGTCCAGCTGGTCGATGTAGGAGCCGATCACCAGCACCTGGTCGCCGGCGTGCCGCTCCACCAGTGCGCGCACCACGGCGGTCTTGGCCTCGGAGGAGGCGCAGAAGCGGTAGCGGTCCTCCGGTTCGGCGGTCGCGTACGCCAACCGCTCGGACTCCGACAGGTCCACGCGGACCTCCACGCAGTCCGCGGGGGCGATCCACCCCTGGTTCTCCATGTCCTTCCAGGGGGCGTCGTAGCGCTTGGGGCCGATCAGGGAGAACACGTCGCCCTCCCGGCCGTCCTCGCGCACCAGGGTCGCGGTCAGCCCCAGGCGGCGGCGCGCCTGGAGGTCGGCGGTCATCCGGAAGATCGGTGCGGGCAGCAGGTGGACCTCGTCGTAGACCACCAGCCCCCAGTCGCGGGCCTCGAACAGCTCCAGGTGCGTGTACACGCCCTTGCGGCGCGCCGCCATCACCTGGTAGGTGGCGATGGTGACCGGGCGGATCTCCTTGCGGCTGCCCGAGTACTCGCCGATCTCGTCCTCGGTGAGCGTGGTGCGCCGCAGCAGCTCCGTCCGCCACTGGTGCACCGAGACGGTGTTGGTCACCAGGATCAGCGTGGTCGCCCCCGCCAGCGCCATCGCCGCCGCGCCGACCACGGTCTTGCCCGCGCCGCACGGCAGCACCACCACGCCGGACCCGCCCGCGTGGAAGCTCTCGGCGGCCTCCTTCTGGTAGGGCCGCAGCTCCCAGCCGTCCTGGTCGAGCGCGATCGGGTGCGCCTCGCCGTCCACGTACCCGGCCAGGTCCTCGGCGGGCCAGCCGATCTTCAGCAGCGCCTGCTTGAGGTCGCCGCGCCGGCTCGGGTGCACGGCCACCGCGTCGTCACCGATCCGCTCGCCCAGCATCCCCTTGAGCTTGCGCGCGCGGACGACCTCCTCCAGGACCGCGCGGTCGGAGGACTCCAGCACCAGCCCGTGCGCGGGGTCGCCGACCAGCCGCAGCCGCCCGTAGCGGTCCATCGTCTCGGCGATGTCCACCAGGAGCGAGTGCGGCACCGGGAACCGGGAGAACCGGAGAAGGGCGTCGACGACCTGCTCGGCGTCGTGGCCCGCGGCCCGGGCGTTCCACAGCGCCAGCGGGGTGACCCGGTAGGTGTGGACGTGCTCGGGGGCGCGCTCCAGCTCGGCGAAGGGGGCGATGGCGCGCCGGCACTCGCCGGCGAGCTCGTGGCCGACCTCCAACAGGAGCGTCTTGTCGGACTGGACGATCAGGCAGGACACACGGACCTTCCTTCGGGCTCGGGGCGAGGGGGCGGCTCAGGGTGCAACGCGCGGGAGGCCCCGATCATGCCCGGCGCGCCCGGATCCCGGGAAGGGCTACATGTCGCTGAGGATCACCACGAGGACGAACAGGGCGGCCAGCAGGACGAAGCCGATGTTGGCCCAGTTGAAGACCCACGCCGTACGGGTGTGGCGGGCGGCCTTCTCCGCGTCGTACTTCTCGCCGAGGGCGAGAGCGCCGAAGACGATGCCGGGGATCGCGAACACTCCGCAGCAGAGCACCAGCTGGACGCAGGCGATCACCAGGGCCGTGATCGCGCTGCCGCTGCCGGCCTGCTGCGGGGGCGTCCCGTGGTGCGGCTGGAGCGGGACGGGAGGGCCGTACTCGACGGGCGGGGGCCCGTAGCCGACGTACCCGTCGGAGGCGCCCTGGTAGGGCGTGCCGTATCCGCCGGGGGTGCCTTGGTGGGGCGTGCCGTACCCGTCGCCGGGGTGGTCGGGGTTCCAGTTGTTCATGTGTGTGCCTTGTGCAGAGGGGAAAGGAGGGGTCGGCGCCGCTGTCAGGTGCCGAGGAGGACGAAGAACACCGCCAGGGCCGCGAGCGAGACGAGGAAGACCGCGAGCACCGCCATGTAGGCGAAGTTGCAGGCCCAGGTGTAGCGGATGTACCGCTCCACCTCCGGGGCGTCGGGGATCTTCAGCAGGGCGGTGATCCCCAGGGCGACACCGGGGGCGTTCGCCGCCAGGAGGAGGAACCACAGCTCCGACCAGACGGTGAAGGCGACGAGCGCCACCAGGCTCAGGACCGCCACCACGAGCGAGGCGACGGCCCCGCCCACCCGCGCGGGGGGACCGGCGGGCGGCGAGCCGTACTCGGGGTGGGACGCGGAGCGGGTACCTGCGGGCGGCGGGGAGCCGTACGGACCGCGCGGCGGAGAGGGCAGCCCGGGCCGGGGGACGGGGCCCTGCTCCCGTTCCCAGAAGGCCCGAGGGCCACCTGAGCCTCTCACCGGTCGGCACTCCCCCCGCTCGTCGTCCTGTGTCGTCTACCTGTTCTACCCGCCGGCAGCGACCGACGAGGCGCCCGCACCGCGAGAGGTCAGTAGTTGGTCACCGGGACCACGCCCTGGACCCAGGATCCCGCCTGGGTGAAGACCACCACCGTGAGGACCAGCATCACGAACACCATCACCCCTGCGGCACCCAGGCAGTACCAGGAGTACCGGGTGAGCACCTCGGCGCGGTCGGGCAGGCCCCGGTCGCGCGCGTGCGCGGCCCGCACGGCGAAGACGATCCCGGCGATTCCGAAGATCCAGTTCGCGCAGCACAGGAACGTGAGCGCGTGCAGGATCAGTGCCATCGTCGAGCTGCCCGCACCGCCGCCCGCGGGTGCCGGGCGCTCCGGCTCCCCGCGGTCGCGTTCGTCCCCGCGCGGCTCCTCGCGGCCGTGGTCGCGGGGGGACGAGGCTCCAGGGGGCAGGGATGCGTTGCTCATCGGGGGTGTCTCCCACTGTCGGAGGGTCGACCGTGCACCACCCTAGCGGGCGCCTCCCGCCTCCGGGCGGGCCTCCGGTCCTCCGTCCTCGCCGAGGTCGGCGACCGACGTGATCCGGTGCACGGCGAACCGGTGCACGGCCGCGCGGGTCGTGTCGTAGGCGGTGACGAAGCCGCCGTCGGCCTGGGAGGGCTCGATGATCCGGCTCACCCGGCGCCCGTCGGTGTCGGTGTAGCCGATCCACACCCGGCGCCCCTCCCGGGCGGCGGCCGAGAGCACGTCGAGCACGGCCGCGGCCCGGGACCCGGGCGGCCCGTCCTCCGGCAGCGGCACGGGCCGCCGCTCCGCGGTGGCGGCCTCGTCGCCCGCGCGCACCGCGCGCACCGCCGCGAGGGCCAGTTCCTCGCCGCGGACCTCCCGGGCCGGCGGCGGGGGCGCGTCCGGGGGATCGGCGCGGCGCACCTCGGGGCGGCCGAGGTGCATCGCCCCGTCCCCACCCTCGGGGACGGGGTGGTAGCCCAGCTGCCGCAGCCGCTCCACGAGGACGGCACGGCCGACCCGGGCCGCCACCACGGTCGGGGCGAGCCGGACCAGCCCGAGGTCGCGGGTGCGCCGGTCGCCCGCCAGCTCCTCCAGCAGGGCGGGCTCGTCGCAGCGCAGGTAGCTGGAGGCCGAGCCGGCCCGCAGCCGCCCGTGCCGCCGCCCCACGTCCGCCACCAGGTACCGCAGCGCCTGCGGCAGCGGGGTGAGCGAGTGGCGCTCCAGCAGGTCGGTGATGTCGTCGATGCCGCGCCCGGCGTCCAGCGCCCGGCGCACGGAGTCCTCGGTGAACCGGTAGACCGTGGCACCGCCGGTCGACTCCACGTCCGCCACCAGGGCGAGCTCGCGGGCCAGGTCCGCCACGAGCGGCCCCGGGGCGACGGCGGTCATGTCGCCCTGGACGAGCACGTGGTCGAGAGGCCGGGGCAGCTCGGCCGCGAGCACGCGGGCCGCGCCCTCCTCGTCCCCCTCCAGCAGGGGCCGCACGTATCCGGCGAGCGCCCCCAGACCGGTGACCCCGAGCACGGCGGCCTCGGCCGAGGCCGCCGCCACGAGCTCCGCGCGGACCGGGGACTGCCGACGCGGCCGGCACCAGGCCAGATACTCGGACAGGGACTCCGGCCGGGGGGCCGTGCCGGGCTCGGCCGCGGCGAGCGCGCGGAGCACGTCGCGCCGGGCCTGCGGGGCGGCGGGGCGCTCCAGTCCCGGGCCGAGCAGGTTGCGCACCCTGCCCCCGGCGTCCCGCGACCCGCCGAGCGAGGCCACGCGGCCCGATTCCAGCCAGGCGGAGGCCAGACGCAGCCACCGGCGCTCGGGAGGGTCCTCCCGCCACAGGTCGTACGCGCGGGTGGGCAGCCACTCGCCCCCCACGCGGTCGTCGGTGCCGAGGAGCCCGGCGGCGGAGGCCGTCTCGACGATCAGCGCGGCGGTGTCCTCGTCGGTGTCCATGGCCCGGGCGGCCCGGCGCAGGTCGCGCACGCCGAGACCGCCGTTGCGCAGGACGGCGGCGGGCTCGCGCGACCACTCCTCGAGGAGCTCCTCGACGGCGCGCAGCACGGTGAAGGCCTGTCCGGCCGCGGCGCGGGTGACGGCCTCCTCGGGACGCACGGTCCCCTCGAGGGGCGGAGGAGCGGTGCGGACCTCGCGGAACAGGGGACCGCCGCGCAGGTGCAGCGCCACCTCGCGGGGCAGGGTGAGGGTGTCGTCGCCGCTGGGCAGGAGCAGGGCGCGGGACAGGAGCTCCTCCACGGGGGAGGCCGCGGTGGCGGTGGTGACCTCGCGCCGGGCGTCGGAGACCGTGCCGCGGGGAGGCCCCCACACCATGCCCTCCAGCAGCCGCCGCGCCTGCGGCCCGGTCTGCCCGAGCAGCTCCGACACCCGGCAGGGGTCGGCCAGGAGGACGGCGACCGCCTCGACGGGAGAGGCCTCGGCAGTGTCGGGGGAGAGGTCGTCGGCCAGCCGCCGGACGGCGCCGTGCGGCATCGCCGCGAGCAGCACCCGGGCCGGCGGTCCGAGCCGCGCCGGCTCGGGGAGCAGCTCGCGCAGGACCTGGACGGGGCGCAGGCGGCCCCGGTCGGTCCACACCAGGGCCAGGCCCAGGAGCTCCTCCAGGACCCGGGGGAGCGGCGCCTCGCCCGGATCCTGGCGCAGAGCGGCGGCCAGCGCCTCCGGCTCCGCCCCGACGGGGGCGGGGAGGCGGTCGTCGCCGAGGGCCACGACCGCCTCCAGGACCTGGAGCGAGTAGCTGTCCAGGTGCTCCAGGGCGCGCAGGACGGCGTTGCGGGCGGTGGCCCGCGCGGCCAGGGCGCCGATGTCGGCGGGAACGGGCCGGGCGAGGTCGGGGCGGGCGGAGAGCAGGGCGGCCAGCTCCCCGTCCGACCGGCCGCGGAGCCAGGACGTGAAGGTCGGCGGGCGGCCGGCGGGCGCCGTGCCGGGTCCGGGCCGGTCGGGTGGTGCGTTGTCGGTCATCGGGGACCACGCTAGGCGATACCGGGGACGGTACAAGCGGGAATTCCTCCGACCGAAAAGGTGAAGAGGGATGAAAAGGCAGGTTGTCCTCGGCCACTATGGGAGCCATGACCCAGCGCTCGGAACAACTGGTTCTCGACTATCTGTCCGAGGTCGGTCTGGAGCTGCACGGCCGCCTGACGGCCAGGGAGCGCACCCTCTTCCTCGCGGACGTGCGCTCGCGGATCGACGCCCGCCGCGCCGCCGCGGGCCGGGACGACCCCGCGACCGTCCGGGACATCCTCCTCGGCCTCGGCACCCCCCGGGACCTGGTGGAACGGGAGGTCACCGGCCGCGACCTCGACCTGGAGGACGAGGAGCTCCTCCCGCCCCGGCCGCGCCAGGCGGACCGGCCGCCGCCGCCCTGGCGGGGCGGCCCGCCGGCCGGGGGCTTGGCATCGCTGCTGGAGGGTTCCCGGTCCAAGGGCGCGGGCACCCGCACCGCCCGGCGAGGCGGGTCCCTGCGGGGGGTCGCCGCGGTGGTGCGGCGCCACCCCGCCGAGGCCGCGGCCCTGCTCCTGCTTCTGGCCGCGGTGCCGTGGGGATGGGGGCTGTCCTTCCTCTGGGTGCTCGGCACCGTGCTGGTCCTGCTCAGTCCGGTGTGGAGCGCGGGCGACAAGCGGATCGCCGTGCTGGTCCCCGTACTGGGCTGCCTGGCGGGCATGGCGCTCTGGGAGGGCGAGGCGGACTTCGTCGACGAGTACGTGCAGCAGTCCCTGGCCGCGACGGGCGTCGCCGGCCTCGGACTGGGATCCCTGGTGTGCGTGCTCCACCTGTACCTCCGGCTGGGGCGCGCCTGACGGGAAGTCGCTGCGCCGGGCACCGGGCCGGCGGCTCCGGGCCGGCGGCTCCGGGCCACAGGTCATCACTCGGCAAAAACAGGGGAACGACCTTTTCCGGAACGCCTGCCCGGCGCGCGCGGGCACGCTCTTCGGGGTAAGCCTGTCCGTACACGCCGCCCTCGGCGGCTGCATCGGAACCGGTGGCCCGGCCTCCAGCCCGGCCGCCGCACCGCGTTCGGGGCGTCCCGCGCCGCCGAGTTCCGTCCCGTACTCCGCATGGCAGCGGTGGCGGGCCGCCCCGACGCGCGGGGCCCGGCCGGACCGCGTCCGGGTCCCGTCCACCGGGGCCCGAAGCGCCGACACGAGGGTGAATTATGCCCTCGCGCCGGTAACCCCTGGGTATTAGCCTTGATTGACCACCCCACACCCATGGCAACCAGTGGCGGCTCCGGAGCGGAGCGGGACGCGCGAGGGCGGAGCCGACGGCGCCCGCAAGCGGTTCCGGGGCGCCCGTCAGTGAAAGCATGAGGTCACTACGTGCCCACCGGCAAGGTCAAGTGGTACGACGGCGACAAGGGTTTCGGTTTTCTCACACGTGACGACGGCGGCGAGGTCTTCGTGCACTCCTCCGCCCTGCCCCCGGGGACCGCGGCGCTGCGCCCCGGGCAGCGGGTCGAGTTCGGCGTGGCCGAGGGGCGCAAGGGCGCCCAGGCGCTCCAGGTGAAACTGCTCGACGCGCAGCACTCGGTGGCCAAGGCGCGCCGCAAGAAGCCCGACGAGATGGTGGTCATCACCGAGGACCTCATCAAACTGCTGGAAGGGCTGTCCAACGGCTACCGCAGGGGCCGCCAACCGGAGAGCCGCGAGGCCGCCCGGATCGCGGCCGTCCTCAGAGCCGTCGCCGACGACCTGGAGGCCTGAGGCGGCGAAGGCGCACGTCCCGCCGCTCCTGGGAGGGTGTCCGGACCGGGCAGGTCCGGGCGCCCTGTGCCAGGGCAGCCGATCAAGAGCTTGTATCGGGCGAACCTTGACCGGCGTTATGGTCAAATCGGTGCCCGCGATCAGTGAGAATGGGGGGCGTGAGACCTTCTCGACGTTCTCCTGCACCGGACAAGGCATGTATCGAGGCCGTGGATCTTGCCCGCTCGGTCGCCGCCGAGATCGGGCGGCCCGAATGGGTGGGTGAGCACCTCACCCCTCAGGTCGAGGACACGCGCCTGGTCACCCACTACTTCACCTGCCTGGACCCCGCATACCCGGGGTGGAACTACGCCGTCACCGTGGTGCGCGCCGCGCGCGCCAAGAAGGTCACGGTCAACGAGGTGGTCCTGCTCCCCGGCGAGGGGGCCCTCGCCGCACCCGAATGGATTCCCTGGAAGGAGCGTCTGCGCCCCGGCGACCTCGGGGTGGGCGACCTGCTGCCCACCGACGAGGACGACGAGCGCCTCGTCCCCGGATACGCCCAGGTCCCCGAGAGCGACCTGGCCGACGAGGGCGTGGACAAGCAGATGCTCTGGGAACTGGGGCTGGGCCGCAAGCACGTACTGTCGGAGATCGGCCGCGAGCAGGCCGCCGAACGCTGGTACAACGGCGAGTCCGGACCGCGCAGCCCCATCGCCGCGGCCGCGCCCGCCCGCTGCGCCACCTGCGGATTCATGACCCCGCTCGCGGGGGAGCTGCGCCAGATGTTCGGCGTGTGCACCAACGAGTACGCCCCCGACGACGGCCGGGTGGTCTCGCTGGACCACGGCTGCGGCGCCCACTCCGAGGTGCGCGCACCCGAGTCCGCCGAGCCGGCCTCGCCCGTCGTCGACGAGATGGGGTACGACCACATCGTCTTCGACGACACCACCGAGCTCGAACTGGTCACCTCCGACTCCTGACGGCCGCCCGGTCCGGACCCGCCCGCCCGGGCAGGTCCGGACCCGGGACGCCGGCCGGGTCGGCTAGGGTCGGTCTACCGCACCCCTGCTCCGTGCCGGGGTGCCCCGTCCCGGGCCGTGCCCGCAGGAGGAAACCACCATGGCCGAGTCCGTGACCGCTCCGGTGGCCGATCCCTACAACACCGCCGAGCTGCGCCGCCGCGTCCTCGCGGCGTGGGCGGACGCGCCCGCCCGCTTCCGGGAGGACGCCAACGCCGAGGAGGACCTCGCGCTCGGCGGCTACCGCGACCGGGTCGTCGTCGAGCTCGCGCAGAACGCGGCCGATGCCGCCCGCCGCGCCGGGGTACCGGGCCGGCTGCTGCTGTCCCTGAGAGGGGACGTGCTCACCGCCGCCAACACCGGGGCCCCGCTCACCCCCGAGGGGGTGGAGTCGCTGGCGACCCTGCGCGCCTCCACCAAGCGCGACGACTCCGGAACGGCGGGCCGCTTCGGCGTGGGCTTCGCGGCCGTGGCCTCCCTCAGCGACGACATCACCGTCTCCTCCGGCGGCTCCGCGATCCGCTTCGGTGCGGAGCCGGCCCGCGCCGCCGTCGCCGAACTGCTCGCCGGCGGCACCGCCCGCAACGGCCTGGCCGAGGAGGTGGAGCGCCGCTCCGGGCACGTGCCCCTGCTGCGCCTGCCCTTCCCCGCGCCCGCCCTCCCCGGCGACACCGCCGAGGGCTACGACACGGCGGTCGTCCTCCGACTCCGGGACGCCGCGGCCCGCGACCGGGTGCGCGAACTCCTGGAGCGCACCGGCGAGGCCCTCCTGCTCGCCCTTCCCGGCCTGGAGGAGGTCCGCGTCGACGTCGACGGCGACGCGTACCTCCTCTCCCGCGAGGAGCCGGCCGGCACCGAGACCGCCGACCTGGTGACGAGCCGCACCGGGGCGGAGGGGACCCGGACGACCCTGTGGCGGGTGCTCGGCCGCTCGGGGGAGTTCGACCCCGCCCTGCTCGCCGACCGGCCCACCGAGGAGCGCGGCCGCACCGCGTGGTCCCTCACCTGGGCGGTCCCCGTCGACGCCGACGGGGCGGTGGCGGCCCTGCCCGCCGACGTGGAGGGCGTCGTGCACGCGCCCACGCCCACCGACACCGAGCTCGACCTGCCCGCCGTCCTCATCGGCACGTTCCCGCTCGGCAGCGACCGGCGCGCGGTGCAACCGGGAGCGGCCACCGACCTGCTGCTCGCGGAGGCCGCCGAGGCCTACTGCGCGCTGCTGCGCCGCCTCGACCCGCGCGCCGCACTCGAACTGGTGCCCGGCCCCCGGGTGGGCGGCGGCGCCGTCGACGCGGCGTTCCGCGCCCGGGTCGCCGAACCCCTCCGGGACACGGCCTTCCTGATCACCGAGAACGGGGCGCCGATCGCCCCGCGCGAGGCCGTCCTGGTCGACACCGGGGGAGCCGCCGGCTCCCCGGGCCTGGTCGGCGCCCTGGCGGAGCTCGTCCCCTCCCTGCTGCCCGGTTCCTGGGGCCCGCGCCACCCCGCCCTGGCGGCCCTGCGCGTGCGGCGCGTCGGCCTGGCCGACGTCGCCGACATGCTCGCCGACACCGACCGGCCGCCCCGCTGGTGGGCGGACCTCTACACGGCCCTGGCCGACGCCGGCAGCGGCGGCGCCGACCTCGACGAGCTCGGCGCCCTGCCCGTGCCCCTCGCCGACGGCCGGCTCGTGCGCGGTCCGCGCTCCCTCCTCGTCCCCGCGGGGGACTGGGCACAGGCCGGCGGGGAACTCGACCCGGCCGCTCTCGCCGCGCTGGGGGTGCGCGTCGTCCACCCCGAGGCCGCCCACCCGCTGCTGCTGCGCCTGGGCGCGATCGAGGCGGGGACCGCCGCCGTCCTGGCCGACCCGCGCACCGAGGCGGCCGTCCGCGGCTCCCTCGACGCCGACGACCCCGACCCCCTGGCCGAGGCCGTCCTCGACCTCGTCGCGGCCTCCGGCACCACCGCCGCCGACCTGCCCTGGCTCGCCGAACTCGCCCTGCACGACGACGAGGACGGGTACTCGGTCGCCGCCGAGCTCCTCGTCCCCGGCGCGCCGCTGGCCGAAGTCCTGGACGGCGACGCCCCGTTCGGCACCGTGCACGCCGACCTGGTGGAGCGGTACGGCACCGACACCCTGCGCGCGGTCGGCGCCCTGTGGGAGTTCCCCGTGCTGCGCGCCGAGGAGACCGTGCTCGGCGAGGACGCCGCATCGGCCTTCGACGGCTCCGTGGACGCCCCCGACGGCCTGGAAGAGTGGGCCGAGGAGATGCTCGAACGCGTCGGCTCGCCCGAGCTGCCGCCGGTCGTCCCCGAGCTGGTGTGTGTCGCCGACCTCGACTACGTGGCCGACGACCGCTGGCCCGAGGCCCTGACCATGCTCGCCCGGGGAGAGCTGCGCGAGGCGGTCGTCGCCCCGACGCGGATCGTGCTGCCCGACGGCCGTACGGCCGACGTGCCCTCCTACACCGCCTGGTGGCTGCGCGACCGCGCCCTCCTGGGCGGTCGCGCGCCCGCCGAGCTGCGCGCCCCCGAGGCCGACACCGCGCTGGCGGGTCTGTACGACGAGGTGCCGGCGGACGTCGACCCCGAGTTCGCCCGCGCCCTGGGGGTGCGCACCACCCTCGAGGACCTGCTGGCCGACCCCGGCGGCCCCGACGATCTGCTCGCCCGCCTGGCCGACCCCGACCGGCACGTCGAGCGCGCGGCCCTGCTGCGGATCTGGACCGCCCTGGCCGGGGTGGACCCCGAACTGGTCACGCCGCCCGAGCGCGTCCGGGCCGTGCTCGGCGGCGCGGTCGTGATCGCCGACGCCGAGGACGCCGTGGTGGTGGACTCCCCCGACCTGCTGCCGCTGGTGGAGGACCGGCCGCTGCTGCTCGTCCCGGCCGCGTCGGCGGAGGCACTGGCCGACGTGCTCGACGTGGACCTGGCGAGCGAGGTCGTCGAGGGGGAGGTGGAGTCGGAGGGGCGCAACCGCCGGGTGCCCGGCGTGGCCGGCCTCTTCCTCGACCCCGAGGGCGAGCCCGACCGCACCTACCTGCACCACGAGACGCTCACCGTGGACGGTATCGAGGTGGAGTGGTACGTCGGCGACGGCGCCGTGCACGCCTCGACCGACGACGGGTTGGCCCGGGCCCTGTGCTGGCGTGCGGAGCAGTGGGAGCGGCGCCACCTGGTGGCCGCGGCCCTGCGTGTGCCGGAGGCCGCCGCCCGGCTCCTGGCGGAGGCCGACCTCCAGTAGCCCGCCGGGGGAGCGGCCTCAGCGCAGGGCGGCGGCGAGGCGCTCGCCCAGGCCCTGCTCGGCTTCGCCCCAGGCGGTGACGTCGAGCCCGTCGCCGACGGCGAGGGTCCCGGGGCGGGTGACGGCGAACTTGGCGCCGAAGGACACCCCGCCCCCGTCGGCGCGGCGGTACCCGGCCAGCGTCCGCAGCGGTTCGGGACCGCGCCCGGCACCGGTCTCCTGGTCGACGGTGGTGACCGCGCAGCGGATGCAGACCTTGGCGTAGCCCAGTTCCGCGGTGCCCAGGCGGACGGTGCGGACACGGTCCTCGGTGTGCGGCTCTTCCCAGCCCGACACCACGATGTTGGGCCGGAAGCGGCTGATCGGCACGGGTTCGGCCCCCGCGGCCGCGATGCGCCCGTTGAGCAGGTCGAGGGAGGCGGTCGAGGCCATCAGTACGGCGGTGCTGTCGGCGAAGCCGGCGGTGCCGGGCGTGAGCCCGCCGGTCACCCGGCCGTGGTCGTCGGGCACCCGGACCAGGCGGCAGCGCACGCGGAGGACCTCCGACAGCCAGTCGGCGGCCTCCTCGCCCTGGTCGATCCCGGTGAGCGGCTGCTTGTGCACGAGCACGTCCAGGCGCGGCCCCTGCGGGTCGGCCGCGACCGCCAGCGGTTCGATCCCGTCGAAGGCCAGGTCCAGGCGGGTGCCGCCGTCGTCGATCCCGGCGCGGATGCGCGCCATGCGGGGGTCCTTGCGCTGGCTGAGGAAGCCGCCCGCGTCGTCGACCACCATGAACGCCCGGTCGTGCCGGATCCCCGCCGGGGTCAGCTCGGCGGAGCGCAGCGGGGTGCCGGAGCACCCCTTCACGGGGTAGCGGACGAGTTCGCGGATGCGGGCCATGGAACGACGCTAGCGCACCGCTCCCCGGCGTCCGCGGGCCGGTCAGCGGGCGACGCGGAAGAAGCCCTCGGAGATGAGGGTGCGCAGGGCCTCGGGGGTGCGTTCGCGGATGACGGCGGGGTCCTCGTGGATGAGCTCGGCGATCGCGTCCAGCAGGGGCGCCACCGGCATGGTGCCGTCGCACACCCCGGCCAGGGCGGCCTCCACCGTTCCGACCCGGGCGACCCGGCGCAGGCCGTCGCGCTGGCGCAGCAGGATCTTCTCCGGGTCGGGGGCACCGGGGCGGCTCACGCGCTCCTCGACCACGCCGGGGGCCAGGGACAGGCGCGTGGACAGCAGGGCGGCGTCGGTGAGGCGGTGCGCGGTCATCGCACCGTCCACGACGTCGGGAAGGTAGGGGCCGACCGGCTTCTCCAGGTCGTGTGCCAGCTCCTCCACTCGCACGGTCGCGTCCTGGGCGACGTCGTTGCGCAGGCTGATCCACCCGAAGCCGATGCCCTTGATGCCCTCGCGCTCGAAGTAGTCCAGCCAGGCGTCGTAGCGGCGCGTGTACTCGGGGGTCCCCTGCTCGCAGGAGTCGCGCAGCCACAGCTCCACGTACTCGGCGGGGTCCTGCACGTCGCGCTGGACCACCCAGCCCGAGCAGCCGGTGCCGGCCACCCAACCCCCGACGCGGTCCTTCCAGTCGTCGGTGTCGGAGTGCACCCAGTTCGCCAGGATCTGGCACCAGCCGCCCTCGGTGAGGTGGGCGGGCGCCTGCCGGACCAGTTCGGCGCACACGTCGTCGCCGGGCAGGTCGGACTCGCGGTAGGTGTAGCGGGAGGCCTCGGGGGTGATGACGAACGGCGGGTTGGACACGATCAGGTCGAACCGCTCGCCCTCGACCGGCTCGTACAGCGAGCCCTGTTCCAGCCGGGTGCCGAAGATGCCCGAGAGCGCGAGGCTGATCCCGGCCAGCCGCAGGGCGCGGGGGTTGAGGTCGGTGGCCACCACCTCGCGGGCCCGCGAGGCCAGGTGGAGCGCCTGCACGCCGCAGCCGGTGCCCACGTCCAGGGCGCGGTCGAAGGGGCCGTCGACGATCAGCTGGGAGAGGGTCGCCGACGCCCCGCCGGCGCCGACCACGTGGTCGTGCCGGGGCACGGCGCCGCTGCCGGGGCGCACCTTCGGGTCGGAGACCACGAAGCCGGGGCGGCCCTCCTCCAGCTCCCACGGGCCCAGGTGCACGAGGGCGCGCACGTGCGGACCGCCGGGGAGTTCGTCCACGGTGACCATGCCCGCCTCGACGAGCTCGTCGACCGGCAGTATGGCGCGGGCCGCCTTGGCCGGGATGGGCGACCGGAGCCACCACAGGCGCAGCAGCAGGCCGAGCCGCTCCTCACCGCCGGTGGCGCGCAGGGCGGGGACCAGCTCCTCGCGGGCCAGCGCCCGCGCCGCCGCGTCGCCGAGCCGGTCGCGGACGCCGGACACGGTGTAGTCGGCGTCGATGAGGGTGCCGCGGAGGCGTTCGGCGAGCCCCCGCGGGAAGTTCGTCTCAGGCACCCGCCCATTATCGGGCACGGCGCGGGGGCCGCCGCTGGCGGGAGCGGTGGTCAGGAGTGCGGTTCCCCGTCGGAGCCGCCGGAGGCGGACCGCCTGCGCAGCAGGCGGGGGATGTAGAGGAAGCCGAAGACCCCCAGGGCGATCCCGGTGACGCAGACGCCGATCCACCAGCGCTCGGACTCGGGGAGCCCGTCGCCCATGGCGAGGAGCACGACGAGCGCCACCGTCCACGCCAGGGTGCCGAGCGCGGCGGGTACGCGGTAGTCGGTCTCGTGGACTTCGGGATCGGGCTGTCGGGGTTTGCGCACGGCTCCAGGCTATCCGGGGAGTGCGGGGCACTTCACGGAGGCGGCGACCGGGGAGGTCGGCCGACGATGCGTTGGTCACATTCGCCGAGCGGATCATCCGACGGTATGGCGTTTTCTATGAAGGCGAGGCCGGGAGCCGCCTGACGCTTGTAGAAAGATGCAACTAACCTGGCGCAGAATCCTTGTTGTCCGGTAACACGACCAGGTCAGGCTGACAGCGTGAACGCACCGTCTTCATCCCCCTCCGGCGTCTCCACGGAGCCCACGGGCGCCCTGGACCGCTTCTTCCGCGTCTCGGAGCGCGGTTCCACCCTCGGAACCGAGATCCGGGGCGGTCTGGCGACCTTCTTCGCCATGGCCTACGTCATCGTCCTGAACCCGCTGATCATCGGTACCGCGGAGGACGTCAACGGCGACACCCTCGGCATTCCGCAGGTCGCCGCGATGACCGCACTGGTCGCCGCGGTCTCCTGCGTCCTCATGGGCGTGGTCAGCCGCTACCCGTTCGCCATCGCGGCGGGCATGGGCCTCAACGCCGTGGTCGCCTACGGCGTCGCCCCGCTCATGCCGTGGTCGGACGTCTTCCTGCTCATCGTCGTGGAGGGCGTGCTGCTGCTCATCCTCGTGATGACGGGCTTCCGCACCGCGGTCTTCTCCGCCATCCCGGCGGGCCTCAAGACGGCGATCGCCGTCGGCGTGGGACTCTTCCTGGCCCTGGTCGGCCTGGTCAACGCCGGCTTCGTCCAGGCCGGTGACGGCACGCCGGTCCAGCTCGGCGACGGCGGTCTCAACGGCTGGCCGATCCTCGTCTTCGTCGTGGGCCTGCTCGTCACCATCGCCCTGTACGTGCGCAAGGTCCCGGGTGCGATGCTCATCGGCATCGTCGTCTCCACCGTCCTGGCCCTGGCCCTGGAGACCTTCCTGGGCGACGGCGAGAACGGCCTCGGCTGGAGCCTGACCGTTCCGAGCCTGCCCACGGGTGTGGGCGACCTGGTCTCGGTCCCCGACATCTCCCTGCTCGGCCTGTTCCTCCAGGGCGGGTCCGACGTGCTCTCCCGGTGGTCCGAGATCGGTGTGGCCACCGTGGTCACGCTGATCTTCACCCTGCTGCTGGCCGACTTCTTCGACACCATGGGCACCATGGTCGGCGTCGCCCACCAGGGCGGTCTGACCGACGAGGACGGCAACCTGGAGAACACCCGGGGAGTCCTGGTCGCCGACTCCATCGGCACGGTCCTCGGCGGTGTGGGCTCGGCCTCGGTGGCCACCGTCTACGCGGAGTCGGCCGCGGGTGTGGGCGAGGGCGCCCGCACCGGCATCGCTCCCATCGTCACGGGTGTGCTGATGCTGCTGTCGGCGCTGTTCACCCCGCTGGTGAGCCTGGTGCCGTTCGAGGCGGCCACGCCGATCCTGGTCATCGTGGGCTTCATGATGATGACCCAGGTCACGAGCATCGACTTCCAGGACCCGGCGCTGGCTCTGGGCTCCTTCACGACGATCATCATGATGCCCTTCACCTACTCGATCTCGAACGGGATCGGCATCGGCCTGCTGACCTACGCGTTCGTCAGCCTCGTGCTGGGTAAGGGGCGCCAGGTCCACCCGGTGCTGTGGGTGATCTCCGCGGTGTTCCTCTTCCACTTCGCGGAGGCACCGATCCTGGCCCTGTTCGGCTGATCCGAGGGCGGGAATTTCCGCCGATGCGGACGGCGTTGACTCCATTGATGGAGTCAACGCCGTTTACTTTTGTGAGCTTCGGTGGGTCTTTTGGGTAATTTGTTACTTTATGTATCGGGATGTTCCGCGACTGCCGACCCGGCAGGGTGAGGCCGGTGCGCAACATCGCCATGTTCAGGTCCCTGGCCGTGCGCAACTACCGCGTCTACGCCATCGGCCAGCTGCTCTCCAACCCCGGCACCTGGATGCAGCGCATCGCCCAGGACTGGCTGGTCCTCCAGCTCAGCGGCGGCAGCGGCATCGCGCTGGGCGTCACCACGGCGCTCCAGTTCCTCCCCCTGCTCTTCCTCAGCCTGTGGGGCGGCGCCCTGGTCGACCGGCTGAACAAGCGCCGGCTGCTCATCCTCACCCAGAGCGCCATGGGCGTGCTCGCCGTCGGACTGGGTGTCCTGGCCACCGCCGGGGCCGCGCAGGTCTGGCACGTGTACCTGTTCGCCACGGCGCTCGGCCTGGTCACCGTGCTCGACAACCCCGCACGGCAGTCGTTCGTGCCCGAGATGGTCGACCGCGAGCTGCTCACCAACGCCATCGCGCTCAACAGCGCCAGCTTCCAGCTCGGCCGGGTCACCGGTCCCGCCGTCGCCGGCCTGCTGGTCGGCCTGATCGGCAGCGGACCCGTCTTCTTCATCAACGGCGCCTCGTTCCTCTTCACCATCGGCGCGCTGATGATGATCCGCACGGACGAGCTGAACCGCACCGAGCCGGTCGCACGGGCCAAGGGGCAGGTCCGGCAGGGCCTGCGCTACGTCGCCGGACGGCGCGACCTCGTCCTCATGCTGGTCCTGGCCGCCTGCACCCAGTTCTTCGGCGCCAACGTCCAGAACCAGATCGCGCTCATGGTCAACAACGTGTTCGAGACCGGGGCCGAGGCCTACGGTGTGGCCGCCGCCGCGATGGCCGTGGGCGCGCTCGCCGGAGCGCTCCTGGCCGCCCGCCGCGAACGCCCCCGGATCCGCTACGTCCTCGCGGGGACGCTGATCTTCGGCGTGTCCCAGGTCGTCGCCGGGATGGTGCCCGCCTACGTGGCCTTCGTCCTCGTGCTGGTGCCCATGGGCATGGCCTTCATGACCTACGTGACCACCCTGAACGCCACGTTCCAGCTCACCGTCGAGCCGACCATGCGCGGACGGGTGATGAGCATGTACCTGCTGGTGTTCATGGGCGTGGCCCCCCTCGGCGCGCCGGTCGTGGGCTACCTCGCCGACGCCTTCGGCCCCCGGACCAGCCTCGTCCTCGGCGGCCTGGCCACCCTGCTCGTGGTCGCGGTCCTGGCCGGGCCCCTGCTGCGCGCCCGAGGGGTCGATGTGCGGAACGTCCTCGACCGCAGGCGCGGCACCTCCCCCGCGGTGAAGGAGACGGAGGAGGCCGCCTGAGCGAGGATGGGCGCATGAGACTCTTCACGGCACTCGTACCGCCCGCCCGGGCCCTGGAGGCCGTGCGGACCGCCGTCGACGGCGGGCGCCGCACCGCGCCGGGGCTCCGGTGGGCGCCGGAGGCCGAGTGGCACATCACACTCGTCTTCCTCGGCGAGGTCGGGGAGGAGCGCGTCCCGGACCTCGCCGACGCCCTCGGGGACGCCGTGGCCGCGCACGGGCCCCTCTCCCTCGCCGTCCGGGGGTGGGGCGCCTTCCCCGTCCCGGAGCGGGCCTCCGTCCTGTGGGCGGGCGTGGACGGTGACACCGGCGCCCTCGGAGATCTGGTCCGCGACCTGCGGGAAGCCGCCGGGAGCTGCGGTGTCCGGGTCGAACGGCGCCCCTACACCCCGCACCTGACGGTCGCCCGCAGCAGCCCGGCCCGCGACCTCACCGGCACCGTCCGGGGAGCCGGAGCCCCGCACGGCCGGGGGTGGCGGGCGCGCGAGGTGCACCTGCTGGAGAGCCGCCCCGGAACCACCGACCGCTACCGAACTGCCCGGACCTGGGCATTAGGCTGGAAACCGAATCCCGATCCACATTCCGAGCGGAGCACGTCATGAGCATGCTCACCAACAACCGCAAGCAGCGCTGGCTGCTGCCCGTGGTGCTGGGCTTCATCATGCTCGCCGTCGTCCTCGGCGCCTTCCTCGGCTGAGGTACCCCGGCCGGGGCGGTCGCCGGGCGACGGCGGAGGGCGGGACGGGGCACGCCCCCGGGTCATCCCGCGGCGAGCGCCACCGCGTGCGCGACCAGGGCCGCGTTGTCGTGGGCCTCGGAGCCGTCGGGCATGCGCATGGTGTCCTCCAGACCGATCCGGATGTCCAGCCCGGCCGCCACGGCGTCCTCCAGGACCGGCCACGACGTCGCGTCCGTCCCGTGCAGGAGCCGGGGCACGGTCACCCCGGCCCGGTCCAGCAGGGACATGATCGCCCTCGCGTTGTCCCGCGCGTCCTCCACCGCCATCTGCGTGGGCTCCACCAGCACCGACTCCACGTCGACCCGCGTCGCGACGAGGATGCGCGCGGCCTCCGGGGTCCACACGCCCGCCTCCACCCCGATCCGGCGGTCGTTCAGCAGGTGGATCAGGTCCACCGAGCCCGGTTCGTGCATGTTCACCGTCACCGAGTGCGGCAGGGCCGAGGACGGCCACCTCTGCACCAGGTCGTAGCGCCGCCAGGGGTCGGGCTGCGCGGACAGCGCCGTCGTCAGCGACACGGGGACCTGCGGCCCCTCGGCGTACAGCCGCTCCATGAGCGGGGCGACCACCTGAGGTTCCAGCGACTCGGCGCCCGCGGCGTCGCGCGGGTGCACGTGGATCGCGGTCGCACCGGCGGCCACCGCCTCGTGGGCGTCGGCCACGATGTGCTCCACGGAGACGGGCAGGGCCGGATGCGCGCCGGGACGGCGGTCCCCGTTCAGACATGCGACGATCTTCATAGGCTCTCCTCAGGGCGCTCGCTACGCTGAATGTGCCCCCCAGGACCCGGGTACACGCGCGGGTCGCCCTTCCCTGGCAGGATGTCCGCCATGGGAAGACCTCTCTCGTGCTCGGCCGCGGCCCTGGCCGCGGCGCTCCTGACGGCCCTGGCGCCGCTCCCGGCGGCGGCCGACCCGCTGGAGCCGGGAGGCACGGGCCCGGACTACCCGCGCGGCGGCGAGGGCCCCGAGGGCTCGGAGATCGCCTTCACCTTCCAGGACGAGCGGATCTCCGAATCGAGCGGCATCGCGCCCTCCCTGCGCCACGAGGGGGTGTGGTGGACGCACAACGACAGCGGCGACCACCCCACCCAGGTGTTCGCGGTCGACAGTGAGGGCCGCACGCTCGCCACCGTCACCCTCGACCTGCAGCGGCGCGACTGGGAGGCGATCGCCGTCGCCCCCGGACCCGACGGGGAGCCCGCCGTGTACGTGGGCGACATCGGTGACAACTTCGGCGGCTCCTGGAGCGAGGTGCGGGTGTACCGGTTTCCCGAACCCGGGACGCTCACCGACCTGGTGATCGCCCCCGACGTGCTCACCTTCGCCTACGCCGACGGCGGCCGCGACGCCGAGTCGATGCTGGTCGACCCGCGCGACGGGCGCATCCACGTGGTGTCCAAGGAGTTCGCCGGCGGACTCTATTCGGCCCCCGAGGAGCTCGACCCGCAGGGGGTGAACACCCTGGAGCGCGTCGACTCCGCACCCCTGTTCGCCACCGACGCCGCCTTCAGCGCCGACGGCACCCGCTACGCGATCCGCACCTACTGGGGCGTGACCGTGTACGACTCCTCCGACGGGGTCCCCGGCCGCTCGATCGGCTCCTTCGACCTGCCCGAGTCCGAGCAGGGCGAGTCGATCGCCTTCACCCCCGACAGCACCGCCCTCATGGCGGGGACCGAGGGCACGGCGGCCCCGGTCTGGCGCGTCCCGCTGGCCGAGCACCTGCGCCCTGGAAGCGCTGCGGAGGAACCGGCCGAGGAACCCGGGGGAGAGTCGGCCGAGGAGAGCCCGGAGGAACGGGAGGAGGCGACCGAGGAGTCCGGCGGCGCGGCCCCCTTCGTCCTGGCAGGGGCCCTGGTCGCCGCACTCCTCATCGGCGGCATCGTCCTCCTGGCCCGCAAGGGCTGAGCGGGCTCAACCGGTGCCCCCGGTCTCGCGGCGGGCGCGCAGCGAACGGACCTTCTGGCGGTTGCCGCAGCGCTCCATGGAGCACCAGCGGCGCCTCCCCGGACGTGAGGTGTCGACGAAGACCAGCCCGCAGTCGGAGGCGGCGCACTCGCGGACGCGCTCGGCGAAGGGTCCGGTGAACAACTCGACCGCGTCGCGCGCGAAGGCGGACAGCACCTCCGAGGCGGTGGCGGGCAGGACCCAGGCGCGGGTGCCGTCCGCGGAGAGCGCGGGAGCGAGCGGGGGCCGGGCCGCGGCCCGGTTGACCGCGGCGACGTCCTCCTCGGGGAGGACACCGCCGCGGGCGCGGGCCAGGGCCAGGCGCCACAGCGCGTCCCGGGTGGCCCTGACCTCGGCGAGCTCGGCCGCGGAGACCGACATCTGCCCCGGATCCAGGCGCAGGCGGCACAGGGCCAGCCACTCGGCGAACCGCCGGGGCTCGTGCAGCACCTCGTGGACGGCGTAGGGGCCGGGGCCGCCGGTGAGGAGCAGCTCCAGGCAGAGGGTCCCCGGGTCGAACACGTACGGCGCTCCGTGCCGGGGACTCATCGGCAGGCCGGTCGTGCGCGGCGTCATGCGACCAGGGTAGGCGGAACCGGCGGGGCACCCCCGGGCGGCTACTGCCCGCCTGCCTCCAGGAAGTACTCGCGGGCCAGGAAGGCGTGCCGGGAGAAGTCCGTGAACACCCCGTCCACACCCGCCTCGAAGAACGCCTCGTACTCCGCGGCGAACCCCCCGTACTCGTCGGGGCCGCCGTCCGAGCGCAGCGGCGCCGGCAGGAAGTGGTTCTCGCTGCGGAACGTCCACGGGTGCACCAGCAGGCCCGCCTCGTGCGCGGCCTCCACCAGGCCGGTAGGCTCGTCCAGGTCGCCGTCCTCGGCCAGGGGCAGGACCATGCTCTTCTCCGGGCCGATGGCATGGGCGAACGACGCGACCTCGGCCAGGCCCTCGGGGGTGGTGTACTGCGTCCACGGCTCCCTCGGGGCCATGAGGAACACCAGCGGCAGCTCCGTCTCGGCGAGCCTGCGCAGGCTCTCGGCCTCGAACGACTGCAGGAACACCGGCACCTTCGGCTCGGGACCCGTCAGCCCCGCCTCGCGCAGCGCCTCGACCAGGACCGGCTCCAGATCCAGTCCCTGCGACACGTGGTAGGACGGGTGCTTGGTCTCCGGGTAGATCCCGATCGGCCGCTTCAGCTCCTCGGTCAGGGACAGCGCCAGCTCGACGACCTCCTCCAGGGTCGGGATCCCGTAGGTCCCGTCCATCACGGTGTTGGCCTTGCGCACGTCCTGCAGCCGCTCCACGGCACGCAGCGTCCTGATCTCCTCCAGCGTGAAGTCCTGCGCGAAGAAGCCCGTGACCTCGCGGCCGTCGATCGTGCGGGTGGTGCGGCGGTCGGCGAACTCCGGGCGCGAGGCGACGTCCGTGGTCCCGCCGATCTCCTGCTCGTGGCGGCAGATCAGCCTTCCGTCCTTGGTGGAGACCAGGTCCATCTCGATGAAGTCGCCCCCGTGGCGCGCGCCCAGCTCGTAGGACGCCAGCGTGTGCTCGGGCCGATGGCCCGGCGCACCCCGGTGCGAGATGATCTTGATGGGGAGTTCCTTCTTGTTCCTGCGCACAGTCGAACCGTTCTGAGAATCCGGGATGGGAAAAGGGGGAGGCCGCCCCATGTGAGCACGGGCCGGCCTCCGTCGTGCGGCCCCGCCGCGGAGGCGGGGGCGGCTGGGGTCAGGACAGCTTGTCGAGCACGAAGTCGATGCACGCGGTCAGCGCCCGCACGTCCTCGGGCTCCACCGCCGGGAACATGGCGACGCGCAGCTGGTTGCGGCCCAGCTTGCGGTAGGGCTCGGTGTCCACGACGCCGTTGGCGCGCAGCACCTTCGCCACCGCGGCGGCGTCCACGTCGTCGCTGAAGTCGATGGTCCCCACGACCTGCGAGCGCTTGGCCGGGTCGGAGACGAACGGCGTCGCGACGGGGGACTTCTCGGCCCACTCGTACAGGATCCCGGAGGACTCGGCGGTGCGCGCCGTCGTCCACTCCAGCCCGCCCTGGGTGTTCATCCACTCCAGCTGCTCGGCCAGGAGCAGCAGCGTGGCCACGGCCGGGGTGTTGTAGGTCTGGTCCTTGCGCGAGTTGTCGATCGCGGTGGTCAGCGAGAAGAACTCGGGGATGTACCGGCCGCTGCCGGCGATCTCCTCGGCCCGGGCCAGAGCCTTGGGCGACATGACGGCGATCCACAGACCGCCGTCGGCGGCGAAGCTCTTCTGCGGGGCGAAGTAGTAGACGTCGGTCTCGGCGATGTCGACCGGCAGGCCGCCCGCACCGCTGGTGGCGTCGACCAGGACCAGGGCGTCCTCGTCCGCGCCGGCCACGCGCCGGATCGGCATCGCCACGCCGGTCGAGGTCTCGTTGTGGGTGAGCGCGTAGGCGTCCACACCGGCCTCGGCGACGGCCTCGCCGTGGCTGCCCGGGTCGGTGCCGACGACGGTGGGCTCCTCCAGCCACGGAGCGCCCTTGGCGACCTTCGCGAACTTGCTCGAGAACTCACCGAACGACAGGTGCTGGGACTTGCTGCGCAGCAGACCGTGGGCGGCGATGTCCCAGAAGGCGGTGGTGCCGCCGTTGCCGAGGACGACCTCGTACCCCTCGGGGAGGGAGAACAGGTCGCTCACCCCGGAGCGGACCCGGGAGACGAGAGACTTCACCGGCTTCTGGCGGTGCGAGGTCCCCATGTACCGGGAGCCGGAGGAGGCGAGGGCCTCCAGCTGGGCGGGGCGCACCTTGGACGGTCCGCTGCCGAAGCGGCCGTCGGAGGGCAGCATGTTCGCGGGAATCTGAATCTGGTCGGTCACGGTCACCAGAGTAGTGGCGGGAGGGGCGGTACCGCCGGTCAGGGGCGGGGTTCGGTGCCGCGGAATTCGGCGGCAGGGGAGCAGGCTGCGGGGGTTCCGGAGGTTCTGGCCGGTTTGGGCCAGTATCAATTTCTGCATTTTTGATGAAACTTCGGTTCCGCCTGTTGTCTAATAAGCCTGATTCGGGGGTGGAACACGCAAAACGTGCATCGAGGGAGTGCCTGTGGTCGAGGACGAGAACGGTCGGCGGCCTCCGGCCGGCCCCGGTGACACGGCCTTCCTCAGGGCCTTCGACGCCCTCCGGGCCAGACCGGGCGCCTCCGAGGTCCGGCAGTCGGCGCGCATGGCGAAGCGGGCCGCCCGCAGGCGATCGCTCGGCAACAGGGGCGGCCTCCAGCGCGGTGACACCGACGACCCCCCGCCCGTGCTCGACCTGGTGCTGGAGGACCCCGGGGACCGCAGGGCGCTGCTCTCGGTCCTGGAGGCTCGCTGCGGGGACCAGCCCTGCTGGCGGCTGTCCTCGGAGAGCAGGAGGCCTCCCGGGGAGGAAGCCTGGGCCACCACCGACGAGCTCTACGGCCTCATGTCGGAACTGGTGGCCGGGGCCGACGCCGCCGCGCCCCGCGGCGGCCGGCGGCGCGGATGGCGCAGGCCGCCGCCCTGGCCCTCCTTCTCCCGGTTGCGCTCCCTGCTGTGGCTGTACCTGTGCGACCTGGGCAGGATCAAGACCGCCGTGTCCGGTGAGGAGGTCACCCCGGAGGGGGACGACCTCGAGGGCAGCCTCAAGGCGCAGGTCTACCTGGTGGCGGAGCTGAGCCGGGTCAAGCTCGCACCGGCGGGCAGGGACACCGCGGGCACCGGTCGGCGGCCCCAGCGCATCCGCACCGGCGTCAAGGGTCTCTACGAGAGAAACTTCCAGCGGGTCGCGGGCCTGGTCGCCCGCATGTCCGGCCGGATCACCTTCGGCAAGGCCGACGAGCGCGTACTCACCCCCGGCGGGTTCGTCGTCAACTGCCTCACCTACGGCGCCCCGATCATCCTGGGCACCGTGGTGGCCGGCTACTCCATCCTCGCCCTGCAGACCATCAACAACCTGGTCACCATCGGCACCGGACTGCTGCTGGTCGCCTTCTACGTCGTGCTCGGTCTTTTCCTCGTCCTGCCCTGGCGCTCCTACCGGTGGCTCGGACACCACCGCTACGTGGTCGGCCCCGGGGAGGCCGGAGGAGGCCGGGGCGGCGAGCTGCGCAACCACCGGGTCCGCGGGGTCCACGTCCTCAACCAGCTCAAGAGGGAGGGCGGCCGCCTCACCGGCAGGTTCGCCTCCCGGCCCGGGCCGGACCCGGCGCCCGCGGCGGACGGCGGGCGCTTCGCGTGGATGCTCCACCAGCTCTCCGGTGCCCGGGCCGGGAACCGGGGCACCGGAACCGGGGAGGGCAGCCGGGACGAACCGCGGACCGACCCCCCGCCCGGGGTCCACCGCCTCGCCGTCAACGCCTTCCTCGACGACCTCGCCCAGACGCACGGAGCGCGTTCCCCGCGGCGCCTGCCGAGGTCCCGGCGCGGCCGCCGCCACCGCCCCGTCCTCGTCGTCGACCAGGAGAACCTGGACCGGCGGGGCCGCTACCTCGTCCGTCTCATCGAGGACGAGCGGCTGCGCCGCGCCTTCCCCGACCCCCTGCTGATCGTCCAGGTGCGCGCCGCCGAGTCCGAGCCGCTGCTCGGCGGCACCGACGTCCTGCGCTACCCCGTGCTGCCCGAGGCCGAGAACGGCAGGCGCCCCGAGGAACCGGTCTCCCTGTGGCTGCGCCACCGCTACACCGCCGGCGTGCTCGGCCGGGAGCGCCTCCTCACCCTGCCGGTGCCCGCCCGCGCGCCGGTGCCCGGGGGCGACGGCCGCGACCGCTCCTGGCGCTCCAACCCCGAACCGCCCGCGCCCGTCACCGTGTGGAGCGGCGGGGCCCTCGCCGCCATGGCGACGGGTGCGCTCGCCGCCCTCACCGCATCCGCCGTCCTGGTCGTCGGTGTCGCCGGTCCGGTCGTCACCGCGCAGTTCAACCCGTGCACCGGAGGAGGGCTGTGGACGCCTCGGGGCATCGAGCGGCACGGCCAGGACTGCGTCGGCCTCACCTTCGGCGACTTCGTCTTCCACGACCGCCTCGAGGAGGTCACCGACCGCATCCACGACCAGAACGAGGCCGTCGGGGACAAGGAGAACCACGTCACCGTGGTCTACGTCGCCTCCCTCAGCCTGACCTCCGGGGACGCGGGCGCCCTCGACCTGGCAGGCGTGCAGGGCGAGCTCCTCGGGCTCGCGTACCAGCAGCACGTGCACAACTCCTCCAGCAGCCGGACCCTGCCCAGGCTCAAGATCCTCCTCGCCAACACCGGGGACGACTGGGCGCACGCCGCCGAGGTCGCGGAGCAGATCGTGGAGCGCTCGCGCAACGAGCGGCTCGGCATGGACCGGCCCGTCGCGGCGGTCGGCTTCGGCCACAGCGTGCAGCCCAACAGCGAGGCGATACGCGTGCTCAGCGCCGCCCAGATCCCCATGATCGGCACCACGGCCACCTTCGACGGCGTCGCCCGGGAGGCCTCCGGCAAGTACAGCCAGTACTTCTTCCCCCTCGCCCCCTCCAACAGCCGCCTGGCGGAGCAGGCCGCGGCCTGGGCCTACGAGGGCGTGGCGTGGGAGGGGGACACGGACGCGGAGGGCGCTCCCGCGGAGCTGGGGCCGGCCCGCACCGCGGTCGCCGTCGCCAACAGCAACGAGGGGGAGAGCTACGGACCCCACCTGGCGGTGGAGTTCATGTCGGCCTTCCGGGCCCTCGGAGGCCGGGCGTGGGAGGGAGAGGGGGAACCGCCCCCCATCGCCCTCGCCGACGAGCCCGCCGCTCCGGCCCCGGGGGTGGTGCCCTACCAGGAGGGCGGCACGAGCCAGAGCGAGATCCTCCGGGAGGTGTGCGCCGAGGACCCGCCCGACCTCATCTACTTCGCCGGGCGCTCCGTCGACTTCGGCGAGTTCCACGCGCAGATCCAGAAGGAGGGCAGGTGTGTGGACTCGGGCGTGGACGTGCTGGCCGGCGACGACGTCGCGAAGTTCGTCACCGACCACGCCGAGACGATCGGCCACGCCGCCGGGTACCCGGTGTTCTACACCCCGCTGGCGGCCAGCGGGACGTGGGGCCTCAACACCGACAGCAGCGAGCGCGCCTTCTACCCCGAGATCGCGGAGCTCGCCCGCGAGCTGGAGGACGCGAAGGACGACGGGGACGACAAGGACGACGAGGACGGCGAGAACGGCGAGAACGGCGGGGAGACCGCCCAAGGGACGGACGCGGCCATGGTGGAGGCGGACGGCGGCAGGCCCTCGATCGCGCACGCCGCCCTCGCCTCGGACGCCCTCGCCGTCCTCTCCCGGGCGCTGAAGGACATCGCCCACCCCGCACCCGCCGGTGCCGCCCCGTCCGCGCCGCCCTCGCCCTTCCTGGGCACCGACACCGGCTACGAGGAGGAGCGGCACGCACTGGTGGAGCGGATCCAGAACACGTCCGGACTCTCCGCCGTCTCGGGCCACATCGGCTTCGGTGAGCCCTCGGAGGGCAACTGGTACCCCGAGCGCATGGTGCAGCTCGTCGTGGTGGGCCCGCTCGGGGAGGACGGGCAGCGCCAGCACGTCGTCGCCGCCTGCGGCAGGATCACCCCGGACACGGCCGACCCCGGACCGGGGTGCGGGTGAGCCACGCGCCGCGCCGGGGTGGCGCCGACCCGGGGGGACGCGAGAGGATGCCGTCCGTGAACCGTCGAGACCCCGCCGAACTGCGCAGACCCTATCGGGGCGAGCCCCTGCGCCGGGAGGACCTGGAAGACCACCCCATGGCCCAGTTCCACCTGTGGTTCGAGGACGCCTGCGGGGAAGGCCTGGCCGAGCCCAACGCCATGGTGCTGGCCTCGGTGGAGCCCAGCGGCATGCCCCGCGCCCGGACCGTGCTCATGAAGGGCTACGACCGCACGGGCCTGCGCTTCTTCACCAACTACACCTCTCGCAAGGGCGCGGCCCTGGCGGAGGATCCGCGGGCGAGCGCGGTCTTCCCCTGGCACGCGATCCGGCGGCAGGTGCTGTTCGCCGGCCGCGTGGAGCAGCTCACCGACGAGGAGAACGACCGCTACTTCGCCTCCCGGCCGCGCGGCTCCCAGCTGGGCGCCTGGGCCAGCGAGCGCCAGTCCACCCCCGTCGCCGACCGCGAGGAGCTGGACCGGCTCTACCGCGGGTTCGAGACCGTCTGGAGTGCGGGCGAGGAGGTCCCCCGGCCCTCGTACTGGGGCGGCTTCCGGCTGATGCCCGAGGAGGTGGAGTTCTGGCAGGGCGGAGCCGACCGCATGCACGACCGCTTCCGCTACCTCCTGGAACCCGGCGGCTCCTGGCGCATCGACCGCCTGGCCCCCTGACACCCGGCTCCGGGTGTCAGGGCTGACGCGGGACGGGCCCCCTGGTGTGACCTTGGCCGCTTCGTACCGGTGTACGGAGCATTGTCCGCCGAGCGGACAGGGGTGGCAAGGAGAGGCAGGCCCGGCCGATGCCGTCGAAGGTCCCGAGGCAGGAAGGCCGGAAAACCCTTGTGCAGGGGGATTGTCGCACCCGAGAGGCGTCCGTATGGTGAGACGGTACAGAAATGCATGTCGGCGTTATCGCGATATGCTTACGGCATCGGTGGTCGCTCCCGCGGTCATGTGGATGCGCCCGGCCCCCACTCGGCTCCCGGGAATCACGTCACCCCGACCTGTGTTGTGAGAGACCCGCCGTGCCCGCCGTGACCGTACGACGGGTGCAGAGCCATGGGAGGGGAGCCTTGACCGCACACGGGCTGATCGATACCACGGAGATGTACCTCCGGACGGTCTTCGAACTGGAGGAGGAGGGAATCGTCCCCCTTCGGGCGCGCATCGCCGAGCGCCTGCACCAGAGCGGCCCGACGGTGAGCCAGACCGTGGCCCGCATGGAGCGCGACGGCCTGCTGCGCGTCGAGAACGACCGGCACCTCGTCATGACGCCCGAGGGCCGAAGACTCGCCACCCACGTCATGCGCAAGCACCGCCTGGCCGAACGGCTCCTGGTCGACGTCATCGGACTCCCCTGGGAGGACGTCCACATCGAGGCCTGCCGCTGGGAGCACGTCATCTCCGAGGCGGTCGAGGAGCGCCTGGTCGGGCTGCTCAACGCACCCTCGGTGTGCCCGCACGGCAACCCGATCCCCGGACTCGACGAGCTGGGGCTGGAAGACTACTCTCCCGAGCCCTTCACGGACGACTCCATCGTGCCGCTGGCCGACGCCGCGACCGGGACGGAGACCACTGTCACCGTCCGCCGCATCAGCGAGCAGCTCCAGTCCGACGCCGACATCATGCGGGCACTGTGCGAGGCCGGCGCCAAGCCCGGCCGGGAGGTCGCGGTGCGCGCCTCCGACGACGGGATCCGGGTCTCCGGCGAGGGCGCCGGGTCCGCCGAGTTCTCGGCCGCCGTCGCGGGCCTCATCTTCGTCGCCAAACCCTAGGCGCGTTCGATGGACATCCGCCTCGCCGCGCGGCGCCCCGGCACGTCTCCCGCTGCGTTCTCCCCGATCGGCGGAGGACCCGCAGCGGCCCCTCCCCGCCCTTGCGGGGAGCGCGCCGGGGCACCGCCGGCGACGGGCGGTACCCGTCGAACCACCCCGGTGATCAGCACGGACACGGGATGTGCAAGGATCTGTCGTCCATCGGGATTGTCACATTGCGCTGCGGGAACGTTGACGGTGTTGCTACGCTCACTTCAAGGTGCGGTCGTACGGGGTACCCGGAGCGGGCATGTCTGCAGCTCATGACGGCGAGGTGGCGGCTAGATGACACGGTGGGGTGAGCCCTTCCGGGAGGGCGACTCGCTCGCCACGGCGGCGGTCGTCGACCAGGCGCAGATCGCCATCGTCGTCATCGACCGCTTCAGTCGGCTGCGCTACTGGAATCCCTTCGCACGCGAACTCTTCGGCTTCGTCGGAGGGCGCGACTACGTCGGCAGGTCCCTCCTCGACATCGGGATCCACGAGTCCGACCGCGAACACGCCTCCCAGCTGGCCCGGCGCGTCCTGCGCGGCGACCCGTGGGAGGGCACCTTCGCCGTGCTCCGGGGCGACTCCACGTGGATCCACGTGCGCGCCCAGGCCGTGCCCATGCGCGGCGAGGACGGCGAGATCGACGGCATCACCCTCATCGCGCGCGAGGCCCTGCGCAGCGGCCGGGTGGAGGAGCAGTACGGCCTGATGGAGCGGATCGGCACCCGCCTGGCCGGCTCCCTGGAGTTCGACTCCACCGTCGAGGGCGTGGCGGGCATCCTCGTCCCGCAGTTCGCCGACCACTGCTTCATCGACCTCTACGAGGGCGAGCGGCTCATCCGGCGGGTCTCGGTGCACGCCGAGGGCTGGACCCCTCCGCCCAACACCTGGTTCGGCGTCGGCGACGAGGTCCGCTACCCCGAGCGCCACTTCGTCACCCAGGCGCTGCGCCGCCTGGAGACCTTCGTCAGCAGCGACCACCTCTTCGCGAACTCCCCGAACGTCCGCTCCGACCAGGTCTCCCGCCAGGTCGGCGTCACCTCCGCGATCGCCGCCCCGCTGCGGGCCCGCGGCGAGGTGCTCGGCGTGCTCACCCTCGCCCTGTCCGGCCTCTCGCCCCGCCACAAGAGCACCTACGGCGGGTTCGACCGCGACCTCGTGGGCGCCATCGCCTCCCGGGTCGCCCTGGCCATCGACAACGCCCGCCTGTTCGAGGAGGAGCGCCGCACGGCCGAGGCCTTCCAGCGCAGCCTCCTGCCCAGCCGCTTCCCGTCCCTGGACGGGCTGTCCCTCTCCCACCGCTACCTGGCGGCGGGTCCCTTCCATCCGCACCACGGGCACGGTGCCCAGGTCCAGGCGGGCGGCGACTTCTACGACGCCATCCCGCTGTCGGCGGGACGCGTGGGCCTGGTCATCGGCGACGTCGAGGGGCACGGCCCCTACGCCGCCGCCGTCATGGGCCAGCTGCGCGCCGCGCTGCGCGCCTTCGCCCAGGCCGACCGGGAGCCCGCCGACATCCTCCAGGAGCTCGACGAGTGGGTGCGCCAGCTCGGTGAGACCGACGAGGAGGGCGAGACCTGGGTCCCCAGCGTCAGCTGCCTCTACATGGTCTACGACGCCTGGTCGCGCGAGCTGTCCTACGCCAACGCCGGGCACGCTCCGCCGCTCCTGGTCACCTCGGACTCCGTCGAGAAGCTCGACCTGGAGGTCACCGACCGCCTGCTCGGCGTGCGCGCCAAGGGCGGCGCGGGCGAGGACATCGTCTACCACCAGGCCAACCTGCAGCTGCCCGCCGGCGCGACCCTGCTCCTGTACACCGACGGCCTGGTCAACCGGGCCCCGGGCGGGGAGGCCGACCACGAACGCGCGATGGCGCGCCTGGTGGAGCGGGTCGCCGAGGTCGCCGACAAGGACGTGGAGCAGATCGCCGAGGCGGCCCTGCACAGCGTCCCGGGGGACCGGGTCGACGACACCGCGCTGATGGTCGTGCGGGCCGACTCCGAGCGGCTCGCCCTGCGGGAGGGCTGGTTCCGCTCCGAGGCCTCCACCGTGGGCGAGGCCCGCCACCTGGCGGCGAGCACGTTCAAGGACTGGGAGATGGACCGGGACCAGGCGGAACTCGCCTGCCTGCTGGTCTCGGAGATCGTCACCAACGTGGTCATCCACGCCACCCCGCACCCCGTGCACCGCGAGTTCACCTCCGGGGGCGTGCGCGACTCCGAGCTGCCCTTCGACCAGGGAGGCGCGGACGACGAGTTCGACGAGGACTGGAGCGACCTGCTGGAGGCGGTGGCCGAGACCGAGGAGGGCGAGGCCGAGGACCCGGAGAAGAAGGAGTTCCTGCTGCGGATCCGGCGGGGCGCCTCCCGGGTGTGGGTGGAGGTCTTCGACAACGACCTGCGCCTGCCGCGCATCCGCAGCGCCGCCGCCGACGACGAGGGCGGCCGGGGACTGTACCTGGTGGACCAGCTGGCCAGCAGGTGGGGAGCGCGGCCGACCCCGGACGGCAAGGCGGTCTGGTTCGAGATGCCGATGCACAGCCCCGAGGGCGAGCAGGAGTAGCGCCGGGGACGCACCGTCACCTGCCGTCTGCCGGGAGTACCGGGGCACCCCCGGCCATGGGTATGCGGTGACCTGCATAGATAATTGAGGGAAAATCCCCTGAGTCTCCGGAGTGCCAGGAATGTCCCTCAATCCCCGTGCGCGTCGCCTGTTCGCCGCGGCAGCCGCCGGCACCGTCCTCGCCGCGACCGCCTGCGCCCCCGAGGAGGAGCAGACCGCCGCCGGCGGCGGTGAGCCCGTCGAGTGCGCTCCCGACTCGCTGCCCACCCTCGCGGAGGGCGTCCTCACCATCGGAACCGACAGCCCCGCCTACCCGCCGTGGTTCGTCGACGACGACCCCTCCAACGGCGAGGGCTTCGAGTCCGCGGTCGCCTTCGCGGTCGCCGAGGAACTGGGTTACGGCGCCGAGCAGGTCGAGTGGACCACGGTGACCTTCAACAACGCCATCCAGCCGGGGCCCAAGAGCTACGACTTCGACATCAACCAGTTCTCCATCACCGAGGAGCGCCGCGAGGCCGTCGACTTCTCCAGCCCCTACTACGACGTGCGGCAGGCCGTCGTGGCGCTGGAGGGCACCGAGGCGGCCGAGGCCTCCTCCCTGGCCGACCTGGCCGGGCTGTCCGTCGGGGCCCAGGTCGGCACGACCAGCTACGACACGCTGCTGGAGACCGTCGACCTCGAGGGCGACCCCCTCGTGTACAACAACAACGACGACGCCAAGCAGGCCCTGGAGAACGGACAGGTGGACGCGATCGTCCTCGACCTGCCCACCGCCTTCTACGTGACCTCCGCCGAGCTGGAGGACGGCGTCATCGTCGGCCAGCTGCCCCAGAGCGACGCGGTCTCCGAGCAGTTCGGCCTCGTCCTGGACCTGGGCTCGCCCCTCACCGAGTGCGTCAGCCGGGCGGTGGACACCCTGCGCGAGGACGGCACCCTGGACCGCCTCGAGCAGGAGTGGCTCTCCGAGGCCGCCGAAGCCCCTGAGCTGAGCTGACCATGGCACTCCGCAACCCGGCCGCCGAGGAGGACCCGGCGGCCGCGAGGGCCTCGGAGCCGCGGCCCAGCCCCCTCGAGGCCGAGCGGTCCGTCCTGCGCCGCCGCCAGAGCGTGCGCTCGGTCCTGGTCGGCGCGGCCTCCACCGCGCTCCTCGGCGGCCTGCTGGTCACCGTGCTGGTCGGCTCGCCGGGCTGGGAGCGGGTCCGGGAGACCTTCTTCGACGCGGAGGTGGCCCGGACGGCGCTGCCGGCCGTGCTCGACGGCCTGTGGCTGAACCTGCGCCTGCTGCTGTTCTGCGCCCTGGGCGCGCTCGCCCTGGGCCTGGTGGTGGCGGTCATGCGCACCCTGCGCGGCCCGGTGTTCTTCCCGCTGCGCGCCCTGGCCTCCTCCTACACCTACGGCTTCCGCGGCGCCCCGCTCATCATCGTGCTGTACCTGCTGACCTTCGGCGTCCCCGGGCTGCGCCTGGAGAACACGCCGAGCGTGCTGGTGCTGGGCGGCATCGCCCTGGTGGTCACCTACGGCGCCTACATCGCCGAGGTGTTCCGCGCCGGGATCGAGTCGGTCCACCCCAGCCAGATCGCGGCGTCGCGCTCGCTGGGGCTGACCTATCCCCAGACCATGCGCTGGGTGGTGCTGCCGCAGGCGGTGCGGCGGGTCTCCCCGCCCCTGCTCAACGACATGGTGGCCCTCCAGAAGGACGTGGGGCTCATCTCGCTCGCGGGGCCGATCGACGCGATCCGCGCGGCGCAGATCGCGACCGCGCAGAGCTACAACTTCACGCCCTACATCGTCGCGGGGGTCCTGTTCGTGCTGATGGCGATCCCGCTGGTGGCCGTCACCGACTGGGTCACCGTGCGGGCGGCGCGGCGCCAGTCGGCGGAGGGGGCCCGATGAGCGAACTGGAGCGGCTGGCCCGCCTGGAGGGCGACGACCTGCCGGTGCTGCGCCTGCGGGGCGTGCGCAAGGAGTTCCGCGGTAACACCGTCCTGGACGGGCTGGACCTGGACGTGCCCGAGCACGGCGTCGTGGTGCTCATCGGCGCCTCGGGGTCGGGCAAGTCCACCCTGCTGCGCTGCGCGAACCTGCTGGAACCGATCAGCGACGGCTCCATCCACCTGGACGGCGAGCACATCACCGATCCCCGGGTGGACGCCGACCGGGTGCGGCGCCGCATCGGGATGGTCTTCCAGTCCTTCAACCTGTTCCCGCACATGAGCGTGCTCGACAACATCTCCCTGGCGCCGCGCCGGGTGCACCGGCGCGAGCGCCGCGAGGTGGAGCAGCGCGCCCTGGAGCTGCTGGAGCGCGTGGGGCTGGCCGACAAGGCCCGCGAGTACCCCGATCGCCTCTCGGGCGGCCAGCAGCAGCGCGTGGCGATCGTGCGGGCGCTGGTCAACGACCCGCGCCTGCTCCTGCTGGACGAGGTGACCTCGGCGCTGGACCCCGAACTGGTGGGGGAGGTGCTGTCCCTGGTGCGCGACCTGCGCGAGGAGGGGATGACGATGCTCCTGGCCACCCACGAGATGGGGTTCGCCCGCCAGGTCGCCGACACGGTGTGCTTCCTGGAGGGCGGGCGGATCCTGGAGCAGGGCCCGCCGGAGCAGGTGCTGGGGGAGCCCGAGCAGCCGCGCACCCGCCAGTTCCTCCAGCGGATCATCGAGGCCGGGCGGCTCTGACGCCTGGTCCGGGCGCTCAGCGCCAGGACCAGGCCCACAGCAGCAGGCACACGAAGACGAAGAACACCACGATCCCGCTGGTGGTCCAAGGGATGTGCACCTTGGGCCGGAGCTTGCGCACGCCGATGACCAGCAGCACGACCAGCAGGCCCATGACGACGAGGCCGTCCCACGCACCGCTCATGACCGACTCGACCCTTTCGACGGGGGGTGTCCGGGTCACAGGCCGAGGCCGCGCCCCACGATCTCCTTCATGATCTCGGTGGTGCCACCGTAGATCGTCTGGACTCGGGAGTCCTGCCAGGCCCGTGCCACGGGGTATTCCATCATGTACCCGTACCCGCCGTGAAGCTGGAGGCAACGGTCCATCACCCTGTTGCACAGCTCGGTGGTCCACCACTTGGCCTTGGCGGCGTCCTCGGCGGTGAGCTCGCCCCTGTTCAGCAGCTGGATGCCGCGGTCGACGTAGGTGCGGGCGATGTCGACCTCGGTCGCCAACTCGGCCAGGACGAAACGGGTGTTCTGGAACTTCCCGATCGGTCGGCCGAAGGCCGTGCGCTCCTTGCAGTAGGCGATGGTGTGCTCCAGCATCGCCTCGGCGGAGGCGACCGCGCAGGTGGCGATGGACAGGCGCTCCTGGGGCAGGTTCTGGAGCAGGTGGATGAGTCCCTGCCCCTCCTGGCCGATGAGGTTGGCCGCCGGGACGCGCACGTCGCGGAAGGACAGCTCGGCGGTGTCCTGGGCCCTCATGCCGACCTTGTCGAGGTTGCGGCCCCGCTCGAAGCCCGCCGTGCCGCGCTCGACGGCGAGGAGGGAGAAGCCCCGGGCGCCCGCCTCGGGGTCGGTCCGGCACACCACGACCACCAGGTCGGCGTTGATGCCGTTGGTGATGAAGGTCTTGGCGCCGTTGACCACCCAGGTGTCCCCGTCGCGGACCGCGGAGGTGCGGATGCCCTGGAGGTCGCTGCCGGTGCCCGGCTCGGTCATGGCGATGGCCGTGATGAGCTCGCCGCTCGCGAAGCCCGGGAGCCAGCGCGCCTTCTGCTCCTCGGTGGTGAGCCCGACCAGGTAGGGGGCCATGACGTCGTTCTGGAGGGTGATGCCCAGGCCACTGGCGTGGGCGCGGCAGATCTCCTCGTTGACGATCGCGTTGTGGCGGAAGTCGTGCAGGCCGGTGCCGCCGTACTCCTCGGGCACGCCGTGGCCGAGCAGGCCCACCCTGCCCGCCGCCGTCCAGACCTCCCGGGGCACGATGCCGTCCTCCTCCCACCGCGCGTGGTGGGGGACGACCTCGCGCCGGAGGAACTCGGCCACCGACGCGCGGAAGAGGTCGTGCTCGGCCTCGAAGAGTTCCCGTTTCATGTTCGGCTCCGGGGGTCATGGGGCACGGATGTGCCGACACCGTAACCGAGTGTCGTTCTGCTTTTGAAGACCCCGGCCCAAAGGCAGGCAAAATTCCGGCGCCGGGGAGCGGTGCACCCGGCCGCGGCGCCCCGCCCTTCCTAGGGTGGCCGGACGGGTGGCACGGGGACGGACAGGGAGATCCGATGCTCAGGGAGCGGCGGGAGCACAGGACCGGCCGGATCGCGCTCGTCATGACGGCGCTGCTGCTCACGGTGCTGCTGTCGGCCCTGGACCAGACGATCGTCTCCACGGCGCTGCCCACGATCGTGTCCGAGCTCGGCGGCCTCGACCACCTGTCGTGGGTCGTCACCGCCTACCTGCTCGCGGTCACCGCCAGCACGCCGCTGTGGGGCAAGCTCGGCGACCAGTTCGGCCGCAAGGGGCTGTTCCTGGTCTGCATCGCGGTCTTCCTGCTGGGGTCGGCGCTGTGCGGCCTCGCCCAGGACATGCTCCAGCTCATCCTGTTCCGGGGCCTCCAGGGCATCGGCGGGGGCGGGCTCATGGTGCTGGCCTCCGCCATCATCGGCGACGTGGTCTCCCCGCGCGAACGCGGCAGGTACCAGGGGCTCTTCGGCGCGGTGTTCGGCCTCTCCAGCGTGGCAGGGCCGCTGCTGGGCGGCCTGTTCGTCGACCACCTGTCCTGGCGCTGGGTCTTCTACGTCAACCTGCCGCTGGGCGCGATCGCGTTCGCGACGGTGCTCGCGGTGCTGCCGCCGTCGCGGCCGACCGGGCGCCGGAGCATCGACTACGCCGGCATCGCCCTGTTGGCCGCCGCCGCGGTGTGCCTGACCCTGACAGCCTCCTGGGGCGGCAGCGTGTACCCCTGGCTCTCGCCGCAGATCCTGGGCCTGTCCGCCGCCACCGCCGCCTTCGGCCTCGGCTGGTGGCTCTCGGCCCGCCGGGCGGCCGACCCCGTCATGCCGCTCAGCCTCTTCCGCAACCCCGTCATCGTGGTCGCCGTCTCCATCGGCTTCTGCGTGGGCTTCGCGATGATGGGTTCGATGGCCTTCCTGCCCCTGTTCCTCCAGGTCGTCCACGGCCTGTCGCCGACGGCGTCGGGCCTGTACCTGCTGCCGATGGTGGTGGGGATCTTCCTCACCTCGATCGGCTCGGGGCGCCTGGTCACCCGCACCGGCCGCTACCGGCCCTACCCGATCGCGGGGATGGCCGTCACCTCGCTCGGCCTCCTGCTGCTCTCCCGCCTGGGCCCGGACAGCTCGTCCTGGCAGATGTGGGGCTCCTTCTTCGTCCTGGGCGTCGGGCTCGGCCTGGTGATGCAGGTGGTGGTCCTGGTGGTGCAGAACGCCGCCGAGTACGCCGACCTGGGGGTGGCCACCTCCACCGCGACGTTCTTCCGCTCCATCGGCGGCTCGCTCGGAACCGCGGTGTTCGGCGCCGTCTTCGCCAGGGGACTGGCCGCCGAGCTGGAGGCCCGCGCCGAGCAGGTCCGGTTGCCGCCCGGCCTGGACGCGCAGTCCCTGGAGAGCGACCCCCGGGGGCTGGACCGGCTGCCGCCGGCGTCGCAGGAGCCCTTCCTCCAGGCGTACGCGGACGCGGTGGACACGGTGTTCCTGAGCGCGGTGCCACTGGCGCTGATCGGTCTCCTGCTGGCCGTGTTCCTGCGGGAGATCCCCCTGCGCACGACCGTGGAGTCCGACGCCGGCGACACGGGCGAGACGCTGCCCCCGGTGGCCGCGGGCGGCCGCAGCGCCATCGCCCAGGTGGAGCGCCAGATCTTCCGCGCCTGCGGCCACGAGGGCGCCCGCGAGATGTACGACCGCCTGCGCGACGCCGCCGGGCTGGAGATCTCGCCCCGCGCCTGCTGGACCCTCAGCCACCTCGCGGTGACCGGGCCCCTGACCGGGGAGGAGCTGGCGAGGATGGCCCGGCTGCCCGACGACGGCTGGAGGCGGGTCCACCGGGAGCTCCTGGAGGCCGGCTACCTCGTGGGCGAGGACGAGCCCTGGGAGCTCAACTGGCGGGGCGCCGACGCGGCGGGCCGGGTGTTCGACGCCCAGCGGACCGCGCTGCGCTCCCTGCTCGGCGACTACGGGCCCGCCGAGCACCCGGACGTGGTTGCCGTCCTGGAGAAGGTCACCGCCGACACCCTCGGGGACGAGTCCGACGCGGCCCGGATGGGCCGCGCCTGACCCGCTCCGGCACGGTCGCGGGGGCCGCGGTCTTGCCCGCCCCGCAAAACCGAATACAGTTCGGTCAAAGGATCACCGACACCGCCCCTGGAGGACACCGTGGCCGAGGCCTACATCGTCGGCGCAGTACGCACCCCCGTCGGTACGAGGAAGGGCGCCCTCGCCGCCGTCCACCCCGCCGACCTCGGCGCGCACGTGCTCAAGGAGCTCATGGAGCGCACGGGCGTGGACCCCTCCGCCGTCGAGGACGTCGTCATGGGCTGCGTCACGCAGGCCGGCCCGCAGGCCCTGGACCTGGCCCGCACCGCCTGGCTCTCGGCCGGACTGCCCGAGTCGGTCCCCGGCGTGACCATCGACCGCCAGTGCGGCTCCTCCCAGCAGGCCGTGCACTTCGCCGCCCAGGGCGTCATGTCCGGCACCCAGGACCTCGTCGTGGCCTCGGGCGTGGAGAACATGGGGATGGTCCCCATGGGCGCCAACGCCCAGTTCGCCCTCGACAACGGCCTCCCCCTCTACGGCGAGGGCTGGACCGAGCGCTACGGCACCCAGGAGATCTCCCAGTTCCGCGGCGCCCAGCTCATGTGCGAGAAGTGGGGCTTCACCCGCGAGCAGCTGGAGGAGTTCTCCCTGGAGAGCCACCGGCGCGCCGCCCGGGCCCTGGAGGCCGGCTACTTCGACGACCAGATCGCCCCCCTGGCCGGGGTCACCCGGGACGAGGGCGTGCGCCCCGACACCACGCTGGAGAAGATGGCCGCCCTCAAGCCGCTGCGCGAGGGCTGGGCCCTCACCGCCGCCGTGGCCAGCCAGGTCTCCGTCGGCGCGGGCGCCCTGCTCATCGCCTCCGAGCGGGCCGTGAAGCAGCACAACCTCACCCCGCTGGCGCGCATCGTGCAGCTGTCCCTGGTGGGCGACGACCCGGTGTACATGCTCACCGCCCCGATCCCGGCCACCCGCATCGCCCTGGAGAAGGCCGGACTGGGCATCGACGACATCGACGTCACCGAGATCAACGAGGCCTTCGCCCCCGTCCCGATGTCGTGGATCCAGGAGCTGGGCGCCGACCCCGCCAAGGTCAACCCCAACGGCGGCGCCATCGCCCTGGGCCACCCGCTGGGCGCCACCGGCGCGATCCTCATGACCAAGCTGGTCAACGAACTGCACCGCACCGGCGGCCGCTACGGCCTCCAGACCATGTGCGAGGGCGGCGGCCAGGCCAACGTCACCGTCATCGAGCGGGTCTGATCCCGCAGCGGACACCGGGGCGCCCCCGCACGGGGGCGCCCCTCACCGCGTCCGGGCCAGGGCCGGGCCGCCCACCCCGTTCGCCAGGCCGAGCCACCGCGCCGTGTCGGCCAGCTGCTCGACCAGCTGGGGGAGCGTGTCCTCCGGCGCGCCGTCCTCCAGGGTGATCCGCTGCGCCAGCAGCGTGCCCGAGGCGCGGTCGGCCTTGAGGTCCACCCGGGCGACCAGGTCCTCCCCGAGCAGGAACGGGAGCACGTAGTACCCGTGCACCCGCCGGGCCGCCGGCGTGTAGATCTCGATGCGGTAGCGGAAGCCGAACAGCTCCTCGGCGCGCCCCCGCGTCCACACCAGGGAGTCGAACGGGCTGAGCAGGGCACGGGCCGCCGTCCTCCGGGGAATGCGGGCGTCCCGGTGCAGGTAGGCGGTGCGCTCCCAGCCCTCCACACGCACCGGCACCAGCTCCCCCGCGTCCACGAGGTCGGCCACGGCCGCGCGGGTCTCGTCCGCCCGGAGGCGGAAATAGTCGCGCAGGCACGGCTCGGTGGCGACCCCGTGGGAGCGGGCCGCGATCGACACCAGCCGCCGGTGGGCCTCCTCGTCGCTCACCGGGGGAGCGGAGTACACCTCCGGCGGCAGGGCCCGCTCGGGCAGGTCGTAGCGGCGCTCGAACTGGGTGTTGCGGCCGTTCGAGGTCAGGTCACCGACCCAGAACAGGTACTCCAGGGCCTTCTTGACCTCCGACCAGTTCCAGCCCCAGTGCTCCTTGGCGCGGGGCACGTCGTGGGCCAGGGACGCCTCCACCTCGCGCGCGGTCGCGGGCCCCCGCCGGGCGACCTCCTCGTGCACGGCCCTGACGAGGTCGGGCCGCTCCGCGACGACGCGGTCCATCCACCCCCCGCCCTGCCGCCGCCGGTTGCGCTCCATGCGGAACCGCAGCAGCTGCCGGGTGGCCGGGGGCACCAGGCTGGCCTCGTGCGCCCAGCACTCCACCAGCCGCGCACCGCCGGAGCGGGCCGCCGTGGTGGCGGCGCGGTCCAGCAGCGCGGTGTCGTAGGCGCCCAGGCGCGCGAACACGGGCAGGTACTGGCTGCGCGAGAGCACGTTCACGCTGTCGATCTGGAGCAGCCCCACCCGGCGCACCACGCGCGCCAGATGGGCGAGCGTGGGTGCGGCACTCGGCCGGGGGTCGACCAGCCCCTGGGCGGCGATCGCGATCCGGCGCGCCTGGGAAAGGGAGATCCCGGCGTCGCGGCGAGGGTGCGGAGATGCCATGGCGCCACCGTAGCCGGGCCCCACGACAATCCCACGCCGAACAGAAGTTGCCAGGAGTTACGAAAAACCTTGGGGCCGATGTGAACCCGGAGGGAGGGGTGGACGTCTTACGTGTCGCGACGGAAACCGCCGATGCATGCGCCGGGAGTCGCGCGGGCCCCGGTGCGGAGGACGGCCGCACCGGGGCCCACCCGTGTCGCCGCAGTTCGAGCCGCGCGTCGGCCTCCCGGACGACATGGCCTAGCCTTTGCCTGTGCGTATCGCGACTTGGAATGTGAACAGTGCCCGCGCCAGGGCGGAGCGGATCGGCGACTGGCTCGACCGCAGCGACGTCGACGTCCTCGCCATCCAGGAGACCAAGGCCAGGGACGACCAGTTCCCCGCCTCCGTCCTCACCGACCGCGGCTACGAGGTGGCCCACCACGGCCTCTCCCAGTGGAACGGGGTCGCGATCGCCTCCCGCGTCGGCCTGGACGACGTCCGCATCGGCTTCCCCGGCCAGCCCGGCTACGGCGAACCCGCCGAGGCCGAGGCCCGCGCCATCGGCGCCACCTGCGGCGGCGTCCAGGTGTGGAGCCTGTACGTGCCCAACGGCCGCGAGGTCGACCACCCCCACTACGCCTACAAGCTCGACTGGCTGAAGGCCCTGCGCGCGGCCGGCGCCGCCGCCCTGGCCGAGGACCCCCAGGCCCAGATCGCCTTCACCGGCGACTTCAACATCGCCCCCCAGGACGACGACGTGTGGGACATCGCCCAGTTCGAGGGCAGCACCCACGTCACCGAACCCGAGCGGGCCGCCTTCCGCGCCCTCGTCGACGCCGGCTTCGACGACGTCGTCCGCCGGTACACACCGGGCCCCGGCGTGTACACCTACTGGGACTACAAGGGCCTGGCCTTCCCCAAACGCAAGGGCATGCGCATCGACTTCGTGCTCGCCTCCCCGGCACTGGCCGCCCGCGTCACCGGCGCCGGCATCGACCGGGAGGAACGCAAGGGCAAGGGCGCCTCCGACCACGCCCCGGTCATCGTCGGCCTGGACGGCGACGAGGGACAGCCCCGCGACAAGAAGAAGGAGAAGGTGTGATGGCCGCCCGCATCGCCGTCTTCGGCAGCGTCAACATGGACCTGGTCGCCTACACCGACCGGGTACCCGCCACCGGTGAGACGGTGACCGGGACCGACTTCCGCCAGGTCCCCGGCGGCAAGGGCGCCAACCAGGCGGTGGCCGCCGCCCGCGCCGGCGCCTCCGTCGCCTTCCTCGGCGCTGTCGGCGACGACTCCTTCGGGACGTCGCTGCGCACCAACCTCGTCGGCTGCGGCGTCGACGTCGGCGGCCTGCGCACCGTCCCCGGACCCTCCGGGGTGGCGCACATCGTCGTGGACGCCGGCGGCGGCAACTCGATCATCGTCGTCCCCGGCGCCAACGGCCGGGTCACCGGCGTCGCGGAGGGGGACCGCGCCCTCCTCGAGGGGGCCTCGGCCCTCCTGCTCCAGCTGGAACTGCCGATGGAGGCGGTCACGGCCGCCGCCCGCGCCGGACGGGAACTCGGCGTCCCCGTCCACCTGACCCCCGCCCCCGCCCAGGACCTGCCCGCCGAACTCCTGGAGTCGGTCGACGTGCTCGTCCCCAACGAGCACGAGGCCGCCGCCCTCACCGGCCGCACCGACCCCCGGGAGGCGCTCTCCGCCCTCCTGGAGGACGTGCCCGAGGTGCTGATCACCCTGGGCGGCGAGGGCTCGCTGTACGGCGCCAGGGGCACCGAACCGGTGCACGTCCCCGCGCACCGGGTGGCGGCGGTGGACACCACCGCGGCCGGGGACACCTTCTGCGGCTCCTTCGCGGTCGCCCGCGCCGAGGGCCGCAGCCCCGAGGAGGCGATGCGCTTCGCGGCCGCCGCCGCCGCGCTCTCCGTCCAGCGCCACGGCGCCAGCACCTCCATGCCCGACCGCGCCGAGGTCGAGGAGTTCCTGCGGGCGCACGGCTGACCGCCCGCGCGCGGGACCCCGGGGGCGCCGCTCCCGGCGGCACCCTCCCGGACACACGGAGGCCGGGGCGGTCCGACCGCCCCGGCCCCGCCGTTCCGGAGACCTACATGTACTCGGGTGCCTCCACACCGAGCAGGTCCAGACCCTGCACCAGGACGCGCAGCGCCACCGCGACCAGGGCCAGACGCGACTCGCGCTCGGCCTCGGTCGGCGCCGTCAGCACCGGGCAGTGCTCGTAGAACGCGGTGAGCGTCTGCGCCAGGTCGAACAGGTACGCGCACAGGCGGTGCGGCTGGAGCAGGTCGCCGACCTGCGCCACCACGCCGCCGAACGCCAGCAGCTTGAGCGCCAGCTCGCGCTCGGAGGGATGCCCGATCGCGATCTCGCCGCGCGCCCGCTCCGGCTCCAGCCCGCCCTTGCGGAAGATCGAGCGGATCCGGGCCTGCGCGTACTGCAAGTAGGGGCCGGTGTTGCCGGTCAGCGCCAGCATCCGGTCGAAGTCGAACGTGTACTCGGTGTCGTGCGCCACCGACAGGTCCGCGTACTTGACCGCGCCGATGCCCACCTGGCGGGCGATCGCGGCCTGCTCCTCGGCGGACAGGTCCGGGCGGTTCTCGCGCACGACCGCCGCCGCCCGCTCGACCGCCTCCTCCAGCAGCGCCACGAGCCGTACGGGAGCACCGCTGCGGGTGCGCAGGATCTTGCCGTCGCTGCCCAGCACGTTGCCGATCTGCACGTGGACGGTCTCCACGTTCTCGGGCAGCCAGCCGGCCTTGCGGGCGGTCTCCCACACCATCTTGAAGTGCATGGCCTGGGGGGCGCCCACCACGTACAGGATGCGGTCGGCCTTGAGGTTCTCCACGCGGTGGCGCACGGTGGCCAGGTCCGTGGTGGCGTAGCCGTAGCCGCCGTCGCTCTTGCGCACGATCAGCGGCACCGGCTTGTCCTCGCGGCCGGTGAAGCCCTCCAGGAACACGCACAGGGCGCCGTCGCTGACCTCGGCGATCCCCTTGGCCTCCAGCTCGGCGCACACGTCGGCGAGCATGTCGTTGTAGGTGCTCTCACCGGCCAGGTGCTCGTCGGTGAGCGTCACACCCAGCTCGGTGTACACCTTGTTGAAGTAGACCTTGGACAGGCCGACGAGCTTGCGCCACAGCCGCAGCGTCTCCTCGTCGCCCCCCTGGAGGGCCACCACCCGGCGCCGGGCGCGGGCGGCGAAGCCGTCAGGTTCAGGACCGGAGGAGTCGAACTTGGTGCGGGCCGCCTGGTAGAAGGCGTTGGGGTCGGTGGTGACCAGGTCGGCCTCGGGGGAGTCCTCCCCGACCTCCAGCAGGTGCTCGATGAGCATGCCGAAGGGCGTGCCCCAGTCGCCGATGTGGTTCTGGCGGACGACGCCGTGGCCCAGGAACTCCAGGGTGCGGGCCAGCGAGTCACCGACCACGGTGGTGCGCAGGTGGCCGACGTGCATCTCCTTGGCCACGTTGGGCGCGGAGTAGTCGAGCGGGATGCTCTGCCGCTCCTGCACGGGCACGCCGAGGCGCTCGTCGTCGAGCAGCTGCCGGGCCTGGCCGGCGATCCAGTCGTCGCGCAGGGTGAGGTTGACGAACCCCGGCCCGCTCACCTCGACGCTGCTGCAGACGTCGGACACGTCCAGGTGCTCCATGATCGCCGCGGACACCTCGCGCGGCTTTCGCCCCAGTCGCTTGGCGAGCGCGAGAGCGGCGTTCGCCTGGTAGTCGGCGAACTGGGACGGGCGGATGACGGGGTCGGTGTCGGCGTACTCGGGACCGAAGGCGGCGCCGAGGGCGGACTGGACCCGTCGCGAGAGTACTTCCTGCGGGTCGGCCATGCCCTCAAGCGTACCGACAGCGGACCACTGTTCTCCTGAGAAGGCCGGACCCCTCACCTCTCCGCCGGGGGCTCCTTGGGCGGAGCCGCGCCCTCGGACTGGGCCAGGCGGTGCAGCCAGGTGGGCGGACGGGTCTGGAGGCGGCGCCGGATCTGCTCGCCGATGCCGCCGGCGGCCAGGTCGTGGGCCAGGCGGCAGGCGTTGGCGATGCCGCGGGGACCGCTGCCGCCGTGCGAGATGACGACCGTGCCGTTGAGCCCGAGCAGGGCGGCGCCGCCGTAGGTCTCGCTGTCGAGGCGGGCGCGCAGATCACGCAGGGCCCTGCGCTGGAGGAGGGCCCCGGCCCGGGCGGCGACGGAGGAGGTGAGGGCCCCGCGGACGGCGTCCATCGCGAAGGCGGCGGTGCCCTCCACGGTCTTGAGGGCGACGTTCCCGGTGTGGCCGTCGGTGACCACCACGTCGACCTTGCGGGAGAGCAGGTCGTGGCCCTCGATGTTGCCGTGGAAGTCCAGGAGCTCGGGGTCCTCGGCGGCCAGGAGCTCGGCGGTCTTGCGCACGAGCCGGTTGCCCTTCCCCGGCTCGGTGCCGATGGTGAGAAGTCCCACCCGGGGCTGCCGGACCCCGAAGGCGGTGCGGGCGTAGGCGCAGCCCAGATGGGCGAACTGCACCAGCATCTCGGGCTTGGCGTCGGCGTTGGCCCCGGCGTCCACCATGAGGGTGGGGACCTCGCCCGTGGGCAGGGGCACGGCCAGGGCCGGGCGCAGGACGCCGGCCTGGGTGCGCAGCCTCACCGTGGAGGTGGCCACGATCCCGCCGGTGGAGCCGGCCGAGACCAGGGCGTCGGCCTCGCCGCGCCGGATGAGGCGGCAGGCCACGGCGGCGCTGGAGCGGGGCCGCCTCCAGCTCGCGAGGGCGCCCTCGTGCATGGCCAGGCTGTCCTCGGCGTGCACGACGGGGACCTGGCGCAGGGCGTCGTGCCCGGCCAGGATCTCGGCCACCTCGTTGCGGCGGCCGACCAGCACGACGCGCAGGCCGTGCTCGCGGACGGCGCGGACCGCGCCCTCGACGATCGCGGCCGGAGCGTGGTCCCCTCCCATCGCGTCGACGGCGATGATCGGTGCGCGTGGCGGATCCGCCTCGATGGTGCCGGTCACGTGGGTGAGTTCCTTCACGGTGTGTATGGTTCCGCGGGCGGTGCGGTGACACCGTACCTGTGCTCACGGGCCTGCCGCGGCAGGGCGGGCGGTCTCCTCGTGCGAGGATGCTTCCGAGATGTATCACTAAAACAAGTATTTTGTCTGATCTGGGTACAAAAGCCCGAGTAGGGGTATACCCGCACGCCGGCCCGGTTGAGCATCATCTTCCGGAACGGGCCGGACAACCCAACAGATGGACGCTGCCGGGGGTCCACCGGTGTGCCCGCACACCGGAGCCGCCGGCTGAGGCCTGCCCGCACACCCGCACGGGCAGCATTCCCCCACATGCAGGAGAGGAGAGGCGTGAGCGTTACGCCAGACGTGGCACAGTCCGCAGGACGCCGGTTCCGTGCCTACACGACCAAGCACCTGGACGAGCTCACCGCGCGAGCCGGACTCGCGGCCGACGAGCGACTCGCCGTGCAGGCGGTGGCCACCGTGCTGCCCTTCCGGGTCAACAGCTACGTCATCGACGAGCTGATCGACTGGGACGCCGCTCCGGACGACCCGGTCTACAGGCTGGTCTTCCCGCAGGCCGACATGCTGCCGCAGACCGACGTCGCCCGGATGGCCGACCTGCTGCGCTCGGGCGCCGGGCGCAAGGAGATCAACCAGGCCGCGAACGAGATCCGCGCCCAGCTCAACCCGCACCCCGCCGGCCAGATGGACCTCAACGTCCCCAAGGTCGACGAGGATCCGGTCCCCGGCGTCCAGCACAAGTACAAGGAGACCGTGCTCTTCTTCCCCAAACAGGGGCAGACCTGCCACGCGTACTGCACGTACTGCTTCCGCTGGGCCCAGTTCGTCGGCGACGCCGACCTGAAGTTCGCCTCCAGCGAGATCGACCAGCTCGTCGAGTACGTCCGCTCCCACCCCGAGGTCACCAGCGTCCTGTTCACCGGGGGCGACCCGATGATCATGGGCGAGGGCGTGATCTCCCGGTACATCGAGCCCCTCCTGGAGATCGAGCACCTGGAAGCCATCCGCATCGGCACGAAGGCGCTGGCCTACTGGCCGCAGCGCTTCGTCACCGACCCCGACGCGGACGACACCCTCCGCCTGTTCGAGAAGGTCGTGGCCTCCGGCAAGAACCTGGCCTTCATGGCGCACTTCTCGCACCCCGCCGAGATGCGGCCCCAGATCGTCCAGGACGCGGTCCGCCGCATCCGCTCGACCGGGGCGGTCATCCGGACCCAGGCGCCGCTGATCCGCACGATCAACGACAGCTCGGCCGTCTGGGAGAGCATGTGGCGCACGCACGTGCGCCACGGCATGATTCCCTACTACATGTTCGTGGAGCGCGACACCGGCCCGCAGGACTACTTCGCGGTGCCGCTCGCGGAGGCCTACGACATCTTCCGCAACGCCTACAAGGGCGTGTCCGGGCTGGCCCGCACCGTGCGCGGCCCGTCGATGTCGGCCACCCCGGGCAAGGTGTGCGTGGACGGCGTCACCGAGGTGGCGGGCGAGAAGGTCTTCGTCCTGCACTTCATCCAGGCCCGCGACCCCGAACTGGTCGGCAAGCCCTTCTTCGCCAAGTACGACGAGAAGGCCGCCTGGCTGTTCGACCTGGAGCCGGCCCTGGGCGCCACGCACTTCCCCTGGGAGAACCCGCCGGTCACCGGACCCGGCGGCCTCGTGGACCCCACCCGCCTCTGAGCGGTTCCTCCGGGAACGGCGGAGCCCGGCGCCCCTCGGGGTGCCGGGCTCCGCGTGCGTCCGCACCGTGGACGGAAGGAACCGCCTCGCCGGCCGGGGTCCGGCAGGGCGGCCATCGGTACGGACGGCTTCTCCAGGTGGGTCTTCAGCGCAGGAGCGAGTCGAAGTCGCCGGTCTTGGCGCCGCGCACGAAGGCGGCGATCTCGGCGTTGGTGTAGACGAGCGCCGGGCCCTGGGGGTCGCGCGAGTTGCGCACGGCGATGTCCCCGTCGGGCAGCTCCGCAACCTCCACGCAGTTCCCGTCGGGGTTGCTCCAGCTGCTCTTGGTCCAGACGACCTTGGGCAGTCTGTCGGCGGGAATGCCGTTGTAGATGGTGTGCATCTCGACCTCCTGGAACTTCGGGGACTCGTGAGCGGGGCGTCCACGTGCGGCGGCCTGTTCCACCGCACCCGTCGTGTGGAGTCGCCGGGTCCACGGTGAGCGGGGACCTAGACCCTTCCCCGTCCGGTCCTCCTGTCCCGGCACGCGACCAAAGCGTAGCTCATGCACGTGCATATGTTCTTACCTCGGTAAGCACATGAGTAAGAACGACGGGCGATTTCCCCCCAGAACCGCACGTCACAGCTATCGCTCGGTCCCCACCGTTGGTTCATCTCAACAAGATCGTTTCCCACTCGTGGCCGAATCCGGCCACGTGGACGGGTTTCGGAGGAGTACGTTGCTGCCGGGCGGGGGTGTGCAGGGGCGTGTTTCCCGGGGGTGAGGTCCCGAGGAGGCGGTGGCCCGTGTCGTCCCAGGCCGTCGGGAGTGAGTCCTGCGTACGAATGCGGGGGGCGCGGTCTTGCCGGGCAGTTGTTTGTTCTGGGGAGGTGCTCGCGGATGTGTCTTCCCGCAGGGAAGGTCTCGGCAAGATAACGCCGCGCGTTGTCCCAGGTCATCAAGCGTGAGCCCCACGCACGTGGGGATGGACCCATCCCATCACCGGCAGAGCCGACATCCGGCCGGTGAGCCCCACGCACGTGGGGATGGACCGGTCGATCGTCTGCCCGAGGTGATCCGGTCCCTGTGAGCCCCACGCACGTGGGGATGGACCAGATCAACGACCGCAACATGATGCTGATCGCCGAGTGAGCCCCACGCACGTGGGGATGGACCGCACGGAAGCAGCAAGGCCCACCAGGAGCGCGGGTGATCCCCACGCACGTGGGGATGGGCCGTTCACACCGGAGCTAGCCCAACGCAGGACGCAGTGAGCCCCACGCACGTATGGACATGGACTCCTGGTATGGGAGCCAGCTGCTCAAGCACCTGGCGGGCGGCTCACCCGGGACAACGCCTATGCAGACGGCGAAGTAGTGCGGCCCCAGCTGGGACTCACCCTCATGTGGTCATCCCCGATCCCGGTACAAGCTCAGGTGCAGGTCCTGCCAGGTGCGCTGTACCGACGCCCAGCGCCCCGCATCCACCATTGCCCGCTCCAGGAACGTGGCTGGGCGGATTACGCGAGCACCGGCGGCCTCGTCGGCCAGCGCTTGGATGACCTTGGCCAGGGCCTGGCGCTGGGCGGTGTCCAGAGTGCCGTCGGCTATGGCCGCAGCCAAGGGATCAGGCCTCACCATCGGGGCTCCTGGGGCTCTGCGCCTTCCCCTCGCAGTGCCCGCTGGGCAGCGAGCGCGTCGGCGAGCTCCTCGATGCTGGCGGTGAGCAGGTGCGTGCGGATGCCGATCCGTGCTGTTCTGAGGTCGGGTCGCTCGGTGCGGTGGAGAGCCTCCCACCCACGCCCCGTGCGGGTCAGCGTCCATCGTGGGTAGGAGCTGGTCAGCTCTGCGAAAAGGCGCTCTTCTTCAATTCCGGGGCGTGGGCTGTCCTCGGTTACAGGGTGGCCGAGGAGGAAGGCTTTCTCGATGTCTCTCATGGGCACCACCTCTCGCTCTTCAGAGTGGAGGTGGTGCACGTCACGTTCCAGACGCGGAGTGCGGCTGTTTCATGGACGCTCGGGCGCCCAAGGGTTGCGATTGCGACCTGTGTCAGCGGCGCATTCCCATATGGGACGCGAGGGCGACCATGCTGTCGCTGGGCCTGCGAGAGCGGTCGAACAGAAGTTCCAGAGTTTCGTACGCTGACCGCTGGCGTCGAATCCATTGGGGGGATCGCTCGCGAACTCCAGTCAGGACATGGGTGCTGTGTTCCAGCTCCCCCGTCTGAGCCAAGGCCGTGGCGATGTCGAGTCGGTGCCGCTCCCAGTTGATCTGGGAAATGTTGCCGACATCGACGATGCGTGGCATCCGGTCGGCCTCGGCCAGCGTTCGGTCGGGATGTCCCTCCAGGAGAGCGAACTCCGCGTTCTTGACCGCTACCGTCAGCGGCCCGAACGTGGACCAACACGGCGTCTCACGACCCAGCGCGGACGCGGCAGCGCCAGCCACTCCCATCAGGTCGCGGGCCCGGTCGTGGCTGTTGTTGCGCACTGCGGCGGCTGCAGCGCGGAACAGAAGATGCCCCCAAGCTGCGAGCTCCGCCGGGGCGGCCTTGCGCATGGACTGAGGCTCGATCGCGTCGGCGACGGTGACACACAGGCGCTCGCACTCGTCCAGCCGACCCTGCCTGGTCAGCGCCCACCCTTGGCCGGATACGGCTGTGGAGGCGAGCATTTGATCGCCGGCCTTGGCGGCGTCTTGAATGCACGCACGCAACGCCACCAGCGCAAGGTCGATCTGTCGTACCTGCGTCAGATAGGCCCCGGCCATCCGTAGCGCCAGGGCCCGCGTCCGGTAGGCCTGATCGGTGGCGAACTCGGCAACAGCCAGGTGGGCCTGGGTCAGTATGGTGGGCAGCGCTTGAGCCACGGCATCGTAGTCGTCAGCGTGGTACAGCGTCCGAGCTCGGGCGACGTCGCGCTCCAGCATCTCCAGGTCGACCGGCTGGTCGAGGTCTTCCACCATCGGTGTCCCTGAGAGCCCTACAGGCGGTGCGATCGCCGACCGCAGCCGCGCCAGCACCTGGTCGTCACCAGCCTCCTCCAAGCCTGGCATCGGGGCTCGGTCCGCGTACAGCTCGGTCGTGGTGACTCCGAGCGCCTGGGCGATGGAGTGCAGAGTGCCGGTGGTCAGTTCTCCGCCCCTGTTGGGGTTCTCCGCCTTCTTGATCGTGGTCACACCCAGACCGGCTGCTTCCGCGAGTTCCTCCTGGGACATTCCCTGCTGCTTGCGCAGTGCCCGGATCCGGCTGCGCAGGCTGTCTTCGAACATGACAGCCCCGTCCTTTCCTGGTGTCGGCATCATCAGAGTAGGACGGGGCTCGCGCCATGTCAGGGGTTGATCTGATCTTCTTCGCCTCTTGGACCTGATACGGGTTGCCCGTGGCACCGGAGGGAGGAGACCAGGGCCCTTCACGTTTTGGGGAGTGCGGTCCTGCTGTGTGGTTGCCTATCCTGGAGCGGTATACGCGGGTTCGCCTTCTCGCAAGGAAGGTCTCGGCAAGATAACGGCCTGCGTTGTTCCAGGTCATTAAGCCCTGAGCCCCACGCACGTGGGGATGGACCGCAGCTGACGGCGGAGGCGCGCGCTGCCGCGTACCTGAGCCCCACGCACGTGGGGATGGACCGGCGTGCTTCGCCCCGTCCGCTTCGGTGACGGTCTGAGCCCCACGCACGTGGGGATGGACCGCAGCTCACGCATCCGTGGGGCGGCCCTAGAAACTGAGCCCCACGCACGTGGGGATGGACCGGCACACTCAGGGAAAACGCTGCGGACCCGACACTGAGCCCCACGCACGTGGGGATGGACCGAGGGCGGCGCCCATCCGCGAGGCCGCCTCTTCCTGAGCCCCACGCACGTGGGGATGGACCGTCACCCTCCGACTACTAGGCGATAACCCGAAGCTGAGCCCCACGCACGTGGGGATGGACCGGACTGGCCCAGCTATCCCACTACAGCCGCTCCCTGAGCCCCACGCACGTGGGGATGGACCTCCGGCCATCAGCGCGGCCGCAGCTGCGGTTCTCCGGGAGCTGTGCCCCCATCGGCCGACTTCGGCGGGGCCGGTCCGTGCCATGGCCAAGGCAGCTCGCCGATCCCAGTAGCATGCCTGCGGGCCGCCGCCGATGATCACACAACCCGCCGTGTCCCCTGCGCGTTCGGCGGGCCGGGTTTTCGCCCGGCAGGGGCGGAGCGGTTTCCGGGACCGAGGAGGTCCCGTCGTGCGCAGCACACAGTGAGGAACAACCGGCTTGCACACGCACACCGCACCACCCGACACCCCGCTCCCCGACCGGGGCGGGGGCATGCCGCGCTGGCTTCCCCGCGCCATGCTGCTGGCCCTGTGGCTCGTGGTGGCCTTCGGGCTCGGCCTGTGGCTGTTCGTCCGGCTGCAGAGCCTCCTGCTCCTGCTGCTGATCTCGCTGTTCCTCGCGCTGGCCCTGGAGCCCGCCGTGAACTGGCTGCACCGGCACCGCTGGCCGCGCGGACCCGCCACCGGGACAGTGATGCTCCTGGTCCTGGTGCTGGTGGCGGTGTTCCTCAGCCTGCTCGGATCGATGCTGGTCGGGCAGGTGCTGGCCTTCGCCTCGGGCGTGCCGGCGATGGTTCGCGCGGCTCTGAGCTGGATCAACACCTCGTTCGGCACGAACTACTCACCCACCACCCTGCTCGACGAGATCTCCAGCGCCAGCGGGGTGATCGAGCAGTACGCCTCGGGGATCGCGAACAACGTGTGGGGAGCCGGGACGACCCTCCTGGCATTGCTGTTCAACGCGTTGACGGTCGCATTGTTCACCTTTTACCTGTGCGCCGACGGCCCGCGCTTCCGTCGTGTGATCTGCTCGGTCCTGCCCCCGCGCACGCAGCGCGAGGTGCTGCGTGCCTGGGAGATCGCGATCAGCAAGACCGGCGGCTACCTCTACTCCCGGGCGCTGCTGGCCCTGGTCTGCACGGGCGCGCACTACGTGCTGCTGGTTGTGCTGGACGTCCCCTTCGCGTTCGCCCTCGCACTGTGGGTGGGGGTGCTGTCGCAGTTCATCCCGACCGTCGGCACCTACATCGGCGGCGCCGTCCCGGTGCTCGTGGCACTGCTGGAGGGCGTCTGGCCCGCGGTGTGGGTGCTGTTGTTCATCGTGGTCTACCAGCAGATCGAGAACTACCTGCTCCAGCCGCGCATCACCGCCCGCACTCTGGACATGCATCCGGCGGTGGCGTTCGGGTCGGTGCTGGCGGGAGTGGCGATCCTGGGAGCGCCCGGAGCGCTGCTGGCGCTGCCGGTGGGCGCGAGCATGCAGGCGTTCCTGGGGACCTATATCCGGCGCTACGAGGTCGCCGAACACCCGTTGCTCTCCGCTGCCGAGAAGAGGGAGGACCCGGATCCGGCGGAGGAAGGCGAGGGCGATCCGGTGCCGGAAGAGGGTCTCCAGTCGGTTTCCGAACAGCCGACCCAGGAGAAGGAGTGAACCCTCACTGACACCCGACTTGCCGGACGCCGGCCCGAGGAGACGGGGAGAACAGTCCTGCATCGGGGCCGGAGGCCGGGGCCGTGTTCCGTGGGTGGTCACCTCAGGGAAAATGCGAAGCTGCGAGGAAATCCCTGGCTTGTGAACTGCTGCCGGCTGCTTTCCAGTGATGGGTTTGTGCGACAGTTCGGCGCCTCGGAGGAATGATGGCCGTGCGGGCCGTGATCTCCGATGTCGGGGGCGGCGGCCTCGGCCGGTGCCATGGGTAGGTACTGGGAAAATGCCCTGGTCGGGGGCATGTAGGGCTATCAGGCAACGAGAAGGTGGAATGTCTGAATCTTGTTGATTTGAACTGAAGATTCAGAATGCGGCATGCGCGGCTTATGTGCAGGCGTCCGGATTTTTCTCGAAGATATTTTCCCCGATGTCATGCCAACTCTCCGCGCGCCCTCTATGCTTCTACCCACATAACTCAATACGTGACCCCGCGACGCTAGGAAGCGCCCGGGGTCGTGGCCAGCAACAGTTCCCTTAAACACAAGGATTGCCAGCGTGCACCAGTTTAGTGCTGCGCTTGTGAGCCGTACCCTGGGTACGCTCCTGGCGCTGATCCTCCCTTCCCGCGGCCGCCACTGCGGCCGAAGCCTTCTTTCCCGTCGCCGCAGGTCGACGCGGGTCCGCCGTTACGCGGCCGACCCCGCCCCGGCGACCGCCCCGCGACACACCCCCGCGCCTTCCCGGCCCCGGCCCCGTCTGGCCGAGCCTCGATTGTCCGAGCCCCGCCAGGTGCTGAGCGCCGATGACGTGGCGCTGGTGCGGCCCTACTACGAGGCCCACGAAAAGCACGTGGCCCGCATGCGCGCCGCCTTCCAGGAAGACGCCGGACCCGAGCAGAAGTCCTCGCAGAAGACCCAGCCGTCCCGGCAGTCTCAGTCGCCCCAACAGCCTCCGCAGCCCCAACAGCCTCAGCCTCCCCAGCTGCCCGAGCCACGCATCCCCGAGGGCGACCTCCTGGCCTCCGCTGAGCCCGTTCCTATGCGGGGCCGTCACCACCGCGTGGACGAGGCCGAGCTGGACCGCGAGTTGGCCCGGCTCACCCGGATGTGGCACGTCCAGCGGCAGAACCTCCGGGCGGGGGTGCCCGCATGAGCGTGCAGCGTGCCTTCTGGGAGCACCGCACCTACCCGGGCGGCCTGGCCCAGCTCAGGCAGGTCCGCCAAGACCTGGCCACCGACCTGGCCGGCTTCCCCGACGAGACGGTCGAAACCCTCACCCTGTGCGCCAGCGAGCTGTTCGCCAACGCCTGCAAGTACACCGCCTCCGGCCAGGAAAACGGCCAGGTGATCCGCACCCTGTGCCTGCGCCGCGGACGCCTGCTGCGCCTGGGTTTCACCGACGACGGCGGCAGCGGCCGCATCCCCGCCATCCCCGTCGAACGCAGCGATGACGAGTGGAACTGGGCCGAGGGACAGCGCGGACTGCTCATGGTCCAGGAACTCTCCGTTGCCTGGGGGTATGACCGCACCTGCCCTTGGACCGACACCGGAACCCATACCTGGGCCCTCATCCCCCTGCCCGAGGGCACCGCGCCCCCGCCAGGTCTGAGGCCCTACATCTTCACTCGCTGACACGGTGGGGACTCCTCGGCCTTCCCGAGGAGTCCCCACCGCACCCCCTTCTCCGCACCCAGAAAAACCCGCGTGCCCTTTCTTAACCAGGCCCTATTTCCCGTGATCTTGTACCTAGCGTCAACTTCACCCCGTTTTCCTGCCCTCCCGCATCCAGCGAAAGTGTCCGCAGGTACAAGATCACGGGAAGAAAATGCGCTGGCCAGAGGGGAGGGTCGAGGTGAGAAGGGGTCGAATCGGACCATCCAGAAAGCGGCTCGGAGGTCTTGACTCGACCGAAAAATCCGCTTCCTCTCTCTCATCTATGGCCTATTTCCCGTGATCTTGTACTTGCAGTCAAGTTCGCCTCGTCTTGTTGGTGTTCCAATTCCTGGCGAAAGTGACCGTAGGTACAAGATCACGCGGGGAAAAGTCGCTGACCTGGGTCAGGGCTGGTCTCGGGCTGGGGGAGGGAGGCTTCGGGACGGGCCCAGCAGGAGGGGGATCGGGGCCTTGGTTCGGCTGGAAAGGCCGTGGTCCTTTTCTTGGGTGCGCCTTATTTCTCGTGATCTTGTACTTGGAGCCAACTTCGCCTGGTCTTGTTAGTGTCACGATATCCAGTGAAAGTGGTCGTAGGTACAAGATCACGGGAAGAAAGGTCACGGGAAGAAAGGTCGCTGGCGGGGTGGGGGTGAATGGAAACCTTCGGCCATGCTTGCTCTTGCGTACATGACCACGCTTGCACATGCCTACGTTTGCTCACGCTCGCACACGCCTGTGCTCACGCTCACCTGTGCTTGCTTTTGCGCTCACGCTCACGCTTGCGCTCGCCTGTGCTTGCTCTTGCGCGCACGTTCGCGCTCGCGCGCTCGCTTCTGCGTTCGCCCTTGCGCTCGCTCCTGGACCGCCTGCTTTTGCGAACGTTCCGGCTCGGGGCGCCGGTACCGCGCGGACTGGGGGCACCGCGCGCCCCGGGGGCCCTGCCCCCGGGGCGCTTCGTGGTCAGGAGTAGCGGTCCAGGAAGCCGCGGAGTATCCCCGGGGTCTCGGCCGGCGGCGGGGCCTGGGTGGCGAGGCGGTCCATGGTCTGGGCGTAGAGGTGGGTGTCCTCGTACTTGTCGAGGTACTGGGCGCTGCTCAGCTGCTCCAGGTAGACCAGGTCGGGCAGCTGGGGGGTGGGGAACCGCAGGATGCTGAAGGGGCCTCCGGTGGCCGCGTGCCCGCCCACGTCGAAGGTGGCGATCTGCACGGTGATGCTGGGCCGCGCGGCCAGTTCGATGAGGTGCTCGATCTGCCCGCGCATCACCTTGGCGTCGCCGTAGGGGCGGTGCAGCACGGCCTCGTCGATGACCGCCCACAGGCGCGGTGCGCCCTGGCCTTCGAAGCGCCGCTGCCGATGCATGCGCATCTGCACACGACTCTCGATGTCTTCTTCCTCGGAGACCGTGTGGGAGAGGCGGATCACCGAGCGTGCGTAGTCCTCGCTCTGGAGCAGCCCCGGCACGAACTGGACCTCGTAGGTCCGGATGACGGAGGCGGCCTCCTCCAGTCCGATGTAGACGCCGAACCACTGCGGCAGCACGTCGCCGTACTGGTGCCACCACCCCTGGGCGTTGGCGCTGGAGACCAGGCCCAGGAGGGCCTCGCGCTCGCCGGGGTCGGTCACCCCGTACAGCTCGAGCAGGTCCTCGACGTCGCGCGGCTTGAAGCTGACCTGCCCCAGCTCCATGCGGCTGATCTTGGCGTGGGAGGCGCGGATGGCGTATCCGGCGTCCTCGCGGGAGATCTTCTTGCTCTGGCGGAGCTTGCGCAGATGGGTCCCCAGGAGAATGCGGAGGACGGTCGGACCGCCACCGGAATTGGCCGCGAGGTCCTGCGCGGCCTCGAAGCTCTCTGCGTGATCGGCGACCACATCGCCTCCCTGTAGCGACTTTGCGCGGGCGACCGCCGAGTATACCCATCCGGGTGTTCGCCGGACAGAGTTGTGACAGGTGACGGTTCGGTTGCTTCTACGGGCCTCTGGGGCGGCTGCGTGCACGGATGCCTTTGTGTGAATTCTTCACCACGGACCTACCGATAGGCCCTGTTCGTCCTATAGGCTTGCCTGACGTTGCCCTGCACGTGCATCCGTGTCTTACATACGTAAATACGGTATGCCGGTCCGGGGCAGGCCGCGCGAACCCGCATGACCACTCGTGAGGACCGTGATGAACGCAGAGCTGGTTTCTTCGGAGTCGGGTGCCAGGAGCCCTTGGCCCCGCCCTCTGCTCCAGGAGACCGACCACCGCATCCCGGGAGCTCATTGGGTCAACCCCCTGCGCACGCTCCCCATCGGTGGCTGCATGCGGACGCGGGAGAGCGTGACCCGGGCGTTCGCGTCGCTTCCCGGCTCGGTGGGCGCGGCGCGGCGGCTGGCCGGCGAGACCCTGGAGGACTGGGGCCTGGCGCGCGCGGTCGAGGACGTCCGGCTGGTGGTCTCCGAACTGGTCGGCAACGCCTGCCGCCACGCAGTCCCCGAGGGCACCGACCCCTCCGCGCTCCCCGTCGTGGTGCGGTTCAGCCTGCTTCCGGAGCCGGGGACCGTGGCCTGTCTGGTGGCCGATTCCAGTTCGACCGCACCGAACAGGGTGGACGCCCACCATTTCGCGGAATCGGGCCGCGGCCTGGGCCTTGTCGCCGCTTTCAGTCGGGACTGGGGTTGGAAACCCCTTCAGGGCGGCGGAAAGGTCGTCTGGGCGATTTGTGAGGAAAACGCTTAATATCTCCCGATTTTCGCGAAGGTAACGGACGCCCCGGGTTGTGGACAGAGCCGACGCCGCGGTTCGGGGAGAGTAGGCTGTCAATGCATATCGGCATTTGACCGAACGCGCCTGACAGTAAGTTCCACCTTCGAGCCGGGAGCGAGGCGTGGCCGTGTTGGACACGGAACAGGACAGGTTCGTCTGCGGTGCCACCAGTGTCGTGGAGCTGCGCGGAGAGATCGACATCGCCACGGCCGAGGCTGCCTACACCAAGATCTCCGCGGCGGTCGGCAGCGGATGCGCCGTCGTCGACCTGTCCGCCGTCGAGTTCATCGACGCCTCCGGCGTCAACGCCCTCGTGCGGGCGGTGCACAGGGCCACCGCCGCACGCCACCACCTGACGCTGGCCTGCCCGCCCCGCCAGCTGGTGCGGATCCTCGACGTGCTGTCCCTGCACCAGGTCCTGCCGATCCGCGCCGACCTGCCCTCGGCCGTCGCCGAGCACGGCGCACGAGCCGCCACCCGCTGAGAAGCGGACGGGGCGCGTCCGCACCGGACACGCCCCGCACCGGGTCGCAGGCCCTACTCCACCGTCACGCTCTTGGCGAGGTTGCGCGGCTGGTCCACGTCGTTGCCCTTGGCCAGCGCCAGCTCGCAGGCGAACACCTGCATCGGCACCGTGGCGACGATCGGCTGGAGCAGCGTCGGCACCGCCGGGATCTCGATGAGGACGTCGGAGTACGGGCGCACCGCCTCGTCGCCCTCCTCGGCGATGACGACGGTGCGGGCGCCGCGGGCGCGCACCTCCTGGATGTTCGACACGATCTTGTCGTGCAGCACGCTGCGGCCCTGCGGCGAGGGCACCACGACGACGACCGGCAGGCCCTCCTCGATCAGCGCGATCGGGCCGTGCTTGAGCTCGCCGGCCGCGAAGGCCTCGGCGTGCATGTACGCCAGCTCCTTGAGCTTGAGCGCGCCCTCCATCGCCACCGGGTAGCCGACGTGGCGGCCCAGGAACAGGACCGTGTCGACGTCGGCCAGCGAGCGGGCCAGCTCGCGCACCGGCTCCACGGTGTCCAGCACCCGCTCGATCTGCTCGGGCATGGTGGCCAGCTGGGCGATCACGGCCTCGATCTCGTCGCCGAACTTCAGCCCGCGCACCTGCGCCAGGTAGAGGCCGACCAGGTAGCAGGCGGCCAGCTGGGTGAGGAAGGTCTTGGTGGCGGCCACGCCGACCTCGGGGCCCGCGTACGTGTACAGGACGCCGTCGGCCTCGCGCGGGATGGTGGAGCCGTTCACGTTGCAGATCGCCAGCACCTTGGCGCGCTGCTCGCGGGCGTGGCGGACCGCCATCAGGGTGTCCATGCTCTCGCCCGACTGGGAGATGGCGATGACCAGGGTCTGCTGGTCCAGGATGGGGTCGCGGTAGCGGAACTCGCTCGCCACCTCGACCTCGCACGGGATCCGGCACCAGTGCTCGATGGCGTACTTGGCGATCAGGCCCGCGTGGTAGGAGGTGCCGCACGCGATGATGACGATCTTCTCGACGGAGCGCAGCTCGGAGGGGGAGAGCCGCATCTCGTCCAGGGTCAGCTCGCCGTCGGCCGACAGGCGGCCCAGGAGGGTGTCGGCGATCGCGCGGGGCTGCTCGACGATCTCCTTGAGCATGAAGTAGTCGTAGCCGCCCTTCTCGGCGGCGGAGGCGTCCCAGTCCACGTGGTACTCGTTGACCTCGACCGGGTTGCCGTCGTAGTCGGTGACCGCCACGGAGTCCGGGCGCAGCTCGACCACCTGGTCCTGGCCCAGCTCGATCGCCTCGCGGGTGTGGGCGATGAACGCGGCGACGTCGCTGGCCAGGAAGTTCTCGCCCTGGCCGCGGCCGACGACCAGCGGGGAGTTGCGGCGGGCGGCGACCACCAGGTCGGGGTCGTCCACGGAGACCGCGACGAGGGTGAAGGCGCCCTCCAGGCGCTTGCACACCGAGCGCAGGGCGGAGGCGAGGTCCTTGTCGCCGCGCCGGGCCAGCTCCCTGTTCAGGAGGTGGGCGGCCACCTCGGTGTCGGTCTCGGAGAGGAACTTGCAGCCGTCGTCCTCGAGCTCGGCGCGCAGCGCGGCGAAGTTCTCGATGATGCCGTTGTGGACGACCGCGACGCGGTTGTCGTTGTCCACGTGGGGGTGGGCGTTGGCGTCGGTGGGGCCGCCGTGGGTGGCCCAGCGCGTGTGCCCGATCCCGGCGCCCTCACCGGTGATCGGACGTTCCTGGAGCGCCTGGCGCAGGTTGGCGAGCTTGCCCGCCCTCTTCTCGGTGTGCAGGCGCTCTCCGCCCAGCACAGCGACGCCTGCGGAGTCATATCCGCGGTACTCCAGCCTGGCGAGGCCGTCAACGACGACCTCGAGCGCCGGTTGCGGCCCGACGTAGCCAACGATTCCACACATGGGCGCCAGCGTAGGCGAAAAGGGGTACCGAATCGACCAGGCCGACAGGGATACCACTGGGCGTTTCCGCTGGTCGCGGTATAGACCATTTGGTGTACCGGAGGCAGGGTGCGCAGGTCGCGGGCGTGCGGGGCCGCCGAGTGGAACCGGTTCTCGAACGGGCGCGCCCGGCCAAAAAAATTCCTGCCGGACCCGGCGCGCCGCGGGGCCCCGGACGCGCCGCCGCCGCATGCGGGACCAGGTGACCGGTGCGGTGGAGGCCCTCGTTTAGGGTGGTCAACCGTGTCTCACGCGACGAAGAACGCCTTTCCCACCCCGTACGTGGAACTGGACCGGGACGGTTGGGCGAACCTGCGGGCCTCCACGCCCCTCTCCCTGACCGAGTCCGACCTGGCCCGCCTCCGGGGAACCAGCGACCCCACCTCCCTGGAGGACGTGCGGGACGTGTACCTCCCGCTGTCGCGCCTCCTCAACCTGTACGTCGGCGCCACCCAGCAGCGGCACGCGGCGGTGCGCGCCTTCCTCGGCGACTCGGACCGGCCCTCGCCCTTCATCATCGGTGTCGCGGGCAGTGTCGCGGTGGGCAAGTCCACCACCGCGCGCCTCCTGCGGTCCCTGCTGGCGCAGTGGCCCAACCACCCCGACGTCGAGCTGGTCAGCACCGACAACTTCCTCCACCCCAACGCCGTGCTGGAGTCGCGCGGCCTCATGCGGCGCAAGGGCTTCCCCGAGAGCTACGACCGGCGGGCGCTCGTGCGGTTCGTGTCGGAGATGAAGGCGGGGGCCGACCGCATCGACATCCCCGTCTACTCCCACCTGAACTACGACATCGTCCCCGGTGAGCGGCAGACCGTGCGCCGGCCCGACATCCTCATCGTCGAGGGCATCAACGTCCTCCAGCCCGCCAGCGCGGGGCGCCTTGCGGTCTCCGACTTCTTCGACTTCTCGATCTACGTCGACGCCAGGGTCGAGAACGTCCGCTCCTGGTACCTCGACCGCTTCCGGGAGCTGCGCCGCACCGCCTTCTCCGATCCGCGCTCCTACTTCCACCACATCGCCACCGCGGTCACGGAGGAGGAGGCGCTGGACTTCGCCTCCAACACCTGGCGCACCATCAACGAGGTCAACCTGGTGGAGAACATCCTCCCCACCCGGGGCCGCGCCACCCTCGTCCTCTACAAGGGCGACGATCACAGGGTCCGCAGGGTCCGGCTCCGCAAGACCTGATTTCCGGCGCGGCCGGGGGCGGCGGGAGAGTAGGGTGGTTCCTCTTCAACGGCCGCGCCCCACGGGCGCTGTGCGCTCTCGAGGATCGGAACGAACCGGGCCCGGGTCCTGAGGTCAGGATCCGGCGGCGACCGGGGCGGGACCCGCGCACGCGATGCCGACACGTGTCCCGCCGACCCCTTCGAGGCCGCCATGACCGCCACCGAACCCTCCGCGCTGCCCGGAACCGGGCCCGTCGACCCCGACCTCCAGGCCGAACGCGACCGCCTCGCCGCCGCGCACGCCGCCCTGCGGCGCATGCGCGAGCAGGTCGAGTCCACCGAGCTCCAGATCGGCGACGTCGTCAACGACAAGGTCGCCAACGCCGCCCTGCGGCGGGGGCGCGCACGCCGGCTGGCTGCCCTGGCCGACGTCCCCGGCGCCCCGCTGTTCTTCGGCCGCCTCGACTTCGAACCGGGCACCGTCTTCCTCGACGACCCGGACGGCGCCGCCCCCGACCCGGGCGCCGGCCCCGACCGCGTGCACATCGGCCGCCGCCACGTCCACGACGCCGAGGGCCGCCCGCTGGTGCTCGACTGGCGGGCCCCTCTGAGCGCCGCCTACTACCGGGCCTCGCCGGGGGATCGGATGGGGGTCCGCCTGCGCCGCCGCTACGGCTTCACCACGACCGCCCCGGAGCGGGGCGGGGAACCCGAGACCGTGCTCACCGCCTTCGAGGACGAGGTCCTCACCGAACCCGGCGGCGCGGCCGCGGGCGGGCTGCTCGCCGCCGAGATCGAGCGGCCCCGCACCGGGCCCATGCGCGACATCGTCGCCACCATCCAGCCCGAGCAGGACAGCCTGGTCCGCGCCCCGCTGGGCACCACCCTGTGCGTCCAAGGCGCTCCCGGCACCGGGAAGACCGCCGTCGGCCTGCACCGCGTCGCGTTCCTGCTCTACACCGAGCGCGAACGGCTCTCCCGCTCCGGCGTGGCCGTGGTCGGGCCCAACCGGTCCTTCCTGTCCTACATCCGCGGCGTGCTGCCGGCCCTGGGCGAGGTCGACGTCTCCCGGACCACGGTCACCGAGATGCTCACCGCGGGCCTGCCCGAGCGCTCCCGGCCCGCCGAGGGCTGGATCCGCCGCACCGAGGAGCCCGCTGCCGCACGGGTCAAGGGCGACGCCCGGATGGCGGAGGTGATCCGCCGCGACCTGTGGTCCCACCTGCGCGAGCCCCAGGAGGCCGTCGTGGTCCGCCGCGGCTCGCGCCGCCTGCGCCTGTGGCCCGAGGACCTGCGGCCGCTGCTGGACGAGCTCGCCGGGCGCGGCGTCGCCTACGGGTCGGGCCGCGAACTCCTCTCCCACCGCATCGCCCACGCCGTGCTCTCGCTGCTGGAGGCCGAGGGGGAGGTCTGCGACGACCGCACCCACCAGCAGGTGCGCCGGGACCCGGCCGTGCGCCGGGCGGTCACCGAGCTGTGGCCCAAGGCCGACCCGCTCAAGCTGGTCCTGGGCCTGCTCACCGACCCCGAGCGCCTGGCCCGCGCCGCCGACGGCCTGCTCACCCCGCAGGAACAGGAGGCCGTCCTGCTGCCGGGCCGGCCGCGCGGGCCCAGGTCGGCCCGCTGGTCGGCGGAGGACCTGGTGCTCGTCGACGAGGCGGCCTCGCTGATCGAGCGGCCCGCCGGGCTCGGCCACGTCGTGGTGGACGAGGCGCAGGACCTCAGCCCCATGCAGTGCCGGGCCGTCGGCCGCCGCTGCGTGTCGGGCTCGCTCACCGTCCTCGGAGACATCGCCCAGGGCACCGGACCGTCGGCGGTCCGCGACTGGTCCGCCCTTTTGGAGCACCTGGGCAAACCCGATGGACAGCTGAGCGTCCTCACCCGGGGCTACCGCGTCCCGGCGCAGATCCTCGACTTCGCCGCCCGCCTCCTGCCCCGGATCGCGCCGGGCCTGGCCGCCCCGGTCGCGGTCCGCCGCGCGCCCGGCTCGCTGCGCGTCACCCCCGCCCCCGAGGGCGGCCTGGCCGACGCCGTCGCCGAGGCCTGCCGCGACGCGCTCCGGGGCGAGGGCTCCGTGGGTCTCGTCGCCGCCGACTCCCAGCTGCCCGCCCTGTGCGAGGCGCTCGCCGACCGCGGCCTGGAGGCGCCCCTGCTGGAGGAGGGCACCGGACCCGACGCGGGCCGCCTCATGGCGGTCCCGGCCGGGCTGGCCAAGGGCCTGGAGTTCGACACCGTGGTCGCCGTCGAGCCCGCGGCCGTCGCCGAGGCGGAGGAGCGCGGGCTCCACCGGCTCTACGTGGTCCTCACCAGGGCGGTCGGCTGCCTGTACGTCGTCCACGAGCGCCCCCTGCCCGAGGCGCTCGCGGAACCGGTCCCGGTCAGCGGCTGAGCTCGGCCCGCCGACCGGTGTCCGTGCGCCGCCACAGGCGGGGCAGGAGCCCCGCGATGAGCAGCCACAGGGAGACCGCGACCAGGTGGGCGCGTTCGAGGAGGCCGAGCGCCACGCCGGGCTCGGCGGCGCCGGGGCCCCACAGGTTCCACGCGGCCAGGGCCAGGACGGCGGCCGCCGTCACCGCCTGGAACGCCGCCACGGCCGCGACGAGCGGCCACGCCCGGTCCCCCGCGCGGCGGCGGTCCCCCGCCAGGAAGACCGCCGCCACCACGCCGGCCAGGATCGCCACCACAGCCGTCACGGCCTGCGCGGCGGTCGCCCCCTCGACCCCCTCGACCAGGGTCTCCGCGGCGCAGGCCGCGTCGATGGCGACCACGCACCGGCCCGGCAGCAGGGAGGCGACCAGGGAGGCCGCACCGAACACCGCCGCCGAGCACCACGACACCACGAGCCGCCGGCTCTGCCGGCTCCTGCCCATGGCGAAGCCGAGCACGACGGCGACCAGGACCAGGATCGAGGCCATCCGGTGCGCGCTCGCCAGGAAGTGCCCGAAGTCCGAGCCGGGGCGGGCCAGCGCCCCCGACGCGGTACCGCCCTCCGGGAAGAGGATCTCCAGCGCCCACGCGCAGTAGACGACGGCGGCGGCGATCGCCGCGACCTGCCCGTCCCTGTGGTCCCAGTGCATGTGTTCGGAATCAGACATCGCGTCCCCCGTTCCACCGGGGACCTCCGCCCTGCCGGGCGGGGCCCACGGCGCCGTCGACCGCACCGGTTGCTCGGGGACCCCCGTTCCCGCGGTGCGCGCGTCCTGCCGGAGTCCTACCCCGTCTCGTCCGAGATCTGCGTCGGCACCGTTACCCACAGGTGCCCGTTCTCGGTGCATCATCGGTTGGCGACGGGGGAGACCCGGGTACGGAGACGACCGACGGAGGGGCGCATGTGATGGACGGCGCGACCACGACACGATGGATCATCGTGGGGGTCGACGGCACCGACTCCAGCCGCCACGCGCTCGAGTGGGCGGCCCACCAGGCGGTGCTGCGCGGGCTGGGACTGCGGATCGTCTCGGCCACCGCGCTCGCGGCCCAGGTCGGCGTGTTCGCCCCGCACACCGGGGTCGGCGGCACGCCGCCCGACGAGGTCGGGACCGGCGACGCGGAGCGGCTCCTGGCCTATGCCGAGGACTGGGTGCTGCGTCTCTTCCCCGAGCTCGCCGTGCAGACGCGGCTGTCGTACGCGCGTCCCGTCGAGGCGCTCCTGGCCGAGGCCTCCTCGGAGGGGGCCGCCGCCGTGGTCGTGGGCTCGCGGGGGCTGAGCGGGCTCGTCGCCGCCTTCATCGGCTCGGTCGGGATCGAACTGGCCGCGCGCTCTCCGGTGCCGGTGGTGGTGCTGCCGCACGAGCACGCGGCCGCGCACGGCGTCCGCGGCCGGGTGATCGTGGGCCTGGACGGCTCCGGACCCAGCCGCCGCGCGCTCGACTTCGCCATCGCCCAGGCCGACTTCGCCGGCACCGAACTGGTCGCGGTGACCGCCTGGCAGCCGCTGGTGGCCTTCGCCGCCGCGACCGGGCCGATTCCGCCCGAGCTCTTCGACGACACCACCGCCGCCGAGGCCGCGCGCCAGGCGGTGGAGGAGGAGCTGGTCGAGGCGCGCCTGCGCCATCCGGAGGTGAGCGTGCGCACCGCCGTGGTGCGGGCCCACCCGGTGGTCGCCCTCCTGGAGGAGGCCACCCCCGCCGACCTCATCGTGGTCGGGTCCCGCGGCCGGGGCGGTTTCCGGGGACTGCTGCTCGGCTCGGTCAGCCACTCCGTCCTGCACGGGGCCAAGGGACCCGTAGCCATTCTGCGCTGAACCGGTGCGTGCGCCCCTCGGGGGCGAAACCGCAGGCAGAAGGGCCGGAGGGAAGGAGAGGTCTACCCTCCTTGACCCTCCCTTGGTCCCGGCGGGTGTGACGAACGGCACCCTCGCGGATGCCGGTGGACCCCTCACCCCTCCCACCAGGGAAAACGTGTGTGCTCTGCGGTGGCTGAGGGGCGTTCCGTGCCTTCCCGGGGGTACGTGGTGCAGTGCCCGAAGCCCTTGCCAGATAACGGGAACGGAATTTCTCCGACTCTTTTTTTGGACCATTGGACTATACCAATTGGTCACAGTGGGGTCACGTCGTTCATGATGCGAGGGATCTCGATCTTCGAAGGGGAGCCGCTGTGACTGTGGGTACCGAGGCGGGCGTGGCACCGACCTCTCACAAGGAGCTTGTGTCCTGGGTTCACGAGGTGGCGGAGCTCACCCAGCCCGATGACATCGTGTGGTGCGACGGTTCCGACGAGGAATGGACGCGTCTGACCGACCTGCTCGTCGAGCAGGGCACCTTCACCCGACTCAACCCGGACAAACGTCCCAACAGCTTCTACTGCACCTCCGACCCGACCGACGTCGCCCGGGTCGAGGACCGCACCTTCATCTGCTCCGAGCGCGAGGAGGACGCGGGCCCCACGAACAACTGGATCGCCCCCGACGAGATGCGCGCCACCTTCGGCGAGGTCTTCAAGGGCGCCATGCGGGGCCGCACGATGTACGTCGTCCCCTTCTGCATGGGACCGCTGGGCGGCGAGATCTCCCAGCTCGGCGTCGAGATCACCGACTCGCCCTACGTCGTGGTCTCCATGCGCATCATGGCCCGCATGGGCGAGGCCGCGCTGCGCCTGATCGAGGAGCGCGGCGACTTCGTCAAGGCCGTCCACTCCGTGGGCGCCCCGCTGGAGCCCGGCCAGAAGGACGTGCCCTGGCCCTGCAACAGCACCAAGTACATCTCGCACTTCCCCGAGTCCCGCGAGATCTGGTCCTACGGCTCGGGCTACGGCGGCAACGCCCTGCTCGGCAAGAAGTGCTACGCGCTGCGCATCGCCTCGGTGATGGCCCGCGACGAGGGCTGGCTCGCCGAGCACATGCTCATCCTCAAGGTCACCCCGCCCGAGGGCAAGGCGCACTACATCGCGGCGGCCTTCCCCAGCGCCTGCGGCAAGACCAACCTCGCCATGCTCCAGCCGACCATCCCCGGCTGGAAGGTCGAGACCGTCGGTGACGACATCGCCTGGATGCGCTTCGACTCCGAGGGGCAGCTGCGCGCCATCAACCCCGAGGCCGGCTTCTTCGGCGTCGCCCCCGGCACCGGCGAGAAGACCAACGCCAACGCCATCGACACCCTGTGGGGCAACAGCATCTTCACCAACGTCGCCCTCACCGAGGACGGCGACGTGTGGTGGGAGGGCCTCACCGAGGAGGCGCCCGCACGCCTGACCGACTGGAAGGGCCGCCCCTGGACCCCGGACTCCGACGAGCCCGCGGCCCACCCCAACTCCCGCTTCACCACCCCGGCCGGGCAGGCGCCGACCATCGCCCCCGAGTGGGAGGACCCGGCGGGCGTGCCGATCTCGGCCATCCTCTTCGGCGGCCGCCGCGCCACCGCGGTCCCGCTGGTCACCGAGTCCTTCAGCTGGCAGCACGGCGTCTACCTGGGCGCCAACGTCTCCTCCGAGAAGACCGCCGCCGCCGAGGGCACCGTGGGCGAGCTGCGCCGCGACCCGTTCGCGATGCTGCCCTTCTGCGGCTACAACATGGGCGACTACTTCGCCCACTGGATCAAGGTGGGCGCGAACGCCGACCAGGCCAAGCTGCCCCGGATCTTCTACGTCAACTGGTTCCGCAAGGACGCCGACGGCCGCTTCGTCTGGCCCGGCTTCGGCGAGAACAGCCGCGTCATCAAGTGGATCGTCGAGCGCCTGGAGGGCACCGCCGAAGCGGTGGAGACCCCCATCGGCCACCTTCCGGCCAAGGGCTCCCTCGACACCGAGGGCCTGGACCTGTCCGAGAAGGACCTGGAGTTCCTGCTCTCGGTCGACCCCGAGATCTGGAAGCAGGAGGCCGCCCTGGTCCCCGAGTTCTTCAAGACCTTCGGCGACCACCTGCCCGACGAGCTCTGGGACGAGTACCACGCCCTGCTGGACCGCCTGGGCGGATAGCTCCGCAGGCCGCGGGACGCGCCTCGTGCGCCGTCCCCCGGGATCCCCTTTCCGCGCGCGGGATCCCCGGAACGAGGGGCGCGGGCCTTCGCGGCCCGCGCCCCTCGCCGTGTGCGGGGCGACATTTCCGGGCGTTCTCCCTTTTCGCCGGGAAGGCCGCCCCCGCCGTGCTACTCCTGGTGGCGTCCTTCCGTCCCCTCACGCCGGGAAGCCGCACCATGACGATGTTCCTCTCCCTCGCCGTCCTGCTCGCCATGGTGGTCGGAGCGGTCCTCACCGCACGCAGATTCCGCATCGACGACGACTCCGCGGGAGGCTCCGTCGGCGGCGTCATCGCCCCCTGCGTGCTCGCGCTCTACCTCGCGGCGGCGGCGATGGGCGTCGTCATCGGCTGGGAGAACTTCACCGGCGCCGGGGACGGGATCAACCAGGAGGTGGGCGCGGCCGAGTCCCTGTACTGGAGCACCGCAGCATTCCCCGACCAGGAGGCCGAGGAGGTCCGGGAGGACCTGCGCGCCTACATGGTCGCCGTCGCGGAGAAGGACTGGCCGATGATGCGCGACCAGGGCGAGCTGAGCACGGAGGGCGAGGAGGCGCTGGCCGGCCTGGCCGCGTCCGTCCGCTCCCTGTCGGTGTCCGACACCGGCGACGGCCTGGACCGCCTGACCGCCCGGCAGGAGCTCGCCGAGCTCAGCGACGCGCGCGTCGAGCGCGCCGACGCCGCCGGGGACGGCATCCCGCCCGTGCTCAACGCCGTCGCGGCGCTGTCGGCCATCGCCGTGGCCGTGCTGCCCTTCGCCATGATCCGGCGCGGCTCCGCCGTGGCCTACTTCTGGGCGTCGGCCAACCTGGTGTTCGTCTTCGCCACCATCCTGCTGCTGTTCCACCTGGGCAACCCGTTCAACGGAGCCCTGGCCCACGACGCGGGCGCGGTCGAGGAGGTGCTGGCCCGGTTCGAGCTGACCGACAGCGCCATCAACCCCGGCTGACCCGGTTGCCGGAGCGGGCGGCACCGCCCGCTCCCGCGGCGGCCAGGGCGATGACGACCACGAGCACGACCGCGGTGCGCATCGGGGTGAAGGCACCGGCGGACTCCGGTGAGGAGGGCCGGGCCAGGGTCATCGGGAACGCCTGCGCCGGGACCGCCCCGTCCTCGGCGGCCGGGGCGGGCGGGGGGACCGGAACGTCCGCGGGGGCCGCCGCTGCGTCCCGGACGACCGGGTCCACCGGCGCGGGGGAGGGCACCGGGTCCGCCGACTCCTCCGGTACCGGCGGTGCCGCGGAGGGCTCCTGCGGGGCGGGACGTGCGGGGGCGGGCTCCTGCGGCCGGGGCTCCTGCGGTGCGGGCTCCTCCGGGACCGGCGGCGCGGGCTCCTCCGGGGCGGGCGGCACGGGGGCCGGCGGCTCGGGCTCCTCGGGAGCGGGGGGTGCGGGGGCGGGCGGCTCCGGAGCGGGCTCCTCCGGCTCCGGGGCGGCGGGCGGCCCGGGGTGCGGCGGGCACGGCGGAGCCGCACCCACGCTCACCACCACCCGCACGCCGTTCAGGCACACCAGCACGTAGAGCCCCGGACCGGCCCCGCCCGAGGGGGCCGAGAGCTCCGTGCGGCCGCTGCCGGGGGCCGCCGCGCCCGGAACGGCAGTGTTCGGGACGGCTGTACCCGGGGCGACCGCGTCCGAGGCGGCCGCGGACGGGGCGGCGCAGGTGAGCAGGAGCAGACACCCCGCCACCAGGAGGGACAGGGCACGGCGGGCGGGGGGCATGGCACTCCTCGTGTCGCTCCGGGTGCTGGCGGTGACCGCGCTCGGTCAGTCCGGACACTACACCTGGGAGGACCGCCCCGGACCGCCGACGGAAAAATACGTCCGGACAGAGGCCCGCCGGCGGACCTCAGGGGGAGTGCAGGCGCAGGACGGCGTGCTCGGCCCAGTCCGGGGGCCGGACCAGGTGGGAGACCGCGAACATGGTCGCGAAGGCCAGCGGGACGGTCCAGGCCGCGGGTTGGGCGAGCAGGGCGGCCCCCAGCCCCGGCGGGGTCGGCAGCAGGATCGACCAGCCCACCGACCCGGTCGCCGTCACGCCGCCGACCACCAGGCCCGCCACCGCACCGGGAAGGGTGAGGCGGCGCCACCAGATGCCCAGCACCAGCAGCGGGCAGAACGTCGAGGCCGCCACGGTGAAGGCCCACACCACCAGCACGTTGATGTCGATCGCCTGCGCGGGCAGCGCCAGCAGGACCGACACGCACGAGCCCACCGCCACCGCCAGGCGCAGCCGCGGCACGCTCCCCTGGAACAGGTCGTGCGAGAGCCCGCCCGCCAGCGCCAGCAGCAGACCCGACGACGTGGACAGGAACGCGCCGAACGCGCCCGCCGCCACCAGGGCGGTCAGGAACGTGCCCACCGCCCCCGGCACCGCCTCGGCCGGCAGCACGACCGCCACCGTGTCGGTGCCCTGGAGCAGGACCAGCTGCGGCGTCAGCACCCGGCCGAGCAGGCCGTACACCGCCGGGAACAGGTAGAACAGGCCCAGCAGGGCGATCACGCCGACGCCGACCCGGCGGGCCGTGCGCGCGGTCGGGCTCGTGTGGAAGCGCATGATGACGTGCGGCAGGCCCATGCAGCCGAACGTGATCGCCAGCAGGGTCGACCACGTCTCGAACAGCGGGAACCCGCCCGAGTTCAGCAGGGGGCGGCTCCAGCGCTCGCCGCCCAGGTCCGGCATCCCCTCCGGGTGCGGAACGGCCGCCCCCGCCGGAAAGACGTACTCGGTCCTGGCCGCCGCGGTGTGCTCCCCGGCCGCCAGCTCGATCCCGGTCCCGTCCGGGGTGGTCACGCGCACCGGCTCGTCCAGGCCGAAGCGGGTGTCCACCTCGAACTCCACCGGGGTGGTCCGGGGAAAGTGCGTCCCCCACTCGGGGTGCAGCGCCTCGGCCCGGGTCCCCGCGCCCGCGTGCACCACCAGGTACACCGCCGGCACCGCGATGAACAGCAGCTTGACCACGTAGTGGAACGCCTGCACGTAGGTCGCCGAGCGCATGCCGCCCGCCGCGATCGAACCGCTCACCACGATGCCGGCGAGCACGACGCCCACCCAGTACGGGGTTCCGCTGACCAGGGACAGGACCACCCCGGCGCCCTTGAACTGGGGAACCAGGTACAGCAGCATGATCACCAGGACGACGCAGCCGCACAGCTTGCGCAGCCGCGGCGCGCCCAGGCGGTACTCGGCGAAGTCGGGCACGGTGAACGCGCCCGAGCGGCGCATCGGCCCGGCCACCAGCGCCACCACCGCCACGTAGCCCGCGCAGAACCCGACCGCGTACCACATGGTGCCCAGGCCGTTCTTGAGCAGCAGCCCCGACAGGCCCAGCACGGAGGCCGCCGAGAGGTACTCCCCGGCGATGGCCATCGCGTTCCAGTTCGGCGACACCCGGCGCGAGGCCACCAGGAAGTCGGAGGTGGAACGGGCGGCGCGCACACCGTAGACGCCGATCACCAGGCTGGTGACCAGCAGGAGGCCGATCATCAGGACCGCGGCCACGGCCTGCCCCCGGTGTCCGGACGCTCCTCCTCGGCGCGCTCCTCGACCCGCTCGGCCGAGCGCACGTGCCACAGCGCCAGCAGGAACAGCAGCGGATAGATCCCCGCCAGCAGGAGCAGCCACGACAGGGGCATCCCGCCCGCGCGCACGTGGCCGAGCACGGGCAGCGCCGCGAGCGCGCCGCTCGACCCGAACAGCAGCAGGGACAGCAGCGCCACCGTGCGCAGGGCCCTGCGGCGCTGGGCGCGGAAGACCCGGCGCGCGGCCTCGGTGTCCACCGGCCCCGGGATCGGCAGCAGGTGCTGCGCCGGCCGGTTGCCCCGGGCCAGCGCGATCCGCGTCTGCGGGCTGGTGAGTTTCTCGCGGCGCGGACTCATGGCTCCTGCCGGGGCTCGTGCTCGGTGTCCCGGGGGCGCGGCGGGGGACCGGCGTTCACCGAACGGCCCAGCTGGTCGCGCCGGGCCGCCTCCATCAGCTGGGAGCGCAGGTGGCGGCCGTGGCGGCGGCTCACCGGCACGTCCCCGGCCGGGGTGCCCGCCACCAGGCCGGAGGAGGAGGTCACCCGCAGGTCCCGCACCCACGGGATGGCGACCAGGTAGCCGCGGTGGACCCGGACGAACCCGGCGGAGGACCACACCTCCTCCAGGTACGACAGCGACAGCCGGATGAGGTGGCTGCCGTCGGCGGTGTGGAGGCGCACGTAGTCCCCCTGAGCCTCCACGAACTGCACGTCGTCGCGCTTGACGAACACGGTCCGGCGCCCGGTGTCGATCTGCACCACGTGCAGGTCCTCGGCGGGCACCGCGGCCCCGGCCGGCCGACGCAGCTGCGCGATCCGGCCGACGGCCTCGGCCAGGCGCTCGGGCCGGATGGGCTTGAGCAGGTAGTCGACGGCGCCGATGCCGAACGCCTCCACGGCGTGCGCCTCCGAGGCGGTCACGAACACGATGGAGGGAGCCTCGGACATGACGCTCAGCACCCGGGCCACGTCCATGCCGTCCAGCCCCGGCATGAGGATGTCGAGGAAGGCGGCGTCGATGGTCTCCGTGCCCAGCAGGCGCACCGCGGAGGCCCCGTTGTCGGCCACGAGCACCTCCGCCACCTCAGGCATGTCCCCCAGCAGCGCCGCCATCTCCTGGCGGGTGGAGGCCTCGTCCTCGACCACCAGCACCCTCAGCGCGGACTTCACTGCACCACCACCCCCCGCGTGAACCTCGGCACACGCACGGTCACCTTCGTCCCCTCTCCCGGCGCGGTCTCGATCACCAGACCGTACTCGGGGCCGTACACGGCCCTCAGCCTCTGGTCCACGTTGGCCAGACCGATGCTGCGGGACTCGGGTCCGGTACCGGCCAGGAGGGCGCGGGCCAGGTCCGGGTGCATGCCCACCCCGTCGTCCTCGATCTCGATCACGCACAGGGATCCCTCGCCGAACCCCGAGACGCTGATGTGGCCGCGGCCCTCCTTGCGCTCCAGCCCGTGCCGGATGGCGTTCTCCACGATGGGTTGGACGACCAGGAACGGGATCGCCACGGGCAGCACCTCGGGCGCCATGCGCACCGTGATGTCGAGCCGGTCGTGGAAGCGGGCCCGCTGGAGTTCGAGGTAGGTCTGCACGGCCTCCAGCTCGTCGGCGACCGTCGCGTAGTCGCCCTTCTCCGAGAAGCCGTAGCGCAGGTAGTCGGCGAAGTCCGACAGCAGGTGCCGGGCCCGGTCGGGGTCGGTCCGCACCAGGGCCGCGATGACGGCGAGCGCGTTGTGCACGAAGTGCGGGGAGATCTGGGCGCGCAGCGTGCGCAGGTCGGCGGCGGCGATCCGGGCCCGGGCCCGGCGCAGCGCCGCGTGGTCCAGGGAGTCGGACACCAGCGCGGCGGCCGCCTCGACGTCGGCCTCCACCGGACGGCCGGAGGCCAGGAGGGCGCCGGCGAGCTCGTCGTCGACGTTGAGGGGCACCGCGCACACCGCCGCCCCGTCGGGCGTGTACAGGCGGGCGTTGCCCCCGTACTCGAAGACCTCGGCCAGCAGGCGCTCGACCTCCTCGGTGCCGGGGCCGCTGCCGCTGCGGGCCACCGGGCCGTCGAGGTCGGCCAGGACGATCCCGTCGACGTCCAGGAGCCGGCGCAGCCTGCGGGCGGCGGCGGGCACGCTCCTGCCGTGCAGCCCGTCGCGGAGGTCGACGCCCAGGGCGTGGACCTGGCGCATCAACGCGATACTCGCCCGCTGCTCCGGAGGGGAGGGGCGGCGGAATCGGGAGGGGGACATCCACGACGACCACCGATACGACACCTGACGAAGATATCCCAGCGGACTGCGTTGGTACTCATGTGGTCGAGGTCACCTTTTCGAATCGATCTGGGTGCACGGCGGGGGCCCGCCACCCTGGAGAGGTGGCGGGCCCGCGGGGAGAGAGGTCCGGCATACGCTGCGGACCGGGGCGGATCAGTGGTCGGCGGCCTTCTCCGCACCGGCGCCGGTGAGCGCGCGGACCTGGAGCATCATGAACTTGCCGGAGTCCTGCTCCTTGGACATCAGCGTTCCGACGACCGCGCACAGGACACTGATCGGCACCGACACCAGGGCCGGGTTGGGCAGCGGGAACCAGGCGAAGTCGGCGCCGGGGAACAGCGCGGTCTCCGATCCCGAGACCACCGGCGAGAAGAACACCAGGCCCACGGCGCTGATCAGGCCGCCGTAGATGCCGGCGAGGGCGCCGGTGGTGTTGAACCGCTTCCAGAACAGGCTGAGCAGCAGGGTCGGCAGGTTCGCGGAAGCGGCCATGGCGAAGGCCAGCGACACCAGGAAGGCCACGTTGAGGTTCTGCGCGAACACCGCCAGCAGGATCGAGACCACGCCGACGCACAGGGCGGCGATCTTGGCGACCCTGACCTCCTCGGCGCCGGTGGCCTTGCCGCCGCGCAGCACCGAGTTGTAGAAGTCGTGCGCCAGCGACGAGGACGAGGCGATGACCAGGCCCGCCACCGTGGACAGGATCGCGGCGAAGGCGGCCGAGGCGATGATCGCCAGCAGCACGGCCCCCGCCATGCTGCCGCCGATCTGCTCGCCGACCGTCTGGGCCAGCTGCGGCGCCGCGGTGTTACCGGCGGCGTCCTGGGCCCGGATGGCCTCGTGGCCGACCAGCGCGGCCGCACCGAAGCCCAGCACCAGCGTCATCAGGTAGAAGACACCGATGAGGCCGATGCCCCAGTTGACCGACTTGCGGGCGCTCTGGGAGTCGGGGACGGTGTAGAAGCGGATGAGGATGTGGGGCAGGCCCGCGGTGCCCAGGACCAGGGCCATGCCGAGGCTGATGAGGTCGAGCTTGTTCCACATCGTCTGCAGCGGATCGCCCGCGACCTCCACGCCGTAGCGCAGACCCGGTTCCAGGAAACCCTCCTGGCCGCTGGCGGCGGCCGCGTCGCTCATGAGCGCACCGAGGTTGAACCCGTACAGGGCCAGCGTCAGGACGGTCAGCAGGGCGGCACCCGCCATGAGGATGATCGCCTTGATGATCTGGACCCACGTGGTCCCCTTCATACCGCCGAAGGTGACGTAGACGGTCATGAGCAGGCCGACCACCACGATGCCGACGATCTTGGCGGTCGCGGCGTCCATGCCCAGGAAGGTCTCGCCCTCCTGGATGCCCAGGAGCAGGGCGATGAGGGCGCCCGCGCCGACCATCTGCGCCAGCAGGTAGAAGATCGACACCACGAGGGTGGAGACGGAGGCCGCGGTGCGCACGGGGCGCTGCTGCATGCGGTAGGAGAGCACGTCGCCCATGGTGTAGCGGCCGGAGTTGCGCAGCAGCTCGGCGACGAGCAGCAGGGCCACCAGCCAGGCGACGAGGAAGCCGATGGAGTAGAGGAAGCCGTCGTAGCCGAACAGCGCGATCATGCCGGCGATGCCGAGGAACGACGCCGCCGACATGTAGTCGCTGCCGATGGCCAGGCCGTTCTGCAGGGGCGAGAAGCCGCGGCCGCCGGAGTGGAAGTCGGTGGCCGACCGGGTGTTGCGGCCGGCCCACACGGTGATGCCGAGCGTGGCGGCGACCATGAGGGAGAAGAGGACGATGGTGACGAGGCGGCCGCTCTCGTTCACCGCCTCCTGGGCGAGGGAGATCATTCGGCCGCCCCCTTCCGGCCGCCCTCGATCTCGCCGCGGAGCTCGGCGGCGAGCGGGTCGAGGTTCTTGCGCGCGTACATCGTGTAGAGGACGGCGATGCCGAAGGTCGACGCGAACTGGAGGATGCCGAAGACCAGGGCCACGTTGACGCTGCCGAAGAGCACCACGCCCATCACGTCGCGGCCGAAGGCCGACATCAGGACGTAGAGGAGATACCACGCCAGGAACGTGATGCTCGCGGGGAGGACGAAGCGGAACAGCTTGCGCTTGAGCAGCTGGAACCTCGGGTCGTCGTGCATCGCGACGAAGGCGGGGACGACCTCCTGTCCGTTCTCCCCGCCGCCGGATGGCGGTGAGTCCTTCGTGGACCGGTCAGTTGCCATGTGGAAATCCTCCGGGGGGATGGGTGGGGAGGGGCCTGTCTCGGTACCGCTCCGCGTATGTGATCTGCGTTACCCGGCACTGTAAGTAGGAGCACTTCCAGCTGGGAGGGGGGACACGTTCGCGAGCGCCGAACGCGGAACAGGAGCGTCGAATGGGCGTTCGGCGTTCGGCGAGCGGTCGCCTGGTACGCCGAGCGGTCGCCGAACGGTCGGGGCGGGGAGCCGGAGCACCCTCGGGGGCCGGAAGGCCCCGGGGAAAAAGGGCGTTGTACTGTGGACCGGCCGCCCGCGGGCGGCCCGGTCCCGCAGGACCCCGGACGAGGTGCGCCGTACCCGGTCAGGACAAGACGGCGTGAATAGGTTTCCGCTCGTCACGGAGGTTGAACCGATGGCCTGGCTCGTACTCGTGCTCTCGGGGCTGCTGGAGACCGCGTGGGCGACCGCGCTCAGCGCGTCCCGCGGCTTCTCCCGCCTGTGGCCCACGGTGATCTTCGGGGTCACCCTGGTCCTGAGCATGGGCGGACTCGCCTACGCCCTGCGCACCATCCCCGTCGGCACCGGCTACGCCGTGTGGGTCTCCATCGGCGCCGTCGGCACCGCCCTGGTGGGGATGTTCTTCCTCGGCGAGGGCTTCAGCGTCCTCAAGGCCCTGTGCCTGCTGCTCATCGTCGCCGGCGTGGTCGGGCTCAAGCTCCTCCACTGAGCCGGCGCCCGCCGCACTCACCCGGCGGGGGCGTCCAGCGCGACGCGGTGGGCACCGGTGTAGACGTTCATCGAGCTCCCGCGCAGGAACCCCACCAGCGTGATGCCCGCCTCGGCGGCCAGGTCCACCGCCAGCGACGACGGCGCGGACACGGCCGCCACCACCGGGATCCCCGCCGTCCACGCCTTCTGGACCAGCTCGAACGAGGCCCGGCCCGACAGGGCCAGCACCGTGCCGCGCAGCGGCAGGAGGCCCTCGCGCAGCGCCCGGCCCACGATCTTGTCCGCCGCGTTGTGGCGCCCCACGTCCTCACGCACCATCAGCACGCGCCCGTCGGCGTCGAACAGCCCCGCGGCGTGCAGCCCGCCCGTGCGGTCGAACACCCGCTGCGCCCCGCGCAGGCGGTCGGGCAGGGAGGACAGCAGCGGCACGCCCACGCGCACGGGGTCGCCGGAGACGTCCCACCGGGCCCGGGTGCGCACCGCGTCCAGACTGCTCTTGCCGCACAGCCCGCACGCCGAGGTCGTGTAGAAGTTGCGCTCCAGCGAGGCCTCCGGCACCGGCACACCCGGGGCCAGGCCCACGTCGACCACGTTCAAGGTGTTGGAGCCGTCCTCCAGGGCACCGGCGCAGTAGCGGATCGCGCGCACGTCGTCCGCGTCCGCCACCACGCCCTCGCCCACCAGGAAGCCCGCCGCCAGGTCGAAGTCGTGCCCCGGCGTGCGCATGGTGACCGCCAGGGAGCGCCCGTTCAGGCGGATCTCCATCGGCTCCTCCGCCGCCAGGGTGTCGGCCCGCTCGTCCGCGGCGCCGTCCCTGATCCGCAGCACCCTCCGCCGTGCCGTGACCCGGCCCACCGCCACCACCGTCCTCTCCACTCCCCGTCCTCCCTGCGGAGCGGGGCGCGCCACCGTGCAGCAGACGGTACCGGCCGCCGGCGCCGGCACCGCGCGCCGGCGGGACCGCACGGCCGATGGGCAGCGCGGCCGGCGGGCGGCGCGGAGCAGGGGCAGCGGCGTCCCCGCCCCGACGCGCGCCCGCGAACGCCGCTCCTCAGGACAGCAGCTGCTCCACCACCCGGGCCACGCCGTCCTCGGTGTTGGGCGGGGCGACCCGCAGCCCCAGCGCCGGGTCCAGCAGCGACGGGTGCCCGTTGGCCATCGCGTACCCCGCTCCCGCCCACGACAGGGCGGGAAGGTCGTTGAGCATGTCGCCGAAGGCCACCACCTCCTCGGGACGCACCCCCCACTGCTCGCACACCATCGCCAGGGTGCTCCCCTTGTCGACGCCCGGGGCGCTCACCTCCAGCACCCCGAAGCTGCCCGAATAGGTGACCTCCGCCAGCGGTCCGATCGCCGACAGGGCCGCCTCGTGCGCCAGGTCGACCGGGGTCCCCTCGTAGCGCACCAGCAGCTTGGTGACCGGGGTGGCCCTCTCCAGGAGGGCGTCGGTGGAGTCCAGCACCTCGCGCACCCAGTCGCGCGGCACCCACGGCTCCAGCCGGTAGTCGGGGCAGTGGAAGAAGTCGGTCCCGGTCTCCACACCGAAACCGGGGCTCTGCAGGACACCGCGCAGCTTGTCGACGACGGAGCCGGCGGTCTCCCGCTCGATGGCGCGCACGAGCGGGTCGGCGCCCGGCAGGGTGGCGACAGCCCCGTTGCCGCAGAGCACGGCCGCGCAGGTGAACCATTCGGCGATGTGCTGGGTGGTGCGCGGGGGACGGGCGGTGGAGAGGACCAGCCGCACCCCCGAGTTCACCGCCTCGGCGAGCACCCTGCGGGTGCGGTCGGAGACGAGGCCGTGCTCGTTGAGGAGGGTTCCGTCAAGGTCTGTGGCGATTACCCGGGGAAGGACCATGTGTCGGATTATGGTCTCACCCGGTGACCTTTCGGTACCCCGTCTCCTCGCACCGCCTGCGGAAGCGTGTGCGGAATCCGCTCCAGCACCCCTCCCCGGAAGAGTCCGTACAGGTCCAGCGGCTCCAGGTGCACGTACCCGATGTGGCAGTCGCAGGACGCCAGAGGGCACGGCCTCCGGCCCAGCCGCTCCCGGAAGGAGCCGTCGTAGAGGTTGCCCATCGGGACGTCCACGAAGTGGCACCGGCGCACGTTCCCGTCTCCGTCCACGGACAGCACACTGTCGCCGGTACGGCAGGGCAGCCCCCCGCTGGCGTGCGGATACCGGCTGTGGTGGAAGTGCGGATCCAGCTCCTGCCACAGGGCGGCCTCGGCGTCGGTGTAGGTGCGCCCCTCCGCGGCGTTCACCCACAGGTACACGCCGTCGGGCAGGTCGGCTCGCATCCGCCGGGCCGCCTCCAGGTGCTCGGGCTCGCCGACCACGCCGACGCTGAAGCGCACCCCCAGCTCCACCAGGCGCAGGGCCTTGGCCAGGAAGCGCTCGTGCGCCACCTGACCCGGGTGGTAGGTCGTCCACAGCGCGGCCGAGGACAGGTCGCACCCCGACAGCCACTCCACGCGCCCGCTCAGATTGGTCTGGATCGCCACCCGCTCCACGTGCGGCAGGTGGCTGAGCCGTGCGATCGCGGTCCGGTACCAGGAGCGCACGAGCCCCTCCCCCCACGGGGTGAACAGTACCGACACCCGCGTGCCGGGATCCTCGGCGGCGCGGTCGGCCACCCAGCCGGTGAACCGCTCCAGGGCGGCGCGGTCGGCGCGCAGGGCCTCGGGGCTGTCCCTCCGCTTGGCGAAGGGGCAGTAGGGGCAGTCGTAGTCGCAGCTGGCCAGCGGACCCCGGTACAGCAGGGTCAGGTGCGGAGGCAGTCCCACGTTCCTCACCTGGCCTCGTAGTCGTCCATCAGAGCCGCCACGCGGGGGGAGAAGAACATCGGCCCCACCGCGTCGGAGTGCGCCAGCCCCTCCTCGGTGAGCACGACGCGCCCGGCCGCCGCGTCGCGCACCCAGCCCCGCCGGGCGAGCTCGGCGAACTCCGCGGGGAAGTCCTCGGCCGGGGCGGAGCCGAACCGCTCCGCGTAGGCCGCGGCGTCCATCCCCTCGGCGCGCAGCAGCGACTGGATCAGGTGGCGGCGCCTGCGCTCGCCGTCGTCCAGGCGGAAGCCCACCTCCGCGCGGGCGAGGCCGGCGGAGTCGCGGGACACGTAGTCGGCGAGGATCGACCGGACCTGGCCCACGCCCACCGCGTAGTCGAACGAGTGGTGCACCCGCGAGGTGTAGGAGCGCGCGCCGCACCCCAGCCCCACCATGCCGTCGGTCTGGCAGCAGTACTCCGGCCCGTCCGGCGACGGGGCGTCCGACCTGCGGAACATGCGCATGGACACCTGCTCGTAGCCGCGCCCGCGCAGGTGGTCGCGGCCCTGGCGGTACAGCGCCAGCCGGTGGTCGTCCCAGGAGCGGCCGCGGCGACCCAGCCCGGTGAGGGGGCGCACGTACAGCGGATACAGGTACACCTCCTCGGGGTTCCACTCCAGGGCGGTGTCCAGCGAGTACGCCCACGTGCGCTCGTCCTGGCGGTCGATGCCGTAGATGAGGTCGATGTTGAGGTCGGCGTCCGTGTGCTCGCGGATCGCGTCCAGCGCGCGGTCCACCTCGGCACGCCGCTGCGGCCGCCCGGCCGCGTGCGCCTCGGGGTCGAGGAAGCTCTGCACGCCGATGCTGATCCGCGTGGCACCGCGTTCGGCCAGCACCGCCAGCCGCTCGGGGGTGGCCGTGGCGGGGGAGGTCTCCACCGACACGGGGATCGCGGTGAGGTCGGCACCCAGGGCGGACTCCATGAGGTCGTACACCCGCGCCAGCTCACCGGCCTCCAGATAGGTGGGCGTGCCCCCGCCCAGCGCGGCCCTCGCGAACCGCGCGCCCTCGGGCAGTGCCCGCGCGACCTCCCCGGCCTGCCGCTCCAGGGCGTCCAGGTAGGCGGAGACCTGCTCGGCCGGCGGGACGGAGCGGGTGAACAGGTTGCAGAACCCGCACCGCATCTCGCAGAAGGGGATGTGCGCGTACAGGGACAGGGCGCTCACGTCCTCGTCCCGCCACAGGTCGGAGAGCAGGGGCGGCTCGGCGAAGGGCCGGTAGGCGCTCTTGTGCGGGTAGGCGTACACGTACGACCGGTACGGGGAGTCCGCGGCCACGGGTTCGGCGGCGAGTGTCATGCGGAGGCCTCCTCGACCCGGGCGGTGTACCCCTGGGGCAGGAAGAAGTGGGCGTAGGGCACGGTCCACACCACCTCGTGGCCGATGCGGTGGCCGGTGTGGCCGTCCTCGCCGTAGGCGGTGCCGTGGTCGGAGCACACGATCGCGAAGCAGGGGCGCCGCGCCGCCATCGCCTCCAGCAGCGGCGGCAGGTGCCGGTCCACGTACTCCAGCGCCGCGGCGTGGCTCTCGCGGGTGTCGCCGTCCTCCCGCACGGCCCCGGGCAGGTGGAACCAGTTGGGCTGGTGCAGCGCGGACACGTTGAGGAGCAGGAACAGCGGCTCGACGGCGGGACGGGCGGCGGCGATCTCCGCGGCCCGCGCCACCTGGTTCTCGAAGGAGTGCGGGTCGGTGACACCGAACGACTCCTCCCAGTGGCTCTCGGCGAACATGTCGGGGATCACCGACCCCAGCGCCGACCTCCGGTTGAAGAAGCCGGTGCCGCCGACACAGGCAGTGTGATAGCCGGCCGCCGCCAGCCCCGAGGCCAGGTCCGGTGTCTCGAAGGTCCAGGTCCGCTCGGCCGTGGACTCGCTTCCGGGGAAACGCGCGGCGAACAGGCGCGGGTGCGGCCCGGGGGAGGCGGGCGTGGGCAGGAACCCGGCGAGCATCGCCATGTGGGAGGCGTAGGTGAAGCTGCCCGGGGCGTGGCGCTCCTCCCAGCGCCCACCCGGCAGCAGCCGGCTCAGGTGGGGGATGCGGCCCGCCGCGGCGAGCTCGGCGGCCACGTCGTGGCGCAGGGTGTCCAGGGTGAGCAGCAGGATGTCGTGGCTGCCCACCACCGCGTTCATGTCGGGCTGGTCTGTCATGGTCCTTCTCGGAACGTGGCGCCGGCCGGGGCCGTGTGCCGATGGGTGCGGGGGTCTTCGGCCGCCGACCGGGGGCGCCGGCCCGCGGGGAGATCGCGGCTCAGGGCGTGGAGCTGTTCGGCGTAGGTGTCGCGGCCCTCGTGCAGGACCCCCGGCAGGAGGTCGCCGAACGCGTTGACCTCGCACACCGCGAACGTGTGCCATCCCGGCAGGGCGAGGAGGTCGACCCCGGCGTGCAGGGTGTCGAAGCACGCGGCGGCGTCCTCGGCGGTGCGCATCGCCTCCGCCCACGCGGCGGGGCCGACGGCCTCGCGCAGTGCCTCCGCGTCGCCCCGGGCGTTGCCCAGGTGCAGGTTGGTCAGCGGCGAGGACGACGAGCGCACCACCACGTGGGTGGCCTGGCCGGCGGTCACCACCACGCGCAGGTCGACGGTCCGCCCGGCGAACCCCGCCTTGGGCAGCCACTGCTCGACGTGCAGGCCGTCGGGGGCGAGCGCGTCCACCACCGCGGCGACGTCGGCCTCCGAGGTGTAGGTGCGCAGGCGCAGGCTGTTGTACAGGGCCGCCGAGCCGTCGTCGCCGCGCACCAGTTCGGCGGAGGTGACCGCGCGGACCCGCCCGCCGGAGGCCGTGGCCAGCGCGATCACCCCGGACGCGGAGGAGCCGTGCGCGGGCTTGACGAACACGCGGGGGAGCCGGTGCTCGCGCATCGCCTCCCGCAGACCGGCGTAGCTCTCCACCGGTCCCGGCAGCGCGGCCGGGACCGGAACCCCGGCCCCGGCCAGCCGGGCGTGGCAGAGCCGCTTGTCGCACATGGCCACGAGGTCGCCGGGCCTTTGCAGCAGGAGCGCCTCCGCGTCCCGGGCCGCCTCCTCCAGCCGGGCCAGCGCGGCCCGGAAACCGGCGTGCTGGGCGCCCGTCCCCTCGGCCCGGTACAGGTCGGGCAGCTTCTTCCAGCCGCGCAGCAGCCGCTCGGTCTCGGCGTCGCCGCCGGGGGAGTCCACCCGGACCAGGGCGCCCCGGGGCAGCTCCACCGGCCCGGAGGCCAGGTCCCGCCAGGGCACGACCGCGGGCTCGGGCCATCCGGCCGCCGCTGCGGCGGCCCCGAACAGCTCCAGCCGCCGGTTCCCCGGCACCCCGACGACCACCAGCGCGCGGTTCACTCGGAGACCGCCGTGTAGCGGTGGAGCTCTCCGTCGTACTCCTCGGGCTCGTGCGGGTCGGACAGGTCGACCTCCACACCGGGCAGTGCGGCGCGCACCCCCTCCCGGGCCTCCTCGGAGAGGTAGTGGTGGTGCAGGTCCAGGCGCTTCAGGTGCGAGAACGCACCGGCGTGGTCGACGAGTGCCTGGGCGCCCTCGTCGGTGAGGTCGCCCAGGGAGAGGTCGAGGACCTCCAGGCGCTCCAGGACGGGTGCCTCGGCCAGGACGGGGACCCATGCGTCGATGCCCTCGGCGTTGCGCAGGCCGAGGTGCCGCAGCTGGGGGAAGGCCGCGCCCGAGAGGAGCGGGGCGAGGTCCGCAGGGACGGTGTCACCGCCGTAGTCCTCCACCCCCAGCCACAGCTCCAGGTGCTCCAGTGCCGGCAGGCCGGAGGAGGCGATCTCCCGGGAGAGACGGCCGGGCAGGCCGCCGCTCTGCACGGTGAGTTCGCGCAGACCTCTGTGCTCGGGAACGTGCAGGGACAGCTCACCGCTGCCGCGCACGGTGAACCGGCGCAGGCGCGGCAGCGCCTTCAGCAGGGGCGCGAGATCGCACAGCTGGATCCAGGAGATGTCGCTCTCCTCCTGGAGGATCTCGGCGAAGAACAGCGACCTGAGGTTGGCCAGCCTCGGGGCGATCTCCGACAGGGCCCCGGCGACCTCCTCGGCCCGCATCTGGAAGTCCTCGTCGGGAAATTGACCCACGACGAGTGCACGGACCTCGGCCGGGCGGACCAGGTCGGTGAACCTGCCGATGTAGCCCGCCGCGCTCTCGACGGGAACGCGGTGTCCGGAGTGGTTTTCGCCGTAGAGGGGCGGTTCCATACGCAGGCGCCAGGCGACCGAACCGGGGTCGCCGACGCCCTCGAAGAGTTCCTGGTAGGTGCGGGGGTACTCGCCGTCGTGCCTGCCGATGGTGCGGGCGCGGCGCATCGCACGGTCGAAGTCGTTGTGGATCGCCTCCCAGGAGGCGAACTCGACGACGGGAAGGCCCGCGAACTCGGTGATGTGGCTGTGGTTGGGCACGGAAGTTCCTGTGGGGGAGAGGGCCGGTTACTCGGTGACCGAGGGGTAGTACAGGGGGTCGTCGGCGGAGCCGTGGTTCTCCTGGCGGTCGGACAGGTCGATCCCGACACCTGCTTCGGTGAACGCGGCGCGCACCCGCTCGGCCGTCTCGTCGGAGAGGTAGTGGTGGTGCAGGTCCAGGCGCTCCAGGTGGGCGAAGGCGTCGATGCGGTCGAGAAGGGACCGGGCGCCCTCGTCGGTGAGGGTGCCCAGGGAGAGGTCGAGGACCTCCAGGCGCTCCAGGAGGGGTGCCCGCACGAGTTCGGGCACCCACCGGTCGGTGTGCTCGGCGTTGCGCAGGCCGAGATGCCGCAGTCGGGGGAAGGCCTCGCCGGAGAGTACCGGGGCGAGGTCCTCGGGGGCGGTGTCGCCGCGGTAGTTCTCCACCCCCAGCCACAGCTCCAGGCGCTCCAGTGCCGGCAGGCCGGAGGAGGCGATCTCCCGGGAGAGGTGGCCGGGCAGGCCGCCGCCCTGCACGGTCAGGGAGCGCAGCGAGGGGTGCGAGGGCACGTGCAGCCTCAGCTCGTCCTGGGCCATCTCGGGATCTCCGGAGCCCCGGACGGCCAGCTCGGCCAGCTCGGGAAAGGCCGCCGCCAGCGGGGCCAGGTCGGTCTGCTGGATCCAGGAGACCTCGGCCTCCTCCATGACGACGTCGCCGAAGAAGAGGGACCGCAGGGCGGGGAACGCGGCGGCGTGTTCGATCAGCAGGTCACGCGGCACGACCGGAGGGGTCTCGTAGATCTCCTCGTCCCAGCAGCCGATGACCAGCGCCCCCACCTGGCCGGTGTCGACCTCGGACAGGAAACGGGAGAAGTACTCGGAGAACCTCTCCCCGTAGGTGGTCCGCAGCCGCCAGGCGACGGAACCGGGATCCGCGATCGCGGCTTCCAACCGGGACCGGGCCTCGTCGGAGAGGCCCTCCTCCGTGCCCTCGGCGGGGAATTCCACTACGGGCAGGCCCGCGAACTCGGTGAGGTGCTCGGTGATCATCTCTGCTCTCCTGACTGGGTCGGACACGGGAATTCTGGCGCACGGCCACGACATTTGCCCGAGGACCACAGGGTGGCAGGTCCTCCTCCGTTCCCCGGGTGGGAAATCTGACCACGGGCAGGTCGATGAACTCGCTGAGCTGAAAATCGAACACGTGGGTCTCCTGCCGGGGGGACAGGACATGTCCAGCGATTCGCCGCGGCAAAAGGGAATTCGGGAGCTTTTCCGGGGGCTGCGGCGAAGGAGCGGAGCAGGCGCGGTCTCCGGAGGGCACCGCACGACCGGGCGCCCCGGCACGTCCGCGGCCGGGCGGAACACGCCGCCCCGGTCTCCCCCGAGCGGGCGTCCGCGGGCAGGCCCTCCGAGGCGCGGTCCGGCGCCGTTACGGGACATCGGGGCCCGCTCGGGGGAGAGTGGCGTCATGGCTACGCACAGTGAGATCCGTGACTTCTGGGAACACCGCCTGGAGCAGGACTGGACCGAGAGCGGCGTCGGGTACCGCGCGCTGGGACGCCCCTTCAACACCTGGATGTACCGGGTCCGGGAAGAGGTCTTCCTCCGCGAGGCCGGGCGGGTCGGAGCCGGGGGCGCCAGTGTCCTCGACGTGGGAAGCGGGACCGGCTTCTACGTCCGGCAGTGGCAGCGCCTGGGGGCGGGCGACATCACCGGGTGCGACGTGACCGACGCCGCCGTGGCGCGGCTGCGGCAGCGCTTCCCCGACCACCGCTTCGTCCGCCAGGACGCCGCCGACCTGGACGCCTTCGACCAGGACTCCTTCTCCGCGCTCTCCTGCATGGACGTCCTCTTCCACATCACCGACGACGAGCGCTACGCCGGCGCCGTCGCCGAGTTCGCCCGGGTGCTGCGCCCCGGCGGGGCCCTCGTCATCTCCGAGAACTTCCTGCGGCGCCCCGAGCAGCGCGGCGAGCACCAGGTCAACCGCACCCTGGAGGAGATCACGGGCATCCTCGGCAAGGCGGGCTTCGACCTGGTCCGCCGCGTCCCCATGCTCGTCCTCATGAACGCCCAGGTCGACGCCCCCACCCCCTGGCGCAAGGCGTGGGGCGGGGTCCTGCGTGCGGCCACCGTCACCCCGGCCACGGGATGGCTGGCGGGCGCCGCCCTCTATCCGCTGGAGCGGAGGCTGGTCCGGATGTGCCGGGAGAGCCCCACCACGGAGCTGCTCGTGTGCCGCCTGCGCGACTGAAGGGCGTCGCCGGGCAGGAACACGCCCTGATGGCCGGTAGGACACGGGACACGGCGTTTCCTGGTGGAGTGTCGTGATTCGTGTCGGGATACGATCGACACCCATTCCGCGCCGACGGCAGCGGCCCCGGAGCCGGGGCGTCGGACGGCGCGGAGGAACGTCTTTCCCGGGAGGCGACAGTGCGACGCTCCACCATCCGCGCCGCGGTCAAGTGGGGGTTCCTCGGCCTGCTGGCCACCCAGGTCGCGGTGGCGGCCGCACTGATGGGTATCCGGCGCTGGCAGCGCGGGCTGGAGTCGCGCGACGCGCCCTTCCCGCGCACCCCGCCGGCCAGGATCTCGGTCGAGGGCAGCGACGTCACCGTCTACACCTACGGCGAGGACCTGTACGAGGACATGCTCGCGGCCATCCGGGGCGCCCGGAGCCGCGTGCTGTTCGAGTCCTACATCGTCAAGGACGACCAGGCGGGCCGGCTGTTCAAGCAGGCGCTCATCGAGGCCGCCGCGCGCGGCGTCGAGGTCTACGTCATCTACGACGGCTTCGCGAACATGGTGGTGCCGCGCTCCTTCTTCCACTTCCCCCCGGGGGTCCGCGTGCTGCGCTATCCGGCGCTGCGGCCGGGGGTGCTGCTGCTCAACATCCGCAAGTCCGGGCGCGACCACCGCAAGATCCTCACCGTGGACGGTGAGGTGGGCTTCGTGGGCGGCTACAACATCGGCTCCCTCTACGCCACCGGGTGGCGCGACACCCACCTGCGGGTGACGGGCTCGGCGGTGTGGGAGCTGGAGAACGCCTTCGTCGACTTCTGGAACATGAACCGCGGCCTGACGCTGCCCGAGCTGGGGATGCTCGGCGACCGCCGCTGGGACCCGCACATCCGGGTGCACCGCAACGTGCCCGAGGTGCTCATCTACCCCATCCGGGCGATGTTCCTGGAGGCCATCGACCGGGCCAAGGATCGCATCCTCATCACCCAGGCCTACTTCATGCCCGACCGGGAGCTGCAGAAGGCCCTCATCGAGGCGGCGAGGCGCGGTGTCGAGGTCAACGTCCTCGTCCCCGAGGAGTCCAACCACGTCGTGGCCGACTGGATCGCCCGCAGCCAGTACTCCGTGCTGCTGCGCGGCGGCGTGCGGCTGTGGCTGTACGAGCACGCCATGGTGCACGCCAAGACGGCCACGGTGGACGGGCAGTGGTCCACCATCGGCACCGCCAACGTCGACCGGCTGAGCCTGATCGGCAACTACGAGGTCAACGTGGAGATCTTCGACGAGGACGTGGCGCACCACATGGAGGACGTCTTCGCCAAGGACCTGACCAACGCGCGCGAACTCACCTGGGAGGAGTGGAACCGGCGCTCCCTGATGGCCCGCTTCGGCGAGTTCGTGCTGGCCCCGTGGAGGCCCTTCCTCTGACGCGGCGGAAAACCGGTGGGATTCCAGGAGCCGGGCCGATACGTTCTCCGTGATCCCCGAGGCCGACGGAGGGCACATGGACCTGAACGACCCCGAGCTGAAGGCGATGCTCGAACTGCACGAGGGGCAACTGCGGCAGGGCCCGGGGTCGAGGAGGACGACAGAACTCCTGCTCTCCCTGGCGGGGCCGCTGCCGGAGGAACCGCGTGTGCTGGACCTGGGGTGCGGGCCGGGTGCCTCCGCGCTCGTCCTGGCCGAGCGCCTTCCCGGCGCCCGGATCACCGCGGTCGACGTCCACGCACCCTTTCTGCGGCGCCTGGAGGAGCACGCCCGCGAGGCGGGCACCGCCGACCGGATCACCGTCCGCGAGGGGTCGATGGACGCGCTGGACGACCTGCCCGACGGGTCGGTCGACCTGGTGTGGTCCGAAGGAGCCGCCTACACCGTCGGCTTCGACCGGGCGCTGGGCCTGTGGCGCCGCCTGCTCGCCCCCTCCGGCGCCCTGGTGGTGACCGAGTGCGGCTGGATCGTCGACAACCCCTCGGAGGAGGCGCGGCGGTTCTGGGACGCGGCCTACCCGCTGCGCAGCACCGCGGCGAACATCGCGGCGGCCACCGCAGCGGGATACACGGTCACGGCGGCGTACCTGCTTCCGGACAGTGACTGGCTCGACTCCTACTACGCACCGCTGGAGGCCGACGCGCTCCGGGCCGACGCCTCGGACCCGTACGCCGCGGCCGCTGCCGAGGGGGCACTGCGCGAGGCGGAGCTGTACCGCGCCCACGGGCACGAGTACGGGTACATGGGCTACGTGCTCCGGCCGGCCTGACCGGACCGGTTCTCGGGCGGTCCGCCGAGGCGGAACCGGGGCAGGGGGCGAGGCTCGGACCTGCGGGGCCTCGGCCCGCCCCAGTGCTGCGGGCCGGGGTGCGGGTCGCGCCGGAGCGCGCCCGAGATGGCCGAGGGAGAACCGCCCCGCTGTCCGGCCCGGGGCCGCTCCGGCTCCCCGCCGGGCGCGTCCCCGCTGTGGTCCGAATGCGTCATCCCGTGGCCCTCCGAGCGTGTGCCGTGCAGCTCCCGCGGCCATCCTCGGCCACGGTCCGGCCGCTGTCACGCGCCGACACGTGTCCCCGGGGGAGAAAGCGCGCCGGGAACCGCTCGGATGCCTCGGGCGCCGTTGCGGTCGCCCCCGGGACGGCCGAGGACCGCAACCACGTTGAGCACGGGCCGGGTGCGCAAGGCGACGAAGGGCGGTGGACCGAAGGGGGAGGAGCTGCGGGCACGGCCCGCCAACGGCAACCAGAACTGCGGCCGAGCTGTGTGCCTGGGGTCCCTCCCGCAGGAGAAACCCCAGGTCGAGGTGGCGGCCCCAGCAGGATTCGAACCTGCGACACCCGCTTTAGGAGAGCGGTGCTCTATCCCCTGAGCTATGGAGCCATCGCTGTGGAAGAGGTAAGCATTCTCTCGCCACCGGGCCAAGCCTAACCCACATTGCGCGTTCACGGGGTGTCGCTGCCCGGGCTGCGGGCTCCGTCGGGAGAGGCTGCCTGCGAAGCGCAGTACGCTTGCCTACGATTGGTTGTCCTGGTGGCGATGTGGACTTGTTCACAATGAACGCGGGGTTTGGGTCATCCGAATACGCTGACGGCGGGGATCGGATGCGGCCGAATCCGTCCCGCGCCGGAATGACCAGGTATGACGCCGGTGGCCGAAATGTGCGGTGGGGATGGGGACGCGATGCCGCTCCCGCGCCGCTTGCCCTGGTCGACCGGCTCCGTGTGGCCGCATGTGGACATGTAGTACGTTGCGTTGCGGTCGCGGATAGGTGTTCGAGGATTAGCAGTCGGAGGGTCTTTCGTGCCGTTCACCTCTGATTCGGCGCGGTCGGGCTTCCGCGTGCCGGGTAACGGGTTCCTGTCCGCCTGCTCCCAGCGTGTGCGGGCGGCCCAGACGCTGACGCTCCTGCTCGTCACCGCGCTCCTCGTGGTTCCGCCCCTGCCGATGGCGGCCGCACCGGCCGAGGCGAGCCTGGACGAGCTCCGGGAGCAGGCGGAGGCGGCCTCGCAGGAGCTGGAGGAGGCCACCGAGGCCTACACCGAGCGCGAGGAGGCGCTGGAGGAGGCCCAGGAGGAGCTCGTCGACACCATCCACGAACTCCAGCAGACGGAGCTGGAGCTCAACGAGATGAGCGAGCCCCTCGCCCAGCTGGCCAACACCCTGTACCAGCAGCCCGACGGGGGCCTGCTGTCCCTCGTTCTGGGGTCCTTCGAGGACGATCTGCAGGTGCAGTCCTACGCCGCCAAGATCGCCGAGAACAACCAGGCGCTCATTCAGGACGCCACCGATCTACGCGAGGAGCAGATCGAGCTGGCGAGCCAGGCGCAGGAGCTCCAGACCGACACCCAGCTGGAGGAGGCCGAGCTGGCCGCCGAGGTCGAGCGGCTGCGCGAGCTGTCCGAGGCGAGCATGCAGGAGCTCACCACGGAGCTGGAGAACCGCGGCATCGACCCCGACGCCTACATGGCCGCCGCCAACTGCGACCCGAGCAAGGCCTCCCTCGCCCAGGGCTACCCCAACGGCCTGCTGCCGTCCGAGGCCCTGTGCCTGCTCTACGACGACAAGTTCCTGCGGGCCGACGCCGCCGTCGACTTCCTCGAACTGAACATGAAGTACGTCGAGCGGTTCGGCGAGAACATCTGCATCACCAGCGCCTACCGCGACCTGCCCAACCAGCACCGCGTCTACGGCGAGTCCGCACCGGGCTTCGCGGCCGTGCCCGGCACCAGCAACCACGGTCTGGGACAGGCCATCGACCTCGGCTGCGGTATCCAGAACTACAGGTCCGAGCGGTGGAACTGGATGGAGGCCAACGGTGCCGAACACGGGTGGCACCACCCGGCATGGGCCAAGTCCAGCCCGTTCGAACCCTGGCACTGGGAGTACTCGGGCTGAATGCGCGAAGGGGCGGACCGCACGGTCCGCCCCTTCACGCATTCCCCGGGGCGCCGGTCAGGCGGAGGCCTCGGGGGCGGTCTCGGGGACGACCTCGCCGGTGCAGCAGGGGCAGCGGACGGCCTTCTTGTTGATCTCCGAGAAGCAGTGCGGGCACTCGCGGGTGGTGGCCTCCTCCACCTTGACGAAGCGCTCCATGAGCTTGCTCATGGGCATCACGACCACGAAGTACAGCACCGTGGCGGTGATGAGGAACGAGACCAGGGCGTCGATGAACATGCCGTACATGAACCGGCTGCCGTTGATCTCGAAGTAGAGCTCCCCGAAGGTGGGGATCCCGCCGAAGATGCCGATGAGCGGGGTGATGAAGCCCTCGGTGAACGAGGTGACCAGATTGGCGAAGACCGTGCCGATCACGACCGCTACCGCCAGCTGCACCAGGTTTCCCTGGAGCAGGAACTTCTTGAAGCCTTCCATGGGGGACAGCCCTCGATGACTCGGAGTGTGTACAGGGGGCACCGGCACGAAGGGAGCGCGCGGCTGCTGACGGCGGGTGCCGGTCCAGCTTTTCCCACCTCCGGGTACCGGTCAACCGCGGATGGCGACGGACAGCCGGGAGAAGGCCGCGTGCCCGGCCAGGGCGCGGGCCTCGTCGGGGGTGGCGGCGATGACGACCAGGGCCTCGTCCCCGCTGCCCGAGGTGCCGGGCAGGGCGAGCACGGGCCGGTCGCGCACCACCTCCACGGCCGGTCCGGCCCGGACGGGCGCGAACTCGTCCCCGCCGTGCGCCGCGAGGACGTCGACCCTGCTGCCGGGGGAGAGCAGGGCGACGGTGCCCGGGTCGGCGACCGGTACCGGTACGGCGACCAGGTCCTCCCCGTAGGCCAGGGCGGGCGGATCGGAGAGGCGGGCGTCGGTGATCACCTCGCCCCGGCGCACCGGCGCGTTGAGGAAGCGCCCCGCCGTCGCGGTGTCGGGCGGCAGGGCCCCGTGCGGTACCGCGGAGGAGGGCAGGGAGAGGGGCGCGAGGTCGTGCGCGGTGAGCGGTTCCGAGGCGTCGAGGTCGTGTGCGGCCGTGAGCACGACGGTGACGGGCGCCGGCGGCGGACGCAGGGTCAGGAGGGCCGCGGCGAGCGCGGCGGCGGCCAGCAGGGCCGCGGCCGTGCGGCGGTGCCGGTCCAGGAACCGGGTGAGCGCGCGGCGGTGGCGGTAGGGCAGGGTCGGGCGGGGGGAGGGCATGTTCCGACGGTAGGACGCGAAAGGGGCCCGGGACGGTCTGTCCACAGGCCCTTTTCGGAAAGCTTCTCCCCTGTGCGCGATGCGCTGCCGGGTTCTCGGCGGAGCGGGGGAGCGGTCAACGGCGGGGCGGCTCAGCTGCCGGTCGCCGCGGGGGCGGTCCCGGTCTTGGCGGTGCTGCCCGAGTCCGCGCTCTTGGTGTCGGACGCCTTGGTGTCGGACGCCTTGGTCCCGGAGGCGGCGGTGCCGCTCTCGGGGGAAGAGGTGCCGGCGCTGGGCAGCGAGGAGCTGCTGGAGGTCTTGCCGCTGTCGGTGCGGTAGAAGCCGGAGCCCTTGAAGACGATGCCCACGGCGGAGTAGACCTTGCGCAGGCGCCCGTCGCACTCGGAGCAGACGGTCAACGCGTCGTCGGTGAAGCTCTGCACGACCTCCGACTGGGCGCCGCACTCGGTGCACGCGTACTGATACGTAGGCACTGTTCGGGTCCTCCTTGCTGGCACTCTCACCCGTTGACTGCTAAATAGTACGCGCTCGCCCGCACGGCCGTGACGGTGCCTCGCGCGGACGGCGGGAGCCGGTGGCGCGGCGGTCGGCTCCGGAGGGGCGCGTCCGAGGGCGACAACGTTGTGGAAAGTCCGGTTAATCCCCGGGTGAACTGCGGAAAGGCGGCTGCTCCCCGTCGCCGAGCACGTGCAGTCCGCCGCCCGGGGTGACGACCGCGTCGACCGGGACGTCGTGCGGCTCCGCGGGGAGCGACCCCACGAACTCCTCGTCGTGGACCACGGCCACCGCGGCCGTGTCCGGCCCCCGCAGGGAGAGCGCGCGGTCGTAGCAGCCCGCGCCGCGCCCCAGGCGGACCCCGCGGCGGTCCACCGCCAGCGCCGGGCACACCACGGCCGCGGCGGCGGCCACCGCGCCGGTGCCCAGCCGGGGGCCGACGGGCTCCACCAGGCCGTGCCCGGCCGGGGCCAGGCCTCCGGGGCCCTCGTGGGCGACCCAGTCCAGGTCCCCGCCGGGCAGGAACACCGGCAGCAGGACGCGCGTGCCCCGCGCCCGCAGTGCCTCCACCAGTTCCCGGGTCCCCGGCTCGCCTCCGACGGAGTAGTAGCAGGCCACCGTCCCCGCCCCCGCCAGGTGCTCCAGAAGGATGTCGCGGACCGCCGCGGCCACCCGCTCCCTCTCCTGCCTCCCCCGGGCCCGCCGCGCGGCCAGGATTCGTGCCCGCAGTTCCCGTTTGCCCTCCACGGTGTCCATGGGGCCCAGTGTGGCACCGGGCACGGCCCTTCCGGGAGCGGTGAACGCCCGGTGTCCACTGCCGGGCCTTCCGCGGAAGCCCGTCGGACTTCTCGACGCGCGGGAGGGTGTGGAACCGCTTCTCCTGTACGACTCTGTCCTAGAGTGCCGACATGAACGCCACCGACCAGACGCGTCCGCACCCCGCCGTCACGAAGGCGGTCGTGCCCGCGGCCGGCCTCGGAACCCGCTTCCTCCCCGCGACCAAGGCCACGCCCAAGGAAATGCTGCCGATCGTGGACAAACCCGCGATCCAGTACGTCGTGGAGGAGGCCGTCGCCGCCGACCTGCGTGACGTCCTGCTGATCACGGGCCGCAACAAGCGCTCCATCGAGGACCATTTCGACCGTGCCTACGAGCTTGAGGAGGCCCTGGAGGCCAAGGGTGACGACGACCGCCTGCGGGCGGTGCTCGAGCCCAGCGACCTGGCCCAGGTCCACTACGTGCGCCAGGGAGAGCCCCGCGGCCTCGGCCACGCCGTGCTGTGCGCCGAGGCGCACGTCGGTGACAACCCGTTCGCCGTCATGCTCGGCGACGACCTCATCGAGTCCGCCGACCTCCTGTGCCGCATGATCGAGGTGCGCGAGAGGCACGGCGGCAGTGTCGTCGCGCTCATGGAGGTCGAGCCCGAGCAGGTCTCCCTCTACGGGTGCGCGGCCATCGAGCCCACCGACGAGGAGGACGTCGTCACCGTCACCGACCTGGTCGAGAAGCCCTCCCCGGAACAGGCGCCCAGCCGCTGGGCGGTCATCGGCCGCTACGTCTGCGACCCGGCGATCTTCCCGGTGCTGCACGAGACCCCGCCCGGCCGGGGCGGTGAGATCCAGCTCACCGACGCCCTGCTGGAACTGGCCCGCAAGGGACCCGAGGAGGGCGGCACGGTCCACGGGGTCCTGTTCCGCGGCAACCGCTACGACACCGGCAACAAGGCCGACTACATCCGCACCGTCGTCGACTTCGCCTGCCGCCGCCAGGACCTGGCCGAGGAGCTGCTGCCCTGGCTGAAGGACTTCGTCGCCAGGTACGAGCCCCTCTAGGGAGCGCCGGCCCGGGGCGGTCCTGCCCCGGCGGCACGGGACGGGCCCCTTCGATCGCAGCACCGGGCCTCCGGCAGGCCTGCGGGAGGGGGAGGTCCGGTGCGCCGCCGGGGACGGACGCGGTGAGAATGGGCCTGGACCGCCTCCCGGGGCCGCGCGGGGCGGGTCCGCCCAGCCACGACCGGAGGGACCCCGTGAAGAGCGTCGAACAGCACATCGCCGACATCCTGGCCGTGGTCGGGGATCCCCGGCAGGTCGAGCTCGACCTGCTCCAGGCGCACGGCACCGTGCTCGCGGAACCCGTCGCCTCGCCCGTGTCCCTTCCCGGCTTCGACAACTCGTCCATGGACGGCTACGCCGTGTGCGCCGCCGACCTGGCCGCCGCTTCGGACGACGACCCCGTCGTCCTCCCCGTGGCCGACGACATCCCGGCGGGGTCCACGGCCCCGGCCGGGATCCGGCCCGGGCTGTGCGCCCGCATCATGACCGGCGCCCCCCTGCCGGAGGGGGCGGACGCCGTCGTCCCCGTCGAGTGGACCGACGGGGGCACCGGCAGGGCCGCGTTCCGCCGCCCGGTCGAGAAGGGCAACGCGATCCGCAGGGCGGGCGGCGACGTAGCGGCGGGCACCGTCGTGCTCCGGCCGGGCGTGCGCATCGGAGCGGGGGAGATGGGCGTCCTGGCCGCGGTCGGCCGCCGCACGGTCCCCGTCCACCCCCGCCCCCGCGTGGTGGTGCTCTCCACGGGGGAGGAACTGGTGGAGCCGGGGCGGCCGCTCGGTCCCGGACAGATCTGGGAGTCCAACAGCTACATGGTCGCGGCCGCGGCCCGTGACGCCGGCTGCGAGGTCCACCGGCACGGTTTCGTGGGCGACGACCCCGACCGGCTCCTGGAGGTGCTGGAGGGACTGCTGGAGCGCGCCGACCTGATCGTCACCACCGGCGGTGTGAGCATGGGCGCCCGCGACGTGGTCAAGGAGCTGCTGACCCGCGAGGGCGCGGCCGAGTTCGCGCAGGTGGCCATGCAGCCGGGCAAGCCGCAGGGTGTGGGCAGGATCGGCGGTGTCCCCGTCGTCACCCTTCCGGGCAACCCGGTGAGCGCGTTCGTCTCCTTCCAGGTCCTGGTCCGGCCGGCCCTGAACCGGCTGCGCGGCCTGCCTCCCCACCCGCTGCGGAGCGTCCGCGCCCTCCTCACCGCTCCGGTCTCCTCACCCAGGGGCCGGCGCTCCTACCTGCGCGGAGTCCTCGGGGAGGGGGACGGGGGCGCCGCCGTCACCCCGCTGGGCCGCCAGCAGTCGCACCAGCTGACGGCGCTGGCCGTCGCCGACTGCCTGGTGGTGGTCCCCGAGGACGTCGCGGAACTTCCCGAGGGCAGCCCGGTGGAGGTCCTCCTGCTGCCCGGGAGGGCCTGAGCGGGACCGGGAGCGGGGCGTCCCCGGGGTGCCGTACGGTCGTGGTGGGGTGCGGCCGCACCCGGCAGTGACGAGCGTGAAGGGCAGCGCAGATGAGCGACACCCCCCGGCGGGACGTGCACCCCGCCGGCCTCACCCACCTGGACGGGTCCGGCGCGGCGCGCATGGTCGACGTCTCGGCGAAGGCGGTGAGCACGCGTACCGCCACGGCGACCGGCCGGGTGCTGCTCGGCGCCGAGGCCGTGGCCGCCCTGCGCGGGGGAGAGGTGCCCAAGGGCGACGCCCTGGCCGTCGCCCGCATCGCGGGGATCCAGGGGGCCAAGCGCACCCCCGACCTCGTTCCCCTGTGCCACCCCATCGCGGTGCACGGCGTGGACGTCGAGCTGGAGGTCGTGGACGAGGGCGTGGACATCCGGGCCACCGTGCGCACCGCCGACCGCACCGGCGTCGAGATGGAGGCGCTCACCTGCGTCATGACCGCCGCCCTCGGCCTGGTCGACATGGTCAAGGCGGTCGACCCCGAGGCCGAGATCACCCGCGTCCGGGTCGAGGAGAAGACCGGTGGCAAGAAGGGCCACTGGAGGCGCGGTGAGTGAGGACAGGGTTCCGAGGACCGTGGTCGTGACGGCCTCGGACCGGGCCTCGGAGGGCGTCTACACCGACCGCTCGGGGCCGGTGGTCGCCGAGCGGCTGCGTGCCCTGGGCTGTGCCGTGGTGGGCCCCTGGGTCGTTCCTGACGGGCCTCCTGTGGCCGAGGCCCTCGAACGGGCGCTGGAGGAGCGCGCCGACGCGGTGCTCACCACCGGCGGTACCGGGATCGCCCCGCACGACCGGACCCCGGAGGTGACGCGTCCGCTGCTGGTGTGCGAGGTCCCCGGGATCGCCGAGGCGCTGCGTGCGGCGGGGCGGGACAAGGGTGTGCCCACCGCGATGCTCTCGCGGGGGCTGGCGGGGATCGCCGAGCGGGACGGGCACCGGATGCTCGTGGTCAACCTCCCCGGTTCGCGGGGCGGGGCGAGCGACGGGATGGACGTCCTGGAGCCGGTGCTGCTCCACGCACTGGCCCAGCTCCGTGGCGGAGATCACTCCCGCGCCGAATGAGGGGTCGGCCAATGACCAGAATCACATGACGGACATTCCGATCGGCGTGATTTACCCACCCTTGGTCCTCTTTTCGGTGCAAAAATACCTGCTTTAGGAATGAACCGATTCCTTGTAGGGAGTCCCGACGCCGTGCGCGGGGAGTGGAATACTGGAAGCCGTCACCGGCCCGTCCCGGCGGGCCGGGACCCGCGGTATCGAAGGGACGTTCGTGAATCGCAGACAGGTGTGGCCCGTCACCCTTCAGGAAGGGCCCGTCGTGCTCCGTCCGCTGCGGCTCCGCGACGCCGCCGCGCTGCGTGACACCCGGGCCCGCAACGCCGACTGGCTCCGGCCCTGGGAGCCCACCCACCCTGAGATGCCTCTGCGCGCCAACGGGATCGCTCCCTACGTCACGATGATCCGCTCCATCCGCAGGGAGGCCCGCCAGGGCCTGTCCATGCCGTGGTCGGTCCTCTACGAGGGCCGTTTCGTGGGGCAGCTCACCGTCGGCGCCATCACCTGGGGATCGGCCAGGTCCGCCCAGGTCGGCTACTGGATCGACAGTGCCTACGCGGGCCGCGGGATCACCCCGACCGCGGTCGCCCTCGCCGTCGACCACTCCTTCTCGGCGGCGGGCCTGCACAGGATCGAGGCCAGCGTCCGACCGGAGAACCGGGCCAGCCGGCGCGTGGTCACCAAGCTGGGCTTCCGGGACGAGGGCGTGCGCAGGCGCCAGCTGCACATCGACGGCGACTGGAGGGACCACATCTGCTACGCGATCACCGCGGAGGAGGTGCCCGAGGGCATGCTGCGCAGGTGGCGGGGAGGGCGTTCCCCGGGGATGCCACCGGAGTCCGGTTCCGACCCCGGTTCCGCTTCGGGGCCCCAGGGCTCCCGCGGCGGGGACCCCCGCGATCCGGCGGGCCCGTTCCCCGGCCCGAACCGTCCGTGACACGATCACGGTTGCGGCGAGAACTTAAACCCTCTTTAGTGACATTGCTTCATTACTTTGCGTTGAATTGCTGATGCGCTGCGCAATCAACCATTGACCTGCGCTAACAGTCGCCCGATCGATCCCGTCGAAACTGAAGGTCCACAATCTTGCGACACTCCGGCCAGAATGTGGCGCATTTATGGACACGGGGTCGTACCGTGCGGAACATAGGCGCATTGACGATGCGGGCAGCGTGCGGATATGGCTCCGGGGAATCACCCGGCCCCCGGCAGAGGCCGGGAACCGGCTTCTCCGGGCGGATGCCTTCCTTCGGGAAGGTGCCGCGCGAGGCGGTGTCGACGAAGTGTCGGACAACGTTCAGTGGCCGTCATCGTGAGGAGGGGTGATGAGCAGCTCTCCTCTGTACCTGGCCATCGTGGTGGTGTGGCTCATCGTCCTCGTGCCGATGCTGCTGCGGAGGGACCCCGTGGAGCCGGTCCACGAGGAACCGCGCCGCGAGGCCGAGGAGGCTCCCGAGCAGTCCGCCGGCGAGGCCGAGAGCGCTCCTGAGGAGGGCTCTCCGGAGGAGCACGACGAAGGCGAGGAGGACCGGGGCGCACCGCTCCCCGCCCGGGAGCCGCGCGCCCGCGTGATCGCCCGCAGGCGCCGCCGCACCTCGACGCTGGTCCTGCTCACCGTCGGCACGGTCGCCGCCGTGGCACTCGGTCTGGGGCCCTGGTGGGTGATCGCCCCGCCGGTCCTGCTGCTGTCGGGCCACCTGATCCTCCTGCGCGAGGCGGCCAAGGCCGACGCCGAGCGCCGTGAGGCGGCGCTGCGGGCCCGGCGCCGGGCGGCGCTCAAGGCGCGCAGGGAGGCCGAGGAGCGGCGGCGCGACGCCGAGCGCGAGGCCGAGGTGATCGCGCTCCGGGAACGGCGCAGTCAGGTGTACGACCAGTACGCGGACGCCCGGCTCCGGGCGGCGGGGGACTGACCCGGGCGCGGGCCCGTTCGGAGCACTCCCGGTTTCCTGATAATGTTGTTCTCGTCTTCGGGGCTATGGCGCAGTCCGGTAGCGCACCTCGTTCGCATCGAGGGGGTCTGGGGTTCAAATCCCCATAGCTCCACAGAAGAAGAGAGGGCCCGTGTCCACTGGACACGGGCCCTCCGCCGTGTCCGGGGCGCGGACACGAGGAGTCGGGGCCGCGCCGGAGCGCGGCCCCGGGCCCGTCCGGGAGGTGTCCTATCCCCTGCGGCGGGGTCGTCGTGTCCGGACCGGAGCCTCGAGTGTCACCGGCGAAGCGGCTATTCCCTGTCGCGGGAGGGCCGGCCCGCCTAGGATACTCCTCCCGAGGGGCGGATAAGTTATTCCTTTTCGAGGCTGACCGAAAAGCGTCCCCAGAGGCAGGAAAAGAGCCGGGGAGAACACTTTTCGCGTGCGTTCCGGTGTTGCGGAGAGTGACGGCGCTGCGGGACGTTGCACAAGGGTGCGGTGGTGTGCGAACCATTCGCCTCCGCCTTCCGATCATGTCGTTGCCGGTATCAGGACATGCGTCTTCCTGATTTCCGGCCCGCGCCTTTCCCGGGTCCGCCACCGCTCCGTCGGGGCAATGGCGGGCCGGTCACCCTCCGTCGCGGGAGGGGCTCGGTTTTTGCCGGGAGCTTCGCATGTCTTTGCAGGTCAGCAAGTTCCATGTGTTTCGGTTTGAAAAAAGGGAACTTCTCTGAACTGCGGCAATGCCCTCCCCTGGCATCGCCTGGACAGACCCGTGGACTCCCTTGCCGGTACCGCGGCCCGGAGACTGCCGTTTTCGGGTTCGGGGTCTTGTGGCGGTGTACCCGCTGGGTCATCGTTGTCCGGGAATGGGCCGAAAGCGACATGAAAGGTTGATCTGCCATGACCGAGCACACCTCGCCTGCCCGTGACAACGGGTGGAGCTGGCTGTAGCAGCCTGCTCCGCAGGAGCCCGCCCGGACAGGCCCGGCGTCCGCTTTCCCGGCCGCCGCGGTCCGGGTGGGCCCCTGCGCACGGACCGGTTGCCGCGGGTTGGACCCCGGCGCGCGGGGGGTAGGGAACCTACACCAGTTCTCCGGCCCGTCCGGGCCGGGCCGTGCCGACCGTGAAGGGGCGGGCGTGACCGACACCCCCCAGCACCCCGGCGGATACCAGTACCCCGAGGAACCCGAGCCGGTCGGAGGGTACGAGCCGCCGCCGTCAGACCCCCGACCCCGCTTCGATCCCCCGCCGGAGGGCGGGGCGGAGGCGGCCGAGAAGACTCCGCCGGCGGTGGCGGACCGCTTCCGGCGCACCACGCCGGCCCGCCTGCGCGTCGTCCGGGCCGAACGCGGCCGCGGCGGCCCCTGGCGCCTGGCCTGCGTGGCCGTCCTGCACGTGATGGTGGTCGGCGGTATGGCCGACTACGTCGAACCCTCCGTGAGAGCCCTCGCCCATCTGGTGTTCTGGCTGCTGACCGCGCTCGCGTTCGCGGTCGCCGTGCGGCGGGAAAAGAGCAACGGCTGGAGTCCGGCACCGCGCTGGCCGTGGGCGGCCGCGGCCCTGGGCGGCGCCGCGGCGGCGGAGATCCTCATCCTGTGGGTCGGTTCTCCGGCGATCATCACCGCGGCGGTGGTCCTGCTCGGCCTCGCCCTGTTCGTCCTGGCGCTGGCCGGGTGACCCCGTCCATCGGCAGCGGTGCGGTCAGGTGGCCTCGTCGTCGAAGGGCGGACGCTTGCCGTTCAGCCTGACCGCCGGCCGCTGATCCGGCTCCGGTTCCTCCCAGAAGTGCTTCTGCACGAACCGCTTCGGGTTGAGGTCCTGGACGTCGAAGTCCTTGAACTCGGGGCCGAGTCCCTGCTTGATGTCGTTGGAGGCGGAGTTGGCCATGGTCCGCAGCTGCCGCAGGACACGGCCGATCTGCTGAGCCGCCTTGGGCAGTTGGTCCGGACCGAAGATCAGGAGCGCGAGCAGGAGGAGTACAACGAACTCTCCTCCGCTGATGTTGAACATGCGCGACCTCGTTCTTCGTGGACCGACCGGCTCCCAGCAGGTTAACCGGTATCGGCACGCTTGTGTAACCGTGTCCGGATCACACCCCGGTATCACACGCGGCCAGCCCCCCACCCGGAGGCGGAGGGCTGGGAAACGCACGTGGCGACGGTGTGCGCGATGCCCCGCTGACCGTCCCCGGCGGCTCGGTACCGCACGGGAGGACGGGTCAGGAGGCGATCAGATGGTGCGGACGTCCGCCGCCTGCGGGCCCTTGGGGCCCTGGATGATGTCGAACTCGACGCGCTGGTCCTCTTCCAGGTTCCGGAAGCCGGTGCCCGTGATCGCCGAGTAGTGGACGAACACGTCGGGCTGGCCGCCCTCGACGGCGATGAACCCGAAACCCTTTTCAGAGTTGAACCACTTCACGGTGCCCTGAGCCATGTGCTCTCCCTTGGGGACTACGGCGGGGCCGCACCCTGCTGGCCCCGGGTCGCCGGGCGCCGAGTCGATGAGTCATCCCCCCGTCAAGCGCCCACGTGAAGTTCCGCGAGGCGCCTGGGGCATCCATGGAAACTACAACAGCAACCAGTTGCAGACAGTACCAGGGAGGGCAGTCCCCTGCCGAGGCTTCGGGAAGGGAAATCCTCCGTTTCCGCCTGTCCTGTTTCGGCTACTCGAAACGGTTGATTTCCGGCTGCTGTACCACTAATGGGAAATCGCGGAAAACAGGAGTCACCCCGCGTCCCGGCCGTAGATCCACACGTCGAACCACAGCTGATGCCCCCAGCTCTCCCGGTCCACCGGATACGCGGAGATCACCGGGTACAGATAGGCGAAATGCGCGATGACCAGCAGGAGGACGACCCCGAAGACGACACCGCCCGTGGCCCGGCGGTACGGGGCGAAGCGGGGACCCTCCTCGTTCGAACCCATCACCAGGCCCAGCATCAGCACGATCGCCAGGACCAGGAAGGGCAGGAAGGGCAGCGCGTAGAAGAGGAACATCGGCCGGTCGGGGAAGGCGAACCAGGGGAGCCACCCGGCGGCCACACCCAGCAGCACCGCCCCGGCCCTCCAGTCGCGGAAGGTCGCCCACCAGCCGGTCAGCACGACCAGGGCGAGGATCGACAGCCACCACACCACCGGCGTGCCGATGGACACGATCGAGGTGACGCAGTTGCCGCTCCCGCACCCCACGGCCTGCCCGTCGTAGTGGAACATCACGGGGGTGCGCATGATGATCCACTCCCACGGCTGCGAGATGTAGGTGTGGTCGCTGGTGAGCCCGTCGTGGAAGTCCATCATCTTGCGGTGGTAGTCCCACAGGCCCGCCAGCGCCTCGGCCGGCCCGCTCAGGAACTCCGGCACCCACGCGGGCAGCGCCCCCTCGAACCGGTCGCGGTTGTAGCCGCCGCCGGTGAACAGCCATCCCGACCACGAGGCCAGGTAGACGATCGCGCCGACCACCACCGTCTGCACGAACGCCGGGATCGCGTCGAGGCCCAGCCAGCGCCAGAAGGGGCGGTGCTGACCCGCGCTGGTCCGGGCGCCGTAGTCCCACGCCACGGTGAGAAGGCCGAACGCCGCGACGAAGAAGAGGGCCGACCACTTGGTGCCCGCCGCCAGGCCGAAGCACAGGCCCGCGGCCAGGCGCCACCAGCGCATGCCCAGCCAGCCGACGGAGGCCATGTCCCGGCCGGCCTCGGCCAGCCGCACCAGCCGCTCCCGGTTCCTGTCCCGGTCGACCACCAGGCACGCGAACCCGGCGAGGACCCACAGGGTGAGGAAGATGTCCAGCATCGCGATGCGGCTCAGCGTGAAGTGCAGGCCGTCCAGGGCCAGGATCACACCGGCCGTGCAGCCCAGCAGCACCGAGCGGGTCATCCTCGTGGCCACCCGCACCAGGATGAACACGGAGGCGATCCCGGCCAGGACCGAGGCGAACCGCCACGCCTCCGGGGTCATCGTCGTGCCCAGCGACAGCGCCGACCACAGCCAGTCGCCCAGGGCGATCATCCACTTGCCCACCGGTGGATGGACGACGAAGTCACCCGCCCCGGGGGAGCTGAAGATGTCCTGGCCGCCCTGCTGCAGCAGCTGGTCCGCCTCGACCGGCTCCTCGACGGGCTCGCGCTCGTGGCCGAAGTTCCAGAGGCCGTACGCGTCCTTGGCGTAGTAGGTCTCGTCGAAGTAGATCCGCGCGGGCAGCCCGAGATTGACGAACCGCAGGGCGCCGGCGAACGCGGCGACGAGGGCCGCGCCCAGCCAGCCCAGCCACCGGGGCGGGGGGTCGGAGGGCAGGAAGCGGGACCTGAGCGTGGAGGGTCGGTGCTGGGGCGGGGTCTCGGCCTCCGCCTCGGAGGAAAGTGCGGTGCTGGTCATCTCGACTCGTAGGTTGGGATCGGAGATGGTGTGTCCCTCTGCGGACGGGCCACGAGAACGTCGGGGGTGGTGTGTGACTGGAGCCACCGTAGCGCGAAGGAGCGGGGATCACATTGGTTGCGGGCAACGGCACGGTACAGGGGACGCTGACACTCGCCGGCTTGCCCATCGGCAACGTCGAGGACGCGCCGCCCCGGCTCCTGCGCGCTCTGGAGGAGGCCCGGATCATCGCGGCGGAGGACACCCGCAGGCTACGCCAGTTCGCCACCCGCGCGGGAGTCCGGCTCGGAGGCGCGCAGGGCGCCCGCGTCGTCTCCTACTACGACGCCAACGAGAGCCGCCGCACCGACGAACTGCTGGAGGACCTCCGGGAGGGCCGCGACGTCGTCGTCGTGACCGACGCCGGCATGCCCGGCGTCTCCGACCCCGGCTACCGCCTGGCCGCGGCCTGTGCGGACGAGGGCATCCGGGTGACCGCGATCCCCGGCCCGTCGGCGGTGACGACCGCGCTGGTGGTCTCGGGGCTGCCCACCGACCGGTTCTGCTTCGAGGGCTTCCCCCCGCGCAAGGGCCTGGCGTCCCACCTCGCCGAACTCGCCGGCGAGCGCCGCACGATGGTGTTCTTCGAGAGCCCGCACCGGATCGCCGCCACCCTCGCCGCGATGGCGGAGGCCTTCGGCGCCGACCGCCGGGCCGCGGTGTGCCGCGAGCTCACCAAGACCTACGAGGAGGTGCGCCGGGGCGGGCTCGGCGAGCTGGCCGCCTGGGCGGCCGAGGGCGTCAAGGGAGAGGTCTCCGTCGTGGTCGAGGGGATGCGCCCGGCCGCCGCCGCGGCCTCCGACGAGGACCTGGCCGCCGCCGTCGCGGCCCTGGAGGAGGAGGGTGTGCGGCGCAAGGAGGCCATCGGCCGCGTGGCCCGGGAGGCCGGTGTGCCCAAGCGGCGTGTCTACGACCTGGTGCACGGGATCTCCGGGGCACAGTGACAGCGGGTCCGGGACACGGGACGTCCCGGAGGCGGAACCTCCGCCCCCGCACCGCGTCCAAGAGGACGACCGCACCACCTCCACCGACGGGAAGAACCCCATGCGCAGCGAACTCTTCGAACAGGCACGCGAGAGCAGCCGGCCGGGCATGCACCTGCAGAACTCCAAGATGCTTCGCGTGGGACTCGACGGGGAGTTCTACGCCCGCCAGGGCTCCATGATCGCCTACCAGGGGAACGTGGACTTCTCCTACCAGGGCAGCGGCGGCATCGGCAAGTTCTTCAAGAAGGCCCTGACCGGTGAGGGCCTTCCGCTGATGAAGGTCAGCGGCCGCGGCGACGTGTTCCTGGCCCGCGACGCGTGGGACGTCCACGTCATCGACCTGGAGAACGACCGGATCACCGTCAGCGGGGAGAACGTGCTCGCCTTCGAGTCGGGCCTGTCCTGGGACATCAACCGCGTCGAGGGCGCCGGGATCATGACCGGGGGCCTGTTCAACACCGTGTTCAGCGGGACCGGGCGGATCGCCGTCGCCTGCCACGGAGCCCCCGTCCTGCTCGACATCGACCAGCCGACCTTCGTCGACACCGACTCCGCGGTCGCCTGGTCCAGCTCCCTGAGGACCGGGGTGCGCCGCACCGCGAAGGCGGGCGCACTCATCGGGCGCGGCAGCGGCGAGGCGATCCAGCTCTCCTTCGAGGGACAGGGGTTCGTCCTGGTGCAGGCCTCCGAGGGCGCGCCCCAGCCCGCTCCGAGCACCTGAGACGGGGAAGGGCCCCGGAGAGCGTGAACCGCTCCCCGGAGCCCTTCGCACCGCACGGAAACCGCTGCCGCGGAGACCGCCCGGGTCAGACGACGGCGCCGTCGTCGGCCTCGCGCGCCGCCTTCGCGGCGATCCTCTGCTTGGCCTTGCGCTCCTTGACCACGTGCGGAGGCGGGGTCTTGTCCCACTTCTGCAGGACGATCGCCAGCGGAGCGGCCACGAACACCGTCGACACCATGCCGGTGGTCAGACCGATCAGCATGGCGATGGAGAAGTCCTGGAGCGAGGACCCGCCGAGGAAGGTCAGGAAGCCCAGGATGATCAGTGCGCCGACGGCGGTGTTGACCGTACGCGGCAGCGTGTGGAGGATCGCCTGGTTGGTGATCTCCTGGAACGGGGACTTCTCGTCCCGTGCCCACTCGTCGCGGACGCGGTCGAGCACGACCACCGTGTCGTTGACGCTGAAGCCGATCACACTCAGGATCGCGGCGAGGAACACGCCGTCGATCGGCTTGCCCAGCCAGACGAACAGGCCGATCACCAGCAGGACGTTGAACGCCAGCGAGGCCATGGTGGCGACACCGAACGACCAGCGGAAGCGCCACGCCAGGTAGAGCAGCTGCAGGAGCAGCGCCGCGCCCAGCGCGATGAGTGCGCGGTTGCGCAGCTCGTCGCCCATGCTCGGGCCGATCAGCTCGTCGCTGACCACCTCCGCGCCGCCGGTGGCCTCGCCGAGGGCCTCGGTGACGGCGGCCGCGTCGGCGTCGGAGAGCTCACCGGTGCGGACGGACAGGTCGCCGTCGCCGGACTCCTGCACGACCGCGGTGTCGGAGCCGGGGAAGCCCACCTGCGAGACGATCTCGCGGGCCTCGTCGACCGACAGGCTCTCGTCGCCGGTGATCTCGTACTCCAGCACGCGGCCGCCGGTGAACTCCACGCCCAGGTTGACGTTCTGGACCAGCGGGGCGGCCAGGGCCGCGGCGGCGATCACACCGGCGGCGATCAGGCTCACCTTGCGGAAGCGCATCAGGTCGGGGTTCTTGCGCACCAGCCAGGTGCGGACGGCACCGATCCGGTCCAGGCCGCTGACGGCCGGGTGCTTGCGGATCACCGCGCGCCGGACCGCCCACTCGACGAACACGCGCGCGATCACCAGCGCGGAGAACATCGAGACGAGGGTACCGATGCTCAGCGTCACACCGAAGCCCTGGACGGTGCCCGAGGCCAGGAAGAACAGCAGGGCCGCGGCGATGAGCGTGGTGACGTTGGTGTCGAGCACCGCGCTCCACGCCTTGCTGCCGCCCTCGACGAAGGCCTTCTCCAGGCTCGGCGGGATCGCCCTGCGGCGCCGGCGGGCCAGGGCGCCACCGGTCTTCTCGCCCTCGGCGGCGTCCTTCATGCCCGCCGACTTGTTGGCCTCGTAGACGGTCTTCTGGCGCTGGTACTCCTCGCGGGCGCGCTCGAAGATCAGCACGTTGGCGTCGATGGCCATGCCGATGGCGAGCACGAAGCCGGCCAGACCGGGCAGGGTGAGCGTCGCCCCCAGGGCCACCAGGGCGCCGTAGGAGATCAGCGTGTAGAAGGCCAGCGCGAGGGAGGCCAGGAGGCCGACCAGGCGGTAGACCAGGGTGATGTACAGGGCCGTGAACGCGATGCCCAGCAGGGCGGCGACGGCACTGGCCTGGATGGCCTCGGCACCCAGGGTCGGGCCGACCGTCTGGCGCTGGACCTCGGTGACCGGCAGCGGGAGCGAACCGCCCTCGATCAGGACGGCCAGCTCGTTGGCGCTCTCGTTGGTGAAGGTGGAGCTGGTGATGGTGGTCTGGCCGCCCGCCATGCCGGTCTCACAGGCGACGTCCTGGTTGACCTCGGGAGCGGAGATGATCTGGTTGTCGAGCACGATGGCCACGCGGCGGCGCGGGTCCCCGAGCTCGTAGCAGGCCGCCTGGCCGGTCAGGTCGGCCCACTGGTCGCGGCCCTCGCCGCGGAAGGAGACGTTGACCGTCCACTGGGCGCGGTTGACGCTGTCGAGCACGGCCTCGGCACCCGAGACCTGGTCGCCCTCGATGGCGGTCTCGCCGAGCTGCAGGTAGGTGCCGTCGGCGTCGGGGAGCGTCATGACGACGTCCTCGGGGTTCTCCGCGGTCACGCCCCCGCCCTGGCCCTGGGGCTGGCCGCCGCCCATGTTGTCGAGGAGCGCCTGGAGCTCCTCGTCGCTCATCTCGGCCCCGCCCTCCTCGGCGGCGTCGGCCGGGGCCCGCGCCTCGTCGGCGGGTGTGCCGGAGTAGTCGGCCGGGGCCTGGACGCCCTGGCCGGTGCCCTGGCCCTGGCCGAGGACCGGGTGGAAGGACAGCTGCGCGGTCTGGCCGATGATCTCCGCGATCTCGGCCGGGTCCTGCACGCCGGGCAGCTCGACGATGATGCGGTTCTCGCCCGAGCGCGACATGGTCGCCTCGGACACGCCGAAGCGGTCGATGCGCTGGCGCAGCACCTCGACGACCTTGTCGGTGTTCTCGGCGTCGGCCGGGGTGCCGTCGTCGCCGTCCCGGGTCTCCAGGACGATCTGGGTGCCGCCGCTGAGGTCGAGACCCAGGCGCGGTGGCAAGAACCATGCCGCGCCGAACGCGACGAGGATGACGAGCAGGGATATCAGCGCGCGTGTCCAGCGCGCTCCCGCTCCTGTTTGACTGGACAAGGGGTGGTACCTCTCACTGCGAAGGATGACGGATGGGCCCGGACGTGCCCGTTCCACGGGGCGGGGGGTGTCCGGGGTGCTCTCAGATGCCTGTCCTCGCAGTGGACGGCGGCGCGCGGGTCGGCGGCAGCTCCTCCGCCGCGGCCTGTTCGGGGACCGGTTCGGGAACCGGGTCCGGCAGGGGCCACCACGGCTGGTCCCAGGAGGCCAGGCGCAGGGCGCAGACGGGCACCGCGTCGGGCATGTCCCGCAGGGTCCAGCGCTGGTCGCAGGTGGCGGGCGGCGGGCCGACGGACATCCGGACGGCGCCGGCGGGGCCGGCGCGCTCGCTTCCGTCCCCGGGATCGGCGGAGGCGTCCCGCGGGGCGCTGGCCACACCGTAGGAGGGCAGCACGGGCAGGTCCGGCTCGCTGCGCGTGGTGACCGGGAAGGACAGGACGACCAGCAGGGCCACGCCGGTGACCAGGGCCCTGGTGTGCTTCCGGGCAGGCCGGGTCAGGACACGGAGAACCGTGGTGACCACCGCCTCAGGTCGGAAAGCGAGGATGCCGCTGTCCCGTGCGTCACTGTGCGCACGGCTTGTCCAGCAGAGCATACGGGCACCGGGAACCCCGGGGGAATGTCCCCTTACCGTCCGGAAACGGCCGCGGGCGCGCGGGGCATCGGAAAGCAGGTTCTCCACAGGCGGCGGGACGAGTTCCGGCCCGGGCCTCCGCACCTTTAGGCTTGAGGCATGTCGTCGAATCGTCACATCCTGACCGCGGTCGCCTGGCCCTACGCCAACGGACCGCGCCACATCGGTCACGTGTCCGGCTTCGGAGTGCCCTCCGACGTCTTCTCCCGGTTCCAGCGAATGTCGGGCAACCACGTGCTGATGGTCAGCGGCACCGACGAGCACGGCACCCCGATCCAGGTCCTGGCGGACCAGGAGGGCGTGAGCGCCCGCGAACTGGCCGACCGCTACAACCGGATCATCGCCGAGGACCTCGTCGCCCTCGGCCTGTCCTACGACCTGTTCACCCGCACCACGACGGGCAACCACTACGCCGTGGTGCAGCAGCTGTTCACCGCGCTGTACGAGAACGGCTACGTCTTCACCCGCACCACCAAGGGCGCGGTCTCTCCCTCCACCGGCCGCACGCTGCCCGACCGCTACATCGAGGGCATCTGCCCGATCTGCGCCTACGACGGCGCCCGCGGCGACCAGTGCGACAACTGCGGCAACCAGCTCGACCCGATCGACCTCGTCTCGCCCCGGTCGCGGATCAACGGCGAGACCCCCGAGTTCGTGGACAGCGAGCACTTCATGCTCGACCTGCCCGCGTTCGCCGGGGTCCTCGGCGAGTGGCTCAAGGACAAGGAGGGCGACTGGCGCCCCAACGTCCTCAAGTTCTCGCTCAACCTGCTGGACGACCTCCAGCCGCGCGCGGTCACCCGCGACCTGGACTGGGGCGTGCCCATTCCGCTGGAGGGGTGGAGCGACAACGCCAACAAGCGCCTGTACGTGTGGTTCGACGCGGTCATCGGCTACCTGTCGGCGTCCATCGAGTGGGCCCGCCGCACCGGCGACCCGGAGGCCTGGCGCCGCTGGTGGCAGGGCGAGGGGACGAGCTCGTTCTACTTCATGGGCAAGGACAACATCGTCTTCCACTCGGTGATCTGGCCGGCCATCCTGCTGGGCGCCTCCGGCAGGGGCGAGCGCGGCGGCGACCCGGGCCCGCTCGGCGAGCTGCACGTGCCCAGCGAGGTCGTCTCCAGCGAGTTCCTCACCATGGAGGGGCGCAAGTTCTCCTCCTCGCGGCGCGTGGTGATCTACGTGCGCGACTTCCTGGAGCGCTACTCCGCCGACGCGCTGCGGTACTACATCATGGCCGCCGGCCCCGAGACCCAGGACACCGACTTCACCTGGGCCGAGTTCGTGCGCCGCAACAACGACGAGCTGGTCGCGGCCTGGGGCAACCTGGTCAACCGCTCCATCTCCATGGCGGCCAAGAACATCGGCAGCATCCCCGAGGCGGGGGAGCTCACGGAGGAGGACCGCCGGGTCCTGGAGGGCTCCCGGGCCGCCTTCGGCACGGTGGGCGCCCGCCTGGAGCGGTCCCAGTTCAAGGCCGCCCTCCAGGAGGCGATGCGCACCGTCGCCGAGGCCAACAAGTACATCTCCGACCAGGCACCGTGGGCGCTCAAGAAGACCGACCCCGAGCGGATGGCCACCGTGCTGCACGTGGCGCTCCAGCTGGTCCAGGACGCCAACACCCTGCTCACCCCGTTCCTGCCCGAGTCGGCCAACAAGGTGTACGCGATGCTCGGCGGCACGGGGACCTGGACCGGCATGCCCCGCCTGGAGACCGGCCGCGACACCATCGGCGGCTCCGAGGAGGAGGTCGACTACCCGGTCATCACCGGGGACTACGCCGGCGACGAGGCGCGCTGGGAGTCGGTGCCCGTTGCCGTGGGCACCCCGCTCGGCCGCCCCGAGCCCCTGTTCGCCAAGCTCGACCCGTCCGTGGTCGACGAGGAGCTGGCCCGCCTGGAGGCCGACGCCGGATAAGGCACGGCGGGTACGACCGCGCCGCCGGCCTCCGGGCCGGCGGCGCTTCTCTCGATGGAGGAAGACCCATGGGCAAGCGCAGCGGTGCGGCGGTCAGGGAGCGCAACAAGGAGACCCCTCCTCCGGCTCCCCGGCCGCTGCGCGTCGCGGTGGCCGACAGCCACACCCACATGGACATGCAGACACCGGAGGTGGCCGAGGTCATCGCGGCGGCCGAGGCGGTGGGGGTGACCCCGCTGGTCCAGGTGGGTGTGGACCTGCCGTCGTCGCGGTGGGCGGCCGAGGTCGCCGCCGAGCACCCGGGCAAGGTGTGGGCGGCGGTCGCGCTGCACCCCAACGAGGCACCGCGCATCGTGCACGGCGACGGCGCACAGGGTGTGGAGGTCGACGACACCGACTGGGCGGGCAAGGCCCGCGAGGCGGGCGGGACCGAGGCACTGGCACGGGCACTGGAGGGCATCGACGAGCTGGCCGCCCTGCCACAGGTCGTGGCGGTCGGCGAGACCGGGATGGACACGTTCCGCACCGGGCCCGGGGGCGCGCTCGCGCAGGAGCACTCCTTCCGGGGCCACATCGCCATCGCCAAGCGCCACGGCAAGGCCGTCATGATCCACGACCGGGACGCGCACGAGGACGTGTTCCGGATCCTGGCCGACGAGGGTGCGCCGGAGCGCGTGGTGTTCCACTGCTTCTCCGGCGACGCCGACATGGCCCGCCGGTGCGCGGAACTCGGCTACTACATGAGCTTCGCGGGGAACGTGACGTTCGCCAGCGCCGAGTCGCTGCGCGAGGCGGCCGCGGCGGCTCCTCCGGAGCTGATCCTGGTTGAGACCGACGCGCCCTTCCTCACGCCCAAGCCGTACCGGGGCCGTCCCAACGCGCCCTACCTGATCCCGCACACGCTCCGCCTCCTCGCGGAGGTCAAGGGCATGGACGAGGACGAGCTGGCCGCGATCGTCGCGGCCAACGCGGGCAGGGCCTTCGGCTTCGACCGCTGACGGGCAGCGCGGGTCCGTCCGCGCCACCGGCCGGTCAGCGCCGGCGCGTCCACACGTCGTCGGCGGGGCTCCTGCGGGGCGGCGGGGTGTTCGTGGTGAGCGGGGCGGCCGAGTGCCGGGGCACGTAGTGGTCCTGCTCCTCCTGCGCGGTGTCCGGTGCGACGGGGGCGGCGTGCCCGGGGCGCCGGGCGTAGTCGGGCCGCTTCTCCTCCACCCCCAGCAGGAGGAAGAGGCTGCAGATGAGCAGGAAGACGAACAGCGTGACCATCAGGGGAAGCAGGAGGTCGGTGATCGCCGCGCCCTCGGGCGCGCCCCGGCGCGCGTACTCGGGCGTGACGACGGTGACGCCCGCCATGTCGGTGTAGTGCATGGCGCTCACGGCGAACGCCAGGAGCAGCGAGGCGCACGCGGTGGCGAGATGGCCGTGGCGGTGGGCGGCGATCCAGAGGGCGGCGGTGACGGCCACCAGCGCGACGGCGAACGAGGCGGCGGTGGCCGCCATGTCGTGCTGGAGCTCGCCGTGGACGGCGACGGCGGCCGTACCCGTGTGGTGCGCGGCCGCGATCCCGCCGCCGCCGACCACCCCGCCGAGCAGCAGCCACGGCGCGCTCCTCCGGTGGACCGTGAGGGTGAGCGCGATCCCGAGGGACACCAGTGCGACGGCGCCGACGGCGAAGGTCGTCACCTCGTCGTAGCGGACGGCGACGCCCGTCGGCGACCAGCTCATCATGGCCATGAAGTGCGTCGACCAGACGGAGACGCCGCCGAGGGAGAGGGTGGCCAGGGCCAGCCACTGCCAGCGGAAGAACCCCTTGGGCGCCTTTCTGGCCCGGAAGGCGAAGGAGAGGCCGAGAAAGGCACCCAGGGCGGAGACGGCGAAGGCGATGGCGGGGGTGGGCCACTCCTGGCCGAGGAGATCGAGAAGCACGGGATCCACTTTCCATGGCCTGAGTCACAATGTGCGCGGGTCATGGATATTAGGGAGGAAAAGGGCACAGGGACCAGGGGTTCTCCTGAAAACGATGGCGGTTTGTGGCCGTCCTTCAGGAGTTTTGTGGTCTTTTGCTGCTTTCCGTGCTCCGTGTCGGATCCGGAGTCGCTAGGGGCGCTTCCAGTTGTCGACCGAACCGTGCCTGGCGGTGTACCCGTCGTCGCCGGCGGAGGAGGCGGCCGCGGACGCGCCGGCGGTCCTGCGGTCGGCCCCGCGCCCCGACCCCTTCCGCGCCCGGTCGGCGTTGTCGTCCACGCCCAGCATGAGGAAGAGGCTGGCGACGAGGAGGAAGACGAACAGGCCCACCACGAGCGGCAGCAGCAGGTCGGAGGAGGCCGAACCGGGAGGCATCTGCGCGTGGTTGTGCCCCTCCAGCTCGACACTGACGCCCATCATGCCGACGTAGTGCATGGCGGAGACGGCCACGCCCATGAGCAGGGACGCGGCGAGGATGGCGACGGCGCCGTTCAGCCGCCAGGCGAACCACAGGGCCACGGTGGCCGCCGCCAGCGCGATCGCGATCGCGGCCGCGACGAACAGGGGGTTGTGCTGCATCTCGCCGTGCATGTTCATGGAGGCCATGCCCATGTAGTGCATGGACACGATGCCGATGCCCGCGATGCCGCCGCTGACCAGTAGCCACATGTTGGTCTGGCGCCGGATGGTCAGGTACAGGGCCACGCCCATGACCCCGATGGCGAGCAGCCCGCTGGCGATGGTGAGGCCGGCGTCGTAGCGGATGGGCGTGCCCGAGACGCGGAAACCCATCATGGCGATGAAGTGCATGGACCACACGGCGGTGCCGCCCAGGCAGACGGCGCTGAGGACGAGCCACATCCAGCGCGAGGCGCTCGTGGTCGCCGCACGGGCCCGGGTGGCGGCGGTGAGGCCGATGAAGGAGCCGATGACCGAGACCGCGTACGCGATCACCGGGGTCATGAGGCCGTGGCTGAAGTGGTCGATCATGGTCCCGTCCGCAGGGCTGAAGCTGGTGTGCTGGCAGGGGGATTCTAGAAAGAGCCCTGTGTTCCGAATAGGGGGGTAAAACCTTGGAAAAAGATGCGGACGGGAGGGAAAAAGTGCGGTAAGCCCGATGCCGTAAGCGCTCCTACCCGCTGTGACCAGGGGAAACGTGTCGCTTCTCACGGCATGCGCCATTGGTGGCAAAGGTCCCTGACCGTTGTGTCGGAGGTCGCTCCACCGTGGAGGAAATCCTGTTTCAGCGGGGTTTCGGGCCGGTCCTGATGCCCTCGAACGCGATGAGGGCCAGGGTGTCGGCGACGGCCTCGCCACCGAGCCCGCGGTCGGGCTTGTACCACTCGATGATCGAGTTGACCATGCCGAACAGGAGCCTCGACGCCACCGCCGGATCGACGTCGCCCCGGATGTCGCCGTCCGCGATGCCCTCGCGCACCAGGGCGGCGACCAGGTGGTCGAACTCGCGGCGGCGCGCCAGGGCGCGCTTCTCCACCTCGGTGTTGCCGCGTACGCGCAGCAGCAGGGTCACGTGCGGCAGCTGTTCCACCAGCACTCGCACACTGCCGCGCAGGACGTGCTCCAGCCGGTCGACGGCCGGCCCCGTGGTCGATCCCTCCTCGCGGGTGACCTCGAACAGGGCGTCCATGGCCAGGTCCAGCGAGCGGCTCAGCAGCTCGGTCTTGCTGGAGACGTGGTGGTAGATGGCGGACTTTGTCACGCCCAGGGCGCGGGCGAGGTCCTCCATGCTCGTGCCGTCGTAACCGCGTTCGTTGAACACGCGGGCGGCCACGTGCAGAACGGAGTCGGCGTCGTGCCCGGGGCGGCCGGAGCGGCGCCTGCCCGGGGTCGGGGACGTCGGGGAGGTGGGGGTGGATCGGGGCACGGCGGTCGAATCTACCTCTGGGTCAGGGACGGGGTTGCTCAACGAACGGTCGGTCGGTACCGCATTCTACGTGTTCGGGGAGGGGGTGCCCCGGCCGCGGTGGGGCGGGCCGGGGCAGGGGGCCGGGAAGGTTCGTCGTGTCCGCTGTTCCCCGGGTGGTGCGAGGGGCGGAGACAGAACACCGTTTCGGAAATCCTTTCGAAGGCCAAGGTCCCCTTTCGGGCGCAGGAGTCCTTTCCCCTTGTGCGGCCCCGCTTTTCCTCCCCCTTCTTCTCCGGGCGCCGAGGGGGTGCTTGTGCGCCCGAGTCGTTGACCTGGGGAGGAAGCACCTTCCGAGAGGGGGGCCTTAGGGCCCGAAGATCCCATATGGCAAGGGAAGTGGCCGTACATCCGATTCGAGACGATCGGGGATATTTTTCTTTCTTTCCCTGGAAGTTTTTTCTCTGTGGCCTTTCTCTGCGCCTTGCCGGCCAGGCAATACACAACAAATTTCCGAAAAGCCTGCGAAGCATCACCAGGGGTTCTATTCTCGGTCTGTCCGCATAAGGACGTTGTCCGTCTGATTCGCCGCGGGCCGGTGGAAATCGGCCCTGTCTTCGCAAAGGACCGCCGTGCGCACCATCGACCAGCAGATGCGGGAGATGCTCCAGACGCCCGGGGTGCGCAGTGTCTGCCTCGTCGACTGGCGCGGCGGCCGCACCCTGGCCCACCTGGTCAAGGACGGCGCGTCCGGGGAGGACGACGGCGGTGCGGACGCGACAGCGCTCCTCCGAGCCGTCCACGGAGGACCCCTGGGCGCCGTGCCGGACGAGGACGTGGAGGACGTGGTCGTCACCGGTCCCGACCACCACGTGCTGCTGGCCGTCCTCGCCGGATCCGACCTCTGTATGGGGGTGCGGATGATGCGGGACGAGGGCAACCTCGGCTTCGCCCTGGTCCGCCTGCGCGGACTGGCGCGTACCGCGCAGGTACCGCAGCCCCGGCGCGGGCTCCCCCGGAGCCGGCCCGGGCCCCGGGGGAGAGCGGGGGGCGTGGACCGGAGAGTGCTGGAGCGCGTCCTCACCGCGCTGCACGCCCTGCCCGACCGCCCCGGAACAGCCGGAGCGGTGGTCGCGTGAGCGGCGGAACGCCCCCGCGCCGCCGCGTACGCGAGCTCCGCCGCTGGATGGCCGACCGGGGGATGCTGCGCCGTTCCACCCAATGGAGAGAGAAGGACATGCCGAACATCGAGACCGGCCTCAAGGAAATGATGGAGATCGAGGGTGCCATCGGCGCCGCGGTCGTCGACTACAGCAGCGGGATGGCCCTGGGCACCCTCGCCTCCACCAACAGCCTCGACCTCACCGTCGCGGCGGCGGGGAACACCGAGGTGGTCCGGGCCAAGATGCGCACGATGGACCAGCTCGGGCTCAACGACGCGATCGAGGACATCCTCATCACGCTGTCGGGGCAGTACCACATCATCCGGCCCCTCACCAGCCGCAAGGGCCAGGGACTCTTCCTCTACCTCGCCCTGGACCGCAACCGGGGCAACCTCGCCCTGGCCCGGCACCGCCTCAAGAACATCGAGTCCGGCCTGGAGGTCTGACGTTCGGTGCGGGGAGCGAGAGGCGCCGGGACACCTCGCGGGAGTGGTTCCCAGCGGTGGAGGGATGGGGGACAATGGCGGGTACCCCGCCTCCCCCGAACTCCCCTCGCTCCCCTCAAGGAGAAGCCGGTATGTTCCGGATCGCCATCAGCCGCCTCACGGACGACGGACTGCGCATCACCCCGGAGCACAGGGCCACCGCCATGTCCGTCGACGAGGCCGTGCGCACCGTCCTGGAACGTCTGCCCGCGGCCGACGCGGGGGCCTTCAGCGGCAGACGGGTGCAGAGCTCGGTCAACCGGATCAACGACTTCCGCCACGACGTGCACACCCCCGGCGGCCGCTACCGAGTGGTCATCGCCCCCATGATGTGACCGGCCTCAGTGCCCGCTGTGCCCGCCTCCGGTGCTGTCCGGCTCCTCGCCGCCGGCGGTGCCGACCGCGGCGCCGCCGGGCAGGTGCAGGCCCGGCCGCCCGGCCCCGGTGTCGAGCAGGTCGAGCTGGGTGGCCCCCAGCGACCACGACCGGACCGCCTGGTCGCGCAGGTCCATGGCCAGGTGCAGCGTGTCCATGCGCGCGTCGGGGTCCTCGAGCGCCGCGGCTCCGGCATAGGTCTCCACGCACAGTGCGAGCAGGTCCACCGCCCCGGCGAGCCCCTCGCGGGCGACCGCGTACCCGGCTCCGCCCTCCGGGGCCCGGCCGAGGTGGCCGCCCGCGTCCTGGACGGCCGTCCGCCACCCGTGCACACGCGACGGCTCGGTCATGTCCAGCGGGGGATGCGAGCCGTCCGGGGGCAGGAACTCCTCCATGTCCTCCAGGACGGGGGCGAGCTCCTCGTGGGCGGCCTGCGCATGTTGCGCCAGCGCACCCACCTCTCCGTGGGCGGAGACCTCGGCGGGGGCCGCCCGGACCTGGACGAGGACGATCGCCGCGGCGGTCACCACGACCGACGCGAGGGTGATCCACCAGGTGGCGGGGCCGGCGGTCTCGGGCACGGCGGAGCGGCCCGCGTCCCGGGGGGACGCGGGGGGCCGGTTCTCGGGCATCGTGACGTCTCCTAGCGGTGGGAGTCGTCCCGACCCGTGTCGACGCTTACCCGGCGAGCACGGCACAGAGCGGGTACGGAAGGGTGCTGCGGGTATTGTCGGCGGCTGCCGCCCCGTTGGCCAGAGGGCCTTCCGGAAACAGTGTGTGTTTGTCATGCTTTGTGCTTCACTGTCCCCCATGACGGAAGACCCACTCACCGGCGCGGGGGCACGGCCGTGACCGAGCAGCGCAGCGTTCCCGGTGCGGGCGACCTCCTGCGGATCCTGCGCGACGGACGTCCGCGGACCCGCTCGGAGCTGGCCGCCGTCACCGGGATGTCCCGGACGACCGTCACCCACCGGGTGGACGCCCTGCTGGCCGGCGGCCTCGTCGGGCCGTCGGGCGAGGCCGCCCCCGCCGGAGGCAGGCCGCCCACGGTGTTCTCCTTCCGCCCCGGATCGCGGGTCGCCCTCGGCGCCGCCCTGGGGGCCACCCACGTCCGCCTCGCCCTCACCGACATGTCCGCGCGGATCCTGGCGGAGGAGCGCGCCGACCTCGACATCGCGCTCGGTGCCGAGAAGGTGCTCGACTGGGTGACCGAACGCGGTCTGGAACTGCTGCGCGGCGCCGGCCGCGACCGCGGCGAACTGCTCGGCATGGGCATCGGCCTGCCCGGACCGGTGCAGCACAGCACCGGGCGCGCGGTGAGTCCGGCGATCATGCCCGGCTGGGACGGGTTCGACGTCTCCACCCGCGTCCGCGACCGCCTCGGCGTCCCCGTGCTGGTGGACAACGACGTCAACGTCATGGCGCTCGGCGAGCACCGCACCGCCTGGCCCTCCGCCAGCCACCTGATGTTCGTCAAGGCCGCCACCGGTATCGGCTGCGGCATCGTCAGCGAAGGCCGGGTCTACCGCGGCGCCCAGGGCGCCGCGGGCGACATGGGGCACATCCGCGTCTCCGCGGCCGCGGGCCTCCCGTGCCGGTGCGGGCAGACCGGATGCCTGGAGGCGGTGGCCGGAGGAACGGCGCTGGCCGCGGCGCTCACCGCCCGGGGCGTTCCGGCCTCGGGTGTGCGCGACGTGGCCGACCTGGCCCGGAGCGGCTCGGCCCCCGCGCTGCACGCGCTGCGCCAGGCCGGACGCGACATCGGAGAGGTCCTGGCGGGAGCGGTCAACATGTTCAACCCCTCGGTCCTCGTCCTCGGAGGCGCCCTCGCCCTGGCCGGGGACCACCTCCTCGCGGGCGTGCGCGAGATGGTCTACCAGCGCGCCGTGCCCCTGGCCACCGAGCGCCTGGGCATCGCCCGCTCCTCGGCGGGGGAGAACGCGGGGGCCGTCGGGGCGGCCGTCATGGTCGTGGAGCACCGCCTGAGCCCCGAGCACGCCGACAGCCTGGTCGCGGGTCCGCCATGACGCACGAGGAGGCGGGACCCCGCGGTCCCGCCCCCTCCGCGACCGCCCAAGGACCGCCCCCGGCGCCGCCGCGCCGTCACAGCCCGGGCCGCTCGTCGCGGAACTCGGTCCGGCTCACCTCGGGCAGGATGCCCTCCGAGCGCAGAGCGGGGCGCTCGCCCTCGCGGACGGCCGGTTCGCCGGAGCCGCCGACGGCCGTGGCCGACACGCTGCGCAGAAGCAGTCCGATGGCCGCACCCGCGGCGAGGTTGACGAAGGCCGTGGCGAACTGGCTCGCGACCTCGGCCCCCTGCGTGAACGGGGTCACCACCGCGACCGCGGTGACAAGTCCGATCATCCATCCGAAGAAGGTGCGCGCCCTGGGGGTGGTGAGCAGCAGCAGGTGCATCAGACCCGTGGCCAGCAGCGCCGCCACCGCTGCCATCAGCGCGTACACGACGGTTCCGGCGTCGCCGAGGTAGCCCGCCTCCTCGGGGGCGAGCACCGGGATGCCCAGGGCGCCCCTCATGAGGAGGGTGCCGACCAGGATCACCAGCGCCGCCACCACCGCGGTCGCCAGGCCTCCCGACCACAGACGTACCGCGTTGACAGGACGTTCTCTACCGATCTCGTTCATGCCGATACCTCCAGATATGACTCGAGAACAGTCGCTGTACGTAAACGTACGGATACGTCTGGACTCGGTCGTAGGCCACATACCCGAAGCCCCGGGACGGTAACCAGCACGTGAAACACTGGAGCCATGCCACACTTCGCGCACGCCCGCGTCGACCTGGACGCGATCACCGACAACGCCCGTCTGCTCCGTGAGCACGCGGACGGCACCCCCCTCATGGGGGTGGTCAAGGCCGACGGCTACGGGCACGGCATGGTTCCCGCCGCGCGCGCCCTGGCCGCGGGCGGCGCCTCGTGGCTCGGGACCGCGCTGATCAAAGAGGCCCTCGGACTGCGCGCGGCCGGCATCGACCTGCCGCTCCTGGCCTGGATCGTCCCGCCGGGCGAGCCCGTGGGATCGGCGATCGCCGCCGGGATCGATCTGGGGGTGAGCGACCCCGCGCTGCTGGAGGTGATCGCCGGCGAGGCCCGCCGCCTGGGCCGGACCGCGCGCGTGCACCTCAAGACCGACACCGGCCTCAACCGCGGTGGCGTGGCCTTCTCCGCGTGGCCCGCGCTGGTGGAGGAGGCCGCCCGGCTGCAGGACGCCGGCGTCCTGCGGGTGATCGGGGTCTTCTCGCACTTCGCCTGCGCGGACGAGCCCGGGCACCCCTCCATCGGATCCCAGCTCTCGGTGTTCCACGAAGCACTGGAGCTCGCCGACAAGGCGGGCCTGGACCCCGAGGTGCGCCACATCAGCAATTCCGCGGCGCTCCTCACACTCCCCGAGGCGAGATTCGATCTGGTCCGGGCCGGAATCGCCACTTACGGAATCAACCCGATTCCCGGTTACAGCGTGTCCGGATTGCGGCCCGCGATGACCCTGCGGTCGCGTGTGGCACTCACCAAGCGCGTCCCCGAGGGCAGCGGCGTCTCCTACGGGCACCGGTACCGCACCGACCGGGAGACCACGCTGGCCCTGATCCCGCTCGGATACGCCGACGGCGTCCCCCGGGCCGCCACCAACAAGGGCCCCGTGCTCCTCGGCGGCCGGCGGCGCACCATCGCGGGAACGGTCTGCATGGACCAGTTCGTCGTGGACGTCGGCGACGACGCGGTGGAGGCCGGAGAGTACGCGGTGTTGTTCGGCGACCCGGGCGAGTACCCGGGCGCCGCCACGGCCGAGGACTGGGCCGAGGTCCTGGACACCATCCCGTACGAGATCGTCACCCGCGTGGGCGTACGCGTCCCGCGCGAGTACGTCGGCGGCGCCCCGGCGGGCCGGCCGGAGACGCCGCCGATGTGACGGCGGGACCCGGCCCGCGGCCGCTGCGGACGCCGCCCCCGGCGTTTTCCACAACCGGTCCCGCCGGTCCTCCGGCCGACCTAACCTGGATCGAGAGGCGGGGCACGTACACCGCGAACCGGCACCCGGCACCGCCCGACCCACCCACGACCGACACGAGCAGCGAGTCCGATGACAGACGCGACAGCCACCACCGAAGCTGCGTCCACCGTCCGTGCGGAGACCGACAGGGCCATGCGCTCTCTCGGCCGCGACATCGCGGCCCTCACCAGGGCCGGCGACGTGCTGATCCTCTCCGGCCCCCTCGGAGCGGGCAAGACCACCTTCACCCAGGGGCTCGGCGCGGGACTGGGCGTGCGCGGCTCCATCACCTCCCCGACCTTCGTCATCTCCCGCATCCACCCCTCCCTGGTGGGCGGACCCGCCCTCGTGCACGTGGACGCCTACCGCCTCGGCGGTCCCGACGAGATCGACGACATCGACCTCGACATGACCCTGCCCGAGTCCGTCACCGTCGTCGAGTGGGGGGAGGACGTCGCCGAGGGGTTGTCCGACGACCGGCTGGAGATCCGGATCGAACGCCACCCCGACGACACCCGCACCGTCCACCTGCGCCCCGTCGGCGCCCGGTGGGACGGAGTGGAACTGCCCGGCGGCGCCGACCGGACCGCCGGGAACGGAGAGGGATAGCCCCAGTGCTGCTTCTGGCCTTCGACACCGCCACCCCGGCGGTCACCGCCGCCATCGGAGAGAGCTCCGGCGACGGCGTCTTCACCATGAGGGCGAACGCCTCCCTCGTCGACGCCCGCCGCCACGGGGAGCTGCTCAGCCCCACCATCCGCACCCTCACCCGGGTGGCGGGGATCGACCTGTCCGACCTCGACGCCGTGGCCGTCGGCATCGGCCCCGGTCCCTACACCGGCCTGCGCGTGGGGCTGTCCACCGCCCACGCCCTCGCCGACGCGCTCGGCATCCCCTGCCACGGCGTCACGACCCTGGACGCGCTCGCCTTCGGCACCCGGCGCACGCAGCCGTTCGTGGCCATGACCGACGCCCGCCGCAAGGAGGTGTTCTGGGCCCGCTACGACGACCACCTCACCCGCGTGGGCGAGATCGCCGTCGACCGCCCCGCCGAGATCGACACCGGGGGCCTGCCGCTGATCGGTGACGGTGCGCGCATGTACGCCGAGGTGCTCGGCGACACCGCCTCCGCGCCCCAACCGCTGTACCCCGACGCCGCCGCCCTGGCCGAGCTCGCCCTGCTGCGGCTGCACCGCGGGGAGAAGCTGCCCGAACCGAGCCCCCTCTACCTGCGCCGCCCCGACGCCGTGGTCCCGGGCGCGCCCAAGAAGGTCCGCCAATGGGTGAGGTGAGGCCGGGGAGCGGAGTCGGTTTCGGCTTCGGGGACGACCGCGCGCCGAGGACCGAGCCCGACCTCGAACGGGTCCGCGTGTCCCCGCCCCCGGGCGTGCGCCTGCGCGAGATGACCGACGGCGACACCGACGCCGTCCTGGCCCTCGAACGCGTCCTGTTCCCGCACGACGCCTGGACCGAGGGCATGCTCCGCGGCGAGCTCGCCGAGCCCACCCGCCACTACGTCGTCGCCGAGGCGGACGGCGCGGTCGTGGGATACGCCGGGCTGCGGTTCGTCCCGCCCGAGGGAGACGTGCAGACCATGGCCGTCTCCGAACAGGTGTGGGGCCGGGGCGTGGGCGGCGCCCTGCTCACCGAACTCCTCGACCAGGCCGCGCTCCGGGGCGTCACCGACATGTTCCTCGAAGTGCGCGCGGACAACCCCCGCGCCCAGAAGCTCTACGACCGGTTCGGCTTCGAGCAGATCGGCGTCCGGCGCGGCTACTACAACGGGGCGGACGCCATCGTGATGCGTCGTGTCGCCCGGCAGGAAGGAAACCGGAAGCCATGAGCGACCTGCCGCTGATCCTGGGGATCGAGACGTCCTGCGACGAGACCGGTGTCGGTCTCGTCCGGGGCTGCGAACTGCTCGGCGAGTCCGTGGCCTCCAGCGTCGACCAGCACGTCCGCTTCGGCGGGGTCGTGCCCGAGGTGGCCAGCCGCGCCCACCTGGAGGCGATGACCCCGACCGTGCGCAGGGCCCTGGACGCCGCAGGGGTGAAGCTGTCCGACGTCGACGCGATCGCCGTCACCGCCGGCCCCGGCCTGGCGGGCGCCCTGCTCGTCGGCGTGTCCGCGGCCAAGGCCTACGCGATGGCGCTGGACAAGCCGCTGTACGGCGTCAACCACCTCGTGGGGCACGTGGCCGTCGACCAGCTCGAGCACGGACCGCTGCCCAAACCGGCCATCGCGCTGCTGGTCTCGGGCGGACACACGTCGCTGCTGCTGGTCAACGACCTGGCCACCGACGTGGTCTCGCTCGGCGACACGGTGGACGACGCCGCGGGCGAGGCCTACGACAAGGTGGCCCGCCTGCTCGACCTGCCCTACCCGGGCGGCCCGCCCATCGACCGGGAGGCGCAGAAGGGCGACCCGAAGTCGGTCCGCTTCCCGCGCGGCAAGTGGGGGGACGGCACCTACGACTTCTCGTTCTCGGGCCTGAAGACCGCCGTGGCCCGCCACGTGGAGGACGCCGACCGCCGCGGCGAACCGCTGGTGGTCGCCGACATCGCCGCCGCCTTCCAGGACTCGGTGGTGGACGTGCTCACCCGCAAGGCGGTCGACGCCTGCGTGGAGCACGGCGTGGGCACGCTCGTGATCAGCGGGGGCGTGGCGGCCAACTCGGCGCTGCGCGCCCGGGCCGAGCAGCGCTGCCGCGAGGCGGGTGTGGAGCTGCGGGTGCCCCGGCCCAAGCTGTGCACCGACAACGGCGCCATGATCGCCGCCCTGGGTGCCGAGGTCGTGGCCGCGGGCCTGCCCCCGTCGTCCCTGGACCTGGCCACCGACACCTCCCTCCCGGTGGAGTCCCCCCTGGCGAGGTAGTGCCCGGAGGATGCCGGAGGCCCTGCGGCCGTGCACGCGCACGACCGCAGGGCCTCTCCGCGGGAGGGGCTCGGCCCTCCGGGGCGAACCGGCGGGGGAAGACGCAGCCGGCGATCCCGACGTCGTACCGGGGCAGTCCCGCCTCTGCGGATGCCGGGGGCGGCGGGAGGAGTGTTCCCGGGGTTCGGTGCAGCCCTGGGTTCGATCATGGCTGGTCCTCGGAGGCTGGAGCGCCGGTGTTCCCCGGGACCGGGGACGGAGACGCAGAACGCGGGGAAAGAGGAGGAAACGGGTGGTCGGAGCCGCCTCGGTGATCCTCGGACCCGATGCGGGGGAGTCCTCGGTGCGGGAGAAGGTCGGCCTGGTCGGGGGTCCGGCCCGATTCCCATGCCGTGGCGAAGATCCGCAGGGCGAAGTCGTACAGCCGACTGGATCGGTGCGCGACGATACACGGGGAGTGGCGCCCGTGTGCGCCGTTTCGGTAGAGCGTGAGGAAAACGGTGTTGTCGGTGGCGATGATCCGGTACAGGTTCGGCAGGTCGTAGAACCTGATCTCGGTGCCGCTGCTGCCCTTCGTCGCCTCGGCGAGGTAGTGGAAGTTGGCGAGCACCTGCTCGCGCAGCAGCCCCCTGTGGAAGCCGGGGTCCGCCGCCAGGAGCTCGCGTTCGCGCCGCTCCAGCCAGGACCTGCCCTCCTCGGAGGTGCGGGGGTCGGGCAGCAGGATCCGGACGGAGTCCGGAGACCGCCCTTCTCCGGACCACACCGGCACGAAGCCGTCCCGGGTGAGCTCGTTCCCCCGCCCGACCATGACGCGCAGCCAGCGCGCTCGCTTCAGCTCCTCGGCGAGATCGCCTCGCGCGTCGTCCTGGTGCCGGTGGATCCGCAGGACTCCGAGTCCGGTGAGCCGTGACAGCGCGACGAGGAGCCGCCGGCGGATCCGCCAGGAGGTCAGCCACCCCAGCCCGACGGTGGCAGCGGTGGCCGCGAGCGAGCTGGTCACCCCGAGCATGAATTCCGTCAACGTGTACTCCCCGTGCGCGCCGCTTGCGACCTGGCATCCAGGAGGCTTTCAAGTCACTGTGACCATAAGTGGCGCTCCGGGTTTTGGTCAAGGGGACTTTTAGTAGATTGGTGGGATGATCGAGAGCGCTCCGCCCACCATTCCCCGGTTTCCGGTCTCCGCGACGGTCGACCTGGTGATCCTCACCGTGCGTGAAGGCGCTCTGCGAGTGCTCCTCATCCGGAGGGGCAAGGAGCCCCACCTCGGTGCCTATGCGCTCCCGGGCGGATACGTGCGGCCCGAGGAGGGCCTCGATGCGGCCGCGCTGCGCGAGCTGCGAGAGGAGACCGGTCTGGACGGGCGCGCCCTGCACCTGGCCCAGCTGCGCGCCTACGGGACCCCCGGGCGCGATCCGCGCGGAAGGGTGGTCACGGTCGCCTACCTGGCACTGGGCCCCGACCTGCCGACCCCGGTCGCGGGCACCGACGCCGCCCACGCCGAATGGGTACCGGTGGACGAGGCCCTGGACGCGGAACTGGCCTTCGACCACGCCGAGATCCTGCGCGACGCGGTGGAGGAGGCCCGCACGAAACTGGAGTACACGACGGTGGCGACGAGCTTCTGCCGTGAACCCTTCACCGTCAGTGACCTGCGGCGGGTCTACGAGGTGATCTGGGGAACCACACTCGATCCCAGCAACTTCCGCCGCAAGGTCACCCGTACGGAGGGGTTCGTGGAACCCACGGGGGAGCGCCGCACGGCGGAGGCAGGCCGGCCGGCGGCGCTGTACCGGGCGGGCCGGGCCCAGGTGCTGTACCCGCCCCTGCTGCGCTCGGGAGAGCCGGAGAGGCGGTAGGGATGGAAGCGGATCCGGAACGGCTGTGCCGCCTGGCGGCCGACTACCGGGACATCGGCTGCAGTGACGCGGAGGTCGCGGAACTCATGGCCGACCGGTACCCCGCCCTGCGGGAGTCGCCCCTGGCGCTCGCGAGGGTTCTGCGTCCGGTCTTCGGTACCTCGGTCCGCGACATGCACGCCCTCCACGCCCGGCTGCGGGGCGTCTGCTCCCCGACCGGCCCGGGGAAGGGCGTCCCGAGAGGCTGATCCGGTCAGCCGAGGTGGACCCGGCCTGCCTCGTCGATGCGCCAGCCCGGGTTGTGGGCGATCTCCCAGGTGACGCCGTTGGGGTCCTGGACGTGGGCGTGGAAGACACCGCCGAACTCGCCGGGCTGCGGCTCCTTGAGGACGGTGCCGCCCGCCGACTCCATGCGGGAGACCAGGTCGCGCACCTCGTCGGGCCCGCCGACGTTGTGGGCGAGCGTCACCCCCGAGACCGAGGAGAGGTCGGTGCCGGTGGCCAGGTCGCGGTTGAACTTCTCCGCGTCGAACAGGCTCAGCACCAGCCCTGGAGCGACCTGGAAGAAGACGATCTCCCCGGGGACGTCCATGAGCGGGTCCCAGCCGAGGCCGTCGCGGTAGAACCGCCGCGCCGCGTCGAGGTCGCGGGTGGCCAGTGTCATGAAGTGGACCTGCTGCTCCATCGCCTTCTCCTTCGGGGTGTCGGTCCCGGAGGGGCGGTGGCCCTCCCGGGGGCTGCACCGGTCCTTTCCCGGGACCGGTGAACTCAGGGCGCATTCCGTGAGTCCTTGAACAGCGGTGATCTTGTTCCCGGGGGTGACCTCGGCGGGAGTCCCGCCCAGCGGGAGCAGGATCACCGACGGCCGGCCGGCGTGTGCCGGGGGCTGGGTCGGTCGAAGAGGTCCTCGGGAGCCTGGACGGTGACGGCCTTGGGTACCCAGGCCTCCAGCACGCCCAGGTCGGTACAGGAGCGGATGCGGGAGCGGACCTGGTCGGAGACGGTGAACCCGCGGGCCTCCAGAACCCCGATCACACTACGGGCCACAGCCTCACGGCCTTCTTCGCGGCCGATGCCGACGTACTTGCGGGCGAAGTCGCTCTGCCATTCGTAGGTTTTCACGGACATCAGACCCTCCAGTTCCCGGCGAGCCGCCTCGTTGAGACCGCTCAGCACCGAGTCATGGTAGAACGCACGGTTGCGGCCAGCAGTGGCATCGAGCGCCTCCACCAGCACCTTCAACGTGCGCACATCACCACTGCCGTGGGCACGGGCCGACAAAACCACCAACTCCGCCAAATCCCGCGCCCGCTCCACATCGGCCAGCCACTTTCCTTCCCGTGATCTTGTACTTGCGGTCACTTTCGCTGGATATGGGAGTGCAGGAAAACGGGGTGAGGTTGTCTCTAGGTACAAGATCACGGGGGATAAGGTGCAGCTGAGAGAGGGAGTGTGGGTTTCCGGCTCGGGTTGAGGTTCCAGGGGTCTCAAGGGTCTCAGGTCTGTTCCCTGGTTGGTTCGGTTCGAGCCCTTACCCACCTCGGACAGAATTCGGCCTTCCCCTCTGGCCAGCGACTTTTCTTGCCGTGATCGTGTACTTGCGGTCACTTTCGCTGCATGCGGGAGGGCAGGGAAAAGGGGTGAGGTTGTCTCTAGGTACAAGATCACGGGGAATAAGACATAGCTGAGAAAAGGGGCGCGGGTTTTTGGGTGCGGAGAAAGGGGTGTGGTGGGGGCTCCTCGGTCTTCTGAGGAGTCCCCACCGTTGGGAGAGGTCGAGGAGTCCCCGACGTGTCAGCGGGTGAAGATGTAGGGCTTCAGCCCCGGTGGGGGCGCGGTGCCCTCGGGCAGCGGGATGAGGGCCCAGGTGTGGGTGCCGGTGTCGGTCCAGGGGCAGGTGCGGTCATACCCCCAGGCGACGGAGAGCTCCTGGACCATGAGGAGTCCGCGCTGGCCCTCGGCCCAGTTCCACTCGTCATCGCTGCGCTCGGTAGGGATCTGCGGAGCACTGCCGCTGCCACCGTCGTCGGTGAAACCCAGCCGCAGCAGGCGTCCCCGGCGCAGGCACAGGGTGCGTATGACTTGGCCGTTTTCCTGCCCGGAGGCGGTGTACTTGCACGCGTTGGCGAACAACTCACTGGCACACAGCACCAGGGTTTCGACTGCCTCCTCGGGGAACCCGGCCAGGTCGGTGGCCAGATCTTTCCGGACCTGCCTGAGCTGAGCCAGATCGCCGGGGTAGGTGCGGTGCTCCCAGAAGACACGGTGCAGGCTCATGCGGGCACCCCCATCTGGAGGTTCTGCCGCTGGACCTGCCACATCCGGGTGAGCCGGGCCAACTCCCGGTCCAGCTCGGCCTCGTCCACACGGTGATGACGCCCCCGCGCAGGAACGGGCGCAGGGACAGGCACCGACACCGGCAGAGATGCAGGCTCGGGAAGGAGCTCGGTTTCGCCGGCGAGCAGGTCACCTTCCGGGACGCGCGGCTCGGGCAGCTGGGGAGGCTGGGGCACCTGGGGCTGTTGGGGTGACTGAGGCTGCTGGGACGGCTGGGTCGCCTGCGAGGACTTCTGCTCGGATCCGGCGTCTTCCTGGAAGGCGGCACGCATGCGGGCCACGTGCTTTTCGTGGGCCTCGTAGTAGGGCCGGACCAGAGCCACGTCGTCGGCGCTCAGCACCTGGCGGGGCTCGGCCAAACGGGGCTCGACCAGGCGAGGCCGGGGCCGGGAAGGCGCGGGGGTGTGTCGCGACGCGGCCGCCGGGACGGGGTCGGCCACGTAGCGGCGGACCCGCGTCGACCTGCGGCGACGGGAGAAGCGAGCGGAGCCGCCGTGGCGGCCGCGGGACGGGAGGATCAGCGCCAGGAGCGTACCGAGGGTACGGCTCACAAGCGCAGCACTAAACTGGTGCACGCTGGCAATCCTGTTCTTAAAGGGTTGAGTTGCTGGCCACGACCCCGGGCGCTGGTTGGCGTCGCGGGGTCACGATGTTCGGTTGTGGTTTTGGGTTAGATGATAGGGGGGGCCGTGAAGCGTTAGGGAACGTTGCGGGAAAAAATTCGGAGATCTGATTTCTTCGCAGGTCAGGGGTGGCGAAGATATCCTCTTCCAAATATCCACATGGGTTATTTATTCGGACATTTACGAACCGACTTCCGGATCCTGGGACTGAGGGGAGAGGCACCAGGTTCACAGGAACAGCCGACCCCCTGACGGAGGAACCCGCTCATGCCGCCCTACACCAGCGTTGTCGACGTCCACGTCATCCTGTATCGAGACGGCCGGATCGCCCTGTTGGAGCGGCGGAACACCGGGTACTGCGACGGGATGCTGCATCTGCCTTCCGGCCATCTGGAAGAAGGGGAAGCACTGCACACGGCAGCCGCCCGTGAGGCCGAGGAGGAGGTCGGGGTCACCATCGATCCCGGACACCTCGCCCTGGCCGCGCTCGTCCACTTCCGGCAAGGGCCCGGCCATGCCCGTGTAGGGGCCTTCTTCCTGGCCACGCAGTGGGAGGGCGAACCCTGCAACGCCGAACCGCACAAGGCCGGCAGGCTCGTGTGGGCCGACCCGAACATGCTCGGGCCCGACGTCATCCCCTACCCAGCAGAAGGGGTCCGCGCCTGGTTGGAGGGGTCCGGGTTCGTTCCGTACGGGTGGTGCGCGTAGCGGTCCGCTTCCTGCCGGCACCGGCGGAGGCTCCGGAACCGAGCGCTTCGCCGTCCCGGTCCTCTCCGGCGAGTCCGGGACGCTGCCTGTCTCACCCGTTCCAGGGCTTTTGCCTGGGTTCTGCCCGGATGTCGAGAGCAATGAGTTCGTCCGGTCCGCCGGAGCCCGTGGCTGTCGGTGCGACCGAACGCAGGTCGTCGATCCACGCGTCGGCGGGCAGCTCGCCGCGTGCGGCAGTGGTGAGCAGGGCGATCACGCGGGCGCCGGCCGCAGTGCCCGCGGCCACACCGCTGGGTGCGTCCTCGAAGACGAGGCAGTCCGCGGGGTCGGCACCGAGGGCGCGGGCGGCCTTCAGGTAACCCTCCGGGCTCGGTTTGCCCTCGCGCACGTCGTCGGCCGAGACTAGGACCTCGGGCTCGGGAAACCCGGCGGCATCCAGCCGGCGCCGCACCAGTTCCCCGCTTCCCGAGGTGACCACCGCCCAGCGGCCGCCGGGGAGGCGCTCCAGCAGCTCCCGCGCCCCGGGAAGCGCGCGGACCCCTTCCATATCGGCCAGTTCGCGCTCCTCGATCCAACGCGCCTCGGCCTCGGCATCCAGGTGTGGAGCGGCCAGGCCGACGAGCTCGATGTCACGGCGTCCCCGCGACAGTTCGACCACCCGGTCGGTGTCGAGCCCGTGTCGGGCGGACCAGGCACGCAGAACGCGGTCGATGGCGGAGTGCGAGTCCACCAGGACCCCGTCGGAGTCGAAGAGCAGCGCGGCGCACTGCAGACGCAGCAACATGCGGCCTACCGGTTGCTCTTGAGCGTGGTGAGGAGGGCGGTCCAGGCAGGGTTGGTGAGGGCGAGGTGGCCGTGGTCGCGGTGCCGGGTGTCGCGGACCAGGGTGTGGGTCGCGCCTTCGGCGACCTCGACACAGTCCTGGTGCGAACCGCCGCTGTAACTGCTCTTGTGCCACTGGACGTCGCTCATTGCGGGAACCCCTCAATCGTCTCTTCGATCAGGCACAGCGACTGCTCCGGTGCCAGTGCTGCCGCTTGCAGACGGTGGAACCTCAGCTTGAACTCTGCCACAGCGGCCGGATCGTCTACGAACTGGCCTTTGTAGGCGGACTCCGCGTAGACGATCTCCGGCTCGGGCTGCGGGTCGAGGATCTTGAACGGTCCGATCAGCCCCGGGTGGGTGTTCGTCCCGGTGAACTGGAGGGTGATCCGCTCGCGGGCGGCCAGGGAGTGGATGTGTTCGAGCTGCTCGCGCATGATCGTGCTGCCGCCCACGGGATCCAGCAGGACCGCCCGGCCGATCACCGCCATCATCACCGGCTTGTCGGCACCCTGGAACCGCTCGCCACGTGTGATGCGCTCGGCCACACTCGCCTCCGCCTGAGCAAGGGACTCCCACGGCGTGACCGCCCGGACGACCGCCGTGGCGTAGGCCTGCGTCTGGAGCAGGGAGGGGACCAGGAACGGGTGGAACTCCAGGATGGAGACCGCCTTGCGCTCCAGTTCGTCCATCTGGCCCAGCCACGGGATCTTGCCCTCCTTCGTCAGGGCGGTCCACAGGCGGGTCAGCTCGTCGCCGGTGCCCAGGGTCTCGTCCAGGATCGCCAGAACCTCCTCGGTGGGGTTCGTACGGCCGCGCTCGAGGTTGGACACGGCGCTGCCCTTCACCCCCAGGGCCCTGCCGAGTCTGGCCTGCGTCATTCCTGTGGCCACACGCCGCTTCTGCAACACGCAGCCCCACCGCTCCCTGATGTCCGTGCTCACCTTGGGCATATTTCGATGTTGACACACGGGAAAAGGGCATGCCGGAACCACCCTTTTATGTCCACGTGATGGATTTTCGCGGGAATGACATCGGCGCGGATGGACTTTCGCAGGAACTCCATCGGAGCGAGCGGAATCCGGTTCCCCTTGCCAAGCTGAACGGATGCCTGGCGAAGGGAGAGCTGTGCGATGACGACGGGCGAAGGCGCGGCGCGGTTGCCGAGGCGTGTGGCGACCGGTGAGGACGGGGTGCGGATGGTCAGCTGGGGCTCGGCGCCCCAGCAGGTGGCGTCGGCGCGGCAGTGGTGCCTCAACGGCACCCGGCTCGGCCGCGGGCGTGCCTATCCGCTGCTGGCCGTGGCCTCTGAGCTGCACACGAACGCGCTGCGGCACACCGCTTCGGGCAGCATCTTCGGGCGGGTGCGGATGCGGCTGGCGAGGGACGGCCACCGGTTCCGGATCGCCGTCACCGACGAGGGCACGCTGGGCGTCTTCCCCCGGCCGGTGCCCGAGGTGGGGGAGGGGTTCGGGTTGCGGCTGGTTTCCGGGTTGGCCGAATCCTGGGGGTGGCTGGGGGAGCCGGGCTTCCCGATCACCGTGTGGGCGGTGGTGGACCTGGGACCCCGGAGCGTGTTCGCCGTTCCTGCCCAGCGGAAATCGGGGTGAGCGCCCGCGGGCCGGGCGGTACGGCCCGGCCCGCAGGCACGCGGGTCAGGCCGGGCCGTAGTCCAGGTTGTACAGGGCGTCGTCCTCGTTGAAGACCAGAGTTCCGCGCGAGCCCTCGATGATGTCGGAACCCAGGAAGTCGTCCCCGTCCGGGGAGTCCGCGTCGTACAGGTACACCGTGTCGCCGGTCTTCGCCTTCCGGTTGACGGCCACCCGGCGGGGCGTGTCGTGGTCGCAGTCCACGGAGTCGGCGGAGGACCACACCTTCGTCCGGTTGACGATGAGGTAGAGCTCGTCGCCGTCCGCGCCCCAGTCCTCAGTCTCGTAGCAGATCAGCGTGTGCAGGTTGACGGTCGACTGGGCCGCCGCGGGAACGGCGGCGGTGGTGCCGCCCGCCAGGACGGCGGCGGCGAGTACGGGGACGGCGGTCCGGTAGGCGAGGACTTTCACTCTGACCCTCCTCGGTCTTCGGGTGTCGCGGCAGGGGTGTGCGCATCCCGGCCAGGCCGAGGATTTCCCGGCCACCGTTCCTGGAAACGACAAACGTTGTAAATATCGAATACGCTGACCAGAGTCTCCGGATTTGCCGCTTATGGAATGGTGAGCTGGAATTCCAGGTGGCCGACAAGGTCCGCGCGTGGTCGCCCTTCCACCGGGGATGTGGCTCTCGGACCGACGGACGCAGAGCAGCGACTGACGGCTGCGGCCGCGCTGTTCCGCCTCGCGTGTTCCGGCGCCGTGGCTCCGTCTCGCGGCCGACCAGCGGAAATTCCCCGCATCACCGCACGGCGTCTGGGTAGGCGCCCCGCATGGGCACCACACCACAGGACGACCTGCCGACCGTCGCCGGGCTGGACGAGCTCGCCGGTCTGGTCCGCGAGGGCGGCAGGTTCTACCTGCGCTATTCGAAGGGTCCCCGGCAGGACCGCGCAGCCGTCAGCAGGGACTACGAGAGCGGCCTCGACCTGCCGGGCCTCTCCGTCACCGTGCTCACCCCCGAGTCCTGGTGGACACGGCCGCTGGAGGACTGGCTGGCCCGCCAGGTCCGCAAGTACGCCTCGCTGGTCGATGAGGACCCGGAGCGCTGCGGCTGGGTGCTGCGGGGCCGCACCGTCGCGCACGGGCCCGACCACGAGCCGCTCCTGGACGACGTGGAACCGGTCGCCTACCTGTCCGAGAAGGTCATGGAGGAGGCGCTGGAACGCTACAAGGAGCACTTCGAGGCCGGCCGCGGCCCCAACGACTGAGGGCCGGCCGGAAACGTTGCCGGGGTGGTGCGAGGGGCTCTGACCTCGGTGATCTTGTACTTGTAGCTCACCTGGAACGTCGAACCGAGCTATAGGTACAAGATCACGGCGCGTATGGCTCCCGCTGCCCTCTGCGGTTACGCTCGCAGCACGCCCCCCGCGATCGGAGTCCCCGTGATCTCTCCAGGCCCTGCCCTGTCCCCTCTCCGCCCCGCCCTCCTCGTCTGTGTCCTCGTGCTGTCCGCGTGCGGCAGGGAGCCGTCCCTGCCCGACGAGGCGTCGAGCGGGGACGGCCCCGAGGAGGTCCGCGAGTACGACGAGGTGCCCGTTCCCGAGAGCGAGGGCAGCGGCGTCCCCGACGACGTCAACGGCGACGGCTTCGCCGACCTCCTCTTCATGAGCAGGTACGACCCCGACGCCGAGGACGGCGAGGGCGCACCGCGGCTCGTGATCGTCTACGGCTCGTCGGACGGGCCCGACCCCGCCACCCGTACCGTGTGGCCCCCGGACTCGGTGCGGCCGGCCTCCGTCTCGCCCACCGGAGGAGGCGCGGGCACCGCCGACCTGGACGGGGACGGCTTCGCCGACATCCCCGTCGGCGGTTCCCCGCCGGGGATCCTCTGGGGCGGTCCCACGGGCCCCGACCCCGGCGCCGATCCCACCCTGCTGGACCTTCCCGCGCAGGCGGAAGGGGAGTACGAGCCCGCCGCGTCGGAGGTCGGGGACTTCGACGGCGACGGAGCCGCAGACGTGGTTCTCGCCGAGGTCGACGAGTGGGGGGTGGAGCAGGGTACGCGCCTCACCGTCCTGCACGGGCCCTTCGACCGCGACGGCACCCCGCAGCGCAGCGCCCGGCGCACGCTGGAAACCCCCGTCAGAGAGCTCGTCCCCGAACCCCCGCGCGCGGACGGCGGCCCCTCCGCGCTGCTGGTGCGCCATCCCGACGACGGGGAGCAGCCCCGGAACACACTGCTGGTGACCGGCCCGGGGGACCCGCAGGGGTGGGGCGTGGTGGAACTGCTCGGGGGTGCGCTGGCCGCCTTCGGCGACGTGGACGGCGACGGGGAGACCGACCTGGCCCTGGCGGACAGCGGCACGCGCAACAACGAGCCGGGGTTCGAGACCGAGCCCCCCGAGGTCGACCAGCGGGTGAACGTCTACGCCGGTCCCTTCACCGAGGCGACCGACCCCGTCTCGGTCGCCCTGCCCGGGACGGAGACCTCCGCCAGCTTCGCGCTGCGCACCATGGCCGCCTGCGACCTGGACGGGGACGGCCCCGCCGAACTCTGGATCGGCCTGGCCGGCCGCGGCGTCGACACCGTGGCGGACCTCGGAGACGGACCGCAGGTGCAGGACACCGGCCCTCTGGTCCGACAGGGCCCCGAGACCGGCCCCCTGGGCAGCGAGGGCCGGTGGGAGCGGACGGCCCGGGTCCACGCCTGCGGCGACTACGACGCGGACGGCTCCGGCGAGCTCGCCCTGGCCTACGACCACGGATACGCCAGCCCCGTGCGGTGGTGGATCGTCGGCAGCGGGGGCGAGGACGAGACGTCCTTCGACAGCGCCGGCTTCACCGAATAGCGGGCCGACCGGAAGCGGTGCCGATGGAACGAGAAGGGGCCTGACCTGGATGATCTTGTACTTATAGCTCGGTTCGCGCATCGAGCTGAGCTATAAGTACAAGATCATCGCGGTGCCGCGGCGGGCCCGGATTCGGTCGCCGTGGTTGGCTGTGGGGCATGTTCGCGATCACAGCTGCACGCATCTCGCCCGACGACCCGCTCTCCGGACTCGAGGCCGGTGAGCGGCCCGACCCCGAGCCGCGCGACGGCTGGGCGGTGGTCGACGTCCGGGCCGCCTCGCTCAACCACCACGACCTGTGGAGCCTGCGCGGCGTCGGCCTGCCCGAGGAACGGCTGCCCATGGTCCTGGGCTGCGACGCGGCGGGCGTGGACGAGGACGGCAACGAGGTCGTCGTCCACGCCGTCGTGGGCGACCCGGCGGCCGGAGGCGGCGACGAGACCAAGGACCCCGGGCGGACCCTGCTCTCGGAGAGGTACGACGGCACGTTCGCCGAGAAGCTCCTGGTACCGCGGCGCAACCTGCTGCCCAAACCGCCCGAGCTGACCTTCGAGGAGGCGGCCTGCCTGCCCACCGCCTGGCTGACCGCCTACAGCATGCTCTTCGGCAAGGCCGACCTGCGTCCCGGCTCCACCGTGCTGGTGCAGGGCGCGGGCGGCGGCGTGTCCGTGGCCCTCGTCCGCCTGGCCGTGCAGGCCGGGCACCGCGTCTACGTCACCAGCCGCAGCGAGGCCAAGCGCGCCAAGGCCCTCGAACTGGGCGCCTACGCGGCGCTGCCCACCGGGGAGCGGCTGCCCGAGCGGGTGGACGCCGTGTTCGAATCGGTCGGCCAGGCCACCTGGGCGCACTCGGTGCGCTCGCTCAAACCCGGCGGCGCCGTCGTCGTCTGCGGTGCCACCAGCGGTGACGCCCCGCCGGCCGAGCTGACCCGGGTGTTCTTCCTCCAGCTGCGGGTCATCGGTTCGACGATGGGCACCCGCGACGAGCTGGGCGCCCTCGCGGAGATGTGCGCACGCACCGGTGTGCGCCCCGTGATCGACCGGGTGCTGCCGCTGTCGGAGGCGAGGGAGGGCTTCCGCGCGATGGCCGAGGGCGAGCAGTTCGGCAAGATCGTCTTCACCGTCTGAGGACCCGGCGGCGAAAGCGGAGGGGGCGGGAGGCAGCTGCCTCCCGCCCCCTCCGCACAGGGACTACTCGTCGTCGTCCTCGTCGCGGCGGCGCTTGCGCGGCTTGCCGTCGCGGCTCGGGCGCAGGAGCGCCTCGGCGAGGGCGAGCACGGTCTCCTCCAGGGAGGCGAACCGCTTGGTGATGTCGTCGTGGGAGTTCTCGACCGCCTCGGTGACGGTCTCCTCCAGCTCGTGGCGGTCGGGGCGCTGCTTGAGCTCGCGCAGCACCGGGTCGGCCGCCGAGGTGACGTGTGCGTCGATCTCGTCGAGCTTGTCGGTGTAGTCCTTCTGCGGCCGGTCGACCAGCTCGGTCAGGCGGCGGTGCAGCTCGCTGACCTCCAGGCTCTGCGGCAGCTGGTGGAGGCGCTGGTTGAGGGCCTCCAGGCGGTCGTCGATGGCCTCCATACGGCCGTCCACCCCCTCGAAGTGCCCGTTGACGCCCTCGAACTTGCCCTCGACACCGCTGACCCGGCCGTCGATGCCGTCCAGGCGTCCGTTGATGCCGTCCAGGCGTCCGCCGACACTCTCGAAGCTGCCCTCGAAGTGTCCCTCGAAGGTGTCGAACCGGTCGGTGAGGCGGCCCAGCTCGTGGTCGACCTTGCCGGTGATCTGCGTCAGGTGGCTGTCGATCTTGCCGGTGAGCGTCTCGCGCTGGCGCTCCAGCCGCTCGTCGAGCGCGGTCCGGTGGGCCTCGGACTGCTCGGTGAGGGACTCGGTGAGCTCCCGGGTGCGCTTCTCGGAGTCGGCGGCGAGCTTGGCGGAGTTCTCCTCGACGAACGTCCTGAGCTCGGTGAACCCGGCGGCGGCCCGCTCGCTGTCCTCGGTGATCCGGGTGCCGAGGGCCTCGGTGCGCTCGGTGAGGAGCTCGCGCATCCGCTCGGCGGCGGACTCGGTCTGCTCACGGGCCTCGGTGCGGCCCAGCTCGACCTGCTCGCCGATCTCGGACAGGCGCTGGCGCAGGTGGGCGCGGATCTCGGTGAGCGAGGACGCGTGGTCCTCGCGCAGCTTGGCGAGCGAACCGGTGACGTCGGCGACGGCGGCGGTGACCTCGGCGTTGTTCTCCTCGGCCTGGGTGCTCAGGTATCCCACGTTCTCGGTGAGCTTGGCGGCCAGGGCCCGGTCCTGCTCCTCGACCAGGGCGCGCAGTTCGGTGTCCCGGGTCTCGGCGGAGGTGCTCAGGGCCTCGGTGCGCTCCTCGACCAGGGTGCGCAGCTCGGCGGCGGTGTCGCCGACCTTGGCGGTGAGGTCCTCGTGGCGCTCCCCGGAGGCGGCGGCCAGGGCGGAGAGCTCCTCGGCGAGGGCGCGGGTGCGCTCGCCGAGCTCGCCGGTGTTCTCCTGGAGGCGGGCCAGGAGCGTCCGGTCCTGCTCCTCGACGAAGGCGCGCAGTTCGGTGTCCCGGGTCTCGGCGGAGGTGCCCAGGGCCTCGGTGCGCTCCTCGACCAGGGTGCGCAGCTCGGCGGCGGCCTCGGCGACCTTCGCGGTGACGGTCTCGCCCAGGGCGGAGTCGGCCGCGGTGAGGGCCTCGCGGCTCTCGCCGATCGCGCCGGCCAGCTCCTTGCGGGCCGCCGAGACGGCCTCGGCGATCTGGGAGCGGCCCTCGGCGAGGGCGTCGGAGAGCTCTCCGTGGCGGGTGCCGGAGGTCTCGGCGAGGGAGGTGAGGGAGGACTCGATCGCCTCGGCGCGCTCGGTGAGCGAGGCGAGTGCGCCGTCCAGGGCGTCCAGGCGGGCCGACACGGCCGCGTCGATCCCGTTCAGGCGCTCGGCGATCTCGCCGACCTGCTCGGCGGTGCGGTTGCCGGTCTCGGCCAGCCGCTGCATGCGGGTGAGGACCGTGTCCAGGTGGCCGGCGATGCGCTGGGTGTCGGCGCGCAGGGCGGGCATGTCCGACAGCGGCTTGACCTGGCGTCCGACGAGCTCGATGTGCTCGGCCAGGGTCTCGGCCCATTCCGGCGGGCGGGCGAGGAAGTCGTCGATCCGGCCGTTGACCACGGTGATCGACTCCGCCAGGGAGACGAGCTCGCGCTCGCGCAGCTCACGCAGGAGCCACTCCATGCCCTCCAGGCGCTGGCGCATCTCCTCGTTGACCGCTCCCTGCGACTTCTGCTCGGCGTCGTGCTCGTTGGCCGCCTGGGAGAGCAGGTCGCGCATGCGGTCGGAGATCCCTGCCTGGCCTCCCCCGTTGAGGAAGTTGTGATTCTGTTCCACCGAGCTGCTCCTTGCTTTCTCTGGCGCTCCCGATCCCTGCTCCCCGGGGGGACGAACGGTGGATTCCGGGAAGGTCGGGTTCTCGATGGTCCCCGGCCGGGAGGTGCTCCCGCACGGCGCGTCCCTTTTTGTGATGACAATGTGACTGCGTGTGCACAAAAGAGGCAGGGGCCGTGTTCGCCGCGCACCGCAGGAGCGGTCCCACGCAATCACGGCCTTCCGGGTGAACCCATGAGAAGGAGGAATAAGCGGGATCAGTCTAACGACACGTTCGCCGCCCTCCCCAGGGGAAACCCGAAGATCTCGCTCCCCGAGATAACGATCCGGTCCCCGTCAGTCCTGTGCCGGGGCCGCGACCTCGCGGCACAGCAGGGAGAAGGGCCTTGTGCCGATCCGGGTGAGGACCACCGTCGCCGTTTCCGGGCCCGAGGTCCGCAGGTCCCGGCGGAGCTTCTCGGTGTCCACGGCCGATCCCCGCTTCTTGAGCACCACCGTCCCCACACCGCGCTCGCGCAGCGCCGACCTCAGGCGCTTCAGGGAGAACGGCATCACCTCGGTGATCTCCAGGACCCGCCACAGCGGCGAGGCCACCGCGCGGTCGGCCGTGAAGTAGGCGATCTGCCCGTCCAGCAGGGTGCCGTCCACGCGGGCGGCGGCCTCCGCCACCAGGTGCGAGCGCACCACGGCGGGGTCGGGGTCGTACAGGTAGCGGCGGGCCGGCGCCACGGGTGCCGGCCCCAGATCGGGGTCCTCGTCCAGGAAGGCGGGCGCGCGCCCGCGCTCGCTCAGCGCGGTCGCCCTCCGGCGCGGCCCCCCGGCCAGGGCCCCGAACCACAGCGCCGCCTCCTTGAGCTCGCCGTCCACCGAGATCCACTCGGCGGACGCGCCCGCGGGCAGGGCCTCGTGGGGGATGCCCGGGGCCGCCTTCAGACATGCCGCCTCCGACCCCCGGGCCAGTGCCACCGCGTCGTCCCACGGCGGTGAGTAGGCGGCGGGGTCGAACACCCGCCCTCGCCCGCCGCGCCGCGCCGGGTCGCAGAACAGGAGGGGGTAGCGGCCGGGGGAGACCTCCGCGGCGTCCCCCACGCGCACCCGCGCCGTGTCCTCCAGACCCAGCGCCGCGATGTTGGCCCGCGCCACCGCCGCCGTCAGCGGGTCCAGCTCCACCCCCTCCACCGCGACGCCGCGGCGGGCCAGCGCCAGCAGGTCGGCTCCGATTCCGCAGCACACGTCGCCGGCGGCGGCGCCGGCCGCCACCGCGCCGGTCCGATCCGCGCGGTACTCGGCGACGGACCGGCGGGTGGACTGCTCCAGGCCGTCGGGCGTGAAGTACATCCGCTCGGCCAGGTCGCCGAACTTGGCCCGGCCGCGCTCGCGCAGCGACACCTGGGTGAGGACCGCGTTCACCAGCTCGGCGACGGGCAGGTCGGGGGCGAGGGCGGCCACGCGCGGGTCCTCGCGCAGGCGGGAGGCGGCGGCGAGCCCGTCGCGGACGGCCAGGTCGCGGTCCACCCCCGCCAGCACCTCCCGGCCCGCGTCGGTCAGGAGCGCCTCGAAGGCGGGAACGCGCATGGGGATCTCCCTCGGTGGGAAAGAAGTGGCTGGTGCGTCCTGCCCGATCCGACGCGCGGGCCATGTCCCGGACACGTCCGGACAGAGCGGGAGGTTCCGTCGGCCCCACCGGCCAGGGGTCACGGACACATTTCCATTCTGGCACTCTCAGGGGTAGAGTGCTAACCACGACGAGGCCGGTCTGGCACCCGCGACGACAGGCCGCCGTGGTCGTCCCTTTTTCGTAACCGGTCCGTGCCACCGTGCGGGCCGAAGTACAGGACACCCAAACCTTGAAGGGGGAGGTCACTACAGTGTCGACCGCCACCAAGACCGTGCTGAAGCCGCTCGAGGACCGCGTCGTGGTCAAGACGCTCGAGGCCGAGCAGACCACCGCTTCCGGTCTGGTCATCCCGGACACCGCCAAGGAGAAGCCCCAGGAGGGCGAGATCCTGGCCGTGGGTCCGGGCCGCTGGGACGACGAGGGCGAGAACCGCATTCCGCTGGACGTGAAGGTCGGCGACATCGTCCTCTACAGCAAGTACGGCGGCACCGAGGTCAAGTACGACGGCGAGGAGTACCTGGTCCTCTCCGCCCGCGACATCCTCGCGGTCGTCGAGAAGTAGCCATCGGCGCGGCCCGTCCGCACGGGCACCGAGCCACTTCGCGCATCCCGCACCGGTCGGCACCACGCCGGGCGGGGCGGGATGCTCGCTTTCGACCAGCCTCAAGAGGAAGTACCCCGAATGCCGAAGATCCTGGAGTTCGAGGACGACGCCCGCCGCGCCCTCGAGCGGGGCGTGGACCGCCTCGCCGACGCAGTCAAGGTGACGCTGGGCCCGCGCGGCCGCAACGTCGTCATCGACAAGAAGTTCGGCGCCCCCACCATCACCAACGACGGTGTCACCGTCGCCCGTGAGATCGAGCTGGACGAGCCCTACGAGAACCTGGGCGCCCAGCTGGTCAAGGAGGTCGCCACCAAGACCAACGACGCCGCAGGTGACGGCACCACCACCGCCACCGTGCTCGCCCAGGCGCTCGTGCGCGAGGGCCTGCGCAGCGTCGCCGCCGGCGCCTCGCCGATGTCCCTGAAGAAGGGCATCGACGCCGCCGCCGCCGAGGTGTCCAAGATCCTGCTCGACCGCGCCCGCCCGGTCGAGGAGCGCGAGGACATCGCCTACGTCGCCACCAACTCCGCCCAGGACGCCCAGATCGGCGACCTGATCGCCGAGGCGTTCGACAAGGTCGGCAAGGACGGCGTCATCACCGTCGAGGAGGCACCGACCTTCGGCCTGGACCTGGAGTTCACCGAGGGCCTCCAGTTCGACAAGGGCTACGTCTCGCCCTACTTCGTGACCGACGGCGACCGCCAGGAGGCGGTGCTGGAGGACGCGCAGATCCTCATCCACCAGGGCAAGATCAGCAGCCTCAACGAGCTGCTCCCCCTGCTGGAGAAGGTCGTCCAGAACAAGAAGCCGCTGCTGATCATCGCCGAGGACATCGAGGGCGACGCCCTGGGTGCCCTGGTGCTGAACAAGATGCGCGGCACCCTCAACGTCGCCGCGGTCAAGGCCCCCGGCTTCGGCGACCGCCGCAAGGCCATGCTCCAGGACATCGCGATCCTCACCGGCGGCCAGGTCATCGCCGAGGAGGTCGGCCTGACCCTGGAGAACGCCGACCTGGACACGCTGGGCAGCGCCCGCCGCGTCACCATCACCAAGGACACCACCACCATCGTGGACGGTGCCGGTGAGCAGACCGAGGTCAACGACCGGATCCAGCAGATTCGCAAGGAGATCGAGGCCAGCGACTCCGACTGGGACCGCGAGAAGCTCCAGGAGCGCCTGGCCAAGCTCGCGGGCGGCGTCTCGGTGCTGCGCGTGGGCGCGGCCACCGAGGTCGAGCTCAAGGAGAGGAAGCACCGCCTCGAGGACGCCATCTCGGCGACCCGCGCGGCCATCGAGGAGGGCATCGTCGCCGGCGGCGGCGCCTCCCTGGTGCACGCCTCCACCGCCCTGGGCGACCTGGGCCTGACCGGCGACGAGGCCACCGGTGTGGGCATCGTCCGCCGCGCGCTGGTCCAGCCCGCCCGCTGGATCGCCGAGAACGCCGGCGCCGAGGGCCTCGTGGTGGTCCACCGCATCTCCGAGATGGAGGTCGGCCAGGGCTACAACGCGGCCACGGGTACCTACGGCGACCTGACCTCCGAGGGCATCCTCGACCCGGTCAAGGTCTCCCGCTCCGCCGTCCAGAACGCCGCGTCCATCGCGGGCATGCTGCTGACCACCGAGGTGCTGGTCGCGGACAAGCCCGAGGAGGACGAGGACGACGGCCACGGCCACGGCCACTGATCCGCCGGATGTGCGCGGGCCGGTCCGGGGACGCCCCGGGCCGGCCCGTTTCCGATGGAGGCCTTTATCACGCTGACGGTTACTTATCGTGCGATCTGCGTGGTGTTTTGGGGCGTTTTCTCCAAAATGTAACCATTCCGTAGCTGGCGATTGGAGCAGACAGGTCTGCCGGCCGGGGCATGATTCGATACGTGACGGATGCAGGCGCACGGGGGGGCGCTACCGCGCAGCGGCCAGGAACGCACGGGGACTCCGATTCCGCCGCGCGCGACACGGGGCTGAACCGCCTGGGGTCGCGCGCCGTCCGGGGGGAGGACGGGGCGCTGGACTCGCTCCTGCGCGAGGTCCGGCCGATGGTGGTCCGGTACTGCCGGTCCCGCCTGGCCAGGGTCTCGGGCCTGTCCCACTACTCCGACGACGTGGCACAGGAAGTGTGCATCGCCCTGCTCACGGCACTGCCGCGCTACCAGGACAGGGGACGGCCCTTCGCGTCCTTCGTCTTCGGGATCGCGGCCCACAAGGTGGCCGACACCCTCCGCGTCGCGGGGAGGGTGGAGACGGTCCCGACCGACTCCGTGCCCGAGCACCCCGACGAGGGACCGGGGCCGGAGGAGGCGGCGGTACGGGTCATCGAGGCCCAGCACGCACGGGAGCTCCTCGACGAGCTGCCCGAGCAGCAGCGCAAACTGCTGATCATGAGGGTGGTCGCAGGACTGACAGCGGATGAGACGGGACATGTACTTGGGATGTCGGCGGGGGCGGTACGGGTTGCCCAGCACCGAGCTATTGCTCGGCTTCGGCAGGTGGCCGTGGCGAACCGCCTCGTCCCCTGAGCGGGGAGGACGCCCCCGCGAGGGGCGCCGCCCGTGCCCCGACCGGCCGCGCCCGCACGCCGCATGCCGCGCCCTGGGCCCCATCCGCCTCCCCGGCCGCTGAGTTCCTTCCCGCTCCCGGGAAGAAGGCGCGGGGGTGCGCGTGTTGACGCCTGCACGAACACGTCGCGCGGGCGTCCTCCCTCCCACTGCTCTCACGGTGCCAAACCGTGATACTGCTCACTTCGGCCTCCGAGGGGGGTCCGAGTGCCCCGTTCCACCCGGGGCGTACGGACCGGAGACCTAGGATGAGACGACACGCGGAGGCGAAGAACGCGCAGGCGGCGCCGGAGAGCGGCGGACGTGCCGGAACAGCGGAGGTTGTGTCATGGGCCAGGACTACAGCGGCGACTACGGGGACAAGCTGCTCGCACCCGGGTTGACCTACGACGACGTACTGCTCGTGCCGGCCTACTCCGACATGCAGCCCGGTGAGGCCCGCACCGGCACCCGCCTGTCCCGCAACATCCGCCTGAGCATCCCGCTGCTGTCCGCGGCCATGGACACCGTCACCGAGTCCCGGATGGCCGTCGCCATGGCCCGCCAGGGCGGTGCGGGCGTCCTGCACCGCAACCTCTCGATCGAGGACCAGGCCGCCCAGGTCGACCTGGTCAAGCGCTCCGAGGCCGGGATGGTCACCGACCCGGTCACCTGTACGCCCGAGAACACCCTCGCCGACGTCGAGCGGCTGTGCGCCCACTACCGGATCTCCGGTGTGCCGGTCACCGACGCCCAGGGGCGCCTCGTGGGCATCGTCACCAACCGCGACATGCGCTTCGAGGACGACCCGACCCGCCTGGTGCGCGACGTCATGACCACCGAGAACCTGGTCACCGCCCCGGTCGGCGTCAGCCGCGACGACGCCTTCGACCTGCTGCGCCGCAACAAGGTCGAGAAACTGCCGCTGATCGACGCCGACAACCGCCTGCGCGGCCTCATCACCGTCAAGGACTTCACCAAGAGCGAGCAGTACCCCGACGCCACCAAGGACGCCGACGGCCGCCTCGTGGTCGGCGCCGCGGTGGGCGTGGGCGCCGAGGCGGAGGAGCGGGCCAAGGCCCTCGTCGAGGCCGGGGTCGACTTCATCGTGGTGGACACCGCCCACGGCCACTCCGCCGGGATGGCCGAGATGGTCGCCAAGCTCAAGGCCAACTCCCGCGCCGACATCGTCGCCGGCAACGTCGCCACGCGGGCCGGGGCCCAGATGCTCATCGACGCCGGCGCCGACGCCGTCAAGGTCGGCGTGGGCCCGGGCTCGATCTGCACCACCCGCGTGGTCGCGGGCGTGGGTGCCCCGCAGGTCACCGCCATCTTCGAGGCGGCGCGGGCCTGCGGTCCGGCCGACGTCCCGCTCATCGCCGACGGCGGCCTCCAGTACTCCGGCGAGATCGCCAAGGCCGTGGTGGCCGGCGCCAGCACCGTGATGCTCGGCAGCCTCCTGGCCGGCGTCGAGGAGAGCCCGGGAGAGCTCATCTTCATCAACGGCAAGCAGTTCAAGGCCTACCGGGGCATGGGGTCGCTCGGCGCGATGCGCGGCCGCTCCTTCTCCAAGGACCGCTACGCCCAGGCCGACGTCTCCGCCGAGGACAAGCTCGTCCCCGAGGGCATCGAGGGCCAGGTGCCCTTCCGCGGCCCGCTGCAGGCCGTCGCCCACCAGCTCGTCGGCGGTCTCCACCAGTCCATGTGGTACGCGGGCACCCGCACCCTGGACGAGCTGCGCGAGAAGGGCCAGCTGATGCGCATCACCAGCGCGGGCCTGCGCGAGAGCCACCCGCACGACATCAAGATGACGGTCGAGGCGCCCAACTACAACGCGCGCTGACACCGGCGACGGTCGGGCCGCCCGGGACTCCCGGGCGGCCCGACCGGCTGCGGGGCCGTGTGCCGATAGACTTCCGGCGGCAGGAGAAGGGCCGGTCGGTCGTCCGGCACAGCACGTCAGAGGGGATCGAAGCGTTGTCTCAGGTGGAGATCGGGCTGGGCAAGAACGGACGCCGGGCCTACGAGCTCGATGAGATCGGCATCGTGCCCGCCCGGCGGACGCGGGATCCCGAGGAGGTGTCGATCGCCTGGCAGATCGACGCCTACCGGTTCGAGACGCCGCTGATGGTCAGTCCCATGGACAGCGTCGCCTCCCCGAAGACGGTCATGGCCATCGGTGAGCTGGGCGGCCTGGGCGTGCTCGACCTCGAAGGCCTGTGGACCCGCTACGAGGACCCCGAGCCGCTGCTGGAGGAGATCCGCGAGCTCGACGACGCCTCGGCCACCCGCAGGCTCCAGGAGATCTACGCCGCGCCCATCCAGGAGGAGCTGATCGGCCGCCGGATCGAGCAGATCCGCGACGCCGGCCTGGTCACCGCGGCCCGCCTGTCCCCGCAGCGCACCGCCCAGTACCACAAGGCGGTCGTCGACGCGGGCGTGGACATCTTCGTCATCCGCGGCACCACGGTGTCGGCCGAGCACGTGTCCGGGCGTGCCGAGCCGCTCAACCTCAAGCAGTTCATCTACGACCTCGACGTGCCGGTGGTCGTCGGCGGCTGCGCCACCTACACGGCCGCCCTGCACCTGATGCGCACCGGCGCCGCGGGTGTCCTGGTCGGCTTCGGCGGCGGTTCGGGCCACACCACCCGCCCCGTCCTGGGCGTGGCCGTGCCGATGGCCAGCGCGCTCGGGGACGTGGCCGCCGCCCGCCGCGACTACCTCGACGAGTCGGGCGGCCGCTACGTGCACGTCATCGCCGACGGCGGCATGACCACCAGCGGCGACATCGCCAAGGCCCTGGCCTGCGGTGCCGACGCGGTCATGGTGGGCTCGCCGCTGGCCCGCGCCACCGAGGCGCCCGGCGGCGGCTACCACTGGGGCAGTGAGGCGCACCACCACGAGCTGCCGCGCGGCGAGCGCGTGCGGGTGGGCACCATCGGCGACCTGAGGTCGATCCTGCACGGCCCCGCCGCCACCAGCGACGGCTCCATGAACCTCATGGGCGCGCTGCGCCGCACGATGGCCACCTCCGGCTACACCGACCTCAAGGAGTTCCAGCGGGTGGAGGTCGTGGTCAACCCGCACCACTGATCCGACATCCGAGGGAGGGGTGGCCCCCAACAGCGGGGCCCCCCACCCACACGTCCCCCGGGGGGGGGGTGCGATGGGGTTGTGGAACAATGTACCCAGGTTGGGTGTCAAAATATACGACACGGTACCGCGGGGAGGAGGAACAACAAGGGTG